>NZ_JAIWYX010000010.1 GCF_020251205.1 Arthrobacter sp. M4
CACATCCTCATTGCCCCTCAATGTGCTACGCGTCCACTATGCGGTTCCCAACCAACAACACAACACAACCGAATAAACCAGTTGTTGTAACCACAAAACTTACCCACCCCCCGCCAGGGCAAAACGCCCCCCGGGGGGCCGGGGTTGAAAGGGTTACGGCGGTCATAGCGTGGGGGAAACGCCCGGTCCCATTCCGAACCCGGAAGCTAAGACCCACAGCGCCGATGGTACTGCACCCGCCAGGGTGTGGGAGAGTAGGACACCGCCGGACAACCATTCAGGTCGAGGGCCCCGCACCAAGGTGCGGGGCCCTCCCACACTTAACACCCACCCCACACCCCAACCCCCGCCAAACACGCGCGCAGGCCCAGGCCCGCCCGGCAGGGTCCCCGCCCCCACGGCCACCCCAGCAACACAACCCCGGCCCCGGGACCGCTAAACCCGCCAAACACGCGCGCAGGACCTGGATCCCGCCGCGCACCACGCACCTCGCCCTTTCCAGCACCCGGCGCCCTTCGGCCACAAAGGCCGCCCCACCGGCGTCGTGCGCCCCAACCACGGCTCCCACGCACCGAAGAAAGTCCTCCAACACCCAGCAGCAGCGGTGACCCAAACCGCCGTCGAACCTACAGCGAAGCCTCCTCAGCCGGCGAAGAATTCGGCAAGTTCCGTGATCAGCTTCTCGGGTGCCCGAATGACACCGTCGTGGCCATAGCCGGGGAGGATGGTGTAGCTGGAACCGGATAGGACGTCGTGGATTTGGCCGCAGGCCACGCCAAAGTAGGCAGGGCTTTTTTCGCCAACCACAATCAGGGTTTCCAGCGGTAGCGCCAGAAACGGCTCAGCGGGCATGTCTGCTGCGATAACGGCCTTGATCTCGCGGACGCCGGCGTGCATCAATTCACGGGCTTGCTTTCCCATTGGGGTGCCAGCGGCCAACTTTGTGGCTAGGGTCAGCATTGACAAAGGCATCCGGGCGAACGCGCCGCCGGTCTCCACGCCTTTGATGAGTACAGCCAACCCCCGGTCGTAGTCCCCGGCCGCTGCAGCCCGTTCATACTCCGGCGTCCAATCAGCCTTGACGCTGTGGTTGACGGAAACTGCGGGGTCGTACACGGCCAGGCGTTCTACGGGGAGCGTCCGCGCTGCATGGAGCGCCACTGCGCCACCGAAGCTGTGACCAAAGACGTCGGTGCTGGACGTGTGTTTGAGGACCGCCGAAAGGTCGCGGATGTCTACGTCGATGGTGTAGTCCGCAGGCTGCGGGGATGATCCGCCGCGCCCGCGACGGTTGAACGTGTGCACCGGCCGTTTTAGGGCTGCACTGAGCTTCTGCGCGAACCGGGTGTAGTCCGATGCAGTGACCATCGACGCCGGAACCACAACGACGCCCGGGCCGGAGTCTCCCGAGTCGGGGCCGGTAGTGAAGAGCTCAAGAGTGGCGCCATCCCGGGTGGTGATGTTTTCGCGGGTCATGTTGTGAGCCTAACGGAGCCAGGACCCTGCGGATAGTCGCCGGCGTGGCGCTGCGAACCACGCCGGTGACCCGCCGCGGAAGTAGTTCGCGATGTCGCTGACAAGTTCCTTCACGGCGGCTGGCCCTGCCCCCTGAACGCATTTCGGCGACACGTCCAGTCGGCCGCCGGGCACAGCCTCACGCAGAAATTCTGCGGTGACTTTGTAGTAGGCGGACTCTTGGCGCGGTTGTGTGCTGGAATTGCCCCATCCCGCCCAACCTAACCCAGGTGGGCCGGGAAGCTGTGCACCTCTAGCCAGCCTTCGCCGTCGAGCGTTTCCACCGCGCGCGTGTCCACCTGCAGAGTCTACGAGCGCTGTCCCGCCGGATTGGCGCGCGCCGGCATTTCCGGCTCCGGCAGCGCCGAACGGCGAGACTCGTACGCCCGGTAAACTTGAGTATTGTGACTGCAGAAAACCCCCACTCCCTTGAGCCCGCCGACGCCAGCGAACAGATGCGCATCCGAATGGACAAGCGCAGCAAACTCATTGACGCCGGAGTCGAGGCCTACCCGGTGGGCGTGGAGCGCACGCACTCCCTGAGCGAGATCCGTGAGAAGTACGCGTACCTGGAAGCTGATGACACAACCGGCGACGTCGTTGGAATCACTGGACGCGTTGTGTTTGTCCGCAACACCGGCAAGCTGTGCTTTGCCACCCTTCAGGAAGGCGGCGTGGATGGCAAGGGGACGCGCCTGCAGGCAATGCTCAGCCTCGCCAATATAGGCGAAGAAGCCCTGGCACAGTGGAAGGCACTTGTTGACCTTGGCGACCACGTGTTTATCAAGGGCGAGGTCATTTCGTCCCGCCGCGGCGAACTTTCCGTTATGGCCGAATCGTGGGCGATGGCTTCCAAGGCGCTCCGGCCGCTGCCTGTCCTGCACGCCGGCCTGAACGAGGAAACCCGTGTGCGCCAGCGCTATGTGGACCTCATGGTTCGCGACGAGGCCCGCGAGATGGTCTACACCCGCGCCGCCATCACGCGCTCCATCCGGGAAACCCTCCACCGCCACAACTATGTGGAGGTGGAAACACCGGTCCTGCAGCTGGTCCACGGCGGCGCAACCGCCCGCCCGTTCGAGACACACTTGAATGCCTTCGACCAGAAGATGACCCTTCGCATCGCCACGGAGCTATTTCTGAAGCGTGCGGTGGTTGGCGGAATCGACCGTGTCTACGACATGGGACGCGTGTTCCGCAACGAGGGTGTGGACTCCACGCACAGCCCCGAATTCACCACCCTCGAATGCTATGAGGCCTGGGCAGACCAGTTCGTTATGGCTGAGCGCATGAAGGAGCTCATCCTCGACGTTGCTGACGTGGTGGGCACGCGTACCGTCCAGACTGAGGCCGGCGAGATTAACCTCGACGGCGAATGGCGCTGGCTGGGCGTGTACCCCGGCCTTTCTGAGGCCGTGGGTGAAGAAATTACGCCCGACACGCCGCTGGAGCGGCTCCTTGAGATCGGCGACGCGCACGGGGTAAAGACCGACGCGTTGTGGACACAGGAGAAAGCCGTTGTTGAGCTGTTCGGCGAGATCGTAGAACCCACCCTCATCAACCCCACTTTTGTGTACGACTATCCGCCATCGGCACAGCCGCTGGCCCGTCCGCACAGGGAGAACCACCGCCTCATCGAGGCATGGGACCTCATTATTGGCGGCATGGAGCGCGGCACGGCATTCTCAGAACTAATTGACCCCGTCATCCAGCGCGAACGGCTCACCGAACAATCGCGTCTGGCGGCTGAGGGCGACGACGAGGCCATGCAGCTCGATGAGGACTTCCTCCGTGCCCTGGAATACGGCGCTCCACCCATGGGCGGCATCGGCCTTGGAATCGACCGTCTTGTGATGCTCTTCACGGGCGTTGGCATTCGCGAGACCATTCTCTTTCCCCTTCTTAAGCCCGAAGGTCACTAAACGTGGAATACATCGCCGTCCTGGCCCCCTCAATTGTTGTTGGCTTGCTCTTTTGGTTCGCAATGAAGTCGATCTTCAACGCGGACAGGGCCGAACGCCAGGCCGAGGCACGCGCCCAGCAGGAGCAGGATGCATCCGGCTTGGCTCAAGCAGGCGAAGGACGCGGAGGAGCCACGTCGTTGCCCAGCAAGGGCAAGTTTGACGACCCCGGCCGAGGCAAGTCCGGCGCCGATGCATCAGGCGATGACGCGTCAGAGGCTAAATAGCCAGTCTCCCAACCGGCATATTTCGTTTCTTGTGATCTGAGTGTTCTTCACTCATGACCTGAGTGCCACACACCTATTGAACGAGTGCTCTGGGTATTGGATTGAGTGCGTTGGGCCATTTAACTGAGTGTTCTGGTCCTTTTGTAGGTGTGCCCTGCCCCTATTGGCTTGGGCGGCTTATCCACTGGAACGAATTGCCTCTTTGACGCGTTGCCATGAACAGGACGATAATTTCTTTATAGAAAGTCCTGCTATTTGATAACCCATCCCCCAGTAAAGAGAGTCTTTCATGGCACAGAAAGTCAAAATCATCCTTGTCGATGATATGGATGAAGGCCAGGCGGACGAGACCGTGCGTTTTGGCCTCGACGGCGCAAGTTACGAAATGGACCTGTCCACAAGTAACGCTTCCAAGCTGCGCACCGCTCTAGAACCATTTATCGCGAAGGCCCGCAAGACCTCCGGCGGCCGCACTACCAGGACAAAGGTGGCTGCCGGAAGGAATCAGGATTCCGCCAAGATCCGGCAGTGGGCCCGCGAGAACGGCTACACGGTCAACAGCCGCGGCCGCATTCAGGCTGAAATCCAGGAGGCCTACCAGAAGGCCAATTCCTGACCAGGAAAATCAACGCCCCGGCAACAATGCCGGGGCCTTGGTCTTTAAGGGCGATTTCGGATGCGAGATTTGTCCTGCCAAAGCCTAAGGTGATCTGGGCCTCCCGGATAAAACCGATTGAATGACGGCCCGACTGTCCGGAACCCTTAGCGGTTTGTTTTAAGGGATTCCCGCCCAGATCTTCATCGCCTAATCGGATGATTACCATGTCAGACCAGGCAGTTCAGGAAGCCCGGGGCCAATGTTTGCCTAATTTGGTCCTCTTGTGGGGTGGCGCCACTTGTATCTTAGCGACGTTTATCGGTTCTGTCCCTAGGCACAAGCTCGCCACAGGTGGTTCGCCCACCGGACGCTTTGGATGGCTAGATATCGTCGGGTCTGCCCGCGATGCGCGGCTCAGGGGGAGAGCAGGGTGGTTTGACCAGTGCCCTGTAGCTGACGGGCGGAACGCCACGACACCCGTCTGCGCGTGTTCACCCCGTGGCGAACACGACCCAAAAACTTTGCTATGGCACGTAGCATCAAAGTACGTCGTAGCTAGGAGTGTGGCGAAATGTTTGAGCGATTT
The DNA here is from genome assembly GCF_020251205.1 of Arthrobacter sp. M4. Lineage (GTDB taxonomy): Bacteria > Actinomycetota > Actinomycetes > Actinomycetales > Micrococcaceae > Arthrobacter. Next base: position 4,888 of record NZ_JAIWYX010000010.1, read on the forward strand.
ACGGACCGTGCCCGTCGCGTGGTGGTGCTTGCCCAGGAAGAGGCACGCATGCTCAACCACAACTACATCGGTACCGAGCACATCCTCTTGGGCCTTATCCACGAGGGTGAAGGCGTAGCTGCCAAGGCCTTGGAATCCCTGAGCATTTCGCTGGATGGTGTCCGCGAACAGGTGCAGGAGATCATCGGTCAGGGCCAGCAGGCCCCCTCGGGCCACATCCCCTTCACCCCGCGTGCCAAGAAGGTGCTGGAGCTCTCTCTGCGCGAAGCTCTTCAGCTCGGCCACAACTACATCGGTACTGAGCACATCCTGCTGGGCCTGATCCGTGAAGGAGAAGGCGTTGCAGCCCAGGTGCTCGTCAAGCTTGGTGCGGACCTGAACCGCGTACGCCAGCAGGTCATCCAACTCCTCTCCGGCTACCAGGGCAAGGAATCCACGGGCGCCGGTGTCGGCGCAGGCCAGCAGGAAGGCACGCCGGCCGGATCCGTGGTGCTGGATCAGTTCGGCCGCAACCTTACCCAGGCAGCACGCGAGAACAAGCTGGACCCGGTAATTGGGCGAGAGCAGGAGATGGAACGCGTCATGCAGGTCCTCTCCCGCCGGACCAAGAACAACCCAGTCCTGATTGGTGAGCCCGGCGTTGGTAAGACTGCCGTCGTCGAAGGGCTCGCCCAGGCGATCGTCCGCGGCGACGTCCCGGAAACCATCAAGGACAAGCAGCTTTACACGCTTGACCTTGGCTCATTGGTTGCCGGTTCCCGCTACCGTGGTGACTTCGAAGAGCGCTTGAAGAAGGTCCTGAAGGAAATCCGGACCCGCGGAGACATCATCCTCTTCATCGACGAGATCCACACGCTGGTGGGCGCAGGTGCTGCAGAGGGTGCCATCGACGCGGCCTCGATCCTGAAGCCTATGCTTGCCCGTGGTGAACTGCAGACCATTGGCGCCACCACCCTGGACGAGTACCGCAAGCACATTGAGAAGGACGCCGCGCTGGAGCGCCGCTTCCAGCCGATTCAGGTCAAGGAACCATCCGTGGCGCACGCCATTGAGATCCTGAAGGGCCTGCGGGACCGTTACGAGGCGCATCACCGCGTGACTATCACAGACGGTGCCTTGGCGTCGGCCGCCCAGCTGGCTGAGCGCTACATCTCGGACCGCTTCCTTCCGGACAAGGCCATTGACCTGATCGACGAGGCCGGCGCCCGGCTCCGCATCCGCCGCATGACCGCTCCGCCGGAGCTCAAGGCCATGGACGAGCGGATCGCCAAGGTGAAGATGGAAAAGGAATCGGCCATCGACGCCCAGGACTTCGAAGGTGCCGCCTCGCTGCGCGACAAGGAGCAGAAGCTCATTGCCGAGCGTGCCGAGAAGGAACGCAACTGGAAGTCCGGCGGCATGGACGACATTTCCGAGGTGGACGAGGATCTGATCGCCGAAGTCCTGGCTAACTCCACCGGCATCCCGGTCTTCAAGCTCACCGAGGAAGAGTCCTCGCGACTGCTCCGGATGGAAGACGAACTGCACAAGCGTGTCGTTGGACAGGACGAGGCCATCAAGGCACTCTCCCAGGCCATCCGCCGTACGCGTGCAGGACTCAAGGACCCCAAGCGTCCTGGTGGCTCGTTCATCTTCGCTGGGCCCACCGGCGTCGGCAAGACCGAGCTGGCCAAGGCATTGGCCGAGTTCCTGTTCGGTGAAGAGGACGCCCTCATCACGCTGGACATGTCCGAATACTCGGAAAAGCACACCGTTTCCCGCCTGTTCGGTGCCCCTCCGGGCTATGTTGGCTACGAAGAGGGTGGCCAGCTGACGGAGAAGGTCCGGCGGCGTCCGTTCTCGGTGGTTCTGTTCGATGAAGTCGAGAAGGCGCACGCCGACCTCTTCAACTCCCTCCTGCAGATCCTGGAAGACGGCCGACTGACCGACTCCCAGGGCCGCGTGGTGGACTTCAAGAACACCGTGATCATCATGACCACCAACCTGGGTACCCGGGACATCTCCAAGAGCGTCGCCACGGGCTTCCAATCGGGAACCGATACGCAGACCGGCTACATACGGATGCGGGCCCGGGTAACCGAGGAGCTCAAGCAGCACTTCCGCCCCGAGTTCCTCAACCGCGTGGACGACGTGGTGGTGTTCCCGCAGCTGACCCAGGACGAGATCATCGAGATCGTGGACCTGTTCGTAACCCGCCTCGAGGCACGCCTCAAGGACAAGGACATGGGCATCGAGCTCACGAAGGCCGCCAAGGTGCTCCTGGCGACCCGTGGCTACGACCCGGCCATGGGTGCCCGGCCCCTGCGCCGGACCATCCAGCGCGAGATCGAGGACCAGCTTTCCGAGAAGATCCTCTTCGGCGAGCTGCACTCCGGTGACATCGTGGTGGTAGACGTTGACGGCGAGGGTGACGAGGCCAAGTTCACCTTTGCCGGGAACGCCAAACCGCGCATCCCGGAAATCGCTCCGAGCGCCTAAGCGACGCAGGCAAACAACCACAGTGAAGCCCCCTGCCGGCACCATAAGGTGCCGGCAGGGGGCTTTCTGTTGGGCGGGAGTCCGCCTTGCGTTGCGTTCGTCGCTCCTCGGCCGGCAGTGCCGCGGGGGGCTTTCTGTTGGGCCGGAGTCCGCCTTGCGTTGCGTTCGTCGCTCCTCGGCCGGCAGTGCCGCGGGGGGCTTTCTGTTGGGCGGGGTCCGCCTTGCGTTGCGCTTGTCGCTCCTCGGCCGGCAGTGCCGCCGGGGGCCAGCTTCGGCGACATAGGATGGGGACTGTGACGTCGACTTTCAGTATTCGCCCCGCCCGCACCAGCGATGTGGCTGCCATCAAGCGCCTGGTATCTCCGCTGGCCGAAAAGCGAATCCTGATGGCCAAGGAAACAGTGACCTACTACGAGAGCCTGCAGGAATTCCGGATCGCCGAAACGCCTGAAGGGGAAGTTATTGGTTGCGGTGCGCTCCATGTCATGTGGGAGGACCTGGCAGAGGTCAGGACCTTGGCCGCGGCCGATCACTGGCGCGGCCACGGCGTTGGTCACGCGCTCGTAGGGCACTTGCTGGACGTTGCCAAGAGCCTCGGCGTATCCCGGGTATTCTGCCTTACATTCGAAGTCGACTTCTTCAAGCGCCACGGCTTCGACGTTATGGCGGACCAGAGCGCCGTCGATCCCGAGGTTTACTCGGAGCTGCTGCGTTCCCATGACGAAGGCGTCGCCGAATTCCTTGACTTGGCTCGCGTGAAGCCCAATACACTCGGCAACACCCGAATGATCAAGTTCCTGTAACCAACCTGGGTATCCCCGGCTCCTGGCCCTCTGCCAACTGGAAACAACACTTCCCGTCATTCTCCACTTCCCTTATTTCAAATTGATGGATAAACTGAGGAAGCTTGTCATGACGTATCCACCGCGGCGACGCGGCTGAGTACGGTTGCGCGTGCCGCGTAACCACGTGCGTGGCGGCTGGCGGCGACGCCGGTCATCATCGTCAGGGGAGTAGCCCGGAAACTCCTCTATCGCAGGATCTTGGGGGAGATCTTGCAGCTATCAGATGGATCAAGGAAGCCGGCTCCGTTCCGCCGACCTCCATGGAGGCAACAGTGCACCACAACCCCAGCAACAATCGCACCATCTTTCCGGATTTTTCCGCCTTCCAGACCACCCTCCCAACACCCAAGGCCGCTACCGGCTCCCGACCCACGGAACCACTGGTATCCGAGGACTGGGCGCCGTTCTGGCCCGACTACGTTCGTGTTGCGAGTTCAGTCAAGACGGCAGGCAAGGAGAAGCAAGCATCTGGAAACTGACCGGGATTGGCTTCTCCGGTTCGCCTCAGCCACCCTCGAGTGGCTGTTTGGATGGTTTCAAGCCAGCGGAAGGGACAGTCATTGGGGGCTGTCCCTTCCGCCTTCCACATAGCGGATAGCTGTCTATCCACTGTCATGTCCGGGTAGTAGGGTCAAAGCACACTTGCCGGAAAGATGCAGGGAGCAGTTGCGATGAAAAAGCTCATCAATGATCCGCGGTCTGTGGTGGATGAATCCGTAGAAGGTTTTGGCCTGGCCCACGCGGACATTGTGACCGTCCATCCTGAACCAAAGTTTGTCACCCGCAAGGACGCGCCAGTGCAAGGTAAAGTTGCCCTGGTCTCCGGCGGAGGCAGCGGACACGAGCCCTTGCATGCGGGATTCGTCGGGCGCGGCATGCTTGACGCAGCAGTTCCTGGCGCCGTCTTCACATCGCCAACGCCGGACCAAATCCTTCCCGCAACGGCCGCCGTCGATTCCGGCGCAGGCGTCGTCCATATTGTGAAGAACTACACCGGCGATGTGCTGAACTTCGAGACCGCGGCGGAAATGGCGCAGGCGGAGGGTATTCACGTGCGCAGCGTGCTGGTCAACGATGACGTCGCCGTTGAGGATTCGCTGTACACGGCAGGGCGACGCGGTGTGGGCGGGACGGTCCTCGTCGAGAAGATCGCCGGGGCCGCAGCGGAGCGGGGAGACACACTTGAAGAAGTGACGGCGATAGCGGAGCGCGTAAACAGCAACGTCCGCACAATGGGGGTTGCCCTGTCGGCCTGCACGGTGCCGCACGCAGGCACACCCAGCTTCGACCTGGCGGACGACGAAATCGAAATCGGCATCGGCATCCATGGCGAACCGGGCCGCCATCGCATTTCCATGGAGCCGGCAGACGCTATCACGGACCGCTTGTTGGGCCCCGTGTTGGATGATCTGGGGATTCAAGACGGGGACAAAGTTCTGCTCTTCGTCAACGGCATGGGCGGTACTCCGCAGAGCGAGCTCTATATCGTCTACCGCCGCGCGGCCGCCATTCTGCAAGATCGCGGGGCCGCCATCGATCGGTCATTGGTGGGCAACTTCGTGACATCGCTGGAAATGCAGGGGTGCTCAATATCCGTGCTCCGCCTCGATGATGAGTTCACGGACTTGTGGGACGCTCCTGTCCACACTGCGGCGCTTCGGTGGGGGGTGTGACCATGGTGCTGGACGTTCAATGGGCCATTGCCTGGCTGACGCTCTCAGCCAAGGCCATGACTGAACACAGGGAAGAACTCATTGAGCTGGACCGTGCAATCGGCGACTCGGACCATGGCGAGAACATGGACCGTGGCTTCCAAGCCGTTGTGGCCAAACTGGCTGAGACTCCGCCCGAGACTCCCGGCGCTGCTCTGAAACTCGCCGCCATGGCGTTGATGTCCAAGGTGGGAGGAGCCGCGGGACCGCTGTACGGGACGGCATACCTGCGCGCCGCCACTTCCATGGGTGACGCCACAGAGCTCGACGGCGGCGCGCTGGCCACTGCCCTTGAAGCCGCGCGGGACGGCATTGTGGCCCGCGGCAAGGCAGAGCTCGGCGACAAGACCATGGTGGACGCTTGGAGTCCGGCTGTGGAGGCTGCGCAGGCGGCAGCTGTAGACGGACCCGGTCCCGTCCTCCGGGCTGCCGCTGAAGCCGCAGCAGCAGGCGCCGTGGCCACCGATCCGTTGGTTGCCCGCAAGGGCAGGGCCAGCTACCTGGGCGAACGCAGCGCCGGCCACCGTGACCCCGGGGCCGCGTCCACCGCCCTGCTGCTCAAGGCGGCCGCAGACGCTGCAGGAGAGACGCTCCCGGAGAGCCCGGAATGACAGTGAGCTTGGTGGTGGTCTCGCACAGCTCCAAAATTGCCTCGGGCGCCGTTGACCTTGCCGCCCAAATGGCGCCCAATGTTGTCCTCGCTGCCGCGGGCGGCACAGACGACGAACGGATTGGAACCAGCCTGGAGAAGGTTATGGCGGCGCTGGACGAAGCGCTCGCCCGTTCAGCCGGAGACGGCGTTGTTGTCCTCACCGACCTTGGATCGGCCGTGATGACAGCGGAATCAGCGCTGGAGTTCTCCAGCACGCCTGAACAAATCCTGCTGGCTGATGCTCCGCTCATCGAGGGCCTTGTTGCGGCGGCGGTGGCAGCTGAATCCGGCGAACCACGTGACGCAGTCAAAGCCGCAGCTGAGGCTGCGGGCGCCGCATGGGCAGGTACCGCCGTCGGAGTTGGGAACGGTGACGGCGTCACAGGGGCGGGAACGGTTCCCGAAGGTCCGCTGGAAACCGGGGAATTCGAACTCATCAATCCCATGGGGATGCATGCCCGCCCGGCGGCAAAGATCGCAGGAGGGCTGTCCTCACTGGATGCTTACGTCACTGTCAACGGCGTTGATGGAACGTCGATTATGGCGCTGATGGCGCTCGCGGTCCGCCAAGGCGGAACGTTGCGTGTCGAGGCCAGAGGCGCCGACGCTGAACGGGCAGTGAGGTACGTGGGAGGGCTGGTGGCCAGGGGTTTCGGAGAGATCCAGGCACAGTGAGGACGGTCGGCGGCTGATTGGCTGCGGGTGCATTCCGATTCAGCTTGGGCTCAGGCCTGCCTCAAACCCTTGGCGTCCAGGAGCAGGTTGGCCGTTAAGACCTTGCCGCACTGCAGGCCGAACGGATACGTCTCCTTGGGCTTGAAGGTCAATGTCCGGACAGGCAATCGGGCGCCGCTGCTGCCGGTCCCAGTGAGCGTGGCAGCAATTGGTTCCTCGGTTAGCGCATCCATCCAAAGTTGGCCGTGGAGGGTTCCGTCCGGGGAGGAAGTCGCTGAGCAGACACCCTCCGGCTTATCGCGGCAGCCTTGGTCGATTGGCGTGGTACCCGGCATCAGCTCAAGTTCACCTTCTTTGCACGTGCCGGACTGGCACGCCTCCAGGTGGAGGGTCCGCACAAACGGTACATAACTCTTTTGCACAGTCACACTGACCACGGGCGCCTGTGCGATGGCCGGGCACGGCGTAATCTGGGGCACACAGGCCGTGGCCAGAGGGGCCATGAGGGCCAGGGCCGCTGCCAACCGAAGGGTGCGCATGCTTTAGCGTAGATCCGCGCAAGCCCCCTTATCCGGGCCGTGGTACATCTGGCCCCACATCGTTATTCCGTCGAATCGATGATGCAGATTCGTGCAGAAGCCGATGCCGATTTGTTTGGATCCCGATGCTGTTTTGCAATCGGATCATGACCGGATGCGGCCAGCGCTCGCCGCAAGTGGCGAGGGTCGCCGGAGTTGGTCAGGGCACTGACGAAGGACCTGGACGAGATTCAGGCTGGGAGGCGGAGCCCACCGTCGTGCTCTTCTGCCAGGCCGTCGGCCAGCAGGCCGTCAAGGGCCCGCTCAAGCTGTTCCGGAGCGGGGTTGAGCCGATGCAGGGCAGCCAGTGGGATCGCCACGCCATCCGGGGCGAAACCCAGGTCCGCGGGGGAAGTGCCGAAGGCCTCACGGATCACCGGCGAGCTTGCTGACCTGAGGACGGCCATCACGGCGCCGCGCACCTGTCGGTCGGTGCCGTGCCAGGCCTGGCCCTTGGGTGTGTAAGTCGGAGGAGGTTCGCCCGCTGCCAGCCAAGCACACGATGGACGCACGGGGCATTCCTGGCACTTGGGCGCCCGCGCAGTGCATACCAAGGCACCTAATTCCATAACGGCCGCATTCCAACGAACGGAAAGCTCTTGATCCTGTGGGAGCAAGGAGTCGGCCAGGCGCATCTCGGCAGCTGCCAAGGATTGCGAGGGCAGGGCGAGACCGGAGATGAGCCGGGCGTGGACGCGGCGGATGTTGGTGTCCACCACCGTGGTCCGCTGCCCGAAGGCGAAAGCAGCCACCGCGGCAGCAGTGTAGGAACCGACGCCGGGAAGACCCAGGAGGTGGTCGAAGTCCGCGGGCACCTCGCCATTGTGTTCGTCCCGGATGGCAACGGCGGCGGCATGGAGGCGGAGCGCACGCCGCGGATAGCCGAGCCGGCCCCAGTGCCGCACGGCTTCGCCCGGGGCTTCTGAGGCAAGGTCGGCCGGAGTTGGCCAACGTTCCATCCAGTCCTGCCACACCGGCAGGACCCGAACCACTGGTGTCTGCTGCAGCATTACCTCGCTGACGAGGATCCCCCAGGCGGAGCAGTCCGCGGACCGCCAGGGGAGGTCCCGCGCAATGCCTGAGAACCACGACGTGACGTCCCGGTGCATGGTTGCCAACTCGCCAGGTTCGGCTGGCAGAGCAGGAGAAGCTACGACGGCGGGCGGAATCACCGCTGCAGGCGCAGCGGAGGCGGCTGATTGCTTGGCGCGAGAGCGACTAGCGGAGTTCGGCCGTGCGGCGTCTCTGCCAGAGTTCAAGTCTCGATCATCGATGAGCATTCCATCCCTCCTCCCCGGATTGTGGCCAGCCAACACTGGAATTCCGCTGTCCACTGTAGTTGACGCTGTGTGGCACATGCCGTGGCAGGCACAGCGGCTGATGACAAAAGTCATATCCCGCGGGATCAGGGCTGCGCGGCGTGGTGCGGCCGTGAGATGCCCGACGCCTCTCTAGCCTAGAAGAATGGTCAATCAGGGCAGGTCACGGGCAAGCGGGCGCACACCGCGGGCCGCCACGTCGCCTGTCCGATCGCGAAAGTCATCCGGTCGGCAGCCGGAACGGCGCCAGAGCCCGGCCGTTTACCGCCGTCGACGTTTGTTTGTGGGTGTCCTGCTGCTTCTGGTGCTGTCTGTTGTGGCTAGCGGTGTAGCGGCGGCGAGCGGGATCCTGCGTGGCGGAACCCAGCCAGTGGTGTCCCAAAGCGGGACGGGCACATCCGGCCAGGGAAGTAGTTCCGGAGGTCAGGGCGCCGCCCAAGGGCAGTCCCCGGTGACAGCAACCCCCACGCCGAGCTCGGGCTGCGACTTGAGCCAGGTGTCCGTTACCGCGTCGACAGACAAGGCCACCTACGCGCCTGGCGAAAACCCGCTGCTGAGCCTCAAAGTAACCAATGATGGTTCGGTCCCTTGCGACGTCAATCTCGGCACGTCCCAGATGGAATTCGCCATCATGAGTGGTGCTGACCGGATCTTCTCTTCCCGCGACTGCCAGGCCGCAAGCGAGGACCTCATCAAAACAATCCAGCCCGGCAAGAGCGAGACCGCAAACTTCCCCTGGGAAAGGAACCGGACAGTGGAGGGCTGCAGTCCTGTGGCGGCCAAACCCGGCGGCGGCGGGGCTACCTACGTATTCACCGCCAAACTCGGCAACAAGCAGAGCCAAAAAGCGGTCTTCCAGCTCGGCTAGGCCGGGGTTCCGCCTGAGCAATCGACCTCTAGAGGAACCTATCCAGGAGGCTGGCCTCGGCCATCCTGCTAAGGCCCTCGCGCACACTAGGCCGGAGTTCCGGCTGAGTAGTCGACGACTAGAGGAACCTATCCAGGAGGCTCGCCTCGGCCATCCTGCTAAGGCCCTCGCGCACACTAGGCCGGGGTTCCGGCTGAATAGTCGACGACTAGAGGAACCTATCCAGGAGGCTGGCCTCGGCCATCCTGCTAAGGCCCTCGCGCACAGTGCGGGCGCGCTGGTCACCGATGCCGTCCACGGTCATGAGGTCCTCTATGGTTGCAGCCATCAGGTTTTGCAGACCACCAAAATGGTCCACGAGCCTGTCCGCCACCGCTCGTGGGACTGATTTCAGCCCGGACAGGAGACGGTAGCCGCGGGGCTGCACAACGGCGTCGAGGTTTTCAACGCCTCCGGCGAAACCGATGATCCCGGCGATCTTGCTGAGGTCGATTAACTCCGTGGGGCCGAGGTTCGTCAGGGCACTTACGGCCTCTTCGATCTCGTCCGGAGTGGCGTTGAGTCCCGCGTAGTCGCGAATAACGACGTCGCTTCCAGGGCCTCGCCCAACGGTCAGCTCCTCCAGCTGGAGGGAAAGGAGCCTGCCGTCTTCGCCGAGTTCAAGCACATAACTGGAGATCTCCTCGGAGATGCGGCGAACCATTTCCTGGCGCTGCAGTGTGACTGAAACGTCCCGAATGGTGACCATTGCCTCGATCTCCAACGCGGAGAGGGAACTGGTGACCTGGTCCAAGCGCGCCCGGTAGCGCTCCAAGGTAGCGAGGGCTTGGTTGGCCCTGGCCAGGACTTTCTCGGAACCCTCCAGGACATGGCGAAGGCCGTTCACGTACAGGGCGATAATCTGCATCGACTGGCTGACCGAGATCACGGGAACGCCGGTCTGAATAGCCACACGCTCGGCGGTTCGGTGCCGGGTGCCTGATTCCTGGGTCTCGATACTGGCATCGGGGACCAGTTGCACCGCAGCCCGCACGATGTTGCTGGCGTCCTTGTCGCAAATGATGGCGCCGTCCATCTTTGCCAGTTCCCGAAGCCTGGTGGGTGAGAACTCGATCCCGATATCGAAGCCGCCCGAACAGATCGAATCGATGGTCCTGTCCGAACCGAGGACGATGAGGGCACCTGTCCGACCCCGCAGGATGCGTTCAAGGCCGTCACGCAGCGGCGTTCCGGGAGCAACTCTGCCCAGCGTCGCCTTGAGCGCTTCCTCGGGGCTTCGAGCCATGGGTGGTCCTTTTCGAAGGGTGCTGGCCGGGGCCCGCAGTAATGTGCCAAGTCCGCCTCCGCCGGCGGGAACACAAAAATGCCGTGGCGGCGGCATTCACCATGATAGAGGTTTGAGGGGTCTTTAACCGCACCAGCAAGCCTCAAAGTGCCCCAAAATCGCCATGCCGGAGGGGCCGGGGAAACGCGTTCGACGGCGGGAGTGAAGTTGTGCATTTTGCCGCCGCCCTTTGGGGCCAGGTCACTAATCGACCTGGGCGAATGTGCGGCTTGCGGACGCCACCTCCGCTCACACCTACGCCGGTCCGCGCTGCTTGGGCCTCAGGTATGTCACTTCGGCCAGCGGTTCAGCAGGCGCCGGGGTCTTGCCGAACAGCAGGTCCAGAGCCTCCGCAAGATGGCCCACTTCCCGTACTGACATGCCGTTGGGCACGGGCCCGGGACCGTTGGGGCTTGCGGGCACCACGGCGTGCGTGAACCCGAGGCGCTGGGCCTCCTGGATCCGTTGGTTGATTCCGGGCACCGGACGCACCTCTCCCGCCAATCCCACCTCCCCGAAAGCGATCAGCCGCTGGGGAAGGGCCATCCGCGCCTTGGCCGACGCCACGGCCAAGGCAACGGCCAAGTCAGTTGCCGGTTCGCTCAACTTCACGCCGCCCACGGTGGCAACGTAGGAATCGTCTTTGTGCAGTTGGCAGCCGGCCCGCTGCTGCAGGACCGCCAGCAGCATGGCAACCCGGCTGGATTCGAGTCCGCTGGTGGCCCGGCGAGGCTGGGCGTTTGGGCTTTCGGCCAGCAACGACTGCACCTCGGCAAGCAGAGGGCGCCGACCCTCCATGGTGACCGTGACACACGTTCCGGACACAGGCTCCCGCGTCCTGGTGACAAACAGCCCGGTGGGGTCGGCAAGTCCCTCGATCCCGGCTTCAGTGAGGTCGAAGCAACCCACCTCATCCGTGGTTCCGTAGCGGTTCTTCACGGCCCTTAGCAACCGCAGCCTGGAGTGGCGTTCGCCTTCGAACTGGCACACAACGTCCACAAGGTGTTCCAGCAGTCGCGGCCCGGCGATGGACCCATCCTTGGTCACGTGCCCCACAAGTAGGGTTGTCATATTCCGGCGCTTGGCCGCTGCAATAAGCGAAGCAGCTACTTCGCGGACCTGGGAGACACCTCCTGCGCTCCCTTCGACGTCTGCGCTGCTAAGGGTCTGTACTGAGTCCACCACCAGCAGCTTCGGTTCGAGCTTCTCCACCTGCCCCAGCGCCTGTCCCAGGTCCGTTTCGGCCGACAGATACAAGGAGTGGGCCACGGCGTCGATCCGCTCCGCCCGCAGCTTCACCTGGGCAGCCGACTCCTCGCCTGTCACATAAAGGACTTCCTGGCCGGTGCTGGCGAACTTCGCGGCGACGTCCAGCAGGAGGGTCGATTTCCCCACCCCGGGCTCGCCAGCCAGCAGGATGACAGCGCCGGGCACCAATCCGCCGCCCAGGACACGGTCCAGTTCGTCCACACCGGTGGAGAGGAAAGCCGCCGTCGTCGCATCAACCTCGGCAATTCGGCGCGCTGGCTCCAAAACCGTTGTTGCCGCCGTCGTACGGGCAACGGTAACGCCGGCCTCTTCCACGGTTCCCCAAGCCTGGCACTCGCCGCAGCGGCCCACCCACTTGGCGGTTGTCCAGCCGCATTCGGCGCACTTGTAGGCGGCTGCCTTGGAACTGCGGGAAGTCTTTGAAGCCATGGACCCAACACTAGTGGCGGGGTCCGACATCCAAAGTGACGCGGCCTGGTCGGGGCGCCGGCGCCGTCGTCCGTTGGCTAAAGCGGCGGCAGGATGTCCCGGGCTTCCCGCGACTCCATTCCACTGGCCTCCAGCAAGTCAACCATCAGTGGCCTGAAGAGCATCACCACGGTCTCGCCCTCCAGCCTTTGCACGTCCAGAAGTTTTGGATGCAGACGGGTGGCGATGTCCGACAACTCCTGGCGGGCGCCGCGCAAGTGGGTGCGCCGGACACCGTCGTGCACCTCTGCCAGGCCGAGGGACAGCTCATCGATAGCCGCGGCAGTTTCCTGGAGCACTTCGGAAATGCTGTCCGTTGCCTCGTCGGAGAGCGCGGTGTGGTTGATGGCACTGGTGAGCCGACGCGCGAAGACCCGGCTGTTACGTAGGGCAAGGTCGATGAAATCGAGCGATTGGGATAGTTTGGCGAGTTCCTCGCGGTGGCGGCGGTAGGCAGGTGCGAGGGTCGCCACTTCGTCCGAGGCGCGGAGGGTCTGGCGCATACGGTCGATCAGTGGCTGGCAGTTACGGCCGCGAATGAGGGCATGCCAGGCCTGTGTCGAGTCGCTGTGGATCATTGCCGATGCGCATTCGCGCAGGACTTCGGCGAGCTCATGCAGGATCTTCTTCATGTCCTGCCGCGGTTCGCGTCGGGGATCCTTGGGCATCAGCACCGTCACCAGGAGGGCAAAAACGCCCCCGACGACGGCGTCGAGGCTCCGCGTGAACGGCCCGCCGGCGGGCGCGGGAAGCAGGACGACCAGCAGGGATTGAAGTCCCAGCTGCGTGGTGAAGATGGTGCCGCTATCCAGGAAACGGGCGACGACGATGGACAGGAAAAGAACGACGGCGGCCTGCCAGATCCCGGCCCCGAGCCAGTGGAGTAGGAGGTCGCCGATGACAATGCCCAGCGTGCAGCCCACACCGACCTCGAGGACGCGCCGCAGCCGGGGATCCCGGGAGAAACCCAAGGCGATCAAGGAAGACGTTGCGGCGAAAAGGGGCCCTGTGTGGCCCAGAACGTACTCAGCAAAGGCATACGCCCCTACGGCGCACGCAGTCATCTGAATGGCGGGAAGCAGTGAGTTCCTGGAACGGAGCAGGCCCGTCTTGAACCGCGTGCGCAGGTATTTCCGACTAGCTGCGAGTCCAAGCTGGGGGGCCATCCCACCAGTCTATTTGGCGGGACCCCCCACGCCGCGGACCGCTTTATTCCTGTGATGCAGCTAACGCAATATTGGGCGCGGCAATGTCATTCAATCGTCGGCCGCAGTTAACCTTCCGTTCACTTTGCACCACAAATTCCTTTACCTAGGCGCCATAGCTTCAATCAAGGTACTCAAACGTACGCATCGTTCGAAGGCCGACGTCTCCGGTTCGGCTCGCATCGAGAATCCCTGGAAGGGGTACATTCAGTGAAGGCAACTCGCTACGGCCGCAAGGCCGCCCTCGCGGTCATCGCAGCTGGCGCCCTCGCGCTCACCGCCTGCGGTTCCGACAACGCGACCGGCACTAACGCGAACACCCAGTCCGCTGCCGCTATGAAGGTCACCGGTACGCTCACCGGCATCGGCGCCTCCTCCACCGGCGCAGCAATGGACGCCTGGAAGGCTGGCTTCGCCGCTGCAAACCAGGGCGCCACCGTGCAGTACTCTCCTGACGGCTCCGGCGCAGGCCGCAAGGCCATCATCGACGGTTCGGCGCAGTTCGCCGGTTCCGACGCCTACCTCAAGGATGACGAGCTGGCCAGCTCCAAGGCCAAGTGCGGCCCTGAGGGTGCCATCAACGTGCCGGTTTACATTTCCCCGATCGCCGTCGCCTTCAACCTCCCGGATGTCAAGGAACTGAAGCTCGACGCCCCCACGGTTGCCAAGATCTTCCGCGGCGAGGTCGCCAAGTGGAATGACCCGGCAATTGCAGCCCTGAACCCGGACGCGAAACTGCCGGACCTCAAGGTGACCCCGGTCAACCGTTCCGACGACTCCGGCACCACCTCCAACTTCACTGACTACCTCGCCTCTGCCGCTCCTGAGGTTTGGACCGACAAGGCTGCTGGCGTCTGGCCTGCTTCCCTGAAGGGCGAGAACGCCAAGGGCACCTCCGGCGTCGTGAAGACCGTCACCGACACCCCCGGTGCCGTGACCTATGCTGACGACTCCGCTGTCTCCGGCAAGCTGGGTACCGCCCAGATCAAGGTTGGCTCCGAGTTCGTCAAGATCTCCGCTGACGCCGCTGCCAAGGCTGTGGAAGCCGGAAAGCCGGTTGACGGCCGCGCCGCCAACGACGTTGCCATCAAGCTGGACCGCAAGACCACCGTCTCCGGCGCCTACCCTGTGGTCCTCGTTTCCTACCACGTCGTCTGCACCACCTACGACAAGAAGGAAACCGCAGACCTGGTGAAGGCTTTCGAGTCCTACGTCGTCTCTGACGAGGGCCAGAAGGTTGCCGCCGACGCCGCCAAGTCCGCACCGCTCTCCAAGTCCCTGCAGACCAAGGCCAAGGCTGCTATCGACTCCATCAAGGCCAAGGCCTAGGACTCCACTGCCGATAACGGCATAGTGGAATCACACGCCTGAGCTAATCAGTTCCCTGTCCCGCGGGGTTGGCAATGACCAGCCAGCGGGGCAGGGAACTTAGCCATGTAACAACCGTTTTGCCGCTGTTGCTTGTCGGAGACCTAGATGAGACAGCCGGTACTGATCGAGCCGGAAGGATCGTGACGTGACCAACACCCCCCTGACCACCCAAGGTGCCGGGCGCACCGGGGACAAGGTCTTCTCCGGCGCTGCCTTGGCAGCCGGATGCCTCATCCTCGCAGTACTTTTCGGCGTCGCGCTGTTCCTGGTTGTCCAGGCCCTGCCAGCGCTTGTCGCTCCGCCTGACAAGATCCAGGGTGGGCACGGCTTTTTTGCCTACATCGGCCCCATCGTCGTCGGTACGCTGATCGCCGCAGTAATCGCTTTGGTCATCGCGACTCCGATCGCTATCGGCGTGGCCCTGTTCATCTCGCACTTCGCTCCCCGTCGCTTGGCCTCCGGCCTGGGCTACGTTGTGGACCTCCTCGCAGCCATCCCCTCCGTTGTGTACGGTGCCTGGGGCGCGGCCTTCCTGGCCAAGGAAATCGCCCCGGCTTATGAGTGGATGGCTTCCAACCTGGGGTGGCTGCCCATTTTCCAGGGTCCTGCCTCCGCGACTGGCAAGACCATCCTGACGGCAGGCATCGTCCTGTCAGTTATGGTCCTGCCCATCATCACCTCGATTTCCCGCGAAATCTTCCTGCAGACTCCGAAGCTGCACGAAGAGGCCGCGTTGGCCCTCGGTGCCACACGCTGGGAAATGATACGCATGGCCGTCTTCCCGTTTGCCCGGCCGGGCGTCATCAGCGCCGTCATGCTCGGCCTCGGCCGCGCGCTGGGCGAGACTATGGCCGTCGCCCTTGTCCTGTCCTCGGGCGCCCTCACCGCGAGCCTGATCCAGAGCGGCAACCAGACCATCGCCGCGGAAATCGCACTGAACTTCCCAGAAGCCAGCGGCCTCAAGGTCAACACCTTGATCGCTGCCGGCCTTGTGTTGTTCGTGATCACGCTTGGTGTGAACATGGTGGCGCGCTGGATCATTACCAAGCACAAAGAATTCTCGGGAGCCAACTAAATGACTGCCACAGCACCCGTAGCCCGCAAGCGCTCGGCGTTCACTAAAGGCCAGTTGCCCAAGGCCGCCCCGTACGTGATCCTGGCCGCCGCACTGGTGGTTGGCGCCGCGGTCATGGCCCTCATTGGCTTCAACCCGTTCGGTTGGGGCATCGTCTCCGCCATCCTCTTCACCATCGGCCTGGTCTCGCTCACTGGCATCACCGAAGGCGCCCGCAAGGCCAAGGATAAGTTGGCCACTTGCCTGGTTGTCGGCTCATTCCTGATTGCCCTGCTGCCGTTGGTCTCCGTCATCTGGACGGTACTTTCCAGCGGTATCCCCGGCCTCCTGACGCCGGGCTTCCTGACCACCTCGATGAACGGTGTCACAGGCACGTTCGACAACAAGAGTGTGGAGGAAGGGACCAAGGTCCTGGGTGGTGTGTACCACGCATTGATGGGCACCCTGCAGATTACGCTGGTTGCCACCATCATCTCCGTCCCTGTGGGCCTGCTTACTGCCGTCTACCTGGTGGAATACGGTAACGACCGCGCGCTTGCCCGAGCCATCACCTTCTTCGTTGACGTGATGACCGGTATCCCGTCCATCGTGGCCGGTTTGTTCTCCGCGGCGTTCTTCTTCGCTCTGGTGGGCCCTGGCACCAAAACAGGCGCCGTTGCCGCCGTCGCCCTCTCAGTCCTGATGATCCCGGTGGTGGTCCGCTCCAGCGAGGAAATGCTGAAGATCGTTCCCAACGAGCTCCGCGAGGCAGCCTATGCACTCGGCGTTCGCAAGTGGCGGACCATCCTGAAAGTGGTTATCCCGACGGCGATTTCCGGCATTGCGTCCGGCGTTACCCTGGCGATCGCCCGCGTTATCGGTGAGACCGCGCCTATCCTGGTCACCGCTGGTTTCGCCACGACCATCAACAACAACGTGTTCGGCGGATGGATGGCGTCCCTGCCGACGTTCATCTACACCCAGATCCTCAACCCCACCTCGCCCTCCAACCCGGAGCCGTCCGCGCAGCGGGCCTGGGGCGCTGCTCTGGTGCTGATCATCCTGGTCATGCTGCTGAACCTGGTCGCGCGTCTCGTCGCCCGCGTCTTCGCTCCGAAGACTGGCCGCTAGCCATGTGGCCGCTGCATACTTTTCACATCCCGGCAATGAAGGAACACCATGTCTAAGCGCATCGACGTCAAGGACCTCAACGTCTACTACGGCGACTTCCTAGCCGTGGAAGACGTCAACATCAACATCGAGGCCAAGTCCGTGACCGCGTTCATCGGCCCGTCCGGCTGTGGCAAGTCCACCTTCCTGCGCACCCTGAACCGCATGCACGAGGTTCTGCCGGGCGCACGCGTGGAAGGTGAAGTGCTCCTGGATGGCGACAACCTCTACGGCCATGGTGTGGACCCCGTATCCGTCCGCGCCCAGATCGGAATGGTGTTCCAGCGGCCCAATCCGTTCCCCACCATGTCCATTCGCGACAACGTGCTGGCTGGCGTGAAGCTGAACAACAAGAAGATCACCAAGGGGGCGGCGGATGCCCTTGTGGAGAAGTCATTGCTGGGCGCCAACCTCTGGAACGAGGTCAAGGACCGCCTGGACAAGCCGGGATCCGGCCTTTCCGGTGGACAGCAGCAGCGCCTCTGCATCGCCCGCGCCATTGCCGTTGAGCCGCAGGTCATCCTTATGGACGAACCCTGCTCCGCGCTTGATCCGATCTCTACCCTGGCCATTGAGGACCTCATCAACGAGCTCAAGGACCAGTTCACCGTGGTGATCGTTACGCACAACATGCAGCAGGCCGCACGTGTTTCGGACAAGACTGCGTTCTTCAACATTGCCGGTACAGGTAAGCCCGGCAAGCTGATCGAATTCGGCGACACGCACAGCATCTTCAGCAACCCCTCGCAGAAGGCCACGGAAGACTACGTCTCCGGCCGCTTTGGATAGGCCCTTCGAGGCCAGCCCTTCCAGAGCGGAGTTTGTGTACAGTTGGTGCCCTTAAGGACCGGGGGCAGGGGCCTGATCTCTGCACAAACACGTGGATTTGGTTTGTCCGGAAACGACGACGGCGGCAGTCACTTAGGGGTGACTGCCGCCGTCGCGGTTTCTCCGGGCTGTACTGGCTCGCCCTAGAGGCGGGCCTTTGGCGGTGGTGCCTGGACACGGTTCTGATCGGTGGAATCCCCACTAGAATCCCCCCTTGAATCCCCACCATCGGCGGGCTGCCGGGGTGCGTCCTTCGTGTCCGCAGGGCTGGGCAGCTGGCCGGCTGCCGCCGTCGAACCTTCCGTTGCGGCGGCGGGTCCAACGATAGCGGCCGCCTGACCCCCGGCAAGCGGAGCGCCAGGTCCGCCGGCAACAGGAGCCGGCCGGAAGCGGCGCCAAGCGAACGCGAACAGCGGCCAGGCCAGGATCAAAGCGACGATCCCGTACACGAAGATGGCAATCGGTTCGCTCCAAAGACCGGAGATGTCGCCGGCGCTGAGCTGCAGGGACTTGCGCAGCTGGCCTTCGGCGCGGGGAGCCAGGATGAGGCCGATGATCAGCGGCAGGACCGGCAAACCGTAGCGGCGCATCGCGAAGCCCAGCAGCCCCAGGACCAGCAGGATCGCCAGGTCAAACGCCTGCAGGTTCACTGCGTAGGCACCCAACGTGGCGAAGAACAGGATTCCGGCGTAGAGGTAAGGACGCGGAATCTGCAGCAGCTTGGCCCACATCGGAGCGAGGGGCAGGTTGATCAGGAGCAACAGAGTGTTGCCGATAAAGAGGCTGGCGATGAGTGCCCACACGAGTTGGGGTTCGTTCTGGAACAGCAGCGGACCGGGCTGGATTCCGTACTGCACAAAAGCCGCCAACATAACTGCCGCCGTGGCGTTGGTGGGCAGGCCCAGGGCGAGCATGGGTGTCAGGGTGCCCGCCGCCGAGGCGTTGTTGGCTGCTTCCGGCCCGGCGACACCTTCGATGGCGCCGTGGCCGAACTCTTCCTTGTGCTTGGAGAGCCGCTTCTCCGTCACGTAGGACAGGAACGTGGGGATCTCGGCGCCACCGGCGGGCAGGGCACCGAACGGGAAGCCCAACGCGGTGCCGCGCAACCAGGGCTTCCACGAACGCTTCCAGTCCTGCTTGCCCATCCACGGCGCACCCACCGGAATTGTCTCCATGGGCTTGCGGCGCAGGTGCGCGGCGATCCAGAGGGCCTCGCCAACGGCGAAGATCGCTACAGCCACCACCACGATGTCCAGGCCGTCGGCAAGCAGGGGCAGGCCGAAGACCATGCGCTGCTGGCCGGTGACGGGATCCAGTCCCACCAGGCCGATGGCCATGCCCAGGCCAAGCGATGAGAAGCCCCGGAGCTTGGAGGAACCAAGGACAGCAGTGACGGCGATCAGGCCAAGGACCATGATGGCCAGGTAGCTGGGCGGGCCCAGGCTGACCGCGAACTGCACCACCATCGGGGCAAATGCCACCAGGAGGGCCGTGCCAATGGTGCCGGCCACGAAGGAGCCGATTGCCGCCGTCGCGAGTGCCTGGGCGGCACGCCCGGCCTTGGCCATCTTGTGGCCCTCGATGGCCGTGATGACCGTGGCCGATTCGCCCGGCGTGTTGAGCAGGATCGAGGTGGTGGAGCCGCCGTACATGCCGCCGTAGTAGATGCCGGCGAACATAATGAAGGCGCTGGTGGGCTCCAGGCCGTACGTGAGCGGTAGCAGCAGTGCCACCGCCATCGCGGGACCAATGCCGGGGAGGACGCCCACCGCGGTGCCCAGGAGCACCCCGATGAACGCGAAGAGCAGATTCATGGGCGTCGCAGCGGTGGCGAAGCCCTGCATCAGCAGGTTAAGTGCATCCATGTCAGAGAACTCCTGCCAGGAGGCCCGCCGGCAGGTGAATGCCCAGGCCAAGGTAGAAACCGTAGAACGTGGCCACGGACATCACGATCGAAATCAAGCCGTCGCGGATGTACTTCCTGCTGCCAAGCGCCCACACACTGCCCCAGAACAGCAGGGTTCCGGAGATGACCCAGCCGAGTGTGTCGATGAGCAGGATGTTTGCAAGGAAGGCTGCCAGCAGGGGGACGACGGTCTTCCAGTCTGAGGGGTGGCTGAGGTCCACATCCTCGCCCTCCTCCGCCTCGCCGCGGCCGCCCCGCAGGACATTAATAGCCAGCAGGACTGCGCAGACCAGGAGGAGGCCGCCCACGATGAGCGGCACGGTCCGCGGTCCAACAGGGTCTGAATGTGAGTACGGGACGCTCAAGCGGAGGGCGTCCCAGACCACGACGCCACCCACCGCTCCGAGCAGGGCTGCGATGCCCAGCTCGGAGCGGCCCTTGAGCTTCAAGGTTTGGGAGCTCACGCCAGGCCCAGTGCCGTTAGGACACTCGCAACGCGCTTGTCCTGGTCCTTCAGGAAGGTGCCGAACTCATCTCCAGTGATGAAGGCGTCGGTCCAGCCCCTGGTCTTGAGCGCTTCCTGCCACTGCGGGGTCCCGTGCATCTTTTCGAGGGCGGCAATCAGCTTGGCCTTGTCCGCGTCGCTGACGCCTGGAGGGGAGACGATACCACGCCAGTTGGAGAACACGAGGTCGATGTTGGATTCCTTCAGCGTGGGGGCATCGACGCCTTCCAGCCGCTTGGAACCGCTGGTGGCCAGCACCCGGATCTCGCCAGACTTGATCTGGTTCAGGTACTCGCCGGCACCGGAGGCAGCAAAGCCAACTTTGTTGCCGAGGATGGCCGGAAGCAGGTCGCCGCCGCCGTCGAAGGAGACGAAGTTGACGTTCTTCGGATTGATGCCGACGGCCTGGGCCAGCTGCATGGGGAGCAGGTGGTCGGGGCCTCCCGGCGAGGAACCGCCGCCGACGCTGATCTTGGACGGGTCCTTCTTCCATGCGTCAACCAGGTCGTTGATGCTCTTGTAGGGCGAATCCTTGTGGACCATGATGGCGCCGGGTTCTTCGATGAGCCGGGCCAGCGGCGTGGTGGCGGTGAGCTTTGCCTCGGACTTGTTGGTGTAGCTGGCACCAACAACACCCAGGCCCATCAGCATGGTGAGGTCCTTGTTGCCCTTTTCATTGACGGTGCGGGCCAGGCCAACGGTACCGCCCGCGCCTGCCAGGTTGAAGACCTCGACGCCGGTAGCAACCTTGGTCTCTTCCATCACCTTCGCTGCCACACGGGCCGTGGTGTCGTAGCCGCCGCCCGGGGTGTTGGGGACCATGATCCTCAGGCCTGTGACGGGTCCGGCATTCGTGGCGGCTGCGCTGCCGCTCGCGGAGCCGGAGGCTGAACCTGTGACGCCGCAGCCAGTGGCTGCCAGCGCGATGCCAACGGCGGCCGCAGCCAGCCGGAGTGCGTTCAGTCGACGCATTGTGTCCTCTTCTCATCATTGGGGGAGTGAGATCACGTTATGGCGGAGAGTGATGCAGGTCACGGTTGTGTTCTCAAAGATCGTTGTGTTCATTGTGTTCATTGTGTTCACGTGTCCGCGCGGTTTTGCGGACTGATAATGGAACACGAACCGCGAGCGGACGAATGTCGCGGAGCAGAATGGCCTGCCAAACGTCGGCCGCGGAAGGAATTGATGTGCCCAGGAAAGTGCGGCGGTTTTTCCGACGGCACCGGGTGTCTCTCGCCGGTCAATACCTTGGCCTTCAATTGCTGATAGTCCTGGCAGTGCTGGTGGGCGTCATCGCCGTGTCCCTGGCACAATCCGTGGATACCTTCGAGCGCGTCGAAGGCCGCCGTGCGTTGTCCGCGGCTGAGTCGGTGGCTGCCATGCCGCTTGTTCGGGCCCTCCTGCCATCGGCCGCGCCCGGGCACGGAGCCGCGCTGCCCGCCGTTGCCGAATCGGCGCGAACTGTGTCCGGATCAAGCTTTGTGATCCTGGCCAAGCCGGATCGGACCATCCTGACCTCCCCGGACCCGTCGCAGCTGGCAACGCCGCTGGAACTCGGCGACAGCCAGGTTCTCGCCGGCCGGGCCTGGACCGGCGCGGTGAAAGCCAGCGGAGTTGTGTCACTTGTGGCCCATGTTCCGGTATTAGACGACGGCGGCAAGATGGTGGGCATCGTGGCCGTAGGCCGGGAGTACCCCTCGCTCATAGACCGCCTTGGCGACGCGGCACCGGACCTGCTGACGTACCTTGGTGTTTCACTCGCCCTAGGCACCGTGGGGTCATTCCTCTTGTCACGCAGGGTAAAGCGACAGACCCTGGGGCTTGAGCCGGAAGAGATCGCCGGATTGGTGGAGCACCGTGAGGCGATCCTGTATGGCGTGAAGGAAGGCGTGATTGCGCTGGACACCCATCAGCGGGTCACCGTGGCCAACGCTAGCGCGCGGGAGTTCCTGGGGCTTCCGGAAGACTGCCTGGGGCGCCAGCTCGACGAGCTGGGCCTAGATGAAGGATTGCGGGAGGTCCTGACCACGGACCAGCCCGACCCCGACCGCTTGGTGCTGGTAGGGGAGCGCGTGGTGGTCCTCAACCGAAAGCCCGTAGTCACCCACGGCAAGGTGATCGGTTCAGTGACCACGCTGCGTGACCGGACCGAGCTGTCCACGCTGGAGAAGGAACTCGGCGCCACGCGCACCACCACGGACACCCTCCGCGCCCAGACCCACGAGTTCGCCAACCAACTCCACACCATCTCCGGACTGATCCAATTGAAGGAGTACGACGAGGTAGTCAGCTTCGTTGACGGCGTCAGCCTGAGCAGGACGCGCCTCTATGATGACGTGACGTCCAGGATCGCGGACCCGGCCCTCGCGGCCCTCCTTATAGCGAAGGCCAGCCTTGCCGCCGAACGCGTCGTCAACCTCCAGTTGCAGCCGGAATCCCAGCTCGGCAGGGTTGACGATCCGCTGTCGCGCGACCTGACCACAGTGGTCGGCAACCTGGTAGACAACGCCCTGGACGCCGTCGCGGGCTTGCCGAACGCCACCGTCCAGGTGACTCTGACGGAGTCGGCGCACGACATTCTGGTGATGGTCCGGGACTCCGGGCCGGGTGTGGATGAAGGGCGGATGGCGGATATCTTCCGTCAGGGATTCAGCACCAAAGCGCCAAAGCCCGACGGCGGCAGGGGCTTTGGGCTGGCGATCACACGGCTAGTATGTCTGAGGCGGGGCGGGGAAGTACGCGTCCACAACGACGAAGGCGCTGTCTTCACAGCCCGCCTGCAGAAGCGGAGCACACCCGAATGATCAATGTCCTGATAGTCGACGACGACTTTATGGTTGCCAAAGTCCACGCGGGGTTTGTGCGGCAGACGCCCGGGTTTTCCGTGGTTGGCGTGGCGCATACGGGAGCTCAGGCGCT
The DNA here is from genome assembly GCF_020251205.1 of Arthrobacter sp. M4. Lineage (GTDB taxonomy): Bacteria > Actinomycetota > Actinomycetes > Actinomycetales > Micrococcaceae > Arthrobacter. The sequence goes on from NZ_JAIWYX010000010.1 coordinate 28,034, forward strand.
GGAGGAGGCCCAGCGGCTCAAGCCGGACCTTGTGCTGCTTGACATCCACTTGCCGGACATCAGCGGACTGGACCTTCTCCACCAACTGCGCGAGGCTGCGCCGGAACTGGACGTCCTGGTGATCAGTGCAGCCCGGGAAATGGACACGGTCCGCAGGGCCCTACGGGGCGGAATCGTGCACTACCTCATGAAGCCCTTCTCCGGTGAGGACCTACGTGAGCGGTTGGAGCACTACCAACAGACGTATGGCTCCATGACGTCTTCGAAGACAACGGCCGAGCAGGCCGACGTGAACCGCGTCTTCGGCGTGAGCCGCCGGGAACGCCCCCTCCCCAAGGGCTGCTCCGTGGAGACGCTGCGCATGGTGGAGAGTTTGCTGAAGGACACTGGCACAGATGTATCCGCCACGGAAGCTGCGGATGTCCTGGGAACTTCGCGTGTCAGCGCTCGCCGATATTTGGAGTATCTGAATGAGGAAGGCCGCGTGACGGTGCAGCTGCGGTACGGCGGGGTTGGCCGTCCCGAGCGGCGTTACGCGTGGCGGCGCGGCGAGTAGGCGGCTGGATCTAGCGTGCGGCTGGATCTGGCGTGCGGCTGATCTCGTGCCTGCGGCTTAACGGACGGTCAGTTGGGAAAAGCCGGCCGAACCTCTTCCGTGATGTGATTTGCGCCACTAGTCTCGGTTCCGTGAGTGGAGGCCCCGCCGATCCGGAGGCCTCCCGAACGCCCGGGACCCCCTCCCGGGAGCGGATCAGTCCGGGAGCCGAATAGGCGTCCCCGGCGAAATGAAAGGCACAAGATGCGATCACGCTCATTGAGGTTGCCCCTGCTTTGTGTGGGGGTTGTGGCGGGACTTACCCTCGCTGGCACGGTCCCCGCCGCCGTTGCGCAAACGACGACGGCGGGTACCGCGGGTGCGAGCACGCAGGCTGCTGCGGGCGCCCAGAACTACCTCGTTCTCTACCGTTCCGGCGGAAAGGCGGCTGGGAAGTCGCTCGATGCCATCAAGGCCGCTGGGGGCACTCTTGTCCAGGACTATGGCGCCATTGGTGTCGCCGTCGTCTCCTCCGCGTCCTCCGACTTCTCCACCCGGCTCCGCGCCGCGGACTCGAGTGTCGAGGCAGCGGCGGGAACGGCGTCGTTCGGTGTTGCACTTGAAGGCTCGGCAGCCAACGATGCTGACGCTGCGGCGGCACTTGGCCCCGTCTCTCCGCCCACTCCGGCAGCCGGCAGCGACAATTTGTCCGGCCTCCAGTGGGACATGGACCAGATTCACGCTCCTGAGGCCCGCGCCCTGAGCGGCGGAAGTGCCTCAGTGGTGGTTGGTGACATCGATACCGGCCTGGACTTCACCCACCCCGACCTCGCACCGAACGTGGACTTTGCCCGCTCCGTTTCCTGCATCAGTGGCGTCCCTGACACGAATCCGGCTGCGTGGATGGACGACAACGGGCACGGCACGCACACAGCAGGTACGATCGCCGCCGCAAAGAATGGCCTGGGCATTGTGGGAGTCGCTCCCAACGTGAAGATCGCAGGCATCAAGGCCGGAAACGCTGACGGCTTCTTCTTCCCTGAGGCAGTGGTGTGCTCATTCATGTGGGCAGCCGAGAAGGGCATCCAAGTAACCAACAACAGCTACTTCGCCGACCCGTGGCTTTTCAACTGCAAGAACGATCCGCAACAGAAGGCCATTTGGGAAGCCGAACGCCGAGCCATCAGGTTCGCACAGCAGAAGGGCACCACGGTTGTGGCGTCGCTGGGCAACGCATCAGATGACCTGGCGCATCCCACGCAAGACGTCACGAGCCCGGATGACACCACGCCGGTGACGCGCGAGATTTCGAACGCCTGCGCCGTTGTGCCAGCCGAAGTTCCGGGTGTTGTTGGAGTCTCCGCGAACGGGAACAAGGGCTTCAAGTCCTACTACTCGAACTACGGCTCGGGTGTCACGGATGTCATCGCTCCGGGTGGGGACCGCCGCTTCCAGGTGACCCCTGCCGCTGTCAACGGCCGCGTGCTGTCCACGTACCCGGCGGCGGCGTTCTGCCCGCCGGCGCTGAAGGTTGTGGACTCGGGTGCGAGCTATTGCTACCTGCAGGGTACGTCGATGGCCGGCCCGCACGTTGCTGGCGTCGCGGCACTTGTGGCGAGTGCCGGCGTCGTATCTCCAGGAAACGTCGCTGCGCGACTGACCGGCACAGCCGATCCTGTCGCGTGCCCGGCTGACATGTCTGTCTACGCGGGGTTCCCAGCCGTTGACAACGGGGCGCCGCAAGTGTGCACCGGGGGAACCGGCTACAACTCCTTCAATGGACGCGGGCAGGTGAACGCACTGGCCGCGATTGGCGGTTGATTCTGTAGATCCAAGGAAAAAACGAGTGCTCCGCACCCGGCCGATCTGAGGTTCAGAAGGGTCGGGTGCGGAGCTGTTTTGCTGCCCGGACTAGTTTGGGGCGTTGGAAGGCCAGCTTCCAGGAAGTCAGCTGCTGGGGACGCTCTGCGAACCATCCACCTTGAGGGGCTCGACCCGACCTAGGAAGAATACGTAATTTACCGCTCCCAGCAGCGCGATGCAGCCGATCACCGCCAGTGGGGCAATGAACGAGCCGGTGGCATCCACCAGCAGGCCAATGATGATCGGCGTGAAGATGCCGGCCAGATTCGAGGCGAAGTTCTGCAGGCCGCCGATTGAACCGACGTGCCGCGAGCTGGGAGCGACGTCGGCCGGCAGGGACCAAATGCCTGTGGCTGCGACGGTCAGGCTCGAGTAGGCGATGGACAGGAGCGCAAGGGCCATCCATGCTTCAGGGACCATTGCCGCAAACATGATGACAGACCCGCCCGCCAAGCCGCCGGCGATAGCGGTCTTCCGGACCTTGTTGACCGAGTGCCCATTCCCCACCGCCCGGTCGGCCAGGTAACCGCCCAGCCAGCCCGCCAGGACGGCGCAAATGCCCGGAATGGCGCCGAAGAAGCCGAGCTTGAGCAGGTCGAAGCCGCGTTCCTTCACGAGGTAGCTCGGGAAGAACGTAATGAAGAAGTAGATGGCGCTGTTCAGGCAGAAGAAGCCGAACATCATCGCCAGGATGGTGCGGTATTTGAACAATGCCCGCCAAGGCAGCTTTGCGGCGCCGTCGTCGTCACTGTTGGCACTGCGGGCACCGCCTTCCTGGATGTAGGCGAGTTCCTCGGGACTGATCCCAGGGTGCTTGTCCGGATCGCGGTACACCTTCCACCAAACAGCCGCCCAGATGATGCCGAGCGCGCCGATAATGATGAAGACGCCGTGCCAGGACATCAACGACACCACCAGCGTCACGATCGGGAGTGCTATGACGGCGCCCACCCGTGAACCTGAGTCCCAAATGCTTGTGGCGAAGGCCCTCTCGCGGACCGGGAACCAAGTGGCCACTACCTTGGCGGACGTGCTGGGCGCCGGGCTCTCGCCTATACCCAGCAGGAAACGGGCGGCGAACAGGCTCCAAAAGCCACGTGCGAATGCCGTCGCCATGGTGAAAATGGACCACCAAAGGGCGGCCAGCGTAAATGAGCGGCGTGGGCCCACCTTGTCCACGTACCATCCCGCGGCGAGTTGGCAAAAGTCATAGGCCCAGAAAAAGGCGGCGAAAATAAGACCCTGCTGGGTGGCGCTCAGCTTGAAGTCCTCGCCCATAAAGGGCAATGCAACGCTCAGGCTTGAACGGTCCAAATAGTTGATGCTCAGCCCAACAAAGGCTAGCCAGATGATCATCCAGCGCATTCTTGAGCTAAGGCGTTTCCGTGGGGGAGTTCCGGCCCCGGCCAGGCCGGTTTTACTTCCGAGGGCGGTCATGGGGAGTCTCCTTTGACGATTCGATGACGCTGCGTTCGGAGGATCCTCAATAAAGGATCCAAGGGATTGGCGGAGCCGCCGCCGCGGAATCATATAGGAACGCCAGCAATCATATAGACTGTGTGATCTGAGTCAACCCCATATGATTTAGAGACTTGTCGTACAGAGAGGTGCCAATGCCCCGAGCAATGGATATTCCCGGGTCGTCCCCCGAGTCTCCACGGGGCAAGGCCGCAGCAGGAGAGGCCTACGGCGTACTACGCGCCCTGATCCTGGAAAGTGCACTGGAGCCGGGTGAGCGGCTGAATATTGATGCCATCGCGCGACGGTTGGAGGTCTCGCAGACCCCCGTGCGCGAGGCCCTGCAACGCCTGGAGGGCGACAACCTGGTGGTGTATACGCCGGGCAAGGGCTACAGCACAACACCTCTGCTCGGCCCCGAGGAACTTCGCTCGCTCTTTGAATTCCGGCTCCTCGTGGAACCCTGGGCGGCCCGCTCGGCCGCGGTCGACCGCCTGGCCAACCCTGGGAGTGCGCTTCGGGCCGAAATTGATTCGCTTGAACAAAGCATCGATGAGCTAAACGCGTCAGGCGGCGGTGACATTCGGCAACTCCTCGTCGCCCACGACGCCCGCTTCCACGACATCGTCCTGGAAGCGGTTGGGAACTCCGTAGTGCGGCATGCCTTCGATCAGACCCATTGCCACCTGCACACGTTCCGTCTCTACCGCGCGGACGTCAGCGGCGGCCGTACCGTAGAGGAGCATGGCGAGATTGCAAGCGCTATTGCGGCCTGCGACGCGGCCGGCGCTGAAGCTGCGATGAGCCGCCATATCTTCAATTCCTTTGATCGATTTGCGCAGGCCTACGCGGGGGAACCGGGAATATCGCCGCTGTCGCGATCCAGCCGACCCAGGACTCGCTTGGCCCCCTAAGCTGCCGTCGGCGCAAAATCCCGTGAAAAACCCCCGGCCCCGCCGGGGGTTTTTGTTTTCCCGCACCCATTTTCCCTTAGTGCCCCCTTGACGGGGCCGATGGTTCCTATATGATTTTCCATATTCATATAGGATTCCCATCCCAGCGACGAGAGAGAGTCCCGTGTCCCGCATTTCATCCATCACCACGCACGACGTCCGCTTCCCCACGTCCCTCGAGCTCGACGGCTCCGACGCGGTCAACGTGGACCCCGACTATTCCGCCGCCTACGTCATTGTCCGCACGGACTCGGGCGAGGAAGGCCACGGCTTCGTCTTCACATGTGGCCGCGGCAACGACATCATTGTCCGGGCCATCGAGTCATACGCCTCCCTCCTGGTAGGCCGCGACGCGGACGAACTGGTGAACGACCTCGGTGAAGCCTCCCGCCGCCTGGTCCACGACTCGCAGCTGCGCTGGCTTGGCCCGGAAAAGGGCGTGAGCCACATGGCCTGCGGCGCAGTGGTGAGCGCGCTCTGGGACATTCGGGCGCGGCGCGAAGGTAAGCCCCTGTGGCTGCTCCTCAGCACCATGACCCCGGAAGAACTGGTGGACGTGGTGGACTTCACCCACATCTCCGACGCCCTCACACCGGCTCAAGCCCTCGACATCCTCCGAGCAGGCGAGGCCGGAAAAGCCGATCGGATCGCTGCCCTCCAAGCCAATGGCTACCCCGCGTACACCACATCGCCGGGCTGGCTCGGCTACAGCGACGAGAAGCTCGTGCGGCTCAGCCGCGAGGCAGCTGCCGAGGGCTTCTCGATGATCAAGCTCAAGGTGGGCGGCAGCCTTGCGGACGACCGTCGTCGTCTCCGCCTGGCGCGGGAAGCGGTTGGGCCGCTGCCCATCGCGATCGATGCCAACCAGCGCTGGGATGTCCCAGATGCCATCACCTGGGTCAATGAGCTGGCCGAGTTCAACCCGTACTGGATCGAGGAACCCACCAGCACCGACGACATCCTGGGCCACGCGACCATCCGTCGGGGGGTCACGCCGGTACGGGTTGCCACCGGAGAAGCCGTTGCAAACCGCATCGTCTTCAAGCAACTCCTCCAAGCCGGCGCCATCGACGTCCTGCAGCTCGACTCCACACGCGTGGCCGGCGTCAACGAGAACATCGCGAACATCCTGCTCGCCGCGCGTTTCGGCGTCCCCGTTTGCCCGCACGCCGGGGGTGTGGGCCTGTGCGAACTCGTCCAGCACTTCTCCTTCTTCGATTACGCGGCTGTCACCGGAACGCAGGAGGGCCGCATGATCGAGTACGTCGACCACCTACACGAGCACTTTGCGGAGCCGGTGAGGATTGTGGGCGGACGCTACGCCGCACCTCAGCGTCCGGGCACAGGTGCGGAGATGCTTACCGCCTCGCGCGAGCGGTGGGAATTCCCGTCGGGCGCAGGGTGGTTGGAAGTGGGCGGCCGCGCTGCGGTCAGCGCTTCGCAGGCGACTGTTGTGGGGCAGCGATGAATCAGGCCTTGCTTGGGGAAAGGACGACGGCGGCGCAACTCTCCTCCGCGGTTGACGCCGCGCACGCCGCGTTCCTGGAGGCTCGGACTATCAGCCCCGCCACACGGGCGAAGTGGCTTGACGCAGTTGCTGCCGCGCTCGAGGCAGATGCCGGCTCCCTCATCGACGTCGCCTGTAAGGAGACCCACCTGGGCTCTCAACGGTTAACCGGAGAGTTGCGCCGGACAATCTTCCAGTTGCAGCTCCTTGCCGAGGAGATTCGTGGAGGTGAGCACCTCGACGCGACAGTAGATCACGCCGACCCGGATTGGGGTATGGGTCCACGGCCAGACATCCGCCGGATGAACGTGCCCCTCGGTGTAGTGGGTGTCTTCGGGGCGTCTAATTTTCCATTTGCCTTCAGTGTGGCCGGCGGGGACACTGCCTCGGCGCTGGCCGCTGGTTGCGCCGTTGTCCACAAGGGGCACGACGGCCACCCCGAGCTGGCGGCCCGCACCGCCGCCGCCGTTACGCGGGGCCTCGGCGACGCCGGCGCCCCGGCAGGGCTCTTTACCCTCGTCACTGGGCGGGAGGCCGGCGTCGCACTGGTGGAACACCCCAGGGTCAAGGCGATCGGCTTCACCGGCTCGACGGCGGGCGGGCGGGCACTGATGGATCGCGCCGCTGCCCGGCCGGAACCCATCCCCTTCTTCGGGGAGCTTGGCGGTATCAATGCCGTTGTGGTCACTCCCTCCGCGTGGGCTGAGCGGCGGGACACCATCCTCGCCGAGTACGCGGCGTCATTCACTATGGGGATGGGCCAGTTCTGCACAAAGCCCGGCTTGCTGTTTGTGCCGGCTTGCGCGGACGAGGAGCTCCAGGCACCGCTCGGAGACGCACTTGCTACAGTGCGACCGCATCCCCTGCTCACGGAGCGGTTGGCCGCGGGATTCGAAGGTTCGGTCCGGTCAATGGCCGAACGCAGCGGAGTCCGGGAGCTCATCCAGGGGAGTTTCGATGCCACGCCACGTCCAACCGTGCTGGTGGCCGAAGCATCCGCGGCGCTCTCCGAACCGGAACTGCTGCGGAACGAAATGTTCGGTCCGGCCAGCCTGGTGGTCCGCTATTCCAACGACGATGAGTTGCAGGCCATCGTTGACCTTCTAGAGGGGCAGCTCACCACGGCGATTCACGGAACGGCTGATGACGCCGTCGATGAATTGGTGGAGAAGCTCACCGAACGCAGCGGCCGAGTGCTGTGGAACGCCTGGCCCACGGGCGTCACCGTGAGTTACGCCCAGCATCACGGCGGGCCCTACCCGGCGGCCTCCAGCGCCAGCACTTCAGTGGGCACGGCTGCCATCCGCCGCTTCCTGCGGCCTGTTGCGTTCCAAGGCTGGCCACAGGATCGGCTCCCGGAGCCCCTTCGCGACGCGAATCCATGGGGCGTTCCGCAGCGTGTGGATGGCAACTGGGAACGTCCGTCCTTAGGGTCGGTCCAGCAGCCTGTACAAAAGGTGGTGACGGCATGAGAACCGATGAAGAGTACGTGCAGCAAGTGCTGCCCATCGATGCGGAGCAGGCTGTCCTCGTCGGGCGCGTATGGGATCCGGTCAACGGCGGGCCCCGTGTGGCCGCGGTTCACGGCGCCGACGTCTATGACCTTCAAGAGGAGGCGCCAACCGTCGCCGGGCTGCTCGCCGCCAGTGAGCCTGCCGCCGTCGTACGCGCCATTGTTGGCCGACTCCCAGGCCCACGTTGGCAGACGGCTGAACTCTTGCGGGCTGCGGAGGCCCACGACCGCAACAGGCCACACTTCCTGGCGCCCACCGACCTGCAGGTGGTGAAGGCGTGCGGCGTGACGTTTGTGGACAGCATGATTGAACGTGTCATCGAGGAGCGTGCCGGCGGAGATCCGCGCAGGGCGGCAGAACTGCGCGAGCGAGTGGGCGCCGCGCTGGGCGGCAGCCTGGCTGATGTCCGGCCGGGCAGCCCCGAGGCAGACCGCGCCAAGGCTGTGTTTCAGGCAGAAGGACTGTGGTCCCAGTACCTTGAGGTGGGCATCGGGAAGGATCCGGAGGTGTTCACCAAGGCGCCGGTGCTTGCGTCCGTGGGCTACGGGGCTGGAATCGGGATCCTGGGTTCCTCCGAGTGGAACAATCCGGAGCCGGAGCTCGTACTCCTGGTCTCGCCCGACGGCCGTCCCGTTGGCGCCACCTTGGGCAACGACGTCAACCTGCGCGACATTGAGGGCCGCAGCGCGCTGTTGCTCGGCAAGGCCAAGGACAATAACGCGTCGAGCGCCCTCGGCCCGTTCATCCGCCTATTCGACGACACATTTACGCTGGACTCGCTGCGGAACGAGGACATCCTGCTTGATGTGCTTGGTCCGGATGGTTTCCGCTTGGAAGGGCGTAACAGCCTGTCTCGTATTAGCCGGCCGTTCGAAGAACTCATTGCCGCGACGGTAGGGCCGCACCACCAGTATCCCGATGGTTTTGCGCTCTATACCGGCACGCTCTTTGCCCCGGTGCAGGATCGTGCAGAAGCTGGTCGCGGGTTCACGCATTGCGTGGGGGATCGGGTGGAGATTTCGAGCCCGAAGCTTGGAACCCTTGCCAACGTGGTGGCCCGCTGTGACGAGCTTCCGCCGTGGGAATACGGTTTGGGGGAGTTCATCGCCTACTTATCGCGATCGGCCAGGGTGGGCCTCCCGGCGGCGCCCGTTAGCGGGTAAGCGGTGAACAGGCCAGGGCGAAAATGAATGCGACGAAGGCCGTCACAGCCGGGGTCAGCAGCCAGAACTTGAAGATGCGGAGGGCCAGCCGGCGGTGCGTTGTGGAGATCTTCTGGTTGGCTCCTGCGCCCAGCGTGGCCGACGTGAGCGTGTGCGTGGTGGATAGTGGCCAATGCAGCGTGATGGCGCCGACGAACAGCATTACAGAGGTGAGGGCTTGCACCACGAAGCCTCGCAGCGGATCGACGCGGATGAGCTTGTAGCCCAGCGTGTAAGCGATCCGCCAACCGCCGAACAAAGTGCCAAGCGTCAGGAACGAGGCCGCCACGATCAGTACCCACGGCGGGAGTTCATGGCTTGGCGTGACTCCCGCGGCCAGCATCGCGAGGATCAGGACGGCCGCTGTCCGCTGCCCGTCCTGGATCCCGTGGCCAAAGGCGACTGCCGCCGTCGAAACCGCCTGGGCGCGCCGGAAGCGACTGTTGATGACGTTCGGCTGCGCATAGCGGGCTGCCCATGTCACGGGCCAGATCAGCAGGTAGGCCGCCAGGAAGGCCAGCACGGGGGACAGGACCAGCGGCAAGACAATCTGCGTCAGGACGGACTCATCCGCGCCCTGGATGGAGCCAGTGCCGGTGGCGACTCCCGCCGTCGCGGCTCCGGCGATCCCGCCCACCAGGGCGTGCGTCGAAGACAACGGTATTCCACGCCACCACGCATAGACACCCCAGAGGATGGCGCTGAGCAGGCCGGAAGCCAGGATCGCCAGCCCGGAGGGCCCGGACGGCAGGATGATCCAATCCATGCTGGTGGCCAGGGCGAAGCCGCCGCTTAGGACTGCACCTACAAAGTTGAACAAGGCGGCCAGCACCACGGCGACAGAGGGGGTCAGCGCCCTTGTACGGACTGACAGGGCGACGGCGATGGAGGCGTCCCGGAAACCGTTCACGAAGGCGAAGGTGCCGGCCAGGACCACCACCAGCACCAGGAAAGGCACCGTCACGTCAGGATTCCTTGACGATGATGCTGCCAACCTGGGTGGCCACGCGCCGCATGTCCTTGGTGACATCCACCAGCTGTGTGGCAACATCCCTGTTCCGTGAGTACTGCGCTGCCTTCATTTCCTTGAGCATGTCCGCCACCCACACACGATGGGTGCGTTCGGCGCGCTTTGCCAGGCGCAGGATCTCGATCCAGTAATCCTCGAGGTCGTCCAAGTCGTCCAGGCGCCGCATCGCGTCCACAGTCAGGTCCGCCTGGCGGCTGATGATCTCAAGCTGGTCCGCAGCCCGCTTTGGCAGGCGGTCCAGCTTGTACAGGGCCACTAGGTCCGCGGCCGCGTCCAGCTTCTCCATGGCCTCGTTCAGGAAGCGGGACAGAACATACATGTCTTCGCGCGGCAGGGGGTTCACAAAGCTGGTGCGCATATGCGTGAGGAGGGCGAAGTGCAGCTCAGTGGATTTGGCCTCGTGGTTGTGCATATCCTCGACCAGCCGGTCGTAGTCCGCAGCAGACGCCCCGAGGATTTCGGACATGGTCGCCGCGCCGAGGGCAATCTGGTGCGCCATCTGGGAAAGCAGGTTCAGCCCCGCAGGTTCCTGGGGAAAGAGGCGAAGCTTCACTGGTCTTCCGGTCTCGGGAGGGCGGCGGGGGGCCAGCATGCCGGTTCGGATTGACTTGACGCATCCCCTTGGTCGAACGTCAGTTTACCGGCTGGAAGTTAAAGGGAAGCAGGAACCGAATTGTTGTGTCCCGCACGCAGAGAGGCGCGGAATCTTGCTCAATCAGTAAGAGGGCATAAAAGTGGTGCCGAACCGGATACGCCTCTCGGCGGTAGGCCGCTCGTAGCGGCTATAAGTTGAAGCCCGGGGGTTTCGCAGCTCGACACCACTTTTAGTTTTCTACCCTGCCGGACGTTAGTCAACATTGACATGAGGCGCCTGAGTGGCTACGTCCGGCAAGTTTGCTCAGCTTTAGTCCAGTTCGCCCAGACGCCAGGCATTTGCGGCATGCTCCAGGTCCTCGGCGGTCTTGACCAGTTTGTGGGAACTGTGCGTCAGCCTGCTCGCGTGGCTCTCGTTTGTGTGCTCGGCCCCGTCCGCGATGTTGGCCTGACCCAGCGCAATCACACGACAAAACGCGGCGGAACGCTCCAGCGCGACGTCAAATTCGCCTTCGAATGCGCCCGACAGGATAGCGTCGGCCATTTGTTTCATCTCTTCGGCTCCCGGGGGCTCGGCAGCCCCGGCGACAACATGCGACACCTGGGCTATGTCCCGGCCAGCCCGGAAGTACACGGAAACCCGCTCAGGGTTCTGCACAGTGAAGGCACGGATTGCGTACAGGCGCCACAAGGCACCCGGCAGGGAGCGGGCAGGGCTTTCGGCCCACATCTCTGCGATGGCGTCCAGGCCCTGTTCGTCCGCGAGTTTGACCAGCCTGCGGGTCACTTTGGGATCGCCGCTGTCCCGGCCATGGCGCACCAGCGCCTGCGCCGCGAGATGTGCTGCCTCTGAGACCCTGGCGGGATCGGCGCCACCGGCGAACGGTTCAAAATCGATCGGCGCAAAGGGCTTCGGCCTATGGTGCCGTGGAGCTGTGCCGCCTGTCCTTGATCCTGATTGTTCGCTCATGCCCCCACGCTACTCCTGTGGGGTTCGGGGGTCGAGGCGCGGCAGCTGGCCTTTGGTTTGGTCCCGTTCCGTGTGGGGGCCCCGTGCTGGGGCAGCGAAGTACGACGGCGGCACGCCTCGGTGGGTGCCAAACCGCGCCGTGCGGTGCGGTACAGTAATTAAGGTCCAGAAATGGACTGGGCTGGCAGTCTCCGGACGGCTGGCAGGGGCCTTTAGCTCAGTTGGTAGAGCATCGGACTTTTAATCCGTGGGTCGTGGGTTCGAGTCCCACAGGGCCCACCATTGCAGCAGGTCAGGAGCACATCAGCTTCTGACCTGCTTTGTCTTCCGGATCGGATCCAACGGAAAACCCAACGAATTCGCACAAGGCATGCCCGAGGTCTACCGCGCATTGCTCATTGAGGATAGGCGGTCATTGACGGCCTTTGCCGCTGAACGGACTCGCTTAATGCCCAGCACTTCGTGCTCTTCCATCGCCATGGGAAGTTTCACAATAGGACGGATGTCTGCCGGGAAGTCATGCAGGTAGGGCCGGCCGCTGCGCGGGATGTCTCGATCCTTTCTGACAATGAAGCTGGCAGCGTCGGTTGGAGCGTGGCCTTAGTATCCTTCAGACCCTTGAGTTCACCTGCTTTTCTGTTGCATTTCAGTTGCTTTGAACTTGCAGGAGTGCGATTATTGAGACATGGAAGCAACGACCCGGCATGACATTCATCTGAGTACCACCCGGATGAACATTCACGACCTCGTGCGGGAGCTCAATGAGAACTTGGGAACGACGGTCGTCCAGACCATGGCCGGCGTCAAGGACCGCACGTCTCCGTTCCGGTGGGCCAAGCCTGACGGCCCGGAGCCCCGGCCGGAAGTCGAATCCCGACTGCGTTTGGGTCATCGCGTGTGGAAGACCCTTGAGCTTGCCGAAGGCAAGCATGTCGCGTTGGCCTGGCTGATGGGTGCCAACCCCCGTCTGGACGAAGAACTTCCTGTCCTTTACATCCAGCAGTTGCGTTCTCGTGAGGTTTTGGGGGCGGCCGAAGCATTCGTGAATGATACATACGCCGCATGATCACGACTGCGAAGGGGCGCCAGTGCGCCTCGACGGGGCTCACCCTTGTCCCGGCCGCGGGAGAAATGTCGTTCAGGGTAGCGAAGGACCGCTACGGCGCACTATCGGTCAGGAAAGAATTCCATCGTGGGCCCCATGCCTATAGGAACGACTGCAACTAGCGATTCCCGGGGACGAGACGACAGCGTAGGCTCGACGATCTACTTCGCTGACTCCCGCCGGTGTGCCTACGCCGAGGTGTTGCTCGGATTCCGGCAGCAGCGCGCGTCCCTGGCAAAAGCTGCGGAATCCATCGGATGGACCGTCGAGGACTACATCACGAGCGTCCGGGCGCAGGCCCAGGAAAACGGGATCGACGTCCCATGGGCCATTTCGGTGGACTGGCAAATGGACCGTTCGATCTACGAGATCCGGCTCCCGCGCCAGGGGTGGTGGGTTCTTGCCGGTCCTTGGAGCCCGACCGTGAAGATCAGGGACCTCATCTTTGCTGTAGGCGCGTGCCGGAGTTGGTTGGACACTGACAGGCGCGCTGTGCGACGCGGCGAGGCGATTTGACGGCTTCCGTAAATGACTGCATGGCCATCGCGTCAGCAATCCACTTCACGGATACCTTGGTGCCGGACGCGACGAGCGAGATCTTGTGACCCATAGGGCTTTTGGACTTCGAACGATGAAATGTTCCTGTAAGCGAAAGACTCGAGGTCGAACCCCCGAACTTCTTTGTATAAAAGACCAGGCGCCCCTCGGTGGCTATCAGGATTCCATTTCGGAGCGCGCGCAATCTCTCGAGTTCGCTGGAAGCATCGGGCGATTTCACGCGCTTCCGGGCGGCCTGCGCGTTTCCGGCGAGTTCGGCGAGGTAGCTCTCCCTGAGCTCAGCAATCCCCCCAGGATCGCGCGGTTTCGGCCTTGGGACTTGGCCTTGTAGAGCGCGGCATCGGCCGAAGCGATGAAATCCCTCAACTCGGCGCGCGGGCTGTCCAAGGACACTATCCCGTAGCTGGCGGTAGGCATCCTGAAACCGTTCGGGGTTTTCGCGCGCTCCAAGTCGGCACTGATCTCGTGGGCCACGAGTGTGGCGCGGTACGGGTTGGCGCCCGGAAGGAGCATGATGAATTCCTCGCCGCCGTACCGACCAACCAGGTCCGTGGAACGAACTGCGGCTTGGCAGGCATTGGCAAAGATTTTCAGGGCGCTGTCGCCCGCAGCGTGCCCATAGGTGTCGTTGACGGACTTGAAGTGGTCCAGGTCTGCCAGGATCAGGGTCCCGTGGATTCCGTCTTCCCGCAGCCGGTTCAATTCGCTTGCGGCCCTTTCAAGGAACGTCTGGCGGTTCAGCAGGCCCGTGAGGCCATCGCGGGACGCCGCTACACGAAGGTCCCGGTTCTGCTGTTCACTGCTAAGCGCGGACATGCTGAACGACACCACGGCAAGCAACGCCATAGTCACCAGGGTTGTAACCGCGGAACCAAAAAACGTAGTGAACGCGGGACTATTGGGGCCTTGAATCACGAAGGTGACAAATCTGCCGAAGTAATACGTGGACATGAGTCCTGCGGCAACGGCCATTGGAATTCGAGCCTGGGAAAAACCGGCCTCCAGCTGCCACAATTCACGCGCTGCCAATCCAATAGTCGTGGACATAAACGCAAGGAAAATAGCGCCACCGGACCACGTATTAGACGCAGGGCTGTCAAAAGCAGAAACCACCACGGTAATCACGGCGGGCACAGGCAGGAACCACATATGCTGTCGGACTTTGCGCAGTGATCTGGCCCCCGCCCACACGCTGCTTCCGCCAGCTACCAGCAGGAAATTCCCTAAAGGGTTGGCCCACACCTGGTGGTCTGTTCCGTTCAATAAATAGGCGGCCGAGCCGGTTAGGAAAAGCGTCAGCGCAACACACCACCAGGCGCTATAAGCCGAGCGTGTGCCTCGAAAGGCCGCGAAATAGAAAAGCAGGCAGAGCGTAAGCGCAACAACGGCAAAAGCCACCCTTAGGCTTGCCGTGTCGAGTGTCATAGTCCGGTTCCCCCGATTAGCCGACTGCCTGCTGATCAAGTATGCCACCGGCCCATTCAATATGCTTGGGGGCGTACAGAATTTCCGGGCCGAGGGGGCACATCAAATGGCAGGACCGAGTGATGGACGGCGCCTGCCACGGCTGGAGGACGTGGCGGAACGCGCCGGCGTATCCCACCAGACCGTCTCCCGCGTGGTGAACAACCATCCCAACGTGAGCCCAAAAACCCGCGAAAAGGTGGAAGCTGCCATCGCCGAGCTCGGCTACCGGCGCAATCCCGCCGCGCGAAGCCTGGTGACCCGGCGCTCGCAGACCATCGGCGTACTCGGCAGCGAACTCTCCCAGTACGGTCCGGCCAACACTCTGCTGGGGGTGCAGCAGGCCGCCCGCGATGCCGGCTATTTCGTCAGTATTGCGGCCCTCAAGGAAGTGAGCCCGGAAGCAATCGCCGACGCGGTCCGGCACTTCATGGACCAGGGCGTCGACGGACTGGTTGTCCTTGTTCCGCATCCTGGCACGCTCCAGGCTTTGGAACCGTTGGACCTTGACCTTCCACTTGTCGTGGTGGGCGTAGGTGGCGCCGAACGGTACAGCGGTGCCATGGTGGACCAAACGCTCGGGGCGCGTATCGCCGTCGAACATCTCATCGCTCAGGGCCACCGGCACATTGCCCACGTTTCCGGCCCGGCGGACTGGATCGACGCGACGGCCCGCGCCGAAGGCTGGCGGGCAGCGCTGCGCGACAGTGGCCTGGCGGATGACCTCATTCTTAAAGGTGATTGGAGCGCGGGCAGCGGCTACAGGATCGGGCAGCAACTCGCCGAGGAGAGAACAGCAACAGCCGTTTTTGTGGGCAACGACCAGATGGCTCTCGGATTACTGCGCGCCTTTGGCGAGGCAGGAGTGCGGGTGCCGCAGGACGTTTCCGTAGTTGGCTTCGACGATCAGCCTGAGGCCGGTTATTTTATGCCACCCCTGACCACTGTGCGGCAGGACTTCGAGGAACTCGGACGTCGGTGCATGGACGCCATGCTGGGACAGCTCAGCGGCGCAATGGAGGGCACAACCACCATAGTTCGGCCGGAACTCGTGGTCCGCAGCAGCACATCCGCCCCCGCTTAGGCCTGGGCCTCTGTTTCCCGGCGTCCTTCCTACCCGGTTGCCAAACCGTCCCTCCCAGCAGCCAGCCCAAACGCGGCGTGTTGCCATGACACGCCGTCGTGCCGAAAAAGCAGCTGGGCAGGGCGGCAAAACCATTGATTAATGCGTTAGTGGCTACTAACGTATTTGCTGTGCCTGATCTTCTGGAAGTCGCCACGGAGCCCAACAGGCGCGCACTGCTTCGTCTCTTGGCGGAGGGGGAAATGACTGTGACGCAATTGACCGGGCACTTCTCGGTCAGTCGGTCTGCGATCTCCCAGCACCTGCTGCTCCTGTCGGAGGTGGGGCTCGTCACCGCACGCAAGGACGGCAGGAACAGGTACTACCGGCTGGACGGCGCAGGAATGGTCCGGCTGCGAAGAGAATTCGAAGCTTTCTGGACGCATGAGCTGGATCTGCTGGTGGTCGACGCCAACCGGCTCAGCCAGCAAACACAGCAAGGGAAGATCCAATGACATTCAGCAAGACCGTCGTTCTGCCCGTCGACCCGGACGAGGCCTTCGCGCTGATCACCCAGCCGGAAAGGCTGCGCCGCTGGAAGGCCGTGGCGGCTCGGGTGGACCTGCGGGTGGGCGGCGAATACCGGCTCACCGTGGTTCCGGGCCATTCAGCCAGTGGCACCTACCAGGAAATTGAGCCAGGCAAGCGGGTCGTCTACACCTGGGGCTGGGAAGAGGCCGACGCCGGCCTGCCGCCCGGAGCGTCCACTGTCACCGTGACGTTGGAAAAGGTCGACGGCGGTACCGCTGTCACGCTGGTGCACGAAGGCCTGACTGCTGAACAGGAAGCGAGCCATGCTGAGGGGTGGGAGCACTTCCTTGGTCGTCTGGTGCAGGCGGCAAGTCACGGAGACGCCGGCCCCGACGAGTGGGCTGCCGTACCCGACCCCCTTAACGAATTGGGCAGCGCCGAGGCTGCGCTTGCCCTGACCCAGAGGGCCCTATTCAACGTCCAGAGGGTGATGTTTCACGTGAATCCTTCGGCGGAACAAACGGTGGATGCGCAGCTGGAACGCCTTGTTGGAGCCCTCGATGCGGTTGCAGCACCATTGGGCGTGCCTGTTTCCACTAGCGAGACTGGACTGGGCGGGGCCAGGGCCGGGTCGCCTGAGGTGACGGTCGCCGATTTGGGCCAAGCGGCAATTGAGTCGCTGCGGGCCAGGGGAGAAGCTGGGACGGTCCGGCTGGGGTCCGCCGAACTTCCTGTTACTACAGTGGCGACCCTCCTGGCGGTTGAGCTGCTGGTCCACGCCTACTCTGCAACGGACAGTGCGGGACAAGCACTCGATGTCCCGGAAGCATTGTCCGGCTACGTACTGGCGAGGGGGCGGGAAGCCCTCAGTGCTGAGGCTATGGCCCGAGCACACGCGGACGAGGCTGGAAACGTGGTCGGCGCACATCCGGAGGCTGGCCTGGGTGCCGTCGCCGAGAACCACGAGGAACCAAACGCACATGCAGCAGGCGCGTTGCTGCTGGCCGAGTCAGGAGCCAGCCTCGAACGGCTCGCTGCCCTCTCAAGCCGCAGTGCCGCCGTCGGGCACCACAGCGGTAGTCAGGATGCAGCAAACGTGAGAGGAGAGGTCCATGGTTGACGTTACGAGTGAAGCGGTGATCAACCGCCCGCGGGAGGTGGTGGCCGGCTATGCCGCCAACCCGGACAATGCGCCTGAGTGGTATTCCAACATCGATTCCGTGCATTGGGAGACGCCACCGCCGCTCGCTGTT
Source organism: Arthrobacter sp. M4 (assembly GCF_020251205.1). Lineage (GTDB taxonomy): Bacteria > Actinomycetota > Actinomycetes > Actinomycetales > Micrococcaceae > Arthrobacter. The sequence continues at coordinate 45,634 of NZ_JAIWYX010000010.1, forward strand.
GGCTCGAAACTGGCGTTCAAAGCCCAATTCATGGGCAGGACGCTGGAGTACACGTACGAGTTTGTCGAATGGGAACCGGGTCGGAAACTCGTAATGCGTACCGCCCAGGGTCCGTTTCCAATGCAAACCACTTACACCTGGGAAGACGCCGGAGAAGGCGCCACCCGAATGACATTGCGCAATAACGGAAAACCGTCGGGCTTTTCTTTCATTGCCGGCGCGGTGATGGCCCCAATGATTAAGCGGGCCACCCGCAAAGACCTAGCCGCACTGAAATCAATTCTCGAGGAAAAAGGAAAGGGAGAGCAATGAGCAAGTACATGTTTATCTACAAGGGACCGGCAACGCCTATTGACCAATTCACCGAGGAACAATCCGCCGAGTCCATGGCGGGCTGGAACGAATGGATGGCCAAGATGGGCCCGGCCCTGTTGGACGGCGGGCAGCCCTTCGCAGCCCGGACGTCCCTGGTGGACGACGGGACAACAGCCGAGGCCACGGACCTGAATGGCTACTCGATTGTGGAGGCGGAAAGCTTGGAGGCGGCCACGGCGCTCGCCGCCGGTCACCCGTTCCTCAACGAGGGCAACGGCAGGTTCAGCTTGGAGATCTTCGAGCTTGCACCCGTGCTGATGTAAGGCAAAGTCCAGCAGTCACTCGCCCGCGTGCGCCAGGAACCTATCGACGACGTCGTAGCGAACCCGGCCGCGCGGGCTCACTCTTATCCCTTGGGCCGAGGCCCACTCCCGCACTGCCTTTGCCGTGGCAGCGTCCAGGCTCCGCGGATCCGGCTTCTTCTTGTGTGCCCGCAGCTTCCGCCCGGTGGCTACGTACGGTTCCAACGCCTGGCGAAGACGATCGGCATTAGCGTCGTTCAAGGCGATCTCGTACTGGACCCCATCCAAGGAGAACCGGACCACCTGGGTTGCGGGTCCGCCGTCGAGCGCGTCTGCCTCAACCGCCACCGCGGTGTCTTTGCCCAAAGTCGCAGCACGAGGCGGGCGGGCGCGGGCGCCCGACCGCGAAGTGGAACGCTCCCGCGAAGCAGAGCGCTCCCGCGTGGAATTACGCTCGCGCGTGGGATGCCCCAGCGTCGAATGCATGGCTGGCGCATGGACCGCAAGGGTTTGCGACGCGGGCGCACGGGGCTCGGGTGCTTGAGAATCGGACCCTGGGTCTCGCGGCGAATGGAAGCGGGACGTTGTGCTAATTCTGGGCGCAGCCATGGCAACTCCTGCATGGAGGGACGCCGGACTACTTCAGCGAGGTATGCGCACAAAGGTATCCCGAAGGGTGCCAGCAGTCCACCACCGCCGGGCCAAGTCACGACAGTTCGTACCCTTAAACGCGCTTATGAGGGGACTGATCTGTACCAAAACTGGCAGGTACCCGGATGGTCGAAGGAGGTTTAGCCGGTGGCCCGGAGCGTCGTTGGCAGCGGGGGAGTGCCGCCGGGGTCGAGCAAAGCGCTGGCCACCGCTCGCAATTCGCGGGGGCTGAAGGGCTTCTCCACGTAAGCGTCGGCGACTGCGGCGGTACGAGTGCTGGTGGGAAGGTGGACGGGGCGGGCGCTGACCACAATTACGGGGGCTTTCGAAACGTTTTTGAGTGCGTGGATGAGCATGGCGCCGTCGGAATCGGGGAGGCCCAGATCAAGGGTGATGAGTGCCGGATCGATCGCGGGAACCAGGCGCAGGCCCTCCGCGCCGCTCGTGGCTACGTGCGGCTCGAGTCCCAGCTTGGACAGGACTAGTTTGATGAGCCCGCCGATGTCATCGTCGTCTTCGATGATTAGGCACGTGCGCTCGTGATCCATCCGGCCCCCTCAGCCTGTCCGTGACGCCTTGATTGTAGGACTGCGATCGCCGTGCAGTCACCCGTTTTGGGGAATAAGTCCTTCCGCTGCCGGCCGTCGCCTTTGCAAGGCGATGAAGGCCAAACGGGAGACGACGACGGCGTGTGGTTCCGCCGTCGTTGTCTCCCGTTGTCGGGCGCTTGGGCGAGTCGGTCTATTGGCCCCAGGCGGCTGCGCTAGTCCGGGATTTCCATTTGGAAGCCGCAGGCACAGCGCAGGACTCGGGTCTGAAGGTAAATGTCGAACGACCGATCAGTGGGGTCGGTCTCGGTGGACATCGGCGTCTGGATGCTGCTGACTTCACCGCCGATGGTGTGCATGGGCTCGCCGCAGTGCATAAAGTCCGCCCCCGACTGCAGCAGCTCTACGGTGTCTGCGGCAAGCGTGTGGCGGACGTAGGGAAGCCATGCATCGGAGATGGTCGACATTGACGTGCTCCTCGGTTGCTGAATGGGACACCCTCTGCATGAGTGATCGCCATCACACCCTAGACGGGCTTAGCGCTGGAAAGCAAGGCGCCGTTCCGGAAAGTGGACGCTGCCAAAACAAAAAGCGGGTGGTCCCGACACTTTGATGAGTGTCGGGACCACCCGCTTATTCAGTATTGCCTAGGTGATGTTTTGCTTGCCTGGGCAGGGTGCCCCCTCGGGGCAGTTTTGGTCGCATTCATGTTTGGTGACGAGGTTGAATTGCGTGCCGCCGTGTTGTTCGACGCCGGTTCTGATGGCGCGCTCGACGACGGTGTCGGCAAGGCGCCGACGGAGGGAGAGGGGATCCCGGCGGAGGTCCTTCGTGAGGGCGACGCAGAGCAGAAGCATAACGATGACGAAGGGCAGGGCGACGACGATGGTTATGCGTTGTAGGCCGGAGAGCGCTTCGGAGGGTTCGTCGCCGCCCGCGAGGAGCATAACGGCTGCAACGGCCCCGGTGAGGGCGCCCCAGAAGATCACGACGCCGCGGCGTGGGTCTTCGGCTCCGTTGGAGGACAGGGAGCCCATGACGATGGAGGCAGCGTCCGCTCCGGTGATGAAGAAGATCGCGACCAGGACCATAGCCAGGACTATGACGGCGGCAATTCCCCAGGTGGGGATGTTCAGGTTCTTGACGAGGTCGAAGAGGGCGCCGTCGAAGTTCACGGTGGGGGTGCCGTTAGTCATAGTGAGCAGGCCCAGGGCGCCAGTCTTGTCCGCTTCCTCCTGGATGTGGAAGGCGGTGCCACCGAAGATGCCGAACCAGATGACGGAAACGATGGACGGAACCAGGAGGACGCCGGTGACAAACTGGCGGATTGTGCGCCCGCGGCTGATGCGGGCGATGAAGAGGCCCACGAAGGGGGTCCAGGAGATCCACCAGGCCCAGTAGAAGATGGTCCAGGAGGACATCCAGGCGCGGAGGGCTTCGTCGCCGATGGCTTCGGTGCGGGTGGACATTTCAGCCAAGTCGCGGACGTAGTCGCCCACGGCGGCGGGGATGAGGTTGAGGATGAAGAGGGTGGGCCCGGCTACGAAGACGATGAGGGCGAGCACGACGGCCAGAACCATGTTGATGTTGGAGAGCCATTGGATGCCGCGGCTGATGCCGGAGACGGCGGAGGCGACGAAGCAGAAGGTGAGCACAGCGACGATGACGACCAAGACGGGAGTGCCGATTTCACCCACCCAGCCATTGGAGGTCATGCCGGAGCCGATCTGCAGGGCGCCCAGGCCCAGGGAGGCGGCCGTGCCAAAGAGGGTGGCGAAGATGGCCAGGATGTTGATGATTTTGCCGACCGGTCCCTCGACGGTGCGGATGCCGAAGAGCGAGGTGAAGGCCACGGAAATCAGCTGGCGCCGGCCCAGGCGGTAGCTGCCGTAGGCCATGGCAATGCCGACGACGGCATACATCGCCCAGGGGTGCAGGGTCCAGTGGAAGATGGAGGTTGCCATCGCGGTCTGGATGGCGGCCGGGGTGTGGCCGTCCACGGTGCCAGGCGGCGGGGAGATGTAGTGGTAGAGGGGTTCGGCGACGCCGTAGAACATGAGGCCAATGCCCATTCCGGCGGCGAACATCATCGCGACCCAGGACACCGTGCGGTATTCGGGTTTTTCGCCGTCCTTGCCCAGCGGGATGTTGCCGAACTTGCCCATTGCGAGCCATAGCACGAAGACCACAAACAACGAGGCCAGCACCATAAAGAGCCAGCCGGTGTACTCCATCACCCAGTTCAGCACGCCCTTGGACGTCTCGGACAGGCTGTCCCGGCCCATGAAGCCCCAGACCACGAAGGCCAGGGCGATGGCGCCCGTGATCCCGAAAGTCACCTTGTCCAGGGACAACATCCGATTCCGCCGCTGCGAAACCGCGTGCTCCGTCCGGGTCAACCGCAGCTCCTGCAGGATCTGCTCATACTCCTCAGCATCCTGAAGGGTGTTTGCGGTTTCGTCTTCGGGAATGGCAACGATAGTTTCGATCGCCTCGTCTGAGGCAAGTGCTGTTGTTCTTAGGTCATCGGGGCCGTTGCCTGCTGGCGGGCGTTTCTCCGGCGTGGGTTTGACGTCACTGTTTATAGCCATACGTGCTTCCTTTTGATTGAAGTCATGAGCTAGCGGGGCGTCCACGCGGGTCAGCCTCGGAGGAAGGCTGGGCTCTTTGTCGGATTCGCTAACCATGATTTCGCCATCAATGACTCGTTCAGGGATCAATTTTGCGGACGTTGGCTGAGCTAATCTCGGCGTTCCGTCACAATCAACAGATTTCGCGGTAAGCAACAGAGTGCTCTAGCTCACCGGCAAAGTCAAGGTTTTTCTCATTGTTTGCACATCCTTGACATTGCACGTGGTGTGCGTCACTCTGTTGCATATCGTGATTGTTGTTGCGTAGCAAGCAATTAGAAATGGGTTGATTTATGCAGACGCTTGCGATCGTGGGAGCCTCCCTCGCCGGACTTTCGGCGGCCCGGGCTGCCCGCGCCCAAGGATTTGCGGGACGGTTGGTCATCATTGGCGATGAGCATCACCGTCCCTATGACCGGCCGCCGCTCTCCAAGGACTTTCTGTTGGGCGCAATCACGGCCGAAGACCTCTTCCTGGAGTCGGACGACGACGGGCTGCATGCGGAGTGGCTCCTAGGCGGCGGTGCCGTCGGTTTTGACGCGGCCACAAAGACGATCACCTTGCACGATGGCCAAAACGTCACCGCCGACGGAGTTGTCATCGCCACGGGAGCGCGTGCGCGTCAGCTCCCGGCCCTGGCCGACCGAGACAATGTTTTTTACCTCCGCACCATCGCCGATGCTCAGGGCCTGGCCCCGAAGCTTGTGGCCGGCGGCCGCATGGCGGTGATCGGGGCAGGTTTCATAGGTGCCGAGGTTGCTTCCGCTGCTGCGTCCCGGGGCATGGAAGTCACCATGATCAACAACACCCCGGTGCCGTTCGCCGTCCAGCTTGGTGACGAAATGGGGGAGATCGTTGCCCGGCTCCACGCAGTCAACGGGGTTGAACTGATTTCTGACGCAGTTGTCGAAGAATTCCATGGCGCCGACGGACAAGTTACCGGCCTCCGCTTGGCCGACGGCAGGGAGTTTGCCACCGACGTCGTAGTGGTTGGTATTGGCGCGCAGCCCAACATCGAGTGGCTTGGTGACTCAGGCCTGGAGCTCGGCAATGGTGTCCTGTGCGACTCGATGGGCCGCACGAATGTTCCGGGTGTTGTGGCGGTGGGGGACTGCGCCGCCTGGTTCGATGCCGCCGTCGGGACGCACCACAGGATTGAGCACTGGACCGGCGCGCTGGAGCGCGCGGCGCTGGCGGTGCAGGTATTGCTGGATGACGACGCTCCGCAGCAGCCGCTGAAGGCGCCCTACTTCTGGTCGGACCAGCACGGGGTGAAGATCCAGTTCGCCGGGCACACCGCCGGGCACGACCGGCTGGAGATCGAGGCCGGCGACCCGCAGGATCACAGCTTCCTGGCCGTGTACTACCGCGGCGAGACCCCGGTGGCGGTCCTGGGCATGAACCAGCCCCGGCTCTTCACTAAGTGGCGCCGCAGCCTGGCCTCACCGGCAGCCACAGTGGCGAGTGCCGCCGTCGGGCACTAAGCGCAGAGGCAGTGAGGGGACTGATGCGTACACAAACCCCGGTCCCTGAACCCTTTTTGAGTTTCTTCTTTTCCGAGCTTTGTTGTTCTAGGAGGATGTTTTGACTGCAGAGATGGTGACCACGCCGAGCCTGATTCCGACGCTGCCGGGGTCCACGTATGTGGACGAGGGGGTGTTCCGGGCCGAGCAGGAGCGTATTTTCGAGCAGATGTGGTTCTGCGCGATCCGCTCTTCGGACCTGGAGAAGGCCGGGTCGTGGAAGACGGTGCAGATCGGCAGGGAATCAGTGCTGATTTCCCGCACCCGAAAGGGTCAGATCCGGGCGTTTTACAACATCTGTCGGCACCGCGGGGTGAAGCTGTGCATGGAGGAGCAGGGCGAAGCGGCCCGTTCCTTCCAGTGCCCGTACCACGCCTGGACCTATGATTTCGAGGGCAAGCTGATCGCAGCGCCGAACCTGACCAAGATGCCGGACATCGACCGGGACGAGTACGGCCTGGTCAAGGTGCCCGTCCGCGAGTACCTGGGCTACGTGTGGGTGTGCCTGGCCGAGGAACCGCCCTCCTTCGAGGAGGAAGTGATGGGCGCGATCGAGGAACGCCTCGGGGACGTGCACAAAATCGACGGGTATGACGTGGCCAACCTGTCCGTGGGCCGGCGGATCAAGTACGACGTGAAGGCCAACTGGAAGCTCATCATCGAGAACTTCATGGAGTGCTACCACTGCGCCACGATCCACCCGGAACTGACCGAGGTGCTGCCGGAGTTTGCCGACGGGCTGGCCGCGCAGTACTTCGTAGGCCACGGCGCGGAGTTCGGCGAGAACATCAAGGGCTTCACCGTGGACGGTTCCGAGGGCCTGGACGTCATCCCCGGCGTGTCCGAGGACCAGGACCGCCGCTACTACGCGATCACCATCAAGCCCACCGTGTTCGTGAACCTGGTCCCGGACCACGTGATCATCCACCGGATGTTCCCGCTGGCCGCGGACCACACCATCGTCGAATGCGACTGGCTCTACCTGCCGTCCGTGGTGGAATCCGGCAAGGACGTCAGCGCCTCCGTGGAACTGTTCCACCGGGTCAACCAGCAGGACTTCGACGCCTGCGAACGCTGCCAGCCCGCCATGGGCTCCAAGATCTACGCCAAGGGCGGTGTCCTGGTCCCCAGCGAACACCACATCGGCGCCTTCCACGACTGGGTCAACGAAAAAATCGGCGACGTCGTCCCCGTCAGTCAGCACGGCTGAACGGAAACCGTCGTGGGGCAAGCCGATGTCTCCCATCCGCCTTCCGCTTCAGCTGCTGCCCAGGGGGATGCAACGCGGCTTGAGACTTGTCCGCCGGTCGCGCTCTTCGACACCGAAGAGGGCGACAGGCACGCGACCGGCGACGTCTACCTTCACGAATCCGACGAAGTACCAAACACGCCGCCGCGGATCAGCGTCGACGGCCTTGCCTAGGAGCAGAGCATGACAGCCATGCACTTGAGATCCATCGAAGTTGGGGGAACAGGAAAGAGGTGGTCATCATGACCACCCACACGGTGGGGAACGTGACCCTCAGCGCTAATGCGAAAGAGAGCGCGCTCAAGGTCGACGGCCTTTGGAAGATCTTCGGCCAGAAGGCCGACAAGATCATGGGCACACCGGACGCCCAGCTCTCGCGCAAGGACCTTCAGCAGAAGACAGGCTGCCTCGCCGCAGTCAAGGACGTTTCCTTCGAGGTGGCCCCTGGCGAAGTCTTCGTCGTCATGGGCCTCTCCGGCTCAGGCAAGTCGACCCTGGTGCGCCTCCTCACGCGGCTCATCGAACCGACAGCCGGGAGCGTCACGATCAACGGTGAGGAGGTCACCCGGGCGAGCAAGGCCAGGCTGAGGTCCCTCCGCCGGAACCACATGGCAATGGTCTTCCAGCAGTTCGGCCTTCTGCCGCACCGCAAGGTGATCGACAACGTCGCCTACGGCCTGGAAGTCCGCGGCGAGGGGAAGTCCAAGCGCCTCACACGGGCCCAGGACATGGTGGACCTCGTAGGGCTCTCCGGCTACGAGAATTCGTTCCCGGACCAGCTGTCGGGCGGAATGCAGCAGCGCGTCGGCCTGGCGCGCGCACTCGCTGTGGATCCAGAGGTCTTGCTCTTCGACGAGCCGTTCTCTGCGCTGGACCCCCTGATCCGCCGTGACATGCAGAATGAGGTCGTCCGGCTGCATGAGGAAGTAGGGAAGACGATGGTCTTCATCACTCACGACCTGCAGGAGGCGCTCAAGCTTGGCGATCGAATCCTCATCATGCGTGACGGTGAGATCGTCCAGGTCGGCACTCCGGCCGACGTAGTGGCTAACCCTGTGGACGACTACGTGCGTGACTTCGTCTCCGAGGTTCCCCGCTCGCACGTCCTAACGCTGCGTTACGTGGTGCGCCCGCCTCGCCACGGTGAGCCACTCGATGGGCCGGTGATGCAGGCCAACCGCATCGTGCGGGACGCTGCCCAGCAAGTCCTGCGCTCGGCGATGCCAGTGCGGGTTTACGACGGCGAGCAGTTCCTCGGACTGGTCGACGACGACGACATCCTGCGCGTTGTCGTCGCCGAAGAGTCGTCCCCGGCGTCCAACTCTGGCGGTGCGTCGTGAGCATCGCAACAGAACGGGCCGACCGCCGTCGACGGTCCGGCGAGGAGCCTTCCGAACCTCCGCGCCGGCGACCCCCCACCACCCCGCCTGTGGTTTCCGCCGGGAATACAGCACCTGGATTCCTCCGCCGAAACTGGCGCAGCCTGGCTATTGCAGGCTTGGCAGCCTTCTGGCTCGTCCTCTGGGCCGCCCAGAGAGGAACCCAGACACTCGAGCTAGGCGGAGCTGACAAGACCGAAGTCCATCTCTGGCTCAACAACGTGCGGAACAGCTTCGACGCGGCCCGGAACGATTCGCCGTTCTTCGCCTACGTCGTCCAGCCGATTACGGACGGAATCAATGGGCTGGTGACGTTCCTTCAGCACCTGTTTAGCCAAGCCTCGGCCGGGCGGCCGGTTCCGGAAGTCGGGTGGCTCGGGCTAGTTGTGCTGCTCGTCTGGCTCGCGTTCGCCTTCGCCGGGGTACGCTCGATGCTCCTGGTCGGGGTGTTCGTGCTGCTCTTCGGCTTCTTCGGGTACTGGCGGGAGAGCATCGACACGCTCATCGTGACGTTCGTCGCAGTTGGCCTCAGTACCGTCGTCGGGCTCCCACTGGGTATCTGGATGTCGCGAAGCCGCCGAGCATCGGCCGCCGTCACGCCCGTGCTGGATGTCATGCAGACGCTACCGTCCTTCGCTTACCTTGCGCCGCTCGCGCTGGTGTTCGGCATCGGGCCAGCGGTGGCGATCGTCGCGACGATCATTTACGCGCTCCCGCCTCTTGTGCGCATCACCGAGCACGGCATCCGGACCGTTTCTCCGACCACGCTTGAAGCAGTAACGTCCATGGGCAGCACCTCATGGCAGACGCTGGCGAAAGCGCAGCTACCCATGGCTCGCCGCACGATCGTTGTTGGCATCAACCAGTGCACTATGGCTGCGCTTTCCATGGCGACCATTTCCGCTCTCATCAACGGCCCCGGCCTCGGCATCCCCGTGGTGCAGGCGCTGCAGTCCCTCGACGTCGGCTCTGCCTTCGTCTCCGGCCTTGCCATCGTTCTCATGGCCATCATGCTGGACCGCACCACAACAGCCGCATCTGAACGCTCGAGCATCGCTGCGCGCATCCAGCGTGGATCCGGAGCCAGCCGGAACGGCATCCTCGGCGGCCAGCGGCGGCGCAGGATGATCATCCTCGCGGGCGCCGTAGTTACCGCGGCGGCGATCTACCTCTCGCACAACTTCCTGGCTTTCGCGAAGTTCCCGTCGTCGCCCGACCTTGGGGGCCCGCTGGGCAAGGCGGTATCGTCCCTCACATCCTGGTTCGTGGGCACCTTCGCCGGCCTCACAGGATGGCTCAAGGAATCGGTGACGGCCCTGCTCGTCAACCCTCTGGAGTCCCTCCTTGCACAGTCTCCGTGGTGGGCCACAGGGCTTGTCCTGCTTGGTCTCGCCTTTGTGCTCGCCGGTCGACGGGCCGCCGTCATCACCCTAGCCTGCGAGGCGGTTATCCTCGGCACAGGCCTGTGGAACGAGAGCATGAAGACGCTCGCCACCACACTCGTGGCAACGGCCGTAGTGGTGCTCGTGGCTATCTGCCTGGGCGTCTGGATGGGCCGAAACAAGCTTGCCGACTCGGTCATCCGCCCTGTGCTCGATGCCTTTCAGACAATTCCGTCGTTCGTCTACCTCGTGCCAGCGCTCGCCCTTTTTGGCCCCACGCGGTTCACAGCTATCGTCGCCGCGTTCGCTTACGGTGTGCCGATCGCCACGAAGCTCGTCGCGGACGGTATACGCGGCGTCTCCCCGGTCACCATTGAGGCAACGGAATCGATGGGCACCACCCCGTGGCAGATGGTCTCGAAGGTCCAGCTTCCCATGGCCCGCTCAGCCGTGGTCCTCGCCGCGAACCAGGGCCTGCTCTACGTCCTTTCGATGGTTGTCGTAGGGGGACTCGTCGGTGGTGGGGGCCTAGGGTACCTCGTCGTAGCCGGCTTCTCGCAGAGTCAACTCTTCGGCAAGGGGCTCGCCGCCGGCATCGCGATCACTGCCCTCGGCGTCATGCTCGACCGCATCACCCAGCACGCGGCTGCCCGTTTCGGCAGCCCCCGATAACTGCCCGTTGGGCAGCCCCCGATAACTGCCCGTTGGGCAGCCCCCCAATAACAGCCCGTTCGGCAGCCTTCCATAACTGCCCGTTCGGCAGACCCCCAACAAAGGAATACTGTGAAAAAACCATCAAGATACCTTGCCTCAAGGGCGGGGAAGAGCACGCTTGCCGCACTCGCCATCTCAGCGGTTCTTGGGCTGACAGCCTGCGGCGGCGATATCGGAGCCTCAGCCTCAGGCGGCGGCAGCAAGAGTAACTGCGGCACGTTCAACATCGCTGTGAATCCGTGGGTCGGGTACGAAGCGGACGCCCACGTGGTGGGCACTGTGGCCAAGGAGAAGCTCGGCTGCACCGTCAACTACAAGACCCTCAAGGAAGAAGTCGCTTGGCAGGGCTTCGGCAGCGGCGATGTGGACACCGTTCTGGAGAACTGGGGCCACCCGGACCTGACCGAGAAGTACATCAAGCAACAGAAGACCGCCGTCGACGCCGGACCCACGGGCAACACCGGCGTGATCGGCTGGTACGTGCCGCCATGGATGGCCAAGCAGTACCCGGACATCACCGACTCCAAGAACCTCAACAAGTACGCCGACCTGTTCAAGACCTCCGAGTCCGGAGGCCAGGGCCAGCTGCTCGACGGCGACCCCTCGTTCGTGACCAACGACGACGCCCTCGTGAAGAACCTCGGCCTGAACTTCAAGGTCGTCTACGCCGGCAGCGAGCCTGCGCTCATCCAGGCGTTCCGCCAGGCCGAGCAGAACAAGACCCCGCTCATTGGCTACTTCTACGAGCCGCAATGGTTCTTGGCCGAGGTCCCGCTCGTGAAGGTCAACCTACCGGCGTACACGGAGGGCTGCGACGCCGATGCGGCCAAGGTCGCGTGCGACTACCCGAAGTACGACCTCAACAAGATCGCCTCCACCAAATTCGCCAATTCCGGCAGTCCCGCGTATTCGCTCCTCAAGAATTTCAAGTGGACCAACCAGGACCAGAACACGGTGGCCGGATACATTGCCCGCGACAATATGAGCGCCGATGCGGCCGCGAAGAAATGGATCGACGCGAACCCTGACAAGGTTGCCGCGTGGCTTAAATAACGGGCGTCTCCCGAGAAGAGAACCCGAGCCAAAACTGCTGAGCCGCTGAGGCTACTGGTGCAGAGTCACCAGTAGCCTCAGCGGCTCTTTCTTTAAATCCCAGTTTTGTTAGTAGTGGAGGTCCCTTTGCGGGAGTCCTCCGCCGGGAGTCCTCCGCGTCGCCAAGGCCGAGGGTTACCGCCGGGTGTAGCCCATCTTCGCGCTGATCCGGAGCCCAGCTGCGCGCAGCACTTCGACCAGTCCTGGGACTTTTTCCGGTTCGAAGCGGAACGCCGGACCGGAAATACTCACGGCTCCGATCACCGTGCCGAGGTGGTTGTACACCGGCACCGCGATGGCGTTCAGCCCGATTTCGAGTTCCTCATGCGTTTCGGCGTAACCCTTGTGGGCTACGTCCAGCAGCTGCTTTTCCAAGTCATCACGGTTGGTGATGGTCTTTGGCGTCCTGGCAGGCAATCCGGTTACCTTGATGATCCGGTCACGCTCCTCTGCAGGCAGCGCAGCCAGGAGGACCTTGCCGCTGGACGTGGCGTGCAGCGGCGTCAGCCCGCCTACCCAGTCGTGTGTCGCCAGCGTGGAGGGCCCCAAAGCCTGGTCGACGTTAACCGCGTAATTGGACCGCAGGACCGCCAGATTGACGGTTTCCTTGGATTCCTCGGCGAGGCTCTCCAAGATGGGCCGTGCCTCCCGGACAAGGCTGAGCCGTGCCGGGATGGAAGTAGCCAGGCGGAGGATACCGAAGCCCAGCCGGTACTTCCCGCGGTCACTGTTCTGATAAACCATTTCCCGGCTGACGAGTGATCCCAGCAATCGGAAAACGGTGGACTTGTGGACGCCCATTTCCTCGGCGATTTCACTCACGCCCGCGTGCCCGTCGCGGGCAAGGATTTCCAGGATTTGCAGGGCACGATCAACGGACTGCACGCCGCCGGGCTGCCCTTCTGGCCCCTTCTCTGCTTCCGGTTCGTTTGTGGCCATGATCCATACCCCTATGTGTTGCTTTGGCCAATCTAGAGGTTCGAATCGTCCTCTCTGTTTGATTGATCCTAGACCGGAATAGGTGTTGACCCCACATTCATTCTGGTCACAGCAGGCCGGGGTAAGGAGCTGAGAAGCGGAAAGTCGCCCCACTGGCCGGAAGGGGTGTTGTTGGATCATCACCGGCAGTGGAAGCGACTTCCTTGATACAACTATATCACAATAAAGATATATCAGTTGGGAACTTGAGCTTTCTTGGTCAGTTCACGGGGCCATTACGACGACGTCAGTCGCCTTGCGCTACGGCGCGGCACTCCAGCGTCGCCGTGTTGCGGGGCGGTGTTGTGGGGCCGTTGTGGGCGGGGCTGATGCGGTCCTTGCCGGCGTAGACATTCAGGCTGCTGCCCCGGCTGAAACCCACCAGGGTCAGGCCCGTTTCCTCGGCCAGCTCCACGGCCAGGCTGGACGGGGCGCTCACCGCGGCCAGCACCGGAATCCCGGCCAGGGCAGCCTTCTGCACCAGCTCAAACGAGGCCCGCCCGGAAACCTGCAGCACCGTCCCGGACAACGGCAGCCCACCCTGGCGCAACGCCCAGCCAACCACCTTGTCCACCGCATTGTGCCGGCCCACATCCTCCCGCAGGCACAACAGCTCCGGCTCCCCGCGCCCGCCGATCCGGAACAGCCCCGCGGCATGCACACCGCCGGTCTTATCAAACACCGCCTGCGCCTCCCGCAGCCTGCCGGGCAACCCGGCCAGCACATCCACCGGCACCCTCAGCAGGTCCCGACGCAGGTCAAAGGCCAGCGTCTTGCGCACCGCCTCGATCGAATCCGTACCGCAAATCCCGCACGAACTGGACGTGTACACCTTCCGGCCCGTCTCCGGCACCGGCACCCCCGGGCGCAGCTGCGCCTCCACCACATTGAACGTCTGCCGCCCGTCCTCATCCTCCCGGGCACAGAACCGCAACGACACCAGCTCAGCCGCCTCACGGATCACGCCCTCCGAGACCAGGAAACCGGCCACCAGATCAAAATCATCACCCGGCGTGCGCATCGTCACCGCAAACGACAACCCACCAACCCGGATCTCCAGCGGCTCCTCCACCGCCAGCACATCCTCCCGGAACCGCACCGGAATCTCCAACGCAGCATCCGAACCATCCAACAAAAACCGATGAACCTTCCGCCGCTGAATCACACGTCCCATGATTGGCGCCTTCCGAAATTGATGAGGGGCTGACCCTGGCCCGCTGTGAACCAGGGAAGGGGGACTGCCGGAACCGGCTCCCCCAGTTGGACGCCGTGCGGTGGGACCACCATCACGCCATCGGCGGAGGCCAGACCGCGCATCATCCCCGCAGCGGAGTGCTGGGCCGGGGACGCGAGCCCGTACACCAGACGGAACGGCATCAACCGGGTCCGTCCCGGATCCGGATCGATCGTCACCCCGCACGGCACCTCCCCGACGTCGGGCATGTTCCCGTGGCCCAGGGCGGCCAGCAGCGGTCCGGCGATAGTGAACAGTGCCATCATCGCCGCCAACGGATTCCCCGGCAGCCCCACCACGAATCTGCCGTCCGGCAGCTCCGCCAGCACCGCGGGGTGCCCCGGCCGCATCGCGATCCCGTCGATCAGCAACCGCCCGCCCAGCGCAGCGATCGCCGCACGGAAATGGTCCGTCCCGGACCTGCCAGTACCACCGGTGGTGATCACGACGTCGGCAAGCTGCCCACCGGGCCCTGCCTGCCAGGCCGGACCGCCACCCTCCGACACCTCGTCCCGGGACGCCGCGGTGCCTTCCCCCGCCGTGTCTTCCGGCGTCGGGGTATCCTGCAATGCGGCCAGCCACTCGTCATACGAGTCCCCCACCCTGAGCTGCCCGGCCGGAATCCCGCCCAGCATCCCAACCACCGCACCGAGCTGCGGCCCGAAGGTATCCCGTACGCGGCCCGGCTCCGGAACCCCGGAAGTCACCACCTCCGAACCCGTCAGTACAAGCTTCACCACCGGTTTGCCCAAAACCTGAACCTCATCCAGCCCGGCCACCGCCGCCAGAGCCACATGCACCGGATTCAACACAGTCCCCGCGGAAATCAGGACCTCCCCAGCGGCGGCTTCCTCACCGGCCGGACGAATGTGCTGACCGTTGCCCGGCTCACCCGGCCTGGCTCCCTCACCGAGCGTCAACACCGGAAGACCGTCGTCGTCTCTTCCGACCCGCCCGCTCTCGCTGCGCAGCACTGCGGTGGCTCCAGCAGGAACCAGCCCGCCTGTGACAATCGGACAAGCTTGACCAGCCAGCAATCCGCCCTGCACCGCCAGAGCTGTCGGCTCCTGTAGGGACCACGGCCCGGCTCCGTTGATTGCCCAGCCGTCCATCGCCGAGGAAGCATAGTGGGGCAGATCCTGCTCCGCCACCACGTCCACGGCCAGGATCCGGCCAATCGCATCGCCGAGCGGAAGCGGAGCTGCCGGAACAGGCGACGCACACTCAAAAGCCACCCGACGCGCCTCAGCCCACGTGGAAGTGGACTTGCACGCCGTGGTGGCTGACGTCGTCGTACTTGAGCCAGTGAGGGCCGCGCTGCTCGAAGGCGCTGCACTCAGCGAATCTGATTCCTGGAGGGGCATTTCTGTGATTTCCGTTTTGGGAGGGAGGCAAATGCGGGGGCGACCTTTTGGTCGCCCCCGCACCAGATCGCAGAGGAGGTTTCCCAGCTTTGCAGTCCTGCCTGTTTGCTAGGCCTTGACGTAGCCGTTGGGGTTGAGGACGTACTTGGTGGCGGCGCCAGCGTCGAATTCGGCGTAGCCCCGGGGAGCGTCGTCGAGGGAGATGGCTTTGGCGTTGACGGCCTTACCGATCTGGACCTTGTCGTGCAGGATGGCCATCATGAGTTGCCGGTTGTATTTCATGACGGGGCACTGGCCGGTGGTGAAGGACAGGGACTTGGCCCAGCCGGTGCCCAGGGACAGGGACAGCGAGCCGTGCCGCGCAGCCTCGTCGATGCCGCCAGGGTCGCCGGTGACGTAGAGGCCGGGGATGCCCAGCGCGCCGCCGGCGGCGGTGATGTCCATGAGGGAGTTCAGCACGGTGGCCGGGGCTTCGTGCGAGGCGTCCTTGCCGTGGCCGCGGGCTTCGAAGCCGACGGCGTCAACGCCGCAGTCCACTTCGGGCACGCCCAGGATCTGTTCGATCTGGTCCTTGGGGTCGCCCTTGGTGACGTTGACGGTTTCGCAGCCGAAGGAGCGGGCCTGGGCGAGCCGGTCCTCATTCATGTCACCAACAATCACGACGGCGGCGCCCAGCAACTGCGCGCCAACGGCCGCGGCGAGGCCGACGGGACCGGCGCCGGCGATGTAAACAGTAGAGCCGACGCCCACGCCTGCGGTGACGGCGCCGTGGAAGCCGGTGGGGAAGATGTCCGAGAGCATGGTCAGGTCCATGATCTTTTCCAGGGCCTGGTCCCGGTCCGGGAACTTCAGCAGGTTCCAGTCGGCGTAGGGGACCAGCACGTATTCGGCCTGCCCGCCTACCCAGCCGCCCATGTCCACGTAGCCGTAGGCACTGCCGGGCCGGTCCGGGTTGACGTTCAGGCAGATCCCGGTTTTGCGTTCCTTGCAGTTGCGGCAGCGGCCGCAGGAGATGTTGAACGGGACGGAGACGATGTCCCCGACCTTGATGAATTCGACGTCCGGGCCCACTTCCACCACTTCGCCGGTGATTTCATGGCCCAGGACGAGGTCGCGGGGCGCGGTGGTGCGGCCGCGGACCATGTGCTGGTCCGAGCCGCAGATGTTGGTGGTCACGGTCCGCAGGATCGCCCCGTGCGGGACTTTGCGGCCCACGTTGGCCTGGTTTACACCCGGGCCGTCCTTCAGTTCGAACGTCGGATAGTCCGTGTCGATGACCTCCACGACGCCGGGTTCCTTGTAAGCAACTGCTCTGTTACCTGACATGGTCCCTCCTCAGGGAATGCTGTTGGTTATTTGGTTCGTTGCCCGAGAGCGGTGTTTCGGCAATTACCTCCCCAGGTATCGGCCACCGAAACACCTTTCACGGGCAACGAGCCTGGCCAGCTCTTCGAAGAAGAAGTGGCCGAGCGGCGGGAGGCCGTGGAGCGCCGGCCTCCCGCACGAATTACAACTGGGCAGATGCGCCCGCGGTTGCGACGGCGTGGTCGTTTTCTACCGTGCTTCCGCTGACGCCGATGGCGCCAATGATGTCCCCGTTGGAGCCCTTCAGCAGAACACCGCCCGGGAAAGTGATGAGGCCTCCATTGGACACTTCGATGTTGTAGAGTGGGCCACCCGGTTGCGACAATTCACCGATTGAACCGGTGGCCATGTCGAAGTAGCGCGCGGTGCGGGCTTTCCTGATGGAAATGTCGATACTTCCGAGCCAGGCGCCGTCCATGCGGGTGAACGCCTTGACGTTGCCGCCGGCATCCACGACGGCGATGTTCATAGCCGTGCCGTTTTCCTTGGCGGCGTCGCGCGCAGCAGCGAGCACGGCGTCGGCTTGGGCTTGGGTGATATCGGACATGGAACTCTCCTTTCTAGCAGTGGTTTGGTGGTGTGCTGTCCTGCTTTGTTGCGGTTGGATCTGGTCAAATCCCCTTTTTTGGGGAGACGTGAACGACTCTGCGATGGGTCGTTAGGCTCTGTGGTGGCTGTTCTGGTGCCACCCGAAAAAGGGTTCGCAGCACTGATATGTCGAATATAGCGGTAAAGATATATCAGAGGGAACCCTTTGGAGGTTATCAATCCATTGGCTTCTGGAAAGGCACCCTGCTTGACGCTGCGTCTTCGGCTATCGTCCCAGAATCAGGCTTAGCGCTTCGGCCCGGGCAGCCGGTAGCCGGAGCTCGCCGCGAACAGCGGAAGTAATGGTCTTGGCGCCCGGTTTCCGCACCCCGCGCATGGACATGCACAGATGTTCGCATTCGACGACGACAATCGCCCCGAGCGGGCGCAGCGCCGTGACCAGTGCATCGACCACCTGGGTGGTCAACCGTTCCTGGACTTGTGGCCTGCGGGCAAAGGCGTCCACAAGCCTGGCCAACTTGCTGAGGCCAGTCACCAAACCCTCCGACGACGGAATGTAGCCCACGTGGGCAACGCCGTGGAACGGCACCAGATGGTGCTCACAAGTGCTGTAGAACGGTATGTCCTTGACGATGACCAGTTCCTCGTGGCCCAGGTCGAAGGTCTTGTCCAGGATGTCCAAGGGGTCTTCGTGCAGGCCGCCATACATTTCCGCGGCGGCCCGGGCAACCCTGGCGGGTGTATCTGAAAGCCCTGACCTGTCCGGGTCCTCCCCGATGGCGAGGAGGAATTCCCGGACAGCCCGTTCAACACGTGGTTGGTCAACGCCGCGCTTCCCGTCGACGTTCTGGTCCGCATGCGCTGTTACTACTTCGTCAAGCATTGACTGTTGCCTTGGCGGGTTCGAGCCGAACGATGACTGACTTGGACGTCGGGGTGCCGCTGGTGTCCGCCACAGAGTCCAGTGGAACCAGCACGTTGGTCTCGGGGTAGTACGCGGCAGCACAACCCTTCGGCGTGGAGTAGGTGACGATCCGGAAGTTCTCGGCCCGGCGCTCGGTGCCTTGGAATTCGGAGATCAGATGGACCATGTCCCCGTCACGGAAGCCCAGTTCTGCCACGTCGTTTTCGTTGACCAGGACCACCCTGCGGCCATTGTGGATGCCGCGGTAGCGGTCGTCCTTGCCGTAGATGGTGGTGTTGTACTGGTCGTGCGAGCGAAGGGTCTGCAGGATCAGCCTTCCTTCGGGGACGCGTAGGTACTCCAGGTGGTTGCCCGTGAAGTGGGCCTTGCCTGAAGCCGTGGCGAACTCGCGGTTATCCCGTGGCGGGTGGGGCAGGACGAAGCCTCCCGGGTTTTGGATCCGTTCCTCGAAGTTCTCAAAGCCGTCGATAACCGCCTCGATGTGCTTCCTGATCAAGGAATAGTCGTCCCTGAGCGCAAGCCAGTCCACCTTGGGGGTATTGGCAAGAGGAGTGCCGTTGGCGTCCGTGAACAACTTGTGGCCCAGCTCGCACACAATGGCCACCTCTGACTTGAGGAGATCGCTGGCGGGCTTCAGTCGGCCACGGGAGGCATGGACTGCGCTCATCGAGTCCTCCACAGTGACCCGCTGGTCGCCGCTGCGCTGGGCGTCCCGCTCGGTCCGGCCAAGTGTCGGAAGGATCAGCGCGCGCTTGCCCACGGCAAGGTGGGAGTAGTTCAGCTTGGTTGAAATCTGCACGGTGAGGTTGGTGTTCGCCAGGGCCTGTTCCGTGATTTCAGTGTCTGGAGCTGC
This sequence comes from Arthrobacter sp. M4, assembly GCF_020251205.1. Classification (GTDB taxonomy): domain Bacteria; phylum Actinomycetota; class Actinomycetes; order Actinomycetales; family Micrococcaceae; genus Arthrobacter. Next base: position 64,687 of record NZ_JAIWYX010000010.1, read on the forward strand.
CTTGACGAAATTGCCGCCCATCCCGACGAAAACGCGAGCCTTGCCGTCCCGCATGGCCCGGATCGCGGCTACCGTGTCGTAGCCGTGGGCGCGCGGCGACTGGAACTGGAATTCCAGGTCCAGCTTGTCGTGGAACTTCTCCGGCATTTTTTCGAAGATGCCCATTGTCCGGTCTCCCTGGACGTTGGAATGTCCGCGGACGGGACACACACCCGCACCAGGCTTGCCGATGTTCCCCTGCAGGAGAAGGACGTTAACAACATCCCGGAGAGTGGGAACGGAGTGCTTGTGCTGGGTCAGGCCCATCGCCCAGCAGACGATTGTGGCGTTCGAGGCAAGCAGGCGTTCACCGGTGGCGTTGAGCTGCTCCCGGGTCAGTCCCGTCGCTTCAACGATTTCATCCCATTCGACCTGCTCCAGCTGCTGCAGGTAGGGCTCGATGCCCACGGTGTGATTCCTGATGAAGTGGTGGTCAAGGACCGTCTCCAGTCCGGGCGTGTTCCGCCCCGCGCGCTCCGCTTCCAGCAGGTACTTCCCGAGTCCCTGGAACAAGGCCTGGTCGCCACCGGCCCTGATCTGCAGGAAATCGTCCGTCAGTTCGGTGCCAACGAGTACGCCAGACACGGTCTGCGGGTTCTCGAACTTCAGCAATCCGGCCTCGGGGAGAGGATTCACGGAAATGATCGCTGCGCCGTTCTTCTTGGCTTTCTCCAGGGCGCTGAGCATTCGAGGGTGGTTGGTGCCGGGGTTTTGGCCCGCCACAAAGATCAGGGATGCAGTTTCAAGGTCAGTGAGGCTTACTGAGCCCTTTCCGATTCCGATGGTTTCAACCAGTGCGGACCCGGAGGACTCATGGCACATGTTCGAGCAGTCGGGAAGGTTGTTCGTCCCCACGCCGCGTACCAGCAGCTGGTACGCAAAGGCGGCCTCGTTGGAGGTGCGTCCCGAGGTGTAGAAGATCGCTTGGTCCGGGTTGTCCATCGCCCTGATCTCCTGGGCGATTATTTCCAGCGCATCGTCCCATTCGATTGGCCGGTAGTGCGTTGCCCCTTCATCCAGGACCATGGGGTGGGTCAAGCGTCCTTGCTGTCCCAGCCAGTAGTCGTCCCGCGTCTTCAGCTCAGCAACGGAATATGTTTCGAAGAATTCCGGCGAGACCCGCCTTCGTGTAGCTTCCTCCGCAACGGCTTTAGCGCCGTTTTCGCAGAACTCCGCCTTGTGGCGCTTGTCGTGCTCGGGCCAGGCGCAGCCCATGCAGTCGAATCCGTCAATCTGGTTCACGGCCATGAGCGTCTGGACACTGCGCAGCGGGCCCATCTGCTCAAGCGAGATCTTCAGGGCGTTGGTTACCGCCGGGATTCCGACCGCCTTGGTCTTCGGCTTGGTGACGGTCAGCTTCGACTCGTCGATGTTGTCACGGGGGGCTTTGGATGCCATCGTGGTCCCTTCAGGTCTGGGCCAGGTAGAGGGGGCGCGCTTCGCCGGGCCCGGGATGGGTGGGTTTCACAGGTTTCGGCAGCCCATCCAAAAGGGCCGGCAGCCGCTGCAAGTCATTAAAGGTATATAGGTGGAAGCCCGCGAACAGCGGGTGCCCGCCCAATCTGCCGTGGATGTCCCGGATCAGTCGGTTGCTATCGAAATGGGCGAAATCGCTGCGTCGCCACAAGGCCCTGGCAAGGCCAGTCCCGCGGGCGAGCTTCAGGGAGCGTCCCACGCCCAAGCGGGCCCCCATCGATACAAGCTTCTTGACGGTAATTGGTCCAGGGACTCCAACCCACACGGGCAGTTCAAATCCTTGTTGGCGAAGACTGTCGAAATAGCGGGAGATCGCATCGGCGGAAAAGCACATCTGGGTGACCAGCGATGCAGCCTGGGGCGACTTCCGCTCCAATCCATTGCGGAGCTGCTGGGGAGTCAGGCCGGGGTGTCCTTCCGGATAACCGGCAACACCTACCGAGAACTCGGGTGAGAAGGCCTTGACATCGTCAATCAGCGGACCGCTCCAGGAGTACGGTCCGGCGGGTCCACGGCGATCCCCGGCGATCAGGAACAACTCCGTGACCCCGGCCTGGCCCAATTGCTCCAGGAAACCGTGCAGTTCGGCACGGCTGGTTACGCTCCGGGCGGCCAGGTGGGGAACTGCGTGGTAACCCATCGCTGCCAGTTCAACGGCAGCCTCGACAGTCTTGGACGGGCCATGGTGGGGCAGGCAGGTGATGCTCACTGCGCCTGGTGCTTGGTAGATAGGGGGAAGCTGGGCGGCAAGGTCGCGGGAGGGCACGACTTCCAGTCGCAGCATCCCCTGAGGTTCCGTGCTCATTGTTCCCTCCGTGACATTGTCCGGCCCAGGTGGCGTCCGGGTGTCTTACTGATTCTCGCAGGTGGGCCATCTTATATTGGCAACGAAAGACAGCTTGACATTTTTATTGCAAAGTATTGATATATCAGTTGTAGGAATATTATGTTCACAGAGCCGCCGAGTCAAGGCTCTGTCCAAGGTGGAAGAAGGCGCCAGGTGAAAGGCATCGGTGAGATAGCAGTGGAGATTGGGGAGTCGGATCTGCCGCCCAGGCAGGAAGACGAATCGTATGCCGACTACGCATACCGGGTTCTCTGCGATGAGCTGATCGTGCTGGACATCAAACCGGGCGAACCGCTGAACGATGACCTAATCTCCCGGCGCCTGGGCGTTGGAAGGACGCCGATCCGCGAAGCCATGAAGCGCCTGGAAAGCGACCACCTGGTGGTGGCCTATCCCCGTCGCGGGACTTTCGCAGCCGGAGTCGATATCACCGACCTGGCCGAGATTTCAGAGATCCGCCAACTCCTGGAGCCGGCTGCTTCCGCCCGCGCCGCCAGGATGGCATCGCCGCGAACACGGCAGGAACTCAAGGAGTTCGCCCGCGAGGTGGAGCAAATCCTGGCCAGCCGGCAATCCCAGCGCGACCTCATGCGCCTGGACATGCGTGTGCACCGGACCATCTACCGTGCCACGGGTAGCCGGCACATGGAAGACGTCCTGATCCGGTACGACAACCTGGCGACGCGCATCTGGAGCCTGGTGCTGGAGAAACTCCCGCCGGTTTCCGAACACATCGCCCAGCACATTGAGCTTCTGGAGCGGATCTCGGACGGCGAAGCCGACGAAGCAGCACGACTGACGACCAAGCACGTCTCCGACTTCGAGAACCTTATCCGCGGGGTCCTCTAACAAAATAAACGCACGCCAAGCCCCCCACTGGCGGATGCCCGGAAGATGGGGCATCCGCTGCAGTAAGGGCAGGTCTATGCGTTTGCGCGCGCCCCAGCCACGGGGGCAGTTTCGCTCGGCACCGTATCCATCGTGACCAGGCCACCGTCCTCACGGAGAAACATCTTCCGCCCGCGGCCACCCACTTGGACCAGCCACAACACCGAGCCGTCTTCCGTCACGTCGTCGATCCAACCGCTGTGTAGCACGGAATGTGAATCCACAACGGTGACAAGATCGCCCGGTGCCAGTTCCCGCCAATCCGGGACCACCGCCGTCGTACTCTTCCGGCCGTTACCGCTGCCGTAAGTCATGATGCCCCCGGCTCACGCAACCGCCCCGGGCACCAAGGAGCTTGACTGCTCCCGGGCGGCGGCGGTTGTGTGCAGCAAGAGAAGCGACGTAGTGACGGTTCCGACGCCGCCGGGAACGGGCGTCAGGGATGCCGCCACGGCGCTGACGCTTGGGGCGTCAACGTCGCCGGTCAGCGAGCCGTCTGCCAAGACGTTCGTGCCGACGTCGATGACCACGGAGCGGCTGGAAACCTGGCCACCGGTGAGCAGGCCGGGGCGCCCGGCCGCCACGACTACGACGTCGGCGTCCTTGGTGTATTTGTCCAGCGCGCCGGAGCGGGAATGGCAGATGGTCACCGTGGCGTCCTTCTTCAGCAGGAGCAGCGCCAGGGGCTTCCCGACGACGGCCGAGCGGCCCACGACCACAACGTTGCGGCCCGCGACGGGAACCTCGAAGTGGTCCAGCATTTCGATGACGGCCCTTGCCGTAGCGGGCGCGAACGCCGGCTGACCGACGGCGAGGAGGCCCAGGCTGAGGGGGTTGGCGCCGTCGATGTCCTTTTCCGGCGCGATGTGCCGGACGAGTTCGTCCACGCGTACGCCGGCCGGCAGCGGAGTCTGGAGGATGATTCCATTCACCGACGGCTCCGCGCTGAGGTCGTCCAGAACCCTGATGAGGACCTGCTCCGTGGCATCGGGACCGAGGTCAACGAGGCGGCAGGCTATACCCGCGGCTTCGGCAGCGCGCTCGATGGAACGGACGTACCAGTGCGTGGAGCCGTCGTCCGTGGCGACCACCACGGCAAGCGTGGGGCGCAGGCCTTCTTCCACGAGTGCCTTGGCTTCGGCCTTGGCCTTCTCCTTGATGAGCCTCGCCAGGTCTTTGCCGGGCAGCGGGGTGGCGGTCATCGAAGGATCCTTTCGCGTACCCGCTGCACAAGGGAATCCGCAGCCAGGACGACCTTCTCTTCGAGGCCGTTTGTTTTTTCGGCCAGGGCGGTCTTGGCGTCGGCATCCTTGATGGCGACCACGTTGATGTCAATGTTGACCCGCGCGGTGGTGGCCGCCGCACGGGCGGCGTCGGCGGCAGCGGCGACGTCGCTGATCACGTTCGGGTTGGCGATCTCAAAGAGTTCGGTGGCAAGTTCGACGACGGAACCCGCCAGGTCGATGAGCAGCGCCGGCGGCTGGGCCGCTTGGATGAGGGCGTCCTGGATGGCCTGGGCCTTGGTGGTCCGCTCGGCCTCGTTGCCGGCGGGAAGCTTGTAGGAGTCGATGACGTCCTGGAAGGCATGTTCGTCCGCGTCGGCCAGGCGAAGGGCTTCGCCGATGAGCTTTTCGGCGCCGGAGACGATTTGCGCAACGGTGTCCGCGTGCTGTTCGTACTTGCCGCCGGTGGTGTATCTGGCCACCATGGCGACAAGGGCGGCCCCTTGCGCGGCGTGGAGGGCTGCGGCTGCACCGCCACCCGGAGTGGGCTGGCGCGATGCGAGCCTGCCGAGGTAGTCGGCAATGGTTTCTGAGCTGATCATGAGTCCATTCCTAGGCTGGAGAATGCTGTGGATGGGCAGGGCGGAGATGCGCGCGGCCCGGACTCGGGTTGCGAGGGATGAGTCCGGGCCGCGCGCTGTTTGATTCCTACGGGCTGTTGGCGGATCCGCCGTTAGCCGCGGAGACGGGTCATTTGCGGGTCGTACAGCGGCTCTTCGGTGACGGTTGCGGTGATCCGCCGGCCGAAGTATTCGATTTCCACCGAGTCACCGAGCGAGACGGCGGACGGCAAGTAGGCGTACGCGATCGGCTTGTGCACGGTGTAGCCGTAGGCGGCGCTGGTCACGTAGCCCACTGCGGCGTCCTTGTAGAAGACAGGTTCCTTGCCCAGCACGATGGAACGGCCGTCGTCGACCGTCAGGCAGCGCAGGCGGCGGGCGGAGCCCTCCTCGGTGCGGCCTTCCAGCGCAGCCTTGCCAACGAAGCTCTCCTTGGCCATCTTGACCGCGAAGCCAAGGCCCGCCTCGAACGGGTCGTGTTCGGTGGTCATGTCCGTTCCCCAGGAGCGGTAGCCCTTTTCCAGGCGGAGGGAGCTGAACGCTGCGCGGCCTGCGGCAATAACGCCGAACGGCTGTCCGGCCTGCCACAGGGCGTCCCACAGCCGCTGCCCGTTGTCAGCGCTGGTGTAAAGCTCCCAGCCCAATTCGCCCACGTAGGACAGGCGCATCGCAGTGACCGGGATGCCGCCGATGACTACCTTCTTCGACCGGAAGTAGCGGAGACCGTCGTTGGAGAAGTCGTCGTTGCTGATGGTGCTTACAAGGTCGCGGGCAAGGGGACCCCACAGGCCGATGCAGCAGGTGCCGCCGGTGGTGTCGCGGACCTGGACCCAATCGCTGGCCGAGCCGCTCTCCGTCTGGTGCCGTGCAGCCCGCTCGAAGTAGGCGGTGTCAATGTTGCCGTTGGCGCCGAGCTGGAAGGTGTCCTCGCTCAGGCGGGCCACGGTGATGTCGCTTCGAACCCCTCCGGCGTGGTCCAGCAGCAGGGTGTAGGTCACTGCGCCCGGCTTCTTGTCCAGGTCCGCGGTGGTGAGTTCCTGCAGCAGCTTCAGGGCACCAGGGCCAGAGATTTCCAGGCGCTTGAGCGGAGTCATGTCGTACATAGCGACGGCAGTGCGGGTCTTCCACGCTTCAGCGGCCGCAATGGGCGAGCTGAACATCTGGGACCAGGCGTCGCGTGCCGGCGGCAGCCACTCGGCGGGCATTTCCTTCAGCAACGCGGCGTTGGCCTCGAACCAGTAGGGGCGTTCCCATCCGCCGGACTCCAGGAAGAATGCTCCCTGCTCCTTCTGGCGGGCGTGGAACGGGCTGACGCGAAGGTTGCGCGGGGACAGCTTGGGCTGAAGCGGGTGAAGCACGTCGTAGATCTCCACAAAGTTCTGCTGCGACGTTTCGCTGACGTATTCGTCCGTCAGCTGGACTTCTTCGAAGCGGTGGATGTCGCATTCGCCGAGGTCGATCTGGGACTTGCCGGTGGTCAGCAGCTCCGCGACGGCGCGGGCAACGCCTGCGGAGTGCGTCACCCACACGGCCTCCGCCACGTAGAAGCCGTCGAGTTCCTTGGACTCGCCAACCAGCGGTCCGCCGTCCGGGGTGAAGGAGAAGATGCCGTTGAAACCGTCTTCGATGTCGCTTTCCGCCAGGTCCGGAAGCAAGCGCTTGGTTGCTTCCCAGGCCGGAAGGAAGTCCTCCACAGTGAATTCAAGCCGGGAGGGCATGTTGTGTTCGCTGATGGACTCCGGAGTGAAAGATCCCAGCTCGTCGACATCCACCGGCATGGGACGGTGCGCGTAGGAGCCGATGCCGTAGCGCTCGCCGTGCTCGCGGTAGTAGAGATCCTGGTCCTGGTGGCGCAGGATCGGCAGCTTGGCGCCGTTCGGCAGCTCGTTCTTGCCCTTCTGGGCCGGGACCGGCGTGGTCTTGACGTACTGGTGTGCCAGTGGGAGCAGCGGGACGGACATGCCGATCATGGCGCCGATCTTGGCTCCCCAGAAGCCAGCGCAGGAGACCACGATGTCCGCAGGGATAACACCCTCGGAGGTCTGGACTCCGGTGACGCGGCGATCGGAATGTTCGATCCCGGTGACTGCGGTGTTGCCGAGGTACTTGACGCCTGCGGCCTCCGTGCGTTTGATCAGGAGCTGCACAGCCCGTGCGGCGCTGGCCAAACCGTCGCTGGGGACGTGCAGGCCGCCCAAGACGTCGTCTTCATTCAGGAGTGGGTAGAGCTCCTTGCACTCAGCAGGGGACAGGATCTTGCCTTCGATTCCCCAGGAGGACGCGTAACCCAGCTTCCTCTTCAGGTCATTCAGCCGGGTCTCGGTTGTAGCGACCTCCAGGCCGCCCACCTGGTTGAAGCAGCTGACGCCGTCCTCGGTGAGGGACAGCAGCTTCTCCACCGTGTACTTGGCGAAGGTGGCCATGGTCTTTGACGGGTTGGTCTGGAAGACCAGCCCCGGAGCGTGGGAAGTGGAACCTCCCGGCATGTTCAGAGGGCCTTGGTCCAGGACCGTGATGTTGTTCCATCCCCGGCTAACAAGCTCATCGGCCAGGTTGGTGCCGACGATGCCGGCTCCGATGATTACGATGCGTGGCGTCGATGCCATGGGTTCTCCTGAAATCTCGTGTGTGGCTCTGCTGCGTTCTTGAAACTTCGGGCCTTAGCGGAAGACCACGGTGCTGTGCTGGTCCAGCAGTACTCGGTGTTGGCAGTGCCAGCGAACGGCACGGGACAATGCCAGCGCTTCGGCGTCCTGTCCTACCGTGGAGAGCGCGGACGGACCGTAGCTGTGGTCCACCCGGATGACTTCCTGTTCGATGATCGGACCCTCATCGAGGTCAGCTGTTACATAGTGGGCCGTTGCGCCGACAAGCTTCACGCCTCGGTCGTAGGCCTGGTGGTAGGGGCGTGCGCCCTTGAAGCCCGGCAGGAACGAGTGGTGGATGTTGATGGCCCGGCCCTCAAGGGAGCGGCACAGCTCGTCGGAGAGGACCTGCATGTAGCGGGCCAGCACAACAAGGTCGATGTTGTATTCGTCGACGAGCTCGAGCAGGCGCTTTTCGGCGTCGGCCTTTGTTTCGGCCGTGACCGGAATGTGCACAAAGGGGAGGCCGGCGGCCTCCGCCATGGCCCGGTGCGTTTCGTGGTTTGAAACCACCAGGACCAAGTCGCCGCCCAAGCTGCCGCCACGCCACCTGAAGATAAGGTCGTTGAGGCAGTGTCCGAACTTGGACACCATCACCAGGACGCGCTGCTTGGTCTCGTCGTAGAAGTCGAACTTCATGTCAAAGCGTTCTGCGACGGACTGGAACTCCTTCTCCAGCCGCTCAGGCGAGTATTCGGCCGAGCCGGAGAATGCGGTGCGCAGGTGCAGGGTCTGCCGGAGTCCGTCGTCGAACTGCTGGTGCTCTTCGATGTTGAAACCGCGCTCGAAGAGGAACGTGGTTACGGCTTGGACAATACCTGCGCGTTCGTTGCACGACAGTGTGAGGACGAACTTGCGGGCCTGGGGCTCTCCAGAGGCATCGGCCTGCGGAAGTGTGTGTGAAATCGGGTTGGCTTCCACCAGTGTCACGTCTCCTCCTAAAGATATATTTTGCAGTAATGGACTGATATATCAGATTCGAGAATAGCGTATACTCATAAAAAGGACGGGGTCAATAGTCTGATTGGATCGACAGGAAAAGGCGGTACCGTGGCATTCGAAGCTTTGGCGGCAACTGAGACCGCAGTTCCCAAGTCTTTGGCGGACATTGCCTACGAGCGGATCCGCGACAGACTCCTGATCCTGGATATCAAACCGGGCGAACTGCTGCATGACGATGCGCTCGCGAAGGACCTTGGCGTTGGCCGCACTCCTGTTCGTGAAGCACTGAAGCGGCTTGAGCTGGACCGTCTTGTGGTCACATACCCACGGCGCGGAACTTTTGCCACGCGCGTTGAAGTCACCGACCTTGCGTTCATTTCCGAGATTCGCACCCAACTTGAACCGTTGGCGGCTTCCCGCGCGGCCCGGGTGGCGACGCCGGCCATCAGGGAACAGCTCAGGCTGGTCAAAAAGGCCGTGGAGTCCTTCGATGTGGACAAAGCCTCCGTAGTGGAAACGCTTCGCCTGGACGCGAGCGTCCACCAAGGCATTTATGCCGCCGCGGGGAATCCGCATCTTGAAGACATCCTGATCCGGTACGACAACCTGGCCACGCGCATCTGGTGCATGGTGCTTGATCGGCTGCCGAACCTCTCCCGGCACGTCCATGAGCACCTGGACCTCCTGGAGGCCGTTATCGACGGTGACGAGGCAAGGGCAGCGGAGCTTGCCCGAGTGCATGTTGACGGTTTTGAGAAGGCAGTCCGTACTGCCCTTTTCGCTTCCTAGCAAGCATCCTCCCTTGGCATCCAGTCGTATCCATGCCCCCTCCAGTGCCGGCTTGGCTGACGCGGCATAAGGCCTGTTGACACCCAACTTGTGACGTAGCATACTTGGCAACCAGAACTAATATATCAACCCGATATTAGCCGAGTCTTAGGAGTCATCGATGGTCGATATTCTTACCCGTTCGCTGGCCGAGTACGATCCCGAAATCCACGCCGCTGTGGAGCGCGAGCTGCAGCGCCAGCAGGGCACGTTGGAGATGATCGCGTCCGAGAACTTTGCCCCCACTGCTGTGATGCAGGCGCAGGGCTCGGTCCTGACCAACAAGTACGCCGAAGGCTACCCGGGCAAGCGCTACTACGGTGGGTGCGAGCACGTCGACGTCGTTGAGCAGCTTGCCATCGACCGTGTCAAGGCACTGTTTGGCGCTGAGTTCGCCAACGTCCAGCCCCACTCCGGTGCCCAGGCCAACGCAGCAGCAATGTTCGCGCTGCTCAACCCTGGCGACACCATCCTGGGCCTGAACCTGGCCCACGGCGGGCACCTGACCCACGGCATGCGCATCAACTTCTCCGGCAAGCTCTACAAGGTGGTCCCGTACGGCGTCCGCGAGGATGACCTGCTGATCAACATGGCGGATGTCGAGGCGCTGGCCCTGGAGCACAAGCCGAAGCTCATCGTCGCCGGCTGGTCCGCCTACTCCCGCCAGCTCGATTTCGCGGAGTTCCGTCGCATCGCAGACCTCGTGGGTGCCTACCTCATGGTGGACATGGCCCACTTCGCAGGGCTGGTCGCCGCCGGGCTGCACCCCAACCCGGTGCCCCACGCCCACGTCGTCACCACCACCACCCACAAGACGCTGGGCGGTCCGCGCGGTGGCGTCATTTTCACGAACGACGCCGACATCGCCAAGAAGATCAACTCGGCTGTCTTCCCCGGGCAGCAGGGCGGCCCGCTTGAGCACGTCATCGCTGCCAAGGCTGTCGCCTTCAAGATGGCTGCGGAGCCGGCCTTCCGTGAGCGGCAGGAGCGCACCCTCGAAGGCGCCCGCATCATTGCCGAGCGCCTGCTTGCTGCCGACGTCGCCGAGTCCGGCGTTTCCGTGGTGAACGGCGGTACCGACGTCCACTTGGTCCTGGTGGACCTGCGCAACTCCGAACTGGACGGCCAGCAGGGCGAGGACCGCCTGCACCGGATCGGCATCACGGTCAACCGCAACGCGGTGCCGTTCGACCCGCGCCCCCCGATGGTCTCCTCTGGCCTGCGCATCGGCACACCGGCCTTGGCCACGCGTGGCTTCGGCAAGGCCGAATTCACCGAGGTCGCAGAGATCATCGCCACCGCCCTGAAGCGCGAATTCACCGACGAGACCGCAGCCGCCCTCCGCCAGCGGGTTGAGAACCTCGCCGAAAAATTCCCGCTCTACCCCAACCTCTCCCAGGAAAACGGAGCTGAGTGATGACGACTGGACACCTGCCGGAGCACCCGGATTTCCTCTGGCACAACCCGGACCCGAAGCCCTCTTACGATGCAGTGATCATCGGCGGCGGCGGGCACGGCCTGGCCACGGCTTACTACCTTGCCAAGAACCACGGCATGACAAATATCGCCATCCTCGAAAAGGGTTGGCTGGCCGGCGGCAACATGGCCCGCAACACAACGATCATCCGCTCCAACTACCTCTGGGATGAAAGTGCCGCCATTTACGAGCACTCGCTGAAGCTGTGGGAGCAGCTGCCCGAGGAGCTCGAGTACGACTTCCTGTTCAGCCAGCGCGGTGTGCTCAACCTGGACCACACTCTTCAGGACGTCCGCGACTCCACTCGGCGCGTCAACGCCAACAGGCTCAACGGCGTGGACGCCGAGTGGCTGACTCCGGAGCAGGTCAAGGAAGTCTGCCCGATCATCAACACCAGCGACAAGATCCGCTACCCGATCCTTGGCGGAACCTTCCAGCCGCGTGCCGGCATCGCGAAGCACGACCACGTCGCCTGGGCCTTCGCCCGTAAAGCCGACGAAATGGGTGTGCACATCATCCAGAACTGTGAAGTCACCGGCTTCATCAAGGACGGCAACCGCATCACGGGCGTCAAGACCAACCGCGGAACCATCAACACCGGCAAGGTTGCGCTTTGCGCCGCAGGCCACTCAAGCGTCCTGGCCAAGCTGGCAGGCTTCGACCTGCCCATCCAGTCCCACCCGCTGCAGGCGCTGGTGTCGGAACTGCACGAGATGGTCCACCCCACTGTGGTGATGTCCAACCACGTGCACGTCTACGTTTCCCAGGCGCACAAGGGCGAACTGGTGATGGGCGCAGGCATCGACTCCTACAACGGCTACGGCCAGCGCGGCTCCTTCCACGTGATCGAGCACCAGATGGCTGCCGCGGTTGAGCTGTTCCCGATCTTTGCCCGGGCGCACCTGCTGCGCACCTGGGGCGGCATCGTGGATACCACCAACGACGCCTCGCCGATCGTGGGCAAGACCCCGCTGGACAACGTGTATGTCAACTGCGGCTGGGGCACCGGCGGCTTCAAGGGAACCCCTGGCGCCGGCTGGGCCTTCGCCCACACGATCGCCAACGACCAGCCGCACGCCCTTAACGAACCCTTCTCCCTGGAGCGCTTCGTCACCGGAGCCCTCATCGACGAGCACGGCGCAGCAGCCGTGGCGCACTGAAAGAAGACACGGCATGATCCAGATCCAGTGCCCCAACTGCGGGCCGCGAGACGAAACCGAATTCCACTATGGCGGGCAGGCCCACGTGGCCTATCCCGAGAACCCCGATGCGCTGAGCGACGAGGAGTGGGCACGCTACCTCTTCTACCGGGAGAACACCAAGGGCCAGTACGCCGAGCGGTGGTCCCACTCCGGTGGATGCCGCAAGTGGTTCAACGCCATTCGTGACACCGTCACCTACCGGATTTCCGCGGTGTACCCGGCGGGCGCACCCCGTCCGGACATCGCATCGACCCAAGCCGAGACCAACAACGCCGCAGCTGGAGGGACCAAATGACGCCTCAGCCCCACCGCATCTCCGAAGGTGGCCGCATCGACCGCTCCCAGGAGCTGGCCTTCACAGTTGACGGGAAGAGCTACGTCGGGCACCCGGGGGACACCCTGGCATCGGCACTCCTGGCGAACGGCGTGATTGAGACGGCGCCGTCCCTGTACCAGAAGCGCCGTCGCGGCATTCTGGCCGCAGGCATCGAGGAGCCCAACGCGCTGGTCAAGGTCCAGAACCACGGCCGGGGCGGGGTCAACGAATCCATGTTGCCGGCCACCACCGTTGAACTCACGGATGGCCTGGCAGCCTCCTACCTCTCCGGCCTGGGCCAGCTCGACCCGGCCGAGGACACCGCGGTCTACGACAAGAAGTACGTCCACACCGACGTGCTGGTTATCGGCGCCGGCCCTGCCGGCCTCGCCGCCGCCAAGTCTGCCGCCGTCACCGGCGCCCGCGTTATCCTGATCGACGACCAGCCCGAACTGGGTGGCTCGCTGCTCTCTGCGCCGCGCACCGTCGTCGAAGGTGTTCCCGCCCTTGAATGGGTTGACGCGATCCGGAAGGAACTCGAGTCCGCCGAAGAGGTCACCGTCCTGACGCGCACCAACGCGTTCGGCAACTACGACAGCAACTACGTCATCGCCCTGCAGAACCGGACGGACCATCTGGGCAGCGCCGCAGCGGCCCCGGAGCTCGCAGCCGTGTCCCGTCAGAGGCTCTGGCACATCCGCGCCCAGCAAGTAGTGGTCGCAACGGGTGCCCACGAGCGGCCGATCGTCTTCCGCAACAACGACCGTCCCGGCGTGATGCTGGCTTCCGCAGTGCGCAGCTACATCAACCGCTACGCCGTGGCCCCGGGCACCCGTGTGGTGATCGGCACCAACAACGACAGCGCCTACGCCCTCGTCAGCGAACTGACGGCCGCTGGCGTCACGATTGCCGCGATCGCGGATGCCCGCACCGAGGTATCGGACGCAGCCAGCGCTGCCGCCGCCCAGGGCATCAAAGTCCTGTCCGGTTCTGCCGTCGTCGACACCACCGGTGACCCGCGCGTCAGCGGCGCCGTGGTGCGCTCCCTTGACGCCGACGGCGTTGCGCAGGGTCCCGCCGTCGAACTGGACTGCGACCTGGTGGCCGTTTCCGGCGGCTGGAGCCCAGTGACCCACCTCCACAGCCAGCGGCAGGGCCGCGTCCGCTGGGACGACAACCTGGTTGCCTTTGTGCCATCGGACTCGGTGGACGGCCAGCAGATCGTGGGCGCTGCCCGCGGCAGCTTCGCCACCGAGGACTGCGTCGCCGAAGGTTCGCACTCCGGTTCGGTTGCGGCGTTCAACGCCGGTTTCGTCAACGAACAGGGCACCACCACCCTCGCCGTGCCTTCCTACCCGCCGGCAGTTCAGGGCTCCACCCGCCCGCTGTGGCTTGTCCGCCAGGAAGGCGAGGACCTTTCCGAACTGCACGAACACTTTGTTGACCTGCAGCGCGACCAGTCGGTTGCCGATGTGCTTCGGGCCACCGGGGCCGGCATGCGCAGCGTTGAGCACGTCAAGCGCTACACGTCCATCAGCACCGCCAATGACCAGGGCAAGACTTCCGGCGTCAACGCCATCGGCGTTATTGCCGCGGCACTGAACGGCGGAGCGACGCCTGGTGAAATTGGTACGACGACGTACCGCGCCCCCTACGCGCCGGTCGCCTTCGCGGCCCTGGCCGGCCGGGAACGCGGTGACCTGTTCGACCCGGCACGCCTGACATCCATCCACCCGTGGCACGTTGCCAACGGCGCCGAGTTCGAAATCGTCGGCCAGTGGCTGCGCCCCTGGTACTACCCGCAGCCAGGCGAGGACCTGGACGCTGCGGTGGCCCGCGAATGCTCGGCAGTGCGCGAGTCGGTGGGCTTCATGGACGCCACTACGCTCGGCAAGATCGAAATCTGGGGCAGTGACGCCGGTGAGTTCCTGAACCGGATCTACACCAACGCGTTCAAGAAGCTCGCCCCGGGCTCCGCCCGGTACGGCGTGATGTGCAAGCCGGACGGAATGATCTTCGACGACGGCGTGACCCTCCGCGTCGACGACAACCGCTTCTTTATGACCACCACCACCGGTGGCGCGGCGCGTGTACTGGACTGGCTGGAGGAATGGCTGCAGACCGAGTGGCCTGAACTGGACGTCAACTGCACGTCCGTGACGGAGCAGTGGAGCACCATCGCGATTGTTGGTCCCAAGTCCCGCGAGGTGGTTGCGAAACTGGCACCACAGCTGGACGTCACCAACGACGCGTTCCCGTTCATGACCTTCCGCGAAACCACCCTCGCCTCCGGAATCCCGGCCCGCGTTTGCCGGATCTCCTTCTCCGGCGAACTGGCCTTCGAGATCAACGTCTCCGGCTGGTACGGGCAGCAGGTCTGGGAGGACGTGGCCGCGGCCGGTGCCGAGTTCAACATCACCCCCTACGGCACGGAGACCATGCACGTGCTCCGTGCTGAGAAGGGCTACCCGATCGTCGGACAGGACACCGACGGAACGGTCACCCCGCAGGACGCGGGCATGGAGTGGATCGTTTCCAAGGCCAAGGACTTCGTGGGCAAGCGGTCCTTCGCACGTGAGGACACCAAGCGGACTGACCGCAAGCACCTGGTGGGCCTTCTGCCCGTTGACACGTCCTTCCGCCTGCCGGAGGGTACCCAGCTGGTGGAAAAGGGCATCGACTGCAACCCGGACTTTGCGCCGGTTCCGATGCTTGGACACGTCACTTCCAGTTACCACAGCCAGGCCCTGGGCCGCTCCTTTGCCTTGGCCCTGATCAAGAACGGCCGCAACCTAATCGGCCAGACGCTGGTGGCACCCGTTGGTGACCAGCTGGTGGACGTTGTTGTGGCAGAGACAGTACTTTTCGATCCTGAAGGGAAGCGCCGAGATGGCTGAGCTGACACTCGTTGAATCCAACGCAACATCCGACCTCAGCGCGCTGCGCCGCAGCCCTGCCGCCCACCTGGCCGAGCTGTTTGAGGGTGCCAGCGTAGAAGGTGAAAGGGGCGTCGGGCTCCGCGAAATCCCTTTCCAGACCATGGTTGGCCTGAGGGTTACGCAGGCAAGCGACGCAGCCCAGCGGCTGGAAAAGGTCCTGGGGACCCTCCTGCCGGACGCACACGGCCGCGTCACCGCAGAGTCCGGACGTTCGGTTCTGTGGCTGGGCCCAGATGAGTTCCTAGTGGTCACTGACGAAGACCACTCCCAGTTGACCCGGGCGCTGACCGAGGCGCTGCAGGCGGACCACGGCTCCGTCGTCGATCTTTCGGCGAACCGCACCACCTTCGAGCTGATCGGTCCGTCCGCGCGTGAGGTGCTGGAGAAGGGGTGCCCGCTGGACCTGCACCCCCGCGTTTTCAAGGAGGGCACGGCGGTCAACACGAACATCGGTCACGTCCCGGTGATCCTCTGGAAGACCGCGCCGGAAAGCTACCGTATCTACCCGCGGTCATCCTTCGCGGACTACCTGGGCCGGTGGCTGGCGGACGCCATGGGTGAATTCGCGGCGCTCGATCAGTTTGCGGTTCTGGAAACCCCGTAATGGCGCTGAGCACGCTCGACCTGTTCTCGGTTGGGATCGGTCCTTCGTCCTCCCACACAGTGGGTCCCATGCGTGCTGCCAGGCTGTTCACCAACAGCCTGGCAGCCGCAGGGCTCCTGGAGAGTGTGGCCCGCGTTAAGTCGGAACTCTTTGGCTCCCTTGGGGCAACGGGCCATGGCCACGGATCGGACAAGGCAGTCATCCTGGGTTTGCAGGGGGAAAGCCCTGAGACTGTGGACACCGACCGCGCAGACCAGATGGTCGCGGATGCTGCACACGCCAGGAAACTGAACCTGGCTGGTTCACGGCCAATCAGTTTCTACAAGGACGACGACGTCATCCTGCACCGGCGCAAGTCGCTGCCGGCCCACCCCAACGGCATGACCTTCACGGCTTACGACGCCGAAGGAACTGTGCTCAGGGAAGGGACCTTCTACTCGGTGGGCGGCGGATTCGTGGTGGATGAGCAGGCCGCCGGGGCTGACCGGATCGTTGAGGACAGCACCGTGCTGCCCTACCCCTTCACCACGGGTGCCCAGCTCCTGGCGCATTGCCGTCGTGAAGGAATGCGGATCAGCGACATCATGCTGGCCAATGAACTGGCGTGGCGGACCGAGGAGGAACTCCGCAGCGAGCTGCTGCACATCTGGTCCGTGATGAAGGAGTGCGTGAGCAACGGCTGTGAGCGGATAGATCCGACGCTTCCGGGCGGACTCAAGGTTCCACGCCGGGCTCCCCGGCTCTTCGCCGAACTGTCCGCCACCACGGACGAGTCCGATCCCATGCGGGCCATGGACTGGGTGAACCTGTTCGCGCTGGCCGTGAACGAGGAGAACGCTTCCGGAGGCAGGATCGTCACGGCTCCCACCAACGGTGCGGCCGGCATCGTGCCAGCCGTGTTGCACTACTACGAAAAGTTCATCCCCGGGGCTAACGATGATGGGGTGATTCGCTTCCTGCTCACGGCGGCCGCCGTCGGGATTCTTTTCAAGGAAAATGCGTCCATTTCCGGCGCTGAAGTGGGATGCCAGGGCGAAGTTGGCTCAGCTTGTTCCATGGCGGCTGCGGGACTTTGCGAAGTGCTTGGTGGCACACCGGAACAAGTGGAGAACGCAGCCGAGGTGGGCATCGAGCACAATCTCGGCCTGACCTGCGACCCCGTGGGTGGCTTGGTGCAGATTCCCTGCATTGAACGCAACGCCATCGCCAGCAACAAGGCCATCAACGCGGCCCGCATGGCGATGCGCGGAGACGGAACCCACAAGGTCTCCCTGGACAAAGCCATCAAGACCATGAGGGAGACGGGCGCCGACATGAAGATCAAGTACAAGGAGACATCCCGCGGCGGACTCGCCGTGAACGTCATCGAGTGCTGAACCATGGCTTCGGGCGTCATCAAAACCGAAGGGGGCAGGGGTATGCGCGCCGATTGGGGCCAGTTGGTTGGCCGCACAGTGGAAGTCTGGCGCTTGGGCGAGTACGTCGTCACCGGCATCGTGGAGCAGGCTGCCGCCGATGATTCCGTTCTCTGGATAGCTGCGGAGGGAAACCGCACTCGAAAGCTATTCGACAAGCTCAGCGGCTACCAAATGTGGGCCTAGCTGGCTGGGAGAACGGCAATTGGGAGGGGCGGAAAGGATCATTCCTTTCCGCCCCTCCTTCTCACAGACACCGCCAGCCTCTCGCGGTGAAAGGTGCCGGGGATCTTGGCTGCCCCGGCGCTTGAAATATGGGCTGGCCGGTCCGGCGCGCCTCTGTCAGCCGGACCGGCCCAGCCCTGTCATCCGATAGCCCTTACCTTTCCGGGGGCAGTTTGGCCTGTTCCACGAGTTCAGTAATCCAGGGCCGGTGACCTCGGTGCACGCGCATGCCTTCGGGCAGCCCTTGGACGGAGACCGAGGAGCCTGAAACGTCGATGGTGATCCGGCCCGCTCCCATGGGCGCGTTGCTGATGTGGACATCGCCATAGGACCCCGGGAGTGCCGGGTCCAGCCACATGCCGCCGTGGAAAATGTGGGCGTCATAGCGCATGAGGGCTGTGATCAGAAGGATCGGGGCCGTGGCAGCCCAGGCCTGTGGCGAGCAGGCGGTGGGATAGGGGACCGGCTCCTTGAACATGTTCCGATCGAAGCCGCAGAACAACTCAGGCAGGCGGCCATCGGAGTATTCGGCGGCCTCCAGCAGTGCCGTGGCGATGCGCTGCGCTTCGTCGATGTACCCGCAGCGCATCAGCCCTGCCACGATGATGGCGTTATCGTGCGGCCAGACCGAGCCGTTGTGGTAGCTGGCGGGGTTGTAGGCCCGCATATCGCTCGCCAAAGTCCGCACGCCCCAGCCGCTGAACATTTCAGGGGACATCAGCTTGTCCACCACCAGCGGCACTTTGTCGTCATCAATGAGGCCATACCACAGGCAGTGCCCCATGTTGGAGGCGCACGAGTCCACCGGACGCTTGTCGCCGTCCAGGGCGATGGCGTAGTACCCCTTGTCCGGAAGCCAGAACTGTTCGTTGAATTGCCGCTTTAGCCGCGCGGCACGGTCCCGAAGGTCCGCCGCCAAAGCCACGTCTCCGGCGTCGTACGCCATCCAGGCCCGCGCCATATAGGCGCCGTGGACGTAAGCCTGCACCTCACACAGCGCGATGGGCGGCTCGGCCAGCCGGCCGTCGGCGAAATTGATGCCGTCCCAGGAGTCCTTCCATCCTTGGTTGATCAGCCCCTGGTCGCTGAGCCGCTCATACTCGACGAACCCGTCGCCGTCCTTGTCCCCGTACTCAGAGATCCACTCCAGCGCCCGGTCCGCGTTCGGCAGGAGGGCGGAGATGGTCTCCTTGGAGAATCCCCACCTGCTGAGGGATCCCAGATTCTGGACAAAGAGTGGCGTGGCGTCAACGCTGCCGTAATAGGTCGATTTGCCGCCCAGAGCCAGTCCACTGGAAATATCGAGCCTGACCTCGTGCAGGATTTTGCCGGGTTCCTCCTCGCTCATTGAGTCCACTACCTTGCCTTGCCGGTCCGCCAGGGTCTGCAGGGTGCCGAGGGCCAGCGAAGGGTCAACCGGCAACGCCATTTCGGACGCCCACAACGAGTCACGGCCAAACAACGTCATGAACCACGGCGCGCCGGCCGCCACCACCACGCGGTCCGGGTGCTCGGGATCCTCGATGCGCAGCGCACCGAGGTCGTCGTAGCTTCTCCTCAGCGTCCTTTCGATGGAGCGGTTGCCCATGTGCAATGCGGGGATTCTGGCGACCCAATCCTGGCGGCGCTTGTCGCGCGGCGACATCTCTCCGGGATGAGGGTGGCTGAAAGGCGACTCCGGGCCGGCTCCATCGATGAGGGGCAGGACGCTCAGCCTGGCCGTCCAGTCGCTGTAGGGCGGGATGGTCACCCGATAACTCAGGCCGTCGGATGTTGCGGTGGCGCCTTCGCCCCTGAAGACGACGCTCTTCCGGAGGCCCTGCCAATTGGCATGCACCACCAGCGAGTCGTCCTTGACCTCGCGGACTTCCTCCCAGCGACGCTGGACCCGAGCCTCTTTCACTTCAAACAGGTCCGCGAAATCGGCTTCGGGGACCAGCAATACGGCGCACTCGGCCGGATCAACGGAATAGTTCCGCACAGTAACCTGTTCCAGGATCCCGGCGCCCACTTCCCGTAGCCGTTCGACGATTAACGGGCTGTCCGCGTAGCCGTCCGATCGTGGGACACGACTGACAAAGAACGCCCTGTAGGGTTCTTTCGTCTCCGCGGCCAGGGCTTCCATTGGCTGTCCGTTGATGGTCAGGTTCCAGCGGGACAGGATGCGGGTGTCCCGGTGGAAGGCTCCGTGCGGCAGCTCGGGATGGATGTCCCCATTGGACGAGGAGATGCAGAAGGACGAGCCTTCAACCAAAGTTATTGTTCCCGACCCGAGGGGGCCGGCAGCCGTGTCAGCGTTCCATCCAGCCATCCCTGGCTCCTCCAACACCTAAGACCGCGTGGGCCGGCGTCCATGCGCCGTACTGTAGCTAGCGCCCCGTGGATGCTCACGACGCTACGCCGCTAGCTCCCACCGCGCCAGAGGCCGCGGTCGACGTCGGCCGGGTCGCCTTGGGCGCGGGCCGCGCGCCGCCGTCGGGCGTTTTGCATTGACCGCCCGGTCAGTTCAACGCAACGGTGCGGAAGCCGCAGTTGCCAAAGTACCGGCGGGAATCGGGACGTCGTTGTGAGCGGGCTGGTTGCCGTTAGTAGGGGGGCGACTGGGTGGTAAAAGGCGCCCTGCCGCTCGATGCGGGTTCTCTCGAGGCTGAGCAGCAGCTCGGTGTTGCCGCACTCTCCGCGTGGCTTCCGGTATTCACACCTCTACCTTTGCCCTGTTTTGGATGATTGTCAGCAGCCGGCGCTCCGTTGCCTCGAGCCAGGCGATGAGGTTGGACACCATATAGTGGCCTCTCTCGTTCTGGATGAGGAACCACTCCTTCTGCCATTCACGTTCCCTCGCAGCTGCGTCGGCGCTGACCAACACCTCATCGAAAGTCCTGTCGATGCTGGCTTCCCGCGCCTTGCGGTACTCGAGTTCGATCTGCACCAGTTCCAGCGCCTTTTCAGGACCAATGCTTCCAGCGAAGCGAAGCCTCACCTGGAAGTCCGGATCCAGCGGCCGGGGAGAGGGTACGTACGGCGAGTTGATCCACTCCCTGAGCGTGTCCCTTCCACGATCAGTGATCCGGTAGAGCTTAGCGTCGGGACCCGAGCTCCTGGGATCAGGGAAGGACGTGGCCCATCCCCATTCCACGAGTTTTCCCAGCTGCCGGTAGATCTGCGACGTCTTGGCCATGTACCCGACAAATGGTCCATGCCCTTCCAACCACTTCCACACGTCATACCCGGTGCGGTCTCCGGTGGAAAGAAGTCCCAGCAAAATGACTTCCAGCCGGCCCAGTGACATTTTTCCCTCCTTCGGACGCAGCGTAGGCGCGTTCCTGAGAATATCGCCTACTTCCCGTTCCGGGGTCAGCCGGCCATGCAGGTCGCCAGGACGCTATGGTAGGCACACGTTCTTCCGAGGCTGGGGCCTTCGGCATCACCGTAGCCCGTGACTATGTGCCAGAGCGATGGCTTCCGTGCGGGAACGGACGTTGAGCTTCTTGAACAGGTTCCGCGCATGGAACTTGACCGTGTTCTCGCTAATGCCCATGGCCAGGGCGATGGTTCGGTTGCGGTGTCCGGCGGCCAGGTGCTGAAGAACCTCCAGTTCCCGGGCGGCAAGGTTCCATTCGGCGACCTCCCCGGCCGGGCGCGTAGGCAGGTCCAAGGGGAGCGAGACGAAAACGTCTGCACCCCAGCCCGGCATGACGTCCACCCGCAGTTGTCCGCTGAGCGCCTGCACCCGGCGGTCCAGCCGGCCGATGCTCGGATCAGCGGCAGTGAGTTCACCGCCGCCGTCATCGCGTACGTTGATCAGCAAGTTAACGCCGTCGCAGTCCCAGTGCGTACGGATCCTGCTGACCTCGGCTTGTTCCATCATGGCCAGCACAAGCCCTCGAACGATGGCACGTGCGGCGTGGGCGACTTCGCCTGGGAGGGCCCTTCCATTCAGCGGCGGTTCGATGAATTGGACCTCAGTGCCGCTGTAGCTCGTGAGCGGTCGCAGGTCCTCCCGAAGGCGTTCGAAGGCTTTGGCGACAGGCTCTTCCACCAGGTCCGTCGTGCGGTCGCTGAGAGTGCGGAGCGCCACCAGGGCCCTGGCAGTGAGGTCAGTGACAGTTGAACGGGCTGTTGCATCGTCCAGGGAGTTGGAACGCAGTGCTGCCAGGAGTGATTCCAAGGTAGTGGAGTGCAGGTCGGTCAGTTCAGCAGTCACGCGGATCCGCTCGGCCGAGGCCGCGCGGGATTCCAGCAAGTACGACGGCGACGCATCAGCCACCTTCTCCTGGATCCGCCGCGCGGTGAGGTTCCAGAGGTACGTCACCAACTCCGTTCCGGAGTTGTTCCCGCGCTGGGCAGGCTGAGGATCCGTGAAGACCAGAAGGGCCTGGCTGGGGGCGTGTTTCATGGCCAGAACCGGGCGGTTCCGGCCGGCCAGCTGGGTTTCACCGAACCAGGGAGACTCGTCTGCAAGGACACCGTGAAGTGCGTCAAGCTCGGCAATGGATACCCGGGAAGTGATTTCTTCCGCGCCAGCCTTCTTCTGCGGCCGACCCGTACAGTCTTCGGTGAAGATGACCAGCGCACTGCTTCCAATGAAGGGGAGCGTGGCGTCACGCAGCCGCTCGGCTATCTGGATCAGAGGGGCATCGGCCAAAGCTGCCACCGAATGTAGCAACGGCCAAGGCAGGTCTGAAAGGGCCATAGGGGATTCCTTCAGGGGCTGATGGGCGACGGCGCTCATCACGACATTCTACCGGCGTGGCTCATCGCCCTCTGCTCTTGACGTTCCATGTTGTTAGCGCTAACAATTGAAAGCAGCCCATGACGGGGTTTGACGTGTGAGGACATAGAAAATGGATGCCACAACTGACAGCTACGTGATCGGCGTGGACTACGGCACGCTTTCCGGCCGGGCCGTGGTGGTTCGGGTTTCTGATGGCAAGGAAGTCGGCAGTGCGGTGCACCACTACACGCACGCCGTCGTCACCGATGCGATCCCTGGCGTTTCTCACGTAAAGCTGCCAGCCGACTGGGCCCTGCAGGTTCCCAACGACTATCGCGACGTGCTGCGCGTGGCTGTTCCGGCAGCGGTGCGCGACGCCGGGATAGACCCTGCCGCCGTCGTTGGTATTGGCACGGACTTCACCGCCTGCACCATGGTGCCGGTCACCGCGGACGGAATTCCGTTAAACGAGCTGCCGCAGTTCGCCGACCGGCCGCACGCGTTCGTGAAGCTGTGGCGTCACCACGCGGCGCAGCCGCAGGCAGATCGGATAAACCGCCTGGCGGAGGACCGCGGCGAGAACTGGTTGCCGCGGTACGGCGGCCTGATTTCCTCGGAATGGGAGTTCGCCAAGGCGCTGCAAGTCCTCGAGGAGGACCCCGAGGTCTACGCGGCGATGGACCGTTGGGTGGAGGCCGCCGACTGGATCGTCTGGCAGCTCACCGGACGCTACGTGCGCAACGCGTGCACGGCCGGATACAAGGGCATTTACCAGGACGGCCGCTATCCCTCCGAGGAGTTCCTGGCCGAGCTCAACCCGCAGTTCAAGGACTTCGTCGCCGCCAAGCTGGAACACACCATCGGCCGACTCGGCGACGCCGCCGGCTACCTCACGGAGGAGGCCGCGGCTTGGACGGGCCTGCCTGTGGGCATCGCGGTGGCGGTCGGGAATGTCGACGCTCACGTCACGGCACCGGCGGCCGGCGCCGTGGAACCCGGGCAAATGGTGGCAATTATGGGGACGTCCACCTGCCACGTTATGAACGGCGACGTCCTCCGGGAGGTCCCGGGAATGTGCGGCGTGGTGGACGGCGGGATCGTCGACGGGCTGTGGGGTTACGAGGCCGGGCAGTCCGGCGTCGGCGACATCTTTGGGTGGTTCACCAAGAACGGCGTCCCGCCCGCGTACCACTCTGCCGCAGAGGCAGCTGGCGTTGGCATTCATGAATACCTCACCGAACTCGCAGCCAGGCAGGAAATCGGCGAGCACGGGCTGATCGCCCTCGACTGGCACAGCGGCAACCGCTCAGTGCTGGTGGATCACGAACTGTCCGGCGTGGTGGTGGGGCAGACCCTGGCGACCAAGCCCGAGGACACCTACCGTGCGCTGCTCGAGGCTACGGCCTTCGGCACGCGGGTCATTGTGGATACCTTCCGCGATTCCGGCGTACCCGTGCGCGAATTCATCGTCGCCGGCGGCTTGCTGCAGAACCTGTTGCTGATGCAGATTTACGCCGACGTGCTGAACCTTCCGCTGTCCACCATCGGTTCCGAACAGGGCCCGGCGCTGGGTTCAGCCATTCACGCCGCCGTTGCGGCTGGAAAGTACGACGACGTCAGGTCGGCTGCCGGTGTTATGGGCGCCGAGCCTGGGGCTGTCTTTACGCCGATTCCGGAGAACGTGGTGGCGTACGAGGCGCTCTACCGCGAATACCTCCTGTTACATGACTTCTTTGGACGTGGCGCCAACGACGTTATGCACCGGCTGAAGGCGATCCAGCGTGCGGCGAAAGCCATGGGTTCGGGCGGCGTCGCCGGTGCCACCGGGGGTGCTGCGGCTGGGGTTGCTGGCGGTGTTGCTGGCAGTGTTGCAGGCAGTGTTGCTGGCACAGCATCGGACGACGAATCCGCTGCCGTCGCGACCGGAGCCACGCGATGAGCCCGCTCCTGGACACCATCGCCCGGCTCCGACGCGAAGTCTGTGCACTGCATTCCGAACTGACCCGCTACGAACTGGTCGTGTGGACCGCTGGCAACGTTTCAGCCCGTGTCCCCGGCTATGAGCTGATGGTCATTAAGCCCTCCGGCGTCGCCTACGACGCGCTCACACCCGAAGACATCGTCGTCACCGATCTCTTTGGGGAGCCTGTGAGCGGTGGCTTCGAAACACGTGGTTTCGAGAAAGGCGACGCCGGAGACGTCACTTCCAGGGAGGCCCAGGCCGGGGACGGCAACTGGGTGCAATGGGGCAATCCTGTGCTGGCGCCGTCGTCGGACACTGCCGCGCACGCCTACGTTTACCGGAACATGCCGGAGGTAGGTGGAGTGGTCCACACCCACTCCACCTACGCCACAGCGTGGGCCGCCCGAGGTGAGCCCATCCCGTGCGTCCTGACCATGATGGGTGATGAATTCGGCGGCGAGATCCCAGTGGGCCCGTTTGCACTGATCGGGGATGACTCGATCGGGCGGGGCATCGTGGAAACACTCCGGGCTTCAAAGTCTCCGGCGGTGCTCATGAAGAATCACGGCCCGTTCACGGTGGGCAAGGACGCCCGGGCCGCGGTGAAGGCCGCCGTGATGTGCGAAGAAGTTGCCAGGACCGTCCATATTTCCCGTCAACTTGGCGAACCGTTGCCGATCGACGAGGCCAAGATCGCTTCCCTCTACCACCGCTACCAGAACGTTTACGGCCAGTAGCGCCGGGCCGCCTCCAAAGACTCGACAAGAACTTCCAGGAGAGACACATGACTTCAGCAGCTTCAACCTCCCTCGACGGCTACGAGGTCTGGTTCCTCACCGGCAGCCAGCACCTCTACGGCGAGGACGTCCTCAAGCAGGTTGCCGCGCAGTCCCAAGAGATCGTCGACGCCCTCAACGCTTCCGCCGCCGTTCCGGTGAAGTTGGTGTGGAAGCCCGTGCTGACCGATTCGGACGCGATCCGTCGCACCGCG
The DNA here is from genome assembly GCF_020251205.1 of Arthrobacter sp. M4. GTDB lineage: Bacteria > Actinomycetota > Actinomycetes > Actinomycetales > Micrococcaceae > Arthrobacter. Next base: position 90,041 of record NZ_JAIWYX010000010.1, read on the forward strand.
TTGGACGCCAATTCGGACGATTCAGTGATCGGCGTGACGGCGTGGATGCACACATTCAGCCCGGCCAAGATGTGGATCCAGGGTCTGGACCTCCTACGCAAGCCGCTGCTCCACCTACACACTCAGTCCAACGTCGAACTCCCGTGGGCGGACATCGATTTCGACTTCATGAACCTCAACCAGGCTGCGCATGGTGACCGTGAGTTCGGGTACATCCAGTCCCGTCTTGGGGTGCCGCGGAAGACCGTCGTCGGGCATGTCACCAATCCCGAAGTTGCCCGACAAGTGGGCGTCTGGCAGCGCGCTGCCGCCGGGTGGGCTGCTGTTCGCAGCCTGAAGCTGACCCGCTTCGGCGACAACATGCGCAATGTCGCCGTCACCGAAGGTGACAAGACCGAGGCGGAGTTGCGCCTCGGCGTGTCCGTCAACACCTGGTCTGTCAACGAACTGGCCGACGCGGTCCACACCACGGCAGAGTCCGACGTCGACGCCCTGGTTGCGGAGTACGAGCGGCTTTACGAGGTGGGGCCGGAGCTGCGCCCCGGCGGCGCGAGGCACGAGTCGCTGCGCTACAGCGCGCGGATTGAAATCGGCCTGCGAGGCTTTTTGGAGGCGAATGGTTCCGCCGCGTTTACGACGTCGTTCGAGGACCTTGGTGAGCTGCGGCAGTTGCCGGGCATGGCAGTCCAGCGGCTGATGGCCGAGGGCTATGGCTTCGGTGCTGAGGGCGACTGGAAGACTGCGATCCTGGTCCGTGCTGCCAAGGTGATGGGTGCCGGGCTGCCGGGCGGTGCGTCGTTGATGGAGGACTACACTTACCACCTTGTCCCCGGGGAGGAGAAGATCCTCGGCGCGCACATGCTGGAGGTCTGCCCCTCCCTGACGGCGTCGAAGCCGCGCGTGGAGGTCCATCCGCTGGGCATCGGTGGCAAGGAAGACCCGGTGCGCCTGGTGTTCGACACCGATGCAGGTGCCGGTGTCGTCGTCGCCTTGTCCGACATGCGCGACAGGTTCCGTTTGGTCGCGAACGCCGTCGACGTCGTCGAACTTCCCGCGCCGCTGCCGAACCTGCCGGTTGCCCGGGCGCTATGGGAGCCCAAGCCGGACTTCGCGACGTCGGCCGCTGCCTGGCTGACTGCCGGCGCGGCGCACCACACAGTGCTGTCCACGCAGGTGGGCATTGAGGTATTCGAGGACTTCGCGGAGATGGCCCGCACCGAGCTGCTGACCATCGACGAGGGCACCACAATTAAGAAGTTCAAGAAGGAGCTGGCCTGGAACGCGGCCTACTACAGGTTGGCCGGGGGGATTTAGCTCCAGAAGCGGGCTTCGGGGTTCCAACGGTGGTCGTTTCGGCAGCACGCTTGGAGGTGGCTGGAATAAATCCAAACTACATGCGTTTGCATCTACATCAGTCGGCTGGGCAGTCCAGGCGACCCAAGTAGCCCGGGAGGGGCCACCATGACAGCTGCAACGCAGGGCCTGCACCACGTCACCGCTATTGCGGGCAACCCGCAGGCCAACATCGACTTCTACATCAAGGGTTTGGGACTGCGGCTGGTCAAGAAGACGGTCAACTTCGACGATCCCGCTACCTACCACCTCTACTACGGCGACGAATCCGGCAAACCAGGTACGCTCATGACCTTCTTCCCGTGGAACGGAATCGCTCCCGGCCGGATCGGTGCGGGCCAGTCCACCTCCACCGCCTTCTCCGTGCCGGAGGGCAGCCTCGGCTGGTGGCGCGAACACTTCAAGGCGCTTGGGGTGGAATCCACTATTGTGCGCGTTTCGCCGGATGAAGAGCGGCTTTCCCTGCGGGACCCCGACGGGCTCCAACTGGACCTCGTGGCATCGTCAACCACCGATCCGCGTGATCCTTGGGATTCTGCTTCGGTCCCCGCCGAGCACGCAGTCCGCGGCCAGCACTCGTCGGTGCTCACCGTGAACAATCCCGAGGGAACGCTGGCCACCCTCACCGATGCCCTCGGGCTCAGCATCCTCTCCGAAACGGGCAACACCACGCGGCTGGCTGCCGGCGATGGCAGCGCTGGCAACATCATCGACGTCGTCGCCGACCCCCGCGCACAGTACGGACTCACTGCTGGCGGGACGGTCCACCACATCGCCTTCCGCGTCCCGGACCAGGCCACGCAGGAGCTGTGGCGGCAGGAGCTAATCGGCCGCGGCTACCGCGTGACGGCCATCCTCGATCGGCAGTACTTCAAGTCCATCTACTTCCGCGAGCCCGGCGGCGTCCTCTTCGAGATTGCCACGGACACCCCCGGTTTCAACGTCGACGAGCCGCTGCTCGAGCTCGGGCGCTCGCTGAAGCTGCCACCATGGCTGGAGCCTTCCCGAGAGGAGATCGAGCAGGCCGTGGCCCGCATCGAGCTGCCGTCCGAGAACAACCCGGCCGTCGAGAACAGCCCGGCCGTTGAGAACAACCCTACTGCTGGATTGGAGGGCTGACATGACGGCCACAAAAACGCTGACCGACTGGCCGCACCTTTATGTTCCTGGCCAGCCCGGCGCGCCCGTCTTCCTCTTGCTCCACGGCACAGGCGGTGACGAGCGAAGCCTGCGGCCGCTCGCCGTCGAACTTGACCCCGACGCCGGCATGCTGGCACCGCGCGGACGGGTCAGCGAAGATGGGATGAATCGTTGGTTCCGGCGTCACGCTGAGGGCGTTTTCGACGTAGACGACGTCATCTCCCGCTCGGCCGATCTGGCCGGCTTTATTGAAGCGGCCCGCGAACAATACGGCCTCGACGGCAGGGCGATTGTCGCCGTCGGATTCTCCAATGGAGCGAATATCGCGCTGGCCACTGCGCTGCTGCACCCCGCTTCCCTGGACAGGGTGGTCGCCTTCTCCGGCATGTATCCGCTGGGGGAGCGGGAGTCGTCGTCCGACCTCACCGCGAGCCGGATCCTGATGGTGAACGGCGACGCCGACCCAATGGCGCCCCTGCCGAGCGTCACCCGTGCGGTGGGCGCCCTCCGCGGGAGGGGTGCCGAGGTCGAGCAGCACCTCCGTCCCGGCGGCCACGGTATTGCGCAGGCCGACCTGACCGCTGCGCGGGAGTGGCTAAGCAGCGCCACCTAGAAATGGCGACTTCCCAACGGCGATGGAATCCCCGTTCAACCGAACGTCATGAGAATGAGGACCAGGACAACCATGGCAATCGCCATCACGGTTGCATGTGTGCGTCTGTGGACTTGTGATTGAGTCGCCGGGGATTCCATGCCGTTCTCCTCATCGTGGGATTTAGCGTTCGGTTGCCCGATACTGCCGGCCTGATTGGCCCTTACGTTTACCGTTCCCCTGCCCGGACGATTTAGACCGAAGTGGCGAAAGAGCCCTTGACTCCCGCTGTGGCAGCGCTAACAATGTTTCTATAACGTTGTAAATCGCTCAGGAAACACGCAAGGCGCGCCTGGGGAACACCAGAGATAAGGACCCACCCTTGGGAAACCACCAAAGCTCCGACGCCCGGAATGACACAGCACACACGGCCAACACCGCCAAGGTCACAGTCGATCCCGCCTTCGTGGTGGGCCCGGTCCGCCGCAAGACCTTCGGCGCCTTCGTTGAGCACCTGGGCCGCTGCGTCTACACCGGCATCTTCGAACCCGAGCACCCGAATGCCGACGACGACGGCTTCCGCACCGACGTGCTTGAACTCACCAGGGAGCTGGGCGTCTCCACAGTCCGCTACCCGGGCGGCAACTTCGTGTCCGGCTATCGCTGGGAAGACGGCGTAGGACCAGCGGACCAGCGTCCCACCCGGCTGGACCTGGCCTGGCACTCCACGGACCCCAACCTTGTGGGCGTCGACGAGTTCGCCAAGTGGTCCGCGAAGGCCGGCGTCGAACCCATGATGGCTGTCAACCTCGGAACCCGCGGCACGCAGGAAGCCCTGGATATCCTGGAGTACTGCAACATCAAGGGCGGCACCGCCCTTTCCGAACAGCGAAAGGCCAATGGCGCCGTCGAACCCCACAGGATCACCATGTGGTGCCTCGGCAACGAAATGGACGGTTTCTGGCAGATCGGCCATAAGAAGGGAACCGAGTACGCGCGCCTTGCCGCCGAAACCGCGCGCGCCATGCGCATGATCGACCCCAAGCTGGAACTCGTGGCGTGCGGCAGTTCCGGACCAGGCATGCCGACCTTCGGCGAGTGGGAGCGCGTTGTCCTCAGCGAAACCTACGACGTCGTGGACCTGATCTCGGCGCACCAGTACTTCGAGGACCATGGCGACCTGCAGGAGCACCTGTCGGCGGGATACCGCATGGACCTCTTCATCAAGGACATCGTCTCCCACATCGACCACGTGAAGTCGGTCAAGAAATCCACCAAGCAGGTCAACATTTCCTTCGACGAATGGAACGTCTGGCACGCCAGTCGGGCCGAGTCCAAGGTCCCCTCGGGCGACGACTGGCCGGTGGCACCCGCACTGTTGGAAGACCGCTACACCGTGGCAGACGCCGTCGTCGTTGGCGACCTGCTGATCACACTGCTGCGCAACACGGACCGCGTCCACTCCGCGAGCCTGGCGCAGCTGGTCAACGTCATCGCCCCGATCATGACGGAACCCGGCGGCCGCGCCTGGAAGCAGACCACCTTCCACCCGTTCGCGCTCACCTCGCGGCACGCCGCAGGCACGGTGCTCAACCTCGCCATCGAATCCCCGAGCATCGACGCTGAAAAGACCACGGGCTTCTCGGCGCTGTCCGCCGTCGCAAGCTATGACGCCGAGTCTGGGGAAGCCGTGGTTTTCGCGGTCAACCGCTCGGCGAGCGAAGCACTCACGCTCGATGCCGCCGTCGGGGGCTTGGGCGCCGCCCGCGTCATCGAGGCGGTCACCTACTCCAACAAGGACCCGTATTGGCAGGCGACCGCGGATGATTCGACGTCGGTGCTGCCCGCTGAGAATGTCAACGTGAAGCTCGACGGCGGTCGCCTCACCGCAGAGCTGCCCGCCGTCTCCTGGACGATGATCCGGTTGGCGGTCGAGTCCTAGCCCGAGTCCACGGCCCGACGCCCCGGGGCGGCGCGCAGTCGATCAGGCGATTGCCTGCGTGCCGCCGTGAAGTCGGGTTCCGGCCCGGCGCTGCAGCTCATCTTGCAACTTAGTCCCGTCCTGGAAGAGCGGATAGGGCGAGAACGACGGCGCTGCTGCCTTAGGCTGTGCCGGCGGCTGGGTTTGCGGAGCCTGCGGGACCCGGACGATCTCGACGGAATCCATGTCCAGCAAACGCCTCCGGCCAGTGGCGGTTTCCTCAATCCAGAACAGCTCCGTGGCGGCGACTTTCTTCACTACGGTTCCGCGGTGGTACAGCCGTCCGTTGTGCCAGGCCTCGATGGAGTCGCCCAAGGCCAACTCTGCGGATGTGCGGATGGAGTTGTTGGTGGCGGTCATATCGGATCCCCTCAGCGTGCTTTGCCTCACGGTCCTCAGTCAACACGCAGCATGTTGCAGGGGCGTTGCGCATCGATGATCTCCGTGTGACAGGCCCGGAATGTCGCCTCGGAATTGATCAGGAATCAAGAAGCGCAGGTTCGCAGGCGTTCCTAGGATTATCGACATGGACATCACAATTCACACCACAGTTCTTCCGCACACGGACCCTGAGGCTTCCCTTGCCTTCTACCGCGACATTCTGGAATTCGAGGTCCGCACCGATTTCGGACAAGGGAACATGCGCTGGATCACGGTAGGCCCGGCCGGCCAGCCCGACATCTCCATCCTCCTCGCACCGCCCGCCGCCGACCCTGGGATTACCCAAGACGAGCGCCGCACCATCACGGAGATGATGGCGAAGGGCACCTACGGTTGGATCCTCTTGGCCACTCGCGACCTCGACGGTACCTTTGAGAAGATACAGGCCAGTGACGCCGAGGTGGTCCAGGAGCCCACCGAGCAGCCGTACGGTATGCGTGACTGCGCATTCCGCGACCCTGCAGGCAACATGGTCCGCATCCAAGAGCTTCGCTGAGCCGTCAATTACCGGCAGTTAGCGGAGCCAAGGCTAAGGAGTACTCGGATGTGCCACCCCTCGATGGGGCAAGCTGACATCGCGGCGGCGCAGCGCCTGAGCGACCTCGCGCGCCTGCGCCGCGTCCGCGACAGGATGGATCGCGAGTACGCACAGCCGCTGAACGTTGAGGAGCTGGCCCGCGGCGTGAACATGTCCGCGGGGCACCTCAGCCGTCAGTTCAAGCTCGCCTATGGCGAGTCGCCGTATGCCTACTTGATGACGAGGCGGATTGAGCGGGCGACGGCGCTTTTGCGCCGCGGCGAGCTGAGCGTCACCGAAGTCTGTTTCGCCGTCGGCTGCTCGTCGTTGGGCACTTTCAGCACACGCTTCACCGAACTGATGGGCATGTCGCCCAGCGCCTACCGCCGTCAGGCGATGGGTGCTGTGGCGGGCATGCCGTCCTGTGTGGAGAAACAGGTGACAAGGCCGCTCAGGAACCAGGAAGCCCCGGTCGCTGAGCCGTTGCCGGTATAGACGGCCGCGGTTCCTCCAATCTGCAACGATGTATTCAACGCAGTAGGAGGAAACGCAGATGGCCGTCACCATGAACGATGTTGCCCGGGCAGCAGGGGTGTCCCTGAAAACGGTGTCCAACGTCATCAACAACTATGAGTTCATTCGGCCAGCCACCAAGCAGAAGGTCCTGGAGGCCATCGCCGAACTCGGCTATGAAGCCAACCTGACGGCCCGGAGCCTGCGCTCGGGGAAAACGAACATGCTTGGCCTGGTCCTCTCTGATCTGTCCGTTCCCTACTACGCCGAACTCGCCTCGGACATCATGAAGGCGGCGTCCAACCGCGGCTACCGCGTCCTCGTTGAGCAGTCAGCCAACCAGGCCGAGCACGAGCGTGCGGCCCTCCAAGGCCAGTTCCGCAACCTCACGGATGGGCTGTTCTTTATCCCCTTGGCCCTCGGCGGCGATGACATCATCGCGGCGGCCGGTAAGAAGCCTCTGGTCCTGCTGGGTGAATTCGTGGAAGACCCAAGGCTGGACATGGTACTGATCCAAAACCAGGACGCCGCGGCCGCGGTGACGGCCCACCTGCTCGGTTCGGGTCGCCGTCGAATCGCCGTACTGGGAGCGAACGACGGCGACACGACCGGGAGCAACGGCCTGCGCCTGATCGGTTATCGCCACGCGCTGAAGGCGAACGGCGTGGAGTACGACCCCGCCTTGGTCATCCCCTGTGGGTGGCGGCGCGACGGCGGCGCCGAAGCCGTCTCGCGCTTGCTGGCCAGCGGCGTTGAATTCGACGCCGTGTTTGGCCTCAACGACGTCGTCGCCCTGGGCGCGCTGCACGAGCTGCTGGTCCGCGGCTATTCGGTTCCCGACGACGTCGCGGTCGCCGGGTTCGACGACATCGATGAGGCGCGCTTCGCGTCGCCGTCGCTCACCACCGTGTCCCCGGGCCGAACGGAGATCGCGCAACGCGCAGTTGACCTGCTCATTGACCGGGTGGAAGGCAAAGGCGAGCGTGCCGACGTCGAACAACCCCGCGCGGAATACGCCCTCCGCATCCGCCAGTCGGCCCCTTGAGCGGAGCTACTCGAGGCTTAGTGCTGGCCTAGCGAGCCTCCGGTGGGCGGGACGGGAGGGATGATGCCCGGCGCAGGACTCGGTTTGCTCTCGGCTTCGCGCTCGGCCGCACTTTGGGTATCGCTCGCAGCTGTCTCATCCGAGTCGCCTTCAAAATCTGCGAGTTCGTTCGTTTGATCGAATGGTCGGCCGATCCTGTCGGGCTTTTGGCCCGCTGCGTCGCTGGCAGTGGTTTCGCTGCCAAGTGTGTCGCCGCCGACACCGGACGTGACACTGCCGCCCTGAATCGTACCGCGCCAAGCACCGGTTTCGTAGCCCTCGTCCTCGATGAATTCCTTGAACCGCTTGAGATCCGCTTCCGCCTGATTCTCGATCAGGTGGAGTTTGTCAGCGGCGTTCTCCAGCAGGCCCTCGGGATCGTATTCCAGGACAAGTTGGATGGCTGTTTGTCCGTTTCCGGCATCCTCGAACAGCACAGATCCCGCATTTCGGGCACCTTCCGTGGCTTCCCAAGCAATCTTGCGGTCAGGAAGCTGCTCTACGATCCTCGCGTCCCAGCTGCGCTTCATGCCCGCAATTTCGGCGACCCAGTGGAGCCGATCGTCACTGAGCTGGCGCACGCTCTCCACACCGCCCATGAAGTGCGGGAAGTCCTCGAACTGCGTCCATTGGTTGTAGGCCGTCTTTACGGGAACGTCCACTAGTACGCGCTTTTCAATTGTTGTGGTCATCGTGTCTCCCTTAGAAAATTGCCCCCATCCTGACGACATAATCCAAAATCATCAGTATGCTTACATTATCGAGTTGAGGTCACGGGTGACTAGGGGGAAAGGGCTGGCTAGGGCGAATCGCCACAGCCAGCCCTAACGTTTGCTGGCACGACGTTTGCCGGCCCTAACGTTTGCCGGTACGACCTTTGCCGGCACGACGTTTGCTGCATGCGAACGCCACGTCACGGGAGGCGGATCGGTTTCAGTTCCTCGAAGTGGTCGCCGGGTCCAAGGGAGTGATGGACCTGTAGGCGCGCAGCCGAATCTGCCACACTCAACGCATGCAATCGCTCTTCGACGGTCTCACCCACGCCAGTCCGTTGGTTATTGTGTGCATCGTCTTCGCGCTGGTGTTTGCCGAAGATGCCCTTTTCATCGGCTTTGTCATCCCAGGCGAGACTGCCGCCGTCGTGGGTGGAGTGATAGCGAGCCGCGGCACGCTGCCGCTCTGGCTGATCATCGCGGTGGTTGTGGTTGCTGCCATTGTGGGTGACATGGTGGGGTACGAAATTGGCAAGCACGTTGGGCCGAGCATTATGCGCCTGAAAATCCTGGACAAACGCAGGGCCCAATTGGAGAGGGCAGAGGATTTCCTGGCCCGGAGGGGCGGCCTGGCTGTCTTCCTAGGCCGGTTTACCGCGTTCTTCCGCGCCGTGATGCCTGCGCTCGCCGGGCTGAGTCGCATGCCGTACCGGCGCTTCGCCCTATGGAACTTCACCGGCGGCATCATATGGGGCGCGCTGTTTGTCTGCCTCGGGTTCGTTGCCGGCAACTCGTATGAAGAGCTGGCCCGCACGGTAGGGCGCGGCGCGGCCGTGGCGGTTGCCGCCGTCGCCGTTGTCCTTCTGGCCATTTGGCAGGTGCGCAAGCACAGGCGGGAAGCGCGGCGGTAGGCGTGGGCAGCAGGCCTTCGCTAAGGAAATGGTGAGCGTTGCCCGAGCCTGCGCTTCAATCGCTCATTACGACCGGCTTTTGGCCGCGTTGGCCGCGTGGCGTGCAACCGCAACTGCAATTGCGCAGGGCTACACCCCGGATTCCGAGCTCACCTGGTTGGATGAGCCCGAGCCTGTAGCTGATGCTCGCGAAGCATGAGCCCGGCGTTGCCACTGGGTCGTAGTAGTCATTGTTTTCCTTCAGATCTGGGGACTCGGCGAGTCTGTGTTGCGGGGACATTGCTGAGGGGATCCAGGAGTTCTGCCAGGTGCAGGCTCCTGCGCCCGGGTTCGAGTTGTTTGACCTGCATCGCACAGCTAAAGCCGTCGGCCAGGACTGGAGTATCCGCTGCTGTCTGCGCGAGGGCCGGCGCCAAGGCCTGCTGGGCAACCTTCATGGAGATGTTGTAGTGGTTCGCTTCGAAGCCGAAGTTCCCGGCCACTCCGCAGCACCCGGTGGCTTCGTTGACGTTTGCGACGCCCAGGGCGGCCAAGGCCTTGCGCTGTACAGTGGCGCCGAAGGTTGAGTATTCGTGGCAGTGGGTCTGCACGGTCACGGCCGAGGGCACTGCGGGAGGTTCCCAGCCGCCGTCGAGCCATCCTTTGACAGCCTCCGCGAAACTCTGGATCCGGGTCGAAACGCGCTCGGCGGCTTCCGTGCCCAGCAGTTCGGGGCCGTCCTTCTTCAGAGCCGCCGCGCAACTAGGCTCGATGACAACGATCGGCGCGTCGCCGCCGTCGTCGAGTTTCTCCACGGCCTTGGCCATCATCGTCTTGGCGGTGTCCAGCTGGCCCGTTGAAATCCAGGTCAGGCCACAGCAGGCATCGCTCTCGCAGGCGACCTGTCGGCCCGTGTTTTCGACGACGCGCGCGGCTGCGCCCGCTACTTCCGGGCGGAAACCCTTGGTGAAGGAATCGACGAAAAGGACAACGTCAGCAGCCGCGGGCGCCTTTTTGAACGTGGCGAGCTCCCGCCGGAGCATCTTTCGTGACGCGAACCGCGGCATGGCCCGCTGGGTGGTGAGCCCGCCCGCCGCCGCGATGACTTTGCCCAGCGGGCTTCCCATAACGGCGTTGACCAGGGGGCTAATGCGAGTGGTGAGCTTCAGCCAGCGTGGCAACCATCCGAGGGAGAAGTGCGACATCGGCCGCATTTTGCCCTCGTAGTAATGGGAAAAGAACTCCGACTTGTAGGTGGCCATGTCCACACCCGTGGGGCAGTCGTTGGAGCACGCCTTACAGGCCAGGCACAGGTCCAAGACTTCGCGGACGTCCTCCGACTTCCAGCCTTCGTCGATGGTCTTTGCACCCCGGACCATGTCCTGGAGTGCCCTAGACCGGCCGCGCGTAGAGTCCTTCTCGTCGCCGGTCGCCCGGAAACTGGGGCACATCACCCCGCCGGAATCGGAGCGGCACCGGCCGACCCCAATGCAGGCCTGGACAGCGTGCACCCAAGGATCGATGCCAGACCCACTGCCCTCCTTGGGCCGGAGCTCGAAGTGGGTTCGCCACTCGCGGTCCGGGACGCCGTCGAGGGCGAGATTGGCGTCGATCGGTTCAGCTTCGGTGATGGAGCCCGGGTTGAGGATCCCGGCACCGTCCCACAATCTCCGGTAGGCCCCGAAAGCGGCCAGCATGGTGGGGGAGTACATCACGGGAAGGAACTCTGAGCGGGCGCGCCCATCGCCGTGCTCGCCGGACAGCGAACCGCCGTGGCGCACCACAAGCTCCGCGGCAGCTTGGGTGAAGCGGCGGAACACGCTGCGGCCTTGTTCGCTGCGCAGGTCGTAGGTGATGCGGATGTGCATGCACCCTGCGCCGAAGTGCCCGTACATGATTCCGGTCAGCCCATACTCGGCCAGCAGCTTGCGGAAATCGGCCAGGTAGGCCGCCAGGTTCTGCGGAGCGACGGCTGAGTCCTCCCAGCCCGGCTGGGATTCGCCGCCGCCTGCAGGCCTGGACGACAGGCCCGCACCGTCTTCGCGAACACTCCATAGCGTTGCCCGTTCCGTAGCGTCCGGGACCGCCCGACCGTCAACCAGCCGACCGCTCGCGGCGAGCCGCTCCAACAGCCGGTTTGCCTCCCGGTGGACCTCTTCCGGATTGTCGCCGTCGAGGTCCACGTACAGGAAGGCCCTGCCTTCCGGGAGCCCCAGCACGGAATCATTCCCGCGGCGGAGCCGCATGGTGTCCACGATGGCCTCATCGATTCCCTCGACAGCTGCCGGTGAGAACTCAAGGATCGTCTCGATATCCCTGGCGGCGTCCACTACGTCTGCGTAGCCGAGGCAGACCAGCAGGGCGCTGGGCGCCTTCGGCACCAGCTTCATCCGGGCCCGTACGACGACGGCGCAGGTTCCCTCCGTGCCGACCAGCGCCCGGGCCACGTTCAGCCCGTTCTCCGGCAGCAGGTTGGCCAAGTGGTAACCCGAGACCTGGCGCTGGATGCGGCCAAGTTCCAAACGAAAAGCCGCGAGGTTGTCCTGGGCGAGCTTCTTCAGGTCTTCGCCGAGTTCGAAGGCCCGTGACACCGAGAAGGCGTCGGCCGCATCGGTAGCCCTCAGGCCGCCGTCGAACGCGGTGAGCCGGGCGCCGTCTGAGGTGATGACGTCGATCTCATGCACATGATCCGAGGTGCGGCCGTACCGGACGGAGTGGTTGCCGCACGCGTCGTTGCCGATCGCGCCGCCGATGGTGGCGCGGTTCTTCGACGACGGGTCCGGCGCGAAAGTCAGGGTCCCGCCGGTGGCGCGCTCAGTTTCGCGGGTGAGCTGGGAAAGCACGACGCCGGCCTCGACGTCGGCGGTTTCGGTGTCCTTGTGGATGGCCAGGATCCGGTTCATGTGGCGGGAGAAGTCCAGGACGATGCCCGGGCCGATCGCGTTTCCGGCCATGGACGTCCCCCCGCCCCGGCTGACCACGGGAGTGCCCGTCTCCCTGCACACAGCCAGTACAGCCACGACGTCGTCCGCGCTGCGGGGAAACACCACCGCCAGGGGCGGGACCCGATAATTTGACGCATCGTAGGAGTACGTGGCCACCCGGTGACCCGATGCCTCCGCAGGCACACCCGCGGCCAGAAGCTTGGCCAGGACTTCCGCGCGGTGCGGCGTCTTTTCAGGGGAACGGGACGGTTCGCGTCCCTTTCCGTTTCCGGGCGTGGTGAGGACATCGTGGGGCATGGTTTTCCTAGACTGCGGCTGCGGCCGGCACTGCTCCGACGACGGCAGCAACTGCCGACGCCGCTTAGCGGGGCTGGTCGGAAGCTACTTTGAGGTGACGGTCTGCGGGACAGCTGCGTCGGCGAACTCGGCCATCGAGTTGAAGGTCCAATCGGGCTTCACCTCGGCAGCGGGGTCTGGCGTGGCGCCCCAACCCGGACGGTTGTGGCGGCGGTTGATCCAAACGCCCTTGATGCCCGCCTTCCTGCCTGGCACGTGGTCGTGGAACAGGCTCTGTGCGACGTGCAGGACCTTCAGGCCTTCGCTGTTGACGTACGCCTTCAGGGCGTCGAAGTTCCTTTCCGATGGCTTGTAGCTGCCCACTTCCTCTGCGGTGATGATGCGGTCGAATTCGACGCCGAGCCGGGCGTTGCTGCCTGCGAAGCTCTTGTTGTCGATGTTGGACAGAATGATCAGCTTGAAGCGGGTCTTCAGCTTCTGCAGGGCTTCGGTGGAGTCTGGGAAGGCTGGCCAGTCGGGGACCGAGTTGCCCAGCGTCTCAGCGTCGGCGTCGGATACGGGGATGTCGAGCTTGGCTCCTGTTGCGCGGAAGGCTTCTGCCAGGACCTGGGGGTAGAGGGCTGTGGGGTTCTCGCGCTCGATACGGGCTTCTTCGTCCGCGTAGGCGAGCAGCAGGTCCTCATCTGTCAGTTCCGGCCGGGCGGCGCGTCCCCACGGCCCCAGGACGGCGGCGATGCCTGCTTCCCAGTCGATGAGGGTGCCGTAGCAGTCGAAGCTAAGGGCATCGAATTCTTCGAACATGTGTTTTCCTTTGGTGTGTTGGTGCGGTGCTGCCAACCGCCGGCTTTCCTGATCCAGCGGACCACCCACTCCTCGGTGTCGCTGTTAAGGAGGGATTTTGCGCGGACGGAATCAGTGACGTGGCCGGAGTGGGGCTGAAAACAATTGAATTGAGCTCCGGCCTGGTCAAGGAAACGGGAAGCGTTGGCGGAGGGCAATGTCGTTGAACCGGTCTGTAGGTCGTCAAGCATCGAACCGGGGCTTCCGAAGCGCCGCTGGTTACGCGCTTTGTCCAAGGTCGGAGCGCTGTGACGTGGTGGAATGCTGTCCCTGGGGGAGAAGCCGTGCCAAGGCATCGTCCTTGTGGGAGTCCAAGAGCTTTGTGACCAATTCGCTGCTGCCATCCCGAATGGCTTCTGCGATGGCTTGATGTTCTGCCACACGGACCGATTCATCGGCATAACGGCCCTCGAGCCGATTCAGGCACATTCTGGTCTCTGTCAACAGCGTCGCGTGCATTCTTGCGAGGCGTGGGCTGGAGGCAAATGCCACAAGGCATTCGTGAAATGCGATATCGGCTTCTGTCATGGCTTCGGAGTCATTGGCTTTCCGCGCTTCCTCCATGGCATCAACACGTTGAGTAAGCTCACGGCCAGCACGCTCATGCTCGCCAATGACCAGGATTCCTGCAGCGGCCTTTTCTACCGCCGTCCGGGCCTCATAGATATCCCGGATATCTGCCTCGCTGAACTCCGCCACAAAAACGCCGCGGTTCCTGACGCTGACCAGAAGGCCTTCCTGGGTCAGCCTCTGAATGGCCTCCCGGACGGGACCTCGGCTCACGCCCAACTCCCCGGCGATGTCCATTTCCACCAGCTGTGCTCCCGCTGCCAGCGAACCCTGGCCGATGAGCCGTCGAAGCTGCGCGGCGATCAGCGATGGAGTGGATTCCTGGGTAATTGGCTGCAGCCCTTCGCGGAGGTTCATGGCATCACTATGACCTTTCAAGCTGCCGAATCATTGTCAACAATCGTACTGCCTATTGCCTTCTAGGGCCAGATTGAATAATCCTATTGTAGACAATCCTTGAAGCTGCGTCACAATCCTTATACCTGAGCCGCCTGTAACTGGTCTATTTCACACCGTCGGGGCGGCCAGCGGTGCTGGCGCTTCGGGACTGAAAGAACCGGCCATTTTGTGCACATAGCGCTGTCCGGGTAACAGGGCTGAAATGTGGTGGGCCTACGCTGGACACATTGGTCGGCGTGCCGAGCCGGAAACACCGAGGAGAGCCCATGCATCTGTTGCCCCGTGAGCAGGAAAAACTCATGATTGTGGTCGCTGCCGACCTCGCTCGTAGGCGACAGGCCCGGGGGCTCAAGCTCAACTATCCGGAGGCTGTGGCAGTCATCAGCTACGAGCTCGTCGAGGGCGCCCGGGACGGCAAAACCGTGGCCGAGCTAATGAGCTACGGCACCACACTATTAACTCGCGATGACGTGATGGAGGGCGTGCCTGAGATGATCCACGACGTGCAGATCGAAGCCACGTTCCCTGATGGCACCAAACTCGTCACCGTCCACCACCCGATCCGCTAGGAGGCCCTGATGATCCCCGGGGAATACCGACTTCGGCTGGAGTCGATCAGCATCAACAGCGGGCGTGAGGCGATCGAAGTCGACGTCATCAATCGCGGCGACCGCCCCGTGCAGGTGGGTTCGCACTTCCACTTCGCCGAGGCCAACCAGGCCCTTGAATTCGACCGACAGGCCGCTTACGGCCGCCGCCTGGACATTCCCGCCGGAACAGCGGCCCGCTTCGAACCCGGCGACAGCAAGACTGTCCGGCTGGTGGAGATGGCTGGCAATCGGCAAGTCTTTGGCCTTTCCAACGCCGTCAACGGCCCGCTAAAGGCAGGTCCCAGCGGCGGTACCAATGGAAACAACGACGGCGGCGCTGCCGCAGCGGAAGGGAGCGACGCGTGAGTTTCGAAATGTCGCGCAAGCAGTACGCGGACCTATACGGTCCGACCACGGGCGACGCCATCCGCCTCGCGGACACCGAGTTGTTCCTGGAGATCGAGAAGGACCTGACCGTCTACGGCGAGGAAGTCGTCTTCGGCGGCGGCAAGGTGATCCGTGATGGCATGGGTCAAAACGGACAGGTCACACGTGACGGAGTTGATTCCGGGGGCGGTGTTGGTTCCGGCGGCATCGGTTCCGGCGGCGGGGTGCCGGACACCGTGATAACCAATGTGGTGATCGTCGATTACACGGGGATCTACAAGGCGGACGTAGCGCTCAGGGACGGCCACATCTTCAAGATCGGCAAGGCCGGGAACCCACAGATCAGTGACGGCGTGGACATTGTCATTGGTTCTTCCACGGAGATCATCGCGGGTGAGCGGAAGATTCTCACCGCTGGTGGCATAGACACGCACATCCACTTCATTTCCCCGGAACAGGTTCCCGCGGCGCTGTGCAACGGCGTCACAACCATGGTTGGCGGCGGCACAGGACCGGCCGAGGGCACCAAGGCCACCACTGTCACTCCAGGGCCATGGCACATTGCCCGCATGCTCCAGGCCGCCGAGGGACTGCCCATCAACATCGGCCTCCTCGGGAAAGGTCACGCCTCCGCCGTCGAACCACTTGCCGAACAGATCCGCGCCGGTGCCGTTGGACTCAAAGTGCACGAGGATTGGGGCTCCACAACCTCGTCCATCGACACATCACTCAAGGTCGCAGATGAGTACGACGTCCAGGTGGCAATCCACACGGACACCCTCAACGAATGCGGCTTCGTGGAAGACACCATCCGGGCGATCGACGGCCGTGTCATCCACACCTTCCACACCGAGGGCGCGGGTGGCGGCCACGCACCGGACATCATCAAGATTGCGGGGCTCCCCAACGTCCTCCCTGCCTCCACCAACCCCACACTCCCGTATACGCGAAACACCATCGAAGAGCACCTGGACATGCTGATGGTGTGCCACCACCTCAACCCGGACATCCCTGAGGACGTGGCATTCGCCGACTCACGCATCCGTGCCGAAACCATCGCTGCCGAGGATGTCTTGCACGATCTCGGCATCTTCTCCATCACCTCCTCCGACTCGCAGGCGATGGGCCGAGTTGGGGAAGTGGTAACCCGCACGTGGCAGGTGGCCGACAAGATGAAGAAGCAGCGCGGGATATTGCGTGATGCCTCCGGAGAGGCCCACGGTGCTCCCAACGGCGACGGATCGGACAGCGACAACTTCCGCATCAAGCGGTACATCGCGAAATACACCATCAACGCGGCGATCGCCCAAGGAATGGCGGACATCATCGGGTCGGTTGAAGTCGGCAAATTTGCCGACTTGGTGTTGTGGGATCCGGCGTTCTTTGGGGTGAAACCGGAGCTCGTCATCAAGGGTGGACAGATCGCCTACGCGCTGATGGGCGACTCCAACGCGTCCATCCCCACGCCGCAGCCCCGCACTATGCGTCCCATGTTCGGTGCCTACGGCAAGTCCGTGCAGAAGTCGTCCATCACTTTCCTGTCCAAGGCCGCCATCGACGCTGGCGTGCCGGAGCAGCTCGGTTTGGAGAAGCTCATCAGGCCCGTTTCGGGAATCCGGAACCTCAGCAAAGGGGACCTCAAATTCAACGGCGAAACGCCGGACATCGCCGTCGATCCGGAAACCTATAAGGTGACAGTCGACGGCGAAGAAGTCACCTGTGAGCCGTCCGACGAGCTGCCCATGGCGCAGCGGTACTTCCTGTTCTAGGTAGCGGGAGGATTAGAACATGATCATCGAGAAGATCCTCGGCAACCTGCACGAACTGCCGCAGGCCGAGGCCGCCGCGCTGGCCCAGCTGCACAAAGAGAAAGTAGTCCTGTCCAGCGCGCAGTTGGTCAAGCGCATCCAGCGGGTCACCACGGACCACGGGCAGGAAATTGGCATTCGCCTCCCCTCCGGCTCTGGGGACCTACGCGATGGGGACATCCTGCACGTCACGGACTCCAACATCGTGGTGATTTCCGTGCTGCCCACAGACGTGCTCGTGATCGCGCCGCGGAGCGTCTACGAAATGGGCGTCGTGGCGCACTCGCTTGGGAACAGGCACCTGCAGGCACAGTTCTTCGACGCGGACTCCGACTATGCCGCCGAAGTGATGGTGTGCCAATACGACCACACCGTCGAGGATTACCTGAAGCACGTTGGCGTCCCGTTCAGCCGCCAAGAACGCATCATGCCGGTGCCGTTTCGCCATGCAGAACATACGCACTGAACGGGCTCCGGGGGCTCCCGGGGTCGTGCCCGTTCCCAGCCACTTCCACCGCTCGCAGGCTCGGGTCGGGGACTTCGCGGCTGGGGGCCGCTCGCTGGGAAGGGGGCTGTGCGTTCCCAGCCACTTCCAACGCTCGCAGGCTCGGGTCGGGGACTTCGCGGCTGGGGCCTCCGCGGGCAACGTCACGCCGCGGCCTCAAAGTCCGGGACGCCGCCAGCTGTCCCGCCCTTTCGGTGCCCCATCTTCGAGGCAAAGGGAGGGGTTGTAGATGAATGACTATCAACTGGCTCTCCAGCAGCTTTGTGACTCAGCCCTTCCGACTGGGGCGTTTGCTCATTCGTTCGGGTTTGAGACGTATATCGAGCGCAGGGTGGTGTTCGACGAGGAATCGTTCGGGCGGTGGTTGACTGTTTTTGTGGGACAGCAGCTCACCTATTCGGATGCTTTGGCCGTTCGGTTCCTTTATGAGGGTGGTGATCTTGCTGAACTGGATGCTCACCTGAACGCTCAGTTGCTTCCCCGGGAGGTGCGGGAGGCCAGTGCCAAGATGGGCGGACGATTGCTGGAAATTGGCGTGGAGGTGTTTCCGTCTCCCGAACTGGATGCCTACATTTCCCTCGTGAGGGAGGGGCAGGCCGCGGGGCATCAGCCCTTGGCGTTTGCAGTCGTCGCACGCTCGCTGGGCGTCCCGTTCGAGGCAGCCCTGGCTGCCTACCTGTTTGCGAGCGTCACCTCGCTGACGCAAAACGCCGTCCGCGCCATCCCGCTCGGCCAAAACGCCGGACAGCGCATCCTGCGGAAAGCGCACGACGACGTCGCTGCCGCCATCGAATGCGTCCGGCACCTTGGCTGGGACGACTTTGGAGCTGTTAGCCCCGGACTCGAGATTTCGCAGATGCGGCACGAGCGGCAGCGCGCCCGCATGTTCATGAGCTAGAAGAGGAGAAAAGATCATGCCTGAGCCCATTAAGATCGGCATCGGAGGGCCCGTTGGGGCGGGCAAGACGCAACTCGTCGAGCGCCTGACCCGGCATATGAGCGGCGAAATTTCAATGGCCGCCATCACCAACGACATTTACACCATCGAGGACGCCAAGATCCTCGCGGCCAATGGAGTCCTGCCCGAGGACCGCATCATCGGCGTCGAAACCGGCGGATGCCCCCACACCGCCATCCGCGAAGACACATCCATGAACACCGCAGCCATCGAAGAACTCAAGCGCCGGCACCCGGATCTGCAGGTTATCTTCGTCGAATCCGGCGGTGACAACCTTTCCGCCACGTTCAGCCCGGAACTTGTAGATTTCTCGATCTACATCATCGACGTCGCCCAGGGAGAGAAGATCCCGCGCAAGGCCGGACAAGGCATGATCAAATCAGACCTGTTCATCATCAACAAGACCGACCTCGCACCGTTCGTCGGCGCGGACCTTTCAGTCATGGAGCGGGATTCCAAAGAATTCCGCGGTGACAGGCCCTTCTGCTTCACGAACCTCAAGACTGACGAGGGGCTGGATAGGGTCATCCAATGGATTCGGCACGATGTCCTGATGCTCGACCTGGCCTCATGAGCGGCACCGTCCGCGCCAGGCTGACAGTGTCCCCACCCCTGGTGAGCGCTTCTGGCTTGGAAACTGAGCCGGGTGCAGGGGGCGGTGCCCGTCCCCTCCCAACCATCGCGAGCTCAAGTTGGGAAGGTCGCGCCCGTGGGCCCCTTGCGGGCAGCGCCACGCCTCGGCCCATGCCCGACTCTGCTGCTGCTAGTTGGGCATCTGATTGCTCACCCATGGGGGCGCTCGAACTGCGCGTTGGTGTGCGCGGCGGACGATCCGTTGCCACGCATCAGTACCATCAGGGTGCCTTAAGGGTGATACGACCGCACTATCTGGATGGGTCTGGCCAGGTTTGTTATGTCGTTGTAAATCCGGGTGGGGCTTATCTCGGTGGGGACGTCTATGTACTGGACATGGAGGTGCAGGCGGGGGCTTCGTTGCTCCTGACTACGCAGTCCGCCACTAAGGTTTATCGGACGCCTGGGTGTTTTGCTGAGCAACGAATGGAGATTCGGCTCGGGGAAGGCGCGCGGTTGGAGATGGTGCCAGACCAGCTCATCGCTTACCGGGACGCCAGCTATCGGCAAAGGTCGCACGTTACTTTGCGACCGTCGTCGAGCCTTGTTTTGACCGAAATCATCACCCCCGGATGGTCTCCCGACGGCGCGGCTTTCAAGTACCAGGAGTTGCGGCTACGCAACGAAATCCACGTGGAGGACGAGTCAGGCGCGAAGCTGTTGGCAATGGATAACCTGCTCATCCGTCCGCCTGCAAGGGATGTGACAGGGCTTGGCTTTATGGAGGGCTACAGCCACGTGGGGTCGCTTATTGTCGTAGATCGCCGCGTAGACCAAGCCCTCGCGGACGAACTACACACGCTCACAGATCCCCGCGAGGCCTACACCGGTGTTTCACTTACTGCAACGGTCAGCGGAACCACCGGGCTGGTTCTGCGTGCGCTATCCAACAGCACCGGGGAACTACACCGGTTGCTCAGTGACTGCACTGCCTACCTCCGTAGGGAGTGGCACGGTCAGGGGCCGATTGAGTTAAGGAAGCATTGATGACAAGGCTGGCGGAGCTGGCCGCCCTTTACCGCCGCCGTGAACACTTGCCTGTGCGGACGCGTTTACTTTGGACGTTCGGTGCCGTAGCCGCCCTCCATCTGGCCGCCGGTGCGATGCTCCTGATTGGGACCATGGGGTCTGGTACGCCGACGGTCTTGGGCCTCGTGATGACCGCCTATTTGGCTGGCGTCAAGCACAGCTACGACTGGGATCACATCACAGCCATCGACAACTCGACGCGGAAGTTCGTGGCGCAACGCAAGGATCCCGTCAGCGTGGGCTTTGCTTTCAGCCTCGGCCACAGTTCGGTGGTGATTCTGGCCGGGGTTCTGGTGGTTGCGGGTGCAGCACTCGTTGGACAGTTCATGGAGGACGGGACCACCGGCAACCTTGTGTTGGGTCTGGTTGGCAGCGGTGTTTCTGGCCTCTTCCTGTTGCTGATGGGCCTCTTCAACGGCCACGCCTTCCTCCAGACAGTCAAGGTGTACAGGGAAGCGAAGCGTCATGGCCAGATCTCCCTCGAGGACCTTGAAGCGAGGGGGTTTGTCGCCCGCCTGTTGGCCCGGCCGCTATCCCGGGTCCAGAGCCCGCGCAATATTTACGTGATCGGCTTCTTGTTCGGCCTGGGCTTCGATACAGCAACCACCATTGGCCTGTTGGTGATGACGACGGCGGCCTCACTCGCCGGTGTCTCGCCGCTAGCCTTGCTCGGGCTGCCGCTGGCTTTCACGGCCGCAATGACCCTGTGCGACTGCCTCAACGGTGTTGCCATGCTGAACATGTACAGGTCCGCGCTCAACGATCCCCGACGCAAGCTCGGTTTCAACGCCGCCGTCACTGGACTATCGGCTGTGTCGGCGCTGATCATATCGGTAATCACCCTGGGCGGATTCCTCAACGCAGCCTTCGGCCTGAATGACCCCGTGACCTCCTGGTTGGACGAAGTGCATCTAGGCGACGCCGGGTTGTTGCTGGTGGCCATGATGTTGGCAGCGTGGGGCGTGGCCGCATTGCGCGGAAGGTTGGGCCGGCAGGACTGAAACCCAGAGCGTGGATGGAGGCGCCTACTCCGCCCATGCCTGACCTGCCATCGAATGCGGGATACCAGCTGCAAGGGGAAGTTCGCAGTGGATGTGATGGGACTTTATTGCGTTGCTTACGGGCGGATCGATGGTGACGAATACGGGCGGTTCGGGAGCTGGCCGGGAGTCCATGCGTACTCTGATTCTTCTGGCGGCAAATGGCCCCGGCCGTCGTGAATGACGACGAGCACAGTACCTAACATCGCCACAAGGGCAAGTGCAGCCAGCAGGACAAGCAGTACCAGAACGGCCAAGGACATCTTCACGCACCTCTTAAGACCAATCTACTGCTGCTTGGAAGGCGCGGTCCGGTTGTTCGCGGCAGGAAATTCATGGCTGCTGCTTACAGCCGGCACCAAAACTGAGAAGGGGAAATTCAGGGTGTCCCCGCGCCATTGACTCTTGGGCTTACCGGTGCCGGCGTGCGAGGCCACAGGCCTGTATCTGCATGCGGACCCGATCATGGAGTCCAGCTGCCGTGGCTCATTTCTTCGCATGCAGCCACCCCCGCAGGCGCTCCAGCGGCCAGGTGGTGATGATTCGCTCTGCCGGTACGCCCTGGGCCTCGGCTCGTTCGGCTCCGTACTGAAGGAAGTCCAGTTGGCCTGGTGCATGCGCGTCGCTGTCAATGCTGAAGAGGCAACCCGCGTCGAGGGCCATTTTCATGAGGTTGTCGGGTGGGTCCTGGCGTTCCGGACGCGAGTTGATCTCTACGGCGACATTGTTCTCCGCGCAAGCCGCAAATACCTTCGCAGCGTCGAATTCAGATTGAGGGCGAGTTCCTCGTGAACCCTGCACCAACCTGCCCGTGCAATGGCCCAGGACGTTGGTGTACGGATTGCGGATAGCCTTCAACATGCGTCGCGTCATTGTGTTTTTGTCGGCGCGGAGCTTCGAGTGAACGCTGGCCACCACAACGTCCAGACCTTCCAGCATTTCCGGGATCTGGTCAAGGGCGCCGTCTTCCAGGATGTCCACTTCGATGCCGCTCAGAAGGGTGAAATCGCCGTGCTCGGAGTTGATGCTGTCCACCACTCCGAGCTGTTCGATCAACCGCTCGACGCTGAGTCCGTTGGCGATGGTGAGGTTGGGTGAATGGTCGGTCAGGGCCAAGTATTCACGGCCTAAGGTGCGCGCAGCTGCCACCATCGTGGCGATCGGCGAACCGCCATCCGACCAATTGCTGTGGCTGTGCAGGTCTCCTCGAAGGGCTGCGGTAAGGCCGCTCGAAGTGAGTGACCCCGCCCCTCGTTGGCGAAGGTCCTCCAAATACTCGGGGGTGCGGCCTTCAACGGCCTGGCTGATCACCTCCGCGCTGCGGCTGCCGATGCCCTTGAGGCTTGTGAGGCGCCCGCTCTCCACGAGTTGCGCGAGGTCGTCAGGGGTCAGCTGCCTGATAACGTCGGCGGCCTTTCGAAATGCCTGAACTTTGAAACTCGCCGCCTGGCCTCGTTCAAGCCAGAAGGCGATTTCGTCGAGGGCCTCGATCGCGTCCATTGCTCCATGATCCACCAAACAAGGGAGTCATCAATGCCAAGAGCCCTCTCGCGGCGGGCTGGGGCCGGGCAAGGCAAAGTGGCGGGCACCGGTCATTGTGCCGGCAGGCTCAGGAGGCAGAGGGGCGGGCACCGGTCCTTGTGCCGGCAGGTTCAGGAGGCCGAGGGACGGGCACCGGTCCTGGGGCCAGGCGAGGCAGAGGGACGGGCACCGGTCCTTGTGCCGGCAAGCTCACGAGGCCGAGGGACGGGCACCGGTCCTTGTGCCGGCAAGCTCACGAGGCCGAGGGACGGGCACCGGTCCTTGTGCCGGCAAGCTCACGAGGCCGAGGGACGGGCACCGGTCCTTGTGCCGGCGAACTCACCAGGCAGAGGGCCTGGATGGCCTAGTACTGGCAAGTTGGTTGCAGGGCGGACGGGTGCGGTTGGCAGATGGCAGCGGGCGCTGACCAGATTCAGCCCAGCGCGGGCGCTGTCCTTCCCGCAGCCCGGGAGGTGCGGAAGTTAGGCCAGGCAGTCCGCGCAAGACCCGGCGACAAAATCGGCGTCTGCCAGCAGACGACCACAATCGCGGCACTCACCGTTGTGAGCTGCCAGGTCCGCGCAATCAGTGCACCGGTATTCGTCGCCACTGAGAAGGAGCTCGGCATCGCCAAGAGTCTTTGCGCAGTCGCGGCATGCCTCAAGCTGCCAGCCAGTTTCGGGATCCGATGCGGGACCCAAGGGCGCAACAAAATCCGTTTCCAAAAGGGCTATCGCGTTCATGTCTAGGACTGTAACGGGAGGCTCCGACAGTTTTGTGCTCCAACTCCGGCATGTCCGGAACTGGCAGTGGACGCGCACTTTCCGTGCTTCGAGCAAGGCGGGATGAGGGCCCTTCACAAAGGTCTCTTGACGCCACTTAACACTACTGAGATGGTGGCGCGCAGGGCGCCTGGTTCTCCGGGCTGTTTAGCGCCAATACTCGCACCTCGGGTGCGTCCATCGGCTACCAGTTCTCCGCCGTGCGCTCGGGGTTAATTCCGCTGATCCTAGCGGCAACAGCAGCAGCCTGGGGGTGGCCGGGCGTAGCCCCTCGTCTACCAGGTCTTGGTGTGCTGGGACTTACCGCTGCGTTCCTCACAAGGGAACCTAGGGTCCCAAGGAAGTCGCCGCGGTGGACGAGCTAGTGGCAGCGGACCTCTAGTCGTAGCGGGCCGCTAGTCGCAGACGCAGTTCAATTTTGCGGAAGGACGGCCTCGGCCTTCCGGGCAGTGCACACAGCCCGGAAGTCCGAGGCCTTTTGTGTGGGTATTGGTGCCCAAGGCAGCCAGGGGGTGCTGCCTGCATCCATATTAAGCTAAATTTGACTATTTTTGTCATATAAATCACAAAGTGTTGTCAAGCGTCGTGACACCGCCTCTACCGTGGAAGGGACCCTGCCCGCCAGCGAAGGAAAACATGCCGCAGCCGACAGATCCCACCAACATCTCCGACCACTCACATAGTCCGCCGGAAACCACGCCACCGAGAACCACGCCGTCGGGAACCACGCCGTTGGAAACCACGCCGTCGGGAACCGCGCCGTCGGGAACCGCGCCGCCTGGAACCACGCCGTTGGAAACCACGCCGTCGGGAACCACGCCGTTGGAAACCACGCCGTCGGGAACCGCGCCGTCGGGAACCGCGCCGTCGGGAACCGCGCCGTTGGAAACCACGCCGCCTGGAACCGCGCCATCAGGCAAAACGCAGGGAACACCACGCAAGCGCCCAGCGCTGGGCCGAGTCCCCTTCCTCCGCACTTTGAGCGCGGACCTCCCCGCTTCCTTGGTTGTATTCCTCGTTGCGCTGCCACTATCCCTCGGCATCGCCGCAGCCTCCGGCGCTCCGGTCATGGCTGGCCTGATCGCAGCAGCTGTCGGCGGAATCGTTGCGGGTTGCCTAGGTGGCGCCCCGCTCCAGGTGAGTGGCCCCGCCGCCGGCTTGACCGTCGTCGTTGCCGGTCTTGTTGAGGAGTTCGGCTGGCCGGTGACGTGCGCGATCACGGCCGCTGCCGGCGTCGTGCAGTTGCTGTTGGGAATCAGCAAGGTGGGACGGGCAGCGTTGGCCGTTTCTCCCGTTGTGGTCAAGGCGATGCTCGCCGGGATCGGCGTAACGATCGTCCTACAGCAGACCCAAGTGCTGTTGGGTTCCAAGCCGGCCGAATCCGTGCTGGCAAACGTGGCAGCGCTGCCCGCCGCCATCACCAACGTCGAACTTCACTCAGCCTTGCTTGGCCTCACCGTGGTGGGTATCTTGCTCGGCTGGAAGTACGTGCCGCGCGCCGTCCGCCGGATTCCCGGTCCGCTGGCCGCCGTCGTTGCCGGCACCGCACTCTCTGTGGCGATGGCGCCCGGGGTTGAGCGCATCACCTTTAACGGTTCCATTTTCGACGCCGTCGCGTTGCCGAACCTGCCCGACGGCAACTGGCGCGGCGCCGCGCTTGCCGTCGTCTCGGTAGCCATGATCGCGAGTATCGAATCCCTTCTTTCCGCGGTGGCCGTCGACAAGATGCAGAACGGACCGCGCACAAACCTCAATCGCGAACTGGTCGGCCAGGGGTCGGCGAATATGGTTTCGGGCATGCTCGGCGGGCTGCCTGTCACCGGAGTGATCGTCCGCAGCGCCACCAACGTTGAAGCCGGCGCTGCCAGCCGCACATCGGCGGTTCTGCACGGCGTATGGGTTCTGGTTTTCTCGGCATTGTTCGCCGGGCTGATCCAGCTGATTCCGCTGTCCGTCCTTGCTGGCCTTTTGGTGGTGATCGGTGCCCGACTCATCAGAGTCGCCGACATCAAGACCAGCCGCCGCACCGGTGACCTCCTGGTTTACGTCGTGACACTGGGCTGCGTGGTGTTCCTCAACCTGTTGGAAGGCGTCATTATCGGCCTGGCACTTGCGTCGGCCTGTGTGCTTTGGCGTGTGTTGCGTGCGCCGATCCATATCCACCCGCCCGCTGTCCCTTCGGCTCCCTGGCGTGTGACGATCGCCGGTTCGTGCAGCTTCTTCGCACTGCCAAGGCTGAACCGCGTGCTGCATTCCGTGCCCGAAGGCCGGAACGTTGTGGTGGAACTGAACGCCGACTACCTGGACCATGCTTTCCACGAGGCGTTGCTCGCTTGGCAGAAGCAGCACACTTCAAGCGGCGGCACTGTCCTGCTGGAGGAGCACGGCACAACGGTCTTCAAGGACGCCGCCCACCGCTCGCCGCAGCGGCAGGAGTCGCGGGAGTTCCCGCTGCCGCCACGGACAACCTGGCAGTCTGCACAGACGGTCCCTTCAGCGGATGCCGCATCGGAAGAGTACGACGACGTCGAGCGGCTGCCGCTTCGATCGATCCTTTTGGGGATCGACAAATACCATCGACGCTATGCCGATAGGGTCCGCCCGCTGGTCCAAGGCCTCGCCGATGAGCAGAATCCAGACACTCTGTTTGTTGCCTGCGTAGACTCCCGTGTCAATCCGAACCTGATCACCAGTAGCGGCCCGGGCGACCTTCTAACGCTGCGCAACGTTGGCAACGTGGTCAGCGCGGACGGGCAGGATGCCTCCATTGATTCGGCGCTGCAGTTCGCGGTCACGGCGTTGGCGATCGACTCGATTGTGATCTGCGGACATTCCAGCTGCGGGGCAATGAAGGCCGTGATTTCCGACGCGGAAGGGGCTGGTAACAAGAACCTGGGGGCGGGGTTCGACGCTTGGCTGGACCATGCACGGCCGAGCTTCCGCGAACTTGTGGACGGCCATCCCGTTGCCCTTGCCGCTGAAGCCTCGGGATACAGCCGCGTGGATCAGCTGGGGATGGTGAACGTCGCCGTCCAGCTGCGCAAGTTGGAGGAGCACCCTGTGGTGGGACCGGCGCTTGCAGCAGGGCGGGTCCAGGCAACGGGCCTGTTCTTCGATATTTCGACGGCACGGGTGGTGCTGGTGACCCCTGAGGGGATCGAACACCTTGATCCAAGCGTGGTGCGAGGGCCGGGTGCGGCGGGCCGCACTAACGTGATGGGGGCGTAGATATGACGGCCTTATCGTAGTCGGCCTCAACACGGATGGCCTCAGCACGGATGGCATCTAACAAGGCGCATGGCCAACGGCGGGACAGGCAGGCGTAGCCTGGCGGACAGCCCCGGCGTGGGAGGGGGAACACTCGGCTCAGCCAGCGCAAACGGCGACGTCGATGCCCGCGCTCCCCAGCGTGCTAGCCGGAGGTAAGCCTTGTCATGAGCCAGTCGAGGTTGGTTTCCACGCCTGCTCGCCACGCCTGCCATGTGTGGCGGCCTGGGACTGTCTTCAGTTGCACATTCATGCCGGCGCTCCACAGGGTGCTAGCCGGAGGTAAGCCTTGTCATGAGCCAGTCGAGGTTGGTTTCCAAGCCTGCCCGCCACGCCTGCCATGTGTGGCTGCCGGGGACTGTCTTCAGTTGCACATTCATGCCGACAGCCGCAGCGGCCTTCGCCACGGCGGCACCTTGCGGGCCATAGAAACTGTCGGATTCTCCGATCGTGACGATGCCTGCGGTGTCCGGGTAGGAGCGTGTCTTCAGAACGTCGAGGGCGTTCTGCCGCGCGAAGGCCGCACGGTCGCCGTCGAAGTAGAGACGGATGAGGGCATCCCTGCCCGCGTTGATGGTCGGTTCCACTTCGCCGGAGATGTCAATGAAGGTGGGGTACACCTCTGGACGATTCACGGCCAGTTGCAGGGCGCATGTTCCTCCGTAGGAGAAGCCGGCTATCGCCCATTGGTGCCGGTCGGCCAGCCCCGCCCCGAGATTGTGCTTGGCCCAGGCGGGCACATCTTCGGCGAGGTACGTGGCGGACCGGCCCAGCTTCGTGTCCAGGCACAAAGGAGGATTGGGCGCGAAGTTCCCGCCGACGTCGGGCATCACCACAACGGGGGTGAGGCCTTTGTGACGGGCGGCGAAAGCGTCCATGAAACTGGCGAGGCGGCCGCCGTCCAGCCAGTCCAGGCTCCGTCCGGGCACACCGTGCAGCAGGACAAGGACGGGAAGGTTGGGCCGGTTGTTTGTCAGGTAGGCGGGAGGAAGGTATACAAAGGCCGCCGACGTTGGCAGACCTGAAACTGGGGAAGGTATCTCTGTGGTAACCACTTTCCCTTGTTTGGGCATTTCCTCAGGAGGGTTCCAGTCGGCTTCTTTGACAGCTTTCGTGGCCCGCGCGGATTCCTGGGCTCGACCTTCCGGGGTGGTGGGCTGTTGGGTTGGGGTGCTCTCGGGAGGGTTGATCGGCGTGATCGTTTCGATGGTGAGTCCTGGCCGTCCGAAAAGTGATCCCACTGTGGCGTATTCGCCGAAGTGCAAGTTCACTAGCTCGGCCGCCGCAACTACTGCGAGCAGGGTCGAGACGAGCCATAAAGCAGCCCTACCCACCCACGCCGGCGGCCGCTTGCGCACGGCTTGGATTATTCGGACGGAGCCTAGGGTTACTGCCGCCAGCGCCAGCCAGACCCACAAGTAGACCTCGGTGTCCAAAGGCGCTCCCCAGGTATTCCACACCCGTTCCGTCAGGAACTTGAGCAGCACTGTTGCGCCGAATGTTGCCGCGAGTACCACCGGAATCGTGAGCCGCAGTTGCTGTCGTGTCCTGGGAACAACAAGCCACATAAAGGCCGCCACTCCAAGAATCACGAGAATCACGGGAACGGGCCCGGACAGCAGCTCGATAGGATCCACACACCAATGCTACGGGCGTGGCTTCGGCCCAGAATCAGGGGTGAGACCGGGGGCGGACATCAGTCCGGGGCGACGCTCCTTCCCACTTGCTATGTGGCAGCATCCCTTAGGGTCCGCGTGCTATTGCGACTCAGCGAGGTTTCGAGGATGGGCATTGGAGTAAGTGGGCAGGATGGTCATTGCATTAAGGGCGCCGAAAAGCCAAGGCCCATGTCCTTGCGCAGACCATGGGCCATCGGTTGGACTAGGAACCGAGCGTGCTTTCGGTCGGGTTTCGCTGAAAGATTCCGGGACAGACCAAGCCCGGAAGCACCGCTCGCCGTTGTTTGGATAAAGCCCATGCGACACCGGGGGAGCCGTGAAGCGGCCTCATAACAGATGGAGACACGACGATGAGCATCGCCACGAGGACGGAAGCACAATCAGCTGCCCTCCATGCCGCCGACAGCCATGAAATGATCCGGGTCCAAGGTGCGCGGGAGAACAACCTCAAGGACGTGAACATCGAGCTCCCGAAACGTCGATTGACGGTGTTCACAGGAGTGTCGGGCTCGGGCAAGAGCTCATTGGTGTTCGACACTATTGCCGCCGAGTCGCAGCGGCTGATCAACGAAACATACAGCGCTTTCGTGCAGGGCTTTATGCCGACCCTGGCGCGGCCTGACGTTGATGTCCTGGATGGGCTGACAACTGCCATCGTCGTCGACCAGGAGAGGATGGGCGCCAACGCCCGCTCCACAGTTGGGACGGTAACCGACGCCAATGCAGTCCTCCGCGTCCTGTTCAGCCGACTGGGATCGCCTTATGTAGGCCCGCCGATCGCCTTCTCCTTTAACATCCCGGCGCGGAAAGCGAGCGGCGTGATGACAAGCGCCACGGGCGAAAAGACCGTGGTGCGCGAGGCCATCTACCACGGCGGCATGTGCCCGCGCTGCGAGGGCAGGGGCTCCATCTCGGACATCGACCTGACCCAGATGTTCGACGACAGTAAATCCCTCAACGAGGGAGCGATCACCATCCCCGGCTACACGGCGGATGGGTGGATGGTGAAGACCTACAGCGAGTCGGGCTTTGTGGACCCGGACAAGCCCATCCGCGAGTACACCGAGAAGGAACTCCACCACTTCCTCTACAAAGAGCCCACCAAGATCAAGGCCAAGGGCATCAACATCACCTACGAGGGCCTGATCCCGAAGATCCGCAAGTCGATGCTGAGCAAGGACGTCGATTCGTTGCAGCCCCACATCCGCGCCTTCGTTGAGCGGGTTGCGACTTTCGCGCCCTGCCCTGAGTGTGGCGGCACCCGGCTCAGCGAAGGGGCCCGGTCGTCCAAGATCAAGGGGATCAACATCGCCGACGCGTGCGCCATGCAGATTACGGATTTGGCGGCATGGATCCGCGAGCTCCGTGAGCCTTCGGTGGCACCGCTGCTTACGGCGCTGGGCGAAAACCTGGACGCGTTCGTTGAGCTCGGGCTGGGCTACCTGTCGCTGGACCGGCCGTCAGGCACCCTGTCAGGCGGCGAGTCGCAGCGGATCAAGATGCTGCGGCACCTCGGCTCGTCGCTGACCGACGTCACCTACGTTTTCGACGAGCCCACCATCGGCCTCCACCCCCACGACATCCAGCGGATGAATGAGCTCCTGCTTCGCCTGCGCGATAAAGGAAACACCGTTCTTGTGGTGGAGCACAAGCCGGAGATGATCGCCATCGCGGACCACGTCGTCGATCTCGGACCGGGCGCCGGTACCAACGGCGGAGCGATCTGTTTCGAGGGCAGTGTGAAGGAGCTTCGGCGGAGCGATACCGTCACGGGACGTCACCTTGACGACAAAGTGTCCGTAAAGGAGTCTGTGCGCAGGCCTTCGGGAACGCTGGAGGTGCGCGGCGCCTCCATGCACAACCTGCAAAACGTCGACGTCGACATCCCCCTCGGTGTGTTGGTGGTAGTTACCGGCGTGGCCGGCTCGGGGAAGAGCTCGCTCATCCATGGCTCCGTGTCCCCGCGCGAGGGGGTAGTTGCCATCGACCAGAGCGCAATCAGGGGTTCGCGACGAAGCAACCCGGCGACGTATACGGGTCTGCTTGAGCCAATCCGTAAGGCGTTCGCCAAGGCCAATGGCGTGAAGCCGGCGCTCTTCTCCGCCAACTCCGAGGGCGCCTGCCCAACGTGTAACGGCAACGGGCTGATCTTCACTGAGCTCGGATTCATGGAAACCGTGTCCACACCGTGCGAAGACTGCGGCGGTAAGCGCTTCCAAGCGGAAGTCCTGGAGCTTCGCTTCGGTGGCCTCAACATCGCCGAGGTACTCGACCTGCCTGTTTCCGAGGCTTTGAGCTTCTTCTCGAAGGGCGAGGCGAAGACCCCCGCCGCCGCCGCGATCCTGACCCGGCTTGAAGATGTGGGACTGGGTTACATCAACCTGGGCCAACCATTGACCACGCTGTCCGGCGGTGAGCGGCAGCGGCTTAAGCTGGCGTCGCAGATGGCCGAGAAGGGTGATGTTTACATCCTCGACGAGCCGACCAGCGGCCTGCACCTTGCCGACGTCGAACAGCTGCTAGCTATGCTCGACAGGCTGGTCGACTCTGGAAAGTCGGTCATAGTCATCGAGCACCACCAAGCCGTTATGGCGCACGCAGACTGGATCATCGACCTTGGCCCCGGTGCCGGTCACGACGGTGGCCGAATCGTCTTCGAGGGCACACCCGCAGACCTCATCGCCGATCGCTCCACCCTCACCGGAGAGCACCTGGCGGCCTACGTCGGGCGCTGAGCTTCGTCCGGCTTTGCAGCCACAGTCGATTTGCTGGCAGCCAAGGTCGGTCGTCCCACGTCATCAAGGAAAAATTCTGTGTGGTCCGCCACACGGCCCTGCAATAATCGGAACCAGTTGCCTGGCTGGGGAAGCAGCGAGGCGGCATGCACGTTCGGACGGATCCACAATTCAGACGAGGCGGACATGACCAACACTTCCACAGAGCACGGCACGGCTGAACAGGGCGCAGAGCCGGGAACAGCACCGCCTGGATCAACAGCGCCGGGAACCACAGCTCCTGGAACAACGGAACCGGGAACAGCAGCGTCGGGAACCACAGCGCCTGGAACAACGGAACCGGGAACAACGGAACCGGGAACAACGGAACCGGGAACCACAGCGCCTGGATCAACAGCGCCGGAAGCAACAGCGCCGGAAACAACGGCGCCGGGAACCACAGCGCCTGGAACAACGGAACCGGGAACAACGGAACCGGGAACCACAGCGTCGGAAACAACAGCCGGCCAAACTGCCCCCGGCGCACCGGCCGTCGACGAAGGCCTGTTGCACCGGCTTGCGGACGCGAATGGCGTGGGCACCTCGTTTTGGGGCTTCGACGGGCTGCAGCACACGGTGGCCCCGGACACGCTGGTCAAGGTTCTGGCCGCGCTTGGAGTGCGCGCGGACTCCGACGAGCACATCGAGGCCGCCCTGGTCGAAACGGAACTGGCTCCCTGGCGGCGAATGTTGCCGCCCGCCGTCGTAGTCCGTGAAGGTGCCACCGAGCAGGTCCCTGTCCATGTCTGCGACGGCGCCACCGTCCGCCTCACCATCACTTTGGAGGGTGGGAAGCTGCTTGACGCCATCCAGCAGGACGTCTGGGTTCCGGCCCGGGACGTCGACGGCGTCCAGGTGGGCCGGGCTACGTTCGAAGTTCCCGCCGACCTTCCACTCGGCTGGCACACGCTCACAGCCGAATCCGACGGCGTTACGGCCCAGGCCGCGCTGGCTGTGGTGCCTGAGGTGCTGCGAACAGCGGCTCCGCTGGAGGAACGGCGCGGCTGGGGCCTGGCCACGCAGTTGTATTCGGTGAGGTCCAAGCGATCCTGGGGCATCGGCGATTTCGCCGATCTGGCGGACCTCGCCGCGCTCGCCGGGATGCGGGGTGCAGACTATGTCCTGGTCAACCCGCTGCACGCCGCCGATCCCGTGCCGCCTGTTCAGCCTTCGCCCTATTCGCCATCGACGCGGCGCTTCTTCAATCCGCTCTACATCCGCATCGAGGCGATCCCCGAGCTCGCCTATTTGAAACCCCGAAAACGCGCCACGGTGGACCGGCTGCTGGAGCAGGTCCATTCACTGAACAAGAACGCTGAGCGCCTTGACCGGGACAAGGTGTACGCCTTCAAACTCGCAGCCCTGGAACTGCTGTATCACGCCAGGCTCTCGCCCTCCCGGCAACGGGAGTTCGACGCGTTCTGCGAGGAAGCCGGCCAGGGACTCGAGGATTTTGCCCTCTGGTGCGCCATCCGTGAAGACCTGCCAGCCAACGATCCGCTGTGGCGAAATGCAGCCTCCACTGTGGGGTCGCCCCTGGTGGAGTCGATGCGTCCGGCGCTGGCCGATAGGATCGGTTTCCACCGCTGGCTCCAGTGGATCTGCGACGAACAGCTGGAAGCCGCGCAGCGATCCGCGAAAAAGGCGGGCATGCGGTTGGGTATTGTGCACGACTTGGCGGTTGGGGCGGACCTCAGCAGCGCCGACGCCTGGACCCTGCATGACAGTTTCGCACCCGGGGTCAGCGTGGGGGCGCCCCCGGATATGTACAACCAGCAGGGGCAGAACTGGAACCAGCCTCCGTGGCACCCTGTGCGGCTCGCGGAAGCGGGGTACGCGCCGTTCCGGGATATGCTCTCCACGGTCCTCCGGCACGCGGGCGGCATTCGCGTGGACCACATCCTGGGCCTGTTCCGGCTCTGGTGGGTGCCCGAAGGAAACTCAGCCAAGGACGGCACGTACGTCCGCTACGACCATGAGTCGCTGATCGGCATCCTGGCCTTGGAAGCGCACCGGGCCAACGCCGTCGTGATTGGCGAGGACCTAGGGGTCTTCGAGCCTTGGGTCCGCGATTACCTGGCGTCCCGCGGAATTCTGGGCACCTCAATTTTGTGGTTCGAGTACGACGGCGACCAGCCGCTACCGCCCGAAAAGTACCGTAAGTACGCACTCGCCAGCGTGAACACCCACGACCTCCCGCCCACGGCAGGTTACTTGGCCGGTGACCACGTGGACCTCCGCCACCGACTCGGAATCCTGGAGCGCTCCGTCCAAGAGGAACGTGCCGACCATGAGGCAACGCTGGAGAAGATGGATGTCCTGCTGCATGAGCGGGGGCTGACGCCCGAACATGATGGGACGCCACACAAGGGCGGCCGGGATTATGAAGAGCGCTATGTCGAGGCACTCCACAGGCTATTGGCCAAGTCGCCGTCGGTGCTCTTGGGGGTGGCGCTCGTGGATGCGGTGGGTGAGCGACGGGTGCAGAACCAACCCGGCACAACCTCCAAGGTGTATCCGAATTGGCAGGTTCCGCTTGCAGATGCCCACGGTCGTTCCGTATTGATCGACGATCTGGCGGATAACACACGATTCAACTCACTCCTGGCCGCCGTGGACGAGTCAACGCGCAGCTAGTCGCACCGCTAGCGGCTAGTCGTACCGCTGGCGGCTGGCGGCACTGTTGGCGGCTGGTGGCACAGCCAGCGGCTGGCGGCACTGGGCGGCACTGTTAGCGGGCTGGTGGCACTGTTGGCGGCTGGTGGCACCCACAGCGGCTAGTCGCACTGCCAGCCAAACAGGCATAGCGGGCTGGTTCCTGAACCGAACCAGCCCGCCGCACACCGCCGCTCCCTCGAGCGGTGGCCTGTCTTGGATGGACCTAGTCCGCCCGGATCACATGAGTTACGTGGTCGTAGCGGAACGTGACCGGGCCACCCGCATGCGTCAGCGGGATATTGGCCCCGTTGGGTACACCGCCTGCCCCGTAGTTCTCAGTCCACGACTTGTTGAGCGCGGCTTTGAACTCATAGCTTCCAGCCGGAAGATCTGCGACCGTGAGCTTCCACACGAGGTCCGTGGGATCTAGAGTCAGCTGCGCCTGCGGGCAATCGGGCATCCAGTCACCCGCACAGCCGAGTTCCGAATCCTGGCTTCCCGCAGCGGCCACCGCTGTTGGTTGCTGGGAGGCGTACACCGCCTGCAGGATGTGGGTTGAATGGTCGTAGCGGAACGTTACCGGGCCACCAGGGTGGTTGAGCACAATGTTGGGCCCGTTGAACGCGCCGCCGTCACCGTAGTTTTCAGCCCAGGAACCGTTGAGTGCGGCCTTGAACTCGTAGGTCCCAGCGGGCAGGTCCACCGTTTTGCGCCAGATAAGGTCCACCGGGTCCAGCGTCATAAATGCTGCGGGGCAGGATGGATCCCAGTCGGCCGCGCAGCCCATTTCCGAGTCCAAGCTGCCCGCCACGGTGACTGAGTTCGGCTGCGGTGGCGCTCCGGTGGTGACTGTTCGGACATCGGAGGTGACGCCGTCGAACCCTGGGCCGCTCATCACCGCCCGGTACCTCAACTGGGTGCCGTCCGGTAGGCCCTGACCGCTCAGGTCATCGAACACGGTGTACACCGGCGACGAACTGTCCGTCCCCAAGGGGGTCCACGGGCCGCCGTTGACGCTGCGTTCGAAGCCCACCACGTGGCTGGACTTCTCTGGGTCCGCAGTTGCGCTGACCTCAACAACGCCTGTCACGGCGCTGCCTTCCTTGGGCGACTGCATGGCCAGCAGCGGGGCCGGGACAACGCCTGAAGTCACGGCGCTGGCCGAGGTGTGGCCGCCGTTGTCCAAGACAACTGCCCTGTACTCCACCGGAGTTCCGGCGTCGAGGGACGCCACATCATGGAAAACCTGGTAGGGGGCGTTGTCGTCGGTGCCGATGGGCTGCCAGTTTCCGCCGGCCACGCGCGCCTCGAAGGAGACCTCGTAGAAGGATTCACCTTGCACATTGGCCGTGACGCGCAGCCGGCCATTGTCCCCAACGGCCGGCGTCGGCTGGCCGAGTGTAATGGCGGGGGCTGCCATGGAGCGCGGGATCCTTCCCGAGGATTCGTAAACCACTGCGGATAACGCAGGAACAGTGACTGTTAGCTTGCCTTCCGCCGACGTCTTCGCTTCGGCTGGGGCGTCGCCGTAGATCCGCGTGAACGTGCGCTTGGAGGTGTACGTGGGCACATCGGCCGTCTGAGGCTGCTTGCTGTTGTTCACTGCCACGATGTACTCGCGCTGGTCCTTGGCGTCGGTGCGGGAGAACGCATAGATCCCGGGACCGTCCGATGCGAACCGCGTCTGCTGGGCCCCGTTGCGCAGCGCAGGGTGTTCCGCGGTCAGATGGGCAAGGTTGCCGATGGCCGTGTACAGCGGGTGCGTGGTGGTGAAGTTATCCGTGGCGTGCGTGGCATCAGTACCAAGGAGGTCGTCGTCCAAGTAGTCCGGCACCCGGCTGGCGAAGAGCGTCTGCCGTGCGTCCTGGTCGCCACCTGGGCCTGTGAATCCCTGTTCGTCGCCGTAATACACCACGGGATTGCCGCGCGAGAAGTACATCAATTCGTGGGCCAGCCGGTCCCGCGCCATCTTCTCCGTGTCGCTGGCTCCTGGATTATCCGCGCTGACAAAGCTGCCTATCCTGCCCATGTCGTGATTGCCCAGGAAGGTGGGCAGTTCATAAACGTTGGAATCGGCGTCGGTGTACCAGTCATCGGCAGCGAAGAAACTAGACAACGCGGAGGCGCTCTGGCCACGCGACGCGAAGTTGCGCGCCGCATCCTGGAATGGGAAGTCCAGCACTGCCTGCATCTTGTCCCGCGTGGTGAAGCGCGAGGTGAAGGCCTTGGTGGTGTCAAACACCTCACCGAACATAAAGAACTCGCTCTTGCCGTGTTCCTTGGCGTAAGTGAGGATTTCAGGACCGAACTGCTGCCAGAACTCGTCGTTCACGTGCTTCATGGTGTCGATCCGGAAGCCGTCCACACCGAAGTCGCCGATCCAGGTTTTGTAGATGTCTATCATGCCGCGGACAACGCGGGGGTTCTCCGTGAACAGGTCGTCCAAGCCAAAGAAGTCGCCGTAGTAAGAGTCCTCGCCCGTGAAGGTGGTGTTTCCCCGGTTGTGGTACAGCGTAGTGTCGTTAAGCCATGCGGGGACCTTCAGGTTTTCCTCGCCAGGATCCAGCACCGGGGTGTAGGGGAACGACGTGGCCGGGTCCAAAGCGGGGAAGGACTGCTGTCCCGCGAAGTCACGGTCGTCGAACGGTTGTCCCGACGCCGTGCGGTAAGGTTTGGCGTCCTTGGAGACGTAGCCCTTCCTGGCGCCCTCTTGATAGCCAATGACATCCGCCGTGTGGTTGGTGATGATGTCGAAGTAGACCTTCATCCCGCGGCCATGCGCCGCGTCGATAAGCTGCCGGAGTTCCTGGTTGGTGCCGAGGTGCGGATCGATCTGGGTGAAGTCCGTGATCCAATAGCCGTGGTAGCCGGCCGAGTTGTCTTCCGGCTGGACGGCCTTGTTCTTGAAGCTGGGCGTAAGCCAAATCGACGTTGTGCCAAGCCCCTGGATGTAGTCCAGCTTTTGGGTCAGCCCCGCCAGGTCGCCGCCGTTGTAGAAGCCTTTCCGAGTGGGATCGAAGCCGGAAACCATCGGATCGGGGCCCAGGCCGCCGTCGTCGTTTGCTGTACTGCCGTTGCTGAAACGGTCCGCCATGACGAAGTAGAAGTTCTCGTTAGTGACGCCGGACCGCAGCGAATGCAGGGCCTGCCCGCCGCCAGGCGGCTGCTGTTGGCCATTCGGGTTACCGGGCGCGGCGAGAGCCGGCACGATGGATCCGGCAGTGGTTCCAGCGCTCAGTACAAGCCCGACGACGGCGATTGCGGCCAGGCGCCGCAGGAGCCTTGTGCGCGGGTGCCGGGATCCTGCGGAGCTGCGATGGGTAGATGACAGTGAATCGGGCGAGGATACGGAGGCGAGTGAGGCGGACAAAGCGGGATCCTTCCGAGAAAGCGGCAAAGCTCTGGCAAGGATTTCCGGATGGGGAATCCGCCGCCTAGTCTGCCAAAATCAAGACGGTGGGGGAACCCGTTTGGAGCCGGTTGTGAACTTCTTCGGGAAGTCCTGTCATCGGGTCCAGTGCGAACGTGACCACATCGTTCGAGCGTTCGTGGGCTACATGAAGCCAGCCGTCGCGGACAAGGTGGTGCCGCGGCCAGTCGCCGCCGCTGGGAGCGTCGCCAATAGGACGGAGCCGCGTGCCGTCGTCGTCCACCTCCAGGGTCCCGATGCGGTTGGACCCGCGGACGCCGGCATATGCGAAGCGGCCGTCGGGCGAGAGCGCCAGCTCGGCGGCGGCGTCGCCTTCCGAGGAACCGTTGGCGAAGACCGGAACCAACCCCGTCAGGGCATAGCGTCCGTCCGGGCCCTTCCGCAGGATGGCGACTTCGATGGAGTATTCGGTCACGATGAACACGGTCCCTGAGGCATGCTGTGCCAGGTGCCGGGGTCCGCTGTGGAGGGGAAGTGCAACATCGTGGTCCGGGATCAGGCCCACACCCGGCGAGTAGTTCCAGCTCCGCACCACATCAAAGCCGAGATCCGTGGTGAGGATCCGGCCGTCAGCCAGGAAAAGGGTGGCGTGGGCCCGGCTGACGCGGTCGCCGCCAGTGGCGATGTCCCTCGCGGACGGGTCTTCCACATAGGGATCCGCGGCGGGTGGTGCGGCCAGCCGTGAAGTGATAGCGCCGTCGTCGTCCAATTCGAAGAGCAGGACCTGGCCGTCGCCCCAGCAGGCGACCACAATGAAGCGGCCGTGGGGATCGACGGCGACGTGACAGGCGGCTGCTCCGGCCAGCCATGCCTCGCCGAAGGGTTCAAGCTGCGCGTTTCCGGTCCGGCGGTACGCACGGACGGTCTGCGCGGCCTCGCCGACGGCGTAAACCACCGGCACGGCGGGGTGGACGGCAAGGAACGACGGCGAAGGGGCCTCGACCGCTGTGCCCAGCCAGTCGAGGCCGCCGTCGTCGCGGACCGCCGCGGCACCGATTCCGGATCCTTTCCCGCCGTTGTCGGCAGTGTAGGAGCCGGTCCAGATGATGGGTTCGGTGCGCTGTTTTTCCATGCGGTCCCTTGGATTTGTTGTGCCACCCGGCCTAGCGGGCGCGGCTTCGCGTGATCAGGCCCCAGATCAGCAACACGATCAGCGAACCGCCGATCGCCAGCAGCCAGGTGCCGAGGTCGAAGAACTCGGTGAGCCCGCGGCGGAACAGGAGTCCGCCCAGCCAGCCGCCGAGGAATGCCCCGACGACACCCAGCAGAAGGGTGACGAAGAAGCCCCCGCCCTGCCGTCCGGGAAGGATCAGCTTGGCGATGGCTCCCGCAAGGAGGCCGAGGAGGAGGAAAGCGAAGAAGCCCATGGGTCTATTTCCTTTCTCTAATGGCGCGCCGCGGATCTTCGTGGCGCATCGTCATCGAGACTAGCAAGCCTGGTTCTTTCCGTCAGCGTCCTGGGAGTCAGTGCCCCGGGAGTCACTGCCCTGGGAGCCAGGTCCCCTGGGACGTGCGAGCCAGCGTCCTGGGACCTGCGAGCCAGCGAGCTAGGAGTCAGTGTCCTTGGGAGCCAGTGCTTCTGAAAAAGTCAGTGCCCCTGGATGTCAGAGTCGACGCCGGCATCGCGGCCCGCGTCGAGGGTGTCGATTGCCGAAAGATCCTGCTGATCCAATTCGAAGTCGTAGACCTCGATGTTCTCCTTCATCCGCTGGGGGTTGGCCGACTTCGGGATAGCCACCAGCCCAGCTTGGATGTGCCAGCGAAGCACCACCTGCGCAGGCGTCTTGCCGTACTTGCGGGCGATGTTGGCCAGGACCGGGGCATTGAGAAGGTCTCGGCCAGCGCCCAGCGGACTGTATGACTCGGTGACAATATGGTGGCTGTCGTTGAACGCCCGCTCGTCGATGCGGGTGATGGACGGAGTGAGCTGAATCTGGTTCACCGCGGGGACCACGGAGGTCTCTTCCATGAGCCGTTCCAAGTGTGTCGGCTTGAAGTTGGACACCCCGATTGAACGTACTTTCCCCTCAGTCTGTAGGCGCTCGAAGGTTTTCCACGTGGAGATGTACTCATCCCGATGCGGAAGGGGCCAGTGGATGAGGAGAAGGTCAACGTAATCCAGGCCGAGGCGCTTCAGGGATTCCTCCATGCCCTCGAGGGCCCGGTCCTGCCCCTGGTAGACCCCGTCCAGCTTGGTGGCGATGAACAGTTCCTCGCGCGGGAGTCCGGAATCCCGGACACCTTGTCCGACGCCCGCCTCGTTGCCGTAGCGGACGGCCGTGTCGACGTGCCGGTAGCCAAGTTCGACGGCGGTGACCACCGCCTTGGCGACTTGGTCGTCGTCGAGCGGCCAGGTTCCAAGCCCGATCTGGGGAATGGCATGGCCGTCATTGAGGGGGACAGTGGGTGCGAGGGCCATGGTGCTGTTCCTTTCCCGTGCTAGTCGGCTGCTCTGATCTAGATAGGCCTCCGTGCCCAGCGAACCAGTCGGTCACTGAGTTCCATGAACTCCTGGTCCACACGCTTGAGCCCGGGATGTTCATCATGCCACTGCACGATCTCCCGCGCCCCAGCCGCGAAGGGTATGTCGCAACGGTACTCCGGAACCAGCGATTTGATCTTGGAATTGTCGAAGACCACGGAATGGGAACGGTCGCCCAGCAGGGCAGGTCCATAGGCAGGGGAGTGTGCGGCGATAGTCTCCGAACTCACATGCACCAAGGCAGGCTCGGGGACACCGGCAGCCGTGGCAAAGAGGCCGTACACCTGGTCCCATGGCAGGGCCTCATCCGATGTGATGGTGTAGCTTTCGCCGATGGCCTGCGGCAGACCCAGCAGCCCAACAAAAGCGACCGCAAAGTCGCGCGCATGGGTAAGCGTCCAGAGGGATGTCCCGTCGCCGTGGACGATCACCGGCAGGCCTTCGCGCATGCGGTGAATGTCCGTCCAGCCGCCCAGAAGGGCGATCCGCATGCGGTCATAAGTGTGGGAAGGCCGCACAACAGTAACCGGAAAGCCTTTATCCCGATATTCAGCCAAAAGCACGTCCTCGCAGGCGATCTTGTCCCGGGAATACTGCCAGAACGGATTACGCAGCGGGGTGGACTCCAAAATCGGTAGGCGAGCTGGCGGCTTCTGGTATGCGGAGGCTGAACTGATGAACACGTACTGAGCGGTACGGCCGGTGAACAACTCGATCGCTTGGCGTACGTGCTCTGGCTTGAAGGAGATGAAGTCAGCTATTGCGTCGAACTCGCGGCCCTGCAGCGCCCGGCGGACATCGTCGGCGTTACGGACATCGGCTTGCAAAACTTCGGTACCTTCAGGGACCGGACGGTCCGTTGTTACACCGCGGTTGAGAACCGTGAGCCGGTGACCCAGCGCGGCGGCACGCTCCGCAGCCGCCGCGCTGATGGTCCCGGTCCCGCCGATGAAAAGTAGCCGGAGGGGCCCTC
This sequence comes from Arthrobacter sp. M4, assembly GCF_020251205.1. GTDB lineage: Bacteria > Actinomycetota > Actinomycetes > Actinomycetales > Micrococcaceae > Arthrobacter. The sequence goes on from NZ_JAIWYX010000010.1 coordinate 130,832, forward strand.
CAGTTACCTTAGGCTGGCCAATTACCACGCGTAATCCTCTGGAGCCGTCTTTCGGCCCGGGAAGATGCCGTCCAAGCGCTTCAGCGTGGTCTCCTCGAGGGAGATGTCCAGTGCGCGGAGGGCCGAGTCCAGTTGCTCCTGGGTGCGGGGACCCACGATCGGGGCCGCAACTCCTGGCCGGTGCAGGAGCCAGGAAAGTGCCACTTCACCAGGCTCTTGGCCCAGCTCATCCACCAGGTCTTCGTATTCCTGAATCTGGGCCTGGTGGTTCTTCAGCGTTTCCGCCGCCCGTCCTTCGGTGCGGCGGACGCCGTCGCGCTCTTTTTTGAGGACTCCGCCTAGGAGGCCGCCATGCAGCGGTGACCACGGGATGAGGCCCAGTCCGTACTGCTGTGCGGCTGGAATCACCTCGAGCTCCACATCCCGCGTCAGCAGGTTGTAGATGGACTGTTCGCTGATCAGGCCGGTGTAGTTGCGGCGGGCAGCCGCTTCCTGTGCCTGCGCGATGTGCCAGCCGGCGAAGTTGCTGCTGCCGGAGTACAGGATCTTGCCCTGCTGCACGGCTACGTCGATGGCCTGCCAGATCTCGTCCCACGGGGTGTTCCGATCGATGTGGTGGAACTGGTAGATGTCGATGTAGTCCGTCTGCAGCCGCTTGAGGCTGGCGTCCAGGGCACGGCGGATGTTCAGGGCGGAAAGCTTGGATTCGTTGGGCAGGTCCGTCATGGTCCCGTAGAGCTTGGTGGCCAGGACCACCCGCTCGCGGCGCTCGCCGCCCTTGGCGAACCAGCGGCCGACGATTTCCTCGGTCAGGCCGCGGTGGCCGTGGCCGCCATAGACGTTGGCTGTGTCGAAGAAGTTGATCCCGGCATCGAGGGCCGAGTCCATGATCGAGTGCGAGGTGGCTTCGTCCGTCTGCGGTCCGAAGTTCATGGTTCCAAGGCACAGGCGGGAAACAAGCAGGCCGGAGCGGCCTAGGTGCGTGTATTGCATGGAATTCCTTTGAGTGTGGGTTTACAGCTGGGTGTGGGCCGCGACTGCAGGGTCGCTGCCGATGCGGGCACCGGATTCGAGCGCGCTGATGGCGGCGACTTCGTCCGCGCTGAGCTGCAGGGATGCGGCCGCGAGGTTCTGCCGGATGCGCTCCGGGTGAACCGACTTGGGGATAACGATGTTGCCGCTGGCCAAGTGCCAGGCCAGGACGACCTGCGCGGGCGTCGCACCGTGCTTTTCGGCCAGCTCCGTGACCGGACCGGCCGTGAGGTCGGCACCCTGCCCCAGCGGGCTATAGGCCTCGACGGCGATGCCAAGCGAGCGGCACTTCTCGCCAAGCTGGGCCTGCTGGAACGTCGGGTGGAGTTCAATCTGGTTGACGGCGGGAACAACGTCCGTGCCGGACAGGAGGGTGTCCAAGTGTTCCGGCAGGAAGTTGGACACACCAATGGCCCGCGCTGAGCCGGACTCGTAGATCTTCTCCAAGGCCTTCCACGCATCAACGAACAGGCCCTGCGACGGGACCGGCCAGTGGATCAGGTAGAGGTCGATGACGTCCAGGCCGAGTTCGCGTCGGCTGTTGTCGAAGGCCTCTGCCGCCGTGCCCTGCTCGCCATTACGGAGCTTGGTGGTAATGAACAGCTCTTCCCGGGCAATTCCGGAGGCTTTGATTGCAGCCCCGACGCCGGACTCGTTGCGGTAGGCCGCAGCGGTGTCGATGTGTCGGTAGCCCGCCTCCAAGGCGTCCTCCACGGCCTTCTGAGTTTCCGCCGGCGGCACTTGGAAAACGCCGTAGCCGAGCTGGGGGATGGTGACGGAGTTGTTCAGAACGAGCCCGGGAACGGTCGATTTTTGTGTTGAGGACATGATGGGCCCTTTCGTCGGTGAAGCGGCGGCCGTCGGTAAAGCAACGGTGCCTGTAAGGCTTTGTATAGATGGTCGGGGTTTGCCGGGCCCGGCCGCGGCTGGGGAGGCCAGGAGTCGGGGACCAAGGAGCCAGGGAGCCCTCTGAGTCCGGGGAGCCCTCGAAGCTCAGGGAGCCCTCCAAGCTCAGGGAACCCTCCAAGCCCAGGGAGCCAGGAATCCTCCAAGCTCAGGGAGCCAGGGAGCCCTCCGAGCTCAGGGAGCCAGGGAGCCCTCCGAGCCAATTCCCCTAATGAGAGCCTATGCACTCTCCGGCAAGCTGACACCCCATTTGGCTTTCCCACTTTTTCCTAGGATTCGCAGACCCACCCTCACGGTAGAAAACGCTTCCTCGGAACTGGAACAATGGAGCGCATGGGTCAACGCGCCGAATTCGGAAGATTCCTCAGAGCCATGCGCGCCCGGTTGTCGCCGGATGACGCCGGGCTGCCCGAATCTGGGGGTGCTCGCCGGGTCCCCGGACTGCGGCGCGAGGAGATCGCACGGCTGGCCGACGTTAGCACCGACTACTACACCAGGCTGGAACAGGGGAGGCACGTCCACCCTTCGCGGGCGGTCCTTGATGCCGTATCCCGGGCGCTGCGGCTCGACTCCAGCGAACACGCCCACATGATGGACCTGCTGGAACACTGCGCCGAATCATCGGCCACGCCTGTCCCGGCTCAACGGGTTCGCCCTGCACTGCGTCAGCTGCTGGATGCGGTTGGAGACATCCCCGCGATGATCCTTGGCCGCCGAAGCGATGTGCTTGCCATCAACCGCATGGGCGTCCTCCTGTTCGCCGATTTCCCCGCCATGCCGCCGTCGGAACGCAACCTGACGCGATGGCTCATCCTGGATCAGAAGGCACGCCAGTTGTTCCGCGACTGGAAATCCGTCGCTGCCGAGGCTGCTGGCTCGCTGCGAGTCGATATAGGCCGCCATCCATCCGATCCGCAGGCCAACCAGTTGGTGGGGGAGCTCGCGGTGCACAGCGAGGAATTCCGCCAGTGGTGGGCCGGTCACCGCGTCGCGGCCCACTCGTCCGGCGCTGTCCGGCTGCACCACCCAATTGTTGGGGACGTTGAACTTAACTTCGAGAACCTTGCCTTGCCGCAGGAGCCGGACCTCATCCTGCGGATGTACTCTGCAAAGGTCGGGTCGCCGTCGCACGACGCGCTTTCGCTGCTGGGCAGCTTTGGTGCGGATCCGACGACGGCTGGGTCCCGCGCAGGCGAGTTTGCCGGCGTCGAGAATCCCGGCGTCGAGCATCCGGGGGACGACCCGACGGCCGGTAACCCCGCGACGGTGGACATCATGCGCGGCGCTGGCGACGACGGCGCTCGCGGCTAGGCGCTGAACACGCGTCAGGCCGCGTCCGAACCTTGGACCTTGGCTCCGGCAGCGATCGCGACGACAGCCGCTTGGGACGGCGCCCGCGGCTAGGCGCTGGACTCGAGTCACGCCGCGTCCGAACCTGGACCAGACT
>NZ_JAIWYX010000011.1 GCF_020251205.1 Arthrobacter sp. M4
CAACCACGCCGCTACGCGGAGGTTTTCAAATGAGGCAACGTATCGGGCTGCGCGGAGGTTTTCTATGAGTCAATGCGGTTCCTTGAAAATGTGCCAGTCATCACATAGGTTCTTCCTAGCCGTGTCGATGGGGCACTGCCGGTTTGCAGGGGGGATCAAACAGTGGCTGACGGTGCCAACCGCGTACGGGGCAATTTCAATGCCCCGGAGAACAGGCCAAGCCAGCAGATCCTGGACGCTTTGTCGTGCGCCCTAGCAGGTGCAGCGGTTGGTAGTGGGAAGCCATTGAACGATCGTTTCGGCCTCAAAACCGGTGGTGAACTCGGCAGCAGCGTTGATTTCGCTGCCAAAGGCGTTCCCGTGGCATCGGACGGCACCACCACGTAGCCGTTCCCACGCGGAGATTGCGGCCACGGCCGCGGAGCCACGTCAGTGCAGGATGACCAGCCAGAGACGGCCAGGGGCTTCCTTCAGCACGGACGTGGCTTTCCGCTTTTCGGCGTCGGATGTGCGCGGCGGGAAGTCGCCCGCCCAGCCGGTAGATTAGTAGGCAGTACCTTTTGCCAGTTTTTTGCCCCAGTGGTGTTATAGAAACGGATCCTGTCCCGTGGTGATTCGCCTCTCCCAGCTTTTCCTGCGCACTTTGCGTGAAGACCCCGCCGATGCCGAGGTAGCCAGCCACAAACTGTTGGTGCGCGCCGGTTACATCCGCCGCGCGGCCCCCGGAATCTACACCTGGCTGCCACTCGGCCTCAGCGTCCTGCGGAAGGTTGAGGAGATCATCCGCCAGGAAATGTCTGCCATCGGCGGGCAGGAGGTCCACTTCCCTGCGCTGCTCCCCAAAGAGCCCTACGAGGCCACCAACCGCTGGACCGAATACGGCGAAGGGATCTTCCGGCTGAAGGACCGCAAGGAAGCCGACTACTTGCTGGCACCCACGCACGAAGAAGTGTTCACACTCCTGGTGAAGGACCTCTACTCCTCGTACAAGGACCTTCCGCTGAGTCTTTACCAGATTCAGACCAAGTACCGTGACGAGGCACGGCCACGGGCCGGCCTGCTGCGTGGCCGCGAGTTCATCATGAAGGATTCCTACTCCTTCGACGTCGACGACGAAGGCCTGGATGCCAGCTACGCCGCCCACCGTGAGGCATACCTGAAGATCTTCGCCCGCCTCGGCCTCGAAGTGGTCCCCGTTGCCGCCACTGCAGGCGCCATGGGTGGTTCAAAGAGCGAGGAGTTCCTGCACCCCACGGACATCGGCGAGGACACGTTCGTTCGCTCGCCCGGTGGCTACGCCGCCAACGTGGAAGCTGTCACTACGGTGGTTCCCGAGGAAATTGACTTCAGCAACGCCCCTCCGGCCCACGTTCGCAACACGCCCAACACGCCCACTATTGAAACTCTGGTGGAAGCTTCCAACCAGATTGCACCGCGCAGCGAGGCCGACGGCGGTGCGTGGACTGCCGCCGATACCCTCAAGAATGTGGTCCTTGCCGTCACGCTGCCCACGGGTGAACGCCAAATCGTGGTTCTTGGCGTCCCCGGTGACCGCGCGGTGGACCTCAAGCGGGTAGAAGCCAACATCGGTGCTTTCCTTCCCATAGCCGGCGAGGTGGTTCTGGAGGCTGCCGGCGAGGAAGACCTCCGGAAGCACCCGGGCCTGGTCAAGGGCTACATCGGGCCGGGCCTTACCCTGGACGAGCCGCTCCTCGGACTCGAGGGCTCCACCAAGCTGCTCTACCTGGTGGATCCCCGCGTGGTCTCCGGTACTGCCTGGATCACGGGCGCCAACCTGCCTGGAAAGCACGTCTACGGCCTTGTGGCCGGCCGGGACTTCGGCTGGGACGGCGTCATCGAGTGCACCGAGGTCCGTGCGGGGGACGAGGCGCCGGACGGCTCCGGTCCGCTGGAGACGGCTCGCGGCATCGAGATGGGCCACATTTTCCAGCTCGGCCGCAAGTACGCCGAAGCCCTTGACCTCAAGGTCCTTGACCAGAACGGCAAGCAGGTGGTGGTCACCATGGGTTCCTACGGTGTTGGTGTCACTCGTGCGGTGGCCGCACTCGCCGAGTCCAACCACGACGAGAAGGGACTTGTGTGGCCCCGTGCTGTGGCCCCGGCGGACATCCACGTCGTAGCAGTCGGCCGCGGCGACGAGATCTTCCAGACTGCCGAGAAGCTTGCCCTTGAGCTGGAAGCTGCCGGGCTGGACGTGATGTACGACGACCGCCCCAAGGTTTCACCTGGGGTCAAGTTCGGTGACGCGGAACTGATTGGTGTGCCCACCATCCTTGCCGTTGGCAAGGGCCTCGTCGACGGCATAGTTGAGATCAAGGACCGCCGGTCCGGCAACGCTGAGAACGTCCCAGTCGAAAAGGCCGTCGACTACGTCGTGAACGCCGTTCGTTCCCGGTGATCGCCGGACTCGAGGGTATCTCCGGGTTCGAATCGATTGAGGCCACCACTGTCCTCCTGATCGTGGTGGCCGGATTCGCGGCAGGTTGGGTGGACGCCGTCGTTGGCGGCGGCGGCCTGATTCAGTTGCCCGCGCTGCTGCTGGTTCCCAACATCGCGCCTGTTCAGGCGCTTGCCACCAACAAGATGGGGTCCATATTCGGAACCACCGCCAGCACGGCAACCTACTACAGGCGAGTCCAGCCGGACCTCAAGACGGCAGTTCCGATGGCCGTGATCGCCTTGGCGGGGAGCTTCGGCGGCGCCGTGCTGGCTGCAAACCTGCCAGCCAGCGTGTTCAAGCCCATCATCGTCGTGGCGCTGGTTGTGGTGGCTGTGTTCACCGCACTGAAGCCAAATGCCGGTGAAATCACGGCCTTGAGGCATGACGGCCGGACGCACTACGTGGTGGCCTGCCTCATCGGCGCAGTCATCGGTTTCTACGACGGACTGATTGGACCAGGCACGGGTTCCTTCCTGGTGATCGCACTGGTGTCGGCAATGGGTTACGCCTTCCTGGAGGCCAGTGCCAAAGCGAAGATCGTCAACATGGCCACCAACGCCGGCGCGCTGATTTTCTTCCTGCCGCACGGATCCCTGCTCTGGGGGCTGGGCTTGGTGCTGGGCTTGTCCAATATGCTCGGCGGGTACCTAGGCGCCAGGACAGCGGTAAGCAAGGGAAGCAAGTTTGTGCGGATCGTGTTCCTGATAGTCGTGGGAGCGCTCATAGTGAAGCTGGCCGCCGACGTGTGGCAGGACAACTTCGGCCGCTAACCCAACCAAGCGGTTCCGGCACCACAGTCAAAGCGCCGCCCGGGCTCTGGTTGGCCCCGCGGCTGCGGCGTAGCATGCATCCATGTGGGCCGATTCCAGTGAGTTTGAGGGCGCCCTAGACCGCGCCGCGCAGCATGCCAAAGACTGGTTGGGCAGCTTGCCTGGCCGGCAGGTCAAGCCCCGGCGAACAGCCGACGACTTCGAGGCGGACTTTGGCGGACCCTTGCCGACAGAAGGAATGCCCCCGGCGGAAGTGGTCGACTTCCTGGCCGCGCATGCCGAGCCGGGCCTGATGGCCATGCAATCAGGCCGATTCTTCGGCTGGGTCATCGGCGGAACCCTACCGGCTGCAATGGCCGCCGACTGGTTGGTGACCGCGTGGGACCAGAACACCGGACTTCTCTTCGCCACGCCGGCGACGGCGGCCATCGAGCACGGGGCGGGGCAATGGATCGTCGAGTTGTTGGGCCTGCCAAGGAACTCGGATGCCGGCTTCACCACCGGCGCCAGCATGGCCAACTTCACTGCGCTCTGCGCTGCACGCTGGCGCGTACTGGCCGACGCCGGCTGGGACAGCAACATCCAAGGCCTGGCTGGCGGTCCTTCTGTTCGGGTAGTGGTGGGCGCTGAGCGCCACGAGACAGTGGACATGGTGCTGCGCTACCTGGGACTCGGCTCCCCGGAAGTTGTCCCGGTGGACGGTGAGGGAAGAATGCAACCCGGCGCCCTGCTGGACGTGCTGGGAAGGGGCTCCGGACCTACGATTGTCTGCCTCCAGGCGGGAAACCTTCACTCCGGCGCCTTTGACCCCTTCCCTGAGTGCGTGGCGGCAGCCCGCGACGCCGGAGCCTGGGTGCACGTGGATGGTGCCTTCGGCTTGTGGGCGGCCGCGTCAAAAGAGCTGCGGCACTTGGTGGAGGGCGTAGAACTCGCCGACTCCTGGGGCACTGACGCCCACAAGACCCTGAACGTCCCGTACGACGCCGGCGTGGTCATCGTCCGGGACATTCCTGCCCTGCGCTCGGCCATCGGCATGCACGCAGAGTACCTTCCGCAGGAAGATCACGGCCCCGGCGACCCCATGGAAAAGGTCCCTGAATTGTCCCGTCGCGCAAGGGGAGTGCCTGTCTGGGCCGCACTGCGGAACCTGGGGCGCCAAGGTGTCGACGACCTCGTTTCCGGTCGGGCGGCGATGGCTGCGGAACTCGCGCGCAGGCTTAGGGAAGTTCCCGACGTCGAGGTGCTCAACGACGTCGTCTTCACCCAACTCGTTCTCGCCTTCGGCAACGATGGGCGGACCAGGGCGGTGACCCGGCACGTTATGGCCGATGGCCGCGTGTGGATGTCCGGATCCCGTTGGAAGGACCGCGACGTATTGCGCGTATCGGTGACCAATTGGGCAACAGACCAAACAGACCTTGAAGCCGCCGTCGAGGTTATCACCGACGCCCTCGCTGCCACACGCTAGGACCTGACATCGTCTCCGGGCTCGGGGAGTCCATGGGCGTGTGGCAGGTTGCCGAGGGTCTGTCCGGCCAGCGTGCTGGCCACCCACAGCGAGCGGGCCATATCACCTTCGTGTCCCGGGGTAGCCGCATAGGACAGGGCATTGTCGACTTCGCGGGTCAGGCTCCATTGCCGGGCGGCCTCGGGATCGAGTCCTGCGGTGAGGCTGAAATCCGTGCAACGCTGGCGCAACGCTGATTCAGGGTCGCTGGCTGGAAGGTCGCGGATTCGGTTCCACAGCAGCGGCGCAACCGCGAATTCAGCCTCCCCAATCATCGGCTGCGGATCTATCGCCGCATAGCGCGTGCCATGGTCGGTGCTGTTTGCTCCGGGAACGGCCAGGATGTTCAAGTAGTGCAGGTCCGTGTGAACCAGGACATCGTGCCCTGCGCGGCGACCGACGGCGCCGCGGACCTGGCATACCTCCAACGCCGCCTCGAGCAACCAGCGTGGAAACGGCCGGCCGAGCCGCTCCCATTCGGCTGGCAGGTCGTCGCTCCACTGCTCTGCACGCGCGGCGATGTGGTTCAGTTCAAACCACTCGGACCTCAGGTCCGGGGTCAGCGACAAACGGCCAACGACGGCGGCCCACGCCTCGCGTGCCTCATCCATCGGGACGGTCTGCAGGGAACGGAAAGCGTCCAGTCTCTGCAGCAACATGGAGCAGCTGTCTTCATCCGACTCCAGGAGCCGAACAGCCCCGCGCCCGTTCCAGAGCGTCAGTGCTTGACGTTCGACGCGCGCCTCGTCATGCGGGTAGGCGACCTTCAGCACCGCGGGTTCCTGGCCCCGGACCACCGGAATGACGATTGCTCCGTGGCCATTCCAGGGTATTTCTCCGGGCACCAGGTCCACGTCCAGGCCCCACCGCTCCACATTCCCGCGGATTAGCTCCGGCAGGCGGGCGAGCCAATTCCGCCCGCCGGGGGTTCGGACGTACCGCGCCGCCAGGTCAGCCGGAATAGGGACCTCGGTTGTACTGCTCATTCCCTCCAGACTACTCAAGCATCAGACGATCCCCGTGGAACCAAGCAGGCTGCCGATGCCGAACGTCGCGGCCAAGGCAAGGGCACCACCAACAACTACGCGCAACGCGGCCCGTGTCCGTGAACCGCCCCCGATCCAGGCGCCCACGGCTCCGGTCAGTCCCAAGGCCAGCAAAACCGCCAAGAACGTGACCGGGACACGCAGTGGAACCGGCGGAAGCAGGATGGCCAGGAGAGGCAGGACAGCCCCGGCCACGAATGCCACGGCTGACGCGAAGGCGGCATGCCACGGGTTGACGATGTCGTTTTCGTCGATGTTCAGCTCGGCTGAAAGGTGCGCCGCGAGCACATCGTGGGCTGTCAGTTCTTCCGCGACGGTGCGGGCCGTGGCGGGGCTGAGGCCCTTTCCTTCGTAGATCGCTGCCAGCTCGGCCAGCTCGGCGTGCGGGTCCTCTTCGAGTTCGCGCTTTTCCTTGGTGATCAAGGCCTTTTGGCTGTCGCTCTGGCTGCTGACGGAAACATACTCGCCAAGCGCCATGGATACAGCGCCGCCCACCAGGCCAGCTGCACCCGCGGCGAGGATGGGACCGGTTTGGGACGTTGCGCCGGCGACGCCCACTACGATAGCGGCCACCGACACAATGCCGTCGTTGGCGCCGAGGACACCGGCGCGCAGCCAGTTGAGGCGATGCGCCAGGTCGTTGCCGTGCGGCTCATTCTCGTGGAGCCCTGCAGCTTCAATGGATGCCATGATTCCACCCAACCACCATGGACGTGGCACTGCCAGCAAAGTGAGGCTCAACTAAGGTGTGGCAGCTCCGGCCCCTGGTTCCAGTTGGGGCAATTCCGCTTTGTTGAGGGCAAGTCCCGGGAACGATCCAGGTGTCCCGCCCCAGGACCGGGCGCGCTGTCCGGAGGCCAGCAGTTGGCTGACTCCCCAGGCCTTGGCATCGCTGGAACCGAAGGCGACCACGTCGGCATACACATCCATCAGTCCCGTTTCGAGTTCTGCCAGGGCAGTGGAGGGTTTTGCCGCCAGGGCGGCAGGCAGTTGGTAGCCGGCTTCCCGGGGCGGGGCAGGAACACAATTCGTGCGGCTGAGCTCTTCCGCACGGCGGACGTTCGACTGGTGGGCGGCCAGAAGGGCAGCTGCCGCTTTGCCGCCGTCGGGGTCCAGCCGGGTCTGTGCCACCTGGTAGACATAGACGGCCTCTGCTTCGCTGCGGGCCGCCATCGCAAGCGCGCCCGCCAGGTTGGCACTCGGGGCGGGGTCGCTATGGCTGTCGTTTTGGCGTTGGAGTGCCCCACAGCCTGGCACTCCGGAGCCTGTGGCAGTGGGACTGTTGTCAGCTGTTGGTACCTGCGTCGGCGAGCTCGGAGTAGGTGGGGCGGCCAGGCTTCCTTCAGGCGAGCTGGGGGCTGGGAGCCGCCAGCTGGCGGCAAGGTCGCTTGCCTTCAGGAATTGTGCCGTTCCGACGGCGGCGAGCAGGCGTCCCGTGCCACCGTCGCTGCGCGCGGCGTCAGCCAGACGACGCATAGCGCTCGTAGCCAGCCGACTCACAAAACCGGTCGGGTCGGCCACGGTCGTGCCCGCCGTCGTCGAGCCGGTGGCCGAAGCAGCCGCCGTCGAACGGCTGGCGGTACCAGTCGCCGCCGAGCCGCCGGCCTCCGTCGCCGTCGAACTGGCCGGTGCGGAGCTCGTTGCCGACGGCGCGACGCCCGGGCGTTGGAGGGCACGGGCATGGAGCGAAAGCATGTCGGCCGCGGATTCCGATGGCCGGGATTCAGTCAGGCGGCCGGCGTCCTCGAGGAGCGACAGCGTGTCGGTGAACGCGGCCTTGCGCGCTGTGTCGGAGAACGACGGTTCCGGCGGGGGCACCTGTGCCGGAATCAGGGTGGCACCGAGACCCAGCACCACCGCCGCAGTCACGCCGGCCAGCGCCATGCGAACCTTCTGCCCGGTAGGCGGCGCCGTCGATGCCAACCCGTCCGTACGGTCCGCTGAATCCTTGCCCTCGCTCATCACAACAGTCCATGGTGTCACGCGCTGGCCAAAGTCCGTGCAGCAGGCCGCCCTGAATGTCGATAGGCTTAGAGTCACAACATCATCTACCGGGAGGCGGCTGGCATCATGAGCACTTCGGAAGCCACGACTTCAACGGCACGGACCGGAACTGACGCTTCGGCGTCCGCGCCAAACAATCCGGAAGCTGCCAGGCTGAGGGCACTGCTGGAACCCACGGTTCAGGCACGCAGACTGTATTTGGAGGATGTTGCCATCCACGTTGCCGGCTCCCACCGGACGGTCCACGTAGTCGTGGATCTCCCCGAGGAGGAAACCGGTGGCGTCAGCCTGGACGTCATCGCCGATATTTCCCGCGAGCTGTCCACTGTGCTTGACAACGATCCCTATGCCGACACGCGTCCGTACGACCTTGAGGTATCTTCACCGGGCGTTGGACGTCCGTTGACCGAGCCCCGCCACTGGCAGAGGGCCCGCGGGCGCCTCGCCAAGGTCAATGTGATCCAGGGCGAGAACCTCAAGGGGCGGATCCAGTCCGTCGACGATGAGGGCGTCACGCTCGTCCCCGAAATTGAGGTCAAGAAGGGCATGAAGCCCCGCCACGGCGATCCGATCAAACTTCCCTTCGACAAGATCCGTTCCGGAAAAGTCGAAATTGAGTTCAGCCACCTCGACGAGGTTGGGCTGGAAGACGAGCACAACGGACCTTCCGAGGAGGCCTAATGGACATTGACATGAGCGCACTAAGGCTCTTGGAGCGTGAGCGTGAAATCCCGCTGGACCTCCTGATCCCCACCATCGAGCAGGCATTGCTGGTGGCCTATCACAAGACCCCCGGCGCTTTCGAAAGGGCGCGCGCAGAGCTGGACCGCAAGAGCGGCCACGTGACCATTTGGGCCACGGAGCTCGACGACGACGGCCAGGCGATTGGTGAGTTTGAGGATACGCCGGAAGGCTTCGGCCGGATCGCTGCCAGCACCGCGCGGCAGATCATCCTCCAGCGACTTCGCGACGTCGAGGACGACAACGTCCTGGGCGAATTCAAGGGCCGTGAAGGCGAGCTCGTGTCTGGCATGATCCAGCAGGGCAACAACCCCCACATGATCCAGGTGAACCTTGGCTCAGTAGAAGCGTTGCTGCCTCCACCCGAGCAAGTTCCGGGGGAGAGGTACCTGCACGGCAACCGTGTGCGCGCTTACGTTGTGGACGTGCACCGCGGCGCAAAGGGTCCCTCCATCACGCTTTCCCGATCCCACCCCGGCCTGGTGCGCAAGCTGTTTGAGCTGGAGGTTCCGGAGATCGCGGACAAGTCCGTGGAGATCGTGGCGCTGGCCCGTGAAGCCGGCCACCGGACCAAGATCGCCGTCAAGGCCAACGTCCCGGGCGTCAACGCCAAGGGGGCCTGCATCGGTGAGATGGGTTCGCGCGTCCGCGCCGTTATGACTGAACTGAACGATGAGAAGATCGACATCGTTGACTACAGCGACGACCCGGCGACCTTCATCGCGAACTCCTTGTCGCCGTCGCGTGTGAATTCCGTCACCATTGTCGACGCTGGGAGCCGCTCCGCGCGGGTTGTCGTTCCGGACTACCAGTTGTCGCTTGCCATCGGCAAAGAAGGACAGAACGCCCGTCTGGCGGCCAAGCTGACCGGCTGGCGGATCGACATCGTCTCGGACGCCGCGGGCAAGGAGTCGTAGGCCTGGAAGCCGGGCTCCGGGGGAAGGCCTCCGGAGCCCGGCTTTTGCGTGCCCCCGATTCGGAGCGTGCGTGTCGGAGGGCTAGAATGGAATGGACCGGGTTTGCGGCCGGTATCCGTGCGCCTTGGAACCCTGATCGCTGGAGTCAGCGGGCAGGCGGTCCAGGGCGAACTGTATGACAGAGGCAGGTAAATAGTGGCTGGACTGCTCAATAGCGGGCACCAGCCTGTGCGTACCTGCATCGGATGCCGTCAGCCGGATTCCCGGTCGGTGCTTGTCCGGCTCGTCGCCGAACGCGGCGGCTCGTCCGCCGTTGTGGTGGATGTTCGACGCCGGATGGCTGGCCGGGGTGCATGGCTGCACCCCAGTGAAACGTGCCTGGCGCTGGCAATCAAGCGGCGTGCATTCGGCAGGGCCCTTCCGGGCACTACCGGATTCGCCGACGTCGAACGTTACATCGCGGCAAGCATGACCTCTGCGGACGCTTCGGCAACCGCAGGAAAACCGTCCAAACCTGAAAGCGGGTCAGATATCTGATGGAAACCCGATGAGCTACCAGCTATGAGTGCGCAGCGATGACAACTCTGTTGCGCTCTGCAATGGGCTCTTCCGCCACGCCCGTGGGGAAGGCCTGCAGTAAGAAGTAGACGGTTCGTGCCTGGCTCGGTGCGGACCGAGACAGGAGAAATGTGGCCAAGTACCGCGTTCACGAGCTCGCGAAAGAGCTCGGAATCACCTCGAAGGAAGCAGTAACCAAACTGCAGGAGCTGGGCGAATTCGTCCGCTCGGCTTCTTCCACCATCGAGGCCCCCGTCGTGAGGAAGCTTCGCGACGCTTACCCCGCCGCCGGCGCCGCCAAGGCGGAAGCCCCGGCAGCCCCCAAGGCACCGGCCCGCCCGGTCGAAAGCCGCCCTGCGCCGACCCCCGGCCCCGCGGCCCCCAAGCCTCCCGCGCCCGCAGCACCGGCTCCGGCCGCACCTACCCCTGCTGCCCGTCCGGCGCAGGCCCAGGCACCGTCCCCCGCAACGCCCGCTGCGTCGTCGGGTCCCAAGCCCGGCGCGCGTCCTGCGCCGCGGTCCGAGGCCCCGTCACGTCCGGGCGCTGCGCCTGGCCGTCCAGGCGCCACTCCTGCCCGTCCCGGTGCCACGTCGGGACGCCCGGCCGGACAGGGACCGCGCCCCGGTGGCCCGCGTCCCGGGAACAACCCCTTTGCTACGTCGCAGGGCATGCCCCGCGGTCGCGGTGACGCAGAACGTCCGCCGCGTCCGGGCAACAACCCCTTTGCAACCTCGCAGGGTATGCCGCGGCCCGGTGGCCGCACAGAGTCCGAGCGTCCTGGCGGTCCCCGTCCGGCGCCGGGTGCAGGTGGTCCGCGTCCCGCGGCCGGTTCCGGTGGTCCCCGTCCGGGTGCTCCGCGTCCCGGTGCTGCCCGTCCGGGCGCCCCGCGTCCTGGTGGTGCAGGCGGCCCCCGTCCGACTCCCGGCATGATGCCTAACCGTACTGAGCGCCCCACTCCCGGAACGGCTGCACGCCCCGGCGGCGGCCGTGGTCCCGGACGTCCCGGCGGCGCCGGTGGACCCGGCGGTGGCGGAGGTGCTCCTGCCGGCGGTGGCTTCGGCAAGGGCGGTCGCGGTCGCGGCGGTACCCAGGGTGCCTTCGGCAAGGGCGGCGCCGGACGTGGCAAGCAGCGCAAGTCGAAGCGTGCAAAGCGCCAGGAATTGGAGCAGATGAGTGCTCCGTCCCTGGGTGGCGTAACGGTTCCGCGCGGCGACGGCGAGACGGTCATCCGTCTGCGTCGCGGCTCGTCCATCACCGATTTCGCCGAGAAGATCGATGCCAACCCGGCTTCGCTCGTGACCGTGCTGTTCCACCTCGGTGAAATGGCCACGGCTACGCAGTCCCTCGATGAGGACACCTTCGCGCTGCTCGGTGCGGAACTTGGCTACAAGCTCCAGGTCGTGTCCCCGGAGGACGAGGAACGCGAACTCCTCGACTCGTTCGACATCGACCTTGAGGCTGAGCTGGAGGCCGAAGGCGACGACGTCCTCGAAGCACGTCCGCCGGTAGTCACGGTTATGGGTCACGTCGACCACGGTAAGACCCGCCTCCTCGACGCCATCCGCAACTCCAACGTTGTGGCTGGCGAGCATGGTGGCATCACCCAGCACATCGGTGCGTACCAGATCAGCCACGAGCACGAAGGTGCCGTGCGGGACATCACCTTCATCGACACCCCGGGTCACGAGGCCTTCACGGCCATGCGTGCCCGTGGTGCGAAGGTCACCGACATCGCCATCCTGGTGGTCGCAGCTGACGACGGCGTGATGCCGCAAACGGTTGAAGCGCTGAACCACGCACAGGCTGCCGGCGTACCGATTGTGGTTGCCGTCAACAAGATCGACAAGGAAGGCGCCAACCCGGACAAGGTCAGGGGCCAGCTCACCGAGTACGGCCTGGTGCCCGAGGAATACGGTGGCGACACCATGTTCGTCGAAGTTTCCGCCCGCCAGAACATCAACATCGATGGGCTCATTGACGCAGTGCTCCTGACGGCTGACGCCGCGCTTGACCTCCGGGCCAACCCTGACAAGGACGCCCGAGGCATCGCGATCGAAGCCAACCTGGACAAGGGCCGCGGTTCCGTGGCTACCGTCCTGGTGCAGTCCGGAACCCTGGCTGTCGGCGATACGATCGTGGCCGGTACGGCGCACGGCCGTGTCCGCGCAATGTTCGACGAGGACGGCAACGCCCTGGACATCGCCCTGCCGTCACGTCCGGTCCAGGTCCTCGGCCTGTCCAACGTGCCCCGTGCAGGCGACACCTTCCTGGTCACGACGGACGAGCGCACCGCCCGCCAGATCGCTGAAAAGCGTGAGGCTGCCGAGCGCAACGCCCAGCTGGCCAAGCGCCGCAAGCGGATCAGCCTGGAAGACTTCGACCAGGCAGTGGCCGAAGGCAAGATCGACACCCTCAACCTCATCCTCAAGGGTGACGTGTCCGGTGCCGTTGAAGCCCTCGAGGACGCCCTGCTCAAGATCGATGTTGGAGACGAGGACGTTCAGCTCCGTGTCATCCACCGTGGTGTGGGTGCCATCACGCAGAACGACGTCAACCTGGCCACGGTGGACAACGCCATCATCATCGGCTTCAACGTCAAGCCGGCTGAGCGCGTTGCTGAACTGGCCGAGCGCGAGGGCGTGGACATGCGCTTCTACTCGGTCATTTACGCCGCTATCGACGACATCGAACTGGCGCTCAAGGGCATGCTGAAGCCGGAGTACGAGGAAGTCCAGCTGGGTACAGCGGAGGTTCGCGAGATCTTCCGTTCGTCCAAGTTCGGCAACATCGCCGGTTCGCTTGTCCGCTCCGGCACCATCCGCCGCAACTCCAAGGCCCGCGTCATCCGCGACCGCAAGACCATCGGAGAGAACCTCTCCGTGGACTCGCTCAAGCGCTTCAAGGACGACGCCACCGAGGTCCGCGAAGGATTCGAGTGCGGTATCGGCCTGGGGTCCTACAACGACCTGGCTGAAGGCGACATCATCGAGACGTTCGAGATGCGCGAAAAGCCGCGCGTCTAGTCTCTGTGGCTCCGCGGGCGGGGCGGCCGGCTACCGGCTGCCCCGCCCGCACCATTCGATCAACATCACAGGAGAAAATTCCATGGCTGATCCGGCACGCGCCGCCAAGCTGGCGCAGCGCATCAAGGTGGTCGTCGCCGAAGCTCTCGGCCGCAGGGTCAAGGACCCCCGCGTCGAGGCAATCACCATCACCGATGCCCGAGTCACGAATGACCTTCAGCACGCAACCGTCTACTACACAGTGTTCGGTGACGACGCGGCCAAGGCCGATGCCGCCAAAGCACTGGACAAGGCCCGGGGAGTGCTCCGGCAGGAAGTCGGCCGAAACATCACGGTACGCCTGACGCCTACCCTGGAGTTCGTCGCGGACCAGATCCCCGTCAATGCCTCGAACCTGGAGGAACTCCTGCGCGTGGCGAAGCAGCGTGACGCCGAGGTTGCGGCACTGGCCGCCGGCGCCAAACACGCCGGTGATCCGGACCCATATAAGACGGACGCCGCTGACATCGACGAAGACGACTTCGACGAAGAGGACATCGAACTCGGCGACGATGACGACATCGACGAGGACGCCAACCGCTGAGCGGGTTTTAGACGCCCGTTGGCATGGACAGGGCCTGGACCAAACGGTCCAGGCCCTGTCCCTTTCGGAGCTACGTTGCCCTTCGGCGAGTTGCAGCAGCCACGGAAACTACTTACGTCGCTAGTATCGGACCATGGCTGCGGAAAATGAGTCTCGGTTGGCGAATTCACCGGAAGGGTATTTGGAGCATGCCGTCAGGCTTGCGGTCCGGAACGTCAACGACGGCGGTGGACCGTTTGGCGCCGTCGTGGTCACCAAGGACGGTTCCGTCCATGAGGGCGTCAACCGGGTGACGCGCGACAACGACCCCACTGCGCACGCCGAAGTGGTGGCGATCCGCCGCGCTGCGGAGGCCACCGCGAATTTCGATCTGGGCGGCGCGGTGCTGTACACCAGCTGCGAACCCTGTCCGTTGTGCTTGGCGGCGGCGCTCTGGGCGCGCATCGACAGAGTGTTCTACGCCGCCGACAGGCACGGCGCAGCGGCGGCAGGCTTCGACGACGCCGTTTTCTACGAGTATTTTGCAGGGAACCGGCCCGAATTGCTGCCGGTGCGGCACTCGCCGGTCCCTTCCTCCGCGGCACCCTTCGAAGCGTGGCGCGCCAACGAGGAACGCGTCGAGTATTAGGCGAGACGTTGGCGGACGCTAGGCGCCGTTCTTCGACGGCAGCCGCTTCACGCCGTCGAGCAGTTCCTCCGTTGGCCCGCACAAGGCAATCCTGATCCAACCCTCGCCGATGGAACCGAAAGCCGTTCCCGGCGCGAAAGCAACACCGGATTCAGCCAGGAACTGGTGAACCCACGCACGCACATTCCCGTCGCTGAGGTGGGACACATCGGCCCAGAGGTAGAAGGCGCCCTGCGCATCGAGGTGACGGATGCCCTTCCCAGCAAGTACTTCTGAAGCCGCGTCCCGGTTGGTCCGATAATGCTGCCGGGCCTGCTCCACATAGTCCTGCGGTCCCGTCAACGCGGCCAGGGCGGCGTACTGGGAGGGCGAGGCAACGCAGGACACGATCGCCTCCATAACATTGTTCATGGTGCGCTCCAGGCCCGGAGGGCAGACAAGCGCGCCGATGCGCAGGCCGGTCAGGCCGAACGTTTTGGACAAAGTCAGTGAGGTGAAAACCCTGGCCTCGCCCGGCGCTGTGCTGTCAAAGCGGGCCGGGCTGACGTGCGGGACGTCGAACGTGAAGGCTTCGTAGCATTCGTCGGAGATGATCCACAGGTCCCTGCGCCGGGCAAGTGCCACCAAGTCCCGGGTCAGGGACTCGCTGATCACCGCGCCCAGGGGGTTGGACGGCGAGTTGATGACCAGTACGCGCGTCCGTTCCGTGATGAGGGCCTCGATGTCGGCGATCTGCGGCTGGAAGTTCTGCTCCGGGTAGAGCGGGTAGCCCACCGGAACAGCATTCAGAAGCTTGCTGGTCATTGCGAAGGTCGGATAGCCGGGGTTGGGGATGAGGATTTCGTCGCCGGGGGAGAGCAGCATGCTCATCACAAAATGCAGGCCCTGCTGGGCGCCATCCACCACGTACACGCGTTCCGCTCCGACGTCCACGCCGTTGGTCATCCGGAATCGTTCAGCGAAGGCTTCCCGGAGGGCATGAATCCCCGCATTGGGTGTGTAGTTCGTCTCGTCCCGGTCCAGGCAGGCTATTCCGGCGTCGAGGATATGGCGGGGGAGTGGGAATCCCGGTTCGCCGATGCTGAGAATCACGGCTCCCGGCGTCCGCCAGGCGGCTTCGGTGATTTCCCGGATTTGGTTCACGGGGACGTCATGGATGTGGGCGGCAAGCTCGGGCATGCCAGCCATACTAGCCGGGGTGGCACGGCGCGCCCGGATATACTGAAAAGCGTGCTTTCGGGACTGGTGATCGTGGACAAACCGCAGGGATGGACCAGCCATGACGTGGTGGCCAGGATGCGGCGGCTGGCTGGTACCCGCAAGGTTGGCCATGCCGGTACATTGGATCCGATGGCCACCGGCGTCCTGGTGCTTGGGATCAACAAGGCGACCCGCCTGTTGACGTACATCGTTGGCACTTCCAAGACGTATGAGGCCACCATTCGGCTGGGCCAATCCACCAACACCGACGACGCGGATGGCGAGGTCACCTCCGAAACCGGGGCGGCCGGCGTCGACGAGGCGGCCATCGCAGCAGGCATCGAGGACCTCACCGGCGATATCCTCCAAGTGCCCAGCAGCGTGAGTGCCATCAAGGTGAACGGCGAACGGTCCTACGCCCGTGTCCGCGCTGGCAAAGACGTCCAGCTGGAGGCCCGTCCGGTGACCATCCGACGCTTTGAAGTTCACGCTATTCGGCGCGTTGACGGCGGCCGCCTGGTGGACGTGGACGTTACGGTCGAGTGCTCTTCGGGAACCTACATCCGCGCTTTGGCCCGTGATCTGGGGGTTTCACTGGGCGTCGGCGGGCACCTGACCGCGCTGCGTCGCACTCACGTGGGCCCATACACAATAGGGCAGGCGCGCACGCTGGAACAGCTGGCGGAGAACCTCGAAGTCCTTGAAATGTCTGCGGCGGCGAGGGCGCTGATGCCCAACAGGGAACTGACAGCCGAGGAAACCGCGGAGTTGTCTTTTGGCCGTCGGATTGCCGCGGGACCTGGAGCCGGTACCGCCAACGCCGCGACGCCGGAAAAGCCGGCCGCCGCTTTTTCGCCCGAAGGAGAGCTGGTGGCCCTCCTCGCCGATGCAGGAAACCATGCCCGCCCGGTTCTCGTGTTTGCCCCGGACTCACCTTCCGGCGCCATCGGGTCGCCGGGCCTCAATTCCCCGCAGGAGGGACGCTGATGATGGACGGCTATTTTTACGCGGTGCTGGCGGTAGGCGTCCTGTCTACGGTCCTGTGTGTTGGCGCGGGGATCCTGAAGAAGTCGCCCAACGACGTCACCATCTTCTCCGTCGCGCTCGTGGAGCTCGTCCTGCTGGTGTACCTCGTGGGCTCGATCGTGCGCGTCATCATCGGTGAAAAGATCGCCGGTGAAGCATGGGAATTTTGGGGCTACCTCGCCACCGCCCTGCTCCTGCCGCCCGCCGCGGTCTACTGGTCAGTCCTGGAGCGCACGCGGTGGAGCAACTTCGTGCTGGGGGCGGTCGGTGTGACGGCATTGGTTATGGCCGCCCGAATGAACCAGATCTGGTACTGATGTGAAGGAAGAACCCAAGGTGACCACAAAGACCACCGGACAACCGCGCGATACCCGCAACACCGGGCCCGGGCGCCTGCTGATCGCCGTCTACGCAATCTTCGCGATCTCCGCCACCGCCCGCGCCGGCTTCCAGATTGCCACCAAGTTCGGTGAGGCGCCATTGGCGTACGCACTGTCGGCCTTCGCCGCACTGGTCTACATCCTGGCCACAGTTTCCCTGGCCAAGGCTGGACGGACGTGGTTCAGGATCTCGCTGGCGGCCGTGCTCGTGGAACTCATCGGCGTGTTGGTG
The DNA here is from genome assembly GCF_020251205.1 of Arthrobacter sp. M4. Classification (GTDB taxonomy): domain Bacteria; phylum Actinomycetota; class Actinomycetes; order Actinomycetales; family Micrococcaceae; genus Arthrobacter. The sequence goes on from NZ_JAIWYX010000011.1 coordinate 17,077, forward strand.
GTGGGCGCCATCAGCATCTTCGAACCAATCGCGCTGCCCCACGACACCGTGTGGAGTGTGTTTGGCCGCGGATACGGCTTTGTTCCGCTGGTGCTGCCGGTCCTTGGATTGATCTGGCTTTACCGCCGCCGTCCCGCGGCGGCCTGAATTGGGCAGCACCGCCTGGACAGGTTGACTGGCGGAATACGGGTACCCTTAGAGAGTTCCGGCGCCGGATAACCCTGCGGGCGGGACGTTTGAACACAGGCAGCAAGAGGCGAGGTTGATGGTCCACATCTGGAACGATCCCACCGAGGTCCCGGCGGACTTTGGCCCGTCCGTGGTCACCATTGGGAACTTCGACGGCGTTCATCGTGGGCACCAGCAGGTGCTGTCCCGCCTGGTGCGGACAGCACGTCAGCACTCAGCCCGCGCCGTCGCCGTGACGTTCGATCCACATCCGGCCCAGTTGCACCGACCTGACTCTGCCCCGGAACTCATCATGGGCCTGCAGGACAAGATGGATGCCCTGGCAGAGACCGGCGTGGATGCAGTCCTGGTCCTGAAGTACACGCATGAACTGGCCGCAATGAGCCCGGCGGAGTTCGTCGGCGGTGTGCTGGTTGATTGCCTACACGCCGCGCACGTGGTTATCGGTCACGATCTGCGCTTTGGCAAAGGCAATTCCGGCGACGTATCCACCATGCAGGAGCTCGGCAGGACTTTTGGCTTCGAGGTCCAGGTGATCAGCGAGTTCGGCGCCAGCGGCTTCCCACTCGGAGCGCCCGACGCCGGCCCTTCGGGCAGCGATCAGGCCGGCCAGGGAGTCGACGACGACGGCACGGGCCGCCGCTGCTCGTCCACCTGGGTTCGTGAGGCCCTCGCCGAAGGTGATGTCAGCACCGCGGCGGCCGTCTTGGGGAGACCGCACCGGATGCGGGGCGAGGTGGTGCACGGTGCGGCCCGTGGCCGAGCCCTGGGCTTCCCAACGGCGAATCTTTCCCACGACGCCACCGGATACATTCCGGCCGACGGGATCTACGCCGGGTGGCTTGTGGACGAGGCAGGCACCCGCTGGCCCGCGGCGATCTCTGTTGGTTCCAACCCCACGTTTGACGGCGTGAGCCGCCAGGTTGAGGCCCACGTCATCGACCGCCCGGATGAGGACGTTGAAGACTTCAATCTGTACGGTCAGACGGTAATTGTTGAATTCACCGCACGCCTGCGCGGAATGGTGGCCTACCGTGGTCCGGAGGCCCTGGTGGAGCAGATGCGGCTGGACGTGGTGCAGGCGCACGGCTTGTTGCTGGGCCGCTAGCTCCCACACATCGGTCAGCGGACCACGGTCATTGGCGAGGAAGGCAAAACTGTGGTGATCAACAAGAACACTCGCGAGCTGGATGAGGGCATCGTCAAGGATTTCAGCTCCAGAATGAGCTACTCCTCCTACCTCCAGCTTCCTGTGCTGTTGAGCGCACAGCAGCCGGTGAGCAGGCCGGTCCATCATGACGAACTGCTGTTCATCATCCAGCACCAGACCACCGAACTCTGGCTAAAGCTGGTCCTCCATGAGCTGCGGAGCGCGGCGGATTGGCTTCACAACGACGACCTTGGCGCAGCGCTGAAGGCGATTGCGCGCGTGAAGCACATTCAAAAGACGCTGACGGAACAATGGTCTGTCCTGGCCACTTTGACTCCCACCGAATACGCGCAGTTCCGCGGCTTCCTGGGCCACTCGTCAGGCTTCCAGTCCAGCCAGTACCGCGCGGTCGAGTTCATCCTTGGGAACAAGAACAGCGGGATGCTCCAGGTCTTCGACGCGGAACCGGAGGCGCGCAGCATGCTGGAGGACCTGCTCCACGCCCCCAGTATTTATGACGAGTTCCTGGCCTACCTGAAGAGGCAAGGTCATCCGATCCCGCAGTCTGTGCTGGACCGTGACGTCACCAAGGCCCATGAACTCGTCCCCGAGCTTGTCCCCGTCTTTAAGGACATCTACGAAAATGCGGGGAAGTATTGGGGCGCCTACGAGGCCTGTGAGGAACTGGTGGACCTGGAGGACAACTTCCAGTTGTGGCGGTTCCGCCATCTCCGGACCGTCCAGAGAACCATCGGCATGAAGACGGGCACGGGCGGTTCCACCGGCGCGGCATTTCTCCGCAAGGCCCTGGACCTGACGTTCTTCCCGGAGCTGTTCGCGGTCCGCACGGAGATCGGCGCATGAGGGTGGCCACTGACTCCTCCTCCGACTGGAACTGCCGGAGCTGCTCGGGGACCAGCGGGGCCGCGCCGTGCTGGGAGCAGCTGTAGCCGGGACGCGCGGGCGGCCTTTTCGACAACATTGCGCGGCTCCGGCTAAAATAATCGTTGGTCCCGGCTGCAGTCCGTGGTTGCTGGGCCTGTTTTGTGTGCGGAGACGCGTACTCGACAACCCGTCAGTGAAGTGCTGTTTCGGGACACACGGCACAACTCTAGGAGTTCATGTGGCACTTGAAGCCGCTGTCAAGCAGTCCATCATCAAGGAATTCGCAACCTCCGAAGGCGACACCGGTTCGCCCGAGGTCCAGATTGCAGTTCTTACTCAGCGGATCAAGGATCTGACTGAGCACATGAAGGAGCACAAGCACGACTTCCACACCCAGCGCGGCCTGCTCGCCCTGGTTGGTCGTCGCAAGCGCATGCTGACCTACCTCAAGAAGGTTGACATTGCCCGCTACCGTTCGCTCATCGAGCGCCTCGGCCTGCGTCGCTAGTTTGACTTCGGGCGGCCTGGTTCCGCGTGGACCGGGCCGCCTTCTTCAGCACAACTAAATTCAAAGACCAACATCAGGGATTCAACCGCATCGCGCATTCGCGGTCCTCGGTAGTGGTTCCCGGGAGGTTTCGCCACGGCGGACCGGCCCGAGGGCCTCGATCGATGACCGGGTGTTCGTACAGGCTCGTGGACAGAGACAGCCTGAGTTGATGCGGCTGGATTTCCGTAAAAATGAAACGGAGGTGGCTCTCATGGAGGGTCCCGAAATCCAGTTCTCAGAAGCGATCATCGACAACGGCCGCTTCGGCAAGCGCGTCATCCGCTTCGAAACCGGCCGTCTGGCCAAGCAGGCTGCGGGTGCCGCGATGGTGTACATCGACGAAGACACCGCCCTGCTGTCCGCAACGACGGCTGGCAAGCAGCCGCGCGAAGGCTTCGACTTCTTCCCGCTCACGGTGGACGTCGAGGAGCGCATGTACGCCGCCGGCCGCATCCCCGGCTCCTTCTTCCGCCGCGAGGGACGTCCGTCCACGGAGGCCATCCTCGCCTGCCGCCTGATGGACCGACCGCTGCGCCCTGCCTTCGTGAAGGGCCTGCGCAACGAAGTCCAGATCGTGGTGACCGTCCTGGCAATCAACCCGGACGAACTGTACGACGTTGTGGCGATCAACGCGTCCTCCATCTCCACGCAGCTCTCCGGCCTGCCGTTCTCCGGCCCCATCGGTGGCGTGCGCGTCGCCCTCATTGCTGACGAGCAGGGTTCCCAGTGGGTTGCCTTCCCCAAGCACTCCCAGCTCGAGAACGCTGTCTTCGACATGGTGGTCGCTGGCCGCATCGCGGGCGACGACGTCGCCATCATGATGGTCGAGGCCGAAGCCACAGACAACTCCTGGAGCCTCATCAAGGGAGAGGGCGCCACCGCCCCCACCGAAGAGGTTGTGGCTGAGGGCCTTGAGGCTGCCAAGCCGTTTATCCGCGCACTGTGCGAAGCCCAGGCCGACCTGGCTGCCCGCGCTGCCAAGCCGACCGTCGAGTTCCCGATCTTCCTCGACTATGAGGAAGACGCCTACGCCGCCGTCGAATCCGCTGCTGCGGAGAAGCTGGCTGCTGTCTTCCAGATCGCTGACAAGCAGGCCCGTGAGAACGCAGCCGACGAGCTAAAGGACGAGGTCCTTGCCGGTCTTGCCGAGCAGTTCCAAGGTCGCGAAAAGGAAGTCTCCGCGGCCTTCCGCTCCGTGACCAAGAAGGTTGTCCGGCAGCGCATCCTCCGCGACCAGGTCCGCATCGACGGCCGCGGCCTGACGGACATCCGCCAGCTCACCGCCGAGGTTGAGGTCCTGCCGCGAGTTCACGGTTCTGCGATCTTCGAGCGCGGCGAAACCCAGATCATGGGTGTCACCACGCTGAACATGCTGAAGATGGAGCAGCAGATCGACTCCCTGTCGCCGGAGAAGACCAAGCGCTACATGCACAACTACAACTTCCCGCCGTACTCCACGGGCGAGACCGGTCGTGTTGGTTCGCCCAAGCGCCGCGAAATCGGCCACGGCGCCTTGGCCGAGCGCGCCCTGGTGCCGGTGCTGCCGTCCCGCGAGGAATTCCCGTACGCCATCCGCCAGGTCTCCGAGGCGCTCGGCTCCAACGGCTCTACGTCCATGGGTTCGGTTTGTGCATCCACGCTGTCGCTGCTGAACGCCGGTGTCCCGCTGAAGGCTCCGGTTGCCGGTATTGCCATGGGCCTGGTTTCCGACGAGGTGGACGGCCAGACCCGCTACGCAGCCCTGACCGACATCCTCGGAGCCGAAGACGCCTTCGGTGACATGGACTTCAAGGTTGCCGGTACCTCCGAGTTCGTCACGGCGATCCAGCTGGACACCAAGCTCGACGGCATCCCTGCCTCCGTGCTCGCGGCAGCCCTCAAGCAGGCCCGCGAAGCCCGCCTGCACATCCTGGACGTCATCAACGCCGCGATCGACACCCCGGACGAGCTGTCCGAGTTCGCTCCGCGCGTTATCGCCATCAAGATCCCCGTGGACAAGATCGGCGAGGTCATTGGCCCCAAGGGCAAGATGATCAACCAGATCCAGGAAGACACCGGCGCCGACATCTCCATCGAGGACGACGGCACCGTGTACATCGGCGCAACGGACGGCCCGTCCGCCGAGGCTGCCCGTTCCGCGATCAACGCGATCGCCAACCCGCAGGTTCCGGAAGTCGGTGAACGCTACCTCGGCACCGTCGTCAAGACCACCACGTTCGGCGCATTCGTCTCCCTGACGCCGGGCAAGGACGGCCTGCTCCACATCTCGGAGCTGCGCAAGCTGGCCAACGGAAAGCGTGTGGACAACGTCGAAGACGTCGTCACCGTGGGCCAGAAGCTCCAGGTCGAGATCACCAAGATCGACGACCGCGGCAAGCTGTCCCTCGCCCCGGTAATTGCCGAGGACGAGGGTTCCTCGGAAGCCGCTGACGCCGACGAAGCCGCACAGACCGCGGAATCGGCCGAGTAGCAAGAGCAGTTCCACTTCGCTGAGCGGGGCCGGTGGCATAGTCCCACCGGCCCCGCCCGCACTTAACTCTCACTTTCAGCTGCCCCGCCGTCGCTTTCGCATTCCCGGCCGCTGGTAGCATTGCACCCAGATTCCGGCCCCGACCTGAAAGGTCTTGATGACAGTCGTACCCCTGCCGTTGGAGCAGACCACTCCCGGAGGAGACCTCATCCACGGAGCCGAAGGCGGATCGGTGGTCCGGCGATCAGTTTTGCCCGGCGGTGTTCGGGTCCTTACGGAGTCCATGCCCGGACAGCGTTCGGCTACCATCGGCTTTTGGGTCGGTGTGGGGTCCCGCGACGAGGCCGAGGGACAGCACGGTTCCACCCACTTCCTGGAGCACCTGCTCTTCAAGGGGACCAAGCGCAGGACGGCTCTCGAGATTGCCTCAGCCTTCGATGAGGTAGGTGGCGAATCCAACGCGGCCACGGCCAAGGAAAGCACCTGCTATTTTGCCCGCGTCCTCGATTCCGACCTCCCGATGGCCATCGACGTCATTGCCGACATGATCACCGGCGCCGTCCTTGATCCTGCCGAGCTGGAGCAGGAGCGCGATGTGATCCTCGAGGAAATCGCCATGGACAGCGACGATCCCACGGACGTTGCCCACGAACATTTCGTTGCCGCCGTCCTGGGTGCCCATCCGCTGGGCCGTCCTATCGGCGGCACTCCGGCCGCCATCAAAGCGGTAGCCCGGGACTCCGTCTGGGAGCACTACCGCCGCTACTACCGCCCCCAGGAGCTGGTAGTCACCGCCGCGGGTGGATTGGATCACGACGACGTCTGCCGCCGTGTGCTTGAGGCCCTCCGGAGCGCAGGCTGGGAGCTCGTGGATGGCGCCTCTCCCGTGGACAGGCGGTCCACCGTGAGGGCCGACATCGCGGGTACGGCCGGCCTCCACGTGGTCACCCGCCCCGTGGAGCAGGCCAACATCATCATGGGATGTCCCACAATCGTGGCCACGGATGACCGCCGGTACGTCATGAGCGTGCTCAACGCTGTGCTGGGCGGAGGCATGTCTTCGAGGCTCTTCCAGGAAATCCGGGAGAAGCGTGGCCTGGTCTACTCCACGTATTCCTTCGCTTCGTCTTATGCCGATGCGGGCTACTTTGGCATGTACGCAGGCTGCACGCCGTCGAAGGTCCGCCAGGTGCTGGACCTCCTCGGTTCTGAACTGGACAAGCTCGCGGCCGATGGCATCACGGATGACGAGCTTCGCAAGGCCGTTGGGCAGTTGTGCGGAGGGATCGTCCTGGCACTGGAGGACACAGGGTCCCGGATGTCGCGTCTGGGGCGCGCCGAGCTGGTGTCGGGCGAATTCCAGGACATTGACGAGACGCTGGCCCAAATCAAGGCTGTCACTGCCGGGCAAGTGCAGAAGTTGGCTCGCGAACTGGCGGCAGCCCCGCGCACCGTGACCGTCGTCGGCCCCTTCCAGGAGACGGAGAGGTTCGGGTTCTGAACATCCCGCCAGCCTCCGGCGGGGCGCGCCCGCAAAGCTCCGGCCACGCCAGGGAGCAACTGGCGGCGCTTTTGGGTCGCTGGCGGGGGACCACGGAGATCTTGCCTTCGCCCGGCGGGCCGGTACGGTTGGCTGATGCCGAGGTCACCTTTACCCTTGCGGCCGGCGGCTACGCCGTAATACAGAGCTATCGCCACACGGAGCCGGACGGCAGCCACTTTGAAGGTCACGGGATTTTCACCGTGGACCCCGACCAAGGGGACACGCTGTGGTATTTCGTGGATAACGCCGGGAGTGCCCCGGAGGCCCCCGCCCGCGGCACTTGGCACGGCGACACGCTGGTGATTGAGCGCCGCACCGCCGAGGGCACGTCGAGGCACACCTTCCGCGTTGACGACGGCGTCCTCACCCAAATTGCCGAGCTGCGGCATGGCGGCGCGACAGCGTTCACACCCTTTTTCACGTCTGTCTGCCGGAAGACCTGAGTGTCGCTTCCCTCTGGCCGCCGCTGCTAGCCGCCGGCGAAGGGTGGGAGGACGTCCACAACGTCGCCGGAACGCAGTGCAACAGACCTGTCCCTGATCGCTATTTCGTTGCACAGGAAGCTGCTGCGGCCGATGATGCGGGCGAGCGACGGTGTTCCTGAGGGCGGTGCGGGCCGGACTACCGCCAGCACGGCGTCGAGCAGTTCCTCCAGCGTGGCTCCCTCGCCAAGTTCATGGCGTTCTTCATCGACGCCCGCCGCGGCACGCGCGGCAGCAAAGTACCTTACCAACACTCTTGCCTAGCCTCCGATGGCGCTCATGCTGCGGTCCGGCTGAACGAAGTCCGCCGCACCCAAACCTGTGTGGTCCATGCCGTGGGCTTTGGGTTTGGCCCACATGGCGTCCTGCCAGCGTTGCGTAAGCTGCTCGTCGTCTGCCCCTGCGCGCAACAGTCCCAGCAGGTCGAATTCTTCCCTTGAAAACAGGCAGCTCATGATCTTGCCTTCCGCGGTGATGCGCGTCCGGCGGCAGTCAGCGCAGAAGGGCTCGGTGACGGAGGCGATGATGCCCACTGTGCCGAGGACCGGACCCTGTGCTTCGCCCGAGGCAGGGTCCCTGTGACGGACCTGGAATCGTTCAGCGGGGGCGCCGTCACGGGCGCGCGGATCCGGTCCCAGGACAAATTCGGAAGACAACAGGTCCCGGATTTCTGCCGCGGTAATCATGTCCCTGCGCGTCCAGCCATGGTCCGCGTCGAGGGGCATTTGCTCGATGAACCGCAGTTCGTACCCGCGCTCCAGGGCCCAGGCCAGCAGTCCTGGGGATTCGGTTTCGTTGATGCCACGCATCAGCACAGCATTGAGTTTGACGGGCCCCAAGCCGGCATCGTGGGCTGCTTCCACGCCGGCCAGGACGCGGTCCAGGAAAGGCCGGCGGGTCAGCTTCGCGAAAGTCTCTTCATGCAGGGAGTCCAGGGACACGTTGATGCGCGTCAGTCCAGCCTGCTTGAGGGCTTGTGCCTTCTTGTCGAGGCCTACTCCGTTGGTGGTCATGGAAATGGGCAGTTCCGGAAACTTTTGCCGCAATGCCCCGATGATGTCCACCAGGTCGCCCCGGACAAGGGGTTCACCTCCGGTCAGCCGCAGCTCCCGTACGCCCAAGCGCTCCACACCCAGGCTGACGATCCGCACGATTTCCTCGGCGGTCATTACGGCCTGTTTCGACAACCATTCCAGCCCCTCGGCAGGCATGCAGTAGGTGCAGCGAAGGTTGCATTTGTCGGTCAGGGACAAGCGCATGTCCGTGGCCTGCCGGCCAAAGCGGTCCAGCAATCCGCCGGGCAGGCCGGCTGGCCGCGGCGGTGGCACCAACCCACCCCCATCAACACCGCGCCATTGCGGTACGCCCAGCTGAACACTCATGTTTTCAGGCTACGCCACTGTTCCCGTTGGGGCCTCACCGAGGCGACTTTTATGTCAGCACCTTGGTGGGAGTTCTTACGGATTCCCTACGCTTTTGGTCCATACCGCTTTTGCCGCTGCTGCTGCGGCGGCGCGAATCTATGCTGATGTTGTGAATAGCCAGCGGCCGCAGGCAACTCCCGCCACCAGGCCTCCAGGACTCGGCAACCGGCGCATCCTCCTTGTCGAGGATGAGCAAACCATTGCCGATGTTGTCCGGGACTACCTCCATCAGGCCGGCTTCCAAGTGGATTACGCGAAAGACGGGTTTACGGCCCTCCAACTGGCTGCCAGCCGAAGCCCGGACCTGATTGTCCTGGACCGTCTCCTTCCCGGGCTCGACGGCGTGGAGGTCTGCAGGCGCATCCGCCAGACAATGAGTGTTCCCGTGATCATGGTGACCGCCCTCGGCACGGAGGATGACCGGATCCTGGGCCTGGAAAGCGGCGCTGACGACTATGTCACCAAGCCTTTCTCCCCGCGGGAGCTTGTGCTTCGGGTTAAATCGGTCCTGCGGCGGAGCATTAAGGAATTCACGCCCGAGCCCGTCGTGGAGACAGCAGGATTCCACCTGGACCCGGCGTCCCGAACGGTGCTGCACCAGGGCAGGCAATTGCCGCTGACGCTCCGCGAATTCGACCTGCTGGCCTTTTTCCTGCGCCGTCCCAACCAGGTTTTCAGCCGCGAGGAACTGATCAAGGCCGTTTGGGGCTGGGACTTTGGCGATCTTTCCACTGTGACCGTCCACGTCCGGCGGTTGCGGGAGAAGATCGAGGACGACCCCAATAAACCCGTCTTGCTGAAAACCGTGTGGGGCGTTGGCTACCGCTTCGAATCGGGAGCTCGCCATGCAGGTGCCTGAGCTCTTCACCATCCTCGGCTGGATCCTGCTGTGGGCCGCAGTGGTTGGCGTCCTCACCGTTGTGCTGCTGAGGCTCCTGCGTGGAGCATCGATCCTTGTCCAGATTTTCCTGGTGGTGATTGCCACAGTGGCGGTCCTGGTGGCGGGCATGGTCAGCGCCTTCAACGCCATGTTCATCTCAGCGCGTGACCTGGAAGTGATGTGGTACATCCTGGGCATCGCGTCGGCGGTGGCGGCCGGAATCGCGCTGATGCTCGGTGCCGGCGTCTCTGCCAATGCGCGGAGGCTTGTTGCCGCCGCACAGCGGATCGGGAGGGGCGAGGAGTTGGATGAAGAGACGCCGGCGATGAACGCGGAACTCGCCCGCTTGGCGGAGGAACTCGCCTCCAGCAGCCGGAGCCTGGAAGAATCCCGACGGCGGGAGGCCGCCATCGAGGGCGCCCGCCGGGAACTTGTGGCTTGGATTTCGCACGATCTCCGGACGCCGCTGGCCAGCATGCGCGCCATGGCCGAGGCACTTGAGGATGGCATGGCCACAGACGTTGCAGCCTACTATCGGGGGATTATCGGCCAGACTGACCAGATGGCCGCGATGGTGAACGATCTCCTCGAACTGTCCAGGATCCAGGCCGGAACCATGCGGCTCAGCACCGAACCCGTGGACCTTTACGACCTGGTCAGCGATGCCATCGCGGACCTTTCGCCACTTGCCCGCCGCCGGAACATCAGCCTCGACGGCGGCGGAGAGCGGCAGACCCTTGCAGCCGCGGACGGACCGAGCCTTGGCCGGGCCGTGCGGAACGTCGTGCACAACGCGATTCTCTACAGCCCGCCGGACTCCAGCGTTCACTTGGACGTCGGCCATGAAGGAGGGGACGCCGTCGTCGCCGTTCAGGACAGTTGCGGCGGCATCGCCGACGACGACCTGCCGCACCTTTTCGAGGCCGGCTGGCACAAGGACCGCGCGGGGGCTGCCCCGCAGCCAGGGTCCGAAGGCGGGTCCAGCGGCCGTTACAGCGGGGCTGGGGTCGGCCTGAGCATGGTGTCCGGAATCGTCCGGGCACACGGCGGAACCGTCACCGTTGAAAACAACGACGGCGGCTGCCGCTTTGAGCTTCGACTCCCGGCAGGTGCGTCATGAGCAGGGGCATAAAGGTAGGGGACATGGGTACAGGTGGCGCAACGACAGTGGGCGGCACGAAGACACGAATCGCGGCTGCGGCGTCAGGAGTTGTCGCGGCTGGCTCAGGAGTCGCCGCTGGTGAGCTGGTGGCAGGTTTCCTGAGTCCGACGCTGACGCCGGTGACTGCGGTGGGCGGCTGGGTGATCGACCTGGTGCCCCCCGGCGTCAAGGATTGGGCGATCGCACTTTTCGGCACCGCCGACAAAGCCGCCCTTCTGGTTGGCATGGCCTTGGTCATTACTTTGCTCGCCGCCGTCGCCGGCTTGGTGGAGTACCGGTGGGCGGGCGGGGGTTCGTGGCTGGTAGCTGCAGCGGGTGCGCTCGGACTTGCAGCGGTGTTGACGCGGGCCCAGGCGACGATGATCGCTCCCGTGGCTCCTGTGGCCGCCACAGTTGTCACCATCGCGGTGCTGCGGGCACTCATTGGGCGTCTTCGGGTCCAGACCGCCGAAGCGATGGCTCAAAACGTGCCTTCCGGGAACGCTGGAAGCGACGAAAACGAGGCGCGCGATGCCGTGCCGCCCACAACGTCCCGCCGGAGCTTTGCCCGGGCGTTTGGACTCGCCGCCGTCCTTGCTGCCGCGGGCGGGGCAGTAGCCGCCGTCGTCCATCGCGCCGCGAGCGTTGCCGCGGAAGTGCGTGGCAGGCTGTCCCTGCCAACCCCGGCCTCACCCGCCACACCTATACCGGCCGGTGCCGAGCTTGGCCTCGAGGGGATGCCGCCGCTCGTCACCCCGAACGGCGAGTTTTACCGGATCGATACCGCCCTTGCCGTTCCTACGCTGAATCCGGATGAATGGACCCTCAAGGTGACGGGGATGGTGGACCGTGAGGTCACCATCGACTTCGCGACGCTGTTGGGAAAGCCCCTCGTTGAGCGCTACGTCACGATTGCCTGCGTTTCCAACGAGGTGGGCGGCCAATTGATCGGCAACGCCCGCTGGCTCGGTTGGCCGGTCCGCGAGTTGTTGCAGCAGGCTGGCCCAAAGCCGGGGGCGGACATGGTGCTCTCCACGTCCAGCGACGGGTTCACAGCGGGGACGCCCTTGGAGGCGCTGACGGACTCGCGCGACGCGCTGCTGGCTATCGGCATGAACGGAGAACCCCTGCCATTGGAGCACGGCTTCCCCGTTCGCCTGGTGGTACCCGGCTTGTACGGCTTCGTGTCGGCAACAAAATGGCTGACCACGCTCAAGGTCACTCGTTTCGCCGACGACGTCGCATACTGGACACCGCGTGGCTGGAGCGACCACGGACCCATCAAAACGCAGTCCCGCATCGACGTCCCGCGTGCCGGGCGGGCATTATCCGCCGGTACAGTCCACTTTGGCGGCATAGCGTGGGCACAACACAGGGGAATTGCCCGTGTTGAACTGCGCATCAACCGGGGTCCATGGCAGCAGGCCGTCCTGGCACCGGGAATCTCACAGGATACGTGGTACCAGTGGCAATTCAGCACGGACCTTGGCCGTGGAGACTACGAGGTGCAGGTTCGTGCCACGGACTCCACAGGTACGCCGCAGGCTGAGGAACGGAGGGCGCCCGCCCCGGACGGCGCCACCGGCTATCACACGCTGAGCATCAAGGTGGGATAGTCACATCGGGGCTGTGTGGTCACGGGGCGGCGTAACGCATCCTAGGCTGGGAATGACACCGACCTTCGAGGAGGACAAACGTGGCCCGATCCGTTGCTGACCACCGCCAGGCCGTGCTGGAGCTGCTGGCCGATGCCGCCGCCGCCAGGCGCAGCGAACAGCTTCCTTTGTCCGCGGGGCTGGGCCGGGTCCTGGCCACAGATGTCGCCGCGCCATTGAGCCTCCCGCCTTTCGACAACTCCCAAATGGATGGATACGCCGTGAGGAGTGCCGATTTCGGGGCCCAGGGCGCCACGCTCCGCGTTGCTGATCCCGTCCCCGCGGGTGCCGCGCCCCGCGCGCTGGAGCCGGGAACCGCTGCACCGATCATGACAGGAGCCATGCTGCCCGAAGGGGCTGACGCCGTCGTCCCCATTGAGCGTGCGGTGCCTGACAGCTTCCCGCTGCCCGGAGCTGAAGCCACTGTCATCCTGCCGGAGGTGGCGCCAGGCGACTTCGTCCGTCCAATTGGCAGCGACATAACCGTCGGTGCCACGGCGCTTGTGGCCGGAACTGCCCTTGGCCCGGCGCAACTGGGGCTCCTGGCCGCACTTGGCCTGACATCCGTCGTCGTCCGATCGCCGCTGCGGGTCCTCCTGATCACCACAGGTGACGAAGTCGTTGAGCCAGGAACCAGCCTGACCCCCGGGAAAATCTACGATGCCAACGGGACCCTGCTGGAGGCAGCCATGGTCCAGGCCGGACTGACGGTTCACCGTTCAGGCATCACGGTGGACGACCCAGGAGCGCTGCTTGCCCTCCTGCGCAGCCGCGCGGCCGAGGCCGACCTCATCGTCAGCACCGGCGGAGTCAGCAAAGGCGCCTACGAGGTAGTTCGCCAGGCACTTCACGCCCAGCCCGTCGAATTCCTTTCGGTTGCCATGCAGCCCGGCGGGCCGCAGGGTATCGGCAGGTTCGACGGCGTTCCCTTCCTTGGGTTTCCAGGCAACCCGGTGAGCTGCCTGGTTTCCTTTGAGATGTTTCTTCGACCGGTCCTCACAGCCCTCGTGGGGGCCCCGCCGGCCCGAACGGCGTTGACCGCGCGACTCGCCGAGCCACTCAGCTCGCCAGCCGGCAAACACCAGATCCGCCGTGGTACCTACCTGCCTGAGCTTGGCACCGTGCGGCTAGAAGGAGGGTCAGGATCCCACCTGGTCCATGCCCTGGCCAACTCGAACTGCCTGGTCCACGTCCCTGTCGGCGTCACGGATCTCCCGGCTGGCCAGGACGTGGAAATATGGATGTTGTGAGAGATACAGACCCGGACAATACACTTCCCAGTTCGGACGGCCTGACGCACCTGCGCCTCGACGGGACCGCCCACATGGTTGATGTGTCCGCCAAGGACGTCACTACGCGCGAGGCGTCCGCATCCGCCGTCGTCCACACCACCAAGGACGTCTTGGCGCTCCTCGGGGCCGGTGACCTTCCCAAGGGCGATGCGCTGGCCGTCGCAAGGGTGGCGGGCATTATGGCAGCGAAGAAAACTCCCGAGTTGATTCCGCTCTGCCACCCGCTGCCCATATCGAAAGTCACCGTCGACTTCGAGCTTGGCCTGGACACCGTCGCCATCCTGGCCACTGTCAAGACCCGGGGCGTTACCGGTGTCGAGATGGAGGCCCTCACGGCCGCGTCAGTGGCAGCCCTGAGCGTCTACGACATGATCAAGGCAGTGGATAAGCATGCAGTCATCAGCGGCGTCCGCGTCCTGGCCAAGAGCGGTGGCAAGAGCGGCGACTGGAGCCTCGCGGAAGGGGCCCCGTGAGCGGCTGCGAGCCAAGCAACGGACCTCGCAAGGCCGGCGTCGTGATAGCTTCCACGCGCGCGGCCGCGGGCGTCTACACGGACGAGACCGGTCCCGTAATCAGCGACTGGCTGACGGAGCACGGGTTCGAGCCTTTCCCTGTGATGGTAGTGCCCGATGGCGAGCCTGTCGGGGCGGCCCTTCGCGCCCTGCTGACCCAGCAGCCCGCCGTCGTCATCACCAGCGGCGGGACCGGGCTCAACCCGGATGACCGCACCCCGGAAATGACCCTGCCGTTCCTGGACCGCGAGATACCGGGAATCATGGAGGGCATCCGCCGTGCAGGAGCCGCCAAGACACCCCTGGCCATGCTCAGCCGCGGACATGCGGGCGCGGCGGGCCAGACCTTTATCATCAACCTGCCCGGATCACCCAAGGGCGTCATGGACGGCTTGGCCGTGCTGGACCCGGTGATCGGTCACCTTTGTGAACAACTGGAAGGAAGCCATGGCCACAACCACTGACTTCGAAGTGGTCCGCGCCGTCCTCAGCTCGGAACCCATTTCCGTCGACCAGGCGATTACCGCCGTCGAATCCGATACGGCAGGGGCCGTGGTCAGCTTTAGCGGCGTCGTCCGCAACCACGACGACGGCAAGGCCGTAAACCGGCTCAGCTACAGTGCCCATCCCACAGCCCACCAGGTAATGTCCGACGTTGTTGCCGAACTGGTGGCCGAACATTCCGGCGAGGCACAACAGCCTGTCCGGATCTGGGCCGCCCACCGCGTCGGCATGCTGGAAATCGGTGACCCCGCCCTGGTTTGCGCTGTGTCCGCGGCACACCGCGGCCAGGCCTTCGCCGTCTGCTCCGAGCTCGTGGATCGGATCAAGGCGCGTGTGCCCATCTGGAAGGAACAGTTCTTCAGCGACGGAACCGTCGAGTGGGTCGGGGCGGGGGACTAAGGACGTCGCGCGTACAGCGCGTACATCGCGTCCCGCGTGGAAATCCGGCCATCAGCTGGCCGGTAGGGTTAAGGGCATGACCGAACAACTTGCTGTCGCCGTGCTGGGCGCCCACGGGCGCATGGGAACCGAGGCCGTCAAGGCCATCGAAGCCGCGGCCGACATGAAGCTCGTGGCCGCACTCGGCCGCGCGGACTCGCTGGATACCTTGGTCGACGCCGGCGCCCGCTACATTGTCGACCTCACCGTTCCGGACAGCACGGAAGCCAATGTCAGGTTCGCAGTCGAACATGGCATGCACGCCGTTGTGGGCACCACAGGATGGGACGCCTCCCGCCTCGATTCCCTGAAGGGCCTCCTCTCCTCGCATCCGGGGACGGGAGTGCTCATCGCACCGAACTTTGCCCTTGGTTCCGTCCTTGCCTCTGCCTTCGCAGCCAAGGCGTCCCGCTATTTCGAGTCGGTCGAGATCATCGAACTCCACCACCCGAACAAGGTGGATGCGCCGTCCGGCACCGCCGTTCGTACTGCCCAGCTGATCGCTGCCTCGCGAGCCGACGCCGGCGTTGGCCCCAGCCCCGATGCCACCGAGACGTCCCTCGATGGTGCCCGTGGTTGCGAAGTGGATGGTGTGCGCGTCCACAGCGTGCGGCTCCGTGGCCTCGTGGCACACCAGGAAGTCCTCCTTGGCGGTCCCGGCGAGCAGCTGACCTTGCGCCACGATTCCTTCGACCGCGCTTCGTTTATGCCGGGTGTCCTCCTTGGCCTGCGCAACGTTGCCGCGCACCCGGGCCTTACCGTTGGCCTGGACGGCTACCTGGACCTGGGTGTCTAGCCGCGTGGGCGGGGTGTGGGCAGTTCTGAAGAGGAACCGTACCAAGATCTGGGTGGGCGCCATCACGGCCCTGCTGGTGCTGTATCTGGTGGTGTCCTTTCAACGATCCCTGCTGCTGTTGGGGGATGCCAACTGGACGGCAAAGGGCATTGGTGCCGCATATCTGGTGCTGCCCGCCGTGGGCGCTTGGGCCCTGATTCGCGAATTGCTGTTCGGGGCCAGGACGGAACAGATGGCCAAGGTCCTCGACGCCGAGGGAGGCCTTCCCGAAGACAATCTTCCGCGCACGCCGGGCGGCCGCATTGTCCGCTCCGCGGCAGACGCCGAGTTCGAAAAGTATCGGCTTGAAGCGGAGGCTGCCCCCGATGACTGGCGGTCGTGGTTCAGGCTGAGTTGCGCCTATGACGCTGCGGGGGACCGCAAGCGGGCGCGATCGTCCATGCGGGACGCCGTTCGGCTGTTTCGGGCCGAGTCGGTCGGCGGCCGTTAGCCAACCGCTGCTAGCGAACTCCGCCGCGCGGATTGCGGGCCAGGCTGGAGGCAGCATGGGCCAGCCATTCGAGCGGCCCACGCCAGCCAAGCACGCTGAACAGCATTCCAATTCCGATGGCCAGGAACGCATGGGCAAGGTACAGGCCCTCAGGCGTCCAACCGCTTGGCAGCGGCCGTTTGTACGTGGCTGCTACGGCCCACACATGCACCGAATACAGCGTCAATGTCATGGCTCCGGGGCCGCTGAACGGCAGCAGAAGCCTCAAGCCAAGCCAGTCACTCAAGCGTCCCACCAACAGGCATAAGCCGATCACCGCCGCGGCCACCCCCGAGGTGTGCAACAGGTCCAGGGTGGTGCCGGAGTGCGGTGCGCTGGTGGCCAGCCACCACCACGACCCCGTCTGGTCCACGCCTGCCAGGTTCACTTGGAGGAGGCTGTCCAGCGGGTACGAATGGCTGTCCCTCGTGGCCAGCAGGGCCTCCCGGCCGCCCCATTCGTCGATGGCCAGCACCCCCATGACCTTGGCCGTGGCTGCCACAGCGGCCCCGCCTGTCACCAGCAGCAGCTGAACGCCCGCCGTCGTGAGCGCCAGCCGGCCTATGGCTAGGCCGATCAGTAGGTAGGAGAGCCACTGCAGTACGGGGTAGTAGCCGGTCACGAAGATGTCGGCCACCAAGGCAGCAGGCGTTTGGAAGTCTTCGATGGAGGGGTTGTGTCCCAACTGCAGGGGCGGTAATGGGTCCAGGAACCAAGGCCGGATCAGGTAGCCCAGGACCGGGGACAACAGCACCCAGCCAGCCGCCCAGGCGCAGAGCACCGGCAACCGCAGCCCGATGAACGGCAGCACGCACAGGAATAACACCGCATAGTGGACCAGAATGACGGCGACGTTGACTTCCAGACCGCCCAGCAGGAGCCCGACGGCGCCGATCACCGCGGCGCGTGCCGCGATGCCGCGTCGGTGCGCCCAAAGTTCAGGTCCCGACGGCGGTCGCGTCCTTCCCGTTGACAGTGCCAGGCCGACGCCGGCGAGGACAGCGAACAGGGCAGCAGATCGGCCGGAGAACGTAAGCCCTACCCACGTGGGTGTCAGGGTGCTGTCCGCGCTGAAGGTTGCCATGAGATGCGTGGCCATCATTCCCAGCAGGGCCAGTCCGCGCGCGCCATCAATTCCTTGTAGCCGAGCCGGTGCCTGGCTGCTGCGCGTCCGCCCGCGCGCGGGTGCCGTTCCGGGGCCAGTCATGAGCCGATCGTCTCATATCTGGCTGTGGCAATCGGATGAACTCTCTGTCAGAGGAGCGTTGTGTTCGAATATATGTTCGAATACCATGGCGTTATGGACGATCAGTCGAGCCGCCTCCAACAGCCACTTCAGCGGCCAATCCGCCCCTCCGCCGGGCGATCTCCGTGTGAGCTGCCCCTCAAGGCACTGAGTCCCGGCGTGGTGGAATTCCTCTTCCGTCAACTGGTAACCGGCCGGCCTGCCGAAGACACGGAATGGCGTGACGAGGGGATCCTGATGACCCAACAGGAGCCCGGAGCCGAGTTGGCGCGCCGCCTGGCAGAGAGTGATGTGGACGCCCTGACGCCTACGGAACTGTTCGAGTATGTCCGGGCTGCCCAGTCCCTCGTGGACTGGGCGGAGGGCCTGCGTCGTCGTGCTGTTAACAGCTACTGTGCCAACTCACAGACCAATCCCGGCGCCGCGGCGTTTTGATGTCCGTCAGGCGGTGCCCATTGTCCTAACAAGCCCGTAACAAGGTAACGTTTTTCGTATGGCTGAAACTCCCGCGAACATTCCTGCATTCGGTACCCTCCTGACCGCGATGGTCACGCCCTTCTCGAAGGATGGCAAGGTCGATTACCAGCAGGCCGCGGAACTGGCCACCAAGCTCGTTGACGATGGTTGCGACGGCCTGGTCGTTACCGGCACTACCGGCGAGACGTCCACGCTGACCGATGATGAAAACCTGGGCATGTTCCGTGCCGTCAAGGAGGCCGTTGGCGGCCGCGCAAAAATCATTGCGGGAACCGGCACCAACGACACCGCCCACTCAGTCCACCTTTCCCAGCGTGCGGCCGAAATCGGCGTCGACGGTTTGCTCATCGTCACGCCTTACTACAACAAGCCCAGCCAGGCCGGCGTCCGCGCCCACTTCGAGACCATCGCGTCTGCCACTGACGTCCCCGTTATGCTCTATGACATCCCGGGACGCTCCTCGATCCAGATCGCCCCGGACACCATGATCCGGCTGGCGGAGCACCCCAACATCATCGCGGTCAAGGACGCCAAAGCCGACTTCGCCGCAGCCACCCGCGTTATGGCGTCCACTGACCTCCTTTTCTACTCGGGCGACGACGGCCTGACCCTCGAGTGGATGGCACTTGGCGCAGTTGGCCTCGTGGGCGTCACCACGCATGTGGCCACCCGCCAGTTCCGCGACCTTATCGACGCTGTCAACGGGAACGACTTCGCGACGGCCCGCAGGATCAACTTCGCGCTGGAACCCGTGGTGCGCGCCACCATGACGCGCGTCCAGGGCGCCGTGGCCGCCAAGCAGATTCTTAAGTGGCAGGGAGTCCTGCCCAACTCGGTTGTCCGTTTGCCCCTCGTGGAGCCGGACGACGCTGAGATCGCAATCATCCGCGAGGATTTGGCGGAGGCCGGAATGGACTTGACCGTCTAACCGCCTGCCGCCGGAAAGTAGCAAGAATATGACCCAAACCGCCCTTCCCGGACTAGCAACTCCGCCGAAGCTGCCCAAAGGAACGCTTCGGATTGTGCCGCTCGGTGGGTTGGGGGAAATCGGCCGCAACATGACGGTCTTCGAGGTAGACGGCAAGCTCCTTGTCGTTGACTGTGGCGTGCTCTTTCCCGAAGAGACACAGCCGGGCGTGGACCTCATCCTGCCTGATTTCTCGTACATCGAGGACAGGCTGGATGACGTCGTCGCTGTCGTGTTGACGCACGGCCACGAGGATCACATCGGTGCCGTTCCCTATCTTCTCCGCCTTCGCGAAGACATCCCGCTGGTTGGCTCGCAGCTGACCTTGGCGCTGGTCGAGGCCAAGTTGCAGGAACACCGGATCAAGCCCTACACACTTGCCGTCACCGAAGGCCAGGCCGAGCAATTCGGCCCATTCGGTTGTGAATTCGTTGCCGTGAACCACTCAATTCCGGACGCACTCGCGGTTTTCATCCGTACCGAGGGCGGCACCGTACTGCACACCGGCGACTTCAAAATGGACCAGCTCCCCTTGGACGGCAGGATCACCGACCTGCGCCACTTCGCCCGGCTTGGCGAAGAAGGGGTGGACTTGTTCATGGCCGATTCCACCAATGCGGACGTTCCGGGTTTCACCACCGCGGAAAAGGAGATCGGGCCGACCCTGGACCGCCTGTTCGGCCAGGCCGCCAAACGCATTATCGTGGCATCGTTCTCCTCGCACGTCCATCGCGTCCAGCAGGTCCTGGACGCGGCAGCCAAGCACGGCCGGAACGTTGCCTTCGTCGGCCGTTCCATGGTTCGAAACATGGCCATCGCTGCCAAGCTCGGCTACCTGGACGTACCTCCGGGCATCCTGGTTGACATCAAGAACGTTGACGAGCTTCCAGACCATAGGGTCGTGTTGATGTCCACCGGTTCCCAAGGGGAGCCGATGGCCGCCCTGTCCCGCATGGCCAGCGGCGACCACCGCGTCGTCGTGGGTGAGGGTGACACCGTCATCCTCGCCTCCAGCCTGATACCGGGCAACGAAAACGCCGTGTTCCGTGTCATCAACGGACTCCTGAAGCTTGGCGCCGAAGTAGTCCACAAGGGCAACGCAAAGGTTCACGTCTCCGGCCATGCCGCGGCGGGGGAGCTGCTGTACTGCTACAACATCCTCAAGCCCCTCAATGCCATGCCCGTGCATGGCGAGACCAGGCACCTGATCGCCAACGGCCGTATCGCCGAGTCTGCCGGTGTTCCGGGGGAGCGGGTCATCCAGGGTGATAATGGCTCAGTCATCGACCTCCGTGACCATGAGGCCAACATCGTTGGCCAGGTTGAAGCCGGTTTCGTATACGTCGACGGCTCCAGCGTCGGCGAGATTACCGACGCCGACCTCAAGGACCGCCGCATCC
Organism: Arthrobacter sp. M4; assembly: GCF_020251205.1. Classification (GTDB taxonomy): domain Bacteria; phylum Actinomycetota; class Actinomycetes; order Actinomycetales; family Micrococcaceae; genus Arthrobacter. The sequence continues at coordinate 37,607 of NZ_JAIWYX010000011.1, forward strand.
TCGGCGACGAGGGATTCATTTCGGTCATCACCGTCGTCAACCGGACTACGGGCAAGATCGTTTCCGGCCCTGAGATCCACGCCCGCGGCGTGGCCGAAGACGATGCGGTGTTCGACGAGATCATTCCAAAGATCAACGCTGCCCTCGAGGAAGCCATCGTCAACCACACCGACCACACGAACCATCAGCTCCAGCAGGTGGTCCGTCGCGTTATCGGCACATGGGTCAATCGGAAGCTGCGCCGCCGTCCCATGATCATCCCGGTGGTCCTGGAAGCCTGAGACCATCGCCACAGGCAACATGCTGCTTGCGAAGGGCCGGAAATCCGCGGATTTCCGGCCCTTCGCGGTAACGTGGCGAATATGGCGACTCGTACTTCCTCCGCGCCTAGGGGCAGTTCCAGCAGCAAAACCGGAGGATCCGGCCGTGCCTCCACTGGCCGGTCCGGCAAGCCCGGCAGCTCGTCCCGTACGCGCCAACTCCCCGCGGCCGGTCATGGCCAGCCGTGGATCCAGCGTGTCCTGAGTGGTGCCTGGCAGGGGATCGGGCACCTCGTTGGCGCCGGAGTCCGCCGGATCGGGCACGATGTCAGCGACCTGCCGCCGGAGGATCGGCGCGACGGCGCGGCCCTCTTCAACCTCGCCCTGGGAATCTTCATCGCCACATTCGCCTGGTGGGGTTTCTCGGGCTGGCTGCCCGACGCCGTCTACGCCGTCGTTAACGGAACCTTCGGCTGGATGTCACTGGTGTTGCCGCTCATGCTTTTTGTCTGCGCGTTCCGGCTCTTCCGGGAGCCCCAGGACAGTCGGGGCAACAATCGGGTGGGAATCGGCTTCCTCATCATGACCTTCGCCGGTTGCGGCCTTGCGCACCTCATCGGTGGCTCGCCCACGGTGGCGGACGGCTTCGACGGCTTGCGCAAGGCCGGCGGCATGGTTGGCTTCCTGGCCGCCTCGCCGCTGGCGGCCATCCATCCGGTGGTGCCAGCATTGCTCTACAGTGCGCTGGCTTTTGTGTCAGTGCTGATCATCACGGCTACACCGTTTACGGCCATTCCGCGCCGCATCCGTTCGGCGTATGAGCATCTTATTGGCCTTGACCTGGCGGATCGTGAGCAGCATGACGCCCACGATCGCAGCTATCTCTACGGCGAAGAAGAAAAGGCAGCGCCCAGGAAAAAGAAGCGCCGCTTGTTCGGCAAGGACGAGGAATCCGGCAAGGGCCTGGAGGGTTACGTTGGTGACGAGGCCTTCGAGCACGCCCTCGTGGACGACGACGCCGGGAACGATGGCCATGCGCCAGACGGCACGGACAAGGCGCCGGCCGTCCCGCCGGGAGTCCGCCGGCCCACGCAGGCAGAACTCGCCGTCGAGAAGATCAAGGCCGCGCAGGGCCTCGCGCAGGGCGGGGAGAGTCCCACGGAAGCCATTCCGGTACTGGACGGCCCGGGCGGCCCAAGTGCGGCTGCCGCCGTACCCAAAGTCCCCTCGACGCCGGTCGCCCCACCGCTGCCCACCCCCATTCCGCAGCGCACGGAGCAGCTCTCACTGGCGGGCGACGTCACCTATACGCTCCCGTCGTCGGACTTCCTTACTCCCGGCTCTGTCCCCAAGGAACGAACGGAAGCGAATGACGCTGTCGTTGCTGCCCTGACGGACACGCTCCAGCAGTTCAATGTCGACGCCTCTGTGACCGGCTTCAGCCGCGGTCCCACGGTGACCCGGTACGAAATCGAGCTGGCACCGGGCACCAAGGTGGAACGCGTCACGGCGCTGTCCAAGAATATTTCCTACGCCGTCGCGTCCAGCGACGTGCGCATCCTGAGCCCTATTCCGGGTAAATCGGCGATTGGTATCGAGATCCCCAATGCGGACCGTGAGACCGTGTCGCTGGGCGATGTGCTCCGCAGCCAGAACGCCCGCCGCACGGATCACCCGATGGTCATGGGTGTTGGCAAGGACGTCGAGGGCGGATTCGTCGTCGCGAACCTGGCCAAGATGCCCCACATGTTGGTGGCTGGTGCCACCGGTGCAGGTAAGTCATCCTTCGTGAACTCGATGATCACCTCCATCCTGATGCGCGCCACGCCGGACGAGGTGCGCATGGTCATGGTGGACCCCAAGCGCGTGGAGCTGACTGCCTACGAGGGCGTGCCGCACCTGATCACCCCAATCATCACCAATCCGAAGAAGGCCGCCGAGGCGCTGCAATGGGTGGTGCGGGAGATGGACGCCCGCTACGACGACCTGGCCAACTACGGCTACAAGCACATCGACGACTTCAATAAGGCTGTCCGCGCAGGGAAGGTGGTCCCGCCACCGGACTCTAAGCGCGTCATCAAGCCCTACCCCTACCTGCTGGTGATCGTGGACGAGCTCGCCGACCTGATGATGGTGGCTCCCCGCGACGTTGAAGACTCCATTGTGCGCATCACTCAGCTCGCCCGCGCGGCAGGTATCCATCTGGTGCTCGCCACGCAGCGTCCGTCCGTGGACGTCGTCACCGGCCTTATCAAGGCCAACGTGCCGTCCCGTATGGCCTTTGCCACATCGTCCGTCACCGACTCAAGGGTGGTCCTGGACCAGCCCGGTGCCGAGAAGCTCATCGGCCAGGGTGACGCCCTGTTTCTGCCGATGGGCGCTTCCAAGGCGATGCGCGTCCAGGGCGCCTGGGTCAGCGAGTCCGAGATCCACCGCGTGGTGGAGCACGTGAAGGGCCAGTTGCAGGCTGTCTATCGCGAGGACGTGGCCGCCGACGCGCCCAAGAAACAAATCGATGACGACATCGGAGACGACCTCGAGGTGCTGCTGCAGGCTACCGAGCTCGTAGTGACCACGCAGTTTGGCTCGACATCCATGCTGCAACGGAAGCTGCGTGTCGGTTTCGCCAAGGCGGGCCGCCTCATGGACCTCCTGGAGTCCCGAGGTGTTGTTGGTCCCTCCGAGGGTTCCAAGGCGCGTGACGTCCTGGTCAAGCCCGACGACCTCGCCGCCGTCCTTGCCGCGATCAAGGGCCAGGACGGCCCGGCTACACCGGACGCGCACACGGCAGCCCTCAGCGACAATGCCAACGCCAACATCGCCTCCGGCGGTTACGCGGAAGACCTTGTGGCCGCTGACCTGGACAATCGGACCCAGGCCGTCGACTACCACGACGGCGCTGACGGGTCCGACGACGACGGCGGCGAGGACGCCTGGTCGCTCACGGGCCGGTGACACCCACCGATCGGTAATGCCCTCGCTGGCGGATGACCAGCACTCGAGCGCGGCAGACCGGTAGCCTAGTGGGGTGACAAGCACCGATGCCGGCCGCGCCGGCTCTACTGTGTGGAACCTGCCGAACATCCTGACGATGCTGCGCATCGCCCTGGTGCCGTTCTTCGTCTGGTTCCTGCTCGCCGACGCTTCCAGCCACGGCCCCTGGCGCTGGGCAGCCGTGGCCGCGTTCGCCGTCGCGATTTATACGGACAAGCTCGACGGCGACATCGCCCGCAGCCGCGGTCTGGTCACCAATTTCGGCAAAATCGCAGACCCTATCGCAGACAAGCTGTTGACCGGCTCGGCACTGGTCCTGCTGTCCGTGCTGGGTGAGCTCCCGTGGTGGGTCACCGTGGTCATCCTCGTCCGCGAGTGGGGCATCACGGCGCTCCGCTTCCTTGTGATCCGGTACGGCGTGATTCCGGCGTCCCGTGGCGGCAAGCTGAAGACAGCCGTCCAGACGGTCGCCATCTTCCTGTACATCGTTCCCCTGGCCTCCTTCGCTCCGTGGCTTGGCGTTGTGGCGTTCTGGGTCATGATGGCAGCGGTTGCGGTCACGGTGTGGACCGGCGTCGAATACGTTGTGCAGGCCCTCCGCCTGCGGGCGGCAGGACGGCGCTCATGAGCCGCAGTATTGCCGCAACCGCGTCGGCAGCCGTGGTGAAGGCCATCGACCTGGGGATCACTGTTGCTACCGCCGAATCCTTGACCGCCGGCTTGGTGGCCGCCACACTGGCCGACACGCCCGGTGCCTCCGGAATGCTTCAGGGCGGTGTTGTCGCCTACCAGAACTCGGTTAAATCGAACGTCCTCGGCGTGCCCGGGGAGCTCTTGGAATCGCTTGGATCGGTGGACGGCCAGGTCGCCGCGGCAATGGCTGACGGAGCCCGGACGGCGTGTGGTGCCGACTTCGGCGTAGCCACCACCGGCGTGGCAGGGCCGGAACCGCACGACGGCAAGCCCGTAGGCACCGTATTCATTGGCATCGCGACGGCGGCTGGCGCCAAGTCCTTCGAGTACGCCTTTTCCGGCAGTCGGGCAGAGATCCGCGTGGGGGCCTGTGCCGCCGCGCTTGAGCGGCTGCTCGAAGGGCTCGAAGATTTAGATTACCGCCAGTAAAGTTGCAGGGAACAAAAACCGATGCCCAATAGTTGTTACTTTGTGTCGCCCCGGATCGACCGGGGCGCCTAGGATGTAGAGACAAACCGGTTCACTTCCACAGTGGGCCGACTTGAAAGGGAGCAAGGCGATACAGATGGTAAAACAGCCCGTATCCGTAAACGGCGTTGTCCGCTGGAAGGATGTGGGCTTGGCCGATCAGGTAAAGAGCGAACAAAAGGAGCGCAAGATGGTTGTACTGCGTCACGAGATCGGTGATGTCCTGCGCGATGTCCGCCAGCGTCAAGGCCGCACCCTCCGTGAAGTCTCGCACAGTGCTCGCGTGTCGCTCGGCTACCTGAGCGAAGTTGAGCGCGGTCAGAAAGAAGCCTCTTCGGAGCTGCTGTCCTCAATCTGCTCTGCCCTGGATGTTCCGCTTTCCAGCATGCTCCGCGAGGTCAGCGACCGGGTTGCCGTGGCGGAAGGCCTGGCAGTTCCAGACACCGTGCCCCAGGAGTTCTCCCAGCGCTACGCGCGTGACCTTGATCGCGCGCTGAACGCTGAGTTGGGCGACGAGCTGTCAGCGGGTATGTTCTCCGCAGCCCGCTAAGGCAGTAAACCAAAGCGTATACAAGGGTGCCCCCGGCTAGGTGATGAATCCACCGGCCGGGGGCACTTTTTGGTTAACGGCAGCCTCAATCATTCACGGCTGAAGTCGACGCTTTCGTATGCCGCATTGAGCTTGGTCATGTAATGCGCCAAGGTCTGGATCTCCTCGAGCGGCCATTCGCCCAGCCTGTCCCGGAACACTTGGCGACGAGCGTCCTGGACCTGGTGCATCTTTTCTTCACCCTTCGGCGTGAGGCGGATGGACTGGGCGCGACCGTCCTGCGGATCGGCCTCTTTATACACCAGGCCGAGGCTTTCCAGGAAAGCAATCTGGCGGCTGACTGAGGGCTTGCCCACGCCAATGCAGGACGCCAGCTCCGTCAACCGGATGGGGCCGTCTTTCCGGATGATTGCCAGCAGGCCATAGGCGGCGGGCTCCATGTCAGGGTGCACCTGGCGGGACAGTTGGTGTGAAACCGATCGGGCCCTGCGCCAAAGGATGCTCAGCTGCTGTTCAACCTGTTGCAGCGCGGCATCCACAGTGTCACCGGGGACGCCCTCCATGGGGGCCTGCACACCGTCGGCAGTAACGCTGCCAGGAGTATTGCTCATGGCAACCATTCTAGGGAACTTGCAGTAGCTCGGGCGGCATGTGTGTCAAGTCATGCCGTGAGAGACTCTAGTGGTGCGAATCAGTGACTTTTGGCGCCTTATGGATGACGAGTTTGGAACGGGCTACTCCCGTGTCCTGGCTAAGTCCCTTGTTCTGACGCGCGTAGGCGGGCGGACGGCCCAGGAAGCGCTGGCCGCAGGAGTTGATGCCAAGGACGTATGGCTTGCAGTCTGCGACATCCAGGATGTGCCGGAAGAGCGAAGGCTGGGCCGCGATATCAAGCCACGGCGGTCATCAGAAAGCTGAAACTGGGCCGGAACCAGCAGGGGAAGCCGGCTCCCGCTGACACGCCGAACGGCGGTTGTTCGAATATCTGTTCGGATGAGGCTATGCTCCTAGCAGAGGAACATAGATCCTGAGCCGGGAAATTTCTGTCTCTGTTTAGGCCCCGAATTGTCCACATAGCGACGGCTGCCACGCAAAAGTGTCAGAGGCCGGGACTAGCGTCGGTAGTGACAGTAAACGGCGGCTCAGGTGCCGCATCCAGCGAGAAAGCATCAGAGGTGTAAACCATGGCGGTAAACCCCGATCGTCAGAAAGCGCTCGACGCAGCGCTTGCCCAGATCGACAAGCAATTTGGCAAGGGCTCCATCATGCGTCTCGGTGACGATACGCGGGCGCCTATCGAGGTTATTCCCACTGGCTCAATCGCCTTGGATGTCGCACTGGGCATTGGCGGCCTGCCGCGTGGCCGAGTCGTGGAAATCTACGGACCTGAATCGTCCGGTAAAACTACGGTTGCCCTGCACGCGGTGGCCAATGCCCAGCGAAACGGCGGGATCGCGGCATTCATCGACGCCGAACACGCCTTGGACCCGGACTACGCCGCCAAACTGGGCGTGGACACCGACGCACTGCTGGTTTCCCAGCCGGACACCGGTGAACAGGCCCTCGAAATCATGGACATGTTGGTGGGCTCCGGCTCCCTGGACATCATCGTCATCGACTCGGTGGCTGCCCTTGTGCCGCGTGCCGAAATCGAGGGCGAAATGGGCGACTCGCACGTCGGTCTGCAGGCACGACTCATGAGCCAGGCACTCCGCAAGATCACCGGCCGCCTCAGCCAGACCAAGACCACCGCAATCTTCATCAACCAGCTCCGTGAAAAGATCGGTGTGTTCTTCGGCTCTCCGGAAACCACTACTGGTGGTAAGGCGCTGAAGTTCTACGCATCCGTCCGCATCGACGTCCGCCGGATTCAGACATTGAAGGAAGGTGCCGATTCCGTCGGCAACCGGACCAAGGCCAAGATCGTCAAGAACAAGATGGCCCCGCCCTTCAAGACGGCCGAATTCGACATCATCTATGGCCAGGGAATATCCCGTGAGGGCGGCATTATCGACATGGGCGTCGAACACGGCATCATCAAGAAGTCGGGCTCGTGGTTCACCTATGACGGCGATCAACTGGGTCAGGGCATGGAAAACTCTCGCCGCTTCCTTCGGGACAACCCTGAGCTCGCGGCCGAACTCGAGCGGCTGATCAAGGAGAAGCTCGGTGTTGGCGTAAAGCCGGAAGACGGTGACGGAACCCCTAAGCTGAAGGCCGTTGACGGCTAGGCGGGGCGGTCAGCACCGGTGGGATCGCTCAGGTCTGGAAGATATGGTTCCTGACGTCGACCTCGCCGTCACTAAGCAGCCTTCCGGCCCGCACGGGCAACCCGAACAGGATCGGGAGGCTGATCCGGAGTCCGTGGCTCGGGCGATTGTGCTTCGCCAGCTGACCCAGTCGCCTAAGAGCCGCCATCAGCTCGCCCGAAAATTGGCCGAGCGAAACGTGCCGGAAGACATCGCGCAGCACGTACTGGACAGATTTGAGGAAGTCCAGCTCATTGACGACTCCGAGTTCGCCAGCATGTGGGTGCGCAGCCGCTCCGAGTCCCGAAAACTTGCTCCCGCCGCCCTGCGGCGGGAGCTGGCAGACAAGGGAATTGATCCTGAAACAGCAGAATCGGCGCTGGCCCAGATCAGCGCCGACGATGAGGAGAGCGCTGCACGGAGCCTGGTCCAACGCAAGATTCGGCCCGGGATGGACCTCTCGGAGCGGGAAGCGCGGGACAAGCACACACGAAGGCTTGCAGCGATGCTCGCACGCAAGGGGTACCAGCCCTCCCTTGCTTTCCGGGTGGTCAGTGAGGTGCTGGACCAAGCCGGTACCCTTAATGAGTGAGTTTGACCATTTCCTCTTCTGCCAGCGCGGCTGACGCGGCCGCAGAATCTGTTGACGCTTCTCCACGGACCTATCAGGTGCGCACGTTCGGCTGCCAGATGAACGTGCACGATTCCGAGCGCATGGCCGGGCTACTGGAAGAGGCCGGTTACGTCCCTGCTGCGGACGGCCACGCAGACGTCGTCGTGTTCAATACGTGCGCCGTACGGGAAAATGCGGACAACAAACTCTACGGAAACCTGGGGCAGTTGGCGCCTATCAAGGCCGCCAACCCCGGTATGCAGATCGCGGTAGGCGGCTGTTTGGCCCAGAAAGACCGCGACACCATCCTGCGGAAGGCTCCGTGGGTGGATGCTGTCTTCGGCACGCACAATGTTGGAGCGCTTCCTGCACTCCTGGACCGCGCCCGGCACAACCATGAGGCCCAGCTCGAGATTTTGGAATCGCTGGACGTTTTCCCGTCGACGCTTCCCACCAAGCGTGATTCCGTTTACTCGGGGTGGGTATCCATCTCCGTCGGCTGCAACAACACCTGCACTTTTTGCATCGTTCCCTCCCTGCGTGGCAAGGAAAAAGATCGCCGTCCGGGTGAGATCCTTGCCGAGATTCAGGCTCTGGTGGATGACGGTGCCGTGGAAGTCACGCTGCTCGGCCAGAACGTCAATTCGTACGGAGTCGAGTTCGGGGACCGCCAGGCTTTCTCCAAGTTGCTGCGGGCCTGCGGAGAGATCGACGGGCTGGAGCGTGTTCGCTTCACGAGCCCGCACCCGGCTGCTTTCACTGACGATGTGATTGAGGCGATGGCGGAAACACCGAACGTCATGCCGCAATTGCACATGCCGCTGCAGTCGGGTTCGGACAAGGTCCTGCGGGACATGAAGCGTTCGTACCGTTCCACCAAATTCCTTGGCATCCTGGATAAGGTCCGCGAACGCATCCCGCACGCTGCCATCTCCACGGACATCATCGTGGGCTTCCCGGGCGAAACTGAAGAAGACTTCCAGGCCACGTTGGACGTTGTTGAGAAGTCCCGGTTCGCCAATGCTTTCACCTTCCAGTATTCAAAGCGGCCGGGCACGCCCGCTGCCGAACTGCCGGAACAACTCCCCAAGGCGGTGGTGCAGGAACGCTTCGAGAGGCTGGTGGCCCTCCAGGACCGAATCGCTTCGGAGGAGAACGCCAAACAGGTCGGCCGCCGCGTTGAAGTCCTCGTGACTGCACAGTCCGGCCGCAAAGCCGAGGAGACCCACAGGCTTTCCGGACGGGGACCTGACCAGCGCCTGGTGCACTTCTCCGTGCCTGGGGGAGCGCCGACTCCACGTCCCGGTGATTTCGTGACGGTCCCCATCACGGAAGCCGCAGCCTTCCACCTCATCGCGGATCCCGCCACGGTGGACCACTACGTTCTGCGCCGTTCCCGGGCCGGGGACGCGTGGGATCGTTCACAGGCAGACTCCTGTGGCGTTCCTGCCGTCGGCGGCAAGGGCACAAGCAAGGGCGTATCGCTCGGTATGCCGTCGCTTCCGGTTCGGCGCGCCTAGGGCCGTGGCCTCCCACGCTGATATGGCGACGGGTTCGGACGCTGAACTGCCCGTCATTGCCGTCGTTGGTCCTACTGGTTCAGGCAAGTCGGACCTTGGCGTAGAACTAGCGCTGGCACTGCAAGGGGAAGTCATAAACGCCGACTCCATGCAGTTCTACCGCGGCATGGACATCGGTACGGCCAAGATCAGCGAATCCGAGCGGCGGGGGGTGCCTCACCACCTGCTGGACATCCTGGATGTGGCTGAAGAAGCCAGCGTCTCCAGGTTCCAGGCTGAGTGCCGCCAAATCATTGCGGACATCCACGGCCGCGGTAAGCGGGCAATCGTGGTGGGCGGATCCGGACTCTACGTGCGGGCGGCCCTGGATGTCCTCGAATTCCCTGGAACCGATCCTGCCCTCCGCCGCAGGCTGGAGAAGGAACTCGTTGCTGTTGGCCTGACAGGCATGCAGGCCCGCCTGCGGGCAGTCGACCCCGTGAGCGCGGGGCGACTCGGTGACGCCCGCCGGGTAGTCAGGGCTTTGGAAGTCCACGAACTCACGGGCCGGCCGTTCAGTTCCTTCATGCCCAGCCGCGAGTACTTCCAGCCGGCGGTGCAGATAGGCCTGGACGTTCCGCGCGATGTCCTCCACCAGCGGCTCGCCACCCGGGTTCACGCCATGGTGGACGCCGGCCTGCTGGACGAAGTCCGAGCGCTCGACGCCCGCGGGCTGAGGCGGGGAAAGACGGCCTCAAGGGCCCTCGGCTACGCCCAGTTCCTCCGGGTCCTGGATGGTGCATCCGACGTCGACGCCGCCGCGGAGGAAACCATCGTGGCCACACGGCAGTTCGCCCGGCGCCAACTCACATGGTTCCGCGCTGACCCGCGGATCAACTGGCTTCCGTGGGATGACCGCCAGTTGGTGGCCCGCGCTGCAAAACTCTGCTGAGAACGCTCTGCTATGAACGCTCTGCTTAGAACCCGGGACAGGATTTCCGGCGGACGAACCATGCCCGGTAGCATTTTGACGCATGGTTGAGACCTCTGCCGGACCGTCTGCCCAAGCCCCCTCAACAGTGCCCAGCGCCCCGCTACCAGGTGTGCCGGCCGGCCTCGCAGGGCTGCCGTTCTCAAAAGGCCACGGAACCGGCAACGACTTTGTGTTGATCGCCGATCCCGAAGATCTGCACAAAGTAGGTGCCGAGCAGGTCGCTTTCCTGTGCGACCGCCACTTGGGCATTGGGGCTGATGGCCTGATCCGGGCTGTGCCGTCCCGTTACCTGCCAGAAGGCCGCGAGTTGCTGGAAATGGACCCCGAAGCTGAATGGTTCATGGACTACCGCAACGGCGACGGTTCCTTGTCCGAGATGTGCGGCAACGGCGTGCGTGTATTTGTCCACTTCCTCATCACGCAAGGTCTCGTAGCCCTCGGGCCTGGGGAGACCCTGACTATCGGCACTCGGGGCGGCATCAAGAAAGTGTCCCGCACGCCTAGGGGCTATGCAGTGGACATGGGTCCGTGGGAGTTCATCTTCCCGGAGGACGCCACAGCCAAAGCCATGGATTCGCTGGTCAGCGCCACCGGCCTTGATGTTCCCCGGCCTGGTTTGTCCGTCAGCATGGGCAACCCCCACACCGTGGTCGCCCTGGCCGAACTGGGCGAACTCTCGGCAATGCAGTTGTTCACGGCGCCCATCGTTGACCCCAAGCCTGTCAACGGGACCAACGTGGAGTTTGTAGTGCCCGCCGAGCCATTGGTCCACGAAGGCGTCGGAACCATCACCATGCGCGTCCACGAACGCGGAGTGGGCGAAACCCAGTCCTGCGGCACTGGAGCGTGTGCTGCGGCAGTCGCCATCCGGCACTGGGCAGGCCAGGGGGCACCGAATTCCTGGCACGTCAACGTCCCAGGCGGTGTGGTTGGCGTCCGTTTCTTCCCGGGACAAGGCGGCCGTGAGCATGTCGAACTCAGTGGGCCGGCCGTCGTCGTCGCTACTGGAACGCTTTCCTGACCCGCAGGATCCGGAAGGACTTGGATGTGCTTTCCCGGGTGACCGTGAAGGTGTTGTCCAGCACTTCCGCCAACCAGCGCTGAAGCGAATCCGATCCCAGGTTTTTCTGCACCACCAGCCAGGCTGAGCCGCCCGGCGCGAGCCTCGGCAACCACAGCAATAGGAGTGAATGCAGTTCATTCTTGCCGATGCGGATGGGCGGATTGGACCAGATGGTGTCGAATCGCAGATCCGGGTCCACCTCCTCTGGCAGGCTGGCTTTGACGTTGTTTGCGCCCAGCAGGGCGGCATTTTCGTTGGTGAGGGCCACGCAACGCTCGTTGACATCGACGGCATAGACATGCGCGTGCGGGGCCCGCAAGGCCATCGTTAGGGCCAGAGGACCCCAGCCGCATCCGATGTCCAGCAGGTTCCCTTGGGGCGAGGGCGGCGGAACTTCCGCAAGCAGGATTGCCGTTCCTTTGTCGATGCCGTCGGGGCTAAAAATGCCGGAAGACGTCTGCAGCTGACGAGTCCTGCCAACCAGCTCCACAGTAAGCGGTTTGCGGGTGAACGGCCCGGCCGGCTGGGCGCTGAAATAGTGTGCAGACTCCATAGTTTGCCAGCGTAGTTGGCGGTGGACGGCTTGGGAAACCGCGGTCTTCCCGCGCACAAGGCAATGGCGCGGGGGACGTGGCAGCAGCCACAGGTGCGGGGGCGATTTGACACGCATGCTAGGGTGATGGGCATGTTCTTGATCTTTGAGTAGCAGGCCCTTCCGCCGACGCCGTCAGCGACGCAGGCCCTGTCATCCCGGTGCCTTTCCGCGCGCGTCACTGCTTCCCAAGGTCATCCCCTGAATCCCCGTCAGTGTCCTTTTCCGCCGGGACAATGTCCCCGGCGCACAGGATCTGCGTGGTCTGCAGTGGCTCTCCACTTTCCGCGGTAACCGGACGCAGGGACCCGGTGCGAGCTGGCCGAAGGGTTCTCATCCATCCCAGCCTTCGCTTTCTTCAGCCCAGGAGTGTCCCTTGACTGCCCATAGCCAACCCACAGCACGAAATCAACCGAGCGCTTCCGCCGACCCAATCGGAGCGGATCAGCCCAGCGCGAATACCGCCCCATTGTCAACGAATCGGCACTATTCTGGAAATGCCGAATATTCAAAGGAGACCATGACCACGCAAAAGAAGACCGGAGCCGAATCTCCAGCCCAGGACCTGAGTCCTGAAGAGATTCAGGCTGTCATTGACCGGATTCTTTCGAAGGAGCCGTCGAACCCCGACGGCGACGGCGCCCGCGGTGTGTTGGGCAGGGCGCAGGCTATCTCCAGCCTGGACGAAGAACACAGCATCTACGACGGCGAGCAGGAAGACCTGGCCGAGCGCCGTGCGCTGCGTCGTGTCGCGGGCCTGTCCACAGAACTCGAAGACATCACCGAGGTTGAATACCGGCAGCTGCGCCTGGAGCGCGTAGTGCTTGCGGGCCTCTGGACTGAAGGAACGCTGGCAGATGCCGAAAACTCCCTCCGGGAGCTGGCGGCCCTCGCGGAGACTGCCGGCTCGGAGGTTCTGGATGGCATGGTCCAGCGGCGCATGAAGCCGGACCCCGGCACGTTCCTCGGATCCGGCAAAGCGCTGGAACTCAAGGAGATCGTGATGTCCACCGGCGCCGACACCGTAGTTGTGGACACCGAGCTTTCTCCCTCCCAACGCCGTGGCCTTGAAGACATCGTCAAGGTCAAGGTCATCGATCGGACCACCCTGATCCTGGACATCTTCGCCCAGCACGCAAAGAGCCGCGAAGGTAAAGCCCAGGTGGAACTGGCACAGCTGGAGTACCTGTTGCCGCGCCTGCGTGGTTGGGGTGAGTCGATGTCCCGCCAGGCCGGTGGCCAGGTGGGTGGCGCCGGAGCTGGCATGGGTTCGCGTGGTCCCGGTGAAACAAAGATCGAACTGGACCGACGCAGGATCCGCACACGCATGGCCAAGCTGCGGCGTGAGATCGCCGCGATGAAGCCGGCCCGCGAGACCAAGCGGGCCAATCGCCGTCGTAATGAAATCCCCTCAGTGGCGATTACCGGGTACACCAACGCTGGAAAGTCGTCGCTGCTGAACCGCTTGACCGACGCGCGTGTGCTGGTGGAGAACGCCCTGTTCGCCACACTGGATCCCACAGTCCGGCGGGCCGAAACCCCCGACGGAATCACCTACACTCTTGCGGACACTGTTGGTTTCGTCCGTTCGCTGCCAACGCAGCTGGTGGAGGCCTTCCGGTCCACTTTGGAGGAAGTGGCGGACTCGGACCTGATCCTGCACGTGGTGGATGCCTCGCACCCGGACCCAGAGGGCCAGATCGCTGCCGTGCGGACCGTGCTCAGCGAAGTTGATGCGCGAAAGATCCCGGAGATCATCGTCCTCAACAAGGTTGACGTTGCGGACCCGTACGTTGTTGAACGCCTGAAGCAGCGGGAGCCGCGCCATGCTGTCGTCTCCACCCGGACGGGGCTTGGAATCGGCGAACTGCTGGCGCAAATCAGCGCTTCCATCCCGCGGCCAGGAGTGAAGCTCGAGCTCCTCATTCCGTACAACCGCGGCGACCTCATCAGCAAGCTGCACGACTCCGATTCGGAGATCCTCAGCCTGGAACACGAGGAGCACGGAACGCGGGTTGTGGCAAAGGTCCGTGAAGGACTTGCCGCGGAACTCGAGTCGTTCGCGAATCATGGCTGAATCGCAAACCATGGCCACCCAGGAAAGCGGGCCTGCCAGCGAGCCTGATCCTGAGGAGTTTGCCCTCGATCTCCTGGACAAGGCGGTAGAGGGCATGGGTGGCCAAAGCCGAACAGGCCAGCACGAGATGACCAGGCAGGTGGTTCGCGCTATCGAAAGCGGGAACCACCTGCTGGTTCAGGCTGGAACGGGAACGGGGAAATCGCTCGCGTACCTGATTCCGCTCATTGCCCACTCCCTCAACAGCAACAAGCCGGCGCTGGTTTCCACGGCCACCCTGGCACTGCAGACGCAGATTGTTGGCCGTGACCTGCCCCGGCTGCTGAAAACGATCAATCCATCGCTCGACAGGCCGATTGACGTTGCCCTGGTCAAAGGCCGGGCGAACTACGTTTGCCTGCACAAGCTCGACGGCGGGTTCCCCAGTGAGGAGCCCTCCGAGGGCCAGCTCTTCTCACTGGGTGAGGACACTAGTGTTCCCCATCTGGCTGCTGCCATGGGCGGACCGTCGTCCCAGCTCGGCAAGGAGGTCCTGCGGCTACGGGAATGGGCCAAGACCAGTCCAACGGGGGACCGGGACGAGCTAATGCCCGGCGTGACGGACCGCGCCTGGCGGCAGGTATCCGTCACTGCGATGGAATGCCTGGGTGCGCAGAAATGTCCTGTGGCGGAGGAGTGTTTCAGTGAACGCGCCCGCCAGCACGCTGCCGAGGCAGACGTTGTAGTCACCAACCACGCCATGCTGGCAGTCAGCGCTTTTGAGGGCCTGGCCGTGCTTCCGGAGTACGACGTGGTTGTGGTGGACGAGGCGCACGAACTGCAGGACCGTGTAACCGGCGCGGTCTCCGGCCAGCTGTCCGTCGCCATGGTCCACGCTGCGGCGTCCAGCATGCGCAAACGTACTGCGATCACAGTTGACGCGCTCAACGCGGCGGCCGCCGCCCTTGAACTGGCTTTGACGGCTGTTCCCTCGGGCCTTCAACCGAACGGCCTCAATGAAGAACAGCTTGACGCCGTCGACCAGCTCCGTGAAGCCTGCCGGGCCGCGCTGTCCGATTCGAAGGGTGATTCCTCCAACGCGGCCGACGGCGGGCGGCAGCTTGCGCGGTCACGCACCATGTTGATCTTGGAACTCTGCGAACGGCTGCTGGCCGCCCGGGAGAACCGGGAGGTGGTGTGGTTTTCCCGCACTGGTTCCTTTGACCCCCAGCAGGGGTACAGCCAGCCGGATGACGCAGCTCCCGCCCTGGTTAATATCGCTCCGCTCAGCGTGGCCGGAAAGCTCCGGGATGGCCTGTTCGACGGTCATACGGTCATCCTGACGTCGGCAACGCTGGCTATCGGATCGGCGTTCGAACCGGCGGCCGGGGGCCTTGGGCTGCTGGGCGACGGTGCGCCCAGCTGGACCGGCGTCGACGTCGGCTCGCCCTTCGACTACCCGAAACAGGGTATGTTGTACGTGGCCCGCCACCTGCCGAAACCGGGCCGTGGCACTTCCCCGGAAGCCCTGGATGAACTGTACGGACTCATCAAGTCCTCAGCAGGTGGGGCACTGTGCCTGTTCTCTTCGCGCCGCGCTGCCGAGGAAGCCGCCGAGGCCATGCGGGAACGACTCGAAGTGACTATTCTGTGCCAGGGCGAATCCACCATGGCGGCCCTGGTGAAGCAGTTCGCTGATGAACCGGACACCTGCTTGTTCGGGACGATGTCGCTGTGGCAAGGCGTCGATGTTCCCGGTGGTTCTTGCCGTTTGGTTGTCATCGACCGAATCCCGTTCCCACGTCCCGACGACCCCCTGATGACCGCACGCTCCCGCGCCGTTGCGCAGGCCGGCGGCAACGGATTTATGTCGGTGTCAGCCACCCATGCGGCGATTCGCCTGGCACAGGGGGCGGGAAGGCTCATCAGGTCCACCGGAGACAAGGGTGTAGTCGCGGTGCTGGATTCACGCCTGGCAACGGAACGCTACAGCTCGTTCCTTCGGGCGGCCCTGCCGCCATTCTGGACCACCGAGGACGGCAAGGTAGTGCGGTCCGCGCTGCAACGCCTCGCCGCCGGGCATCGTAGCTAGAGCGAGCGCAGGACGGAAACTACCTTGCCCATGATCACGGCATGGTCGCCAAGTATCGGCTCGTACTGCGTGTTTTGGGGGAGCAGCCATGTGTGGCCGTCGCGTTGGCGGAACGTCTTGACTGTAGCCTCGTCGTCGAGGAGCGCAGCCACGATGTCGCCGTTGACGGCGTCGTTCTGGCGTCGTACAACCACCCAGTCGCCGTCGCAGATGGCGGCGTCGATCATGGAATCACCCGCCACCTTGAGCATAAAGAGTTCGCCATGCCCCACGAGCTGGCGCGGCAGCGGAAGAACGTCTTCAACCGATTGATCGGCGAGGATTGGCCCACCGGCTGCGATGCGGCCCACGAGGGGCACCATGGCGGTGTCGCTGGCACTGGCCAACTCTGTTACCGAGAGTCCGCCCGTGCTGCGGAGTGCTGCGGGTGCTTCAAGGCCTGGAATATTTAGTTCCCCCTCGTCCAACGTGAGGGGCATGAGCACTTCCATGGCGCGCGGACGCTTGGGATCGCGGCGGAGGTAACCCAGCTTTTCCAACTGCGACAACTGATGGGTGACGCTGGACAGGCTGGCCAAGCCCACCACGTCACCGATTTCACGCATGGATGGCGGATAGCCGTTCTCGTTGACCGACCTTTGGATTGTTTCCAGGATCTTCTTTTGGCGCAGGGTCAGGCTCTTGGGGGCCTTTTGCGACGACTGCGCCCGCTGGGTTGGCCTGCCTCCGGTCGCCTTCGCTGCCATGTGATCCAACGCCCTTTCTTTCACCGCGGCACCAGCCGGCGGCGCCCGGGCCTGAAAATGTCAGACCCTCCTGATGCACTGTCTCCATGCTTGCTTCGGTCTTGATTCAGATGCCTGTTTTCAGTGCTTGTTCTTCACTCCAACCTAGGCCAGCCGCCAACGTTTATCAAACATTTGTTCTAGCGAGTCTCGACACCGTTCGGTGATAGGTGCTAAAAATGGAACTGCTCGTTCGAATATCTGTTCGAAAACTGTTTGGTATGGATGCTGCTCTTGGGGATTCCTTCGAACATGCGTCCACTTCGGGACCGCACATCAGCTTGAGGACAGCGCCTGTAGGAGCGCTAGTAGGAAAGGTTCAGCACATGGCGACAACAATTTCCGCCTTCGCAACCGGACACAGCGGTGGGCTGCGCCAACATGGGATGCGGCACTGCACCGTGTCGGGAAGTCGAGCCAGCCAGCCGCCCCTCAAATTGACGCGGCGTGGGCGCGTGGTCTTCTTCGGTGTTCCTGTGATCCTCTTGGCTGCCGTGCTGCTGGGTATGGCGGGCTTCCTGAATTCTCCTGCCAAGGCTGCTGACATCGCTTCCGAGCTGCATCAGTCGCCTACCGTGAGCGTTACAGTGCAGGCCGGGGACACTCTGTGGTCCATCGCGGCTGAGGCCGTCCCGCACCGGGACGTTAGGGATGTAGTGGCGGACATTGCGGCCCTGAACAACCTCGACGGCGGCCGCGTCCTTCCCGGTCAGCAGCTCTTTGTGCCCAGGGAGAAATAGCGCCGCCCGCCGTGGACACCCTGGCCAATCCGTCACAGTTTCAGGGCATCCCACAGGCACCTTTAAACTGTCATGGTGAGTGATCAGCTTGAGCGACTAAATCGACTGCCCCTGAGGGACAACCTGCGTGGCCTGACGCCCTACGGTGCGCCGCAGATTGACGTCCCTATCCAGCTCAACGTCAATGAGAACACTCATGGGGTGCCTGCCGATGTGCAGGCTGCCATCACCCAGGCCGTTGCAGAAGCCGCAGTGGGCTTGAACCGCTACCCTGACCGCGAATTCACTGAGTTGCGGGAAGCTTTGGCGGAGTACCTGGGTCACGGGTTGACGGCAGACAACATCTGGGCAGCAAACGGTTCCAATGAAGTTTTGCAGCAGATCCTCCAGGCTTTCGGTGGCCCCGGACGCACTGCCCTTGGTTTCCCTCCCACCTATTCCATGTATCCACTGCTGGCCAGCGGCACCGACACCGAGTACCTGCGCGGCGTGCGTGCAGGCGACTACGGCTTGAGCGCGGAATCCGCGGCAGCGCAAGTCCGTGAGCTGCAGCCCAACATTGTGTTCCTCTGCTCGCCCAACAATCCAACGGGAACAGGCCTGGGCCTCGACGTGGTGGAAGCCGTCTATGAGGCGGGTGAGGACAGCCAGACTGTAGTGATCGTTGATGAGGCGTACCACGAATTCGCGCACGACGGCACTCCGAGTGCCCTCACCTTGCTGCCCGGTCGTGAAAGGCTCATTGTTTCCCGCACCATGAGCAAGGCGTTCGCCCTGGCAGGCGCGCGCCTCGGCTACATGGCGGCAGCGCCGGAAGTCACCGATGCCATCCGCCTGGTCCGTCTGCCTTATCACCTGTCAGCCATAACCCAGGCAACAGCACTGGCCGCCCTCCGGCACCGGGAAGCCTTGATGGCTGATGTCGAGGACATCAAAGTCCAGCGCGACCGCATTGTCGACGGGCTGACGCGCCTAGGCCTGAAGCCCGCTGCTTCGGACTCGAACTACGTGTTCTTTGGCGGGCTCGAAAACCCGCACGAAATCTGGCGTGGCCTGCTGGACGCCGGGGTCCTGATCAGGGACGTTGGAATCCCCGGCCACCTGCGTGTCACCGCCGGAACCGAGGCCGAGACCACAGCTTTCCTGGAGGCCCTGGAGTCCCTCCTGTCCAGGCAGGCAGCGCTACCGGCCTAGACTGGAAGAAGACCCCCTGCCCCTCCCATTTTTCAAGGACATACCTATGAGTGAAAACGGCGCCATCACCGCCGCAGGCCGTTCCGCGCGCATGGAGCGTGCCACGAGCGAATCCTCGGTCCTGGTTGAAATCAACCTGGATGGCAAGGGGGTCGCGGACATCGATACGTCGGTGCCCTTTTACGACCACATGCTCAACGCCCTGTGCAAGCACTCGTTGATTGACATGACGGTCAAGGCGACGGGGGACACCCACATCGACGTCCACCACACGGTTGAGGACGTCGCCATCACCTTCGGCGAAGTGCTCCGGACGGCCTTGGGCAACAAGTCCGGAATCCGCCGTTTTGGCGAGGCCACGGTTCCCCTGGATGAGGCACTGGCACACGCCGTCGTCGATGTTTCCGGCCGTCCCTACCTGGTGCACGGCGGCGAACCGGCGGGGCAGGAGTACCACCTGATCGGCGGCCACTTCACGGGCTCCCTGACCCGTCACGTCTTTGAGGCCATCACCTTGCACGCAGGTATCTGCCTGCACATGAACGTTTTGGCTGGCCGGGATCCCCACCACATTGTCGAGGCACAGTTCAAAGCGTTCGCCAGGGCCCTCCGCGCTGCCGTGGAGCCGGACCCCCGTGTTGAGGGAATCCCTTCCACCAAGGGAGCACTGTGAGCGGCCAGGTCCTTAAGGACGGCGCGGTGTCGGACCCCGCAGCGTCCTTCAAGCCGGTCTCAGCCGAAGGCAAGCCGACCGTCACTGTGCTGGATTACGGCTCCGGTAACGTGCGCTCGGCCGTGCGGGCCCTTGAGCGAGCCGGCGCTGAAGTCACCCTGAGCTCGCGTCCCGAAGATGTCTTGAACGCTGATGGGCTGGTTGTCCCCGGCGTCGGCGCCTTTGAAACGGTGATGCGGGAACTCAGGTCCGTGGATGCTATTCGTATGATTGGCCGCCGCGTTGCGGGAGGACGGCCTGTCCTTGGGATTTGCGTCGGGCTGCAGGTCCTGTTCGAGGCCGGTGTGGAACACGGCACGGAGTCCGAGGGGATGGGGGAATGGCCCGGAAAGGTCGAGTTGCTCCCTGCCGCCGTTGTTCCGCACATGGGCTGGAACACTGTCAAGGTCCCCGAAGGATCGCGGCTGTTTGAAGGCATTGAGGACCAGCGGTTCTATTTTGTGCACTCCTACGGGGTGCAGGAGTGGAACTTCGATGTTGCCCAGCCGCGTATGACGCCGCCACTGGTGACGTGGTCCGAGCACGGTGCGCCGTTCATTGCCGCCGTGGAAAACGGTCCGCTGTGCGCAACGCAGTTCCACCCGGAGAAGTCCGGTGACGCCGGTGCGCGGTTGTTGCGGAACTGGGTGGGGGGCCTGGGCGCCCACCACGGTGGCAGCACAGCAAGCGATGCCGGGGAATCCGACTGAATGTGGTGGTCTGTTGCCCTGATGGGGCTCGCTGGCCTGCTGGTTGGCGGAGGGATCTCCTTCCGCCAACAGAAGCGGCCCGTGTGGGTCTACATCTCCTTCTTTGCGCTGGCGGCCATGGCGTTGCTCGCTGCCTACCTCCTCACACTCCCGGGCGCCTAGCGCCCCGGGTTGCACCGCCCGTGGAACATTACGCGCCCCACCAACTCCAAAGCACCCCTAACAAGGACATCGATGACCACCGCTTCTGAACTTCCCGTTCTTGAACTCCTGCCCGCCGTCGACATCGTGGACGGGCAGGCGGTCCGCCTGCTCCAAGGCGAGGCCGGCTCCGAAACCAGCTATGGAACACCGCTGGAAGCCGCCCTGAACTGGCAGGAGGCCGGCGCCGAGTGGGTGCACATGGTGGACTTGGATGCCGCTTTCGGTCGGGGGAACAACGCGGAGCTGATTAGCGACGTGGTGTCCCAGCTAAGCCTCAAAGTAGAACTTTCCGGCGGCCTGCGCGACGACGAATCCCTCGAGCGAGCACTTGCCCTCGGTGTGGCCCGAGTCAACCTGGGAACGGCCGCCCTCGAAAACCCCGACTGGACCCGCAGGGCCATCGATCGCTTCGGTGACAAGATCGCCGTCGGGCTTGACGTTCGCGGCACAACGCTCGCTGGCCGCGGCTGGACCAAGGAAGGCGGCGATCTGTGGGATGTCCTCGCCCGACTCGAAGACGCCGGTTGCGCACGGTACGTCGTGACGGACGTCACCAAGGATGGCACTCTCCAGGGTCCAAACGTCGAACTGTTGAAGCAGATGGTGGAGCGGACCGGCAAACCCGTTGTGGCTTCGGGCGGCATCTCCAGCCTGGACGACCTTCGCGTTCTTCGTGAGCTTGTGCCCCTGGGCGTGGAGGGCGCAATTGTCGGCAAAGCCCTGTATGCAGGGGCCTTCACGCTGCCTGAGGCGCTGGACGTCGCCGGTCGCCGGTGATGCACGGCCACCAGGAGCCCCAGGAGCAGCAGAATGGCGACGGCGCGCGGCGCCCGGGTCGCGAGCACGCTGGGGGAGCCACGCCGTCGCGTGAACTCCCAGGCCACATCGCCGCGGCACTGGCCAAGGCTGGGGGACTGACAGACTCCGCGGGACGGCCTTGGGCGGGTCGGGACCTCAGCGGGGACGCCGCCAAGATCCACAATTTCGACGACGACGACGGCACCGCGGACAGGGGCTACCTCGCCGCAATTGGGGAGCTGCTTTCCGGTACCGGTGCAGAGGCCAACGTTGTGGCCGCACTGGCGACCGCCCGGGTGTTCGTACCGGTCGTTGCCCAGCTGGCACAGGAGGCCGAAGGTGTCGGCGGCCTTCACGCCGACAAAGAGGCCGACATGGCGCTCGTCACACTCAAGGCCCCTGACGGCCGGAAAGCCATGCCGGTCTTCACCTCCGTCGCCGCGCTCGAAGCCTGGCACCCGGAAGCCCGGCCCGTCGCCGTCTACGCGGCGAGGGCAGCACTGTCGGCCGTGTCCGAGGGAGCGGAGCTGCTCGTCCTGGACCCAGGCTCCGAGGTGACCTTTGTGGTTCGTAGACCGGCGATGTGGTCATTGGCACAGCAGCGGGACTGGACGCCGTCGTATCTGGATGATGAACTGGAGTCCACTCTCAGTTCGCTCGCCGTTCGGCACTCCGCTGTTCGGCGCATTCAGACGATGCCAGGGGCTGGCGTGGCCACGGCCACCGCTTCCGGGAGGACCATGCCGGGCGGCGGCGCGGGACCCGAGCTCTCCGTCATCCTCTATTTGGAAGACGGCCTCGATGCTGCCGGCGTTCAGTCGCTGGTAACTGCTGTCAATGCGGACTGGGCACGGAATGAACTGTGCGCCGAGCGCGTTGACTCGATCGAAGTCAAGCTGCGGCGCGCGGCAGAGTAGAGGGGCGCACGGAAAACATCCTGGAATGCCCCAAGCTGGCAAAAAGGATGTGAGCGTGAACTTCGCCCTATACCGGGAACTGCTGACGCACCGACCCATTCGCCGTCTTCTCCTTGTGGGCATGATCGCAAGGATTCCCCATTCGGCGGCCGGTGTCCTTCTCACCCTGCACATCGTGCTGTCTCTCGGGGAGGGCTACGCCGCCGCCGGCACCGCTGCGGCCATCATGACCATCGGCATCGCCCTCGGTGCGCCCTGGCGTGGCCGGCGCGTGGACACTGTTGGCCTGCGCAAGGCGCTGATTCCATCAATCGTCTCCGAATCCGTGATTTGGTCCGTGGTTCCATACGTCAGCTACCAGTGGATCCTGCCGCTCGTCTTCATCGGTGGCCTCTTCACGCTGCCCATCTTCAGCGTCATCCGCCAGTCCCTGGGCGTCCTGGCAGACACTGAGCAGCGGCGGACTGCATATGCCCTCGATTCGATCACTACGGAAGTCGTTTTCATGATCGGCCCAGCGGTTGGCGCGGTTGCGGCAACAGCAGGGCTCTCGACAGCGGGACTGACCATCGTGGGTGTCTCAACGTCCCTTGCGGGGCTCTTCCTGCTGTGGTTCAACCCACCCACCCGAAGTGCGCAGGGTGGCTTGGCGGAGGAGTCGGGCGCCCATGGGGCGGCTGGAATTGACGCCGCTGATGCGGCTTTGGTCGCCACGGCTCCGGCCCAGCTTCATGACCCGGCCGACGTCGGCGGTTCTGCCTTGACACCTTCGCGGCACCGATCTGGGGGAGAAGGCGCTGGCGAAAGTCCACGTGTTCCGGGCCGCGATGAACAGCCTCCAGGCAGGTTGGCGCGAAGCCTCGCCTGGTTCACGGCCGCGGTGGCAGCGGTCTTCGCCGTCGCCGCGGGTTCCGGCGTAGTGCTGAGCGGGACCGACGTCGGCATTGTGGCCCTGCTGGAACGGGGCGGAAGGCAAGCAGACATCGGCATTGTCTTCTTCTTCTGGTGCGCGGCGTCGGTTGTGGGTGGCGTCCTGTACGGGGCGATGCATCGTCCGCTGCCGCCAGCGATCCTGTTGTTCGGCATGGCTGCGCTCACAGTCCCCATGGGCTTCGCCCATGACACCTGGACCGTGGCGCTCCTGTCTGTGCTGCCAGGTCTGTTGTGCGCACCGGTGCTTTCAGCTGCCTCAGAGAAAGTTGCGGAGTTGGTTGATGAGGACCGCAGGGGTGAAGCGATGGGCTGGTACGGTTCCGCTCTCACCGCCGGAGTTGCCCTCGGCTCGCCGCTGGCCGGCGTCTTCATCGATGCCGTTGGACCTTGGGGAGGCTTCGTTTCGGTGGGCGCCGGTGGAGTTGTGCTGTGCTTGGCAGCGGTAGCGTTCCACCGCGGGAGGCACAGCGGCAAAAAGGAAGGCCGGGCAATGACCGGCCCCGCCTAAGTGAGCGACTTCCTTGCCTTCCTGGCCACGCAAGGGGCCTGAGTTGGTCGTCGCGAGATCGGCTTTGCCTGCACCCTCCTAATTGACCGGTCCGGTGAACTTCTCTCCGGGGCCCTTGCCGGGCTCGTCAGGAATAAGGGAGGCTTCCCGGAAGGCGAGCTGTAGGGAACGGAGGCCGTCGCGCAAAGGGCCGGCATGCTGGGACCCGATTTCCGGAGCAGCAGCCGTTACAAGTCCAGCCAACGCAGTGATCAGCTTGCGCGCCTCGTCCAGGTCCTTGAGGTCTTCGGCGTTGGGGTCGTCCGCCAGACCCACCTTGACTGCGGCGGCACTCATGAGATGGACGGCTCCCGTGGTGATGACTTCCACGGCCGGGACCTCGGAGATATCCCGGATCTGCTGGGCGAGGACGGCGTCGTCGCCGTCGGACTCGTGGATGTGCTGATTGCTGTCAGAAGTGCTCATGTGGGTAAGCTTGGCACAGACCGACTGGAAGTCGTTATTCGGATTGTCCCCTGTGCTTCAGTTCGCGAAGTAAAGCGAACGGCTAAACGCACCAGGGCAAGCACCCGTGTCGCCGATGTGCGGACAGGGGCGGTTTTCTGTAGAATTGATTTTCAGTTTGCAAGCGGAGTTCTCTCCCACCCGCGTCAGCCGTTTCCCTGGTGAACGATTCCAGGGGCCAAGGTTGCCGGGTAACCGGTCGGACATTGCAGGGCCCAGGCCCATGGCAATGCGCGTAGCCGCGACGGGCTGCCCGTAGAGGGTGGCAGTTGCGGATGCCCCGACTATTGAGGCCTTCGATTGCACCGGCAATTGGGGGCCTTCTCTGTTTGCCGGCACAACCATCACAATCACAGGAGCTTTGACATTAGCGAGCCAAGAATCAATGAGCGTATCCGCGTCCCGGAAGTGCGGTTGGTCGGCCCTGCCGGCGAACAGGTAGGCATCGTCCGTATTGAGGATGCCCTGCGTTTGGCAGCCGAGGCAGATTTGGATCTCGTTGAAGTTGCGCCGCAGGCCAAGCCGCCGGTGTGCAAGCTGATGGACTTCGGAAAGTACAAGTACGAAGCCGCGGTGAAGGCCCGTGAAGCCCGGAAGAACCAGACCAACACGGTTCTGAAGGAGATTCGCTTCCGCCTGAAGATCGACACCCATGACTACGAGACGAAGCGCGGGCACGCGCTTCGCTTCCTGGGTGCCGGCGACAAGGTTAAGGCCATGATCCAGTTCCGTGGTCGCGAACAGCAGCGTCCCGAAATGGGCATTCGCCTGCTGCAGCGATTCGCGGACGACGTGGCCGAAGTTGGTGTCGTCGAATCCAGCCCCAGGATCGACGGCCGCAACATGGTCATGGTCATCGGACCGCTGAAGAACAAGGCCGAAGCCAAAGCTGAGGCACGGCGCGCCGCACAGCGTGCCGAAGCCAAGGCCCAGAATGAGGCCAAGGCCGCTGCAGCCCGCGTTGACGTTTCCAGCGACAAGGCACCGATGACGCAGTCGCTGGGCGACCTGCTTCCGGAAGGCTTCCTGTCTGCTGAAGCCGCTGACGAGGGTGCTGTGGAGACTGCAGCGCCTGAGGTGGCGCCTGCCGTCGTTGAGGAGTCCGCCCCGGTGGCGCCTGCCGTCGTCGAGGAGTCCGCCCCGGTGGCGCCTGCCGTCGTCGAGGAGTCCGCCCCGGTGGCCCCTGCCGCAGCAGTTCCTGCGGCTCCGGCAACTCCGGCTGCGCCTGCAGAGGCGCCGAAGCCCGCTGCGCCGAAGCCCGCTGCGCCTGCGGCGCCCAAGCCGGTGGCAAAGCCGGCCGCGCCCAAGCCAGTGGCCCGGCCCGCAGCACCCAAGGCTACGCCTAAGCCGCCTGCCAGGAAGACCAACTAGTACACAGCCGTAGCGGATTACTCCGCGCGGCAAGCAAGCAGCATGCCGTCCCGCAGGGATTGGCTGCGTCAAGAACTGCAGATTAGTTCTGCGGATACGTTAGGAGATCGGTTCTCATG
Organism: Arthrobacter sp. M4; assembly: GCF_020251205.1. Taxonomy (GTDB): domain Bacteria; phylum Actinomycetota; class Actinomycetes; order Actinomycetales; family Micrococcaceae; genus Arthrobacter. Next base: position 63,225 of record NZ_JAIWYX010000011.1, read on the forward strand.
CCGAAGATGAAGACCCACAGCGGTGCCAAGAAGCGCTTCAAGCTGACCGGCACAGGCAAGCTGAAGCGCCAGCAGGCCAACCGCCGTCACTACCTGGAGCACAAGTCCTCCATCCTGACCCGCCGCCTCGCCGGCGACCGCATCGTCTTCAAGGGCGACGCCAAGGTCATCAAGAAGATGCTCGGCCTCTAATTCCAAGTCCTCCGGCGAGTTGCCAACCGGCAACCGTCGACTACAACCAAGCCTTCTCAGGCCAGCCGGGAAACCGGCAGTAGCAGCTTGGGATCAAGAAATTCTGAAGGAGTACGCACGTGGCACGTGTGAAGCGGGCGGTCAACGCCCACAAGAAGCGCCGGGTTATCCTCGAACGCGCCAAGGGTTACCGCGGTCAGCGTTCCCGCCTTTACCGCAAGGCCAAGGAACAGCTGCTGCACTCGTTTGTTTACAGCTACGGCGACCGCCGCAAGCGCAAGGGTGACTTCCGCCGTCTTTGGATCCAGCGCATCAACGCTGCATCCCGCGCCAACGGCCTCACCTACAACCGCCTCATCCAGGGCCTGAAGGCCGCTGAGGTGGAGGTTGACCGCCGCATGCTGGCTGAGCTTGCCGTCTCCGACGCCAACGCTTTCGCCGCCCTGGTCCAGGTGGCCAAGGACGCCCTGCCGTCCGACACTTCCGCTCCTGCCGCCAAGGCTGAGGCGCCCAAGGCAAAGGCTACGTCTGCCGCCGCCACCGCTACGGCCGTCAAGGCCGTTGTTGCAGAGAAGCCGGCCATCGAAGGTGCTGTTGTCGCCGTTGAGGGCGAGGACGCTCCCGAAGGCTACGCCATCAAGGGCAACGCCGAGTCCAAGAAGTACCACGTTCCGGGTTCCACCTGGTACGACGCCACCGCCGCCGAATACTGGTTCTCCACCGTTGAGGCTGCCAAGGCTGCTGGCTTCGAGCCGGCAGGCGGCGAAGCCCGCCAGCAGATCAAGAACTAGTCGCGCGAGCCGCTAGGGTTTCTTGTATGAACGAAACCGGGCGCCCGCAAGCAGAACCAATGTCCAATCCCCGAGCAGATCGGGTACGGGACGTGGCTAAGCTTGCCGGGCGCCCGGCGCGTTTAAGGAAGCAGCGCTTCCTCGCCGAAGGACCACAGGCGGTCCGCGAGGCCCTGGTGATGAATCGTTCGCGCCTGGCCCAGGGCCAGGAGCCGGTTGTCCATGAGGTTTACGCCAGCAGGGCCTGCCTCGACCGGCTGCCGGAACTCGCGGAACTGGCCGCCGGCACCCTCTTGCGGCTGGCAAGCGATGACGTTCTGACCGCCATGGCGGACACCGTCAACCCGCAGGGGATTGTGGCGGTGTGCAGCTTCGTGGACGTCGCCTTGGACGAAGTGCTCGACGCCGGTCCCCGCCTGGTTGCCGTACTTTGCCAAGTCCGTGACCCCGGTAATGCGGGTACCGTCCTGCGTGCCGCTGACGCGGCCGGGGCTGATGCGGTGGTGCTGACGTCGTCGAGCGTGGATATCTACAACCCCAAGGCGGTTCGCTCTACTGCGGGTTCGCTGTTCCACGTGCCTGTGGTGCTCGGTGCCGACGTCGAAGAGTTGGTGGCGAGACTTCGTGGCAACGGCTTGGGGATTTTGGCCGCAGATGGCTACGGCGACGTGGATCTTGACGCACTGCAAGACCAGAGCGCCCGCCGCAGGCTGGGCGGGTCAGCGGAGGAATCCGCCAGTGGGGCGTCCGGAAAGGCTCCGTTCGCCTTGGAAGGCCCCACCGCGTGGCTGTTCGGGAACGAGGCCCAGGGGCTGAGCGACGACGAACTCGCGCTGGCGGATCATCGCGTAGCTGTCCCGGTGTACGGCTCGGCGGAAAGCCTCAATCTTGGGACTGCGGCAACGGTTTGCCTTTACGCCAGTGCCCGGGCACAGCGGCGCTGAATCATGCGGCACAGGGCGCCGGACGTTGACCAATAGCTGAATAGGCAAGGGGCTGGTGCACCAGTTGGTGCGCCCGCCCACTGCTGCTGGAAGTTAGCGGTCAGGAGTTACGTTGTCCGGTTGCGTCCGGTGATTGCGCCGTAGATACCGGCGACAAGAAGCCCGCCGACGATGGCAAGAAGCCATGTTCCGAGGTCAAAGAAGGCCAGATCGCCCCTGTTGAACAACAAGCTGCCGATCCAACCGCCGACCAATGCGCCGACGACGCCCAGAATGAGGCTGGTCACCCATCCTCCGCCTACCCTTCCGGGCATGATGGCTTTGACAATTGCACCAACAATAAGTCCGAGAACAATCCAGGCGAGTAGGCCCATGTCTCCTCCTTGTGTTCGGGGGGCCGGTTGTGCCGACCCCTTCCATAGCCCTCACGTTAACACTTTGGCGAAAGGTTGTCAGTAGGCTTACTTTCGTGTCATTGGCGTGTCGTTAGGCGTGTCGTTAGGAGGTCGTTGGCCCGTTGTTGGCTGATCGGCGTGTCATCGCACGTGCGGGGGCCATGAGCCGACAGGTACGGTATGGAGTGCGGGACGTGCCGCTGAAGCCACGGATCCCGACGTTCTCGCTATCCCAAACTGAAGAGGTGAACCTTCGTGGCTGCACAAGGCGGTACAAAGGCGATCGTGGCGGCCCTCGCGGCCAATCTGACCATCGCGGTCCTTAAGTTTCTGGCCTTTATTTTGACGGCGTCGTCGTCCATGCTGGCTGAGGCCATCCACTCCGTTGCCGACTCTGGCAACCAGGTGCTCCTGCTGGTTGGCGGCATTCGGTCCCAGCGCGCGGCCAGTCCGCAGCATCCATTTGGCTACGGCCGGGAACGCTACATCTACGCATTCATCGTGTCGATTGTGCTCTTTAGCGTCGGTGGCTTGTTTGCACTGTATGAAGCCTGGGAGAAGCTGCAGCATCCGCACGCCATCGAGGGTATGTTCTGGTGGGTTCCCCTGGCGGTCCTCGTCGGTGCCATCATCGCGGAGGGCTTCTCGTTCCGCACCGCGATCGTAGAGTCGAACCACATTCGCGGGAAGCAGACCTGGGTCTCGTTCGTACGCAACGCCAAGCAGCCGGAACTGCCGGTCATCCTCCTCGAAGACCTGGGCGCATTGCTCGGCCTGGTCTTTGCCCTCTTTGGTGTGGGGCTGACGTTGATCACGGGGAATGGTGTCTGGGATGCCGTGGGTACGGGCATGATCGGCCTGCTCCTTGTGGCGATCGCCGTCATCCTTGCAATTGAGACAAAATCGCTGCTGCTTGGCGAATCCGCGAATCGGAACGACGTCAACAGGATCCAGGAAGCCATCCAGGCCGATGGGACGCGCATTATCCACATCAAAACGATGCATCTGGGTCCGGAGGAACTCTTGGTTGCCGCAAAGATCTCCGTGGGTGCAGCTGAATCAGGCGAGGAGATCGCCAGGGCCATCGATGAGGCGGAAGCACGCATCCGCGCCGCCGTACCGATCGCCAGGGTTATCTATCTGGAACCCGACATCGAGCGAGTCCAGGTCTAAAGGTCACTGGGATGCCGTGAGTGGTCTCCTGCGCTCCAGGAGGCCGCTTACGACGGCGACGCCGAGGCCTAGGAGGGCTAGGAACGCCCCGACCAAGGCTGGAGCAACATATCCCCAGCCCCAGGCGATGACCACACCTCCAAGGAACGCCCCGAGGGCGTTCGCGATGTTCAGGGCGGAGTGGTTCAAGGAAGACGCCAGGGATGGAGCGTCAGGGGAGGCATCCAGCAGTCGCGTCTGCAAGGGCGGGACAAGCATCGACCCGATGGCACCCACCACAAAAGCCATAAACAGGGCGCTCCAAGCCCAATGGGCGGCCACGGCGTAGAGCACCAGTGCGGCGGCAATCCCCGGGAGGACGCGGTAGATGGTTCCCATAACGGACTTATCCGCGATCCGTCCACCGAGGACGTTGCCCGCCACCATGCCGAGGCCATACAGGGCCACAACCACAGGGACAATGGACTCGGGCATGCCAGCGACCGTTGTCATAGTGTGTGCGATGTACGTGTAAGTGGCGAAGAAACCGCCGAAGCCAATAATTCCGATCAAGAGTGCCAGCCACACCTGGACCCTCTTCAGGGCACCGAGTTCGCGCCGGATCGAAGCCTCTGGGTGGGCCGGCTCAAACGGTACAAACTTCCACACAAGGCCAACCGTCGTGAAGCCGATCAAGCCGACCACAACGAACAACAGCCGCCAGCCGAAGGTTTGGCCCAGCCAGGTGGCCGCCGGCACACCAACTACATTTGAAACTGTCAGCCCCGCCATGACCATGGAGATTGCCCAACCACGCCGCGTAGGCGCCACCAGGGACGCTGCAATAACCGCGGCGACGCCAAAGTAGGCACCGTGCGGGAGGCCCGAGGCGAAACGGGTCAGGATCATGGACCCGTAGTCCGGAGCCAGGAACGACGTAAGGTTCGCCAGGCTCAGCACAGCCATGAGTCCCAGCGCCAGATGTTTACGTGGCAGTCGGGCCCCAAAGGCGGCAAATAGCGGGGCCCCAATGACCACCCCCAACGCATAGGCGGAAATGAGGTTTCCCGCCTCCGGCGTACTGACGTACAGGCCCGCTTCGACTTCTTTGAGCAGGCCCATGATGGTGAACTCGGTCACCCCGATGGCGAAGCCACCCATTGCGAGGGCAACGATTGCCCAGGCGACGGAGCTGGGAGCGGCTTTCCGGACGGGACGGGAAATGGCTGTGGTAGTCATGTGCCTGTTTCTTGGAGATGGCGACGGAATCCGCACTGACGGACGGATCAGGGTGGGCAGCGCATCGTCGGGCCATCCGAAGCGGGCCTGCCACTGGAGCGAAAAGCCCGGTGTCCAAAGTTTACTGGCGCGTGCAACTACCTTGATCGTTATGTGGCCACCACCACATGCTGCGGGGCGTGAGTCCCCCTGAGTGTTCGCCCGTAGACTGGCGGGGTGACTGGACGCATAAACGTGGTGGGCGCCGCTATTGTGGACTCACTCGAGAATCCCCGAAGCCTTCTTGCTGCCCGCCGCACGGCACCCCCGCGGTTCGCCGGTATGTGGGAATTCCCGGGAGGCAAGGTGGAATCGGGCGAGAGTTGCGAGGATGCGTTGCACAGGGAACTGCTCGAAGAACTCGGAGTTCGGATTCGACTGGGCGACGAGCTGGAGTCATCACAGCCGGATGGGTGGCCGCTCAACGAACGCGCAGTGATGCGGGTCTGGTTCGCAGAGTTGCGCGGCGGCACTCCTCGCCCGCTCCAGGACCATGACGAACTGCTTTGGGTACCCCTGGAAGACCGTGCCGCGGCCCTGGACCTGCCGTGGATTCCGGCCGACGAGCCCATTGTCAAGGCACTCTTGGACCGCGTGGCTGCCCTGGCCTGAGGTAGTTGCTCCTGTGGCCTGGCGGTCAACAATGGCAGGGTGCCTAAAAGAGTGCAGCCTGCTGTCCAGCCGGGAGTTCAACCTCGTATTCAGCCCCTGGCAGTAGCCTTTGTTGAGCCGCGGAACGGGCGGCGACCTGATGACCGGATTCGGGCAACTTTGCTGCCTTTTTCCTATGGCTGAAGCCCTGGGTTCCGGTGAAGCCGTAGCGGGCCTTGACGGCTACGACTCGAGACGCCAGCCATTTTTGATATTCCTTGGACGCATACGAACCCTGTCCGTAGAGACTGCGGTAGCGGCCCACCAACTCCGGGTGGTGCTTGCCGAGCCACTGCATAAACCACTCCCGCGTTCCCGGCCTCAAGTAGAGCGCACCCGCCGTCACGCCCGTGGCTCCGGCCTCGGACAACGCTTGGAACAATGAATGCAAGGACTCCTCGCCGTCGGTAAGCCACGGCAATATAGGCATGGCCATGACGTTGCATTCCAAGCCCGCATTCCTCAACCGGCGGATAAGCGCCAGCCGTGCCCGTGGCGTCGGGGTTCCAGGTTCAATGGTTGCAGACAACTCTTCGTCCAGCATGGCGAGGGAGATCCCCACCCCTACGGGCACCTGGCTGGCAGCCGCTTTGAGCAGCGGGATGTCCCGCGAGAGCAGGGTGCCTTTGGTGAGGATGGAAAGAGGTGTCCCCGAATCCGCAAGGGTCCTGATGATGCCGGGCATGAGTTGGTAGCGGCCCTCTGCCCGCTGGTACGGATCGGTGTTGGTGCCAAGGGCGACATGATGGTGGCCCCAGCCGGGACGCGACAATTCCCGCCGAAGGACCTCCGCCGCGTTCACCTTCACAACCACCTGACTGTCAAAGTCCAGTCCAGAGTCGAAGTCCAGATACGTGTGGCTCTTTCGGGCAAAGCAATAGACGCAGGCATGGCTGCAGCCGCGGTAAGGGTTGATGGTCCACTCGAAAGGCATGCGCGAACCGGGAGGCACCTTGTTGAGCACCGATTTCGCAGTGACCTCGTGGAAGGTGATCCCGGCAAACTCGGGCGTCGAGATGGAACGCACAAGTCCGGCAAGGGGCAGGAGGGCGTCCGAGGCTGGGGCGGCCGCAGGACTGTCCGGGCCATTGCCTTGGCCAGGGATTGGATTCCGACCCCTGCCCAATGACTGTGCGTCCCATCTCATAGGAACATTCGAATATATGTTCGATCCAATGTCAAGGGTGGCGCAGCCCAGTCGAAGCTTAAGCCGGACTGACATCAGTTCCCTCAATGGCCGCGATGGCGTTGGTACGCTGTGCCCATGATTTTGCTCTCCGGCTTCGAGCCGTTCGCGGGCAACGCCGCCAACCCGTCATGGGGAGCTGTGTTGCTTGCCGCGGAATTGCTCCGCGCAGACGGCCACAACGTTGAGGTTCTCGAACTTCCTGTCGTCTTCGGTGCGGCGTCCATGATGCTCTTGGATGCACTGGACCGCCTTGATCCCGACGTTGTGGTGTGCGCCGGTTTGGCCGGCGGCCGCACCGGGCTGTCCTTGGAACGTGTTGCCATCAACTGCGATGATGCGGACATCCCAGACAACGCCGGGGCACAGCCCAGTGACCGGGAAGTGGTGAACGGGGGACCAGCTGGATATTTCGCTACGTTGCCCCTCAGGGCGGCATTGCGCAACCTCGCGGAAGCCGGAATCCCGGCATCGATTTCACAGTCCGCGGGAACGTATGTCTGCAACCACGTGTTCTATGCCCTGATGCACCAACTAGCGGATCGCCCCCGCACCATCGGGGGCTTTGTCCATGTTCCCTACGAACGTTCCCAGCGGCCCAGCGGGCTCAGTCCAACCATGGAGTTGTCAGGGATGGCCCAGGGCATAGCTGTGGTGGCCCAAACTGCCGCCAAAGCCCGCGAACTTACGGCCCTGCGTGGAGTTCCCAGCACACGGTGACAGTTGCGCTGACGGACGCTTCGCCCGCCTCAAGGTCCACTGACTCCACGGCAGCAGCCCGGGCAAGGGCCACGGGGACGGGCGACGGCGCAGGAGGGCCTTCGTCAATGGTCACCACCCGGCCGAGGCGGGAACCTGCGAGTGACGCAAGCTGCTCGGCCTTTGCCAAGGCGTCTGCCCACGCGAGCTCCCTTGTCCGGAGGGCGACGGCAGCTGGATTCGCAAACCCGGGTTCCAGGCCGTTGATCCGGGTGTCGTCACCGCCGGCCGACACAACGGAGCCGATGATGGCCGCCGCCGACTCCCAGGTGCGGAGCCTGGCCGATAGCTGCGTCGAGGCAACATAGCCCGAAACACGCTGAACCCCATCCTGCCAAACGATCTCCGCGCGCAACCCCAGCCCTCCAGTGCGGAGGTCCCTGTCTCCAACGCCGCTGTCCCTAAGGACGGCAACAACCGCTTGGGAAGTTCGGCCCAGTTCGCTGAATGCTTCTGCAGCTCCCGCCCTGCGTGTTTCAATTCCAATCAAGAGGTCCAAGAGATCTGGAACCGCGTTCGCCGTGCCCTCGCCCTTGACTGTGATGGTTCCGGTCATAGGCCAATGCTAGTCCCCGGGTCCGAGGACCCATGCGGCCCTGTCTAACGGCACTGCGCAACTCTAACGGCACTGCGCAACGGCCCTGTCTAACGGCGGCCTGCCTGAAACCATCCATAACGGCCACGAATAACAAGTGCCCGTTCCGGTAAACCATGCCCCGTCCGGTCAATTAGACTGAAAGACAGTGCCTCCCGGTCTTCGCCGTGGGGCGCTGGCCTTCGTTAGCTCGCAGACTGCATCTCCGGCCCCGTGCCCTGGTGGGTGTGCGTCCGCGGCAACTTCCGACTCGTAGCTAAGAACAGTAGATGACTGAGACCTTGCCGGGCGCCGCCATCCCGAACCCGCTGGATGAAGCCGCCATCTCCGCAGCCGTGGAAGACGCCATCGCGGCCATCGCCGCCGCCACGACCCTTGATGACCTGAAAGCTGTGCGCCTGGCCCACACGGGCGAGAAGTCGCCGCTGAGCCTGGCGAACCGCCAGATCGGCTCGCTGTCCAAGGACCAGAAGGCCGCGGCCGGAAAGCTCATGGGAGCTTCTCGCGGCCGGGTCAACCAGGCGCTCGCCGCCCGGAATGCTGAACTCGAGGCCGAAAACGATGCCCGGATCCTTATCGAGGAGACCGTCGACGTCACGGCTGCCCCGCGCCGCCGTCGGGCCGGTGCCCGCCACCCCCTGTCCACATTGCAGGACCGGGTGGCCGACATCTTTGTTGGCATGGGTTGGGAGATTGCCGAAGGGCCTGAGGTCGAGTCGGAATGGTTCAACTTTGACGCGCTGAACTTCAAGCCGGACCACCCGGCCCGCGAAATGCAGGACACGTTCTTCGTGGAGCCGCCCGAGTCCCACCTGCTGATGCGCACGCACACTTCGCCGGTCCAGGTGCGTTCCATGCTGGAACGCGAGGTGCCTATCTACGTCCTCTGCCCGGGCAAGGTGTTCCGCACGGATGAGCTGGACGCCACGCACACCCCGGTGTTCCATCAATTCGAGGGCTTGGCGATCGACAAGAACCTCAGCATGGCGGACCTCCGCGGCACCCTGGAGCATTTCGCCAGGCAGATGTTCGGCGACGATGCCCAGATTCGCCTGCGGCCCAACTACTTCCCCTTCACGGAGCCCTCAGCCGAGCTGGATATTTTCCATCCGGGAGCAAAGGGAGGCCCGCGCTGGATCGAATGGGGTGGCTGCGGCATGGTCAACCCCAACGTCCTGCGAGCCGCCGGCATCGATCCCGAGGTCTATTCGGGGTTTGCCTTTGGCATGGGCATCGAGCGCACCCTCATGTTCCGCAATGAGGTCAGCGACATGCGGGACATGATCGAAGGCGACGTCCGTTTCAGCGAGCACTTCGGGATGGAGATCTAACAGTGCGTATCCCCCTTTCATGGCTGCGAGAGTTCGCAGAGGTCCCGTCCGGCGCCACCGCCGAAGACGTTATGGCCGAACTGGTCAAGGTCGGCTTTGAAGAAGAGGCCGTGCACCGCCCCTCAGACACGATCCGGGGACCGATTGTCGTCGGCCAGGTGCTCAGCATCGTCAAGGAACCCCAGAGCAACGGCAAGACCATCAACTGGTGCCAGGTTCGCGTGGTGCCCGAAGGCCAGGAACAGTCGCTGACGGGCAAGGGCATCGATCCCTCAGGAGTGCAGGGCATCGTCTGCGGTGCCCATAACTTCGTCGAGGGCGACAAGGTGGTGGTGACCCTGCCCGGCGCTGTGCTGCCCGGTGACTTCCATATCTCTGCGCGGAAGACCTACGGCCACATGTCCGCTGGAATGATCGCCTCGGTCCGTGAACTCGGCATCGGCGAGGACCACGACGGCATCCTGGTGCTGTCCCGGATCGGTCTCGACCCCCAAATCGGTACTGATGCCCTGGAACTCCTTGGGCTGAAGGACGAGGCGGCGGAAATCAACGTCACCCCTGACCGCGGCTACGCCTTCTCGATCCGCGGCGTGGCCCGGGAGTACGCGCACGCCACTGGCACGGTATTCACCGATCCTGCGTCCAAGGTCTCCGCGCCGGCCGAACTTAGCGGTGGCTACGGAGTTCGGATCGCCGACGATGCCCCGATCTACGGCAAGCCGGGAGCCGACCGCTTCGTGGCCCGAACGGTACGCGGCGTGGACGCGACCCGGCCTACACCGACGTGGATGGCTTCCAGGCTGCGTCTGGCAGGCATCCGCTCCATCTCCCTGCCGGTGGACATTTCCAACTATGTGATGCTGGAACTGGGCCAGCCAACCCACTGCTATGACCTGGACAAGCTGACCGGCGACATTGTGGTGCGCCGGGCAGCAGCAGGGGAGAAGATCACCACCCTCGACGGCAAAGTGCGTGACCTGGACGCCGAGGACCTCCTCATCGCCGACGAGTCCGGAGCCATCGGTATCGCCGGGGTGATGGGCGGTGAAACCACCGAGGTTTCCGACTCCACCGTGAACGTGCTCGTCGAGGCGGCGCACTTCGATGAGGTGTCCATCTCCCGCTCGCGCCGGCGACACAAGCTGCCGTCCGAGGCCTCCAAGCGTTTCGAGCGCGGGGTCGACTGGCATGTGGCCGGCGTGGCCGCCCAACGCGTGGTGGACCTCCTGGTTGAGCTCGCCGGCGGCACGGCCGACGAGGCAGGCACCGACGTCGGAACTATGCCCGCGCAGGTGACCATTCCACTGCCGGCGGGCTTCGCCACGGAGCGCATCGGCATCGACTTCAGCGAAGAACAGGTGGTCACCTCCCTGGAGGACCTGGGCGCCGTCCTGGACAAGTCCGACGACGGCTGGACGGTTACGCCGCCAAGCTGGCGGAACGACCTCGAGACCAAGGAAGACCTGTCAGAGGAAATTGCCCGGCTGGTCGGTTATGAGAACATCCCTTCTACCCTGCCGGTGGCACCTCCCGGCCGCGGCCTGACCCGCCGCCAGCAGCAGCGCCGTCGCCTCATCCAGGCACTTGCCGACGCTGGCCTGACCGAGGTGCTGTCCTACCCCTTCGTTTCCAAGGCTGCCAACGACACCTTCGGCGTCGCGAAGGAAGGCGCACCCCGCCAGGCCGTCAAACTGGCCAATCCCATCAGCGAAGAGCACGGTTTCCTCCGCACCTCTGTCCTGCCTGGACTCATCGAGGTGGCCCACCGAAACCACTCGCGCGGCTTCCGTGATCTGGCACTGTTCGAGGCCGGTTCCGTCTTCCTGCCGGGTGACACGATGGGTACACCTTCCATCCCGCCGCTCGGCGTCAGGCCGTCCGATGAGGTGCTGGATGCACTGTACGACGGCGTCCCGGACCAGCCGCTGCATGTTGCCGCGATTATGACCGGCAATGACTCGCCGGCCGCCGCGGCACACGCGCCTCGCGCATGGGACTGGGCGGATGCCCTTGACGTTGCCCGGTTTATGGGTGATGTCCTTGGCGTCGACCTTGTGGTGAGCCAGGGCAGCCACCAGGCGTTCCACCCGGGCCGCGCCGCGCAGTTGGCGCTGCGTTCGGGCGAAGTTGTTGGCTATGCCGGTGAACTCCACCCGAAGCTGCTGGCGGCGCACGACATGCCGGCACGCTCCGTAGCCGTGGAACTCAACGCTGACGCACTGTTCGATGCAGCGGCTGATGTGATTGTGGCCCGGCACATCTCCGGCTTCCCGGTTGCCACGCAGGACGTTGCGCTGGTGGTGCCGCAGGATGTTCCGGCCGACGCTGTCCTGGCGGCCTTGCGTGAAGGTGCCGGCGAATTGTTGGAGGATGTGGCCTTGTTTGACGTTTACGTCGGCAAGGGCATCGAGGACGGCAAGAAGTCCCTCGCGTTTGGACTTCGGTTCCGTGCGGCAGACCGTACCCTCACCGCTGATGAGGCGTCGAGTGCCCGGGAATCGGCTGTCGCCGTCGCCGCAGAGCGGTTCGGGGCAGTCCAGCGCTGACTCTCCACGATTCGGCGGCACGGATTGTGCCGGGATTGGCGTTCGACGGCGGGCTGGCAGTAGCGCTCCAGCCCGTCGGGTCGCGTGCAGCCGAAGGTTCGGAAGCCGCCGCGTCCGGAGTGTTGTCGCCCGCGGAACAAGAGCGTGCGCGGGCCATGGCGCCCCAGGCCCGGGTTGCCTTTGTTTCCCGCCGCCTGGCCCAACGGACTTTCGCTGCGGCGCTGCTGGACGTCCCGCCGTCGGCCCTTCAGGCCTGCTATTCCTGCCCGAACTGCGGAGCGGGGGTTGAGGTGGCGCACGGGAGGCCTGGTTACCTGCTCGACGGCGTCCCGGCGCCACTGCTGCTCAGCGTCTCCCAGGCGGGCGGCTGGTTCCTGCTTGCAGCCCTCCTTGACGCGCCAGTGGGCATGGCGCTCGGCGCGGACCTGGAGCACGTGGACGGTACTCTGTTTCCCGGCTTCGATGGGGTGGCGCTGACCGAGGCTGAACGCAGGAGGGTGCAGGGGCTGCCGCTGGAAGTGCGTGACCTGGAAAGGACCAGGCTCTGGGCCCGCAAGGAAGCCTGGCTCAAGATGACAGGCTCAGGACTGCGGAGCCGGCCTGAGGACCTGGACGTGCTGGAGCGTCCCGGGCTGGCCGATCTGGACCTCGGTCAGTGGCGAAGCGTTGGGCTGCCGACTGGTTTTGCGGCGGCTATTGCCGTGACCGGTCCCTAGCGACGGGTCGCTTGTAAGCCGTGGGTCAGGCAGCCTGCGGCAGCCGGGGGAGTTCCTGCCGGTAAAGCCACGGTGAGAGGACCGAGGCGGTGTCCAGTCCTGGGACTTCGCCGTCCATCACCGCAACGAAATCGGCTGTTGAAACGCTGCTGTGCCGGAAAGACGCCGTCCACGCTTGCAGGGCCCGGAAGAAGGGATCGTCGCCGCAGGCCAGCCTCACCGCATGAAGCGCAAGTGCGCCCCGCTTGTAAACCCGGTCGTCGAACATACGCGCGGGACCGGGGTCGCCCACAATAATGTCCTGCGGGGACGCGGCGAGTTTCTGCCAGGCCGCCTTCGCCCTGTCTCCAACGGACATTGCTCCCGATTCCTCGGACCAAAGCCATTCGGCGTAACAGGCGAAGCCCTCATGCAGCCAGATGTCCCGCCAGCTTGCGGCCGTCAGGGAGTTGCCAAACCATTGATGCGACAGTTCGTGGGCGATCAGCCGCTGAGCCTCCCACGCTTGGCGCATGTGGTTGCGCCCAAAGATGGACACGGTCTGGGCTTCCAGCGGGATTTCGAGCTCGTCCTCGGTGACTACTGCGGTGTACGCGGGGAACGGGTACGGGCCAAAGCACGATTCGAAGGTCCGCATCATGGCCGCCTGCCTCCGTAGCCCTGACAGTGCTTCCTCGGCGAGGCCGGGTGTGACGGCGGCGTAGAGCGGTACGCGGTGATGGGTGTCTGAGGCGTTGAGATGGAGGATCTTGTAGCGGCCTATCTGGACGGTGGCGAGATAAGGGGCCATGGGCTCGTCCTGCTCGTAGGTCCACGTTTCGGTGCTGGACCTGCGGGTTTGTGAAACGAGGCGGCCATTGCAGACTGCCCGGTAGTTTTCTTCCGTGGTGACGGAGATTCGGAACGTCGACTTGTGCCTGGGGTGGTCGTTGCACGGGAACCACGATGCGGCTCCGTTTGGCTGGCCCGCAACGAGGACACCGTCCGTGAGTTCTTCCCAGCCGACCTCGCCCCACAGACCTCGCCGGGGCCGCGGATTACCTTCGTAGCGGACCTGCACCCTAAACGCCTGGCCCGCTACCAGTTTTTCCGGTGTTTGGATGACCAGGTGCTCTCCCCGGGGCCCAAATTTGGGGACCCGGCGTCCGTCAAGCTGCACCTTGAGCGCCCGGAGGCCAACTAGGTCAAGAATTACCTTGTCCGTTGGTTCCAGTGCCCGGCAGTGCAGCAGGGCCACACCCGACAGCCGGTTGTTATGCACCCGGTAATCGATGTCCAGTTCATAACGCTCTACGAGGAAGGTCGTGGTTCCGTGGTGAAGGGCGTACGGGTCCTCGTTGGGGGAGACATCGTCCATGGCGGGGTGCTTTGCGACCTTCGACGGCTTTCGGGCATCGGGCTTGGGAGTCATATGGTGCACCGGCTCCTTATGGTGTGTGAAGGCTCGTCAATACGGGTGAAAAAGCGTTCCCTCCTGCCAATGTACTTCAGGCAGGAGGAATGCAGACGCAGGGCTACGTGGCGGGCGCGGCCTCTTTTGCGGCCTTGCTGCTTTCCACCGTCCGTGGACCCGACCACGGCGTTACGGGGTTGCCCATCCAGTACGTTCCTGAGGGGACCGTTTCACCGCGCATCACTAGTGACGCCGGTCCCACAGTGGCGCCGGCACTGATTTCTGCCTTGGGCAGGATGACCCCATGGGGACCGATGGTTGCACCGTCCTCCAGCACAACTGTGTCAATACTCATGACACGGTCGTGGAATAGGTGGGTCTGCACAACGCAGCCCCGGTTGACGGTTGAGCTTTCCCCGAGGGTTACCAGGTCAGCCTCTGGAAGCCAATAGCTTTCGCACCATGTGCCACGGCCTATCCGGGCGCCCAGGGCACGGAGCCACAGAATTAGCGCTGGTGTTCCAGAGGCAGCCCGGGCGAACCACGGCGCGGAAACCATCTCTATGAACGAGTCCACCACTTCGTTCCTCCAGATGAAGGAACTCCAGAGAGGGTGCTCCCCTGCAGAGATCCGACCCACCAGGATCCACTTCGCGGCCACGGCGCTTCCCGAGGCAGCTGCACCGGCGGCCATCATCACCAGGCCGCCCAGCAGCGCGGCGACCCAGTATCCGGCGCCGGAGGCGATCCAATCAAGTCCGAGTACCACGCCGAATGCAACGGCCACCGTGAGGATGACTGGAATCATTCGGCAGAGCTCCCACAACGCCCTGGCAGTCTTGAGCGACGCTGGCGGGTTGAAAGTGCGGCTCTGGTCGGATTCCACGGCAGTGCGCCGCAGCCTCACGGGTGGGCTGCCCAGCCAGGACGTTCCCGCTTTGGCCTTTTGCGGCGTGGCAGACAGCACGGCAACGAGTGAGTTCTTGGGTACGCTGCGGCCGGCAGCAGTCATGCCCGAGTTCCCCAGGAAGGACCGTTTGCCGATTTTTGCGGGGGCGATTTTCATCCAGCCGCCGCCGAGTTCGTAGGAGGCAACCATGGTGTCGTCGGCCAGGAAGGCTCCGTCGCCGATGGTTGTCATGCGGGGGAGGAGAAGCACCGTGGAGATTTCGACGTTCTTGCCCACTTTGGCCCCAAGCAAGCGGAGCCAGGCAGGAGTGAAGAGGCTTGCGTAGATGGGGAAGAGGAGGTCCCGGGCAAGGTCCAGGACGCGCTCCGTGGCCCAGACCTGCCACCCGACGCGGCTGCGAACACGATGGTAGCCTTCCCGCACGCCGATGCCGAGCAGCCTGGTGGCCAGGACAACGAGGAACATGTTGGTCAGGAACCAGGCCAGGGCGGCCAGCGGAAGTGCCAGGAGCACTTGCGGCAGGGCGCTGTGCAGCGACGTCTGACCGGCAATAAAAGGAACGACGACGGTGCACGCCACCGCCGCTGAAAGCAGCGGCAGCAGGGCCAGGACAGCGGAAGCCGACGCGAACGCTGCGAACCACAGGCGGGCAGCGAATGACCCCGTTGCTGGAGCCTCCGGCCAGCTCGGCTTTGCCTTTCCGCGTCGCTCTGCCGGGGACCCTGCCACGAAGTGGCCGGACTTCACCTTGCCATGGACGGCGGACCCGGCATCCACTTGGGCCCCGGCGCCTATGCTGACACCGGGCATCAGTGTGCTCCGTGCGCCCACCGTTGCGCCCGCGCCTACGTGGATGGATCCGATGTGCACTTTGTCGCCGTCGATCCACCAGCCGGACAGATCCACCTCAGGCTCGATGCTGGCGCCGCTGCCCAGGGAAAGAAGGCCGGTTACGGGCGGGAGTGAGTGCAGGTGGACGTCCCTGCCTACCTTCGCGCCGAGGGCACGTGCGTAGTAAGGCACCCAGGGTGCACTTGCCAGCCCTACGGCGCCAGCCATGTCCTGGATTTTCTCGGCGAGCCACAGCCGCATGTGCACTGTTCCGGAACGTGGGTACGTTCCGGGCCGGATGCCGCGCAGCAGCAGTCGCGCCGCGGCAACGGAGAGGGCCATTCGGCCAAGCGGACTGACGAAGACCAGCCAGGATGCGCCGATCCACCACCAAGACACGGTAGGGGCTGCCGTGAAACCGGCAAAGTCTGCCAATAGCCGGTTGGCTGCCATAACAAAGGTCAACCAGCGCATGGCCACGAGTACGTTGAGCGGGATGCTCAGGAGAGTCTGGGAGATCTGTGACCGGCGAGTGGTCGGTCTGACGGTGCGCTCCGCCGCGGGTTTGGCCTCGGCACCTTCGGGAAGCGACTGGCGTGCGGCCTCGATGAGGGCACCAACCCGCGGCGTGGCGTAAATCTCGGCCACGGTGATGGTGGGGTAACGGACGCGGAGGGCTGACACGAGTTGAGCCGCCGCCAGCGAGCCGCCGCCGTAGGCGAAGAAGTCGGCGTCAAGTGAGCTGACTGAAGCACCCAGCACGGACTCCCACTGGTCGACAATCCACTGGGCGTCCTCGGGCAGGTTGAGCGGGGCGGCGTCAGCCTCTGCGGCGAAAGCTCCGGGGAGCGGCCATGGCAAGGCGTGCCGGTCGACTTTTCCGCTGGTCTTCGTGGGCAGCGAGTCCGTCACGGTCAGCAAGGGAATGAGTGGCGCCGGAAGGGTGTTGCCCAAAAGGTTTCGTGCCACTTCGAGGTCCAGTTCGCCACCGTCAGACAGAACGAGGTAGCCCACCAGAATCTGGTTGCCGGCGGCCGTTGTCTGGACCGCTGCGGCGGCGCCCGCAACGCCCGGCAATGCCTGGAGGGCTGCGTCGATTTCGCCGAGTTCAATCCGACGTCCGCCCAGTTTGACCTGGTCATCGGCGCGGCCCATGAACACTAGGCCGTCCGGGTCGAAGCGGACCAGGTCACCCGAGCGATACGCCCTCTGCCAGCCAAGGGTTGGCATCGGAGCATACTTTTCCGCGTCCTTGGCGGGGTCGAGGTATCTAGCCAGGCCAACGCCGCCGATGATCAGTTCCCCGATGCCGCCTTCCGGGACGGGGACGCCGTCGGAATCCACCACCGCAAGGTCCCAGCCATCCAGGGGGAAGCCGATCCGAACGGGTCCGGGGCCGCCCAACGGAGCAGCGCAGGCCACGACAGTCGCTTCGGTGGGCCCGTAAGTGTTCCACACCTCGCGGCCGTCCACGGCCAATCGGGCGGCAAGCTCGGGCGGACAGGCTTCGCCGCCGAAGATGAGCAGCCGGACGTTTTCCAGCGCTTCAGTCGGCCACAAGGCGGCGAGGGTCGGGACGGTGGAAACGGCTGTGATGCCGTGGTTGATGAGCCATGGGCCCAGGTCCATCCCGGTTCTCACCAGCGAGCGTGGAGCAGGCACCAGGCAGGCTCCGTGTCGCCATGCGAGCCACATCTCTTCGCAGGAGGCATCGAAGGCCACCGAGAGCCCTGCAAGTACGCGGTCCTGGGTGCCAAGTGGCTCTTGTTGAAGGAACAGGCGTGCTTCAGCGTCCACAAAGGCCGCGGCAGAGCGGTGCCGCACGGCCACGCCCTTGGGTGTTCCGGTGGATCCGGAGGTGAAGATGATCCAGGCGTCGTCTCCTACGTGGGGCTGCCGCGGCTCGGAGTGCGGCGAGTCCAGCGGCACAAGTGGCCGTATCGCCAGGCCTGCCCCGACCACCGCGGAAACACCAGCTTCCCCGAAGACCAGGCGGGCGCGTTCGTCCGGGTCGTCCGCGTCGACCGGAACGTAGGCCGCCCCCACCCGGAGGATGGCCAAAATGGCAATGTACAGCTCGGTGGTTCCCGAGGGGATCCGGACACCGATTCGGTGGCCGGCGCCAAGGCCTGCCCGGTGCAGATGCACCGCCATCTTGCGGACTGCGGCCACGAGCTCGGCATAGCTGAGCGAATGGTGGCCGTCGTCCAACGCCGATGCTTCAGGGAACAGCCGGGCTGTCTCATCCAGAATGTCAATCAGCGTACGGGCGGGCGGTGCTGCTTCGGCGCCGGGAAGTTGGGGCGCGTGGACGGTGGCCGCGCTGGAGGCAGGCAGCGGATCACCAAGTTCGGGGTGCTGTGTCACGTCTCAATCATTTCGAAGACAGGTGAACGGTCTGTGTCCTGGGATGCTTTACGTCCACCAAAATCTGGATCCATCAAATTTTGGACCCGGGCCCGGCTTTTCCACTAGGGCTACCAGAAGGTTTATGGCGTATTTCCGTTAGGGGATAAGCAATACTTTGCCTGTGGTCCGGCGTCCTTCAAGGTCCCTGTGTGCCTGTGCTGCCTCGCGGAGGGAGTACGTGGCGCCGATCCGGACCTTGAGTGAGCCGTTGGCTGCTGCTTCGAAGATCTCCGTGGCGCGCCAGTGCCTTTCCCGGGCGTTGAGCAGGAAATGGCCCAGGCTGGGCCGTGTCAGGGTCAAAGAGCCTGCAGCGTTGAGCTTCTGTGGATCCAGCGGTGGCACCGGTCCGGAGGCAGCGCCGAAGAGCACCAGCGTTCCGCGCGTGCGAAGGCTCGACATGGAGCCGTCGAATGTTGCCTTTCCGACGCCGTCATAAACCACGTTGACGCCCTCGCCATGGGTCAGTTCCCTCACCTTGTGCGGGAATCCCGCGTAGGGCAACACATCGTCGGCTCCGGCTGCGCGGGCCAGTTCCGCCTTTTCGTCGTTGGAGACAGTAGTGATGACCCGGGCCCCGCGGGCTTTCAGGAGCTGGATGAGGAGGAGCCCCACACCGCCGGCTCCAGCGTGGGTCAGCACTGTATGCCCGGGTTCCACGCGGAATGACGAGTTGATCAAGTAATGGGCCGTCATGCCCTGCAGCGGCAGCGCCGCGGCCGTGTGGTCGTCCACTCCGTCCGGCACGCGGATCGCCTTTTCTGCCGCCACCAAGGTGTGGGAGGCATATGTGTGGGAACCTTCGCCGGTTGCCACCCGGTCGCCCACAGCAAAATCGACCACGCCATCGCCGACGGCCTCCACGGTGCCGGCCGCCTCGGCCCCCGGCACGAAGGGGTACTGGACCTTATAGAGACCGCTGCGCTGGTAGGTCTCAATGAAGTTGACGCCTGTCGCCGAGACCCTGACGAGCAGTTCGCCCGGACCGGGTTCCGGCGTCTCAAGCTCAACGGCCTCGAGGACCTCCGGCCCTCCCGCTTGCGGGGCAATGATGGCGTGAGTCATGGTTCTCCTTCCCCAGGTCGTGGATCCGGCCTGGTCTCCTTGACCATCCTAGGGATAGCCCGTGACGGATTCCGGGAGCGGCATACCGCTCGACGCTGCGCTGGGGTGGGCAATCCGCGGCTAAGCCATGAGGGCGAACCTTTAGGGGCTGAGCCATTAGGCGCCGAGCATGCATAAATATCGGCAAGAATGAATATTCTTGCTGTATAGTTCTAGCCATGACTATTTCTGTTGCCGTTTCCGGGGCCAGCGGCTACGCCGGGGGCGAGGTGCTGCGCCTCCTGTCCGGGCATCCCAATGTCACCATCGGCGCCATTACGGCACACAGCAACGCCGGTTCCAGACTAGGCGAGTTGCAGCCGCATCTCCATGGCTTGTCCAGCCGGATTCTCGAAGACACCTCGGTGGAGAACCTCGCGGGTCACGACGTTGTGTTCCTCGCGCTGCCCCATGGCGCTTCGGCCGAGATTGCTGCCCAGCTCTCGGAGGGAACCGTGGTGATCGACGCCGGCGCTGACCACCGCCTCGAAGACCCCGCTGCCTGGGAGAAGTTCTACGGCTCTGCCCATGCCGGGACATGGCCCTACGGGCTTCCCGAACTTCCAGGCCAGCGCGACGCCCTCAAGGGCGCCAAGCGCATCGCCGTACCAGGCTGCTACCCGACGTCGGCCCTGCTCGCCTTGACGCCCGGCTTCGCGGCAGGGCTCTTGGCCCCCGACGACGTCGTAATCGTTTCGGCCTCCGGCACCTCCGGCGCGGGCAAAGCGGCCAAGGTCAACCTGATCGGCTCAGAGGTCATGGGCTCGATGAGCCCCTACGGCGTGGGTGGCGGACACCGCCACACCCCGGAGATCGAGCAGGGCTTGTCCAAGGCGGCAGGCGAGTCGGTGACCGTGTCTTTCACGCCGACCCTTGCCCCGATGGCTCGTGGCATCCTGACGACGGCGACGGCGAAAGTCCGGGACGGCGTCGGCGTCACCGAACTGCGGCGCGCCTGGGCGGAGGCCTACGACGATGAGCCGTTCGTGCACTTGCTGCCCGAAGGGCAATGGCCTGCCACCAAGGCCGTGATGGGATCCAACCACGCTGTGATGCAGCTCGCGTTCGACCAGCACACCGGTCGGGTCATCGTCACGTGTGCCATCGACAATTTGACCAAGGGCACCGCAGGCGGTGCCGTGCAGTCCATGAACATCGCCCTCGGCCTGGACGAAACCGCCGGCCTGAACTTCCAGGGAGTCGCACCGTGACCATTACAACCCCCAAGGGCTTCCGTGCCTCAGGCGTGAAGGCAGGCATCAAGGCCGCAGGCAACCCGGATCTGGCACTCGTAGTCAACGACGGCCCCCTGAAAGCAGCAGCCGCGGTCTTCACCTCCAACCGCGTGGCCGCTGCGCCGGTGCATTGGTCCCGGCAGGTGGTCGCGGACGGAAGAGTCGACGCCGTGATCCTCAACTCCGGCGGAGCCAACGCCTGCACAGGCCCGCAGGGCTTCCAGAACACCCACGCCACAGCGGAGAAGGTGGCCGCCGTGCTCGGCCTGTCCGCGGGAGATGTTGTAGTCTGCTCCACCGGGCTGATCGGTGAGCAGCTGCCCATGGACAAGCTGTTGCCGGGCGTCGACGCTGCGGCGGAAGCGCTGTCCGTTGAAGGCGGGCCCGCTGCCGCTACGGCGATCATGACCACGGATACCGTTGCCAAGCAGGCCGTCTTTACGGGCACTGACGCTGAAGGCACGGAGTTCACCGTGGGCGGCATCGCCAAGGGAGCCGGCATGCTGGCACCGGGTCTCGCCACCATGCTCGTGGTCCTGACCACGGACGCCGAGGTTGAGCCAGAGCTCCTGGACGTCGTCCTGCGCGACGCCACCAGGGTCACCTTTGACCGCACCGATTCGGACGGCTGCATGTCAACCAACGACACCGTCGTGCTGCTGGCCTCCGGAGCTTCCGGTGCAGTACCCGACGCGGAGTCCCTCGGCGCGGGGGTCACGCAGGTATGTGCGGAGCTGGCACGAAAGCTCATCGGTGACGCCGAAGGAGCCAGCCACGATATCGCCATCCGTACTTTCAACGCGG
Source organism: Arthrobacter sp. M4 (assembly GCF_020251205.1). Classification (GTDB taxonomy): domain Bacteria; phylum Actinomycetota; class Actinomycetes; order Actinomycetales; family Micrococcaceae; genus Arthrobacter. Next base: position 84,444 of record NZ_JAIWYX010000011.1, read on the forward strand.
CCAGCGAGCGTGACGCAGAGATCGTGGGCCGCGCCGTCGCACGTTCCAATCTGTTCAAGACCGCAATCTTCGGCAACGATCCCAACTGGGGCCGCGTCCTCTCTTCCGTTGGCACCACCGACGCGGTGTTCGAGCCAGACCAGCTGAATGTCACCATGAACGGCGTGCAGATCTGCCGGAACGGGGGCATCGGCGAGGACCGCAGCCTGGTCGACCTGAAGCAGCGCGAAGTCCTGGTGGAAATCGACCTGCAGGCGGGCGACGCCGAGGCCACCATTTGGACCAACGACCTCACCCACGACTACGTCGAAGAAAACAGCGCGTACTCAAGCTGAACGGGAAACCATGAGCACCCAGACCCGGGAAACAACCTCCATGGCGGACGCCCAGGCGAAGGCAAGCACCCTCATAGAGGCGCTGCCTTGGATCCAGCGCTTTGCCGGCACCACGATGGTGATCAAATACGGCGGAAACGCCATGGTCAATGACGAGCTCCGCCGTGCCTTCGCCGAGGACATCGTGTTCCTGCACCACGTTGGAATCCACCCCGTGGTGGTGCACGGCGGCGGCCCGCAGATCAACTCGATGCTCGGCAGGCTCGGCATCGAATCCGAATTCAAGGGCGGCCTGCGCGTCACCACACCGGAAGCCATGGACGTGGTCCGTATGGTGCTCACTGGACAGGTGGGCCGGGAACTTGTCGGACTCATCAACTCCCATGGCCCGTATGCGGTCGGGATGTCCGGCGAAGACGGCGGCCTGCTCCGCGCGGTCCGGACGGGAACCATCGTTGACGGTAAGCCGGTAGACCTGGGCCTCGTGGGCGAGGTGGTCGGCGTAGACCCTGCGGGGATCGTGGACATCCTCGACGCCGGGCGCATCCCGGTGATTTCAACGGTCGCCCCGGAAATCACGGAGGACAGCGTGACGGCCACCTCCGGGGCACCCGCGGGCCACGGATTCCAGACCACGGGCCAGGTTCTGAACGTCAATGCCGACACGGCGGCAGCCGCCGTCGCCTCCGCCCTGGGCGCGTCCAAGCTGGTGATCCTGACCGACGTCGAAGGTCTCTATGCCAATTGGCCGGACAAGTCGTCGCTGATCTCCTCCCTGACCGCCTCGGAGCTTCGGGAGATGCTCCCGCGCTTGGAGTCCGGCATGATCCCCAAGATGGCGGCGTGCCTGAAAGCTATCGACGAGGGCGTGGAGCGCGCACACATCGTTGACGGACGCCTCCCGCACTCAATGCTGCTGGAAACCTTCACCACCGCCGGGATAGGCACACAGGTGGTCCCCGACGAGGAAGTTGACGCATGAACACCATAGAAAAGTCGCCGGTGACCGAACTGGTAGAAACCACCGGGCATGCAGGATCCGAATGGCTTGCCCGCTACTCCTCTTCCCTGATGGGGGTTTTCGGCACACCCCAGCGGGTGCTGGTCCGTGGCGCTGGTTGCCTCGTATGGGACGCGGACGGCAAGGAGTACCTGGACCTGCTCGGCGGTATCGCCGTGAACGCGCTCGGCCACGCCCACCCCTTCGTGACCTCGGTCATCTCCAGCCAGTTGGCCACCCTGGGCCATGTGTCCAACTTCTTCACCAGCCCCACGCAGGTGGCGCTCGCCGAGAAGCTGCTGGCCATCAGCAACGCGCCAGCCGGTTCCAAGGTGTTCTTCGCGAATTCCGGAACCGAGGCAAACGAGGCTGCCTTTAAACTTGCCCGTCGCAACGGTGGTGCGGGGGAGTCGGGCGGAACGCCTCGCACCAAGATCATTGCCTTGGAGGGCGCCTTCCACGGCCGCACCATGGGAGCCCTCGCGCTGACGGCCAAGGAGGCCTATCGGACGCCGTTTGAACCACTTCCCGGCGGTGTGGTACACATCCCGTTCGGCGACATCGATGCCCTGCGTGCCGCCGTCGATAACACCACCGCGGCAGTTTTCCTGGAGCCGATCCAGGGTGAGGCCGGCGTCCGGCCGCTCAGCACGGAGTACCTGAAGATCGCCCGAGAGGTCACCACTGCCGCCGGTGCGCTGCTCATCCTGGACGAAGTCCAAACGGGCATCGGCCGCACCGGCAAATGGCTGGCCAGCGAGGATTCCGGCATCGTTCCGGACGCGATCACGCTGGCAAAGGGACTCGGCGGCGGCTTCCCGATCGGTGCCCTCATCACGTTCGGCGAGAAGACGTCGTCGCTGTTGACGCCGGGGCAGCACGGCACAACCTTCGGCGGAAACCCGGTGGCCACAGCCGCTGCTCTGGCGACGCTTCACGCCGTCGAAAGCCAGGGCGTCTTGGAGAACGTCCGCACGGTCGGTGCGTATCTGCGCAGGGAGCTTGCCGACGTCGACGGCGTCACGGAAGTTCGCGGTGACGGCCTCCTGATCGGGTTCGACCTGGACGCCGACATCGCCCCCGCCATGGTGACCGCCGGCCTGGAAGCCGGCTTCATCATCAACAGCCCGGGGCCGCGGACAATCCGGATCGCCCCGCCGCTCATCCTGACGCAGGAGCAAGCGGACCGCTTCCTGGCGGCCCTGCCGGAACTGATCGCTACGGCGAAAGCCCAGACCACAAAGGACGCCAAGTGACCCGCCACTTCCTCAAGGACACGGACCTGACCCCCGCCGAGCAGGAGGAGGTCCTGAACCTCGCAGCCCGCATGAAGGCGGCGCCTTACAGCGTGCAGCCGTTCGCGGCGGACGGCGCCGGGCGCAAGACCGTTGCCGTCATCTTCGACAAGACCTCAACCCGGACGCGGGTGTCGTTCGCCGCCGGCATCGCGGAGATGGGTGGCAACGCCTTGATCATCAACCCGGGCGAGGCGCAGATCGGGCACAAGGAGTCCGTCGAAGATACGGCCAAGGTGCTGGAGCGCATGGTGTCCACCATCGTGTGGCGGACGGGCGCGCACCAGGGTCTGGTGGACATGGCTGCGAACTCCCGCGTGCCCGTGATCAACGCCTTGTGCGACGACTACCACCCCTGCCAGCTGCTCGCGGACCTGCTCACGGTAAAGGAATACAAAGGCCGCCTTACGGGCCTCACTATGAGCTACCTCGGCGACGCTGCCAACAACATGGCCAACTCGTACCTGTTGGCCGGTGTCACAGCTGGTATGCACGTCCGGATCTGCGGACCGGAAGGCTATCTGCCGGCAACGGATATCGTCTCAGCCGCGGAAGCGCGCGCGGCGGAGACCGGCGGCTCGGTGCTGATCACCACGGACCCTGCCGAGGCCCTTGCAGGTGCCGACGTGGTTGCGACGGACACGTGGGTGTCCATGGGCCAGGAGGCGGAAAAGGAGACCCGGCTGCAGCTATTCCGCGACTACTCAGTGGACGAGTCCGCCATGGCCCAGGCCGCACCTGATGCTGTTGTCCTGCATTGCCTGCCCGCATACCGCGGCTACGAAATCTCCGCCGGTGTCATCGACGGACCGCAGTCCATCGTTTGGGACGAGGCGGAAAACCGCCTGCACGCCCAGAAGGCACTGATGGCCTGGCTGATGCACCACTCCGGACTGGCCGTCGTCGAAGGCCTCGCGCCGGTTGAGCTTGTGCAGGAGAGCGCCCAGTAGTGACTACCCAACCGGCGACGCCGGGAGCCAGCCCGGCCACCAAGACGGCGCGGCAGGCGCGGATCACCGCGATCCTGACCGGTGAGTCCGTGCGGTCGCAAGCCGAGCTCGCGGCGCTGCTTGCCGACGACGGCGTCCAGGTCACCCAGGCGACACTGTCGCGGGACCTCGTGGAACTCGGTGCCGTTCGCGTTCGCGGAAAAGATGGCGCACTCGTCTACGCCGTCCCGGGGGAAGGCGGCGAACGCGCCGCGCGGAGTGGCGTCACCCAGGAAATCCTGGACGCGCGGCTCAGCCGGCTGTGCGGAGAGCTCCTGGTGACCGCCGAAGCATCGGGGAATATGGTGGTCCTGCGCACACCGCCCGGCGCGGCTAACTTCCTGGCCCTGGCCATCGACCACTCGGTGATGCCAAGCGTATTGGGAACCATAGCGGGGGATGACACCATCCTGCTGGTCGCCCGGGACCCCGACGGCGGAGCGGACCTGGCGGCGCGCTTCCTGCGGTTTGCCGAAGAAGCCGGCACCGGCGCGTAGCCGGCTGTGCCGCAGCCGCACCTGAGCATTGATAATCAACAAGTCCAAAGAAACAACAAAGGAGCACTCCTGTGACTGAGCGCATTGTTCTGGCCTACTCCGGTGGCCTTGATACTTCTGTGGCCATCGGCTGGATCGGTGAAGCAACCGGCGCCGAGGTCATCGCCGTTGCCGTCGACGTCGGACAGGGCGGCGAGTCGCTGGAGACGATTCGCCAGCGCGCTCTCGGTTGCGGCGCCGTCGAGGCCTACGTTGCCGACGCCCGTGACGAGTTCGCCAACGAGTACTGCGTGCCGACCCTGAAGGCCAACGGCCTTTACCAGGGCCACTACCCGCTGGTGTCCGCTATCTCCCGCCCGGTCATCGTGAAGCACCTGGTTAAGGCCGCCCGCGAATTCGGCGCCAGCACGGTGGCCCACGGCTGCACCGGCAAGGGCAACGACCAGGTCCGCTTCGAAGTCGGCATCCAGACCCTGGGACCGGACCTGAAGTGCATCGCACCGGTTCGTGACCTGGCCCTGACCCGCGACAAGGCCATTGCCTTCGCAGAGGAAAAGGGACTGCCGATCGAGACCACCAAAAAGAACCCGTACTCCATCGACCAGAACGTATGGGGCCGCGCGGTTGAAACCGGCTACCTGGAAGACATCTGGAACGCCCCCACCAAGGACATCTACGACTACACCGCCACACCGGAATTCCCGCCGGCACCAGACGAGGTCACCATCTCCTTCGAGGCCGGTGTCCCCGTAGCCGTAGATGGCGTCAAACACACTCCGCTGCAGATCATCCAGGAGCTCAACCGCCGCGCCGGTGCCCAGGGTGTTGGCCGCATCGACGTTGTCGAGGACCGCCTGGTAGGCATCAAGTCCCGCGAAATCTATGAGGCACCCGGTGCAATGGCGCTGATCACCGCCCACAAGCACCTCGAGGACGTGACCATCGAGCGCGAGCAGGCCCGCTTCAAGGCGACGGTGGGCCAGCGCTGGGCCGAACTGGTCTACGACGGCCAGTGGTTCTCCCCGCTGAAGCGCTCACTTGACGTGTTCATCGACGACACCCAGAAGTATGTCTCCGGCGACATCCGCATGGTCCTCCACGGAGGCCAGGCCATCGTCAACGGCCGCCGTTCCGAGACCTCGCTGTACGATTTCTCCCTGGCCACCTACGACACCGGCGACACGTTCGACCAGTCCAACGCCAAGGGTTTCATCGAGATTTGGGGCATGGCGTCCAAGGTTGCTTCCGGCCGTGACCTGCGGGTTGAGGGCAAGTGACTTCCGTGGACCCACGGACACCGGGGTCCCCGGCCGAGCCAAGCGAGGTTGGGGAGCGTTCGGCAACCAACGAAGGCGCCCTCTGGGGAGGCCGGTTTGCAGGCGGCCCCGCTGATGCGTTGGCGGCGCTGAGCAAGTCGACCCACTTCGACTGGCGGCTCGCCCGGTACGACATTGCCGGTTCCAAGGCTCACGCCCGGGTGCTGCACAAGGCTGGACTCCTTGACGACGCCGAGTTGGAAGGCATGCTCAAAGCCCTCAGCCAGCTGGACGAGGACGTTGCCAGCGGAGCCTACCAGCCGGCCGAATCGGATGAGGACGTACACGGTTCCCTGGAACGCGGCCTGATCGAGCGTGCAGGGCCCCAGTTGGGCGGGAAGCTTCGCGCCGGACGTTCCCGCAATGACCAGGTGGCCACGCTCGGACGCATGTTCCTGCGAGAGCACGCAAGAGTCATCGCCCGCGGCGTACTGGACACCATCGACGCCCTGGTGGCCCAGGCCAAGGCCCACCATGGTGTGGCAATGCCCGGTCGGACACACCTGCAGCACGCCCAGCCCGTCCTGCTGAGCCACCACCTGCTTGCCCATGCCTGGGCCCTGCTCCGTGATGTGCAGCGGCTGCAGGACTGGGACAAGCGCGCGGGTGTTTCCCCGTACGGTTCCGGTGCCCTGGCAGGATCGTCGCTCGGGCTCGACCCCGAGGCCGTCGCGGCGGACCTTGGTTTCTACTCTGCCGTGCACAACTCGATTGACGGCACTGCCTCGCGTGACGTGTTCGCCGAGTTCGCTTGGGTGTGCTCCATGATCGGCGTGGACTTGTCCCGCATATCCGAAGAGGTGATCTTCTGGGCCACCAAGGAGTTCTCCTTCGTGACCCTGCACGACTCGTACTCCACGGGATCGTCGATCATGCCGCAGAAGAAGAACCCGGACGTTGCCGAACTCGCCCGCGGCAAGGCAGGACGCCTGATCGGCAACCTGTCCGGCCTGCTGGCGACGCTCAAGGGCCTGCCGCTCGCGTACAACCGCGACCTGCAGGAGGACAAGGAGCCGGTGTTCGACGCCGCCGACACGCTGGAGCTTCTGCTTCCTGCGGTGTCCGGCATGATCGCTACGCTCACGTTCAACACCGAACGCATGGCATCGCTGGCGCCGCAAGGGTTTGCCCTCGCAACGGACATCGCAGAATGGCTGGTCCGCCAGGGTGTGCCGTTCCGCGAGGCGCACGAGCTGTCGGGCGCCGCCGTCAAGCAGGCCGAGGGCCGGGGCGTCGAGCTCTGGGACCTGAGCGACGAGGAATACGCGGCAATTTCGGAGCACCTGACGCCTGAGGTTCGCACCGTCCTCAGCACGGAGGGGTCGCTCAACAGCCGCAAGTCACAGGGCGGAACGGCGCCTGCCGCCGTCGACCGCCAGTTCGCGGCACTTGAGGCGGAACTGGAATCGGCCCGGGAATACGCCGGCTAAGGCAGCCCACCGCGAGTGAGCACTTCGCGGCAGTGTTTGCCCCCAAACACTGCCGCGAAGCGCTCTTCCGTTGACCGGCATGCCGCTGTCCAGTGCCAGCTAGGATGGCCGCATGACTGAGATCACACGCACCGCCCTCCGTGACGCGCTCCACGAAGCTGCCAGCGTCGTCATCAGCATCGTCGGCAAACTCGACGATGATGCCATCAAAGCCCCCTCCGAATTGCCCGGCTGGACCCGTGGCCACGTGCTCGCCCATATCGCGGGAATCTCCAACGCCATGGCGCGCCAGTTGGAGTTCGCTGCGCGCGGAGAACGGATAGAGCTATACGACGGCGGCTATGAAGGGCGGACCAAAGCCATTGAGCTCGCCGCGGGGCACAGTCTCGAGGAGCACCGGGCGGCTGTTTCAGAAGGCATATCCCGCGCGCTGAACGCCTTCGACGCCCTGGATGAATCTGGCTGGAACAGGCCAATCAGCTATTGTGACGGCACGGTGTTCGACGGCGGACTGGCCCTTTGGCGTGAACTCGTCATCCATGCCAGCGACTTGGGGACTGGGCGCGGCCCGGAGACATGGAGCCGCACCTTCTGCGGACACCTTGTGCGTTTCCTTGAAGCGCGGGTCCCAGCCGACTACCGCTTGGTGTTGCAGCCAACGGGCCTGCCCCAGAGCACTATCGGTACCGGCCACACCTCGATTGTGGTTACTGGCATGCTGACAGACATCGCGGCCTGGCTGGCCGGCCGTACGCCATCACTGGGCAGCCTGCGCGCTTCTGCCGCGGCCGACGGCGTCGAGTTGCCTGAGCTGCTTCCCTGGCCTGCCGGAGTGCCTGCAGCCAGTTAGCTCCGCTCGGCTGCGACGGCGCCGCTGGCTGCACGCCACAGGTGCATCGTGGCGTATGACCGCCACGGACTGCACTCTTCGAATTCGGGGCTCAGTGACTCCTGGAAGGGCAGCCTCCTGGCACCGTTGCGAACGGCCGCGTCGTTAGCCAGGAACACGTCCGGTGCTCCGAGGACCCGCATGGCCACGTAGCCCACTGTCCACGGACCGATGCCCGGTACAGGCAGGAGCTTGGCCCGCAGGCTGCCCAATTCGTCGCCGTACCCAATGTCCAGTCGTCCCGAGGCGAGACCTTCGGCGACGGCAAGCACCGACTCCGTCCGCCGTCGCGGACCGCGGAGTAGCTCGCTGCCAAATTCCGCGATCTGGGCGGCAGTTGGGAACAATCGGGTGAGCGGCGCGTCCACATGCTCCGGCGAGTTATCGGCTTCCTCGACTGAGCCGCCGTCGTTGATGTCCGGGCCGGCGACGCTGACCGCCCCGAGTGCCGCTCCCGCCGTCGCTGGTGACCCAGATCCGGCAAGCCGCGTCAGCGCCGTCCGCGCGGCAGGGACGCTGATTTGTTGGCCCACCATGGCCCGGATCAGCAGTTCCTGGGGATCGACGGCGCCCGGCACCCGGATGCCCGGATGTCGCCGCACCGAACTTTTCAGGCGCGGGTCGCCGCGAAGGACATCGTCGACGGCGACTGGATCCGCATCGAGGTCAAACAACCTCCTGATCCGGCTCAGCAGGGGTTGCAGATCACGCAGGTCCGTGGTCCGCAGTTCAGCCGTTAGTGGAGAACCCGCCTGGGCAGGCTTGAAGTTGACGCGAAAAGCCGCCTCGCCATGGGGAAGACGCAATGTTCTGGAGTAGTGCGCCGTCCCGCCGTCGCCACTGTCGGCTGTTTGGGCATCTTCAATGCCGGGAATGGCACGCGCTGCAAGGAACGCGAAGATTCCGGCATCGATGGGCTCCCGACAGGGCAGGGTGACTGTCAGCGCGGCGGACGGTTGCACGGCGGACGGTTGTACGGCGGACGGTGGCGCGGCGACAGCGGACTGCGCTGTGGATGGATGCGCGGCCGAGGGGATCATGGCCAAGGGGGAGCGTGACAGCGCGCTGCTAGCCGCCGATCGCATCTCTGATGGTGTTAGTGCGAACACCTCGGAAATGGTGTCGTTAAACTGCCGCACGCTGTTGAAGCCCGCGGCGAAGGCCACGTCGGCAATGCCAAGTTCGGTGGACACCAGAAGGGTCCTGGCCGTTTGCGCCCTGCTGGCCCGCGCGAGGGCCAGGGGTCCGGCACCCAGTTCATGGCCCAGGATGCGGTTCAATTGCCGCGTCGAGTAGCCCAGCCGGGTGGCCAGGCCGCCCACGCCTTCACGATCCACTACTCCGTCGCCGATGAGCCTCATGGCCCGGCCCGCGACGTCCGAGCGCAGGTTCCAGGCCGGCGTCCCGGGAACGGCCTCAGGCAGGCATCTCTTGCACGCCCTGAACCCGGCCTCGTGCGCCGCGGCCGAGGTCTCGAAGAAGACCACGTTCCGGGCCTTTGGTGTGCGGGCAGGGCAGGACGGGCGGCAATAGATGCCGGTGGAACGCACCGCCGTCACAAACTGTCCGTCAAAGCGGGATTCCCTCGCATCGATGGCGCGGTAACGCTGCCAAAAGTCCATGGAAATATCCTCGCAGTGGGACCGGACCCCGGCTAGCGGAAATCGGACATCAGCCTTGGGTCCTTTGCTAGGGTCTAAACGTGGCCACCGGACATACGTTCACCGGTCGCCCGGCAGGCGGCGCCTCCGGGCTCAGCGGGCGTGCCCTGCGGGAGACGCTCGCACAGGACGGCCGGCAGGTCGCCAAGCTGCTCCTGGGCAGTTTCGTGACACACCACTCGCCGGAAGGCAGTGTGACCATCAGGCTCACGGAAGTCGAGGCCTATTTTGGTCCCCGGGATTCAGCCGACCCCGATCCGGGATCGCACACTTACCGGGGCAAGACTGCGCGAAACTGGCCAATGTTCGGTCCGCCCGGCCATCTCTACGTGTACTTCACGTACGGCATGCACTTTTGCGCCAATATCGTTTGCGGCCCGGAGGGTACGGCGTCCGCGATCCTGCTTCGCGCCGGAGAAGTTGTGGCAGGAAGCAGCCTTGCCGCGAGCCGGCGCAGTGCTTCCCGCAGGCACAGCGACCTCGCCAGCGGCCCTGCCCGCCTCGCCTCAGCCCTGGGACTAACGACGGCGGACAGCGGCCGTGATGTCCTGGCGCCACCATTCGGCCTCGAGCTAGCCAGGGAACCCGCGCCGGACGACGTCGTGGTCTCCGGTCCGCGCGTCGGTGTGGCTGGCGAGGGTGGGTCCATGGACTATCCCTGGCGTTTCTGGCTCGACGGCGACCCTACCGTCTCCCGCTACAAAGCTGCCCGCCCCAGATCCGGACCTGCGACGTAAGCCGGGGTCCGACCAGCTTGTTGGGGTCAGGCCGCCCAGCCAGCGGAGGATACCGCCAGGCGTTCCTGCAGCAACCCGCGTACGGCTGGCCACTCGTTCTCCAAGACGGAGAAGACAGCCGGGTCCGGCCAGCTTGTTGGGGTCAGGCCGCCCAGCCAGCGGAGGATACCGTCAGGCGTTCCTGCAGCAACCCGCGTAGGGCTGGCCACTCGTTCTCCAAGATGGAGAAGACAGCCGTGTCCGACCACCCGCCGTCGTGGGACGGGCGGTTGCCACGGAGGGTTCCTTCATACGTTGCACCGAGCCGTGAGATGGCGCTGGCACTGCGCGTATTGCGTGCGTCGCAGCGGAAGGCCACGCGATGGATGCCGAGTACCTCGAACGCATATTCCAGGAGCAGGCGCTTGCTGGCCGGATTCACATGGCTGCCCCAGAACTGTCGGCCATAGAAGGTTCCGCCAATTTCCAGCCGCTGGTGTTTTGGTTCGTAATCGCAGATGGACGTTGTTCCCAGCAGGGAGCCGGTCAGGTCGTCCGTCACGGCGAAGGGAATGCAGGCGGCGTCGTCCAGCCGGGCCGCGAACAATTGGGCCAGTTCCTCAGGGCAAAGTGGCTGCTTGGCGGCCATTCCAGCCCATATTCCCGAATCCACAAAATCGAACAGTGGACCGGCGTGCAAAGGGGACAGGGGCACAAGGCGGATCCCGTGTCCGTAAAGGGCAACATCGTGCTGCATTGCAGTATTGAAGCACCGAGATGGGCCGTCGAACATGGGTAGTCGGCGCGCCGTGGATGAACATTGGGTTACGTGATGCGGGGCCCCGTGAGCCCATGTGCGGTGGCCAAAATAGCGGTAGAATGGACGGTCGGTCTTCTGCGATAGGGGTACGTTTCTGATGCACGACGCTGATTTGGTCCATGAACGCACATACGTTGCTGGTCTCTATGCGCGTCTTGATGAATTACGCGAGGAGAAACGGGCCCAATTAGCCCAGGTGAGGCGTGCCGGAGCCGTCGGAACCATGCAGAACGTTTCCGAGCGGGACGCCTTCGCGGCCCTCTACGAGGACCGCCTGGCCCAACTCGACGCCGTCGATGACCGCCTCGTTTTCGGGCGGCTGGACCTGGATTCCGGCGAGGCCCGATACATTGGCCGTATCGGCCTCTCCACGGCCGAGCTACAGCGTCTCATGGTGGACTGGCGCGCCCCCGAAGCCGGCCACTTCTATCAGGCGACGGCGTTCGACCGCCAAGGCGTGCGCCGCCGTCGTCATCTGATTCTGCAGGGGCGCGAGGTCAAGGCGATCGAGGACGACGTCCTGGACACCACCATGCTGTCCAGCGACGAGTCCCTCCAGGGCGAGGGGGCCCTCCTGGCGGCGCTGAACTCCAAGCGAACCGGCCGCATGTCGGACATCGTCGGCACCATCCAGGCCGAGCAGGACCGCATTATCCGCTCCTCGATGTCTGGTGCGCTGGTCGTCCAGGGCGGTCCTGGAACCGGTAAGACGGCCGTCGCCCTCCACCGTGCCGCCTACCTTCTTTATACCCACCGTGACCGGCTCAAGTCGGCTGGCGTCCTGCTGGTCGGTCCGTCGTCGTCGTTTATGCACTACATCGAACGTGTGCTGCCGTCCCTCGGCGAGACCGGCGTCGTGATGGCCAGCCTCGGACGGCTGATGCCGGGTATCCATGCCGTCCCAGAGCAGGACCATGCGGTAGCGGCCCTCAAGGGCAGGCTGGACATGGCAGACGTTATTGCCAACGCCGTCGCAAATCGGCAGCGTACGCCCGCCGAGGACCGGATCCTCGAAGTCGATGGCCGGAAGCTCAAGCTGACGGTTCGCCAGGTGCGGCGCGCCAGGGAGAAGGCCCGGGCAACGGGCAAGCCCCACAACGAGGCCCGCCTGACGTTCGTCAAGATCCTGCTGAGGGAGCTAACTGAACAGCTCACCGAGATGGTGGAAGCCACCAACGTGGGTAACAACGCTGACCGCGCATACCTCGCGGAGGACGTCCGCAGCGCCCGCGACGTACGCATCGCCCTCAACCTTTGCTGGATGCCGCTCACTCCGGAAAAACTGGTGTCCGAGCTGTTCAGCAAGCCCGCCATTCTGGAAGCCTGCACCCCGCAGCTGACGCCTGGGCAACGCCAGCTACTGCTGCGCCCGGTGGATGCGCCCTGGACCGAGGCCGATGTCCCACTCCTCGATGAGGCCGCAGAGCTGTTGGGTGAATTGGACGCCGCCGCAGGCCGCGGTCTGGCACAGCGGGAGCACGACAAGGCACGCGATCTCGCCAACGCACGCCAGACCCTGGCAAACATGGCAGCCTCGGGCGCTGACGTGCTGATGACCGCTGAGGAACTGGTGGAGCAGAACCAGGAGCGCGAGGCTCGCCTGACTGCCGCTGAACGTGCCACGAGCGATCGGACGTGGGCATTCGGCCACATAGTGGTTGACGAGGCCCAGGAGCTGTCCCCGATGCAGTGGCGCCTTCTTGTACGGCGCTGCCCGCTGAAGTCATTCACCATCGTTGGGGATATTGCCCAGACGAGTTCAGCCGCTGGCGCCAACTCATGGCAGGGTGCCATGACGCCGTTCTTCGGCGACCGCTGGTCGCTGGAAGAGCTGACGGTTAACTACCGGACGCCGTCGCAGATCGCGGAGGCAGCAGTTCGCATGGCCAATCGTGCAGGCCTGGTGGTTTCCGCTCCGAAGGCTGTGCGTGAGGGCCGCTGGGCGCCGGTCATCGATCGCGTCGCCCAGGACTCCCTGGTGGAGCAGCTGGTCGCCGTGCTGCCCGAAGAGCTGGAAGCCGTCGACGGCGGCCTGCTGGCCGTCATCGCTGACGGTGACCTGCGCGGGGAGGCCGCAGCGGCACTGCGGAAGGTGTACGGGCACAGGATCGGAGCCGGTGCCGGCAGCTACGAACAGGACATCGTGGTGATCAGCCCGCAGGAAGCCAAGGGCCTGGAGTTCGACGGCGTTGTGGTTCTGGAGCCTACAACAATGCTCAACCATGAGCACGGAAAGGTCGGCGACCTCTACGTGGCCATGACGCGACCCACCCAACGCCTGCGGCTCATCGCATCAGGCAAGATACCGGCGGGCATCGAGCGTTAAGTTCGCCTTGGACGCGGCGACAAAGCCGCCGCGTCCAAGCCTGCTAACTTAGAAGCCGTGTCACATGTAAATACGCTCGAGTCCCAGCACAACGATTCTGCCTTTGCAAACATTTGGCAGGAACTCAAATGGCGCGGCCTGGTCCACGTTTCCACTGACGAAACTGAACTGGAAAAGCTGCTCTCGGGTGAGCCTGTGACCTATTACTGCGGTTTCGATCCCACGGCGCCGTCACTCCACCTCGGCAACCTTGTCCAGCTCCTGCTAATGCGCCGCCTTCAGCTTGCCGGACACAAGCCACTGGGCCTTGTGGGTGGTTCCACCGGGCTTATCGGGGATCCGCGGCCCACAGCTGAGCGCACCCTGAACACCAAGGAAACTGTCTCCGAGTGGGTTGGTCGCCTGCAGTCGCAGGTGCAGCGGTTCCTCAGCTTCGATGGAGACAACGCCGCACGCCTGGTGAACAACCTTGACTGGACCGCGCCCCTAAGCGCCATCGACTTCCTGCGGGACATCGGTAAGCACTTCCGTGTTGGAACCATGATGCGCAAGGACGCCGTGGCATCCAGGCTCAGCTCGGATGAAGGCATCAGCTACACCGAGTTCAGCTACCAGATCCTTCAGGGTATGGACTTCCTCCAGCTCAACCGTGAATACGGCTGCGTGCTGCAAACCGGCGGTTCTGACCAGTGGGGCAACCTCACTAGCGGTACGGAACTGATCCGCAAGGTGGACGGGAAAGTGGTTCACGCCTTCGGAACGCCGCTGATCACCAATGCTGATGGAACAAAGTTTGGCAAGAGCGAGGGCAACGCCATCTGGCTCGACGCCGAAATGTGCACCCCGTACACCTTCTACCAGTTCTGGCTCAACACCGCCGACGCTGACGTGATCGACCGCCTCAAGATCTTCACCTTCCTAAGCCGCTCCGAAATTGAGGAACTGGCAGCACAGGTGGCGGACCGTCCGTTTGCACGCGAAGCGCAGCGCCGCCTTGCCTATGAGGTCACGTCTTTGGTGCACAGCGTCGAGGCGACGGAAAAGGTCATCGCCGCTTCGGCTGCCGTCTTCGGAAGTGGAGACTTGCACGCCCTGGACGAGAAGACCCTCGCAGCTGCCACCGCGGAATTGCCGTCGGCAACTGTCGAGCCGTCTGAGCTGGGCATCATTGACCTGTTGGTTGCTTCAGGGCTGTCTGATTCCAAGTCTGCAGCCCGGCGGACCATTGGCGAGGGCGGTGCGTACGTCAACAACGCCAAGGTTTCAGACCCGGATGCAGTGATCGGCGCCGACCAGCTCCTTCATGGCAAGTACCTCTTGCTGCGGCGCGGCAAGAAGAGCCTGGCAACGGTGGAAGTAGCTCCCTAGGCTGGTTCCGCCCCAGCCTCCCAATCCCAGCCTCCGGGGGCCGTGCTAGGGGATGGAGGCACACCCTGCCATGACAACCACACATCCTTCGGCACGCTCCTTCACGGACGACTTGCGCGCCCGTGAAGGAGCGTGTAATGTTTCTTGGGCGCCGCCGATAGGGCGGCGACGGAAATCCTCCAATTTGTCGAAATTCCTTTTAGGAAGAAGCACATTTGTGTCTTTCATTGGAATCTAAATAAATGGAGGAATCCATTCGGGCTCATGAACATTCGGAGAATTTCTTCGATTTGCAAAGTGAATTCGGATGAAATATGCTTGAAACACCGCAGCGATGAAAACCGGAAAATGAAATTGAATTCCGGATAATAATTCGAATGTGCCTGTTGTTTGAGAACTCAATAGTGTGCCATGTTTGTTGATACCGATTTTTTGATTGGTTGAAATGGCTGGGC
>NZ_JAIWYX010000012.1 GCF_020251205.1 Arthrobacter sp. M4
GGTGATGGCTTCCTCCGCGCGGGCCAGGGCGCGCAGTTTCATCGCGGTGGCCCAGGCGATCAGCCGGTCCGCGGCCACGGCCACGTGCAGGGCGCCGTCCGCGGTGAGGCAGGACGCCAAAGGCAGCCGGACGGTGCCGGAGAGCAGGGAATCTTCCTGGTCGGTGAACAGCTCGGCCGGAACACATGCGTCATCACCGTCAACGAACGCCCCAACCATCCAAACCACCCCCCTTCCCGAAGTACCTTCAACCTAAAGGGAGGCACTGACAAAATAGGGGCGGTCCACCCGGTCGGCGGCAATGACCCCTGCTCAGTAGCCCATCGTCGGGGGCGCAGAAGAGGTGTTGATCATGTCACCGGACGGGCTCACCACGTACCAAGCGTTGTTGACGCCCTGTCCCTTGACGTCGCCCGCAGCCTTGTCCTGCGCGTAGTGGTAAAGCGGAAGCCCGTTCAGCGTGACCTGCTTCTTGCCATCAGACGTCGTGATGGTTCCCACTGTGCCCGTGACACCGTCCACGTTGGGCGTGTCCGCCGTCGTCGTGACCGCCGGCCACGTGGCGACGCAAGAGCCGGAACATGCGCTCTTGCCGGAACCCTTGGTGTCCTTGGTGAAGAAGTAGACCGTCATTCCCTTGCCGTCCACCACGATCTTCCCGGCGGACGATGAGGCGGTCTTGAGTTCGACGGCGGCAGCTGGCGTTGCGGAGGACGTCGCCGATGGGCTGGAGGTGGCTGTGTTCGTGGCGGGCGCCGTCGTCGCAGGCTGGGTGCCCGCGCCGCCGGCGCAGGCGGAGAGCA
The DNA here is from genome assembly GCF_020251205.1 of Arthrobacter sp. M4. Classification (GTDB taxonomy): domain Bacteria; phylum Actinomycetota; class Actinomycetes; order Actinomycetales; family Micrococcaceae; genus Arthrobacter. The sequence continues at coordinate 804 of NZ_JAIWYX010000012.1, forward strand.
ATACGCCAAGGCCGAGCAAGGCGAGTCCGGTTCGGATCGAGTTTTTCATTACTGCTCCTCACATGGGTTGTGACTGGCGGCGTTCGAGGCGCTAACCCCTATGACGCCTTCAGGTGAAGAATGGTTCACATCTGAACCACAATTGCCCTTCCGCGCGTCGTACCGCAGAGAAAGGCAGGAGGCAAGGTTCGGACATGCTGGATGTGGACATGCTGGACACGAACTGGTCGGACAGGACACGGGGAAGCGGGGCGCGGATGCCGCTGGATGAGGACGTGGTGGCCGCCATTTACCGGGACCACGGTCCTGCCTTGCGCAGGTTCGTTCTCGGTTGCATGCCCGACGCGGCCCTCGCCGACGACGTGGTCCAAGAGACCATCCTGCGTGTTTGGCGCCAGGCCCCGGCCATCACCGGCAGCCTCCGCAGCTACCTCTTCCGGACGGCGCGCAACATCATCATCGACAACTACCGGCGCGCCCAGCATCGTCCCATCGAGGCTGCCGAGCAGGATGTCGCGGACCCGGCCGGCGCCGAGGAACGCGTGGACGAACTGCTGAACCGGGTGCTGATGGAGGAAGCCCTGATGCGTTTGAGCAGTGAGCACCGGGATGTCCTGGTCGCCCTGCATTACCGCCGTTTCACCGTTGCCGAGGCCGCCGTCGAACTGAACATCCCGCAAGGCACCGTGAAATCCCGCGCTTTCTACGCTGTCCGCGCCCTGCGGACAATCCTGGACGAAATGGGGGTGCAGCGATGAATGACGCCGAGCGCCACCAAATGCTGGGCGCCTACTTGCTGGGTGGACTGGACAAGGACGAGGCCCGCGAATTCGAAGAGCACCTCGCCGGATGCGCCCAGTGCCGCAGGGAACTGGAACACCTTGAGAGCCTCCCCGCCTTGCTTGACGCCGTGCCGGTGGACGACGCGGTCGCGCTTACCTCGCGCGGCGCAGCCTCTGCTGGGCCGGCCCCGGCGGGTGAAGTTTCAGGTGCCTTGCTCGCAAAACTTGCCAAACGGCGTCGTAATTCCCGACGACGGCGGGTCGCCCTGGTGAGCGGCGTCGCCGCTGCGTGCCTGGGCGCCGGACTACTTGGTGCCCCCCTGCTCAGCCCGCCTCCCCAGCCGGACGCCAGCTATTCGGTATCGGCGGACAACGGGCTCCAGCTCACCGTCGGATTGGTCAAGAAGAACTGGGGCACTGAACTGAATCTTGAGGGCCGGAGCATGCCGTATGACGGCACCTATTCGCTGTGGGTCAAGGCCCGTGACGGCCGGGAGGACCGAGCCTGCGCCTGGACTGCCACGCCGGGCGGACGGGTTAAAGTCACCGGTGCCACACCTGTGCAACTCGGGGCGATCACCGGCGTCGAACTCCGCGACGAAGAGCAGCACGCTGTCGCGTCGATATCGGTCACGGGCCACTGAGCCATTAACCGCCTTGGATGCTGCCCGCCACCATCATTGCCGAAAAGAGCATGCCGAACGCCGTCAGCGCGACGATGCCAAGTCCAATGAACCCGGTGACGCGACCGGCGTTTACCCTGCGGGAGCGGAACACCGCGAACAAGCCGGAAATCACTGCGGTCAGTACCAAGGTCGCGGCAAGTACAAGCAGGACCAGTGCACCAACCCACCAGCCCTCGTTCCGGTCCGCATACCTGGTGATCTGGGCCGCCAATGACAGGAAACCGAGCGGAACGCTGAGCAGCGCCGCCATGGGGGCCAGGATGGCGGTGACGATGCTGGTGATTCCCGCGGCCAGGCCACGCCTGTCAAAGCGCGGGGGCTGAGGTCCCAGCGGTGGGTACAGCGACGGCGATCCCGGCTGCCGGCTCATGGCGTTCCCTGTCTAGATCCTGCGATACGTGAGATCGAAAATCATACGCCCCGCATCGTGGGCCTTGTTTTCGAAGCTGGTCCGGATGCGGCCATCGAATCGAGGGGCCCAACCGCCCACGTCGTCGACGCCCTCGCTGGGGCCGGTGTGCTGCGTGCTCACAGGGGCCCTGCCTTCCTTGACCGGGGCGCCGCCCACCATGGTTTCGACGCCGGACTCCCACACTTGGGTCAGCGGACTGTCGGCACCGCGGCGCTCGCCGTGGTGCACGTTTTCAAAGTCCGGCGAACCGGCCAGGACTTCGCGAACGTGGACCGCATAGTTGGACCAGTCTGTGGCGATACGCCACAGCCCGCCCTTTTCCAGGGCCTTGGCGGCGACTTTGGCGAACGCCGGTTGGATGAGTCGGCGCTTGTGGTGCCGGGCCTTGTGCCACGGGTCCGGGAAGAAGACCCAAATCTCACTGACGGAGCCCTCCGGGAGCATTGTCTCCAGGACCTCAGGGGCGTTGGCCTGCACCACACGAACATTCGTCAGTCCGCGCTGGCCGATCCTGAGCAGGGTGTTGGCAAGGCCCGGGGCATAGACCTCGACGGCCAGGAAATCCTTGTCCGGGTTTTGTTCCGCGGCGTGGACGACGGCTTCGCCCAGCCCGGAACCGACCTCAACGATCAGGGGCGCTTTTCGCCCAAACTCTTCTTCGGCGTCGAACGCGTAATCCGGGTGCACCGAGGTGTCGGCGATGTGCCGCGGGACGTCGACCACAAACTTGTCGGAGTGTTCCTCCCAAGCCTGCTGCCGGCGGCCCTGGAGCCGTGTTCCACGGCGCACAAAACTGACCGGTTGGTGCCGGTAGGTGCCGAAGGATGCCTGGCTGCCCGGCGTGATCGGCCGCGGGAATTGGGGTTGTTCAGGGGTGTCGCTCATCCCTTTCAGGATAGTTGAGAGTTTTCATGCAAAAGGAGGGCCGGGGCCATCACGACGACGACCCCGGCCCTTCCCGTCCCAGGTACCGGGACTGTGGCTGGCTCAGGCGATGTCGAACCGATCCAGCGTCATGACCTTGTCCCACGCCCGGACAAAGTCGTGGACAAATTTCTCCTGCGCGTCGTCGCATGCGTAGACCTCGGCGATCGCCCGCAGTTGTGAGTTCGCCCCGAAGACCAAGTCAACAGCGGTGGCCGTCCACTTCCACTCGCCTGTTGTCCGGTCGCGACCCTCGTAGACGTTCTCCTCGGACCCGGACGCCTTCCACTCTGTCTTCATATCGAACAGGTTCACGAAGAAATCGTTGGTCAGAGTCCCGGGCCGATCGGTGAAGACACCGTGCTCGGACGGCCCGAAGTTGGCCTTCAGGGCGCGCATGCCGCCTACGAGAACCGTCATCTCGGGCGCGGTCAGGTTCAGCATAAAGGCCCGGTCCACGAGCAGCGTCTCCGGCTGCAGCTTTTGCCCGCTGCGGAGATAGTTGCGGAAACCATCCGCCTTCAGCTCCAGCACGGCGAACGTCTCCACATCCGTCTGCTCCTGGGTGGCGTCCGTACGGCCAGGAGCGAAGGGGACAGTGACCTCGAACCCCGCATTCTTCGCAGCCTGCTCGATGGCCGCGCACCCACCGAGCACAATCACGTCCGCGAGGGAGACCTTCTTCCCGCCGGACAGCGAGCTGTTGAAGTCCTGCTGCACCTGCTCGAGGGTCTCCAGTACCTTGGCCAGCTCCGCGGGCTGATTGACCTCCCAGTCCTTCTGCGGCGCCAGGCGAATGCGCGCCCCGTTCGCGCCGCCCCGCTTGTCAGTACCCCGGAAGCTGGCTGCCGACGCCCATGCCGTGGAGACCAGCTGGGAGACGGACAGCCCCGATGCAAGGATCCTGGCCTTGAGGTCCGTAACGTCTTCCCCACCGATGAGCTCATGGTCGACAGCTGGAACCGGGTCCTGCCAGAGTTGCGGTTCCGCAACCCACGGGCCGAGGTACCGCGTGACAGGGCCCATGTCGCGGTGGAGCAGTTTGTACCAGGCCCTGGCAAACGCATCGGCGAGTTCGTCGGGGTGCTCATGGAAGCGTTTTGAGATTGGCCCGTAGATCGGGTCCTGCCTGAGGGCGAGGTCCGTGGTCAGCATCATGGGCGCGTGGCGCTTCGACGGGTCGTGGGCGTCGGGGACGGTGTCCTGAGCCTCGGGATTCGTCGGCTTGAACTGCTTCGCCCCGGCCGGGCTCTCAGTCAGCTCCCACTCGTACTTGAACAGATTGTCAAAGAATCCGTTGTCCCATTTGATCGGCTCATTGGTCCACGCGCCTTCGGGCCCGCCTGTGAGGGTGTAGGGGCCGTGGCCCGTGCCAACCAGGTTCTTCCAGCCCAGGCCCTGCTGCTCGAGGGGGGCAGCCTCCGGCTCAGGACCGAGGTTCTCCGCCGTGACGGCCCCGTGGGTCTTGCCGAACGTGTGGCCGCCGGCGATCAGCGCCACGGTCTCCTCATCGTTCATCGCCATCCGGCGGAAGGTCTCGCGGATGTCCTTGGCGGAAGCCAGCGGATCCGGATTCCCTTGCGGCCCCTCCGGATTCACGTAGATGAGCCCCATTTGCACTGCACCGAATGGAGCCTGGAACTCGCCCGGCGCGTTGTACCGCTCATCGCCCAGCCACGTGTCCTCTGGGCCCCAGAAGATTTGTTCAGGTTCCCAGATGTCTTCCCGCCCGAACCCGAAGCCGAACGTCTTGAATCCCATTGATTCCATGGCGACATTGCCGGCGTAGACGAGCAGATCCGCCATCGAGATCTTACGGCCGTACTTTTGCTTGATCGGCCAAAGCAATCTGCGCGCCTTGTCCAGGCTCGCGTTGTCCGGCCAGCTGTTGAGGGGAGCGAAACGTTGGGCGCCGCTGCCGCCACCGCCCCGGCCATCCTCGATGCGGTAGGTTCCGGCGGCGTGCCACGACATTCGGATGAACAACGGCCCATAGTGGCCATAGTCGGCCGGCCACCAGTCTTGCGAGTTCGTCATCACTTCGATGAGGTCCCGCTTCAGCGCCTCGACGTCGAGGGCCTTGAACTCCTCGGCGTAATTGAAGGCCTCACCCATGGGGTTGGCCTGGGGCGAGTGCTGATGCAGAACGTCCAAGTTGAGCTGGTTGGGCCACCAGTCTTGGTTGGTCCTGGGCCGACTCGGCTTCGGAGTCGGAGCGGGAATTGCCGGGTTTTCGCTTTCGCTGCCACGCTCAGACATAACTGTCTTCTCCTTAGTGACCGATTCCATGTAGGGATACTCATGATTGTGCTCGGCACCCTTAGAGTATTGACCACTCCACGGAGCCAGTAAAGATCGAACGGCCGCCCGCTGCGGGCGGCCGTGTGACGGCGGCTACGGGTCACAGGCCTGCCAGAATGGGTGGCGTGAATTCCGCTGAGCAGTCCAATACTCGCGAACAGATCAACGACCGGACCGGCAGGCCCGACGTCCTGGTAGACGCCGAAATCGATGATGTCCCCGCCGCCGAGCCGACGCGTGTTGGCCGCCGCGGCTTGGTCTTCCTAGGCGTTTGCCTGGTGCTGATTGGACTGAACCTGCGGACGGTGTTCTCCAGTTTTTCCGCCGTGTTGCCTGAGATGACGTCCGACGCCGGTCTGCCGGGCTGGGCGGTTGTGGCGCTCACCACCGTGCCGGTCACACTGCTGGGGGTTTTTGCACCGCTGGCGCCGTGGCTGGCCCGTCGTTTTGGCGCCGAGCGGGTGCTGCTCGGCGCGATGGCGGTGCTGACAGCCGGGTTGGCGTTGCGTCCAGTGGACTTGCCGGGTACCGGGCACCTGCCAACCCTTTTAGCCGGGACGGTTGCGTGCGGTGCCGCGATCGCGTTGTGCAATGTGCTGCTTCCCGGGGTGGTGAAGCGGGACTTCCCGCACCGGCTGGGACTTATGGGCGGTCTGTATACGACGGCGATCTGTGCCTCGGCCGCGCTTGGCGCCGGATTCACGTATCCGGTTTTTGCGGTTGCTGGCCACTGGACCGCGGCCCTGTGGTTCTGGGTGCTGCCTGCCGCCGTCGTGCTTCTTTTGTTCCTCCCGGTGGCAGTACGCCAACGGCCCATTCACCATTCCGCAGTTGCTGCCGGCGCCAATGTGTGGCGCTCGGCTGTGGCGTGGAACGTCACGATCTTTATGGTGCTTCAGGCGATGATGTCCTTCAGCGTGTTCGCATGGTTGGCCCCGCTCCTTCGCGAGCGGGGGATCGACGGCGGCACGGCCGGACTGATGGTGTCGGTGTCGATCGTGTTGCAGATGCTCGGCTCACTGTTTGCACCCGCCCTGGCCGCGCGTTTCCGCGACCAGCGCGCAATCAATACAGTGGTGGCGCTGATGACCGGCGGCGGATTCGCGCTGAGCATCTTCGGGCCGGTGGAGCTGATTTGGCTGTGGACAGGGTTGCTGGGTTTGGGACAGGGGAGCCTGACCGCCGTTGCGCTGACGATGATCATGCTGCGCACCAGGGATGCGCATACTGCCGCGCACTTGTCCGGGATGATGCAGGGAGTGGGCTACGGCCTCGGATCCACCGGGACGCTGATGGTGGGCCAATTGCACCAGGCCACCGGGAGCTTCGCTGCCGCTGGGGTCCTGTTCCTGGCGGTGGGTGGGCTTGCGGCGGTGTTCGGCTACAGGGCGGGACGCCGGCGGTACGTCGGTGTGGGCGGCTGAACCAGCCGCCCACATCAGCGCTCGCCTCCTAGAGCTCGTCAGGCCTGTGCCCCCATCAATCCCAATTGCGCCATCAAGCCCGCTGCGTCCGGGTAGGCAGTGAAGGAGACGATCTTTCCGTCCTCCACCTTGGCGAAGTACGACCCGCCACCAACGACACTCTTGCCAGTGGCAGGAATCTCAGTTCCGCCAAAGTTCAAGGGGCCGGAGTGCGTGGCCGTGAACTGCACCTCGCCTGCCACCTGATTCTCGGAAACCACCCTGTTTGTGGTCTTGGCCCTCATATCGGGGAAGGCCTTGTACCAGGCTTCCATGTACCGGCGAACGCCCTCGGGTGTAGTAAAGACCTCCGGAACAGAGACATCCCTAAAGACGAAATCGCTGGCAAACAGTGCTACAAAATCATCAACATTGTGTTGGTCCCAAGCAGCCATTCCTTGATCATCGATCCGCTCCACCTCACTGATCGACATCGCACACCTCCTCGCTGAAGCTGCTGACGGCAGTGAGTGTAGGCCTGGCCGTACGCCGTGGCAATGGGTCCTTGGACTGTCAGCGATTTAGTGCGTCAGGTCCTTGCCCTTGGTCTCCGGAACGGTGAAGACGCACAGGGCGCTGATCACCAAAAGGGCCACCGCGTAGACGTTGAACATGTTGCCCAGGTCGATGCTGCCCAACCACGTCTGCAGGTAAGGGGCCGTGCCGCCGAATGCTGCCACGCAGATTGAGTAGGGGACGCCAACACCCACGGTACGGATCTTGGTGGGGAACAACTCTGCGTATACCGCCGGGACGATCGCGGCGCTGCCGGCAATGAAGATGAGCATCACGGACATGGACACGGCAAGCTGCCATGGTGAGTCCTTCAGCAGCCACGTCATCGGGAAATGGAACAGCGCAGAACCTACGGCGCTGGCCACCATCACCGGTTTCCGGCCGAAACGATCGGACAGCTTGCCCCAGAGCGGCAGGACGGCGATGAACACCACCATGGCGACGAGGCTGGCCCACAGGGCTGCGCCGCGATCCATTTTCAGGGCTGTTGCTGCGTAGGTGGGAGCCACAACTCCCCAGATGTAGTAGATGACAGTCAGGCCCACGGTGAGACCGATGACCTGCAACGCCTGCTTCCGGTGGCGGACGATCTGCGGCCACATCGGTTCCCGCTTCTCCGCCGTCGACTCCTGCTCAAACGCGTCCGTCTCCTTCAGCCGAGCCCGCATGATCAGCGCGTACAAGCCCAGAGCCGCGCCGATGAGGAACGGCACGCGCCAGCCCCATGCGGCCATGGCGTCCTTGCTGAGGACTCCGGTGAGGACCGCGCCTAGCAGTGTTCCAGCCAGGATTCCCACGGTTCCCGAGGTGTAAATGAGCGTCGCCCAAAACCCGCGCTTCTCCTTTGGCGCCATTTCGGACAGATAAGTCTGCGACGACGGCAGCTCACCGCCGTGGGCAAGGCCCTGGATGAGCCGCGCCACCAGAAGAAGCAGCGAAGCCCAGAAACCAACGGCCTGGAAGGTTGGCGCGATGCCGATCAAGAGGCTGCCCAGGGCGGCGAGGCCAACCGCAAGTGTCATCGAGGACTTCCGGCCAATCCGGTCGCCAATCCAGCCGAACACAAAGCCACCGAACGGCCGTGCGACGAAGCCGACTGCAAAGATCGCCAGAGTGGACAGGATGGCCGACGTGGGGTCGGCGTTGCTGAAAAGCTGGCTGGAAAAGAACGGTGCGAACGTGGCGTAGATGGCCCAGTCGTACCATTCGACAGCGTTGCCGATGCCGGTACCGATCAGCGTTCTGATGTTGGACGGACTGGTGGACGTCGATGCCGTGGCGGCAGTGGTGGTCATGTGGGGCTCCAAGGACATTGGCTGGTCAGTTGGCGGAGGCGGTGAGTGTCTTGATTCGCGATACGGCCAGCTGCGCGTACAGCGCGGCACCATCGGCGAGGACGCCGTCGTCGAACGTTGCGTAGGGGGAGTGGTTGAAGGGGGAGGTGGAGTGGTCCGCTCCGGGGGCGACGGCACTCAAACCGACGAATGTGCCCGGTACCTCGGCGAGGACCCGGGAGAAGTCCTCGGAACCGCTCATCGGCGTTGCCCAGCGAGCCAGACGCTCCCCGCCGAACATTTCGCCGATGACGTGTTCTGCCGTGGTTGTCTCGTCGTGGTTGGTAATGGTGAGGGGGTACTCATTGCGGTAGTCGACGTCGACGTCCAGGCCGTGTGCTGCGGCGATTCCGCGAAGAAGCCGCGGCACGGATTCCATCATCCTCAGCCGGGACTCCTCGGAAAACGTCCGGATGGTGGCCTCGATGCGGGCAGTTTCCGGGATCACGTTGCGCTTGGTACCTGCCTGCAAGAGCCCAACGGTAAGGACCACGGGATCGAACATGTTGAACTGCCTGGTCACCATCACCTGCAGCGCGGTCACCATCTCCGCGGCCGCGGTGACCGGATCCTTGGCCGAGTGGGGCGCCGAACCGTGGCCACCCGCGCCGAGGACTGTCACCACCAAACCGTCGGAGGCACTGAGCATCACGCCCGACTTTGTGGCGAAGCGGCCGTGCGGTTCCAAAGCGGAGAAGACGTGCATCCCATAGGCTGCATCGGCCCGGCGGCCTGATGCCTCCAGGACACCTTCGCTGATCATGTGGCTGGCTCCGTCGAAGCCTTCCTCGCCGGGCTGGAACATCAGGACGACGTCGCCGGCCAGTTGATCGCGGCGCTCGGCCAGGAGCGTGGCTGCTCCGGCGAGCATGGCGGTGTGCAGGTCGTGGCCGCAGGCGTGCATGGCGCCGTTGATTGTGGAGGAATAGTCGACGCCGGTGCGTTCCTGGACGGGCAGGCCGTCCATGTCGGCACGGAGCAGGACCACGGGCTTCTCAGCGGGAGCGTGAGGCGCGGTTCCGCGCAGGACGGCGGTGACCGACGTCGTGCTCTTGCCCGAGGTAACTTCATAAGGGAGTCCGTCGAGCGCCTTCAGCACCTTTTCCTGTGTGCGGGGCAAGTGCAGGCCGATCTCTGGCTCCCGATGCAACTCGTGGCGGAACCGGACGATGTCTTCCTGCAGTGCTTTGGCGTCGGCGGTGATCGTCATTCTTGGTCCTGACCTCTCGTTCGGTTATGGCTTCCTCTGCCATTTTGTGGTGACATGGTTCACAGTCCGCCAAACTGCTGGAAATATGCACTGGAACAATCTCCAAAGCAGAATTCATGCATCCAAAGGAGAGGGAAGGTCAATGGAACTCAGCGAGGACGATCTTCGCCTCATCAACGCGCTGCAGATTGCGCCCCGGATCAGCTGGTCGGACGCCGCCCAGGTGCTGGGCGTGCACGCGACCACGCTGACGTCACGATGGGAGCGGCTGCGGGCTGAGGGAGCGGCGTGGACCACTGCCCATTTGATGGGCGATCCCAAAAACGCCTGCCTGGCCCTGATGGACGTCGACTGCGAAATGCACCTGCGACCGTCCGTGACCGCGGCCATCGCGGAGATTCCGGAAGTCATCACCGTGGAGGAGGCCGCCAGTGACCGCGACCTCCTTTTGACGGTCATCACGCAGACCCTGGGCGAATTCAGCTCCGAACTGCTGCCCCGGCTCAAGACCATTCGAGGCCTGACGAAGTACCAGGCGGCCCTCTGCACGCGCATTTACACCAGCGGCTACGCTTGGCGGCTCAACGTACTGGACAAGGCGCAGCAGGCCGCCCTCCGCTTGCTTGCCGGGCCGGAAACTACTGGCTTTGCGCACGGCGAAGCTGTGGCTCCGCTTCCTGAGAGCCACTTGGCTATCCTTCCCTTCCTAGCCCGCGACGGCAGGGCTTCCGCGGCCGAAATCGCCAGGGCGCTGGGCCGCCACCCCGCCACGGTGCAACGCCAATTGGGCCGGGTGCTCACCAGTAAGCTGCTGTCCTTCCGCTGCGAAATCGCGCAGAAGTACTCCGGCTATCCCATCACTGTCCAGTGGTTCGCCAACGTCCCGGCCGGCGGCCACGACCAGGCCGCGGCAGCCCTGCGCGGGATCCGCAACATCCGATTCACCGCATCAACCACGGGCCGAACCAACTTTGTGATCATCATGTGGCTGCGATCCCTGGCGGATGTGCTGGAGATGGAACTCCTGGTCCAGCAGCGCGTGCCGGACATTCAGCTAGTGGAAAACGTGGTCATGCTGAATACGGCCAAGCGGGTCGGCTGGATGCTGAACCCGGACTCGACGGCCACCGGCGCCGTGGTCGTGACGTCGGCTCACGCGATGCGCCTGGCCCGCAGCACCGTGTCCTGAATGGTGGCGTGTTGGCCATCGTGGCCCGTGATTTCCCTGGGCCTGGATTCGAGCACCTGAATGAGCCATTGATCCGGTCGGAGTTCCGCGGCAAGCTGCTCGGGCGTGAAATACGGCTTGGGATCGGTGTGGTGGCTCCAGGGAGCCAGTCCGTCCGGGTGGTGGCCCACCATCAGCAGCGTCCCGCCCACGGAAGCGCACTGCTCGGCGGTACGCAGCGACGTCGTCCAGGGCAGCAGCGGCGAGTGCAGGTACTGTGCCGATACCAGGTCAAAAGTGCCCAAACCCGTCCAGGCGGCTACGTCGTCGTAGATCCAGCGCACCCTGGCACCGTGCGGCGAAGCAGCGCCGTGCCGGGCGGCACGCTCAAGCGCGACGGCGGAAACGTCGACGGCGGTGACGCGCCAGCCGCGTCCGGCGAGCCAGAGGGCATCGGCGCCCTCGCCGCAGCCGAGATCAAGGGCGGTTCCGGGTTCCAGGTCCGACGCTTCGGCGACGAGTTGGACGTTCGGATTGCCGCTCCAAACGCGGTCCCGGCTGCGGTACATCGCGTCCCAAAGGGCTCCGGCGTCGCCGTCGTGCCCAAGGTCTTTATCTTCCAAGACGTCTTCTTCCACGCGCAGTGCTCCGTCCCATCCTGTGCTTAGGGAGTATTGTGACGTGTCCGAGCGCCGAGGGGTACCCTCCCGGGATGCTAGACTAGGTGAACTTGATGTGCAGTGATGCCCTGCTTGTGCCTGGCGATTGCCTAGGACTTCGGGGCTTTTTTCATGTGAGAGGCACATCCTGCGTCGATGAACGCGTTTTGGTCCCGGACTCTGCGGCTAGCGCCGCTGCCCGGTTGATCCTCTGACTTTTCCTCGGCGAACCCTCGGCCCAACCGGCGTCGGGGGCCGAACGTTTGTGAGGACCCGTCCGCAAGGACGCCGCAGAAAGACCCTGAAAACTTTGACTACTTTTGCTGCCCTTGGCACGCCCAAAGCCATCTCCGACGCGCTCGCCGCGGACGGAATCGAGACGCCGTTCCCCATCCAGGTGAAGACGCTTCCGGACACACTCGCCGGTCGCGATGTATTGGGCCGCGGCCGCACGGGCTCGGGCAAGACCATCGCCTTCGCCATCCCCCTGGTGTCCCGCCTGGCCGAGCGAGAAGCAGGCTATTTCCGCAAGCCCGGCCGCCCGATGGGCCTGGTGCTGGCCCCGACGCGCGAGCTTGCCACCCAGATCAACGCAACGGTAGAGCCGCTGGCCAAGGCCATGGGGCTCAACACCACGGTCATTTACGGCGGCGTCTCCCAGTCACGGCAGGAAAAGGCGCTTGCTGCCGGCGTGGACATTGTCATCGCCTGCCCGGGCCGCCTTGAAGACCTGGTCCGCCAGCGCATTTTGACGCTGGAAGCCGTGGAGGTCACCGTCCTGGACGAGGCCGACCATATGGCGGACCTGGGCTTCCTTCCCGTCGTGAAGAGGCTCCTGGACATGACGCCCACGCAGGGCCAGCGGCTCCTTTTCTCCGCAACGCTGGACAACGGCGTGGACAAGCTGGTGCACCGTTACCTGTCCAACCCGCTCACGCACTCCGTTGACGAGCCGCAGGCCGCTGTCACCACCATGGAGCACCACGTCCTGGTTGCCGCGGATGTGACCGTGAAGAAGCAGCTGGTCACCGCGCTGGCCTCCGGTGTGGGACGTCGTGTGCTGTTCATGCGGACCAAGCACCACGCCCGCAAGCTGGCCAAGCAGTTGACGGACGCCGGCATCCCCGCAGTCGACCTGCACGGCAACCTGTCCCAAAACGCCCGTGACCGCAATCTCGCCGAGTTCGCCGCTGGCGATGTTCGCGTCCTGGTGGCCACCGACGTCGCAGCCCGCGGGGTGCACGTGGACGACGTCGAGCTGGTCATCCACGTGGATCCGCCGACGGAACACAAGGCCTATCTGCACCGCTCCGGCCGCACGGCCCGCGCGGGCTCCGAGGGCACCGTGGTTACGCTGACGCTGCCCGACCAGCAGCCGGACGTGAAGAAGCTCATGAAGGCCGCTGGCGTCGACGTCTCGTTCGAGCGCGTCACCGCGACTTCGCCGCTGGTCGCCGAATTGGTGGGTGAGGTGGCAGCGCCCGTGGATCCCAAGGTCCGGGCTGCACAGGTGGCGGCCAAGATGCCGCAGCAGGGCGGGGGCAAGTCCACCGGCGCCAACGCTGAGCGGAAGCGCGCGAGGCGGAGCGGCCCGGGTACTGGCGTCGGCGGGCGCGGTGGTCGCGGCGGCCGTGGCAAGGTTGGCCCCGAGCCGGTCCGCACGGACCTGCCCCGTTCCGAGCGCCGTCCCGCAAAGAACGACGATGTCGCCCGCGGCTCGCGCGGTCGCGGCACCGCAGCTGCCACGCACCGGAACGACGTGCCGGGTTCACGTGGGCAACAGGGTTCACGTGGGCAGCAGGGTTCACGTGGGCAGCAGGGCTCTGCCCAAGGCGCGCGCGGCGGACGGCAGGCGACGGGCAACAACCCGGTATGGTCCTCCGAAACGGGCGGGGTATCCGGCGGCTCGTACGGCCCAGGCTCAGGCGGCCGCGGCTCCAACGGAACCAGCAGCACCGGCCGGCGCGGTCCGCGCCGCGCATCAGCTCCGGCGTCGAACGAGCGCCGCGGACGCTAGCTAGCGCTGGTTGGTGAACCCGGGTGCTATTGCCAGCCCCGGTGTCACCAGCCGCGGTGTCACCAGCCCCGGTGTCACCAGCCCCGGGCGCGCCACTCTCCGAGGTGCGGGCGCTCGGCTCCCAGCGTGGTGGGCTTGCCATGCCCCGGATGTACCACGGTGTCGTCCGGGAAGGCATCGAAGATCCGCTGCTTCACGTCGTTGAAGAGCGACGTGAAGCGTTCCGGATCGTTCTGGGTGTTTCCCACACCTCCGGGAAAGAGCGAGTCGCCGCTGAAGATGTGTGCGGGCCCTTCCGGATCGCGGTAAACGTACGCGATCGATCCTGGGGTGTGGCCACGCAGGTGTACGGCGGTGATGGTGAACCCCGTGAAGGTCAGTACGTCCCCGTCGCCCAGCCGTACATCCACGGGCACGGGCAATGCGTCGGCGTCATCCTCACCGGCAACTATTTTGGCGTCGGTGGAATCCGCAAGTTCCTTCAGCGCCCTGACGTGGTCCCAGTGCTGGTGCGTCGTAGCAACAACCGACAGCTTGGGCTCAGCCTCCGAGTCTGCAAGGGAGTCCAGCAGCAGCCCGCCGATCGCGGCAAAGTCATCCGCCGCGTCGATCAGCAGTTGCTCACCCGAAGCCTTCGACGTCAGGAGGTACACATTGTTGTCCATCTCGCTGACGGAGATGCGCCGAATGGTGATGTCACGCAGGGAGTGAATGAGCGAGTCCATTCGGCCAGTTTACGGAGCCTGCTCGCGGCCTTCTGAGACCCAGTTGGGATCAGCTGACCGTGAGCCGACAACCCCGGAGGCGGCGTCGTCGAGGGCGGCCAGCTGGGCGGCACTCAGCTCGAGCGACAGCGCGCCCAAGTTTTCGTCGATTCTTTCCGGCTTGCGCGTGCCCGGGATAGGAACGACGGCGAGCTGGTGCCGCCCGCTTTGGGCGAGGAGCCACGCCAGGGCGACCTGTGCCGGGGTCGCCTGCAGTTCGGCGGCCACCGAACGGACCGCGTTCACCACGGCCTGGTTGGCGTCCAGCACGCCGTCGGCGAAGCGCGGGATGCGGTGCCGGAAGTCGCCGTCGCCCAGATCCGAGGTGTTGACGGTTCCGGTGAGGAAGCCGCGGCCCAACGGAGCGTATGGCACAAAGCCCACGCCGAGTTCGCTGGCAGCTGGAACCACGTTGCGCTCGACGTCCCTGCTCCAGATGGACCATTCGCTCTGGACGGCGGCGATGGGATGAACGCTGTTGGCCTCGCGGAGTTCGTCGGCTGTCACCTCGGAGAGCCCCAGGTGCCGGACCTTGCCCTCGGCTACCAGCGCCGCCATGGCCTTCACGGTTTCCACAATCGGAACGCGGAGGTCACGGCGGTGCAGGTAGTAGAGGTCGATGACGTCTGTGTTGAGCCTGCGGAGGCTTGCCTCGGCTGCCAGGCGGACGTATTCGGCGTCACCGCGGACGTCCGTGTAGCCGTCCCGCGGGTTGCCCACGATGCCGAACTTGGTAGCCAGTTGGATTTCGTCCCGCCGCTCGCCGAGCAACTGCGCGATGAGTTCCTCGTTGCCTCCCGCGCCGTAGACGTCGGCGGTGTCAATAAAGCTGACACCGGCGTCCACGGCGTGATGGAGAGTTTTCAGGGCCTGCCCCTGATCGACACCGCCATATACGGGCGTTAGGGCCATGCCGCCGAAGCCCAAGGGACTGACCTTCAGGCCGTCGCCAAGCTGTATTGTGCCCGTTTCCAAGCTCATGGTGGTACTCCTTCGTGATTCGGTCGGCGGAGGTGCATCATTCGCTGGTAACTGCGCGGTGCTTGTTTGTATTCCGGACTTTGGGACGCAGCGTCGGAAGGCCTCGCTCCCTCCCAGTTACTCGCCACCGCATCTAGTGCGGCTCCTGTATTCCGGGGAGAACCGCCAGAATGGCGGGAACGAGGTTCGGAGCAACTGGGCAGGAACGCAGTTCTACTTCTCCGGCAGAGCCTTGAGTCTTGCAGCGCAGCCCACGATCGCGGCGATGAACAGCAGCTTGAGCGGGCTGGCCGGTTCAGTTCCCAAAACCATCGCCCAGCCCACGGTCAGTGCTGCGCCGAGGCCCACCCAGACGGCGTAGGCCGTGCCCAAGGGGATCCGTTTGACCGCCAGACCCAAGCCCAGCATGCTCAGTGTGGCGGCGACGGCAAAGACAACCGTGGGTAGCGCACGTGAGAAGCCGTCGGACAATCCAAGGGCAGTTGCCCACACCGCCTCGAGTACAGCCGATGCCAACAGAATGACCCAGGCCATGCCCGGTCGCCCGGCCACCGCTACGCCAGGACCTTCAAGCCGACCACGCAGGCACCGATGCCCGCTAAGAGCATTAGCCGCGCTGCCGTTGGACGTTCCACCCTGGTGACCATTGCATAAGCCGAGGTCAGAACCACGCCGACACCCACCCACACCGCGTAGGCAGTGCCGGTAGGAATGGATTGCATTGCGATAGCCAATCCAGCAGTACTCGCGGACACTGAGGCCAGGAAGACAACCGCAGGCAGGATGCGTGCGCGGCCGCGTCGTTGAAAAGTTCGGTGCAGCGCTGCTGCCCAGACGGCTTCAAGCGCTCCGGCGACAAGGAGAATGACCCAGGACATGACGGTTTCCTTTGGCCAGTCTTGTCGCTCACCGGGTACTGAACCGTCGTCCGGAGGTTCGAATGGGAACCTTGGGTTCAGGCTAGCCGATCGATCGACACAATGGCCACGAAGCCCCGTCCCGAGATCTCAGGACTATGGACGTCGGAACCAGCTACCGTGTCATAACGAGCCAGTTCGATCGGCTCATGTGGGTCTTGTTCGGCACCGGAATCAAGGGGATCAGTGCGCGGCACCACCGAGGCTTGGCCCTCCAGGAGAACCGCGAATTGGCCTTCGAACACCGGCTGCGGTCTTTTCTTGGACAGCTCGATGATGGAGGTATAACCCTTGAAGGCCCGCGCACGGGCAATGATGTTAAGGTCCCGGATATCGCCAGTCGGAAGCGTCGCAGAGGATGGCGCCTCGCCCGAGAAACGGAACGGCCGGTACTTCTCAAGGGGCTGCTCCTTCCCGTCCACGGTAAGCAGCAACAGATCGCCGTCGATCACGGTGAGAACACGCTCCATGCCGGAAAAAACGGAGAAATCGCCCGCTTTTGAAACGTCCGCAATGCTTAGCCGCCAATCCCAGGCATCGTCCTGCGCCGAAGCCGCTTTCGGGTGGCTTGCGAGCTCACGCGTCACCCCGCCCCCGTTGCGCCACGGTTCCGGCCTGATATCGGCAAAGCGGATGATCTCCATGTAAGCCAGCCTAGCCGGGAGCCTCGGGACTGCGCTTGAAACACAGTCTTGCTAACGTCATAGGAGTCCGAAATACGAGATGTAGGGGAAGTTCGCGAAATGTTCGTCAAAGTGTGCGGCCTGAGCACGCCCGAAGCGGTACGCACGGCGGTGGAAGCCGGCGCCGACGCGGTGGGTTTCGTCCTCACTGCAAGCCCCCGCGAGGTATCTCCGGAGCGGGCACGCGAACTTTTGGCTGGAGTACCCGAAGGCGTTGCCGCCGTCGCGGTTTTCCGCAAGGAGCCCGCCGCCGACGCGGTGGCAACGGCAAGGGCCGCCGGACTGGAGTGGGTCCAGCTTCACGGCAACCGCACGGTGGAGGACGTCAAAACAGTGCACGACGCCGGCATGCGGCTCATCCGGGCCGTCACCATGGGTGCTGCGTCGGAAGAGTTCGAAGACCTTGGCGAGGAACTGCTCCTGGTGGATGCGGCGGTGCCGGGCTCGGGTGAATCCTGGGATTATGCCTCGGTGCGGGCCAAAGGGCTTGGCGGCCGCCGCTGGCTGCTGGCCGGCGGGCTGTCCCCGGAGAACGTTGCGGAAGCCACCCAGGCCGCAGGCGCGTGGGGCGCGGATGTCTCTTCCGGCGTCGAATCCTCCAGAGGCGTCAAGGACCTGAAGAAGGTCCGCGCCTTCGTGCTCGCCGCGAAAAGCTAAACCTCAAAAGCCATGACTCCTGCCTTCACCTGACCCAGGGTCCCGCTGGCTCGGGACCTGTTCTTGGCTCAAAATGTCCAAAAGTCAACTTGGAAGGCGCGGGGCCATTCAGGCTAGACTCGCTCGCCGGGGACAAGCAGGCCATTGTCGTCGGAGCGGTGAAGCCTCCGGAGACACCCAATACGAGCAGAATGCGACCCGTGAAAAAATCTTTCAATAGCGTTGTCCGTTACCTGAATGTCGCCGTCATCGGAGGCCTGGCCTTGTCCGGCAGCCTTGCCCTATCCGGCTGCACCGGGCCGTCAAGCAACGCATCCGCGCAGGGCTCCAGCACGCCGTCGGCCTCCTCGCAGCCCACAGCGACGGCAAGTGCCAGCGCATCGGCTTCCGGGCCGTTTGGCGGCTTCGCCTCGGCAGCCGAAGCCTGCACCGCCGTCTTCGACCAATCTACCGGTGCTTCCCTTCTGCCCATGGCCGCGGCGCAGGGCAGGACTGCCGAACTGGAGAAAGCCAAGGCGGACCTGGCTGCCACGGCGGATCGCGTCCCGGCAACCCTGAAGGAGGATTTCGCCCGCTTCAAGGACACCGCAATCGCAGGGCTGACCGACCAAACGGTGTATTCGAGCGGCAAATTCAACAAGGCGATGGCTCCCGTCAACGCATGGCTGAAAGCCAACTGCTAGCTGATTCGGCTGGCGCGACGGGTGTTGCACGGCAAGAATGGCTTCATGCAGCTGCCGGTCATGCCTCCTGTTGCGCCCATGCTCGCCAAAGCGGTGGACTCCATCCCGGATGGGTCCATGAGCTACGAGCCAAAATGGGATGGATTCCGCTCCATTGTGTTCCGTGACGGTGACGACATCGAGATCGGGAGCCGCAACGAGAAACCCATGAACCGGTACTTCCCGGAGCTGGTTGCCGCTTTCAAGGCCGAGCTGCCACCGCGGTGCGTGGTGGACGGCGAGATTGTCCTGGTGGGCGCGTCCGGGGACCGTTTGGATTTCGAGACCCTGCAGCAACGCATCCACCCTGCGGCCAGCCGGGTCAAACTACTGTCCGAACAGACGCCGGCCAAGTTCGTTGCATTCGACCTACTGGCGTTGGACGACGAAGACCTCACTGGGAGGCCATTCGCCGAGCGGCGGGCGTTGCTCGAAGCAGCGCTCGCCGAAGCGAAGGCCCCCATCCACCTCACGGCTACAACAAGGAACAAGGAAACCGCCGAGCAGTGGTTCCACCAGTTCGAGGGTGCTGGTCTGGATGGCCTCCTGGCCAAGCCCTTGGACGGCACCTACCAGCCGGACAAACGCGTGATGTTCAAGATCAAGCATCAGCGGACGGCAGACTGCGTTGTTGCCGGTTACCGCACTCATAAGAGCGGCGATGACCGTATCGGATCGTTGTTGTTGGGGCTTTATGACGACGGCGGCCGGCTGGCCAGCGTGGGCGTTGTGGGTTCGTTTTCCTTGCAGCGCCGCAAGGAACTTTTTGAGGAACTCCAGCCGCTGGTCACTGATTTCGACGAGCATCCGTGGGCGTGGGCCAAGCAGGAAGAAGGCAGCCGGACGCCGCGCAACGCTGAAGGCAGCCGCTGGAGTGCGGGGAAGGACTTGTCCTTCACGCCCCTGCGGCCCGAGCTTGTGGTGGAAGTCGCCTACGACCACATGGAAGGGGAGCGGTTCCGCCACACCGCCCAATTCGTACGCTGGCGGCCGGACCGGGAGCCGGAATCCTGCACGTACGAGCAGCTTGAGGAACCCGTGAAGTTCGATCTGGACGCTGTCCTCAATACTGGTCGCGGGACAATGGAATCATGAAGACCTTGCTCAATATCATCTGGCTGGTTTTTGGCGGGCTGTGGCTGGCCCTTGGGTATTTCCTGGCTGGAATTGTGTGCTGCCTGCTGATCATCACAATTCCGTGGGGGATTGCCTCGTTCCGTATTGCGTCCTACACCCTGTGGCCGTTTGGACGGATGGTGGTGGACAAGCCGGGCGGGCAAAACGTATTCACGCTCCTCGGGAACGTGATTTGGCTTCTTGTAGCCGGCATCTGGATCGCCATTGGTCACGTCATTACGGCAATCGCCATGGCGCTCACCATCATTGGCATCCCGCTGGCAATCGCCAACCTGAAACTCATTCCGGTGTCCCTGATGCCGCTGGGCAAGCAGATCGTACCCACGGACCGCCCGTTCGTACGCAGCTACCGCTGAAATACAGCTAGCGCTGAAATACAGCTCGGGCGCCTATACCTCACTCCGGGCTAGCCTTGGGGCCTGTGCTCATCGACGCCCACCACACCTTGGGTTCAGCAACGGTGAAGCGCCGGCCTGAGACGGAGTCGGGCGTCACTCGCACAAAATGGTCCTTGCCCCCGGCTTCCCACGGGAACAGCATCAGTGACGCGGAATCAAGGACGTCCTCCGTGCGGTTGATGGCCGAGGCCCGGCCTTTGACCACAACACTCCACGCCACGCCCTTCTCCGCGTCAACACCGTCGGCTTCCACTGCCACGGGGTTTTCAGAAAGTGCCGCAGAAAGTTTGGTGCCGGATCCGGTCCGGAACACGAGGGTTCCGTGGTCCACTGTGTAGTTCACCGGGAAAATGTCCGGATGGTCTTCCACCCATACGGCCAGGCGGCCAACCGACACACCTCGTAGGAGCTGCCAGCATTCGTGGGACTCGAGTTGTTGCGTGGCCGGAGTTGCAGGATTCTCGCTCATGGCCCGAACCTACGCCTGTGTGCAGGCGCCCGCTAGGGCATTTGGGCCCTACGCGAGGCGCCGGAAGACGCCGTCACGCAACAATGCCACAGCGGAACTGCCGTCCAGCTCCGCGGCGATCCCGACGTCGTCGGCGTATCCCTCACCAACCAGCTCCCGGCCGCTGGAGCAGTCGCGGAGCATCTCAAGCAGGCGCGGCTCGGCCGCGTCGAACACCGCCTTGGCAGCCAAGGCCTCCGGAGAGTAGCCGTGTACGCCCTGTTCGGCCTCATAACCGCCCTTCCCGGCCGCGACCAGGCCCGCGATGAAAGCGCCTGCCCCGATTTGGTCCTCCACACACGGCCGAATGGACTCGTCCGGCCAGCGTTCACCGGCGGCCACGATGGCCACCACTGCTTCAGCCGGCAGCGTGGCGGCCACCCAGGCGGCAGTGGCTCCGGCGTTCCGCAGGGAAACGGCGGCGACCAGCGGGACTTCACTGGCCAGGGCGTGGGCGATCGTCGAGCCGTTAGGCGACGGCAGCACCACACGCTCAAGGGTTTCAGCGGCCCTGAGGCTGGCGGGCGACAAGCTGAGTCCGCCGCCGTTTCGCGGGCCCGCCAGCTGCGCATCGTGGTGGGCGGCGAAGTCCTCGGCCGTGGCGTCTTTCCACGGGTACGGGAAAACCTCGGCGCCGCGGTCCAGGGCCACACTCACGCACGTGGTAAACGACAACACATCCACCACAACAGCAAGGTCGGCCCCCGGAGCCACCACATTTGCTCCGTTGAGTCCCCACTCGAATCGGACCGAATAGGGCAGTTGGCGGTGGACCGCGCTGGCTGAGTGTACGTGGAGGATGTGTGAGTGGGGTGCGTTCATGCCAGTTCACGCTCCAGGTTCCGGTGCGCGGCCTCGAGCCATAGTTCCCGCGCCTTGCGGCTGTGGAAGAGCGGGTCCAGCTCCAGCAGATGGCGTACGACGGCGGTACGGCCGCGGGCGAAGTCATCGTCCGGAATGTGGGCGTAGTCTTCCCGGACGGCGGTGAGGTAGCGGGCGTAGGCATCTGGTTCGCCGCCCAGGACGGAGAGGTCGGCGTCGCAGAGCAGCGCGCCGTCGTCGTCGTTGCTTTCCGGCCGGTGGGTGGCAGTTAGGCGGACCAGCCGCGCAACTTCACTGACTTCCGGGGCAGGCAGGCCGGCGTCCGTTAGGCGCTGTTCGGCGAGCTGCGCGGATTCTTCTTCGTCCTGCCCGGCCACGCCCTCGTAGACGGCGTCGTGGAACCAGGCCGCCAGGAGCACCGTGCGGGGAGCGCCACCGGGGGCGAGCAGGTCCAAGGCCTCCAGCACAGACAGCAGGTGCGTGCGGCTGTGGTACCTGCGGTGCTCCTCGCCCCAGCGTTCCAGCAGTTCGAACCCCAGCTCCTCATGTCCGGGAAGGACGGCGTTCCAGCGTTCCAGGAGCGGAACTGTGAGCGTTTTGCTGCGTTGGCGGGCGGGTATGCGGAGGCCGCTGGCGATCAGTTTCCGGACCAGGACACGGGCTTCCACGGGGATTGCTCCCGCCGCTACCAGGCCTTGGTACCGTCGCTCGGGGACGTCGTAGTGGTCGCCGTCGAACGCGCGCTCCGGGATGCCATTGGCTTGCGCGAAGGCATGGAGTTCGTCGAGTGACTCGTCGGAGACCAAGTGCGAAAACACGGTCCCATGGGCGGGCCACAACGGCGGATCCACGTACACAGCCATGGCGACAGTGTAGACCTAGCTAGCAGACTGCCACCTGCGGTGAGTTGCTGGACCAGGTGTTGGTGGCGCTGAACTTCTGGATTGCGTCGACGGAGTATTTCCAGCCATTTCCGCCGCCATTCGGCGAGGTGTAGACGACGCTTTGGGACAGGTCAACCGTGGCGACTTTACCGGTGGAGTTATACACACTGAGCGTGTAGCCGGTTGCGCCCTGCACTGTGCCATGCGAAACAACCGTCAAGGTGAGGCTGTATTTGCCGCTGGAACCCACAGGCAGGCAGACCGGCGTCACTACGTTGTTGGTGGGTGAAGCGATGGTCGTGGTGGTCGCTGAGGTGCGCTGGCCGGACACGTTAGTGGTGGCCGTCGCCACGAAGGCCGCTTCGGCCAGCCCTGGCGCGACGGCCAAGGCGGCAGCGAGCACGACGGCGGCAGCCGCAACGCGGCCTGTCCGGCGTCGGCGGTGCTCGCTGAACACGAAGGTTCCTTTCGCTCTCAGGGCTTGCTGCGGCAGTGGGAAAGTCTATTCAGTGCCCTCGGCAGGACGCCGGCCGGGTCGCTTCCAGATGTTAACCAGCAGCATCGCCACCAGGAGGGTCGGGGCGGCGTACATCAGGGTGGTGCGGACGATCGGTTCACGCAGCGCCCGGATGGCGGTGCCGAGGTACGGGACGGTGAAAGCATGCCGATCGATGGTTAGTTCAGTGAGCGTGGCGGTCCACGGGTCGGCGCCGTTGTTGGCGTCCCCTTTGGTGCGGATCGCAGCAGCACCGGAAGGGGTGGACTGGACCTCGATGATGCGGTGCGTCTCCACGCGGTGGTCTTCCACGGGAATGCTGAAGGTGACGATGTCCCCCACCTTGAGGTCGCTCACAGGGACGCGAGTGGTCACCACAACATCGCCGGGGTTGATGAGCGGCGACATGCTGCCGGTCAGCATGGTGGACGTTTGATAGCCGAAGATCCTGGGACCGATGGCCAAGAAGATGAAAGAGGCCACTGCCACCATCAGCAACGCCGTCGCGATGCTCCGGGCGACGAAGCGGAGTCCCTTGGCGACAATCCTGCCGGCACCCGTCGACACCCGCGTCCCACGGGTGCCTTCGGCAGGTTTTCCAACCGCAGGCGCGTCGACGTCCTTCGGGACATCGGCGACTGGCGCTGCAATGGTCATGGTGGCCTCTTCCGAGTGGTCCGCTCCCGGACCGCCGGTTGGGCGGCGGCCCGGGAGGGGTCTTGGGGGGATGGAGGGAGGTTTAGCGGTTGGTGGCGGAGCGCTGCGTGCCGGTGAAGGTGAAGCCGACCACGCTGTTCTTGGCCTGGAACGTGTTGTCCGCGGTGGTGGGCAGGGTCAGGGTCACGCGCAGGTAGTCGTTGGTGCCGGCGGTGACGGTGTTCAGGTTGGCCAGGGCCAGGTTGGAGCCGATCACGGCGCGGCTTGCCAGGACGGTGCTGCTGGTGCCACCGGTGCAGGAGTAGGTGAGGGCGGGGGAGGTGCCGGCCTCGGTCCACGGAACCGAGCAGGCATCGATCTGGACCTGGAGGCCGTTGGTGGCGTCGGTGTCCAGCAGGGAGGAGGTGGTGGCCGCGGTGGTCAGGGTGACGGAGGCCAGGTTCTGGTTGCCGGTGTTGCTCAGGGTCACGGCGCGCTGGATGGTGTCGCCGGGGACGACGCCGGTGGCTCCTACGTTGAGCCGGTTGTTCGCGGTGCCGGAGGTGCCCAGGGCGATATTCACGGTGCCGGACGTGACGTCGGAGGATGCCGAGGTGGTGGAGGTGAACGCACCGTAGGTTCCCATGCCGGCAACCGCGGCGGCCGTGCCCATCAGGGCCAGGGAAGCCAGAACCTTGCCAGAGGTGCTGTTCAGGTTGAGACCCTTCATGACTGCTCCTTGATATGCGGCCACTCCCAGCGCGGCCAATTTGTCTTTGCTTCAGCCCCCAGCGGGCTGCTGCACTCACTATCCCGAGGAAGAATCAAGGAACTGGATGGGTAAACGGAAAAGGTTGCTCAAGAAACTGAGTACTCGCCTCAAGATCGGCTCAAGTTTCTGAGTACACGCGTGTTGAATTTGCTTTTTGGGGCTCCCATTCGTTATTCGAACGAGTAATTACGTGCTTTAGGCACCTCTGCCAAAACGGCGAAGTGGCCGGGATATATATCCCGGCCACAAATAAATTTAGTACCTAGTTTGCGTAATTACATTCCCGGTATTGCGAGCGATTCATAGATCTGGATTGTTGCTCCTTCCCCGGTCATAAAATGCGGGTGGTCCTTCAGGAGATCCAGCAAGGCCTCCTGGGACTCAGCCTGAATCAGGCTGTAGCCGGGGTGTGCCGAAGTGTCTGGACACAAGTTTCGCCGTGGGCAAACATTGACCACGGGAAGCTATCGAGCAAAGTTGAGCGTAGTAGACTCAACTTTGAATAGCAGCACGTCGTACAGGCTTACCCCCGAAAGGAGCTCTTCTTTGGACGTCAAATTCACCACCAAGAGCCAGGAGGCCCTTTCCGCGGCCGCCATGAATGCATCAACGGCGGGGAAT
Organism: Arthrobacter sp. M4; assembly: GCF_020251205.1. Lineage (GTDB taxonomy): Bacteria > Actinomycetota > Actinomycetes > Actinomycetales > Micrococcaceae > Arthrobacter. The sequence goes on from NZ_JAIWYX010000012.1 coordinate 25,274, forward strand.
CCGCAGTTGGAACCGGCTCATCTCCTGAAGGCCCTAATGGACCAGCGCGACGGCGTGGCTGTCGCCCTCCTGCGCGCCACCGGCGCCGACCCTGACTCAGTCAGCGTCCAGGCGAGCTCGGCGATCAAGGCGATGCCGTCGTCGTCGGGCAGTTCGGTTCAACAGGCCCAGCTGTCCCGCCAATCCCTTCAGGTAATCCAGGCCGCCCAGAACGAGGCTGACAAGTTGGGAGACTCCTTTGTCTCCACGGAACACCTGCTGCTGGGACTCTCGGCCGGCAGTGACGGCGTAGGCAAGTTGCTTCGCGACGCTGGAGCCTCCCACGAAGCGCTCCTCGCCGCCCTGCCTGGTGTCCGCGGCGACCGCAAGGTCACGTCGCCGGACCCGGAAAACACCTTCCAGGCGCTGGAGAAGTTTGGCACAGACCTCACTGCCGTAGCGCGTTCCGGCAAGCTCGACCCCGTGATCGGGCGCGATTCGGAGATCCGGCGCGTGGTGCAGGTCCTGAGTCGGCGCACTAAGAACAATCCGGTGCTCATCGGCGAACCTGGCGTTGGCAAGACGGCCGTCGTGGAGGGCTTGGCGCAGCGCATGGTGGCCGGCGACGTCCCGGAGAGCCTCCGCGGGAAGACGCTCATAGCCCTTGACCTGGCCTCCATGGTGGCCGGCGCCAAGTATCGCGGCGAGTTTGAGGAACGCCTGAAGGCCGTGCTGGAGGAGATCAAGAACTCCGAAGGCCAGATTGTCACGTTCATCGATGAACTCCACACCGTGGTTGGCGCAGGTGCCACAGGCGAGAGCGCAATGGATGCCGGCAACATGCTCAAGCCGATGCTGGCCCGCGGGGAACTACGCCTCATCGGCGCTACCACCCTGGACGAATACCGGGAGAACATCGAGAAAGACCCTGCGCTGGAGCGCCGTTTCCAGCAGGTGTACGTCGGCGAGCCCAGCGTGGAAGACACCATTGGCATCCTCCGCGGCTTGAAGGAACGTTACGAAGCGCACCACAAGGTGGCCATCGCCGATTCGGCGTTGGTCGCTGCCGCCACGCTGTCCAACCGCTACATTTCCGGACGCCAACTGCCGGACAAGGCTATCGACCTCGTGGATGAGGCCGCGTCGAGGCTTCGAATGGAGATCGACTCGGCACCGGAGGAAATCGATCAGCTTCGCCGCGCAGTGGACCGGCTGACGATGGAAGAACTGGCCCTCCAGGGCGAAACGGATGCTGCTTCCGTTGAACGCCTGGCTGCGTTGCGTGCTGACATGGCTGACAAGAAGGAGCAGCTGGCCGCGCTCAACGCCCGCTGGGAGGCCGAAAAGGCTGGCCTCAACCGCGTTGGTGAACTCAAGGCCAAGATCGACGAACTCCGCTCGGCCTCGGACAAATACCAGCGCGAGGGAGACCTCGAATCCGCTTCCCGCATCCTCTACGGGGAACTTCCCGCACTGGAGCGTGAGCTCAGCGCGGCCGCAGCAGAGGAGTCGGCCCAGACGGAGAAACAGGCTCCAATGGTGGCGGAGGAAGTCACCGCCAACGACATCGCCGAGGTCATTTCCGCCTGGACCGGCATCCCGGCAGGACGTATGCTGCAGGGCGAATCGCAAAAGCTCCTACACATGGAAGAAGAGCTCGGCAGGCGCCTGATCGGGCAGTCCAAGGCCGTGGCCGCGGTGTCCGACGCCGTCCGCCGCGCCCGCGCCGGCATCAGCGATCCCAACCGCCCCACCGGTTCCTTCCTGTTCCTTGGTCCCACGGGTGTCGGCAAAACGGAACTCGCCAAAGCGCTGGCCGAGTTCCTGTTCGACGACGAACGGGCCATGGTGCGGCTCGACATGTCCGAATACTCCGAAAAGCACTCCGTTGCGCGCCTGGTCGGGGCTCCTCCCGGTTATGTCGGCTACGAGGAGGGCGGTCAGCTCACCGAAGCCGTCCGCCGTCGCCCGTACACGGTGGTGCTGCTGGACGAGGTTGAAAAGGCGCACCCTGAGGTCTTCGACATCCTCCTGCAGGTGCTCGACGACGGCCGCCTCACCGACGGGCAGGGCCGTACGGTCGACTTCCGGAACGCCATCCTGGTGCTAACGTCCAATCTCGGCAGCCAGTTCCTGGTGGACCCCAACCTTGATGCCGCGGCCAAGAAGCAGGCTGTGATGAACGTGGTCAACGCCTCGTTCAAGCCCGAATTCCTGAACCGGCTGGACGAGATCGTACTCTTCGACGCCCTCAGCGTGGAGGAGCTCGCCCGGATCGTGGAACTGCAAGTGGCGGACCTGTCCCGGCGCCTCCACGAGCGGCGCCTGCAGCTTGAAGTCACTGATGGGGCCCGGGCTTGGCTGGCCATGACGGGCTACGATCCGGCGTACGGCGCCCGCCCGCTGCGGCGGCTGGTCCAGCGCGAGATCGGCGATCGTTTGGCTAGGGAGATCCTGGCAGGCAACATCTCCGACGGCGACACCGTGCTGGTTGACACATCTGCCGATGTGGACGAGCTCTCCGTCGAAGCGCTGGAGAAGCAGGGCGCGCTGGCCCTGTCCGGAGGTGGCCTCACGGTCCGGCGGAAGGAATAGCTTCAGGGCTGCTGGATGAGGTTCTCCGTGATGGAGTTTCCGTTGTCCACCACAACAAAGCAGTCCACGCGGCGGTCGCCCTTGTCCCAACTGGTGGGGCTTGGGTAGACGAACTTGTATTTGGCAGCGTAGGCGCCCACCTTGGGCGTCAGCTTCGCCGCCTTGCAGGCCTCCTGGGCTTTGGTCTTGAGCGCGTCCCGCCCGGGATATCTGTCCTCGGCGGGATAGCGGAAAACAAACACCAGTTGGGCTGAATGTCCCGTATCGCAGGCAACCGCCATGGCAGTGTTCGCCTCCGAGTCGAAGTCAGCAAAACAGTCGCCCAACTTGAAGTCCAGGGCACTGACCTCGTGGGGGAGGGGTTGGTCGCTGGTGGAAGGCTCGGATGAGGGCTCCGGAGCGCTTTGCTGGGGCCCGCTGCTCAGCATGTTCACTAGAAGCCAAATCGTGACGCCCATGACAGCCATCACCGCCACGACGATGGCGGCGATGATGAGCCGCTGCCGGCCTGTGTTATCGGCCAGCGGCTCATCGGAAGGGTCTTCCATGGGATCCGGATTGCCCACGGCATCCGGGTCACCGTGGTCCGAACCGATGTTGCCCGAGCCGAAAGCCGAGTCCCAAAGGTTCAAGTCCTTTTCAGGATGGAGCCAGTTGTGGGCGTTGGGATCCGGGTTGTGGCTGGCCACGTCCACCGGCGTGCCGTTGGGTTCCGGGGGTGGAGGGGTTGACGAAACCGCGGCTTCGGCGCCATTGCCGTCCGCTCCCTTGGTCCGTGGATCAGTGTTCTCCTGGCCCATGTGTTCCTTCACGCCTCCTGGGAATCTGCCCCGTTGTTTGCGACTTTACCCAAGTTTTTCTGCAGGCCATAAGGCAGGTGCGTCTGATTCAGCGTGACAAACGTCTCCGGAGGGGTGCAGTGGCGCGCAGTAGTTTGGGAAAGCATGTAATCTAGACATACGACAAATTGACCAATCATTCCGGGGCCTCACCTCTGCCAAGGTGACCACCTCCGGTCCAAGTACAAAAAGGGGGTCACGCCATGGGGCGCGGCCGTCAAAAGGCAAAAGCTACTAAGCAGGCTCGGGACATCAAGTACTACTCCCCGAACACTGACTACTCGGCGCTGGAGCGCGAGCTCTCGCGACCGTCTGGTCGTGCCTCGAGCCACTTCGCTGAAGATCCCCTGGAGCCGGACTACTCGGCGTACGAGGACAAGTATGCGCAGGACCTGGAAGACGATGACGACGAGGTAGACTCCCGACGCATCGGCTAACAGCTGCGTAGGCGGGCCCCTTGGGCCAGCCGTAGCTCAGTCGTACATTTCACCTCTCTGGAGTGCCTGCAACGGCACTGCTATCCCTAGCCACGTCTGGTTCGCGGGCGATACGTTGGTGCCGTAAGGCACAGTACCCATGGACCCAGGCGAAGGGACGGCAATGCCTGAAAAAGACAGCTACACCCAGGGAACCCCTTGTTGGGTGGATCTCTCAACCACAGACATCGTGGTGTCCAATGCGTTCTACTCTGCCCTCTTCGGGTGGGAAATGGACCCAATGGACGCCGGCAATGGCATGACGTACTACATGGCCAAGCTTCAGGGAAAGTATGTTGCGGGCCTGATGCAGCAACCTGTGGAGCAGGCCGGGGCGGGAATCCCATCTTATTGGGCAAGCTACATCTCCGTGGACAACGTGGATGAAACGGCTGACAAAGTTGAGGACGCCGGGGGCCACATAGTCTTCGCACCGGACGAAGTCCCCAACGGGGGCGGCAGGATGTTCGCCGCATCGGACCCTACTGGAGCCCAGGTGGGATTCTGGCAGGCCGGTAACCACCATGGAGCTGGGCTGGTCAACGAGCCCGGAACGCTGGTGTGGAACGAGCTTCAGACCAACGATGTGCCCAAGGCCGTCGCGTTCTACGAGGCTGTCACCGGTTGTGGCTCCGAGACTGCTCCGGCGGGCGACCTGCAGGAATACACCAGGCTCCTGGTGGACGGCCAGGCGGTGGCGGGCGTGATGCGCCTCCCAACGTCCGGGGTGCCGCCGTACTGGATGCCTTACTTCAACGTCGACGACGTAGACACCACGGTGGCCAAGGCGCAGGACCTCGGCGGACGGGTCTATGCTCCGGCCTTCGACGTACCCGGGGTTGGACGCATGGCGGTGCTCGCGGACGCAACAGGCGCTGCCTTCAGCGTGATGCACGCAGAAACGGCTTAGGGTCCGGACACAAAACAGCCCGGTACCGCGCGATGCTTCGCGTGGTACCGGGCTGTCCTGTTAGTGGCGGTACTACTTAGGCGTAGGCGTTGACCAAACGGACCGCGCCGCCGTCGACGCCCTTTGCGCCCTGGACGTAGTCCGGGCCTGTCTTGTCGATCGAGTCGGAGTCGGCCTGAACGGCGCCCATGATCCAGGACGGCAGTCCGCGCTCGTTGAGGCGCGCCACGGCCGCGTCTGCGGCTTCGTGAGAGACGATGGCCACCATGCCGACGCCGAGGTTGAGCGTGCGCTCCAGATCGGCCAGCGGCACGTTGCCCAGCTCGGACACCAGCTTGAAGATTGCAGGCAGTTCCCACGTGGCACGGTCCACAGTGGCCACGAGGCCCTGCGGCAGGACGCGTGCCAGGTTGGCAGCAAGGCCGCCGCCGGTAACGTGGCTGAAGCCGTGCACGGCTGCGCCTGCGGTGACCGGGAAGGTGCGCGCAAGGTCCAGGCAGTCGGCGGCGTACACGCGGGTGGGCTCCAGAAGCTCCTCGCCCAGCGTGCGGCCAAGCTCGGTGACCTGGCGGTCCAGGGCCCAACCGGCGTGGTTGATCACACGGCGGACCAGCGAGTAGCCGTTGGAATGCAGGCCGGATGAGGCCATGCCGATCACTACGTCTCCCGCGCGGACCCGGTCCGGGCCGAGCAGTGCGTCGGCTTCCACCACGCCGGTCGCGGCACCTGCGACGTCGTATTCGTGCTCGCCCAGCAGGCCCGGGTGTTCCGCGGTTTCGCCGCCCACCAGCGCGGTTCCGGCCACGGAGCATGCTGCCGCGATGCCGCGGACGATGTCCGCGATGCGCTCGGGAACCACCTTGCCGCACGCGATGTAGTCAGTCATGTAGAGAGGCTCGGCCCCCACCACCACGATGTCGTCCACAACCATGCCCACCAGGTCGAAACCAATGGTGTCGTGGATGTCCATGGCCTGGGCGATGGCCACCTTGGTACCTACGCCGTCCGTGGAGGTGGCCAGCAGCGGCTTCTTGTAGCTGAGGAGCTGGGATACATCGAACAGCCCCGCAAAACCCCCGACGCCGCCAATCACCGAAGCGTTGTGCGTCGCCTTGACGGCGTCCTTCATGAGTTCGACGGCGCGGTCGCCCGCTTCAACGTCGACGCCGGCCGACGCGTACGTGATTCCGGCGCTGTTCTCGGGGGTAGCGGAGGTCATACGGACTCTTTCTTGTCGGCGTCGGTCAGCAGGTTTTCGAACTCGGCATCGGGTCCCGGGTCGCAGCCAGTGGCGCCGGGCTTGTCTGCCGGATCTGTCTGGTCCGCAGCGGAAACCGGCGGAACGGGCAAGTTGCCAAGATCGGTCCGTTCCAGCAGGTTCTTGCCCAGCTTGTCCGCGCTCGGAAGTTCAATGGGGTACCTGCCGGTGAAGCAGGCAGTGCACAGGCGTTCACGGGGCTGTTGGGTTGCCGCGATCATGCCGTCCTCAGAGATGTAGGCCAAGGAATCGGCGCCGATGGCCTGTGAGATCTCATCGATGGTGGCACCGTTGGCGATCAGCTCCGCGCGGGAAGCGAAGTCGATGCCGTAGAAGCATGGCCACTGGACCGGCGGGGAGGAGATCTTGACGTGGACTGCCTTGGCGCCGGCCTCGCGCAGCATCCGGACGATGGCCCGCTGTGTGTTGCCGCGGACAATCGAGTCGTCCACCACCACAACCCGCTTGCCGCGGATCACGGATTCCAAGGCGTTCAGTTTGAGGCGGATACCTAGCTGGCGCAGCGTCTGCGAGGGCTGGATGAACGTGCGGCCCACATAGGCGTTCTTGACGAAACCGTGGGCAAAGGGAATCCCGGAGGCTTCGGCATAGCCGACGGCGGCAGGGGTGCCGGACTCGGGAACGGGGATGACGATGTCTGCTTCGTGGGTGTTCTCGCGGGCGAGCTGACGGCCCATTTCCACGCGGGACTCGTACACCGAGCGGCCAGCGATCGCTGCGTCCGGACGGGCGAGGTAAACGTACTCGAAAACGCAGCCGGCCGGCGTGGCGTCCGCGAAGCGCTGGGAACGGACACCGTTCTCATCGATGGCGATGAATTCGCCGGGTTCGATTTCGCGGATGAAGCTGGCACCCACGGTGGCTAGGCCTGCCTGCTCGGAAGCGACCACCCAGCCGCGCTCCAGTCGGCCAAGGCAGAGGGGACGGATGCCGTAGGTGTCCCGGGCCGCGTACAGCGTGCCTTCATCCATAAAGACGAAACAGAAACCGCCGCGGATCTTGGGGAGCAGGTCCATGGCGGTCTCTTCGAGGGACTTGCCCGGCTCGCCCTCCAGAAGGGCCGTGACCAGGGCGGTGTCCGAAGTGTTGCCCTGCTTCATCTCACCGCTGAGGTTGCCGCCGTTCCTGGCAAGGATCATTTCCTTGAGTTCGGCAGTGTTGGTGAGGTTGCCGTTGTGGGCCAGGGCCACCGTTCCGGTGGCGGTGGCGCCGAGCGTCGGCTGGGCATTCGCCCAGTGGCTGGCACCTGTGGTGGAGTAGCGGCAATGTCCAACGGCCAGGTGCCCGGTGAGGGTGTTGAGGGTGGCCTCGTCGAAGACCTGGGACACCAGGCCCATGTCCTTATAGACATTGATGCGCTTGCCGTCGCTGGTTGCGATGCCGGCTGACTCCTGGCCGCGGTGCTGCAGCGCGTAGAGTCCGTAGTAGGTGAGTTTTGCTACTTCTTCACCCGGAGCCCAGACACCGAAGACGCCACAGGCATCCTTAGGTCCTTTTTCGCCGGGGAGAAGATCATGAGAAAGTTGTCCGTCGCCACGTAACACTGATCGATTATCTCATGATGTCGACGTGGTATTGATCAGGGCGCTTATGTGACTCAGTCGTCCGAATCGTGTGGTTCCTCATCCGGAACTTCTTCAACAACGGCCCGCTCGGCGCGGCGCACGCTGACGCGGTCCAGGATGAGGGCTGCCACGGAACCGAGGATCACGCCGGCCGCCGCGAAACCTACGGTGAAGAAACCGAAGACGGCGCTTCTTTCGAAGGAAGGATCTCCCGGCAGTCCGTAGGCAACGAAGGCCGCGAGGATGATGCCGATGATGCCGCCGAGGATCATAAATGGCACGAACCTCGGTGCGCGCCGCACTACGACGTCGCGCCGTTCGGCGCCGGAGGTGCTGCTGTCGCTCGGAGTGGGGGTGTTCGGATCCTCTAAAGCCATGGATTCAAGCCTACTGCCCGGAGCCGGATGCTAAGACTCCCGCGGGGCCGCGGTTGGGCGGGGCTCGCCTGGCTCCAATTGCTTGTCGGCTTCCACCGGCAAGCCGGCCTCTTTCCACTCGGGATAGCCGTCTTCGAGGCGGACTGCCTCGATGCCATGCCGGCTGAGCGTCCGCACTGCGTCCAGGGCGTACACGCAGTAGGGACCCCGGCAGTATGCCACCACAGTTCGGTCGTTGGGGAGTTGATCCAGCCTCTTGTCCAACTCCTTGACGGGAAGCGAGATGGCACCCGGGATGTGACCGGACGCGTATTCCTGTTGTGGGCGAACATCAATGACGGTCACGTCACCGGATTGCAGGCGTTGCCGCAGCTCGCTTCGCGTCACTGACTGAAGCGCGGAGCGATCGCCCAAATAGGAGGCTGCGAGGTCATCGAGTTGTGCCACGTGGTCTTGCGCCACGGAACGAATCGCGGCCCAGAGCCGGTAGACGGAAGGTCCGCTGAGGGAGTAGTAGATCCGGGTGCCATCCCGCCGGGTGGATACGAGTCCGGCTCTCAGGAGCAGCTGTAGGTGCTGGGACGTGTTGGCGACGGTCTGGCTGATTTCGCGGGAAATCTCTTCCACCGGGCGTTCACCCTGGGCCAGGATGTCCACGATTTCGGCCCGTCGTCCGCTGCTGAGTGCCTTGGCCACGCTTCCAAAAGCGTCAAAGAGTTCCGTTTTTGCGTGGCGCCCATCCATCTGCTTGCCCACCATATCTGCTCCACCTACCCTTGTTCAAGTAAGTACTTGAGAATGTAACCCACGCGGTCTGACTATTCAATTATCTACTTGAATATGGCTGGATGCACGGAAGCGATGGGCGTGGCGGCGTGAACCGAACGGGCTCAGGAGCCTCGGTAAGTCGAGAAAGCGAACGGGCTCAGGAGCAGGGGCACGTGATAGTGCTCGCCGCCGTCGGAGACTGTGAAGTTGAGGTCCACCTGCGGAAAGAACGTCTCTGTGCTGTGCGCCGCATAGTACGCGCCGGTGGCGAAAGTCAGGCGATAAGTGCCACCCGAGAGCCGCTCCGGCCCGAGGTCCTTGATCCGGCCGTCCGCGTCAGTGGTTCCGCTCGCCACGGACGTCCAGTTGCCGCCGTCGAGCATAAAAAGCTCGACGGCGACGCCGGCGGCCGGGCGGCCTGAGCCGGTGTCCAGGATGTGGGTGGTTACTTGTGAAACGCTCATTCGCTGATCACTCCCTCTAGCCGCAGCACCGCGATTTCCCGTAATTGTTCAGCCACGATGGCGTCTTCCTGGGCAGCTGAGTGTGTCAGCCGTTCGTTGAGGGCCGCGAGGATGTCCCTGGCGGTGCGTCCGGCGGCACGGATCAGGAAAACCCTGCCGAACTTTTCTTCGTACGCACGGTTGCCGGCGGCAAGTTCGGCAGCGACGCCGTTGTCCGCGGGGTCGACGCCGGACTGTTCGGAACGGGACATGGCGGCCTCGGTGGTCTTGCCGCTTGGGCGTTCGCCGATGCGTGGGTGGTGGGCCAGGGCGCCCTCAACCTCTTGAATCGTAAATGGCTGGGCCGCGCCCCGCGCGAATTCGACCAGCTGGGCAACATCGGCAAACGGTCGAGCGTCGGCTATGGACTCTACCCAGCGGTCGATATCAAGGCAGGGGCGAAGTACGCCAAGGACGTCCGCCCGATCCACGCTGTTGAATACTGCAAGCTCCATGCTTGTGTCTTCCTCGTGAAATGCTGGCATCCATGGTGTCGGCTATATGGAATACGGTGAGGTTTCCTCGAATCCGCGCCAGCACTTTTGGCCAGCAAATTCCATATCATGGAACTGTTATTTCAGCATACGTAAATAGTGAATCGAATTGCCACCCTCGGTGTCAAGAGAGTATCCGTGCCGCACGTCATGAGGGCAAATTGACAGGCGGCGTGCGGTCCAGCTCGGTTAGTATCCAGCATGGTGGGGCCCTGGTGTTGCTTCACAGAGTCTCCCAAGGAGATCGATGCAGGCACAAGCAAGTGGCGCCCCGGTGCGGGTCGCCGTCGTCATCGCGGCGCTGACCGCCGTCGTCCTTCTGTTGCTGCTGGGCGCTGCACGCCCGGCGTCGGCCGCCGATGCAGCGGCCTCCGACGCAGACGCCAAGCCGGCTCCCGGGAAGCCGTTCCTCGGGGCCTTCCTTGAATGGGATGAGGACGACGCCGCAGGCTTCGCAGAGCGCCTCCAGGCCGAGCCGGCTCTCTTCGGCCATGATGTGTCCCTTCCCCTCAAAGAGCAGGAGATGGGCTACCTCCGCGAGTACCTCTCCCAAAGTGCCGCCGCGGGGGCCCACGCCCTTCTTGCGGTGAAGCCGACCATCGCTCTGGACCGCGTGGACGCCGCGGCTGCCACCGAGTTCGTGGGGCAGTTGGAGAAGGCCGCCCAGGCATTCAAAGGCAAGCTGCTCATCAGTTTTGCCCCGGATATGAATTCCAACTGGACACCGTGGGGGCAGCAGCCCGGCACCTATGTGTCCGCATACCGGGCCGTCGCCCAAGCGTTCAAGGTCAAGTCCAATGCGGCAATGGTGTGGCAGCCCTTCCAAGGCAGGGGCTATCCCTTTGCCGAAGACCCCGCCGCCAGCGCCAAGAGCCTCGGCTCGCTGGACACCAACCACGACGGCGTCCTGAACGGAGCCGATGACCCTTTCTCGCCCTACTATCCCGGCGATGACGTGGTGGACTGGGTTGGCATCTCCGCCGACCACGACGACACAGGAGGCGGTGCCGCCGTCAACACAATGCCCGCCCCCGGTGAACTGGAATCCATGCTGACGACCTTCTACGAGTCCTACGCAGCCAGCCGGAACAAGCCTCTCCTCGTAGAAACCGCCGCCTACTTCAGCCCTTCAGCGGGCGGCGCTGCGGAGCGGGACATCAAGCTTGCCTGGTGGCAGCAGGCGCTCGACGCCGGCGCTTCCGCGAAGTTTCCGGCGATCGGCGCCATAGTGTGGGATGAGAAAACCAACGTGCGCGACGCCGGCGACGTCACCATCGACTGGCGGCTCACCGGCCGCACCGACATCGCAGCGGGAGCGGCCCAGGCCGTCCGCGCTTCCACGCTGGTGACCGGGCCCGTGACGGAGAAGTCCACCGGATGGGGAGGCTACAGTCCCGGGACGACCCTGACCGGTCCAGCCGCCTGGATCGCGGCCGGTGCGGTCCTGCTTATGGCACTGCTTTTGTGGTTCCTCCCGTCATGGCTACCCGCGGCACGGGACTGGGCCTACCTGGATCCGTCCGCCAGGGATGCGCGGGTGGACATGCTCCGCGGCATAGCCATTGTGTTTGTGGTGGTGAACCACGTGGGCATCACCTCGCTGTTCCAACTCTTCACGGAGGAGGCCATCGGCTTTGTGTCCGGGGCCGAGCTGTTTGTGACGCTGTCCGGGTTGGTGCTCGGAATGGTGTATGGGCCCAAATCCCTGGACAACCTGGGCGACGTGGTGGACAAAACGACCAAGCGCGCGTGGAAGCTGTACGTCACTGCGCTGGTGGTGGTGGCGGTCGTTTTCCTCATCAGCAAGATTCCCTCAGTCCACGCCGATGTGCTGACGACATTCACCGATCAAGGGACTGGCGGCGCAGGCAGGGGGGCACAAGGGCGCACGTACGATCTCTACGGCGGGATACAGTCCCTGTTCCAGTTCCCCGTGTCGCCGTCCGTTGTACCGGCAGTGCTGCTCCTCCAGGTAGGGCCGTGGCAGTTCAACGTCATGGGCCTGTATGTCGTGATGCTGTTGGTCAGTCCCCTGGTCCTGTGGATGCTGACCAAGGGACGGGTGCTGTGGGTACTTGCCGTTTCCCTGGTGCTGTACGTGTTGGGGACGGTTTTCCGCTTCCGGGTACTGCCCTCGCAATTCGAGGACTCATTCCCGCTGCTCGTCTGGCAACTGCTGTTTATCGTTGGCCTTGTGGCGGGCTTCCATCGCAGGCAGTTGGTGTCCTGGCTACAGGCACATCGCTGGGTGGTGGCCTGTTGCGCAGCGGTGACGGCATGTTTTGCCATCCTGTCCTGGGCCAACCCCTACGTCGCCAATGACTTCGATGTGCGGTTGGCCTTTATCCCGGATGCCAGCTACAGGGCCATGTACGACCACTTCTTTGGTCGCACCTACTTGTCAGTGGGCCGCCTGCTGAATGTCATCACACTCCTGGTGACGGCATACGTACTGCTCACGGCGTACTGGAAACCGTTGCGGCGGGCCTTCGGCTGGCTGCTGATTCCGCTGGGCCAGGCCACGCTCTACGTCTTCATCGTGCACGTAGCACTGATTGCGGTGATCTCAAACATCCCGCTGCTGCAGGAGGGCAACGTCCTGCTGAACACAGCCATCTATGCCGTGATCGTCGCCCTCCTATGGGTTATGGTCCGGACCAGGTTCCTCTTCCGGATCATTCCCACCTAGGCCGTTCGCGGGGTCAGGATTCCGGCCTGGAATCCTTGGACAGGATCCACGTGTTGGTTTCGTCCTGGCGCTCAAAAATTAGCGTGGTGACCAAGGCTTTGATCAGGGCGAGCCCACGACCGGATTCGGAGTCCTCGTCCGGGAGTTCGGCGTCGTCGTAGGGGACGATCGGCTCAATCGCGTGGAAGGCGCTGACTTTGGCCTGCAGGCGAGTGGCGCTGACCGTGAGCTCGACGCCAAGTTCCACCGGTTCGTCACCGATCGGACGGCCGTGCTGCACCACGTTTGCCGCTGTTTCGATCACCGCTGTAGTGAAGATCATCTGGTCCGTATCCGGAACAAACGCGGCATCGGCCCAGATGGCGTCCAGATGGTTGTGCACCGACTCGATCGCCTCGGGGGTGGCCAGGCCGCGGAAGCTGCGCTCAGCGAGGATTTCAGTCATTGCTGAAGGCCACTTCTGGTGAGTCGTAGGCGGCCAGGACCCGGTCCATGTTGGTCAGTTCCAAGACCATCTTCACTTGTGGCTGCACGCCGGAGATTCGCAGGTCCCCGCCGGCCTGGCGTGCAGCCTTCAGGCAGCCGATCAGTGCGCCAAGGCCGGATGAATCCATAAAGACCGTCTCTTCCAGATTGACGACGATCCTGCTGTTGCCGCCGGCCACCACCTCGGAGACGAGTTCCCGGAGCTTGGGTGCGGCAACCATGTTCAGCCGGCCGGAACTCTTAACCTCGGCGTAGGAGTCCTTTAGTTCGTAACTAAACTGCATTCTCGTTCCTCTCTCCGGAGCTATCAGAATCTTGGGGGACAAAGCCCTTGTACTTCACGGCCGTCACAAGGATGCTCATGACCACCAGGTCGTAAGCCACCCACGCCACATTCACGAGCGTACCGATCGGCTCATTCAGTCCTGCCACAAGACGCGCCATACCGGTCACCAAGGCGATGACCAGCAGCACGGACACAATGATCTGTGGCCGGATGAGGCTCCAACTGGGGCCACCGCTCTGCCGGGCCTTTGGGGTGACGGCGAACCCCAGGGGACGGCCGAACCAGACGTTGCGGGCCGCCGTCGTACACGCCTTGATCCAGGTGGGAAACAGCGCCAGGCTGTACTGCTGCCCGCGCCAGGTGGGCGCGCCCTGCGCGGCCACCAGGAAGAGAATCTGGTTGACCACCATAAACGGGATGAAACGGACGAAGAAATCGGCGCTCAGGCTGGAAACCGGCAGGATTCCCAGCATCAAGTAAATGATCGGCGCGGCGAAATAGACGACCGCCGCGAAGCCGCTGAGGTAGGACCACATCGTGGCGAAGTACATGAGCCGCTGCGGCAGGGACAGCCCCTTCTGGACCAGCGGGTTTTCGCGGAGCAGTACCTGAATGGTGCCCTGCGCCCAGCGGAGCCGCTGCGTAAGCATTGTCTTCAGGTCCTCGGGCGCCAGTCCGTAGGCCAGGATCTCGTGGTGGTAGACGCTCTGCCAGCCAAGACCATGGAGCCGCATTGCCGTGGCCATGTCCTCCGTGACGGAAATCGTGGCCAGCGGCATTACAGGCTGGGCTTCGTCGTCGCGCTCAATGGAGATGGCGTCCAGGACAGCCTGCACGGATTCCAAAGCACCCAGCGGGGACCAGTCGCGGCCGGACATTCGCTCCACCGCCTCACTGGCCACGGTGGGAACGCCGGAATCACCCACATGCGCCAATTCCATTGCCGCGATTTCTTCCAGGTCCGACTGCACCGCCGAGAAATCCGCCTGAACCAGGGTCTGCACGGCCTTGTCCACTTTCCGGCGGACTGTGTAGGTGATTTCACTCAGCGGCCCGCCGGCATCCACACGCAGTTGGGCTTCTTCAGTGGCCGACTCCACCTCGTCCAGCATCGCTGCAACCAGTGGCGAGTCGGCATCAACGGAGCTTCGGGCTTTGTGGATGGCCTGCCGGGAGGCGCTCAGGGCGCGCCTGACGCTTTTCTCCGTTTCCTTGACATAGCCAACCAGGCCCAGTTGCATCAGCGCCTCGCGGCGCAGGATGGCGTTGGAGCCGCAGAAGAACGCGGCATTCCAGCCATCCTTGCCCTGTTGGATTGGCCCGTAAAAGAGAGGCGCCTGGCTGCCCAGGGGGTCCGACGGCGGCACATTGCTGAAGTATTGCGGCGTCTGGACCAGGGCGACTTTGGGGTTGTTGAAATAGCCAAGCGTCTTTTCGAGAATGTCCGGTTCCGGGATCTGGTCCGCATCCAGGATGAGGAGGAACTCGCCCTCGGTGACCATCAGGGCGTTGTTGAGGTTTCCGGCTTTGGCATGGCGGGGCCGGTCCTTCCAGTCCGCGCTGCGGGTCACGTAACCAAGACCGTGTTGTTCGCAGAGCCTTTTGAGTTCGTCCCGTGCGCCGTCGTCGAGGATCCAAGTGGTGTGGCTCCACCGGATCTTTTGCGCGGCCAGCGCCGTGGTCATCACGAGGTCCAGCGGCTCGTTGTAGGTGGTGATGAAAACGTCCACCGTGGTCTCCGGGGGAGCGGCGGGTGGGGGCTGGCGGATTTTTAGGTTCCAGATGGTGAGCCCGAACAACATCACATCGATGAGGCTGTAGGTCTCTGCTGCTACAAGGGGTACCGCGATCCACCACGCCTCCCAGTTCAGGGAAGCCAGCCACCGCCATGCCACATAGTTCACGCCCAGCAAGACGGTGAGCAGCACTACTAGGCGCGTCCAAAAACGTGTCATGGTTCCCCCTTCCCAGAGACTGTTGGGACCCTAGGTTCCGATCGCGTCCGTTCTACGGACTACCACCGCGGTCACATCGTCTTCGGCCATGTCGGCCGGAGCCAGGCGCAGGATCGCCTCGCACGCTTCCTCCGCCGAAGTCTGGGACCGGACTGCCGCCTCGACTCGCGAGGTGAATTCCTCGACGTTTCCGAAGGCGTCCAGCACACCATCACTGACCACCACCAGTGAATCGCCGGGGGCGAGCAGCAGTTCAGCGGATGGCCAGCGGCCAACCCAAGCGCCAACGGGCGGACCGGCGGAGCGCAGCCGCCGAACGTCGCCGTTGGCCGGAAGGTGCAGGGCGAGGCCATGTCCGGCGTCGACGTAACTGACCTTGCCCGTGACGGCGTCGAGGCGGGCGTGGAACAGCGTGACGAAGGAACCGGATTGGCCAAGGTCCGCTTCGATGGAGCGGCTGGCCGCCTCAAAAGCGGTGTCGATGTCTGCGCGGCCAGCCTCGGATCGCATGACGGCTCGGACAGTGGCGGCGATGAGCGCTGCGCCCATGCCCTTGCCCATGGCGTCGGCGAACGTCAGGTGAAGGCCGTCGCGAGTGGGGTACCAGTCATAGAAATCGCCACCCACACTGCGGGAAGGGCGGAACCGGCCCGCAACCTCGTAGTCGTCCAGGTTCACTGATTCCTGCGGCAACAGGCTCTGCTGCACCTCCGCGGCGCGGGCCAGATCGTCCTGGGCGGCCAACTGCAGTCCACCCGTACTTGCCAGCGGCGCTGCTGCCCGACGGAAAAGAGCGTTGATTCGTGCCTGAATTTCCCTAGGGCTAAATGGTTTGTTGATGTAGTCGTCCGCGCCGGAGTCCAACCCGGTCAGCCGGTCGATTTCCTCAACCCGGGCAGTGAGCATGATGATGAAGGCGTCGGAAAATTCTCGCAGGAGTTTGCAGACTTCCAGCCCGTCGATATCCGGAAGGTTTAGGTCGAGCGTCACCAATGCGGCACCCGTCGAACGCACTAGTTCGATGCCGTCATACCCCCGCCCTGCTTCAGATACCTCAAAGCCTTGCTTAGCGAGGATCCGCACCAAAAGTCCGCGGATATCGGGATCATCCTCAATGACCACCGCGCGGCGCATTTCCAAGCTGGAAGACATATCCCTAATTAACTAGGGAAATTGAGCGTTTGTCACATCATTCATAAAGATTTGACTCTTATGTCGTGAGTAGTTGACCAAAAGACTGCCGCCCGGCGTCATGAGACGCCGGGCGGCAGTTGGATCCTTTAGCTAAACCGGAGATTAAAGCCCCAGTTCCGCGCGCAATTTGGCGACGTGGCCCTGGGCCTGGACTTGGTACTGGGTCAGCCTGACCTTGCCCTGCTCGTCCAGTACAACGGTGGAACGCACAAGGCCCTCGGTGATCTCACCATTGATGATCTTTTCGCCCCAGGCGCCGTACTTCAGCGCCACGCTATGGTCCACGTCGGACAGCAACGGGAACGTCAGCGAGAATTCGTCAACAAAGCGGGAGATCTTCTCCGGCCCGTCGGGCGAGATGCCCAGCACCTCGTAACCGGCGGATTGCAGGCTAGCCAGGCTGTCACGGAAGTCGCAGGCCTCCGTGGTGCACCCGGGTGTGGAGGCTTCCGGGTAGAAGTAGACAATAACGTTGCGCCCGCGGTAATCGGCCAGGGAAACCTGCTTGCCTTCAGCGTCGGGCAGGGAGAATTCCGGGGCCTGCGTTCCGGCGAGGAGTTTCTGGGTCATGTTGATGATCCTTCAGTTCAGGCTGCCGGGTTTTCCGGCAACTGGTCTATCCGTGGGCAACAGCGGAATTAGATGGAGTATTCCGCCGGCCCCCGGACCGAGGCGTTCGGTCCGGGTACAAATTGGTACCCGCCGCCGCGCACTGTAGCCACGGCGTGCCGGGCAGGGCCCAGCTTCCGACGCACCCGGCCAACATACACGTCGATGGACCGGAATGCCGCACCGGGACAGTCGAGTGACTCAATGAGACGTTGGAGTTCCTCCCGGCTGATCGCCCGGGAACAGTTCTCCACAAGGTAGCGCAGGAGCTTGTATTCCATCGCCGTAAAGGGCACCGGTTCCCCGTCGAGAAGGACGACGTCGGCCGCGAGGTCGACTGCCACCTGGCTCCGCCGGCTCGCCAATGACGCAGGCGCGGCTGGAGCCTCAGGTGGGGTGCCGCCGTCGGGCGTTCCGACGGCGGCAGGTGGGTTTCCGGCGTCGGCGGCCTGCAGCGGAGTGCCGCCGCTGGAGGCGCTGCCCAGCGGAGTGCCGCCGCGTGGGGCATCGCCGACGCCGGAAGTCTGGGTCCCAGAGGCAGGCCAAATGCTGGCCTGCGCCCCGGGTGCGAGCAGTTGCGCCCGGCGCAGGACCAGTTCCGCAGCCCGGGCCATGGTTTCGGCATCGATCTCCTGGCCTTCGGCCGGCTGGACCCAGACAGCCAGGCCGCACGCCTGGGCGCGAGCGGCACGCCTAGGGAAATGTGCGTTGACGGCCATAGCCGTCCGTCCTAAACGCCGCCGCGGCGGATGAGCTTGCCGCCGGGAGTCTGGCCGTCCACCACCGAGCCCCGCAGGAAGGTCTTGCGGACCACACCGGACAATGCTTTACCGTCGTAAGGCGTGATGGGGTTCTTGTGCTTTAGCTTCTTGACGTCCACAACGAACGCCTCGTCCGGGGCGAAGATGGAGAAGTCGGCGTCGTAGCCCAGTGCCAGCTGGCCCTTGGTGTGCAGGCGGGCGAGCTCGGCGGGCTTTTGGGCCATCCAGCTGACCACTTGTTCCAGGGTGATGCCGCGGTGCCGGGCCTCGGTCCAGATCAGGGACAGGCCAAGCTGCAGGGAGGAAACACCGCCCCAAGCCACGGCGAAGTCGCCGTTCTCCAGGTCCTTCAGGTCCAGCGTGCTGGGGGAGTGGTCGGAAACGATGCAGTCGATGGTGCCGTCCTGCAGGCCCTTCCACAGGAGTTCGCGGTTGGAGGCTTCGCGGATGGGCGGGCAGCACTTGTATGCCGTGGCACCGTTGGGGATTTCCTCGGCCATCAGCGTCAGGTAGTGCGGGCACGTCTCCACGGTGAGGCGGACGCCGTCGCGCTTGGCTGTGGCGATCATCGGCAGGGCGTCCGACGACGACAAGTGGAGGATGTGCGCACGGGCGCCGGTCCAGCGGGCGCGCTCGATGACCTCGGCGATGGCCTTGTTCTCCGCGCCGCGCGGGCGCGACGCCAGGAACGTGGAGTAGTGGTCGCCGCCGGGGTGGGGTGCGTGGTCGATGGCCCGGGAGTCCTCTGCGTGGACGATCATGAGGGAGTCGAAGGACCGCAGTTCGGCCATGTCCTTCTCCATTTCCTCCGCGTCCAAGTGCGGGAACTCGTCCACGCCGGAGTGCAGGAGGAAGCATTTGAAACCGAAAACGCCTTCGTCATGCAGGGGGCGCAGGTCCGCGGTGTTGCCGGGGATGGCGCCGCCCCAGAATCCGACGTCGATGAAGGCCTGGTCCTGGGCCACGCTGCGCTTGAGCTTGAGGTTCTCCACCGTGGTGGTGGGCGGGATGGAGTTCAGCGGCATGTCGATGACGGTGGTGACGCCGCCCGCGGCCGCGGCGCGGGTGGCAGAGGCGAAGCCCTCCCATTCCGTGCGGCCGGGTTCGTTGATGTGGACGTGCGTGTCCACCAAGCCGGGGATGAGCGTCTCGTCGTCGGCGAGTTCGATGATCTCGGTGCCCTGCAAGCCGTTGCCAAGGGGCTCCATGGCCACAATGACGCCGCCGCGCACACCCACTTCGCGCGGGGCAAGGCCGGCGGTGGTGAGGATCCGCTGACCGCGGATAACAAGGTCGAAAGTCTGCTCAGGCATTGAGGGGCTCCTTCTTTTGGGCACTGGCCGTGCCGGACGCTGCGTGTTCTTCGATCAGGCGCACGCCGATGTGCTGACCTAATTCTTCAAGCAGGCGTCCAGCTTCAGCCATACATATCTCTACATTGCTCTCCAGCTCGGTCAGCGGATACACCCGCTGAAAGCCGGACTCTTCGATCTGTTGCATGTCCAGGGTGGTGCGGCCGCACACTGCGATCACCGGGATTCCCGCCCGGGCGGCCGCCCGAGCGACTCCCATGGGTGTCTTGCCGAGCAGGCTTTGCTCATCCAGGCTGCCTTCGCCGGTAATCACCAGGTCCGCACCCTCGGTTCTTTGCTCCAGGTCGGTGAATTCAAGAACGACGTCGATACCCGGCTTGCGTTCCGCGTTCAGCATCGCGAGGGCCGCATAGCCCACGCCCCCGGCTGCACCGGCGCCCGGCGCCTTCGCGGCGCGTGTTGCCTTCTGGCCGACCTCTGCGGTGAGGACTTCCACGAAACGGGTCAACGCGGCGTCGAGTTCGGTGACATCGTCCGGCGTCGCGCCCTTTTGCGGGCCGAACACCGCTGGGGCGCCACTCGGACCAAGAAGGGGATTATCGACGTCGGACGCCAGGATCACGGTGGTGTCCTCCAATCGGAGGTCCAAGTCGGCTGTGTCGATGGTCTCCAAGCGGGCCAGTGCGGCGCCACCCGGCGGCAGTTCGTTGCTGTTGGAGTCGAGGAAGCGAACGCCAAGGCCGCGCAGGAGGCCGGCGCCGCCGTCGTTGTTGGCGCTGCCGCCGACACCCAAGGTGATGCGGCGGCAGCCGAGGTCCAAGGCGGTGCGGATGAGTTCGCCCGTGCCCTGGCTGGTGGCCGTCTTGGCGGTTTCACGGTTGGGGCCGGTTGGCAGCAAAGCCAGGCCGGACGCCGTCGCCATTTCGATGACCGCCTCGGTGCCGCGGACGGCGAAGTCTGCTTTGACGAGCTGGCCCAGCGGACCGGTCACCGTGGCAGTGCGGCGGGTGAAGCCGGCGGCGACGGCGGCGTCGAGGGTACCTTCGCCGCCGTCGGCCACCGGAATGAGCGTCGTCTCGATGTCCCGTTCCGCTTGTTCCGCGGCCCGGCGCAGGCCAGCACTCAGGTGAGCGGCGACGTCAGGGGCGGACAGCGAACCCTTGAATTTATCCGGGGCGATGACCACGCGCATTCCGGTGACTCCTTTGCTCGGGCGTTACTTCTGCAGGGCGAGGATGGCGGTGGGGGCGTCCTCTGCGGACTCAGCCAGCGCCTCGAACTCGTTCACGGCGTTGATTTCCAGGCCCATTGAGATGTTGGTGACCTTCTCTAGGATCACTTCCACCACCACCGGCACCTTGAATTCGTCGCGCAGAGCCTTGGCCTTGTCGAAGGCAGCGGGCATGTCCTGGGGGTTCTCCACGCGGATGGCCTTGCAGCCCAGGCCCTCAACCACCTTGATGTGGTCCACGCCGTAGCCCATGGTTTCCGGGGAGTTGATGTTGTCGAAGCCCAGGGACACGTGGTAGTCCATGCTGAAGCCGCGCTGCGCCTGACGGATCAGGCCCAGGTAGGAGTTGTTCACCACCACGTGGATGTACGGGAGGTTGAACTGCGCACCCACGGCCAGTTCCTCGATCATGAACTGGAAGTCGTAGTCGCCGGACAGGGCAACCACGTTCTCACCCGGCTTGCCGCGCACAACGCCCAAGGCGGCAGGAGCGGTCCAACCCAGCGGGCCTGCCTGGCCGGCGTTGATCCACTTCCGGGCACCGAACACGTGCAGCAACTGGGCACCGGCGATCTGGGACAGGCCGATGGTGGTCACATAAGTGGTGTCCTTGCCGAACGCCTTGTTCATCTCTTCGTACACGCGCTGCGGCTTGATCGGCACGTTGTCGAAGTGGGTCTTGCGGTGCAGGGTGGCCTTGCGGTTGGTGCACTCTGTGGCCCATTCCGTGTAATCCGGCAGGGTCTTGGCTGCCTGGCGCTCGCGGGCGATCTCCAGCAGGCCATCCAGGGCTGCACCGGCGTCGGAAGCGATGCCCAGGTCAGGGGAGAACACGCGGCCGATCTGCGTGGGCTCGATGTCGATGTGCACGAACTTGCGGCCTGCCGTGTAGGTTTCCAGTCCGCCGGTGTGGCGGTTGGCCCAGCGGTTGCCGATGCCGATCACAAAGTCGCTGCGCAGGAAGTTCTCGTTGCCGTACCGGTGGCTCGTCTGGAGGCCGACCATACCTGCCATCAGTGCGTGATCGTCCGGGATGGCGCCCCAGCCCATGAGGGTGGGAACCACGGGGATGTTTAGCAGTTCGGCCAGCTCAACCAACTGCTCCGAGGCGCCGGCGTTGATGATGCCGCCACCGGCCACGATCATCGGGCGCTCGGCCGCCGTCAGCATGTCCAGGGCCTTCTCCAGCTGCTTGCGCGACGCCTTGGGCTTCTCCACAGGCAACGGCTCGTAGGCTTCGATATCGAACTCGATCTCGGCCATCTGCACGTCGATCGGCAGGTCCAGCAGCACCGGTCCGGGGCGGCCCGAACGCATCACCTGGAAGGCCTTCTGGAACGCACCGGGCACCTGGCCCGGCTCCAGGATGGTCATGGCGAACTTGGTGACCGGCTTGGCGATGGACTCGATGTCCACAGCCTGGAAGTCTTCCTTGTGCAGCTTGGAAACGGGGGCCTGGCCGGTGATGCAGAGCATCGGGATGGAGTCGGCCCAAGAGGCGTACAGACCAGTGATCATGTCAGTGCCGGCAGGGCCGGAGGTGCCGATGCAGATGCCGATGTTGCCGTCGGCGGCCCGGCTGTAGCCGTCGGCCATGTGGGAGGCGCCTTCAACGTGGCGGGCCAGCGTGTGGCGGATGCCGCCGTGGGCCTTCATGGCGGAGTAGAAGGGGTTGATCGCGGCGCCTGGCAGGCCGAACGCCTCCGTGGCGCCCTCCTTTTCCAGGATCAGGATGGCCGCGTCAACGGTGCGCATCTTGGGCATTGGGTGCTCCTAGTAAGTCTTGTTTGGCCCGCTCAGGGCCGGAATTGGGTGTGGTGAGGGAGCCGCCGTCGTATAAGTACGACGGCGGTTGTCCCGTTTGCTTGTTGTCCGGCTACCGCCGGGGTGCTCTACTTCTTGCCGCTGAGCTGGAGGACCTGCTTGAAGAGGCCGGAGTGGTCCAGCCCGCCGTCGCCTTGGTTGACGGTGGCGGCGACCAGTTGGGCCACGACGGCGCCGAGCGGGATAGCGACGTTGGCTTCGCGGGCGGCGGAGGTGACGATGCCCAGGTCCTTGTGGTGCAAGGCGAGGCGGAAGCCGGGGTCGAAGTTGCGGTCCAGCATCTTCTGGCCCTTCTGGTCCAGGACCTTGGAGCCGGCCAGGCCGCCGCCCAGGACCTTGAGGGCTGCATCGGTGTCAACGCCGTAGGCCTCAAGGAAGGCGATGGCCTCGCCCAGGACCTCGATGTTGACGGCGACGATCAGCTGGTTGGCAGCCTTGACAGTCTGGCCGGAGCCGGAGGGGCCGACGTGGACGATGGTCTTGCCGACGGCGTTGAGGACGTCCTGAGCGGCCTCGAAATCGGCTGCTTCGCCACCGACCATGATGGAGAGGACGGCGTCGATGGCGCCCTGCTCGCCACCGGAGACCGGGGCGTCAAGCGGGCGGATGCCGACTTTTCTTGCTTCTTCCGCAAGGCGGACGGCGACGTCGGGGCGGATGCTGCTGGCGTCGATCCACAGGGCGCCTTGCTTCGCGTTGGCGAAGACGCCTTCTTCACCGGTGACTACGCCCTCAACGTCGGGGGAGTCCGGCACCATGGTGATGACGACGTCGGCGTCCCTGACGGCGTCAGCGATGCTGCTGGCGCCCTTGCCGCCCTCGGCGACGAGCTTGTCGATCTTCTCCTGGCTGCGGTTGTAGCCGGTGACGGTGTGGCCAGCCTTGACGAGGTTGATGGCCATGGGCAGGCCCATGATGCCGAGTCCGATGACTGCAACGTTGGTCATTGTGGTTCTCTTTCTCTAAGTTCGGCGTTCTAGCGGGCCGCGCGCTCGCGGATGGCCGGTTCGCGAATAGCCCAAGCGAAGGCGGTCTCTTGGGGTTCCTTGTACTCGAGGCCGATGTAGCCTTCGTAGCCGAGTTCGCGGCTGCGGGCGATCCACTCGCCGAGCGGGAGGGTGCCGGTGCCGGGTGCGCCGCGGCCGGGGTTGTCGGCGATCTGGATGTGGCCAAAGTCCTTGGCGTGGTTCTCGATGACGGATTCCACGTCATCGCCGTTGACTGCCAGGTGGTAGAAGTCGGCGAGGAGCTTGATGTTCTCTGTTCCGGCTTCGTGCCTTACCTTGGCGATGATGTCGAGGGCGTCCTGGGCCTTGAGGAGCGGGTACTTGAGGGCTCCGCTAACCGGTTCAAGGAGGACCGTGCCGCCGATGCTGGCGACGCCTGCGGCCGCTGCCGCAAGGTTCTCGGCTCCGATTTCGTCCTGCTTCTCGGCGGACTCGCCGTCAACGCGGTTGCCGTACAGGGCGTTGAAGGCCTTGCAGCCCAGGCGCTCGCCGATGCCTGCGACGACGTCGATGTTGTCCAGGAATTCGGAGGAGCGGGCGGGCCAGGAGACCAGGCCGCGGTCGCCGCCGGGCATGTTGCCGGCGTTGAAGTTCAGGCCCGTGAGCTGTACGCCAGCGTCGGTGATGGCGGTTTCGAACTGCGTGGTTTCTTTGTCCGTGGGAACCGAGGTGTCGAAGGGCCACCAGAATTCGACGGCGTCAAAGCCGGCAGCCTTGGCAGCCGCCGGGCGCTCGAGCAGGGGAAGCTCCGTCAGCAGGATGGAGCAATTCACTGTGTACGTCATCGTGGGTCCTTCCGAAGAGGGGCTTTGGATCTATCTTCCTGTGGGCCTCGCTGTCTGGCGAGTCGCGGATTCTGAGCTGTTTCCGCTTTGTGGAATTTAGATTCTGCTTTATGAAAAGTGTAAGGAAGAGTGGGGAAGGGAGTCAAGGGGTGCTGTGATTGGGATACCAAAGATGGGACGCAGGCAGCACATAGCTGCTGGTCGCCAAGAGAGTTACATTGCCGCCTTGGCTTCGTCATCCTTGTGGCGAAGGTAGTAGCCGGCGACGCGTGCCCGGTGGCCGCAGATGCTGGGCGTGCACCAGCAACGGTGGGGGTTGCGAGTAACGGACCGTTCAGGTCAGATGGTCGTAGTCTCCTCGCGCCCAGGCAGCGTGCCGTTGGGCGGAATCGTGCAGAATGGCCTCGGCTCTGGACGCGATGACATTGTTGAAGTTGCCGTAGATCCGGTCGAACTTGAGCTCTCCGAGCTGCGCGGCGATTCGCAGCGCCACCGTGCCGGATAGCGGCAAATGATTCGGGTAGCTGCGCATGAAGGCGATGGAGCGGCGGTCTGGATTCGGAAACACGCTGTCACCGGTCAGCAGTACTCCTTTGCCGCCAGCTCCTGTGGCCCAGTGCACCACCGCGCTGCCCGGGAAGTGCCCTCCAGTCTGGTGAAGAGTCAACCCTTCGGCGAGAGTCCGACTGCCCGACCAGTACTCGATGACCGGATCGTTGCGCCCCAGCCATCGCTGGTCTACGTCGGCTACAAGTACAGGTACGCCACCGAGCCGATGCGACCATTCGACCTGCACGCCGAACATGTGTGGATGGCTAGCGGCGATCGCGAGGACCGGGCCTCGATCGAGAACGGCTTTTACGGCGCTGTCATCGACATATCCGACCGGATCCCACAGCAGCGAACCCTCATCCGTCACCACAAGCTGGGCGGTCTGGCCGATTCCGACTTTTGGCTCCGTCGTGATCCCGATAAGTCCCGGCTCGTTCTCTTTTAACAATGCCTGCTGGCCCGCCTGCTCCAGCCCGCCCAGCGTGAGCCACTTTTGTCCGCCCTCGGGAACATATTGCCGCTCATCGGCGCAGATCGGGCAGACTTCCGGGATGGATCCGTCGCGTTCGACGGCGCAGGTTGCACAGATCAGCACGGTGGGTCCCTTCTCATGTCTAGTGTCGTGCGTTCCAGCCTTCTTCATCTTCGGCCGCAGGATGGCGTGCCCAGACTATGGCACGAGAAAGTGCCTAGGAAGAGAATCCTCGCGGTATCAAGTGCAAAGTTGGAGATCTGTGCGGCCCGGAACTGTAATCCGGCCATCGCTTCTGCGGCGTGGCTGGGCAGCATTCTCATGGCCGTGATTCCCGGCCTCATGCCAACAGGGGCCAAACCGCGCGCGCGACACTAAACCGGCTCGTAAATCCAGCCGTTAGGGCCTAGCCGTGACTTCTGACAATCAGAGCGGAGTCGGGGCTAATGCTCACAAACACAATGCTCAAGGTGACTAACCGCCGTAGCGTCTAGGTCGCCGCGCAGTCCCAACCTGCACAGCAGTGATGAGCTCACACAGGGCGCAGATGTGAAGCCCCGCGATCAGCACCATCAAGTTTTGGATGGTGGATGTCCACACCGCGCGCCACCGCAGTGCAGTTCCAATCAAGGCTCTCGCCTGAGCTTCCGATGTGGTGCTCGAAAATACAATCTCTCGCCCTGTTGCTTCTGACTAACGCTAGTCGGGGAGGAGACGGTCAGTCTCCTCCCCGAATCTTTGGTCACGTAGTCGTTTCGGAGGGGCCTCGGTGGAAGCGTCCGAAGCGTTGAAGATACAGGAAAATACCGATGAAAGTGAGCACGCCTAGAAGGGGTCCTGCCCATATTGCAACTCCGGTTCCGCGAAGGAGAATTGCTGCTGCCCCGAAGAGTCCAGCAATAACGCCGACTCCCGGGCTTGCCGTCGCGAGCCTCCCCTGAACCTTACGGCCTATCTGCCGGTAACTGACGCCCTGCAAGATGCCGAACAGGATGAAGGAAGCCACCATCATTAACGGCCACGGCCACTCTGCCATCGCTACGACACTCAAGGTGAGCCCGTACATAGCGGCTAAGACTAGCCAATAGTTTCGTGCAGTCCTCCGCATTCTCGTGTTCATCAGCAACCCCTATTGAAGTCGATCACGGACCCAGCAATTGCCATGGCGGCAGAGCATCCTAGCGCCGCCATTGGTCCAAAGAAGCCCATGGCACCACAAAATGCAGCGTTGGTGCCCCACCAAGCCCACAGAGCTGCCCAAGCGGCCGGGCACTGCGGAAACATTGGCCTCATGGACATGCCCCGAAGGCCTCCTCCCATCATCGCAGGCTTTGACTTATGAATCTTCGCCACCTTGGAGCCGCTTGGCCCGTCCTTGACTGCGAGCGTCAGATACCCAGTTTCCGTCAGCACGACCAAGGATTCGAGTACATCGGTAGGCATCATGGCCGCTAGGAATTCCTGTTGAAGTTGACTGTCGAAGCGAATATCCGAGGCGAGGAACGTGGTTAGAGTCTTGGAACTCTGGATTATGCCAAGCCGTTTTGCGAAGCCGGTCGGGTCCGCTGATCGCGACTGCTCCAGGCGTTTCATCGCCTCCATTTTCTGTGCCTGAGTTGGCTGGAGCAGCGCAACCCCTGAATCGACCGGTACGACCGTCCGCGTGGCTGCGGCATTCGCCGGAATGACTGAAGCAAGAAGGACGGCAAGGACCGCCGTGAACGTGGAGATTACGCGCCAGATTTGCTTCCATGAGCTTGTTTTGTGAAACATGCAAATCCCCAATCTTGAGATTTCACTCACCCCGGCAGGAGCAAGCGAGCCAAGCACCGCCGAAGGAACGGCGCGTAACACAGCCAGATGCCCGAACCCAACTTCTACGTCGCTCCTATATGGACGACGTAGGCAAAATGGCTGGTACACGAGAACCTAAGCCTCGAAATCATCGTTAGGTGGACTTTGGACGCGAATTGAGTGGCCTTTGGCAGAGAATTAGGTGCTTCTAGGCGGATTTTGAGACTGAAATTGAGTGTTGGATGGCATCTGCTGTGGGAAGGAACCGCTTTTGGATTGGCTAGATCACCAACTGCAGCGGCCGTTTCCAAGCTGCACAGTGATTTTCTGACCCCGCGAACCGGTAAGCCGATCGTCCTCCGTCCCGTCGCTAGACACGACACCTGCTCAGTCACGGTCGCTCGACACGTGCATCGGCGTCGTCAATTGATAGCGGGAGGATGGGTGGAAGGCGTGGCCCACAAAGATCTCGGCGAGTCCCGAAAGCTCTTGGCCGTCATCGAGGCGAGCGGAGATAGTAGTGAGCTCCTGGCAGGAGAGTTACCGACCTACGACGTAGGCGTCAGCTTGTGCATCCCGCAAAGGTGCACCGCCGCCGAGTATGCCGGGCCAGGACGCCTATGTTCCCCCCGACTGCGGGTTGGTGCCGTGCGGCCGCGGACACAACGCGCAAGCTGCCTTGAATGCGCTGACATGGGTGAGCTGGGTTAGTTACGGGGACGCAGACTCGCTCTCCACCGGCATGAGTTAGTGGGCCTGTTTAGTGGTTCCGTGCGAGATCCCAAACCACGAATATCGTTCCTCCGGAAAGAGCAACAGATACAAGGTAGATGCCGATTAGCATCGATGCGGCGGTCGAGCGAAGTACGGCCATCTCAACAATTCCCAATAAAACCGTGCATGCTACGGTTGCAACGGAAAAGGAGACTGGCAGCAGGACTTTGGGAACCTGATAACGAGTACACCAGGTCAGAGTGGGTCCCCACAGACCCTGCGTCATTAGCAATACGACTCCGAACCCGAGAGCGTAGCTAAACAAAACGCTTTCAGGACTCGGAGGTTGTACGGATATTCCAAAAAGGTACAAAGACGTTGCAATCGCTGAACCCGCCATGAAGCTGACATAGACGTGGGAAGCCTGGAGACGAATCAGGGTCTTCACCCGACTTGGGAGACGCTTATGTTGTCTGTGGGGCAAACTGGCTCAAAAAGGCAGGTAAATCCAGCGTTCGGACGTTGGGTAAGAGTTTTCCAGGTGTCCCATCCATTGGTATTGAAGCGGGCACAAGCCTCGTGAGCAGGAGCCTGAAAGCGCCATCCCACCATTTCAATCAGTCCAGAGAATCCGGATTACCCCAGTTCAGATTATCTCCACCAAATTCCCAGCCACTTTGACCTACTACATCGCAGCTAAAGGCGCCTGCAAGGTCCAGGGAGACTCGATTGTCGGGAATGAAAGTTTTATATTCTACGGCATTCGTGTAAGGCTGGTAAGCCAAGAGTGTCGGGCGGGTTTCACTTGATGTTGTGACTCTGAAAGTTCTTTGATGTAGTCTTTCGGCAGAGGGCTGATTCCCGCTCTCAATGATTTGGTATTCATAATTCGTATTTGGCTTGAGATTGCCCTCTGAGAAAGCATCTTTGAGTTCATCTGCTACCAGACGCCCATCGCGGAACACTTGGTAGGAATTCTCCTTATTGACTCTCCGCCAACTGATACTGATCGAGTGCTTCGTGGTGGCGACCGCAAGACTTGGCCTCATTGATCCGGAACTCAATTCAATCTGGTTCTTTGTGATCGAAGCATCCACTATGCCCGGGTTGTCCTCTGAATAGTTAGACGTCCAATCCCAGGCCGTCGTGTCTACGTTGGGCGCCCTCTCTGACGTCTCGAATGGATCGACGGGGCTTTCATACCGAACCACGCGGACCGCCTCTCCCGATGCGAGTGAGCCAGTGTAGATGGCCTCCCCAGTGCGAGCGTTGCCGCCAGTGTAGTTGTCTCCATCATTCCTTCCTCCCCCCAACGATGTTGGTAACTGCGTGTGGAGGGAAGGCTAGGGAGGATGAGTGGTTAGGGGCAGAAATTGAGTGTCATGAATGCTGTGTTTGTGGACATGTAAGGTGCATCAATGAGTGTTGTCGGTGCTTTGCAGCGGAGTCTTCAACGGCGCCGTCGGCACAGCGTTGCCGCATCTTTTCCAGCCCTGCTCTGGATCATCGGATGCATAGGAATGGCCACGATCGCGGTCCTGATGAACGCCGGAGCAGCCAAGCCCATTGGAAAACATTAACCAGCACGACATACGTCAACGTCCCGACGCCGACACTCAACAAGGTGCGACGCCCGCCGAGGAGGTGGGTTGCCGCCGTCGTAATTACTGCGACGACGGCCAGGCTGGCGGACGGCGGGTCGGCGATGATGGTGCCGCGGAGGGTTGACGCAGCCAGGATGCCTAGGATGCCGACAGGCATCCACACCGAAAGCACCTTCACCAGCGTGGAATCGCGGAGGGCCTTCAGCGCAGCGAACGGCACCGCCCGCAGGGCAAAAGTAATGACGAAGACCGTCGCGAGGATCACAAGGATGTAGCCGGTATCAGGCATCAGTGCTCACCTTTCGAGTACGACGACGGTCCAGGCCGAAGCGGACCAGCAGCAGTAAGAGGAACATCACCAGGGCCACGAACAGGGCCTGATCCGGAGAAACAATCAGTGCAAACGTGAAACTCAGCCCCGCCAGCACTATTGATGGGACCTGCTGGCGGGTTCGGGCAGCGTCCAGGGTGAGCGTGATGAACAGGGCGCACAGGGCAAACTCGAGCCCTTCGATGTGGCCGGGCGTCAGTGCGGCGATGGCAACCCCGGTCAATCCGCCGAATACCCAGTAGCACTGGAAAGCAAGTTGCATGCTGAGGAGACGCCAAGGGGTCCATGTCTCCCGGGAAGCCGCAGTCACGGCGTACGCCTCGTCGATGAGCGCATACAACGAATAGAACTTCGCCAACGGGTTCTTCACGATGCTCAGCGGGAAGGAGAAAGCGTAGAACACGTGGCGAAAATTGACGAGCAAGGTGGTCAGCGCCACCGTGGCCAGGGGCGTCATCGCGACCATCATGCCGATCAGGAGCAGCTCCAACGAACCCGCAAATCCGGCAATCGACAATGCCGGGGCAACCCACCACGGCAGGCCCGCCTGCATCACCAGCAAGCCAAATGCCACCCCCAGCGGGTACATCCCCAGTCCTGCGGCGAGGGAGTTTCGTACGCCTTTGAGGATCTCATTTCCTCGGGAAAGACGGTTGGCTCCGCCAAAGCTTGCACATCGTTTGTCACCCTTCAAGGATGGCAAAATCGACCCAATATTTGATTGCAAACATTGCTCAATCTACTCCACAGAGAGCAACATATAGTCATGGATTCTCTATTGATCGTGCAATTATTGAGGTTCTTCAACGCGACGGGCGCATTTCGAACGTTGACCTCGCGGACCAGGTCAACCTGACACCTGGCCCGTGCCTGCGCCGCGTGCAGCGGTTGGAGTCCTTGGGCGTGATCCGCGGGTACAAGGCGGACATCGACCCACAAGCGATCGGGCGCAGCTTCGAGGTCATCCTGGATATTGAATTGACCAATTTCAGCCGGGAGATAGTGTTCGGCTTCGAGAATGCGATGGCTGAGTTCGAGGAGGTGACGGAACTGCATCGGCTCTTCGGCTCACCTGACTATTTTGTGCGCGTCGCCGTCGCGGACCTGGAGGCCTACGAGGAGTTCCTCAGCGAGAAGTTGCTGGCTATCCCCGGAATCCAGAAGATGAGTTCCCGGTTCACGATGAAGACCATCAAACGCTGAAGCTTAGCCGGCCCCGGGCGTCGATAGCATCAGTGAGCTTGCGAAGCACTTCGTCCGGCGAGCCGTTCGCATCAACTTTCAGGAACCCGGCGTAATGCGGTAGCAGACGGTAGGCCTCCCGCAGGGCCTTCAAGTCCGCCACGGACTCCTCATCCGTCCCGCGGGCAAGGATCCGCTGATGCGCCACCCCGGGCTCGACGTCCAGGTGCACCACAACATCAGGCTGAGGCAGCAGTTCCAGGAACCGGGGCAGGAGCCACCCAGCTGGAAGGCCACGCATTTCCCGCAAAGCCAGCTGGCAGTGCAGATGGCGGTCCATGACAACCAACCCAGCCTTGTGCATCCGGAAAAACCAACAAGTCCGGACATGGGACACCAGCACGTTGCCCACTCGAATCACTGTTTCCACCGCGTCGGACAACCGAGGCGGAAGTAAGAAACCGAGTTTGGCGCCAATCAGCGATATCCGTCGCCGTCCGGCGTGGTTGCTGAAAACAATCGCTACTCGCCCCTCAGCCCGCGCGAATTCAGCCAGGGCGTGGGCCGCCGTCGTTTTTCCTGAACCGTCAATTCCCGTCAGAACTATGAGCACGTGCCCTCCTTCGCTCATTTGTTCGAACGACCCACCCTACGGCATCGCCCCGAAGTGGAGCCGTAAAGAGAGGGACGTCACGCTACGCGCGGGCAGGGTCCTTCACGAGATGCTCACCCACAAGGGCCAGGTTCTGGATGACGGCCAACCCGAATTGGGAGGCATCGTTGGTGGATACGGTGGGGGCCTCGTCCACGGGAAGGAGCACATGCGGCGGCTGGATCTTCTGCAGTGTGAAGGCCGATCCGTGGTTGAGATGTTCGCCGCCTTCAGAGAATTTCTCCCAGGCCAACGCCGCGAGCTCAGTGGAACCCAAGCGGGCCGCAGCGTAGGCGGACAAACGGCTATGTGCCTGCGTCAGGTGGATGCCTGACAATGCCTCGCCCACTTCTGAAAGCTGTTCTTCCGGCGCGGCGAGGAACAAGCGGCAGTACTGCAGCCAGGCCTGCTCAAACGTCGGATCGTCCACCAGATCGATGAGTTCGCTGCAGATCTCCACCAAACCGAACACGGCACTCAGGTGGGAGACGCTGATCTGTTCCCTGCCGGCGTCGAACCTTCCGGTGTCCAGGTTGTAAAGCGCCTCACCGGTGAGGAAGCCGTACTTCAACGCACCGATGTCCGCCATGGTTCCCAGGAGCCGGTCCCGGGACCAGGGGTTGCCTGTTCGCTCCCAATCCGTCAGCCACGTTGCGGCCAGGGAACCCCAGTCCGTGCCGAGGCCAACGCCAAGCGCGCCGCGCTCCGGCCGGTAGGTGGCGCTGTCCGGGCGGACCTTGCGGACGGGGTCCAAGCCGAGGAAGTTGCGGTCGCTGTCTATGAGTTCGGTGAGCAGGTCACCCGTGCGCTCGTCGGTGGTGAGGTAGTAGTAGAACCGCCGGTAAGCCGGGTTGCTGATGCGGAGCTGCTTGGCGCTACAGCCCCAATGCTGCACGTTGTGCCGGGAGCCGAGGCCTTTCCACGGCCCAAGGTGGTAGACGTCCACCTCTCCGGTGTGGCGCGTCATGGCCTCTGCGAAGCGGAACACATCCGCCCGACCGGATCGTAGATACATGTACCAGAGCCACAAGTCAGGGGAGAGCTCGGAGTTGTCCCACGCATACCCACCCACGTCGTAACGCCAGACATGCCGATCGAAGTCGTAGGTATGCATCACGTCGCCGTAGTTCCAGAAGCCGTACCAGCGGCGTTGCTCACGCTGTCCTTCGTAGAACTCGAACAGGAAGTTGAGTTTGTCTTCCAACTCGGCCCTCTCCGGCGTGCTCCTGTCCACGGGGGCCCAGTCGCCGAAGATCCCAGTTGAGTGGAGGTGCTCGGGAGCGACCTGCAGCAGGGCGGGTTTGGCGGCCTGGGCGGCATCCGCAGCCAACTCCTCCGTTGCTGGCGTGGATTCATAGGCGAAAAGGGTCAGCTCGTGCGTCCGGGCGATGCCGTGTGGGTTCCCGAACCCCGGCGCGTAGTCCTCGTACGTGATTTCCAGGCCTTCGAGCTGTTCTTCAAACGTGTCCTGGCCCAAACCGTCGTGGTAGAAGCGCAGGTCCATGGCTTGGGCTTCGGGGGAGTACAGCCAGGCAGTCATGGTGGCTTCGTCCGAGCCTGCGTCCCGGATATCCAGCTGCCCGGGATGCGACTGCCAGAAGTCCCGGATCCCCACCGCGAAGCCGCCGCGGGTATCGCTGAGCGAGCAGAATCCTGCCGCCCGGGTGCCTCCGGAGATGCCAACCCAGGCGTGGCCTTCCCTGGTGCGTTTCCGCAGATCAAAACCATCCGACGTCAACTGAGTGAGTGTGTAGTCACTCCACTCAGGGATCAAATGGAGCCTCGTGGAGACAAGTTCGCTCCATTCCTCCAAAGGCGGAGTCGGTCTGCCCTCCACTTGGGCTCGGCGGACCTCCACGCCCGGGTCCCGGCGCAGCCCGGTGAGCCCCCGAACGGATTCCACCAGGAAGCCGCCGTCCGCACCAGCCATTCGGATATGCCGGTTGTGGAGTTCACTGCGCAGCGGCACTGTAAACCGCACGCCGAGGCCCGCCAGGAAATCGTGCTCGGCGTCACCATCCCAAACGAATGAGTGGACCATTCGGACAGAGCTGGCAGCGGAGTAGAAGTACAGCCGGACCACAAATGGCAGCCAGTTCTGGCTTCCAGGCTCCGCCGCATCAGGACTGTGCCTGCCTTCCACCCGCACCACTGCCCGTACAGGTCCGTTCTGCTCCACGGTCACGGACGACACCATGCCGGTGAATGGTTCACGAGAAACAGTGCCCGGACCCTCAACCACACTGTCCTGCCGAAGGCTGACCAGCCTGCCGTCCCGGGCTACCACGGTGCCGTCCCTCGACAGGGACCGGAAAATTGTTGGGCCGGAGCGCTCGATGACGGCCTCCATCTTTCCGGTGGTGATGTGGACTGAGTCGGCGGTTTCGACGACGGCGACCGTCGCCGCAGAGGAGGTCCTGACGTCGGACGCTGAGTCTGTTGCAACGCTGTAGTGAGCGGACGGCGAGTCAGTGGCGGGCAGCGCGATGCCGGCCCACTTCAGGGAACCGTCGGGCCAGGTGGCAAGCGGCCAGGACTGGGAGGGAACGTGAGCGCCGGAGGCGTCGCGGACTGAAATGGCGGCGGCACCGGACACGGTTCCCCGCGCGAATGGCATGCCCCACGTGGTGCCGCCGCTCAACTTTGTGGGCGGCACGCCGTCCAGCCATCGGATGTCAGTGGGCGGTGTCATTGTTTCCTCCAAAAGGAAGATTCACACAAAAGTGAACAAGTCAGTAGCGCAACGGGCGAAGGTCGGTGTAGTGGGAAATCGCTTTCTCGATGGACAAAAAATCTAGTCCAAGCTGAGGGAAAGCGCAATCACCACTTTCGCGCAGCGTCTTGATAGATTTTGTTCGAATTTGCTTGACCCGCATGTTTTGCGGCACCGCGTCCATCCAAGCCGACATCCTGGGTGACTGGCGTGAAGAAATCGCGTGGCCGTCGTCGGACAGCACCGAAC
The DNA here is from genome assembly GCF_020251205.1 of Arthrobacter sp. M4. GTDB lineage: Bacteria > Actinomycetota > Actinomycetes > Actinomycetales > Micrococcaceae > Arthrobacter. The sequence continues at coordinate 59,462 of NZ_JAIWYX010000012.1, forward strand.
TGCGGATCTACACAACCACGGCTCCGACCGAGATGCGCCTGCGCACCCTGATGCACGACCCCATGTATCGGACGGCCGTGGCTCGCGAGAACGTGGCTTACAACCAGCCTCCGCACCCCAGCTTCTTCATCGGTGCCGGCATGGAAACCCCAGCCATGCCATCGGTCACGTACGTGGGTGACCCCCGCTAAACGCCCGACGCCGGCACTAAGGTGCCGCCCGCATCCTCACCCGATGCGGGCGGTACTTTCTTGTGCGATTCTTGAGCGGCAAACCCTTGCTTGGCATTTGGGCAGTGTGGACCATTGGACCACCTGTCATGATCAATCAAGTCCGCTTGGGGGTAACAATGGAGCGCAGTCGTGGTGTGGGTCTTGCGACCCTCCTCCGCTTCGTCGCGTTCCTATCCGCGACCACACTCGGCATTGGGTTGACGGTTACGTTCCTGTCCACAGCCGCCGCGAGGTCGACGACGGTAGTGGCGTGGCCGTCGTCGGCCCCCCGGACGGCCACTGCAGCTCCCTCCGCGGAACCGCAGGACCCTGTGACGCAGCCGCAGGCAGCGGTAGCAGAACGGCCGGCAGCGGTGGCGCAACCCCCGGTGGCGAGGCTGGAAGCACCTGCACAAACGATCCGGCCCGCGCTCGCGGGTGAAATCAACAGTGTCATCCTCGACCACAGCTACTTCGAGGTCGGCGCCGCACTGATCGATCTGTCCGATGGCGCGGTCCACGAATTTGGCGTTACCGAGCCATTCGAGGCTGCCAGCACGGCCAAGGTTCTTGCCGCTGCCGCCTATTACCACTTGGTCGAAATAGGAGAAGCCTCTTTGGACGATCCACTGGGGGAATCCACGTCAGGGTGGCAAATCCGGGAGATGATCCAGAATAGTGACAACGACTCGTGGGCAATGATTATGGACGCGGTCGGCTATGAGAAATTGCGGGACTACGCGGCATCTATCGGTGTTAGTTATGAGCCCGAACTAAACTGCCTGACTCCGGCGGAAATGGCAACCATCTTGGCGGACCTTTATTCGGGCAAACTGATAAACCAAGAAGATACCGCGCAATTGTTGACGTACATGACCAACACCAACTATGAGGACCTCATCCCAGCGGCCGTACCAGAGGGCATAACGGTATTCCACAAGTACGGACTGCTCGACCAGGAACTCCACGACGCGGCAATTCTCACTCAAGGTGCCCGCGCCTTTGCCTTTGTTGTTTACACCAGTGGTTCCGGCTGGGACGACGCCGCAGACCGCGCGGAAGTCATCCATCAGCTGACCCGGGCCGTGGTCGCCGGCCTCTTCTAGGCTGAGCAGCGTAGCGCGGCACGCCACGTCCTCACGTTTGCGTCCAGGTACGTGCAGCACCACCTAGACGCCGTGGCGCCACCACCTAGGCGACTTGTTGCCGGTCCCGGAATTTAGGGGTTTTTACCACCTAGACCCAACTTTAGCGCCACCTATTTTCGCTGATCCGGACACCTAGATGCGGTTCTGGGCCCTAGCTTGACTGCACGATCCCGAAACCATTTGGGATCAGATCAGGAATGGGGCAACGAAATGAAAAAGACTGCAGGTGTTTCGAAGTTTCGTCTTCTCGGCGTCACCGAGGATCGTTCACTCCAAAGGCGATCCTTGAAGTCGGCACCGGCCCGAAAGTTCGGGTTCGGAGTCCTTAGCGCGATCCTAGCGGTGTCCGGCGTCGATGTTGCCGCTCCTGCCGCGAGCGCGGCGCAAGCGCGGGATTCTGACGCCCTAGAACGCGTACTTGATGCTGGACCTTTCCAAGATGCCCAAAGCCTCAGTTCCTTTCAAACGCCTGCCGAGGACAAGAAGCAGCGAGTTGAGTTCGGAGAAGACGGATCGATGAGCATCGTTGCCTCACAAGACATGACGATGACCGTGAGTCCAGTGTCGGTTATGACCGGAAAGTTGGAGAGGAGAGCGATCGGAAATGTTCAGTCAGCAACGGTTTCCCCAAATGCCAGCCATTCGTATGTTTTTGCCCAGCGAGGGAACGATTCGGGGGCAGCGTTTGTAGTTCTAAATGGCTCGACGGCTCCGCGCGCATTTTCTTTTGAGATTACGTTCAACGGCAGTCCGGCAAAGATAAGCATCGCGAGTGACGGCTCCGCTGTGGTCATGAACGACAATAGCGAAGTCCTAAATTATGTTGCCGCTCCGTGGGCCCGCGATGCAGTAGGAAGGTCGATTGAAACCCGATACTCAGCTGAAGGTAACCGACTCATTCAACACGTCAAAATCACCAAGGACACAGTTTTTCCAGTAGTTGCCGATCCTCAATTCGGTTGGGTGGGGATTTTCCCAGTTGTCGAATTCAACAGACAAGAGACTGCCATCTCGCAATCCGCCGCCGGTGTTCTGAGGGTCTGCTCAAGACTGTCAGCTGGACTTCCTGTGGGGCTTTCGGCGTGTGCCGCCTCCGCCGTTCAGATTGCGCTGCAAGCTGCCATTGCAAATGCCAGAGGTGAATGCATACGCCTGGCACCCGCGCCCATAGGCGCAATGGCTTTCCGATACACCGGTGGCTACTGCAGGTAGGCTCCTCTGGACTAATGGAGATACAGGGATGAACACCATGCTTCACTATTTTCACGAGCTACGTGAGGCCAGAATCGCAACTGGACGAAGGCGCATTTACAACTGGATCTCTGCTTCAGTTTTCCTCGGCGTCCTGATTGCTCTGGCTGTATCAGGGACTCATATAGCTCTCATCTTTGCTTTCATTTGTTTTGACCTGATTGTCGATACCGCGATTGTTTATTCCTGGGTCCGGCGGGACGCCTTGGACGCCTAAGCGGGAGCCGCCCGCACCCCAACCGGGGACGCGGGCGGCAGCTTACTGCACTGAACGTGCCGCCTAAGGGACGGCAACTCCAAGCCGTTCGAGCAACAGCCGGCAGGCGCTCGGCACCGGCTGGACGATTTCCGCCGTAGTGGTTTGGGCCAATCGCAGCGCGGTGGCGCTGAGGGGACCGCCCGCAATGATTACCGCTTCGGCGCCGTCCAGCGTGGATTGCTCGACGGCGGCAGCCAGCTCCAGGTATTGGCGTTCCGGATCGGCAGCCAGTACCAGGGGCTCAGAATCGGTGAGCCGGACGCCGGTGAACAACTCCGACTTGCCGTGCGCAGCAACAAGCTTTTCCAGTGACTCAGCCAGCAAGGGTGTGCTTGTCGCCATTCCAAACTTTCGGTTTCCCCGGGCAGCCGCGTGAATGGAACCCTGCCCGATACCGACCACCGGGAGCTCCAGTGCCTCGTGAAGCTCCGCTCGGCCCGGGTCGCCGATGGCGGCCACAATCACTCCGGCGACGGAACCGCCGTCGCGCCCTGATAAGTCTGGCCCTGACAGGTAGTCCAGCACCGCGGAACGCACGTGCGGCTGGGACTCGGCCAGGGCACCGGGGTCGATGATCATTGCCGGACCCGCAGCCGCAGTGAGCCCAACAACGTCAAAACCGTGCGGCTCCAATTGTGCAGCAGCAAGCTCCGCCATCATCGCCGTGGTCTTGCTGTTGCTGTTCGGGTTGACCAACAGGACCGTGTTCCTAGTGCCCATAGATTGCGGCCTCCTCATCATTATCAGTGGGACTGTCTTCCTCCAGCGGCTTGCCGAACGTCTCCGGCGGGAACTGCACTGCGACTGCGAGGACGCAGAACAGGATCGCCAGGGTGGTGAACATGCCTCCCAGCCCGGCGGCGTCGAATATGGCTCCGGAGATCAGCGGGAAGAGGCCACCGGAAAGGGAGCCTGCCGCGAGGATGATCGAGGTACCGAAGCCGCGGGTACGGGTGGGGTAGAGCTCCGGCGCGAAGAGCCAGATGGTGGTGTTGAGGATGATCACGGCGAAGTTGAAGAGGGCGCCGAAGATGACCACCAGGACGATGTCGTTGGCGAGGAAAGCCATGGACAGCCCGGCAGCGCAGCCGAGGATGGCCGCTGCGGTGAGTACCTTCTTCCGCGGTAGTCGGCTGGCGAGGTAAGCGGCCGTCGCGGCTCCCACCAGTGAGCCGGACTGCATGATCAGCGTGAACCACAGGCTTGTGTTCACGGCGTAGCCTCGGGCAACAAGGATGGTCGGCATGAGCGTGAGCATGGAAATCTGTGCCGCGTATGACATGCAGACCGCGATGCACAGCAGGACCGTGCGCTTGAGCAGCTTGCCGCGAAGGGCGTCCCTCCAGTGGCCCGAGGACTTTGCCTCCACAGGGTCGGGCGCGGCGGTGATGAACTGCTCGGGGTCGTCTATGCGGCCGGAGAGCTTGTTGCGGGCAAGCCGCGTGATGACCACGTTCGCCTCATCGATCCGGCCCTTGGAAGCCAGGAACCGCGGGGTCTCGGGGACGAACCGCCGGAAGAACATCACCAGGAGTGCAGGGACGAACAGCAGGCCGAAGACCCAACGCCACTTGTCCGGTCCGTCGAAGAGCGTGAAGACCAAAATGCCGAAAGCCGGCGCAAGCATGTTGCCCAAACCCGCAGCGGTGACGTTGATCAGTCCGACCGCGGTGCCGCGGTATTTGGCTGCGAAGAACTCAGCCATCATGATCACCGCTACGGCGATCTCACCGCCCAGGCCAAAACCGACGACGAAGCGGCCGGCCGCAAGGATGGGGTAATTCGGCGCGACGGCACACAGGAGCGAGCCGCCGGCGAAGATCATGAGGTTGATGACCAGCATCTGTCGTCGGCCGTACTTGTCCACGATCAACCCGGTGGCCAGGCGCCCCAAGGCCGTCGCGGTGAAGGTCATGGTGTTGAGCAGGCCGATTTCCGCAGCGCCAAGCCCCCACGCCTGGCGCAGTACGGGTCCGGTGATGCCGACGGCATTCTGCTCAAGGGCATCGAAGAAGACGCCGAGCAGGATCATGAACACGATTTGGCGGTGTGCGCCGGTGACGCCGATCCGTTGGTAGGCGCCTTCGATTTGTTTTGCCAGGGATCCGGTTCGCGATCCCGTGTTGATTGCGGAAGCTTCTCTGTCCACAGGGGGCTCCTCTTTGAGCTCTGAAGGGGGCACCCGTGCCACTCGGATGCCTTCCGTAATACGAAATCAAAATCTCGTATATAGGAATGTGAGCCAGATTACACTTTGGGATCCCAAAATGCTAGTGGTTGTGGGGAAACAGATTGTGACCGGCCCAGCGGTAAAATGTGTCCACGCGATGCGCACAGTCACGCACCGGTCTCGGCGATTTCGGATTCGGTGAATCGAGGCAGTCATGAGGACCAGGCCAGCCCGTCTTAACCACGTTGCGGGGTTCAGCATCGACGTCGTGGCAGCCGCCGCGGACCAGGATCCGGACATGCTGCGGCTCGAAAACCTGGACACCGACCTTCGCCCGCCGGCCCTCGCCATTGCCGCGTCCCGCGCCGCCGTTGGAGTCGACTCGGCCAATTCCTACCTTCCCTTCACAGGTCAGTTGGCCGCAAAGCGGGCCATCGCCGCCCGCGTGCATGCGCGAAGCGGCGTGAGTTACGACCCGGAATCCGAAGTGGTGGTGACAGCCAGTGACGGCGACTGCCTCCTCGACGCACTTCTGGCGCTCACAGACGCCGGCGACGAAATCATCCTCACTGACCCCACCTATGCGGGCATGCTCTACCGCGTGCGGCTGGCTGGTGCCGTTCCCCGCCTGGTGCCCATGGTTGTCCGCGACGGCGAATGGCGCCTGGACCTCGACGCACTCGTGGACGCCGTCTCGTCCCGCACACGGGCAATCTTCCTGCAGAATCCGTCATTCCCGGCCGGTTACGTGCTCAACAGCGAGGAATGGGCGGCGATCGCCCACCTCTGCGTCAACCAGGACCTGTGGCTGCTGTACTGGGCATTCATGGAAGGCATCGTGTTCGACGGCCGCCCGGTGGTGAGCCCGTCGGCCCTGCCGGGAATGCGCGAGCGAACCGTGATCATCGGCGCAGCCTCCATGGAACAGCGAATGATCGGCTGGCGCGTCGGCTGGATAGTGGCGCCCGCAGAGGTGATGCCAGATCTGTCTGTTGTTCACATCTACAACGGAATTACCGCCGGCGGGATCGCCCAGGCCGGTTTGGTGGCCGCTTTGGAAGCGCCCGACGACGGCTTGGCTGCCTGCGTGGTCGAGTGGCAGCGCCGTCGTGACGCCCTTTGCGAATCGTTGGCCGCCTACTCGATGGTTCCAGCAGCAGGCGGCTGGTCTCAGATCCTGGATACGGTCCAGTACGGCGTCCAGCCTGCCGCCGTCTCCCGCGCCCTGCTAAGCCATGGTGTAGCGGCTACCGCGATGACCGGTTGGGGTGGTCCCGTCGCCAACCGGCACCTTCGCCTGGTCTTTAGTAACGAACCGGTGGAGCGGCTGGAGCTCTTGCGGGAGCGGTTCCGGGCCGCGATGCACGACGCCGGCGCGCGCGTTGAAGTGCGCGGCTAGATTCAATGACCCCGGGTACCACGACGCCGGCCGGGCGGTCAGTCTGACCGCCCGGCCGGCGTCGTTGTTATGAAATGTCACCAAGTATTCGAGTGCATCGGGTCCGGCCAATTGCCGATTTTGTTCGGCCAGTTGCCAATTCCCACGATGCGGCTGGGTTGGTGCATCTGACGAAGCATGTGTGCCTCCTGACTGATGTTCTGCGCCTGCGCCGGTTGGCACAGGTTGTGGTGCCTGCCATTGCAGGGACCACTCATCAGTCAGGTCTTGACCCGGGATCGAACGAAGGCTGCGGTGGTACCTTCCACTGCATGTCCGTCACAGGCCCAGCTCGCGGCGGCGGCAGCGGGAACAGGGCATTCGGAAGGTCGGATGCCCCCGGGGCGGAACTGCCAGCCTGGCCCGAGCCCGACCGAGCGAGGGAACTCGGCGTCGCCATGGGAAGGGGCGGTGCGCCGGGAATCGGGTCGGTGGATGCGGGTGCCACGGCGGGCTGGGATTCCGCGGGGTCCGGAGTGGTTGGGGGTTGCGGTTGAGGAGTGCCAGCGATCGGCGGCAGGGCCGTTGGCGTCGCATTTTCAAGTACGACGGCGGGTGGCTGGGCGGTGGTGGTCGGCGCCGCCGCGGCTCCCGGCGACGCTGCCGGAAGAGGCGGGAGGCCGACGTCGGGTACGTTTGCATCGGTGCCCAGCACCGGCGGCAGCGTAATCGGCGGTACCACGTCGCCCGGCAACTCGGGCACTCCGGGCAGCGGGAGCACATCGGAGACGACCGGGAGGTCAGGCAGCTCCCCGAGCACTTCGGAGACAATGGGCACGTCACTCACAGCGACAGGGACTGGCACCGGCGGCAGTGCAGGAATGGAGGGCAGTACCGGCGTCAGCGCCGACGGTAGCGCCGGCACATCCTGCGGGGCCAGCACCGGCGTCAGCGACGGAAGAGCCGGAACAACCGGGACAGCCGGAACCGCCGGGAGCGAGTCGGCCACCGAGTCTACGGTCTCGGTCACGCCGCTGAGCGAAGGTGTCGGCGCAGGCAGTGGGGGTAACGCCTCCGACGGCGCGGCGAACCACAGCATCAAACCCAGGGCCCCGAGAAGCGTCAAAAGGGCGGCCCGGACAGCCAAAAAGGCCCGACGCGGGTATGCACCACTGCGCCTTCCGGGTTCACGTCTTCTCAGGCCCACCGACAAATCAATCCACCCCCCAAAGCGGCAAATTGAATTTCAGGATACGCCCGGGCTCACGAGCCGGTACAGGGGGTAGTTCGTTGGCTTAGCTTTTAGTCGCGTGCCGATAGCCGTTAGCCGCGTGCCGGCGATGGGACCCATCTGGGACCGGCCAGGCGACGTGCCCAGCGGGCGAGCTTCTTGCCTTTGCCCTTCCACCAGTGGTCCTCGTCCTTGTCATGGTGCCATCGGAAGATCAGCGCAACCATAAGGAAAGTTCCCAATGTGACGTTCAGCCAGGATTTTGAGGCCATGTCTATAAGGACGCCGACGGCGGTAACGGCGATGGATGGCACAGCGAGGGTGCGGAAAATGGTCGCGGCAACAAAGCGTCGATGCGAGCGAGGAACGGAGAGCGCTCGGACCAGGTCGAACGCCACGCAGACCACCACCATGGCCTGCCCAACCCCTACCAGGAGCAGGCCCGGCGTGGAGTGACCAAATAGCACTAAAGCTTCCAAGCCCGAGTTTGTCATCGGATTTCCTGCTTCCCTGCAGCGGTCCGTTGTTCTTGGGGAGAGCATGCCTCACCAGCATCAAGGCCGTCCCCAAAATTGGCTCAAGTTTCCCTCAGGAGTCCGGGTCGTCACCGATATCTCAAGAGTGACCAGAAAGTGATCATTACACGTTCGTGTCGTCGTGTTCGTTACCAAAAAGTGACAAATTGGTGAAGGAGTCGCTACTCTTCTACGGTGCCCCTTCCGTTCCGGGGCGCTCCCGCTCAGAATGCCGAGCCCTGCCACTGACCGGGATCCAACGCAATATCCAACGGCAGGGACGGGGGAACCAATAACTATCGGGTCTTCCGTGAAGGCCCTAGGGGTTAAGTCGCTTTGCCAGTCACGGTGGCGGACGACCGGGTGACTCCCATCCGAACCCGACAGCTCACCCCGCAGGCATGGGAGAGGCAATCACCATGTCACACAAGTCCATTTCCGCGCGCGTTGCCGCGCCCCTAGGACGCTCTGCCCTTGCCGTTGGCGCCGCATCCGGCCTTATCTTCGGTATCGGCGCCCCCGCGCATGCGGGCGCCCATGCTCCGGACATCTCCGGCGGCACCCAGACGCAGACGCACGCGGCCGCGCAGCCCGCCGCTGCCACCCCGGCGGCGGTTTCCGTACCGGCCGTAGCTTCAACCGGGCGAGTCCACACCGTTGTTTCCGGTGACACCCTCAGCGGCATCGCTGCCTCCTACGGGGTTAGCCTGAACTCGGTCTTCTCCGCCAACGGACTGGGCATGGCCTCCATCATTTACCCAGGCAACCAGATCAGGATCCCTGCCGGTGGGGCAGCTGCCGCTCCGGCACCTGCAGTGCAGCCGGCCAGCGTTCCTGCAGCGGCGGCCCAGCCAGCTCCGACAGTTCGCCTGGCCTCCACCTCGATCACGCCTGCATCGGTTCCTGCTGCTGCAGTCCCGGCGAGTGGAGTTGGCGCGGCCCTCGTTTCGGCGGCGTATTCCCAGCTTGGGGCCACGCAGGACTGCACCGTGCTGGTGGAGCGGGCACTCCGTTCAATCGGAAAGAGCGTTGGAGACCTGGCCCCCACCCAGTTCTTCCAGTACGGAACCCCTGTGAGCACTCCTGCCCCCGGTGACCTGGTCATCAGTTCCGGCCACGTTGCCATCTACATCGGCAACGGACAGGTGATCAGCAGCGGAATGAACTACGTCAACGAGACGATCGTCCACCCGATCTCCTGGCTCTCTGGCTACTCCTTCGTGCGGGTGGCATAGCGGCAGGTGTGGCATCGGGATCCCGGTGCGTGCAGACTTGGCGTGTGAAGCCCTTCCTGCTCCTTGCCTCACGCGCCGAGGACGGCGCTGCCGACCTCGAATACCGGTCCTACCTCAAGTACTGCGGCCTTGCCCCTGAGCAACTGCGCCGGGTCCGACTGGAAGCCGCACCGCTTCCGGAGATTGACCTAGCCGACTACTCAGGAGTGATTGTGGGCGGCAGCCCCTTCACCTCCAGCGATCCGCAGGTTTCCAAGACTGCAACGCAGCTGAGGGTGGAAGCCGAGCTGGCGGGGCTTCTCGACCGGATAGTGGCTGAGGACTTTCCGTTCCTAGGCGCGTGCTACGGTGTCGGCACCCTGGGCAAGCACCAGGGTGCCGTCATCGACCGTACCTACGGCGAAGCGGTGGGCGGCATCGAAATCAAGTTGACCGCCGAGGGTGTCCGGGATCCGATTCTGGACGGTATGCCGGAATCATTCCTGGCGTTTACCGGACATAAGGAAGCTGTGACAGTGCTGCCTTCGCATGCCGTACTTTTGGCCAGCTCGGCGACGTGCCCTGTCCACATGTTCCGTGTCAAGCGCAACTTGTATGCCACGCAGTTCCACCCGGAACTCGACGTCGAGGGGTTGATCAACAGGGTGGACGCCTACCGCCACGCGGGATACTTTCCGCCGGAGCAGGCAGAGGAACTCATGGCGGCTGCCAGGAAGGTAGCCGTCACGGAACCAATGCGCGTGTTGAACAACTTTGCGCGCCTTTACGCCTCGAACTAACCGGCAACCCGCGGAAGGCAGCGCGTGGGCATCCACATCGGCACATCGGGATGGAGCTACGACCACTGGGACGGCGTCCTCTATCCGCCGGGTACCAGCGCCGCCAAAAGGCTGGCCGTCTACTGTGATCACTTCAGTACGGTGGAACTCAACGCGAGCTTCTATCGCTGGCCCAGGCAGTCGGCCTTCGCGAGCTGGCATCGGCGTTTGCCGGACGGTTTTGTGTTCTCCGTCAAGGCCTCCAAATTCCTCACGCACGGGCGGAGGCTATATTCGCCGGAGGCGTGGATTGAGCGGATAGAACGCGCATGGCGCGACCTCGGGGACAAGCAGGGTGTCCTTCTGGTTCAGCTTCCGCCGGATATGGAGCGCGACGACGCCCGCTTGGATTACTTCCTGGCAAAGCTTCCGTCCTGGATCAGGGTTGCGGTTGAATTCCGCCACGATAGTTGGAACGACGATGCAGTCTACGGGCTTCTGGAGCAGCACGGAGCCAGCTATTGCGTCATGAGCGGCGCTGGACTTCCCTGCATTCTCCGGTCCACTGCGCCCTTCGTCTATGTGCGCCTGCACGGCCCGGACCGGCATCATCTCTATGCGGGCTCGTATTCGGACAATGACATGCGCTGGTGGGCCGACAGGATCGGTGAGTGGGCGTCAGCGGGCAAGGATGTTTACGCCTATTTCAACAACGACGGCGAGGGGAATGCCGTGCGAAATGCCGATACTTTGCGCAGTTTCCTCGACACTCGCCATGGACCGGACTAGCTTGGGGCACATGGTCGAGAACTTCAGTGAAGAACGCTCAAGCCACGGAACGCGCAACGGAATTATGGGCGAGGGAACACCGACACCCCGTGACCCGGAAGATCAGCAGAGAAAAAAGGCCGAAGAAGGCGAAGCACCCCCCTCGGAAGAGACCTCCTCGGAAGAGGCTCCCTCGGAAGAGGCCCCCTCGGGCGAGGTGCCGGCGTCGGAAGCCGATGCGGAACCCGAGCCATCCGGGCCGGCCGAGGAGGAAAACAAGGAATCGGGAGACGATCGTGGCCTCACCACAGAGCCAAGTCCCACAGACTAGCCGGCGCCCGGGATCTGCGCCGGACCCTGTGCCCGCTCCCTATATCGATCCCACGCCGGACCCCGCGCTTGTCCCGCAACCGGAGCCGGGGTCAGACGCTTTGGAGCACAGCGAACCGCAGCTCCCAGACCCGCAGCTCCCAGACCCGGAGTTCCCAGACGAAGATCAGTGAGGCGATCCTCCCTGGCGCACGGCAGCAATTTGGCTGAAAGTCGCGGTATGGCTAAAGACCGTGCCGCACTGGGCGCAGGCGTATGTTGCTTCGACCAAGCGGCTTTGGGCGTCCTTGTGAGGCGTTACGGAAATCATCCTGAGATGGGCGTCCGTTAGGCATATGGAGCACCACGGATAACGTCCGGCAGTTTCCTCTGATCTCCCCGCGGACTGGGACATTTGGGGGTCATGGAGCGTCTTCATTGACTTTTCCTTATCAGGGGGAGCGACACCACCCGTCTGCATGAGTGAACTAGCCTCCATCGTCAGCGTACGCCCAGCTCAATTGCCCCGACAAGGAAAGAGCTCAGCGGGGAAGCTTCAATTGGAAGCCGCAGGAGCAGCGGAGGATTTTAGTCTGCAGGTACACATCAAAGGACTTATCCCGTTGTCCAGATTTAGTGTGCACAGGGTTGCTGATTCTCCACAGCTCTTCCCCTACTGTCACCATTGGCTCCCCGCAGTGGATGTAATCATCCCCGAATTGGAGCAGGTTGAACGATGCTCCAGGGCGGTCGAGTACTCGTGAAACGTGCTCAATGGTTGCGGGGTGGGTGTAGAAGAAATCGCATTTTGCGCAGCTATACGCGACTTCCACGAGGTCAGGGGCGCGTGAAGTGTGCGGTTCGATAGTCTCGATCATCAAATGCCCGTCAGTGTGGCATACCTTGCACCAAAGCCGCTCGTCCGGGGGATGGTGGGACGAATTGGGTGCGTTGGATTCGGAAATCGTTGACATGGAAACAGGTCCTGGCTCTGGGGGAGGGCGCCCGGATCTGCATGAGCGCAATTTCCCGTTATTCCTTTGTTCGTTCAGTTTTGGGGCGAAGACGGCGCCATGGTTTCTAGTGGCGCTAGCTCAAATTTATCAGCATGCTTACTATCTAGACTATAGTTGAACTGTGAATCGCATCCCCCGCCGCGCCACATTGGTCGGCAGCAAGACCCCTAAGAAGACAGCGGCTCCCCACGATGGCAGGTTCGAGTCCAAGAACCAGCGAATGGACCGCAACTGGGTTGAGTTGCTGCAGGAACTCCGCGTGATGCAGACAGGCACGCAAATCATCGGCGGCTTCCTGTTGACCCTCCCGTTTCAAGGCCGCTTCGCCACGCTTTCCCAGCAGGAGCGAATCCTGTTTCTGTGCCTGGTCATCCTTGCTGCGCTGACCACCGGCATGATGCTGGTTCCTGTCAGCCTGCACCGCCGCCTCTTCCGGAAGCACGTCAAGCACCAGCTGGTGGCCGCCGGCGACGTCATCGTCAAGATCGTCCTGGGCTGCGTCGCCTTGCTCATTGCCGGTTGCGCCGCCTTCATTTTTAGCGTGGTGGCCGGGCACGAGGTCGGCCTCATTGCCGGAGTGCTGATCCTGGCCACGCTGATTGTCCTGATCCTGTTGTATCCGTACTTTTCCTGGCTTCCGGGCCGTCGACATGCTGACGAGGCTCAGCACCACGAGACGCGCCATGAAGAAGCGCCATGAGTCGCCGCTGGCCGTTGGCCGTCGTTGTGCCAGTCGCCGTTTGTTGCGTCACGGCTTGCGCTGGCTCGGATTCCCAGGCACTTATGAAGCCTGTGGAGGAAGTGTCGTCGGCCGCTCAGGCGACCATCCTCGCCGTCGAACTCCGCACGCATGGGCGGACGACGGCGGCGGCAGCCACAACCCTTGCCGGCGACATGCTGGATGAAGTGGAAGCCGCAACAAAGGACGTTGCGAGCAAGGAGGCCCGCAGCGACGGCGAACGCGGATCTCAAAGCGAGGTCCTTGCGGCCTTCGCCGCTGTCTCCACCGGCATCCTGCATGCCCGCGACGCCGTGGGTGCTGACAGCGCAAAGGAGCTCGACGGCGTCCGCGCCGAGCTGCGTGACGCCTCCGACCGCTTGGGCGGACTCCGGGAGAGGCTGGCCCGGGAGAGTCGGGAATGAAACGCCTGCTGGGCGTCGCGCTCGGCATCCTCACCGCGATCGGCGGGTTCGTAGACATCGGCGACCTGGTGACCAACGCCGTCGTCGGGTCCCGCTTTGGTGTGTCCCTCGTGTGGGTGGTGGCTGTTGGAGTTGTTGGAATCTGCCTGTTTGCCAACATGTCCGGCCGCGTGGCTGCCGTGTCCGGGCGAGCCACGTTCGAAGTGATCCGCGAACGACTTGGGCCTAGGGCTGGGCTGGCCAACCTCGCCGCTTCCTTCCTGATCAACCTCATGACTGTCACGGCTGAGATCGGCGGTATTGCCCTTGCCTTGCAATTGGCCAGCGGTGTCTCCTACATGCTGTGGATTCCCATGGCGATGCTTGCTGTGTGGCTGGTGATCTGGCGGGTCAAGTTCTCGATCATGGAGAACGTCACGGGACTGCTGGGCTTGTCCCTCGTGGTTTTCGCCGTGGCGCTCTTCCTGCTCAAACCGGACTGGGGAGCCCTGGCAGGGCAGGCATTCGCACCGTCGGTTCCGGGATCTGAGGGCCCTGCTGTGTATTGGTACTACGCAATTGCCCTGTTCGGCGCAGCCATGACGCCCTATGAGGTGTTCTTCTTTTCCTCAGGGGCTGTGGAGGAAGGGTGGCGCGTCAAGGACCTCATCCAGTCCCGCCTCAACGTCCTGCTGGGGTTCCCGCTTGGCGGCTTCCTGTCCGTCGCCATCGCGGCATGTTCAGCGGTGGTCCTGCTGCCGGCGGGGATCAGTGTCACCACCCTGTCCCAGGTGGCTCTTCCGGTGGCCCAGGCTGGCGGTCAATTGGCCCTTGCCGTACTCATTCTGGGGGTTGTGGCGGCCACCTTTGGTGCCGCCTTGGAAACGACTCTTTCCAGCGGTTACACGCTGGCGCAGTTCTTCGGTTGGTCCTGGGGAAAGTTTCGCAGGCCTGCGAGGGCGGCGCGTTTCCATATGGCCATGATCGTTTGCCTCTTAGCGGGCGTGACTGTCTTGTCCACCGGCGTCGATCCCATTCTGGTGACCGAATACTCCGTGGTGTTTTCCGCCATTGCCCTTCCTTTGACCTACCTGCCGATCCTGATTGTGGCCAACGACCCCCAGTACATGGGAGAACACGTCAATGGACGGGTAGTGAACATCCTCGGGCTGCTGTACCTGGTGATCATTCTGACGGCATCGCTGGCTGCCATTCCCTTGATGGTGGTCACCGGAGCTGGAGCATAGGAGGAATCGGCATGAGAAAGCAACCGCCTCCGCTAAGGAAGCCGCCTGAAGTGGCTGGCCGGCTCCTGGACGCGCAATTGCACCTACTGGACCGGCAACTTTTGGACGTCGATGGCGTCCCCGTTACCACCATTGATGACCTTGAGTTGAGCGGTCCGGAACACGATGAGCCCATCCCGGAAGGTGCTGAGGCGCCACGGATCACCGCCCTGCTGACCGGCCCGGTGCTCGGGACGCGCATCTTTGGCGGCAGGCCGCCGTCGAACCGCTTGATCCGCATCCCGTGGTCCGACGTCGCTGAGGTTGGCACCGTACTGAGGTTGGGGGTCAAGGGGGAGTCGCTGGATGCCTTGTGGGTGGAGCGGTGGTTGCGGGACAGGGTGATCGGCCGGATTCCGGGAGGCAGCCATGATCCTGAATGACCTGCTGGGCAGCGACGTGCGGGATTCCGACGGCGGCAGGTTGGGCGAGGTGTCCGACGCCCGCTTTGCGTTGGACGGGACCCCGGGGCAGCTGCTCTCAGACGCCCGACTCGTGGGCATCGTGGTGAGTCCGCGCACGGCCGCGTCCTTCCTGGGGTACGAGCGTCTTGGCATTACGCAGCCTTGGCCGGTGGCGCAGCTGTTGCGGTGGTGGCACCGCGGTTCATTCCTGGTGCTCTGGGAAGACATCGCCCGGATGGATCCGGACGCCGTCTACCTGCGTCCAGGGTATGCGGCCTATGAAGTGGGTTTGCAGCGGTGACTTTTACGGACGCGTGTTGGTTGCCGGGCCTTCGGGGGCCGCGCCTCCCTCGTCGGTCCAGTCCTGGCCGACCTCGTCCGAGTGGGCAGGGTCGGATACGACGTCCGGGCGGCGCGGCGCCGAATCGGATGCGCGTGGCTCCGTGGGCCCCGGAAGGATCGAGGAGACCAGGTCCGAGAATTTCTTGGCGGCGTCGGCCAGGGCTTCGGCGAGGTCTGGCCCCTTGTCCTTGGCGAACTCAGTTGCTTCGTGCACGTTGTGCTGCACAGTCTCGCTGCCCCAGATTTTCCGTGCGTGCGCTACCAGCCGTTCGTAGCCTTCCCGGCCTGTGCGCGTACCCCATACGTATCCCGCTGCGACTCCAGCCGCAAACAACAACTTGCCTTTCATGGCGCTCCGTTCGGTCGTTCTCCTGAATTACTAAGTTTACTGAGTATTTTTGCCAAATCCATGGACATAGCCCCCCGGGCAGACTAGCGTCGAAATGGCAGGTTGAGCAGATTGCCTAGCAAGTCACACGTATAAGTCACGCCTAGTTACGAGACCAACAGTCACGAGACGAAGCAGGTGAACCGAGTGAACCAGCCTCAATTGCCCAACAACCCCACGGACCCCCGCTCGAGCTACCACGCGGGTCCTTTTCCCCAGCAGGAACAGGAACAACCGGGGCTCACGGAAGCGATGGACCCAAAACCGGATCACGGGGAGGAATCGTATGTCGGCCATGAGCGGTTGCGCGGCAAGGCAGCACTGATTACCGGAGGTGATTCCGGAATTGGCGCGGCAGCGGGAATCGCGTTCGCGCGGGAGGGTTCCGACGTCGCTTTTACGTATCTCCCCGAAGAGGAAAACGACGCCCAGAGCACAGCGGCCTGGATTTCCAAAGCGGGAACCAAGGCTTTGCCCATTGCCGGTGACGCCCGTTCAGAGGACTTCTGCAAGGACTCGGTCCAGCGCACCGTGGATGAATTCGGTCTGCTGGACATCCTGGTCCTCAACGCCGCGTACCAAAAGAATCGGGAGAGTCTGGAGACGCTCCCCACAGAGGAATTTGACCGAGTCTTCAAGACCAATTTGTACTCCCTGCTCTGGACCGCCCGGGCTGCCGTTCCACACTTGAAGCCGGGCGCTTCCATTATTGTGACGGCATCCATTCAGGCATTTAATCCATCGCCTCAACTCATCGACTACGCCATGACCAAGGCGGCGCAGGTGGCTTTTACCAAGGCACTCGCCCAAGAGCTGGGGCCGAAGGGAATTCGGGTTAATGCAGTGGCACCTGGGCCGATCTGGACCCCGCTCATTCCCGCTACGGAATGGCCGGACAAATTGCCGAAATTTGGCCAGGACACACCATTGGGCCGTGCAGGCCAACCGGCCGAGCTGGCGCCGGCATATGTGCTTCTCGCCTCCGATGAGGCGTCCTATATTTCGGGGGCAATTGTCCCGGTCACAGGCGGCAAAGGACTCTAGCCCACAAAGGAGGGAAAACCATGGATCAGCACACTAATCCCATGGAACAAGGGGGAGGTTACGGTTCACCAACCCCGGAGGAAGAAATGGGCGGCGCCGCTGGCCAGGCTGACGCGGCCCAGCCCGGGGCCGCTGACCAGCCCGACGCCGCTGACCAGCCCGCCGCTGCTGGCCAGGCTGACGCGGCCCAGCCCGGGGCCGCTGACCAGCCCGACGCCGACCAGCCCGGCGCGGATACCGCCGTGCCGTCCGCCGATGCGGAAATGGATGACGCGAATACGGAGTCCACTGAACCCGATCGAGGCTATTCGTCAGAACCTTCCGACGATGCTGCCGGACTTCCCGACGGCAGTGCCACGGGCCTGACCGACGAAAAGTCCCCGACGGACGACGAAGACAAAGGAGAACGATTCGACGCGGGCTAAAGCCTGCAGTGAGGAGCACATTATGGCTACCGTCAACCAGACCATTGACGTTGATGTCCCTGTTTCCGTGGCATACAACCAATGGACCCAGTTCGAGACTTTCCCCGAATTCATGAACGGCGTGGACTCGGTGGAGCAAATCGATGAAACTGCGTTGCATTTCTCCACGAGTACGGCCGGAGTCAAGCGGGACTTCAATGCGCAGATCTTGGAGCAGGTTCCGGACTCGCTCATCAGTTGGGCCAGCATCGACGGGCCGCGAAATTCAGGTGTTGTACGGTTTGAACCGCTGGACCCGGGGCACACTCGCGTCAGCGTGCAAATTGACTGGGAACCGGACAATTTCACTGAAAAGGCCGGAGCCGCAGTTGGTGCGGATTCGCTCCGGGTTTCCGCGGATTTGGACAAATTCAAGGACTTCATCGAGTCCCGGGGTCATGAAACAGGCGCCTGGCGGGGAACGGTCTCAGCCGGTGATGTTGAAGACACGGGGGAGTGGAAGCCTGAGGGAATCCTCTCTGAATCCGGCGACACCTTGCAGCTCCCGCCTGTGGATCCAGACCTTACGGTGCCCGGTGCCGTGACTGGCGACGACCCGGACCTGGTGCCCAGGCCGGCGTCCGACGCCGACTACCAAAAGGACCCGTACACCGTAGATCCAGACAGCGAGAAGCGTGAGCGCTAGAACCCGCTGAGCCCAGCCCTGGCAAAAGCGCCGTCGGTTCCGGGATATCCGGGAACCGACGGCGCTTCTCATGAACCGACGGCGCTTCCTATGGTGTCCTGGCCTTTGCGGCTGAGCGCCTTTGCGGCTGGGCGCCTTTGCGGCTGAGCGCGTTAGCGGGTGACGTCGGCTTCGAAAGTGAGGATCTCCGTGCCGTTGCCTTCCTCGCCGTTGTCCGGGGCGACCTTCATGGTGAGGTGGTTGCCGGATGCGGTCATCTTGAACGGGTTGCGGGTAGCCACGTGTCCGCCTGCCGACCACTTCTGGAAGGGAATGTCATTCAACACTTCGTGCGTCTGGATATCCACAAGGGCCACTCCTCCCAATTCATAGGTGGCGGATGTGCCGCCGGCAGGGTTTGTCTGGGGGAGGTTGGTGACTCCGCCGCACAACATCT
This sequence comes from Arthrobacter sp. M4, assembly GCF_020251205.1. GTDB lineage: Bacteria > Actinomycetota > Actinomycetes > Actinomycetales > Micrococcaceae > Arthrobacter. The sequence goes on from NZ_JAIWYX010000012.1 coordinate 77,844, forward strand.
TGGACACGCCCGTGTACTGGCAGTCCTGGTAGTCGATGAAGTTGCTGGGGTTCTCCCAGGTGGAGAGCTGCTTGCCGTGCAGGTTCCACTCAGCGAAGCGGCGCGAACCCCACGTGTTGCCCACTAGATGGCCGGTGCGCTGGTCCATCACGATGCCGCCGAAGTGGTCCTGCACTTCGAACTGCTTGGTGACTTCCAGCGTAGAAGCGTCCACGCGGTAAACGATGGAGCTGCTGTTCGGCCTGTATTGGGCCACGGGAACCCAGACGTTGGTCCCATCGAAGTCGATGCCTCCCGGGTGGTACATGTCGCCTTCACCCAGGACGATGTCCTTCTGCAGCTTGCCCAGCTTGTCCATGACGAACAAATGGCCGACGCCCTTGCCGGGCGTCCGGTCATAACCGCCCTGCGGCGACGGGAACTTCACGGTGGGCTCCAGGATCTCCACGGAGGACAGGAAGATGTGCTCCTCCGTGAAGGCGATGCCCTCGGTGTGGAAGGTGGGGAAGTCCAGCTTCAGGCTGCCGGTCTGCTGCCACTTGGTGTTGCGGTTGACGGCGGCAAAGGTGTCGGCGAGGTTGGTGTCCTGCCCGGAGCTGGTGCCCTGCCCGGAACTGGCGTCCTGCCCGGAAGTAAGGGCGAAGGCCGTGCCGGCGGTGGCGCTTGCTGCGATGACCACCGCGATGGCGGCGGCTAGGATTCCTCGGGTGCGAGTTGTGCTCATGGAGGTGCCTCTCATGTGTTGGGGACCGCACAGACGCTACGCAGGGGTAGTAAACCCGCGGCGACACCATTGTGAACGGGGGCGAAAGCTACTAGGCGGTTCCCCTGTCCCGCCGCCGTCGACAGTCTTAAAATCAGGGATGGACGCGGCCGGCTGGGCACCCAGCGCGCCCGCGGGCGGTGAGGGCCCGGGTGAATTGGAGCCAAACAGGGGTGCCCATGAAGGGGCTGATGGCCATGGCGCAATCCACCATTGAGGCAGAGCGGAAGTACGACGTTGATGATGCCGTTTCGGTACCACCCCTGGACAGGATCCACGGCGTCTCGAGGGTAGGCGCGCCGGCCAGGGACTCGCTCGAAGCCGTGTACTTCGACACCGCGGACCTGGCGCTTGCTGCCAGGAAGATCACCCTCCGCAGGCGCACCGGAGGTTTTGACGCGGGATGGCACGTCAAGATTCCCCTGACCGCCGGCAAACGCCTGGAGGTCCAAGCGCCCCTTGGGCAGCCGGAAACCGTCCCAACCGAGCTCATGAATCGCCTGGTTGCTTTTACACGCGGCAAAAAGATCGCCGCAGTCGCGAGCCTTAATACGGACCGCACCACCTATCGGCTGTTCGGGAACGACGGCGGACGCCTTGCGGATTTCGTCGATGACCGTGTTCATGCCACTGCGGCTGTGCCTGTCAAGAGGGAGCTTGAATGGCGCGAGTGGGAAGTGGAGTTGGCGGATAGCGAGGCAGAAGACCTGCTATCCGCGGCGGAATCGGAAATCGTCAAGGCAGGGGCCACGCCCGGGAGCCATCCATCCAAGCTGGCCAGGGCTATGGGAGACTCGTGGCCATCTGAGCAGGCAACTGAACGTGTACGGCCGCACCGCAAGGGACCTGCAGTCACGCCAGTTCTCCAGTACCTTCAAGACCAGGTGGCGGAACTCTTGTTCCAGGATTCGCAGGTGCGCTTGGGTGTGGAGGATTCCGTGCATCAGATGCGGGCAGTCACCCGTCGGATTCGCTCCGTGCTTCGAAGCTATCGGCCGTTCTTCAAAAGGAAGGTAGTCAAGGAACTGGATGGCGAACTCAAGGACCTCGCCGCCACACTGGGCAGGTTCCGTGACGCCGAGGTCCTCCACGATCGCCTGCGGCGAAACCTTGGCGATCAGCCTAACCCCTTAGTGTTGGGTCCGGTCCAATACTCCATAGACCAGTTGATGAATCCGCGGCGCGAAATGGCCGACGCCGAAGTGGCCGCGAAATTGAGCAGTCCCGCGTATTTCCAGCTCCTGGACAGAATCGAGGCATTTGTCAACGCGCCCGACTTGAGGCCCCTGGCCTCGGCACCCGCGCGCAGGACGACGGCCAAGCTCGTTAACAAGGCAGCCAAACTGCTGCGCAAGCGGCACCGCGCTGCGATGAAGGCCGTCGTCGGGCCCCAGAGGGAAAAGGCGCTGCACCAAGTCCGCAAAGCGGCAAAGCAACTGCGTTTCGCTGCGCAGGCAGTGGCTTCCGTTCATGGCAAACGGGCCGGTGTCCTGGAGGAATATGCCCGAACGGTGCAGACGATCCTGGGAGACCTGCAGGACAGCACGCTCGCACGTGAAGAGCTGCGGATATTGGCCGCCGCGGCAGTGGGTAACGGAGATACGCAATTCACCTACGCGATGCTTCATGCCGCTGAAGAGCGTTCGGCCAAGGAATCGCAGAAGGAGTACCGGCGGCAGGGAAAGAAGGCAAGGAAGACGCGCCTTAAGGCGTCGTAGTGCGCGCTTGCGCATCAAAAATCAAGTAGAGACAAAAGCGTTACCCATCCTTAACATTGGAGTCCCGACGAGAGGTACTCCCATGTGCGATATCCCAGGCCTTCTGCAGTCCCTGCGCCCGGAAGAACTGGCGCAGTTGAAACAGCGAGGCGGGGATGGTGTCCTCGAGGCGCCTCTGGTTGACGCGATAGACCGCGCAGCCGGAGGACCGGGTGAGGGGCGCGGATATTACGTTGTCCGCGGGCAGCTGTATCCGGCAGAAACGCGCAGCTACTACCTCCGGAGCGACGTAGCCGCTGCCGTCGTGGAGGCGTAGGACCAAGACTCTTTGCCAGGCCCTCAATAACCCGTACTCTTGAAATACTAAGCATACTTTCTATTTCTTGGGAGTGGGTTTTTGTGAGGAAGAGTCCGATACTTGCCGTGGCCGCTGGTGCTATGCTCGCGCTTGCCTCATGTTCGGGAGGTGGTGGAACGGGATCGCCGAGCGGCACCGCAACGACCAGCGCCACCGCCCAGCCAAAGGTCTACAGCGAGGATGAACTCCGTGCGCTCATCTCCGGGATGACTGACAAAGACGGGAAAGAGCTCAAGCTGTACTCCAAGGGCCAGGTTGACCAGGGCGGCAAGATCGCAAACCTCCTCATGAACACGGCCAAAGTGGATCCCCAGGACTGCAAGTCGATCGCCACGGCAGGGCTCCTCGACAGTGCTGAGAACGGTCAGGTCGCCGTCGCAATCTCGGAAAGCGCAAAGCCGCGCACCCTCTCCGCGCAGTCTGGCAGCTCGGGTCCTGACGCCGTCGAGCTTCTCAAAGGCGTCAAGGGAAAGATGGGCCAATGCGCCAAGTTCACTGTGGAAGTGGTGGGGCAGAAGTACGACGTGTCCAGCAAGGAGCTTCAGGCAAAAACCAAGGGTGACGAAACCTTTGCAACGTCCAGCACTCGCGGAACCGATACCTCGAACATGCTGATGCAGGTTTCCGGTGCCAAGGGCCGGCTGCTTGTGGTGGCCACCAAGGGTGGCTCCGGCCTGGCTAACTCCGATCAGAAGGAGTTGGAGGAGCTAGTCAACAAGGTCTTCGACAAGGCGGCGAGCGGCTCCACAGGGACGGCAACAGGCACAACGACGTCCTCACCAACCGCAACATCAACCAGCACCAGTACGTCCACCGGCACAAGCACCTCCTCCGGCAGCTCGACATCGACCAGCACCTCGACCTCTACGGCAACGTCGTCGCCGTCGTCCTCGCGTTAGCGGACTTCAGCGCTGACAGCCGCCGTCGACTCCCGGACAATAAGTTGCGTAGCGAGTTCGACGCGGTGTGAGTCAAGCACCTCGCCGTTCAGTTGCCGCAGGAGTGACCGCAATGCCGCACGGCCCATTTCGTGAAGAGGCTGCGCTACGGACGTGAGGGGCGGGATGGATTCTTCGGCCTGATATGTGCTGTCGAACCCTACGACGCTCAGGTCATCCGGAACGTTGAGGCCATTCCGCCTTGCCTCCGCCAGGACACCGATTGCAATGCTGTCGCTGCCGGCGAAGACTGCCGTCGGTCGCTCGTCCAAAGTTAGGAGCCGCTTCAAGCCCTCGGTGCCGTGGGCTGTGCGGAAACTGCCCATCTGGACGTAGCCAGGCTTGACGTCCAAGCCCTGGGCCATGAGAGCTGCCATGTAGCCGTGCAGGCGGGCCTGGTTGCATTCGGCGGCCTCGGGCCCGCCCACGTAGGCAATCTTCTGGTGTCCGAGGCCCAGCAAGTGCTCGGTTGCGGCCTTGCCGCCCGCCCAGTTTGTGGCGCCCACACTGACGACGTCGGATGGTGGCGGATTGAGCGGATCGATCACCACAACGGGGATCTGCCGGCGTCGGAAAGCGCTGAGCTGCTCCGAGCTAAACGCCGATGTCACCACAATGAGTCCTGCGCGGCCCTCGTCCACCATCCGCTGTGCGCGCTGCTCGGGACCCATATGCGGTTCGGGCATGACTGACGTCACGCTGATCATGACTTCCGCGCCTTGTGTGCCGGCGCCCTCCAGGACGCCGTTGAGTATCTCCACGTTGTAGGCGGACGTCATGGAGTCAAAAACAAGTTCGACGACGGTGCTGCGTGCCGCCGTCACCCTCCTTTGGAGCGGCGAACGGTAGCCGGCGGCATCCAGTGCTGCGAGTACCTTGGCCCGTGTCTCCGGGGCGACGTCTTCGCGGCCATTGATGACCTTGGACACCGTGGGTGCGGAGACGCCAGTGTCCTCGGCGATGGCTGCCAGTGTTGGCTTCCGGCGTCCGGTGGCGGCGGTCATGCTCTCTCGCTTCCATTCGAGAATCAGCGAAATATTTCGCTCAAGCAATCGTCGCCCGGCTGATCCTTGATGTCAATGAATAAATAGTCATTGTTCTAAACTTTCTTCTCTGGACCCATTGACCGTGAGATGGATCACGGCTAAGTTTGCTTGTGCAATCGAAAGACGAACGAAATATTTCGAAGACTTCAAGCCAGGCAAGAGGATGAGGCAACGCATCGGCCTCATCGTCAGCCACAGTTCACACCACCCAACCCGGGGGACCAGCGTTGACCCCGGTGGAACGATCGGAATGCACATGAACATTGGGAAGTTGCGCACAGCCGCAGTCGCCGTCACGGCAGCTGCCCTCACGGTGAGCCTTGCCGCTTGCGGTTCGGCTGGACCCAGCAACGCGGGAACGTCCGGCGAATCGCCCACAATGTGGGGACTGACCGGCGGCAACCAGCCCGTCCTTCAGAAGTCCATCGATTCCTGGAACAAGGACCACCCTGACCAGGCCATCAAGCTGGACTTCTTCGCCAACGACGCATACAAGACCAAGGTGCGCACCGCCGTCGGCGCCGGGCAGGGCCCAACCTTCATCTACGGCTGGGGCGGCGGCGTCCTGAAGTCCTATGTCGACGCCGGGCAGGTCGCAGACCTTTCAGGCTTCCTGTCCCAAAACCCGGACGTCAAGGACCGCTACCTGCCGTCCATTCTGAAGAACGGCGAAATCAACGGCAAGACCTACGCGGTTCCTAACAACAACGTCCAGCCCGTGGTGCTGTACTACAACAAGGAACTCTTCGATAAGGTGGGCGCCCAGCCTCCCAAGACCTGGGATGATCTGATGGCCCTTGTGCCCAAGTTTAAGGCGGCAGGCATTGCCCCGTTCTCCCTGGGCGGTCAGTCCAAGTGGCCGGACCTGATGTGGCTCGAATACCTCGTGGAGCGCATCGGCGGTCCCGAAGTGTTCGCGAACATTGCGGCCAACAAGCCCAATGCCTGGTCTGACCCCGCCGTGGCCCAGGCGCTGACGAAGATCCAGGAACTGGTGGATGCCGGCGGCTTCGTCAACGGCTTCTCCTCCATCGCCGCGGACAGCAGCGCCGACCAGGCCCTTGTCTACACGGGTAAGGCTGCCATGATCCTACAGGGCGGCTGGATTTACCAGACCATCAAGAAGAACGCCCCCGATTCCATCACCGGTGGAAAGATTTCCTGGACCACATTCCCCACGGTTTCCGGAGGCAAGGGCGACCCCGCCAATGTGGTGGGCAACCCGTCCAACTTCTGGTCTCTTTCATCCAAGGCCAGCGAAAGCCAGACGAAGGCGGCTGAGGAGTACATCAAGAAGGGCATGTTCAGCGACGAGAACACCCAGGCGCTGATCGACTCCGGCGCAGTTCCTGTGGTCAAGGGCATCGATTCAAAACTGGCAGCGTCCCCGGACAAGAACTTCCTGACCTTCCTCTATGGCCTGGCCAAGAACGCACCGAGCTTCACGCTCTCCTGGGACCAGGCGCTCAGCCCGGCTCAAGGTGACGCCATGCTGGCCAACCTGGACCAGATCTTCCTGAAGAAGATCACTCCGCAGCAGTTCGTGGACACCATGAACGCAACCATCGGGAAGTAACCCAATGGCTCTGACAACAAGCTCACTTCGGCGGGCTGCCCGCACTACCCGGACTGCCAAGTCCGGTGGTGCGGGCCCGTCCGGGTGGCTGGCCGCACCGGCCCTGGTGTTTTTCCTCGTCTTCGCAGTGGTGCCGCTCATCGGCGTCGTTGTCCTGAGCTTCACGCGCTGGGACGGCCTCGGCGAGATTAAGCTCGACGGCCTCAGCAGTTGGGCCACCGTCCTGACCGACCCCGTCACGGGCAATGCCCTGATTGTGACCGCGAAGATCATGTTCTTCTCGTTCATCGTCCAGGCCCCGATCAGTTTGTTGCTCGGTGTGTTTACGGCGGGTGGGCAGAAGTACCGGGCGGCGCTGGCAGTACTGTACTTCGTGCCGCTCCTGCTCTCTTCCGCCGCGGTGGCCATTGCGTTCAAAGCCCTCCTGGATCCGAACTTCGGCATGGGCCCGGGCCTGGGGATCCCCGCCCTGGCCCAGGACTGGCTAGGCGACTCGGACCTGGTCCTGTTTGTGGTGGTCTTTGTGATCGCGTGGCAGTTCGTCCCGTTCCACACCCTCATCTACCAAGGCGGTGTGCGGCAGATCCCTGCGTCGTTCTACGAGGCAGCCCAGATTGACGGTGCCGGCCGGGTCAAGCAGTTCTTCCACATCACCCTGCCGCAGCTGAAGTACACCATCATCACGTCATCCACGTTGATGGTGGTGGGCTCGCTCGCGTACTTCGACCTGATCTTTGTCCTCACAGCGGGTGGGCCCGGATACTCAACCCGCCTGCTTCCGCTGCACATGTACCTCACTGGTTTCAAGGCCAACGACATGGGTGCGGCCAGCGCCCTGGGCGTCATCCTCGTGGTGATCGGCCTTGGCCTCGCGCTCCTGCTGCAGCGCCTTGGCGGGACCAACCGCAACGCCAGCCAACTGGAAGGAGCCTGACATGGCCTCCACCACTCAGCTTCCCCTGCCCGCCCCGACCAGTGCGCCTGGTCCCTCCCGCACCCAAGCCGCGTCCCGGCGTCGGGCTTTCCGCGGCAGGCCCAACATTGGCGGCGCGCTGGGCGGCTGGTTCTGGCTGGCGGTGATCATCCTGCCCGTGTACTACGTGGTCATCACCAGCCTGAAGGACCAGGGCGGCTTCTTCACCACCAACCCGTTGGTGCCGCCCGCCGAACCCACGCTGGATAACTACCAGCTGGTGTTGCAGAACGACTTTGTCAGGTACTTTGCCAACAGCCTGATCGTGACTGTCGGCAGCGTGATTCCGGGCCTGCTGGTGTCCTTTATGGCGTCGTACGCTATTGTCCGCGGCAATGGCTGGTTCATCAGCGCCACCAACAAGCTGTTCCTGCTGGGCCTGGCCATTCCGCTGCACGCCACCATCATCCCGATCTACTGGATGATCACCCGTGCGCACATGTACGACACCCTGCTGGCGCTGATCCTCCCGTCCATTGCGTTCTCGATTCCCATCTCGGTGCTCATCCTTGCCAACTTCATGCGGGACGTGCCCAACGAGTTGTTCGAATCCATGCGACTTGATGGGTGCTCGGACTGGACGATGATGTGGCGGCTGGCGCTGCCGATGGTCCGGCCCGCCGTCGTCACCGTAGGCATTTACAACGCGCTGCACGTCTGGAACGGCTTCCTTTTCCCGCTGATCCTGACCCAAAGCCCGGCCACGCGCGTGCTTCCCCTGTCCCTGTGGACGTTCCAGGGCGAGTTCAGCGTGAACATCCCGGCGGTGCTGGCCGCCGTCGTCCTCGCCACCCTGCCGCTGCTGGTGCTGTACGTCGTCGCCCGTCGGCAGTTGCTGAGCGGCCTCACCGCCGGCTTCAGCAAATAGCGTCTCACTGAAAGGAATCCCATGACTGAACCACGCCCAGTTCGCGAGGGTCCCCTGCGTGTGGGAATGGTGGGCTACGCCTTTATGGGCGCCGCCCACTCCCACGCCTGGCGGACCGCACCGCGCTTCTTCGACCTGCCGTTGCAACCGACCTTGACGGCCCTCGCCGGCCGGAATCCGGAGGCCGTCAAGGCGGCCGCCAACAAGCTGGGCTGGGAGTCCACGGAAACGGACTGGCGGGCCTTGATTGAGCGGGACGATATCGACCTCATCGACATTTGCTCGCCCGGCAACACCCACTCTGAGATCGCCATCGCCGCGCTCGAGGCAGGAAAGCACGTGCTGTGCGAGAAGCCGCTCGCGAACTCCGTAGCCGAAGCTGAGCGGATGACTGCTGTTGCGGAGGCCGCCGCCGCGCGGGGCGTTCTGTCGATGTGCGGCTTCAGCTACCGCCGAACGCCGGCCTTGGCGCTGGCCAAGAAAATGGTCGACGACGGCAGGCTGGGCGAAGTTCGCCACGTCCGCGCACAGTACTTGCAGGACTGGCTGTCCGACGCCGATGCTCCGTTGACCTGGCGGCTCGACAAGGAGAAGTCCGGTTCGGGATCACTGGGGGACATCGGCGCGCATTCGATCGATACGGCGCAATGGATCACCGGACAGAACATCACGGGCGTTTCCGCTCTGTTGGAGACCTTCGTCAAGGAACGGCCAGTGGGTGGAGAGTTTGTGGGGCTCGGTGGCCACGGGGGTTCAGACGGTCCCCGCGGACCGGTGACCGTGGACGACGCAGCGATCTTTAGCGCGCGATTCGACGGTGGAGAGTCCGGAGCCGGTCCTATTGGTGTCTTTGAGGCGACCCGCTTTGCGCTCGGCCGGAAGAACGCCATGCGCATTGAGCTCAATGGCACCAAGGGATCGCTGGCCTTCGACTTTGAGGACATGAATTCGCTGTCCTTCTACGATGCGGAGGACGGGCCCGAGTCCGGCTTCCGCAAGATCATTGTCACCGAGCCGGAACACCCATATACCGGAAATTGGTGGCCTACCGGGCACGGCCTGGGCTATGAGCACCTGTTTACACACCAAGTGGTGGACCTCATCGGTGCGATCGCGTCCGGTACCCAGCCATCGCCGTCGTTCGCTGAGGCGCTTCAGGTCCAGCGTGTGCTGGCGGCGGTGGAGGCCAGCGCCGGTGCCGGCAGCCAATGGACGGAGGTCTGATCATGGGCCGACCAATCACATTGTTCACAGGCCAGTGGGCCGACTTGCCGTTCGAAGAAGTTGCCCGGCTCGCGGGGGAGTGGGGCTTTGACGGGCTGGAGATTGCCTGTTGGGGCGACCATTTGGATCCCGTGCGCGCGGCTTCGGATGATTCTTATGTACGCGACCGGCTCGAGATCCTGGAGCGCAACGGACTCGCAGTCCACGCGATCGCCAACCACCTCACGGGCCAGGCCGTCTGCGATGACCCGATCGACGAGCGGCACCGCGACATCCTGTCCCCAGCGGTGTGGGGTGACGGCGAGTCCGAGGGCGTGCGGACCCGCGCGGCGGAAGTCATGAAGGCCACGGCACGGGCGGCGGCACGGCTGGGTGTCCGGACGGTCACCGGTTTCACGGGCTCATCGATTTGGAAGTGCGTGGCGATGTTCCCGCCGGCGTCCGACGCCATGATCGAGCGTGGCTACCAGGACTTTGCCGAACGTTGGAATCCGATTATCGATGTGTTCGATGAAGTAGGTGTTCGGTTTGCGCTGGAGGTCCATCCTTCGGAGATCGCTTATGACTATTGGACGGCGAGGCGGACTCTTGAGGCGATCGGACATCGTGAGAATTTTGGGCTGAATTTTGATCCTTCGCATTTCATTTGGCAGGACCTGGATCCTGTGATGTTCCTGCAGGACTTTGCGGAGAAGATTTTCCACGTTCATGTGAAGGAATCCGTGCGGCAGCTTAATGGCCGAAATGGTCGCTTGGGTTCGCATTTGCCATGGGCTGATCCGAGACGGGGCTGGGACTTTGTGACCGCTGGCCACGGGGATGTCGCTTGGGAGCCGATTTTCCGGACATTGAACGCCATCGGCTATGACGGGCCAACCAGCATCGAATGGGAGGACGCAGGAATGGATCGACTGGTTGGGGCGCCACAGGCGCTGGGCATGGTCCGTGACCTTGCCAAGATCACCCCACCCCTTGCAGCTTTCGATGCGGCTTTTGCCACTCGCTAATTCTTTTGAAGGAAATTAATGACAAACCACACTAAAATCGCGCTTGTGGTGCGCGGCGGTTGGGACGGGCATCAGCCTGTAGAGGCCACGGAGCTCTTTATCCCGTATTTGAAGGCCAACGGCTACGAAGTCCGGGTGGAGGAATCGCCCAAAATCTACGCCGATGCCGAGTACATGGCCACCGTGGACCTGGTGATGCAGTGCATGACCATGTCCACCATCGAAAAGGACGAGTTCGAGGGGCTGCGCACGGCCGTTGAGAACGGCACTGGCCTGGCGGGCTGGCACGGCGGCATCGCCGACTCATACCGGAACACCTCGGACTACCTGCACTTGATCGGTGGCCAGTTCGCCTGCCACCCGGGCAAACACCCGGACGAGCGGATCGGCGAGCAATCCGACAACTATGTTCCGTACACCGTGAACATGCTTCCCGCTGCGGCTGGGCATCCGATTACGGCCGGTATTGGCGACTTCGAGCTGGTCACGGAGCAGTACTGGGTGCTCGCCGACGACTACATCGACGTGCTTGCCACCACCACGCAAAAGGTCCGGGAGTGGGATCCCTGGCACCGCGAAGTGACTTCTCCGGCGATCTGGACGCGGAAGTGGGGTGCTGGGCGCATCTTCGTCTGCACGCCGGGGCACAGGGTGGAAATTCTCCAGGACAGCAACGTCCGCACGATCATTGAAAGGGGCCTGCTGTGGGCAAGCCGTTGAATGTAGGGATCATCGGCTGCGGGAAGATCGTGGGCCAGTACCTCGAGAACTTCGGCCGCCTGGACGAAGTCAACCTAGTCGCAGTTGCGGACATTGACCCCGTCCGCGCCCAGGCCGTGGCCGATTCGTACGAGGGGGTCCGTGCTTTGTCCGTCGACGAACTGTTGACGGCGGACGACGTCGAACTCGTCCTGAACCTGACCATCCCGGCAGCCCACGCGGACATCGCCCTCAAAGCAATTGCTGCCGGCAAGGCCGTTTATGGAGAGAAGCCGCTGGCTGCAACGACGGCGGAGGCACGGCAGGTTCTTGAGGCAGCTAAGGCGGCTGGCGTCGTCGTCGGCTGCGCACCGGACACGGTACTCGGCACCGGGATCCAGACAGCTCGCAAGGCGATCGACGACGGCCTGATCGGCAGGCCGATCGCCGCCACCGCCACCATGGTTACGCCCGGGCATGAGCGTTGGCACCCGAACCCGGATTTCTACTACCAACCCGGCGGTGGACCTTTGCTGGACATGGGTCCCTACTACGTGTCTGCACTCGTCACGTTGCTGGGACCCGTGGTGTCAGTAACCGGCGTTGCCAGCCGGATCCGCGATGAAAGGACCATCGGATCCGGACCCCGCGCGGGCGAGACCGTGCCCGTGGAGATCGACACGCACGTGACAGGTGTTCTGGTGCATGCTTCCGGGGCGCTCTCCACGCTGGTGATGAGCTTTGATTCAGTGAAAACCAAGAGCGCGAACATTGAAGTCCACGGTGAGCTTGGTTCCCTTGCCGTGCCGGACCCCAACCACTTCGACGGCGACACACAGCTGTTCCGCCTGGGCGGCACCGAATGGGAGACCCTGCCGGTGTCAGCCGGCTACGTCGATTCCGGACGCGGCTTCGGCATCGCCGACCTGATCAGGACGGCTTCCGGGGAGGAGCCCCGAGCTGGCGGTGCCCTGGCATTCCACGCCTTGGAGATCATGGAAGCCGTACTGGAGTCCGCTCACACCGGGCGCTCGCTTCCTGTTTCGAGCACCGTGGAACGGCCGGCGTTGGTTCCGCTGACGTCCCTTGTGGGGGAGTCAGTGGCCAGCGGTACCTAAGGACCAAGGGGCTGCTGAATCTCACCACCTTTGCCACAGGGAATACGACAGGGCCCGGCGTGTCTTGGCGATGCGCCGGGCCCTGCGTTCAAAGATGGTGGATTTCGCTGGCTGGAGTGCAATCTAGCCGTTGATCACCTGTGGCACGCCCAAGGCTTTGAGACCTTCGACGCCGAATTCCAAGCCATACCCCGATTGCTTGGCACCGCCGAACGGGATTCGCGGATCAACAACACCGTGCTTGTTGATCCAGACCGTACCGGCTTGCAGGCGCGCCGCCACGTTCCGCGCCTCCGCAAGGTTCCCTGACCAGACCGAGGCTCCCAGTCCGACGTCGAGCGCGTTTGCCTGGGCGACTGCCTCATCAATGCTGCTATAGCGGATGATCGGTAGTGCGGGACCAAACTGTTCCTCGGTGACCAGCGGGTTGTTGTTGTCGATGTCGGCAACCAGGGTAGTGGGGTAGAAGTACCCGGGCTGTTCCGCGTCGGGGTTGCCGCCAATCAGTATGCGCGCGCCAGACTCGCGCGCGGCCTCCACCAAGCGCGAGACAATGTCGAATTGCTGCTTGTTTTGTAGCGGGCCAAGCACATTATTTTCATCGAGTCCTTCGCCCATGGGCATAGCGGCGGCAACGGCTGTGAGTTCGGCGCAGACGTCGTCGTAAATGTCCTCATGGACGTAGAGCCTCTTCAGCGCGGCACAGGTCTGACCCGTGTTGATGAACGCGCCCCAGAAGAGACCTTCGGCAATGGCCGTCGGGTCAGCGTCGGGGAGGACGATTCCGGCGTCGTTGCCACCCAGTTCCAGCGTCAGGCGCTTTACCGTGTCGGCAGAGGACTTGATGATCGCTTTGCCAGTGGCTGTCGAACCCGTGAACATCACCTTGCCGATCGCAGGGTGCTCGGCCAGCCGCGCACCGACGTCCCTACCGCCCGAAACAACGCTCACCAAGCCCTCAGGCAGTTCCTGGTTGATTACATGAATCAGCGCGAGTACAGAGAGCGGCGTGAATTCGGAGGGCTTCACCACTACGGCGTTGCCCATCCGCAGGGCCGGCGCGATTTGCCATACCGTGATCATCATTGGCCAGTTCCAAGGTCCAATTGCGCCCACGACGCCGATGGGCCGGTAATGCAGCTCGGCCCGTGTCTCGCCGTCGTCTACGACCGTTTCGGGCTCCAGCGGCGTGCTGGCCGCGGCACGCAACCAGGCGGCACAGCCGCCCACCTCAAAGCGGGCATTGGGACCGTTAAGCGGCTTGCCTTGCTCGCGGGAGAGCAGCGTTGCCAGTTCTTCGGCCGAGCGTTCGACGGCGTCAGCGGCCCTGAGCAGAGCGGCGCTCCGTACGTCGTGGCCGAGGGCGGCCCAAGCAGGCTGTGCTGCCGCCGCTTCGGCCACTGCAGCTTCAAGATCACGAACACCGTGCACCGGGGCCTCGCCGACAGCTTCGCCCGTGGCGGGATTCAAGATGGTGCGCGTGGGGCCTGATTCCGGGGTGATCGCGGCGAGAAGCGCATCGTAGGTTTCCATGGGTACTCCACTCTGAGTAGGGATAGCGGCCGGTCGGCGCCGCAAATTCTCCCTCAGTGTGTGTCCGGACGCCGGGTCTGGTCTTGTCTGCCCGCGAAGAGACATTGACGCGAAGCGAACAGTTGCGAAAGCGTTCCCACTTGCGGTGCAGGGTCATTTCGGATCCACCCCGTTTCGCTTCAAGTCGTCGGCGCAGTTCCGCCGTTGTGTCAGAACAGAGGTGGTGGTTCGGGCGAGGGATCGTGGTCCGGTGGCCTGGTGTCCGGAGGCGTGCGTGAGGGCTGCGGTGGTTTTATTGCGGACGCAGTCCGCCAGGGGTTTTGGAGCGGTGTGGGCGGATCGGCGGACACGCTGAAGCTGGCGGGTTCTGTAGTGTGTTTGCGGCCGAGGGGTGAGGTCCAGCTGAGGTGGCCGGTTGGGGACGCATGCCTGTAGCTCCACGCGCCGATGGATTTGAGCGCGTGGTGCTTTTTGCAGAGCAGGGCGAGGTTGCCGGGGTCTGTTGTCCCGCCGTCCTGCCATTCGATGGTGTGGTCTGGTTCGCAGGTGCTGGCGCGTCGGGTGCAGCCGGGGAAGCGGCAGGTTTTGTCGCGGTGGTTGAGGTATCTGCGGAGTGCTTGTGGTGGCCGGTAGGCGGTGCGGCCGACGCCGAGGGCTTCCCCTGTGGCGTGGTCGGTGAAGAGCCGGTGCCAGCTGGGCGCGAGAGCGGCCAGTCGGCGGGCAGTGGTGGGGTCGATGGGGCCGTAGCCCTCCAGCTCGGCCACGGCAGCGCTTTCCATTGCGGTGCCTCCGGCCGCGGTGGTGGTTTCCACGGCTGAGCGTCCGTCTCCGGTCGCGGGGGTGGTTTCCGCTGCGGTGCCTCCGGCCGCGGGGGTGGTTTCCGCTGCGGTGCCTTCGGCCGCGGGGGTGGTTTCCGCTGCGGTGCCTTCGGCCGCGGGGGTGGTTTCCGCTGCGGTGCCTTCGGCCGCGGGGGTGCTTTCCCTGGCTGAGCTTCCGTCTCCGGTCGCGGTGATGCTTTCCGCGGCTGAGCTTCGTTCTCCGGTCGCGGTGGTGCTTTCCGCTGCGGTGCCTTCCGCTGCGGTTGCGGCGCCTAGGGCGAGTCCGATGGGGATGGTGAGCACGACAGTGGGCTGGAACGGCGCGGTTCCGGGCTCGCCGGGATTTCCCAATCCGGGGATGCCGAGGAGGCGCTGGACGAGGGCGTCGGCACGGAGCTCGGACAGGGTGCGGTGTTCTGCCAGCGTGCGCGGCTCGGCGAGCGTGCCGGAGGGTTGGGGGAAGGTGCGCTGATCGGCGCCCGGGGCTCCTTGGTGAAGGATCCCGGTTCGGTCTGCCTGCGCCGTGGTGTTGGCCGCGGCGTGTGCCGGGGCCTGGGCAGCGGTGTTCGCCGGGTCTCCCTCTGTGATGCTGGCTTCGGTGGCCTGGGCTTCTGCAACGCGGGTTTCTGCTGCCTGGGCTTTGGCGGTGCGGGCGTCGTGGTCCAGGCCGTTGTAGATGGCCAGGCCGGCTTCGGCGGGCAGGTAGGCGCCCAGGGTGCACATGCCGTCCGGTTCCGGGGTGAACCAGACGCTGCGGTCCCGCCGGGCGGCGGTGGTGCGGGCCTGGATGGTTTCGGGGTGGAGGCGCTCCCGCATCCGGCGCAGCACGGTGCGCAGCTCCGCGGGGGTGCGCATCCGGCCGTGCCGGGTGCGGGTGGCGTGCAGGGCCCTGCGGGTGAAGATGTCGGCGTGGTCATCCGGGACGGTGCGGGCCTGGTCCAGGATCACCCGGGCGTGCTCGGGGTAGATTTCACCGTCTTCGAGGGCTTCGAGGACTTCCCACCGGGGGCCGTCCAGGTCTGCGGCGTCGTGCAGGGCCCGCGCGGCGGCGTGTTCGGACACGGCGCAGGGGGGTGTCAGATTGATTGTGTAGAAGCCTTTGATCGGTGATTGATCGGAGAATCATTGTGACCATGACAGATTCTG
>NZ_JAIWYX010000013.1 GCF_020251205.1 Arthrobacter sp. M4
GGCGAACCGCCGCTCAAAGTGGGGAATTACGTGGCGAGAACCCACCTAAAGTGAGGAATTCCGTGGCGGACGACACACGGTTGGACGCCTGTAGACGCCTTGTTGGATGCCCTGCGCAAAGAGTCTCCAGAGTGGTTCGACTTAGACCTATCCGACTTGCAGATGATGATTAATTCCGCAGCAAAACCTCGTCACGAGATTCGGGGCGAATTGATTCGTGCATTGTATGGACACAGCACGCCGGGAGCCTTTGCCGTGGTCGCCGCTATCCCGCCAGCCGAACTCTTCCACGGAACATCCCCGGAAAGTATCAGGTCCATCTTCACCGTTGGCCTCCTGCCGATGAAGAGACAATACGTGCACATGTCAGCAGATGCCGATACCGCAGTGCTAGTCATCGGAAGCCGTAAAAGCGAACATCCGGTGATTCTGACCATCGATACAGTTGCCGCTCTCGCTGCGGACACCACCTTCTACCGAGCAAGCAACATGGTTTGGCTTGCCAGCCACGTTCCTGCGGAATTCATTCGAATATCTCGGATGGATTGAAGAGGAACGATGGGTCTTGGGTCTTGGACGTCGTCAGCCAACAGCGCAACCGGCTCAGCAGAACGGACCTGGTGTCGAAATCGACCGTTTTTGCTACAACGGTCGTTTGCTTCGCAAGGAAGTGTGAATCGCGACGTTCAGTGGCCATCTTTCCGCAGTGCTAAATGGCCCCTCTGCCCCTGGAGGGTGGTCGTTGAGCATGAGGCGCCACGGAGGGGAGAATACCGATTATGTAGGGTGTTGCTTTACGCATTCCCATCTCTCCAAAGTCCGCTCATTTCCCAGATAACATTCGAAAACAAGGGATACCGTGCCCCTGCGGAGGATATTCACAATCTACAAGCGATTGCTTCCCCAAGGAGTCCTCCAACGAAGTAGAGCGCCACTTGGGCCAGCGTGACTTCCTCGGCGAATTAGGCCACCGCGCCCCAAGCGAGGGCAAACAAGACGTCCTCTGCGGCGAAGAGGGATGCCGTAGCTGGAAGTAGGACTCCTGCCGCAGCAAATATGCAGCCTAATGAAGGATCGTCAAGGCCAGTTGGGTCAGTGTTGTTGACTCGGCTGCAGCCCGCGTAGGCATAGCGGTTAGCGCTCTTACCCGAGGGGTCCGCCTGTGTGAAGCGGCCGATGGTTGCGTCGTAGTAGGGTGCTCCGAATTTGGTGTATCGGATCTAAATCCTTCCTGAAGATTTAGCCTTCCGATACCTGAAGAATGTTGTGATGGACAAAAGCAGACCAAATATCGTCAACATGAGACCGGCAAAAAACGCATCCTGGGACCTAATCAAAACGATAAACCCAGATATAGCGGCAACGAGCCCCAGAACTATTATGCTGACAAAATATCCTTTACTCATCGGTAAACCTCCACTCAATAATCAGTGTTTTAAATTATGCATATATTTCAGGAATCATTGAGTCATCACCCGCAAACACTGGCAAGACCAAAAAGCGATCCGAGGAAATATAGTGTTGACTCTACAAGGACCGTTTCTTCGGGGAAGAAGGCGATATCACCCAAGGCGAGGGCATTAAGTACACCCCGGAGGCCACTAGAACCGCCCCGCCCAGAGCGAGTACGCCCAAGGCCAGGAAGAAGCAGGTAGTCTGGTCGGCCAGTCCTATTGGATCGCTGGCATTGGCCGGTTGCAGCCAATGTAGGCGTATCGATGAAGGCTCTGGCCGCTGGGGTCCAGTTGCATGAAGCGGCCAATCGTTGCGTCGTGTTCCGCACTCCGAATTTGGCGTATCCGGTTACCGTATGTTTGTAGCCCCCGCCATACTGCCATGGTTTGGCAGCTGCCTACACGCCGGCGGCTACCGACACCCTAGGCGTCGCGCTGTATGTGGCAACTACCGCTTGACTGCTGTCGGTGAGCAGGACCGTTGAGCCTAGCCAAAAGCATCCGCAGGATCGGCGACCTCTTCGGTACCAATGCAAAGCGGGCAGAGCCCTATTTCATTTTCTTGTCTCTGCAATCCCGTAAGACCTTTCGCTGTATCCAAGCCAGCTTCCAAGTCCGGGATCACGTACCTTCTGACGAGAAGAATGCTGCACGGTGGCCGTCACCGGGTCCAGCGGTCAATCCGGCCTTGTATCGGGATCGGGCTTGTTCGGAAGGTTCGGATTGGGAGACGAATCATGGTCTGTGTCGTTCCGGCCAGAGATCAGTTTCTGGCGATGCTCCTCTGTCTTCGTGGACTCCCTCGATCCCCATCCGAATCCAAAGTAACCTCCCAGAATTGTGGCCATCACAAGGAACGCGGTGCCAGCGGCCGCGGCGCCCAAAAACCATCCCAGGATTAGTGCGATAGCTGCCGCGGTCAGTAGTGCAACGAGCACCTTGATTACATTTCTCATCCGCGTTCCAATCCAGTTTTACTGCAACCACGACCATACGTTGAGGATGTCTTCTTGAAACGCTCTAGAGGCGAAATAAAGGGCCGCCCAGTAGAAATTCACTTCATCAACATCCTGCTGGACATGCCAGCCCGTGCGGCGTCATTCCCTGTGCCGGTTTCGCGAGTCGTTCCTTTGCTGCCGCCATACCCTAGCCTTCCGTACAGTCAGCATCAAAGACGTCAGCCCAGATAGCAGTGACAAGATCCTAACGAGAACGTCGGAAACGACCGCCGCAACGACCAACACAACCACAGCGGCCGAGAAAAAAACAATGGTGAGGGCAGGAATAAGCCACCGAGGTGTACCTGGCGGTACCCGCCGACCATTCTCCCTGCTCGACTCCTCAGGCATCATCTTCCCGTCCGCACAAGATGCCAGCGCCCAACGAAGTCGTGCCGAAGCTGACTGCTACGGATGCCAACGTAGCTTCCCATTCAGCCGCTGCTGCGGCGATAATAACTCCCCCACAGGTACATATACCGGTTGGGGGTTCCGGTCTCCAGGGTTTTCCCTCAGCAAAGGAAATCTATGGTGCAGCGTCGTTGCTGCCTAGGGGCTTAGGGTCGTCGCGGTGGCTATCCTGGGAAATAAACGGGCCCGTGCCCGGGTTCGATACTGAGCAGCGACAGTTCCAGGATGTCTTCGAGGACGCTGGCGATCTCGGGCAGGCCGTCATCCCCGGTCGTTTTGGACTCGGTGCCCATGGCGGTGTTCCCCCGGCGGTTCGTGGCGGCTTTGGTCCTTCCACTGTAGCCGGGATCCTTGGCCGGGCTTGGCGCAGGTGGTGGGTCCGCGCAGCCCTCCCCGTCCAGGTGTTCTGCTCAGCGGGGGAAGTGGGGGTAGATGTAGCCCTCGGCCCAGTAGGGCGTGTAGTTGTAGTGACCATAGACCGCTTCCTGGTAAGCCTGGGTGCTGCTTAGTTCGGGGTCGTACTCGGGTGCCCCGGCCACGTGTTCGCGCGCAAGGTCCACGGTAACTTCCTCGGCGCTAATGCCTGTGACGGCATCCACAGGGATGAAAGAGTGCTCCTTGCCAATCCCGAGGAAACCCCCGGAGGCAACCAATAGGAAGCGCACCCTGTCGCCCTCGAGGTCGATCAGAAGATCATCGACCTTGCCGAGGTCTTCTCCGTCGCGGTCTTTCACCGCGAAACCACGAATGTCTTCCTCCCCCACCGCCACGGTCCTGTCCGTCTCGCTCAGTTTCACCAGCTGACGTGCTTCATTTGCAGTCATTGCAGTCCCTTCACTGTTCGTTTGCTGCTTCCTCAGCTGGCAAGACAGGAGGTGGTTTTTCCTCGGCGTAACCCATGCCGCCGGGCCTGCTGCCGTCGTGCCAGGCTCTGTTCAACCATCGTAGGAACCCGGCAGAAAGCAGGCAATGACCGGCCGACCAGGACCGGTACAAGCTCAAGTACCCAAACATCCAATGGAACCGTGGGGCCAATACTGGCGCATCGTGTCAGATGAAGAGCTGGCTACTATCCAGAAGCGCGAAGCGCTGCAGAACCAACGTAAGGAAGAGCTTCCCAAGCTTAGGAATGATTCAGGCCAAGGACACTCGCTGCGGGAACACCCTCACCTACGGCGTTAGTTTTGTTCTGGCTCCCCGTATCCGCGCAGTGGTGGATGGGGTGAACCGGGGGGCGCAAAGTAGGACGGCGTGCAAATCAGGAACTTCTGGAAACACGTGGCCGGCTTATCCGGCGCGGACCCCCGGTCATCAGGCGTAGGGAAGGGGCGCGGCCCTTCTCGATATGTGTGAAGGCATGGCCTCGGCGAGGTGGTCGTTGCCCGCGCGGATCGCCTCCAGCAGGCCGTGGTGCTCGTCGGACTGCTGGCGCTGGTCACGCGCGCTGGTCAGGTAGAACAGCCAGGTCATGCTGCCGCTGACCGCGCGCTTCCATGAGGTCAGAAGCGCGCTGCTTGCCACGTCGACGATGGCTTCATGCACCACCGTGGAGGTTTCTGCAACTTTCAGCCAGTCCTCACTGTCCGGCGCGGGGTGTTCTGCGTCGATCGCGTCGAGCAGCGGCTGCAACGAGGCGCCGCGGCCACAGCTTTCGCGGCCAGCCGAGCAGCGAGGGTTTCCAGGCTCAGCCTCACGTCGAACAGTTCGGTAACGTCGGCTGCGATCCACTGCATAACGCGGGAGGAGCGGCGCGGCAGGATGCGCACGAAGCCCTCGTTCTCGAGGTGCGTTAGGGCCTCCCGGATGGGTAGCCGTGACACGTTCAGCTCAGACGCCAGTGCGGCTTCCACCAGCCCGGAGCCCTGCGGGTAATGGCCGCGGATGATCTCTGCGCGGGCCGGCTCAGCGTCTTGGGGAGGAGCCGGGCGCGGCTGTCCACCTTGCTGATGGCCAGGCCTTGCCGGACGAGTGTTTCCACCAGCAATGTGGCGGCTGCGACGCCGTCGATCACCGGAACGGGAGCCGCCCGCAGACGTGTTCCTCCAATCCGGCCATCCCGGCACAACCGAGGCAGATGACCTCGGCGCCGCGGGCTCGAGCGCAATGAACAGGTATGCAACCAAAGACCTCAACGGAACCGGCGTACCCCGGCACCCCGCCCACTATCAGTCAGTTATGAAGCTGTTAGCCTGCCGGGCCGGTCCCTCCGCGACAGGACCGGCTTGGTTCCTCTCTGAGGAAAGAACTCCCGGCCATCCGCTCAGATGCACCAGCGGCAAAGTCATGTAACCCTCTGCCAGTCACACCATGAAGGTCTGACCGAAGAGATTTGGCCTCCCCTGACCCGGGGTGCCGTCAAAAGAATTCCAGAAGATTTACGCCAAGGTCATGCACGAGCCCTTGAAAGTCGCCATGAACAGGTATGAGCACAGGACCCCACGACCAGCAGCGCACAGCCTCACTCCCCTCGGGAACCTGGTCATACCGTTACAGCTGAATCAGTCCATGAATGAGTGAGAACCCAAAACGTCGCCAATTCAGGAAGGAAGCGCCGGCCCCGCGAACGGCCAACTACAACTAAACACCGCGACTGACACACCGTCAGCAACACGCTGGCAAGGGTGTGGACAGTGTCCACATGGCCAGAGGCCCAAAAACCGCGCCCAGCCTGAGGGAAAACGCGTGCCCGAGGTGGGACTCGAACCGCATTCCAGCCCCTGGAAACAAAGGGAACTCCAGAAAACATCCGCAATCCGGCCCAGTCCGGCCGATGTACGACCCAGTCCGAAGCGAATCCTGTTGACATTGTCAACGACGCCTTCCTGATAGATTTTGAACAGATTTCGGACAAAACAGAGCGACTGCGCTCCCCATTTCAAGGGGAGCGCAGTCGCTCTGTGTGCGGGTCAGTGGCCCCTAATGATTTGAGTTCAGGCCAGCCGGTTCTACCCGTATCTATTCGCAGCACATGTGTCAGCTCGATTTCAGTCATGGCAGATTGTCGGGACCGGGCAATGCAGCGGCCCCAAGGCACTCGAGCCGAATTCCGGCGTCGTTATGACGGATAACGGAAGCATGCCGGACTGGTGACGAAACAGTTCCCGGAAAGCGCCGAAAAGGCTGCAGAATCACGCCCTCGTGACCGCGAAGGGGACCGATTAACGGTTGGGCGCCGAAACGGCAACAGCCCTCCTTATTGGGCAGCCCGCGCTCCTAGGCTGGTGATACCACAAACACTTGAGGAGGTGGCACTCACACTCATGAAAAAGATTCATGCGTGGCTGGCCGCAATTCTGTTGGCCGCCGGACTGGGTCTCGTTACTCCGAGCATGGCCTCGGCAGCGCCGTATTGCGGGCAGGTCTGGGGGTCGCTGGCGAAAACAAGCGCAGCCATGTCCGCTGCCTCTGTCTTCAACGTCCGGACAGGGCAGCACACCTGCTTTGACCGGCTGGTGGTGGACATCAACGGACCGGCCGGGGGCTACAACGTCCAGTACGTTTCCGTCGTAACCGAGGATGCAAGCGGACGCCCGGTGCCGCTGCGGGGCGGGGCCTTCCTGCAGGTGGTAGTGCACGCGAACGACTACGACATCAACACCGGCTTGCCCACGTACAGCCCGTCCAACAAGAATGAGCTGGCCAATGTGTCCGGGTACCAGACCTTCAGGCAGGTGGCCTTTGCCGGCGGCTTCGAAGGCTACACCCGCCTCGGTCTGGGCGTCCGTGCACGGCTTCCGTTCAGGGTCTTCACACTGGCAGGCCCGGGTACGGGATCGCGCCTTGTCATCGACGTGGCCCACAGGTGGTGAGCCAATCTTGTCCGCACCTTCTTTCGTGAGGAGACCTAATGAACCGCCACAAGTTCGTGACCGCCGCTGCGGCCACGACGGCCCTAAGCGCGGCAATCGCGCTGATTGCCTGCTCGCCGCCCGCTCCGCAACCGTCGCCGAGCAGCTCCAGCAGTTCGCCAAGTTCGTCGGCCACCCCGACAAAACCAACGACCTCGCCGACCCCCTCGGCAGCCTCGAGTAGCCCCACCGCTACCCCAACACCCACTCAGACGCCACAGCCGATTACTCCGTGGTCTACCGCCGACTTTTCGTCGCCAGCCGCCATCACCGCTGGCAGCGCTAAGCTGACGCAACTGCGCGTGGGCGCCCATCCCGATGAGGGCTTTGACCGCATAGCGTTCTTGTTCGAGGGAATGGCGCCAGGCGTCACCGTGCACTATGTCGCCCAAGTGGTCGGGGGTGCCTCGGGTAAACCCATCAGTCTCACCGGCGGCGCCAACCTCCAAATCGTGTTCCATCCAGCCGCCGCCCACAATGACGCCGGCCAGCCCACCATCACGGTTCCCGCAGGTGTCCAAGTCACAGGCTATCCGGGGATCCAGTCCTACGTACTCAACGACGACTTCGAAGCCGTGCTATCGGTAGCTATCGGCCAAGCCACCAAGTCGGGCTTCCGGGTGGGACAGTACTACCAAAACGGCTTCTGTACGGTCTATGTAGACGTACCCCGGCCATGACACCGGTCATCATGACCAATAAAAGTCCCCGGCTGGCCTTTGGCTACCCGGGACAAGCTTCCTGCTAGAGTTCCGGCAGCTGAAAACACACACCGCATAAATGCGTACCCGTGATCACGCACCGATTCGGGCGTATGCTCATCCGGTCGAAAGCAGAATCACGCCCTCGCCGGGCTTATCGGGATGCCGCAGCTCGCCACACGGAAGACCAGGGCACAGGTGTCGGTACAAGTCATGTAGCCCGCCCCCCATAGCCACGGGGGCGATCAAGCCAAAGAGCGCCGTCGCGCTGGCCGCACTTCTCAATCTGGTGGGTGCTTTCTTTCCACGGAAGTTGCCAGGACCATCTCTGGCGGACTGATACGAGAAGGGTCCGGCGGTGTCCGGATCACCCCGGAAATCATCTTCGCCGGTCTCGTGGGCGCAATCATCTGGAACCTATTGACGTGGTTGCTCGGCCTTCCATCCACTTCGACCCATGCTTTGTTCCGGGTCTTATCGGAGCAGCCGTCGTGGGTATGGGCTTTGGCCTGTGGACTTCACCGTACTGAGTGCAACGTCGGTTTCCGGCAGCGGGCGGCCGCGTTCTGACAGCAGCGAGGTGACTTCCGCCGGCGTCGGCATGGCATCGCACAGGAAAGCCGCGAGGCGACAATCGCCCCTGCGGCATTCGCGTAGTCCAGGACGCGGGCCAGCGGCCAGCCGGACAGCAGGCCGTGAACAAATGCCCCACCGAACGAATCACCGGCACCCAGGCCATTCACCGTCTCCACGGGCACCGGGGCGGAGACAACGCGCTCGGCGCGGGTCTTGGCCATCACGCCTTCCGGACCCAGCTTGACCACCGCGATCTCGACGCCGGCAGCCAGCAGGCGGTCAGCCTGCTCATCCGGAGTGCCCTCGCCAACCGCCACGGCGCATTCCTTGTCATTGCCGATCGCCACCGTGACCTGCGGCAGAATCTTCGCAACCTCGGTCTGGGCCTCCTCCTCGGACGCCCAGAACATCGGCCGGTAATCCAGGTCAAGAATGGTGTACTGGCCTTCCTTCAAACCCGCGCGGGGGCGGGCCCCGTGAGCAGCAATGTGCGCGCTGCGGCTGGGCTCCTGACACAGGCCCGTCACCGTGGACCAGAAAATCTTCGCCTCCCGGATAGCATCCAAGTCCAGTTCCTCAGCCCTGATCTGCAGATCCGGAGCCGTGGGAAAACGGCCATAGAAATACAACGGGAAGTCGTGCGGGGGCTGGATGGCGCAGAAGGTGGCGGGCGTCTGGAGGCCTGGGACGGGGGTGACAAAACTGTCATCAACGTTGAACTTCTTCAACTCCCGGTGCAAGTAATTGCCAAAGGGATCGTCACCGGTCCGTGTGATGACACCGGTACGGCGGCCATGCCGCGCAGCGGCAACCGCCACGTTGGACGGCGAACCGCCCAAATACTTGCTGAAGGTCTGCACATCCTCCAGTCCCACCCCGATGTCGTTCGGGTAAATATCAACGTTGATGCGCCCGATCGTAAGCAACTCGTGGGTCACGATAATCATGCGCCTTTCCTCTGGCCTTGTGGCCAGGATCCGTAAAGTTAGATTGCTAGCTGCCGTGCCCCTTGTCCGGTCACAAAGCGAGCTGGAATGCCGTACCTCGGCGGCTATCGGATAAACGTTCCAGCCTGCCGCTGGCGGATGAGTATTCCTTTGCGTTCGAGGTAAGCCCAAGCGCTGCGCACGGTGCCGATGGTGACCTTCAGTTCTCGTGCCATTACCCGCTCAGGGAGCAGCCTGATCCCATGCCCGATCACACCGATTTCCAGGGCGTGTTCAAGGCTTTGCGCAAGTTGGTAGTACAGCGGTTCGGGGCCCTGGCGCTTGAGCTGCAGCAACTGTGAAAAGGGTGGCGGGGTGGTTCCCGATGGCCCCTCGGAGAGGCCATCGGGAACCGTGCGATGCTGGTCAGAGGGCATCGTTGGAACGTGACAGGCCAGCGTCGAAGCGCAGCGCATGGACTCCGCAGCCGCCAAGGTAGGACCGGGTGCGCTGGGCGATGGGGAACGGGGCATCCGGCGGGCAGGGGTACATGTCCTGCTCCACGATCCCGAAGATGTCCGCGCCGGTCCGTGCGACCGCTTCCAGCAGCGGCGGGAACTCCGGGACGCCAAGCGGTGGCTCGGTCATAGCGCCGAGCGTTACTGCCTCGCTGAACGGCAGCTTCTCCGCGTGGACCCGCGCGACAACGTCGGAGTTGACCTGCTTGAGGTGCAGGTAGCCGATGCGTTCCGGATGGCGGTTGATGATGGCAAGGTTGTCCCCGCCGCTGTAGGAGACATGGCCCGTGTCCAGGCAGAGGTTCACGAACTCCGGATCGGTGTCCTGAAGGAAGCGGGTGATGTCCTGTTCGGTTTCCACGTGACTGTCCGCGTGCGGGTGATACTGCAGCCGGACGCCGTACTGTTCGAACATCGCCTTGCCAAGACGGTCAACGCCGGTGGTCTTCGCCTGCCACTGCTCAGCTGTGAGTTCTCCCGGCTCGAGTTCGGCACCGGTGTAGAGGTCGCGCCACATTTCCGGGAGGACCACCACGTGCTTGCCGCCGAGCGCTGCGGTGAGGGCCGCGACGTCGGTCACCTGATCCCAAACAGCGTTCCAAGAGTCCGGCTGGTGAAGCCGCTCAGACACAGTGCCGGCCGAGAGGCGAAGACCCCTGGACTCGAGCTCGTCGCGGAGCTGCGCCGGATCGGTGGGCAGGTATCCATAGGGCCCAAGTTCAATCCATTCGTACCCGGCTTTGGCCACCTCATCGAGGAAGCGGGTGTACGGGACCTGGTTGGCATCGCTGGGGAACCAGACGCCCCAGGAATCGGGGGCTGTTCCGACGCGAATGGAAGCCATAGTCTTTGTCCTTATCTGGGTGGTGGTCAGGCTTGCTGGTGCGTGTTGATGTCGATGACCGCGTTCGATGCGGCCGAGTCCAGTGCCGCACCGACCACGCGCATCATTTTCACGGCGGTGTTGAAGTCGGTGTCCATGGGGCTGCCATCGCGGACGCAACGCAGGAATTCCTGGATCTCCGCGACGAAGGCCTCGGCGTAGCCGGTGCCGACGCCGGCGCCGGGCATGGCGGCGACGTCGTTGAAATACGGGTGCTCCGGCCCGGTGAAGATCCGGCGCGGTCCATTGGTGGCAGAGGTGGCGACGCCGTTCTGGAAAAGGTGGAACTCACCGGCGCTGATCGAGTCGAAGAGGGCGTGCCCCTCCGAACCGAAGGCCTCGACCCCAAGGGAGTTCGGAATTCCGCTGGAGATCCGGCTGAGCGTAATTTGGCCCACGGCGCCGCCGTCGAACTCCACCGTCAGCAGGGCGACGTCATCGTTCGTCACCGGTCCGCGCTCCTCGGTGGTCGCGGCGCCGTGCCCGATGGCACCAGCCGCTGGCTTTGGGCGTTCGGTGATGACGGTGCGAAGCGTGGAGTTCAGGACACGGGTGACGGGTCCGACGACGAACTGGGCGGCGTCGATCGCGTGGGCGCCGATGTCAAGCAGGGCGCCGCCGCCGGAGAGCTCCTGCGAATAGCGCCAGGACAGCGCGCCGGCCGGATCGGCCGCGTAGTCCGCGTTGTACCAGGCCCGGACGGTATGGACCTGGCCGATCGCGCCGCCCTGGACCGCCTGCGCGAGGGCCGCCAGTCCGGGCAGGCGTCGAAAGGAGAACCCGACGCCAGTCACCGCCGAAGACGCTTCAGCCAGCCCGGCCAGCCAGGCGGCTTCCTCCCGCGTGCGGCCGATGGGCTTCTCGGCGAAGAGGTGCTTCCCGGAAGCAATGACCTTGGGCAGGATCTGGGCATGCAGGTGGTTCGGCAGGGCGACGCTCACAGCGTCGATCTCGGGATTGGCCAGAAACGCGTCGATGTCGGCCACGGCGTTGGCGAAGCCGTATCGCTTGGCGACAGACTGCGCCAAACCCAGGTTCGGATCGGCGATGGTGTGCAACTGCACGTCGACATCGCCGAGGTCGCCGGCCATCATGGCGTTTCGGTAGCCGAAGGCGTGCGCCTGGCCGGCCATGCCTGCGCCGATGATGCCAATGCGGATGGTGGTGGTCATAGTGCTCTTTCTCTTTCTGGACGTGCTGGGATGAGGTGGCCGCGTTCAGCGGCCCCCGAACCCTGAGTGAGTGAAGCCGGGCCAGTGCCTCCGGCCGGACCGGTACGCGAGGCTAGCGGCCGATGGAGTGGAGTTCGTGCTGGAGGGCTTCGAGTTCCGCGCCCCCGGACATCTGCTGGGCAAGGTCCGCGATGGTGATCTGGGCCTTGGAGTAATCGCCGATTGTGCGGCCCCTCTGCAGGAGCACGAAGTGGTCGCTGACCGGGTAAGCGTGGTTGGGGTTGTGGGTGATGAAGATGACGCCCAGGCCGCGTTCGCGGGCCTGGATGATGTACTTCAGAACCACGCCGGACTGCCGGACGCCGAGCGCGGCAGTCGGCTCGTCGAGGATCAGCACGCGGGCGCCGAAGTACACGGCACGGGCGATCGCGACGCACTGGCGTTCGCCGCCGGACAGGGTGCCAACAGCTTGCTCGGGGTCGCGGATCTGGATGCCCATCTTTCCGAGTTCATCGACGACGATGTCCTTGCTCTTGTGCGGCGTGAGGAACCCGCTCTGCGTGGGCTCGGAGCCGAGGAAGAAGTTGCGCCAGATCGGCATGAGGGGAGCGAGGGCGAGGTCCTGGTACACGGTGGCGATGCCGCGCTGGAGGGCAGCGCGGGGTGAACTGAACCGCGTCGGCTCGCCGTCGACGAGGAACTCGCCCGAGTCCGGCGGGTGGACCCCGGAGAGCGTCTTGATAAAGGTGGACTTGCCTGCGCCGTTGTCGCCCAGCACGGCCGTCACCTCGCCCGCCTTGACCTTGCACGAGACGTCCTGGAGGGCGCGGACGTGGCCGAAGTTCTTGCTGATGTTGCGGACTTCGAGAATGGGGGTTGTCATGATCCCACCGCCTGAGACTTCTTCTTAAGGTAGAGGTTGATGAAGACCGCGATCAGGAGGATCGCGCCGAGGAAGAATTTAAACAGTTCGCTCGGGAATCCGGCCAGGGGCATGCCCTGCTGGACCATGCCGAAGATGAGCGCCCCGATCGAGGCTCCAAGGGCCGAGCCGGCGCCGCCGGTGAGGAGGCAGCCGCCGATCACCGCAGCGATGATGAAGTTGAACTCAGCGCCGATGCCCGTGGTGACGGTGGCCGACGCGTAGCGGATCACCGTGAGCTGCCCGACGAGCCAAGCGGCCGTCGCTGTTCCGACGAAGAGTCCAACACGGACCTTGGCAACGGGGACGCCGACGGCGAGAGCACCCACGGCGTTGCCGCCGACGGCGGCGATCCAGTTGCCGATCTTGGTGCGGGTGAGCAGGACGACGCCGACCGCCGTGAGCACGATCCACCAGATGAGGGATACCTGGAACCCGCCGACGGAAGAGCCGAAGAGGGCCTTGGCGCTGTCGAAGCCGGTGTATGAGGAGACCCCCGAGACCGTCACCTGGTGGGTCATGTTCGTTGTCACCGCGTAGTTCAGGCCCCACAGCATGAACATCGTGCCCAGCGTGATGATGAAGCTCGGGAGTTTCGTCTTGTGGACAAGGATCCCGTTCAGGAGCCCGATTGCGACGGCGAAGACGAGCGACGCGAGGATGCCGAACCAGACATTCGTGTTGAGCTGGGTCGTGACGAGTGCGGTGACGAGGCCGGTCGAGCCGGTCATGACGCCGGTCGAGAGGTCGAACTCGCCGCCGATCATGAGCAGCGCGACGGCGACGGCCATGATCCCGAGGGTCGCGGCCGGGTCGAGGAAGTTTCCGATGCCCGCCTGGCTCGCGAAAGGCGGTGCGATCACCGAGAAGCCGATGAAGACGATGATGGCAGCGGCTGCCGAACCGAATTCGGGCGACATGAAGATCCGGCGAATGCGCCCGACCTGGACGAGCCGGTCGTCAGCGCCGGCCGGCGCCGCGGCGTGGGCCAGTCCGGCCAGGGCCTTGTCCTTCTCGGGGGGCGTTTCGTTCGCTGTGTTGAGGTTTTGAGTCATGGTCATCGCGTTCCCTTGCTGACGAGATCGGCGACGGTGGAGACGTTGTCCTTCGTGATGAAGGCCGGCCCGGTCAGGACGGGCAGTCCGCCACCGACGGTGTTGAGGTTGTCGTGGTTCAGCACGAGGAAGGCGATCGGCAGGTAGCCCTGCAGGTACTGCTGCTGGTCCACGGTGAAAGCGATATCCCCCGCCTTGATGGCACTGAGCACGTCTTTGTCGATGTCGAAGCTTCCGAGCTTGGCCGTGCTTCCGGCGTCCTTCATGCCGGCGAGGGTCGCCGTGGCAACTGACGGGTTGAGGGCCAGGACGGAGTCGAAGGACTTGTCACCGAGCAGCTTTGACTTGACGGTCGCCTGGATGCCCTGCGGGTTGTTCAAGTCCACCTGGAGCTTTTCGATCTGGCCGCCGAACGCCTGCGCCGCACCCTGGCAGCGCTGCTCGAGGCCGATGTTGCCGGCCTCGTGGATGAGGCAGAGCAGCTTCTTTCCGCCGGCCGCGGCAAGCTTCTGCCCCGCGCCCTGTCCGGCGACAGTCTCGGTCTGGCCTACATGCTCGAGGGCGCCGAGCTTTGCCGAGACATCCACACCGGAGTTGATGCTGACCCACGGGATGTTCTTCGACTTGACGTCTCCCAGAGCGGACCCGAGCGCGTCAGGGTTAGCCAGGGAGACCACCATGCCGTTGGGGTTCTTCGCCAGTGCGGCCTCGATCAGCTGCGCCTGCTTGGCGCCCTCGCCGTCGCCGGTGATGCTCACGTTGACGCCGTACTGCGCCGCTGCGTCTTCGGCGCCCTTCTTGACGACGTTCCAGAAGGAACCGTCCGGATTGCCGTGGATGACGACGGCGAAGCTCAGGTCTCGCTTTGTTCCTGCGGCTGCCTGCGCCCCTCCAGTGTTGACGTCGTTCGCTTTCCCGCCGGTACCGCAGGCGCTGAGCGTCAGTGCGATCGCGGCAATTCCAGCGACCGTCAGGGATTTCCAACTCTTCATCGAGTTCCTCGTTTCATGGATGCCGCCGGAATCCGGCGGCGGGAAGGTTTGGGCGGATGCTCTCCCGCCCGGTGCGTCCAGGTTCGTTGCCCGTCCCGGCGATCATGTCGGGGAGCGTTCTTGAACCAGAATCTAAAGCGCTCTAGATGTGATTGTGCATACAATCTAAAGCGTTCTAGAATTACCTGTCAAGAGGGTGTTGAAGGCCAGGTTGCTGGAGGCGCGCAAACTGAGGAGTGATCTGATGAAAGTGACCATGGCAGACGTGGCCCGGGCCGCGGGGGTGTCGTCGGCCCTGGTCTCCCTGGCGTTCCGGGATGCCTACGGAGTCAGCAAGCCCACCCGGGAACGGATCCTGGCCACCGCCGAGAGCATGGGGTACCAGCCCAATCGGATGGCGTCCCGGCTTGCCAGCAAGGTGGATGACACTTTGGGCGTTTTCCTCCTGGACCTGCACAACGAGGTCTTTGCGGACATGTTCGATGGCATGCGGGACTCTGCCCATCAGAGCGGACGTGAACTCGTACTCACTGTCGGTTCCATCAGCGGTGACCTGGATCGGCCCGCCCTGGACTCCCTTGTCCGTGCCAGGGTAGACGTGGCGATTGCGGCTGGCTTGCTGCTTTCAGATGCCGAACTCCAAGCATTCCGAGGCAGGCTGCGGCTGGTGAGTGTTGCCCGTGTTGTGCCCGGCTTCGATGCCGTCGCCTCGGACAATGTGCTCGGGGCAACCATGGCCGTGGAACACTTGCTGGAACTGGGCCACCGGCGGATCGTCCATCTCGCTTCACCCCCGACTGACGGGTACCTGGGCAGGCGGGAAGGCTATACGGCGTCGATGGCACGGGCGGGGCTCACCCCCCATTTGGTCACGTGCGGGTATTCGCGGCAGGAAGCCTCCGACCTTGCAGGACCGCTCCTCGATGCCCCGGACCGGCCAACTGCAATCTTCACGCACAACGACCAGACCGCGCTCGGAGTCCTCGATGCCGTCCATGCCAGAGGTCTGAGAGTTCCCGAGGACATTACAGTCGTGGGGTACGACAACACCTCCGCGAGCAAGCTACCCGGAGTGGACCTCACTACTGTCGACCTGCATCCTGTTGACCTCGGCCGGCGAGCTGCCGAAATAGCGGTTCTTCGCTCCAATAACCCTGCCTTGGAGCCCATGGTCGAGGTCCTTTCTCCCTCGTTGCTCGTGCGAGCATCTTCCGCACCACCGCTGCCATGACCATGAATCGCGTAGCGGCTATCCGCCGAAGATCTTCGTCAGCGCTCCGCTGATGAAGCCCTGGCCCGGAGGAAGTCCTGAAGCTCACGCAGGCTGCACCGAGAGTAATGGGGCCCTCCGGAATCGGCGGAGCCGCAGGAAAATGCATGACCATCTGTCAAGGCCATCCGGGCAGCAGCTGCCGAGCACGGAGTCACTGTCTGGCCACAAGATGGGCAGCGATGAGTTCGGCACTGGGATGCAGGGACACACCCCCGGCGGCCACGCCCACCACCAGATCGAAAGCCTCGTCGGTGCTGAAGTCGTGCCGATAGCCGTTGATCCACAGCAGCAGCACCATCAGCGTCCACGCCGTCCGCTTGTTCCCGTCCACTAGAGATGGAACCTGGCCACCGATTCCAACAACGCTGCCGCCTTCAACGGCAACTCCGGGTACGCCTCAGACCCCATCACCGTCGTCGCCGGCCGGGCCAACGCCGAAGACAGCAACCCCACATCCCGGATATGAAACCTGTACCGGTCAACAACCTGCAGGGCATCCTCAATGTCCAGATAGGACGTCACGCGTCCTCAAGGCGCTTGAGCAGCTCCGCGTCATGGCTCATCACAAACTCCAAACTCTCGCTGATCTCACGCCGACGCCCATACCGCTGCAACACCAACTCCGCACCCTGCAACAACAGAGCCGACTTCGACGTGTGCTCCTCGGCAGCCAACTGCTCCAAACGGCGATCAAGATCCTCGGGAACACGCAAATTCATGGCCATAAAATGATGGTACCAAAGCAGTACCAGACCGGCTCCTGCTCACAAGACTGCAAAGGCAGTGCGGTGGGGGTACGCGCTTCGACAGCAGACGGGGGCACGCTCGTATTCGAGGATGAAACAGGAAGTCACGGCTGGTTATCGTTCGGATTGCTCCATGATCGCTGGGCGGACCCTCCGCGCAACCAGGGCGCTGCCGCGCCGGTACCAATCCAAAACTCTTGCTCGGCGCTCCTTCGTCACTTTCTCCCTCGCAAACTTTTGGATTGTCCCCGGTACCCCAAGTTGCACTCCAGGCCCGGACCCCAGCGCATTGATCCTCTATCCGAACAACGTCCAAGACCAACGACGGCTCCGAGCCGCACCGACGTGAGGCTCCATTTGGCATGAGTTCCTTGAGGAGCGGGCAGCGCCATACCTACGCCCTCGAGGGCCGCGGGGCACCAGCCCGAACGCCAGACGCCCAAGCCGGGCGCCTTGATTCCTACGCTCAATTGAAGCTGGTGAGGTAAGCCTTGCCGTCATGGTTCCGGGCAAGTTTCGCCAGGTCTTGCAGGACCTGCTGTTGGCGCTGTTGCCTGCCGTCGGGGTCCCGGTCGTCTACGTGCTCTGTCCGTAGGTCCTTCTTTCTCGGGTGCCTGTGCAAGGCAGGTTCGGAGGCACCTGCCGCGGCATCCATTGCTTTCAGCGGGTCGTGAAAGAGCGGGAGCGCCGAACGGCGTCTAGACCTATTTGGTATGTCCAACGTCTTCTTTCGCTTGCCCTAGTCCTTCAGCGGCTCGAAGGCTGTTTCCCGAGTCGTTGCAAGGCCTATGGCACCGATGACAGCCACCATTGCGGTGCAGATGGCAATGGGTAGCCAGGTTCCCAGGCTGCTGAGCATGGCGAAAGCTATGAGGGGTGTGAGGCCGGAGATTGCTCCGGCGAGCTGGTATCCGGCGGAAATTCCGCTGTAGCGGACATCTGCGGTGAAGAGCTCAGCCTGGAAGGCTGCCTGCGGGCCCCAGGTGGCGGCTACGAAGAATAGTAGGCCGGTGACCGCCAGCAGCAGGCGTGGAAAGCTCCCGTCATTCAAGATTGTGAAATAGACGAATCCCCACACGGCGCAGCCAATGGCTCCGAACGCAATCACTGGGCGTCGACCGATTCTGTCCGACAGATAGGCGAAGGAAACCGACAGGGCAATGTACAGCAGCTGTGCGACGCTGATGGCGGCGAGGACCGTGGAGGCTTGATAACCAGCGTGCTGTGTGGCGTATGGGGTGATGAAGACCAAGCCGATTTGGTAGAACACGAG
Source organism: Arthrobacter sp. M4 (assembly GCF_020251205.1). Taxonomy (GTDB): domain Bacteria; phylum Actinomycetota; class Actinomycetes; order Actinomycetales; family Micrococcaceae; genus Arthrobacter. The sequence goes on from NZ_JAIWYX010000013.1 coordinate 17,749, forward strand.
AGTCGTCAATGGGACGGCAAAGGCGGTGATCAGGGCCCGCCATTGTTTTCGGATAAGGGAGAGTAGCGGGACTTTGTGGATGGACTGCTTCTTCTTTTCCTGCCCTGAATCCTTGAGTCTGGCGAATTCCGGCGTGTCCTGAATTTGTTTGCGAATGAAAGAGCCGACGAGTAGTAGGACGGCGCTGATCAGGAACGGGATTCGCCAGCCCCAGGTTTCAAACTGCTCTTTCGTTGTGACGGCAGTAAGGAAAGACAGGAGGGCTGAGGCCAGGAGGAATCCCATCGAGGCTCCCACATTGGCCCACGAGGAATAGAAGCCGCGGCGGTTCGATTTTGCCGAATGTTCAATGATCAGGAGGGCGGCTCCACCGTATTCGCCGCCAACAGCGACACCCTGGACTACCCGAAGCAGGACCAGGGCGATAGTAGCGCCAACCCCGGCCGCACTGTAGCTCGGCAGTAGGCCAAGGGTGACGGTGCTCAGCCCCATGAGCCAGATGGTGATCATCAGCATGGACTTGCGTCCGAGTTTGTCGCCGAAGTGTCCGAATATGAGGCCGCCAAGGGGTCTTGCGAAGTAGCCGACCGCGAGGGTGCTGAATCCGAGCAATATCTCGGCCACCGGATCAGTGGGGCTGAAAAAGAGTCGTCCCAGGATAAGGCCCGATAGGGATGCGAAGACGAAGAAGTCAAACCATTCGAGGACTGCACCGATGGTGCTTGAGATGACAATCTTCCGAAGAGACGCCGCTGTGGGAGTGTTCTTGGCCGTCAGTAGATCGTTGTCAGTCGTCATGCTTGCTCATTTCTGACTCAATACGTGCAGAGGCTGTGGAGTAGTGGAGGATGCGTGCCGACTGGGTTTGTCGGCACGCATCGTGAATGGGGTATTAGCCCTTTGCCGGAGTCGCGGCGGAGGCGTCGATATTGAACTCCTTCAAAATCTCTGCCAGTTTCCCGCTGTCACGCAGTTTCGAGATGTGGTTGTTCAGGGCTGCGGTGAGTTCATCGTTGCCTTTGGTTGTCGGGAAACTCGTAACAGCAGCGTTTTGCGTGGCCTTGATGATGGGTGTGGGAACAGCTTTGACATAGCTGAGCTCCGAACCGGATTTGAGCCGGTAGGCTGCTTCGTTCACGGCCATGAGGGCGACGTCGATGCGGCCGCTGACGAGGTCCTGGTAGACGGCGTCGGGTGACTGGTAAAGCTTCGCGTTATCCCCGGCGAACTTCACCAGATCATCAACCCAGTTGTAGCCCTGGGTTGTGCCGATCTTTTTTCCCGCGTAGTCCTCGATCTTGGTGGAGGGGTTCTTGCCTACAAGGACGACGGGGTCGCCATAGATGGGGTCGGTGAGGTTGACGACCTTGGCACGTTCCGCCGTCGGATACCAGCCGCCGGCCCCCAGGTCTGCCTGTCCGCCCTTGACTGATTCGATGACGCCCGCGGCGGGCAGGACTCTGACATCTGTAGTGAGGCAGTTGGCGCTGGCGAAGGATTCGATAATCTTGCCATCGACGCCATCCAGGTTGCTCTGGTACATGAACAGCGGCGGGTAGTCGGGGCCGACGATGGTGAGGGTCTTGTCGCGCATGGTCTTAAACTGGGATTCGGGTGTGCAGTTTCCGGCGGCGCCGGATGCTCCGGAGCCGCATGCGGAAAGGAGGGCGGCTGCCGCGGAGAGAACAACGCTGACAGCTACTGTGCGAACGGTGGGCTTCAAGGGTATTCCTTAGATTGTTGTTGGGATGCTGGGTTTTGGTGGGTGGTCAGGCGGTGCGGCTCTTGGCGTCCCGCCGACTGCTGTGTTCGGCCAGGACGGTCAGCGGGATGGCGACACCGGCGTAGAGCATTGCGGCCAGGCTGAGCATGTTCAGGTATTGGAAGTTGGTTGTGGCCAGCACATAGGCGCGGCTGAGGAGCTCAGGCACTGCCAGCGCGAAGGCCAGCGATGTTGCCTGGAAATAGATGACGGCCCATCCCAGCAGCGGGGGGACCACGATCTTGAGTGCCTGGGGCATTACGACCTTGCCAAAGATCACTCCCCCGGACATGCCCAGCGCCTTGCCCGCTTCGGTCTGGCCCTGGGGCACGGATTGAATCCCTGCGCGAAAGACCTCAGAGGTGTAAGCCGCGAAGGAGACTCCGAGTCCGATCATGGCCGCGGGCATGGCGTCGAGCGTGATGCCTGTTTGGGGCAGTCCGAAGTAGACAAGGTAGAGCAGGACCAGGGCCGGCACTCCCCTGCCGACTTCCACTACGGCCACCGCCGGGTACCGCACGATTTTGTCTTTGCTGGAGATGCCCACGGCGAGCAGTAGTCCCAAGGGAAGACCGATGGCCAACAGCCCGGCGGTAAGTTGCAGGCTCACTCCCAGGCCTGGGAGCAGGTCCAGGAAGAGCTTCGTCCAATTGTCGTTTGTCATGCCCTAACCGCCCATCGTGCTGCGATCTTTGCTCCTGCCCAGCGGCCAAAGGCGGCCACCGGAACGCTGATGATGAGGTAGACCGCGCCGGCCAGAATGAAAATGAGGAGACCATCCATGGAGCGCTTGCTGGCCGCGAGGGCCATGGCTGTGATGTCCTGGGCGCCGATGACCGAAGCCACCGCGCTGTCCTTCAGGAGTCCGATGAAGTATGCAATCGCCAACGGAATAACAGCCACGAGTGCCTGGGGCGCTGTGACGTTGGTGAATGAAGAGATCCGGGACAATGACAGTGCCTGTGCAGCCTCCTGCTGCCCACTGGGCACTGAGTTCAGTCCGGCCCGGTAAATCTCTGCGATGTAGCCCGCGGAGATGACGCTCAGGCCCACGATGGATGCATTGACGCTGGAGAAGTGAATCTTGAACTGCGACAGGCCGAAATAGATGACGAACAGCCACACGATGGGCGGAACGCCGCGTGTGATCTGAATGTACGTGCCGCCGATGAGTCGCAGCAGCGGTAACCGGGATACCCGGGCGAGTGCAACAGGTATGGCAATTATTGCGCCAAAGACGAAGCTGGAAATTGTCAGGGTTGCGGTTGTGCCGATTCCGGCGGCAATGGATGAAAACGCCCCAGGGAGGTTCATCTGTCGGTCACCGCCTTCAGGAACTTGCGTGTCCTGTCGGCCTGGGGGTTGCGGAGGACCGATGAAGGGTTGCCTTGTTCGACGATGACCCCGTCGGCCATGAAGACCAAGTGGTCGGCCACATCTTCGGCAAAGTGCATCTCGTGCGTGACTACAAGCATGGTCATACCTGTCCGGGCGAGTTCCCGCATGACGGCCAGCACTTCGGCGCCAAGTTCAGGGTCAAGCGCGGACGTCGGCTCATCGAAGAGCATGATCTCGGGGTCCAGCGCCAAGGCCCGGGCGATGGCGATACGCTGCTGCTGGCCGCCAGAGCATTTGGAAGGCTTGACGTCCGCTTTCGAGGCAAGCCCCACCCTGTCCAACAGTTGAAGGGCGCGATCGCGCGCTGCATCCTTGCTCCGTCCCAAAGCCTTCACCTGGGCCAGCATGATGTTTTCTGCCGCAGTGAGGTGTGGGAAGAGGTTGAACGACTGGAAGCACATGCCGACTTTGCGTCGCAGAGCCATCAGTTCCGCTGCAGTGGGTTTGCCCGACCGGACGCTGAATACCCCGTCAATAAGGATCTGGCCGCTCGTGGGCTCCTGAAGGTGGTTAAACGTCCTGAGCAGAGTGCTCTTTCCAGAGCCACTCGGTCCGATAATGGCGCAGACTTCACCCTTGGCCACGCCGAGGGATACGTTGTTCACTGCCTTATGGCCATGAAACTCGACGACGATATCCCTCGCCTCGGCAGCGTAGGCGGCCGGTGCTTCGCCCTGCGGACGGGAACTGGCGCTGTGAGGTAAGACGGCGTCCATCCTGAGGCCTTTCGCTCGTGGGCCGGTCCCTTGTCGACCGGCTGTTTACTCGAATGTAGATCTGTGTCACATTGCGAGGAACTGGAATCATTCCGAAAAGGATCCGGTTGGGTTCAGAAATCCCACCATTGGTCCGCCTTGGGGTTCCCGACATGATGAGTTCGGAGATATCCGCAAGGAAGACGGGAAGATGAGTCAGTTCGAACCCGACACAAGCCGCTATGGACGCGACGACCGTCGCCGGGAACATGTGCATTTAGAGGCGCCGCGCACGTCCATCGAGTGCCCTGACGATTGCCTTTACTGCGCAGGACCTGAAACTGACTAGCCCGTCTGCATCCCCGCGTGGATGTAGATCAAAACTGGCTGGCGCATGCCAGGGAGGGAACGAGTAAATGATGATGGAAATCAACATCGACACGGTGCCAAAGGGTCGGCATTACAGTCATGCGGTACGCATGGGAGATCTTGTCTTTACGACGGGGCAGGTTCCCGTGGACTCAGGCGGGAACACGGTTGGCAACGATATCGTGGCCCAGGCCAGGCAGGTTTTTGCCAATCTGGAGGCGGTTCTGTCTGAATCCGGAAGCAGTCTTCGTCAAGTCGTGAGGACGACGATGTACCTGACGGACATTGAGGCGGTCAGTCAACTCTCCGATTTGCGAGATGAAGTGTTCGGCGAGTCCCGCCCGGCCAGTGTCGCGGTTGAGGTTCCACGCTTGTGGGATCTGCAGCACTTGATCGAGATTGAGGTCATCGCCACCGTCTCGGCTCGCTGAGAGACAACACAGATCAAACAATCAGAAATAGAAATGTGCCGGCTGAGCCGTTCAACGCTCAGCCGGCATTTCGTTGTAGTAGCGAGGACACCGCCCCAGGAACACTTTCGCCCACCTGGACAAGGACGCGGGATGTTCTAGTCCCGCCAGGATGCGGCGATGTCGCTAATTGTGGTGAGCCAAACCCCGTCATGGGAAGTGACGTGGTCGAGGAATTGCTCAAGCATGAGCAGGTGGTGGCCGCGTCCGATGGTCTGCGGGTGCAGGGTCAAGGCGAATACGCCGTTTGGCACCCGTTGGTAGGCAAAATCAAACAGGTCAGTCCATCTGGCCAGGACATCCCTGGTTGATGCCATGCCCACGCTGCGCGGAAGGTTCTCCAGTGGGGGAAAGTCATCGAGGTACCAGGAGACGGGTATTTCCAGCACTGGGCTGGGATCGCCGAAAACATTGCCTTCTTCGCGGCTTTGGCTGATGACGGGTCGCGGGCGGTAGGGTTCAAAATCCCTCCCCATGAGCGACGAATCCCAGACGAAATCGAATTCCTCCAGCAGGCCCAGGGTCGAATCCGAAAAGTCCCATGCCGGGGACCTGTAACCGTTGGGCCGCCTTCCGAGGAGTCGCTCGTGTTGGCCTATTTGAAGTTCCATGAGCCGGCGTTCTTCGGCTGGCTCAAGTTTGGGAATGTATTCGTGGTAGACCCCGTGTGCGGCGATTTCATGGCCATGCTCTGCAATGGCGTGGCATTGCTTTGGAAACGTCTGCAGCGTGTGGGTGGGAATGCACCAGGTGGTTTGGATGCCGTAGCGCTGAAAAGTTTCCAGGAGCCGGGGTACACCGACTTCGGCTCCGAATTCGCCCCGTGACAGGACTGTGGGTGAGGTGGAGCCAAAAGATCCCATCCAGACGCTGTGGGCGTCAAAGTCGGCGCTGATGGAGACGGCAAGCCTTTTTCCCTCGGGGAGCTTCAGAGCCATGCGAGGTCCTTTGTGCCGTGGCTGATCTTGTGGCCGATGAGGGCGTTGAGAACTCCGTTGGATCCTTCGCCGGCGAGGAACAAGGCTGCGTCCCTGAGCAGTTGGGCGAAGCGGTTGTCTTCGAGGTAGCCGTTTCCTCCGGCCAGTTCCATGGCGGTCAGGGACGCCTTGACGGCAGCGTCAGCGGCGAAGACCTTCGCGGATGACGTCTCGAGGTCGTGTCGTCCGCCTGCCTGCTTGGCGTTCGCCGCTGCGTTGGTGAGTGCTTTGGCGGCCGCCAGGGTGTTGGCCGTCTCTGCCAGTTGCGCTTGAACCGCTGGCATGTCACTAACCGTCTGACCGAAGGCTTCGCGCGCCCGGACGGATTCGACGGCGTTCCAGAGGGCGCTGCGTCCCACACCCACTGCCGCGGCTGCGACAGCGAGGCGCCCCACTTCGAGAGCGTCCATGACCTGGGCGAAACCGTGCCCGGGAACTGTGCCTATCAGGCGGTCTTTGGGGACCTGGAGGCCATTGATGCGCAGCTCACAGGTTTCGATGCCTTTTGTGCCCAGCTTGGGGAGCTTCCGAACTACCTCCCATTCGTCGCGGTGCAGCATGAACAGTGAGAGTCCGGGCTGGCCCGGGACGCGGTGGTCGGTTCTGAGCAGGACCATCATGGCATCGCTGTGATCAGCGTGGGTGATGAATGTCTTGTGCCCGTCAATCAGCCAGCCGTCACCGTTGGGGCGTGCCGTCGAGGAGATGTTTTGGAGGTCTGATCCTCCGCCTGGTTCGGTCAGGCCGAGGCATGCTGCCTTGTCGCCGGAGGTTAGGGCCGGAAGCCAGTCCCTCTTCTGCTCCTCTGTTCCGTAGTGCTTCAACGTCCAGACCGAAGATGAGTGGGCATTGACTACGGGTATCAGGCTGAGCCAGCCACGGGCTATCTCCTCCAGCGCCAGGCAGTAAACGGGAAGTGGGCGCCCACTGGCCGCAAAGAGCCCGAGTTCCCTGAGCCGCTTGACCAAGGTCGCCGGATACGAGCCTGAAGCATCGAGTTCGGGGGCTTGGGGTATGACTTCTTCGTCTACGAATTGCGTGATCCGGGCCAGGAATTGCTGGTCGTGTTCAGAGAGATCCTGTTGCATAGAGATGGTTGCTTCCTAGGTTGAGGCTGGGACGTCCCAGCGAGAATTCCTCGAAGGGCATCCCCGGGTCTTCGCCGGCCACCATTTGAGCCATCAGTTCCCCACCGTAGAGTCCTGTGGCGGCTCCTGCGCTGTGGCCGGTGTTGATGTAGAGGCCTTCGACCTGGTCGATGATGGGCAGTTCGTCCGGGGTGCTGCCCACGATTCCCGCCCAGAGGCCGGTCACGCCAAGTTCGCCGTACTCCGGTCGGCGGTTGAGGATCGTGTCGATCATGACCCGGGATGATTCAAGGGTGATGTGGGGGTTGAGTGAGTTGGCGGCATCGAGTGTATGGCCCACGTATAGGTTTCCCTCACCACCTTGGACCACGACGTCTTCGTATCCGGGCTTGCCCGGCAACGGTTCCGGATCGCTGAATGCGTCGTCCCTGTAGGAGGGCAGGGCCGTGAGGGGCTTCAGGTGCCGGGCGCCAAGTGGTCCCCGGGTCATGGCGGGCAGGTTCGCCCGAATGGGCTGGGTCATGAGCAACCCGACCCTCACCAGCTTTAGGGGCAGCTGAACACCTTCGGAGTCGAGGTTGGTGGCCCATGGACCGGCGCACCAAACAACACCACCGGCAACAATGTTGCCCCGCATGGTTCTGATGCCGGTTACCGCGTTGCCGCTTCTGATCAGGCTCAGCGCCGGGGTGTTTTCATAAATCCGGACACCGAGCTTCCGGACAAGCTGCCCCAGGCCCTTGACCAACTTTGAGGTGTTCAGCTTCGCGTCGTCCGCGAAGTACACCGCCCCGATAGCCGACTCGGGAACACCCGGCGCCATCTTCCGAGCGTCGTCGGCAGAGATTTTCTCAGCCGACAGGCCCAGGCGACGTCGGTCCTCGGCAAAGTCTGCAAGTATCTGGGCCTGCTGTTCTGTTTCGTAGAAGAACACACCGCCCGAGGCCGTGTAATCGAAGGTTGGGCCCAGCTCGTCTTCAAGGTGCCGCAGTGCTTCCAGGCTGTTTTGGGCCAGGCTCAGCTCGGCTCCGGAACGCATGGACTGAAGCCAGACCCCTCCGGAGTTCCGGCCGGAGGCGCCGAAGGCGAGGAAGCGCTGTTCGACGAGAACGACGTCGTAACCGCGGCGGTTCAGGGCATGCGCGGTGGCCAGCCCTGCGATCCCGCCGCCGACGACAACGATGTCCGCTTGGTCCAAGTTCATGTCCCGCTCCTTTGCCCGTGTGCGACGCCTATGTGGCGTGCCACCCTCCATCGACGTGAATCACCTGTCCAGTAATGTACGACGCCTGCTCGCTGGCCAGGAACACGACGAGACCTGCGACCTCCTCAGGTTGCCCCGAACGCCTGAGGGGAATGAGGAAATCCATCAGTTCGGGGGTGGCCCCGACGCCCCGGTTCATGTCCACGAGGTGGCCGATTTGGTCTCCCGAGTTGGCGCGAATGTTCGTCGCTGTCACGCCTGGGGCAACGACGTTTGCCGTGATTCCGTCGGGTCCGAGGTCCACGGCCAGTCGCCGGGTCATGCCTTCAATCGCGGCCTTGCTGGCTGCGTAGGCGAAACCGTCTGCCGCCCCGTGCTGGCCGGCGACGGATCCGATGTTGATGATCCTTCCGCCGCGGCCCTTCAGTGTTGCACGTGCCGCTTTGCAACCGTTGAAGTAACCGGTGAGGTTCACGTCGATGATGCGCTGCCACAGTTCGGGCGTCGTCTCGTCGATTCCGGCGTAGCCGTCGAAGAGGCCAGCGTTGTTGACGAAAACATCCAGGCCCTCATCAGCGGCGGCCGTTTCGGCGAAAGCGTGCATGGCCTGGAAGTCCGACACATCGAGCTGGGTGGTGTGGATGTCGCCGCTGACCGTGCTTTTCAGCTCGGCCAGCCGGTCCTCCGAGATGTCACCAACAAATACGGTGTCGCCCAGTTCGATGAATGCTGCGGCGATGGCGCGGCCGATGCCGGCTCCGGCGCCGGTGATGGCTACTCTGCGTCCCATCCGGATTCCTTTCTGTCTGTTTCAAAGTCCCTGACTGTCTGGTCATATTCAGCCGTGCCGTGGGGCACGACCCTGATGGGGCGTCCTGCCCGCAGCTCCTCGGTCACGTGGGCGATGACTCCGGGCAGCGTCGAGAGGATGGCCAGGCCGGTGGTTTCCTCCGGGGAGAAGCCCATTTCGACCAGGACGAGGCCCATCATGCCCACGTCATTGAGGACGATGGATTCCCTGCCGGGCAGGCGGGTGAATGCCGCATGGATCTGTTCGAAGAACTCCGCGCGGGGACCCCACACGCCCGCGGCGACCGCTTTTTCCCGCAGCTTCCGGGCGCGCGGGTCGACGAAACGGAATACCGGGTGTCCCAGACCCGGGATGCGCTGCTTCTTGGCTCGAAGTTCCTCCACGATCTGCGCGGCGAGCTGGGGTGCCGGGATCTGTTCGGTTTCCAGCCGCTGGTAGGCCTGGATGCAGAAACGCGCGGTTTCTGCCGGATCCATCGTGTTTTTTCCAACGCCAAGGACACTGGCCGCCATGGCCGCTGCCATATTCGGGTTTGCCGATGCCACGTACCGCGCGGCAACGGTTCCGGATTTCTGAAGTGAGTAGTCCAGCACTGCTGAAAGTACGGCGTCGAGCAGTGCCGCCTCGGCCGGCGTCGGGATGCGTCCGCGGAGAAGGAGGAAAGTGGCGGCTGAGAACGGCAATCTGCCAATCAGCTCTTCGAGATCGTAGCCACGGATAAACACTTTTGAGTCGGTGACCCTGCTGATCGAGGTAGACCAATAGGCCGAAGTTTGCTCCGGTTCCTCGGGTTTCAGGGGATTCTGTGCAGCGGGTGCGGCATGGACGTTCATGCAAACAGCGTAAGGTTCGGCCTGCGGGGAGACCATTGGAGGCTTTATGGGAGATGGTTCGTCTTTTCGTAAATGTAACTACGAAAAGCCGGTCCAGTCTTTTCGCTCCCTGGCTAGAATCGCAATATGCAAGACGCTCAAGGAGGGTCCAGGCCTTCCAGCGCAGACCAAGTCGGCGCGGGGGCCCAGGTAACTCCATGCACGATTGGGGATCTGCTCAGTCATCCGGCACTTCAGCTCGCTCCCATCCGAATGCCCGATTCCGCCCGGACCCGGGTCATCGTCTCTGCCCAAATCGTGGTGGAACCTGAGGACGTGGAGGGACTCGGCCGCAATGAACTAGTCCTGATTCTTGGTTCCATGCCGCAAGACGGTGCCGAGTTAGACCGGCTGGTCACGAAGATCTTCGAGGTGGAGGCTTCTGCGGCCGCTCTTCCCGAGACTTATCGCGGACCCTTTCGCCGCGCTTTGATCGATGAACTGGCCGGCCGCCGGATTCCTGTGTTGGAGGTGCCGCAAAGCACTCGTTTCGCTGACCTCATCGACACAGTGAACCGCTTTCAGGCCAGTCCCGATTCGGTGCGCTTCAACCGCATGCTCACCATGCAGCAATCCCTCGTTGCAGCGCTGGGACCCAACCAGCCCGTGACGGCGTTGCTCTCACGCCTGGCCAAGGTGTGCGGGGGCGGCGCCGGAATGCTCCGTGCCTCCGGCGAAGTGGAAGCCTCGGAGGGTGTTTTGCCCTTCCGGCTCCTCTTGGAGGAAATCGCTGATTCGAGGTTCCCGGAAATCGAGGTCAACGTCTCCGGATGGAATGCCCTCGCGATCAGGTTCGCCGAGTCGACGAACCGCCCTGTCCGCTGGCTGCTTGTAGGCAGTCGCAGGGAACAGTTTGTCAGTTCCTACGTCAGGGCGGCTGCCCGGGTCACGGCCTCGCTCATCGATGCGACGGATAGGATTGACGTTCTCGTGGCCAATCAGGACCAGGCCGTGCGTAGTTCGGTTCTCAGTCAACTGCTTGACCTCAACCCGTATGACAATCCCGATGTCCTTGCCGGTCGGGCGGCGTCCCTGGGCGTGACGTTTGCCCGTGAGGTGCGTGTCCTGGACATTGTGAGGTTCGGGCCGAGGACGGTTTCCGGCACGCTGGCGACTCCGCTTGAAGAACGCATCAGCCGGGCCTTTATCAAATTCGGCGCCACCGTCCTCGTTAGCCGGCGCAGCTCGAGCACCGCTGTGCTGGTCGAGGCCGAACCGCGGGTGAGGGATCAGGCGCTTTCCTACCTTGCGGCCGAGGACAGTGGCCTGGTCATGGGACTTGGACGCGCGATCACCCATGTGCGGGACGTGAGCACGTCACATTACGACGCCGTTCTGGCACTTCAGCAGGCCCGTCTCCAGGCCGGCACGCGGGTCTTCAGCTATGACGATTTCAAGTTCACGACACGGTTGCTCGCGCATGTGGGATTGGAGCGGATGGCCGAATGGTCCACAGACATTATGGGTCCGCTCAAGGACAAGCCCATTCTGGTTGAAGCCCTGGATGCCTTCTTCGAAGCTGAACTTGACGTTATGGCCGCTGCCAAGGCGCTGCACATTCATCACAATTCCCTGCGCTACCGGCTTCAGAAGATCGAAGAAATCGTCGGGGGAACACTGCGCTCCCCCGATGTGATCGCAGCGGTTCAGCTGGCCAGGCTCGCTGAACAGGCCAGCACAGCCGCCGGCCGTTCCGTTCGACGGCCGGCGCAAAGGCAGGCCGGCGTCGCCCGAGGCGCTGCCGCCGTCGAGAGTCCCCTGGACAGAAGCGAGACGGAAGCACCGACCGGTCTTGGTGCGGTGCCAATAGACTGAAGGCCGGGCCCGGATCCGCGATCCAGACCCGGCCAAAAGCCGGTCACTAAGCGCGTTGGTTCAGCCGATGCAAGATGTTCTCGGCCTCCGTAACCATGTTTTCCACGATCTTGGCTGCAGGCAGGATTTCAGTGACGGTCTGAATGCCTTGGCCTGCCGGCATCATGCCGGTGGCCAGGTCTCCGTCCTGGTAGCCCGTCTCCACCAAGGTCCCCGCTACCGCGTACTGGGCGGGGAAGTTGGCGATCTCGCCGGATAGTTCCTCCCATCGCGAGGTCCACTCGTTGCGGAGAGCCCGCAGAGGTTTCCCGGTGTAGGACTTGGTCAGTACCGTGTCTTTGCTCTGCCCTTCGACGACGCGCCTTTTAAAGGATTCGTGGCCATAGGCTTCGTCCGAGGCGATGAAGCGGGTGCCGACCCACACTGCCTCAGCTCCGAGGGCGAGGGCAGCAGCGAAGCCGCGGCCGTCGCTGATGCCGCCGGCGGCTGCCACAGGAACGTCGACAGCGTCGACCAGGCCGGGGATAAGGGCCATGGTGCCGACGTGGCCGGTGTGGCCGCCACCCTCAGTGCCCTGTCCAATGATGAAGTCTGCACCGTTTTCCACCGCGGTCCGGGCCCTGCCGATGGAGCCGCACAGCGCGCCCACGAGAATCCCTCTGGTGTGGCACTGGTCGATGAACTCCCTGGGTGTTGCAAAGGTCAGGATGACCACGGGGGGCGCCTCATCCAGGACCACATCCACCTGCCCTTGAACTGCTCCCTTCGTGAGCAGCGCTTCCACGCCCTTGAGTTTCGTCCTGTCGTCGGGCGACAGCCGCTCCCACAGCTCGCTGACGGGTGCCCAGCTGGCATCGTCGTCGGAAGTGAGAACTTCCGGCAAGAGCAGATTCACCGCAAACGGGTTTGAGGTTCGTGCCTTAATGTCGCGTATCTCGGCCCGGAGGGCCTCAGGGAGGAAACTGACGCCGCCAAGACAGCCCATGCCACCGGCGTTGCTGACAGCCACCACCAGGTCTGCCTGGGAAACCCTGGCCATGCCCGCAGAAAGGACAGGATGCCTAATGCCGAGCAAATCGGTAAGTCGTGTTTTCATGTTCTGGCTCCAACTGATGATGACGGGGTGGTCGCGGACTCGGCAGACCGCAGGCGCAGTGCAATCTGTTCGGGTATTGGACGTGCTGCCTCGGCGTCCGGGTCGACGTTGACGTAGATGCTTTCAACCCGGCACACCTGGTGCCTGCCGACGGAAAGCTCGAACCGTAGGGTGAAACTTGATGTGCCGACCCGCGTGCAGCCGACCTGGACGTCCACCAGATCGTCCAGCCGCACAGGCCGGGTGAATTCCAGTGAGGTTTGAACGACGGATGGGTCAAAGCCCTCCTCCAGCATCTGGGGGTAGCTCCATCCGAGGTCCCTGAAGAACTCGGTCATAGCGACGTCGGTATATTCGAGGTATCGGGAATTGAACAGATACTTCTGGGCGTCCGTCTCGTGGTATCTGGCCCTGATCCTGTGAATAAACGGTTCGCTAGACACGCTCAATGCTGCCTTCCCGGATCGCATCATACAGCTCGGGTCTGATGTATTTGAGGCCCGGAGGCTCCGGATTCGCCCTGGAAACGGCCACCAGCTCGGTGTCGAGGTCAGCAAGGATGATGCCTTCCTCACGAGTGTCGGCGTGGGCGGCCAATACACCATCGTTCAGCCCGAAGGTCCGGTCAAGCGGCGTGGCAACCATCGCAAAGCCTGTGCATCGCAAGGGCGAATCATGGGGGATGCCGTTACTGCCCACCAAGGGCGCGACGGCGACATACAACTGGTTCTCCATCGCACGGGCATGTGCCCCGTAACGGACCCTGTTGGCGCCACGGCTGTTCCAGGTCAGGGAAGGTGCAAGGATGAGCTCTGCTCCTCGGAGGGCCAATTCGCGGGACACTTCGGGGAACTCGATATCGGCGCAGATTTGAACCGCGACGCTCACACCCTCCACCCGGGTGAGCATGACACGTTCTCCTGGTGAGATTCCCATGGCGCGCTCCGGCGGCGTGAGGTGCAGCTTGTCCTGCTGGTCGACCCGTCCATCCGCATGGAAAATATATGCCGTGTTCCTGAGGCTGCCGTCGGGCAGGCGCCGGATGTTGCTTGCCCCGGCGATTGTGGTGCCGCACCTTTTGGCAATTGCGGACATGAGATCCACGTAGTGGTCGGCGATGAGCGGGAAGAGCGTGCGGTAGGCTTCGTCGATCCGGCCCGCTTCCAGGGCGGCTGGGTTTGGATGGCTGGCGAGCAGGCCTGTCGTCACCAGTTCCGGGAGGAGCACAAGTTGGGCGCCGTCAGCAGCGGCACCCTCCACGAGGGAGGAAACGTGCTGCGATAAAGCTTCGAGGGAGGGCTCCGGACGAAGGGCGAACTGTGCGGCCGCGATCCGCAGCTGGCTCATGCGGGGACTCCCTTCTTTTGTAGGTCCTGCTTGAGTTGCCGGCGGTCTACCTTGCCGGTTCGGGAATTGATTGGAAGTGCGTCCAGCGCAACGAATAACCCGGGCACCTTGTATCCAGCCAAGTGCGCCGTGCAGTGCGTCCGTAGCCCCTCAGGATCGAGGGTGTGGCCCTCCCGCAGGATGAGCGCGGCCGCGACTAGCTCACCGTACAGTTCGTCCGGTAGTCCGACGACGGCGGCGCTTCGCACGGACGGATGGGAGGCAAGGACTGCCTCAACTTCAGAAGGCGAAACGTTGCTGCCGCCACGGATGATAATGTCAGAGAGCCGGCCTTCCACGAAGACGTATCCGCTCTCGTTGACCTTGACCAGATCCCCCGTCCGGTACCAGCCGTCGGGCGTCAGGGCTTTGGCCGTTTGTTCCGGATCCTTCCAGTACCCGAGGAAGAGAGCAGGCCCCTTCCACAGCGCCTGACCCACGGTCCCCGGTGCGACGTCGCGGCCGTTCTCGTCGACCACGCGCATGCTCGCGCCCGACGCGACCTTTCCCGATGAACCCTGCACGGGAATGGGATCGACGTACGGGTCGTATGTAACGGCGGGAAAGCATTCGGAAGCGGCGTAGACATCATGGACCGGGCAGCCCGTTGCCTGGGTCCAGCGGGCGAACACGTTCTCGTTACGTGGCTCGCCACCGGAGATGCAGAGCCGCAGCCCGGGCATATCGACGTTGCCGATTTCTTCCAGCCGCTCGGTGAGCTTGACGAACATCGTTGTCACTCCGGCCAGGAAGGTCCCGCCAAACCTGTTCAGGGCTTCGATGATGAGGTCCGGTTTAGTTCGCTGCAGGACGATGATTTGCCCGGCTGCGGTCAGGGTTGCCATGGACGTGGTGACTAGCCCGAAGGCCCAGGCCATCGGCAGGCACACGACGGTCCGGTCCTCCGGACCGAGATGCCAGACTTCGGCGTACGCCTCTGCGGCCGCAAGCAGCCCAGTATGGGAGTGCATAACGGCTTTTGGAGCGGCAGTGGAGCCCGAGGTGTAGCAAATCAGGGCGAGATCACTGGGATCCGCTTCGGGGGAATCCCAGCGCTCCCACGTGACAGGTACGTCGGTGGCCGCAAAATCGTCGTTGGAGATGGTGACCGTGGGCGGCGCTTCGGGAACGCTTCGGACAAGGTCATTTGCCCTAGCGTCAACAACTGCTACGACGGCTTCCGAATGGCTCAGGGCGTAGGCAATTTCCGACGGGCCTGAAGAGGCATAGAGCGTGGTCAGCACCGCGCCGGTGCGCCAGACGGCAACTGCCGCGGCCAGGTGGATGGCGGAATTGTCCGCCATGAGGATCACGCGGTCCCCCGGCTTTGCGCCGGCCGCGGCGATGCGTCGTGCCAGGGCGTCGCTGGCACGGTCCAACTGCTTGTATGTCACGACCAGTTCGCCGTCCCGTACTGCGTCACGGTGCGGGTGAGCGAGGGCTCTCTGCCTCAGGACATGGGAAAAAGTCTGGTTCAGAGTCATCCGTTGGCCCGCTTGAACATGACGACCCACTGCCCTTCCTGACAAACCTCGCCTTTCTGATTAACGACGGAAACGTCGAACGTCACCACTCCACGGTCCGGCTTGGAGGACGACGCCTTCTTGCCCGCAACGGCCTGCTCGACTCGGATAGTATCCCCGATACGGACCGGTCCTTTAAGATTCCAGGTCATCCCAAGGAAAGCGATCGCCGTGCCCTCCTTGATGCCGAGACGAGACTCGAGCCCGGTAGCCACAGCGAAAACGCCAGGACCGTGAAATATACGTCCCCCAAACTGAGTGCGCTTGGAGAATTCCTCATCCGTGTGGAGCGGGTTAAAATCGCCGGAAATACCGGCGAACATCACCACGTCAGCTTCGGTGATGGTCCGGGCCGGTGAGGTCCAAGACTGCCCAATCTCAAATTCGTCAAAGTACAGGCCGGTGGAGCCTTTCAACTGGGTTTCAGTCATTCTGTATGTTCTCCATGGGAGCCAGGCGGCACAGCCGCGATTACAAGTCCGTCAGTGTCATCCTGACGCCGCCCCAGCGCCGGTTCCATTGGAGGGATGCTCAAACAAGACGTCTCAATTCATAACAATTACAACGGCCCTTACATTTGCCGGAGATTCGGCCCTCCCGTCGTCCAGCCCACCAAACATTTTGGTAGCTCTCTAAAGAAGCAGGCCTCTTCTCGGAACTCCTACTATTCCTCCCGCTACATGGGGGGGCGTAGCGTCCCTGACATGAAGCACACAACTGATGGACGCACGCGCATCTGTTTCCTGAACCCGTTCGGTACAGATCGGTACGATGACCTGATCAAAGAAGTCCTTAGCTCCTCGCTGCGCGACACAACGGAATTGGATATCTGGCACTTGCACGCCGGTCCGAGGAACCTTGACTATTACGCGCCAAAGCAAGTTGTCCAGGTAGAAATCCTGCGGGCTGCCAAGGCCGCGGAAGCTGCCGGCTATGACGCCCTCGTCATCGGTTGCCTTTACGATCCCGCACTGACGGAAGCCCGCGAACTGGTGAAAATCCCTGTGATCGGACCACTGGAGGCTTCGACGGCACAGGCGCGGATGTTTGGCCACCGCTACGCGATCGTGACCGACCATCACAAGGCAGTCCCTGAGCTCGAGGACAGGCTGCGGATCTACGGAACGGAGGCCAACTGCCGCAGCGTTGAAGCCGTGGGCTGGTTCGTCGATGACATGGTCAAGGACACCGACGCCGTGGCGACAGACACCTACGCCGTCGCACAGGAAGCCCTGAAAAGGACCGGCGCCGAAGCCATCCTGATCGGCTGCACGATCGTATCCGCTTGCTACGAACTCGCCGTCCAGCGCGGCCGAACCGAACTGGCGGACCTCCCAGTGATCAACCCCAACCTCATCGCGGTCAAGACCGCGGAAATGTTCGCGGACATGAACAAGGCAGGACAATACCGTATTGCCCGCAACGCCTACTACCAGAACCTCGCCGATCACAACCCGGCAGAGGCGGACGACGTCGCTCCGTACTTCGAAACGGACATCTACGAAAGGACCATCTAAGTGTCGACCTCCGTATTGATCGTTGGTGGCGGCCTCGTCGGCACGTCATCTGCCTACTTTGCTGCCCGGGAAGGCCTCAACGTCACCCTCCTTGAGCAAAAGCACGTTGGCTACGGCGCCTCCGGACGGAACCCCGGCTTCGTCTGGCTGCACTGCCGGAACCCCGGCTGGGCGCTGAACATCTCCTTGAAGGGCCGGGCGCTGTACGACCAGCTCCGCCAGGATCTTCCCGTGCCGTTTGAGTTCCGGACCGATGGCGGACTCATCTACTTCTACGACGAGCGCCAGGAACAGGTCTTCAAGGAGTTCGTGGCCGCGCGCCAGACCGACGGCCTGGACATGTCCCTCATCGACGGCAAGGAAGTCCGCTCACTCGTCGGCCCCATCAGGGAAGATGTCGTAGGCGCGAGCTTCTGCTCCAACGACGCCCAGATCAACACCCCTACTGTCGTTGCTGCGCTGGCAGCAGGTGCCCGAGCTGAAGGCGCGACGCTGCGTGAAGGCATCACCGTTTCCAAACTGATCTTCTCCGGGGAGAGGATCATCGGCGTCGAAACCAACGAAGGCAACTTCTTCGCCGACAAAGTAGTCATCGCCTCCGGTGCGTGGACGGAAAAGTTGATGAAGGCCAGCGGACTTGACGTTCCCGTCGGCCGCGAACGCCTGCAGGTAATGGCCACGAAGCCCCTGCCTCCACAGATAATGCCCGTGGTATATGGGCCCAACGCCACGAAAGCCTACTCGCTCTTCAGGAACCTCCCCAGCTGGGACGATGAGCTGTTCCGCAGCCGCATCGAAGAGGAAACCGGATACTCCTTGCTCACCCTCGCTGCCCAGCGGGCCAACGGAGAAATCCTGATCGGATGCCCGATGGACTACCCGGCGGAAGTAGATCTCTTCCCCAGCTTGGATGGACTCAAGGCTCTGGCAGAAGACATCATTGGCGATTTTCCCGGACTGGCCAAGGTAGGCATTGACAGGGTGTGGGCAGGCGTTCTTCCGTTCACCTCGGACATGGTGCCCGTCATCGACGAGATTGCCCCCGGCCTCGTGATGGCGGCCGGACACGTTTTCGGCAACTCCGCCGGGCCGATGACTGGCAAACTCATTAGCCAGCTGCTGACGGGTGCCGAGTCAGAGCTCGACATGACAGAAGTGCGCTGGAACCGGCAACTGGACCCGGTGATTCCAGGCGCATCAGTCAATTGGTGAACTAAACAGCAATTCACGGAGTACCCACGTCCAAGGAGAACCATGAGAGCGCTTCATGTCCGGCACCATAGAGTGGTGCTTGGTGACGTTGATTCCGCGGGTGTTGTTTATTTCGCAAGCGTCTTCCGCTGGCATGAGCACAGCTTCTCAGAATGGCTGGCTGAACGATATGAACCCCTCGGCCGCATCCTGGGCACGGGATCCGGTTTGCCAGTGGTGGCGTCCTCCGCTGAATACCCGGCGGCCATCCACCAGGACGACGTCCTCACCCTGCAATCGTGGGCGACAGAGGTCAAACGATCATCGTTCCTCTTTGGGACCACGATGCTGCGTGAAGGCACCTTGACGGCGACAGTCACCACGCGGCACGTCTGGACACGACGGAACCCTGACGGGGACTTTAGCTCCACGGAGCTTCCGCCTTCGCTGCGGATGCAGCTGTCTGGCCCCTGAGGTAGCCATCACCACAAAGCGCCGCCGGCATCCCGGCGGCGCTTTCGTTTTCCCGCGCACGCACTCCACTCAAGCAGCCGAACACCTCAAACCCGGGATTCCAGGACCACAGACGATCACGACATCCCGTCCCGCACGTCCGGTCCGCGCACGAATTACCCAAAGGCCACCCTGGAACCCACTTTCCCCCGGGCGAACAGACGGGCCGTGCGGTGGACTGCAGGCCCGGCGTGGCGCACCTGCTGAGCTGTGCTCCGGGAGGAACGCCCATTTCGGAGTGCCTCTTTCGAGAGTTCCTGATCCATTGAGCGGAGAAGAATGGAACCACCCCGCCCGCTTGGGCCCGGACCGCCGCCAGCCCAAGTGCGAAACCACTTCGCTGCTCCCTGAAGATGCCCCCTTCCCAGGCGTCGCAGGGCAGCGCAAAGCCCCGATCCCTCCGGAGAAGGAATCGGGGCCGTGATCGCGATACGATGCCTGCCCGGACTTCCCGGGCAGGCATCAGTCAGCAGTCACACTCGGGTTTGGCTGATCATCACATGCTTGACTTGGGAGTATTCATCCATGGAGCGCCCTGATAGCTCCTTGCCATAGCCTGATTGGCCGAAGCCGCCGAACGGCATCTCGGCGACCGTGGTCAAATGGCCGTTGACCCAGACCGTGCCAAAGGAAAGGTCCTTGGTCAGGCGGATTGTCCTGGAGAGGTCACGGGTCCAGATACTGGCTGACAGACCATAATTCACGTCGTTGGCCAGTCGCAGCATCTCTTCCTCGCTGGCCGCCCGCTGAACCGTGACGACGGGGCCGAAGACTTCCTTCTGCACCACTTCGTCGTCCTGATTCACGTCCACCAGAACGGTGGGCTCGATGAAGAATCCGGGCCGGTCAACCCTGCTGCCACCGGTGAGCACCCGTGCGGAGGTTTCACCAGCACGCTCAAGGAAGCCAAGGACGCGCTCCAACTGCCGCTCGGAGACCAACGGTCCCACCTGTGTCTCCGGATCGGCCGGATCTCCCACGCGCAGGCGCCGGACATTTGCCACGTACTTTTCCATGAATGACTCATAGACAGAATCATGGACGATGACTCGGCAGGCGGCCGTGCAGTCCTGACCGGTGTTGGTGAATCCTGCCATGGCCAGATATTCGGAGGCGTACTCAACGTCCGAGTCATCGAAAACCAGCACGGGCGCCTTGCCCCCAAGCTCGAGGTGAACCCGCTTCAGCGTGTTGGAGGCCGCAGCAGCGATCTTCTTCCCCGTGCCTCCGTCTCCCGTCAGGGAGACCATCTCGATCCCCGGGTGGTCCACGATCGCCGCCCCGGTCATGCCGTCGCCCAAGACGACGTTGAGGACCCCGGCAGGGAGAACAGACGCCGCAAGTTTGGCAAGGACCACAGTGGTGTAGGGAGTCAATTCCGAGGGTTTGAGTACCACGGTATTCCCTGCCGCAAGTGCAGGACCGATCTTCCAGACCGCCTCCAGCAGCGGGTAGTTCCACGGTGCAATGAGTCCGACCACCCCCACGGGTTCGCGCAGGACAATGGAGGTCATGCCCCGCTCGTACTCTCCTGCTGCGGTGTTCTCACCGAGCCTGGCCGCACCGGCATAGAACCGGAGCAGGTCCACGAGCAGGGGAATCTCTTCCCTGGCGTTGGAAATGGGCTTTCCCACATTCCAGCTTTCAAGCTGAGCAAGCTGTTCGCTGGCCTCGTCGATGCGGTCTGCGAGCCGGTTGAGGTACTCCCCGCGCTCCCGCGGGGTGGTGCGCCGCCATTCTTCGAAGGCGGCCCTGGCCGCCTTCACAGCGCGATCGACAGTATCGGAATCTGCCACCGGGGAGCTACCGGTGAGCTCCGCGGTGTTGGGGTCAGTCAATGTAAAGACCCCATGGGACGGTACCCATTCCCCACCGATAAAGTGGGCCAGTTCCGGAGTCTCAGCCGGGATATGCGATTGCACTCGCTCTGTTGAGGTCGTCATGAGTTGTCCTCCTTGATCAGGTCGGCTGCTTTGGCCCCGATCATGACCACGGTCATGTTCGGGTTGACGCGGACGAGTTCTGGGAACACGGAGGCGTCGGCAATTCGCAGTCCCTCGACCCCGCGTACCCGCAGCCGCGGGTCAACAACAGCATCAGGATCGTTCAACGAACCCATCTTGCAGGTAGCGCTTGGGTGGTAGACCGTGTTGGAGTAGCGTCGGGCGTACGCGCCAAGTTCCTCGTCAGTTTGCAGTTCAGGGCCGGGTGCGACTTCCTGGACGATCCAATCCTTAAGCGCCTCGGACTTGGCCAGTTCGCGAGCCAAGCGGATACCTTCAACGAGCAGGCGTTCATCGCGTCCTTCTTCGTCAGTGAAGTAACGCGGATCAACGATCGGCTTGTCCTTCGGATCCGCCGAGGCGAGCCGAATCGTTCCCTTGCTCGCAGGCCTTGCGACATTCGGGGCGAAAGTGAACGCAAGGGGAGGGTTGGGCAATTCGTTGAACGGCTCTGAGTGCAGCCAGTACGTGAAGTGCCCGATCGTGACCTGAATACTGAAATCGCCCTCTTGGAGGACGTCCGCGTAAAGCCCCAGGTCCAGTCCGTTGATACTGTCACCCGGTTCCTTCGTGGACTCCCAGATGACTGGGGTCTCGATGTGGTCGGACAGGTTGGCACCGACGCCGGGAAGGTCCTGGACCACCTCAACGTCGTGCTGCTTCAGGTGCTCTGCCGGGCCAATACCGGAAAGCATCAAGAGTTTGGGCGTGTCGATGGCGCCCGTGGAAAGAATGATTTCCCGCGTTGCTTCGAAACGACCCTTGTTTGTCTCGACCGCCACAGCCCGGCCGTCTTCCACCACTACACGGTGGGCCAGGGTTTCCAGCTGCAGGTATAGGTTCGGCGGGAGTTTGCTCGTGGGGAAAAGGTAGGCCACTGCCGTTGAGACACGGACGCCGCTGTCCTCGTTGAGGGAAACCCAGGAGATGCCTTGGCGGTAATCGCCCTGGGTGTTGTCGATGGTCTCGAAGCCTTGCTCATTTGCCGCGGCGATCCATGCGTTGGACAGTTCGGCTCCCTTGGTCACCGGGTGGACTCGAAGGTCTTCGAAGATCTGGTCGAAGTAGGGGGCGACGCTGGCTGCGTCCCAGCCCTCCGCGCCGAGTTCGCTCCACCGGTCCATGTCGGCGTCCGGGGCGCGAAGGGCCCAACAATCGTTGTGGGCACTGCAGCCCCCCAGCATTTTCGCCCGGCTTAGCCGCAGCAGCGAGTTCCCGCGTTCCTGGGGTGCGATGCCGTAGTCGTAGTCGTATTTCGGGTCCCCGACCAGGCCAAGGGATTCGTTGAGCATTAAGACCTTGGGGTCATTTTCGTTGGCGGGGCCTCCCTCAATGAGACACACGCTGACTTCCGGATCGTTAGCGAGCCGTTTTGCCAACGTGGCACCGGCCGATCCACCGCCAACAATGACGTAGTCGAAGGTGTTCTTTGCGCTGTTCATTACTCGTTACTGCCTTCCGATTCGAGCGTAGACGTGCGGTTTCTTACGACGTAGGACTTCTGCGGTTCCAATGCCGGCGACAAAAATCGCCAGCGAGGAAAGCAGCATGATGCTTGAGAGCAGATCCGATCCGCCGATAAGTGAGGGAAAGTTATAGATGCCGAGGATGACCATGCCGGTCATAGCCAGGAAGGCCAACAGCGGCGCCCAAAACGATTGCCAGCCGTTCAAGTTCGACGTGCGGTTTCGCCGGAAATAGACGACGGCGGCGAGGCTGGTAAGCGTCATTGCGACCAGGATCGTGAACGCGGCTGCGCCGGCGAACCAGGCATAGATTTCCGTGGCGGACAGACCTGCAATGATCAGTACGCCGGTGAGGATGAGGAAGGTGGCGCTGGCGGTCATTGACGCCCGGTAGGGTGAATTGAACCGCGGATGGGCGTGTCCCAGACCCTTCGGAAGGATGCCGTCGACACCTAGGGAGTAGGTATACCGGGTGGTGACATTCTGGATGGAAAGGTGCGCCGCCAGGATGCTGGTAATGAGCAGCAGGTTCGCGGCGTCGCTCAGGATCTGCCCGCCAAAGGCGGTGGCTACCTGGAAGAAGACGCCGGCCGGGTCCTCCGTCGCCTTGGCAACGGCTTGGCTGGTGCCCAGGCCGGTGATCATGGCCCAAGCTGTGATCGCGTAGAAGACACCAATCAGAACGACCGTGATCATGGTGGCCCGCGGGATTGTCCGGTCCGGGTCCCGCGTTTCCTCGCGATAGATGGCAGTCGCTTCGAAGCCGGTGAAAAGAGCGATGCCAAACAGCAGCGCAATGCCAGGCGAACCGGAGAATAGGGCGGGGAGGGTGAATGGCTCGAGGGAGAATCCCTCTTCGCCGCCGCGGCTCATCACCGCTATGTCAAAGATCGCCACGACCAGCACCTCGAGCAGAAGAAGCACTCCGAGGACCTTGGCGCTGACCTCGATTCTGAAATAGGCCAGTGTTCCCACTGCCGCCCAGAACACGAGCGAAAAGACCCACCAGGGTAGTTCCGGACCGCCATGGGTGACAACAAACTGTTGGACTGCCAGACCGGCGAAACCGTAGAAGCCGACGCCGATTGCGATGTAGGAGGAAAGAATGAGGAATGACGAACCAAGCCCGACGGACCGGCCGAGCCCTGCCGTGATGTAGGCGTAGAAAGCGCCGGGGTTGGGAACAAACCTTGTCAGGGCACCGTACCCCGTGGAGAACAGGATCAGAACTGCCATTGTCACGAGGAAGGTGCTCGGGGCCCCGATGCCGTTGCCGGCTGAAATGAGGATGCTGATGTAGCCGGCGGTACCGGCCAAAGGGCCAGCAAATGCCAGCGCAGCGAGGACGAGGTCGGCAGTGCCGAGTCGCCCGGTAAGACCCTCGGATGCTTGTATTTTCCGGTTGGCGCGTTCGCCTTCCGCCAGATCCGTATTAATCATGAGGACTCCCAGTCATTGATTCTGTGATGGAGTTACCGCAACAACCACTTAGCCGTACCGGAATGCGGAACCTCGCCCGAATTCTCTTATGAGTTGAGTTTCTCGGCGGGTGTTGTGGAAGACGATGTAAAGAGACTAGGCCGTGAGCTGCATCGCATGAACTGGAAAATCAACCACTTTCGACCGGGCCTTTCATAAGAAATCCGACGACGCCAAACCAAACGAATGCCTGACCGTCAGCTATCGGCGGTTTTTCGCGTACGGCTAGACGCTGGCTCTTCGATCAGGCTTGCTGATCGTCTCCGCTGGTTATCCCATTACGACTTGGGGCGGATCACGCTGGAGACACCATCGGTGATGAGGCTGAAGAACGAGTTTTCGAGGTCGGAAACGACGATTCCGATGGTGAACATGCGCCCGCGCATGCCGCGCGCACGGCCGTGGTGGCGGTAGCTGAGCTCCTCCATGGAGGCTTGGACGCGGGCGCGCATCGACTCACTGGCGCCGTAGTCGTTGCGGAGGGCTTTGGAGGCGGAGGCAGTCGACACTCCCGTGCTTGGTCAGGTCCACGATGGTCCTTCTAATCCACAAGTGCGATGTCATGATGGCATTCCGCCCAGTCGATGCCGCAGAACACTTCGGTCAATGCAGGTGGTCCTTCCTTGTCTTCGGTCAATGCAGGTGGTCCTTCCTTGTCTTCGAATGTGGCCTAGGGACCATTGCGACGTGGGGACAGGTGCGACCTAACGGAAGAGCTCAGGGCTCGACATCTGATTGGCAATCTCATCCCGTGTCAGACGCTGCCGGGGTCGGGTCTTGGCAGAGAACTCCAAGGTTCGCATTGTCGTGGAGACGTTTGCCGGGAGCTAGGTTCCTGAGGTCAACTTATGTTCCGAAGGTGTGAGGGAGCCAGAGGGAAAATCCTTTTCGACGGCTCCGGGCCAAGATAACGGGAAGACCTCAACTGGCTCCCTCACCTCCCATTAGGTAACGGGGCTTCGCTTGGTCCACCATTCATGCCGCAGGCGGTTCCGAGGACGTGTCTGAATAGAGATGCGAACAACACCGCGGGCAACAAGGTCGGCCCGCATCGGTCCTACCACGGGAACTTCTCCCCTAGCCTACGATCCGCGGAAAGCGTCGTTAGAGATTGCGCACCGAGCGAGGCTTAATGACCGGCGATGGTCCAGAACGTCCGTTCCGCCTAGGCTGGTTCTCCTGCTGCGACCGTCGAACCGGCACGGTAGTGACCGTGCCGGCTCGGTTGCGGTGGAGAGTTTGGGTGATCAGCGTCCGAAACGAGAGCGGAAGGAGTTCTCGATCTCCTCAAGGCTGCGTCCGCGTGTCTCCGGCAGGGCGGCCGCGACGAACCAGATGGCGAAGGCCCCGATCCCCGCGAATAGCCAGAACGTGCCAAAGCCCATTGCCTTGATGAGCGTCGGAAACACAAGAGCGATGATCGAGTTCGTGACCCAAAGAGCGAGCATTGTCACGCCTACCATGAGTCCGCGCACTTTGAGGGGGAAGATCTCGGAGAGCAGGACGAAGAGGACGGGTCCCAGGCCGCCCTGCATGACCCCGATGAATCCGAGGATGAGGACGAGCAACAGCCAGGGCCGGAGCGGGTTGTCTTCGGGGAGGAATATACCGACGCAGCCGATGAGGATGTGCGCGGTGGTTGTGCCGATGTAGCCGGCGAGCATGAAGGCCCGGCGGGGGTAACGGTTGACGAGGGCCATGGCGACGCCGACGGCAACCACCGCCATTACGCCTGAGAGGACATTGAAGGTGAGCGCTGCGTTGCGGGTGAAGCCGGCCTGCTCGAGGACCTGGGTGCCGTAGTACATGACGGAGTTGACGCCGGTGAGTTGCTGGAAGCAGGCGATGCCGATGCCAATGAGCATCAGGCGGCGCAGCCACGTGACGCGCAGGATGTCGCGGAGGCGGGTGCGGTCTTCGTGGGCGCGGATGCTTTCGAGGTGCTCGACGACCGCGATCTCGGCGCGTGCGCGCTCGTCGGAGCGGATGGTCTTGAGTACCGCAAGGGCTTCGTCGTGGCGTCCCCGGCCGGCGAGCCAGCGGGGGCTCTCCGGCATGGTGAGCATGCCCACGAACAGCAAGATTGCAGGGACGACGGCGATGGCGAGCATGTACCGCCAGACGTGCTCGTTGGAGCCCCAGACGTTTCCGATGATTGCGTTGAGCAGGAACGCGAGGAACTGGCCGACGACGAGCATGAACTCGTTGCGGGAGACGAGGCCTCCGCGCTTCTCGTGGGGTGCGACCTCGGCGATGTAGGTGGGGACGACGACGGAGGATGCGCCGACGGCGAGGCCGAGGATAAGGCGGGAGGCGAGAAGGACTTCGAGATTGAACGCGGCGACGCAGCCTGCGGCGCCGATAGTGAAGACCATGGCCATCGCGGTGATGATTCGTTTTCGCCCGATGGCGTCGGCGGCTCGTCCGCCGATCATGGCGCCGATTGCGGCTCCGGCGAGGAGGAAGAAGGTGATGTAGCCCTCTTGTAGGCTGTCCAGGTGGAAGTAGTCGACCATGTAGGCCAGTGCTCCGTTGGTCACTCCGGTGTCGTAGCCGAAGAGCAGCCCGCCGATCGTGGCAATGGCGGTGATCCACAAAAGCTTCCGTGTGAACCCTCCGCTCCCGAGCACAGGCAGCGAGGCCGTGCTCGTGCTGATCCTGGTGCTGCCGGGACTTATCGTTGACGTATTGCGCGTCATGGACACTCCTTTGTGAGATGCGCGCCCCCGCCTTCGGGCCAGGGCGTTCGCGCTGAATTCATTCGTGGCCGACGGGCGCGCTGGCGTGCGCCGCGATTCGGCTTGGGCAACGACGTTGCGCTGAGGCTGTCGGCAAGAGGTTCTGCGGACGAGCGCAACGAGTGCGAACGCGGAAGATCCGCTGTTCCGGCCTCGTGAGCCGGTTCAGCGATCCGCGGTCGTGGTTCTCAGTCGAACGTTTGGTGCGATGCGGGCCAGCCGCCCGCCGATCAACCACTCAGTCATCAAGAGGTGATCTCCGTGAGACGTGAGCCCGTGGGGGCTGTTGAAGACAGCAGGCTCGAGCGATGGCGCGGCAAGGGTGTTGCCGTCGGTGCCGACCTCGTTCGGCCAACCCGGATGATTGGTC
Organism: Arthrobacter sp. M4; assembly: GCF_020251205.1. Lineage (GTDB taxonomy): Bacteria > Actinomycetota > Actinomycetes > Actinomycetales > Micrococcaceae > Arthrobacter. The sequence continues at coordinate 44,492 of NZ_JAIWYX010000013.1, forward strand.
GAACGGCCTCGGCGTGTTTCGAGTGTTCGGACAAAATTGTTGGAAGCGTCGAATTCGGCGATGCCGCCAAAAAGTTCCGTCACGTAGAGGTGGCCATCAAGCATGGCCAGCGAGGAAGGGCTGTCGAGATCGTTCTCGCCGAACTCTCCCTTGTAAGTACCGTCGAGGTGGAGACGCACGAGCCGATGGTGGCTGCGGTCGGCGACGACGACCTCGAGATCGCCGTCTACGGTGCGCAACAGGATGCCGTGAGGGCAATCGAACACACGGCCCGATTCCGAGCCGTCGACGGTACCTCTGTAGGTTCCATGGCCGGTGAAGCGGTGGACCAGGTTCGCGCCGTAACCGTCTGCGATCCAGACCTCGTGCTCGCCGGCGGCGGTCACCGCCGTGGTGATCGACGTGGGGCGCCACACGTCTTTGCGGTAGGCGTCAATGTCCGGCTGGGCAAACTCGACAACGATGCCGCCGTCGGAGACGTCGACAAAGGCGGCGTGGCCCGGGGTGAACTCCTCGAGGTAGTGCCCGGCGTCATCCAGGCGCGTCATGCGGTAGCCCGGATCCGCGACCGCAAGCACTCCATCAACTCCGCTCAGCGCGATCCCGTGGAGCTCAGGGAAGGGTACGGGCACGATGCGAGTGGAACGGCCTGGCGCTATCTCGAGGAGCGCGTATCCCTCGGGGTGGGCGCAATAGATGGTCCCTGTGGCGTCGACGGCGATCCCTGAGTGCATCCAGCCCTGCGTTGCCGGGAGCGACTCAGTCAGGTCCTCCCAGCCCTCGACGGCCCGGGTCACCGGTTCGGCGCAAGGCAGGACGTTCAGGCCCATCGGGCCGCTTCCTGCATCTCCAGCAGATATGAGCGGATGTCCTCGCGTCGGGTGAGCGGCGCGGGCCAAGCAATCCGGCCAGCGACTACGTCCGGGATGTCGGACACCTGCAGTACGAGTTCGGTGCTCGTGATGTCCACGATCTTCGCCTTGTCGGTGGCGAACCCGTGAGCTCGGGCGATGTCGGTCAGGGCGTCGGCCTGGTTCTGGTTCATGTAAGACGCGATGAAGTCGACGGTGTCTTCGGTGGGGTGGTACACGGTACCTCCATTGGTATCGAGGATCCCTGCACAGCCAGTATTGGCGCGCTCTACTATCTGTAAATAATAGCGCGTGCCAACATAAGTGCAAATCGAGGTCAGCGGCCGCGGTAGAAGCTGGAGGAGCCGCGGATGATCAACTGCGGGGCGAGGGTAAGGGTCTGGTCGGCGAGCGTCGGGTCGGCGATCCGATCGAGCAGGAGGGCGGCAGCGTTCGCGCCCATAGCGCGTGCCTGCGGGTCGACTGACGTGAGGTCGACTCCGGGATAGGCGGCGGGACGGGTGTTGTCGTAGCCGACGACGGCAAGGTCGTGGGGAACGCGGAGCCGCTCACGTTGGGCGCAGGTGAGTGCACCGATGGCGGTCGAGTCGTTGTAGCAGAGCACTGCCGTAGGGAGCATACCCGAGCGGCGCATCTTGAGAAGAGCCCGTTCTCCCCCGGTTTCGCTCGCGTCGCCATCGACGACACGGGTCGGCAGGGACTCCTCGGACATGGCTTCTGCGTAGCCGGCTCGGCGGGCGGTGTTCTGCTGGGTGGCTGGGCCGGCGATGTACACGATGTCGCGGTGACCCTGTCCTATCAGGTGCTTGGTTGCCTGGTAGGAACCGAGGCGGTCGTCGCCGTGCACGGCGTCGACGCGGTCGATCCGCGGGTCCTCGCCAATGGTTACTGTGGGTGTCCCGGCGAGCAGGCGCGCAAGATCAAGCTGATCGGGTATATGCGTCGCGAGGAGAACGCCGTCTGCCCGGAGACCGATGAGAGACTCGATCCCTGCCGTTAGGCTCTCCCGGTCCCGATTGTTCGTAGAGAGCAGGAGCTGAAACCCAGCGGGCTGGATTACATCAAGAACGCCGTCGGCGAAGTCGGCGTACACCTGGTTGTGTAGGTCGAAGATCGTGAGGCCGATCGAGTTGGTGCGGCGCGCAGCGAGGCTGGCCGCGAGAACGTTCCTCCGATACCCGAGCCTCTCGGCGGCCCGCAGCACGAGCCCGCGCTTCTCGTCGGAGACGTAACCGACATCGCGCATCACGAGCGAGACCAACTGGCGGGAGACTCCGGCTTCGCGGGCGACGTCGGCCATAGTCACGGAACGGACATCACCTTGGGAAGCTGCTGCCATAAATGTAGCGTACCCCAATCATGGCACGCGCCATGAGTCAATCCACAACGATAAAGCAAGCGAGAAGGTCGCCCGCACGCTCTGCTCCATCGACTTTGACCAAACGAGATTTCCGTCTGTCAAACGGGACCATACATGCGCCAGCCGCTCAAGGCGAGCGACGGCGACGCATGTCTTTCTTGGGCAGTGCGACGGCCCCGACGCATGACGCCGTCGCTTGCGCGACCGGCCCCTCGTTTCCTGTTGACACACATGATGGCGCGCTCTAACATCGAACAATGTTAGCGCGTGCTAACACGACCCAATGGAGGGAAGCGTCGATGTCCATCAACATCGAGAAGCCGTACATCGAGAGCGAGTACGCGCCTATCTACGACCCGTTTACCCCGGAGTTCCAAGCCGACCCGTTCTCGGTGTACGAGCGCCTCCGCCGAGAAGCGCCCGTGTATTACAACGAGAAATGGAACTTCTACGCGCTCAGCCGGTTCGACGATGTCCGTGCTGCCCTGAGGGACCACGAAACGTACCTGAACTACCAGGGGGTCGACATCGATGATTTCGAGCAGGAGCAGAGCGGCTACCCCGGCATGCTGCCGAACATCGACAATCCTCGTCACGATCAGCTCCGCGCCACCGTCCAGCGGTCCTTCATGCCGCGCAGCATCCGAGCACTGACCGATGAAGTCCGCCAGGTCTGCGACCTTCTGATCGACAAGTTCGCCGACCAGAAGGACGTTGACATCTCCGCCGACTACTCATGGCCGATCCCGTTCGAAGTGTTCTACAACTTCCTCGGCATGCCGGAAGGAGACATCCGGGAGAAGTTCGTTCGATGGACCCACGGCATCAAGGACCGGAAGATCGGCTCCACCGAGCTGACTGACTTTGCCCGCGAGTCGTCGCGCGAACTACGCGAATACCTCGCCTACCTGTTGCGTGAGCGCCGCAAGAATCCGCGCAACGACGTACTCACCGCGATCGTCCAAGCCGAAATCAACGGCGTCCCGCTCGCTCCTGAGGACATCGATTACGCCGCCGAGGCCACCGGCCTCGCCTTCGCGCTGTACCTCGGAGGCGTCGAGACCACCGCCGGCACGATGTCGACTCTGTTCGAGCAGCTCGCGAGGTACCCCGAGCAGCAGCAAGCGTTGCACAACGACCCCATGCTCATCCCGCGCGCAGTCGAGGAGTCGCTGAGGTACCGCACGATCTTCCAGGTCACCGCCCGCACGACCTCCCGCCCCGTGGAGGTGGATGGTGTGCAGATCCCCGAGGGGAAGCGAGTGTTCCTCATCCTCGGCTCCGCCAACCGCGACGAAACGGTCTTCGAGAATGCAGACCAGTTCGACATTTTGCGGACACCGAAGCCCCACCTCGGCTTCGGCGAGGGCCTTCACGGGTGCCTGGGCAACCCGCTGGCCCGCCTGGAGTCGACGGTGGCGCTGGAGCAGCTCGTGGCCCGCAAAGGCATGTTTGAGCTGGCAGGCGAGCCGCGCCGCTACATCACCACTCCGAACGCCTACGTCCTCGACCGAGTCCCGGTCGCGTTCAAGTAACTCAGCGAAAAGAGAAGAATCATGTCCGCACTTGCTACCCTCACCCACAGCTCGACCGTCACCTTTGAAGAGGAAGAACGCGAGATAAAGACGACTGTCGTCGCGCGTCTCGACGCCGCGACCGACGTCGTCCTGCTCACCCTCGCCGCGGCTGACGGATCGGAACTGCCCGCGTGGCGGCCCGGCGCCCACATCGATGTGCTCCTCAGCAACGGGATCACCCGCCAGTACTCGCTCTGCAGTGACCCGGACGACAGGAGCTCGTACACCATCGGCGTCCTCAACGCGCCCGCGAGCCGCGGGGGTTCCCGCTACGTCCATGAATCGCTGCACGTCGGCACATCCCTAACGATCCGCGGACCACGCAATCACTTCGAGCTCGTCGATGCCCAGCGGTACGTATTCATCGCCGGCGGCATCGGCATCACGCCGATCGCCGCGATGCTCCGCGAGGTCGAAAACGCAGGCAAGCCGTGGATGCTCTACTACGGCGGCCGCACGGTCAGCTCCATGGCGCTCCGCGAGGAACTTGAGTCCCTGGGCGACCGCGTGTCCATCTGGCCGGAGGACACGGCAGGATTCATGGACCTCGCCACGATCCTCGGATCCCCCGACGAAGACACGGTCGTCTACACGTGTGGACCCGAGCCGTTGCTCGCCGCGATCGAGAAGATCTGCGACGCCAGGTGGCCGGAAGGCTCCCTCCATTACGAGCGGTTCGCGGCGAAGGCGATCGAGGGCGCCACGGACACGGCGTTCGAGGTCGAGCTCGCGAAAAGCGGCCGCCGAATCACCGTCCCCGCCGACAAGAGCGTGCTGGAAACCCTCGGGGAAAACGGCGTCCACATCCTCTCGTCCTGCGGCGAGGGCACGTGCGGCACCTGCGAGACCCCCGTGCTCGAGGGCGAAGTCGACCATCGCGACTCCGTGCTCACCAAGGATGAGCAGAGCCGCAACGACTGCATGATGGTATGCGTCTCGCGCTCGAAGTGCCCGCTCCTGGTGCTGGACGTATAGCCTGCGCTGCGGATGTGAGTGACCAACAGGCGGACATCGTGTTGACTTCCCTTCTCCCTGGTGACGCACAGGTCTCAATTGATCCGGTGGGCGTCCCAATCGGCCCCCTGGGTCCGGAGGTCTGCAATGGCGCCCGCCGGGCCCAGCGGCCGGACTCGAGTCGGAACGAGAACCCCGACGCCACCGCAGCGCCGGACCAAGCCTGGTTGGCCCGGGTGCTGCACCTCAAGCGGAGCGGTCCTGAACCCCTCTACTACCAGCTGGCGTGCAGCGTGGAAGCCGCCATCGCAGCGGGAACCATTCTCAGCGGGACCAGGCTCCCACCCGAGAGGGACATCGCCCACGAGCTATGCCTCGCCACGGGCACGATACGCCAGGCATGGTCGTACCTCGAAGGCCGAGGCGTGATCAAGCGCGCCAGGAAAACTGGCACGTTCATCGCGTGAGCTTGCCTTTGCCGCTCTCTTGAACGCAAGGGGTCCCGTCAAGTACCGCCGGCATCCGTCCTATCGTGACAGCGGCGCCGGCGCCTGGCGTACGGGCAAAGTCGTGCTACGTTCGACCAGGTATGGCGGCACGAGGGTCATCTCGCCGGGCGTCGCATCTTTGTCCAGACGTCGAACAGCATGGGCTATCGCGCTTCGCGCCGTGGCCGCGGCATCTTGCCCGACTGTGGTCAGGGAGATAAATGGGAGGGCTGCCATGTGGACGTCGTCATATCCCACGACGCTAATGTCCTCTGGCACGCGGATCCCTGCCGCACGCAGGCCGAACATGAACCCGACCGCAACGCGGTCGTTGTAGCAGATAACTGCGCTTGGGAGCGAATCTTGTTCCCGTGCCAGCGCTTCTGCAGCCCTGATGCCCTGGACTTCTGTGTTTCCGCCTTCGAGGACACGGATGAACTCGCCCAGGTTCTGTCTCTTCATAAGCTTCCGATAGCTGCGACGCCGGTCGGATGCGCCGTGAATCTTGGCACCATCGAGGTGTGCAATGTTTCTGTGGCCCAGGGACGTCAGATACTTCAGGGCTGTGTCAACGACCTCTTCGTCGGCAGTCATGACCACGTCGATGGCCGCGTGCGCTATGCGGCGGGAGATGGCAATCGTGGGCACCCGCTCAGCGACATCGGCAAGCCAGCTCTCTGGCTGCTGAGGTGCCACGAGCAGGAGCGCCTCGCAGCGGTCACGAAGGAGACCGTCTATGGCGTCCACCTCCGGACGGGTTTCAGTGGTCGCGCTTAGAACAAGATCGTACTCGGCGGCGGCCGCGACCGGATACATCGCCTCGACCAAATCCGAATGGAAGGCGTCCTGTACTTGGAAAACAACGCCCAGCAAGCGTGTCCTGCTGCGACGCAGCATTCGGGCACGATTGTCCAGCTGATATCCCAAATCTGCGGCCGCCTGAAGTACCCGCGCCCGCGTTACCGGGCTGGCGCCGGGGACCTCCCGAAAGACCGTTGAAACCAACGACCGCGATACGCCAGCACGGGCGGCGACATCTGCCATTGTCGGATTTTTCCCGGAAGCGGAGATCTCTTCCATGGTTACTTTGCCTCCCCTGTCGCCTGCCTGGCCTAAGTTACGCGGGGCGAGCATGTTGCGCTCCCGTGTGACCCAGCTTACTATAGATCGTGACATATAGATCGTGCCATAAGGGTGGCCCCTCTTGAGAATGCGAGCCCCAGGTTGCGAGTCCGCCTATCCAAGGCGTCGTTATGGATCGATCTATAGAAGAGTTTGAAGAGGTCACTTTTATGGATCGATCCATAGAAAATGACGCGCTTATTCAGGTGCCGCAACGGGCACCGTAACGGCTGCCGGTCCGCTACCGGAGCCCCCCAACGCAGAGGTTCGGGGCAACAGTTTCATCACCCCGCCGACAACGCAGGGTTCCCTTTGGCAATGGAGGCCACCACGAATGACCACAGACCCCGCTGAGCACATCGATACTTTGCAACATAAGACAACGAGTACAACTGTCATGGCTAGAGAATTTGAAGCCGATGTCAGGGTGGAGGAGAAGCGCGAAGTTGCGGAAGGTGTCGTCATGCTGTCGCTGCGCAGCGTCGGAGGTCACTCGCTTCCCTCATGGACTGCCGGCGCGCATATCGACCTGATCCTCCCCGGCGACGCACCGACGCGCCAATACAGCCTGTGCGGAAGTACTGTCGAGCACACATATCGCATCGGAATCCTGCGCGACCCAAACAGCCGCGGCGGCTCGAGCTACGTCTACGACAAGCTCCAGACCGGTGACGTCATCCGTATCCGCGGGCCACGCAACCACTTCGCCCTGAATGACTCTCCCCGCTACATCTTTATCGCCGGTGGCATTGGGATCACGCCGATACTGGCCATGATCACTGAAGCGCAGAAGGCAGGTGCCGAATGGCAGCTGGTATATGGCGGGCGCATGCGCTCATCAATGGCGTTCCTTGACGAGCTCGCGGTCTATGGGGACCGGGTGTCGATCCAGCCGCAAGACGAGGTGGGACTTCTGGACCTCGATTCATTGCTCGACAACCCCCAGTCCGACACCTTGGTCTACTGCTGTGGGCCCGAACCCTTACTTGCAGCGGTCGAGCAGCGTTGCACCGCGTGGCCCTCCGGGTCGCTCCATTTAGAGCGTTTCGCGCCCAAGGCTCCCGCGGGACCTATCACCAACGTCACCTTCGAGGTCGTCTTGGCGCAGAGCGACCTCACACTCCACGTTCCGGCTGACCGCCCGGTCCTGGACGTCTTGGAGGACGCGGGCATCCACATCCTCTCCTCTTGCCGTGAAGGAACTTGCGGCACATGCGAGGTCAAGGTTCTCGAAGGCGAACCGGATCACCGTGACTCAGTCCTGACCGAAGAGGAACAAAAGGCGAACGACTGCATGATGGTCTGCGTTTCCCGCTCACGCAGCAAGCGACTCGTCCTTGACCTCTAACATCCGACCAACGATTGGGCATATAGATGCAATATTCAGACATTGAGCTTGCCGGGCAGAAGGTAGGCAAAGCAGGCTTTGGGGCCATGGGTTTTGCCGGGTGGTTCGGGAATCAGGATGAACGAGAATCTGTGCGCGCACTGCACTACGCGCTGGACCACGGAGTGAACTTCATCGACACCGCCCGCGCTTACGGGGAATCGGAAGCGGTCATCGGGCGGGCGCTGCGCAGTTGGAGAGGCAAACCGCCGATCGTAGCCACCAAAGTGGAGTCGCTCGGTGCGCGGCGCCGGTGGGGCATGCCAGTCGACGTCGAGACCGTATTCCCACGTGGGCAAGTCCGCGCAAGCGCAGAACGATCGCTGAAGGAACTCGGCCTGGATAGGCTTGACGTCCTTCAGTTGCACCTGTGGTGGCCCACATGGGGCATGGAGGGCTACTGGATGGATGAGCTGCAGCAGCTAAAGGCGGAAGGTATCGCCCGGCATGTTGGGGTCTCCATCCCGGATCACCGCTCCGACCTGGCTCTCGGACTTGTCGGCAGCGGACTGATCGACACCGTCCAGACCATCGTGAACATCTTCGACCCGCTGGCCCTTGATGCTCTGGTTCCGCTGGCCGCGCAGCGGGGTGTCGCGGTTATCGCCCGGTGCGTGCTCGACGAAGGCGGTCTCACGGGGGCAGTCACCGCTTCGACAGAGTTCCCTAAGGGGGACTACCGACACGGCTACTTCGACGACACGGTGCCGCGCTCGGTGTATCTGGAGAAGGTAGAAGCCCTGCGGGAGTTCGTTCCCCGCTACGCCGGCTCCCTCGCGGCCATGGCGCTTAAATTCGCATCCCAGCCCGAGGGCATCACGACTGCCCTGACCAGCATGCATATCCCGGAATTCGCGGAAGCCAACATCCAGGCCATCGATGCCCCGGACCTCCCCGAAGATGTCTTCGACCTGCTTCGGACCCGCCACCGGTTCATTAAGAACTTCAACAACGCGACGCACTGGGACTAGACATGGATTCAAGAACTGTCCGGTGGGAAGAACTCCTCCCCCGCGAATTTAGGGCACGCCAGGATCAAATGCCCCTTGTATACCTGCCGCTTGGCCTGTGCGAACCCCACGGCCATATTGCAGCATTCGGCCTCGACACCTTCAAAGCTGTGTGGCTATGCGAACAGGCAGCCAGTCGTTTCGGCGGAATCGTAGCACCCACGCAGGGCTACCAGATTCACGAGACCGGATACCACAGGCCATGGCTCAAGGAAGTAATCGGCGATACCAACCCGAATCTTGGCAGCGTCCCGCCCGACGTGCTTCTTCGGATGCTCCTCTTCCAGCTGCGGGCGTTCGTCAATGCAGGCTTCCGGGGCGCCGTACTCCTCACCGGGCACCACGGCAATCAGGCGGACCTGCGAATCGTTGCCGAAGAACTTATGACGCTCAGGCCGATCCGCATTGTGACCGTGAGCGACCCGGAACTGGCCAGGGTTGCCTTCCACGGCGATCACGCAGGCAAGTACGAGATATCCCAGCTGCTCTTCATCAGGCCTGATCTCGTCGACCTCGACCGCGCAGGAGACATCAGCACAAGCCCGCTGGGCCGATTTGCCCAGGGGGAAGACGCTTCCGAAGCAACGGCGGGATACGGCCGCGAGATCCTGGAGCACAGTCTCGAGCAACTTGAGCGTCTCATCCGCGATTCCCTGCCGTTTGAAGATGCAATAGACCCACTGGGTATCGAGGAGACGGACGAGATTTGGCAGAGCATCCTCGCCCGCCGGGGCGAATGGCGCACCCTCTCCGAGCGCAACCCAGACCTCGCCCGCGAAGCCTAGCTTCCGCGAAACCCGGTAAACAAAGCAATAAATCCATATGTCAGTATGTCCTGACATAAGAATGTTAGGACAAAGCATTGACAGCAGTAAGAGACATGCTGTTTGCTTGTGATATAGGCCACAAGTACTGCCTGTCAGCGGACCGCCCGGCTCCGGGCAGATCCAGCCTCCTAGAAAGGGAACGCAGTAATGACAACGAAGTCGACCGCTCGAATCGCTTGGGGGCGCCGCGCTATGACCGCCGCGGCGGCCGTAACTGTGCTGGCAGTCAGCGCATGCGGCCCCGGCGGCCAATCGTCGGGAACCGCCACTGGCGGGGGCGCCCCCGCCAGTGGCAACGTGAAGATTTTCGTCATCGGCGGCAAGTCCGATGACCCCTTCTGGTCAAAGGTGAAGCGCGGAGTCGATGACGCCGGCAAGGTCGTCTCCGCACAGGGCGGCTCGGTAACCTTCCTCGGCCCGCAGAACTACGACAACCTCGGCCCGGACGCCGCCAAACTCATCGACTCGACACTGAGCCAGGGCGCGACGGCCGTCGTCGCCCCGGACTGGGTACCCGATGCGCAGGACGCGGCCCTCAAGCGGGTCGTTGACAAGAAAGTTCCGCTGTTTATATACAACGCCGGCGGACTCGAAGCGGCTGACAAGGCCGGAGCTGTCAACTTCATCGGAACCGCCGAGCACAATGCCGGCCTTGCCGGAGGTACTTACCTCGGCAAGAAGGGCCTGAAGAACGTCCTCTGTGTCAACACCCTCCCCGGTGCAACCAACACCGAGGACCGCTGCAGCGGCCTCGCCGATGGAATCAAGGCCAACGGCGGCTCCGCGAAGCAGCTGCCGTTGCCCTCCTCCCAGTTCGGCAACAAAACTGCCGTGGCACAGGCCATCAAGGCAGCCGTGCTCAACGACAAGACCATCGACGGCGTCGTCACCATCGGCACCGTCGACTCCGACAGTGCCGTGAGCGCCATCCAGCAGGCAGGCAGCAAGATCAAGCTCGCCACCTTTGACACCGACGACATCGCACTGAAGCGGGTCAAGGACGGAACCCTGCTCTTCGCGATCGACCAGCAGCCGTACATGCAGGGCTACCTGGCCGTTTCCATGGCAAACGCCTATGTGCGCTACGGGCTCGAGCTGCCGCAACGTCCGCTCCTCACCGGACCCGCACTTGTCGACTCCAGCAACGTCGACCAGGCCCTCACAGGCGCCGCATCCGGCGTCCGCTAAAACGACGAGCCGGGCTCTGGAAGCACAGAGCCCGGCTCCCGACCTATTACACGCAGGCACAGTCGCAGAGTCTGTGCTATCGAAGGTGGTTTAAGAATCATGGCAGTGAAAACGGCTCCCGGCTCGCCCGAGGTCTCCGCGAACCCCCCGCGGACAACACCGGCGTCGGCTAACTCGGTCGCCACACTCATCCGTCGTCCTGAGTCAGGGGCCCTCATTGGGACGCTGGCAGTCTTTGTGTTCTTCGGCATGTTCGGCGGAGAACAGTTCCTCTCCCCTGGCGGATCGGCCAGCTGGCTTAACGTCGCAGCAGAACTGGGTATTGTCGCAATCCCGGTCGGGCTGCTGATGATCGCCGGCGAGCTTGACCTCTCAGTCGGCTCAATTATCGCCTCGAGCTCGATGACGTTAGCCATCGTCTCCGGCTACTGGGGCGCCCCCACAGCCGTCGGCATCCTGGCCGCCCTCATGCTGGGGCTCCTCACCGGATTCATCAACGGCCTCCTCGCTACGCGCACCAAGGTCCCGTCCTTCGTCGTCACCCTGGCAACAAACTTCGGCCTGGCCGGCGCAACACTCGGATTTTCACGTGTCATCACCGGCACCACCAGCGTCGGCGTCCAGCCGGAGTCATGGGCCAAGAGCCTCTTCGGCACCCTTGTCGCGGACCAGTTCGAGGTCGCAATCTTCTGGTGGATCGCAGTCATCGTAATCGTCGGCTGGCTCCTGCACATCTCGCGCTACGGGAACTGGATCCTCGCCGTGGGCGGTGACACCATCAGCGCCCGTGCAACTGGCATCCCCGTCCAGAAGGTGAAGATCGGCCTCTTCATGGGATCGGGCCTCGGAGCAGCACTCATCGGCGTCATCCAGACTATCCTCTACAACGGAGCCCAGGTCGCCAACGGCCAGGCCTTCGTCTTCAACTCGATCATCGCCGTCGTCGTCGGCGGCGTCCTGCTCACCGGCGGCTACGGATCCGTGGTCGGCGTCGTCTTGGGCACGCTTACCTTCGCCATCGTCAGCCAAGGCATCTACTACACCGGCTGGAACTCCGACTGGGCCGCGCTCATTCTCGGTGTCCTGCTGCTTGTGGCGGTACTGATGAACAACACTTTCAGGAAGATGGCACTATCCTCCGCTACACCCAAGAAGAAGGCCTGAACCATGTCAGTTCCATTTCTCAAGCTGAAAGATATCAACAAGTCGTTCGGCTCCACCCAAGTCCTCACCGACATCTCCCTCGAAGTGAAGCCCGGCGAGGTCCTCTGCCTCCTCGGTGACAACGGCGCCGGCAAGTCCACGCTCATCAAGGTGCTTTCAGGATTCCACGAACCCACCAGCGGATCGATGGAAGTCGAAGGCGAGCCGGTCCGGTTCCGAAGCCCCCGCGATGCCAGTGACCGCGGAATCGCCACAGTGCACCAGTTCGGCGGCACCTTCCCCTTGATGAGCATCGGCCGCTCGTTCTTCGTCGGGGCCGAACCCGTCAAGGGCTGGGGTCCGTTCCACCGTTTCGACCACAAGTTCGCCGGCGAAGTGGCCGTACGCGAGATGCAGGGCCTGGGCATCACCCGCATCACGGACGGCAACCGGCTCGTCGGCGGCCTCTCAGGCGGAGAACGCCAGGCCCTCGCCATTGGCCGGGCCGTCTACTTCGGTGCGAAACTGCTCATCCTCGATGAGCCGACCGCGGCGCTCGGGGTCAAAGAGGCCACCCATGTCCTGCGTATCATCATGCAGGCACGGCAAAAAGGCCTGGCCGTCATCCTTGTCACGCACAATGTGACGCATGCGATGAAGGTCGGGGACCACTTCGCCGTCCTGATCCACGGGGCGTTGGCGGCCGACTTCCGCAAGGGCGAGCGCACTCGCGAAGAGATCACCGACCTCATGGCCGGCGGCGAGGCCATGGCCGAGCTCGAGGCCGAAATCGCAGCTTACGAATCCGCCCACGACGGTCACGCCCCGGATCCCGAGGAACTCGAGAAGATGCTCCACCAGAAGTAGTCCGCGGCAACCGGGTACCGCAGCCCGTTGGCTGCGGTACCCGGCCATGCCTCGATAGCCCCGCCCCTGCAAGCCCAGTCGACTTATTGAAGGCGCGCCCTAGAGGGCGGTGATGCCCAAAGGATCCGGATTCTTGATTGCCAACGACTGGGCCGAACCGAGTCAAGTTGTTCACCACTTACTCCGAGATCAAGACCCGGCACGCAGAACGTAACCGAAGCCTGAAAGGACTCACATGACCACCGATCGCGGCGGCCCCTTTGAATTCCCAGCACCTCGGGTGGCCGATGCCAGCGCAGCACCGAGCCTCCGTTGGGGCATCGCTGGGCCCGGGTGGATCGGTAAAAGGTTCGCCGAGTCACTCTCATTGCACGGCTGCCAGCGCGTAACTGCCGTGGGATCACGCTCGCTTAAACGTGCTGAGCTGTTCGGCGCCTCCCACGGCCTGAGATGCCACGGTTCGTACGCCGACCTGGCCGCAGATTCCGAGGTCGACGTTGTCTACGTTGCAACGCCCCACACAGCCCACCTCGAAGTGGCCCTTGCGGCCCTCGATGCCGGAAAACACGTCTTGGTCGAAAAGCCGATAGGCATCAACTCCGCCGAAGCCAGGCAGATTGCCGAAACTGCGCACTCCCGAGGGCTGTTTGCTGCCGAAGCCATGTGGACAGCGTTCCTTCCCTCATATGACGTAGTCCGCCAGCTCGTCCACGGAGGTCGCCTGGGTAAACTGACTGCCGTCCTCGGCGATATGGGCCAATACCTTCCGCCATCCCATCGGGCCCACAGCCCAGAGCTCGCCGGAGGTCCCCTTCTGGACATGGGCATCTACCTCCTGGCACTAACCACGGACCTGCTGGGCCAGCCCGAGCGCATCCTGTCCCTCAGCTCCCCTCTCCCGACGGGAGTCCACAGCCAGCTATCGGCCCTGCTCGGATTCCCCGGCGGAGCGCAGGCCACGTTGACAACGACGATGCTTGGCTTCACGCCGTCGAACTTCAGCATCGTAGGGACTGACGCTACCCTGACCCTGGATGGGTCTTTCCACCTGCCTGGGGGGCTCACTGTGCGGACGTCCGATGGCGGCGTGCATCGCTGGGAGGCAGCTCTCGGTACGCACGTCGACGGACTCCATTTCCAGGCGGCGGCCGTTGCGCGGGCAATAGTAGGCGGTCGCCTCGAGACCGAGGAATGGCCGCTTCGATCCAGCGTCCTCGCTTTGAGTGTGGCCGACGAACTCCGCCGACAGAGCGGGATCGGCCTCCCCGGCACCTCGGATCTGTCATTATTGCGGACCCGTCGCTGAAACGAAGGCAAGAGATCGATGAGCCCGACGCTACTGCACTGAGCGAAAAGGAGACGAACCAGTGATTGCTTAGAAGCCAGACCAGACTGACATCGTCGATTGTCCTGGGTGCGCCTGGCCTGAGTCCATCGCCGGCACGCGGAAGCCGGCTGAGTTCAGCGAAAACGGCGCGGGCAATCGCTGAGGAAAGCACCGTCCTGACAGTCACTCCCGAATTCTGGGCGGGGCACTCGATTGTGGATCTGGAGGGCAGGATCGAGTTTTGGCTGGGAGGCCGGGGGCCCGCATCACCGAACCGGTGCGGATCCGATCTCGAGAAACGCACCGTTCCCCGACTAGTTCGGCAGATGCCGTTGCCTTAATCGCGGAGCACATAAACAGTAAATCGCCAGACAAGTGCATCCTCTACACCGCGGGCGGAACGCCAAAGAGACAGCGTTCGTGTACCAACTGTTCGCCAGAAGCATCGGGACGAAGAACCTCCCCGACTGGGCACGGTCACACTGGAGGAGGCCTTACACCACTCTGAACTGGTCCTAATCGTTGGACAAAATTTCGAAGGAGAAATTGATGGCTAAAAGCCTCGGAGTCGCCGTCATCGGCGCAGGAATGGCCGGCAAGGCCCACGCTGCGGCCTACCGCACAGCATCCACCCTGTACAGCCCCATACTTCCCGCGGTGCGACTCGTTTCCATTGGCGACGTGAACGCCGAATTCGGCTCACTCGCCGCCCGGCGCTTCGGCTACGAGCGGCACGACAGCACCTGGCAAGCCATCGCGGAAGCGGATGACATCGACGTCGTGAGCGTCGTCATTGCAAACTCGCTGCACCGTGACGTCGTCGAGGGTCTCCTGGCCGCCGGCAAGCACGTCCTGTGCGAGAAGCCACTATCCGATAGCCTGGCCGACGCACGCGCCATGGCAGATGCCGCTCACACCGCTGAGGCCAAAGGAAATCTGGCCCGCATCGGCTTCACCTACCGCCGAGCTCCAGGCATCGCAGCGATCCGCCAGCTCATCCAGGACGGCGCGCTCGGCAGGCCGCTCCACTTCAGCGGCCGCTACTGGACCGATTACGCCTGCAGCCCAGGCGCGCCGATGAGCTGGCGCTACAAGGGCGGCCCCGGCTCCGGTGCCCTCGCCGACGTCGGAAGCCACATGACCTACATCGGCGAATTTCTCTGCGGCCAGATCGGCGCCGTATCCGGGGGCCAGCTCTCCACAGCCATCGCCAAGCGTCCGCTTCCGCTGGGCGCAGTCATGGGGCACGACCATGCCGCCGTCAGCGACACCTTCGAACCAGTGGAGAACGACGACTTCGCATCCTTCTCCGTGGAATTCGAGCAGTGCGTCGGCAGCATCGAGGTCTCCCGCGTCGCAGCAGGCCACGCCAACTCGCTGACCTTCGAGGTGTTCTGCGAGAACGGTGCCGCCTACTTCGACCAGCGCCGTCCTGCCGAGATCGGGCTGTTCCTCTCTGAAGGTCCGTACGCGCAGAACGGCTACCGCCAAGTCATCCTCGGCCCGGACCACCCATACATTGCAGGCGGCCTTCCCATGGACGCCCCGAGCGTCGGCTTTGGCCAGAACGAGGCATTCCTTTACCAAGCCCGCGCCTTCCTTGAAGAAGTGGCCGGCATCAGTGAGGAGGACTCGTTGCCGCGTTGCGCCACCTTCGACGAGGGCGTGCACAACATGGAGGTCCTGGCCGCCGTCACCGAATCCGCGCTCAACAATGGAAGGAAGGTCACGCTGTGAAGCTCGGTGTCTACAACGCCATCCTGCACGACCGTCCCCTGCCCGAGGCACTCAAGGTCATCGCAGACCTTGGCCTGACGGGTATCGAGATTAACACCGGCGGCTTCCTCCCGGCGGTCCACGTCCCCACTCTGGACCAAATCCTGGAAAGCGACGCGGCCCGCGACGACTACCTGGCGATCTTCGAAGGCACGGGCGTATCCATCGCTGGCCTGAACTGCAACGGCAACCCGCTGCACCCCAAGGCCGAGATCGGAGAAAAGCACGCCGAAGACATCCGCCGTTCGATCCGCCTGGCGCATCGCCTGGGACAGGACCGCGTTGTCACCATGTCCGGGCTGCCGGGCGGGGAGCCGGGTGCCACGGTCACCAACTGGGTGGTCAACGCGTGGAACTCCGCGGCACTGGATGTGCTGGACTACCAGTGGGGCATCGCGGCGGACTTCTGGCGCGAAACCGACCGGCTTGCCGCAGACCATGGCGTCAAGGTCGCCCTGGAGCTGCACCCGCAGAACATCGTTTTCAACACCGCTGACGTCTACAAGCTCATCGAGCTCACCGGTGCCACACACGTCGGCGTTGAGCTGGACGCATCCCACCTGTTCTGGCAGCAGATGGATCCCGTGGCCGTTGTCCGCGAACTCGGGTCCCTAGTCTTCCAAGCGGCCGCCAAGGACGTGCGGGTCAACAAGGACAACGCGGCACTGTATGGCGTCCTGGACAACAGCTTCCGCCGCCTCTCGCCTGAAGAGAACCGCACCAACCTCGGTGGGGACGAGTGGGCCAACGAATGGCCCAAGAATTCCGCCTGGGACTTCGTGGCGCTGGGCCGCGGCCACGACACCGCGTACTGGACCGAGTTCCTTCGCGCCCTCCACGAGGTGGACCCGGGAATGCTGGTCAACATCGAGCACGAGGACGTTTCGCTCGGGCGCATCGAGGGCCTGCAGGTTGCAGCCAAGGTTCTACGCGCCGCCGACGCAGCCCTGACGGCTTCCTTGGATCCAACAAAGTAACGGCAACCAAAATGGAAGCCCGATGGGTATCGCCCACCGGGCTTCCATTCATCAAGGCCTCGCAGCCACTAACATCGGGCGTTGAACCACGGAATGAGAACGACCTAGGCGGGCGTGCCTGAAAGGCCAAGCGTAGCCATTAGCAGGCATACGTGTCCGGCCAGCCCGGGAAGTCTTCCGCCTCGAGGCTGTACAAGACCCCCTGCCACGCTTCGACGTCCGCCGTCTGTTCGACGACATGCTCAGAAATGGCAACGAGGGCAGTCTCCGACCTGATCGATTCAAGCCCAACAAGCTGTTCAGCGGTATGCAGGGAGTCGACAAACAGCTGAAAGAAGGCTCCCGCCCAGCTCGTCTCGCCAGCGTCGACCAGCTGGGCAATCACATGCGCGGGGCCGTTTCGATAGGCTCGTGCAAGCTGTCCTGCCGCCTGTGCATCTGCAACATCGCGGGCACACGCTCGTGAAGACGCGTCCACGAGCGCGGCCATCATCTGCTTCTCGGGGCTGGTAACCGGTGGACGCTGCTGAGCAATAGTTGTCCGACGAGATGGTTCGTCTATTCTGCTGCAGTGCTCGTTCATACGAAGCAGTCCGGAGTCTGCGACCATGTGGCGGCGCTTCATCGCCGGCCTCCTGTTTTGGATGGGCGGAGCCCATGTAGATAATCCGATGCCGCCACAGCAATGGCGCCAGCGGCTGAATGATGGGCGGCCGTTGAGACGACACAACGCCCCAGGCCCATGGGCGGGGTCAAGTTGGCCGCTTGGCCCCGCACCCAAAGATCCGAACTGTTCATCTGACTGCTCTTCTGACTTGATGTATATGGTTCGATCTATAAGGTTTCTATGGATCGATCCATATGTCACGATCTATATTACTCTCTTCTTTGATGTGTGCAATAGGGCCAGATGAAAGTACCAACGCCCCTATGTGCCCGCACTGTCAGGATGTCCCCAGCGCTCGAATAGTGGATTCAGCGGCGCCTACAGCGTCAGCAAGAACACGCGATACCGAATTCTCGCGACCGTCGAGCGCAGATGTATCCGGCAGGAGCAGGCGAATCCGATCACGTCAGGGCTCTTGTGGCGATGGGTACGAGGCGCTTAGGGCCGCCCCGCCAGCCCTTCTCTTCAGCATCGTCCTTGCCGGATGGACCACGGCCGGACTGCCCCGGCACCAACCGCAGCTCACGAGAACGGACCCAGAGTCTCCCGCCCATCAAGTGCGGAAGACCCTTCCCGATAACCTCAGTTACCGACGGGGACACCATCCGGGTCACCATCAACGGCAAATCCACGCCCGTCCGGCTCATCGGCATCGACACCCCCGAGGTCACCGATCCACGCAAACCCGTCCAATGCTTCGGACAAGAAGCATCCCGCCGCGCCCACGAACTCCTGGACGGCACCCAGGTCTGGCTCGAATACGACCCCACCCAAGCCCGACGCGACCGCTACGGACGCCCCCTCGCCTACGTCTGGCTCAACGACACCGAACTCATCAACCTATGCGGATATCGGCATAGGTTGATCTATGCCGAGCCCGCGACTATGCCGAGGCACTCAGGAGCCGTCAGTAGACGTCGGTGTTGCTTGGTCTTTCATCGGCAGGATGAGCCTTCGCGTATCGGCATAGTTCCTGTGGGAGGAGCCTGATCATGGGAGCAATGGTTGCTTCCATGAAGGAGGCGAAGTGCGGTGTCGGGGACGAGAAGGAAAGCCGGTCAGCTGGGGCCTGAAGTCGAGGGTTATCGGGCGTGGTTGGCCGAACGCGGTTACACGCCGGGCACGATCCGGAACATGCTGACGTATTTGGGCCAGGTCGGGCTTTGGCTGTCTGTTGAGGAGCTCAAGACAGAGAATCTGAACGAGGAACGGATGGCAGCTTGCCTGTCCGCGAGGCGAATGAGCGGCGGGAGAAGGTGCCCGGTCCTCGCGCGATGGTGCCGCTGTTGAGCTATCTGCGCCAGAGGGGCCTCGTCCCGGAAACCGTGCCGGTAGCAACGCCATCGGGTTCGTTGCTGGTTCGATATCGATCGTGGTTGGTCCAGGAGCGGGGCCTGGCCGCAACCACGGTACTGCGTTATGTGAACACGGCACGGCGCTTCTTTCAGGAGCAGTGCTCATCTGACGGCGTTTTCGCGCCAGAGGCTTTGACCGGAGCGGATGTCAATGCGTTCCTGCTGCGGGAATGCGCCCGGGTCTCGGCGGGGGCTGCGAAAGGCCGGGTGGCCGAGCTGCGCTCGATCCTGCGTTTTCTCCACCTGCAAGACATCACGGAATTGAGCCTGGGGACGTCAGTGCCCGCGGTGGGTGGATGGCGTTTGGCTACCCTGCCGCCACCGGCGATGTCCACAGCGGATGTGCAGCTGTTACTCGACAGTGTCGATCGCAGCACCGTGGTGGGTCTCCGGGACTTCGCGATGATGATGCTCGTCTCGCGACTGGGATTGCGGTCTATCGAGGTCGCTCGTCTGGAACTGCGCGACGTGGATTGGCGGGCCGGTGAACTCGTGATCCGTGGCAAGGCGCGCCGGCAAGACCGGTTGCCGTTGCCGGCCGAGGTCGGCGAAGCATTGGTGGCTTATCTGTCGTATGGTCGGAACCCTGCAGATGCCATTCAGGTGTTCCTGACCTGCCGGGCTCCCCGCGGGCCCATCCGTGCCGACCTGGTCGGTGATGTTGTCGAGCGGGCATGCAAACGCGCCGGCCTACCCACTGTCGGACCGCACCGGCTCAGGCATGCCCTGGCTGGTGAACTGCTCCGCAAGGGTGCCGGCTTGATGGCGATCAGCCAGGTCCTTCGCCACCAGGATCTGGCCACCACCGCTCTCTACGCCAAGGTTGATCTGGGCGCGCTGCGCCAGGTTGCCCAGCCCTGGCCGGGGACAGTGCGATGAGCGCATTGGGACAGGATCTCACGGACTACCTGCAACTGCGTCGATCGCTGGGACATGAGCTGGCAGAGGCCCGGTGGCTGCTCCCGGGATTCGTTGTCTATCTGGATGCCCTCGGAGCGTCCACGGTGACGACCGAAGCGGCACTGGCATGGGCGCAGCAATCGTCCGCGGGAAAAGTAACAAGCGTGGGTTCGCGGCGGTTGATGGCAGCCCGTGGATTTGCCCGCTACTTGGCCGGCATCTACCCCGACACGGAGATTCCGCCGTTCGGTCTGATGCCGTACGGGCGGCGATGGCGCCGACCATTCATCTACTCCACAGCTGATATCGAGGCGCTGATGGGCCAGGCCCGTCTCTCGATCACTCCGCCGCTGCGGGCCGCGACCTACGAAACCCTGATCGGGCTGCTCGCGGCGAGCGGTCTGCGGATAGGCGAGGCCATCAAGCTGGACCGCAGCGATGTGGACTGGTCCGAGGGCGTGCTGCTGATCCGCGAGTCCAAGTTCGGCAAATCCCGTCTAGTTCCGCTTCACGGCACGACCATGCAGGCGCTGGCCCGGCACGCTGAACTCCGCGACGAGCTCGAATCGCGACCGAAGGAGCCAAGCTTCTTCGTGTCCAGGACGCACAAACGTCTCTGCTACGCCGTCGTCTATCAGACGTTCCGGCAACTGGTCGATGCCGCAGGTATCGCGAACGGGGCACCTTCGGCACCAAGGCTTCATGACCTGCGTCATTCTTTCGCTGTCCGCACCCTGCTCAGTTGGTATCGGGCCGGCGAGGACGTGCAGGCGAAGCTTCCATCGCTGTCGACCTACCTCGGCCACCGCGAGCCGGCATCCACCTACTGGTATCTCTCGGCAGCACCGGAATTGCTGGCCTTGGCCGCGGCCCGGCAAGGCATGGACTGGGAGGCGGTGCGCTCATGACGCTGATCGCACCGACACTGCAGATGTTCTTCAGCGACCGGCTCGCCCAACAGCGCCAGGTCAGCCCACGCACCATCGCAGCTTACCGGGACGCTTTGAAGCTGCTCCTGGAGTTCATCCACGAACAGACCTCCAAGCTGCCTTCCCAGCTCGACTGGGACGATCTGGATGCCACGATGATCTCAGCATTCCTCAATCATCTGGAGGTCGAGCGGCACAACAGCATCAGGACTCGTAACGTGCGCCTCACGGCAATCCGGTCGTTGTTCTCCTACGCGGCATTGCGTCATCCCGAGCATGCGTTGTTAATCCAGCGCGTGCTGGCTATCCCGCCGAAGCGTTTCGACAAACGCATCGTCACGTTCCTGACCGCACCAGAGATCGACGCCCTCCTCGCGGCCCCGGACCAGTCCAGATGGGAAGGGCGGCGCGACAAGACCTTGATGCTGCTGGCCATCCAGACAGGCCTGCGGGTTTCGGAACTCACGGGGCTGAACTGCCGCGATATCACGTTGGGTGCCGGCGCGAACGTCCGATGCGAAGGTAAAGGGCGCAAGCAACGCGCCGTTCCTCTCACCGGGCCCGTCGAGGCGTTGCTAAAGTTCTGGCTGGCTGAACGAGCCGGACTCCCGAACGACCCATTGTTCCCGACCCGCACCGGACGGCGCCTCAGCCGCGATGCTGTCGAGCTGCGGGTCAGCACTCACGCGAGGACCGCGGCGCAGCGCTGTCCCTCCCTGTCCGGCAAACGGATCCACCCCCACGTTTTCCGTCACAGCTGCGCCATGTCACTACTCCAAGCCGGCGTCGACACGTCAGTGATCGCACTCTGGCTCGGCCACGCCGGCGTCCGGTCCACCGACGCCTACGTCCACGCCGACATCACCATCAAGGAGAAAGCCCTCGCCCTCACTACACCAACATCGGCGCGACCTGGCCGATACCACCCGAGCGACAAGGTCCTCGCGTTCCTCGAGAGCCTGTAACTATGCCGAGCCGCAACCGAGCGAAACTCCACACGCCCGCCCGGGTCGGCGGCAACCTCGGCATAGTCGCGGGCTCGGCATAGATCAACCAAAAACTGGTCACCGAGGGCTACGCCCACGAATACACCTACACCGTTCCCTACAAATACCGGGACGCCTTCCGCGACGCCGAAAACACGGCCCGCACCGCCCAGCGAGGACTCTGGAACCCCGCCACCTGCGCAGGCAACACGAATTGACATCAGGCCACGAGGGAAGCCGTCACGTCGACTACCTGCTGCTTCCTCAAATGGCCCGGTGATACTTACCGATTCACTGACGCCGGGCGACGAAATCGTCATGTAGCCATCCACTCGGCCGGCAATGAAAGGGCGTGCAACGAAAGTCCAGAGCCGCGGAGCCTGCGCTCCCCCACATCAGGTCCCACGACCGACCACTCACTGAAGATCCGACCGAGGAACTCGCCCCCGGGCAGGGGAACCAACCACAAAAAAGTTCCAGAAAATCTTGGTCAGGGTCATGCAGGAGTCCCAAGAAAGCGCCCATGAACATGTAGAGCACGCAAACACTCAGCCAGCAGCGCACAACCCCGCTCCCCCCGCGACCGTGGTCATGTCGCTCCGGCTGCACCAGACCATGAACAAATGAGAAGCCAAAACTTCCCCCAGCCAAGAGAAGGGAAGCGCCGGCCACGCCAACGGCCAACCACAACTGAACATTCCCGCGACTGACACACCGTCAGCAACACGCTGGCAAGGGTGTGGACAGTGTCCACAAGGCTAGAGGCCCAAAAACCGCCCCCAGCCTAAGGGAAAACGTGTGCCCAAGGTGGGACTCGAACCTGAATTTCGCCCTTGGAAACAAAGGGAACTCCGGAAAACATACGCAATCCGGCCCAGTCCGGCAGATATACGACCCAGTCCGACGCCAAATCTGTTGACAGTGTCAACACACCCGTTCCGACAGATTACGAACAACTCCGAACAGCTGCCGCGCTCCCCACCCCGGGGGCGCGGCAGCTCTATCGTGCCCAATTCCCCTCAGGGCTGCCAGGCACAAGGTGCTGGACCGGGGCGCAGCCTAGGGACAGCCGCACTGGAGATCGGCCCGATAGGGCGATTTGCACCATGTGATCCAATTGCCTGCCTATCCCCGCGACCAGCCAAATGGCGTGACACACCGGATTCCGGTGCCTGTTGAGGATCTTCCTCCCTGAAGGCTCATGAGCCTTTTCGAATTCCGGATACCGGTGCTCGCGGACCCTAAACAGCGCCCATCGAGCGGGGGACTAAGCACTTCCCACGACAGGAATGGGGTTATGCGTGGCTGGGGGAGGCTCCTGTCGCGGCCCTTTGCCTGGCATTCTTCAGGACGAGGCGAAGGCGCTCCAGTCCCGCCTCGGATCCCGGGACACCCTCTACGAGCCCGGGACGGTGGATGAGCCTGCCGAGCATGTTGGCGATCCTGTCGCAGTCCAGCGATACGAGCTCCTGGCCCCTGAAGTCCGAGGCCCGGCTGATAGCGGCGAGGCTGAGGAAATCGGTCATGTGCCGTTCGCGGTCGGGGTCCTCAATAATCTCGAGCGCGGCGGCCTTGCCGACTATGCCGCCCAGAAGGGTAGTCCTGTTGACCATTCCCCGAGGCTGTGCCGGCGACGACGTCGACGGTCTCGGCTCTGTCGATGGCCTGCTGGGATCCGGGGGCGGCGATCGGTCGTGCCGCCGTGAACGCCCAGAAAGCGCGGGATGAGGACGTCGATCTTGGCTTTGCCGCGGACCCATCGGTGCTGGTGGCCTTCCATCGACTCCCCCGCCGGCTCGAAGCCCAGGGTGCCGAGCGTGCCGGTAAACTCGTAGAGCATCCCGGGGTAGGACCTGATGTCCAGGGCCGCATCCGCGTCGTCGGTTGCCCGGTTGGCTGTGCCAGAGCGCTCGATACAGTGCAGGTAAACGGCTTGTCCGCCGACGAGCACCCACCCCGCGGGTTGGGCGGAGTGGATTTCGAACAGCGCTTCCCAGGCCTGTTGCTGGGGCTCGGGCATTTCAGGGAGTTGAATCGGCAATTGCCCTCCTGGCTAGACTCCGGGCGGCGGCCAGTTCGCGGACGCCGGCACGTTCCGCGAGGTCTGCGGCCAGGGCAAGCCTGGGGACTTCGCTAAAGTCCAGGCCGATGTCCCGGTCATAGATATGCAGCACGACGTTTGCGGGACTGTCCGGTTGCGGTTCGACGAGCAGGAAGTCGTTCATCACGGCGGCAGCCGCGGAATCGCTGACATACGCCTCAGCCTCGTTACCTGCGAGCAGCCCCGAGTCGGGGTGGGATACCCCGGAGAGCATGATACGGCGGTCGTTGCGAAAGTCGGCCAGGTCGGCCGGGTTGATATGCATCTCGACCCGTCGGGCCCGCCGTCGCAGCCAAGCCTTCAGCAGAGGTACAGGGTCCTCCGAGAGGAACAACCGGCCTAGTCTGTCTTTCAGCCGATGCCTCTCGACAGGCTCAGCCTGCATGGACCTGTCCGAAAGGGAGTCAATAAGCAGCCAGCTCGCGCGCTCGGACAACGGTTTGATCGGCAGGGCCTTTACCCGGAAGGCGGCGTCACCGGCCTCGACCAGCCAGCGTCCACCGACCTTCTGCCCGCGGATCCCACCATCCTCAATCATCGCCCGGACTCTCCGTTCGGAGACGCCGAGCCTGCCAGCGGCATCCTTCACACTTATAAGCATTTCATTAGTGTACCGATGTCGGAATACTAATGTAACCCCGATTAGGTTAAGACTGATCAACCCCAACAGCCTGCTTCCCGATGGAAACAAGCAGCCATCCAAGCCTCTCTAGCGACGACACTGTTGTTTCGTTTATTGCGATTGTGAGATACGTTGTAGATACACAGCCGACAACGGGGAGATGAGACAGAACAATGCCCACTCACACGCCAACCCCGGCCTACCCCCACGGAAACGATTCCGAACTGGCCCGGGAAGCGCTCAAGACGCTCCGCCGCGCGGTTGAGGCACACACCGACCCCCAGCAACCGGTGGAAATGAAGGTTACCGACGGAGGCCAGCTCGAGATGCCCCGCGCAGCCGCAGACCTGATGATGAGAATCCTTGGGAAGATGGCGGCCGGCCAGGGGGTCACGGTAGTTCCCATGAGCGCGGAACTGACCACCCAGCAGGCAGCCGACATCTTGAACGTATCGCGCCCCCATTTGGTGGGACTTCTCGAATCCCAGCAGATCAAATACCGGAAGGTGGGAGCGCACAGGCGAGTCCTCGCCGAATCCCTCTACGACTACAAACGCCGGACCTCAGTCGCCCAGAAGGATGCGGCGGACGAACTCTCAGCACTGGGACAGGACATGGGGCTTATCTAGAGTGGTTTTCACCGTCATTTACGATGCCAACGTCCTGTACCCAAGCATGCTCCGGGATCTCCTGATACGAGTCGCGCAAGCCGGACTGGTCCGAGCGCGCTGGACCGAGGCCATACTCGATGAGACCTTCCGAAACCTGAAGGAAAACCGGCCAGACCTGGACCCGTCCAAACTAGACCGAACGCGGGAACTGATGTGCGCGGCCGTACCCGACTGCATCGTCAGTGACTACCAGCCACTTGAGCAGGTGTTCACAGACCTCCCAGACCCAGGGGACGCCCACGTCATGGCCGCCGCCCTGAAAGTTCAAGCCCAGGTGATCGTCACAAACAACCTCAAACACTTCCCGCCGGAGATGCTCACCCCCTGGGGCCTGGAGGCCAAACATCCCGATGACTTCCTCATGGATCAGTTCCACCTGGATGCGGTGGAACTGCACGTCGCGGTACGAAACATGTCCGAGGCCTACAGAAACCCGCCACTTGACGTAGACGACGTACTGGACCGGCTCGATGCAGAGGGAATGCCTCAAATCGCCGCCGCTCTACGCAGATAAACGGAGAACATTTCGGGAAGCTCGTCTCGGAATGTTCGACGCACTCGCCGAATCGAACGCGAACTCATCTCGGAACGCACCATCGCTGGCGTCCGCCTGCCTTCTCAGGCGTTCGACGGCGACCGTGTCGTCCCAGTTGTCGATGGCCTCGCAACGGATCCTTTCGGCAACAGTCGCGCGAAGTCTGCTGTGGCTTGGGCGGTTCCGGCACGGGATGGGATCCGGCGTGCCTCGGCGAGGTATTCGGCGGCGCGGACCATCATTTTGGTGGGCCCCATGCCAGGTTCTTCTCGATCCCGACCACGGACAGCCCCGCCCTGGCCAGCTGCGCCGCAGCGGCCTGCCCGCCGGGTCCCATTCCGATGACAAGGACGTCTGCGGGCTCTTCCAATTCTCAGCACTTCCCTCGCGCGCTCTCCGATTGGTCGCTGGCTCAATCCAGGATTTGGGACAACAGGCCCCTGGCCGTGACCCCGGTCTCGGGTTCGGATTTGCCCGCCTCGACGACGCGCACGCCCTTCCAGAAGGCGATGCGGTCTTTGATGTGGCGGGCGGCCGCGCTGGGGTGCGGGTAGAACCAGGCCGCGTCGCGGTTGGTCCTGCCGTCCACCTCGAGGGTGTAGTAGCTCGCGGTGCCCTTCCAGTAGCACACTGTCGTCTGGTCGCTTGGGCGGAAGTACTCGGGGTTGATCGACTCCGGCGGGAAGTACTGGTTCCCTTCGACCTGGACAGTCCGGTCGGATTCGGCCAGAACGGCCCCGTTCCAGATCGCCTGATAGGTCTTGCGTGGCGCGGACATCATCTCGCCTGCCTTTCCTCGTCCCCTCTACAACTAAAGTAGCCCCACGGTTGATGCCCGTCTGTGATCTGCATTGCAGAGCCCAGGGCTGGTGCGTGATGGTCTGGCAACGAGCCCGTGCCAGCCTTACGGCCGGCATGGCCCGGCCGGGGTGTCGGCACGGATCTGGCCACGGCCGTTGCGCCAGCGAGGCGGCCGTGGGGTGGGAGGTGTCGCATTCGGGGAGCGTCCGGGTCGTCACCGGGGACTGGGCTATAGCCGCGGAGCCGGCGGGATCCTGCGCACTGAAATGGGCGCGCCTTGTCCGGTTGTGTGCGCTGGTTCACAGAACGCCGGGGCGGGCGGGCGTAGCGTCAAGGCTGTCAGAAGATCCACCAAGAGAAAGGGCAGTCGCCATGTCAGCTTCAGCATCCGCCCCGCACGCGGGCACAGTCTCTTCGCCCTGGGCACGGCGGGCACTAGCCGGGGTGCTCGGGGGTCTGGCCGGAGGCATTGTTTTCGGCATTCTCATGGCCATGATGGGCATGTTCACCATGATCGCCGGACTGGTGGGCTCGAACTCGCCGTGGATCGGAGTCGGGGTCCACCTGGTCATCTCCGTCGCCTACGGCCTGGTCCTGACCCTGTTCTTCTCCCGCTTCCTGCACTCCTACGGCCGCGGCAGCATCCCCGGACTGGTCTACGGAGTGATCCTGTGGGTGATAGGGCCGCTGCTGGTGATGCCGTTGATGCTGGGCATGCCGGTGTTCGGGTTCAACGTCACCGTCATGATGTCCCTGGTGGGGCACCTGCTCTACGGGCTCGTCGTCGCCCTGGTCGCCGTCTGGACGTTTCGGAGGGCACACGCTTGAACGACGAATTCCGCGACAAGCTGGCCTCCGGGGCCGCCAAGGCCAAACCCTGGTCCCCTGAAGCGCGCGAGACCGACCCGCTGGATGCCTTCCTGGCCGAAGGCGGGGCATTCGCGTGCCTGAACGAGGTTGACCTGTTCGCCGACCTCACCGCGGCGGAGCTTCGCGAGATGGACCTCATGGCCCCGGCGAAGCTCGTCCGCCGCGGCGAGCTGCTCTACAGCCAGGCCCAGCCCGTCAAGGCCCTGTTCATCCTCAAGACCGGGCGGGTACGGGTCTTCCGGGTCGCCGAGGACGGCAAGGCCCTGACCTTGGCGATCCTGGATCCCGGGGCAGTGTTCGGCGAGATGGTCCTGGTCGGCCAGCGCATGTACGACAGCTACGCCGAGGCCATCGAGGACTCCATGGTCTGCCAGCTCGGTGTTGTCGATGTCGAGCATTTCCTGCTCTCCGACCCGCGCATCGCGATCCGGATCTCCCGGCTGCTGGGCGAGCGGGTCGCCGAACTCGAGGGCCGACTGTCGGACCTCGCGTTGCGGTCCCTGCCCGCCCGGGTCGCCTCCACCCTGCTAAGCCTGGCCCAGGGGCCCTCCCCTGCCCGGTTCGGGCGCGCCCCGACGATACGGCTCACCCATGAACAGGTCGCCGGGCTCCTGGGCGCCACCCGCGAGGCCACCAGCAAAATTCTCTCCGAGTTCGCCAACCGCGGGCTCATCCGCCAGGGCAGGGGCCGGATCACCCTCACCAACCCTGTCAAGCTCCGGGCCATAGCCCGGGGCACCCAGTGAGAGGGAAACTGGCCATGCATCAACGGATCAGGACATCCCGGCGAGGGCGGAAGAAAGCTCGGCCAGCGACGCTACCGCCACCTCGGGGCGGGCAAGGCAGGACGGGTACGATGCCCCGGCCCTGTTGACCCAGGCGGTGCGCAGGCCAGCCCGGGCAGCACCCTGGATGTCCCAAGGGCTGTGCCCGCAACGAGCAGCATGTCTCTTCCTCCCGGACCCCGCACCTCTGCGCAGCGTACCGGTACGAAGAGGGATGAGGCCTGCACGCCGGGGCGTCCTCAACGGACAGGAGCTCGTCCAGTATTCCGTCTTGTGATCCGGGTTCCTTGACCTTCCCCCAAAGGTGAAGGTGCACACTGATCCTGTCAGCACCGGGCACCGGAACCGGCAGCGGCCGGCACCCTACTTCAACTTCCTGTGGAGGTCCGTTCATGAATCATCCAGCACGCCCAGGATCGGCCCCCAGCATGCGTGCCCACGGAGGCCGTACCGACTGCGATCTGGCGGTCATCGGCTCCGGCGGGGCGGCGTTCGCCGCCGCGATCCGGGCCGTGAACCTTGGCAAGAGCGTGGTGATGGTCGAGCGCTCCACCGTGGGCGGGACCTGCGTGAACACCGGTTGCGTGCCGTCCAAGGCGCTTTTGGCCGCTGCCGAGGCCCGCCACGTCGCCCTGGACGCCTCGGGCAGGTTCCCCGGGATCTCGACCTCCGCCGAGCCGGTGGACATGGGGGCGCTCATTGATGGCAAGCGCGCCCTCGTCGAGGGCATGCGTGCCGAGAAGTACGTGGACCTGATCGCGGACTACGGCTGGGAATTGCACCTGGGCAGCGCGGCGTTCGCCGGGACCCCGGCGGACCCGGTCCTGCAGGTCACCGGCCCCGGCGGGGAACTCGGGACACTCAGCGCTGCGCATTACCTTATCGCGACCGGGTCGGCCCCGTGGGTTCCGCCCGTGCCGGGTTTGGAGGAGACGGGCTACCTGACCTCCGCCACGGCGATGGAACTCGAAGAGGTTCCCGAGTCCCTTCTGGTTGTCGGCGGCGGTTTCGTGGCGCTGGAGCAGGCCCAGCTCTTCGCCCGTCTCGGTGCGAAGGTCACGATGCTGGTCCGTTCCCGGCTGGTCTCGGCCGAGGAGCCCGAGGCCTCCCTGGCCCTGGCAAGCGTGTTCGCGGACGAGGGCATCCCCGTCGTCCGCCGCGCCGTCCTCTCCTCGGTCCGCCGCGACTTGGAGACCGGGCTCGTGATAGCCACCGCCGACGTCGCCGGAGCCGAGCAGGTCTTCCGTGCCACGCATCTGCTCGTCGCCACCGGGCGGCGTGCCGTCACCGATAGCCTGAACCTCGACACCGTCGGGGTCAGGACCGGGGACCGGGGCGAAGTCCTCGTCAGCAATACCCTGGCCACTTCCAACCCCCATGTCTGGGCCGCCGGGGACGTGACCGGGCACCACGAATTCGTCTATGTGGCCTCCTCCCACGGGGCACTCGTCGTGGAGAACGCCTTCAACGGCGCCGGGCGCGAAGTCGACTACCGGCACCTTCCCCGGGTCGTGTTCACCACCCCGGCCCTGGCCGCGGTCGGGCTGACCGACCGGGAAGCCAACGGCAAGGGCGTCCGCTGCCAATGCAGGGTCCTTCCCCTCGAATACGTACCCCGGGCACTGGTGAACCGGGACACCCGCGGCTTCATCAAGATCGTCGCCGACGAGGACACCGGGCGCATCCTCGGCATCACCGCCGTCGCCAAGGACGCCGGCGACCTCGCCGCAGCCGGTGTATACATCCTCGAAGCCGGCCTGACCGTGGAGCAGGTCGCCAACACCTGGAGCCCCTACCTGACCATGGCAGAGGGCATCAGGATCGCCGCCCAGTCCTACACCACCGACGTCACCAGGCTCTCCTGCTGCGCCATCTGAACCCCCAAGCTGCACCTGAGGACGTACAGGTGGACGTGGCGCGCCAGCATTGTCCGCCTAGAGGGTGTCCGAGTCCTTCGCTTCGGCCTCTGCGATGGCCCAGGCAGCGTTGACCAGGCCGATGTGGCTGAAGGCCTGGGGGAAGTTGCCGAGCAGTTCGTCACTGTCGGGGGCGACTTCCTCAGCCAGCAGGCCAAGGTCGCTCGCGTACGCGGCGGCGCGGGCGAAGACTTCCCGTGCCTGCCCGGGCTGTCCGGCCAGGGCGAGGGCGTGGGCGAGCCAGAAGGTGCACAGCAGGAACGTGCCTTCCTGACCGGGAAGCCCGTCCGCGGCCCGGTACCGGTAGACCAGCCCCCGCCGGTCGGTCAGGTCCCGTTGCACAGCCTCGATGGTGGCGAGCATGCGGGGATCCTCACCGGGCAGAAACCCGGTCATGGAAAGCATCAGGGACGAAGCGTCAAGGTCTTCCGCGCCGAACGCCTGCGTGTAGGCGCCCACCTGCTCGTTCCACCCCTTCTCACGGATCGCGGCAGCGATCAGTGCCCGGGTCTGCTTCCAATCCTCCACCCTGTCCTCGGCCTGGAGGATGCCGGCCAGGGCGATGGCCCGGTCCAGGGCAACCCAGCACATGAGCTTTGAGTGAAGGAAATGCCGGGGCTCCCCGCGGATTTCCCAGATGCCCTGATCGGCGTCCTGCCAGCGGGCTGCGGCCGCATCGGCGACGTCGGCCAGGAAGCGGCGTGTTTCCGGTTCCAGGTCCGCGAGGGTCTCCGGCAGGCGGGCCGCTGCCCCAAGGAGCTCGCCGTACACGTCGATCTGGCGCTGCCGCCAGGCGGCGTTGCCGACCCGGACCGGGGCGCTGCCCGCCCATCCCGGAAGGTGGCCCAGTTCGCGTTCGGACAGGTCGCGCTGCCCACCGATGCCGTACACGATCTGCAAGTCGCCGGTGCGGAGCTGGCTGGCGCCGGCTTCGGCCATAAAGCTGAAAAATCTGCCCGCCTCGTCGGGACAGGCGGCAACCCACAGCGCCTGCAGCGTCATGCTGGCATCCCGGATCCAGGTATAGCGATAGTCCCAGTTCCGGCTCCCCCCGACCTCTTCGGGTAGTGAGGTGGTCGCGGCAGCGACAATCGCACCTGTGGGGGCGAAGGTGAGAGCCTGCAGGACACGGCCGCTGGCGGCGACGAGGTCGGAGA
>NZ_JAIWYX010000014.1 GCF_020251205.1 Arthrobacter sp. M4
TCAGCCCCTCCCCGGATCAGCAGGCCCCCGGGGACTTCCCGCAGCACTGGCTCGATGAGTCCGTATTCGGGCCGCGGCGCGAAGATCACAGCGACGCGGACGGCGCCCTCTGTGCAGTGGATCCGGCGGACCAGCGCTCCGGGGGCGCCCGCGCCCAGGTCGTGGCCGCGGTTCCCGGCGCCCATGATCAGCCCGTCGGTGACGGTCACCATGCCATTCCGGGTGCGGTAGGTGGTCTCGAGGACCATGGTGGGGCCCGCATAGCGGCGGGTGCGCGAGGTCTCGCCGTCGGGGCGGATCGACCAATACCCGGCCTCGTCCCCGAGCAGGCGGCCGAAGATGGCCGGGCTGTCGAAATGCGGGAAACAGAGCCAGTCCACTGATCCGTCCGAGCTGACCAAGGCAGCGGACCTACAGTCCGAGAGAACGGCATACTCCGTGATAGGGCGACGGCTCATTCTCCGACCTCCCTTCCGTATGGCAAACAATGTCCGGAATTCCGGTTTGAGCGGGGCCGGTCGGCTGGCGGTGATCGCGCCGACGGCCGGAGCCGCGCTGTTCAGCCTGAGTTTCGCGAGTTCACGTGTCTGTCCCGCCTCACCCCGCCCCTATAGGGCTTCATCCCGCTCGGGGCATCACGCCGCGTGCGGAACGGACAGGATCCCCAGATGATCCGGCACATCAGAACGGACCGCGGCCAAAAGGCTTCGGCTTATGAACATTGGCGCGCCGGGTCCTTCATTTGTCAAGAGAATCCTGGGACGGCCTCCGTTATGAATCTTCGCCTTACTGCCCGGTTACTTGCAAAGAGGCGTTCCGGACGTCAGCATTCCTTGGATCTGGCTCAGCCTAAGAGATTAGTCAGCACTCTTTCTACCGCACCATCGCCAAAGAGCCCGTCAGGCGGATCCTGTTCATCTATCCGGGGAAACGGTAGCGGCCATTTTCCTCGTTGCCAATCCGTGGGGTGGCCGAGAATCGGACGGCATGGTCAGATACGCCGAGACGAATTGACATAGTCACATGATCGAGGATAAACGCCGGGAACGCCTGTACAACGAAGGGAACCGCTTCACAGGTGGCGACGAAAAGCTGGCCCCAGGGCGCAAGATTCAGTTTTGATGTTTTGCCGCTTTTGACAGTGAAGACATCAAAGATTCTTTTGTGTGCGCTTATGAGGCGTCGGTGGCGCTGAAGACTGGTAACCGGGGCTGCTAGCGCTGGTTTTCAGGAGGGTTTGAATTGCGCGGCCAAAGAGTTGTGCGCGGACGTCCACGTCGTCGGCGGGCTCCTATGCAAGCAGCCTGGCTAGCCGCTTCGGCCAGAGTATGTGAACACCGGTGGTTGAGAACGAGCCGCCGATCTGGGGCCAGTCGGCTTCGACGAAGCACAGCGCCCCCGTGACGGGTGCATCCCCGGCGAGGTGCCGCACGGCGTCGACCTGCTTGAGCACTCCGTCCACCAGCTTCGTGCAGTCGCGGCCGCCGACGAGGACCTTCTCGTTGCGCGGCCGAATGATCCCGCCCTCGATCTTTAACTCGGGCCGCCCCTTGTAACGCTTGGCGTCGACTACCCAGATTCCCAGTGGGATCTGCTCTCTGCCTCCATCAACCAACGCATCGCGGACGCGGTTGAGCGCCTGTGGACGATGATGCTGTTTGTGGCCGGAACCATGCCCTAGGCGAAGCCGGAGCCATGTTCGGTTTCGAAATCCACTCCAACGCAGTACGCCGGCAGTAGTCACTGGAGCGTCGGCAGGACAGCTGTCATCAAACAACCGATATCTTTAGTCCCTTTCGCTCGGCTACCTGCAGACAAATTTATTCAGAGCATCTGGAGTGTCCGGTAAGGGATCGTTGAGCGGGCCTTGCTGGGAGCAGTTTCGCTGTGTTCATCGGCCCACGTCTGGGCGCCTTTGCTAGTACCAGTACCGGCGCCCAGCGAAGATGGGACGATTGAGCGCGCCGAGAATAAGCAGGATGACGCCAATGGCCAGCACAATCCAGCCGATGGTGGTGAGGATGCCGATGTTGAGTAGCCAGCCGGCGATCAGCAGAACAAGTCCCAGGACGATCATTTCTTTCCTCTCGCATTGTCGAGCAAGTAAGTACCCTTACTAAATCAAGATTACCTGAACGGTGAGGAAATGAGCAGGCTGCTAAACCCTTGCCCTGCCTACAAATCACACTGCCTTGGCCGGCATGATTACCCAGCCACCTGCTGCCGCACCCTGCACAAGAAGGTCCCAGGGATCTTCTCCCGAGACATGGTTCGCCAGCATGCCATCGTTGCGTATATAGACATCGGCCGCCCCATCACCGACCTGGATTTGAAGGAAACCGCCCGGATCTTCTAACACAACATGGGGATCTAGAACTTTGCGCATCGCTTCCTCGCCGAAAGAACCGGAGTCTCCGCTACCCAATGTTTGGAAGAACACGTCAAACACCCATACAGACACCATCACACGCCGCCGCGCAATGCCAGTCAACCCAACTCACCGATCCGTGTCTGGTGTGCAGCAACAAATGCTCGTCTCGCTGGAAGGCTATACTCGTGACGAAGCAGTACTTCAAGCGGCGTTGGGATGAATCCCGTGGCGATGAATTCGACATGTGGGGCGAAGCTACGTACTACTTCGCGGTGGGCGACGATGGCCTGCTGGCGCGTCAGGTCGAGGTTTACCAAAGCGGGCCTACGCTGAGTTACGGTCCAGATCGTCCTGAAGACCGCTTTGGCTTCTTGGGACACATCCGACTGGACGAGGTCGAAGACTGGACACCGTGGGCCATAACTCAGAGCGAGTTCGAGGCCATCTGGGCGATCGAGCAATGATGGTGCCTCCCACTGGCTCCGAGAGCTCGTCCGGTCGAGTCCCGGCTTGCCACTGGAGCTAACCAGTCCGCCTTGGTAGCTTCAACGCATGGCCATCAAACTTGAAAACGTGGGTATCGCCGTTCGCGATCTCGAAGCAACCATCGCCTTTTTCACAGACCTCGGGCTTACGGTCATCGGTCGTGATACGGTCAGCGGCGAGTGGACCGATATCGCCGTCGGGCTTGATGGCAACCACGCCAACATTGCGATGCTCCAGACCCCAGACGGTCATGGTCGACTTGAGCTCTTCGAATATATCCACCCCGATGCGATCGAGACGGACCCCACTCGTCCCAACGACATCGGCATGCACCGCGTGGCCTTCTCGGTCGACAACATCGACAAGGCCCTTGAGATAGCCGCGAAGCACGGATGCCATCCGCTTCGCGGCGTGGCAACCTACAAGGACATCTACAAGCTCACATACCTCCGAGGTCCCAGCGGCATCCTCGTGATGCTTGCCGAGGAGCTCAAGAAGAACTGACAGTCGGATCGGCGATGGGCCCTCCGGAGGGGGAACTGATGGCCTCTGACCTTGGTCACTCAGTCAGAGTGTTTGTAGTTGCTGGCCGGTTCCTACCTTCCGCCCTCGAGGTGTCGAATTCAGCCAGATTTGCCCCACCAAGTCATTCTCAGCGGGTTCCAGACATCCGATCGACCAGGAATTCGGCGTCCGCGCCAACCCCTGAGAGCAGGCCTGACTTGAAGGTGTGCATCCAGTGCAGCCCAAGGAAGTACAGGCCGGGAACTGGGGTGACGCCGCGCTGTTGGACCGGGCGGCCGCGCTCATCGAAAACCGGAATCCTGACCCAGCCGTAGTCGTAGGCGTACCCCGTCGCCCAGATGATCGTGGTGATGCCCTCATCAGCAAGGCTGAGCGACTCGACCTCTTGCACACGGGGAAGAGGACCCGGTTCCCCAGGCTCTTCCTCGGCAAACTCATCCTCGACGCCTTTGTTGATGAAGTCCCGTACCGCCGTCAAGAACCCGGCGTAAGCCTGATCGGCCTCATCGAGGATCTGATTCGCATTGGCCTGCACCCTGAACTCGCCGTCGGAAGCTGCGATGACCCTGCCGATCACCTTCGCGCCAGCTGCCGCGAGCTTGCGAACGTCGACGTCGTAGCCGCCGTCCACTCCCGTCAAGACCGACGACGGCGGGTACTGACGGTCGGGAAAGCTGTCTATGGTCTGCGCGAAACGTCCAAGCGCCTCGAACCACCAGTAGACATCCTTACCCCGAAAGCGCCGCGGGACTCGCCGGTGCCTGCTCACCGAAAGGTAGACACGGCGCCCGGCGCGCAGCAGCTCGTCTGCGATCTGGGTCCCGGAGGCGCCGCTGCCGACGACCAGTACAGCACCTTCCGGGAGGGCTTCGGGGTTCCGATAATGCGTGGGGTCGAGCTGCATCACCGAGGGTGAGACCTCGCGCGCCAAGTCGGGGATCCGAGGAAGCTGGAAGGGCCCGGTGGCGATCACCACGTTCCGCGCGTGGATGGAAGTGTCAGCCAAGGACAGCTCGAAGCCCTCATTCCCGTCGAGCGCAGCGAGAGCCCGGACTTCGGTGTGTTTACGCACGGGCGCTCCCACACGCCCCGCGTAGTCCTCCACGAGACGAACGATCTCGCCGTAGTGCGCAAAGCCCTCGGGATCATGCCCCTGGTATGTGTAGCCAGGCAGTTGCAGGGTCCAGTTCGGGAACTGAAAACGAAGGGAGTCCCATCGTTCGGTTCGCCAGCGTTCGCCGACGCGCCCACGCTCCAGGACGATGTGCTCCCGCCCTTGCTGCTGCAGCACCCGGCTCATCGCGAGCCCGGCCTGACCGCCTCCGATAACAACGATGTCCTGCTGTTCGTGCATGCTCAGCTCCTAAGAACCGGCGGACACACTGAGCGTATCAGCGGCACAAACACACTGGCAGCAGCCAGAACCGGTGGTTCCAATATTGCAGGCACGGTCACCACAGAACACGGTCAACACAGACACGAAAAGCGGAACCACCACGGCCCGTTACTTGGGACCGCCGAAACATTCCCGGCCCCCGCTATCCGTGAGCCTCGAGCCGCTCCTTGAGCCGCTTGTGGCTCGCCGGAGCACCTCGCGACGCGAGCTGGCGTACGGCGGATACGAGTGCCTTGCCGAAGCCGTGCCCCTCGAAATCGAGCTCGAACGTCACCCGGGACCTTTCGCCGTCGTCGAGCGGTTCGACGTCGATACTCGCGTGAGGCCGGATCGGACCGTCGACGCCGTGGGCGGCGAACCGACGGGGCGGCTGGACCTCCGTGATCTCCTGGGTCATCGTTCGCTCGTTGGGGCCGATCTTGCGGGTGGTGGTGAACCGCGACCCCACTTCCATGCCGCCCGTTCCCTCGAAGTGCACCTCGAGGACGTCAGCCTGCCACTCCGGGAAGTGCAGGGGGTCGCTCGCATACGCAAAAACTTCATCTGGCCGACGGTCGATTTCTATGGTGTTGGTAAGTGCTGACATGGCTCCTCCTTCTCCTCCATCGTCCCTCCGTTCAAGCGAATTCGGACCCCTGGGGGCCTGACCTCAATCGGACGATTCCCGTAACGGTTGACACGACTCCCATTACGTGACTTTCCGACGTTAGCTGCAGTCAAGGTAAGGGTGTTGACACGCATTAGTAACGCGCGTAACCTAACTCACACGTTCCAAGTAACGCGCGTTACTCACAAGGTTTCCGCGGGATAGTAAGACGGGCCGTGAACAACACAGAAGCACGGGCGCCCACCAGCACCCGAAGCACAGCAGCCAAAGCACAGCAGCACCACCCGAAGCAACACCCGCACACGGCACCACCCGAAGCAACACCCGCACACAGCACCACCCGCAGCACAGCAACACCCCGCACCACCACTAGCAAACAAAGCGCCAGCCACCCGGCCGGCGTCAACGGAGACCACCGGAGCATTCAATGGCGAAGCGCAGCCCCAACACCAAGTCCGCAGCAGTGCGGTCGCGGGGCGTCACCATGAACGACGTCGCGAACTACGCAGGCGTCTCCCGCACCACGGTCTCGTTCGTCCTGAGCAACCGGGCAACCGCCAATATCTCCGATGAGACCCGGGCCCGGATCTTCGAGGCAGTGCAGGTCCTGGGCTACCGCCCAAACGCCGGCGCCCGCGCCCTGGCCTCCCAACGGAGCGACTGGTACGGCCTGGTCACGGAGATCGTGACGGCACCATTCGCCGTCAACATCATCAAGGGCGCCCAGGACGAGGCATGGCGGGACCGTCGGTTCCTGCTGATCGCGTCCACCGAACAAGGTGCCGGCACCCCCGGACCGGCAGGCCAAGGCAGTAAAGGCATGGAAGATGCCGCCATCGAAAAGCTGCTGGAGCAGCGCGTCGAAGGACTCCTCTATGCGGCAACCTGGCACCGCGGCATCGACATCCCGGACATCGCCCGCGAAGTTCCAACAGTCCTTATCAACTGCTTCGACTCCAAAGGAGAACTACCTTCAATCGTCCCCGACGAACGGGCCGGCGGGCGCCGCGCCACAGAGCGGCTTCTCGCCGCCGGACACACCCGAATCGGAATCATCAACCTAGACCCTGACATTCCTGCCGCCGTCGGACGCCTTGAAGGGTGCCGCGAAGCGCTCGCCGAGGCGGGGCTGGAACTCGACCCGGGCCTTGTGGTCTCGGGACACGCGACGGCGGACGGCGGCTACGCGGCCGCCAGCACCATTCTGGACCGCGCCGGCTGGGGAAAACGCTCAGTCGGTGGAAGCAAAGGCAGGCCGACCGCGCTTTTCTGCCTCAACGACCGAATGGCGATGGGCGCCTATGACGCCATCAAAGAACGGGGCCTGACCATCCCCGGAGACATCGCCGTAATCGGCTTCGACAACCAGGAACTCATTGCGGCCTACCTCAGGCCAAAACTGACCACGGTTGCGCTGCCGTTTGAACAAATGGGCGCTCTGGGAGTCCGGACGCTCGCTGCTCTGACAGCAGGACAGCCGATCGCTGCCGACCAGCAGCTGGTCGACTGTCCGCTGCTAGAACGCTCCTCAGTCTGACCGCGAAATCACCACTGATGAGCAAACCCCAACCACCTTTCAGCATCTGCTGCGAAAAGAGGAAGAGAAAACCATCATGACACAATCCCGGTTCCTGAGGTCTGCCCGCATTACCGCGGCCGGCCTCGCCGTCGGAGCGTTGCTCCTGACCGGCTGTGCCGCCCAAGGCGGCAAGACCGCCGGTTCCGCGGACGCCGCCAACCAAAACGCTTTCCTCACCATCCCGCGCGAGGACATGGGAACGTTCGTGCAGAACTTCAACCCGTTCGCGCCCACAGTCAACCCGATGGTCCAGCAGTCGATTTACGAGTCATTGCTGGTCTTCAATCCCGCCAAGGGAAACACGACGCCGTGGCTCGCCACTGAATGGGACGTCGCCAAGGACGGCAAGTCCATCACGTTCACGCTACGGGACGGCGTCAAGTGGTCGGACGGCAAACCGCTGGTGGCCGATGACGTTGCCTATACTTTCGAGCTGCAAAAGAAGATCAAGGGCGGCTTTGATTACCTGGAGTCAGTGGCCGGCGAGGCCGGAAACAAGGTGAAGTTCACCTTCAACAAGCCGTGGTCACCTGCCCTGTACGACGTCGGCCAGCTCACCATCCTGCCCAAGCACATCTGGTCCACCTACGCGGACCCGGCCAAGGAAGCCAACGCCAAGCCCGTAGGCACCGGCCCGTACACGGAGATTGACAGCTTCCAGCCGCAGTCCTTCGTGCTGAAGAAGAGCCCCAACTACTGGCAGCCGGAGAAGCAGAAGATAGCCGGCATCAAGATGCTCGCCTTCGCAGGGAACGACGGCGCCAACCTCGCCGCAGCGAACGGCGACGTGGACTGGGCCCCGCAGTACATCCCCAACATCGAGAAGACCTACATCGCCAAGGACAAAGACCACCGCCACTACTGGTTCCCGCCGACGGGCGCCATGATCAACTGGCAGCTGAACACCACCAAGGCACCGTTCAGTGATGCAGAAGTTCGCAAAGCGCTCAGCATGGCCGTGGACCGCGATTCCGTCACCAAGATCGGCATGAGCGGTTATGCGAAGCCCGCAGACTGCACAGGACTTTCCGGCAACTACGAGACCTGGAAGGACAGCAAGGTCAAGGACAACTGCACCTGGACCAAACTGGATGTGGAGGGCGCCAATAAGCTCCTGGACCAGGCCGGCTACGCCAAGGGTGCCGACGGCAAGCGGACGCTCAAGGACGGCAAGCCGTTCGAGTTCAAGATCTCCGTCGGCGCTTCATCATCCGACTGGCTGTCCGTGGCCAACGTGATCTCGCAGAACCTGGCAGAAATTGGCGTCACTGCCAAGGTGGATTCACCGGACTGGGCGGCCGTCGTGGCCGGCTATGAGACCGGCACATTCGACTCCGGCATCGTCTGGAGCGCCAACGACCCCAGCCCGTACAAGTACTTCAACACCTCCATGGGCAGTTCTACGGTCAAGCCGGTAGGCACCAAGGCGTTCGACAACTACCACCGCTTCGGCGACCCCAAGGCTGACGAACTGCTGAGCCAATTCGCCGCCACGGGTGACGAAGCCAAGCAGCACGAGATCGCCAACAAGCTCCAGGAGGAGTACAACGCCGTCGCACCGCTGGTTCCTTTGTTCTCCGGACCGGAGTGGGGCGCCTACTCGGACACGCGATTCACCGGCTGGCCGACCCAGGACAACCCGTACGCGACGCTCTCCGTCAAGTCGCCCACTACGGTCCTGGTGTTGACTTCGCTGGAGCCCAAGTCCAAGTAAAGGCATTCTCCAACCCCGCTGCCCGGCGGCCCGGCACTGTGGCTGAGCTACCGCCGTCGAGCCCCAAGCGCCCGCCGGGCAGCGAACCATCCACTTTTCACGCTTTACCCGAACGGAGGAAACCGTGCGCTTCATCCTGCGCCGCCTGGGTTTCTACCTGATCGCCTTCTGGGTCTCCATCACCCTGAATTTCCTGCTCCCGCGTTTCATGCCAGGCGACCCGGTTTCGCGTATGTTTGCCCGTTCCCAGGCTCAGATGAAACCCGAGCAGATGGACCAGTTGCGCAAGATGCTCGGCGTCGACGACCGTCCGCTGTGGGAGCAATACATCGACTATTTGCACAACCTCTTCACGGGCAACATGGGCACGTCCATTTCCCGATTCCCAACCCCCGTCACCGAGGTCATCGCGTCCCAGATCGGCTGGACGCTCCTGCTGGGCGGAACAGCACTGGCGTTTGCCGCCGTCGTCGGCAATCTGTTGGGAGTCTTCGCCGCTTGGCGGCGCGGCGGGGCCATCGACTCGGCCCTGCCGCCGCTGCTGATCTTCATTGGCTCCTTCCCGTACTTCTGGCTCGCGATGGGCGCACTGTACCTGTTCGGGGTGGTGCTGGGCTGGTTCCCGCTGCGGCACGCGTTCAGCGACACATTGCAGCCGGATTTCAGCTGGGAGTTTGTGTCCGACGTCGGCGCGCACCTTGTGCTGCCGGCCCTCACCATCGTGCTGGTCACCATCGGCGGTTGGATGCTGGGCATGCGCAACACAATGATTGCTACGAATGCCGAGGACTACATCACCATGGCCGAAGCCAAGGGACTCCGGCCAGGACGCATCATGTTCCGCTACGCCGCCCGTAACGCCATGCTCCCGTCGGTGACCAGCTTCGGAATGAGCCTTGGCTTTGTGGTGGGCGGTGCGCTCCTCACTGAGGTGGTGTTCGCGTACCCGGGTGTCGGGTACCAGCTGCTCAATGCCGTGCAGGGCCTCGATTACCCACTCATGCAGGGGCTGTTCCTGACCATCACCGCGGCCGTGCTCTTGGCCAACTTCCTGGTGGATGTCCTCTATGTCCGTCTCGACCCCCGCGTTCGCGTCAGCTAGGCGCACGGCTATGAAGGAAGCAGAGTAATGACCGCTTCACTGGCATCAACCCCCACGGATCCGGCCATCCTGTCACCGCAAGCGGTGACGCCGGGTTCCGGAAAGTACGACGACGACAGCTCCGGCGGTTCGGACGCCCCGGGCGGCGCCGCGAACCCGGGAGGCTCGGGTGTTTCCGGCGGTCGCTGCCGCGCAACTCGACGATCGTTCACGCAGGGCCTGCTGACCAACAAGAAGGCCCTGGCAGGCACCGCGATCCTGTTGTTGTTCATCGCGTTGGCGCTCCTGGCACCTGTGTTGTTCCCGGACAATCCGTCCAAGATCACGGGTATGGCCTCCGAGGAACCGTCAGCTGAGCATTGGCTGGGCACCACGGCCAAGGGGCAGGACGTCCTGGCACTGACCATCCACGGCGCCCGGAGTTCCCTGCTTGTGGGTTTGACCGTTGGCTTGGCCTCCACGCTCATCGGCATCGTGGTGGGACTGGCCTCCGCGTACTTCGGCAAGTTCGTGGACGAGGCCCTGTCCGTCACCACCAACGTATTCTTGCTGCTCCCAGGTCTGCCGCTCCTGGTGGTGCTGGCGGCCTTCCTTCCGCCCGGCCTGGGCACCGTGATTGTAGTGCTCATTGTGACAGGGTGGGCAGGCTCTGCAAGGGTATTGCGATCGCAGGCCCTTTCCATCCGGTCCAAGGATTTCGTTGCGGCGGCAGTGGTTTCCGGCGAGGGACCGC
Organism: Arthrobacter sp. M4; assembly: GCF_020251205.1. Lineage (GTDB taxonomy): Bacteria > Actinomycetota > Actinomycetes > Actinomycetales > Micrococcaceae > Arthrobacter. The sequence goes on from NZ_JAIWYX010000014.1 coordinate 10,514, forward strand.
TGCGGATCATGTTCCGGGAAATCCTGCCGAACATGGCGTCGAACGTGATGAGCACACTTCTGGGCTGCGTGATTTTCGGCATCGGGGCGCAGGCCGGGCTTGAGTTCCTGGGCCTCGGCGACGTCAGCACCGTGTCCTGGGGAACCAACCTGTACTGGGCCGGTAACGAGGGCGCTCTGCTGACGGGCAGTTGGTGGGTATTTGTTCCTTCGGGTCTGTGCATCGCCCTTGTTGCATTTGCGCTGGCACTCATCAACTACGCCGTGGACGAGGTAACCAATCCGCGCCTCCGCAAGATCCGGGCCCCCAAAGACCGCGTGCCGAAGACAGCTGCACACAAGTCCGGCTCCTCACACAGCAAGGCAGCACAATGACCATTTCCCAAACCTCATTCGGCTCCCATGAGCCCGTCCTGGAAGTCCGGGACCTTACCGTCCAGTACATCGGCGACGTCCGTTCCACCACCGCCGTCGACCGTGTTTCCTTCGATATCGGCGTTGGGGAGGTGTTCGGTTTGGCTGGCGAGTCCGGCTGCGGCAAATCCACCATCGCCAACTCGATCATGCGCCTCCTCAAGGAACCGGCCAGGATCGCGGGCGGCAGCATCCGGTTCGGCGGTCGCGACGTGCTGGCCATGAGCCAGGAAGAGCTGCGGCGTTTCCGCTGGCAGGACGTGGCAATGGTGTTCCAATCTGCCATGAACTCCCTGAACCCCGTTTTGACCATAGGCGAGCAGATCACGGACATCTTCACCACGCACGCTGGTTTTTCACGAAAGGAGTCCCTCCGCAGGGCCGGTGAATTGTTGGAACTGGTTCGTATTGATCAATCGAGGCTCAAGGCGTATCCCCATCAGCTGTCCGGAGGCATGCGGCAGCGCGCGGTCATCGCCATGGCGGTGGCACTCAAACCCTCGCTGCTGATCCTGGACGAGCCCACCACTGCCCTGGATGTGGTGGTGCAGCAGGAAATCATGGCCCAAATCAAGGAACTCCAGCGTGAACTGGGCTTTTCCGTCCTTTTCATCACGCATGACATGTCGCTCATGGTGGAACTCTCGCATCGGATGGGCGTGATGTACGCGGGGCGGATCGTGGAAACCGGGAAGGCCCACGACGTCCATAACAATCCGCACCACCCCTACACCCAAGCCCTAATGGGGGCCTTCCCGCCACTCACCGGGCCCCGGGTTCAGCTCAGGGGACTGGCCGACGGCGTGAAGTTCACCAACATCCCGGACCTTGAAGAAGTGGGGCCAGGCCACTACGCGGCCCCAGTACCAGCAACCTCGGTAGTCGGAACCACCGGAACCACCGGAACCGTCGGAACCGGGACCCCCGGAGCCACTGCCCCGATCCTGGAAGGAGCCAGCCGATGAGCCGGCATGCTGCCCCCGGAGCCACGCACGCCCCCGGAACCAGGCAAGCCCCCGGACCCACGGAGGCACCCGGAACGACGCAAGCCCCCGCAATCACCGAAGCAGCCGCCCTCGAAGTCCGTGGTCTCACCAAGACGTTCCCCATCGGCGGCCTCTTCTCGCGCAGCTCAGTACGCGCACTCGGCGGCGTGGACCTGAGCCTTGGCCGAGGCGAGATCGTCGCCTTGGTGGGGGAGTCCGGCTCCGGCAAGAGCACCCTTGCCCGCTGTGTGGCGCGGCTGGAAAAGCCGAGCTCCGGGCAAATCCTGCTTGACGGCGTCGACGTCCTCAAGAGGGACCGTTTCCAGGCCTCCAAGCACTACCGATCCCAGCTCCAAATGGTGTTCCAGGACCCGTTCGGCTCGCTGAATCCGGCCCACCGGATTGAGCACTTCCTCCTACGGTCGCTGCAGATCCACGGCAAGGCGGGCTCCTCCTCGCAAACGCAACAGCGGCTGGAAGAGCTCATGACAACCGTCGGCCTGCAGGCGGACATGCTGCACTCGTACCCCCACGAGCTGTCAGGCGGCCAACGGCAGCGCGTAGCCATTGCCAGGGCGCTCGCCGTGGAACCGCAGGTCATCCTGGCCGATGAGCCCACCTCCATGCTGGACGTTTCAGTCCGAATTGGCGTGCTCAACCTCATGGGCAAGCTTCGGGACAAGCAGGGTATCTCCATGCTCTACATCACGCACGACCTTGCCTCCGCACGTTACCTGGCCGACCGCATCGCCGTGATGTTCGCCGGGGAACTGGTGGAGGAAGGGGAGTCCCTGGAGCTCTTGGCGAATCCCGCACACCCATACACCCAATTGCTGGTGTCCGCCGTGCCGGATCCCGCCCGTGCAGGCTCCTACGATCCCGTCCAGCGGGCCAAGCTGCGGCAGGCCGTCTTGGCGTCAACGTCATGCGCGTACGACGGCGACCCGGACCAGCCCTGCTCCGCCGAGAAGCCGGTGCGGCACCGCGTCGGCACTACTGGCAACGACGGCAAGAACGCTCACTGGGTGCGCTGCCACCTCTACCGTCCCCGCTCCGGAGCAGCGAGCAACGCGCTCACTGTAGAACCCATCTCCGCGTAGAACCAGTCGCCGCCGAGCCGGACGGCACGCTTCCCTTCAATAGAAACAAAGGCTTCCATGACAGAACTGACCCATCCGCTGGCCACCGTGCCCCGGGACGAGCTCGTTGCCCGGGCAGAGGCAGACCCTCTGCGCCCCCGCTTCCACTTCGTGTCACCCGCTGGCTGGCTCAACGATCCCAACGGCGTCAGCCAGTGGGACGGTACCTATCACCTCTTCTACCAGTACAACCCGGATGGCGCGTTCCATCACCGCATTCATTGGGGCCACGCCACCAGCCGCGACCTCGTCAACTGGACGGACCAGCCTGTGGCGCTGTCGCCGTCGCCCGCTGATGACAGCTCCGCCGCGGTTGAGCAGGTCATTGACGGCGGGACGACCCCCGACTGGGACGGCTGCTGGTCCGGCGTTTTGGTCAACGACGGCGGCACGCCCACCATCGTCTACTCCGGCCGGCATGGGGACCGCGAACTGCCGTGCGCCGCAGTCGGGAGCCCGGACCTACTCACTTGGACCAAGGTGCCGGAGAATCCGGTAATCGCCGCGCCGCCAGCAGGGGTGGACATCACCGCCTACCGCGACCACTGCGTTTGGCGCGAGGGCGAGCGCTGGCGGCAGTTGGTCGGCTCCGGCATCCGCGGCCGTGGCGGCACAGCGTTCCTCTACGAATCGGCGGACCTTCGGAGCTGGGACTACATTGGACCGCTGTTCATCGGCGACTCCTCTGTCGGCGACCCCGCCAGTCCGGACTGGACGGGCACCATGTGGGAGTGCGTTGACCTCTTCAGGGCCGACGGAGGTGCAGCGGCACCCGTCCCCACACCGAGCGCTTCGGAGCCAGGCGGGACTGAGACAGTCCCGGACTCGCACGTCCTGGTCTTCTCGGCTTGGAACGACGGCGTAACCCACCATCCCCTCTATTGGACGGGCCGTTACGCTGGCGACACGTTTGAGCCCCACGACCTGCACCGGCTCGACTACGGCGGTCGCTACTTCTACGCCCCGCAATCGTTCCTGGACGAATCCGGCAGACGGATCATGTTTGGCTGGCTTCAGGAAGGCCGCAGCAACGAAGAGGCCATCGAGGCCGGCTGGTCCGGCGTGATGAGCCTGCCGCGTGTGGTCTCGCGCGATGCAGATGGATCGTTGTCCTTCGCGCCCGTTCCGGAGCTCACCGCGTTGCGCCGTGAGCACGTGAGTGTTCCCGCGGGGGAGATCCAGGCGCTCCTTTCCGAGGGAGCCATTGAGCCGCCGGGCATCGTGCCAGGCATCAACAGCCAACAACTAGACCTTGAACTCGAGCTGGAGCTGGAGCCGGGCGCTGTTGTACGGCTTGGGATTTTGGAGACACGGGACGCGGCCGGTAGCGCCGCCGACCAGCAGATCACCGAGCAGACCGCCAAGCAGATCACCGGGCAGATCACCGAGCCGATCGCTGGTCAGACCGCCGGGCCGATCACCGGTCAGACCGCCGGGCAGATCACGGAGCAGATGGCCGGTCAGACCGCCGGGCAGATCACGGAGCAGATGGCCGGTCAGACCGCCGGGCAGATCACCGAGCAGACCGTCGTCGAACTGTCCCGGAACCACCACGACGGCGGCGGCGCAGCTGACCACGGAACGCTCCGCCTCAACCGGAGCCGAAGCAGTGCTCGCGGCGAGGGCGGCCCGGATGCCACCGTAGACACCACTCCCAAGGAGGGCCCGGTCCCCATGCCTAACGGACGCGTGTCCCTGCGCGTCCTGGTGGACCGATCCGCCGTCGAAATCTTCGCAAACGGCAAGCCACTCACAGCCCGCGTGTACCCCCGGCTCGGCGGCGGAGGCATAAGCCTCCAGGCCGAGGGCGCAGCACGCGTGCACCGATTCGACGCCTGGACCATGGGCGAGATCTTTGGGGGTGAGCGAATCCTCTACCCCTGATTCCCCACGGCAACTTGTGATCAAAGGCGATCTGAATGAGCAAGCGAATGGTTTCCCGCATTACCGCAGCAGTTCTCAGTATCGGAGTCTTGGGAGGCAGCACAGTGATCGCACCTGCGGTACTGGCCGAGCCCGCCGTCGCTTTGGGGGGCGGCGGGCCCATCACCTTGGACAGCACCACCAGCCCCGTTCCCGACGTCGTCGGTGTCACCGGCGCGTGGACCCGCACCGCACAGGGCGGTTACACCGCGGCGGCGCAAGCGGAGCAGAATATCGCCGCCATCAGTGAGCAACTCGTGGACGGTACCGCGCGCTACACCGCGCAGGTAACGGTCGACGGCGGCACGCCGTTTGGCGTGGGAGCACTCCTTTTTAGGGCCTCGGCGGACGCGACCACGGGGTACGCGACCACGATCGACCCGAACCTTGATCGCGTGCGGCTCTTCGACCTGGCGACGGGCCAAGACGTGGCGACCCCTGCGTCAGTCCCGCTCAACGTGGGGCAGCCGTACTCCGTGGACGTGCACGTCGACGGTTCCCGGATCTACGTTGCGGTTGATGGCGTGGCCCGGATCGATGTCACGGACCACCGTTACTCCAGCGGCCACGTAGGCCTCCACGCGTACAACGGAACGGTAGCTTTCGGACCGCCGAGTGTCCGAAACGTGGACTCAACGGTCACAGGCTGGACAATTCCGGTAAGCGCGGGCGGCCCGGCGCCAGGTCAGTGGTCTGCGACGTCCACAGGACTTCGCGGGACGGCGCCGGCCGACACGAACATCCGGACCGTTGCCACGGATCAGGCTCCGGCGGACACCGATTTCACCGCCGACGTCCAGGTCAAATCCACGTTCGGCGTGGGTACGCTCTTGCTCCGGAGCAACGCCGAGGCGACTGCCGAATACGCTGTCGAGGTCGATCCGAATGCCGGGCGGCTGCGTCTCTACCGCATCGGGGACAACACCACGCTGGGAACGTTCGCTACGTCCATCCAGCTCAACAAGGTCTACAGGCTCCGCGTCACGGCAGTTGGTAATCAGCTTGCGGCATACTGGCAGACCGATTTCCTTGATCGCAACGGCTATATGCCCGTGATCACGGCTACGGACTCCACCCACGCCGCCGGCCACGTGGGACTTGGTGCCTACAACGGCACGGCAGTGTTCCAGGGGATGACGCTCAAGGGATTGGTTTCGCCGCTGCAGGGCTGGCGAACTGCCGCTGGTTCGTGGGAGCCGGACGTCCTCGGCCTTCGGGGAACCGCTGTGGCCGGCGACGCCGTGCGATTCCTTTCCGCGGCAGCGTCCGACGTGGTCGCGAGCCTGGATGTCACGGCCACCGCTCCGGCGACGGCCGCCGTCGTCGTGCGCTCCAATCCAGACGGCAGCGGCGGCACCGAGCTGCGCATCAATCCGGGCGCGGGCACTGTGATGCTGAGGGACAGGGGCACCGGAGGAACCTTGGTGAGCGGCACCATCCCGGCGGACAGCTTTGCCGGTCAGTCCGTCCCAGGGCAGGCCAATCGCGTCCAAATCACGGTTCGCGGCACGCAGGCGTCGGTCCTTATTAACGGGAGAACCGCCGTCGAAGGGCCGGCGGGAAGTGCCACGGGAACAGGCTTCGCACTGTTGGCCAGCGGCACCGCTTTCTTCCAGAATGTCCGGGCGGACGCTGTCGAGGACTTCATGAACGGGTTGTACCAGCCCGGCTATCACTACAGTCAGCAGTCGGGCACCAGCTCCGACCCCAATGGCCTGGTGTACTTTGACGGCGAGTACCACCTTTTTCACCAGGACCGCGGGCGTTGGGCGCATGCAGTCAGCAGCGACCTCCTGCATTGGAAGCAACTGCCCATCGCTTTGCCACACCTGGCTGCGGGGGAGTCATGGTCTGGTTCTGCCGTGGTTGACGCGGCCAACGCAAGCGGACTTTTCGCCGGGCAAGCCGGCGGCGGGCTTGTTGCGTTCTATACGTCCTTTAACCACGACGCCGCCAACGGTAACCAATCCATCCGTGCCGCCTACAGCCGCGACCACGGCCGCTCCTGGCAATTGGCACAGTCCCCTCCCGTGGTGGAGAACCCCGGCGGTCCCAATGGCAACTGGGATTTCCGCGACCCGAAGGTCACTTGGGATGCGGCGTCCGGGAAGTGGGTCATGGTGGTGGCCGCCTACGACAACATCCGCTTTTACACCTCCACGGACCTGCTGAACTGGACGTTCACCAGCGCGTTTGGCTACGGCGCGTGGGTGCGCGGCGGAGTGTGGGAGTGTCCGGACTTCTTCTCCATGCCTGTGGAGGGCCAGCCGGGAGTGTCACGCTGGGTCCTTTACTGGAGCACGGGCGCATCCCGTGCCACGAATGGTTCGGCCGCGCAGTACGTGACGGGCACGTGGAACGGGACCTCCTTCAGTCCAGATGTCCCCGCAGGCACGGTCCTCCAAGCCGATTACGGCCGGGACTTCTACGCCGCGATGAGCTTCTTCGGAGCGCCGAATGGCCGGCGGATCATGATCGGCTGGATGAGCAATTGGGACTATGCCTTCAGCCCACCAACAGGGCGTTGGAACGGGCAATTGAGCATTCCGCGCGAACTGAAGCTGGTGGACGTTCCGGGGCTCGGGTTGCGGTTGAGCCAGGAGCCAGTTCCTGAGCTCGCCTCGATCCGGAGTTCGGAGTGGCTGGCTTCGGACGTGTCCGTGGATCCCGGCTCGCCAAATCCATTGGCGGCATCCTCCGGGCGCTCCTTCGAATTGGAGGCGGAAGTGGGGATTCCGGCTTCAGGCGGGGCTGCGTCCTTCGCCTTTGGGTTGCGTAAAGGGAACGGTTCCACGGGAAACCAGGAGACTTTGGTGAGGTTCGACGCCGGAGCCGGCACCATGACGCTGGACCGCGGACTCTCCGGACGCGAGGACTTCACGCGGTACTTTGCAGGCTCCGCCGCGGACAATTCTTCGGCTCCCTGGGCCAGCGAGACAGTGGGTTCAGAGCGCCGCGTGAAATTGCGGGTCCTGGTTGATGCTTCCTCCATCGAGGTGTTCGGTGGAAACGGCACGGCTGCGATGACGTCGCTGGTGTTCCCGGACCCGTCCTCCACAGGGCTGTCCTTTAGCGCCCAGGGAGGCACAGCAAGGATTGTCTCTGTGGCTGTACGGCAACTGGGCGACGTCAGCCGACTCACCTCAGCGCCGCCGTCGAACCCATTGCCCCCGGCAGCAGGCACGGCCCGGCACAACCTCGGTACCTATACGGTGGTGCCCGGCGGGCGCTGGGAGAGCACGGGCGCGGGACTTGCCGGAACGTTCGACAAGGACTCCTCAGTCCTTACCCAAGGCACGTTTGCGAACGTCCGGGTCCAGGCGACAGTCCGCTTCGGCAGCGAACCCTACGCCGGAGCCATGCGCGGCCGGGAGTACGCTGAGCAGTACATTCCGGAACGCGGGTATGGCGGGGCCGGGTCCATCCTGCTGAGGTCGTCCGCGGATACCTCGAGCACCTACGCCGTGAACCTCGACCCGCAACTGCGCCTGGCAAGGGTGTTCAAGGTGGTCAATGGTGTGTTCGACCCGACCACAAGCATCATCGCCAGCGTCCCCGTAGCACTGAGCCACGGGGTGAGCTATGCCGTCGATGCTTCGGTGCTGGAGAATCGCATCACCCTATCCGTCGACGGCACGCAGCTCATCGACGTCACGGATACCCAGTTCTCGTCCGGACATGTAGGCGTCAACGTCTTCGACGGCCGCGCGGCCTACCAAGACGTGACCGTGACTGCGCTCCCGTAGGCCGTGACTCGCTCACCGAGGTGAGCGAGTGCGGCCAGGGAGCGGGCGCGGCCAGGGAGCGGGCGCGGCCAGGCGAGCGCCGGCACGTTAGACCGCGTCGAGGTCTGTTTCCAGCAGGGTAACCAGTGCGTCGAGGGCGGCGTCGGCGCCGTCGCCCTCGGCCCGCAGCACCACCACGTCTCCTCTCTCGGCGCCGAGCGTCATAAGGGACAGGATGCTGGCGGCGTCGACGGCGTCGTCTTCGGGTTCGCCAACTTTGGCGATGGTGACCTCAACCGGTTGCTCGCCGGCGGCCTCGGCAAAGAGGGCCGCCGGACGCGCGTGGAGACCGGAGCGGCTGGCAATAGTGGCTGTGCGTTCGGGCATTGTGGTGGTTCTCCTAGTGCGAATTTGCGGGGTTTAAAGGCCGAGTTCGTCGAGCACGGGAAGCTTTGCGCGCACCCAGGCACGGGCTTCCTCGGCACCCGGCGCGGACAGTGCCAGGCGGGCCAGTTCCTGGGCGTCCGCCAGGGTGACGGTCTTGAGGACCGCGGCGACGGCGGCAAGCGAGCGCGCGGTCATGGACAGCGTGGACACGCCCAACCCAACAAGCACGACGGCGAGGGCAGGGTCCGCGGCCGCCTCGCCGCAAACGCCAACCGGCTTGACGGTACCGGTCTCCGCCGACGCCTCAATGGAACCGACAACGGAGAGCTGCACGAGCCGCAGCACTGCGGGCTGCCACGGTGTGTTCAATTCGGCCAGGGGGCCAAGCTGGCGGTCGGCAGCCATGGCGTACTGAGTAAGGTCGTTGGTGCCCAGCGAAGCGAAATTGACGTTCCTTAGGACGGACCCCGCGGTGAGCGCGGCCGACGGGACCTCCACCATCACGCCGGGCGTCTGGATGCCCGCGGCCTGGCACAGCGACGCGAAGCGGGCAGCTTCCGCGGCCGTGGAAATCATCGGGGCCATCACCCACACATCGGCTTCGGACGCGGCGGCAGCCTGCGCCACCGCGAAAAGCTGGCGCTCCAGCACCCCGGGCGTGGTCCAGTCGGTCCGGTAACCCCGAACACCCAGGGCAGGGTTGGGTTCCGTAGCGTCGGTGAGAAACGGCAAGGGCTTGTCCGCACCGGCATCAAGAGTGCGCAGGACAACCTTCTTGCCGGGGAACGCGTCGAAAACTGCCTTGTACGCGGCCGACTGTTCTTCCACGGAGGGCTCGGTATCGCGCTCCAGGAAGCAGAACTCGGTTCGGAACAGCCCAACTCCCTGGGCCCCGAGCGCGGCAGCCGCCGTCGCATCCTTGGCGCCGCCCACATTGGCGAGCAGCGGCACCAAGTGGCCATCCGCCGTCGTACCGTTTCCGTCAAAAGCGCTCAGTGCGGCAGCGTTGTCCGCCCAGGCCTGCGCGGCTTCCTGCTGTTCCGCACCAGGGTCAAGGACGACGAGTCCGGCGGCGCCGTCCACGTACACTTCGGCGCCGTCGGGTATCTGCTCCACACCACGGGCAGCAACCATGGCGGGCAGTCCCAATGATCGGGCGATGATTGCGGTGTGCGACTGCGGCCCGCCCCCGGATGTCACCAACGCCAGCACCTTGGCGGGATCAAGCGTCGCGGTGTCAGCCGGAGCCAAATCTTCCGCCACAAGGATGAACGGCGTGTCCGACGTCGGGATGCCGGGCGCGGGGACGCCGCGCAGTTCCGCGACAATCCGGGCGCGCACATCCAGGATGTCCGCGGCACGCTCGGCCATGTAGCCGCCCAGGTTGTGCAGCATCTCCGACACCGAAGCGCCAGCTTCCCAGATGGCCCGCTCCGCCGACGTTCCGGCGTTGATGAGCTTGACCGCCGACTTCAGCAGCATGGCGTCCTTCGCCATCAAAGCCGTCGCCTCCAGGACAGCTTTGCCGTCCCCGCTCGCCATAGCGGCTCGCTCTTTGAGGTTGTTGTGTACGACGCCGGCAGCCGCCTTAAGCGCGGCGGCTGCGGTTTCCGGGCTGGTGTCCGCAGCCAGGCGCTCGCCGGCGGGTGGCTCGCTCACTGGGTGCGGCATATGGCGGATGGTCCCGATGATGCGTCCGGGGCTGACGCCCACTCCTGGGAGATTCTGCACTGAAGGTCCTCGGTTCTGTGGATTGAGTTCTGTGGATTGGGTTCTGCGGTGTGGGTTGTGCGGTGTGGGTTCTGCGGTTGGGTTCGTAGTTCTGCGGTGCGGGTTGTCGTGGATATGTGCTGTGTTGGTGCTGGGATTTCGCGGACGGCGTGCGGCGGCGCATGCCGTCGTGAACAAGTGCTGCAAAAAATTATGCTGTGAGCCAGTTCATATAGCAACGCTATAGGTGCTAGGGTAGCGGCTATGGGTTTCGATGACCAGCTCCCGCCAAAGACACGGCTGCTTCGCGCGGCGGCCGAGTTGCTGGCAAATTCGGAGGGGTCAGCGGTTTCCACGCGCCAGATCACCAAGCTTGCGGGGGTCACGGCGCCCACGCTCTACCACCACTTCGGAACCAAGGAAGGTCTGTTCGACGCGGTCGTATCAGCCGGCTTTGAGGAGTACGTGGCAGGGGAGCGGGATTTTGCACCTTCCGGGGAACCCCTGGAGGACGTAAGGCGAATGTGGGACAACCACGTGCGCTTTGGGCTCACGCAGCCTCACCTCTATTTGGTGATGTTCGGCAATATCCGCCCCGAAAGTCGCCCGAGCATCGTTGCCGATGCCGAGGCGCTAATGGAGGAGATGCTGAACAAGGCCGCGGCATCGGGCCAACTCAACGTGGCTCCCCGCGAAGCTGCCAGGAGCATCCTGGCAGCAAACGTCGGCGTCACGCTCATGCTGATCGCAGAACCGGTGGAAGACCGGAACCTCGAGCTCTCAACGATGACCCGGGATTCCATGATTTCCGCCGTGTCCACGGACAAAGCCCGTGGAGCCGCAACGGGAGACGCCGGCAAGTCTTCCGTCGTCGTTGCGGCCATCGCCCTGAATGCGGCACTGCAGGCCTCCCATTCGGACCAACTCTCCAGCTCGGAACTGAAGCTGTTCCTTGAGTGGCTTCACCGAATCTCCAGCAGCTCCTAAGGCTGCAATTTCTCGATCTATATCGAACTGACCCCGCGCCGCAGCGGGACACACGTTAGGAATACACATGGCAACAGAGACAGTTGCAAAACCGCGCACCAGCCTGCGCGTCGGTGTCCAGAAGTTCGGAACATTCCTCTCCGGCATGATCATGCCCAACATTGGTGCATTCATTGCCTGGGGCATTATCACCGCGCTCTTCATCAAGACTGGTTGGGTGCCCGTCCCCGAACTCGGTGGCTTCGGCAACAACGCCGCCGGTACGCCAAACGTGGGCCTTGTTGGGCCCATGATCACGTACCTGCTGCCGCTCCTGATTGCCTACACCGGCGGAAAGATGGTCTACGACGTCCGGGGTGGCGTGGTGGGTGCCATCGGTACGATGGGCGTGATTATTGGTGCCGGTATCCCCATGTTCATTGGCGCAATGATCATGGGTCCGCTAGGCGGCTGGACCATGAAGCACATCGACGCGATCTGGCACGGGAAGATCCGACCCGGCTTCGAAATGCTGGTCAACAACTTCTCCGCCGGTATTTGGGGCGCGCTCCTGGCACTGCTCGGCTTCTTCGGCATCTCCCCTGTGGTCCAGGCCTTCAGCCAGGCCGCGGGCAACTTCGTCCAGTTCCTGGTCCACAACGGCCTGCTGCCCCTGACGTCCCTGTTCATTGAACCTGCCAAGGTGCTCTTCCTCAACAACGCCATCAACCACGGTGTCCTGACCCCGTTGGGCATTCAGCAGTCGCTGGAGCAGGGCAAGTCCATCCTGTTCCTGCTCGAAGCCAACCCCGGACCAGGTTTCGGCATCCTGCTGGCGTACATGTTCTTCGGCCGCGGGGCTGCCAAGGCATCGGCTCCCGGTGCAGCCATCATTCAATTCCTCGGTGGTATCCACGAGATCTACTTCCCATACGTCCTGATGCGCCCGCTGCTGATCGTGGCTGCGATCGGAGGTGGCATGACGGGTATCGCTACCCTGGCCATCACGGGTTCGGGGCTCGTGGCTCCGGCCGCTCCGGGATCCATCTTCGCGGTGATTGCGCAAACCTCCCGCGACAGCTACGTCGGGGTCATCCTCGCTGTGGTGCTCGCGGCAACAGTTTCCTTTGTGATTGCCTCGGTGATCCTCCGGACGTCACGTAGCCGCGAAACTGAAGAGGACCTCCTCGTGGCCACCAGCCGCATGGAGGAGATGAAGGGTAAGAAGAGTTCCGTTGCTTCCGCACTGGTTGGTGCGGGCGGTGGTACCGCTGTACTGACCCGCCCCATCGAGAACATCGTCTTCGCCTGCGACGCCGGTATGGGCTCCAGCGCGATGGGCGCCTCCGTCCTGCGCAACAAGATCAAGGCAGCCGGCTACCCAAGCGTCAATGTCACCAACTCCGCTATTGCCAGCCTGAAGGACAGCTATGACGTAGTCGTGTCGCACCAGGACCTGACCGAACGGGCCCGGCAGGCAACCGCAAGCGCCGTGCACGTATCTGTGGACAACTTCATGAACAGCCCGCGCTACGACGAGATCGTGGAAATGGTGAAGTCCAGCCACGAGGGCGGGGCTGGCGTTGGAACGGCCGAAGCTGTTGCGCCCGCTGCCGGAGTGGCTGCCGGGGCCGCCGTAGCAGGCGGCGCACCTGCTGCGCCTGTTGCCGGTGGAGCACATGTTGCCGGGGCGCCGGCCACAGCAACCGCAAAGGACGTCCTGCGTCCGGACAGCATCGTCCTGAACGGTACCGCCACGGATCGTGACTCGGCGATCGATGAAGCGGGCCAGCTGCTGCTGGCGCGTGGCGCCGTCGACGAGGGCTACATCACTGCGATGCACGAACGCGAGGAATCCGTCTCCACCTATATGGGCAGTTTCCTGGCCATCCCGCACGGCACCAACGCCGCCAAGGACCACATCAAGCACTCCGCGGTGTCGTTCATCCGCTACCCGAACGGCATCGACTGGGCCGGCAAGCAGGTCAAGTTCGTGGTTGGCGTGGCCGGACTGAACAACGAGCACCTGCACATCCTGTCCTCGATCGCCAAGATCTTCACGGACAAGGAACAGGTGGCGCAGCTGGAGCAGGCCCAGTCGGCCGACGAGATCCTGGCCCTGTTCGGAAAGGTCAACGCATAGTGAAAGCAGTGCATTTCGGTGCAGGCAACATCGGCCGCGGCTTTGTGGGGCTCCTGCTCCACGAAGCCGGGTACGAGGTAGTGTTCGCCGACGTCGCTGACGCCTTGATCCACCAACTGGACGCGGCGGACAGCTACGAGGTCCACGAAGTGGGGGATCAGTCCGCGGTCAAAACCGTTGATAACTTCCGGGCGCTGAACTCGAGCACGCAGGAGGCCGCAGTCGTCGCGGAAATTTCAACGGCGGACGTGGTCACCACCGCGGTGGGTGCCAACATCCTGAAGTTCGTGGCTCCGGTGATCGCCCGCGGACTGGCCAGCCGGCCGGCGTCGTTGGCGCCTCTCCAGGTGATGGCGTGCGAGAACGCAATCAACGCCACCAACTTGCTGCGGTTCGAAATCGAGTCGGCCTGGGACAACGCGGCTGGCGAGCTGTCCGACGTCGCGGCCTTCGCCAACACCGCAGTGGACCGGATTGTTCCCAACCAAGAGCCAGGGCAGGGCTTGGACGTCACGGTGGAGACTTTCTACGAATGGGTGATCGACCGAACGCCGTTCGGGGATTCTGCACCGGTCATCCCCGGGGCGACGTTCGTGGATGAGCTGGGGCCGTACATCGAGCGGAAGCTGTTCACGGTGAACACAGGCCACGCTTCGGCCGCCTACTTTGGCTACGCTGCCGGGCTGGAGAAGATCTCCGAAGCCATGGCCGAGCCCGGAGTTGCTGGCAAAGTGCGTTCTGTGCTCGATGAGACCAAGCAGCTGCTCGTGGCTAAGCACGGCTTCCCGGAGCCTGAGCAGGAAGCCTACGTGCAGAAGATCCTGGGTCGTTTCAGCAACCCCTACTTGCCGGACACCGTTACGCGCGTGGGCCGCGCCCCGCTGCGGAAACTCGGCCGGCACGAGCGGTTTATCGGCCCCGCTGCGGAACTCGCGGAGCGTGGTGTCACCCCGGTGGCGTTGCTGGATGCGATTTCCGCTGCATTGAGGTTCGACGACGGCAACGACGACGAAGCGGTGGAGCTCGCCCAGGTCCTGGCCGAGTCGGACGCAGCCGAAGCGACGGAGCGAATAACTGGCCTTGCGGACACGCATCCACTGTTCCCGCAGGTGCAGAAGCTGATCGAGGCGCGGCAGGCCGAGGCGTAAGCCGTCACCGTCTCTCGCCAGAGTCCATAAAGTCACCAAGGCTTCGCAAGGACATAGGGGCCGTGCCCGCTTCGCGGTGCCCACCAGGCAGCCCCTATGTCCTCGCTGGGCGTGTGTCCTCGCTGGGCTGCGCGGCTCTACTGTGCTGCCGTTGCAGCCTCGCGGGTTTCGACGTCGGCCATTGCTTTCAGCTCTGCCATGCGGGCTTGGTGCGGCGGGGACTTGCGAATCACGGCATAAGCAACGCCGAGGACGGCGAACCAGATCGGTGTGACCACGTCGAAGGCCGCACCAACGTCCTTGGCCGCGTGGAGCAGCACGCCGCCGCGGTCTGGGCAGTGCGATTTTGTGCCGCCAGAGCAAGGATTCTGGCAGGCTGGTGCCGTGACCGAGACTTTGATGACAGCCGACGTCGATGCCGGAATTTTCCGCCTTCGCCGTGCCCGTCGCGACGACCTGCCGGCGATCCTGCGGATGCTGGCTGATGACCAGTTGGGTGCCGTGAGGGAGTCGACAGCGGATCTGGAACCATATGAGCGGGCCTTTGAGGCCATCAACGCCGACCCCTCCCAGTTGCTGGTGGTCGGAGAGCTCGACGGCGACCCGGTAGCCACCTTCCAGCTCACCTTTATCCCAGGGCTGAGCCGGCGAGGATCGTGGCGCGCGCAGATCGAGGCTGTTCGGGTGGCTGCGCCGGTTCGGGGCGGTGGGCTCGGTGAGGTGATGATCCGTTGGGCCATTGACGAGGCGCGGAGGCGCGGCTGCAGCCTGGTCCAGCTCACCACCAGCAAGTCCCGGACAGCGGCGCAACGCTTTTATGTGCGTTTGGGGTTTGAAGCCAGCCATGAAGGGATGAAGCTGCGCCTTTGAGCTGACCGTCTCCCTTTGTCAGTCTTGATTGTTAGGTAGCCTAAATGTTAGGCTGCCTAACATGAATCCCTCGCTCGACCGGCCCGATGGCGACAACTCCGGCCTTGAACAGCTTGCCCAGGACTTCCGGGAAGCCATGCGGCGGGCAGTGTACTTGGTGCGGCGATTGGATGCGGACGGTGAACTTGCCACCACTCAGCTCAGCACCCTGAAGATGCTCGGCACCGAAGGCCTGCGAGTTGGGGACATTGCACGCAACCTGGGTGTCAAAGTGCCTAGTGCCACCGAACAAATCATCAAACTCGAACGACTCGGCCTGGCCATCCGCCGCCCAGACCCGGACGACTCCCGCGCCGTGCGCGTTGTGATTACCGACGACGGCTTGGCCGCCGTCGCTGCTGCCGACCGCCGTCGAAACGCGAAGTTGGCCGGCGCGCTCAGCAAGCTGTCCGACGTCGAGCGCGCCAGATTAGCCGACGCCCTGCCTGTCATTACGCGGATCGGTGGCGCTCTGGGTCCTGAGTAGCGCGCGCAAAGCAGCCCGTTCCCAGCAATCCGCCAGCCAGCCCCGCAATTGCCCTGAAGGAGACAAACATGAGCCGCGAACCAGCGGACACCACCACCGTGGAGAATCTGGACGCCCACTCAACCGCAGAGCACGCACCCACTCCTTCGGCAACCCTCGCGGCTGAACGCGCGTCCTTCCTAAAACAACCCAAGGCAGTCTGGGCAACGGCTCTTGCCGCTGTGTTCGCGTTTATGGGCATCGGATTGGTCGATCCGATCCTCCCGGCGATCGCCGTGAACCTCGACGCCACGCCCAGCCAGGTGTCACTGCTGTTCACCAGCTACTTTCTGGTTACCGCCGTTGCGATGCTGATCACCGGCTTTGTGTCCTCCCGCATCGGGGGCAAGAAGACTCTGTTGGTGGGTCTGGCATTCATTGTGGTGTTTGCGTCCCTGTCGGGACTGTCGGGCAGCGTTGAGGCGCTGGTTGGCTTCCGCGCAGGGTGGGGCCTTGGCAACGCGATGTTCGTGGCCACTGCCCTCGCGGTGATTGTCGGCGTCGCCAGTGGCGGAACGGCAACCGCCATCATCCTGTACGAGGCCGCCCTGGGCTTGGGCATCTCGCTTGGTCCGTTGCTTGGCGCCTTGCTGGGCGGTTGGCAATGGCGGGCGCCGTTCTTCGGAACGGCCGCGCTGATGGCGGCAGCATTTATCGCCCTCCTGACGTTGTTGCCCTCGACGCCGGCGCCAGCCAAAAAGGCACGCCTCCGCGATCCGTTGCTCGCCCTGGGACACAATGGCCTGCGTGCCACGGCAGCCAGCGCACTGTTTTACAACTACGGATTCTTCACGATCCTTGCGTTTACTCCCTTTATTCTCGGCATGGACGCCTACGGCATCGGCGCTGTGTTCTTCGGTTGGGGTGTCGCCGTCGCTGTGTTCTCGGTATTCGTCGCGCCGCTGCTGCAGAACAGATTTGGAGTCGTCAAGAGCCTCATCGGCACATTGGTCCTCCTTGCGCTCGACCTGCTGGGGCTGGCTTTCGCCGCGGGGCAGTCAGTACCTGCCGTCGTCGCGCTGGTCATTGCGGCTGGCGCCCTGCTCGGGATCAACAACACGCTGTATACCGAGTTGGCAATGGGAGTCTCCGATTCGCCCCGCCCCGTGGCATCGGCGGGTTACAACTTTGTGCGGTGGATGGGTGGAGCCTTGGCACCGTACCTGGCTGCGCAGCTTGGCGAACACTTCGGACCGCAGTTGCCGTTCGCTGCTGGTGCCACTGCCATGGTGGTAGGAGCGGGCATCGCATTCGGTGGCCGCCGCTACCTTTCGGCGCACGAGCCACATGGGGTTTAGTTAGCTTGGATTCCAACGGGGCACTCATCTGCATGGGTCCTTTGGCGGAGTGCTTCCTCCCTTTGCCGGAAGTTAGGCGGGGGCGTTGAGGCCGAAGAACATGCGGGGAGCGTGACGTTCCTAGCCGTTCAATTGCGGTCCAGCCCGTGTGGAAGAACATGCGTCCTTAACACCACTCAAGCGGACGTGTTGCTGCGGAGTTATGCACATAGCGGGGTTTGCGCACATACGGGTTTTTGGGTGCTGGGATCCGTTCGTGTGGGTGTGAGGGTTGATGCATGGAACCGTTCGTGCAGCGTGACTCTTCCCGGGGCTCTGGTCCTGGTTTGGGTGCTGCGCGGATTCCGGATGCGGACGGGGTTCTTGCGTCGGGTTCGAGTTCGGGTGCTGGGTTTGTTGCGCTGGACGGGTTGGGGGTTGGTTCCGGTGCTGAACCTGCGGCTGGAGACGGTGTGGGGGCCGGAGACGGCGTGGGGTCCGGTTTCGGTGCTGGACATCTCGCGCCGCTTGGTTCGGGGGTTGGTTTTGAGCTGCTTGGGCGGTTGCTTGCTGATTCTGTGGAGCTTCGGGGGCAGGCTGTGGCGGAGGCGGCCGTGTTTGATGTCTTTGAGGCCGCTGATTTCGCCGGGCAGGTGGAGGAGTTGTCCCGGTCGGTGGAGTTCCTGCAGTTGGTTGCCGCGCAGGCGGTGGACAGGACCCGGCGGGAGGCGCTGACGGCTGCGGCGAGGCTGGATGCGCCTGCGGGCTGGCGGACGGGGTGGACCGAGGCCCACGGCCCCGGCAATCCCGACGGCCCCGATAATTCCGCAGGCCCTGATGATTCCGTGGACGCTGATAATTCCGCCGGCCCCGATGATTCTGCAGGCCCTGATAATTCCTTGGGCCCTGGTATTTCCTTGGGCCCTGATGATTCCGGCTCGCGGGCGGCCGGACCGTCGGGGGACATCCCGGGCCGGGCCGCGGCAGAAAACAGCGGACCGGGGCTGCGGGAGGTCTCCGGGGACGGGCCTGGCCTGTCTCGGCTGGCTTCCTCGATGGCGTCCGCTGGCCCGGTATCCGCGGCGGTGGTTTCTGCTGCGGTGAGGGTGGTGGCGGATGACGGGTTTCGGACTGCGGCTGAGTTTTTGCGGGTGCGGTTGCGGATTGGGATCAGGGAGGCCAAGCGGCGTCTGGCTCTTGCCGGGGCGGTGCTGGATTCGCGGGGGATCGCAGGGCAGTTGGTTCCGGCGCGGCTTGGTGAGCTCGCCGGGGCGGTGGCCGCGGCGGAGGTGCCCTCGGCGTCGGCGACTGCTGTGAGTATGGCGTTGGAGAAGGTCAGGCATGTGGCCGAACCGGCTCTGTTGGCCCGGATGGAGCGGGCGTTGACGCGCACCGCGGCGGAGTCCGACCCGGATTTTGTGCACCGTGTCGCTCAGCGCTGGGTGGATGCGGTGGACCAGGATGGTGCCGAGCCTGGTGAGGAGGAACTGCGCCGCCGTCAGGGCTGGTTCCTGCGCCGGTCGTACCGGGGTTTGCAGCACATCGAGATCTTCGCCACGCCTGAGCAGTTCGAAACCCTCGCCACCG
The DNA here is from genome assembly GCF_020251205.1 of Arthrobacter sp. M4. Classification (GTDB taxonomy): domain Bacteria; phylum Actinomycetota; class Actinomycetes; order Actinomycetales; family Micrococcaceae; genus Arthrobacter. The sequence continues at coordinate 29,353 of NZ_JAIWYX010000014.1, forward strand.
TGATCAGCACCGCCACCAATCCCAGACTCCGCGCGAACGGCACCGGCAGCACCGGCAGCACCGGCGGGCCCGGCCAGGCCGCGGCGGGGAAGGCCGCGGCGGGCAACGCCTGCGCGGGCCAGGAAGCGTGGAGCGGGGATAAGGCAGCCCAGGCCACTGCGGCAGAGGATCAGACAGCCCCTGACGCTTCCGGCCCAGCTTCCGCGGGCCCAGCTCCCGCGGGCGGGGCTTCGGCGGGCTCTGAATCCACAGACCACGCATCCGCCGGCAGGGAATCGGCGGACACAGCTTCCGCGGGTCGGGAGGGGCAGGCAGCCGGGGTGAACAGCGTACTTCCGTCCGCGATCGCCCCGCACGGTGCGGTGACGGCGTCAGCCAACGAGAGCGGCGCGGCGGGTCGCGGCGATGGTGGCGGTCCGGTGCTGGACCGGCGCACTCAGGCCCAGAAAGCGCTGGACGCCGTTGTTGATGCCTGCGCCCTGGCCCTGGCCACCGGAAAGCTGCCCGCCCACGGCGGGGTCCGCCCGCAGGTCACCGTCACCATCAGCTACCCCGACCTCTACCGCACCCTCACCGGCACCACCGGGAACACCGCCACCAAATCCGGCACGGACACGCTCTCCGACACCACCGGAGGCTTGGGCACCGCCACCAACACGCGCACCACCGGCGGCTTGGGGACGGGCACGCTCTCCGACACCGCCGAAGGCACGGGCGCCGGCTCGGGCATCGCCGCTGGCTTGGGTGCGGCCACCGACACGCGTACCACCGGCGGCACGGCCAGCGGCCTGGGCGCCGCCATTGGTTTGGGCGCGGCGATTGGTGCGGGTGCCGCCACTGGTTTGGGTTCAGGTACCGGGACGGCGATGTTCACCGGCCCGATCACCGCCGCCACGATCCGCAAGATCGCCTGCAACGCTGAGATCATCCCGGTGCTGATGGGCTCCGAGGGCCAGGTCCTGGGCATCGGGAGGGCCAGCCGGATCTTCCCGCCGCACATCCGCAAGGCCATCACCGCCCGCGACATGGGCTGCGCCTTCCCGGACTGCATCCGCCCCGCGCACTGGTGCGAGGCCCACCACATCACCTACTGGTCCCGCGGCGGGGAAACCAGCACCGACAACGGCGTGCTGCTGTGCTCCCACCACCACAAACTCATGCACAAGGAGCAATGGCGCATCCACGTCAAAACCGGCATACCCTGGTTCATCCCGCCACCCCACATCGACCCCCACCAAACACCCCGACGAAACCACTACTTCCGACCCCTCCGGGCATAGGAACCCCGAACGCGCGCCCCGACGGGTTCAACACCACCCACAACCCCTCCCCACCCCGGGCGGACCCGCCCCACAAAGACCAAGACCAGGAACTGACGCACGCCTGACGATGAAATCGCACCTCCTGAGGCACCGCACCTGCGACCGTGCGCGAGGTAATACCGACGGGGGGAGCGAAAGCTTGCTGACCGCGTCGGCGTCGTCGTAGCGGGCGCGCCGCCGACGGTCAATGCACCAGGTGGCGTCGCAGTGGTGCCGCGTCGCCGATGGTCAATGCACCAGGTCAATCCACCAGCTGGCGTCGTAGCGGCGACCGCGTCGCCGGTGTACGACGGACCAGATGGCGGCAATTAATCCCGACTACGTTTGCGACGTTGTACCGATGCGGAGTAAGTAGCCCGCCCGGGACTGGAGCTGAACCCCGAAAGCTGGGGTGACAATAGGTCTGCGTCTCGGGGACCAGTTCAATGCCAGCCCGACGTGGCTCCTTCCAGGTCGCTTAAGAGCGGACTTCCGTCGGGAAAGAACCCTTCGGCACAAACAACGTCTCGGCCTGCTCCAGTGACATACCGTTGGTCTCGGGAACCTTGAACTTCACGAAGAAGAATGAAGCCGCAGCAAAGAGTGCGTACATGGCGTAGGTCAGCGGAAGCGAGCCCGCCGCCATGACCGGAAAGCTGAGTGTAATGGCGAAGTTGGCCACCCATTGAGCCGCCGCAGCTAGGCCGAGTGCACGGGCCCGAATGCGGGAGGGGAAGATTTCGCCCAGGAGAACCCAGACCAGGGGACCCCATGAAGCGCCAAAACTGACCACGAAAACGTTGGCAGCCACTAGGGCAACAGGACCCCAAGCACCCTGGAGTGAAATCTCGTTCCCGGTGCCATGCGCGGAGCCGAAGGCCAGGGCCATAACACCTAGGGACAGTGCCATACCAATTGATCCCACCAACAGAATGGGCCGTCGGCCAATGCGGTCCACGAGGGCGATAGCCACCAAAGTCACAAGGATGTTGGTCACGGATGTTGCAACCGAGATGGCCAGCGAGTCCTGCTCCTGGAAGCCTACGGCCTTCCACAGGGTTGTGGAGTAGTAGAAGATCACGTTGATGCCAACGAACTGCTGCAGAACGGACAGGATAATGCCGATCCACATCACGGCCTGAAGTCCCAAGATAGGTCCCTTCAGAGAACCTTTGCGGCTGGACAGGCGGTCGTCTTCAATGGTCTGGCGGATTTCCCGGATGTGCCGCTCAGTGTCGTCGTCGGGCATAACGGTGTCGAACACCGTGCGTGCTGCATCGTCTTTGCCCTTCATCACCAGGAAGTGCGGAGATTCGGGGAGCCGGAATGCGGTCCAGCCGTAAACGGCAGCGGGTACGGCACAGGCAATGAACATCCACCGCCACGCCTCGATCCCGAACCAGAACTGCTGCCCGGCCCCGCCTGCAGACGATGCCAGGACGGCGTCGCAGAGCAATGCGGCGAAGATGCCGGTGGTGATGGCGAGCTGCTGCAGCGAGGCCAGGCGACCACGAACCTGCCTGGGTGAGATTTCGGAAATGTAGGCCGGAGCAATGACGGAGGCGAGCCCGATGCCCAGCCCTCCCACGAACCGCCAGAACACGAGATCCCAGACGCCGAATGCCAGGCCCGTGCCGATCGAACTCACAAGGAACAGCACCGCACCGAGCTTCATGGCGGGGATTCGACCGTACCGATCTGCCACCTTGCCCGCCAGATACGCCCCGACAGCACAGCCGATCAGCGCAACAGCGACTGCAAAGCCGGTAACAGCCTCGCTCATGAGGAATTCTTCCTTCATGGCGTCCACGGCACCGTTGACCACAGACGAATCAAATCCGAAGAGGAACCCGCCGACTGCCCCCGCGACCGCGAGGCCGACGACCTTGGCTGTGACACCTGCCGGTTTGCCGTTTGGGGCAGGCTTTTCCGTCGTGGAAATGGACATAGTTCTCCCTTTGGGAATGTTGTGTGGGAATGCGTGCAGGCTACGTCGGCTGTGTCCGACGAATGGGCGCCGGTGCACACGCGCTAAACAGTGTGGCACGTCACCCGTGTGAACTTCCACTCAAGAGCTGCGCGTGACATTCATTCACTCTGTAAACACAAAGTCTCCATAAAGACACCTTGTGCTAAGCTGTGAAGAGTCCAGCCTTCGAAGATATTCGTAATTCAAGCCGTTGGAATAAAGAATTGAACGCAAAGACCAGCGTCAGCACACTTTTTGTGAAGATTCATGTTCAACAAAGATGGCGGTCCCGCGTTGTCGATTGTTGCCCGCCGTTGGGCACAATCGCCGCCCGCCTGCCCCCGCAGGTCTCGGTGAAACGAACGAAAACTATCGAAAAAATAAAAATGGGAGGCAGGTATCAACCTGCCTCCCATAATGCGCCCTGCCAGAAGCCTGCCCGCGTGACGCCGAAGCTCCCCGGAAACCTCCTAGGCGCCCACCTGACGCGGACACCTCCGGAGGCCGCCCACCGGACGGCGCCCACCTGACGCGGACACCTTCGCGGATACCTCCGGAGGCCGCCCACCTGGTGCGGAAACCTCCGGAGGCCGCCCACCTGGCGCGCGCACCTGACGCGGACACCTTCGCGGACACCTCCGGAGGCCGCCCACCTGGTGCGGAAACCTCCGGACGCCGCCCACCTGGCGCGCGCACCTGACGCGGACACTCCCCGCGGAAATCTCGCCAGAGCCAGCAAACCCCGACGGCGGAACTCGCCTCGTGGGCCTCTCTAGCAGCTCTAGTGCGCCGCGACTTCCTCGCGTGCCTTGGCAGCAGCGGCCGGGTCTGTCAGCTTCTTGTTCGGCAGTGCGAAACTGATGAGGAAAGCAATGCCGGTGAGCACGGCTGCGGTGAGCATCACGACGTCGATGGACTGCGCGAAGCCCTCGGTGATCGGTCGGGTCAACGTGCTGTTGGCGGCGTGCAGCCAACTGGTGTCGTTGAGCGAATCGTTGGACGCACCGTTCTTGAAGAAGTCGAACAACTTGGCATTGGCGGGGTCGGACGCGACCGCGGGATCGCGCATCACCTTGATGTAGTCCGCGTTCGAAACTGCGGACTTCATGCCAGCACCGATCTTGTCCGCGGCCAAACTGAACAGCATGGAGATGAACACGGCCGTCCCAGCCGCACCGCCCATTGAACGGAAAAATGCCGCGGTGGACGTGCCCACGCCCATGTCCTTGGGCGGCACGGAGACCTGCATGGCGAGAGTAAGCGGCTGCATGCAGAAGCCCAGGCCAACGCCAAAGAAGACGGCAATGAGGCCTGGCACCCATAGGGGAGTATCCACGCCCAAGGTAAAGCCCATCACCAAAGCCGCGGCAGTTAGGATCGCTGTGCCAAGGATCGGGAAGACCCGGAAGGTGCCCGAGGCAGAAATCGTGCGGCCAGCCGTGATGGAACCGGAGAGGATGCCCACGGTGAAGGTGATCATCACCAGACCGGCCTCGGTGGGAGTGAGGCCCTTCACGAGCTGCAGGTACATGGGCAGCATCGCGATGGCACCGAACATGCCAATGCCGATGATGAAGTTCAGCAGCGACGACAGCCCAAAAGTGGCGTTCCGGAAGAGCCTCAGCGGAATGAGTGCATAGTCCCCGGCGAACTTCTCAGCAGCCAGGAACAGTGCGATGCCAACCGCGCCCAGCCCGTAGCAGAGCCATGCACCGCCCGAGTTCCAGCCCCAAACCCTGCCTTGCTCAGCAACCAGCAGCAGCGGCACGATGGCCAAAGTGATGGCGGCGGCACCCCAGTAGTCGATCTTCTGCTTGACGTGCCTGGGTGGCAGGTGCAGGAAGAGGAAAACCACCACCAGCGCGGCGATGCCAATGGGCAGGTTGATGAAGAACACCCAGCGCCAGCCGTCGAAGCCCAGGATGCTGGCCGTACCGGCGAAGGCGCCGCCGATCACGGGTCCAAGCACGGAAGAGATCCCAAAAACGGACATGAAGTAGCCCTGGTACTTGGCCCGGTCCTTCAGCGAGACGATGTCGCCAATGATGGTTAGCGCCAATGCCAAAAGTCCACCCGCGCCGAGGCCTTGGATGCCACGGGCGATAGCCAGTTCGGTCATCGAGTGGACGGCGCCTGCGTACAGGGAGCCGGCCAGGAACACCAAAATCGCTGTCAGGTACAGCGGCCGTCTGCCGAAGATGTCACTCAGCTTGCCATACAGCGGAGTGCTGACGGTGGAAGTAATGAGGTAGGCGGTGGTGGCCCAGGCCTGCAGGGAGAGGCCGTCGAGGTCGTTTGCAATCGTGTAGATGGACGTCGAGACGATCGTCTGGTCCAGGGATGACAAGAACATCCCGAGCATTAGGCCCACCATCACGGTGAGGGTCTGACGATGGGTCAGGACCTCCCCGGGTGCGCGCACGGCTGTGGCTTTGGACATGGGTGTCTCCAAGGGGAATTAGGAAGCAGATTAGGATAGTTGCTTTCAGTAACTATCCTAACGCCTGAATCATTCCCTCCGGAGTGAAAAAAGTTTCGCTAACGCTCTACAAGCACGCCATCCGGGTCGCAGTAAACCATGACACCGGGTGTGATGTGGACACCGTCGATCACGAGTGGGACGTCCACTTCGCCGGTTCCGGTCTTGGTGCTCTTCTTCGGGTTGCTGCCCAGTGCCTTCACACCAATCGGCAGCTTCGCCAGAGCCAGCCGGTCCCTGATGGCACCGAAAATAACGACGCCGGCCCAACCGTTTTCCACGGCGCTTTCGGCGATCATGTCCCCCATCAGGGCGGTACGCAATGAGCCGTGACCGTCCACCACCAGGACCGCACCTTCCCCGGGTGTGCCGAGGACGGTCTTGACGAGAGCATTGTCCTCGAAGCAACGGATGGTCCGGGCCGGCCCGCTGAAGTGGGTGTGGCCGCCGAGATCCTGGAACTGCAGCCCGATGGATTCGAGTTCCTCGCCCCGTTCGTCATACAGATCTGCGGTGCTGATCGGTTCGTTCGCCATTGAATCCTCCTGCTGTGCTCGGCTGCGTACCTGGCATTGGGGCGGTGCCGGACCGACGAGTGCTCCCTTCAGCCACCATAGTCCTTCGGCTAGGGGGACGCTGACTCCGTGGCGCGATAGGCTGAAACCGCACCGTTCTGGAGCCAAAGGGGGAGCCCGTCATGACCTTGTCAGACCTGCCAGATGCGGAGCGTCCGGTGCCTAGCGGGGACCGCACACTTCCCGGCGGGGACAGCACCCTTCCTGGCGGGGACCGCCTCCTTCCCGGCGGGGACCGTACCCTTCCCGGCGGGGACAGCACCCTTCCCGGCGGGGACAGCACCCTTCCCGGCGCGGACCGTACCCTTCCCGGCGGGGACAGCACCCTTCCCGGCGGGGACCGCCTCCTTCCCGGCGAGGACCGCCCGTTTCCCGAAGCCGCGCGCCCGCTTCCCGAAGCCGCGCGCCCGTTTCCCGAAGCCGCGCGCTCGACGACGGCGCTCGCCGAGCCTGTGGAGCGTGTCCGGTCGCTGTGGATCACCGGCGTCGTGCTGGTCAACGTGGGCATAAACGCCGCATTCTTCGGACCCATCCAAGTACTCCTCGGCCAACAGGCAATCCACTTCGACGAGTCGCAAAAGGAAGCCATCCTCGCCCTTGTGACGGGCTGCGGCGCCGCCGTTTCCCTTGTGGCCAACCCTCTTTTCGGCGCTTTCAGTGACCGCACCACATCCCGCTTCGGCCGTCGAGTCCCCTGGGTTGTGGCAGGAGCGGTGCTCGGTGCAGCAGCGTTGATGGCTCTCGCCGGAGCCCCCGATGTGGCCTTTATGACCATCCTCTGGTGCTTGGTGCAGGCCGGCTGCAACGGAGCCTACGCCGCCATCACAGCGGCCATTCCAGACAGGGTGCCGGTGCCGCAGCGTGGCACCGTCGGCGGCCTCGCCGCAATGGGCCAGACGGTGGGCATCCTGCTCGGCGCTGTAATTGCGGCCGTCGTCTCCGGAAACTTCGCACTCGGCTACATGATCTGCGCCGCCGCGCTGCTCGCCGGCGTCGTTCTTTATTTGTTCAAGAACGACGACGACCCGCTGCCTGCCGCCGATCGCCCGCCCTTCCGCATCGCCGGGTTCCTTAAGGGCTTTTGGGTTTCCCCCCGGGCCTATCCGGACTTCGGCTGGGCCTGGCTGACGCGTCTGCTGGTCAATATCGGCAACCATATGGTCACCCTCTATCTGCTCTTTTTCCTGCGGGATGCGGTTCAACTGAAGGACACGCAGGGCCTCGAGCCGGAAGTGGGCGTTCTGGTCCTGACCGGCCTCTACGCAGTTATGGTGATCATCACCAGCATTATCGGCGGAGCCCTTAGCGACCGCATGGGGAAACGGAAGCCGCTGGTTATCGCCTCATCGGGAATTATCGCCGTTGCCGCGCTGATCCTCGCCTTCGCTCCCAGCTGGGCAGGGGCGATTGCGGGAGCAGTGGTGCTGGGGATCGGTTTCGGTTCGTACCTCGCCGTGGACTTCGCCCTTATCACCCAGGTCCTGCCGACAGCCCTGGACCGCGGCAGGGACCTGGGAGTCATCAATATCGCAAACTCGATGCCCCAGGTTCTCGCGCCGCTGATCGCCTACCCGTTCGTTGCGTTCCTTGGTGGGTACGTGTCCCTGTTCATCGCGGCAGCGGTGATTGGTGTCTTGGGAGCGGTGTTCGTCGTCAAGATCAAGAGTGTGGCGTGAACCGTCTGGCTGATCTTGTGAGCACAGAGTCTTCGGCGAAGCCAGACAAGTCAGACAAGCTGCGCTAAAGGAAGGATGACCCCGATGACGCCGTTCCTCGCCGCCCGCCACCTCTTCGGTCCGGGTCCTACCAACTGCTATCCGGAAGTCACAGCGGCCCTCGGCCACCCCGTTATTGGCCATCTGGACCCGGTGTTCATCGAGATGCTCGACCGCACCTGCGCTGGCCTCCGCGAGGTGTGGGGCACCGCCAATGCACGGACCTGGCCCCTCAGCGCCACGGGCTCTGCGGGTATGGAGGCCTCCTTCGTGAATACCGTAAACCCCGGGGACATTGTGGTTATCGCGGTCAACGGGCTCTTCGGCGAACGGATGTGCGAGGTCGCCCGACGCTGTGGCGCCGAGGTAGTCCGGGTTGAGCACGAGTGGGGCCATCCGGTGGACGTTGAGCGTGTGCTGGGTGCCCATCCCAATCCATCCGTCATCGGTGTGGTCCACGCCGAGACGTCTACGGGCGTTCTCTCCGACCTCACTGGCCTTGGGGAAGGCAAAGGCGATGCCCTCCTGGTGGTCGACGCCGTCACCTCGCTCGGTGGAATGGAGGTCCGCGCCGACGATTGGGGGATAGACATCGGCTATTCCGGTACCCAGAAATGCCTTGGTGTCCCGCCAGGGCTCTCCCCTTTCACCGTTTCGGAAAGAGCCTTCGAGCGGCGGGTGCAGGACCCAAGATCCTGGTACTTGGACATCGGTCTACTCGGCGGGTACGTCGGCGCCGCCCATGGTTCCACACGTACCTACCACCACACAGCGCCTGTCACCATGGTGGCCGCCTTGGACGCGGCACTGCAGAGGATCATGGCGGAGGGCCTTGAAGCTGTGTGGGCGAGGCATCAGGCAGCAGGGGAAGCTCTTCGCTCAGGCTTGGAGGGGCTGGGCCTCAGCCTGTTCGCCGCTGAAGGCTCCCGGCTCCCGAGCCTCACTACGGTTATGGTCCCCGATGGAGTGGACTCCGCCCGGGTTCGGGACATCCTTCTCAATGTCTTCGGCATTGAGATAGGTTCGGGCATCGGCCGGTACTCCGACTCAGTGTGGCGCATTGGGATGATGGGGCCGAATGCGAGCCCGACAGGAGTAGCGCTGGTGCTCGGTGCCCTTGGGGAAGCCCTCGCGATGGCGTGACGCGATTCGGGTCGCGGCGGTTTTCTGGTTGCCTGGAAAAGGATTCCGGGTCGCCTCCGTCCCGGCTGGGGGACAGTGACTGTACAGGGAGCCATCATGTGTCTGCCGTATCATTATCTCGGTCGGCGGGTCGGCAGACCATGGGGGTACTGACGGCCAGCCGTGTCAGTTTCCCTCCCAGAAGAACGCCGGACAATGCCGCAAGCAAACCCCCTGGAACCGTATTCGCTGGACCTTGTTGCGGGGCTGCCCCAGATGGCAGCCGCCCCCACCACACCTCGCCAAAAACTCCGCTACGCGCGGATCCTTAAGACAGCGGCCGGCTTTGCCCAGCGGCACCTGGATACCCTGAGCTTGGCCGACGTTGCCGCGCGGGCCGATATTCCCCTGGGCACGTTGTACCGGTACTTTCCCTCTACCACCCACCTTATGCTCGCCCTCCACCGGGAGCAGCTTCAGGAACTGCTGACCGAGATCACTGAATCCCCGGCTTGGTCGCGAACGCATGCACTCTCCGGCGTGGCCATGGAGATCTTCCACATGCGCGTGATGCAGCCGGCTGTGGAGCAGGCCCTTGTTCGCACGCCCTATGGCAGGGAAGAGGACACCACCGTAATACTCCGCGAGATTGACGCCCTGGCAGAAAAGGTGGTGGCCAGCGCAGCCGGCCGGGCCTCCAGCGCCCGGATTATCCTGCATGTCATCAGTGGTCTGGTCCACTCAGTCCGGTCGCGTCGCCTTTCGCTCTTCGAAGCTGAGGAAGACCTGAAAAAGGCCTGCAACCTGCTGGCCCGGCCTTAGACGGTCACCTCGGTTTGTGTAGCCGCCTCGTAACAGGTCTAGGCCAATTCTCGAATAAATAATACTTTCTAAGTGACATCCATCACTGATTCTGACGCTAAAACGATTTGTCGCTCGACGGACCTGTCAAGGCCCCGCAAAACGGCCGGACCGCCGTCGTCGAACCTCTTACGATTGCAGAACCGCAGCGGCTAGCAGCCCAAAATTGCGGGAGCGAAGCAGGCGGGGTCAGCCACCCTTGATCCCTTGCGAGGCTCCGCGACCGCCCCGAATTGTGCCGTGGGTTCACGGCTAGCCTATGAGGAGACAACGACGTGTCCATTGAGACGATCACTGATGAGCTCGAGTCCGCCGCGAAGCTGACTGAAGAAGAGATCTTCGCAGCGCACGAGGGCGGCAAGCTCTCCATTTCCAGCACTGTTCCGCTGGCAGACAAGCGCGACCTGTCCATCGCGTACACGCCCGGTGTTGCCGAAGTGAGCCGCGCGATTCACGCTAAGCCGGAGCTCGCCCGCACCCACACCTGGGCTCAGCGCCTGGTTGCCGTCGTTAGTGACGGTACCGCCGTCCTTGGCCTCGGCAACATTGGAGCCAGCGCTTCCCTTCCGGTGATGGAAGGCAAGTCCGCATTGTTCAAGGCCTTCGGCGACCTGGACTCGATCCCGCTGGTACTGGACACCACCGACGTCGACGAGATCATCGAAACCCTGGTCCGTCTCCGGCCGAGCTTTGGGGCAGTCAACCTTGAGGACATCTCCGCTCCGCGTTGTTTCGAGCTTGAAGAGCGCCTCATCGAGGCCCTCGACTGCCCGGTGATGCACGATGACCAGCACGGCACCGCCGTCGTCGCCCTCGCTGCCCTGACCAACGCCGCCAAGGTGACCGGCCGCGAGCTGTCCGAGCTTAAAGTGGTTGTCTCCGGTGCGGGCGCAGCCGGCATTGCCGTGTCCGAAATCCTGCTGACCGCAGGCGTCACCGACGTCGTCCTCCTGGACTCCAAGGGTGTGCTCAATGCTGAGCGCGCCGACCTCGCAGCGGACCCGTCCAGCATCAAGGCACGATTCGCCTGGCGCACCAACCCCCGCGGCGTCAGCGGCGGACCTGCCGAGGCACTGCTCGGGGCGGATGTGTTTATCGGCGTTTCCTCGTCCAAGCTGGCCGAAGAACACTTGGCCTTGATGAACCACAGCTCCATCGTGTTCGCACTGTCCAACCCGGACCCGGAGGTCCTCCCGGACGTTGCCGCCAAGTACGCTGCCGTCGTCGCCACTGGCCGCAGCGACTTCCCCAACCAGATCAACAACGTCCTTGCATTCCCGGGCATCTTCCGTGGCGCACTGGACGCCGGTGCCCGCCGCATCACCCCGGCCATGAAGCTGGCGGCGGCCCGCGCCATTGCCGAACTGGCGGAGGAGGACCTCTCCGCCAACTACATCGTGCCCAGCCCGCTCGACCCGCGTGTTGCGCCGGCTGTGACGGCTGCCGTCGCAGCCGCTGTCTCCGAATAGGCCGAGGCACGGCCTGCAGGCGTCGGCCAAGCGGTGGCTGCCGGCCGCCGGTTCCCTGAACCGGCCCACGACGACGACGGCGACGTTCCCGTGCTGGGGAGCGTCGCCGTCGTTTCCAATTAAGGTCCGCAACGCCGAGGCGGAAGCGGGGTTGCGGCTCACCCTGATTCCGACGTGTCACCGCCCTCATAGACTGGGCCCCATGAATGCCGAGATTTTGGTGACCATCCTGTGCGGCCTGGCCATTCTGGTGGGGATCGCAGGGACCATCATCCCGGTGTTGCCCGGATCGATCCTGATCGGTATCAGCCTGCTCGCGTGGGCCCTGTGGGGTGGTGGTGGAGCGGCGGGCTGGGTGGTGTTCGGCATCGGCCTTGCATTCTTGCTCGCGGGGACGGCCGCGAGTGCGATGTTGACCGGCCGGCGCCTCAAGCAGCACCGTGTGCCGGGCCGCTCGGTGGTGGCAGGGGCGGTGTTGGGCATCGTGGGGATGTTCATCATCCCGGTGGTGGGGCTGGTAGTCGGTTTCGTCGTCGGGCTTTTTGCCAGCGAAGTGCTGAGGACGCGCGACGCCGGCACGGCCGTCCGTTCCAGTGTCGCCGCGCTTAAGGCGACCGGGCTGGGGATTTTGGTCGAATTCGGCCTGGCCTGCCTTGCGGCCAGCACATGGCTGATTGGTGTGTGGATCAGCGCGATCACGTGATAACGCAAATCAGGACAGCCCACGTCGTACGGACTGCCCTGATCTGCGTCTTATCGGGGGACGAACCCCTGTCTGGTTACATGGTGCGGCTCTTCATGTCCTCTCGGACGTCACGGCCAAGCCAGACGCCAAGGGCAACCATCGCGACGCCTAGCACGAAGTGCAGCCAGTTGTCTGCGGTGTTGAACGGAACAAAGTTTGTACCGCTCATCTGATCGATGAACAGGCCGTAGAGCCACAGGACCAGGTAGACAATGCCGCCGCCCAGCAGGAACCAGCGGGCCATTTGATTGGTCCTGGCCATGGCAACGCCCACTACGCCGAACAGCAGGTGGACGATGTTGTGCAGGATGGACACTTGGAAGACTCCAAGCAACATGGCGCCCGACTCATGACCAGCAAAAGTCATAGCGCCGTAATTGGTGGTGATACCCGGAATGAATCCGAGGACACCAACAGCCAGAAATACGATGCCAGCACCCAATGCGGTGTTGTGCAGCGACAGTCCCATCACGTGGTGGTGCTGGGCGGGGTGCGATGCGGTGCTCATGTTTCCTCCCATACCCGTTTTCAACCGGTCCTTCTGATGAAGGGCCGGCGCGGCAAGGAGTTGTCGGAACCCTGCCGACGCCCACATTTTACTACTGTTGGCCTCCTTAGCTAAGGGGAGTCCGGGCCCTGTTTAGCCCGGTCATTGGGGCATTTAGGGGCGCAAACCGGGCAGAAAAGCGCCCAGCGTACCCCGCTAGCATGGGTCCATGGACCATGCCCAGGACCCGTGGGAGCCCCCACCTCCCTATCACGACAGCAGGGACTTCACACCTTTCCGGGACCCGCATGTCCGTACGCAGGTACGTGGCTTGGCGGAGGGACTCGGCGGCGCGATCTATAGTGCCCTGGGTGGCCGCGAGCTGGACCGCATCTCCGTGGTCGGCGATGTGCCCCGGCTCAAGCGCCTGTCCGGCAAGCCAGCCAAAGCCGTCCATGATGCGATCTTCAAGGGGACAGCCCCGGACAGGCTCATCGCACTCGCACGCGCCTATCCCGGCTGGGCGGGACTCTGCACAGTGATGGCGGGGCTTCTTGCGTACCGGCAGGGCAGTTACCTGAGGGCGGCGGAGTTGCTGCGGCGGGGGCTGCAGACCCGGATCGACGACGACGCCAGCCAGTTTTCCGCGACGTACCTCACCACGGTGGTCACCCGGGTGGAAGTGGCGGAACGCATCGAGGTGCCAGTCCTTTTCAGCGAGGAGTCGGTTTTCCTGGCCCTGTCGCACTGCCTGCGGGAGACGGGCCAGACGAAAGCGGCGCTGGAAGCGCTCGAGTCCCTGCCGCCGTCGTTGCCCACCGCCTTGGCGAGGTGCACCGCAGCGGCGGCGCTGGGCCGCCACCGTGATGTCATCAACTGGACCGAGGGGCTGCTGAACGCTAACGATCTGTCCGCAGCCCTGCTGCTTATCCGGGCGCGCTCGCTACGGGCCCTGGAGATGTACGGCTCGGCTTTTGATGTATTGCGTGAGGTCCTGCGACGGCGGAAGACCAGTTTGGCGTTGCGGAATGACGCGTTAACTGACCGCGCGCTGTTGGCGCTCGACGTCGGACGCCGGGCCCTGCTTCCGCGTCGCCCGGTGGAGGTGGAGTCCAAGGTCGACAAGCATGTGGAGATGCACCGATTGTGGGATAGCGACTTCAAGGACTTGGGTGGCAAAGGGAAGGACTAGCCTCTGTGGCGCCCTTTGGGGCCACGGGCCACAAAGGGCGGCCACCAGGCGGCAAGGCCGGTGCGGCGATGGTATTGCCGCACCGGCCTTACTTTATCCGCCGCAAAAGGGTCCGTAGGAAAGATCAGACGCTCTCACGTACCGGCTCAGGGGCGGATTGAGTTTAGCCGTCAGCCTGGGCCAGGGACATCCCGTGTCTCCTCTGCCATGAATAGGCAGAGGAAGGACCCGGCGATCGTCACGACGCCAGCCATAATCATGGTTTGCCCGAGTCCCCAGGCATTGAGCGCGAACGGGAGGCCGAAAGTACCGAGGGCTCATGAAGAGGCTTTACCGTAATTCATGTTTGCCCCTACCAGACAGGCCTGGGCTTCGTCTTCGTAGAGGTCGAAAGGAACCCTGTCCTGGGTTGATTGTCCAGGGCTGCCGGGCTCTGTCATTGCCTTCGTGAATTCCTCAAGGGAGAAATCGGGGGTGACGAGTCCCTTGGCTTCGAGGCACTCATAAGCGATTTGGTCTGGGTTGGCTAGGAGCTTTGGGTTTGCCTGCTGTATGCCGTAGAGGTTCGCGATGTGGAAAATGGTCCCCTTGGCACACTCGATGTATACGTTGCCCGCTGCCTCGAGACTTTCATCGGGAGACAGAGGAGTCGTATCCACTCGATAAAGACCATTGCCGAACTTCTTAAGCGTCACGGGTTCTCCCGACGTGCGCATGCATTGTTCGAAGCGGGAGTGGGCCTCGTCGTAATCGCTCTGCTCAATCCGTCCCGTCTCTTTGGCTCGTTCCAGGACGCTGCGATCGAATTCCTGTAGAAATGGACTTTCCAGGTCGCGCTCAATGAGCTCACGGAAATTCTTGGCAATGTATTTCCGTTCCAGATTGTCGTAGCCGCCTGTTGAGCAGGCGGCCACGGCAAAGAGAGCGGATGCGATCACGCTTGCCGTCCCAACATGTCCAAAGGGACGCCAAATGTTTTGCCCCGCCACACCTAGCCCTTCGAATACGACATGTTTGCCCCCACTAAGCAGGCTTGTGCTTCATCTTCATAGAGGTCGAAAGGAACCCTGTCTTGTGTCGATTGTCCAGGGTTGCCGGGTTTCGTCATTGCTTCGGTGAATTCCTCAAGGGAGAAATCAGAGCTGACGAGTCCCTTGGCCTCGAGGCATTCGTAGGCCACTTGGTCAGGATTTGCCAAGAGCTTGGGGTTTCCTTGTTGAATTCCGTACAAGCCTGCAATGTGGAAGGTGGTTCCCTTGGAACACTCGGTGACTTTGTCCATGGCGGAGTCAAGGCTTTCACCAGGCGACAAGGGAGTGGTCTCCACTTTATACAGTCCATTGCTGAGCTTCTTGAGCGTCACAGGTTCGTCGACGGCACGCATGCATTGTTCGAAGCGGCTGTACGCCTCGTCATAGTCTGCCTGCTCAATCCTTCCCGCAACTTTTGCCCGCTCCAGAACGCCGCGGTCGAATTCCTGGAGAAACGGACCCGACAAAGATTCCTCAATGAGCTCGCCAAAATTGTTGGCGATGTAGACCCTCTCGGGGCCATTTGTGTTATCTGAGCACGCGGCAATCGTGGGTGTGACGAAAGCAAGCATTCCGATCGCCAGAATGCAATTGAGATGATCCCTAAAAGCCATCCTCGGACAGCGCTATCTAGCGAAAGCGGACCTGGAAGGCATTGTGCGTCCAATTGAAGTCGTCAACCCGGGCTCGCGAATAGTCATTTCGGATTTCGCCAAAGCTCCATTTGTCGCCAAGTCGGGCCTGAGATTGCAGCCACATGCCCTTGTTGTAGATCCAGATCTCCGCGTGTGCCGTCCACCAGTTCGACCAGTTGTTGGTCATGGCATCAAGCGCTGCCGCAGACGGCACCGCAGTCGAAAACGCGATACCTCCAGCCACTGCCATTGCTGCAACGACGGTCCTGACTCTTCTGCCGCGCAGTACAGTCGCCCTGGATCCACCGTCGCCCAGTACTTGACAACCGGACAGCCCCGAATTCATTGCTGGATTAGCAGCCGACATGGTTCGCTCCTTACCTTTTCGTGGCAGGGGTCCACAGCCCCCTCGTACACCCGAAAAATAACCGCGCGATCAACCGCCCGGATGCCAAGGGACCCTCATCTAGGTGGAAGAAATCGATTTCTCAGTGGCTAGCGTCTCAAAGATAGGTGGTGATGCGAGAAATCTAGGTGGAGTTGCCGGGCTTTCTAGGTGCTGCTGGCAGGCGGCCTAGGTGGTGGCCGACACGATGAAGGGCAGCAATTGCTCAACGAGCAGCACCCCGCCGAGCAATAGCATGACCAGTCCGCTGGCCAGCGTCACTCCCCGAGCCGCGGAAGGTCGGGATGAAAGCAGTCTTCGTGATCCCAAGGCCACAGCGGTGTACACCGTCGCTGTGAGGATCACAAAGGTTAGGCCCAACACACCCGACTGCACCGGGATAGGCAGGGGAGCGTCGGAACTGACGAACTGTGGGACAAGGGCCACGAAGAACAGCAGCGCCTTCGGGTTGATGCCACTGGTTCCCATGCCCTGTAAGAAGGTGCGGAACTGGCTGCTGCCTGCCATGTTGCCAGTAGGCGAAGAGGGGGCATCTGACCCCAATCCCACCGCAGAACCCATATCCACCGGAGAGCCCAAGCCAGCCGCAGAACTCAAACCCACCGGAGAGCCCAAGCCAGCCGCAGAACTCAAACCCACCGGAGAGCCCAAACCCACCGGAGAGCCCAAACCCACCGGAGAGCCCAAGCCTGCCGAAGAGCCCGAGCCTGCCGGAGAGCCCAAGCCTGCCGGAGAGCCCAAGCCTGCCGCAGAACCCAAGCCTGCCGCAGAACCCAAACCTACCGCAGAACCCAAACCTACCGCAGAACCCAAACCTACCGCAGAACCCAAACCTACCGGAGAGCCCAAGCCTGCCGGAGAGCCGGTGGCCGCGCCGCCCGAAGCCGCCATGCCGCCGTCGGGCACTGTGAAGCTGGCGTCGCGCCACGAGCGCATCGTCAGAATCCCCAGCCAGATGAGGTAGGCCGCGCCGGCAATAGTCAGCCAGCCAAGCAAGCCAGGCACCCCGGCGAGAACGGCGGCCAGCCCTGCCACCATCAGCGTTGTGTGGAGCACGTACCCTCCGCACAGTCCCGCGATGGCGGGGACAAAGCTCCGCTGGCGCAGTCCGGCGGCGATGGAGTACGCCCAGTCCATCCCTGGTGTACACACAAGGGCCACTGCAACAACGACAAAGGCGAGGAAAAGCTGCGGATTCATGATGGCTCCCGTGGTTTCTGCTGGTGAGAAAACTCTAGGAAAAATCGGCCGAGAAGTGTTCGCCTTTTTCGCTCGAATTAGGAGTAACTGGGTAAGATAATCGTGTGATTGATGGGATTGATAGAAGTATTTTGCGTCATCTTCGCGAGGACGGACGAATGACTGCTACGGCCCTCGCGGACAAGGTGGGGTTGACGGTCGCTCCGTGCCACAGAAGGCTCCGCGAACTCGAGTCCAGCGGCGTCATCCGCGGCTATCGTGCAGACATCGATCCGGCGGCCCTTGGACTTGGCTTCGAAGCGATCGTTTTCGTCACCTTGCGGACGGTGGATCGGCCCACAGTCTCAGACTTCGAGGAGCGGGTTGCCGCCCTGCCAAACATCGTCGAGGCGCAGCGGCTCTTCGGTTCGCCCGACTACCTGCTGCGCGTCATTGCAACAGACCTTCCCGGCTATCAACGCTTCTATGACGACCAGCTGGCGGCCCTGCCCGGCGTCGAGCGTCTGCAATCCACCCTAGTGATGAAGAACCTCAAGCCGAACGTCGGCCCGCCCGTGTAGTCAGTCGCGCCGGCCTGGTCCACCTTGGAACGCGTCGGTTGTCTGGGCCTACCGCTGCCAGACCGCTGCCCAGGGGTCAGGAACGCAGCAGCCCCGTGGTCCGGTACGGGATGACCTCACGCAGGAACATGCTGGTGGATGTGCGCACGATACCCGGACAGAGGCGGATTTCTTCCGAGACGCGGTAGAGGTCGTCGGGGCTGGTGGCCACCACGCGGATAATGAGGTCCGTGTCGCCGGCAGGGGCGTGGCATTCGAGGACTTCGGGGATGTCTTTCAACGCCGCAATGGCCTCGTTCAGCCGACTTTGGTCAAGCTCCGCGCTCACGGAAGCCGCCACCCCGCGGCCCAGTGCCGCTGGGAGGACACGGCTGCTATGGGGACGAAGGGCTCCCGACGACGACAGCCGTTCCAGGCGTGCATGGACCGTTCCGCGGGCCAGTCCCAGTTTCTGCGCAAGCACCATGACCGGCACGCGTGGATCGTCATCCAAAGCGTCAAGGATTCGTCGGTCAGTTGCGTCCAGCTCCTGCAAAGTGTCCAACTCCTGTACTGACAAGTCCCCTTGGAGTGATCAGATTGTCCAGTGATCGGGGTCTCTATTGCGCCAACTGTAGGCCTTCTGCTGAAATCATGGCAACAAGGGCGCCAAGACAGATGGATGCCCGATGGCTCAAGGACCCGCCGGTACACCACCCGGAGGTCTGGATATAGGGTCCCGCAAGGATGCTGCCGCTGATTGACTCTTGTTCACACCATGGTCATTCTGCTTTTCCTGGTCCACCCCTCAGGGGGCCGGACCGCAAGGGCCCCTGAGTCACCGGTTCGTTCGGTTCCCCGAACGTCGTGCGGTGGCTGAGGGGCCCTTGTCTTGCTCGGTGCTTTTTGTGCCGTGCGTTGTGTACGGGGTGCTCTCTGGTACGGGGCTTCTTTACGATGCTTTCTCTACCGCGGGTGGCGCCCTGCCCCGGGCAGCATGGCTTCCCGCCCCGGGCGCCCTGCCCCGGGCCGCGCGGCTCCTGCCCCGGGCCGCCATGGATTGTCTAGGCTGGTGCCATGACCTCCGCCGGCCGCTTTGCCCCCAGCCCCTCGGGTGCGCTGCATGTCGGAAATCTGCGCACGGCAATGTTGGCTTGGCTGTTCGCCCGCTCCAGCGGCCGCCGCTTCTTCCTGCGCATCGAGGACCTGGACCGCACCCGGGCGGGAGCTGAAGCCCAACAGCTGAGGGACCTCCACGCCGTCGGCGTTACGTGGGAAGGGCCAGTGGTCAGGCAGTCCGAACGCGAGCCCCGCTACGACGCCGTGATCGAGGATCTTGCCTCCTCTGGCCTGGTGTATGAGTGCTATTGCACCCGCCGGGAAATCCAGGATGCTCCCACGGCTCCGCACGCACCCCAGGGGGCTTACCCGGGCACCTGCCGCGACTTGTCTACGGCCGAACGGGAAATCCGCCGGGCGACTCGCCCCGCGGCAATCCGCCTGCGTTCCGAGGCCAACGAATGGACCGTGAGCGATGTCCTCCACGGTCACTTCACAGGAGTGGTGGATGACTTTGTCCTTCGCCGCAATGACGGCGTGGCGGCCTACAATCTGGCCGTGGTTGTGGACGATGCCCAGCAGGGAATCGACCAAGTGGTCCGCGGAGACGATCTCCTGTCCTCCACACCGAGGCAGGCTTACCTTGCGTCCCTCCTCGGGTATCTGGCCCCGGAATACGCCCACGTGCCGCTAGTGGTAAACGACGACGGCGCGAGGCTGGCCAAGCGCGACGGTGCCGTCACGCTGGACGACCTTGCCGCCGTCGGACTTTCCGCTGACGAGGTGCGGGACCTGATCCTCGCGTCGCTTAAATTGCCGCCGGGGCCGCTGGAAGCTGCGCTGGCCGTCTTTGACGCTTCGGCACTGGGCAACATTCCGGAGACCAGGAAGCCTTGGGTTTGGGATCCGCGGCATGGGGTGCTCCACGCTAAGCTCATCGAGGGGAAGGGGACCCGATGAACAGGCACCGGATGCAGGCGTTTGTGCTGTCACGCTACGGCGGCCCGGACGCCATGGAGCTCCGGGAAATTCCCATTCCCGTTCCGGACGAGGGCGAACTGCGCGTCCGAGTCATGGCCGCGGGCCTCAACCCGGTCGATTACAAACTGCGCGAGGGCGGACTGCGCCTCATCAACCGGATAGACCTGCCTGTGGTTGGCGGCTTTGAGCTGGCCGGGGTTGTTGAGGCTTTGGGACCGGACGTCAGGAGGTTCGACGTCGGAGACCGGGTTTACGCCCGTGTGGACACCGCGCTTTTGGGCGCCTTTGCGGAGCACGCCGTGGTGCATGAAGACTTTGCCGCGGTGATGCCCCGATCGCTGAACTACGCGCAGGCAGCCAGCCTCCCGCTGGCCGGACTGACGGCGCTCCAGGCACTTAGGGACGAGCTGCACGTGGGGCCCGGAACCAAGCTGTTTATCTCTGCCGGTGCCGGGGGCGTGGGCACCCTGGCCATCCAGCTCGCCAAGTATTTTGGTGCTGATGTCACCACCACCGCATCACCCAAGGGCGAGGATCTCGTGCGGCAGTTGGGCGCCGACGTCGTCGTTGACTACACGGCGGGCGACTTTGCGGCAGGACTTGGCGGCTTCGATGCCGCCCTCGACCTGGTAGGCGGGGAAACCCTGGAGCGGACGCTAGGCATCGTCAAACCCGGCGGTTCGGTTGTGAGCATCGCAGGGGTGCCTGAGCCGCAAACAGCCGTCAAGGATTTGGAAGAGTCGGCCTGGGTGACGGCTATCTTCTGGACCATGAGCATGTCCATCCGGAGGAAGGCGCGGGCAGCAGGTATCCGCTACCGGTACCTTTTTATGCATCCCAGCGGGGCTGATCTGCGCCAACTGGCCAAGCTGGTGGCCGAGGGTTCCCTCAAGCCGGTCATTGACAGCACCTACCCCTTGGAGCGGATTGCCGATGCCTTCATCGCCTTGGAAGCTGGCCACGCCAAGGGGAAGATCGTGGTGACCATGGAAGGGCACCGAACTATGTAGCCTGTCAACACGAACTCAGCCCTCCATCAACCTGCGCCGGTGCTTGAGTTCCTACCAGTCCCTGGTTCGGGCCGGGTTAAGGTGACCATGGAAGGGCACCGGACTATGTAGCCTTCGGCACGAACTCAGCCCTCCATCAACCTGCGCCGATGCTTGAGTTCCTTGATCCAGTCCCTGGTTTGGGCCGCGTTAAAAGGCGAGGCACCGGCGTCGAGATCTCCAGCCAGCGGCCCTGATGCCTTCAGTGCGATGTCCAGCACCGAATCGGCCGCGCGGGCCGGCAATCCAAGCCCTGCGGCCCACGTGAGGAAATGCTTGCGGGAGATGCCCGTCCGCTTCCCGCCGAGAGCAAGGGCCAACGTCTTGTCACCGTAGACCACTGTGGAGGGGATGTCGTATACGGGGGCAACTGTGTATTCAGTTGGTGCCCCGCCTTCGTCGTCGGCCCTCTGTGTGCTGGGAACCTCCACCATCGATACGTTTTTGGCGTGCAGGTCGCCGTTGCCAACCAGCCATGCAAAAGCTCCCTGGATGGCCAAGTTCCGCAGCGCCGGCAGGGGAGCTGCGCAATGTTCGGCCAAGGCATGGCATACCTGCTCGTACGGGATGCTGTATTTGTCGGCAGGGTACAGGCCCAGGATCTGCGCTCCGTCCTCCACGGCGAGCCGAAGCGGGGTACCACCGGCTGTGACCCGATCGAAGCGTTCCACCAACAGCCCGGCCCTGCCCTCCACGTCGTGCACCAACTCCACGCGGCTCACCGGGATCCGAAGCTTACGTGCGTAGCGGAACATCAGGAACTCGTTTTCCACCACAAAGGGGAATTCCGGGGCGTTCAGTTTGAGGATGTAGCGGCGTCCAGCCTGTGCCACAGGGAGCGAAATCATGCCCGCCGACAACTTGTCCTGCACACCTGCCAAGGCCACTGGGTCAATGAGTCCCGTGTCGCCCAACAGGGCGTCGAAGTCCAACGGCAGCTTACGGTCAATAACGACGGCGGCACCCCCTTCCGTGGGTGGCTCGCCGTGGGGGAGTGTCTGGACATCACCCACAGCGTCCCCGCCGGCCGCCATCAGCAAGGCGAGTTCGTCGTCGGCGCTCGCCTTCACTGCGCGGCGCAGTGTGTTGAGGCGCCGGCCCTCCGGCAACAGGCCGGTGAAGTACGGGGGCACGGCGCCGCTCGGCGTGAGAACGGGCTCAGGCGTGATCGGAAGCGTCGTGGCAACGGCGGGCAATCCGGCGTCGAGGTATTTGGGCAGGTAGCTGAAGCGGGTTCCGCCGCCCTGCCGCTCGATCCTGGCAGCCAGCACTCCGCGCTTCCAGACGTCGGCAATTCGGTGGTGCGTCATGGCAGCGGGTGGTTGTAGGCCTGGGGTTCCGCGTGCTGCGTTTCGGCAGGCGACTGGGCATGCCGTACGGTGAGTTCCAGGCCCAGGGTTCCGAGAACCGCGAGCAACGGCTCCAACTGGATGGTGGGCTTACCCTGTTCCACAAAACGGATGAACCGTTCGGAAACCCCGGCAAGATCCGCCACGTCGAGCTGGTTGAGGCCCAGGCTGATTCTGCGGCTTCTGACTTCGCTGCCAAGCGTTGAGCTAAAGGTGCCGTTGGCGGTGGTGCTCGGTTGGTTCATGGGCCCTCCGAAAGAGTGCTCAGTTGCGCAGAAGTATCGGCACGATCGTACCGATATGGCCATTTTGCACCTTTAGAACCCGGCTCGACAAGCCTTTGAGGAACAATTCGGAACGATCGTACCTATAAGTTCGCGGGGATTCTTTCCCTCGAATTCGCCGGAAACTTGCCAAGATGCCGGTGCTTGCCGAGATGCCGGAAACTTGCCGAGACGCCGGAAATTGCCGAGATGCCGGTGCTTGCCGAGATGCCGGTGCTTCCGAGACGAGCGCAAGTTTCAGCCGTTATGACAGGTTCCGGCGAATTCGGCAGTTCCGCGCGCTTAGCCGAACTTGGTTTCCAAGCGTTCCAACGCGGCTGCCCTGTGCCGGTGGCCTACAGCTTCGTCGATCCCAATGGCGACAGCGGGTCCCAGCATGATGACCAGCAAGCATACCGTTACGGGCACATTTACTGCGGCCAAGGCGATGCTCAGTGCCGAGCCAAGGACCACCAACCCGGTTGTCGTGAGGTGGAGCTTGTCCACGCCGACGAGTGAGCCATACACATAAGTCAGGGCCACCTTGTAGATCGCGACGGGCACAGCCACCGTGGCTACGGCCGCGGCAGCGCTGATGTGCGCTTCGTGGTCGATGTAATAGGCCAGGACGTGCAGGCCAGCCCCGGTGGCCGCGATCGCGGCGAAGACCACCATATGTCCGTAGCCGAAAATGAAAGATTTATCGCGTCGCAGGTGCAAAGCCCTCCCGGAGGGGAGGATGAAGTACACCCACCACATGGTGAAGGCTAAGCCGGTCCCACCCAGCCCAATTAGTGCGGTTTCCAAACTCAAACCGTGGAGGGCCACGATGGAGCGCAGGGTCTCGATCGCGCCGATCAGGCATTCACCGAACGTAATGATGGCCATCAGTCCATAGCGTTCCGAGATGTGATGCGCATGCCAAGGCGTTTTCGTCTTGCGCTCGGCAATAACAGGAATGGCCATTTCCATGACGAAAAGCGGACCGGAGAGTAGGAATGTGGTGGCGATGTCCGTCTTGACGAAGATTACGCCCACCCAAGCGAGTTGGACCACGGCCAGGTATCCGGCGTAGGTGAAGGCCACCTGCCGCCTCTCCGGGTCCTGCCGAGCTGCCCGGAGCCACTGGAAAATGAGGGCCACCCGCATCACCACGTACCCAATGATTATCACCTCGTTGTCCACTTGGCGGCCCTCCACCAGGGAATGGAACAGCGGCTCCAACCCCATGGCCAGGATGAGCACCCCAACCATCTGGATCATGGTGACGAGGCGGAAGATCCAGTCGTCGGTGTCGTAAGCGCTGGCAAACCAGGTGAAGTTGATCCACGCCCACACCACGGCGAACATCGCGAAGGAAAAGCCGAGGAGGCCTGCGCCGAAGTGGTCCTCGGCGGCGGCATGTGCGAACTGGCTGCCGGCAACGCTGAACGCGATAACGAAAGTGAGGTCGAAGAAAAGCTCCAGCGGTGTGGCCGTACGGTGTCTTTCGTGCGGATCCCGCCCACCCATACGTTCCAGGGAGTGCCGAAGGGGATTTGAGGACATGATCCTCAGGTTACCTCTGCGGAGGTCGGCCGGTTTAGCGGTGCAATTTGTGGGCACCCTAGTAATGGTTCCTGGCGGCGATAATGGTAAGTTGCTCGTGCTCTGCTACGTAAGCGAGCCTATGCTCATCGGTTGATGCGGCGCGACCAAACACCCGAGAGTTGGTGCTTGAGTGCTCCGGGTTTGCCGATAATCTCAAAGGATCTCGCGGGCAGTCTACGTTCGGGGACTCAGGCCCCTAACCCACCGCAACCTTGCGGGGTTCAAGCGATGGTACTCCTGCCCTCCAGCGCCACAGCAGCGCAATATAAGTGAGGTCAAACACGGTGCATAACGTTCCGAGGACCAGGACCAACGGCGATCCTTCCATTACCCCGAAGAGGATGGTCGGAGCCAGGGTACCGATCCACTTGGCAAAGGCAATCACCAGGCTTTGCCCTCGCGGACCACGACGAGCCACGAGCATGGCGATAAACAGGCCGGACATCAGCAGGTTCTGGAGGAATGCCGCATAGCGGGCAGCATCATGCCAGTCGAACTGCACCACAAAGAACCACTGCACCAATGCGGCCATCACCAGCAATAGCGTGGCCCATCCCGCAAAGAGGCCCCGACCGATAAACGCCGGCAATTCGGAACGGCCAAATCGCAGGAACGTGTAAACAATTACCAAGTCGGCCAGTCCCCAAATGAAATTGACCACGGTCTGGACGTCGGTGCCGTGGGAGAAACCATACCCCGTATAGAGGATTTCCCATGCGATGTTCAACGCCAGCGCGGCGGCCGGAATCGCATACGAACGGTCTCGGAAGCCTACTCGGATCGACTCGACATAGACCACCGACCACGCGATGCCGCTCAGCAGCGTCAGGAAGAGACTCATGTTCCTAGCCCTTCAAAACTGGTTCGCCTGTTCTGAACTGAAGTAATCCGCCTACACGCGGGCCAGAGCGTCGATATCCTCCAGGAACTCTGCCTGGACCTCTTCGCTGACGGTGGTACGGGTGTCGGCGATGGCATCCAGATAGTCCTGCGTTACCGGACCACGACGGCGGTTGGGCGCCAGCGTAACTCCCGCCCCAACGCCGCTTCCCCCGTTGTAGACGGCCTTCTCCAACGCACGCTGGGAGGCGCTGCGTGCCGCGAACTCGATGTCTGCCGGAGAGAAGCCCTGGGTGCGGTCCACAAGCAAGGCGATGTCGACGTCGTCCACCACTGTTGCGGGGATGAACCGCTCCCACATGGCCTGGCGCGCTTCGGCGTCGGGCAGTCCGATGGGGATTACGTAGTCGAAGCGGCCGTGGCGCAGGAACGCCGAGTCCAGGGCGCGGATGAAGTTGGTGGCGCAGACCAGCAGGCGGCCGGGCTGTTCACGGAACGCCGGGATGATCTTGAGGAGTTCATTGGTGACGCCCTGCAAGGGCGACGGCGGATCGCCGGCGCGTTGGGAGGCGATCTCTTCCACCTCGTCGATGAACACCACGGCGTGCTCCAGCTCGGAGATCTCCAGGAAGGTTTCGCGCAGGGCCCCCGCAAGTCCCTTGGGGTCTGAGGCAAGGCGGGACGGGAACACCTCGACAAACGGCCACTCGAGCCGCGAGGCGATGGCCTTCGCGAACGTCGTCTTCCCGGTGCCGGGAGGGCCGAACAGCACAACGGCGCGGGGCGGCACCACGCCGTACTCATCAGCAAGATCGGCTTCCGCGAGTGGCAGCACCAGCCGTCGCTCCAGCAGTTCCTTTTCGCGGCGCATGCCCGCCACGTTTTCCCAAAGGTCTCGGGCCAGGATACGTCCGCCCAGCTGGCTCAACGGCTCGAGCTCCTGCCTCTGCACCGGGATGGTCCGTTCGAAGTAGCGCAGGTTCTTCTTCACCACAAAGCCGCGGCCCAGAAAGGCCTCTACGCGGGTTTCGGTCTCCGGCATGAGCGCGGACAGTTTGTTGAGCCCATGCGGTGCCATTCGGTTCTCGACGGCGGCCAGCATCGACGTGCCGATCCCTCGCCCTCGGAACTCCGGGAGGGTCGCAAGGAAAACGATCCAGCCCTGGTCGTGGGCGGCACGTCCGACGGCGGCACCCACCACCTGCTCACCGACCACAGCCACCACGGCGTGGTCCTTGGCGCACGAGGCGAGCACCTCGGACAGCGCATAGACCGGGTCCACGTTGTTCGCCTTGAGGGATTCCCACAGGTGCAGGATCCCGTCCATGTCCGATGAATGGAAATCCCTGATGCGCCAGCTGGTCATGGCTTGTCTCCTTGCCGCAATCGTCTTTGAGAGCCTGATGTTGAGCTTAGGCGATCACGGTTGCGGAGGGGGTTGCGGTTGGGTTGCGTTACGGCAGGGAAGCCCCGATGACTATTCCCCCACAGGCGCGGCCCGGTGGAACTCCTGCCGCTGCTTTCCGAGACCCTCGACCTCCAGCTCCAGGACATCCCCGGGTTGCAAATATGGGAATCGGCCGCTCAAGGCGACGCCAGCCGGCGTGCCCGTGAGGATCACGTCCCCCGGTTCGAGCACCATGAACTGGCTAACGTGGTGCACCAGCGTTGGCACGTCGAAGATCAGGTCCGAGGTGGTGGAGTCCTGGCGGATCTCGCCGTTGACCCAGCTGCGGAGCCGCAACGAACCGGCGTCGAGCTCGTCGGCTGGAACCAGCCACGGACCAATTGGCGTCGATCCGGGCAGCGCTTTGCCCTTGGCCCACTGCCCGCCGGCTCCCGGCAGCTGGAGGCTCCGTTCAGACAGGTCGTTGCCCACCACGTACCCTGCAACGCATGCGGCGGCTTCTGTGCGGCTGCCCAGATAGGACGCCGTCCGGCCGATCACCACCCCGAGCTCCACTTCCCAGTCATAGGTGGTCGACGACGGCGGGATGGCGGCGGCGTCGAAGGGTCCGGCGACGGTATTGGACGGCTTCAGGAACACGATGGGAACCTCGGGTGTGGCCGCTCCGGATTCCGCGGCGTGGGCGGAGTAGTTCAAGCCGATGCCCACCACATTTCCAGGCCGGGCGATAGGGGATCCGATCCGTTGGCCCTCGGCCTCGAGCTCCGGCAATTCACCTGCCTCAAGAGCCGTACGCGTGCGCGTGATGCCGTCGGCTGCGAGGAATGTGCCGTCGATGTCCTGTGTCAGGCCAGCCAGGCTGTACAACTTCTCACTCCCGGAGCCGTCCGAGGCGATGACCACGGGCTGCTCGAGTCCAACGGCTCCCAGGCGGGCGAACTTCACGGTATCTCTCTCCTTTGAGGCAACGGACGCTACTTGCCACGCTACGCGGTGGCCGTCTGGCGTCGAAATGTGACCCGGCGCGGCACTGTCCTGACCTGCTTTGACGTGAGACGCGGACAAGACCCCGCGTGTCGCCGTCTAAAACGCCTCCTCGCTGCCCAAAGAGTTCAGGGCGGCACCCGCCTTAAAGCCCGACGGCGGCACCAAAGTTCCGTTGTAACGGAACCCGGGGCCGCCGTCGTACTCTGCGCCGGGGCTGGGCGCGTCAAAGGCGCGCTGGAAAGGCTAGCGGATTTCCTCGCCCTGGAGTGGACGGTTGGCGATCACCGGGGAGAGGCCCGTGAAGCCGTCGCGGGCTTCGGCGATCTCGTGGATCCGCTTACGGCAGGCGTACCAGCCCGCCACCATCAGGCCGCACGCGATC
This sequence comes from Arthrobacter sp. M4, assembly GCF_020251205.1. Taxonomy (GTDB): domain Bacteria; phylum Actinomycetota; class Actinomycetes; order Actinomycetales; family Micrococcaceae; genus Arthrobacter. Next base: position 56,987 of record NZ_JAIWYX010000014.1, read on the forward strand.
AAGGTGACCAGGAGGGTGAGCGGCGAATCGATGAACACCATCACCAGCACGCCCACAAGGAACAGTAGCGTCAAGTAGCCGGTGAATGGTGCGCCCGGCATCCGGAAGGCCGGCCGCTTGAGCCAGCCCTTGTCAGCCCAGCGCTTCAGCTGGATCTGGCAGAGGACAATTGTGGCCCAGGTGGAGATGATGCCCACCGAAGCGACATTCAGCACGATTTCGAAGGCGTCGGCCGGAACCAGGTAGTTCAGCGGAACACCCAGCAGGGAGACACCCGCCGTGATGGCGATGCCACCGTAGGGGACACCTGCCTTGTTCATGCGCTGGGCGAACTTCGGGGCGGAGCCAGCCACGGACATGGAGCGCAGGATGCGGCCGGTGGAGTACAGACCGGCGTTCAGCGAGGACAGGGAAGCGGTGAGGACCACCAGATTCATGATGGTGTCCACGCCCTCTACACCAATGGAGCCGAAGAACGTCACGAAGGGGCTGACGCCCTTCTGGTACGAAGTGAAGGGCAACAGCAGCGAGAGCAGGATGACCGAGCCGACGTAGAACACGGCGATACGGAAGACCACGGAGTTGATGGCCTTCGGCATGATCTTTTCCGGGTTCTGGGTTTCGCCTGCGGCTGTGCCGACCAGTTCAACGGAAGCGTAGGCGAACACGACGCCCTGCATGAGCAGGATCATCGGCATGATGCCGCTCGGGAAGATGCCACCGTTGTCCGCAATGAGGGAGAAGCCGGTGGGAGCGCCGGTGGGGGTGCCGAAGATGACGAACCAGATGCCCAGGACAAGGAAGGCCACCAAGGCAGCGACCTTGATCAGCGCGAACCAGAATTCCATTTCGCCGAAGACCTTCACCGAGACCAGATTCAGGCTCAGGACCACCACTAGCGCGATGAGGGCCCAGGCCCACTGCGGAACCGCGCCGATCCAGGGCACGTACCTGCCGAAGAAGTTCATGTAGATGGCCGCCGCCGTGATATCCACAATGGTGGTCATGGCCCAGTTGATCCAGTAGAACCAGCCCGAGGCGAAAGCGGCCTTTTCGCCGAAGAACTCACGGGCGTAGGAGACGAATGAGCCCGAGGACGGGCGGTGCAGGACGAGTTCGCCCAGTGCACGCAGGATCAGGAACACGAACGCACCGCAAATGGCGTACGCGAAGACCAGCGACGGGCCAGCCGCATTGAGGCGGCCGCCGGCGCCGAGGAAGAGGCCCGTGCCGATGGCGCCACCGATCGCGATCATCTGGATCTGACGGGGCTTGAGGTTCTTGTGGTAGCCCTTGTCCTCGGCGTGCAGCAGTTGCTCCGTGGCATGGGCCTGGGCTGGGACCGTATGGTCCGTAATTGGTTGGTTGCTCATTGGAATCCTTAGGGGTGTCCTGTGGTGCTTTGGTGCGGGGTTACTTGCTCAGGTTTGCGAGGCGTTCCGGGCTGAGCAGCTGTTCAAGCTGGTTAGCCGTGAGAAGCCCGTCTTCAAGCACCAGTTCGGCGACTCCGCGGCCGGTGGCGAGTGCCTTCTGGGCGATCGCGGTGGCGGAGGCGTAGCCAAGGTGCGGATTCAAGGCCGTGACCAGGCCGATGGACTGTTCCACGGTGAGTCGCAGGCGCTCGGTGTTGGCGGTGATGCCCCGGACACAGCGCGCCGTGAGTGTGCGGCAGGCGGCTTCCAGGTGGGAGATGCTCTTGTGGAGGCTGTGGACAATGATTGGTTCGAAAGCGTTGAGCTGGAGCTGCCCGGCTTCGGCGGCCATGGTGATAGTGACGTCGTTTCCGATCACTTCGTAGGCGACCTGGCTGACCACTTCCGGGATCACCGGGTTGATCTTGCCGGGCATGATTGACGAGCCGGACTGGACGGCCGGCAGGTTGATCTCCCCGAGCCCGGCACGTGGGCCGGAGGAGAGAAGTCGAAGGTCGTTGCAGATCTTCGACAGCTTGGTTGCGACGCGCTTAAGCACGCCGGAAAGGTGCACAAACGCGCCGACGTCCTGTGTCGCCTCGATGAGGTCGACGGCGGTGACCAGGGGAAGGCCGGTGATGTCGGCCAGGTGGCGGCAAGCCGCCTCGGCGTAGCCAGCGGGGGCGTTGAGTCCGGTGCCGATTGCCGTGGCGCCGAGGTTGATCTCGTGGATCAGGAGCTCGGCTTCGGCCAGCCGCTGGCGGTCTTCGCCGATAGTGACGGCGTAGGTGCCGAACTCCTGGCCGAGCGTCATGGGGACTGCGTCCTGGAGCTGTGTGCGGCCCATCTTGACGACAGTGCGGAACTCCATGGCCTTGGCGGCAAACGCGTCCTCAAGTTCGGTGAGGGCATCCAGGAGTCGCTTGATTCCGAAGATGGTCCCGAGCTTCACCGCCGTCGGGTACACGTCGTTGGTGGACTGGCTCAAGTTGACGTGGTCGTTGGGATGCAGGCGGGAATAGTCGCCTTTTGTGTGGCCGAGGATTTCCAACGCCCGGTTGGCGATCACCTCGTTTGCGTTCATGTTCGACGACGTCCCGGCACCGCCCTGGATGACGTCCACCTGGAACTGGTCGTTGAGTTTGCCGGCCATTACATCAGCGCAGGCCTGTTCGATCGCCTCAGAACGCCCCTCGTCGAGCAGCCCGAGCTCCCGGTTGGTGCGGGCTGCGGCGAGCTTCACGGCTGCCAGGCCACGGATCAGGTCCGGGTTGGAAGCCAGGGGATGGCCGGTGATGGGAAAGTTCTCGATGGCGCGCAGGGTATGCACGCCCCAGTAGGCTTCCGCGGGAACGTCCCTGTCCCCTAGGAGGTCATGCTCCGAGCGAAAAGGGCGCACGGAATCGTCAGCTGTCATGGCTGTCCTTTGAGTTGGTGCTTGCTTTGTTGGGGGAGTTAGTTCAGGTGGTTTTCGAGGATTTTCAGGTCCTCGACCAGGGAGTCGGCGGCGCGCAGGACGCCGACGGGCCGGCCTCCGCCCAGCACGGGCGGGCTGGCAAGCCCGGCCAGCGTGACGCCGTCGAGCCCTATGGACTCGAGTACACGGACGGTGACGGGCATGCGGGCGCGGTCGCCGCCGTCGGAGATTTTGATGGCCAGGCCGGTGCCGTCAGCCAGGCCGACCAGCTGGAGGCCCTCGAAGCCGTCCTTGGCGAGCAGGCCGGGCACTGCACGCATCAGTTCGGTGACGTCGCGGCCTTCGCCGGCAACCATCTCCGGATGTTTGCGCATGGCGTTCGCCACCCTGCCCTCAGCGCTGTCCGCAGGTGCTGATGCGAGACGGCCGTAGGCGCGGGCCATGCCGTGGAGGGTGTGCGCGAAGAGGGGAGTCCCGCAGCCATCGGTGCTCACTGCAGCGGCGTCTTCACCCGTGAGCTCGGTGATGGTGTCGCGGACCAGGACCTGGAGGGGGTGCTCGGGGTTGAGATAGCCCTGCACCGGCCAGCCGTTGATGACGCACACGGAGGCCATCGCTGCGTGTTTGCCCGAGCAGTTCTGCGCCAGTTGGGTTGATCCGTTGCCGGAGCGAAGCCATTCCTCGCGTTCAGCTGTGCCGTAGGGGAGATCCGTGCTGTTCTCCAGTGCGGATTCTTCCAGGCCGTGCAGCTTGAGGATCTGTCGGGATCCTTCCTGGTGCATTGCAGCGCCGGAGTGGCTTGCCGCCGCCAGGGCCAGGAGGTTGTCCGGAATGTCTAGTCCGGCGCGGACCAAGGCCACTGCCTGAAGGGGCTTGAGCGCGGAGCGCGGATACATCGGGGCGTCGGGTTCGCCGGCTTCCACCACGGTGGTTCCGTTCGGGGCGGTGGCGATGAGAGACCCGTAATGGACGCTTTCTACAAGCCCGTCGCGGGTGGTTTCCGCAAGCGGCACATGCCGGGGCGCGGTCAGCGTCCGGGCATGCGCGGGCAGGGTGGTGCTGGGGTGGGAGGGCATAGCTACTTTCAGTTGCCGTTGAGGATGGTGTCCAGGGCTTCACTAACGGCGCTCAAATGGTCGGCCATGGCTGCGCTGGCCGCCGCTGAGTCGCGGTTTTCGATGGCTTGGACGATCCGGACATGTTCCTCGTCCGAGACGTGTTGGCGGTCGGCCACCAAGTTGAGGGTTTCCGATTGGTGGGCCAGCGCATCGCGGATTTCAACGATGACGCTCTCGAAGACTTTGTTGCCGCTTGCGCGTGCGATTGCCGAGTGGAAGCTGGCGTCCAGGGCAACCCAGGCCTCGGGGTCATCCTCGGCCATCATGGCTTTGACGATGTCCTTGAGGTGCTCCAGGTCCTCTGGCGTCCTTCGTTGCGCCGCAAGTCCGGCGGCTGGGACTTCGATGTGCGGCCGGGCTTCGTTGAGGTCCCGGGCCGAATAGAGTCCGAGTTGAAGGTCGTTGGCCACGGAGGTTGCGACGACGAACGTGCCCCGGCCGGTCTTTGTGGCTGTGAGGCCGAGGGCCGTGACCGAGCGAAGGGCTTCGCGGATCACTGAGCGGCTGACCCCGTATTGGGCTGCGAGGTTGGCTTCGGAGCTGAGCTTGTCGCCAACCTCGTACTTACCGGATTCGATATCCAACCGGATCGCGTTGAACACTGCCTCGGCCGCAGACAGTCGAACGACGGGCGTGGATGCTGTTGGGGGACGGGCTTGCTCCCGAGCTTTGGTTCGCTCTGCGGCAGGCTGTCCTGCTGTCCGGCTGTCTGACAGGTTCACGCTTAAGAATATGGCACGGGTCACAGGCAGGTGTCAAAGCGGGATGGCACAGACCATTCTTTCAAGGACTTTGTGGCCTTTTTGCGTCTTCCTTGAGGTGCATGAGGCATCGTAGTGCACAGCCGCCGGCCATAGGGGTCTGGCAAAGGTGCCGGAGGCCGGTGGCGGTTGGAGATGGAAAGATGCGTACCAAAACTTCCCGCAGCAGGGCGCGTGAGGCAGCCCTGGCGCTCTTTGCTACGTGGACGCTGTTCTTCATGCTCGTTGCTGTGGGGTCAGAGTCACCGTTCCTTGCGCCAGGGATTGTCCACGACCCCGTTTTCCGCCATGTCCTGATGCACCTCTCTCCTGTGGCACTTGCTCTCTTTTTGCTGGCGGCAAATATGTGGCGTGCCCCGAAGTCCCCTGGCCGGTAGGGCCAACAAAGGGTCTGTCCCCGGTAGCACGCCGAAACTATGCTGGCCGCATGACTTTCATTGAGAATCTGGCTGACAAATTGTCCTCAATGGGTGTGCGGACCGCCTACGGAGATCCCGTGGAAGTCGACGGCCGCACTATCATCCCTGTTGCCGCGGTGTGGTCCGGCTTCGGCGGCGGCAGCTCGGAACAAGCCGGCGCGGAGGGCCTTGGCGGAGGAGGCGGCAGCATGGTCTGGCCGCTCGGCGTTTATCTCAAGGACGCGCAGTCCGGAGCCGTGGCGTTCAAAGCCAACACGGTGTCCCTTCTGGTTGCTGCCACCCCGGCGATCCTGGTTGCCGGAATGGTGCTGAAGGGCATCTTCAGACGGCGCCGCAGGTAGCCTGCCCCGACTCAGCGTGCCATTCATCCAGCAGATCAGGCGGGATATCGACGCCGGAGGTCGCCTGATCTGCTGGATGAACTCAGCTGCGTGGCTGCTTAGCGGGCCGCCAGTTCCCGAAGCCTCGACGCCACCTCCGAGGCGAGCGACGCGTCGGTGTGCTCATAAGCCACCGATGCCTGGCCAGGCGTGCCATCCCGATCCGCGGCCGGTCCCCTTCGGGCCGACAGATGGATGGCATCAACCCCGCTCAACGCCAGGTCCTCGAGGTCGCGCACACGAACTCCGCCGCCTGCCATGATCTGGACGGGCAGGTCCATTGCACGTGAGGCCTGAACCAGCGCCCGAAGAACAGGCAGGCCCGCCCGGCAATCCAGAGCGCCCCCGCTGGTCAGGACACGATCCACCCCGAGTTCAGAGAGGGTAGCCAGCAGATCCTCAACGGGAAAACCCGCAGCAAGCGCAGTATCCAGGGCCCGGTGGAACGTCACGTCACAGTCGGGAGCCTCCTCCCGGGCCGCCGCCACGAAACGAACCAGCGCGCCGGCGTCGATCTTGCCTCCGGGGGTAAGCGCCCCCACAACCACTCCGGATGCCCCGGCGCGCAACGCAGCCCGGACGTCGGCTTCGATCAACGAACACTCCTCGTCGGAGTACACAAAGCCGCCTGCCCGTGGCCGCACCAGTACGTGCACGGGAATCCCGGTTTCCACGGACTGCGAGACTGCGCCGATGCTTGGGGTCAGACCGCCCGTGGAACCGAGCGCCGCGCACAGTTCCACGCGCGAAGCCCCCACGTCTGCCGCGATCCGAGCCCCGGCTGCGTCCTGGACGGCGAACTCCAGTAGCGGTGCTGAGGGGTGCTTCCCTTCCGGGCCGGAACGGGAGGCGAATTCCGCTGCCAGGCCACCTGGCATCAGAAGGCCTGCCATGCCGGCTTGTTGTCCAGCGTGTGCCGGTAGTAGTCCGCGAACTTCAGCCGCGACGCGGCTGCCTCGTCCACCACCACCGTGACGTGCGGGTGCAGTTGCAGGACCGATGCGGGGCAGGCGGCCGCCAGGGGACCTTCGACGGCGGCCGCGATCGCATCCGCTTTCGCCTCGCCGAGGCCGATCAGCAGCAGATGCCGGGCATCCGTGATGGTCCCCAGGCCCTGGGTCAAAACGTGGTGCGGGACGTCGTCGAGAGAATCGAAGAACCGGGCGTTGTCCTGGCGCGTCTGCTCCGTCAGGGTTTTGACCCGCGTCCGCGAGGACAATGAGGACATTGGTTCGTTGAAGCCAACGTGCCCGTCGGTTCCAATACCAAGGATCTGCACGTCCACGCCTCCGGCGGAGGCGATGCTGCGGTCGTAACGGATTGCTTCCGCTGCCAAGTCTGGTGCCGCGCCGCCGGGGCTGTGGATCGACGACGGATCCAGGTCCACGTGGTCCGTGAACTCCCTGCGGATCACCGAGTGATAGGACTCTGGATGCTCCACTGGAAGGCCCACGTATTCATCCAGGAGGAAGGCTTGGGCCTCGGAATAGCTCAGTCCTTCCTCGCGGTGGCGACGGATCAGTTCCTTGTAGCTGGCCAGCGGTGTAGAGCCGGTGGCCAGGCCCAGGACCGCAGGGCCTCGGCGCACATAGCCTTCAATGATGTCCGCAACCGTGCGGGCCACGTGGTCGGAGTCCTCCCGGATGACGATCTCCATGGGCTTCTGGGTGTCCTTTCTTTGGTGGCTTTGTTGACGACCGGATTTACTTGGCTGCTTCGGTCTCCACGGTCACTTCGTCGTCTTCACGGCCCGGTGTGCGGATGTTCCAGCGCTTGATGACGAAGGAGAAGATGAAGTAATAGGCCGCCGCAAACACGAGCCCGATCGGTATCAGCAGCCAGGCATTCTGTGCCTTGCCGAAGTTCAGGACGTAGTCGATCAACCCTGCCGAGAACGTAAAGCCGGTGTGGATACCCAGGAAGTTCACCAGGGCAAGGGACAGGCCTGTCAGGACAGCGTGGATGACGTACAGCGGGAAGGCCACGAACATAAAGGAGTACTCCAGCGGTTCGGTGATGCCCGTGACGAAGGCCGTGAGCGCGGTGGAGAACATGATGCCGCCCACGATCTTCTTCTGCGAGGGCTTGGCGTGGCGCCAGATGGCCAGGGCTGCCGCGGGGAGGCCAAACATCATGATGGGGAAGAATCCTGTCATGAACGTGCCCGCGGTGGGGTCGCCGGCGAAGAAGCGGTTGAGGTCGCCGCGGACCACGTGGCCGGAAGCGTCGGTGTAATCGCCCACCAGGAACCAGACCACGGAGTTCAGGATGTGGTGCAGGCCGGCGGGGATCATCATGCGGTTGGTGAAGCCGTAAATCCCGCCTCCCAGGACTGTGTTTGCAGCCACGGTGTTGCCGATCCAGGAGAGCCCGGCGTTGAAGATCGGGTAGAGGAATGCCATCAGGACGCCAACAACCAAGCTGGTGACAGAGGTCAGGATCGGCACCAGGCGGCGGCCGCTGAAGAAGCCAAGGAAATCCGGGAGCTTGGTTCGGTAGAACTTTTGCCAGAGCGCGGCGGAGAAGAGGCCCACCACGATGCCGGCGAGGACGCCGTAGTTGATAAGGGCAGGCTTGCCCGCGGGATCGGTTTGTCCGGCGAGAACGATCGGTGACATGGCCTTGAAGACGCCATCCATCACCATGTAGCCGACGACGGCGGCCAGCGCCGTGGACCCGTCGGCCTTCTTGGCCCAGCCGATGGCGATGCCAACCGCGAAGATCAGCGGCAGCCAGCCGAACACCGCGTTGCCCGCGGCTTCGACCACAGTGGCCGCTTGCTCCCAGCCGGGAATTGCGCCGAGCAGGTCTTTCTGGCCAAGCCGGAGCAGGAGCCCGGCTGCGGGAAGAACGGCGATCGGCAGCATGAGGCTGCGGCCGAGTCGCTGCAGGACAGCGAAGACCGGATTGGTCTTCTTGGCGGTATCTGCCGAGAGTTCGGAAGTCATCACGGGTGCACCTTTGCGGGGTCGGGACTTGCGTTACGGGGGGACTGGGGCGGCGCCAGGATCTTCGGTGTTTTGGAAAGTTCTGTTGGAGCCGGGGGCTTGTGGACAGTGGTCTTTTGGAGGTACTGTCCGGTTATGACCAGTTCAGTTTCGGCGCATGCCGAGCCCCCTGTCAAGACGTGACAGGGAACTGATTTCGGATCACGCTGGAACAGCTACAAGCAAACCGGCCGGCAACGCAGCCGCCGGGTACCAAGAAGGAGCAGGGCTCATGTCCAAGGCAGAACAGATCATCGAAGGGCTCGGCGGCGCCGCGAACATCGTTGAGATCGAAGCGTGCATCACGCGTCTGCGGACGGAGGTGAAGGACGGTTCGCTGGTGAAGGAAAGCATCCTCAAGGGCGCCGGTGCGCATGGTGTGCTGAGCTCCGGCAACGTAGTCCAGGTGGTGGTTGGACCGGAAGCTGACACCCTGGCCGAGGACATCGAGGACCTTCTGTGAGCGCAGTTGAACTGACGGTCGCCTCCCCATTGAAGGGCATCGTTGTGCCGATCACCGACGTCCCGGATCCCGTCTTTTCCGGGCAGATGGTCGGCGCCGGGGCTGGCGTACTGCCAGCCGCCGATGGCGCGTTCGACGTCGTCGCCCCCGTTGCCGGCAAGATCGTCAAGCTCCTTCCGCACGCCTTTGTGATTGTCAACGCCAACGGCCGCGGCGTACTGACCCACGTCGGCATCGACACCGTGAAGCTGCAGGGCGAGGGCTTCGAATTGTTGGCCGCCAAGGGCGATTCGGTGGAGGCAGGCGCCCTCATTATGCGAGTCGACCCAACCGCCGCCGTCGCCGCCGGCTATTCGCTGGTGAGTCCCGTCGTCGTACTTGACTCAAAGGCTGATACTGCCAGCCTGCTCGTCACGGGAGCCGTCGACGCCGGAGCGCCCCTTTTTGCTTGGGCTCCGGCGACCGCTTGACCCACTGTGCGTCAATAGGGCCCGGCCGCCTAGCGCGGCCGGGCCCTTGGCGGTTGCGCCGGAACTAGGCTCGGACCTCCATGGCCAGCGTGTAGCGGTCCGAGCGGTACCAGGAGTGGGCATGTTCCACGGGGAACTCGCCGGAATACGATGTCCGGTCGAAGTGTAGGACAGGTGCTCCCGGCGGGGTGCCGAGCAGGACGGCAATATCGTCGGCTGCCCCTACGGCGCCCAAAGTCTGCTCTGCTCGGTCAATCGGATGCCCGAAGCGGTCCGCAAGCGCCCGGTAAATCGAGCCAGTCAGGTCAATCTCAAGCAGCCCATCGGCCCGCGCGGGGTCGTACCAGGCATCATCAACGCTCACCGGTCGGCCATCTGCCATGCGAAGGCGCTTGATGTGAAGGGCATCGGTGCCTTCCTCAAGCCGCAAGGCACGAACCGTTGCCGGCGGTGGCACGGCCCGCTCTGCCACGAGCACCAGGGTGGTGGGCTGGTGCCCCTGGGCCTGCATCTCCTCGGTGAAAGAGGCAAGGTGCAGGATGGATTGCATGGGCTGGCCGGAGACAAACGTGCCCTTGCCCTGGACGCGGACCAAATGCCCGTCGTTGACGAGTTGCCCAATCGCTTCCCGGACCGTGATTCGGCTGACGCCATACTCGTCCATGAGCTTGCGTTCGCTGGGCATGAGGTCGCCGGGCTCCAACTGTTCCTTGGCTAAATGCAGAAGGATATTGCGGAGTTGTTCGTGCTTGGGGACGTGGCTGTTGGGGTTGACCGCCAGCGTCGAATCGTGGGACGCCCTGGCTTTCTGCCCCGTTGCTCTTGGCACTCGGTGCCCCCTGTCTGCTTGGTCTGGATCGCGTAGGATTTCAGGCGCTGGTGATAGGACCATACCGGTCCGTACCACTTAGCCTATTCCATTCCGGACGCTCAAGGGCAGGTGCAGTGGAAAACCTCAGGCCAAAAACACCTGGCGGCCGGTGACAAGCGTGGGCGTGAGGCATATGAACATGTTCCGCTCGCCACCGGCCCACGGCTCCGGCATCGTCCTTCCCCACAAGTAGGTCAGCAGCTCCGGGTCTTCAACGCGGGAGGAAGAGCCGCTGGCCAGCACGGACCAACCCTCGCTGAGGTCTGCGCGGGACGCGTCAACCTGGAACGACGCGCGGGTATGGGGCACGGCCTCGCCGATGGAACCCCTCGAAGCCGTCCTGAAGTAGATTGCCCGGTTATGGACCAGGTAGTTCACCGGAAGGATCATCACCCGGCCCTCGAGCACAAAGCCGAAGCGGCCAGTGGACTGCGAGCCCAGCAGCTCCCAGCAACGGTTTTCGTCCAAATCCCTGTAGGTGTGGCGGGCGCCGTCGATGCGCGGGTTGGCGTCGGTGTCCGAGGAGTCCAAAGGAGTGGAGTCAGTGAAGTAGGTGTCCATGGTCCCGACGTTACGGTCCACTGGATCGGCCTGTTAGGGCCAAAGGTCCCTGTCCAATCGTTGACTGTCCCCGGCCTGCGCGGGAGAGTACGCTGGCCTCGATTCAGGCTCCCGGAAGCCGAAAATCCGGAGGCCACATTCCTGTTGAAAGGTGGTTGATGGACAGCCAAGGTTCCGCCAGTTCCCAAGGCGCCGGCGCCGCCGGTGTGCCGGGAACCGCCGCCCGCGTGCCGGGCGCCCGGATTGAGGACCTGCTCACGGACTTCCTGGACCGGGCCGGCGAGCTGCTTCAAGCTCAACAAAAGATGCGCAGCCTACTGCAAGCCGTGGTGGGCGTGGCGGAGGACCTCAGCCTGGACACGGTGCTCAACAGGGTGGTTTCTTCGGCATGCAGGCTTGTCCAAGCCAAGTACGGGGCCTTGGGTGTCATTGGCGAGGACCGCACGCTCAGTCATTTCATCACTGTGGGGATCGACGATGAACAGGCCAGGCTGATCGGACCCCGACCAAAGGGCCATGGCGTGCTGGGAGAGCTGATCAGCCACGCCGCTCCCCTGCGATTGCACGATCTCCGGGCCCACCCTAAGTCCTATGGCTTTCCCGCCAACCACCCGCCCATGACCACCTTCCTTGGCGTGCCTATCCGCGTGCGGGATGTGGTCTTCGGAAACCTGTACCTCACGGAAAAGGAAGACGGCGGGGACTTCACCCCGGAGGACGAGGATCTGGCGGTCGCCCTGGCCGCCGCCGCCGGCGTGGCCATTGAAAACGCCCGACTGTTCGAGGACGCCCGACGCCGTGCCAGCTGGCTGGAAGCAAGCATGGAGGTCACGGGCAGCGTCATGGGGCGGGAAGCTGAGGGCGGCCTTGACGATATCGCCGCCCGGGCATTGCAGGAATCCGGAGCCCAATTGGCCCTCATCCTGGTTCCCGCCTCCGATGCCTACTATCGGGTTGCCGGATCGGCGGGGGAGAGCGCTCTCCACGTTCCCGCCTTCCTCCAGCCGCTCGATGTTCCGGAGCTAAAAGCTGTTGTGGAGACCGGGTCCCCGGCGTCCCTTGGTGATTCTGCGCAGGTGTTGGGCCGCGTCGGGGACGCCTCGGCACTCGGGCCGCTTCTCGCCGTCGAACTCGGTGCCCAAGGCGCCCATCACGGCCTGTTGCTGCTCGCCCGGGCGAGCGGGGATTCATCGTTTCCGCGGACGGATGTGGAGATGGGCGCCGTGTTTGGGTCGCACGTTGCCTTGGCGCTGGAGCTGGCCCGCGCCCATCGGCTCCGGGAACAGCTGGCGGTCTTCCAGGACCGCGACCGCATCGCCCGGGACCTCCACGACGTGGTCATCCAGCGGCTTTTCGCCGCGGGGCTTAGCATCCAAAGCCTTCGGCGCTTTACGACGGCGGACCCCGCCCTGGAAAGGATCGACGCCGTCACTGCCGAGTTGGATGGCACCATCCGCGACCTTCGCAACACGATCTACTCACTGCGAAGCAGTGCGGCGGAGGCCGAACTTCTCAGCAGCAGACTGCTTAGGACAGTTCGCGCGGCGGGCCAGTCCCTCACCTTCTCGCCGCACCTGATCCTGAGCGGCGCGGTGGATGCGGTGGTGGATCCTTCCATTGTGGAGAACCTGCTTGCCGTGGTGACCGAGGGGCTCAGTAACGCGGTACGGCACTCGGAAGCGACTGCGATCGAAGTATCGGTGGCCGTTTCAGACGGCACGGTGTCCGTCACCGTCAAGGACAATGGTCGCGGCATCGGGTCCGGAAAGGGGTCTGGAACCGCCACACCGGGCCACGGCTTGGAGAACCTGCAGCAAAGGGCCCGGGAACTGGGCGGAACCTTCAGTGTGGGCCCCGCGCCCGGGCGGGGGACCGTACTCTCCTGGTCCGTGCCCGCAGCGGACGACGTCGGCAACCGCCCTAGCGGACGGATCTCGCCTGAGGCTCCGGCTGGGTGATAAAGACCGCAGCCTGTGTGCGGCGTTCGAATCCGAGCTTGGCCAGCAGCGAGGAAACATAATTCTTGACCGTCTTTTCGGCGAGGGCCATGCGTTCGCCGATTTGTCGGTTGGTCAATCCTTCGCCCACCAACTCCAGGACACGGCGCTCCTGGGGCGTCAGGGATGAGATTCGCGGGTCCACCTCCTGCGGCTCCACCAAGCCGTGCACTATGCGGGCCTTCACTTTGTCGTCGAAAAGTGATTCGCCGCGCGCCGCTGCGCGAATAGCCCCCAGAAGGTCCGTGCCGCCCAGTTCTTTCAGGACGTAGCCCGCAGCACCGGCCAAGACGGCGCCGCGAAGGGCCTGTTCGTCGTCGTAGCTGGTCAGGATGAGGCAGTTGAGCGACGGGTCGACGGAGCGCACATCGCGGCAGACCTCAATGCCGGTGCCATCCGGCAACCGGGCGTCCAAGATGGACACATCGGGCCGGAGCGCTGGAATGCGACGTGCCGCTTCCTCGGCAGATCCCGTGGAGCCGACCACCTCGAAGCCCTCGGGCTCAAGGAGCTCCTGAAGCCCCCTGCGGACGAGTTCGTGGTCGTCCAGGATGAATACCCGAATGCTCCGGGCTGGGGTCTCCATGATGCTCCTTCCGGCGGCTGGTCTGCCGCGTCTATTCGCCGGAGCGGGCCTCCTGGCCACCTCCGGCCTTGCAATTCTCGCCGCTGTCCAAAGCCTCAACAAGGGTCCTTGGTCCCGGGATGAATTCATGCCTGTTGACTATCGCGCACTCAGTTTGCAAAGACCACACTTGAATCAGAACCGATGATCAGGAGGGATCATGGTCGATACAGAAGAGCAGTATCACGGGAAGATCGTGGTTGGCGTAGATGGGTCTGAGGCATCCATTGAGGCACTCCGCCAGGCCAGGCGACTCGGGGAAGCCTTGGATGCGGAGGTGGTGGCCGTAGCCTTCTGGGAGTATCCGCAAACCTATATGAGCTACGTTTCCACGGCGTTTGAGGGCTTTGAAGAGAGGGCCGGCGAGATTCTCAAAGAAGCCGTGGACAAGGCCTTCGACTCTGACCTTCCAGCCAGCGTTACACCCCGGCTTCGCTTCGGCGCTGTCCGTCCTTCGCTCCTCGATGCAAGCAAGACGGCACTGATGATCGTTGTGGGACGGCGAGGTCACGGGGGCTTTGGCGGCATGCTGCTGGGCTCCGTCAGTTCGGCACTGGTTGCCCATGCCCACTGCCCAGTGTTGGTGGTGCATTCCTCGGAGACCTGATCCCGCCCCGGACCCAGCTAGCAGCAGCCGCCGACCAACCATTGCGACGGATACCCCCTAGGGGTATATTGCTTCGGGTATGCTGGTGGTGCTGCGAGCTGGGGGAGGGGGAGGAAACTGTGCGACGTCAGGTCTTTCGACGCACGCCGCTAACTAGACCCCTTCATCGCCTGCTCCGCACCGCAAGCCTGGCTGTCTTGGTGATGGCCGTGATCGCCGGAATTCTCGGCATGCACATCATCACCGGCTCGCACAGCATGACGGCAGCTGCGGCGTCCCCGGTGGCCGCCGTCGAACATTCCCATCACCCAGAGGCGCCAGTCACCCTCCCAGCCGGCCGCGCCGAGCGCGGCGGACAGGATGAGCGCGGCGGACACGTTGCCGGCCAGGATGAGCGCGGCGGACACGTTGCCGGCCAGGATGAGCGCGGCGGACACGTTGCCGGCCAGGATGAGCGCGGCGG
>NZ_JAIWYX010000015.1 GCF_020251205.1 Arthrobacter sp. M4
CTCACGCGCGTCCCTGATTGACTGTGTCAGCTGTTGCACCGCCAACCCGTGGCACGCAGCGGGCGATTACCCGCTTTGCCCGCTTTGCCCGCTTTGCCCGCTTTGCCCGCACCTAGGCATCACCGGGCAGCAGTTCCTCACGCGCGTCCCTGATTGACTGTGTCAGCTGTTGCACCGCCAACCCGTGGCACGCAGCGGGCGATTACCCGCTTTCCGCTTTCCGCTTTGCCGCTTTCCGCTTTTCCGCTTTTCCCGCACCCAGGACATCACCTAGGCAGTTCCTCACGCTCGTCCCTGATTGCCTGTGTTAGCTGTTGCACCGCCAACCCGTGGCACGCAGCCGGCGATTACCCGCTTTGCCGCTTTCCGCTTTTCCGCTTTACGCTTTTTTCCCGCACCCAGGACATCACCTAGGCAGTTCCTCCCGCGCGTCCGTGATCGCCTGAGTCAGCCGCTGCACCATTTCAGCAAGCAGTTGCAACTGCTCCGGGCTGTAGTCGGCCAGCACGGGTAACATGTGCCGCACCATCGGATCGAACATTTCCCGGCCCGTACTGACGGCATTCGGTGTGGCGGTGAGCAGCACTTGCCGCCGATCGGAGGGACTGTGCTGTCGTTGCAGGTGACCGGTTGCCTCCAGCCGGTCAACCAACGCGGTGGTGGCTGCTGAACTCAGAACCAGCCGCTCGCGCAGGAGCCCGGGAGTGGCTTCGGCATCCGTGCGTTCAGCTTCGATCACGACGTTGAGCGCGTGAACGTCATTGCGGGCCAAGCCGTGCAGCCGACGTGTAGTTTCCGCGTACCTGTCAGCTTCCGTGGTGAAGCGCTGCAACAGGAAGAGAAGCTCGAAGCCCGGAGCGGCGCGCAGTTCGTCACGGTCGGCGCTGGAGTCTTCGCTGTTGGAACGCCCTCCGCGGTTGGAACGCCCTCCGCGGTTGGAACGCCCTCCGCGGTTGGAACGCCCTCCGCGGTTGGAACGCCCTCCGCTGTTGGAACCGGGCTCGGGGGTCGTGGACATGAAGGTCATTTTAGTGCGACGGCCGGCGGCCTCATTTGATCTCCCGATAAGCGTCCAGGGCCTCTTGCCTGCTGGCTTTGAGGTCAACCACGGGGTCGGGATAGTCCGGGGTGTCGAGTTCCGGGATCCATTGCCGGGCGTAGCGTCCGTGGGGATCGAACTTCCGGGATTGTGTTTGGGGATTGAAAATGCGGAAGAACGGTGCCGCGTCTGCCCCGGAGCCTGCTACCCATTGCCAGTTTGCGGGGTTGGAGGCAGGATCCGCGTCCACCAGCGTGTCCCAGAACCACTGCTCACCGAGCCGCCAGTCGATGCCGAAGTTCTTGACCAATAGGCTTGCGGAAACCATACGAACCCGGTTGTGCATCCAGCCGGTCTGCCAGAGCTGTCGCTGGCCGGCGTCGACAATAGGCACGCCAGTCCGTCCGCGTTGCCAAGCCGTCAGCAGCCGCCCGGCGGGACTGTTTGATCCTTGGCGGGGCTGCTCCCACGGGAAGTGATTGAACTGTGGCCGCAGGTTGGTGGTGGCAAGGTCAGCGTGGTGGTAGTACTGGTGCCAGCAAAATTCACGCCATCCTAATTCCGAGGCAAAAGCGCGAGAGCCCTCCGGATGCTGCCGGCGGAGCGTGGACTGAGCGTGCCACACCTGGAACGGGCTCAGCTGTCCCCACCGCAGGAATGGTGAGAGCCGGCTACTCCCGGGAAGATCCGGGCGGTCCCGATCCTCCGCGTAGCGGCCGAGGTGATGATGGGTGAAGTCGTCCAGGAACTCCTGCGCCTGTTGCGTGGATGGCCGCCAGGTTTCCGCTAGTCCGGTTGACCAATCGGGGACAGAAGGGAGCAGCAGCCATTCCTCCAGCCGCTCCCCCTTCGGTAGGTTCCCCTCGAACCCAAGACCGGGTTCGGGCGGGTCCAACGGCCGCCTTATGTCCAGGGCGGAGACAGCTTTCCAGAACGGCGTGTATACCTTGTACTGCTCGGCTTGGCTGGTGCGGACTTTCCACGGTTCGTGCAGGAGGGAGGCCTGGAATGATTCTGCATGAAGCCCGAAGTCCGCGGCCCATGACTTCACCGCCGCATCGATATTGCGTTCCGGCTGACCGTAGCGGCGATTCCAATAGACAGCGCCGGCGTCGAGGTCGCGGGCAACCTCCGGCACAACAGACATGGCCGCCCCGCGGCGCAATAAGAGAGGCACTCCAATGGCGTCGAGTTCTTCCCTCAAAGCCTCCAGCGAATGGTGCAGCCACCAGCGCGCAGCGCCGCCCAGCTGCCTAATGCCCGGCGTCTCCTCGTCCAGGACAAAGAGGGCCACCGCCGCACCGTCGGTCGTCGCTGCGCGGAGTGCGGGATTGTCACGTACGCGGAGATCATCGCGGAACCAGGCGATGGAGGTCTTCGAAGTATGCAAGTGTGTCCCAATGTGGAGCCGACGGAGTGCGGAGCCGAGAGAGTGTGGAGCCGAGGGATAATTATCTCGATAATCTATAAATATCATGATCGAGATACCTTGGGGATGTCCAGACCGTTGCTAACGGGAAGAACGAATGCGAGGAGGATAAAGCCATGAGCACTGACGCTGCAGAGGAGGACGCTGTAGAGGAGCTGGTCCAGTTAGTGGACGACCATGGTCGTCTGCTGGGCAGCGCTCCGAAAGCCACCGTGCACGGCCCCAACACTCCCCTGCACCTGGCGTTCTCCTGCCACGTCGTGTCGCCGCAGGGCCTGGTTCTGGTAACCCGCCGCTCACTCGCCAAAAAGACCTGGCCTGGTGTGTGGACGAACGCGTTCTGCGGCCATCCGGCCCCGGGCGAACCCACAGAGGCGGCCGTCCGCCGTCGAGCAGTCCAGGAGTTGGGGCTGCAATTGGGTTCCAGTCCCGGAAAGCTCGACGCCGTTCTGCCGCACTTCCGGTACCGAGCCGTCGACGCATCGGGAACGGTGGAGAACGAGCTGTGCCCGGTCTTCCGGGCGGTAATCGACGTCGACCCGTCGCCTGATCCGCAGGAAGTTGCGGAGTGGGTGTGGACAGAACCCGCCGAGCTGAGGCGGGCAGTGGCCGCCGCTCCATATGCCTTCAGTCCGTGGCTGGCTTTGCAGCTTCAGGAACTCGACGCCCCTGCTTTATCGCCGGGCGCTGGATAGCTACTTGTTGCCGGTTCCGCCAGTGTGCTTGGAACCCTCCCGCAGGGCTTCCGTGCCTTTGGCCTCCGCTGCCCGCTGCACCACTGCCTCGAGTTCATCCGCACTCAGTAGTTCCGGATGGAGGTGCTTGGTACGGTAGCCCGCGCGTCCCACCATGTGCGCCGCAACCGGGACCGTGAGGAGCTGGAAAATCCAGGCCACCAACAGTATCGGCCAGACCCACCACGTACGCATTTGCAGTCCGATAGCCGCCAGAACCAGGAACAGGCCGAGGACCTGCGGTTTGGTGGCAGCATGCATACGGCTCATCAGGTCCGGGAATCGGATCAAGCCGATGCCGGCGCCCAGCGACATCAACGCGCCAACGATCAGGAAGACGGCGGTCAATGAGTCGATCACCACGTCGAATCCCGAGTCAAAACCGGAGCTGTCAGTCACGTCCCTGCTCCCTTCGGTCGGAAACGAAGCGGGCAACCGTCACCGAACCAATGAACCCGATGAGCGAAAGCGCCACCAGAAGCATGAGGTTGTTGAGGTGCCTATTCACAGCCATGTCGATCGCCAGGGCGGCACCAAGTATCGCCAGGAGGACGTCCGAGGCCAGCACGCGGTCAAGAAGTGATGGGCCGACGGCAATCCGGTAAATCGCGGCGGCAGCGGCAAGGCTGAGGATCACGGCGGTTACCACCAAAACAAGGTCTTTCACCTTCCCCCCTTCCCCCGAGCATCATTTCTGATCGCCTCGGTGGCAGTACCGGCTTCCGCGTCCAGTGCCCTGATCTCTTCGAAGCTGCCCATGATGCGGATGAGCCCTGCTTCGGTGTCCCGGACTTCGCGGCGGAGTTTGTCGGCGTCTGCTGTGCTCCGGATGTTGATTCCATGGATGTAGACGGCGGGCGTCGCCCGGTCCACCTCAACCACCAAGGAACCCGGGATGAGCGAAATGACGTGGCCTGTCGCCGTCACCATGAGGTCTGAGTGGCTGCGCAGCGGCACCTCGACTACAGCGTTAGTCACCTTGGGCCCGTGAAGGATAGCCAGGTACATAACTTGGAAGCTCGCAGCCACAACCTTGCCGATGAACACAATGGCAAAAGGGATGGCCCGGAGAACGTCGAAGCGGCCGCTGAGTTCCACCGGGGGCAGATAGAAAAGTCGGGTGATGACAATGGCAATCACTGCACCGAACAACAGGTTGCCGGGGCTGAAGTCATTCCACAGGGCGCCCCACACGACGACCAGCCAGATGAGCAGGGGCAGTTCGGTCTTGAGCGAGATCGGCTTGCGGCTCACTTGGCCACCGCCTGGGCTGTGGTGTCCAGCTGTTCCGGCTCGCTCGGTAACGCCGACTCACGGTGGGCCGTTGTGCCAGGAACGGGGGCATTCTCACCGAGGACGGCCTGGATGTAGGAGGAGCGGCCCAGCATATCCGTGGCCGACTGGTCCGCGACGTGGAACAGCGGGCCGGCGAAGACCGTCAGTGCGACACCGAATGCCACGAGGCCTGCGGTGGGCCCCACCATAGTGGCCGGGAGCACGCCCGTCTTCCCACCACTCTGCAGCACCGGGTCGGGATATTCCGCATCTTCGGGTTTCCGCCAAAAGGCCCTGTTCCAGACACGGGCAACTGCCAGCAGCGTCAGCAGGCTGGTCACCACGCCACCCACCACAAGGACGACGGCCAGCGGAGTACCCAGTTGCAGGCCCGCTTGCATCAGGCCGAGCTTGCCAAGGAACCCGGAGAACGGCGGGATGCCGGCTAGGTTCATGGCAGGAACAAAGAACAGCAGCGCCAGCAGCGGGGACAGTCTCGCCAGGCCACCCAGCCTGTCGATCGAAGAACTTCCGCCCCTGCGCTCGATGAGACCGGTGACAAGGAATAGAGATGTCTGGATGGTGATGTGGTGGGCCACGTAGTAAACCGCGGCGCCGAGCCCTGCCACCGAGGACATTGCCAGTCCGAACACCATGTAGCCGATGTGGCTGACCAGGGTGAAGGACAGCAGACGCTTGATGTCGCTCTGGGCGATGGCACCGAGGATGCCAACCACCATCGTTAGGAGGGCAACCACCATCAATGGAGTGTTGAGCGAGTCGCCTGGGAACAGCAGCGTCTCAGTGCGTACCAGGGCGTAAACGCCCACCTTGGTCAGCAAACCAGCAAACACGGCCGTGACCGGGGCCGGAGCCGTGGGGTAAGAGTCCGGGAGCCAGAAGGACAGCGGAAACACAGCGGCTTTGATGCCAAAGGCCACCAACAAGAGCACGTGCAGCAGGGCCTGGGTTCCGGGATCGAGCTCGGCAAGTTTGATGGCCAGGTCAGCCATGGTGATGGTACCCGTTGAAGCGTAGATCATGGCGATGGCGATCAGGAACAGCACCGATGAGACCACAGACACCACCACGTAGGTGACACCGGCACGGATGCGCGGTCCGGTGCCGCCCAACGTCATCAAGACGTAGCTCGCAGTCAGCAGGATTTCGAAACCGACATACAGGTTGAACAGGTCACCCGTGAGGAAGGCATTGGACACACCCGCCACAAGGATGAGGTAAGTCGGGTGGAAGATCGAGACTGGGGCATCTTCGTCGCCGTCGGTCATGCCCTGGCCAGTTGCATAGATCAGGACCGCCAGGCTTACGGCAGAGGAAACCACAAGCATGAGCGAGGAGAATTGGTCAACAACCATCACGATGCCCCACGGCGGAAGCCAGCCACCGATGTTTACCGCGGCTGTCCCGCCCTCCCATACGGACGCCAAGAGCCAGCATTCCAGCAGCAGGGTCAGGGACAACAGGCCAACACTGACAGCGCGCTGCGTCCGTGAGTGTCGGATCAGCAAGAAGGTCAGCGCGGATCCGAAGATGGGCAGGACGACGGCGAGCGGCGCCAAGCTGGCGATGTTCACTCTTCTCCTCCCGTAGGTCCGGCTGTAGTTCCAGGGGCTCTGCGCCCGGGCTTTTCTTCTGCAGCCGCGGCTGCGGCCGGCATATGCGTAGCTCCGGCGGGAACCGTTGCTCCCGTGTCGTCCGGCGCGGCAGGCTCGGCATGCGGGAGCGGGAATTCCGATGTCTCAACGGGAACGGCTGCGTCATCCTCTGCGTCGAAGCTCGGAGTCCGCGCCACCCGGCGGTCTTCAACGTCGTCCTGGATGTCATCCTGCCTAGCCAGCGACCACGTGCGGTAAATGATGCCCAGCATGAATGCGGTCACCGCGAAGGAGATCACGATCGACGTCAGAATGAGCGCTTGCGGCAGGGGGTCATTGTATTCATGCGAATCGGTGGCCTTGTTGAACAGCGGCGCCAAACCCGCGTAGCCGCCCGCAGCCAGGATCAGGATGTTCGTGGCGTTGGCCAGCAGCATGAGGCCTAGGAGGACTCGGGTAAGGCTGCGTTCCAGGATGAGGTAGATCCCGCAGGCGTAGAGGACGCCCATCACGATTAGCAGGGTCAGGTTGATGCTCATTCCTGCCCCCTCGCCGCCGCGCCTGCAACGGATTCCACCGGACCCACGTATGTCTCGGCGTGCCTTTCCGGCTCTGTCTTCGGCGCGCCCTCAAAGTGCTCGTCGATTTCGGCGCCGAGGCTGCGCAGGACGTCCAGCGCCAGCCCGACAACCACTATGTACACGCCGATATCAAAGATCGTCGAGGTGACAAACTTGACGTCTCCGAAGACCGGAAGCCAGATCTGGACGATTGCGCTCTGGAAGACCTGGCCACCCAAGAGGAGTGGCACCAGTCCCGAAGCTGCGGCCGTGGCAAGTCCGGCGCCCAGCAGCGAACCTGGACTCACCGGCGCGGCCTCACTCAGCTCGAACCGTCCGCCTGCCATGTAGCGCACGGTAAGGGCCAGACCGGCGGTCAGGCCCCCGGCGAAGCCGCCACCTGGCAGGTTGTGACCAGCTAGCAAAAGGTAGACCGAAAAGATGATGAGCGAGTGGAAAATCAGCCTGGTCACCACTTCGAAAATGATCGACCGGCGCTCCGGAGCGAGCGTCCGGCCAGCCACCAGCCAGGCATCGCGGGAAATGTCGGCAAAGCGGCGCACCATGGCAAGCGTTGCGCCGTCGCGGGAATTGCGTTCGACGCCGGTGCGGCGCCCCACGCTGCCCTCCGGAACCATTGCTGCGGCGCGCAGCCGCTCGCCTCGGCTCCGGACGAAAATGAGGCTGGCTACGCCTGTGGCGGCCACTGCAAGCACCGAAATTTCGCCGAAAGTATCCCAAGCGCGGATATCCACCAGCGTGACATTTACAATGTTTAGCCCGCCCCCGCCTTCATACGCGAGCTTGGGGAACTCCAAGGAGATGGGAGGGGCCACCCGCGCGCCCATCGCATAGATTGCAACGAAGATCATGGTGACCCCGAAGGCCGCACCGATAATGATGCGCACTACTCGGTACTTCCCACCGGTGCGGTCGCGCAGGCCAGCCGGAAGACTCCGCATTGCCAGGACGAAGGCCACCAATACGATCGTCTCCACCAGCATCTGGGTGAGCGCCAGGTCCGGGGCACCCTGTAGGGCGAACATCAGCGCTATCCCGTAGCCCGTCACAGATACCATCAGCACGGCCAGGAAGCGCTTGTTGGCGCGGACGGCAGCCAAGGCCCCAACAACAATGCCGACGGCCACAACGAGTTGCAGCGGAGAGTTGGGATCGATGAGGTAGATGCCACCGGGAATGGGCTTGTTCGCGATGATGAGCGCTGCCAGCGGCACCGCGAACGCCACAGTCAGAATGACCGCCAGATAAAAGTAGAGCGAACCCCGTTGAGTGCGGCCAGTTACCCACACGGCGGTGTCGTCAAGCGCTCCGATGGTGTGCTGGTAGGCACGGTCCCCGTCCACCCAGTCCGGCACACGGCTCTGCAAGCGTTCGACCACTTCGCGCCCATAGTGCATGCCCGCACCGGCTGCGATCGCCAACACGCTTAAGCCGAGTGCGGGCGTCAACCCATGCCATAGGGCCAAATGCCCCGGGCCGCTTCCTTCGCCTCCAGCTGCCGGTGCGAACAGGGCCGCGTATGGCTGGATCCAGGCATCCACCGGGCTTGGCCACAGGCCGTAGACGATGCTGAGGACGCTGAGAACGGCCGGAACGAACAGAAACGAGGGTCGGATCGCCTTGAACGGCGTAGGCTCCACTCCTGGCTTGACGGCAAACGCACCCCACATGAACCTGGCGCTGTAGGCCACGGTAAGGGTTGAACCTAGGACAATCCCCAGCAGCAGAACCAGCCCCCAGGGCCCGGCTGCGGGGTCTTGGCTGTAGTGGAAAAAGGCCTCGAGGACGGACTCCTTGGCAACGAATCCCGCCAGCAGCGGCACGCCGGCCATGGAAGCCGCCGCTACCGCGGCCACCATCCCCAACGCCCTTGACGAGCGGTACACGCCGGAGAGCCTGCGGATATCACGCGTACCAGCCTGGTGGTCGATGATACCCACTACGAGGAACAGCGCTGCCTTGAACAAACCATGGGCCAGGAGGAGCGCCAGTCCGGCCAACGCGGCATCTGGCCGTCCGAGTCCCACAACCATTGTGAGGAACCCAAGCTGGCTGACAGTGCCGTAGGCCAGTATGAGCTTGATATCCGTCTGCCGGAGGGCCCTGTAACCACCCACCAACATCGTGGCGAGACCGAGGCCCAACACTAGGGGAAGCCAGTACGGCGAATCGCTGAAGCCGGGTGCCAGGCGCGCCACGATATAGATGCCGGCCTTCACCATGGCAGCGGCATGCAGGTAAGCGCTCACTGGAGTCGGGGCCGCCATGGCGCCCGGGAGCCAAAAGTGGAAGGGAACAAGGGCGGACTTGGTCACCGCACCCGCGATGATGAGCACGACGGCGACCGCAATGGTGCCTTGCGCAGGTCCGGCTCCCAGCTCGGCCGCCTTCTGCAAAACGGCGGAGATCCGGTACGTGCCGGCAGCATTGCCCACGATGATCAGACCGACCAGCATGGCTAAGCCGCCCGCGGTGGTGACTATCAATGCCTGCAGTGCGGAACGTCGCGCGGAGAGTCGGGTGCGGGCATAGCCAATGAGCAGATAGGACAGGACGGTGGTGAGTTCCCAGAAGATGAACATGACCAACAGGTCGTCGGCAGTCACTAGTCCGAACATTGAGCCTGCGAAGGCCAGCAGCTGGGCGCCGAAGCCTCCCAGGTGATCGTCACTGTTTTTGAAATACCGCGCACAGTAAACCAGGACCAGGGACCCCACGCCCATGATCAGCAATGACATCACCCAGGCCAGCGCATCCATCCGAAAGGCAAGCTCGAGCTTCAAGTCGGGAATCCACGGCAGTATTTCCTCAACAAAACCGGGAGAGCCGGGATAGACCGAACCGAACTGCAACGCCAGCCAAACGGTGGCCCCAGCCGGGATCGCGGCAAGTAGGTAAAACGAATTCCTCTGCATTCTCTGGAAGATCAAGGGCGCCACAGCTGCCATCACAAAGGTCACGGCAAGAACTGTGATCACTGAAATCTCCGCAAAGTCAGAAAGAGTTGTCAAAGAGTTGGAGCAGGCGGTCATGCGTTGGGTTCGGTGACCCCAGTTTATCAAGGCGTTGGTGGGCTCCCAGCCGCCGCAGAGAGGCTATGTGGACCAACGTTTTCCACTTAGGCACCTCGCGCTTCCCCATCGGCCCGCCAGCGGCGGTTAGCATTCAAGCATGAACACGGCTGCAGCCCCGGAAGCACAGCATCCGGCGTCGGAACTCGCCTCAGGCGCGTCTGTCTCCAGCAAGGGTCGGATCCTCGCTTGGGCCTCGTGGGACTGGGGTTCCGCCGCCTTTAACGCCGTTATGACCACCTTCGTCTTCACTGTCTACCTGACATCCCAGTCGTTCGGGGGTGAGGACGCAGCGTCAGCCTCGCTCGGCGGCGCCCTGGCGATTGCCGGAGCCGTGATTGCCTTGCTCGCCCCGGTAACGGGCCAGAGGTCCGACGCCGGCGGGCGGCGGAAACTGTGGCTGGGGGTCAACTCGGCCGCGGTAGCGGTGCTGACCGCGCTGTGCTTCTTCGTCTACCCGCAGCCCGGGTTCCTGCTACTGGGAGTCAGCCTTATTGCGCTGGGCAACATCTTCTTCGAGTTCGCCGGCGTCAACTACAACGCCATGCTGTCCCAGGTTTCCACTCCAGCCAACATCGGCAAAGTCAGCGGCTTCGGCTGGGGTATGGGCTATCTCGGCGGGATCGTCGCCCTGCTCATCGTTCTGCAGCTCTTCGTACAACCCAGCTTCCACTGGTTCGGCGCATCGACGGACAACGCGCTCAACATCCGCCTTGTTGCGGTGTTCTCGGCGTTATGGTTTTTTGTCTTCGCCCTACCCGTGCTGTTCGCGGTTCCGGAACTGCCTCGACGGACGCAGGCCGCCCAGATAGGGTTCCTGCAGTCGTACGGCCTGTTGTTCCGCCGCATCGGGGCAATCTACAAATCCAGCCCCCACACGCTCTATTTCCTTCTGGCAAGTGCAATCTTCCGGGACGGACTGGCGGCCGTATTCACCTTCGGCGGGGTCATCGCCGCCGGCACGTTTGGCTTCGCCCTCAAGGAAGTCATCTTCTTCGCCATCTTTGGCAACATCGTGGCCGCTGTCGGAGCCATGATCGGCGGCTTCCTTGATGACAGGATCGGGCCCAAAAGAGTCATTGTCCTGTCCCTCATCGGACTGCTCGTTGCAGGATCAGCCATCCTGGTCCTGGGCAACGGCAGCTACACAGTTTTTGACGTGGAATGGACGGGAACCGCAACGTTCTGGACGTTCGGGTTGTTCCTCTGCCTGTTCGTCGGTCCAGCGCAATCCTCTTCCCGGGCCTACCTCGCACGGCTCGCTCCTGAAGGCGAGTCCGGGGAACTATTCGGCCTTTACGCCACCACAGGGAGGGCCGTGAGTTTCCTCGCCCCGAGCCTGTTCACGCTGTGCATCGCCATCGCCGCTCCCCTGGTTGCAGCAGGGCAGGCGCAGCGCTGGGGCATCTTGGGAATCATGATCGTGCTGCTGGCCGGACTGCTGGTTATCCTGCCCGTCAAGGCCCCTGAGAAAGCCGGGATTGCAACGGTTCCGGCACGGTGATCCACGTCGTATCGCAGCGGAAACAAGAGAGTTAGTGTGTTCTTATGAACGTTGATGAGACAGAGCTTCCGGGTCTTGGACTTAGGAAGGACTTCATCACGGCCTCGGGTCGCAGGATTGGCGTGGTTGAACTTCGCGAAGGTGCCACGGAACTATTCGTCTCAACATGGGACGACCCGGACACGTGCCAGGCATCCATCCCGCTGACCGCGGACGAGGCAGCCACGTTGGGAAACCTGCTTGGCGGCCAGCACATCGTTATGCGCCTTGCAGAAGATCACAAGGCGATCCCTGGCATCGTCACCCGGCAGTTCTCCATCGGCGCGGATTCACCGTTCGTGAACCAGCCCATGGGCAAGGCACGCATCCGTACGCGTACCAGCGTCTCCATCGTGGCCATCATGCGCGAGGGCGAAGTAGTCCCCTCGCCAAGCCCGGACGTCCTGCTTCACTCCGGTGATCTGCTTGTAGCTGTCGGCACCCAGGAAGGTCTTGATTCCGCGGCTGACATCCTGCGCAACGGCTGAGCGCCATGGACCCGCTGGCGCTGACCCTGATAGAACTCGGGGCGGTAGTTTTCTGCCTCGGTCTGTTGGCCAGGCTGGCCGGCCGCATTGGCATGTCGCCCATTCCCCTTTACCTGCTGGGAGGCTTGGCGTTTGGCGCCGGCGGACTCATCAAGCTGGAAGGCATGCACGAGTTCGCGCATCTCTCCGGCGAGATCGGCGTTATCCTCCTGCTGCTTATGCTCGGCCTGGAGTACACCGCGGCCGAACTGGTCACTGAGCTTCGCAGGTCCTGGCAGGGCGGCGTGCTCGACTTCGTCCTGAACTTCATCCCCGGAGCCGGCATCGCCGTTCTTCTAGGCTGGGGGCTAGTGGGCGCCATTGTAATGGGGGGTGTCACGTACATCTCGTCGTCAGGAATCGCGGCGAAGGTGATCACCGACCTGGGCCGGATCGGTAACCGCGAGACGCCAGTGGTGCTCTCCATCCTGGTGTTCGAGGACCTGGCCATGGCGATCTACCTGCCCATCCTCACCGCAGTACTGGCAGGCATTGGGTTCCTTGGCGGCATGCAGACGGTGGCGGTGTCGCTCGCCGTTGTCAGCCTCGTCCTGCTGGTGGCGCTCCGTCATGGGCACCACGTCTCCAAAGCAGTGCACAGCGAGAACTCCGAGGTCTTCCTGCTCAACGTGCTGGGAGCCGCGCTGTTGGTGGCGGGACTTGCCTCCGCCCTTCAGGTGTCGGCGGCAGTTGGTGCCTTTATGCTGGGCATCGCCATCTCCGGGGCAACGGCGCATAGTGCGTCCCGCATCCTCGAGCCGCTGAGGGACCTATTTGCGGCACTTTTCTTTGTGGCGTTCGGACTTAACACGGATCCCACCACCATTCCGCCAGTCCTGGGCTACGCGATCCTCCTGGCAATAGTTACGGCCGCCACGAAGATATTGACGGGAGTCTGGGCCGCCAAGCGCGCGGGGATCGCACTTCCCGGCCGGTTCCGTGCCGGAGCAGCATTGATTGCCCGCGGCGAGTTCTCAATTGTTATAGCCGGCTTGGCGGTCACTTCAGGAGTTGTGCAGAGGGAACTCGCGGCACTTGCCACGGCCTATGTCCTGATCATGGCCATCACGGGGCCGCTTGCCGCGCGCTTCGTGGAGCCGGTGGTCAAATCATTCCGACGCAACAAACAGCCTGCGCCGGCGCGGGTGGAGGCCTAAACCTCGGCAGCTCAGACCTGGGTGCGGTGGAAGTTCAAGTGGCTGCGGCTCGCCGTCGGACCCCGCTGGCCCTGGTAGCGGTTGCCGTATTGGCCGGAGCCGTACGGGTGTTCCGCGGCGGAGGACAGCCGGAAGAAGCACAGCTGGCCGATCTTCATTCCCGGCCAGAGCTTGATGGGCAGGGTGGCGACGTTGGACAGTTCCAGCGTTACGTGCCCGGAGAAACCAGGGTCAATGAACCCGGCCGTTGAGTGGGTCAGCAGGCCAAGCCGGCCGAGGGAGGACTTTCCTTCAAGGCGCGCCGCAATGTCGTCCGGAAGGCTTACCGTCTCAAATGTTGACCCCAGCACGAACTCTCCGGGGTGGAGGATGAACGGCTCTTCACCATCGACTTCCACCAGGCGGGTCAGCTCCGGCTGCTCCTCGGCGGGGTCGATGTGGGCGTACTTGTGGTTATCGAAGAGTCGGAAGAAGCGGTCAATCCGGACATCCACAGAGGAGGGCTGAACCATCGCCGGTTCGTACGGGTCCAGCACAATCCGCTGGGTATCAATTTCGGCACGAATGTCGCGATCGGAGAGCAGCACAGATCAAAAATACCGTATGGCTCGCTATGCAACCGCGCTGTGACAAACCTGCCTAGGCAACCCGCCTAGTCTGCGGAAAGCTGGCCCTCCAGGACAGCTTTGAGCTTCTCCAACTGGGCCACTTCGCTGACCATGGTCTTCTGGATCATGCCGTCCATGAGTTTTTTGATCCCCTTCGGGTGGTACTCGAGGGCGAACCGGAGCCGTGTCTTTCGTCCTTCGCTGCTGAGGTAGTAGCCGCCGGATGGCCTGGCTGGACCTGCCACTACAACAAAGCGGACCTCCGCACCGGGCCGGGCCTCGACGATTTCGAAGTCGGCAGCAATGGGCCGGCCGCCCGGACCGGTCAGGGTCTGTTGGTACAGCGCGCCTTTCTTTCCCATGGTTCCCGAACGGAGTTGGATGCTCCGGACACCGGCCCGCCACAACGGATTGTTCAGGCCGTCGATAAGGAAGTCGTAGACGGACTTCGCATCCCGCTCAATCAGGACTTCGTACTCGGCAAATGCCACAGGTTCCACTCCTTCAGCGCACGGCTCCAACTCGTAGCCCGGCCCCCACCACTGCGGCTAACTGGTTCAGAATAGACAGGGTGGACGCCGCATAGAACCTCGCTGGACGTTTGGCGGCCCGGGTTTAACCGAAGCGTTATGGGTCTGGGGTGGTTCGACCGTTCCAGCGATCGCTCCAGCGGCGAGTCGGGTCCAGCACACTGCAAATTCTGCGCTAAGCTGGGATCTGCTCCGGCGCACTCCGGGGCGCTGCGGGCGTAGCTCAATGGTAGAGCGCTAGCTTCCCAAGCTCGATACGCGGGTTCGATTCCCGTCGCCCGCTCCATTCTTGGAGCACGCTTCTTCTCTCCTGCACACCCTCACGTGGATTTTGTGCACACAAACCTGGCTACAGGCACGCAACACAGCGTAATACTGTGACAAAAACGTAATCTAGATCACGTTTAGATAACGCCGGAATGACCTCTCGCAGGAGCCGTGTTCGGGTACGGGGAACGCAAGCGGCGTACCTGGTAATCCCCAGCCATCGTGGGCCAAAATGCGTGTTCACCTCGGAAAATGCAGCCAATGGCAGCTCCTGCGGACACGGAACAGTGGGGCCTGTCAACCCGGGAAATGGCCTGCAAATACCCGTGCTAGTGTCGTCAACCATGTCCAGTCCGACGCTCTCGACCAGCTGGTCCGCGGCCCCGTTCCGCCACCGCTCACTGTAGCCACGGATGTGCAGACCCCAGTGACATGGCCTGCACTGGATCTCCCCTAATGGCCTGCTGCCTGCTGCGGGCAGCGCGACCCGAGGTGCCGTTCGCCTTGGCAACCGCGTGCAGGCAACCACCGGCCGCCGTTGTCGCTGCTGACTGGCGGCAAGGGCCAAAATCCATATCACGAAATCTTCCATCACACCGCATGGCAGGTGTGCGGTTCGCCGGGACAGCACGCCTTAGAACACGAATATTCCCCCCAACACGCACCGGCGAACACTTGGAGCTTTACTGATGCTTACTAAACGGAAACGAAACCTCTCCCTGTCGGCCCTGCTCGTGGCTGGTGCCATCGCCGTTACAGGCGGCATCCAAGCCTTCTCCCCCGAACTGGCGTCCTTGGAAGCCGCAGGCAACGTCAAGAATTGCGGCCACGGCGCGTGCACGGGCTCGAAGACGGCCACGACCCCATCGGCGACCTCCACCTCAACGGCTGCGCCAGCTCCGACGACGACGTCGTCTCCTGCGCCCACAACCACGGCAACGCCGTCGCCGTCCACCACAGCAACTTCGTCGCCCAGCCCCACAACGACGGCGGCCCCCGCACCGACCACGTCAAGCTCGCCGTCGCCGTCGCCGACTATCACCTCGTCGACGAACCCTACGAGCGCGCCCCTGGCAGTGACCGGTACGCAGCCGCTGGGCCCGGGCGGAAACTGGACGCTCTCCTTCAACGATGACTTCAATGGCACCTCGTTGGACTCCAGTAAGTGGACCCCATACTGGTTCAGCCCCACCAGCACAATGAACAATGTGGTCACAAACCCTGCCAACGTCCGCGTCTCCAACGGCGAGCTGGGCTTGACCCTGGCCTCGCAAACTGACGGCGCGTTGGTCAGCTCCAACCCCTCCGGCGGAGCCAAGCCCGGCTTCCAGTTCACCTACGGCTACGCCGAGGCGCGTGTGTACTTCCCGGGCTCAGGTTCCACCATCTACAACTGGCCGGCCTGGTGGACTGACGGCCAGAGCTGGCCGACCAACGGCGAGATCGACATCGCCGAGGGCCTGGGCACCATGACCACCAACTACCACTCGCCGTCGGGAGCCAGCAACTCAGGCACCATCTCCGGCACATGGTCTGCCGGCTACCACACCTACGGTGTGAACCGGCAGCCGGGAAAGAACGATATTTACTTTGACGGCAAGCTGGTGCGCTCTTACGCCACAAACGACGGCGGCGCCCCGCACTACCTCATTTTCAACGTCGGTTCCAGCAACAGCCGGACCAACGTCTTCGGCCCGGCCTCCGAGGTCAAGATTGACTACGTCCGGGTGTGGAACGCCTCCTAGCGGAACCGCTCCTGGAGTCGTGTGATCGCGTCCCGACAAAACATGAGCCCCTTGGTGCACGCTGTTGAGCGTTCGGCAAGGGGCTCTTGTCATCAATGCCTGGCTAACCGCGTCCAGACCGAATCACTGCGTCTGTTCCCGACCTGTTTCAGCGAGCCTGGCTCCGCCGTTGAGGTGGGACATCACGGCCTTGCGGATGTCTGCCACCCGGGCCTCTTCACGTTTCTTGATGCTTCCTGCGGTCATGCCGGGAAAGAGTCTGCCGAACCCGCGGGGAGTGATGTCGGCGGTGACAGTCATGCGTGTGCTGTCGGCAACGGGATACACAACGTAGGAGTAGCTGGCCGCCATGGAAGACGTATTGAGCAACTCCGTCCACGAGCGGTCCTGCACGAAGTCCACGAATTCCGGCAGCGGCACTTCCCGTTCAGTGTTCAGGTAATGGACCTTCCGGATGGCCGTTAAGTAGTAAACCTCGGCCCGTCCGCACGGAATAATGATGCTGGTTTCCACCCGAATTGTTGCCATGAAATTCCACGTCCAACTCGCAGGGCCCCGCCCTGCGCCGGGCCACAGCGAAATTCTCACATCCGCTTGGGGGCCGCACAATACCGGCGGGAGTTGTCAAGACTACTGACCTAGCGGACGCCCGCGCCTACACTCAGAGATACACAGTCCGTAGCGTCCAATCCTCCGGGAGGTTCGTGATGACTCTCAACAATGGTGCTGACAGCCCGCTGGCCACGATCAACCGCCTGCTGGAAGCCACCAACAAACACGATCTGGAAGCCTTGGCAGAATGCTTCTCGCCTGGCTATGTGAACGAAACACCCGCGCATCCACTGCGCGGTTTCACAGGCCGCGACCAGGTCCGCAGCAACTGGGAGCAGTTGTTCGCGGCCGTTCCAGACATCAAAGCCCGATTACTGGATCACAGCGTCTCGGGCAACCGCATCTGGACGGAAATGACCCTCACCGGCAACCGTCGGGATGGCGTCATGCATGACCTCACAGGCGTGATCGTCTTCGAGGTGGATAACGACGCCCTGATCAGTGGGGCACGTTTCTTCCTGGAACCGGTGGAACGCCACAGCGGGGACATCAACGAAGCCATCGCCCGCATCACTCACCGCGTCAGCCACGGTCGGCCCGCACCGGTCCACGAGGACCAACGCGAGCCGTCGAACAGCTCGGTCTAGGCCCGTCGGTCTATTGCCGCGCGTGGGCGCGAGCCGTCGAACAGCTCGGCCTAGCCCAGCATCGGCCTAGGCCCGCGCCGGCCTATTGCCGCGCGTGGGCGCGAGCCGTCGAACAGCTCGGTCTAGGCCCGCGCCGGTCTAGGCCCGTCGGTCTATTCCCAAGCGAAGGTTCCCGGAGCCCCCAAGACTCCGGGAACCGCGCTCAGGCCCGCGCGCCGCTGGCCTGCGGGACGATCCGCACCATCTGCCGGCGGTTCCGCAGGTCCACCTTGAGCTTGAGGGAGGACTTGCGCGCCAACAGGATCCCGACGACGGTCGCGGCCGAGGCGGGGACGCCGCCGGAAACCAACAGTGCTGTGTGCGGTTCAAGGTGCTCCGCAAGCCAGCCGAGCATGGGTCCGCCGATCGCCTGGCCTCCGATCAGCACCATGACGTACAAACTCATGACCCTTCCGCGAATCGCCATGTTCGCACTCACCTGGACCAGCTGGTTGGCTGCGGTGAGGAACATCAGGGACCAGAACCCTGAAAGGACCATTGCCAGGGAAAACCACACCATGGAGGGGGCGGCGGCGGAAAGGCACAGCATGGCTCCGTACAGGCCGGCGCTAAACACCACAGTGCGCAGCCGAAGGACCCGGCGGCGCGCCGAAGCTATGGCGCCGCTTAGCGCACCAAGCGCAACCATAGCGTTGAGCAGGCCGTAGCCACCGGCACCGGCGTCGAACACGTGGTCCGCGAAGGCGGCCAGCAGCACAGGCAGGCTCATCGCGAAAACCGACACAAAGCCGGCCATCAGCCAGGGCCAGTAGATCGTGGGCTTGCTTAGCGCATAGCGAAGGCCTTCCTTCAGCATGCCTTTGCGCTTAGGCGTCGGAGCAGTGACGTGCAGTTCGTCCTTCCGGAGGAGCAGAAGCATGGACACCGTTGAACAGCAGGCAGCCGCATTGGCAGCGAACGCCCATCCTGCGCCGACGGCGTTGAGCAGGATGCCCGCGATCGCCGGTCCAATGAGTCCGCCAAGTTGAAACGTCGTGGAGTTCACGCTGATGGCGTTACGGAGGTAGGCGGGGCCAACGAGTTCGTTGACAAAAACTTGGCGGGCCGGCTGGTCCAGAACCGTCACGAGCCCCAGGGCAAACGCGATCAGGTATACCTGCCAAACCTCAATGTGTCCGGTCAGGGCCAACGTGGCGAGGGCCGCCGCCAGCACTGCGGCCATGCTCTGGCACAGGATGAGGATCCTGCGCTTGGCAAAGCGGTCGGCCATCATGCCGCCCCAAGGCCCCAGCAGCAGCGACGGCGTGAACTGCAGGGCCACGGTGATGCCCACCGCGGTGACGGAGCCGGAAAGCTGGAGAACCAGCCAGTCCTGGGCGATCCGCTGCATCCACAGGGCGATAACTGCGATGAAATGCCCTGCAGCGAAAATCTTGAAATTGCGGACTTTCAGGGAAATAAAGGTATGCCGCCAGGGCAGGCGCTCGCTGACGACGGCGATCGGCTGGGTGACGGAGTCCGGGGCCTGGGCGGCAGCGGCTATGGAATCGATGACGGGCTGACTTACGTTTGCCGCAGAGGGCGGTGGGGGTGCCACAAAGAATCCTCAAGTAAACGGTTTCGGGTCGGTGCCATTAACGCTAAGGTGGCCGGTGATGATTGTGGAAGCTTATTGGGCCTATAACTCTCATTGCAGACCGCAATAGGCGGGAATTTCCCGACCAATTGGCGCCGTATTCAGTGCCGGACAATTCCCGGGACAGCCGAACAAATTCCCGGGACCAGGGGACAAAGGAGTCGCATGTTTGAACCCGTCCAGCTTCGATCGTTCCTGGCAGTAGCGGAGACACTGAGCTTCACGAAAGCCGCGGAACGACTCGGCTTGGCGCAGCCCACGGTGAGCCAGCACGTGCGGAAACTCGAGACCGCCGCCAAACGTGTGCTTGTCGCCCGGGACACGCGCGAGGTGCGCCTGACGGACAACGGCGATGCCATGGCCGGCTTCGCTCGCAGCATCCTCGCTGCCCACGATGCCGCCGCCCGTTACTTCTCTGGCTCAGCGATGCGCGGACGCCTGCGCTTCGGCACAGCGGACGACCTTGCGATAACCGGGCTGCCGCGAATTCTTCGCGAATTCCGGCAACTCTATCCGCAGATCAACCTGGAACTCACGGTCAGCCAGAGCGACCAGCTCATTAAAAGACTCAACGCCGGGCAACTTGATCTGGTTTTTGTGAAGTGGGTGGCCGGCGCCAAGGAAGGCACCGTGGTCCGCCACGACACCTTTGCGTGGGTCGGCCTGGAACAGACAGTCCTGGATCCGCGCGATCCCGTGCCGCTCATCGCCTATCCGGCCCCAAGCCTCAGTCGCAAGCTCGCCATCGACGCACTCGAAGCGATGGGCCGCACTTGGCGCATCACCTGCAGTACCAAGCAGATCAGCGGCGTCCTCGCGGCACTTCGGGCGGGTATCGGCGTCGCGGTTATGCCGGCGTCGCTGGTTCCCGAGGACCTCAAGGTGATCACCGCACGCTTCGGCCTCCCGCCCGTAGGCGACGTCGACTTCACGCTCATCCGCAACCCGCTCGCCAACGCAGAAGTGATCGACGCCCTCACGCAGGCCATCATGGGCAGGACGCTGAACAAGTCGAGCTGAAAGACCGCCGTTTCCGTCCGGCAGCAAAGTACGACGGCGGCACTAACTCGCGGCGGGCTGCGGCAGCAGGGCTTCTGCCGCCAGGCGGACGGTCCTTACAATGGCCGCCCGTCGACGCTCTGCACGGTCCTTGGCCCCGCCCGTGAGGAGTCCATCAAGGGCGGGGAGGGCGGCGGGCACGTCGCAAAGGCTGATGATGGTCAACAGCAGGTCCGCCGCATCTTCCTGCTGAACGCCGGGCAGGACCTCCATGGTCCGCCGCACCTTCGCAACGCAGTTCTCCCTGCGTGCAAGGCGGTCCACCACGTAGTCACCACGCTCCAGGCCCTCCCAGAAAAGCAGGCGCGGCAACGTTGCGTCGGCCAAGTGATGATCGAAAAGCCGGCCAGCATAATCCGCCATTGCTTCGGGGCCATGGCCTTCAATGGGAACTTCATCCATGACCGCGCGCAACTGCGAGCCGATCACGGTGTCAAAAAGCGCGTCCTTCTTGCCGAAGTATTGATATATGCGTTCCTTATTGACACCCGCGGCCGCTGCGATGCGGTCCACGCGGGCACCCGCCAAGCCGGACTGGCAAAACTCCACGGTGGCTGCTTCCAAGAGAAGGCGCTTGGTTCGCTCTGTATCCCACGCCATTTCCTTAGTATAGTTGACTCCAACCAAACGGTTGCAATCGCCAGCTGAGGGGCGCTAGACTCAAGGTCAGCCGCAAAAACAACTAGTTAGTTGGAGAATGTCGTGAGCGTCCAGAATCCCGTTGAACCCTCGATGCCAGTTGAGCCTCCCGTCGTCGAAGTAGTCTCCCCGGCAGTCGGCGCCCCGGCGCCGCCGCCCGCCCCGGCACCCATAGCAGCGCCCGGGATGCCGGCAATGCCGTCAATCCACGTGCGCGCCATCATTACGTGGCTGGCCATTTTCCCACTCGTTGCAATCTGCATGGTCACCACCGGGCCGCTGATGGATGGCTGGCCTCCTGTGCTGCGGTCGTTCGTGCTCACCCTGATTGTGGTGCCGGTCGCGGTGTATGTTGTGGTTCCCCGGATGCTCGCCGCGTACGGGAAAATTCGCCAGCGGACCGCCGCAAAAGCCCGCCCCTAATTGTTGCTGCGTGTACGCCACCTCACAGCGGCGCGCAGGACCCCGGGGCTAAACTGTTCACGTTATGAATCGCACAATGTTTAAGTCCAAGATTCACCGCGCCACGGTCACGCATGCTGACCTACACTACGTCGGTTCGGTCACTGTCGACCTGGACCTGCTGGACGCTGCGGACATTCTCCCCGGCGAACTCGTCTCCATTGTCGACGTCACCAACGGGGCACGCCTGGAAACCTACACGATCGCTGGCGAACGTGGCTCCGGTGTCATCGGCATTAACGGCGCAGCGGCCCACCTCATTCATGAGAACGACATTGTGATTCTCATTAGCTACGCGGATATGACCACCGAAGAGGCCCGCGCCTACGAGCCGAAGGTGGTCCACGTGGATAAGCACAACAAGATCGTCCAGCTC
This sequence comes from Arthrobacter sp. M4, assembly GCF_020251205.1. Classification (GTDB taxonomy): domain Bacteria; phylum Actinomycetota; class Actinomycetes; order Actinomycetales; family Micrococcaceae; genus Arthrobacter. The sequence goes on from NZ_JAIWYX010000015.1 coordinate 21,494, forward strand.
GGCAACGATCCGGCTGACGGAGGCTTGATTCCCGGCCTGCTGCGCCCTCCGTTCGCGCTGAACAACGCCGCAACACTCAGCTAGCCGGCGGCGTCCGGTAAGTGGCTTGTCCGCATATCGGGAAATCGGTCAACCGATTCAGGATGGCTGAATAAATCTGATTAGGCTGGGAAGCGTGAACTCCCTGCCTACTCCTGACAAACCCCTCGGGGCGCCTCTGTGCTAGGTGTGCTCGCGGGGTTCTTCGTAGTCTGGTCCATCATTTTGGTGGGCTGGTTCATTGGAAAACGCCGCTTGCTTGGGGAGAACGCCCGCCCCGTCCTCAGCGCCCTGACCTTTTTTGTTGCGAGTCCGGCACTCCTGTTCGAGACGCTGAGCAAGGCAAATCTGCGGGAGATCTTCTCCGCACCGCTGCTCGTGGCAGGCGTTAGCGCAATCGCCACCGGGGTCCTCTTCTTTACGTTGGCCAAGTTCTGGTTGAAACGCACCATGCCCGAGGCTTTGGTTTCTTCAATGAGTGCGTCCCTGGCCAATTCGGCGAACCTTGGAATCCCCATCGCCGTTTTTGTGCTCGGCAGCGCGAGCTACGTGGCGCCACTGCTGATTTTCCAGCTGGCCTTCTTCACGCCCCTGTACCTCATGTTGCTTGATTCGAGCATGAGCACGCACCGGACTACTCCCCTGCGGTTCGTCCTGATGATCACCAAGAATCCGATGATTGTGGGTTCTGCTATCGGCCTCCTGGTGGCTGGCACCGGGTTCAAAGTTCCGGATCTGATTCTCCAGCCCATCCACCTGATTGGCGGCGCCGCGATCCCCGCGATGCTTCTGGCATTCGGAATGAGCCTCAATGGTTCCCGACCCCTTCAAAAGAGCTCGGCCCGCCGCATCGATGCCCTCCTGGCCACAAGCTTCAAGCTGCTCGTGCACCCGGCCCTCGCATTCCTTTTTGCACGGTTCGCCCTGGGGCTGGATGGGCACGACCTGTTCGCCGCCGTTATCGCGGCAGCCCTTCCAACCGCCCAAAACGTGTTCGTCGCAGCCAGCCGCTACAAGGCCGGCATCATCGTGGCCAAGGACACTGTCCTGCTGACCACCGTGATAGCAGTCCCCGCGATGATCGTGCTGGCACTGCTTCTCGCTTGAGAGCGGTTCCCTATTCTTCCTCGACTGACGCCAAATACTTATCGAGCAGTTGTGCGCAACGGATGAAGCCTAGGTGTGAGTAGGCCTGCGGGTGGTTCCCCAAGTGGGTTTCCGTTGAGGGATCGTACTCTTCGGGCAGCAGGCCGGTGGGGCCGAACAACGCCACGAGCTGGTTGAAGAGCGTCACGGCATCGTCCAGGCGACCAACTGCGAGGTACGCCTCGATCAGCCATGTGGTGCAGATGTGGAAGCCGCCCTCCAAACCCGGCAGGCCGTCGTCGTATCTGTACCGGAAAACCGTGGGTCCGGCGCGCAACTCGCGTTCGACGGCGGCCACGGTGTCCAGGAAGCGCTGGTCGCGGACGTCCAGGAGGCCGGAGAGGCCGATGTGCAGCACGGCGGCATCCAGGTCCGAGCTGTCATAGGCCACTGTGTAGGAGGCTGCGGAGTCGTCCCAGCCTTGGTGCAACACTTCGTCCCTGATGGTTGCCGCCGTGGCAACCCAGCTCTCCGCCGGCTCCCGGCCGTGCAGTTCAGCAGTTTTGAGGGCCCTGTCCATCGTCACCCAGCACATCACTTTGGTGTACACGTGGTGGCGCGGAGCGCGTCGGGCTTCCCATATGCCGTGATCGGGCTCGTGCCAGCGGGCCATCACTGCATGGACCATCTGCTCCATGAGCTTCCAGTGCTCGTCCGGAAGTTCCCTGCGCCGGACGCTGAGGCCGTGAATGAGCTCGGCGATCGGGCCGAAAACATCCAGCTGGACCTGGTGGTCGGCCGCGTTTCCGATGCGCACCGGGCGGGAGCCCGCGTAACCGGGAAGGCTCTCGATGGTGGCCTCCGTGGACAGCGGGGAGCCCGTCACCGAATACAACGGGTGTAGCCACTCGGGACCCGGGGCGCTCTCCAGGATACGGCCAAGCCACCGGAGGAAGCCGTCAGCTTCGTCTGTAGAGCCGAGGTCGACGAGGGCGTTGACAGTCATGGAGCCGTCCCGGAGCCAGCAGTAACGGTAATCCCAGTTGCGCGTGCCACCTATTCCCTCCGGCAGGGAGGTGGTGGGGGCGGCCAGGACGGCGCCGGTGGGCTCATGGACCAGCGCCTTGAGGACCAACGCCGACCGGCGCACCAAGGAGGGTTTCATGTTGGGCAGATCAAGCTCCCGCACCCATTGGCGGGTGGAATTCGCGACGGCGGCACGCCGCATTGGCTCTCCGCCCGGATCCGCCTGGGCCGGCTCAGTGTCACCGCATCGAAGGTTCAACACAACGGGGCCGTGGTGCAGGTTGACCTCCGCGGTGGCTGTGGCGTGCCGTCCGTCGCTGGTGACGGTGAAGTGGACGCCGGGCGCCGTGAGGATGATGGGGTCGGCCGTACCCACAACATGCACTTCGTCGCCGCGGGCTTCCATGCTGAAGGGCGCGTTGGCGTAATCGGGACGCGGGGCGAAGACGATGCGGGCGGCGCCGGTGCCGGACAGGACCCGCACCAAGCTGGTGATGCCGTCGGGAGCGGGTTCCAGGTAGTCCGTGACCATGACGTCGGCCCAGCGGGTTTCCACAATCATCGTGTTGTCCACATAGCGCTGCCCCAAGACAGGCGACGCCTTGACCGGTTCTATGCTGAAATGACCGGCCGGATCGCCGCCCAGGATGTGGGCGAACAATGAACCCGAATCAGGAAGGGGGTGGCTCATCCAACAAACCTTGGCATCAGGCGTCAGCAGCGCCGTTGAGGTTCCGTTGCCAATCAGCGAGTGGCGTTCGAGCCCTACGGCGTCTTCTCCGAAAAGCCAGGCGCGGCGGAGCTCGAACAGGATTGCCAGGACTTTGGCGAAAGCTTCCGGGCTGGGCAGGCGGTGCCGGGCAAGCGAATCGCCGTCGCCTACGTGAAGTCCCAAGTCCGGACCCCTCAACGTGGCAATGGCAAGCTCGTCGCTGGCTGCGTCACCTGCGAAGAGAGCGGCGCTAACGCCAAGCCTGGAACGAAGCTGCTCCAGCGCGGCGGCCTTGGAAGGCTCCACCACGGAAAGGTCGTAAACAGTGCCATCGACGATGAAGAAGAGTCCGTGCTCCTTGGCGATTTCCTCCGCCCGGGCTACGACTTTGGCCACAACATCCGGCGTGGCGGAACGCGTATGGACCCCGACGGCAACGGGCTTGCGTTCGATGCTGATGCCCTTCTCGAAGCCAACGGCTTCAGTGAGGGCGGATGCGGTTTGTTGCAGGACTGCCTCGGTAGCCAGGGAGACGCCGTAGGCGAAAGTCATGTCGAATTCAGCGCCGTGGCAACCGACAAGATGCACTTCGGCCGGCAGGCGTGACACCGCGGCGAGGTCCCGGAGTGAGCGTCCTGAGATTACGGCGGTGTGCGTATTGGGCAGGGCCGCCAATGCCCGCAGTGCGACGGCGGCGCTGCCCAGCGGGAGCGTTTCCGTGGAGACACCTTCGGCCGCGCAGAGCGTTCCCCCATAGTTGCAGGCCACCAGCAATCCAGGAGTGCGCGCCAGGACCTTGAGCTCCGCCAGAAGCTGCGATGTGATGCCGTAATCTTCCTCTTCCGACCTCACGAAAGCCCGCAGCATTCCCAAGGGGAGGGCATTGGTCAAGAGAGCGGAATCAGCCACGGATTGGTTGAGCGGAGTTGGCATGGGCCGGGGTCCTTCCGAGCGGTGTTCTCCAGTGTGGGGCCGGAGAGTTTCGCCTGAATGACTCCTTGATTGCGGGCCTGTAAAAGGCCTGCATCATGCTCTGGAGCGAGCGTCAGCGGGCGGCGACGGCCAGGAAGCGGATCGGCAGTTCGATTAGCCGGAGGGGCCCGTGTGGTCCCTCGCCTTCGAAGACCAGGGAGTCCCCGGGCGAAAGCTCATACTCGTAGGAGCCGTGGCCGTAGACCATGCGCCCCTCGAGCATGTAGATGAATTCCGTGCCCGAGTGCTGGAACAGGGGAAAAACGTCCGATGCGCTGGTGAGGGTGACCAGGCTGGGTTCGATCGCGTTTTCGCGCCGCTTCAACGAGCCGAGCGAACGGTATTCGTGGCCGTGCCTGGTCCCGGTTCGGACCGTGACGCTGCCCTCGCCCGCGCGGGTGAGCGTCGCTTCGCGTTCGGTGTCCGCGCCTTGGAAAAGCGACGTTACGGGCAGGTTGAGTCCCGTCGCGAGGCGCTGCAGGGTTGTCAGGGAGCAGGAGGTGCTGGCGGATTCGATCTTGGAGATCATCGCCTTGGAGAGTCCGGTACGGGCGGCCAACTCTGCGGCGGACATCCCGGCCTCGGTCCGGTACCTCTTCACCTGGACGGCGATGATCGCTTCAAGGGAGCCGGGAGTTTCTTCTGTTGAGTCGGCCTCGGTGATGTTCGTGTGCTCGACCTCCCCGGTAGTCATGGATCGAGTATAGGCAGGTGGCAGTGCCCGTTAGGTCGTGCCGGGCCGGCGCCGCCACCTGCCAAACGGAGTTGGAATCAGAAACCAGTTCCTGTGACACCCGGAATCCAGGAGGTTCCGGCCAGCGGCACGCGGGCCATGGCCGCCGACTCGATGGTTAGGGCCACGAGGTCCTCGGGCTCGAGGTTGTGCAGATGGGCCTTGCCGCAGGCCCGGGCGATGGTCTGGGCTTCCATGGTGAGCACTCGCAGGTAGTTGGCAATGCGCCGACCGCCCGTCACCGGGTCGAGCCGAGCCGAAAGCTCCGGGTCCTGGGTGCTGATGCCGGCGGGGTCGCGGCCGTCCTGGAAATCATCGTAGAAGCCGGCCGCAGAGCCGAGCCGAGCGTATTCCGCGGCGTAGCGGGGGCTGTTGTCACCCAGTGCAATAAGCGCCGCGGTACCGATCGCCACCGCGTCTGCCCCCAGGGCCATGGCCTTGGCCACGTCGGCTCCGGTGCGGATACCGCCGGACACGATGAGCTGGACCTTCCGGTGCATGCCTAGTTCCTGCAGGGCCTGCACTGCCTGCGGAATGGCGGCGAGCGTGGGGATGCCAACGTTTTCGATGAATACCTGCTGCGTCGCGGCCGTGCCGCCCTGCATGCCGTCCAGGACCACCACGTCGGCGCCCGACTTTACCGCAAGCGCCGTGTCGTAGTAAGGACGGGACGCACCAATCTTGACGTAGATCGGCTTTTCCCAGTCGGTGATTTCACGGAGCTCGGCGATCTTGATCTCCAGGTCGTCGGGGCCGGTCCAGTCGGGGTGGCGGCAGGCAGAGCGCTGGTCGATGCCTATCGGCAACGTGCGCATCCCGGCGACGCGTTCTGTGATCTTCTGGCCGAGCAGCATGCCACCGCCGCCCGGCTTGGCGCCCTGCCCGAGAACCACTTCAATCGCGTCGGCCTTGCGGAGGTCGTCCGGGTTCATGCCATAACGGGAGGGCAGGTACTGGTAGACGAGGTGCTTGGACTGGCCGCGCTCCTCCGGCGTCATGCCGCCGTCGCCGGTTGTTGTTGAGGTGCCGACGGCGCTGGCGCCGCGGCCCAAGGCCTCTTTCGCGTTGGCCGAAAGGGCGCCGAAGCTCATGCCGGCAATAGTCACCGGGGTCTCCAGGTGCAGCGGCTTGGAAGCGTACCGGTCGCCGAGGACGACGTCGGTGCCGCACTTTTCGCGGTAGCCCTCCAGCGGGTAGCGGGACATGGAGGCGCCGAGGAACAGCAGGTCGTCGAAGTGTGGGACCTTGCGCTTGGCTCCCCAGCCGCGGATGTCGTAGATACCGGTTTCGGCGGCGCGCTGGATATCGGCGATTGTGGCTCGGTCGAAGGTGGCGGATTCGCGAAGGCCGAGCTCCGCGAGGTTGGATGCAGCGGGGGAGGGTACGGAGGCTGCCAGGGCGTGGTCTGGGGCGGTGAGGGTCATGGCGGTCTCCTAGTAGGCGCTGGAGTTGTCGACGTGGAAGTTGTAGAGGGTGCGGGCCGAACCGTAGCGGGTGAAATCCGCGGGATCGTCGTCGCGTCCGGCGGCCTGCAGGAGCTCTGCAAGCTCAGCAAGGTGTACGGGACGCATCTCCTTCGCGATGCAGTCGGCACCGAGGGAAGCCACGGAACCCTTCACGTAAATGCGTGCTTCGTAAATCGAGTCACCGAGGGCTTCGCCAGCGTCGCCACAGACCACCAGGCGGCCCGCCTGGGCCATGAACGCCGACATGTGGCCGATATTGCCGCCCACCACGATGTCCACGCCCTTCATGGAGATGCCGCAGCGGGCGGAAGCATTGCCGCCGATCACCAAGAGGCCGCCGTGGGCCGTGGCCCCGGCCGACTGCGAGGCGTCGCCTTTCACGTGGACGGTGCCGGACATCATGTTCTCCGCCACGCCAACACCGGCGTTGCCATGGATGGTGATGCGTCCGTGCTGGTTCATTCCAGCTGCGTAGTAGCCGGCGTGGCCGTTGATGTCGACGTCGATTTCGGCGTTAATGCCGACAGCCAGACTGTGCTTTCCGCCGGGATGTTCCACGACGAACGACTCCCCGCCGGTGGCCTGGTGGATGGCTTTGTTGAGCGTGCGGACGTCGTCGAGCTTGAGGTCATAGACCTGGGGTGCGGTGGCCGCCGCTGAGGCGGCGGGAATGCTTTCGATTGTGGTTGTCACGGAGGACTCCTTCTAAAAGTGTTGGCTGCTCAGGACCTGGCTCTCAGAGCGACCAGGTGTAGACCTTGCCGGGCTCAGGTTCGAAGATGCGGGCGTTCTCGATGCCGGGCAGTTCCGCGAGCGCCCGGAACTCGGAGGCCATGGCCACCCAGTCGTCAGTTTCGGCGATGATCGCCGGCTTGCAGGCGATGGGGTCGCGGACCACGGCCATGCTGTCCGCCGTCGTAACCACCAGCGTGTAGAAGCCGTCCAGGACCTTACCGAGGTTTACCAGCGCGGTCTCCAGGTCGTCGCCCTGTTCCAGCCGGTGGGCCACGTACCGCGCGCCCACCTCGGTGTCGTTCTCGGAATCGAACTCGACCCCCAGCCGCTTCAGCTCACGCCGTACAGAAGCGTGGTTGGAGAAGGAGCCGTTGTGCACCAGGCAGAGATCATCCGCCACGGAGAAGGGGTGGGAGCCGCCAGCGGTCACCGCGGATTCGGTGGCCATACGGGTGTGGCTGACGGCCTGCGTGCCGTACATACCGTCCAGGCCGTGACGTTCCGCCACTTCCACGGGGTGGCCCACGCTCTTCATCACGGTCACGCGCTCTCCCCTGCCGGCGACCACGACGCCGGGACTCGCCTTGACGACCGCACCGGCCAGTTCCGCGGCGGGCACCTCGGCTGAAACCAGTGTGGTGTCGCCGACTACCTTGACCTGGGACGCGGCGCCTTCCGGGAGGATTCCGGCGAGCAGTGCGTCGATCTCGGCTGAGCTAATGTCCAGGTCACCGCCAAGGAGGCTGAGCGTCGCAATGCCCTCGGTGTTGAGATCAGGGTTGTCATAGACGGCCAGGCCTGCGGAGTCCGGGCCACGGTCCACGATTTCGCAAAGCATAGTGGAAAGCAGGGCGCCCATCTTTGGGCGCAGCTCCGGGTTCCGGAGCTGCAGGGCGGCGATTCCGCACATGGTTGGTTCCTCTTCTGTTGTCGCTGGATTCTGTTGTCGCTGGGGCGGTGGGTGTTGTTGCCTAGATGGCGGTCAGGTAGTGGTTCACTTCCCAGTCCGTGACCTGGTTGTGCCACTGGAAGAATTCGGTCTCCTTGGCGGAGGCGTAATAGCGGCCAACTGCTTCAGATGCGCTCAAGGCCGAGAGCATCACTGGATCCTGGCGGAGTTCCTGAACTGCGTGCAGCAGGGTAGGCGGCAAAGTGGCAGCATCTGGCTTTCGCTCGCCCGGACCACAGGGTGCCCCCGGGTCCAGCTCGCGTTGCATGCCGTCCAGGCCTGCAGCGATCACGGCGGCCATCGCCAAGTAGGGGTTAGCTGAACCGTCCCCGGAGCGGAGTTCGATGCGGTGGGCGTCGGGCACGCGGATCATATGGGTTCGGTCATTGCCGCCATAGGAAGCCTTGTTAGTGGACCACGTCGCTCCGGACTCTGTGGTGGTCGCACCGGTGCGCTTGTACGAATTCACCGTGGGGGCAAGGAAGGCCTGGAGTGCGGGAGCGTGGTCAAGGATGCCGGCCAGGAAGCTATAGGCCGTCGCGGAGAGGCCGAGTCCGTGGCGGTCTTCGCCTGCGGATGGGAAAAGCTCGCCGCCGTCGGAGTCCCACAAGGACAAGTGGAAGTGCAGGCCGTTGCCCGTTCGGTTGGTGAAGGGCTTGGGCATAAAGGTGGCCACCATGCCGCGCTGTTCCGCGAAGACATTGAGCAAGTACCGTAGCGTGACCACGCGGTCCGCAGTCACCAGCGCGTCGTCGTAATCGAAGTTCTGCTCGAACTGGCCGGCGCCGTCCTCGTGGTCGTTGGCGTAGTTTCCCCAGCCCAGCTGGTTCATGACGTCCGAAACCTCGGTCAGGTGCTCGTACATGCGGGTTACCCCACGGGCGTCGTAGCAAGGGTGGGCGCCGTCATCCTTGGCGTCCGCCGTGGCGAGCGTGCCGTCGTCGTTCTTTTTCACGAGGTAGTACTCCACCTCGGCACCGGCCTTGGCCGTCATGTCCTTTTCCGCCAGGCGGGCCAGTGCCTCCTTGAGGATCACACGGGGCGCGAAGGGCCAGGGCTTGCCGTCCACGTAAGGATCGCAGTGGACCAGCGCGAGGCCTGGACGGACTGCGTCGAGTGGAGTGAAACTTGCCGGGTCCGGCACGGCGCACAAGTCGCCGTCCTGCGGGTTTTGCCCCATCAAACCGGCCGCATAGCCAGCGAAACCGAGCTTTCCGGCCTCGAGTTCAGCGATCGCGGAAACCGGCACCAACTTGGCGCAGGGTTTGCCGTTCATATCCACAAAGGTGGCCAGGATGAACCTGGTGCCATGGGCAGCAGCGAGCTCAGCCAGCGGCGAGGCGGCTGGTTGAGGGAAGTCAGCGAGGACTTCTGAGGGGTCCGATACGAGTGCTGTCATCGTTCGTCCAATCTTTCCATAAAGTGTTCCCTGTCAGGAAACTGCGTTGAATACAGTTACTCATGCGCCGTGTTTCCAGACAACGCCCCTCATGTAAAAAGCGTGTTTCAAGTCTTCGCAAGCAGCGGCAACGCGGAATTAACCGGCGCGAAACCCAAAACCGTTCACCAACAGTGATTGTTGTTTCATAACAGTGATCGATCTACGAGCATGCGGAGGCAGCACATTATGGACAGCACATTGATGGGAACCCTGACCACGGCCGGGGCTATCCACAAGGTCGAAGCCGGCCACAGCGGGTTGCCAAGCATGAACATCGCGGGGACGGAGGCGTTCATCGGCGATTCCCTCGCCAACCCTGCTGACTCGGTGATGTGTTCCGGGTTCTTCGAACTCAGGGCAAGCGAGCCCTTGGTTTACGAGTACACGTACGACGAGATGAAGCTTGTGGTGCAGGGCGAGTTCATCCTCACGGACATGGCCACGAATGAGACAACAGTCGCCAAGGAGCGCGACATCCTCTTCTTCCCCAAGGGCACCACGGTCAAGTTCGAGACGACCGACTATGCCCTGGGCTTCTTTGTTGGCGACCGCACGTTTGCGCCCTGACATGAAAGCCTTCAGCAGCGTCCCGGACAATGCTCCGCCTAAGCCACCGGGCCGCGCCACGGAATTCTTTGCGCTTTCTTTTGGGGAAGCGGGCAGGGCTGCGGCTACCGAGTGGCTCGCCCAGGCCAACTCCTCGGCGCAGCGGCGGCATGTGGTGGCCGAAGAAGCCAGCGACCATGCCCTGGCGACCCTTCGCGGCCACTTGCGTACCGCCGTCGTTGGCTTGCGGGTCTTGATTGCGGGGCCGGAGGCTGACGCCTACAAGGCGGCTGCAGTCGCCTGCGAGGCGGGACTCGTGCAAGAGGAACTGATTGTGGCGGTCACCAATCGCAACGCGAAGCGGGTCTTTTGTCCGCATTGCCGGACTGAAACCCGCACCGCCAAGGCGATTGGCGCCGTCGCTCCCTGTAACGGATGCGGCCGCCAACTGGAGATTTATCACCACTTTTCCCGCCGCACGGCAAGCTACCTGGGCTTCATGGCTGACGCGGAGGAGCCCCGGCCCGCTGCTCTGGGGGTGGTTGCATGAGCACGCCGTTGCTGACCGCGCCTCAGGTGGGAGTCCACCTTGACCTGGTGGTGGCCGATTCGAGCTATCAGGCTGCTGGCATCCGCGAGCTTGTGCTCCGCCATCCGGGACGAGCAATCTTGCCCAGCTTTGCCCCGGGCAGCCATATCGTCATCGAGTGCGAGGGGCATACCAATGCCTACTCGCTCACGGGCTCCGGCGATTTTCCAGAGGAGTATCGCATCTCAGTCCTGTACTGTCCGGACGGGCGCGGCGGCTCTGCGGCCGTTCACCGGCTGATGCACGGCGAGCAGGTGCGGGTGTCCGCGCCCCGAAGCGCCTTCCCGCCCGTGGCGAATGCCCGGCGCCACCTACTCATTGCAGGCGGCATCGGCATCACGCCCATGGTCTCGCACCTTCGGGCGGCAGCGGAGTGGGGCCGCGACGCTGAGCTGCTGTATTCCTACCGACCCGGACAGGGCGCCCACCTCGCCGACGTTCAGGCATTGTGCGGCAGTTCGCCGGGGTTGTCCCTGAGCGAATTCACGAACCGGCGAAGCTTCCGGGCTGGACTGGCTGAAGCACTTCGGCGGCAGCCGCTCGGCACGCACCTGTATGTTTGCGGCCCGCAGGCGTTTATGGACACGGTGATCGCCGAAGCCAGGGCGGCCTGCTGGCCGGAGTCCCGGCTGCATCTGGAAGCCTTCGGTTCCGCGGAACTCGACGCCGGACGGCCTTTTTCGGTGCGGCTGGGCCGCAGTGGCCGTTCAGTTGCGGTGCCGTCCGGGGTGTCGCTGCTGGATGCGCTGGACCGTGTTGGAGTCACCATGCCGAGGCTATGTCGCCAGGGCGTCTGCGGCGAGTGCGTTGTCCCGGTCAAGGCCGGGCGCCCCGAACACCGCGACCTTTTCCTCAGCGATGCCGAGAAATCAGCGAACTCCGCCATCATGTGCTGCGTCTCCCGCAGCCTGGACCCAGAACTGGAGCTGGATCTATGAAGCGGTTCCCCTTCCCGTTTCCGCACGATGCCTACCGCTACAGCGCCAATATCGAACCGGCCCTGACACGCGCGGAAACGGCCGCTGGCGCCTGGGGCGACACCGTGCTGGAGGTCGACGGCGACTACCGCGTTGAGCTTGCCGAGCGGCGGGCCATCCTCCAATCAGACCCGAGCCGAATGGCCCTCTTGGACCACATGCGGCCGGCCGCCTGGGATGCCTTGGTGCTCCTCCTCGAAACGCTCGCCCAGCAATATCCCCGTGATATGGCTTTCGAGCGTTCGGGCAGATCGTGCCGCTGGGTCAACCGGCTACTCGATGAGGAGCGGGACTTCGTCCTGGGCGATGATTCCTCGCTCCCCGGCGGCCCGCTCGCCTACGCGTCCAGCCAGGTCCAGGAGGACATCGTCCTGCTGGACCAGCGGGAGGACGCGTTGTGGCTCGACGCCGGCGTGGTCACCTTCGCTGCCGACTGGTCCATGGGGTTCGACGTCGGCATGCGTTTCCTTGAGGTGCACGGCCCCGTCCCGCGCATCCACGAGGAACAGATCATCTCTAGGGCACAGCATTTCATCATGCGTCTGCAGCCCGGCAGAAACTACCGCAGGACCAACTGGACCATGACCGTAGGCCGCCGCTTGGACACCTCCACCGAAACATACCCGGAATGGGGTCCGGACCGGGTGTCCATCGTGGACGATCCTGAGCTGCCCGAGCGGCTGCACCTTCGCGTCGAGGTTCAGCACCTCATTCGGTTGCCACGCTCGGGTGCCGTCATGTTCCTGGTCCGCACATACCTTGCCTCGCTGGCTGAAGTGGCCACGATTCCGGCCTGGCGCGATCGCCTCGGCAAGGTCCTGGCCGAACTCCCCCAGGACATGGCCGACTACAAGGGCATAAGCCGCTACCGGGAAGCCGCGTCGGACTGGCTGCTTGGCGTCTAACTGCCCCAACCCCCGCAACCTATCCCATTCTCCCTCTCCCGTTTCGCATCCCGATTGGAGCTCCTATGGACACTGGACATACCGCTTGGATCCTGGCCGCCGCAGCCTTGGTCTGTATTTTGATCCCCGCCCTTGCGCTCTTTTACGGAGGCATGGTGGGTTCCCGCCGCATCCTGAACATGATGATGATGTGCTTCGGCGGCGTCAGCGTCGTCGCCGTGTTGTGGGCGGTTTTCGGCTACTCGGCCGTGTTCGGCAACTCTGTGGGCGGACTTGGCCTGATTGGCGACGTCACTGAGTATTTGGGCCTGGACCAATTGCTGGCAGAAAACCCGGATGCCCCTATTCCCGCTGCGCTGTTTGCCGCCTTCCAGCTTTTCTTCGCCGGCATCACCACGGCGATCATCGCGGGTGCAGCTGCAGGGCGCATGAAGTTCGGCGCGTGGATGCTGTTCGCCGGACTGTGGTCCACGCTTGTGTACCTGCCCGTTGCGCACTGGGTGTTCGCGCTGAGTTCCACCGACGGCGCTGTCATCGGCGGTTGGATCCTCAATGGCATCAAGGCCATCGACTTCGCCGGTGGGACCGCCGTGCACGTCAACGCCGGTGTTGCCGCATTGGCGCTCTCCTTGGTCCTGGGCCGCAGCGCGGGCTGGCCGCAGAGTGAGCACGTCCGGCCGCACAGCCGACCGCTGGTCCTGGTAGGTGCAGGGCTGCTCTGGGTTGGCTGGTTCGGTTTCAACGCCGGTTCAGCCCTGGCGGCAGGCAACTCTGCAGCCGTTGTCTTCCTCAACACCGCCGTCGCAGGCGCCGCTGCCCTGCTGGGCTGGATCGCCGTCGAACGCCTCCGCCTTGGCCGGGCAAGCAGCGTTGGTGCGGCGTCCGGGCTGGTCGCTGGCTTGGTTGCGATCACGCCGGCCTGTGGCGCCGTGAGCCCGCTGGGTGCCATTGCCATCGGTGCAATTGCCGGAGCTGTCTGCTCCCTGGCGATCGAGTGGAAGTTCCGCCTTGGCTTCGACGACTCGTTGGACGTGGTGGGCGTGCACTTGGTGGGCGGCGTGATCGGTACCTTGCTGATTGGGCTCTTCGCCACCGATGCCGCACCGAACAAGACGGCAGGGCTCTTCTATGGCGGCGGCTTTGAACTGCTGGGTGTGCAGACCTTGGCCACCGCGGCTGTGCTGGTGTACTCGTTCGTGGTCACGTGGATCACGGCAAAGATCGTCCAGGTCACGGTTGGTTTGCGGATCAAACCCGAGGAGGAGCTCCGCGGCATCGACATCGCGGCCCACGCCGAAGAGGCCTACCTCATCGACGAAGAGCCAGTGCAGCTGGGGTCGCCGTCACGAAGCTAAGCAAGCTGCCCTATCTCGAGCCGGTTGCCCCGCGTGATCCGTCACGCGGGGCAACTTTTGGGCCTGCTATGCCGCCACGGCTACCTTTGCAAGCAGCTCCACGGAACGCAAACGGGCCTCCGTGCCCGTGCTCTGGTGTGCCACGATCAGCTCGTCGGCGTCTGCGTGCTCCGCGAACTCGTCCAGGTACTCCCGCACCATGTCCGGGGTACCGACGGCGGAGTACCGCATCATGTCGATGAGGTGCTGGCCTTGCGCTGAATCAAGGATCAGGTCGGCCTCGTCGTCGGTGAATTCGCGGCCGCCGCCGAGGAAGCGGCTCACGCGATCGCGCTTGACGGAGTGGAAGATTTCCTGGGCCTCGGCAGCTGTGTCGGCCGCGATGACGTTGACGCCAGCAATCACGTAGGGCGCGGACAGTTGATCGGAAGGCTGGAACTCTCGCCGGTAGATGGCCACCGCATCCTGCAATGCTGCGGGCGCGAAGTGCGAGGCGAAGCCATAGGGGAGGCCAAGCTGCGCGGCGAGCCGGGCACCAAACAAGGACGAGCCAAGAATGTACAGCGGAACGTTGGTCCCCTTGCCCGGCGTTGCTTCGACCCCTTGTATCCGGGTGGGACCGGTGACGTAGCCCTGCAGCTCCAACACATCCTGCGGGAAGGTGTCCGCCGCGGCATGGTTCCGCCGGAGCGCACGCATGGTGTTCTGGTCACTGCCCGGTGCGCGGCCAAGCCCCAGGTCTATCCGGCCCGGGTGAAGGGTTTCCAACGTGCCGAACTGCTCAGCGATGGTGAGCGGCGAATGGTTGGGCAGCATGATGCCGCCTGCGCCAAGCCGGATGCTGCTGGTGTGCGCGGCAATGTGGGCGATCAATACGCTGGTGGCCGACGATGCGATGGATGACATGTTGTGGTGCTCGGCGTACCAGATGCGCTTGTAGCCAAGTCGCTCGGCGAGCTGGGCCATGGCGACGCTGCCCGCGAAGCTCTCCGCCGCCGTCTGGCCTTTGCCGATAATTGCCAGATCGAGGATGGAGAGTGGAACAGTCACGTCGGTGCCGGCCTTTCGTTCAGAGTTTGGTTCTGGGCGCCCGCCGTGCGGGACCCAGAGGCAACAACCACGACGGCGTCCTGGTTATTTCTGGGGGCCCCTCACCGGGACCAGGCGGACGCAGCAGCGATCCGGTGCCGGGTCCAAGACAGCCCGCCACTCGCCGCGATTATTTTGTTTACTGGCGGCGTCACCTTCCACGGACGGATCCGACGGCGGCCGCGCGCCGCCGTCGTCCTCTTCCGTGTCCTTCGTGCCCGACGGCGGCCGCTCCACCAGCGCGCCCAGCAACCCGACGTTCAAGCCGCACACCGTATCCGTGTGCTTCCGCGCCAGGCGGTGGAAGGGGCAGTTTCGGAGCAGGATGCTGCCGTCGGTGTCATGGAAGGGTTCGTAGCCCTGCTGCGCGAGGAGTTCGAGGAGCCGCAGACCCGTACCGGCATCCTCAGCCGCTTCCCGGATTTCCCGTCCGGCCGCCGACGCCACTCGTTGAACTGACTCCGCTACGGGTCGGCCGCTTTGCGACGAATCCTCAATCGCCGCCGCAAGGAGTTCTCCGGCCAGGTCGTAATGGCGCTGCGGGAGGCTTACGGAGATTTCACCCGCGGCACGGGAGTACATCTTGGTAGGCCGCCCCGACCCCGGCCCGGTGCGTCCATGGAGGCGGCGGTAGCTCACCGCCAAGAGCCCTTCCTTGGCCAGACGATCCAGATGAAACGCAGCGGTGCTCCGAACCATGCCTAGCGCAGCCGCAACGTCGTCGCGCCCCACTTCACGGCCCGACTCGCGGCCTGCGGCAAGGACATATTCATAGACCGCTCGTCGGGACGCATCACCCAACACGGCAACCGAGGACAACGAATCCGGGGCTGGATCTGGCTTCATGGAAAAACCCTACTCTAAAAGCAAGATCTATTGATACAAGAAGCAAAGAGTTCTAAAGTCAAGTATCACTAACTTTAGAAAGGAAAGGCCATGCTGACGCATTCAACCCGTCTGTCCACCAACCCACTCCGGCAAGCGCCCGCGCATCAGGCCTATTTACTGCTGCGCACTGTCTTCACTGTGGCGCCGATCCTGTTTGGCCTCGACAAATTCGCAAACGTGCTCACGGACTGGACCATCTACCTGGCACCGTTGGCGACGCAGATCATCCCAGTCTCGCCACGGGCGTTTATGTACGCAGTGGGCGTGGTGGAGGTTGTGGCAGGCCTGCTGGTCGCGTGGAAACCCCGGATCGGATCGCTGGTGGTTGCACTCTGGCTGGCTGGCATCATCGTCAACCTGCTCCTGGTTCCCGGGTACTTCGACGTGGCGCTCCGCGATTTCGGACTCCTGGTTGGGGCGCTGGCGTTGAACCGCTTGTCCGTCGCCGAGCACAAGAACAGCACAGTACCTGCCCACTGAGCCCGGTTTTGTGACCCTTTCAGTCGCCCGATGAAGCGCCGTTACCCCCTGTATCCAAGCGTTTCATCGGGCTTTGACCGCCCTGCAAAACCTCCCGGATAGTTGCTCAACAAGCACGAATCACAGACATCCCGGAGGCAACACGATGGCAATTTCCAGGTCAAAAACAGGCGCTGCTGCCGCGCTTGCGGCAGTGGCAGCACTGGCGCTCAGCGCCTGCTCGGACCCGGGCGCGTCGGCGGCGACAGCACCGTCGTCGGGCGCGCCCACCGCAACTGTGGCGGGCAAGACGTTCAACCTCAGCCCGGAACAGAACCGCTTCCCCGTCACCAAGGACGACGCCGCGGCGGCATTGGTTCCCGACGCCATCAAAGCCGACGGCAAGTTGACCGTCGTCACCACGGGAGGCACTGCTCCCCTGAGCCTCTTCGCCACGGACAACAAGACCCTGATCGGCAACGAGGTTGATATCGCGTACGCCGTGGGCGAGACGCTGGGGCTGAAGGTCGAGGTGCTGCCCGTGGCGTGGGCCGACTGGCCGCTCGGCATCGAGTCCGCCAAGTATGAGGCCGTGCTGTCCAACGTAACTGTCACCGAGGCACGCAAGGAAAAGTTCGACTTCGCCAGCTACCGGCAGGACCTGCTGGGCTTCTACGCCAAGAGCGACTCAACCATCAGTGGGATCAAGGAAGCCAAGGACGTAGCCGGCAAACGCATCATTGTGGGTTCCGGCACCAACCAGGAGGCGATCCTGGTGCGCTGGGATGAGGAGAACAAAAAGAACGGCCTCAAGCCCGTGGAGTTCCAGTACTACGACGACGACTCGGCCTCCACGTTGGCGCTGCAATCCGGCCGCGCGGACCTGACCTTCGGCCCGAACGCCGGCGCGGCCTATAAGGCCGCAAAGGATGGCAAGACCAAGCAGGTGGGAACACTGAACGGCGGCTGGCCGCTCACCGCGGACATTGCCTTCACCACCAAAAAGGGCAACGGCCTCGCCGCGGCTGCCCAGGCGGCACTGAACAAGCTCATCGAAAACGGCACGTATGGCAAGATCCTGGACCGCTGGGGCCTGTCCTCCGAGGCCATTGCGAAGTCCGAACTGAACCCGGCGGGCCTACCCAAGAAGTAGCGACTCGGACCCGCCGACGCCGAATCCCCGCCGGACACCATCCGGCGGGGATTCTTGTATTTTGAGTACGGCAGTCTCAACGACCGCATACATAAGGAGCCCCATGACTCAGCGCCTTGCCATCCTGGATGACTATCAAGAGGTTTCCCTCGACTACGCGCCGTGGGGCGAGCTCGCGGCCCACGGCATCGAGGTCACCGTCTTCACGGAGCCGTTCGGAGGGGACCGGGACCCTGTGCATATCCTGGGTGACTTTGACGTCATCGTAGCGATGCGGGAACGCACGGCGTTCGACGCCGAACGGCTCCGGCAGCTGCCAAAGCTAAAGCTGCTGGTCACCACGGGCATGGCAAATGCCTCCATCGACGTCGAGGCGGCCAGGGAGCTTGGAATCACCGTTTGCGGGACGGGCGGGTCTTCCGCCGCAGCACCGGAGATGACGTGGGCCCTGCTCTTGGCCGCCGCCCGCCATGTGCCGTTCGAGGATGGCCGGATGCGGGCGGGGCGCTGGCAAAGCACCGTGGGTTTTGAGCTGGCCGGCAAGACTCTCGGGATATTGGGGCTCGGGAAGATCGGCGGCCGAATAGCAGGCTACGCGCGGGCTTTTGGAATGGAAGTTCTAGCGTGGAGCACGAACCTGACGGAGGAGACGGCGATCGCCCATGGTGCCCGTCTGGTTAGTAAGAATGAACTCTTTAAGAATTCCGACGTCGTTTCGCTGCACCTCCGATTGTCCGAGCGTTCGCGGGGCATTGTTGGGGAGCAGGAACTTCAGCTCCTCGGGCCGAACGGGCTCCTGGTGAATACGGCCCGCGGGCCTTTGGTGGATGAAGACGCCTTGGTGCGTGGCCTGAACGAGGGCTGGCTGGGCGGGGCGGCGCTGGACGTTTACGACGTCGAGCCCCTCCCCGCGGACCATCCACTCCGCACGGCGCCGCGAACCGTTCTGACACCGCATCTGGGGTACGTCACGCGCGAGAGCTACACGCGCTTTTACGGCGAGGCGTACGAGGATGTGGTGGCCTGGGTCCGCGGGGAGCCGGTACGGGTGCTCTAGTCGGAGTGAGCCAGCGGGAACGTTGGCGGGAAGAGCTGTTCGGGCGACCGGCTCATCAGGTCACGTTCGGCGTACGCGGCCCGCATCTTCTCGAAGAGTTCCTGGGCCTTTGATCTAAGGCCTTCCAAGTCAATGCCTGTGATGGTTCCATCCAGCTGGACCGTCTGGCCCGCTACCACTGTCATGCGCACGTCCCGTGCTGATCCATTCATGACCACGGTCCTGATCGGGTCGTCCACTACCCCCATCCGCGCGTCGGACAGGTCGATGGCGATGATGTCCGCCTGAGCGCCTGGGGCGAGGCGGCCGATGTCGGCTCGCCCCAGCGCCGCTGCTCCGCCGAGCGTCGCAGCCCGGAAATAGTCCGCGATGCTGCCGGCGTCCAGACGACCAGTCACAACCTTGGCCAGGCTGCTGCCGACGTCCATGCCTCGGATCATGTCCGGCGGGAAGCTGTCCGTTCCCATCGCAATCCGGACGCCTGCGTCGCGGTACCGGTCAAAAGACCGGAGCACCATTCCGTAATGCAGGGACGTAAGCGGGCAATGAACGACGGCGACGCCCGCTTCCGCGAGCACCGCAAGCTCCGCGTCGCCCGGGGAGGCATGCTCGCCGTCGCCGGATCCGAAGATGGCATGCGGCACGAGGAGCTGGCAGCCGAGCAGGCCGGACTCCTCGATGAGTTGCAGCGGCGAGCTGCCGTGCTGCCTGCCCAGCAGTTCGAGCTCGAGCCTCCCCTGCATCGCGTGTAGCCGAACGGGGACATCGTGTTCCTTGGCCGCCTTGGCAATGCCCCGCATCAACTCTGGGGTGAGCGTTTCGATGCGGCACGGAAGCAAGGCGCCCCGGATGAGTGGATGGTCGAGCGATTCAGCGTAGTCGAGGAACCGGGCGGCGTCGGCCAGGCCGGCGTCACCCTCTCCCTCGTCCCAGAGCACGTCACGGCGCCCGTCGACTCGGGCCACGTTGACCCCCGCGCGGAAACTTGGCCCAATATACGCACGGATCCCAATACGCTGTGCGGCATCCGCGATGACAACCGCGTCGTCGAACGTCTCCGCCCAGGAACTGTGGACCTCGGAGGCAATTGGCATGCACGTCGTAACTCCATGGAGGGCCAGCTGGGCGAGTGCGAATTCCCTGATGAGGCGCCGCTCGGCCAGGGTGAACACATCCTTCCGTCCCTCTGCAAAGTACCTTTCGGACCATTGCAGGCCGAGTGCGGTCTCGTGCGAAGCCCAGGAGTCGAGCAACGCATGGTCGATGTCTGCGAGGGCGTCGAGGTCGATGAATCCGGGCGCCAGGAGCGCGTTGCCGAGGTCCATCTCATGGTCCGTGGGACCATCCCAGCCGGGCCCGACGTGGATGATCCGATCGTCCTCGTAGACGACGGACGCATCGTGATGCAGGACATGGTCGGCTCCGTCGAAGCCGACCACATACCTGGCGTGGAGAGCAGTTCGCACCGCCGTCAGCCCTGGGTGACCGTTGCTTGGTGCAATGTGCGCTGTTCGATGCCCGCGAGCGTGGCCCTTAGGTGCTCCGCGCTGCGCCGGATGAACGCTTCGCCGTCGTAAGCCTGCGCCCGGAACTCCTCGATGGTGGGCACCTCAGACCGCCGCGCCCGCTCGTCGTAGTCGCGTGCGAGCCTGTATAGCTCAGCGACTTCCGCGGGGTCGAGGTCGGGGTGGACGGCACGCCAGGCTTCGTCTGACAGGCCAATGGGCATCTGCATCGTCGGAGCGGCGGGCTCGATCGAAGCCCACAGATCGGGGTTGTGCTCCCATAACGCGCCGAGCACTCCGTCCCAGTCGATCACACCGAGGCCACACGGCGAGAAGCTGCGGGCCAATCCGAAGTCGGTGATCGCCAGCACCGAGTCGCGCAGGTGCGTGGCGCGGACGTACGGTGCCACCCGGCGAGCGGCGGCCACTGGGTCTTCACCGCGGGCCAGGACGTTGGCCGTGTCGAGGGTGATACCCAAGACGTCGGGTCCCACCGATTCGACGAGCCGCACTACCTCATTTGTGGTGATTTCCTCATGCGTCTCGATGTTCAGGTGAATATCGAGGTCTCGGGCGGCGGGCGCGAGCTGGTGGAGGAACTTCTCGATCGCCGCCAGCTGGTCCGGCCATGGTGCGTCGGTGCGGAACCTGTCGTTTGCGTAGTAGCCGGGCAGCTCGGGCTTGTAGTTTCCGCAGGCGACCCATAGCTCGCCGCAGTCGGCTCCCTCGCGGCAGGCTTCCATCAGTCGGATGATGCCCCGCGTGTAGTCGCCTTGGCCCAGGACGCGTACCTCCGGCGCTTCGGCCGAAGCATACGGGTTGACCTTGGCGAGTCCCATCTGGAGGTAAAGGCCCAGGGCGTCCGCATGCTCGCGCACCTCGCGAAGCACTCCGAGGTCCAGGGATGGGGTGATGTCCAGGACGGTGCGGAAGTAGACGCCTTCCATGCCGAGGGACTTGGCGTGCTCGAGGATTGCGATGGGGCTGTGTTCTGCCGCGCCGGGGATCTTGCGCCCGTCGACTCCGATCTTCATCTCTTCTCCTTTGAAAAGGCTGGTGGGGGATGCTTTGGTGCCGCGCCGCCGTCGTCGTCGGTTAAGGGGCGACGACGGCGGGCGGCGACTTTAGGGCCTTACCGGCCCCAGTCCGCGAGCCGGAAGTTCGGTGCGTAAGCGAAGTGCTTCACGTCGGGGCTGACGACGGCCGTGAACTTTGCCCGGTAGAGGATGATCGTCGGGGAGTTCTCCAGCCACTTCTGCACGAGGGAGTCGACGATCGGCTGCTGCGCTGCGGGATCGGCCGTGTTGTTGAGCTGATCAAGCAGCGGCATGGTTCCCGGGATGCAAATGTGCTGGTTGTTGGTCGGGGCATCGCACGTGAGCTTCTTCCGGAGTTCATAGCCGCCAATCGGGGTGCTGTTCTCGAACAGCAACGCGGACTGGTACTTGCCCTGGTTGAAGAGTGTGGTGAAGTCGGCCGGGGGTTTCGCGTCGATGTTCACGGTGACACCGATCTGCTGCCATGCCGATTGGAGCAGCGTTGCGATGTCGGAAACACCTGGGGCGGTGGGGTTGATCATGAGATTGAGCGTCGGCGAGTTCACGCCGGATTCGGCCATCAGTTGCTTCGCCTTGCCCAGGTCATAGGTCCTCGCGGGCTCGAGCGAGGCTTTGTAGCCAGCCATGCCGGGAACGATCGGCCCGTAGTAGGAGTCGCCGTAGCCGTAGGCCACCTTATTGATGATGTCGGTGTACGGCACAGCGTAGGTGAGGGCTTCACGGAACTTCGCGTTGTTGGTGAGCTCACCCTGGTAGTTCATGGAAACGGTCACGGGGGTGGGGCTGTCCGCGGTGATCACCTTGCAGCACGCCTGGGTGCTGAGGTTTTTCACCACCTGCGGGGGCAGTCCCAAAGTGACGTCGGCTTCGCGGTTCTGTGCCTGGACCTGCAGCGTCGGGACAGCGGTTACGAAGTTCACGCGGACGGTCGGTTCGAGCGCCGGGGTTCCGTAGTAGTTGGGGTTGCGCGTGAGCACGGCATGGTTGCCCGGAACGTACTCGGAGAGGACGTAGGGGCCGCTGCTACTTGCCGTGTGGCTCTGCAGCCACTGGTTGGGCGAGTTGGCCTGCACGCCGCCATGGGCCTCGATCTCTTTCGGGTTGTAGATCGACCCACGGCTCTGGGCGAGGCTGTAGAGGAGGGCAGGGTATGCCTGGCGCATGTGGATGACCACGGTCGTGGCGTTGGGCGCCTCAACGCTCGTGATGAGCGGGGGTTGGGTAATGCCGAGCTGGAGGGACAGGGCCCCGCAAGCCCCGATCTTGAGCGTGCGGTCAAGCGAATACTTGACGGCCGCAGCGTCCAGCGGGTCGCCGTTGTCGAACTTCTTGCCGGACTGAAGCGTGAAAGTGTAGGTCTTCCCCTCGTCGGAGACGTCCCACTTGGTCGCGAAGTCCGGTTGGACTTTGCTGGGGTCGGGATCTATCTGCGTGATGCCCGGGCTCGTCTCGTTCGTTGACAGTTTGACGAGGCGGCCGTAGAAGTTGCTCGCGAAGCTGTTCTCGTCGCCGGGGCAGGTGAACGCAGGGTCGAGGCTTGTGATGTTGACGGCCCAATTGACCGTGAACGGCTTGCTGGCTGTTGTGCTGCCCGACGAACTTGTCGAGCCGCATGCGGAGAGGGCTCCGGCGAACAGGACGACGGCTGCGCCGATGGCGCTGCGCTGGACGCGGCCGCGTGCTTCGATGCGACGTGGCATGGTCTTCCTTCCTAGTGGGGTCTCTTAGAGACCGTTGGGGGTGGCGTTTGCTTGAGGTGTGGCGAGCGCCGCGCGGCGGGCCGCCATCACGTCCGGGTCGGGGACGGGGGCCGCCATGAGCAGGCTGACGGTGTAAGGGTGGAGCGGGTTGTCGAACAGCTCCTTGGAAGGCGCAATCTCGACGATCTTCCCGCGGTTCATCACCGCGATCCGGTGGCATAGGTACTGCGCCACTGCCAGATCGTGGACGATGAATAAATAGGTGAGGTTCAGCTCCTTCTGCAGTTCGGTGAGGAGGTTGAGGACTTGTGCCTGGACCGACACGTCGAGGGCGGTAACCGGTTCGTCGAGGACCACGAGTTCCGGATTGAGGACAAGGGCCCGTGCGATGGCAATGCGCTGCCGCTGTCCACCCGAGAAGGCATGTGCGTTGCGCTCGGCCTGTGAGGCTGAGAGGCCTACCCGCTCAAGCATCTGCAGCGCCCGTTCGCGGCGCACCCGCTCGTCACGAACGCCGTGGACGAGCAGCGGCTCCTCGACCAGCTCGCGTACCGAGAACCGCGGGTCCAGCGAGCCGTATGGATCCTGGAACACGATCTGCATACGTGAGCGCAGGCGGCGCATCTCGGCCTTCGAGAGGGACCTAACGTCCACGCCGTCGAAGTGGACGGAGCCCGAATCAGGCTCGATAAGGCGCAGGATGCACGAGGCGGCGGTGGATTTCCCGGAACCGGATTCGCCCACGAGGCCCAGCGTCTCACCCCGTTTGACGTCGAAGGACACGTCCTGGAGCGCCTTGAACTCGCGTGAGCGCCGCAGCCTGCTGCCTACGGACTTGGAGCGGTACGTCTTCGAGAGTCCCCGGACTTCGAGCAGCGGGCGCACGGCGTCGTCGGTCGCGATGGTCATTGATCCTCCTTGAGCTCGAGCTGTCCGGCGAAGTGGCACTTGGCCAACTGGACGCCGTGTGGTCCTTGGACTGTGGCAAGGGGCGGCTCCACGCCCTGGCAGAGGGGATTGCCCTTGCCGAGCGGGCACCGGGGTTCGAACGAGCAGCCCTTGAAAGGCTGCGTGGGATCGGGCAGCGTGCCCGGGATCGTCGAGAGGAGGCCCTCCTGGCGGCGGTCCGTCCGCAGCACGCACTTGAGGAGCTCGCGCGAGTACGGGTGGGCCGCAGAGGCAAACAGGGCCCGGCTCTCGCTCTCCTCGATGAGCTGCCCCGCGTACATCACCTTCACGCTGTCGCAGAAGCCCGCGACGATGCCGAGGTTGTGCGTGATGAGCATGAGTGCGGCTCCGCGGTCCGTGACCAGGCGGTCCAACAGCTCGAGGACCTGCGCCTGCGTGGTGACGTCAAGGGCAGTCGTCGGCTCATCGGCGATGACCAGCTCCGGCGAGTTGGCCAGTGCCATCGCAATGAGGACGCGCTGGCGCATGCCGCCCGAATATTGGTGGGGGTAGTCCGAGAGTCGGCTCGACGCGTCGGTGACGCCCACCTCGCCCAAGAGGTCCGCCGCTTGCCGGCGTGCCATCCGCTTGCTCACGGACTGGTGTACGCGGATACTCTCGATCATTTGGGAACCGATGGTGCGGATCGGGTCGAAGGCGCTCATCGGGTCCTGGAATACCAGGGAGATCCGGCCCCCGCGCACCTCTGAGAGCTTCCTGTCGGACAGCTCCCGCAAATTCGTGCCGCCCAGGCGAATTTCGCCCGCGGTAACCCGGCCCGGTGGCTGGATGAGCCCCACAATGGACATTGCCATCGCGGACTTGCCCGATCCCGACTCGCCGACGATGGCGAGCCGCTGGCGCCGTCGAATCGTGAAGCTCACGTCCCGCACGGCGGCCACCCGGCCGCGCGCGGTCTGGAATTCGGTGCGCAGGCCGCGGACATCGAGGAGTGTGTCTCTTTCCGGGGCGGCGTTGGCTGCGTCGATGGTCATGGTGCTTGCGTTGCTTTCGGTCATGTCACTTTGCTCCTGCTCGGATGCGGGGGTCGACGACGACGTACACGACGTCCGCGAGGAAGCTCACCGTTACGTAGAGGGTGGCGCTGAGGAGGATGACGCCCTGCACCACCGCGAAGTCCTTCTGCAGAATGGCGTCCACCGTGAGGGAGCCGACCCCTGGCCAGCCGAAGACTTTCTCGACGAGCACACTGCCTGTCATGGTCTCCGCGAGGAGCATCGCCGTCGCCGCCACGAGGGAAAGAAGCGAGTTCGGAACGGCGTGCCGCAGGAACACGGATCCCCGCAACAGCCCGCGGCTGCGGGCAACCACGATGAACGGTTCGCGCATCGTGTTGCGCAGCTGGGAGCGGAAGAGGCGGCTTAGGAACGCGAAGGGTCCGACAGCGATCGTCAGCGCCGGAAGGATGAGGTGCCGTAGTGCGTCGAAGAAGGTCCCGAACTGGCCCGACAGAATCGAGTCCACGGTGTAGAGGCCAGTGATCGTGGGCGGCGGGAGGAGGCTCGGCGACAGGCGGCCTTCCGGGCCCGGGAAGATGCCGAGGTTGACTGAAAGCAGGAGGATCGCTACGAGGGCGAGCCAGAAGGGCGGCGAGCCCATCGCCAACGAGGACGCGATCCGAAGCGAGACATCCGCGCCCTTCTTCTTGCGGTAAACGGCAATGGCGGCGAATACCGTGGCCAGGACGACGGCGGTGGCGACGCCGGTGAGGCCCAGTTCCACAGTGGCGGGTAGCCGGGTGCGGACCAGTTCACTCACGGGCTGACCGATGGTGTAGGAGAAGCCGAGGTCGCCGTGGAAGGACGAGGTGATGTAGTTCCAGAACTGTTCTTGGAGGGGCGAATCCAGGCCCATTGCTTGGCGGAGCGAGGTGATGGTCTGCTCGTCCGCGAGCTCGCCGCCGACCAGCCGTGCGGGATCGCCGGGGAGCTTGCGCAGGAGGAAGAAGGAGAAGAGGCTCGCGCCAAGGATGGTAGCGGCGGCAACCCCGAAGCGTTTGAGAATCAGGTTGAGCATGTGTGGCTCCTAGTCAGTCCGCAACGATGTATTCGCCGCGCGGGTCAAGGAGTTCGCGGGCGCGGTCGGCGATGACGGTGGTGAGGGTGACGGCGATGAGGAGGACGAGGCCGGGGAAGGCTGCCATCCACCACTGCCCGGTAAGGAAGAACTGTTGCCCTTCGGTGATCATTGCGCCGAGCTCCGCCTCGGGCGGCTGGGCTCCCATCCCCAGGAAGCCCATGGCGGCGAGGGAGAGTACCGCGGCTCCGAAGACGGCGGCCATCTGCAGCACAATCGTAGAAACCAGGTGCGGAAAGATGTGCCGGAACAGGATTCGGCCCTGGGATGCGCCAATCGCATTCGTGGACTTGACGAAGTCGAGTGCGGCGATGCGCATGACCTCCCCGCGGATCGTGCGCATGTACCAGGGGAATGAGTGGATCGATAGCCCGATGACGACGGCGGGGATGCCTGGCTTGAGCGCCATGACGACGGCCATCGCGAGCATGATCGAGGGGAAGCACAGGATCGAGTTCGTGAGCCAGGTCAGGACTGTGTCGACCATACCCCCGAGTGCGCCGGCAAGGAGGCCCGTTACTGATCCGAGCACGGCACCTGCTATGACGACGACGGCGCCCGCCCCCAAGGAAGTCCGCGCCCCCGTGAGGACCCGGGCAAGCAGGTCTCGGCCCAGGTTGTCGGTGCCCAGTGGGTGCTCGGCAGATGGCGCAGAGAGCTGGGCGGTCAGCTCGGTGGCGTTCGCATCGTAGTGCCACACGAAGGGGCCCACGATCACGATGAGTGCTATGAGGGCGAGCCCGCCCAATGCTCCGACAAGGACTTTGTCGCCCTTGACGATACGACGCCGTGCTACCGTGATCGGCGCTTCAGCGACTGCTACTGCCACGATGTCCTCCCGGGATTGTGTCGATGACTTCACGGAGCCAGGTGGCGCTCTCGGCGAGTTGGCTCCGCCGATCGAGTGGGCTTGGGTCCTGGTCGAGC
This sequence comes from Arthrobacter sp. M4, assembly GCF_020251205.1. Classification (GTDB taxonomy): domain Bacteria; phylum Actinomycetota; class Actinomycetes; order Actinomycetales; family Micrococcaceae; genus Arthrobacter. Next base: position 47,906 of record NZ_JAIWYX010000015.1, read on the forward strand.
TCAGCAAGTGACGGGAAGTCGCCTGCCGCGGCCCCGCGCTCGCAGGTCAGGGCATACCGGAACAGCGTTGCCAGTTCCTTGGCGCTGACGTGGGGTTCGGCGTCGAACCAGGCAGGGTCGAAAACGTCGGCGTCAAACCTTCCCAAGTGCTGTTCGAGTGTGAGGTGACGCGCGGGGGCTTCCTCGACGAGCGTGCGAAGGATCGCGTCCCAGTCAAGGACACCCGCCCCGCATGGCCGAAGCCGCCGGCGAAGGCCACGGTCCACGAAAAAGAGGGCCACGTCTTCGAGGTGGGTCTGGTGAATATGCGGCGCGAGTCGCCGCGTCGCCTCAACGGGATCCTCGCCCCGCACTACGAGGTTCGCCACGTCGAGGCTCACACCGACTACGTCGGGGCCGGACGCCTCGACGAGCCGCAGCACTTCCTGCGAGGAAAGGTCCTCATGGGTCTTGAGGTTGAGCCGGAGGCCTTCGGCCCGAAGCCGCGGTACCAGGCCCTGCAGGGTCCGCTGGATTTCGTCGAGCTGTTCTCCGTGAGGGACGTCTACATCGTGGCGGTCAGTTCGTGTGTAGGCGAAGAACTCCTCGCATCCCGCGGCTGCCGCCGCATCAATGAGCGCGTTGAGCCCCGACAGGCGGTCATCGGCAGGACCGAACGGCCCGAGGCTTCCGATGCCGACTTCAAGATAGAGGCCAAGACTGGAGGCCAGCTCACCCGCTTCCTTGAGGGCGACGTCGTCGAGCTCGGGGCTGATCGACCGGGGAGTTGCGAAGAGTGCACCCTCGAATCCGCTCGCGCTGACCCAGGCAAGAGCCTCTTCAGCATGACCGTCCTCGAAGCCTTGAGCGCGGCCGCACATGACGCCAATCCTCATCGACTGGCGTTCCCGGCTGCCGCCGGGTTCGAATCTGGGGTTCTCGACCCCGGACAAATGAGTCGTCATGACATATGATTATCAGGTCGTCTGATGTTTAGGGAAGAGGTTGGGACAAGATCTTTTCCCGCTAATGTGCAATGCAGGCACTTTGCCTCAGGCGCTCCAGCAGCTCGAGCAGGCGAGGCATGAAGAGTTCGTTCAGACCGGAAGGGGTCGAGAGGATGCTCAAAGTCAACCGGGTATCGGCGGTCGATGCAGTGATTGAGGAAATCCGGGCGCGCATTCGGGAGGGCGAATGGGGCCCCGGCGACCGGCTGCCTTCGGAGTCGGAACTCACCCAGAGCTTCGGCATCAGCCGCGCCTCCTTGCGCGAGGCGACACGCGCGCTTGTGCACGCAGGCCTCCTGGTGGTCCGGCAGGGCGACGGAACCTACGTCGATGCAGTGGACGAGGCGGCCGTGGCGCTCAACCGCAAGGTCAACAACAGCAAGATCGCGGAGGTCATCGAGGTTCGCCGCGGGCTCGACGCGCTCGCAGTGTCCCTCGCCACAGTGCGGCGAACCGAGGAAGACCTAGCTTCCATGCGCACGGCCCTGGACGACCGCAACGCAGGCGCCAGCAACAATGATCACGACGCCTTCGTGGAAGGCGATCTGGGCTTCCACATGGCCGTGGCCAGCGCGGCGCACAACGAGCTCCTCACCGACCTCTACCAGAGCCTCAATGTCGCTTTCCGCAAGTCCATCGGGCATGCTATGGGCCACGGCACAGAGGACCATGAAGCGCTCTACCGTGCCATCCAGGAGCGCGACACCACCACCGCGATGGAACTGTCCCTGGCGATCATTGCACGCATGGAGGCGATGCCGGAGACACAAGCCGACTCCCAAGACTTCGCCGGCGACGAGCTGGCGCAATGAGCAAGGGATCCTTGCTCATCACCGGAGTGCGTCCCTGGGGTCGCGCGGAGTGCGACATCCTCATCCGGGACGGCATCATCCACGAAGTGCGCCCGACCGCGGGAATGACGTCCCTCAACGACGGCCCGCCCGCAGGGGAGGTTTTGGACGGCCGCGGCATGCTCGCCCTTCCCAGTTTTTCCGACGTGCACGCGCACTTGGATTCAACGCGCCTCGGGCTTCCCTTCCGACCGCACACCGCGGAGCCGGGACTCCTCGGCCTCATCGCCAATGACCTCGAGAATTGGCGGAGCGCCGAGGAAAGCGTTGCTGACCGCGCTACGAGGACGCTCGGGCTGACGATCGCCTCGGGCGCAACGCTTGTCCGGAGCCATGCGCAGGTCGACTCCTATTCGGGTCTCGACCGCTTCGAGGGCGTGGTCGCCGCGCGGGAGGCCCACTCAGGGCGCGCGCGAGTGCAGGTGGTGGCATTCCCCCAAGCCGGCATCGTGCGGGACCCGGGCACCGCAGACCTGCTCGAGAAGGCCGTCGCTGGGGGCGCGGACCTCGTGGGCGGCATCGATCCGTGCGCCGTGGACCGTGACCCGGCCCGTCACCTGGACATCGTCTTCGGCATCGCAGAGCGCCACGGCGTCGGAGTGGACATCCACCTTCATGAGCCCGGAGAGCTGGGAGCCTTCACCATCGAGCTCGTGTGCGAGCGCGTGCGTGCGCTGGGACTGCAGGGCAGGGCAACCATTTCGCACTGCTTCGCCCTCGCGACCTTGCCCGCCGACCGCAGTGAGGCTTTGGTCGAGCAGCTCGCCGAACTCGATATCGCCCTGACGACGATCGCCCCGAGTGGCCAGCGCGGCCTCCCGGCAGACCGCCTCGCTGCCGCCGGGGTGCGACTTGGATTGGGCCAGGACGGCACTCGCGACTACTGGTCCCCTTTCGGAGACGGGGACATGCTGGGCAGGGCGTGGCAGCTGGCCTTCACCCAGCAGTTGCGTCGCGACGATCACATTGAGCGGACTGTGGCCATCGCGACAGTTGGCGGGCGGTCGATTGCGGAGCCGGGGAGTACGACGGCGAACTGGACTGACAGCGCGGACAGCCTGCCCGGCATTCAGTCCGGCGAGCCTGCTGATCTCGTCCTCCTTCCGGGCGAGACCGTTACCTCGGCGGTCATGGACCGGCCTGGGAACAGGATTGTCATCCATCGCGGGAACGTCGTCGCGATAGACGGATCACTCATATGACGGCGATGAATGGACGCCAGGTGCTCAAAGTCGCGTTGCTGGGCTGCGGAACGGTGGGCAGCCAAGTGGCGCGGATCCTCCTGGAGGATGCGGAGGCACTCGCGGCGCGTTCGGGTGTGCGGGTCGAACTGGCGGGGGTCGCGGTGCGGAACGTCGGTGCGACGCGCGACGTAGACCTGCCACGCACTCTCTTCACGGCCGATGCCGAGGCACTCGTGGATTCAGCGGACCTTACCGTGGAGCTTATGGGCGGAGTGGAGCCGGCACGTTCGCTCATACTGCGAGCCATCCGAAAGGGTGCCTCCGTAGTAACAGCAAACAAGATGCTGCTGGCGCAGCACGGGCCCGTTCTGTTCGAGGAGGCAGACCGGCACGGTGCGGAGCTGAGCTTCGAGGCAGCCGTTGCAGGCGCTATTCCGATCGTCCGTCCCATCCGCGAGAGCCTTAGGGGTGACCGTATTACGCGCATTTCCGGGATCCTGAACGGAACGACGAACTTCATCCTGGATCAGATGGACACCACGGGCGCCGACTTTGAGAACGCGCTAGCCGAAGCCCAGCGTCTCGGATACGCGGAGGCGGATCCGACGGCGGATGTGGAGGGATACGACGCCGCCGCGAAGGCCGCCCTCCTTGCAACGCTCGCTTTCCACATGCCGGTGGGGCTCGAGGACGTGAGTTGCCAGGGCATCTCCGGGATCACGGCCCAGGACATCTCGAAGGCGAGGGAGTCCGGCTCCGTCATCAAGCTGCTTGCAACGGCCGAGCTCGTGCGCTCTGGTGCGGGCCGGGTGGGAGCGGATATACGCGTGCATCCGGCACTGCTGCCGCGGGAGCATCCACTTGCGTCGGTGCGCGGGGCATATAACGCGGTCTTCGTCGAGGCTGAGAACGCGGGCCAGCTGATGTTTTACGGCGCCGGCGCGGGTGGCCGACCGACCGCCTCCGCGGTGATGGGGGACCTCATCTCTGCCGCTCGCAAAGTTGCCTCAAGGCCAAGCCTGGCTGAAGCGGCAGTATGAATTAAAGCCACTGGGACCAAACCGTCAGCTGCAACGAGAGCAGCTGACGGTCGGCGTCCGTGCGACTGTCGCCATCCGAACCGCGTAGAGGCTCCTCGCCGCCGTCGACGTCGGTGGGCAACCGGCCGGCCCTGGTCACCGTCCGCTCCCGACGGCGGCCGCCGCTTCAATTGCCAGGTCCCCTGCGCCACCGGGCCGGGAAGGGACCGGCAACCCAAGGTGTTCGCGAAGCGTCGAACCGCGGTATTCCGTCGGATACACACCACGCTCCTGCAACTCCGGAACGAGGTGGTTGACGATGTCGTCCAGGCCGCTCGGAATGAGCCATGGCGAGATGTTGAAGCCGTCCACCGCACCAACACGTGCGTACTCGGCCAACTGATCCGCCACGGAAGAGTACGAACCGGTAAAGGTCGAATCAATGCGCGCGGTCCGGGAGGTCACAAACTGCCGGATCGATTGCCCTTTCTCCTTGGCCTCTGCCCGCCACTGATCAGCCAGTTGCCGGGCCTTGGCGCCGTGGAAGCCGCTCCCCCGGGTTTCCGACGTTTCCTCCACCACGGGGTCGATTTCCGGCAGCGGCCCGTCGGGATCGAACTCGGACAGCTCGCGGCCCCAGAACTGCTCCAGGTAGGCGATGGCCTGCTGCGGACCGATCTGCAGGCCGCGAACCCACTCCTTCTTCTCCGCGGCTTCGGTGTCCGTTGCCCCAAGGATGAACTCGCTGGCCGGCATGACCTGCAGCTCGTTTGGTCCCCGTCCCGCCGCAGCAGTCCGGGCGATGAGGTCCTTCCGGAACTGGACGGCGTCGTCGAGCTTCGGATGCGCGGAGAAGATCACGTCTGACTGGCGGGCGGCAAAGTCCCGGCCTTCCGGCGAATCGCCCGCCTGGAACAGCACCGGCCGGTACTGCGCGCTCCGCGGCAGGCGCGGGGTTACATCTATGGTGTAGTGCTGGCCCTCGTGCCGCACGCGGCCCCATGATCCACCGGACGGCGATCCAGAACCGTCCCATGCATCCCAAATCCTTTTGGCCGTTCGCACGAACGCCTCGGCATGCACATAGCGGTCGGCATGATCCAGGTAGCCGCCGCGCCGGAAGTTGGCCCCGGTCCAGGCGTTGTCCGTGGTCACGATGTTCCACGCCGCCCGTCCACCGGACAGCAGATCCAGCGTAGAGAGCCGGTGTGCCAAGTCTGCCGGATCGTTGTATGTGGTGTTCTGCGTGGCTACAAGACCAATCTTCGATGTCACAGCAGCGAGCGCCGCAAGCATCGTCTGCGCATCAGGCCTGCCAGCGACATCCAGCTCATGCGGGCGTCCCAGGTGCTCGCGGAGCCGCAGGCCCTCGCCGAGGAAGAACGCGGCAAAGAGACCCCGCTCGGCGGTCTGCGCAACGCGGCGGAACGATTCGAAGTCCGTCTGCGAGCCAGACTGCTCGGACTTCCAAATGGTCCCTGAGTTCACGCCTTGGAAGAAGACTCCAAACTGGATCTGGCCAGACGGCTTGAAGCCGGCGTCGGTGATAACGCCATTAGTCATGATTACTCCCCAATTCCCGACGTCGATTGGCTGGCATAGCGGCTGGCCGGGCGTTCGAGGCCCAGCAATTCGCGGAACGTGCCGCCGTTTCTCACGGGTAGCAGCGCACCGCGGCGCCGCAGTTCCGGAAGCACCAGCCGTGACAGTTCCTCAAGATCGACGGCGACGTCAGCTGGGTGCAGCCTGACGCCGTCGGCCTCTGCCAACAGCTCGTCCAGCAGCGCCGTGAGTTCGACGGCGGTGCCCACGAAGCGCGCCCGAACGGAGGGCTCCAGCAAAGCGGCCCGAGCCGCAGCGGAGGCACCCCGCGCGTCCAGAACGATGTCCAGCTCCGCGATCACGGCCGGTCCGCCCGCGGTCCCGGCCCCAAAACGCGAGCGAGCGTCCCGAACCTCCACAGCAAGCAGCTCAGGAGTTGGCGCGGAAACCAACACGGCATCAACGGCCGAAGGCGAAACATGCCCCTCCCCGATCAGCGCAGCGGGAGCGAAGATCGGAAGCTGCCCCTGCGGCGGTCGCGGCGTAATCGCGGGCCCCTTGACCGAATATCCCGGCCCCTCCGTATCCACATAGTGCAGCTTGCTCGCGTCCAGGTACCGTCCGGTGGCGACATCGCGGATCACGGCGTCGTCCTCCCAGGAATCCCAGAGTCGGCGGCTCACTTCGATCGAAGCAGCGGCCTCCTCCGCGAGCGCCGTGCCGTCAACAACCAAGCGTCCGACGGCGGCAGCGGCCTCGCTGCCTCCGTCACCGGGGGCCGCGGCAGTGGCGATCCAGCCGGCGCGACCCAGGGAGACGTAGTCCAGGCTGGCCAATTGCGTGGCGACGTGGAACGGCTCCGTATAAACGGTGTCGACTTCGGGGACCAGGGCGATGGAACGGGTCAGCGGACCGGCGAAGGCAGCCCGCTGCAGGGCATTAAGCCGATGCGCCGGCCGTCCTTCAAGAACCGGTCCGTCCGCGAACGTAGCCACGTGGAACCCGGCGGACTCGGCGGCCAGCACCGTCGTCGCGAGGTCTACCGGACGGACGCCATCCAGGTCGATGGCCAGGAAACCAGACTGGCCGGAACTATCCTTGGCAGCGGTCACTGTGCGGCCTTCCTTTCGAACGGGATCTTTTCGCCGGCCTCAATCGCGATGTCCAGGCGGTTTTCGGCAGGCGGCAGCGGGCACGTTGCCAGGTCCGTATAAGCGCAGGGCAGGTTCACGGCGCGGTTGAAGTCCACCACGACAGTGCCGTCGGCGGCCGGCGGCGCAATGGCCAGGGAGCGATTCGCCGCGTAGGTGGTGACGCCGGACGTTGCATCGGTGAACAGGACGAACAGCGAACCTGGCGTGTGACCGTTGAACGCGGTCAGCTTCAGTTCACGGCCAGCAAGGTTGAAACGGACCTTGCCCGGCGCCTCATAAACGTGCTGGATTCCTTCGACGGCGGCACCCACAGTGGTGGGCCTCGGCTGGTCGAAGGCTTCGTAGCGGCCCTCGACGGCGAATGCCGGGTTCGGTTCGAAAGCCTCGGTCCCGCGATAGTTGACCAGCAGCTCGTTCCGCGGGTGACGTGGGCGGACGATGTATTCGCCGCCGCGCTTGGCTAGCTCGATGACGGTGTCGCCGGAAACGAGGTCGATGCCGCCGCGCTCCTCGATGGGCCCGAATTCAAGGGCCGTTCCCGTGCGGGAGTTCAGTTCTTCGCCGTCCCGCGTGAGGCTCTCCCCGGCGGACAGGACAACCCGCACCACGTCGTCCTCGACGCTCCAGGTTCCCGGGACGCCGTCGAGCCTTTCAGGCTCGGAGGCCAGCCAATGCAGGTGAGTCACCGCCAGGAAGCCGTGCGCATCGGCGCGGCGGCGTTCGTGCTCGGCGTGCCATTCACGCCATGTGGCGGCAAATTCCGCGGCAAAGGACGTAGTCTCAGTGGGCGTAAACGTAGGCATCGTCGCTCCTGTCATGTTTCCGGTTTCGGTAGTGTTCGTTGGCGGCGTCGACGACGGCGGCAGCGTCCGGTTCGGAAGCCCCGGCAGCTTCGGGTCGGCCGCCGTACGGGTCGGCGGCTTCCCATAGGGTGGTTGGCGCAGAAGCGCGGACAACGGGAATGACCTCGGCGGCAAATCGCTCCAGAATGTCCAACTGCTGCCCGAACGGGAGCGTGGTGGGCAACGAGATGGACTGCAGGTCGTGCCCGTACAGCTCGTGGTACGTCAGGATCTTCTCGGCCACCTGCCCGGGGCTGCCTACCAGGGCCGGGCCTTCGGCGACGGCGTGGTCGATATCCCTGAACGGAGTGTTGTTCCCGGGCACATTGCGCGCCGCAGTCAGTGCTTCATACACCGGCCCGTACTGGCGCTTGGCTTCCTGGGTGGTGTCCGCGATGAAGACGCCGCCGGCCCCGCTGCCAGAACCCAAGTACTGGTACCGGGGGTCATGGCCGTACCGTTCGTACTCTTCACGGTAGTGGTCGATGAGGACCTTGTAGTTCTCGCGCGGCTGGATGGCGTTCGCGGTAAACAACGGGTCGCCCCACTTGGCCGCGAGCGCTGCGGAGGTCAGTGTGGTGGCCGAGCCGTGCCAAACCCGGGGTGCCCCCGCGAAGGGGCGTGGCGTCGTCGTTGTTTCCTCGGTCAAGGGGGCCCGGAAGCGGCCGGACCACGTGACGTCCGATTCCCGCCACAGCCGCCGCAGCAAGCCGTACTTTTCGGCGAGCAACTCCCATTGATCGTCCAGGGAGAGGCCGAAGAGTGGATACTGCAGCACCTCATTGCCCTTGCCGATCACAAGTTCCAGCCGGCCGCGGCTGAATTGGTCGATGGTGGCGTAGTCCTCGGCCACACGGACGGGGTCCAGCACGGCCAGGACAGCGACGCCGGTGTGCAACCTGATGCGGTCGGTGACTGCCGCGATCGCGGCGAGGACCGTCGTCGGGGATGAGGAGATGAACTCCCCGGCGTGCCGCTCCCCTACGGAGAAGCTGTCATAGCCGAGCTTTTCGGCCGCCTTCGCGGTCTCGACCACCTGGTTGAGGCGGTCGGCGGTGGAGACGATGTCCCCCGTGACGGGATTCTTCGTGTGCGGGATGATGTCCAGGACCTGGAACTTCACTTGGCGGCCCCCGCTGAAGGAGTTGCGGCAGCGGGCGCGGCAAACGTCGCCTCGGTGACGGTCTTGGACTCCGGCAGCCCCTCCTCGGAAAGTCCCCACCGTTCCAGGACCTTGCCGTAGGAGCCGTCCTTGATCGCCGAATTCAACGCGTCCGTGATGGCGGGGGCCAGGCCGTTGCCCTTGAGCGTGGTGGCGGCAACCAGTGTCTCGGACGGCCAGCCGGCGTTGACTTTGCCGACCACCTTGAGGTCGTCGCGGGTGTTTTCGCGGTACGTCACGGTGGGGAACGGTGCCAGGTTGAGGTCGGTGCGGCCGGACGAGAGCGCCAGGATGGTGTCGGCGTCGTTGGCGTAGTACTGCAGCGTTGCAGGTGGCTTGCCTTTAGACTCCAGCTCCTTGTTCCATGCCAAGAGGATCTTCTCCTGGTTGGTCCCGGAGCCTACGGACACCTTCAGGCCGGAGATGTCGTCCGCGCCCTTGACGGTGTAGTTGGACGACTTCTTGGCCTCGAAACCCATGTAGGCCGCCCTGTACGTGGAGAAGTCGAACAGCTTCACGCGGGACGCGTTGATTCCTACGTTGGAGAAAACGGCCTCAAAATCCCCGGACTGCGTCTTCAACGGCCAGTTCTCCCAAGACGTGACCTGCAAATCCAGTTCCAGGCCCAGCTTGTCCGCCACCAGCTGCGCGATGTCCACCTCGATGCCAATCGGTGTCTTGTCATCGGTGGCGTGGAAGCTCAACGGGATGGAGCCGGCAGTGGTGGCGACCGTGAGCTTGCCGTCCTTGCCGATCGGCGCCGGGACCTTTCCCGCGGCGGCCGGGTCTTTCTCGTCCCGGATACGGTCCTGCTGCGGCGAGGTGTTGTAGACGATGCCGTTGCGTGCCGCCGTCGTGGCCGGCTGGTTGGCAGCGGAGGCGCCCGGGTCCGCGCAGCCTGCCAGTGCGGGAACGACGACGGCGGGCAGCGCAGCGAGCGCCAGGAGGGTCTTGCTGATGCGGGGCATGGGAGAGGTTCCTAGATATTGAAGGCGGGTTCGATGACTTTGGAGAAGAAACTGCGGGTGCGTTCCTCGCGTGGATTGCTGAAAATCTCCTGCGGCGGGCCGGACTCCACAATCTGGCCCTGGTCCATGAACACCACCGTGTCCGCGACGTCCCGGGCAAACCCCATCTCGTGCGTGACGATCAACAAGGTGGTTCCGGACGTTGCGAGCTCCCGGATAACATCCAGGACCTCGTTCACGAGTTCCGGATCCAAAGCGGACGTGGGCTCGTCGAAAAGCAGGATCTTGGGGTCCAGCGCCAGTGCCCGGGCGATCGCGACGCGCTGCTGCTGACCACCGGAGAGCTGCCGCGGGTACGCGTCGGCACGGTCCTTCAGCCCCACCCGGTCCAATAGTTCCAGGCCGCGCCTGCGGACTTCTTCCTTGGATTTGCGCCGCGGGTCGCCTGGTTGGAGTGCGACGACGGGAGCTTCCGTCACATTCTCCAGTGCGGTCAGGTGCGGGAATAGGTTGAAGTTCTGGAACACCATGCCGATGTTGGTGCGCTGGCGGAGGATGTCCTTTTCGCGCAGTTCGTGCAGCGTGTTGCCGCGGACCTCGTAGCCCACCAGTTCACCGTCGATGGCGATGTAGCCGCCGTCGACCTTTTCCAGATGGTTGATGGTGCGTAGGAGTGTTGACTTGCCCGAGCCTGACGGACCCACGATGACGGCGACGCCGCCCGGCTGGACCGTCAGGGAAACGCCCTTCAGTACCTCGGTGGTGCCGAAGGATTTGCGGACGTTCGTGATCTCAACATGTCCGCGCGTGCCCTGGGCTGCGCTTGTCTGAAGTGCGGTGCTCATCGGGGGCTCCTGGCGTTCAGCCCGGTGGTGGCGTGGGTGGCGAAGAATCTGCGGACCTTCTGCAACGGGGTGAGCGGGAGGTTTCGAACGGCGCCCTTCGAATAGTGCCGCTCGATGTAGTACTGGAAGATGCTCAGCACCGAGGTAATGACGATGTACCAGAGCGTGGCCACCAGAAGCAGCGGCAGCACCTGCTGGGTCCGGTTGTAAATGACTTGGACCGTGTAGAAGAGTTCGGAATACGCCAACACGTAGACGATCGAGGTGCCCTTCACCAGTCCGATGATCTCGTTGAAGGCCGTCGGAAGGATCGCCCGCATGGCCTGCGGCAGCACGATCCGCGTGTTGCGGCGCCAGGCAGGGATACCGAGTGCGGAGGCGGCTTCGAGTTGGCCCTGGTCCACGGACAGGATGCCACCGCGAATGATTTCAGCCGAGTAAGCCGCCTGGTTCAGGGTCAGTCCAAGCACGGCCGCGGCGAACTGGCTGATCAGCGTTGTGGTCTGCGTTTCAAAGAAGCGCACATCGGTAAACGGGATTCCCAGCGTGATCTTCTCGTAGAGGTAGCCAAGGTTGTACCAAAGGAGCACCTGGACCAGCAGCGGCGTGGAACGGAAGATCCAGGAGAACGTCCAGGACACCGACACCAACAGCGGTGAAGAAGACAGCCTCATGAGCGCCAGCACAAAACCCAGGATGAAGCCTAGGGCGCCGGAGATCGCGGTGAGCTTGAGCGTTTCGACAAGTCCGGTCACCACAGATTGCGCGGTGAACCACTGGGTCACCACACCCCACTCCCAGCGCGGATTGGTGGCCAGGGACCACAGCACAGCAACCACGCCAAGGGCCACGAAGCCAGTGCCCACCCAGTGCCAAGGGCGCCTGGCCGGCACCACGCGATAGGCGGCGTAGTCAGGTTGCGGAACTGCCGGCGTCGGACTTTCCGGCACGGCAGGCGGCCCGGTCTCAGCGGAAACCGCCTCAGGGGTGACCGGGGCACTTGGGGTCCTCACGGTTGCCGCAGTCATGCGCCACCTCGTTTCGTTGGGTGATGGTTGGCTATCAGATGGCTGCCAATCTAGGGCCGCTCCAAAACAGCCAGCAAGGCGGAACTTTGCAGTTCTTCACGGGGCTTCGCACGGCGTCATTGAGTCGGTTTCTTGCGTGTTTTGACGCGCCATGACCTGGTGTGAACGGCCATTACCAAGGCCTCGACCACGTCTTCAAAACGCCCCTAGCATGGGCGCACCGGCCCCGACCAAACACCAGCACCGACCCCGCCCAAACATCCGCACCGGCCGGGCCCAAACACCAGCCCAAACACCAGAGGAGAACCGTCATGACGTCGCGCCCGCCAGCCATCGTGTTCATTGGCGGTGGCCCGCGCACAGCCGGCATCCTTGAGCGAATCGCCGCCAACCGAGGCGATCTTTTCGGCGGTCCCCTCCAAGTACACGTTGTGGAACCGTTCGAACCAGGCTCCGGAAGGATCTGGCGCCACGGGCAGGACCCACGGCTGCTGATGAACTCCATGGCGGCAGACATCACCATGTTCACCGATTCGTCCGTGCTCTGCGAAGGGCCTGTCCTAGATGGCCCCGGACTCGCAGTTTGGGCTTCCGGCGTCGTGGACGGCTCCATCGGCGACGTTTCCGAGCTCGAGCCGCAACTTGTGGAGCAGCTACGCACCCTGAAGGACACGGACTTCGCATCGCGCCAGCTCCAAGGCAAGTACCTGGAATGGTTCTTCCAGCGGGCTGTGAGGGCTCTGGCCCCGGGTGGCGTCGTCACCGTGCATCGCACCACCGCGCTGGGCGTGGAGGAAACGCCCGACGCCGGCGCACCCTATCGCGTGCGGCTCGCCGACACTTCGGCAATCGAAGCGGACCTGGTGGTCTACGCGATCGGGCACACCGATGCGTTGCCCGGTCCTGAGGCGCAGCGGCTCGCAGACTTTGCTGCACGGCACGGCGGGTTCCATGCGGCGCCGTCGTACACCACCGACGTCGACTATTCACCGCTGGCCCCCGGCCAGGACGTCATCGTCTCTGGAATGGGCCTGGCTTTCGTGGACCTGCTGGTGCTCCTCACCGAAGGCCGGGGCGGCCGCTTCACGCTTAATAACGACGGCGGACTCGACTACCAGCCGTCCGGCCGCGAACCGCGCATCTGGGCAGGCTCCCGCCGAGGCGTGCCGTACCACTCGAAGATCTCGTCCGTCCTCAGGGGAGAGCAGGCCCCCGGCCTCCGCTACCTCACGGAGACCGCGGTGGCTGCGCTCATCGAAGAGCACGGAGACATCGACTTCCGAGACCACATTTGGCCGCTCATCGCCAAGGACGCCGGCTATGCGTACTACCGGGAGCTTTTCACGGGCTACCCCGAACGCGTCAACGGCTCCTGGGCGGACTTCGAGACTGCATTCGATGCCCGCCCCTGGTACAGCCGCGAACGCGAAGAACTGGTTACCGCGGCGATTCCAGACACCCGGCACCGTTTGGATCTGGAAGCCCTAGACCAGCCTTTCAGCGGCTGCGCCTTCCGCGACCACGCCCACGTCCAGGATGCCGTGGCTGCTTACATCCAGCGCGACCTAGCACTGCGCACAAGCCTCGACCACTCCGAAACGCTGGCGCTCTTCATTGCCCTGCTCCGGGCCTACATGGAGCTCACCCGACTCGTCCCGGTGGAACGACTAACAGCCCGCTCCCACGATGTGCTCCAAAACTGGTGGCACGGCTTCTTCAGCTACGTCGACTCAGGCCCGCCACCGCACAGACTCCAGCAAATGCTGGCCCTGCAGCGGGCGGGTGTGCTGCACTTCCTGGGTCCGCGCCTCTGGGTCCGCGCCGACGAGGCCACCGGCCGCTTTGTCGCAGGGTCCTTCCAATCGCCCGTGGTGGTGGACGCCGCAGCCTACATCGAGGCCCGGCTGCCTGGCCCAACCGTGGCGGGATCAGCCAACCCGGCCCTCGCCCACCTGCACCAGGCAGGCTGGGCCACCGAGCAGCATATCGACACCGCGGAAGGCCCACTGTCAACCGGTCGCCTACTCATTACTGGACGCCATGAAATAGCAACGCCCGACGGCGGCACCCGGCCAGGGCTGTTCGCCGTCGGACCGGGAACCTCGGGTTGGGGGGCCGGCGCCTTCGCCCGGCCCGGAACCAACGCCGCACCCTTCCGGGAAAACGACGCCTTGGCACGCCGGCTTTTGAACGCGGCAGCGAGCGTGGCTGCGGGCGCGGTGGAGTCCTCCGGGACAGCACGCGACGGCGATTCCGCTGTTGCGCCCAGGCTGGAGGTGTCAGCATGAGCGCCCTTTCCAGTTCCGCCGTGGAGACAACGACCGGGCTGAAGGTGCTGACGCTGCCGATGCACGATCATCGGGTTCGTCCCCTATTGGACGAGCTGGCCTACGAGTACGACACGAGGTACGGTGACCGGCTCGGGCGGAAGGGCGCCTCGGAGGAACTCAACAAGTACCCGGCCCAGGAATTCGCGGCTCCACACGGAACGTTGTTGATCATCCAGGAAGGCGGGGAATCGGTGGCTGGTGGCGCCTTCCGCCGTTACGACGCGCGCACGGCAGAGTTCAAGCGAATCTGGACGCACTCGGCGCACCGCAGGCGAGGACTGGCCCGGCGGGTCCTGGCCGAACTCGAGGCGGAGGCCGCCCGGCGCGGCTACCACCGCGCCTACCTCACCACCGGTCCGCGCCAGCCCGAAGCCAAGGGACTGTACCTAAACACGGGCTACACCGCGCTATTCGATACCTCCGTGGATAGCTCCACGCTGGACTTCCTGGCCTTCGAGAAGGATCTTGCACCCCGCGGCTAAGCTATGCGCATGGCCACCAAAACCACTGCCGAAAAGCTCGCCACCATCCAGCTGGGCTACACGCTGACGGGCGCGACCATCGAGCTTGGCGCCGCCATTGTAGACGGCGAAGTCCGCAAAGAAGCGCAGGTCCGGCTGCCGCTGTCCATGATGAATCGCCACGGCCTGGTTGCCGGTGCCACCGGTACAGGCAAAACGGTCACGCTGCACATGATCGCCGAGCAATTGTCTTCCGCCGGCGTTCCGGTGTTTCTGGCAGACATCAAGGGTGATTTGTCGGGACTGGCAACTGCTGCCACAGCCGGCGAGAAGCTGCTGGCACGCACCGAGAGCCTCGGCCAGCAGTGGCAGGCAAAGAACTTCCCGGTGGAATTCCTGTGCCTCGGCGGTGACGGAAACGGAATTCCCATCCGCGCCACCATCACGTCTTTCGGGCCTATCTTGTTGTCCAGGATTTTGGAGCTCAACGAGACGCAGGAATCCAGTTTGCAGCTCATTTTCCATTTTGCCGACAAGAATGATTTGGAACTCGTGGACCTCAAGGATCTCCGGGCCGTGATCCAATTCCTGATTTCGGACGAAGGAAAATCGCAGCTGACGGAACTCGGCGGCCTCTCAAAGGCGACGGCCGGAGTCATTCTTCGCGAATTGGTTACGCTCGAAGCCCAAGGCATGGAAAAGTTTTTCGGAGAGCCGGAATTCGACACCGCCGAACTCCTCAGGACCGCGCCGGACGGCCGGGGAGTTATCTCTTGCCTGGAATTGCCCACGCTGCAGTCCAAGCCGATGCTGTTCTCCACATTCCTCATGTGGTTGCTCGCCGACTTGTTCGAGGAACTTCCCGAGGCCGGCGACCTGGATAAGCCGAAGCTCGTGTTCTTCCTGGACGAAGCCCACCTTCTTTTCAACGACGCATCCAAGGCGTTCCTGGAAGCAATCACTACCACTGTCCGGCTGATCCGTTCCAAGGGAGTCGGCATCTTCTTCGTCACCCAGACGCCCAAAGATGTCCCCTCGGATGTTCTCGGTCAGCTGGCAAACCGGGTGCAGCACGCCCTCCGCGCCTTCACCCCAGAGGACGCCAAAGCGCTGAAGGCCACAGTATCCACCTTCCCCATGAGCGACTACGACCTTGAGGAAACCCTCACTACTGCGGGCATCGGCGAGGCCGTCATCACTGTCATGAATGAGCGTGGCGCCCCCACGCCCGTTGCATTGACCAAGCTGCGCGCGCCGGAATCCCTCATGGGACCAAGCGACGACGCTTTGGTGCGCAGCACCGTGGCCGCTTCGGCGCTCCTGGTCAAGTACGGCACGGCCGTCGATAACCTCACAGCCTACGAAAAGCTCACTGGCAAGGGAGCGGCATCCACCGGGGCCGCAGCGCCCGGCCTGCCGCCGGTACCGTCCAGCCCCGGTGCCGAGGCCAGCGCTCCGGTAACCAGTCCAGTCGGCGGTCCGATGGATCAGGCCGCCATCGACGCCGAAGCCCGCCGCATCGAGGAAGAGATCCTCGGCCGTCCGAGCAGCAGGCCAGTTCCGTCGTCGTACCCTTCATCACCGGCAGGCAGTGCGCCGCTCCCGCCGGTGCCGGCCCCATCACCGGGACCGCAGGAAGGGATGCTGGGCGACTTGGCAGGGGTACTAGGCGGGGCACTCGGGGGCGGTCTGAGGAACATGGCACGATCGCTCGGTACCCAGTTGGGGCGCGAACTCATCCGAGGCGTTTTCGGTACTTCCTCCCGGCGCCGACGCTAACCCCTGCCCTTCCGGGAATGTCATCCTGGGAGGCCGTGTCGCAGCTATTCGCGCCATGACCGGTAGGGTAAAGGGCGTGCAGTTGAGTCAAGCGATCGTTAAGACCGCAGCCGGATGGCTGCTTGGTCTAATGCTTGCTGCCGCCGCCGCTGCCGTTTCCGTCAATCTTGTCAGCAATTCCGTGGCCAGCCCGCAACAGCCGGTCAGGGAGTACATTGACGCCCTTAAAGCCGGCAAAGGCGGGGAAGCGCTCGGACTTTTGCGGGCAACTGTTCCGGATGCCAACGCCGCCATGCTGGACGGTACGGCACTGCAAACCGCCGCGAGCAAAATCAACGACATCAAACTGGGAAATGCTGAAAAACGCGCCAGCAACCAGGTGATGGTCCCAATGGATTACACCATCGACGGAAACCCGGAGCACACTGAATTCCTCTTGGAACGAACCGGCACCGAATGGCTTTTCTTCGGGAAATGGTCATTTGTGCCGTCACAATTGCCCACAGTCGACGCCACCGTGGTCAATGGCAGCCAAGCGTCCCTGAACGGCGTCCCGGTCAACCTGCCCAACGGGCACAACACCTTCGCCGTCTTCTACCCAGGCCAGTACGAGGCGAGCCTCAACGGCGAATTGTTCGAGGCGCCGGCAACCAAGGTCAATGTCACTGCACGGGACGCCGCCCAACCTCCGCTGGACTTGATGACTCGCTCCACCAAGGCCATGAACGATGCAGTTTCAGCCAAGGTCAAGGAATTCCTGGACCAGTGCGCCGCTGAAGCCACCAAACTTCAGAAGCTCCAGCCTGACTGCCCGTTCTACCACGCCACGGGAAGCCGGGTTGTGGATGGCACCATCAAGTGGCAGATCACCGAATACCCGAAAATCAGCATCGAGCCCTACGGCGGCAAGTGGGTGATCTCCCCGCTGAACGGCAAGGCAAGGCTGACGGCCCGTGAGATCGACCTCTTCACGGGCCTCGCCCTTGACCTGGATGTGGTTCACGACTTCAGTTTCACCACGCGCTTGGACATCTCGGACAACACGGTCACTGTGACACCGCTGCTGAGCTACTGAGCTGACGCTAGCCTTAGCATGCCTTCGCGTCCGGAGTAGCCCAACTTTGAAGAGCAACCACGCGCCCCTGCTGGACTGACGGCTGACTTGGCCGCCAAAACTGGGCTAGTTCCACACTGGCCAGCGCAATGAACCCCTTGCCAGCACCTCCTGCACGTGTGCCAGCAGCTGCCCCGGGTGGTGGACAACATCCTCGTATGGACATCCATTTGCCCACTTTGATTGCTTGACGCCAGGAGTTCGCGACAACCCGGACTTGTTATGTGGACAAGGCCTTGACCGAAGCAGCCCAAGATTGAAGAAAGTGGAGAATCCTAGGCCGGTCAGACCGGCGATCAGGCCTTCAATCCCGGGCTACTCCCGTGAGGGCTTCACAAACTCAGTCCATCCCCCGCAGGTCCAGCACCAGCTCCGTGTCACCGTCGGCCTGCAACACAACCGGGATGCCCCAGTCCTGCTGGTACAGATGGCATGCAGCGTGATCCGGAATCTCCCCGTCCTCGGTTTCCGGTCCATCGCAGGCAGCTGCCCGTGCGGTGATGTGCAGGACGCCCTCGCTGATGTCCCCAGAGAGTTCCAGCGTCCGCTCCAAGCCCTCCAAGGTGCCTGAGCCAGCTACCAGAAGCTCAGGCGGAGTCGAGGAAATCTTCAACTGGGTAGGATCGCCCCAGCGATCGTCCAGCTTCTGCCCGGTGGGAGCGGTGAAGCGCACTTTGAGGTCCAGGAGTCCGGGCGCGAACGGGCTCTTGGGCCTGTGCGTCTGTGACGCGCCCTCATCCACCTGCTGGGCTTCCTTGGGAATGGGCACCAGGACCAGTTGATGCTTGTTGCTCTCCACCACAAGGAGCAGCGGATCTGAACCGTTGGGCTGGACCACGACCACGTCACTGGGCTCGGCCAGTCCGCGCGTCAGGGTGGACACCGTGCCCGACGCGGGATCGAAACGACGAACGGCTCCGTTGTAGGTATCGGCAACAGCCACCGAGCCGTCGGGAAGGACAGTCACACCCAAGGGGTGCTGGAGCCGGGCATCAGCAGCCGCCCCGTCGCGGAACCCAAAATCGAACAGGCCTTTGCCCACAACTGTCTCGACGCGCACCCTGCCGTTCTCCAGGACAAGCCGGCGCAACGCAGATGTCTCCGAGTCGGCAACCCAAATGTTTCCTGCCGCATCCACGGACACGCCCGATGGCTGGGCGAACCAGGCTTCCTCGGCAGGCCCGTCCAAGAGTCCTTCGAGTCCAGATCCGGCCAGGATGGACACCACGGATGTCACAGGGTCAAAGACGAACAGCTGATGCGTGCCAGCCATAGCGATCGCCACGCCCTGCAGCTTCTCGCTCCACACCAGATCCCACGGGGAAGACAGGGACACGGACAGGCCGGGACCCAGCCGTCCGACGTCGAACGCGTCACCGGCGAAGTCCGCCGGGTGATGTTCGGCAGCTTCCGATCCAGCCTCCTCGGCGGACTTGGCCCACGTCCCGGCGCCGGAACCGTTCACCCGGGCTGGGCCGGCGTCGAGCAGGCGCTGGATGCCGTTGCCTGCGACGGTGCGCACCTCGCCCGTCTGCAGCGAGAGGCCACGCAGGCGGTGGTTCACAGTGTCAGCCACAATCGCGTCGTAGCCAACGCGTTCAGCGACGGCTGCGGGCAGCAAGGCGACGCCCTGCGGCTCATTGAAGCGTGCCGCGTCCGAGGCCCCGTCGGCGTACCCCTTGGTACCGGAACCAAAGGTGCGGACAACGGTATGCAGGTCCGGCTGGAGCTCCACCAGCCGGTGGTGGCCGGAGTCCACCACCAAGTAGTTGCCGTTCTCCAGCCGGGTCGCCTTGCCGGGGAAACGCAGAGTGCCCGACGTCGGCTCCGGGGCAACGTATGGACCGTCACCGCGGTGGAGGGTCCCCTTGGCTTCGTGCTCGGCGACGAGTTCCTCGAGGAGGACACCGAGGCCGCCAGCGTGGCCTTCGCCCGAGAGGTGGGCCACGATGTAGCCCTCGGGGTCAATGACTACAAGCGTGGGCCAGGCGCGCGCAGTGTAGGCCTTCCACGTGTCCAGCTCCGGGTCATCCAGGACCGGGTGGTGGATCTCGTAGCGTTCAACGGCAGCAGCCAGGGCCACAGGATCGGCCTCGTGCTCGAACTTGGGCGAATGCACGCCCACGGTGACCAGCACGTCGGAGTATTTCTCTTCCAAGGGACGCAGCTCGTCCAGGACGTGCAGGCAGTTGATGCAGCAGAAAGTCCAAAAATCCAGGAGAACGATCTTTCCGCGCAGCGCCTCCAGGTCGAGGGTTTTGCCGCCGGTGTTGAGCCAGCCTCGGCCAACAAGCTCGGAGGCCCGGACCCGCAGGTGCGTGCGTACTGATTCGCTCATGAGCGTCCTTCCGTGGGTTTGGTGCCCGGTTTTCCGGCAGTCGAGCCGGTTGTGCCGGTCTTGCCGGCAGCCCGTTGGTCCAGTGTGGCGTCGCGTTCGGCCAAACGGGCAAACATATCGTTGTAAGCGGCTAGTTCGGCGTCGTTATTCCTCTCCGCTGCGCGATCGCGGCGGCGGGTCTCCCGTTCGTCCGAACGGGACCACATGATCGCGACGCCGATTGCCACCAGGAGCGTCGGAACCTCGCCGATGCCCCAGGCTGCCGCGCCACCCACTTGCTGGTCAGCGAGGGCGGATGCGCCCCATGCGCGGCCGAGGTTGCCGAAGTAGTCCGCGGCCAGGAGGTTGGTTCCACCCATGACTGCGACGCCGAAGAAGGCGTGGAAGCCCATGGTAGCCAGCAGCAAGAGAAGCCTGAGGGGGTACGGCGCACGGCGCGGCAGCGGGTCTGTGCCGATCATGCTCAGCACGAAAATGTAGCCGGTGAGAATGAAGTGCAAGTTCATCAGCTCGTGGCCAACGTGCTCCCGCATCGCGAAGCCGAAGGCATCCGAGTAGTAGAAGAGCACGATCGAACCCGCGAAGTTCGCCGCAGCGAACAATGGATGCGTGACAACCTGGGAGAAACGCGAGTGCACAAAAAACAGGAGCCATTCACGCAAGCCCCGGGAACCATCACCGGCGCCACGCGCAGGAGCGCCCGCGTCGTCCGAGCGCGCACCCGGCCTGCTGGGCAAGGCGCGCAGTGCCAGTGTGACTGGGGCGCCGAGGACAAGGAAGATCGGAGCCACCATGGTCAACGCCATATGGTCCACCATGTGCGCGGAGAACAGCACCCGGCCGTACACCGCGGGCGGTCCGGACGTGATGTAGGTGAGGACGATCAGCCCGATCAGCCAGTTGACGGTACGGAACCACGGCCACGTGTCTCCGCGGCGAAGCACCTTGCGGAGGCCGAGCAGGTAGGAAACCGCTCCGAAGACCACAACAGCGATCCACAGCCAGTCGAGGCGCCACTCGGTCAGCCAGCGCGTCGGCGTCAGCTCCGGCGGGAGTTCATAGCCGGAAAGGATGAACGCAGGGGACGCATCCGGCGCGTAGGTGGTGGGCTGCGGCGGTGCCGAACGGCCCAGCGCGACGGCGAGTCCCGACGTCGCGCCCATCACCAGGAGTTCGGCGAGCACCAGCTGCCACAGCACCCGGCGAGGCGAGAGCTTGCCGTTGTCGAGCTGCGGAATGACCCATTGGCGGTGCATCAGGCCAATGCCGCCCAGCACCAATGCGGCGAGGGACTTCGCCAGGATGAGCTGGCCATAGGCCGAACCGAACAATTCAGCTGGACTGGTTACCCGGATGGCGGCGTTGATAACGCCGGAAGCAAAGACCAAGAAGAAGGCGAAGCCTGCCAGGGACGAGAACCTGCGCAGCGTCTGGGACGTGATGTCCCGCGGTCGGGCCAACACACCGGAAAGGACGGCGAGCATGATGATGCCGCCCACCCATGTTGAAACACCAACAAGGTGGAGTCCCAGCGAGTTGATGGCACCTTCGTGGTCGCTGCTGCTGGACGAGTGGCCGATCAGCGCTACCGGCACCAGCCCCAGCAGGGACAGGACCAGCGTCAAGGCCAGGCCCGTGAGCGAGCGGACGCCGAACAAGGCCGTCGTCACGACGGCCGCAATGATGGTCACCACCAGCCAGGCCCGGCCCGTCTCGATGTCCGTCATGAAGTACACCAGGGCGCGCGTAAATTCAGCGTCGCCTGAGAGTCCTTGCCCGGCAACGTCGGCGTAGGTCAGCACCAGGACCGCGACGGCGGACAACGTCCACGCCGCGCCTGCAGCCGCAGCCACGGCCAGCGCGCGGGTGAAGGCCGGATGCTCGTCCGCCCCGGCAACCGAAGCGTCAGCGGGCCGCCCGCCAGAGGCGCCTGCCGCCGTCGTACGTCCTTGGGAGGCTCGGCCGGGGCGACGGGTCCCCAGTGTGCGCGGCAAAATCCCGACGGCGAAAATCAAACCGCCGACGACCGTGGCGATCGAGATGTTGTGGACGGCCTTGGCGATGGGGAGTCCCCACCGAACCAGGGCGCCGGGGTCGGAGACCTGGCGGGCTACGGCCGCGCCGGAGAAGATCAGTGCCGCGACCAAGGCCAGCAGAAGCACGCCGAAACCGATCAGCTGCCAGGCCAGAGGGATCCCGCGTTCGTCTACGCCCAGCCTGGATCCCGCGGAAGGAGCGGGGCGGGGTGTGGTGGCGGAACTTCTTGCTGCAGGCACCTATCTATTCTCCGCCACCGCTGGCGTAGCAGCGAATCGGCTGGACCTTCGTGCGGCACGCCACACGAATCAGGCCGCGCTCTGGCGCAAATGCAAAACGGGCGGCAACCCTCAGGTTGCCGCCCGTTGGACGAGTCCTCGCCGAAGTGTGGTTACTTCTTGGCGACAGCTGCCTTCAGCTTGGAACCAGCGGTGAGCTTGACGCTGTGGCCAGCTGCGATCTGGATGGTTTCGCCGGTCTGCGGGTTGCGGCCGGTGCGTGCAGCGCGGTCGGTGCGCTCGACAGCGAGCCAACCGGGGATGGTGATCTTCTCGCCGTTGGCGACAGAAGTCTCGAAAACCTCGAACAGTGCGTCGAGCACGGTGTTGACAGCAGCCTGGCTGGTGCCGGCCTTACCTGCTACCTCGGCAACCAGTTCACTACGGTTCTTAGCCATTTGGTCCTCCTGGACATCTACGGATATCGAGCTTGTACGCGGCGTGCGTGCAAGCCACTGTTCTGAAACTTACCAGTTTGTCCCTCGAGGGCCAGTAAATTCCGCGAGTTTCCGCGATTTTTCGGGCAATTTGGGGCATTTTTGGGGCTTTTTGGGCCGCTTTTCGCTGTCGGCCCACCGGCGGTAGGCGCTCGCGTGCCCATTTGGAGTACGACGGCGACCGCTCGGCTGGCCCTGTAATTAGCACCTTGCGGCATTTGAGGAGTTCTTGGGAGTCCTTTTGCGGCCTACTCACAAGGGCGGCTTCGGCCTACTAACCAGGGCGGCTTGCGGCCTACTGACAAGGGCCGCTGGCGGCCTACTCGGGAGCGCTGCGGCCGCTGATTGGACTGCCATTAGTGCTGCCATGCCAGGTCCGCACACTCCGGCGCAGGACGCCCAGTTGAGGGTGTGGCTAGGCGATTTAAGGTCTTGGAGGACATGTCCTGGAACCTTCAGGGCATCACCACGCTCCGGATCAGGTCCCTCCCGCTACTAAGGGCGACCCCAGCCACGCGGGCCTAGGCCGGGGCGGGGGTTGGGGTGGGTGGTGGGTGTTAAGTGTGGGAGGGCCCCGCACCTGGGTGCGGGGCCCTCGACCTGAATGGTTGTCCGGCGGTGTCCTACTCTCCCACACCCTGGCGGGTGCAGTACCATCGG
>NZ_JAIWYX010000016.1 GCF_020251205.1 Arthrobacter sp. M4
ACAACGAACCCATCACCCAACCCGCCGAACCCGAAAACCTCGACACAGAAGGCCTCCTCAAAGGCATCTACAAACTGTCGCCAGCCGTGGAGGAGGACGCCGGAAACAGTCCTCGGACGCACATCCTTGCCTCGGGTGTTGCGGTGCCGTGGGCGCTGGAAGCGCAAGCCCTGCTCAAGCAGGATTGGGGAGTCAGCGCGGATGTCTTCTCAGTGACCAGCTGGAACGAACTGCGGCGCGACGGACTCGCCGCTGAGGAACATGCCTTCCTCAACCCGGGCGAAGAACCGCACACGCCGTTTATTGCTGAAAAGCTGAAGGACCACAATGGCCCGGTTGTTGCGGTCAGTGACTACATGAAGGCAGTCCCGGACCAGATCCGCCAATTCGTGCCCAACGACTTCGCAACCCTCGGCGCGGACGAGTTCGGCTTCGCGGACACCCGCGCGGCCGCCCGGCGCCACTTCAAGATCGACACCCATTCAATTGTGGTGAAGGCCCTCCAGCTCCTTGCTGCACGGGGCGAAGTGGACGCCGGAGCGCCGGCGTATGCGATGGATCGCTACAAGCTCCTGGATGTTAATGCTGGAACCACCGGCAACACTGGCGGCGATTCCTAGCGGTCTGTTCAAAACACAGCCCGCGGGTTTGTGTCCAGATGATCCCCCCAACATGATGTGGCGAGCCGATCGTCTGGACGCAAACCCGGGGCGGGCTGAAGTGACTGAAGTACCTAGCTGGCGCCTACTGCGCGCCTGTCAACAACAAAGCCGGTGGCTGCGTTTTCCCGGACGGCCGTAATTCCAGCCACCACTGACTTGATGTCCGGGAACCTGGGGGAAATGGCAACCACAGTTCCATCGTCTGCCTTGAGCCGGAACCTAAACGTGCCTTCTCCCGCCATGGAAATCTCAAAAGTGCCCGACAATTGACCCTACTTTCTCAGTGCGGATGCTTCATTGCGCCCCACCGGTCTTTTGAAAAGGACTCGCTGCGTTGTGAGACCCGGAGTCTCATTAGAGGATAGCTATGACTTTCGGCCTCCGAAAGACCTACCGGCCGGTAGCCCATTAAATTCACCTACAGGAAACATGATTTAGCATGTATTCCCGCTGTTGCATAGTACTGGCTGGGAATGTATCCCGTCCTCACTCTTCCGCGCGGATCTAAGGTGGATCCATGACCCCCAGAACACCCCAGGAAAACCCTGCGGAAAGCGCTTCGAAACGTAGCCTTTCAGGCGGCGGTGAACGTGAGGGAACTCCGCCCATCGGCGTCCTGCTAGCGGCTGGAGCAGGCACACGGCTGGGGCGCGGCCCCAAGGCGCTACTCCCCTTCCGCGGTAGGACATTGGTTGAAGTCCTCGCGGACACCCTGCTCGGCGGCGGTTGCCGCGAGGTTCTTGTTGTGCTCGGCGCAGACGCGTCCAACGTCCAGGCGAAAACGGACCTTGGCCGGCACCGCGTGCTGGTGAACGAAAATTGGGTCGATGGGATGGGCGGTTCTTTCCGCCTGGCCATGGCTGCAGCCCAGGAACCCGCCCAAGGGCACAATGTCCTGGTGGCGTTGGTGGACCAGCCCGGCCTCACACCCGCCGTCGTTTCGCTACTCATCAATCAACACCAGCCCGGGAGGGTCACCGCTGCCGGTTTCAGGGCTCCCGACGGCACCCTTCGTCGCGGCCACCCCATCCTGTTCGACGCCGAACTCGTAAAGGAAGCCGCGAACTCTGCTATCGGCGACGCAGGTGCCCGTGCTTTCCTGGCCGCGCACCCTGAACTCGTCGACGTCGTCGACTGCACGGAAGTTGCCGGACCGGAAGGCGGTGCCGACGTCGACACTCCCGCCCAGCTTCATTTGCTGGACGGGTTCGACGCCGGCCTGCCGCCCGGTGCCCCTTAGTCGCGGCTTCACGCCTGCAGCCTGAGCGGCGACTTAGGCGGCGGCCTCGGCCGCCGCTGAGGCCATGGCTGCCTGTTCCCGCAGGGCCAGGTAGATCCGGTCCCGGGCAATGGGCAGCTCGGAGAAGCGGATCCCGGTCGCGTTGCGGATGGCATTCGCCAGGGCCGGCGCCACAGGGTTGAACGGGCTTTCGCTCATCGACTTGGCACCGAGCGGACCCAGGGCGTCGTTGGTCTTGGCGAAGTAGATCTCGCTCCTGGGAACGTCCGCGAAGCTGGGGATGTGATACTGCCGGAGGATGTCGGTGGTCACACTGCCTTGCTCGTCCACTCGGACCTCTTCGTAGAGCGCAGCGCCGAGTGCTTGGGCGATGCCTCCTTCGATCTGGCCGCGGCATTGCCTCGGATTGACCACGACGCCCGCGTCCGCTGCCTGCACGCTTTGCAGGATCCGCAATTCACCGGTGCCAGTGTTAACAGCCACGCGGAAGCCATGGACATTAAAGGCAACCGAGCGAGGCGTCCCGCCCCAGTGTCCCTCCGCGGTCAGATCAATGCCCTGCTTCCGGGCTTTGTGGTAGAGCTCCGCCAGCGGAACAACGTGTCCTGCGCAGTCAACCGTTCGTCCATTCAAGTGGCAATCCGCTTGTTTCAAGCCCAGGAGGCCAGCTGCAAATCCACGGATCTTAGTGGACAGCTCCTCCGCTGCGGCCAGTGTCGCCTTCCCAGCCACCACGGTACCGGTAGAGCCAAAGGCTCCCGTGTCGTGCGTTACCAGGTCAGTGTCGGACTGCCGGACGGCGACGTCTGCCGCCGAGGTACCAAGCGCCGTCGCCGCCAATTGGGCGTGGACCGTGGTGGTGCCGTTGCCGAACTCGGCGGTTCCGACGGCGGCGCCGTACGTTCCGTCCGGAAGGAGGGCCAACCGCGTGTGGGCGTAGTGGCCACGCGGGGGAACGGTGTCGATCATGGACAGCGCAGCCCCGGTTCCGGTAACCCACTCGGGCCCCAGATCGTCGAGTCCGGCTGCGACGTACCGATCCCGCCCACGGTCCAGGGCGTCCCGCACCAAGGCGACGCACTGATCCAGGCCGTAGCTGCCGTAGTGCACGTCTTCTTCCGGCTCCGGGCTGGTGGACAGCATGTCGTCACCGTCGCGGACCATGTTCAGCAGCCTGAATTCCAACGGATCCATGCCGATGCCTGCCGCCAGTTCGTCGATTCCGGATTCGATGGCGAAGATCATTTGGCTCAGGCCGTAGCCACGGAACGCTCCGGACGGCACCGTGTTGGTGTAAACGGCATGGGCGTCCACCTTCTTGTTGGCGCACTTGTAGACGGCCAGGGACTCCCCACAGCCGTGGAACATCACGCCCGGTGCATGGTTTCCGTACGCCCCGGTGTCGCTGAGGACCTCGAGCTGTATCGCGGTCAAATGGCCGTCCCGACTGGCGCCCGCCTTGAGGTGGATAGTGAAGGGGTGGCGTGTGGTGGTGGACGTAAATTGTTCAGTGCGGGTGAATTCCACCTGGACGGGCCGGCGCAGCCTCAGGGCCGCGAGCGCCACAAGGTCCTCGGTGAGCACCTCCTGCTTGCTGCCAAAACCACCGCCTACCCTGCCCGCGACCACGCGGACACGATCTTCGGGCAGCTCGAACAGACGGCTGAGCGTACGCTTGACCAGGAAGGGAACCTGGCTGGACGAACGGACCACCAGCCGGTCCTCGTCGTCCATCCAGGCGATGGATGAGTGGGTTTCCAGGGCGACGTGCTGCACGCGATGGGTCTTGTACGTGCGTTCATGGATGATGTCGGCGGCCCTGAAGCCGGCTTCCACGTCGCCGAGTTCCGAGTGCAGTTCGGCTGCGACATTGTTTGCGGGCCGGGAGATTCGGGACTCTTCGGAGTCCTTGTCGCCGTGGATCGCCGGCGCGCCGGGCTGCATTGCTTCCTCCGGGCTGTGGACGGCGTCCAGGACCTCATATTCGACGGCGATGGCCCGGGTCCCGGCCTCTGCCGCCGCAACCGTTTCGGCCACGACTGCCGCGACGCGCTGGCCGATGAAGCGCACCACGTTGTCCAGGACGCGGGTGTCGTCCGGATCGTCCGTGTAGAGCTCGTGCTGCGCGGTGGAGAATAGCTGGGTTGGCGAATCCTCGTGAGTGAAAACTGCCACTACGCCGGGGATTTTCAGGGCGTCACTGGCATCGATGGACACAATGCGCGCGTGGGCGTGCGGCGAGCGCAGCAGCTTGAGGTGCAACAGACCGGGCAGTTCCTCTGAGGGAACGTCCAGCGTGTAGCGGGCGGCACCGGTGACGACGACCCGTCCCGCCGGAGCGGGTGCATTCTCGCCAAGGCGGCCGGAATCTGGGCGCGCCTCCAGGCGTCGCTGCCCGCCGTCGTCGTTGGCGGCTGAATCGGCTGCTGTGGTGGTTGCGGCAGCGGTGGGAACACCGCAGACGGAGTCCGCGATGGAACGGTACCCGGTGCAGCGGCAAAGGTTGCCCTTGAGGTTGCGGGGCAGGTTGTCTCGCTGCTCGTCGGAGAACGTGGCCGCGGTCATGATCATGCCCGCCGTGCAGAAACCACACTGGAAGCCTTGATTGTCCAGGAACTGTTGCTGGACGGGGTGCAATAGGTCGCCGTCCGAGAGCCCTTCGATGGTGGTGACCGAGCGGCCTTCGGCGCGGACAGCAGGGTAGATGCAGCTATGCACCGGGACGCCGTCGACGTGGACTGTGCACGCGCCGCAGTCGCCACCGTCGCAACCCTTCCTGACACCGAAGTTTCCCTGCTCGCGGAGGAAGGTGCGCAAGCACTGGCCCGGGCGTGGTGTGGCTTCCATGGCGGCGCCGTTGATCTCGATAGTCATGCTCAGGCCTCCTTCTTCGGGGTGGTCGGCTGGGTGGAAGCTTGCGGGGACAGCGTGTGGGCGCGACCTCTTTGCGGAACTGGTCTCCCCGGAGCATCCGGTCCTATTCCCCAGAAGTCGCCGGTAACTCGTGCCGGACCGGGCTCGAAGAGTTCTGCCCGGATCTCCTCTGCCAGCCGGTAGCTCATGTCGCGACGCCATTCGGGAAGCCCGTGGATGTCGTCGTGGTAAAGCTCGGCGGGAATCGCGGCGTCGAGGGCTTGTGCCAACCCTGCCGCGTCCGGCAGCGCCGAACCATCGAATCTCAACTGGACCGGACGCTTGGTTGAGGCTGTGATAGTCAGGACGAAGCCGCCGTCGGGATCTCCCCGGCCAATCAGCAACGCGCCGGAGCGGCCCAGATTGCTCAGCGAAAGCCGCCTGAACGCAGGCCGCGAGACCAAGGTATTGGCTGGCAAGTGGATGCTGCGTAGCAGCTCCCCCGTTTCCAGGACGTTGCGGCCATCCCCCAACACGAAGTCCGCAACAGGAACCGTGCGCTGCGTGCCGCCCGGGCCAAGGATTGTTGCTGTGGCATCCAGGCCTGCACACAGGGAGATCATGGGCCCGGCAGGAAGCGAGGTGCAGATGTTTCCGCCCACTGTGGACATATTCCACACCTTGAAAGAGGCCACAAAGGCGTCGCAGCAGGGCCTAATCAGTTCCAGCGCCGGCCAGGGCGTTCCGTTCGGCGAGCCCGCAATCCGCTCGGGCAGCTCGTAGAGCTCCGCGACGGTGCACGTGGCTGCAAGTTCGATGCCGTCGTCCCGCACCGTCACGGCAGGCCAGCCTGCGTTGCCTAGGTCGAGGAGCCGCTTCAGGACTGTGCTTCCGTAGGAAAAGAGCACCGTGCCGCCGGCGAGCCAGGCGTCGCCTTCACGCCAATCGGAAGGGTCGGTGGTTGGCACCACGGCCTCGATTGTGTTCAGGTCCATGACTCCTCCTGGCGGTTTGGGTGGATGCTTTGTGGTGCGGCGTCGAATAGCGGCTCCGCTGAATGGATCGGGCCTGTGCCGTCCTTGAGTGGCGCCAGGCTTCCCCGGCCCCGCGCCGCGACGATTTCCGCGGTGATAGACACCGCCACTTCTGCGGGCGTCACGGCACCCAGGTCAAGGCCGATCGGCGAATGCAGCCTGGACAGGGCCTCCGCGGAAGTACCAGCGTCCAAAAGGGCTTCGATACGGTGCCGGTGGCTTCGCCTTGACCCCATCGCGCCTACGTAGGCAACGGGCAGTCGCAGGGCGGTTTCCAGTAACGGGATGTCGAACTTGGGGTCGTGCGTCAGGACGCAGATCACGGTACGAGCATCGATCCCGCCCTGCTCGGCCTCTTTTTGCAGGTAGAGGTGCGGCCATTCGGTAGCGACTTCGTCGGCGTCGCGGAAGCGGTCCTGGCTGGCGAAAGCGACGCGGGCGTCGCACAAGGTGACGTGGTACCCGAGGAGCCTCGCGGCCGGGAGCAGGGCTGCCCCAAAGTCGTTCGCCCCGAAGATCAGCATGCGGGCCGGCGGCAACCTCGACTCCACGAACAGGGTGACCGGCTCCGGGAGTGGCGAGGCGCCATCGGCTCGACCAATGGAACCGGCAACGCCGCAGCCGTCCGACGGCGACAGCCTCACCAGCCCGGCCCTGCCTCCCCTGAGCAGCGGCCCAAGCTGGGCGGCAGCGGCCCGCACCAGCCCGGCGTCGTCGTCCAGGAGGGTGGCCAGCGCCGATGACTCCGTGACGCTGAACGCCACGGGATCATAGACGACGACGGCGGAACGCGGCGCGTCGAGGCGGCGGATCAGTGCCGCGGGAGTTGTGGACGGTGAGTCCGCACGAGAGCCGACTTCTGGCCGAGTGCCGGCTGGATGGACTGTGACCTGGGACCCCTGCTTGCCCACGAAGCCCAGCTCATGCAGCCCGCCGACAGGAAACGGTTGGATGTGGATGTCCAGCTCGCCCCCGCAGCTCAGACCGGCCGCGAACGCGTCTTCTGCGCTGTAGCCGAACGACTCCAGCCTGCTGCTTCCGCAGCGCATGGCTTCCAGCGCGGATTCGACGACGGCCCCTTCCACGCAACCCCCGGACAGGCTGCCGAGGATCTCACCGTGCTCGGAAACGATCATCGATGTCCCCAGCGGCCGCGGTACCGAGCCCGCCGCGGCGACGATAGTGGCCACCGCGCAACGTTCGCCGGACACAGCCGGAGGCCAGCTGCGCAGTGACTGCATCAGATCCAGCATGGCAACACTTCCTTTACCCGTGAGATTCGGGCCCTTCCCCGCGCCGTGATCGACGTCAGCAGGGTCCGGCCAGAGCAGCAGCGCGACCTAAGCCCCATATTCTCACCTGAGTGGCAATCCGACGCGGGATTTGTTCTCGGCTTTGTGTTAAGGGCCAGGGCGCTAGAAAAGTCTGTGGAGGAAAACATGTGGCGGAACCCCACATTTGGTGGGACCCATATTTGGCGGGGCATTTGGCGGGGCATTTGGCGGGGCCACATTTTGGAGGGCCGGGGCAGTTCCTCCTCTGCCCCGGCCCAATGGCGGTCCGTCCGCTGCCACTCCTCCCGCCCTTTCGCCAGTCCCGACTGCCCGGTCGATACCAGGCCGCCCGGTCGACACCAGGCACCCGGTCGACACCAGGCACCCGGTCGACACCAGGCACCCGGTCGACACCAGGCACCCGGTCGATACCAGGCTCCCGGTCGAATCCAGGCTCCCGGACACCAGGCTTTTCGGGCGGGAGGAGCGGCGCCGCCACCCGTCGTCGTAGTTTTCGGTGAGCCTCTCCGCGGAGTGGAGAGGCCCATCCGGCCGACAACAAGTGCCTATTCAATGCGGCTACAGCTTTGGACCACCGGAGTTCGCCCCACGAAGGGGACGTTTGTGCCGGCCCGGTCAGACTCCCAGGAGGGCGTTAATCGGTCCGCGGGCGAAGTACACCACGAAGCCCAGCGTGACTGCCCACATCAAGGGATGGACCTTGCGGAATCGTCCCGAAGCCGCACTGATCACAGCCCAGGAAACGAACCCGACGCCGATGCCGTTGGCGATCGAGTAGCTCAGCGGCATGGTGACAATGGTCAGGAACGCAGGGAGGGCCACTGAGAACTTGCTGAAATTGATCTCGCGGATCTGCGCCATCATCATGGCACCCACCACCACCAACGCAGCCGCAGCCACTTCGAGCGGTACCACCGACGTCAACGGGGTCAGGAACATCGAGCCCAGGAATAGTGCACCGGTGACCACGGACGCCAAGCCTGTGCGTGCCCCTTCGCCGATACCGGCAGCCGAGTCGATGTACACAGTGTTGGAGGAGCCCGAGGTCGCACCGCCGGCAACAGCGCCGAGGCCTTCAACGATGAACGCGGATTTCAGCCGGGGGAAGGTGCCGTCCTTGTAGGAAACCCCGGCGCTCTTGGCCAGGCCAGTCATGGTGCCCATGGCGTCGAAGAAGTTGGTGAACACCAGGGTGAAGACCAGCATCGTCGCAGCCAGGCCGCCGATCCTGCCGAAGGAGCCGAACAGGTCGAACTGTCCCACGAGGCCCAGGTCAGGCACGGACACCAGTTGGCCGGACAGAACCGGGGTGTTGAGGTGCCAGCCGCCCGGGTTGTCCGCGCTGGATGGGCCGATGTGCATCACGGCCTCGACGATGGCGGCCAACGCCGTGGTGGCGACGATTCCGATCAGGAGGCCGCCCTGAATCTTGCGGGCCACCAGGATCCCCATCACCAGCAGGCCCGCGATGAAGACGAGCGTGGGAATGGACGTGATGGATCCGCCTTCGCCGAGCTGGACCGGGGGTCCGCCCTGGGTGCGGCGCACAAAGCCGGAGTCCACAAAGCCGATGAAGGCAATGAACAGGCCGATGCCCACCGTGATGGCGGCCTTGAGTTCCTTGGGCACGGCTTTGAAGATGGCGGTCCGCGCGCCGGTGACGCCGAACAGCACAATCAGGATGCCGTTGATGACCACCAGGCCCATGGCCTCGGGCCAGGTCACCTCGTGGATCACCGCCACGGCTAGGAACGAGTTGATGCCCAGGCCTGCTGCGAGGCCGAACGGCAGGTTGGCTATGAGGCCGAACAGGATGGTCATGACACCCGCCGTCAGGCCTGTCACGGCACCTACCTGGGCTGCGGAGAGCCAGCCGCCAGCGACGTCGGTGGGGGCGTTTTCCGGAGAGAAGCCGCCCAGGATGAGCGGGTTGAGGATCACGATGTAGGCCATCGTGAAGAAGGTGACCAGACCGCCGCGGAATTCGCGGGCTATGGTGGAGCCGCGCTTAGTGACCTGGAAGAAGCTGTCCAGGACGGAGCTTGGCTTTTGGGGTCCGGGTTTTTGGAATCCAGGCTTTTGGAATCCGGTGGTTCGTTGCGCGGCTTCCCGCTCTGCAACTGCCGGCTTGTCGGAGTGGTTGTCCAGGATGGTCATTTCAGACACCGTGGCCTCTAGTAGTCGATCCTGGATTCGAGGGTGTTCCAGGTGTTGAACGGCTCCAGGATGGCCGGTGCGTCTGGATCTGCGATCTCCAATTTGGAGACGGGCATTAGTTCACGGTTGTTGTTCTCGAAGTACTCGTAGAACATGGCGTCGTCGAAGCCCACAGAGGCTGCGTCGTGGCGGTCCGCGGCGTAGAAGACCCGGTCGATGCGGGCCCAGAGTGCTGAGGCCAGGCACATGGGGCATGGCTCGCAGCTGGTGTAAAGGGTTGCCCCGCTGAGGTCGAATGTATCCAGCTGGGTGCAGGCGTTGCGGATGGCCGTGACCTCGGCGTGGGCCGTGGGGTCATTGTTGGCTGTAACGCGGTTGACGCCCTCGAACGCCTGGCCATCGGCCGTGACGACGAC
Source organism: Arthrobacter sp. M4 (assembly GCF_020251205.1). Classification (GTDB taxonomy): domain Bacteria; phylum Actinomycetota; class Actinomycetes; order Actinomycetales; family Micrococcaceae; genus Arthrobacter. The sequence continues at coordinate 9,658 of NZ_JAIWYX010000016.1, forward strand.
GGCACCAAATGGTCCGCCGCTGCTGAGGACATTGGCTGTTGCAAGGCCAATTGACGTGGCCAGGAATTGCTCGGCCGTGACGGTGGTACTCATGATGCGACTCCCTTTAGTGCTGGGAAGCCGGGTGAACCAAAGCAAACAACAGTTTGATGCTGACGGGAATGTTCCAGTGCTTCGCTACCAGGCTTCAGCATATGTGGTGAAGGTTAAGTTGCGCCTGGTAGATAGCTTCCCGAGATCCGGGGGCCCGCCTTTGGCAGATATGACAGTAGCACTGTGGATGTGAGCCGCGCCATAGTTTTCTGAAAAAAATATTTCATCATGCGAGATTACTAATTGCCTGTGCCGCATTTCCGGGGTACGCGGGGCTAGTTGTGGGTGCCCGATTGCCGCAAACGGCCGTTTTTCAGGGCGGCAAAACGGCCGTTTGGGGCAACGCGTCGAACCTCAGTCACATTGACGCGGAATCGCCGGCCTCCTACGCTGGGGCCACCGGCTGGCGCCGGGACCTGGATCAGCAGACAGGGCCTCACTGAGCTGGATAGCGAACACCGACTACCAGACAAGGACGCACATGGCCCTTTCAACCCCGCACCGCAGGCTTTGGATCAAGAATCCCCTGGGTATTTTCACGGCCAACGAACTGGATGCCCGCGGCGGCCTGGTGGTAAGCGACGGCCGGATCGCGGAACTGGTACCCGCCGGCGGATATCCGATGGAACCCTGGGACAGCGTTTTTGATGCTGGAACCCACGTGGTGACGCCGGGGCTCATCAATGCGCACCACCACTTCTACCAAACACTCACCCGGGCCTGGGCTCCGGTGGCCAATGCTCCCCTGTTCCCCTGGCTGCAGAACCTCTATCCTGTGTGGGCGCGGCTGACCCCCGACGCCCTGGCCATCGCAGTGAAAGTGGCCGTCGCTGAATTGCTGCTGTCAGGTTGTACAACCACTGCTGACCATCACTACCTCTTCCCCTCCGGCCTTGGGAACGCAATAGATCTGGAGGTTGCGGTGGTACGGGAAATGGGCATTAGGGCCACGCTCACCCGCGGCTCCATGACACTCGGAGAAGACGACGGCGGCCTGCCGCCCCGGGAAACGGTCCAGGATGCGGACGCGATCCTGGCCGACAGCGAGCGGCTCATCGACGCTTACCACGAGCGCGGCGAGGGGGCCTTCATCCAGATCGCGTTGGCGCCCTGCTCACCGTTCTCCGTGACAAAGGAAACCATGGCGGAGACTGCCGCGTTGGCTGAGCGCCGCGATGTTCGCCTGCACACCCATCTTGCGGAAACCAAGGACGAGGAAGATTTCTGCCGGGAGATGTTCGGCCTTCGTACCGTGGATTACTTGGAAAGCGTCGGATGGCTGGGCAACCGGACGTGGCTCGGCCACGGAATCCATTTCAACAACACGGAAATCCCGCGGCTGGGAGCCGCGGGCACCGCCGTCGCCCATTGTCCGACGTCGAACATGCGGCTGGCCTCCGGCACCGCGCGCGTGCTGGAACTGGAAGCGGCTGGCGTTCCCGTAGGAGTCGGCGTGGACGGCTCGGCTTCCAACGACGCATCCAACATGATCCTCGAAGCGCGCCAGGCCCTCTATCTTCAACGGCTCCGCTACGGCGCCGGCGTCGCGGTGGAGCGGGCGCTCACCTGGGCGACGCGCGGCTCGGCCGCCGCTTTGGGAAGGTCCGACGTCGGGCAGTTGGCTCCCGGGATGCAGGCCGACCTGGCGCTGTTCCGCCTGGACGAGCTGAAGTTCTCCGGAAGCCACGACCCCGTTGCGGCGCTCCTGTTATGCGGTGCCGATCGCGCCGACCGCGTCATGGTGGGCGGGGAATGGCGGGTTGTGGATGGCACCATTCCAGGCCTGGACGTTGCGCGGTTGGTTGCCGAGCACTCCGAAGCGGCACGAAAGCTGGTTCAAGGCTAGCCCGCTATGGCTCGCCCGATTGGAAGATCCCCGGCCTGATCATGTTGCTCAACATCCGCGCTCCGGGGAACCATCGAAATGACGGCGAATCGTTGCTAGCGTGGCCGCATGAGCCCGTCGAAGACCCCGGCCGAAATACTCGACATCGACGGCGTCGAGGTTCGCATTTCGAACCCTGACAAGGTGGTGTTCCCTGAGCCAGGGCTCACGAAGCTGAACCTGGTGCGCTACTACCTCGCCGTGGCGGATGGCGCACTGCGCGGTGCCGGCGGCCGACCCATGGTTCTCAAGCGTTTCCCGAAGGGCATCGATGCGGAGGCGTTCTTCCAGAAGCGCGTCCCTGAAAACCATCCGGTCTTCATCGACACCGCAACGCTGCGCTACGCTTCCGGGACGTCGGCGGAGGAAGCCGTCATACGGGATGCCGCAGGCCTGGCGTGGGTTGTGAATCTTGGCTGCCTCGACCTCAACCCGCATCCGGTTCGCGCTGAGGATCTGGAGCACCCCGACGAACTCCGGGTGGACCTTGACCCGATGCCGGGGGTCGACTGGTCGCAAATCGTGGACGTCGCCTATGTTGCGCAGGAGGTGCTCGACGACGTGGGACTCGTGGGGTGGCCGAAAACCAGCGGGTCGCGCGGACTCCATATCCTGGTGCGCATCGCGCCGCAGTGGTCGTACCGCGACGTGCGCCTCGCCGCGGAAACCTTGGCCCGGGAGGTGGAGAACCGCGCTCCCGGCTTGGCCACGGCACGGTGGTGGAAGGAGGAACGCGGCGAGAGCGTCTTTGTCGACTTCAACCAGAACGCAAAGGACCGAACCGTGGCATCCGCATACTCGATCCGACCCCTGCCGGATGCCCGGGTCTCGACGCCGCTCGCCTGGGACGAAGTCCGCTCCGCACGGCCGGAACAATTCACGGTCCAAACAGTGCCTGGGCGCTTCGCCGACGTGGGCGACCCCCACGCAGGCATCGATGACGCCGTGGGCGCCCTCGATGGGCTCCTCGCACTGGCTGCGGAGCTCGGCCCCGCTGAGAAGCCGCCGCGGGGCGGGAACGGTCAGGGTGGCGACGGCTCAGGTCGCAGGCAATCGGTGATGCCGCTGATCGAGGTGGCCCGTACTAAGACCAAGCCCGAGGCGCTGGCGGCGCTCGATGAGTGGAAGTCACGGCATTCAGACGTTGTCCCCTCTTTGCATCCCGCCGATGTGCTGGTGGACGGAATGCGCGGATCGAGCTCGCTCTGGTACAGGGTGCGAGTGAACTTGCAGCACGTCCCCGAAGCTGAGCGTCCGCCTCAGGAGGAACTCATCGCCCACTACGACCCGTGGGCGGGCAAGGTGTGGCCGGGGCGCCCTGGTTCCTGAGCCAGCTTGCTGCGAAGAGCCCTGATGAGGCGGCACGGCGTCCCGAACAAGAGACCGCCGCGGGAACAACCGATGCAAGAAGAGGCGGGCGGCACCTCCTCAGGTGCCGCCCGCCGTGGGCTCCGTTGCGCAGAGTCCTACGCCCCTCGTTCGATGCAGGAATATCAGGGGCGCTGCCGGCCGAATACCGGGAGCGCGCGCAACCAGCGGGAGAATCCGCCGGTTTTGCGGTCACAGTCGGCCGGAATGTAGAAGTCCGGATCCGTGGCACCGAACGGCAGGTACAGCTCCTGGCCGGGTGCCGGGAAATCCGCGACGGTGTTCGTGTCCTTCGAGTCCATCTGTTCCTCCTCGTTCCTCCACAGTTGATGGGTAGATGTTTTCCGCAATTGGGATATTTCCGCTATTCGGAAAATCAATTTTGTTATATGGAAAGCATAGTGGGATACCAAACGCCCCGTCAATGGGTCGCATCCAGCAATCGCCGGCATCCGGTCACATTCGGCAGGCAGATAACGATTCCGAAGAAGTGATGTACACCACGGCACTCCATGAGCTACGCTCTTTCCAATTCGTGGCGCAGGTCACGTAACCTGGGAGCAGCAGGCAGGGTCGTAATGAGCTGGCATCAACGGATGCCGGCTCTTTTTTATTGGGTCGGCTCCACCGGAAACGCGCTTGCAATGCGCGCTTAATTTCAATGATGGAACGTAGGTTCCACATCACGGAAGTTGGGAGATGACCATGAGCAACCACATCGTTCTTGGGGATAACCAGTACGGCAAGGCCGAAGTCCGCGTCGTCAAAGTCACCCGCGACACTGACCGCCACCAGATCGAGGACCTGAATGTCACGTCGCAGCTGCGCGGTGATTTCGAAGCGGCCCATCTGGCGGGTGACAACGCCCACGTTGTTGCAACCGACACTCAGAAAAACACCATTTTCGCCTTCGCCCGCGATGGCATCGGCTCTCCCGAGGCGTTCCTCCTGCGGCTGAGTGGACACTTCACGTCTGAGTTCGACTGGGTCACCGGCGGCCGCTGGGAAGCCGAACTCTTCGCCTGGGACCGTATCCAGGCCCACGGCGCGCCACACGACCACAGCTTTGTCCGCAATGGGCAGGAAGTCCGTACCGCCGTCGTAGTCCGCGATGGTGCCACCACGCACGTGGTGTCCGGCCTCAAGGACCTGACCGTCCTCAAGACCACCCAGTCCGGGTTTGTTGGATACCCGAAGGACAAGTACACCACCCTCCCGGAGACCACGGACCGGATCCTGGCCACCGATGTCTCCACGCGCTGGCGCTACAAGACCGGCCTGGACTTTGCCGCGATCGACTTCAACAAGAGCTACGAAGATATCAAGGGCCTGCTCCTGGAAGGCTTCACGGAGAAGTATTCGCATGCCCTCCAGCAGACGCTGTTCGACATGGGCAAGAAGGTCCTGGAAGCACACGCGGAAATCGACGAGATCAAGTTCTCCATGCCTAACAAGCACCACTTCCTGGTGGACCTCAGCCCGTTCGGCCTGGACAACCCCGGAGAGGTTTTCTACGCTGCCGATCGCCCGTATGGCCTGATTGAAGCCACCGTTCAGCGCGACAACACCGCAGCCGCACCTGTGGCCTGGAGCGGCATCGCCGGATTCTGCTGAGCATTCGCTGAGCAATATTTTCCCCGGAGTGACGGAAGGCATCGGTCCGGGCGCGCCCGCGTCCGGACCGATGCACCACCGACGCTGCGGACCCACCATTCAGACCCAGCCATAACAACGTCGGCCCCGCTGCCCAGCTGCGGGTGAGCCATGCAAGGAAGAAGTCTGCAGTGAAGAGAAAAACCAACCCCGCGGGCCAGGGCGCGCCCACAGACCATGCCGGCCAGCCCCTTAAAGCAGGCCGCCCCGAAGACCAGCGCCTCTCCGTCGGCAGCACATTCGCCTATGGATTCCAGCACGTCCTCACCATGTACGGCGGCATTATTGCCCCACCCCTGATCATCGGCGCGGCAGCCGGCATGTCATCCCAGGACATCGGTGTCCTGATTGCGGCCTGCTTGTTTGTCGGCGGCCTCGCAACCATCCTCCAGACCGTTGGCATTCGGTTCTTCGGTTCCCAGCTTCCACTCGTCCAGGGCGTATCGTTCGCCGGCGTCGCCACCATGGTGGCAATCGTCAACGGAGGAGGCGGGATCCAATCCGTCTTTGGAGCGGTCATTGTCGCGTCGCTTATCGGCCTGGCTATCACGCCGATCTTCTCCAGGATCATCAAGTTCTTCCCTCCCGTAGTCACTGGAACCGTCATCACCACGATTGGCCTGACGCTGATGCCAGTTGCTGCGAATTGGGCCATGGGCGGCAACAACAAAGCGCCCAACTACGGCAGCGTGGCAAACATCGGCCTTGCGGCGGCCACCACCGCGATTGTCCTTCTGCTAAGCAAGGTAGGCAGTGCCGCAATCTCAAGGCTCTCCATCCTGCTGGCCATGGTCATTGGCACGCTCATTGCCGTTGCTACCGGAATGGCGGATTTTTCCACAGTGGGTCAAGGGGACATCCTGGCATTCCCCACGCCGTTCGCGTTCGGGCCACCGACTTTCCACCCGGCGGCCATCATTTCCATGCTCATCGTGATCTTGGTGACCCTGACCGAGACGTCGGCGGACATCATTGCGGTTGGCGAAATTGTCGACACCAAGGTTGACGCCCGACGCATCGGCGATGGCCTGCGTGCCGACATGCTTTCCAGTGCCATCTCGCCGCTGTTCAATTCGTTTACCCAAAGCGCCTTCGCACAGAACGTTGGCCTGGTAGCCATCACGGGTGTCAAGAGTCGTTTCGTGGTGAGCGCGGGCGGGCTGATCCTTGTGGTTTTGGGCCTGCTGCCGGTTCTTGGGCGAGTGGTCGCAGCGGTGCCGACGCCCGTCCTGGGCGGTGCCGGCGTCGTACTTTTTGGGACGGTGGCCGCAAGCGGGATCCGCACGCTGGCCAAGGTGGAGTACCGGAACAACATGAACCTGATTGTTGTGGCGGCCTCTATTGGCTTTGGCATGATCCCGATTGCCGCACCCAAGTTCTATGACCAGTTCCCCTCGTGGTTTGGGACCATCTTCCACTCGGGAATTAGCTCCGCGGCGGTGATGGCGATCCTGCTCAACCTGCTCTTCAACCACCTCAAAGCGGGCAATTCAGAGAACCAGTCCGTCTTTGTGGCGGGAACGGGCCGTATTGTTCGCGAGGAAGACTTGGCGTGCCTCGCAAACGGCGATCGGTTCGAGAACGGCAAATTGATCGACGCAGACGGTCAGGAAGTGGCGATCCAGCCAAGCAAAGCTGCCGACCAGCACTAGCGCCCCCCGAGCGCCCGGCGAGATTCCAGTTAATGGCAGTGTTTTCGCAAAACACTGCCATTAACTGTCATTTCGCGCTGGTAAGCGTGTGAGACGGTTGTTTCATGAGGATCGATGAGCGAATCGAGAAGCACTACCCGGAGCTCGGCCCGCAGGAGCGGAAAGCCGCCGATACGATCCTTGACAGGCTTGGTGACCTGGCCGTTTACAACGCGGCGGAACTGGCCCGGCTTAGCGGGGTCTCCAAAGCCACCGTGAGCCGGCTTTTCCGCCGCCTTGGTTTCACGGATTTTAGCGAGGTCAAGGAACACACCCGCGCGCTGCGGTCCAGCGGCGTGCCGCTCGCCACGGGAGAGTCCGACGGCGGCCTGGCCGCCCATGCTGCGCTGGAACAGCAAAACCTGCAACGGCTCTTCGGAACGTTCGACGACGATCGGCTCGCCGAAGCGGCCCGGCTGCTGGCTGGCGCGGGCAGGATTCTTCTGGTCGGGTTCCGCAACAGTTTCCCGCTTGCCCTGCACCTCAGGCAACAGCTTCTGCAATGCCGCGGCGGCGTCGGCCTTGCCCCCCAACCAGGCCAGAGCGTCGGGGAAGAGCTCGCCGGGTTGGGCCCGGGCGACGCCGTGTTGATCCTCGGCTTCCGCCGTCGTCCCGAGGGGTTCGCCAAGGTCCTCAAAGCTGCAGCTGGAACCGAAGCGGCCACCATACTCATCGGCGACGCAAGTGCCCGACGACTGGCAGGCAACGCCACAGTTTGGATCGAGTGCCCGGTGGAAAGCGGGGGCGCCTTTGACAGCTACGCCGCGGCGATGAGCCTCATGAGCGCGCTGGCCAATGGCGTACTGGCCGCCCGGGGCAGACCCGGAAGCAAACGGATCAGTGAAGTCACAGGACTTTACGACGCCATCGGAGAGATCGAACGACTCAGCTAAGCCGCCTCGCACGGATTCTTGTGTACACATAGTGCCCTTATTCGTTCTGAAGGGCCTGATGTGTACGCAAACTCGGGAGAGTAAAGGGAATGTAGCCGCCCGGAAACGGCGCTGAAACATCTGTTCCATCTAATTGTTTGTATGAAACGGCGGATTCTGCCGTGGAATTCATCGACTTAGAGGAACACCATGGAAGACACCACGACGACGGCGAGCGCCAAGGCAGCCGCTCTCGATCCCGAATATGACCCCCGCCTCGCCAACGAGGACCTTGCCCCGCTGAAGAAGCAAACCTGGGGCTCCTACAACATTTTTGCGTTCTGGATGTCAGACGTTCACAGCGTCGGCGGCTACATCACTGCGGGCAGCTTGTTCGCGCTGGGCATCGCCAGCTGGCAGGTGCTGCTCTCCCTGATCATCGGGATCGTCATTGTCCAGGTTTTCACCAACCTCGTGGCAAAGCCGAGCCAAAAGACGGGCGTTCCCTACCCCGTCATCAACCGCGCCATCTTCGGTATCAAGGGCGCCAATATTCCGGCAATCATTCGCGGCCTCATCGCAATTGCCTGGTACGGGGTCCAAACATTCCTGGCGGCTGAGTCCCTGAACATCATCTTCCTGAAATTCATCCCCGGCTCCCAGGCACTCGCCACCGACATTTCTTTCCTTGGCCTGTCCGCGCTCGGTTGGATTTCCTACGCGATCCTTTGGGTGGCCCAGGCTGCGCTGTTCTGGAACGGCATGGAAACAATCCGCAAGTTCATCGACTTCGCCGGTCCCGCCGTCTATGTCGTCATGATCATTTTGGCCATTTACCTCGTGTCGCAGGCCGGCTGGGAGAACATCAGCCTGGATCTGTCCGCTGGTGAACCATTGGATTTCTGGGCGTCGATCCCTGTCATGCTGACCGCCATCGCCATCGTGGTCTCCTACTTCTCCGGACCTGTGCTCAATTTCGGCGACTTCGCACGTTATGGAAAATCCTTCGAAGCCGTGAAAAAGGGCAACTTCCTGGGCCTGCCCATCAATTTCCTGTTCTTTTCGCTGCTGACAGTGATTACGGCCTCGGCCACAGTTCCTGTGTTCGGCGAACTCATCACGGATCCCATCCACACAGTGGAACGGATCGACACCCCCTTCGCTATCCTGCTGGGCGGCCTGACCTTTGTGACGGCAACGGTGGGCATCAACATTGTGGCCAACTTCATCTCCCCTGCCTTCGATTTCTCCAACGTCGCGCCGCACAAGGTGAGCTGGAGGGCAGGAGGCATGATTGCCGCCGTCGGATCCGTCATCCTGCTTCCCTGGAACTGGTACAGCAACGCCACCGCCATCCACTACACGCTCGGCGTGCTCGGCGCGCTGATCGGGCCGCTGTTCGGCGTGCTGATCGCCGGCTACTACTTGGTGAGCCGCCAGAAAGTTTGGGTGGATGACATGTACACGATGAGCCCGTCCGGCAGGTACTGGTTCAAGAATGGCTACAACCCCAACGCGGTTGCCGCCGTCGTCATCAGCGGTGCCGTGTCCATCGCCTCGGTGATTCTGCCCAAGCTCCTCCTGGACACGGGCGCCACATCCGCGGACCTCACCTGGCTGGGCAACTACAGCTGGTTCATCGGCTGTGGCCTGGGGCTTGTGACGTTCAAGTACCTCGAGGTCCGCTCCCCGATGATCAGCCTCGAACCAAGTGACCCGCTCAGGGAGGGCGTAATGAGCGACGGCACCCTCTAAAGCCCCTGCACGTTACCGAAAGTGCAAAAGATGGCAATGTTCGCGCCGAACATTGCCATCTTTTGCCATCTCGCGCGCACGCAGGGCATGCGCACACAGGGCATGCGCACGCAGGGCGCGCGCACGCAAAGTATGAGTGGCGCGGAAAGAAAGCTACGTCCGGTTGAGTTCCTGGGAAATTGCCAGGGCTGCCTCACGCAACACTGGCACTGCTTTGTCCGCGAAGTGCTCGTCCACGCGGGAGACCGGACCGGAGACGGAGATCGCGGTAGGCGTCGGAGCGTTGGGCACAGCCATGGCGAAGCAGCGCACGCCGATCTCCTGCTCCTCTTCATCGATCGAGTAGCCACGGTCACGGATCAGCTTGAGGTCTGCCAGCAGTGCCTCCACATCGCCGATGCTCTTGACCGTAGGCGTCGGCATGCCCACACGGTTGACGATGCCGCGAACGGTGTCGTCATCCAACTGCGCGAGGATCGCCTTGCCGACGCCGGTTGCATGCGTGTGGGCGCGCCGGCCCACCTCCGTGAACATCCGCATGGAGTGCAGCGAGGGAACCTGTGCCACGTAGATCACCATGTCCGAGTCCAGTACAGCCATGTTGGCAGTTTCGCCCAGCCGATCCACCAGGCTCTTCAGCTGTGGTCGGGCCAGGGCACCGAGTTGCTGGTTGGCGCCTTCGCCAAGTCGGATGAGCCGAGGGCCAAGGGCGTAGCGGCGGTTGGGCAGCTGGCGGATGTAGCCCAGGGTCACCAGGGTGCGCAGCAGTCGGTGGATAGTTGGCAGCGGCAGGTCGGTGGACGACGACAGCTCGCTCAGGGTCACGTCCCCACCGGCGTCGGTGATGAGTTCCAGCAACTCGAAGACGCGCTCCACGGATTGCACGCCGCCCGAGGCTTTTTCTGCCATTCCGTTGTCTCCTATGGCTCGGAATCTGACAACTCTTATCCGCATCGTGAAAAAGAGTGCTTAGACCCCCAAGATACCGCACGTCAGGCCACTAAGCGATGAGTCGCCAAGCAAACCACGTACACAAGTCCAAGGGCTTGAATTTCCATCTTGCAGATAATAATATCCATAATACGAAAACATCTGACAGACCAGCACGACCAGGAGGACTTTCAATGGCGAATCCCAGCCCCGGAAACTCGATCACCCTGCGCGTCAGCGCGCCGTCGAGCTTCACCGCCACCAGCGAACTCGCTGCCGCCGTCGCCGCCGCCGGGGCGGCTGTCACCGCGCTGGACATCAGCGAATCCCACCATGACACCCTTGTTGTGGACGTCACCTGCAACACCACGGACGAGGAGCACGCCAACCGAGTCAAGGATGCCTTGAACGCGCTGGACGGTGTCACGGTTCAGCACGTTTCCGACCGCACCTTCCTGATGCACCTGGGCGGCAAGCTCGAAGTCGTCCCCAAAGTAGCCCTGCGCAATCGTGACGATCTCTCCCGCGCCTACACTCCCGGCGTCGCCCGCGTCTGCCTTGCCATCGCGGAGGACCCCGCCGCGGCCCGCAACCTGACCGTCAAGCGCAACACTATCGCCGTCGTCACCGATGGCTCCGCCGTGCTGGGCCTCGGCAACATCGGCCCGGCCGCGGCGCTGCCGGTGATGGAAGGCAAGGCCGCCCTGTTCAAGCAGTTCGCCAACGTCGATGCCTGGCCCGTCTGCCTGGACACCCAGGACACCGAGGAAATCATCAAGATCGTCAAAGCCCTGGCCCCCGTCTACGGCGGCGTCAACCTCGAGGACATCGCCGCCCCCCGCTGCTTCGAAATCGAAAACCGCCTGCGCAAGGAACTGGACATCCCGGTCTTCCACGACGACCAGCACGGCACCGCCATCGTGACGCTCGCCGCACTGGTCAATGCCCTTCGCGTTGTGGACAAGAAGCTCTCCGAGGTCAAGATCGTGGTCTCCGGCGTCGGCGCCGCGGGCTCGGCCATCATCCAGCTCCTCAAGGCCCAGGGCGCGCAGCACATCGTCGCGGCCGGCCGCTCCGGCGCGATCCACTCGGGTGAGAAGTACGACGACGAACACCGCACCTGGATTGCCGCCAACACCAACGAGGAAGGGTTCTCCGGAACGCTCCACGAAGCCCTCAAGGGTGCGGACGTCTTCATCGGCGTCAGCGCTCCGAACATCCTGGGCGAGGAGCAAGTAGCTTCCATGGCGGAGGACGCGATCGTGTTCGCCATGGCGAACCCGACTCCCGAGGTGGACCCGACCATCGCGTCCAAGCACGCCGCCGTCGTAGCCACCGGCCGCAGTGACTTCCCCAACCAGATCAACAACGTGCTGGCCTTCCCCGGCTTCTTCCGTGGCCTCCTGGACGCCGGAGCCTCGGACATCACGCCGGAAATGCTGGTGGCGGCCGCAGAGGCTATCGCCAAGCGCGTTGGGGATGATGAACTGAATGCGAGCTACATCATCCCGAGCGTCTTCGACCCCCACGTTGCGGGCGATGTTGCCGCGGCGGTGGCCGCAGCGGCCCACGCCAACGCAGCAGCCCAGTCGACCACCAGCACCGCGGCCCCCGCCGCCGGCAACCGCTAGGAAGGACACCCATTGGCTATCACAGTCACCGATCCCCGACCCGTTGAACGCGCAGAGGAGATCCTCACTCCTAAGGCCTTGGCGTTTATCGAGGAGCTTCACCGCCGCTTTGCCGGCACCCGTAACGAACTCCTTCAGGCCCGTGTCGCCAAGCGCCAGGAAGTGGCTCGAACCGGAAAACTGGATTTCCTGCCGGAGACCCAGGAGATTCGCGAGGGCGACTGGAAGGTCGCTGAGGCGCCGGCAGCCCTGCGCGACCGCCGGGTGGAGATGACCGGTCCCGCCAGCCCGGCCAAGATGGCCATCAACGCCCTGAACTCGGGCGCCAAGGTGTGGCTGGCCGACCTCGAAGACGCCAGCACCCCCACGTGGCACAACGTCATCGACGCCATCCTCAACCTCCGCGACGCTGCCCAGGGCACCCTCGCCTACACCTCCCCCGAGGGCAAGGAGTACCGGCTCCGCACGGACGCTCCCCTCGCCGTTGTGGTCGCCCGCCCGCGCGGCTGGCACATGGTTGAGCGGCACCTCCTGCTCGACGACGAACCCACCGTCGGTGCGCTGGTGGACTTCGGCCTGCACTTCTTCCACATCGCCAAGCAGCTCATCCTCAACGGCCAGGGCCCCTACTACTACCTGCCCAAGATGGAGAGCTACCTCGAGGCACGCCTCTGGAACGACGTGTTCGTGTTCGCCCAGGACTACCTCGGCATTCGGCAGGGCACGATCCGCGCCACGATGCTGATTGAAACCATCCCGGCCGCCTTCCAGATGGACGAGTTCCTCTACGAGCTGCGCGACCACGCTTCCGGCCTCAATGCCGGCCGCTGGGACTACTTGTTCAGCATCATCAAGTACTTCCGCGACGCCGGCGAGGAGTTTGTACTCCCGGACCGTGCTTCCGTGTCCATGACGGCTCCGTTTATGCGTGCTTACACCGAGCTCCTGGTCAAGACCTGCCACAAGCGCGGCGCGTTCGCGATGGGTGGCATGGCCGCAGTGATTCCGAACCGTCGCCACCCCGAGGTCACGGAGGCTGCGTTCGAGAAGGTCCGCGCGGACAAGACCCGCGAAGCGAACGACGGCTTTGACGGTTCCTGGGTCGCACACCCGGACCTCGTCTCCACCTGCCGCGAAGTCTTCGATTCGGTGCTCGGCGACAAGCCCAACCAGCTGGACAAGCAGCGCCCCGAAGTGAACGTCACGGCCGAGCAGCTGATCGACGTCGCCTCCGCCGATGGCCAGGTCACCGAAGGTGGCCTCCGCCTGAACCTGTACGTCGCTGTCGCCTACACGGCCGTGTGGCTTTCCGGAAACGGCGCCGTGGCCATCCACAACCTCATGGAGGATGCCGCGACGGCGGAGATCTCCCGCTCGCAGGTCTGGCAGCAGATCCGCAACAAGGTGGTCCTGGCGGACACAGGCAACACCGTCACGCCGGAACTCGTGGAGCGCATCCTGGGCGAGGAAACCGAGCGTCTGCGCACCGAGGTGGGCGACGAGGCCTTCGCTAAGTACTACGCCCCGGCCAGCAAGCTCATTGGCGATATCTGCCTGTCCCAGGACTACACGGACTTCCTCACCACCCCGGCCTACGAACTGGTGGGCTGAGCCGTGGTGGCTGCATCCTTTTCCAACGACGACCTGGCGGCAATCGACGCCCAGCTCGCCGATACGGATCGCCTCCTGGACGCGAACTACCCCGGCGACGACGGCTCCCGCCAGCCCATCCACACGGTGTACGTGCCCGCGGACCGCTTTACGCCGTCGCTCGCGTCCGAGTGGGGCGCCCAGGCGGCCGCGACGGCGGACGCCCACGGCGGGCTGGAGCGGCTCGGCTCATTGCTGGGACTCGAGCCGGAACTGGCCGCCGCCGTCGCGCCCCGAGTGGCCGAGAAGCTAAGCGCAGAGCCGATCGAGGATCTCCGCCTGGACTTCGAAGACGGCTACGGCAACCGCGGCGATGAGGTGGAAGACGCCGACGCCGTTGCTGCCGCCACCGCCGTGGCCGCAGCGGTTTCGGAAGGCTCGGCACCGCCGTTCATCGGCATCCGCTTCAAGTGCTTCGAGGCACCGACGCGGGCACGTAGCCTCCGCACCCTGGACCTGTTCGTGTCCACCCTGGCGTCCGCAGGGGAGCTTCCGGCGGGGCTCGTCCTGACGTTGCCCAAGGTCACCACCACGGCACAGGTCAAGGCCATGGACTTCGCGGTGTCCCGCCTTGAGGAAGTCCACGGCTTGCCCGCTGGCCGGCTGCGTTTCGAAGTGCAGGTGGAAACACCGCAGCTGATCCTTGGGCCGGACGGTACGTCGCCAGTGGCGCAACTGCCGCACGTAGTGCCCGGCCGGATCAGCGCCCTGCACTACGGCACCTACGACTACAGTGCTTCCTTGCAGATCTCAGCTGAGTATCAGTCCATGGAGCACCCGGTGGCGGACTTCGCCAAGGAAGTGATGCAACTGGCCGTTGCGGGAACCGGCATCCGGCTCTCCGACGGCTCCACCAACATCGTCCCGGTAGGCGATGGTGTGGAGGATGCGTGGAAGCTGCATGGACGCTTGGTCCGCCGTTCGCTGGAACGCGGCTACTACCAGGGCTGGGATCTTCATCCGGCCCAGCTGCCGAGCCGCTTCACCGCTACCTACGCGTTCTATCGGCAGGGCCTGCCCGCGGCGGCGCTCCGGCTGCACAACTACGTGGAGCGCACCGAAGGTGCCGTAATGGACGAGCCGGCCACGGCAAGGGCCTTGGCAAACTTTGTGCTGCGGGGTGTCCAGTGCGGAGCCGTCGGTGCGGAGGAAGTCGCGGCGCTTGCCGGCGTCGACCTCGCCCAGCTGACCCTCCTGGCGCATCCGCGGCTGGCGCAATCCACGGGTCTGGCACAGTCCCACCCGCACGCGCCCCAGTCAGCATCCCGCAATTGATGTCCCACAACTGAAAAGGAGCCCAACGTTGAGCAACTATTTCTACCCCGAAGGCGGCCTGCCGCCGCAGACGCAGCTCCTGACCGACCGCGCCATCGTCAAGGAGGCCTACACGGTCATTCCCAAGGGCGTGCTGCGCGACATCGTCACGTCCAACCTCCCCGGCTGGGACAACACGAGGTCCTGGATCATTGCCCGCCCGATCGCGGGCTTCGCCACCACGTTCTCCCAGCTCATCGTTGAGGTGGGGCCCGGCGGAGGTTCCCGGAAGCCAGAGCCGGAGGCGGGCGTCGAGGGCGTCATCTTCCTGACCAAGGGCCAACTGGACCTGACCCTTGACGGCGAGCTGCACCACCTCGAAGAGGGCGGCTACGCCTACCTGGCTGCCGGCGCTGCGTGGTCGGTCAAGAACGACTCCAGCGGTATCGCGAGCTTCCAGTGGATCCGCAAGGCCTACGAGCCGCTGGAAGGGTACGAAGCGAAGTCCTTCGTCACCCGCGACCAGGACGTTGAACCGCGTCCGATGCCCGGGACCAACGGTGCCTGGGCCACCACGCGCTTCGTGGACCCGGACGACCTGGCGCACGACATGCACGTAAACATCGTGACATTCGAGCCGGGCGCGTCCATCCCGTTCGCGGAGACGCACGTTATGGAGCACGGCCTGTTTGTCTTGGAAGGCAAGGCCGTGTACCGCCTCAACGACGATTGGGTAGAGGTGGAGGCCGGCGACTTCATGTGGCTGCGTGCCTTCTGCCCACAGGCCTGCTACGCCGGTGGACCGGGGAAGTTCCGCTACCTGCTGTACAAGGACGTCAACCGGCAGATTCGACTCACCTAGGCTTTGCGCCGAAGTCGCCGGAAACGTGCCAGTTCGCTGGTCGGTTCCGGCGACTTCGCGCGTTCCCGGCGACTTCCCGCGTTCCCGGCCACTTCACGCGTTTCCGGCGACCTCGCCCGTTTGGGGCTAGTGGACCACGCTGTACACCAGTTCCACCAGGCCGGCGTCGTATGTTTGGGCGCTTTCCAGGTGCAGCAGTTCCGCGCCGGGATCCGAG
Source organism: Arthrobacter sp. M4 (assembly GCF_020251205.1). Taxonomy (GTDB): domain Bacteria; phylum Actinomycetota; class Actinomycetes; order Actinomycetales; family Micrococcaceae; genus Arthrobacter. The sequence continues at coordinate 25,519 of NZ_JAIWYX010000016.1, forward strand.
GGGAACACCCCCACCCCGGCGCCGAGGGCAACCGGAAGCACAATAAGCCGCACTTCGTCCACCTCGTTGGCCGCGAAGAATGTGCCGGCCAGGCTGAGGCTGCCCCAGAGGACAACAGAACCTTGAGTCTGCGCCTTGATCCGCTGAATTGCTTCCACTGCGTCCCCGGATTCAACGGTCGAAGTTCCGATGTCTCCCCACGGCGCTGCGGTGAGGGTGCGAGTGAAGATGTGCCTCTTAAGACCATTCAGGGCGGGGGCGATGATCTCACCGTCGGACGCGGGCGTCGGCCAGTACTCCACGAACATCCGGTACGTCCTGGCGCCGAGGACCATCGCCTCCACCGAGTCGAGCCAGGCCAGCTGGCTGCGGTCGAACTCCGCCGTCCCGCCCTCAAGCTCCTCATAAAACCTGAACTCCCCGTCGACGTCGGCGGCGAAACCGTCTGCGGTGACAAACTCCTGCACGACCAGTCTTCCCATAACATCTCCCGTTTTGTCAGCGTTGCCGGATTAGTCAGCGTTCCAAAAGGCGTTCGACGGCGGCCACCGCCCGGTCAGTCACCTCAGCCGGAGTGCCGGAACCGTCGACGTCGGCAACGATCCCCCGTTCCGAGTAAAGGTCGACGACGGGGGCTGTCTCCGTGCGGTAAAGCTCCAGGCGACGGCGGATCACCTCTGCGGTGTCATCGCTCCGGCCCTGCTCCCGGGCTCGGTTGAGCATGCGGGCCGTGAGCTCGTCATCGTCCACAAGCAGCAGCACCACTCCATCGATGTGGTTGCCGCTCTCCGCCAACATGGCATCTAGGGCCTCCACCTGCGAGGTATTTCGCGGGTATCCGTCCAGCAGGAAGCCTCCATTGGCATCAGCATCAGCCAGCCGTTCACGCACCATGGCGTTGGTCACGTCATCCGGAACGAACTCGCCGCGGTCCAGGAATCGGGTGGCTTCGTCTCCCAGCTGCGTTTGCTCCCGGACGTTGGAGCGGAAGATGTCCCCCGTGGAGATGGCGGGGACGTTGAAGTGTGCGGCGATGTGCTCAGCCTGCGTTCCTTTGCCTGATCCCGGGGGACCGATGATTATCAGCCGCGTCAAGGCCGTGGTCCGTCGCAGCAGCTTTCAACCATGGTGCCCTCCGCCCTCGTCAGAAAGGTGTCAGCTGAGCACCCAATATCCCACATGGCGCGGCGAGAGTCAGCACCTCCGCGAGATGACAAATAGCGGCAATGTTCTTCAACGACATCGCCATCAATTGGCATCTCGCCAGTCAGCACCTCCGCGAGATGACAAATAGTGGCAATGTTCTTCAACGACATCGCCATCAATTGGCATCTCGCTTAGACAGGTGACCGGGAAATGCGATGGCGGCCCGGAAATCCGGACCGCCATTCGCGGCGCACGCCGTTCGCAAACGCACGCCGTCATGTCTGCACGCTGTTGCGGCTACTCCGATGGAGCAGCGGATTGCAGGTGCAGATGCCTGTGCTGCCTGGCCACACCGTTCTTGGCGTGTGTCCTGGAAATCGGAATGGAACTTTGACGCAGTGGGTCCTCGCGACGGTCATGGCTCAGGTCCCGGATCAGGCCCGTGCCTGCGATTTCACGAGTCTGAGCTACGCCCATTGCCGCAGCTTTTTTGGTGGGGAAAGTGACCGATACGGCCACGAGTGCGCCGGCTCCGTCCAGCAACCTCACCCGGTAGCCGCCCTCGGGGGCGTCTACGAGTTCAAAGATTCCAGCCATTGCATTTCCTCCTCGCCTCACACACAGTTACTTGGGCAACCCAGTTTTTCTTGGGGCAATAAAGCTCAGTTCCCCCAAGGAACTGATCCAATAATAAGTATACTTATGAGTAGCTTGAGTGGATAGTGCGGCGAACAATAACGGCCCGTGCGCTTAAGGGGTCGGCAGCAGCCACACGCTGAAAGGGGATCCCTGTGACAACCACCGGTGAAGCAATGCTCCTCTATGTGAAGGACCAAACGCAGGCGCTGCGGACGAACTCGCCCGGCGTCATCAACAATGATGCTGAGTCCGTCCATGATCTAAGGCTGGCCACGCGACGGCTCCGCTCCGCCCTGGCCTCCGCACGCAAACTTTTCGACCGCAACGAGGTGTCCAATCTGCGTGACGAGCTCAAGTGGCTGGGAGGCGTGCTTGGCGAAGCGAGGGACAGCCAGGTCATCCATGAACGTTTGGTGGACGCGATCTCCAACGAACCACCTGGCGCCGACAAGGACGCAATTGCCGAGCGCACCGAAGCCTGGTACAAGCGGAAATATTCCGCAGCCCATTCCGCGGCCGCGAAGGCTTTGGGCAGCCAGCGTTTCCGGGACCTCCTGGCGTCCCTCGACTCCTTCGCCGCTGCGCCGCCAGCGCCGAGCGATGCTGTTGCGGCGGATGACAAACGTGCCGCGAAGAAACTGGCCAAGGCGGCGAAGCCAGTCAAGAAGGGCTTCGCCAAGCTAGCCGCCAGGGAAGCCGCTCGGGTGAGGAAGACGGTCAAGGCTGTTCCGACGTCGAACGGCCCGGCCGGGCGGTCCGATCCTGACAATTCCTCCCGGGATAATTCCGAGCCGAATAATTCCGCGCCGGATAATTCCGCGCCGCAGAACTCCGCACGGGAGAACTCCGCGGGGACGAATTCCGCAGGACAAAATTCCACACGGAACGCACGGGACGACCGGGACAGGGGACTTCACGAAGTCCGAAAGGCGGCCAAGCGACTGAGGTATGTTGCTGAGGCCGCGATACCGCACGTGGGCAAGCCCGCAAAACGTGTGGAGCGCCGAGCCCACAACATCCAGAAGATGCTCGGGGTCCATCAGGATGCCGTGGTGGTGGGTTCGCTCCTGAAAGACGTAGGAATGAACAGTCTGCGAAGCGGGGAAAGCGCCTTCATCTACGGTCGCCTGCACGCCCGCGAAGAAGCCACCGCACGCGAATCCGACCGAGAGTTCCGGAAGTTCTGGAAGGGCCTCAAAAAGAAGCACCTCAAGATCTAGCGCCTGTACGCCGAAGCTATTGCGTCGGGCCCCGGGCGCTCCTAGCGTGAAAGGGTCCGTGCGCATCGAGCACCTCCTCGAGCAAAAGGAAACCACCCATGTCGCTGTACCAGCCCGACCCCGTTGAAATTTCCACCCGCATGCGGCCCGGCGAGTGGACAGAGGAAAGCCTCCAGGACCTCGTGTCGCTGTACGAGTTGAAAATCATGGAGATGGGTGCCCCGAAAGAAGCGGTCCTCACCGAGGTGGTCCGCGGAGACGACGGCTCCGTATCCGTCCGCGTCAGCTGGGCCGAGCCGGGTGAAGCCGGGAGTCCGGGCATGGAAACCGCCCCGTGAACCAATTCGTGCCGTCCAAGGCGATCGTCACAGGCTCCGACTCCGGGATCGGCCGGGCCACCGCCGTTGCCCTCGCCAAAGCCGGAATGGACATCGGCGTGACGTGGCACACGGACCACGCAGGCGCTGAGAAGACCGCGGACGAAGTGCGGCATTTCGGTCGAAAGGCGTTCGTCAGGCGGCTGGACACCACGGAAATCCCAGGCTGCGGCGCAGTCATCGACGGCCTTGCGGAGGAACTCGGCGGCCTGGATGTTTTTGTGAACAACGCGGGGGCCGGGGACGGAACCATGTTCCTGGACCTTGACGCGACGATATGGCGCAGGACGATGGACATCAACCTCAATGGCGCCTTCCAATGCATCCAGAGTGCTGCCCGCACGATGGTGAAGGCAGGCCGCGGCGGAAGGATCATCGCCGTCACGAGTGTCCATGAGACGCAGCCACGCGTGGGATCCGCTGCCTACGACGCCGCTAAGCACGGGCTCGGTGGCCTGATCAAGACAGTGGCGCTCGAGTTGGGCGAGTACGGCATCACCGCCAATTCCGTGGCGCCAGGCGAGATCGCGACGCCGATGACCGGTCACACTGACGACTTCGCCGAGGCCCGTGAACGTCCGGGCGTTCCGCTGGGCCGCGCGGGCTACGCCCGCGAGGTAGCGGCTGTGATCGCGTTCCTGGCCTCACCGGCGTCGAGTTATGTCACCGGAGCCTCATGGACTGTGGACGGCGGCATGCTGCAAATGGGGCCGCAGGCCGGCTCCCATTTACGCTCCCACGAATGGCGGCGAGCCTAGCTGGCTATCGGCGGCCTCAGCGCGTCACAGTTTCCGTCACGGCCAGCGTCGGCCGGATCGGCGTGGCAGAGTGGATCCATGGCTTCACCAGTGAAGGAAAAGCACTTGCCGGCGCGCCCCGCCCTGCGCACGGCCCACCGTCTGTCCGACTCGATCAACGCGGTCCGGACCCGGCTGGGATCGCGATGGAATTTTGTGCCCCAAACAGTCGCTTACCAGGGCTACGGTTCAACCACGTGGGTTCGGATCCTGGGTCGCGTGCTGCTGGCAAGCAAGCCCCTTCCCGGCAGCCATGCCGAACGAGCCGCCCGTTCCAACTCCCAGAACATCCGCGGTTGGCGCGCCTTCACCAGCGTTCCGGTACAGCACGTCGACGTCGACATTCGGATCGGCGATGCCAGCGTGCGGGTCCGTGCGGACCGCGGTGGCGTTGTGGACACCGTCGTCGAAGTGGAACTTACGCCGGGCTGGCACACTGCCGTGTTGCAGGCAGTAGGAACCGAACCGGCTGAGTCACGGGTATTCGTGGTAGCGCCCGACACCACATTCGGCATCCTGTCCGATATTGACGACACCGTGATGGTGACTGCCCTGCCGCGGCCCCTCCTGGCGTTGTGGAACACTTTTGTCCTCAACGAGCGGGCGCGCATGGCCACGCCAGGCATGTCGGTACTCCTCGACCGGCTTGTGGGCCAGCACCCCAACGCCCCGGTCATCTATCTGTCCACGGGCCCATGGAACGCGGCTCCCACCCTGGCCCGCTTCCTCACCCGGAATATGTATCCCACAGGCGCCCTTTTGCTGACCGATTGGGGCCTCACGCACGACCGCTGGTTCCGCAGTGGCCGGGAACACAAGCATCGGAACCTGGAGCGCCTGGTACAGGAGTTCCCAAACATCCGGTGGCTGCTGATCGGCGACAACGGCCAGCACGACGAGGAAATCTACGCCCAGTTCGCTCGGGACCACGGCAAGCACGTAGCCGCCATCGCCATCAGGCAACTATCAGTCAGTGAGTCCGTACTTGCCGGTGGCCATACGGACGGCGCCGAGCAAAGCGACGCGGCAGTTCCGTGGATCCATTCCCAGGACGGCGCCGGGATCGCCCGCCGCCTGAAAGAACTCGGCCTGCTCGACTGAGGCTCGCAGGGTAGATTTGTCCGCCAGCTAGGCCGTTGACGCTCCCCGGTACCAGGGGGAGCATCAAAAGTGTCGGCTGGCAGCATCGCAAGGCCGCCGGTTCCTGCCTCCCGACGCATTCGTGGAGGAGTCGCTTGGATGCCACGGGGACAACGCCCCGCTGCTGCCCTTCGGACGGCAATGACAGGCTTGCTGGTATTGGCTACCTGTCTTTCCGGCTGCGTTGCCGGGAACGATCCTGCACGTTCCGCATCGAGTGCCCGGGCGGCAATCCAGCCGCTCACTGCCCGCGAAACCTCGTCCTTGGACGGTTTCGCCCGCCGGCTGGCTGATACCGGGACCCTGGCTGTCGCCGTCGAAGTCCGGGCCTCCGGCCGCACCTGGGCAGGCGCGTACGGGCACCAAAATCTGGAGGCCCTCTCCCCTGCGCGGCCAGCGGACCGCTTCCCCATCGCGCGGCTGACGGAAACCATGGTGACGGTTTCGCTCCTGAAGCTCGTGGAGGAAGGCACGGTTGCCCTCGACGATCCCGTAGCGCGGCACCTGCCGGACTTCAACGACCTGGTCCACCCTCCGGAAGCTGTCACCGTGCGGCAACTTGTCCAGCACACTGCCGGACTCCCGGAGTTCCTCACGCCCCTCCTTCGCGGAAAGTCGCTGAGCGAAGCCCTCTCTAAACGGATCAGTACCGAGGAAGCCCTTCGGCTGGCTGGCTCGGAGCCGTGGCGGACCACCATCATCCACACCTACCGCTATTCGACGTCCGACTATTTGGTCTTGTCCCGCATCGTCGAAAAATACCGGGGCAAGCCGATTTCCGATGTCCTGGATGCCGACATCTTCCAGCCGCTTGGCCTGCGGAGAACAGCGATCATGGGGTCTCCCGCCGCGGCACAGGGACCGCGGGACGTCCGCGGTTTCGCGCTCGACGGCGGCACGTTCCTGGACGTGACCCGCCCAGCTGTCCTCATTGGCTCGGGCGCCTCCGGCGCCGTCTCCAATGCCACTGAAGTCAACGACTTCTTTGCCGCTTTGCTGGGCGGCCGGCTTCTGCGCCCCGAAACGCTGAAAGACCTGAAAACAGGCAACCCGGCCTACGTTGGACTCGGCGTCACGCAGTGGAGCGACACCTGCGCCGGAGGCTATTACTACGGCCAATCGGGAGAGGTGTGGGGCTTCGGCGCAGTTTCCATGTCCAGCGCAGACGGAACACGCCAAGTTACGGTGTTGCTCGCCTACCCGCCGGCCCCTGTTCCCGACCCCTACGTGTCTACAGTCAGGCCGTTACTGGTGGAGGTTCAAGGGCGGGCCCAGGATGTCCTCAACGGACTCTGCCCTGGCGAACCCGTGCGTCGAATGCCCTAGCGGGCTCGGCCCAAGCCGCTCCCGCAACCCGCCGGGGAAGCATGCTCTGGTGCCGTGGCTTTTCGATACCCGCAAGTGTCATATGATTTTCCGGTACGGTTTAGCAGAGGGCCGTTGGACATCTCATCCTTCCGGCTCCTCGCTTGTCCCTGCGGCAGCGTGGGCTCCTTTTGCCGGCACGATCAGACCGAAATGAAACGGCAAGCAACCGTGGCCAGCCTCACGCACGCAAACGATTCGCCCAACAACGATCATCTACAGGAACTGGTACTCCAAAGCACCGATGTGGAGGATTTCCTCCACGAGCTCGCGCGCATGTCTTCACGCAATCTCTCGGAGCCGGATGACGTTGTGCTGTGCGGCATCACCCTCCTCAGGCACCGGAAGGCCGCCACCGTGGCCAGCAGTTCCGCGGAGGCGCAGGCCATGGACGAAATCCAGTACGCGGTGGGCGACGGCCCGTGCATGACGGCGTCGCGTGAGCAGGTTATGGTCCACATCCCGGACCTGGAGCAACACGACCGCTGGCCCCGATACGCAAAAACCATCCTGGACCACGGGGTGCGTTCCATCCTCGCCGTTCCATTCGCCTTGGAAGGCGAAACCCGCGCAGCCCTGAACTTCTACTCGCACAGGCCTGGACGCTTTGATGAAAAGGCCCGGGAACTGGCCCAGGACTTCGTTATGCAAACATCCACGGCGCTGAAGCTTGCCGTTCGTTTTGCCCATCACAACGAGGCGGCAGCAAACCTGCGCGCGGCCCTGGAGTCCCGGACGGCCATCGACGTCGCCGTAGGCATCATCATGGCGCAGAACCGGTGCAGCCAGGACGAGGCGTTCACCATCCTCAAGTCGGCTTCCAATTCCCGGAACATCAAGCTGCAGGACGTTGCGTCCGCCATCGTAGAGGCGCTGGGCCACGGCCCGGCAAAGACGCACTACGAGGAGTAGCCCATCTGCCCTGCGCTATTCGGCCATTACTTCCTGGTTAGCGGGAGCGGTGGGAATCGTGAAGGTTACCTTTGTGCCTTTGCCCGGGGTGCTCGTCAGCTCGATGGTGCCACCGTGGCCTTCGACGATTGTTTTGCTGATGGGAAGGCCCAGGCCCGCTCCGGGGATGGCCGTTTCCATGGCCCTGGAGGCACGGAAGAACTTGGTGAAGGCCTGTTCCTGCTCCTGGGCGTCCATGCCGATTCCGGAGTCGGCCACAGTGCATTCCAGGAAACCGTCTTCAACGTGCGCGGATACTCTTACCAGTCCGCCGTCCGGGGAGTACTTGATCGCGTTGGACAGCAGGTTGTCCAACACCTGGCCTATCCGGTTGGGGTCGAGTTTGGCTGGCAGCGGCCTGTCGGCGTCCAGGGCGAAGTGCACTCCGTTGGCGGCCGCGTGGGGTTTGGCGCTGCTCAGCGACCTGGCAACGATGTCCGCAAAGTCGGTGTCTTTGAGGTTCAGTTCCACGCCCCCGGAAGCCACCGAGAGCAGGTCGTTCACCAGGTTCAGCAAGCGTGTGGCGTTCCGTTCGATGACCTCAAGGCTGGCACGGGCTTGGTCGGGGTCGGGCTCGTCAAATGCCAACTCCAGGTAACCCAGGATCGACGTGAGCGGGGTTCGGAGTTCGTGCGAGATCGTGGCAACAAAATTGTCCTTGGCGCCCAAGGCGTTCACCAAGGCGGTCACGTCTGTGAAGGCGATGACCGATCCGGCGACGCTGCCGTCGTCGTCCTTGAGGGGCCGCGCCGTCCCGGAAAAGGCGCGCCGGTCACGACCGTTCCCGATCCAATACAACTCGTCCGAGAAGGCTTCGCCCCGGGCTGCCCGGCGGACAGGGTCAGTGCGCACGTCAATGGGTGTTTGGCCGTCCGCGAGGAACACCACTGAAGCTGCGTTGCCGCCGTCGGGCCCTGCATTAGCGCTGGTGCGTACGCTGCTCAGGCCCTTATTCCCGGCACGTCCTCTGTCCTCTGTCTGGCTACCCTTACCCTGGGAATCTGCGCCCTCCTCCGCGGCCCGCTCGCCTATTCGCGCCCGCTCAGCGAGCAGGCGCCTGTTGACCAGGACGTCATTGCCGTCGCTGTCCACAACCCAGACGCCAACGCTGACAGTCTCGACGACGGTGTCCAGGAGCCGCTGGCGCTCCCAGCTTTGCTGATACAGCTGCTGCAAATCCCGGTCCTTGCTTTCCAGCGTCTCGCGCTGCCTGACCACGCTCTTCGCCACGACGTGGGCTGTGAGTGCCACTGCACCGATGACAGTCGGCAAAACGATGACGTGCACCTGCTCACGAGGAGAGAGGGAGCCTCCTTCGAAAAGGAAGTGTGGAACAAGCGCAGTCACCACGGAGGACACAACAGCCAATAGCACCCGGACCCTGCTGGTGCTCACGGCGAGCCAGATCACTGGGAAAACGATGAGCAGGCCAACCACGGCCAGTTCAGAACCGCCGCGCTCGTACGTCGCCCCCAGGGCTAGGCAGTCCATGAGGGGAATCACCAGGAAACTGCCCTCCGGCAGCCTGTGCCATGGGACGGCCAGGGTGGCCACAAAGATCAGGATGTGCGGAACCAGGGTGAGGCGGAACGTCGGGTCGTCCATCGTTTCCGGAGTGAACCATTCCGTGACCGCCACGATGATCACCATGGTGATGGTCAGGGGCAGTTGGCACAGGACTACGCTGGAGCGCAGCCCAATACGCTGGAAATAACGCTCCAACGGCAGGAAAACTGAGGTATCTCGCACGTCAGGACCCCACCCCCGCAGCCTATACAAAGTCCAACCCAGGCCTCTTGAGAGGACCGACTGACGACAGCATAACTGCGCCGCCGGAGGTTGGCGACTACATCGGGCCCCAGGAAAGTTTCTCAGAAAATATTTACGGACCCGTGACTTTTCCGGGGAAGGCATCGATTACGACAGTGTAGGCCGCACCGGCGGCCAAGTTGTCCAAAGCTCTTAGAGACCGATTCCCTGGAGGGTCGAATGTCCTTTTTCACCGCGCTTGTCACCAGCAAAGTAGCTGCCGGAGCACTGGCCGCCGGCACGCTCGCAGTCGGTGGCACCACTGCTGCCGCCTACGCCGGTTCCCTTCCCGAGGCCCTGCAGCAGAGCGCCCACGACGTCATCGGTGCTCCTGCCCCCGCCGCTTCCGCAGCCAAGAAGGCAGCAGCCGAGGCTGTCGAGAAGGCTGAGCAGGCCAAGGCCGACGCACAGGACAAGGCCAACGAGGCAAAGGACTCCGTGGAAGGCGCCGTCAACGACGTCACCAAGGCACTGCCGACCGGCCCGGACCTGACCGGCCCCGCTGCTGTCGGTCTGTGCAACGCCGCTGCCAAGGGCGGCCTGGGCGCCGACTCCACTTCCTACAAGTCCCTGGTTGTCGCCGCCAAGGGTGCTGCAAACATCACCGTCTTCTGCCAGAACGTTGGCGTGCCGGGTGTTTCCGCCGATAAGGCTGCAGGCAACGTCTCCGTGAACGCCGATGTCAACGTCGACGCTGCCGTGAAGGGCAACGTCCCGGCTGCTCCGAAGCTGCCCTCCGATGTCCAGGTTCCCGAGCAGCCCAAGGTTCCGGCAGTCTCCGAACTCCCCTCCAAGGCCAAGGACTCCGCGTCCGAACTGCCGACTACGGCTCCGCGCCAGTAGTCCCCTTGATGGGGGTTTAGCCCCCACAGGGCCGGCCGGTGTCCGGCGCGAGAATCCCCCCTCCCGCGCTGGGCGCCGGCTGGCCCTTAAGGAACGGCCCAGGTGGACCGGGCACCAGACGGGCCAGGCACAAGATGAGCCAGGGCCGGAGGGGGCTACCAAAGAACCCGCAGCAGCGCTCTGCGGTAAGAACGGCGGTTGAGTGGAGACATTGACGGAGCGGACCACGGCTGCGGTAGACACCGCGGTCCCATCCTCGGCATTTGCCCAGGCGTACACCGAGCTCTCCCCTGCCGTCTTGGGCTACCTGCGGGCCCGCGGCGTCGATGATCCCGAGGCCGTCACCCAGGATGTTTTTATGGCCTTGTACCCTCGGATGTCATCCGTCACAGGAGGGTCCGCCGGGCTCCGAACCCTGGTCTTCAGCATTGCGCACGCCCGATCCGTCGATTTTCACCGCAGGCAGGGCAGGCAACCGAACACGGTCCAACACGACCCAGCCGCTGACCCGCGCGTCACCGAATCCGCGGAGGAGCAAGCCATTGCCCGTGGCGTGGGAGGCTACGCCCGGGAACTGCTGGAGTCCCTCAGCGAGGACCAGCGAGAAATCCTCACCCTGCGTGTGGTGGCCGACATGTCCCTTGAGGACACCGCCGCAGTCACGGGCAAGACCGTAGGAGCCGTCAAACAATTGCAGCGCCGGGCACTGACCGGGCTGCGCAACCGCCTCTCAAAGAAAGGCGAGGGAGAACGATGACCACCAGAAACGCATTTGGCGAAGCCGCTGCTGCCGACAGCCGTGCAGCTGACGACAGCCGCGCCATCGAAGCGTTGTTGGCCGGCAATGACCTGGACCACGAGGATGCCGCCGCTCTCCGCCCCGTCCTGTTGGAGCTCCGCGGCCTGATCGCAGAAGAACCTCCTGCCCCGTCGCCGGATCTGGCCGCACTACTTGAACTGCCCGACGGCGCCTGGCCGGGACTGCCCGACGCCGAGGCAGCCGCCGGCGAGCCGACAGCTGTTTTGGGCATCCACGCCTCCAGCCCCGCGCCAACTGCTGCCCTGGAAACTGCTGCCCTGGACACTGCTGCCCTCGACATGGAGGGAACGGCACGCGACGATGCGACCGTCGTCGACCTCGCCTCGCGGGACTTTACGGCCCGAAGGCTGGCACATCAGTCCAGGACTGCCCGCGCCTGGAAGCCGGGCCGCGCTGCCCTGACCGCGGCCGCCGTCGTGGTTTCCCTCGGAGCCGCGGCCGGTGCTGCGGCAGCCGCTGACGGCGATTTCCTGAATAAGACGGCTGACAACATCGCGGTAATCGTCGGAACACTGACGAATACCCGGCCTGCACCGCCTGCTCCGAAACCGCATGAGCAGCCAATCCAGCAGCCGGGCAACACCTATCCCGGCGACAGCAGGCCGTCCACTCCGTCAGGGCATCCGACTGAGTCTTCGACCCCGAGCCCCAGCGCTCCGGTCCCGGGGGTTGACTCGACAGTCACGAAAGTCCCCGGCCACGACAGGCTTCCCAAGCTTCCCGATCCCCCGCACGGCGGTGTTCCGCCGGTCCTGCCAACGGAACTGCCTGCGGTCCCAACCATCCCGGGCGGGGACCCCTTGAAGGGGGCTGGCGAGGGATCCCAGGCTCCGGGCAAAGGTTAGTCTTCGGTGGGCGTCGTCCGGTTGGAGTGGTAGGTCCGCCAGCTGTGCTCGGGCTGGTAGCCAAGGAGCCGCTTGGCCTTGTCGATGGAGAGCATTGTTTGGTGCTCACCCAGTTCCTTGACCACGCTCACGTTGGGGAAGACCTCGGCGGCCAATGACGCACTGGAACGGCCCATCACCGTGTCGTCTGCCGCGATAATGAACGTCTCGAAACCCGGCGTGGTGTACTCCAGCGCACGGGCAACGGCCTGCGCCCCGTCCCGGCCGTCGATGTAGCCCCACAGGTTCCACTTACGGGCCCTGGCGTCTGCGTCGAAGGAAGGGAAGGCGTCGTAGTCCTCCGAGTCCATCACGTTGGAGAATCGCAGCGCGGTGATGCTCAACTCAGGGTCCCAGCGCGTCAACTGGATGGCCATCTGCTCTTCGAGGTGCTTGACCAGGGAATAGGTACTCTCGGGTCGCGCCGCGTACTCTTCGTCCACGGGGATGTAGGGAGGGTCGACGTCGAACGGCAGTCCCAGCACCGTCTCGCTGGAGGCGTACACCACCTTTTTGATGCCGGCGCGTCGGGCCGCCTGGAACACGTTGTAAGTGGAGAGCATGTTGTTCTCGAAAATGGCGGCGTCCGGAGCCAAGCCCGGCGCAGGGATTGCCGCAAGGTGGACGATCGCATCAAAACCGGTGTGGCGGTCATCCAGGCCCAGGATCACGTCCAGCACCTGGCCATAGCTGCGCAGGTCCACGCTGACAAAACCGCGGCCTTTCTGCCCAACGCGGTCCAGGTTCAACACCTGATGCCCGTCCTGGGACAAGCGCCGGACCACGCTCCGGCCGAGCTTCCCGCTTCCGCCTGTTACTGCAATCCTCATGATGGCTCCTCTGATAGCTAGGGTCTGCGTTCCACCCTAGAAGCGGAAGGGTGCCGAAGACAGCCCCTAAGCATGGCCCAGCGGATCCTAGGCAGGGCTGCCGACCCTACGGACAACGTGGCTCCATGGGCGCCATGAACCCTGCTGATCAACCAGCAGACCGTCGCCACGCTGACCAGAATGCTGTCCCGGTCGCCGCCGGGCACACACCGGGCACACGCTGGGCACAACCGGGTTCCCCCTTGGGGAGCCCGGCCCTTACACTCATGCAATGAAGCTTCTGTATATTACAGAAAGCATGCCAACACGCGATCCGGTGCACGGCGACGGCAGCTCCATGATTCCCTTTGAGCTCCTGCACAACCTGCCGGAAGACGTTGCCGTGACCCTCCTGACGTACTCAGGACCGGCAGAGCTCGGCGCCGATGTCAGGGAATGCTGCGAAGCCGTTCGGATTCTCCCGCCACGGGCCCGAAACCTGGCCTTTGTCCGCTCCTTTTTCGGCCTGATCGGGCTTGGCAAGCAACAGCGGGCCACGCGGGAGGCAATGGCGGCCACCGCAGAACTCTCCGAACGCCATGACGCCACCCTGATCCACGGGCCGCATGCACTCGTCCTGGCGAGAAAGGTACGCGGTCCCCTAGTCCTGCAAACCGTGGATCCCTGGTCCATCAGGGCAGGCATGGACCGTGCCTTGGTTCCACTTCCCCTGCGGCCGGCATACCGCCTGCGCGAACTCGTGGCGCTACGGGCCGAGCGACGCCTCCCAGCACGGGCCAGGCTGCTCACGGTGGGCGCCCAGGACGCGGTCGAATGGTCCCGGCGCTTGAAGCGGGATGTCCGGAGCATACCCAACGGCGCCCACCACGCCGCGCGCCGCGGCCCCAGGCAGGGCAGTCCCGTGGTGTGCTTCGTTGGGAGCCTGAACTACGGGCCGAACATCGACAGCGTCAATGTCCTCATCGGCAAAATCGCGCCACGCGTCTGGGACAGGGTTCCAGACGCGAAGTTCGTGATCGCAGGCCGCCAGCCCGTGCCGGCAGTGCTGGAGCTGGCGGGCCCGTTGGTGGAAGTCCTCGCCAACGTTCCTTCAGTGGTGGACATTTTTCACAATGCCGATGTGGCCGTCTTCCCGGACGAGCACGGAGTAGGCATCCGAAACTCCGTCCGCGAAGCGCTGGCCGCGGGCACTCCAGTGGTGGCTACTCCCGTGGCCGCCAGGGAGCAGGAACCGCATCCACTGTTGTTCGTCGAGGAAGACACCGGGAAGCTCGTGGAACTGATTGTGGGTCAGCTGACTGGCCGCGCGGCCTTGCAGGGACAGGTAAGCGATCCAACAGGCGCTGAAGCAGTCCGACCCGTTACAGCCGTCCGACCCGTTACAGCCGTCCGACCCGTTACAGCCGTCCGAACCTGGCAGGACGTCGCGCAGGAATACGTTGAAGAGCTCAAGCTAGCCATCGCCGCCGACGGAAGTCCGGCGCTTCGTGGAACGTCCTCGGCATGACCTACGCACCGGGGGAACTTGCCCGGGCCGGTGCCCGGGGCGTGATGTGGCAAGGCCTCGCCTTCGCCTCAGGGAAGGCGATCGTCCTTCTCACCATCATCGTGCTGGCCAGGCTCCTTTCCCCGCACGAATACGGCTTGGTGGCGCTCGCCATTGTCCTTATGGCTTATGCGGAAACTGTGGCCGACGCCGGTGTTGCCCAGGCGCTGGTCTACCTGCCGCGCACCGCAGAGGTAGCCCGGTCCGCGCTGCTGATCTCTGTGGTCATTGGCGGGCTCCTGGCCTCGGGCGCAATCCTTGCCGCACCGTGGATCGCTGCCCTCTACAACCAGCCCGATGTAGCTCCCCTGGTGCGGGTCCTGGCCATTTCGGTACTTGCCACCTCCCTGGCAGCCGTCCCGGAAGCCATCCTCCGCCGCGACCTGTTATTCCGGCGTCTGACGGCCGCACCCGTCATCCGGGCAGCAGTCACGGGAGCGGTCGCTCTCAGCCTGGCCTTTGCCGGGTACGGCGCCTGGTCGCTGGCCATCGGAACCGCGGCCGGTTCCGTCGCCTACGCCGTCGCGTGCTGGCTATTGCTGCCCGGGCCGCCACCGTGGCAGATCTGGCGGGTTCGCAAGGACGCACTCCGGGCAAACCTGAGCTTCGGTGCGCCAACGGCCGGCAGTTCCCTGCTCGCCCGGCTGATCTTCGACGTCGACTACCTCATCATCGGCCTCTGGCTGGGTACCCAGGCCCTTGGCTATTACACGCTTGCCTTCCGCTTGCCGGAGATGGTGATCATCAACGTCTTCTTTGTGCTGTCAACGGTGATGTTCCCGCTCTACGCACAGGTGCGCAGCGAGCCGGAGCGGCTCCGCGTTGGCTACGTCAAGAGTGTGCAGTTGCAGTCCCTGTACGGCGTCACCGCCGGCGTGGGCCTCGCGGTGGTGGCGCCGGCGCTGGTGCCGTTGCTTTTCGGTGCTAAATGGTCCGACGCCGTGCTGCCGCTGGTCTTCCTGGCCTTGTACGCGGCGGCGCGATCCCTCGGCGCTGGCGCCAATGACGTCTACAAAGCCCTTGGCCGGCCAGGGCTGTCCATCGGAATCTCGCTGGCGCGGCTCGCGATTCTGGTACCTGCACTGCTCATTGCCGTTCGCTGGGGCATCGTCGGAGTTGCCGTTGCACAGTTGGCTGTCTCCGTGTTGTTCGCCCTCGGCATGCAGACAGTGGCCGCCAAAGTCATTGAGCTCAAGGCCCGCCAACTGCTGCGGGCAGTGTGGCCGGCCCTGGTGTGCGGGGCTGCCGTGGCGGCCACGGGGATTTGCGTTCTGGCCCTCCCGCTGCCGGGAATGCTTACGACGACGATCGTCACCGTGGTCTTGGGCGTCACCGTGGTCTACACCATCCTGCGCCTTGGCTTCCCCGCCCTGCACGACGAGCTGCTGCAGCTCGTACGGCGGCGCTGAACGCACCGTTGCTGCGGTGAGGCGCTGAGCACCGCTGCCGCTCAGGCGAGGCGCTGAGGGACGCTGCCGCTCAGGCGAGGCGCTGGAGGGACGCTGCCGCTCAGGCGAGGCGCCCGCCGTCGTACGTTAGCGCAACTCCCAGCTGTCCATGGCATGCCGCCACAGCCAGTAATCGCGGTCGGCCAACACAGCATCCCGCGTGTGCGCCTTGCCCTGCAGTGTAGCCGCCCCCGTCAAGCGATACGCGAGAGTGGCTGTTGAACGCGCCCACGTGGCAAGGACCAGCAACGGCAGCAGCTGGGGATCCACGCCACGAAGCTCCAAGTGGCTGCGCAGGGGTTGCAAGGCCCAGCCGCCACGGCCAAAAGCCTTGTCGAAGGCGACCAACTGCGGGATTCGTTCGTAGGCCTGTTCGTGCGATTCGCTCAAGTACTGGAGATAGAACACCAAATCATGGCCCGGGACGCCGTCGGTGCGGGACCGCTCCCAATCCACCACCTGCAATGTGCCGTTGGGACGGAGGAAGAGGTTTGGATGGCTCAGGTCGCCGTGTTCGACGACGGCGGGAAGCCTGGTGCCCTGCAGCGGTTCCAGCGCGTGGTGCGTTCGCTCCACCAGTCCGACGACCTCTGGTTCCATGGGCAGGAGCTCGACGAGGCGGCGGAGGGGCCCCACCACGGTGCGCTGGTACCAGTTCGAATTGGCTCCCGCTTCAGCCGTGCAGGGCAAAGCGTCAACGAAGTTGCTGCCTGCCTTCACGGCACGTTTCAGGTCCGCGGCAACGTGCCGTGGGTCCAGCGGGATTCCCCTCACCGCCGTTTCGATCAGGACCGTGTGATCGCCGACGTCGACAGTCGACACCACTTCGGGGATGCCCTGCTCAGCCCCCAGGCCCAACGCCTTGAGCCCGGCCATCACAGCGGCCTCGTGCCGCACGCTGAGATTGTCGCCCGGCTGGCGAGGAACCTTCACCACGAGGCGCGGCTCGCGGAAGCCCCGCGGAAAAATCAGGGCGACGAGGTGGCGGGACGTCACAAACCGCGGCGTCAGCAGGACGGTTTCCCAGTCCGCACCGATGTCATAGCGATAGAGGCCCAACTCCCAGTAGCGGTCGTGAAGGACGTCGTCAACGAAGTTCATAGCCTGTCCCTTCACCTGAAGGTTCGCCAGGCGTCGCCGGCCAGCGGCCAGTGACCATGCCCTCGGGGACGGCGAGCGCAAGCATCCCCCAAGCCATCACCAACCGGACAGCGACGGCCTTGGCCAGTCCGAAGCGCACGTCCGCGTGCAGCGCCAAGGTGTCCCTTACAGCGGTCGACGACGTCACCGGCACCAGCCGCGCGGTGCGTTCGAGATTCGGTGCACTCCAGTACACAGCTACGTCCCGGAAACCCTTGCCCATGAGCTCGCGCTGCCAGCCTGCGAGTGTCCTGGGTCCGGTGCGGGCCAGCAGCGAGCGTCGCACCTGCGCGCACACCCAGCCACCGGGCAGTAGCGCTGCAACGGCAGCGTCGACGTCGCGACGGTCGGGGCTGGAAAGAAAAACGACATCGGCGCGAAGGACCGCATCGCCGCGCGGAACCGGACTGCCACCTCCCCGGAGCCCGCTGAACGTGGGCGGCCGAACCGGGAACGCATCCGGGTCCAGCAGCCGAAGGGCAGATACCTGCTCGTTCCCGAGCATGCCGCCGTAGCCCACCCGACCAGGTTGGAGGGTTGGCAACAGGAAACGCCAGTCGAGGCGTCGCCACAGGTGGAGCGGCAGTAAGTCTGGGTCTACAGACTCGGGTTGCGCGCCGGGGCCCTCCCGGTGGGCATGTTCAAGCGTGTGAAGGCCATGGCGAGCAAGACTGTGCCAGACAGTGTCCAAGGCGCGTCCTTGCGCGCTAGGTCCCTCCAGGCGGTGGCCCTCCTGCCGGTGGACCTGCTCCCGGTGGGCATGTTCAAGCGTGTGAAGGCCATGGCGAGCAAGACTGTGCCAGACAGTGTCCATGGCGCGGCGACGGACCGCATCCAGGGGCTGGTCGCCGTCGAGCACGGCAGCACCGGGGAGCCGTTCGGCGAGCTCGAGGTAGCCGCGCCGCCACCCCTCAAGGACGTCCGGCGAATGCTCGCCTTTCCGGGCGAACATCACGTCCCCGGGGACGTCGAGGACAAGCAGGACATCGGGCGCCGGTCCCACGGCCAGGGCCAGCGCGTCGGTTGCCCTGGCAACAGCTCCTGAAAGCCCGGAGCCACGTGCACTGGGCAACAGTGCATCGTAGGCCACACGGTCCAGGAAGACCAAGCGTCCCAACGCCCGGTGGTAGCGGACAGCCAGTCCGCCCCGGAGAATGCGGAACACCTTCTTTGCAAGGCGCCAACCCGGGAGGCGGCCAAACACGGGATCCCAGCGACCCGAGCCCCACAGGCCCATGTAGACGTAGCGGCTGGGTAGTGGGCACTCGGCGCCAAGGCCCTGCAGAAGGGTGGTCTTTCCGGCTCCGTCAGGGGCCATCACGCCAACCGTTGTCCCCCTGCCCAGCCGGGCGCCAAGGAGCCGGAGCGCCCTGTTCGTTAGCGCGGAAGTTGTGGCACGCCAAGGTGCTCCGTTAGAGGGTCCCCCGGCCCACGCGCTCCGCATGTGAGCCGCCATTCCGGGAATGGCTTCGAAGCTGCTGGTGCGGATCAGGTCCAGGAGTTGTGACGCCGTTTCGCACCCGACAGCCACGTCTAGGGCCTTCGCGATCACATCGTCGGCAGATGCCATGGCGGCGGCACTCCGGGCGATCTCCTCGCGTTGAGGCTGGATCTCCCCCTTGTCCAGCACGAGATGGAGGAGCTGCAGCCAGGCCTTGTCCGGAAGGGCTGGAAGCCACAAGGAACCACTTCGCACCCGCCTGTCGAGGCATCCGGGCGCCAACGTGGATCGCAACTGCTGGTAGGGACCAAAGGCGATCTCGGTGACGATGTCCAGCTTCAGCCAGAGGTCGTCAGGCGTCGAGTAGTGGAAGTAGAAGCGATGGCTGCCGTGGCCAGCAGCCCGGACTCGGCAAAACCCTTCACCGTCGAGCAGGCCGTCCAGCACCGTGAGCTGCCGCGCGGCCACCAGAAGATCCACGTCCCCCGAGGGCCGAAGGAGATCGCCCTCACCTCGCAGGAGGGCCCATTCCACGCCACCACGGTCCAGAGCCTCAAACACCGTGAGGAGGGCGGGATGGATAGCGAATCCTTGGCCTTCCGACTTCGCGGGATTATCCAACGGGTTCGTAGGCATACTGCACTGCCCAATCGATTTGTAAATGCCCGGAAACCTCAGGAGCCGGAAGCGAAGGATCCGTTCCGTCCATGGTTTCCGCCTGTAGGGTCCACCTGAGTTTCCGGAAGGGGACTCCTGTACGGTCCGTCGTTTGGCTAACCAACTGTCCATCCCAGAAGAACTTGACGCTTCCGGGTGTCCATTCGGTGGTGGCAATATGCCAGTCCGTCATGTCGGTTGGCGCGTAGATACGGCTGGGCGGATCGAATCTCATCCCGCCGTTCTCCAGGGATCCGTTGATGGCCGAGGCAGCGTAGGCGCTTCCATCCAGCCCACCCTCGGGCCAGTCGACTTCACCGTCGCCCCAGCTATCGCTGGTGGGCCACAGCATGAAGGCGATTTTATAGCCGGGCATGGAATCGGCCCGGAACCGGACGGAATATCGCCCGAATTTCTGTCCGCTGTAGCCAAACGGAATCACGCTGGCCACCCTGGGAACAGCGTCTTCCGTGTGCAGGAAATAGTCGAGCTTCCCGTCCTCAACAGAAAGAACCATGTCCGGCGAGTAGATGCCTTTATTGCTGCTGTCTCGCAGGTCTGAATAGCCGCGCATATCCCGCCCGTAGATCCTGCCCACCAGGCCTTTTGCGGCGGGGGTGCTGAAGTCCTCCGCTCCGGTCTGGCGCCAACCAGGAAGGTCTCCGAGCGGCATCGAGGAGGAGTCCCGTGACGTGACGGCGAAGGACACAATACCCGCCAGGAGAAGGGCAATGGCGACGATACCCGCGGTCCGGGATCTCAAGATGGCCAGTGACCGTGGCTCTTTTTTCGGATCGGGTTCCACGTGTGATGCTGGGGTCATTTCCGTGCCGATCATTTTCAGCCTCCGACTGTTCTATCCGGCTGTCGAGATCTGGTAAATGCGGACGGCTTTGTTGTCAAAGACTTTGGCAACATTGCTGCCGCCCGCCAACGAATTTTCAAGGCTCGTTAGGGTTCCGGGCGGGAACAATTTACGTTCGGCCGCATTTCTTGCCTGCCTGTCCGACATCACCACATAAATGGTGTCCGTGCCGCGTATCTTTCTGGCGAACCGCAGGACGTCATTGACGGTGGGATTGCCGTTGGAATTCTTGAGGGAACCGGACAATGATGTGATTGATTCAAACTCAAGATAGTTCGGGTAATTCGGTCCAATCAGCAATGGGAAGAAGTAATTCGTCTCGAATATCAGGTCACCGGGCTTCACCCGGTTGTCCAGCCAATCGCCGGCCGTGGCCTCCTCTACGGAAATGCGGTTTCCGGCTTCCGGCTGGAAATAGATCGCCACGAACAGCGCCCCCATGAGCACTAGGGAAACGCTGGCAGCCACCACAGCCCTCCACTTGCGAATCGGCCCCGACCAGAACAGCCAGGCGACGCCGATTGACAGCCAGGGCAGCGCAAACAGGTAGACCCGGAAGCGACCTTCGCCCCCATAGGACTGACCGATAAGGCCAAGCACAGGAGCCACCGCCATCCACGCGACCAGGAGCGTGGTGCGAATTTCGCCCCGAACCATGCGGCGCGCAAAGCCACATATCGCCAACAGCGCCGTAAGCACGGAGAGCACCTGGGTTCCGCGGGCCTGCAGGAGATCGACCTGTGTCAATTGCGAAGATTGCGGCGGGCTGATGCTGGCGTTGGACAGGACATCGAAGCCGCTAAAGAGCCCATATTTGGATTCAACGTAGTCGAAGTTCGGCAACAGATAGGCCAGCGCGATCACAAAAAGGGCAGGCCCCAGCCACTTGGGCCGGAAGTAACCCAACACAAAGAGCGGGAACAATCCCAGCACCGCCAGATAGGGCGTCAGCTGGTGGCTTGTGGCAACCACTGCCTGGAGCAGCAGGATCACAACGATCGCCGGAATCCTGGGCACACTGTGCTCACGATGGTCAGTGAGGTCGTCCACCACGTGCAGACGGCGCCTTCGCAGCCGCCGTTCGATTGCCACCACCCACTTGACGGGGGTGCCGCGGAGGAACGTGAGGGCGATCAGGCACATGCTGAGGTAGAGGGTGAAGGAGAAGGCCTGCGGCGAGTAATAGTTCTGGTTCACCCAGTTGGTCAGGGCGAAGACCAGCGCAGCCGTCCAATACACACGCGGATTCTTGGAAAGGACCCGCGCAATGGCCAGTACCACCACCACGTCGACAAGCGCATAAGATATCTCTGCCCACCGCGCATAGGCCAAGGCATCCCGGTACCCGCTTGTTTCGCCAAGGAAGGCGCTCAGGGAGAAGAACCCGGGCCAGCGGTTGTAGATGTCGATTGATGGATCAACGTGGCCTGCCGCACCAATGAAGTCGGTGACCGCGATGTGCTTGTAAGTCCAGGGCAGCCGGGGAACCTCTGACAGAATGCTCGCAGATCCGTAGAGCATCACTACCAGCGACCCCACTGAGGCACTCAATAGCGGCCTGCTGGCCACCCTCTTTCCTGCCACTCCCCAAATGCACAGGATGAGTGTCAGGCATACGCCCACATACCAAATAAGGGGGAACCGTTCCAAGAGACCCAGTTCGCCAAGGTTGGTAGCGTCCGTCAGGAAAAGCCCGCCAGCCCACAGCCCAACGGCAACGGCCAGGACCCCCCAGGACAACACGCCGGGAAGGTTGCGCGGGCCAAAGCGCATGGCGGAGCCGCCCGCGGTGGCTGGCTCCCGGCGTCGTTGGTTAACCGGGATGAAAACGGTGCACGCCGAGCCTGCCAGCACCGTGACGGCCGCAGCCGGCCGCGGCTGCCAAAAAGCGGTCCAGGCCATGGCCAGCGCAAGGACAGTGTAGATTCCTGCACTCGTAACAGCCGTCCAGACGAGTCGGGCGGCCGGGTCGGATTCAGGAAGCATTCGGATAACTGCCCATCCCGGAACGACAAGGCAGACAACCAGTTTGAAAATCGACAGGCCTGGAGCGCTGATGTCCAGGAAGATGAGGGCCGCAGCCACAACACCGGCCGCGGCAAGCGCCATTTCCCGTTTCTTGTACAGTGGCAGGGCGTGCAGCCGCTTCGGGAAGCGTGGCTCCCTCGTTGGGCCTTCCTTACTAACCGTTAGAACCATATCCGTGAGACCTCGTTGTTCCTGATTCCGGTCAGCTGTGGAGCGTCGCACGCCGGGACCTGTGGATGGGTCGATGGCCCTGAGCTGCGTTCATGTGCCCACGCTCTTCCCCATCGAACGTTGGAGCAGGTAGTTGAACGGTCCCCTGGCAACCGAGATCAGTTCCAGCCTGAGGACTTTCGCTAACTGCCGATCCCAATCGGCAGACACTGGGGCCTGACCTTCGGGAACCCTGCCCGGCTTGCGTCGGGCATTGCTGACAAAGTGCCGGACGGCGTACGGGCTCCTGGCCAGTGCCATCCACGCTGTGCGGGGGTTGAGGAGGATCTTGGTGAGCCAAGCCCCCAGGCCCGTCCCGTAGCTGCGTGCCTGCAAACGCAACTCGTCAATATCGCCGCGGTGGCGGTGCCACACAATGGCGGAAGGCTGCATCACCAGTGAACGTCCGGAAAGGACCACACGGGTGAACATGTCTATGTCTTCACCGCCACCTGTGCGGGTTCCCACCCCGAGGGCAGTATCGAAACCGCCAAGGGCGAGCGCGGCCCGCCGGTCAAGCGCGAAATTGGCCCCCGTGCCGTATTCACCCACGCAGAAAGGAAAACGCGGCAGGTTCTCCGGCGGTTCTGCGAGGGAATAAACCCTCGGAACCAGGCTCTTGGACCAGCTGACGCGGTCGTCGAAGTAGCGCTGGACGGGCGAGCGCATCTCGCCGGCCGGCACAAGCCCCGTAACGCAGGCCGCGGCCGGTACGCGCTGAAAGGCCGCAGCAATCTCGCGAAGCCAGTCCCGGTCCACGATGACGTCGTCGTCGGTGAAGGCCACGATGTCGCCCCGCGCGTGGCTGAGTCCCGTGTTCCGGGCCTGCGCCAGACCAGGCACGGGTTCCGACACCAGGGTCACTCGCGAATCCTGAAACTCCTGGTGGACCATGTCCCTTGTTTCGCTGGTGCGGGCGGCATTGTCCACCACAAGGACATCAAATCCGGGATAGTCAAGACGGAGTATGGCCGCGAGGGAACCGCGAAGCTGGTCCGACCTGTCCCGTGTGCACACCACCACCGTGATCCACGGGGTGTCCCGCATCACGGACTGCGGAAGCGCTGCCGGAAGCGACGCTGCCGAGATTTCGAGGGTCCGTCGGTCCACCACGCCGTCCACGGCGTCGACATCCACGAAGCCGCGCAGGGAACCATCCTCACGGACCAGCAGCCATGCACGCCTATATCCTTCGGAATTCTGCAGTCTCAGGTGCGTGTGGCCGGCGAGCGCGCGCAGGTCGATCGTCCCGATCCACCGGGCACCGGGCCACTCAGCCGGTTCGGTGCTATCCATGGCCGGGTACAGGACAAGTGCCTCGTCCTGTGGGCGCTCCCGTGGTGTGGGAGGCAGATCGCCCGCGCGCTCGCCCACGTTAGACCTCGCTCCAGCGGGCGGGTTCGACGACGATTGACTGGCGGGGTGCCGGTTCGTGGGCGAGTTGCCGCCCCCGAACATAGCCAACCGAAGTGGCCGCGAGGACGGCTACGACGGCGGCAGCCCGGCCGAGGCCTGCCGGCCTGCCATGCAGGAGGCAGTCACCCAGCCCGGACATCACGGCCCGGGGCAACACCCGGCGAACGTAGCGTCGTTCTGGGCCCAGGGCGCGCTTCTGCCCGACGATGTTGCTCACCAAGGCCTTTGAGATTCCCTCGGACCAGGACCGCGACATCATGTACTTCACCGTCCCCCTGCTGGCGGGTACATGGTGGTGAACAAGGGCGGCTGGTTCGTAGACAACGCGTGATCCTGGCGATCCGATCGTGGAGCGGATGCAGATCTCAGTTTCTTCACAGCCAAGCGGGATAGTGCCTTGGCGTCCGAGGGAAACGTTAAAGCCACCCACCTGTTGCAGGACGGAAAGCCGGAAGGACATGTTGGCGCCAATGAGATTCCGCACTTCGGAGGCGATCCTGGGCATTCCACGGTGGCTGCAACCAACAATCCAGTCCAGCTCATCACCAAAATACGCCGGGCGTCCGGCCTCCCACACCGGAACAACACGCCCGCCCACGGCCAATACGTCCGGATCGTCATAAAGGACGGCGAGTTTCTCGAGCCAATCGGGAGCCGCCTCGGCGTCATCGTCAAGGAAGGCCACAACCTCGGAAGTCACCAGGCCTACGCCCGTGTTCCGGGCGCCGGACAATCCCTTGGGCTCCACACTTTCCACAATGGTCGCGTCCCGGACTACGTCGATAAGCCGCTTGTACAGCTCGGGGTTATGGTCCACCACAATCAAGAGTTGCTGCGGACGGTAGTGCTGCGTCTGGACGGACTCAATAACCCTCATCATTAGGTCCCACCGGGCCATCGTGTACGAACAGATGACCACGGAGACCGAGGGATAAGCTGATTGATTGTGCATGCTAATTTCCTTCGACTCGGGGCAGCAAGCTCGGCTGGGGAACCAGGCTGGGCTGGGGCCCGAGTGCAGTCTGCGCCAAGAGGCTGAGCGGGTCGGTGGGGGTGCGCGGGAAATTGATGTTGGGGTAGGTGTATTTCACCCGACGCAGGGCTTCGGGCCTGGCCCCGGCCGTTGGAGCTTCCCAGAATGTGCACTCGCGGGCCATGGTCCGCAGGACACGCCAGCCATCGCGGAATGTCCTGAGGTTGGATGCGCCGGAAATACGGCCCAGCTCTATGCTTGGAACCTCGGCGATGCGAAGGCCGGCCCTGGCGGCCCGCACAATGAGCTCCGTTTCTATCTCAAAGCCATCGGACTTGAGTTCAAGGACTTCCAGGCACTCCCTGCGGAAGGCGATGTAGCCATAGCAAAGATCGGAGTAATTGCTGTGCAGGACGGTATTGGCCAATTGGGTCAGTGCCCGATTGCCGAAACTGCGCAGGAAAGTCAGGTCTTCTGATCCGCCGCCGGTGACATAGCGCGAGCCCTTGACGAAGTCATAGTCATGCTGGAGGGGCGAAACAAACCAGCCGATTTCACGCGGATCCATGCTTCCGTCAGCGTCCAGCATCACGATGATGTCGCCTGAGGCGGCGGCAAATCCGGCCCGCAGGGCTACACCCTTTCCTTTGCGCGGCTCAGCCACAACAACGACGTCAACACGCACCTGCCGGGCGACGTCTACCGTGTGGTCTTTTGACCGTCCATCAACAATGACTACTTCATCCACATACGACGGCATGCGGCGGAGTACCCAGGGCAGGTTCATTTCTTCGTTCAGCGTGGGAATAACCACGCTCACAGAAGCCATGGATGAAACATCCTGTTCCGGAAATGACCGCGGAACCTGATTGGCAATTGTCACAAGCCTCACCACTTCATGACATTGCGGGCCCACCCAGAAAACCCGCTTTTCGCTCTGAATAAATAAAAGGGCAGAGTTGGAGAGACAAATTCCTGCTGCACGTCCGCAACACTCATTCTGCTGTCTCTACTCTGTCCCTGCAGTTGAGCGTATGATGCGTGGCAAACGGGTGTCACGAGTAGCCCATACGCGTTTTTCCATAGTTCCCGCCGCCCGGTACTCAGGTACGAGAACCATGGTTCTACTTGTGTACCCGTCTTTCGCCACACCAAAAACACCAGTCACACGCATTACCGGAACCCATTGTCGCTAGTGCCCAATAAGGCTATGCTCACGCGCATCCGGAATGGCTGCCGTTGCTTTCTGGCTGACGAATAGCAGGCGATTTATATGAATAAACCCCTCCGGCGGACCGTGCATTTAATTGAGGCTGGAATTCTTGTTGCCGCGGCCCTCATAGGCATGCCCGCCGCGGCTACCGCCGATCCCAACTACGGCACTCAAAGCATCAGTTACGCAGGGCCAAACAATCCCAACCAGCCGCCCACCGCGGATAAGCCGCAGAGCAAGCTGTGGTTCAACGATGGTTCCTGGTGGGCAGACATGTGGACCCAGGGAAGAGGCTGGACCATTTACCGCCTGGATCGTGGATCGGCCGCCTGGATCGACACCGGGGTGCTGATAGACACCCGGAACACCACCTCGGCGGACACTTTGTGGGACGGGACGCACCTTTACATCGCTACGCACGTGGTGGCTCCGTCGTCAAAAGAGAATCCCGTTCCTTCGTACTCAGGCCAGCCGGCAAAGCTGTTCCGCTATAGCTACGCGAACGGGAACTACACATTGGATCCAGGTTTTCCGGCCACGATTTCGAATAACACGACCGAATCCCTGACGATCGACGAAGACTCCACCGGAGCCATCTGGGCAACCTGGACGCAGGTGGGAAGCTCAGCCACGAACTACACCACTACGGTTTACGTGAACTACTCAGCACCGGGGGGCAGCAACTGGGCCACGCCATTCGTGCTTCCGGTGTCTAATCCAAATCCCACGCCGGACGATATTTCCGCGATCGTAGCCTTTGGCAGCAACAAGATCGGTGTCATGTGGAGCGACCAGGCGGCCGG
Organism: Arthrobacter sp. M4; assembly: GCF_020251205.1. Classification (GTDB taxonomy): domain Bacteria; phylum Actinomycetota; class Actinomycetes; order Actinomycetales; family Micrococcaceae; genus Arthrobacter. Next base: position 52,080 of record NZ_JAIWYX010000016.1, read on the forward strand.
CGCGGTGTGGTGGGCCATGCACACGGACACCACCGATCCCACGGCTGCATCCTCATGGAACGTGCGACCTGCAATCCAGGGCAAGAAGCAGGCGGACGACCACTTGAATATCAAGACCCTCTTGTCCGACCCGTCCGGCAAGGTGTACGCCGCAGTTAAGACCAGCCTGAACGAAACGACCGGTCAACCGGACCTTCCCCAGGAATTGCTCCTTATATTCCGCCCCGGCACCGGTTCCTTCACGTCGTCAACGATCGCCACGACGGGCGATTGTGTATCGCGGCCCCAGGTTCTGCTGGACACCCAGAACAACCTGGTCCGTGTCTTCCACACAGCCCCTTCTACATCAGTCACCGGCTGCGCCTTCTCCGGCATGGCCGGGAGCATCTACGAGAAGACGGCGTCCATGGACAACCCGGTCTTTGATGCTGGACGGGGTACGCCGGTGATCCAGGACGGTTCGTCGGCCAACATCAATAACGTGACTACCACTAAGCAGCCCGTGAATGCCGCGACCGGCGTCGTTGTCCTCGCGACGGACCACGTGACCAAGCGCTACTGGTTCTCCGACCGCAGCCTCGCGCCGGTCGTTCCGGTGCCTGTTGCCTCATTCACCGCTACACCCGATACCGGCGCAGCGCCACTGCCCGTCACCTTCGCTGATACGTCAGCCGGCCAACCGACGTCGTGGTCTTGGAACTTCGGTGACGGCGCCACATCAACCGTCCAGAACCCGAGCCACACCTATGCCAGCGCCGGCAGCTACCTGGTAACGCTAACGGCTACAAACAGCAGCGGTTCCAGCGCAAGCTCAGGCACGATTACCGTCAACCCGCCGCCGCCTCACCAGGAAGTGGTGGTCGTAGCTTCCTCCGTGACGTCGTCCTCCACGGCCGTGGGCACGGTGACCGTGCCGGCACCCGCTGGATTAGCTGCCGGTGACGTGCTGGTCGCCTCGATCACCACGGACCTCAACCCGAGCATGGCCTCGGTGCCCGTTGATTGGGTACCGATCGTGAATGCCCTGTCCATCAACAGCTCCGCAAGCGGCGGCGCACGGGTCTTCTCGTACTACCACGTAGTCGGCGCCGCCGATCCGGCCAGCTACAGCTGGACCCTTAGCTTGAATACCAAATGGGGAGCCGGCATTACGGCCTACCGGGGCGTCGACAACACCTCGCCCCTGGACACAGGTGTGGTGACTGCGGTCAACACAACGTACTCAGCAACCAGCATCACAGTCGGTAGCATCACCACAGTCACCAACGGAGCCCTGCTGATCGGCGGCCTAGGCTTCGACGCCGCCACGCCTGGAGCCACTCCGCCCAGCGGCTGGACCGAGCGTTGGGAGTCAACAGGCGGCCAGATCGCTGAGCTCGCCGACGTAGTTCAAGCGACTGCGGGTGCCAGCGGAACCGCAACGTGGACCTTCAGCTCAGCCAAGGCTGTGGGGGTATGGCGGACAGCGCTCAGGCCAGCGAGCTAGGACTACCCATACCCAAAAAGCCGGATCCCCCGAATCAGGGGAATCCGGCTTTTGTCGTTAAGAACTTGGCCAAAACTGATGGGAACTTGAGGGAAAGATGAGTGGACCCTGATGGAGCAGGTCCACCCTTAATCAAAAGCACCCAGGCCGGACCCAGACCTCCCTAGGCGACAGAAAGAACAAGGGACTGCAAGGAAGCAGGAAGGGCCATGTACCAAGCACCAGCGTTGGACGAAGTCACCGCCATCGGTGGGGTCATCACGGATCGCAAGCCGGTCGACTTTCACGCCCTGGGACTCGCAGGCTGCATCGACCGCCTGACGGCTCCGCTGAGGCGGGAGGGGACCGAGGTGCACTGGGAAACCCCGCACCACGGATTGGAAGTCTCCTCCGGCTGCGCGGCGCTCCTGTACGAGGCCGCAAGGGAAGCGCTCAGCAACGCCTTCAAGTATGCACACGCAAAGGACGTCACGGTCCGCCTCGCCGCCGTGTACCACGGCATCCGGATGGCTGTCCTAGACAATGGGGACGGCTTCAACAAAGAAGCGCTTGCCACGAACGCCAACCCCATCCCCGCCGGGGAACCACACCATGGATACGGACTGCGTCTTATGGCCGTAGCCGTCCAGGGTGCCGGCGGCACTGTGGTTGTAGATTCCAGCCCTGGCCACGGCACTGCCGTTACCGTCACCCTCCCCCTGGAGTGACATTTCGGCAGTGCCGTGACCAGGGCATGGACTCCCTAACGGGCTCCGACCACCACCACTTCAAACGTGGTGGACCCAGGCTGGAAGAACTTGGCATTCACAACGGCGAGGGTGTCACCAAACAGGGCCGCCGTCGTCGGGGTTTTGAAGAGCTCGCTGGTGATGACTCCCGTCAAGGAGCCGGAGGCCTGGCCTCCGCTCAGGGTCACCTTACTGACCTGGTTGAGCATGTTCTGCACCGCCCAGAGCTGGTTGCCCTGCACCACAATGCCGTCGACGGCGGGAACGTTGACTCCCGCGATCACCGCACTGTCCCCGGTAACCGTGTCAACGGTGTAAAGGGCGGCATTACCCGTGTGCGCCACGATCAGTCCAGCGCCGGACGGGGTGGATACGATGCCGTTGAGGTTGAACTGCGACGATGTGTCCGCCGCGGGTCCGTGGAGCGTGAGTGTCCGGACCGTGCCCAGTTCGCCGTGCTGGCCGACGGGCACCAGGTAGAGTTCGCCGACTGCCGAGTTGGTGAACCAGGCGCCTTCGCGGGTCAGCGTGACGTCGTTGATAAAGGCCGGACCTGTGGTCAGCTGGAAGGAAGCCACTGGTTCGCCGGTGACCGTGTTGTACACATACGCCTGGCCCGTTGGGCCGCCGGCAACGAACAAGAGTCCATTGCGGACGTCGGCCGTCATGCCGACGGCGACCCGGCCGGCCGGGGCCTCGATAAACACCGACGCCGTTCCTTGCCGGACGTCGCCGCGGTAGATGTTTCCGTTGCTGAGGTCGCCAGCGTAGAACGTTGTGCCATCCCCCGCCGCGATGCCTTCTGCGCCTCCGGCGCCCGGCAGCGGAATGATGTAGTCGGCAGCCGGGGCGGCAGACGCCGTCGAAATCGGACCAGCCAACATGGCCAGCGCGACGGCGACGAGCGCACGCGACAGAACGCTGGCAAAAGAGTTGCTTGAGTGACGCATGATGCTCCCTGAGTTGGGCTTCTGGCGGAGCGGGCCGCCATCTGCGGGAGCTCCGCACGATTGTGCTGTCAGTGTAGGCAAGGGATCCGCGGCAAGCCAGAGGTCACGGCGGGCCTGGCCTCCAAAAGAAAGCCGCGGACGGATGACCGTGGTTTCGGCACACCCTTGTCCCCACCCCTACTTTGTGCCCGCGCACTTCACGCGTGCTGCAGAAAGAGTAGGCGTCTGAGATGCGCCGAAACCCGAGTAATTGGTACCCGTTTTGGCAGCCAATCTCCTAGCGTCCTACGCGTTTTGGTACTCGGGAGAGCGTGTCTCACACGGGTATGTGTCGGTGTGTCGCGGCCAGATTGGAGACGTGTGACCCAATTCACGTTACTCTAGGGTACGTTGTCGGTCTCTAGCAGCAGGGAAGACTCATGGCCTTTTGTGCCCTCATGCCTCCAAGCTCCATGCCGCGATCCGGGGCACACCAATGATGCGCCTTTTCAGCCGCCGAAGCGCAGAGTCCCAGGAACCGGACCCCTTTCTTCCCGTATTGTCAGCAGGGCAGGCCGCCACTTTGCGCAAGCTCTCCATCGCTTCGCTATCACGACTCGGTTACAGCGCCACCGCCGACCACGCCGTCATCAACGTGGGCAACGGCAAAGAGGTCCAGCTCGAAAGCCTCTCACGGATGGTCGCCCTGGCGCCTGAGCGGCAATGGAAACCGCTGGTTCGGGCGCACTTCGCTGCCGTGGACTTGGCCCTCCGTGCACCGCGCATCCAGGACCTGCCGCCAAGCACTGTGCTGGGCTACGTTCGCGCCAAGGTATGCGAGCCCGCTGCCTTCGGCGAAGCAGCTGGGAACTTCAGCTACGGCCTGGACCAGTCCGGACTGAAGGTACTGGCCGTGATGGACGGCAGCCACAGCCTCCTGTACCTCACGGACCAAGACATGGAGCGGCTGGGCCACGACGCCGTGTGGTCGGCTGCCATCGGTAACTTCTTTAACCTGGGTGTCGGCGTTCCGGAGCAGCTGGAGGGGAGGAACGGTGCCTTCTTCTGCGTGGAAGCGGACCACTCGTTCCAATCAACGTGGTTGGCCTTTCCGGATGAGTTGTTCGAGCGGCTCGGATTTACGGTGGGGGTCCAAGGTGCACTCCTCACCGCACCAGCCTCCAGCATCATCAATATCCACATCATTGGCGAAGGCACCACCGCTGGTGACCTGGACTTCCTCCTAGGCGCCAGCAGCGTGCAGTACAACAACCATCCGGCTCCGTTCAGTCCACATGTCTACTGGTGGGATGGTTTCGCCGTGCATCAAATCAGCAGCCTCAAGGACGGCGGTGTAGGCCTGCGCCTGCCGGAAATGCTGGAAGCTGCCCTCAACCGCTAACTCCCCAGCCCACGCCGCTAACCCGCTGCCACGGCCACCCTCGCGTGGTCACATGTGGAAAATTCGTCGCTGCCCGTCGTCGCTGCCCGTCGCTGCCCGTCGCTGCCCGTCCTCGCTGTCCCGTCGCTGCGCGTCGTCGCTGCCCGTCGCTGCCCGTCGTCGCTGCCGTGCGGCCCCAGGGTGGTGCTCCCAGCACCACCATCCGGCAACACTGTTTAGCCCCCGGGTACCCGTTGGATCCTAGGATCACCGCCGACGACGAACCGAGGAACAGCCATGCCAATTGCGGCCACGTCTCTTGCCAGTGGACCTGCCATCGAGGCCTACGACTCCATCGACGACATCCTGGGCGACGGCCGCCACCGCTTCTTCAGCCAGGGTTACAAGAACACCAACCCGATGCTGAGGGGCCTCAGAGTGTCGCACACGGTGCCCGAATCCACGCTCACCGCAACCGCCAGTCTCGGGGTCCAGGGATCCTGGTCCGTCAAGGGCACGTCCGCACAAACGCCCCATTTGGGAACCACGGATGTTTTAGTCCTCGCAGCGCGAGCGGCCGAAGCGCTTCTGGCCAGCCGCTATTCCCCCGACGTCCTGCCAGCGGCCTACATACGCTCCGTCACGATCTCGGGTGGCAGCCAACCGGTGGAAGACTCGCTGGCCGACCTCCCGTGCACGGCTTCCCTTCAAACCGTCACGAATCCTGATGCGGACAGCCTGGGGCTATCCTTCCTGCGTTGCTCGGTGGCCTCCATGTCGGCCGAGTTGGAGCTTGTCCACGGAGTGACGGAATTGGGGCTCGCCTCCGTGCAGAGCCCCTCTGAGGACGCGTTGGTGGGCGACGCCGGCACCCGCCTTTACGGCAAGCTGTGGACCCAGCGGCAAGTCAGCCTGCTGGACGTAGCCGTCAATCCCGACGATGGGACTGTGGGCGCACGGGTCACAGTCCGTCAGCACCCAGGCACAAGCGGCGAGTCACCCCTGCCACACGGCGAGTTCAACCTGCCACAAGGCGAGCGCAACGGCCTGGAGGCCGCCTACCCAAAGGCGATGTCCGCCGTCGAGCACTTCGTGGCCGCACTGCAACTAGGCCAGGTGCTCCTCTACAGGCTCGACGCCATGAGCCGGGCAAAGAGCAACACGCTGTGGATGCGGAAGACGCGCATCTCGCTGCAACAGGCCGGCCCGACGGCGGTCGACGGGACGGGCGCCGGATCCCACCTTGACGTACGGTTGCGGAGGAGCCGCCTGATTGCGAAGGACGGCGAAACCTGGCGAGTCGCCGACGTTGTGGGAAAGTTCGACGGCGGTGAAGTGGTGTGCAGCGTCGCCCACCAATTGCCGGACGATGTTGTGGGCGCCCATGCCGCGGGAGCCCAGCGATGAGCGGCCGCGTCGCAGTGGTCCGGGGGTTGGGCGGCGCCCTCCCGGAAAAGGTTGTCACCAACGAATACCTCTCGTCGATCATGGACACGTCCGACGAATGGATCCGCCGCCGCACGGGAATCGGAGAGCGGAGGCATTCCGACGATTCGGAAAACACCAGCGTCCTCGCAACAACGGCTGCCGTCCGGGCCTTGGAGTCAGCCGGCATTGAGCTGGGCTCCGCCAGTTCGACGGCCGTCGGGCTCCTGATCGTCGCTACCTCGACGCCGGACAAGGTCTGTCCGGCTACGGCACCGAAGGTCGCGGCCAACCTTGGGCTGAACGGTATTGCGGCCTTTGACGTCTCAGCCGTGTGCTCCGGATTCGTCTACGCCCTGGCCACGGCTTCGTGGGCCATCGGCTCAGGTGCGGTGGATTCCGCCTTGGTGATTGGCGCGGACACTTTCACCCGCCTGTTGGATCCTACGGATCGCAGTACGGCCGTGATCTTCGGTGATGGTGCCGGCGCCGCCTACCTCACGGCCGGGACGAGGGATGAACCCGGCGCAATCCTGGCCTCAACCCTTCATTCGGATGGCGACGGAGAAGCCCTGATCCAGGTGCCCCATCAGGGTGCTTTCTTCGAGATGCAGGGCAAGGAAGTCTTCACCCAAGCCGTGTCTGCGATGTCCGACTCTGTTGAGACCGTGCTGGCCAATGTGGGATGGGCAGCCTCGGACGTTGATTCGCTCGTGGCGCACCAGGCCAACCTCCGCATCCTCAACACGGTGGCCTCGGTCACGGGAATTCCAGAGTCCAAAGCGGAGGTCCATCTGGACAGGGTGGGCAACACGTCAGCCGCATCAATTCCCCTGGCCATGACGGACGCCGGGACCAAGGGGCACAGGTCCGCGGGAGACAAAGTCATCCTCACCGCTTTTGGCGGAGGAACCACGTGGGGCGCCGTTGCCATGACGTGGCCAGAGATTTCGGTGGTCGACCCACACTAGGGCGGCATCGAAGCCTGCATGGCTACAACGGGCCCGCAGGACCACCGTGGCACCGGATACCCCGGACCACTAGTTAATAGGGGGAAGCTAATGGAAATCACCGCTCTGGACGTCATCGAGGCCATCGGATCCACCATGGACGAGCTCAGCCACATGTCTCCGGCCGACGAATTCACCGACCTCGACATCGATTCGCTCTCGCTCGTAGAAGCCGCAGTCATCCTGAGCAACAAGTTCGGCGTTCGCGTGGATGAATTCGAACTCGCAGAGGCAGGAACGGCCGCCACAGCCGCCAGCATGCTCACAAAGAAGCTGGAACTCGAACCCGCCCTCTAGACCCACAACCAAACATTTCAGGGAGGAACCTTTATGACCATTCCGACGATTGCAGTTCTTTACTACTCCGGCTCCGGGCACACCAAGGTCCTGGCAGACGCCGTGACAGGTGCAGCTGAATCTGCGGGCGCCACCACCGCTCTCCTGCGCGTTGACGAACTGACCGAGGGTGCCTGGGACTTCATCGACTCCGCCGACGCCATCATCTTCGGAGCGCCCACCTACATGGGCACGGCTCCGGCGGCATTCCACGCTTTCGCAGAGAAGACCGCCAGCCGCTGGGCTGTCCAGAAATGGCACAACAAGCTTGGCGCGGGCTTCACCAATGCAGCGTGCAAAGCTGGCGACAAAAACTCCACCCTGGATTACTTCGCCACGCTGGCAGCCCAGCACGGCATGAACTGGATCAACCTCGGACTGCTCCCTGGCTGGAAGAGCACTAAGGGCACCGAAAATGACCTCAACCGATTCGGTTACTTCAACGGCGCCGCCGCCCAGACGTTCTCCGACGTCGGGCCCGAAGGAGTGCACTCCGCCGACATCGCGACGGCCGAGCACCTCGGCAAGCGAGTCGCCGAAATCGCGACAATCTTCGCGGCAGGCAAGGGCGCTCTGGAGCGTGAGCTGGTAAGCGCGAATTAGGGGAAGCAAGCTCTCGGGGCCCCTTGTGTTTGGGGGCCCCGCCCCGGCCGGGGCCCCTCGTGTTTGGGGGCCCTGCCGCGGCCGGGCCTCGTGTATGTGGGGGCCTCGCCCCGGCCTACTGCAACAGCTTGCTCTGCGAGAGATCAGGGACCCGACAAGCTACCTTCTCCCTAGACTTCCAGTTTCCTCACGAAAAACCGTCGACGCGGCCCGGAGAAAGGGTCGCTTCGACCGCATTCAACAGCAGCGGATTGCCCCGGTGGAATAGGTGGCCGTCGCCGGGCACTTCGAGGTGTCGTGGTTCGTCCCGGCACCATTCTGCCCACCGCAAACATTCCGCCGGCGGCACAACTGGGTCATCGGCGCTGTACGCAATCGTCGCGGGAACGCTGAGTTGTCCCGACGGCGGCCGGCCCGGATAAGTGGAAAGCAGCGCCAGGTCTTCGGCCAGGATCTCCGCGGCGCGCGCGGACAAGCCCCCCGCCTCCGCGGCTGCGGCGGCCATGACGCCCGGGGCCATGGCAGCAGCAGTGGCGGCAGCATCGCCGTCGTACCTTTCCAACGGCGGCCGGGCTGCTGCCAGGAAAACGTGAGCCATGCGGCCAGCGGCCTGAAGGCGAAGGGCCACCTCGAACGCAAGCAGCGCTCCCAGGCTATGCCCGTAAACGGCAAGGCGCGGCGACGGGGACGCTTCCACCGTTTCAGCCAGCAGGTCGGCAGCGTGGGACAGTGATTCGAAGTCCCTGCCCCGATAGCCAAGCTTCGTCACCGAAATGGACGGGAATCGCCACGACGCAAAGCTCGCGGTTGTTCCGCCCGCGTGGTGGAGGCAGAAAAGGTGCACGCGGGACCTGGGCTAGCTAAAGGCGAGCCGGTGGCGATCGTGCTCCAGACGGGAGGCCGCTACACCGTCCATGTTTTCCTCCGCCCATTCCTTCATGTCGAAGATGATCCGGAGCAGGGACTGGCCGCGCGGGGTGAGTTCGTAGTCTGTCCGCACTGGAACGGACACAGTGACATGTCGCAAGACGAGGCCATCGCGTTCCAAGGAGCGGAGGGTTGATGTGAGCATTTTCTGGCTTGCGCCCGGAATTCGCTTGCGAAGGTCGCTGTGGCGAAGGGGACCGTCTTCGAGGGCAAGCAACACCAGCGTCACCCATTTGCTGCTGATAGCTTCAAGGAGCTGCCTGGCAGGGCAGAGAACCAGCGAAGCATTGTAGTTCTGGCGAGCTTCGTGCCTTTTTTGTTCAGCGGTGAGAGTCATTCCCCCAGTTTCCCCATCAATTCGACTGACCGGGGCCAAGCCTAATTGGAAACAGTTACCGCTTTGAAAACTCCTGCCGCAATGCGTAGTTGACTGGCATTTGTGCCGACAAACCGCTATTGCCGATCATCAATGAATGGCCTGCCAGCCGCATGAAGGGAACGTCTGAGGCGTGGTCCCCGTAGGCGAAGCTTCCCGCCAGGTCAATGCGGTTCCGTGAGGCGTGGGCAGCAACGGCCTTGGCCTTGGCCTCGCCAACCATAGCCTCGTCAATCCCGCCTGTGTACACGCCACGTTCGGTGACTAGTTCGGCGCAAAGCAACTCCAGGGTGGGCCAGCGCCGGAGGACACGCACCAAAGCCGGAGGAAAGGACGCCGTCACAGCAACGATTCGCCGCCCAGCCCGGACATGGCCGTCGAGGAGTGCGGCTACCGGTTCGAGGAACCCCCATTCTTCTGGCGGTGTGTCCTGGGCCGGCCCGCTGACGTGGGTCGGCCCGCTGACATCAGCCGGCCCGCTGACATCAGCCGGCCCGCTGACATCAGCCGGCCCGCTGACATCAGCCGGCGCGCTGACGTGAACCGGCGCGCTGGCCGCTGCTGGGGAACTGTCCTGGAAATCAGCCCATCGCTCGCCAAGTTCTTCAAGCTCGCGGACGCTCCTCCCCCGCCACCAGCCGAAGTAGCGGGCATTCGTCTCGCTTCGGGGAACGCCATACAGCGCGTCGGAGCGCAGCTCTTGGAGGAACTCCTCGGCCTTAGCTGCGCAACCACGCTCGGCGGCGTCGAACCTAAAGAGGCCGAAGATGGTGTTGTAGGCGGTGACGGTGCCATCAATGTCGGTGTAGGCTGCGGTGCGCTGCATGAATTTCGCTTCTTCCACAGGAAGAATCCTGATCTGGGCTACAACCGGATGGGAAGGGCAGCGGGCAGGGCACTTTGAGGTGCCCTAGGCACTATAAAGTGCTCTCTTACGCCGTGGCGTGGGGCTCGGCAAGGATCGAATAGGGCATCAAAACGCCCCGAAGCGAAGCCTTGAAAGGAATCCCATGCCAACGATCCTCCACGTAAACGCCTCCCCGCGCTACGCCAACAGCGATTCCCTGCGGCTTGCCCGGCACTTCATCGATTCCGTCCAGGCCGCCGGCCCCGAGACCTTTGAGGTGGAGACGCTGAACCTGTTCGACGACGGCGCCCTCCCGGTCTTCGGCCGCACTGCCGCTGCCGCCAAGATGGCCGTGTTCTCCGGTCAGGACCAGACTCCTGAGCAGATCGCTGCCTGGGAAGCCGCTCGCGAGGTGTTCGACCAGTTCGCCGCCGCCGATGCATATGTGTTCAACATTCCGATGTGGAACAACGGCGTCCCGTACGTCCTGAAGCAGTGGATCGACATCGTGACCCAGCCGGGCTGGAGCTTCGGCTTCGACCCCGAGTCGGGCTACAAGGGCCTTATGGAGGACAAGCAGGCCCTCGCCATCCACACCAGCGGAGTTTACTACCCTGGCATTCCAGCAAACTTTGGTTCCGACTTCGGCACCACCTACTTCGCTGACTGGCTGAACTTCGTGGGCGTTGAGGACGCAACTCACATCCGTTTCGCACCTACGGTCCTGAACGCCGACGTCGAGGGCAGCCGCCAGGTTGCCGAAGCCGACCTCAGCGACGCCGCTATCGAGTTCGCCGGAAAGCTCAGCGCTGCCGGGTCGCTCCAGCTCGTCAACGACTAGGAGCACCCGCCATGCGCCTTGGCATTTCAGGAACGTACTCCTCGGGAAAGACCTTCACGTCCATGGCACTCTCCCACTACACGGGACTGCCCCGGACCAAGGCCAGGACCATGCGCGAGATCCTGCCTGAGGCCGCTCCGGGCAAAACCCTTGAAGAGTGCACGGCCGCCGAGCTGATCCAGATGATTGTCACTCGGCACGTTGAGCGCGCTGTCTACGAGGCCCGCTTGGCAGATGGTTTCGTCTCCGACGGGTCCTCCCTGCAGGAATGGATTTACGGTTCGGTCCGGGTTTCGCTCGGTTTGAACCCCACAGCATCTGCCCACTTGGAGGATGGGGAAACGGTTGAGAAGACGGCGGAACTTGCCTTCTTCGAGGACGTTATGACGAACCTAGGCAATAGTTTCAAGAAGCATGTGAAGGGTTCCTTCGACGCGTTCGTGCACCTCAAGAACGAGCTGCCGCTGTCCGCCGACGGCCACCGCCCGGTGAACGACCAGTTCCGGAGGCTTTCCGACACGATCCTGCAGCAGACGATGGATGAGCTCCACATCCCGTTCCATGTGGTGTCCGGGGCGGTCGAGGAACGGCTGGAGCAAATCGCGATGCTGTTCGGGCTCGAAGCGAAGATGTCCCCTGCAGAGGCCACCCGTTTGGCTGCGGAGGAGTACGCGCAGCTCGACGTCCGTTCCGAGAAGGAGCGCGTGCTGGCCTGACGGCCGCTGCATTCCCCGAACTCAAGAGTCCGGATTGTCCGTCCGGCCGGCCTTTTTGGCCGGCCGGACAACTTCGTCTGATGGAGACCGCATGCCTCCCGCCCTGCCCTCGTCCAACCATGCGCGCCTGGGCGAGTTCATCCGCACCCGCCGCGAACAGACTCGGCCCGAGGACGTTGGCTTGCCCGCCAGCCCCCGACGGCGCACTCCCGGACTCAGGCGGGAAGAGGTCGCCGTGCTCGCCAACGTTGGAGTGTCTTGGTACACGTGGCTTGAGCAGGGGCGCGCAATCGGAGCCTCCGAGGAGATCCTGGACGCGATCGCGGACGCATTGCGGCTCAGCCAGGAAGACAGGATCTACGTCCATCGGCTCGCCTCCGGGCGCAGGACAGCACAGAGTCCCTCCCCTGCCGTCGTCGGAATGAATGCCACACAGCCGGTGGGAGCCACCCGCCAAGAGGTGGAACGCCTTCAAGAGCTGGTCGATGCCATCGCTAATCCAAGCTACGTTGCCGATCCGTTTTGGACCGTCGTGGCCATGAATGCCGCAGCTGCTGAAACGTTCGACACGCGGGTCGGCTCAAGCTGCCTTGAACGCTTTTTCACCGATCCGAGCCTTGCAAGCAAACACGTGCACCGCGAGATGATGGCGCGCTCCATGGTGGCGCAGTTCCGCGCCCAATCCGCCAAGTTTCCGGACGATCCCCGGTTCGACAGCATGGCCCGTAAGCTCTGCGACCTCTCGGATGCGTTCCGCGGACTTTGGCTTCGGCAGGTGGTTGGAGATTCCTACCATGTTGACGTTGTGTACGACCATCCTGATCTCGGCCGGTTGAGCTTTGACCCAATGGTCCTCGCCGTGCCGCACTTGCCGCGGCTGCGCCTGTTCACCTATTTGCCCAAAAGTGGAACAGGAACCAAGGCTTCACTCCGCGGACTTGGCCGAGGCGCCCAGCCACGCGTCGAGTCAGCTTCCCGCGCAGCCGTCTAGCAGCTAGGTGGTCTGTTCTGCGTGCCTGCCTTCGGTGATCTCCTCCAGCAACTTGGCATTGAAGGCTGGCAAGTCACGGGGACTGCGGCTTGTCACTAGGCCGTTGTCCACCACCACCTCAGCGTTTGTCCATTCGGCTCCGGCGTTCCTTAGGTCCGTTTGAAGGGTGTGATAGGACGTGAGCTTCCGGCCTTTGGCAACGCCCGCATCGATAAGCAGCCATGGGCCGTGGCAGATGGAGGCAACAGGTTTGTGCTGTTCGAAAAACGCCTTCGTGAAGGCTTGCGCCCGCTTATCCACGCGGAGATGGTCAGCGTTGACCACGCCTCCAGGGATGACCAGTGCGTCAAAGTCTGATGGGTCCGCATAGTCCAGGGTCAGATCGACAGCAAATATCTCGGATTTGTCCGTCCCCGCAAAGCCCTGCACGTGCCCGCCCTTCGGCGCCACCAACACAGGCCGTCCTCCTGCGCTCATCACGGCGTTCCATGGACTGGTCAGCTCGATCTGCTCCACGCCATCCGTCAGCAGGAAAGCGACCTTTTTTCCTTCAAGGTTCCGTTCTGGTGTTACTTCCGACATGGTTCCTCCCGTGGCCACGCACCGGAGGGCGCGGACACTCCCGGCGCTCTTATGTGTCACCTACCACCCTAGAAATCCGCCACTTCATAAGCAAGCTGACGAATGCTCCCCTACTTGATTCCCGTGTGTTGCAAATCCTGAGAAAAACCTAGGGAGAAACCGGCAAAATCTGCCGGGATCCTTGAGCCAACGGGTCCACGCTTAATCCAAGCACCAAGGCGGAACCCGCCCGCCGACGAGAGCACAACATTGCAAGGAAGCAAGGCCAGCCATGAATACAGCAGTTGCTCAAGACGAGGTCATCGCAGTCAACGGCATCATCACCGACCAGCGCCACGTTGACTTTCATGCGTTGGGCCTGGCTGGCTGCATCGATCGGCTAACAGCCCCACTCCGCAGGGAAGGCACCGAGATCCATTGGGAGACGCCGCACCACGGCATCGACATCTCATCCAGCCTCGCAAAACTGCTGTACCAGTCCGCAAAAGAAGCCCTTAGCAACACCCTCAAGTACGCCCACGCACACGACGTTACGGTCCGGCTCGCCGCAACCTTCCAGGGCATGTTTCATGGGGTCCGACTGACCATCACGGACAATGGCATCGGCTTCAACCCTGGGTCTGCCTCCGTCGCCGGGACCCATGGTTATGGCTTGCGTCTTATGTCCATTGCCATACACGAAGCCGGCGGCGAGGTCTCGATCGTTTCCACCCCGGGCGATGGCACCACCATTTCGATCACCCTGCCCTTGGATTAACCACATTCCGGATGGAACCGCGAGTCGGCCAACTTGGCTGAATTCAGGACTCCGCCAACTTGGCCGAATTTCAAGACTCTGCCAACTTGGCTGAATTCAGGAGCCTGCCAACTTGGCCGAAGCCCAAGACCCTGCCAACTTCGCCGAACAGGAGCCTGCCAACTTGGCCGAAGCCCAAGACCCTGCCAACTTCGCCGAACAGGAGCCTGCCAACTTGGCCGAAGC
>NZ_JAIWYX010000017.1 GCF_020251205.1 Arthrobacter sp. M4
GCTGCTGCTGGACCGGCTGTCGCCGCGGGGCGGGCTGCTGCTGCTGGACCGGCTGTCGCCGCGGGGCGGGCTGCTGCTGCTGGACCGGCTGTCGCCGCGGGGCGGGCTGCTGCCTCTGGCAGGTCTCGTCGGCGACACGAACGGTTGGATGCCGCACTCCTGGACACCGTTCGGGAAACCATCATGGCCGAGGCCGGCCCAGTCACGCCATCCCGGGTGGCCGCAGCTTTGCACGCTACGGGGCGAATGCTCGGTACTGCGGGAGCCCTTGCGGCCGTTGAATCCATCAGCGCAGAACTGAACGGCTTGGGGCCTTTGCAGCACCTCACCAGGGATCCCTTAGTCACGGACATCTTCGTGAATGCCCCGGACTCCGTGTGGTTGGATCGTGGCGCCGGGCTGGAGCCGGCATCTGTTCTGTTCGAAGGAGAGTCACAGGTCAGGGCGCTCGCAGCCAGGCTTGTGTCCGCTGGTGGACGGAGGCTGGACGACAGTTCGCCGTGTGTGGATGTGAGGTTGGATGGCGGATTCCGCGTGCACGCAGTCCTGCCCCCAATATCCCCTTCCGGCACGCTCCTCTCCATACGCATTCGGCGCGAAGACGTGTTCACCCTGACGGAACTGCGGGAAGGCGGTATGTTCCCGCAGGAAGTGCAACGGATACTGGAGGCCGTGGTTGCCCGCCGTCTGAGCTTCCTGGTGAGCGGTGCCACGGGCTCAGGGAAGACCACACTCCTTTCCACGCTGCTAGGGCTCAGCAGTTCGCGCGAACGCCTCGTGCTCATTGAGGATGCAGCCGAACTAAACCCCGTTCATCCTCACGTCGTCTCCCTTGAATCCAGGCACGGAAACCTCGAAGGCGAAGGGGCCGTGGACCTAGGCGAACTCGTCCGGCAAGCGCTGCGCATGCGCCCCGACCGCATCATCGTGGGGGAATGCAGGGGCGCGGAGGTCCGCGAACTTCTCACTGCACTGAACACGGGCCATACCGGTGGTGGCGGAACCATCCACGCCAATGCCCCACAGGCGGTTCCGGCCCGATTGGTCGCACTGGGCGCACTCGCTGGCCTCAGCCCAGATGCCGTTGGGCTGCAACTGGCAACTGCGCTTGATGTTGTCATTCATGTGGAAAGGGCTGAGGGAGGAAGGCGTGTCTCCGCGATCGGAGTGTTTGTCGATGGAACGGAGGGCCCGAGCGTCGTAACAGCCCTGACGAACGACGACTCGGGGTTGGCATTCGGTCCCGGTTGGCCCCATCTTGCAACGAAGCTTGGGATGGAAGACGTAAGAATTCGCACAAGAGCCGAATCATGACGGCGTTGGTGGCTGCCGTGGTGGCAGCATTGCTGGGACTGGTATTCCTTGCTTGGGCATCGCCGGCAAGGCCCTCCCGACGCCTTCTCAACGCCACGATTCCGGGGCCCAGAACCGCGGTTTTGGGCAGTTCTTTGCAATGGCAGGCCGGGCAGCGTAGACGGCGCTCCATGCTGTCTACGCTTCGGTCGGGCGATGGGCCGGCATTGGCTTTCTGGACTTTGCTCCGTCCAGGGAAATCGAGGCGAGCAAGCGACTCCTTGGACCTGACAGTCGTGGTGGAACAGTTGGCTGCGCTGCTTCGCGGTGGCAGGTCGCCAGCCCGACTGTGGGAAGAGCTATGGCTGGTCCATGGGGGATTGAATGCCAATAGCCCTGCAGAATCGGTTGGCGATGTCCGTTCCGGCCGTTTGCCGGCCGTCCGGCAGACCTCTGGATTCAGCAACGACGTTCAGTCCGGTATGGTCACTCGGCGGCGCATGGACCCCACCTCCAATGCCGGGCGCAGCTTCAGTAATTTGCACGGCATTCGTGGCGCGCCGAACGGGGGCGTAGGTGCCACCGCCGGTGCGACGTTTGAAGCCAGGAGCAGGCCCACGTTGCCGAGTGCATCGCTTTCCGTCCTAGCTGCGGCACGGGGTGCCGCAGCTCTGGGCGCCCCCATCGCAGACACCATACGGACCGCCGCCATGCGATCGATCCGTGGTCATTCTGCCAAGGAACGGAGGGTTTGGATCGAGATAGCAGCGTGCTTCGATGTGGCCGAAACAAGTGGGTGCCCGCTGGCAAATGTGCTCGCGCGGTTCGCGGCGCAATTGGAAGCAGAACGCGACTCGGAGGCGGCCAGACGAACGGCCTTGGCAGGTCCTCGTGCCACAGTGAAGCTCTTGGGGTGGCTCCCCCTGATGGGTTTGGGTTTGGGCACGCTTCTGGGAGTTGACCCCTTGGGAGTCCTCATGGGGAGTCCAGGGGGAGCCGCCGCCCTTGCGGCGGGCCTGGTACTTACTATTGCCGGCAGAGCCTGGTCCTCAAAGCTGGTCAGGGCCGCGGCATCGTGATGGGGGACATCTTGTCCGCCGCTACGGTTACGCTCGCTCTGTTCGCGGCGGTGCTTCTTTTGTTCTCTGGGCCTCATCGGTTGAAAGGAATTTCGGCCCAGGCTCCCCCTCCCCGGCCGGCGGGCCAGCGTTCTGGCGCGTCGGGGGCACGGGCTTCAGGGGGTTCCACAAGTTCAGGCGCACCTGCATTCCGAACCGCGGGTGACTTTGGAATCGCTGCCAGTTTGGGAGCCAGAGGCACTCTGAACACTGCGGGCAGCCACGCAACCGAACGGATTGGATTAGCCGCAGAACCCGGACATACCGCCGATCAGGGACCAAACGTCGAGGGGCTGAGCGACACCGCTATGATCCTGGAACTTGTGGCGGCAATGCTGGATTCAGGGGCCGGGTTGGGCCGTGCGTTGGAAATCGTTGCTGCATGCGCCGCCCCACAGCTACGGACCACACTGCGCCCGGTGGTGGCAGCGCTTGCTATTGGCACGAACTGGGAAACGGCTTGGCGCAGTGCGGGTCCGGCGACTAAGCCCGCCCTCGAACTGAAGGAATCCCTGGGATTCGCTGCCCTAACGGGGGCACCGTCGTCGTCGATCCTTTATGCCCAGGCAGCGCGGCTCAGGCGCGAGAGCTTTAGGGCAGCTGAAAGGAAGGCAGCGGCTCTTGGCGTCAAACTTGTCGTCCCTCTTGGGCTGTGCTCGTTACCGGCCTTTATCTGCTTGGGCGTCTTGCCTGTCTTGCTTGCGATGCTGCCGAAGTAGCGCTGCCGGCGTTTGCACATGAGCGTGGTCGTACCAGGGGCACGCACCCCTAGCTTCGGAGGGCCCACCTGCTTGACCGAGTCTTTCACCGCTCCTCCACAATCTCGCCGACCCGGTAGTTGTCCACTTATGGCCTTCTGCCCCTTAACCACCCCGTGTGTGAACGGAAGGATCAAGGCATGCCAGAAAATCACCGGCGGCGATTCCTCATCTGACTCGCACTTTGAGAAGCAACCACCCCACGAAAGGAAATGCCATGAGCATTGTTGAACTGACCACCTCTGACGCCCGAACGGCTCTGTCGAGTGATACTGACAGTGACACCTTGATCAATGAACGCGCTTCCCGCACCACCGAGCGTTTCGCCGGCGTCGTGGAACTCCGGCCTCGGCGCAAGCCGTCAAACAAAATGCGTGGGCCTCGGGCGCTTCGGCGCTTCCTGACTGGACTCGTACGGTCAGAACGAGGAATGGCCACGGCCGAGTACGCCATCGCCACTCTGGCTGCTGTCGGCTTTGCTGGGCTGTTGGTGGTCATCCTGCGCAGTGAGGAAGTCCGGGGGTTTCTCCTGAACCTGGTTCGCTCCGCACTCTCTTTGCCATGACACTGATGCCGGCCATGAGGAAGCGTCAGTTGGCGGTGTCCAACGCGCTTTCGGACAGGTTCCGGCCAGTGGAGGGAGGCAGGCTGATCGCAGAGACACGTCGGGCCATCGGGCAGAATTTCGGTGCTGGGCTCGCCCGGAAAATCCATTGGGGCGGGAATTCGGTTACGGAAGCCATCCGCTATCGCCAGAACAACAGGGGAACAGTCACTGCGGAGTTTGCTGTTGCCCTGCCTGCGGTCATCTTCCTGCTGGCCTTGCTCTTGGCGGGATCCGCTGCGGGCATTACGCAGCTCCGAATAGAAGAGGCGGCCCGGGCCGGGGCCAGGTCGCTAGCTCGCGGAGATAGTGCCGCCACAGTCCAGGGGACTGTCAGTCGTCTGGCCGGAGACGGCGCCCTATCCACGGTGGACGCCGACGGGGACTGGCTCAAAGTTACTGTCACCGCACCCGTCGGTGGGCCGCTTGGAAAACTCATACCTTGGACTTTGACGGCATCGGCTTCATCCAGAACGGAGCTGCCGGTGTCAGCGTATGGCCATCTGGCGGAGGTTCGAGCCGAAGGACTAAGGCGAAAGGATTCGGCTTGAGCACCATTCAACGCTGTCGGCCATGCTCGGGGCCCTCGCGATGCCACTCGGGCGGGGAGGGGGAGCGAGGCTCAGGGACCATCTTGGCTGCGGCATTGGGAGTACTTCTCGTCGTCATTATGGCTGGATTGGTGTTGCTGGCCAGGGCATCGGCGCACGCTTCGAGAGCCGCCACCGCCGCGGACATGTCGGCGCTTGCGGCCGCGGATGCAGCCAGGGGCCTGACAAGCGGTGACCCATGTACTGTTGCCGCGGAAACAGCCGCTCGCCATCACGCATTGCTGAAGTCCTGCGAGATTACCGGAGGCGACACAGTGCAAGTCGCCACCGAGTTGGAGGTATCAACCCTGGCCGGTCCGGGCACAGGCCGTGCTCGAGCGGGACCTCCGCCCTAGACGCCAGGTGGAGCCATTGGGCTGCCGCCGGCTGGAGCCATTGGGTGGCCCCTTCTAATGCGCTGATCGGGCTGGCGTTTGATGATTCCCGTGATTTTCGTGGTTCGGGTGGTTCTCGTGGTTCCCGTGGTTCCCGTGATGAGGGTGCTCGGTGCCAGCATGGGAACCCATCGAGTCGCCGGACTTGTCCGAGGGATTGTGTGCGTCCTCGAGGAGCACTTCGAGGAGCGTAATTGCCGCTGCCTTGTCGAGAGGGTTGTTCTTGTTGCCGCACTTGGGCGACTGCACGCATGATGGGCACCCGCTCTCGCATTCGCAGGCCCTAATAGCGTCGCGCGTTGCGTTCAACCACGTCTTGGCCTTGTCGAAGCCACGTTCCGCAAAGCCAGCTCCACCGGGATGTCCGTCGTAAACAAAGATCGTAGGAACACCTGTGTCGGCATGAATTGCCGTTGAAACGCCGCCTATGTCCCAGCGGTCGCTAGACGCAACCAGAGGAAGGAGTCCGATTGCCGCGTGTTCGGCGGCGTGCAGTGCACCGGGGAACTGGGCTTCCACAAGCCCGGCCGCGGTGAGCGAGCGATTGTGCACCTCGAACCAGACTGCTTTCGTGAACAGGTCGCGAGCGCCGAGCTCCAGTGGCTCTTCGCCCAGGATCTCGTTGGAGACAAGGGCTTTCCGCTGGAATGAAACTACCTGGGTTGTGACCTTCACGTCCCCAAAGCGCACAGTCACGTCGCCCCATTCTGCAGTGCGAGAAGTCTGCAGGATTTCAATCTGGGTGATGTCACGGGCTGTTGTGTAGTAGTCAGGGTTGGACCTGCGGACCATAACGCAGTGCTCTTCCTCGTTGAGTTCTTCAACCAAGTAGCTCTCGCCCTGATGAACATAGATGGCCCCCGCGTGGGCCTGATAATGAGTCTGAGGAGACCCCATCGTTCCCAGTAAAGAACCCGTTTCAGCATCGACGATGCTGACAGGACCTCCACCGTCGGCTCGAAGGTTGACCATGCCCGCAGCGCTTTCCGGGTGGGTCCAGAACCATCCGGCGGGACGCCTCCTGAGGTACCCCTGTGTGACGAGTTGGCCCAGCAGCTTTTCCGCGGTCGGGCCGAACATCTCCGCCTCGGCGGGTCCGATGGGCAATTCAGCAGCCGCGGCACACAGGTGTGGCCCCAGCACGTAGGGGTTGCTCGGATCAAAAACAGTGGCCTCGACGGAGACGTCGAAGATGGCCTCGGGATGGTTCACGAGGTACGTGTCCAGGGGATCGTCACTGGCCACAAAAGCAGCCAGGGCGTCCTGGCCTGCCCGCCCGGCACGGCCGATCTGCTGGAAGAGCGAAGCCCTGGTCCCTGGCCATCCCGCTATTAGGACGGCGTCCAGTCCAGAGATGTCGATGCCGAGTTCCAGCGCCGAGGTGCTGGCCACTCCGAGGAGTTGGCCGGTTCGCAAAGCCTTCTCAAGTGAGCGTCGTTCCTCGGGCAGGTAGCCGGAACGGTAGGCGGCAACTCGCGGAGGCAAGCTCGGATCAACTTCGTCAAGTAGCCGTTTGGCGATGGACGAAATCGACTCGGCGCCTCGTCGGGACTTGATGAAGGCGATTGTCCGCACACGGGAGGAGACGAGGTTGGCCAAGATATCGGCGGTTTCGGCAACAGCGGTCCGTCGCTCTTTCGCATCATTCTCGCCCCGCAGCTCACTGAGCGCTGGCTCCCAGAACGCCACGGTGGTCGCTCCATGCGGTGAGCCGTCCCTTATCACCTCGCGAACGGGGGCCCCGATCAACCTGCCAAACGACGCCCCCGGATCTGAGGCAGTGGCCGAGGCAGCAATGAACACGGGTTCGGGAAATGACGTTCCGGCCCCGTAGTAAGCGCAGATCCTCCTTAGCCGTCGCATGAGGTTGGCAACGTGCGATCCGAAGACCCCGCGATAGCTATGTGCCTCGTCGATCACTACGTAACGTAACCGCCGGAAGAACCGCGCCCACCAGGCGTGGTTTGGCAGTATCCCGAAATGGAGCATGTCCGGGTTCGCCAGGATGAAATTCGCGTGGTCGCGGATCCAACGACGTGACGCAAGGTCGGTGTCCCCGTCGTATGTCTCCGCCCTGACAGTGTCCAGTCCCAACGATCGCACCGCTGTCAACTGGTCGGCCGCAAGAGCTTTGGTGGGCGACAGGTACAGGGTTACGGCACCGTCGTCGTGAATTCGCCCGGGTTCGTCCAGAACCCGGAGCTCTGAACGGTGGATGGCGTCCAACGCCGGCAGTTGGTATGCAAGGGACTTTCCGGACGCTGTACCGGTGGCGATGACAACGTGGCTACCAGAGTGGGCAGCGTCCGCAGCCTCCGCCTGATGTCTGTAGGGTTCGTGAATCCCCAGCGAAGCATAGGCGGCCACGATGTCGGGGTGGACCCACGACGGCCATGGGACTTGGTCGGCGGTCCTTGCGGGGAGTGTGCGGACATGGCGGAGCTGTTCCGGATCGGGGCTACGGCCCAGAAGGGAGATCAGGGTGTTGCGGTTGTCCACCTGATCATTCTGTCAGGCTACGGAAAGGTCGGCTTCCTGACCCGGGACCGCCGACATCATCAGGACGTGGCTTACTGTGGTCCACCCAAGGTGGGAGTACAACTTTTGACCATCGAGCGACGCAAGGAGCAGGCCGTCCTCAACATCATGCTCAAAGGCTTTGGCCGCCAAGGCCTTCATGATAAAGCTGCCTAGCCCGCGGCGTTGGAATGCGGGCTGGACAATGATCTTGTCGAAAACAGCCGTCCCATTGACGACGTACACTCGTCCGCTGGCAGCTGTTTGCTCGCCTGCCATAACAGAGGCGTATTGGACACCCTTCGACTCCGACGTCTCCAAGCGCAATTCGTCGTCGGAAAGCCAAGGATCCTCGGCGTCCTGTGTTTCCATGTCTACGATCATCATGGCTTGGGACGCGGACGTGACGTTCAATCCACTGTGTTCCGCCAGGAACTTGTACTTCTGTACATCGTTGGTGAGGATCGTGAGGATGCGGGTGGGCGCCTCAGCGGTCTTTGCCGCAAGTTCCGCGAACTCTGCTTCCGTGGGGTCGTAAGCGAAGTACTCCCAGTCACCTGTCCGGTCGGCCCTGAGTGCAGCCGGGAACCGGCCCTCTTTGCGTGTTTCGTACCCGCGGCAGCCGGACCAACCGGCCACCCAGACTTCCAGCAGGCGCGTGATGTCTTCAACCAGGGCGTCGGGACTCATGTAGAGAGACTATTCCAGCGTTGCCTTACGCAACAGGGGTCCCCAGTAACAGCTCCATTAACGGACGAAGTCGCGCCGGGGCAGCGCTGAGCTCGCGTCCCATGCGGAAAACGGTCATTCGAAATGCGGCAACAAGCCCATTTGAGGCCAGCCAGTACCCTTAAATACGTGGCTTTAAACCGAATCGTGCTCTTCTATGGCTTTACCCCAATTGCTGATCCTGACGCCGTCCGACTGTGGCAGCGCGCGCTCTGCGAGAAACTGGACCTCCGCGGCCGGATCCTCATCTCCAAAGACGGCATCAACGCGACGGTTGGCGGAGAGATCAACAGCGTCAAGCAATATCTGAAGACGACTCGCGAATACAAGGGTTTCCGCGACATCGACGTTAAGTGGTCCGACGGCGGTGCCGAGGACTTTCCGCGGCTGAGCGTCAAAGTCCGCGACGAGATCGTTTCGTTCGGGGCCCCGGGCGAACTGAGGGTCGATGACAACGGGGTCGTCGGCGGCGGAAAACACGTAAAACCGGAGGACCTGCACAAGCTCCTGGACCAAAAGCGTGCTGAAGGCCAGGAAGTCGCCTTCTTCGATGGCCGCAATGCCTTCGAAGCGCAGATCGGCAAGTTCAAGGATGCGATTGTGCCGGACGTCGCCACGACGCACGACTTCATCAAGGAGCTGGAATCCGGTAAGTACGACGACCTCAAGGACCAGCCCGTCGTCACCTACTGCACCGGCGGGATCCGTTGTGAAGTCCTGTCCAGCCTCATGGTGAATCGGGGCTTCAAAGAGGTCTACCAACTCGACGGCGGTATTGTCCGTTACGGTGAAATGTACAAGGACAAGGGCCTGTGGGAGGGCTCGCTCTACGTATTCGACAAGCGCATGCACCTCGAGTTCAGCGACGAGGCCAAAACGATCGGTCGATGCGTTCGCTGCGAAGCCCCGACCAGCAAGTTCGAAAACTGTTCCAATCCGAGTTGCCGAACACTGACCCTTTACTGCACGGACTGCGCCGCCGACCCCGAAAACCTGCGCTGCCCCGACGGCTGCGCCGCTTAGATGGGTGCAGTCGGCGCATGCTCCGCGGCTGCCCCCAGTCCCTAAATCCGGTTCACGCGGTAAGCAAAGTTCGCCGAGCGTGATGACCGCACCGTGATGCTCAGCACGGACGACTTGGTGAGTTGAATGACATTCACCCTGGCTGTGCCGCACTGAAGCGCCAAGTCTACGAGGGCATTGGGATCCGCCGTGCGCGGCGGGCTGCTTGGCTGCTGCGTCGGGACTGGAACCGGGTTCCCCAGACTCACGGTGAAGGACACCCGCCTGGTGCTTCGGCAGGCGAGCGTCACCGAGTACAGCCCTTCGGGAAGCTGGACGGACTCTTCGGTGCGGGTCGCCTGGGCCTCCATAAAGCCGTAGCTGGAATAGAAAGTCTGCCCCTCCGCCGCCGGCACAGCCTCCTCGGCCCACGCCTTCAACTCTTGGCCTGTGACCGGCGTATTAAGGGCCGGGTCCTGCGGCAAGGTAGGAGGAGGGGACGACGGCGCCGAAACGCTGGGCAACGGGGCCCGTGCGTCGTCGTAGGTGTACTCACAACCCGCCACGCCCAGCAGGGCAGAACAGAGAACGACGGCGGCAATCGCCAGCCGCCTGGACGCACCCATCGGGGCCGCCCCTGTTCCCATGGTCAGACTCTACGCTTCGCCCCGGCTTTGGGCACCGGGCGAACGAGCGGTTTCCGGGGATGCATGCCAGTCCCTGCGGACGTCCGCGCCTACACTATCTGGGTGACATTTCCTGCACCCGGCTCTGAAGCCATCGAGTTCACCAGCGGCATCACGCCGGATGCTCCCCGAAGCGACAATCCCGCCTTGCTCGCCGACCTTGCCGTAGGGCTCCGCAGGATCGGCTACACCGTGGACGGCGTAGCTGCGCTTCTGGGTGAGTCGGCCAGCGCTGCGCTCGGCCGGGACCAGCTGGTGCCCGCGCTCCTGGCGACGGAACGCCCCACGGCAGGCGAGGCGCCGCTTGCCGCCGTCGTACGTTTGTGGTTGCTGGCGGTGCGGCAGCAGCGCAAGGACCTCGACGCCGCCCTTCCGGAAATCGGCGTCGACGGCTTGCTGGAGCTTGGCCTGGTCCGGGAGGCCGGGAGCGGGGACGGTGAAGAGCCCGACGACGGCATCGAGGCTTTGGTGGACCTGCGGCCCTACGGCTGGGCCGGCAACGACACAACCGGCAACGAAACAACCGGCAACGGAGCAACCGGCAACGGGACACAGGGCCCGGACAGGGGCGCGGAACTGTGGGTGGTCAGCGACCTCGGAGCCCACCAGCGGCCTGGTGTCCTTCGGCGCGACCACGTTCTGGGTATTGGCCAGGCTTCGACGACCCTCGTGCAGGCCACCGTCCGACGGCAGGTGGACCGGGCCCTTGACCTTGGCACTGGCTGCGGCATACAGGCTTTTCACCTCCTCAGGCATGCCAGGCACGTCACTGCAACTGACATCTCAACCCGTGCGTTGGCGTTCACGCGGTTCAACCTGATGCTGAATTCAGTGGAATTGGACCTCGACGCTGAGCGGCTCGGCGACCGGATCAGCCTGCGCCTGGGTTCCATGTTGGAGCCAGTCGCGGGCGAGCGCTTCGACCTTGTTGTGTCCAACCCGCCGTTCGTGATTACACCACGGCGCGCCGACGAGGCTTCCCACGATCAGTTCACCTACCGCGACGGCGGCCTCCCCGGAGACGACATAGTCGCAGACCTCATTCGCTCCCTCCCGGATGTTCTTGCGCCTGGCGGAACAGCACAGATGCTTGGGAACTGGGAGGTCACGTCCGGATCGGACTGGCACAACCGGCCGAGGACGTGGGTGGACGACGCTGCAGTCCTGGCCGACAGCTCGCCCCACGACTCCCCTCCGGACGGCTTCGGGGAGGCCGCTCCCGGCAGCCTGGACGCCTGGTTCATCCAGCGGGAGCAAGTCTCCCCGGGAGAGTACGCCGAAACGTGGCTGCGGGACGCATCCGAGGGCAGGGAACGCGATTTGTATGTTCGCGCTTATGCCGATTATCTGGCGGACTTTGCCTCGCGGGATGTTGAGGGTATTGGCTTCGGCATGGTGTGGCTGCGGCGCCGCGCACGTGCTCTGGACCAGGCTGGCCCGCAGGACCTGCTGCCGTTCAGGCGGTTCGAGGAAATCACCTACCCGATCGAGCAACCAATTGGCCCCTATTTGGGGACTGCCGTCGAACGGGTGGACTGGCTCGCAAGCCACCACCTCCCCGATGCGCGGCTGCTGGTCGCGGACGATGTAACAGAGGAGCGGCACCAGCGTCCGGGAGCCGAGCATCCCGGGGTCATCCTGCTTCGTCAAGGCGCCGGACTTCGCCGGACAAATTTGATGAGCACGGAACTTGCTGGTTTTGTTTCCGCTTGCGACGGTGACTTGACCGTTCAGCAGCTCATCGGCGCCCTCGCCGCGCTTCTGGGAAGCGGCGACGATTTTGACGCCGCATCGTTCCGATCCCAGCTGCTCGTCGAAGTCCGCAACCTCGTGGTGGACGGCTTCCTCGTGCCCGTATAGGGGCCCGGCTATGTGGACAATGGAGCGTCAGCTCTTCCACATAGCTGCGCAGGATTCTGCAAAATATGGTGAACTAGGCCAGTATGGGCACATCGCCCGAGCAATCTTTTCTGTAGGAGCACCGTGCCAAGCAAGGCCAAAACCGGCAAGAAACTCGTGATCGTGGAGTCTCCGGCCAAGAGCAAGACCATCGCCAAGTACCTGGGTGAGGGTTTTGTCGTCGAGGCCTCAATCGGCCACATCCGCGACCTTCCCCAGCCGTCGGACTTGCCTGCAGAACTCAAGAAGACCTCGCTCGGCAAGTTCGCCGTGGACATCGACAATGATTTCAAGCCTTACTACGTCGTCTCCCCGGACAAGAAGAAGAAAGTCGCGGAGCTCAAAGCCCAGCTAAAGGATGCCGACGCCCTATACCTCGCCACCGATGGTGACCGCGAGGGCGAGGCCATCGCGTGGCACCTGCTTGAAGTCCTCAAGCCCAAGGTCCCCGTTTACCGCATGACCTTTGGCGAAATCACCAAGGAAGCCATCCAGCGCGCCATGGAGAACCTCCGCGATGTGGATGAGGCCCTGGTGGACGCCCAGGAAACCCGCCGAATCCTTGACCGCCTCTACGGTTACGAGATTTCGCCCGTGTTGTGGAGGAAGGTGGCCCGCGGATTGTCCGCAGGCCGTGTGCAGTCGGTTGTAACCCGCATGGTGGTGGACCGCGAACGCGAGCGTATGGCGTTCAAAGCAGCCTCGTATTGGGACCTGACCGGTCAGTTCGCGGCTGAAGCCGGCAGTTTCAAGGCCAAGCTTGCGGCCGTCGACGGCGCCAAGGTCGCCACCGGGCGGGACTTCAACGACGACGGCGTACTCGTCTCACGCAATGTGGTTCACCTCAACGAGGAACTCGCCACGTCGCTGGCTGCGGGCCTCGAAGGGGCGGACTTCCGGGTCCGCTCCGTGGAGACAAAGCCCTACACCCGTCGTCCTGCGGCGCCGTTCACGACGTCCACCCTGCAGCAGGAAGCCGGGCGGAAGCTCCGTTTCTCATCCAAGAGCACCATGCAGATCGCCCAGCGCCTGTATGAAAACGGCTACATCACCTATATGCGTACGGATTCCTCAGCGCTGAGTGACGAAGCTGTCTCCGCTGCACGCCGCCAGGCATCCGAACTCTACGGTCCCGAGTATGTGCCCCAGGGTGTGCGCGTCTATGCGAACCGGGCGGCAAATGCCCAGGAAGCCCACGAGGCCATCCGTCCCGCGGGTGACTCCTTCCGGACGCCCGCCCAGGTGGCTGGCCAGCTCAGCGGGGACGAATTCCGCCTGTACGAGCTCATTTGGAAGCGGACTGTAGCCTCGCAGATGGCCGACGCAAAGGGGTCCACGGCCACCATCCGCCTCGGTGCCGTTTCTTCTGACGGCCGGGACGCAGAATTCTCTGCCTCCGGAACTGTCATCACTTTCCCCGGCTTCCTGGCCGCCTATGAGGAAGGCAAGGACGAAAGCCGCGGCGACGACGAATCTGACGAGGGCCGCCGCCTGCCCAACGTCGCAAAGGATGACCGTCTGGAGCCCTCCGACATCGTGCCGGTCGGGCATGAGACCTCCCCGCCACCGCGGTACACCGAAGCGTCGCTGACGGCTGAGCTGGAGAAGCGCGGTATCGGCCGACCTTCCACGTACGCATCGACTATTTCCACCATCCAGGACCGTGGCTACGTGCGGAAGCAGGGTTCTGCCCTCGTCCCCAGCTGGATTGCGTTCTCGGTGATTCGCCTGCTGGAGCAGCATTTTTCGGACTATGTGGATTACGAGTTCACAGCCGACATGGAAATGGACCTTGACCGGATTGCCAATGGCCAGACAGCCGGCGTCACGTGGCTCAAGCACTTCTACTTCGGCGAAGACGCGGACCCGGGCCTGCTGAGCATCGTCAACAACCTCGGCGAGATCGATGCCCGTGAAATCAACTCGGTCCAGATCGCCGACGGCATCATGCTCCGGGTGGGGAAGTTCGGTCCCTACCTGGAGAGCACGGTTGCCACCGTGGACACCGCGACGGGTGAAGTCGTAGAGTCTGCCCGCGCCAACGTCCCCGAGGATCTGGCGCCGGACGAGCTCACCGCAGCCAAGGCCCTTGAGCTGATGGAGACGGCTGCTCCGGAGGAACGGGTGCTGGGCAACGACCCGCACACCGGGCACACGGTCGTAGCCAAGAACGGCCGCTATGGCGCCTACGTCACGGAGATCATCCCCGAGCCCACCCCGGAACAGCTGGCCAACCAGCCCGTGGAGTACTACAAGAACGGCAAGCCCAAGCCGCCCAAGAAGCCGGTCAAGGCAAAGCCGCGCACGGGCTCGCTGTTCAAGTCAATGTCCGTGGACACCATCACCCTCGAAGAGGCCTTGCAGCTCATGAGCCTGCCCCGCGTTCTGGGTGAGGACGCCGATGGCAATGTGATCACGGTCCAGAATGGCCGATTTGGTCCGTACCTGAAGAAGGGCACAGACTCCCGCTCCATCGCTTCGGAAGAGGAGATCTTCACCATCACGCTGGAACAGGCCCTGGAGATCTACTCCCAGCCGAAGCAGCGCGGTGCCCGTGCTGCTGTCCCCCCGCTGGCCGAGTTCGGTCCGGATCCGGTGTCTGAGAAGAACATTGTGGTGAAGGAGGGCCGCTTCGGTCCGTACATCACGGACGGGATCACGAATATTACGGTTCCGCGGTCCACGCCGCTTGAGGAACTGACTCGGGAACGTGCCGTCGAACTTCTTGCCGAGAAGCGGGCCAAAGGCCCGGTGAAGAGGACCACTACCCGCAAGGCGCCGGCTAAGAAGTAGAAGGGCGTGCGCATGGAGCAACGGTTGGCGCTTCGAATTGCGCCGTCGCTGTGCGGCGTGATCGAGTAGGGACATGACTCAAGAGACGGTTTCCCCCGACCACCAGCCCTTGAACGAGCTTGAGGAGAAGCTTGCCCTCGCGGGACAGCCGGACGCGGACCCTGTAGACGTCATTCTGGCGTTCCTCAACAACGAGGTCTACATCGTCAGCGCCGATGCCCTGGAAAATGCCGATTCGTCCGTGGAACCCTTGGTGCTCTCAAACGCCGAGGGCGAGCCCGTCCTGGCCGTTTTCAGCCACCCGAGCAGGGTGGATGCCCAGTTCCTCGAGGCCGCTCCCAACGTCCTTGGCACGCACGGATCCGCTATCCTGGGCAGCCTCGGCGATGAACTGGGCCTTGTCATCAACCCCGGTTCGGCGCACGGCTTCGAGATCGGACGGGAAGGAATCGCACGCATTCGCCGCGACTTCCGCCGCGCCGACGAGGAATAATGTCAGAATGCGTTTAGGCGTCCTCGACATAGGCTCCAACACCGTTCACCTACTGCTCGTGGACGCGCATCCCGGCGCACGTCCCGTGGCCTTCGCCTCCCATAAGCGACCGCTGTCGCTGGTGCAGTTCCTTGATGAGGATGGCAATATCAACGAGGCCGGCCAAGATGAACTCATCGAGTTCGTCCTGGAGGCGTGGGATTTTGCCGCCCAGCACAAAGCTGAGGACGTCCTCGCCTTCTGTACTTCGGCCATTCGCGAAGCCACCAACGGCGCCGATGTACTGGAACGCGTCAAGACAGAGACCTCCGTTACCTTGCAGGAGCTCAGCGGGAGCGAGGAAGCGTCCATGACGTTCTTCGCTGTGCGGCGCTGGTACGGTTGGGGTGCCGGATTCATCCTGGACCTGGACATCGGTGGCGGATCGTTCGAAATGGCCCTCGGCCACGACGAACTCCCTGAACTGGCCTTGTCCGTGCCGCTTGGTGCCAGTCGGCTCACCCGCGATTGGCTGCACGAAGACCCGCCGACGGCCAAAAGCGTCAAGGAGCTTCGACGCTACATCCGGGCCACGATGAAACCAGCCGTCAAGAAGTTCAACAAGCTAGGCCGGGCGAACCTCGTCACTGGCACGTCCAAAACGTTCCGTTCCCTGGCGCGGATCGCCGGAGCAGCTCCAAGCGCTGCGGGTCCGTATGTGAAGCGTGAACTTCACGCCACGGACCTCGGTCTGTGGGCGCAGCGTATTTCCGCGATGACGGTAGCCGACCGGCTGTACCTGCCCGGCGTCTCCGAGGCCCGCGCCCGGCAACTGCTGGCTGGAGCGCTTGTCGCCGAGGCGGCTTTGGAGCTTTTTGAGTTCCCGACTATGGAAATCTGCCCGTGGGCGCTGCGGGAAGGCTTGATCCTGAGGCGTCTGGACCAGCTGGTCTTTGACGGGCCTTTGCAACCTGCACCGCACATTGCGGGCCTGCTCCGCCGGGAACTCCCAAGCCCCGCGGTTGCCCCTGCCCCCGCGGTAAGCCCCGCGCTGGCGAGTGACGCGGCGGATCGCCCCGAACCATCCGGCCGCGCTGCCATGTCAGGTAGCGTAGATGTCCGCATCATTAACACGTTCAACACAGCCACCACATCACTTGGCGCCGGGGGAGTCCCAGGCGGGATGGCCAGCTGAGATGACTGCCGACGTCGAACAGCAGAACGGAAACGGCCGCCGGATACCGGTGGCCCTTTCCAGCGCCTCCGTCTATCCGCTGAGCGTCCATGACGCTTTCGCTGTGGCACAGGACCTCGGTTATGACGGCGTCGAGGTCATGGTGACCAACAATGCCACCAGCCAAAACTCCGACGCCGTCCTCCAGCTCAGCCACAGGTATCAGCAGCCCATCGTCTCCATCCACGCCCCCACGCTGCTTCTGACCCAGCAAGTGTGGGGCTCTGCGTGGAACAAAATCGAGATGTCGTGCCGGATGGCGCGCGACGTCGGCTGCAACACCGTGGTGGTCCACCCACCGTTCCGCTGGCAAAGCAATTACGCAGAGAACTTCGCCGCGGGAGTCCGCGAAATCGCTGCGATGTACCAAGTGCACATCGCGGTGGAGAACATGTACCCGTGGCGCGTCCGCGGCCGTGAGGCCCTCGCCTACCTGCCGCACTGGGACCCGGTTGGTCAGGATTACGACGACGTGACGTGGGATTTCTCGCACGCCGCCACTGCGGGGGCTGACAGCCTCGAAGCGATCCGGGCGCTGGGAAGCAAGCTGCGTCACGTACACCTGACCGACGGTTCTGGTTCCGGCCGGGACGAGCACCTGATCCCCGGGAAGGGTACCCAGCGCTGTGCACAGGTCTTGCAACATTTGGCTTCAAACGGATTCGAGGGAACTGTTGTCGCGGAAATCAGTACTCGACGGGCCAAGTTTGCCGGGCAGCGGGAGGAATGGCTCGCGGAGACCCTGCGCTTCGCCCGCCAGCACCTCGGAGCCCCGCTGGTCAACGCTGGCTTGAGCTAGGCTGCGCCGCCACCTCGCGCTCCGCTGGTCAACGCTGGCTGGAGCTAGGCTGCACCGCCACCTCGGAGCTCCGCTGGTCAACGCTGGCCTGAGCAAGGCTGCGCCGCCACCTCGGAGCTCCGCTGGTCAACGCTGGCCGGACTAGCCTGCGCCGCTAGTCAATGCGTCCCAACCCGGCGGCAGAACTCCACGTCAACTCAAACGAACGCACCCTAAAACGAGAAAGCACCGGCAGTCCGCAGGAAAATTGGGGGAAACCCGCCGGACTGCCGGTGCTTTTCGGCGGACATCCCCATGCCCGCCTCATCACTCGCACCCTCAATGAGGTAATAACTAAATTAGGGGCAGATCTTGGGCAAACGCTCCCATAACCATGGGAGAAACCTGTGAATTCTTTTCCAGCCGCACACTCGAACTGCAATGATGGAGCAATGAGCAACCGAATCGCCTTCCTTGGCTGCGGGTCCATGAATGAGGCCATCATGGGTGGCCTCCTCGCTGCAGGAACCAGCCCCACTGACGTCGTCGCAACAGTCCGTCGTGCAGACCACGCCGCCGAACTCGCCGAACGGCATGGCGTTACGGCCATTGCGGGCGAAGAAGAGCCGGACAACAACAAACTGGCGGCCAAAGGGTCCAATGTGGTGATCCTGGGAGTCAAGCCAGTAGGTATCGCGAACCTTGCCCGGGAGATTGGCTCGGTCCTTGGGCCGGACACGATCGTGGTCAGTGTCGCCGCCGCCGTCTCCATCGCCCAGCTGGAAGCAGCCCTGCCCGAGGGGCAACCGGTGATCCGCACCATGCCTAACACGCCCGCGCGGCTCGGTCGCGGCGTCGTCTCTGTCTCTCCTGGAACGCACTGCACACCCCAGCAGTTGCAACTAACCAAGGACATCCTGTCGGCTGCCGGAACGGTGGTGGAGATCCCGGAGGAACAGGTTGACGCGCTCTCGGCGATCAGCGGGTCCGGGCCGGCCTATGCGTTCTACCTGGCTGAGGCAATGGCAGCCGCCGGTAGCGAACTGGGGCTCGACCCCGAACTGTCCCTGTTGCTGGCGCGCGAGACAGTTGCTGGCGCCGGGTTTATGCTTGCCGAGCCCGGGGCCAACCCAACGGCCCTGCGACGCGCCGTGACCAGCCCCAACGGCACAACAGAACGCGCCATCGCAGCGTTCGACGACGCCGGGCTGCCCGGCATCATCGCCGAAGGCGCCCGGGCTGCCGCGGCACGGGCGGCAGAGATCACGCGCCAGCTCGGCTAAGGTGCGGGGTCCCGGGCGCCGAGATCACGCGCCAGCTCGGCTAAGGCGCCGGATCCCACGCGCCGGATCCCAGGGAGGGTTGAAGGCGCCCGGGCTGCCGGGCTGCCGCCCCACGGGCGGCAGAGATCACGCGCCAGCTCGGCTAAGGCGCCGGATCCAGGCTCCGGATCCAGGCGCCGGATCACGGGCGCCGGGTCCCAGGGAGGGCCGGAGGGGGCTACGCCCGGGCTGCGGCCGGGCGGCAGAGATCGCGCGCCAGCTCGGCTAAGGCGCCAGGTTCCAGGCGCCGGGTCCCCCGGGAGGGTCGGAGGGCGCTACGGCCGGGCTGCGAAGCGTTCCAGCAGGTCCACGTGTCCGGAGACAATCAGCATGTCCCGGGAGGAGACCTTGGTTTCCGGCCGGGCGTAGGTGAAGTCCTCGCCGGGGGACTTTACGCCCACGATCGTCACGCCGTACTTCGATCGGACTTTCGATTCGTCCAATGTGAAGCCCACCGTTTCCTTCGGCGGGTACATTTTGACGATTGCAAAGTCGTCGTCGAACTCGATGAAGTCCAACATGCGCCCGGAAACCAGATGGGCTGCCCGCACGCCTGCGTCCGCCTCGGGGTAGATCACGTGGTTGGCGCCGATGCGCGTAAGGATCTTGCCGTGGGATGGCGTGATGGCCTTGACCCAGAGGTTCTCGATCCCGAGGTCCACCAGGTTCACTGTGATGAGCACGGAGGACTCGATGGACGTTCCCACACCGCAGACCGCGGAGTTGAATTCCTGTGCTCCCAGCTGGCGTAGGGCGTCGATGTTGGTGGCGTCGGCCTCCACAACGTGCGTGAGGACGGGGGCCCATTTCTGTACGAGCGAGCGGTCCCGTTCGATGGCAAGGACTTCGCGGCCCTGCTTGACCAGCTGCTCGGCGGTGGCGGAACCGAACCGGCCCAGGCCGATCACCAGCACGGGGGCGTTGTGCGCGGGACGGGTTGCCGCTCCTGTTGTGTTAGCCAATGATCGGCCTTTCTTCGGGGTAGTGGAAGAGTTGGCTGCGCTGCCGCAGGGCCAGTGCTGCGGCCAGTGTGACGGTGCCGACGCGGCCCGCAAACATCAGGGCGGACAGCACGTAAACGCCTTCCGGGGGCAATTCAGCGCTGAGGTTTGTGCTGAGGCCTACGGTAGCGAAAGCTGAGATAGTTTCGAACAACACCCGGTCAAGGGACGCACCGCTGATGGACAGAAGCAGGAATGCTGCCACCGAGACCAGGGTCGCGCCGGCAACGATCACGGAGATGGCAACGCGCATGGTGCCCTGCGGGATCGTGCGGCCGTAGACCTTGACGTCGGCGTCGCCCCGGGCCTCGGCCGCGATGGCAAGGAACATCACGGCGATGGTGGTCACCTTGATACCGCCCGCCGTCGATGCTGAACCGCCGCCGGCGAACATCAACGCGTCGGTCAGCAGCATGGTGGTGGATTCCATGTGGTTCTGGTCCACCAGGTTGAACCCTCCGGAACGGGTCATCACTGAGGCGAACAAGGAGTGGATGATCTTGTCGCCCGCGCTCATGTGCGCGATCGTGCGGACGTTGTCCCACTCCATCAATGCCCAAAGGAAGGTGCCTGCCGCCAGGAGGATGATGGAAACCTGGATGGTCAGCTTGGTGTGGAGGTTCCAGTTTTTCCAGTTGAGCCCGTTCTGCTGAAGCACCATAACGACGGGGAAGCCCAGGCTGCCAAGGAAAACGCCAAGCATCAGCGGGACGAGGATCCAGAGGTCCGTCTCATAGGGCACAATGCCGTCCGAATGCGGCGTGAATCCGGCGTTGTTGAAGGAGGAGATCGAGTAGAACACTCCATGCCACATCGATTGCCAGAAAGGTTCGCCCAGCGTCATGAACCGGGGAATCAGCGCCAGTGCCAAGGTGGCCTCGATGACCACTGACGTGGTGATGACGATCCGCAGCAGCGTTCCGACTTCGCCAAGGCGCCCGGCGTTGTTCATGGCCTCCTGCGCGATGAGCTTGCCGCGGACACCGAGCCGCTTGCTGACCATCAGCGCGAGCAGCGAGGCCAGCGTCAGCGTACCGAGGCCTCCCACAAAGATTCCCAGCAGAATGATGAACTGGCCAAAGAATGACCAGTGGGTCGCGGTGGAGACCACCGTGAGGCCGGTGACACAAACGCTGGATACCGCCGTGAAGAGCGATTGATGCAGTGGCGTCGCCTGACCTGTGGCGGACGACGCCGGGAGGCTGAGTAACGCGGTGAATAGCAGGATAACGACGACGAACGCCGTCAATGCGAGCCGGGCAGGCGAGGTATTGGCGATATTGTCGATGAAGTCGCGCAGCCCGGTAAAGATCCACAGACCTTCCCTTTCAGGCTGGCCGGGCTGCCAGTTGACCGGGTTCCTGGGCCTCGCCTGGCTCTGAGTCATGGGATGAAATGTCCTCGCTTGAAACTGCTGTCCTCAGTAGTAAACCACTAAAGTGCCCGCGACCCCGGGCCGGGATGGCGGGCCGCTCCGGTAGCCTGTCCTTGATGACTCTCCAGTCCGGCCTACGTCCGCCCGCACTGCCAACGACGGTGGTGTGGGACCCAGCGATGACAGCCTACAATTTTGGCCCTTCCCACCCCATGGCGCCTGCCCGGCTGGAGCTCACGGCCCGCTTGGCTGAATCCCTTGGACTTTTCGCCCTGCCAAACGTCGCCGTGACAGGCTGCGAACCCGCAACGGATAAGCAACTCCAGGCCGTGCACAGCGCTGAGTACATCGCCGCAGTCCGGCGTGTCAGCGACGATCCGTTCGACACGGAACCGGAGCGCGGACTTGGGACCGACGACGATCCCGCCTTTCCCGGAATGCATCTGGCGGCTGCGCGTTTGGCTGGCGGCTCGCTATTGGCGGCGGAGGCCGTCGTCGAGGGCCGCGCTGTGCGTGCGGTCAACTTCAGCGGCGGGCTGCACCACGCCTCCCGGGAGCGCGCCAGCGGCTTCTGCATTTACAACGACGCGGCGCTGGCCGTGCAGCGGCTCCTTGACGGCGGCGCACGCAAGGTGGCTTATATCGACGTCGACGCCCACCACGGCGACGGGACTCAAGCGATCTTCTGGAACGACCCGCGCGTATTGACGATTTCGCTGCACGAAACGGGCCTCATGCTTTTCCCGGGCACGGGCTTCGCGAACGAAATAGGCGGCCCCGAGGCGCCGGGAAGCGCCGTGAACGTTGCCCTCCCGGCGTGGACGGGCGACGACGGCTGGTTGCGTGCGTTCCACGCGGTGGTGCCGCAGTTGGTGGGTGCGTTCCAACCCGACGTGATTGTGAGCCAGCATGGCTGCGACTCCCACCGAAACGACCCCCTCACGCACCTCAACTTGAGCGTTGATGGCCAGCGTGAAGCGGCTTCTGCCGTCGCAGCGTTGGCGGCCCGCTATTGCGAGAACCGCTGGGTCGCCACTGGAGGCGGGGGATATGACATCACAGGCGTCGTGCCACGGGCCTGGAGCCACCTGGTCGCCATGGTGTGCGGGAATCCGCTGCCTGTGGATCGGGCCGTGCCTGCGGAGTGGCGGCACTATGTCCGGGAGCGCTACGGGCAAGCGACGCCGGAACTAATGGGCGACGGCGCGGATGTGTGGTGGCGGTCCTGGGAAGTGGGATACGACCCCAATGACGACATCGACCGGAGTGTCATGGCCACACGCAGGGCAGTTTTCCCCTTGCACGGCCTGGATCCGTGGTTTGACTAGATCGTCAGCGATCCGTGTTTTCCGTCTGGAACACAGCTCCTGCCGCGCCGACCAGCCAACCGAGGATGGACAGGGCGAACGCGCCCACCAGGTCGGTGGAGGCCTGACCTTTGAAGAGCCACATGATCAGCACGATGGTGCCGACGGTCAGGTAAACCACAATGGCGACGACCACACGGCCAGACAGCCGCATCATGACGTCGACGGGATTCACGCTCCCTCTCGGCTGGCCGGGCCGGCTCGGCGGGGCGGGCGGAGCAAGGTGGTCGGGTCTGCCAGGTGGTGCGGGCGGAACAGGGGGCGGGCTGCCTTCCTGTTCGCGGCGGACTTCCGAAATAGTGAAGCCAAGCGCTGAAGCAGTCAGCGAACTCAGCGACGTGGCCAGCACACCTGCAGCCGTGACCAGCGCTCCGTTGAGCGGGGGCGCGATGAGATCTACCGTGGGGATCCACGAACCCACCCGGATCAGGACTGTCGCCCAGACAGCGACGAAGAATGTCAGGAAGACCCCGGCGATGATGTTGAACATTTGGCGGCGCATCCAGCCCATGCACTGTCCTCCGTCCTGACGAAGCCCCGCACCATCGAGCGACCACCCCGACCAGCGTGGCCAGTGCCGGCCGAAACGACCAGCCCCGTGGCTCCAGTAACAACCGAGGAAGCCATCGGAATGTGACAAGGTTTAGCACCGGGCAGGTACCCGGTCAATGGATGCTGGCGCCGTGGGCGGGGCTGCATTGCGCGCTGTGATGAGCGAAATAGTTGATGCCATTCGGCGTATATGTCGCTAGGGTGGGTCACATGGTGACGGACGACGTTTTTGCGGTCATTGCCGAGGCAACCCGCCGCGACATCCTGGTGTCGCTTCAAGCGGGAGACAAAGCGGTGGGGGAACTTGTGGAAGAGCTGGCGGCAAGCCAACCAACGATCTCCAAGCACCTCAAAGTTCTTCGTGAAGCTGACCTCGTCAGCATGCGGGCGCAGGGTCAGAAGCGCTACTACGCACTGAACCCGAAGCCCCTCCAAGGTGTCGCTGAATGGCTGGGGACGTTCGACGTCGGTCCTCTGGCCGCCAGCGCTGCAACCGCCGTCGGTGGCAGCACTTCGGGGACCCAGACGGTCCCTGAGGCTGCGCCTTCTTCGGACTCCCATGTGTCCATTCCGGCGGATTCAGCCGAGGCGGTCCTGGCCGCCACAGCGGTTGAGCCCTCGCCTGTTTCTGCTGCGCCCGGCGCCGGGTTGGCCGCCGCGAAGGCGGCTGCCGCAGATGACTCCGTTTCCCAGCAGATCGGCCGGACCGTCGGCCGCGCCGCCACACGAGCCGCGGACCTTCTGGCCAGCCTTCCCAAAGTTCCGAAGGTACCAAACCTGCCCAAATTCGGCCGCAAGAAATAACCCGCAATAACGGAAAAGCAGACTTAACGGATAAAAGCAGCATTAACGGGTAAGGGCAGTGTTCCAATCGAACACTGCCCTTACCCGTTGTGCCGCCGGAGGCTATCTACCGCAATTCGATGCTGTGCACCTGGAAATCGTCCTCCGCATGGCGGCCCACCAGCACCTGGAAAGTTCCGCGCTCAAACTGCCAGCCGCCGTCGTAATGGGCAAATGCGCGCGCCGGGATCCTGACCTCGACGCTGCCGGCTCCGCCGGGCGCCAGGCGAATGTCGCCAAAGCCGGCGAGCCAGCGGACCGGCCGCTCGACGGCCGACGCTTCACGGGCGAGGTACACCTGGACCACTTCGCGGCCGGTGCGGCTTCCGGTGTTGGTCACCGGGACGTGGACGACGACGTCGCGTCCCCTTGCCGTTGTTTGCGCAGAGGTGGTAGCTGGCACCGTCGCCGTTGTGGGCACATGGGCGCGGCCGAGCTGGAAGCTTGTGTACCCCAGGCCGAAGCCGAACGGGTACGCGGGCGCGGCGCCGCCGTCGGCCTGCTGCTTTAGCCAGGCCCGGTAGCCGATGTGGATCCCTTCGGAGTACACCACCTGGCCGTCCACCGGGGTGGTGGACAATACGGGAACGTCCTCAATGGCGGCCGGCCATGTGGTGGGTAGGCGACCGCCCGGCTCTTCAACGCCAAGCAGGATGTCAGCAATCGCGGCACCAAACTCCTGGCCGCCGAACCAGCCCTGCAGGATTGCACCCACCTTATTCCGCCACGGCAGCAGCACGGGTGAGCCGGAGTTGATCACAACCACGGTGCGCGGGTTGACCGCGGCAACGGCCTCCACAAGTTCATTCTGGTGACCTGGCAGGTCGAGGTTTTCACGGTCGAAGCCCTCCGACTCGATGGCCGAGTTGGTGCCTACAACAACGACGGCGGCATCGGCCGCGCGGGCGGCTTCCACCGCGGCGTCGATTTCCGCGCGCGGGTCCTCGACGATGGCCTCCTGGCCGAATGTGATGACGCTAAAAGGGATCGGCCCGTCGGTGTCCAGTTGGTATTCGACGTCGACACGCACCTTTTGCCCAGCCTCCGCCTGGACAGGGGTGCTGAACGTCGGGGGGAAGAAGAGCGCGGCGCCGAGGACTTCGGTTTCGTCCTTGAGTTCGCCATCGAAGGCGGTCCGCCCATCAACGGCGAGGCTGATCCGGCCCACAGTGGCGATACCCAAGTGGTGGGTTGCGGCGGAAGGCGCGGTCCAAACGGTGGTGGCATGGACGGAAACCGTTCCTTCCGGGATACCTAGGCCGAACCAGATCAGCTGGGAGGCGAACCGATCCTCGGCGGAGATTTCCGCGCCGTCCTTGTCCAGGAAGCTCACGCGCACCCCGGGGCCTCCGGACACTGGGTTGGTCATGTCGCCACGGCGGAACGGCTGGATGCCCTCGGCCACCTTGGCTCCGCGGTTGTAGCTGACTTCGACGTCGGACGGCAGGGCGCGGCGGAGGCCGTAAAGCGGGGTAATGACCTGCTTGGGCATGACCGTGGCGCTGCCGCCACCCTGGGTCCGGGCTTCCTCGGCGTTGTGGCCAATAACGGCCACGCGGCGGAGGGACTTTGCGTCCAATGGCAGAACGTTGTCCTGGTTACGCAGAAGTACGGCGCCAAGCACGGCAGTGTCGCGGGCTACGCGGCGGCCATCCAGTTCCACCGGCGTTTCGGTCACAGCCGGTTCGAAGCCTTCCAGGACGCCAACACGGGCCGCGAGCCGCAGGATGCGGGCGACCTTCTCCTCGACGGCGGCCAGGCTAACCCGTCCTTCATTCACGGCGTCGACGAGCTTGGCGCCCCAGTGGCCCTTGGGTCCCGGCATCTCGAGGTCCTGGTGGGCGTTGGCGGAGGCGTCAGTGGAGCGGACACCGGTCCAGTCGGAGACCACGACCCCGTCGAAGCCCCATTCGGTGGACAGCGGGGTTTCGAGGAGCTTGTTCTCGCTCATGGTGGTGCCGTTGGTGGAGTTGTATGCGCTCATCACCAGCCACGCCTTCGCTTCAGTGATGGCTTCCTCGAACGCCTGCAGATAGAGCTCTCGGAGGGGGCGCTCGGCCACTACGGAGTTTGCCGTGAAACGGTCGGTCTCGGCGTCGTTCGCAACGTAGTGCTTCGGGGTGGCGCCGACGCCCATTGACTGCACACCGGATACGTAGGCGGCGGCCAAGCCAGAGGTAAGCCGCGGGTCTTCGCTGAGGCACTCGAAGTGCCGGCCGCCCAGGGGTGAACGGTGCAGGTTGATGGTTGGGCCGAGGACCACGTGGACGCCCTTTCGCCGGGCTTCCTGACCGAGCACCTGGCCATAGCGGCGGGCCGCATCGAGGCTCCACGTGGCAGACAGGGCGGAGGATGAGGGCAGGCTGATCGAGTCGTGGCGTTCGTCGAAGTCCTCGCCGCGGACGCCTGACGGGCCGTCCGAGAGGACGATCCGGCCGAGGCCGATTTCCGGAATAGCGTGGGTGGACCACACATCGGCTCCCGTCAGGAGCCGGACCTTTTGCTCGAGGCTCAGCGAATCGACGAGGTTCCTGATTTGGGCGTCGACGTCCACGCCGGCTGCCTGGATGGGGTTCATGAGGTGGCTCCTTTGATACCTGTGAGGTCTCTTGTGGTCGGTTCCGGGTTTGCGGGAAGCACCGGGCTTTGACATCGATCGTAATCCCAAAAATCTAGTGTGACTAGGTTTTTGCGGGAAAAATCCAGCATCACTCGGTTTTTGTGAACTAGACTGGCGGCGTGTCCAACCCACGCAGCCGCGGACAATACGCCAAAGGTGCCGAACGTCGCGAGCAGATCATCCAGACCGCCACGGACGTTTTCGCCACGGGTGGCTTCGAAGGGACCGCGCTAAAGCGGGTTGCGGAGCTAGTGGGCGTCCGAGAGGCCACCTTGTTCCACTATTTTCGAGGCAAGCAGGAATTACTCACCGCTGTGCTCTCCGAGCGGGACCGGAGGGCCGCGCAAGTGATCGAGGGCGATGAGCTCTCCCTTGACGTCCTGCCCCGTGTAGCGGACCGGAATAGGGATCAACCCGGACTGACCACGTTGTATGCAGTTGCCTCAGCTACGGCCAACGATCCGGGCCATGACTCGCATCAGTACTTCCAGGGCCGCTACGCGGACCTGGTCACCAGGCTGTCCTCCGACATTACGGAAAGTCAGGCACGGGGAAGGACCAGGACCGACCTGCCCGCCGAGGTGCTGGCACGGATTGTGGTGGCGGCCTTCGATGGGCTGCAGCTGCAATGGCTTTACGACAAGGATGTGGACATGGCAGAGGGCCTGCGAAGTGTCATTGACGTGTTGCTGGCGCCGCCGGGAGAAGCCAAGTCAGGGGAAGCCAAGCAGGGGGGAAGCCAAGTCAGGGGAAGCCAAAGAATAGACCCACCCGACAGCAGGGATTAGCCCACCGGCAATGACACCGGCGCAGTACTGCGGCGGATTTCGATCCTGGGCTCGAAAACGTCCTGTGCGGATTCCTCCGCTTCCGTGGCGTCCGCCGACTGTTGCATCTGCTCGCGCATGCGGCGCCAAGCCAGGCTGCCAAGCTCGTTGATGGGCACCGCGGCCGTGGTCAGCGGTGGCATGGTGTAGCGGGCGAACGGAATGTCGTCGAAGCCCGTGACTGAAATGTCCTCAGGGACCCGGATTCCGCGCTCGTGCAGTCCGCTCAGGAGCCCCATCGCCACGAGGTCGTTGAAGGCCAGAATGCCCGTGGCACCACTGGCCACCACTGCGTCGGTGGCGTCGTGTCCGGAGTCGAAGTTGGAGCCCGCTTCAAGGAACTGGAGCTCAATGTCCGGGTGCTTGGCTTGGAACTGCTCCAGGCCGGCCAGACGCTGTCGGTTGGAGGCGCTGTGCAGCGGGCCTTCCAAGTAAGCGATTTTCCGGTGGCCGAGACTTACTAGGTGCGTTGCCAGTTCCTGGATGCCCTGACTGTAGTCGACCGAAAGGCTGGGCGTATTGGAAGCCACGGTGGTGCGGTTGATCAGCACCAGGGGATGCAGCGTGGGGGCAAGTTCCTCGAGTTCGGCGTCACCCATGCGGGGCGCGCAAAGGACGACGCCGTCGCATCGCCGCCGCGCTTCTCCCGCCAGGATCGCTTCCTCGCTGGTGACCTCGGAGGAGTCTGCGATGAGTACGCGGTATCCGTCCTGGGCGGCCGCAATGCTCAGTCCGCGCAGGATGGCCTGG
The DNA here is from genome assembly GCF_020251205.1 of Arthrobacter sp. M4. Taxonomy (GTDB): domain Bacteria; phylum Actinomycetota; class Actinomycetes; order Actinomycetales; family Micrococcaceae; genus Arthrobacter. Next base: position 27,526 of record NZ_JAIWYX010000017.1, read on the forward strand.
AAAGTCGGGTTGGCGAGGTCCGGCACCACGATGCCGATGGTATCTGTCTTGCCGAGTGCGAGGCTGCGGCCCACCGGATTGGGCTGGTACTTCAGCTCAGCGGCGGCGGCGCGCACTCTCGCGGCGATGTCAGGGTCGACGGCGGCATTGCCGTTCATGACGCGCGAAACCGTCGCGTGGGAGACGCCCGCCATCCGCGCGACATCCGCAATGCCGACGCGCCGGTTGGTGTTCCTGCGTGCCATTTCAGGCCCCTTCCCATTGGCCGCCAGCCGATTCCCGCCTCTGCGGGGCCGATGGTTGACGTGACCGCCAGAGTCTTGATACAAAGCTTATAACGCTCCGAGAAAACGCTTTCTCATTGATTCTTCCCTCATCACCCATGGCCGTCAAGCGGTTCATTTTCTCCCTCTGGAAAGGGGCTTCCCACATGGTCAACGTCGACACCGCCGAGACCCGAACGGATGCGGCGACGCAGCAAAACGCACCCGGTCACGGCAGGACGCGATTCGCCCTCATCGGTACCGGTGGCCGATCCGAAATGTACATCCGGGCCATCTTTGGCCCGCACGGAGACACCGCTGAACTGGTTGCCCTGTCCGACGCCAACCCCGGCCGCGTGGACTTCTACCAGAACCTCATCCAGCAGGAACTGGGAGCCAAGGCAGTCGCCTCATTCGAGCCTTCGGAGTTAACGCAGTTCATCAAGGCCAACGGTATCGATCGCGTCATCATCACAACGCCGGACTACACCCATGCGGACTACATCGTCCAGGCGCTCGAGGCGGGTGCCGACGTCGTCGTCGAAAAGCCGCTTACCATCGACGTCGAAGGCTGCCGCCGCATCACGCAAGCCGTGGCCGCCACCGGGCGGAACGTCGTCGTTACCTTTAACTACCGTTACTCGCCGCGCAACAGCGCGCTCAAGGAGATCATCCAGGCCGGGGTGATCGGCAAGGTCACGTCCATCGACTTTGGCTGGGTGCTGGACACGGTGCACGGCGCTGACTACTTCCGCCGCTGGCACCGTGACAAGAAGAACTCCGGCGGCCTGCTCGTCCACAAGGCGTCTCACCACTTCGACCTGGTCAATTGGTGGATCGACGACGTTCCGCAGCGTGTCTACGCCTCCGGTGGCCTGCGGTTCTACGGGGAAAAGAACGCTGCGGAGCGCGGCCTCGGTGCCCGCCCCGAGCGGGGAACCCAGGACGGCACGGCCGGTGACCCCTTTGTACTGGACCTGCGGGACGACGAACGGCTAAAGGCCCTGTACTACGACAACGAGAAGTTTGACGGATACCGCCGCGACCAGGACGTCTTCGCCGAAGGCATCACCATCGAGGACAACCTTGCGCTTACCGTCGACTATGACGGCGGCCCCACGCTCAGCTACTCGCTGAACGCCCACAGCCCGTGGGAAGGCTACCGCGTTGCCGTCAACGGAACAGAAGGCCGGGCCGAGCTGGAAGTTGTGGAGCGTGCCGCCGTCGTAGGCAGCGACAAAAAGACCGTGGTGGACCCGTCCGCGACGCCCATCGAGGAAGAGGACGCTGTCCGCCGCAATGGCGAGCGCCTGGTAGTCCAGCGGCACTGGGAAGCCGCGTATGAGGTCCCAATCATCAACGGCGAGGGCGGCCATGGGGGTGGCGACAACCTGCTGCTGTCCGACCTGTTCAATGGTCCCGGCGAAGACCCGCTGGGCCGCCCGTCCGGCTACGTGGACGGATTGCGTTCCGTGTCCGTGGGCATCGCAGGCAACAAATCCCTCGAGACGGGCCTGCCTGTCCGTATCGGCGAACTGGGGCTGGGCATCGACCTGAGCCGCCAGGCCTAGGAACAGCGGGAAAGGGGAATACTTGTGAGCAGGATCTTTGTCACCGGAGGTTCTGGACGCCTCGGCCGCAGCGTAGTGGCCGGTTTGGCGCGGGTTGGCCACGAGGTAGTCTCGGTGGACCGCGCGGCGATCCCAGAGGGGGACTTCCCCCAGAGCGTCGTCCAGGAATCCGGTGATCTCTTGGCCGCGGGCGAGGCCGAACGCCTCATCCGGAAGACGAGGCCGGACGCTGTGATCCACCTTGCCGCTATCGCGGTGCCCTTCAGCGCGCCCGAGGACGTCATTTTCAGCACCAACACCAGGTTGGCCTACAACGTCATCAGTGCCGCAACGGCGGCTGGAGTGCCGAAGATCGTGACGGCCAGCAGTCCCACTGTGCTTGGCTACGGCTCGCCCGCAGGCTGGCTGCCGCCGTCGTTCCCGCTGGATGAGCAGACCCCGCCCAAGCCGTGGAACGCCTATGCGTTGTCCAAGCTGGTCGCCGAGCAGACCGTCCAGATGTTCGCCGCGGCGCAGGGGGACAGGATCCGCTACGCGGCGTTCCGGCCGTGCTACGTGATTTCCCCGGAGGAATGGCACGGGGCGCCAACGCAGCAGGGACATACTGTTCGGGAACGCCTTGCCGACCCGGCATTGTCCGCTCCCGCACTGTTCAACTACGTTGACGCCCGGGACGTGGCGGACTTCCTGGATGTACTGCTGGACAAGATGGAATCCATCCCCAACGGTGAAACGTTTTTTGTGGGCGCTGCGGATGCTTTGGCTGCCCAACCGCTCGCGGAACTCCTTCCGGACTTTCTGCCAGTCAGCGCGGAACTGGCAGCCGGGCTAACCGGGACCAGCCCGGCTTTCTCCATAGGCAAAGCCCGCAAACTGTTGGGCTGGCAGCCCAAGCGGACCTGGCGCTCAGAGCTCACGCCGCCTTTCAACGCCATCCCATCCCCCAATGACGAGACTTCCGGCGGCCTCGTTCCAGCCGGAGCGCATCCAACAAAGGAGACCCCATGAAATTCGACGGAGTCTTATTCTTCCCCGTCACGCCCTTCGCCGCCGACGGCTCCGTGGACGTCGATGTCCTGAAGGAGCACATCGCCTCACGGCTGCCCTACGGTCCTGGCGGCGTGTTCCCGGCCTGCGGGACCGGGGAATTCCATGCCCTCTCCATTGATGAGGTCCGCACCGTGGTGGCTGCCGCCGTCGACGTTGTGGCAGGCAAGGTGCCCGTGGTGGCAGGAGCGGGAGGCCCGCTGGGCCACGCGCTCGCCGCAGCCAAGGTGGCCGAGGAAGCCGGGGCCGATGCCCTCCTGGTGCTTCCGCCGTATCTGGTGACCGGGCCGACCGATGGCGTTGTCGCCTACATCGAGGCGGTAGCTGCGGGGAGCACCCTGCCCGTGATCGTCTATCACCGCGGTACCGCCAAAGTCACGGCTGCAGCGATGGCACGCCTCGCGGCCAACCCAAAAGTAATCGGTTTCAAGGACGGCGTTGGCGACGTCGGACTCACGCAGGAGATTGTCACGGCCATCAAGACCTCCGGCCGCAGGGACTTTGCACTTTTCAATGGCCTTTTGACCGCTGAACTTACACAGGGCGCCTACCGTGGCCTCGGCATTCCGCTGTACTCTTCGGCGGCCTTCGCGATGGCTCCGGAAATCGCCAAGAGCTACTACGATGCATACGTTTCCGGCGATGAGGAGCGCCGCAACGCCCTGCTGGAGGGTTTCTACGGTCCGCTCGTTCGCCTCCGTGACCAGACTCCCGGCTTCGGTGTGTCGCTCATCAAGGCGGGTCTTCGCTTGGGTGGGCTTCAGGTTGGTTCCGTCCGGCCCCCGTTGATGGACCCAAGCGAGGAGCAGTTGCTGGAACTTAAAGCCATCCTGGCCAAGGGCAACGAATTGGCCGGCAGCTAATGGCCGCCCGGATCACCAGGCTCGCCACCCGGCTGCTCACCGTCCCGCTCCGCCGCCACTGGGGTGCCGAGGCGCCCGAGAACCACATCATCGTCACCGAACTGAGCACCGACGACGGCGGCACTGGGCACGGCTTCTCCTGGACACCGACCGTTGGGCCCCAGGCGGTAAAGGCGCTGCTGGACTACGACATCGCGCCCTTCGTGGTTGGGATGGAAGCCAATCCAGAAATCGTGTGGGACCAGCTCTGGAAGCGGTTGCACGAGGCCGGCGGGGGAGGCCTCACCACTATCGCCATGGCCGGCGTCGACCTTGCACTCTGGGACCTCCAGGCCCGTCAGGCTGGCACTTCTGTGACCGGACTGATCGGCCAGCGGCAGGAGTCCGTTGAGGTTTACGGCTCCGGAGTGAACCTGCACTACACCCTGGACGAGCTCGTTGAGCAAGCGCGGCGCTGGGTTGCCGCTGGGCACAAAGCCGTGAAGATCAAGGTTGGCAAGCCCGAACTTCGCGAAGACGCCGAGCGGGTTGCCGCCGTTCGTGAAGCGATTGGGCCGGAGCGGCGGTTAATGATCGACGCCAATCAGCGCTGGGACTTGGCTGCCACATTGAAGGCTCTCGAGGCGCTGCAACCATTCGGCCTTGAGTGGTTGGAAGAGCCCCTCCGCGCCGACGACCTCTGGGCCTATCGCAGGCTGCGGAAACACTCGCCCGTGCCCATCGCCTTGGGGGAGAACGTCCATACTATCTACCGTTTCAGGGACTTTATCGAAGCCGAGGCCGTGGACATCATCCAGCCGAACATCGTCCGGGTCGGCGGGATAACTCCCTTCCGGCGCATTGTGGAGTTGGCCCGTGCCAACAGCATCCGGGTGGCACCGCACTTGTTGCCAGAGCTCTCCGGGCAACTGGCGCTGACGCTGGCCGAAGCTGTGAGCGTTGAGGACGTGGAAGACGCCTCGTTCGAGCAGTTGGGTATCCTGGCGGGTCCCTCGCCGGTCCGGGTCCGCAACGGCAGGCTCAGCGGAACAGGAAGCCACGGATTGGGCTTCGAGTTCGCGCTCAAGCCCGCGCTTGCTGGGACGCACTGACAACGGAGCCCGCTAAGTCCGGGCGCTTGGACTCACCCACTACAGCGGCCCACCGGTGTGGCTTTCACCTGGTCACAGCACCACAGCCGATCCCATCCGGGCACGCAAATAGCGGCCGCGCAAACGGCAAATGCGCTAACGGTAGACGCGCCAAAACGGTACGAGCTGCGCTCAACCAAATGTGCCCCCGATCCGCTGGAGGCTTGGTCAATTTGATGACCTGGCCTCGGCGGCCGGGGGCGGTTTTGTATTCCCGGGCCTTATCGGCGAAGCGTGACGGGACGACGGCGGCCGTTGACCAACGCGGTGGGCCAACGGTAATCCATGCTCAGGACATCGATGCCTGTGCTCCGAAGAATCACCGTGTCCTCGATCTTGACCCCAGGACCAGACGGGTTCCACGTGAAAGCCTGATCCAGCACTACAGTGTCCGTGGTGGCCGCCGTGACCCGGGGGTCCCTTCCCGCGTAGCCGGCCGGACCCCCTTGGTGGTGAAGCTTCCATTGATCCGCGCCGAAACCGTGCCGGGCATACGACGCCTGGATCTCCGAGAAAATCTCGTTGAGCCGGGCGCCGGGCCTTGTGGCGCGGAAGATGTCCGCCTCCACGGCCGCGATGCGGGCCTCAGCGTCGAGTTCTTCCGGTGTGCCGGCGTCGAACGCTACCCAGCGCGTCACATTGGCGACCAGGCCATGCCGGCGCGCACACACCACCGCCATTGCGCGGCGGCCGATGGGGGAATGGGTGGCGAGCGGGTGCCGGAAGGTGCTGCGAGTATGTCCACTGCAGAGAAGCACCAGAGGTTCCGCCCCTGCAGCGACCACTCGGGCGGCCAGGGCGGACGCGATCTGAAATTCTGTGGTCTGGGGTGTAGCTGCGGAGAGGACATCCGTCATGATGGCGGCGACTGCGGCCGAGAGTTTGGCGTACCGGGCAGCCTCGCCCGGGAGGAGCGGCTGGCGGGCCGCCCGCAATTCGGCGACGACGGCTGCCTCGGTTAGGGGATCGCCGTCTGCTGCGAGTGCAGATGCTGCGGCGTGAAGGTTCCCGTACCACGGTACGGTGTTCAGCGAAACATCCTGCGGGAGTTCCTCGGCCGCAATGCGCTCGGCCTCGTTGTTGAAGGTCACTAAGCGGTCGCCGTCGCGGTTCACCAGCAGAGCGGCGATCGGATCGCCGGCGAGGCTGACGTGCATACTGCTTCCGTCGAGATACCAGGTCAACGCGGTGTTGCTTGTCAGCAGAAGGGAGTCACGGCCAGCGGCATCCAGGATGTCCAGGACACGGCGGCGCTTGACCGCGCGGTCTGCGGGGTTGCCGGGGGTTGACATGTCGTCTGTTCCTGCGGAGATCACTGCGGAGGGTCCTGCAGCGGTCTCGGTGAGGGTGGCGCACTGGATGTTGAGTGTCATGTGGTGTCCCCCAATGTGGTGGTGTGTTGGTGCCGTGGGAAGGCGCATTTCAACTGCGAATGGCGCGTGCACGACATCCAGAAAGCGTTTTCTCAAAAATTAGCAAAACGCTGTACACCGGTCAAGAAACCGTTTACTTTGGTGGGGAGCCGCTGTAAGCCAAGACACAATTCCCAGACACAGTTCAGGGTCCTTGGCGCGAGCGTCGCCGGGGCTTCCGGTGACGTGGACGGGCGGGATGTTCACACTTACGCACTCCGTGGATGGCCACGATGACCGAAGGAGACCCTATGGCCGGACAGCTGTTTGTTGGGATGCCGCAAGGCGTTCCCGGAGCCACGAGGGGGAGGCGATGAGCGCGATCGGCGAACTCTCCACCATGTCCCGCCGGAAGGGGCCGATGTCGGCGGAAGAAAAGAAGGCCAATGGCAGGGACAACAAGGCGGCTTATATCTTCCTGTTGCCGTGGCTCCTGGGCTTGGCGGTCATCACCATCGGTCCCATGCTCATGTCCCTCTACCTGTCATTCACGGATTACAACCTCCTGCAGCCGCCCGAATGGGTGGGCCTGGACAACTTTTTCCGGATGTTCGGTGACGCCCGCCTCCACAATTCCCTGCGGGTGACCTTCACGTATGTACTGGTGGGCGTCCCGCTGCAGCTGGCGGTGGCCCTGCTGATTGCGTTGGTGCTGGACAAAGGCTTGCGAGGGCTTCCCTTCTATCGCTCTGTGTTCTATCTCCCCTCGCTGCTGGGCGGATCAGTGGCCGTGGCCATCCTCTGGAAGCAGATCTTCGGCACCACGGGCTTGGTGAACCAACTTCTCGCAATGATCGGCATCCAGGGCCCTGGCTGGATTTCGGACCCGAGTACTTCATTGGGTTCCATCATCCTGCTGCACGTCTGGACTTTCGGCAGCCCGATGATCATCTTCCTTGCCGGGCTGCGCCAGATCCCCAACATGTACTACGAGGCCGCCGAAGTTGACGGGGCCACCACGCTTCAGAAGTTTTGGCGGATTACTCTGCCGATGCTGAGCCCCATCCTCTTCTTTAATCTGGTGCTCCAGATCATCGGGTCCTTCCAGTCATTTACCCAGGCGTTCATTGTCTCCGGCGGTAATGGCGGCCCGTCGGACTCGACCATGTTCTTCACGCTGTACCTGTACCAAAAGGGCTTCGGCCAGTTCGACATGGGCTATGCCTCTGCCATGGCCTGGGTGCTCCTGGTGATCATCGGCGCGTTCACAGCCATCAACTTCGTCGCTTCAAAGTATTGGGTGTTCTACGATGACTAAACTTCAGACCCTCCCAGCCGTTGACTCAGACCAGGGCAGGAGGCATCCCGGGCAGGGGAAGCCTCGAGGCAAGTCACCGATCCGGGAGTCCCGGGGCAACTTGACCTTCAGCCGGAGCGCCCGGGTCAAGGCGCTCATCAAGCACGCCATCCTAATTGCCACTGGCACGGTGATGATCTACCCACTCCTGTGGATGGTTGTCTCATCGTTGCGGCCGAACGAATTGATCTTCCGCGAGCCCGGGCTCTGGCTGCAGAGCCTGGAAATGAGCAACTATACGGGCGGTTGGTCCGCCCTGACACATCCCTTCGGTCACTACATGGTGAACTCAGCGATCGTTGTGCTGGGCTCGATCCTGGGAAACCTGGTGTCTTGCTCCATGGCGGCCTATGCTTTCGCCCGACTGCAGTTCACGGGCAAGAAGTTGTTCTTTGGCATCATGCTGCTGACCATCATGCTGCCGTTCCACGTTGTGATCGTGCCGCAATACATCCTGTTCTCCCAGATCGGCTGGGTGAATACGTTCTGGCCGCTGATTGTGCCCAAACTGCTGGCGACCGATGCGTTCTTCGTTTTCCTGATGGTCCAGTTCATCCGCGGGATCCCGAAGGAGTTGGATGAGGCTGCCCGGATTGACGGTGCCGGCCATCCCCGGATCTTCCTCCGTGTCATCTTGCCGCTCATGGTTCCAGCACTCGCAACCACTGCGATCTTTACGTTCATCTGGACATGGAACGACTTCTTCAGTGCGCTCATTTATCTGACGGATCCGGATATGTTCACGGTTCCGGTGGCGCTGCGGGCTTTTGTCGACTCCCAGTCAGCCACCAGTTGGGGTTCGCTGTTTGCGATGTCCATCGTTTCGCTGCTTCCCGTGTTCCTGGTGTTCCTGTTTGGCCAGCGGTTCCTCATCAAAGGCATCGCCACCACGGGTATCAAGTAAGAAACATCTTGTAATACAAGATTCGCACTTATATCATAAGAGCCGAGAAAGCGTTTTCTCGCTCGCATTCAAGATCAACGAAGATCGGAGAACCCAGTGCCGCTATTTGCCAGGGCTGCAGCAGCAGCCACTTCCGGCGCGGAGGCCAAGCAGGCCCGGAGCCGACGTCGACTCCGCGCGTCCGGCGTCGTTGCAGCTGCGGCCGCCGCCGTTTTGGCCCTGAGTGCCTGCGGCGGGGGCTCAGCCCCCAAGAGCTCAGACGGCAAGGTTGAGCTTCGCTTCTCCTGGTGGGGAGGCGACAAGCGCGCCCAATTGACGCAGGCTGCCATTGCGGCTTTCGAAGCGCAGAACCCCGGTATCAAAATCAAGCCTGAATACGGCGACTGGAGCGGCTATTGGGACAAGCTGGCCACGCAGGTCGCGGCTAACGACGCGCCGGACATTATCCAGATGGACGAGAAGTACATCACGGAGTACTCCAGTCGGGGGGCTTTGCTTGATTTGTCCAAGTACCAGATCGACACGTCCAAGCTGGACGAGGCAGCCCTGAACGCGGGCAAAGGCAAGAAGGGACTGACCGGCATCGCGGCAGGCATCAACGCTGCCACCATCCTGGCCAACCCCGCCGTTTTCAAGGCGGCAGGAGTAGCCATACCTGATGACAAGACCTGGACCTGGGAGGATTACGCCCGAATCTCGGCTGAGGTAACCGCCAAGTCCCCGAAGGGCACGTACGGCTCGGCTGCCTACGGGACTGACGAGGCGTCCCTTGGGGTGTGGCTGCGCCAGAACGGCAAGTCGCTTTACACCGGGGATGGCAAGCTGGGTTTCGAACCTTCCGATATTGCTGCGTGGTGGGCATTCCTGAAGGACATGAGCCAGAACAAGGCCGTGCCTTCCGCATCGGAGGTAGTGGAGGCGGAGGCCGCACCGCTGGACCAGAGCGGGTTAGCCACAGGCAAGAACGGCCTGGCCTTCTGGTGGTCCAACCAGCTCCCCGCCCTGGAAAAGGCCTCCGGCGGTGAACTGCAGATCCTGCGCTTCCCCACCAAGACCGGCAAAGCCTCGGACACGAAGCTTTGGTACAAGGCATCACAGTTCTGGTCCGCGTCTTCCCGCACCAAGCACCCTGAGGAGGTTGCCAAATTCATCAATTTCCTCACCAATGACGTGAAGGCCGGCGAGGCCCTGCTGGCTGACCGGGGCGTCTATCCGAACTCACAAGTGCGGGATGCCATCTCATCCAAGCTAACCAAAGCAGACACCAAGGTGGTCAGCTTCATCGACCAGATCAAGAACGAGCTTGGTGAAGCTCCTGCGCCACCCCCGAAAGGTGCGGGTGCCATACAGGAAATCATCAAGCGTTACACCTCGGAGGTTCTCTTCAATAGGCTCTCCACCGAGGAAGCCGGCAAGAAGGCAGTGGATGAAATGAAGTCCGCGATCAGCTAACGCCGGCACTTTGGGCGGCGACTCGTAATGATCGCGATGCTCGGCAGCTCGTGACCGACGACGGCGGGCAGGCGCCGGCGGCGGTGACCGCGCCCACGCGCTGTGCCCCGGGAGGTAGGGGATTCCTCCCGGGGCACAGGCGACTTCATTCCGCACAGTCTGCCCGACGACGGTCGCCGGACTGAGTGCGCGAGGTCGCCTAGCGTTACGGGACCGCCCCATCGACCGGGATTCGTCAATCCTCCGCAACCACTGCGACCGCTCCCGCCGGAACAACGCCACCGAAACGTCCGCCACCCAGCAAGTCCTCGCCGTCGACCTTCACGGTGGCGTCCCTGCTGCCGTGATTGATAGCGAAGAGGAAGCGACGGCCATCGGCATGCGAACGACGGACGAGTTCCACCCCGGCGCTGGCTTCAGCGCTGGCAACAACACCGGCCTCGTTCAGCAGGCGGCCCACGAGCGCGTCGATACCCTCGGCGTCCAATAGCGTGGCGAGGTACCAGGCCGAACCGGTGCCTACCGGTCGCCGCGTAACGGCAGGGACGCCGTCGAGCGGGTACCCGGTAAAGGAGGCCAGGACCTCAGTTGTCCCGTCAACAACCTGCACGTGTTCGCTCCACACAGAGCCCTTCCGCCCCGCCACAAGCGATCCACTGCCCAGCGTGACACTTTCACCAGGAAGGAGCGGGTGAAATTCCTCAGTCCGGATTCCAAGGAGCTCGCGGAAGGCCCCGGGGTAACCACCAAGTCGGACGTGGTCGTGCTCGTCCACGATGCCGCTGAAGTAGCTCACCAGCACTGTAGCCCCGGCTTCAGCGGCCGCGGCGATATTGGCAGCGGCGGCGTCAGTTGCGGAGTAGAGCGTGCACACCAGGACCAGATCGTAGCCGGACAGGTCAGCCGCGGGGTTCACGAAGTCAATCGTGACACCACGCAAGTACATGGCTCGGTGGAAGCCACGCATCAATTCGAGGTATCGGACGTCCTGGCTGGGATGGGAGTCTAGTTCGGATGCCCACCAGGACTCATAGTCGAACACGATGGCCACGCGGGACTCCACCCGCGATCCCTTGACCGGAGCCAAGCGGCCCAAAACGGAGCCCAGCTCCACAACTTCACGCCATATGCGTGTGTTCCGGCCTCCGTGCGGGACCATCGCTGAGTGGAACTTCTCCGAGCCGGACTTGCTTTGCCGCCACTGGAAGAACATCACGGCGTCGGCGCCGCGAGCCATGTGGGCCAGCGAGTTCCGGAGCATTTCACCGGGCATCTTGGGCCGGTTGTGCGGCTGCCAGTTGACCGCCGACGTCGAATGCTCCATCAGCATCCACGGTGACCCACTGGCGATACCGCGGGTGAGGTCGGCGCTGAAAGCGAGCTCAATTTCCCGTTCCGGATCCGCTGCCACCAGGTAGTGGTCGTTGGCGATGACGTCCAAGTCCTTGGCCCAGTCGAAGTAGTCCAACAGTTTGGTTGCACTGCTTGCCATGAGGTTGGTGGTTGCGGGGATGCCGGGAGTGACCTCGCGCAGTACGGCGAGAAGGCTGCGGTAATAGTCCTTCAGGGCCCATGAGTTGAACCGCATGAAGTCCAACTGCTGGCCAGGGTTGAGGCTTGTTGGCGCGAGCCGCGGCGGGATGATCTCTTCGAAAGTGTCGTAGTGCTGTGACCAGAAAGCCGTCCCCCACGCCTCGTTCAACTCCTCGATGGACCCGTACCGGCGTTCCAGCCACCGTCGGAATGCAGCGGCGTCTTCCTCTCCGTAGAAGGCGGTGACGTGACAGCCCAGTTCGTTGTCTACATGCCACAGCGCCAGCGCCGGGTGGGACTTGTAGCGTTCGGCGAGGGAGCGCGTTATGCCCGCTGCGTACCGCCGGTAAACAGCCGACGACGGCGAGTAGTGGCGCCGCGAGCCGCGCTCCAGGACGGTGCCGTCCTCCGTGACAGGCAGAATTTCCGGATGCTTGCGAACGAGCCAGGCGGGCGGAGCCGCCGTCGCTGTTGCAAGCGCCACTTTGATGCCCGCCGCGGCGAGGTTGTCCATCACCTCGTCCAGCCACTCAAAGTCGTATTCGCCTTCGCGCGGCTCCAGCAGGCCCCACGAGAAGATGCCGACGCTGAGCAGGTTCACGCCTGCTTCCTTCATCAGTTCAATGTCTTCGAGGCGCACATCGCGGGGCCATTGTTCAGGGTTGTAGTCGCCACCGAAGGCGATGCCGTCCACGCTGTCCCACACAGACGCGGGGGAGGAGGAACTGAGGGTAGGCACGGGACTCCTTTGTCTAGCGGTTTAGGGACTGACAGGATAGAAATCAGATCTTTGGAAAACGCTTGCCCGATGTTGGAACAATCTGTATTGTATCGTTTCAGAAAGCATGTAAGCCACATCACTGCTACGTTCTCGAACTTTGATTGCGGCCTATGCAACACGAGCAAGGAGGCTCCCATGATCAGCAGAAGGAATTTTCTCACCACCGTTGCTGTCGGTACCGTTTCGGCGGCCGCCCTGGCCGCCTGCGGCCAGTCGCCAAGCCAACAGGGCAGCGCCCAGAATCCCGTTACCCTGAACTACACCTGGTGGGGCAACGACGACCGCGCTGAACGTACTCGCAAGGCCATCGACCTCTTCCAGTCCAAGAACCCGGACATCAAGATCAACGGCAACTTCACGGACTTTGCCGGGTACTGGCAGAAGCGCGCTACCGAAGCTGCCGGTGGTGGCCTGCCGGACGTTATGCAGTGGGACCTCTCCTACCTCCGGGATTATGCCCAGCGGAACCAACTCCTGGACCTTGGCACAGTCAAGATCAACCTAGACGGCTTCGACAAGACCCTCCTGCCTTCCGGCCAGGTCCGCGGTAAGACTTACGGCATCCCCACCAGCACCAACGCCTTCGCCGTCTACTACGACCCTGCCAAGCTCAAGGAAATCGGCGTCGCCGAGCCCACTGGCAAATGGAGCTACGCCGAATACAAGAAGTGGCTGGGCGACGTCGGCGCCAAGAGCGGCGGAAAGTACTTCGGCGGTGCCGACTTCACCGGAGTCTGGTGGCAGTTCAACATTTGGCTTCGCCAGAAGAACATCCAGGCTTTCACTGATGAAGGCAAGCTCGGCTTCAGCAAGGACAACCTCAAGGAATGGTGGAGCCTGGCCTCCGACCTTCGCGGCACGCCAGCCATTATCCCGCCGGACCGAGCCACGCAGCTGAAGCCCAAGAGCGCCTTCGGCGCCAACGCCGCAGCTTCTGAGTCCACTTGGGACAACTTCATGGCCGCCTACCTGAAGGACTCCGGTGCCAAGGAGCTCAAGTTGGTTCCCGTCCCTTCGGACGACCAAGGCAACCTTGGCCTGTTCCTCAAGCCCTCCATGCTGATGGTGGCCAGCGCCAAGACCAAGTACAAGGAAGCTGCCGCTCGCTTCATCGACTTTATGGTCAACGATCCTGAGGTGGGCAACATCTTCAAGACTTCCCGCGGTGTTCCGGCGTCGAAGACGCAGCGTGAGGGAACAACCTTCGAAGGTGCCGACAAGGCAGTGGTCGATTACGAGAAGTCCATTGAGAAGTACCTCAAGGATGCACCCCAGCCGCCCATCGTCGGCTTCGGCACCTTGGAAGCCGCGTTCCTGCGGACCAGCGAGGACCTGAACTACGGCAAGCTCACCATCGACGGCGCAGTGGACCAGTGGTTCAAGGAAGCTGAAGACGTCATCAAGCAGAACGCCTAGGCCCTTGCGACTGCACACGCTGTCACCCACCGAATAAGGAATCCCCTCGTGACACAGACCCTGACCCGACGCAGAGGCGCTACGAGCGTCCCGCTGGCCCGGCGCACCGGGCCGCGGGGCGCGGATGTCCGCGCCGGCTACACCTTCCTTCTGCCCTGGCTCCTGGGCTTCATCGTCCTGACCGTGGGGCCGATGCTGTCCTCGCTCTACCTGTCCTTCACCAACTACAACCTCTTCGAAGCGCCCAAGTGGATCGGATTCGACAACTACGTCAACCTCTTCAGCGATGACCGGTTCCTCCAGTCGGTCCAGGTCACGCTGAGCTACGTCGTCTTTGGTACGCCGCTAAAGCTCGCCGCCGCGCTCGCTGTGGCACTGCTGCTGAACAACGCCACTCGGGGCCAGGGCTTCTATCGCTCCGCCTTCTACGCGCCGTCCTTGATCGGCGCGAGCGTTTCGATTGCCATCGTTTGGAAGGCAATGTTCGGCGACAACGGTCCCGTGGACCAGGGCCTGAGCTTCTTCGGTATCAACCTCGGTGGCTGGGTTGGTAACCCGAACATGACCATGCCGATGATGATCCTGCTGACTGTCTGGCAATTCGGCGCCCCCATGGTGATCTTCCTGGCCGGCCTCAAGCAGATCCCCACAGAGCTGTATGAGGCTGCATCCATGGACGGTGCCGGGCGCGTGCGGAAGTTCGTGAACATCACGTTCCCGATGCTTTCCCCGGTGGTGTTCTTCAACCTCCTCTTGGAAACCATCCACGCGTTCCAGATCTTCGCTTCGGCTTACATCATCTCCAACGGTGAAGGTGGCCCGGCCGGATCCACCTTGTTCTACACCCTCTACCTGTACCTCCGCGGGTTCAGTGACTTCAGGATGGGCTATGCGTCCGCGATGGCATGGTTGCTGGTGATTGTCGTCGGCATCATCACACTGCTGTTCTTCCGCACCTCGAAGTCCTGGGTCCACTACAGCGGTGATTCCCGGTGACCACCATGACAACAACGAAGCGTGAAACCATGAGCAGCCCAACAGCCCCAGCGCTGGCCGAAGGCCAGGACAACCCCAAGGAATACAATCCGAAGGCCGATTCCCGCAGCGCAAAGCGGTTGCGCGCCGTCGTCTTCAACGTGGTGGCACTGGCGCTCGTCGGCGTGGTCCTGTACCCGGCCGTGTGGATGGTGGCCTCTTCGCTCAAGCCGAACAGTGAGATCATCGGCAACCCGGCTCTCTGGAGTGAAAACTTCAGCCTGGACAACTTCGTCACCGCCATGGACGGCATTGGCGGAGTTTCCACGGCGCAGTTCTTTACCAACTCGATCATCCTCGCCGTTGGAGCCGTCATCGGAACGGTGCTGTCCGCGAGCGTTTCGGCCTACGCCTTCGCCCGTATCAACTTCCCCGGCCGTAACCTGTTCTTCGGCATGATGATCGCCACCCTGTTGCTGCCGTTTCACGTGGTGATCATTCCGCAGTACATCATCTTCCAGCAGCTCGGCCTGGTGAACACCTATGTACCGCTGCTGATCGGAAAGTTCCTCGCCGCGGACGCGTTCTTTGTGTTCCTCATGGTCCAGTTCATGCGCAACCTGCCCCGTGACCTGGACGAGGCCGCCCGCATCGACGGCGCCGGACACTTTAGGATCTTCGGGTCCATCATGCTTCCGTTGATGAAGCCCGCCTTGATCAGCTCTTCGATCTTTGCCTTCATCTGGAGCTGGAACGACTTCCTTGGTCCGCTGCTGTACCTGAACTCCCCGGAGATGTATCCGCTGCCGCTGGCCCTGCGCCTCTTCGTGGACCAGACCCAGAGCTCCGACTACGGCGCCATGATCGCCATGTCCGTCCTCGCTCTCCTGCCCGTGCTGCTGTTCTTCCTCATCTTCCAGCGCTACATTGTGGAAGGCGTCTCCACCCAAGGACTCAAGGGCTAGGACGGATCGCTGGAAATGAGCCTCATGGAATCTGCACGCAAGCGTCCCAAAGATGAGCCCGGCGTCCCCGTCAATCGTTTCACCCTCATCTCCGAGACTCTCCTCACCGGCATCCTCGTGCTCGTCCTCTCATTGCCCGTGGTGACAGCACCGGCGGCCTACGCCGCCGGTGTCGCCCACCTCGACCGACACCTCGCCGGCCGCGAAGATTCGGTGCGGAGCCTGTGGGCATCCTTCCGCCTGGCCCTGTCCGGCAGCCTCAAGGCAGGTGCGACGACGGCTGCGGTCACCGTCGTCGTCGTCCTTAATCTTTTGCTTGCTTTTGTTGGGCAGCTGCCGGCACGCGGCGTTGTCCTGCCGGCCACGCAGGCGGTCGCGGCAGCGGGTGCCGTCCTTCTCCTCAGGACGGCGGCCTGCTGGAGCACGGCTTTTGAACGCCATAACGACGGTGGCAAAGGCGGGCGTGGCACCTGGGCGGGAGCTTTCGCGCTGGCGAAGAGTGAATCCCTGAAGGACTGGACCGGTACCCTCCTGTTGCTTGTGGCGCTGTTTATGTCCGTGGTTTTCGTCTGGATGCTTCCTGCGCTGTTTGTGGTGGTTCCAGGGACGTTGATCCTGGCTGCGGCGTCCATCAAGATGCGCGCCGCCACCCGCGCGGCGCGCTGAGCTAGTCCACAAATGGTTTCCCGCCAGGCCCGGGCCCGTATGGGCCGTGTGGCGCTGCTTCGCTCCTCCCCGTAGCGCCAAGGTTCCCCACTATTTGCTGATTTGCACTCCGACGCTGAATCGCACCGCTGAACATTAGCCTGCACCTAACCGTTGACCCGCACTAACCGTTGACCTGCGCTTAACCGTTGACCCGCGCTTTGACCCGCACCCAACCGTTGACCCGCACCCAACCGTTGACCCGCACCCAACCTTTGACCCGCACCCAACTCTTGAATAGAGCAGAGCACTCCAGTGTTGCCTCCGCGCCACAACTCCAATTTGTCCTCCGCCGGCGCAGCCGGCGTTACCCATCTCGATGGCGCCAAAACCGAGCCCTGGTACCGTCTCTTCGCGCTTCACAACTACCGGCTCTACGTGGGCCTAAGTTTTGTTGGGAGCACGGGGGTTTGGATGCAGCGGCTGGCGCAGGACTGGCTGATCCTGCAACTCACCGGCAGCCCTGCAGCGGTGGGTCTTGCCGTCGCGCTGCAGTTTCTGCCGATGCTGTTTGTGGGTCCGCTCAGCGGCGTGTTAGCCGACATCTATCCCAAGCGGCGGACCCTGCTGATATGCCAGGCTGTCGCTGCGGTACTGGCTGCAGGTTTGGCGATTTCGGACGCGATGGGAACTATTCAGGTGTGGCTTGTTTATGCCAGTTGCGTAGTCCTGGGCTTGGCCAGCTCCGTTGATGGCCCGGCCCGCCAGGCGCTTGTGAATGAGGTGGCCGGTGATTCAAGGCTCCCAGCGGCAATCGGCTTGAACAACGCCGTGGGGCAACTCGGAGCTATGCTGGGGCCGGCGATCGGGGGAGTGGTGATTGCCCAGTTCGGATCTGCGTCTGCCTTCGCGGCAAACGCCTTGGTCTGCGGGTCCGTTATGGTCATGATCCTGTTGATCCGGCCCCACGAACTCTATTTCGGCGAGGCTCCTCAGCGAGGGCGGGGGCAGATGCTGGCTGGCTTCCGCTTTGTGCTGGCTCGGCCGCCACTGTTGCTGACTATGCTGTTGGCCGGCCTGCTGGGGGCGTTTGGGATGAACGGGCCAGTGGTCCTGGCGGCCTTCGCCGATCGAGTGTGGCACAGCGGCCCCGCCGGATTTGGACTCTTTAACGCGGTGAGCGCAGTAGGCGCGTTGGCCGGGGCCCTCGTGGCGGCCAAGTTCAAGCGCTTTGGCCGCCGAGGGATTGTTGTGGCTGCGGGACTGTTCGGGCTGTCGCAGTTGGTGGCAGCCTTGATGCCCACGCAGGAACTCTTTGTGGCCTTGTTGGTCCTGGTGGGCTTTATGACCCTGCTGTTCCTTACCAGCGCTGCAACCGCCGTGCAGCTGGAGGCCGGCGCGGCGGTACGGGGTCGTGTCCTGGCGCTGTATTTCCCCATGCTCCTGGGAGGTCACGCCCTGGGTGGACTACTGGCCGGATGGCTGACCGAGGAGTTTGGCGTACGAACAGGGTTAGTGGCGACTGGCGCGCTGGGCATGGCCTCGGCGGGCACAATCGGGTTGCTCCTGGCGCGTGGCTCACGTCGTCGAAAATCGACGGCGGGATAACCCTGACCGAACTTGTGAGAATAAACGCGGCCGGGAGCAATCAACGGCTAATTACTTGAAGGCGACCCGTTCCACGCTGATGACGTTTGATTCCGTAACCACCTTCACTCGCAGCCACTCGTTCATGGAGGATCCGCCCTCGATCGCGTAGCGGGTCAGGTTGTTCACTGCGCCCGTGATTCCGTAGAAGGAAAGCCACTTCGATGAAGCCAGCGGATTGTCTTTGAGGAAGACGTGGCTGTCCCCATTGAAGAGGAATACGGGTTTGCCATAGGCCTTGGCCTCGGCCGCGATGGTGCGGACTACAACCTTGAAGGCCTCGCGGTATGTGGAGCCGGGGGAGCCCCAGAACATGTCGGCCTGCGTAAGAAGGACAACCGCACGCGAATGACTGGCCGTGGCCTGGGCAAAGGTGGCCTTGATGTGGGACGCGTCTGCCGACGTACGGGCATCGAATTCTGCTTTTTGGGACGGTTGCACTGAGGTGTAGCCCAGGCCGCTCCAGATGGCGAGGTCATTGTAGGAGCCGACGCCGTGCACGGCGGCTATGGTGATCCCGCCCTTGGAAACACGAACGTTCTCCGGATAACCGCTCTGGGCTGTAACGGACATCGCGTTTTGGCCGAGGGTAGTCCCAGGCGTTGGGAAGAAGACTTTCCGGACTGCGGTGAGCCTGTTCAATGGATTTGCCTTGCCCACTGACGCTTTATGGCAGTCGGCCCACTCGTTGTCACCCGGGGTGTAGATAAGGGGATCCACGAATTTGTCGAAGGCGGATTTGATTTTGGCGTAATAGGAGTCAGCGCAATTGCCGGAGCCTATGTCGCCCAAATGGGACACCAACTGTATCTGGGGATCTGCGTTCAGCTGATTAATGCGTGCCGGCAGGCCGTTGAGGGCCGTGGACCCGTAGGGGGTGTCCCCGAAGACCCCAAACGCATACACCGTGGCTGCGGAGGCGGGCTGTGCGGGGAGGCTGAGGCCAAGCGCCAATAGGGCGCCGGTTAAGCCAATCAGCATGGATTTCCACGAGGGACGTCTCACTGGGCACCTTTCACCGCAGGACAATATGCCTTTGCCCGCAGTTGCCGCGCGCTCCCCCAGCGCAGCAGCCAGCCCATGACGAGCCCCAGATAGCGAAATTAATACTCCCGGGACTCGGCATTGTCCATACCTCGCCTTTCGGTGTTCAAAAGTAGTAGGCGCTGTCCACCCTTAAGAAGGTGTTGACTGCCTCTTTCACCCTGGCCGCGTGGGAGGCATAACGAGCCGCTGCCCGCTCAGGTCCCGCGGCAGAGGTGACTGGGATAATCAAGCACCGAGCGGAATCGGGCTGGGGCGGCCGTCAAACCGTCGCTCAGTCCGTCCGTGGTGAGTCCTGCCGCCCTGAGCGGCGAGCCCGCCGTCACCGTTCTGCCACGAGGCGCTGGATGTCCGCTATCGGCAGGATGCCGTCGCTGATCCAGATGCTGTAGCTGCGGCGCAACGTCTCACCGGTGGCCAGTTCCACGGCCTTGTCCCAGGCCAATGCCGATCCCACCGCCGGATAACCAGCCATGCGGACAAACCAAGGGTCCGACGCTTCCGGCGGTGCAGCGAACACCAAGGTGCCGGTCCGGTCTCCAGGTGAGCCGCCGCCGTCGAACATTTCTGTGCCGCCAAACGTTCCAGTCCATGCCAACCACGGCGAGACAGTGCCGTGCACTGCCGGTTCGCCCTCGGCCCTGGGAGTGAAAACGCGAGGGTTCGTCATAGCCGGGAGACGCCAGAAGAAGCCGCCGTAGCCGCTGCCTCTTGCGCCGTGTGATCCGGGACTGCCCAGCGAGGCGTCCACGACGGCGGTCAGTTCGGTCCGAAGATCCAGGCGCCACGTGCGGTCATCGAGGACGGTCCGGCTCAGGGTCCGTTGTTCGTCGAGCAACGCGGCGCCGTCGGGACCGGTCCACCGGAGTGCGAGCTGCGTGGTGTTGGCGTCCGGCTGCCGGATGTGGTTGAGGGTGATGCGGCCGTGATCCTTCAGCGCGAGGTAGGCGCCGGCGGACCGTCGGTAGCTCCTGCCGCCCCAGAGGTTGGCGCCGTTGACGTCCTGGATGGCGATGCCAACACCAAGATGCCACGGGTGGTCGGCCGCCAGATGATCTGTCACCACGGTTCCGGCGAGCGTGGATACGGGGTGCAGGTAGGGGCGGGGGCTGAGGCTTTGGGGGAGGACCCCGCCGCTGCGAAGTACGACGGCGGGAGACGGCTGGGTGGGTGTGTCGCCGTCGGTCGCGGGCAGTGTGGATGGTTCGCCGGCGAACAACGGGCGCATGTAGTCCGGCGATGCCGGGCGCGCCCACGGCAGCCCCAAATCGCTGAACGTCGCATGTGCCTTGGTGGCCCGCTCCAGGGCGTCCTCGATGCCGCGGACTACTGGGTGGGCCGCATCGCCTTCGCCGTGCCAGTCGATGGCCGAGTCAGGAATCTGCGCCGGTGGCTCGGCAGTGCGAATTGCTTCCAGCACGCGCATAAAGGCGCCGCTGTTTTCCAAAGGGCTCAGGAGCGGCACGCTTTCGCTGCGTGCGCCTGCGGCCAGATGCTGAAGCAGGTTCTCGGTGAGGTCGTCCCTGCCGAACGCGTGCTGCGTTTCGCCGAGGCCAGAACGGATGGTCAGCAGGTCCTGGGTGTAATGGAAGGTTGCCGTGCCCTCTGTGCCGTGGAGCGTCACGTACGGCTCCACGGATTCTGTGGCGCACAGTGTCAGCGCGCAAGTGATGGGCAATCCGTTGGTGGTTCGGATGCGGATGACTGATGTGTCGTCGGACTCGATCTCGTTGGCATGATAGAGGTCGGTCTCCACGGATTCCAGGTCATCGGCTTTCATGGCGTTCGCAATCCTCAGCGCGGTGGCGATTGCGTGAGCCAGCGGGTTGGTGGCTACGCCGTCCACCACGTCCACTCCGTCCATGCTGCGTTTGCCAGCCCAGCGGGAGCGCTTGTAATAGGCCCGGTCACGAATCCAGCGGCCTGTGGCGGAAATGCCTTGAAGTTCCCCGATGCCCGGAAGCTCGCCGAATGAACCGTTGGCGAGCATTGAATCGATTGCGGCCAAGGCGTGGGAACCGAGGCTCTGGAATCCGATTTGCACACTGCGACCGGCTTGTTCGGCGGCTTCTTGGAGGTGGAGGAAGTCTGCCATGGATGCCACAGGCGGCTTCTCGAGGTAAAGGTCAGCGGATGAAGCCAACACGGCAAGGGCCAGCGGAGCATGGGTTTGGATCGGCGTGGCCACAATGATCACGTCCGGTTGATGGTTCCCGGCCAGCAGGGAATCCAGCGAGTTATGGACGGTTACTGATTCGGGCAGTTCGCCGGGGCCTGGCGGGTTGGGATCGGCAACGGCTACGAGTTTCACGGCGCCCTGGTTTTCCAAGCGACGGAGATTGGCCAGGTGGTGTGCCCCGAATCCGTGGACGCCAACCAAGGCAATTCGGGCCGCCACCACTGGAGCTTGTTGCACCTCGGTCCCGCTGGTAACGATTTCGCGCTGCTCGGCTTGGTGCTCGCCGGACTCGACTGTGCCGGATTGATCGGTGGTCTCGGCGGACGGGGTGTCCATGGTTCTCCTCTGCTGGCACCGTAACGGGGGCACCTGACGCCTTCGTCACAGCATTGATAAAAGTTCCCGAGGCGGAAGGCGCTTTCCCGCCGTCGCTTGCGATTAGTGTAGCGCGTCTCTGGCGTTATGTAACGATTCAAAAAACATCTTGACCCTTGCTGACTTTTGAGTCTAGATTTTCGAGAAAGCGTTTACTGATGTGACTTGGGACACTTATGGCCCGTCCTGCAATGACGGAGAGAGGGGAGCGTCATCACATCTGGAAATTTTGGCCCTCGAGCCTACGCATTATTCGACACTGTGGCTTGGATCGCCTGCCTCAACATGCTGTGGCTGGCTTTTACCCTGCTCGGCGGTGTGGTTTTCGGCGTTGGACCCGCAACGGCGGCGGCCCATGTGCTTGTTCGTCGTCGTATCCGCGGTGATGGAGCCAAGTTGGTTCGCAGCTTCGTCCGTGAATACTTCGGCCACTTTGCCAAGGGCAATGCCCTCGGTGTCCCGGTGCTTCTCGTGCTCGCGGTGCTGGCCCTGAACTGGAACTATTTCTCCGCCGCTCCCGACCTGGGCTCGCAGTTCGCTGCCATCGGAATTCTTCTCGCCGCGCTGATTGCCGTCGGTGCTGCGTGCCACCTGTTCCCTATGTATGCCCGTTACGAACTCCCGCTCCCCAAGTATTTGGTGATGTCCCCCCGCTTTGCCCTTCGGCATTTGGCTGGGACGGCCGTGCTGCTCTTGGTGACTGCGGCTGCGATTTTCGCGTGCGGCGTGGTGCCTGGATTGATTCCCTTCTTTGGTATTGGCGCCTGGTTGTACCTCACAGGATGGCTGTGCGACCGCTTCTTCACCGCCAATGACGAGGAAATGGCCGGGAAGTTGGCTGAGGGTGCGGGCGTGGCCGACACCCTTCTCCCTGGCAGTCAGTGAAACGTATCAAGAGTTCAACAGTTCCTCGGTCTGCCAGCGATGGAAGGGTCGCTGAGCCTAGCGGCACCGCGGAACCCAACAACGCCCGTCAACCCAACGGCGTCGGGGAACCTGGCCACGCCACGGAACCTAGCCACGCCACGGAACCCAGCTGCGACCCGAGCCTCGCCGACCAAGAGACCTCGTCAACAACCGACTTACCCGCACCAATTACTCGACCTCGAAGGAGAGATCATGTCCCGTCCCCTCATGCGCACTGCTGGTGCAGCGGCCGTCCTGGCCGCGGCGCTCGCCGCGTCCGGCTGCTCCGGAGCGTCGTCCGGAGCATCGTCGGACCTTGGCACCATCACCATGATGGCGCCCTACTTCGAAGCACAGCCACCGGCCGCCGATGGTGCCGCCATGAAGAAGCTCGACGAAATCACGGGCAAAAACCTGAACGTCACGTGGGTCCCGAACAGCTCATACGAAGAAAAGACCAACATCACGCTCGCATCGTCGGAAATCCCGCACGTGATGATCATCCAGAGCAAGTCGCCGGGCTTCGTCAAGAACGCGGAAGCCGGGGCGTTCTGGGACCTGACGGACAAGCTCGCCAAGTACCCCAACCTGAAAACCACCATGCCGGAGGTCCAAAAGAACGCCTCGGTAAACGGCAAGGTCTATGGGGTGTTCCGCGGCCGTTCACCCATTCGTGCATCCGTAATGTTCCGCCAGGATTGGATGGACAAGCTGGGACTCCAGCCGCCCAAAACAGTAGAGGACCTCTACAACATCGCCAAGGCGTTCACGGAACGGGACCCCGACGGCAACGGCAAGAACGATACCTGGGGAATCACCATCCCCAAGTGGGGCGCGCTTGGAACCAACAGCCCCTACGACATCATCGAAGAATGGTTCGGCGCCGGCAACCGTTGGACCGAGCGTGACGGGAAGCTAGTCCCGAGCTTCGAAACCGATGAGTTCCTCCAGGCTGACCGTTTCATCAAGAAGATGGTTGACGAGAAGCTGATCAACGCAGATTTCGCTACATTTGACGGCACCAAATGGAACGAGCCGTTCCTCAACGGTAAAGGCGGAATCATCGTCGATGTAGACTCCCGTGTCAGCCAGATAGTCGGCTTGTTCAAGCAGGCTGATCCCGCCAACTACACCACTAAGGTGGGCTTCGTAGGCAACCTCACCGGACCCGACGGTAAACTCAGGGCCCACCCCACCGACGGCTACGCTGGCTTCATCGCCATCCCCAAGGCCAAGGTTCGCACGGAGGCCGATCTCGACCAGGTCCTGAAGTTCCTCGACAAACTCAACTCCAAGGATGCCGCCATTGTCCTGAACAACGGCATCGAGGGTGTCAACTTCAGTGTCAAGGATGGCAAGGCCGTCCCGGTAAGCCCGGAAACGCCTGAGGCCAAAGCGGTCAACGCCGACGTCAAGAGCGGCTTGGCCCAGTTGGGAATGAACGTGGCGGGCAACCAGTTCTACCAGCCCAAGCAGGCCAGCGACTACGAACAGAAGGTCTACGACCGTCGTATCGAGGTAATGGCTGAGGACCTCAAGAGCGCCGTTTACAACCCTGCAGCTTCGCTGGTCTCTCCCACCTATGTTGCCAAGGGTGTCCAGTTGGACAACATCGTGGCCGACGCCCGCATCAAGTACCTGGCTGGCCAGATCGACGAGCAGGGTCTGAAGGACGCCATCAAGCTGTGGAATACCAGCGGCGGCGACAAGGTGAAGGACGAGATCAACAAGCTGTGGCAGGACAGCCGCAAGTGACTGTGACCCAGCTTGAGTCCGGGGAGCGGGAGGCGACTTCTTCAAAGCGCACGCCGCCCGCGCCCCGGCGGCGTCGCAGTTTCGCGGTGCACTTCGCCCACTACAAGTGGCTCTACCTGCTGCTTCTTCCGGGCCTGGCCTACTTCATCGTGTTCCGTTACGGGCCGATGTACGGGGTCACCATCGCATTCAAGGACTTCGTACCCTTCCTGGGGATCAACGACAGCCAGTGGGTTGGTTTCCGGCATTTCCAGGATTTCTTCGCCAACCCCGATTTTCCCCGGCTGCTGGGCAATACGCTGATCCTGGCGTTCCTGAACCTGGGCGTTGGATTCCCGCTGACCATCGTCCTGGCGCTGCTGCTCAACGAGGTGCGACTGACAATACTCAAGCGCACTGTGCAGACGCTCGTGTACCTGCCGCACTTCCTGTCGTGGACTATCGTGGCGTCGCTAAGTTTCCTGCTGTTCGCCCTGGACGTGGGACCGCTATTCACGTTCCTGAACGGGGTGTTCGGCACACACGTTGATTTCCTGTCCAACCCCAACTGGTTTAGGCCCCTTATAGTCCTTCAGGACGTCTGGAAAAACACCGGTTGGGGGACCATCATTTTCCTGGCCGCCCTGGCCACCGTGGACCAGGAGCAATACGAGGCCGCCGTGATCGACGGCGCCGGACGGTTCCGCCGCATCTGGCACATCACCCTGCCCTCCATCCGGTCCACGATCATCGTGATGCTCATCCTCGCTGTCGGGCAGGTCCTGAACACCGGTTTCGAGCAGATCTACCTCATGACCAACGCCCTGAACCGGAGCGTGGCAGACGTGTTCGACACGTATGTGTACTTCGTTGGCATCACCCAGGGCGCCTACAGCTACAGCACCGCCGTCGGCCTGTTCAAATCCGTGGTGGGCATCGTGCTCATCTTCGGTACCAATTGGGTCGCGAAGCGGTTCAACCAGAGCGGATTGTTCTGATGAAGGTTTACAACACTACTGGCGGACGCATTTTCGACGCCGCCAACTACGTTTTCCTTGCCGCCATCGGCATCCTGGCCATGCTGCCACTTGTGTACGTGTTTGCCGGCTCCTTCGCCACGGACGCGGAAATCACCCGCCGCCCGTTCTTCGTCTGGCCCGAGCAGTTCACCACTGCTGCGTACGACTACATCTTCGCCACCCCCACGTTCCTTAGGGCCCTGATCACCACAGTGCTGGTCACCGTAGTCGGAACCTTGATTCAGCTCACGCTCACGGTGACCATGGCCTACCCGCTGGCGAAGAGGGGGTTGACCGGCAGGCGGCTGATCCTGAACATGGTGGTCTTTGCCATGGTGTTCTCAGGTGGCATGATCCCCACCTTCCTGCTGGTCAAGGACCTGGGCCTGCTCAACTCCTATTGGGCGCTGATCCTGCCCGCGGCGATCAACCCGTTCAGCCTGATCATCATCAAGAACTTCTTCCAGGACCTTCCCACCGAGCTGGAAGAATCCGCCAAGGTGGATGGAGCCACCGAAATTGGAATCCTATGGCGAATCCTGCTGCCGCTCTCCAAACCGGTGCTGGCCACGTTCGCCCTGTTCTATGCCGTGGGGATCTGGAACGACTTTATGTCCCCGCTGTTATACCTGAGCGACAATTCCATGTGGACCCTGCAGATGTACCTGCGCCAAGTTACCGCCTCCGCCGATCTGCTGGGAACCGGCAATGTAGATCCCACCTACGTCCCGCCGGAACAAGGCATCAAATTTGCGGTCATCGTCGTCGCCACCCTGCCCATCCTGCTGTTCTACCCATTCCTGCAGAAACACTTCGCCAAGGGCATGCTGATCGGCTCCGTCAAGGGTTGATTCACCAACCAGACCTGAAAGGACACAATGAAAATCCTGCTTGCCGGCGATTCCACCGTTGCGGCCTGCCCCAGCTACGAGTATCCAATGAGCGGTTGGGGCGCCCAGCTTCCGCAGCGGGTGTATTGGTGGGCTGCCGTGCACAACTACGCGAAGGGCGGCGCCACCACAGAGTCTTTCCGTGAGGAAGGTCTGTGGTACCAACTTCTGCATCAGGCCGTGAAGGGTGACCTGGTCCTCATCCAGTTCGGCCACAACGACCAAAAGCGTGCCCACCTCTCCGCCCGGGGTGGCTACGCTGACAACCTCGGCCGTATGGTGGCCGAAGTCCGGTCGAAAGGGGCGGTGCCGATCCTTTGCACGTCCGCGGAGCGTCGCCATTTCGAGGGAGGCGTCTTGAAGGAGACCCTGGCCGAGTACGCGTCCACAGTCCGTGAGCTGGGCAGGGAACTGGACGTGGACGTCGTCGACCTTAACGCTTGGACCCGCTCCCTGTACCTGGGGCTCGGTGAGGAGGAATCCAAGCAACTCTTCTTCCACTTCGCCCCGGGCGCCCACGCGCACTGGGCAGGAGGCCTCCAGGACGACACACATTTCCACGAGGAGGGCGCCCGCCGCATCGCCGCCCACGTCGCCGAGCAGCTCGACGTCCTGGGCTACAAGCCAGAGCCCGATTTCGCCGAAACACTGGCCTAGGGGCCGTCTGTTGGAGACCGCAAAGCTGCTGTACGCCAACCCCCTCAACGGCCCCGCCGCCGTCGACGGCTGGGTGGCCGAGGGGCCCGTCGTGGCCGGAACCTATCCAGCCGGAAAGTACGACGGCGGCAGAACGCCTGGCGCCGGGACAGCACTTGAGTTGTCTGGATCCTTGGACGACGTCGAGTTCGGCGACCACGCGCACTGGACCTTGTGGTGCCCGGAGATGTTCCCGGACAGCATCCGGATCAGCTGGGAGTTCCTTCCGCTGGAGGAACCCGGTTTGGCAATGGTGTTCTTTTCGGCGGCCGGGCATGGGGGAGAGGACCTGTTCTCTCCCCGCCTGGCGCGCCGCACCGGCTACTACCCGCAGTACCACTCTGGCGACATGGACGCCCTGCACGTGTCCTACTTCCGGCACAAGTATGAGTCGGAGCGGGCCTTCCGGACGTGTAATCTCCGCAAGAGCGCCGGATTTGAGCTCGTTGCGCAAGGCGCCGATCCCCTGCCTCCCACGGAAGACGCCGTCGACTTTTACCGCCTGGAGGTGATCAAGGACGGGCCTCGCGTGGCCTTCTCGATCAATGGGCTGTTGCTGTTCGATTGGGAGGATCCCTCAGACCGGATCCTCGGACGTGGAAGGATCGGCTTCCGGCAGATGGCCCCTTTGCGGGCCGCGTATAGGAACCTGGTGGTCGAAAAGCTCTGAGCCGTTTTGAAAACCTGCCGTCCGTCTCTTTTTTGAGGCGGGCGGCAATCCTTCTGATGTGGGCTCAGCATGGGTGCTTTAGCCGAAGGCAACCCGCACAGGTTTGAATTTGAACGGTCCGCTGCACTCGGGTCCCTATACACGGGAAGCTGGCTGGCTAATTTCTAGGAAACCGCTGTCAGCACCGCCGGCGCTCCCACGCCTGCGGTGCTTTGCCGCACCACAAGCTCGGGTGTGAACACCACGGCGCGGTGCTGCGGGTGCTGCGTATCCAGCTCTTCGGCCAACAGTTCGATGGCCGTGCGTCCCAGGGCCTCCGTGGGCTGGCGGATGGAGGACAGTGGAACGACGGCGGACACGGCGAAGTCGATGTCGTCATAGCCGATCAGGGCAATGTCGTCCGGAATTTTGATGCCGTTCATCATGGTGAGCGACTGCATAACGCCCAGGGCTATCAGGTCGTTCGCGCAAAACACGGCGTCGGGCCGTTCGGCTGGGTCGCGCTCCACCAGCTTGTTGCCCACGCGGCGGCCGGCCAGGACGGTCATGTTCTCCGAGTCCAGCACCTCGAGCCTGGCACCGGAGACTTCTTGCACAGCGCGGGTGGCGCCTTGCAAACGGTCGGACACCTGGCGGATCGACGTCGGGCCGCCCACAAACGCCAGCCGACGGCGCCCCAGGTCAAGGAGGTGCCGCGCTGCAAGGTACCCGCCGGCGTCGTCATCCACTGATACGGAACTGAAGCCGGTCTCATCGGCCTTCCGGTCAAGCAGGACCGTTGGGAGTCCCCGCTCACGAAGGGCTTCCATGCGTTCGGAAATATCGCCGACGGGGGAAATCAGCAAGCCTTGGACGCGCTGTTCCTGGAAAAGGTCAATGTAGTGGGATTCGCGGTCGGAATCGTGCCCGCTGTCCCCGAGCAGCACCGCGCTGCCATTGAGTGCCGCGGCGTCTTCCGCTGAACGAACCACCGAGGTGAAGAATGGGTTTCCGACATCCAGGACTACGACGCCGATAGTCCGGCTTTGGCCCGCGCGCAGCTGCCGTGCGGCGTCGTTGCGGACAAAGCCGAGCTCGTCGATGGCTTTGAGGACCCTCTCCTTGGTTCGTTTGGAGACCCTGTCCGGATAGTTCAGGACATTGGACACCGTGCCCACCGCCACTTTCGCGTGGTTGGCCACATCCTTGATGCTTGCTGCCCGAGTCATGCTCATTCACTTCTCCCTGGGGGACTAATTGGGCCTGTGGGAGGCCGACAAGCAGACGGTTGGAACTCCTTGACACCCGTCTGAATTCCAGAGTACTTTGAATCGTAACAATGAAACGATTCAAAGTTCAGCAAAGTTCAGTGAATTTCATGAAGACACTGAAACAGCCTTGAACGGATCGTCCGAAACTTTTTCGAACACAGGGGTTCACATGAGGGTCTGCTTCCGCTCGAGCGTCCAGCCGTCGCTGCTGGACGAATACAAGCGACGCCATGCAGCCGTCTGGCCTGAAATGCTCAGTGCACTCAAGGAAGCCGGCTGGAACAACTACTCGCTGTTCCTCGATCATGACGGCACACTGATCGGCTACCTGGAATGCGATGACTTTCAGGCCGCAAAGGCCCGGATGGCGCTCAGTGAGGTTAATGCCCGCTGGCAGGCCGAGATGGCCCTCTTGTTCAAAGACGCCGACGTTCCGCCCGATGAAGGCTTCCGGGTACTCGACGAAGTGTTCAATCTCGAAGACCAGTTCGCCGGCAGGGAAGCCCAGCTCGCAGTAGCAACTGAAACCTCCAAACCATCACACCGAAAGACAGACCGATGAACCACATTGACACCGCGCTGGGCCGCCTTGGGGAGTTGGCCATTGAGGTCCCGTCCTGGGCCTACGGGAACTCCGGGACGCGATTCAAGGTGTTTGGTACGCCTGGCACTCCGCGCACGGTCCAGGAAAAGCTTGCCGACGCCGCCAAAGTCCACGAGTTGACGGGCCTGGCGCCCACAGTCGCCCTGCATATTCCGTGGGACAAAGTGGACGACTACTCGGCGCTGAGGAAGTACGCGGAGGGTCTGGGCGTTGGGCTCGGAACCATCAACTCCAACACGTTCCAGGATGATGAGTACAAGTTCGGTTCGCTGACCTCGTCAGACGCGTCCGTCCGCCGTCGTGCCATCGACCACCACTTGGAGTGCATCGACATCATGCACGCCACGGGTTCCCGAGACCTGAAGATTTGGCTCGCCGACGGCACCAACTACCCGGGTCAGGACGACCTCCGCGGCCGCCAGGACCGCCTGGCCGAGTCCCTCCAGGAGATCTACGAACGGCTCGGCGAGGACCAGCGCCTGGTGCTCGAATACAAGTTCTTCGAGCCCGCTTTTTACCACACCGACGTCCCGGACTGGGGCACGTCCTATGCTCAGACGCTGGCCCTCGGCGAGAAGGCCTTCGTCTGCCTTGACACCGGTCACCATGCACCTGGCACCAACATCGAGTTCATCGTGATGCAGCTTCTGCGACTGGGCAAGCTGGGTTCCTTTGACTTCAACTCCCGCTTCTACGCCGACGACGACCTGATCGTGGGTGCCGCCGACCCGTTCCAGCTGTTCCGCATCATGTTCGAGGTGATCCGTGGCGGTGGCTTCGGTGCGGATTCCGGTGTCGCTTTGATGCTAGACCAGTGCCACAACCTGGAGGAGAAGATCCCGGGCCAGATCCGTTCGGTGCTCAATGTCCAGGAGATGACTGCCCGGGCACTGCTGGTGGACACGACCGCCCTGGCCGAAGCCCAGCGCAGCGGTGATGTCCTGGCCGCCCACGGCATTTTCACCGACGCGTTCTACACCGACGTCCGCCCGGCCCTTGCCGAGTGGCGTGAATCCCGCGGCCTCCCGGCCGATCCGCTGGCAGCCTTCAGCGCCAGCGGCTACCAGAAGAAGATCAACGAGGACCGCGTTGGCGGTCAGCAAGCCGGATGGGGCGCATAAAGAAGATGGCATCGAACAAGACTGTTGAAGAGCTGATTGCACGTTCCAACCGACTCGGCGCGGACAAGCGCAACACCAACTTTGCAGGCGGCAACACCTCCGCCAAGGGTGTCCAGAAGGACCCGGTGACGGGCGACGACGTCGAACTCCTTTGGGTGAAAGGCTCCGGGGGTGACCTCGGGACACTGACCGACAAAAACCTGGCGGTGCTCCGCTTGGATCGCCTTCGGGCGCTCAAGAACGTCTACCCCGGCGTCGACCGTGAAGACGAAATGGTGGCCGCGTTCGATTACTGCCTGCACGGCAAGGGCGGCGCCGCGCCGTCCATTGACACCGCCATGCATGGCCTGGTGGATGCCGCCCACGTTGACCACTTGCACCCTGACTCCGGCATCGCCATCGCGACGGCGGTGGACGGCGACGCGCTGACGTCCAAGATCTTCGGCGAGAAGGTCGTGTGGGTTCCGTGGCGTCGACCGGGCTTCCAGCTGGGCCTAGATATCGCAGCCATCAAGGAAGCAAACCCCCAGGCCATCGGTACCATCCTGGGTGGCCACGGCATTACCGCCTGGGGCTCCACCAGCGAAGAGGCCGAGGCTAACTCCCTGTGGATCATCCAAGAGGCAGAGAAGTACATCGCGGAGAACGGCAAAGCCGAACCGTTCGGGGTAAAGCTGCCGGGCTACGCCAGGCTGCCTGAAGGCGAGCGCAAGGCCAAGGCGGCTGCCCTGGCTCCGGTCATCCGCGGGCTTGCCTCAGCTGACAAGCCCCAGGTGGGTCACTTCAGCGACGACCAGCGTGTCCTGGAATTCCTGGAGGGCGCCGAGCACCCGCGCCTTGGCGCGCTGGGTACGTCCTGCCCGGATCACTTCCTCCGCACGAAGGTCAAGCCACTCATCCTGGACCTGCCGGCGGATGGCTCCATTGAGGCCTCCGTTGCCCGCCTCAAGGAACTCCACGCCGCTTACCGCGCGGACTACCAGGCTTACTACGATCGCCATGCAGATGCTGATTCCCCGGCCATCCGCGGCGCGGATCCGGCTATCGTCCTCGTTCCGGGCGTGGGCATGTTCTCCTATGGAAAGGACAAGCAGACCGCCCGGGTGGCAGGCGAGTTCTACCTGAACGCCATCAACGTGATGCGTGGAGCCGAGGCTATTTCCTCCTATGCCCCAATTGAGGAATCCGAGAAGTTCCGCATCGAGTACTGGGCCCTTGAGGAAGCCAAGCTCGCCCGCATGCCCAAGCCCAAGTCGCACGCGACGCGCATCGCCTTGGTGACCGGTGCGGCGTCGGGCATTGGCAAGGCGATCGCCACCCGACTGGCCGCTGAAGGAGCCTGCGTGGTGATCGCGGACCTCAACCTGGAGAACGCCAGGGCTGTCGCGGAGGAACTCGGCGGTTCCGACGTCGCAGTGGGGATCCAGGCGGACGTGACAGATGAAGCCCAGGTGCAGGCCGCCGTCGACGCCGCAGTCCTTGCGTTCGGCGGGCTGGACCTCATTGTCAACAACGCCGGGCTGTCCATCTCCAAGCCGCTTCTCGAAACCAGTGAGAAGGACTGGGACCTGCAGCACAACGTGATGGCCAAGGGCTCCTTCCTTGTGTCCAAAGCTGCGGCCAAGGTCCTCATTGACCAGGGTTTGGGCGGCGACATCATCTATATCTCCTCCAAGAACTCCGTGTTCGCGGGCCCCAACAACATCGCGTACTCCGCCACGAAGGCCGACCAGGCCCACCAGGTTCGCCTGTTGGCGGCTGAGCTGGGCGAATACGGCGTCCGGGTCAACGGCATCAACCCCGACGGCGTGGTCCGTGGCTCCGGGATCTTTGCCGGCGGCTGGGGTGCCAAGCGTGCCGCGGTCTACGGCGTCGAAGAGGAGAAGCTGGGTGAGCACTATGCACAGCGCACGCTCCTGAAGCGCGAAGTCCTGCCGGAACACGTAGCCAACGCGGCCGCCGTGTTGACCAGCAGCGAACTGTCCCACACCACGGGCCTGCACGTGCCGGTGGACGCGGGCGTCGCCGCGGCCTTCCTGCGATGAGCGGGACCGCTTCCGGCGGCCGCAGTGCTTCCGGTGGGCACAGTGCTTCCGGCGGGCACGGTGCTTCCGGTGGCTCGGGCACTCCCGGCGACGGCGGCAGGGTCTTCGCCGCCGTCGATATCGGGGCGTCTTCCGGCAGGGTGATGCTCGGCCGGGTGGACGCGGGCGGTTTTGGTGCGTCGCTGGAAACGGTGCACCGTTTCCCCAACGGGGTGGTGGAGTTCGACGGCGGCCTCCGCTGGAACTTCGACGCCCTCTACGCTGAGGTGCTCAAGGGGCTGGCGGCGGCCGCTGATGCGGCCGCCGCGGGCGGCGAGAAGATCATAAGCATCGGCATCGATACCTGGGCCGTGGACTATGGACTCGTTGACCCCTCCGGCGAGCTGGAGGCCCAGCCGTACAGCTACCGTGATGAACGGAGCCGTACCGCAGTTGCCAGGGTCCACCGGCTCATCGACGAGCAGCGACTCTACGCCACCACGGGTCTGCAGTTCCTGCAATTCAACACGATCTACCAGCTGGCCACCGAGCCGGAGCTGAACGGAAAGCAAGCCTTGCTCATCCCGGACCTGCTGGCGTTCAAGCTAACGGGACAGCGCCGGACGGAGGCCACCAATGCCTCCACCACCGGCATGTTTGACGCGGTGGCGGGGGAGTGGGCCACAGAATTCTTTGACCCGCTGGGACTGCCGAAGAACCTTTTCCCGCCGCTAGTCCAGCCCGGCGAGACCATCGGCGTCATCCTGCCGGAGGTCGCGGCCCTAACCGGACTGGCGCCGGACACTGCCGTTGTTGCGGTAGGTTCCCATGACACAGCTTCGGCGGTGGCGGCCGTCCCGGCGGAGCGTGAGGACTTTGCCTATATTTCCTCCGGCACCTGGTCCCTTGTTGGCGTGGAACTCGACAGCCCGGTGCTTAGCGAAGCCAGCCGTCTGGCCAACTTCACCAATGAGCGCGGCGTGGACGGCACCATCAGGTACCTACGCAACGTAGGAGGTTTGTGGCTGCTGAGTGAGTGTCAGCGGACGTGGACTGCTCAAGGGTTTCGGCAGGAATTGAGCGCGTTGCTCGAGGCGGCAGCCGCCCTGCCCGCCGGCGGGCCGCAGATTAACGCAGACGATCCTGCGTTCATCGCTCCCGATAACATGCCCGAGCGTATCCACGCGGCGGTACGCGCCACCGGCGAGGTGCTCCAGGAGCGGCCCGCCGCCGTCGTACGTTGCATCCTGGACAGCCTCGCCGCCGGCTACGCCCGCACGATCGCCGACGCCGAGAGGCTGTCCGGCAAGCGGACATCAGTGGTCCACATCGTGGGCGGAGGTTCGCAGAACCGGCTGCTCTGCCAACTCACCGCAGACGCGACGGGCAAAACGGTCATCGCCGGACCGGTGGAGGCGACGGCACTGGGCAATGTCCTGGTCCAGGCCCGGGCAGCGGGATTAGCGAACGGCGGCTTGCCTGAACTTCGCCGGCTAGTGGCTGCCGCCACAAGCCTGCAGCGTTACGAGCCGTCAGGAACCCTGGCGCGCGGAGGAACCTCGGAGCGAGCAGGAACCTCGGAGCGCGCAGGAATACACCTTCAGGAAATGAGTCAATAGGTATCGCACCATTGGCCCACCCTCTCGGGTTTGTACGCAGGGAATGCCTTAGAAACGTTTTCAGGGACGTTATCTGTACACAAAGTCCAAAGCGCAGGGCCTGACGAGGAGGAGTTGCTTGGCAACCCTTCCGCTGTTGGTGTGGCCTTGCTAAGCTCTGGATTGCGCTTTCCCTCATTAATGTGACCCTTGGAAATGGATCATGCCCCTTTTTGACCTTCCCCTTGAGCAACTCCACGACTACCGCTCCAGCGTGGCTTTGCCCGCGGACTTTGACGCGTTCTGGGACCAGACCCTTGCTGAAGCCCGGAGCTACGCTTTGGACGCCAATTTCGAGCCGGTGGAGAACTACCTCACCGTCATCGACAGCTTCGACGCGACTTTCGCTGGCTACGACGGCACTGCGATCAAGGCTTGGCTGCACCTGCCCGCAAACCGACCGGCCGCCGGTTCTGGAAATGACGGCGCTGGGCTGCCTGTCGTCGTCGAATTCATCGGCTACTCGGGCGGCCGCGGGCTGGTCAACCAGAACACCCGCTGGGCGCAGGCGGGTTACGCACACTTCATCATGGACACGCGCGGCCAGGGTTACGGCGGGGTGTCCGGAGATACCCCAGACCCGCATCCCTCCGCGGGAGGCGTCGCTTATGCCGGACTGATGACGCGCGGCCTGGAGAGTCGCGAGGATTACTACTACCGGCGCGTCTACGTCGACGCCTTCCGAGCCATTGAGGCGGCGCAGTCGCACCCCGACGTCGATCCTTCCAAGGTAATCGTGACCGGCATCAGCCAGGGCGGCGGCCTCGCCATCGCGGCGGCTGGCCTGGCGGCCGGAAGGCTCGACGGCGTTGTGGCGGCCCTGCCGGATGTGCCGTTCCTGCAGGACTTCCCGCGCAGCATCGATATTGCCTCCCGCGGCCCGTACCCGGAGATCGCCTCGTTCCTGGCCCGCCATCGCGGACGCTACGAGGCGGCCCTGGAGGTGTTGGCGTATTTCGACGGCGTTAATCTCGCCAGGTGCGCTACCGCGCAGGCACTGTATTCAGTGGCGCTGATGGACGACATTTGTCCGGCCTCCACAGTGTTTGCGAGCTTCAACAACTACGGAACCAACGCTTCGGCTGGGGCAGCTTCCGTGGGCAAGGACATTGAGGTTTACCGCTTCAACAACCACGAGGGCGGTCAGGAACACCACTGGATGAGGCAGCTCGAGTACCTGCGGAAGGTGCTGCCGTCCTAAGGCCTGAGGCGCGGTACCTGGCTTGGCTTCGGCCGCTCGACGCCAAGGCTTCTGTGGTCGCTGTCCTCGGCGCTTTATTCCTCGTGACCTTGGTCAGCGCTCATCGAGTCTTCGGCCGGGGGCGTTTCGCCGGGAGGAACTCCGCCGCCCGGTTCCAGGCCTGTGATGGTGGCATCGATGGGGTCGGGGTTGGCTGAAGCTGCAGGATCGGGCCTTTGGTCGTCCTCGTCCCGGGCGGTGCCTGAAGAAGCGTCACCGCGTTCAATGTCTCCCTGTTCCACCTCGTCCCTGCTGTTTAAGTCTTCGTCCGGTTGTCCCACAGCGTCTGCTCCGAAGGTTGCAGGATCGTCTTCGGGATCGTAAACATGCATGGTTCTTTCCTCCTCGCATTGTTTGACCCGCCGTGCGGCCACCCTATGCCCCGCGCCGGGACGGGGCAAGGGACCGTTCACCCAAGTGGCACTCAAATCCGTGTAATTGACCACTCATTCTGGATGTGGGGACCACCTACTGACCTGGGGGAGCACTAAGGTCTGTTGGAAGATCGACCCATCAATCTGGCGGGTCTATGGCGATTACCGTGGGAGAGCAATTGGGGGAGATCTACCTGTATGCCGATGAGAAATTGTGCTCTGCGTGTGGAAGGCCTCAACGTCGTGGGGCTTGCAGGTAGCCGACTATGGTTTGTGGCGCTGCAACGCCGATTGGAAGGTAAGGCGTGCAGCTGGCTCGAGCCCTGCATTTTGCCGACGTTGAAGACTGATTTCCGACCTTGGGGTGTGGCGGTGGGCAACGCTTAAAAAGCTAGTGCCAGCTATCCTTACGGAAGACTTCCCTGGGAGGTCTTGTCACTGGCACTCCCCATACAAACCAAAGGAGGCCTCGATGTCAAGGCAACGCATTGACTCATAGAAAACCTCCGCGCAGCCCGATACGTTGCCTCATTTGAAACCTCCGCGTAGCGGCGTGGTTGAGGGTGTTGGCGGCGGGTGCGGGTTATGCCCGTTTTCTATGGAGCTGACGAT
>NZ_JAIWYX010000018.1 GCF_020251205.1 Arthrobacter sp. M4
TTGAGCCGCAGGCTCGGCAGGTGCCTCGGGTTGAGCCGCAGGCTCGGCAGGTGCCTCGGGTTGAGCCGCAGGCTCGGGTTCAGCAGGGGTCTCTTCGGGCGCTGCCTGGGGCTCTACGGGTGCCTCTGCCTCAGTTGGAGCGCCCACCTCTGCTGGTGTGGGTGGTTCAGCCAGTGGTGCCGCGGCTGCAGGTTCAGGCTCAACGGCACCCTCCGGCTCCGCAGGAACCTCAGGCTCAACGACACCCTCCGGCTGAGCGGCACCCTCCGGCTCAACGACACCCTCCGGCTCGGCCGGAACCTCCGGCTCAACGACACCCTCCGGCTCGGCCGGAACCTCCGGCTCAACGACACCCTCCGGCTCGGCCGGAACCTCAGGCTCAACGGCACCCTCCGGCTCGGCCGGAACCTCCGGCTCCGCTGGAACCTCCGGCTCGGCCGGTACCTCCGCGGGAACCTCAGGTTCGGCCGGTACCTCGACGGTAGCGGCTTCACCGGCAACCTCCTCCTCAGCAGCCGCTTCACGCGCCGGCACCGCACGGGCCGGTGCTACACCGGCAGCCCGCTGTCCTGCGGGGGCCGCGGGGGCGGTCAAAGCCGCAGTTTCCGGCGTCGTGGTCTGGGTGAGGGCCGCAAGGGATGCTGCCACGGAGTGGTCCGGCTCCGCCTCGGTTTTCGTGTGTGCCCGGAGTACCACCATCGACTTCGCACCGACATTGAGAGTGCCTCCAGCGGCAACGGGATCCGTGTCCGCGCCGCCCCCGGCTGAATCGATGATGATGTCCCAGGCTTTGGCATATTCGTCCGATGGCACCTTGAAGCCGACGTCGCCGTCGTGGGCATTGAAGTACAGGAGGAAATTCACGTCAGTGATCCGTCTGCCCTGTTCGTCCCGCGCCCTGATGCCGTCACCGTTGAGGAACACCCCAACAGAGCGGCCAAAGCCGCTGTCCCAGTCCGACGGCGTCATGGTGGTGCCGTCGACGTCCAGCCACACGATGTCCGGCAGTGGCTGGCCCTCGCCTCGAAGCGCCGGGCGGCCGTCAAAAAAGCGGCTGCGCCGGAAAGTGGGGTGCTTGGCCCGCAGGGCGGTGACCGCAGCAGTGAACTCAATGAGCGGTTGGTCAACACTGTCCCAGTTGATCCAGGTCAGTTCCGAGTCCTGACAGTAGCCGTTGTTGTTGCCCCTCTGCGTGCGGCCAAGCTCGTCGCCGTGCAGGAGCATGGGAACACCTTGGGAGAGCAGCAGTGTGGCGATGAAGTTGCGCTGCTGGCGGGCCCGCAGGGCCAGCACCTTGGGATCGTCGGTTGGACCCTCCACACCGCAGTTCCAGGAGCGGTTGTGGGACTCGCCGTCGTTGTTGTTTTCCCCATTGGCCTGGTTGTGCTTCTCGTTGTAGGAGACCAGGTCAGCGAGGGTGAAGCCGTCGTGCGCCGTGACGAAGTTGATGGAAGCCACAGGGCGGCGCCCCGAATGTTCGTAGAGGTCCGAGGAACCGGTGAGCCGCGAAGCGAATTCACCAAGCGTGGACGGCTCGCCGCGCCAGAAGTCGCGTACCTCGTCACGGTACTTGCCGTTCCATTCCGTCCATTGCGGCGGGAAGTTGCCCACCTGGTAGCCACCGGGTCCGACGTCCCACGGTTCGGCGATGAGCTTCACTTGGGACACCACCGGGTCCTGCTGGATGAGTTCGAAGAAGGACGACAGTTTGTCCACGTCGTAAAACTCGCGGGCCAGCGTGGATGCGAGGTCGAAGCGGAAGCCGTCCACATGCATCTCGGTGACCCAGTACCGCAGCGAGTCCATCAGCAGCTGGAGTGAGTGCGGGCTGCGCACGTTGAGCGAGTTCCCCGTGCCGGTGTAGTCCATGTAGTAACGCTGGTCGCCCTCTACCAGCCGGTAGTACGCGGAGTTGTCGATGCCTTTGAAGGACAGGGTGGGTCCGAGGTGGTTACCCTCGGCCGTGTGGTTGTAGACGACGTCGAGGATAACCTCGATGCCGGCGCGGTGCAGCGTCCGGACCATGGCCTTGAAGTCCTGGACCTGCTGGCCGGTGTCTCCCTTGGAGCTGTAACTGTTGTGTGGCGCGAAGAAGCCGATGGTGTTGTAGCCCCAGTAGTTGTTCAGGCCCTTGTCCTGCAGGATGCCATCGTTGGTGAACTGGTGGACTGGCATAAGTTCGATGGCGGTGACACCCAGCTTCTGCAAGTGGCTAATGACCGCTGGATGGGCGACGCCGGCATAGGTGCCGCGCTGGTCTTCGGGGACCTCCGGATGAAGCTTGGTCAAGCCCTTGACATGGGCTTCGTAGATGACCGATTTGTGGTACGGCACTTTCAGCTGCGAGTCCCCGGCCCAGTCGAAGAAAGGGTTGATGACCACGCCCAGCATCATGTGCGGGGCTGAGTCAGCGTCATTACGGGAGTCCGGGTCTCCCATGTTGTAGGAAAACAGCGCAGGATCCCAGTCGATCTGACGGTGAATGGCTTTGGCATAGGGATCCAGGAGAAGCTTGTTGGCGTTGAAGCGCTGGCCGTGGGCGGGATCGTAGGGGCCGTGGACTCGATAGCCGTACTTCTGCCCGGGTTGGGCTTGTGGAATGTAACAGTGCCACACGTAGCCGTCAGCTTCAGTGACGTCGTAGCGGGTCTCCTTGTAGTCGTCGTCGAAGAGGCAAAGCTCCACCCTTTCGGCCCGCTCGCTGAAGATCGCGAAGTTGGTACCCGTACCGTCAAAGGTGGCTCCCAGGGGGTATGCAGATCCAGGCCAAACGTCCATGTGTTCTCCTCTTGGGCGATGGATAGCTTTGGCAGCAAGACTACCCACTAGTAACGACATATAAACGGCAGCCGGGTTTGTTACCTCACCTCCGGCGAACCCGTTTGCGCGAGTTTCCTGGCTTAGCGCGGGACTCCGCCACAGTCCGCAACACTGCCGGAACTGCGTCCGCGATGGCTGACGCAGTCAGGGGGCCGCCGCCTGAGGCCAAGGCCCCAGCCCTGCCGTGAATTGCGGCGGCGAGGGCCGCAATCGAAGCCCATCGCCCGTCGTCGGGAATTCCGCGACGGGCGAACGGACCGTCGGCCGAAGCGGCCGATTCGGCCAGCTGAGCGAGCAGTGCGCCGGTGATGCCGGACAGTGTGTCCCCGCTGCCCGCCGTCGCCATCCATGGGACGCCGTCGGACTGGCTGAACAGCACCCCCGACGGCGAAGCCACCAGCGTGGTGGCGCCTTTGAGCAGCACGGTGGCGCCGGTGAGTTCGGCGCCCAAGCGGACGTAGTGCAGCGGACGGGCCTCGACGTCGTCGCGGCCCACCTGGGTGCCGTACCTGCCCAGGAGCGTGGCAAGCTCGCCCGCGTGTGGGGTGAGGACCCAGTTGTCGGGACATGATCCCTCCAGGAGCTGGAAGCCTCCGGCGTCGACGACGACGGGAACTCCGGCGTCGCGCGCAGTGGACAAAGAATCTGCGGCCCGGTCCACCTGTTCTCGCCCGTCGATGCCTGGGCCGACCAGCCAGGCCTGAACGCGCCCGGGCTCCCCGGGTTCCCAGACAGCTTCCGGAGTCCGTCCGATAACCTGCCGGGAGACCAGCGAGGAACCCCGGTACCGAACCATTCCGACGCCGGTCAGCGCCGCGGCGTGGACGCACAGGACGGCAGCTCCCGGGTAGCGTTCCGATCCTGCTGCGACGCCTAGGACGCCCCTCGTGTACTTATGCGAGCGGCGATCCGGATCCGGGAGGAGGGCCGCGAGGTCGCTCATGTCCAGGCGGCGCAATGAGGGGGTTGGCAACATGTCCTCGATGCCGATGGGGACGACTCGCACGCAGCCCGAGTGCCCTTCCCCCGGATCCGCCATCAGCCCTGCCTTCGCGCCTCCGAAAGTCACCGTGAGGTCAGCGTCAAGGACGGGCCAGTGGGATTCACCGGTGTCCGCGTCCACGCCGCTGGGCACATCACAGGCCACCACCAATGCCGGACGAAGCTCTGCGAGGCAGGCGATGAACTCGGCGGCAGGCCCACGCAGGCCCCCTGTTGCACCTGTTCCCAAGATGGCGTCAATGACTACGTCATCTCCCGCGGCCAGAACAGCGAGTTCCTCGTAGTTGTCCGTACCAAGGTGCTCCACCCGCCCACCATTCCGCTCAAAGGCGGCCAGGCCTTCGGTGTGCGCGTTGCCCGCGGTGAGGATCGCCGTCGTACGCATCCCGCGACGGGCTAGTTTGGCGGCGGCCCAAAGGCCGTCGCCACCGTTGT
Source organism: Arthrobacter sp. M4 (assembly GCF_020251205.1). Taxonomy (GTDB): domain Bacteria; phylum Actinomycetota; class Actinomycetes; order Actinomycetales; family Micrococcaceae; genus Arthrobacter. Next base: position 4,258 of record NZ_JAIWYX010000018.1, read on the forward strand.
TGCCCTTGCCGACCAGCACGGTGAGGCTGGCACCATAAAGGCGCCGTCCCCTGTCTTTCAGTTCGCTGGCTATGGCGTTGGCCAGGCCGTGGGCGGCGCGTTGCATAAGAACAGCGCCCTCACCGGCGTCGAGCAGCGGTGCTTCCGCTGCCCGAACTTGTTGACCGGTGAAGGCGCTGATCATTGTGGCTTGCCGCGCGTCTGTCCGTCAGCCCTCGGCGAGGACCATGGCCGTGGCGATGCCGCCGTCGTGGCTCATCGACAGGTGCCAGCGCAGGACGCCCTTGGCTTCCGCGACCGCAAGGACGGTCCCAGTGACCTGGATGGTAGGCCCCTTCTCGTCCAGACCGATCCAGCAGTCCTGCCAGTTCATGCCCGCCGGGGCGCCAAGCACCTTGGCTACGGCTTCCTTCGCGGCGAAGCGGGCGGCCAATGAACGAGTGTTCAGCTCCCGCTCGGCCGGCACAAAAAGCCGGTCCCGCAGGCCCGGTGTACGTTCCAACTGCCGGCCAAACCGCTCGATGTCTACAACGTCTACGCCAATGCCTACGATCATGCGGCTATTCTACGGTGACGCTCTTGGCGAGGTTGCGAGGCTGGTCCACGTCGTAGCCCTTTCCGGAGGCCAGCTCCAGCGCGAACAACTGCAGCGGAACCGTTGTGAGCAGCGGCATCAGCAGCGTGGGCGTCTCCGGCACGTAGAAGACGTGCTCAGCGTAGTCCCGGACTGCCTCGTCGCCTTCCTCGGCAATGACCAGGGTGCGGGCTCCGCGGGCACGGATTTCCTGGATGTTGCTGACCACCTTGGAGTGCAGGGAGTCGCGGCCGCGGGGGGACGGAACGACGACGAACACCGGCTGGCCCTCTTCGATCAGGGCGATGGGGCCGTGCTTGAGTTCCCCGGCGGCGAAGCCTTCGGCGTGGATGTAGGCGATTTCCTTGAGCTTGAGCGCACCTTCCAAGGCCACCGGGTAGCCCACGTGACGGCCCAGGAACAGCACGGACTTCTCATCCTTCATGCTCCGGGCCAGCTCGCGAAGCTCCGTGGAGGAGTCCAGGATCTTCTGGATCTTGGCCGGGATCTTGTTCAGGTCCGCGAGAACGTCCTTGATCTGACCGGTGAAGATGTTGCCGCGCAGCTGAGCCAGGTACAGGCCGAACAGGTAAGCCGCGGTGATCTGGGCCAGGAAGGCCTTGGTGGAGGCCACCGCGATCTCGGGGCCCGCGTGCGTGTAGAGCACGGCGTCGGACTCACGAGGGATGGTGGAGCCGTTGGTGTTGCAGATGGAGACGGTCAGCGCGCCCTGCTCGCGGGCGTAGCGGACGGCCATCAGCGTGTCCATCGTTTCACCGGACTGGCTGATGGAAACCACCAAGGTCTTGGAGTTCACGATTGGGTCCCGGTAGCGGAACTCGTGGGCTAGCTCCACTTCGGTGGGTATGCGGCACCAGTTCTCAATGGCGTACTTGGCCACCAGGCCGGCGTAGGCTGCGGTTCCACAGGCAAGCACGATGATCTTGTCCACCTGCTTCAGCAGCTGGGGGTCAATGCGAAGCTCATCCAGAATCAGGTGGCCCCTGGCATCGGAACGGCCCAGGAGGGTTTGGGCGACGGCGTCGGGCTGGTCATGGATTTCCTTCTCCATGAAGGACGCGTAGCCGCCCTTTTCAGCCGAGGCGGGGTCCCAGTCCACCGTGTATTCCTTGCCCACCGCGGGTGCGCCAAAGAAGTCCGTGATGTCCACGCTGTCAGAGGTGATGGTGACGATCTGGTCCTGGCCCAGTTCCACGGCCTTGCGCGTGTAGTCGATGAACCCGGAAACATCCGAGCCCAGGAAGTTCTCGCCTTCGCCGAGGCCCACCACGAGGGGCGAGTTGCGGCGGGCGGCCACGACGACGTCGGGCTGGTCCGCGTGGACGGCCAGGAGGGTAAAGGCGCCCTCAAGCCGCTGGCAGGCAAGTTGCATGGCTTTGGTGAGCCCGCCGTCGGCCCCGCCCTTGAGCTTGTTCCGGAAGATGTCGCCCAAAAGGGCTGCGGCAACCTCCGTGTCCGTCTCGGACGCGAACTCCACGCCCTTGGCGAGGAGTTCCTGCTTCAGTTCAGCGAAGTTCTCAATGATGCCGTTGTGGATGACCGCCAGTTTGCCCCCGTCAGCCAGGTGCGGGTGCGCGTTGCGGTCAGTGGGTCCGCCGTGGGTGGCCCAGCGGGTGTGGCCGATCCCGGTCAGGGATCCGGGCAGCGGGTGTTCCTCGAGTTCGTCAAGAAGATTGCTCAGTTTGCCGGACTTCTTGCGGGACGAAATGCTGCCTTCCGCCACCACAGCCACGCCTGCGGAGTCATATCCGCGGTACTCAAGCCGGCGCAATCCCTCAAGCACTACGTCCAGCGCGCCATGGGTGGCGTTAGCCCGGCCCGACGCATTGCCTACATACCCAACGATTCCACACATGGGTACAAGCCTATCCGTTTCGCTTGCGTGAGGCGGACCGGGGGCTGGCAATGAGCTGAAAGTTAACGGCCGTTAGTTGCATCAGTAACGGCCGTTAGTTGCATCTTTAACGCCGCCCACTTTCGGCGTATTTCATGATCTGATAGCCCGAGGGGCAGAATCGAAGGCGTGACTGTGCAACGCAATGACGCGAACGGAGAAGGCGTTTCCCCGTTCGTGGAACTGGACCGCCAGACGTGGTCCAGGCTCGCGGCCCAGATGGAACAGCCCCTCAACGAGGAGGACATCATCCGGCTGCGGGGCCTCGGAGACCCCCTGGATATGAAGGAAGTCCGCGAGGTCTACCTTCCGCTCTCCCGGCTTCTCCACCTCTATGTCGAGGCTTCTCATCAACTTCATGCCGCTACAACCACCTTCCTCGGCGAAGCTACCCAGCGCACGCCGTTTGTGATTGGCGTGGCCGGTTCTGTCGCCGTCGGGAAGTCCACCATTGCGCGTGTGCTGAGGGAGATGCTTCGTCGCTGGCCCGGTACGCCGAATGTGGAGTTGGTCACTACCGACGGCTTCCTGTACCCCTTGGCTGAACTCAAGCGGCGCCACCTGCTGGAACGGAAGGGCTTCCCCGAGTCCTACGATCGGCGTGCGCTGCTGCGGTTCGTGAGCGAGATCAAGGGCGGGGCCGAGGAGGTCCGGGCGCCTTGGTATTCGCACGTCACCTACGACATCGTCCCGGGCAAGGAAGTAGTAGTCCGCCGCCCCGATGTACTCATTGTGGAGGGCCTGAACGTCTTGGCGCCCGCCCGACCACGCCACGATGGGCGGCAAGGCCTGGCGCTGAGCGACTTCTTTGACTTCTCCATCTATGTGGATGCGAAGACCTCGTACATTGAGCAGTGGTACGTGGAACGCTTCTTCAAGCTCCGCAGCACGGCCTTCGCCCAGCCGGAGTCATACTTCCACCGGTACGCGACGCTGTCCGACGAAGAGGCCGAGTCCACTGCGCGCGGTATCTGGAAACGCATCAACGAACCCAACCTCGAGGAAAACGTGCTGCCCACACGCGGCCGTGCGCAGTTGGTGCTCAGCAAGGATGCCGACCATTCCATCCGCCGCATGCTCCTGCGGAAGGTGTAGCGCCCGTGCGTTCCGCGGCGCGGTTTGGGGGGTCCCGGTTCTCCGTCGCTGTTCTTGCCGCCGCCCTGTTGGCCAGCTGCGGCTCCCCAACTCCGACGGCGCCTGTTACGTCCGCTACCGGCTCACCATCCGCGTCTGCTTCGGAAACCACGACGGCGGCTGCCGCCGCTTCGGCATCGGAGGCTCCGTCGTCGGCTGCTCAAGCTGCTCCCATGGATCCCCAGTTGCAGGCCGCCGCGGCTGGTGGGCCAGCTGCCGGGGCGCCGTTCCGCACCCTGCCCGTGCAGCATTCGCTGGACGATCCCGCGAGCCCTTGGGTCGTGGTGAACAAGCGCCGTCCAATCACACCGGCCCAGTTCGTTCCGGGTGACTTGGTTCGGCCGGCAGTGCCGCTAGCCGTAAGCGGTGAGGCCGCGCTGCTCAACCGCACAACAGCCGCAGCAGCGGAACGCCTGTTCGCAGCAGCCAGCGCGGCCGGCGCACCAATGGCTCTGGCGAGCGGTTATCGCTCCTATGCCACCCAGACGGCCACCTACAACAGTTATGCGGCTACACGTGGAACGGAATCCGCGGACACGGCGTCGGCCCGTCCGGGATACTCCGAGCACCAGACGGGGTGGGCCTTCGATATAGCCGACGCGGGCGGAGCCTGCAGCTTTGAACCGTGCTTCGCCGACCAGCCCGCCGCTGTTTGGGTGCGGGAGCACGCGCATGAGTTCGGGTTCGTGGTGCGTTACCCATGGATGCTGCACGAAACAACGGGCTACTTCTACGAACCGTGGCACCTGCGGTACGTGGGTGTGGAGGCGGCCACGGACATGCGTGCCCGCGGAATTGCCACTTTGGAGGAGTACTTCGGGACGGGGGTGGCGCCTGGGTACTTGTAGCTCGGCAAGCCGGTTCTAGTTGTCTGGGCTTCGGCGGTCGGTGCCTTGGACCTTGCCTGTTTGCCCTTGGTTGGCCTGGCCTTGGCTCGCGGGGGCTGGGCTCGCCGGGTTTTGGCTCGCCGGGTTTGGGGTTGCCGGGCTTGGGCTCGCCGGGCTTAGGCTCGCCGGGCTTAGGCTCGCCGGGCTTAGGCTCTTTTCGCTGGAGACTCCTTCGCTGGTGCCTGACGTGCCCTTGCCGTGGTCGTCCTTCGCAGTTTCCTGCTCCATCCGGTTTCCTTGGTCTCCTTGGTTCGGATGGTCCCCGTTGTGCGCTGGCGTTTTAGTGGAGCCCGGACTCTTGCCTTGGCCCTCTCGTCCGGAATTGCCGTGAGTTACTGTGTCGATGACCGTGGCGATGGTTTCTGCCGCCTGTTGGCGGAACACGGGATCGGTGGCGGCCACGGCGGCAGTTCCGATGCCCATGGACGCTGCGACGGCGACGGCGGTCAGACTGGCTCGCCGTTTAATGCGTCGTCTGGCCTCCAGACCTGTTGGCAGACCCTGCCTCGTCCGTGCCTGGGATGGTGAGGCAGCCGATGGTGAGGCAGCGGATGGTGAGGCGGAGTGTGGTGAGGGAGCGCCCAGCAGCTCAGCCAGTTCCGCCGAAGGCGCAACAGGTTCACTGCCCACGAAGGACCGCAATTCGAGCAGAAGGGGCTTCAATTCGGAAGCGTCTTCGACCCCTGATTCGAAAAGGAATTGGTCAACGATTTTTTCGTCGTGAGGAGTTTGAATCAAGTCGTCACCCCATTTGCCGACCTATAAAGTTCCCGGAGACTTTTCATCGCCCTGTGCTGAAGCTGGGTAATGGCGCCCGGTGTCTTTTGCATAATTTCAGCCACTTGGTTAACTGTCAGTTCCGCGATGATTCGCAGCCGCAAGACTTCCCGATGGTCGTCGCTGAGGCCATCCAACATCGCCAGGGCGTTGCCGTCCGGGCTGCCCTCAAGGGCCTCATCCTCGGCCGAGGAAGTCAGTCGCTTGTCCCTCTCGGAATCGTATTCGACCACTGAGGGACTTCTGCGTCGTCGGCGGTGATGGTCCACTGAGCGGGCATGCGCTATGGAGAAGATCAACGTTCGCAGACCTTGCTCTCCACCGTGGACGCCTTTCAATCGGGGAAACAGTGCGAGGAAAACGTCGTTAGTGACGCCCTCCGGATCGGCCACGCCGGATGCCCTGAGGTAGCCCGCAACTGAGGGAGCAAAGGTCCGGTAGACATCAGTGAAGAAGGACGCATCATCGGTGTAGCTTGACGCCACAAGATGCCTGTTCGGTTCTTCTCCCCCAGCCCCCAACATTGCAGTCGACCCTTTAGGATGCCTCAGGCTCGGCAGGTTTGTGCGAAAGCCCGCGATTGGATTGTCCGGGAGGCGTTGCCTTCGGCGTAGCGTCAGGTGACTCGGAGTCTTCCGAATTGTCGTCCTTCTTGTGTTCTTCCGACTTTCCCCGGCTCCCGGACTTGGCATCATCCGGCCTGCTCTGGTTGTCAGACTTCGCCTGACCCGACTTGCCCGGCCCCGGTACCGTCTTGCAGTACGCGGTGACGTCCTGGCTTCCCTTTGCAGCAGCCGCAGCAGCGAGAGATTTGTAAGCAGTTGACGCCGAGTCCAAACCGCCATTTAGGAAGGCCGTGCAAAGACCGAACGCAGCCGGACCCGTGGCATCAGGCCCCGTTGGGTGGCCGCTGGGGTGCGGTCTAGGTGTTTCGGTGGGTTTCGCCTCGCCCTGGCTGTCCTTGGTGTCCCCGGGGCCACTGTCTCCGGATTTGTCCTGGTGTGCCTTAGAGGGTGCGGCCGCAGCCGGCGCCCCAATTACGTCATGGGCCGCCTGCTGCAATGGTGCTGGAAGGTTACCCGTATACGCGGCGGCCACAGTGCCACCGGCAGCGAGTGTTCCGCCCGCAACCAGCCCAGCCACCACTTTGCCGGTGACGAACGCGGTAATGAACGACATGAAATCCTCCAATGATGGGAGCCCCCGAAGAATCATGGACGTCGGTCCACATCAAGGTAATCGCCGCGGGGGCAGGAATATCACGCGCTTTGGATCAAGATTTGCGAATCTCATTCGAAAGAATTGATCAAGCCATGGCTGTGGCGTGGAACCCGGTGCGACGGCATCTCAACCCGCGGCTGAAGATCTCCGCAAGGAGCAGCGGCGCAGGTCATTGACACGGCTTCGACAATCACCGAATGATTGCGCAATGGGGGAATCCACAAGCATGAAGCGAGCCTACGTTGTCCCGCCCGGGCAGCGGATCCCTGTTTACGTTATCTGCGTCTTTGGCGCCATAGCGCTAGGAGCCCGACTCGCTCTGGTTCCATATGTCAGCGAAGATTCAACGGCGTTCCTGCTGCCTTGGATGTCGGAATTTCGGGAAGACGGTGCCGCTGCCTTAGGTGGGGAATTCTCCAACTACAACTTTCCTTACCTATTTTTGATGTTCCTCGGGAGCTTACTGCCCTTGGAACCGCTGTTCGCGATTAAGCTTGTTTCCCTGGTCGGGGACTGTCTGCTCGCGCTATCGGTGGGAGTTGTTGTCCGGCAACTCCGGCCTGCCAAGCTGGTTCCTGCAGTGGCAGCCCTGCTGGCACTTTTCCTCCCAACCGTGCTACTCAACGCAAGCATGTGGGGTCAATGCGATTCCATCTACACGTCGTTCCTACTGCTGTCTCTAAAGAGCGTGCTGAAGGATGACGCCCGCGGTTCATGGCTATGGTGGGCCGTTGCAGTTTCGTTTAAGCTGCAGGCAGTTTTTTTCCTGCCAGCCTTGGTGTTCATTTCCGTGCGGAATCGTTACAGCCTCGTGCTGCCCCTCCAGGCCGCTGGTTTATGGGCGATGCTCAGCATTCCCCCAGTATTTTTCGGTCGGTCGCTTGGCAGTACATTGAGCGTCTACATCAACCAAACCCACACCCAAGAAGACAGCTTGGTGGCCGGCGCTGCCAATATCTACACCTGGTTTCCCGGTGCATCCGCGTCCGAGAGCAGGATTCCGGCGATGGTGCTCTGCGGTGCTGTGCTTTTGTTGACGGCCTACGCATACTGGCGAGGACCAGATTCAGCTGAACGGCGTGTCCTCTTCACAGTGGCGGTGCTGGCTGTTTGCCCACTGTTGCTTCCCCAGATGCACGATCGCTATTTCTTTGCCGCCGAAGTCATGTCCCTGCTTCTCATAACACACAAGAAGCTGTTCATCGTTCCGTTGGCGTTTGCGGCGACCGGACTTACCGTCTATTACCTGTATTTCTCCAACAACCGATACCTTTGGCCGTTGTGGCTTGCATCGATCGTCCAATGCCTCGCCGTTGGAGCGCTCCTGCGCACACTCTGGAAGAACGAAAACTGACAAGGCTGAGGGCCGAGTATGGCCGCCGCCTCGTCCTGCAATGACTCACGGGATTGAGAATGGGCAAATGGACGACTACAGCATCACGGCAAGCGAGCCGCCGCGGAATTGATTGGATAATTCGTCGACCGCCACAGGTAATTCTTCCTCGAAAATTCCGGACGACGAGACATTAAACATAATGGGCGCACCCCCATAACAATGCGTCCAAGGTCACGAATTTCTCACGAGGACCTCAAGGCAGAGCTAGTTTCATCGCAAATTTTGATCAATTATCCCTAAAGATTTGATCAAGAAATCCCAAAACCTTCCCACCGAGCGAATCCGCTGCGGAGAATTCGCCCCATTAAATCGTGGGCGGCCTGGACTCGAGATCCGGGATTCCCTCCCCGTAAATAAAACTGCCGGCCCACCAAGGTGAGCCAGCAGTAGTCGCACTGGATAGCGTCGGCTAGACGGTAAGTTCCGCCGGTATTGCCAGACGGTTCTTCACCACCGCGGCTAATTCTTCACAGATACGCTGGGCGGTCGCCATGTCCGCGGCTTCCACCATGACCCGGACCAAGGGCTCGGTGCCGGAGGGACGTAGCAGTACGCGGCCTGTATCCCCCAGCTCAGACTCGGCAGCGGCGACGGCGGAGGCCACGCCTTGATCAGTGGCAGCCCTCGTCTTGTCGACGCCCTTCACGTTGATCATGACCTGCGGGAGCTTGGTCATGCACGTTGCCAGCTCCTTCAGGGTCTTGCCGGTGCGGGCCACCTGCGCTGCGATCTGGAGCCCGGTCAGGACACCGTCGCCCGTAGTGGCGAAGTCCGAGAAGATCACGTGTCCGGACTGCTCGCCCCCCAAGCTGTAGCCGCCGTCGCGCATTTCCTCAAGTACGTAGCGGTCACCGACCGCTGTCTGGCGAATGCTGATGCCAGCTTTTCGAAGAGCGATCTTGAGGCCAAGGTTGCTCATGACTGTGGCAACCAGGACGTCGTCCTTGAGTCCGCCGGACTCCTTGAGCGCGAGGGCCAGGATCGCCATGATTTGGTCGCCGTCCACCTCGTTACCCTCATGGTCCACAGCCAGGCAGCGGTCGGCGTCGCCGTCGTGGGCGATACCAAGGTCCGCGCCCTTCGCCACAACAGCCTCCTTGAGTTCGTCAAGGTGGGTTGACCCAACACCGTCATTGATGTTCAGGCCGTCCGGTTCGGCGCCAATCACGTAGACCTGGGCGCCGGCGTCCTTGAAAACCTGCGGCGAGCAGCCGCTGGCAGCACCGTGCGCGCAGTCCAGCACCACTTTGAGGCCTTCCAAGCGGTTCGGGAGGGTACCCAACAAGTGGACAATGTACCGGTCTTCCGCGTCGGAGAAGCGCTGGATGCGGCCCACGTCACCGCCTGTGGGGCGAGAAGGCTCTAAGGTGAGCTGGTGCTCGATGGCGTCTTCAACCTCATCAGGAAGTTTGTGGCCACCTCGGGCGAAGAACTTGATGCCGTTATCCGGAGCTGGATTGTGCGAGGCAGAAATCATTACCCCGAAGTCTGCCTTGAGGTCTGCCACCAGATACGCGGCCGCTGGGGTCGGCAGTACGCCAGCGTCATAAACGTCGATGCCGGAGCTGGAGAGGCCAGCCTCAACGGCGGCGGCTATGAACTCGCCGCTGGCCCGGGGGTCCCTGGCCACGACGGCCCGGGGTCGCTTTCCGTCGGGGGTGCGGTCATGGCCAAGTACGACGGCGGCGGCCTGGGCGAGCTGTAGGGCGAGCTCCGCAGTCAGCACGCCGTTCGCGAGACCTCGCACGCCATCGGTTCCAAATAATCTAGACATCGCGTCCAAGCTTAGTCGACGCGATGTGCTTCCCGCCCAAGGGGCTCAATGTTGCGCTGCCGCATGGACTGCACGCCAACGCCGTCTCCCTCAGGACGACCGTCAATGTGCGCCCTTACCTTTCCGGGCCATTTCCCGGCACACATGTTCCCCAAATCTTTCTGTTGATCTAACCTTGCGCATCTTGATACAAAATTGCGTATCCAAGTCCAGCGCGCCCGAGTAGCATTTCCGCATGACACCATGCTATGGGGGCTTGGCGCTCGAAATTGTTGTTCCAGTTTTCAACGAAGAGGCCATTCTCGAAAAGAGTATAAAAAGACTGGTTGATTACCTGTCGCAGGAAATTTTGTTTACGTGGCGAGTGACCATCGCAGACAATGCCAGCACAGATAATACGGCGCTCATAGGCGAGCGTCTTGCCGAAGAAATTCCCGATGTTAATTATCGCCGGCTAGACGTTAAGGGCCGTGGATACGCACTGCGCGACGCTTGGCTTGCATCCGAAGCAAAGGTGGTCGCCTACCTCGACGTGGACCTTTCAACGGACCTTGCGGCACTTCCGCCGCTGGTAGCACCGTTGCTTTCGGGCCACTCGGACATCAGCATCGGAACTCGGCTAGGGCAGACTTCCCGGGTTGTCCGAGGCCCCAAGCGGGAGTTCATCTCCCGCTGCTACAACCTGTTGCTCAAGAGGACACTTCAGGTCCGCTTCTCGGATGCGCAGTGTGGATTCAAGGCAGTCCGCCGAGAAGTGGCCCAGCGTCTATTGCCCTTCGTTGAAGACAATCGCTGGTTCTTTGACACCGAGCTACTGATTCTGGCTGAGCGCGCGGGCCTGCGCATACATGAGATCCCAGTCGACTGGATCGATGATCCGGACAGCAGGGTGGACATCAAGCAGACGGCCCTGGATGACATCCGTGGCCTTATCCGGGTCGCTGGTGCCATGCTCAAAGGCACAATCCCCCTTCAAGCTATTTATGCGGAATTGGGCAGAGGGCCAATCGGCGGCCCCGCCAGGCCCAGCTTCTTCGGTCAGGTCGTGCGGTTCGGCGTGGTCGGGGCGGTATCAACGCTCGCATTCGCGGTTCTCTACCTTCTGCTCCAAGGTCCGATGGGTGCACAGCAAGCCAATTTTGCGGCGCTGCTTCTGACTGCGATCGGAAACACGGCAGCCAACCGACGATTTACCTTCGGCATTCGAGGACCGCAGAGACTGTGGACCCAGCAGTTCCAGGGACTCGTTGTCTTCACCCTGGCATGGAGCCTCACTGCGGCATCTCTTGGCATCCTCCATGCCGTGACAGCCGATGTTTCACCGAGCCTCGAGCTCCTGACGCTCACCATCGCCAACGTTGTTGCAACATTGATGCGCTTTGCACTTCTGCGGGTGTGGGTCTTCCGAGTAGACAAAGCTTCAGCACGGCCCGTGCCCAAACTGGCAACGATGAGCGGTTCGTCCCGGTGAGCAGCCTGGAACAGGTTCAGTCGGTTGGGGCTGCAGACGGCCTGATCGGCCTACAGCGCAAGCTGTCGACAACCAAACCAGAGGATGCCCGGAAGCAACCGCGCCGATCCATCCAGGAATGGATGGCGCTGGCGGCGCTTCTGGGCGCGAACCTGACCCTCAACCTGTGGAATTTAGGGATCAACGGCTGGGCGAACTCCTTCTACTCCGCAGCGGTTCAGTCCGGCACAAAGGACTGGGAATCGTTCTTCTTCGGTTCTTCGGACTGGGGCAACTCGATCACAGTCGATAAACCACCGCTTAGCCTGTGGCTCATGGGACTATCGGTCCGGCTTTTCGGTTTCTCGCCGGCCAGCATAGTCATTCCGCAAGCCCTACTCGGCGTCGGGACGACCCTTTTCATCTACCTGATCCTGAGACGCCACTGCGGCATGATCGCCTCGGTAGTGGGGGCAGTGGTCTTCTTCACCACTCCGATCGTGGCGCTCATGTCCAGGTATAACAACCCTGATCCGCTCATGCTGTTTCTCATGTCAGCGGCGGCTTACCTCGTCATTACGGCTCTGGAGTCTGGGCGGACCAGAACGATCGCACTGGCCGGTGCATTGCTGGGCCTGGCCTTCATGACAAAGCAATTGCAAGGGCTCATGAACCTACCCGTTCTGGCGTTAGCGTTCCTCCTTTACAGCCAACTGCCCATGCTCAGGCGGTTGGGCGCACTGGCAATCGCAGCCCTGACGACGGTAGTCTTCGGAACGGCTTGGATGCTCATCGTTGACCTGTTGCCGGCCTCCTCACGGCCATTCGTCGGGGGTTCGTCCACTAATAGCGTCCTCCAGCTGACGATGGGCTACAACGGCCTGGACAGAATCACCGGCAATGAAGATCCGACGGCCAGCCTCATCCCCGCCCAATTCCGCCCGGTCGCCACAGACGCCGGCGTGCTGCGCCTCCTCAACGCAAACTATGGGCAAGAGGCCAGTTGGTTACTGGTCGCAGGCATTTTTGCAGCCGTGGTGCTCCTCGTGGCCCGTAAGCGTCTGGGCGAAGCTAAGGGCCTTCAGGCGACCATCCTGGTATCAACGCTGTGGCTCATTATTGTCTTCCTCGTTTTGAGCTTCATGGGCCAGCAGATCCATACGTACTACACGGCCGCCTTGGGCCCTCCCCTAGCTTTGACGATTGGCTTGGGGGCGCAGTTCATCATCACGACCAGGGGTTCGGCACGCTATCGCATGCTGTCGAGCGTCATCGCCTTTCTGGGGATCACGACTTCCTGGCTGTTGCTTAATGCAACAGTTGGATGGCCTCAATGGCTGCCCGTTGGCATCTTCATCGCCGGCACTACTGCGTGCGTGGCACTGTTCTTTCCAGCACCACACCGGCGAGTGCCTCAAATTGCTGGCGGTTTACTCGCAACCGTTCTCATCATTGGCCCCCTAGCCACATCGATCTACAGCACAGGAGTGCCCCAGACAGGCTCTAATCCCCTGTCGGGCCGTCTCTCGGTCAACGAAAGCGGCATCAGCCACTTCCTTGCCCAGGTCAAGGAAAACCGCCCGCCCTGGGCCCACGACATCGCGATGGGAAGAGATCCGTCCCCAGAACTTGAGGAAAAGATCAAACACGCTCCGGAGGCCTGTACGTGGGCTGCTGCAACGTATGCATCCCAGACCGCGGCCAAGCTGCAGTTAGCGACGGATCGCCCCGTCATGCCGCTCGGTGGATTCGCAGGGAAGGACCCATCGCCCACTCTGGAGCGATTCCAGCAACTCGTAGCGGAAGGCAGGGTCTGCTACTTCGTTTGGCAGGACGACTTCTTGTCTGCCGTCCAAGAGGCCACGACGGTGCAGACCATCTCCCGTTGGGTCAAGGATCGATTTGAGAGCGAAACGCTGGGGGGCACAACCGTCTACAACCTCCGTCGGGCGCTCTAGCACCAGAAACCCTGGGCGCAGACAGCACAAGGCCCGCTCCACCAGTCGGTGGAGCGGGCCTTGGTGACAATCCCCGGGGCGAAAGACTTAGCGCTTGGAGTACTGCGGGGCGCGACGTGCCTTCTTGAGACCGGCCTTCTTACGTTCGATGACGCGGGCGTCACGAGTCAGGAAGCCAGCCTTCTTCAGGGTCGGGCGGTTGTTCTCAACGTCGATCTCGTTCAGCGAACGGGCGATTCCGAGGCGCAGCGCACCAGCCTGACCGGAGGGGCCACCACCGTGGATCCGGGCGATGACGTCGTAGGCGCCTTCGAGGTCCAGGATCTTGAACGGCTCGTTGACTTCCTGCTGGTGCAGCTTGTTCGGGAAGTAGTTTGCCAGCTCACGGCCGTTGATGAGCCACTTGCCGGAGCCCGGGATAACGCGGACGCGGGCAACAGCTTCCTTGCGGCGGCCAACAGCGGCACCGGCCACCGTCAGGGCCGGGCGCTCCTTCTTCGGCGCGGCCTCAGCAGGTGCGCTTTCAGAGGTGTAGCTGGTCAGTTCCTCAGCCTCGTAGGCTTCGTTGGTCAGTTCTTCGTTCTGAGCCACGATTCTCCTTGATAAAAAAGTTGTTTGGTGGCCAGGACTACTGGGCGACCTGGGTGATTTCGAAAGTCTTCGGCTGCTGCGCAGCGTGCGGGTGCTCGGCGCCACGGTAGACCTTGAGCTTGCTCAGCTGCTGGGCGGCGAGGGAGTTCTTGGGCAGCATGCCCTTGACGGCCTTCTCAACGGCGCGAACCGGGTTCTTCTCCAGCAGTTCGGCATAGTTGACGGAGGTCAGACCGCCCGGGTAGCCGGAGTGGCGGTAGGCCCGCTTCTGCTCAAGCTTGGCACCTGTCAGGGCAACCTTCTCGGCGTTGATGATGATGACGAAGTCGCCCATGTCCATGTGGGGAGCAAAGGTCGGCTTGTGCTTTCCGCGCAGCAGTGTTGCGGTCTGGCTGGCAAGACGACCCAGGACAACATCGGTGGCGTCAATGACGTGCCACTGGCGGTCGATATCGCCGGGCTTCGGGGTGTACGTACGCACTGTATTTGCCTCGTTCTTGTTCTGGTTCATGTTTTAGGCCCTACGTCGTGAGCATTGGGCCTATCAGGTATGCGCTACCGGAGCAGAGGTGAGGGCTCTATGTACCAGTCATCCCGAGTTCCCGAAAATGCCGCCTGAGTATTGACCCTGCAACTGGATCCCCAAGCGGACATGTGTCATCGAGACAGGACACGCACAACGACTATAAAGAATAGCTCTCCGTGGTAGTCCGGGTCAAAATGGGGGTGCCAGCCGCTTCCCAGGCCAGCAACGGATCCAGGTCCCTTAGGAGGACACCGTGACAACAGCCCCGGCAGCCCCCTTTGCCATCCTCGTTGCCGGCCTTGTCGGCGCCTTGGCCAGCCCCGTGCTTGAGTGGGTCATTTCACGGTGGATGCCGCGCCTTGGGGAGATGCCCTCCTTGGGCATCAGAATTACGACGTCGATCCTCACCGGCTCACTGTCAGCACTTATTGCGCTGCGATTTGGCTTGGCTGCCTTTATGCCCGCATTTATCGTTCTGTGCATTCTTGGAGTGCAGTTGGCGCGTATTGATTTTGCCCTGCATTTGTTGCCGAACCAACTTGTGGTGACACTCCTAACGGCCGGAATCATTATTCTGCTCGGAGCAGCTGCACTGGGCGGAACGGGGTGGGGATCTGCCCTTCGGGCACTTGCTGGGGCAGTGATCCTGTTCGCTGGCTACCTGATTCTGGGATTAATTTCGCCGGGCGGCATCGGAATGGGGGACGTCAAGCTCGCAGCGCCGCTCGGTTTGTACTTGGGCTACTTGGGCTGGGGGCAACTGTTCTATGGGGGGCTGCTGGGGTTCGTGGTAGGAGGTGTACTAACGGTGCTGATGTTACGGCTGAGGCGTGCAAATAGGCCATCAGAAGTAGCTCATGGCCCCGCAATGGTCAGTGCGGCGCTTGGTGTCATCCTGCTGATGCCATAGACATTCCCAACTTATTTATCGGACACACACTAGTAAGCCTGCTTACTAAGACAAGTAGTACGCGCAAAGTACGCGCAAGGCTTGCTCAAGAAAGTGAGTACCACCTACGAAGCGTTTCTTCGCGCTCGAAATGCCCTTGGAAAAGTCGAGTACCACTACGCATTGTTTGCCTTTCCAGAAACCGCAATTCTTGAGTCATCGAAATCCAAACCGCTAGCGAGAAACAAAGGCATTGGGGCCCTCGGATAATCGCAAGCAATATGGGGGCGGCTTGGAATTCGGACATCAAATTCCAAAAATCTGGGAAGGATTTACAATGTCATCTCTCATGGTCAACATGATCGCTTTCATTGCCGGCATCAAGGACCGCTTCTCCTCCGAAAAGGGCGCAACCGCCACGGAGTACGGCCTCTTGGTCGGCCTGATCGCAATCATCATCGTCGTCGGCGTCGGCCTCTTCGGCAGGAACCTCAACGCGTTCTTCAACGGCCTGGCTGGCGTAGTCGCCACCTGGTAAGGGGATTCACAATGTCGTCGCTCATGGTCAACATGGTCGCTTTCATTGCCGGCATCAAGGACCGCTTCTCCTCCGAAAAGGGCGCAACCGCCACGGAGTACGGCCTCCTGGTCGGCCTGATCGCAATCATCATCGTCGTCGGTGTCGGCGCCTTTGGTCAGAACCTCAACACGTTCTTCAATGGCCTCGCCGGTGTAGTCGCCACCTGGTAAATCACGCTTCTAGCCAGTTCCTGTGCCGCGTCCGCCCCGCGCGGACGCGGCACATTTCTTTTTTCGGCTCTGAACATCATCTCGAGCCAGCCACTCACCAAGCTGCTCACTCCTCTGGGGGAACAATGACCCGCAGCAAGCACAAAAAGCGCAGGGAACGCGGCGCCGTCGCCGTGGAATTCGCCCTCGTGGCTCCCATCCTGTTGC
The DNA here is from genome assembly GCF_020251205.1 of Arthrobacter sp. M4. GTDB lineage: Bacteria > Actinomycetota > Actinomycetes > Actinomycetales > Micrococcaceae > Arthrobacter. The sequence continues at coordinate 20,307 of NZ_JAIWYX010000018.1, forward strand.
TGATCGTCGTCGCAATCGTCGAATTCTCACACGCATATAACCTGCAAATTTCCGTGACCCAGGCGGCCCGCGAAGCGGCCAGAAACATGGCCATTCACAACAGCGCCTCTCAGGCATCCGCCGCGGGCGCTGCCGGCGCCCCCGGCGTGCCACTTTCTAGTGGCAACTTCAGTTATTCCGCGGGCGGCTGCAACACCGCAGGTTCAACAGTCACCGCAACCGTGGCCTACAACACTGCCTCATTAACAGGCTTCTTCGGTTCGACGGTCAGCGTCACAGGAAAGGCGGCAATGCAATGCGGTGGGTAAAGCGCAGACTGACTGACAACCCGGAACGTGGCGCTGCCGGCGTCATGGTTGCAGTCATGCTCCTGGTTCTCATCGGGGCCGGCGCAATGGCTGTGGATGTGGGAGAGATATATTCCGAGCGGGCAGAACTGCAGAACGGTGCAGACGCCGGAGCCCTTTCGGCTGCGTCGCTCTGCTCGAAAACTACCGGCTGCACCCAAGCAAGTGCCAACAGTGCGGCCAACACTTATGCGAACGCGAACGCCAAGGATTCTGCGTCCAACGTCCAATCGGTTGATCTCAGCGTTGCTGGCCAAGTGACGGTTGTGACGTCAACCAAGGACGGCACGTCAAACGCTGGCTTCCTTCGGAAGATGTTCGCCAGTGCCCTCAATACTCCGAACGTCACCGTTGGCGCAAAAGCTACCGCCTCATGGTTCTACCCAACGTCCGGCGTATCGATCCTCCCCCTGACATTCGCCACGTGTGAATTCAAGGATGATGGACTGCCACACAAGATACTGACCCAGGGCGGTGGATCGGGAGCCCTGGACTGCAATGGACGGAATCCATCCAACCAGATCATTCCGGGCGGCTTCGCCTGGCTGCAGCCCACAGGCAACACTGGCTGCAATGTGACGGCAACGGTAGGTCAGTGGTACCCGACCAGCACAGGCGCCTCAATGCCCAACGGCTGCGACATCATGTTCAACTCTTCGCTCGTTGGCAAAACGGTTGCGATCCCTGTCTATGCCTACACCTGTACAGGCATTCTCTCGCCCTGCACTGGTAGCAGCGTCAAATACATGATCCAGAAATGGGCAGGTTTCAAGGTCCAGGGCTGGCGATTCTCCGGCAACACCTACGATCCGACGAATGTGTTCACCACTAGCGAGAAGGGCCTGTACGGCACCTTCGTGGGCTACTCGGCAGATCCAAGTCTCTTCTCGGGTGGGACCACCACCCCTAACGGCAACGTGGTTGTCGTGAAACTCATCAACTAACCATTCACCGAAGGGGTGACCACATTGAAAACACGCCTACTGGGAGGCATCGCTGCGCTGGTCGTAGCCATCATCGGAACTGTCATGCTCATCCTTTACGTCCAGGGCGCGGACAAGCGTGCAATGGCAAATACTGAGACGCAGGACGTTTACGTTGTCCAAAAGGACATTCCCGCCGGGACCAGCGTCTCAAAGTTTGGAGACTCTGTTGCAAAGAAGGCAGTGCCCAAATCGGCCATCGCTGAAAACAGCGTCAGCAACCTTTCAGAGCTAGGAAGCAAGGTCTCGGCCATCGAGTTCAAACCGGGCGAACAGCTGCTGCAAACCCGATTGGTGGAAACCAGCGCCCTTCTGGGACCTGGTCGCATCGAGGTTCCCACAGGCCTGCAGGAAGTCACGGTTAAGCTGGGTATCGACCGCGTTGTTGGCGGAGCCCTTTCGGCCGGTGACACCGTTGGCGTTCTGCTATCTTTCGCCGGGGATGACAAGGCTAACGCTCCAGCCCAGACACAGCTGACTTACCACAAGGTCCTCGTAACTGCTGTCCAGACCAGTACTGGCGACGCCAAGACAACGAGCCAGTCATCCGGTGACGGAGCCCTCAGCGGCAAGCAGGCGAGCGGTGGGGGCGACTTCCTGGTTACTCTTGCCAGGCCTTCTGCGGATGTCGAGCGGATCGTTTTTGCCGCCGAATACGGAAAGGTCTACCTGACCAAAGAACCCGCCAACGCCACTGAAGGCAACACCGGAGTGGTCGATCGCACCAAGGTATACCGATGAGCCGCTTCGTCCTCATTACTCCTGACAGCGACTTCGAGCGGCGAGTCCGCTCGGCGACCGCCGGCATGAGCGGAAGCCTGCAGTGGTTCCAGGCTGATTACTTGCCCGATGGACCCGCAGACATCCTCAGCCAGCTGCTCGGCGAGCCGCCAGAGGTTCTCATCCTCGGCCCCGGCCTGGACGTTGGAGAGTCACTGAAGCACGCCGCGCTGATGGACCTTCAGTACCCGGAGATCAGCGTTGTCCTTGCCGCTGAACAGACACAGGAATTGATCCTCAATGCCATGCGCTCGGGCGTTCGGGACATCCTGGCGCCCACGGCAGAGGCCGACACAATTCGAATCATGGTGGAACGCGCTGCGCTAGCGGCTGCAGGCCGGCGCCGCGGACTCGCCCCTAATACGGCTGAGTCGCCGAACCAGGCCATGGGGGGAAGGATCGTGGCCGTCATGTCGCCCAAGGGCGGCGTCGGGAAGACCACTGTAGCCACGAATCTTGCGATTGGCCTGGGAACCATTGCTCCGATGGGCGTGGTGATCGTCGACCTGGATCTCCAGTTCGGCGACGTCGCCAGCGGCTTGCTACTGGATCCCCAACACACAATCACTGATGCTGTCCAGGGGCCGGCAACCCAAGACTCCATGGTGCTCAAGACGTACCTCACCATGCACAAGGCCAGTATCTACGCACTGTGTGCGCCAAAGAATCCCGTTGACATCGACAGGATTACCGGGGACCAGGTTGGCCGATTGCTGGATCAGCTCCGCAAGGAGTTCCAGTATGTCGTGATCGACACAGCTCCTGGATTAGGTGAGCACGTCCTGGCAGCGTTGGAGCGGGCGACGGACGCTGTATGGGTTTGCGGCATGGACATCCCAAGTATCCGAGGCCTGCGCACTGGTCTGCAGATTCTCGAACAGCTCGACTTGCTTCCAGAGAACCGTCACGTGGTCCTCAACATGGCCGACGCGAAAAGTGGTCTTGGGTTAACCGATGTGGAAGCAAGTATTGGGGTTCCTGTGGACGTCGCGATTCCTCGTTCGCGGACACTTCCGTTTTCCACGAACAAGGGCGTCCCGCTGCTGCAGGACAACAGCCGAGATATTGCCCAGAAAGGGCTACGACAACTGGTTGACAGGTTCAGGCCTAACTGGGATGCCCGAACCCACAAGCAACTACACAGAAGGGCGGTGGTCCGGTGAACCTCTCACGGAGACTCGGATACCTACATAACGAGGACGGCCAGGCTGGGGGCCCGGACATCGCTCCTCAGGACGGGAAAAAGGTCAGTGCGGCATCCACGCTGAGCCAAATCCAGGAAGCTAAGGCAGCCGAAGCTGCCTCCACCCCGTTGACAACCGAAGATGGTGCCGCAAACGGGCAGTCGAGCGGGGCGCTGTCCGACCTCAAGGAGCGCGTAAGCCAACTCCTTTATGAACGCCTCGGCAATAGGGTGTCCGACTCAAGCATCAATGAGGAAGAGCTACACCAGTTTGTTAAGGATGAGCTCAAAATTGTGGTGGATGAGGAACAAGTGCCTCTGACCCCATCTGAAAGGCAGCGGCTGATCTCCGAGATCATCGACGATGTCTTGGGCCATGGCCCCATCCAGCGCTTCCTTGATGACCCGGAGATTACCGAAGTCATGGTCAACCGGCATGACAGCATCTACGTAGAGCGCTACGGCACCATCTACAAGACTGATGCTCGGTTCTCTGACGACGACGCCCTCCGGAAAGTGATCGAACGGATAGTCTCGCGCGTCGGGCGTCGCATCGATGAATCGTCCCCGCTGGTGGACGCACGTTTGGCGGATGGCTCCCGTGTCAACGCCATCATCCCGCCACTCGCCGTTAATGGTCCTTCACTCACTATCCGCAAGTTCGCCCGCGAGGCGCTCACCGTGAACAAGCTCATTGAGTTTGGCAGTCTCTCCCCTGAGATGGCCGAGTTGCTCAGGGCCTGTGTCCTGGCGAGGATGAACATCATTGTGTCGGGCGGTACCGGTACCGGAAAGACGACGTTGCTGAACGTGCTGTCGTCCTTCATCCCCGCGGCAGACCGCATCGTCACCATCGAGGATGCGGTAGAGCTACAGCTTCAGCAGGAGCATGTTGTGCGCTTGGAGAGCCGGCCAGCCAACATCGAAGGCCGCGGCGAGGTCACCATTCGCGACCTTGTAAGGAACTCGCTCCGTATGCGGCCCGACCGAATCGTCGTCGGTGAAGTGCGCGGCGGCGAGTCGCTTGACATGCTGCAGGCTATGAACACAGGCCACGACGGCTCCATCTCCACGGTCCACGCCAACTCGCCGCGTGACGCCGTTGCCCGTCTGGAAACCCTGGTACTCATGGCTGGGATGGATCTTCCGCTAAGGGCCATCCGGGAGCAGGTGGCCTCTGCAGTGAACCTCATTGTTCACATCACGCGTCTTCGTGACGGCACCCGCCGCGTAACGCACATCACCGAGGTCCAAGGAATGGAAGGCGACATCGTCACCCTCCAAGACGCCTTTGTCTTCGATTACTCAGCCGGCGTGGACGCCAACGGACGCTTCCTCGGGAAGCCAATTCCAACAGGCGTCCGTCCACGGTTCACGGACCGGTTCGCGGAACTCGGCATCCCGATCTCACCTGCCGTTTTCGGCGCCCATATGGCGGGAGGTCGGCGATGAAGATCGGCGCGTTGTTCCCGTTCCTCCTGCCAATAGGGCTTGCACTCGTGTACATAGCCCTGGGCGTGTTCTTTTGGGTGGTCTTCAAGTCACGCAGGACCATCGCATTGGATCGCCGCCGGCCTGACGCGCCAATCCACAACTCGGCACTAACCCGGCTCACGGAAACGGCTATCGACGTAATCGATTCGCGGATACAGCCCCGGACAGGTGGTCTCCTCTCCCGTCCGCGCCTGGACGCTGCGGGGTTGAAAAAGCAGCCCGCCGACTATCTCTTGATGGGCGGGATCGTAGTGGTGCTCGCATCCGTGGTTGGTTTCCTTGTGGGAGGCATCTTCTTCCTGCTCCTCATGGGCGGCATCGCCGCGTTGGCCCTGGTGCTGATTTTGAATTTGCTGACGTCACGCCGACAGGCGAAGTTCGACGAGCAAGTGCCCGACACGCTCCAGATGCTTACAGGTGGCATGCGGGCTGGCCATAGCCTCCTTCGTGCCATCGACGCCTCAGCGAAGGAAAGTGAAGCTCCCATGTCCGAGGAACTCGCTCGAATCGTTAATGAGACCCGAATTGGCCGTGACCTAGGTGAATCCCTCATTGAGGTGTCAGTACGAACCCGGAACGAGGACTTCAGCTGGATCGCCCAGGCAATTGAAATCCACCGCGAAGTCGGCGGTGACCTTGCGGAGGTCCTCGACCATGTTGGCGAGACAATCCGAGACCGGAATCAGATTCGACGGCAGGTGCGGGCGCTCAGCGCTGAAGGCCGTGTGTCCGCGCTGGTACTCATCTCGTTGCCGATCTTCATGTTCGTTGCCCTTCTATTCATCAACCCCACGTATGCCCAGACGTTCACCTCCACCATTCCGGGGTACCTGATGATCGCCGCGGCAGTAATCATGCTCAGCCTTGGCGCCTTCTGGCTGAGCCGTCTAATCAAGCCAAAGTACTGAGGAGGACGCCATGCAACCCATTGCCTATGCCGCGATGCTCGCCATTGTGGCGCCCGTGAGCTGGATGGTCTGGCTGGTAGTCACCGGAGACCGGGCAGGGCTTCAAAACATCCGCCAAAACCTGGGTCAACGCAAGGCTGCGGCAGCCCAGAACCTGCCATTATCACAGCGCTATTCGGAGTTCTCCCGTCAACTCGCGCCGGCTGGCTACGTCGGATGGCTCGACCAACAACTGGCCGGCGCGGGACGCCCGAAAGAATGGCCGCTGGGCCGTGTCCTTATGATCAAGCCACTTCTGGCGTTGGCAGGGGCTATCGTCGGGATCTTGATCATCATCGGTGATCCCGCACCGCTGAAAGTGTTGATCGCCCTCGCAGCTGTTGCCTTCGCCTATTTCGCGCCGGACCTGATCATCCGTTCCACGGCGCAAAAGCGCCGGGAAGCCATCCGTCTGGAATTGCCAAATTCCTTGGACCAAATGTTGATTGCTGTCCAGGCTGGCTTGGGCTTCGAAGCAGCAATGGCCCGAGCAGCACAGAACGGGCGCGGGCCCCTGGCAGATGAATTCATTAGAACTCTGCAGGATATTCAGGTGGGTCGTACGCGAAAGGAAGCCTACCTGGCAATGGCGGAGCGCATCGACGTTCCCGATGTCCGGAGCTTCATTCGGGCAGTTGTCCAGGCCGATGCCTACGGAATTGCAATCGCGAAGGTCTTGAAGGCCCAGGCCGAGGAAATGCGTCTGAAGCGTAAGCAAAGAGCGGAAGAGCACGCCATGAAGATCCCGGTGAAGATCCTTTTCCCACTGATCTTCTGCATCTTCCCGACGTTGTTCATCATTCTCATGGGCCCCGCGGTCATGGGCATTATCAAGGCATTCTCATGAAAGCGGCGGCAGCCTTGGAAAAGATGTCGGCTTGGGTAAAGGCCGTCGTAGGCCGCGCCCTGACAGCCGAACGAGGAGCAGTTGCCACGGAATACGGCATCTTGACTGGCCTCATCGCGATCGTCTTAGTGGCCGGCGTGGGACTTTTTGGAACAGCCCTCAGCAGCTACTTCAATTACCTCGTAACTGGCGTCAGGACAGCCCTCGGAATTCCATAGACGCAGAGTGTGAGTTCCCACAGACTGGGCCACCGCCGGTACCCAGAGCCGGCGGTGTTCCCAACAGGCCCTCTTCCGGTACCCAGAGCCGGAAGAGGGCCATCTAAGTTCATCCAGCCCTCAGCAATGAATCTCATGCCCCGAACCTCAAGGTTCGGGGCATTTTTTGCGCCACAAATGCGCCACAAACGCACAAAATCCGGAGTAAACCCTCAAGACTTCCACCCGAGAAACCTCAAGAAAACCACAAGAACACCACAAGAAAAGCGCAGCTTGCCAAGGCTTCCCACAGGATGTCCCTAACTCCCAACCACAGCGGGAAAACCGGCCCTACCTTTATTTCAGCGCTGGTGAACGGGCCAGCCGCCCCCAACAAAACTCGCTCAGGAGTCAATAAAAATGCTTACCACCCTCTCCACCCTCGCAACCCGCTTTACCCGCAACGAAAAGGGCGCCACCGCCGTCGAATACGGCATCATGGTGGGCCTCATCGCCGTCGTGATCATCGTGGCTGTCACTTTGCTCGGTACGACTCTCCAGGACTTGTTCGTTCAGGTTCAGTGTTCCGTCAGCGGTGGCACCTACACCGCAGGTGCAGCCGGCGCCGCCGGCACCTGCGCACCGTAAGGAACGCGCATCAACAAAGCCTGTCCGCTGGGGGCAGGCAGGGCACGGCAGTAGTGGCGGCGGCCCAAAGGGTCGCCGCCACAGCCTTGGGGGGCTGCCGTACCAACGAACTACAGACTGGTCAGGGAGAAAAATGCGCAGGGACAAAGAACGCGGAGCCGTGGCGGTTGAATTCGCCATCGTTGCCCCGATCCTCGTCCTGTTGCTCATGGGCATCATGGAATACGGCCGCGCCTATAACGCCCAGGTCTCCCTTACCAATGCCGCCCGCGAAGGCGTCCGCGTGATGGCCGTCAACAACAACCAGACCACGGCAAAGACAGCAGCCAAGAACGCGGCCGTCTCCCTCTCCCCCGCCCTGACCGACAGCAACATCGCCTTCAGCGCTGCCAGCTGCACCACCGGCGCCCAGATGACGGTGACCATCACCTACTCGCTCAGCACCCTGACCGGCATAGCCGGTCCCTTCACCATGAAAGGCAAGGGGGTCATGCTGTGCGGCGGCTGATAAACCTGCTAAAGGACAACAAGAACGACGGCGAGCGCGGCGGTGTGATTGTCATTGTCGCCATTGCGATGGTGGTCCTGTTGGGCTTCACCGCCATAGCAGTGGACGTCGGCATGCTCTATTCCGAAAAAGCCCAGCTAAAGAATGGTTCCGATGCGGCGGCGCTCGCCATCGCCCAGAAGTGCGCCAAGAATTCTTTGGACACCGACTGCACCACATCCTCCACCCTCGCCAAGACCATCGCCAACGGAAACGCTGTAGATGGTCTGAGCAACATCAAGTCGGTGGCACTCGACAAGACGAACAGAACCGTCACGGTGACGGCGGGCGCCCAGGAACAGGGGCACGCGGCCAACAGCGTGTCACTCAAATTTGCCCAGATCTTCGGCATGGAAAGTGCGGAAGTCACCACGGCCTCCACCGTCCAATGGGGCAGCCCCACAGCTGGTCCGGTTATCTTTCCGCTGGTCTTCTCGGTGTGCCAGGTCAACGGAATGGTGGACGGCGCTACGCAGCGAATCCAAAACCACACCTCGGGCAACAATGCGTCGTGCAACCTTGGGCCGGCCGGTAAGACCGTTCCCGGCGGGTTCGCCTGGATCACCCAGAATCCCGGAAGCTGCGGCGGCAGCGTCGATATCGACGTCAACAAGAGCGTCGGCGAAACCGGTGGTGACGCACCTTCAAACTGCGCCGGCATTGCGGGTCAATGGGCGGCGGAACTGACAGCGGGCAGGCCAGTCGTCGTTCTCTTTCCCGTCTACAACGACGTGATCGGTACCGGCAATAGCGCCTCCTACGATCTGGTGGCCTTCGCGGCCTTCAGCGTCAAGGGCTGGAAATTCGCTTCCGGAAACGGCACTAATGCCGCCCTGATTTTCCATAACACCAATAACGATGTGGGGAGCTCCCTTGCCTGCACCGGCAGCTGCCGCGGCATCATCGGAAGTTTCGTCAAATATGTGTCCCTCGCGGACGGCTACAAGCTCGGCCCCGTCAGCCCTTACGGCGCAACCGTCGTGAAATTTAGTAGCTGATTCCACAATGCACCAAACCCCAACACCAGCATTACAGGAGAAAAAGTCATGAAGTCACGCCTGATCGCCGGCCTGGCAGCGGTGCTGCTCGCCGTCGTCGGAGCCGTGCTGACTTTCGGCTACGCCCAAGGCGCCGATCAGCGCGCCGTCAAGAACCTCGACCCCGTGGCGGTGCTGGTCGTCAAGAAGGCCATCCCCGCCGGGACTCCGGTGGAGTCCATCAAGTCCTCGGTGGCCACCGAACAGCTGCCGGGCACCGCCGTCGCGAAATCCGCCCTGAAGACCCTCGACGGACAGGATGGCAAGGTGACCTCAGCCGACCTTGTGGTCGGCGAGCAACTGGTGTCGGAGCGTCTGGTGGCCCAGTCCGAACTCAAGACGCCGGGCTCCGTGACCGTCCCGAAGGGCCTTCTGGAAGTGTCCTTCCAGGTGGAGCCGCAACGCATCATCGGCGGCCGGCTTAGCCCGGGAGAGCACGTCGGCATCTTCATCTCCATGGAAAAGGGCGGCATCGAGGCAAAGGCGGACAAGGAAACCACCCAGCTTTCCATCCGCAAGGCCCTGGTTACCGCCGTCCAGCGGGCACCTGAAGCCGCCACGGCGAAAGCGAAGTCAGGTACGCAATCAAACTCCGGCCAGGAGCAACAGGACACCACCCTCCCCACTGGCTCGCTGCTGGTGACGGTCGCGGTGTCCGACGCCGAGGCCTCCAAGATCGTTTTCGCCGCCGAATACGCCAGCATCTGGGTCGGCAAGGAACAAACCGACAGCTCAGACAACCACCCCGGTATCATCCAGCGCAGTGAGGTTTACCGATGAGCCGCTTCATCCTCATCACGCCGAGCACCGAGTTCGACGCCCAGCTCCGTCAGGCCGTCGCCGGACTCCAGGGCAGCGTGCGGACGTTCGCCACGGACATGCTGCCCGACGATCCCCAGCAACTCCTGGCACCCTCCCCTGTCGCCACCCCGGCGGAGCCGGCCGCAGAAATGCTTGAGGTTGTTGTCCTGGGTCCCGGGCTGCGGGTGGACGATGCCCTGCGCTTCGCCACGGTGCTGGACGTGTGCTGGCCCGAGGTCAGCGTAGTCCTGGTAGCCGAATCGGAGCCTTCCCTGGTCCTGCAGGCCATGCGCTCCGGTGTCCGCGAAATCCTGAGCCAAGGCTCGGACCCTGCACAGGTGCGCGTCCTGCTTGAGCGTGCCTGCCAGTACCACGCAAGCCGACGCCGGACCTCCGCGCCCGCCTCTTCGGAGACCGGCAGGGGCAAGGTGATCGGTGTCTTCTCCCCCAAGGGCGGAGTCGGCAAGACCACCATCGCCACCAACCTCGCCGTGGGACTGGGTCGCATCACTCCCATGCGCGTTTGCATTGTGGACCTGGACCTGCAGTTCGGCGACGTTGCCTCCGCCCTTTACCTCAACCCGGAGCACACAGTCACCGACGCCGTCACTCCGGCGGCCAGCCGTGACCCGCTGGTGCTGAAGGCGTTCCTTACCGTACACCCGGCTGGCTTTTACGCCATCTGCGCCCCGGACAACCCCGTGGACGCGGACAACATCACGCCCGAACAGATTGGCCACCTGCTCACCCAGCTCGCCGATGAGTTCGACTACGTTGTGGTGGACACTGCGCCCGGCCTTCCCGAAGTGGGACTGGCCGCGTTGGAAAAGTGCACCGACGCCATCTGGGTCAGCGGAATGGATGTCCCGGGCGCCCGTGGCCTTCGCTCCGGCCTTGGCATCCTGCGCCAACTGGACCTGCTTCCGGAAAACCGACACATGGTCCTCAACATGGCCGACTCGAAGGTCGGGCTCACGGTGGAGGACCTCGAGTCAACCATCGGGGCACCAGTGGACATCAGCATTCCGCGCTCCCGCGCCATCGCCCTATCGACCAACCGCGGCATCCCCCTGCTGCAGGACCAACGCAAGGATCCTGCCGCGAAATGCCTCCACGGCCTGGTCCAGCGCTTCCATCCGGACTGGCACTCCACGCCAGCCAGGAAACTGCATCGAAGGGTGGTCATCTAAGTGAAACTGTCAGACCGCATCCAAGCAGCGCAGCCCCAGCCTGCCGCTGCGGAGACGGCACCCACGAGCGCAGCCCCTGTTGCAGTACTCGAGCGCGAGGCGCCTTTTGACGCCGTCGGCGCCGAATCGCCGTCGTACTTTGACGTCTCGGAAAGCCCGACGGCGGTACGCGCCAAAGCGGGCCAGCCGGTGGACGCTTTTGCCACCCTTAAGCAGCGCGCCGCTACGGCGCTCTTCGAACGGATGGGCGCCCGGTTCAACGACTCCGCTGCCACTGAACTGGAACTCCGGACTCTTGCGCGCGAGGAACTGAGCCGATTCATCGATGCTGAGCAGGTGCCGCTGTCGCCCGAGGAGCGGATCAGGCTGGTCCGCGACGTGGCCGACGACGTCCTGGGGTACGGTCCGTTGCAGCGGCTCCTGGACGACAACGACATCACCGAAATCATGGTCAACCGCATGGACCAGATTTATGTGGAACGGAAGGGCAAGCTCACCCTGACGGACTCCCGGTTCAGCTCGGAAGAGCATCTGCGGAAGGTCATCGAACGTATCGTCTCGCGCGTTGGCCGCCGAATCGACGAGTCCTCACCGTTGGTTGACGCACGCCTTGAAGACGGTTCCCGCGTGAACGCGGTGATCCCGCCGCTGGCAGTCGGTGGCTCCTCGCTGACCATCCGTAAATTCAGCAAAGTGCCCCTGACGGTCCGGAACCTGATCGACTTCGGAACGTTGACTCCGGAAATGGCTGAACTGCTCAACGCGTGCGTCAAGGCGAAGCTGAACATCATCGTCTCCGGCGGTACAGGTACGGGAAAGACCACGCTGCTCAACGTCCTATCCTCCTTCCTGCCCGCCACCGAACGGATCGTCACTATTGAGGACGCCGTGGAACTGCAGATCCAGCAGGAACACGTGGTGCGTTTGGAGAGCCGGCCGCCCAACACGGAGGGAAAGGGCGAGATCACCATCCGCGACCTGCTGCGGAACTCCCTCCGCATGCGTCCGGACCGCATTGTGGTTGGTGAGGTCCGTGGCGGCGAATCGCTGGACATGCTGCAGGCCATGAACACCGGCCACGACGGTTCCCTGTCCACGGTGCACTCGAACTCTCCCCGGGACGCCATTGCACGTTTGGAAACCCTGGTGCTGATGGCGGGCATGGACCTTCCGTTGCGTGCCATCCGGGAACAGATTGCCTCCGCCGTGAACCTGATTGTCCAGATTTCCCGCCTGCGCGATGGCAGCCGCCGCATTACGCACGTCACCGAAGTCCAGGGGATGGAAGGCGAGATCGTCACCCTCCAGGACGCGTTCGTCTTCGACTACGCCGCGGGTGTGGACAGCCACGGCCGCTTCCTGGGCAAGCCCGTCGCCACGGGCATTCGCCCACGGTTCATCGACCGTTTCGAAGACATGGGCATCCATGTGTCGCCCAGGGTGTTTGCTACCCCACAACCCAACGTCACACAGCCCAACTCCTCGCATTCCAACCTTGAAAGGCCGTGACAGACAATGATGCTGGCTGTCGGTACCGTGCTCTTCCTTGCGGCCGCCGTCCTGTTTGGTGTCGCCTTCGTGATCCCGCGCTCTCCTGCTGTCCCGCTTGACCGGCGGCGGCCGTTCGAGCTTGACCAGACCTCAACGTTCACGCGCCTGGCGGGTTCCACGGTCCAAGCGCTCGACCGCCAACTGGCTGGCGGCAAGCTGCGCTGGTTCAACCAGGAGGCCTTGGAGAAGGCCGGGCTGCGGATGAAGCAGGCCGAGTTCCTGGCGCTGGTAGTTTCAGGGGCAGTGGTTCTGGCTTTGGCCGGTCTCATCGTGGCAGGCCCGGTGCTGGCCGTGGTGCTGGCCCTGCTGGCTCCGTTGCTAGGGCAGCTGGTGCTGTCCTTCCTGGCGGGCCGCCGTCGTTCTGCCTTCGACGAGCAGCTTGGCGATACCTTGCAGCTCCTGTCCGGAGGTTTGCGTGCAGGCCACAGTGTGCTGCGGGCAATCGACGCCGCAGCCGCCGAATCCCAGAGCCCCACCTCCGAAGAAATGCGCCGCGTGATCACGGAAACGAGCCTTGGCAGGGACCTGCTTGCGTCCCTCAACGACACTGCTTTGCGGATGAAAAACGAGGACTTCGTCTGGGTTGCCCAGGCTATCCAGATCAACCGGGAGGTGGGTGGCAACCTTGCCGAGGTCCTCGACCAGGTGAACGAAACCATCCGGGAACGGGCCGAAATCAAGGGCCACATCAAAGCCCTTGCCGCGGAGGGCAAGTTCTCCGCTTACATCCTGATCGCGCTGCCGATTGGCATCGTCGTCATGCTGCTGATGGTTAACCCGAAGTACATGGACGTGATGTTCACCCATCCCCTTGGTTGGGCAATGATCATCGCTTCGCTTGTGCTGATGACCATCGGAAGCCTGTGGATGCGCAAGATTATCAACCTGAAGTTCTGAGTGGACAATGAATCCCTTGATGCTTGCCTGCCTCCTGCTGGTATCCGTTCCGATCGGCTACCTAAGCTGGTCCCTTCTCATCGTCGACCGCCGTGGACGCAAGGCCACCCAGGCGCTCCTGACCCGGGGTCAGGACGTCGTCGCCGTGCCACGCAAGGCGCCCGGGCAGCTGTTGTCAACGCTGGGTCGGGCGCTCACGCCACCGGCCTACGTTCGCTGGCTCGACCGTATGCTCTCCCTCGCTGGGCGGCCCACAGCGTGGCCCCTGGGACGCGTACTCGTCGCCAAGCCACTCCTGGGCGTCATCGGTGCATCGCTGGGCGTGCTGATCGGTTCAAGCAACAAGGCACCGATCATCAAAATCGTGGCCATCTTTGTGTTCCTGCTCGGCTATTTCCTGCTGGACCTGCTGATCTACAGCAAAAGTATGGAACGCCAAAAGGCCATACGACTGGAACTCGCAAATACCCTAGATCAGATGCTGATTTCCGTAGAAGCCGGCCTCGGGTTTGAAGGCGCGATGGCGCGGGCCGGAGAAAACGGTAAAGGTCCCCTGGCCGAGGAACTGGTCCGGACCCTTCAGGACATGCAGGTAGGCCGCAGCCGCAAGGAGTCCTACCTAGCCTTGGCGGAGCGCACCAACATTCCAGAGCTGCGCAGTTTTGTCCAAGCAGTGGTTCAGGCCGACACCTATGGAATTGCAATCGGCAGGGTCCTTCGCGTCCAAGCCAAGGTCATGCGCGTAAAGCGGCGTCAGCGGGCCGAGGAAAAAGCCATGAAACTTCCCGTTGCCATTCTTTTCCCGCTGCTGTTCTTCATCTTCCCGGTCCTGTTTATCGCAATTCTTGGACCGGCAGTCATTAATACCGTGGTTCAGTTCAGCGGCCAGTAGGAGGTGGCCGTGCTTCACTCCGCAAACCAGCATCGCATTACCCGCTTTGCCAATGACTATCAAGGAAGGCTCAAAGTTTACACAGGATACGCCCGAGATCGGTTTTTTCCTCCGTTCAGAAAGTAGCCTTATTCCATGTCCCTTCCAGGCGCTGAGCTCAGCAGCGAATTCTCGGATCCCGATGACTCGTCACCGGCTGCCGTTGCTGCGCCCGCGCCTGCTGCGCCTGATGGAGCACCCCCCTTGCTTGACCTCACCGCAATCCAGACCCTGGAAGACCAGCTGGATAATCCCTTGACTGCACGTGCATTTGTCCTTGGCTTCACGCAATTGTGGGAGAAGCGTTTCAAGGCCCTCGCCACGGCGATCGCCAACCACGATTCCGTCGCGGCCTTGGAAGCGATCCTAAGCGTCCGGACGTCCGCCGCCATGGTGGGTGGCGTCCAGTTAGCCCATCTCGCTGCGACCGTCGAGGACGTTGTTCGCACCCGTGACGTCCAACAGGCCGGAACCATGCTCGCTCGACTCGATGACTGTGGCAGGGCCACTGTGGCTGAACTGCAGTCCAGCTACGTCCTGCGAAACGCCTGACCGCCGCTCTCCGCCCAAGGCCTACTCAAGGTCCGGCCTCTTGGGGGCCAACCTGTACCCCACTCCCCTAATGGTTTGTAGCCAACGCGGTGACTGCGGATCTTCCCGGAGTTTCCTGCGCAAATTGCCAATGTGGGTCTCAACTGCACGTTCATCGGCGTCGCTGATATAGCTGTCGTCGCGGTAATGCTCTCCCCTGGCTGCCCGGACAAGATCGGCACGGGTACGGACTTCGCCGCCAGCCCGGACGATGTCCAACAGCAGGTCGAATTCACTTCGCGTCAGGATCAGGTGCTTGCCGTTGAGGAGCACAACGCGGGACTTGTAGTTCAGGACCAGCCCGTTGTGCTTAATCACGGCCTCTTCGGTCCCCGCGGCCGAACTACCTTGGGCCGAGGATTCGAAGCGGCCCTGAAATATGGATGATTGCGCAACACCTGCCGGTGGCGGGACGCTGCCCCCCGTGGCCGCAAGAGGTACCGCGTGCCGCGGCCTGCGCATCATGGCATTGATCCTGGCGCGGAGTTCCCGGGGCAGGAAGGGTTTGGTGACAAAATCATCCGCCCCCGTGTGGAAAGCGGTGAGGGTTTCAGGCTCCTCGTTGCGGGCCGTCAACATCACCACATAGGCGTCGCTGAATTGCCGGATACGCCTCAGGACCTCGTACCCGTCGATATCGGGCAAACCCACGTCCAAGGTAATCACCGCGGCCTGTTGTTGTCGGACCATTTCGACGCCTTCGCGCCCATTGGAAGCTGAATAAACCTCGAATCCGGCTTCCTTCAGGACAGCATCCACTAAGTTCCGAACATCGTCGTCGTCTTCGATAACAACAGCAACCCCATTCTCGCTCATGGTTATCCTCGCGTCCGGTGGCCCGCACATCGCCCAGCGCAAATGCGCAAAGCTTCACCCGAATACTTAGGCTACAATCCATAAACGCAGTTGGCACCTAATTCGCACCCAAAAAGTGGGAATGAAGTTCACGGTGAGCAGCTGCGTTAGTAAAACCTTGCTAATTTTCTGGGTGCACTTCTTCGTCCTGAGGGCATAATTGGCTTCATGCCGAGGTTTCCAACGAAGCAAGCGACGGATTCAGTCTCCGAACTGTCCGAAGATATGGGCATTAACAGCGAGCAGATGATGGTTCGCGATGCCCGTCGTTTCTACAGGCATTTAGGACCACGCGGGCAGGTTGCCCTGTCCCAATCCCCCTTGACCCTTTTCATCGCGATCGTGGTTGTCTCTGCGCCGTGGGCCTGGCCGGGTCTTCTGGAGAACGCCTTCTTCGTGGCCACCATCGCCTTTCATGCCGCAATATTCCTGGCTTGCTTCCTGGTTCCATGGGAGCGCTTGAGGCCTAACCTGTGGCTGGTTATTCCGCTCCTCGATCTATTTGCTCTCTTCCTTACCCGGACCGCATCCCTGAATGTCATTCCGGGCCTTGCATTGTTGGTCATGTTCCCCGTCATCTGGCTGTCCGCCTCCGGGCTGCACGCGCGGACCAGTATCGTCATCAGCATTGTGGGCCCCCTGGTCATATCCCTGCCTGCCCTCGTCCAGCACCTACCGAACCCAACGCCGTCGGATATCACCAGCCTGCTGGTGCTGCCGTTGATGATGCTGGCAATTTCCCTGGCGATCCACTTCGCCAGCGCCAACATTCGGCTACATCAGAAGCGCATCGAACAAAAGGACAAGAGGCTGGGCGAACTGCTGGCAGAAAGCCGCGACCGTGAACGACTCCTGAATGCGATCCTGGACACCGTCGACGTCGGCATCGTCGCCTTGGGACCGGACGGCACCACGCTGCTGACCAACACCAAGCAGGAGTCATTCAATAAGGCCGCCGCTACACAGGCTGGCGGAAGTGTGGCGGACGAGCCTCGGCAACTTCTCTTCAGCCAGGATCGCCACTCCCCACTACCCGCTGAAAAGCGCCCCCTCCGGCGTGCCGCCAACGGCGAAAACTTTGCCAACTACCTCGTCTGGATGGGCCAAGGGCCCGGACAGCGCGCTTTTTTCACCGCCTCTAGGGGCATGGACCCAGAGGCCGACGACGGCTTCGGAGGCGCCGTCGTCGTCTACAGTGACGTGACAGACGTCATCGAGGCGCTGACGGCCAAAGAGGAACTTGTCTCCAATGTGTCCCACGAATTCGGATCTCCACTGACATCCATCCTCGGCAATCTGGATCTGGTTTTGTCCAACCCCGAGGGCATAGGCCCAGCCGCCCTGGACCGCCTCGAAGTCGCCCAGCGCAACGCTGAGCGGCTACGGGCCCTGGTATCTGACTTGCTTCTCTCCGCATCGGCCGTACTGAACGTCCGCCCGCGGCAGACCGACCTCGCCGGGCTCATCCACAACAGCGTGGGATCAGCACAGGCCCAGGCGGATGCTGCCAACGTCCAACTGGTCACCGATGTACCTGTGCCCCTGTGGGCCTCTGCCGACCCCCTCAGGATGGCCCAGGCCTTGGACAATGTGGTGTCCAACGCCATCAAGTACTCGCCGAACGGTGGCGTGGTGACCGTAAGTGCCGCCACGAAGGGAGACCGGGTTCAGGTGCAGGTAAAGGACACCGGCATGGGCCTCAACCCGGATGACGCGGCCAAGATCTTCACGCGTTTTTATCGCTCGGGCGCCGCGCGAAAAGCCGCTATCCCCGGCGCCGGCCTCGGACTATCGATCACCAAGACCATCTTGGAGCGCCACGGAGGAAGCATCACGTGCGACAGCACACCCGGCAAGGGAAGCACGTTCACGCTCACCCTGCCCGTCAGCACCGCCACCGCTGAAACCTGACGGCGCTGAATCCTGACACCACGGAACTGACACTACCGAATCCCGTCGCAGAGACCCCGCGAGTTGGCATTTAATGGCAATGTCTGGAGCAAACATTGCCATTAAATGCCAACTCGCGGGTTGGTAGCGGGCACCAACTCGAGGAGTTCCGGGGGCCAACTCGCGGGGGCATGCTTACTCCCTCAGGGCGTTACTCCCGCAGTGCCCGGGTGAGTTCAGCGCGGGCGTGCAGGCCGTCGTCGTCGGGGTACGCTACCTCTTCGAGGACCAGAGGGTGCGGCGGAGCCAGGACCGACTTGGCGTCCCGGGCCCGGGCCAGCAGGCGATCATGCAGCCAGCTTGGCTTTTCGAGGCCCTCGCCAACCCTCAGGGCCGAACCCACCAGGGCCCGGACCATGTTGTGGCAGAAGGCGTCGGCCTGGACAGTCACCGCGATAGTGCCGTCGTCGGCCCGGGCGAACTCGAAACGCTGTAGCTCACGGAGCGTGGTAGACCCTTCACGCGGCTTGCAGAACGCCAGGAAATCCTGCAGGCCCAAGAGCCTGACCGCCCCCTCATTGAGCAGTCCGGTGTCCAGTTTTGCCTTGTGCCACAGCGTGATGCCGCGAAGTACCGGATCCCACAGCTCCGGTCCGTCGGCAATCCGATAGCTGTATCTGCGCCACAACGCTGAAAACCGGGCGTCGAAGCCTGTAGGTGCCAGTCCGGCGTCGTGCACTTCAATCGCACCATGCTGGTCCGTGAGGACCCGGCTTAGCGCCCCGCGCAGACGGCGGCCCAGCGCGACGGCGGGGTCGACGTCGCGCCCTCGCCCCAAAGCGCGCCACTCAGCCTCGGTGATATCCAGGTGGACCACCTGGCCGCGGGCGTGGACCCCGGCGTCGGTCCGCCCCGCGACTGTAACACGCACCGGCCGACGGATGATTAGTTCGAGGGCCTCTTCAAGCGAGCCTTGGACCGTGGGCAAACCTGGCTGCACGGCCCAGCCGTTGAAGGGGCCGCCGTCATAGGAAAGGTCCAGGCGGATACGCAAAAACCCGCCGCCCCCCAAAGCGGGGGCAGCGGGTTTTTGTTCAGTCATAGCCTCGATTCTACTGCTGCAGAATCAGCCGGCTTGCCGGACGTGATTTACTTCTCGTCCTTGGCGGGGGCTTCCTCAGCAGCTTCTGCAGCGGGAGCTTCCTCGGCAGCGACTTCGGCCTCAGCCTCAGCCGGAGCCTCAGCAGCTTCAACCTCTGCAGCCTCAGCGGCGGGAGCCTCTTCCTCGGCAGGAGCGGCAGCCGGAGCAGCCTTGGCAGCGGCGGCGGTAGCCTCGGCAACAACAGCCTGCTTCGGGGAAACGGGCTCCAGCACCAGTTCGATCACGGCCATGGGAGCGTTGTCGCCCTTACGGTTGCCGATCTTGGTGATGCGGGTGTAGCCACCGTCGCGGTTGGCGACGGCGCCGGCGATGTCGGTGAACAGCTCGTGGACAACGCCCTTGTTGCTGATCAGGCCGAGGACACGACGGCGGGAAGCCAGGTCGCCGCGCTTGGCGAACGTGACGAGGCGCTCGGCGTACGGCTTCAGGCGCTTGGCCTTGGTGACCGTGGTGGTGATGCGCTTGTGCTCGAAGAGCGATGCTGCCAGGTTCGCGAGCATCAGGCGCTCGTGAGCCGGACCGCCTCCGAGGCGGGGACCCTTAGCGGGGGTAGGCATAGTAGTTTCTCCTGTTGTGAAGGCCGCCCCGGTCCATTGAAGGACCCGGGGGCCAAGATCTGCTTGTTAGAGCTCGTCGTCGCTGAACGCGGCGTCGTCCTCTTCGATGGCTGCGGCGCGGGCTGCCAGGTCAAAACCGGGAGGGGAGTCCTTGAGGGACAGGCCCAGTTCAACCAGCTTCGCCTTGACCTCGTCGATGGACTTGGCACCGAAGTTACGGATGTCCATCAGGTCAGCCTCGGAGCGGGCAACGAGTTCACCCACGGTGTGGATGCCCTCACGCTTGAGGCAGTTGTAGGAACGGACCGTCAGGTCCAGGTCCTCGATCGGCAGAGCCATGTCCGCTGCCAGGGCAGCGTCCGTCGGCGAAGGGCCGATCTCAATACCTTCAGCTGCGGTGTTCAGCTCACGAGCCAGACCGAACAGCTCCACCAGGGTGGTGCCTGCCGAGGCCACGGCATCGCGCGGGGCGATGGCCGGCTTGGTCTCGACGTCGACAACCAAGCGGTCGAAGTCGGTACGCTGCTCAACACGGGTGGCTTCCACGCGGAAAGTCACCTTCAGGACCGGAGAGTAGATCGAGTCGACCGGAATACGGCCGATCTCGGAATCACCGGACTTGTTCTGAGCGGCCGAAACGTAGCCACGTCCACGCTCGATGGTCAGTTCGAGTTCGAACTTGCCCTTCGAGTTCAGGGTGGCAATGTGCAGATCCGGGTTGTGGAATTCGACGCCGGCCGGCGGAGCGATGTCCGCGGCGGTGACGACTCCGGGGCCCTGCTTGCGCAGGTACGCAACAACCGGCTCGTCGTGCTCGGAGGACACCGAGAGGTTCTTGATGTTCAGGATGATCTCAGTGACATCTTCCTTGACACCAGGAACCGTGGTGAACTCATGCAGCACGCCATCGATCCGGATGCTGGTTACGGCAGCACCGGGGATGGAGGAGAGCAGGGTACGGCGGAGGGAGTTGCCGAGCGTGTAGCCGAAGCCCGGCTCCAACGGCTCAATGACGAAGCGGGAGCGGTTCTCGGATACAACTTCTTCGGTCAGGGTAGGGCGCTGTGCAATGAGCACTTAGGTTTCCTTTCGGCGAGCATCCGCTATATGACGCAACACTGGTGGTGGAAATCGACTTCGGTTTCCAGCCCGATCCAGACCTAGTCCGGAACAGCCGTGGCTGTTCCGGACGGGTCCGGGGCTGGGCAAGAAAACCTAGTTAGACGCGGCGACGCTTCGGCGGGCGGCAACCGTTGTGGGCGCTGGGGGTGACGTCCTGGATGGAGCCAACCTCGAGGCCAGCGGCCTGCAGCGAACGGATTGCGGTCTCGCGTCCGGAGCCCGGACCCTTGACGAACACGTCGACCTTGCGGAGGCCGTGTTCCTGGGCACGCTTGGCAGCAGCTTCGGCAGCCATCTGGGCAGCGAACGGGGTGGACTTGCGGGAGCCCTTGAAGCCAACCTCACCGGCGGAAGCCCAGGAGATCACAGCACCGGTGGGGTCCGTGATGGACACGATGGTGTTGTTAAAGGTGCTCTTGATGTGCGCCTGACCAAGCGCGATATTCTTCTTGTCCTTGCGACGCGGCTTGCGAACCGCAGCTCCACGAGTCTTCGGGGGCATTAATTTCTCCTACAGAAAGTTATCGGGGAAGGCAACCGCTATTTTTAGCGGCCAGCCTTCTTCTTGCCGGCGACGGTACGCTTCGGACCCTTGCGGGTACGGGCGTTGGTCTTTGTACGCTGACCGCGTACGGGCAGGCCCTTGCGGTGGCGCAGGCCCTCGTAGCTGCCGATCTCAACCTTGCGGCGGATGTCGGCGGCCACCTCACGGCGAAGGTCACCCTCAACCTTGTAGTTGCCTTCAATGTAGTCACGCAGCTGGACCAGCTCGGCGTCGGTCAGGTCCTTGACGCGGACGTCAGGGCTGATGCCGGTGGCGGCCAGGGTTTCGTGCGCACGGGTCTTGCCCACGCCGTAGATGTAAGTAAGCGCAATTTCCAACCGCTTTTCGCGGGGAATGTCTACGCCAGCGAGACGAGCCATAGTGGCGGTACTCCTTGAATAAACCGGAGGTCGTAGGCAGTACACCCACACTTATCCGTGTGGCCCCAGCCTCCGACCGGGGGTACGCTGTCCGGGCTCGTTACGACTCAATGTCCCAGCTCAGCTTGTGCTGCCTTTATTTACTTGCGTGGGTTAAGCAACCCAGGGTCCGCTTCCGTTTCCGGACACGGAAGTTCCATTCGGAACTTAGCCCTGGCGCTGCTTGTGGCGCGGGTTCTCGCAGATCACCATGACCCGGCCGTTACGGCGGATCACTTTGCACTTGTCGCAGATCTGCTTGACGCTCGGCTTGACCTTCATGGCTTTCCTTTGCGTGTTGCAGTTGATCAGCTGAAGCGGCTTGCGGCCTAAGCCACCGCCCAGCTACTTACTTGTAGCGGTAGACGATACGGCCTCGAGTGAGGTCGTACGGGCTAAGCTCCACCACTACTCGGTCCTCAGGAAGAATCCGAATGTAGTGCTGGCGCATCTTCCCAGAGATGTGTGCGAGAACGATGTGCTTGTTGGTGAGCTCAACACGAAACATCGCGTTGGGCAGCGCCTCCGTGACAACGCCCTCGATCTCAATGACCCCGTCCTTCTTGGCCATATCCTCCGCTAACTGTTGTTTGCCGCGGCTCTCCGGCAGCACCGGACAATCCACGGACGTTTTTGGGTTTTTGGCTGCCGCGGCCATACGACTCCATAAAACAAACTCTGAGTTCTGTTAAATGGACACGTCAGGGCAGACAACCAACAGACAACACTACGCCAAAACAGAGCGAATGTTAAATCCGCTCATGGTAGCCCAACCGTGTCCCGAAAGTCACGCAGTGTCCCCAGCGCTTTGGGTATAGGAGGGGAACGTCCCGGCGGGAGTGACCACGCTTTCCGCGGCGGAGACACCGTCAAGGATGGCCAGCCTGACCACGTCGGCCGCCGCACTGTGGAGCGTGATGAGGCCCACCTGCTGCGCCATCGAGGTCCCTCGTTCCAGCACGGTGGCTCCCGTGGCGAGCGCGAAAATCGTGTCGCCATCTGCCAGGGTGTGCGATGGGTTGAGTGCCCGGGCGATGCCGGCATGCGCGGCAGAGGCCATCCGCCTGCATCCGGCGGGATCCAAATCCGCATCAGTGGCCACGACCACGAGGGTCGTATTGAGCGGCGCCGGCGGCGACATAGTGGTGGAGCGCCGCTCAGCCGCGGCCGCCGTCGGGAGCCCCACGGGAAACCCCAAAGCGTTGACGACGGCGATCGCCCCCACTGTGACTGGACCGCCGGCAGAAATACCGTGCAGCGTGATGGCGGCGGTCCCAACTCCGCCCTTGAATTGACCACGGGCAACCAGCGCTCCGGTGCCGGCACCCACGTTGCCGCGTTCGACGTCGTGCCCTTCCTGCTGTGCCGCGGCTGCGGCGGCTGCCTGGTAACCCATGGCGGCGTCGGGCCTGGCAGTGAATTCGCCCCCTCGACCCAGGTCGAAGATCGCTGCCGCGGGCACGATCGGCACAACTCCACCGGGAACCGCGAATCCCCTGCCATCCTCCTCGCACCAACGCTGGGCGCCGCCGGCACTGGCGAGCCCATAGGCACTCCCCCCGGTCAGCACCACGGCATCCACGGTAGGAACCAGGGACGAAGGGTCCAGCGCATCCGTCTCATGGGTTGCTGGTCCGCCGCCACGGACGTCCACCGAAGCAACGGTTCCCGGCGGGGGCAACACCACCGTCACGCCGCTCAGCCAGCCGTCGCCCATGCGCCCGGCATGCCCCACCCTTATCCCCGGAACCGCCGTGATGCCCTGGTGTGGATCAGCGCCCGGCTTCACGCTCGCGGCCGCGCTGGGTATTGATTGTTCGCTCTGCGCCATGCCCTCATTCTGCTCCTCGTGGGAGTTCGCGCCAGCCCTTCCCTCACAGCAAAGTGATAGCAGTCACTCAGAAATCAAACTCCCGCGGACCGCTCACCGAACGATCAGTGAACGGTCCCCGAAAGCTTGGACAACAATCCCGCACGGAGTCAATTTTGGTGCTAACCAACCCACGAGCTGTGGTGAGGTGAAGTTACCGCCGGCCTTTCTGCGCCCGCGTTCCCCCCAGTCATCATCCCCGTGAGAGACCTATGACTACCCAACTCACTACGCCGACGCGGCAGCATGAAATTGAGGCCGTGGAACAGTCCCGCAGGGGCATATGGCCCGGGTTCAACGGCCAGGCCGGCAAGCGATGGACAGCCCGCAGCCGACGCGACTTCCTGGTGTTCCTGGCCCTCGCCCTGCCCAATCTGGCCCTCATTTTCGTTTTCACCTACTGGCCACTCATCAACAACATCTATTACTCAACGCTGGACTGGACGCTCGGCTCACCGTCGGCAACCGTGGTCGGCCTGGACAACTACGTCACCTTTTTCACAAGCGACGACGCCGGCAAGGTCCTGGGGACCACGCTCACCTTCACAGCAGTGACAGTTGGCGGATCCATGGTCCTCGGGCTGCTCCTGGCCTTGGCACTCAATGCCAAAGTTCGCGGCACGACGCTTGCCCGCTCAGCAGTGTTCGCGCCATACGTCCTCAGCGGCGTAGGCGTTGGCCTCGTCTGGCTGTTCATCTTCGATCCCGGCTACGGAGTGCTGTCCTGGATCCTGCGCGGCGTAGGACTCAGCAGCCCGCAATGGATCAACGATCCCCAACTGGCCCTGGTGATGGTAATGATCGTCTACGTCTGGAAGAACCTGGGCTATTGTGCGGTGGTTTTCCTGGCCGGGCTGCAGTCGCTTCCCCGGGACGTGATGGAAGCTGCGGCCCTCGATGGTGCCGGCACGGTTCGGCGGTTCCTCTCCGTGTCGCTTCCGCTGCTGTCGCCCACTACGTTCTTCCTGCTGATCACCACGATGCTCAGCTCTCTGCAGGCCTTCGATCTGATCAGGATCATGACACCGCTCGGGAACGGCACCAGCACGCTCATTTACGAGGCCTACCTCCAGGCCTTCGGGGCATTCAACCGGGCCGGATACTCCGCGTCCATCTCCGTGGTGCTCTTCGCGCTTCTGCTCATCATCACGGTGTTCCAGATTCGCTTCGTCGAGAAGAAGGTGCACTACTCGTGAGCCGCGCCCTGCTGAAAACAAACCGCCCGCTGGCGTCCGAACTTTCCCCGGCGAGGCCGCTTCCCGGACCATTCTCGCGTGCCAACCTTGCCCAGACTGTGGTTGCTGGCTACTTGCCCCTGACGCTTGCCACGTTGGCAGTTGTGCTTCCACTGCTGTGGATGGTGCTGAGTTCCGTCAAGCAGCCGGGCGAGATTGTCACCACGAACCTTCAGCTGCTCCCCCAGGCACCGTCACTGGACAACTACCGGACAGCAATGACCACAGTGCCCTTCGCGCAATTCTTCGCGAACAGCTTGATCGTGACAATCGTGGGATCCACCATCAAAGTGCTGTTGGCAATCCTGACTGCCTATGCCTTGGTCTTCGTCCGGTTTCCCTTCAAGAAGGCTATCTTCCTGATCATCCTGGTGGCACTCATGGTTCCGGCCCAGGTCAGCATCCTGCCCAACTACGTCCTCATCGCCGGTCTGGGCGGCAAGAACACCCTGTGGGGCATCATCCTTCCCGGACTGGGCACAGCATTCGGCACGTTTCTGCTGCGCCAGCACTTCATGACACTTCCGGGGTCGATCCTGGAGGCAGCCGAAATCGACGGAGCCGGACATTGGCGCCGTCTGTGGCAGATCATCGTGCCGGTGTCCGTTCCATCGATCGCCACTGTAGGACTGGTGACCGTGGTCGGCGAGTGGAATGACTACATCTGGCCGCTCATCATCACCGACCGGCCCGAAACCATGACGCTGCCCGTTGGCCTCACGCTGCTCCAGAACTCCGAGGGCAATGGTGCGGGCTGGGGCATCCTGATGGCCGGTGCCGTACTGGTGATTGTCCCCATCCTGCTGATCTTCGCGGCCCTTCAGCGGTACATCGTGGCAGGACTCACCCAGGGCAGCGTCACCGGCTAGGAACCCCCCGCTTTACTCCTGAAACACATTTCTCCGCATCGCATCAAATCCTTGAGAGGACCCACACACATGTCATCCACCTTTGACCGCCGCGGTTTCCTGGCCCTCGCGGGCCTTGGCGCAAGTGCCGCCGCCCTCGCCGCCTGCGCCGGGCCGTCCACCGGAGGCCCAGCCGCAGTCGCCACAAACGACTCCATAGACTTCAGCGGCGTCAAGCCCGCTGCGAAGATCGACTTCTGGACTAACCACCCGGGCAAGTCCCAGGACGTGGAGAAGGCGATCATCGAGAAGTTCCAAGCAAAGTTCCCGGACATCAAGGTCAACCTAGTCACCGCGGGCTCCAACTATGAGGAGATCGCACAGAAGTTCCAGACCTCCCAGGCCGCGAAATCCGGGCTGCCTGGCCTGGTTGTCCTCTCCGATGTCTGGTGGTTCCGCTACTTCATCAACGGCTCCATCATCCCGCTCGACGGCCTGGTGAAGCAGTTGGACATCAAGGTAGACGACTTCCAAAAGTCACTGGTCCAGGACTACCAATATGACGGCAAGCAGTGGGCCCTCCCCTATGGGCGCTCCACGCCGCTGTTCTACTACAACAAGGACCACTTCGCTGCCGCCGGCCTCCCGGACCGTGCACCGGCTACGTGGCAGGAATTCGCTGAATGGGCTCCCAAGCTCAAGGCGAGCTCAGGTGCGCAGTACGCCTACCTATACCCTGCATTGGCTGGCTACGCGGGATGGACGCTGCAGAACAACCTGTGGGGTTGGGGCGGCGGCTGGTCCAAGGGCTGGGACATCACTTGCGACTCGACGGAATCCGTGGCGGCACTCCAGTGGGCCCAGGACTCGATTTTCAAGGATGGCTGGGCCGGCGTCTCCTCCAAGGAAGCAGCGGACGACTTCGCAGCCGGCGTCACCTCCACCACCATTTCGTCGACGGGATCGCTGCTGGGCGTACTCAAGTCGGCGAAATTCAACGTTGGCGTAGGTTTCCTGCCCGGCGGCCCGGCTGTGGCTTCAGGCGTCTGCCCCACCGGTGGTGCCGGCTTGGGAATCCCTAGTGGCATCAGTAAGGAAGAACAGTTGGCGGCTGCCACATTCCTGAAATTCATGACCGAGCCGGAGAATACCGCCCAGTTCTCCGCCGCCACCGGCTACATGCCTTCGCGCGTCTCCGCTGACATGACCGCTGTGCTGGCCAAGACGCCACAGATCAAGACTGCCATGGACCAGCTTCCCGCCACCAAGGTCCAGGACAACGCTCGTGTGTTCCTGCCGGGTGCAGACCAGGAAATGGCCAAGGCAGCCGCCAAGATCCTCACCCAGAAGGGCGACGTCAAGGAAACCATGACCGAGCTCAGGAAGACGCTGGAAGGCATTTACACCAAGGATGTCCAGCCCAAGCTGAAGAAGTAGCCGGACTTCCCCGGACAAGCAAATCCCCGGCCGCGCTGGAACTCCAGCGCCGCCGGGGATTTGTTTTGCCCATGACCCAGGGAATTGGAACTAGGGAATTGGGACCGGAACCACGCCAAACGGTGCAAGGCGCTCCGCACCGCCGTCGGGGGCGGACAGCACCCAAATGCCTTTCTCATGCACGGCCACTGAGTGCTCCCATTGGCAGGAACGCGCGCCGTCAGTGGTGACCACAGTCCAATCATCGTCCAGGACGGCTGTTTCGATACCGCCGCGGACGAGCATCGGCTCGATGGCCAGGCACAGGCCCGGGCGGATCTTGGGACCGCGGTGGCTGGTCCGGTAGTTCAGGACGTCCGGCGCCATGTGCATCTCGGAGCCGATGCCGTGCCCAACGTAGTCCTCCAGGATTCCCAATGGCTTGCCGGGGACGGATGAAACGTAATCGTCCACGGCGCAGCCGATATCCCCAACAAATTTTCCCTTGGCCAAGGCGGCGATCCCGTGCCACAACGCTTCATGGGTCACGTCGGAGAGTCGCTGGTCCTCGGGATCCGCGGCGCCCACGATCACGGTCCGTGCGGAGTCTGAATGCCAGCCGTCCACGATCGCGCCTCCGTCGATCGAAATGATGTCGCCGTCCTGCAGGACCCGGTCGCCCGGGATGCCGTGGACCACTTCCTCGTTGACCGACGTGCAGATGGTGGCCGGAAAGCCGTGATACCCAAGGAAGTTCGATTTGGCCCCGGCATCGTTCAGGACGGCGGCGAACGCCGCGTCCAGCTCTCGGGTGGTGACACCCGGCCTCACCGCTGCCACAGCCGCGTCGAGTGCACGGCTCAGGACCAGTCCGGCCTCGTGCATCTTGCGCATCTGGGCGTTGTTCTTGTACTCGATACGGGGCTGGCCGAACGCCATGGTCTCCTCTGGGTAACTGTGAGTGTGATTGCCTGCAGCGGACGAATCAGTCCACGCTCTCCAACCATTTTCCCGCATCAACAAGCGTGGTCCGAACCGGGGCTACTCCCAGACCTTCGTGTAGCCGGTCCAAATTGTAGGTCCGCTGCATGCCCAGTTGGCTGACAGCATAGCGTGTCAGTCTAGGCGGGCGCCCCATTAACCGGGCAAGTACCTCCGAGGCCGTGGCAACGGTCATGGCCGTGGTCCACGGCAGGTAGCGGACCAAAACATCAGGGCGGCCGACGGCGAGCAGGACTTCCCGGAGAACGTGGCCGAGCGCAACGGGCTCGGCGTCGGCGACATTCACGGCTCCCCGCAGACCCGATTCACAGCCCGCGAGCGCGGCAGCCGCGAGGTTGTCGATATGGGTTAGCTGATGCAGTATCCCGGCATGCCCGACACTGAGCAGAACGGGGCGCCAAGCACCGGGGACCCGGCCGATGTTGGCCAGCATCCTGGGCAACAGCGTTCGGTCTCCTGGTCCGTAGACTCCGTGCGGTCGGAGCACTACCGAGTTGGGGTGCTTGCGGGCCTCGACGTCGGCACGCGCCTTTGTGTACGAATAGGGACTGAGGTGCCGGGTAGCTACCTCGTCTTCTGCCCTGTCCACGCACGCCTCCCACCAGGGGTAGACACTTGAGCTGGAGATGTGGACAAAGCGTGTGGCGTGGTAGGCCGCCGCGACGGCCTGTGTCCCTTGGACGTTGACCCGGTGGAAAACGGCCCGGTCCCCCCAATCCGCCACGTGGGCGGCCGCGTGCACCACTGCATCGACAACGGGCAGGCGCGTTGGCGGGTCTTGTGTGAGATCCCAAAACGTCAGTCCGTTTCCATGTTTCCTTGCGAACCGGACCACCTCCCAACCGCGGCCTTCTGCCGCGGCTGCGATGGCACCGCCCACGAATCCCGTGGCTCCGGTGACCGCGATCCTCACTGGGGCTCCCCGGAAAAGGCCCCTGCCGGCGTCGGGCTTTCCGCTGCCAGCAACCTTCGCAAGGCCGCACGGTCCGGCTTGCGATGCCTGCCCGATGTGGGGATGTTGTCAACCAGGACGATTCTGTCAGGGAGCGCGGTTTGGTCGATGAGGTGCGGCAATTCGCGGCGGAGCCTCGCCTCGAGGCTTCGCGCATCCTGGCCGGCGGCGGCGGCGACGGCCAGCCACACGGCTTCGTCGCCGATCTGGTCAGTGAGGCCAACCATCACGGCTTGGGCCACGCCTTCGATTCCAGCGAGCAGCGGTTCGTACAGGGCCGGGTAAATATTGGTCTTGCCTCGGATGATCATGTCCTTTTTCCGTCCGAGCATCACCAATCGCGCCTGCCCGTCCGGCCCGCCATGATCTAGCCTGACCAGGTCTCCCGTCCAGTGCTCCTTCAGCGGACCTTGACCCAGGTAACTGCGGCACATGTTGGCTCCACTGACCACCAGTTCGTTGTGCTCCGTGAGCCTGATGCTCACGGCGGGGAGCGGAGCACCGAGGAAGTCGCCCTCTCCGCTGCCGTCCGGCGTCGTAAACTCCGCTTGGCTGCCCTCCGCGAACGCGAGCTTCTCGGCACCGTCAGCGATCGCGATGGGAAGCATTTCCGTCATTCCATAGATGAGCTTGAAATCGACGCCGGGAAGCACCCCCATGGCCCGCTTGAGGAACGGTGCCAATACAGGGGCAGCGCCGAGCATGATGGTCTGCAGGGTACTGGGCAGTTGTATTGATCCGGCTTCCACGGCATCCAGGATCGGCGCCAGTTGGGATGGCACAAGGAACAGGTGCGTCGCACCACGGATGGTGTGCCCTTCCCCATAGGCCGGCCCAAGCTCCGCCGCCAACTTCAGCGGGTCAACATGCGCCGAGAAGCCATAGGCAGGCATTGTCCAATGGGCGCCGGCCACCAGGGCGGGCAGCCCCATCATCAGCTGCTCCGAATGGATCCGATCGCCCGGGGCGAAAGTGCAGCGCTCGCTCAGCTGGCCGAATGCCGCTGCGAGGGAGCCGCCGCTGTGGACCACGCCGCGCGGATCCCCAGTAGTCCCCGACGTGAAGATGATGACGGCTTCCTGTTCAGGGTCCGACGTCGGCAGGAGCCAGGGCTGGTGGGGTGCGGTTTTCGGGGAATCGCCAACCGCAGCATCGGCACTGCGTACCGCTCCACCGGCAGCCAGCCGTTTCAAGGATGTGGCTCCCCATGGCACACCGGGCAGCCAAGGGCCTGCGTAGTAGTGCCGGACATCCATGGCGCCGTAATTGGGGAGGAGCAAGCCCCTGCGACGGGCCAAGGGTCGCAACGGTCCGCGCGCGCTCAAGGAATAGAGGAGGGATTCAGCCGCCGCCCATCGGGGTCCGGCAAGTTGGGTCCGGTCCCGAAACAACGTTGGTCCTATACCTGGGTCGATAAAGACGATTGAGCCACCTGCGCGGACGGCACCCAGGGCAAGGATAAAAGCTTCCGGGCTGGGGCCGCACGGAGAAAAGCATGCGTTCCCCCGGCCCGAAGCCATCGGACCTCAAGCCCCGGGCGGTGGCCTCGATGCCTGCCTTGAGATCGGCGTAATTGATGGTCCGTCCGGGCTGCAGTTGGCGTGCGGACGGGTCGGATTTGGCCAGGCCGGATTTGGCCGGCCCGGTTTTGGTCAGGCCGGATTTGGCCGGCCCGAACTTGCCGAGGCCGGTGATGGCTGGATGTGAGGGGAAGTTTTCGGCCGCCTCGAAGACGGCGGCCACCAGGTCCGCACCGCTGACTGCGTTCCGCTGCGGCGCGCTGCTGCTCCCTGTCTGATCTTGCGCGTCCGTTCGATTGCCGCCGTCCGTTCGATTGCCGCCGTCCGTTCGATTGCCGCCGTCCGTTCGATCCCTATCGCCCATGGGCAAGTTCCAGCCTCTCGTAACCGGGAATCAGTACCCTCCGTTTGACCTTGCGTGCCGTGATCCGCCACGGCCGCTCAAGGTACAGGTCCAGCAACGCGTCAAGGGTGGAATTGATCTCAGCCATGGCCAGGGGCATCCCCAGGCAAAAGTGGGCACCCGCCCCGAACCACAGCTGCCGGGCCTGTGGAGGTGTTGGCTGGGCCGGGTCGAAATGGCCCAGGCTCTTCGCGGCGTGGATGGTCGAAAGCAGGATCCTGTCTCCGGGTCGGATTCGAATTCCGGCCAGCTCGCGCGTCTCCACTGCGTCGCGAAGCATCATTGGCGATGGCACAGTGAAACGCAGGGCTTCGTTGATGGTTTCCGGCAGCCCGGTCCGGTCGGCCGCAAGCTCTGCCACCCGGCCACTATCGGACACGAGGGCGATCAGCCGGGGGATAAATGAGACCAACGTTTCCGTACCAACAATCACGAACGCGCAGAGGATTCCCATGGCCTCCTCTTCCGTCATGCCCAGCTCCCGGAGACGCCCGGGAAAGGTACCGGGCGCGCTGTCCCGGTAGGCGGCGCGCGCCGGCCTGGCCAAAAGTTCGACGGCGGCCCGCCCCTTCGCCACTTGCGCCGGCGTGAGTTCGGGACGGCCAAGGCGCACCAGGGATGTGATGGAGGAACCCAGATCAAACAACTCCCTGTCCGGCAGTCTGCCCGGCGCGTCCTCGGGGACGCCCAGCAAGCGGGAGATCACCCCACCGGCGAGGTCCTTAACCGCCCCCACTACGTCGACGGTCGCACCTGCGCCCAATTCCCGGCGGAAGACCTGGCGGAGACGCTGGGCTCCCGGTTCCACTATGGCTGCCACCGAGCGCGGAGTGAACAGTCCATTGAGGCGCCTGCGCAGCTCCAAGTGGCTGGCGCCGTCCATGTTGAGAAGCACTTTGGGACCCACCACCGGGGTCCACAGCCCTCCTGACGCCGAAGGACCATCCTTCACGAATCCGTCGTGATCCATGAGGACTTGGCGGACCAGGGAGGCTTCGCTGACAAGGACTTCGAGCCGAGGGATCCTCAGTACAGGGCGGAGGTAGCCCAGGCTCCTGATACCGGGGTACAGAAAAGGATGCGCCCCCAGTTGGACCCGGCGCTCCCACAACGCCAACTTAGTCATCGGATATCCACAACGTCCGGCTTGTAACGGTGGTCCGCGTACCAGGCGAGCGTGTTTTTGAGGCCCCAGGCTTTGACCCTGCGGGACGATCCGTACACCACTACATCCCGCCGGAGCCCGTACGAGCGGGTCAGTTTCCTGACACTGTTGGAAAGCGCGCGATCCTCGTGCAGATCCTCGATCCTGGTTCGCGGAAAGCCCCCTGATCGAAGGTACAGCTCTGATGTGATGGCCATGTTGCAGCCCGGCAGCATCTGATAAGGGCCCAAGTAGCCGCGGCCCTTGTTGCCCGGCCGGATCCGGCCGAAGAACGACGCTACCTCCACGGCCAACAGCATCAGGCGACGCTCTGCCGCCGTCGTGCCTTCATCCTCCCTGGGCACCAGTTGTCCCGCCACCAATTCCAGGCCTTCGCCGAAGGCGGCCATGATCTTCTCCAGCCAATCCGGGGCCGCCAGGCAGTCCGCGTCGGTCCTGGCGAGCCAACGCGCTCCGCAACTGGCACCGAAGCGCATCCCCGTATCCGCTGCCGCACCCGTCCCCTTGACTGGCTCGTGGATCAAACGAATATCCATGAATGGATTGGTGGCCGCAAAATCCCTCACGATTTCACAAGTTCGGTCAGTGGAACCGTTGTCCACCACCACAACAGTGAAGTCCGTAAAGGTCTGCCGGGCCAAGGACTGCAGGGTCTGCACAACGAGTTTCTCTTCGTTGAGCGCTGGAATGGCGACGCACAAACCGCGGCTCGCCCGGCCCGGCTGTGCGAGGTTTGTTGCCTCAGTCATAGCCGAACCACTGCCATGCCCAGGCTGACGCCTCCGGCAAGCCCCACCAAAGCCACCAGGTCGCCCGGTCCGCACCGTCCGGCGTCGAGGGCCAGTTTCAGCTGCAGCGGGAGGCTAACAGAGGCCAGATTCCCAAAATCCTCGACGGACGGAACCAGCAGGGAAGGTGGCACTCCCGCCCTCTCGGCAAATACATCCCGGTACGGAGCGCTGACCTGGTGAACGCACACAACCGCGAAGTCCTCCCATGCCATACCGAGACCTGCCAGGGTCTCCAACAACAGTTCACTGCCCAGGTCCAGGAACGCGTCCTTGAGCTTTTCCCCGTCCATGCTGAAATAGCTGGCCTCCGGGTCCCGCGGAAACGCCGAACTCCGGCGGCCAGCGTTCCCACCGACCAGTGGCTGCTTTTAGCCGTGAAAGCTGTCCCAAGGATCCCCGGCGTCGTATCAGATTGGCAAGCATCCGCTGCAGGGACCGCTTCAAGGAGCATGGCACAGCCACCGTCACTCATCGTGTAGCCGGGAAATGCTGCCGAAAAGGTTTCGAAGTCTGGGACGGACCAGCGCACGGCGCGGGAGGGGGACTCTCCCCCGGTGATCAGGACGCGGTTGTAACGACCAGCAGCGATGAAGGCATCTGCAACCTCCAGGCCGTTGAGGAAGCTATTGCACGCGTTTTTGACGTCCATCACGGGACAGCCAAGGCCCAGCTTCGCAGCAACCATGTGCCCCGTGGCAGGCTCAACCATGTCCTGGCTGGCCGAGGCAAAGATCAGCAGATCAACGTCAGGAGCCTGAAGCCCGCATTCCGCCAAGACTTTAGCCGCTGCACTGGCGGCGAGGTCCGAGGCCTGTTCCGTGTCCGCCATGATGCTCCGGGATCGGATGCCGGTAACGCGCTGGATGAGGCCCTTGGGTAGCCGGAAATTCGGGCTCTCCCGGCGAAGCCGGCCCTCGACGGCGGCTGTGTCCAGTCTTCCCGCCGGGAGGTACACCTCAAGGCCGGCGATCCGCGCACTTCGGCCCGTAGCTGTGAGCATGATCTTGTCCCCCATCGTGCCTGCTCATCGTGTCCGAAGGTCTGCACGCCTTCCCGCGTTGCCGGGACTCCAGCGCTGGCCTTGTTCTGGCGCCAGGGTCCCGGACATACGACAAAGGGTGCGTCCCGCACTCATGGTACGGGACACACCCTTTGGCAGCCTAGCAGGCAGGACCGCGTTGTGGACAGCCGGTTGCTAGACGGCCTGCGCAGCCTCGATTGCCTGGAGGACGCGGTCGGTGACCTCGTCGATGGCGCCGATCCCATCAACCTGCGTCAGGATCCCGCGGTCGGCGTACTGGGCCACCACAGCTTCGGTCTGCTCGTGGTAAAGGTCCAGACGGTGGCGGATGACGGCTTCATTGTCGTCGCTGCGCCCAGTCTCCTTCGCGCGGCCAAGCAGGCGGCTGACGAGTTCCTCATCGTCGGCCGTGAGCTGCAGGACGACGTCGAGCTTTTCGTCTCCTTCGGAAAGGATCTGGTCCAGGTATTCCACCTGGGCAACCGTGCGGGGGTAACCGTCCAGCAAGAAGCCGTTTTCGACGTCGGACTCGCTCAGGCGGTCACGGACCATCTTGTTGGTGACGCTGTCAGGTACAAAGTCACCGTTGTCCATGTACTTCTTGGCCTCGATGCCAAGAGGAGTCTCGCCCTTGACGTTGGCACGGAAGATGTCCCCCGTCGAGATCGGCACAACGCCGAGGCGTGCGGAAATCCGTTCCGCCTGGGTTCCCTTGCCCGATCCGGGAGGTCCAATGATCAACATTCTCGTCATCGCAAAAGCCCTTCGTAGTGACGTTGTTGTAGCTGCGCATCAATCTGCTTGACGGTTTCCAGGCCGACACCCACCATGATCAGGATTGACGTACCACCGAACGGGAAGTTTTGGTTGGCATTGATCAGGACGAGTGCCACCAAAGGAATCAGCGCCACGAAGCCCAAGTACATGGCGCCGGGCAGGGTGATCCTGGAAAGCACATACTGCAGGTAGTCCGCGGTCGGTTTGCCCGCCCGGATGCCCGGAATAAACCCGCCGTACTTCTTCATGTTGTCCGACACCTCTTCGGGGTTGAAGGTGATCGCGACGTAGAAGTACGTGAAGAACACAATCATGGCGAAGTACAGCGCCATGTAGATGGGGTGGTCGCCCCTGGTGAGGTTGTTGTTGATCCACTCAACCCAGCCCGGGATCGGCTCCCCGTTGCGCGGCTGGTTGAACTGGGCAACCAGCGCCGGCAGGTACAGCATCGATGAAGCGAAGATGACGGGAACAACACCGGCCATGTTCACTTTGATGGGGATGTACGTGCTGGTGCCGCCCACCGTGCGCCGGCCGATCATCCGCTTGGCGTACTGGACCGGAATACGGCGCTGGGACTGCTCAACGAAGACCACCAGCGCAACCGTCAGGAGTCCAATCGCCAGCACCGTGAAGAACGTGCCTGGTCCCTTGGAGTTCCAGATGGCGCCAAGGGAAGTCGGGAAACCGGCGGCGATGGACGTGAAGATCAGCAAGGACATGCCGTTGCCGACGCCCTTCTCCGTGACAAGCTCGCCCATCCACATGATGAGGCCGGTTCCGGCGGTCAGCGTGATGATGATCAGGATGGTGGTCACAATGCTGCTGTCCGGAATAATCGGCAGCTGGCAGTTGGGAAGCAGCTGGCCTGAGCGTGCCAGGGACACCAGCGTGGTGGCGTTCAGGAGGCCCAACGCAATGGTGAGGTACCGCGTGTACTGCGTCAGCCTGGACTGGCCGGAAGCACCCTCTTCATACAGCTGCTGGAACCGCGGAATAACCACACGGAGCAGCTGAACAATGATGCTTGACGTGATGTAAGGCATGATGCCCAGCGCAAAGATGGACACCTGCAGCAGCGCTCCGCCGCTGAAGAGGTTCACCAGCTGGTACAGACCCTGGTTCGCCTGGCCCGCGGCAAGACACTGCTGGACATTCTGGTAGCTCACACCAGGCGAGGGGATGAATGCACCCAAGCGGAAGATGGTGATGATTCCCAGCGTGAACAGCAGCTTGCGTC
Source organism: Arthrobacter sp. M4 (assembly GCF_020251205.1). GTDB lineage: Bacteria > Actinomycetota > Actinomycetes > Actinomycetales > Micrococcaceae > Arthrobacter. Next base: position 56,067 of record NZ_JAIWYX010000018.1, read on the forward strand.
GCAGATCAGGTGTACGAAACGCCCGGCCGAATGCGCTAAGCAAGCGTCCTCCTGAATGTAAGTGGAAACTGTCATATGACGACTACGTAGGCGGATTTAAGAAAAACCCAACAACCGAGTCTAACGGCTCGATGCGCCATGCGAACAATCGGCAGGCGCGGGCTGTGCGCCGGGCGGCGACAAATAGGAGCCGGGCGGACAAAAAAGAACTCCCGTTGCGGGGAACCGATGGTCCCCGCAACGGGAGCTCCTAGGCAACGGGCCTCAGCCCACCGTTCATTAGAGAACGGTGGTGGTGCCGCCTGCTGCTGCGATCTTTTCTGCCGCGCTGGCGGAGAAGGCGTTGGCCGTGACGTCAACCTTGACGGTGATGTCGCCGGTGCCAAGCACCTTCACGGGCTGGTTCTTGCGAACCGCACCCTTCTCAACCAGGGACTCGACGCTCACTGCGCCGCCTTCCGGGTACAGCTCGCTGATCTTGTCCAGGTTCACAACCTGGAACTCGACCTTGAACGGGTTCTTGAAGCCGCGAAGCTTCGGCAGGCGCATGTGCAGCGGCAGCTGGCCGCCGGCAAAGCCAGCCTTGACCTGGTAGCGGGCCTTCGTACCCTTGGTACCGCGACCAGCGGTCTTACCCTTGGAGCCTTCACCACGACCAACGCGGGTCTTGGCGGTCTTGGCACCGGGAGCAGGGCGCAGGTGGTGGACCTTCAGCGTGTTCTGCTTCTCAGCAGACGCCTTTTCTGCGGTCTTGTTCTCTGCCATTACTTCGCCTCCTCTACCTTCACGAGGTGCGGAACCGTGTTGAGCATGCCCACGGTCACGGCGTCAGCGGTGCGGACAACCGTGTGTCCGATGCGCTTGAGGCCGAGGGAACGCAGAGTCTCGCGGTGGTTCTGCTTGGCGCCAATGACGCCCTTAATCTGGGTGATCTCCAACTTGGCGTCGGAGGGAGTCAGGTTCTTAGCCATGACTAGGCACCTGCCTTCTGGTTCTGGATTGCGCGCACCAGGGCACCCGGAGCAACCTCGTCCAAGGCCAGGCCACGACGGGCCGCCACGGCGGCCGGCTCTTCCAGGCGCTTCAGGGCGTCAACAGTCGCGTGAACGATGTTGATGGCGTTCGAGGAACCGAGCGACTTGGAGAGAACGTCGTGGATACCAACGCACTCCAGTACCGCGCGGACCGGACCACCGGCGATAACACCGGTACCCGGGGAAGCCGGACGCAGCATAACAACGCCTGCTGCGGCCTCACCCTGCACGCGGTGCGGGATGCTGTTGCCGACGCGCGGGACGCGGAAGAAGGACTTCTTGGCCTCTTCAACACCCTTTGCGATGGCGGCCGGAACTTCCTTGGCCTTGCCGTAGCCGACGCCGACCAAGCCGTTGCCGTCACCGACAACCACGAGGGCGGTGAAGCTGAAGCGACGACCACCCTTGACGACCTTGGCGACACGGTTGATGGTCACAACGCGCTCGACGAACTGGTTCTTCTCAGCCTCGCGGCCGCTATCGCGACCACCACGGCCACCGCGTTCGCCGCGGCCCTGGCCACGCTCACCACGCTCACCGCGACGACCGCCGCGGCGGTCCTCGGTGGCGGCAGCGGTCTCAGTTGCTTCAGCAGCAGCTTCAGTCACCTGAATGTCCTTTTCGTTATTCTCAGCGGTCACAGTGCCAGCCCACCTTCACGTGCACCGTCGGCGACGGCGGCAATGCGGCCGTGGTACTTGTTGCCACCGCGGTCGAAGACAACAGACTCGATGCCGGCAGCCTTGGCGCGCTCGGCAACGAGCTGGCCGACGCGCTTGGCCTTGGCGGTCTTGTCTCCGTCCAGGGCGCGCAGGTCAGCTTCCAGGGTGGAAGCGTACGCAACCGTAACGCCCTTGCTGTCGTCCACTACCTGCACGAACATGTGGCGTGCGGAGCGGTTGACAATCAGGCGCGGACGGGCCGGCGTACCGACGATGCGCTTGCGGATGCGAAGCTGACGGCGGCTGCGGGCAGCGGCCTTGCTCTTGTTGGAGCGCTTCTTGTTGATGGCGATGGCCATAATTACTTACCAGCCTTTCCGACCTTGCGGCGGATGACTTCGCCGGCGTAACGGATGCCCTTGCCCTTGTACGGGTCGGGCTTGCGCAGCTTGCGAATGTTGGCAGCAACCTCGCCGACCTGCTGCTTGTTGATGCCGGACACCGAGAGCTTGGTGGGGTTCTCGACGGCGAAAGTGATGCCTTCCGGTGCAACAACGTTGACCGGGTGGCTGTAGCCGAGAGCGAACTCCAGGTCGGAACCCTTGGCCTGGACGCGGTAACCAGTACCGACGATCTCAAGCTTCTTCTCGTAGCCCTTGGTCACACCTTCGATCATGTTGGAGATCAGGGTGCGGGTCAGGCCGTGGAGGGAACGCGAGGAGCGCTCGTCGTTCGGGCGGGTAACCGTGATGGTGTTCTCTTCAAGGGAAACCTCGATGGGGCTGGCCACAGTGTGGCTCAGCTCGCCCTTGGTGCCCTTGACGCTAACGACGGAGCCGTCGAGCTTGACCTCAACGCCGGCGGGAACGGTGATGGGGAGACGTCCAATACGTGACATTATTCTCTTCCTTTCCCGTTACCAGACGTAAGCGAGGACTTCGCCGCCCACGCCCTTCTTGCCGGCCTGCTTGTCAGTCAGGAGGCCGGAAGAGGTGGACAGGATCGCAATACCCAGGCCGCCCAGCACGTGGGGCAGGTTGGTGGACTTCGCGTAAACGCGAAGGCCCGGCTTGGAGATGCGGCGGACACCGGCGATGGAACGCTCGCGGTTCGGACCGAACTTCAGGTCGATGGTCAGCTTCTTGCCGACTTCGGCTTCCTCTTCCTTCCAGGCAGAGATGTAACCCTCGGCCTTCAGGATGTCGGCGATGCGAGCTTTGAGCTTGCTGTACGGCATGGTCACGGAGTCGTGGTATGCCGAGTTTGCATTGCGCAGACGGGTAAGCATGTCTGCGACAGGGTCTGTCATAGTCATTTGGGCTGTGGCCCTTCCTCGTAAGGGTTTCCGCCACGGTGGACTCGCAAGGAGTCAGCCGCAGCCGGACCTTTTACGTAGTGCTTAGTTTTCGGTTTTGAACGGGAAACCCAGCGCTTTGAGCAGCGCGCGGCCTTCGTCGTCGGTCTTGGCGGTGGTGACAACCGTGATGTCCATACCGCGAACGCGGTCGATGGAGTCCTGGTCGATCTCGTGGAACATAACCTGCTCGGTCAGACCGAAGGTGTAGTTGCCGTTGCCGTCGAACTGCTTGCCGTTGAGGCCGCGGAAGTCGCGGATACGGGGCAGGGCGAGCGTGACCAGACGGTCCACGAATTCCCACATGCGGTCGCCGCGCAGCGTGGCGTGGGCGCCGATCGGCATGCCTTCACGCAGCTTGAACTGGGCGATGGACTTGCGGGCCTTGGTGACCTGCGGCTTCTGACCCGTGATCAGGGTGAGGTCGCGGACAGCGCCGTCGATCAGCTTGGAGTCCTTGGCGGCGTCTCCAACACCCATGTTCACAACGACCTTGACGAGGCGCGGAACCTGGTTGACGTTCTCGTACTTGAACTCGTTCTGCAGGGACTCCTTGATGGTCTCTGCGTACTTGGTCTTCAGGCGCGGAACGATCTTAGTTACGGTGGTCTCGGTCATCAGATGTCCTTCCCGGTTGCCTTGGACACGCGGATGCGGACGGTCTTCTTAACGCCATCCTTCTCAACGGTGTCGAGGCGGAAACCGACGCGGGTCGGCTTCTTGGTGGTCGGGTCAACCAGGGCCACGTTGGAAACGTGGATCGGAGCCTCTACGACCTCGATGCCACCGGTCTTGGTGCCGCGCTGGGACTGACCGACCTTGGTGTGCTTGGTGACGCGGTTGATACCTTCCACGAGGACGCGGTTGGTTGCCGGGAACACGCGCAGGACCTTGCCCTGCTTGCCGCGGTCGCCGCCGCGCTCCTGCTTGGCGCCGGTGATGACCTGAACGAGGTCACCCTTCTTGATCTTAGCCATGGACTAGAGCACCTCCGGGGCCAGCGAAACGATCTTCATGAACTTCTTGTCGCGAAGCTCACGGCCAACCGGCCCGAAGATACGGGTACCGCGGGGGTCACCGTCGTTCTTCAGGATCACAGCTGCGTTCTCGTCGAACTTGATGTAGGAACCGTCCGCGCGGCGGCGTTCCTTCTTGGTGCGAACGACGACGGCCTTGACGACGTCGCCCTTCTTAACGTTGCCGCCCGGGATCGCGTCCTTGACGGTTGCGACAATAACGTCGCCGATGCCTGCGTAGCGACGGCCAGAACCACCGAGAACACGAATGGTAAGGATTTCCTTAGCACCCGTGTTGTCGGCGACCTTGAGTCGCGACTCCTGCTGAATCAATTTTTACTCCTTGCGTCGCGCCGGTTCTCAGACCGAAAACGTGCATACGGAATGAGCCTTGCGGAACGGTTGATCGGGGTGTCTCTTGACCTGCCTGGATTTTGCCAGGACGGGCCTAAACTCCCGTGCCACAAACATCAGCTTCCCTGGCCGGGAAGACCGGCTAGGGCGGTATGCCGTGGCACGATTGTTTACGAGGTAGTTGACGGCACCCAAAAGGCGCCATACAAACTCAATATCTTAGCACGCTTTGGCGGCCTGCCGGAAAACGCCGACGGCGTCACTGGGGGCAGACTTTTGGCCCGCCTTCGATGACACGACCCTCGGAAAACCGGACCGCCGTCGTCGGGCGCTGCCGGAAAACGCCGACGGCGTCACCAGGGGCAAACTTTGGGCCCGCCTTCGGTGACACAACCCTCGGAAAACCGGACCGCCGACGTCGGGCGCTGCCGGAAAACGCCGACGGCGTCACCAGGGGCAAACTTTGGGCCCGCCTTCGGTGACACAACCCTCG
>NZ_JAIWYX010000019.1 GCF_020251205.1 Arthrobacter sp. M4
AACGATGCACCTATCCGGAGGTTTTCAAATGAGGCAACGAATCACTTTTGCCGGAGGTATTGCAATGAGGCAACGGGCCCCTCGCGTTGACTCAGCCCCCGGCCCTTCGGTGCCCGCCGTTGCCCCCGCCGCGACCGCGCCGGTCAGACACCTTCCTTAGGAACTCCTCGGCCACTGCATGTAGTTTTTGGTTCCTGTTGTTTGATGCACGTACCAGAATGTTGAAGGCCTCTTCCTGGGAGCAGCGGTTCTGGGCCATGATGGCGCCGCACGCCATATCGATTGCGGCACGGTTGACCATAGCGGCGCGCAGGTCTTCGGCTAGGAGTTTCTCGGCTCCGATGCGAACCGCTAGTTGCAGTGATGTTGAGGCGAGGGATGCGAACGATTCGGCCGCCTGGACTGCTTCCGGGCCGAAGGCATCAGGGACGGCGGCGAAGAAGTTGATTGCGGCTTGGGCTTCGGAGCCAATATCCAATGGCATGCCTATGGCGGCAGCATAACCGTTGAGCGCCATGGCCTCAGTGAGACGGGGCCAACGATGGTCGTGGGCAGCATCGTTGAGGACCACGATCTCGTTACGATCCAGCGCGTCCAGGCAGGGTCCCTCGCCCAGCTCCGCTTCTGCCTCCTCGACGTTCCGCGCCTCTGCACAATTTGCCCCCACAGCCAAGGCCCGCTTGCGCCGCCGCAGGGTGATGGAGCAATCTACCGGACAGCCCACTGCCGAAGCTACGGCTTCCACGCCAATTGCTGTGAGTCCGTCAAGGAAATCGTCCAAGTTGGTCGATTGGAGGATCATTTCCTGAAGGCGCTGGAGGGAGGAATCGAAGCCGCTGCTCCTCATGGATTCATGCTACGCCGGGGCAGGCAGGGCCGGGAGGACTTCAGCGCTAGGCGGATTACTCGTCAGCCAGATCTTCGATGGCGCGCCGCAGAAGGTCGATGTCGCCGGGACTCATGGATCCGACACCGTGAATGTAGGCGTCGAACTCCATGTAACCTGCTTGGCCGCCGTAACCCCAAAATCGCAACCAGAGGCCCATCAAGGTCATCTCTGTTGTTCGCAGCAGATCCCTTGCCATAACCTGGGGGTCCTGCACATTTGTCATTATTCACCACCCCTCCTGTATCTCAAGGCAACGGGGCAACCAGCGGATCGCCTTCTGTTAGCTGTGGAATTTTCTTGGCGCGCCCTGTGGAAGCCGCCATTAGGTGAAATGTGTGCTCACGGACCCGCCGCCGGCGGATTCCACTATGCTTGCTGCCACGTCACGGAGTTTGACGTTGCGGTTGCTGGAGGCCCTCTTGATTAGTTCCAGAGCGTCGGCCTGGCTGCAACGATTCTGGGCAATGATGATGCCCACTGCCATATCGATGATGGTGCGTGATTCCATTGCCGCCCGCAGATCCGCAGCCGTCTGGCTGTGTTGGGCTATCAGCACGGCCAAACGAAGCCCTTTGGAAGCCTGTTCCACGTATTCGGTGGCGCGTTGTACTGCCAACTGGTCAAAGCCCCGGGGGCGCTCGCAATAAAGGTTGAGCCCTGCCCTGGCCGTGGACTCCGGCATGGCAAAGGGAACCGCCAAGATAGAGCGAACGCCCTGCTGGCGAGCTACCTGGTTGTATTCGGGCCAGGTGTTGTCACGCTCCAGGTCCGGGATGTGGACCAGCACCTGCTCTTTGCAGCAGGTGAGGCACGGGCCTTCCTTGAATTGATACTGAAGCTCGTCCAACAAGAGCGCGTGGTGGTCACTGTACGCGACGGTAGCCGCTCGCCTATGGCGAAGCAGCGTAATTCCACAGAAGACAGGACCACTCGAATCGCTGAGCCGGCCCGCCGAGTGGCGTGCGAGTTCCGTCAGGAAGTCTTCGACGTCCGGCGTTTCCAAGAGGAGATCCTGGACGTCAGCTAGCACCGGGTGCTGATCGTTGATTTGTTGTTCCATGCGGGACCTCCAGATTGGCGCCGCGAGGCCGATCTTCCCGCCGCGCCGTGTCCACGGTATGGGTTTGTTGGGTCAGGCGGGGATGCCGCCTTCATCCAGCGGGTCGGGGCTGCTGTGGACTATGTAATCCGTGGCCGCCGGGCCAATCATTGCCAGCCCTGGGTAAACCAGTCGATCCGACACGATCGCCGGATGGATATTCAGCCTCGCAAGTTCTGTCCGGAAGGTCACGTCCGTGACTGGACGGCGCTGGCCTAGGGCGCACCAGCTCACATAAAGGCCATAGAGCTGATCAGGGTCAAGTCCGGTGAAAGTGTCATCCCGGGTGGTGCAATCGCGCAGAAAATCGCCGATGGGTGGCTTGGCCATTTTGGGTTTTCCTAACATTTTTGGCGGTCAAGCCCGCCGGTCTGCATCAGCGGATTATTCTGCCAATGTATCCCCTAGAGGCGTCCCCGTCCATCGGGAAATCTTGACGTGTTCGGGCGAGGGAAAGCCCATAGTGCCCGGCCGAAATGCCCCGAAGATCACAAGCGTCCAGAGTTCCTACGAGACTGTTGCCAAAGAGATAGTAAGTATGCTTCTCTTTTTGTGAGTCTTGCAATGGGCTTGCCGCGTCCGATCCCAGGGGAATGTCTATGCTGCAGGACACCAGACTGTCTTTCACCCGCCACGCCCGTCCAGTGGAGCGCGACTCCCACTATTCGTCGCCCGTGCAAGGCGCCATCAGACGCAGCCTCCGGGACGACTTGGTCATGGACCACCTTGACTTGGCGGAAGCCATAGCACTTAGGTACTCGTCCCGTACCCACGATTTGGCGGATGTCAGGCAGGTCGCTTACATGGGCCTTGTGAAGGCCGCCCGGGGCTTCGATCCAGCCAAGGGCGAGAGCTTCCCGGCCTACGCCGCGCCGACCATTTCGGGAGAGGTAAAGAGGTACCTGCGTGACCACTGCTGGATGGTGCGGCCGCCCAGGACAGTGCAGGACATTCGGCGCCGCGTGCTGGCCAGGCGGGAGGAACTGGCACAGGCGCTGCACAGGTCACCCACAGACGAAGAACTGGCCTCCGATTTGGACGTCGAGTCCAGCCAGATTCGCGAGGCCCTTGCGGCTGGCAGCAGCAAGCGTCCGGATTCGATCGATGCGCCGGGTCCCGATGGTTCGCCAGGCCTGGCAGGAACGTTGGCTGCGGCTGGGAGCAGGACGGACCACCTTGAAGACGTCATTGCCTTGCGGAACGCCATCCGCTCTTTGAGTCCCGAGGATCGGCATGTTTTGTACCGGCGCTACTATCGCGAAGAAACGCAGCAGGATATAGCTGAGGCTCTGGGCATGTCTCAAATGCAAGTGTCGCGCCGGCTGGCAAAGATCCTCGTCGCCCTGCAGAAACAACTGCTCGCAGAGGAACCTCAGCGGGACAGTCGCGAGACTGCATCAAGGACATCCTGAACACTCACCGCCAGCAACGCAGGGTCCGGATCGGCGGCAAAGATGTCGCCCCGCCGGAGTTCCTCGTCGGTCAGAACTATGTGCGGACCTGGTGGCGGTCCCCATTCCGACGGCGACGCTGGTCCGAAGAGTACTACGGAGGGTCGGGCATACCCCGAGGCGAGGTGGGCTGCGCCAGTGTCTGCGGAGACCACCAGCTTGGCTTCGGCGATGGTTGCCGCGAATTCAGCGAGCGTTTGCCGCCCAGCGAGCACCGCGCCGTCGTCGGGGTTTGCGCTGTTGCTGAGCGCTGCGAGGGCGGCCGTCTGCAAGGCGCGGGGCCTCTCTGCTGCGCCGCCGGTCAGTACGACGTGGTGGCCCGCGGCTGACAGTTCGGCCGCCACTTGGGCGAAGCGCTCCACCGGCCACAGGCGGCTCCCGTATGCCGCTCCGGCGTGAACCACGGTGGCGCCAGGTACGGGGGAGCTGACGGTGGGTGTTTCGAGTCGGTAGTCCAATGGGTCGGCCGCGATTCCGTGCCATTGCAGCAGCCGCGTCCAGCGGACGCGCTCGTGGAGGCTGGGTTGCCATTCCGGTCCTGACATTCCCGGACCGTTGTGCGCGATGACCCGCCGCGCCTTGAGTTCTGCGACGCGTTGCCGGCTCTCCGGCCCTCCGCCATGCAGGTTTACGGCGACGTCCACCGAACCGGACGGAAGGTCGATTGGGTCGTCGAGCCCCTGAGTGGGGAATAGCTCGATGTCTCCGCCCACCAACTCCAGCGCTTCCGCGAGCCAGCTTTGCGCGGCATACATCATGCGGTGCCCGGGGAATGCGCGCCGCAAGCCCCGCAAGGCGGGCACAGCCACCAGGAGATCGCCGAGTTTCAGGGCGCGCAAGACCAGCAGCAGGGGCCGTCCGTCACTTGCAGGGTTCTCCATTAGTCCTCCCGCTTCAGGAGTCTAGCTGCGGGCAGGGAGAAGAAATCAGCACAAAAAGTAATCAGCAAGCTGATGTTTAGTCTGTGGGGAATCGGGAACGTCTTCGACTATGGGAGGAACCGGAACGTTGAAGGCGGTCTTTTTCGACCGCGACGGAACCTTGGTTGTTGATGTGCCCTACAACGGTGACCCGGCACTGGTGCAGCCTGTGGACGCAGCACAGCCCGCCCTTGACCGCGTCCGCAGTTCCGGATTGGCCACGGGGGTCCTGAGCAACCAGTCGGGCGTGGCCCGCGGCATGCTGACACTCGAGCAGGTCCGGGCCGTCAACGATCGGATCGACGCTCTTCTAGGCCCGTTCGATGTCTGGGAAGTCTGCCCGCATGGACCGGATGAGGGCTGCAAGTGCCGGAAGCCTTCGCCAGGGATGATCCTGAATGCCTGCAAGCGGCTGGGAATCCAACCGTCCGAGGCGGCGCTCATTGGGGACATCGGCGCCGACATAGAAGCGGCGACGGCGGCTGGGTCACCAGCAGTTTTGGTTCCCACCGCGCAAACGCGGGCGGAGGAGGTGTCGGCCGCCAGAGTCGTGGCTCGGGATTTGGAGCATGCCGTGGCACTCCTGCTGGAGTCCAGGGAATGAGCCGGGTCTTGGTGGCTCGGCTGGACAGCATGGGGGATGTGCTCCTCGCCGGGCCCGCCGTACGGGCCGTGGCGCATGGCTTAGGGCCCGACGGCCGCCAGCGCAACGACGTGGTGCTGCTCTGTGGCCCCGAGGGCGCGGCGGCAGCGGAGATGTTGCCGGGCGTCACGGAAGTGCACACTTGGCCGTGCCCCTGGATAGTCAATCCAGCTCCCGCGGTGGATTCTTCCCTCACGGATGGCCTCATTAACTTCGTCCGTAGTTCGCGGATCGAGGAAGCGGTCATTCTCACGTCGTTTCATCAGTCGCCGCTGCCGTTGGCGTTGTTGCTTCGCCTGGCGGGAGTTCGGCGGATCACAGGGGCATCCACGGACTACGCAGGTTCCCTGTTGGACGTTCGGCTGCGTCCCGGGGAGGACTTCCCGGAGGACCAGCCTGAAGTAGCGCGGGCGCTGGGTATTGCCCGGGCGGCAGGATTCGCCCTTCCCGAGGGCGACGACGGCAAACTTCGCCTTAGGGGCGTGCCGGAACCCACTGGCGTGGTGGCCGATGCGGTGGGCAAGGGATCCTATGTGGTGGTCCATCCCGGCGCCACGGCACCTGCGCGGGCCTGGCCGGCATTGCACCACGCCGCAATCGTGGAACTGTTGGAAGCTGCCGGGCATCGCGTGGTGATCACTGGATCGGCCAGCGAAACATCCCTGACGGCAACTGTTGCGGGACCTTCCGGTCATGACTTGGGCGGCAGGACGGATCTCCCGACCTTGGCCGCCGTACTGGCGGGGGCCGGCGTCGTAATTACCGGAAATACCGGGCCAGCCCACTTGGCGGCCGCCGTTGGCACGCCCGTTGTATGCCTTTTTGCGCCGGTGGTTCCAGCTATCCGGTGGGCGCCCTACGGCGTCCCGCTCGAATTGCTGGGGGATCAGGAGGCGCTGTGCCGGAACACCAGGGCCAGGGATTGTCCGGTGCCGGGTCACCCGTGCCTCAGCACGGTGACGCCGGAACAGGTCCTCGAAGCCGTGGAGAGGCTGCTGGTGGGAGTCTCCTCGCTGACCACTCGACGGAAGGTATGGAAGCCATGAGAATTCTGGTTTGGCATGTCCACGGCGGATGGATGGAAGCTTTTGTCCGTGGGCCGCATGAGTACCTGGTCCCCGTCCTTCCCGACGCAGGGCCGTGGGGCTTGGGAAAGGGCGGGCGCGACTGGCCCGCATCCGTGCAGGAAGTGGAACTGGATACGCTGGACGCGGACAGTGTCGACGTGGTGGTCCTACAGCGGCCTGAGGAAAATGCCGCCGTGTCCAGGTCCCTTGGACGCCGCCCGGGCCTTGAACTTCCCGCCGTCTATGTCGAGCACAACACGCCCAAAGTCGATGTCCCCTACACGGTTCATCCCTTCGCAGACCAGCACGCCATACCTGTGGTGCACGTAACGCACTTCAACCGGCTTTTCTGGGACACAGGATCGACACCCACGGTGGTCATTGAGCACGGCGTTCCGGACCCGGGCTACCTTTACACGGGCGAACTCGAAGAACTTGGCGTGGTGGTCAACGAGCCTGTCCGTCGAGGCCGGGTCACGGGGACCGATCTCCTTCCCGACTTCGCCGCGGTGGGGCCCATCCGAGTCTTTGGCATGGGCACTGAAGAGCTGCCTCAAGCCCTGAACCTCAAAGCCACGGGGCTCAGCGAAGAACGGCTCAGGATCGCCGGAGACCTTCCCGCAAGTCAATTGCACGCCGAGTTGGCCCGCTGCCGGCTCTACGTGCACCCGCTTCGCTGGACGTCACTTGGCCTGTCCTTGCTGGAAGCCATGCACCTTGGCATGCCCGTCTTGGCGCTCGACACCACGGAAGCCGGCCGCGCGGTTCCGGACGGGGCTGGAGTGGTCTCCAACGACATTGCGGCTCTGCAGGTTTTTGCCCGCAGGCTTCTGGACGATCCCGAGGAAGCCCGCACCATTGGGAGGATCGCCCGGGAGGTGGCGTTGGAGCGGTACGGGCTGGAGCGTTTCCTGGCCAATTGGAACGAATTGCTGGCCGATCTCCATTCCGGAACGCCCGGGGCGGCAGCGGGGACCGCCGCGCGAGGGCCGACGCAGGGCCAGCTCACGACGCACGGCCAAGTCACTGAGAGGACGTATCCATGAAGATCGCCATGGTTTCCGAACATGCGAGTCCGCTTGCCGCACTGGGAGGCGTTGATGCCGGAGGACAAAACGTCCATGTTGCCGCGCTTTCCTCGACCTTGGCCAAACGCGGCCACCAAGTCACGGTATACACGAGGCGCGACGACCCCGATCTTCCTGCCAGGGTTGCAGTCGCTCCCGGCCTCGCCGTAGTGCACATCGATGCAGGGCCGCCCAGGCAGATACCCAAAGACCAACTCCTGCCGTTTATGGGGGAACTCGCGGAGGGTATGCGCCGGGACTGGAAACGGCATGCCCCGGACCTGGTGCATGCGCATTTCTGGATGTCCGGACTGGCGGCACTGCAGGCTTCGCGGCGAACCGATCCAGCCAACCCCGTGCCCGTCGTGCAAACCTTTCACGCTTTGGGTTCGGTGAAGCGACGCCATCAGGGCAGCGCGGACACCAGTCCCGTTGCCCGGGCATGGCTGGAACCGTGGGTGGGACGCGCTGCGGATTGGGTCATCGCCACCTGCCCCGACGAAGTTTTTGAGCTTAAGGCCTTGGGCATAGACCCGGCCAAGGTATCCATTGCCCCTTGCGGCGTGGACCTCGATCTATTCCCCGGGACCGGTGCAGCCGAGCCCCGGACCAGGACGCACCGGATCCTCAGCGTCGGTCGCTTGGTGCCACGGAAGGGTGTGGACCTGGTCATCGAAGCGCTGCCACTGCTCTCGGAGGCGGGCTTTGCCGACGTCGAACTTATGGTGGTGGGCGGCTCGGGCGACGCTTTGACGCTCGAGGACGACCCGGAAGCCCGGCGCCTCACGTCGCTGGCCCGCCAGATCGGCGTCGAACACCAGTTGAGCATGCGCGGACAGGTTCCCCGCAACGCGATGCCCGGTATTTTCCGCAGCGCCGACGCAGTTGTGTGCACGCCCTGGTACGAGCCCTTTGGCATTGTTCCGCTCGAAGCGATGGCCTGCGGAGTTCCCGTTGTGGCTGCCGCCGTCGGCGGACTGAGGGAAACGGTGGTAGACCAGCAAACTGGACTCCACGTTCCGCCGCGAGATCCAGCGGCCATCGCAGCGGCCCTGGCACGCCTCCTCGCCGACCCGGAAATGCGATCAGACATGGGACGGGCCGGAACCCGCCGCGCCCAGTCACGCTACTCGTGGGAGCGGGTGGCTTCCGATACCGAAAAGGCGTACCGCACACTCCTTGCCACCCACCGCTCGCAAAGTTCCGGGGAGGGCCTGGAGCCGCTGGAAGGAGCAGCCCTGTGACCACCGAATACACGGTCCCAGACACCGTCCCCGCTGGTTGGACCGGTTCCCCGCACTTCCGGGGGGCGCCCGCGAAGGGCGTGTCGGCCGATGTTGCCCGGCACCTCGACAACGTGATGCCAGCGTTGGAGTCCCTGCGCTCCCAGGCGGACCGACTGTCGGCTTGGGGAGCCGAACTCGCCGTCCGCCTGCTGGCTGGCCAGCGGCTGCTTGTGGCCGGCAACGGCGGTTCCGCGGCGGAGGCCCAGCACCTCACCGCTGAGCTGGTGGGAAGGTTCGACGACGAACGGGCACCTTTCTCTGCCATCGCTCTGCATGCGGAAACTTCGGCTGTCACGGCTATTTCCAACGATTACGGCTACGAGGAATTGTTCGCCCGGCAGGTCCGTGCACACGGCCGCGCAGGAGACGTCCTCCTGCTGCTCTCCACCAGCGGACACAGCCCCAACCTGCTGAACGCCGTCCGCGCCGCGACGGAGCGCGGCATCACAACCTGGGCACTGACAGGCCCAGGACCCAACCCGCTTGCCGCCGCCTGCCACGAGGCCATCACCGTGGACGCCCTTGCTGCCAACGCGCAGGAAGGGCACTTGATCGCCGTCCACGCCGTGTGCCGCGCCTTCGACGCGGAAGTGGCCCGGCGGCAGTCGGTCATGCAGGGTCACGCGCGGGAAGACGGCCTAGGCAATAACGGATCCAACCGGAGCAGATCCCTCCGGAGCGGATCGCGCCGGGACGCTTTGGAAGCGACGCCTCCGGGCGGTGCTACGCAGTGAGGGTAACAGTGGTGGGGGATGTCCTCCTGGATGTAGACATCAACGGCCGCTCAACGCGGCTCAGCCCTGACGCGCCGGTGCCAGTTGTCGACGTGGACGAGGTCCGCCGTCGGGCCGGTGGGGCCGGATTGGTGGCCACGCTGCTAGCCCAGGACGGGCACGACGTCGGACTGGTCACAGCGCTGTCCGACGACGCCGGCGCCTTGCATTTGAGGCGCATCCTGGCAGGCAGCGGCGTGACAGTCCTTGCTGGGCGGCCCTTGGCGCCCACACCCACCAAGACGCGCGTGCGCAACGGCCAGCGCCCGGTGGTCCGCTACGACCAAGGCTGTGCGCCGGCCCCGGTCCCGGATTGCACGGCCAAGATGCTGGCCGCCATTGCTTCTGCGGAAGCGATCGTCGTTGCCGACTACGGGCGGGGGATTACCGCGAACCGTGAGATTCGTGCGGCGCTGGCGGAGGTCGCTTCCCGAGTGCCTATCGTGTGGGACCCGCATCCTTCCGGCTCGCAGCCCGTTGCTGGCGTCGCCGTCGTGACGCCCAACCTGTCCGAGGCGCTGGCCAGCGCCGGCATGACGTCGGACGGGCCAGTCCGGCCTGCTTCGGCCGCGGCAGCCCGTCACCTCAAGGACTTGTGGAGCAGCAACGCTGTTCTGGTCACCGTTGCCGAGGACGGCGCAGTGCTGGTGCAGGGGAAAGACTCGGCGAGGGATGCCGTCACCATACCCGCTCCGAAAACCACCGTAGACGACCCATGTGGCGCAGGGGACCGGCTGGCTGGGAGCCTGGCTATCTACTTGGCTGAGCGCCGCAGCCTGGTGGAGGCGGCAGCCCTGGCGGTCGCGGAGGCATCAGGCTTCCTGGCCGCAGGCGGTGCAGCCGCGCTCGCCGGTGAGGCCGCCCCACCGGCCGCCCCTTCGGCTCAGGCGGCTTCAACGCTCCCTCTGCTTTGGGGCCCTTCCGGCCAACGCGCCGGGAACTCTCACCGGAGCGATGGGCAGCATGGAGCGGGAGTTCCCGACGGCGTTGCCCTCGCCAGTGCGGTACGGGCCGCAGGAGGCACCGTCGTCGCGACGGGCGGCTGCTTCGACCTATTGCACGCCGGTCATGCACGGACACTGGCGGCAGCGCGCAAGCTGGGGGACTGCCTCATCGTCTGCCTCAACACAGACGCGTCGGTTCGCCGGCTCAAAGGGCCGCGTCGTCCCATAGTCAGCGAGGAGGATCGGGCCGAACTCCTCCTTGCCCTGGAGTGCGTGGACGCCGTGATCCTTTTCGACGAGGACACGCCCGAAGCCTGCCTCAGCCGCTTTCAGCCCGATCTTTGGGTAAAGGGTGGCGACTACAACGCCGATGAGTTGCCGGAAAGCCGGCTCCTGGCCAGCTGGGGTGGCCGTTGCCTGACCGTTCCCTACCATCCGGCCCGTTCCACAAGTGGCCTGGCTGAGGCCTTGGCCAGGGTCGGCTAGGCGACGTTGCCTTTGGCAGACCCGCCCACAAAAGAAAAGCCCAATCCAACGAAAGGAACCTGCATGAACCCGCAAAACCAGCTGTCCTTCCGTGCCAACCGCGTCATCGTGACGGGGGGAGGTTCCGGCCTTGGGGCCGCCATAGTGCAGGCGATCCGGGACGCCGGGGGCACGCCGTTTGTCCTGGACCGCGACGTCAGCAACGTTTCCGAAGCCAAGGCCTTGGAAGTGGACGTTTCCAACCGTGAGGCAGTTGAGGCTGCCGTCCGGGAGGCTGCCGAGACGCTCGGTGGCCTGGACGCGGTGGTCACGGCCGCAGGAATTGACCGCTGTGGCAAACTCGCGGACGTGCCCGCGGCCGAGTGGGAACGGGTGATAGGCGTGAACCTCCTGGGCACGGTATCCGTAATCCGCGCCGCCCTGCCTTACCTCAAGGAATCCCGCGGCCGGGCCGTGACGATCGCCTCGACCCTGGGCCTGCGGGCGCTGCCTGACGCCACTGCGTACTGCGCCTCGAAGTTCGGCGTCATCGGCTTCAGCCGGGCCCTCGCTGCCGAAACTGGAGGCGAGATCGGAGTTACCACGGTGATACCCGGCGGCATGAAAACCCATTTCTTCGACGACCGCGATGAACAGTACAAGCCGCAGGACGACTCCAAGCTCAACGATCCGGCCAACGTGGCCCAAGCCGTGGTGTTCGCGCTTTCCCAGCCATTTGGCAGCGAAGTGCGCGAATTGCTCATCTGCCCCGCGGAAGAAGGCTCGTGGCCGTAAGGTCCAGAACGTCCTGGGTGACTTTCTGCGGCGAAACATCGGCCACCAGCGAATCTTGGTGCCCGCAGTGCGGAGCAGTCCACCCCACCTGCGTGACGTCGATGCCACAGCTGGGGCACCGGGTCACCCAGGACATATGGACCCGGTGCATTCCCCTGCCCCGCGGTCCGGCGTTGATGACGTTCCCCAACCAAAAGATGCCAACGGTAGGTGTTCCGAGGGCCTGGGCCAAGTGTCGCGGCCCGCTGTCACTGGCGAGCATCACCGTGGCGGAGCCCAGCAACGCTGCGAGGTCGCCGATACTGAGTTCTCCGGCCAGTGATCGGGCAAATTCGGCCGCCTCCGGAACCCGCCGGGCCGTCAGTTCAACCACTTCCTGCGCCAGGGCTTTCTCCGTGTGGTCGCCGATCACAAGCACTTGCGCGCCCTCCCCGACGGCGGCTGCGGCCGCCTCCGCAAAGTACGGCGCCGGCCATCGCCGCCGGGGGTCCGTGGCGCCGGGATGGACCACAAGGAGGGCCCGCCGTCGGGAGTCACGCAAGCCGGCAACATTCTGCCGGTGCTCCTCCATCGGCACCAAACGGGGGGTCGGCACCGGCGGTGCACCGGCGTAGCCTGCCAGTTCGAGCCAACGGTCGGGCTCGTACTGGTAGTACACATAGTCCAGGTTTCGTTCCAACGGCGCGGCGTCCGGCGTGCGGGTTCCGACGGTGTGGCGGGCTCCAAGGCGCAGCACAAACGGATTCGAGTAGCGGCCGCCGCCGTGCATTTGGACAGCGAGGTCAAACGCACGCTCCTGCATGCGCCGGAAGAAGTCGTCCAGCTGGACGGGATCGCCGCCATGTCCCTCGTGCACGCCCTTGGCGAAGGGCAATAGCTCCACACCGTCCACGGGACCATCGGTCGCGGCGGCAAGGGCAGCGTGGAGTTCGGTTCCCAGCAGGGTCAGCTCGGCTTCCGGGTACCCAGCCTTGAGCGCATGGAGCGCCGGGTACGTGTAGAGCAGGTCGCCCAGCCCGCCTCCCCGCAGGACGGCGATCCGTTTGACGTCATTGAACTTCGCGAGGACCGGTCCCAGGCCCGCGTACTGGACCGCCTCAGGATGCTGTGTCTTGGTTGCCATGCGTGCTCCTTTCGGTCCCGGAACGGCCGCGGGGGCACAGGGAATGCCGCTACCCGCGTGTGAAAAGGCGGCGGAGGGGTACGGACCCAAAACAGGACCCGCTCCGCTTCACCCGGAAGGTACCCCATGACGCGCTTGTCCAATCAAGAAGGCCTGGCAGAGTGGCTTCCCCGCAGCCTGGCCGAAGAACACCCTGTGGTGACAGTGATCGGGGACGCCATCCTGGACGGATGGTGGGACGGACTCATTGAACGCTTTTGCCGAGAGGCACCCGCCCCGGTTGTGGAAATCGGGCACCGGGACTTCGCCCCCGGCGGTGCCGCCAATACGGCCATGAACCTCGCCGCGCTGGGCGCCGACGTGCGCTTGGTGTCCATCATCGGTGAGGACACCGCCGGCCGGGAGCTCACCGCCCGCTTGGCTGCTGCCGGCGTCGACACCCGCTATTTGGTGACGCACGCCGACATGGTGACCAGTACCAAATACCGGATCAGCAGCGGTGGACAGCTCCTGTTAAGGCTCGACGACGCTGCTTCCGAAATTCCGGCGCGTGCCCTTGATGAGCTGGGCGCCATGGTTCCAGGTGCCGTGGCCACCAGCGACGCTGTGGTCCTGTGCGACTATGCGGCGGGGGCCCTGGATGGCGAGGTCCGCGCCCGTTTGTTGGAAACCTTGGCCGAGCGGGACGGAATGCTGTTGGTCGTGGACGCGCATGATCCCGCCCGGTGGTCGCAGCTCCGGCCCGACCTCGCAACGCCGAATGCTCGGGAAGCCGCGCAGTTGCTGGGCACCAAGTGGCCTTCCGGTCCGGAGCGGAGCTCGGCCGTCGAGTCGCGCGGCACTGAGCTGCTGGACGCAAGCGGGGCGGTCGCCGTCGTCGTCACCTTGGACCGGGACGGAACCATAACCCTAACCGCCGCCGACGGAACTCACCAGGCCGAACACCGCGCCAGCGGGTCCAGCCAGGCGGTTGCTACACACCGGGCGGTTGTCGCACACAGGACTTGGGCCCGCCCGGAGGTGGAGAAGCAGGCGAGCGGTGCCGGTGACACATTCGTCGCCGCGCTAACGATGGCCAGGGTGGTCGGACTACCCCTCACTACCAGCCTTGACCTTGCCCAGGCGGCAGCCGACGTAGTGGTCCACCGACCGGGGACATCGGTATGCAGCACCGAGGAACTCTGCCGCCACATAGCGCAATTCGCCGAAACGGCATTGCTGGCCGGGGAACTGGAACAGCAGATCGAGGCGCACCGCCGCGACGGGCACCGGATTGTGCTGACGAATGGCTGCTTTGACGTCCTGCACAGGGGCCATACCCGCTACCTCAACCAAGCCAAGCAGCTTGGTGATGTCCTGATTGTTGCAATCAACAGCGACGCCTCCGTGCGCGAGCTCAAAGGACCGGACCGGCCGGTGAATCCGGAGGCTGACCGTGCCGCCGTCATCGCAGCCCTGAGTTGCGTGGACTACGTGACGGTGTTTGATACGCCCACTCCCATCCCGCTCATCGACCTTCTGCAACCCGACGTCTACGCCAAGGGCGGCGATTACACACCGGAAATGCTTGCCGAGACAGAGGCTGTGGAGCGCTACGGCGGAACCGTGGCCATTCTGGACTATGTGCCGGAGCACTCCACCACCGCGGTCCTGGAACGTATCCGAACGGCTGGTGAAGGATCCGGTACTGCTGACGGAGAGGGGGAGGCGGCCGTCGTCGATGGCTAGCCAGCCCTGGACAAGAGCGCGCTTGAAGTGTTTGGGAAGATGTCGCACCGTTGGACTGGGGGAAGCCATCCGCAGTACTGCCAGCAAGGACTGGCGGCAAGCAGCCAGCCACGCCCACCCCCGTTCGTAAGGAGAATGCGAATGCGCATCGTTGTCATTGGAGCAACCGGGAATGTTGGCACTGCCCTGTTGAGGAGGCTGCAGTATGCCCGCTCCGAGGAAGGCCGCACCGATTTGGAGCTCGTGGGCATATCCCGGCGCAAACCGGATCCGTTCGCTGCACCCTATCGGGACGTGGAGTGGCACAGCCTTGATGTGGGTGACCCCGATGATCTCCCCGCCTTGGAGCACGTCCTTGCCGGGACGGACGCCGTGGTGCACCTTGCCTGGCTGATCCAACCGAACCGCGAACTGGATTTGTTGCGACGGACCAACGTCACTGGAACGGAGCACATGTTGATGGCGGCCAGTGCAGCCGGAGTGCAGCACATTGTGTGTGCCTCGTCCGTGGGTGCGTACTCCGCAGCCCCCAAGGACAAGAGGACCACGGAGGAATGGCCAACGCGCGGTATTCCGGGCTCCCACTACAGCGTCCACAAAGCTGAACAAGAACGTCTCCTCGACCAATTCGAAAAGGAGAATCCGGATGTAATGGTGGCCCGGCTGCGTCCCGGGCTAACGTTCAACAGCCAGGCCGGCAGCGAGATTGGCCGGTACTTCCTGGGTGGCCTCCTGGCCCGTCTGGTTCCCAGGAAGCCCCGCCTGCCGCTGCTTCCCGTCCCAACACAGCTGGTCTTCCAGGCAGTCCATGCCGACGACGTAGCTGACGCCTACTGGCGCGTCCTGGACCGACGCGCCGCCGGCGCGTTCAACATAGCGGCCGAACCCGTCGTCGACCCCAACGCACTTGGCTGGTTGCTCAACGCCCGCAGGGTGTTCCCATTGCCGCTTCCCGTGCTGCGCGCCGCCGTCGACCTCAGTTGGCGGCTGCGCCTCCAGGTGACCGACGCCGGGTGGATCGATATGGCTGCCGGCGCGCCTGTCATGGACACAACCCGGGCGCGCGAGGTGCTGGGCTGGTCGCCGCGGCATTCCTCCCTTCAGGCCATTAGCGAGGTAATGGAAGGCATGGGCTCGGGCGCCGGACAGGCGGCATCACCGGCCCTGCTTCCCAGGAGGTCTCGCTTCTAGGGCCCTAGTTCACGTCCTCCGCGATGACCGTGATGATCCGGCGGAGGCTCATTGCCACCGAGGCGGCCGCATTGACGGAGGCCTGGCCCGTCGCAACGTCGGTGATGGTCTGGCTCAGTGCCGCGACTACCTCCTTGGCTTTGGCAAGCCTTTCAGCGTCCACGGTTTCTTCGCGCCAGTCGTTGACGAGCTCGGCGATCTCCTGCAGCGCGTCGGAGAGGGTGCGGGCCACGCCTTCGGGAATCACGGTGCCGGCGTTCTTTTCCCAAATGGCGCTCGCCAGGACGTCCGTGACGTCTTCCACGTGGAACGTCAGCCGCTCTACACTCCGGACCCCACGCAGATGCCGCGCCAATTTGCTCGCTCGACGCCGGGAGCGCGGATTGGCCTTGGCGCTGAGTTCCGCGTCCTTGACGGCCTGTCGCACATCGGACGCGGTCTTCTCCAGTTCCTCGGTGCGGCTGGCCCACTCTTCGTGGTCCGGTGGCCAGGACTCCACCATGGCCTGCGCCATGTCCTCAAGCTGTTGCGCCAGGGCGCGCTGGTGACCCGCGAATGCCGGCTCGACGGCATCCAGGTGCAACGGTGGGAAGACCAGCCAATTCACGGCGAAGCCGAGGCCGACTCCCAAGGCCATCTGGAGCACGTACGCGATGGAGAAGCCCTCCGCATTTGAGCCACCCAGCACCAGCACGAAAAGCGCTGCCATGGGCACCCACTCCGACGCGCTTCCAAGTCGAGGCAGGCCTCCGACCAGGATGCCAAGGCCAACCACCAATGCCACGGCCCAAGCTGAGGGCTGTGCCACGGCCGCCACGCCAAAGGCCATGCCAATCCCGAGCAACAGCCCCAAAAGGCTCTGCAGTCCGTGCTTAGCGGACGCCGCCACGGTGGGGTGCATGCTCACCAGCACGCCCAGCGGAGCGTAGTACGGGTAGGCCGCCGCCGGACCGGGCATAAGGGGTGCCACCACCCAGGCCAGTCCTGCCGCAGTTGCAGTTTTGGCGGCGAACATTAGGCGGTGTCCGGAGAATGCGTGCCGAATGGCTGATTTAACGGAATTCATGCAACAGGTTTCATTCAGACGGGTATGGCCCAAGCTAGCCCGCCCTCAGGGAGTCTGTCGAGTCGGGAATTGGTGATCCAAGGCCCACGTTGAGCGTGATGTGCCTTGACATCCACCTTGAGTGAGAGGTGAATGGGGGAAGAGGTACTAGGTGAAGCAGAACGCCATCGGATAAGCCACGGGTCCGCCCGCGATCCGATTTAGCTGTCGATTAGACAAGGCGGCCTGCAACATGTGCGATTACGGCCATACAAAGCTACGAACATACCGTTCCCCACCTGCCATTCCCGCTTCCATGTCCTCCCGAGGATCCGCCCGAAGCCTGCCGCTGAAAAGGCTTGATGCGGCCCGGCGGGGCACTGTGGTGGTGCGGAAGGATTTGTGCTGAGATGAGAGAAAGGGCATACCGACCCGGTACCTTTCATCTGGCAGGGATTGGAGCGGTCATGGACACTGATTTGCCACTGGCCGACGAATTGACAGCCGTATTTGCCCGCGCCACCAACATGCTCCTGAGCGAGGAAACTGTTCCACAGCACTGGAACTCATCACGCAGGCCGCGGTTGTGGCTGTGGACGATGAACTGGCAGGTGCCGGTGTGACGCTGGTGGATCCCGATGGAAGACGCAGTAGCGCCGCTTCCACCAATGCCGATTCAGCGGCGGCGGATGCGCTGCAATACGAACTTGGCCAAGGGCCCTGCTTGAGTGCTTGGGCATCCGGCCAGCCCGTCGCGGTGGAAGATGTGCGCGCCGATCTGCGCTGGCCGGAGTGGTCGACTGCTGTTGAACCCCTAGGTGTCCGAGCCTGCGTGAGTGTTCCACTATTGACTGGGGGCCTCGCCTTCGGCGCCATCAAGGTCTATTGGGATAAGTCGATGGTCATCACTCCACGGCTGGTGCGGCTCATGGAGCTGTTCGCCGCACAGGCTGCCATCTTCCTGGTCAATGTCCAGGCGAGGGAACGCGTGAGGACCTTGAGCGAGCAACTGAAGAGTGCGCTTGCGCAGCGCGACGTTATTGGCACGGCCAAAGGAATCACTATGTCCAGTCAAGGGCTCGGTGAGCAAGCTGCCATGAGGCATTTGATGACGAAGGCCCGCGACGAGAACCGGACGTTGCGGGACGTGGCTGAGGAAGTCATCGAGTCCATGGCTCCACCTGCCACATAGCCGAAGGTGAACCATGGCCCTCCCAGGGGAAGAGGACGAACAACGCCGACGGTTCCGGCAAGCATTCGAGGCCGCGGGCCTGGCATTGGAACAGGTCTGGATGGCCTACTTTGGCATCGGTGGAATGTCCGGTCTCATGGAAGTCCAGGCATATGTTCATGGAGCATTGAGGTTGCCTGCTCTTGAACGGGACCTTCTGGCGCATGCACTGAACGAGACCTTGGACGAACTGGGACTCGACACTTACCACGCAAGCTACAGCCACGAAGTGTTTGGCCGTGAGGACGACCCTACTAAGCCAGACCTCGACGCAATAGCCGATGACGCCACAGCCGATGCTGACGGCCCGAGCCCTCGGGACGACGATGAAGCCAGCGACTGGCGGTCCG
Organism: Arthrobacter sp. M4; assembly: GCF_020251205.1. Classification (GTDB taxonomy): domain Bacteria; phylum Actinomycetota; class Actinomycetes; order Actinomycetales; family Micrococcaceae; genus Arthrobacter. The sequence goes on from NZ_JAIWYX010000019.1 coordinate 18,068, forward strand.
ATTCCTAATTGTCGAACAGAGTCTGGCCGCCGTGCCCGGTAAGGTCTCCCAGAATGTCCCGGGCCACGGCATGAAGCTTGCCGTTCCGATCAGTGCATGCCCGCGCCAGGATCGCAAAAGCAGTCTCCGCGCTGCACCGGTGCTGCGCCATCAGGGCGCCACACGCCATGTCAATAGTGGTCCTGCTCGCCATGGCTACGCGGAGGTTTTCGGCCAGCAGTTGCTCAGTAGCTATCCGGACGGAAATCCTGAGGGCATCCGAGGCCACTTTGGCGAAGTCCTCTGCGGCATCAACAGCCACCGAATCGAACGCCTGCGGCTCCGGTGCCATGAAGTTCAAGGCGGCGTCAGCGCCGTCGTCGAGCACCATGGGGACGCCGAGGACCGACTCATAGCCGTTGCGCTCCAAAGCCTCTTCCAGTTGGGGCCAGGGATTGTTGTTGTGGGCGTCCTCCAGCACCACGGGTTCATGCGTATCCATGGCCGTAAGGCAAGGACCGCCGCCAAGGTCCAATTCGGCGTGATCGACGGCGCGGGCCTCTGAGCAATTGCCGCCTACAGTGAGTGGCCTTTCGGGTCGGCGCAGCGTGACGGAGCAATCCACGGAATGCCCGACGGCAGAACACACCGTGCTAGCCGCCAGGCCAGCAAGTTCATCGAGGAAATCGTTGACGGTGCGAGTATCGAGGATCAATTCCTGTAACTGGATGATCGATGACGCGCCTCCGGGATCCCCCGTGGGCTGTATGCCCGGATCCCTCATAAGGCCAGTCTACGCTCGTCCCTCTTGGGGCGGGCTGGCCTGGCCTCGGGATCAGCTGGCTCCTTTTCGTGATTGAAGGTCGTTCTGGAGGGTACGGAGCAATTGATAGTAATCATGCTTACTATCCCGGCTGCTGCCCGCAGCCTGCCAACTGTGGAAAGAGAGCACAATGAATGAGAGCCAATCGCCGCAGGACGGACGCTTTGCGGCACCAGCAGGCGCCACGCATACAGGCGCCACCCAATCAGGCGCCACCCAAGTAGGCGCCACCCAAACAGGCGCTGCGCAAACAGGCGCCGCCCAAACCGGGGGCGAAGGGAAAGTCGACGCCACGAAGCATGAAGCGGCGGAGGTTGCCAGCACCGCTGGCCAAGCTGCCGAGGGCGTGATGGAAACTGCCAAAACCGAGGCAGCCCACGTCGCCCAGGACGTGCAATTGAACGCGCAGAAGCTGTACCATCAGACCCGCTCAGAACTGTATGAGCAGGCAGAGACCCAGCAGCAGCGAGTCGCTGATGGCTTGCGCGCCCTCTCCGCGGAATTGAGCACCATGGCCTCCGCATCCGACCAGCACGGAGTGGCGGCAGACCTGGTCAATGAGGCTGCCCAGCGCTCCGCCTCGGTTGCGGACTGGCTCGGTAACCGGGATCCTGGCTCCGTCCTGGACGAGGTGAAGAGCTTCGCACGACGCCGGCCTGGCGCCTTCCTGCTGCTTGCTGCTGGAGCCGGGGTGGTCGCCGGACGACTGGGGCGTGGCCTTGCCGGTGGCGCCGAGCCCGCCGCGACAACCGCCCGGCGCCCTCAGGCACCTGCTCCCGTAACCGAGGATGGACGTCCCGGGGAATTCGGAATAGAGGGTTCGGACCCGGACATGGCGAGTGGCGCTTACCGCCCGGCTGCCGGAACTGCCGTACCACTTCCACCGGTGGACCTGCCTGGTCCAGACGCCACAACCGCTGGTGTAAGCCGTCCAGCCGGTCCCGCCAAAGTGCAAGGGGATCCCTTTGACGGCTACGACGGCGGCCCTGACCCCGACAGCGACCCCGAGCGTAACGTCCCGGGCCTGGACAGGCCTCGCAGTGACGATTCGGACCGTACTGACCCGAACTGGGGAGCCTTTGGAGGTAACAGATGACCAACCAGGACCTTCCTCCCACCACAGCCAGCACGGCGGCGCATGCCAAGGCCGAGTCGCAATCCCTGTCTGAGTTGCTGAGCGACCTCACAAGCGACGTCTCCGTCTTGATGCGCCAGGAAGTTGATCTCGCCAAGGCGGAGCTCAAGGAATCCGCCGCAAGGGCCGGAAAGGGCGCGGGAATGCTTGCCGGTGCGGCGTGGGCCGGGCATTTGGCCACCGTGTTCCTGTCGCTGGCGGTGTGGTTCGCCCTTGGACTGCTGATTGGCCTTGGCTGGTCGGCCTTGGTAGTCGCGATTATCTGGGGGATTGTCGCTGCGGTCCTCGCAATGCGCGGCCGCAAGGAGATCACGTCGATAAGCGGCCTGCCCCGCACTGCCGAGACGGTGCGTGAAATACCTCCAACCTTCAAGCCGAACACCCAGGAGAGACGATGACCCAGAACCCGGAAGCCCTCCGCGCCGATATTGAGGCAACACGTCGGCGGCTCAGCACTGACGTGGACGCAGTCGCAGACAAGATCACACCTTCGCATATAGTTCAGCGAAAGATGGACAGGGTCCGGGATGCCGTTTTCGGCGCCCGCGACGACGTTGAACATTCCGCCCGCACGGCAGCGCACCGGGCACAGGGGGCGATGTCCGACGTCGGCGATGTCCCTCAGGTGGTGGCCCGGAAGACGCAGGGGAGTCCAATAGCGGCTGGCCTGATCGCCTTCGGCGCGGGGCTGCTGGTATCTGCCCTGTTCCCGCCTTCGGAGAAGGAACGTGAAGCGGCGCAGGCCGTGAAGGAAGCCGCCGAACCTGTCACCTCGAGTGTCAGCGAAGCTGCCCACGAGGTCGCGGATCATCTGCGTGAACCGGCAAAAGAGGCCGCGCAGAATGTACGGGACTCGGCCACGGAGTCAGCACAGCACGTCAAGGCCGAGGGTGAATCGGCCGCGTCTGAAGTCCGGGAACGCGCCGAGGTTGCGCGTGACCGTGTACAGGATCAATAGGGGCCAACGATTTGAGGCCCCAGGCCGGTGGGTGGCGCCGGTGAGTCGCGCCGGTGGTCGCGCCGGTGGGTCGCCTTCGCAGCTCACCGGCCGCGGTGACCTGAAAGGCCGACGGCAGCCCTCCGCCGTCGGCCTTTTACGTCACCGTCGTTTGCCGAAACCTCGTCGTGCGCGAGCGTTACCGGACTTCGAGAATCAGCTCCAGAAGCCTCGCCGCCGCCGGGCGCGCGGCATGTTCGTCCACCCACTGCGCGCGGGCGATTGCCTTGCTGACCGCCTGGGTAGTGATGCCGAGTTCATGCGCCACTTCCTTCTGCTGCCCACGAACGCCGGGGGTAAGGAGGTCCAGGACGCGCCATTCGGCGATGGTGCGGTGCTGGATGATGTGGCCTAGGAGTCGTAGTACCGCTTCTGCCTGCGCTGCTTCCTTGGCCAGTGGGCCCTCGACGGCCACCGGTACCCGGTCCGGCCCCGAACGCAGCCTGTCAACCGCCCGACGCGCATAGACCAGCCCGTGTCCTGTGGCGAGCCTGATCTGGTTGGGGAGGGGTTCGTTGACCGGTCCCACGCCGATTCCTACGTACCACTTCGCGTTCCGGAGGGCGATGAGCGCGGCATCGACGGCCTGATGGGAGGAGTCCACAATCCCTTGGACTTCGTCCTCCACCGAGCGGTCGAAGTCAAGCAGCGCAGGGATGTGCCGCAGATCCTTCAGGAGCTGCGGCACTTGGTCGCCGTCGCGGCGGACGTCACGCTGATTGATCGTAAGGGTGAACATTGGACCACAGCCTACCGGCTGCCGTCTGTCAGTTCAGTGAATTCGTTGCAATTCGCTCCCGACGTCGGCAAGGGGCCTCGCGGCGGTAAAGGCCGCCGGGTGTTGTGGCTGGCTTTCGCTATTCCTCGGTGTATGTCTCGCTGGCCGTGAAGCCGGCCCGATCGACCTTCCGGTGGTAATGCACTCCAGCTATACCGCCCAGAATTGCGCCTACCAGTGCCACTGCCGCGACGACCACCGCTGCGATAATTCCGGCGGTAGTCAGCTGTCCTTCGTTCATCGGGATCCGCGGGAAGCTGTTGAGGTTAGCCAGGATGTTGTACTGCTGGCCTGCGATCATGCCCAGCAGAGTGACCAGCACGGCCACGATGAGCGCCCAGAGCCACACCATGAATCCCTGCCTGGCTCCGTCAAACCGTGCCATGCGTCCGGCCACGTAACCGCCCGCGTAATAGGAAACGAGCAGGATCACCAGGAGCACCACAATGCCCACAATGCCTACCGTCTCAGGTGGAGCTTGGCTGACGTCCGTCCGCGTCGCCAAGCCGACGGCGGTGCCCGCTGCGGCAACCAGCGCCGTCAATAGCACTGCCATGCCGGTTGCGGTCAGCCAGCCAAAGAAGGCAGAGCCAACCTTGATGCCGCCATACTCCTCATGTTCACGGGCAACGACGGTTTCTCGACCGACCTGGCCGGTTTCGGCGACGGGAGCCGTGGTGCTGTAATCGACCGTCCGCTCGCCGCGCATTCCTTCATCACGGGTTTCCGTTGTGTCGGAAGTCGTCGTGGGCTCGTACGGCTGGTGCTCGTGGCGGCGGTGGAAACGCCTCCTGAAGGGACCTACTGCGCTACTCATCTGGAACCTCGCTCTCCTTGGCCCAACCGGACTCCTTGGTGAATCCGGCACCACAAAATGCAGAACCGTAGCTTGGTCTCAAATCAACCTAACCACTGCATGCGAGGAATTAGCAAGGGTGCTTACTAAATGAGTGTGGGTCAGTCCAGCCGGGTCGCGCCCGTCAGCGGCGTTGGTGGCAGCGCTTTGGATGCAATGCCCTCCGCGCCCGCAACGCCGGCGTCCACCATCGCGGATTGGAGCGCAAGAACAAGGGGAGCGGGATCGACGTCGCTCTCGAACACGTAGAACGCCGCCCCCGAGCGGAACACCAACGCATTGCGCCCGCCCGCGCCAAGCGGCGTCATAGAGCTGGCCTTGAGCAGGCGCGACGGACCGGGCCCGGACGATGCGGTGACGGCTCGGACGGAGGTGGCATCGACGTCGGACCAGCGGAAGATCTTGGTGAGTTGCGGCTGCGAGAATCCGGTAACCAATCCGCCGTCGAACACCAACAACTTGCGGAAGCTGCGCAGCAGCGTCAGCGACCACAGAACCAGGCCTGTCAGGACACTGATCAGCAGGAATAGCGGTAAATCCTGGAACAGGCCCGGTTCACGGGCGGAGCGGCCGGGAGTGACGAACTCGTTGATGGTACCCAACAGGAAACCGGCAACCAGGCAGGGCAGCAGCGCCTTCCAGTAGATATGGCGCGACGACGCGATGAACCTCAGGCGTCCCAGTTCCGGGTCAAGGCGACCCTCGGCCCGGCGAACCAGCCAAGTCCGCCCGTCTAAGCCCGATGGAACAGCGTCAGCCATTCTGTCCTTTGTTCTCATAGAGGCCGGGAAGCTCCTGCCGTTTAGTCGCATCAGCCTGTTCTTTGGCTGCCTGCTCGGCGATCTTCGGATCCGGCACGGGCGCCTGGCCCTGAGCCAGCCCAGAGCGCAGGTCAACGGCGGTGAACTTGGCCTCAAAGCTGTCGCCGCCGCTGCCGCTGAAGATCGCGGCTACGCTGAGCACCAAGTACAGCGGTGCGAAGGACCAACAGATTGCCCGCCAACCGCCCAGCCAAGCGCCGGAGCGTTGACCGTTGGAGATCCGGACGGACTTCATGCCCGCTGCCAGATCGCCCAGGCTGCCCAGGGCACCGAAGACGAGTCCGTACACAAACAGCACGCCGAACCAGATCGCGGCCATGACACCCACATACACTCCGGTGCTGGAGAACATTGCCATGGAGAGCGATCCGAACGCGAAGTTCTGGTTGGCCGCATTGACCGCACCGATCAGGACCCCGGCCACCACCAGGACCACCAGCGCATCCAAGCTTCGGCCCCAGAAATGCGCCCAACCGGCCTTACGAACGTAGTACTCGCCGGTGTTCGGGTGCTGGAACACCGGGCGGGCATTCGCGGCGTCGATCAGCCCTGTTGAGGATGGTTGTGTGGAGCGGCTCATTATGCCCTTCTGGTAGGCGGTTGTTGGCTAGGAAATCTTGGCAAGCCCGTTGAACACGGACTCCAGCGTGGCACTGGATGCTTCCTGCAATTCAAGGGACACCGCGTCGTTTTCCACGCGGGGAGTGAGCAGGTGAACCCCGGAGGGCCCCGTGTAGATGGTGACAGTGGGGAAGTCGTCGGATGCCGTGCTGAAGGCCACCACGTTCGAAGCCGCGCGGGTGTCGGCCAGCGCCGAGGCAGCGTGCTCCTCGAAGGCCGGCTCCGTGTATGTCGCAGGCTCGGTGTCGCGAGCCGCAGCGTGCTCGGGGTCCACAAACTCGGCCAGCCGAGCGGCAGCCTTCTCCCGGCTGACCACCGTGAAACCGTGGAGGCCGCCCTCATCCACCTCCTCGAGCAGCACGCCCTCAACGTGCACGTAGGCGTACAGCCAGCGCTTGCCGGAGCTGACGGTGCGCTCCACGGACACAATCGCATCACCGCTGCGGCGTAGGGTCAGCGAGCCGGTGATTTCCTCAATGGCGTGCAGTCGGGACGGCTCGGCCTCGCCCTCGAAGATCACCGGGTACACGAGTTCCTTGGCCAGGAGCCCGCGCAGCGCGACGGCGGCCAGAAGGTCGCGTTGGGCTGTGTCCTGCGACGACAGCCACGGAGTTGCCGCGACTTGCTCGTGCTGGACGCCGTCCAGGGCTACCACTTCCTCATCTGTCAGGGTGGTCAGGACGGTGCCCTCCGACGTCGCCTGGGACAGGACCTGCGCGGCACACTGCACGTCCCGTTCAGTCCACTTCATGGTGCTGGTGCTCATCCGAAAATCCCTCCAATAAACTTCCCGACAGATTTCGCGGCCTTTCCGGCCCCGTCTGCCACCTTACTTCCCACGTTCTTGGCGAACCCGGCCACCTCCCTTGCTCCGTCGGCGATGTAGCTGCCGGGGTTCCGGGCAAAGTTGCTGATCGAATCCCAGTTGTCCGCGATCAGGTTGCCGACTGCCCAGCCAGCCGCCACCAAACCTGCACCCACCACAATCGGTGCGCCAATCGGGCCGAGCACGGCAGCGCCGCCCGCGGTCATCAGCATGATGCTTCCCACACCGCCCACCACGGACAGGCCGCCGGCAACCCTGTCACCGGTTCCGCGCCAGCCATCGTGCTCGGGGTTGACCATGTCGCTGATACCGCCCACGATGTTCAGCGGCGCCGCCAGGGCACCGGCCACACGCAGGCCCTTCGAGAACTTCGACGCGTCTTGGAAAGCTTGGCTATACGGGATGTTGGCCTTGAGGTCCGTGATGACGTCGGTGATCTTGCCGCCATTCCGCAACTGGTCCAAGGCCTCCCGCAGTACGGTCCCGCCGGCTCGCCAGTTTGTGAGGATTTCCTTGGTCTTGGCGAATTCCTGCCATCCCAACTTGCCCAGCTTGTAGGCCTGCCACAGCTGCGCACCGAAGTCCTTGACGGCCGTTCCGGATTCGTACACGTCCATCATGACGCCCACTGAGCTTTCGCCGCTCTTGTGGCTGGCGAATTCCTGCTGATTAGCATGGTCCTTGAGCTCCCGGGCGCTGGACCGGAGCATGCTGGCCGCCTTCATGAGGCTTTGCCGGTGCTGCCCATTCCAATCGCTCTTGAAATTGGCGGCGTCCTGGCCTTTCCAAGAGTTATTCATGTTGATCAGGTTGGACAGCTGCGTGCTCTGCATATTGATGACGTCGGCGGCCTTGCCCATGGCCCCGGCAAGGGTGCGCAACTGAGCGACGTCGGCGCCGTAGAAACCGGCCATGTGGATGATCCCCCCGCGTGCAAATGGATGAAAAGTCTTGTCCACAGCCTAGGTGCGTGCCACAAACCCCGCGATGGGGAGCGGTCCCCATGAGATTTGGCCAGCGCTTAAAGAACGACGACGGCTGGTGCGGTTCACATGGAACCGCACCAGCCGCCGTCGTGCAAGTCAAACTTCCCGGAGGCGGTGGCCGCGCAGGAAGGCCGCGCAGGAGGTTGCGGGCCTTAGTGCCCTTCGGCCTTGAAGCGCTTGATGGAAGCCTCCAGCTCAGCCTCGGCAGCTGCGCGGTCAGCCCAGCCCTCGGCCTTGACCCACTTGCCCGGTTCCAGGTCCTTGTAGCGGGTGAAGAAGTGCTCGATCTCCTTGATCAGGAATTCGTTGACGTCGGAGACTTCCTGGATGTGGTCGAAGCGCGGGTCGGCCGGAACGCACAGGATCTTGGCGTCTCCACCGCCGTCGTCGGTCATGTTGAACACGCCGATCGGGCGGGACTCGACGATGACGCCCGGGTGCAGGTCGAAATCCTGCAGGAGCACCAGTGCGTCCAGCGGGTCGCCATCTTCGCCCAGCGTGTTCTCGAAGTAGCCGTAGTGGGTGGGGTACTGCATGGAGGTGAAAAGGACGCGGTCCAGGCGGACGCGGCCAGTTTCGTGGTCAACCTCGTACTTGACTCGCGATCCCTTGGGGATCTCGATGGTCACGTCGTGCTTCATGGAATGCTCCTTGACGGTATTGGCATGGGCGCGGCAAATGACCAGCCGGCGCCGCCGACTACTATTGAGGATATAGGGACAGGCCCGGGTTTCTTGAAACGGCGGGGATATTTCAAGACTGACAGGACCAGTGCTGCATGACGCGCGACTATAGCCGGGACGCCGGCCGCCCGCTCGCAGCGGTTCTCGCCAAGTATCTTTTGCCGGTGCTTTTGCTGGCCGTTCTCGCTGGCCTGCTTATGCCGCTCGGTATGGCGATCGCCCCAGGTTTCACCGGCCCGGCGGCCTCGCCGACCCCTACTATTCCGGCCTGGCAGTTGCCTCCTGCGGCACTCGCCCAGCCCAGCGCCGTCGCGCCTTTGAGCAGTTCCGCGCCCGTGCCGGACGCCGCAGCGGTTACCCGACTAATCACACCTTTATTAACGCCCGACGGCGATGGCGGCTTCACCGGTGTTGTGCAGGACGCGCTGACGGGCGCCGTCTTGTTCGACCGCGGGGGCGACCAGAACCGCGTGCCGGCGTCGAACACCAAGCTGCTCACCGCCGTCGCAGCATTGCGGGCCCTGGGTCCTGACGCAGTCTTCACCACCAAGGTGCTGGCCGGCGGTGACGGGAAGACTGTGGTCCTGACGGGCGGAGGCGACGTGCTGCTGGGTGCTGGTGCCTCGAAGCCCGAGGCCGTGCTTGGACACGCCGGGCTGGCGACCTTGGCCGAGGGAACCGTCAAGGCGCTCGCCGCACGCGGAGTCACAGGACAGATCACGGTACAAGTGGACGATTCCCTGTACAGCGGCCCGGCGTTGAACCCCGCATGGAGCCCCGAGGACGTCGCTGCGGGGGAGACGGCGCCACTGTTCCCCATTGCCCTGAACTCGGCCCGCACCGATCCGGGATCCACCACAGGTCCGCGGCCGCAGGACGCCGCCCTTTCCGCCGCCCAAGCCTTTGCTTCCCAGCTTGCGACGGTGGGTGCCGCCTCAGGGCTGTCGGTTGCTCCCGGCGTCGAACGCGGTAAAGGCCAGCCGGACACTGTGCTGGCGGCAGCGGAGTCGGCTCCCGTCAGCCAGCAGGTGGACCACATGCTGCAGGTCTCCGACAATTACCTGGCCGAGACGCTGGGCCGGATGACAGCACACGTTGCAGGCTTGCCAGCCAGCAACGACGGCGCCACGGCGGCCGTACGGGACCAGTTGGAGAAGCTGGGCATCGCCACCGGGAAGCTCCAGCTGGCCGACGTTTCGGGGCTGTCCCTTGGAAACCAAGTGACAGCGCTGCAGTTCTCCGAGGTGGTGCGCGCCATTACCTCTGGACAAGACACCCGGCTTCGCGCTGCCCTGGCGGGTTTCCCGGTGGCGGGGCTCAGCGGAACCTTGGGCGACCGGTACCTGGATGCTGCAACCGCCCAGGGTGCCGGGCTGGTCCGGGCGAAGACGGGCACGTTGAACTCTGTCCTGGCGCTGAGCGGCTATGTGGTGGACGCGGACGGCAGGCTGCTGGTCTTCTCCTTCATCGGAAATGGGCTGACTCCAGGTGCGGCGGGGAACAAGCAGGCGCTGGACAAGGCGGCGTCGGTGCTGGCCTCCTGCGGGTGCCGGTAGGCGCGGGCCGGAGATTCCTCCGCGTGGAGCGAACTTAAGAGCGCATGCCCAGCCGCCTGTGATCTGATGGAAGCTATGGAGACCACAGAACAGGCCCCGTCCCTCATCAACTGGGAGTTGGCCGCCTCCACTGCGGCGCGGCTTGCCCCACCCGGCCCGGCGCTGTCGCCCACGGAGATTTCCATGGCCGTGGACAATCTGCGGCACATGGCTGACGCGTCCGTGCCGCACGTCCATGAGATCACTGGCCTTGAAAGTGCCAGGGACCTGCGTGATTCCCACGTATTGGTGGTGGACAGGGCAACGTGGTCCAAGGCCAATACGCAAAGCTTCGCCGTCATGATGAAGCCAGCGTTGGAGCAACTCCTGGCTCGACGGCGCGGGCCTGCAATCACTCCCGCCGCGGCAGCAGTGAGCGGAGCCATCACGGGCAGCCAGCTTGGCGCGGTCCTCGCCTTCCTGTCCAGCAAAGTATTGGGCCAGTACGACCCCTTCGCGGCGCTTGCACCAGAGGCCAAGGTCCCGCCGGCAGGGCGGCTCCTCCTGGTCGCTCCGAACATCATCACCGTTGAACGGGAACTCAACGTGGATCCGGACGACTTCCGTCTCTGGGTCTGCCTGCATGAGCAGACCCACCGCGTACAGTTCGCCGCGGCACCCTGGCTCCGTCACCACATGCTCGCCGAGGTCGAGAAGCTCAGCCAGCACCTGGTGGGCAACGTGGACACGCTGATGGAACGGGCAGCCGCTGCCGCGAAGTCCCTTCGGGACCGCTCCGCTTCCGGCACCATGCCGCGCCGGGGCGCCATCCTTGACCTTTTGCAGGGGCCGGAGGAGAAAGAGTCCATCTCGCACCTGACCGCGGTGATGAGCCTCCTTGAAGGTCACGCCAACGTGGTTATGGATGCAGTGGATGCCAGCATCGTTCCCTCGGTCAAGACCATTCGCCAGCGCTTCAATGCCCGCAGCCAGGACCGTGGCATCGTGGAGAAGTTCATCCGCAACCTGTTGGGGCTCGACGCGAAAATGCGGCAGTACACGGATGGCGCCAAGTTCGTCCGGGCCGTGGTGGACCAGGCTGGGATGCAGGGCTTCAACCGCGTTTGGGAATCTGCCGACCACCTGCCCACCGAAACTGAAATCCACAACCCCAAGCAGTGGCTTGAGCGGATGGGGCTGTGACGCCAGAGTCGGCACTGCTGCCCGACGGCGCGGCGTCGCACGGCGTTTCGCGGCGCGGGCGGCGCGCACCGGGACGATTGTCGCCGGTGGTCGGCAAGGCCCGCAGGATGCTCCAGGACGCGCTGGCAAGCGTTGGCTATCCGCAGCGAATCCTTGTTGCGTGCAGCGGCGGGCCGGATTCTTTGGCCCTTGCCGCCGTCGCCGCCTACTTCGCCCGGCGGGGGCACGTTGACGGCCACCCCATCGCGGTGGCGGCCGCCGTCGTCGATCATCAACTGCAGGCGGGCTCAGCCGCTGTCGCCGAGCGCACGGCCGGGATCCTTGGCGACCTCGGCTTGTCGCCCGTTGTGGTGCGGGCCGTCGACGTCGCGTCAACCGGTTTCGGGCCCGAGGCAGCCGCACGCGACGCCCGGCACGCCGCACTTGATCGGCTCGCCGACGAGCTCGACTGTAGCTTCATACTCCTTGGCCACACGCTGGACGATCAGGCCGAGCAGGTGTTGCTGGGGCTCGCCCGCGGCTCCGGGACACGATCCCTCTCCGGCATGCGCCCCTTGCGGGGCCGCCTGCTGAGGCCGTTCCTTGGCCTGCGACGCTCCGAGACGCTCGAAATCTGCACGGTGGAGGGCTTGGAGCCTTGGCATGATCCCAGCAACGCGGACACGTCGCTTGCCCGTTCGCGGACCCGCGTGGAAGTCATGCCGATCCTTGAAGAGAAGCTCGGCCCCGGCGTCGCCGAATCCCTGGCCCGGACAGCGTCCATCCTCCAACAGGATGCGGACTTCCTGGACGAGCTGGCAGAAGCTCGCTATGGGGAGCTCGCCGTGAAGTCCGACGACGGCGTGTGGCTTCCCGAGGATGACGTCCGGGAGATGCCTCCCGCCTTAAGGTTCCGCGTGATCGCCAAGGCCGCTGCCGCCGTCGGAGGTCAACAGCCCAGCCACGGCAGGCTCCAGGCCGCCGAGGCCCTGCTGCGCCGGCGAGGTTCAGCCGGGCCTGTTCAGCTGCCCGGGGGAGTCAGTGTGTATCGCGTGTCGCTGGCGGAATTGGAGCGTGAACGGGCCACCGTGGACAAGCTTGACGATGCCAATTTTGTGGGTGATCGCGCCCGCTGTGGGAAGCTAGTATTCCGGCAGCTCACATCGCCCCAACCTTAGCCGCACCCAACGCATCTACAGGAGCAATCGGTGGATTCACACGACGTCCAGGCAGACCTTAAGCACGTTCTCTACACCAAGGACCAGATCCAGGGTCGGATTGCCGAACTGGCGGCAGAGATCGACAAGGATTATGAAGGCCGCGAACTCCTGATTGTTGGTGTCCTCAAGGGTGCCGTAATGGTGATGGCAGACCTCGCACGGGCCCTGCACACGCACGTCAGCATGGACTGGATGGCTGTGTCCTCCTATGGCTCCGGTACGCAGTCCTCCGGCGTGGTGCGGATCCTGAAGGACCTGGACACGGACCTCATGGGCAAAGACGTGCTGATTGTCGAGGACATCATCGACTCCGGCCTCACCCTGTCCTGGCTGAAGACCAACCTCGAGTCCCGCGGTACCGCCAGCGTTGAGATCTGCACGGCCTTCCGCAAGCCCGCGGCCGCCAAGGTGGAGATCGACGTGAAGTACGTCGGTTTCGACATCCCCAACGAGTTTGTTGTGGGCTACGGCCTGGACTACGCGGAGAAGTACCGCAACCTGGACTTCGTGGGCACCCTGGCCCCGCACGTTTACGAGTAGCCCCCTTCTTTCTTGCGCACGAGTTGGCATTAGATAGCAATGTTTCGCGGATTTATTGCCATCTAATGCCAACTCGGCGAGGTGGGGTGGGCTATGGAGTAGCCCGGAACGCGTAGTTGCTGGCGTAGCTGACCACTTGGTTGCTGTCGCCGCTGTCCAGCACCTTGCAGCCGGATGTTGATACATCCAGCACCACGGTGTGCACGGCGATCCCGGAAACAGTGTTGTTGGTGGCGATGTAGTTGTTGTTTCCGGACGCCACAAGGATGATGGTTGGCGTCTGCCCGGAGGGGGTCACGGAGGCCTGCGGCACGTCGTAGCTGAAATGGTTGCTGGTCACCGTATTGCTGCTGCCGGCGATGTGGACCAGCCCAAAGAGGTCGTCCAGCCCGTTGTTGTAGGGCTTGAGCGGATCGAATGGTTCCATCTGGCGGAGGAAGTGGTTGGCGCTCACCAGGTTCTCCGTGCAGGCACCCTCGAAGTTCACCATGCCGGGGTAGAAGGCGTGGAGGCGGTTGGCTGTGATCGAGGACCGTGTGCAGTTCTTGAAGTGAACGCTGCTTTTGCCACGCGGGAAGATGTTGTTCCCGGACACCAGCAGTCCAAAGTGGCCCTCGGCAAAGACGGAGAAGCCCACGTAGCCTGCGCCGATCAGGTTGTCGGTGACCTTGGACGCCTGCCCGGAACCAGTGAGCTCGATGCAGGAACCGCACTCGGCCAGGAAGTTGCCGCTCACGCTGAGGGCGTCCGTGTCGCGAACCACCAGGCCGTGCTCCAGGTAGACCATGCCCATGCCCTCCACCCGGCAGGAATCGTTGGCGGAGTCGAACTTGATGCCGGTCTTGCCGTTGACGTAGGAATTCTGGTTGGTGCCGAAGGAGACGCCGTCCAGGCAGAAGTTCTGGAAGACGATGGAGCTGAGGCGTGGGTCGCCGGTGCGGAAAACGCGGAAGGCCTCAGCGTTGCCGTCCGTGTTTTCGACCCGGATTCGGCTGCCGCCCGGGTTGATCTCGTTCCAGCTGGACGTGTTGCCGGCGTTGTATCGAATGCTCAGCGATGTGAAGCCGTGCCCTGAGCCGCGGATCGTCAGGAAGCTGATGTCGACGTTGACGCGGGTCTTAAGTGAGTAGTCTCCCGGAGGAATGTAGATCACGGCCCCGGGTTTGGAGGCTTGGCTGGTCTGCGGCTTTTGACGTCGGCGATGATGCTGTTGATGATCAGTCCGATGTCGTTGTACGGGGTGGCCGAGGGATTTCCGGGAACGGACCAAGTGGTCACGTCATACACGGTGGTCAAAGCTTCTCCTCACTTCTTTGGGGTGCTTGGGTAGTGCAGGCGCGTTCGAACAATGCGATCACTTGCCACGGTGACGCACAGGATTTTCGTGGTTTGCCTAGAGGACTCCGATGATCCGGTGATGGCCTGGCCGCTGTGGGGCGCTGTCAGGTGCGGTTGCCGCTTGGCTGCCGCGGTTCGCCGCATCTGCCTGGTTGGCGGAAACGACGACGGCGGCCGCCGCCAGCGCCATCGCGGGCAGCCCGCGAAGGATGCTCCGCCTGCTCAAGGTAGGGGTGGGCTTCACATGATTCTCCTTTGAACTCGGAACTTGGAACTTTGAACTCGGAACTTGGACGTGACCGGGATCGGGTTTGGACCCTGGTTGGGTTTGGACCCTGGTCGGGTTTGGAACGGGCCGCCACCACCAGGAGGAGCATCAATTCAGCAGATCAAGCGGGTTCCGGCCCGAGGAAGCCGCCTGCAGTTTCAATGACCCGTGCCCCGGGTTCCGATGGTCACGGCCGTACAACTAGCGCTGCCAAAAACTTGCCAAATCCGCCAAAAAGTGCCAAAACGGTTTTGCATCGTGGCGCGCATCACTTTAGGGCCCAAAAATCCGCGCCGTCAAGAGGAAAACTTTTTCTCTTGCGATGGTTGACATGTCGCTCGTTGAGGTTCTAATGTCGTGCCAAGTCGTTTTGGCAAAACGATTTGTCAATCCCCATCCAAGTTTTGCTATTCCGTTCCGATTGAATCCGTTCCGCAAGAGAAAGGGAGCCGACAGCGATGTCCTCTCGAAAGACCATCTCAAGGCTCGTCGCCATCGGCGGCATCTGCACCGCCGTCGTGCTGGCCGCAACCGGATGCGGCGCTGGGGGTCCGGCAGCGTCCGGCAGCACCGCAAGCAACACCATCAATGTCCTGGTCGAGGCCGGTGGCCACGCAGAACTGGCCGGCGTGGCCGATGTGTGCAAGAAGGAGACCGGCATCGAGGCCAACTTCGTGGAGCTTCCCTACGAAGGCCTGTTCAACCGCCTGTCCAGTGAGTTCTCCTCCGGCAACGTTTCCTTCGACGTCGCCGCACTGGACTCCGTGTGGATCCCAAGCTTCAAGGACGCCGTACAGCCCATCGACGAACTCTTCACCGATGAGGCCAAGAAGGACATCTTCCCGGCCCTCGTCAAGGAAGCCAACGTCAACGGCCACTTCATCGGCATGCCCGCCTGGACCAACGCGGAGATCATCCTCTACCGCAAAGACCTTTTCGAAGACGCTAAGAACAAGGCCGACTTCAAGGCCAAGTACGGCTACGAACTTGCCGCCCCCACCACCTGGAAGCAGTACCAGGACATCTCCGAGTTCTTCACCAAGGACGGCATGTTCGGCACCGACGTAAAGGGCGCCGTCGAAACCGAATGGCTGGCCCACGTGCTGCAGGCCGGCTCCCCGATGGTCCTGGATGACAAGAACAATGTGGTCATCGACAACGCCGCGCACAAAGAAGCCCTGGACTTCTACACCAGCCTGGTGAAGTCCGCTCCTTCCGGTGCCGCGCAGGTTGACTGGGCCGCCGCGCAGAACCTCTTCAACCAGGGCAAGACCGCCATGACCCGGTTCTGGGCCCATGCGTACCGGCAGATCCCCAAGGACGCCGCGGTGTTCGGCAAGGTTGGTGCCGCCCCCATGATCGGCGGTTCGGCCGGCGTCGCGGGTGTCCCGGGACCTTGGTACCTGTCCGTCCCCAAGGCCACCAAGAACTCGGATGCAGCAAAGAAGTTCATCAAGTGCGCCTACGACCACAACGACCTGGGCATCGAGTCCAAGCTGGGCCTCGCCGCCCGCATCTCGGCCTTCGAGAAGTACCAGGACAAGCCCGGCTACGAGAGCTTCAAGCCGTTGATCCAGACGCTCAACGCCAAGGCCACGGCAACCCGTCCGGCAACGGCCAAGTGGCAGCAGATTGTTGATACGGTCCTTACTCCGACCCTCCAGAAGGCTGTGGCCGGCGGAGACAGCTCAGCCCTTCTGGCCGAGGCCAAGACCAAGGTCCAGGCCCTCCTCAAGTAAGACTCCGCGGCCGGCACCTGCGATCCCAACAGCAGGATGCGGTGCCGGCCGCGGCCCCAACCAGCGGAAGAGAATCCCGTGCGTATCACCGATCGCCGCTTCGCCCTCTACCTGATGACCCCGGCGGCGCTGTTCCTGGCCGTTTTTGTGGCCTACCCGCTGTTCCGCCTGGTGGCGGACAGCTTCTTCAAGATTTCCCCGATTGTGGGCGGTCCACGCGATTTTGTGGGCTTGGACAACTACGTGCGGGCTTTCACCGATGAGGCGTTCATCGGCGCAGGCTGGCGGACCCTCGCCTACACCCTGGTAGTGGTCACACTCGAGTTCGCGCTCGGCCTGGGCATGGCGCTCCTGTTCACCACCCTGGGCAACAAGTCCCAGATCTGGCGGACTGTGTTCCTTTACCCACTCATGATCGCCCCGATCGTTGCAGGCCTCCTGTGGAAGTTCCTGATGATAGACAACTTCGGCCTCATCGGAACGCTGCTCACCCAGATCGGAATCCTGCATAACCCCAACCAGATCGGCTGGTTGTCGGACCCGGGCATCGTCCTCTTCTCGGTGGCGATTCCTGACATCTGGCTGACGACGTCGTTTATGTGCCTGGTCCTGTTCGCCGGACTCCAGAACATCCCGGGTGATCTGATCGAGGCAGCGCGGCTTGACGGCGCCCGTTCCGCGTCGCTGCTCTTCCGCATCATCCTCCCGCTGCTGCGGCCGGTTATCGCCGTCGCGCTGGTGGTCCGCGGAATCGACGCCGCCAGGGCCTTCGACACCATCCTCATCCAGACCAACGGCGGCCCGCAGTCCGCCTCGGAAACCATGAGCCTGCTCATCTACCGGACGATGATCCGCTTCGGCGATCCCGGCCTGGCCAGCGCCATGGGCACCCTGTACCTCCTGGCCATGCTCGGCATTGCCTTCGTCGCCGTGGCAACCATCTGGCGGCCTGGAAAGGACAACTGATGAGCATCGCGCATAAGGAAACCACCATGGAAACGCGCATAACAACGACGACGGCGGCCCGGCCGACGGCGGTCACCTCACCTGGGGGCGGACCCCGGCGTGGCGTCAACCGTGAAGGCCTGGAGGCCGGCAAGCGCAGCACGCGGACGATCCTGTGGATCCTGCTGGCGGCGTCGCTGGTCCTCTATGGTTTCCCTTTCGTGTACCTGCTGCTGACGTCGTTCAAGACACCGATCGACACTATCGCGGTTCCACCCACCATCCTGCCCAAGGAGTGGACGGTGGTGAACTACATGAACGCCCTGGGCCGCGGCGGTGTGGTGGCGTCGATTATCAACAGCGTCCAGACGGCGGTAATCAGCACACTGTTGTCACTGCTCCTGGCGGTCCCGGCGGCCTACGGTATCACCCGGTACAAGACCCTCAGTGGGCGAGTGTTTATCATGGCCGCCCTGGTGACCCGCATGGTTCCGCCGGTTGCCATCGGCATCCCACTGGCCTCGATGATGGCCTCCGTGGGCATGTCCGACACGCCGATCGCCCTGGCCATCGCCCACACCACCATCTCCCTGCCGCTGTCGATCTGGCTCATGTCGAGCTTCTTCGAGGCAGTGCCCCGGGACCTGGAGGAAGCCGCCACCGTGGATGGCTGCAGCCGGCTGGGCGCCCTGTGGCGGGTGGTGGTTCCGGTGGTTTCAGGGGGTATTGCGGTCACTGCGATCTTCGCTTTCCTGGCCTCTTGGAACGAGTTCCTCTTCGCCCTGCTGATGACCGCCATCCGCTCGCAGACCACCCCCGTTGTGATCGCCAACTTCCAGACCCAGTTTGGACTTGACTGGGGATCGATGACTGCACTTGCCGCCGTCTACTCGATCCCGGTCATCCTGCTCACGCTGCTCCTGCAGCGCAAGATCGTCGCCGGCATGACCCTCGGCGCTGTCAAGGGCTAGACCATCAACAACGAACAGCAACAAGCCGCATCGGAGGACGTGGGAGACGGATGAGCAACAAGAACATCGGCATCAAGGACGTGGCCGTTGCCGCTGGCGTCTCCGTGACAACTGTCTCCCACGTCCTCAACGAGGTTTCCTACGCTCGAGTCAGCCCCGAAACCAGGGACAAGGTCAGGACCATTGCGGGACAACTAGGCTATGGCCCCAACCGCCTTGCCCAGGCCCTTCGCACCCAGAGGACCGGCATGCTGGGCCTGGTCAGCGAAGATATTGCCACCACGCCCCACGCTGGCCGGATCATCCTCGGCGCCGAGGAGGCGGCCAAAGCCCGAGGGTACAACCTCATGATCATAAACACCTCCGGCTCAGCCAGCCTCGAATCCCGGCAAGCCGACGTCGAGGCGCTCCTGGAACGCCGCGTAGACGGAATCCTCTACGCCACCATGTATCACCGCAACGTGGAGCTCCCAGCCAACCTCGGCAGCGTGCCCTCCGTCCTGGTCGACTCGGTGGCCATCGGCGGGAACATCACAGCCGTGGTCCCGGACGAAGAAGGTGGTGCACGCGCCGCCGTGGGCGCGCTCCTCGAAGCGGGCCACACCCGGGTTGGCTTCATCAATAACACCGATGATGTGCCCGCAACCCGTCAGCGGCTCCAGGCCTTCCGGTCCACGCTGACTGAAGCAGGGCTCGACGGCGGCGCGGCACCTATCGAGTCCGATGTCTCCGAGGTGCAGGGCGGCTATGAAGCGGCCCGGCGGATCCTGGGACGGGAGGACCCGCCCACCGGCTTGTTCTGCTACAACGACCGGATGGCGATGGGGGCCTACCGCGCCGCTGCCGAGTTGGGACTCACCATCCCCGCTGACCTTTCCGTCGTCGGCTTCGATGACCAGGGATTGATCGCCGCCAACCTTCACCCGGGCCTCACCACCGTGGCCCTGCCTCATTACGAGATGGGTGCTTGGGCCACCGAGCACCTGATTGACGCCGTCGAGGGGAAGACAGACCTTACCCTCATGGCACTTCATCCGACCATTCTGAGCTGCCCCCTGGTGCGCCGTGATTCCGTCACGGCACCCCGGCTATAGGCAGCCAGCCCCTTCTACTTCCCCAGAGGATCGCCAGATATGTCCAGTTGCCTTGATGCCGCACGCCCGGAAGCAGCCCAGGCCGGAACCTCCAGGTTCCGGCCTGCCATCCACTTCACGGCAAGGGATACCTGGTTGAACGATCCCAATGGCCTGGTTTTCTACGACGGCCTGTATCACCTCTTCTTCCAGAACAACCCGTTCGGCAACGTCTGGGGCAACATGTCCTGGGGCCACGCCACCTCCCGTGATTTGCTGCACTGGACGGAACACCCTGTTGCCATTGCCTGCGACGAGGCAGAGGACATCTTCTCAGGGAGTGTTGTAGTCGATCACGGCAACACGTCCGGTTTCGGCACAGCGGACGCACCTGCCCTCGTAGCCATTTACACCAGTGCCTACAAAGATGCGTCCGAGCACAGCGGTACGCAGGCCCAGTCCCTGGCCTACAGCACAGACGCAGGAATGACGTGGCGGAAATACGAGGGAAACCCTGTCCTCACCAGAAACTCCGCGAACTTCCGCGATCCCAAAGTCTTCCGCTATCAAGGGGACCAGGGTGCCTGCTGGGTCATGGTCGCCGTCGAAGCTCATCACCAAAAAGTGGTCTTCTATCGTTCGGAAGACCTCAAATCCTGGGATTTTTTGAGCGACTTCGGCCCGGCCAACGCCGACGCCGGCGACTGGGAGTGCCCCGATCTTTTTCCCCTGGCTGTGGACGGGGACCCGGACAACATCAAATGGGTACTGATCGTGAACGTCAACCCCGGCGCAGTGGCAGGAGGCTCCGGTGGTCAGTACTTCATCGGGGACTTCGACGGCGCCCGGTTCCTCCCGGACGCCGGTTCACTCGCGGCGCCAACAGGACTGACCTCCCTCCAAGACCCCAAGGCGGGCTCTGCAGCCTTGCAGCAATGCCTGTGGCTGGACTGGGGACGCGACTGCTACGCCTCAGTATCCTTCAGCAACGCCCCGCATGACCGCCGCATCATCATCGGCTGGATGAACAACTGGGAGTACGCCAACCATCTGCCCACCGCCCCCTGGCGGTCATCGATGACCCTCGCCCGCGAACTGTGCCTCACAGCGGTCAACGGCTCCGCGCGTCTGATCCAGCAACCGGTCCTGGCCGAGCCTTGCGCAGGAGAAGATTTGCCTACTGCCAAGGACCAAATGAGCGCAGGCAGCTTTGAGCTGCGAAATTCAGCCCTCCAACTGCCGGATGCGGTACCCGGGAGCGCCCAAATCATCGAGGCGGAGATACTGCCCGGAAGCGCCGAACGTTGTGATTTCCAGCTCTTCGCAAGCAGTGACGGGAGCAAGGGCACCATTCTTAGCTACAACACAAGCAGTGCCCAGCTCATCCTTGACCGCAGGCAATCAGGAAACACCGGCTTCCACGGGAAATTCGCCTCGGTCGAGTCAGCACCGGTTGAGCTTGAAGACGGTGTGCTCAAATTAGTCATCATCGTGGACCACAGTTCGGTTGAAGTGTTCGCCCAGGGCGGCAAGGTCGTGATGACTGACCTCATCTTCCCCGAAACCGAAAACCGGGAGAACTGGCTATCAGCTGTGGAAGGCTCAGCAACAATACTGAAGCTCGCGGTCTCAACACTCACCTAAGCCGCAGACAGGACACCACAAAGGGAAGAAGCTATGTCAAGCAACAACCACTACGACGTTACTGAGTGGCCCGTCGGCAATCCGTCCGAGGACATCGGTGAAGTAATCAACAGCATCATCGCTGACATCAAGGATCGGCAGACCGCCACCGATGCGAACAACGGAGGAAAGCCAGGCGCGGTGATCTACATTCCGCCCGGGGACTACCACCTTCGCACGCAGGTGGTGATCGATGTCAGCTTCCTCAGGATCCATGGCTCAGGACATGGCTTTACGTCGTCGAGCATCCGGTTCAACGTTCCCGAAGACGAATGGCCCGATCTGCATGAGCTGTGGCCCGGAGGGAGTCGCATTCTCGTCGACCTTCCCCTCGGCGGAGATGGGGACCCATCCAAGGGGGCCGCCTTCTATGTTGAGCGAAGCGGGAGCCCGCGGATCAGCTCAGTAGAGTTCTCCAACTTCTGCATCGACGGCTTGCACTTCGACTCGGACGGCTCGGGGCTGCCACCGGAGAACACCTACGTCAACGGCAAGACCGGTATTTATGTCGCCAGCGCCAATGACTCCTTCCGCGTAGCCGGCATGGGGTTCGTCTACCTTGAGAACGCCCTCACTATCTACAAAGCGGATGCGCTTTCCGTCCACGACAACTTCATCGCTGAATGCGGAAGCTGCATCGAGCTTCGCGGGTGGGGACAGGCATCAAAGATCACCGACAACTTGGTGGGAGCAGGCTTCAAGGGCCACTCCATCTACGCCGAGAACCACGGCGGGCTCTTGATCACCGCGAACAACGTGTTCCCCCGTGGTAAGAGCAGCGTCCACCTCGAAGGCGTCACGCGTTCAAGCGTCACCAACAACCGTTTGCATTCGTTCTACCCCGGGATGGTGATTCTCGCGGCGAATAGTTCGGAAAACCTCGTGGCTACGAATCACTTCTTGCGCGACCATGAGCCTTGGACGCCCTTCCTGGGAGTGGACAACGGACTGGACGACCTCAACGGACTTCTCTGTGTCAGCGGCAGCAACAACTCTGTAGTCAGCAACCACTTCTCCCAGATCATCGACTCACAGAGCATCCGGCCGGAAGGTGCCACGCCTGTCATCATTCGGCTGATGGCTGGGGTTGGCAACTTCGTCTCCAACAATCACGTGGTAGCGATGGACGTTGACTCCAAGACGAGTGATTCCTGCTTCTCGGCCCAGGTTGATGCACTGTTGACGACGGAGGCCTCGGACGGCCTCGCCGTTACGGCAGTTATGGTCGATTCCGAATCAGCTCGCAACACCATCCTTGATTCCGGAAGTGACGCCCAAGTTATCGCAGACAGGGCTGTTAACGCGCTTAGGGCCACACCCACGATCGGTTCCTAGGCCGCACAACGGACTCCCGCGCGTTGGAATGACTATTCGTCGGTAGCCTACTGGTATCAGACTGGTTAGCACGCCCATCACGATGAGCTGCCCCGGTGGAGGAACGCAGGACGACTACAAGGACGTGGGAGAACCGTTGACGAACAAGACCATAGGCATCAAAGACGTAGCCATTGCCGCTGGTGTGTCCGTCACCACCGTCTCCCACGTCCTGAACGACGTCGCATACGCCCGTGTATCCCCGGAAACCCGGGACAAGGTGAAGGCCGTGGCGGAACGCCTGGGCTACGGACCCAACCGCCTCGCCCAGGCGCTCCGCACGCAACGCACCGGAATGCTCGGCCTCATCAGCGAGGAGATCGCCACCACGCCGCATGCGGGTCGGATCATTCTGGGCGCCGATGAGGCGGCCAGGGCGCGCGGCTACAACCTGATGATTATCAACACCTCAGGGGCTGCGAGCCTGGAATCCCGCCGGGCCGACGTCGAGGCCCTACTGGAACGGCGCGTGGACGGCATCCTGTACGCCACCATGTACCACCGGAAGATCACCCTGCCGGACAACCTGTCCTCCGTGCCGGCCGTCCTGGTGGACTCGGAAAGCCTTTCAGGAAACGTCACCTCTGTTGTCCCGGACGAGGAGGGCGGCGCCCGCATTGCGGTCGGTAGCCTCTTGGACGCCGGACACACCAGGATCGGTTTCCTCAACAACACCGACGACGTTCCAGCCACGCACGAGCGTCTTCGCGGCTTCCGGGCGGCGTTGAACGAGGCAGGGCTCGACGGCGACAACGCACCTGTCGAGGCCGAGCACTCTGAGGTGCAGGGCGGTTACGTGGCCGCGCTTCGCATGTTCAGGCGTCCCGACCGGCCCACCGGACTGTTCTGCTACAACGACCGTATGGCGATGGGTGCCTACCGGGCAGCTGCCGAAATGGGAATCACCATCCCCGGGGAGCTGTCAGTGGTGGGCTTCGACGACCAGGAGCTCATCGCCGCGAACATCAACCCAGGTCTGACCACTGTGGCCCTGCCCCACTATGAAATGGGCGCCTGGGCCACGGAACGCCTCATCGACGCCATCGAAGGCAAAACCAACCTTGCACTCCTGGCGTCCCACCCCACCATCCTTGACTGCCCGCTCGTGGAACGCGACTCCATCACCGCACCGCGAAACTAGCACCGGGAAATTAGCACCGCACCGCGAAACTAGCACCGCACCGCGAAGCTAGCACCGCACCGCGAAGCTAGCACCGCCAAATCAGCACCGCCGAAACTAGCACTGCGAACTTGGCTTCACCCAACAAGGGCAGCCATTCCAATGAAACAAACAGGTCAATGTGGCCTGTAAGAAGGCCAAACATTTTGGCCCCTCAATCAGCTTCAAAAAGCGTTGACTTGTCCGCTGGACATGTCCTAATTTCCTCGCGTTGACAACGTTGTCTTCTCTCTGAGGGCGCGTGCGAAGAAGGGCGGGCATGATTTGAAATTGACATTCCTTTCAAGAAAAACACCCAACGGAACATCGAGTTTCAAATACAAAAATAAACGCATTAGGAGAGGCGTTTTCTCCGCCATAACAGCAACCGGCCTGGTTCTTTCAGGCCTTTTTGCGGCAGCCCCGGCGGCCACCGCAAATCCGGGCGATGAGCAATACCGGCCAGCCTACCACTACACGCCGGCGCAAAACTGGATGAACGATCCCAATGGGCTGGTTTACCACAACGGCCTCTACCACCTCTTTTACCAATACAACCCATTCGGAAATACCTGGGGCAACATGTCCTGGGGCCACGCAACCTCAACGGACCTGCTGCATTGGCAGGAGCAACCGTTGGCCATTCCCAACGATGTGGAGCAGGACATTTTCTCCGGAAGCGTGGTGGTTGACACCAACAACACCTCCGGCTTGGGTGGCCCGGGCCAAACTCCGCTGGTCGCCATTTTCACCAGCAATTACAAGGCTCCATCACCGCGGAACGGCACGCAGGCACAATCCCTGGCCTACAGCTTGGACAATGGCCAAACGTGGACCAAGTATTCAGGAAATCCTGTGCTCACCCGCAATACACCCAGCTTCCGCGACCCTAAAGTGTTTTGGTACGACTCACCCCAGGGTGGCTATTGGGTCATGGTGGCAGTCGAGGCGATGGACCACAAAGTTCTGCTTTACAAATCCACCAACCTCAAGAATTGGGACTATCTGAGCGATTTCGGTCCGGAAAATGCCACGGGTGGACAGTGGGAATGCCCGGACCTTTTCCCCCTTCCAGTGGACGGCAACCCCGCCAACACGAAGTGGGTGATGACGGTGAACATCAACCCTGGCGGCGTTGCAGGAGGTTCGGCCGGCCAATACTTTGTGGGCACTTTCGACGGAACCACTTTCCACTCTGAAACCAGCTACAACGGTGACCCGCTGCCAGCGGGAACCCGGATCGCTGACTTCAACGGCGGCAACTACCAGGGGTGGACGGTGAGCAACGAGCCCGGCAACTGGCTTAATGGCCCCTTTGGCTCGGCCCCGGCAACCGGAACCTTGCCCAACCAGAACCCGGTATCCGGCTTCGCTGGAACCGGACTCGTGAATTCCTTCGTCGACGGCGACTGGCCGCTGGGACGGATGGAATCGCCGTCGTTCACTGTCAACAGCCAATACATCAACTTCCTGGTGGGCGGCGGCCGACACCCCCGGATTTCCAACAAGCTGGACAACAATCCACCTGCCGGCGACCTCCTGTTCAACGGCTTCGAGGTGCCGGACGGCACAACGCTTGCCAACGCCGGGTGGACCGGAACTGCGGACCTGGCCCCGAACTTCCAGCCAGCCACCGTTGGCGGCGACTACTACATTGGCGCCAAGAGGGTGAACACCTATGAGACCGGGGGAGCGCCGGGAGACGATCGTCAAGGCACCTTGACTTCTCCCGAGTTCACGGTGACCCGCAACTTCATGAGCATGCTGGTTGGCGGCGGAAACCGTTCGCCTGAATCCGGCCAGACCCTGCAGGTCGAACTACTCATCAATGGCAACGTGGTGCGGACACTGGCGGGGGACAACCAAGGGGCCCTCAACTGGAAGGGCTGGGACGTGTCCCAGTTCCTTGGTCAGCAGGCGCGCATCCGGGTTGTGGACCAGGCCACAGGACCTTGGGGCCACTTGACCCTGGATCACATTATGCTGACCGACCAGTCGGCTGTGCCCCGCTCGGACGAAACCACGGTGAACCTCGTGGTGGATGGCCAAGTTGTCCGCACGGCCACCGGTTCTGACAGTGAAGTCCTGGATTGGGCATCGTGGGACGTTGCCGAGTTCACGGGCCGACAGGCGAAGATCACCATTGTGGATAACAACCGTTTCGGCTGGGGCCACATCCTGGCGGACGAGTTCTTCGCGAGTCCGGAGCCTGCGAGGAAGGGCCTTGAGAACTACGAATGGCTGGACTGGGGCCGAGACTTCTACGCCTCGGTCTCGTTCAACAACGTGCCCGACGGGAAGCGCATCATGCTCGGGTGGATGAACAACTGGGATTACGGCCAAAGTATCCCCACCAGCCCCTGGCGCAGCGCGATGGCACTGCCCCGCGAAGTGTCGCTGGCCCAGACGCCCGCTGGTCCGCGCCTCGTCCAGAAGGCAGTGGACCAGATGGCCACCCTGGCGGGACCGCCGTCCTACACGCAAGGCGCCGGGCCGATGACGGCTGGCACCCAGCCGCTGCCGTCGTCGTCGTGGGGCCAAACGCAGCGGGTTGACATCACCTTCTCGCCCGGGACCGCCGCCACCGCGGGTCTTAGGGTGATGGACGACGACGGAGCCAACGCCACCGTGATCGGTTACGACGCCGGAACGGCCAAGCTTTTCGTCGACCGGAGGAACTCGGGCAATACGTCCTTCAGTTCGGCGTTCCCATCGGTGGAATCGACTGCAGTGGCCCGAGACGCGAATGGCGACATTACGCTCCGCATCTACCTGGACCGATCATCCGTGGAGGTCTTTGCTCAAGGCGGAACTCACACCATCACGGACCAGGTCTTCCCCGTGGCGGGTGCAAACCGAATGGCCCTATTTGCCACCGGCGGCACGGCCCAGCTGAAATCCCTGACGGTCACGCCCTTGGCAGCGGCCATGTTTCAGCCCTAAACATGGGTGGCTGAAAAAGCGACAGTAGCTGAAACAGTAGCTGAAACAGCAGGCAAGGCGGCTGTAGCCCTCCGCATCGAGTTTGTGTACAGCTCGGTCCCCTAAAATCGCACCATAAGGGGACAAACCGTACACAAACTGGCGGCGGCTGCAGCCGCTTTAGTTTGCTGGCGGAATCTCCCCGGAACCCCGCACGATCAATTCCGACGGAACCACGTACCGTTCGGCGGGTTCCCGATCCCCATCGATCCTGGCAAGGATGCGCTCCGCTGCCTTTGCCCCGATGCGGTCGGGATGCTGGGCGATCACCGTGATCCCCGGCTCAACCATGTCAGCCAGCTTGAAATCGTCAAAGCCCACCAAGGCAACCTCATGGCCGCGCCCGGTTTCCCGGAGTGCCCGCATGGCTCCGAAGGTCACCAGGTTCTGGCTGGAGAAGATCGCCGTGGGTGGGTCCTCCGACTGCAGCAAAGCCAGGGCTGCCTGACGCGCCGACTCCTCGTCATGAAGGCCGTCGACGGCGGGAATGGTTGACGTAGCGATTCCCTCGTGACCCAAGGCCTCGAGGAATCCGCGACGTCGCTCGCGGGCAGTCTGGATGTCCGGCCGGTCACCAAGGTAGGCCAGCTTTCGGTGACCGTGCCGCAGCAAATGACGGGCCGCCGTCGCTGCTCCCTCCGCGTTGTCCGTGACAACCGCGTCGGCGTCCAGTCCCACTGGTTCGCGGTCAATGAAAACCAGCGGGAGCTGCCGGGCGGTCTCGGGCATTAGGTAGGCCTGGCTCCTGGCGATAATGGTGAGCACCAATCCGTCAACGCGCCGCCGCAGGAAGGCGGAAACCAAGGCGCGCTCGCGGTCAGCGTCGTCGTCCAGGCTGGAAGCAAACACCGCAATTCCGCGCGGCGCCAGGGCATCCTCGATGGCGCGGTGGATCTCGCCACTGAAGGGGTTGGCCACGCTCGGAAGCAACAGCCCGATGGACTGGGTCCTCCGTCCAGTCCTGCGCAGGTTGCCGGCGTTCAGGTCAAGCTCGTAATTCAGTTGTTCGGTGGCCTGCAGTACGCGCTGCCGGGTGGCTTCAGACACCCCCGGCTCGTCATTCATGACTCGGGACACGGTCTTGATCCCGACGCCGGCCAGCGCCGCTACGTGCCGCATCGTTGGGCGGGCAGGTGGTCCGGATGGGTAACGATTCGACATCGTTGTCAAGTTTCATCTCCTCCTTGTGAAACCCCCTTGACTATATCGTGTGATCTCGATTACACAGGATCTTGACAACGTTGTCAGGCACGCTGGGTGCCCGATCACGACAGGAGATTCAAAGATGAGTTTGACCCCTTCGCGCACGTTGCGCCTGCTCACTGTTGGAGCCGTCCTCACCATCGGAAGCCTGGGATTGACCGCGTGCGGTGGCCCGGCTTCGGGTTCCGGAAACTCTGGTTCATCAGAGAAGATCGGCGTTTCGCTGATCGTCAAAACCACCTCGAATCCGTTCTTTGTGTCGATGCAGGACGGGGCCAAGAAAGCCGCTGAATCCGGCGGCATCGACCTCAAACTCGCCGCGGGCAAAGCCGACGGCGACGAAGACACCCAAATCCAGGCCATCGAAAATGCCATCTCCAAGGGGGACAAAGGCATCCTCATCACGCCCAACGGCCCCGCCGTCGTGGATGCGCTCAAGAAAGCCCGCGACGCAGGCCTCTACACCATCGCACTCGACACGCCGCCGGACCCGGCAAATGCCGTGGACATCACCTTTGCCACGGACAATTTCGCAGCAGGCAAGGCAATTGGCGAGTGGACCGCCGCGCAACTGAACGGCAAAAAGGCTGTCATCGCCCTCATTGACCTCTTCGACGACAAGATCGTGTCCGTTGACTACAACCGGGACCAGGGCTTCCTCAGCGGCCTCGGCATCGACGTCAAGGACAAGGCGAAGAATGGCGACGAGGCCAAGACCGGCAAGTACACCGGCGGCAAAGGCGGCGACTACCAAATCGTCGGCAACAAGGCTTCCAAGGGTGCCGAGGACGGAGGCCGGACGGCGATGGAAACACTGCTTTCACACAACCCGGATGTCAACGTTGTCTACACGATCAACGAGCCTGCTGCCGCCGGTGCTTACGAGGCCCTGAAGTCGGCTGGGAAGGACAAGGACGTTCTAATCGTTTCGGTGGACGGCGGCTGCACCGGCGTCAACAACGTGAAGTCCGGCGTTATCGGAGCCACGGCGCAGCAGTACCCGGTCAAAATGGCCGAGCTCGGCGTCCAGGCGATTGTTGACCTCGCCAAGAGCGGCAAGAAGCCCAGCGTCTCCGAAGGCCTGGACTTTTACAACACCGGCGTAGAACTCGTGACGGACAAAGCGGCCACGGGGGTCAAGAGCATCGACACCGCAGCTGCGTCCAAGATCTGCTGGGGCAAGTAGGAGTGGAGAAAAGCATGACGCAGCAAGCTGAAAGCCCACCTACGCAGGCGCAACAGCAGGAACGAACGGCCAAGCACGTCGACCTGGCTGAGGAATTCCTCGACCGCCAGACCCCGCTGAGCCGCATCCGCAATGTACTTCACCGCTATCCCGCCCTCAGCCCGGCCATTGTGCTGGTCATCTCGGTTGTTGCCTTCGGGTTGCTGAACGATCGCTTCCTCAGGGTGGAGAACCTGTCACTCATCACGCAGCAGGTGGCCGTGGTGGGGACCTTGGCCATCGCACAGACGCTCATCATCCTGACCGCCGGGATCGATCTTTCCGTTGGCGCCGTGATGATCTTGTCCTCCATGGTGGTGGCGCAGCTCGCAGTCCAAAACGGTGTGCCGGGCGGATTGGCACTCGTGGCGGGCCTCGCCGTCGGACTTGCCACCGGGGCCCTAAACGGGTTCCTGGTCACCAAGCTGCGGTTGCCGCCGTTCATTGTCACCTTGGGAACGTTGAACATCTTTGTGGCCCTGACGCTGTTGTATTCCGGCGGCTCGACGGTCCGGGGCTCGGCTATGCCGTCCATCCTGACCTTGCTGGGCAGCACCTTCCCCCTTGGCCCCGTCCGGATCTCCACAGGTGTCTTGGTGATGCTCCTGCTCTATGTGATTGTGGCCTTTGTCCTCAACAAGACCGCCTGGGGCAGGCACGTCTATGCCGTCGGTGACGACAAGGAGGCCGCGCGGCTGGCCGGTATTCCTGTTAACAGGGTCCTCATGAGCGTGTACCTCGTGGCCGGCGCCGTGCTGGCCATCGGCGCCTGGATCCAGATCGGCCGCAGCAACGCGGCCAGCCCCAACGCCGGCGTGGACCTCAACCTCGACTCGATCACCGCCGTCGTGATCGGCGGGACCAGCCTCTTTGGCGGCCGCGGCTCGGTGTGGGGATCGCTCCTGGGCGCGCTGATTGTGGGTGTGTTCCGCAACGGACTGTCCCTCGCCGGACTCGACGTGCTTTACCAGACCCTCGCGGTGGGCATCCTTGTGGTCCTCGCAGTGTCCATCGACCAGTGGATCCGAAAGGTGAAGTCATGACCGCGGCAGAAACGGCAACCCGTCAACCGATCCTCGAGGCCAGGAACCTGGTCAAGACCTTCGGCCGTGTTGTGGGCCTTGATGGCGTCAGCCTCAAGCTGTACCCCGGCGAGGTGCTGGCCATCATCGGCGACAACGGGGCCGGAAAGTCCACGCTCATCAAATGCCTCACTGGCGCCGAGGTCCCGGATTCCGGCGAACTCCTCGTTTCCGGCCAACCCGTGCATTTCAAGCGCCCACAGGATGCCCGCGCCCACGGAATCGAGACCGTCTACCAAAACCTGGCGGTATCGCCCGCACTGGACGTGGCCTCCAACCTCTTCCTGGGCCGTGAGGAGAGGGTCCCGGGGCCGATCGGCAGCGTCCTCCGCGTGTTGGACACCAAGGGTATGCGCCGCAAGGCCCGCGAGGAGCTCACCCGCTTGGGCATCTCCACCCTCCAGGACGTCACGGTTCCGGTGGAGAACCTGTCCGGCGGCCAGCGCCAAGCCGTTGCGGTGGCCCGGGCGGCCGCCTTCGGTTCCAAGGTGGTGGTTTTGGACGAGCCGACGGCGGCACTCGGCGTCCGCGAGTCCAACCAGGTCCTGCAGCTGGTCCGGGACCTCAGGGACCGAGGCCTTCCTGTCATCCTCATCAGCCACAACATGCCGCACGTCTTCGATGTGGCCGACCGCATCCACGTGCAGCGCCTCGGCAAATGCGCGGCTACCATCACGCCGCAAACGCACAGCATGACCGATGCCGTGGCGATCATGACCGGCGCTGCAGCCGCCTAGCGGTCACCGCACCCCCTGCAGCGTATTAAGGTACGACGACGGCGCACGCCAGCTTGCGCCGTCGTCGTACCTTTTCTGCCCGGCCCAATGGTCCCTGGCATATCCCACTACGCCGAGAGGGAACTTTTCCCATTAACTGTGCGTGAATCTCTCGGAACGGTGTATAGCTAGAAGCTGATGAAGCACCACACGCGCGCAGCACGGCGCCGTGCAGCACTACCAGGAGGGACGGGGCCTGCCCCCGGATCAGATGAAAGCTAGGAATTTCTTCAAGGGCCCGGGCATCTGGATTGTTGTCGTCGTCGCCATGCTCCTGCTCGCTTTTGCCACGCTGGCGCCCGGCGGCTCCAGCCGTATCGACACCGTGAAGGGCCTTCAGCTGCTCTCCGAGAGCGGCAAGGTGGAACAGGCCAAGATTTTCGATGCTGAGAATCGTGTGGACCTGGTCCTGAAGGACAACCTGGTCATCGACGGCCAGGACAAGGGCAAGAACGTCCAGTTCTTCTTCGTCTCGGATCGCGGCCCTGACGTGGTCAAGGCCGTCACCAACGCCAACCCGTCCAAGGGCTACACGGACCAGCCGGTAGAGAACAACTGGTTCTCCGGACTGTTCTCCCTGCTGCTTCCGGTACTGCTGCTTGGCGTGCTCTTCTGGTTCCTCCTGTCCCGCATGCAGGGCGGCGGCTCGAAGGTTATGCAGTTCGGCAAATCCAAGGCCAAGATGGTCAACAAGGACATGCCACAGGTGACCTTTTCCGACGTCGCGGGTGCTGACGAGGCCGTGGAGGAGCTGCAGGAAATCAAGGAGTTCCTGCAGGAGCCGACCAAGTTCCAGGCGGTGGGTGCCAAGATCCCCAAGGGCGTGCTGCTGTATGGTCCTCCCGGCACCGGCAAGACCCTGCTGGCCCGCGCGGTTGCCGGCGAGGCGGGCGTGCCGTTCTTCTCGATCTCCGGTTCTGATTTCGTTGAAATGTTCGTAGGCGTGGGTGCGTCCCGCGTCCGCGACCTCTTCGAGCAGGCCAAGTCCAACGCTCCCGCCATCATCTTCGTGGATGAGATCGACGCCGTAGGCCGTCATCGCGGTGCCGGCATTGGCGGCGGTAACGATGAGCGCGAGCAGACACTTAACCAGTTGCTGGTGGAGATGGACGGCTTCGACGTCAAGACCAACGTCATCCTGATCGCCGCCACCAACCGTCCCGACGTCCTGGACCCGGCCCTGTTGCGCCCCGGACGCTTCGACCGCCAGGTTACTGTGGAGGCTCCGGACCTTATTGGCCGTGAACAGATCCTCTCCGTCCACGCCAAGGGCAAGCCCATGGCCAACAACGTGGACCTCAAGGCCGTGGCCAAGAAGACCCCCGGCTACACCGGTGCGGACCTGGCCAACGTGCTCAACGAGGCCGCACTGTTGACCGCGCGTTCCAATGCCAACCTCATTGACGACCGCGCCATGGACGAGGCAATTGACCGCGTCATGGCCGGTCCGCAGAAGCGCAGCCGCGTGATGAAGGAACTCGAGCGGAAGATCACGGCCTACCACGAGGGTGGGCACGCCCTGGTGGCAGCGGCGCTTCGGAATTCCGCCCCGGTCACCAAGATCACCATCCTGCCCCGCGGACGCGCCCTGGGTTACACCATGGTGGTCCCGGAGGATGACAAGTACTCAGTCACCCGCAACGAACTCCTGGACCAGATGGCCTACGCAATGGGTGGGCGTGTGGCCGAAGAGATTGTCTTCCACGACCCGTCCACCGGCGCCTCGAACGACATTGAGAAGGCCACGGCCACGGCCCGCAAGATGGTTACCCAGTACGGCATGAGCGAACGCATCGGTGCCGTGAAGCTGGGCCAGGGTGGCGGCGAGCCGTTCCTTGGCCGCGACATGGCCCAGGAACGCAATTACTCCGATTCCGTGGCCTACATCGTTGACGAGGAAGTACGCCGCCTGATCGACCAGGCACATGACGAGGCATACGCGATCCTCACCGAGAACCGGGACATCCTCGACCGCCTGGCGCTTGAGCTGTTGGAACGCGAGACCCTGAACCAGATGGAAATCGCCGAGATCTTCACCGACGTCCGCAAGCGCGACTTCCGCGAGATCTGGCTGTCCAAGGAAAGCCGTCCTGTCCAGACCATCCCGCCGGTGGAAAGCCCTGCCGAACGGGCGGAACGCAAAGCGCAGGAGGAGGCCCGGGACGCACGGCGGGACGAACCGCTGGATGCACAGCCCCCGCACCCGCAGGGCGTAGGCAGCCAGGAGTCGTTCCGAGGGACCCCGGAGACCGATACCGGGCGCCACGGCTAAGCTTCTAAGCGTGACTCATTTAGACGACGACTTCCAGGAAGTCGTGGGCGAACCTGCCCACGACGCCCACGGCCATGGGCACCATAAGGTGGATCGCCCCCGCATTGAGGCAGCAGTTCGCGAGATCCTGCTGGCGATCGGGGAGGATCCGGACCGCAGTGGCCTGAAGGAAACACCACGGCGCGTGGCAAAGGCCTACGCCGAGGTGTTTGCCGGCTTGCACCATGATCCGGCCGCCGTCTTGTCCACCACGTTCGACCTTGACCACGAGGAGCTTGTGCTGGTCAAGGACATCCCCTTCTACTCCACCTGCGAGCACCACCTGGTGCCGTTCCACGGGGTCGCACACGTCGGGTACATCCCGTCGCACGACGGCCGCGTGACCGGGCTGAGCAAGCTGGCCCGGTTGGTGGATATTTATGCCCGTCGCCCGCAGGTCCAGGAGCGTCTCACCACCCAGATCGTCGAGGCTCTCGTGACGCACCTTAAGCCTCGGGGGGCAATCGTCGTCGTCGAATGCGAACACATGTGCATGTCGATGCGCGGCATCCGCAAGCCTGGCGCGAAGACCGTGACCAGCGCCGTCCGCGGACAACTCCATGACCCGGCCACCCGCGCCGAAGCCATGAGCCTCATACTCGGAAGGTAAAGCTAACGATGGACTCCCTCGCAGCAGCACCCGGAACCGGCCCCGCCACGAGCCCCTTGCCGGTTATCCGCAAACCCCGCCCGGCCGCCACTTTCGAAGGACTCCCCAAGGACCGCACGCTGGTAATGGGAATCCTCAACGTTACGCCAGACTCATTCAGCGATGGAGGACAGTACAAGGACACCGACTCGGCTATCGCGGCCGGACTCCGGATGTTCTACTCGGGCGCAGACATTATCGATGTCGGGGGCGAATCAACCCGCCCCGGCGCCGAGGAAGTGACACCTGAGGAAGAACAGCGCCGCATCCTCCCGGTCATCCGCGCCCTGGTGAAGGCCGGAGCACTGGTTTCCGTCGACACCACCCACACATCCACCGCCGCCGCGGCCATCGAGGCCGGCGCCGCCATCATCAACGATGTCTCCGGACTCACCATCGAACCGGACATGCCTGAACTGGTGGCCCGCACCAAAGTGCCCTACATCCTGACGCACCGTCGGGGTGACGCCAAGACCATGGACAGCCTTACGGATTACGACAACGTGGCGGCTGACGTAGTGGAAGAGCTCAAGGGTGTCCGTGACAAGCTCTACGCGGCCGGCGTCGCACCGGAGCAGATCATCGTGGATCCCGGCCTTGGTTTTGCCAAGAACGAGGCGCAGAACTGGGAATTGATGCGCAACATCCACCAGCTCCAGGACCTCGGCCACAAAGTCCTCGTTGCGGCTTCCCGCAAGCGCTTCCTTGGCACCCTCCTGTCCGTGGCCGGCAAGGCCGCCGCACCGGAGGAAAGGGACGCGGCAACAGCCGCCCTCACCGCAATCAGCGCGGCCAAGGGCGTGTGGGCCGTGCGGGTGCACGACGTCGGTCCAAGCCTGGACGCCGTGAAGGTCGCCGCGCGACTTAGGCACTAAAGGGGGATTGACGCGCACGTGGACAGAATTACGCTGACCGGAATCACCGCCGTCGGACACCACGGCGTGTTTGATTTTGAGCGCCGCGAAGGCCAGCCCTTCGTCGTCGACGCCGTCCTGTACACGGATTTCACCAAGGCTGCGGAGACCGACGACCTGCAGCACACAGCCCACTACGGCGAGGTGGCCGAGCTCATCACCTCGCACATCACGGGAGAGCCGCTGAACCTCATCGAGGCCCTTGCGGTACGTATTGCAGAAGACGTTTTGGCCAATTATTCCGTGGCCGCCGTTGACGTCACCGTTCACAAGCCAAAGGCACCAATCGAGGTGCCGTTTGGCGACGTCACGGTGAGCGTCCACCGGGAGCGAACATGAGTACGTACCGCAAGGCCATCCTGGCCCTCGGCAGCAACCTCGGTGAGCGGGCCGACACCCTCGCCACTGCCGTTGCCGACCTCACCTCCCGGCCAGAGGTCCAGTTGCTGGGGGAGTCGCCAGTTGTCCAAACCAAGCCTGTTGGCGGCCCGGAAGGACAGCCGGACTTCCTCAACATGGTTGTCGCAATCCAGACGAGCCTCGAGCCACTGGAATTGCTGGCCCACTGCCATGAAGTGGAACAGAAACATCACCGGATGCGCGAAGTCCGCTGGGGTCCGCGTACCCTCGACGTGGACATCATCGTTTACGACGACGTCCGTAGCGACGATCCCCAGTTGACGCTCCCGCACCCCCGGGCGGCCCAGCGAGCGTTTGTGTTGTATCCGTGGTCGCTTCTGGACCCGTCCGCAGAACTCGACGGACAGAAAGTCGCTGAACTCGCCGCCAAGGCGGCCGACATGGGTGACATCCGCCCTGTCACTGAAGGCGCTGCAGACCCCGCCCAAGCCAACACTTCGGCAGGGCAGCCATGAAACCAACGCGCATCCTGGTGCTCGCAGTCGTCGCGGTAATCCTCGCCGCGGGCGGCTGGCTGGCCACGCTTCTCGGCACGCGCTACGGCGCGGCGACGCCGGTGCTTCCGCCGTCGGGCCTGGTCACCATGGGCGTTATTGCCGCGCTGACACTCATCCTGGGCCTGCGGATCCTGCGTTGGCGGACCGCTAAAAAGAAAACCTTGCTCAACCCGCTCTTCGCGGTAACCACATTGCTCTTGGCCCAGTCGTGCGCCTATGCGGGAGCCGTGCTGCTGGGCTGGCACGCGGGCGTCATCCTCGACCTGCTGCGCGTTTGGAACCTCCGCAACGACTTGGACATCTTCTGGCTGGCGGTCGCAATGGGCAGCGGTGGCCTGGTGATGGTCATTGTGGGCCTGATTGTGGAACGGTTCTGCCGGATCCCGCCGGAAGATACCAATGCGGAGGGCCAAGGCCGCTCGGGCCCGCAGCGGCAGTCCAAGGGCGAGGGGGAGTATGCCTACCGAGGCGATTGATCCTCCCGGTATTCAGTGGCTGCGGGTATCTCCTACATACGTTACGGTTCGGCTGGTGGAGTGGGTAGTTGGCAACCTCCTGGCGGTGGCACTTTTCAGTGTTCCGCTGCTGTTGGTGCTGCTGGGTGCCTGGAGGTGGCTGCCGCTATGGCTGGCTGTTGCGCTGCCCGCCGGCATGTTCCTGCTGGCGTTGTGGCGGCTGGTACTTATTCCCCGCCAGGTCCGGGCCATTGGCTACGCCGAGCGCGACGACGACCTGCTGATCCGCCGCGGCATTTTCTTCCAGCGCGTCCTGGTGGTTCCTTATGGCCGGATGCAATATGTCGACGTCTCGGTTGGCCCGGTGGAGAGGGGCCTTGGCCTCTGCACCATCAAGCTGCACACGGCCTCAGTTGCCACCAGCGCACAGATTCCCGGCCTGCCCGCCGCTGAAGGCGCACGGCTGCGTGAGCAATTGACCGCCCGAGGCGAAGCCCGGCTGGCTGGACTGTGACGGAACCAAACCCAACGCCCGCCAGTTCAGCGCCCGACGACGACTGGCAGCGTGTCCACCCCGCCTCGCCGTTTGTACGCGGCTGGTTCGCGCTTGCGGCGTTTGCCTACTTCTTCGGCCGCGACACCCTGGAACGGATGCTCCAGGGTAGGCCGCTCATCGATGACTACCTCAACGCCCGCGTGCTCTGGCTTGCATTGGGCGGTGCGGCCCTGCTTCTCCTGACCGTGGTGGGCTTCGTGCTGAGCTGGTTCTTCACGCGCTATCAGGTGTCCGGCGGCTATGTGCGAGTCACCTCCGGCCTGCTGTTCCGCCAGCACCGGCAGGCCCGTCTTGACCGCGTCCAGGCCATCGACATCGTCCAACCGTTGCTGGCCCGGATCTTTGGGCTCGCGGAACTGAAGTTCGAAGTGGCCGACGCCGGCGAGTCCGCCGTGCGCCTGGCTTACCTCAGGTTGAAGGACGCCAAGCAGTTGAGGGCAACCATCCTGGCCCGCGCTTCTGGTGCAGAAACAACGACGGCGGCTCGCGTAATCGGAGCAGGTCCGCCCGCCGTTCAACGCATACAGGGCGCACCCGGTGCCGCTGGCCCCCACGGTGACCTAGCCGGAATCGACGGTTCAGGGGCCGAGCCCGGCCACGCCCCGGCGAGCGGGACAGAACCTGCTCCTGCGTCGTTGGGTCCCGGCTTGCCTGGATCTCAGATACCTGCCAGTGTTGCGCCGACCCTCCTGCCACGTGAGGCCCCCGAGTGGCGTGTGCTGACTGTGCCGCCTCAACGCCTCTTGGGATCGCTCGTGCTCAGCGAGCAGACGGTCTTCATCGTCCTGGGCGCTGCGACTTCCGTGGTGGTGTCGGTGCTGACTGAAAGTGTCGCTTTTGCCTTTGCCCTGATTCCCGCCATCCTGGGTATCGCCGCGAATTACTGGGGCTCGTTCAACCGGGGGTTCAACTTCACGGCCGCAATTTCTCCCGACGGCATCCGGCTCCGCTACGGGCTCCTGGATACCCGCGCGCAGACGCTGCCGCCAGGACGTATCCAGGCGATCAAGATCCACCAGCCACCCCTATGGCGGCTGCTGGGCTGGTACCGGATGCAGGTAAACGTGGCAGGGTACGGCGGCCCGAGTGCCGCGAGCGAGAGCAGCTCGCGGACGATGCTGCTTCCGGTGGGGCTCAAGAACGACGTGTTCGCGATGCTGTCCCTTGTCCTGCCCGACCCCGGAACCGGGCAACCGGACGAGGTTTTCACCGCGGGCATGGCGGGCCTGGGCGGACGGTCAGGCGTATTCGACGGCGGCTTCGTGATCACACCGCGGCGGGCCCGCCTCATCGCACCGTTGGGCTGGCGGCGCAACGGCTTTACCGCCACTGACACTGCGCTCCTCCTACGGTCGGGCCGATGGTGGCGGGAACTCGTCGTCGTCCCCCACCAACGCACCCAGTCCATGGCGCTACAGCAGGGACCGATCGCACGGCGCTTCGGCGTTGCCGACGTCGTACTCCACACCACTCCGGGACCGGTGACCGCTAGGCTAATCCAGGCGGACGTCGAAGCTGCGTTGGCGCTCTTCGACGCCCAAGCCGCGCGTGCCCGTGAGGCCCGCAGCCGGCAGACCAGCGAACAATGGCTTGCCCAGGTGGCTCCCGCCCACGTGCCCAGCAGCCCACAGACCCAGGAAGGACCGCAGCATGGTTAGGCCAGGACGACTCGGCGTCGGAGTCATTGGAGCCGGCAAGGTGGGCGCTGTCCTCGGTGCCGCCCTGCGCGCTGCCGAGCACGCCGTCGTCGGTGTTTCCGCGGTTTCCGAAGCGAGCCGGGAGCGGGCTGAAATCCTGCTCCCCGGCGTCCCCATCCTGGAGATCCAGGACATTGTGGAACGCTCCGAGCTGGTCTTGTTGGCGGTGCCGGACGACTCCCTTGCTGAGTTGGTGCAGGGGCTCGCCACTCTGGGTGCCTGGCAGCCAGGACAGTTAGTGGCCCACACTTCGGGTCGTCACGGCGTTGGGGTTCTTCAGCCGATCCGTGCCGTGGGAGCTATTCCGCTGGCGCTGCACCCGGCCATGACCTTCACAGGCATGAGCCTGGACCTTGCCCGACTCATGGACTGCACCTTTGGCGTCACCGCCGATCCTGCGATGCTTCCCATCGCACAGGCCTTGGTGGTCGAAATGGGTGCCGAGCCGGTAGTGATCGCGGAGGCGGACCGCACGCTGTACCACGCGGCGCTGGCCCACGGCTCCAATCACCTCGTAACGCTCGTGGCGCAGGCCGCCGAGCTGCTCCGCAGCGTTGGCGTCGAAGCGCCCGACCGCATGCTGGGACCACTGCTGCGAGCCACGCTGGAAAATGCCCTCGCCTCCGGTGAGTCCGCCCTGACCGGGCCGGTGGCCCGGGGCGATGTGGGCACCGTTTCCGCCCACGCGGCGGCCCTTGCGGAGTACGACGGCGGTGCGGACGGTGACGTGCTCCGCGCCTATGTGGCCATGGCTCGCGCGACGGCCCGCCGCGCAGGCGATCGAGGCCTTCTTCGGCC
Organism: Arthrobacter sp. M4; assembly: GCF_020251205.1. Taxonomy (GTDB): domain Bacteria; phylum Actinomycetota; class Actinomycetes; order Actinomycetales; family Micrococcaceae; genus Arthrobacter. The sequence continues at coordinate 57,165 of NZ_JAIWYX010000019.1, forward strand.
GTCGACCGTTGGGCAGTTGGATGAGGCCATAAGTGCCGCCGCCCCACCAAGCAAGGGTGCCCGGCCCAGCGATGGTGCCCCGTCGAGCGATGGTGCCCCGCCCAGCGATGGTGCCCCGCCCAGCAAGGGTGCCCCGCCCAGCGATGGTGCCCCGCCCAGCGATGGTGCCCCGCCCCAGGAAGGACGCTGACCCATGCCCATTAAGCTCGTCACCACCGTGGCAGAGTTCCGCGATGAGAGTGCCCGCTTGTTGCGGGAGAAGAAGGGCTCATCGCAGGGCCTAGTCCCCACCATGGGCGCCCTCCACTCGGGGCATGCAGCACTTGCCCGGACGGCCGTGGCCCAGAACGACGTCGTTGCCGCTTCGATCTTCGTCAACCCGCTACAGTTCGGCGAAGCGGCCGACTTGGACCGCTATCCGCGCACGCTCGATGCCGATTTGGCTCTGCTCGACAGCGAAGGCGTCCACGTTGCCTTTGCACCGTCCGTTGACGAGGTCTACCCGGGCGGCCAGCCGCTTGTCCGCGTCACCTCCGGGCCGCTCGGCAACCGATGGGAAGGCGCTTCGCGCCCCGGACACTTCGACGGCGCCCTCACCGTGGTTGCCAAACTGCTCCACTACGGCCTTCCAGGTTCCGCACACGACGGCGGCAGGGCGGCCTACCGTGCCTACTTCGGGCAGAAAGACGCCCAGCAGTTGGCGCTGGTGCGGCGCATGGTTACCGACCTCAGCTTTCCCGTCGACATTGTCGCGGTGCCCACAGTGCGCGACGAGGACGGCCTGGCCCTCTCCAGTCGAAACCGCTTCCTCTCCGCGGACCAGCGCGACGCGGCGCTTGTGCTGTCCCGTGCACTCCGCCTGCTTGAGTCCCGCGCGAACGCCAACGAGCCGCTCGACCTGGACTCGGCAGTCGCCTTGGTAGCGTCCCAGCCGCTGGTTGCGCTGGACTATTTCGACGTCGTCGATCCCCTTACCCTGGAGCCGCTCGCCGAGAACTGTCGTGAGACTCCGTTTAGGGGTGAAGCACTGGCCCTTATCGCAGCCAAGGTGGGCCCGGTGCGGCTCATCGACAATGTCCCGTTGAGCTCGTAAAGCCGTTGCGGAGTTATCTATCAGTTTTCCCGTGACGGGAATGGCTTGGCGTCCTAGAATGTTTAGGTCTATGTCAACGGCGCTGACTGCCGGCCTTCATCCAAATCATCCGGGGGACTTTTATGCCTAGCGACGTCACGTCTGATTCCTCATCCCAAAGCGCTGCCGGATCGGTAGACGCTGCCACTCGCGACGCCGCCACGACGGGTGACGCGATGGTTGTCGACGCAACTGCCCACCAAGCCGCAGTCGATGTAACGACTTCCAGCCGGATGTCGCGTGAGTCTGTCACCGTCATCGTCACCCTGTTGGTGGCAACGTTCGTCGTGATCCTCAACGAAACCATCATGAACGTCGCCCTGCAACGGCTCATGACCGATCTCCACATCGATGCGCCAACCGTCCAGTGGCTTGCCACGGGCTTCATGTTGACCATGGCTGTGGTCATTCCCACCACAGGCTTCATCCTGCAGCGGCTCACAACGCGCGCTGTGTTCCTGCTGGCGATGGGTCTCTTCAGCGGCGGCACACTGCTGGCTACACTCGCGCCTGGTTTTGAAGTGTTGCTGCTGGCACGCATTGTCCAAGCAGGCGGCACCGCCATCATGCTGCCGCTGCTGATGACCACCATACTGACGCTCGTGCCGCTTTCCCGCCGCGGAGCTGTGATGGGCAACGTCACCATTGCAATCTCGGTGGCTCCAGCCCTTGGCCCCACAGTGTCCGGGATCATCTTGGACCACTTCTCTTGGCGGTTCATGTTCGGCTTCGTTTTGCCTGTGGCGCTGGCTGCCCTGGCTATCGGTGCCCGTTTCCTGACCAACGTCGGGGAGCGCAATGCCGCCACGCTGGACTTCCTCTCGGTTGTCCTCACGGTTCCTGCCTTCGGCGGTGTCGTTTACGGACTTAGCCAGATAGGTGGCCACGGCGGTTCCGGCTCAGGCGCGGCACCGGTGATCGCACTGGTGGTTGGCGTGGTGTGCCTCGTGGTGTTTGTGCTGAGGCAGTTGAAGCTGCAGAAGTCGGATGCACCGCTTCTTGATCTGCGGGCTTTCAACTTCCGTATGTTCACGGTGTCCACGCTTCTGATGGTCGTGGCAATGATGGCGCTCTTTGGCGGGGTGATCCTCCTTCCGCTGTATCTTCAGAACACCCTGCACCTCCAGCCGATGGAAACCGGGCTCGCCCTCCTGCCCGGCGGACTTGCCATGGGTCTGCTTGGACCCGTCATTGGACGCCTGTTCGATAAAGTCGGCCCCCTTCCCCTCACGGTCAGTGGATCAGTCCTCATGGTGTTGACCCTCTGGCAGTTCTCGCTGCTAAATGACCAGAGTGCCCTCTGGTGGGTGATTGTCCTGCACGTCGTGCTGAGCTTCGGCCTGGCCTTGCTGTTTACACCGGCGTTCACCACGGGTCTGAACCCCCTCCCGCCGCATCTCTACTCACACGGTTCCGCCATCATGAGCACTCTGCAGCAGGTGGCAGGGGCGGCGGGCACAGCCTTGCTGGTATCGGTATTCGCTGTGGTTTCCGCGGCATCCGGAATCGTAGCGGGCATGCAGGCCGCGTTCTTTGTTGCGACAGTCATTTCTGTTGTCGCGGTTGTGCTCGCAGCCATGATGCGACGCACCGAAGGTGCGGGGCACGGGCACTAGCACGTTTCCGCTCATACCGCCGCGAGGTGGCAGGTCGTTCACATGGCCTGCCACCTCGCGGCGTTTCTGCGCCCGGAAGCGGGGGGTGTTGGCGGGTGGTTGTCCTGCGGTCCGGGAGTCGCGGGAGTGGGGGGGTGTTGGCGGGTGGTTGTCCTGCGGCTCGGGCGTTTGCCGGGAGTGGGGGGGTGTTGCCGGGCGGCTGTCCCGCCGCCCGGGTGTCCAGGGAAGTGGGGGCATCGCCGGGCGGCAGACCGACACTCGGCACGTAAGTACGTTCCCAAAACCCGCAAGCTCGGGTACGAACGCTCGGCTTGCGCCCCGCGGTAGGAATCTGTGACGGGGTTCATAGTGGCGTATTTCTTGTTGGTTGGGCTGGGTTGGCCGGGGATTCCGCGTGTTTTGGGCGTTTTTGGGGTGGTTGGTGGTGGATTTGTGCGGGGCTGGTGGGGCGTGTATTGTTTTCTGAGTCGCCGCCGCTGGTGCGGAAAAATAGCGACGAATCCCCTTTCAAACGGAAG
>NZ_JAIWYX010000001.1 GCF_020251205.1 Arthrobacter sp. M4
CGGTACCGGCGCTCGAACTCCTCATTGCCCGGGAACTCCGCTTCCTGGTCCGCCGGGATCGTGTTCACATAATCCGTCGTCGTGACCATCGGCACACCAACGCTCTGCGCCCCCGCACGCTGCAACAGGCTCCGCATAATGAACTGGGCACGCTCGGTACCCTGCTCCCGGATCAACGCATCCAGAGACTCAACCCACTCCGCGGTCTCCTCCGGATCACGATCAGGCAGCTGGTTCGTCAACACGCTAAGGATGTGTGAGGTGTCTTCTCCTACAGCCACGTCCAACCTCTCTTCTGGCGCACGTATCGACGCCTCAGGTCCGGCAGGGTAACTGCCCGTCGTGAACGCGGCGTGTGCGGCAACTCGGTAACGTCGGCCCGGTCATGTGTGCCGGGCAGGGTCATATCAAGTCTATGACTGCACGGTAAACAAGGCGGTCGCCCCGCAGGCATAGTTGATTAGGAGCCACTCTAGCTTCGAGATCCACGCTATGAGTAGCCGCAGACCACACGGCAGCGTTGTATGTCGCGGTGATACTTGTTCTATGACGCGGGTCTCAACCACCGCCCTGGCCGCCCTTATGGGACGCGGAATATGGCGGATCGCTGGGCAACAGCTTGAAGCCCGGGGGCAAAGGGTGTTGGCTTGTAGTAATCGAAATCACTTCAAGAGGAGGAAAACGTGAGTGAGGCCGACGCCGCCACTTCGGTAAATGTGGCGGAAAGATTGGGTTTCAAAGAGGGAGATCTGATTCAGGAGTTCGGTTACGACGACGATGTCGATTTCGATTTGCGTGACGATATAGAAGATCTCATCGGATCGGAGCTGCTGGACGAGGACGACCACGAAGTTGTGGACGCTGTGATCTTCTGGTGGCGCGAAGGCGACGGCGATCTGGTAGATGCCCTTGTTGATTCCCTAACCACACTCACTGAAGGCGGTGTTGTCTGGGTGCTAACACCCAAGTCCGGGCGTGAAGGATACGTTTCCCCGGCAGAAATCCAGGACGCGGCACCGACAGCGGGTCTGCACTGCACCACCGCCGTCGGCGTTTCGAAAGACTGGCACGCTACCCGGCTAGTGACCAGGAAGAACAAGTGACGGCGGCTGTCCAGGAGCCGCAGGCCTCCGTTCCTGCGGTCGGCAGCACAGCCCCTGACTTCGAGCTCGTCAATCAGCATGGCGAACCCGTTCGACTCTCCTCTTTCCGGGGCAGCAACGTGGTCCTGGTTTTCTATCCTTTTGCTTTCTCCGGCATCTGTACGGGGGAATTGTGTGAAATCCGCGACAACCTTGCAGTCTTCGAGGACGCCAACGCCACGGTCCTGGCTATTTCGGTGGACAGTAAGTTCGCCCTGCGCGCCTACGCGGAACAAGAGGGCTACAGCTTCGAGCTGCTAGCGGATTTTTGGCCCCATGGCGGCGTGGCCAGGGACTATGGAGTGTTCGACGGCGACAGTGGCATGGCCCGTCGGGGTACTTTCATCATCGATGCCGAGGGCATGATCCGGTATGTGGTGGTGAACCCGCGTGGGCAGGCCCGTGAGCTCGCTGAATACCGCAAGGTGCTGAGGGACCTCTCAATTGTGAACCTCGCTGGCCGGCACTGAAAGACAACCGGCATGACGCAGGGTCGCCCCGGGGTCGGCATGACGGGCTTCGCCAGCAGTCCGCCGTCTGAGCCTGAAGCGCTGAACGACAAGGAATTGTCGGCAATTCAGGAAGCGGCGGCCATTCTTGGCGGCCGCAGGATCGCAGTCCTCACCGGTGCAGGCCTAAGCACGGATTCAGGGATTCCTGACTATCGGGGACCAGGCTCGCCGCCACGGAAACCGATGACCTTCCAGGAGTTCATCGGGTCGCCGGACAACCGCAGGCGTTATTGGGCGCGCAACCACATTGGCTGGTCCCACTTGCGGCATGCCGACCCGAACGCCGGGCATGCCGCCATCGCGCTGATGGAGCACCGGGGGCTGTTGAGCGGTCTGGTGACCCAAAACGTGGACCGCCTGCACGAGGACGCGGGTAGTGTAAACGTCGTAGACCTCCATGGTCGTTTTGACCGCGTTGTCTGCCTCGATAATGGCCACGGCTTTACACGTTCCTTGGTCGCAGCAATTCTCGAGGAATTGAATCCCGATTTCCTTCGTGAAGCGATGGAGACGGGCCTCGTGACTGCTGCCCCGGACGCCGACGCGACATTGGAGGATCCGCGGCTTATCCGTGAATTCGTTGTGGCAGTCTGCCCTGCCTGTGGCGGAACCCTTAAACCGGATTTTGTCTACTTCGGTGAAAACGTCCCCAAAGAGCGTGTAGAGCGTTCCTACGCCATTGTCGATTCGGCGGAAGCGCTTCTAGTGGCTGGCTCGTCACTGACCGTAATGAGTGGCCTGCGTTTTGTTCGGCACGCCTCGCGCAGGGGAATGCCGGTGGTCATTATCAATCGGGGTCACACGAGGGGAGACAGCCTCGCATCAGTCAAGATCGACGCTGGGGTAAGCCCAGCGCTCTCTTGGCTGGCTGGCAATTTGCCCGACTTGCCTGGGCTGACGGCCCCGATTAGCCATCAGACCGCTTGATCAGGTAGAGTCTTAGCTCGTTGGTTCGGCAGCTGGGATAACAAGAACAGTCGCAGGAAACCATCCAAGGGTCTTTAGCTCAGCTGGTAGAGCGCCACGTTTACACCGTGGATGTCATCGGTTCGATCCCGGTAGGACCCACCCAGTGAATTAGGACTAACCCGCTGTTCCGGCCCAAGGCCGGGACGGCGGCTTTTTGTTTCCATCTCATCACCGGCGGCTCCTTGCAGGCGGTCCGGACTTCCTGTCTTACCCTTCCCCTAGAGTGCGCGTCATGGAGCACGTGATCATGAGGTCGTCTCCAGACGGCCTGCCGGAGCGCATCGTTCGGGGAACGCATGAATGGGAGGTAGCGGCGCCTCCTGTCAGGTGGTTTGAAAGGACCAACTGGTGGAGCCAGCAGCGTCGAATGCCTGCGGGCAGTGGACGCGTGGACATAGAGGTCTGGCAGGTGCAGGTCAGGCTCGGGGCAAATCCGAATTCGGACCTGGCCACCATGGAGCTTGTCCGGGATGGCAGCGGAGGGGGTTGGCGGCTCCGGACTGTAGCCCTGGACGGATCCGTCCGGGACCACTGTGTTAGGCCGCACTGGGGAACAGGGGAATTGACCCAATGGAAAAGCTCTCCACCGCGACTATTGGGGGATGCCGCGGTGGAGAGCTTGAAATGAATATACAGTGAAATTCTGGAAAAGTGAATTGAGCCGGACGTACCCCATTAGGCGGCCGTGATGGCCCTGAAAGAGTCCGGCAATCAGCTGTTCGTTGCGGAACCTGCCACAGCTTGCTGGCGCCATTTCCACTATGATGGTTTCTGTCCAATGGACTGGACAGTGCGCCTATTTGAAGGAGAATCATGGCCGATTCCCGAAGCTCCCGTTCATCCGAAGGCCTCGGTGCTTCTTCGCCGGCCCCGGCAGTTACAAGGGCGGCAGCTGTTCTGGAAGCTTTGGCCGCCTCTTCAAATGGGCGCCTGACCTTAAGCGACCTGGCCCGCGAGTTGGGCATCCCCAAGTCTTCCACGTCCAACCTCCTGCTGGCATTGGAGGAAGCGCGGCTCATCACGCGCCAGGGCTCGGACTTCGCATTGGGACGCAAGCTTGTGGAGCTCGGAGCCGCGTACCTGAGCCGGATGGATGAAGTGCAGGAGTTCTACCGCTTCTGCGAACAGGCGCCCACCCTCTCTGGCGAAACAGTGCGTATTGCGATGTTGGATGGCGATCATGTCATCTACCTGGCACGTTATGAAGGTCACCCGGCGGTGCGACTGACCTCCAATATTGGAGACAAGATGCCGGTGTCCCTCTGTGCGGTTGGCAAGATCCTGATTGCCCGCCTCCATGACCATGACATCGCCGAGATGTTCCCTGACGGCATGCAGTTGCCAACGATGACCCAGCACTCACTGCGGACGGCCGAGGAGTTCAAAGCCGAAATTGCCACCATCCGGCAGCGTGGCTACGCGTTCGAGGATGAGGAATCCACGCTGGGTGTGGTCTGCCTCGCGGTGCCTGTCCCAACGCACGGTGCGCACGGACCGAGTCTGGGGCTGTCCGTCACGGCCCTTAAAGCGACATATTCCGAGGAGCAGGGAGCCCTCATGGTCAAGGAGCTCCAGGAGCTGGCCCATCTGTTGGGTAACCCAATGGGCTAGAACGCCCGGAACTTCGTTCCCCGGGGCTGGGTCGCATGGCACCGGTGTCGGAAAGTGGGAAGAAGGCAATAAAGCAGATTACAACTTGCACTCCGTTCAGCTTGCTGTACTCTGTTCAATATAGTGATTCACGCCATAGGTGGCGGTCGCTATGCCACCAGACCAACGGGGGTCTGGAGTGTTCTCAAGGGAGTGCTTGTGACAACTCGTACCAATACCCAATCGGCAGTCGCTGACGGCGCCGTCGTCGAACCGGGTCAGCTTCGTAAGGCGACACTGGCCAGTTCAGTGGGCTCCGCTCTGGAGTACTACGACTTCTACATTTACGGGCTCGCTTCGGCCTTGATTTTCGGCCCGCTCTTCTTCAAGCCTTTGGGTGAAACGGGTGCCCTGATCGCGTCGTTCGCCACCTACGGAGTGGGTTTCGCCGCCCGCCCGTTTGGCGGAATTTTTTTTGGCTTCATTGGTGACCGCTTCGGCCGCAAAATGGTCCTGATCCTGACTATCGGGCTCATGGGTGCAGCAAGCTTCGCCATTGGCCTGCTGCCAACATTCGAGCAGGCGGGCATGCTGGGTGCCGTGTTGCTGGTGACCCTACGCATCATCCAAGGGCTGGGCGCCGGTGCCGAACAGGCGGGCGCCACCACGTTGATTTCCGAAGTGGCCCCACGGCGGCGTCGCGGCTACTTCGCCTCGCTGCCGTTCGTCGGGATCCAGCTCGGTACCCTGTTGGGCGCCGGAACCTTTACCCTCATTGCCTTGGCAGACAAAGCGGTACTCGAATCCTGGCTGTGGAGGGTCCCTTTCCTCGCGAGCGCTGTCCTCATCATTGTGGCTGTCTTCATTCGTTTGAAGCTCAAGGAAACTCCCGTGTTCCAGGAGCTGGAGAAGCACAAGAATGTGGTGAAGAACCCCGTTGGCGAGCTGTGGAAGCACTCCAAGAAGAATGTCCTCGTCGGAATTGGTCTTCGTATGGGTGAGAACGGCAACTCCTCCATCTATTCGGCGTTGCTCATTTCATTCATGAGCGCCTCGGTAGGTGTTTTCCCTGGTGACAAGTTCGTTGGGCCCGTCGGCCTGCTCATCGCAGCCGGTTTTGCCGCCGTCATGGTGATTACCTTCGGCGCATTGTCTGACCGGTTCGGCCGTGTTCGGGTCTACCGCTATGGCGCCCTCTTCCAGGCATTGATTGCCCTTCCTGCCTTTTACTTGGTCACTCTGGGCAACGTCACTCTCGTCTGGGCGGTCATGGTGGTCGGCATCGCTCTCGGTGTGCAGTCCATGCTCGGTCCGCAGTGCCCGCTGCTGCCCGAATTGTTCGGTTCCCAGTACCGCTTCACCGGCGTTGCATTGAGCCGCGAACTCTCGGCCGTCATCGCGGGTGGCCTTGCACCGCTCATCGGCGTGGCGCTCCTGGCTGCCACCGGCAACTCGTGGCTGGTGCCGGCAATCTATTCGTTGGTGCTTGCCCTGATCTCTTTCGTCACCACGTTCTTCACTCCGGAAACTGCAGGGCGGGACCTGCTTGCCGTCGAAGACGCTGCGTAGCTACCCGGCATCCGGTCCCCGCCACAGCGGCGGACGTCATCCAAGACGTCCGCCGCTGAAGCGTTAACGGGCAAGTACGCTCCACCGGCCGCCAACTGTGGCGGCTTGGGGTCTGGGCGGGATTCGCGGGGGGATGACAAAGCGGCCCCTCCAAATCGGAGGGGCCGCGGGTTTGTGCTGATGCCGATGGCGCTCAGTAGAAATGCACCGGATCCACAAGGTGCGGGAGTTCGCCGCCGTCGAGGAAAATGCGGAGGTTGCTGCAAAAACGCTCGGTGATGAGTCGGTTTTCGGCCGCACTGAGCGCGGAGGTGTGAGGCGACACCATGACCTTCGGGTGCTCCCAGAGCGGGCTGTCCTGGGGGAGGGGTTCGACGGCGAAGACGTCCAGGCAGGCGTAGGACACTTGTCCATTGTCGAGGGCTTCAAGGAGTGCCGCTTCATCCACTACCGTTCCGCGGCCGACGTTGATGAAGACGGTGCCCGGTTTCATGGCCGCGAAGACCTCGCGATTAAACAGCTTCTCGGTGTAGGGAGTGCCTGGCAGGGTATTGACCACAGCATCCGCGGTCTCGAGGAGTGAGGCGAGTCCGGAGTTGTCCACAACCCGTTCGATCCCCTCGATCGCTTCGACGTTGCGCTTTGTTCCGCTCACGGTCATGCCGAGCGCCCGGGCGATGCGTGCCGTCTCCAGGCCGATTTCGCCCAGCCCTGTGACAACAAGGTTGGAACCATTGACGAGCCTGGTTGGTATCCGCAGCTCCGGCCAGTGCTTTGCCGCCTGGTCCTGGGCCAGCTCGGCGCTGCGCTTGAAGCCATTGAGGATGCCCAGTGCTGCGAACTCGGCCAACGGCAGTGCGTGGACGCCCGCTGATGTAGTGACCTTGAACTTCTCGAGGGTGGCACGGTCCAGGCCGGATGCCTTGACGGCGCCACCTGCGCCGGCGGCCATTGCGTGGACCCACTGCAAATGCGGGTTGCTCCGCGCAATGCGCGCAAGGCCCGCGGGGCTCTCGTTTGGGAAACCGTAGAGTATCTGGGCCTGCTCCAGCATTGTCCAGTACCGCTCCTCTTGCTCCGGCGTTCGCCGGAATGCCGGGTCTCCGGAGTGGTCGGCAGGAAAGCGCTCCGGCGGCAGAAGCTGCGGCTCATAGAGAACGGTGATTGAGGTTTCTACATCCCGGATGCGGTCCACGAGCTCAGCTTCGAGGGGAACGGCGATCGCGATAGTGATTTGAGGAGACGTCATGTTGTTCATCATACTGAATGGTGGATAAGATGCTGAACGAAAAGTCATACTTGATCACAACGAAGTGAGGTGTCGCAACGGATGATCGAACAACGGGCCGGATTCGTGGGGCTGGGACTCATGGGTTTCCCAATGGCCGTAAATCTCCTCAGAAAGGGCTGGGAAGTCGCCGGATGGAACCGCTCAGCCGCCGCGCTGCACGCCTTCGAGGAACAGGGTGGACAGTCCTGCGCCTCCTTGGAAGAACTCCGCAGCATGCCTGTCATCATTTTTATGCTTCCGGACCTTCCGTTCATCGAAGAGACCGTGGAGCCACTGTTGGAATCCTGGCGGGTCGAACCCCCAGCACCCGGAACCGTGATCCTGGTCATGAGCAGCGTGTCGCCCGCTGGCGTCCGAACCTTCGGTGAGGCGGTCCACGCCGCGAGCGGAGGGAACGCCGTCGTCGTTGATGCTCCCGTCAGCGGAGGCACCAAGGGTGCCATCGACGGATCACTGGCCATCATGGCGGGCTGCGAGCCGGATGTTTTTGACCGCATCCTCCCCGTCCTTCAGGCCATGGGGACCACCGTGCGCCGGATGGGCCCCCTGGGCTCGGGGTCCCTCGCCAAGGCGTGCAACCAGTTGATCGTCGGAACAACGACGGCGGCGCTCGCCGAAGCTGCGGAACTCGCCGAGCGCTCCGGCATGGATGTGGGGGCCTTGTTCGAGGTCCTGGCCGGCGGCCTGGCCGGCAGCCGCGTGCTGGAACAACTGGGACCACGGCTCGCCGCCAAGAATTACACGCCCACAGGGCCCGCCAAGTTCATGCGCAAGGATCTGGGATTCGTGGCTGACGCCGCGGAGGAAACTGCAGCAGTGGTGCCCATGGCCAGCGCCGGAATGGAACTGTACGGGCACCTCGTGGCGCAGGGGCTGGGGGACCAGGACCTTGCTGTTGTGCGACAGGCGATCGCCAATCTGTCAGGCGCGCGCCACACCGATTCGATGGCCAATTGAAAGGCAACGTCTCCTTGAACTCTTCATTCGACTTAACTGGCCGCGTCGCCCTGGTTACCGGATCAAGCAGGGGCATCGGGAACGCCTTGGCCCGCGGTCTGGCCGAAGCGGGAGCGGTGGTGGTCCTCAATGGCGTCGACGAGCAGCGCCTCAAAGCTTCCCAGGATGCTATGGCCCGGGACTTTGGATCCGGCCGAATCCACAGCTGTGCATTTGATGTCACCAAAAGCGGCGATGCGGCCCGCGGCGTTGCATGGATCGAAGAACATGTGGGGCCACTTGAGATCCTGGTCAACAATGCCGGAATCCAGCACCGTGTTCCCATGCTGGACCTCGACGTAAACGACTGGGAGCGTGTTATCTCCACGGACTTGACGAGTGCCTTCCTGGTGGGACGAGAGGCCGCGCGCCGCATGATCACCCGAGGCCGGGGAAAGATCATCAACATCTGTTCCGTGCAGTCGGACCTTGCCCGGCCAACCATTGCGCCCTACGTCGCGGCCAAGGGCGGACTTCGCAACCTAACGAGGGCCATGACTGCCGAGTGGGCGGCATCGGGGCTTCAAATAAACGGCATTGCGCCGGGCTATATCCACACCGAGATGACGCAGAAGCTGGTCGATGATCCCGAATTCAACGCCTGGATCCTCGGCAGGACTCCGGCCCAACGCTGGGGGACTGTGGAGGACCTGACCGGACCGGTGGTGTGGCTGGCCTCCCAAGCTTCCAATTTCGTCAACGGGCAAACGATCTTCGTTGATGGCGGAATGACGGTGGTGGTCTGATGCCTACTGTCGCACTTCCTGCTTCCGCTCCCGCCGTTGTGGTGCATTCGGCGGGCGACTTGCGCATCGAAGATGTTTCTTTGTCCGCCCCGGCCGCGCATGAGGCCGTCGTCGAAATCGCCTATGGAGGAATTTGCGGCTCAGACCTTCATTACTGGCAGCACGGAGCAGCCGGTGAGTCGATATTGCGCGCGCCTATGATCCTGGGCCACGAAGTCGTGGGAATGGTGGTTCAGCAGGCAGCCGATGGCAGTGGTCCAAGGGAGGGCGCCAGGGTAGCTGTCCACCCGGCCACTCCGGGCCCGGGAGCCGCACGCTACCCGGCCGGCCGGCCCAACCTGTCACCCGGCTGTACATATCTCGGCAGCGCCGCGAAGTTCCCGCACACGGAGGGCGCCTTCAGCCGGTATGCAAACCTGCCGAGCCGGATGCTTCGCGCGCTGCCTTGCGCTTTGGACCTGCGCACCGCAGCCGTCGTTGAACCCGCAAGCGTGGCTTGGCACGCAGTCGCGCGGGCCGGTGACGTGGCCGGGAAGACGGCCCTCGTCATCGGTTCCGGTCCCATCGGTGCACTAACAGTTGCGGTTCTGAAGCGTGCAGGGGCGGCCCAGATTGTTGCCGTCGACATGCACAACAAGCCGCTGCAGATTGCCACGGCGGTCGGCGCCGACAGGGTTCTGCGGGGTGACGACACTGAAGGGATCGCCGCAGTGGAGGCGGACGTCGTCATCGAGTCCTCCGGGAATCATCGAGGTCTCACATCAGCGATCAACGGGGCGGTGCGCGGAGGCACCGTGGTGATGGTCGGCCTGCTCCCTTCTGGCCCCCAGCCTGTGCCGGTGTCGCTGGCGATCACCCGGGAGCTGGAGCTACTTGGATCGTTCCGCTTCAATGACGAAATCGACGACGTCATTGCGGCGTTGGCCGATGGTTCCCTGCAGACCGGCCCCGTGGTTACGCACGAATTCCCGGTGACAAGGGGCCTGGACGCCTTCGAAGCCGCCAAGGACCCCTCGGTTTCGGGGAAAGTCCTGCTGAATTTCCGTGACTGAGACGGTGTCTGGGCAGGCGCTGCGCTGGCCTGGTGCCAGGCGCTGCGCTGGGCCGGTCCTAGGCGCTGCGCTGGGCCGGGCGCCGTTCAACTGGGACGAAGACCCGTGGCTGGCCCTGCCAGCTGGGTTCAAGGTCTTGGATGGTTTCGCGCATGATCCGCGTCGACGCCTCCCGGGCCTTGTCTCCGTCGCCTGAAGTGATGGCCTGGGCCACGTCCAAGTGCCATTGGAGCGCTTCTTCCTTTGGGTGCTCCGGCATTAGTCCATGCGCGGTACGGCCTGCGAGGGTCTCGGTCACCTGGCCAATCAAGTTGGCAAACATCTCGTTCCCCGAGCCGGACAGGACTAGTGCGTGAAACCGGATGTCCAAGTCCAGGAAACGCTGTACCTCTCCCGCCCTGCCCGCGTCCCGCATCGCCAGCGCAACCTCAAGCAGTTCCTTTCGCATGGAGTCCGGCGCGTTCAGTGCGGCAAGCGCCGCGGCTGCGGGTTCGACGGCGGAGCGCAGCTCCGCGAGGGATCGCAACTGGGCCCCGCGGCCCTCACTGTCCAGTCGCCAGCGAATCACCAAGGGATCGAAGGGATTCCAACGGTGGGCGGGAAGGACACGGATCCCGACGCGCTTGATGGTCTCCACGAGGCCCTGGCTCTGCAACACCCGAACCGCTTCCCGCACCACCGACCGGGAGACCTTGAGTTCCTCCTCGAGGTGCTCCGCGAGCATCACATGGCCCGTGGGCAGCATGCCGCCAACGATGCGGGTTCCCAAGTGCTCAACGGCGCGGTGGTGAAGGCTGGTTGACATAGTGGTAAGCATAATGGCGCGCCGAACGACACCTCGATGAGCGCAGGCTCGTCGGGCTGGTGAGGCGTATCTCACCGTGAGGACATCGACGAGGAGGGCATCATAGACTCTTTGTGACGCCTCCGCTTCCAAAAGGTGGGCGCTACTTTCCCGTAGTGACCCCGAATACATATGGTTTATTGGAGCCCTTGTTTCCGAAACATGTTCCGCCCGTAACGCGGAGCTCACATGACGATTGAATTGGAGTTTTGATGTCAGCACACATCGGTGTCACTGGTCTTGCGGTGATGGGTGCCAATCTGGCCCGGAACCTGGCCCGGAACGGCTTCACCGTTGCACTGCACAACCGCTCGGTGGAGAAGACCGATGCGCTTTTGGAGCGGTATGGCAACGAAGGTGACTTTGTGCGCACCGAGAGCCTGCAGGAACTCGTCGACTCGCTGGAAAAGCCCCGTCGCGTGCTCATCATGGTCAAGGCCGGCAAGCCGGTGGACGCCGTCGTCGAGCAGCTTGTGCCGCTCCTTGAGGAGGGCGACATCGTCATCGACGCCGGCAACTCCCACTACGAGGACACCCGGCGCCGCGAAGCGGCCCTGGCGGAGAAGGGCCTGCACTTCGTGGGCGTCGGCGTTTCCGGTGGTGAGGAAGGCGCCCTGAACGGCCCGTCCATCATGCCTGGCGGTTCCAAGGAGTCCTACAAGGCCCTCGGCCCGCTGCTGGAAAAGATCTCCGCCAAAGTGGACGGCGAGCCCTGCTGCGCCTGGGTCGGCACCGACGGTGCCGGTCACTTCGTCAAGATGGTCCACAATGGCATCGAGTACGCCGACATGCAGGTCATCGGTGAAGCCTTCGACCTGCTCCGCTCCGGCGCAGGCATCGAACCGGCCGAGCAGTCCAAGATCTTCGCCGAGTGGAACAAGGGCGAGCTGTCCTCCTTCCTGATCGAGATTTCCGCTGAGGTCCTGGGCCACGTTGACGCCAAGACCGGCAAGCCGTTTGTCGACGTCGTGGTTGACGCCGCCGGCCAGAAGGGCACCGGCCGTTGGACCGTTATTTCCGCCCTGGAGCTGGGTTCCCCGGTGTCCGGTATCGCCGAGTCCGTGTTCGCCCGCGCCCTGTCCTCCCAGTCCGAGCAGCGGACGCTGGGCCAGGAGCTCCTCGCAGGCGAAGAGGCTGCGGTGGAAATCCCCGAGACCTTCGTCGAGGACGTCCGCCAGGCACTGTACGCCTCCAAGTTGGTCTCCTACGCACAGGGCCTGGACATGCTGACCTCCGCGGCCAAGGAATATGGCTGGGACCTCAAGCTTGACGAGATCGCTTCCCTGTGGCGTGCCGGCTGCATCATCCGTGCCGAGCTGCTCAAGGACATCACCAAGGCCTACGCCGCCGAGGAGAAGCCCGCCAACCTGCTGTTCGCTCCGGCCTTCACCAAGGCCATCGCGGAGGCCCTGCCGGCTTGGCGCCGGGTAGTGGCCACCGCCGTGCAACTGGGCATCCCGGTTCCCGTGTTCTCCTCCTCGCTGGCCTACTACGATGGCCTGCGCCGTAAGCGCGTCGCGGCAGCCCTGATCCAGGGCCAGCGCGACCTGTTCGGCGCGCACACCTACGGCCGCATCGATGAGGAAGGCACCTTCCACACCCTGTGGGGCGAGGACAAGTCCGAGGTCTCCGCGGTAGACACCCACTAAAAGCCCCGCACCCGCACAGGCCGGCATCCCCCCAGTTAGGCTGGGAGGGCGCCGGCCTGCCGCGTTTTCACCAGGCCGTTGTTCCCGCAGGGCAAAGGAGACCAGAGTGAACCAACGAGTTGCACTTGTGACAGGCGCTTCCACCGGGATCGGCCACCAGGCTGCGATTATGCTTTCGAAAGCGGGCTTCACCGTGTACGCGGGTGCCCGGCGCCTGGACAAAATGCAGCCGTTGAAAGCCTACGGGGTGCACGTGCTGCGGCTGGATGTGACAGACGAAGAATCCATGGCTGCAGCAGTCCGGCACATCGTCGACGATCATGGCCGCGTCGACGTCTTGGTCAACAACGCGGGGTATGGATCGTACGGTTCGTTGGAGGAAACGCCCTTGGATGAAGGCCGCCGCCAGTTCGACGTGAACGTCTTCGGCCTGGCCAGAATGACCCAGTTGGTCCTGCCGCACATGCGGGAAGCCGGCGAGGGGCGAATCATCAATGTTTCCTCGATGGGCGGCAAAATCTACGAGGCGTTGGGCGCTTGGTACCACGCTTCCAAGTTTGCCGTTGAGGGCCTGAGTGACTCCCTCCGGCTGGAACTGGCTCCGCATGGCATATCGGTGTGCATCATCGAGCCTTCCGGGACAGCAAGTGAATGGGGCCGGATTGCTGGGGAATTGCTGCTGGCGACCTCGGGAAGCGGTCCCTACGCCTCACAGGCACGCATGATGGCGGCTGCCCTGGCCTCCACTGAAGGGACAGTGTTCGCTTCGCCTCCGCAGATGTCAGCCAAGGCAATCGTTCGGGCGGCAACAGCCAGGAAGCCGAAAACCCGCTACCCCGCTGGGCGGGGCGCGGGTTCCATCCTGGCCGCCCGGCGGTTACTTCCGGACCGGGCGTTCGATGCCGTTCTGCGGGCGATCTACAACCGCTTTGGGAACTAGATTCGGTATTCGATGTAGTACTCGGCAGGGTCCACGGCCGGCTTTGTTTCCAGCTTGGAATCGCGGTGCCGCCACGTAGCCGGCACGCCGGTGATGATGGACTCAGCCGGAGCGTCCTTAACGACGACGGCGTTCGCACCGATCGCGCTGTCGGCTCCGATCGTGATGGGGCCCAGGACCTTGGCTCCCGCACCGATGGTGACCCGGTCCCCAATGGTCGGGTGGCGTTTGACCTTGGCCAAGGAACGACCTCCAAGGGTGACGCCGTGGTACATCATCACGTCGTCGCCGATTTCCGATGTTTCCCCGATGACCACACCCATGCCGTGGTCGATGAAGAAGCGCCGTCCAATCGTGGCACCTGGATGGATTTCAATGCCGGTGAGGAACCGGGCGAACTGGGAGACCAGTCGAGCCGGAAACCTCAGCGACGGCGTCTTCCACATCTTGTGCGTTAGGCGGTGCGCCCAGATGGCGTGCAGGCCAGAGTATGCGAAGAAGTTCTCAAAAGAGCCTCGGGCCGCCGGGTCATGGGACCTGGCGGCCTCGAGGTCTTCCTTTAGTCTTCCGAAAAAGCTCACAAAGATCTTTCTACAGGAATGCTGGCAAAGTCAGCAGTTCGTTTGGCGGATCAGCCGCGGATATCGTCAAAAAGGACAGTGGAGATGTAACGTTCGCCGAAGTCGCAAACAACAGCCACGATCAGCTTGCCCTTGTTCTCCGGGCGCTTTGCCAGCTCCAGTGCACCCCAGACGATGGCGCCCGAGGAGATACCGCCGAGGATTCCTTCGCGGGCTCCCAGTTCGCGGGCCACGCGGACTGAGTCCTCCAGAGTGGCGTCCAGGACCTCGTCGTAGACGTTGGTGTCCAGGATGTCCGGCACGAAGTTGGCGCCGAGGCCCTGGATCTTGTGGGGACCGGGCGTGCCGCCGTTGAGGATGGGGGAGTCCTTCGGCTCAACAGCCACGATCTGGACGTCCGGCTTGCGTTCTTTGAGGACCTGGCCGACGCCCGTAATGGTTCCGCCCGTTCCAACGCCGGAGACGAAGATGTCTACCTTGCCGTCAGTGTCAGCCCAGATCTCCTCCGCCGTAGTGTCGCGGTGAATCTGCGGGTTGGCCTCATTGGCGAACTGGCGGGCCCAGATGGAGTTCTCCGTGTTGGCGACAATCTCCTGCGCCTTCTCCACTGCGCCGCGCATTCCTTCGGAACCTGGGGTGAGGACGATTTCCGCACCGTACGCGCGCAGCATGACACGACGTTCCGTGGACATGGTTTCCGGCATGGTCAGGATGACCTTGTAACCACGTGCAGCGCCCACAAGCGCCAGCGCGATGCCCGTGTTGCCGGACGTCCCTTCGACGATGGTGCCGCCCGGCTTCAAGGCGCCGGCCTTCTCGGCAGCGTCGATGATGGCAACACCGATGCGGTCCTTGACGCTGTTGGCTGGGTTGTAGAACTCGAGCTTCACAGCCACGTCGGCCTCAAGGCCCTCGGTCAGCCTGTTCAGGCGCACCAGCGGAGTGCGGCCGATGAGCTGCGTAACGTCGTCGTAGATCCTTGCCATGTGGTGATGCCTATCTCTCGAGAGGGAATACTGAGGTCAGCCTAACCAGCCCCTGCATGCCCCAGCTAAGCATTAAGCCATGCAGAGTAATATTTCCGGGCCTTGGCGAGTTTGGGATTGATGATCACTTGGCAATACCCCTGTTCCGGGTATTTCGCGTAGAAGTTTTGGTGGATTTCTTCCGCTTCATAAAAGTCGCCTAGCCGGACGACTTCCGTGACTATCGGACGGGCCCACAGTTGCTGGTTGCGATTAATGGCGTCCTCAAAGAGGATCTTTTCCTCTGTGGTGGTGTAGAACATGGACGACCTGTATTGCGTCCCCACGTCATAGCCTTGGCGATTCAGCGTGGTGGGATCGTGGAGGACGAAGAACATGTCCAGGATGACGTCTTCGGGGATCACCGCTTCGTCGAATGTCACGGCCACCACCTCTGCATGCCCCGTCACTCCGGAGCAGACTTCGTAATAGTCGGGATTACGAACGTGCCCGCCGGTGTAGCCGGAGACGACGGAATGCACGCCCTTGGTCTTCTGGTAGACGGCGTCGAGGCACCAGAAGCAGCCTCCGCCAAGCACAAAGGTTCTCATGACCTCTTCAATGGTCCGGGGACCCACAAGATTCCCCATGTTCCTTACAGGACTATGACGGCGACGGGACGACCAAGCCGGAACTGCCCGATGTCGGCATGAGGTAAGAATAGGTGTATGGAAGCTGCAGACACCACCGCTCCGGAGCACGAAGGCGCGACTTCTGGATCAGGGACCGGTGCCGGGAACGACGAAGTACCCGTGCCCACGCTTGGCGAGGTCCTCGTGGCCGTGGAAGAGCTTTGGCCGGAGTCCCTGGCCGAGGACTGGGACGAGGTGGGCCTGGTGGCGGGGCGGCCCACAGCCTCCGTCCGCAAGATCCTCTTCGCCGTAGATCCAACGCTCGCCGTTGTTGACGAAGCGTTGGAGTGGGGTGCGGACCTCCTGGTTACGCACCAT
This sequence comes from Arthrobacter sp. M4, assembly GCF_020251205.1. GTDB lineage: Bacteria > Actinomycetota > Actinomycetes > Actinomycetales > Micrococcaceae > Arthrobacter. The sequence goes on from NZ_JAIWYX010000001.1 coordinate 15,857, forward strand.
CCGCTCCTCCTCAAAGGCGTGAACTCCGTGGCCGCAACCACAGCGAAGGGTCTGGCGATCCACAGGCTTATCGAGTCTGGGACGGCACTTCTCACCATCCACACCAATGGCGATTCTGCCGTCGGTGGCGTATCGGACGTACTGGCAGATGCGCTGGGCCTGGAGAACACCGAACCGCTCGCCCCCGCCGCTAACGGTCTCCCTGAAGAAGGAATTGGCAGAGTTGGGGACCTGGCTGATGTTATGACCCTGGGTGACTTTGCTGCCCGCGTGTTCGAGATACTTCCGGCCGTCGCAGGTGGCGTCCGGGTTGCGGGGGACAAGGATGGACTTGTCCGTCGGGTCGCCGTTTGCGGCGGTGCGGGTGACAGCCTGTTCGATGCTGTGCGGGCCAGCGGGGCTGACATTTATGTCACAGCGGACCTTCGACACCACCCAGCCTCCGAGGCTCGGGAAGAAGCCGTTAATGGCCGTCCCTATCTGATCGATGTGTCCCATTTCGCAAGTGAATGGCTGTGGTTGCCGCCGGCTGCGGAAGCCCTTGGGAACGTCCTCTCAGACCAAGGCCATAACGTCGAAATCCGAGTCAGCACCACCAACAGCGATCCGTGGGACTTCATTCTCACTCCCGGCGGGGACTAGAGTCAGGACAACGGCCCGGAAAACAGTAACTGCGGAGGTTTGTGTGGCGAAAGCAGCGCCGGCGGAACAGTTGAAGCTTTTGGATCTACAAGCCCTGGACGCCAGGCTAAAGGCGTTGGCCAACAAACGAAGGGTGCTTGACGGAGACCCACGGATCACCGATCTGAATCATGCCCTCGCTGTGGCCAGGGGGGAGCTGTCAACGGCGACCTTGGCCGTCCAGGATGCAGAGGCCGAGCTCAAGCGCTCCGAATTGGATGTTGAACAAGTGGCGGCGCGCATTGCCCGGGACGAAGCCCGGCTCAACAGCGGAACCGGGCTTTCGAAGGACCTGGTGGCACTGCAGAGTGATATCGCTTCGCTCAACCGCAGGCGCTCTGATCTTGAGGACATTGAGCTTGAGATCCTCGAGAGGCTGGATGGCCTTCGGGAGAAGCAAGCCACACAGCAAAAGATCACGGACGACATTCAGCAATCGTTCTCCGTGATCCGCGCTGAACTTGATCAGGCCATTTCGGAGGTCGCCCAGGAAGAAAAAGCCATTGCGGCGGAGAGGGAAGCCTTTGCCAGCGGTCTGGACCAGGGCATGCTGGCCGTTTATGAGAAAACCTTGGCCCGTCGAGGCGTTGGGGCGGCCCGGCTGTTCCACGGCAAATCCGAAGGGTCAGGCATGACGCTCAGCCCCGGCGACCTCGCTGAGATCAAGGCAGCTGCAGAAGACGACATTGTGTTCTGCCCCGACTCAGGTTGCATCCTGGTCCGTTCCGCGGAGTGGAACTAGTTCGGCCTGCCTGACTTGCCCTAGCCCTCGAGGATGATGTTTAGGGTATGAGGCTTGCGGGAAGTGCCCTCCACAAGCTCGGCCTGCCAGGCCTCCTGCGCTGCGGAAAGAAGTTGGGCGGGCGACTGCGGAGCCCTGCCGCGGCGGGTCAAGAGGTGCCTGGCCAGTTCCCCGCGCGTGTGCTTGGCAAAGTGGCTGACCACGGTCCGTTTTCCGTTCGATTCCGTGAAGACGTTGACAGCTACCGTCTGGGCGGGTGGGGGAGTCCAAGCTGCCGCATATGTGCTGGAGCGGCAGTCGACCAGCAGTTCGCCGTCGGTCCTGGCAGCGAGGGCGGACGCAAGTTTTGGCTTCCAGAACGTGGCGAGGCGTCCGACGTCGGGCAGTGCTGTGCCCATGGACAGCCGGTAGGCAGGCACGCTGTCCCCGAAGCCTATAGCGCCCCAGAGGGCGGAGACCACCAAGACTGACGCCGTCGCCTTGCGGCGCTGGGCGGGCGTCATTCCATTGAAGCCCAGGGCGTCGTAAAGCACTCCCGAATACACCTGGTGGGCAGGGGCGGCTGGCTCGGCGTGGAGCCTCGTGTTGCGTTCGACGTCGGCCTGCAGCGAAGCGCCAACGCCCAGCAGCGCGAGGGCGTCCTCATGGGCGCTGACAATTCCCAGGGCATCCAGCACAGTGGCGCGGTGGATATTAAGCTCGGGGAAGCTCAGTGCCGACCAGTCGACGGCCGGGCCTTTGGTGGCAGGAGTCTTACCTTCGGAAGGGGGAAGCAGAATCAGCACCTGTCGATATTACCGGCGGAGAATACTTATGCATGTTTCCGTTCCCGCCACCGGTAAACTGGACGACGGATGGGACAGCCAGACGGCCGCGAGCCACGATTGTGGCTCGAGGAACGTCCGGGCTCCGCAGAGCAGGGTGGTGGGTAACACCCACTCGGGGCAACCCGCAGGCCAGTGCCACAGAAAACAGACCGCCCGCCCTGAGGGCGCGGGTAAGGGTGAAACGGTGGTGTAAGAGACCACCAGCTTCCCGGGTGACCGGGGAGGCTAGGTAAACCCCACTCGGAGCAAGGCCAGACAGGGCACGTTTGAGGGCTGCTCGCCCGAGTGCCCGGGTAGGCCGCTGGAGGGCGTCGGCAACGGCGCTCGTAGATGGATGGCCGTCGCCCTGCGGCCGGCAACGGCCGGAGGGAACAGAACCCGGCGTATCGGCTGTCCCATCCCACGTACCTTGGGTCTCCGCGCGATGCTCCACGTGACTGATTTCACGCCTTCCGCAGCAATTTCGGCCTTTCACCGACCGTAGAATGGATGGCGAACGTAGATGTTCTGCCGCCGGGTCTGCGTTCGCAGCCGGCGGTTTTTCTCTGCCATCGTTCACGGCAAGCCGGGGCGGACCGAAGCCCTGGTATCGCCTGTGCCGCAGGACTAATCCCCGCGGCCGACCTCTGCATACGCGGACGTATGCGGTGACCAAGGAAGGTAGTTCTGTGAGCCAGACGTCAGATTCTTGTCTTAATGCTTGGATGGCCCGCGAAGCGCTGGCCGAGGCAATGATTCCGGTTATCGGCAAGCTGTACCGGGAAAATAACGTGGTGACCAGCATCCACGGACGCAGCCTCATCAACAAGTCCACCATGAACATCCTCAAGGCGCACCGCTTCGCCCGTCGGATGAGCAACCACGAACTTCCGCTGGAAGAGACCGCCCCCCTGCTCAACGCCCTCGCCGGACTGGAACTCGGGGCGGCTGCGATCGACATCGCCCGCCTCAACGACAAGTACAAGACCGAGGCCGACGGCGTCAGCCTGGACGCCTTCCTCCGCGCGGAACTCGCGGACATTGTGGGCATGCGTGGCGCGGACACTCGCACCAGCACCGACGTCGTACTCTACGGTTTCGGCCGCATCGGCCGGTTGCTGGCCCGCCTGCTCATCGAAAAGGCCGGCGGCGGCCACGGACTGCGGCTGCGCGCCATCGTGGTCCGCAAGGGCGCCGAGAACGACCTGGCCAAGCGTGCCAGCCTGCTGCGCCGTGACTCGGTCCACGGTTCCTTCGAAGGTACCATCCGCGTTGACGAAGAGGCCAACACCATCACGGCGAACGGGCTTCGCATCCAGGTCATCTACTCGGACAACCCCGCCACCGTGGACTACACCGCGTACGGGATCCAGGACGCCTTGGTGGTGGACAACACCGGCCGCTGGCGTGATGAGGAAGGCCTGAGCCAGCACCTGCAGAGCAAGGGGGTTGCACGCGTGCTCCTGACCGCACCTGGAAAGGGCGGCCTGAAGAACATCGTGCATGGCATCAACCACACCTCAATCGAGCGCTCGGACCGCATCGTGACGGCAGCCTCCTGCACCACCAACGCGATCACCCCGGTCCTGAAAGCCATCAACGACAAGTACGGCATTGTTCACGGGCACGTCGAGACCGTGCACTCCTTCACCAACGATCAGAACCTGATCGACAACTTCCACAAGGGCGACCGCCGTGGACGTTCGGCAGCGCTGAACATGGTCATCACAGAGACGGGCGCCGCCAAGGCTGTTGCCAAGGCACTGCCGGAACTGCAGGGCAAGCTCACCGGCAACGCCATCCGCGTTCCCACCCCGGACGTTTCCATGGCCATCCTGAACCTCAACCTTGAAAACGGGACCACCAAGGAAGAAGTCAACGATTACCTCCGCAGCCTGTCGCTGCACTCCGAACTGCGCAAGCAGATCGACTACATCGACTCGCCCGAGGTCGTTTCCACCGACTTCGTCGGCTCCCGCCGCGCTGGCATCGTCGACGGACTGGCCACCATCTCCAACGACAAGAACCTGGTTCTCTACGTCTGGTACGACAACGAGTTCGGCTACAGCTGCCAGGTTGTCCGTGTCATGGAGGAAATGGCCGGAGTAAACCCGCCGTCCTACCCCGCCCGCACTGTCGCCGCCGAAGTGGTGGACTCGGAGCTTCAGCCGGTCGCCGCCGTCTAGCTCGGCTGACCAGACGCAGCGCTGCTGCATTGTTGTGTCGTCGCATTCCCGGCGCGGGTACTGGCCCAAGCCGGGAATGCTGACCACAATGGAGTCATGGAAACGGACAGGACACTGCAGCACGACACCACGCTGGAACACGCCTTGGACGTGGCCCGGGCGAACCATAAGGAAGCCACACGGCTCCTGGATGAAGCCAAAGCCGCCTATGCAGCCGGCGAAATCAGCGAGGAGCGGGTCAAGCAGCTTCAGGGACTGCTGGATCTTGCGTCGGAGGACCTTCACCGCGTGATGAAGGAGCAGTAGCTCGCCTATAGGCTGGCTTCACTTTTCCTCCCCATTGTGCACAGCCAAAGTGCTGTCACACCCTTGGATTAGGCTCAAGGGGACATAGAACACCTCACGGAGGATCCCCTTTGAGCACCACATGGTCCGCCTATCGGCGTGCCCGTCGTAAGTCCCGTCAGGCGTGGGCAGCCCTTGCCTTGGCCGCCGCCATAGCGGTCGGAGCAACCAGCTGCTTCTTCACGTCTGGCCAGTTCGCCTTATCCGAAGGAAACGCGGACGGCCCAACGTCCGCGGCCGTCGTCGACCCGTCCTTTATGCGGCCCGTGGATCCGGTTGTCCCTGCCCCCTCAGGTCTGGCCATAGATGCCCTTGAGCGACTGCCGGTGAAGGGCAGGGCAGCGAAAACAGGCTACGAGCGAACCGAATTTGGCGAGGCATGGCTGGACGTCGACCGCAATGGCTGTGACACCCGCAACGACATACTTCGCCGTGACCTGCGCGCCGTCCAATTCACTGAAGGCTCCGATTGCCGGGTGGCATCAGGGACCCTGCGTGAGCCTTACACGGGCCACACCATTGAATTCCACCGCGGAGCGGAGACGTCCGCCGAGGTTCAGATTGATCACGTGGTGGCCCTTGCCGACGCGTGGCAAAAGGGTGCGCAGCAATTGACCGCAAAGCAGCGGCAGAGCCTGGCAAACGACCCCCTCAACCTCGTGGCGGCGGATGGGCCGGCCAATACGGAGAAGAGCGCCTCTGACGCCGCTAGCTGGCTGCCTCCCAACAAGGCATTCAGGTGTCATTACGTGGCACGGCAAATTTCCGTCAAGGCCGCTTACACCTTGTGGGTTACGCAGGCTGAGAAGGACGCCATGAAGCGCGTCCTGGGCTCATGTCCCGGCCAGCAGACAGTGACGGCGTCTTAGCGGCCTTGGGCAAGCGTCCAGAAACGCCTGTGGGCTGCCCGAACATCCCGGGCGGCCCACTGTCCTAGGCGGTCAGTGGCCAAACGGGTCCGGGTCGACGCCGGGCATCCAGCTGAGTCCGGGAACACCCCAGCCGTTCTTTTTGGCCTGCTTCATGGCCTTCTTCGCGTAGCGGTCCACAAGTTTGTTGACGTACAGCTTCCCGTCCAGATGGTCATATTCGTGCTGCATGACCCGGGCGAACCACCCAGTGGCAACAAAGTCCACGGGCTTGCCGTCCCCGTCGAAGCCCTGGACGTGTGCCCAGTCAGCCCGCTGGAGGGGGTAATGCTCGCCGGGAAAGGACAGGCAACCCTCCACATCATCGTCCGGGTCGGGGAGGGCTCCGGAGATCTTGGATAGCGTCAGCACGGGATTGACCACCACGCCCGTGGGCGGCACGCCGTCGTCGTTGGCGTATTTGTAGACGAAAAGGCGCTTACCGACGCCCACCTGGGGGGCCGCCAACCCAACGCCGTTGGCGGCGTCGTTGGTCTCGAACATGTTGGAGATCAAGGTGCGCAATTCGTCGTCGAACACCTCCACTTCAGAGGCGCGGCGGTGCAGGACGGGTTCACCCCAAATGGTGACGGGGAGGACTGTCATTGCTATTTCCTTAACGGTGTGTACGGGGCCTAGGCCGCAATCGCGCGGCCGATGACGTCCCGCATGATTTCGTTGGTGCCGCCGAAGATCGTCAGCAGGCGTGACGCGAGGTAGGCCTGCGCCACCGGGTACTCCAAGATGTAGCCGTAGCCGCCGTGCAGCTGGAGGCAGCGGTCGGTGATCGATTTGACGCGTTCGGAAGCCCACAGCTTCGCCCGCGCTGCGGAAGAGGCATCGAGTTCGCCGGCGTTGAAGGCCAGGATCGCCTGATCGACGTAGGTCTCTGTGACCTCCACCTCGGTGAGGATGTCGGCCAGTTCGAAGCGGCTGTGCTGGAAGTCGATGATTCGCTCGCCGAAGGCGTTGCGGTCCTTGGTGTACTGGACGGTCGCCTCGTAAACGGTGCGTGCGACGGCGGAGCTCGCCACCGCGATGGCCAGGCGCCCCTGCGGCAGCTGCTCGGCAGCGTAGCGCAGGCCCTGGCCAACCTCGCCAACGAGGTTGACGCCCGGAACGCGTACGTCGTCGAAGAAGATTTCCGCCGTGTCGGAGGCCTTGAGGCCCATCTTGTCCAGCTGTTTTCCGGTGTTGTAGCCCTCGCCCTTTTCCACCATGAAGAGGGAGAAGGAGTCGGTGGAACCACGCCCGGTGCCCCCGTCGGTGCGGGCGAGCACCAGCGAGGCGTCGCCGGAGATTCCGTTGCCGATGAAGGTCTTCTGGCCTGAGATGAGCCAGTCGTCGCCGTCACGGACGGCTTTGGTGCGGACTGAGCGGAGGTCTGAGCCCGCACCCGGCTCGGTCATGGCGATGGACGTGACCTTCTCCCCGGTGACCATGCCCGGCAGCCAGCGTTCCTTCAGCTCGTCGGAGCCATAGGCCAGCAAGTGGGGGAGAACCAGGTCGTCATGCAGGTGGAAGGCCAGCCCCACGGCCAAGTGGTTGCTGCGCGCGAACTCTTCGTCGAGGACCGCGCGGAAGCGATAGTCGGACATCCCCATGCCGCCGAAATCCTCTGGGACGGCGAGGCCCAGCAGGCCTTGTTCGCCGGCGGCAGTCCACATGTCACGGGACATCATGTGTTCGTCGTCCCATTTTGCGTAGTGTGGTGCAATTTCACGTGCGTTGAACTCGGTGGCAACCTCGCGAAACAGTTCGTGGTCTTCGTCGTAGAGCTTGCGCTGCATGGCTGTCCTTCCGGCGACAAGGGTCGGGAACAAAACGGGCAAAACAAAAGCCGCACCGGATATCCGATGCGGCCTTGTGCGAAGGTACCGGCTGGTGGAGCCGGGCTTCCTAAGGGTGAGCGACGGGGGTTGAACCCGCGACCTCCTGGACCACAACCAGGCGCTCTGCCAACTGAGCTACGCCCACCATGTGCCTCGATCAGCGGACCGGTCAAAGTTGTAATTCTTAGTGCTTCTTCCGGCCCCTGGAAGGGCAACGACAAATAGCTTACCTGCTGTCCGAGGGTGCTTGTGCCACTTTTCGCCTTTTTGGTGAAAAAACCCCAAAACGTGTCGCAGATTACTTTGAGGCTGCGGTGTCCTGGCTGGATTCGGGGGTTTCCTGGGCCTCAGGTTCCAAGCCGGAAACCGTCCGGGCGATCTGAGCCGCTGTGGCCGAGTCCGGGCCCGGTGCCGGGACAAACACGGCTTCGCGGTAATAGCGCAGCTCGTCGATGGAATCCTTGATGTCGCCTAGGGCGCGGTGTCCACCGTGCTTCGCGGGAGCTTGGAAGTACGCCCTGGGGAACCAGCGGCGTGAAAGTTCCTTGATGGTGCTGACGTCAATGACGCGGTAGTGCAGGTGCTCCACCACATTCGGCATGTCACGGGCAAGGAACATGCGGTCGGTGCCTACGGAATTTCCCCCCAAGGGTGCCTTTCGGGGGTCCGGAACCCACTTTTCGATGTACTCCAACACGGCAGCTTCGGCTTCCGCCATGGTCTTGCCGGATGGCAGCTCCTCAAGCAGCCGGGACTTCGTATGCATGTCCCGGACAAAATCGTTCATCTGCGCAAGGGCTTGGTCATCAGGCTTGATCACAACGTCCACCCCGTCGCCCAGGACGTTCAGTTCAGAGTCCGTGACTAGTGCGGCAACCTCTATCAGGGCGTCTTTCTCAAGGTCCAGACCCGTCATTTCGCAGTCGATCCAGACGATGCGTTCATTAGTAATAGGCACCCGCTCAGCCTACCGCCAGGCAGCTGGGCGGTGCGCCGATGCTAAGATTTTGCCAGCGCAGCGGCGCCCTTTTGACACCCTGCGGACCGCCCCCGACGCCGGCCAACCCGGTAGATATCTGGGCCGGGTCACGCTCAGCGACAGATGGGATGACTCCGATAATGACCATGCCTGGACCGGCGACAGGACAGACCGAGACAGGCGTGTCCGGGGCGGCAGGCACGGTTGCGCCCGCGGAGCCTGAAGTCGACAACCCCAAGTCGCCCATCATCGCGGGCTTCATCGGCTCCGTATTCCTGATGGCCGGTTCCCTTGGCGTGGGCTGGCTGGCACCTGTTTCGGAGCTTCGGAGACTGCCGCTTTTTATCTGGATGCGTACCGAAGCGGCCGGTGTTGCCCTGTCCATTGTGCTGATTGCCATCGGCGGAATGTTGCTGGTGCGCGCCTGGCTTAGGTTGGGCCAGCGCGTCAAGGTGTGGGGTCGCGATGCGCGGAAGGCGACGCTCCAGGCGGTCGCGGCGTGGGGACTTCCCATGATGTTCACCGTTCCGCTGTTCAGCCGGGACGTCTATGCCTACATCGGCCAGGGCCGGCTCATGGTGGAGGGCATCAATCCGTATGAAAAGGGCATCTCTGCACTGCCCAATTACTTCCAGCTGGGTGCCGACAAAATGTGGACCGAGGCCCCTGTCCCGTATGGCCAGTTGTTCCTGTGGATTGAGCAATTTGTGGTCTGGGCAACCAACGTGCATCCGGAAGGCAGTATCTTGCTGTTCCGCCTGGCCGCTGCTGTCGGGATTGTCCTATCCATCATTTACGTGCCCAAGCTAGCCGAGCTCCACGGAGTCAATCCGCACAGGGCCCTGTGGCTCTCGGTGGCGAACCCGCTCTTCCTTACCAACTTCATCGCGAGTGCCCATAACGATGCCCTGATGATCGGCCTGGCGCTGGCAGGCTTGTATTACTGCGCCACGCGACGGGTCATCCTGGGGCTCGTGCTTGTGACACTGTCCATTTCCGTCAAACCCATCACCATCATCTTCCTGCCGTTCATAGGACTCCTGTGGGCTGGTAAAAACGCCGGCTGGCGGAGGAAGATCGGATTCTGGCTCCTGACTGCCGGGATCGCGCTTGGCATCCTGTTTGCCCTAAGCCGTGTGAACGGTTTCGGCTTCGGCTGGATCAATGGTTTGTCGGCGCCCGGCAGTATCTGGATCTGGTATGCCCCGGTTGGCCTCCTGGGTCTTATCGTGGCTTCGATCTTCAATGTCTTTGGCCTGGATGGTTGGGGCCTGGCCCGGTGGGTTTACGACGCCGGGAAGGTCCTTGCGCTAGGCATTGTTGCCTGGCAGATCTTCAAGGGCTCGCACGACCGGCTGATGCGGCGCCTGACCCTCGCTTTTGCAGCCATCGTTTTGCTGGCGCCGATGATCCAGTCCTGGTACGTTGTGTGGCTCCTCCCACTGTTCGCCGTCACGGGCATCCGCGACGACTGGCAGGTAAAGACCGTGTACTTCGTGGTGTCGTTCTTTATGGTTTATGCAATCTCGGACCAGTTGGAGGTCTTCCCCTATCTCCAAACCGGCGATTTGGGACTTGCCCTCGCATTGGCCCGCAATGCGGCGGCCATTATCGCCCTGCTCTTCGCGTTGTACCTTATTTTCCTGGACCCGCGGACCAAGCACCTCTTCAGCAAGAGCGAGGAACCCGTTACAACGCGTCCCGTTATCTAGCGCTCCGTCGGAGATTTGCTCCTCAGCCCCCGCGGCTGCTGACCTTGTGAATGGGGTGAAGGGGCCGACGGCGGCTGGCTGGCTTCCACTCGCGGCGGCAGGTTCCGTGTGGCCTCCCGGAGGGACAGGCCGCTGATCCTGTCAGCATGGCTTTCAACGAACTCCCGGACCCACTCGGGATCTGTTTTGCCGTACTCGCGCAGTGCCCAGCCGATAGCCTTGCGGATGAAGAAGTCTGTGTCCTGCAGGTTGACCTTGATTACTGTTGCCAGAAGCGTGGGATCCGTCGCCCCTTTGGCTCCCAACTGCGATGTGATGGAGGCCCGCCTGATCCAAAGGTCCTCGTCGCGCGACCACATGATCAGCAGCGGTTTCATGACTTCGGGATGAGACAGGAGCAGTTCGCGGATTCGGGGAGAGACGCCGTCCACCAGGTCCCACCACGCGCCTGTCCGGATGAATTCCTCATAGACGGGCAGCATGTCCAGGCTCCGGGCGGCCAGACGCAGTCCGGTGAGGTCGATGGCCGCATAGCGCTCCTCGCGAACCTCAGCCTCACGCCAGAGCCGCAGGACATCGCTTCGGAGGGAATTGAGCGAGCTGTGCCGATGCTCTTTGGCTGCACCGCGCACAATGCTCCTGACCTGCGGAACCCGGACGCCCAGGTAGGGCATGGTGGACTTCATGTAGGCCTGTGCTCCGGCCGCACGTTCCGGGTCCGCGGACGCACGGAGCCGGCTGCGGATACTGTCTACGAGATCGGCTTGGGCCATGCGCCAACACTAAGTGATGCATGGAATAATGAGCGCTAACAATCCAAGTCGGTCCTAACCGGATGATCCATCGGGGAGCACTATGTCCACCACCCACCACGGCACGTCCGGAGGCATCGGCGTCTCATTTGGCGCGCCTGTTGCGCCGCCAGGCGTAGATATTCAGTGCGGCCCTTATACAGCCCGCGTGACCACGTTGGGCGGCGCCCTGCGGAGCCTGCGCTTTGATGGACGGGACCTGGTGGTTCCTTTTGATGACGACTCAATGATCCCGGACTATCGTGGGGTCATCTGCGCACCGTGGCCCAACAGATTGGCGGACGGCCGCTACGGGTACAACGGTGCAGTCCATGAAGTGCCGGTCAATGAGCCCGAGCGGGGGACTGCGCTCCATGGCCTCGTCTTCGACAAGGTATGGAAGCTGGAGGGGCTGACTGCCGATTCGGTTGAGTTGTCCTGCCCGATTCAGTCCGTGGAGGGTTACCCGTTTCAGCTTCGCGTGTCGGTCAAATATGCGCTGGCAGAGGACGGCCTTCATTGTCATGTGCGGGCCGTCAACGAGGGAACGGCATCCGCCCCCTACGGCGTGTGCCCACATCCTTATCTGGTGGCTGGGAGTGCTCCGCTGGACGAGTGGTCCGTGAGCATCCCAGCTGAGCAGTTCCTCGCTGTCACGCCGGACAGGCTGCTCCCCCTCGGCGTGGCGGCGGTGGCCGGCCATGAGTTCGATTTCAGGTCGGAACGCGTGCTGGGTCCGATTGAGATCGACCATGCGTTCACGGGCTTGACACTTAACTCGTCTGGCACAGCATCAGTGCGCGTATTCGATCCCTCAGGTACAGGGGTGGAACTGGAGTGGGGCGCCGAATGGCCCTGGCTGCAGATTCACACGGCGGACAAGCCCCAGAAGCCGGACCGCCTGGGGCTCGCCGTCGAACCGATGACGTGCCCGCCCGACGCCTTCAACAGCGGTACGGATGTGGTGCTGCTGGCCCCGGGCGGAACCCATATGGCTTCGTGGACGATCAGGGCACTTAGCCGCTGAGGTAGCCTGCCGCGTACTTGCGGTATTGCGCCAGGACGTAACTGTCCGCCAACTCTTCATCGGCAGGCAGTGACGTTCCATCCAACTGCCAATCCGGGAAACGCCCGATAAGTATTCCGGCAGCCTGGCGGGCCGCGCCATCTGCGACGTACTCTCCCGGGGCGGGGACGAAGACTGGCAGGCCGAAGACTGAAGGTGCGGCTTCCTGTACCGCTGGTGACTGGGCGCCGCCGCCCACCAGGATGATCCGCTTCGCCTCCACACCCTGCGCCTGCAGCGCTGCGAGTCCGTCGGCGAGAGAGCAGAGGATGCCTTCGATCGCAGATCGAGCCAGGTTTTCAGGAGTGTAGTTGGCCAGCGTGAGTCCGTGCAGCGATCCCGTGGCATCCGGGAGGTTGGGTGTGCGCTCCCCTTCAAAGTAGGGAACAAGGGTGAGGCCTCCGGAGCCGCGAGCAGCCGACTGTGCAAGTCGTCCAAGGCCGCTGAGGTCGGTTTCCAACAGTGCCGCTGTTGCGTCGAAGACGCGGGTCGCGTTGAGCGTGCAGGCCAGCGGCAGGTAGTTGCCTGTTGCGTCAGCGAAGCCGGCCACCAGTCCGGAAGCGTCCGACGTCGGGACGTCGGACACCGCGAAGACCGTCCCTGACGTCCCCAAGGAGACGACGACGTCCCCCACTCCGGCGGCCACTCCCAGCCCGGCGGCGGCATTGTCGCCGGCACCGGCTCCGATGAGTGCTCCGGTCGGGGTCTTGCCGACCCGGTCCAGCGGACCGGCGACCTCGGGCAGCAAGGGGACATGGCCGAGGGTGGCTGAGAGAACTTCCGGAAGGTATCGTCCCGTTGAGCTCGCGTAGTAGCCGGTACCTGAGGCGTCCGAACGGTCGGTGAAGAGCTGTTCCAGGCCGCCGGTTCCGGGGCCGTGGCCTGTCAGCCGCCAGGATAGCCAGTCGTGCGGGAGGCAAACCGCAGCGGTGCGTTTGCCATTGTCAGGTTCATTGCGGGCAAGCCAGCGCAGTTTGGTGGCCGTTAGGGACGCCACCGGAACTGTTCCTATGGTGTTTGCCCAGTAGGCAGCACCGGCGGCTCGGTCGCCGTCTCCGGCCTCGACAACCATGGCTTCGGCATCGGCCGCTGAACGTGTGTCGTTCCAAAGCAGTGCAGGCCGAACCACGTCACCGGAAGCATCAAGGCACACCATTCCGTGCTGTTGGCCACCGATTGACACGGCGTCAACGTCGTCTAGCCCGCCCGCGCGCGTGATCGCCTCTTGGAGGGCGTTCCACCAGTGTTCCGGATGGACTTCTGTTCCGTCCGGGTGTCGGGCTTTGCCTTGGCGGACCAGCGCACCTGTCTCGGCATCGCGGATCACCACTTTGCAGGACTGCGTGGAACTGTCGACACCTGCAACAAGGGACATGTGATCGATTCTTTCTCTAGGGCCGCTGATGGATCAATGGTGCCGCCGCCGACCCAAGGGAGCCGGCGGCGGTGTGATGTGCGGTTGTTCGGCGCATCGCGGCGGCAGGCTGCTGGCGCCGGTCCGGAATGCCGCGGTTTGTCAGCGGGCGCCGAGGAGGTGCTCGATCGCCAGCTGATTGAGGCGAATGAAGGCGAACGAACGCTGGGCGGTTGCGTCGGCGTCGAAATCCTCGAAGGCCGATGGGTCGGCCAGCAGATCTCCTGTTGTCTCGCCCGGAGCAAGGGTGGGCTGCGCCAGTTCAGCGACGCCTGACGTGGCGAGCGCTTCCTGGACCTCAGGGTCGGCGCGGAAGGCCAGGGCCCGTTCCTTCAGGAGCAGGTACGTGGCCATGTTTGCTATTGCGGACTCCCAGACGCCGTCGTAGCCATCGGTTCGCGACGGCTTGTAGTCGAAGTGCCGCGGCCCGTCGTAGCGGGGCCCACCGCCCGGGAAGCCATTCTCGAGCAGGTCGACCGTGAAGAAAGCGCTGGTAAGGTCTCCGTGGCCGAACACGAGGTCCTGGTCGTACTTGATGCCACGCTGGCCGTTGAGGTCGATGTGGAAGAGCTTGCCCGCCCACAGCGCCTGGGCGATGCCGTGCGTGAAGTTCAGGCCGGCCATCTGCTCGTGGCCCGTCTCGGGGTTGAGGCCAACGATGTCGCCGTGCTCGAGCTGCGCGATGAACGCGAGGCCATGGCCGACGGTCGGGAGGAGGATGTCGCCGCGCGGCTCGTTCGGCTTGGGCTCGAGCGCGATGCGGAGGCCGTAGCCCTTCTCCTTGATGTACGCCGCGGCGGTGTCGACGCCTTCACGGTAGCGGTCGAGTGCGGCGTGGAGATCCTTCGATCCGTCGTATTCTGAGCCTTCGCGGCCGCCCCACATCACGAAGGTCTCTGCGCCGAGTTCGGCAGCGAGGTCGATGTTGCGGAGGACCTTGGCGAGTGCGAACCGGCGCACGGAGCGGTCGTTGGACGTAAAGCCCCCGTCCTTGAAGACCGGATGGCTGAACAGGTTGGTGGTGACCATCGGCACCTTAAGGCCCGTTTCGGTCAAGGCAGCCTTGAAGTTCTTCAGAATGAGGTCCTTCTCCGAGGCCGTGGCGTCGAAGGGAACAAGGTCATTGTCATGGAATGTGATGCCGTAGGCGCCTAGTTCACTGAGCTTGTGAACAGCCTGAACCGGGTCCAATGCCGCACGCGTGGGCTGGCCGAACGGGTCGTTGCCTGTCCAGCCGATCGTCCACAAACCAAAAGTAAAGCGGTCCGCGGGGGTGGGCTGCAGAGTCATGATTGCTCCCTTGCAATGGGTCTGATCGGACGGATGGCTCGCCGATTAATTAGTTTGCGATCTAAACTATATGTGCCATGGTGAACTATGGTCAATGGACAGGAGCCGAGACGCAGTTCGAAGAACCACGAGGGAGGACCGTTGACGGGAGCAGCGAGCCCAGGCCGCGGGGCCGGGAGGAACAGTGCTTACAAAGACTCCCGGCCGGCGCAGGCGGGCAATTCCGCAACTCCCGGACGCGTGGGTGACGTCCGTCGCGGGAATCTGGCCCTCGTCCTGGGCAGCGTCGCGTCCTTCCTTGCAGCGGAATCGGATGCCAGGCCAAGCCGGGCGCAGGTGGCAGCGGCCACGGGCCTCACCAAGGCGTCGGTCTCAAGCCTGGTCAGTGAGTTACTGGACGCTGGGCTGGTGCGGGAAATTGGCGTGAATAGGGCGGGGGAGCGCGGCCGGCCAGGGGTAGGACTCGAACTCAGCACTCAAAAGGGCGTCCTTGGCCTCGAGATCAATGTCGACTACATCTCGGCCGGCCTCGTGGACCTGGCGGGGACCCTTCGCTTCCACAAGGTGATGGAGCGACAGAACAGCGGGGCGTCGCCTGAGGCGGTGATGCTCGCACTGTCCGGACTCGTTAAGGAGGCCGTGGATGCCGCCTCCGAAGCCCGGATGGACCTGCTTGGCGGCGGCCTGGCGGTTCCCGGCCTGGTGGACACGTCCCGGAATACCGTGGTGGCGGCGCCAAACCTGCATTGGACGGGCGTTGTCCTGGACGTCGACAGGTTATTGCCGGAAAGTCCATTTGGCATGGTCTTGTTCAATGAGGCGAACTCCGCAGCGCTCGCAGAGCTTTGGTACGGGGAAGGCCCCCGACTTCGCGATTTCCTGTATGTTTCCGGTGAAGTGGGTGTCGGTGGGGGTCTGGTCATGGATTCGGAACTGTTCACCGGACCGGGCGGACACGCCGGAGAACTCGGGCACGTAGTGGTGGATCCCGCGGGGCCGCCCTGCTCGTGCGGCGGCCGCGGGTGCCTTGAAGTTTTTTCCGGCCTGGAAGCGGTGTTCTCTGCCGCCGGACTGGGTGGCCAGTCCCTTCCTGGCCGATTGGACCTGCTTCGTCGGCGCTGTGCCGAGGGAGACCCGAAAGCTTTGAGTGCCGTAGCCCGCGCTGGCCGCTCGCTTGGTGTTGCGCTGGTGTCAGCCGCCCGATTGGTAGACCTGCCCAGCGTGGTGCTTGGTGGCCATTTCGCAATTCTCGGCGAATGGGTCATTCCTGCGTTACTGGAGAGCCTGGAAGACCATGCTCCAGGACTCATCGCGCCGGACGCGGTTCTTCCGTCCACGCTGGACCAATCCGCTGCCCTGCTCGGTGCCGCCGGAAGCGCAATTCATTCCGTGCTGGAGTCGCCGCACATCATGATGTCGGCGGTAGATAGCGCCTGACGCATGGCGCCCGCCCCGCTCCGGGCGCGTCATTCACGAAGGCGAGTCGATCAAGTTGCCCGATTAAGACGCATGACCACCCGCCCCGGTGCGGGAGTGGCCGCCACTGTGAATCTCGCCGCGCGGAAC
The DNA here is from genome assembly GCF_020251205.1 of Arthrobacter sp. M4. Lineage (GTDB taxonomy): Bacteria > Actinomycetota > Actinomycetes > Actinomycetales > Micrococcaceae > Arthrobacter. Next base: position 32,175 of record NZ_JAIWYX010000001.1, read on the forward strand.
AGTCCAACCGTGCCGTGATAAAGGTCGCTGGATCCAGCTGCTGGCCGTTGGGCTGCGTCAACCGGATACCCTTCGACGATGGCAGCACCATGGTTGAAGGCATGGGCGACGGCGGCATCCAGCAGTGCGGCCGCGACGCCGGTGCGCCTGTGCCCGGGGGCGACAACGAAGCAACTTACGGCCCAGATGGCTTCCTCCGCGACTGTTGTGGTCTCGTCTGTAGCGTTCAGTCCGGACTTCCGAAGCAACTGCGAGGCAATAATGCGCGGGTAGCTGTGGCGAGGTTCTACGGCACACCAGCCAACGGGCTCGTCTTCACGGTAAGCCAGAACGCCGGGCTCCGGCAGCCCGGCGTCGAACCTTTCCCGGAGGAGTTGCCGCCGCTGAACGGGGTCGGTCTCCTTCCAGGCGGCGCCTGGAAGCGTGAACCAGCGGCACCAGCAGCGGGACGGTTCTCCGCGCGTCCCAAAGAGGCGTTCGACGTCGGACCAGGTTGCGGGGGCGGTAACGATTTCCGCTGCGTTCTGCTTTGCCTGGTTCTGTTTGTCGGCAGCATCGGACCACGCGCCCGCCGGCGGAACTTCCCGACGCCGGGCGGTCATGAGGGTTCCGTGCTGCGGCGAAGGATGACTTGTCCGGTGATCTGGCCGGATGTTTCCCGGTGGTGCTCCACCGTGCTGAGGGTAGCCAGGCTGCCGATTTCTTCCAGAGGCAGCCGCACGGTGGAGAGTGATGGCCGGAAGTCCCGTAGGGTTTCGATGTCGTCGAATCCGGCGATGGCCACATCTCTGGGGATGCGCAGTCCATTTTCCCTAAGCGACGCCGCCGCGCCGATTGCCATCACGTCGTTCGCCGCGAAGATGCAGTGGCGGAGAGCCGGTTCGCCGCTCTGCCTCGGCTGGATCCTTGAGGCGAGCTCCTTGCCCGCCTCGAAGCCACCTTCACGGTTGAACCCGGCCCGGATAACTTCGGCAGGGGATAGGCTGGCTTTGGCGAGTCCCCGCTGGAAACCTTCGATTCGTTCGTCCGACGTTGCCAGTCCGGCGGGTCCGGCGATGATGACGAAGGGGCCGTCATGCAGTCCGGCAAGGCTCGTGGCCAGTTTTTCGGCCAAAGCGATGTTGGGAATTGTGACCACGTGGTAGCCGTCTGTCTCTTGGGCGCCCACGATAGGCTGGCCGACGACGGCGACCTGGCCGCCGTTGCGGCAGTACCGGTCCAATTCGGCCGCGAGTTCGAGGTTGGCGGCCGCGTCTTCAGTCCTGGTTGAGCGCGTACCGGCGATCACAATGGAGTCGGCCCGACGGGCGGCGAAAGCGGCGACGGCTTCGCGCTCGTCCACCGGCGTTCCTCCCGTAGTGGCGAGCAGGACCATTCGATGCTGCTCCCGTGCGACCTGCTGGACGCCGCGCGCGATTGCGGAGAAATAGGGGTCGGCGATGTCATGGACCACCAGGCCGATCAGCCCCGTGCTTGACTTCGCAAGCGCTTGGGCCTGCGCATTCGGCACATAGCCCAAAGACTCCGCGGCCTGTCTCACTCGCTCGGCAATGTCCTCGCCAGGTTTTCGCGAGGAGCCGTTGAGCACTCGGGATGCCGTGGCGGGGGATACTCCCGCAAGCTTGGCTACTTCGGCGAGGGTGCTGGCGGCCACGTGGCTTCTCCTGTTCTGGGCGCGTCACCCGGTGGGGATGATCAGCACATTATCGCAGGAGAATGCCCTTTCGGGGAAAGCGTTTGCCTGCAAGTGATTGTGGCGTGTCTCCTGAGTGCGGCCGCGTTCGCTTCCTGGCGGTGTGGCGTGCGGCCCTGTCAAGGCGGCCTTTTGTGCGGTTCCAAAAAGGACGCCCGGAATGCGCTTGCCAATCCGAGGTGGAGGATGCACACTAATTGCAGCGGGAATGCGCTTTCCCAAATTCCGTGTTGCTAAGGCGACCAACGACCACCCCTGGAGGACACATGGGCTTCGAGAAAAAGACCATCCGCATCGCAATGAACGGCATCACTGGCCGCATGGGTTACCGCCAGCACCTGCTGCGCTCCATCCTGCCCATCCGGGATGCGGGCGGATTCACCCTGGAAGACGGCACAACCGTCCAGGTCGAGCCAATTCTGCTTGGCCGCAATGAAGCGAAGATCCGGGAACTGGCCGAAAAGCACAAGGTTGCCGAGTGGTCCACAGACCTGGACGCCGTCATCAACGACCCGACCGTCGACGTCGTCTTCGACGCGTCGATGACCAGCCTGCGCGCGGCGACGCTCAAGAAGGCAATGGCTGCCGGCAAGCACATCTTCACGGAAAAGCCGACGGCGGAAACGCTTGAGGAGGCGATTCAGTTGGCCCGCATCGGCAAGGAAGCCGGCATCACTGCAGGCGTGGTGCACGACAAGCTCTACCTGCCGGGGCTTGTTAAACTTAGCCGTTTGGTGGACGAGGGGTTCTTCGGACGAATCCTGTCCATTCGCGGCGAATTCGGCTACTGGGTGTTCGAAGGCGACATCCAGGCCCCGCAACGTCCGTCCTGGAACTACCGCAAGGAAGACGGCGGCGGAATGACAACGGACATGTTCTGCCACTGGAACTACGTCCTCGAGGGAATCATCGGCAAGGTCAAGTCCGTCACGGCCAAGACCGCCACCCACATTCCTACCCGCTGGGACGAGCAGGGCAAGGAGTACAACGCCACAGCCGACGACGCCTCCTACGGCATTTTCGAGCTAGAGACACCAGACGGAGACGCCGTCGTCGGACAGATCAACTCTTCCTGGGCAGTCCGGGTGTACCGCGACGAATTGGTCGAATTCCAGGTGGACGGCACCCACGGCTCCGCGGTGGCTGGCCTGAACAAATGCGTCGCCCAGCAGCGCGCCCACACCCCCAAGCCTGTTTGGAACCCCGACCTTCCCGTCACAGAGTCTTTCCGGAGCCAGTGGCAGGAAGTTCCCGCAAATGCCGACCTCGACAACGGGTTCAAGCTGCAATGGGAAGAATTCCTGCGGGACGTGGTGGCAGGCCGCGAACACCGCTTCGGACTTCTTTCGGCTGCCCGTGGCGTTCAGTTGGCCGAGCTGGGCCTGCAGTCCTCGGCTGAACGCCGCACCGTCGACATCCCGGAGATCGTGCTCTAATGACTTCACTCCTCCTTCCCGCAAGCGATGGCACCACCCGCCTCTACAAGCTACAAGGCAGCACAAGCTGGGCGAAGCCGACAGGGCCGTTGCTCGCGCGCCGCGCCTACGCAGCAGCCCACGTGATTCCCGAGGCCACAGCGGACAACACGCCGGGTGCTCCCGCCCAGCTCGACTGGGAGGCCACCATGGCCTATCGCCACGAACTCTGGTCCTACGGCCTGGGTGTTGCGGACGCCATGGACACAGCCCAGCGAGGTATGGGACTCGACTGGCCGGCGACACAGCAACTCATCAAGCGCACAGGCGCCGAAGCAGCGTCGGTAGTCTCCGCCGGAGGAGCCGCCACCGCAGGGAAGACCGTCCGTGACCTCGTGTCCTGCGGCGCCGGCACCGACCAGTTGGACTTGGCCGCGGTTCCGCAGGGACCCGCCGGCATCCGGGCCGTGCTCGACGCGTACCGCGAGCAGATCGCCGTCGTCAGCGAGGCCGGACCAAAGGTGATCATCATGGCCTCCCGGGCACTGGCCAAAGTGGCCACCGGCCCTGATGACTACCTGCACGTCTACTCAACGCTTCTCAACGAAGTCGATCAGCCCGTGATCCTGCACTGGCTCGGCACCATGTTCGATCCTGCCCTCGCCGGATACTGGGGCTCCGACAACGTCGCAGACGCGACGGAGACGTTCCTCAGCCTGATCCGGGAACATGCGGACAAGGTGGACGGCGTCAAGGTTTCCCTGCTCGACGCCAACCACGAAATTGCACTTCGCGCGGCTCTGCCGGCGGGTGTCCGCCTCTATACCGGCGATGACTTCAATTATCCGGAACTGATCGACGGCGACGGTACGCACCACTCGGATGCCCTGCTGGGCATTTTCGCCGCCATCTACCCGGCCGCCTCCGCGGCACTGCAAAAATACGACGCTGGTGAGCCGGCCGCGGCACGTGCCATCCTGGATTCGACCCGGGAGCTTGGCAAGCACATCTTCAGCGCCCCTACGTTCTATTACAAGACAGGGATTGCGTTTATGTCGTGGCTGAATGGAAGGCAATCGGGCTTCCAGATGGTTGGTGGTCTGCATTCTGGCCGTTCCGTGGTCCACTTGGCGCGTACGTTTGAACTCGCTGACCAGGCAGGGCTGCTCCGCGACCCTTCGCTCGCCGCATTCCGGATGTCCGATTACCTGCGCATTAACGGGGTGGGAGCATGACGGACTTCGCCAGGCTGTCGCTGAATAGCGCGACCACCAAGAAGTGGACCCTGGCAGAGGCCGTCGAGGGCTGCGTCAGGGCTGGAATTCCCGCTATCGGTCCTTGGCGGGACCGCGTGGCCGAGGCAGGGCTCGACAAGGCCGCCAAGTTGATCAAGGACGCCGGACTGCGTGTTTCCTCTCTCTGCCGGGGCGGCTTCCTTACGGCTGCCGACGCCGAAGGGCAGGCCGCCGCCCTTGCCGACAACCGTGCGGCCATCCTCGAAGCCGTGACGCTCGATACACGGGAGCTGTTCCTAGTGGTCGGCGGCCTGGCTCCGGGGGAGAAGGACATCGTGGCGGCACGCCGGCGAGTGGCTGACCGTTTGGCTGACCTGGTGCCCTTTGCCTCTGAGAACGGCATCCGCCTTGTCCTCGAGCCCCTGCACCCGATGTACGCGGCGGACCGGGCCCTGGTTTCGACCCTTGGGCAGGCACTCGACCTTGCCGCGCCGTTCGATGCCCGGGATGTTGGAGTCGCTGTGGATACCTTCCACGTGTGGTGGGATCCACAGCTGAAGGAGCAGATCGAGCGGGCCGGGCGGGAGTACCGAATCGCCTCCTACCAAGTCTGCGACTTCAACCTGCCGATTGCCGCTGACGTCCTGCTGTCGCGCGGCATGATGGGCGACGGCGTCATCGACTTCGCGACGATCGGCACCTGGGTGCGCGACGCCGGATACACCGGAGACATCGAGGTTGAGATCTTCAACCAGGAGATCTGGGACACGGATGGAAATGTTGTCCTGGGGACGATGAAGGAGCGTTACGCGGAGCTGGTTCTCCCGTTCGCTTGATCACCTGGCCAAGTCTGCGGGTCCGTGGCGAGTCACGCGTCGTGGACCTGCATTCCGTGCGGTGCCGGAGTCATTATTTGTCTCGGTTTCACAATGGCTCGGTTTCACAGTGGCGGGCGCTGTGGCGGGCATTGCGCCAGGGGCGTACGGTTGGCAGACGAGCGAGGAGGCCCGCCATGGCAGAGAAAGCAGCCGACGCCGTCGCGTCAATTGTCGTCAACGCGCCCCGGCAGGAGGTTTGGGAGGCCCTGACGACGCCGGAACTGGTCAAGCAGTACTTCTTGGGTACAACGGTCGCGTCAACGTGGGAAGTTGGCAGCCCTATCACCTTCTCAGGCGAATGGCAGGGAAAGAGCTATCAGGATCATGGGGTGATTTTGGCTTCTGAGCCACCGGGGCTTCTGCGGTACACGCACTACAGTCCAAGTGGTGGGAAGCCGGACGAACCGGAGAACTACCACGTTGTGGAATACCGCGTGGCGGAGGCCGACGCAGGCTCCGCCGTGACGATCACCCAAGCCAACAACAGCAGCGAATCCGAAGTGGTGGAGTCCGAGAAAACGTGGCGCCTGGTATTGGGCAACCTCAAGGAGTTCGTGGAAAGCCGCTAAGGGGTGTGGTGAAACATCGGAGGATGTCCCGCCACACCCCAAAAAAAGCGCCCCGGGAGGGAATCGAACCCCCGACCAAGAGATTAGAAGGCTCCTGCTCTATCCTCTGAGCTACCGAGGCAGGCGCTGTGCCTTTAGTGGCTTGCGACTATGAAAGTCTACAGTGCCCAAGGCCGCCACAAAGCTCTTTGACAGCGGGGCCGACGACTTCGACTTCCCCTCCACAGGGCAGGATTATCTCTGGCTATCCACATACGGCGCCATGGTCCTCCCGTCCGTTGTGAAAGGTCCGTGAAGCTGGTTCTACCAGACAGGCGAACCACCACACGGAAGGACACCACTATGAGTGACACCATCACAATTCGCGGCTTTGTCGCCTCGGAGATCAAGAGCAGCACTACACCCGGAGGAGTCTCAACGGCATCATTCAGGCTGGGCTCAACAGATCGACGTTTCGACAGGGCCAGCAACACATGGGTTGACGGAAACACCAACTGGTTTACGGTCCAATCGTTCCGTCAGTTGGCGGGCCACATTGGCTGCAGCGTCAAGAAGGGGCAGCGGGTCATCGTGGTGGGCAAGCTCAAGCTTCGCACGTGGGAGCACGAGGGGAAGTTCTACCATGTGGCGGAAATCGATGCCGAGTCTGTTGGCCATGACTTGATGTGGGGTTCAGCGAACTTCACACGAAGCACCTCCAGTTCCTCACCCCAGAGCCCGCAGTCGCAAGGGGCGCAGGCCCTGTCCGGCGCGCAGGCTTTGGGAGAACAGGCTCCCTGGCCTGCTGCTGAGGACCCGTCGGATGTCGACCACGAAGGGACGCCTGGCGAGGACACCGATGGGGTCCTGACTGAGGGAGCCGATGGAAGCGCACTCTTCGTTGACCCTGGCACAGGCGAGGTGCTCGAATCCGAAGATTTGGAACCCGCAGCCGCTTGAAAGCCGTTCAGATGTTGGATGGGCAACAAGGGCGGCGGCGTTGGAAACTGGCGTGGGAAACTACAGTTGAGCGGCGCCGCCCCGGGTCGCAACGCCCTTCCCGGACGTGCGGCGTGGGGGCGCCCGGGCCATGACAGAATGGCACGGTGACGAGCGACGAATCGCAGGCCACAGAGCCGGGCGCACTTGTTCTTGAAGGTTTTTCCGGTGGCGCACCGGCATTCGGGCAACGACGGGAGGCCTTCGGCGCTTGGGGGAGGCCCGGTGCAGTGTGTGCGCTGGCCGTAGTCGGGCTGTTTGGCATTGTTGGATGCCAGGCGGACGGTGGTCGGACATCCCAAGGCCCCTCAACTTCAACAACGACGGCAACGGCTTCAGCAACACCTTCGCCGACGCCAACCGGCCCCGCGGCGTCCGCCAGCACCGCACCGAGCCCCGCCACAGCTACGGCTCGGCTGCAGGCCACCATGGATGCCACGCTTAGGGCCTCGGTCGCGGGAACATCGGTGCCAGACCAGGAGAAACTGCGCGGAGCCTTGGCGGCAGCGGGCATCCCGGCCCAGGACCTCGAGGTTTCCGTGAGCCGCACGCCGACCGGGCTGGATGTAGATGCCATTGAAGCTGCCGCCAAAAGCGGAAACGACTGCGTAGTAGGTCAGATCCGCGAAGGAAGAGTGTCCATTGTGGTCCTGCCCGTCCTGTCTAGCGGGAAGTGCTTCGTCGGGGATTCCCGATAGCCTCCCAACCGGCGAGAAATGTGAGATATCCGGCCCAAACCACTAGATTTGGAACCATGCCGGAATTCATTTACACCATGACCAAGGCCCGCAAGGCCGTTGGTGACAAACTTATCTTGGACGACGTCAGCATGTCGTTCTTCCCGGGCGCCAAAATCGGCGTTGTTGGCCCCAACGGCGCCGGCAAATCCACGATTCTCAAGATCATGGCCGGACTCGACACGCCATCCAACGGCGAGGCGCGCCTCAGCCCCGGCTACACCGTGGGAATCCTGCTCCAGGAGCCCCCGCTGAACGAGGAGAAGACCGTTCTGGGCAACGTCCAGGAAGGCGTTGGCGAGATCTACGGCAAGATCCAGCGTTTCAACGAGATCTCCGAGGAGATGGCCAACCCGGATGCGGACTATGATTCGCTGCTGGACGAGATGGGCAAACTCCAGGAAGCCATCGACGCCGCTGACGCGTGGGACATCGACTCCCAGCTGGAGCAGGCAATGGACGCCCTGCGCTGCCCACCGCCGGAATCCGATGTCACGGTGCTTTCCGGCGGTGAGCGTCGCCGTGTGGCCCTCTGCAAGCTCCTTCTTCAGAAGCCCGACCTTCTCCTGCTCGACGAACCCACCAACCACCTGGATGCCGAAAGCGTTCTGTGGCTGGAGCAGCACCTCGCCAAGTACCCCGGAGCCGTCCTTGCGGTGACCCACGACCGGTACTTCCTGGACCACGTGGCGGAATGGATCGCCGAGGTGGACCGCGGCCACCTCTACCCGTACGAGGGGAACTACTCCACGTACCTGGAGAAGAAGCGTGCACGCCTCGAGGTCCAAGGCAAGAAGGATGCCAAGCTGGCAAAGCGCTTGTCCGAGGAACTCGAATGGGTCCGCTCCAACGCCAAGGGCCGGCAGACCAAGTCGAAGGCCCGCCTGGCGCGGTACGAGGAGATGGTTGCCGAGGCCGAGCGTACTCGGAAGCTGGACTTCGAAGAGATCCAGATCCCGCCGGGACCGCGCCTGGGCAGCCTGGTCATTGAGGCCACCGACCTCAAGAAGGGCTTCGATGACCGTATCCTCATTGAGGACCTCTCCTTCTCGCTGCCCCGCAACGGTATCGTCGGAGTTATCGGTCCCAACGGCGTCGGCAAGTCCACCCTGTTCAAGACAATCGTTGGGCTTGAGCAGTTGGACGGCGGAGATCTGAAGATCGGTGAGTCGGTCAAGATCTCCTACGTTGACCAGTCGCGTGGTGGCATCGACCCCAACAAGACCCTTTGGGAAGTCGTGTCGGACGGACTTGACCACATTCAGGTTGGTCAGGTCGAAATGCCTTCCCGCGCCTACGTTTCCGCGTTCGGATTCAAGGGCCCGGACCAGCAGAAGAAGGCCGGTGTGCTGTCCGGCGGTGAGCGCAACCGCCTGAACCTGGCGCTGACGCTCAAGCAGGGTGGAAATCTGCTCCTGCTTGACGAGCCGACCAACGACCTCGATGTTGAAACGCTCAGCAGCCTTGAGAATGCCCTGCTCGAGTTTCCTGGCTGCGCCGTTGTTGTGTCGCACGACCGCTGGTTCCTGGACCGCGTGGCAACCCACATCCTGGCTTACGAAGGCGACGACGAAAACCCGTCCAAGTGGTACTGGTTCGAGGGCAACTTCGAGTCGTACGAGGAGAACAAGGTCGAACGTCTTGGGCCTGAAGCGGCGAAGCCTCACCGCGTCACCCATCGTCGCCTGACGCGCGACTAGAGACCGTTCGTTGCAATGGCAGCAATAAGGGAGCCGGATCCATCGGGATCCGGCTCCCTTATTGCTGCGGCATTCGGTTCAGTCGCGTTTCGATCCGTCTAGGCAGGGGTTCCCTCCATGGGACCTGACCGGGCAGCCCCGCTTGCTCCGCCCTCAGGCATCCGGACCATGCCTTCTTGGGCCACGGAAGCCACATGGACCCCATCCCGGTTGAAGATCCTGCCCATAGCCAGCCCACGGGCTCCTTGGGCGGAGGGGGATTCCTGAACGTACAGCAGCCATTCATCGACTCGCACGGGACGGTGCCACCACATCGCGTGGTCCAGGCTGGCAACGCTCATGCCAGGAGTCATCCAGCTCAACCCATGGTTGCGGAGCACTGACTCCAGGAGGGTGTAGTCGCTAGCGTAGGCGAGGGCCGCGCGATGCAGATTGTCGTCATCTGGCATGGGGCCAAAAGTTTTCATCCAGACGGCGTTGCTTGCCTCATGGCGTTTGTCTGCGGAGACGTAGATGGCGGGATCGATGTGCCGAATGTCGAAAGGCCGTTCAAACGCCAGGTGCCTCGCAACTGGATGGTCGAAGCGACTCAGAAGGTCTGCTGTGCTGGGCAGCGTCTCGGGGTCGGGAACACCCTCAGGCATGGCCGACTGATGCTCAACGCCGTTGTCCGCTGTTTGGTAGGACGCGATCATCGACAGGATGGGAATGCCGTCCTGGTAGGCGTGGACGCGTCGAGCAGAGAATGACCGGCCGTCCCTCAGCCGTTGTACCCCGAACGTGATCGGCTTGTCGGCGTCGCCAGGACGAAGGAAGTAGCCGTGCATCGAATGCACAGTCCGTTCGCTGTCCACGGTCCGCATGGCAGCCACCAAGGATTGCGCAAGCACCTGGCCACCAAAAACGCGCTGCCTGGGCTGCTTTTGTGATGGCCCGAGGAAGATGTCTTCATCGGTCCTGGCACCTTCGAGCTGTCCCAGGTCCAGCAAATCGATGAGGGTGGTTGTAGGGTCCTGTTTCGCCTCGCGGTCGACGTCGGCCGTGGTGTCAGTCATGGTCTGACTCTAGACTGCGGCCCGAACAGCGCTCAACCGATGCCGTGCCGGTAGAGTCAATCGTGTGACCGACGTGTTGACCCAATCCCTCCGGTTCGCCGATCCTCGTGACCTGGCCGACCTTCGAACGTACGCTACACGCGCTAAGTCGATCGATGACGGCGCCATTCGGCTCCAGGCTGCAGGACAGGTACTCGCGGCTTACGTTTGCGTGCTGCGGCCGCGACTCTTGGGGGAATCCACGCCCACCATCCTCGGTTTGCGCACCATGGCCCTCGCCGAGCCAGCCCAACTGGATGTCACGGTGTCGCTGTCATCCGTCCTTGATCGGCTTGCACGTGCCGGCGCCGAAGACGTGGAACTTCCGGTCCCGCCGACCACCGTGTCAGAGTCGTGGACAGGCGTCAGCGCTCCTCGAACTGGCTGGGAACCCTTGGGGACGGTAAGTGACGCCGAGCTGAAGGAAGCCGCCGACGCCGGCATCGCCGAAGTGGCACGCACGGTCCCAGACCGGCCTGGAACACTGATGGTGAACAACACTCGGGCTGCAGTGTGGGGCCGTGGCCTTGCAACGGCTGCCGGAATTCCCGCGGGCGCCGCGTTCGCAGCCTACGCCCTCGGGTTCCTGGGCGAAGGCGAACAAGCGCTTTTTCGCAACGGTCGGTGGTTCCGTGTAAGCGGGGTCCGGGGCCACGTCCTTGTCCGCACCGGAGCCGGGCTGGGCCTCTCGGCTTAGCTGTTCGCCGAGCCTGCCCGAGCCGCGCCCAGCCTGCCGAACTCGTCGACGCGCCCACAGGAGGCTAGGCGGGTGGACAGAGATTTATTGGACGGCCGATGGGCTGTTCACCATGGTGAGGGCAGCGCGCTCCATGTAGTCCCACAGCGTTCCCTCGTGCAAAGGCGGGAGCTCCAACGAATCCACGGCAGCACGCATATGGAAGAGCCAGCGGTCCTTTGCCTCGGGCGTGACGCGGAAGGGCATGTGCCGCATGCGCAGGCGTGGGTGGCCACGTTCCTGGCTGTAGGTTGTGGGTCCGCCCCAGTATTGCTCAAGGAACATCAGGAACCGGCGCTTGGCGGGCCCCAGGTCCTCTTCCGGGTACATCGGGCGAAGCAATGGATCCTTCGCCACGCCGTCGTAGAAGACATCGATGAGCTTCACGAACGTTTCGTGGCCACCCACGGCGTCGTAAAAGCTGTCTGTGTAACCCGGCTGGCTGAACGGATCGTTTTGCATGAGGGGTCGCCCTGCAAGCGGGGTTCTCCCAGCGGGATCCGGCGCTGAAGCCTGGGGATGGCCCGGGGGCTGCTCGGTCATGCTATTCACTCGCCTTCTGGTCGGGGTGCTCTGTGGTCTTGGGGGACGCCGGCACGCTGGCGGCCCGACTTGTCGAGGGGACACCGCTTGACGAATTCTCCTCGGCTGCTGCGGAATCGACGTCCGGTTGCGACGGGACATAATTGCCTTGCGACCTGTTTCCGACGCGAAGGATCTCACCGTTCCGCAAGTACCAGATGGCGCCGTCCTCTGCCCGGACGCGGGTGATGCGCAGACCCACGGACTCCACTATCCCGACCACTTCGCTGGTCTCTATGACATCTCCGATGCCGTACTGGTCCTCGATAGTGATGAAGATCCCGGCCAGGAAGTCACGGATAAGCTGCTGGGCGCCGAAGCCAATCGCCACACCGAGGATTCCAACGCTGGTCAACAGCGGCGTGATGTCTACATTGAGATACCTCAGGATGTAAATGATTGAGATCGTCACCACCGCTACGGTTGCGACGCTTTTGAGCAAGGATCCAATGGTGTGCGCCCTTTGGGCCCGTCGTTCGTGATCCAATGCTCTCAGCGCTGGTGCCACCCACTTGAAGTGCGGTTTTTTGAAGAAGGTGGTTCCCGCGGCCACCCTTTTGGTGATTCGGGAAATTGCAAAGCTCGCGATCAACCAGATTACGGTTCCCACGCCAAGTGTGATGAAGATGCCTGCCAAGTCGATCGCTGCTACGTCCCTGACTATGGCATCGGTCGATGTTTCCTGGACTGCTGCGGCGTTGCTGTACATCGTTGGGGTTTGCTCCTGCTAAATAGTTCGTTCGCGGGGCGCGGACAGACCTGTCCTGTTCCAACCCTATAGCCGTAGCGTGTGGCCATGCGCATCCTCATTTTGGGCGGCACGGCGTTCCTTTCGGCGGAGATTGCCCGCCAATCAGTCATAGCCGGTCACAGCGTCACCTGCCTGGCTCGCGCTAGCACAAGGTTGCCTCCCCCGGGAGCACGCCTGGTGCGCGCAGACCGCTCCGGTAACGCAGACGCGTATGAAGCGCTGGAGGGCGATTGGGACGCCGTCGTCGAAGTTGCCCGCGACCCGGTTCAGGCGCGACAAGCGCTCAAAGCGCTGGCGGGACGCACCCGCCATTGGACATTCGTGTCGAGCTGTTCCGTGTACGCCAGGCACGATATTCCGGGCGGGGACGAGTCTGCCGCCCTCTTGGCAGCGCTGCCGGAGGGTGCGTCGTATTCAGCGGACGTATACGGAGAAGCGAAAGTTGCCATCGAGGCCGCAACCAACGAGTTGGTTGGTGACCGGGCGCACATTGTGAGGGCGGGGCTGATCGCCGGTCCTGGCGACGAAACGGACCGTTATGGCTACTGGCCGGCGCGCTTCGCCCGATCACAGCACTCAAGTGCGGCCGGCGAAACGGACTCCCAGGTCCTGGTGCCTGACGTTCCGGATCAGCACACTCAGGTGATTGATGTGCGCGACGTCGCCGCATGGGTACTCGACGCAGCCGGACGGGGCATCGCCGGAACCTACAACGCAGTGGGCGACGTGGTGCCCTTTGCCGACGTCGTTGCCGCCTCCGAGCGGCTGGCCCGCCAGCTGTCCCAAGACCCCGACGGCGGCCGCGTCCTTGGAGGCGCCAACTGGTTTGTGAGGCCCGCGCCAGAGCGGTGGCTGGTGGCGCACGGCGTGGGTTATTGGTCCGGTCCGGACTCGCTCCCGCTGTGGCTGCCGCCCCAGCATGAGGGATTCTCCGCCCGGTCCAACGCAGCTGCCCGAAATCTGGGCCTCCAGCTCCGTCCTTGGGAGGACACGCTCCAGGCAACACTCGACGACGAATTGGCCCGCGGACTCAACCGCCGGCGCAACGCGGGAATGAGTCCGGCGACGGAGGCTGCGTTGCTCGCCGAGCTCGCGGCCCGATAGCCAAGCAGCTGCTACCGCCACCTCCCCGCCGCCTGCGGTGCGGACCCCGCCTGGCGCGCACACTTCGCCTGGCGCGCAGACCCCGACGGCGGTGCGGGCCCCGACGGCGGTGCGGGCCCCGACGGCGGTGCGGGCCCCGACGGCGGTGCGGGTCCCGCCTGTTGTGCGGACCCCGCCAGGCGTGCAGACCCCGCCTGCGGGGCATTTCCGACGGCGGCGCTACGGGGAAGCTGTCAGTGTGACAGGCTCGTGGTGGACCGGGAAATTGACGCTGCGTGCAATGAAGCACACGTTGTTGGCTTCATGATGCATTTCCGCCATCAGATCAAGATGTGCGGGGTTCGCCAGGGTGACAGTTGGCCGGAGTGTCACCACCTCGAACTGCCCGCTGCCGTCCCTGTTCAGCCGCATCATTCCCGTCGCGGAATCCACATAATCTGTGACGATGACGCCGCGCTTCACTGCCACATGCAGGAAGGACAGCATGTGGCATTGCGAAAGTGCCGCCAAAAGCAACTGTTCCGGGTTGTAGCGGGACCTATCGCCGTGGAAGGTTGGATCGGACGATCCCCTAAGGACCGGCAGGCCCGGAATCTCGACGTCGTGGTCCCGGGAATAATCCCTATAACCGGACGTGCCAGTTCCCCTGTTACCGGTCCAGCGGACCGTCAATTCGTAGTGGTGTTCGTCAATGCTCATAGCCCTGTTTCCCTAGACATCGGCCGCCCTTGCCCGCAGGGCGCGCGCAACGCCGTCGCGGTTTTCCAGCATCATGCGCCGCAGGGCGGCGTCACCCTCAGCCAGGCCACTGATGAACTCGTCAGTGCGCGCCACGGTCGCCTCGGTTGTCAGCTGGGCAGGGTAGAGGCCGACGACGATCTGCTGCGCCAGCGCATGCGTGCGGTCTTTCACGATTCCGGGAACAGCCTTGAAGTAGCGCTCAGCAAACGGCTCCAGCAGCGATGTGTCGGGAACGCGGGTGAAGCCGGCGACGGCGGACGCCTGCAACGCGTTCGACAGTTCGCCCTCGACGACGATCGACTCCCAGGCCGCTTCCTTCGCTTCCGCCGTGGGAATGGCCGCTTTAGCCAAAGCAGCGGCATTCTGGCCGTTGGAGGTGTTGTCCCGCTCCAGTTCCGTGTCGATCTCTGCCTGCACGGCACGTCCGCCAACCACCAGCGATTGGAGCAGCTCCCAGCGAAGGTCCTGGTCCACGGTGAGGTTGTCAAGGATGAGGCTTCCGTCCAGCAGGCCTTGCACGGTATCCAACTGTCCAGAGCTGCGGGCGTGGAGCGCAAAAGCCTTGACGAACTGCAGCTGCGCATCCGAACCCGGGCCGACTTCCTTGGCAAGCCGCCACAGAGTGTCCGCTGCGGAAACGATTGCTGCGTCTTTGTGCGCTTCGGCCACATAATAGGTCAGGGTAGTGGCGAGTTGGCGAAGCTGTACCAGGATGACGGAGGAGTCGGATTCCTCGGCAATGTTGGCCAGGATCAGCTGCACGTATTCCCGTGCCGGAGTTTCGCCGTCGCGCGCCGCGTCCCAGGCCGAACCCCACACGAGCGTGCGCGGCAGACTCGCGGCAAAGTCTTTCAGGTGGGCCTTGGCCGTGGCCCAGGAAGTCTCGTCGAGGCGGACCTTGGCGTAGGCAAGGTCGTCGTCGTTGAGCAGGAGCAAGTCGGGGCGGCGCATTCCTTCCACACCGGCAACGTTTGTGCGTTCGCCGTCGACGTCGAGTTCCTCGCGGTGAACCCGCTCGAGGCGACCGCCGGGGGAGAGGTTATAGAACCCCACCGCCAGGCGGTGCGGACGAAGGGTTGGCTGTTCTTTGATCGCGGTTTGGACGATCGACAAGGACGTAATGGTGCCGTGGTCGTCAACGTGGATCTCCGGCGCAAGTGTGTTGACGCCACTGGTCTCCAGCCAGAGCTTGCCCCAGTGGTCCAAATCACGGCCGCTGGCAGCCTCCAGTTCCTGCATGAGGTCCTCGAGTTCGGTGTTCTGCCATGCGTGCTTCGCGAAGTATTTCCGAACGCCCGCCATGAATTCTTCCTGGCCAACCCAGGCGACGAGTTGCCGCAGGACGGAGGCCCCCTTGGCATACGTGATGCCGTCAAAATTCACTTCGACGTCCCGCAGGTCGTTGATCTCCGCGAAAATCGGGTGCGTCGTGGGCAGTTGATCCTGGCGGTAGGCCCAGGACTTCTCCACTGAGGCGAAAGTAGTCCAGGCATGGTCGAATTCCGTGTTCTCCACAGCGGCCAGGTGCGACATGTATTCCGCGAAGGACTCATTGAGCCAGAGGTCGTTCCACCAACGCATCGTTACGAGGTCGCCGAACCACATGTGGGCCAGTTCGTGCAGCACGGTGATCGCGCGCCGTTCCACCTGGGCGCCGGTGACCTTACCCCGGAATACATAGCCTTCCAGGATGGTGACGGCTCCCGCGTTCTCCATCGCACCGGCGTTGAACTCCGGCACGAACAGCTGATCATATTTTTCGAAGGGGTACGCAAAGCCGAACTGCTTTTCAAAGAATTCAAAGCCCTGCCGGGTCAAAGTGAAAATGTTGTCGGCGTCCAGGTATTGCATAAGGGACTTCCGGGCAAAGACGCCCAGCGGGATGACCCTGCCGTCTGCGCTGGTGACTTCGCTCCGGACCGACTGGTACGGCCCCGCGATGAGCGCCGTCACGTAGGAGGACAGCCGCGCAGTTGGCGCAAAGGCCCACACCGAGCGGGCCGCCCCGTCCTGCCCCGGTTCTGTTTCGACAGGCGCTGGCGTGGGGGAGTTGGACACAACGTCCCAGTGCGACGGTGCCGTGACCGTGAACTTGAACGTGGCTTTGAGGTCTGGCTGCTCAAAGACAGCAAACATCCGCCGGGAGTCCGGAACCTCGAACTGCGTGTAAAGGTAAACCTCGCCGTCCACCGGGTCCACGAACCGGTGGAGACCTTCGCCGGTGTTCATGTACGGGGCGTCGGCAACCACTGTCAGCTGGTTGTGGTCTTCCAGCGCCGGTAGTTGGATGCGCACCCCGTCAGACACTTCGGCCGGGTCCAGGGAACGGCCATTGAGTGTCACTGAATGGACCTTGTTGGTGATCGCGTCGATGAACGTTGATGACCCTGCCACAGCCGTAAACCGGACCACCGTTGTGGAACCGAACACTTCGGCGCCCTTGGTGAGGTCAAGAGCTACCTCGTAGGAATCAACGGTGACGAGGGCGGCGCGTTCACTGGCTTCAGCGCGCGTCAGGTTCAGGCCTGGCAAGTTGGTGCCTCCAGATGGTCGGGGATTCGCCGCCTGGCTCCGGCCGACGGCGGCACTGTGAAGCCATTCTTTCAGTTTGGGTGTGGAAGGCAAGGACGTGGTTCCGGGTGTCTCGCGCCGGAGTAGCGTTGAGGCATGGGATGGTTTCGTGACTCGCTGGACCTGCGGGCCCTTCGCTTCGCCGTGGCTTTTCCGCTGCTGCTCGCGGCAGCGTTCGCTGTATGTGCCTGGCTTTTGCGAGCCGACCTTCCCGAACCCGTAGCCATTGCCTGGGATACGCGAGGTGGAACCGCGTTCGTTCCGTTCGGCATCTATGTCCTGGCCGGGGCATTGCTGATCACGGCCGTGGGCTGGGTCGTGTTCGCCCAGGCCGTTCCTATCTCCCGGCCGATCATCATGCGGCGGATCATGATGGGACTGGGCCTGATGACCAGCCTCTTCACCACATCCGTGCTGGCGGCCGGCATAGTGGGACAAGCCGGCGTCGCGGACGCGCGTGACTCGCACGTCGACGCCACAGTCCTCGCCTTGGGCAGCGGCGCGGCGCTTTCCCTCGGTGTCGTTATGTCCTTTGCCTTCAAGCCGGATGCCCGTTGGACGCCGGAGGACGACAGGGCCCTGGCCCGTGAATTCGACCTTCATGAGGATCCGCTGCTCGCCGAAGATTCAATGAAGCTGTGGGTGCATGCACGGAGTTCGGTCTTTGTGATGATCTGCGTGGCGTCCCTGTTTCCTGCGGCACTGATAGCCGTGGCGCTCCCTTGGTTGGGCGCCCTTCTGGCGGTGGTGGCCGCCGTCGGAGCGGGGTTCCTGTTCGCCAGGGTCCGGGCCGATCGCCGAGGCCTGCGCGTTTTCGTTGCCGGAGCCCTGCGGGTCCTGGACGTGCCAGCAGCAGACATAACCGGGGCGACGGCGGCCGACGTGAAGGCGGCTGACTTCGGCGGATGGGGCTTCCGGCACCACGGCGGCTCCACAGCCATGTTGGTCAGCAGTGGACCTGCCGTCCTGGTGAACCGTCGCAACGGCCGGAGGATCGCCCTGAGTGCAGGCACTCACGACGCCGCCGCGCGCCTTGCCTGGATACTCAACAGGGTTGCGGCCAGGGCGCAACGCGAAGAACAGCCGCCGCAGTAGTGCAAGGGCGGCCCTACCACTCCGAGCGCCCTCGACTGCAGTGGTAACAAGGGAGCCAAGGGTCACTGGCCTAGTAGTCTATGTACGCACCTCGAACCGCCCGCGCCTGGCAGAAAGCAGCCTCGGCGCGCCCAACTGAATGGACTACCCGTGACCACACCCCGCGTCCACATCGCCACGGACCACGCCGGCATGGAGCTCAGCGCACACTTGGTCAAGCACCTCACAGCCAAGGGCTACGAAGTCACTGACCACGGACCCGCGGAATACGACGCCCTGGACGACTACCCCTCCTTCTGCATCAACGCGGCACGGGCCGTGGTCGCGGACCAGGAGGCTGGAGTGCACGCCCTCGGCATCGTGCTTGGCGGATCGGGCAATGGCGAACAGATCGCTGCGAACAAGGTCAAGGGCGTCCGCGCAGCCCTCGCTTGGAACCTCTCCACCGCCCGGCTTGCCCGCGAACACAACGACGCCAACGTAGTAGCCGTGGGCGGCCGCCAGCACACCGTCGAGGAAGCCACAGAGATCATCGAGGCATTCCTGGCTGAGCCTTTCAGTAACGATGAACGGCACATCCGCCGTATCGGCAAAATCGCAGCCTACGAGACCACCGGCGAGATCATTCCCTAGGTCCCAAGGCAATGCCTGAAGGCCATTCGATCCATCGGCTCGCTCGGCAGTTCCAGGACGTCTTCGCCGGCGAGAGGCTAGCCGTCAGCAGCCCCCAAGGGCGATTCGCAGAGGGTGCGGCACTGCTCGACGGCGGCGTCCTCGCCTCCGCGCTGGCACACGGGAAGCAACTCTTCCTGCATTTTTCGCACGGTCTTGTCCTCCATGTCCATCTGGGGCTCTATGGCGCCTGGGACTTTGGGGGAGATGAACAGTTCGCCGGCGCGTCAAGTATCGGCGCGCCGCGCCGCATTGGCGAACGTGAAGCAGCCAGGCGGCTGGAGGACAGCCAGTATGCGGGTCCTCCCGAGCCGGTAGGCGCTGTCCGGGTTCGGCTCGTCTCCCGCAACGGTTGGGCTGATCTACGCGGGGCGACCACATGCGCAGCAATCACGGAAGCGGAAGCGCGTGCCGTCGTCGGGCGCTTGGGACCCGACCCGCTCCATAACGTTTCGGGCGACCGGGAAGAGTTCACACGGCGGCTGGGCCGCCGGAAAACGACCCTGGCGCTGCTGATGATGGACCAGTCCGTGCTGGCTGGAGTCGGCAACATTTACCGGGCAGAGGTGCTGTTCCGGCAAGGCCTGGACCCGTGGCTGCCCGGCAACGCCCTCGACGCCGGTACGGCTGGCCGTCTTTGGGACGACACCGTGGCGGCCATGGCGGACGGAGTCCGCGATGGCCGTATCGTCACGACGCCCGCGTCCTACCGTCAGGAAGGTGCGGCAGCAGCGAACGACGGCGATGTGCCCCATTTCGTCTATAAGCGGCACGGCATGCCGTGCCTCGTGTGCGGCACGGAAGTCCGCCTGGCGGAGGTTGGCGCCCGGAAACTCTACTGGTGCCCCAACTGCCAGAAGTGAGGCTGTCGGTGCTGGATTTGTGAGGCTCACAGTCTGAGGCCCCAAAGCCCCACCGCGCTGAATGAGCAACGCGCTGAATGACCAGCGCGCTGAATGAGACGACGAAATCACCCCGACCACTAGGACCGGGGTGTTTCGTAACTTATTTTGTTTTCCGTGGAGGGGACGACGGGAATCGAACCCGCGTAATCAGTTTGGAAGACTGAGGCTCTACCATTGAGCTACGTCCCCGAGAAGCCGTTCCGCGGCATTGCTTACTCAAAGTAACCGCTGCGGTGGTCTTTCCGGCTGGCTGTGAAGCCGGATATAACTAAACCTAATGCAGGTGCCAAGTGTCAAATGTGCAATTGGGCGTGCCGTGGCCGTAGACTGTCCTGTGCATTCACGGGGTGTAGCTCAGCTTGGCTAGAGCGCCTGCTTTGGGAGCAGGAAGTCGCAGGTTCAAATCCTGTCACCCCGACTCTGTGCGACCGTCGAATGCCGACGCCAGAACCCAATCCATACAACCAGGAGTACTTAGACTGTGAAGAGCGCTGTCGAGAACCTCACCGCCACGCGGGTCAAGCTCAACGTTGAGGTTCCCTTCGAGGAACTGAAGCCGAGCATCGACGCCGCTTACAAGACTGTGGCTTCGCAGATCCAGGTCCCCGGCTTCCGCAAGGGCAAGGTTCCTGCCAAGCTGATCGATCAGCGCGTCGGCCGCGGTTACGTCCTGGAGACGGCCATCAACGACGGCCTCAACGGCTGGTACCAGTCGGCAGTCCAGGAAACCGGCATTCGCCCGCTGAGCCGCCCCGAGGTCGAGATCACCGAGGTGCCGGACCCGTCGGCGACGGATGGCGAACTCAAGTTCCAGGTCGAGCTGGACGTCCGTCCCGAGATCGAGCTGCCGGACTACTCCGGCATCAAGGTGGAGGTCGAGGCTGCAGAGGCTTCCGACGCTGACGTCGAGAAGGCCCTTGACGAGCTGCGCGGCCGTTTCGGAACCCTGAACCCGGCTGACCGCCCCGCCAAGGACGGCGACTTCCTGACCATCGACATCACCGCGACCATTGACGGTGAAGAGGTTGACTCCGCTGCCGGCTTGTCCTACCAGGTTGGCTCGGGCACCATGCTCGATGGCCTCGACGAGGCCGTTACCGGCCTGTCCGTCGACGAGGACGCAATCTTCGACACCACGCTGGTGGGTGGCGAGCACGCAGGCGACGCCGCACAGGTCAAGGTTGTTGTGAAGGCTGTCAAGGAGCGCGAGCTGCCTGAGGCTGACGACGACTTCGCCCAGCTGGCTTCCGAATTCGACACTCTGGAGGAGCTGCGCGCCGACTTGGCGAAGCAGGCCGCCGAGTCCAAGGTTGTGGGTCAGGGTGTTGAGGCCCGCGACAAGGTCCTCGACAAGCTCCTGGAACTCATCGAGGTACCGATTCCCGAGTCCGTGATCGCCGAGCAGATTGAATCGCACTTCAGCCAGGAAGGCTCCCACGGCGAAGGTGAACACGACACCGAAGAGCACCGCGCCGAGGTCAAGGCCAACACCGAGCGGGCTTTCCAGAACGAGATCATCCTTGACGCGATCGCCGACAAGGAAGAAGTAGGCGTCAGCCAGAACGAGCTGATCGACTACATCGTCACCACCGCCAGCCAGTACGGTATGGATCCCAACCAGTTCGCCCAGATCATTGACCAGAGCGGCCAGGTTCCCATGATGGTTTCCGAGGTCCGCCGCCGTAAGGCACTCGCAGTGGTGCTCGGCCAGGCTGAGGTTGTGGACACCGAGGGCAACAAGGTCGACCTGAGCGACTTCGTCCGCCCCGCAGGTGCCGAAGAGCCCGCAGGCGCTGAAGCTCCGGAGGCAGCTGAAGAGGCCGCTTCCGAGGAGTCACCGGCGGTTGCCACCGCCAGCGACGACCCCGCAGCCGTCAAGTTCTGATGCCTGTGCCGCGTACAGAACGCGGTCAAATGCAGCCGTGATCCAGTGCTCCCTGATCCAACGATCGGGGAGCACTGAGTCGTTAACAGGCGCTCAGTTTGGCCTCCTCGGCTTGCTGATCCGGAATCCTGCGCCGTCAGCGAACAGTGCGATTCCGACGAACAAAACACCTCTGAAAACGGTTAGTGTCCAAGTAGTGAAGTTCAGAAATGGCACTTCAGGATGACACTGTCACCAGCGAGAGGTAATAAAAATGTCACAGTATTCAGAGGCACCGCGGATGGCCACGGTCGACCCGGCAGCCCAGGACAACTACATCTACAACCGCTTGCTGAAGGAACGGATCATCTGGCTGGGCTCCGAGGTCCGCGACGAGAACGCCAACGCCATCTGCTCACAGCTGCTGCTCCTCTCGGCCGAAGATCCCGAGAAGGACATTTATCTGTACATCAACTCGCCGGGCGGTTCCGTTACGGCGGGTATGGCCATTTATGACACCATGCAGTTCATCCCGAACGACGTCGTCACTGTGGCCACCGGCCTCGCGGCCTCCATGGGCCAGTTCCTGCTGTCCTCGGGCACCAAAGGCAAACGCTACGCCACTCCCAACGCCCGCATCCTGATGCACCAGCCCTCCGGCGGTATCGGAGGCACCGCGTCGGACATCAAGATCCAGGCCGAACTGATCCTGCACATGAAGAAAGTCATGGCTGAGCTGACCGCAGAGCAGACCGGCCAGACCGTTGAACGGATCCTCAAGGACAACGACCGTGACAAGTGGTTCACGGCCGCGGAGGCCCTTGACTACGGCTTCTTCGACAAGATCTCGGCCCATGCGGGATCGGTCGCCGGCGGCGGCGGAACGCAGAACGCATCGAACTCGCAGAAGTAACCGGCCAACCTTCCACTCTGAGATCAGGAGCAACAAGACATGAACTACAACTTCGGATGGTCGGCCGGTAATCTCCCGTCAAGCCGCTACGTCCTGCCCCAGTTCGAGGAACGGACGCCCTACGGCTTCAAGCGCCAGGACCCCTACACCAAGCTGTTCGAGGACCGCATCATCTTCCTGGGCGTGCAGGTTGACGATGCGTCTGCCGACGACATCATGGCGCAGCTGCTTGTTCTCGAGTCCACCGATCCGGACCGTGACATTACGCTGTACATCAACTCGCCGGGTGGCTCGTTTACCGCCATGACCGCCATCTACGACACCATGCAGTACATTCGCCCGGAGATCCAGACCGTCTGCCTGGGACAAGCCGCCAGCGCGGCCGCAGTTCTCCTCGCGGCCGGTACCCCGGGCAAGCGACTTGCCCTTCCCAACGCCCGGGTGCTGATCCACCAGCCGGCGCTCTCGGGAGGACAGGGCGGCCAGGCATCGGACCTCGAAATCCAGGCTGCCGAAGTAATGCGTATGCGGACATGGCTTGAAGACGCGCTTGCCCTGCACTCCGGGCGCACTTCTGAGCAGGTCAACAACGACATCGAGCGCGATAAGATCCTTACCGCGGCGGAGGCGCAGGAATACGGGCTGATCGACCAGGTTCTCGATTCCCGGAAGATCAAGCACCAGGCAATCGCCCGCTAGGAGCACTTACATTCACCGGTGTGGTTCAGAAATATGGACCGCACCGGTGTTCTGTATCCACCCCATGGGCCTATTGTGACCTAGAGTGGAACATGTCACGCTTGGACGTCCAGCCGCGACCGCCGGCAATTCAAGGGGCGTAGACCGGTGTGCCGGCGCAGGAAGTAGTGAAGGGACTTACACACATGGCTCGCATTGGCGAAAGCACGGATCTGCTGAAGTGTTCTTTTTGTGGAAAGAGCCAGAAGCAGGTGCGGAAGCTGATTGCCGGGCCAGGAGTCTACATTTGTGACGAATGCATTGAGCTGTGCAACGAGATCATCGAAGAGGAGCTCGCGGAAGTCGCAGACCTCGGCAGCTTCGAACTGCCCAAGCCCCGCGAGATCTTCGACTTTCTCCAGGAATACGTGATTGGGCAGGAGCCTGCCAAGCGCTCACTCGCCGTCGCCGTCTACAACCACTACAAGCGGATCCAAGCAGGCCACGCGCCAAAGAGCGGAAACCTTAGCGACGGGCACCACGAGGACGTGGAGATCGCCAAGTCCAACATCCTGCTCATTGGCCCCACAGGTTGTGGCAAGACGTACCTTGCCCAAACCCTTGCCCGCAGGCTCAACGTCCCGTTCGCCGTCGCCGACGCTACTGCACTGACGGAAGCAGGCTACGTTGGTGAAGACGTCGAAAATATCCTGCTGAAACTCATCCAAGCTGCGGACTACGACGTAAAAAAGGCCGAGCAGGGCATCATCTATATCGATGAGATCGACAAGATTTCCCGCAAAAGCGAAAACCCGTCCATAACGCGTGACGTATCCGGCGAGGGCGTTCAGCAGGCATTGCTTAAGATCCTGGAAGGCACGGTGGCTTCCGTCCCGCCGCAGGGAGGCCGCAAGCACCCGCACCAGGAATTTATCCAGATCGATACAACAAATGTTCTTTTCATCGTGGCCGGAGCATTCGCTGGGCTGGAGGACATCATCGGTTCGCGGTCCGGTCGCAAAGGCATCGGTTTTGGGGCCCCGCTGAATGAGGTCAAGGACAATGTCGATTCCTACGGCGAGGTAATGCCCGAGGACCTCTTGAAGTTTGGACTGATCCCCGAATTTATCGGCCGACTTCCCGTTATCACAACAGTGTCAAACCTTGACCGCTCGGCACTCATCCAAATCTTGTCCACCCCCAAGAACGCGCTGGTGAAGCAATACCAGAAGATGTTCCAGCTGGACGGCGTGGAATTGGTTTTCGACGACGAGGCATTAGACGCGATCGCGGACCAGGCCTTGGAACGCGGCACCGGGGCTCGTGGCCTGAGGGCCATCATGGAGGAAGTCCTGCTGCCGGTGATGTTTGACCTGCCGAGCCGTGACGACATCGCCAGCGTTGTTATCACCTCCGATGTGGTCAATAAGAAGGCCCAGCCCACCATGATCGCCCACGAGGTTGTGGCTAAGCGCCGGAATAAGTCCGCCTGACCTCTGGTTACGGGTAGTGTGCCGCCCTGGTCAGGGCGCGTGGAAAATGTCTGTACCCAAAAGTTGAGGAGTACTCCTGTGTCCGCACCTGCCGACAAAGCAGATTTTTGGTTCGACCCCATTTGTCCATTTGCGTGGGTGACATCACGCTGGATCGGGGAAGTTGAAGAAGTCCGCGGCATCCAGACGAAGTGGCACGTCATGAGCCTGTCGGTGCTCAACGAAGGCCGTGACCTTCCCGCAGAATACCGCGAAAGGATGGACAACTCCTGGGGCCCGGTGCGTGTGATCATCGCCGCCCAGGAACAGCACGGCGAACAGGTCGTGAAGCCGCTCTACGACGCGATGGGCGAGCAAATCCACCATCAGGGCAACAAGGACCTCGATTCCGTGATTGCCAAGGCCCTTGCGGAGACGGGGCTTCCCGCGGAGCTTGCCCGGTTCGCCGACAGCGACGAGTTCGACCAGCAGCTGCGCGCAAGCCACGAGGCCGGCATCTCCCTGGTGGGCCAGGACGTTGGCACACCTGTGGTTGCCTTCAACGGCACGGCCTTCTTTGGGCCTGTGCTGACGCGGATTCCGCGGGGTGAAGACGCCGGCCGAATCTGGGACGCTACGGTCTCGCTCGCTTCCTATCCCCATTTCTTTGAACTGAAGCGTACGCGCACGGAACGGCCGGAATTCAACTAATCCGGCTCCTTCCGGCCGCCGATTGGCGTGTTTGGTGGATCCAACGGCTACAAGACAGCCCCGGAGAATTACAGCAGAGTAGTTCTTTCGGGGCTCTTGTGCATCCGAGGGTGCGGGACAACAATGGAATTTACCCACTTCGAAAGAAGAGGGACACGGGAACCAAAGATTCTGAGACTAGCAATCAACGCAGCCTTCGGCAAAGTTGAAAGCAGGCTACCGGTGACGAGGTAGTAAGACCTGAAAGTCTGAGGATTCCGCCAGACTGTCAAGCCGTCACCAGACAGCCGAAAAGTCGAAGCCCCACCAACGGCAAAACGCTGATGGGGCTTCCCCTTTGCCCAAAACCAGGCAGATGACTCCTAGGCTTCGGCCGGGGCCTCCGCAGGGGCCAGCACAACCTCGCTCACCACGAGTTCCCCGTCGCCTGAAACCAAGGTGATGTCGCGGGCATTGGCTGCCGCCTTGAGGTCCGCCAGGCCCGCCTTAAGCTGCGTCACGAGTGATTCCGTAGCGGTGATGGTTGCAGACAGCACCTCAGTACGCTGCTTGACCTTCGCCTCCGACTTCGCCTTGCGAATGCCGCTCAGCGCCATGCCAACGGTGCCCAGCATCGCCGTGTCACCATCTGTGATCGCCAGAGCGGAAGGCCAGGACGCACGGTGCACCGATCCGCTTCGCCACCAGCTCCACACTTCTTCAGTGGCGAACGGAAGGACGGGGGCGAAAAGACGTAGGAGAGAGTCCAGCGTAGTTGCCAAAGCCGCCAGGACAGAAGCCTGCTCCTGCTCGCCGGCGGCACCGTAGGCCCGGTCCTTGATGAGTTCTACGTAGTCGTCCGTAAACTGCCAGAAGAACGACTCTGTGAGCTGCAGGGCCCGTGCGTGGTCGTAGCCCTCGAATGCTTTGGTGGCCTGCGAGACAACGTCGGACAGCTGCGCGAGCAGTGCACGGTCCAGCGGGTTGGTGAGCACCGGGTGGTCTCCGCTGACGACGTTGTTCTCCGTTGCGCCAAGGTTCAGCACGAATTTCGACGCGTTGAGCAGCTTGATGGCCAGCCGTCGGCCGATCTTCATTTGTGCGATTTCGTAGGCAGTGTCGGCGCCGAGCTTGGCGGATGCAGCCCAGTACCGCACGGCGTCCGAACCATATTCGTCCAGGACGTCAGTTGGCACCACAACGTTGCCCTTGGACTTGGACATCTTCTTGCGGTCTGGGTCGAGGATCCAGCCGGAAATCGCGGCGTGCTTCCACGGCGCCACCGACTGGAGGGCGTCGGCGCGGACTGCTGAGGAGAAAAGCCACGTGCGGATGATGTCGTGACCCTGCGGACGCAGGTCAAACGGGAAAACCTTGCCGAAGAGCTCGTCGTCCCTGCTCCAGCCGCCAACAATCTGCGGTGTCAGGGAGGACGTGGCCCAGGTGTCCAGGATGTCCGCGTCGCCAATGAATCCATTGGGCTGGTCCCTCTGGGATTCGTCATATCCCGGGGCGGGATCGGCTACGGGATCCACCGGCAGCATCTCGTCCGATGGGACGATTGGGTTTTCGAAGTCCGGGTTGCCCTGGGCATCGAGTGCATACCAGACCGGGATGGGAACGCCGAAGAACCGCTGCCGGGATACCAGCCAGTCGCCGTTGAGGCCGGCGATCCAGTTCTCGTACCGGGAGCGCATAAAGGAGGGGTGGAAGTCGATCTCGTGGCCGCGCTGGATAAGGCGTTCGCGACGGTCCTCGTCACGTCCACCGTTTCGGATGTACCACTGCCGGGAGGTGACTACCTCAAGGGGCTTGTCGCCCTTCTCATAGAAATTGACCGGGTGGACGATCTTCTTCGGTTCACCGTCCAGTAGGGAAGCTTCCGTGAGCATCTCCACCACGGCTTCCTTGGCCGAGAAGACCGTCTTCCCGGCGATTGCTGCGTACGCTTCGCGGCCTGCGTTGGTGGTGATCCATTCTGGCGTTTCAGGGGAAATGCGGCCGTCCCGGCCAACGATGGCGCGGGTTGGCAGCTGGAGTTCCCGCCACCAGGTGACGTCGGTGAGGTCACCGAAGGTACAGACCATGGCTATACCGGAGCCCTTATCCGACTTGGCCAGCGGATGGGAGCGGACCTCGAGTTCCACGTCGAATAGCGGGGACTTCACCTTCTTGCCGAACAGCGGCTGGTACCGTTCGTCGTCGGGGTTGGCCACCAGGGCGGCGCAGGCGGCCAGGAGTTCGGGACGCGTGGTCTCAACGAAAACCTTGTCCCCGTCCTCGGTGAAGAACGGGTAGCGGTAATAGGCGCTGGGCATGTCACGGTCTTCGAGTTCGGCCTGGGCAACGGCGGTGCGGAAGGTGACGTCCCACAGCGTGGGAGCCTCGGCAATGTAAGCGTCGCCCGCGGCCAGGTTGGCCAGGAAGGCACGCTGGGACACGGCACGTGAGTTGTCGTCGATGGTGCGGTACGTGAGCCGCCAGTCGACGGATAGGCCCAAGGTGCGGAAGAGGTTTTCGAAGACCTTCTCGTCCTCGACCGCCAGCTCCTCACACAGCTCAATGAAGTTCTGCCGGGAGACGACGTCGAAGTCCCGCTGGTTTTTGGCCGGCTGCGCAGGGGGAAGATAGTTGGGGTCGTAAGGGATGGCTGGATCGCAACGGACACCAAAGAAGTTCTGCACTCGACGCTCAGTGGGCAGGCCGTTGTCGTCCCATCCCATGGGGTAGAACACGTTCTTGCCGCGCATCCGCTGGTAGCGTGCCACCACGTCGGTGTGAGTGAAGGAAAACATGTGGCCCACGTGCAGCGAACCGGACGCCGTCGGCGGGGGAGTGTCGATGGAGTAGACCTCGGCCCGGCTTGTGTCGGCGTTGAAAGCGTAAGTCTCTTCTTCAAGCCAGCGCTGTGAGAGGGCAGCTTCGAGGCCCTCGAGGGCCGGCTTGTCCGGGACGTTGATGGGGGTGGTTTCGGGCGTGTCTGTACCCAAGTGTGATTCAGCCATGCCGCAATTGTCCCATGATCCGTTGGACGGTTCCGCCCGGCGGATCCGAAAGCGGCGGCCTTGCGGCCATCCCCAAGGGCAGGACAAGTGGCAGAACGTGCATCAAAGGTATCGCGCCCACAACCATTGACAGTCTTACGATGGGCAGTAGTGGCCCTGCGAAGGTGCCAACGAGGGGGTGGGAAACGGTCCGAAGGAGGACACCGTGATCTTGAATCAGTACTACCTCGAATGCCTTTCCCACGCGTCCTATCTGGTCGCTGACGCCGAGGCTGGTGAAGCCATTGTGGTTGACCCGCGCCGGGACGTGGGGATCTATCTTCGTGATGCTGCCGAGTCGGGGCTGCGGATTGTGGGCATCATCAACACGCACCTGCACGCCGACTTCGTTGCCGGACATCTTGAACTGGCCGCAGCCACTGGTGCCTGGATTGGGCTGGGCTACCGGGCAGAAGTGGATTACCCCTTCCGGCCGCTCCGGCACGGTGAAACGGTCGACGTCGGCGAAGTTCGCCTTGACGTCCTTGAGACGCCGGGACACACCTGGGAGTCAATCTCGCTATTAGTCCGGCACACCCACGACGGCGGGTCGCAGGCAGTCCTCACCGGTGACGCACTTTTTGTAGGCGACGTCGGGCGTCCCGACCTGGCGGCGGAAGTCGGAGCTGACCCCGATGAGTTGGCCCGCGCGCTTCGGCGTTCCCTCCACGAGGTCCTCCTGGCCTTGCCGGACGAGGTTCGAGTCCTACCGGCGCATGGTGCGGGTTCATTGTGCGGCAAGAACCTGTCTCCGGAACGGGAATCAACCATCGGGATCCAGCGCCAGTCCAACCCCGCCCTTCGGCCTATGCCGGAGGCAGAATTCGTCAGGATGATCACCACCGGCCAGCCGTCCGTCCCGGAATACTTCGCCTACGACGCTGCCCTCAACCGGAGCAGCCACGCCCTGCTGAACGAAGAACCCCATCCCGTGCGACTTTCAGCCGCCGAAGCAGCCAGAATGCTCCGGGAAGGCACCAAACTCCTGGACGCACGCTCGCCCAGCAGATTCGCGCGCGGCCACCTGCCCGGGTCAGTCAACGTGGGCATCAACGGCCGCTTTGCCGAAACAGCCGGAATGATAGTGACGCCCGACGATTCAGTAGTGGTCGTTGTCGATGCTGACCGCGCTGCAGAAGCCGTCGTGAGGCTGGGCCGAATAGGATGTGACAACGTGGCCGGATGGATCGATCCCGCAACCGAAGACTTCGCGAGCAAAGCAACGCAGGAAGGCCGAAGGGTCGCCGCTGAAGACCTTGACCAGGAAAAGGCACGCCGTGGGCCAGTTCTCCTCGACGTCCGAAACGTCGGCGAACTCGAAGTCGGGGCACTGGCCGGATCAGTCAACATCCCCCTGGCGGAGCTGCCCCGCCGCTTGGGCGAACTTCCCAGCAGCAGGCCTATCATCGCCTATTGCACCAGTGGTCGCCGCTCCAGCGTTGCAGCAAGCATCCTGAGAACCACTGGATTTTGGCGGGCTGCCGATATCAGCGACTTGGCAGGTGGCTACAAGGCCTGGTCAGCGCTGCACCCGGCCGGCATTACGGCGGCCGGTCGCTGAGCCTCCGCCGGTCGCTTCCGCCGTTCATTGAGCCTCAGCCGGTCACTGAGCCTCCGCCAGCCACTAGGGTGGAAGCATGAGCGAATCGGGAGCAAACAACACCGCGCGGAGCAAGGCAGCAGTAGTAACGGGTGCAAGCAGCGGCATCGGCGAAGCCACGGTGCGGGCCTTGCGTGCCGACGGTTGGCGGGTTTTCGCCGTCGCACGCCGTGCTGACCGCCTTGAAAAGCTAGCCGCGGACACCGGTGCGGTCGCATGCCCCGCAGACATCAGCGACGACGGCGACATCGCCGCGCTGCTCGAAGGCGTCACCGAAGCGGGCGGCATCGACACCCTCGTCAACATTGCCGGCGGAGCCCGGGGCTCGGACCGCGTTGCGGACGCAGTCACCGAAGACTGGGACTGGATGTACCAGGTCAACGTATTGGGCACCATGAAGATTACCCGCGCGTTCCTGCCCATGCTTCGTGACTGCGGCGAAGGGACCGTCCTCAACCTGACCTCCACGGCAGGCCTGGCCGCCTATGAAGGTGGCGCGGGCTACAACGCCGCCAAGTTCGCGCAGCACGCCATGACCGGCGCCCTCCGTCTCGAAGAGGCGGAGAACAACATCCGCGTTATCGAAGTCGCCCCTGGCCTGGTCCGGACGCCGGAATTCGCCCTCAACCGTCTAGGCGACCAGGAAGCCGCTGACAAGGTCTATGCCGGCGTCGAAAAGCCGCTCACCTCAGAGGACGTTGCCGACGTCGTCAAGTACGCAGTCTCACTGCCGCACCACGTCAACCTGGACCACATCACTATCCGTCCGGTGGCCCAGGCCTCCAACTACAAGCTCATCCGCAAGGCCTGAACAGGACTGGCCCCCGGCAGGCTCGCACAACCCCACCCCTCAAACTACCTGTCCACTGGGATGCGCAGTTCCGCCAGAACCGCCGCATGGTCCGAACCTTCAACAGCCCGGACGTCGTAGCTCACGTGTCGGATGCCGGGACTCGTCACGATGTGATCGATGACGATGCCAGGCAACGGAAAGCCGCGCATCGGCCAGGTTGGCGACAGCCGGGCCCCGGCAGAAACCCCGACGTCCACAAGCTGTTTCCCACCTGAATCACCGTCCAACAGGCGGCGGAACTCCGCGTGGTCGTAGGTGGCGTTGAAATCGCCCAACAGCACCTGGTTCCCGGATCGGTGCCCAATTCCGGCAATGCGCGCCAGGTCGCTGCGCCAGCGTGCCGGGGGTGCCTCGATAGGGGGCATGGCATGCACATTGGTGAATTCCGCCGTGGCTGCCCCCTCGGGACCCTGGACGACGGTACGAACGGTGTGGATCTGGAACTCCGTGCCAGGCACGGTGTCCAGCAACTGCAGCGGAAAGCGGGAATACAGGGCACTTCCCGAAGCGTTGGACTCCGGTTTGCTCACCCTGTGGGGGAGAAAGTCGTCCAGGCCGGCCGCCGTCAGGCCGCGCTCCAGCGCAGCCGAATGCTCCTGCACGGCCAGCACAGCCACATCATTCTCGCGGACCAAACGCACTATGTCCCTCGCATTTGCCTGACCGTATAAAGCGTTGATGCTCATAACCGTCACCTTGACCGTTGGGTCGGCAGTCGGAGCCCCGGGCAACCAAAACGCCGGTGGAAACAGCCATACCAATTGCAAGGTCAGCAATCCCGCCGTAGCTCCCACCGCCCACGGCCGTCTGCTGGCTGCGGCTAAAACAAGCGACGCCCCTGCTGGAACGGATAGCCACGGAATGAAAGCGAGAAGCTGGACCACAGACACAGGCCATGCCACAGGCAAGAGCCTCGCCACTGAAAGAGCTGACACAGGCAGGGCCGTGACCATCGTGGCCGCAGTCCAAAACCTCGAGGGCCCTTTTCCGCGCAGCGCGCGTGTGTTGACCGACACATTGCCCAGTGTAGGCCCGAGTAACGCGGACTTCGCCGTGTCCGCAAGTGGAGACCGCAGCTTCCCTCCAGCTAAACTGTTGGAACAAGCGTCGACCCGGCCATCACCGGCGAGCTTCCGGAAGAACACCGGCCTAAATGCGCGCATCGAGGCCGGTCACTAGAACCGGACGGGTAAGCCCGTCACAGCAGTCAATGAGCGGCCAACGCTGAATGGCGCCTCCTTAACAAGAAGGCGCCCGGCGCTGGTAAGTGAGGTGGTACCGCGGTACCGGCGCAGCCAAAGCTGCGCAGGGGCCGTCCTCGCATCCTGAATGAAACGAACAAGTTCACCAGCTCAGACCAGGATGACGAGATGACGCATTACCCCAAGGCTTCAGCCGGCGGCTCCGCCGGCACAGGTGTTTCAGCCTCCGTGAAGTTCCCGGAGATCGAGGAACGGATCCTCAAGTACTGGGACCAGGACGGCACGTTCCAGGCCAGCATCGACAACCGCGACAGCGACTTGCCCGGCGGCGCACATGGCAGCAACGAATTCGTCTTCTATGACGGCCCGCCCTTCGCAAACGGCCTCCCGCACTACGGCCACCTGCTGACTGGCTACGCCAAGGACCTCGTAGGGCGCTACCAGACCCAGCGCGGCAAGCGGGTGGAACGTCGCTTCGGCTGGGACACCCATGGCCTGCCCGCCGAACTCGAGGCCATGAAGCAGCTGGGCATGACGGACAAGACCCAGATCGAAGCCATGGGCATCGACAAATTCAATGATGCCTGCCGCGCCTCCGTGATGAAGTACGCCAATGAGTGGAAGGCCTACGTCACCCGCCAGGCCCGCTGGGTGGACTTCGACAACGACTACAAGACGCTCAACGTCGAATACATGGAGTCGGTGCTGTGGGCCTTCAAGCAGCTGCACGAAAAGGGCCTCACCTACAACGGCTACCGTGTGCTGCCTTACTGCTGGAAGGACGAGACGCCGCTGTCCAACCATGAGCTGCGCATGGATGACGACGTCTACAAGAACCGCCAGGACCCTTCGGTCACAGTCACCTTCCCCATCAAGGCCGGGGAATCGGAACTCTCACGTGAACTTGAAGGCGTCCAGATCCTGGCCTGGACCACCACGCCCTGGACCCTGCCCACCAACCTGGCGCTCGCCGTCGGACCTGACATCTCCTACGCTGTGCTGCCCGCAGGGCCCAACGGCGTGAAGGCGGCTTCAGCCGACGCCCCCGTCAGCGGCCGTTTCCTGCTCGCCACGGACCTTGTGGGAACCTACGCGAAGGACCTGGGGTACGGTGACGGTGCCGATGGCGTCGCAGCCGCAGGGGCCGCCGTCGAACTCACCTTCACCGGCGCCGAACTGGCGGGGCTGTCCTACGAGCCACTGTGGGATTACTTCGCCGACGCCGAGAAGTACGGTACACAAAATGCCTGGCGCATCCTGGCCGCCGAGTACGTCACCACAACTGACGGCACGGGAATCGTCCACCAGGCTCCCGCCTACGGTGAGGACGACCAGAAAGTCTGTGAGGACGCCGGAATCCCCGTGGTGCTTTCCGTTGACGAGGGCGCCAAGTTCCTCCACCTCTTCGCGCATGGTCCGCTTTCCGCCATCGCCGGACTGCAGGTTTTCGAAGCGAACAAACCCATCACCCAGGTCCTGCGTGGCGCAGGGCGCCTTGTGCGCCACGCCAGCTATGAACACAGCTACCCGCACTGCTGGCGCTGCCGCAATCCGCTGATCTACCGGGCAGTGTCCTCCTGGTACGTGGAAGTCACCAAGTTCAAGGACCGGATGTCCGAGCTGAACCAGGAGATCAACTGGATCCCGGGCAACGTCAAGGACGGCCAGTTTGGCAAGTGGCTGGAGAACGCTCGAGACTGGTCCATCAGCCGCAACCGCTACTGGGGCTCGCCGATCCCCGTGTGGCAGTCGGATGACCCCGAGTACCCCCGCACCGACGTGTACGGCTCACTGGCGGAGCTTGAGGCTGATTTTGGACGCCTCCCGGTGAACAACAACGGCGAGGTGGACCTGCACCGTCCGTTTATCGACGAACTGACCCGCCCCAACCCGGACGACCCCCGATCTCCGGAAGAGGGCCAGTCCACCATGCGCCGAGTGGAGGACGTCCTGGACGTCTGGTTCGACTCCGGCTCCATGCCCTATGGCCAGGTGCACTACCCGTTCCAGAACGAGGACTGGTTCAACACCCACAATCCGGCGGACTTCATCGTGGAGTACATCGGGCAGACGCGTGGCTGGTTCTACATGCTGCACATCCTGTCCACAGCGCTGTTCGATCGGCCGGCTTTCCGTAACGTAATCAGCCACGGCATCGTACTGGGCTCCGACGGCCAGAAGATGTCCAAGAGCCTGCGGAACTACCCGGACGTTTCCGAGGTGCTGGACCGTGACGGATCAGACGCCATGCGCTGGTTCCTGATGTCCAGCCCCATCCTTCGCGGCGGCAACCTCATCGTCACCGAACAGGGGATCCGCGACGGTGTGCGCCAGGTCATCCTTCCGTTGTGGAACGTGTACAGCTTCTTCACGCTCTACACGAACGCCGCAAACGGCCGCGCGGGCTACGATGCGAAGCTCCGTTATGACGGCTACACGGACACCCTGGACCAGTACCTGCTGGCAAACACCGGTGAGCTTGTCAGCTCCATGACCCGGAGCCTGGACGAGTACGACATCTCCGGAGCCTGCGACTCCCTTCGCAGCTACCTGGACATGCTCACCAACTGGTATGTCCGACGGAGCCGGCAGCGCTTCTTTGACGAGAACACTGACGCTTTCGACGCCCTGTACACGGCACTCGAAGCGGTTTGCCGGGTCTCGGCATCGCTGCTGCCATTGGTCTCCGAGGAAATCTGGCGTGGCTTGACAGGCGGACGCTCGGTACACCTCGCCGACTGGCCAGAGGCGTCACTGTTCCCGGCCAACCCGGACCTCGTGGAAGCCATGGACCGGGTCCAGCAGATCTGCTCCAGCGGTTCGTCGCTTCGCAAGGCGGCCAACCTCCGAGTCCGCCTGCCGTTGCAGGAGTTGACCGTCGTCGCTCCGGGCGCCGACGCACTGGAAGTTTTTGCCGCCGTCGTCGCCGATGAACTCAATCTGCGGTCCGTGCGGATGCTCGACGCGGCAACCGCCTCCCCCGAGGAGTTCGGCATCGAGCAGAAGCTGGTAGTCAACGCCCGTGCAGCCGGCCCCCGCCTGGGCAAGGACGTGCAGCTGGCCATCAAGGGCTCAAAGACCGGCGACTGGTCAGTTAGCGAGGCCGGCGTCGTGACGTCCGGCGGGCTTGAGCTGGAACCGCAGGAATACACCCTGGAGACTGTGGTGGCGGACAAGTCCGACGGCGGTGCTGCCGCTTCCTCGGCAGTGGCGGTGCTGCCTGGCGGCGGCTTTGTTGTCCTGAATACGCAGGTGACACCGGAACTGGAAGCCGAGGGCATCGCGCGGGATCTGGTCCGCGCCATCCAGCAGGCCCGTAAGGATGCCGGATTGAACGTCAGCGACCGCATCACCACCACAGTCACTGCTTCGGCCGACGTTATTGGTGCACTCACGGCCAACGGCGAACTGGTCAAGGCTGAGACTCTCTCCGTGGAACTGGAGACGGTAGTGGCTGCCGACAGCGGCGAGCCGGTTATCTCTGTTGCAAAGGCAGGCGCATGAGCGACGAATTCTCCGTGGAAAGCGTTTACGCCGAATTGTTGGGGCGTGCCCCCGAGAACAAGATGGAACCACGGCTGGCTCCACTGTTCCGTGCCATGGATGTCCTGGGCGAGCCCAACAAGGCGTTCCCGATCGTCCATGTCACCGGAACCAATGGCAAGACCTCAACTGCCCGGATGATTGAGGCAGGGCTGCGTGCCCATGGCCTGAGTACGGGCCGGTACACCAGCCCACACCTGTCCAAGGTCACTGAGCGAATCAGCATCGACGGCGCACCTGTGTCCGATGAGACCTTTGTCCGCATCTGGGACGAGATCCGTCCCTACCTTCAGATCGTGGACAAGGAGCTGGTCGCTGAGGGCCAGCCGCGGCTGACCTATTTCGAATGCCTGACCATCCTCGGCTTCGCGATTTTCGCTGACCAGCCAGTGGACGTTGCCGTCATCGAGGTTGGCTTGGGCGGCATCACCGACGCGACGAACGTCGGGGACGGCCAGGTTTCGGTGGTAACGCCAATTTCCCTTGACCACACGGATCTGCTGGGCGACACCACAGAGGACATCGCCTACGAGAAGGCGGGCATCATCAAGCCGGGCGGTTTCCTGGTGAGCGCCGCCCAGCCAGTTGACGCTGCCCAGGTCCTTTTGGATAAGGCGCGGGAAGTAGGCGTGCCGTACCGGTTCGAAGGGGTCGAGTTCGGTGTCGAAGCCCGCAGCGTCGCCGTCGGCGGCCAGCTGGTGGACATCCGTGGGCTAGCCGGACGATACACCGACCTGCTGATTCCCCTTCATGGCGCCCATCAGGCTGAAAATGCGGCGGTTGCCGTCGCTGCCTTGGAGGCCTTCTTCGGCGGGGGAGACCGCGAACTCAACACCGACCTGCTGCGCGACGCGTTCGCTACGGTGACCTCGCCCGGTCGACTTGAGGTAGTTCGCACGGCCCCAACGATTATCGTTGATGCCGGCCACAACCCCGATGGTGTCCGGGTCTCCGCCGAAGCCATCCTGGAGTCCTTCACATTCAGCAAGCTTGTGGTGGTACTCGGGGTACTCAAGGAGAAGGACGCAGAGGCGATCCTGAGGCAGTTGAAGGAATCACTCGGGGATTTGGCCGAAGAGTTCTGCTTCACGCAGTCCGAGTCACCGCGGGCCGTTCCCGCCGCCGAACTGGCGGAACTCGCCGTCGACCTTGGCTTCGGCGAGGAGAACATCCACATTGCCGAGCGGCTCGACGACGCCATCGAATGGGCTGTGGAACGCGCGGAGGCCAATGACGACCTAGCTGGTGGAGTGCTCATCACTGGCTCCATCACTGTGGTGGCAGAAGCCCGCGTTCTGCTTGGAAAGGCGGGTGCCTAGCGTGGCCCGACTCACCAGGGCTCAACGCGAGTGGCGTCCCGGGATGCCGAAGAAGCGGCGTTCGACCAAAGTCATGTTCGCGTCCACTGTGCTGTTGCTCGAGGCTTTCGTCGCCTTTTTCGGCACGCTTGCCGTGTTTGGCCTCCGCCGCAGCGAGATCGAGCCCGCGGTTATCCTCTCCGTCGGTATAACGCTCAGCGTCGTTCTGGTCCTCGCTTGCGCGGTGCTAAGTAGGCCCTGGGGAGTCGCGGTTGGCTGGGCACTTCAGGTGGTGCTGATCCTGACCGGTCTTGCGGAGCCCACCATGTTCGTGATCGGAGCACTGTTTGCGGCCGCTTGGTGGTATGGCATACGAACCGGTATACGGATAGACCGAGAAGTGGCTGAGCGCGACCGCGCCCAAGCTGAATGGGAAGCCGCCCACCCCGAAAAACCCGGCCCTGAAACCCCGTAGACTGACTGGGAAACCCTCCCAAGACATTGGAGCAACTGTGACCATTGAGCGCACTCTTGTCCTGATCAAGCCAGACGGCGTGGCCCGCAACCTCAGCGGAACCATCCTCAGCCGCATCGAAGCGAAGGGGTACACCCTCGCAGAGCTGAAAAAAGTCAACGCCACCCGAGAATTGCTGGAGGAACACTACGCCGAACACGTGGGGAAGCCCTTCTATGAGCCCCTGGTGGAGTTCATGCTGAGCGGCCCCATCGTGGCAGCCGTGTTTGAGGGCAACAAGGTCATCGAAGGCTTCCGCTCGCTGGCAGGCACCACCGATCCAACCACGGCCGCCCCGGGAACCATCCGTGGCGACTTCGGCCGTGATTGGGGCCTGGCAGTCCAGCAGAACCTGGTGCACGGCTCCGACTCCACCGAATCCGCATCGCGGGAAATCGCGATCTGGTTCCAGGCGTCCTAATACCGGACGTCCTAGTACCGTACTAGTACCGGACGTCCCAGCGCCGGAATAGGATCACCAGCACAAGAACAAGGGCCCATGCTCCAACCGGAGCATGGGCCCTTGTTCTTGCTGGCTGATGAATCAGTATCCGGACGTTCCGATGAAAACGTGCACAAACGCGAAGAATATCGTTGCAATGACCGCGACGCAGATCAATGCGGTGATGATCCAGCCTGAGTCGCCAAGCAGCCGAGCCAACTTCTGCGGTGCCGGAATGACTCCGTGGACCACGTTCCTGATGGTCACCCAGACGAACATGGGGATCATCACAGCCCACACGATCATGCAGAACGGGCACAGGACGTTGATGACGTACAGCGCCTGGGACCAGAGCCACACCACAAAAGCGAAGCCAAGGGTCACGCCGCTCTGCAGGCCAAGCCAGTAGCCTCGGGAAAACTTTGCTCCGGAAAGGATCCCCATGGCAGTCGTGATGATGATCGCAAAAGCCACGATCCCAATAAACATGTTTGGGAATCCAAAAACGGAGCTTTGCCACGTCTGCATGACTTGGCCGCAGGAAATCCATGGATTCACGTCGCACACCGTGGTGTGGCTGGGATCCTTGAGGACTTCGAGCTTCTCCAGTACCAGGGCGCCGGAGGCGAGCCAGCCGATAACGCCAGTGGCCAGCAGCAGCCAGGCGAAAGGCTTGTCCCGCACCATTGTGGGCACGGCCGAGGGGTGGGCGGCAGGGTCTGCTGCGTGATCGGCCAGGGAAGATCTGGCTTGGCTTGGCATGGGCCTCAGGTCCTTCAAAGAAATGGGTATCCGGGCAAGGTGCCGGATGGTGATCTTGGGGCGATTGTAGCCCCGTCGGCTGAATGCCGCTCACAGACAAGGTGCCCACTGAGGCGGAAGTTCGCGGCACTTCGGCGAATCTGTCCTCCCTTCCGGCCGTTTTGGCAGGCATGTGAGAGAATGGCAATGGCCGGAAGCCGATCCACATGCGGATTCCGGTCCGGTGATTTGCTCCCAAGACCGCCACGATTGCGCAGGGCCCACCACGGACTATCTGGTTCCGGTCGGCCCGCCACTACGCTGGACGGCACCTGGTTGTGGTAACAGAACAACGGGTTCTCCAGGGCAACGGCACCGGCCTTTCAGGTTGCCGCACCCCAAGGATGGTGCGAACTGAAGGGCAACTGACTGACTTCTGTCAATGCCTGCGGGTTTTGACAATATTTGCCCCGCCGGGCGTCGGATGTGGCGGCACCGCAGGGCAGGAGTATTGCCACATATGGATAATGACCAGGTCCTAGCCGCCAATGAAGAGGCGGCTTCCGTGGAGACCGCGGAAGCACCCAAAAAGACCACCAGGACGCGCCGCAAGGCAGCCCCCAAGGCTGCCATGGCTGAAGAGTCCGTTGTTGAGAGTGATGCGAACGGCGACGCCGTGACGAGTGCCGCCGAAGCGGAGGCCCCGACCGAGACCGCCGCCAAAGCACCGGTCCGTCGGTCCCGCGCCCGAAAGAAGCCTGCGGAGGACACCCTGCCCGGGCTCGACGGCGACGCGACCGTCGCTGCGCCCACTACTGAAGTGGGCGTCGAGGCTGGCCCGACGACGGTAGAGGCCGCCGTCGCTGCCCCGCCTAAGGTGGTCCGCCGACGTCGGACCACAAAGGTTGCCGCTGAGGTGCCAGTTGAGGAGCAACCGGAAGTCCCCGTCGTCGAACGTGCGGTTGTTGAGCCGGCAGCGGTAGCTGACGAATCAGGGACTGAGGCGGGCGCCGCGCCGGCAGGTGCGGTCCCGACCGAGTACGCCGCCGAGCCGGTGGCGGTCGAAGGCGAGGAAGCCGCCGAAGTGCCGGCGGCCGAAGAACGCCTAGAAAATGCCGCTGCAGTGGAAGAAGCTGCAGCTTCGACCGAGAAGGAACCCGCTGCTGCATCAGGAACCCCTGGTTCGCTCTTCATGGAGCCGATGTCCATCACTTCCATGATTTTCCAGGCCCCGGACCTCAGCGCCGTCGTCAGGCCGGCACCGGCTGAGGCTGGGGAGGAGACCGAAGAAGGCGGCGAGGAGGGCGCCCTCGAGGAGGGCGGCAGCCGTCGTCGACGCCGCAGCCGTGGCAGGCGGGGCCGCCGCGGAGCCGAGCGGGAAGGCACCGAGGAAGTCGAGGAAACCGGCGAGGGCGGCGATGAAGCGGCCCAGGCCGAGGAGAGCCTTGAGGAAGGCGTCACTTCCCGCCGTCGTCGCCGTCGTCGCCGTGGCGACCAGGATCTTGAGCTGACAGGCGGAGCGGACGACGATCCGCCCAACACGATCACCCGCGTAAGGGCGCCGCGGACGCACGTGGAATCCACGTCCACCAACCGTGTGGCCAGCGTCAAGGGTTCCACACGGCTTGAGGCCAAGAAGCAGCGCCGCCGCGAGTCCCGCGAATCCGGTCGTCGCCGACAGGTCATCACAGAAGCCGAGTTCCTGGCCCGTCGTGAATCCGTCGACCGCCAAATGGTCGTCCGGCAGCGCGATGACCGTATCCAAATCGCCGTGCTGGAAGATGGTGTGCTCGCTGAGCACTTTGTCTCCAAGACCCAGCAGGACTCCCTGATCGGCAACGTGTACCTGGGCAAGGTCCAGAACGTGCTCCCGTCCATGGAAGCGGCCTTCGTTGACATCGGACGTGGCCGCAATGCCGTGCTTTACGCAGGCGAAGTCAACTGGGACTCCGTGACCCTGGAGGGCCAGCCTCGGCGCATCGAGAACGCCCTCAAGTCCGGCGACTCCGTGCTGGTGCAGGTCACCAAGGATCCCGTGGGGCACAAGGGCGCCCGCCTGACCAGCCAGATCTCCCTTCCTGGCCGCTATCTCGTCTACGTGCCGGGCGGGTCCATGACGGGCATCTCGCGCAAGCTCCCGGACGTCGAACGCAACCGACTGAAGCGCATCCTCAAGGATCGCCTGCCGGAGGATGCAGGCGTGATTGTGCGCACGGCGGCGGAAGGTGCCTCCGAGGAGGAGTTGACGCACGACATCAACCGCCTCCGCGCCCAATGGGAAGGCATCCAGTCGCAGGCCAACTCCACCAAAGTGCTGGCTCCGGAACTGCTGTACGGGGAGCCGGACCTCACCATCAAGGTGGTCCGGGACGTCTTCAACGAGGACTTCTCCAAGCTGATCGTTTCCGGCGACGAAGCCTGGGACACCATCGAAGCGTACGTAACGTATGTCGCTCCGGATCTGGTGGGTCGCCTGGAAAAGTGGGGCTCCGACCAGGACATCTTCGCCGCCTGGCGCATCGACGAGCAGATCCACAAGGCACTGGACCGCAAGGTCTTCCTGCCGTCCGGCGGATCGCTGGTTATCGACCGGACCGAAGCCATGACAGTTGTGGACGTCAACACCGGCAAGTTCACCGGAAGCGGCGGCAACCTCGAAGAAACCGTCACCAAGAACAACCTCGAGGCGGCGGAAGAAGTTGTTAGGCAGCTTCGGCTCCGGGACATCGGTGGCATCATCGTCATCGACTTCATCGACATGGTCCTTGAATCCAACCGTGACCTGGTGCTCCGTCGGCTCGTTGAGTGCTTGGGCCGCGACCGGACCAAGCACCAAGTGGCCGAAGTCACGTCCCTTGGCCTGGTGCAAATGACGCGCAAGCGCATGGGAACAGGCCTGCTGGAAGTCTTTGGCGAGCAGTGCGAGCACTGCGGTGGCCGGGGTGTTGTCACCCACGATGAACCGGTGGAGCACCGCAGGGCCAACATCGTTGCCGCTGAACATCACCACCAGCGTGCGGAAACACAGCCGGCAACCCGGCCCGAGCGCAAGCGGCGGCGTGGACGTGGTGGCGCGCAGACGCCCGAGCCTGTAGTTCCGGCACCTGCGCCACCAGTCCAGGTGGACGAGGAGGCAGCCCGGCGCCAGGCGAAGGCAGAGGCAACGCGGGCAGCGTTGGCCAACATCGCCGCTGCTGCGCACGCCGCGCACCTGCACGAGGACGAACTGGCTGCGGCCGCGGCCGCACGGGGAGCGGAGCACTTGCCGGAAGAAGCCGTGCAGATTCCTGCCGCGGCTCCTGAAGAGTCCGACGCCGGTGCTGCCGCCGGCCGGCCGGGCCCGGTGCTTCGTTTCGGCGGCGAAGAGGTTGCGCTTCCTGCAGCCCGCCACACCGACGAGTCCTTCCGTCCCCAGCCCAAGATGAGCCTCGACCTTCTTGCTGAGGCGTTCGCCCACATGGGGCATGCAACGTCGTCGGATGAACCGAACGATCAGGGCGCTTCACTGTTGGAAGCTGGGCCGATCCAGGAGTCCGATGCCGTGCCGGCCTCGGAGGCTGACTCGCAGCCGTTCGACGAGGGAACTGAAGCATCTGACAGTGGCGAGGGTGAATTGGCCCGTTCCCGGAACCGAAGGGGCCGTCGTAACCGCAGCGCTAGCCGTGCGCAGGGCGCCGCCAATGCGACATCCGTGGAGCACCACGATGTTTCTGCAGCGACTGCCGGGGGCAGTGCCCACCAGGCGAAGGCGCCGGAGTCGGCTCCTGCCAGGCCTGCCGCGGATGAACCGATCATTCTGGGAGTCGGAGTACCGGCTTCGGAACTCTAAAGTAGCTCGCCGGCTATTTGCGGTTTGTGCCCCGTCCCATGACGCGTCAGCGTGGGGGACGGGGCACAGTCATTTGTGAGGTGGCGCGTTAGGCTTGGACTTTGACACGGGGTGCCGAGTACAGGGCCGGCTGAGATTGAAACCCGTTGAACCTGTCCGGTTAGTACCGGCGAAGGGATGTCCATCAGTGGCTGTATCCATATCCACCGCTCCCGTCGTTGTTGACGAGGCCCGCTCATCCAAAACTATCGTTTCCGCAGTTGTTCCCCTCCCGTCGGGAACTCGGCGCGTGCCACGGGTGCTGAGCATCGCCGGATCGGACCCATCAGGCGGCGCAGGCATACAAGCCGACCTGAAGAGCATCGCTGCTCATGGTGGCTACGGCATGGCTGCAATCACAGCGCTGACAGCCCAGAATACGCAGGGAGTCACTGGCGTACATGTTCCGCCGGCTTCGTTCCTCAAGGCTCAACTGGACGCCATCTCGGCCGACATCACAGTCGATGCCGTCAAGATAGGCATGTTGGGAGAGTCCGAGGTCATTGGTGTTGTGCGGGCATGGCTCGAGGAGGTGCGGCCCGGGGTTGTGGTCCTCGACCCGGTGATGGTGGCAACCAGCGGTGACCGGCTGCTTAAGGATTCCGCAGAGGCGGCCCTGCGGGAGTTGCTTCCCCTGGCCCACCTCATCACGCCCAATATCCCCGAACTTGGCGTGTTGCTGGGGGAGGACGCAGCCTTGGATTGGCCAACTGCCCTGGAACAGGGCAAGCGGCTTGCGGCAATCTCCGGGAGCATCGTCCTGGTGAAGGGCGGACACTTGAACGGCCGGGAATGCCCCGACGCCCTTGTCAGCACTACTGGTGGACTGTCCCAGGATGTGGTGGAGGTCCCCGGGGAACGCGTCAACACTAACAATAGTCACGGAACCGGCTGTTCCCTGTCCTCAGCGATGGCCACACTGCGCGTAGCCACTGGGGATTGGGAGGCTACCCTGCGGCTTGCCAAGCAATGGCTCCTGGGCGCCCTCACCCAGTCCCCGTCCCTGGAAGTGGGCCGGGGCAATGGTCCCATCCATCACTTCCACCACGTTGAACGGTCAGGATCCGGCGATTTTGCCGGCAGGCTGTGGGAAGAGTCCGTCCCCGACCTTGAGGCGATCTACAGTCTGGACTTCATCCGCGGACTCCAGTCCGGAGACCTTCCAGAGCATCAATTCGCCTACTACCTGGCTCAGGACGCCCTCTATCTCAACGGTTACTCGAGGGTCCTTGCAAGGGCCGGTGCGCTGGCCCCCACAGAAGAAGAGCAGCTGTTTTGGGCAAGGTCTTCGCAAGTGTGCCTCGAAGTCGAGTCCGAGCTTCACCGCAGCTGGCTCAGCACCCGGACGGTCGATTCCACTATGGGTCCCGTGACAAAGGCCTATGTTGACCACCTGCTCGCTGTGTCGGCGACGGGCAGTTATGCTGTGCTGCTTGCCGCGATCCTGCCTTGCTACTGGCTTTACGCCGAGGTAGGGCACACGCTACACAAGGCGTACCAGGAGGCGGGTTCACTATCGTCGCATCCTTACTCGTCGTGGCTCGCCACGTACGCAGACGAGGAATTCGCCGCTGCAACACGGCAGGCCGTCCTGTTTACGGATGCTGCCGCAGCCCGCGCATCCGAGCCCGAGCGTGCACGCATGATCGATGCATTCAGGCACTCCTGCAGCTACGAAGTGGGGTTCTTTGACGCACCCAGGCTTCACGCATAGCGTGATTCAGCGTGTCCTGTGCGCAAATCCGGCAATGCCCTCCGCGCGCGGGTAAGCTGTTCAAGCACGGTTCCGGGGGCGCTGACGCCCGGCTGTGGTGCTTATCACCCAGCAGCTGCGGGGCTGGCCTCATTTGCGGCCGAAGGCGAATTTAGCGTAATCTTGATCTTCGGTGCTTACGCCAACACTTGGGTTATGCCCCTTGGAATTGTTCATGGGATGGCTCACGGATTCCGCTCTGGGATCCACGGCGTTGAGGCACAGCGGAGATCCAGCCAATCACAGCGCCGGGTTCTGCACGCAAATTCAGTTAGATACGTCGAGAGAAGTGAGTTCCCAAGTGGTGTACGCGATTGTCCGCGCCGGCGGCCGCCAAGAGAAGGTTTCCGTTGGAGACTTCGTTACCCTGAACCGCGTCGCCGGAGAAGCCGGCAGCACCATTGAGCTGCCTGCACTGCTTCTGGTGGACGGTGACAAGGTCACGTCCGCAGCTGCCGACCTCGCCAAGGTGAAGGTCACGGCAGAGATCCTGGAGGACCTGCGTGGTCCGAAGATCGTCATCCAGAAGTTCAAGAACAAGACCGGTTACAAGAAGCGCCAGGGTCACCGTCAGGAACTGACCAAGGTCAAGATCACCGGCATTAAGTAACCTTCCGGGTTCTTTACAGGTTTTCAGTTTCCAACATTCTTTGAAGGCAGGCATTTCAAATGGCACACAAAAAGGGAGCGAGCTCCACTCGTAACGGCCGCGACTCCAACGCACAGCGTCTCGGCGTCAAGC
Source organism: Arthrobacter sp. M4 (assembly GCF_020251205.1). GTDB lineage: Bacteria > Actinomycetota > Actinomycetes > Actinomycetales > Micrococcaceae > Arthrobacter. The sequence goes on from NZ_JAIWYX010000001.1 coordinate 76,848, forward strand.
GCTTCGGCGGCCAGGTCGTTTCTGCGGGCGAGATCATCGTCCGCCAGCGCGGCACCCACTTCCACCCCGGCGCAGGCGTTGGCCGCGGTGGCGACGACACCCTGTTCGCCCTGCAGGCCGGTGCGGTTGAGTTCGGTACCCGCCGCGGCCGCCGCGTGGTCAACATCGTTGCTGCTGCGGCTGCAGAGTAACAACACGTTCTGAACCGGTGGAGCGGGCCAGCAGGCCCGCTCCACCGTTCTTTTAACCCCAACTAGAATCGACTGGAAAGCATTTCGGGGACCAGTCAAAAGTCGCACACAGAGGAGATTGACGTGGCCAGCTTCGTAGACCGGGTGGTACTTCACGTATCCGGCGGTACAGGCGGCCACGGTTGCGTCTCCGTAAAGCGTGAGAAGTTCAAGCCACTCGGCGGACCCGACGGCGGCAACGGCGGAAACGGTGGCGATGTCATTCTGCGAGTCGACCCGCAGACCACCACGCTCCTGGATTACCATCACGCACCGCACCGCCACGCCACCAACGGGGGTCCCGGCATGGGTGACTGGCGCGCGGGCAAGAACGGCGAGAGCCTCATCCTGCCCGTTCCCGAGGGCACTGTTGTGAAGACTAAGGACGGCAAGGTGCTCGCCGACCTGGTGGGCGTGGGTGCCGAATACATCGCAGCTGCAGGCGGCCAGGGTGGCCTTGGCAACGCTGCCCTCTCCTCTCCAAAGCGCAAGGCGCCTGGTTTCGCGCTGCTCGGCATTGAGGGCGACTCATCGGACATCGTTCTGGAGCTGAAGTCCATCGCGGACATCGCACTGGTGGGTTTTCCTTCGGCGGGGAAATCCAGCCTGATCGCCGCGATGTCTGCTGCCCGTCCCAAGATCGCCGACTACCCCTTCACAACGCTGGTGCCCAACCTCGGTGTGGTCCAGGCGGGCGACGTTCGTTTCACCATCGCCGACGTGCCCGGCCTCATTGAGGGTGCCAGTGAAGGCAGGGGCCTTGGCCACAACTTCCTGCGCCATGTCGAGCGTTGCGCTGCCCTTGTACACGTCCTGGACTGCGGAACGCTGGAGTCCGACCGGGACCCGCTGTCCGACCTTGGAATCATCGAGGCCGAACTCGAGAAGTACGCCGTCGATATGAGCTACGCGGGTGTCGATGGGGAAGTCGTGCCCCTCAATGAGCGGCCCCGGCTGGTGGCGCTGAACAAGGTGGACCTGCCCGACGGCCGCGACATGGCCGAGTTTGTCCGTCCCGAGCTGGAGTCCCGCGGCTACCGGGTGTTTGAGGTTTCAGCCACCAGCCACGAAGGCCTGCGTTCCCTTGGCTTCGCCATGGCTGAGATCGTAAAAGCAGCACGCGACGCCGTCGAGGCCGCGCCGCCCAAGGTGGCGCCTCCGGTTCTCCGTCCCCGCGCAGTCAATGAGGCGGGATTCCGGATTCGGCGTGAGGAAAAGAACCTTGAGCCGTTGTTCCGTGTGCTGGGGGACAAACCCGTGCGCTGGGTCAAGCAGACCGACTTCACCAACGAGGAAGCAATCGGATACCTCGCCGACCGCCTGGCCAAATTGGGTGTGGAAACTGAACTGTTCAAGATGGGCGCCAAACCCGGGGACACCGTTGTGATCGGCGAGGACGATGGTGTCGTCTTCGACTGGGAGCCCACCATCATGGCCGGCGCCGAACTGCTGGGCACGCCCCGCGGTACTGACATTCGCATCGCTGACATAGGCGACCGTCCAACCCGTGCCCAAAAGCGCGACGAGCAGGCTGAACGCCGGGAGGCAAAGGCGGCAGCCCGCGCCGAACTGGAGGCCGAGCGCAAGGCGGGCGTTTGGACGGAATCCGTCAGCCGTCGTCGGGCTTCAAACCCCCTGAAGGAGAGCGGACTGGAATCGGACAATGACGTCTAGGACCGCCATGGGGGGTGCGCCGCAAACGGAGAAGGAATTGGCAGAGCGTAAAGCGCTGGCCGGAGCGCGGCGCATCGTGGTCAAGGTCGGCTCTTCGTCGCTGACCAGCATCAAGGGCGGTATCTCCGAGAAGTCGCTGACGGCACTGGTCAACGCCCTCGCCCGGAAGCGGAATGAGGGCACGGAAATCATCCTGGTCTCCTCTGGAGCCATTGCCGCGGGCCTTGCGCCCTTGGGCCTCGCTAAGCGGCCCAAGGACCTCGCCACCCAGCAGGCGGCGGCCAGCGTGGGCCAGGGGCTGCTCATGGCCCGCTACACGCAGGCCTTCGCTGCCCACGGCGTGACCGTCAGCCAGGTGCTTCTCACCGCGGACGACCTGATGCGCCGCACACAGCACACCAACGCTTTCCGTGCGCTGGATCGGCTGCTCAACCTCGGCGTCGTTCCCGTGGTGAATGAGAACGACACGGTGGCAACCCATGAGATTCGTTTCGGCGACAATGACCGCCTGGCGGCACTCGTTGCGCACCTTGTCCGCGCGGATGCCCTGGTGCTGCTGTCCGACGTCGACGCCCTCTACGACGGTCCACCCGCCCAAGGCGCCAGCCGAATTCCACTCGTCACAGGACCCGGGGACCTCGACGGCGTGACTATCGGCAAGGCCGGGAGAGCCGGGGTCGGTACCGGCGGCATGATGACAAAAGTGGAGGCCGCCTCCATCGCTGCAAGTTCCGGCATCCATGCACTGGTGACGTCAACAGCCAATGCCGAGAAGGCCCTCGCGGGTGAGGATGTGGGTACTTGGTTCGCGATCAACGGCAGCCGAAAGCCCGTGCGGCTCTTGTGGCTGGCGCACCTCGCCTCGGTGCGTGGCCGCCTTGTGCTCGACGACGGCGCCGTCAAGGCGGTGCGGGACCGCCACACCTCGTTGCTTCCTGCAGGCATCTCCGCCGTGGAGGGCGGCTTCGAGGCGGGGGACGCGGTGGAAATGGTGTCCGCTGACGGCGTTGTGGTGGCGCGCGGCCTGGTGAACTACGGTGCAGACGAATTGCCGCAGATGCTTGGCCGCTCCACCAAGGAATTGGCGCGCTCGCTCGGACGGGGCTACGACCGTGAAGTCGTTCATGTTGACGACCTTGTTCTGGTGCCGGCGCGTCGCTCCTCTAAACTTGGATCATGACTGAGGCGCTTACCCCCAATTCCCCTGTGATTTCCGATGCCCGTGAGTCCGGTGCCCCCGGTTTCGCGACGGAGAGCTCGGTGGCCGGGAACCCGCCAGTCTCTGACGACGTCCAGGACGCAGTGTTTGCCATAGCTGACCGCGCGCGCCTGGCCTCGCGAAGCCTGGCCAGTGCCAACCGTGCCCTGAAGGACCGTGCCCTCAACGCTATCGCCGAGGCTTTGGGAAACAATAGGGACCGCATACTCGCTGCTAACGCAGAAGACCTGGCGGCAGGCCGTGCCAACGGGACCTCAACGGCACTGCTGGACCGCCTTACGCTCGACACCAAGCGCATCGAGGGGCTTTCGGCCGCACTCGAGAACCTCGCCGGACTTCCGGACCCCGTGGGCAACGTGGTCCGCGGCCAGACGCTTCCCAATGGCCTTCGGCTGCGTCAGGTGAACGTACCCCTGGGTGTTGTGGCGGCCATCTACGAGGCACGTCCCAATGTCACGGTGGACATTGCCGGGCTGGCGCTCAAGAGTGGCAACGCTGTCATTCTTCGTGGTGGATCGGCTGCCGCCAAGACCAACGAGGCCCTTGTCGACATCCTGCGGGAGGCCCTCGAGTCCGTGGGACTTCCCGCCGATGCTGTTCAGACTGTCGACCAGTACGGTCGAGAGGGCGCGAACGTGCTTATGCGGGCACGTGGGCGCGTGGATGTCCTGATCCCGCGTGGCGGGCGTGACCTGATCCAGACCGTTGTGAACAACTCCTCGGTACCCGTTATTGAGACCGGCGAGGGCAACGTCCATATCTTCATCGACGAATCAGCAGATGAACACATGGCCGTGGAGATCCTCCTGAACGCCAAGACACAGCGCCCCAGCGTGTGCAACACCGTGGAGACGCTCCTGGTGCACTCTGGCTCCACGGTGCTTCCCGCCGTCGCGTCGGCACTGGCCGCCGCCGGAGTTACGCTCCACACCGATGGCCGCGTGGCTGCTGCCCTCGAAGGCAAAGTGGACACTGTGCCCGCCACGGAACTGGACTGGGCTACGGAATACATGGACCTCGACCTTGCGATTGCCATGGTGGACAGCCTTGACGAAGCGGTCCAGCACATCCGGACCTGGTCGACGGGCCACACAGAGGCCATCCTGACCAACAGCCTGACCAATGCTGAGAGGTTCATTGCTGATGTCGACTCGGCTGCGGTGATCGTGAATGCGTCCACGCGCTTCACCGACGGCGGCGAACTGGGCTTGGGAGCCGAAGTGGGCATTTCCACCCAGAAGCTGCACGCACGTGGTCCCATGGGTCTGTCTGAGCTCACTACCACTAAGTGGGTTGTGCAGGGCGAGGGCCAGGTCCGCGTCTGACAACGCTGTAACATAGAACAGAAGCCCTGGACGGCGGGATGCCGCCGTCAACATCCTTTGAACTAGTAGGGGAAAACATGCTGCTGCAGCAGATCACCACATCCATTGCCGCCCAGGGCGGCGAATCCGGACACGAGGAACTGGCTCCGTTGTGGGCGGAACCGTGGGTTTTCGGCGTCGTGATTTTTGCGATCCTGGTGGTGCTGATGTTTGTGACTTTGTCCTACACCAACCTCGGCAACCGCCACGAGCCGGTGGACGAGCACTCTGATCCCCACCGCCAGCACCCGAACAAGCACCAGCACAAGCCGGGCCACTAAGATTTACGCCAAACAACCGCGGGACGGGGCTGCGCGGCGGCACCGCCTGGGCGTGATGGGTGGGACGTTCGATCCCATCCATCACGGCCACTTGGTTGCAGCCAGCGAGGTTGCAGCCAAGTTCCACCTTGACGAGGTGGTCTTCGTGCCGACGGGACAGCCCTGGCAGAAGTCCAGCAAGAAGGTTAGCGAGCCCGAGCATCGTTACCTCATGACCGTCATTGCTACGGCGTCGAACCCCCGCTTCACCGTAAGCAGGGTGGATGTGGATCGGCCTGGTCCTACCTACACAATCGACACCCTTCGGGACCTGAGGACACTTCGTCCTGACGCGGACCTGTTCTTTATTACCGGTGCCGATGCCTTGGCCCAAATCCTTTCCTGGAAAGACGTCGACGAACTATGGTCGTTGGCCCATTTTGTTGGCGTGACCCGGCCGGGGCACGTTTTGGACGACATGGGTCGTGATGACGTCAGCCTGCTGGAAGTTCCCGCGATGGCTATTTCCTCCACGGACTGCCGGACTAGGGTGGCAGCAGGAAACCCGGTCTGGTATCTGGTTCCCGATGGCGTAGTGCAGTACATCGCAAAGTACGGCCTGTACGCTGCGGATCCGGCCAACCACAAGGACGAGGGTAAGGAAGGGACGCTGCTGCTGTCCCAGTCAGGACCAGACGACCGAGCACGTACCGAATGAGTTCCGAATGAGTCAGGATCAGCAACCTATCCGAAGCAGGCGCGAACTGCGTCGAGCCCGACAAGCGAGCCAGGCGGTTCAGCAGGCTGGCCAGCCTGAAGCGACCAAAGAGGGCAGCCCGACGGCGACAAGTCAGTCTGCGCCATCGGCCAACGCACCTGCGCCTTCGGCGCCCGTTGTTCCTCCGCGGGTTCCAGGGCCGCCGTCGCCCGCTGCTTCCCAGGACAAGTTCTCCGGTTCCCAGGGCAAGCCCGAAGGGTCACGGACCCCAGTGACACCGCCTTCGGGCGGACGGATAAGGCGTGCCGCTGAAGCGCCCGTGGATGCGGTTCCCGGGGCTGCCCAATCCGAACGAAGCTCGCAGGTCCGAGCGAGGGATCGCGCGGCGCTCCGCGCGATCAAGGAGCTGGAGCATAAGGAAGACCAGCTCTCTGGTAATGGTCCGCCCACCCGGCGCCAGATGCGACTGCAGCAGCTCCGGGAAGAAGTCGCTCCGTCTACTGCTCGAGTTCCAATCGTTGATGGGAAGTCGACACGAACTCCCGCGGCCCCAAAGCCCTCAGTGGCGCCTTCCGGGACTGATGCCGGAGCTGCGAATGATCGTCCGCATGCCGGTGGGGGGCAGGCGGGCGAAGCACCCGGTAGTTCGAAGCAGGCACCTCCAGGGATGTCCGTCGAGCAGGCGCTGGCAGCACGGGAGCTGATAGCGGCACAGGCGCAGAATCAGCTCAACAAGATGGAGCACATCGCCTCACAGGATCCGGAGGCGATCGATCCTAAGATCCTCGCCGAACAGATCGCCCTTGCCGAGCGTGCAGCCGTGCTCAACAAGCGTGCCCAGGCGAAGCAAAAGCTCGCGGACCAAAGTTCGCGCCCGGAGCCGGGCGGGTCCGCCCCGTCCACAGCCAGCAACCTCGCCATGGTGACTCCGCTGGAGTTTGTGAAGGTACCGGGCATCGATCGTCCCATCATGAAGCCGCCGTCCACGAGTTTCGTACCCCTGCAAACGAAGGCTGCGCCAAAGGTTTCAGCCGATGCAAGCGCCGCCGATGGCGCCTCAGTCAAGGCTGCTCGGTCAGGCCGTGCGGGCGTCCTTGCGCGTGCGGAAGCTGCGGCGAAGGCTGCGTCGCTGCCCAGGAAAAAGCGGCCGGTTGAACCTGAGCCAGTGCCCGTGCAGCAGCTTGTCGACGCGCCTGAACCAGTGGATTCAGACGAGGATTTCTTTGAGGTGCCTCGGGTCTCGGCCAGCTCAGCCTACGGCTTGGAGCCGCTTGATGCGACCACAGCGGGCCTTGGCCGCGCCCAGCGGCAACGTCTGGTTCAAGCGGCCATTCTTGCCGCGGGGATCATCGCCCTCGTGGCCGGAATTGCCATGATCATCAGTGGACTCAGCCGCTGAAGTGGAAGAGTCCGCCGGGCAACAAACGCTCGGATAAACAAGGAGTCAAGTGACCGCAACAGAATCGTCCGTAACCATTGCCCGCCACGCCGCCCGGGCTGCGGCGGACAAGATCGCAGAGGACATCGTTGCCCTAGATGTCAGCGAGAGGTTGGCGCTGACCGATATCTTCCTCATCGCCTCCGCCCCTACCGAGCGGCAGGTCAATGCGATTGTTGATGGGATTGAGGAAGAACTGCTCAAGCGCGACCTCCGGCCAGTCCGTCGGGAGGGGCGTTCGGAAGGCCGTTGGGTACTTTTGGACTACGCCGATGTGGTAATCCACGTTCAGCACGCCGAAGACCGGGTATTCTACGCCTTGGAAAGGCTGTGGAAGGACTGCCCCGTGGTGGACCTCGAGCTGGGCGATGACCCGTCGTCGAAGGCTGTTTCCGGATCGGGCGGCGCCTAACAAGCGCTGCTCACCAGCAAATATGCCCGATTTGGAATTCACTTGGCGCTGGTCTAAGATATTTGAGTTGCTTCGGAGAAATACGAAGAACAACCCAAATTTGGGGCTGTGGCGCAGCTGGTAGCGCACCTGCATGGCATGCAGGGGGTCAGGGGTTCGAGTCCCCTCAGCTCCACCATGAGAGGCCTTGCTCGGAAGAGCAGGGCCTCTGTTTTTGTCCGAAGGGAACCATCCACTGGGTGGTTCCCTTCTCTGTTTTGCCGGCAATTTCACGCGCCCTGACGAGGACTGCAGGTGGGGCTTCAGCACCTAGGCCTATCCGGGCCGCCACCTAGATTTGGCGGCCAACACCTAGTTTGTGTCCAACTATGTCGTCAAAAATGGCAGTTTTCCATCTAGACGCAAACCACCAGAGTCCCCATAAGGCCTGATTTGTACCTAGTAGGCCACCTTAGGCATCTAGGTGGTGTTCACGTGGCATACCTTCGTGCCCACGGCGGTTCGCCGGGTTATCGAGCAACTCGCGGAAGGTAGGCAAGTGAACCGAGTAAGAAGAAGGGCGCCTGGCGCAGTGGAGGTTGGACATCCAAAGCCATCGCAGTATTCCAAGACGATTGCACGCGCACGAAGGGTGGCGGCCGCGTTCGGTGTGGCAAGTGGGATAGCTTTCGCTACCGCTGTGCCGTCCTCGGCCGCGATAGACGGAATGACCAACAACTGGTCGAACTGGTGGGACGCTAACGCCCAGGTCTGGGTCTACAACCCGAGCATGGGTTACCAATCGTTCGCCAGGATCGGCGACACCTGGGGCGTTGGGGCCAGAAGCAATAGCTATTCCGGCGCCAGGGCCCACGGCTTCAGCTGGACTCACAACGCCTACCAGAACCGAATCTGGTAGCAGTGTCGAACGGATCGCCAATTCGCTTGGCCGCGGCCGGCACGTTAATTGCCGGATTGGTGACGGCGCTCCCGGCCTGCTCCTCGGGCGGGCCGGGAGAACCCTGGAAGGTTCAGGGACGCCACGTCGCCAACAATTTCACCGAAATCGTTGAGGAATCATTATCAGCGCCGAATTTGGAGGAATTTGATCGGGGCGTGCTGGAGCGGGCCAAAGAAACCGGACGCCTGGAGCAGGCCGATTACGATGAGGCCTACCGCCGCTTCGCGGACTGCATGGAGTTCTCGGGCGAACCTGTGAAGCTCAAGAAATTGAGTAATGGACTATACCGGATGGATACAACACCCCTGTCGCCGGGCGAGACGTTGGAATCCGCAGTGGCCGTGGTGGATAAGTGCTCGAACGGCACCATTAACCATATTGCCAGCCTTTTTGGGACTCAGCAGGGAAACCCGGAACTTCTGTTAAACCCCTACGAAATAGCTTATAAGTGCTTGGAATCCAAGGACTTAGTAGGTTCGAGTCTTACATTCGAGAAGTTTGCCGAGGTATTCAATTCACCTGATAGCAAAGGAGCATGGAGCGAATCGTTGGGTTTTGATGTGTTCGATGATGAAGCACAAGCGTGCTTCATTGGGGCCAATATCACTTTAGTTGGAAGCGGCTCATGAGACATGAACCGTCCGGTCTGGTGGGTCTGAAGACGATAGTGTCCGCCGCGATGCTTCTTTTGCTTACTGCATGCTCGTCGAGTGGTCCTGCCGAAAACCCGTGGGAGATTGAAGGCCAAGTGAGGGCGAGCAATTTCCTTGTCCTCATAGACGAAGCGTTTTCGCATCCGCTCCTTTCTGAATTTGATGTAGAAGTATTGAAAAGAGCCAAGGCCACCGGAAGGATTGCTCAGGCTGACTACGACGAGGCGTTTAGCCGGTACGAGCACTGCATGGCGGCATCCGGTGAACCCGTCAAGCTCAAGAAATTCAGCAATGGTTTGTATGACGTCAAGCCCACGCCTCTGTCTCCCGGTGAATCAATAGAGTCGGTGATGCAAATTGTCACTAATTGCACTAAGGGAACTATCGCGGTTCTCCAGGGACTCTACGCCACCCAGCAGGGAAATCCCTTGCTTCTTCAGAATCCATATGAAGTGGCATACAAGTGCCTTGAGTCCCAAGGTCTGGTTGACTCATCATTTTCTTTCAAGAAGTTCGCGGAAACCCTGAACACTCCACCTTCAACCCCCGGACCCCGGAATCTCAGCCTTCCCTTTGACCTCTATTCGGAAGAAGCCCAAGGTTGCTTTGTGGGCGCTGGCATGCATTTCTCAAAAGGAGACTAGAAATGGCAAAGTCATCATGGATTTCGCATGCCACGGTGGGACTGTCATGTGCGGCGGCAGCTGCGCTAGGCCTGGCCGGAGTGACGGGGATGCAGCCGCCATCCACGCTCAAGGAACCGGGCGAAGCTAGGACTGCAGCAATCACCGTGACGCAGTTCAAGGATGAAAGGACCGTTGCCGCCGAAGTCGACGCTCTGCAGCCTGTTGCTGCATCCTTGGGGCTCTCCGGCGTCGTGACCTCTTCTTCCTGCGTTCCCGGAGGAGAACTTGCCTCGGGGAAAGTAGCGGCTTCGATCAATGGGCGGCCCGTCCTTGGCCTTCACACCGCCGTACCGCTGTATCGAGACATTGGCCCCGGCGCTCAAGGCCCCGACGTTGACGGCTTGCGAGTCCAGCTGAATGCCATGGGCCATGCGCTGTCGAAAACCGGGCTGTATGCGGCAGATCTGCGGGCAGCCATAACGAAACTGCAGACAGACAATGGACTCCAGAAGCAGGACGGCACGCTCCACGTCGAAGATACTTTGTGGCTTCCGGGAGGCAATGTGAGGGTTCGGTCCTGCGACGCACTCCTCGGCTCAAATTACGCCGCTGGCCAGCCATTCCTCACTACGGCCGGCACACTCCAAAGCATCCGTGTGGTTTTCCCCTCGGGTCAGCCGCCAGCGCAGGGTGATCGACGGGTCCAATTTGGCGAGGCTTCCGCACCAATGGCCAACGATGGGCTGGTCACGGAGCGGGCATTCCTGGATGTTGTCTCGAGGAGCGCCGAGTTTGCTGCTACACAGTCGAGCAACAGCCCAAAGCCCTTGAGTGTGAAGACGTCGCTGTCGGCATCGATCGAGGTTGCCAAGCTGCCAGTCTCCGGGGTGTTCGCAGTCAACGGTGATTCAGGATGCGTAAAGTCCGTCCACCATAAGGAATATCGAGTGAGAATTGTAGGCTCCAGCCTGGGTTCCGTGCTCGCCACCTTCCCCTCCGACGTTCCCAAGGATATCCTCCTGGGCGAATCCATCGGAGCGTCAGAATGCAACGAGTAAACAACCACAACGCCCGAAAGGGTGACGCTCGTGCGCTTGATCCGAGACTCAGCCTCCGCGATATCGGACATAGTTTCGTGCCAGGAACCTACCTGTTTCGGCACCTCACCGTGGATTTTGCCGCCGGTGAAGTTTGGGGCCTTAAAGGTCCGTCGGGTTCAGGAAAATCGACGTTGTTGTCGATTGTCGCAGGATGGGAGGCGCCCCGTGAGGGCAGCGTTGCGCGAATCGGTATCAATACAACGAGGTGGGTATTCCAGAATCCACTAGGTGTGGCCCAACGCTCCGTAATGGACCACGTGGCTCTCCCGTTCCTAGCCGTGGGCCTCGGCCGTCAGGAAGCGGAGCACCGTGCAGCAGACATACTGGGTGCCTTTGGACTCGAGGACAGCGCCGACAAGCGCTTTTCGCTCCTCTCCGGAGGCGAGGCACAACGCCTGATGCTCGCCCGCGCCGCCGCCGGCAAGCCGGACTTGATCCTCGTTGACGAGCCGACGGCCCAGCTGGATAGGGCGACGGCGGCAACTGTCAACGGGGTTCTGGGCGCCCTGGCCGCAAGCGGTGCGGTGGTCGTCGTCGCAAGCCACGACCTGGAGACTCTGGAGGCATGCAAGGCGGTCCTGGACCTGCAGGAGTTTGCGGGCACCAACAATGAGAGTCACGTCATCAACCCGGTCGGACGCCTGTAATGCTGCGACGGGAAATCATGAGCGAAGCATGGCGAAATCTGTCCAGCGGAACCGCGAAGGCGGGATGGCTGATGGTCGCTTTTGTTGTACTTGTCGGCGCGCTGACATCCAGCGAACTCGCCGTTGTTGCCGCCCTTGATGCGCGGGCACGCCAGTACCACGACGCGGGCGCATCGATCCGCATTCTCAAAGCAGACGGGGGCGTTGACGCCCAGCGCTGCGATGTGCTGCCTTCTACCAACGGGATTGCATCGGCAGGGGCTTTACGTTCAATGGCGCCGGTAGCGGTCTCCAGTCTCTCCGGTCTGACGACGCCGGCATTCGAGGCTTCCCGTGGTTTCCAAGCCCTCCTTGGCGTCGACGAGGAGGCCGACCATGGTGCGCTGATCTCGGAGTCTCTGGCCAGGCGATGGGGAGTTCTGGCAGGGGACAGGATCGCTACGGATGGGGGCCAGATGCGCATTGCGGCGGTCTTCCGGTATCCGGAAAACGATGGCAGGGATTCGCGGCTTGCGAACGCTGTCCTCTTCCCGTCCCTCGGCCAAGCGGCTTTTGACGAATGCTGGGCGGATGTCTGGCCGTCGACTGCTGCCTTCGACTCATTGATTCGGACGGCGATGGTGTCGCAGTCGAATGGCGGAAGTGTGGTCATCGCCTCTTTGAATCCGTCTTTGGGGCAGGTATTTACCGGACCGTCTGATTACAGCAATCGCGTGACCCGCTTTGCACCCTCGGCGGCCGCTGTCCTGGGGCTTGCCTTAGGGTTGATCGGCTCATTACGCCGCCGGCTGGAATACGCCTCGGCGTTGCACGCCGGTGTTCCGGGGCACCAACTCAACCTTATTTCACTTACGGAAACTGCTTGTTGGGCCACACTAGCCGCGATAATCACCGCCGGGTTTGGTGCGGGTGCAGTGTTGTTGGCGATGCCATCAATTGCGGGGACCCTTTTGGGCAACGTAGCGCTCACCTGCGTCTCCGGGGCTGTTGGCGCGGTCAGTGGCGCATTGCTCGTTACAGCGCTCGTCAAGGAACGGAAGCTCTTTGTGTATTTCAAGCAGCGGACGTAATGAGACGGGTCTGCAAAGGGCCCAAGCCCTGGAAGGCCGATTTCACATCTCACATGGTTGTGGTTTACGATATTCAGGTTGCTCCGGCGGGGAAGAAAGTTCCCGACGGAACAAAATTCCGGGGCTGTGGCGCAGCTGGTAGCGCACCTGCATGGCATGCAGGGGGTCAGGGGTTCGAGTCCCCTCAGCTCCACCGTAGAAAAGGAACCTCGCTCATATGAGCGGGGTTCTTTCGTTTTCGGGCTGAATCGTCATGCCCCCAGACCGGAGGCAGAAAGGTTAGCGAAGGCATTGTGAACCAATCTGAGCTCGATGCGGTCCTCCGACGACTGCGGCGCTTTCCTGACGTTGAGGCTGACAATCTGTTCGCCCACGACGCCACTGACCGCCTCCTCCTGGACACGGCGGAGCCGTATTTGTCCGGGCCAGGGACAAAGATTGCGGTTATCGGCGACCGTTACGGTGCCCTTACCCTTGGCGTCATGGCCGGCCTGGGCGTCCATGACGTTCGCGTGCACCAGGACCTGTACACCAGCCGTCTAGCCCTAAGAAACAATGCCGCCATGGCCGGGTCTATAGGAAACTTCAGCGAACACGAACTGGACCGTGAACTGTTGGACGGTGTGGAGGTTGTCCTTCTGCAATTGCCAAAGTCGCTGGCCGAGCTCGAACAGATATCCGAGACGATCGCCCAGTACGCATCGCCCAACGTCGTGGTCTTGGCCGGCGGCAGGGTCAAGCACATGACCGTTGGAATGAATGCCATCCTTGGCCGCACTTTCGGGCAGGTCCAGCCGCAGCTGGCAAGGCAAAAGTCCAGAATAGTTATTGCGACTCAGCCAATGGGCGTTGAAATTCCGCGCTACCCAGTGACTGAGACTAACGAGGAATTGGGAATTGTGGTTTGCGCGCATGGTGCGGTATTCGCCGGCCCATCGCTAGACATTGGTACTCGGTTCCTACTCAGCTTCTTCGACAGAATTCCAGCTGCAAAGCGAGCCGTTGACCTCGGATGCGGCACAGGAATCCTCGCCACTATGTACGCGGTTCAGCACCCCGACGCCCAGGTGAAAGCCACGGACCAGTCAGCGGCCGCCGTCGCGTCTGCACGCGGTACCGCTGAGGCCAACGGCCTTTCGGCACGAATCGACGTCGTTCAGGACGACGCCATGTCGTGCTTCCCCGATTCGTCGGCCGATCTTATCCTCCTTAACCCGCCCTTCCATCTGGGTTCCACAGTTCATTCAGGCGCTGCCCTGAAGCTCTTCGACGCAGCCTCCCGCGTCCTTGCCCCAGGTGGGGAACTATGGACAGTCTGGAACAACCATCTCCAATACCGCCCGGTGCTGGAGCGTCTTGTTGGTCCAACCTCCCAGCAGGGCAGGAATGCCAAATTCACTGTCACACGCACAATCAAGCCCTAGCTCCGGAACTGCTGAATCGCTCCAAAATAGCCGCCACTGCTCCATTCCGGATCAGCCCGACAGGACCTGCCGCAGCCCGAATTCTCCAACTGAGAACATCTGCGGGTTGTCGTCAGAGTTGCTGAGCATGGCGGCGGACAAAGCCACCGCCCAGCCCCGTGCCCTGACCCACGTCATGCCATCTACCGAACCGTCGAAGGCGGCAATGAACCGTTGCCGCCCGCCGTCGTCGAACATTAACCAGGCGACGGCGAGGTCCACGGCAGGGTCACCGGCGCCAATGTCGCCAAAATCAACGACGCCGGCCAGCGAACCGTCCGAGGACAGCAGGACGTTGGCAGGATGCAGGTCGCCATGAATCCATAGCGGGGGGCCGCTCCAGTCGGGAGCATCAAGTGCCATGGCCCACATGGCAGCAAGATCCGCCGCCTGCGGGTAGCGCCTGCCATCAGCAAGTCGTTCCAGAACTGTTGTACTTCTGGCCCTCAGCGGTACTCCTCGAAACGGATTGATCGGGGCATCCGCGGGTGCCGGAATATTGACCGACGCAACAAAGCTTGCGAGGTCCTCCGCAGCTTCCCTTCGGTCCGCCGGGTCAATATCCACAGCCGGTGTTCCTTCGATCCAGCGCACGATGCTCCATGGCCACGGAAAGTTCGGCGACGGCCGGCCGGCATGCACCGGAGCTGGTACCGGAGTCGGTGAGCGCTCGGCCACATCCGGCAGATAGAGTTGTTCATGCAGGATCAGTGGCACGGCCTCCGGCCTTCGGGGGAGCCTCACTGCAAGTTCCGTTCCCAGCCTGAAAATTGCATTGTCCCAGCCGTTCGAGACCGCCTTCAGGTGGAGATGTGCAAGGTCGGGGCGCTGTTGCAGGAGCAGCGAACGGACGACGGCGGTGCTCACCACAACCGTGGCGGCGGGCATTTTCGCCATCCAGGTCCCGCCTTTCCGGCCATGTCAGGCTTGTGTAGGTGGTGCCGCGCGGTGGGTGGGTGTACCGCATAACAAGCGGTATCCTACGATGCAAGCACAGTGAAAGCTGCACCCAACGATAAGTGATTGAGGGGACTCCTTGACCGAGATCCGTCAGCCAGCTCCAAGGCGCGGAACAAACCTTCCCCGGATGGGCGATTTCAACCTCACGGTCATCCTCGATGCGATCCGCAGAGCCTCGGGTGGCCTGAGCCGTGTTGAATTGGCACAGATCGTGGGGCTATCCCCGCAAACGATCTCCAACATCTCCAGACGGCTACTGGATCAACAGCTCATCGTGGAGGCCGGGAAGGAAGGCAGCGGGCCCGGAAAGCCCCGCACCATCCTCCGTCTCAACCCCTCGGGCATGTACGCCGTTGGTGTCCACCTCGATCCGGCTGTGATCACGCTTGTGGTCTTGGACCTTGTTGGCGATGTCGTTAAGCACTCCCGTATCACAACCCCGGGAGGCAGCAACCCCACCACCGTAATCGCCACAATCGCCGATCAGATCGGGAAAATCATCCAGGACTCGGGTGTCGATCCGGACAAGATCGCAGGGCTTGGAGTGGCTGCACCGGGACCCATTGACCTGGACGAGGGCACGGTGGTTGATCCTCCGCTGCTCCTCGGCTGGCACCGGGTACGGTTGCGCGATGCGCTGGCCGAGGCGACAGGACTGGAGACGCTGGTCGATAAGGATGTCACCAGCGCGGCCGTAGCAGAAACGTGGGCCGGCGGAGCCAGCGGCACTGGCAGTTTTGTCTTTATGTACATGGGTACCGGCATCGGCTGCGGCATTGTCCTCAATGACGAAGTGGTCCGCGGTACATCAGGCAACGCCGGCGAAATTGGGCACATAGTGGTGGATCCGGGCGGCAGGCAGTGCGATTGCGGTCTGCGTGGCTGTGTCAAATCGTCCGCCATTCCGCAAGTCCTCGTCGCGGAGGCCGAGGAACAGGGCGTACTGGACAACAGCCGCCAATATTCAGACGGTCCCGCGGTGCAGGAGAGCTTCGCCCGGCTATGCGATGCCGCAGACGCCGGAAACAAGAAGGCCATTGAGATTATTGAGAAGTCCGCTGTCCTTGTATCCCGCGCCGTGGCCGTTGTCACCAACACGCTGGACGTAGAGCGGGTAGTTTTCGGCGGTCCGTTCTGGGGACGGCTGGCTGAACGTTACCTGGACATGATCCCGGAGCTGCTGGATGAAAACCTCGCAGCCCGCATGATCCACAGCGTGGACGTGGTTGGCACCGGTGTGGGGGAGGACGTGGGAGCCATTGGTGCGGCCTGCCTTGTGCTTGAGCACACTCTTGCGCCACGCGCCCAGCGGTTGCTGTTGGAGGGCTGAGTCCGTGCGCCCTCAGCGGACTTGGCCCACTATGGGTCTCCGCGGGTCGCAGAAGGCCTAGCGGGAGATGTTGAACGAGTCCGTGAAGTCTCCGTCCACGGGGACGAAGCCTGCAGTCAGCTGAGTTGCCGTTAGCTGCAGGTCCAGAAAGCCATGGCTTGGATTCACATTGGTCCCGGAGTATGCGGCGAAATAGCCCATCTCGGAATCGGATTTGTTTACCTCCCGCAGTTCCTTTCCGCCCGTTCCCGCGCTGACAAAGACCGTTCCGGCTCCTTTGCTTAGCGTGTTTCCGCCATCCTTAATGCAGGCCGCCACGAAGGACTTCGGCGTGATGCCTGGACAGGCCGCGCTTCGGTCCAATTGCATGGTCCTCTGGTACAGGTGCTCGTGTCCGCTCAGCACTAGATCCACCTTCTTAGCCACAAGCAGGTCAGTGATCGGTTTCCCGGCGGGGCACGTGTACTGGCCGACAGAGAGGCATGGGGTATGCATTATGGCAATGACCCACGGAATATGCGCTGCCCTGGCCCCGTCGATGGCTGTTGCGGTCCACCTGTACCTGGCCGTACCGGTGGAGTAATCCCATTCGCCATCCGGGAACGGAATCCCGGGGGAGATGGCAACGATTCGCACCAACGGATCCTTCTGGGGAACATCTACGTAGAACTGGCGCCCGTAGTCACCAACCAGGCCCGGAAGACGGTTCGGCAGGCAGGCCGCGAAATTGTCGATTAATCCGTCTTCTCCGCTGCTTTCGTGGTTTCCGGCCAGCAGCTCGAACGGAAATTCCGGGCCGACTTCGGAGACCACCAGGTCACACCAGGACCTCTCAGTACCCGGGTTGCCGTACGACAGGTCACCCAATGCCAGGTTCAGGTCCGGATTGACGGACCGAATGCGGGAGAGGACCTTACGGGTTGTTGCAAAGGCCGCATAGTCTCCGGCGGCCGTAATGTGCAGTCGGCCGGACTCAGCGGGAATCTGGGCGGCCATAGGGGCTACGGGCCCCATGGCATTCCACGCCGGATCGATAGGCACGCCCCGCTGGTCGGAAGCCAGGCAGGCAGTCATGAGGCCGAGCACCGCCGCCACCATGGATGTGACCACACGCCTTAGCCGCAAGGCATACTCCCTCGATCCCAATGTCCCGGATCACTCGAACGACGCCAGGTCCCGGATGGGCAATGCCGTCACAGCCTTCGGCGGGGTGTACGAAGGCTGGGCGTGAGACCGCACGAGGCGCTGCTTGGGCGCACTGGAGCCGCTGCCTGGGAAGACCAGCTCAGGCGCCAAGACTTAGTCGATGTCCTCCACAATCGTTCCGTACGGAATAGTTTCGTCCAGATGCGCCTGGTGTCCCGTAGGACCAGGGTTGTACGTCACTCGGACACCATGTTTCTGGTCCGCAGCGGACTGTAAAAGGACAGGACGGATGGTTTCAACAAAGCGTTCCGTCTTGCCCTCAAGGAATTCCAAGTAGCTGGCTGGAAGCTGATGCATGGGAAAAGAATAGACCTGCTGCTTCCCCATGGGGAGGCCTCCCCATTGCAGAGCTGGACAATGCGGAGATTGGATGTTTTGAGGCCCAGGGCTACCGGACACGGAACGCCCATGGTAATCTCCGGCGAACAATGTTCTGCCGTGGAGTCCGCAGGGCCGTAAAACTGCGTCTTAATTCGGAGACTGAGTTGAAGGTCCCTGTTGGGGCCTCCTAGAGTCATATACAAGTTACCGCGGTAACGTGTCAGCGATCCTCCGTTTAGGAGGGTGTGGGTGCCCCCATGTGGGCCTGACATTTGCTCACGGATAACTCCAACCCAGGCGTAACAGTCGCGGCTGCGCGCTGCTGGAGTTATTTCGTGTTCCCAAACTCAATTCACCGGCCTTGTTTCCAGCCAGGAAGCGTCACGGGTGCCGTTTGGCGGCGTCTGTTGCATTTCGGATTCAGGACGATGACCCATAGCGAAGGACGCAAATGTCACCACCGAGTCTCATAGACGCTCATTCCGATCTTTCCGGCGCGGCCCCCGTTGCGCTGTCCTACGAGTTGTTTCCGCCCCGGTCGCCCGAGGCCGCGGAGACGCTTTGGACCACCATCCGCGAAATCGAAACCACGGATCCGGACTATGTTTCGGTCACGTACGGTGCCAGCGGGTCCAACCGTGACACAGCTGTGGATCTCATCAACAGGCTCCTGACGGAAACGACCCTGCGCCCTTTGGCGCACCTGACGTGCGTAGGCAATACGCCGCAGGAACTCGCGGAAATCATTGGCGGCCTGCTGGACCATGGAGTGCGTGGCATCCTCGCCCTGCGTGGCGACCTGCCGAAGGATGGTAGCCAGCCCGCTCCGGGTTCACTCCGCTACGCCCAGGACCTGATCGAACTTATCCGCCGCGTCGAGCAGCGCCGCTCTGCCCTGCTGTGCGCGGGCAAAGTGGCGGTTGGCGTTGCGGCTTACCCCACCCGCCACCCGGAATCGCCCAGCATCGAGCACGATGTCGAGGTGCTCCTGGCGAAGCAGCGCTCAGGTGCTGACTTCGCGATCACGCAGGTCTTCTTCCACACGGAGGAATACTCGGACCTGCTGACCCGGGCACGCCGCGCCGGCGTTACCATCCCGATCATTCCCGGTGTGATGCCGCTTACCAGCCTGCGGCGCCTTAAGCGCCTTGGCGAGCTGGCCGGCGTCGACCCTGCTCCGCAGCTTATGGACCGACTCGCGGCCGCGGACTCCGACGCCGAGCGGCGCCGGATTGGAGTGGCCGCCACGGTTGACCTCGCCAACGCGGCCCTCGACGCCGGAGCGCCCGGCATCCACCTGTACACCTTCAATGAGCACGGACACGCGCTTGACGTCCTGGACAGGCTGGCACTGCCCCGCCCGGTCAGGCCAGCAAGCCGACGGCTCACACTGTCCCGTTCCCAGGAACTGGCCAGCGAGGAACTAGCGGGCCAAGAGCTGGCCAGCCAGGGACTCGCCAGCTAAGGCCGGCACGGACAGCCCCAAGACAACACACACGTTCCACCAACCAGCAAGGAATCATTCATGACTGAACAGCGCACCACCCCGTTCCCGGCAGCCTCTCTCCTGGGCTACCCCCGCATCGGCCGCCGACGCGAGCTGAAGAAGGCTGTGGAGGCCTACTGGGCCGGTAAGATCGACTCCCAGGCACTGGAAGCCGCCGCCAAGGACATCCAGCTGACCATCGCCAAGCGACTGCAGGAACTTGGCCTGACCGAGGCTGCTGCCGTACCGGGCACCTTCTCCTTCTACGACCAGGTTCTGGATGCCACGGCCCACCTCGGTGCAGTTCCCGCACGTTTTGGCAAGCTCCTCAACGACGAGGGCCAGCTGGACATCGACGGCTACTTCACCCTGGCCCGCGGCAACAAGGAACAGCAGCCGCTGGAAATGACCAAGTGGTTCGACACCAACTACCACTACCTGGTTCCGGAGATCGGCCCCGAGACTGAATTCTCCTTGAGCTCCAACCGCATCGTTGAAGAGTTTGAGTTCGCCCTGGCCAACGGCATCGAGACCCGCCCCTACATCGTGGGTCCGGTCACCTACCTGCTCCTGTCCAAGGCGTCCGACGACGCTCCCGCCGGTTTCGCTCCGCTGTCCCGCCTGGAAGATGTCCTCCCGGTCTACGCCCAGCTTCTGGAGAAGCTGGCTGCCGCAGGCGCCAGCTGGATCCAGTTGGACGAGCCGGCCTTGGTGGTGGACCAGGAGATCCCGGCTGCTGAACTGGACGCTGCCGTCGCCCGTGCCTACGAGGTGCTGACCTCCGTCGCCAACCGTCCGCAGATCCTGGTTTCCACGCCTTACGGTTCGCTGGACGGCCAGTTCGCCGCCATCGCCAAGTCCAACATCGACGCCCTGCACATCGATGTCTTCAAGGGTGCCGTCCCGGCAGCCGCTGACCTCGCCCTGCTCGGCGACAAGACCCTGGTAGCCGGTCTTGTGGACGGCCACAACATCTGGCGCAACGACCTCGCCGCTTCCGCCGCAAAGCTGGAAGAACTGCGCAAGTCCGTCGCCAACGTTGCCGTTTCCACCTCCACGTCCACGCAGCACGTGCCGCACGACGTCGAGGAAGAGACCCAGCTTTCCGCCGAGCTGCGCAGCTGGCTGGCCTTCTCCGACCAGAAGGCCGTTGAGGTCAAAACCCTCGCCGGCCTCCTGAGCGACCCTGCATCCGTGCAGCCGGCCATCGACGAGGCCACTCGCGTCATCGCGTCCCGCGCTGCCGCGGAGGGTGTCCGCCGTGCCGACGTCCGTGCCCGCACCGAAGCCCTGACCCAGGCAGACTTCCAGCGTTCGGAGTACTCCGTGCGCGAAGCTGCCCAGGAAGCTGCACTGCACTTGCCGCCGCTGCCCACCACCACCATCGGCTCCTTCCCGCAGACCTCGGAGATCCGCTCCGCCCGTGCCCGTAACACCAAGGGCGAACTAAGCGATGAGCAGTACCAGCAGCTCATGAAGGACGAGATCAAGCGCGTCGTCGACCTGCAGGAAGAGCTCGGCTACGACGTCCTGGTGCACGGTGAGCCCGAGCGCAATGACATGGTCCAGTACTTCGCCGAGAACCTCGAGGGCTTCGACGTTACCGTCCACGGCTGGGTACAGTCCTACGGCTCCCGCTGCACCCGTCCCTCCATCCTCTGGGGTGACGTTACGCGTTCGGCTCCCATCACGGTTGCTTGGGCACAGTACGCCCAGTCGCTCACGGAGAAGCCGATGAAGGGTATGCTCACCGGCCCGGTCACCATCCTGGCCTGGTCCTTCGTCCGCGACGACCAGCCGCTCGGCGAGACTGCCAACCAGGTGGGCCTGGCCCTCCGCGATGAGATCGCTGACCTCGAGGCAGCAGGCATCAAGGTCATCCAGGTGGACGAGCCGGCGCTGCGCGAACTCCTTCCGCTGCGCAAGGCAGCCCACGCCGACTACCTGAAGTGGTCCGTGGACTCCTTCCGCCTTGCCACCGCCGGTGCAGCCGACGCAACGCAGATCCACACCCACCTGTGCTACTCCGAGTTCGGTGTGATCATCGACGCGATCGACGGCCTGGACGCCGACGTGACCTCCATCGAAGCTGCCCGCTCCCGCATGGAGGTTGTGCACGACCTTGAGTCCCACGGCTTCGGCCGCGGCGTTGGACCGGGTGTCTACGACATCCACTCGCCGCGTGTTCCGGGCGAAGCGGAGGTCACCGAGCTGCTCACCACCGCCGTCAAGCACGTTCCGTCCCGCCAGCTCTGGGTCAACCCGGACTGCGGCCTTAAGACCCGCGGCTACGCTGAGACCGAAGAGTCCCTGCGCAACCTGGTCAAGGCCACCAAGACGGTCCGCGCCAGCCTGCTGGAAGCCGCCAAGTAAGTCTCCCTCAGGAGAAACAACGACGTCGGCCGGTCACCTCGTCAGGTGACCGGCCGACGTCGTGCTTTAGGCAGGCGCTGGCAAGCGGAAGTCAGGACTCCCAGAGGATCTCGTCGTCGACGACGCCGTCCTCATCCGCGGCGACCACCAACAATTCGTCAGTGAAGTGCGATCCCAATGTGAAGTCCATGACGAAGTACCGTTCAGGCTGGCCGGGGTAAATTCCCACATGGCCAAGGCGCAACGCTCTCAGGAATACCTCGTTGGTGAGTTCGTCCTTGTTGCTGACGCCAAAGACTTCCTTGAGTTGCTCTTCCTTGAGCTGGGTGCTGTGGAAGTGCAGGTACTGCTGAGGGTTGGTACCTTCCTGCTCCAGCTCTTCGGCGATCATGTCCCGAACCTGCTCGATGAGTTCGGGCAAGTATCGGAGCCGGTAGTCCACCTTGTGCAGCGCTGCCTCGTCAAAATGGTCGTGGGCGGTGACGTTCAGGTCCAGTTCCAATACGTGGCCGGCGAGCTCGTGGGAGGCCGCGTAGTTGTGTTCCCTGCCGTGATTGAGCTCCACAACCCCAAAATGTTGGCTCGCTACCTTGCTCATGTCTTCAAGATAGACCCAACTACCGGGACCATTCCAGCATCCGAAAGGAATTCAGCCGCGTTGCTTGTGGCGGGCCCCTTCGGGAACGGTCCGCGTTCCCGGACTTGCGGTTCCGGCTGTCCTGCCGAAGGCGTCGCCCAACATTTCCGTGAAGAGCTGAACCTGCGGAGTGCGCTTTTCGTTGATCAGCAGGGCGAAGACGTTGCGTGCCAGCCTGATGTCCGGCACGTCCAAAACAACGACGCCGGGTGGCCGCTTTCGCAGCGCCAGCTCCGGGACGAGCGCCGCGCCCAGGCCGGCCGCAGCGAGTTCAAGGCTGGCATGGAAATCGTCGCTGTAGGCCACTACACGGGGGTGGAGGTTGCAGCTCGCAAACAGCCGTTCAATAACCAGGGCGTCCGCCGTGCCAGGGTGGTGCACGATCCAGGGCATGTCTGACAGATGCGAGGCGGCGACATCCGCATCTTCGCGGAAGCCCCAACCTGCCGGCAGCACCACTCGGAAGTCGTCGTCGCCGATCCATTGCCGTTCCAGTGAGTGCGGCCACGCGAGGCCGGATTGGCCTACCTGGTACACGAGCGCCACATCCAGTTCTCCGCCAGCACGAAGGCCCTGGATTGCCTGTCCAGGTTCTGCAACATGCACCCGCAGGTCGATCCCCAGCTTCTTCCACCTAGGGCTGGCCAGGATTCCGGGCAAGACATACGTGGCCAGACTGGGGAAGATCCCTAGCCGCAGCTCCTGGCGTCCCGAATCCTCGTTTCGGGACGCTGCCGCCAGCAGGGCTTCCACGTCGGTCAGCACTTTGGACGCATGGCGGGTCATGGTCTGGGCGGCATCTGTAGGCACCGCGCTGCGGGCTGATCGGTGGAAGAGTTCGACGCCGGTATCCCGCTCCAGTGCTGCCATCTGCTGGGACACGGCCGACGCGGTATAGCCCAGGCGGGCGGCGGCTGCTGCGAACGAGCCAAGGCGCGTAACTTCCATGAGTGTTCGCAGGTGAAGCAGGTTGACCATTAGTTTTCCTTCTGCTCGCGCTTCCCTTTATTTGCAGGGGATATACCCCTTCTGCACAGTCTAGCTGAGCGTCTGGTGGGAGTTTAGGTTTAGCAAATCTTGGGGTCGGTCCGGCTGCTGCATGTAGGTTGTTGTCCATGAAGGCAGGCGAAGGGGAAGCGGCCGAAAAGGGTGGCGGGGCGGACCGGCAAAGAAACGTCCACGAGTGGCTTGGCGAATGGCCGGAAAATCCCCCGAACGGCGTGGTCGTCGTCTTGCATGTGGGACCGGAACTTTCCATGCGCAGGCCTGTTCGCGCCGATCCCGGGCGCGTTCGGATGGCTCCGTTCGCCATGGAGATCCGAAAGCAAGCCGGAGACTTTGGGCTGGCCGTGCTGCAGCCGCAGTATTCAGTGCGTGGCTGGAATGGTGCGGCACGCAGCCCCGTGGCCGGTGTCGAGGAACTGTTGGACGCGGTAGTCAGCGCTTTTGGACCAATACCAGTGGCGCTAGTGGGCCATTCGATGGGCGGCCGCATCGCGGCCACCCTTGCCGTCCGCCCGGAAGTCGCCGTCGTCGTTGGCCTTGCGCCTTGGTGGCCCGACGACGAAGGCCGCTTCCTGCGGTCCGGGCAACGGGTGCTTGTCCTGCACGGCCGGGGCGACCGGGTGGTGGATCCTGAGTCCAGTCGGGTGCAGATCGAGGCTGCGGCGCGCCGGGGCGTTGACGCCATCTGGCACAGCATGCCGGGGGGCCATGGAATGCTGCGTGATTGGAGTGCCTGGCACCGCCTAACAGCAGAATTTGTTGTGCCGCGAATGATTGCCGCCGCCGGGCCTCGACTTAAGCCTTAGTTGTTGTGTGGGGCGGGCCACTTCGAAGCGCGTTTCCGGTGCTGGGAGTGGCGTGCGCCACGCCCGACAAAGTGTCACGACACGCCGGTGACCTGACGACACGCCCAAGTTTAAATGTGGTTAACCAATCCACAGCATGTGGATTTCATCTCCGGATTTGGCGGAATTCCGGACATTTTGCGAGCTCCGGCCTGTGGACGGCCGGTGCATTAAATGACATACTTGTAATACATCATCTTGGGGTCCCAGCGAGGTCCGTGCACTACATGTAGTATCGACTTACGGATTGGGCGGGAGACCCGCGCAAGACCAGGCAGCAATGGGGGCGTGTGCACCCGCGGGCCAGTATCGGATGTAGTCAGTTCCGGTCAGGTCTGCCGATACGAAGAGAACGAACTTCAACAAAGGGGACAGGGATCATGACCGTAACGGTTTACACGAAGCCGGCCTGTGTGCAGTGCAACGCGACCTACCGGGCGCTCGACAAGAAGGGCATCGTCTACCAGAGCGTCGACATCTCGCAGGATCCCGAGGCGCTGGAGCGTCTGAAGGCACTTGGCTACATGCAGGCTCCGGTAGTTGTGACCGAGCAGGACCACTGGTCTGGATTCCGTCCTGACAAGATCGAGGAACTGGCCCAGGCGGCCGCCTCCGTGGCCTGAGAACCACAACACAGCAATGACTTTCACGTAGAAGGGGTGACTCCACATGCCAGCGCTGGCAACAGCAAAGGCGGGTGCAGAGGCTGAGGCCATCGGCACTCGGAGTCACCTCATCTACTTTTCGTCCACGTCGGAGAACACCCGCCGCTTCGTCGAGAAGCTGGGCGTCGACGCAGCCCGCATCCCGCTATACGCCAAGGAAGCCCCGCTGCTGGCGACAGAGCCCTACGTTCTGGTTGTTCCTACGTACGGTGGCACTGGCGGAGAAGGTTCCGTGCCGAAGCAGGTCATTCGCTTCCTGAACAATCCGCAGAACAGGGCCCTGATCAGAGGTGTCATCGGGGCCGGTAATACCAATTTTGCGGATAACTACTGCATGGCCGGCGACATCATCGCTGCAAAGTGCCAGGTACCACACCTGTACCGATTTGAACTTATGGGGACGCCGGAAGACGTCCAGCGCGTCAATCAAGGATTGGAAAAGTTTTGGACACGACTGTCGCAGAAACAGAAGTAGCCATGCCTGAAGAGCTCACAACCACAACGGACAAGGGCAAGAAGCCGCTCCCGGCGGCCTACCAGGGCCTTGGCTACCACGAACTGAATGCCATGTTGAACCTCTACGGCGCGGACGGGAAAATCCAGTTCGAAGCCGACCGTGAGGCTGCGCACCAGTACTTCCTGCAGCACGTTAACAACAACACGGTCTTCTTCCATGACCTTGAGGAAAAGCTCGACTACCTCATCAAGAAGCAGTACTACGAGCGCGAAACGCTCGACCAGTACACGATGAATTTCATCCGCGAACTGTTCAGCCGGGCCTACAAAAAGAAGTTCCGCTTCGAGACGTTCCTTGGCGCGTTCAAGTTCTACACGTCCTACACACTGAAGACGTTCGATGGAAAGCGCTACCTTGAGCGCTACGAGGACCGCGTATGCATGGTGGCTCTCCACCTGGCCCGCGGCGACGAGGAACTGGCCACCAGGTTGGTGGACGAGATCATCGAAGGCCGTTTCCAGCCGGCCACTCCCACCTTCCTCAATGCAGGCAAGAAGCAGCGCGGCGAACTGGTCTCGTGCTTCCTGCTGCGTATCGAGGACAACATGGAGTCGATTGCGCGCGGCATCAACTCCGCCCTGCAGTTGTCCAAGCGCGGCGGCGGCGTGGCGCTGTCCTTGACCAACATCCGCGAGCACGGTGCGCCGATCAAGCAGATCGAGAACCAGTCCTCGGGTGTGATTCCCGTGATGAAGCTCCTTGAGGACAGCTTCTCCTACGCCAACCAGCTGGGCGCGCGCCAGGGTGCCGGGGCGGTATACCTGCACGCGCACCACCCGGACATCTACCGTTTCCTGGACACCAAGCGCGAGAACGCGGACGAGAAGATCCGTATCAAGACGCTCTCCCTTGGAGTTGTCATCCCGGACATCACGTTTGAGCTCGCGAAAAAGAACGAGGACATGTACCTGTTCTCGCCGTACGACGTTGAGCGTGTCTACGGCAAGCCGTTCTCTGACATCTCCGTCACGGAGAAGTACTACGAGATGGTGGACGACGCCCGCATCAAGAAGTCCAAGATCAACGCACGCGAGTTCTTCCAGACGCTGGCGGAGATCCAGTTCGAGTCGGGCTACCCCTACATCATGTTCGAGGACACGGTGAACCGGGCCAATCCTGTTGCTGGCAAGATCACCATGAGCAACCTCTGCTCCGAGATCCTTCAGGTCTCCACGCCGTCCCTCTACAACGAGGACCTCAGCTACCAGACCGTGGGCAAGGACATCTCCTGCAACCTGGGCTCCATGAACATCGCCAAGACCATGGACTCCCCAGACTTCGGTTCCTCCATCGAGACCGCCATCCGCGCCCTGAGCGCCGTGTCCGACATGTCGTTCATCAACTCTGTGCCGTCCATCGCGCAGGGCAACGCCCAGAGCCACGCCATTGGCCTTGGCCAGATGAACCTCCACGGCTACCTGGCACGCGAACGGGTCCACTACGGCTCCGAAGAAGGCCTGGACTTCACCAATATCTACTTCTATACGGTGCTGTTCCACGCGTTGCGTGCATCCAACAAGCTCGCCATGGAAACGGGCGAGGCCTTCGGCGGGTTCGAGGACTCCAAGTACGCCTCCGGCGAGTTCTTCGACAAATACACGGAACAGGAATGGGTTCCGCAGACCGAGCGTGTGCGTGAGCTGTTCGCCAACATCCACATCCCCACGCAGGCTGACTGGCTGGAGCTGAAGGCTTCCATCATGGAGCACGGCATCTACAACCAGAACCTTCAGGCCGTCCCGCCCACGGGTTCCATCAGCTACATCAATAACTCCACCTCATCCATCCACCCGGTTGCCTCCAAGATCGAGATCCGCAAGGAAGGCAAGATCGGCCGCGTCTACTACCCGGCCCCTTACCTGACCAACGACAACCTGGAGTACTACCAGGATGCGTACGAGATCGGCTACGAGAAGATCATTGACACCTACGCTGCCGCCACGCAGCACGTGGACCAAGGTCTGTCCCTGACGCTGTTCTTCAAGGACACTGCAACCACGCGTGACATCAACAAAGCCCAGATCTACGCCTGGCGCAAGGGAATCAAGACGCTTTACTACATCCGCCTCCGCCAGCTCGCGCTGGAAGGGACTGAGGTGGAAGGTTGCGTCAGCTGCATGCTGTGACAACCTTTAACGGTTGATTTTCGCGGCAGCTGCCGCGCAGAAAACTGAAAAGTACGACGCCGGGTGCGCGCCCGGCGTCGTACGCTTACCTTAAGAGCCCAACTCAAAAAGGGGATGAAATGACCGAGAAGGTCAAGCTACTCAGCCACGTCGAGGCGATCAACTGGAACCGTATCCAGGACGAAAAGGACGTGGAGGTCTGGAACCGCCTGGTCAACAATTTCTGGCTGCCGGAGAAGGTGCCGTTGTCCAACGACGTCCAGTCGTGGCACACTCTGACGCCGCAGGAACAGCAGCTCACCATGCGGGTGTTCACTGGCCTGACCCTTCTGGACACCATCCAAGGCACCGTGGGCGCGGTCAGCCTCATCCCCGATGCGCTCACTCCGCACGAGGAAGCCGTCTACACGAACATCGCGTTTATGGAGTCCGTGCACGCCAAGAGCTACTCGTCGATCTTCTCCACGCTGTGCTCCACCAAAGAGATCGACGACGCCTTCCGCTGGTCCGTTGAGAACGAGAACCTGCAGAAGAAGGCCCAGATCGTCATGGATTACTACTATGGCGACGAGCCCCTCAAGCGGAAGGTGGCCTCCACACTGCTGGAGAGCTTCCTGTTCTACTCGGGCTTCTATCTGCCCATGTATTGGTCTTCCCGGGCGAAGCTGACAAACACTGCCGACTTGATCCGCCTCATCATCCGTGACGAGGCCGTGCATGGTTACTACATCGGCTACAAATTCCAGCGTGGTTTGGAAAAGGTTTCCGAGGCCAAGCGCCAGGAAATCAAGGACTACACCTTCGAGTTGCTCTTCGAACTCTACGAAAACGAAGTGCAGTACACGCATGACCTTTATGACGGTGTCGGACTGTCAGAGGACGTCAAGAAGTTCCTGCACTACAACGCCAACAAGGCACTCATGAACCTCGGGTACGAGGCGATGTTCCCGGCGTCCGTCACCGACGTGAACCCGGCAATCCTGTCGGCATTGTCTCCGAACGCGGACGAGAACCACGACTTCTTCTCTGGTTCTGGCTCGTCCTACGTGATCGGCAAGGCCGTCAACACAGAGGATGAGGACTGGGCGTTCTAGGACGCGTTTTCCCTGTGTGAGGTTTCACGGAAACTTGGCCATTTTCCAAGTTAGATGTCCAGGTTCCACGGTACTTGGCCAAATGTTCATACAGTTGGCCAAGTAGGTGAGACGCCCTTCATGTTGGAACTGCCGGGCCACCTACTTGGGAGACTAGCAAGCAGGTGGCCGGGCAGCCCTGGTCCATCCAGAATTGGCAGCGGCGGGGCTAGCGACTACTTCTCCTATGTCGGTTCGAATATATATTCACCCATTTATCTACTCGCCCACGCTACGCAACGCTCTCACGAACCGAGGAACCCAAGCGATGTCCAAACCATCCCGCTATGCCTCGGAGGCGTCCGCCTCCGCGAGCGAGTCTGAGCTGATCCCCGCCGTCGATCGTGGGGGAAAGCGTGTTGCTGTTAGCGACATCGATGTCAGACGGGTATGGGTTGCCGCAGGTGGACGCTGCACCTTCTGCAAGGAGTTCCTCGCTGAGGACGAGACAACTGGGCAGTCGGTGTTCACGGGCCAACTGGCTCATATAGTCGGCGCTACCACCGAAGAGGGGTCGCCACGCGGGAAGAGTGATAAAACGCTCAAGGAACGGGCCCTGCCAAAGAATCTGATGCTGTTATGCGCTGGCGAGCACAAGGTCATCGACACCTTGGAGCACTGGACGCTATATGACGAGGAGCAGTTACAGGCGTTCAAGACGCAGCATGAGCGGGATGTCCGCGAGCTTACCGGCCTGCTGCGAAAGCCCAAGAGTACGGTGATTCGGGTGTCCGGTGACATCCGCGACCAAACAGTCGACTACAGCAAGCAAGCGGTGATTCGTGCTTTGCTGGAGGATCAGCGGTTCCCCGATTTCAGCCTTCAGGACGACACCCAAAACTGCGAGGTCGACCTGCGCGTCCATGACGGCGAGGACGACAACGACCCCACCTACTGGCAGTCGACTGCGCTTACCCTCACACGGCGGCTTCGCCGGCCGAAAAACCACCTGAAGACCCAGGAGATAGACCACATCTCGGTCTTCGCTCTGGCGCGCATCCCCATCCTGGTCCAGCTCGGTGTTTTGCTCGACGACGTCACAAACGTGACGGTTCACAACCGCCGCCGCGGAAGCGGACAGGGATGGGGGTGGTATGCGAGCGGCCCGACTGATGGCCTCCATTTCCCAGTCATTGAGGTGCCCGGCGAGGGCGACCCGGTGGTCACATTCAGCGTCAGCGGGCCGGTTGACTTTCATGCACTCCCAGAAGAGCTGCAAGGCAAACCCCGTTATGACATCCGAGCTGAAGGCGCGAAGCTCAGCCCCACAGTCCTTCGCAGCCCCGATGACCTCGCCGCTCTGATCGAAACGTGGCGCGAGGTCCTGGCAACCGTCGAGACGAACCACCGAAACCGGCCAATCAGCTTGGTTCTCGCCGTCGGTGCAGCGGCCGCCGTTGAGATCGGCCGTGCCCACATGAGAGGAGTCCACGCTCCGCTCCGGATCTTCGACCGCATCGACAACACCTATGCCCTGGTCCTCGTGACGGAATGATAGTGAGGGATCCCCTGCCCTATTCCGAAGAATTGAAGAAAGAAGCCCCCGATGACCATCCTTGCTGACACCAGGGGAGAGCAGATTTCTCAGCTCATTGGCACCACAATCGAGCAGCTCGACATCACCGATGCTGCCTTCGCGGCTGCTGAGCGGTGCTATCACGACCTTGGCTCCCACCTTGCCGAGGCAAGCGCCGAGGTCCACGTTCAGGGCAGCTTCCTTCTCGGCACTGTTGTACGCCCGCACCACAGAGACGGCGAGTATGACTTGGACCTTGTTTCCCGTCTCGATGTGGCGAAGACCTCCATCACCCAACAGGAGCTCAAGGAACGAGTTGGCTCATTGTTGGCCACGTATCATAAAGAGCACGACGGTGAGGGCTGTGAGAGCCCGAAAGAGGTCTCCGAAGGACGGCGCTCCTGGTGCCTGCACTACAGCAACTTCCACATGGACGTTCTGCCAGCCATTCCGGACACGGCCTCCACATCGGAGACCGCGATCGAACTCACCGACCGCAACCTGCGTCTCTGGCAGAAATCGGATCCGCTTGCGTACGTCGAGTGGTTCCGCCGACAGTGCGCCAAGCAGTTCGCGGAAGAACGAGTCGTGATGGCCAAGTCCTACGGATCGGTAGATGCCGTACCCAAACATCGGGTACGCACCCCACTGCACCGCGTCGTGCAGATCCTCAAGCGTCACCGAGATATTTACTTCGCCGACGATCTCGATGACCGGCCACCATCAAGCCTCATCACCACACTGGCCGGGCTGTCCTACATCGGCGAGACGGATCTCATCACTGCGACGATGGCGGCAGTGCAGCGCATGCCTGACCACGTCGAGAAGCGCAGTGGGCAATACTGGGTGGAGAACCCGGTATGTGCAGGCGAGAACTTCGCGGACAAATGGAATGACTACGAGGCTCGACGGCTGAAGTTTGAGACTTGGCGAGCCGCCGTCGAGGAGGACCTTATCAGCTTCATGGAGGAGACTAACGGGGCGGTGGCACTCCATGAGCGCATCGCGAAGGCCTTCGGCAATGCACCGGTCGAGGAAGCCGTCAAAGCAATTGGAGCCCGAACCAACGTTGCTCGAGAGACCGGGAATGTCCACTTCGGGAGCGGCGGGCTCCTTACGACGACAGTGACTGCGACCGCCGTCCCGACCCACAGGTTCTTTGGTGGCGAGACCGCACGGTAGGCAGCTGAGCGTCACTCAGCAGGCCGTTTGCCTTCAACGGCGGTTTCCCGACGAGCGCCCGCCTGCGGTCAAAGCCGGCGCTCTGATCTGGACGGTCACCCTGCAGCCAACGCCGATGAGCGTTCACTACCAAGTTGCGATCCAGTACAGGCATCGCCAGCGCCCCAAGGTAAGGGTCGTGGCCCCAGCACTCGAATCCCGTCAGGGCGAATCGCTGCCACATGTATACCCCGGAGATGAACTCTGCCTGTACTACAAGGACGAGTTCACTGGCACCGAGGACTTCATCGCCGACACGATCGTTCCTTGGACGAGCGAGTGGCTCTACTTCTACGAGTGCTGGGTCACAAGCGGGGTCTGGCTCGGCGCCGAGGCGCCACACGGACCTGGGGCCGCGAAGCGGTAGGCGACGACGTCGGCGGATCATGGCCGATCGAAGGCCCAGCCAGGCCCGAACGAGGGGTGCGTCTAGCTGGCCTTCGGCTACTGACTTGCAGATAGGCGGGTCAGCCTTTTGAGAGCCGCTTGATCGGCTTGATCTCACTGGTCGGTACTTGCGAGTTCTTGCAAGCAAGTTTAATCTCACATCTTCCGCCACAAGCTGACCCGGCTCTTGAAGGCCGAAATGACCTCGCCTGCTGAAGTGTGCGGGGTCATTTATTTGTCACAGGAAGGTGACTTGGATTCCTAGCGAGTTGAACATGCCGGCCAGCATGGCCCTCGTATTTTCACTGGCCAAGGCCCTGAAACGGGCGAAGGCGCCGATCAAGCAGCTGACGTCCCGGAAGTGGAGCATCTCGATGGCGGAGCGCATCACGCTGCTGAACCGGTTTATTCGGGGCTGGATGGACTATTTCCGTCTGGCCGACGCTCAGTTCGAGGATCTGGACGTGAGGCACGGCTGTGTTTCTGCTGGCCTGTTAGGCAGCCGGAAGCCCTGACTTGGCCGGGTATTGACGCCTCCGGCGTCGTTGTTCGAGGGCGATTTCGAATGGGCTCGAAAGCCTGTCAGCCAGACTGGTTCCCGGTAGTGGGGGCGCGGTTGAGTGGTAAGCGTGACCGGTGGGTGTTTGGTATTCGATGGTGTTCCGTAGGCCGGGGATGGGTGTGGCGCTCCAGCCGGGGATCTCTTTGGTATGGTTGCAGGCTTCGCAGAGTCCCGCGCCGTTACCGGAGTTGGTGGGCCCGTTCTTATGCCAGGGGATGACGTGGTCGAAGTGGCGGATGGGTGCGTCGCAGTACGGGGTGCGGCAGGTGTTGTCACGGGCTTGGATGAAGCGCCGCAGCCCGGCAGGGAAGAGGCGGGCG
This sequence comes from Arthrobacter sp. M4, assembly GCF_020251205.1. Lineage (GTDB taxonomy): Bacteria > Actinomycetota > Actinomycetes > Actinomycetales > Micrococcaceae > Arthrobacter. The sequence continues at coordinate 109,272 of NZ_JAIWYX010000001.1, forward strand.
CGGGAGTCCATGCCGAGCAGTTCCCCGGAACCGGGGGAGGTGTAGAGCCGCCGGACCCAGACTGTGAAGTCAGGGTCCGCGAGTTCAGGATCTGCGAGCTCAGGGACTGCGAGTTCAGGGTCCGGGACGTCAGGAGTTGCGGTGGCTGTGCCCGTCTTCACTAACTTGCGGGCCCAGGTGGCGGGGACGGTGCCGTAGCCGATAAGCCGGGCGGGTTCGCTGTCGCCTTGGAGGAGAGTGCGGTCGGTCATGACGAGCTGGATATCTACCCCGCTGATCCCGCCGGGCACCCCGGTGGTGCGTTCGACCAGGGCGTCAGCCATGAGCTGACCACGGCTCCGGGAATCACCCGTAGCCCGGGCCTCATCAGCTTGCTTGGCCAACGCAGCGTAAACCGCAACGCCCTGGGCGACGGGCAGCAGGGCAGTGAGGTAGGTCATGGTGTCGGGTGCGGGGCGGAGGGTGACGTGCCGTTCGGTGGCGGCATGGGCTGCACGTCGCGTGGCAGAGCGGGGGTCGCGGCGGTATGCGGCGGCCCGGACGACAGCGATGAGGGCGCGGTCGCCGATTCCGGTGAAGGTGCCCTTGTGAGCGGAAAGTTCTTCGTCGACGGCGGACCGGTCTTCTGCGCTGAGGCAGGCGGTCTCCTTCACCAGGAGGGTGGCGCGCCATTCGTTGAGTTGGCCGGTGTCCAGGGCGGTGAGGGTATGAGGCATTTCCGCGACGAGCGCGCGGGCGAGGCCGAGGAGCCGATTACCGCGGTGAGGGGATTCACGGCGGGCGAGGGCGATCTGCGCGGCGACGCCCTTGCCCTGATCCTCGGCGGGGGTGCCATTCTCGGCTTGGGCGCGGCGTTGGGCGGCATCGAGTGCGACGGTGATGCGCGCCTGCGCGGCGGCGATGGCAGCTTTGAGGTCTTCCAGAGCTGTGAGCTGGTCAATCAGCTCGGCACTGTCCGCGGCGAGGCGCAGCGATCGGACAGCGGCGATCAGCTCGCTCACATCAGCTGGGTTCGAAACCACGTTGCCGTCCATAAACACAGCATCCCGGTACCCTCTGACATTTTTAGAGGCCGCATGTCTGGATCCGCCGTCTGAATCGGAAAAGTTCAACGAATCGGAAAAGTTCAACCGGAGGGCAGCCAGCCCCGAGAGCCGCTAGGACCGTCGATACTTGCTGCGTGTAAAACCAAGGAACGTCTGAAGGTCATTTGTCAGGCGTGCGTGGAGGATCTATCCGAAGACGAAAGTAAACGTCGCGTTGATGAACGGGCCGCGCAGCAGGAATAGGCTAGGCCTATCCGGATAGTCAGCAAGCTGATGAAAAGGGGTGGGCACCATGCCCAAAACAGGAAAGAACGGCCACGCCCTCAAGGAAGAGCTGCCCTCAACCCTGCAGCGATCGGAGCAGAAGGCCCAGGATACGTTCGCCAAGACCTACGATTCCGCCCTCGAGACATATGCCAATGACGAGGAGCGTGCCTCCCGGGCAGCCTATGCCTCGTTGAAGCACAGCTATGAGAAAGTCGGCGATCATTGGGAGCCCAAGGAGAAGCGCGGACCTTCCGATGAGCGAGCAGAGGAGCAGAGTCGTGATTCCAGTACCCCCACGGCCGGCGGCGTAGATGCGAATGCCTCCAAAGAGCACCTCTATGAGCTTGCCCAGAAACTGAATGTCCGGGGGCGATCCACAATGGACAAGGACGAACTGGTCAAGGCCTTGGAAGAGGCAAATGAGAGGGAAACCCGGAAAGCCCGGGGAGGCTGAGCCTTCTGCCCGGGGACCTAATACGACTCGTAGTTGCGGCCAGCCCGTTGGAATGCCGACGCTGCTACTGCAATGGCGGGCCGATACCTGGATGCGTCCCGCGAGGCCAGGATGACTTCGCGGCTCTGAATCCCTAGTGCCGTTGGGAACTTCCGTACATTCCGGGCAGCGTGCTCCAGCGCGAGTCCAGGCAGGATTATGTCATCAGCGTGAGTCCACAACGCCTTGTCGACGCTTGGGAAAGGAAAAGCGGTCTAAATCGTTTGCGGCGATGACTGTAGTGTTTCCGGCGTGCGCGCGGGCTTGGTCCACGAGCGGGCCGACGTCCGCATATCTCGCCGAAAAGTGCGTCAGAATCAGTGTTCCCACGCCCCCGCTGGCGGCTAGTTGGCCCGCCTGCCCGGCTGTAAGGTGCCGGAACTGCGCGGCGAGTTCGCTGTCATCGTCGCTAAAGGTGGATTCTGCCACCAGCAGGTCCGCTCCCTCGGCGAGTTCCTCTGCCCCCGTGCATGGCGCGGTGTCCATGATGAAGGCGAAGCGCTGGCCGCGGCGAGGGATGCTGACCTCCTCCAGCTTCACACCACGGAGACTGCCCTGGTGCTGGAGTCGGGCGACGTCCGGACCTTCGATTCCTGCCGCGGCCAGTTTTTCTGGAACGAGCGTGCGGCCGTCCGGCTCGGTCAGGCGGTAGCCAAACGTCACCGTTCGGTGGAACAGAGGGCGAACTTCAAGGCCGGGAGCTATTTCACCGGCCTCCTCATGCGGGTAGACCCGCAAGTCGATGCCGGGGCTGGCGACGGATATGAGTGGCCAGATGACGTCTTCACCGGCGGCGGGGTAGTGCAACCGAATAGGGTGTGGCACACGATCAAGGGCCATGCGGGACAGGATCCCGGGCAGTCCATAACAATGATCGCCGTGGGCATGAGTGATGCAGATCCGCGTGATTTCAGAGGATGCAATGCCGGCGTGGATCATTTGCCGCTGTGTGCCTTCGCCGGGGTCGAAGAGGATGCCTTCGCCGTCCCAGCGGAGAAAATACCCATTGTGATTGCGCGTGCGCGTCGGTACTTGGGAGGCGGTGCCGAGTACCACGAGTTCGCGCATGGAAACGAGTCTCTCACCGTTCCCCGCGAACGTGGCAACTCCTCCGTGTCGCGAATCGCATGCAAGTGACTTGGGTCCTTAATGTTCGGCGCCTCCATGCAGGCCGTCGTCGCTGCTGTCACTTGAGGGAGTGTTGTCAGCGTCTTCCGGCGGGAGATCCAGGTTCCCTCGCGCCTCTTCGAGGGTCGGCCCGCCCGGAACGTTGTAGGTCTCCGGCCGTATTCCGCGTGCCTGCTCTTCAATCAAGGCCTGCTCTTCGCTGAAGCGGATGGCGTTGGCATCGTCTGCCGCGTCACCGGGCATGTCCTCACGTATCGTGGATGGGTTGGGGACTACGCGCCCTTCGTGGTTGTTAGGTTTCTCAGTCACTGCTCATCATCCCTTCAGCTTCGCGTTCGAATAGATAATAAGCATACTTTCTATTTGGGGAAGGGTGCGACTCGCCCACCCAAGCAGCCAGGCAATCGACTCATGACATGAACGAGACAGCCGAATTCGCTAAGACCAGGGGCACCGCTTCTACGGGCAGTCTTCACCGGGAGCCCTCCTCGGAGGAGGATTAGGGCACAGCGAAGGGCACGTCATGACTGAGCTTGGGAAATTTGAGAAGTACCTGATCGAGGAATTCTTCGATGATTACCGCGCTGGCGCGATGAGCCAGCACACGTTCACGCGAAGGGTCGCCTTCATCACCGGAAGTATGGCTGCAGCTGCAGCGGCGATGACTCTTGTGGGCTGCACGCCTCAAGAAATCCCACGCAGTACCGAACCCATGCCAACGCCCAGCCCGCCGTCGTCGAACGCTAGCCGAGGCCCAACGTCCGGTGCGGTTCCAGGCGCGAAAAGCCCGCTGTCGGTACCCGAGGGTGCGGCCGGACTCAGCACCTCCACAGTGAAGTTCCCTTCTGGCGGGACTGACATCAGCGGCTACCTCGCGAGGCCGGAAACCGCGGACCCCAAACCGGCCGTGCTGATCTGCCATGAGAACAAGGGCCTCACTCCTCACATTCAGGATGTTGCTCGTCGATTCGCCAAGGCCGGTTACGTAGCCTTGGCCCCCGACCTCCTAAGCCGTGAAGGCGGCACAGCAGGAATGGATCCCGACGCCGTCCCTGGGGCATTGACGAAGGCAGGAGCACGGCGACACGTCGCCGACTTCCAGGCGGCGTTCACCTACCTCCAGACGCAGAAGTTCGTGGACCCACAACGCATAGCCATGACCGGGTACTGTTTTGGCGGCGGAATCACGTGGCAGGCCGCAACGGAACTCCCCGGCCTGAAAGCGACGGCTGCTTTCTACGGTCCAGCCCCGGATCTGGCCAAGGTCCCTGAAATCAAAGCCGCCGTCTTCGGCGTCTACGCCGAACTTGACCAGCGCATCACCGGCGCAATGCCACCCCTCCGGGACGCCCTTGCCGCTGCCGGTGTCCGCAACAAGATCACGGTCTATCCCGGCGTCGACCATGCGTTCCACAACGACACCGGAGACCGCTACAACCAGGTGCAGGCAACAAAGGCGTGGGAGGACACTTTGGCCTGGTTCGGGCAGTACGTCTAGTTCTCTTCGCAGGAGGCAAGCAATGGAGGCATGGTGGGTGGATGAGCCTGGCCCCATCGCGTCACACCCACTGAAAGGTGGCCAAAAGCCGGATCCAAAACCCGGCCCGGGGGAGCTCCTCATCGCAGTGAGGACGTGCGGCGTCTGCCGCACAGACTTGCATCTCGCCGAGGGGGATCTTCAACCGCACGCCCAACAGGTCATCCCGGGGCATGAAGTCGTTGGCGAAGTCATCGAATCCGGGGAAGGGACTACAAAGTTTCGCCCCGGTGACCGGGTAGGCGCAGCCTGGCTGGGCTGGACCTGCGGATCGTGCCGGTTCTGCACATCTGATCGGGAGAACCTCTGCCTGCAGCCAAGATTCACCGGCTGGGACTTTGATGGAGGCTACGCAGAGCTCACCGTGGTTCATCAGGACTACGCCTACCGAGTGCCGGACGTCTTCACCAATGAGCAAGCCGCACCCCTCCTTTGCGCGGGCATCATCGGGTACAGGGCACTTCGCAGTTCCGCGCTTCCCGCGGGCGGGCGATTAGGAATTTACGGCTTCGGCGGATCGGCACACCTTGCCGCGCAGATCGCCATATTTGAAGGCGCGAGTGTGTTTGTCATGACTCGCTCTGAGAATGCCCAAAAGCTCGCGAAGGAGTTGGGCGCCAGCTACGCGGGGGACGCTGAAACGACGCCTCCTGAACTTTTGGATGCCGCCATCCTTTTCGCGCCCAGCGGCGACTTGGTGCCCCCGGCTCTACAGGCCCTTGACCGCGGAGGAACTCTGGCCATCGCCGGTATCCACCTGAGTTCCATCCCATCCCTCAATTATTCGAAGGACCTATTCCATGAACGCAGCATCCGCAGCGTTACGGCCAACACACGCAAGGATGGCGAAGAGTTTTTGGCTATTGCCAGCCGCATCCCACTGCAGCCAACAACCACGGTCTATCAGCTTTCATCAGCCAACGATGCCCTCCTCGACTTGGCCGAGGGGAGAATCGTCGGGGCTGGGGTCCTGAAAGTCTCCGGACAGTAGCGAAGGCGCCACTCAATCTCGCGGGACTGGAGGAGGATCCCTGTTCAACAAAGCGGTTGGGGAGCGAAGTCCCCAACCGCTCGAAGGCCGTAGGCGCTAGTCCCGGGAGATCTGGATCCTCTGGCTCTTCGTCTCGGCGCCGGGAGCCGGAATGGGGGCCCTCACTTCAAGGACACCATCCCGATAACTGGCCTTGATGTCTTCTTCCTTGACTCCTTTTGGCAACGGAATTGATCGGAAGAAGGATCCGTAGCGGAATTCGGAGCGGTAGTTGCCCTTGTCCTTCTCTTCCTTCTTTTCGCGGCGCTCGGCCCGAATATGCAACTGTCCGTCTGTCACCGAAATCTCTACGTCCTTGTCCGGATCGACTCCAGGAAGTTCGGCGCGGACCACCAGCTCATTGTCCTTGACTTCCTCCTCGACGCGGATCATGGATCTGTCGGCTTCACTCTCGAAGAGCCGGCGGAACGGTTCCATCAGTTCAAAAGGGTGAACGGCGCTCAAACGGCGACCATCTCAGAAGGTCACTCATGGCATAACTCCTTGTGTCTTGGAACGTGTCTGTCCTGTACATGCGTACGCGGATTCCAAGGCTTCCAGATCGAGGTCTCGGCTTTGGCACCGGCTCCGACCCAACCCAAGCGAGGTCGGCCCATCTGGAAGAAACCGGCGTCAAAGCTAACCGGCCACAAACTGGGAGTCTGATTCCTCTGCGATACATGAGCATGATAGGTCCGCACCAGCGGAAGCAAAAGCACCGGGACAGAACCAAAATGCCTTGGCTGGGTCCTCTGCGGACGCTCCTACCGGCCAGTAGAATCGGGGCTTCCAGGATCAGCCAATTCAGCCTCCAAGGTCTCGATACTCGGCAGGGTGGAAGCAAATTCCTCAGGCAAGGAACGGACGATTTCGGTTTCCCATTCGGCCACCCCAATGGGCTTGGTGAACCCACGGAGGGAATACTCCGCCACCACGTTGTTTTTGGTCTTGCAAAGCAAAAGGCCAATAGTGGGTTTGTCGTCGGGGTGCGACAACAGGTCATCTACGGCCGACATGTACATGTTGATTTGGCCCAAGTACTCCGGTTTGAAGGGCGTCGCCTTGAGCTCCACCACCACGAAGCAGCGCAATTTAAAGTTGTAAAAAAGCAAATCGGCGTAGAACTCGTCGTCACCAATGGTTAGCCGCACCTGCTGGCCAACAAACGCAAAGCCTTGACCCAGTTCCAGCAGGAATTTCTGAATGTGCAGAACGAGTTGATGTTCCAGGCCCCGTTCATTGCGCTTATCCGTCATCGCTACAAAGTCAAAGACATAAGGATCCTTGAACGACTGCTGGGCGAGGTCCGACTCCGGGCCAGGAAGCGTGGCCGTGAAGTTGTTGATGGCCTTACCGGAACGCTCGTGGAGTCTTGACTCGATCTGATGCCCAAGAACAGTGTGGGACCAGCCGTGCCGGACGGCGGCGTCCGCATACCAAAGCCGGACGACCGGCTCAGAGAGCTTCTCCAGCAGGAGCACATGATGGCTCCACGGCAATGTTGCAGACGCTGTCTGCAACATTGCCAGGTCCGGCCACGCCGCCGCGAAGGACTTCATGTAGCGCAGGTTGCGCGGCGAGAAGCCACGCGCCTCCGGAAAACGCTCGCGCAAGTCGGCGGACAGCCTGGTGACCACGCGGGCTCCCCAGCCTTCCGCAGTTTCACGCGCCAGGAGGTTGCGTCCAATAGACCAGTAGGCACGCACCAGTTCCTGGTTGGCTGCGGAAACTGCGCGCGCCCTGCCAGAAGATATGGTGTCCGAAACCTGGTCCAGCAATTCCGGGTACCACTCCGGCATGCCGGACCGGGGAGGCGTCGACTCAAATGCCACAGTCGTCTCAGCAGACGCCGCTGACTCATGTGACGCTACTGATTCGGACGGCGCGGGAGTGGCCATACGGGTGAATTCCTTTCAGCGAGGATGCTTTTGCCGAAAGGCTATAGCCGGCCACTGACAGAATGGATGGGTGAGTGATGCCGCCGAGTTCGTGGATTCGACGATCCAACGCGAAGCGAACTGGATCAGGGCCGAGGACTACGAACGAACCATCGGTACCGGTCTGCGGTTCTATGGTGCCTCGGTTGGCGCAGTGCGCGGCACAGTCCGCGACGCACTGCGCCGATACCGCGGCCTCACCCACGACCAAATCACGGCGCTAAGTTCGGAACTCTGGGACGTGCCGATCTTCGAACGGCGGCTGGCCGCCGTCGTACTTCTCCAGTCAAACGTCGAACTGCTCACCGGCAGCGACTTGACCCGCCTTGAAGGCTTCCTTCGCCAGGCGCCGCTCCCCGAACTGGCAGACCCGTTGGCTGTCGACGTCGTCGGGCCCTTGCTTGCCGGGCTGGAAGGCGCGGAGCGATACCGCGCTGATCGCGTGACCGAGCGCTGGGCAGGCGACGAGGATCCGTGGTTGCGGCGCGCAGCCCTCCTGTCCCATGCGGCGTCACTCAAGGTGAAGGGCGCAGTTGCGGGCGCACCTGACCTGCGCGGAAGGAACCTCGCCACCTGGGCAGCTCAAGCCGACGACGGCGGCACTAAAGTCCCCGAGATCGTCCAGGAGGCGATTCGCCAGCTGACTGGCGAGGATTCAGGCTAAAGAATTCGCCGACCCTTCTGCGATAAAGACTGAGAGGACGGCAATTCGACAGCAGGTGCGCTTCCCGGGCCATTCCGATACTCAGCGGTGATCAATATCGGAAGGTGATCGGATGCACCGCGCGGAAGGGTCTCCACCTTTCCGATGTCGAGTCCCAGCGAGGTGGCGAAATCGAAGTGGCCACGGAAGACTTTGTACCGGGTATAAGTCCGCCGATCCGACAATGACAACTCGTAGCCGGAATTCTTCATGTGCGACGTCAGGTTGCTGGTGAAAAACGGGTAATTGAAATCACCGACCATAAGCGTGATCTGCTCCCCGCCCATGTCCAGCAGCCGGGCGTGCGCGGCGTGGATCTGCTTCCTCCGAAGTGAATTCGAAGCGGTGAGCGGTGCCGCGTGGAATGATCCCAGCGCCAATCCATGGCCCGTACGGTTATCGAGTAACCGCACAGCGAGCAGCCGCTCGTGCGCAGGGCTCAGTACACGGTCATGAATTGACTTCTTGAGCGCGAAAGCGTTTGACTCCACAGCGGTGAAGCGGTCAGTCCGGTAATAGACAGCCAGGCCCAGCCGGTTGCCGCGCGTGATATCAGCCAAATGCAATGGCCCCAGCGACGTTGGCAGGTCCTCCGTGTTGCATTCTTGAAGGCACAGGGCGTCCAGATCAAAGCCGTGCGCAAGCCCGCGGAGCTCTCCGCTTGCCTTGTGCTTTCGCAGGTTGTAGCTGATGACTCGGATAATCGCGCCCTCCCTGAGGCATTAGAAAAGCAAACGACAAACCTGCCTTCACTGTATCCAGCCCAGCTGCCCGATGGAACCAAGTAATCTGGTCCGGGAGCTAATCACCTGCAAGAGGGGCCGTCGTTGAGCATTGCACCAGCCGAACTCGCAGTCGGCGATTTCTACTACGAAGCCCTGGGTGGGGGCAAATTCCGCTCGACCATTCATGCCCAAGGCGCGTGGAACGACATTGAGCAACACATGGCCCCGGCCTCGGGCATCATGGCGGATTGCCTGCTGCGGCACGAGCCGCGGACAGACATGCGCATGGCACGAATCAGCTACGAGATCCTGGGTTTGATCCCCGGCGGCGAATTCACCGTTACGACCAGCACCCTAAGGCCAGGCCGGACCATCGAACTCATCCAGGCGGAACTCAATGCCGGTGGCCGCACGGCCATCCGGGCGGCCGCCTGGCGCCTGGCCATCAGCGATACGAGCGACGTGGCTGCGATCGAGGACAAGAACATGCCGGGACCGGATGAATGCAAACCTTGGGATGGCGCCAGCATCTGGCCCGGCGGCTACATCCGGTCCTTGGAAATGCGCATTGCTGAGGGGCACCGAGCAGGCTCAGGCAAGGTGTGGGTCCGCACACGTCACCCGCTGACAGAGGAAGGGAACAGCCCCGACGTCGCACGACTCATTGGCCTGGTGGACACCGCCAACGGCATCGCCGCCCGTGTGCCGCCGGGCCGCAACAGTTACGCCTTCCCCAATGTCGATCTGCAAATTCACATGTACCGGGAACCCGGCGGTGATTGGCTCGGGCTGGACAATGAGGTCTCGTTTGGAACTGACGGGATTGGCCTGACCTCCACAGTCCTTCATGACCTTGACGGTCCGTTCGGCCGCTCTGAGCAGATTCTCACCCTGAGGAAGAGCTGATGACCATGGACACCAGCCACGCAGAACCGGGCAGCGACGGTCATCGTCCGGCCCTGACCGTTTACCGCCAGCCGGAGTCGCTGGGACCCGCCGAGGATCTTGAGTTCGCACTGACGCTGCTGGCCCGAGCGCGGCAGGGCGTACTAGGCAACACCCTGCGCATCTACCGGCCGCAGCCAACAGTCGCCTTCGGCCAACGGGACGCCAAACTGTCCGGTTTCGACGACGCTGCCCGCGCCTGCCGGGATCTTGGCTTTGAGCCGCTGGTCCGGAAGGCCGGAGGCCGTGCCGCCGCTTATCACGAAGGCACGCTGGTGGTTGACCACATTGAACCGCACACCGATGCCATCGCCGGCGCCAAAAACCGGTTCGGATCCTTTGGCGAACTACTCGCCAAGGCATTGCGCAGCGTCGGTGTCCAGGCCGCCGTCGGGGAAATCCCGGGGGAGTACTGCCCCGGCGAGTTCAGCGTCCACGGACAGGATCCTGACTTTCCTACCCACCTTGTCAAGCTGGTCGGAACGGCACAGAGGGTGGTTTCGGGCGGATGGCTCTTCAGCTCTGTCATTGTGGTGGAGGACTCCAAGCCAATCCGTGAGGTCCTTACCGCCAGCTACTCGGCTCTCGGCCTTGACTGGGATCCGACGACGGCGGGGGCCGTGGATGATTTGGTTCCTCAGCTTGACGTCCAGGCCGTCGAGGAGGCTGTCATAGCGGCATACGCGGACTATGCCGAGTTGCACGACGGCGACTTCCGCACACTTCTGAGCTGACGCCGTGGCGCCTTAACCCGTACGGCGCGCCTAAGGCGCCCCAGACCACGACGGCGGCGAGAGCCTATTGCGGTCCGCTTCCGTTGTGGCCGCCAATCACCGGGACTAGGCTGAAATCGCATCACGGCGGTTCCTGACGCGGGTCCGCCGCAGCTTCCCAATGAAGGGGTGGGGCGATGGAAAGCAGGCACCCACAAAGCACTCCTCGGCCGGACGTTGATGATTCCGACGCCGGCCTGGTGGTGAGCGCACCAAAAAGGTCGGCGGCGGGATTGCCGAGCTTGAGCGAAACACTGCCACACGCCGTGGCGGAAATGGGGCCGGTTCGCGCCTGGCAGGCGTTACGCGCCTTGAACCAGAAAGACGGCTTCGACTGTATGAGCTGCGCGTGGCCCGATCCTCCCGACCGTAAGCTCGCCGAGTTCTGTGAAAACGGCGCCAAGGCTGTCGGCTGGGAAGCCGAACCCCTAAGGATTCCCACGGAATTTTGGGCGGAAAACTCGCTGACGGACCTGGCATCCCACGCAGAGTTCTGGCTTGGCCAACAGGGTCGGCTTGTGGAACCGGTCTACAAGGCGGCAGGTTCGGACAACTACCGGCCAATCAGTTGGGACGATGCGTTTGGGATCATAGCCCGCGAACTCAATGCCCTGGACTCTCCGGATGAGGCGACGTTCTACACCAGTGGCCGTACCAGCAACGAAGCCGCGTTCATCTACCAGCTCTTTGTGCGCGCCTTCGGCACCAACAACCTGCCGGACTGCTCCAATATGTGCCACGAGTCCACCGGCCTCGCACTGGGAGACACCATAGGTGTTGGGAAATCTGCAGTCAGCTACACGGACTTCGCCAAATCGGACCTCATTATCGTCATGGGGCAAAACCCGGGAACGTGCCATCCACGCATGCTCACGGCACTGGAGGAAGCCAAGCGGGCAGGGGCGTCGATTGTTGCCGTCAATCCGCTTCCGGAAGCCGGGCTCATCAACTTCCGCAACCCCCAGCGCCCGCGGGGACTGATCGGCAAGGGCACGGACCTGGCAGACCAATTCCTGCAGATTCGCCTGGCCGGGGACATGGCCATGCTACAGGCCTTGTCCAAGCGCGTACTCGAGGCCGAGCGAGCCGCGCCCGGAACGGTCCTGGACCACGCGTTCATAGAGGAGCACTGCGAAGGCTTCGAGGAGTTCGCTGCCCATGTGGCACAGCTGGATGAAGCTCAAGTAAGCGCCGCCACAGGTCTCCGGGCGGAGGAAATCGACGAACTTGCCGCACGCTATCTCAAAGCTGAGCGCGTGATCGTCACGTGGGCCATGGGCCTCACCCAGCACAAGAAGGCCGTCCCAACCATCAAGGAGATCGTGAATCTCCTGCTGCTCCGCGGCAATATCGGCAAGCCAGGCGCTGGACCATCGCCCATCCGTGGACACAGCAACGTCCAGGGCGACCGCACCATGGGTATCTGGGAGAAGATGCCTCCGGCGTTCCTGGACGCTGTCCGTGATGAGTTCCACTTCGAACCCCCGCGGGAGCCGGGGGACGACGTCGTGGACAGCGTTCGTGGCATGCGCGACGGCCGAATCAAGGTCCTGGTTGCACTCGGTGGAAACCTTGTCCACGCAATTTCGGACACAGGCGCAGCCGAACCTGCCATCCGGAAGACCCGGCTGTCCGTTCAGATTTCCACCAAGCTGAACCGCTCCCACGTTGTCACCGGCGAGCAGGCGCTGATCCTTCCCACCCTTGGCCGAACCGAAATCGACCGGCAGGCGGCTGGCGAACAATTCGTGACGGTGGAGGACACTGTATGCGCCGTTCATGCATCGTCCGGGCGACTGGAACCCATTGCGCCAGGCGTCTTGTCAGAAGTGGCGATAGTCAGCCGAATGGCGCGTGCCGTCCTGGGCGAGTCGGTCCCGGTGGACTGGAGGGCGTTCGAGAACAACTACGACGTAATCCGCAACCACATTGAGCACGTTGTGCCCGGGTTCGACGACTTCAACACACGGATCAGGGTCCCCGGTGGCTTTGTCCTTCCGCATGGACCTCGCGACGCGCGTCGATTCCCCACCGCCAGCGGCAAGGCTATATTCACGGTTGGCGAGCTTGAGACTATTCAGGTTCCACCGGGCAGGCTTTTGCTGCAGAGCGTCCGGTCCCACGATCAGTTCAACACCACCACCTACAGCATGAACGACAGATATCGGGGCGTGAAAAAGGGCCGGATGGTGCTGTTCGTGCACCGGGATGATTTGGCGAGCCTAGGACTGGCCGACGGCGGCTACGTGGACGTGCACAGCGAAGCACCCGACGGTGTGGACCGCGTCCTGCGGCAGCTGCGCCTCATCGCCTATCCAACGGCCCGCGGCTGCGCCACGGCCTATTTCCCGGAGGCCAACGTACTGGTGCCCCTGGACTCCACCGCCGAAGGGAGCAACACGCCGGCATCCAAATCAGTCATTGTCAGGCTTGAGCGAGTTCCGGCGCCCGCCTAGTCATGGGGCAGGGTGGAGGCTGGCGACCTGTTGTGCCGTGGACTAAAAACGTACTCTGGAGCAGGGAGGTGTTGTGCCATGAAGGCAGTAGTGCAGGATCGAATCATTGTGAGGGGCCGGACCGTTGGGGCCGCGGACAGGCATGGCGTGATCATCGAAGTCAAGGGTGAGCAAGGCGCGCCACCCTATGTGGTCAGGTTCGACGACGGCCATGAGTCCACGATTTTTCCCGGTGGCGACTTTGTCGTGGAGAAACACGCCGAGACCAGCTGACCCTTTCCGGGGATTACCCGGATCATAGCTCAGCGACGCCGGTTGGCAGGGGACAGGGAGGCGGGGGGGGGGGGGGGGGGGGGGCCCCCCCCCCCCGGGCCCCCCCCCGCCTCCCTACGCAAACCCTGCAACCTTAGGCGTGGTGCTTGTTAGGCTGCCAGGCGGGACTTGACCTCGGCTGCCGAGGGGTTGGTGGCCGCTGATCCATCCGGGAACAATACCGTGGGCACGGTACGGTTGCCGCCGTTGATCTTCTCCACGATTTCGGCCGTACCGTCGACCTCTTCGATGTTGATCTCGTTGTAGCCGATACCATGGGCGTCGAGCTGCTTCTTCAACCGGGTGCAGTAGCCGCACCAGGTGGTCGAGAACATGGTGATCGTGCCGGTTTCGGGGGTGAAGTCCACGTAGGCCTCCTGTCATTAGTCGAGTGGAACCATTCCGCACAACGGTAGCGCGTCGCCCGGCATTCCTTCCCATGGACGTGTCACATGACACTCCGGGAGCCGCACTGTTGCCTTTCGGGCATTTGGCGGCAGACTGGGAGCATGTGCGGACGTTACGTAATGGCCCGGGCCGTCGGGGACCTGCTGGCCGATTTTGATGCCGAGCTCGAACGGGAACTGGACGTGGAGAAGTCGTGGAACGTCGCGCCGACTGATCCTGTCCCTATTGTCCTGGAACGGCTTGTCGACGGGACGCCCAAGCGGCAATTGCATGTTGCACGGTGGGGTCTGGTTCCGTCCTGGGCCAAGGACCCCAGCGGAGGGGCCAGGCTGATTAATGCCCGGAGCGAGACGCTCTTGGAGAAGCCTTCATTCAAGAAGGCCGTGCTGTCGCGCCGCTGCGCCGTTCCCGCCGACGGTTACTACGAATGGAAAAAGGGCGAGGGCAAGAGCAAGCAGCCCTACTACGTGCATGCGAAGGACGGTTCGGCACTGGCATTCGCCGGCCTCTACGAATGGTGGAGGGACCCCACCAAGGAAGAAGGGGATCCTTCACGCTGGTTGCTGTCCACGTCGATCGTCACCGCTGATACCCCAACGGCCAGCGCTGCGGACTCCGTGTTCGACGAACTCACGGCCCTGCATGACAGGGTGCCGCTGCCGATGAGCCGCAGCACTATGGAAGCGTGGCTTGACCCCAAGGTCGACGACGCTGCCGGCCTTGTCGACTTGGTCCGCTCCGGTGCCCATGATGCCGCCGCAGCTTGGACGCTCGACGCGGTGGGGGCCGCCGTCGGGAACGTCCGTAACAATGGTCCCGAGCTCATCGAACCTGTGGAGGGCCTCTTCTAGTCGTCGCCCTGAGGGGCGGCTCGCGGCCACTGTCTAGACGGTGACGCCTCCGTCGTCGGCCACAGTCCACGTCGGGTTAAAGGCGACTTCCCAGCGGAAGCCGTCCGGGTCAGCGAAGTATCCAGTATAGCCGCCCCAAGGCTGCTTCCTGGGCGTGGAAACGATGAGGGCCCCCGCCGCCTTGGCCTGGGCCATGGTGCGGTCGACGTCGTCCGGGCTGGTGACGTTATGGCTCAGCGTGATGCATGGTACGCCTGAAGGCGGATCGACGGCGGCTTCTTCCTCCATCTGCGCTACGTTCCACAGGGACAGAATCAGGCCGTGATTGGCCTGGATGAAGACAACGTCGTCTTCGTGCTCCCGGTGGACCGGCCAGCCAAGGCCTTCTACGTAAAAGCGGCGGGAAATTGCTACATCCCGCACGCCCAATGAAATGAAGTCAACTCTCGGCTGCATGGTCCGATACTGGCACACGGGTGATCGTGCATGTAACCCCGTGGCTGTTGGACCTGGCCTGGAAGCCTAAAGGGTCTCGGCAACCGTGACGCCGGACTGGAATTCCCGTCCGTCGCAGTCGCTAAAGGCGGTCATGAGGTGGCCTTCGCCGAGGCCATTGATAGCGGAGAGGGGGAAGTGCCCGGTGATGGTGCTGCCTGAGTGCTCGACGCCACTGAGGTCGTAGTTTTCCTCAGTGCCTTGGTCGTGGTTGAAGCAGTAGAACGCGATTGCTTCGCCGTTCATGAATTCGATGCCGAGGCGCCGTTGGGACGAATGGTCCGGCGTGGCGGCAACAAGGCCCACGACGAAGGCGCCCGTTCCCGGGATGTTCCCCTCGATGTCAAACCTTGCCACCAGTGTCGATTCTTCAGCGGAGATGCTGGCCTGCTTCAGGATTGCGTCTTGGGTATCCATGGCACAATCCTGCTCTCTGGCGTCCCTCCCGTCCACCCCTCACCTAGGTTTTGTCAGGCCGCGGGAGTAGACTGATTACATTCGAATATTTATTCGAATTTTTCTGGGCAGGGTCGAAGCAACGCAGGAACTTTGAACAGTTCATCGGGATCTGGAGGTCATGGGTGGGGGTGTTCAGTGAGTCCGTGGAGGTCGTCTGCAATCAGGCCGGCCAACCAATGAGGCTGCGCTGGAACGGCCAGGACTATGAGGTGCAGGGCGAACCTTTGCGCTGGTATGAACGCAGGCAGTGGTGGGCGGAGGAGCGCAGGGCACCCCTTGGCAGTGGGGCAGGGCTGGTCGACCATGAGATTTGGCGCGTGCAGGTTGGCCTGCAAGGAAATGACGGGCGTGGCGTTTCCCGGAGTGGTTTGACTTTGGACCTCGTGAGACACGTGGGCAGCGGGCGGTGGCGTCTGCTGAGGATCCATGATGCCCTGCGTTCAAATTCCTCCGAACCTCGCACGGCTTGAACCAACGGATCCTTCGATGAGCTTCACCCATTTGCATGTATCCACTGCCTTCAGCGCCCACTACGGTGTGTCCTGGCCCGATGAGCTAGCCCAGGCCGCTGCATCGCACGGCGCTACGGCATTAGCCTGCACCGACCGAGACGGCCTGTATGGGACAGTCAAGCACCTCAAGGCGTGCATGGATGCCGGCGTGGATCCCATAGTTGGCGTTGACCTTGCAGTATTTGACGACGACGGCGACCATCGCACCCAAGTGGCGGGCCGCGTCGTCATACTCGCCCACGGACATACCGGCGGAGCCGGATATAGAGCGCTATGCCGGCTGGTTTCCGACGCCCATGCCCGTACTTCGGGTAAAGCAGGGGGAGTTGTCCCAGTTGCCGTCACACGGGCAGAGCTGGCTTCACGAACGTTGCATCCGGAGACCCTCAAGCCAGTGCTGACTGTGCTCATCGGACCCCAGTCCGATGTTGGCCTCGCAATGGGCGGGAGGAAGTATCTTAGGCCGAGGACCTTGTTCAAGCGTTGGATCGACGCAATGCCTCCAAAGACCCTGGCCACCGAGATTGTTACCCACTTAACCCCTCCCGGTGAGGCGTTGAGTACTGCCCATGCTGTCAGGATGCTCAAGCTGGCTGAGGAATTCGGAGTTCCGGCGGTACTGAGCAATGCAGTAAGGTACGTGGCTGAAGACGGCGCTCCCACTGCCGATGTGCTAGATGCTGCACGAACCCTGAAGTCCCTTCCTGAACTGTCGGCGGCCCCGCTGCTGCAGCCTAATGGCCAGGCGTGGCTCAAATCTCCCGAGGACATGAATCAGCTGGGGAAGGAGATTATGGCCTCTGCAGGCTACGGCGCCAGGGAACTGACCACCCTCATGGCCAACACGGAAGCGCTGGCTGACGCCTGCAGGATGGACCCGGTAAAGGACATGGGCTGGAAGCAGCCAGTGGTGCCGGAGGCGTCGGTCATTGGGATTTCAGGTGATCCATTGGTGGAGCTTACGCAAAGATGCGAAGCAGGAATTGGCAGAAGGTTCCCCGGGATTAGCGGTGAGGCTGAACGCAGAATGAGATCCCGCCTTGAGCATGAACTCCGGATTATCGGCAATTTGGGGTTCGCGTCGTATTTCCTGACCGTAGCGGAAGTTTCCCGCATGATTATCGGAATGGGAGTCAGGTCGGCGGCTCGAGGCTCGGGTGCATCCAGTCTGGTTAACTACCTCATCGATGTCAGCCACGTTGACCCATTGCGACACGATCTCATCTTCGAACGGTTCCTTTCACGGGACCGGTCTACGTTGCCGGATATAGACATCGACGTTGAAAGCGCCGAGCGCCACAATGTGTACCGCAAAATATTCGAGCGCTTTGGAGCTGAGCGAGTCACTCTTATGAGCATGCAGAACGGTTACCGGGCGCGTGGAGCCGTTCGTGATGCCGGCCTTGCCCTTGGGATGGATGAGCATGAAATAGGTGATATTGCTAAGCAATTATGGCGGTTTTCGGCGAGGAAATTCCGTGAAGCGCTCGAGGAGAAACCTGAACTCCGTGAATTCGCCGGCAGGGTGGAGCACAGCGGGGTTGAGGAGAACCATCAGTTAGACCTTCTGGTTGATCTCACCGAACGGCTTGACCGTTTGCCCAGGCATATCTCCATGCACCCCTGCGGGGTGATCCTGGGAGATGTCACACTTCTAGACAGGACGCCAGTCCAACCCAGTGGGCTTGGGCTGCCTATGAGCCAGTTCGACAAGCACGACATGGATCCGATGGGCATGTTGAAACTGGATGTCCTGGGCGTGAGAATGCAAAGCTCCATGGCCTTCGCTGTGAAGGAAGTTGTTCGGATCCATGGATCCAAGGCAGAGGTGACGGCTGCAGGCAAACACCCAATCCAGCAGGATGGAAAAGGGCCCGACTTTATCTCTGACGAGGGCCTGATCGACCTGGACGCTATTCCACTGGACGACGAACCAACCTATGAGTTGATTAGGAGCACTCACACCTTGGGTTGTTTCCAGATCGAATCCCCCGGCCAGCGTGAGCTCGTCGGCAAGATGGCTCCTCGCGAATTCAATGACTTGATCATCGACATTTCCTTGTTCCGGCCCGGTCCCATGAAGTCGGATATGGTTCGTCCTTTCCTGGAGCACAGGCACGGATTCGCGCCGGAGATATATCCCCATCCAGACCTAAAACCATGGCTAAAGGAAACACACGGGGTTACGGTCTTCCACGAACAGATTCTCAGGACCTTCGACGTAATGACTGGGTGTGGACTCGCCAGAGCCGACGAATTCAGACGAGCCCTGGGTGATGAAGTGAAGGAACGGAAAGTAGAGGAATTCTTCAGGCAGGGTGCCAAAGAAAAGAACTACAGCCCTGAGGTTGTCGACAAAGTCTGGACCACCATCAAAGCCTTTGGAAGCTTCGGATTCTGCAAGGCACACGGTGCAGCCTTCGCAGTTCCCACGTATCAATCAGCTTGGCTCAAAGCCCACCATCCAGAGGCCTTCCTGGCCGGATTGTGGGAGCACGACCCTGGAATGTACCCCAAACGGCTGCTTGTAGCGGAAGCTCGGCGTATGGGAATCCCGATCCTTCCGCTGGACATCAACAAGAGCCAAGCCGAATACCGTGTGGAGAAGGTGGAGAGCGGACCTGGCAGGGGGAAGCTGGGGATCAGGTTGAGCCTGAACGGGATTTATGGACTTTCAGGTTCCGAGCTGAAGCGTATTGTCACAGGCCAGCCCTATGACTCATTGGCCGACCTGCGGACACGGGCCCGGGTCAGCAAGCCGAACATTAAGCGGCTGGCCCAGTTGGGGGCCTTTGACTCGCTGCATCGCGGTACTGGCTCGGCTTCGAACCGTGCAGATTTGGTCCAGCATCTCCAACAGCTTCAGAACAAGCCTGTACGCAAAGGACCTGAACCCCTGGAAGGGCAATTGGCATTGCCCATTGGCGATGTGGAACTCGCCAACCTAGCCTCGGAACTGCCTGCTCCGGGCATGGTGGAAAACGTCAGGGCAGAGCTTGACCTCATGGCGGTCGACGTCAGTCAGCACCTCATGGAAAGCCATCGCCCTTTGCTGGACCGCTTGGGTGTCACCACTGCGGACAAACTCCTGGGACTGCGGAATGGCACTGAGGTTCTGGTTGCCGGAGTCAGGGTGGCAACACAGACTCCGCCCATGAGGGGCGGCAGAAGGGTGGTGTTCATCAGCGTCGACGACGGTACAGGCTGCGTTGACAGCGTCTTCTTTCATGAAGCGCAGGAAAAGACTGGGCCTCTATTGTTTGGGACGCGGCTGTTGCTGATTCGAGGCACCACCCGCCGGACAGGTCCTCGCGGTATCAGCCTCAGCGCCAGCATGGCATGGGACCTAAGCCGGATCGAAACCCTTCCGTTTGCCGAATCATCGCAAGCCGCCGAGTTCCAGCTCCCTGGCCCCTTGGACGGCATAGAGCGCAACCTTGCCATCACCGGCCTCGGTAGCTAAACAGTGACCGCATGCACTGTTGTGGCCGCGGTAGGCGGCCAGCGACACACCCGGTGCATGCCTCGCCTGCTTTGGCCGCCCCCAGCACCAGCGGATACGATTGACCGTGGCTGGCTGTGGTCCCCGTACGCCACAAGCTATGAAGCCCGAACTATGAATAGGAGACCCCCGTGTCAGATGCCCAGCAGATCACCCTCATCGTCGATGGCGAAGAGACCAAGGTGACGGAGGGGACCACCGGGGCGGAACTCTTCTTCGAACGCCGCGAGGTTGTTGTGGCCCGCGTCAACGGGGAACTCAAGGACCTCGACCAACGGCTGCCGGAAGGGGCAGAGGTTGAGGGCGTCACCATCGATTCTCCGGACGGGCTCAACGTCCTGCGGCACTCCACCGCCCACGTTATGGCCCAGGCGGTGCAGCAACTGCGGCCTGACGCCAAGCTTGGAATCGGCCCTTACATCACCGACGGTTTCTACTTCGACTTCGACGTCGCCGAACCCTTCACTCCCGAGGACCTGCGCGCCCTCGAAAAGATGATGCTGAAGATCGTGAACCAGAACCAGAAGTTTGTGCGTCGCGTCGTCACCGAGGACGAGGCCCGCGAAGCCATGAAGAATGAGCCTTACAAGCTTGAGCTGCTCGGAAGGAAAAACGACGCCGACGACGCCGGAGAAGGCGTCAACGTCGAGGTCGGCGCCGGTGATATCACCATCTACGACAACGTGGACCGCAAGAGTGGGGACACCATTTGGTGCGACCTATGCCGCGGCCCCCACCTGCCCAACACCAAACTCATCTCCAACGCTTTCGCACTGACCCGGACTTCGGCCGCCTATTGGCTCGGCAACCAAAAGAACCAGCAGTTGCAGCGGATTTACGGAACTGCGTGGCCCACCAAGGAAGACTTGAAGGCCTACCAAGAGCGCATTGCCGAGGCAGAGCGCAGGGACCACCGCAAGCTGGGCGCCGAACTGGACCTGTTCTCCTTCCCTGATGAGCTGGGATCGGGACTTCCGGTGTTCCACCCCAAGGGCGGCATTATCCGGAAAGCCATGGAGGACTATTCCCGCCAGCGGCACGTCGACGCGGGTTACGAGTTCGTGTACACCCCGCATATCACCAAGGGCCACCTGTACGAAATCTCGGGGCACCTCGACTGGTACAAGGACGGCATGTTCCCGGCGATGCATATCGACGCGGAGCACAATGAGGACGGCACGGTCCGCAAGCCCGGCCAGGATTACTACCTGAAGCCGATGAACTGCCCCATGCACAACCTCATTTTCCGCTCGCGCGGACGTTCCTATCGCGAGTTGCCGCTGAGGCTGTTCGAGTTTGGCTCGGTCTACCGTTACGAGAAGTCGGGCGTGGTCCACGGCCTGACCCGCGTCCGGGGCATGACCCAGGACGACGCCCACATCTACTGCACCAAGGAGCAGATGAAGGACGAGCTGACCAACACGCTCAACTTCGTGCTCGGCCTGCTCAAAGACTACGGCCTTGACGACTTCTACCTCGAGCTCTCCACCAAGGACCCGGAAAAGAACGTCGGCTCGGACGAGGTTTGGGAGGAAGCAACCAACACGTTGGCCGAAGTGGCACGCGAGTCCGGCCTTGAACTGGTGCCAGATCCGGGTGGAGCCGCTTTCTACGGACCCAAGATTTCCGTCCAGGCGAAGGACGCGCTGGGACGCACTTGGCAGATGTCCACAATCCAGTTGGACTTCAACCTGCCCGAGCGCTTCGAGCTCGAGTACCAGGCCCCCGACGGCACCCGCCAGCGCCCGGTGATGATCCACCGGGCTCTGTTCGGCTCTGTCGAGCGGTTCATGGGTGTCCTGACCGAGCACTATGCGGGTGCGTTCCCGGCATGGCTGGCGCCGGTCCAGGTGGTTGGGATTCCTGTAGCCGAAGCATTCAACGACTACATGTTCGATGTCGTCGATCAGCTTAAGGCCGCAGGCATCCGGGCCGAGGTGGACATTTCGTCCGACCGGTTCCCCAAGAAAATTCGAAACGCCAGCAAGGACAAGATTCCGTTTGTCCTGATTGCTGGTGGCGAGGACGCCGAGGCTGGCGCCGTGTCGTTCCGCTTCCGCGACGGCAGCCAGGACAACGGCATCGCCGTTGAAGAGGCGGTCCGGCGGATCGTGGATGCGGTTCGGAACCGCGAGAGCTAACGGAACAGGAACTTTGCGTGGAGGAGAACAGGGGAGCAGGCTATCCGGGAGACGCCGAAGTAGCCGATGATTTTCGGTTGGCCGGAGTCCCGGACGCCTTCCAGCGCCTGTGGACGCCGCACCGCATGGCTTACATCAAGGGCGGACAAAACCAGTTCAGCGACGACGACTGCCCGTTCTGCGTTGCGCCGTCCCGAACAGACGAAGAGTCCCTCATCGTGTACCGCGGGCGGACCTGCTACGTGGTGCTCAACCTGTTCCCTTACAACCCTGGCCATCTGCTGGTGTGCCCCTACCGCCACGTACCGGACTACACGGACATCACGTCAGAGGAAACCGCGGAGTTCGCCGAGCTTACGCAGACCGCCATGCGTGTCCTCCGGAAAGTAGCAAACCCCAGTGGCTTTAACCTCGGCATGAACCAAGGAGTCACGGGCGGGGCAGGCATCGCCGCGCACCTCCACCAGCACGTTGTGCCGCGTTGGGGTGGGGACGGAAACTTCTTCCCGATAATCGCCCAGACCAAGGCCATCACGCAGACACTCGACGAAGTGCGACGCCAAGTTGCAGAGGCCTGGCCCGGGGAGTCGGATGCTCAATAAGCATGCCCGCGGGTTTTTCACCGCGCTGTTTTCGCCGCTGGCCCGCTGGCTGCTGAAATCCGGAATCACGCCGGATAACGTCACCGTTGTTGGTACTGCGGGTGTGGTCCTCGGAGCCTTGGTGCTGTATCCCATGGGGCAGCTGTTCTGGGGCACCATCGTGGTGGCTGTGTTCGCGTTCTCCGACGTGCTGGACGGCATCATGGCCCGCATGCAGGGACCGTCTGGACGATGGGGCAATTTCCTGGATTCCACCCTGGATAGAGTCGCGGACGGATCGATTTTCGCCGGCCTCGCTATTTGGCTCTTCACCGGGGGTGGGAACCGCACCGCTGCTTTTGCCGCGATGGTGTGCCTGGTCCTTGGCATGGTGGTTTCGTATGCCCGGGCTAAGGCGGAGTCGCTTGGCTTCCACGCGAGTGTGGGTATTGCCGAACGTGCCGAACGCCTGGTGTCGGTCCTCACCGTCACCGGGCTTACCGGATTGGGCCTCCCGGACGTCGTCCTGACCGTAGTTTTGGTGCTGCTCAGCGTTGCAAGTTTCGTCACGATTGTGCAGCGGATCACAACCGTGCGCCGCCAGGCGGTGGAGAACATCGACGGCGGGACTACAGTCGCTTGACGGGTTCGGGCCGCGGCTCGCAGGGGACTAGTATTAGGAATACTTGGTCAATGGATCTGGTCATCCGGTGTGCGCTGAAAGCGGTGAGCCCTTCTGTACCCCGGTGAAGATCTTCTCTCTACCCATAGGGGTTTTTGTGTCTACACCTGATGTAAGCAACGGAGCCGGCTCGGCCGCCAACACGGTCACGGGCAGCAGCCGCGTGAAGCGGGGCATGGCTGAGATGCTCAAGGGCGGCGTCATCATGGACGTCGTCAACGTTGAACAAGCCCGCATTGCCGAGGACGCCGGTGCGGTTGCAGTGATGGCTTTGGAGCGCGTGCCAGCGGATATCCGCGCCCAGGGCGGGGTGTCCCGCATGTCCGACCCTGACATGATTGATTCGATCATTTCAGCCGTGTCCATCCCGGTGATGGCCAAAGCCCGCATCGGCCACTTTGTCGAGGCGCAGGTCCTGCAGTCCCTCGGCGTCGACTACATCGACGAGTCCGAGGTCCTGACCCCGGCCGACTACACCAACCACATCGACAAGTGGAACTTCACCGTTCCCTTCGTCTGCGGTGCCACCAACTTGGGCGAGGCGCTGCGCCGGATCAACGAGGGCGCGGCGATGATCCGCTCCAAGGGCGAGGCCGGCACGGGCGACGTTTCCAACGCCACCACACACATGCGGCAGATCCGTGCGGAGATCAAGAAGCTGACCTCCATGCCGGAGGACGAGCTGTACGTCGCGGCGAAGGAGCTGCAGGCCCCGTACGAGCTGGTCAAGGAAGTTGCCCAGACCGGCAAGCTCCCGGTAGTGCTCTTCACCGCGGGCGGCATCGCTACCCCGGCCGACGCTGCCATGATGATGCAGCTGGGCGCAGACGGCGTGTTCGTCGGCTCGGGCATCTTCAAGTCCGGAAACCCGGCCCAGCGTGCGGCCGCCGTCGTGAAGGCCACCACGTTCTTCGATGACCCGGACATGATCGCCAAGGTCTCCCGCGGCCTGGGCGAAGCCATGGTCGGCATCAACGTCGACGAGATCCCGCAGCCGCACCGCCTCGCAGAACGCGGCTGGTAGCGAGCGCGCACATCAAGTGCACTACGGCGGCCGGTCACCCCAACAGGTGGCCGGCCGCCGTCGTACTGTCCGGCAGTCAGCCGAGGCCGCGGCGTTTCAGTAGTGGCCCGATGTCGGCGTCGCGGCCACGGAAGGCCCGGAAGGACTCCAAGGGGTCCCTGCTGTTTCCCCGCGACAATAGTTCTTTGCGGAAGAAATCCCCGTTAGCACGACTTAGGCCGCCTTGCTCTTTGAACCACTCCACGGTGTCGGCGTCCAGAACTTCGCTCCAAATGTAGGAGTAGTAGCCCGCAGCGTATCCAGTGCCGGCAAAAATGTGTTGGAAGTAGCCTGTCCGGTAACGAGGCGGAATCAGGGGATGGGCCACGCCGGCGTCCGCCAACGCTTTGGCCTCAAATTCGACGGCGTCGGCCGGCGCGGAGTCGACGTCCAGTACGTGCCACGCAAGGTCCAGCAGGGCTGCGCCCAGATACTCCGTTGTAGCGAAACCCTCGCCCCATAGCCTTGACTCTTCCAGTCGATCGACAAGCTCCTGCGGAAGCCGCTCGCCCGTTGCGTGGTGCCGGGCGTAGTTGTTCAGGATCTCCGGCCAGAACATCCACATTTCATTGACCTGGGAAGGATATTCGACGAAGTCCCTAGGGACGGATGTTCCCGAGAATCTGGGAAAAGTGACATCTGACAGGAGACCGTGCAGGGCATGGCCGAATTCATGAAAGGCCGTTCTTACCTCATCCAATGTCAGGAGTGTCGGCTCCCCAAGCGGCGGCTTCGAGATATTGAGGTTATTGACCACAACGGCACGCGTCCCCAGCAACCTCGACTGGTGGACCAGGGAATTCATCCATGCACCGCCGCGTTTGGACTCGCGGGCATAGTAGTCGCCTAGGAATAGACCCATCTCGTTGCCGTCTGCGTCCCTGACCTCCCACACGCGGACATCGGGATGGTAGCCCTGCAGCTCGTTCCGTTCAGTGAACGTGACCCCATAGAGGGCAGTCGCCGCATGGAAGACTCCGTCCTTGAGGACCCGATCGAGCTCAAAGTACTGGCGGAGTTCCTGTTCATCAACGGAGTAACGGTCCCGCTTGACCTGTGCCGAGTAATAAGCCCAGTCCCAGGCTTCCACTTGGAATCCTGCCGACTCTGCGAGTACTTCGGCCTCGTTGTCAGCGTTTCGTATTGCCGCTGTGGCCAGGCTGCCCAGCATTTCCTGCACCGCGGCGACATCCGGGGCCGTCTGCCTGTCGACGGATAACTCCGCGTAACTGCCGAACCCAAGCAGCGCAGCTTTCTCTGCGCGTAGCCGGGCCATGGACTTTGCGAGGCTCAAAACGTCCAGGCTGCCCCCGTCGCTTCCGCGTCCTGTAGAGGCCTCGAACAGTCGACGCCGTACTTCCCGATTTTCCAACGTTGCCAGGGCAGGCTGGCTGCTGGGCAGGATGAGCGTCAGCAGGAACTTGCCATCGTGCCCCGCCTCGTGGGCAGCTTGTGCCGCCACAGCAATTTCGTCTTCGCTGAGGCCGTTGAGTTTCTCAACATGGTCCAGGAGTAAGCCGGAGTCCTTCATGGCGTGTTTGACCCGTTGCCCGAATTCTGTGCCGAGGGAAGCCAACTCCGCGTTCACTGCCCGCAACCGTTCCTGCTGCTCGTTGTCCAACTGCACGCCTGACTGGCGAAACTCCTTAAGGTACTCCTCCACAAGCCGAACGGCGTCAGCGGGCAGTCCGGAGGTATCAATCGCCGCGAAGCGCTCAAACAGGGCCCTGTTCATATAGACGGCATCGTCATGGGCCGCAAAGCGTGGGGACAACTCGGTTTCAAGGGCCCGGATGCCATCTGTCGCGTGGGAAGAGACCAAGGTGAAAAAGGAGGCGGTAGCCCGGTCCAGCAGTCGGCCCGAACTTTCCATGGCGACAGCCGTATTGTCGAAAGTGGCCGGTTCCGGGTTGCCCACTATGGCCTGAATCTCCGCAAGATGGTCCGCCAGGCCCTTCTCGATAGCGTCCTTGTAATGGGATTCCTCGATGGCCGCGAAGGGCGGCAAGGCGAAGGGCAGGGGACTGGGGGTGAGTAGGGGGTTCGGCATGGCACAACACTTTCATGGGCCCAACGGCATCTCAATGACCAGCAGCGGGGCGGCGAGTGCCCGTGTCCCTGAACCGCGATTGCGCGCCGGACGCCATAGGATTGCGATCATGGGGCGCCAACTCACCAGATTCCTGTTTCGCACTGCAACTGCCTGCACGGCGGTGGCATTGGCGTTGGCGGCAACGTCATGCGGTGTCCTTGGCGGCCAAAATAACAACACAGGATCGCCTTCAGCTACACAGGCGACGGTGTCCGTTTCGCCGTCCCCAACTCCTACGCCCACTCCCACACCGACTCCGGGCGTCGGCCCTGCCTGCAAGACACTCCGCTGCACCTCGGTGCTCGTCACAGGCGACATGCTGGTGCATGCCCAACTGTGGCAGCAAGCCCGTGAGGATGCCGCTGCTGCAGGCCAGCCGGGATACAACTTCGTGCCGCTGCTCGAGGGACAGCGCCGCTACATCCAGCGCAGCGACTTAGCTATTTGCCATCAGGAGACGCCTGTCGCCGGACCTGCAGGACCGTTCTCTGCCTATCCCTCATTTAACGTCCCGCCACAAATCACCACAGCCTCCAAGAACCTTGGCTACAAAGCCTGCACAACGGCAAGCAACCACACCATCGACCGGGGCACAGAGGGCTTGGTGCGGACGTTGGACACCCTGGATGCAGCAGGGCTGCAGCACACGGGGTCATATCGAACAGAGGCCGATTCCCAGGGCATCCTCATGCTGAAGACGGATGCTGCCACGATCGCCGTGATCGCCGGCGCCTATGGATTGAATGGCCTGACCCCCGAATACCCGTGGCAGGTGGACATGCTGGACCCGGCTGTGATGATCCAGAAAGCCCGGAAAGCACGGTCCCTTGGAGCGGACATCGTATTGGGCGTCATGCACGCCGGTGACGAATATTCTTCAGAGGCCAACGCGCAGCAGACAGAAGTGGCGCATGCCTTGGTGGACAGCGGCCAGTTCACTATGGTTTACGGCCACCACACGCATTCCGTCCTGCCAATCGAAAACTACAAGGGCACGTGGATCGTCTACGGGTTGGGCAACGGAATCACGGAGCTTTCACCGTGGTACGTGGTCAACAACGAGGGCTTGCTGGTCCGTGCGCAGTTTAGCCAGGACGCCGCCGGCGGCTGGAAGGCCACCGACCTCGCGTGGGCGCCGTCACTCATCGTCCGTGGTCCCTACCGCTGGTGCTCGGTGGCCAGCGACAAACCCCAAGGGGTGTGTGCCTCACCCGCAGCGGACGCGGCAACCTATCAGCGCACCAAGAGCGTGGTGGAATCAATGGGTGCCGCCACCGCTGGGGCACACGAACTCCTCATCACGCAGGAGAAATAACCTAACGGGGTCGGCGGGCTGCGTGGGTACGCGCCAGGTCCGTGAACGTGTCGTCAGGGCTCCCCGGCGTAAAGCTTCCGAACTTCCGCTCAGCTGCGGTGCGGATCAGGAAATCGGCGATTGCGGGGTTCTTTGGCAGCAGTGAACCGTGCAAGTAACTGGCCACCACGTTACGGTGGCGCGCACCTTCATGGCCGTCTTTGCTGTTATTGCCCGCGCCCTTGGTAACGGTGCCCAGGGGCTCGACGCCGGCCCCCAGCTTGGTCTGTCCACTGTGGTTCTCGTAGCCGAGGATCTCGCCAAACTCCGGGGAGTCCAGGCAGACGTTGCCAATGAGGCGCTCGTTGGTTCCATGCGTCTCAACATCCAGGATGCCGATGCCTGGAATTACGGCACCCGAGCTCGTCTTAAAAAACTTCCCAAACAATTGGTAGAGGCCGCAGATCACCAGCATCGGTGTGCCGTCTTCAGCCATGGTCCTGAGGGTCTCGCCCCGGGCCTGCAGGTCATCCTGGATCACCAGCTGCCCGCTGTCCTGGCCGCCACCGCCGAGGATGATGTCCACGTCATCGGGGAAGTCGTCACCCACGTTGTATTCCAATAGCTCCGGCGTATAGCCGTGCCACTTCAGGCGTTGCTGGAGCACCAAGGCATTGCCCCAGTCGCCGTAGATGTTCATCTCCCTGGGATAGAGCTGAAGGACCCGAATGGTGCCTTTGTTCGCCGCAGGCTGTTCGCTCATGAGACCACCTCCACGGCAGTAATTTTGGACAGTTCACGCCTGATGGCCAGCATGGCCGTGTACGTGCAGAAGATTCGTTTCGGCCGACCCGCGGAGGAGGCAATGAAGGCCGCCAGGGCATCGGGAATGTCCGTGTCCACTGAGCCGATTGGGACGTCGTCGTACTGCAGCCGAAGGGCCATGTCGTAGGCGCGGACACCAGTGACCACATCCACGCCGCCGTCCCTCAGCGACTCGAAGTCAACGTCCCACAGCCAGGACATATCCCGCCCGTCGGCGTAGTTGTCATTGATGGCGATCATGGTGGCGTAGCCTTCCGCCGCGAACGACTTGAGGCCCAGCCGGAATCCACTGGGGTTTTTCACCAGGACAAGTTCAAGGGGTTTGCCGTCCACCACCAGGCTCTCACCGCGTCCGAACGCCGGAGCCACCTTGGACAGGGCGGCAATAAGCCGCTCGCCGCCGTCGGGCTTTGCGGTACGTCCGGAGGACGCGACGACGGAGCGCGCAAGGGCCAGCGCGGCAGCGGCGTTGAAGATGTTGTAAACGCCGCGCAAGGTCATCCCGGTGGTGACGGTCCCGCCGTCGAACTCAAAGTCCGCGTCGTCAGGCCCCACGCGGCGGAGGACGACGTCGGCAGCCGGCAACGGCTCAGTCGTTGCCTTGGCGCCTGTCGGGTGGGGAGACGAGGCGGTTGCCCGCATGTCGTCGTCGTTCGGGAACGTGCTGCGTAGCGATTCGTCCAAGCCAAAGTAGACGACTTTTGGTCCGGAAACAGTGGTGGCGATGCGCGCAACGCGCGGATCTTCACGGTTCAGAACCACTGTGCCGGTGGTCTTTTCGGCGATCTTCTGCAGCAGCGTGGCGGTCTTGTCGATTTCGCCGAAACGGTCCAGCTGGTCCCGCAACACGTTAAGCAACAGGCAGAAGCGCGGCGCCACGCGATTAACGAAGTGCACGGCGTGGGCCTCGTCCAGCTCCAGGACGGCGATGTCCGCATCCAGCTTGCCGCCCAGGTCCACCTCGCCCAGCAGGGCAGCGGCCACACCGCGTGTGAAATTGCTTCCTGTGCGATTGGTGAAAACCTTCAGCCCCTGGCTTTCAAGCAGTTCCACCACCATTTTGGTTGTGGTCGTTTTGCCGTTAGTTCCACTGACGACTGCAACACCTAGAGGCACCGTGGCCAGCGTGCGCTCCATAAAACGGGGGTCGATCTTCTCCACCACCAGGCCGGGCAGGGCTGAGCCGCCACCCCGGAGCCTGGACAGTGCACGGACCAGTTTGCCGAGCGGCACGCTGAGGGAAAACATGCTTCGTAATATATCCCAATTGGGGCATGCAACCTTGATGTTGTGCCAGCACACGGCGTGGGCTCAACGCCCGTAAGCACTATGATTGTCCAATGACCAACCCCATTTCCGAAGCTTCGTCGCGCATTGGCGCGGGTCTTCGCATCGGCGTCCTGGCACTCCAGGGAGACTTCCGCGAGCACCTCCATGCCGTGGAGGCCGCTGGCGCCACCGGCGTGGGGGTGCGGCGTCCTTCCGAATTGGACGATGTTGACGGACTCATCATCCCCGGCGGCGAGTCCACAGCCATCGACAAGCTTGCCCGGGCCTTCGAACTGGCTGAGCCGATCAAGAAGCGCATTGACTCAGGGCTGCCCGTTTATGGATCGTGCGCCGGCATGATCCTGCTGGCCAACGAAATCGCCGACCCCGCAACCGACCTCGCCGGCAATCCGCAGCAGACCTTCGGCGGCTTGGACATGACCGTGCGGCGCAATGCATTCGGACGGCAGCGCGAATCCTTCGAAACAGACCTGGATTTCAAGGGGCTCGAGTTTAGTGCCGGTGAATCCGGCGTGGCGCCCGTGCACGCGGTGTTCATCCGCGGTCCCTGGGTTGAGCGCGTTGGCCCAGGGGTCGAGGTGCTGGCGCAGGTGGATCCGCAGCATGTCAGCCAACCGGAAGCTTTGCACGGGGTCGCTAGAATTGTTGCAGTGCGCTCCGGCCGCCTGCTGGCCACCTCCTTCCACCCGGAAGTGACGGGAGAGAAGCGCGTGCATGAACTTTTCATTCGAATGATCAGAGGAGAAGCGTAAAGCATGTCAGGCCACTCCAAATGGGCAACGACCAAGCACAAGAAAGCCGTCATTGACGCCAAACGTGCAAAGTCGTTCGCCAAACTGATCAAGAACATTGAAGTCGCTGCCCGCATGGGTGGCCCGGATCTCGCCGGCAACCCCGCCCTGGAGCTTGCGGTTACCAAGGCAAAGAAGACTTCCGTTCCCAACGACAACATCGACCGCGCCATCAAGCGCGGCGCGGGCCTCACTGGCGAGTCCGTGGACTACACGGAGATCACCTATGAAGCACGTGGTCCCCAGGGCTCCGCGCTGCTCATCGAGTGCCTCACGGACAACAAGAACCGCGCGGCATCCGAGGTGCGGCTGGCAATTTCCCGCAACGGCGGCACCATTGCCGACCCGGGCTCTGTGAGCTACCTCTTCACCCGGAAAGGCGTTGTCAACCTCCCGAAGAACGGCCTCAGCGAAGACGATGTCCTGATGGCCGTGCTTGAAGCTGGCGCGGAAGAAGTCAAGGACGACGGCGACAACTGGCAGATCCTGTCCGAGCCTGGCGACCTGCAGGCCATTCGTGACGCGCTTAACGATGCCAGCATTGAATACGACACGGATGAGGCGGAGTTTGTCCCGTCCATGGAAGTCCAGCTGGACGTCGACGCTGCCAAGAAGTTCCTCAAGCTGGTGGACGCACTTGAAGACCTGGACGATGTCCAGAACGTCTACACCAATGCCGACATGACCGAGGAAGTCCAGGCAGCACTGGAAGCCGAGTAGCACCTTGGCCATAGCATTGGAGGCCCGGAATTGACTCTCCGAGTTTTGGGAGTTGATCCGGGCCTCACTCGGTGCGGCATTGGGGTGGTCGACGTTGAACGCAACCGACGCGCCACCATGGTTGCGGTTGGTGTCGTGGGAACGGCTCCCGACGAAGCACTGGACAGGCGACTCTTAGTTATCGCCAATTCAATCGATGAGTGGCTGGACACCTACGCGCCGGACGTGATCGCTGTAGAGCGGGTGTTTTCCCAGCTCAACGTGAGCACCGTTATGGGCGTCGCCCAGGCCTCCGGGGTTGTCATTGCGGCGGCCGCGAGGCGCGGTATCCCGGTGGCGCTGCACACGCCGTCGGAAGTCAAGGCGGCCGTCACCGGCAGCGGCTCGGCCAATAAGGACGCCGTCACCAAATTGATTACCAAGATCCTCCGCCTGGACTCACCGCCAAAGCCGGCAGACGCTGCCGATGCCCTGGCGTTGGCGGTCACTCATGCCTGGCGCGCCGGCAGCGGTGCTGTGGTGACGACGACGGCGCCCGGCAGCAACGCGATGACCCCTGCTCAGCGGGCTTGGGCAGAAGCTGAGGCAAAGGCGCGCCGCACGCGCTGATTGTCGGCGGTGGTTGCTAGGGTATTCGTAGATATGTTCGACCTGCGAGTAGAGATTCAGGAGCCTGGACTTGATCAGTTTTCTTCGGGGCACAGTGGCGCACCTTGGATTGTCCACTGCCGTCATCGACCTAAACGGTGCAGGCATGAGCGTCTACGCCACGCCCCAAACCCTGGCGCAACTCAGGACCGGCGAGGAAGCCAAGCTGTTTACTTCCTTGATAGTCCGCGAAGACTCGCTGACACTCTTTGGCTTTGCCACTGACGATGAACGCGAAGTTTTTGACGTGTTGTTGAGCGTCAGCGGTGTCGGGCCCAGGCTTGCCCTCGCCGTGCTGGCCGTCCACGATCCAGAGGCGGTCCGGGCGGCAGCCCATACGGGTGATGGAAAGGCATTCACCAAGGTGCCCGGCATCGGCCCCAAGGTAGCTGGCAGGATCGTCCTGGAATTGGCCGGCAAGCTCGTTCCGCACGGAACCGCACAGGGCTCGGCTCCGTCCGCTGTTGACCAAGCCGCCTGGAAGCCGCAGGTTGTTGCCGCAATGACCAGTCTGGGCTGGTCGGAGAAGGACGCATCGGGCAGCATCGACAAGGCCATGGCAGACTCGCCTAAAACAGCCGAGAGCGGCAACGTTGCGGACATTCTTCGCACCACCCTGCGTTGGCTAGGTCAGGATGGCGCCCGCAGCGGGGCCAGGGTAGGAAGCCGTGGCTGAGCAGTCGCTCGTCGCAGGGGGAGAGGAGCCGGAGGAGCGCGCCATTGAGGCGGCCCTTCGCCCTAAGAACCTGCATGACTTTGTGGGCCAGCATCGGGTCCGCAAACAATTGTCGCTGGTACTCGAGGCTTCGAGGATCCGGGGCCGCAGCGCTGACCACGTCCTGCTGTCCGGGCCGCCTGGACTTGGCAAGACCACTCTCGCCATGATCATCGCGGCAGAAATGAACGCCCCGTTGCGGATCAGCAGCGGCCCCGCGATCCAGCACGCCGGAGACCTTGCGGCTATCCTGTCCTCTCTGTCTGAGGGCGAAGTGCTGTTCCTCGACGAGATCCACAGGATGTCGCGACCCGCCGAAGAGATGCTTTACATGGCCATGGAGGATTTCAGGGTCGATATTGTCGTTGGCAAGGGGGCCGGTGCCACCGCCATTCCCCTGGAACTTCCGCCTTTTACGCTGGTTGGGGCCACGACGCGCGCCGGGCTTCTACCGGGGCCACTGAGGGACCGCTTTGGCTTCACCGGGCATTTGGAGTTCTATTCCGTACCGGAGCTGGAGCTGGTGCTGCGCCGTTCCGCCGGCCTGCTTGACCTTAAGGTCAACTCCGCAGGTTTCACGGAAATAGCGGGTCGTTCCCGTGGCACTCCCCGTATTGCCAACCGGCTGCTAAGGCGTGTCCGGGACTGGGCGCTTGTTCACGGGATCGAGCAGATCGACGCCCGGTCCGCGTCGGCGGCCCTGGACATGTATGAAGTCGATCAGCGCGGTCTGGACAGGTTGGACCGTTCAGTGCTGGACGCCTTGATCACCAAGTTCAACGGTGGTCCTGTGGGGTTGTCAACTCTTGCCATTGCTGTGGGCGAGGAACCAGAAACGGTTGAGACCGTGGCGGAGCCTTACCTAGTGCGTGAAGGGCTGCTAGGACGGACTCCGCGGGGGCGAATCGCCATGGCCGCCGCGTGGACACATTTGGGGTACGCAGTTCCTCCGGGACTGTTCGGCCAGGAGACCCTGGACCTGTTTGGCGAGGATGGAAACGAACCGGAGGCGGCCGACGTCGGGCGTTGACGGTTGGCCTGTAGGGCCGCCTTTTCATCTTTTCCCCAGCTTTTCCCTTTAGACTGGTATGACGCTCGGCACGTTCGAGTCTTTGTACCCATGCGCAGCCCCAGGGGACGGCACGTTCAGCGCGGCCGCCCTCGCAAGATCGCGCCGCCGGGTCGAAGGCGGCGCCGCTGCAACCAGCTCGCAAAGTACAAACTCGCAAGTTACAGAACGGAACTTCCCCTTGGATATCACCACGATCCTGCTCTTCGCCCTTCTGGCCGTCTTCGTCTTTATGATGTTTCGGCGAAACAGGAAGGCCCAGCAGCAGCAGGCTGAGATGCAGTCGAAGTTCGCACCCGGAGTGGATGTCATGACCAGCTTTGGGCTGTTCGGCCGAATCATCTCCATTGACGAAGCCGAAAACAAGGTTGTCCTTGAATTGTCGCCGGGCAACCAGGCCACAGTGCACCGTCAGGCAGTGACCAAGGTTGTGGAACCTGCTGAGACTCCGGCGGTTCCGGACGACGCTTCGTCCCTGGCACCGGCCGATGAAACAGCTGCTCCCGAAGCCCAGGGCACCACCGAGCCGGCAACCGGCGAGACCCCTGAGGAGACAGCCAAGCGCCTCAACGACGAGGGCAAGAAGGACAACTAAGCCCACGCCGGAAACCCCGGCCCGGCACCTTTTCCCCGCAACGGATTCGCCGCCGTCGAGCGCAAAACCGCGCGACGGCGGCTGTTCCGCCTCACGAGAAAGACCAACCATGGCACGAACCGGCCCTAAGAACTCTGGGCGCAGAGTACTGATCTGGCTTGGCGCAATCTTCGTTGTACTCACAGGCGTCCTGGCAGGTGGCGTCTTCTCCGGACACGCCAACTGGGCACCAAAGCTCGCACTCGACCTGGAGGGCGGTACCCAGATGATCCTGGCGCCACGGGTCGAGGGCGCGTCGGAAATCAACGAGCAACAGCTCAACCAGGCAGTAGCCATCATCCGACAGCGTGTAGACGGTTCCGGTGTTGCAGAGGCGGAAATCAGCACGCAGTCCGGCCGGAACGTCGTAGTCAGCCTTCCGGGGACCCCATCCTCCGAAACGCGTGCCCTGATCCAGGCATCGGCGGACATGAACTTCCGTCCGGTGATTGTTGCTGCCGATGGGGCAGCGGTTCCGGCAGAGTCCCGCACGCCCGAGGAGCAGCTTCCCAAGCCGACTGCTGCACCCACCAATGCCAGTGACACCAACTGGGTGACGGCGGACATTTACAAGCAGTTCGAAGCGTTGGATTGCAGCAAGCTCGGGGACCGGAGCCAGCGCTCGGACCCGGCCAAGCCACTGGTTACGTGTGAGCCGGCCACCGCTGATGCACCGGCAGTCAAGTACATCCTTGGGCCCGTCGAGGTCAAAGGCCAGGACATCGCGTCTTCGTCCTTCGACCCAGTCCAGGGCGCACAGGGGTCGGTCACCAACGCGTGGGGCGTCACCATCACCTTCAACTCCTCCGCCACAGGAAAGTTCAAGGAAGTTACTGAGCGGCTCCACGGCTTCTATACGGCAGCACAGGCCCAGGGCACCAACGACCCCAAGTCGCAGTTCGCCATCGTCCTGGATGACAAGGTCATCTCGGCGCCGCGTGCGCTGGCGGTCATCACAGACGGCCGCCCGCAGATCACGGGCAACTTCACGCAACAGTCGGCCAAGGCCCTGTCAGAGCAACTGCGTTACGGCGCCCTTCCCATCAGCTTCGAAATCCAATCGGAAGAGCAGATCTCGGCCACGCTCGGTGGAGACCAGCTCCGCATGGGTCTGCTGGCCGGCATGATCGGCCTGCTGCTGGTTGTGGTCTACTCGCTGTTCCAATACCGGGCGCTGGGCTTTGTCACCATTGCCTCGCTGGTAGTTGCAGGTGGTCTCACATATCTGGCCATCGCCATCCTGGGCTGGACCGAGAACTATCGGCTTTCCCTGGCTGGTGTCGCCGGTCTGATTGTGGCCATCGGTCAAACGGCTGACTCGTTCATCGTGTACTTCGAGCGCATCCGTGATGAACTCCGCGAAGGTCGCGGCCTGGTCTCCGCCGTCGAAAACGGCTGGAAGCGGGCAAAGCGAACAGTCCTTGCCTCCAAGGCAGTCAACCTGCTGGCCGCCCTTGTCCTCTATTTCGTCGCCGTTGGAAACGTGCGGGGCTTCGCGTTCACGCTGGGCCTGACTGCGGTGGCTGACCTCATTGTGGTCTTTATGTTCACCCACCCAACCCTGCAGGTGCTTGCACGGACAAGGTTCTTCGGTGAGGGCCACCGGTTCTCGGGCCTCGACCCCAAGCGCCTTGGTGCCATCCCGCTTTACCGCGGGGCCGGGCGACTGCGGACGCCGGATGAAAAGCCGGTTGCAGTCCGTGGACGCAACAGTGGTGCTGCCGCAGAGGCGGCCCGCCGCATGACGATCGCCGAACGCAGGCTCGCCGAAAAACAGGGACAGCTCACGGGCACGTCCAACGGGGCCAAGGAGAACAAGTAGATGATCAGCTTCGCGACATTCGGCAACGAACTTTACACAGGCAAACGCTCGTATGACTTTGTTGGCGCCAAGAAGATCTGGTTCCTCATCGCTGGCGCCGCCGTTTTGCTGTCGATTCTGCTCCCCCTTGTGAAGGGCGGTTTCAACCTCGGCATCGAGTTCCGGGGCGGCTCCGAATTCACCGTATCCAACGTCAAGACCGTGGATGCCGGCCTTGGCGAGAAAGCCGTTCACGATGTTGTCCCCGGATCTGTTCCGAGGGTCGCCAACGTGGCAGGCGACACCATGCGTATCCAGACGGACAAGCTCAGCGACGATGAGACCGTCAAGATCAAGGCTGGCCTGGCGGGTGCCTATGGTGTCACCGACAATGAGGTGACGTCCGCGTTCGTTGGCCCTACCTGGGGACAGGACGTCACCAAGCAAGCGCTGATCGGCCTCGCTATTTTCGTGGGACTTGCGGCGGTGCTCATGGCCCTGTATTTCCGGACGTGGAAAATGTCCCTTTCCGCCATCGGGGGCATGGTGGTCACCATGTTCACGACCGCGGGCGTTTATTCACTCAGTGATTTTGAGGTCACACCGTCAGCGATCATCGGCTTCCTCACCGTGTTGAGCTACTCGCTCTATGACACGGTGGTGGTGTTCGACAAAATCCGGGAGAACACAGCGGACATCTCATCCTCCACACGCCGGACCTTTGGCGAGGAAGTCAATCTCGCGGTTAACCAAACGTTGGTCCGCTCGATCAACACCATGATGGTGGCTGTGCTTCCGGTCGCCGCGATCCTGTTCATCGGGGCCGGGCTGCTAGGTGCCGGTACCCTTCGGGATCTCTCTTTGGCGCTCTTCGTCGGTATCCTCATCGGAACGGCGGCCACGATTTTTGTGGCAGCACCTATGTACGCCTGGCTCCGACAGGGTGAACCAGAGCTTATTAAGCAGGCGAAGAAGGTGGCCCAGCGGCGCGAGTCCGCACGTTCGGAGGCTGCCTCCACTGCGGGCAATCCGACCAAGTCCGGGCAGCCGGCCACAGGAGCCGCAAAGGCATAGATTCAACTCTTCGGCCCAGAGGGACCGGCAGACGCCACAGCGCCTGCCGGTCCTCTGGCGTTAACCCGTAGCCACTCGTCAGGCGTCATCTGGTCTCCGTTTGCAGAGGTCTCCCGCACCGGGAATAGACTTGAAGAATTAAGTCAGTGGTGAGGGGTGCATCTGTGGAAGAACGTACGACGTCGGCCCCGCCAGCAGGCGGTGAAGGCAGCATTGGGCCAAAGCCCAGTGCTGGCTCAGTGTTGCCGGCGAGGACCTCCGCGGGTGTGCCCATTGACAGCCCCGGTGCGCGGCCAACGTTCCCCGGACGCCGCGAACGAACGCGTTCCCGCCTCGCCCGACTGACGGGCAGGGGAGTCGGCACCTATTCGCCCATCTTGGAACCCCTTCTGCGGACCGTGCGGGCGAATAACCCAAAGGAAGACTTCGACCTCATCCAGCGGGCCTTCACCGTCGCTGAGCGAAGCCACCAAGGGCAGAAGCGCAAGAGCGGCGACCCGTACATTACACATCCTGTGGCCGTGGCCACGATCCTGGCGGAATTGGGCATGACGGGAACCACGCTGGCCGCGGCCCTGTTGCACGACACCGTGGAAGACACCCCCTACACACTGGATAACTTGACCGCCGACTTTGGTCCGGAAGTTGCCATGCTGGTGGACGGCGTCACCAAGCTCGATAAGGTCCAATTCGGGGAAGCGGCCCAATCCGAAACTGTCCGCAAGATGGTCGTGGCCATGGCCAAGGACATCCGGGTCCTGATGATCAAGCTCGCGGACCGTTTGCACAACGCGCGTACCTGGCGTTTTGTTTCAGCTGAATCTTCGGCCCGCAAGGCACGCGAAACCCTGGAAATCTTCGCCCCGTTGGCACACCGCTTGGGTATGAACACCATCAAGTGGGAACTCGAGGACCTTTCCTTCGCCGCGCTCTACCCGAAGGTGTACGAGGAAATCGTCCGGATGGTCAGTGATCGCACGCCGGAGCGTGAAAAGAGCCTCGCGGTGATCCGCGACCAGATCACCGAAGATCTTCGCGGCGCACGAATCAAGGCGACCATCACGGGCAGGCCCAAGCATTACTACTCGATCTACCAGAAGATGATTGTCCGGGACAAAGACTTCGACGACATCAATGACCTGATGGGCGTGCGGGTCCTGGTGGACACGGTCCGTGACTGCTATGCGGCTCTTGGCACACTGCATGCACGGTGGAACCCCCTGCCGGGGCGGTTCAAGGACTACATCGCCATGCCGAAGTTCAACATGTACCAGTCCCTGCACACCACAGTGATTGGGCCTGGCGGAAAACCGGTTGAGATCCAGATCCGGACGCACGAGATGCACCGTAGGGCCGAGTACGGTGTTGCCGCGCACTGGAAGTACAAAGACCAGCCGAACCGCACTGCCGTAGGGCCTGGAAGCCCCCGCGACGGGGACATGGGCTGGCTGCGCTCCTTGGTGGACTGGCAGCAGGAAACGTCCGATCCGGGTGAATTCCTGGATTCGCTTCGTTTCGAGATTAACGCCCGGGAGGTGTTCGTCTTCACGCCGAAGGGCGAAGTGATGGCCCTTCCCGCCGGCTCGACTCCCGTGGACTTCGCGTACGCCGTACACACGGAGGTGGGTCACCGGACCATCGGCGCCAGGGTAAACGGCAAGCTCGTTCCGCTCAACAGCGAACTCAACCACGGTGACTGGGTTGAGATTTTCACATCGAAGGCTGAGGGTGCCGGTCCAAGCCAAGATTGGCAGCACTTCGTCAAAAGCGCGCGGGCCAGAAACAAGATCCGTCAATGGTTCAGCAAGGAACGCCGCGAGGAAGCCATCGAGCGTGGCAAGGACCTGCTGACACGTTCCATGCGGAAACAGAACCTGCCGCTGCAGCGCCTGATGACACATGACGCCCTGACGGCCGTAGCTGAAGAGCTGCACTACACAGATATCTCGGGCCTCTACGCAGGCGTCGGCGACGGCCATACCTCCGCCCAGGCGGTTATGGAAAGGCTGATGGACCAGCTCGGCGGCAAGGAAGCGCCGGACGAGGACCTGGACGAAGTCAGCATTCCGTCACAGCTTGCCAAGGTTCGGTATTCCGATTCGGGTGTCATCGTGCGTGGTGTCGGCGATGTGCTGGTGAAGCTGGCCCGTTGCTGCACTCCCGTGCCGCCGGACGCCATCCTAGGCTTCGTGACCCGCGGCTCAGGCGTTTCCGTTCACCGCACGGACTGTACCAACGTCGCCGATCTCCGTGACCAGCCGGATCGCATTGTTGACGTTGAGTGGGCGCCAACCCAGTCCAGTGTCTTCCTCGTGGAGATCCAGGTGGAGGCACTCGACCGTAAGTCCCTGCTGTCTGATGTGACCCGTGTTTTGTCCGAGAACCATGTGAACATTCTTGCGGCGAGCGTGCACACATCCAGCGACCGCGTGGCCATGTCCAAGTTTGCCTTCGAGATGGGCGACCCCAAGTACCTGAGCCACGTCCTGAGCGCCGTGAGGCGCATCGACGGGGTGTTTGACGTCTACCGCACAACAGGAAACCGCAGGCGCGGCTAGTTGCCGCTGCGCCGCCTAGGTTTCGGCTTGGGATTCGGTGGCCATCTCTTCGTCAAGGGCGCGCAGGAGAGCCAGCGCCGCCTTCTTATGAGGGACCCTTGGGACAGCGTCTACGGCAAGGGCAACAAGGCGAAGCTTTACTCCCAGCTCGCGGCGCACAACCAAGCTGCGGAGCGCCGGCACCGCCCGCTCGGCTGGGACGTTCAGCGAGATGTCCACGGCGGTGCGCAAAGGACTAGTCACCATAATGCCGCCCATGCTATGGACGTCCATGGGACCAAGCCTGACCTCATGCAGCGTGCAACCGCGTGTGGAACGAAGGCTCGAAATCCTGTGCCTGGCGTCAACCAAAAGTGCTAAGCGGTCCGGTTCCGGTGCACAGCCATAAATCCAAGCCGCCGTCAGCCTGCCCGCCACCACCTTCTGCCGCGCGAAGCGCGGTACGCAGATGGCAGCTGCCCTTGCCCTGAGACGCGGGGTGACTGCTGATCCGGGATGCACGTATCCCTGTTGGTAGAGCTGACGAAGGACACCGTCCAATGCCATGCCCTGAAGCTCCGGCCAGCTGAACATAGGCCCCGGTGCGTACAGCTCAAGCGCCTGGTCCAGGGGAAGCTCCGCGAAACCGCTGTTGCCACCGGTGTCACGGTTCCGGGACTGAGTGACTACCCGGAAGGGCGACGCCGACGTGGATGACGCGGCAACTCTGGAAGGCACAACCGGACTGGGCGAGGTTGAAATAGCCGGGGCGGTCAAGTTTGCCGGGCCCGTCAGACTTCGCCGGGTGACGGGATTTCGCGGGGTGACGGGATTTCGCGGGGGGCCGGGATTTCGCGCCGTCAGGTCTGTCCCGACGGGTACTGGCGTTGAGAGGGCCGAGCTGACGGTCCGCAGGCTTCCCACCCGCAGGCTCGGGGATGGGCCGGTTCCGGCGTATCTGTGACCTGTTGGATGGAGGGAAGGCTCACGATTCATTCAGCAATCATGTCGGCTGGCGCCGAAGACGGCACAGGCCCCGGAACCGCTATGTGGAAAACGGCGGATCCGGGGCCTGTCGCAGGCTAGGCTAGCTGAGCTCGCTGGCCGAGCGCTGAATCTGGTCCAGCCAGGCCTGGCGCGCTTCGAGGGCCTCCTTGGCCTCCTTGATCTTCCGCTGATCCCCGGCCTTCTCCGCCTTGGCGAGGTCCTCTTTGAGCCCGGCAATAGCGGACTCCAGCTGGGACAGTGCGCTGTTGGTGCGGGCCTTGGTCTCCGGGTTGCTGCGACGCCACTGCTCGTCTTCAGCGTCCCGCACGGCGTCTTCGACCCTGCGCAGGCCAGCCTCAACGCGTCCCATGTCCGCCCGGGGAACCTTACCGGCCTCCTCCCAGCGATCACGAATCGATTGGAGGGCACGCTTCACCGACTCCAGATCCTGGATGGGCAGCAGAGCCTGGGCTTCGGCGATGAGTGCCTCCTTCACCGCCAGGTTGGCCGAGTATTGCTGATCAATTGCGTCGTTGGCGGCCTGGCGGTTGCCGAAGAACACATCCTGGGCGGCCCGGAAGCGAGCCCACAGTGCGTCGTCGTCCTTTCGGCTGGCGCGGGGAGTTGCCTTCCACTGGTCCATCAGACGGCGGTATTCTCCAGCGGCGAAGCCCCAGTCAGTAGACGCGGACAGCGCCTCAGCCTCGGCGATCAGCTTCTCCTTGGCGGCCTTGGCTGCCGAGTTGTTGCTGTCGAGCTGGGAGAAGTAGGCGCGCCGGTGCCGGTCGAACAGCGTACGTGCCGAGCGGAACCGCTTCCACAGGGCGTCTTCATTGCTGCGGCCGAGCCGGACTCCGCTCTTCTGCGCGGCCTTCCAGTTCTCGAAGAGTTCGTTCATACGCGCGCTGGAAGTCTTCCACTGCACATGTGTGGGATCCTGCTCCGCGATCTGTTCGGCTTCGGAAACTATGGCCTCACGGGCAGCCAGTTCGCTGGCCCGCTGTGCCTCGTGGGCGGCCTTTTCCGACTTTTCCAGCTCCGCGATCTGCTCAGTCAGGACATCAAGGCGACCCTCTGCCCCACGGATGTCGCCCACCATGTTGCGCTCTGCGAGCAGTTCGCGCAGGTGCGAAACGGTCTTTTGCATGTCCGTTGCAGGCGCCTTGGACTCCACCCGGTGCTCCAGCAGGGCAATCTGCGCGGTGACGTCCTCGTATTTGCGCGCAAAGTAGGCCAAGGCCTCATCATCGCTCACGCCCGGGTACTGACCGACTGCAAGTTCCTCGTCATCCAGCGTCAGGAACACGTGGCCGTCGCCCTCGACTCGTCCCCAGCGGGACGCTTCGGCGAGGGACACCGCCGTCGGAACCGGTGCGGGGGCCGCGGGCACCGTGGCGGCTGGCATCTTTGGACGACCGGCAAAGGCGGCGGGTGACGGTGTGGGCCGCGGACCGGGAACCGGGTGGGGCTTGGGTGCGTCAGGAGCCGCTTCGCCCTGCGGTACGGTTTCGGGGATGGCTGCGGGAGCCTGGCCGTTGGATGTTGCTGCTGCCTCGGAGGCTGCTGTTTCGTCGGATTTCTGACTGTCTGTCACCGCTAAAAGTCTTTCACTTGGAGGGATTACTAAGGTAAAGCCCCGGCCCGTGGCCGCTGGTTGGTTACTTCAGAGAAAAAGAGTCTATCGTGACAGGTGCCACAGGGGACCCGTCCGTTGGGCTTGAACCGGGCGTAATGCCGGCTGCCGCGATTTTCTGGACAACGTCAAGTCCACTGGTGACCTTGCCGACGATGGTGTACCCACCGGCGGAATCCGCGGGGATGACGGTGTCCTTGTACACAACGAAGAATTGCGTGCCGTTCCCGTAGGCATTGTCGCCGGAGCGCGCAACGGCAATGGTCCCCGCGGGATAAGAGTTGTTCGCCGGGGTGTTCTCCAAGGGCCCCCACGTGTAGTTGGGGTCGCCGCTGCCGTTGCCGTTCTTGGAGCCGCACTGCAGCACGCCAAAGGATTCACCTGTGGTCAGGCGATGGCACTTGATGCCGTTGTAGAAACCTGAATCACTGAGGGACTTGAACACGGCGGCCGCCTGGGGGGCAGCGGTGCCATCCAGTTCGACGCCGAGCGGACTGCCGTTGAGGGAAAGTGTTCCGGTAAAGGTTTTGCCGGCGGCCGTATCTGGCTTGGGAATGTTCGGTCCGTTTGTGGGGGACGGGGATGCCGACGGCGAACTCAAACCCGCCTCCGCGGCCGCATACTCGGCTTCCGTGGGATTCGACGCGAAAACGGTGAGCTGGAGGACGACGGCGATGGCGACGGCGGCAGCGCCGATGGCGCCCGCCACAACATTGTCACGACGCCTGCGCGCGATTTGCTCTTCGCGCAGCTTCCTCTTGGCTTCCATCTGCCTGATGCGCCGTTTGGCTTCACGGTCATCCCGCGACCTAGTGGCCAACGCTCCTCCTGGTTGTGGACGGCGGCTCCGCCACCTGGACCCAAAGGGGCCGGTTTTGCCGCGTTCGATCTGGACCCGCCGAAAGCATAAACTTACTGCCGCACCTAGTTTATGCATGACTGGCTGGGGACCCGCTGGGCAAACACCGTTCGCCGCGGGCATGTTCTGTCCGCCGGCAGGACCTTCCCGCCTGCAAACCCTAAGGAGACATTTCCCCATGGCACGCACCGCCTCCCTGTCCGGATTCCCCGAGTGGCTTCCCCAGGAGCGGTTGGTGGAACTGCATGTGCTGGACACACTGCGCAAGATCTTCGAGCTCCACGGCTTTTCCTCCATCGAGACACGCGCCGTGGAAACGGTTGGCCAGCTGCTGCGAAAGGGCGAGATCGATAAAGAGGTCTACGGACTGCGACGCCTCCAGGAGGAGACCGAGGCCGCAGGCATGCCGGATAAGTCGGACCCGCACGCCTTGGCCCTCCACTTTGACCTAACCGTGCCTTTCGCCCGGTACGTCGTGGAGAACGCCGGCTACCTCGCCTTCCCATTCCGCCGGTACCAAATCCAGAAGGTTTGGCGCGGAGAGCGTCCGCAGGAAGGCCGCGCCCGCGAGTTCACACAGGCGGACATCGACGTCGTTGGTGACGGTGAGCTGCCCTTCCGGTACGACGTGGAGATCGCTTTGGTGATCGCCGAGGCGCTCAGCGCCTTGCCCATTCCGGATTTCCGGCTCCGTATTAACAACCGGAAGCTGGCGGAGGGCTTCTACCGTGGAATTGGGCTCAACGACACCCCTGGCGTGCTGCGGAGCATCGACAAGCTCGAAAAGATCGGGCCGGAGCGTGTGGCGGAACTGCTCAAGGAGGAACTGGGCGCCACGGACGAACAGGCGCAGGCGGCTTTGAAGCTTGCGACCATCCGTACGGAGGACACCTCATTTGTGGAACAGGTGCGACAGCTAGGCGTTACCCATGAGCTCCTCGAAGAAGGCATCGACGAACTCGAACAGGTCATCTCGGCGGTAGTCCAACGCGCGCCTGGCAAAGTTGTCGCTGACCTGAGTATTGCGCGTGGCCTGGATTACTACACAGGTACGGTCGTGGAAACGGTCCTGGTTGGCCACGAACAACTGG
The DNA here is from genome assembly GCF_020251205.1 of Arthrobacter sp. M4. Lineage (GTDB taxonomy): Bacteria > Actinomycetota > Actinomycetes > Actinomycetales > Micrococcaceae > Arthrobacter. Next base: position 153,378 of record NZ_JAIWYX010000001.1, read on the forward strand.
GGTCCATCTGCTCGGGTGGCCGCTACGATGCCCTTGCCAGTAAAGGTAACCGCACTTTCCCCGGTGTCGGCCTGTCCATCGGTGTAACCCGTCTCGTCTCGAGGATTCTCGGCCAGGAACTGGTGACCGCCAGCCGTTCGGTCCCCACGGCCGTCCTGATAGCCCTCAATGACGACCAGAGCTGGCCCGCCGCGCAGGACGTTGCCGCGCAACTTCGCGGCAGGGGCATCCCCACGGAAGTGGCAGCGAAGGCAGAGAAGTTCGGCAAGCAGATCAAGTTCGCGGACCGGCGGGGCATCCCGTTTGTCTGGTTCACCGACGAAGATGGGAAGCATCAGGTCAAGGACATCCGCACCGGTGAACAGGTCAACGCGGATCCGGCTACTTGGACTCCCGCGGACGAGGACCTGCACGTCCGGATTACCACTGCCTAGGCAGCCGGATCAACGCAGATGACCACCCCGGGTCGCCTCGCCAGACGGCTGAACACCACCGATGCCGTGGTCATCGGTCTTGGCTCGATGATTGGCGCCGGAGTATTCGCCGCGTTCACACCTGCGGCCCAGGCTGCGGGTTCCGGGCTGATTCTTGGGCTGTTGGTGGCGGCCTTCGTGGCGTATTGCAATGCGACATCGTCGGCGCAACTGGCAGCGTCATACCCAACCTCGGGTGGAACATACGTCTATGGCCGTGAGCGTCTGGGTCCCTGGGCCGGTTTCCTGGCGGGCTGGGGCTTTGTGGTCGGGAAGAGCGCCAGCAGCGCCGCCATGGCGCTGACCTTTGCTGCCTACGCGGCACCGCCGGAATGGCAGAAACCCGCCGCGGTGGCCGCCGTCGTCGTACTGGCAGCGGTCAACTACCGCGGGGTGACGCGGACAGCGGCGCTGACACGCGCCATTGTCGCCGTAGTGTTGGGCATTCTGGCCTTCCTGATAGCTCTGTGCTGGGTAGGCACCCAGGCCTCGCCCGGACGCGTCCTCGGGGATGGTCCCGACGTTGGCAAGCTGTTTTCCGGCGGCGCCTACGGGATCCTTCAGGCAGCTGGGCTGCTGTTCTTTGCGTTCGCCGGTTACGCGCGAATCGCAACCATGGGAGAGGAAGTCATCCGGCCAAGGACAACGATTCCCCGTGCCATAGTCATTGCCCTCGGCATTGCCGTGGCAATCTATGCTGTGGTCGGCATCAGCATCCTCGCTGTCCTTGGCCCCTCAGGAGTTGCTGGAAGCGCTACGCCGCTGGCCGATGCGGTGGCCGGCGGTTCCTTCCCATGGTCCGCCAGAGTGGTTAGGGCGGGCGCGGGCCTCGCATCGCTCGGGGCCCTCCTCGCCCTGATCGCCGGTTTGGGACGTACCGCGCTGGCTATGGCCAGGCATCATGACCTTCCTCACTGGTTGTCGGCAGTGCACGTACGATTCCACGTTCCGCATCGGGCCGAAGTTGTTCTCACCCTCCTGGTGTGCCTGGTCATCCTTGTTGCCGATGTTCGCTCAGCCATTGGCTTCTCATCGTTCGGGGTACTGGTCTACTACCTGATCGCCAACCTGTCCGCCTATACGCAGCCGCCACAGGACCGGCTGTACCCGAGGGTATTGCAGCTCGCGGGAGCGGCGGGCTGCGTTCTATTGGTGGCCACACTGCCCGTTCAGTCCGTTATGGCGGGTGCAGTAATGTTCGCCGCAGGCGTTGTTTACAGGGCATTGCGGCTTAGGCTTCGCCGCTGAAGGCGCTGCCTGCCGTACGCACGGGAGGTGCCGTGCCGAACGGACGGGTAAACTCGAACGGGACCGTCCTGCGACGCTCCGTTGAACATCATGCTGAAAGGAATGCTGTGCTGCGCACACATGACCTCGGATCCCTGCGGCCCGAGCACATTGGAGAAACCGTTACCCTGGCCGGCTGGGTAGGTCGCCGCCGCGACCATGGCGGTGTTGCCTTCGTGGACCTCAGGGACGCTTCCGGTGTGGCGCAGATCGTGGTCCGCGAGGAAGAGGTCTTCCACGGGCTTCGCAACGAGTTCGTCCTGCAGGTTACGGGAACCGTCAGCAAGCGGCCGGAAGGCAACGAGAACCCGCATCTCGCCACAGGCGAGATCGAGGTCATGGCCGAGAAAGTTGTGGTCCTGAACACCTCCGATGCGCTCCCGTTCCAGGTGGACGAGCACGTTGAGGTTGGCGAAGAAGCCCGACTCAAGCACCGCTACCTCGATCTGCGCCGCCCCGGCCCGGCACGTGCCATGCGCCTGCGTTCTGAAGCCAACCGCGTTGCGCGTGAACTGCTCCACACCGAGGGATTCATCGAGGTCGAGACGCCCACCCTGACGCGTTCGACGCCGGAAGGCGCCCGCGACTTCCTGGTTCCGGCACGCCTGGCGCCGGGATCGTGGTACGCACTGCCGCAGTCACCCCAGCTGTTCAAGCAGCTGCTGCAGGTTGGCGGTATCGAGAAGTACTACCAGATAGCTCGCTGCTACCGAGACGAGGACTTCCGTGCCGACCGCCAGCCGGAATTCACCCAGCTCGACCTCGAGGCCAGCTTCGTGGAGCAGGACGATATCATCGGCCTCGGTGAGCGGATCGTCTCTACTCTCTGGAAGCTCATCGACGTCGAAGTTCCCACGCCGATCCGCCGCATGACCTATGCAGAGGCGATGGACAAGTACGGCTCCGACAAGCCTGACCTTCGTTTTGGGCTGGAACTGACGGATCTCACGGAGTTCTTCAAGGACACCACCTTTGGTGTGTTCAAAGCTCCCTATGTAGGCGCCGTAGTGATGCCCGGTGGTGCCTCCCAGCCGCGTCGCACGCTCGATGCCTGGCAGGAGTGGGCCAAGCAGCGCGGTGCCAAGGGCCTGGCCTACGTCCTCTACAAGGAAGACGGCGAACTGGCCGGTCCCGTGGCCAAGAACCTGACCGAAGCCGAGCGCGCGGGCCTTCCCGCCGCCGTCGGTGCCGCCCCCGGCGACTGCATCTTCTTCGCCGCCGGTGAACGGGGCGCCTCGCGTGGCCTCCTGGGTGCTGCACGCGTCGAAATCGGGCACCGGACAGGGCTCATCAACCCGAACGATTGGGCGTTCGTGTGGATCGTGGACGCACCGCTGTTCGAACCGTCGGCCCAGGCCACCGAGTCGGGTGACGTTGCGCTTGGCTACTCCGCATGGACGGCCGTGCACCACGCCTTTACGTCACCGAAGCCGGAGTACCTGGACACCTTCGACCAGGATCCGGAAAACGCCTTGGCCTATGCCTATGACATTGTGTGCAACGGCAACGAGATCGGTGGTGGCTCCATCCGTATCCACCAGAGCGATGTCCAGGAGCGCGTCTTTAAGGTGATGGGCATCGGCCACGAGGAAGCCCAGGAAAAGTTCGGCTTCCTCCTTGAAGGCTTCAAGTATGGGGCTCCGCCGCACGGCGGCATTGCCTTCGGTTGGGACCGTGTGGTGGCCCTGCTGGCGGGAGTGGAGTCGATTCGCGAAGTCATCGCTTTCCCGAAGACGGGCGGAGGCTTCGACCCGCTGACCGCTGCCCCGGCACCAATCACTGCGCAGCAGCGCAAAGAGGCCGGAGTGGACGCTAAGCCAGAGGTTAAGCAGGCCGCGCAGAAGCCGGTCGCGGACCAGAAGGCTGAAGCAAGCGCATAGATGTATCAGGGGGCGCACGTGTAGGACATACGTGGCGATCCCTGGGAAACCTTGAACGGGCCCCCGTTATCGTGCGGGGGCCTCGTGCTTTTTGAATGACTGACCGAGGAAGTGGATGCGATCATGACCGGGCTCGGAGGTCCCGGCGGCTTCGACGTACTGATGGACCATGCGTGGCCGGCCCCCGACCGCTATGACACAGGGGCATGGGTATTCCGCGCAGCCGGTGGCGTGACCCAGCGCGCTAATTCCATTTGGCTTCGCGAGCCAGCCGCTGATCCGCGGCAGGCGCTTCGTGAAGCCGCGGAGTGGTATCGCCAGCGACGCCTGCCAGTGATTTTCCAGGTCTTCGATGATCCCAGGCAGGCGGACTTGGGCCGGCTGCTGGACGAGCAGCGCTTCACGACGCAGAGCGAGACGCTGATTTTGGCTCGCCACGGCGGCGCCGACTCCTTGCCTGGCGAGTACACGCGGGCAGCGGCCAATATCGGCGGCTCTGTGGAGCTCTCCGAAGCGCCGGACGATGAGTGGATGCAGCTCTGGTGGTCGATCGATGGACGCGGAGGAGACTACGAGAAGGCCGTCGCCCGGCTCATCCTGACTGACTGTCAAGCGGTTTACGCCCTGGTGAGGGACGACGACGGCGAACCGGCCGCCGTCGGACGCCTCGCCTTGGTAGGCGCGTGGGGTGGGCTGTACTGCATGGCGACACGCCGCGAGCGGCGAAGGCAGGGGCACGGAACCACGGTCCTGCGCGCCCTCGTGGATGAAGGCCGTTTGCGAGGAATTGAGGCGTACTGGCTCCTAGTGACGGCAGGCAACCATGGAGCCAAGGCGCTGTACGAGGCTGAAGGCTTCCGCGAGCGTGGACGCTACCGGTATCGGCAGGCGCCGCTGCGGAGGGCGTTGGGCGGCTGCTAGGCGGCGTCAGTTGGCTCTCCAGTACTGCCAGTAGAATCGTGACATTGTGGAAGATCTCTTTGGCGCCAGCGATGCCGATTCAGCAGGCGGAGACGACGAGGCCGATGGCGGCCAGGACTCCCGCCGCACCGGACAACCCGGAGGCAGGGTGTCTCCCCGCAGTCCGCTGGCGGTCCGTATGCGTCCCCGGTCATTGGACGAAGTTGTTGGGCAGCAACATTTGCTGGGACAAGGGTCACCGCTGAGGCAACTTGCCGCTGGAGCCGACGCCGGCAGCCCGGCAGGTCCTAGCTCCGTCATCCTGTGGGGTCCTCCCGGAACCGGCAAAACCACCCTGGCGCACGTCATTGCCCGTGGACCGGGCCGCAAGTTCGTGGAACTGTCCGCCATCACCGCAGGCGTCAAGGATGTTCGGCGGGTCATGGAGGAAGCGCTCACGGCTCGGGACCTTTACCGGACCACCACAGTCCTCTTCCTCGATGAGATCCATCGGTTCAACAAAGCCCAGCAAGACGCCCTCCTTCCGGGTGTTGAGAATCGCTGGGTGGTACTTGTGGCGGCGACCACGGAGAACCCTTCGTTTTCCGTGGTCTCACCACTGCTGTCCCGGTCACTCCTGCTCACCCTGAAGCCGTTGACCGACGACGACATTGAAGGGCTCCTCCAACGAGCAGCCGAGGACCCGCGCGGGCTGGGCGGCCGGGCTGAATTGAGTCCCGAAGCCCTTGATCACCTGGTGCGGATGTCGGGCGGCGACGCCCGACGGGCGCTTACGGCACTGGAGGCCGCGGCCGGCGTCGCTTTTGGTGAAGCGTCCGACGGCGGCAGTGAAGCAGTTGCCGACACAGACTCTGCCGGTGTGTCGCTGGCTCCGGTCACCCTCGAGCTTCGGCACACCGAGCGGGCCCTCGACGTCGCGGCCGTCCGTTATGACCGTGCCGGCGACCAGCATTATGACGTGGCCAGCGCTTTCATCAAATCGATCCGTGGCTCCGACGTGGACGCTGCCCTCCACTACCTTGCAAGAATGCTGGAGGCGGGGGAGGACCCCCGGTTCGTTGCGCGCCGGATCGTCATCTCCGCGGCGGAAGACGTAGGGATGGCGGATCCCACTGCCCTGCAGACAGCCGTCGCTGCCGCCCAGGCTGTACAGCTCATTGGTATGCCGGAGGGTCGGATCGTTTTGGCGGAGGCCGTGGTCCACCTTGCCACTGCGCCAAAGTCGAACGCGGCGTACATGGGCATCAACAGCGCCATTGCGGACGTCAGGTCTGGACTGGGTACGGGCATTCCAGCCCACCTTCGCGACGCCCATTACCAGGGCGCCAAGCAGTTGGGCCACGGTGCGGGCTACGTCTATGCCCATGATGCGCCGCATGGGGTGGCCGCGCAGCAGTACCCGCCTGATGACCTGGTAGGAAGGGATTATTACCAGCCCACGGCCAACGGTGCTGAACGGGAGATTGCAGCAAGGCTGGAAAAGCTTCGACGGATCGTGCGCGGCGGCTAGTGCTGCGGGAGTGGCTGACGCCCGTGGTAAGATTGACGCTTGTCTGGCATGGGCCCGGCACACAATCCCCGAAGATTTCTTTGGCGGTGCGCTGTGCCACGGGTTCAGTAGCGAGAGGCAGCGGTTGGCCAACGCTCTCCCATCTGGAGGCCAGGAACACTGATACACCGCAAAATTGGAAGGACACAAGTGGCTAACAACACTCGTGCTCGCCGGACCGCGCGCCTTTCGCGTTCGCTCGGCATTGCTCTGACCCCCAAGGCCGCCAAGTACATGGAGCGCCGTCCGTACGGCCCCGGTGAACACGGCCGCGCCCGCAAGAAGCAGGACTCTGACTACGCCGTTCGTCTTCGCGAGAAGCAGCGTCTGCGCGCCCAGTACGGTATCCGCGAGGCACAGATGACCCGTGCCTTCGAGGAAGCACGCCGCACCAAGGGCCTGACCGGTGAAAACCTCATCGAGCTGCTCGAAATGCGCCTTGACGCCCTCGTGCTGCGTGCAGGCTTCGCCCGCACCATCGCCCAGGCCCGCCAGCTGGTTGTGCACCGCCACATCCTGGTTGACGGTGTCCGCGTTGACCGCCCGTCTTTCCGCGTTTCCGAAGGCCAGCTGGTCCACGTTCACAGCCGCAGCGAGACCATGGCTCCGTTCCAGGTGGCAGCAGCCGGTGCGCACCGCGATGTCCTGCCCCAGGTTCCGGCCTACCTGGACGTGAAACTGGAGGCCCTCCAGGCCCGCCTGGTTCGCCGCCCGAAGCGCTCCGAGATCCCCGTGACCTGCGAAGAGCAGCTCGTCGTCGAATTCTACGCTCGCTAAATCCCAGCGGCGTTCCAAAGAAGCCCGTGGCACACGCCGCGGGCTTCTTTGTATGTAAGGTACTTGGGTGGGGTCTGCGGGTGCGCGGCCCGAGGGCCCGGGATGCTCCACGTGCTGTAGTTCAGTGACCGCAATGAATCAAGGAGTTGGTTGGACATGTCTGGTGGCGATATCGCTGGTCTCATCGCAGCGGGTGTTTTCGCGCTCCTTGTCCTGCTGCTGGCCGTGCCGATCCTCAAGCTCGGAGGCGTGTTTGATGAGGTCAGGAAGTCGATTCGTTCAATCAGCGACGGCGCCACGCCTTTGATGGATGAAGTGACGGCGACTGTTTCCACCACCAACCAACAGCTCAAGAAGGTGGACGGGATCGCCTCCAACGTCTCCGACGCGTCGGCAAACATCTCTGCCTTGTCCTCACTGGTGGCAGCAACCCTCGGCTCGCCGCTTATCAAAGTGGCGGCCTTCAGCTATGGCGTCCGCACCGCTTTGTCCACGCGCCGCAAGCCCTCCACTGGCCGGCGCAGCCGCTGATCGTTGAGAAGGTCGGAACATGAAGAGAATCGTCTGGATGGGAATCGGAGTAGCGATTGGGATCATCGCCTTTCGCAAAGTCACCGAGGCACGTGCGGCACTGGGACCGGACGGCCTTAACAGGGCGGTGGCGCGGCTGGCAGATGGGATTTACGACTTTGCCGACGCTGTACGGGCCGGGATGCATGAACGCGAGGACGATCTGCGTACGGCTTTGGGGATTGCCGAGGCAGGAATGACGGAACAGGCGAAGAGCCGCCGCTAACGGGCCGCGGTTCGCGCAGGGGACCGCAATCAAGGCAGAATGAGAAGCTGCAGTACGGTATCAAGCGTGCTGCGCACAAAGACTTGTGCAGTGAATCTGGAAGGGTAAGTAGACATCCAATGAAGTCGCAGGAGATCACAAAACGCTGGGTGGACTTTTTTGTCAGCAAAGGCCACACCGCGGTGCCCTCTGCGTCGCTCGTATCCAGCGACCCGTCACTGCTGTTCACCGTTGCCGGCATGGTTCCCTTCATCCCGTACCTGACTGCCCGCGAAGTGCCTCCCTACACCCGCGCCACCAGCGTCCAGAAGTGCATCCGTACCGGTGACATCGAGGAAGTGGGCAAGACAGCCCGCCACGGTACGTTCTTCCAGATGTGCGGGAACTTCTCCTTTGGGGACTACTTCAAGGAAGACGCCATCAAGTTCGCCTTCGAACTGTTGACGTCCGGCGTCGAGGATGGCGGCTATGGACTCGAGCCAGAGAAGCTGTGGGTCACCGTCTACGAAGAGGATGACGAAGCCCAGGAACTCTGGCTAAAGAACACCTCCATTCCCGCCAGCCGCATCCAGCGCATGGGCAAGTCGGACAACTACTGGCACACGGGGCAGCCCGGTCCTGCCGGCCCGTGTTCCGAGATTTACTACGACCGCGGCCCCGCCTATGGCATTGAAGGTGGCCCGGAAGCCGACGACAACCGCTATGTCGAAATCTGGAACTTGGTCTTTATGCAGTACCAGATCGAGAACGTGCGCTCCAAGGTGGACTTCGACACGGTGGGCGAGCTGCCCAAGAAGAACATCGACACCGGCCTGGGCATGGAACGGCTTGCCATGATCCTGCAGGGCGTGGAGAACATGTATGAGACGGACCAGGTCCGTCCCGTCATCGACAAGGCTGCCGCGCTCTCCGGCAAGGAGTACACCTCCGCGGAAACCGACGACGACCCGCACCATACCGACGACGTGCGCATGCGAGTTGTGGCCGACCACATCCGTTCGGCCCTCATGCTGATCGCCGACGGTGTGGTGCCCTCGAACGAAGGTCGCGGCTATGTCCTTCGCCGCCTGATCCGTCGCTCCGTGCGTGCCATGCGGCTCCTCGGCGTCGAACAGGCCTGCCTGCCCCAGTTGCTGCCTGCATCGCGGGACGCCATGAAGGGCGTTTACCCGGTGGTGGAAACCGACTTTGACCGGATCAGCCGCATTGCCTACGCCGAAGAGAAGGCCTTCCTGCGGACCATTGCCTCCGGCACGGCCCGTCTTGAAGAGGCTGTGGTTGCCTCCAAGGCTGCCGGCCAGCCGCTGTCCGGCGAAGATGCCTTCACCCTTCACGACACATATGGTTTCCCGATCGACCTGACCTTGGAAATGGCCGAAGAGGCCGGACTGAAGGTGGATGAAGCAGGCTTCCGCAGCCTCATGCAGGAGCAGCGCAAGCGCGCCCAGGCCGACGCCAAGGCCAAGAAGGGCGGCCACGTCGACACCACCGTTTTCCAGGAGTTCCTGGCAGAGGGCGAGACGATCTTCACGGGCTACACCGAACTGGAGAGCGAGTCCAGGGTCCGTGGAATACTGCGCAACGGCCAGCGCCTGGCCCAGGCTGCCACCGGGGACGAGGTTGAGCTTGTCCTTGCGGAAACCCCGTTCTACGCCGAAGCCGGTGGTCAGTCCGCCGACACCGGCCTGATCACCGGCGACGGATTCGTCGTCGAGGTCCTCGATGTCCAACGTCCCGTCAAGGGCCTCAGCGTTCACAAGGCGATTGTCCGGGAAGGCGAAATCGCCACCGACGCGCTGGTGCGTGCCGCCGTCGACCGTGAACGTCGCCACGCCGCCGAACAGGCCCACACCGGTACGCACATCGTGCATGCCGCCCTGCGGCAGATCCTGGGCCCGGAGGCCACCCAGCGCGGTTCCTACAACAAGGCGGGCTACCTTCGCTTTGACTTCGCCTGGGGCGAGGGCTTGAGCCCTGCTACCAAATCGGAGATCGAAGAGGTTTCCAACATCGCCATCCGGAACAACTTCCAGGTGGGAACCCGGGTTATGCCCTTGGCGGAAGCCAAAGCGCTCGGCGCCATGGCCCTCTTCGGCGAGAACTATGGCAATGAGGTGCGGGTCGTGGAGATCGACGGCGCGTGGTCGCGCGAGCTCTGTGGTGGCACGCACGTGTCCAACACCTCACTCATCGGTAGCCTCTCCCTGCTCGGTGAGCAGTCGGTTGGCTCTGGCAACCGCCGCGTCGAGGCGTTCGTTGGCCTTGACGCGTTCCGCCACCTGGCGGCGGAGCGCGCACTGGTCACCGAACTGACCGAAATGTTGAAGGTGCCGTCCGGTCAGCTTGCTGATCGCATCGCCGCAACCCTGGCAAAGCTCAAGACCACCGAGAAGGAACTGGAGCGGCTGCGCAAGGAGCAGCTGTCAGCTGCCGCTGCCAGCCTTGCCGGCACGGCAAAGGATGCCGCGGGCGTGCGCGTCGTGGCTCACGACGCCGGGCAGGTGGGCGGAGCCGACGACCTGAGGGGTCTGGCCCTTGATCTCCGCTCGCGCCTGGGCTCGGACGCCGCGACCGTAGCTGTGGCGGGTGTCAGCAACGATCGGCCCGTGATTCTGGTAGCCACAAATGAGGCCGCGCGCGAGGCCGGCGTCAAGGCTGGGGCTCTGGTCCGCCTAGCGGCAGGCATCCTCGGCGGCGGTGGCGGCGGCAAGGACGATGTCGCCCAGGGCGGTGGCACCGATGCGTCGCAGGTACCCGCGGCCTTGGCCGCCATCGTGGATGCGATTACCAAGCGCTAGCGGTGGATGTGAACGAACAGGCCGGCGTCTACCCCCGGGGAAGGAAACTGGGGGTAGACGTTGGCACCGTCCGGGTCGGCGTCGCCATATGCGATCCCGACGGCATCCTCGCCACGCCTTTCAAGACCGTGCGGCGGGATGCCAAAAAGAACTACGACATCGGCCTCATCGCGCGAATTGCCGCGGGGGAGGGTGTTGTGCAGATTTTCGTCGGCCTGCCGCGCACCATGCGTGGTGAGGAACATGCGTCGGCGCTGATGGCCAGCACCTACGCTGGACTGCTGGTAGCCGAGCTGGAGCGCCAAGGGCTGGACATTCCTGTCCACCTTGTGGACGAGCGCCTGAGCACTGTCTCGGCGCACCGCAGCTTGCACGAAGCTGGCATGAGCAGCCGCGATCACCGTAAAGTGGTTGATCAGGTTGCCGCTGCCGGAATCCTGCAGCAGGCGATCGACATGCAGAAAGCCAGACGTGCGGATGTCGGCAGCCGGGTGCTTGCACCGGCGGACACAGGGCAGCGAGGGGCGTCCGAGGCCACGACGGCGAGGGCGGCTGACCACGGCACGGACACGGACACTCCAACTCCAACGAGGGGAAGTCAACAGTGAGCCCGGTCAACCATGACCCCTCTCAGGACGAAACCGTCGCCACGGGACGCCTGCCGCTAACCCGCCGCGAGCTCCGCGCCCGCGAACGGTTCCTGGCAACGCAGAACCAGGATGTAGTTCCGGCACCTGCGTACGCTTTTGCCGACGTCGAGCACCAGCCAGCGGCCCGCCGCCCTCCGGAAGAACGCAATCACGGGGATCAGCGGGGGGAGCGCAGCGGAGAGCAGCACAACTCCAGCGCCGGTTCGGCGAGGGGTTCGGCAAGGGACATCCCAGAGGACGGACAGCGCGGCCCGGAACCAGTCGACTCCGTCCCTGCCGACGGCGGCCCAAGCCGCCCTGGAGCGGACGTTCCTCCGGAGCCGGCCTTGCCGCCAGTCGTCCACGAGGACACGCCCGAGGAGCAGTCGGCGCATGAGGAGCCTGCCGTCCAGGACACGCCGGAGCCGCAAGCAGATCCTGCATCCGACCCGGATCCAATTCCAGCCATTGACGGAACTCGCATTCTGCCAGCCATTCGGCCAAATGAGGAGCCGTCCCCGGCCATCGTAGAAGCGATGGAACCTGCGGAGCCGAGATTCCACGACATACTCCACCCCTCGGCCCAGGTGACCGCCCATCCTGAAGCGGACCACGCAGCCCCCGAAAACTTCGGCGACGATTCCGCCCAGTATGCGGATTCCGTCCACTACGAGCCGGATCACACGGATGATGCCCAAGACGGCCATTATGCCCACCAGGACGGCCTGCACTACGACGATCATGGCCACGAGTACGTTGAGCACGACAACCATGTGATGATCGGCTCGGAGGCAGTACCTACGTCCCCCAAGCCATCCAAGAAAGTGCGTCGCCGTCGTCGTTTCTTTGCACTTCTGCTGACGTTGGCAGTCTTTGTAGCCGCCATTGCCGTCGGGGCGCAGTTCCTCAAGCCACTGCTGGGCATGGACAAGGTCACGGACTATCCCGGTCCTGGCACAGGAAGCGTAACGGTCACGGTGCAGCCTGGCGCGGGTCCGAAGCTCGTTGCTTCCAAGTTGGAGGAACAGAAAGTCGTGGCAAATGCCGATTCGTTCCTCAAGGAGTTCCTCGCCGCAGGCGGCGAACTGTCGCCGGGCGACTTTCAGTTCCGCAAAGAAATGAAGAACTCCGATGCTGTCTCCGTTCTCCTAAACCGCGATTCATCCAAGGTTATGTATTTCGCCCTGAGTGCGGGATTGCGCATCGGCGAATCACTTGACGCCATCGCCAAGGGATCCGGAATTCCCCTGGAACAGCTCAAGGCCCTCAGCGATTCGCCCGGCCAATTCGGCGTGCCGTCAAAAGCGAAGAATCTTGAAGGCTTCCTCTCTCCCGGCGAATACCGCTTCCCACTGGGCACTCCAGCCAAGGACATCCTGCAGAAGCTTGTGACCACCACCTTGGACGAACTGAAGGCCCAGGGCATCACGGACCCGGCAAAGCAGTATGACACCATCACAGTGGCCAGCATCGTGCAGGCTGAGGGTGGCCAGGCTGACTATGGCAACGTTGCGGGTGCCATCTACAACCGCCTAAAGCCCAACAACACTGAAACGTCTGGGCTGATCCAGTCGGACGCCACCGTGACCTACGGCCTGGGCCGGAAGAGCTTCCACATCAACGAGGCTGAGAAGGCGGACAAGTCCAACCCTTACAACACGTACGCCAACCCCGGTCTTCCGGCCGGCCCTATCGGCTCGCCGGGCAAAACGGCCATCGACGCGGCAGCGAAGCCCACAACAAATGATTACCTGTATTGGGTCACGATCAACCTGGACACCAAGGAAACCAAGTTCTCCAAGACGCTCGCTGAGCACTCCCGGTACGTTGAACAGTACAACGCATGGTGCGGCGCCAACCCCGGGCGGTGCGTGTGAGCCAACGAGCGGCGGTGCTGGGGCACCCCATCGGACATTCGAAGTCGCCCGCGCTCCACGGTTCGGCCTATGCCAAGCTCGGGGTGGACATCAGCTACTCAGCAATTGATGTCACAGTTGAGCAGCTGCCGGATTTCATGAAGCAACTGGAGTCTGACCGTTCGTGGTGCGGGCTTTCCGTAACCATGCCTTTGAAGTCGGCCATGTTCGGCGCTGTCGATGAGGCCAGGGGAGCAGCCGCGCACCTCGGTGTCGTCAATACGGTCGTCTTTGAAACTTCAGGGTCCAGAGTTCGTCGCATTGGGTACAACACCGATGTCGAAGGCATTGTGGAAGCGGTCAGGTATGCCGGCGTCCGCACGAAGCCAAATGCTGTCATCCTGGGCGGTGGTGGAACATCCGCGGCGGCAATCGCGGCCCTCCACCAATTGGGTTCTGCAAGCGCTGAAATCTTCGTCCGTGATGTCAGCCGTACCGCTGAAGCGAAGGCGGCTGCGTCCGCCGTCGGCCTGCCCATCGAGGTTCGGCCGATGGAAGGCGCCGCAGCGTCCGCCGTTGCCGCCGACCTCGTCATCTCCACTCTGCCGCCCCGTGCGGCTGACGGCATTGCGGCCGAACTATCAACGTTTCCTGCTGCGAGGTCTCGGGCTGAGCAGGCGGTGCTCCTGGACGTCGCCTACGATCCGTGGCCGAGCAAAATTGCGGAAGCCTGGGGGGAACGCGGGGGAGTGGTGGTCCCCGGACTCGAGATGCTGCTGTACCAGGCAGTTGAGCAGGTCCGCCGCTTCGCGGGCCTCGACGGTGAGGTCACCGCGGACGTCATAGATGTGATGTGCGACTCAGTTGGGCTGCCCCGACGGGTCCTGTAACCGCCGTACATGGCAGGATGGAATATATGTTGCGTTGGTTGACCGCCGGCGAGTCCCATGGGCCGTCCCTGGTCGGAATTGTTGAAGGCGTCCCCGCCGGTGTCGAGCTCACCAGTGGCCAGATTCGTGATGCCCTGGCACGCCGCCGGCTCGGCTATGGTCGCGGAGCCCGCATGAAGTTCGAACAGGATGAAGTCACCATCATCGGCGGTGTCCGGCACGGAATCACGCAGGGTGGCCCCGTTGCCATCCAGGTTGGGAATACCGAGTGGCCCAAGTGGGAGCAGATCATGTCCGCGGACCCCGTGGATCCCGAACTGCTGGCTGACCTAGCCCGCAATGCGCCGTTGACCCGTCCGCGTCCCGGCCACGCCGACTTCACCGGGATGCAGAAGTACGGTTTCCCGGAGGCCCGTCCGGTGCTTGAACGGGCCAGCGCCCGCGAAACGGCAACGCGGGTGGCCCTTGGAACTGTTGCTGCGCAGTTCCTCAAGCAACTTGGCATCGAATTGGTCAGCCACACCGTCTCCATTGCCAGCGTCACTGTCCCCGAAGGGCGGCCACTGCCGGAGCCCCGCGACGTCATCGCGCTGGATGCGGACCCGCTCCGGTGCTTCGACCGTGAAACGTCCGACGCGATGGTGGCCGAGGTCGATGCTGCGCACAAAGAGGGCGAGACGCTCGGAGGCGTTGTTGAGGTCCTTGCATACGGCCTCCCGCCCGGACTCGGCAGCTACGTTCACTGGGACCGGCGCTTGGATGCACGACTTGCCGCTGCACTCATGGGCATTCAGGCAATCAAGGGCGTCGAGGTTGGGGACGGCTTCCTTACGGCAGCCCGCCGCGGTTCCGCCGCGCACGACGAGATCGTCAAGGACGAAGCCGGAAAGATCATCCGCAAGACCAACCGTGCAGGCGGCATTGAAGGCGGCATGAGCATTGGCGAAGTCCTTCGTGTGCGCGCCGCCATGAAGCCGATCGCAACTGTTCCGCGCGCCCTGCAGACCATTGATGTCAGCACGGGCGAAGCCGCCAAAGCCCACCACCAGCGCTCTGATGTCTGCGCAGTGCCCGCTGCCGGCGTGGTGGCAGAGGCGATGGTTGCGCTGGTTCTCGCTGAAGCCGTCACGGAGAAGTTCGGTGGCGACTCCGTGGCTGAAACGGCCCGTAACCTGAACAGCTACCTGGAGAGCATTCCGCCGACACTGGACTCGGTCGGACGATAGTGACCAGCGGTATTACCGGCGATTTGGGCTTGGGCCGGCCTATCGCGCTCATTGGACCCATGGCGGTGGGCAAGTCTGCCATCGGGTTGCAGCTGGCTGGCCAGTTGGGTGTGCAGTTCGTGGATACCGATGTCATCATCGTGGAGAACCACGGCAGTATCGCCGACATCTTTGCCGGGCGGGGTGAACGCGCATTCCGGGAGATTGAGGCGCGGACAGTCGCCGGTGCCATCGAAGATGCTGCGGGCACCTCGACGGTGATTTCGCTCGGCGGAGGAGCTGTCCTGGATTCCGGCACCCAGCAACTGCTGGCTTCGTGCACTGTGGTGTACCTCGAATGTGACTCTGCCACCGTGGCGGACCGGATTGCCCGAAACACCGGCAGGCCCCTGCTTGCGGGGGACGCCATGCAGCGCTGGGAGAGCCTGTATGCGACCCGCCGCCCAATCTTCGAGCGGCTCGCAAACATCGTGATCGACGTCCGTCGGGGCACGGTCCCCGAAATCGGCCTCCTCCTGGAGGGAAGGCTGCGTGAATTCGCGGCCGCTAAGCAGGAAGTTGAGAAGTGAGCGACGAAGCAACTGTCATCAAGGTGACCGGCCAGTCTCCGGCTGAGAACTACGACGTCGTAGTGGGCCGGGGGCTGTTGGGTCAACTCCCGGAGCGGCTCGGTGAACGGGTCAAGCGTGTTCTGGTGATCCATCCCCGTGCGCTCAGGCTGACGGGAGATACCGTCCGCGATGAACTTGCGGCCGCCGGCTTCACAGCGGTGACGGCCGAGATCCCGGATGCAGAAGAAGGAAAGCACATACAGGTGGCCGCCTTCTGCTGGCAGGTCCTGGGGCAGAACGACTTTACGCGTTCCGACGCCATAGTCGCCGTGGGCGGCGGAGCCGTCACCGACCTGGCGGGCTTTGTGGCGGCAACATGGCTCCGAGGCGTCCGGGTCATCCACATGCCCACGAGCCTGCTGGGCATGGTGGACGCGGCCGTGGGGGGCAAGACGGGGATCAACACAGCTGAAGGCAAGAACCTCGTGGGTGCATTCCACCCTCCGGCAGCTGTGCTCGCCGACTTGGATACACTCCAGACACTTCCCCGGAACGAGCTCATCTCA
Organism: Arthrobacter sp. M4; assembly: GCF_020251205.1. GTDB lineage: Bacteria > Actinomycetota > Actinomycetes > Actinomycetales > Micrococcaceae > Arthrobacter. Next base: position 169,577 of record NZ_JAIWYX010000001.1, read on the forward strand.
GGCATGGCAGAAGTGGTCAAGTGCGGTTTCATCGCCGATCCGATCATCCTTGACTTGGTTGAGAAGGACTTCGACGCAGTTTCCGATTCCGCTTCGCCAGTTGTCCGCGAACTCATCGAGCGGGCCATCGCGGTCAAGGCAAAAGTGGTATCGGAGGACCTCAAGGAATCCGGGCTGCGCGAGATCCTCAACTACGGCCACACCCTTGGACACGCAATCGAGCTGGTGGAACGCTATTCCTGGCGGCACGGAGCCGCGGTGTCTGTGGGAATGATGTTTGCGGCAGAACTCGCCCGCAGTGTGGGCCGTCTCTCCGATTCCGACGCTGACCGGCACCGCTACATTTTGGAAGGGCTTGGGCTTCCGGTCACCTACCGAAAGGACCGCTGGCAGGGTCTGCTTGACGGCATGCGGCGGGACAAGAAGTCACGTGGCGACCTCCTCCGCTTTGTTGTGCTGGATGGAATCGGGAAGCCGGGCATCCTGGATGTGCCGGACACCTCCCTGCTCTTTGCTGCCTACCAGGAGATCGCGTCATGATGACGGCAATGGACAACGGAATCAGTGACTGGCCGACGGCGGGCTTCCCCGGCGTAAAGGTGAACCCTGACACCCTGCTTCCGCAAATCGTCAACGAAGACGTATGCCAGGACGCCTTGGCCGCCTCTTCCGACGACGCGGACAGGGTTATGGTGCTTCTCCTTGAGGGGCAGGTGTCCGAAGCAGCGGAACTCTTGGCCGAGGCTCGCATCAAAGATCCGGAATCGTTCCGGCTGCGTATCTTCGAGGCGGAGATCCACCGGGCCACCCACCGCTTCGACAGGGCCGTGCAACTTTTCCGCCAGCTGCTAAACGAAGTCAGCGGCACCCCCCGCGAGGCTGTTGTCCACCAGTACCTTGGCAGGGCGCAGTACGTCAGCGGCCATGTTTCCGCAGCTGCGGAGTCTTTCGCCAGGGCACTTGACCTGCGTGTTGCGACTGCGGCCGATGCAGCCCTGATCTACTCATCCGCGGTGGCTCTGCAACGCGCCCGGGACGTCCTGGAACTGGCTTCCTGAGCGGCGTTGCATTTGCTGCCGGATCGGGCACATGCGCCCAGCGGGTAGAATAGATCTGGATTTTTGACAAATACAGGCTGGCGGCCGCCTCGGCATGCCTGCGTGGCATAGCAGCTGGCAGCTGTAACCAGTCTCAGAGAAACCAGAGGATACGCGTGGCAACCACTAACGACATCAAGAACGGTACGGTCCTGAAGCTGGATGGCCAGCTCTGGAACGTCATCGAGTTCCAGCACGTCAAGCCGGGAAAGGGCGGCGCCTTCGTCCGCACCAAGATCCGCAACGTGCTCTCGGGCAAGGTTGTCGACAAGACGTTCAACGCCGGCCTCAAGATCGAGACCGCCACGGTTGATCGCCGCGACTACCAGTACCTGTACCAGGACGGAGCGGACTTCGTCTTCATGGACACCCAGGACTACGACCAGGTCCACGTTTCGGGTGAGGTCGTGGGTGACGCAACCAACTTCATGCTGGAGAACCAGCAGGTCAACATCGCGATGCACGACGGTACGCCGCTCTACATCGAACTTCCTCCGAGCGTTGTGCTGGAAATCACCTACACCGAGCCTGGCCTCCAGGGCGACCGCTCGTCCGCAGGCACCAAGCCCGCCACCCTCGAGACCGGCTACGAGATCCAGGTACCGCTGTTCGTGGAACAGGGCACCAAGGTCAAGGTGGACACCCGTGATGGCAGCTACCTGGGCAGGGTCAACGACTAGTGAGTGCCCGCGGCAAGGCCCGCACCAGGGCCCTCGAAGTGCTCTTCGAGGCGGAGCAGCGTTCCGTCTCGGTCTTCGAGGTCCTACAGTCGCGGCGTGAAAAGACTGACCAGATCATCAATCCTTACACGGTGGAAATCGTGGAGGGAGTGCTGGCGAAGCAGTCCACGATTGATGAATTCCTCCAGACCTACGCGCAGGGCTGGACGCTCGAGCGCATGCCTGGGGTGGACCGCATCATCCTCCGGATCGGAACGTGGGAACTGCTCTACAACGACGACATCCCGGATGGCGTGGCGGTGAGCGAAGCCGTTGCCCTCGCCAAGACCCTTTCCACGGATGAGTCTCCGGCGTTCGTCAACGGCCTCCTCGGCCGCCTCCAGCAGTTGAAGCCCTCACTTCTGGCCTAAGCCTGCCACCACTAGGCAACGCCTGCCAGCACTAGGCAACGACGGCGGCCCGCAGCTGAGCCAATACGGCCAGTTGGCGGGCCTCGTCGTTTTGGTGGGCGGCTACGTCCCGGCCGCCGAGGATTCGCTGCCGGGTGCAGGCCAAATCCGTGGCAGTACGAATGAACTCCCTCATCTGCGCGCCACGGCCCCGGCGCCGGGCCCATTCAGTCGCCCACCGCCGCCCTGCACCGGTGGCGAGCATATCCACTTCCATTGGGGTGAACCACCCTGCCCCTGCGTACTCCAGGAGTCGTTGCCTGGTCAATCGGCGCTCAGCGAGCAAAAGGCCCACAATGCCAGCAGCGGCCAAAAGGAAGACCGGAACCTGGACCAGGATGTACTGCGTCAGGAAATCCTCTCCCATGCTGTTCCAGCGGTTATGCAGGATCATGGCCGGAATGAGGCCGACAAAGAAGGCGACAACTGAGCGTGCGGGGTGCCAGCCACGGGCTGCGAGTCCCATGATCAAGCCCGTGGTCCCGGTGAAAATCGCGTGGGCAAATGGCGACATGATGCCGCGAAGGATAAAGATCCTCACAAAGTCCCCGCCGGAGTTTTCTGATTCCGCGATGCCCCTTCCGAAGTACAGAATGTTCTCCGTGAACGCGAATCCGCCAGCGATGGTGAATGCGAACACGATTCCGTCCACTGGCCCGTCGAAGTATTTCCGGGCTGCGAACAGTAGAAGAAGCAGTCCAAGGGACTTTGTCACCTCTTCGACGATGGGCGCTTCAACCGTGGCCATGAAGGCAAGGAACGCTTCCTCGCTGCTTCGTGGGGCAAAGGCTGCAAAAAGTGGCTGAATCAGCAGAGTCCCGGCAATTGAGACCGCGGCCCCCCAGCTGAAGGAGAACCATAAGAGCCGCTTCGGTTCGGGCTCCCAACGGTCGATCACCTTAACAGCGAAGAGCACCGCCGCGAGGGGCGCCAACGAAGCAACAAAGCCAACGGCAAAGCCCGCCACCCCGGTGTTGCTGAGCAGGAAGGGCACGACGATCACGAGGCTGGCAAGCGCCAGCACGCCACCCAGTGCCAGGAGCGGCCAGATGGCTCCGCGCACCTGGATCGGAGCAGGCGTGGCAGGAACCAGCGGAGAAGGCGGACCAGCGGCGTTTCCGGGAGCGGGGCGGAAATTCCCCTCCCGGACGTGCCCCAACCAGCGTGGATTGTGCGCGGGGTTGGATCCCGGGACGCTGGCGTTCCCCATGCCGGGAGGTGGATATCCGCCGGATTGTGGCCAGCCAGGTGAACCCGGCTCATGGTTGCTCATGTCCATGAGCCTAGGGTGGTGGCGGCAAGCAATCCAACGCTGGCGGCATGTGAGGGAGAACGCGTTTCTCCGGCACCCATCGACTCGGGCAGGACATGGGCCGTGTGGTAATTTTGATGAGCAATGTTCCTTTTTAATTCCGTCCCGTGAGGCGGGGAAAGGGGAGACGAGCGATGACTGAAGTCACAGCAGCGAAGATGCCGTCCAGGGTTGTGCTCAACCAGGCGGACATTGACCGTGCGCTCACTCGGATCGCCCATGAGATCCTCGAGGCCAACAAAGGTTCCCAGGACTTGGTGTTGCTCGGCATTCCGCGTCGTGGCTATCCACTGGCCGTTCGGCTCGCCCACAAGATCGCCGCCGCCGATCCAGCCGTCAATGCAAAGGCCATTGTCGGGCAGCTGGACGTCACCATGTTCCGTGACGACCTTTCGCACCAGCCCACGCGCCCCCCGCACCCCACGCAGCTTCCGATCAGCGGCATAGACAACAAGGTTGTTGTGCTGATCGATGACGTGCTGTATTCGGGCCGCACCATCCGGGCCGCGCTGGACGCCCTTGTTGACATCGGCCGCCCGCGCATTGTGCGCCTTGCTGTCCTAGTGGACCGCGGACACCGTGAATTGCCAATCCGCGCCGACCACGTCGGCAAGAACCTCCCGACGTCGTCTTCGGAAAAGGTGCGCGTGCGCCTGGAGGAGACGGATACGGTGGACGGCCAGCCCGTCAATGAAGTTGTGATCGAAGGCGGCCAGTGAAGCATCTCCTCTCAACAGAAAACCTCAGCATCCAGGATGCCATCGGGATCCTGGACACGGCCGAAGAAATGGCCACGGTTGGTGACCGTGAGGTCAAGAAGCTTCCCGCCCTGCGTGGCCGCACCGTGGTAAACCTCTTTTTCGAGGACTCCACGCGGACCCGGATCTCCTTCGAGGCTGCGGCCAAGCGACTCTCTGCCGACGTCATCAATTTCGCGGCCAAGGGTTCGTCGGTGTCAAAGGGCGAGTCCCTTAAGGACACCGCCCAGACCCTTGCGGCGATGGGGGCAGACGCCGTCGTCATCCGGCACTGGGCATCCGGCGCACCGCATCGCCTGGCTGCTACCGACTGGATCGACGCCGCCATTATCAACGCTGGCGACGGAACGCATGAACACCCTACCCAGGCCCTGCTGGACGCGTTCACCATGCGCCGTCATTGGTCCAAGCTCAACGGAACCGCCTCCACCGGCAGTGCCCTCAAGGGCATGCGGGTGGCCATCGCAGGAGATGTGCTTCACTCCAGGGTCGCGCGGTCCAATGTGTGGCTCCTCAGGACGCTTGGCGCCGACGTCACGCTTGTGGCCCCGCCAACCTTGCTGCCGATCGGCGTCGAGAGCTGGCCCTGCAAGGTCAGCTACGACCTCGACTCGACGCTTGAGGCTGGTGTGGACGCAATGATGATGCTCCGTGTCCAAGGGGAGCGGATGAACGCGTCCTTCTTCCCATCAACGCGCGAGTATTCGCGCCGCTGGGGCTTTGACGACACCCGGCTCAAGGCCTTGGACGAACTGGGCCTGAAGGACACCATCATCATGCATCCCGGTCCAATGAACCGGGGACTCGAAATTTCTTCGTCCGCGGCAGATTCGCCCCGTTCCACCGTGCTGGACCAGGTGCGGAACGGCGTTTCCGTCCGTATGGCCGCCCTGTACCTTCTGCTCTCCGGTGATTCCCGCGAAGCAGCCCCGTCACTCAGCTCAGCACCGTCATCAAGCAAGGAGAACAACTAAATGGCCGCAGCAAACGGAAGCTACCTGATCCGGGGCGCGGCGATCCTTGGCGGTGCCGCCCAGGACCTCCTGATCCGTGAGGGCCTGATTGCCGAAGTCGGTTCCGCCGCGTCCGGATCGGCCGGATCCTCGGGTGTGAAAGTCATCGACGCCGAAGGCCTCGTGGCCCTGCCCGGCATGGTGGACGTGCACACCCACCTCCGGGAGCCGGGGCGAGAGGACGCCGAAACGGTGGAAACCGGGACGCGCGCCGCGGCACTGGGCGGCTACACCGCCGTCCACGCCATGGCTAACAGCAACCCGGTGGCGGACACGGCAGGTGTGGTTGAGCAGGTGTACAGCCTTGGACGGGACGCTGGCTGGGTTGACGTTCGACCCGTCGGCGCCGTCACGGTGGGCCTTGCCGGCGAACAGCTCGCCGAACTCGGCGCCATGGCCGATTCCCGTGCCCGTGTCCGGATGTTCTCCGACGACGGCATCTGCGTCCACGACCCAGTCCTGATGCGCCGCGCCCTGGAGTACGTCAAAGCGTTCGACGGCGTTGTGGCCCAGCACGCGCAGGAACCCCGCCTCACCGTCGGCGCCCAGATGAACGAAGGAGCCGTCTCGGCCGTCCTGGGCCTAACCGGCTGGCCCGCAGTGGCGGAAGAGAGCATCATCGCCCGCGATGTACTGCTTACGCAGCACGTCGGCTCTCGGCTCCACGTGTGCCACGTATCCACAGCCGGGTCCGTGGAAATCATCCGCTGGGCCAAGGCACGGGGGATCAACGTCACGGCAGAAGTCACCCCGCACCACCTGTGGCTCACCGACGAACTGGTTCGCAGCTACGACCCCGTCTACAAGGTCAACCCGCCGCTGCGCACGGACGAAGACGTTCAGGCCCTGCGTGCTGGCTTGGCGGACGGCACTATCGACGTTGTTGGCACCGACCATGCGCCGCACCCCAGCGAGCACAAGGAATGCGAATGGGCGCAGGCAGCCATGGGCATGACGGGCCTCGAAACTGCGCTGTCAGTGGTACAGCAGACCATGGTCGAAACCGGACTTATGGACTGGGAAGCCTTTGCCCGGGTCACCTCAACGTCTCCAGCGGCAATCGGACGCTTGGAAGACCAGGGCCGGCCGCTGCGCGCCGGCGAGCCCGCCAACATCGTGCTTGTGGACCCCGCCGCACGCTGGCGCGTGGATCCCTCAGCGATGGCCACCATGGGCCGCAACTCGCCGTTCGCCGGCCGGGAACTTCCCGGAAGGGTGGTAGCCACGTTCTTCAAGGGACACCCCACGGTCCTGGACGGCCAGTTGAACACCCCGTACCAGTACACCGACGGTGCGGGCGCAGGCAGCGGGCACTGATGGACAAAATCCTTCCCGGACTCGCGGTCCTGTCCATCATCCTCGTCATATTCGCTTTGCTGTGGCTCGGCTGGCGTAACCGCCTGAGGCGGCAGGCCGGCGTCGTGCAGTTGCCCGAGGTTCCCCGGCAGCTCAGCCCGGCAGGGATCACCGCCGAGGGACAGTACGTGGCTACGACGACGGCGGGGGACTGGCTTGACCGGATCGCCGTCCATGGCCTCGGACTCCGGAGCAATGCTGAACTGAGCGTCCATGCCGAAGGCGTCCTCTTTGACCGCCAGGGCAAAGGCCCGCTCTTCATCCCCAAGGAAGCCTTGGCCGGTTGCCACCAGGAAAGCGGCATGGCCGGCAAGTTCGTAGAAAAGGACGGCCTGGTGGTCGTCAATTGGTCCCTTGGCAGCCACTCGCTGGACACCGGATTCCGAACCCGGCAGGCCGCCGACAAGAAACCCCTCCTGGAAGCGCTTCAGGAACTGATCTCCGCAGCCCCTCAGGCAGACGCCGATAGTGGAAAGTAACAAAGTGACTACACCTCAGACGACAGCAACGTCCAGCGCAGCAGTGCTGGTGCTCGAAGACGGCCGCGTCTTCCGTGGGCGCAGCTACGGCGCCACGGGTACGGCGCTTGGTGAAGCGGTCTTCGCCACCGGAATGACCGGCTACCAGGAGACCATCACGGACCCTTCCTACGCCCGTCAGCTGGTCGTGCAGACTGCCCCGCACATCGGTAACACCGGCGTCAACAGTGAGGACGCCGAGTCCCGCCGCATCTGGGTAGCCGGCTACATCGTTCGCGACGCCGCCCGCCGCCCCTCGAACTGGCGCTCAGAGCGGTCCCTGGACTCAGAACTCGTCGAACAGGGCATCGTGGGCATTCAGGGAGTGGACACCCGCGCCATCACCCGGCACCTCCGCGAGAACAAGACCATGCGAGCCGGCATCTTCTCGGGCGACGCCGCGGCCGCCCCGGAGAAGGAATTGCTTGCCGCAGTCCGGGCCAGCGCCCCGATGGAAGGTGCCCGCCTGGCCGAGGAGGTCAGCATCGACGAAGCCTACGTCGTGGAGCCTTCCGACCACGGCTGGGAAGGCGAACCGAAGTTCACCATCGCCGCCATCGACCTTGGAATCAAGGCCATGACCCCGGTCCGGTTCGCCGAGCGCGGCGTTCGGGTCCACGTGCTGCCTGCCACTGCCACGCTGGACGATGTGAAAGCGGTCAACCCGGACGGCTTCTTTATGTCCAACGGACCCGGCGACCCGGCCACGGCCGACGCCCAGGTCAAGCTCCTGCGCTCCGTGCTGGACGAGAAACTGCCGTATTTCGGTATTTGCTTCGGTAACCAGATCCTGGGCCGGGCACTCGGGTTCGGCACTTACAAGCTCAAGTACGGACATCGCGGCATCAACCAGCCAGTGATGGACCGCCGTACGGGCAAGGTGGAGATCACTTCACAGAACCACGGCTTCGCCGTGGACGCCCCGATGGACGGCGCCACCGTGGCTCCTGAAGAGCGTTTCGGCCGGGTGGAAGTCAGCCACGTGAGCCTCAATGACGACGTCGTCGAGGGCCTCGCCTGCCTGGACATCCCGGCGTTTTCCGTCCAATACCACCCAGAGGCCGCGGCGGGTCCGCACGACGCCGCGTACCTGTTCGACCGCTTCATTGAGCTGATGGCGGGCACCAGGGACGGCCAGACTGCCAACCTTTCCAAGGAACCAGTGGACGCCAAACACCCGGCAGAGGCATCCCAGAACACTAACGACAACAACACCGAGGACGAGAACTAATGCCCAAACGTACAGACCTTAAAAGCGTCCTGGTCATCGGTTCCGGCCCGATTGTCATCGGCCAGGCAGCCGAGTTCGACTATTCGGGGACGCAGGCCCTTCGCGTCCTCAAGGAGGAGGGCCTCCGTGTCATCCTGGTGAACTCCAACCCGGCCACCATCATGACCGACCCCGAGTTCGCCGACGCTACCTATGTTGAACCCATCACCCCTGAGGTGGTGGAGAAAATCATCGCCAAGGAGCGTCCCGACGCGGTGCTCCCCACGCTGGGCGGCCAGACCGCGCTCAACACCGCGATCGCCCTGGACAAGAACGGTGTCCTGGAGAAGTACAACGTCGAGCTCATCGGCGCCAACATCGCGGCCATCGAACTGGGCGAAGACCGGGAGAAATTCAAGGGTGTGGTGGAACGCTGCGGGGCGGAGTCCGCGCGCAGCCACATCATCCACACCATGGACGAGGCCCTTGCAGCCGCCGGCGAGCTCGGCTACCCGATGGTGGTCCGCCCGTCCTTCACCATGGGTGGCCTGGGTTCCGGGCTGGCCTACAACGAGGAAGACCTGCGGCGGATCGTTGGCCAGGGCCTCCAGTACAGCCCCACCACCGAGGTGCTCCTCGAAGAGAGCATCCTCGGCTGGAAGGAATACGAGCTGGAGATGATGCGGGACAAAAACGACAACGTGGTGGTTGTCTGTTCCATCGAGAACTTCGATCCGGTGGGCGTGCACACGGGCGACTCCATCACAGTGGCTCCCGCCCTGACCCTTACCGACCGCGAGTACCAGAAGCTTCGCGACGTAGCCATTGCCGTGATCCGCGAAGTTGGCGTCGACACGGGTGGCTGCAACATCCAGTTCGCCGTCGACCCGAAGACGGGACGCGTCGTCGTCATCGAAATGAACCCCCGCGTGTCCCGCTCCTCGGCGCTGGCCTCCAAGGCAACCGGCTTCGCCATCGCCAAGATCGCCACGAAGCTGTCGCTTGGCTACACGCTGGACGAAATCCCCAACGACATCACGCAGAAGACCCCGGCTTCCTTCGAGCCCACACTCGACTACGTGGTGGTCAAGGTGCCGCGCTTCGCATTCGAGAAGTTCCCGGCAGCCGACCCGACGCTGACCACCACCATGAAGTCCGTGGGCGAAGCGATGGCGATGGGCCGCAACTTCACCGAGGCGCTGCAGAAGGCCCTCCGTTCGCTTGAGCAGAAGGGCTCGCAGCTCGACTTCAGCCCGGTCCCTGAATGGGAAGTGCCGGAGCTGGTAGAGAAGGCCAAGCGGCCGACGACGGACCGCCTGCACCAGGTGCAGCGTGCCCTGTTGGGCGGGGCCAGCGTCGAGGAACTGTACGCGGCAACGGGCATCGACCCGTGGTTCCTGGACCAGCTGCAGTTGCTCAACGAGACGGCACATGAAATCCGGAAGGCCGGGGCCCTGACTCCGGACATGCTCCGCAATGCAAAGCGCCACGGTTTCTCCGATGAACAGATCGGTGCCCTCACGCACAACCCCGAGGCTGTTGTCCGCGGTGTCCGCCAGGCGCTGGGGATCCGGCCCGTCTACAAGACTGTGGACACCTGCGCGGCAGAATTCGCGGCCTACACGCCGTACCACTACTCGGCCTACGACGAGGAGGACGAGGTTGGCCTGCACGCCAAGCCGTCCATCATCATTCTCGGCTCCGGCCCCAACCGTATCGGCCAGGGCATCGAGTTCGACTACTCGTGCGTGCACGCTTCCATGGCGCTGCGGAAGGCCGGGTACGAGACCGTTATGGTCAACTGCAACCCGGAAACCGTCTCCACGGACTATGACGTCTCCACTCGCCTCTACTTCGAACCGCTGACCCTGGAGGATGTCCTCGAAGTCATCGCGGCGGAGGAACGCACGGGCGGCGTGATGGGCGTATTCGTTCAGCTCGGGGGCCAGACGCCGCTCAAATTGGCCCAGCAGTTGGCTGATGCGGGAGTGCCGATCCTGGGTACGTCCCCCGAGGCGATCGACCTCGCTGAACACCGCGGCGCTTTCGCCCGTGTCCTGGACGAGGCCGGACTGACCTCCCCGAAGAACGGCACCGCTGTTTCGTTTGAGGATGCCAAGAAGATCGCCGACGAGATCGGCTACCCGGTCCTGGTTCGTCCGTCCTACGTTTTGGGCGGGCGGGGTATGGAAATCGTCTACGACGAGGCCAACCTGTCGCGGTACATCGCCAACGCCACGGAAATCACTCCGGACCACCCGGTGCTGATCGACCGTTTCCTGGAAGACGCCGTCGAAATTGACGTCGACGCCCTTTACGACGGCACGGATCTGTACCTCGGCGGCATTATGGAGCACATCGAGGAAGCCGGCGTACACTCCGGCGACTCCGCCTGCGTCCTGCCCCCGATCACCTTGGGCGCCAACGTCATTGAGCGGGTCCGCACTGCCACGCGTGCCATCGCCGAAGGCGTCGGTGTGCGCGGCCTCATCAACATCCAGTTCGCGCTGGCTTCCGATGTCCTGTACGTCCTCGAGGCAAACCCGCGGGCGTCCCGTACGGTGCCATTCGTCTCCAAGGCCACCGGCGTGCAGATGGCCAAGGCTGCTGCCCTGATCGGCACGGGCGTTACGATCAACCAGCTGCGCAGCGCCTACAAGATGTTGCCGGAGACGGGCGACGGTTCCACCTTGCCGCTGGATGCTCCCGTGGCGGTCAAAGAGGCTGTGCTGCCGTTCAGCCGTTTCCGCACACTGGAGGGCAAGGTTGTCGACTCCCTGCTCGGCCCCGAGATGCGCTCCACCGGCGAGGTTATGGGGATCGACAAGCACTTCGACACGGCGTTCGCCAAGAGCCAGGCCGGGGCCAACAATGCCTTGCCCACCGAGGGCAAGATCTTCGTTTCCGTGGCCAACCGGGACAAGCGAAGCGTGATCATGGGCGTCAAGCGGCTTTCCGACCTCGGCTTCGAGATTGTCTCCACCGGCGGTACCGCCGACGTGCTGCGCCGCAACGGCATTCAGGCAACGCCCGTCCGCAAGGTGGCTGAGGGCACCAGCGCGGAAGGGGAGGGCACCATTGCCGACCTCGTCGTCGCCGGCGAAATCGATATGGTGTTCAACACCCCGTCAGGCGGCGAGGCGCGCGGCGACGGTTATGAGCTGCGTGCAGCGGCGACGTCCATTGGCATCCCCTGCATCACCACGGTTGCGGAATTCAACGCCGCAGTCCAGGCAATTGAAGCCCTTCGGACCTACCAGTGGTCCGTGACCAGCCTGCAGGAACATGCCGCAGCCCTGCTGGCCGCCACTAACTCCGCGAAGGAAGCGGCCAATGCCTGAGGCGGAATCTTCCGAAACCGCCTTCTCCGTTGCAGCCGGTCGGGAATCGTTCGGTTCCCGACTGGCCTCGGCCATGGCCTCGCGGGGCCCGCTGTGCGTCGGGATCGACCCGCACCCCGGCCTCCTTGCCGCTTGGGAACTGAACGACGACGCCGCGGGTCTGGAGCGTTTCTCGCTCACGGTGGTGGAGGCCGTGGCTTCCCTCGCTGCCGCCGTGAAGCCGCAGGTGGCGCTGTACGAGCGGCATGGCTCGGCCGGTATGGCCGTCCTTGAGCGGACACTTGCTGCGGCAGCGGAGGCAGGAGTCCTGACCATCGCCGATGCGAAGCGAGGCGACATTGGCTCAACCATGGCCGCCTATGCGGATGCATGGCTGCGCGATGGCTCGTCCCTCGCAGCTGATTCGGTGACGCTTAGCCCCTACCTCGGCTTCGAGTCGCTTCGGCCCGCCCTTGACCTTGCCGCAGCCCACGGCAGGGGCGTGTTCGTGCTGGCCCTGACCTCCAACCCGGAAGGCAAGTCCGTACAGCACGTTGGCGGCAGTGACTCCGTGGCGGGCAGGATCATTGCCGCCGCCAGGGAGGAGAACCGACGATACGACGGGGCTATGGGGTCGGTCGGCTTGGTAGTCGGTGCCACCATTGGATCGGCCCTGGATGATTTGGGGCTGGACCTTGAGGCGGTGCGCGGACCAATTCTGGCGCCGGGGCTAGGTGCACAAGGCGCCACTCCGGCCGACCTCCGCCGCACCTTTGGTTCGGCCTACCCGCTTGTCCTGGGTACTTCAAGCCGGGGCATCCTGGCAGCCGGACCACAGATCGCAGGACTGCGCCGCGCCACCGAGGAAACACTTGGGGAGCTTCTGGGGGGCTGAAACACTTCTTCGCAAACAGGCCGTGCGGCGAGTTGCCCGCTTGCACGGCCTGTTCCTTACCCCAGCCGCGCATTGCACACTGCATTGCTTTGGCGTCAACCTGCGGGTAGTTTCGGGAGCAATCGGATTGGGGCCGGCCCGCAGGCCGGCGTGAGGGGGTGCACGCGTGAGCCTTAGAGCCTTGACACAACAGGAACGTTCCGACGCCTTGCTGAAAGCGGCACAAGCACGTGCCGTTCGTGCCGAGGCAAAGGCCAGGATCAAGAGCGGCGAAGCCAGCATTGCCGAGATCATCAAGGCCGGAGCAGAAGATTCGGCGATTGCCCGACTGAGGATTGTTGATCTCCTGGAAGCGCTTCCGGGAGTGGGACCAGTACGGGCTGCCGCCATCATGAAGGAAATTGGCATCGCCGCGTCCCGCAGGGTGCGTGGGCTGGGAGTCCACCAGGCACGGGCGCTGATAGATTTTGTAGACGACAAGTAAGGAATTACCGTTGCAGCCGCATGTGTTCAGTCTGCGGCGCGCACCTCACCGAAGGAATACGTGAGCAAGAATCCGGGACTGACAGTCCTTGCTGGCCCCACTGCGGTGGGCAAGGGAACTGTATCCACTTATATCCGCGACAACTACCCCGAAGTCTGGCTCTCAGTGTCAGCCACAACCCGCCCGCCGCGGCCCGGTGAAACCGAGGGCGTCCACTACTATTTCAAGTCACCGGAGGAGTTCGACAGGCTGATCGAGCAAGGGGAATTGCTCGAATGGGCCGTGGTTCACGGACACAACCGTTACGGCACGCTTCGAAGCACTGTTGATGCTGCCATAGCCGAGGGACGTTCTGTGCTGCTGGAGATCGACCTGCAAGGTGCGCGCCAAGTCAAGGCTGCAGTTCCGGATGCCCGGTTCGTGTTCCTGGCGCCGCCCAGCTGGGAGGAAATGGTGCGCCGGCTGGTGGGCAGGGGCACCGAAACCCCGGACGAACAGCAGCGCAGGCTGGAAACCGCTAAACTGGAACTTGCCGCTGAACCGGAGTTCGACTTCACCGTCATCAATGATGACGTGCGACGGGCAGCGGACGAACTGGTTTCACTCATGGGGCTCACCCCTCACCGGAGCTAACCGCCCGGACTTGTCGGCCCGCTAGAATTTGGAGATTTCGTGTCCACGAACCTTGAAGGCATCATCAACCCGCCGATCGACTCGCTGCTTGAGGCTGCCGACTCGAAGTACGGACTGGTGATCTTCGGCGCCAAGCGTGCCCGCCAGATCAACGCATACTACGCGCAGTTGCACGAGGGACTCTTTGAGTACGTTGGCCCGCTGGTCGACACCAAGCTGAACGAAAAGTCCCTCTCCATCGCCCTGCGCGAGATCAACGAGGGTCTGCTCGTCTCCAAGCCGATGGAAGCCGCCGAGTAGGCAAACGGCCTTCAGGCGGAGGACGCATGCGCATAGTGCTAGGAGTCGGGGGAGGGATCGCCGCCTATAAAGCGGCATCGCTCCTCCGGCTTTTTACTGAGGCCGGCCATGACGTGACGGTCATTCCCACGGAGGCGGCCGGAAAGTTCGTAGGCGTCGCCACCTGGGAGGCACTGTCCGGCCACCCTGTGAGCAACAGCGTCTTCGACGAAGTCCCACAGGTCCGTCACGTCAGGCTGGGCCACGAGGCGGACCTCGTAGTTGTGGCACCGGCAACTGCCGATTTGCTGGCCAAAGCAGCTACCGGCCAAGCCGACGATCTGCTCACAACAACCCTCCTGATGGCCCGCGGACCTGTGTTGTTTGCCCCGGCAATGCACACGGAAATGTGGCAACACGCCGCAACGCAGGCCAATGTGGAGACGTTGCGCAGTCGTGGAGCCACCGTGCTGGAGCCCGCCACAGGCCGCCTTACGGGTCCTGACTCTGGCCCAGGCCGCCTGCCGGAACCTGAGGCGATCCGAGACGCTGCCCTGGCCCTTGCCAGCGCTGCTGGCGTAGCCGGGACTGTGCAGGATCACACGCTCCTTGCGGCGCCCAGCGGATCGACGCCCTTGGCTGGCCGAACCATCACGATTTCGGCGGGCGGCACGCGCGAGGCCCTGGACCCCGTCCGTTTCCTCGGCAACCGATCGTCCGGAAAGCAGGGGGCTGCCCTCGCCGCAGCCGCGCTCGAGGCCGGAGCCAGGGTGCGTTTCCTGGCAGCGCACATGGATGTAGAACCGCCGGCCGGCGTCGAACTTGTCAGTGTTGAATCCGCGCTGGAACTGCGTGACGCTGCGCTGGCAGCGCTGCCGGACTCCGACGTCGTTATTATGGCGGCCGCTGTTGCGGACTTCCGCCCAGCCGAAGTGTCCGGGACCAAGATCAAAAAGCGCGACGACCAAGAGGCGCCCGTGGTGCGCCTGGTACGCAATCCGGACATTCTTCACGAGCTGGTCGACACGAGGAATGCCTCGGGCGGGGAGCAATTGCTGGTCGGTTTTGCAGCTGAGACCGGTGATGAAGAAGGCGGCGTCATGGAGCATGCCCAAGCCAAGCTGGAGCGGAAGGGCTGCGACCTTCTGGTTGTCAACCACGTAGGAGTGGGGCGTGTCTTCGGCCAAGACGACAATTCCGTGGTCATCCTGTCCCTGCGTGGCGCGGAGCCACAGTCGGCATCGGGGTCCAAGGCCGACGTGGCAGCTGCCGTCATTGACCGCATTGGCGCGGAACTGAGCCGCGTTGTCCCTCCGGCCTAGCCGTAGGTTCCTGCCTTCAGCAGTCCGCTGCCCGCAGCGGCACGATTTCTTAGTACAGGGACACAGAGCGCAAGCAGCCCTCCCGCAACCCAGTAAGGTAGTCGAGTGACTTTACCGCTGTATCACGAACACCACGTACCGCATTCCGCACTCCGGCTTTTCACGTCCGAGTCGGTCACCGAGGGGCATCCCGACAAGATCTGCGACCAAATCAGTGACGCGATCCTTGACGCCCTCCTTGCTGCCGACCCCGAGTCGCGCGTTGCAGTGGAAACCATGGCCACCACCGGCCTGGTGCACGTAGCTGGTGAAGTCACAACCGACGCCTATGTGGAGATTCCCCAGATTGTTCGGGAAACCATCCTCGGGATCGGCTACGACTCCTCTGCCAACGGTTTTGACGGCGCCCGTTGCGGCGTTTCCGTGTCAATCGGGCAGCAGTCCAATGACATCGCCAGCGGCGTCTTCAACTCCCTGGAGGCCCGCGAGGGTCAGCAGGAAGACGACTACGACCTCCAGGGCGCAGGCGACCAGGGCATTATGTTCGGCTACGCCAGCGATGAGACGTCTTCCTACATGCCCACACCCATCTGGCTGGCGCACCGGCTGTCCGAGCGGCTCACGGAAATCCGCAAGAGCGGGGAACTGGACTACCTTCGGCCGGACGGCAAGACCCAGGTTACGGTGGGATACGACCGTGACCGTCCGGTGTCCGTGGAGACCGTTGTGATCTCCAGCCAGCATGCCGAAGGCGTTCACCTCGATGTTCTCAGGGCTGACCTTGCCGAGCACGTTATCAAGCCCGTACTGGCAGCATCTGACCTGGATATCTCCCGGGCCATCAACATTCTCAACCCGGCGGGCCCCTTTGTTATTGGCGGTCCTGTTGGCGACGCCGGCCTGACCGGCCGGAAGATCATCGTTGACACGTATGGCGGCTTTGCCCGGCACGGCGGTGGAGCTTTCTCCGGCAAGGACCCGTCCAAGGTGGACCGTTCCGCGGCCTATGCCATGCGCTGGGTTGCGAAGAACGTCGTGGCCGCTGGACTGGCACGCCGCGCCGAAATCCAAATCGCGTATGCCATTGGCAAGGCCCGGCCCGTGGGCATCTACGTCGAGACTTTCGGTACGGAAACGGTGGACCCGGCCCGGATCAGCAACGCAATCGACGAAATCTTCGACCTGCGTCCGCGGGCGATTATCGACGCCCTGGACTTGAAGCGTCCGATCTACGCCAAGACCGCGGCCCACGGCCACTTCGGCCGGGACGAGCCGGACTTCACGTGGGAGCGCCTGGACCGTGTTGATGAACTCAAGGAGTACTTCAACGCCTAGTCTTCCGGGGTTCGGTCTTCCGGGGTCTACTCTTCCGGGGTCCGGGCAGAGTGTCGGTGTGCCCTGCTTGGATGGGGGCATGGGGTTTCCAGTGAATAAGTACATGCCGTCCCTCACGGGGGTGGCGTCGCGAACCTTGATGGCGTTCCTAGGGCTTGGTTATGCCGTCTGAGGGCGTTCAGCCGTCACTGCTTCAGGGCTTTCCAGCCAAGCAGGTTGACCGCAGGGGGCCCGCATTGACCGCGGATCTTCCGGTAGCCAAAGTCCTGCTCGAATCGCCGCTGCCGCATCTGGATCGTCCCTTCGACTACAGCGTGCCGCGGGACCTGGACGTTGAGGCCCAGCCGGGTGTGCGCGTCAAGGTGCGCTTCAGCGGACAGGAGTTGAACGGCTTCATCCTGGAACGCGCAGCAGAATCCGACACGGCGCACGAACTCACTCCACTCCATAAGGTGGTGTCTGCGGTTCGCGTGCTGACCCCGGCGGTACTGGAGTTGGCCGACGCGGTGTCGGCACGCTACGCGGGAACCCTCAGTGACGTGCTCCGCACTGCCATACCTCCCCGCGTCGCCCGCTTGGAGAAGGACTACCTGGACCAGTTCACAGACCAGGAAGTTGCTGAGCAGCGGGCCTCGGCGCCAGGGGGCGGCATGCCCGGAGCGCTAAGCTCCTTGGAGTTTCCGGCGTGGAACCCATACGTCAGTGGGCACGCTTTCCTAGGCAGGTTGGCACAGCGCGAATCGCCCCGCGCCGTAGTGTCCGCCCTTCGCGGCTACGGCGGGGAAGCCTGGCCTGAGCTGATTGCCGGAGCCGTGGCGGCAGTAAGGGCATCCGGCAGGGGAGCCGTTGTGGTGGTTCCGGACTATCGGGATCTGGACAGAATGGAGCAGGCGCTGGCGGCCGTTCTACCGGCCGAGGACATCGCCAGGCTCACGGCAGACGACGGGCCCACACCGCGCTATCGAAGCTACCTGCGGCTGCTGAGCGGTTCCGCTCGAGTCGCAGTGGGCACTCGGTCTGCTGCATACGCTCCGGTGAAGGATCTCGGCTTGGTTGTGTGCTGGGACGATGGCGACGACCTTCACATTGACCAGCGCGCGCCCTACGCGCACAGCAGGGAGGTACTCCTCCTGCGATCGACTCAGGAGGACGCCGCCTGCCTCTTTGCGGCACACAGCCGCAGCACGGAGTTGCAGCGTCTCGTGGAGAGTGGCTGGGCCGTAGCCATCGAGGCACCGCGTGCCATCGTCAGGCAGCGGGCACCGCGCGTGGTCAGCACCGCGGACAGCTTTGAGCAGGAACGCGACCCGCTGGCCCGTATCGCACGCCTGCCAGGCGCAGCGTGGCGGGCGGCCCGCAACGGTCTTGAGCATGGTCCGGTACTAGTCCAGGTTGCACGGGCGGGCTACGCGCCATCTTTGGCCTGTGAGAGGTGTCGGGAGCCAGCCCGATGCCCACAGTGCCAAGGTCCGCTCGCCTTGGGCGGGGCTGAAGGAAGCACAGCCATCCCGCAATGCCGGTGGTGCGCCACGCCTGCCCCGGAGTGGAGCTGCCGCCATTGCGGTGGGACCCGGCTGCGCCGCGGAGTCGTAGGCGCCCTGCGGACCGCCGAGGAGCTGGGCAGGGCCTTTCCCGGCACCACTGTGGTGACCTCCTCGCGGGACCAGGTCAAGGCCGTCGTTCAGGACAAGCCGGCCTTGGTGGTGGCAACGGTGGGAGCGGAGCCTGTGGCCCCCACGGGCTACGCGGCAGCCCTGTTGCTGGACGGGAACTCCCTTCTGAGGAGGGAAAACCTGCGTGCTGCGGAGGACTCGGTTCGTCGCTGGTTCAACGCCGCGGCGCTGGTCCGGCCCGCCAATGAAGGTGGACTTGTGGTCATCACGGCTGACGATTCCGTTTCGACCGGTGCTTTGGTTCGATGGGACAGTGCCGGTTTTGCCGCGCGCGAGTTGTCCCTTCGGCAGGAGCTCGGGCTTCCGCCGGCGGTACGGATCGCCTCGCTCACCGGCGAGAGGGCCGACGTCGAGCACCTCACCGCAGCGGTGACGGAGAAGGTGGCCCTGCGCACGGCGGGACCCACGCCAGTGGACATGGGCACTGAAAGCCAGGCAGCTGCGGGGACCACAGCGCCGTTCGGCTCGTCGCGGTCACGACAGGTACGGACGCTCCTCTTTATTCCCTATGGGCAGGCGGCGCAGGCGACAGCGGCGTTGCGCGCCCTAAAGGCGGCCACCGCCGCGAAGCGGGCCGCCGGTCCCGTGCAGGTGAGGCTCGACGGCGTCGACGTCCTCTAGCGGTCGACGTCCTCTACCGGTCGACATCCCCGGAGTCGACCGCTGGAGCGCTGCGCAGGCGCTTGCACTCACGCCGCCGGCTGCCCGCTTGCCTTCGCCTAAGAGGTGCCCTTAGCTATTGCGCTTGCGGCGTTGACGCGCTGCGACGACTTCCTCCGCGGCTGACACCAGGGCTTTTGCGGAGGCGTCCCAATTGAAGTCTGCGGCGCGGGCCACTGACAGGCGCGAACTGGCAGCCCACTCGCTGGAGTCGCCAAGGTCGGCGTCCGCAAGGCGGTGCACGGCAGCTGCGAAGTCCTCCGGCGAATCCGGGTCGACGAAGCTCACGGCATCTCCGCCTATTTCACGGAAAATTGGGATGTCACTGGCAATGACCGGTGTGCCGAGGGACATGGCCTCGACCAGGGGCAGTCCATAGCCCTCTGCCCGGGACAGGCTGACAAGGGCCGTCGCCCGCGAGAGCAGCCGGACATACTCCCTGTCCGTGACGCCGTTGTGGAACTGCACCATGGCCCCGGAAGGGATAAGCGCCTCAAGCTCCGCACGCCGCGCGGGCGTGATCCTGCTGAGGAGGTGCAGCGTAATGCCCGGTAAACCGGCCATTCCCCGGATCATCGTCTCCACATTTTTGTACGGCATGAAGGAGCCCATGTACACCAGCGATTTATCGGCGCCTGCCGCGGGGTCGCGCGGCTCCTGACCGGGCTGTGGGGCGTTGCCCACAACCCGGACGGGGCGTTTGGTCAAGCGGTACTTCGCCATGAGCGCTTCGGTGGTCCGGCTGACCGTGGCGACTATGTCCGCACGGTTCAGGAGCAGCCTCTGCGGCCAGTATGCCTTGTGGTAGAGACGCCACAGAAGGCGGACAGGCGCGGGCAGGAAGCCAGGTGGCTGCGGGTGCTCGTAGTAGATGAGGTCGTGCAGGGTCAGGACCAGGCCGTAGCGGCGTCCCCAAGTACCCATGGTCTGCATGGGACAGACCACTACGTCCGCGCCCAACTTGTTTACTCTGCCCGCCACGAAGAGTTCACGCGGTGACAGCGGGCTGTTGACCATGACGTATGGGACATCCGGCAGCAGGGCGAGTTGACGCGGGTCGCTGATCAGCATGGTGACATCCGCGATCCGGGCGGTGGCAGCGATGAGGCTTGAACCGTACCGGCTGATGCCGTCGTGGTGGTCCGTCCGGGTGAATCGGGCATCGATGACGAGTTTCACGCGGGATGGTCCTCCAGGAAGCTTCGGATGTGGGCGGCCGCGGGAGCGGGTGTTTCGTAGTGGATGAGGTGGCCGACTCCAGGGATGACGTCGAGCCGGCCGTCGGGAAGGAGTTCCAGCAGCTTGCGCTGGTCCGGCAGCGACGCGATCTCGTCGTCCTCACCGGCGATTAGCAGCACAGGCAGGCGCAGGTTCCGGGCCACTTGGGCGACATTGCCGGAGACCGACGCGCGGAATGCCTCCAGGAGGCTTCGGCGGTCGGAAAATGCACTGAAGTATGCGTCATGCTGGCCATGGATGAATGCCCTGAGATTGCGGTCCCGGGTCTTGGCCATTGTGATGCTCATGATGCGCACAATGGCACGGTTCCGGAGGACGGCGAGGCCCAGTCTGCGCGGCAGGCGTGCGGAGAGCTGGTAGTAGAGGACCGCCAATCTGGTCATCAGCCCCTTGGAACCCTCCAAAGCCGGGGCGGCGATGGGGTTGATGAGGATGAGCGGATTGACGGCTCCGGGATTGGCGGCAGCGAAGTGGCTGGCGATGATCGACCCAAAGGAGTGGCCCAGCAACACGGTATCCGCACCCAGACCCAGGGCCGACATAAAGCTGCTGATGAATTCTCCATAGCGCTCGACCGTGTGGCCGCCGCTGGCGAACGACTCCGAACTGCCGAAGCCCGGGAGGTCGGGCATGATGATCCGCATGTCCGGAAGATGGTCCACAACCCTGAGCAGGCCGTGGTGGTCGCCGCGGAAACCGTGGATCACCAGGATTGTCCGGGTGTGTCGGGTGACGTGTAAGGGTTCGTAGATCCAGTAGGCGACGTTGCTGCCGTCAAGGTCCACGTCTGATGCCTTGGTTCGGCCGCCGAGGGACTTGCTGAGGAACTCACCGGTCTTGGGCGCCGATGGTTCAGGGCTGGCTGCGGTTTCGACATGATCCATGCGGTGGTCCTAGTTAACGTTGTCCGGATGCGATCCCGTGCGGTGGTGGCGTTCCAGGGCTGCGATGCCCTCCATATCCGCAGCTGAGATCTCAAAGTCGAAGACGTTGAAGTTTTCGCGGATCCGCCCGGGTGTGCTGGCCTTGGGGATGACGATGTTGCCTTGCTGGAGGTGCCAGCGGATGACGATCTGTGCCGGAGTGCGACCGTAGGCGGCCGACAGGTCCTTGATGGCCGGATCCTCCAGGACCTGCCCGCGCCCCAGGGGGCTCCACGCCTCAGTCCTGATCCCGAGCTGGTCGTGCAGTGTCCGTAGCCCGGCTTGCTGCAGCCATGGGTGGATTTCGATCTGGTTGACGGCGGGCACCACCTCCGCCCCCGACATCAGCTCTTCGAGGTGGGCGGGCTGAAAGTTTGAGACGCCAATGGCCCGGACCTTGCCTTCGCGGTAGAGGGTTTCCATGGCACGGTAAGTGTCGCGGAACAGGCCCCGGCCGGCACATGGCCAATGGATGAGGTAAAGGTCCACGTAATCCAGGCCCAGGTTCGCCATGGAGGTGTCGAAGGCCCGCAGGGTGTTGTCATAACCCTGGTCATCGTTCCAAACCTTGGTGGTAACGAAGATATCTTCGCGGGACAGGCCGTGGATGGCCTCGCCTGAACCTCCGCTGCTGCCAGTACCGTCTCCGTCAATTCCGCGACCAATCCCGCGTCCCACACCGGCTTCATTCCCGTACATCGCGGCGGTGTCAAAGTGGCGGTATCCCTCGCCGAGGGCATTGGCGACCAGATCCGAGGCGTCGCGGGCAGGTACTTTGTAGAGTCCGAAGCCAAGCTGGTCGATATGCACGCCATTGTTGAGGCTTATCCGGGGCGAGGATTTCATAGGAAAGACTCTACCTACTCTGTTGCCCACGCCTCAGATAGGGTTGCCGAAACTCACCAGCCGTCGCGCCGTCGCTTCGTCCACGATCAAGTCTGTTGCGAGCCGCGCGGCCAGCGCTCCGCGCAAACCGTTGATCTTGGACGTTCCGGACACCACGCAGATCCGACGGCGGACCTGTCGGAGCTGCTCATGGCTGGGCCCGGTGGACCGTTCGTTCAACGTGATTCCGTCCGAGGAGCCATCAGCACGGAAGAACACCGTGGCAACGTCGCCAACAACGCCAGACGCGGCCAGGACGGACAGATCGTTTTCGTCCAGGTACCCGCCCGCGTAGACGTGGCTCGGATAGTCCGAATCGACTGAGCCTACGCCGA
The DNA here is from genome assembly GCF_020251205.1 of Arthrobacter sp. M4. Taxonomy (GTDB): domain Bacteria; phylum Actinomycetota; class Actinomycetes; order Actinomycetales; family Micrococcaceae; genus Arthrobacter. The sequence continues at coordinate 191,953 of NZ_JAIWYX010000001.1, forward strand.
AGATGGCGATGCTCATGCGTTCCTGAAGGTCCAGGATGCGTCGGACGCTGCGTTCCTGCCACATGGCAGTCTTTGTTGAAGCATGGTCGAAGAACGCAGGCACTGGGAACTGCTCAACCCGGGCCCCGTAAGCGTTGCCGAAGCGCCGCATGATGTCGCTCGCATAGCCAATGCCGGTTGTTTGCATGTTGCCCGCCCCATTGAGTTGGACAACGACGCTGTCATGAGTGATCTTGCGGGTCAGATGCCGGCTCACCGCGCTGAGCGTGGCTCCCCAGGCGAGCCCAATGATGGCGTTTGAATCCACTAGGGGACCGATCGTCCGGGCGGCCTGCATGGCCACTCGGTCCAGGGCTTCCGCTTCGTTTAAGCTGTCCAGGATAGGAACCACGTGGGCGTCCACGTCGTACTCGTTCCTTATCTGCCGCTCCAGTTCAGGGGCTGTGTCAAGGGGGCTGCGGATTTCAATCTGGACCAGTCCGCTTTCCCTTGCGGAAGACAGCAGTCGGGAGACCGTTGAACGCGATGTCCTCAGTTCACGGGCGATTGCATCCATCGTGAGGTCCTGCAGGTAGTACATCTGGGCGGCCCTCAGGGCGTCTGAGTGGCGTGTTCGCGGCATGGCGGCACCTTCCCGGCAAGAGGCTGGACTTAGAACCATTCTGCACGTTTGTGCAAATAGCTTGACTCTATTTTCCACAACTTCGAAGAATGGGTGAAGACACTTTTCGCAGTCCTTGCCCCCAGCCCAAAGGAGTTGTCTTGGGACACCCAAAGAATCCGAACGCTTCCCCGTCCCTCCGCCCTGAGGCCCAATCCCTACGTGACCGTCCGTCCGCACAGGTGCTGATCATTGGCGGTGGCATCAACGGGGTCGGGACTTTCCGCGACCTTGCCCTGCAGGGCGTGGACGTCGCACTGGTAGAGCGTGGCGACTACTGCCAAGGCGCCAGCGGCGCTTCCTCCCACATGATCCACGGCGGCATCCGCTACCTCGAGAACGGCGAGTTCCGCCTGGTCCGGGAGTCCGTCGTCGAACGCAACCGGCTGCTGAAGATCGCGCCCCACTACGTGAAGCCGCTCCAGACCACCATTCCGGTGTTCAGTACGTTTTCAGGAATCCTGTCCGCCCCGCTGCGGTTCCTTTCGCACGGGAAAGGCAAACCCACGGAACGCGGCGCGGTCCTCATCAAGCTGGGCCTTTCGATCTACGACTTTTTCTCGCGGGACGGCGGCAGCGTTCCCCGGCACCAGTTCCGGAATCGTGACCATGCCCTGGAGGAACTTCCCCGGTTGAACCCCGGCATTAAGTACGCCGCGACGTATTTTGACGCGTCAGTGCACAACCCGGAGCGCCTTACCCTGGATGTCCTCCAGGACGGGCAGCAGGCCGGAGCTACGGGCGCCCTTTCCGGAGGCACAGCCAGGGCAAGCAACTATGTGTCCGCCGTCTCCAGCAGCCCCTCGGGGGTGCGACTGCGCGACGAACTGACTGGGGAGGAGTTCGACTTCGCAGCCGACGTTGTGGTGAACACCACAGGAGCCTGGGTAGACCTCACCAACTCCGCGATGGGTTCACCCAGCTCGTTTATGGGCGGCACCAAAGGATCCCACGTTGTGCTGGACCACCCTGAACTCCTTGAGGCGTGTCAGGGCCGCGAGATCTTCTTTGAACACACCGACGGCCGCGTAGTCCTGATTTATCCCATTGGCGACCGGGTCCTGGTTGGCACAACCGACGTCCGGGCCAACGCGGCGGAAGATGCTGTGTGCACCGAAGCCGAAGTGGACTACTTCTTTGAGCTGATAGGCCATGTCTTCCCGTCGATCCCGGTAGGGCGCCACCACATCGTCTACAGCTTCGCCGGGGTGCGGCCGCTGCCTCGCCACGACGACGCCCAGCCAGGCTTCATTTCCCGCGACTACCGTATCGAGCGCGGTGAGTCGGCGGCTGGTGGTCGGCCCGGCGTCGTACTTTCGCTGGTGGGTGGAAAGTGGACCACCTTCCGCGCCCTTGCGGAGCACCTTGGCAATGAGGTGTTGGCCGAACTGGGCCACCGTCGCGCTGTTTCGACGGCGAACCTCGCTATTGGCGGGGGCGCCGGCTTCCCTGCCACGGAGCAGGAAGTACAGGCCTGGATCAAGGGGCACATGACGCCCGCCCTGAACGCGGATCGGGTGACCGGCCTCCTCGAGAGGTACGGCACCAAGGCCGAGGGCGTGATCGCATTCCTCGCTGATGGCGTCGACGAACTTCTGCGCTCCACTCACGAGCTCAGTGTCAGGGAACTCGAATACATGGCCCGGTACGAACAGGTCGGCCACTTGGTGGATGTGCTTATCCGCCGGACCGCCCTGGCTTTCCGAGGACTCGTGACCGGCGAACTGTTGAACGAAGTTGCGGAAATCCTGGCACCCCATCTCGGTTGGGATGAAGCGATGCGCCGTGCGGAAATTCAGAACGCAATGGATGTGCTGAAGCGGTTCCATGGCGTGAAGGTCCCTAGCCTCGTCTTGTAGCCAAGCAGTTTTGGCCTAACGGTAACTTGATCACAGGACATCTTCATTGAGACAAGGACGTCACCATGCCCCAGTACGTAATCGCGATTGACCAGGGAACCACCAGTACCCGCGCCATTGTGTTTGACCACTCGGGGAGCATCGTTTCCACAGGTCAGTTGGAGCACCGGCAGATCTTCCCGCAGGCGGGCTGGGTGGAGCACGACCCCATGGAGATCTGGGCCAACACCCGGGAGGTCATTGGCGCGGCGCTTTCCAAGGCAAACCTGACGCGGCACGATATTGCCGCCGTCGGAATCACCAACCAGCGCGAGACGGCGGTCGTCTGGGACAAAAGGACCGGCGAGCCGGTCTACAACGCCATCGTGTGGCAGGACACCCGCACCCAGCCCATAGTTGATGAACTGGCCCTCGACGGCGGCCTGGACCGCTTCAAGGAAAAAGTGGGCCTGCCTCTTGCGACCTACTTCTCCGGCACAAAAATCAAGTGGATCCTGGACAACGTGGCCAGCGCCCGTACGCGGGCCGAGGCCGGCGACCTTCTGTTCGGCAACACGGACTCCTGGGTCCTGTGGAACTTGACCGGCGGAGTCGAAGGCGGTGTGCACGTGACCGATGTCACGAATGCCTCCAGGACCATGTTTATGGACCTGGAGACACTCAGCTGGGACCGGGAGATCCTTGACGCCTTCGGTGTGCCGGCCTCCATGATGCCTGCGATCAGGTGCTCATCCGAGATCTATGGGCGAGTCCGTTCATCGCAGTTGCTTCGGGAAGTGCCCGTGGCAGGGATTTTAGGCGACCAGCAGGCCGCGACCTTCGGCCAGGCTGCGTTCGCGTCCGGGGAGGCGAAGAACACGTACGGCACCGGTTGCTTCCTGATTTTCAATACAGGCGAAGAGATTGTGCATTCCAAGAACGGTTTGTTGACAACCGTTGGCTACAAACTCGGTGACGAAAAGCCGCACTATGCCCTGGAGGGCTCCATCGCTGTGACGGGCTCGCTGATTCAGTGGCTTCGCGACAACCTGGGCATGATTTCCTCAGCGCCGGAAGTGGAGGTGCTGGCCGACTCGGTTCCGGACAATGGTGGCGTCTACATCGTGCCAGCCTTCTCCGGCCTGTTTGCGCCCTATTGGCGGGCTGACGCACGCGGTGCGATTGTGGGCTTGACGAGGTTCGCCAACAAGGGGCACATCGCTCGTGCCGCGCTGGAGGCGACGGCGTTCCAGACCCGCGAGGTCCTGGATGCTGTCAACGCGGACTCCGGCGTCCCCCTCACAGAGCTAAAGGTCGACGGCGGAATGGTCGCCAATGAGGCCCTCATGCAGTTCCAGGCGGACATCCTGGGCGTCCCGGTTGTGCGCCCGAGGGTGGTGGAGACGACGGCGCTTGGAGCCGCATACGCAGCAGGTCTCGCCGTTGGCTTTTGGAAGGACACCGATGAGCTTTCGGCGAACTGGGGCGAGGACAAACGCTGGGAGCCCAAGCTGGACGTGGCGGAACGGGAGCGCCAGCTGCGCCTGTGGAAGAAGGCCGTCACGAAGTCCATGGAGTGGGTCGACGACGACGTTCGCTAGCTTGCGGATCAGTCTGCGCAAGGGTTGCGCCAAGGAGGGCGGGCGGTCAATACCGCCCGCCCTCTGGAGTGGAGGCCTGTCGTCAAGGCACCCGTGGCTACGGGATGGCGGTCAGGAGCCGCCTCCTACCTGAACCTGGGCCCTTGCAGTCTTGGCATAGACGTTTTTGCTGACCTGATATCCCCGCTCGTCCTGGGCCAGGGCCTGGTTGTTGATGGAATTAATCTCGGACGCGCTCAATGTCCGGATCTTTACCAGGTCCATGAACTCCTGGGAGTCCCCGCCGACCGCCGTGATCTTGATCAGTCCCGTGCCGGCGGAGTAATACTTCCTCTGCTGGCCCGCACTGGGCGGATCCAACGGGTTGAACTCATCGATCACCATGACGTCGTCGTAGCAGCCGGTGGGAACACACACACGCAGGTGCTTGTACAGGACGTCGCCGCAATCGAGGAAGTTTACGTTTGGAGCGTACGCCTGAACATAGGCTGGTGTGTTGCGATGCGGCGATCCCTGCATGGCATAGCCAGCCTGGGCCCTGGCGAGCCCGTGGATGAACGTACTCGGTGCCCCCAAGAGCTGTCCGTTCTCATACTCCTCGGGATATTCGCCAAACAGCCACACCGAGCCTCGGCGGTCCTGCGCGAAGAAGGCGAGTTCGGATTCCTGGAGTTGACCGTCCTGGTAGTCGCGGTCCCACAGAACCCGGGTAGTAACGCCGTCAATCACCTTGGTCAGGCCCGTTACTGTGTGCACCACGGAGTGGGGATGGACGCCGTCCACATCCGTTACCGTTCCGGTTGTGGTGAACTGCATCCCGGGCTTCAGGGTGAGCCACGGATTGGTGATTTGCGTGGGCTGAATGAAGTCTGAGCGGTTGTAGTTGATCGCGGAGCCGGGGCCACAGAGCTCGGCTGGCGCCGGTGCAGCAGCGGCGGGGGCCGCCGTCGCCAGCGTCAACGAACCCAGCACCAGCAACAGGGTCGATGTGCCGGCTGTGACCCGGCGCCGTCGAGGGAACATTGGACAGTCCTTTCGATGTATTTGAAGCTGGTCAGGAGGCTGGCACAGGCTCGGGCTCTGGCCGGTTCTGTCGGCGTTGCCGAGGCTTGGTGAACCTGAGGTACAGCGATGGCACGATGAACAGGTTCACCAGCGTGGACGAGGCCAGGCCACCGAGGATTACCACCGCCATGGGGTGTTCGATCTCATGGCCCGGGATGTTGCCCATAACCACCAGGGGCACCAGGGCGAGCGCCGTGGCCAGCGTTGTCATGAGGATGGGCGAGAGCCGCTCCGCCGCACCGCGCATGACCAGGGCATGTCCGAATTCCTCACCCTCGAACTGCTCCAGGTGCTGGCAGTGGTTCACCAGCAAGATGCCATTGCGGGCAGCGATGCCCATCACCGTCAGGAATCCCACCAGGGAGCCCAGTGAGAGGACGCCACCGCCCAGCATGGCCGCGAGCACACCACCCACGAGGGCCACAGGGAGCGTCAGCATGATGAGCGTGGCCAATCGCCAGCTGCGGAATGCTGCCTGCAGCAGCAGGTAGATGACGATCACCGCTGCAACAGAGAAGATCATCAGTCGCTGGGATGCAGCCTGGCGTTCGGCGTACTCACCGAGGACATCGGCGTGATAGCCCACTGGGAACTGGATCGTCTGGAGCCCCGACTTGAGCTTGTCGACGACGGCGGCCAGGTCGCCTTCCTTGACGTTGGCACTGACGTCGATCCGTCGGGATCCAGCAGTGCGCTCAATGACGTTCGGCGTCGGGTTGATCTTGACCGAGGCAACATCCCCGACGCGGATCCGTTGGCCGGATGGGGTGTCGATTGGGAGGTTTTCGACGCTGCTGACACTGGTCCGGATGGCCGGGGCACTCCACACCTGAACGTCGTAGGCTTTGCCATCGCGGAAGATGTCGCCGGCTTCCTCACCCGAAATTAGGGTAGCGGCCGCGCGCCGGACATCGCCTGGCTTGAGTCCATATTGGTTGGCCTTGGCCAAGTCCACCTGCACGTCGATCTGCGGCACGTCCACTTGGAGGGACACTTTGGGGGAGATTGCGCCTGGCACACCCGCCAAAACTGTCTTGACCTTGTCAGCCTGCTTCCGCAGTTCAGTCAGGTCGTCACCGTAGACACGGACGACGACGGCGTAGCCAGTACCGGTCAGAACCTCGCGAATGCGTTCCTTAAGATAGGTCTGCACGTCCCGGTGGATGCCTGGATAACCTTCCACGATGCCCTGGATCGATGCCAGCGTTTTGTCGTAGTTCACCGACGGGTCCACGCTGATCCAGTTTTCGCCGAAGTTCACCCCCACCACTTCGTCGGCGGCGAATGCCTGGCCAATGTGGGAGCCGCAATTGCGCACGCCGTCCACCGACATCAGTTCCTTGCAGGCTGCCTGGCTGACCCGCACCTCTTCCGCGTTGGACGTTCCAGGTTGGGTGACCCAGTGCATGAGGAAGTCGCGTTCTTTGAAGTCGGGAAGCAGGGACTGGCCCAGCAGCGGTGCCGTGACGATGCCTGCGATGGCCAGCACACCGACGGCTGCGTAACCGGGCACCGGGTGTTTCACAGCGGGCTGGAGCGCCTTGTGGTACCAGCGCTTCAGTACGCGGACCACGGGCGGGTCCTTGTCCTCCAGCGGCGCGTTGCGCAGGAAGATGTAGGCGAGCGCCGGCGTCACCGTCAGGGCTACCACCATCGATGCCAGCACGGCCAGCGTATAGGCGGTCGCCAGAGGCCGGAAGAACGCGCCGGTGAGGCCATCCAGGAAGAAGATCGGCACCGTGGCGGCGATAATGATGAGGGTTGCGTAGACGATCGGTCCGCGGACTTCGATGGAGGCATTCACCACCACCCGCGCCGTCAGCGCGCCGTCTCCTTCCGCGCGGTGCTTGCGGAGCCGCCTGACGATGTTCTCGACGTCGATGATCGCGTCATCGACAACCACCCCAACCGCGATCACCAGGCCGGCCAGCACCATTGTGTTGACAGTTCCGCCTGTCAGGTACAGCACAAGTCCTGCCGCCACGAGGGACAACGGGATCGCCACAACGCTGACGAACGCCGTGCGCCATTGGAACAGGAACAGGGCAAGCACCAGGATCACCAAGAGGCAGCCGAACAGGAGCGCAAGGCTCAGGTTGTGAATGGACTCCTCGATGAACGTGGCAGGCCGGAACAGCGTGGTGTCCACTTTGATTCCGGTCAGGCCGGGCTGCAGTTCCTGCAAGGCCTGTTCAACGCCCTTGGTCACTTCCAGCGTGTTGCCCCAGGGGAGCTTTTCCACGATCAGCATCAGGCCGGGGCCGCCGTCGATCACAGCGTCGCCGATCAGCTGCTGGTGGTCTTCGACGACGTCAGCTACGTCTCCGAGTTTCACCGCACCATCCGGATGCTCCTCGACGGTGACCTGGGCCAGGTCAGCTGGGCTCGTAATCGCCTGCACGTGACGAATACCGAGACTCTGGTTACTCGTTTCCAAGGCGCCACCCGTACCAAAGAGGGCACCCGGTGTGTACTTGAGCAAACCGGAATCAAGGGCTTCGGATGTCGCCGTCATGACTGACTCAAGGCTGACGTTCTTCGCCTGCATACGGGCTGGATCTGCCTGGACTTGGAGCATCTGCAGGCGCTCGCCCCAAATGGCCACATTGGCCACGCCTGGCACGCGAAGCAGGTGCGCCCTGATGTTCCAGTACGAGATCATCGACATTTCGATGAGTGACCGCGTGTCCGAGGACAGGCCGATCTTCATGACACGGCTCGTCGAGGAAAGCGGCTGCAGCATCACCGGAGGTGCGGCCCACGTTGGGAGCGTCGGGATGACCGTTGCCATCCTCTCGGATACCAGCTGCCTCGCCGCCAGTTGGTCCGTGCCCGGCTTGAAGAGCAGAACGATCGAGGACAACTGCGCAACAGACTTGGACCGTAGTTCGGACAGCCCTTCCACGCCGTTGAATGCGTCTTCGAGCGGCACCGTGACCAGTTGTTCGACTTCAGACGCCGTCAAGCCAAGGCATGCCGTCTGAATCTCGACGCGTGGCGGAGCGAACTCCGGGAACACGTCTACGGATGCCGTGCTCAGCTGTGCTCCGCCCACCACCATTAGCACCGCCGCCAGTGCCAGGATGATGGAGCGGAACCTCAGGCTGGCGGCAACAATGCGGCGCATGTCAGTGGGCCGTGTCGAATTCGGCGCCGAACAGCTCGGCCGCGGCAGTAGTGACGATCACGGTCCCAGCGGGCGGCCCGGCCGCTGCAAAGACTGTGTTGCCTTCAATCCGGGACACCGTGACTGCCTGCCGCTGGTAAACGCGCGGCGCGGGGCTCGTATAAACCCAGGTGGCACCCTTGGCGTCGTAGAGCAGCGCCTCATATGGCAATGTCAGCGCGGCGCCGGCCGTTCCGGCCTGGACCGTTGTGGTCTTCAGGTCCAAGCGGTTGATGGCCTTCTCCGAGAGTGTGATCTTGGCGATTCCGGTCGTGGCGTTCTTCTCAACCTTGGCCGCCTGCTCACCCGCCGACGACGTCGAGGACGCCGCCACCGACTGGCTGCAGCCCGACAGGAAGAACAAGCCGAGAACCAGCCAGGCAGAACTGGCCACACCGGCCGCCGCCTGACGGCCGGATAGACGACGACGTGTCATTTTGCTTCCACCTTTTCCTGCGTCACAGGGACTTCCACACGGTAGATTGCTTCCCAGTCCTCCGGGCCATGTTCGGGACCGAACCACAACAGCACCAGCGGGACCACAAGGAGAGCGAAGAGGGTCGTGGTTACCAAGCCAGCGACGCCGATCAGGGCCATGGACGCCACAACAGCCTGCCCCGCTGCCCCACCCAAGAGGGCGACCGGGATAAGCACTGCGACCATGACCGCTGCAGCCTTGATCACGGGTGCTACACGTTCCCTGGCGGCGGCCATGACCACTGTGGCGCGCGACGCCCCAGGGTGCTCCCGCCAACCGCGGTCACACGTGGCGGAGAAGACCGCCGTGTTGCGGACTGCAATGGCAAGCAGGACGGCCAGCATCGCCAGGGAAACCCAGGGCACCGTGCGGCCAGCTAGGAACGCTGCGAGGAAGCCGCCCGATAGTGCCGCTGGGAGTCCGAGGAACGCTGCCACCGCGGTCTTCCAACTGCGGACCGCGGTCTGCAGGAGGATCAGGACGCCCAGGAGGGCTGCCGCACCGATTCCCATCACCAGCATGTCTGCGTTCTGCTGCTCGGCGTACCTCGTGGGGATTTCCGCGTGGTATTCCAGTGGGAACTTAATGGCGCTGATCGCCGACTGAATATCGCGTTCGACGTCGGCCAGCGGGCGTCCGCTGACTTCGGCGGAAATGTCGATGTATCGGCTTGTGGCGTAGTGGTTGATGACAGTCTCGTTGGCTGCGAGTCGCACCGACGCGATGTCGCCGAGCTTCACATGACCGCCATTCGGCGTGTCCAGCAGAAGCTCACGCAGGCTGGTCAGGTCGCCGCGAACACTGGCCGTTCCGCGTACGACCACTTCGAACACCTTCTGCTGCTCGAAGAGATTGCCCACCACGATTCCTTGCATCAGTGTTGCCGCTGCACGCCTGGCGTCACCGGGCTTGATGCCCGCTGTTTGCGCAGCTTTGAGGTCAACTTCGACCTCCAGGACGGGAAGCCTGGTGGTGGAGTTGATGCGCGGAGACTTTAGCCCGTTCACGCCCTCCAGGGCTTTACGGACCTCCTCAGCCTTCTGGCCCAGGATGTTAGTGTCCGTTCCGTAAACCCGGACCGCGAAGTCGGGCTCGATGGCAGCGCGTGTGTTGCCGACTTGCTGCTGGGAGTAGCTGATCAGGTTGTGCGCGATACCGGGGTATCCATTGACGATTTCCTGGACCGAGCTTTCAACCCGAGAGTAGTCGGCGTTCCTGGCCACCGAGACCCACAGTTCGGCTGAGCTGTTGCCTACCACCTGGTCGGAGGTAATGGCACGGCCCACATGTCCGCCCACACTTGTGACACCACTGACAGTCCGGAGTTCATCGGCCGCGCGGGCCGCGATCCTGCTGACTTCGGACGTGGCCGTTCCGGCCATCGCGTCCCATTGCACCAGGATGGTGCGATCCTGAAGGGTCGGCACGACCGGACGGCCGCCTGGCAGCTGTGACGCGGCCAGCAGGCCGGCGAGTCCGACGACGCCGACCACCGCCGCACCGAGGGGAAGCATCCGGCGTCCCCGGTCAAGGGCCTGGCCGTAGTAGCTTCTTACCCTCGCGAAGCGGCTCGGATCAGGCCGCCGAACAGCATCCTTCTTCAGCAGCAAGTGGGCAAGGACCGGCGTCAAACTGATGCCGACAACAAAGGCTGTCAAAAGTGCCAGGGCCATCGACCAGATGAGTGGCCTGAAGAAAGCAGTACCGATGCCGGTGGAGAAGAGAACTGGCACCATAACCAGGACGACGGTGAGCGCGGACAGCAGCAGGGGGGTGCGTACCCACCGGACTGCGGCGGTCACGTATGACTTGAAGTCCCCATTGTGCTGGGCGCCGATAGGTATGGGCGAGCCGCGCAGCTGGGCGTGGACGTCCTCCACCATGTCTCCCACGATGAGAGACACGCCCAAGAGGATGCCCACTAGGACCGTGACGTTCAGTGTTGCCCCTTGCATTTGCAGGACCAGGACCGCAGCGGTCACGGATGTCGACAGCGACACAAACGCCACCAGAGCCGCGCGCCAGGACCTAAAGAGGAGCCAGAACAGCGCGACAAACAGGAGGAGGCTGACCAGCAGCGCGATGCCAAGCTGATCGACCGTTTCCTGCAGCGCAGACGCCGGGCGGAATACGCTTGTGTCCAGCTCCACACCCGTGAGGCCGGGTTCAAGGTCCTTGAGGGCGGCCTCGACTGCCTTGGTCACTTCCAAGGTGTTTGCGTTGGGGAACTTCTCCACAACCAACAGCAGCCCTGGATCCTGCCCGACGACGGCATCGCCGATTAGTGGCTGGTGGTCTTCCTTAACCGTGGCCACATCACCCAGGACGAGCGATGGGTTGGAATCCTCAACGTGTACCTGTGAAAGTTCCTGGGGATTCCGGATCGGCAAGACGTGCTGGATACCCAGGCGCTGGTTGGAGGATTCGATGAACCCACCGGTGCCTGGCGTTGAAGCCTCCAGGAAGCTCAGGGGTGAAACCCATACTGCGTTGCCCGTGGTTTTGACGATTTGCTCAAGGGTTACGCCCTTGTCGCGCAAGGTGCTGGGGTTGACTTCAACCTGGAGCTGCTGTTCGCGCTGGCCCCAGATGGAGACGTTGGCTACCCCCTGCACACCAATGAGCCTTGGCTTGATCTTCCACCGTGCAAGGACGGACATGTCAATGCCGGACAGTTGCTTGGAGGACATCCGCACCATCAGGAGCCGGCTGGTGGAAGACAATGGCTGCATGATCAATGGCGGCGAGGACACGTTTGGCAGGGCGTGTGCCTGCGTCATGCGTTCGCCCACCAGTTGCCTGGCACGCATCAGATCGGTGCCGGGACGGAAGACAAGTTCAATGGCGGACAGGCCCGGCACGGATTTGGACCGGATTTCCTCCAGCCAAGGGACCCCGTTGAGCAGGTCGGCCTCCATGGGCGTGGTGATGAGCTGCTCAACTTCCGCTGCGGATAAGCCCAGTGCCTCAGTCTGGATCTCGACTTGGGCAGGGCCGAATTCTGGCAGGCCGTCGACGGCCATACGGGGAATGTTGACAATTCCAAAGGCAATGATGCCCGCGGCAATGGCAAGCACCAGGATCCGGAACTGAAGGCTGAACCGCGAAACCCAGCCGAACATGGCTAGCGCCTGCGTTCGCTGGGGGAGTACGAATCGTACTGAACTGCCGAATCCTTAGGCGTAGGCGGATATTCGGCGCACCAAAGTTTCATGTCAGGCTCCTCAACCTGAGACCTTTGGCAATATCCCCCAGACCTAGAAGAAATACTGAACTTGCCGGGCTGTGCCCGCAAAGCGTAGTCGCTACTCGATTTTCGGCGGATTGTACTTGATTTTTCTAAAAAATACCTTCTGACTACCTATGAATTACCTATATTCTGCCTTCGCGCGATATACCGTGGAGCGGCTAAAGTAGAACCATGCACGCGAGCCTCCTGCTTAGCTAGCCGCCCGGCACATTACGCCGAGCGGCCGCCCCTCCATGTCGAGGGGCTTTTGTGTGTTAGGGACCATCTGGTCCAAGGCAGGAGCGGGAACCGTCATGACCGGGCAGGCGTCATGGAAGAACAGAAGAGGGTAGCAGTGAGCGTTCAGCCGGAGACAGAAACCGGAACAGCACAGGCAGCAGGCGAGGGAAGCTCGGACGGCAGCTACAGTTTCGCTGCGATGGAGGCCAAGTGGCCACAGGTATGGGAAGACCTCAAAGTCTTCACGCCACTCGACGACGGATCCCGTGAACGCCGCTACGTCCTGGATATGTTCCCGTACCCTTCCGGCGACCTGCACATGGGGCACGCCGAGGCATTCGCAATGGGGGATGTGGTAGCGCGCTACTGGCGGCTCAAGGGATACGACGTGCTGCACCCAATTGGCTGGGACTCCTTCGGACTGCCGGCCGAGAACGCGGCCATCAAGCGCAACGCCCACCCGAGTGAGTGGACCTACGCCAACATTGAAACCCAGGCCGCCTCGTTCAAGCGGTACGGCCTGAGCCTGGACTGGTCCCGCCGCCTCCACACCTCGGACCCCGAATACTATCGGTGGACCCAGTGGCTTTTCCTGCGCTTCTACGAGCGTGGGCTCGCCTACCGCAAGAACCACCCGGTGAACTGGTGCCCCAAGGACCAGACCGTCCTAGCTAACGAGCAAGTTGTTAATGGTGCTTGTGAACGCTGCGGTACCCCAGTGACCAAAAAGGCGCTGAACCAGTGGTACTTCAAGATCACCGAGTATGCCGACCGCCTCCTGGACGACATGAACGAACTCGAAGGCCACTGGCCCGAGCGGGTTCTCGCCATGCAGCGGAACTGGATCGGCCGCTCCGAGGGGGCGCACGTCGACTTCGTCATCCAAGCAACAGACGGTGCCGACGGAAACTTGGCCGAAAACAAGGTCACCGTATTCACCACACGCCCCGACACCCTGTACGGTGCCACGTTCTTCGTCGTCGCCGCGGACGCTGACTTGGCCGCAGAGCTGGTCACTCCGGGACGTGCCGAAGCCCTCAGCGAATATCAGGACCGCGTCAAAGCGCTGTCGGAAATTGAGCGCCAGAACACGGACCGCGAAAAAACCGGCGTCTTCCTGGGACGCTACGCCATCAACCCGCTGAACGGGGAGAAGTTGCCCGTCTGGGCGGCCGACTATGTCCTGGCGGACTACGGGACTGGCGCCATCATGGCTGTTCCGGCCCATGATCAGCGTGACCTGGACTTTGCCAGGGCATTCGACCTTCCGGTGCGCGCAGTTTTGGACACGGGAGAAGAAGATCCCAACGTGTCCGGTATCGCCACGAGCGGTGAGGGCACCGTCATCAACTCAGGCCCCCTGGATGGACTGTCCAAGGCCGACGGCATTGCCAAGGCGATCGAGATCGTCGAGTCCGCCGGAACAGGCCAGGGCACCGTGAATTACCGTCTGCGTGACTGGCTCTTGTCACGCCAGCGGTTCTGGGGCGCACCCATCCCCATCATCCACTGCGAAGAATGCGGCGAGGTGCCGGTACCTGACGAGCAGTTGCCTGTGCGCCTGCCGGACGACCTCCGCGGCGAACAATTGGCCCCCAAGGGCACTTCTCCGCTGGCGGCGGCCGAGGGCTGGGTCAACGTGAGCTGCCCATCCTGCGGCGGTTCCGCCCGGCGTGATACGGACACCATGGACACCTTCGTGGACTCGTCCTGGTACTACCTGCGCTATCTGTCGCCTGACTACACCGAGGGCCCCTTCGATCCCGAGGCGGCGAAGGCATGGATGCCCGTGGCGCAGTATGTCGGCGGCGTGGAGCACGCCATTCTGCACCTGCTCTACAGCCGCTTCTTCACCAAGGTCATCAAGGACATTGGGCTGATCGACTTTGACGAGCCGTTCGCATCATTGATGAACCAGGGCCAGGTACTGAATGGCGGCAAGGCCATGAGCAAGTCCCTGGGCAACGGCGTGGACCTTGGCGAACAGCTCGACAAGTTCGGCGTTGACGCGGTTCGCCTCACCATGGTCTTTGCGTCCCCGCCGGAAGACGACATCGACTGGGCCGACGTGTCACCGGCCGCCTCGGCGAAGTTCCTCGCGCGTGCCTGGCGGCTCGGCCAGGACGTCAGCAGCGCTCCCGGCACCGACCCTTCCGACGGCGACAGGAGCCTGCGCTCCGTCACGCACCGAACGCTCGCCGACGTGTCGGATCTGGTCGAGGCACACAAGTTCAACGTCGTCATCGCGAAAGCGATGGAACTGGTCAATGCAACGCGCAAGTCGGTCGACAACGGCCCCGGCGGCTCCGACCCGGCAGTCCGTGAGGCTGTGGAGGCCGTCGCCATCATCCTGAGCATGTTCGCGCCCTACACGGCCGAGGACCTATGGAACGTCCTGGGACACCCGGCTTCGGTGGTTAACGCATCGTGGCCCGCCGTGGACGAGTCGCTCCTGGTCCAAGAGACGGTCACTGCTGTTGTCCAGGTACAGGGCAAGGTCAGGGATCGGCTGGAGGTTTCGCCCTCCATAGCCGACGCTGACCTCCAGGAACTGGCCTTGGCATCGGAGAACGTGCAGCGCGCCCTGGACGGCCGTGGCATCGCGAAGGTGATCGTACGGGCGCCTAAGCTGGTCAACATCGTCCCGGCCTAGCCGGTGAACGGCCGCCGGGCTTCCCGGCGGCCACCAACGGACCACAGGGGGTATGCGTGGCGGAGCGGGAACCCGGACGGTGGCTAAGGCTCCGTGACGCCTTGGTGCGCCTGCGCCAGCAGGCCGTTCAGGACAGCGGCGACCAGGCCGTCGTCGTACGAACCGCTGTTGTGACTGACTCTGCCGCTGCGCTCCCAGCCGAGTGGAGCGAGCCCCTGCTGGCCGACGGCCGGCTAACGGTGGTGCCGATGCCAGTAATGGTGGGCGACGAAATCTACGGCGAAGGCGACGACGACATCGCCCGGACGCTGTCCGTCGCCCTCGCTGCGGGATCGGTCGTCAAGACTTCCCGGCCCTCACCGGGGCAGTTCGAGCAGGCTTACCGGGTAGCGCAGGACCGGGGCTTCGAGTCGGTGGTGTCGATCCATATTTCTGCCGATCTGTCTGGCACGTCCGACGCCGCTCGACTGGCGGCTGGACGGGTTGGCATCCCTGTAGAAGTGCTCGACTCACGAACCGTTGGCATGGCACAGGGGATGGGTGTCCAGGCCGCGGTGGCGTCTGCGGGACAAGGCGCGGCCGCACCGGAATCGGTGCGGGCCGCCCAGGAATGCCTGGACCGCACTAAGGTGTACTTCTACGTGCCGAGCCTGGAGCAACTGCGCCGCGGCGGGCGGATCGGCACTGCCGCCTCGGTTCTTGGGACCATGCTCGCCATCAAGCCCATCTTGGCCGTCGACGGCGGCAAGATCGTTCCGGTGGAAAAGGTCCGGTCCGCTGCACGGGCCGTGGCGCGCCTCGAGGAAATTGCCGCTGCCGACGTGAAATCCCGTCCGCCCGGAGCAGCTCGTATTGCGGTGCACCATTTTGGTAACCAAGCTGAAGCCCGGCAACTTGCCGAACGGCTCGCGGAGCAATGCGGGGGATGCCCGGCTCCTCAGCTCAGTTCCCTTCCTGCAGTTCTTGCGGCCCACGCCGGCCTTGGTGTGCTCGCCGTCGTTGTGGGTGAGAGAGGGCATTCGGAGCATTTGTCCACATAGCTCCTTGTGCCAATGCGTTCATTCCGGCACGGAACCTAGGCTGAACAGCATGCCGCGACGGGACCGGGGAGCCTCAGCCACTACAGCGGCGCCTTCTGCGCGCCGCAGGTTGGCGGCCTCGCTCGGTCGCCCAGAGCCCGACGGCGGGCTGTTCCCTGATGATTCCGGCTTCCGTCCCAGCGGTGGAACGGATGACGCACACGCGGACTCAGCTGCTGCAGTCCTGCCCGATGGAGGAGTGCCTGAAGGTGTTCTGCCCCTCGAGGTCCCAAGCGCCGGAGACCCGTCCGCCAGTCGTAGGGACGCAAGGGCGGCAGAGCGCGACCTCCACCACAGGGACGCAGAAGACCGGGCCAGATGGAAAGCAAGGCCACGTATCGTCATGCTTCTGGTGTTGCCGGTGGTGATGCTGGCAGGTTGGTTCGCTTGGACCGCTTTTACCGGTCGGTCCACCGCTGTGCCGTTGGATCCAGTTGCCTCACATCAGGACGGATCCAAGCACGCGGTTGGTGCAAACACAGAGCCCAGCGGCGGCGGGAGGTCGGCCAAGCCGGTGGTGGTCCATGTTGCCGGTGCGGTGGCACGTCCCGGCGTCGTGACGCTCCCGGAGGGCAGCCGTGTGTTCGAAGCCATCGCAGCGGCAGGGGGAGCGGCCGCTGATGCCGACGCGAACCAGTTGAACCTGGCAGGCACGGTGCGGGACGGGGACAAGCTCCACGTGCCGCGGCGCGGGGAAGTCGCCCAAGTAGGCGGCGCGGGCAATGCCAATAGTGGGGCTCAATCGACGGCGGGCGGGGCATCCGGTGGAACTCCTACCGCCGCAGTTCCCGGACGAGCCGCCGGAGGAACTGTGAACATCAACCAGGCTACGGCGGAAGAGCTTGGCTCCCTGCCCCGGGTAGGGCCCGTCCTGGCGGGAAAGATCGTAACGTTTCGAACCGAGCATGGTCCGTTCAGCTCGGTCGACGAGCTGGACGCCGTGGACGGCATAGGTCCCAAGATGCTTGAAGCACTCCGTCCGTTCGTAACGGTGTGACAGTGCGGCGCAACATGAAGCAACTTTGCGCAGTGATCGTCGCACAACTAGTTGTCCGGCTCACGGCCAAGGACCCCGAAGCGGGCCGCACCCCAGTGACTGCAACCGAGTCCAGCAATTCCAGCCGAAACCAGCGTACGGGTGAGCCTGCAGCAAGCCGCCGGCGTGCGGATTTTCGCCTCGTTCCCACTGCCGGAATGGCATGGGCCACAGCAGGAGTTGCCAACGTCCTGCCCGCCGCACCTGTGCTGGTGGGCGGACTTCTCTTGCTGGCGGTCGGGGCTATCATCGGTGCCGTTAACGCCTGCAGCCGCGGCGCCAAAGGAATCACCTCCAGGACAGGGCTACCGCGGGGTTCCTTAGCCGCGACGGCCGCGTTGGCTATTCTTATGTCCGCTGCCGTAGCCATCCACGCCGGTGTTGGAGCACTGCAGCGCACCGAAGGTCATGTTCCGGACGCAGCGGATCGTGGCAGGACAGTCGTCGCCGAACTGGCTATCACGGGGCCGCCGCGCCCTCTCTCATCTGGGGGATCTTCCAGTGGCGAAGTCTCATCCGATCCGCCGGAAGCGCCAAGCAGCGGTACTCCGCGGCCGGGGTCCCGATGGGCCGTTCCGGCCAATATCGTGTCACTGACCACGGATGGCCAGCGCATTACGTCAGATGCCTCGCTGATTGTCACGGGCGGGACCGAATGGTCCCGACTGGTGCCGGGAGACAGGGTGCGGGCCGTGGGGAAACTCAAGGAAGGACAACCCGGACGCGCGGAGGCAGCGAGGCTCTCCGCCAGCGCTCCGCCCAGGCTGCTCGGGAAAGAGGCTCCACCCTTGGCCGCCCCCACCCAGCTCCGTGAGACTTTCCGGGCGGCGGCCGCGTTCCTGCACGGTGACGCGGCAGGCTTGCTTCCCGGCATGGTTACCGGCGATACGTCCAGTTTGGATGAGTCACTGGAGCAGGCCATGAAAACGGTGGGGCTGACCCATTTGACCGCAGTCAGCGGAGCCAATTGCAGCCTGGTTCTCGGTTGTCTTCTTGCTGCTGCCCGAAGCCTTCGGATGCCGCGCCCCCTTGCCACAATGGCGGCACTCTCCGGATTGTTGTGGTTTGTCACACTGGTTGGGCCTGATCCCAGCGTGCTCCGTGCCGCCGTGATGGGTGCCATTGCCATAGGAGCACTATCGGGTGGTCGAAGGGGCCGTTCATTGGGGTTCCTCTGCCTCGCCGTCACGGGACTCCTTATCGCCGATCCGTTGCTGGGGACCAGCGTGGGCTTTTTGCTCTCCGTGGCCGCTACAACGGGCATTCTGCTGCTCGGCGCCAAGCTTCAACGATGGCTTCAGACCTGGCTGCCCGGCTGGCTGGCGATGGCTCTTGCAGTGCCCCTCTCAGCCCAGCTCTTCTGCTCGCCTGTCGTTGTGGCCCTGCAACCGGGATTCTCGCCCTACGCGCTTATTGCAAACGTGGTGGCCGCTCCTTTCGTGGCGCCGATCACGGTCCTGGGAACACTCGCGGTGCCGGTGACACCTCTTTTGCCGTGGGCGGGCCACGGGCTTCTTTGGCTCGCGGGAGCCGCGACCGCTGGCGTGGCGGCGGTGGCAAGGTTTTTCGCCGGCCTCCCCGGGTCCACTCTTCCTTGGGCTGAGGGGCCAGTGGGGGTTTTCAGCATGATCCTGTGCTCCGTCGTGACCATTGGCCTGCTGTGGCTCCTCACGCACTCGCGCGCGGTCCTGGAAACAACCTTGGCGGCCCACACCCTTGTTGTCGGCTGGATGGACAGCTTTGCTCAGGGCTCCTTTGCTCAGGGCGCCGCCCGCCTCCCGCGTCCACGGTTCGCCTTTCCGTTAGTTCTCCGATCGGGCAGTTCGGGGACCGGTTCGGGCAAGCCTCGAAGGTCTGGCAAGCGGAAGCGGGGCTCGCCTTGAGTGGCAGCGTTGCAAGCGCGGGAGCCACTGACGGCATCTTGTTGGCCATGGCAGACTTGTAGTCTGCAAGAAACCTTCCGGGAGGACCTGACATTGGCTGCTGCCCAAAACCTACGTTCCAAGGGCGCGCCTGTTGGTCCGGCCGGATGGCGGAACATCGACCCAGCCCCTGTGGTGCTTATCACCGGACCCGAGGAGTACCTGGGCATCCGCGCCATGGACAGGATCCGAAGCCAGGTTCGTTCCTCCCAGCCCGACGTCGAAGTCACTAGGCTGAATGCGGCCTCCTACGAACCTGGTGCGCTGGCAATGGCGGCGGCTCCGTCCCTCTTCGGAGAAGGGAAGTTGATCGAAGTCGACGGCCTTGAAGCGATGAACGAGGCATTTCTGGCAGACGCAATGGCTTTTATCGCTAATCCTGCGGATGATGTCGTCCTGGTCCTGCGGCATGCAGGCGGCGCACGGGGAAAAAAGCTGCTTGACGCCGTCAAGGCGGGCGGCTGGCCGTCCGTGGATTGCCAGCCACTCAAGAAGGACACGGACAAGACGGCGTTCGTTGTGGCTGAATTCAAAGCCGGAGGCAGGCGGATCGAACCGCAGGCAGTCCAGGCCCTCGTGAACGCCGTCGGCGCCAGTCTCTCCGAACTGGCTGCCGCGTGCAGTCAGCTCATCTCTGATTCCACAACAACCGTTGATACCGAAACCGTGGAAAAGTACTACGGAGGAAGGGTTGAGGCCACGGCATTCAAGGTTGCCGACGCAGCAATGGCGGGTAACGCCGCGCTTGCCCTTTCAAGTCTTCGGCACGCCCTCGCAACGGGGGTTGACCCCGTGCCGCTGGTTGCTGCCTTGGCGTCGAAGCTCCGGATACTCGCCAAGGTTGCCGGGGCGCAAGGATCACCGGCGCAAATTGCCCGTCAACTGGGGATGCAGCAGTGGCTTGTCGAGCAGGCCCAAAGGGACGTCCGGCGTTGGACGCCTGAAGGGCTGATTCGTTCAATTCAGGTCACGGCGGAGGCTGATGCCCAAGTTAAGGGCTTGGCCAGGGACCCCGTTTATGCTGTGGAGCACGCCGTCACGGTCATAGCCACTTCTGCTGCCAGGCGCTGACCGGTGCTGTCGTAGTGGTTGCTGAAAACACTACTGGCCGGCCATCCCCTGAGGGATGCCGGCCAGTGGTCAGCTCAGTCGAACTGGAAAACCTTAGAGGGCGTTGACCTTCTTGGAGATCGCCGACTTGCGGTTTGCAGCGTTGTTCTTGTGAATAACACCCTTGCTGACAGCCTTGTCCAGCTTGCGGCTGGCAGCGATAAGAGCAGTAGTCGCAGCATCCTTGTTCGCTGACTCAACAGCGGTGTTGACCGCGCGGATGGCGGTCTTCAACTCGGACTTGACGGCGTTGTTACGCAGGCGAGCCTTCTCGTTGGTCAGGATGCGCTTCTTCTGGGACTTGATATTAGCCACGTGTGAACTCTCTTTTTAATGCGGAAATGGTCTAGAGGGCTTTCAGGTTGGCCATCGACTGAGCGGCGTGGGGATGCCTATGGCAGCCAACCATCAGTGACCGTCGACCTGCACGGACACACAGCCATAAATCTTAGCAGATCAGCGAAGGTTGGGCTGGATCGATCAATAGTTCCGCACCGGGTTGGCTACTTCCACCCTTGCCGAATCCGAAGGGCAGACGCCACGGCCCGGAAGGTCCGGGAATCCAACACGGCGCCTTCACGCCTAATGCCTTCCGGATCCACGCGGATGATCCTGTCCAGCCGCGCCTCGCTGGGCCGGCGCCTGGCATCCCAGGGGCCAACACCGATGTCGACGTAGTCCTCGGCATAGCGGTGATTGTCATGGTCCTTGCTGGTTAGCATCAACCCCAGCAGCCAGTTGCCATCACGGCCTACGAGGAGCACAGGGCGATCCTTGCCTTGGGTGAAATCCTCCTCGAAGGGTACCCACGACCACACTATTTCTCCCGGATCGGGCCTGCCGTCGGGGCTGGGCGAATATTTCAGGGTTGCCTGTCCTTGGAAGTCCCCCGGGTAGCGCCTGCTTAGCGTTTCGGTCCGGGACTGCTGCGCTTCTTTGCGTACCGGGGCAGCGCGAAGAACACGGAGTGATCGCCTGAGCAGGTTTCCAAGGGAGCCGAGATTGAGTGCCATGCCTCCACGGTAGGCGACGGTGGTGCAATCGGTTGTCCTGCGCCTGGCAGTCACGCACTCAACGCGAGGGGCGCCCGGACCTTCTCCACCGATGCGCGCCATAGGGCCGGGACGTGGGAGACTAGAGGATCAGATATGCGGCCGGGCCCGAACAACTGGAACTTCAGAGCCTGCCGTGTGAGTGTCGACAGTAAGGACTCTGCGTGTCTCCCATGGCCCGCACCGCCCCGGTGCCTGCCGCAACAGATCCGGCGATCATCCGGAACTTCTGCATCATCGCCCACATCGACCACGGTAAGTCGACCCTTGCGGACCGCATGCTGCAGTTCACCGGTGTCGTCCAGGCCCGGGACATGAAGGCCCAGTACCTGGACCGTATGGACATCGAGCGGGAGCGCGGCATCACCATCAAGTCGCAGGCCGTGCGCATGCCGTGGGAAGTGGATAATACCGCCTACGCGCTGAACATGATCGACACTCCCGGCCACGTCGACTTCACTTACGAAGTTTCGCGGTCACTTGCTGCCTGTGAAGGTGCCGTCCTCCTCGTGGACGCGGCACAGGGCATCGAGGCGCAGACCCTGGCCAACCTCTACCTGGCCATGGAGAACGACCTCACAATCATCCCGGTCCTCAACAAGATCGACCTCCCGGCGGCGCAGCCTGAGAAGTATGCGGAAGAACTCGCCAACCTCATCGGCGGCGACCCCGACGAAGTGATGAGGGTTTCCGGCAAAACAGGCATTGGCGTTGAGTCCCTCCTCGACCGCATCGTGCGGGACATCCCGGCGCCCGTCGGTCAGGCAGATGCGCCCGCCCGCGCAATGATCTTCGACTCCGTGTATGACACGTACCGCGGCGTTGTCACTTACGTTCGCGTCGTTGACGGACACCTGAGCCCGCGCGAGCGCATCCAGATGATGTCTACCAA
The DNA here is from genome assembly GCF_020251205.1 of Arthrobacter sp. M4. Lineage (GTDB taxonomy): Bacteria > Actinomycetota > Actinomycetes > Actinomycetales > Micrococcaceae > Arthrobacter. The sequence goes on from NZ_JAIWYX010000001.1 coordinate 213,975, forward strand.
GGCAAGCCACGAACTTCTTGAGATCGGAGTGAGTTCCCCGGAACCGGTCCCCACCAAGGGGCTTGGCGTCGGCGAAGTAGGTTATCTCATCACTGGCGTGAAGGATGTTCGCCAGTCCAAGGTAGGTGATACGGTCACCAACCAGGCAAAGCCGGCATCTGAGTCACTGGGCGGTTACCAGGATCCGAAGCCGATGGTTTTCTCCGGCCTGTACCCCTTGGACGGGACGGACTACCCGAACCTGCGCGAGGCGCTGGACAAGCTCAAGCTGAACGATGCCGCGCTGGTCTATGAGCCGGAAACCTCCGCGGCCCTTGGCTTTGGCTTCCGCGTGGGCTTCCTGGGTCTTCTGCACCTTGAGATCGTGCGTGAGCGCCTGGAGCGGGAGTTCAATCTGGACCTCATTTCGACGGCGCCAAACGTTGTCTATGAGGTGACACTTGAGGACAAATCCGTCAGGACTGTGACTAACCCTTCCGAGTTCCCCTCCGGAAAGATCAACGAGGTACGTGAACCGATGGTGGCCGCCACCATCCTGGCCCCCAACGAATTCGTAGGTGCCATCATGGAACTTTGCCAAGGCCGTCGTGGACAGATGCGCGGCATGGACTACTTGTCCGAGGACCGTGTCGAGATGCGCTACTGGATCCCCCTCGCGGAGATCGTCTTCGACTTCTTTGATCAACTGAAGTCCAAGACACGCGGTTACGCTTCGCTTGACTGGAAAGCCGAAGGCGAGCAGGTGGCCGATCTGGTCAAGGTGGACATCCTTCTGCAGGGCGAGCAGGTGGACGCGTTCAGTGCGATCACCCACCGTGACAAGGCCTACGCGTATGGCGTCATGATGACGTCCAAGCTGCGCGAATTGATCCCCAGGCAGCAATTCGAGGTTCCCATCCAGGCTGCCATCGGCTCCCGGATCATCGCCCGCGAAAACATTCGCGCTATCCGCAAAGACGTCCTCGCCAAGTGCTATGGCGGTGACATCACGCGTAAGCGCAAGCTGCTTGAAAAGCAGAAGGAAGGCAAGAAGCGCATGAAGATGGTGGGCCGAGTAGAGGTCCCGCAGGAAGCGTTCATCGCAGCCCTTACCACCGACGACAGCAGCAAGGACAAGGCAAAAAAGTAGTGAACCACGCGGCAACCCCGCTGCACGGAGGCTTCCGTGCCTAGCGTTTTGCCCATCGGCGCCCCTGCGCCGCTGGACGGGAGCCTGCCTGTCCAAGTGATCGAAGGTGCCACCAGCCGCACGTTCAGCCTCTACGTGCACATTCCGTTCTGCGCCGTGCGCTGCGGGTACTGCGACTTCAACACATACACGGCCACAGAGCTGGGCGGAGGGGCGTCACAGGACGCCTACGCCGCTACGGCCGTTTCGGAAGTCGAGTTCGCTGCCCGGGCCATGGACGCGGCGGGGCTGCCGTCCCGGACGCTCAGCACTGTGTTCTTCGGTGGCGGAACGCCCACCCTTCTCCCGGCCGGCGACCTGGCCCGGATACTCGCTGCCGCCGTCGAACAGTGGGGCATCGCAGACGGGGCCGAAGTCACCACTGAAGCCAACCCGGACTCTGTCACGCCGGAATCGCTGCAAGTGCTTGCCGAGGCCGGATTCACGCGTGTGTCCTTTGGCATGCAGTCCGCGGTGCCTCACGTGCTCAAGGTCTTGGACCGCACGCACACTCCCAGCCGGGTGCCGCTGGTGGTGCAGTGGGCCCGCGATGCCGGACTTTCGGTCAGCCTCGACCTGATTTACGGCACGCCGGGCGAATCGATGGACGATTGGCGGAGGTCCCTCGAGACCGCCCTGTCCTACAACCCGGACCATATCAGCGCCTATGCGTTGATCGTCGAAGAGGGTACCAAGCTCGCTGCCCAAATCCGGCGGGGCGAAGTGCCCGGCATTGACGACGACGATCATGCCGCGAAGTACGAACTGGCCGATGAGCTCATCTCTGCGGCCGGCCTGACATGGTACGAGGTCAGCAACTGGTCCCGCACCCCTGAGCAGGCATGCCGCCACAATCTCGCGTACTGGCAGGGTGGTGACTGGTGGGGGATTGGTCCGGGTGCGCACTCCCACATAGGCGGTGTCCGCTGGTGGAACGTCAAGCACCCAACGGCCTACGCCTCACGGCTCGCGGCGGGCCACTCGCCCGCCGCTGGCCGGGAGACGCTCGACGCCGGCACTCGGGCCATGGAGCGCATCATGCTTGAAGTGCGGCTCGGCAGCGGACTCGATGTCGATGCGCTGGACAAAGTGGGACGGCACGCGATGGCCGGACTAATCGCCGAAGGGCTGGTTGAACCAGCTGCGGCCTTTAGGGGAAAGCTGGTACTGACGTTGAAAGGCCGGCTGCTGGCAGATGCCGTAGTGCGGCGCGTGCTGCCCGACTAGCTCCGTGCTGGGCTACTTGATCCAGCGGAGGTTGAACCGGTAGCGGTGCGGCTGGCCATGGTTGACGTGAATTCCAGCTGACACGGCGAAGCAGGTGAGGGCTATCCAAATGGCCGTGGCAATAACGGCAAAGAAGTTGCCGACCACAGGAACTATCACCAGGATATTCGCGATCACCGCCGCAATCGTGGGTGGCAGGGTGAAGTTCAGGGCTTCCTTCGACTCCTGTGCGGTAAATGGACCACGGTCGCGGAAGATCAGGTAGATCAGAAGGGACGGCACACAGCCCAGGATCCCGCCGAAGTGTGCAAGCGTGGCCCATTGGCGGTCCTCACTGGCCGTCAGGGGTAGGGCATTTGCGGGGACGCCATGGTAAGGGGGCTGGCCGGAGGCCTTGTCCTGGTCGTCATGAGCGTCTGGTGCCACGGTTTCTTCCTTCAAAATCTGCTGAGAGGCATTGGTGCCTTCCCAGAATACTGCTTTGGTACGTCAGGGACCGTTCGCGCGGCCGAAACCACCGGGTGTCGCGGTGGCATCGCGGAACGGGTTCAGAGGGCTGGGGGACTGGTTATTGCACGGTCAGGAAGTCGATGACTTCCTCCACCCGGCCCAGCAGCGAAGCCTCGAGGTCAGCGTATGTGCGTACGGCACCCAGGAGTTTCTGCCAGGCAAGGCCGATGTCCTCCGAAGTGGAGTGCGGCCATCCGAAAGCCCGGAGGATGCCAGTCTTCCAGTCCATGCCCCTCGGCACCTCAGGCCAGCGTTCAATGCCCAGCACCTTTGGCCGGATAGCCTGCCAGACATCCACATAAGGGTGTCCGACGATCAGCACATTTCCCGCAGCGCCCGGAAGCGTCATGGCGTCGGCTGCGATGCGCCATTCCTTCGAGTCCGGTACCAGGTGGTCCACCAGTATGCCCAACCGCCTGGCCGGCCCCGGCGAGAATGCCTCAATTGCGGTCTTGAGGTCGTCGATGCCGTGGAGAGGCTCGACGACGATGCCCTCCACGCGCAGGTCGTCGCCCCAAACTTTTTCGACCAGTTCGGCGTCGTGCTTGCCCTCTACCCAGATCCTGTTGGCTTTGGCCACTTGGGCACGTTGCCCTGTGACCCGGACGGACCCGGACGCCGTCCGTCCAGGAGTGCTGCCGTTGCCGTCAGCGGCCTGGCGCGGAACTGGCGGGAGGAGCTTGATGGGCTGGCCCTCAAGGAGGAATCCGAAGCCCAACTGGAAAAAACGGGATTTGCCCCGCCGGTCTTCCAACGCAATTATGTGCATCCCCCCGGACTTCTCCACGCGAATGACGGCGCCCACCCATCCCGTCTGAGAGTCCTCCAGCACCATTCCACGTTCGACGGGAACTTCCGGGAGCGACGCCTTGGCCGGCGCGGTGAGGTCCTGGGGACCCCATTGGTGGTAGGACACGCGATTCCCGCACTCTCAAGGTCTGGCGGACAAGCCGCACTGAACAGTGCCGGCTTGTTCCGCGTTTTCGCTCTGGGCCGTACCAATGCTAGCAACGGGGTGGAACATAATAGACTTGTTAGCACTTAGGCACGCTGAGTGCTAATGTCCTGCGCCGGGGCGCAGGGCAGCGGCAGGAGAATGGACTGGAGGTGGATAGTGAGCGAGCAGCGCAAACTCGAAGTACTGCGGGCAATCGTTGAGGACTACGTCCACTCGCGCGAGCCCGTGGGCTCCAAGGCGCTCGTGGAGCGTCACCATCTGGGCGTCTCCAGTGCCACCATCCGCAACGACATGGCTGCGCTGGAGGAAGAGGGCCTGATCGTTGCCCCACACACCAGCGCAGGACGCATACCCACGGACAAGGGATACCGACTTTTCGTGGACCGCATCTCCGCGGTTAAGCCATTGTCGGCCGCCGAACGGCGGGCCATCCATTCGCTCCTTGAGGGCCCGGAAGACCTGGACGACATCCTCGAGCGTACTGTGCGGCTGTTGTCGCAACTGACAAACCAGGTGGCCGTCGTCCAATACCCGCATTTGGATCGTGCCAAGGTGCGGCACATCGAATTTGTGCTCCTTGGCCCGCGCCAGGTTCTCGTGGTGCTTATCGCAGACACCGGCCGCGTGGAACAGAAAGTCGTTGTGGCGAACTCGGACGTGACTGATGAGGTGCTGACGTCCATCCGTTCGCGTTTCCTGCACGACACCCTGGGAACGCAATTGGGCCTCTTGCCGCAAATCCTGCCGGGCGTGGTTGCGCTGATGCCTTCTGCCGAGCGGTCCATCGCACTGGCCCTGGCGCACGGCCTCGCTGCCCTCGCGGCAGGAACCAGGGATGAGCGCATGGTTATGGCCGGTACGGCCAACCTGGCGCGCTCCAACGTTGATTTCCCGCTCACCATTGGCCCCATTTTGGAAGCCCTGGAGGAACAGGTGGTTATGCTGCGCCTCCTCACAGACATGGCTGAAGACTCGCGCGGGGTAGCGGTCAGTATCGGGCGGGAAAATCCATACAACGGTCTGTCCGAAGCTTCGGTTGTGGCCACGGCATACGGTCCCGGCGCAAGTGCCAAGATCGGTATCCTGGGTCCCACCCGGATGGACTATCCCACCACAATGTCGGCCGTACGCGCCGTCGCCAGATACTTGTCCCGCATCCTGGCCGGCTGAGCTCCGCGCACCGGCATAAAGATAGATCAACCAGGAAGAGAAACCGACTTTGAGCAGCCATTACGACGTATTGGGCGTCTCACCGGAAGCCACCGGTGAAGAGATCAAGAAGGCGTACCGCAAGCTGGCACGCACGCTCCACCCCGACGTTAATCCCGGGGAGGACGCCGCTGAACGGTTCAAGGCTGTGACGCATGCCTACGAAGTCCTCTCAGACCCACAAAAGCGGCATGTCTATGACACCACGGGCAATGAGAACGGCACGGATACCGGTTTCGGTGGCTACACCGGCCAGGGCTTCGCCTTCCAGGACATTTTCGACACGTTCTTCGGGGGCGGCGGGTCCGCGGGCCCGGCATCACGGGTCCGCCGTGGACAGGACGCCCTCATCAGCGTGAGGATCGAACTTCGGGACGCGGTCTTCGGCGTGAACAAGAGGCTCGAAGTCGACACCGCCGTCGTTTGCCCCACCTGTGATGGATCCTGCTGCCGTCCGGGCACGCATCCGGAGCGCTGTGACATTTGTGGCGGCAGCGGGCAGGTCCAGCGTGCCGTCCGTTCGATCCTCGGCCAGGTTATGACCACCGCTCCGTGTGGTTCCTGCGAGGGATTCGGCACCATCATCAAGGACCCCTGCAACGAGTGCAACGGCCAAGGCCGCATCCGCAGCCGCCGCTCGCTGACGGTCAAGGTACCGGCCGGCGTCGCCACCGGCACGCGGATCCAGCTTGCCGGCCAGGGCGAGGCGGGCCCCGCCGGCGGACCCGCAGGCGACCTCTACGTGGAGATTCGCGTTAATCCCGATCCCATGTTCGTCAGGGAAGGTGACGACCTGCATGCGACACTGAGCGTGCCCATGACTGCCGCGGCGCTTGGAACGGAACTGACCCTGGAAACCTACGACGGCACCCAGGACATTGACGTCAAGGCCGGCACTCAGTCCGGTGAGGTCATCACTATGCGAGGCCTGGGTGTCACGCACTTGCGCGGCTATGGCCGCGGAGACCTGAAGGTTCACCTGCAGGTGGAGACCCCCACCAAAATGGACGCCGCGCAGGAGGAGTTGCTTAGGCAGTTGGCCAAGCTGCGGGGTGAGCAGTACACAGAGGGGAAGCTGGTGGCCAGCGGAGGCATGTTCGCCAAGCTAAGGGACAAGCTGGGTAACCTGTAGCGGTGAGCAATCCGGTCTTCTTCACGACACCCGGCGCCCTTGACCACACGCAGCCGGGTTCGGTGTTCGTGCTCGACGGCGCAGAGGCGCGGCACGCCGTCACCGTCAAGAGGATTGCCGTGGGCGAGGCAGTGGACATCGTCGACGGCGCCGGCCGCCGGCTCAGTGGCACCGTCACCGAGGTCGGCCAGACGAGCCTTGCCGTTATGGCAGGCTCCGTGGTTTTGGAGCCGCAGCCGTCAACCCGTCTGGTCCTTGTCCAGGCACTCGCCAAGGGGGACAGGGACGAGCTTGCCGCAGAAACAGCCACCGAACTGGGCGTGGACGCAGTAGTGCCCTGGCAGTCGGAGCGCTCAATTGTGCGGTGGAAGGGCGACAGGGCCGCCAAAGCCCATGCCAAGTGGCAGTCTGTCGTCTCTGCCGCCGCCAAACAGGCCCGTCGGGCCTGGATTCCGGAGGTGCGGTCTATCGTCGACAGTTCAGGATTGGCCCGCGCCGTGGAGGCAGCAGACCTCGCCGTCGTGCTGCATGAAGCAGCCAAGCGGTCCTTCCGCGCTGTCTTGGAAGAATGGTTGGAGCGCAATACGGGCTCCAATCCGGCGGAAGTCCGGGAAGTCTTGCTCATTGTCGGGCCGGAGGGCGGCATCTCCCCGCGCGAGGTCACGCGGCTGAGCGACGCCGGAGCTGTCACCGCCCTGCTGGGCCACCATGTCTTGAGGTCGTCGACGGCGGGACCGGCCGCCGTCGTTCTGGCCAGCGACGTCCTTCGGCGCTGGTAGGGCGGCGGCAGACATTCCGGGCTCGGCTATTCGAGGAGCGGGATGACGGGTCTGGCGTGCACGGCAACTACCAGCGTCGTTCCTACTTAATAACGAACAGCCTGGTGTCCGTCACCACTTCTGAACCGCCATCCGCGCTGACCAGGGAAGCCCGCAGTTCGTATTTTCCGCCAGTCAGTCCCACGGTGAAGTTGAACGCACCGCCCTGTCCTGATTCCGCGGACGGATTCGCCTGGCCGTTGACGACGGGAACCTTGTCGCCATTGGCGTTCTCGCGCAGGATCTGCCAGCGGACAGGCCGGTTTGGAACCGTGCTCCTTCCCGTGAACCTGACAGCCCCCGGTGGAAGCGAAGTGTCTTCCTGCGGGTCGATGATCCACACTGGCGCTACGAGTGAAGCGTTGCGGGACATGGGATCGCCCAGCTTTACCTGCCCGAACGCCATGTAGTCCTTGTGTCCATCAACCAGGATCACCACCTGCAGCTGCTGTCCGGTATCGATGAGTCCCGAACTTGCAGCCGCCGCCGTTGCCGTATACACCAGCTGCTGGACAGCGCGCTGCGCCATTCCCGCGTCGAGGTTGCTGTTAAAGGCACCCTTGGATACATCCACGGTTATGACGTTCTTGCCCGAAATCGACGTCGCCAGGCTGTCCGGTTCTTGCCATGGCGTGAAGAAATCACGGTCCAGCGGTTTTTGGGACATCATGATGCGCAGGGCCGTGGTTACAGGGTTTTCCTGTCCGGAGATATCCCTGAATTCGCGGTACAGGTAGACGTTTTCACCGCTGCGGCCAATCCAGTAGACAGGTACTTTGTTCGACGCCTGTGTGGTTTCCAACGGAGCGTTGGTGGCTGGCGCGCTGGGGACGCCTGCCGCGCTCAGGGGCGTCGGCTCCCGTGACGTATTCTGGCTCCCGCCGGCCTGGGCTACGCAGCCACTCAGCATCAGCGCAGCGCTGAGCAGGCCGGAAAGCACGGCGGAGCGGGTCCGCCAGTGTGCCGGCCTTGCAGGAGAGGTGCGCTGCCTGATGGTGGATCCTGTTCGTTGCTTCACGGAGGCTACTCCGCATTGTGGTAGACGGTGGTGGACGCGGTGCTGGATTCCGGCGGTTGGGGTGGCCGTTTGCGTCCTGTATTGCCAGCTTGACATACGTGACTGCTCCAAAAAGTGGGAATCCGGGATTCGCGGGCAACTGCAACAGGATTGATATGCGGCCGATATGCACTTGAGATCTATTAACGTGGGCGCTGAACCTCACCGCGCCGCAGCCCTCGTTGAAGGCTGGCCGGGGCCTGTCCGGCGTTACCCTGGCGTAGGATGGAAAGCACCTGCAGCAGCGAAATCCACGAACCGGAGGAGCATTGGCCCAAGCGGCCGGCACCATGACTGAGTCACTCAACGCCCGCCCCAGAACGAATGCCGCTGAGTCCGGCATAGGGGAATTCCCGCACACGGTTCCCGGGGTCCGGACGGAGGTGATCTTGTTCGACGACTCCGAGCAAATGGTCCAATCATTGGGCAGCCATGACGAGGCCCTTCGCTACATTGAGGCACAGTTCCCCGATGTCGATTTCCACGTCCGCGGCAATGAATTGTCCCTCAGCGGCCCCGTGCAGGACGTGCCGCGCATCATGCGGTTGCTTCAGGAAATCCGTGGGCTTGTGGCAAAAGGGACAATCATCACGCCGGATGTCCTCCAGCAGTTGGTGTCCCTGCTTCGCGCCCAGACAGCGCAGAACCCGGTGGAAGTGCTCACGCACAACATTCTTTCCAGCCGGGGCAGGACCATTCGTCCCAAGACGCTCAACCAGAAGAGTTATGTCGACGCGATCGACGACAACACGGTCATATTCGGAATCGGTCCAGCGGGTACGGGCAAAACCTATCTGGCGGTGGCAAAGGCTGTCCAGGCGCTGCAGATGAAGGAGGTAAACCGGATCATCCTCACCCGCCCGGCTGTCGAAGCGGGGGAGCGGCTTGGTTTCCTCCCCGGGACGCTGAGCGACAAGATCGATCCCTATCTCCGTCCCCTCTATGACGCCCTGCACGACATGATGGATCCTGAGTCCATACCCCGGCTGATGGCCGCAGGCACCATTGAGGTCGCGCCGCTTGCGTACATGCGCGGCCGCACCCTCAACGACGCCTTCATCATCCTCGACGAGGCGCAGAACACCACGCCGGAGCAAATGAAGATGTTCCTCACCCGGCTCGGCTTCGGATCAAAAATGGTGGTGACGGGAGATATCACCCAGGTGGACCTGCCCTTTGGGACGAGGTCTGGGTTGAAGATCGTCCAGGAGATCCTCGCCGGCATTGAAGATGTCAATTTCACGATGCTGGACGCGGGCGACGTCGTCCGGCACCGGCTGGTAGCGAACATTGTTTCTGCCTACAACGTCTGGGACGAAGAGCAACAGCTGCGGACCAGGCGTGCGGCCCAGGACAAAGACAAGCGGGGGGAGCGCAAGTGAGCATCGAGGTCAACAACGAGTCCGGCGTCCAGGTGGACGAGGCCCAACTGGTGACCCTGTCACGGTTCATCTTCGAGCGCCTCTACATCCACCCACAGGCTGAGCTTTCCATCCTCCTTGTTGATGAACCGGCGATGGAAAAACTGCACATCGAACTTATGGACGAGCCCGGGGCTACAGATGTTCTGTCGGTTCCCATGGACGAACTGACCCCAGGGACCCCTGAAAAGCCGGCACCGCAGGGAATGCTGGGCGATATTGCAATCTGCCCGCAGGTGGCACAGGTCCAGGCGAAGAATGCTGGCCACTCCACGCAGGAAGAGATGCTCCTGCTGACCACGCATGGCATCCTGCACCTCCTCGGCTTTGACCACGCTGAGCCGGAGGACAAGGAAGAAATGTTCGGCCTGCAGCGCGATCTTCTGTCCGCCTTCCTGGGTAAGGATGCCCCCAGGGAGACCATGCAGTGACTCAGCTGATCCTGGTCATTATGGCCATGGTCTTCCTCGGGTTTGTGGCGGTACTGACGGCGGCAGAGGCCGCGTTCAGCTTCCTTCCGAGGCACGAGGCGGCTCAGGCGCTCGTCCAAAGCCGCGGCACTGCCCTTCGCCGTATCCTGGAACAGCCCGTTTCACATATCCGGGCGCTGCGCTTCTGGCGCGTCTGGTTTGAGATGGCGGCCGCCGTTGCCGTCGCCCTGCTGGTGCTTAGCGTTTTGGACAACGTCTGGCTGGCTGGCTTGGCGGCTACGGGCATCATGGCCGTGGTCGGCTTTGTCCTGGTGGGTGTTTCCCCTCGCCAGATTGGCCGGCAGCATCCGGGCGGCGTTGTCCGTGTGACCGCTCGGCTGATTCGCTTCCTGTGTTGGATCCTGGGACCCGTGCCCAGCTGGTTGGTTTCACTCGGCAGTGCCGTGGCGCCCGGAGCGCCCGGCGGGGATGAGTCTTTCTTCAGTGAAGAGGAGTTCCGCGAGCTGGTTGATCGCGCGTCCGAATCTGCCGTCATCGAGGATGATGAGGCTGAACTGATCCAGTCGGTATTCGACTTCGGTGACACGATGGTGCGTTCCGTTATGGTTCCGCGAACCGACATGGTGTGCATCGAAAGCGGTTCCTCGCTGCAGCAGGCCATGGCGCTGTTCCTGCGCTCCGGCTACTCGCGCATTCCGGTCATCGGCGAGAATGCCGACCAGATCCTGGGCATCGTCTACCTCAAGGATGTTGCGGCCGCGCTTCACGGCACTGAAACCGATTTGCCACGAACAGTTGACAGGCTGTCCAGGGAAGCGCGGTATGTCCCGGAGTCGAAACCAGTGAGCGTCCTGCTCAAGGAGCTTCAACAGGAGTCCACGCATGTCGCCGTCGTTATAGACGAGTACGGCGGAACCGCGGGCCTCGTCACCCTTGAAGACCTCATCGAGGAAATTGTCGGGGAAATCGTCGATGAATATGACTCCGCCAGTGCGGACGCCGTGCGGCTGCCGGATGGCAGCTACCGGGTCAGCTCCCGGATGAGCATCGACGACCTCGGCGAGCTGTTCGACCTGGACCTCGACGACGACGAGGTGGACACCGTGGGCGGACTGCTTGCAAAGGCGCTCGGCCGTGTCCCGATCGTAGGCAGTTCGGTGGAAGTCGCCGGACTGTTACTCAGGGCCGATAGGCTTGAAGGTCGACGGAATCGCGTCAGCCACATCATTGCGGCAGCTATTCCAAAGGAAGAAACTGACCTAAACGGCGTCCTCGAGGAAGCCGAGAAAACGCAGCAGCAGGGAGCCCCACGTGAGCAAGCAGAGTAAGAAGCACGACGCCGAGGACCCCTACGGCGGATTCCGTGCCGGCTTTTCCGTGCTTGTGGGACGCCCAAATGCCGGAAAATCCACGCTGACCAATGCGCTGGTTGGCCAGAAAGTTGCCATCACATCGGCCAAGCCACAGACCACCAGGCACACCATCCGGGGGATCGTGCACAGGGCGGACGCACAATTGGTACTGGTGGATACGCCGGGCCTGCACCGCCCCCGTACGCTCCTCGGCAAGCGCCTCAATGAGCTGGTCGCCGACACGTTGGCGGAAGTGGACGCCATTGGGTTCTGCATCCCCGCCAACGAAAAAATCGGCCCTGGAGACAGGTTCATCGCCACCCAGCTGGCAGGGGTTGGCCGCAAACCAGTGGTTGCCCTCGTTACCAAGACGGACCTTGTAGACCGGGCTGCGCTCACGGAACAGTTGATTGCCGTCACCGAGCTCGGCAAGGAAGTCCTGGGCGGCGAAGGCTGGGCGGACATCGTGCCGGTATCCGCCCAAGACGGCTTCCAGGTGAACACGGTGGCCGATGTCCTCATCAGGCACATGCCGCCGTCGCCGCCGTTGTACCCGGACGGCGAGCTGACCGACGAACCGGAAGCCGTGATGGTTGCAGAACTTGTCCGTGAAGCCGCGTTGGAAGGCGTTCGCGACGAGCTCCCGCATTCCCTCGCCGTAGTGGTGGAGGAGATTGTCCCGCGCGAAGGCAGGTCGGAAGACAACCCACTGCTGGACGTACGCGTCAACCTTTACGTGGAGCGGCCCTCGCAGAAGGCGATCATTATTGGGAAGTCGGGTAGCCGCCTGCGTGAAGTAGGAACCAACGCCCGGAAGGGCATCGAGGCGCTCCTTGGCACGCGGATCTACCTGGACCTGCACGTCAAGGTAGCCAAAGACTGGCAGCGCGACCCCAAGCAATTGGTGAAGCTCGGATTCTAGGGGAGAAACTGCCGCCAAGGCTACTCCCAGTTTTTCCACCTAGAATGGCCGGAACCCCATTTCCGAGGAAAGGTAAACCGAGTGGTGCGACGTCGTGATGACTGCGCTGGCGACTTAGGCGCAGGCCACACCCGAACCGCCGCACGCCACTACGAGGCCGCGGACACCTTGCCGGCACGGCACATGAACCAACCCAAGGGCTGGCCGCTGTGGCTGAAGATCACTACCTGGACCGCTTCAGTCGTGATCCTCGCCGGAGTAGCTTTTGCCGCCTACTGGGTGATCCGCCTGCAGGCCAACATCAACACGGCACCCTTGTCCGCCGGTGAGGGCAAAGTCAGCAATACGAACGACAGCACGGACAGGCTCCAGATCCTGGTCCTTGGCTCCGATACGCGCGACGGCAAGAATTCGCAGTACGGAACGGCACAGGATTCCACCGGGTACGGCCAGTCCGACGTCATGATGCTCTTGGACATTTCCAAGGACAACAAACGGGTCAGTGTCACCAGCTTCCCGCGTGACCTGCTAGTGGATATCCCTGCCTGTACAGACCACAAAACGGGTAAGAAGTACCCTGCCCGCGGCGGAGTGATGATCAACACGGCAATGGCTGAAGCGGGGATTGGCTGCGCTGTGGATACCGTCAACAAACTGACGGGAATGGAAATCGACCACTTCATGATGGCCGACTTCAACGCGGTCAAGGAACTCTCCGCCACGGTGGGCGGCGTGGATGTTTGCATCACCGATTCCGTCTTCGATCCCGATTCCGGCCTGAGGCTCCCCAAGGGCACCTCCCAGGTGGAAGGCGAACAGGCCCTGGCATTCCTTCGGGCACGGCACGCCTTTGCCGACGGTGGCGACCTCGGCCGAATCAAAGCGCAGCAGGGATTCTTGTCTGCGCTCACACGGAAGATCAAGTCCGACGGCACCTTGGGTGACCCACAGAAGCTCCTCCGTATTGCCGACGTCGTGACCAAGAACCTGACCGTCGATGAGGGCCTCGCCAATGTCCAGTCCCTCCTGACCATCGGCGGCCGCCTCAAGGACATTGACGTGTCCAAGGTTGCGTTCGTCGCCGTTCCCACGCAGCCTGCACCGAGCGACCCCAACCGCCTGACACTTGTGCAGCCACAAGCCACGCAGTTGTTCGCGGCGCAGCGCGCCGACTTGGACCTGACGTCGCCGGGCGAGGGGGCCACACCGTCGCCAACGCCGTCAGCGCCGCCGTCGACGGCTCCCACCACCCCGCAGGCACCGCCTGCTCCGGCCTACAACAAGGCACTTCAGCCCGTCGCCGTGGCAGACGGCACGGGGGCCCCTGCAAGGGCCCAGGAGCTCGCGCAGGCTCTGATCGGGGCAGGCTTTACGAAGTCCGTGCACTTCGCCGCCCAGCCGGTGGGCCAAACGGTGGTTTACTACGGTCCTGGATTTGCCGATGTGGCCGCGGACGTCGCCGCGCAATTCGGGATTCCTGCAGCGCAAGTCCAGCCCACTCCCACTGTGAACGGGGTTCAGCTTTACGTTGGAAGCGATTTTGCTTCGGGCTTGAAGTACGGGCAGGCGAGTGTTCCCAAGGACGTCGTGAACCAGACTGCCAGCGACGTTGTATGCCAGGTGGCGAATCCGGAGGTCATCACGGGCTGAGCCCCGGAAGGCCAGGATCCAAATACAAAAGAAAGTGCCCGTGCTCCTCTCAAGGAACACGGGCACTTCCTGCCTAGCCTGCATTGTTACCAGATGCTGACGCGGTCCCCAGGAGCGAGCCACATCTTGTCGCCCTCCGCTACATCGAAAGCCTCATGGAACGGCGTGAGGTTCCGCGCGATGGCGTTCGTCCGGAACTCGTTGGGAGAGTGCGGGTCGGTGGCCAGGCGCCGGACGGCCTCTTCAGTGCGGATCACCTGGCGCCATCCTGCAGCCCACGACATAAAGAACCGCTGCTTTCCGGTGAACCCGTCGATGACTGGTGGCTCTTCGCCGTCGAGGCTGAGCATGTAAGCCTTGTAGGCGATTGCGAGTCCTCCCAGGTCGCCGATGTTCTCGCCAAGCGTCAGCTTGCCATTGACCGTGTGTCCGGGGGCGGCATCCGGAGAAAGGACGTTGTACTGGTCCACAAGCTTCGAGGTGAGCGCCTCAAAGGCTGCCCGGTCGTCGTCGGTCCACCAGTTCCGGAGGGCGCCGCTTCCGTCAAACTGCGATCCTTGGTCGTCGAAGCCATGGCCAATTTCGTGGCCGATTACGGCGCCAATGCCCCCGAAGTTCACTGCGTCGTCGGCCTCGGCGTTGAAGAACGGGGGCTGCAGGATGGCAGCGGGAAAAACAATCTCGTTGAGCATGGGGTGGTAGTACGCGTTGACGGTTTGCGGTGTCATGAGCCATTTAGCCAGGTCCACCGGTTTTCCCACCTCGTCGAGGTGGCGGTCGACGTCGGCGCTATGGGCCCGCTCGACGTTGCCAAGGAGATCGCTGGCGTCAATCTCGACGGCGGAGTAGTCGATCCACTTCTCCGGGAAACCGATCTTGGAACGAAATGAATCCAGTTTCTTGAGGGCCTCAGCTTTGGTTTCTTCACCCATCCATTCCAGGGACGTGATGCTGCTCCTGTAGGCCTCGATAAGCCCAGACACAAGGGTTTGCATGCGGGCCTTGTGGCCCTCGGGAAAGTGTCGGGCCACATAGATCTGTCCAACCGCCTCGCCAAGCCCGGCTTCCACGACGGCTACACCGCGCTTCCAGCGGTCTTTGTTGTGCGGCGTCCCGCTCAGCGTGGTTCCGTAGAAGTCGAAGCTGGCGTCCACGAAGTCTGACGACAGGTACGGTGCTGCGGCGCCCAGGACCCGTACAGCCAGCCACTCTTGCCAGGCCTGCAGCGGTTCGCTCTCCAGGAGGGAGGCGGCACCTGTGAAGAACGGGGGAGTGCTGAACACAAGCTCCCCCCACTTCTCCCTCTCAATGTCCGCGGCGTCGAACCACGTGCCAAGAAGCGGGAAGAGTCCTGTGCCCTCTTCAGCGGTCTTGAGGTTGTAGGTCTTCTGGGGGTCACGAAGTGTCACGTTGTCCCAGTGGTGGGAGGCCAGGGACTTTTCAAGTCCGACCACGCGCGTGGCGGCGCCGGCGGCATCCCGGAGGCCGGCCAGTCCGAACATCTTCTCGATGTACTTGCCGTAGGCATCCACGATCGGGCCGAACTTTTCTTCCCGATAGTACGATTCGTCGGGTAGCCCCAGGCCGCCTTGTCCCGTGTATAGAAGCACCCGTTCCGGGTTGCCTGCATCAGGTGCGGGGTAGATCGAAAACAGGCCAGAGACATCTGCCCGGAAGAGCCGGCCCGTCAAAGCGACCAGTTCTTCAATCGATCCAGTCGCGAAAACCTCTTCGAGCCGGCCGAGGATCGGTTCCACGCCCTTGGCCTCCACCGTCGCTTCGTCCATGAAGCTGGTGTAGAGGGCGCCGACTTTTCGTTCAATGCCCGTGGCATCTTCGCCCTTGGCCG
The DNA here is from genome assembly GCF_020251205.1 of Arthrobacter sp. M4. Lineage (GTDB taxonomy): Bacteria > Actinomycetota > Actinomycetes > Actinomycetales > Micrococcaceae > Arthrobacter. Next base: position 229,679 of record NZ_JAIWYX010000001.1, read on the forward strand.
CTGCTTCCTCGATGATTTCCCGGACTGCGAGTTCCGCGCCGTCGCGCAACGCCGTGAAGGTGCCCTCGAGCGGCCGGTCATCAGGGATAGTGGTGCTTTTTAGCCATGCGCCGTTGACGTACTTATAGAGGTCGTCCTGCGGCCGCACGCTCTGATCGATGTTGGACAACGTGATCCCCGACTGTGGCACAAGTACTCCTTTGGTGCGACGCAGTGCAGCCGGCGTGACCACCGCTGCGGCGTCTGCATAGTGGACGATGCATGAGGTGTTGCAGTGTCATCATACGCAACCGTGTTACTGTGAAATGGTGCGTGCAGGAATGCTTCTCCTTAGCTGCCGCGGCGAGGCCTCAAACGCGATCTGACGCAAAGGCCCATCCTCGCTGCGGAGTTTTGTGTTGCCCGGCCTGACTTCAAGGAAAGATCTACAGCAAAGGCCACCAGACATGCATAACGCACAGCAGCCCTCCGGAATGCCCATCCACCGCTACATTCCGTTCCAGGACCAGATCAGCGTTGAACTTCCGGACCGGACTTGGCCCGACAAGGTCATCACCAAGGCACCGCGCTGGTGCGCAGTGGACCTGCGTGATGGCAACCAGGCACTGATCGACCCCATGAGCCCCGCCCGCAAGCTCAAGATGTTCCAGCTGCTGGTGAAGATGGGCTTCAAGGAAATTGAGGTCGGCTTTCCCTCGGCATCGCAGACTGACTTCGACTTCGTCCGCCAGTTGATCGAAGGAAGCCACATTCCGGACGATGTCACCATCCAGGTGCTGACCCAAGCCCGTGAACACCTGATCGAGCGGACGTACGAATCCCTCGTAGGTGCCAAGCAGGCCATCGTACATCTGTACAACTCCACATCCGTTCTGCAACGTCGTGTGGTGTTCAACCAGGACGAGGACGGCATTCTCGACATCGCGCTGCAGGGTGCACGCTTGTGCAAGAAGTACGAGGAAACCCTGGTCGACACGCACATCACCTATGAATACTCGCCGGAATCGTTTACTGGCACCGAACTCAGCTATGCCGTCAGGGTCTGTAACGCCATTGCCGACGTGTTCGAAGCATCCGCTGACAAGCAGGTCATCATCAACTTGCCGGCCACGGTGGAAATGGCTACGCCCAACGTTTATGCCGACTCGATTGAGTGGATGAGCCGCAACCTGCATCCGCGCGACGGCATCATCTTGTCGCTGCATCCCCACAACGACCGCGGAACAGGCGTAGCCGCTGCGGAACTGGGCTACCTGGCCGGCGCCGACCGGATCGAAGGATGCCTCTTCGGCAACGGCGAGCGCACCGGCAACGTCGACCTGGTGACATTGGGCCTGAACCTGTTCGTGCAGGGCGTTGATCCGATGCTGGATTTCTCCAACATCGACGAAATCCGCCGCACGGTTGAGTACTGCAACCAGCTGCCGGTCCCTGAGCGCTCACCCTACGGCGGCGACCTCGTGTTCACGGCGTTTTCCGGCTCCCATCAGGACGCCATCAAGAAGGGCCTCGAGGCGCTGGAGCGCGATGCCAAGGCTGCCGGGGTTCCGGTGGACGACTTCACGTGGCAAGTGCCGTACCTGCCGATCGACCCCAAGGACCTGGGCCGCAGCTACGAGGCTGTCATTCGCGTGAATTCGCAGTCCGGCAAGGGCGGGGTGGCCTACCTGCTCAAGAGCGAGCACAGCCTGGACCTGCCGCGTCGCCTCCAGATCGAGTTCTCCGGTGTGGTTCAGCGCCGCACGGACACGCACGGCGGCGAAGTCAGCGGCGCCGAACTCTGGAAGGACTTTGAGGACGAGTACCTGCCTTCCGCGGACGCCGGAGCGCAATGGGGTCGCTACGCCCTGGGGACGGTCAGCACGGAAACCCACGAGTCCGGAGACATGTCCCTCACCGCAAGCTTGCGTATCGACGGTACCCAGGTGCGAAGGACAGGCACGGGCAACGGACCCATTGCGGCCCTGTTGAGCATCCTGGCTGAGGACGGTGTGGACGTGCGTGTCCTGGACTACAGCGAGCACGCCATGTCTGAGGGCGGGAGTGCCAGCGCAGCGGCCTACGTGGAGTGTGCCGTGGGGGAGCGTGTGCTCTGGGGAGTTGGCATCGATGCAAACACCAGCACGGCGGCCCTCAAAGCTGTGATCTCGGCAGTCAACCGGGCGGTCCGCGACGCCCGGTCCTGAGCGGCCGCGGCCACTGCTCCCTAGCGCTGTCGTGCGGCTGCTCCTGTACGGAGGCCGCACGGCAGCGCAGGGACTATTCCGTCGCTCCCGGTTGCCGCGTTCTTTGGGTACAGAGTGGGAAGATAAGACGTGAACACCCAGTCATTCGCTGCCCGCTCCTACCGGGATGACGCCGTTGTGCTCCGCACGCACAAATTGGGCGAAGCGGATCGGATCATTACGCTGCTGACCAAGCATCATGGACAAGTTCGTGCCGTAGCCAAAGGCGTGCGCCGAACGAGCAGCCGCTTCGGCGCCCGTCTGGAGCCCTTTATGGTTGCTGACCTTCAACTCGTTTCGGGTCGCAGCCTCGACATTGTGACGCAGGCAGTGGCAAAGGGTGCCTACGGGAACAGCATTGCAACTGACTACTCCAGGTACACGGTGGCCGCTGCAATGACGGAAACAGCGGAGAAACTCACGGACGCCGACGTGGAGTCGTGCACCGCCCAGTACAACCTACTGGTGGGCGCCTTGGCATCCCTGAGCCGTGCAGAGCATCCACCGGAACTGATCCTCGACTCGTATCTCCTCCGGGCTATGGCCACGGGGGGATGGGCGCCAAGCTTTACGGACTGTGCCAGATGCAGTTCGCCAGGGCCGCACGACGCATTTTCTGCCCCGCTTGGAGGCATGGTCTGCGCGGACTGCCGCCCGCCCGGATCACCGGCGCCAGCCCCGGAGACGGTAGTGTTGCTTGGCGCCCTTCTTACGGGGAACTGGGCGACGGCGGATGTGTCCGCCGCCGTGCACCGCCGTGAAGCCGCCGGATTGGTGGCCTCGTACTTGCAATGGCACTTGGAACGGGCGCTCAAGTCCCTCAAACATGTGGAGCGAAGCTGACTGTGGCAATTGGAAGCAAAGGCAGGACCATAGCCGCCCGGACAAAGCCGGTGCAGGCGCCGTATCCCCATCCTTCCGGTGCGAAGCCGCCGGCGGTCCCAGCGGAACTGGTGCCGCAGCATGTTGCCATTGTGATGGACGGTAACGGCCGCTGGGCCAACCTGCGCGGGCTTCCCAGGATCGAAGGCCACAAGGCCGGAGAGCCTGCCTTGTTGGACGTTATGGCCGGCGCGATTGAGCTGGGCATCAAGTACGTGAGTGTTTACGCTTTCTCCACCGAAAACTGGCGCCGTTCCCCGGAAGAAGTGCGCTTCCTCATGGGCTTCAACAAAGAGGTGCTGCGGCGCCAGCGCAACCAGTTGGACGACTGGGGCGTGAGGATTCGCTGGGCCGGGCGCCGCCCGCGCCTGTGGGGATCCGTCATCAAGGAGTTGGAAGCGGCGGAGGAGTACACACGCGGAAACGACACGTGCACGCTGACGATGTGCGTCAACTACGGCGGCCGGGCAGAAATCACCGACGCAGTTACGGCTTTGGCAAGGGACGTCGCTGATGGGCGCCTGAGGCCGGGGTCCATCACGGAGCGAACTATCCAGCGCTACTTGGACGAACCGGACCTGCCGGACGTTGACTTGTTCCTCCGCAGTTCCGGGGAACAGCGTTTGTCCAACTTCCTGCTGTGGCAGTCTGCCTACGCAGAGTTCGTTTTCATGGACACCCTATGGCCCGACGTCGACCGCCGCACCTTGTGGGAGGCCGTGGAGATTTACGCGCGCAGGGACCGCCGTTACGGCGGCGCCGTGGACGCCGCCCCTGCAGCGACCTGACGCTACCTAGTATGGGTACGAGCCAAGCCAGAAAGCCAAGTCCCTGTAGGCCTGATGACGAACGGTCCGGCGGGACAGGAACACGTCGTGCAGTGCGCCCGGGTACCGGAAGACTGCCGTGCGGCGGCCCAGGCCCAGGGCCCGGCGGGCTGTTTCTTCGACGTCGATCACCGCATCGACTCGCATCAGTTCCGCAGTCCACTCTGTCTGGATCCGGGTTTTGTCCGAAAGCAGAACCAGAATGGGTGCGTCGATGTTCAGCTTGTGCCCGATGGCGGCGTGCCCTGCCAATACTGCCCGGCTCCATCCTGCCCGGATGGGGAACGATAGCCGCGGGCGCCATTCCTCATGGAGGGTCCATTCCCCGTGTGCTTCGTTACTGACGCTTTCCCAATAGGCAGGCATCTCCGGAAAGCGGAAAGGGCGCCGAGGATCGGTCCGTGCGAACGGTTCCACCAAGTGCATGGCGAGGCTGCGCACAAGGCTGCTGCCCTGCAACTCCAGCCATGGCGCATTGAGACTGAGCGTGCCCACGCGACCGGGATGCCGATCCGCCCAGAGCGCAGCGATCAGCCCACCGTACGAGTGCGCCAGCAAATGGAGTGTGACGGGCATTTCGCTATCGGATCGCTCTGCCACGTCCTGTTCGATTACACGAATGGCGGCGCCGATGTCCTCGTCATACACGGACAGGTCAGTGGTGTAGCCGGGGGTCTGCCACGTCCGTAGGCTGCGGCCGAACTTCCTGAGGTCCAGGGCGTAGAAATAGAAGCCAGACGCAGTCAGGTACTCAGCGAGCTCGCTCTGGAGGAAATAGTCGGCCCAGCCATGCAGGTACATGACGGCGCGCGGCGCCGTCGCCGGATCCTGGGTCAGATGCCGACGACGTCGGTGGGCCAGCGCCGACAAGCCGTCGAGTAGCCCGTGTGGGGGAGCGTCCAGGACCGGCCTGGAGTGGCGGACTAGCGTCGCGCACACTGGCCCCTCGTCGTCGGGAACCAGTTCGAGTTCGCGGGCGTGGAAGCCTTCCCCCAAGATGTCCGGCAACCACAGGTCCTGGCCGGGTTCGCCGGCCGTCATGCGCCGGCCTCGGAATGTCCCGGCAAGGTGTCGTAATCGACGTAGCCCCGGATCCAGCGTGCCAGCCTGGCATAGGCATCCGCCCGGACTGTTGCTGCCGAAAGAAAGACGTCATGCAGCGCACCATCCACCCTCTCCAGGGTGACTGAGGGTCCCAGGGCCATTGCCCTGATAGCCATGGTGTTAACGTCGAGGACGGCGTCTGAGCGGCGCATCGTTTCCTGCCAGACCATGCCGTTGGCGCTTGATCCTGACATGAGCACGATGACCGGAACCCCAATCTTGAGCCCGCGTGCCACACGCGAATGGCCGGCCAGCACCGCCCGCAGCCATCCGGCCCGCACAGGGAAGGCGAGCGGTGGCCGGTATCGATCGTCAAGGAACCATTCCCCTTCGGCGGAACTGCTGATGCTGCGGTAATAGAAACCGCGTTCGGGCAATCGGAGGACTGCCTGCGGGCGAAGCCTCGCCAGCGGTTCCACAAGTGTCCTTGCTGCGCGGCGAACCATCGAGTTGCCATGCATTTCCAGCCAAGGACTGTTCAGTACCAGGTATTGAACTACATCGGGATGCGCGCTTACCCAGAGCGCCGCGATGAGACCACCCGTGGAATGACCCATCAGTGTGACCGGGACCCGGGTTGAGTCGCTGCCGGACTCTTGGCAGGCCTCCGAACGGATGATCGCCACGGCCTGGGCGATTTCGGCGTCGTAGTCGTCAAGGTGGGCAACGTAGCCGCCGGGCGTTTCCGGGCGAAGGCTGCGACCGTGGTTGTGCATGTCCAGGGCATAAAACGTAAACCCCTTCCCGGTCCAAAACTCCGCGAGCTCAACGTTGAAGAAATAGTCGCTCCAGCCGTGGAGGAAAAGTACAGCCCGCCGGGGTTCAGTCTCCGCTGCGCTCTCCTTGTCAGTCCGCGGGACATGGCGGACCAAGGTCGCAAGCCGGGCCGCGCCATCGGAACTTGTGGCCTGGAACGTGCAGTTTTCGAAGTCCTCGCCGAGAATGTCGGTCTGCCACTCCATGGGAACAGCTTAGACACCCGCCGCAAGCGGGGGATATGTCCCTGATCCATTGCATACCCTCATACGGCGTCTCCGGTTTGGCTGCTGGCCCGGAAAACGGAAAACTGGAGTCATGCGTGTTTACCCCTACTTCTTCAAAGCTGCCTTTTCCTGGATGGATGCCGAAAAGGCACACAAAATTGGTTTCCACGCGATCAGGCTGGCCCACCGGACCGGAGCCGGCCGCATACTCTCCCGCATCACATCGCCGCACCCATCCCTGAGGACCGAGGCCTTCGGCCTGACCTTTCCATCCCCGTTCGGGCTAGCCGCTGGCTTCGATAAGGAGGGACACGGCGTAGAGGCGCTCACCGAGCTCGGCTTCGGCCATGTGGAAGTCGGTACGATTACCGGCCAGGCCCAGCCCGGGAATGAAAAGCCCCGCCTATTCCGGCTTGCCGAGGACCGCGCAGTCATCAACCGGATGGGTTTCAATAACGACGGCGCCAAGGCCGTAGCGCCGCGATTGGCGGCGGCGCGTGCGGCTCTTCAGCGGAAATTCCCGGATGTGCGGCCAGTCATCGGCGTCAACATCGGCAAGACGAAGGTCGTGGAGCTGGAGGACGCGATCGACGACTACCTCGTGAGCACCCGCAGCCTTGCCCAAGCCGCTGATTACCTGGTGGTTAACGTCAGCTCCCCCAACACCCCCGGACTCCGCCTGCTCCAGAACGTCGAGTCCCTTCGTCCATTGCTGAAGGCAGTGGGGGAGGCAGCCGACGAGGCGGCTGGCCGCCATGTACCGCTTCTGGTCAAGATCGCTCCTGACCTCAGCGATGACGACGTCGACGACGTCGCGCGGCTTGCGCTGGACCTCAAGCTGGACGGCATCATCGCCACCAACACCACCATCGGTCGGGAAGGCCTTCGTTCGGAAGCTCGCAAGGTGGACGAATGTGGCGCAGGCGGCCTCTCCGGAGCGCCGCTCAAAGGGCGCTCATTGGAGGTGCTGCGCCGGCTGAAGGCGGCTGTTGGCGATGAACTGGTGCTGATCGCAGTGGGCGGCGTCGAGACTCCCGCGGATGTCCAGGAACGGCTTGAAGCCGGAGCCACGTTGGTGCAGGGGTACACTGCTTTCCTTTATGAAGGGCCGTTCTGGGCTTCGGGCATCAACAAGGCCCTTGCGAGGCAGCGGCGCCTGGCAATGAAGAACTGAGTATTCCCCCGGGCTGAGCCTGCCCCCGCACGGGGTTGGTCCAGCGCATAGCAAGAGGCCCCGGTCATGAATCCTGCAATCCATGGCCGGGGCCTCAGCTATATGTGGAGCATGCTGTGCTCAGGACGGGTACTGACCGCGCTTAACTTGGGGTTTGGGCAGGCGCAGCTTGCGGAACTGCAGGGCGCGCATGGAGCCATACCAGACCGTTCCGCGTTCCACCTCACCGAACTTGTTCGCCAGGCGCTTGCGGAGTTGGCGAGACAGGATGAAGACATCCACAAAGACGGCGAGGAACATCACCCAGAACCCGCCAAGGACATAGATCATCTGTTCACTGGTTGACGGAACCGCCAAGGAAATCAGGACAAAAACCAAGGCGCCGAACATCAGGTATTCACCCAGGGTGAAGCGGGCGTCGACGAAGTCGCGGGCGAAACGCTTCTGCGGCCCCTTGTCCCTTAGCGGCAGGTATTTCTCGTCGCCGGTATCGAGGGCCTGCCTCATTTTCAGGCGCTGGTCCTGCATGGCAGCCCGCTCGGCTTCCTTGGAAGCCTTCCGGTCCGTGGGGACAAGCGGCCGCTTACGTGCCGCCTCCCGTTCCTTGCGCTTGGGCGTCGGTGCACCCTTGCCTGCTTGTGGGTCCCGTATGACGGGCGCCTCTGCGGGCTGTTCTATTGCGTCCTGAGAGCCGGGCTCTTCCTTCTTGCGTCCAAACACCAGAACAGAATACCGTGCGGCGCGCCACGAATTGCCTGCATGACTGCTTTTGCCGGGCCCGCCACGCAGGGACCTTCCCTCCACCAGATACCACCGCGACGGTAGTGTGTGGGCCATGACCTCCTTCAACGCGGAGACCCCGCACCAAGAGCCTTGGGATGCGGCGGCCAACATCCCATCCATTCGCCAGGCTGTGGACCGATCGTTTGGCCAGACACTGGCGACCTTGTCGGACCTTGTTTCCATCCCCGGTATCGCGTGGCCGAGTTTTGATCCCGCGCCATTGGAACGCAGTGCTGAAGCAGTGGCAGAGCTCATCCGCCGCAATGGCGTGGATGACGTCCAGATACTGCGGTGCCCCAAAGCCGACGGCACCCCCGGTGGACCTGCCGTCGTCGCGCGCCGGCCGGCAGCTCCCGGTAAGCCAACCATCCTCCTGTACGCCCACCATGACGTCCAACCCGCCGGAGATCCTGCGCTCTGGGAGTCGGAGCCCTTCACGGCAGAGGAGCGGAACGGCCGCCTATACGGTAGGGGAGCGGCCGACGACAAAGCGGGCATCATGGCGCACGTGGCGGCCTTCGCAGCCGTTTCAGAGATTCTGGGCAACGATTTCGGCCTCGGGGTCACCTTCTTCGTGGAGGGTGAGGAAGAAGCGGGTTCACCAACTTTCCGGACATTCCTGGAGACATACCGCGAGCTCTTGCATGCCGAGGTCATTGTCGTCGCAGACTCCAGCAACTGGAAGGTTGGCATTCCCGCTCTGACTACCAGCTTGCGGGGCCTTGTGGACGGCACTATTGAACTTAGGGTCCTGGACCATGCTGTCCACTCCGGGATGTTTGGCGGTCCAGTGCTGGACGCCCCGACGCTGCTGTCCCGCCTGATCGCCACCTTCCACGACGACGATGGCACCGTGGCCATCAAGGGCCTGGTAGCGCGGGACGACACAACAGTCGACTTGACGGAGGAAGAGTTCCGTGCGGACGCGTCCGTCCTGGAGGGCGTCAGGCTGGCCGGTTCGGGCACCATCGCCTCACGGTTGTGGACGAAGCCTGCGCTGTCGATTATCGGCTTTGACGCGCCGTCCGTTGCCGTCGCATCCAACACGCTCATCCCGACGGCGAAGGCCAAGTTCAGCCTGCGGCTGGCACCCGGCCAGGACCCGGCCGATGCGATGGACGCCGTTCGTCGACATGTTGAGGAACACGCCCCCTTCGGGGCCTCGGTGTTGTTCACCCCGGGAGAGCGCGGCAACGCCTTTTCCACGGACACGGAGTCCTCTGCGGCCCGCCTTGCAATGTGGGCTTTGGGAGAGGCCTGGGGCGTCGATGCGGTTGAAATGGGCATTGGAGGTTCGATTCCGTTTATTGCTGACCTTAAGGAGGTCTACCCAAGCGTCCAGATTCTGGTGACGGGCGTTGAGGATCCGGACTCCAGGGCCCACAGCGCCAACGAATCGCTGCACCTTGGGGACTTCCGAAACGCCATCCTGGCCGAAGCCCTGCTGCTGGCGCGGCTGGATGCAGAGGGCCTGGCAGACAATGCGGCGCTCGGTGAGGCCGTGGCCTAGCGCCCAACACGTCCCGTTGGGCGGGCAAATTCGGCTTTTGGGAACAAGCTGCGGCTGACCGTGGTTACGACAGAGGTTATAGCAATTGCGGCGTCCGACGTAGCATTAGCTATAGCCCGAAAGTAATTTCCGCGGGCCGGCGTCGCCACGGCGCCGCCGCTAGGAGCGTCATAAGAAGGTAGGCCGTATGAGCACCGCAACCAACCAGAACAGCACCGGAACCGAGACCGCAACTGCGGAAGAACTGCCCACGCACGAAGTCCAATTGACCGACGTCGCCGCCGGCAAGGTCCGGAGCCTGCTGGAACAGGAAGGCCGCACGGACCTGCGTCTGCGCGTAGCCGTCCAGCCCGGTGGCTGCTCCGGCCTGATCTACCAGCTGTACTTTGATGAGCGTATCCTCGACGGCGACGCTGTCCGCGACTTTGACGGCGTCGAAGTGATCGTTGACAAGATGAGCGTGCCCTACCTCAGTGGGGCCAGCATCGACTTCGAGGACACAATTTCCAAGCAGGGATTCACCATCGACAACCCGAACGCGGGAGGCTCCTGCGCCTGCGGCGACTCGTTCCACTAAGGAGCACAGGCTCTTGCTGCGGCAGTGCGCCGGGCCCGGTCATTACCGGGTCCGACGCACTGCCGCCGCGTGTGGGCGAAAACAGCCGTAGAGCGGTAAGCTCTACATCGGGTAGTAAAACTTAGTGTGCCCGGCGCGCGCCGACGCGCCCGACCGGGAGACAGCAACAAGAGGAAGGGCCGTCTGTGAGTTCGCAGAACCGAACCGGCAGCCGACGCAAAAAGATCATTTCGATCACTGGCTTGGCACTAGCCGGCGCGTTGGTTTTGACTGGATGTTCACCAGAGGTAGAGAAGGGTTGGTTGCCCACTGAGCGCGGCACCACCAACCACACGGACCGCATCATGGACCTCTGGGTCAACTCATGGATCGCTGCTCTGGCCGTTGGTGTCATCACCTGGGGCCTTATGGTTTGGTGCATCGTTGCCTACCGCCGCCGCAAGGGCACCGTTGGTTTCCCCAGGCAGATCAGCTACAACCTGCCGCTTGAGGTCTTTTATCTGACCATCCCGCTGTTCATGATCCTGGTGTTCTTCTACTTCACCGACCGTGACCAGCAGGCAATCGATGACCGCTCCAAGCCCGCCGACGTCGTCGTTGACGTCCGCGGCAAGCAGTGGGCATGGGACTTCAGCTACAAGAAGGGCTCCGTCGTCAGCGAAGACGTCTACGAGGCCGGCGTGCAGGCACACCTCACGGGCAAGGACGTGGATAAGGACAAGCTCCCCACGCTGTACCTGCCCGTCAACAAGTCGGTTGATGTCGAGCTGAACGCCCGTGACGTCATCCACTCCTTCTGGGTTCCCGCCTTCCTACAGAAGCGCGACATGATCCCCGGCAAGACCAACTACATCAGGTTCACCCCCACCAAGGAGGGCACCTACGATGGCAAGTGCGCAGAACTCTGCGGTGAGTACCACTCGGAGATGCTCTTCCGCGTCAAGGTTGTTTCAGAGTCTGAATTCAAGGCTCACATGGACCAGTTGCGCCAACAGGGCAACACGGGTCTCCTTGACGACAAGTACGACCGCAACCCGAACCTGAACGCAACGAAGTAAGGGAAGCGACGTGGCTGTTTATACACCTTCCGCGGGAGTCCTGGATGCTCCCGTAGTGCCCAAGTCCAAGGGACGCATCGTCGTCAACTGGATCACCTCCACGGACCACAAGACCATCGGGTACATGTACCTGATCACGTCGTTCGTGTTCTTCTGCCTCGGCGGCGTGATGGCCCTGCTCATCCGCGCTGAACTGTTCGAGCCTGGAATGCAGATCCTGCAGACCAAGGAACAGTACAACCAGATGTTCACCATGCACGGCACAGTGATGCTGCTGATGTTCGCGACGCCGCTGTTCGCAGGTTTCGCCAACGTCATCATGCCGTTGCAGATCGGTGCCCCGGACGTTGCCTTCCCAAGGCTTAACGCACTGGCGTTCTGGTTCTTCCTGTTTGGCTCCACCATCGCAGTGTCCGGCTTCATCACTCCGCAGGGTGCTGCTTCCTTCGGCTGGTTCGCTTATGCGCCACTGAACAACACCACCTTCACCCCAGGCGTGGGCGGCGATTTGTGGGTATTCGGCCTTGCCCTTTCCGGTTTCGGAACCATCCTCGGTGCCGTCAACTTCATCACCACGATCATCTGCATGCGTGCCCCCGGTATGACCATGTGGCGTATGCCGATCTTCACGTGGAACACCCTGGTGACCGCGATCCTGGTCCTGATGGCCTTCCCGCCCCTGGCTTCGGCGCTCTTCGCCCTTGGCGCTGACCGTCGCTTTGGCGCGCACATCTTCGATCCTGAGAATGGCGGTGCAGTCCTGTGGCAGCACCTCTTCTGGTTCTTCGGCCACCCCGAGGTCTACATCATCGCCCTGCCGTTCTTTGGCATCGTGTCCGAGATCTTCCCGGTCTTCAGCCGTAAGCCGATCTTCGGTTACAAGGGCCTTGTTTACGCAACCATCGCCATTGCCGCGTTGTCCGTGACCGTGTGGGCCCACCACATGTACGTCACTGGTTCCGTGCTGCTGCCGTTCTTCGCGTTTATGACCATGCTGATCGCGGTGCCTACCGGTGTGAAGTTCTTCAACTGGATCGGTACTCTCTGGCGTGGATCCATCACTTTCGAAACCCCGATGCTTTGGAGCATCGGCTTCCTGGTGACCTTCCTCTTCGGTGGTTTGACTGGCATCATCCTTGCCTCCCCGCCGCTGGACTTCCACGTCTCCGACTCCTACTTCGTGGTTGCCCACTTCCACTACGTGGTCTTCGGAACGGTTGTCTTCGCGATGTTCGCAGGCTTCTACTTCTGGTGGCCCAAGTGGACCGGAAAGATGCTGAACGAACGCCTCGGCAAGATCCACTTCTGGCTCCTGTTCCTTGGTTTCCACGGAACGTTCCTCATCCAGCACTGGCTTGGTGTTGAAGGCATGCCCCGCCGCTACGCGGACTACATGCCGCAGGACAACTTCACTTGGATGAACCAGTTCTCCACGATCTCCTCGTTTGTCCTGGGCGCCTCGCTTCTGCCGTTCTTCTGGAACGTGTACATCACGTGGCGGAGCAACAAGAAGGTTGAAGTTGACGACCCGTGGGGCTTCGGTGCCTCGCTGGAGTGGGCCACGTCCTGCCCGCCGCCGCGCCACAACTTCACTTCCCTGCCTCGAATCCGGTCGGAGCGCCCGGCACTGGACCTGCACCACCCGGAACTGTCGCAGTACCACACTGCCCACGAGCCTGAGCCGGTAGCGTCGGTGCTCGGCAACGCTGACCAGAAGGACACTAAGTGAAAATCGAATCGTGGCTCTTCGGAGCAGGAGTATTCTTCTTCATCCCCGTGGCCATCGTTTATGGCTTCCTGACCCACTGGTCTGAGTGGGTAGGCGCCATGGGCATTCTGCTCGTCGGTGGGCTGGCTGGCATGATTGGTGCCTACCTCGGCTTCACCGCTCGTCGTGTCGGGATGCGCCCTGAAGACCGCCCGGATGCCGAAGTCCACGAGGGCGCTGGCGAGCAGGGCCACTTCAGCCCGTGGAGCTGGTGGCCGTTGGTTCTGGGGCTGGCGTGTGCCGGTGGCTTCCTGGGCTTGGCTGTAGGTTTCTGGATCCTGTTCATCAGCGCAGGTTTCGCCTTCATTGCGCTGGTTGGCTGGGTCTATGAGTACAGCCGCGGAGATCACGCCCACTAACCCGGGTAAGTTGCTCTAATCGCCTGGAAGAGATCCCGGGTGTATATCTGACAAAGGGCCCCACCTCAGGTGGGGCCCTTTGTCGTGCCCGCATACGTCCAAGGGCGCACCGGACCCCCATGCCGGTGATTTATTCTGGACTTATGTATTTGTCCACGTCTGCCTATTGCCATGCCTGCTGACGCATCGAGCATTGCAGGGGAGATCGACCGCTCCAGCGGGATACCTATCTACATCCAGCTGCGGGAAATCCTGCGGAACTTCATCGGCCAGTCGTGCCCTCCTGGCTCTGCCTTGCCGTCCGAACGCGACTTGGCGGAGCGCTTTGGCTTGGCTCGCATGACGGTCCGCCAGGCCATTGATGCCTTGGTTGGTGAGGAAGTCATCGAACGCGTTGTTGGCCTTGGGACATTCGTTCGGAAACCCAAGCTTGACCTGCAGGTGAAGCTGACGTCCTACAGCGAGGAAATGCAGCGCCGAGGCATGGTCCCGGCGGCTAAGGTTCTCAGCTTCGAACAGATTGCCGCCAGTGCCTTCCTGGCGCGCGAATTGCAGCTGGAGGAGGGAACACCCCTCGTCCGCTTCCGAAGGCTCCTACTGGCCGATAACGAGCCTATGAGCGTGGATGAAAACTTCATCCCTGCCCACCGCGTGCCAGGACTCTTGGACGAGGGTCCACCCACCTCTCTCTACAACGTTCTCAGCGAGCGTTACGGTCTGGTCATGGAGTGGGGAGAGGACATGATTGAGGCAACTGCCGCGTCTCCTTCCACAGCACGCCTCCTCAATGTCGACGTCGGATCGCCCCTATTGAAAATCCAGCGCCACGCGTTTGTCGCCCGGGCGATGGTGGACTATTCGGTGTCCTACTACCGCGCGGATCGCTACAAGCTCTGGGTGCCCCTCCAGCGGCCTGGAGTTAGGCCGACGCGCAACTACTCCAGCGGCTATCGGAGCGGAACGTAGCCGCCGTGCCAACACAGCGCCGTGCCAATGCAAGCAGTGGCGGCAGGGAAACAAAACGCCGAAGGCCCCCGATCTTGAAGATCGGGGGCCTTCCGCGTTTGAACGTGTTACAGACGAGCTAGTGAGTCAGGCTCTTCTGATCTGCGCCGGCCTCAATGGCCTCGTGGTGACCGTGGGCGTGTGCGGCCTCGAGCTCTGCCGGAGAGGCAGGAGCCACGCGGTCCTCGAAGAACCACTTGGAGAGCGCCGCACGGCGCTTCTCGCTGCGCGTGACCACGCCATGCTCGTTCGGGACGGCCGGCAGCGGAGCAAGGGACTCAAAGCCCACCAGACGGTACCGCTTGTACTCGTCAAGCGGCGCGTGGACCTCGATGAATTCACCGTGCGGGAGGCGGACAATGCGTCCGGTCTCGCGGCCATGGAGGGCAATCTCGCGGTCCTTGCGCTGCAGGGCCAGTGCCACGCGCTTCGTCACGATGAAGGCGAGGATTGGTCCCAGGAAGAACAGGGCGCGCAGCCAGTAGGTGACGTCATTCAGGGCCACATGGAAGTGGGTTGCGATGAGGTCGGAGCCCGCAGCGGCCCACATAACGCAGTACCACGTGAAGCCTGCAACACCGATGGCCGTGCGGGTCGGAGCGTTGCGCGGACGGTCAAGAACGTGGTGCTCACGGTCGTCCTTGGTGATCCAGCGCTCGATCCACGGGTAGGTGAACAGAACCGTGAACAGGATGCCAGCGGGCACCAGGGCCGGAAGAAGCACATTCAGCGTCAGCGTGTGGCCGAAGACGATGTACTCAAAGTGGAAGTCGTTGACCACACCCGGCATCAGTCGGAGCGCACCGTCAACAAAGCCGATGTACCAGTCAGGCTGGGTGCCTGCGGAAACCGGCGACGGGTCGTAGGGACCGTAGTTCCAGATCGGGTTGATGGTGAATGCAGCTGCCATCAGTGCGATCACGCCGAAGACGATGAAGAAGAAGCCACCGGCCTTCGCAGCGTAAACAGGACCCAGCGGGTAACCCACAACGTTTCCGTCATTGCGGCCAGGGCCCGGGTACTGGGTGTGCTTGTGAACAACCACCATGAACAAGTGGATGACGATCATCAGCAGGATGATGGCGGGCACAAGCAGGATGTGCAGAACATACAGGCGGCCGATGATGGCCGTTCCCGGGAACTCGCCACCGAAGAGGAAGAACGAGATGTAGGTTCCAATCACCGGGATGGACTTGATAACGCCATCGATGATGCGGAGGCCGTTGCCGGAAAGCAGGTCATCGGGGAGCGAGTATCCGGTGAAGCCGGCGGCCATGGCCAGAATCAGCAGAACGCCGCCCACAACCCAGTTCATCTCGCGCGGTTTCCGGAATGCACCGGTGAAGAAGACGCGGAGCATGTGGACGCTCAGCGAAGCAACGAACAGCAATGCAGACCAGTGGTGGACCTGTCGCATGAACAAGCCGCCGCGCACATCGAAGGAGATGTTCAGCGAAGAGTTGTACGCGACGGACATCTCGACGTTGTACAGCGGGGTGTAGGAGCCCTGGTAGTGGGTCTCCGCCATCGAGGGGTCGAAGAAGAAGGTCAGGAAGGTCCCCGACAGCAGCAGGATGACGAAGGAGTACAGCGCCACCTCACCGAACATGAACGACCAGTGGTCAGGGAAGACCTTCCGGCCGAACTCGCGCAGGATGCCTGAACCGCCGACACGCTCGTCGACGAAGTTAGTGAAACGACCAACCTTCGTCTTGGCGACGTAGGGTACGTCAGCTGTTGATGAGGCGCTCATGCTCGTCACGCTCCCAGTAACTCGGTCCTACAGGTTCTTTGAAGTCGCTTGTTGCGACCAGGTAACCCTCGGCGTCCACGGCGATAGGAAGCTGGGGGAGCGGGCGGCTGGCCGGTCCGAAGATGACCTTGCATTCCTGCGTGAGGTCGAACGTGGACTGGTGGCACGGGCAAAGCAGGTGGTGCGTCTGCTGCTCATAGAGGGCAACCGGGCAACCAACGTGGGTGCAGATCTTGGAGTAGGCCACAATGCCGTTGTAGCCCCAGTTTTCGCGGCCCGGCGACGGGTTCAGCGATTCCGGGTTGAGGCGCATGAGCAGGACGACGGCCTTGGCCTTCTCGTTCAGCTTGCCCTCGTGGAGTTCGTTGAGCCCTTCAGGGATGACGTGGAAGGCGGAGCCTATCGTGACGTCCGAGGCCTTGATGGGCGTGCCGTCGGGGTCGCGGGTCAGGCGCTTCAGCTTCCCGTCTTGGGGTGCCCACATCGTGTGCGCGAGCTTCCTGTCGGGGCGCGGACCCAGGTCGCCGAAAACTGCCAGCGCGGGCAGCGGCGCAAGCAGAAGGGCACCGATGAGCGAGTTCCGAATCAACGGACGGCGCTTGATGCCCGTCTCTTCGATGATGTCGTCGACGATGCGTACTGCAGCCTTGCGGTCGTCTTCGGTGCGGATTGCGTGCCGCTCTTCGGAGACTTCATGGTCAGGCATAAGGGCCTTGGCCCAGTGCACGATGCCGGTACCAATACCGAGCATGGCAAATGCCGTGCCCAAGCCCAGCAGGAGGTTCTGGGTGCGGATCGTCGCGATGCTGGAATCATTGCCCAGATCGATGGCGAAGTACGCAATCAGGAAGACCACCGTTCCGATGACGGAAATGCCAAACAGAATGGCGACCTGGCGCTCGGCGCGCTTTGCGGCTTTCGGGTCCGTGTCAGCCAGGCGCAAGCGATGCGGAGGAAGTCCAGGATCCTGGAACTTCTCCACCTCTTCCTGACCAGCCGTAGCTACGGCGCCCGAGGGGTTCGGACTGCCGTCACTATGGTTGCCCATAATTCGCCTCATCCTTCTCTCGTTGTCTCGGCCAATGTGCCGAGTTGATGTTCAATTCCATGCTGCTTACGTGCAGCAAACGTTGTGTGGCGTACGCCCCTAGGAGGTGCGCGATGTCAGCCAGATGGTGAAGGCGATGATGACGCCCAGGCCGGCAACCCAGACAAACAGACCTTCAGACACAGGTCCCAGCGAGCCGAGGTCGGCGCCACCCGGGGAACCGTTTGCCTCGATCTTCTTAAGGAAGGTGATGATGTCCCGCTTGCCCTCAGGAGAGATGTTTGCGTCGTTGAAGACTGGCATGTTCTGCGGGCCTGTGACCATGGCCTCGTAGATGTGCTTGCCTGTGACGTCTCCAAGGGCAGGTGCGAACTTACCGCGGGTCAGCGCGCCACCGGCAGCTGCGGCGTTGTGGCACATGGCGCAGTTCACGCGGAACAGTTCGCCACCGGCGGCAGCGTCACCCTTCTCGTCAAGAAGGTGCTCTTCGGGGATGGACGGGCCGGGGCCCAGGGAGGCAACGTAGGCTGCCAGCTGGCGGGTCTGTTCTTCGTTGAACTGCTGCGGCTTCTTCTGTGCCTGCGGTCCGTTCATCTGCATGGGCATACGTCCGGTGCCAACCTGGAAGTCAACCGCCGCGGCACCAACACCGACCAGCGAAGGGCCGTCCTTGGTTCCGCTGGCGCCCATGCCGTGGCAGGTTGCACAGTTTGCTTCAAAGAGCTTCTTGCCCTCTTCGGCGTCACTTGCGCTGAAGCTCGTGGTCTCTGCCTTGGCCTGGTTGACCGTTGTTGCAATGGCGTACAGCCCACCAGTGAGGAGGAGTCCCATCAGCAGCAGCGCTACCGCTGCCAGTGGGTGACGTCGCTTCTGCGAAAGTGCCTTCACGTGGTGGTTCCTTTATTCGATCCTGCGTCGGCTCCGAGAGCCGCTTCTTGAAATTCTGCCTCTTGTAGAAAAAGAGTCAAAGCCGGTCTATTTGAGGACGTAGATGACCAGGAAGAGCCCGATCCATACGACGTCGACAAAGTGCCAGTAGTAAGACGTGACGATGGCCGCAGTAGCTTCGTAGTGTCCGAACTTCTTGGCTGCAAATGCACGGCCGATGATGAAGAGGAACGCGATCAGGCCGCCGATGACGTGCAGGCCGTGGAAGCCGGTGGTGATGTAGAAAGCCGAGCCGTAAGCGTTCGAAGACAGGGAAACGTGTTCTGAGACGAGCATGGCGTATTCAGTGCTCTGGCCCGCAACGAAGAAGCCACCCATGAGGAAGGTCAGGACGAACCACTCGGTCATGCCCCAGCGCGTGATCTGGAAGATCCCACCCGTACGGCGCGGCTCCAGGCGCTCAGCGGCGAACACGCCCATCTGGCACGTAAAGGAGCTCGCAACGAGCACGATGGTGTTGACCAGCGAGAACGGGAAGTTGAGCTTGGCCGTCTCTTCGGCCCACAGCGCACCGGAAGTGGAACGCAGGGTGAAGTACATGGCGAAGAGGCCGGCGAAGAACATCAGCTCGCTGGACAGCCACACAACGGTTCCAACGGAAACCAGATTTGGCCGATTTAGCGTGGGATGTGCCGGGGTACTGGGGGCATGGGTCACAGATGTCACAAGGACATTATGTCGGTAAAAGTCCGCACATCCCAACGCGAACCGCGTTTTGGCGAGACTTTTTCTACAAAGACGCGAAATCGCGCGGAAAAGTTCCCAACATGGTTCACATTGGTCTTGGGGTAGGTCCGTCGATAGCATCAGCACGTGACTTCTCCGGCTTCCGCTTCCCCCTCTGCCAGCTCGTGGCCGCGGCTCATCACCGCGCTGATCGATCACGAAGACCTGTCTGCGACTGAGACCGAGTGGGCGATGAACACGATCATGGCCGGTGACGCCACTCCATCGCAGATCGCAGGGTTCCTGGTCGCACTGCGGTCGAAGGGTGAGACTGTGGAAGAAATCACAGGTCTTGTGGAGGCAATGCTGGCCAACGCTAAGCCGGCGCCCATCCCGGGAGAGAAGCTGGACATCGTTGGCACCGGAGGGGACCGCCTCAACACTGTCAACATATCGACGATGGCGGCGCTCGTTTCTGCCGGTGCGGGCGCAAGGGTTGTCAAGCACGGAAACAGGGCATCGTCGTCGTCCGCTGGCTCTGCCGACGTCCTGGAGGCGCTGGGCGTCCGGTTGGATCTCTCCATTGAGCGGGTCCTCCGCAACGCAGAGGAGGCGGGAATCACTTTCTGCTTTGCGCAGGTCTTCCATCCCTCGTTCAGGCACACGGCAGTTCCGCGGAAGGAACTGGCAATCCCCACCGCCTTTAATTTCCTCGGCCCGCTGACAAACCCGGCCCGCGTTCAGGCATCGGCTGTCGGAGTCGCCAACGCCCGCATGGCGCCTTTGGTGGCGGGCGTTTTGGCACGGCGGGGGAGTCGCGGGCTGGTCTTCCGCGGCGAGGACGGATTGGATGAGTTGACGACGACGGGGCCGTCGACTGTTTGGGAAATCCGCAACGGCGAAGTGGCCGAGCAGCGCTTCACGCCGTCGGACCTTGGCGTGGCTCCGGCAACGGTGGCCGACCTCCGGGGCGGCGACGCGAGCGCAAATGCTGCTGTCGCCAGGGCCGTCCTGGACGGCGCCAGGGGGCCCGTCCGGGACGCGGTGCTGCTTAATGCGGCGGCGGGCCTTGTGGCCTTCGAACTTGAAGCGGATGGGCCTCTGGTCGATCGCATGAGAGGTGCTTGGAAGCGGGCGGAAGAGTCCATTGACTCTGGCGCCGCAGCGCGGATCCTGGAGACGTGGATCGGGCTGTCCCGGAATTAAGGCGCGGTGGCCCGCTGGGCACCTGCCGGGCTTTGACTACTGCTCGAAGCCCAATGAAAATGCTGCGTCGAGATCGTGCCGTGAATAGGCTCGGAAGGCGATGTGTGTGGTGGTGTGCACTACGGCGGGAACTTTGGACAGACGGTCGGCGATCACATCCGCCAGGTCTTCGTGCTTGGCGACGCGGGCTACGGCGATGAGGTCCCATTCGCCGGTGACGGAGTAAACCTCGCTGATGCCGTCGATGGCGGAAATCTCCTCGGCCGTCTCAGGAATGCGTGATGCGTCGGTCTTGATGAGCACAAAGGCAGTGATCACTGGAGGCCTTTCGGGGAAGCGTCACGGACGAATGCAAGCCTAGTGCATTGGATCGTGCCGTAGCTCAGGAGTTGCGGCGACGAACCATGATCACCAGGGCAATGATTGCCCGGTAGCCAATCAGAAAGACGGCCAGGCTGATAGTGGCCACGATGATGAACGCAAAGGCGATTCCCTGCCCGGTTACCGCCCGAAGGATCATTCCACCGGCTACTGCCGCCAACCAGACCACCACGCCACTCGGCCATATCCCCAACGGCGAGCGCCACGCGCGTACGATGAGCCAGCCAATGGTGGCTCCAGCCAGGAACGGCCAGGCAGTTGCCAGAATTCCAAGGACTGACTCGCCCCGCTGGTGGGCGTCCCGGCCTATCGCGGCGAAGACGATGATGAGGATGGCGTCGGCAGCCGCAGCAACGACTGCCGGGGCGTAGGTGGATTTGGCAACGTCAGGCATGCATTCGACACTAGCGCCAGATGGCCGTTGGAACCCAAAATCCCCACTTGTCTTGTGGCGCCGGCTATGGGTGTTCATTGGGGCATCCGGCCGATAGTCTCTGACTCGTGACGAGCGGGCGGGTGCACTAGAGCGGCAAGACCGGGGGGACTGGCCCTGAAGGCAGAAGGGTGATCATCGTGCAGAAAATTTCGACGTGCCTGTGGTTCGATGACCAGGCCGAGGACGCAGCAAATTTTTATACAAGCATTTTCAAAAACTCCGGCATCCAGGACATCAGCCGTTATGGGGATACAGGCCCCGGAGAACCAGGGCGCGTTATGACTGTCCAGTTTCAATTGGAGGGGCGCGAATTTACGGCCCTCAACGGCGGACCGGCCTTCACGTTCAACGAATCTGTCTCGATGGTAGTCGACTGCTCCTCCCAGGATGAGGTTGACGCCTATTGGGATGCCCTCACAGCGGACGGGGGACAGGAGAGCCAATGTGGCTGGCTGAAGGACAAGTTTGGGCTGTCGTGGCAAATCATCCCTAATGCCCTGCCGGAATTGCTCAACGGACCCGATCCGGAAGGTGCGCGGCGCGCCATGGAAGCGATGCTCCAGATGCGGAAAATCGACATCGCGACACTTCAGAAGGCGTACGACGGCGACTGGCCCGCCTAGGGGCCGCCGTCGGGCTTTCCTGCAAAGTCCTGGTCCCACGGCAGCTGCGTTTCCACACGACCTGCCGTCGGGGCTGTTCCGGACGGACGAATTACGGCAAGATTCCGTGTGTACGGCCAACCCGGCCGCACTTACTCCGCCGGTGGACTGGCACCGGGAAGCGAACACACACCGGAAAAGCGAACAAGGAGAACTCTGAAAAATGGCTACCCTTCTCAATCCCTACCTTGGTTTCCGTGACAATGCGCGCGAGGCGATGAAGTTTTACCAGTCAGTGTTTGGCGGGGAACTGAACATCAGCACGTTCGGCGATTTCCAAGCCAGCCAGGACCCTGCAGAGCAGGACAAGGTCATGCACGCCATGCTTGTTGCCGAAAACGGTTTGGTGCTTATGGGGGCGGACACCCCTAACGCGATGGACTACACGCCCGGGAACAACTTCTCGGTCTCCCTCAGCGGCGAGGACGAGGCCCTGCTCCGCGGTTACTGGGACAAGCTGGTAGACGGCGGCAACGTCACCATGCCGTTGGAAAAGGCGCCTTGGGGCGATACATTCGGCATGCTCGTCGACAAGTTCGGCGTCGCCTGGCTTGTCAACGTCAATGCCGGACAGGCAGATGCCCAGCCATAAATTAGTCGGCTCCGGCAGCTTTCCCGCCGGCGCAAAGATTCCGTCAAGATCAACAAGGACACCGGCCGCCTTCGGGCGGCCGGTGTTATGTTCTGCATCATCGGGAAGCGCTTCACACGTCCTCAGGGAGAGCACCAGTGAGCAGCATGAGCAGGCCTCCAGCGGATCCGTCGGAGTTACGCCGCAGCCGAAAGGCTAGATTCAGGTCCTGGCTGCTGTTCGGTCTCCAAGACTCAAAAGGCTCCCACCAAGGTCCTGGGGCTGTCCCTACGGCCCACGAGAGGACACACTCGTGGTGGCAGGTGATGTGCCTGACGGGTGTGGACTACTTCTCTACCTTGGGTTACCAGCCGGCCATCGCGGCCCTGGCCGCGGGGGCCATCTCCCCGCTAGCCACCTTGGTCCTTGTTGCCGTGACACTTTTCGGAGCCCTGCCTGTCTATCGCCGGGTGGCAGGGGAGAGCTACAAGGGTGAGGGTTCCATCGCCATGCTGGAACACCTTCTGTCACGTTGGTTGGGAAAGCTGTTCGTGCTGGTTTTGCTTGGCTTCGCTGCGACCGACTTCATGATTACCATGACGCTTTCCGCGGCAGACGCTACAGCCCACCTGGTGCAGAATCCGTTCTTTACCAGCTGGCTGCAGGGCGGCACTGTTCCCATCACGCTCTTCCTGCTTGCGTTGCTGGGGGCAGTTTTCCTCAAAGGCTTCAAGGAAGCCATCAGCGTTGCGGTTGCACTGGTGGGGATCTACCTGGTGCTCAATGTGGTGGTGGTTGCCACAACCATCGTCGAGGTCTTGATGCGCCCGGCTTCCGTAGGGGATTGGTGGACATTGCTGAGCACTTCGCACGGGAACCCCCTAATGGCCGTAGCTATCGCCCTGATTGTCTTTCCTAAACTGGCCCTGGGTTTGTCAGGGTTCGAAACCGGTGTGGCAGTGATGCCCCAGGTGCGCGGAGAAGAGGGAGACACCGAAGAGAGCCCTGCAGGACGCATTCATGGGACCCGCCGACTTCTCACTACCGCAGCACTCATCATGAGTTCTTTCCTCATCACGAGCAGTTTCACGACGGTGATCCTTATACCGGAGCAAGAATTCGAAGCGGGAGGCCAGGCCAATGGGCGTGCCCTGGCTTTCCTGGCCCATAAGTATCTCGGGGCTGGCTTCGGCACGGTCTACGACTTCAGCACTATTGCCATTCTTTGGTTTGCGGGTGCTTCAGCCATGGCCGGATTGCTCAATCTCGTACCGCGCTACCTGCCGAGATACGGCATGGCTCCGGAATGGGCACGCGCTGTGAGACCGTTGGTTTTGGTGTTTACGCTAGTTGGTTTCCTGATTACTTTTGTGTTCAACGCCGACGTCGACGCTCAGGGCGGCGCGTACGCCACCGGCGTCTTGGTCCTTATGACTTCCGCCGCCGTTGCGGTTACGCTTTCGGCTCGCCGAATGAAGCAACGGGGAAGGACCGTTGGGTTCGGTGCCATCGCCGTCGTTTTTGTATACACGACTATCGCCAACATCGTGGAGCGGCCGGAAGGCATCCGGATTGCGGGCTTCTTTATCCTCGGCATAGTTGCGATTTCCTTGCTGTCGCGGATCATGCGGTCCTTCGAACTGCATGCAACCCACGTCCGGCTGGACAGGCCGGCGCTGGAGTTCATCACGGAAACGGAATCCGGCCCCATCGGAATCATTGCTCACGAGCCACTGCGGATGTCCGCCGAGGCATATCGGGACAAGCTGGCTTCTGCTATGGCAGTGAGCCACCTTCCCGAAGATTACCCCGTTGTGTTTCTGGAGGTTATTGTTGACGACTCATCAGATTTTGAGACTCCATTGGACGTCCATGGCGTCCATCGCCACGGATTTAAGGTGCTGGAAGTCCACGGGCCCGTGGTTCCGAACACCATTGCGTCCGTATTGCTGCATATTCGGGATGTCACTGGGTTGATGCCCCATATCTATTTCCGATGGACGGAGGGAAATCCGGTCATGAATCTCCTCCGATTCCTATTCCTGGGGGAGGGCGAAATAGCGCCTGTGACCCGTGAAGTACTTCGTCAGGCGGTGCCGGACGTGACCAATCGTCCGTGGGTGCATGTGGGGTAAGGCAATCATTCACAGATCAATCGGCTCAAGGATGCAGGCACGGGACCTACGGGTCAGTGCAGCACGTTCAGTGCAGCTTGGCGAGCGCCGCCACATTTCCCTTGGAGCGATAGCATCGCGCGGCTTCGGCAACAGCGGCTTCCCGGCCAACTTGGTCATCGCGTGCGGAGCACACTTCAGCGGCGATTCGGTGAATGTCTCCACGAAGGCTTGGCATTTCGGCCGGCGCCCATTGAAGGGCCCGTTGGGAGAGATCCCTCGCCTCGTCCAGGTCACGCCAGACGGCGACCATCGCGGACGCCGCCGCTGACAGGGCCTGAGCCTCTGCGCCTTCCGCTGGAGCCGTCGCTGCCGCGAGTGATGCCAGCTCGGCGGCCTCGTCCTTGAGTCCCTTCTGCTGCAGTAGCAGGGAAAGAAGGGCTGCCGCTACCGGCAACGTTTCCCGCTCTCCGGTTCTCCGCGAGTAGTTAAGCCGCGTGCGTAGGGCTTGCTCTGCGGCGTCACGGTTGCCCGCGAGCGTCTCGATGGTTCCCCGTGCCGCAGCAACAAACATGAGAAGTCGTGGCGCGTTGAGGGCATCCTGCACCACACGTTGGGCGCGGTCGAGCAGTTCCCGCGCTTCTTGGAAACGGCGGTCCATTGCATAAAGGATGCCGGCATGGATCATCAACCCAGGGTGCTCGCGGCCTGGGACCTTGAGGGATTCGACTTCGGAGAGACATCGGTGAACTGGGACTGGACCCGTGGCGAGAGCGTCAGCAAGCATCCAGCGGCTTGCCAGCCGCTCGCGCACGCTGTCCGCCCCGTCAGCCAGTTCGACGCTGGACCTAAAGGCCTGCTGTGCCTCGGCGAGGCGCCCCTGTCTCAGCCGGACGCAACCTTTGAGGAAGATCGAACGTCCTCGGCCGCCGTCGTCGCCGCATGCGCTGAAGAAGGACTCTGCCGCGGCGGCCTCCCGCTCGATTTCTGAAAGTGGTACCGGGTCCGGGCCGACGACGAGTTGAATGCGCGCGTGTTCGAGGCGGGCCGACTGTGCTGCCGCCATGTCTCCACTCGCCGAGGAACGCTCCGCAAGTTCGAGCAGGAGTTGCTGCGCCTCGCCGAATTTGCCCAGTACCAGATCAACTTCGGCGAGCTTTTGGGTGACCGTCGTCCGTGTCGGGTTGCTGGCGGTCATCATGGCCCGGGCACGGGACAGGAGGTTTTGGGCGGCACTTTGGTCAGCCCTGGCAACAGCGCGTTCTCCCGCATGGGAAAGGTGCGCTACTGCACGGGCCGCTAGGGCCTCATGGTCGACGCCGATTGTGCGGAGGCTCTGCACGGCCTGCTCCAAGTGGTAGCCGGACAGCTCGTCGAGCTCAGACAATTGCGGTGTGCTGCTCAGGAGCCATTCAGCGTACCGCTGGTGCAACGCAGCGCGGTCCGAGTGCGTCACTGAGCGGTAGGCCGCGAGCCGGATCAGTACGTGCGCAAAGTGGACGCCGCCGTCGTCCCTATTTGTGAGAAGTCCCTTACGCTCCAGTGCTGCGAGAAGCCGCTCCAGAAAGACCGTCGCTTCGGCTGGCAACAAGGATGCAATTGCATCGCGGCCACAGTCGTCGCCGACTACGGCCGCAACCCTCAGCAGGTCGCGTTCACCGGGACCAAGGCGGTCCAGCCGCGAAGCGAGCAAGGCTTGGAGGGACAGAGGGAGTTCATCGAGTTCCCCGTCCTGCTGGGCTGCCCGGAGTTGTTCGGCGAAAAGTGGGTTTCCCCGGGCCCGGTTGACGATTTCCCTAACATCGCCGTCGTCGATCCCCGGTGTCTTGGTCCTCAGCAACGTTGCCACGTCGTCAGCGTGGAGCGGCGCGAGGGATAGCGCGTCGGTCCATTCTGCGCGCTGGTCCAGCAGTTCGGGACGGCCAAGACAGACAACCAGCAGGGGTCCATTTCCGCTCCGCACGATGTGATCGACGAGGTCGAGGAGCGTCGGCTCGGCCCAATGAAGGTCATCGAGCACCAGCACCAGGGGCTTGCTCGAGGAAAGCGCGTCCAGGAGGGTCGCAACCGCACCAAACACTGCCGGAATGTCGTGCATGCCTGGAGCTAAGCCGAGCCCGGACGCCAGGAGAGCGAATGTATCGGGGACCAGTTCGGCAAGGGCCGGCCAGCCCTGTTCTCCGGCGGCATCGAGGAGCGCCTCACGGAGCGGCAAAAATGTTATCCCCTCACCGTAGGACGGACAGTGGCCCACAGCCACTGTCGCCTGGTTAGCAAGGCTGTCCAGAAAATTGGCCACGAGTCGGGTTTTGCCGATGCCGGCTTCGCCCACGATGACGAATCGTTCCGGGGCGGCAGACCGGACAGCCGATTGGAATGCAGCGTGGAGCATGGCCAGTTCCTGCGTTCGTCCGACAATCGGTTCATGGCCCCCTCCCACCTGATGAGGGTTATCCACAACTTGAATGACTCGCCATCCGACCTCTTCGACCGATAGGCGTTCAACAAGTGCCGCTCCACGAACCAGCTGCAAGGTTCGTGGGCCGACGACGACGTCGCCGTCGCGACGACCCAGACGGAAGGCGGAAGACACAGCGGGTCCCGACACCATGTCGGCGAGAGATCCGCCCGAGCTGGTTATTACGACGTCCCCAGTCTCGACGACGACCCTCGCGGCATGCGGAGCAACGGGTTCATTGATGCTCTCCACACAGTCGCGGACTTCGACGGCGGCACGAACCGCACGCACGGCGTCGTCCTCACGCGCGGTCGGGAAACCAAAGAAGCCGATCATAAGACCACCAACAACTGGTTCCACACGCGCGCCGTGGGCGTGCAGCACTCCAGCAGCGGCGGCGCCAGCCCGCGAACTGGCTGCGGCCAGCACCTCCGGGTCGAGATTTTCATCCGTAGTCGGCACCAGTTCAATGCCGACCACTGTCACGCGGCGACGTTCGTGGCCTAGCCAGCCTCCCGCCGTCGTACGCTCCCGCCCCGTAGTCCATTCTCGAAGCGACGGGTCGTGGCGAAGGATCGAAGCCTCTAACTGTCGCAGCTCGGGTCCGGGCTCTACGCCGAGTTCTTCAACCAACAGCTCCCTGGCGGCACGGTAGGCTGCGAGCGCGTCTGCCTGCCTGCCCATGCGGTAGAGGGCTCGCATTTGAAGGGCCCGCAGTCGTTCGCGGAATGGGTGCTCCCTGACCAATTCGTCGAGTTCCGCCGCCAGTCCTTGCCCGCGGCCCACATCAAGGTCTGCCTCGATGCGCGCTTCGAGCGCGGCCAGCCTGAGTTCTTCCAGTGATGCAATAGTGCTCTGCGCAAAGGGTTGGTAAATGAAATCGGCGAGCGCTGGACCCCGCCAAAGGGCCAACGCTTCTGCCAGGCGCTCGGCGCGCTGTTCAGACTGCCGGCCGTATGCCTGGTCTAGGATCTTCTTGAATCGAACGGCATCAACGCTGCCCGGATCGATTGCCAGGCGGTATCCGCTGCCTTGGGTGACTAGGAGGGCTGGGTGGCCGATGGCTTCGCGGCCAGGCTCGAGGATCTTGCGCAGCTTCAGGACGTGCATCTGCAGGATGGTGCCGGCGGTGGGAGGTGGCAGCTCGCCCCAGAGTTCATCGATCAAGCGTTCTGCGGGCACCACGTCGCCGGCATGCAGAACGAGGATTGCCAGCAGCGCGCGGGCCCTTCCACCCGGGACTTCGATGCTCCGGGCCCCGTCACGAACCTCCATCGGCCCCAGGATGCGGAATTCCAAAAAAGCCCCTTAGCCAGATGCTTCCGAGCATAAATGTAGCACCGGCATTTCGGCCCGGCTCGCCTTTAGCGAGGCTTTAGCGGCCCGGCAGAAACTAAAAGAAAGGAAAGAGAGAAAGGAAAGGAGAAAGGCGATGAGCGGAACATTCGTGTACGTCGGCAACTGGACGATAAAGGAAGGAAGGGTAGGGGAGGCGAGGAAGTATTTGTCCGAGCACGCCGAGTTTATTGAGGCCAACGAGCCGCGGCTAATCTCGTTCAACTTCTATATTGATGATGCTACCGGTCGGGTGACGTGCGTCCAGGTCCACCCCGACGCCGACTCCATGGCTACACACATGGAGTTGATCAGCAAGCACCTCGCAAATGGCCTCGACTGGATGGAAGCGATAGAGCTTGAGCAGTACTACGGCGAAAAGTCCCAGCGGCTCAGCGAATTGTTGGAGCCCTGGTCTGACCCGGTAGTGCCCGAGCGTTACCTTCCTGAACGCTTGGCCGGCTTCACACGCAGCACGGTGCATTGAGGAGGAGCCATGATCAGCATCGAGAACAGTGAATGGATCGGCCGGCCGGCCCAGGTAGTGTTCGCGTTCGTGTCCGATATACGCAACGACCCACAGTGGCACACAGACATGCTGGAGGCCGAATACGACGCATTAGGACCCCCTGTGACAGGGGCCAGCTTCAGGACCCGGTTCAAGCCGTTCATGGGATTGTCCGAAGGGACCGGCACAGTCGCGGCGTATGAACCCCCGCACCGGGTGGTCATCACCGAGAAGATGGGAAAGTTCGAGCCGGTCACCACGCTCACGGTAGAAGCCGAAGGCAACGGGTCGCGGATCACCCGGCGCATGGATATGGTGTGGCGGCCGCTTCCGCCGATCCTTTCTGGTGACGGGACCAGTTGGGGTTTCCGCGATCGGGCGCTGACCACCCGGTGTTGAGGAAGTAAGCATCATCAATAGGCCATACGTCGGCCGGCAGGAAGCGATCGGAGACAACCTCGCATTGAAAGGCGCCATCATCGAGCGCGAACTGTCCGTACGCGGAGTAGTCCTGACGCCCAATGTCGTAGGTAATGAGAAGGTAGTCACGACTAGTCATGGTCTCAAGGTCTTGCGCCACTGCCGCCGTCACTGCGGCCCATTCTTTTTCGATTTCCTGATCTCGGCCTTCAACCTGGGGAGAGGATTGTTCAGATTGCAACCAACCGGGCAAAGGCATGCCAATGCGATTCAGGAGCCTAACAACAGTGTCTTCCACGAAGACGTCCTCGGGTTCATCGACACTCTCGGCTGCCATTATCTCTATCAAATCTGAGGGGTCGACCTTTGTGCCGACCACGTTAGAAGCCCAGCGCGAAAATCCGGAAGATTCGACCTGAAGATCGACGGGATCGCTTGCCGTGGGATCCTCGAAGTAATCCCGTGGCTGGAATCCTAGATAGAAGCGACCCTTGACGCCATCATGCTGGTAGTCGACAGCGGCAAAGCTGCTGTCGTGGACAGAAATTCGGAGCTGCCAGTCGGTGGTTTCACCGTTCTTCCCTGACCCTGAGGCAAAGACAGATGTCTCGAAATTGCCCACTGTTCCCCCTGCTAATGACGGCTACGGACACGCTATCAAATTCCGGAGTCCGACAGATTCCGTCAGGCACCCGCCTCCCGTCTGCCACCGGGTGGGTTCCTCAGATTGGCGAGATTCCGTCATTTCAAAAGCCTATGCAGTGCCTTTCAGTTCGAACAGCAGGGGCGTTTGCATCTCCGGCTCCTTTCGGGAACCCCGACCGCATGATTCGATTCCACTGCTTTGCCAACAATGGTTAGGCATCAAGAGAGTCCCACTTGTTTGAGCAAAGAGAAACAACGGAATGAGTGGGATCGCAGGGGCCGGGCGCGTAGCGGACGAAGCGGAAGACCTGATTTAGGTCTACATGATCACGCAGTCATCCTGTGCAGTTCGTGAAGATACTTCAGTTACCACTTGCCTGAGGACGTGTTTAGGCGGATCGTGTGGAGAGCCGTCCTGCTCCGTCGCAAGATGGCGGCCGAGAGGAGGAGTGCGATGACCGAACCGGTGGGCGACATCATCGGAGACTATCGGGCGTTCGCCGCGCAGCAGCGCGACCGCCTGCTTGCCCGAGGCATCGACATCGCGCCGTACGAGCTGAGCCACCTCGCCGTCCGCATGCCGGAGTGGGAC
The DNA here is from genome assembly GCF_020251205.1 of Arthrobacter sp. M4. Classification (GTDB taxonomy): domain Bacteria; phylum Actinomycetota; class Actinomycetes; order Actinomycetales; family Micrococcaceae; genus Arthrobacter. The sequence continues at coordinate 259,677 of NZ_JAIWYX010000001.1, forward strand.
CAGTATGTCCACCTGCGGACCCTGCTCGAACGCCACGCCATCGCCAATGTGGAGAACGTCTGGAACGGGCGGCCGATGTCCATGATCCTCCTCGCTGAGCCGCTGCGCGTCCTCGACGGCCAGGTGATCCCGCTTATCGAGCTCATCCCGCCCGTCCACCAGCGTGTCTACAAGATGGGCATGGAGCACTTCGGCGTGGTCGTCGGCGAGGAGGTCGACGCGTTCTCCCTCCGGCATCGGGCGGCGCTGACCGGCCAGCAGTTCCAGAGCCAGTGGAACGAGCCGTATTACGTCCTGTTCGAGGACTTCACTCACGTGAAGTTCCACCGCCGCTCGCTGCGCTCGGTGATCGAACTGCAGGGCGGGACGTTCGACGGCATCCACCATGTCGACGCTTGGGTCCCGCAGCGGCTGGTCACGGCGACTGGCCCGAACCCTCTGCCGCGCTGAGCGGAGCGGGCGGTTGGAGGAAGTCGAAATCCTCGTCTTCCCACCGATGCAGTACCTCGAAAAGGACTGACCGGACACAGGGGAGCGCGGAGTAGGAGCGATCGTGCGTCAGATGTATTACTGGGGCAACGGTGATTATTCGATTCGGAACTATTCGATACTGACTGGGTGGTCCTTGCCGCGGGGTCACCCTTGATCAAGAACTGACGGCTTTGCTCCGAGTGGCCAAATCTGGGAGTCGATGTCGAAATTTCCACGCCAGCCAATGTTGTCGGTGAGGGTGGCTTCGCTGAAGTCGTTGTTGATGATTTCGTTGCGCCGGCCGGCGTCGTGTTGGTATTCCGGCACGGTTCCGTACCAGATGCAGCCGTCGATCTTCCCGATAAATTTGCAGTTGACGAGGTCGGCGTCGTAAGCCCTGTGTCCGTTGAACTTGCAGCGGATGAAGGTGCAGTTTTCGAAGCGGGAAGCCATCATAGTGAATCCCCCCAGGCCCTTGAAGCGAACTCCTTGGAAAACGCAGTTTCGGTAGATGCTCGCGGACAGAGGAGGGGCAATCATGCATCGAATGCAATAATCACTGTTCTACTTGACATAATGTGGATTATCGGCGCTTAAAGGACGGGAGTAGAAGTAGCTGCGAGAACTCCCGGCTGTTGGCGTTTTGGGCGTTTTCGCAGGTCAGATGCGGTTTTCTCATGTGGGCGAATCCAAGTGATGCTGTCCGGATTTGCGGCGTTGAGCGCTGAAGCTATAGGTTTCCTGCATCTAATGCATGTTTCCATGGTTTAGGGGTTGCAGTGAGTGGTGCCGTTCCGGGTTTCGTTCCGCGGATGCTGGTGGACCCGGACATCGGTCTGTTCAGGGCTGATGAACGGGCTTTCACGGCCATGCTCGATGGCTGGCGCGCGCAGATGCTGGCCCGCGGGCTCACGACCCAGACCATCAAACAGCGCTGCCAGTTGCTGGAACGGTTCCAGAAGTTCACGGGTGAGTTCCCGTGGCAATGGGGTCCGGCGGACATTGAGGATTTCCTGGCTGAGCTGCGTTCCGGTGAGAAGCCGATCAGCCTGAAGACCTTGCGGTCGTACAGCAATGCCGTGGCGATGTTCTGCGCCTACCTGACGCATCCCGGCTATGGATGGGGTGAGTTCTGCGAACGTACTTTCGGCGATATTCCAAGCCAGATCTGCTTCGAGTGGAACATGCCAAGGCACCCGACGACGCCGTCCCGGCGCAGCGGCGGTCATTCACCAAGACGGAACTGCAGCGGCTCTTCGATTACATCGATGATCTGATCGACCGTGAATATGAGGCCGGCACCAAACGCTGGCTGCCCATGTTTCGTGACTCGGTGGCCTTCAAGGTCTGCTACGCCTACGGGCTTCGCCGACGTGAGATGACCATGCTGGATTTGGAAGACTTCGGCCCCAATCCCCATGTCAGTGAGTATGGCCGCTACGGCGCCCTCCAGGTCCGTTTCGCCAAAGGCACGGCAGGTTCCGGGCCCAGGCGGCGGACTGTCCTGACCGTCCCGGAGTTCGACTGGGTCGTGGACCAGTTGAGGACCTGGACATCCGGCATGCGGGCGAAGTTTCCCACGGCTGACCGGTCCTCCGCGCTGTGGCCGAGCGAGCGTGGCGCCCGCATGTCGCTCGGTTCTTTCGGGGATGCCTTCGCAACTGCCCGTGACGCCGTCGGGCTCCCGAAGGAACTGGGACTGCACTGCCTCAGGCACTCCTACGTAACCCACCTGATCGAAGCCGGCTATGACCCGGCGTTCGTGCAAACCCAGGTCGGCCACTCGTACGCCTCGACCACCGGGCTCTACACCTCGGTATCGTCGGACTTCAAGCAGAAAACCGTGCAGCAGATGATTGCACGCCGCATCGCGAACTTGGAGGACCCAGATGCCTGAACAGCGCCGGATCGGCTACCACTGGAACCTGAGGGCCCTGATGGCCAAGCGCAACCTCTGGAAAACCACCGAACTGATGCCCCTCCTGAAGTCCCGTGGCATCAATCTCTCCGAGAGCCAGGTCTACAGGCTGGTCACTGCAGCGCCGGAACGCATCCCGGCCAGGACATTCGCGGCGCTCTGCGACATCCTGGACTGCACGCCAAACGACCTGTTCGAACCATTCGTGGAAATGCGCGCCGCGGCGACGGCGAATGCACCACAGCGCAGCGAAGACATCGGAATCCAGCCCGGTAACCCGATCGCCAAGCGCATCCGACTCGTCAGTCCCGAGGACGGTGAGTAGGCCACGCAAGCCAGAGGATCCCATCCGCTGGCCAGTCCCCTGCGCCCGCTGCAGCCAGCACCACCAAACCGTCGCGCGATGGCCCGACGGCGGAATCTGCGGCTACTGCTATCAACAGGCAAAACGCACCAAAGGCACCTGCGCCTGCGGACACGAAGGCGTCCTGCCGGGCCTCATCGATGAACAGCCTGCCTGCCGCCAGTGCTCCGGTGTTCGGCTCAACATAGACTGCGAGGCCTGCGGGGCAGAGGACGAACTCCACAGCGGCGGCCGCTGCTGGAGCTGCGTCCTCGCCACCGTTGTTGACGACCTGCTCACGGACCCGTCGCGCGGAATCGTGGCACCCGAACTCATTCCGCTCGCCACGGCACTGAAGTCGATGAAACGCGCCAACAGCGGCATCACGTGGATACAGCAAAAGCACGTCACCGCCTTCCTGCGAAACCTCGCCGTCGCACCAAAGATCACGCATGACAGCTTCGACGAATTGCCCGACTCACGGACCCGCGAATACGTCCGCGGCCTCCTCACCGAGCACGGCGTGCTGCCCCGCCGCGACGAGCTCCGCATTCGCTACGAGAACTGGTCAGCGCAGGCCTTAGACCGGGTCAATAACCCTGAGAACCGCGACATCATCCGCCGCTACATCCGGTGGCACCACCTACGACGGATGAACCAGATGGATGAAGTCACCCGTGGCACCTTCCTGCGCGCCAAGCAGCAAGTGACCGTCGCCATCGACCTGCTCAACTGGCTCACCGGCCACGGCACCAACCTGGCCGGGCTGACCCAGACTCATCTCGACCTTTGGCAGGCAGAAGGACCCACCACCAGGCGGATCGCTGAACACTTCCTGAAATGGGCCATCAAGGCCAAGGCCGCTCCTGCAGGACTGGCTATCATCCCGCATCGTCGGGGAACGAGCGCCAAACTCGACAAGACAGGGCAGGATGAAGCACTCAACCGCGTGCTCCACGCCGGCGGACAAGTTGAAGCACGCGATCAGGCCGCCGCGATCCTCATCCTCGTCTTCGGCCAACAGGCCGAAAACATAGCGCGCCTAACCTGGGATGACGTTGCCGTCACCGAAGAACTGGTCACCATCCAGCTGGGAACGATCCAGATCGCACTGCCTGACCCCTTAGATGCGCCCTGGCGGGAACTCGCCGCAAACCCCGGCCACAACTTAACCGCCTCACACCCCAACACCAACTGGGTGTTCCGCGGAACCTCACCCGGCCGGCACATCCACCCAGGACACCTCACAACACGCCTCAGCAAGCTATTCAGCACCCGAGCCGCGCGACTCGGAACCCTCCACGAACTCACCAAACTCGCACCCGTGGCCATCATCGCCGAAACCCTCGGCTACTCCCCTACCACCATCGAACGCCACGCAGTAGATTCATCCGCTGCGTATGCCCAGTACATGGCGGCCGTTCGCCGCTCTCCTACGGGGAGATAAGAACGATCAATTCAGAGACACGCCACTAATCGGCGTTCCGGGCGGGAGATCCTTGATCTGCTGATGGATCTGCCCTGCAATATTGATGGCGACGACGAAGTCGCTCATCTCGACATTTTCCAGATCCACCGCACCGCCAAGTGCCGGAGGAACCCGGAAGCTGTAAACCTCAGCTTCACCAGGTCGAAGGCCGGCGCTTTCAGCTTCGCTGGCCAACCCGATCATGAGGTACTCATCCTGGCCCTCTCGGGAATTCAAAGAGCTACTGAGGTCACCTTCAGTCTCCCAGCGACGGCTCAACTCACCAGCAAGCAGGTCCAAAAACCAGAAGCCGTCCTGACATTCAAAGAACACATCGCCAAAGGGTGAAGTGAACAACGGCCGCTTATCGGAAAGTTCAAGAAACGACCACGACTCAAGCGCTGCCGCGTAGTTCTCAGCTGAAAAGCGTCTTATGGGCTCCATACGCAGACCCTACCGGAGCGGGCACGGCACAATCTCAATGACAGGCCGACCTCAGCAGAACTCAACGGACTTGCCCAACATCCCCAAGCATTGAAGTCTGGCGCGTCCACTACTCCCGGCCCATGAATACCCGCGCATGCCAGTTAAACAATGGGAGTAGAAGTGGATGCGAGAACTCCCGTTCCATGACGAATCAGGCGTTTCCGCAGGTCCCGTCTCGGCTCACCATCGTTCCGCGGCCGCGGCACCAGCCCAGACTCGCCAAGCCAGGACAAGACCAAGCGCTTCATCCACGACAACAAACTAGAGACACGCAACCGAGCCGCAGCGATCCTGATCCTCGTCTTCGGACAACAGGCCGAAAAGATCGCACGCCTAACCTGGGACGACGCCACGGTCATCGACGAACTAGTCACCATTCAGCTCGGAACAATCAAGATCGCGCTACCAGACCGGCTAGCCCAGCCATGGCGAGAACTCGCCGCCAATCCGGGCTTTAGGAGCCCTTTTCGGCGGCTCGCCGCGGGAAACTCAGAACCGCCAGACGGCTGGATCCCAACTGGGTCTTCCCCGGCTACTCCGCTTGCAGACATCTTGAACCCGGATACATTGCGGACCAGTTGAGCACGACCATCGGAGTCCGTGCCGCTCGTCTTGGCACGCTCCATGAGCTGACCAAGCTCGCGCCGACCGCGATCATCACCGAAGTCCTCGGCTACTCCCCCGCCACCATCGAACTTCACTCCCGAGGCGCTGTCCCCAACTACGTCGGCTACATCAAGGCCAGACTCGACGCTGGTCGTGCCTGACCTGCGGCAAAGAGCGGGACGCACTCATTGCGGAATGACCGGATGGCCGCGGTCCAGCGGGATGCAAGCACGGCTGCCGTGCTGTTGCCCATCGGGAGCAGAGAGGGAGGTCTACCCGTTGCGCCGCCTCGCCGTCGTGAGGACGGCGTTCCCGTAGAACACCAACCCCCCGCCTCTCACGAACGACTGCCATCCGGCCACGACGTCATGCTCCAGTGCGGCCAGCCGCGCGTCGTCGAGCGGCGCGATGGCGGCGACCAGGGGGGTGCTGTGGACGTATTGCCAGAGAAACTCTGCCGGGGCGGGCAGGGTAACGGTCAATACTTTCGACCGAACGTCAACGTCGTCGAACCCGGCGTCCGTCGCCAGCGTCTGGATCTGCTCCGGGTCGTACAGCGAGAACACCGCGCGCATGAAGCCGGCCACTTCGGGCGACACGTGCCGCGCGAGCGCCTGCTCGAGGACCGCGAACAGCGGCGGAGTCGGCCCGACCGTTGCAATGGCGACACGCCCACCGGGCGCGAGGACGCGGTGCATCTCGCGAAGAGCCGATTGCTTGTCCTCTACGAACTGCACGCCGAGCGAACTGACGACGACGTCGAAGGCGCCATCGGGCAGCGGCAGTGCTGCCGCGTCCCCCTCGTGCCACGCGATCTTGGCACTCTTCGCACGCGCCATCTCGAGCATTCCGGGGCTGAGGTCGAGGCCGGATACAGATCCGCTCGGCCCGACCTGTTCGGCGGCGCGGAGAGCTACGACACCGGTGCCGCATGCGATGTCGAGTACCCGCTCACCGGGCTGCAGACCGACCGCATCGAGCAGGGCGCTGGCCCAGGCGGTTCCGATCGTTGGGACGAAGAACCGGTCGTAGTTCTCGATGGGGTTTCCGCCGTGCTGCTTCCACAAATCCGTAGTCGTGCTGAGCATCTCGACCACCTCCAGATGGCGTTTTCGCGGGACTGATGACACGATTAATCGTGGTGGCGAACTCAGCTACCGGCCATGACGGTGAAACCGAAATACCTGATGAAGACGCCGAGGTTGGTCGGGAGATGAACGAGGGAGTTGGCGAACCCGTGGAGTCGCTGAACGACGCGATCGAGCGCATCCGCCTCGAGGGCGCCATCTTCATGCGCTGCGAGTTCACCGAACGTTGGGCGCTGTCCGACTTGGGCGGCCCCGCGTTCGCCTCGATGATGCATCCGGGCGCCGAGCGCCTAGTCGTGTTCCACGTCGTGGCATCGGGACGCTGTTGGGTCTCGACTGAGGGCGGGGAGCGCACCTGGGCCAGGGCCGGCGAGGTAATCGTGCTTCCGTACGGCGACGAGTTCGTTGTCGGTGGTGAGGACCCGGTCGAGCCGACGTCGGCCATGACCGTCGTTCCCCCGCCGCCGTGGAACGGGATGCCGACGCTCTGTTACGGAGGGGGCGGCTCCAGGACGGATATCGTCTGCGGGTGCCTGTACTCCGAGGACCCACTGTTCGACCCTGACCTGAGGGCATTTCCGCCCGCGTTCGTCGTACGCGCTACAGACGGCCCCGCCCGATCGTGGTTCGACGCCAGCATCGCTTACGCCCTCAAGCAAACTCCCGGGGGCGGGGGAATTCGCCGGACGAAGCTGCCGGAGATGCTGATCATCGAGGTGTTGCGCATCTATCTGTCAACCGCGCCCGGGGCTGACCGGGGCTGGCTCGCTGCCGTACGTGATCCGGTGCTCGCCCCCGCGATGAAGGCTATCCACGGGCAACCGGGGCGCAGGTGGACCGTCGAGGACCTCGCAAGGAAGACGGCGGTGTCGCGGTCATCGCTCGACGCTCGCTTCCGCCAGGTACTCGGCCTATCTCCGATCCGCTACGTCAACGAGTGGCGCATGCGCGTCGCTCAGGACCTGCTCGCCACCACGGAAATGACGGTCGCCGCAATCGCGAGGCGCATCGAGTACGAGTCCGAGGAAGCGTTCAGCCGGGCGTTCAAGCAAGCCAACGGACAGTCGCCCAGTGCGTGGCGGACAGGACGCTCGGCTAGCCGGCCATCCGTATCCAGCTAACTTCGGCAGTACGGTGCCAACCCGACGGGGCCGAGGCGCCGACGGACGGCAACTCGTCGCTCGTCCACACATCGCTTCTCCAGTTATCAACGGGAGTGGAAGTGGGTGCGAGAACTCCGGCCGTCGATGTGTTTCCGTAGTCAGAAGCGGCTTGTTCTCATGCGCAGATCGAGATGGTGCTGCATTTGCGCCAGCTCAGCCGCCACATACATGCGCTATATGGCCGGGCAGCAGAGCGCGCTTCACAAACCGTTAGCCAAGATCAACTCAGAGTCACTCCGCTGATCGGCGTTCCAGGAGGAAGATCCCTAATCTGCTGATGGACTGCTGCCCCCAACCCATGACCAGACAGCAGTGCACCCAACAGCAACTGGCTACTCCCCCACCATCATCGAAAGACACGCTATCGACTCAGCAAGGGCGGAGAATTCCCTCCTAAGTCGTGGAAAATGTCCCCATGGGTGTTCTCTTTGACTACTTCTCTGCTGGGTCCGACGAGGAAGCTGCAGCGGTGATCGACCGCCCAGGCGGCCCTGGATCCCAGTCGACTGTGCAGCTACAGCAGTTAAAGCGCGGCGGTCTGTTCGGACGTAAACGCGCACCGGCACCCGGGCCCGGCACCGACCCCGAGCTTGTCGTTTACGACACAGTGTCGTTGAAAAATGTTGATCCCGTCGTGCAGTTCGGAACACTCGAGGAGCTGATTACCGGCCGAGCATACGACGATATCGTTGACGATCCTCGGAGCGGTCACGCCGTCGCAATCCGAGACGGCGGTGAGCGTCTCGTGCTGACACTCACCGGCTCCCTCTCGTCGGCCCTCGCCGCAGCCGGTGACGAAGTTCTTGAGCAAGCGGCAGTCCCGTGGTCGGAGACCGAGGAGTTCTGGAACGCGGCTGATCCACGAGATCTTGCTGCCTTTCTAAAGGAGCTGGCCCGCCTTGCCCGTCGGGCCGAAGCATCAGGGAAACGTCTCTACTGCTGGGTCTGCGTGTAGCCCGTGGCCGACTTTCCCCCTTGCGACGACGTCTGCGGGGCGCTTGAAGAGCACGTGCGGCGGTTCTTCGCAGAGACTTGCTCCCAATCGGCGTTTTCCCAGGCATTACTGTCAACTACTTCCAAGTAGGCACGGAAACCGTCTTCGTTTTCAGTCAGAACAACGGAAAGTGCATCGGCCCAGGCTTTGGCATCGGCGAAGCTCGTACGGACTAAGAGTGAATTCTCTGTGCTCGGAAGAATCGGCATGCCGCTATCCAAGCATGCGAAGCAGGTCCGGTCCGAGACACGACTCGATATGGTTGCCGCCCAGATGCTACTCCCGCCCTATGGCTGCCCGGGCATGCCAGTTGAATAGGCAGCAGCCCTGGGACTTTTCGCGCACCGTCTTCGACGTCGCCGTGAGTGGAGATATCCCGTGGCTTGTCGCAAACCTTTATGAGGGTTTGGGACAAGACCATGTCAAACAAGCAAATGACAACCCCTGGGAGCCCAGCACTCGAAGGACTCCCCAGCTGGGGCATAGTCAAACATCACATTGCCCTTTACGTTTATGCCGAGCTGCCCAATGCTTGCCTAAAAGGGAGCTTCAATGCATCAGCCGGAGGCATCGATGAACAACAATCAACCGGTACTGGTCGTCGGCGGCACTGGCTGGCTGGGAGGGCAGGTTGTGTCTGCTCTCCTGGCCCGAGGAAAATCAGTCCATGCCTTGGTCCGCCCGGCATCGGACGCAAGCCGCCTGGAATCAGCCGGTGTCAAAGTCGTCCGCGGCGACATGTTGGACCCGGCCTCCTTAAGGGACGCCATGGAAGGGGCGGACAGCGTCGTCACGTCCGCCGCCGGCTACACGCGGCATAGCAAGGGAGACACTCCCACCATTGACACAGTCGGCAACCGCAACCTCGTAGAGGCAGCCAGCTACACCGGCATACGAAGGTTCGTGCTGACCAGCATCCTCACATGCGACCAGACTCCAGACGTGCCCCATTTTTGGCACAAGAAACTCACCGAGGACCGCTTGGAACAGCTGGGCGTTCCATTCGTCGCCCTGCGCCCGGGAGCATTCCTGGACCAGCTCAGCCGCTTTGGCGGTGACCCGTTCACCAAAGGGCGCCTTACGTGGTTCGGATCTGCCCGAATTCCGATGACTTTTGTGCTCACGTCGGACCTTGCCGGATGCCTGGCTTCCGCTGTGGATATTCCCGGGATCGACGGGGAACGAATTGACATCGGCTGGGACCGGCCGGTCAGCATGCAGGAGATTGCGGATATTTCCAGTCGCCTCCTTGGGGAATCGATCCGTGCCCGGGGTGTCCCAGCCGCCGTTATCCGAGCGTTGGGCACCGTGCTGGGACCGTTCAATCCAATGGCAAAAGACCTCAGTGCCATGATCGACTGGTTCCAGACGGGGCGGTACGTTGCCAACATCACGCGGCAGCTGGAAGTCTTTGGCGGTGTTCCAACAGCGGAAGACGCCATCAGCCGTCTCGTGACAAGCATGGGCCACACGATCAAGCGGTAACGAGGAATTTGCATCGAAAAAGCCAACGACGGCGCCAGCCACCAGAGACGCTGACAGCGGCCCTGCGGGCCCTTGTTGTGAGGGTCAATCCCTACTGGCCGAGAACCGTGACGGCGCCTGGACTCCGTCTACCAGGTCCGCGAGCACTCGTCCGATGGCCGGAGTGAACTTGAAGCCATGCCCGGAGAACCCAGCGCCGACCACCACCGGACCGAACCGGTCAAGCACAAAATCTTCATTGGCCGTGCTGGTGTAGGTGCAGCTGATCGGCACCACCGACTCCGGATCAACACCAGGCAGCCATTCCCGAACATACCGGACCAGCGCTTCCAGCTGCACAGGTTCCGGCAGGAAAGTCCGGGCATCGGGGTCCATGACGGGACCGACGCCATGCCAGCCAGCCTTGATGCCCTCCCCCGGCGTTAGCATCCCGTAAACGGGGCTATACCAATAGTCATCGCGGGGATCGTCTTGATCGGGATTGTGGTTGAAGCTGGGCCAGGTGAGGGAATCATCAAGCGGCAGGAAATGGGCGGGCTGTTCCTGCGTCACCACAAGCTCAGGCAGCCGCACCATCCGGCCCAAAACTTTGTTTGTCCAGGCACCTGCGGTGACAACAACATTTCGGGCAGTCAGTTCCTGCGAATCTGTCACTACCACCACCGACTCTTCAGCCAGGACACGGATGTCCCGGACCGGCGTCGAATATTGAAAGTGCGCCTCTGAGGCCTGGCGGAGCGCGAGTAGCGCCTCTGCGGCACGAACGCGACCTGCCCCCGGAACCACCAGGACCTCGCCGCGGAAATTCATGCCCTTCCAGCGTTCTGCCGCCGCGGAAGCCGGTAGGAAGTAGCTCTCGATGCCCCGCAACTTATGCGCGGCCCGGGTCGCACGGAGACGTGGAAGATTGCCATGGTTCACCAGCCCCACAAGGTCCAGAAGCTGTCGGCCGGTTTCCTCGGCGAGCGCGTCCCAAAGAATGCGTGCTTCGGCCACTAGATCCAGGTAGTCAGCTTCCGAATATGCCGTGTTGAAATTGCGGGTGGCGCCGTGTGAGGCTCCCAGCTGGTGTCCCTCATCGAACTGTTCCAGAAGGAGAACCGATCGTCCCCGGCGTGACATTTGCCAAGCCGCGGCACTTCCCATGGCTCCCCCGCCGATTACAACGACGTCAACGTCCACCAAAACTCCACCAACTCACTTTCCATCAGGGTAGGCGCACGTAGGTGCCTGCCCTTGGCGAGGCCGATATCGCCTAGTCCATTCTGCCGAACCCCGGCCGGGTTCAGGCACCTTGCCCCCGGTCAGTGAGCAATCCGCGGCCGGAACTGTCTTTTGAACGCCAAAAACACGGGCCCATAACCCGTTGTCATTTGTTGTCTGCCCGCTAAGAATGGAGCATGTCGGTCTACGTGAGGTCCCTGGAAACAGCAGTTCCACCTACCGTCCTGATCCAGCATCAGGCCCGAGACGTCTTCGCCGAACAACCAGGCCTGACTCGCCTGGGTTCCCGCCTTGTTCGAACCTGCTTCGATTCTGCCGCAATCGATACAAGACATACCGCGGTGTCCGAGTTGACCCTTGATGCCCATCCCGACAATCCGCGCTTCTTCGACCACGGCGCGGGCCTGGTCCTTAACCCCTCCACCAAGTCTCGGAACGAACTTTTCGCGACCGAAGCCACAAAACTCTTTATCGAGGCCGCGAAGGCCGCAGTCGGCAATTGTCCCGGGTTGGACTTGGCCGACATTACCCACGTCATAACCGTTTCCTGCACGGGGTTCTTTAATCCGGGACCCGACTATAAAGTGGTTCGCGCTCTGGGCCTTAGCCCCGCCGTGCAGCGTTACCACCTAGGATTCATGGGTTGCTATGCGGCTTTCCCGGCGCTCCGCGCCGCCCGGCAATTCTGTGAAGCCGACGCCTCGGCGGTTGTTCTGGTGATTTGTGCAGAACTGTGTTCCCTGCACCTGCGCACGTCCAACGATCCGGACACCATCATGGGGTCGGCCATCTTCGGAGATGGTGCCGCGGCCGCCGTCGTGTCCGCCCGCGAGCCGGCACCCGGCCAAACCGCGTTAACCCTGGACCATTTCGAAACCGTGCTGACGCCGGTCGGTGAGGAAGCGATGGCGTGGAATATCGGCGACCAGGGCTTTGAGATGGTGCTCGGAAGTTACGTCCCGCACATCATTGAAGAGCACATAACCGGGGCCCTTGAGCCGTTGCTCGCCCGGGTTCCGGGACTTGGTGACCGGCCCTATAGCGACATCCCATTGTGGGCCATCCATCCGGGTGGCCGCGCCATTCTGGACAAGGTCGAATCCAAGCTGGAGCTTAGGGAGGAGCAGATGATTCCTGCCCGGGAGACCCTGCGCAAATACGGCAACATGAGCAGTTCCACTGTGTTGTTCGTGCTTAAGCACATCATGGACATGGCCCCCACAACGGAAGCGGAACGAATTTGTTCCATGGCGTTCGGCCCGGGATTGACGGTGGAAACGGCCCTGTTCACTAAGTTGTCGCCGGTGTCGTGACAGTGTTCCTGCGCGAAAGGGCGGCAGACGCAGTTGAGGAAATGGACCGTCCGGACTGCGATCCGCTCAAACTCGACCGCAGTTACAGCCGTTTCCGCATCGTCAATCGTGTGGTGTCGGGATGGAATGGGATTTATCGCGACCTTCTGCGTCCCGTGCTGGCGTCGAGGTCTTATCCCACACTGCTGGACATTGGTTGCGGTGGTGGTGATGTTGCCCGGCGCCTCGCCAGCCTGGCAGCGAAGGATGGACTGAACCTTCGGATCACGGCCATAGACCCGGACGAAAGGGCTTTCCGATTCGCCGTAGGGACAAAATCGAACCAGGGCATCACATTCCGGCAGGCCTATAGTTCCGAACTCGTGGCCGAGGGCCGGCGCTTCGACGCAGTCATCTCGAACCACATCCTGCACCATCTGACGTCCGTACAGCTCCAGGAACTCCTGCACGACTCCGAGGCATTATGCCGCGACGTAGCCATCCACAATGATCTGGAGCGCAATGTCCTGGCCTACGGGCTCTTTGGCGCGAGCGCCTGGACCCTGGCTTTCGGCTCTTTCATCTTGAGGGATGGGCTCACATCGATCCGGCGCAGTTACACCCCCCGGGAACTCCAGGACGCCGCTCCCCTGGGCTGGCGGGTGGAACACCGAACCCCGTTCCGCAACGTCCTGGTGTACCGTCCGGGAGACCAACAATGACCGACGTTGCCATCATCGGCGCTGGTCCTGTAGGCCTGCTCACGGCGATCCTCTTCCGGCTCCAGGGACGGAGCGTGTCCGTCTTTGAGCGCCGGACGGCGCCAAGCGGCCACTCCCGCGCCATCGGTATCCACCCGCCGTCGCTGGCTGTCCTGGAAGCGGCCGGCGTGGTGGACGATTTGGTCAACTCCGGCGTCCGCATTACCCGCGGCAGGGCGTTCAGCCGTGGCGACCCGGTGGCAGGTTTGGATTTCACCAGCGCTTCGACGGACTTCCCGTTCATCTTGTCGGTGCCGCAAAACCGTACCGAGCGCGTATTGGAGGACCGTCTTGAATCGTTGGCTCCCGGAGCGCTGCAACGGGGGGTCGAGGCCACCAAAGTAGAGGACGACGGCGGCAGCGTGCGGATCTCAGCCCAGTCGCCTTCGGCAAGGGGCAAGCAAGCGGGCACGTTCCAGGCCCGGATCGTTGTGGCCGCCAACGGTGCCCACTCGGCGTTCAGGCCTGCCCTCGATGGTGTTGTCCGCACCCGCCGTTATCCTGACTTTTACGTCATGGGCGATTTCCGGGATGACACTGGGTTTGGCGATGATGCGGTCCTCTTCCTTGAGCCCGCGGGCATCGTGGAGTGTTTTCCCCTGCCTGGGGGCATTCGGCGCTGGGTGGTGCGGTTGAGAGCCCCATGGCCGGAGGCTGGCCCGGTCCCCCTGGCTGAACTCATCACCCGGCGTACCGGCCGCGCGGTGGATCCGGAAAGCAACTCCATGGTGAGCGCTTTCGGAGTGACATCTTCAATGGTTTCCCGCATGGTCCACGGCCGTGTTGTGCTGGCGGGCGACGCTGCCCACGAAATCAGCCCGATCGGCGGTCAGGGCATGAACCTCGGCTGGCTGGACATGGCCGCGATGGTTCCGACCCTTGGCCTGCTCCTTGATGGGCGCCCGTGCGCTGCCGAACTGGCCGCCGTCGAACGCGTTCGGCACAAGGCTGCCAAACGGGCCGCTTGGCAGGCTGGGTTGAACATGGCGTTGGGCCGTCCGATGCCCCCGGGGCTGTTGGCCGCCAGAAACCGGATATTTGCGCGTATCGTCGAGGCTCCCGCGGTCCAAGGTTTTGTTGCCAAGAGATTCACGATGCATTAGCCGCGGCTCATGACGGTTCTACTCTGTGTAGTAGCAGTCGTAACTGTCCTGGCTGACTATCCTGCCGTTTCGTACTTCGAACACCGCCGTTGTGCGTGCGCGGATGGTTTCTCCGGCGTCCCAATGAGGCAGGTCCAGCAAGATTATGGCGGACCAGTTTATTTCCAGAACCACGCGGTTGCCTTGGCATGTGGTTCGGACGATGTCGAAACGCTGGTTCGCGACAATATCCTTGCTATTTCCAGCTCCTTCCAAGGCTTCGTCAAGGTTCCGCGTGGAGCCCGATTTGGCCAGGGCATGGGGCCATTCCACAAGAGTGAAATCATCAGCCAGGTAAGGACGAAGTTCGTCCGGACCTCCTCCGGCTTCGACGGTGCGAATGAATCCCAGAACACATTCGAGGGGAGCCGCATCAGTCATGATCCAGAGCCTAACGGATGGCTGCGCCGTAAACTGCAGGCATGGCACCGACTGCGGTCACCGGGCGGGTTATCGCCAGGCTCCTACTGCTGGCCCTCTTGGCCACCGGAACGGCCTGCACGCAGCCGTCCTCGCCATCTGCCGGTCCGACGTCTTCGGACAGTTCGACGTCGATTGGCGGCTCCCAGCCACCCGGCACCTCAACGGCCGTAACGGCGGTGATCGATCAGTTCCGGGATAACTACGCCACGTACGTCATCCAAATCCAACTGAGCAACACCGGATCGCATCCCGTGACCGTGGAGTCAGCGTCCCTCAGCACCGGGCTGTTCACCGGTCCGACCCAGTGGAACGCCTCACCAGGCGGAACGGAGATCCCGCCCGGGCAAACAAAGAGCCTGCCCGCACAGCTGCCCTCCCCTGCCTGCAAAGGTCCAAGCAACAGTGCCCCGGACGGCGCGCGAGTGAACATCCAACTCAAAGGCGACGCCCCACTAAGCCTCACGGCGGACGATCCGCACGGCGTCCTTGCCCGGAACAACACTGAGCTCTGCCTGGAACAGGAAGTTGCCGCCGTCGTACACCTTGAATTGTCCGGCGACTTTCGCGCGGATCCCGTCCATGGAACGGCGATTTTGCGACTCAATTACGTTCCGCAGGGCAGGGGCGGTTCCATCACTATTGACGAAATCCAGGGCACTACGCTCATCAGCGAAGACCGGGACGCGCCGTGGCCGAAGGGCACTGAACTGTCCGGGAGCGGCACGTCTGGAACGATCGAACTGACTATCCGCCCAACGCGCTGCGATCCCCACGCCGTGGCGGAAGACAAGGTTGGCACCCTACTTCCCCTGAACGTGCGGGCGGGCAACAGGACAGGCATCATCAAAGTGCCAGCCGACACCAGCCTTAAGGCGGCCATCCAGGAGTTTGTGGGTGCCGCTTGCCGGGGTGGACAACAGTAGGCTCTGCATATGACGTTCCCGCTGAGCCCTCCAACGCCATACTCTGCCGCACAAATTCGAGACACAGTCCAGATGCTCCTTGCCAGTCCGGTCCTGCCACCGGTTGTCCAGGCAGGGCACCCCGTACTCCGCCAGCACGCGGCGCCATATGACGGCCAACTCGGCGACGGTGAACTGAAACAGCTGATCCAGCGCATGCGGGAGGTCATGCACAATGCGCCAGGCGTTGGGCTGGCAGCGCCGCAACTTGGCATCCCGCTGCAGGTGGCCGTGCTGGAGGATAAGTTCGACACGGACCCGGACGTGGCAGAGCTGCGTGACCGCCGGCCCCTGGATTTCTTCGCCATCCTCAATCCCCGTTACACGGGCCTCGGCGCCGCCGTGGCTTCCTTCTACGAAGGATGCCTCTCAGTCCACGGCCTCCAGGCTGTGGTGTCCCGCTACCGGGACGTCCGGCTTGACTATGAGACGGCGGATGGAAGCTCCGCTTCGGCCGAGTACCGGGGTTGGCAGGCGCGGATAGTCCAGCACGAGACCGACCATCTCCACGGAATCCTGTACTTGGACAAAGCCGAGCTCCGGTCGATTGCCTGCAACGAGGAATATTCTGCACGCTGGGCTGAGCCTGGGATTGTCCAGGCCCAAGAGGCTTTGGGGTTCCTTTCCGATGACCGAACAGGACTGAGGGCTGGCCCTGAATAGTGACCATAGGATTGTCACTATGCCCACCGACGCCGTCTCAGCCATGCGCTGTCCAGTTTGCCGCGGCGGCTTGTCAGTCTCGCCCCCGCCCCGCCGTAGCCTCCTTTGTTCCCTGGGGCACAGTTATGATGCCGCCAAGCAGGGGTACTACAACTTTTTGACCGGGAAGGGCACCGCGTTCGAGGCCGATTCAGCGGACATGGTGGCTGCCCGTTTCGCCTTCCTGGACGCAGGCCATTACGCACCCCTACAGGAATTGGTCGCAGAGACCGTCAGCGCCTCCCTGACCGGCCGGGCCGGAGCTTCACGGAAGTTCCCGTCCATCCTCGATGCCGGCACGGGAACAGGACACTACCTGCGTTCAGTGCTGGACAAGGCACCTGGTGCGGCTGCTGTTGGCCTTGACATCTCCAAGTTTGCCCTGCGGCGCGCCGCCCGGCTCAATCCCGATGCGATCAACGTCGTTTGGGACATCTGGCAGCCCCTGCCGATCATTGATGCCGCGATGGACGTGGTGATGGTGGTGTTCGCCCCGCGAAACCCCGCCGAATTTGCCCGGGTGCTGCGCCCGGGTGGCCGGCTGCTTGTCGTCACCCCGCTGCCGGGCCACCTGGCTGAAATCGCCGATCGTACGGGAATGTTGGGCATAGAAGACAACAAAGAGGACCGCCTTGCCGCCGCGATGGCGTCCCATTTTGAGTCCGACGGCGGCAGGAACCTTGAGTTCACCCTCCACCTCAATCCCGGCGCCGTAGCGGACGCGGCCTTCATGGGTCCGGCCGGCCACCACCTCGACCGTAGCGCACTGCGTGCGGTGGCGGCCTCGACGGACGACGTCACGGAGGCGACAGCACGCTTCCGAATCAGCCTGTTCACACCCCGCAAACACTGGTCCGGACGGGACGAGGCCACCGGCGATAGGATGGAAAAACAGCAGCCATGACGTAGGTCGACGGCGGCACTGCGCGGTTGCTGGACGCTCCGTGCGGACAAGGGGGAACGATGTTCGACTGGCTCGGCTCCAACTGGTGGGCCCTATGGCTGACCGTCTTTCTGGCCTGTGCGGTCATTGAAATGCTCACCTTGGACCTCTTCTTCATCATGCTCGGCGGCGGGTCATTGGCGGCCCTTGTCGCGGACTTTGCCGGAGCTGATCTTTGGCTTCAGGTAGTGGTGTTCTGCGTTGTGTCGCTCCTCATGATCGGGCTGGTCAGGCCCGTGGCGCTGCGGCACCTGAAGAAGGGCCCCACGGAGCAGCGAACCAATGTAGACCGGTTGATTGGCGAAACGGCTTTGGTCATGGAGTCTGTCAGCGCAACCGGCGGGTTGGTGAAGATTGGCGGAGACGTGTGGAGCGCACGGAGCACAGTCGGGGTTCTGGGTGCCGGCGAGCACGTCATCGTGACCCGGATTGAGGGAGCAACCGCCATCGTTACGCCGGCCACCCAGGAGAGCCAGCCCTGACCCGGATTCTTATGTTTCCTGTGAATGGGGAACAAGTGCATCAACCACATCAGGGGAATTGAGGAGATGTATGGATAGCTTGGGAGGGACTGCAGCCACGATTGTGCTGTTGGTCCTCATTGTCTTTGTCATCATTGTGCTGATCCGTTCCATCCGGATCATCCCGCAGGCCAGGGCTGGGGTGGTGGAGCGGCTTGGTAAGTACCAGCGGACTCTGAATCCCGGCCTCACAATCCTTATCCCATTTGTCGACAGGCTGCTTCCCCTGCTGGACCTTCGGGAGCAGGTGGTTTCGTTCCCGCCACAACCGGTTATTACTGAAGACAACCTGGTGGTGTCGATTGACACCGTGGTGTACTTCCAAGTCACCGATCCGCGGGCGGCAACCTATGAGATTGCGAACTACATCCAAGCCGTGGAACAGCTCACCATCACCACGCTTCGTAACGTAGTGGGCGGTCTCAACCTGGAAGAAGCGCTGACCTCCCGGGACCAGATCAACGGGCAACTGCGCGGTGTCCTCGATGAGGCCACCGGACGCTGGGGTCTGCGCGTTTCACGAGTGGAGCTGAAGGCAATCGATCCGCCGCACTCCATCCAGGATTCCATGGAGAAGCAGATGCGCGCCGAGCGCGACCGTCGGGCTGCCATCCTGACCGCGGAGGGCACCAAGCAATCGCAGATCCTGACAGCGGAAGGCAAGCGCCAGGCAGCCATCCTGGCGGCAGAAGGTGACGCCAAAGCTGCAATCCTCCGTGCAGACGGAGAAGCGCAGGCCATCCAGAAAGTGTTCGACGCCATCCATAAAGGCAATCCTGACCAGAAGCTGCTGGCCTATCAGTACCTTCAGACGCTCCCCAAGCTCGCCGAAGGAACCTCCAACAAGCTGTGGATCATCCCCAGCGAAGTCGGCGAAGCGCTCAAGGGCATTGGCAGCGCCTTGGGAGGAGTTTCCGTTGCGGAGGACTCGGTCCCGGGTCTTTTTGGTACTCCGGAGGAAGCGAAGGATTCCGCGGAATAAGCGCGCTCGCATACTGCTTTCAAGGGGGCCGGCCCGCGGCACGGGGGCCGGCCCCCTTGGGGGTGGTCGAGCGATGTATCGCGTTTCGAGATTGTTGCGTATAATGGGATATTTGTCCGGCAGGTTTACCCAGTCGGAACATTCAAGCTTGGCCAGGCGTTTCATCTAGTGATGCAACGAGTGCATTAGATTGTCCGGCGCGCACGCCTGCGTGCACCGGCTAGCGTGGAGCGCGGCTCTGCGAACAGACAGAGGGAGTAAACATGAGCGATCGCAGCCTGAGGGGCATGCGTCTGGGTGCCCAGAGCATGGAAACCGAGTCCGGTGTGGAGCCGGCACCGCGGCAGCGCGTTGAGTACCGTTGCGAGGACGGCGAACAGGTTTTTGTTACGTTTTCCGCTGAGGCTGAGATTCCCCCTGTCTGGGTATCCAAAACCGGCAAGGAAGCTATCCTTGTGGACGGTGAGCGTCCCGTGGACAACAGCGAGAAGGCTGTGAGGACCCACTGGGACATGCTGCTGGAGCGCAGGACCATTCCGGAACTGGAGCAGATCCTCGAAGATCGCCTGAACATTCTGCGTGAGCGCCGCGGAGAGCGCCGTTCGGCCTAAAGATTCGCGGGCAGCATCCAAAAGGGGCCGCTCCTGCAACCACTGGTTGCGGGAGCGGCCCCTTTTTCGCCCTACCTACCGGGGTGGCTAATCCTGCTTGGTCCTCTTTGCTGCTAGCGCATGCCAACGTGCGGCGAGACCCCACCTGGTTACATTCAGCATTGCCTCCAGGACAATGTGGCTGCTCATCTTGGAGGCACCGAGCTCCCGCTCAACAAAGGTAATGGGTCGTTCAACGATGGTCAGTCCCAGCTTGGCGACGCGCCAAGCCAGGTCAACCTGGAAACCGTAGCCAACCGACTCGACTTCATCCAGGTTCAGTTTCTCGAGCGTGGTCCGCCTGAAGGCGCGGAAACCGCCAGTGACGTCCTTGATCTTCAGGCCCAGCATGAGGCGGGCGTAGGTGCTGCCCACCCGTGAAATCACCTGTCGATAGAGGGGCCAGTTCACTACGCTCCCGCCGGGGACCCAGCGGGACCCCATGGCCAGGTCTGCCCCTTGGTCGACAGCGTCAATGAGTTGCTGCAACTGCTCGGGTTGGTGGGAGCCGTCAGCATCCATCTCGATGAGGACGTCATATCCAGCAGCGAGGCCCCACTTGAAGCCTGCGATGTATGCCGCCCCCAGGCCTTCTTTTCCTTTGCGGTGCAATACGTGGACCTGGCCATCTTCCGAAGCAATACGGTCAGCCAGTTCTCCCGTGCCATCCGGGCTGTTGTCGTCGACCACCAGAACGTCGGACGCCGGCACCGCAGCACGAAGGCGTCCAAGCGTCTTCGGCAGGGATTCCAGCTCGTTATAAGTGGGAATGATCGTCAGGACACGCAAAGAGAGGCCTTTCCTTCATGGAGCGGTCGGTGTGCGAAATGCAGGAGCGGGGCCACTGCGTTCCGGCGCAACTCTCCATTATAGAGCCCAGTCAGTCCGGGCAAGGCCGCGGGCAGGTCCGGTTGCATAGGACCAGTCCTTGCCGGACGGGCTGCACGTCCGGCTGGACTGTTTTCTTCGCAGATGGACCTGCCCGCTGGAGTGCCGCTGCCTTGGTGGAACACCGGGTTGGACTTCCCGTCGTTCCGACGGCGGCCAGACAGCCACTGAATCTCCGCGACCGCCCGTTGAGCCTCAATGCTACGGGCTTTACAGCTTCTGTCAACCGGCTTTTGACCTGCAGTTATATCCGTTTGTGCAGGTCACAAGCGGGCGGCCGGAAGGGCAATTTCTGCGGCCAGGCACGGCGCATTACGCGCGAAGTTCAGGGGTAGAGAAAAGTTCCGTGCCTTCCCGGACGGTCTGGAGGCAGCGAGGATCCGAGCCAACGTCCAACGCCGGAAGAAGGGGTGTTCGCGCACGCGGATCCGTGCTCCAGGACTGCACTCGGGTGTCAGCCACCTGCACCATCAGCTCTTCTACCTCCCACACCGCGAAGCTCGCCGGGGCGCCGGGAACCAGCTGCCCCGCAAGCGGATTTGGGCTCCGGCTGGCCCTCCAGCCAGCCCGGGTGTGACCAATGAACGCCGCACGAGCGGAAATGCGCTCCTGCGGGTTGCTGTGTTCAAGGCAGGCGCGCACGCTGCTCCAGGGGCGCAGCGGAGTCACAGGGCTGTCGCTACCGAAGCAAACGGGAACACCAGCGGAATAGTACGAAGCGAAGGGGTTCATGGAGTGCCTCCGCTCCCCCAACCTCTGTTCATACAGTCCGCCGTCGCCGCCCCAGGCAGCATCGAATACTGGCTGGGCACTCACTGTGACCGAGTACTTCCCAAGCCGCTCGAGGGCTTTGGGCCCAGGCATCTCCACGTGCTCGAAGCGATGGCCCGCGGAACGGATTCGCTGCCCGCCAACCTCGTCCGCCGCGAGATCAAGTGCATCGAGGGCAGTTTCAAGTCCGGCGTCGCCGATGATGTGAAAGCCGCCTTGGATCCCCAGCAGGGAGCAGGCTGCTAAGTGGGCGGCTGCTTCCTCCTTGGTCACATACAAACTTCCGCGGTGGCCGGCCGCGTCACTGTAGTCTTCGCTGAGCGCCGCGGTACGGGAGCCAATGGAGCCATCAATGTTCAAGTCGCCCGCAAGCCCGAGAACCGGAACGCCCAAGGACTCCACAATGGACCGGGCATGTTCAACCGAAGAGGCCAGGGAGCCCCAATACGGGAGGATCTCGGGTACCGGCAAACTTTGGCGGTTCCACTCTGCTGCAATGCGGAAATCGTCTTCACCGCCAATGTGCGGGGCTGCTATCTCGGCCACCGCAACATATCCGTTGGCAGCTGCCTCGGCCAGTGCAGCAGACTGGTACCGGCGGGTATCTTCCGCTGATTGCTTCCGGGTACCAAGCCGCGCCTCAGTGTGGGCCTTCCGCACTACCCATGGGCCGCCGTCGTACCCGTCCAGGGCTTTCAGCCCCGCATCGTCAATCAAAGCGGCTGAGACCAGCGCCGAATGGGAGTCGATCCGGGCCAAGTAAACCCTGCGGCCGCGTGCCGCCCGTTCAAACTCCTCGGCGGTCGGCAGATCCGGGGTGTCCCAGCGGGTCTCATCCCAACCGTGTCCCAGGACCGTGCCATCTGCACTGGAGGAGGCAAGGACGTCCAGCAGCTCCCGGGCTGAACGCACGCCGGACAATTTCAGCCCTTCGAGGGCAATGCCCGTTTCCGTCAAATGGACGTGGGAGTCAACGAATCCCGGGGCCACCAGGGCGCCGCGGAGGTCGATGATGTCCATCCGTGAATCGGCAATTGACGAGGCCGCCTGTTCGGAACCAACCCAGGCAACCGTTCCGCCGTCAACCAGCATGGCGGAGGCAAATGGATCCGCGGCTGAGTAGACCGAGCCGTTGCGGTACAGGATGGGCCGCTGTGTGGTCCCGGAGTCCTGGGGCGCGCCGGAAGAAGTCATAGAGGGGTCTCCTTGGTATGGGGAATGGTGGCGTTCTTAGGCGACTGTTGAGTAGGCCACGACGCCGCGGCGAACAAGGTCGATGGCTTCCGAGCAGATCCTGCTGATGCGCCTGTCGAGCCCCGGAATCTTTGCCATTTGATCGAGGATGTCCACCACTTGCTTGGCCCATCGAACAAAGTCTCCGGCGGCAAGGTCGGTGCCGCTCAGGACATCCTGGAGGTGACGGCCCTTAGCCCACTTGAAGATCGGCCACACGAGCCCAAGCTCGGGCTCGCCAGTCAGCGGAAGCTTGTTGCGTTCCTCGACGTCTTCCAGGATGGACCACTCACGAATCACGGTGTCCACGGCGGTTTCCAGCGATACGGAGGGCATGCGCGGACGGAGGCCACGATCTTCGCGCTTCGCCTGGTAGACGAGGGCGCTGGCCAGAGCAGCCATTTCTGCTGCGTCCAGATCGCTGATGGCTCCCTGTCGAATGGCCTGGGAGATCAGCAAGTCCTTTTCGCCATAGATACGTCGCAGTCGCTGCCCGTCGGCGCTGATGGTTGTGGGGCCGTCCGGCCGGGTTTCGATGTAGCCGTAGCTCTCCAAGACATCGCACACCCGGTCGAATGTCTTGGCGATCGTGTTTGTCCGGCCTTGGATCTGCCGGACGAGGCCATCAGTTTCCTGGCGCAGCTTCCACCAGCGCTCGGACCAGCGTGCATGGTCTTCCCGTTCGCTGCAGCCGTGGCAAGGATGGGCCTTGAGCTGGCGGCGGAGCCCTGCTATCCGTCGTTCTAGTTCCGGCGTGGCAGCCGCCAGCCCAAAGTCCTCATTCCGACTGCTGCCGCGTTTAGGCGGGCGGTTTTCGCGAAGGGCACTGTGCATGGAAGATGTCAGTTCACGGCGAGATTTGGGCAGCTTGGCATTGAACGACTTCGGGATCCGGATGCGGGTCACAGGCGACACTGGCCCCTCAAGATCATGGATGCCGACACGCCTCAACTGGCTGTCAGCTGTCAGCACCGCCGGGCGAGGCTCCCTGGCGTTGAAGTCTGCGTTGAGCACCACGGCATACCCTGGAGAACGACCGTTTGGAACGTCGATCACGTCGCCGGGCATAAGCCGCGTGAGGGAATCGATAGTCAGGGACTTTCGGGCACGGGTTTTGCTCCGGGATGCGAATTGCTCCACGTCGCTGAGTTCCCGGCGCAGCTTGGCGTATTCCTCAAAATCGCCGAGATGGCATTTCATGGACTCTGCAAAGCCGGCGAGCGATTCTTCCCGGCTTCGGACCTGCCGCGCCAGGCCAACTACTGAGCGGTCCGCCTGGAACTGGGCGAAGGAGGACTCCAGGATCTCCCTGGCACGGGCACGGCCAAACTGGGCGATCAAGTTGATGCTCATGTTATAGGTAGGCCGGAAGCTGGAATTGAGCGGATACGTCCGGCGCGAGGCAAGGCCGGCTACCGCCGTGGGATCTGTTCCCGGCTGCCATAGCACCACTGCATGGCCCTCGACGTCGATGCCACGCCTTCCGGCGCGCCCGGTCAGTTGGGTGTACTCACCCGCGGTGATGTTGACGTGGGCCTCGCCATTGAATTTGTCGAGCTTTTCCAGGATCACTGAGCGCGCAGGCATATTAACACCCAGGGCCAGCGTTTCCGTTGCGAAGACGGCCTTCACGAGGCCGTCGGCGAAGAGCTTCTCCACCACTTCCTTGAAAGTGGGAAGCAAACCGGCATGGTGAGCGGCTAGACCACGGATAAGGCCGTCACGCCATGCCCAGAACCCAAGAACATCAAGATCGTCGGCCGGAATATCACGACTCGCCTCATCGACGCGTGTAGCAATGATCTGCTGTTCGCGTTCAGTTGTCAGCCACAGGCCGGCTGAGGCGCATTGGGCTACGGCGGCATCGCAGCCGGCCCTCGAAAAGATGAACGTAATGGCGGGAAGCAGCCCCTGCCGATCGAGGCTGGCGATGACCTGTGGGCGGCTGGCCTTGCGGACTGCGGACCGCGGCTCAGCCTGCGGTGGCCGCTCGTCCCGTTGCCGATCCTGCCTTCGCCTGCTCCGTCCCCCGTGGCCAAACCGGCCGCGGAAGTTCATCTGGCTTTCCGCCCTTGCCATGGACAGCAGTTCCGGGTTGACCTCGAACTCCGGTGAAAGCTCCGCCGCGGACAGGGACTTGCCCTGCTTGGCGCGGCGGACACGGGCGGACGGTGTATCCTCAACTTCGCTGGGCTCCGGTTCGGGTGCCGTTTCATCAAAAGAAGTGTTCCCTGCGAAAAGGTCCACGATTTCGCGCCCCACCATAACGTGCTGCCACAGGGGCACAGGGCGATGTTCAGAAACGATGACGTCCGTGTGGCCGCGGACCGTGTGGAGCCAGGCACCGAACTCCTCAGCATTGGACACCGTGGCGCTAAGGGAGACCACCTGCACTTCGCTGGGGAGGTGGATGATTACCTCTTCCCAGACGGCTCCGCGGAAGCGGTCAGCGAGGTAGTGCACCTCATCCATCACCACGTAGCCAAGGTCGACAAGCGTGTCTGAGTCCGCGTAGAGCATGTTGCGGAGTACCTCGGTAGTCATGACAACTACGGGAGCCTCGCCATTGATGGTGGTGTCACCGGTCAGCAGGCCAACGTTCGAGGCACCATACTTCTCACCGAGTTCGGTGAACTTTTGATTGCTCAGTGCTTTGATTGGCGTCGTATAAAAGGCCTTCAGACCCCGTTGCAGCGCCAGGTAAATTGCAAACTCGCCGACGATGGTTTTCCCGGCTCCTGTAGGCGCAGCAACCAGGACGCCGCGACCTTCCTGCAGTGACTTGCAAGCGTCCTTCTGGAACTCGTCCAGTTCGAAGTCCAAAGTCCGTGCAAAGGCACCGAGATGCGTTTTGGCCTCCGTGTTCCGCTGTGCCGCGGCCTGGTAGCGCTCAGATGGTGAAAGAGACCCGGATTCAGAGGACATGGCTCAAGCCTAGTGCGACCCGGGCTATAGATTCTCCAGATCCTTGCTTGGAGTCGCGATATCGGCCGTGGCGTCTGTCTCAGCTGCGTGCTTGGCTTCCCGGCGTGCCCGGCGACGGTCATTGAACAAGCAGAGTCCAATGGCGGCGAAGAACAGCAGCAGCAGCGGACCCGCAAGCATAAACATCGAAACCGCGTCAGCTCCGGGTGCGGCGACCGCAGCAAGGACAAAGACAAGGAACACGGTGATCCGCCACGCCTTGAGGATGGCCTTTCCGGAGATGAGACCAGCCATGTTGATCCCAACCAGGACCACAGGAACAAGGAAGGCAAGGCCAAGGAAGAGCACCATGCGGGTAACGAAGTCCACGTAGTCGCGCGCGTCGATCATGTTGGAGAACCCGGAGGGTGTGAACTGGGTGAGCGCCCGAACCACCTGCGGCGTGACCATCCAGCCAACCCACACGCCAGCGAGGAAGAGCGGGACTGCCGCCGCCATGTATCCCAGGGTGTATCGGCGCTCCTTGGCCGTCAGGCCTGGGGTAATAAAGGCCCAGAGCTGGTAAATCCAGACAGGGCTGGAAATTACGGTACCGATGATGATCGACAGCTGGAGTTTGAAATCGAAGGGCGATGCGATGGAGGAGAAGTTAACCGATGATGTTCCCCCAGTATGCTGGGCGATCGCGTCAACAGGCTCCTTCAGCGCACTTAGCACCGGATCGTAGAGAATCCAGCCGCCAACACTGCCGATGGCCAACCCGATTGCCGATTTGATGAGTCGGTTCTTGAGCTCCCTGAGGTGCTCAACGAGGGGCATGCGCCCTTCGGGGTTGGCTTTGCGGCCCTTTCCTTGTGCCACTTCCGCTTACGCGCGGCCGGGCGGCGGAACGTCGGTGTCGTTTCCGCTCTGTGGCTTGCGGTCCGGGTGGTTGACGATCTTGCCTTCAACAGGACCTTCGCCGTCCTTGGTTTCCGGCTTTCCGTCATCCTTCATCTGCTTGACTTCAGACTTGATGATGCGCATGGACTGGCCGAGGCTGCGGGCCATGGCGGGAAGCTTGGGCGCGGCAAACAGTAGCAGCGCAACGATAATGATAATGACAATTGGCCAAGGGCCATCAAAGAGTCGTCCCACGGGGAAGTCCTTTCGCTCTGATACATCCTACGTCTTATCGGAAATCAATGTCGTGCAGGGATTGGGGCTGACCCCGCTCCGCACGGCGCTCGACGCGTCGTTTGCGACGCGCTTCCCGGCGGGCTGCCTTGGCCGCCAGGTAATCATGACGCATCTGTTCAGGTGGGGCAAAAACCGCCGAGCCAGGCGGCAGGAGGCGCTTCCCGCCGTCGTTATCCGGTTTGTCCGGTTCCGGAAACGGGCCAAGGTGGCCGAGCTTCTCCCCCGCAGCGCCGAGCTCCTTCACGGTGGCCATGGCCTGCCTGAACAGACGGACTCCCAGCAGGACATGCAGAAGGAGGGACAGCGCAATCAGCGCCACCCATAGCAGGATCCAGGACCACCACGTCATTTCCTCAGGCTCCTTCTGCGCTCTTGGGGCCGGCATCGGCGCCCACATATCGGGCTAGTCCCGCTTCGATCCACCGGACTGCCGCTGACCGCAGCTCTTCAGGTTCGACGACGGCGGCCGCACCGCCGTGCTGTGCGACGAGCATGGGAAGCCAGTCCGCACTGCCTACGCGGATCTCCGCAAGGAGGCCTCCGTCCGGCAGTGCTGCTGTGCGGTCGGCATAGTAGTCGTCGGCAATGCCAACACCCTGGCGGCTCAGTCGAAGGACCACCAGGCTGTCGTCATCGCTCGGGGTGTAGAGCTTGGCGGGCACTCCGCCCTCCACGGATGCCAGTCCGGATACAGCTTGGCCTGTGGCCTGCAGCGCCTCAATCCGGTCCAGCCGGAAGTTCCGGATGCCGCGTTTACTGTGGCAATAGGCCTCGAAATACCAGGTGTTGTCCAAGGAATAGATCCGGAGCGGATCGACGTTGCGTTCAGACACCGAATCCCGCTGGGCTGAGAAGTACCTCAGGTGAAGCTGTTCGCCCCGCTCGATTGCACGCGTGATGACATCGAACGTCTCCGACTCCCCCGGACCAACAGGCGGTCCAGCCACTGACCCTGCCAGCGCCCCCGCTTCTCCGGCCGCAGCCATCAGCTTCAGCGTGACGGATTCGAGGGCATCAGTGCTGTTGGTGGCGGTAGGGTCATCCGCGTCACCGCGGGCAACGTCTCCCCGCTCGCTGCTTTCGGCATCTGCCCGACCGGAGAGCCGGGTGAGCCCTGGCAAACCCCGCAGCGTGGCCAGACCGGCCAGGAGTGCCGACGCCTCTTCGGGACTGAACCGGACAGGCCGGTTCAGGTCCAGATGCTCGGAGATCACCACATGGTCGTCTTCCCACTGGATGTCCAGGAGATCGTCGGGGTAGCCGCCTGGCAGGCCGGAACAAATGAGGAGCTGGAGGTCGGCCACCAACTCACGCCGTGTGACGCCGAACTTGTCTGCTACCTCTTGGATGTGCAGGCCCTGGTTATGGACCAGGAATGGCACCAACTGAAGAAGCCGCGCCAACTGGTCTTCTGACGTTCGCTTCCGTGCCTTCGGTGCCGTGGCGCGGTCGTCGGGAAACTCTGCTGGCGCCATCGGCTGGCTGTTGGCCGCCAAAGCGCCCCTCAGGCGTTCGACGACGGCGTCCCGGAGTTCCTGGGGTGAGATCACCGTAGCGTGGGGACCGTAAGAGGCCAGTTCCTGGGCCATTGCCTCGATGTCGCGGAAGGGCACCAACAGGGCACTCCCGCCGTCGGGCGCCGATCCTGTTGTCCGACGCCGGAGGCCAAGCAGCCGCCCTGGCTCAACTTTCACAACGGCTTCCCGGACGGGAAGCTCAGGAAGGCTGTCCAGCTCAGCCCGCATGTCGAAGTCTTTGGGACGCTCGTACGCGTCGCCCTTCTGGATGGTGACCGCCGTCGTCATGCGCGAGAGGCGGAAAAACCGCTTGGCCCCCCTGGCACGATCCCAACCCACGACGTACCACTGGGCGAATCGATTGCCAATCCCCCAAGGTTCCAATTTGCGTTCCTCGTCGACGCCCGTACTGGCCGCCCGATAGCCGAACGTGACTGCCTGCCTGGCGTGCATGGCAGCCAGGATCGTGTCAAAAGCCTGGCCAGCCGGCTTGATGCGAGGTTGGACCCCGGCCGGCAGTTCTACGTCGGCTGTTCCACCGGACGCCTGGAGCTTGCGGACGGCGTTGGCGGCGGCGGAACCGAGCGAGGCGTATTCCCACAATTGGGCAGCAAGCGAAAGGACGGTCCACTCAGCCGGCGTCAGCGTGACGTCGGGCAACCGGTTGGATTCCTTGCCGATGCGGTATCTCGTGGAGGCGGGGTCGTCGGAGCCGAAACCTATGTCGGTGAGGGTTTCGATCTCAAAACCATGGCGCCGAAGCTCCGCCTTGTCCCTTTCGAACATCCGCCCGAAAGCTGCGTCCGACTCGCCCGTGTCGTGGTAGACCTTGTCCCGAAGTACGGACCGCTGAAGCCCATACCGCGTGTTGAGCAGGGCAAGCAAGAGGTTCAGGAGGCGTTCAGTTCGAGAAGCGGACACGTTGGCTACGTTACTAAAGTCTGGAGCACAGCGCCGACGACGGCGAAGGCGCGCCACGGGCCGGTAGCCGGCCGCGGGGCGCGCCTTCGTATTCCGCACGTTACGTTGCGAAGTTGGCTTGGTGTTGGCCGCTAGCGGATTGCCACCAGGTCCACAACGAAGATCAGGGCTTCGTTCGGCTTGATAGCCGCACCGGCACCCCTGGAGCCGTATGCGAGCTCAGAAGGAATCTCAAGCCGACGGCGGCCGCCGACCTTCATGCCCAAGAGCCCCTGGTCCCAGCCCTGGATAACCTGGCCAACGCCCACACGGAAGTCCAGCGGTGTGCCGCGGTTCCAGCTGGCATCGAACTCTTCACCAGTGGACCAGGCGACGCCAACGTAGTGGGTGGAGACGGTGTCCCCTGCCTTGGCCTCGGCGCCGCTGCCCTCGATCAGGTCCGTGATGACCAGTTCCGTAGGGACATCGCCCTCGGGGAAATCGATCTCGGGCTTCTGACGGTCGTACTCGCGCTGTCCGAATGACATGGCTTCTCCTTTAGTTGAGCGGGAGTGATGGGATCTTAACGACTACTTGGTGCCGAGGATATCGACGACAAACACGAGGTCACCCTTAGCCTCGCCCTGGCCGCCATCGCCGTAGGCAAGGTCCTTTGGAATGACCAGCAGGACGCGGGATCCAACGGTCTTGCCCGCGAGGCCCTTGGTCCAGCCCTTGATGACGCCGGTAAGCGGGAAGGAGGCCTTCTGCCCCCTGTCGTAGCTGGAGTCGAATTTCTTGCCGCCAACAAGGTTTACGCCCACGTAGTTCACAGTCAGCGTATCCGATTCCTTGACAGTGGCTCCCTTACCCTTGATGAGGTCCCGGGCAATCAACTCCTTCGGGGCTGCCACGCCATCAACGGAGATCTCCGGAATACCTTTGTCGTTCTCCTTGACCGTGGGCAGGCCGGCGGGAGGCGTGACGGCATCACCTTCGGGCTTGTCGAGCGCCTTGGGTGCGTCCTTGGCAGAGAGCAGCTTGATAACAACAACCTGGGTCGGTTGTGCCTGTGATCCGTTTGCGGCGGCCTTCCCGGGAATTGCCAGCGCGACCATGGAGCCAACCTTGGCACCGACGATGGCGTTGTACAGTTCCGCGCCGCCGGTCTTGAGTTCCTCATTCAGTTCGAGCGGCTGGGGATCGTTCGGGAACGTGTCCTCGAGCGTTTTCCCTTCCTTGCCGTCAAACGCGACGTAGGAATAGTCGGCGATCTGGTTTTCCTTGACGCGATCGCCGCTGCCTTCAGTGACAACCTTGATGGTCGGTTTGGATACGTCCAGCGGCTTCGAGAATTCGACGCCCGGAGCCTTCTTGTCCCCGTTGTCCGTGACCTTCAGGGAGTCAAGCTTTGAAATATCCCCCGCAGACTGGCTGGTGGGTTCCGGGGCGGCCGAGGTGCCACCACACGCGGTAAGGAGCAACAGGCTCGGGAGGAGTATGGCAAGTATTCGGCGCACGTAACAATGAACTTTCGTGGGGGGCAGGGGCCTCGCCGCGTGGTCCGGGGACTTGCAACCGGGGCCGGCGCGCGACGGTATTTTTGGGGCCGCAAAAACGGCCCCACTCAGGATAACCCGCCAAGCTGGGAGTCAGCTCATAGAGTCAAGCAGCGCATCCACACGGTCGTCCACACTACGGAATGGATCCTTGCAAAGGATCGTCTGGTGCGCGCGGTCATTGAGTTTGAGGTGCACCCAGTCAACTGTGTAGTCCCGGCCCAGCTCCTGGGCGCGGCGGACAAAGTCTCCGCGGAGCTTCGCGCGCGTGGTCTGCGGCGGTGCGTCCACGGCATCCTTGATTTCCGTTTCCGTGACAATGCGACGGACGGCACCACGGGATTGCAACAGGAAGTAGAGCCCGCGCTGCCGCGAAATGTCATGGTAGGTCAGGTCCAACTGCGCGATCCGCGGCGAATCGAGGCCGATGTCGTGGCGGCGCCGGTACGAATCCATGAGCTTCTTTTTGATTGCCCAGTCGATCTCGGTGTCGATCTTGCTGGTGTCTCCGGTGTCGATGGCGTCGAGCGTCCTGCCCCAAAGGTCCAGGATCAAGGGGACATGGGGGTTGTGGGCGCCGTTCGCCGCAACGAACTCTGACACCTTGGCAAAGTATTCGCGCTGGATCTCGAGGGCTGTCAACTGCCGCCCGTTTGCGAGGCGCACCAAAGCCCGTCCAGTTAGGTCGTGGGATATTTCCCGGATGCTTCGGATCGGGTTCTCCATCCGCATATCGCGCATGATCACACCGGCCTCAATCATCCGAAGGATGAGGTCAACGGTTCCCACCTTCAGCAGGGCTGTTGTTTCGGACATGTTGGAGTCGCCAACAATGACGTGCAGCCGCCGGTAGAACTCAGCATCAGCATGGGGCTCGTCCCTTGTGTTGATGATGGGGCGGGACCGCGTGGTGGCAGAGGAAACGCCCTCCCATATGTGGTCTGCCCGCTGCGAGAAGGCATACGTGGCCCCATGCGGAGTCTTGAGGATCTTTCCTGCCCCGGCGATCAACTGCCGGGTCACCAGGAAGGGAATCAGGATCTCGGCAAGCCGCGAGAATTCACCCTTGCGCGGAATCAGGTAGTTCTCGTGACTGCCGTAGGAGTTGCCTGCGGAATCGGTGTTGTTCTTGAAGAGGTACACCGTGCCGTTAAAGCCCTCGGCGGAAAGCCTGGACTGCGCCTCGTCCACGAGGTCATCCAGTATCAATTCGCCTGCACGGTCGTGGGCGATCAGCTGGGCCAGGTCATCGCACTCGGCCGTTGCGTACTCCGGATGAGAACCGACGTCCAAATACAGCCGGGAGCCGTTGGTCAGGAAGACGTTTGACGACCGGCCCCAGCTGACAACCTTCCGGAACAAGTAGCGCGCAACCTCTTCAGGTGCGAGCGGCCTCGAATCAGGGCTCGAATACGAGATGCCAAACTCGGTCTCGACACCGAAAATTCTTTTGTCCATCTCAGCCCTCCGCTGCCATTAACTGGGTGATTTCCTCGGCACCGAGTCGCCTGAAGGCCCGCCGGGCCCCGCGGCTGCTCTCCGATTCACGTTCCAAAACAGCCGCCTCAACGGCCGAAGGCTGCAGCATGTCAACGTCCTTGTCCGCTGCCAACGCTTTGAGGGAGAGCCGAAGGGCACCTCCGAGTCCCATATCCGCGTTCCATTCAGCTGCGATCACTTCGGAGACGCGTTCAGCCTGGCCACCCATGGCCACGAATCCGTCCTCGTCGGCAATCGAGCCGTCGAAAGTCAGCCGGTACAGATGGTCCTGTGCCTGGTTACGGCCCACTTCCGCGACGGCGAGTTCCACCTCAAAGGGTTTCTGTTCGGCGGTGAACACGGCACCGAGGCTCTGGGCGTAAACGCTGGCCAGTCCGCGCGCCGTGACGTCCTCCCGGTCGTATGAGTAGCCACGTACGTCGGCATACCGCACACCGGCCTGCCGAAGGCTTTCGAACTCGTTGTACTTTCCAACTGCCGCAAAACCGATCTTGTCGTAGATTTCGCCGATTTTGTGCAGCGAGGGCGACGGGTTCTCGGCTACCAGTGCGATGCCGTGGGCGCAGCTCACGACAACAACCGAGCGTCCGCGCGCGATGCCTTTCCGGGCAAAGTCCGCCCGATCCTTCATCAACTGCTCGGGAGAAACATAGAACTGCTGCACCATGTCAGGCCTCCCGTCCGGCGATGGCACGCGTCTCAACAATGGCGCCGGCGATTTGTGCGAGCTCGCGCTCCGGGATCCGCCGGGCGCCAGCCCGGTTGACTGTGTAGACAACGGGCCAAAGTTGGCGAACGGGGTCCGGACCACCTGTTGCGGAATCGTCGTCAGCGGCATCGTACAAAGACTCAACCGCCACGCTCACGGCGGTGTCCTCGTCAAGGTTTGGCCGCCAAAGTTTCTTGAGTGCGCCGCGGGCAAAAACGGAACCTGAGCCAACCGAGTGGTGTTCCTGCTCTTCGTACCGGCCACCCGTCACGTCGAAGGAAAATAAGCGGCCCACGCCTGTCACCGCGTCAAAGCCGGCGAACAGCGGGATGACTGCCAGGCCTTGCAAGGCCATAGGGAGGTTGGCGCGGATCATCGCCCCCAGCCTGTTCGCCTTGCCGTCAAGGCTCAAGTGGGTGCCCTCGATTTTCTCGTAGTGCTCCAGCTCCACCTGGAAGAGCCTGGTGATGTCAATCGCGAGTCCCGCGGTCCCGGCAATGCCGAGGACGGAGTATTGGTCGGCCGGAAACACCTTTTCGATGTGCCTGCTGGCGATGAGGTTGCCCATCGTGGCACGCCGGTCCCCCGCCATCAGGACGCCGCCGGCGTAGGTGAGGGCAACGATGGTTGTAGCGTGCGGGACAGGAGGCAGCTCGCCGGCGGGCAGCACGCGGTTATACGGCAGCAGATCGGGCCTTTCGCGTTGAAGGTGTTCGGTAAAGGACGACGTTGCGTAGGCCGCGATCCGGCTGGCTGTGTGTTCCTGCACTACTGCACTCCTTCGACGCTGGTTCAAGCATCCGCGGGGCTGCCGCGGGTGCATCTGGCGGGGCGGCGCTGGCTTACTGGCCGCCCTTCTGCACAAACGCGCGGACGAATTCTTCGGCGTTGGATTCAAGGACGCCGTCAATCTCGTCCAGGAGGTCGTCCACGCCCTGGGTAGCTTCGGACGCCTGCGCTTCGGGCGCTGCGGGCGGGGCCTCAGGGATGTCCTCTTCAACCACTTCGCGCGCCTGGGGTTGCTGCTGCTCCTGGCCTGCCATTTCTTTCTCCATTCTGTGCGTCCCCCGCAGGAGACTAACTGTAAAGCCATAGTGCCACGCCGGAGGCCCGGATGGGGGGCTTTAAGCCGCAGGTGGAGCGGTGTTCAATCCAAGCAGTTCGGAGAGGAAAGACCCCGCGTCCTGGTGCCTGCCGAACAGCGCCCCGGTGAGCTTTTCCGTGCCTTTAAGAGGTTCCCGCGTGGGGACTCTTTGGAGCTTGCCGAAGCCGGGGACGTCGAAGATGACCGAGTCCCAGCTGGCCCCCACGACGTCCTTGCCGAAGGAGGTGACGCAACGACCCCGGAAGTAGGCTCGCGTGTCCGACGGCGGTGCGGTCACCGCCGCGGCGATAGCGCCGTCGTCGAGGATTCTTTGCATGCGGTTCCTGGCCAGCAGCCGATAGTAGAGCCCCTTTTCGGGCCTGATGTCCGCCCACTGCAGGTCGACAAGGCCAAGGCGGGCATCCCCCCAGGCAAGGCCGTCCCGTTGCCTGTACCCGTCCAGCAGTGACAGCTTCGCAAGCCATTCGACAGTTGATGCAGCCGAATTGATATCGGAGCCCAGTGCCGTGAGCGTGGACTCCCACTTGGCAAGCACGTCGTGCGTGTGCCCGTCACCCGTAACGGCGTCGGAAACGCCAGTCTCTTGGGCGCGCTTGGCGGCGGCCTCGTAGTACATCCATTGGATGTCCAGCGCTGAAACCCGGCGTCCGTCCACCAGGCGAAGAGTCCCTGTCAGTTCGGTGTCGTGGCTGACTGCCTGGAGCGCCGCCACCGGTTCGTGTACCTCGAGCTTGGGAGCCTGGCCAGACTCAATGAGACCAAGGACCATGGCCGTGCTGCCGAACTTGAGGTAGTTAGCCACTTGGCTCAGGTTGGCATCACCGATGATGACGTGCAGGCGCCGGTACTTGTCCGCTGTGGCGTGGGGCTCGTCCCTGGTGTTGATGATGGGCCGCCGGATGGTGGTTTCCAGCCCCACCTCCGCCTCGAAGAAGTCGGCGCGCTGGCTTATCTGGTAGCCGGGACGCGAGCTGTCCTGGCCAAGTCCCACACGACCGGAACCACACATGATCTGCCGCGTCACGAAGAACGGCGTAAGGCCCTTGATGATGTCGCCGAAAGGGACCGACCGAGGCATCAGGTAGTTCTCGTGCGAACCGTAGGACACGGATTTGTTGTCCGTATTGTTCTTGTACAGATTGATCGGCGGAAGATCCTGGTCCGCGGCAACCTTGCGAACAGTGGCCAAGGCCACCAGATCGCCGGCCGCATCCCATTTCACGGCGTCCCTGGGGTTGGTGACCTCGGGGCTGGAATATTCCGGGTGGGCGTGGTCCACGTACAGGCGTGCACCATTGCCCAAGACCATGTTCATCAGGAGCGACCCCGACTCGTCCGCGCCGTCGGCTTCCAATTCACGGCGGCCGTAGGCCAAGGCGACCGCTTCTGCATCCAGTACCGGCGGCTGGTCGGTCAATTGGCTTGGATCGGCGGCTGCCCGCTCCAAAGTCCAGCCGCGGGCATCGTGCAACGGTTCCTCGTCCGTGTAGTCCCAGCGCGTTTCCGCACCACCCGCGGCCCTCTGTCGGGTCAGCTGGGCGTAGGCCTGGATAATCCGGGCCGACATCATGGTGGCGTTCGCGCCGGGCGCGGAAGGAGCATGGATGCCATACTCGGTTTCGGATCCCATGACGCGCATGGCACCGCCCACCGGAAGCCCCTCCGGTGGGACGCCTTCGGCCCGGGCCGTCACAGGTACTGGCCTGTGTTGGGAGTGGTCTCGATCGACTTCCCGGGCTCCTGGCCTGCCTTGCCCTGGACGATGGTGCGGATGTAAGTGATGCGTTCGCCTTTCTTACCGGAGATGCGTGCCCAGTCATCCGGGTTAGTGGTGTTGGGCATGTCCTCGTGTTCCCGGAACTCGTCTACCACTGCACGCAGCAGGTGGTCGATTCGCAGGCCCTTTTGCCCTGTTGTCAGTAGATCCTTGATGGCATACTTCTTGGCCCGATCAACTACGTTTTGGACAACCGCGCCGGAATTGAAGTCCTTGAAATACAGCATCTCAGTGTCGCCGTTGGCGTAGGTGACTTCGAGATACTCGTTGGACTTGTCCGTGGAGTACATTGCCTCGACCGTGCGCTGGATCATGGCATCAACCGTTGCTTGTACGTCACCGCCGTGTTCGGAGAGGTCACTCTGGTGGAACGGCAGATCCGTGGTGATGTATTTGCTGAAGATGTCTGCCGCCGCTTCCGCGTCCGGGCGGTGGATTTTGACCTTCACGTCGAGGCGGCCCGGGCGCAGGATTGCAGGATCGATCATGTCCTCCCGGTTGGAGGCACCGATCACTATGACGTTGTCCAGCCGCTCCACGCCGTCGATCTCGCTCAGGAGCTGCGGGACGATCGTCGTCTCGACGTCGGAGGATACGCCAGTGCCGCGCGTACGGAAGAGGGAGTCCATCTCGTCGAAAAAGACCACTACGGGGCTGCCGTCCGATGCCTTCTCCCGTGCACGCGAGAAGATCAGGCGGATGTGCCGTTCAGTCTCGCCAACGTACTTGTCGAGAAGCTCAGGTCCCTTGATATTGAGGAAATAGCTCTTGAGGTCTGTGTTGCCGGCGCGCTCGGAGGCGCGCGCCGCCAGGGAGTTGGCCACTGCCTTGGCGATCAATGTCTTACCGCAGCCGGGAGGGCCATAGAGCAGGATGCCTTTGGGGGCCTTGAGGCCGTGCTCACGGTATAGATCGGGGTGCAGGAAGGGAAGTTCAACGGCGTCGCGGATCTGCTCAATCTGCGGCCCCAAACCACCGATGTCCTCATAGGTGATGTCCGGTACTTCCTCAAGCACCAGATTCTCAACCTCCGCGCGGGGAACCTTCTCAAGTGCGTAGCCTGTCCTGGTATCGATTGACAGTGCGTCGCCAACCCTCAGGGCCTGCCTCTGCAGGGCACCGGACAAACGGACCACACGTTCCTCGTCTGCACGCCCCACAACGAGGGCCCGGTCCGCGCCCAGCAGTTCCTTGAGGGTGACCAGTTCACCGGCACGTTCGTACCCAAGGCCGGCGACAACCAGAAGCGCTTCGTTCAGCAGGACTTCCTGGCCTACGGTCAGTTGGTTCATGTTGACGAGGGGGCTGAGGCCCACCCGCATCTTCCGTCCGGCGTTGAAGATGTCCACAGACTCTTCGGTGGCCGCCATTCCCGAATTCCCGGCCGTCGGTTGGCGACGGGGATTTAGCTGCAGGACGGTGCCAAAGCTGTAGGGCGGCTGTCCTTCCTGTTCAAGGGCAGCCTTCAGCCTGAGAATCTCTGCCTTTGCTGTTTCCAGCATGGACACAAGTTTGGTGTTGTTTTGGGTGGCAGCCGCCAGTTGGCGGTCAATGTGGCGAAGCTTGTCGCGAAGGATGTTGATCTGGCGCTCGGCTACGCTCACTTCCGCTTCCCCACTGGAGGATTGAAGGGCGGCACGCTCTAGCGAGCGGTCTCCAGCTGGGTTTGGCTCTTCCGAGGTTGGCCTGCCGAAGTCGTTGTTGTTCGACGTATCCACGATGCATCAGCCCCTTTCTGCGCTCCTATTAAGACCTTAGTCCCGAAACGCTATGCACCGATGGTGACATCCGCAATCCAAATTAGTTTGTGATCTTTGCAACGAATGTGACCGAAAAGCTGTTCCCGAGCAACAACTTAAGGGGTGTCGGGTGCGTCGTCCTTCACGTTGGTGCCCGCGATTGCGTCACGTGCAGCACGACGAAGCTTCTTGTCGGACACAGCCCGCTCTCCCACAGCGCTCGGTGTCCACGCGTTGAGGTCTTCTTCGCTGAACTCTGTCTTGGAGGGACGTCGCTTGACGGAGATCCCGGTGACACCCTCGGCGAGTCGGCGGGTTACGAGGAGGAAACCGGTGTGCGCCACCATCCTGTGGTCCGGCCGGACAGCCAGGCCTTCCAGATGCCATCCGCGAACCATCGACTCCCAGGCGTCGGGTTCGGTGAATCGCCCGTCGGCTCGGATCGCCTCGGCGGTTCGGGACAGTTGGGTGACGGTGGCCACGTAGTTGATCCAGACGCCGCCCGGAGCCAGTACCGTGGCGACTGCGTCCAGACACTCCCACGGGGCAAGCATGTCGAGCACCACCCTGTCGATGGAACCAGGTTCTTCGGCCCGCACCACTTCTTCCTGGAAATCTCCCAATGAAATCTTCCAGGCCGGATGGGCCCCGCCAAAGATGGTTTCGACGTTTCCGCGGGCTATGTCGGCGAACTCCTGGCGGCGTTCAAAGGAGTGGAGGTAACCGTTGTCCCCTACCGCGCGCAGGAGCGAAATGGACAACGCGCCGGATCCCACACCGGCTTCAACAACGCGTGCCCCCGGAAAAATATCGGCCATGGTGACAATTTGGCCTGCGTCCTTGGGGTAGACAACTGCGGCGCCACGCGGCATGGAGAGAACGAAGTCGGAGAGCAGCGGCCGGAGAGTCTGGTACTGCTGTCCAATGTTGTTGGTCACCACGGAACCGTCAGCCTGTCCGATGATGGCGTCATGGTTGAGGAAACCGCGGTGGGTGTGGAATGCCCCGCCCTCCTCGAGGGTGATCGTGTTCATACGGCCACGCTCGTCCGTCAACTGGACCCGCTCACCAACTCGGAAAGGCCCCCGGCGGCGTGCGGCGCCCGCGGGCTGCGCTGCAGCAATCGCAGGGGTCTTCTCGTTGGCGGCGGTCTCGCTGCTCATGGGGTATGTCCTCGCTCCTGTGTGCGTTTGTGTTCCGGATGCGGTCTTTGGCCGCACAGCCCAGGCCCGGAAAAAATCTCGACCGGCAGGTAACTCTACCGGCTCGGAAGTCAGCGGGTCCCGTTATCCCGTCGGTCTTTGCCCGTTATGGCCATCACCACGGCGTATTGCCGAAGGAGCCCGGTGACCGTTCCGGCGTCGTCGATCACGGCGTATTCTCCGCCGGTGAGCTTGGCCAGGTACTGAATCAGTTCCTGACCATGGGCTGTTTGCGGAACGTAGGCTCCGGCCTCCAGCCGATGGGCGACCGTGGTAATCGGCAGGCCCGCGGCCTGGGCCGGTGGAACACGGCGGAGGGCCTCGGGGTCCACGACGCCGACAGGCCGTCCGTCGGCAACTGAAGTCAACACAATCGCGGGCCCTTCCGGCCCGGCAAGGGGGTAGATCTCGGCGACTGTGGCTGTTTCCGGGACACCCACAGCAGGTTCTGCAAGCTCGGCGGCGTTAACACGCGGCAGCCGGCTTCGCATCTGTCCTTGTCGGATTGCGGCTGTTGCCCCCATCCAGAGGAAACCACAGACCAGGACCGTGATAATCATTTGGCTGGTGTCCGGCCGGAGACCTTGCAGGAACGGGCGGACGAGGAACCAGAACACCAGCCCTACAACGATGACCCGGCCAGCCCACCCGGCCGCAATAGTGCCTTTATCCTGACTCCCCGTGGCTTTCCACACAGCTGATTCGATGAGGCGTCCGCCATCAAGCGGCAATCCCGGGAGAACATTGAAGATGGCTATGAGGAAGTTGGCCCACATAAAGATGTTTACCAGCATGTCGGCCACCCCGCTGAGCACATCGGCGGAGATTAGCAGCCAGGTTGCCCCCGAGAGGGCGAAGTTGGCCGCAGGACCGGCCATGGCGACCACTACTGAACGCCCTGGCGATGCAACGAAGCTCTCAAACTGTGTGTGGCCGCCCCAAAGATTCAGGACGATCTTCTCGGTAGGCCAGCCGAAGGCCTTGGCGCTGAGTGCGTGAGCCAGCTCGTGGACCAGCACGGAAACTGCCAGGAGCAGGGCGTAGGCGAACGCCACCAGATAGGCGCTGAACCCCAGTGACCTGTTCTGCAGCTGAAGTGCCGGCCCGACCGCCAGCACTGTGAAGCCCGCGATGACAAACCATGAGTACGCCAGATAGACGGGTATCCCGGCGATGCGGCCCAGCGGTATGCCTTCTTTACGGCTGCCGAGGGGACCTAGTCCGCGGTGGCGGGGCGGTGCGTCAGTCACTGCGCGCCTTCGAGCAGGGACTCACCGTTCAGATCCTCTTCGGTTTCGATGAGTTCGCGCCGGACCACAAGTTCTTCGAGATCGGCCACAGTCTTCCCGGCCAGCGTTGCCCAGGTTTCCCGCCGCTCGTCGTCGGGAAGCGGGGTTTGATGCGGGATGCCTACGGTGATCACACCCGAGCCGAGGGCGGCAGTAACGCCGGGGATTGAATCTTCCAGGGCAACGCAATGCCCGACGCCGATGTTCGGTTCGGTTTCCCTCAGGCGTTCCAGGGCGGTCAAGTACGCTTCCGGGTGGGGTTTGCCCTGGCTGACTGTGTCACCAGTGAGCAGGAATTCGAAATATGGCTTGGGCAGGCTGGCTACCACCTCGCGCGCCAACGGGCCTTCGGACATCGTGACAAGCGCGCACCGCACTCCGGCGGAGTGCAGTTCATCAAGTAGCTCGCGGGCGCCGGGCCGCCACGGTACCTCAACGCGTATCCTGCGGATGACCTCTGCGCTCAGCGTATCGATGATTTCCCGACGGCTCATGCGGACACCGGCGTCTTGCAGCAGGCCTGCCGAATATGTCAGTGCCTGGCCAACCAGTTGCATGGCCTGTGTATGCGACCATGTTCCGCCGTGGGCGGTCACCAATTCGTGCTCTGCGGCAATCCAGTACGGCTCGGTGTCCACCAACGTTCCATCCATATCCCACAGCACGGCCTTCAGCACGGTGAGGCCTTAATTGCGGACAGTCCGGGAAGAGGATGCATGCTTTCCAGTCTACGTTGAACGTCGGAGCGGCCTGGACCGGCTACGCCCTTGGCGAATCCCGACCTCGACGCCGTCAGCGGCGGCAGCTCTGCAGCCCCGCGACTGCTGGCCGCCCCATCGCAGCAGAAACAGCGTCGCGGCACGCTTAATGCACTGCAACAGGCGCACTCTTGGACGTAGGGTGAGGGAATGAACAGCTTGGACGGAGCACCAGACGGACAGGACAGCGTGAGCGAGCCGGAGCGGTTTTTGCTTCCGGTGTCCGAAGGGAAGCGGATCACCGTGATGCTGGCCGCCTTCGAGGGCTGGAATGACGCCGGCGAGGCTGCCAGTGACGCGTTGCACTACTTGAATAAAGTCTGGAATGGCAAAAAAGTGGCGTCCGTGGATGCCGACGAATACTACGATTTCCAGTTCACGCGCCCCACGGTGCGGAGGACATCGGCGGGCGTGCGCAAAATCAAGTGGCCCTCGACGCGCATCTACCACGCAAGTGTCCCCGACTCCAATGTGGACATCGTTTTTATGCTTGGCACGGAACCCTCGTACAAGTGGCGTGCCTACACGGCAGAATTGCTTGTCCACGCGGAAGCCATGAAGGTCGATTACGTGGTTCTTGTGGGCGCCTTGCTCGCAGATGTTCCGCACAGCCGGCCTATCCCCGTGAGTGCCACCACCGAGGACAGCAGCCTGCGGGAGCGCCTAAATATTGAGGCGCCGCAGTACGAGGGGCCCGTGGGCATCGTCGGTGTGCTCGCCGAAGTAGCCATGCTTGCAGGGCTTCCCACGATCTCCCTCTGGGCCGCCGTCCCCCACTATGTAGCCCAGGCTCCTTCACCCAAAGCCCAGCTTGCCATCCTGCATCGGATCGAGGATCTCCTGCAGGTTCCCCTGGACACCCATGCCCTGGCCGAGGAAGCGGACGCCTGGGAACGCGGGGTCAATGAGCTCGCCACGGAAGATCCGGAGATCGCCGCGTACGTCAGGCAACTGGAAGAAGCCAAGGACACGGCAGATCTCCCCGAAGCGAGCGGCGAATCGATCGCGCGGGAATTTGAGCGGTACCTCAAGCGTCGAGGCAAGGAGAAGCCCTAGCGCCGAACTCTTTCTTTCCGCCAGTCCGGAGGGAAACCCGGAGCACTTGCAAGCAGAAGGCCCGGGCGGGAATTGGACCACTTCCGATTCCCGCCCGGGCCTTCGTGACGTTGTGACCGTCAGCCGCAGGAGCGGCCGGGAGGGGTCACCGTGCGCGTTTAAAGTTCGACGCCGAGCAGCGCGTTGATGGCGTCCGCCACCAAAGCGCGATCCGCCGTCGAGACCGGCCCCGAAAAGGATTCAGTTTCCGTGGCCCAGCGGTCGACGGCGGCAAGCGCGCCGGGTGCGTTGAGGTCGTCCGCAAGCTCACGCCGCATGGCGTCGAGGAGCGGCAAAGCCGAGCCTTCGCGAGCATTGCTGACTGCCGCGCGCCACGCTTCAAGGCGCTGTTTGGCCTCGATGAAGGCTTCATCAGTCCAAGACCAGTCAGACCTGTAGTGGTTGGCCAGAATGGCCAGCCTGATCGCCGAGGGTTCTTCGCCGGCCGCACGCAACGTGGAAACGAGGACCAGGTTTCCCTTGGACTTGCTCATCTTTTCGCCGTCCAGGCCAACCATGCCGGCGTGGGCGAAGTGCTCCGCCAGGGGCACGCCGGACAAGGAATAGGCGTGGCCGGCACCCATTTCATGGTGTGGGAAGACCAGGTCCGATCCCCCGCCTTGGACCGTGAACGGTGCCGGTAGGTACTTCTGGGCGATCACAGTGCATTCGATGTGCCAGCCCGGCCGGCCGTCGCCAAGGCTGGCTCCCGGCCAGCTCGGCTCGCCCTCCCGGGCTACGCGCCACAGGAGGGGGTCAAGGGCCTGGCGCTTGCCCGGCCGTCCTGGATCGCCTCCCCGTTCGGCAAAAAGTTCCAGCATCTCGGTCTCTCCAAGG
This sequence comes from Arthrobacter sp. M4, assembly GCF_020251205.1. GTDB lineage: Bacteria > Actinomycetota > Actinomycetes > Actinomycetales > Micrococcaceae > Arthrobacter. Next base: position 302,284 of record NZ_JAIWYX010000001.1, read on the forward strand.
CCCGAGACATCGCCCAAAGCCCAAGCGCCGGGGGCACCGGAAGCCTTGCCGGCCGCTTCGACGTCGTAGTACACGTCGCCGTCCGGTTCGCCCTCGGTTCCCGCCACGCGATAGGCCAGGCCCTCCGCCAGGAGCTTCTCAACGGCAGGCACAATGTCCGGGATGGCCTCGACTGCCCCGATGTAATGATCGGGTGGCAGGACATTCAGGGCCGTCATGTCATCCCTAAACAACTGAACCTGGCTGGCGGCGAGGTCACGCCAGTCCACGCCCGTCGCCGTCGCCCGTTCAAGCAACGGATCGTCGACGTCTGTCACGTTCTGGACATACTCGACGGTTTGCCCCGAATCCCTCCAGGCCCTGTTGAGGAGATCAAAGGCCACATAGCTTGCAGCGTGCCCCATGTGCGTGGCGTCATACGGCGTGATCCCGCAGACGTACATCGACTGAACCGCCCGGCCCTCGATGGTCGCCGCCTTACCCCGCACTGTGTCGAAGAGGCTCAGGCCGGACATTTTGCCGGGAAGCTGGGGAACAGGGCGGGAAGTCCACGATTTCACAGCCTCCACCATAGTGCTAGGCGCTGATGACATTGAAACCAAGCAACAGATAAAGGCCCAGCCCCAAAAGGATCCGGTACCAGACAAACAGTCGGTAACTTCGGGTGGAAACGAACTTGAGGAACCAGCCAATGATGACGTACCCGACCACGAAGGCGATAACCGTGGCCAATGCGGTTTCCGGCAGTCCGAAGGGGCCGCCAATGCCATCTTTCGCCAGCACTTTGTACAGCTGGTAAAGCCCGCTGCCGAAGACGGCAGGGATTGCCAGGAGGAACGAGTACCGGGCAGCTGCCTCACGGGTGTAGGCCATAAAGAGTCCGGCAGTGATGGTGCCGCCGGAGCGCGAAACGCCGGGAATTAGGGCCATGGCCTGCGCCAGGCCGTACAGGATGCCATGTTTGTAACTGAGGTCGGTCAGGTCCCGTTGCTGCCTGCCGATGGCGTCTGCAACGGCAAGGATGAGGCCGAACACAATAAGCATCGTCGCGACGAGCCACATGCTGCGCAACACCGACTCAATTTGGTCCTGGAACAACAAACCCAGCACAACGATCGGCAGGCTGCCCAGGATGACCAGCCAGCCCATGCGGGCATCAGGATCGTTGCGCGGTACCGTGCCCCGCAACGAACCGAACCACGCCCGGATGATCCTGACGATGTCGCGCCAAAAGAACACAATCACTGCGGTCTCAGTCCCAAGCTGCGTTATCGCCGTGAAGGCGGCCCCAGGGTCTGCGGCGTTAGGCATGAATTCGCCGACGATGCGCAGGTGGGCGCTCGAGGAAATCGGGAGAAATTCGGTGAGGCCCTGCACCAGTCCGAGCAGGGCTGCTTCAATCCAGTTCACGTGAATAGACCCTACGTCATGAACCCGTGCAACTGCCCGTAAGCTAGCTGCTATGCAGCAGCGTTACGTTGGCAACAGCGGATTCCGGGTATCCGCATTGTCGCTCGGGACCATGTCCTGGGCCCATGAGACCGATGAGCAGGATGCAGCAGAACTGCTACGCACGTTCGTTGACGCCGGCGGCACCCTTGTGGACACAGCGTCGTCATATGCGGACGGCCAGTCCGAGGCAATGCTGGGCACGCTGTTGGGAGACGTCGTCGCCCGTTCCGAGGTGGTGATCGCCACCAAAGCGGGCCTGACTCCTGCTGATCGGAGGAACCGGGTGGACGCGTCCCGGGGTGCGCTGCTTTCCGGACTCGACGCCAGCCTGGCGCGGCTCGGCACGGATTACGTTGACATCTGGTTCGCCCAAGCGTGGGACGGAAACGTGCCCTTGGAGGAAACACTGTCCGCTCTTGAGTTCGCTGTGAGTTCCGGTCGCTCCCGCTATGTGGGTGTCTCTAACTACAACGGCTGGCAGACAGCCAAGGCAGCAGCTGTTGCCGGCGTCACGCTGGTGGCCAACCAGTCCGAGTATTCGCTGCTGAACCGGAGGCCGGAGCAGGAATTGGTACCGGCCATTGAAGACGCGGGCCTGGGCCTGATGGCGTGGGGTCCGTTGGGACGTGGCGTGCTGAGCGGCAAGTATAGGGGCCAAATACCAGCTGAATCGCGCGCGGGCCGCGGGCGGTTGAGCGCGTACGTGGAACCCTACCTGGAGCCCGGTTCGTCACGAGTGGTTGAGGCAGTTGCAATGGCCGCCCGCGGACTCGGCCGGCAACCTCTTGACGTGGCCCTTTCGTGGTTGCTGGCCCAGCCGGCCGTTGCGACGGCGGTTGTGGGCCCACGGATGCCTGTGCAGCTTAAGGAACTCCTGGATGCCGCGCTGTCCACCTTGCCGGCGGAGATTTCGCGTGCACTCGAAGACGTCTCTGAGGGTACCGGACCTGCCGCGCGGAGCTAACGTCGCTGCGTAAGCAAGAGCTACACCCGCCTAACGGGTGCAGCTCTTTATGCCCGGCTCGGGCTATTGATCAAGGATCTCCAGCTCGTCTTCGTCATCCAGCGCGGTGCTTTCTTCCTCTTCGTCCTCCTCGTCGAACACCTGGAGAGGAGTAACTTCCGAGTAGGCTTCGTAGAGCGAATCCTCGTACACTTCAAAGGCGTCAGCGACGGCAAAAAAAGCCGCCTCGACGGCTGGATCCCCTTCGCCCCGGCGGGCAGAAACAGCAACAAGATGCTCTTCCAAAGCGGCAGTCAAAGACTGAAGCGCGACACGCGGATCGATGCTCATGACTTCACGTTAGTCTGAAAAGGACGAAAATGGAGAGCGATGAGGGAACAATTTCTGAGGAGTTCCGTCGAACGGGAACGGGACTACCTGCGGCAGTACGAGTACCTTGTACTGACAGTCAGCCCTGACGATTCCCTGCCCGAGGCTCGGCGCCGCCTGGTTGAGCACTCGGAGTATGGCAAGTGGGAGCTGGAACGCAGCAGGCTTTACATGGGCGGGGCCCGGCGATTCTGGTTGCGCCGGAAAATCATGCCTGTGCAACGCACGGCGTGACGCGGCTCCGCGTTTTTCCTTGTGCGGCACTGTTCGTTTGGCGGTTTAGCTTTCGAGCGGACCGAGCCAGGCGGTTGCCACGGTGTTGTGCGCCGACTCGTCGTCTGATGGATGAAAAATGCCCGCAAGCACGTCCCTGTACAGCCTCTCGAGCTCCGATCCACGGAAGTAGCTTGACCCTCCCGAAATGCGGATGGCCAGGTCCACCGCTGTGCGAGCCGTCTCTGTGGCCCGAACTTTGAGGCCCACAAGGCGGGAGAACCAGTGTTGCCCGTGGTCGACCAACTGATCAACGTCCCGGGTCACCGAGGCAAGGTGCGGATAGAGGCCGTCCATGGCCATCGCCGCGTCCGCCACCTTCCAACGGATGTCGGGATCCTGTGCGTAGCTGCGGCCCCCGAACTTGAACGACGTTCGTCGGGTTGCCGCTTCCACGGCTAATTCCAGCGCACGTTGGCCGATACCTGCGTAAACTGCGGCCAGCAAGGATTCGAAGCACGCGAAGATCGCGAAGATGAGCGGATCGGCATTAGGGCCTACTGGGAGTTTGCGGAACACGCGCCCTGCCGGAACCACGGCGCCTTCCAGCAGAGTTGTGCAGGACTGACTGGCCCGCATACCCAAGGCGTCCCAGTCATCCAGGATGCGGTAGCCTGCTGTATCCCGCGTGATAAAGCCGTGCACGAGCTCCCCGGCTCCGTCCCGGGCTCCAGCGTCCTTCCCGAAGATGCCGAGCCTTGTCCACACCGGTGAAAGGCTCGTAAAGATCTTGCGCCCCGTGAAGGCGTAGGAGCCATCCTCCAGGGGCTCTGCGGTGGTTGTCGAGTCGAACAACACCGAGTCATTGCCGGCCTCTGAGTTACCAAATGCGAAAATCTCATCGCCAGCGGCTTCCTCGAGCACGAAGGCCAGCGTGTTGTCGCCCCGGGCTGAGAGCAACTGGGCCACGCCCGTCCATACCAAATGCATATTGATGGCCAGTGCCGTGGCTGGTGCAGCCGTCGCGAGCCTGCGCTGCAACCCAGCCGTCGCTTCAAGCCCCAGGCCCAGTCCGCCGTCGTACTCCGGGACGAATGCTTTCAGGTACTTCGCAGCTTGAAGCTCTTGGAGGTCTTCGTGGAAGAACTCGTTGCGGCTGTCGTAGCCAGCTGCCCTGTCCCGAATGCGATTTAGCAGGGCATCGGGAAGGACATCCTCGGGAAGCATGGCTAGTAGCTGCTCAGCAGGCGGTTGAGTACGCGCGCCCCGAACTGGAGAGAATCGGCCGGTACGCGCTCGTCGACGCCATGGAACATGCCGGTGAAGTCCAACTCGTCCGGAAGGCGCAATGGCGCGAACCCATACCCAGTGACACCCAGGCGGCTCAGGGACTTATTGTCGGTTCCGCCGGACAGCGTGTAGGGAAGGACCTTGGCGCCAGGATCTTCGGCATGAAGCGCGTCCACCATGGAGTCCACGAGGCTGCCGGAGAAGGCAACTTCAAGCGATACGTCGTTGTGGACGCTGCTGACCTCAACCCCGCTTCCGGCGAGCTCCTTGACCACTTCAAGCACATGGTCCGCCTGGCCGGGCAGCGTGCGGCAATCCACCAAGGCCTCCGCGGATTCGGGGATGACGTTGTGCTTGTAACCGCCAGCCAACAATGTTGGGTTGGTGGTGTTCTGGAGCGTGGCGCCCACAAAACGCGCAACGGTCCCCAACTCCTTGAGGAGCGCGTCCGGGTTGTCCTGGTCGAATTCGACGCCGGTGAGTTCTGTTACGCCGTCAAGGAACTGCCGAGTGGTCGGCGTGAGTTCAATGGGCCAGCGATATTCACCGATGCGGGCGACGGCGGCTGCAAGCCGCGTGACGGCGTTGTCCGTGTTGATCTGGGAGCCGTGGCCGGCACGCCCGTGGGCGACCAGGTGGAGCCAGTTGAGTCCCTTCTCTGCCGTCTGCAGGAGATAGGTTCGCCGTCCGCCGATGGTCGCCGAGAAACCCCCCACTTCCGAGATTGCTTCGGTAGCGCCCTCGAACAGGTCCGGACGATGGTCAACTGCATACCGGGCACCGTGTTTGCCGCCAGCTTCCTCGTCCGCGAAGAACGCGAAGATGAGGTCGCGTTTGGGCTTGCGTCCAGTGCGGGCGAAGTCCCGCATCACGGACAGGATCATGGCGTCCATGTCCTTCATGTCTACTGCCCCGCGGCCCCAGATCAGTCCGTCCTTCAATTCGGCGCCGAAGGGGTCTACGGACCACTGATCTTTGAGGGCCGGTACAACGTCAAGGTGGCCGTGGACGACCAGTGCACCGGCCGAGGGGTCCTCGCCCTCGAGCCGCGTTACCAGGCTGGTGCGTCCGGGCTCCGATTCAAAAATTTCGACGTCGAGGCCTACGTCGGTGATCAATCCGGCGGCGTACTCGGCTGCCTTCCGCTCGCCCGGTCCGGAGCCGTCACCGTAGTTGGACGTGTCGATCCGGATGAGCTCCTGGCAGATCTGGACTACTTCATCCTCCGGCAGCACGCTGGTCATGGTGGCTCCTTAGCTCAAGTCGCAGGCTTTAGGGTCGCGGGCTCGATAGTGTTCATGGACGGGCTCGGCGCCGCTCCCCTCAGCCTACCCATCAGTCAGTCCCCCGGCTTCTCCGTTCGTCACTCAACAATGTTCCGACGGGGAATGGTGGGCCGGCGAGGCACGCTCCCGGACGGTTCTTTGGCCCTGACAAGGCCCGATTGTTTTTTTCGGGAAAGTTCGTGTTAGAGTTTTTCTCGCTGCTTCGGAGGAAAGCGAAGCGCTGAAAGGCGCAAAGCACAGCTTCGAAAACCACCTGCGCGGGTGGCGGAATGGCAGACGCGCTAGCTTGAGGTGCTAGTGCCCGATTAGGGCGTGGGGGTTCAAGTCCCCCTCCGCGCACAACGAAAACCCCGGAATTCCGGGGTTTTTTTGTGCCCAGAATTCGAGCCTCCGTGTTTTCAATCACAGAGTGTCTTAAATCACGGGACGCCCCTCCTTCTGGTCCCGGCGAACTGGTCCCAGCAGGAGAGGCGCCCTTCGGATGGCCTCATCCGGCTATGTCAGGCGTTGGCGGACGATATCGCTGACTGCCTTCCCATCGAAACGGCCCGCCACCTTTTCGCTGACCGGCTTCATGACTGCGGACATATGGCTGAGGGACAGCTCCTGACCCGCAGCCCGCATGTCGGCAATCGCACCGTCCACGATGGCTTCCACGTCGGCGGCCGACAGGGGCTCGGGCAGGTAGGTTTCGATGACCTCTGCCTCTGCGATCTCGGCTGCCGCCCGGTCGGCCTCACCGGCGTCGGTGTAGAGTGCAGCCGTTTCGCGGCGTTTGTGGGCTTCTTTCTGGAGCATCGTAGTGATCTCGGCGTCGTTCAGCTCCACGGGCTCCTTGCCCGCTTTCTCGCGCGTCTCGATCTCGCCCAGGACATTCCGTACGGTGTTGAGCGCGACCTTATCGTGGTCCTTCATGTGAACGACAACGTCAGCGTGCAGCCGTTCTTTTAATGTGCTCATGATGACCTCGTTTCAAGAGAACCTGACACTCCCATGATGCACCTGCAGCGAGGAGACAGCATCGCGAAGCGGGAGGGCAAGTGCCGGTCCATGCCCGGGCAGAATCAGGTCCGCTTCAACGCCGTCGAGCATTGACAAAGAGCTGACGGCGCCGTCGCGGTCGTAGTGGAACATTGAGTGCAGCATTTGGGGTTCTGAGCGTCCAGAGATCGGATGCCCAGTCACGAAGGAGTCACCCACCGCAATAACCCCGGCCGTACGGAAGAGGTACACAGTGTTGCCGGGAGTGTGGCCCGGGAGGATTAAGGCCTCGGGTGACCGGGGCAGTTCCCTTAATTGCTCCGGCGTCCACGCATTGGCGGCGACTGCGGGGCGAGCCTTCAATGCACCCGCACGTAGGGCGTGGAGCATCCAACGGAACGCCCGGGGTCGCCAGGCTCGAAGTAAAACTTGGCCAAGTGTGATCTGATGCTTCACTTCGCCGCGGACATGGGCCAATTCCTGCGGGCTGCAGAGGACGGGTACCCCATATGCTTCGGCAAGGTGCTGCGCTCCCCCGGTGTGATCCACATGGCCATGGGTGATGAGAACTGCCGCCGCCTTGGCAGGCTCCAAACCAAGCTGAGTGATCGAATTGAGGACGTCGTCGGTGTCTGCCGGGTAACCGGTATCAATGAGCAGGTAGGAGTCACCTTCCCTGACAATAATCCAATTGGATGCGGGGCCCTCAACTAGGAAAAACCCTTCTCGGGGTTCGCTAATCTTCACGTGCCACAAGCTACAGGGCTGTGACGCTCCCGCTGAAATGCCGACGTCCGCTGCGTGGGTTCCATGCAACATAGTCCGAATGTTGCCAGTGTCCATTCATCCCCTGGCTCGTGGCGATTTCCAGGGCAACGCGGGCCGGGAGGAACACTGGAGCTTCAAATTGCACATCCCATGCAAATGTTTCCCCTCTTGCAGCGCCGACATCAGCCAACGCCCTGGAAGCGAGATACATCCCATGCGCGATGGACCGCGGGAGGCCCAGCGCCCTCGCGGAAAGCGCGTTGAGGTGTATCGGATTGAAGTCCCCTGAGACACCGGCATACATTCTTCCGACATCAAGACCCAGTTCCCAGACACCGGTCGGGACCGGCGGTGTGAAGGAAGTGCCCTGGGATGGGACAAGTGGTTTGTCTATGCCAGGAAGGAACACCCCCTTCGCGAGGTACGTGGAGGTTCCCCGCCAGACAACCTTCTCCGTTCCATGGATACGCACTTCGGCCAGAACGTCCAGCTGCGTGCCGGACCGGTGTCCGGCTAGGTTTTCCGTCCAGGCACGGATATCCAGGGTTTCGGTGAACAGGACAGGTGCCAATTGCTCCACGTGGTTTTTCAGGTGGATCATCCCGAGCAAGGGCAACGGGAAGTCGTCCCGGTTAAGGACGCTCATGGACACCGGGAACGCCAGGGCGTGGATGAAACCCGCAGGCAACACGTCGCTGGCCGTTTCACCAAGCAGGTGCTGGTACGAGGTCAGCTTCGCGATGTCGACCCGGACCGCGCGCACCTCATGGCTGCCGGTAGGTAGCTTGGGATCAGGGTGCGCCCCCAGGATCCTCCGCCGTGCCGTATTGGCCGCCGCGTTCAAGTACAGCTTGGAAAGGGAGGGAACGTCTCCCAGAATGATTGGCTGCTCCGCAAGTTGTCCGCTCATGCGCCCACCAGGTTCTGGCCACAGACACGCAGCACTTCCCCATTGATTCCCGCGGCAGCGTTGCTGGCAAGGAAGGAAATAGCCTCCGCTACGTCTACGGGCTGTCCGCCCTGCTGGAGCGAATTGAGCCGCCGAGCCATTTCACGGGTGGCGAACGGGATTCGTGCAGTCATATCCGTCTCGATAAATCCAGGGGCCACGGCGTTAATGCCGCCGCCGATCTTCTGGAGCTGTGGTGCGCTTGCCCGGACCATGCCCATCACTCCGGCTTTTGACGCGGAATAATTCGTCTGTCCGCGGTTACCTGCGATGCCGCTGGTGGACGCTACCGAGACAATGCGCGGGGATTCCCGGAAATGATCCGACTGAAGCAGAACTTCATTAATCGCGAGTTGCGCAGAAATGTTGACGGCGATCACGGAGTCCCACTTCGCGCCGTCCATGTTGGCCAGCAGCTTGTCCCGGGTGATGCCGGCGTTATGCACCATAATGTCGAGTCGCCCGTGCCGTTCGACCGCGTGCCGGATGATTCTTTCGCCGGCGTCCTGGCTGGTGATGTCGAGCTGCAGGGCGGTACCGTGCACCTCGTTGGCCATGGCAGCCAGGTGGTCGCCCGAAGCTGGCACATCAACCAGCACCAGCTTCGCGCCGTCGCGCCGGAGGACCCTGGCGATTGCAGCCCCGATTCCCCTTGCCGCTCCGGTTACGACGGCGACCCTTCCGTCCAGCGGTCGGTCCGGGTTGCCCGGCAAGCCGCCGTCGTCAGTGGAAATCGTTAGGAATTGACCGTCAACGAAAGCGGATCGTCCCGAAAGGAAGAACCGCAGGGCGGCCAGCACACCTGGGCTGGTTGTTTCCACTCCGTCACGAAGCAGCAAGCCGTTCCCCGTGGCGCCTGCGCGCAGTTCCCTGGCCAGGGAACGGAGCATCCCTTCAACACCCTGCCTGGCGGCAGCGACGGCGGGGCTCTCCGCCGACGACGCGGTGCGGGAAATTGTGACAATACGCCCTCCGGCCGCCAGGTCCCGCAGTGAGGCACCCATCGCAAGAACGGGACGGCCAAGCTCCGAAGGGTGGGCGACGTCATCTAGGACCAGTACTACAGCACCCAGCTTCTCCTTGGGCTCGGCGTGCCGCCGCACATCAACGTTCCAGCCCAGCAGTTCCCTAGCCAGGGCGTCAGCGCCGGGTCCCGTGCCTTGAATCAGCACAGGTCCCGGCGCCAGCGGTTCGCCCGGCTGGTAGCGGCGGAGAGCCACGGGCTGTGGCAGACCTAGCCGTTTGGCGATGTCCCGCCCAATTCCGTGGTCGACGAATTGTGTGTACCTGTCTGTCACTCGTCCCCCTAGTTGGCTTCCAAAACGGCGACGACGCCCTGACCGCCTGCCGCGCACACGGACACCAGGCCTCGCGCCGGACGCCCGTCCACCGTTCCACTGTCATGCAGCATCTTGGCAAGCGTTGCAACGATGCGTCCGCCGGTTGCGGCAAATGGGTGGCCAGCAGCAAGGGAAGATCCGTTTACGTTAAGGCGGCTTCGATCCACTTTTCCGAACGCACCGCCGAGTCCAAGGCGCGTACGTCCGAATTTGTCGTCCTCCCAGGCCGCAAGCGTGGATAGCACGGTACCTGCAAAAGCCTCGTGAATCTCGAAGAAGTCAATATCATCCAAGGTGAGGCCCAAGCGGCCCAGGAGCCGCGGAACGGCGAATACCGGTGCCATCAGCAACCCGTCCTTGCCATGGACGAAGTCGACGGCGGCAGCCTCACCGTCCACGATGGTGGCCAGCTTTGGTAGGCCGCGCGCTTCCGCCCATTCCTCTGAGGCGAGCAGCACAGTTGCCGCACCATCGGTCAGTGGTGTGGAATTTCCTGCGGTCATGGTGGCCTCGGCTCTCAAGCTCTTGCCAAAAACGGGCTTCAGGGCAGCCAGTTTCTCCAAGGAAGTATCGGGCCGAAGGTTGGCATCCCGCTGCAGTCCGCGATAGGGCGTCATGAGGTCGTCGAAGAAGCCGCGATCGTAGGCAGCGGCCAGGTTCCGGTGGCTGTCGAGCGCCAACTCGTCCTGCGCGCCGCGGGTGATTTTCCACTGGGCCGTAGTGAGGGCCTGGTGCTCGCCCATGGAAAGCCCGGTACGCGGTTCGCCCGTGGTGGGGGCGTCCGGCGCCAGATCCTTGGGTCGTAGCCGGGCAAGGATCCTCAGGCGTTCCGGGACGGTGCGGGCGCGATTCAAGTCCAGCAGGACTTCACGCAGCCCTTCGCTGACGGCAATAGGGGCGTCGGACGCGGTATCAACGCCACCGGCGATCGCCGAATCGATCTGGCCGAGCTTGATTTTGTTGGCGAGCCCGAGAACCGCTTCCATGCCGGTGGCGCAGGCCTGCTGCAAATCGTAGGCCGGAGTCTCCGGGGACAGGGCCGAACCGAGAACGGCTTCCCGCGTGAGATTGAAATCCCTCGAGTGTTTTAGCACCGCGCCTGCTGCCACCTCACCAATTCGTTCGTCCTGTAGCCCGAACCTGGCGATGAGGCCGTCCAGCGCGGCCGTCAGCATGTCCTTGTTGGATGACTTGGCGTACGCTCCACCCGCGCGGGCGAAGGGGATCCTGTTGCCGCCCACGACAACGGCCTTACGCAAGCTGCGCTCGCTGACCGATGCCGCAAGGGACTGACCGGATACTTGGTTCGCGGCGGACTCTGGCTGTTCTGCTGCGGGCATGCCCTCTCCTTTGAACGAGGTAGGTTATTGATACCCAGCGTACCTGATACGCTGGGTATCGTGTACATAGGCCGATCCCCAAAAAACCAAACCGCAGACACCCTGCCTGCAACGGGCGCCACAAGCGACGTCGGCACTGAAGCGGCTGCCGCCGTCGACGGCCGCTCCGCGCGCTGGCAGAGCCACCGCGAAACCCGTCGGCAGGAACTGATCAAGGCGGCGCGCCGCGCGGTCCACACGTTGGGAAGCGAAGCTTCGATGGAGGACATCGCAGCGGCGGCCAACACGTCCAAATCCGTGTTCTACCGCTATTTCGGGGACAAGGCGGGGCTTCAGCAGGCCGTCGGAGAAGTGGTTTTACTGCAGATGCAAAAACGTATGAGGGAAGCCACCGAGGCGGCTGCCACACCTCGCGAAGGCCTCTACGCCATGGTGTCCGCCTACCTGCAAATGGCGGAATCCAGCCCCCATGTCTACGCGTTCGTCACGAGGCTCGCCACGGGTGACGCCTCGCAGCAGGACGCCATCGCAGCTTCAGGCGCCCTCGGCCACTTCTTTGACTCCGTCAGCGAGATGATCGCCGGACCCATGCGGGAGCAACTCGGAAAAGGCAAGGAAGCGCTCCTCGGCTACTGGCCGGCGGCAGCCATTGGTTTGGTTCGGAATGCCGGCGAATCGTGGTTGGACAGCCCAGCTTCGCCGTTCAAGCCCGATCAGGAAACCATGGCACGCCAAATCACGGATTGGCTTTGCATCGGCATAGCCCCCGAACTTAAAAGCACCACACCAACCGTTGCCCGGGAGATCAAGAAGGGATGACCATGACAGAAGTAGTGGACCGCTCCGCCAGCGAGGCGCAGGCGGAGCAGCCTGCCTCCGGGCCGGAAACCCAGGCGATAGACGTTGCAGCCCTTGGCGAGCAGCTACTCGGCCGCTGGGCCGACGTCAGGCGGACGGCACGTGAACTTGCCGCACGCCCTGAGGTCCACAAAATCGAGGGACTCACGCACACCGAGCACCGCCGTCGGACATTCGCTCAGCTCAAGTACCTCGTGGCGAACAACGCCGTGCATCGGGCGTTCCCTTCGCGGCTGGGCGGATCGGATGACCACGGCGGCAACATCGCCGGGTTCGAGGAATTGGTCACAGCAGATCCTTCGCTTCAGATCAAAGCCGGCGTGCAATGGGGTTTGTTCGGTGCGGCGGTAATGCACCTTGGTACAAAGCCACACCATGACCAATGGCTGCCGGGCATCATGAGCCTGGACATCCCCGGCTGCTTTGCCATGACTGAAACGGGGCACGGATCCGACGTCGCGAGCATAGCCACCACGGCTACTTACGATGTCGACAGCCAGGAATTCGTCATCCACACGCCATTCCGCGCCGCGTGGAAGGACTATATAGGAAACGCAGCCGCGGACGGCCTAGCCGCCGTCGTCTTCGCCCAGCTTATTAGCCAGGGCGTCAACCACGGCGTGCACGCCTTCTACGTGCCCTTGCGCGATCCGGAAACCATGGAGTTCCTGCCCGGAATCGGTGGTGAAGACGACGGAATCAAGGGCGGGCTCAACGGCATAGACAACGGCAGGCTGCACTTCAATCACGTACGGATCCCCCGGACCAACCTCCTGGACCGCTACGGCAGCGTGTCCCCGGACGGAGAGTACACCTCACCGATTCACAGCCCCGGCCGCCGGTTCTTCACAATGCTCGGAACATTGGTCCAGGGGCGCGTGTCCCTGGACGGGGCCGCCGTGGCCGCAAGCAAAGTCGCCCTCAAAGCAGCCATTCAATACGCCTCGGAACGGCGCCAGTTCACCGCTTCATCCACCACGGAAGAAGAAGTCCTGCTGGACTACCAACGCCACCAGCGGCGCCTCTTCACGCGCTTGGCAGCCACGTATGCCGCCTCTTTCGCTCATGAGCAACTCCTGGAGAAGTTCGACGACGTCTTCTCCGGCAGGCACGACAGCGACGAGGACAGGCAGGACCTGGAAACCTTGGCCGCGGCGCTCAAACCGCTCAGCACCTGGCAGGCACTGGACACACTCCAGGAATGTAGGGAGGCCTGCGGCGGTGCGGGGTTCCTCATCGAGAACCGCTTTACCTCGCTACGGGCCGACATGGACGTCTACGCAACGTTCGAAGGCGACAACACCGTGCTGCTGCAACTTGTGGCCAAGAGGCTGCTGGCGGACTATGCCAAGGAGTTCCGGAACCTTGATTTTGGGGTCCTTGCGCGGTTCGTAGTCGGCCAGGCAGCTGGTGCGGCCCTGCACCGCACGGGGCTGCGCCAGGTGGCGCAGTTCGTCGCGGATAGCGGCTTGCCGCAAAAGGCCGCCCTGGCCCTGCGCGACGAGGCCGGACAGCGCGCGTTGCTCACCGACCGCGTGCAAACCATGGTGGCCGAGGCAGCCGGAGCCCTCCGGGGAGCCGGCAAATTGCCCCACCACAAGGCGGCGGCGCTTTTTAATGAGCACCAGGACGAACTGATCGAAGCCGCGCAGGCGCACGCTGAACTGCTGCAGTGGGAAGCATTTACCGAGGCGCTCGCAGCGGTAGCCGATCCGGGCACGCGTACCGTCCTGACTTGGCTGCGTGACCTGTTCGGACTCTCCCTCATCGAGAAACATCTGTCCTGGTACTTGATGAACGGTCGGATGTCCATGCAGCGTGGCCGCACGGTAGGGGCATATATCAATCGCCTCTTGACCAAGATCCGCCCACACGCCCTCCACCTTGTGGACGCGTTTGGCTACGGACCGGCCCATCTCCGGGCGGCCATCGCCACAGGCGCAGAGCAGGAACGCCAGGACGAAGCGAGGGCGTACTACCGGGCAGAGCGGGCAAGCGGCTCTGCTCCCGTCCCCGAAAAGTCACTTCGCTGGCAGAAGCATCCGGAAAGGAAGAAGCCAGGCGTCCACTGACCGAACAACTAAGCTAAGTGACTTAACCCCCGACGGCGGGGGGGCCCCCCCCCGGGGGGGGCCCCCCCCCCCGGGGGGGCGCCACCGCCGTCGTACTGTCCCTTTTTGGAGTCCCAGGTTGGGCTCCCCGAAAGAGAGGCGGGTCCTAGGACAGGGCGGATCCTAAGATAGGGCGGATCTAAGACAGGACGGAGCGGTAGACCTCCAGGGTGGTCTCCGCAATGGAGTCCCAGGAGAATTGCTCTTCCGCGCGCTTGCGGCCGGCAACGCCCATCTCCCTGGCACGTGCGGGATCGGAGACAACCTCCGTCAGGGCTGCGGCAAAGTCCGCAACGAACTTGTCGGGATCAAGCGGAGTGCCTGTGCCGTCCGTGACCTGCTCCAGGTCCACTAGCAGTCCGGTCTCGCCATGCTGGACAACTTCAGGAATACCGCCCGTGGCACTGGCCACCACTGCCGCTCCGCAGGCCATCGCTTCCAGGTTTACGATGCCCAACGGTTCGTATATGGACGGACAGGCGAAAGCCGTGGCGTGGCTCAAAACCTGGATGAGCTCATGGCGGGGCAGCATCCGCTCGATCAGGATGACGCCCTCGCGCTTGCTCTGCAGGTCCTCAATAAGTGCTGCAGTTTCGGCGGCAAGCTCGGGCGTGTCAGCCGCGCCGAGGCAGAGGACCAGCTGAACGTCCGCGGGGAGGCTCGAAGCGGCACGCAACAGGTAGGGAACGCCTTTCTGGCGTGTGTTGCGTCCGACAAACACGACGCTGGGCTTGGCGGGATCAATCCCGAGCGCTCGGATGGCATCGTCGCCTTCATCCCGCTGCCACAGGCTGACATCGATGCCATTGTGAACAACATAGACCTTGGCCGGATCCACACCGGGGTAGCTCCGAAGAATGTCCTTGCGCATGCCATCGGAGACAGCGATGATCGCGGCCGCGGCCTCATATGCGGTCTTCTCCACCCAGGAGGAGAGGGCGTAGCCGCCACCCAGCTGCTCGGCCTTCCAAGGCCGAAGCGGCTCAAGGCTGTGCGCACTTAGGACGTGCGGGATACCGTGCAGAAGGGACGCAAGATGGCCTGCCATGTTCGCGTACCACGTGTGCGAATGGACCACGTCCGCGCCGGCGACATCGGGAACGATGCGCAGGTCGACGCCGAGCGTCTGCACCGCGGCGTTGACACCGTCCAGCTCGCTGGGCGTGGCGTAGGAGGAGACGCTGGCGCCGTGGTAGTCGGGGTCCCGCGGGGCGCCAAACGCCCGGACGCGAAGGTCCACATGCTTTGCCAGCACGCGGCTGAGCTCCGCAACGTGGACGCCGGCGCCGCCGTAAATTTCCGGCGGGAATTCTTTAGTCACAATGTCTATTCGCACGGTACCTAACGTAGTCGTTCAGCAGTATGTGTTCTAGTGTGAAAGGGTCCGGGAAACCGGGGACATTGGGGTTACGAAGACGTACGGGGAGCAGCAACCATGGCGTTGAAGAAAGTTTTGGCAATTGTTTTGGCCGGAGGCGAGGGCAACCGGTTGATGCCACTGACGGCGGACCGGGCAAAGCCCGCAGTCCCATTCGCAGGAGGCTACCGACTGATCGACTTTGCGTTGTCCAATCTGGTCAACTCTGGATATTTGAGAATCGTCGTCTTAACCCAATACAAATCGCATAGCCTTGACCGGCATATCTCCGAAACGTGGCGAATGTCCACTCAGCTGGGCCGTTATGTTGCATCAGTTCCCGCGCAGCAGCGCGTTGGAAAAAGTTGGTTCCTGGGCAGTGCCAATGCCATTTACCAGTCCCTGAACCTGATCCACGACGATAACCCCGACATCGTTGTCGTGGTCGGCGCCGACCACGTGTACCGTATGGACTTCTCCCAGATGGTTGCGCAGCACGTTGCCAGCGGAGCAAAGGCAACGGTGGCAGCCGTTCGCCAGCCCCTCCATATGGCCAACCAGTTCGGTGTCATCGAAGTGGACCAGAACGATCCCCAAAAGATTGCAGCATTCGTGGAAAAGCCTTCGTCAACCGCAGGGCTTCCCGCAGACCCCAACCAGTTCCTTGCCTCGATGGGCAACTATGTCTTTGATGCTGACGCGCTGGTGGATGCCCTGCACGTAGACGCAGAGCGCCTGGACACCAAGCACGACATGGGCGGCGACATCATCCCTTACTTCGTCAACAAGGGCGAGGCGGGTGTCTACGACTTCACCCTCAATGACATTCCGGGAGCCACCGAGCGCGACCGTACATACTGGCGCGATGTAGGAACCATCGACTCCTTCTACGACGCCCACATGGACCTCATCTCCCCCGTGCCGGTGTTCAACCTGTACAACTCTGAATGGCCCATCTACACGCGTCAGAGCATCTCCCCGCCTGCCAAGTTTGTCCGAGGCGAAAACAACACCGTCGGTTCTGCCCTCGACTCCATCGTGGCGAGTGGTGTGGTCATCTCCGGCGGCATCGTCGAAGGCTCGGTGCTCTCCAACGACGTCTATGTGGACAATTCCAGCCGAGTGCAGGACTCCGTCCTGATGGACAAGGTTCGCGTCGGTGAAGGCGCGGTGATCAAGCGGGCCATCGTGGACAAGAACGTCAAGGTTCCGGCAGGAGCAACCATCGGTTTGGACGCCGAGCTCGACAAGCGCCGCGGCTACAAGGTCACTGAATCCGGCATCACCGTACTGGCGAAGGGCCAGACTGTGCCCGAACCCGACGAGGCAGAACTTGCCCTATCCGCTTCCTACCGCCGCAGCCTCCCCGAGGCGGTCAAGGCAGCCGCAGAGAACTTCCCCGAGCTCCACGGCCCCGCTGACAAGGTCAATGAGGTCCAGACGAGCTCCATCGACGCCTAGCCTCACGCACACGCTCCCACGGCCTTCCCGCGGTACGGGTACCCTTGACGGACCCTCCCGCGGGAAGGCTGCGTGCTTTCCATGCCTGTAAAATCAGGATGGTGAGCTCCACCGAATTGACACCTGAAGAGATCCAGGCCTGCATCAAAGTCCTGACGACGATCCACGTGTATGAGGAGGAGCATCCGGACTACATCGCAGTCCGCCGGGCCACCGGCAAGATGTTCAAGGCGGTGAAGCGCCACCGCCGGAACACCAAGCGTGACCTCATCGCCGAGGCCGACCGCGCCGTTATGGCATTGACAGCCACGGCTGCTCCGGACCGCATCGACGACGAGACGCGGGGGAACAAGCTTGCGCCGTCCGCCACCGGCAAAATCGCCGGTCACCTTATCCGATCCCGTCCCTGCTACATCTGCAAGCAGCATTACACGCAGGTGGACGCCTTCTACCACCAGCTCTGCCCCGAATGCGCCGCATTCAGCCACAGCAAACGGGACGCACGCACCGATCTCACCGGTCGCCGCGCGCTTCTCACCGGAGGACGCGCGAAGATTGGAATGTACATAGCCCTGCGGCTGCTGCGCGACGGTGCGCACACCACCATCACCACCCGCTTCCCCAAAGACGCAGCCCGAAGATTCGCCGCCATGGAGGACAGCGCCGACTGGCTGCACCGTCTGCGCATTGTGGGCATCGACTTGCGCGATCCGTCCCAGGTCATGGCACTCACGGACTCGATCAACGACGCCGGACCGCTGGACATCATCATCAACAACGCAGCCCAGACCGTCCGCCGTTCCGGTAACGCCTACAAGCCCTTGGTCGATGCCGAGGATGAGCCGCTACCTGCCGCACTTCTGCCCGGAAATGGTGGCCCTGAGCTTGTGACGTTTGGTCATGCCCACGACCGGCACCCACTCGCAATCGCCAACAGTGTCAGCGAACACCCCGTTTTGGCTGGCGACGCCGTTACTTCACTTGCCCTATCAACCGGTTCAGCGTCGCTGGAGCGGATTGCCTCCGGGACGGCGATCGATGCTGGTGGACTGGTTCCCGACTTGGCAACGGTCAACAGCTGGACCCAGGTGGTGGATGAGGTGGATCCGCTGGAAATGTTGGAGGTCCAGCTCTGTAATGTCACTGCTCCGTTCCTGCTGGTCAGCAGATTGCGCGGCGCGATGCGACGTTCCACCGCCCGGCGCAAGTACATCGTCAACGTCTCCGCGATGGAAGGCCAGTTCTCCCGTGCCTACAAAGGGCCAGGACACCCGCACACCAACATGGCCAAGGCTTCGCTGAACATGATGACGCGGACAAGCGCCAAGGAAATGCTGGACAGCGATGGCATCCTGATGACGGCGGTGGATACTGGCTGGATCACCGACGAGCGTCCGCACTTCACCAAGGTTCGGTTGATGGAAGAGGGCTTCCACGCGCCGCTTGACCTGGTGGACGGTGCAGCCCGTGTTTACGACCCCATTGTCATGGGCGAGCAAGGTGTGGACCTCTATGGAGTTTTCCTCAAGGATTACAAGCCGTCAGCCTGGTAGCGCCTTTTGGCGCTTAGGCCCGTACCGCTAACCAGCGCGGAAAGTGCCCGGCGCACGACGACGGCACGCGGCCGGGCGGTTCACTCCCGCCCGGCGTCGCGCCATGTCAATTTCGTCCGCACACCGTCCGCCTTGCGGATTGGCGCTATGCCAGCCGGGTGATTTCCACACTGACGCTCAGGCTGGAGCCGCCACCACCTGAGAGGATCCCCTTTAGCGGCGGGACATCACGATAATCCCGACCCCTCGCAACGGTGACGTGGTAGTCACCCGCTGGCTTGTGGTTGGTTGGATCCCAGCTGCGCCATTCACCGTCCCACCATTCCAGCCACGCGTGGGACTGGCCGGCAACAGTCTCGCCGATGTCCGCCGTCGACCGCGGGTGAAGGTAACCGGACACATAACGGGCGGGAATCCCGCAACTGCGCAACGCTCCGATGGCGAGGTGGGCCAGGTCCTGGCAGACGCCCTGCCGCTGGATCCAGGCCTCCTCTGCGTTGGTAGTAACGCCCGTGGAGCCCTTCATGTAAGTCATTTCCCCGCGCATCCAGGCGAAAATCGCCATGGCGGCCTCGTGGGGGTTCAAGCCTGCTACCACTCCTGGCACAATCCCCAGGACCTCGGATCCGGGACCGCTAAGCCGGGACTGGGGCAGCCAGTCACTGAATTGGTTGGCGATCTCATCCGAAGAAAGGACATCCCAGCCAACGATGTCTTCCGGGACGGCCACGCGCTCCACCCGGTGAACCTCAACCGTGGTGGTGGCCAGTACCTCAAGGTGCTCGTGCGGCATCTGCATGTCGAACGCCGTCACTCGGGTTCCCCAGTAATCCCGGTAGCTGCTCACGGCCGCCTGGGAAGGAGAAACCTTGAGCGAGGACTCCAAGACCACCTGCTGTGGGTCGGTCAACGGCGTCATGCGTGCCTCGTTGTAGGAAAGCGTGACGCGGCGGTTGTACTTGTATGCGGTCCTGTGAACGATGCTCAGCCGGGTCATGAAACCTCTCCCACCCAGGCGAGTTCATCGGCCTGATTGAAGTACTTACGGGTAATGGCGTCCGACGCTTGGTTGACGGCCTTCTGCACGCGTTCCATGTGCTCCGGAAGTTCAGACATCAGGTCATCGGTTCGGTGGAATTCGAGGAACGTTCGGGCCTGGCCGACGATGCGGCGGGCGTCGTTCATGAATCCAACGCGTTGCGCCGAAGGGTCCAGCTTTGCGAGGCATTCGTCCGCATCCCGCAGGGCGAACACGATGGACCGTGGGAAGAGCCTGTCCAGGAGGAGGAACTCAGCGGCGTGCTGGTCCCCGAAGGCAGCCCGGCGGGTCCGCAGGAACGACTCGTAGGCACCCGCGCAGCGAAGCATGTTCACCCAGGACATACCCGCAGAAAGAACGTCGCGTGTAGAGAGCATGCGTGCGGTCATGTCAGCCCGCTCCAGCGATCGGCCTAGGACTAGGAACAGCCAGCTTTCGTCATGGCTGACAGTCGTGTCGGCGAGACCACGCACCATGGCCGTTCGTTCCAGCACCCAGTTGCAGAACCGGTAAGTGCCAACCACATCCTTGCGGTGCTGGTTCAGCCCGTAGTACGTGGTGTTGAGGCTCTCCCACAGGCTCGACGACACAGTTTCGCGGGCCCGCCGGGCGTTTTCGCGGGCGGCGCCCAGGGCACCGGCAATTGAGGACGCGCTAGTGCGGTCGTAGGCCAGCGCGTGCAGCAGTTCGGGCAGCCCAAATTCCTCGGCTTGTGGGCGTGCACCCATAACGGCGAGCAGTTCGCGGGCTACGCTGTTCTGTTCCTCGGCCGGGAGGTGGTTGAGGCGTTCCAGATGGACGTCCAGAATCCTGGCCGTCCCATCTGCGCGCTCAACATAGCGGCCGATCCAAAACAGTGATTCGGCAATACGGCTAAGCATTCGCGGCGACCTCCTGGGCGAGCTTGGATTCTTCTTTAACGACGGCGGCGCTCACTTTAGCTGCCGTCACTGCTGCTCTGCCTGACGGTCGCGCCAGTTGCTTTCGACCGGCCATACCGACACGCGCTCACGGATAGTTACCGTCGGGCGCGGAAGGACCTCGGTGGGAAGAGCTGGCGAATCCGCCAGCACCCAAGTGTCCTTTGAACCGCCTCCCTGGCTGGAATTGACGATGAGCGACCCCTCCTTGAGGGCTACCCGGGTAAGCCCACCGGGAAGAACCCAGATGTCCTCACCATCGTTGATCGCGAAGGGCCTGAGGTCCACGTGCCGGGGGCCGAACTTCTCGCCGGCCAACGTGGGAACGGTGGACAACTGCAGCACTGGCTGGGCGATCCACCCCCGAGGATCCGTCAGGATACGCTTGCGCAACGCATCGAGTTCCTGGCTGGATGCGGCGGGACCAATCACCAAGCCCTTTCCGCCCGATCCGTCGACAGGTTTGACAACCAGTTCGTCAAGACGGTCCAGGACGTGTTCCCGGGCTTCCTTTTCCTCCAGCCGGAAGGTGTCAACGTTGGAGATGACCGGCTCCTCGCCCAGGTAGTACCGGATCAGGTCCGGCACGTAGCTGTAGACGAGCTTGTCATCTGCCACGCCGTTCCCCACGGCGTTGGCAATGGTGACTCCACCTGCCCTGGCCGCATTGACAAGTCCGGGGCACCCCAGCATCGAGTCGGAGCGGAACTGAAGCGGGTCCAGGAAATCGTCGTCGATACGTTTGTAGATAACGTCCACGCGCTGCTCGCCGGCGGTGGTGCGCATGTAGACACGGTTACCGCGGCAGATGAGGTCGCGGCCCTCCACAAGCTCAACGCCCATGAGGCCAGCCAACAGTGTGTGCTCAAAATAGGCGCTGTTAAAGACACCCGGTGTCAGCACTACGACCGTGGGATCGTCGACGCCGGAGGGAGCGGTCTTGCGGAGTGCGGAAAGCAGGCGCCGCGGGTACTCCTCGACTGGGCGGATGTGCTGCTGGCCGAAGGCTTCCGGCAGGCCCTTGGCCATGGCGCGCCGGTTTTCCAGGACGTAACTGACACCGGATGGGACACGGACATTGTCTTCGAGGACGCGGAACGTCCCCGCTGCATCCCGGACCACGTCGATACCCGATATGTGCACGCGGACGCCACCAGCGGGCTCGAAACCGTGCACTGCGCGGTGGAAGTGGGCGCTCGTGGTGACGATCTGGCGAGGGATAACGCCGTCCGCGACTACTGACATCTTGCCGTAGACATCGTTCAGGAACGCTTCCAGTGCGCGCACGCGCTGTGCGACGCCCCGTTCCAGCACATTCCATTCATCTGCCGGGATGATCCGCGGAACGATGTCAAGGGGAAAGGGCCGTTCCTCGCCGGCGTAGTCGAACGTGACACCCCGGTCCAGGAACGTCCTGGCCATGGAGTCGGCCCGGGCACTGACATCGGTGAGCGAAAGTTTACGCAGGGCGTCTGCAACCTGTCCGTAGGATTTTCGGGCCACCTGGCCAGGGGCAAACATCTCGTCGTAGGCGCCAGTGCGTTCGGCGGCCTCGGAGTAATCCTGGAAGAGCTCAGACATGGGAATCAGACAATCACCTTTTTGTTTCAAAAGCATTACCCGCCCCTTGTGCGGCGGGTCGGTACCGCGCTCCCCCGCACTGGCTGGCGTCGGGGTCTGCTGGCGCTGCACGCGCCTCGCGGCGCAGCCCTCCAGGACATGGCCGACACGCCGGCACCGGGACCTGGGAAGCACTGCAACTTCCTGCAAATATACCTGCCGCGACAGGTGGTGCCGTGCCGAGCCTCCGCGGCGGCCTGTCACGCTTCATGACTTAGCCTCGTGATTAGATAACCGTGTGCCACATCACAACCTCACGCGAGATGAAGCCGCTGCCCGTTCGTCCACCGTACGCACGCTCAGTTACGAGGTCTCCGTGGACATCAGGGACGCCGGCAACCCCGATATGGCCGGCTTTCCAAGCCGTTCGGTCATCACTTTTTCTGCCGAACCCGGATCGTCCACGTTCCTGGATTTCATTTCCGAGAGCGTTCACAGCGTTTTCCTCAATGGGAAGGGCCTCCCAGTGGCGGAGGTCGTCAAAGGGTCGAGGATCCTGCTCGAAGGGCTTCAAACGGAGAACCAGGTCACCGTGACGGGTACTGCGTTGTACAGCCGTTCCGGCGAGGGGATGCATCGCTTCATCGACCCGGCGGACGGACAAGTCTACCTGTATACGCAGTATGAGCCTGCCGATGCCCGACGAGTCTTTGCGTGCTTTGAACAGCCCGACCTCAAGGCCGAATTTACCTTCCACGTCATGGCCCCGGCCGAATGGGAGGTGGCCTCCAACGGCGTCGAGGTGAACTGTTCGCAACTGACCAGTGATCCTGCGACCAGCCGCTGGGATTTTGCCCCCACCAAACGCATATCGACGTACATCACATCGGTACTGGCGGGTCCGTACTTCAAGGCCACTGACCATTGGAGCAGCACGCTTCAGGATGGGACCAAGCTCGAAGTTCCACTGGCTTTGTACTGCCGGGCCTCATTGCGGGACTCGTTCGACGCGGCGGAACTCTTCAAGCTGACCAAGCAGGGCCTGGATTTCTTCAACAACCTCTTCGACTACCCCTATCCGTGGGGCAAATACGACCAAGCATTTGTGCCGGAATACAATCTGGGCGCCATGGAGAATCCCGGGCTGGTGACCTTTACTGAAAAGTTTGTCTTCACCTCGCGTGCAACGGACGCCCAGTACCAAGCCCGCGCGAACACCCTCATGCACGAGATGGCGCACATGTGGTTTGGCGACCTGGTGACGATGGCCTGGTGGGATGATCTTTGGCTCAAGGAATCCTTCGCCGACTACATGGGCACACTGGGCGTGGATCGCGCGACGGACTGGGAATCCGCGTGGATTACGTTTGCCAACAAGCGCAAGGCGTGGGCCTACGTCCAGGACCAGCTCCCGACCACGCATCCCATCGTCGCGGACATCGTGGACCTGGATGCTGCCAAGCAGAACTTCGATGGCATCACATACGCCAAGGGGGCTTCTGTCCTCAAGCAACTCGTGGCTTATGTGGGATTCGACGCCTTCGTCGCCGGCTCGCGGCAATACTTCCGTGACCATGCCTTCGGAAATACTTCGCTGAATGACCTCCTAGCCGCGTTGAGCACAGCGTCCGGCCGAGACCTGGGAAGTTGGGCTGCCCAATGGCTCCAAACCTCAGGGATCTCCACGCTTGAGGCCACCATTTCCGAGAAAAATAGTCACCTCGAAGGTGTCGTGATCCGCCAAATGGCCGTAGATCCGGTCTCGGAGCTCCCTAGTCCCCGGCCGCACCGGTTGCGGATCGGGCTTTACGATTTCGACGGCGGTACCTCGGCTCCTGGTGGACCTGCCGGCCAGCTGGTCCGCACCGGCCACGTGGAGGTGGACGTGGTTGGGGATGAAACCCCCGTCCCGGAACTGGACGGCCGTACGACGCCGGCACTGCTTCTGGTCAACGACGACGATCTCAGCTACGCGAAGGTGCGGCTGGATCCAGCTTCGGAATCCACGGTCCGCTCCACGCTGGACCGCCTTGCCGATCCAATGGCCAGGGCGCTCTGCTGGACGGCCCTCTGGGACTCGGCACGCGACGGCGTGACGGCAGCCTCGCTGTACGTCGATGCTGTGCGTCGATTCGCTCCTTCCGAAACCGGAATCGGGGTATTGCTGGCGGTTCTCGCGAACGCCGCGTCCGCCGTCGAACACTACGTCCCGGCGGCGCAGCGCGCGGCGGTGCGGCGCGCCTTCGCTGACAGCGCTGTGGAGCAACTCCGGAAGGCCGTGCCCGGCTCGGACCGGCAGCTGGCCTGGGCGCGTACCCTGGCGGACGTCAGCCGGCACGAGAACGGACACCTGGACCTGCTGTCCGGACTCCTCGACGGAACAGAGGTGGTGGAAGGCCTGACCGTTGACGCCGAGCTTCGCTGGAGCCTTTGGCAGGCGCTGTCCGCCCACGGCGCCGCCGACATCGGGGAACTCGACGCCGAGCTGGGCCGGGACAATACTGCATCAGGGCGAGCGGGCCATGCTACGGCTCTTGCAGCCCTGCCTGTGGCCGACATCAAGGTGGCTGCGTGGAACCGCTGCGTGGAGTCCAAAGAGCTATCCAACGAGCTCCTCAGCGCGACGATAGTTGGCTTTATGATTGCCCCACAGGGTCTGCTGAGCCCGTTTGTGGAGCCCTACTTCGAATGCTTGGAGCGGGTCTGGTCGGAGCGGAGTATCGAGATCGCGGGGCGCATCGTTCGCGGCCTCTACCCATCGGCCCAGGATCTTGACGAGGGACGCCGGCCCGAGGAGCATCCTGTCCTGCTGCGGACAGACGACTGGCTCGACAGCCACAGGGATGCATCCAAAGCGCTCCGCCGCATTGTCATAGAACAGCGCAGCCACCTGCTGCGGGCCTTGAATGCCCAGGCGACAGGGTTCGCGGCCCCGATGGGATAGCTTCGCGTCCGGATGTGCACCGACCGCGACGGGGCCCGTTACGGGATCCTGTGCAGCCATTCCTCCGTGCCGAACTTGGTGGCGACCCGGTCACGTGCAGCGCTGAGTTCTGTCTCCGTCAGGCGTGATTCCACGGCCCCGTAGCGGTCCATAAAGACTTCCTGCATCGCAGCGATGATGGCCTCACGGGCCAGGCCGGTCTGCCGTCGCAGGGGGTCCACGCGCTTTTTGGCGCTGCGGGTACCCTTGTCCGAAAGTTTCTCCTTGCCGATCCGCAGAACCTCCACCATCTTGGCGGCATCGATGTCGTAGCTCATGGTGACGTGATGCAGCATGCCGCCATTGGCGAGTCGCTTTTGCGCCGCCCCGCCGATCTTGCCGTGTTCGGTGGCAATGTCATTCAAGGGCACGTAAAACGCGGAGATGCCCAGTTTCTCCAAGGCTGCCATGACCCAGGCGTCAAGGTAGGCATAGGAGTCCGCGAAGCTGATCCCGTCCACCAGCGTCTGTGGCAGGTAGAGCGAGTACGTGATGCAGTTTCCGGCTTCCATAAACATGGCTCCCCCGCCGCTGATCCGGCGGACCACGGTCACGCCGTGACGCTGCACTCCGTCGGCGTCCACTTCGTTACGGAAGGATTGGAAGCTGCCGATAATCACTGACGGTTCTTCCCAGTCCCAGAACCTCAGTGTGGGGTTGCGCCGCCCTGCCCCTACCTCCTCGGTGAGTACCTCGTCCAGGGCAACGTTGATGTGGGTTGGCAGCACCGACGGCGGAATGACCTCCCACTGATGGTCGGCCCAGCCGCTCGCCTTGGACAATGCGCGGCGGACAGCCACAGCAATGGCGGAAGCAGAGAAGCCAAACAGCATGGCGTCATCCGGCAGGGCGTCTTCGATAGCGGCTGCCATCTCCGACGGCGGAGTGTCCTCCCGCAGTCCGGACAGGGCCCGGTTGATGTCGTCCAGGGCGTCGTCGGGTTCGAGAAAGAAGTCACCGCTCACTGACACGTTCCGGAGCCGCCCACCATCGATGTCGAGATCCACAACGACGAGCTTCCCACCATGCACCTTGTATTCACCGTGAAGTCGGGGAATCGGAGGATGTTGGCTTTCTTCAGACGGCGTCATGGGCTCAATCTTGCCCGAAAACACGCATGCCCGCAGCCGCCGGATATACCGGCAGTGCGGGCATGCGCCAAAATCTTGGTGAGAAGCGTTTTACTTCTTGCCGAAGCCCTTGAAACGGGCGTTGAAGCGCTCGACGCGGCCTGCGGAGTCCATGATGCGCTGCTTGCCCGTGTAGAACGGGTGCGACTCGGACGAGATTTCGACGTCGATGACCGGGTAGGTGTTGCCGTCCTCCCACTCGATGGTCTTGGAGGAGGAGACGGTGGAGCGCGTCAGGAACTTGGTGCCGGAAGCGAGGTCGTTGAAAACAACAAATTCGTACTTCGGGTGGATATCAGACTTCATAATGGGACCTTTGTTCGCGCAACTGGATTTTGCCAGCTGCCAGGTATGAATGGACTGGTCTTGGAATCGCGCTCACATCGCGTGCGGCAAGGCATGCGTTTAAGGCTTCCGGACCAACAAGCAATCATACCGGAACCGAACGGCCCCCGCGAACCGGCCAGCCGTCGTCGGACTTCCCTCACCGAGCGCGACGGCGGCAGCGGCATTCCCGCTACTCGACGGAACGCCGGACAACCGGAAGTGCCATGGAGGCTACGACTTCCTGCCATTCGTTACCTGGTCGCATAGAACGCGACAGCTGACGACGCAGCAACATTCAAAGAATCCACGCCGTTCATCATCGGAATCGTCACGCGCGCGTCGAGCAATCGATCGGTGTCAGGCTTCAGCCCATCGCCTTCGGTTCCGAAGACCAACACCAGGTTCTGATGATCCTGGGCCACCAGATCGTCGAGCGTGATAGCCCCTTCTCCCAGAGACATGCCTGCCACGAAGTAGCCACCCTCTTTTAGCTGTTCGATACCAGCCGGCCACGGGTCGATCCGAGTCCACGGCACCTGGAAGACGGTGCCCATGCTCACCCTGATCGAGCGGCGGTACAACGGGTCGGCACACTGCGGCGTGACCAGCACAGCGTCGACGCCGATCGCTGCGGCGCTGCGAAAAACCGCACCAACGTTCGTATGGTCGGTCAAATCCTCCAAGATCGCGATCCTCGATCGATGCGGTGTTTGGGAATACCTCGCGTTTGTGTGGTCCACAATGTCTTCGGGAGCCGCTGCCCGTTTCGCAGTGGCCAGCAGTTCCGGCAACGGTACGGGAGCAGGCCGGTGCATCGCCGCCATGGCTCCCCGGTGCAGATGGAAGCCTGTGATTTCCTCGAGGAGGGCGGCCTTTCCGATGTATGCCGGCACGTCCGGATAGGCCCGGAAGACGTCGTCGAGGTCTGCCAGCCACTTCTCCGCGAGGAAGAACGAACGTGGGCGATGGCCCGCGGCCAACGCCCGCCGAAGGACCCGGGACGACTCGGCGATGTACATGCCTTCTTCCGGCTCGCGGAGTTTGCGGAGGTGAACGTCCGTGAGCTGCGTGTAGTCGGCAACGCGGGGGTCGTCTGCGGATTCGAGGTAGTGGAATGTCACCGGGGAATTATTTCAGCAGATTCGCGATCATAAAGCCGAGGGCCACCAGGCCCAGGACGAAGATCACACCGCGCAAGGCCACCGGGCGGAGCCTGCGGCCGACCTTTGAACCAACCACCCCGCCGATCAGCGAGCTCACTGCGATGATTGCAACTACAGGCCACTCGATCCGCCCAAAGGCGAAAAGAAGGTAGGAGCAAGCCGCCACGACGTTGACGGCTAGGACCAGGATGTTCTTCATTGCGTTGGCGTTTTGCATGGTGCCGGTCATGAACACCCCTAGGATGCCCACCAGCAGGATGCCCTGGGCCGCCACAAAGTAGCCGCCATAGACTCCGGCGAGGTACACCATCAGCACTAGGAGGGCACCATGCCGCTTGTCGTGAAGGGCATGTTCCGGGTTCCCGGCTCTGTCCCGCACCCACCCTTGCAGCCGGGGTTGGAACAGCACCATAAGCAGCGCTAGGACGATCAAGATTGGGGCGGCGTAGTGGAACACTTTTTCCGGCAGGTGCAACAGGAGCCAGGCTCCGGTGATGCCGCCAAGAATGGACGCCGGCAAGAGCCTCAGGAGTTGACGACCGCGGCCCTTGAGCTCCCGGCGGTAACCCCAAGCCCCGCTCATGTTCCCCGCCACCAGGCCCATGGCGTTGCTGATGGAGGCTGTGACGGGTGCATACCCCAGCGCGATGAGCACCGGGAAGGTCACGAGGGTGCCCGAGCCCACCACACTGTTGATGGTTCCGGCCCACAGGCCGGCAAACGTTATGAAGAGACCGTTGACAAGCTCCACTGCTATGCGCGGCTGCCCTTAGCGGCGCGCAGTGGCGGTGTAGCGTCCGCCGTTTTGCACAACGTCCAGGTCCACACCGAAAGTGGTGCTCAGGTTTTCGGCTGTCAGCACGTCAGCGATTGGTCCTGCGGCAACCACGCCGCCGTCGCGAAGAAGCAGCGCGTGCGTGAATCCCGGGGGCACTTCCTCCAGATGGTGCGTCACCAAGACAATGGCTGGAGCGCTTTCGTCCATGGCCAGTTCGCCGAGCTTGTGGACCAGCTCTTCGCGGCCGCCGAGGTCTAGCCCTGCAGCGGGTTCATCCAGCAGCAGGAGTTCAGGATCCGTCATCAGCGCACGCGCGATCTGGACACGCTTGCGTTCACCTTCGGAGAGCGATGCGAAGGACCGGTTCAGGAGCGGTCCGATGCCCCACTCGTTCAGGAGGCCAAAGGCCCGGCGTTCGTCGTCGCGCTCGTATCCCTCACGCCAACGGCCTGTGACGCCGTACGCGGCGGTGACCACGACGTTGAGCACTTTCTCGTGTTCAGGAATCTGTGTGGCCAGGGCTGCCGAGGATAGCCCGATGCGGGGACGCAGTTCAAAGACGTCAACCCGGCCCAGCGTTTCGTCAAGAATTCCGGCCGAACCACTGGTCGGATGCATGCGTGCTGCGGCTATCTGGAGAAGAGTGGTCTTACCGGCACCGTTCGGTCCAAGGATGACCCAGCGTTCGCCCTCATTAACCTGCCAATCGACCTTGTCCAGCAGGGTCTTGGTTCCGCGGACGACGCTGACGGAAGCCAATTCCAGAACATCACTCATATCAGTAGACACTAGGACAAAACTGCGTGTGACTGATAACTGGGACTGCGCCTTCATCGCCACCCCATTCGAACGCCAGTTCCTACGCAACGAATTCGGGTGGATCACCGCCGCTGACTAAGATTGCAGCCATGACTTCGAACGTGACGGCGGTCAGCTACGGCCCCAAACTGTCCCCTGCCGAGCTAGAGCAACTGCGTGATGTGCTGGTTGGCTCCGGGGCTTCGCTGACCTCCGAGGAACGCTCGGGAGACAGCCGTTTCGAGGTGTACACCGTGGGCCTGGAGCTTGCGGGTGCGACGGCTGGCGACATCGCAGCCCTCCGCAAGCAGGTGGCTGCCGCGGCGGGGCTGGGACTTGACACCGCGATTGTTCCAAATGCACTCCGCAGCGCATCCCGCAAATTCCTCATTATGGATGTGGACTCAACTCTGATTCAGCAGGAAGTCATCGAACTGCTGGCTGCCTATGCGGGCAAGCGCGAGGAAGTGACCGCAGTGACTGAGGCTGCCATGCGCGGTGAACTTGACTTTGCCCAGAGCCTCCACGCCCGGGTCAAGGTTCTCGCAGGTCTTCCGGAGTCCGTCGTGGACGCTGTTCGGAGGGAAGTCCGTCTTAGCCTGGGCGCAGCGGAACTCGTAGCCGCCTTCAAGTCCGCAGGGCACGCTGTAGCCGTAGTTTCCGGGGGCTTCAACCAGATCCTGGAACCTATCGCCGCCGAACTCGGATTGGACTACTGGATTGCCAACGAGCTGGAGATCGTGGACGGCGCCCTGACAGGGCGCGTCATCGGCGACGTGATCGACCGTGCTGCCAAGGAGAAATACCTGCGGGAATGGGCGGCCGCTGAGGGGATCAGCCTGGAACACAGCATTGCAGTGGGCGACGGCGCCAATGACTTGGACATGCTCGGCGCAGCGGGCATTGGCATAGCCTTCAACGCCAAACCGGCAGTGCGTGCCGTTGCGGACGCAGCCATCAACATGCCTTACCTGGACGCCGTACGCCACATCGCCGGCGTCTGAGCGCCAAGCCGCTTCTAGGTTCCGGGCTTCGAGGTTCCGGGCTTCGAGGTGGGCCTCCCGCAACAAGCCACGCCACAGCCCCAAGGACGCTGCCGAAGACTAAAATCACCGCCCATGCGGTTCGCGAGAACGTCCTGACGTCGCGAGCGTCCGTGGCGGTGAAGTCCAACAGGGCGTAGGCCCATACACCGAGCGCCGCGACAAGGATGATCCAAGGAAGAGACGACGCAAAGGTCCCGTTCATGGTGTCGGTATGCGCACGTTCCGGCGTTTTCGAGCCAAGGAAAAGTCCCGCCCCGGAAGTGAGCAATCCACAGCCGGGACGGGACTTCATCCGTATGATTCCTTGGATTACGCGCCTTTGCCGAAGTAGTCGGCGCCGCCGACGTACTCCGTGTGGCCGTTCTCGACGTCGGCAGTCACCATGGCGGCCACCTCGGCACCGAATTCCTCGACGGAGTACAGCTTGCCGGCCTCAGCGCGGCGTGCCTCGATGGCGCCCGGGTTGGAGCGGTCAAGGAGCGTCGCGGTGACGGTCCCCTCGATCATGTCGCCCGAAACTACAACAAAGGTGATTCCCTTCTCCGACAGTTCGGGAAGCAGTTCACGGAGGGCGTCCTCGCCGGCACGCTTGCTGCGGGCCACCGGCTCGTACTCCGGCATGGTAGGCACCGAGTTGATGAAGTGCGCCTGGTGGCTGGTCACGAAGACCACCCGTGAACCGTCCTTCATGTGCGGGATCGCGGCTTTGAGCATGTTGACCTGCGCGTCGCGGTTCAACTTGAGTGCGTAGTCCTCCTCCACTCCGGTCTCCATGCCGCCGGAGGCGTTGAGCACCAATACGTCAAGTGAGCCGAAGTTCTCTACCGCTGCGTTGGTGAGTGCCTGAACCCCTTCCGTGCTGGTCAGGTCGGCTCCGACTGCCAACGCGCGGCCGCCGGCTTCCTCAATCGCAGCTACCACTTTGTTGGCGCGTGGTGCCTTCTGGCGGTAGTTCACCACAACAGCGGCACCTTCGCCGGCCAGGATCTTGGCTACTTCTGCGCCAATTCCCCGGGACGATCCAGTGACAATGGCGGTCTTGTTGTCCAGCAGTCCCATCCGGGCTCCTTTGTTCAATTCATCCAAATAATGCGGGTCCGTGTTCCATCTTGCCAAGCGCGGAGGTAGGTCCCGGTTGTTAGGTCCGTACAAAGATCGTAGGCCGGCGTGGTATCCGGCCTCCGATATAAATGGAGTTTCGTTAGTGGCCCATGCCGAGGCCGCCATCAACGGGGATGATTGCGCCGGAAATGTAGGCGGCTTCGTCGCTGGCAATCCAGCGCACTACGTTGGCAACCTCGGAAGCATCGGCGAAGCGGCCGGCAGGAACTTTTGCGAGGTAGTCCTTTTGGGTTTCCTCGGGAAGTTCGGCGGTCATGTCCGTGTTGATGAACCCGGGCGCCACAACATTGGCCGTGATGCCTCGGCTGCCCAGTTCCCGAGTGAGGGACCGCGCCATCCCGACGAGTCCGGCCTTGGATGCGGAGTAGTTGATCTGGCCGGGGGCGCCGTACAGGCCGGAGACCGAAGAGATAAGCACCACGCGCCCCTTCTTCAGGCGGATCATGCCCTTGGACGCACGCTTGATGACCCGGAAAGCGCCTGTGAGGTTGGTGTCCAGCACCGACGTGAAGTCTTCCTCGCTCATCCGCAGCAACAGTGTGTCACGAGTGATACCCGCGTTTGCCACCAGGACTTCAACCGGACCGTGCGCAGCTTCCACTTCCTTGAAGGCGGCGTCCAACGATGCTTCGTCCGTCACGTCGGCCTTTACGCCCAGCACACCCTCTGGCAGCACACTCTCGCTGCGGTAGGTCACAGCCACTTTGTCGCCGTTGGCGAGGAACGCCTCGGCGATAGCCAGGCCAATGCCTCGGTTGCCGCCTGTGATCAGGACGCTGCGAGCGGTAGATACTGCTTCAGACATAGTTGCTCCGTATTTTTCTGTGGCAGACGCGTTCTTTGGCACAACTGCTTCAAAGAACGCTAATCGGATGGGTACTGCCAACGATCTTATCCGCCGGAAACGCCATCCACCGGGTACAACCATCGGCACGGCCTTATAGACGGCGGCGACCGGTCGATCCGCCAGAATGCCAGTGGTGACGGGATCAAGCCGTTTAGGCTGCCTCCGGCAATGGTGAGAGAATTGAGTGAAGCCATTGGAGCGTGATCTTTCAGCCGTGACCCAACAAACTCCGCCGCAGCCCGGCCAGGACCCGGAGCACTTTTCCGGCGATACCGTAGTGCACAGCATCACTGACGCAGCGGCCCCGCATTCCGAAGACATGCGGGAGCGCATGATCAAGTACGCGCTGGCAATGGGTATCCGCATGGTGTGCATCATCTTGATCTTTGTTGTGGATGGCTGGCTGAAGATCCTGGCCATTGCCGGCGCAGTCTTCCTTCCGTGGATTGCGGTGGTCATTGCCAACGGCAGTGATAAGGCCGAAGTCCACAGTGACGCCCTTTTGGACTACGTATCGGCCGCGGAACTGGAGGCATCGCAAGAAGCGGGCCAGCCAGACGAACGCACCGCTGATGAGGAGGATTCGGACGGCGAATTGATCCAGGGCGAACTCATCGAAGACAAGCAAGAAGGCAACGAACAGGACGGCGACGAGCGGGCAGCATCATGAACATTTTCAACCTTGGCGGCATGGAGGCGGGAAGCGGCGACGATGCCGCGGGTACACCGAACGCCGAGGCCCAATGCTCACGGAAGGCCTGCCGCTCCGCGGCTACATGGCAACTGCTGTGGAACAACCCGCGGATCCACACACCGGACCGGCGCAAAGTCTGGTTGGCGTGCGACGAGCACCGTGAATGGCTGGAAGACTACCTGCAGACCCGGGGTCTTTGGAAAGCGACAATGCCTTTCGTTGACGGAAGCTCGATTGAAGCTGCTTCGGACTCGGCTCATGGCGGGGCAAGCTGAATGTACCGCTTCCTGTTTTCCAGCAAGTGGCTGGGCTACTTCCTGCTGGCCGTCATATTCGCTACAGCCTGTGTCTTCCTAGGCCGTTGGCAGATGGATCGCCGGGCCGAGACGCTGGCTGAAATCAACCGAATCAACAGCAATTACTCGGCGGCTCCCGTCCCCTTTGACGACATTCGCCAGCAGTTCATCAAACTTGACGCTGAGCGCGAATGGACGCAGGTGACGCTCCGCGGAACGTATGACACGGCCAATCAGCGCGTTGTCCGTAACAGACCCCTCAACGGCCAACCCGGCTACGAAGTTGTGGTCCCGTTGAAACTGGCGAACGGCGACACAGTGGTGATCGACCGCGGCTGGCTTCCAATCGGCAACCAGACTCCCGGGCGCCCCGACTCGGTTCCCGCGCCGCCCGAGGGCACAGTCACAGTGGTGGCCCGCCTAAAGCCCGCGGAACCCACATTGGACCGGGGAGCACTCGAGGGCCAGCTAGCCTCCATTGACCTGCCGGCCTACTCCAAGGAGCTTGGTTACCCCCTCATGACCGGGGCCTACGGGCAGTTGGCCTCGGAAACGCCTTCGGTCCAGACCATGCCGCAAGCCTTCCCCAAGCCCTCAACGGAAGAGGGCACCCACCTGTCCTACTCATTGCAGTGGTTCGCCTTCGGTGTGCTGATGTTCGTGGCATTCGGTTACGCAGCACGCCAACAAGCGCGGAACGCCGCGATGGATGCCGAGGACGAGACTGCCGAGGACGGAGTGCTGGAAGCGGCCGGTGCCGTTAACCGCCGTCGTACTCCACCGACTCGAAAGCGTCGCAAGCCCTCGGCGGAAGAAGAGGAAGACGCAATCCTCGACGCACAGGGCTACTAAGCGGACAGAACGACGCTTCCCCGCGGCCTAGGCCTGCGCTAGGCCAGGGTAATCGCTAGGCCAGGGTAATGAGGTCCAAGTAGTCCTCGCTCCAGAGGTCCTCAACGCCGTCCGGCAGCAGGACCACACGCTCGGGGTTGAGTGCTTCCACGGCACCTTCGTCGTGGCTGACCAGCACGACGGCGCCAGTGTAGTTGCGCAGGGCACCGAGGATCTCTGCGCGGCTGGCGGGATCGAGGTTGTTGGTCGGCTCGTCCAGCAAAAGCACGTTCGCGCTTGAGGCAACGATGGTGGCGAGGGCCAGTCGCGTCTTCTCACCGCCGGACAGCACACCTGCAGGCTTGTCGACATCGTCCCCGGAGAAGAGGAATGAGCCCAGGATGCCCCGCACCTCTGAATCCTTCATGTCCGGCGCAGCGGAACGCATGTTCTCCAGCACCGTGCGATCATGGTCCAGCGTCTCATGCTCCTGTGCGTAGTAGCCGACCTTCAGGCCATGCCCGGGAACGATCTCCCCCGTGTCCGGCCGGTCGACTCCGGCAAGCATACGCAGCAGAGTGGTCTTTCCAGCGCCGTTAAGGCCCAGGATGACCACCTTGGACCCACGGTCGATGGCCAAGTCAACGTCCGTAAAGATCTCCAGTGAACCGTAGGACTTGCTGAGGCCCTCGGCCGTCAGCGGAGTCTTGCCGCACGGCGCAGGCTCCGGGAAACGCAGCGCCGCCACGCGATCTTGTTCCCGTACTGCTTCAAGTCCGCCGAGGAGCCGTTCCGCACGCTTGGCCATGTTCTGCGCGGCGACGGCCTTTGTGGCCTTTGCGCGCATCTTATTGGCCTGGTCCATAAGCACCTGGGCCTTCTTTTCGGCGTTGGCACGCTCGCGGCGGCGGGCCCGCTCATCCGTTTCCCGCTGCAACAAATAGCGCTTCCAACCCATGTTGTAGAAATCGATCTGCGAACGGTTGGCGTCCAAGTGGTACACCTTATTAACCGTCGCCTCCAGCAGTTCCACATCGTGGGAGATCACGATGAGCCCGCCCTGGTGATTCTTGAGGAAGTCCCGGAGCCAGGAAATCGAGTCCGCATCGAGGTGGTTGGTGGGTTCGTCCAGGAGGAGCGTCTCTGCATCGGAATAAAGGATTCGCGCCAGTTCAACACGCCGCCGCTGCCCACCGGACAGGGTCTTGAGGGGTTGGTTGAGGATGCGGTCCGGAAGCGCAAGGTTCGCGGAGATCGCCGCGGCTGCCGACTCTGCGGCATATCCGCCGCCGGCCAGGAACTCTGCTTCGAGCCGGTCGTAGCGGCGCATCGCTTTCTGATGGATAGCGGGGTCGTCGCTGGCCATGTCTGTCTGGGCTTTTTTCAGCTTGCCCACAATCACATCCAGCCCACGAGCTGAGAGGATCCGGTCCCTGGCCAACTGTTCCATGTCCGGAGTGCGCGGATCCTGGGGAAGATAGCCGATGTCGCCGCTGCGCGTCACCTTGCCGGCAGCCGGAAGGCCTTCGCCGGCCAGCACTCGCGTCAACGTGGTCTTTCCGGCACCGTTGCGGCCCACCAGCCCGATTTTGTCCCCTTTGTCCACCCGGAAATTGACCTGGTCCATGAGCAGACGGGCGCCTGCGCGCAGTTCGAGGTCCTGGACAGTTATCACTTCGGAGGGTGCCTTTCGAGGGATGGCCAGCGGCACCGGAACAACCGGGCTGACACGGGCGGAAGACCGTTAGACGGCCTGTCCAAGTCTACCGGCTAGGCCTTCCCACACCGGAAATCCGGTAGCGGACGCCAAAGCTGTATGTCTCCTACAAAGAACAGGGGCTGCCGATATTCACTGTCCATAAAATAGGCCGCGACAAGCGGCAGTAACGTCATTTCGGGGACTTCCGTCCCCACCACGCCACCAAACAGGACACGTCATGAGCAATACAGAGACATCCACTTCCCCGAGAACTCCGGCACGCAGGCGTTGGAACGCCACCGATCTCGGCTTGATCGCAGTCTTCGCCGCCTTGGTTGCCGGTTCAGCCCTTGTGGCCGCTATCCCCGTCGGCGGGCTTGGCGTGCCGATCACGCTGCAGACGCTCGCCGTAATGCTGACTGGCTTGGTCCTTGGCCCCGGCCGGGCCTTTGCAGCCGTGGGACTCTATGTGCTCCTAGGCCTGGCTGGGCTGCCCATCTTCAGCGGTGGACGTAGCGGACTTGGCATCCTGGCCACGCCTTCCGCCGGCTACATCCTCGCCTTCCCGCTCGCAGCCGCTGCCGCTGGTTGGCTGGCTGCCATCGTTGTTCGCCGCACCGTCCGCTGGCGCGTGGCTCTCTTGTTCTGCGCGGCCATGGCCAGCAGTGTCGTCCTGGTTCACACTTTGGGCGTGCTCGGGATGATGGTTAACGGCAAGCTGACCATCGGTGCTGCTTTTGTGGCAGACCTCCCCTATTATCCTGGTGACATTCTGAAGAATGTCCTGGCAGCCATTGTGGCCGCTACCCTCCACCGCGCCTTTCCAGACCTGCTGGTCCGACGTCAGCGCTAGGCCAGCATGCAAGCTGTCACCAACACGGTCAGCCTCCGTGGGGCCTCTGTAGCGGTCCCCGTCGACCACGGCCACGAATACAAGACCCTCCTGGCGGACATCAGCCTGGAACTGACGGAACAGCGCATCGCAGTAATTGGCGCAAATGGTTCAGGGAAGTCAACTCTCTTGCGACTGTTGAACGGGCTTGTGGCGCCGACTTCCGGTACGGTCACCGTGAACGGTTACGACACTGCCCGGGATGGCGGGAAAGTGCGTTCGCAGGTGGGGTTCGTTTTCACGGATCCGCTCTCACAGCTGGTGATGCCCACGGGACGGGAAGACGTTGAGCTCTCCCTGCGGCGTTCGATCCGAAGCGGAGCCGAGCGCAGGGCTGCCGCAGAGCGGACCCTCGAGCGATTTGGGCTCCTGCCCCTCGCCGACCAGAGCATCTACGAGTTGTCCGGAGGCGAGCGGCAGCTGATGGCCTTGGCCGCCGTGTTGTCCGTTAATCCACGGATCCTGGTCCTCGATGAACCCTCCACCCTGCTGGACCTCCGGAACCGGGAACTGCTGCGCCGTACGCTGGCCGGACTGGAGCAGCAGGTTGTTCTTTCTACACACGACCTGGAACTCGCCCTTGATGCCGAGCGGGTCCTGGTAGTGGATGCCGGTCGGATTGTGTTCGACGGCGACCCGGCTGAGGGCGTGGAACGGTACCGCTCGCTGTGCGAGGCTTCCCTGCCGTGAGGGGCCATGGCTTTTTGCTGGCCAACTATGTGCCCGGCAGCTCACTTATCCACCGGACTCCGCTCTGGCTAAAGTTTGTGGTCCTGGCGGTCTGCGGGGTGGCTTCCTTTGTTGTAGTGGACTGGGTGGTCCCGGCGATCGCGCTCGGCGTGTTTTGCCTGTTGTTCCTGTGTACGGGCGCCGGTGTCCGCAGGCTAGCTTCCGCCGTTTGGCCCGTAATTCCGGTGCTGGCGGCCATCGGCGCCTTTCAATGGTGGCAACTTGGCGGCCCCGTCGCTGCCCGGATCGTTTTCAACGTGCTCGTCTGCGTCGTGGCAGCTTCAGTCCTGACCGCATCTACTCCGGTTCAGGTTCTCCTGGATGGGGTTGCGTCGCTCGCCCGGCCGTTCCGACGTTTCGGAGCAGACCCGGAGCGATTCGCACTGACGATTGCCGTTATGCTCCGCAGCATCCCTTTTATTGCCGGGGCCTTCGCCGACGTCCGTGATTCTGCACGTGCGAGGGGCCTGGAACACAACCCAAGGGCGCGTGTTCTACCGGTCTTTATCACCACTGTGGCGTATGCCCGGCAAACGGGTGAAGCACTCGCCGCCAGGGGGCTCGGCGAGCCGGACGGTGACTAGCGACACTGTTGGACCAAGAGGCCCTTCCCTGGGAACTAGGCGTCCAGCGATGCGTATCGAAACAGCATAGAAGTTCCCATTCCGCCCGCAATGCTGATCATTGCCATCGCCAGCTGCCCGATGTCCTCAGACCGCATCCCACCTGGCGAGGATGCCATATTAAGGGCGCTGTCGCCGTCGTTCTCCAAGGATCGCTGGCGGGCCTGTGCCAGCAGGCGGGTGACAAGTACCGCCCCTGAAGCGCCATAGGCGTGGCCCAGGGCCAGGGCGCCGCCATCCCGGTTCACCCGCTCAGGGCGCAGGTCTAGGGCATCCAGGCAAGCGAGCGTCTGGGACGCGAATGCCTCGTTGAACTCAACCAGGTCCAAGGCTCCTGGCTCCAGTCCATGGCGGTCAAGGAGGCGCCGCGACGCTTCAGCGGCCCCGATCCCCAGCAGGGTCGGATCCACTCCCGTCGTCTCGGTTCCTAGAACCACCAGTCCCTCGGCAGCACCCAAGCTGCGGGCACGCCCAAGCGAAGTGATGACGACGGCGGCAGCCGCGTCGGCGTCGAAGCAAGAGTTTCCGGCGGTGACGGAGCCATCCGGCACGAACGCGGGAGGAAAGCGCGCCATCAAGGAGGCGTTCAGCGACGGCCGGGGACCGTCGTCGGACTTCACTGGTCCGCCTGGCGTCTGAAGAGGCACGATTTCATCTGAGAAGCGGCCGGCGGCCGCGGCTTCCAAAGCACGTTGATGGCTGAGCAGGGCAAATTCGTCCTGCCGCCGCCTCGATACTCGGTATTCCGCAGCCACGGTGTCGGCGGCGACTCCCATGTCCGGGTCGTCGAATGCCGGTGGTACAAAGCGGGCGCGGTCATAGAACAGCGGCTCGCCTGACTCGTCCCGGTGGGCCCGAAGGGGCGCGGTGCTGATGCTCTCTACACCGCCTGCAAGGTAGATGCCATCCCCGCCGGCCGCCACGAGCCGGGATGCCAAGGCAATCGCGTCCAACCCGGAACCGCATTGTCGATCCACCGTGATGCCAGGAACGCTGACCGGAAGCCCGGCCTCAAGGGCCGCGAAGCGGGCCACGTTCCCGCCTCCGCCCACGGCGTTGCCGATGACTACATCATTGACGTCGCCGTGCCTGACCCCTGTGGAGTCGAGCAGGCCCCGCAGTACTGGGGCCAGCAGGTGCTCGGCTCGCAGGGTGCGCAGCTTGCCGTTGGCCCGGCACACCGGTGTGCGGAGCGCTGCGATGATTACTGGAGTGGTGGATTCATTCATAACGGCGGCATCCACTTCACGACAACGGTTTTGCCCGGGGGTCGCGCCCGTCGATCCAGTCCAGAAGCACCCGGCGACTGACCTTTCCCCGGTCCGTGACGGGCATCTCTGCCAGCTGGAAGTACTGCAAGGGTCGTTTGTCCCTGGCCAGCAATCCATCGAGCCCTGTACGCAACTGGGTGGCAGACACCGCACCACAAACCGGCAGGACACCGGCCACAACACGCTGGCCCCGGATGTCATCAGGCAGGCCCGCAGCAACGGCCGCCGAAACCCCGGGAACCGACGCGAGGGCAAGCTCCACTTCATGGGGATAGACGTTCTTGCCCGCCGTAATGATCATGTCAGCCCGACGCCCCAGGATATGGAGGATGCCATCCTGGACATAGCCCTGGTCGCCGACTGTGTACCAGCCGGCCAGGTCACGCATCGCCTGGCCGTCATCACCCCAAAGATAGCCGTTGCTGATCATCCCGCTGCGTACAGAAATGTTTCCGTGTTCGCCGTCCGCCAGTCGCCGGCCCTCATCGTCCAGGATTCGCAGTTCCACGCCGGGGAAAGGCGCACCAATCCCGGTGCCTCCTGCGTCCATCGGTTCGCCTGCAGCCAGCCTTGTCCCGGAAACGAAACTTAGCTCGGAGGCTCCGTAATATTCGTAGATCGCGGCATTCGGGGCCCAGCGCCGGGCGGCTTCCAAAGTGCGTGCATCAAGCTTGGAGCCGGCGCACACTATGCTCGTCAGGCCTGACGCATCCACTCCCCCGGCCAGACCGCGTTCGCTAAGAAGGCGCAGCATCGTGGGCACAAGGACAAGCCGGGTGATCCCGTCGTGGGCTATCGCTGCGTGCGCGTCGCCGACGTCGAACGCCGGCAGGGTGTGGAACGCTGAGCCCGCGTACAGACATTCGGAGAGGGCGTAGAGGTTGAGGCTTGCGGCCAACGGGCCGGGCGCCAAAGTGCGGTCCCCCTCCTGGAGTTCAAAAAAGTCTATGGACGCCTCAAATGAGACTTGCCAGGAACGACGCGTTCGGGTGAAGGCCTTGGGAACGGATGTCGTCCCGGAAGTCAGGCCAATAAGGAAGTCCGATTCCGGGTTCCCGTCGGCCAGGCCCTGCCGTGGCGGGTCCGCTTCCCCAAGCTGTGGGCTAACCGGAAGCGCGGCTCGCGGAGGGCTGTAGTCAATCCGCCGCTGGACGTCGTCGATCATGGTTTGCGGCCACGTCGGGTCCAGAACGGCACAGCGCCGATCGCCGGCGACTGCCGCACAAAAGGCGATAGCGAAATCCGTACTGTTGTGGTTAGTCAGGATGGTGGTGGTTCCGGCCTGCGCCAGCCGCTCCGTTGCGGCATCGCGAAGTCCGGCCCAGCTGATCCGGTCCCCGCCCACAACGACGGCAACGTCGTCGGGGCGATCGTCGGCCCAGCGGTTAAGTCTGTCAAGGAAGGGCACCGCTCGATTTTACCGGCCAGCGCGTCCGGCAGAGGAGTCCGTGACGTCTATTGTGGGCAGTATGAGCTTTAACGATGATGCACCGCTCGACCCATCGCAGGTGGAAGACCGCCGCGGAGGCGGCATGGGACGAGGAACGATGATCGGCGGAGGCATCGGCGGGGGAATCATTGTGCTGTTGCTGACCCTGTTCGGATTCGGCCCGCAGATCCTCGGCGGGCTCACCGGGCCGGCCCCTCAGGCCACAGCGCCGGCAAGCGGCGGGACCCAGGAGTGCCGGACGGGAGCCGACGCCGACAAGCGGCTCGACTGCCGCATCACCGGAACGGTGAACAGCCTGAACGCCTTCTGGCCTGCGTACCTCAAGGATTACGGCGTCAATTACCCCCGGCCAAGAACAGTTCTCTTCAGCCAGGCAGCGAATACTGGCTGCGGACCGGCCACTACCCAGGTTGGCCCGTTCTACTGCCCTGCGGACAGCACGGCGTACTTCGACCCCGGCTTCTTCCAGGCCCTTGTGGATCGGTTTGGATCATCCGGCGGGCCATTGGCGCAGGAGTATGTGGTGGCCCACGAGTTCGGCCACCATGTTCAGCATCTCTTGGGCTATTTGGACCGCGCCCAGCAGGATCCACAGGGACCACAATCAGGGTCGGTCCGGACGGAACTCCAGGCCGATTGTTACGCGGGACTCTGGGTTAAATATGCGTCCAGCCAAAAAGATCCCCAGACGGGGAAAGCGCTTCTGGATCCGATCACGCAAAAGGACCTTACGGATGCTTTGTCCGCCGCTTCCGCGGTTGGTGACGACCGTATCCAGAAAGCGGCCACCGGCCGCGTTAGTCCGGAATCCTGGACGCACGGTTCCAGCGCCCAGAGGCAGAAATGGTTCTACCAGGGCTACTCCACGGGCGACATCAATCAGTGCGACACGTTCGGGGTGCCGCAGCCCTAAGCGCTGGAACATCTCCGCACTGGGGGCCTAGTGACCGTTGGGCGACCTCAGATGTTCCTGCCGCCCAACCGCGTAGGCTTCGTGGAGCCAAGCCACTAACTCGTCGTTAACCTCACTCGGGCTCACAATCCGGACTGTGTAGAGATGTGTATACGGCGACAGCGTTTCGACACGCCGGAACCTTGGCGATTCGATTCTTCGAGTCAGCCAGAATTCCACGTCCAGCCATTGCTGCATTGGCCGCGCCCCGGCAAAACGCACACGGACCATAAACGCAACCTTGTCACGGTAGGGAACCAGCGTCACGGGACCGAAGGATTCCACCGCAGTTCGAACCCGTTGGAACAAATTACTGACTGCCGCCGGTTTGCCGGAAAATGGCCCATCGAGCGAATGCCTTGCGCACGAGTGGTACATGTTGCGGGTGACGAACTGCCGCCCACAGTCAGGACAGGTCCACAGGTCCCGTTCAATTCGTCTGCCAGGGACCGGAACTTGTCCCCCTAGTACCTGATGGACGATGGCTTTGATCCTGCGCATGCGCGTTGAGGTTGATCGGGAGTCTTCGAGGTACCGGATCAATTCGCGCCTTTCGGCTGAGGGCAAGGCCAGCCAACGCTCCCCCGAGCCAGCAATGCTGCCAAGGGCTGCCGTGAGGTCCCCCGGCTCCTGTACCTCCCCCGCATTCAGTGGCTGAAGGTCGATGCCCACAGTGTCACCGATCTCCACCGCGGCTGCGCTCCGCAGCCCGCCGGGCAGGTGCATGATGTGCCCGCCGTTCTTGACAGGCATGAGTGTCGCGTTGAAGCCATGCTCTCCCAGTTGGCCAGCTACGCGTATGCGGCCAGCCACTGCAAAGCCCCGGAACGCCTCGCTGACTGCCGTCGGAACATCAACATACGGATTCTGTCCCTGCCGACGGACCTCGGCGCTGAAGCGGACCATGCGTTAATTGTCACGCCTTTCACCACGCCGGCGTGGTGGGAGTTTCGCGTCGCTGCCGGTTAAACGTCGCTGCCGGTTAAACATCGACGGCGGGCCCGCCGGATTAGCTCCGGTGGACCCGCCGTCGTGGCTGGTTTGCGATCAGCTCGCCCGGGTACGCAGCTTCAGATGTTGAAGCCGAGGGCCCTCATCTGGTCACGACCGTCTTCGGTGATCCGCTCTGGACCCCATGGCGGCATCCATACCCAGTTCAGACGCCAATCGTCAACCATGCCGTCCAGGGCTTTGCCAACCTGCTCTTCGAGGACATCCGTTAGCGGGCATGCCGCCGTGGTGAGCGTCATGTCGATGAGCAGCGCGCCGTCGTCGTCGGAGTACTTCAGACCGTAAAGCAGGCCGAGGTCTACGACGTTGACCCCAAGTTCGGGGTCGATGACGTCCTTAAGCGCTTCCTCGACGTCCTCGAGGCTTGTGCGGGCCGCATTGATTTCGGTCATAAGGGGATCCTAACTAGGCGTGGCTTGCCGGAGCAACGGCCTGGCCTGCGCCTACCACGTAGCGGTCGTAGCCTTCTTCTTCGAGGCGGTCAGCCAGTTCAGGACCGCCTTCTTCCACGATCTTGCCGTCGACAAAGACGTGCACAAAGTCGGGCTTGATGTAGCGCAGGATACGTGTGTAGTGGGTGATGAGCATGGTGCCCATGTTGCCCGTAGCGTGCGCACGGTTGACGCCCTCCGAAACAACCTTGAGGGCGTCGACATCCAGGCCGGAGTCGGTCTCGTCCAGCACGGCGAACTTCGGCTTGAAGAGCTCAAGCTGGAGGATTTCGACGCGCTTCTTCTCGCCGCCGGAGAAGCCTTCGTTGACGTTGCGCTGGGCAAAGTCGGCGTCGATGCGCAACTGGTCCATGGCAGCCTTGACTTCCTTGGTCCAGGTGCGCAGGGCAGGGGCTTCGCCGTCGATGGCGGTCTTGGCGGTGCGCAGGAAGTTGGTCATGGTCACACCGGGGACCTCAACCGGGTACTGCATCGCAAGGAAGACGCCTGCGCGGGCTCGCTCATCCACGCTCATCTCCAGCACGTTTTCGCCGTCGAGGGTGATGGAACCGCTGGTGACGGTGTAGCGCGGGTGGCCGGCGATTGTGGAAGCCAGAGTGGACTTGCCAGAGCCGTTAGGACCCATGATTGCGTGGGTTTCCCCGGTGCGAATGGTCAGGCTGACGCCCTTCAGGATCTCCTTGGTGCCCTGCTCCGTCTCGATGCTGACGTGCAGGTCCTTGATCTCAAGAGTTGACATGCTCTTCTTTCTCTTTTTCGTTCGTAAGTCTCTAATGCGGGCGCTCAGGAGTTTTGGACCGCTGCGCCGTTCACAACATTGGTGACATCCACGTACACGTCCTCGCCGTCAAGTTCGACAGCGAAGACAGGCACGGGATCATAGGCGGGAAGCTGGAGCGGTTGCCCGCTGCGAAGGTCGAACTGGGAACCGTGGCCCCAGCATTCGATGGTGCAGCCTTC
The DNA here is from genome assembly GCF_020251205.1 of Arthrobacter sp. M4. GTDB lineage: Bacteria > Actinomycetota > Actinomycetes > Actinomycetales > Micrococcaceae > Arthrobacter. The sequence goes on from NZ_JAIWYX010000001.1 coordinate 346,149, forward strand.
AATCTCCCCTTCGGACAGGGAGATGTCCGCGTGCGAGCAGGTGTCACCGATGGCATGAATTTCTCCCATCGAGTCCTTTACGACAGCCACGGGGTAGTCATCGATAAGGATCCGCAGCGCCTGCTTGACCTGAATGTCGTTGGCGTTGCACACCAGTTCGCCCTTGGGCTTGCTCATATGTCCTCTTCCTGCCAGGTGTCAGTTGTTGCCGGCCGTGAGTTCCCGCTCCACAGCCTCGGTCAGGCGCGCCTCGAGCGCCGGTACTTTGATCTGCTGGATGATCTCGTTCAAGAAGCCACGGACCACCAAGCGGCGGGCGACGTCTTCCGGTATGCCGCGCGCCATCAGGTAGAACAGGTGCTCGTCGTCGAAGCGGCCGGTTGCGCTGGCGTGGCCCGCACCTTCGATCAGTCCGGTTTCGATTTCCAGGTTCGGCACGGAGTCGGCACGGCAACCGTCGGTGAGCACCAGGTTCTGGTTCTTCTCATAGGAGTCGGTGCCCTCAGCCTGCTTCTGGATAAGAACATCGCCAACCCACACCGTGTGCGCACCCTTGCCCTGCAGCGCGCCCTTGTAGAGCACGTTGGACTTGCAGTTGGCCACGTTGTGGTCCACGAAGGAGCGGTGCTCCAAGTGCTGCCCGGCATCGGCGAAGTAGAGGCCAAGCAGTTCAGCTTCGGCGCCTTCCCCGGAGAAACGGACGTTCGAGTTCAGGCGGACGATCTTGCCGCCCAGGGAGACGGCAATGTGCTTGTAGACGGCGTCCTTGGCAACTTCCGCATCGTGCTGGGCCAGGTGCTTGGCGTCGTCTTCCCAGAGTTGGACGGAGACCACGGTCAGCTGGGCACCTTCACGAACGAAGACCTCAACGTTGCCGTTGTGGTCGGCGGCACCCTCGTGCTCCAAGATGACCACGGCACGGCTGTTTTCGCCGGCTTCGATGACGTAATGCGAGTTGGAGCGGCGGCCAGCGCCGTTGCCCTTCACGAGAACGCGGACCGGTTCCTGGAGCTCGGCCTCGGCGGGAATCTGCACGTGGAGCGCTTCCTCGGTGTTGGCGGAAGCAACGACGGCGGCGCGGTCGGCGGGGACCAGGGTGGCGCCGCGCGGAGCTTCGCCTGCGCGGAGAGCGGGCTTGACGAAGCCGTCCGGGGCCTCCACGCTCAGCGACAGCACGTCACCATCGGTAGCGGTGTCGGACAGCAGGTTGGCGATTTCCCGAACAGGGGTGAAGCGCCATTCCTCTTCGCGTCCGTTGGGGATCGCAAAGTCGGCGACGTCGTGGCTGGTCAGGCGTTCCGCGCGGGAAGACATGACCTGAACGCCGTGGCTGTGGTGGCGGTCAACCTTGGCGGCGACGAGCTGTTCGCCCTCCTCGGTGAAACCGGCGATCGACGGGGCGCCGATACGTGCCTTTTCAGTAGTTACTTCGGCAGTCATTAACCGACGGATCCTTCCATCTGGAGTTCGATGAGGCGGTTGAGTTCAAGGGCGTATTCCATGGGCAACTCGCGGGCGATGGGCTCGATGAAGCCGCGCACGATCATTGCCATGGCCTCGTCCTCGGGCAGGCCGCGGGACATCAGGTAGAACAGCTGTTCTTCGCTGACGCGCGACACAGTCGCCTCGTGTCCGAGCTGGACGTCGTCCTCACGGATGTCGATGTAAGGATAGGTGTCCGAACGGGAAATGGTGTCCACAAGCAGGGCGTCGCAGCGCACGGTGTTGGCCGAATGCTTGGCGCCTTCGCGGACCTGCACCAAGCCGCGGTACGCGGCCCGGCCGCCGCCGCGGGCAACGGACTTGGAAATGATGGAGCTCTTGGTGTTCGGAGCGATATGCACCATCTTGGAGCCGGTGTCCTGGTGCTGGCCCTCGCCCGCGAACGCGATGGACAAGGTTTCGCCCTTGGCGTGCTCGCCGACAAGGTATACGGCCGGGTACTTCATGGTGACCTTGGAACCGATGTTGCCGTCGATCCATTCCATGGTGCCGCCCGCTTCGCAGACAGCGCGCTTGGTCACCAGGTTGTACACGTTGTTGGACCAGTTCTGGATGGTGGTGTAGCGGACGCGGGCGCCCTTCTTGACGATGATCTCGACGACAGCGGAGTGCAGCGAGTCCGAGGTGTAGATCGGCGCCGTGCAGCCTTCGATGTAGTGGACGTAGGAGTCCTCGTCAGCGATGATCAGCGTGCGTTCGAACTGCCCCATGTTCTCCGTGTTGATGCGGAAGTATGCCTGGAGCGGAATTTCGACGTGCACACCCTTCGGCACATAAACGAACGATCCACCGGACCACACGGCCGTGTTGAGTGAGGCGAACTTGTTGTCGCCCACCGGGATCACGGTGCCGAAGTACTCCTGGAAGAACTCCGGGTGCTCCTTGAGTGCGGTGTCAGTGTCGAGGAAGATGACGCCCTGCTTTTCCAGGTCCTCGCGGATCTGGTGGTACACCACCTCGGATTCGTACTGGGCAGCGACGCCGGCCACGAGGCGGTTGCGCTCGGCCTCCGGGATGCCCAGCTTCTCATAAGTGTTGCGGATGTCCTCGGGGAGGTCTTCCCACGTGGCAGCCTGCTTCTCGGTGGAGCGCACGAAGTACTTGATGTTGTCGAAGTCGATCCCGGACAGGTCCGCACCCCAGGTGGGCATGGGCTTCCGGTCGAAGTACTTCAGGCCCTTGATGCGGAGGTCAAGCATCCATTCCGGCTCGTTCTTCTTCGCCGAAATGTCGCGGACCACCTCTTCATCGAGACCACGGCGTGCGTTGGCACCGACATCGTTCTTGTCGGCCCAACCGTATTCGTAGTTGCCGATGCCGTGGAGCTCGGGGTTCTTCTCGAGAATCTCCGAGATCACGGTGCCGTCGGCAGCCGCCTTCTCTGCTGTTCCTTCAGCTAATTGACCCGTCATTACGGCCTTTCTTGCTGGTTGTTCGATTCCTGTGCCGGGCCGGTGGGCAGCAGCCGCGAGCCTTCAGGCTCGCGTGCCGCTGGACGGCCCGTGGGTATGTGGGTGGTGCAGACGTGGCCGCCCCGTGCCAAGGTGGAGAGGCGGCGGACGTCGACGCCGACAAGTCGCGAAAATACCTCGGTTTCCGTATCGCAAAAGACTGGAAACTCGGCGGCGAGCTGCTGCACGGGACAGTGGCCCTGGCACAGCTGGACGCTTGACAATGCGGCCGGAAGTGGAGCTTTTGCCTCGATGGAGGCCGTTGAGGAAACGTAGCCGTCGCGGGTCAGGGCCTGGGAAAGCGCCATGGCCCGGGCGGTGATGTCGCTGCCCGCCTTATCGACTTCGGGCGCATAGCGGCGTTCCATGTCAGAAAAACGCTCGACGGCGAACTGCCGGATCGCGTCGTCTCCGGCCATTTCCCGGAGCTTCCGCAGTGCTGAGCTTGCGATGTTCAGATAGTCGTCGCCCAATTTGGACTGACCCTGGGACGTCAGGACGTAACGGCGCGCGGGCCGGCCGGCGCCGGCTCCTGCCTTTGCCACGCGCTTGACTTCAATGACTCCTGCGCGGGACAAGTGGTCCAGATGCCGTCGGACTGCGGCCGGCGTGAAGCCCAGCATGTCGCCGAGTTCGGCGGCGCTCACCGGGCCATGTTCGAGAACTGCGCTGAGCACTCGGTCACGCGTGCGGTCCTCGGCGTCCGGCAGGGCGGGAGGAGCCGCCGCAGGCTGAATCGCCGCGCCAGACCGCTCCGGTCGCGCAGACACTGCATTACTCACGGAATACACAACACAATCATGTCGTAATCTAATCCACCCATCCAGTAAGGCAAGGCTGACCAAAGCCCGGCCCGGGGTTTCGGCCACCAGTTGGGGCTTCCTCCTGCCGGGCGTGCGCGAGGACCGACTCGAACACCGGCGAATCCGTCTACGTGCCGAGGTGCCGGTGGGCTTCCGAACGGCAGGACTGGGGCGCTACTACTTCCCGTAGAATATTTTGGTGCGCTCCCCTGTTTCACCCGTTTTAACAATAGACGGCCTGGTCAAGGATGTCGGCCCTTTGGCCCGCCTGGACGGCAAGATGCTGCGTGTCGTCAGTGACCTCTCCCTAGTAGCTGAACAGGGGCAGATCACGGCGCTGCTGGGTGCCAATGGTGCGGGAAAAACAACCACGCTTGAATGCGCACAAGGCCTGCAAAAGCGTACGGACGGGACGATTTCGCTCTTGGGCGAAGATCCGGACACTGCTGACGCCGGACTGCGCGCCCGGGTAGGCGTGATGCTCCAGGACGGCGGGCTCCCGCCGTCGGCCCGTCCGCTCCCGCTCCTTCGCCACATCGCCGGCATGTACCGCAACCCGGCCCCACTGGACGCCCTGGTGGACCGGCTTGGCATCGCTTCATTCAGCCGGACCACTGTGCGCAGGCTTTCGGGCGGGCAAAAGCAGCGCCTGGCGCTGGCCGCAGCGCTGGTCGGCAACCCTGAGGTGTTGTTCCTCGATGAACCAAGTGCAGGCCTGGACCCGCAATCCCGCCAGATCGTGTTCGATCTCATCGCCGAGTTGCGGACGTCTGGAATGGGCATCATCCTGACTACGCACCTCATGGACGACGCGCAGCGGCTGGCCGACTACGTCTACATCATCGACGCCGGGCGCAACGTGGCAGAGGGAACGGTCGCAGACCTGCTCCGCCACGAGCCGCACGCCGGCGATGACACGAGGCAGCGCACCCTGCACTTCGATGGTCCACCCGGGCTGAACCTGGCTTCTGTGCTTTCACCCGGACTCACGGTGACCGAGGCACGTGCCGGTAGTTATGAGATCACAGGCCTGCTGACTGCACACGATCTCGCCAGCCTCACCTCATGGTGGGCTGCCCAAGGCATTATGCCCGCCTCCATGCGACTTGAAGCGCGGAGCCTGGAGGATGTTTTCCTCGATATTTCCGGAAGGAACCTCCGATGAGTTCGGCACCAGTCGCCAACCGTCCGTCCCCTGGCGCCCCCAGGGAAGACGGAGCATCACCGCTCGGCCGCCGCATCCTGCTCCAGGGGCGGTACGAAGCCTCTGCCATGATCCGCAACGGCGAACAACTCATCCTTGCCGTGATCCTGCCACTCCTCGCATTGGTTGGCCTGACTGTCACACCCCTCCTTGATGGCCTGGGCGACTCACGGGTGGACATTGCAGTACCGGGCATCTTGGCACTGTGCGCCATGTCCACGGCCTTCACGGGCCAGGGCATTGCGACGGGCTTCGACCGGAGATACGGTGTCCTGCGCTTCCTCTCGACCACGCCGTTGGGCCGTGCTGGCCTTATCGCCGGGAAGGTGCTTGCCGTGCTCGCCGTTTTGGCCCTTCAGGTGGCCGTGGTGGGAACGGTGGCGGCATTTCTTGGGTGGAGGCCGAACCCGCTGGGATGGCTGCCGGGCCTGGCAATGCTCGCGCTTGGAGCCGCGGCCTTTACCGCCCTTGGGCTCTTGGTGGCTGGGACGGTCCGGCCTGAAGCCACGCTCGCGATCACCAACCTGCTGTGGATCCTTTTGGGGGCCTTGGGCGGAATCGTGGTCCCGGCCGAGCGTCTTCCAGTTGTGGCCAACACGGTAGTCCACGTCCTTCCCTCCGGGGCCCTTGGCCAGGCGATGCGGGACTCGTTCCTGCACGGAAGTACCGGCTGGCCCGCCGTCGTCGTCCTCCTCGCGTGGACGATTGCAGCCGGAGCGGCGGCTGTCCGCTGGTTTAAGTGGAACTAACCCCTAAGGAATCGAAGGTTAAGTGAGCACGGTTTCCCGACTTCCCAAACCACTGCGCCGACTGGTGGCCGCGCTGCCGACGGAGGTGAATACCACCATTCGGAGGCTGGCCGTGCTTTCGCTGATCGGCCAGACTGTCCTGGTAGTCACCGGCGGGGCCGTGCGTCTGACTGCGTCCGGCCTGGGGTGCCCAACTTGGCCGCGTTGCACCGGCGATTCCCTGGTCAATACGCCGGAAATGGGAATCCACGGGTTCATCGAGTTCGGGAACAGGCTCCTAACCTTTGTCCTCGCCGCCGTGGCCGCGGCCATGCTGGTCTACCTGTGGAACCTCCGCAAGGAACGCCGCGACCTGTTCCTGCTTGCACTCGGCTTGCTCGCCAGCATCCCTGCACAGGCGGTCATTGGCGGTATCACGGTGCTAACGCAACTGAACCCGTGGGTGGTGGGCCTTCATTTCCTGGTCTCCATGGCCCTGGTGGTCCTTGCTACCTTGATGGTGAACCGGGCCTATGGCCGAACCGGTAAGTTCATGAATCGGGTCCTTTCTCCGGTTCCGGGTGCCCTGAGCCCGGTAATGCGCGCCGTGGCTGTATTTTCTGGCATAGCGGTCATGCTGGGCGTTGTAGTGACAGGGGCCGGCCCCCATGCCGGTGACGCCGATGCTCCGCGGAACGGACTGGACTGGGACCTTTTCTCGCACATCCACGCCGTGCCGGCGTACCTCGTAACGGCCGGAACACTTGTGGCGGTGTACACCGTGGTACGCAAGCGAATCACCGGACCTTTCCGCACTGCAACTTTCCTCATGCTGGGGGTCACCATTCTGCAGGCCGCGATAGGGTTCACTCAGTACTACAACGGTATTCCAGCCCTTCTGGTGGGGGCCCACATGCTGGGCGCAGCCCTGTTGATGGCCGCATCCACCAACGCGGCTGACCTTGCGCGGTACAGTCCGATTGAGCACGGACATGGCCAGCATGGTCAAAGCTAGCGCTTCCAAGCCTGCGAATTCTTAATACAGGAAAAGGCGGCCCCCCAGATGGCGGGGCCGCCCTTTTCCTGTATTGCTTGGGGCTGAGAATGCTACTCAGTTCAGCCGACCAGCGGGAAACCAACAAATGGGTCCACGGCGAGGGCAATGAACAGGAGCGTCAGGTAGCTAATGGATCCGTGGAAGACCTTCATGGCGCCCTTGTTGGAGACATCGCCCCTCTGCGCCTTGATGTAGAGGGCGTGGGATTCGTAGAGGAACCAGGCTCCAGCCAGGACTGCCGCGATGGTGTACACCCACCCGGCCCGTCCGACGGGCACCATCAGGAGCGAGCAGGCCACCATAGCCCAGGCGTAGAGCACAACCTGGACTGATACCACCTTGGCGCCGGCGATGGCACCCAGCATTGGCACCTTCGCGTTGCGGTAGTCCTCGCCATAACGCATGGACAGCGGCCAGTAGTGCGGGGGCGTCCACAGGAAGATCACCATAAACAGCACAACGGCGGGCCACTCGACCGTGTTGGTTACTGCGGACCAGGCGATCAGCACGGGGAAACATCCAGCCGCTCCGCCCCACACGATGTTCTGTGCGGTCCGGCGCTTGAGGATCATCGTGTATATCACGACGTAGAACAGGATGGCCCCCAGGCCCAGCCAGGCCGAGAGCGGGTTGGCGCCAAACCACAAGATGGCTATTGCGGCCGCCCCGAGGATCCACGCGAAGACCAGCGCCTCCCGGGGGGACACTTCACCGGTGACGAGTGGCCGGTTCTCCGTGCGGTGCATGAGCCGGTCGATATCGCGGTCGATGTAACAATTGAAGACACCGGCGCTTCCCGCTGCGAAGGCACCACCAACAAGCGTGGCAAGCATGAGTCCCAGCGACGGGAAGCCGCGCTGCGCGAAGATCATGGTGGGAAGCGTGCTCACGAGCAACAGTTCGATGACACGGGGTTTGGTGAGTGCCAGATACGCCTTGAACTTGCGGGCAAGTCCGCCCTTCCCTTGCGTCGGGGAACTGTTGAGGGCAGTATCTGATGTGCTCACGGCGGCAGTCACTCTGTTCTGTCAGTGGTGTTCTCCGCGGCGGCGCTCCCGGAGCGTGCCGGAGGCAGGCATGGAGGGCCCGCACCGCTGCTGGACTCCGATTATCATACCGTGAGGCGTCCGAGCCCTCCGAACCCACACCGCCCCAAGAACTCCTTGCCTCGAGCGGCCCAATGTTCCGATTGTGTTTCCTCGTCTTCACGCACTGCCGACGCTGCGGTGATTCATAAAACGGAAATTCCGTCCATTTATTGAGATTCCCGCTGACCAGCACGTGGAATCGGGCTAAGCTGTCTGAAGATCAGCACGCAACAGCACTGCATTCGACGGCCAACTGTCAGCTCGTGGGAAACCGCGTTCTCATGCGTGCGCTGCTGGATTGAGATCAACGTTTCAATGGTGAACGGCTGGTGGACATTTCGCAGCGGGCGCCATCTTGTGCCCTTGCTCCGACGTGTCCTTGAAGACTGCCGTCAGCACAGAGAGGGGCCCGGTTTTCGTGCCACATTTGGAAGAGCAAGAACTGTCATGGACAAGCCTGGACCAGCGTGCCGTTGACACCGTGCGTGTCCTTGCGGCTGACGCCGTTGAAAAGGTGGGCAACGGGCACCCGGGTACGGCGATGAGCCTTGCTCCGGCCGCTTACCTGCTCTTCCAGAAGCTGATGCGCCATGACCCGAAGAATCCGGACTGGATTGGTCGTGACCGCTTTATCCTCTCCCCCGGCCACACCTCGCTGACCCTGTACATCCAGCTCTTCCTGAATGGGTACGGGCTGGAGCTGAAGGATCTGCAGGCCCTTCGGACCTGGGGTTCGCTGACCCCGGGGCACCCGGAATACAAGCACACCGCGGGCGTGGAGATCACCACCGGCCCGCTGGGCCAGGGCCTGGCTTCCTCGGTTGGTTTCGCTTACTCGCAGCGCCGCCAGCGCGGCCTGTTCGACGCCGATGCTCCCGCCGGCGAGTCGCCGTTCGACCACACCATCTGGGTGATCGCGTCCGACGGCGACCTGCAGGAAGGTGTCACGTCCGAGGCGTCCTCGCTGGCCGGTCACCAGGAGCTGGGCAACCTTGTGGTCCTGTACGACGAGAACCACATCTCCATCGAGGACGACACCGACATCGCCTTCACCGAGGACGTGCTGAAGCGCTACGAGTCCTACGGCTGGCACACCCAGCGCGTGGACTGGACCAAGACCGGCGAATACAAAGAGGACGTCCAGGAGCTTTACAGCGCACTGCTGGCCGCGAAGGCCGAAACGTCCAAGCCCTCCATCATTTCGCTGCGCACCATCATCGGTTACCCGGCGCCGAAGAAGCAGAACACAGGCAAGATCCACGGCTCGGCCCTGGGCTCAGAGGAAGTCGCCGCACTGAAGGACGTGCTCGGGTTCGACCCGCACAAGACCTTCCAGGTGGAGGACGAGGTCCTCGCCCACACCCGCCAGATCGTGGACCGCGGCGCCGCTGCCCGCGCCGAATGGCAGACCGCATTCGAGGCCTGGCAGTCCGCCAACCCCGAAGCCGCCGCGCTGCTGGAGCGTGTTGAGGCCAAGAAGCTTCCCGTGGAGCTTGACGCCGCGCTGCCGGTGTTCGAAGCGGGCAAGGACGTCTCCACCCGCGCCGCTTCCGGCAAGGTCCTGAACGCTATCGGCCCGGTCCTGCCGGAGCTGTGGGGCGGTTCGGCCGACTTGGCCGAGTCCAACAACACCACCATTGAGGGCTCGCCGTCGTTCATTCCGGCCTCCCGTTCCACCGACGCGTGGACCGGCAACCCATACGGCCGGGTGCTGCACTTCGGCATCCGCGAACACGCCGCAGCTTCGATCGTGAATGGCATTTCACTGCACGGACGCACCCGTGCGTTCTCCGGCACCTTCCTGATCTTCTCCGACTACCAGCGTCCCGCGATCCGCCTCGGCGCCCTGATGGGTGTCCCGTCCCTCTACGTATGGACGCACGACTCCATCGGCCTGGGCGAAGACGGACCGACCCACCAGCCCGTGGAACAGCTCGCCACGTTGCGCGCCATCCCGGGGCTCGACGTCGTGCGGCCCGGCGACGCGAACGAGGTCGCCGCCGCGTGGAAGACCATGCTGGAAAACCACGAAAACCCCGCCGGCATCGTGCTGACCCGCCAGAACATCCCCACCTGGGCGCGCGGTGACGGCGACGCCGACGGCGACACCTTCGGCTCCACCGCCGGCGTCGCCAAGGGCGGCTACATCCTCGCAGAAGCCTCCAAGGACGGCGCCTCCGTCCCGGCCCAGGTCATCCTGATCGGCACCGGTTCCGAGGTCCAGCTGGCCGTTCAGGCCCGCGAAGCCCTGCAGGCCGAAGGAATCCCCACCCGCGTGGTCTCCATGCCCTGCGTGGAATGGTTCAAGAAGCAGGACGCTGCCTACCGCGAATCGGTCCTCCCCGCAGCGGTTAAGGCTCGCGTGTCCGTCGAAGCGGGCCTCGCCCTGGGCTGGGCCGAATTCGTCGGCGACGCCGGCCGCTCCATCAGCCTCGAGCACTACGGCGCTTCCGCCGACTACAAGCGCCTCTTCGCTGAATTCGGCATCACCACCGAAGCCGTCACCGAAGCCGCAAAAGACTCCCTCGCAGGCCTGCAGGCCTGACCTCCATCCGAAACTAGGAGATAAACATGACCACCCCCATCCAGCTTCTCTCCGATGCCGGCGTGTCCATCTGGCTTGACGATCTCTCCCGTGAGCGCCTCTCCAGCGGCAGCCTGCAGAAGCTCATCGACGAAAAGAACGTCGTCGGTGTGACCACCAACCCGTCCATCTTCCACGCGGCGATCACCACCGGCCACTACTACGACGGCAAGATCGCCGAGCTGGCAGCCACCGGTGCCAGCCTGGACGAGACGATCTTCGAGATCACCACCACAGATGTCGCCGACGCCTGCGACCTCTTCGCACCGATTGCCGCCGCGACCAAGGGCATCGACGGCCGCGTGTCCATCGAAGTAGACCCGCGTCTCGCCTGGGACACGGCAGCCACTATTGCTGAGGCCAAGCACCTTTACAACAAGGTTGGCAAGGACAACGTCCACATCAAGATCCCGGCAACTTTGGAAGGCCTTGAGGCCATCACCGCCACCTTGGCCGAGGGCATTAGCGTCAACGTGACCCTCATCTTCTCCCTGGAGCGCTATCGGGCAGTCATCAACGCGTTCCAGTCTGGCCTGGAACAGGCCAAGGAGAACGGCCACGACCTGTCCAAGATCCACTCCGTCGCCTCGTTCTTCGTCTCCCGCGTGGACACGGAGATTGACAAGCGCCTGGACAAGATCGGTACGGAGGAAGCCAAGGCACTCAAGGGCAAGGCTGGCGTAGCCAACGCCCGCCTGGCCTACCAGGTCTACGAAGAGCAGTTCTCCACCGAGCGCTGGGCCCTGCTGGCGGAGGCAGGCGCCCTGCCGCAGCGTCCGCTGTGGGCCTCCACTGGCGTCAAGGACCCGGCCTACCCGGACACGCTCTACGTGACCGAGCTGGTCGCTCCCGGCACCGTGAACACCATGCCGGAAAAGACCCTTGAGGCAACCTTCGACCACGCCGAGGTCACCGCCAACGCCGTCGCGGGCACTTACGAGGAAGCCAACGGCGTCCTCAACGCCCTCGAAGGCCTGGGCATCTCCTACAACGATGTTGTCGCCGTCCTCGAATCCGAAGGCCTGGACAAGTTCGTCGCCAGCTGGAAGGAACTCCTGGCCGACGTCGAAGGCGCCCTCTCCTCCGCACGGAAGGCCTCTTAAGCAACTATGAGCACTCTCAGCTACGTCGCCAGCGGTGCCGCGCAGCAGGCCATCGAGCAGCACGTCCCCGTCCTTGTCGAGGACGAGGTAGCCACTCGGATTTTTGCCAAGGACTACACGCTGTGGGGGCCTGAAGCAGAGTCGGAGTCGGCTATCCGCCTCGGCTGGGTTGAGGCCCATGCTGTTTCGCAGCCGCTCGTATCGGACATTCTGGCGCTCCGTGATGAACTTCGCGCCGAAGGCATCACGCACATCGTCCTGTGCGGCATGGGCGGTTCATCCCTGGCACCCGAGGTCATCACCGGCACCGCTGGCGTCGAGCTGACTGTGCTGGACAGCACCGACCCTGAACAGGTCGGCGCTGCCCTCGCGGACCGCCTGGCCGAGACGGCAATCGTTGTTTCGTCCAAGTCCGGTTCCACCGTGGAGACCGATTCCCAGCGCCGAATCTTCGAAAAGGCGTTTGCCGACGCCGGTATCGATGCCACACGTCGCATCATCATCGTCACGGATCCGGGTTCTCCCTTGGACAAGGCTTCCCGGGAAGCAGGTTACCGTGCCGTGTTCAACGCTGACCCCAACGTTGGCGGCCGCTTTTCCGCGCTGACCGCATTCGGACTGGTTCCGTCCGGCCTTGCCGGCGTGGACATCCAGGCGCTGCTGGATGAAGCCGAAGAGGCTGCCGAGGTTCTCAACGAGGACTCCGCGGACAACATCGGACTGGCCTTGGGCGCCGCCCTTGGTGGTACGTCTCCGCTCCGGAACAAGATTGTCATCGCGGAGGACGGCTCCGGCATCGTCGGCTTTGCCGATTGGGCCGAGCAGCTGATTGCAGAGTCGACGGGCAAGTCCGGCACAGGCGTATTGCCGGTCGTGGCGGGTCCCGATTCCCCCGAGGCGCGGATCGGGGCGGACGACGTGCTCGTCATCCGGCTGGTTGGTGCCGACGCCGACGTCGAGCTTCGCGAAAACGAAGTTGCGATCGCCGGCGGCCTTGCCGGCCAGATGCTGGTGTGGGAATTTGCAACGGCAGTTGCCGGTCGCCTTTTGGGTATCAACCCGTTTGACCAGCCCGACGTCGAAGCCGCCAAGGTGGCCGCGCGCGGACTGTTGGACGCTCGGCCCGAGCCGACGCCCGCTGCTTTTACGGACGGTGCCGTTGAGGTTCGCGGAGGAGCCTGGCTGGGTGGCGCGTCAACTGCCGCCGAAGCCGTGCAGGCGCTTCTCGGCGAGCTTGGCACGGACGGTTACCTGAGCGTCCAGGCATACTTCGACCGGATTGCGTTCGCAAGCTTGGCTGAAACCAGGGACCAGTTGGCTGAGGCCACCCGGCGCCCTGTCACATTCGGCTGGGGTCCGCGCTTCCTTCACTCCACGGGCCAGTTCCACAAGGGCGGTCCGGCCATCGGAGCATTCCTCCAGGTCACGGCTGCAGCGTCTACCGACATCGCCATCCCGGAGCGTCCCTTCACGTTCGGGCAACTCATCTCCGCCCAGGCGGCAGGTGACGCCCAAGTGCTGGAAGATCACGGCCGACCGGTGCTTCGCCTGCACTTGACCGACCGCACCGCCGGGGCCGCCCAGCTCCAGGACATCGTTGCAGCACTGGCCGGCCAGGCCAGCGCGCTTGAAAGCTAAGGCACAACAGCAAACATGCCAGATACTGAAACCGGCAAAAGGGCCGCCGGTCTGCGCAATCCCCTTAGGGATCCGCGCGACCGGCGCCTAAGCCGCATTGCAGGGCCGTCGTCGCTCGTGTTCTTCGGAGTCACGGGCGACCTGGCCCGGAAAAAACTCATGCCGGCCGTCTACGACCTCGCCAACCGCGGGCTCCTGCCGCCGAGCTTCGCCTTGGTTGGCTTTGGCCGCCGGCAGTGGGACAACGAGGACTTCGCCGCTGAGGTGAAAGAGAACGTCAAGGCGAATTCGCGCACGCCGTTTGACGAAGCTGTCTGGAACCAACTGTCCGAGGGCATCCGGTTCGTCCAGGGAGACTTCGACGACGACCACGCTTTCAAGCGTCTTCAGGAAACCCTTGACGAATTGGACGAGAACCGCGGAACGCGGGGAAACCATGGCTTCTACCTGTCCATTCCGCCCAAGGCCTTTGAGCAGGTTTGCCGCCAACTCTCCAAGCACGGCCTTGCCCAGGGCAACGAAGGGCAGTGGCGCCGCGTTGTAATCGAGAAGCCCTTCGGGCACGACCTCGAGTCGGCCCGGAAGCTGAATGACATCGTCGAATCGGTGTTCCCGCCGGATGCGGTCTTCCGGATCGATCACTACCTGGGCAAGGAAACGGTGCAGAACATTCTGGCCCTCCGTTTCGCCAACCAGTTGTTCGAGCCCCTGTGGAACGCCAATTACGTGGACCACGTCCAGATCACCATGGCTGAGGACATCGGCACTGGCGGACGCGCCGGGTACTATGACGGCGTTGGCGCGGCCCGGGACGTCATCCAGAACCACCTACTCCAACTCCTGGCCCTGACGGCCATGGAAGAGCCAATTTCCTTCAACGCAGACGACCTGCGTGCTGAGAAGGAAAAGGTTCTTGCGGCAGTCAAACTTCCCGAGGACCTGTCCACGCACTCCGCCCGCGGACAGTTCACGGGTGGCTGGCAGGGTGGTGAGCTCGTGCAGGGCTACCTCGAGGAAGATGGCATTCCGGCCGATTCCAAGACGGAGACCTACGCGGCGATCCGGGTGGATATCAACACCCGCCGCTGGTACGGCGTACCCTTCTACCTCCGGGCCGGCAAGCGCCTCGGCCGCCGCGTCACCGAGATCGCCGTCGTGTTCAAGAAGGCTCCCAACCTACTGTTCCGCGACCACACAGATGACGACTTCGGCCAGAACGCAGTGGTCATCCGTGTCCAGCCGGACGAGGGGGCAACCATCCGTTTCGGATCCAAGGTCCCTGGCACGCAGATGGAAATCCGCGATGTCTCCATGGACTTCGGCTATGGCCACTCCTTCACCGAGTCCAGCCCGGAAGCTTACGAGCGCCTGATCTTGGACGTTCTCCTCGGTGAACCTCCGCTGTTCCCACGGCATGAGGAAGTGGAACTCTCGTGGAAGATCCTCGACCCCTTCGAGGAATATTGGGCAAGCCTCGACGAACAGCCGGAGCCGTATGCGCCCGGCAGCTGGGGGCCTGCCTCCGCGGATGAGCTGCTTGCCCGCGACGGACGAACCTGGAGAAGGCCATGATCGTAGATCTTCCAGACACAACTACTTCGAAGATCTCCAAGAAGATTACTTCCCTGCGCGAGCAGGGTGGTGTCATCGCCCTGAGCCGCGTACTCACCCTCGTGGTCGTCACCAAGTCCGGGCTGGAAGAAGAGGCCATCGAAGCGGCCAACGAAGCCAGTCGCGAGCACCCCTGCCGCATCATTGTCCTTGCGGACGCAGGCAGGGATGCAGCGGACAGGCTCGACGCCCAAATACGAGTGGGTGGCGACGCCGGCGCCTCCGAAGTGATTGTGCTTCGCGGCTACGGCCAGCTCGCCAAGGAAAGCGAATCGCTGGTGGCGGGGCTCCTGCTTCCCGACGCACCGATTGTGGCCTGGTGGCCCCACGGCGCCCCGGAAAACGCCTGCGAAACATCCATCGGCAAGATCGCCCACCGCCGTATCACGGACTCAGCCAATGAGCCGGACCCGCAGCAGGCATTGGAACGCATTAGGTCCACCTACAAGGCCGGTGACACCGACCTCGCCTGGACCAGGCTCACCAACTGGCGTATCCAGCTCGCGGCGGTCCTGGACCAGGTTGACGACGCCCCGGTAACCGCGATCGCCGTCGAGGGCGCCTCGGATTCCCCTAGCACGCTGCTGCTCGCATCATGGCTGGCGCTGGCCCTCGACGCGCCGGTTGAGATCGTTGCGGATCCTGCTGGCACCGGCATCCGCCGTGTACGCCTGACCAGGGAGACCGGCGACGTGCAGTTGGTGCGTCCCGGACTTTCCGTTGCGGAGCTAACGCAGCCGGGGCAGCCGTCCCAGCGCATCTCCCTCCCCCGGCGGAGCCTGCAGGACTGCCTGGCCGAGGAGCTTAGGCGCTTGGACCCGGACGAGGTGTTCGGCGAAGTGATTACCATGGGACTGCCACGAACCAACCAGAGGAGTGAACGGCCCAGTGACAGCTGACCCCAGAGTAAGCATCCATCCAGACTCCGCAGTGCTGATGGCCGCCATCGCGGCCCGGCTCATCACCAAACTCGTTGACGTGCAGGACAAGTACGGCGAAGCCACGGTGGTGCTCACGGGCGGCACTGTGGGCATCGGAACGCTCAAAGCGGTAGCGGCTTCCCCCGCTGCGCCAGCCGTGGATTGGTCGCGAGTGAATTTCTGGTGGGGAGACGAGCGTTTCGTGGGGGCTAACGACGCCGACCGCAATTCGCTCCAGGCTGAGCAAGCACTGCTTGCCCACATTCCCGTTGATCCGGAGAGGGTCCACAAGCCTGGGTCGTCGGATGAGTTTGCAAGCCCGCAGGATGCAGCCGAAGACTATGCGAGGCGTTTGAGGGAAGCTGCAGAGGCCGAGCACGCGGCTGATATGTCCGACAACCGTCCTGATCAGGCGGGCACATTGCCGCGCTTCGACATCCTCCTGCTGGGTGTCGGCCCAGATGCGCACATTGCTTCTCTGTTCCCTGAGCAGGCTGCTGTCCGAGTCAAGGACAAAGCAGTTGTGGGGGTAGAGAATTCTCCCAAGCCCCCGCCGTCCCGGATCTCCCTGACACTGCCGGCCATCAACCACGCGGAAGAAGTGTGGATGGTTGTCGCAGGCGAGGACAAGGCTGGCGCCGTCGGCCTGGCCCTTGCTGGTGCGAATCCGGTTCAGGTGCCGGCGGCTGGCCCTGCCGGACGGTCAAGGACCCTGTGGCTCATCGACGAAAACGCCGCCTCCCGTGTCCCGCAGCAGCTCGTCCGAAAGGACCCCGCGGGCGCGTAAGCGTTCCAGCGCTCCGGCCAGGACAATTTCAGCGTCTTGGCTGGAGCGTCTTTCTTTAACGTAGTCGAGATGGCTCTTGTAGGCCTCTTCGTCATGCCTCGCCTCCGGAGCATGGGCTGGGTTACGCCCCGCCACACCACCACACTTCCGGCAGTCCCAGTCCAACGGGATCTGGTCCTCGGGCAGCTTCAGGAAGACGAGCCGCGTTTCATGGCCCTTGTTGCACCAATATGACACCTGGATGCGCGGCAGGTTGTCACCGACATGACTGTCAGTCTCGTTCTTGGGCGACTCGCCGAATGCGACACCCACACGGGTGCCTCGGAATCCGGATGTGCCATGAACCATCGCTACCCCCTGGGGCTCGAACGGGTGCTGGCGACGCCAACAGCCCTAGTCTAATCCGGGCACTGCGGCTCCGGCAGGTAGACATTATTGGCACCTTAAAGCACTATGACCCGGGCTTGCTTGCCCAGGCCACAGTGCTTTGACGCTTGTCCCGCCTACAGAGCGGGCAAAGTTGGACGCCTAGGAATCCCCGACTGTAGAGAAACGAACCAGGAGACCAAGGGCGATGATCACCACGCCCCAGGTGACCCCGAGGATGATCGTGAAGCGGTTGAGGTTCCGCTCTGCCACACCGGAGGAACTCAGGCCCGAACTCATGCCGCCGCCGAACATGTCGGACAGGCCGCCGCCGCGTCCCTTGTGCAGGAGAATGAGCAGCGTCAGCAGCAGGCTGGTGATGCCCAGAAGGATCTGCAGGATGACATGAAGAACGTCCACGACGGCCTTTCGGAAGTTGGATAGACGGGGGCTTGACCGGGGCGGCGCTAGTTGGCCGTCAGGTGGCTCTCGAACCTGACAATGTTAGCAAACTCGGCAGGGTCGAGGCTGGCGCCACCAACCAGCAGGCCGTCAACGTCCCGTTCGGCCAGGATCGCTGCTGCGTTGTTGGCCTTCACGGAACCACCATAGAGGAGGCGGGCCTGGTCCGCGACGGTGGCGTCGAAGAGGGTTGCGAGTTCAGCGCGGATAGCGGCGCACATCTCCTGCGCGTCCTCAGGTCCTGCAACCTCGCCGGTTCCGATGGCCCAGACGGGTTCGTAGGCCACGACGAGCTTGGCGGCCTGTTCGGCATCGAGGCCCGCAACGTCGGCGCGCAACTGGGCCAGCGTGTGTTCGACGTGATTGCCTGCCTGGCGAACGTCGAGGCCCTCACCTACGCAAAGCACAGGAGTGAGCGAGTGACGGAAAGCAGCCTTGGTTTTGGCGTTGAGGAGCTCGTCGGTCTCGCCGTGGATGGTGCGGCGTTCGCTGTGGCCCACCAGGACGTAGTCGCAGCCGAGCTTGTTGAGGAACTGACCGGAGATGTCACCCGTGTAGGCACCGGAGTCTTGCGCCGACAGGTCCTGTCCCCCGTAAGCAATGCGCAGCTCATCACCCTGGACCAGGGTCTGCACGCCGCGGAGGTCCGTAAAGGGCGGGAAGACCGCCACTTCGACGCGGTCATAGTCGTGCTTGGCGTCCGACAGCGTCCAAGCGAGCTTCTGCAGCAGGGTGATTGCCTGGACGTGGTCCATGTTCATCTTCCAGTTGCCTGCGATGAACGGCTTGCGGTCGAAAGCGCCGTTGGTCGAGCTAGTCACATGATCTCCAATAGGTACTCAAAAAATATGGAGCAGCCGGCAGGCGCGGGATTGCGCCTGCCGGCTGCTGGGTCCTAGCGGTCCAGGACACTCAGGCCGGGAAGTTCCTTGCCCTCAAGGTATTCCAGGCTGGCGCCGCCGCCGGTGGAAATATGGCCAAACTGACCGTCGTCGAAGCCGAGGGTCCTGACAGCCGCTGCGGAGTCACCACCGCCGACGACGGTGAACGCCTCGGTCTCGGTGAGAGCCTGGGCCACAGCGCGGGTACCGGCGGCAAAAGCCGGGAATTCGAAGACGCCCATGGGCCCGTTCCAGAAGACCGTCTTGGCTGCCTTGATGTGTCCTGCGAAGGTCGCGGCCGAATCGGGTCCGATGTCCAGGCCGATGCCGGAGGTCCCGAAAGAGCTTTCCTCGATGGCATCCGCACTGACCGTCTGGTGGTCAGCATCCGCGGCAAAGCGGCTGGCTACGACCACGTCAGTGGGGATGACAAATTGGGTCCCTGCGTCGGCTGCCCGCTTCAGGTATTCCTGAACCACCGTGATCTGGTCCTCCTCGAGCAGGCTGGAGGCCACTTTGTGACCTGCCGCAGCGAGGAACGTGAACAGCATCCCGCCGCCCACGAGGATGGTGTCAGCCTTGCCAATGAGGTTGTTTATAACGGCCAACTTGTCCGACACCTTGGAGCCGCCGAGGACCACAACGTAGGGACGCTGGGGTTCTTTGGTGAGCTTCTGGAGTACTTCAACCTCCGTGTGCACCAGGTCGCCCTGGTAGGACGGCAGGCGGTTGGCGACGTCATAGACGCTGGCGTGCTTGCGGTGCACTGCGCCGAAGGCATCGTCCACGTAGGCGCCGTTGCTTCCGGTCAGGGCCACGAGCTCGTCCGCAAACGCGCCACGCTCGGCTTGATCCTTGCTGGTTTCACGGGCGTCGAAGCGAACGTTTTCCAACACCAGGACGTCCCCGTCAGCCAGTGCAGCGGCTTGGGACTTTGCCGATTCGCCAACAGTGTCCTCGGCCAGCGACACCTTGAAGGGCGCCAATTCGGCGAGTCGGTCTGCAGCTGGCTTCAGCGAGTACTTGGGATCAGGGTTGCCCTTGGGCCGGCCAAGGTGCGCCGTAACCAGCACACGGGCACCGGCGTCCGAGAGCTTGGAGATAACGGGAAGGGAAGCTTTGATGCGGCCGTCGTCAGTCACTGTAGAGCCGTCGAGCGGCACATTCAGGTCACTTCGGACCAGAATGTACCGCCCGCGGACACCTTCAGCGATGAGTTCGTTGAGGGTGTGAGACGTCATGTGTCTACCCTAGCCCAGCTTGGATGCAACGAGCTCCGTGAGGTCTACGAGGCGGTTGGAGTATCCCCATTCGTTGTCATACCAAGACACAACCTTGACCTGGTTGCCAATGACCTTGGTCAAACCGGCGTCGAAAATGGACGACGTTGCGTCACCGACGATGTCAGAGGAGACGATAGGAGCGTCAACGTAGCTGAGGATTCCCTTGAGTTCAGCCTCGGCAGCGGTCTTGACGGCTGCGTTGACCTCCGCCACGGTAACTTCGCGAGAAACGGTGACGGTGAGGTCGGTGGCGGAACCGGTGGGAACTGGGACGCGGATGGCGTAACCGTCCAGCTTGCCCTTCAGCTCAGGCAGGACCAGGCCAATGGCCTTGGCCGCGCCGGTGGAAGTGGGCACCATGTTGATGGCAGCTGCGCGTGCGCGGCGAAGATCGCCGTGGGGGCCGTCCTGAAGGTTCTGGTCTGCCGTGTAGGCGTGAACCGTGGTCATGAGGCCACGTTCGATGCCGAAGGCGTCGTTGATGACCTTGGCCAGCGGGCCGAGGCAGTTGGTGGTGCAGGAGGCGTTCGAGATGATGTTGTGCGCAGCCGGGTCGTACTGCTCGTGGTTGACGCCCATCACGATGGTGACATCTTCGTCCGTGGCCGGAGCGGAGATCAGGACCTTCTTGGCGCCTGCCTCGAGGTGCTTCTTGGCCGCCGCGGCCTTGGTGAAGAAGCCGGTGGACTCAATGACGATATCGACGCCCAGGTCACCCCAGGGCAGGTTGGCGGGGTCGCGCTCTGCGAGGACCTTGATGGGCTTGCCATCGACGACGAGCTGGCCGTCGTTGACCTCAACGGACTCCTTCAGGCGACCGCCCACCGAGTCGTACTTCAGAAGGTGGGCCAAGGTCTCCGGGCTGGTGAGGTCGTTAACAGCTACGATCTCGAGGTCTGCACCCTGGGAAAGGGCTGCGCGGAAGAAGTTGCGGCCGATGCGGCCGAAGCCGTTGATACCAATACGGGTCGTCACGTTATTAGTCTCCTTAGTGCTTGTGAGAGCACTCCTAGTGCAGTCGGATGTGGTTTCCAACTAACAGATCCCGCACGCCGTTGGGCAGAGATATTTTCCAGATCGGAGGGCGACCAGCCACGTTGCTGAAGGCTAACCGCCTTCCGTGACCCATCTTACGTTTAAGTGGACCTGCCCCCGCAACTGCGGGGGCAGGCAATCCAGCATTTGGCCAAAACTGGGCTAAATGTGAAGTTTGTTACAGAGACGTGTACGGCCGGTCACACCTTAGGAAAGGGTGATGAGACCGCTCGCGTTCTTGCGGGCGGCGTCAAAGCGCTTGGCGACATCGGCCCAGTTGACGATGTTCCAGAAGGCCTTCACGTAGTCAGCCTTCACGTTGACGTAGTCCAGGTAGAAAGCGTGCTCCCACATGTCCAGCATCAGCAGCGGCGTGGTGCCTACCGCCACGTTGCCCTGCTGGTCGTAGAGCTGCTCGATGACCAGGTTGCCGCCGATGGGCTCGTAGGCCAGGAAGCCCCAACCGGAGCCCTGCAAGCCGAGCGCAGCGGCCGTGAACTGGGCGCGGAATGCGTCAAAGGAACCGAAGGCGTCGTCAATCGCCGCAGCCAGTTCGCCCTCGGGCTTGTCGCCACCGTCCGGGGAGAGGTTGTTCCAGAAGACGGAGTGGTTGATGTGTCCGCCAGTGTGGAAGGCCAGGTCCTTGGACAGGCGGTTGATGTTGGCGAAGTCACCCTTTTCGCGTGCTTCCGCCAGCTGGGCCAGGGCGTTGTTGGCACCCGCAACGTAGGCGGCGTGGTGCTTGCTGTGGTGCAGCTCCATGATCTTCGCCGAAATGTGCGGCTCGAGGGCTGCGTAGTCGTAGCTGAGCTCTGGCAGTACGTACTCGGTCACGAAATCCTCCAATGTCTTGGACCTAGGTCCGTTTTGGTACTTCTCTCGTTCTTTCTCCCCGGCAGGCGGACCGGCCGGAAACCTTGCTGGCGCCCCTGATTCTAGGCCCCGCGGCTACTCTTCCATCATGTCCGGCGTCACATTCGCCTCAGTGCCAGGAATCCCCAGGTCCACGGCGCGCTTGTCGGCCATGGCCAGCAACCGGCGGATGCGGCCGGCAATCGCATCCTTGGTCATGGGCGGATCGGCCAAACGGCCGAGTTCGTCGAGGCTGGCCTGCTTATGCGCAACCCGCAGCTCGCCGGCGTACTTGAGGTGCTCGGGGACGTCTTCACCCAAGATCTCCAACGCGCGGTCCACACGGGCGCCGGCAGCGACAGCCGCCTGGGCCGAGCGACGCAGGTTGGCGTCGTCGAAATTCGCCAGCCGATTGGCCGTTGCCCTGACTTCTTTGCGCATGCGGCGCTCTTCCCACTTCATCAGCGCGTCATGCGCGCCCATGCGCGTCAGGAGCGCGGCGATTGTGTCGCCGTCGCGAATGACCACGCGGTCCACTCCCCTGACCTCGCGGGCCTTGGCCTGGATCCCGAGGCGGCGGGCGGCACCGACCAGCGCCAGGGCCGATTCGGGGCCGGGACAAGTGACTTCCAACGACGACGACCGGCCCGGCTCCGTGAGGGAGCCGTGTGCCAGGAAGGCGCCCCGCCAAACGGCTTCCGCGTCGGCGGCGGATCCGTTCACGACGACGGATGGCAGGCCGCGGACGGGGCGGCCCCGTCCGTCAAGCAGCCCGGTTTGGCGGGCGAGGGCCTCGCCGTCGCGCACCACACGCACAACGTAACGGTTCCCGCGTCGAAGGCCGCCGCCGGAGACCACGATGATTTCGGCCTGGTGGCCGTAGACCTCCGAGATGGCTGTCTTGAGCCGACGGGCCGTGGAAGCGAGATCGACCTCGGCTTCGATGACGATCCTGCCGGAAATGATGTGTAGTCCGCCTGCAAAGCGAAGTGTGGCTGATACCTCGGCCTTTCGCACCGAGGACTTCTTGATGTCCAGCCGGGACAGCTCTTCCTTGACGTCCGACGTCAGTGCCATTGGACCTTCCTAACTGTTCCCGAAGATATCGTGGTAAGCCGCAGCGAGGCGCAGGGGATCATGGACGGGCCTGCGGCGCGACGCACCTACTTTACCGAAGACAACTTCGGCGCCGATCATTCCCGCCGCCTTTTCGAACGCATTGATGTCAGACACTGCGTCCGGGTCAGCCAGCACCACGTCCACGCTGAATTCCGGGGCGTACCGGCGCAGCACGTCGAGGTGGTCCGCAGCGGTCATGCCCGAGGTTTCCTTGGTGTCCGGCGCGAGGTTCATGGTGAGGCACCTCTTGGCGGCCGTGTTGCATAGCGCAGTCCGCAATTCAGGCAAGAGCAGGTGCGGCAACACCGAGGTGTACCACGATCCGGGGCCAAGGATGACCCAGTCCGCAAGCTCAATGGCCGTCAAAGCCTCAATGCAGGCGGGCGCAGCCTCAGGTATCAGACGGACCTCTTCCAGTTTCCCCGCTACTGCGCATTTGGCCTGGCCTCGCAGTGTTTGAACTTCCCAGCCGCCGCCGGCGGATGGCACGCGTACATCGCCTTCGATGGTCAGGGGGACGCTGGACATCGGCAGCACCTGGCCTCGCGCACCCAGGAGCGCACCTGCCCACTTCAGGCCGCCAACCGTATCTCCCAGCAATTCCCACAAGGTCACAATGAGCAGGTTGCCCATGGCATGATCGTCCAACGACCCGTTGCCCCGGGGCGACCGGAAACGGTGTTGCATCACGTCGCGCCACGTTCGCCCCCAGTCCGTGTCATCGCAGAGCGCGGACAAGGCCATTCGCAGGTCTCCGGGGGGCAGGACACCGTACTCCTCGCGGAGCCGCCCGGACGAGCCGCCGTCGTCCGCTACGGTGACTACCGCCGTCAGTTCGGAGGTCAGCAGCCGCAGCGCGGAAAGGGAGGCCGAAAGGCCGTGGCCACCGCCCAGGGCCACCACTGAAGGATTCTTGCCCTGCTGGCTGCCGGGCGTTCCCGAAGGCGGGACAAGCGGCAGCGGGCCGGTCAGCACCCCCATTATTCGCGGCCCAAATCGCGGTGCGTCGTGGTTACGGTGACCCTTGGATATTGCGCCAGCCGCTTGGAAAGTTCGACGGCGACCGCAACCGAACGGTGCTTGCCACCTGTGCAGCCGACCGCGATGGTGGCGTAGTGCTTGTTCTCGCGACGGTAACCGTCCAGTACAGGCTCGAGCGCCTGGACATAGCGGTCCACAAAGCTTCGGACTCCATCTGCGTCGAGCACGTAGTCGCTGACATCGGCGTCGAGGCCGGTGTGGGGCCGCAACTGCGGAACCCAATGGGGGTTGGGGATAAAGCGGGCGTCGGCCACGAAGTTGGCGTCCACGGGGAGGCCGTACTTGAAACCGAAACTCATGATGTTCAGGCGGAGAGCCACCGGCCCCGTTTCACTGAACAGTTCGGTAATGGCGGTGGCCAGGCCGTGAACGTTGAACGTGGAAGTGTCCAGGATGATGTCCGCGGAATCCCGAAGTTCCTTGAGCACCTCCCGTTCGGCTGCGATCCCGTCGAGGATCCGGCCCCCACCCTGCAGCGGGTGTGGACGCCGGCCTTGTTCGAAGCGGCGGACCAGCACGTCGTCCTTGGCGTCCAGGAAGAGGACCCGGAACGTCACACCGCTGGCACTAAGCGCGCCCAGCGCCGTCCTGATGTCCGTGAAGAGGCCCTTGCTACGCACATCGACGACGACGGCCAGCCGCGGAATCGACTGTGGAGCGTGGGAAACGATGTCTGCCAAGGTTCCGAGCATTTGGGGAGGAAGATTCTCCACAACGTACCAGCCGTGGTCCTCCAAGGCGTCGGAGGCCGTACTGCGGCCGGCTCCGGACATTCCGGTGACCACCAGCAGTTCCGATTCCACGGGCTTGATGGGCATGAGGCCCTCCTCGTCCGTTATCCCGGATTCTGCCATTGCGTCTGCCATCGGTGCTGCCCCGTTTCTGCCGTTCAGTGGTCTGGTGGCGCTGCCCGCCGTCGGGTGTCCGGCGCGGCCGGAAATCCGGTGCGCCAGAGCGCCGTAGAGCCGTGGCGCTCCTGCCTCCCCACATGCGGCAGCTTCCCCTCAACCCTAACTAAGAATCGAGGATTTCGCCGGTTGTCATGTTCACCGATGGTGCGGCGTCTTTTGCGGTGTCTCCGGCCAGATGGCTGACAATGGCTTCCGCGAGGGTCGGTCCAATGCCCTTGGCCTCAGTAAGCTCGAGCGCCGATGCGGCTTTGATCTTCTTGAGCGATCCGAAATGGGCCACGAGGGCCTTGCGCTTGGCTTCCCCCAGGCCGGGGACCCCGTCCAGCGCAGACACGGTCATCGCCTTCCCGCGCTTTTGCCGGTGGAAGGAAATAGCGAAGCGGTGCGCCTCGTCACGGATGCGTTGCAGGAGGTACAGTCCTTGCGATGTTCTTGGCAAAATCACCGGGAAGTCGCTGTCCGGGAGCCAAACTTCCTCCAGCCTCTTGGCCAGGCCCACCACGTAGACGTCATCGATGCCAAGCTCGGTGAGGGCGCGCGCCGCGGCGTTAACCTGCGGCTTGCCGCCGTCGACCACCACCAGGTTAGGCGGGTAGGCAAACTTGGCTTTTGTTTCCGTGAGGACGGCAGTTGCCGTCCCGCCGCCGGCCGTGGCCGCCTGGCCAACCTCGCCGGGAATCTCCCCTGAAACGGGCGGCTGCGCCGCTTTGTCCACTAGATAGTGCCGGAAGCGCCGCGTCAAGACGTCGTGCATCGCCGCGGTGTCGTCAACGGCGGCGGAACCCGTGATCGAGAACTTGCGATAGTCGGACTTCTTGGGGAGCCCGTCTTCCACCACCACCATCGAGGCAACAACGTTGGTTCCTTGGACATGGGAGATGTCGAAGCATTCGATGCGAAGCAACGGTACGGGAAGCTCAAGCGCCTCCTGGAGCTCCTGCAGGGCCAGGGATCGTGTGGTGATGTCACCCGCGCGCCTGACCTTGTGCAGTTTCAGTGCATGCTCGGCGTTCTCCCGCACCGTACCCATCAGGGCGGCCTTGTCCCCGCGCTGCGGAACACGGATGGCAACCCTGGCTCCGCGCAGACCGCCCAGCCATTGGGCCAGCTCGTCACTGTTGCTGGGCATCTCCGGGACGAGGACTTCGCGCGGGATCCGGCCCTGGTATTCGGCATCTTCGCCGTAGACCTGTTGAAGCAAGTGCTCGATGAGTTCCGCCGTCGTGGTGTCCTCGACTTTCTCCACCACCCAGCCGCGTTGACCGCGGACCCTGCCGCCGCGGACGTTGAATACCTGCACGGACGCCTCAAGCTCGTCCTCATGCAGGGCGAAGAGGTCCGCGTCTGTATCTTCAGACAGTACAACCGCGTTGCGCTCGAAGACCTTCCGGAGGGCAATGATGTCATCGCGGAGCCGGGCGGCGCTCTCGTAGTCGAGTTCCGCGACTGAGGCCGCCATTTCCTTTTCCAGCTTGTTGATGAATCGTGTTGCCTCGCCGCCCATGAAGGAACAGAAGTCCTCGGCGATGGCGCGGTGCTCCTCCGGCGTTACCCGGCCTACACACGGCGCGGAACACTTGTCGATGTAGCCGAGCAGGCATGGACGCCCGGAGGCTTGCGCCCGCTTGAGGACACCGGGGCTGCAACTTCGCACCGGAAAGACGCGGAGCAGGGTGTCCATGGTCTCACGGATGGCGCCGGCAGTGTAGGGCCCAAAATAGCGGTTGCCTTTGCGCCGCTCGCCGCGCATTACCTGGACCCGGGGTAACTTCTCCCCCATGGTAACCGCGAGATAGGGGTAGGTCTTGTCGTCGCGGAACATCACGTTGAACCGCGGTTTGAATTCCTTGATCCAGGTGTATTCAAGCTGCAGCGATTCGAGTTCGCTGCCTACTACCGTCCACTCAACGCTGTTGGCTGCGTGCACCATGGCGTGCGTTTTAGGCATGAGGCCCGCAGGGTTGGCGAAATACGAGTTGAGCCTTGAGCGAAGGTTCTTCGCCTTACCCACATAGATCACCCGGCCGTGCGGGTCGCGGAAACGATAGACGCCCGGGTTGGTGGGTATTTCGCCGGTGTTAGGCCGGTAGCTCGATGGATCTGCCACTATTCAAGTCTAGTAAGTTCGGGCCCGACGCCTTGACCTTCAGCAGTGGTCAGCAAGCCGCTTATTCGGATGACTTGCTTTGGTTGTAGCTGGTGGAGCGCTCTTGGCCGCTCAACTCCGCGATGGCGTCCATGATTTTGTCCGTCACCTGGCGACGGGCGGGCAAAGAGTGATCGGGCCCCGTTTTGTCGAAATAGAGCGGCCTTCCCACCTTCATGGAGAAGTGCTGGGGGCGGACCGAATTCTTGTCCACGGGTTGGAGCTTGTCAGTGTCGATCAGCCCCACCGGCACTACAGGTGCACCCGTGGTCAGGGCAAGCCAGCCGACACCGGTACGGCCGCGGTACAGGATGCCATCGCGGGACCGAGTCCCTTCGGGGTAGATCCCCACACCCTTACCGCTTTCCAGGATGTCCAGGAGTGTCTTGAGGGCCGCGACGCTTGCTGCCTGCTCGCCTCGTTCTACGGGGATGGATCCAACGCCTTCGAAGAACGATTTCATCACGCGTCCCTTGAAGCCCTTGCCGTTGAAGTACTCGGCCTTGGCGAAGAACGCCACCGAGCGGGGCATCAGCGCCTGGATGATGACACTGTCAAAAAAGGACAGGTGATTCGGAGCAACAATAAAGGGACCTTCCTGAGGCACATTTTCCAGTCCAACTATCGTGGGTCGGCACGTGCCCGAGATCAGGCCACGGGTTGTCCAGCGGATTGCCTCAAAGACTGCCATCGTTGTGTACCTCGCTCAGGGCTGCCGTCCGGACAGCGTCAAATTCTTCAAGTTTGCCGCGTAACTCACCTGTGCTCCCGACGACGGCCACCGCACCGGCCGCTTCCAACTCACCAGGGCGCGCGAAACCCCAATCCACGCCGATGCAGTCCAGTCCATTGGCCATGGCACCGGCTACGTCCTGGTGCCGATCCCCTACCATCACGGCTGCTTGAGACTCCAGATCGCCCAATGCGGCACCAACAATGTGGATCTTGTCCGAGGCAGTGTTGGCGCCAAGAGACTCGTCGTCTGATGCGCCACGGATCGAGACGAAATGATCCGCAATGCCATGATGCTCCAGCACTACCCGCGCTAGGCCCTGCGGCTTCTGCGTGGCCACTGCGGCCGGCCGGCCCGAGTCAGTGAAATGCACCAGCAGTTCGCGGATTCCGGGATACAGGCGGCCTTGTGCAATGCCCGTTGCCCGGTAATGGGCGCGGTAGCGGGCGATGACCTCATCCACGAGGTGGAGCGGAACCTGGGCAATGCGCTGCAGTGAGTCGCTCAGTTTCGGCCCGACCATGGCGTCCAGTACAGGCTGGGGCGGCACGGGCAGCCCCAGTGAGGCCATGGCTTCGGCGATACCGCCTGTGATTCCTCCGGCGGGATCGACAAGGGTGCCGTCCAGGTCGAAAATTACGGGCACCGTCGTTTGAGTCACCGGGTTAGTTTCTCATGAGTCACGGCATGCCTGAAACTCACATGCCTGGCAAGGAATACATTCCGCGACTAGCTGAGGATTTCCGCTAGGAACACCCCAGTATGGCTTTCGGGGCTTGCCGCCACTTTTTCAGGTGTCCCGGTAGCCACAATGCGACCGCCACCGGAGCCCCCGTTGGGGCCAAGATCGACAATCCAGTCCGCCGACTTGATGACGTCCAGGTTGTGCTCGATGGTAATGACCGTGTTGCCCTTTTCCACCAGTCCCTGAAGGACCATCAGAAGCTTGCGGATATCCTCGAAGTGCAGGCCTGTTGTGGGTTCATCCAGCACATACACGCTGCGTCCGTTGGACCGCTTCTGCAGTTCGGAGGCCAGCTTGACGCGCTGGGCCTCGCCGCCGGAGAGCGTCGTGGCTGGCTGTCCCAGCCGCACGTATCCGAGTCCGACGTCTACGAGCGTGTTGAGGTGCCGGGCAATCGGAGTGAACGCCGCGAAGAACCCCGCCGCTTCCTCAATAGGCATGTTCAGCACGTCCGCAATGGTCTTGCCCTTATAGTGCACCTCAAGCGTTTCCCGATTGTACCGGGCACCGTGGCACACCTCGCACGGAACGTAGACGTCCGGAAGGAAGTTCATCTCGATTTTCAGCGTTCCGTCACCGGAGCATGCCTCGCAGCGCCCGCCCTTGACGTTGAAGGAGAAGCGGCCGGGCTGATAGCCGCGCACCTTTGCCTCTGTGGTCTCAGCGAACAGCTTCCGGATGTTGTCGAATACGCCCGTGTAGGTGGCCGGGTTGGAGCGCGGGGTCCGTCCGATGGGGCTCTGGTCGACGTGCACCACCTTATCCAGGTGTTCGAGACCTGTGACGGTGCGGTGCCGACCCGCTACCTGCTTGGCTCCGTTTAGTTTGTTGGCGAGGACCTTGTACAGGATCTCGTTCACCAACGTGGACTTGCCTGAGCCGCTGACGCCGGTGACCGCAGTGAAAAGCCCCAGCGGGAATGCGGCATCGATGTTGTTGAGGTTGTTTTCCCGCGCGCCGACGACCTTGAGCTCACGCTTCTTGTCATAAGGGCGGCGCTTGGCAGGCACCTCAATGCTTCGACGGCCGGCGAGGTAGTCGCCGGTTATGGAGTCAGGGTTGTCCAGCAGTTCCTTATAGGTTCCGGAATGGACTACCTGGCCCCCGTGCTCGC
Organism: Arthrobacter sp. M4; assembly: GCF_020251205.1. Taxonomy (GTDB): domain Bacteria; phylum Actinomycetota; class Actinomycetes; order Actinomycetales; family Micrococcaceae; genus Arthrobacter. The sequence continues at coordinate 375,314 of NZ_JAIWYX010000001.1, forward strand.
CCGCGCCCGGTCCGATGTCGACCACCCAGTCGGCCTCGTGGATGGTGTCTTCATCGTGCTCGACGACGATCAGCGTGTTCCCAAGATCACGGAGCCTGGTGAGTGTTTCGATCAGGCGGCGGTTGTCCTTCTGATGCAGGCCGATGGAGGGTTCGTCCAGGACATAGAGGACACCAACCAGGCCTGAGCCAATCTGCGTCGCAAGACGGATGCGCTGCGCCTCACCGCCGGAGAGCGTACCGGAGGGGCGCTCGAGGTTGAGGTATTCAAGGCCAACGTCCAAGAGGAACGTTAGGCGCGCATGGATCTCCTTCAGGACCTGGTGCGCGATCTGCGATTCACGGTCGGTCAGTTCCAGGTTTCCGAGGAAGTGGGCACATTCACGCATGGGAAGCGCACAGACTTCGGCGATGGACTTACCGTTGATCAAAACCGACAGCGACGCCGGGTTGAGCCTGGCGCCGTTGCACTCCGGGCAAGGCACCTGCCGCATGTATTCTTCATAGCGATCGCGGGCCCAGTCGGAATCGGTCTCCCCGTGTTTCCGATGGACGTACTGAATGGCGCCCTCAAAGCCCGTACTGTACTTGCGCTCCCGGCCGAAGCGGTTGCGGTATTGGACCACCACCTTGTGGTCTTTACCATGCAGTACCGTCTGCTGCACGGATCGAGGGAGATCCTGCCAGGGCGTGTCCATGGAGAAGCCCAGCTCATGGGCCAAACCTTCCAGGAGCCGGTTCCAATACTCCGTGGTGGCCGTGCCAAGCGACCATGGGGCAATGGCACCTTCGCCCAGGGACAGCTCCGGATTTGGCACCACGAGTTCTTCATCAACTTCCAGCTTGGTTCCGATGCCCGTACAGGCAGGGCAAGCCCCAAATGGGTTGTTGAAGGAAAACGAGCGTGGTTCGATCTCGTCAATGGCAAGGGGATGCTCGTTGGGGCAGGCAAGGTTCTCCGAGAAGGCCCTAAGCCGCGCCGGATCGTCTGCGTCCAAGTCCACGAGTTCAGCCAGTACCCGGCCTTCGGCGAGACCCAGCGCGGTTTCGATCGAGTCGGTGAGCCGCTGGCGTATGCCCTCCTTGACCACCAAGCGGTCCACCACCACTTCGATGGTGTGCTTGAACTGCTTGCCAAGCTTGGGCGGCTCACTCAGCTGGATCAATTCACCGTCCACGCGGGCACGGGAGTAACCCTTTGCTGTGAGTTCCTTGAATAAGTCCACGAACTCGCCCTTGCGCCCGCGGACTACGGGAGCCAGGACCTGGAAACGCGTTCCTGCTTCCATCTCCTGCAGCTGATCCACGATTTGTTGCGGAGTCTGGCGGGCGATGGGCTCATGGCACACTGGACAGTGGGGACGGCCAATGCGTGCCCAGAGAAGACGCATGTAGTCGTAGATTTCGGTGATGGTGCCCACCGTGGACCGCGGGTTCTTGCTGGTAGATTTCTGGTCGATGGACACTGCCGGGGACAGGCCCTCGATGAAGTCCACATCAGGCTTGTCCACCTGGCCGAGGAACTGCCGCGCATAAGCAGAAAGTGATTCGACATACCGGCGCTGGCCCTCTGCGAAGATGGTGTCAAAGGCCAGGGACGACTTACCCGAGCCTGACAGCCCGGTAAAGACGATCATGGCGTCCCGCGGCAGATCCAGGTCCACGTTCCGGAGGTTGTGCTCACGGGCACCCTTCACCACGAGCCGAGACAGGTCATGCCTTTCCGGCGTGGGAACAGTCTTCAAGGTTGCACGCGATTCATGCGATTCCAGGCTGGTGTGTAGATCTTTGATGACGGGTTCTTCGGCAGCAGCTTCTGCGACGGCTTTGGGCACCCACCTATGCTAGTCGAAAACGTCTTCGAATTTCCATGCGATGTTCGCCACTCCCGGAGGCCCCTACGGAGCAAGCGTCAGTCGGCGTCGTACGCCGCAGCCAAGAGCTGGACCGCCTCAGCGAAGTTCGCCCCGCTTGACTTCGCCGCAGCGGCGTAAGCGGCCGCTGCATCGGCCAGGGCGCCCAACCTGCCGTCGCGTGCCCGGACCACCGTGCCGTTCCTTCCGCGCGTTTGGACCACGCCTGCGGTTTCCAATTCCTTGTAAGCCCTGGCGACCGTGTGCGGCGCGACGTCAAGGGCGGTTGCGAGGCTGCGTACGGCAGGGAGCCTGGTTCCCGCGGCAAGGGAACCGCTGTCCACAAGTTCGATGATGCGCAGCCGCAGCTGGTCAAACAACGCCACAGTACTGGACTGATTAGGGCGCCAGGCACCCGGAAAGCCCATACCCAGACTCATTCGGGGCTCCCCAAGGCTTCACCGGATGTCTCCGGGGAAACATAGCCTCTCACCGCGCGCGCCGGGCGGCATCCACCGATACTTCCTAGGTCCATGACGAGAATTACATCAGCGTCGGGCATGCCGGACAACCCGGGTCCTCGGCACTGGCGACGCAAGCTATTCGGATTTGCGGGCTACTGCGAAAACCCGACGGAACGGAAACACGGTTCCGCGCGGTGTCCGGGGGTAGGCCTTCCGCAACATTTCGGCGTATTCCAGCTCAAATTCCGCCGCCTCTGGTGCTGGCAACGCGGCGAGCACCGGTCGCAATGCCGTTCCCCGCACCCAATGCAACACGGCATCCTCGCCCGGAAGGATCTGCAAATATGTTGTCTCCCACGCGTCGGCCTGGCATCCGGCGTCGAGCATGATGTCCAGATACTCGGACGGTTGGCCGACGGCGTCGTCATGCCGCAAGACCTCCGACAGGAGGTCCCGCCACCGTGCGGAGGCGGCGAGTCCACGCATCAGCGCATGCGACGGAGCGTCGAAGTTCCCGGGAACCTGCATTGCGAACCAGGCATTTGGTGCCAGATCGCGAAGCCAGGAACGCATCAGGTCCCGGTGCTCCGGTACCCATTGGAGGGCTGCATTGGTCACCACCACATCGGTGTCCCGGTCTGGCACCCAGTCGGCGATGTCGCCTCGCCGAAAGGCCAGATTGGACAGCCGCTCAGCCTGGACGGCTGCCTTGGCCAGCATCTCTGGTGATGAATCCAGGCCGACGACGGCGGCATGCGGCCAGCGTCCCGCCAGCACCGCCGTAAGGTTGCCGGGTCCGCAGCCGAGATCGACCACTCCACGCGGTTCCACTGCGCCAACCCTCGCAATCAGCTCGTGAAATGGACGGTCCCTGTGGTCCCCGAACCTGGCATACGTTCCCGGATCCCATTGCATCGCTCTTGCTCCTCGACTCAGTGCTGGCGTCGGTGAGCCCGAGCTTGCGGGCCACGGTGCCAATACCGGCGAGCCTACCGGAGTTTCCGGGGCACTAAGCTGGGAGGCAATGAGACTTCTTGACCAGCTCCCCGGGCCAGCCGGCCCGGCCCACGGCCGCTCCGACGTCGACCCTGACGAGGTTTACTCACGCTTTGTTGATTGGACGGTCAGCAGGGGCCTGGAGTTGTATCCCGCGCAGGACGAAGCAATTATGGAATTGGTCGGCGGGTCAAACGTCATTCTTGCCACCCCCACAGGTTCGGGTAAATCGCTGGTTGCCGTGGCCGCGCATTTTGAGGCGATGGCACGGGGTGTGCGCAGCTACTATACGGCGCCGATTAAAGCCTTGGTTTCGGAGAAGTTCTTCGCGCTGTGCGACATTTTCGGAGCTGACAACGTCGGGATGATCACGGGCGATTCCGCGGTGAACCAGGAAGCCCCCATCATCTGCTGCACGGCCGAGATCCTCGCAAATATCGCGCTCCGTGAGGGAAACGCTGCCGACGCCGGTGCCGTCATCATGGACGAGTTCCACTTCTATGCCGACCCGCAGCGCGGATGGGCCTGGCAAGTACCCCTGCTGGAACTGCCGCAGGCCCAGTTCCTCCTAATGTCCGCCACTTTGGGCGATGTGACCCGCTTCGAGGAAGGCCTCACTGCCCTGACCGGCAGGACAACGACGACGGTGAGTTCAGCCGAGCGGCCCATCCCCCTTCACTATTACTACGCGGAGACTCCCGTCCATGAGACGCTCGAAGAACTGCTGACTACAAAGCAGGTCCCGGTCTACGTGGTCCATTTCAGCCAGATCGAAGCGATCGACCGCGCCCAGAACCTCATGAGCATCAATATGTGCACCCGGGAGGAGAAGGACCGCATCGCCGAGCTGATTGCCGGATTCCGCTTCGCCGCGGGCTTCGGCAAGACGCTGAACCGGCTAGTCCGGCACGGCATTGGGGTGCACCATGCCGGAATGCTGCCCAAGTACCGCCGCCTCGTGGAGCAGCTGGCGCAGGCCGGGCTGCTGAAAGTAATTTGTGGCACGGACACGCTGGGCGTTGGTATCAATGTACCCATCCGGACGGTGCTGCTCACCGCCTTGAGCAAATACGACGGCGTACGGACCCGGTTGCTCAACTCGCGTGAGTTCCACCAGATTGCCGGCCGGGCAGGCCGCGCAGGTTACGACACCGCCGGAACCGTGGTGGTCCAGGCTCCCGAGCACGTTGTCGAAAACGCGCGGGCTATGGCCAAAGCCACCGCCAAGTTTGGAAACGACCAGCGCAAGCTCCGGCAGGTAGTCAAGAAGAAACCGCCTGAAGGCTTCGTGTCGTGGGGCAAGGCAACGTTCGACAGGCTTGTGGAGTCGGCGCCGGAGCCGCTCGCCTCGAGCTTCACCGTCACCCACGCGATGCTGCTTAACCTGATGGAGCGGCCAGGCGATCCGTTCGTTGCTGCCCGTAAGCTACTCACCGAGAACCACGAAGGCAGGCCGGCCCAGCTTCGCCTCATCAAGAGAGCATTCGGAATTTACCGCGAACTCCTTGCGGCAGGCGTGGTGGAACGCGTCCCCGAAGACCAGCGGGAGACGGAGGGCCGCGCCGTGCGGCTCACGGTTCATCTGCAGCCAAACTTCGCGCTTAACCAGCCGCTCTCCCCCTTCGCCCTGGCGGCACTGGAGTTGCTGGATCCCGAGTCTCCTTCGTACGCCTTGGACGTAGTGTCCGTGATTGAGTCGACGCTGGAGAAGCCGCGCCAGATCCTGTCAGCCCAACAGAAGAAGGCCCGCGGCGAAGCTGTGGCCGCCATGAAAGCTGACGGCCTGGACTACGAGCAGCGTATGGCCGCCCTGGACGACATCACCTATCCCCAGCCGTTGGCGGACATCCTTGGCGAGGCTTTCGAGGTGTATCGGAAGGCGGCCCCTTGGGTGGGCGACTTTGAGCTGACCCCCAAGTCGGTGATCCGGGATATGTACGAGCGCGCAATGAACTTTGGCGAGTTCGTGCAGTTCTACGGGCTGGCCCGATCCGAAGGCATCGTGCTGCGGTACCTCGCTGACGGATTCAAGGCCTTGCGGCAAACCGTACCCCAGGACGCGCTCCGTGAAGACTTGGAAGACCTGGTTTCCTGGCTCGGCGAGATGGTCCGTCAGGTCGACTCGAGCCTCCTGGACGAATGGGAAGAGCTGGCATCCGGTGCCGCTCCCAAGCCCCACGACGCGCCGCCACCGCCGCCGCCCTCGCTCACCTCAAATATTCGCGCCTTCCGGGTGATGGTTCGCAACGAGATGTTCCGCCGCGTCGAGCTGTTCGCGGATGAGGACTCCGCTGCGCTTGCAGAGCTCGACGGCGGCAGCGGCTGGGACGCGGACCGCTGGGAAGACGTGCTGGACGACTACTTCAACGAACACGACGATATCGGTACGGGTCCTGACGCGCGCGGCCCGGCACTGCTGATCATCAACGAAGAGCCGGGACTGTGGCGGGTCCGCCAGATCTTTGACGACCCTGCCAGCCACCACGACTGGGGTATTTCCGCGGAAGTCGACCTTGCCGAGTCGGACGCCTCCGGCACCGCCGTCGTCCGCGTGACGGCAGTCAACAGGCTGTAAACCGGCAGTAGACTCGAGGGCATGAGTGTAATCCGCCCCGCAACCGTTGACGACGTTCCCGCCATCCTCCGTATGATCCATGACCTGGCGATCTATGAAAAGGAACCGGACGCGGTCAAGAACACCCCGGAGAAATTGCGGGACGTACTGTTCGGAGAAAGCCCGCGGGTTTACGCGCACATGGCCGAAAACGAATTAGGAGAAGTGCAGGGGTTCGCCCTCTGGTTCCTGAACTACTCCACGTGGGAAGGCGTCCACGGCATCTACCTTGAGGACCTCTACGTTATGCCGGAGGCTCGCGGGGAGGGCCATGGCAAGGCTCTGCTCCAGCATCTTGCGGCCATTGCAGTCGAACGTGGTTACGCCCGCGTTGAGTGGAGCGTCCTTGATTGGAACGAGCCTTCCATTGCTTTTTACCGCAACCTGGGGGCTGCGCCCATGGCGGAATGGTCAACGTTCAGGCTAACGGGTGAGGCCCTGTCCGCCTTTGGTGCAGCGCGTCAGGTTCCCGTTCATGGCTAATACGGCCACAGCCGTCCACACGAAGGGCGCTGTGCATGAATTCCGTGGCATGCGGACAATCGAGCATTGGTTTCAAGTGCCCCTGGACCACAGCGACGCGAGTGCTGACGGCGAGCAACTGACCATTTTCGCCCGGGAGTACACGTCTACCGAGCATTCAGCGGAAGAGGCGTTGGACCTCCCCTGGCTGCTCTTCCTTCAAGGTGGTCCCGGCGGACGCGGCAACCGTTCGACATCACTTTCCGGTTGGATGAAGGCCGCCGCGCGTTCATTCCGGATCCTGATGCTGGACCAACGAGGCACCGGGCTCTCACAACCTGTGGATCGTCACAGCCTGCCTTTGCGCGGCGACGCGACCCAGCAGGCCGAATACCTGGAACATTTCCGGGCCGATTCCATCGTGGCCGACGCGGAACTGATCCGCGAGGCCTTGGGATCCGGTCCTTGGACGGTTTTTGGGCAGAGCTACGGCGGCTTTTGCGCCCTAAGCTACCTGTCCTTCGCTCCGCAGGGCCTTGAACAAGTGCTCATCGCTGGAGGCCTCGCTCCCCTGGCCGGTCCAGCCGATCAGGTTTACCGAGCCACATTCGAGCGCGTCGCTGCCCGCAACGAAGAGTATTTCAGGTGGTATCCGGAAGACCGGTCAGTAGTCAACCGCATCGCCCGGCACTTGGAGCAGGTGCCGGAGTGCCTGCCGGACGGCTCGCCACTTACCGTAGGCCGGTTCCAGATGGTTGGATCCTTCCTCGGCGGAAACACCCGGGTGCACGGCCTGCACCACCTGCTGGAGGACGCCTTTGTACCAACGCCAGTCGGCGAACGGCTTTCCGACTCATTCCTGGAACAGGTCCGCGGCATCGTAACCCGCGCGCCCAACCCTCTGTACGCCGTCATGCACGAGTCGATCTACGCCCAGCGTGGGGCAACGGACTGGGCGGCGTGGCGGATCCTCGAAGAATTCCCGGAGTTCCACCCGTCCGCCCAAGAGCCTCTGCTGACTGGCGAGATGGTCTACCCCTGGTACTTCGACCACGACCCGGCGCTGGTTCCTCTCGCCGACGTCGCCGAGATACTGGCGGCCAAGGATAACTGGGGACCGCTCTACGACGTTGTCCAACTGGCTCGGAATGAGGTGCCCGTGGCAGCCGCGGTCTATCGCGACGATATCTATGTCGACTACGGGCTTTCCATGGAAACGGCTGCGGCGGTCCGGGGACTTCGGACATGGGTAACAGCCGATTTCCACCACGATGGAATTTCCGATGATGGCGAGGGAATTTTCACGAGGCTCCTGGGGATGGTCCGCGGGACCGCAGCCGACGAAGGCTAGAGTCCTAGGCGCGGACTCCCGTCCGGCTCCTCGCCGTGAAAAACACTGCTGCGGCGAGCACACCCGCGGCAACGACGCCCGCAGCCACGTTCAATCCGGCGTAACCTGCTGCCGCCAGGACTGGACCGGAGATGGCGCCTCCAATGGCTCCGGCGGCACCCATCGCAGTATCGGAAACACCTTGCACAACCACTCGATCAGGCATAGCCACGCTCTCGGCCAACAGGGTGGACCCGGAGATCGTGGTGGCCGACCACCCGAGGCCCAGTAGTACCAACCCTGTGGCGACGGCCGCCGCCTGCCCCTGGCCAACACCAGCGACTCCCACCGCCAGCACCAACAAGGCGCAGCCCAAGCTCATGGTTCCGGCACGCCCGATCTTGTCTGTCAGCCAGCCCATCAGCGGGGATAACGCGAACATTCCCGCGATGTGCAATGAAATAGTGAAGCCAATGATTACCAGTGCGTCCGTTCCAGCAACATGCGAGGAGTGCGTTGCAGATGCGCCGGTGACGAGGGCCTGTAGGTGAACCGGAGTCATAGACATCACGCCGACCATCACGGCGTGTGCGGCGACGATTGCGGTCAGGGCCAGGATTGCAGGCCGGGAGCCCCGGACGGCGCGCAGACCACGCATGAGGGTGTTACCGGTAGGCGCGGCGTTACCGACCCCACCGGGCATGGTTTCCTGCGCGTCCTCTGTGACCGGTTCCCCCGGGGTCGCCGCCAAGGCCCTCGCCAGCAGCAGCGGATCCGGCCGGAGTGCGGTAACCAGGAGGAGGCAGGACAGGACCAGCCCGGCCGATGAAATCACGAATGGTCCGGCGATGGGCGGCAGCCCCAGCGCCTGTCCAACGACGGCGCCCGGCTGGATGAGATTGGGACCGGCCACAGCTCCGATGGTGATTGCCCACACCACTACGGATAGGGATCTTCCCCGGTGGTCGGCGTCCGCGAGGTCCACAGCGGCGAACCTCGCCTGAAGGTTGGAGGCGGAACCAACGCCGACGCCGGCCGTCCCCAGCAGGAGTAACAGTAGCCATCCGGAGATGACTGCAAGGATGATCAGCAGGGCGCCCGCAAGGGCCGCCAATAATCCGGTAACCAGCCCGATCCGCCGGCCTTTTCGTTCAGCCAGGGACGCCAACGGCAGGGCAGTCAGCGCGGCAGCAAGTGTCATCACAGTGGCGGCGGATCCTGCCCAGGCTTCTGTTCCCGACAGGTCTACAGCGAGCAGCGATCCGATTGACACAGTTGCTCCTGTGCCGATGGCGCTAAGGATTTGGGCGGCGCTCAGGAGTGCAAGCGTGCGCCGCTGGACGCGGCGAACATCAGGCAAGGCGTTGGGAATCGTTGCCATCTACCGAGAGTAGACCAACGAATGATGAAAAACAGCCCTGGTCCCGAACTGAACTGGTCAGGCGGGACCCGGGCTGCTTTAACTCGGATTATGGCTTAGTCGACGTCGCTCATTGAACGGCTTTTGCGGGCATCCTCTTCGAGCCTCGCGTCCAGCTTGGACCGCTGGGCTGCAGGGCTGAGGAGGCTTGCGACGACCGCCACCAGGATGGTGCCAATGATGATCGCAAGAGACACATACGTGGGGATTTCCGGTGCCCATTCGATGTGCTGGCCGTTGTTGATGAATGGAAGCTCGTTGACATGCATGGCGTGCAGCACTAGCTTGACGCCGATGAAGGCGAGAATCACCGAGAGTGCGTGCTTGAGGTAGATGAGCTTGTTCATGAGGCCACCGAGCAGGAAGTAGAGCTGGCGGAGGCCCATCAGGGCAAAAATGTTGGCCGTGAAGACGATGAACGCGCTCTGGGTCAGGCCAAAGATCGCGGGGATGGAATCGACAGCGAAGAGGAGGTCGGTCATGCCGATAGTGACGAACACTATCAGCATCGGCGTAAACACCTTTCTGCCGTTCAGGGTGGTGCGCAGCTTGCCTCCATCGAACTTCTCCGACATCGGGATGACTTTGCGGATCCGCGCGATGAGAGGGTTCTCCCGCTCCTCTTCGTCTTCGCCCTCGTCCTGGGTTTGCTTCCACGCTGTCCACAGCAGGAAGGCGCCAAAGATGTAGAAGACCCAGCTGAACTGCTCGATCACAAAGGCGCCAAGCAGGATGAATATTCCGCGCAGGATCAACGCGATGATGATCCCCACCATCAGTACTTCCTGCTGATACTTACGAGGCACGGAGAAGCGGGCCATGATGATGATGAACACAAACAGGTTGTCGATGCTGAGGCTGTATTCGGTTACCCAACCGGCAATGAATTGACCGCCAAACTCTGCCCCGGTGAACGCGAACATCGCCCCGGCGAACACCAGTGCCAAGGCAACGTAGAACGCCACCCAAAGCCCTGCTTCCTTCATGGACGGCTCGTGGGGTCGTTTCAGGACAAGTAGCAAATCGGTGAGCAGGATGAGGCCCAGCACAACAAAGGAGCCCACCTCAAACCAGACGGGAAGTTCCACAAGGTACCTTTCGCAGGGTGCACAAAACGGAGTAAGTCTCTCCGGCCGCCTATGCATTCGTGCTGAAATCGGCGTCCCGCTGCGCCCGGCGAGGCATCTGTGCCTTGCGTGCTGACGGACGAAGCGCTTGGGATACTCCCCTACGTGTTCACCACTGTACCTTAGGCGTGGCCTGCCGACTGCATCTGCCTCAGCTCCCGCTTTAGCTCGCTGACTTCGTCCCGTAATCTGGCGGCGATTTCGAACTGCAGCTCAGCGGCAGCGCTGTGCATTTGCTCCGTTAGCTGTTCGATGAGCCCCACCAGATCCTCCGCGGGCGCGGCGGCCAGGCCGTCAGCCCGTACGGTAGCCGCCCCCTTGGAGCCGCTGCTGGTACGGCGGCCCCCCTTGGCCAGCCTGTTGTTGTTGAGGAGTTCTTGTGTGTCGGCGTCTTCGCGGGCCAACTGGTCGGTGATGTCTGCGATCTTCTTGCGCAGTGGCTGGGGATCCACGCCGTTCTCTTTGTTGAAGGCAACCTGGACCGCGCGGCGGCGGTTGGTCTCCTCAATGGCCAGTGCCATGGAGTCAGTGATGCGGTCCGCGTACATGTGTACCTGCCCGGACACATTTCGCGCTGCACGGCCAATGGTCTGGATTAGCGAGGTGGATGAACGCAGGAAGCCTTCCTTGTCCGCGTCGAGGATGCTCACCAGGGAGACTTCGGGCAGGTCAAGGCCCTCACGGAGCAGGTTGATGCCCACAAGAACGTCAAAGCTGCCCAGCCTCAGTTCCCTGAGCAGCTCGACACGGCGCAGCGTGTCAACGTCGGAGTGGAGGTATTGGACCTTGACGCCGTGGCCCAGCAGGTAATCCGTGAGGTCCTCAGCCATCCGCTTGGTGAGCGTAGTGACGAGGACTCGTTCGTCGCGCTCCACCCGGTTGCGGATCTCGCCGAGGAGGTCGTCAATCTGGCCTTTGGTCGGCTTGACGACCACCTCCGGATCAACAAGGCCGGTGGGCCGAATGATCTGCTGGACAACGCCGTCGGACTTTCCAAGTTCGTACTTGCCGGGCGTGGCGGAGAGGTAGACGGTCTGCCCGATGCGCTCCAGGAACTCGTCCCATTTCAGCGGCCTATTGTCCATGGCAGAGGGCAGACGGAAGCCGTGGTCCACCAGCGTGCGCTTGCGGGACATGTCCCCCTCGTACATGGCGCCGATCTGCGGGACTGTGACGTGCGACTCGTCAATGACCAGGAGGAAATCATCAGGGAAATAGTCCAGCAGGCAATGCGGGGCAGTCCCGGGTCCGCGTCCGTCTATGTGCCGGGAGTAGTTCTCGATGCCGTTGCAGAACCCCATCTGCTGCATCATCTCGAGGTCGTAGGTGGTCCGCATTCGCAATCGCTGGGCCTCCACCAGTTTGTTCTGTCCCTCGAGCACCTTGAGCCGATCAGCCAGTTCGTCCTCGATTCCGGCGATGGCACGCGTCATCCGCTCCGGCCCCGCAACATAGTGGGACGCCGGGAAGACATACATTTCCGTTTCTTCCCGAAGTACTTCGCCCGTGACGGGATGCAGCGTATGGATGGCCTCGATTTCGTCGCCGAAAAATTCGATCCGCAGTGCCAGTTCCTCGTACATGGGGATGATCTCCACGGTGTCCCCGCGGACGCGGAACGTTCCACGGTGGAAGTCCATGTCATTCCGGACATACTGCATGGCGACGAACTGGCGAAGCAGGTCATCGCGGTTCAGCTCAGCACCCTGCTTCAGCGTGACCATGCCCGCGATGTATTCTTCCGGCGTACCCAGGCCATAGATGCACGAAACCGTGGCCACAACAACAACGTCCCGGCGGGTCAGCAGGGCGTTGGTGGCCGAGTGCCGCAGCCGCTCCACTTCCTCGTTGATTGAGGAATCCTTCTCGATGAAGGTATCCGTTTGCGGAACGTAGGCTTCCGGCTGGTAATAGTCGTAGTAGGAGACGAAGTACTCCACTGCATTGTTGGGCAGGAGTTCACGAAATTCGTTAGCCAACTGTGCCGCGAGCGTCTTGTTCTGGACTAAAACCAATGTGGGCCTCTGCACCTGCTCAATGACCCAAGCGGTTGTGGCACTCTTACCGGTACCGGTGGCGCCGAGCAGCACAACGTCCTTTTCGCCGTTCTTGATGCGTTCCGTCAGTTCCGCGATGGCCGTCGGCTGGTCGCCCGCAGGCTTGTACTCGCTGACTACCTCAAAGGGCGCCACAACACGGTTGATCTCCTGGGCAAGGCTCATGGAACAAATCTACCGCCGCCCACTGACAGTTTCCCTACTCCTTTGGGCTGAGCGGGAGCTGGCTAAGGCGCTCAGGAATATGACGGCGTCTTCCAGCCCGACTGAGCCGCCCAAGAATTCATGGCAGGAAAAGCGACGTCGGTAAACCATGCTTCCTTGGCCGAAGCGTAGGCATGCGTGGAGGATTCCCCTTGATGCAACTGCATGAGCCGCTGCTTCTCGGCCAGGTACGCTGCCACCGCGTCCGGATTGGCCCGGAGCCAGTCGCGGAAGAGCAGCGCGTACCGCCACCCCGGTGATCCGACCTTCCGCACGTGCAGGTTCACGGCCCTGCCGGGATCCGCATTGGCGTGGAACCGCTTTTGCCAGCTGCCGGCGTCGAAGTCGGGGGCTTTGGGCGTGTCCTGTTCCGCACCTTTCTGGCGCGGAAAACCCGCCGCGACGAGCAGCGGCGCAATCCTGTCGGCGTCGTCAAGGTCTTTCACCGTGAGCTGCAGATCCAGAACATCCTTCGCAGGCAAGCCCGGCACCGCCGTGGACCCGATGTGGTCGATTGCCACCGCGGCATGCCCGACGGCGGCGCGTAGCCTCCCTGCGATTCGTTCGGCCTGCGCCGGCCAACTGGGATCCGGCGGAACAAGAACGGCGGGCCCGCTGCGGTCTGCGCGTACCTGGCGGAGGAGATTGTCCGTAAAGGGGACCAGCCGTTGCGTCCAGAGCGAGTCCACCAGGGCCAGCAGGGACTCAACAGACCCGGAGTTGTCCAGAACCACATCGGCGGCCGCCAGACGTTGGTCCCTGGAGGCCTGTGCCGCCATGCGTGCCATCGCGTCCTGCGGCTCCATCCCGCGCAGCCGAACCATACGGTCCAGCCTTAGTTCATCCGGTGCGTCCACAACCACCACCAGATGGAAGGCGTCGCCCTGTCCGGTTTCCACGAGCAACGGAATGTCCTGGACCACGATGTCCCCCGGCGCAGCTTCCGAGAGGATGGCAGCTGCACGCGCCCGAACGAGCGGATGGATGATGCCGTTGAGCACCTCCCGTTGTTCGGGCTCGGCGAACACGATCCGACCCAGGGCAGGCCGGTCCAAAGTCCCCTCGGCGGTGAGGACCCCGTGACCGAATTCCCGGACCACACGATCCAGGCCTGCCGTGCCCGGGGCCACGACGTCCCGGGCAAGGACATCAGCATCCACAAGGATGGCACCGAGTTCCTTTAACCGTGTGGCTACCAGTGATTTGCCGGAAGCAATGCCGCCTGTGAGTCCGATCTTCAGCACCACTCAAGACTAGACTGGACCGGTGCCGGACGAGGAACAAAGCAGAACCACCAGCTATACGACATTGGCGCCGGGCCAGGACTTCAGGCAGGAACTGGAGATCAAGAGGTCCCGGTTCATCACAGTCCTTCGCAGGGCATCGGATGAAGATGGCGCCCGGGCACTGGTGTCCGATCTGCGCAAGGAATTCCATGACGCCCGGCACCACTGCTCAGCGTTTATCCTCGGCCCGGACCGTACGGTCCAGCGTTCCAGCGACGACGGCGAACCGTCCGGGACCGCCGGTATTCCGATGCTCGAAGCACTCCTGAAACGCGAGACCCGCCCGGGTGTAACGGACCTCAGTGACGTGAGTGCCGTCGTCGTACGCTACTTCGGCGGGATCCTGCTGGGAGCGGGTGGCCTGGTCCGGGCCTATTCTGAATCCGTCTCGTCGGCGTTGGAAGCGGCGCCGCTGGTGCAACGACGGCGGCTCCGGGTCTGCGCAGTGCGGGTACCGCACGCGGCTGCCGGGAGGCTGGACAACGACCTCCGTGCATCCGGGTTTGCCATGGCGGAAACCAACTACGAGGAGCAGGAGACCGTCCTGCGGCTTGCAATCCAGGACATCCCCGAAGAACTCGCTTCAGCCCGAGACCGCGTGGCGGCCCTCACGGCGGGTGCCGCGAAACTGTCCCCTGAAGGCACCGAATGGATTGACGTGCCTTCCATGTGATGCTCGACGGCGGTGCGGCACCGGCTGCTGGAAGCCGCAAGACGACGAATGGCCGCCCCCGAAGGGACGGCCATTCGTTTTGCTAGCTCAGTTGAGCGGCGACCTTAGTTGCCGGTCAGCTTCTCGCGCAGTGCGGCGAGAGCTTCGTCGGACGCCAGGGTGCCGGAGCTGGACTCGGAAGCAGCAGGCTCCGAGCTGTAGCTGGTCGGGGCAGCCTCGTTGTCGCCGGCAGCCGCAGCGGCGGCGTCGTCGGCAGCGTGCTGTGCAACCTGCTTCTTGTGGGCTTCCCAACGGGCCTGGGCGTCAGCGTACTGCTGCTCCCATGCGGCACGCTGAGCCTCGTAGCCTTCGAGCCATTCGTTGGACTCGGGGTCGAAGCCCTCGGGGTACTTGTAGTTACCCTCTTCGTCGTACTCGGCGGCCATGCCGTACAGGGCCGGGTCAAACTCGGTGCTGTCTGCGTCAACGCCCTCGTTAGCCTGCTTGAGGGATAGCGAGATGCGGCGGCGCTCGAGGTCGATGTCGATGACCTTGACGAACAGCTCGTCGCCAACGGAGACAACCTGCTCGGCCAGTTCGACGTGGCGGACAGCCAGCTCGGAGATGTGGACGAGGCCTTCGATGCCGTCTTCGACGCGAACGAACGCACCGAACGGAACCAGCTTGGTGACCTTACCCGGGACAACCTGGCCCAAGGCGTGGGTGCGGGCGAAGGTCTGCCACGGGTCTTCCTGGGTGGCCTTGAGGGACAGGGAGACACGCTCGCGGTCCAGGTCCACTTCGAGAACCTCGACGGTGACTTCCTGGCCAACTTCGACAACCTCGGACGGGTGG
This sequence comes from Arthrobacter sp. M4, assembly GCF_020251205.1. Lineage (GTDB taxonomy): Bacteria > Actinomycetota > Actinomycetes > Actinomycetales > Micrococcaceae > Arthrobacter. The sequence goes on from NZ_JAIWYX010000001.1 coordinate 390,633, forward strand.
TCGATGTGCTTCCAGGACAGCTCGGAAACGTGAACCAGGCCGTCTACGCCGCCCAGGTCCACGAATGCACCGAAGTTGACGATGGAGGACACGACACCAGGGCGAACCTGGCCCTTCTCCAGCTTGTTGAGGAAGGTGGAGCGGACCTCGGACTGGGTCTGCTCGAGCCATGCACGGCGGGACAGGACCACGTTGTTGCGGTTCTTGTCCAGCTCGATGATCTTGGCTTCGATCTGCTGACCGATGTACGGAGCCAGGTCGCGGACGCGGCGCATCTCGACCAGGGAGGCGGGGAGGAAGCCGCGCAGACCGATGTCCAGGATGAGGCCACCCTTGACAACCTCGATGACGGTACCGGTAACGACGCCGTCTTCTTCCTTGACCTTCTCGATGTCGCCCCAGGCGCGCTCGTACTGTGCGCGCTTCTTGGAGAGGATCAGGCGGCCTTCTTTGTCTTCCTTGGTGAGCACCAGGGCTTCGACCTGATCGCCAACGGCGACAACTTCGCCGGGGTCAACGTCGTGCTTGATGGAAAGCTCGCGGGAGGGGATGACACCTTCGGTCTTGTAACCGATGTCGAGCAGGACTTCGTCGCGGTCGACCTTGACGACAGTGCCTTCGACGAGGTCTCCGTCGTTGAAGTACTTGATGGTGGCGTCGACTGCTGCGAGGAAGTCCTCGGCGGTGCCAATGTCGTTTACTGCGACGACGGGGGCACCGGTCTTCTCGGTGGAGGTGATGGTCATGTAGTAGGGGCTCCGTTGTGGATAGTGTGTCGGTCAGGCAAACCGCCGGCATCCCGCGGACGGGCTGCCGGACACGGCGAAAACCGGGTCATCCTGAATTGTGGATTGTTAAAAAACGCGCACCCAGTACGCGCCCGTTCATTCTAGTGGCAGCCGCCAACCGGGGTCAAAACCACCAACTATGCCTGCTTCAGAAGTGGTCAGGCAGCGCACGGCTGGATAGTTGGCTTAGTGGCCCGCGTCGTGCCAGCTGGTGCCGACACCGATCTGGACGTCCAGGGGCACCTTCAGGGTTGCCGCGGATCCCATCTGTTGTGCGACTAGCTGCTCAACCGCTTCCCGCTCCCCGTGTGCGACTTCCAGGACCAGTTCGTCATGCACCTGCAGCAGCATGCGTGACTTGAGGTTCTGGGCGGCCAACTCGGCGGCTACTCCCAGCATGGCGCGTTTGATGATGTCCGCCGCGGAACCCTGGATGGGTGAATTGAGGGCGATGCGTTCCGCCAGTTCGCGGGATTGCCGGTTAGTGCTGGTGAGGTCCGGAAGGTAACGCCGGCGGCCCTCCATGGTAGCCGTGTAGCCGTCGATCCTGGCTTGCTCCACGACTCCGCGCAGGTAGTCCCGCACCGCTCCGAAGCGGTCGAAGTAGTCCTTCATCAGCGTGCGCGCCTCGTCCACCGAGATCTCGAGTTGCTTGGACAGGCCAAAGGACGTCAAGCCGTAGGCGAGGCCGTAGGACATGGCCTTCACCTTGGATCGCATGGCGCTGGTGACCTCAGCCGGTGCGACGTTGAAGATGCGGGCACCCACAAAACGGTGCAGGTCCTCGCCTTCCTGGTAGGCGGCGATGAGTCCAGGGTCCCCGGACAGGTGTGCCATGATGCGCATTTCGATCTGAGAATAGTCCGCGGACAGCAGGCACTCGTAACCGTCGCTGACCACGAAGATGCTGCGTACGCGGCGGCCTTCCTCGCTGCGGACGGGGATGTTCTGCAGGTTCGGGTTGTTGGAAGAGATTCGCCCGGTGGCCGCCACGTTTTGGGCATACGTAGTGTGGATCCTGCCATCCTCGGCGACGGATTTCTTGAGCGTCTCCAGCATCTGGGCGAGCTTGGAGGATTCGCGATGCGCCATGAGCTGGACCAGGAACTCGTGGCCGGTTTTCTCCAGGAGCGCCTTCAGTGATGCGGCATCAGTGGTGTACCCGGACTTGATTTTCTTGGTCTTGGGCAGGCCGAGTTCGTCGAAGAGGACCGTCTGCAGTTGTTTGGGGGATCCAAGGTTGACTTCGTGGCCGATGGCCGCGAACGCCTGCTCCTGTGCGAGGTCGATGACCTTGGCGAGGTCGGCCAGTTGACCGTTGATACCCTCCATGTCCACGGCGATCCCGGCCATTTCCATGTCCGCGAGGACTCGCGAGACGGGCAGCTCCAGCGTTGTGAGTAGCGCAGATGCCTTGCGCTCAGCCAGCTCGCGTTCAAAGTGCTTGCTGAGGGCCAGTACGACGGCGGCCTGGTGGACGTGGGAGGCGGCCGCGGCACCGTCGGCGTCACCGCTGAGGTCCAGTTCAAGCTGTCCGGTGGCTGCCGCAGCTGACTCCACGTGGATCTTCAGATGGTGCTGGGCGAGTTCCGACAGTTCATAGCTGCGGCGGTCCGGCTGGATGAGGTAGCCGGAAATGGAGGTGTCGTCCACTACACCTTCCAGGCCGAGGCCACGGTTCCGCAGAGCCTTGAGGGCGTCCTTGAACCCGTGCATCACCTTCGGAGCCTCAGGGTCCTGGAGCCACCGGGCGAGGACGCCTTCAGCCTGGGCGTCGAGAGCCAGCAGGTCGATCCAGGCTGAGCCCTTCTCCCCCACAACGGCGATTCCGGCGGCATCGTCCCCGATTCGGCCGGGAACCATCTGCACGGTCACAGCCAGGCGGCCTTGTGCACCTGCCTCGAAGACACTGGAGAGTTCAGCGGCCGTGGTGGGAGTGGAATATTCCGGAACGTCGATCGATTCGGGTTCTCCGCCCTTGGTGTCGTCGGCGTAAAGGGCGAACAGCCGGGGACGGAGGGTCCTGAATTCGAGGGTGTCGAAGAGGTCCTCTACTGCTTGGTTGTCCGGCCTGGGCTCTTCGAGGTCGTCCAGCGTCACAGGCAGCTCAAGGTCTGTCAGAAGCCGGTTGAGGCGGCGGTTGCGCTTTACGGATTCAATGTTCTCCCGCAGGGCGGCGCCGGCCTTGCCGCCGATGGAATCCAGGTGCTCCAGGATGCCGTTCAGGCCGTTGTACTGGGCGATCCACTTGGCGGCTGTTTTGGGTCCTACGCCCGGGACGCCCGGCAGGTTGTCGGCGCTCTCCCCCACCAGGGCAGCAAGGTCCGGGTAGCGGGACGGCGGAACGAAGTACTTTTCTTCGACGGCGGCTGCATCCATGCGCGGGATGTTGGACACACCCTGCTTCGGATACAGGACGGAGACATTGTCGTTGATGAGCTGGAATGTGTCGCGGTCGCCCGAGACAAGCAGTACTTCGAAGCCTGCGGCATCGCCCTGTGCGGCCAGAGTGGCAAGGATGTCGTCGGCTTCATGGCCCGGCATGTGGATGGTGCGAATGCCCCAGGCCTTCATGACCTTGTCAATCAGCTCGATCTGTCCCTGGAACTCGGCAGGCGTGGCGTTACGGCCGCTCTTGTATTCGCTGTACTCCGCCTTGCGGAACGTGGTGTCGTCCGACACATCGAAAGCCACGGCGATGTGGGTGGGCTTCTGGTCCCGGATCAAGTTGATCAGCATTGAGGTGAAGCCATGGACGGCGTTGGTGTGCTGGCCGGTGGACGTGGAGAAGTTCTCCGCCGGCAGCGCATAGAAGGCACGGAACGCCATGGAGTGTCCGTCCAGGACCAGCAGGCGGGGCCGCTCACCACCTGGCACGGCTGCCGCAATAGCCGGGGATTCCGACGGCGAAGGGGCGGCTGCGGGGACTGGTGCCTGTACGGTGGCTGTTGCTGCGGGGGCCGGTTTGGTTGTTTCACTCACAGGTGCCAGCCTAGTTGGCATGGTGGACAATTTCACGCCCGGCACCTTCCTGGCCGAACTGCGGGAAGCAGGCGTTCCTGAGGAGCTGCACGGCTGGCTTGCAGACAGTGGCGTGGGTGCGCTGGTGGTTCGAATGGGCATCCGATTCGTGGAGTTGAAAGCGGACCGGGCAGTGGCCACGATGCCAGTAGAAGGAAACACACAGGTGGCGGGGATCCTGCACGGTGGTGCGCACGTTGTGCTGGCCGAAACACTGGGGTCTTTTGCGGCCTCATTGCACGCAGGTCCCGGACGTCACGCGGTGGGCATCGAAGTGAACGCGACACACCACCGCTCGGTGTCATCCGGGATCGTCACCGGCACCTGCTCAGCGATTCACTTAGGCGGCACGCTGGCAACACACGAGGTGGTCATGACGGACGAGCGGGGTAGGCGGCTTTCGACTGCCCGGATCACCAATATGATCCGCCACAACCGCAACTAGGACGGCCCCGCCAAAGCCGCCATCGCCCGAAGGCAGGTCCCTGGCGTCACCGCCGCGGCATCCGGTAATGCAACTCAACCATTGAGCCAGCCACGGTGCGTGAGGAGACCAGCTCAAGTGGCGCCGTCGGGCCTTTGAGCGGCAGCAGCCGCTTTCCGTCCCCCAACAGCACAGGGATCACTGAGACGATGATCTCGTCCAGAAGCCCGGCGTTGGCGAATTGGGCCACAAGGTCTCCACCACCCACCAGCCAGACGTTCTTGCCGCCTGCCGCAGCCTGAAGGTCGTTGGCGTACTCCTCCGCGGGCCCTCGGACGAAAGTGATATCCGCCCCCTCGGGCGCGGTGTACTCACGGTGGGTAAACACCCAGCACGGCGTGTCCGGATAGGGCCAGGCCTTGGGCATGTGGTCGAGCAGCCAGCGGTAGGTGGTGCCGCCCATGGCCACGCTGCCGACGCCGGAGAAAAACGCCTCGTAGGCGGCGCCCACACTTTCGTCGCCGGCACCGGCACCCTCGAACTGCAGGAGCCAGCCTAGGTCGTCATCCGCTGTGGCAATGAAGCCGTCAATGGTGCTGGCCACGTAGTACTGGAAAGCAGGCATTGCCCCAGCGTAGCGATTGGGAGGGTTCACCTAGAAGAGGCATTGCCGTACTCGACGCGGACGCTCGCATCGTCCCGCAGGACCACCACCCTGCCCTGGGCCAACGTCCAGCCGTCGTTGAGCAGGAATATTCGGCCGCCGCTGACCACCAACAAACGCAATCCCGTGTAGCGGTACATCGGCTGGGCGTCGGATCCAAGCGATTCCTCCCGCACATTTGGTGCGGCTACGGCCATGCGGTCCTTGCTGTAAACGACTGCGGTGGGGAGCAAGGAGGAACGCTCCTGGTAGTCGACGGCGGCACCGCGGCCGAGTGCCTGCGCATAGTCCGAGGTTCCCCAGAACAGCAGGAGGGTCACAAGGATAAAAACGAAGGAACGCTCCAGGCCCCTCGGGCCAAGACGGAGCATCCTGTCCTGACTGGCCGTCGCCCGGCGCCGGAGGCTCAGGCCCCAGGCACCCACCACAAGGCCGGCGGCGATGTAATACGGGACATAGAGCAGCACCCTGTCGGGCTGGGATACCACAACGATCCACATAACGGCTGCGAACACGAAGCCCGCGGCCAGGACGACGAAGGCGGCGCGGCGCACGGCCGTTCGATGCGAATCAGCTGCCAGGAGCCGGTCAACCGAACGATCCGCCATGAGGCCAAGGAGACCCAGCACGGCAAGCCACGCCAAGGGCTGGAACAGCGACTGGATGCTGCGCAGGATGAAGTCCTGCACCGTGTATCCGAAAAGGCTGACGTCCAGGCCCATTGCTTTGGCCTGCGCGTCCGTGCGCGCCCAGCCGAAGTACACCAGCAGGGCGGTGGCCACAGTGAGGGGCGGACCGATGACGGACAGGAGGTCGAGGGTCCGCTGCCAGCGCGAGTCCGCCAGCGATTTCTCGTCGGCCGTGACGGGCGCCGTCACGGTGTGCCGGCCGAACTGACGGGGCCGCCTGGCACTCCGGTGCCGCTCGTCGTCGTACTGGAGGGCGGGGTTGCCGTACCGGGCGGAGTTCCGCTGGGCGATCCCGTTGGAGATCCGGGCCCGCTGGGTTGGCCTGGCTCATAGAAGAAGCGGACGGCGCCGGCGGCGTCCAAGGTGTCCTGAATCGAAATGGTGATGGAAGAACGACCCTCCGCCGGGGGTGTCCGGAAGTAGGCGGGCGAGTAGTCACCGTCGCCGAGCCTTTCGACTCCCGATTGCTGGCCGTCGATCAATAGCGCTTCAACGCGTACATAGTAGCCATCCAGTCGGACCAAAGTGCCGCCTGCGGGCGGTCCGGAGGGCCGAGCGAGTCCCGGCACGGGGTTGCGCTGCTCATCGACCACCGTCAGCCCTGTCAGCTTGCGAGGACAGGACACGCCGGCGCCGGGCTCAAGCGGGATGGACTCACCCGGGTGCGCCTGGTGGTAGCGGACCACTCCGCGCACCACGGCGGCGACCGTCTGCTCCAGGCAGCGTTCCGAAGGGACAGGGAGCATGGCTGCCGTTGCCGAATCGGCTTCCCGCCACAAGTCGGGGGTGCCGTTTCGAAGCGCATAGCAGACGGACGTGACCGCACTCCAGACGTCCCGGAAGGTGGTGCCGTCAACGCCGTCGCGCAACTGGTCACAGTCCCGACCCTGCGCGAACAGGTACATCCGCCCCTCCTGGGGGTCGTTAGGTCCGATCGGACCGATAGGCACCCATCGCACCACCGGGGCCGCAACAGGAGGGGGAACATCGGGTCCCGCTGGCCCCGCTGGTACGACGGCGGTGGGTCCGGCAGGCTCCGACGTCGACTGCGGAGGCGGAGCCTGTTGACTGGTCCCCTGGCCGGGGTTTTCAGTGGGCGATCCGGAACGCGTTCCGGATGGCGTGGACGGAGCGCAAGCGGCGAGGGCCACCAGCACCGGCAGCACCATGGCCAGCAAATGTATACGGGAAATGTCCTTCATGGCGGCCCCACGCAATCCCCCGCGCACCCACAACCCATGTGTGCGCACAACTACGGAGCCAATTATTCACCCGATTAGACTTAATATCCAGAGCCTGATCGCTATCCAGAGCTTGATCGCGGGACGGGGCGGGAGTCCGCCGGATCGGGACTACTTGGTGAAATAGGGAACGATCAGGTAGATGCCGAACAGCACGGCAAGCCCGCAGACGCCGAAGCAAGCGTAGGCCAGGCCTCGGGTCAGGCGCGGGGACCGGTCCTGGATGTCTCCGGCGATCGCAGTAAGGCGCACACCCAGCGAATAGAGCCCCACTATGGTCACGGCAGATACGAGGGTGGCGCCAGCCACCAACAGCAGTTCCAGCCACTTCATCGCTGGACATCCTTTCGCTTGGCGGCCTTCGACGACTGCTTCTTTTTCTTGGTGCGGAAGCGGACGGCCTGGCCGGCTTCCTCGACTTCGACGGCGTTGTGATGGCCCACGTGGGACTTGCGGGAGTGCAGGAACATCAGTGTTACAGCAGCTACGCCAAGAATGGCGGCAATCGTCACACCTGCTACGCCGGTGCTGACCAGCCAGGCAGTCAGGGCACCGACAATCGCGGCTGCGGGCAGGGTGAGGACCCAGCCCACGGCAATCCTGCCGGCAGTCCCCCACCGCACGGAGGTGCCTTTCCGGCCGAGGCCGGAGCCAATCACCGAGCCTGAGGCCACTTGCGTCGTGGACAAGGCGAAGCCGAGATGCGAGGAGGCGAGGATTGCCGATGCGGTGCTTGTTTCAGCCGAGAACCCTTGGGCGGGCTTCACTTCAGTCAGCCCTTGGCCCATGGTGCGGATGATCCGCCAGCCGCCGGCGTAGGTGCCGACCGCGATGGCCAGCGCACAGGCGGTGATCACCCAGAACTGCGGTCCGGTACCGGCGGGCTGGGATCCTGCGGCAATGAGGACCAGGGTGATGATGCCCATGGTCTTCTGCGCATCGTTGGTTCCGTGCGCCAGGGCAACCAGGCTGGACGTGAAGACCTGCCCGGTCCGGAATCCGCCGCGCTTTTGGGGCAGTTTGCCGCCGGTTTCCGGATCGTGCCGGGACGTGAGGAGGTAGGCCAGGCGGGTGCACACGTAGGCGACAGCGCCGGCAATGATCGGGGCGAAGATAGCCGGGAGAATGACCTTCTGGAGGACCGTCTCAAAATTGATGGAGTACAGGCCAATTCCTGCGATGGCCGCACCAATCAGGCCGCCAAACAGGGCATGGGACGAACTGGAAGGCAGGCCTTTTAGCCAGGTGAACATGTTCCAGAGGATGGCTCCCATCAAGCCGGCGAAGATAATCTCCGGGGTGATGTGGATTCCCTCGCTCCCCTCGCGTATTAGGCCGCCTGAGATGGTTTTGGCCACCTCCGTAGAGAGGAACGCGCCCACCAAATTCAAGGCGGCTGCGAGCGCCACGGCAGTCCGTGGCCGGATTGCGCCCGTGGCGATCGGTGTGGCCATGGCGTTGGCTGTGTCGTGGAAGCCGTTGGTGAAGTCAAAAAAGAGGGCCAGCGCAATAACCAGCGCGACCATAAAGGTGATATCCACCCGATGCCCAATCTGCAGAGTTGAGGTTCAGCAGTTCCATAATCATCACGTCGCACCGCGAACAGTTCGCTGGATATTCACCTAAATGCACCTGCGTTGTTCAACGGGACGCTCCCGAAACCTTATAGATCGTACGTTGCCTTGGCATCATGGCAAAACGGCATCGAGGAAATTCCTGATGGCTTCAAGGTGGAGGGGTTGGAGGCCTTCGCGGGGGTCCGGAGAGATGCAGAGGACGCTGGGTCCTAAATACCCGGCCCAGGAAAGGGCTTCCGCTTCGTAGGCCAATTGGTCGTCCATCCATACGAAGCGTTCTGTGCCTGAGCCTTCCAGGTCCCGCTGGAGTGCATCCAGCTTCCACCAGTTGTGGCTGCGGTCCCAGCCTTCGCTGATCAGTACGGGCCAGGCCTCGCCGCGGAGCCCGATAGCCGGGCACAAATATTTGGGTGCCAGTTCCTCCCAACTGGTCAGCCAAACGAAGCGGACGCCGGGTTCTTCGGCTAAGGCGTTCAGTTCCGCGACGAGTTCCTTTGCGTAAGCGACTTCCAGCACTCCGGCGTCGGCCAGGTGCCATTTGCTCCCCCAACCCGTGCGGCCGAGTGGCCCGAAGGGGCTTACGACCCCATCGACATCGAGGTACAGCGAGACTGTGGACATCCGCTGGCCTCCTTTGACGTGCAGGGACTGGTCCGGGCGTTCTCAGGCCAGCCTAGGACGGGGAAGTCCCCGGGGGAAACGTTCCCCCGGGGACTTCGCGATCGGTTTCACCTGGTCTGTGGGGCGTTGGCGCGGACTTCGTGCGTTTCCTCCTTGGCGGGAGCGGGCGAGGCTTTGCGCCCTCTTGATCGTTGTGCAATGGCAACTGCCCGCAGGTAAGGGGTGCCGAGAAGCTCGATTGGCGTTGTTGCCGTTTCCCGTGAAAGCAAGGCGGAGATCGCAGCAATCGCCATGCATCCTGCGGCGAAAATGGCAACGGGGACCCAGCCCGCGGCACCGGGTGTCAGCAGGAGTCCTGCAATCATGGGAGCGAAGCCGGCCACCAGCAGTCCTAGTTGGTTACCGAGGGCCATGCCGGAATAGCGTACGGGTGCCGCGAACTGCTCAGCGAAGTATGCGGGCCAGATTCCGTTGAAGCAGGAATAGAAGAGCGTCATGTTCGCGAAGGCGGCCGCGAAGACGAAGACCAGGTTGCCGGTTCCGATGGCCCAGAAGTACACAAAGATGGTGGCGGAGCACCCGACGGCGGCCGTTACCAGGAGCGGCCTGCGTCCGATTCGGTCCGATAGGCTGGCGGTGAACGGCATCACGACCATTGACAGTCCGATGGCGACTGCGTTGACCGTCAGGACTGCCGACTTGTCGAGGCCGGCAGATCCCGTGGCGTAGGCGAGGCCGAACACGGTGAACACGGTCTGCATCACCGACATGATCGACATGCCTGCCACGCGGACGACGTCGGCTGTTTGGAAACGCAGGACATCTTTGACCGGCAGGGGTTTGACCTCCTGCTGTTGCCTGGCCTCTTGGAAGACGGGGGTCTCGTCCAAGTGTGTCCGGACCCAGTAGGCGATGGCCAGGACCGCGATGGAGAGCCAAAAGGGTACGCGCCAACCCCAGGACAGCAGGTCCGCCTTGGGGAGTGACGAAACGGGGATGAACACGATGGTCGCCAGGACCATTCCGGAGGCGTAGCCGGACATCACGAAGCTGGTGAAGAATCCGCGCTTTCCTTCCGGTGAGTGTTCCAGGGTGAGTGTTGAAGCGCCGGCGGATTCGGCTCCTGCCGAGAATCCCTGCAGGAGCCGGCCTACCGTGAGGAGCGCGGGTGCCCAGAGGCCGACTTGGTCGTAGGTCGGCAGGAAGCCAATGCCGAGTGAGGCCAAGCCCATGAGTCCCAAGGTGAACAGCAGCACCTTCTTGCGGCCCAGTTTGTCACCGAAATGGCCCATCACCAGCCCTCCGACGGGCCGGGCAACATAGCCGACGCCGAAGGTCGCAAATGCGGCAACGAGCCCTACGGCCGGATTGTCGCTGGGGAAGAACAGTTGGCCGAACACAAGGGCTGCTGCTGAACCGTAGATGAAGAAGTCGTAGTACTCGAGCGTGCTTCCCAGGAAGGACGCGAGCGCGGCCTTTCCTGGTGTCTTCCGCTGCGGCGCATGATGCGTGGGGGTTGTTTCCATGGCGGATCTCCTTGGACATCTTTGTCCGTGTGGACATGGTTGGGGGCTGGACGTTACAGCTCGAAATCGACGGAGACGATTTCTTCGCTGTTGGGGAGCGAATATTGCTTGAGGGGTTCGTGCAGCGGGTGGGTGTTGTAAACCTCGATATCCGCGAGGCTGGTGAAGTCCGCGACGATGGCGTAGTCGAAGGATCTGGCGCTTGCCACCAAGTCCGGACCGTGGGTTAGTGACAGGAGTCCGGGTATGTTGCCGGCCATTCGGTTCAGTCCCTCGATCCAGGCGGCTTTGTGCTGCTTCGGGAATTCCGGTTTGAACCTGAAAAGGACGGTGTGCCGGATCATGAGCCTGCCTCACCGGATCCGGCGGCCCCGACCTCTGCCAATTCGACGGTTCGCCCGGCGGCGGATTCGAATTCGGGTGACTGGCCTGTGATGGTCCGGCCTGCAAGGTAGCCCATGGTCATGATCGGACCGAGAGTGGCGCCTGCCCCGGGGTAGCCTGCCGCATAGGCGTTTTCTGCGGTGTTGCCGGCGGCGAACAGTCCAGGGATCGGCTGGTTGTCTACGTCGAGCGCTCGCCCGAGCCCGTCGGTGGCTACACCACCGTTGCTGCCGAACGCACCGTTGACCACTTCCATTGCGTAGTACGGTCCGTTCTCCAGGGGACCCAGCGAGGGGTTGGGCCATGGGCCTTCCTCGTCTCCCCAGTACTTGTCATAGGCGCTTTGGCCGCGGCCGAAGTCGGGGTCCTCCCCTTTGACTGCGTACTGGTTGAAGCGCTCAACAGTCGCTTCGAGGTTTTGCGCCGGGACGCCGATCTTCGCTGCAAGCGCACTCAGTGTGGGCGCTTCGATGAGGTAGCCGGGAGTCGGCTGGCCGGCCCGGTGGGCCAGCACTCCGTAACGCTCCAGATAGCCGTGGTCGAAGACGACGTGGGCGGGGGTGTTGAGGGTTTGGTTGTTGGGTGAGTCCCACGACTGGAGACAGCGGGCCAGGTCGTTGTAGTTCTGGGATTCATTGGCGAATCGCAGGCCGTGGCGGTTGACCATGATGGAGCCGGGTCCTTGCCGTTCGAAGCGCAGTAGCGTTCCGACGGGCTGGCCGTCGCGGGTGTCGCCGGTGATGGACATTGGAGCCCACCAGGCTTCGCGGGTGCCGCGTGTTTGTGCTCCGATTCGCTGTGCCATGCGCAGGCCATCGCCCGTGTTGGAAGGTGTGGAGCACATGGCGTAGAGGCGGGAGGCGAGCAGCGAATCGGCGAGCGCCCGGTCCCATTCGAAGCCGCCGGTGGCGAGGATGACGCCGTCGGACGCGGTGAACCGCTCTCCGGTGTCAAGTTCGACGCCGGTGACGCGCCCGTCCTGTGCCAGGAGCCGGTGGCCCCGGGCGTCCACGGCGAGTGTGGCGCCGTCGCGGATGAGGCTTGCGAGGAGCATGGCGACGAGGGCGTGGCCTTTGGCCACGAGGCCGTTGGACTGGCGGCGGACCAGTTCGTCCCACGGGAACTTGGTGAATGCTCCCCAGTCCTCGTATTCCTGCATGGTGAACGGTGCCCGGCCGTCTGAGCGGACGTGGGCGGCGAGTTCTCCGAGTGCATCGTGGATGTTGAACAGTTCGGGTTCGACGGTGCGTCCGCCGTCTACGGCGCCGGGAAGGTCCTGGAGGTAGTCCGGGAAGTTGTTGAGGAAGATGAATCTGAGGCCGCATTCCTGTTCGACATAGCGGAGCATGGTGTCTCCGTGGTCGAGGGCGGCGTTGAGCAGTTCTTCGCGGCCCCTGCCCCGGGCCACGGCACAGACGTAGTCTTTGGCGGCCGGTTTGGAGTCGTTGAGCCCGGCTGCCCGGGCGTGGTGGTTGTCGGCAATCCAGAGCATTCCGCCGGATACGGCGCTGGTGCCGCCGAGGAGCTGTGATTTTTCGAGGACCAGGACTGATCGTCCGGCGCGTGCCGCCGTTGCGGCGGCGGTGAGGGCTCCGGCGCCGGAGCCAACGACGACGACGTCGTACTGGGCTGCGGGGGTTCCGGTGAGGATTTTCACGGTGGTGCCTTTCAAGAATTGTTGGTTGCCGGCGGCGGTTGGCTAGACGGCGGTGTAGCCGCCGTCGATGACGAGTTCGGAGCCGGTGGTGAAGCGGGATTCGTCGGAGGCGAGGTAGAGGACCCCGTAGGCGATTTCGTCGGGTTCGCCTTGGCGCGGGAGCGGGTTTCCGCTGACCAGTTGGCGGTAGTACTCCTCGGGTCCGACGTCGGACTGTTCGGCGGAGCGGCGGCTCATGCGTGTGTTCATGGAGCCGGGATGCACTGAGTTGACGCGGATGCCGTGGACGCCGTAGGAGGCGGCGTCGGATTTGCTGAGGAGTCGGACGGCACCCTTGGTCGCGTGGTAGAGGGGTACATTGCGGCCGCCTGTAAGGCCGTGGATGGAGGAGAAGTTGATGATGCTCCCCCGTCCCTGGCTGATCATGGCGGGCACCACATGTTTGGTCATCAGCCAGACGCCTTTGACGTTGACGTCGAAGATGAGGTCGAAGTCTGTCACGGCGGCGGTGTGGGACATGCCAGCGGGGCCGATGATCCCGGCGGCGTTGACGAGAATGTCCGGTTCGCCGAGTTCCTTGCGGACGCGGGCCACCGTTTGGGCGACACTGTCTTCTGCGGTCACGTCGACGTCGTAGGCGCTTACGTTGGGGTGCTCGACGGCGGGAGGTGCCCCTGGCCGGTCGAGGCTGGCGACGCGGGCGCCCTCTTGGGCGAGGAGCCGGACGGTTGCGCTGCCGAGGTCGCCGCTGCCGCCTGTGACGATGGCTGTTTTTCCGGCGACGCGTCCTGGCTGGTGTTCCACTCTGTACCTTCCTTTGGCCGCGGCGTTGCGGCGTTCTTGGCGCCTGCGGCTCCGCGGGCGCTCTGGGTGGGCCTCCGCGGGCAGCACAACATGGACCCTTTGGCGGGCCTGTTGGTGTCAGGTGGGCTGCCGGTCCGTTCGGCTGCTGCGGATCTCCGCCGGTCACTGTTCCGGGGGTCCGGGTGGTGTGGCGGTAGGGCGTGTTTCCAGATTGTCAGGGCGCTGTGATGGCAGCCACATGATTACCGATGAACGGGAATCTGATCTTTCAGTTGCTTTGGCGGATCATGCCACGGGTGTCTCCGCGCCAGCCGATGGCGCGGGAGATGCCGCGGGCGGCGGTCATGAGGACGGCGACGCGGGCGCCGATATTTTCTTCATTCCGCGGGACTACCACACTGAGTGCAGCAACCACCGTGTTGTCAGGGCCGTAGACAGGCACGGCAATGCCGCTCGATTCGGGCACGATGACCCCGGGCATGGCGGCGAAACCGCGCTGCCGGATAGCGGCGAGGTGGCGGCGCAGTTCACTTGGGTCGGTCAGGGTGGTCTCTGTGAAGCGGGTGAGTGGCTTGGCCAGGATGATGTCCTGGTATGCGGGCGAGGCGAAGGCGAGCAGTACCAGGCCGGAGGACGTGGCGTGGAGAGGCAGCCGCCCAGCCACTTTGGTGATGTTCACGATGGATGATCCGGCCCCGAGGCGTTCGATGTACAGCACTTCATCCGAGTCCAGGATGCCGAGGGTCGTGGAGTGCTGAACGATCGACTGGACATCCTCCATGAACGGCAGGGCGGCTTCGCGGAGGCCGACCATCCGCGAACTGCGTGACACGAGTTCCCACAGCCTGGTTCCGACCCGGACTCCGTCCATTCCGCGTTCCAACAGTCCTTCTGACAGCATTTCGTCGGTGAGACGGTAGGTTGTGGTCACCGGAAGGCCGGAACGGCGGGACAGCTCGGCCACGGTCATGGTCCGGTGGGCGTCGTCAAAGGCGCCGACGATTCGGACGAAACGGCTGATGACCGATTCTCCTGAGGTGGAATTGGCCACGCTGCCCTCCTGCTCGCTGTTTGCCCAGCTTAGCGCCGGAACACCTGCAGCTCCCACGGCCTGAGCGTCAGGGGTTGGGCTCCCGAGCCGAAGTCGGGGTAGTTGCCAATGACCGGTTCGGCGAGCGCCCACGACGCATCCCTGACGTCGACAGTCTGTTGGTTCCCGGAGAAGTTGCCAAGGACCAGGAGTTCTCCCTCCGGCATGGTCCGTTGGAAGGCGTAGATGTGCTCGTCATCCGGGAGGAGCATGGTGAAGGCGCCATGGGACACCAACGGCTCGTTGTGCCTCAGGGCTATGACCTTGCGGTAGAAGCTGTACACGGAGTTGGGGTCGTCCACCTGGGCTGCCGCATTGATTGTATTGGCGTTGGGGTTGACCACGATCCACGGGGCTCCGGTGGTAAAACCGGCGTGCCTGCTGGCGTCCCATTGCACTGGCGTCCGGGCGTTGTCGCGGTTGAGGGGCGCCAAGGCCGCCAGGACTTCGGCGTCAGTGTGCCCAAGGTGCGTTGTTGCTTCCCTGTGGTGGTTGAGGACTTCGATGTCCCGGTAGTCGCTGATGGCGCCAAAGGCCATGTTGGTCATGCCCAGCTCTTCGCCCTGGTACACGTACGGTGTGCCGCGGTGGAGATGGAGTACGCCGGCCAGCATCTTGGCCGATACTTCCCGATACTCCTGGTCGTCCCCAAAGCGGGAAACGGCCCTTGCCTGATCGTGGTTTCCCCAGTAGAGGCTGTTCCAGCCGGTGTCGCCGAGTGCTTCCTGCCAACGTCCCAGGGATCTCTTCAGCTCCACAAGCCTCAGGGGCTTGGGGCGCCACTTGTTGCCCTCCTCCTGGTCCAGGGCTACGTGCTCGAACTGGAAGACCATGTCCACCTCGGAACGGGCGGGGTCGGTAAAGAGAACAGCTTCGTCCACGGTCACGCCGGGCATTTCCCCAACCGTCAGGAATTGCCCTGTGCGGTGGGCAAAGACGCTGCGGCGCATTTCCTGCAGGAATTCATGGATCCGTGGACCGCAGATGTAATGCGGGCTGCCGTCCCCGAAGAGCATCCCCTCGGACACCAGCCCGTCCGGCAACGACGTGTCCTTGGAGATGAAATTGATGACGTCCATGCGGAAGCCGTCCACGCCGCGGTCGAGCCACCAGTTCATCATGGCGTACACAGCTTCACGGACGTGCGGGTTTTCCCAGTTCAGGTCCGGCTGTTTTCGGGAGAAGAGGTGCAGGTAGTATTCACCCGTTTCTGCGTCGTACTCCCATGCCGGTCCGGAGAACGCTGAGCCCCAATTTGTGGGTTCCGCGCCGTCGCGGCCACCCGCCATGCCTTCCCGGGGCGGCCGCCACCAGTACCAGTCGCGCTTGGGATTGCTTTTGGAGGACCGTGATTCCTGGAACCAGGGGTGCTCGTCGGAGGTGTGGTTCACCACCAGGTCCATTACGAGCTTCATTCCGCGCTGGTGCAGTTCCCGAATGAGCTGGTCCAGGTCTTCCAGCGTGCCGAAGATGGGGTCGATGTCCTGGTAGTTGCTGATGTCATAGCCGTTGTCGTCCTGGGGTGAAGCGTAGACAGGAGACAGCCATACGACGTCGACTCCGAGGGTGTGGAGGTAGTCGAGGCGGGCGATGATGCCGCGAAGGTCTCCTATGCCGTCACCGTTCGAGTCTGCGAAGCTACGGGGATAGACCTGGTAGACCACCGCGCTCTTGAACCACTCCGTGTCATGCCTGCCTCCGATGATTCCGGCCTCATTCCTCGCCGTGTCAGCTGCCTCTGTTTCCATCTGTGCGTCCTTCCGGAGGGGTGGCAAAGTCAAGCCTGCCCCGGTGCCTGCCAAACGGCAACCCCTACTGATCCCGGAGATGGAGTGCGGAGGCACGGAACGGTGCCGTCCGGGCATGATGGAGACATGACGATTCCCGAGTCTTCTTTTACCTTTGACGCGGGCGGCGCACCGGTCTCCGCCGTCTATGCGCGCCCCTCAGAACCTTTCGCCACTGTGGTGGTTGCGCACGGAGCCGGCGCCGGCATGGACCATCCCTTCCTATCCGGCTTTACGCGCGCGCTTTTCTCGGAGGGACTGGCTGCCTTGCGCTTCAACTTTCCGTATCGCGAAGCTGGCAGGAAATTCCCGGACCGTCCGCCGGCCGCTATCGTCGCATGGCGCGCTGCGATGGCAGAGGCGCAGGCACGAAGCCAAGGGGAAGCCTTATGGGCGGCAGGCAAGTCTTTCGGGGGCAGGATGGCCTCCATGGCCGTTGCCGATGGGATGTCCGCAGCCGGACTGATCTACCTGGGCTACCCGTTGCACGCCCCGGGGAAGCCGGAAAAGCTCCGCGATGAGCATCTCTACGGACTGACGCTCCCTATGCTGTTCCTGCAAGGGACCAGGGACACGTTCGCAACGCCCCAGCTGCTGGAGGATGTGGCCTCCCGCATTGGGCCATCGGCGGTCATCGAGTGGGTGGACGGTGGGGATCACTCCTTCGCCGTGGCCGGCGCCAAGCGCGAGCAGGCTGAGGTGGGCGCTTCCCTCGCGGGACCCGTAGCCGAGTTCATCCGTAAGCGGCTGGCTTCCTAGGCGCGGCTGTGCGCCAGCCCGCCCATCGTCAGGAGCCCGCAGGCATCACGTTGGGCGGGACGGGATCGTGCCGCAGGTACTCACGCCTGAACCGACCTGTCCCGGCCGTCAGGGCCCGAAGTTCGACGGCGTAGCGTAGCAATTCCATGTCCGGGACTTCGGCGCTGATCTCGGTGCTCTCGCCGCCGGCGGACGTGGTGCCTGTCAGACGGCCCCGGCGGGCCGAAAGATCGCTCATGGCGGCGCCCACATACTCATCCGGAACGCTGATGGTCACGGCCGACACGGGTTCCAGAAGCTGGATTCGGGCAGCTGCAGCAGCCTCCCGCAAGGCGAGCGCTCCCGCTGCCTGAAAGGCGGCGTCGGACGAATCAACGCTGTGAGTTTTTCCGCCTACCAGGGTTACCCGAATGTCCACCACCGGAAAGCCCGCCGATACCCCTTTGAGCATCTGTGCCCGGACGCCCTTTTCAACGGACGTGATGAACGGCCCCGGGATCACACCGCCCACAATGCGGTCGATGAACTCGAATCCGGCGCCGCGTTCCAGCGGCTCAACTTCGATGTCGCAGATGGCATACTGCCCGTGCCCGCCGGACTGCTTCACATAACGGCCGTGGCCGATGGACTGCCCGGCGAACGTCTCCCGAAGGGGCGTCACGACGTCGACCGTATGCAGCTTGACGCCCTGCTCCCGAAGCCGGTCAAGAACGGCATCGGCGTGGCCCTCACCCATGCACCACAGGACCAGCTGGTGGGTTTCTGCGTTCCGTTCCACCCGGAGCGTCGGATCACCTGCCACCACGCGGGCAAGGCTCCGCACCAAGGCATCTTCATCGCTGCGCGTATCCGCTTCCACCGCCACCGGCATCAGTGGTTCCGGCATGTCCCACTTCTCCACCAGGAGCGGGCTGTCCTTGGCGGACACAGTGTCCCCGGTCTCCGCACCGGAAAGCTTGGCGATAGCGCAGATGTCCCCGGCCACAGCCAGCGGAACCGCCCTAAGGGTGGAGCCTAGCGGTGAATAGAGGTGGGTCAGCCGTTCGTCGCTGTCGTGGTCCGGGTGTCCCCGGTCGGCCAGGCCGTGCCCGGAAACATGGATGGCGGAGTCTTCCCGGAGCGTGCCGGAAAAGAGCCGGACCAGGCAGACCCGGCCCAGGAACGGGTCCACGTTGGTGCGCACCACCTCGCCCGCAAGCGGCCCATCCGGATCGCACGTCAGCGGACCCAACGGGTTGCCGTTCAGGTCGGTGACCAGGGGAACGTCGTGTTCGGCGGGCGAGGGAATGGCGCGGGCAATGAAATTAAGCAGTTCGGCGGTGCCAAGCCCTGTGATGGCCGATGTCGCCAGCACCGGGAAAAACGTCCCCCGCGCCACGGCCGTTTCCAAATCGTCAACCAGCACATCCGTGGGGATGTCCTCGCCGCCCAGATACCTCTCCATGAGGGTTTCGTCTTCGCTCTCGGCGATGATCCCTTCGATGAGTTCGGCACGGGCGGACTCGGCGGCTGCCATTTCCTGCTCGCTGGCAGCCCGCACAGCCGGCTTCGAGTCCTCAGCGTAGTCGGAGACCTTCCTTGAGAGCAGGTCCAGGATGCCGGTGGCCTGCCCGTCCGTGTACACAGGCTGCTGGGAGGGTAGGACCGCGTCTCCGAACGCCGCACGGCATTCGGCCAGCACAGCCGCGTAGTCAGCCCGCGGGTGGTCGAGCCTGCTCATCACTACGGCGCGCGGCATGCCCACACGCTCGCATTCGCTCCACAGGGCGATTGTGGCGGCGTCCACGCCGTCCACGGCGGAAACGACGAAAAGCGCGGCATCGGCCCCCCGCAGCCCGGCCCGCAGTTCGCCCACAAAATCCGCATACCCAGGCGTATCCAGCAGGTTCACCTTGATACCGTCCGTCAGCAAGGGGGCAACTGACAAAGCAACCGAACGTTGCTGGTGGACGGCAGTGGGGTCCGAGTCCCCTACCGTGGTCCCTTCGGTAATCGATCCCATGCGGGTGATCACACCCGAGGCAGTCAGCAGGGCTTCCAGCAGCAGGGTCTTTCCCGCGCCCGAATGGCCGACCAATGCCACGTTGCGTATGTCCTCGGGCCGCCCCGCCACAGCTCCGGTTGTGGGGTCAGCATGCCGGGCTTCCGGCCCTCCTTTTGCCTGGCCCTTCACCGTGTTGCCTGAGTTTTTCACCGACATGAGCCCTCCTGGCGTCCCGGCCGTGACCCGACCGTGCTGTTGATATCAGATTCCACACCTTGGGCAGGGGGCACGGCAAGAGCTCAACGGCCTAGCTGAGCAACCTCCACAGCAGAAATGCAGAGTAAGCTGAGCACGCTCCGATGACCACGGCGAAGCCGCCCAGCCACAAAGCTGCCGGAACTCCCGTGGATCGCGAAAGCAGGTAGGCGTCCGATGATGCCAGGCGTCCCCGGTGCCGCACATGGACTGAGGCCACCTTGAACCAGTCGCGCACGCCGCCTACTCCAAGCGCGATACCCAGCACCAGGACCACGTGGCTTACCGTCGCGGCGCTCGCACTCACCACCAGGAGCTGCGCAGTTGCGGCGCTGGCCACTGCCACCAAGATGCCCGTCAAGTTGCGGATGAAAAGCAGGGCGGCCAGCAAAGCCACAGCGCCAATTGACAGGGCAGCCCCTGAACGGCCAATCGACGCCGCCCAGATCAGTGCCGCCCCCACCAGGGCCGGCGTCGGATAGCCCCAAAAACCGGACCACGCCGCGCCAAACCTGCCGCGGCCACTGCTGAGCAGCTGGCCGGAATGGTCCAATCCGATTCGCAGCCCGTGGACAATGCGGCCTGTCATCAATGCCGCAAAAGCATGCCCCAGTTCATGCACAAACGTCACGTAGAGACCAAACCACCGCCACGTTACGCGGGGGACGCTCAGCACCACGGCAGCAGCCACGATGGCCAGGACCACGGGTGCCTCGAAAACGGGCACGTCGTGCCTTGTCACGCCAGCCACGAGCGCCTGCCACCAATCGGCGGCTCCATCAGAGAATGTCATTGCCTCGCTTTCGTTCGGGCAGTCGGAAGGGCTGTCCAAGGGTCTTCCGGCCACGGATGTTTCGGATAGCGGCCACGCATCTCGGCGCGCACGTGCGCGTAAGGGCCGGACCAGAAGGACGCCAGATCGTCGGTCACGGCCAAGGGTCGCCTCGCCGGGGACAATAAATGGAATAGGACCGGCACCCGGTCGCCTGCAAGTCGGGGGGTCTCAGCCCAGCCAAAACATTCTTGCAGCTTGACCGCGACAACTGGCCTGCCGTCGTCGTCCTCTGCGTCCGGATAGGCGATAGGCACACGCGAGCCGCTGGGGACCTCGAGCCATTCCGGCGCCAGCTCCGCCAGCCGCCCTGCTTCCGGCCACGGAAGCAACCGCCGCAACGGCTCTGCCAGATCAATGGCGCTGACCGGCGCACCGCCCGCCAACAACTCCGTCTCCGGGGAGAGCCACTCCTCCAACTTATTGAGTAGTGCGGCCTCGGCGACGTCAGGCCAAGGTTCGCCAACTTCGCGGCGCAGGAATGCCATCCGTCTGCGGAGGCCGTCGGCTGCCTGGGACCAGCCGATCGTGCGCAGCCCCTCGAGGGCGAGGACTCGCCCGACGGCGGCCCGGCCTTCCGCCGGTCCCGGCCTGACGGGTGCGGAGGAAAGAACTATGGCGCCCAGGCGGCGCTCGCGGCGGGCGGTGACACGGCCGCCTGCAAATTGGGCCTCGACGGCGTCGCGAAGTAGATGTCCCGCTGCCGCTTCGGCGTGCATCGCGGTGAGCGGCGCTGCTGAACGGATGGCCGCCCCCGTGGTGGCGGCGTCCCGTCCCCCGCCACGCGCAACTTCAGCGACGGCCAGCCAGTCCTGTCCGGTCAAGGGACTGCCGACCGGCAGGCCCGCCCTGGTCCCCGACGACAGAAGGTAGGTTCCGGTGGCGGCGGCGTCCACCCGACGGGCTACACGGTCCGGAAACGCGAGGGCTATGACAAAGCCAACGGCATCATCGAACCGCATCTGGGCGGATCCCCCTTCTCGGCGCTGTTCTGCGGTGTTCGGAGCGCCGGCGGTCCGGCGGCTGTTTACCCGCCCAGCGATGGCTTCCAGCCTCTTCACTTCTTCGGCCCACGGCCTCGCCGAGGGATGCCGTCCCGCACGAAGGGAGCTAAGCAAACCGGTCAGGTCGGCGCCCATGGCACGGTAGTCACCAGACACGACGGCGACAACTTCTGCCGCTGCTCGGGCACCTGCCGCAGGGGCGCCGTCGAGCAGTGCGCGGGCCAGCCGGGGATCAGCAGGAATGGACGCCAGCGTACGGCCCGTGGGTGTCGCCAGGCCGGCGGAGTCCACTGCCCCTAGTTCCCGAAGCACCTCCACCGCGTCTGCCATTGCGGCCTGCGGCGGTGCGTCCGGCAGGGCCAGTCCTTTTCCTTCCGGCGCGCCCCAGCAGGCCAGCACCAGGGCCGCTGATGTCAGGTCAGCCGATGCGATCTCCGGCGCCCGGTGCGCCGGGGCGGCAGCGTACGCTGCTTGTGCGTAGCAGCGGACCACTCGTCCCGGGCCCAGCCGGGCGGCACGTCCGGCGCGCTGTTCTGCCGAAGCCTGTGAGCAGGAAACGGTGACCAGGCCTGACATGCCGCGGCCGCTGTCCCGACGCGGTTCGCGGGACAGCCCGGCATCGATCACCAGCCGGACACCCGGAACCGTGAGGGACGATTCAGCCAGGTCGGTGGACACAATGATGCGCGGCAACCCAGCCGGCTCCCGCCCAGCCACGGCGCGATCCTGCTCGCGAGGTCCAATCTGACCGTGCAGCTCGAGTATCGCGGTGCCGGATCCCAGCCGGGAACGCAGCCGTGCTGCCACCTCGGAAACTTCCCGCGCACCGGGAACAAAAACCAAGGCGTCAACGTCCGGTTCCCGCGCCGTCCACTGGGTATGTTCCGCAGCCGCCGTAACTGCAACGTGGTCAAGAAATTCGCGCGTGACCCCGTTTATGCCCAGCCTGGGGGCGGGGGCGGGGGTCCAGACAACATTCAGGGAATGCAGCGCCGGCGGGCAGTCGACGATCGGCGCCGGCTGCCCCTTGTCTCCGAGGACTGCGGCGAAGCGGGGAGAATCCAGCGTGGCCGACATCGCAACGAGCAGAAGGTCTTCCCGAAGCTGGCGCACCTCGGTGAGCATGCCGAGCAGGAGGTCGGTCTCCAGTCCGCGCTCATGCACCTCATCGAGGATGACACCATCCACCTTCTCCAAACCCGGGTCGGCAAGGAGGCGGCGAATGAGGATGCCTGGTGTGACGAACTCGATCAGCGTTCCCGGACCCGCCATGTGTTCGCCGCGGACCGTGAAGCCCACGCGTTCCCCCAGCCTGCTTCCGTCCAGTGCGGCAAGGCGCCGTGCCGCGGAGCGGGCTGCGACGCGGCGTGGTTGTGTAACCACAATGCGTGGCCCGGTGGCGGACAATGCTCCCGGGCCTGCAGCGCTCGCCAGCCCCGCCATATTGGCGAGAAGGGGCGGAACCAGGGTGGTCTTGCCCGTACCAGGCGGCGCCTGCACCACCGCGCTCCCGGCGATGGTCGCTCCGCTGAGTGCTTCCTTCAGTTCGGGCAGGAAGTCGGTGAAGGCGAGTCCCGTTCCAATCTCTTGAAGGTCGAAAGGCCGCCAATGGCCCGTGTGCTGCGGCGAAGCGGGGAAAGTCACGAATCCATTCTGCCCACACGGTCCGTGTCATCCCGAAACAGGGCGGAGCATAATGGGTTTTCAAACGCAAAACCGTCAGCGTTGACGAGGAGTCCCGTGACGACTTTTCCACGCGTCACCGTGGAGGTGCCGCTTCTCCGGCTGGGATCCGGGGCCTCCGATTACGTCAAGCTGGGCAGCTATGTCTACGGGTTGCGTAACCCTAAAGGACTGCACATGACCTTGCTCCACGTTGGCATCCTCAACGAATTTGCCCGAGACGTTTCGGAGTGGACCAACGGCATCACTGACGCTGAAACGGCAACCCGCAAAACGGTTGAATGGCTGCACGCCCTGCCTATTCTCCAAGGCTTTTCCGGACGCAGCGACAAGTTAATTGGCCTGGCTGACGGGCGCGTGTCAGGACTTGAAGTGGAAGTACCGCGGCAGGTGCATGAGTTTCAGGTCAATCTTGTGGAGGCGCTCCACCAATTGCTCGATGAGCTCCTGGTGGACAACATCGACGATTTCATCCTCAGCTCCCCCGCACTGGGTTACAGGTATCCCCGATGGACGCCACACGTTGCTGTCGGGCGACCTCCGCACAGGAGCCACGAAACATGGGACATAGAGCCACTAGCCCTGGAGTTCGGCCCGTCGCAGATCAGGAACGGGCGCTTCTTGCCCTCCCCGTGAACCGAGCGTATCCGGTATCGGCTGGAAGCCTGGACAGGGCTGCGAATCCAATTGATTTTGGGGCCGCGTGAGATAAATTTTCAGTTGAATCATGGTGGCTGGGGCCGCGCTAGGCAAAGGAGTCAAGCCATGGCAATTTCCGACTTTGAGCGCTATCCACTGATGTTCGGCCCAAGTCCAATACACCCACTCACGCGGCTCAGCCAGCACCTAGGCGGTGCCAGCATCTGGGCAAAGCGGGAGGACGTGAACAGCGGCCTGGCCTACGGCGGCAACAAAATCAGGAAGCTGGAGTACTTGGTGCCGGACGCTATTGCGCAAGGCGCCGACACACTCGTTTCGATCGGTGGGTATCAGTCCAATCACACCCGGCAAGTGGCCGCGGTTGCCGCGAAGATCGGCATGAAATGCGTGCTGGTCCAGGAGAAATGGGTCGATTGGCCAGATCCGCTCTATGACCGTGTGGGCAACATCATGCTTTCGCGGATTATGGGCGCCGAAGTTCGCCTCGATCCTGCGGGCTTTGGAATCGGATTCAAATCCAGCTGG
Source organism: Arthrobacter sp. M4 (assembly GCF_020251205.1). GTDB lineage: Bacteria > Actinomycetota > Actinomycetes > Actinomycetales > Micrococcaceae > Arthrobacter. The sequence continues at coordinate 414,608 of NZ_JAIWYX010000001.1, forward strand.
GAACATGCCCTTGACGATGTGAGGAATTCAGGCGGAGTGCCATACCCGATTCCCGCGGGAGCTTCCGATCATCGCCTCGGTGGGCTCGGCTTCGCCAATTGGGCCACGGAGGTCGCGGAACAGGAGAAAGCGCTAGGGATCTTCTTCGACACGATTGTGGTTTGCAGCGTCACGGGGTCTACCCAGGCCGGGATGATCGCAGGTTTCGCCGGGCAGGATCGCCCACGCCGGGTTGTTGGCATCGACGCTTCGGCGAAAATCGACGAGACGCGTGAGCAGGTTGCGCGAATCGCCCGTAACACCGCCAAGCTGATCGGCCTGGAGCGGGACCTGCGCGATGACGAAATCACCGTCCTGGAGGGATGGGCGGGAGACTTCTACGGCATTCCCGTCGATTCCACGCTGAACGCCATCCGGCTCACAGGCAGGCTCGAAGGATTGATCATCGATACCGTGTATGAGGGCAAGTCAATGGCTGGGCTGATTGACCTCGTGTCCAGCGGGGACATTCCCAAAGACTCCAACGTTCTGTTCGCCCACCTTGGCGGCCAACCGGCATTGAACGCCTATTCGGCACTCTTCCAGGAATAAAGGCAGTTCAGGGAATAAGCTGGGCCCTGGGAGCGCTAACCGGCCTCTGCGCCCTGGTGAACGGGAAGGTACAGAACAAACCAGTCGCGGGCCAGAACAGCGGCTTTCTCCAGGGTGCCTGACTCTTCGAACAGATGGGTGGCACCATCAACAATGTCCAGCTGCCTTGTACATGTCAGGAGGGCCTTCGCCTGTCGGTTGAGCTCCAGTACCTTGTGGTCCTCGCCCCCAACGATCAGCAGTGTCGGGGCCCGGACCAGGGCCAGCTTTGCGCCGGCAAGGTCGGGGCGGCCTCCGCGGGATACCACTGCACGGATTTGGTTTCCCCGTTCCGCCGCAGCCCACAAAGCCGCGCCTGCTCCCGTGCTCGCCCCAAAGTACCCGATCCTGCCCGAAGTCGTGCCCCGTTGGTTCGCCAACCAATCAGTTGCTGCTCCAAGCCGGCGCGCCAGTAGCTCAATGTCAAAAACATTGGCTCGATTGAGTTCCTCCCCCGGACTCAGCAGATCCAGAAGGAGCGTTCCCAGGCCCGCCTTGCCCAGGATCGAGGCCACAAATTGGTTTCGCGGACTGTGCCGGCTGCTGCCGCTTCCATGCGCGAAGACAACAACCCCGGCATCCGGTCCCGGGACCTGCAGGTGTCCCTGAAGCCAAACGCCCTGTGCAGGAATCCGCACATCCTCGTCAACGGAAGACTCATCCGATCCGGGCGGATCAGCGGCGTTGGCCCAGGCAAGATGCCGGTTCGCAGCGGCGTCCAGCAGTCGCACCACTTCGTCGTCATCCACCTGCGAAAAGTCCCGGTAGTGGTAGCCGATCGCCTGGAGTTTGCGCGGCGCGGACACGTACACCACCTCGTCCGGTTCCGTGAGTGTGGCAAGGGCATCCGCCGAAACCACCGGAGCGGCAAGGATTACTTTCCCGGCGCCCGAGTTTCGGGCAACGCTGCACGCGACCCTTGCAGTTGACCCGGTGGCTATGCCGTCGTCGACCACCACAGCGGTGCGCCCCCGCAGGTCTATGCGGGGCCGATGTGCCCGGAACCGGGCCACGCGGTCATTCAGGACCGCCTGCTCTTCGTGTTGAACCGCCCTCAAATCCGCGTCCTCGACCCTCGTGATGGAGAGCACGCGCTGGTCGAACTCACACGTACCGTCCTCCCCTATGGCGCCCATCGCCAGTTCGGGCTGGAACGGGACCCCCAACTTGCGCACGACAATCACGTCCAGCGGAGCGTTGAGCGCAGCGGCTACCTCAACCGCCACCGGAACGCCCCCGCGGGGCAGTCCCAAAACCACTACATCCTGGCCGCGCAGATAGGCAAGCCGACTTCCCAGCTGCCGACCGGCGTCGGCCCTGTCCTCAAAATTCCCCATGATGCGCCGTCCCCGTAGGGACCCTCCCCTCTGCGCTGCGGCCGCCGCCCATCTGGATCTTGTCCAGCACGCCAGGGAAGGCGCTAAGCGACCTCCTATTTCCACTATCCCCCACCACGCGTCCCCAATCGAGGCCTTCGCCCCCGGAAACAGAAGTAACGCAAAGTTCGACGGCGGAGCTCCCCTTGGCGGCGAAAGGCGCCATGGCTATGGCTGGCAGGGCAGCACGAAGAGTTCCATGCTGAAACTAGCGGTTTTGCACAATGGCAATCCATGTACTGCGGAGGTGGGGCATGCTGATGGCGCTCCTGGGCGACGTGATGCTTGGCAGGCTGGTCAACGACCAACTGAAGCTTGTGGACCCCGCCTACGTTTGGGGAGATACCCTCCCCATCCTCGGTCTGGCTGACCTGAGGTTCGCCAATCTCGAATGTGTCCTCGCCGACGATGGCAAGCCGATGCCGGGCAAGGTCTTCCACTTCCGATCGGACCCCAAGAATGTGGCAAGCCTCAACGCGGCGGGAATCGGGGCAGTGTCACTGGCCAACAACCATGTACTGGATTTCGGGTCCGAAGCACTGCTCCAGATGCTGTCGGTGCTTGACCGGCACAGGATTCTTCGACTGGGCGCGGGCGAAGATGCGGACGATGCCCGGCGGGCAGTAATCAAGGTGGTTGACTCAACCGCTGTGGGCTTCATTGCGTTCACGGACAATGAGCCGGATTGGGAGGCTTCAAGCATTTCGGCGGGGACCTATTACGTCCCGGTGGACATGGCCGACCGCCGCACCGTGGATTTGCTTCATTTGGTCGAGCAAACAAAGAGCAGCGTGAATTTGTTGATTGTTTCGGCGCATTGGGGGCCAAACTGGGGATCGACCATACCGCCTTCGCATAGGCGCCTGGGGCATGCCTTGGTAGATGCTGGAGCCGATGTGGTCTTTGGTCATTCGGCGCATATTTTCCGGGGCATCGAAATCTATCGGAGCCGGCCCATTATCTATAGCGCCGGTGACTTTGTGGATGATTACGCCATTGACCCCGAGGAACGCAACGACCAGTCATTTATTTTTATCGTTGAGGTAGTTGAAAATGCGCCAGTGGCGCTGCGGCTGCGACCGACGATAATCATCCGGATGCAGGCCAGGCTAGCCCGAGGTGGCGCGTCGGGCATCGGCCGACGAATGCAGCGACTCAGCGATGAACTTGGTACAAGCAGTACCTGGATCGAATCCGACAATATGCTCGAAATACCGATCGCCTAGGGTGAGGCGTTTTGGCCCTGCGGGCCCCCGAGCTCACTGATCTTTCGCTCCAGCACCGCGCGTTCGGCTGCATTCCCGCACAACGTAACCGCGTGGAGCAGCGCGGACCGTGCCTCGTTCCGCCTGCCCAGCCGCGTCAGCATCTCGCCGCGGATCGCGGGCAGCAGGTGCGAGCCCGACAGTTCCCTGCGTGAGTCGATCCCGTCGACCACTGCGAGGCCGTCCTCGGGGCCGTAAGCCATCGCCACCGCCACTGCGCGGTTCAGCTCAATGATTGGTGACGGCGCCAGCCTCCCAAGGGCTTCGTACAGCACGACGATCTTCGGCCAGTCCGTTTCCTCAACCGAAGGCGCCACGGCATGGCACTCGGCAATTGATGCTTGGAGTCCGTACGCGCCCAGCCCGCGGCCGGAGGCTACCGCGCGGGCAAGCGCCGCCCGCCCGCGCCGGATCGCGGAACGGTCCCACCGCCGTCGGTCCTGATCCTCCAGGAGCACCGGATGCCCGGACGAGTCGAGCCGCGCGGGAAAGCGCGCTGCCGTAAGTTCCAGCAGGGCGAGCAGCCCGAACGCCTCGGGCTCGGGCTTGAGGCGCACCAGCACGCGAGCCAAGCGAAGCGCCTCCCCGGCCAAGTCAACCCGCATCCATTCATCGCCGCCGGAGGCGAACGAGCCCTCCGTAAAGATCAGATAAACCACCTGGAGAACTGAACTAAGCCGTTCGCCGAGCTCGTGTGGTTCGGGTGGGGCGAAAGGCACGTGGACTGCGGCCAGCGTCTTCTTGGCGCGTGTGATCCGCGCCTGGATGGTTGCCACAGGTACGAGGAACGCCTTGGCGATCTCTTCGCTGCCCAAACCGCCAACCACGCGAAGCGTCAAGGCGATGCGTGCTTCCTTGGAGAGCACCGGGTGGCACGAAATGAACATCAGGGAAAGGACGTCGTCGTCGATCGCGTCCGGATTGAACAACACATCCGCCCCCGGCGTTTCATCGTCGAGGTCGCGGGCCAGGGCTGCGTACCGCTCGTCGCGCGCGGCGCGCCGCCGGAATGCGTCAATGGCCCGACGGCGCCCCACCGTTAGAAGCCAGCCGGCAGGTTGGGCGGGGATGCCGTCGACGGACCAGGAGACCAGCGCCTCCCCGAGGGCGTCCTGCGCCAGGTCCTCCGCGAGCGCGAAGTCTCCCGTGTACCGGGCAAGGGCGCCGACGATGCGTGCGGACTCCATACGCCACACCGCTTCGACGGCGCCCCGCGCCTCGCTTGCACCCGTCACCGGTTTGAGATGGTCCGGTTTCAGAGCTGCCCGGTACGCTCGCGCCAGGCACGCTCCTTCTGGATCCACTCGTTGTCCTGCGGGAACTCGTCAATGGTGCTTACCCGGCGGATTTCGATCTTGCCGCCTTCCGTGTAGGGCATCCGCTTAGCCCATTCGACGGCTTCCTGCTTGGATGCCACATCCAGGACGTAGTAACCCCCGAACAATTCCTTCGTTTCCCCGTACGGGCCGTCGGTCACAACAGGCGTCTCGCCGGTGAAGTCAACGACAACGCTCTCCTCCGGGTCCAGGCCCTCGGCCGCCAGCAGGACGCCTGCACGGATGAGCTCGTCGTTGAACTTGCCCATGGCGTCCAGGATCTCGCCGAAGTCGATGTTGGCGAACTTGGCGTAGGATTCGTCGGTTGCCCTCATGATCAGCATGTACTTGGCCATTGTGAACTCCTTGATTCAGGGAAGGTCGCCCTTCGACCTTCTCACCCACAGGTCGAACGGCGCGAGGCCAAATCGACAGTGGCGACAATTATTCTTTGAAAAGTCAGCGATCCTTTCGTGCCCTGCTTGGCTGCACGCGCGGAGGTTCCCCGGGCATCTTGGGGTAATCCGGCGGGAACGGCATCTCGCCCAGACCGTCGGCCAGGTCCCGCTCCCACCACTGGAGGAGCGTGTCTATGTTCCCGGGTTCCGCATTCATGTCAGCCCATGGGTCTCCCACGGTCTTGAGCCGTTCAGGCACCGAAAGGACAGTGAAGTTCCTTGGATTGGTGTTCCCGAGTTCGTCCCAGGTGATCGGGCAGGAGACGGGGGCGTGCGGTAGCGGCCTTGGGCTGTAGGCCCCGGCTATGGTGCGGTCCCGGTTGGCTTGGTTGAAATCCACAAACACCCGTTCGCCGCGCTCCTCCTTCCACCAGGCCGTTGTGACCTTGTCCGGCATGCGCCGTTCAAGCTCGCGGGCGGCGGCGATAACGGCATGTCGGACATCCAGGAACTCACGCAGGGGCTCTATCGGAGCGTAGACATGCAGTCCCCGGTTTCCGGATGTCTTGAGGAACGCCTTCAGCCCGACCTCGGCGAGAACCTCTTTCAGCTCCAGGGCTGCCGGAATCGTGTCGTCGAAGTCGGTCCCGGGCTGTGGGTCCAGGTCTATCCGCAACTGGTCCGGATTGTCTGTGTTCTCCGCGCGCGACGGCCATGGGTGGAAGACCACTGTGTTCATTTGGACCGCCCACACGGCCGCGGCCGGCTCGTCGAGGACAAGTTGGGGATGTGAACGGGCACTCGGATAAATCACTTTCACCGACCGAATGAAATCTGGCGCGCCCTTGGGCGGATTCTTGGAGAAGAACTGTTCGCCGTCGACGGTGTCGGAGAAGCGCTGCAGTGCGACGGGTCGATCACCGTTGGCGGCAATAAAGGCTCCTCCGACGTCGGCGATGTAGCGTGCGAGGTCGAGCTTGGTGAAACCCAACTCAGGCCAGACGACCCGGCTGGGACTGGAAATCCGCATCTCTCGGGGACCGTTCGGTCCGTCAACAGTAAACGTGGTCGCTTCTGTGGCCATGGGGACAAACTACCCCCGCGTTGGCCGTGGCGTCAGCATTACGGGTACCAACATTCCCCTGGGCTCAGGGAACACTATTCCTGACCGCTCTCCACCAAGTGTGGGTGATGGATTCGTGCGACTTCAGGATGGGCCCGCAGCCATCCCTTCAGGACGTTGGCCCCATAGGAGGCAAGCATCGGATTGTCCGGGTCGTCCGAAATGCCCCGCGCCTGTTCGGCGAGCGCCGGCGGGAGTATGACGGGGTCGATGACGGCGTCGAGCCTCGGTGACCAGAAGAACGGGATGGTGTAGCGGTCAATACCCGGAGGCGGAGCCTGTACGCGGTGAATGGTGGCCAGAAGGTACCCCTGGGTGGCGACTTCCAGCATCTCACCAAGGTTCACTACGAGGGCGCCGGGGATCGGTTCCACCGGAATCCAATCGTCACTTTCCGCAGGCCGGACTTCCAGCCCGCCCACGTGGTCCTGCAGCAGCAGCGTGACGAAGCCGTAGTCCGCATGGGCGCCAACGCCCTGGTTCCCGGCCTCTTCGACCACTCCGCCAACATAGTGGACCAGTTTTGCCATCCATGCCGGTGTTCCCTCAAATGCTTCTGCAAAGTGGTCTTCCGGCAACTCGAGTGCCACAGACACAGCCTTGAGGAGCTCGTCGCCAACGTCCGACATCAGCCGCGCCCACTCCATCGAAACCTGGCGCAGCTCAGGGAGGGCCTCGTCCGGCCACAGGTTTGGCCCCTGTACCAACCAGTAGGGCTGGTCTGCGGGATAGTCGCTGAGGGCCGGCCGCTCGGGTCCGAAATCCAGCTGTTCGCGGGCGTCGGGCCGACCTTTCGTTATTTCATGACCGAGCCTGGTGTACCCGCGGAAATGCGGCGATTTGCGGTTGTCCAGCTTGAGCCGGTCGTCCAGCGGCAGCTCGAAGAACCGCCGGGTCACATCAAAAACGTCATCGACCATTCCCTGGGCTGCTCCGTATCCGATCAATTGGAAGAAGCCCACCTCATGGGCAGCGTCACGAAGTTTTCGGATAAAGGCTGCATTGAAGGAGCCATCGTCGGCCCTCGCTTCCCGCAAGTCCAGGACAGGAATCGATTCGGAACGTGCATCCATAGCCTGCAAACTACCACCGCGCCTTCCCATTCTGAACCAGGACAATGCTGCCAGCCGCGGATCTCCAAGAGGAGGCCGGAGCGAACCCTGGCAACCTGGCGGGCACCAAATTGTCCTATTCAGGCGCAATATTTGCGGTCCCAATGGACCCTTGACGGGGTTCCCCTACCTTGACATTGTTGAATTCTGATTCGAGGAGGCGACGACCATGCAAAACAAGAGCTGGTCGGTGAATATCGTCATCGACGAACACGAAGGCCAAACTCGGTCCGAGGCACAATTAAGCGCTGAAGGCCGCACGGGCTTGGTGGGGGTCGGTTTGGCCAGGCTAAATCCCGCAGATTCAGACGTCCCCCGCATTGGTGACGAACTGGCAACTGCTCGGGCCCTGGCGGATTTAGCCCAGCAGCTGATCGAGGCAACTGCGGCCGACATAGAAGCGTCGACGCAGGAGCACCCGCACCTGCGTGCCTAGGCCAGATTGACTGGTGCCAGGAGCCGGCACCATGCTCGACCGACTAAGCTGGCGAGCCGGCCGGCTCCTTTCTATCCGAATGGTGCCTGGCCCGTCCGGCTGGGCTGGCTTGCGCTCGAAGCGCCGGTGAGACGCCCTTGTGCCTTTACCTCCATGACGGGCCCCTCGAAACTGTGGTGGTTGTCGAAGCGTTGGCGGGCAATACGTCCCAGCCGTTCTACAGTGTGCCAACTGATTCCTGCCAGCATCAGGGTCAACAGGATGGCCGTCACTGCCACCAAAGGGGGAAGGTCCGCGGTTGATCCGCCATTGAGCCAGAGAATCACGGGATAGTTCCACAGGTACGCAGCGTAGGAAATGGTGCCCAGAACCTGAAAGGCACGCGTCCACCCGGGCATCAACCTGGTGCGGGAGGCGGCCAACACGACCAGGACGCCCGCGCCAACCATGGCCAAGGGCCCTCCCACGAAGAAGAACACCGGAGATTCGTTGGCCTTGGGAAAGAACGTCAGCCCGGCCAGCACAACCGCCGAACAGGCCATGGCGAGGCGCCTGTGCCGAGGGCTGGAAATCCAACTGGACAAGTGGAGCCTAAAGAGGCGCAGACCGGAACCGAGAATAAGTCCCAGGCCCCACGTGGTTGGAAGCGCATAGACCAAAGAGTGCAGGTGTGGTGCCAGCGTCAGCATCAGCACCACGCTGACCGTCATCAGCGAAAAGACGAGGGCGGCAGACCAGCCAATCAGCCTCGCCTGGACGTTTCTACGCAAGGCAAATAACAGGAGGGCTGGCCAAACCAGGTAGAACTGCTCCTCGACCGCCAGCGTCCATAGCGGCCCAATGGCCATACTGACGTCGAAGGGCAGGGGCAGGTCCTTGAGATAGCCGAGGCCTGCCAGGAGGGTGTAGCCGATAATCCCTTTTGACCGGTCCCCAAGGAAATCGGTGGTCAATTCCGCAATGGCGTAGACACCGAGGAAGGATATGAGGGCGGGCAGCAGGCGAAACGCCCGGTGCGCGTAGAAACGGCCGTATCGGATTTTTCGATGGCGTTCGATATCACTCAGGAGCACGCCCGTGATCAAATATCCGCTCAGCACGAAAAAGACAATGACACCGACGATTCCGGCGCCTTGAAAAATCCCCGGCCAGGAATGCCCCAATAGCACGGCAGCAACGGCCGCCCCGCGAAGCACATCCAAGCCGTCCAACCTTTGACGCCCTGTGGTTTTCGGGGCGGCTGTCGCCACCGCTCCAACAACAGGCAACGTCACATAACCTCCGGGAACTCCCAGCTGACCGGTTTCAATTCCCGTTCCAATTCCAACGGGCTAAAGCAAACGTCCGGCCCTGGCGTGTTGTCATCAATTGCTATCTGCGTGCCAGTCCTGTGCATTCGTTCGAGTATTCCCGACTTTTCTGGACAAAACCTGACACCAATCTGCGAGCTTCACTGATGAACATCGAACGCTTCGAGGAGCCGTTTGATGGAACTACCGAGATTCCACTCGTTGGACAAGCGCTCAAGTTCGGTCCGCGGGCTCCCAAGCACAGGGTGCAGTTGCGCGCCAGCATCGTCGAGATTGGGCAATTCAAGGTCGCGAACCACATTCACTACCGCCGGCGCGACAGCCAGGTAATCTGCTGCGGCAGCAAGCTTCGACCGGACCGCGGCAGAGAGGGAACTTCCTCCGTCAGATGCCGCCTCCAGCAGCCCGTCCAGGCTGCCATATTGTCCAATGAGCGAGGCCGCAGTCTTTTCGCCGATTCCGGCCACGCCCGGAAGCCCGTCGGACGTGTCGCCGCGCAGGATTGCATAGTCCGCGTACTGTTCCGGAAGCACGCGGTACTTGCCGACCACAACCGCATCGGTGACGGTTTCGAGGTTCTTCATCCCCCTGGCGGTGTAGATCACCCGCACGTCGCGGGCATCATCGACCAACTGGAACAGATCGCGGTCCCCTGTCACAACGTCTACCGGAAGGTCGGCGTTGCTGGCATAGGTGCCGATGACGTCGTCGGCCTCGTGGTCCGCGGCTCCGACGACGGCGATCCCGGCCAGGTCAAGCACGTGGCGGATCAGGGGAACCTGCACCACGAGCGAGTCGGGAACCACCTCGACGTCGGGGCCGCCGGCCACGAACTCAGCCACCCGATGCGCCTTATAGCTAGGCAGGAGATCCACCCGCCACTGCGGGCGCCAGTTGTCGTCCCAACAAGCAACAAGATGTGTTGCCCTGAATTCTGTCGTCAGCCGCGCGATCATGTCCAGCAGGCCACGGACCGCATTGACCGGGGTGCCGTCAGGGCGGCGAATGGTGTCCGGCACGCCATAGAAGGCACGAAAGTACAGCGACGCAGTATCAAGCAGCATCAATCGGTTTGGCATACCTGATCCTGACACGGCCTGCGCCCGCCTGTGACGAACCCAGGCATAAATTCATGTCCTGACACCCGCATCAGGTCCCCCTGCAACGCGGTAGCGCAACAAGCGCCTGAGTCTCTGCAGCTCCACATAGGCAGTGACAAGGAGCAGGAGGATTACGGCACAGAGCAGTATTGCGAAGGCGGGGACCGCGGCGCTCACCGGTATAAGCAATAACGCGATGATTACCGTTGGCAGCGTCCACGGCATGACTGCACGAAACGTCTTCCCATAGCGAATGGATACAACAGCATTACAACCGTAGAAAAGAACCAATCCGCCACCAAGTGAAATCGAGGAACCGAGCGGCAAATGTTCGAACGGGTCGTGAATGGCAGTTGCGATCGAGCCGGCAATCGCAGTAACACCCAAAACCAGGAGAAATGGCAGGAAAAGCGTGGTTTGAAGGATCCCAATATAGTCAGAGCGAGACTGAAGACGCTCAAGACCCGCAGGAACGTATCCTGTGCCGTACTGGAAGAAAGCCCAGCCCAGCAGCGAAACTATAAGAAATCCGAGTAGGCCAACCAGGCCGGCGCCAGGACCCCAGTCATCTGAAACCTGAATGACCACAGTAAAAATGGATTCGCCCAGGACAATGATGACAAAGAGTCCGAGGCGTTCAGAAGCATGCTCGATGTTAATGCCACCCACGCCACGGTCGGGCCACAGCCGCCCACTGACAATCACCATAACAATTTCTACGACAATAGAAGTGGCCCATAGAATCACGGCAATGTTCAAGGGCAAAAGCGCTGCGATGAACCATAGAACCGCTGTGGCACCGTTGTAAATCCAAATACGCCACGGTTTGTCGCTTGATCCTTGGCGGTGCCGATATAGCCACAGCGTCAAAAGAACAACGCGCATTGCAGCATTTCCCAGGGAAAAGGCCCATGCCCGCTCGCCGAAAGCGCCCGGTGCAGCGGCGGCCATAACGCTCGCAGCAGCCATGGCCGCCACCATCGCAACGCCTAACCCCCTGGTGGACAAACCGGGCAGGAGATTCACCACTGAAACGATGTTTACCCAAGCCCACCATGCCGGGAAGAACAGCAGGACAAACGTCGCGAATTCTGCCCAGCCGGGATCACCGTGGATCCCGTGGGCGAGCTGTCCCACAAAGGCGACAAAGACCAGGTCGAAGAATAGTTCCATCCAGTGCACGCGTCGAGGATCACGCGCGGCGTCGCGCGTCCAGTCTCCGGAAGCCGACTTATCCATCATTGACCAATGCTATTTTCCGTCGAGGATCGACAATAGGTCTTCGTGCGGACAAGACTGCCGGTACCAATAACCTAGGACGATGAGACTAAAAATGTGCAGCATCCATGTCCAGGATCCAGCAAGATCCATGGGGCATCAGTGCGGTCTTCGATGACGGCTGTGGCAACTTCGTTCAGCTTCACCAGGACTAGCGTCCCGTGATGGTCAGCGCTGGGCCAGGGTGCGAAGGAGCTTAAGGGCCACGGCGATCGATGCGATATCTACTTGCCCGGGCTTGGTGACCTCCGCGAAGGTGCTCTTGATTCGGCCCAGCTGCTCCTCGCGTCCGCGTTCCCACTCCTCGATGCGTTCCATCGCTGAGGCGCCAGAGGTGTCGCTCTTTTGGGTTGTTTGCATCACGGAAACGGTTATGGCGACAACAGCGGAGTAGGCGTCGTCACGTAGGGATGCGCGGGCCAGGGCTTGCCACCGGGTTTCCCGAGGCAGGTCCGTGATGCGCAGCAGAAGCGTTCCGACGCCGAAGGCGTGAATCACCGTGTGGTACATCTCCGCAATCGTGCTGAGGGGCTCGTCCACCTGCTCGGACACGAGTGAAATGTCCAGCAATGAAAAGCTCTCCAACAGATCGGCGGCGCGCCGTCCCAGTTCAGGCGGCATGCCGACGTCGTTCCAGTGGGACAGCCGCGCCCTGGCGCGGTCCAGATCGGAACCGAGCAGGAATTCCGTGGTCCTGGTCCGCAGCAGGTCCAGGGTTGGCATGATCCTCGCCGTGGCTTCGGCGATGGGCTGGTCACGGTGATCGTGTGTTACGTACCAGCGCGTCGCCCGGTCCAGGAGCCGGCGCATGGGGCGTGCGACTTCGACTGCATGCTCACTGGGAATGGATGCCGGCAGGCCGGCAACGCTGTCCACGAACCATTGCAGCTCATAGGCCTCGCGGACAACCACAAAGGCCCTGGCAACTGCCGCAGCCGTCGCGGTCGTCTCCTCGATGGCCCGGAACGCGAACGTGATCCCGCCAAGGTTGATCATGTCGTTGGCCAGCACGGTGCAGATGATCTGCTTGCGCAGGGGGTGGGCATCAAGATCGGTCTCAAACCTTTCAGACAATTGGGTCGGAAAATAGCCCCGGAGTACGCGCTTGAACCAAGGATCGTTGGCGAGATCGCTGGCGGTCAGGTCCCTGGCGAGTTCGATCTTGGCATAAGCGGCAAGGACTGAGAGTTCCGGTGCCGTCAGGGCACGGTCCGACTGCAGCCTTTCCTGGAGCTGTTCCGTGCTCGGCAGCCTCTCCAGGCCGCGGTCCAACTCGGCAGTGGCCTCAAGCCAGTCCATGATCCGCTCGAAGCCTGGGGCCGATTCGAGCGCCAGATGCCGGTCATTAAAGAGGAGGATGTTCTGGTCCGCATTGTGGGCCAGCACCAGTCGGGCCACTTCAGCAGTCATTGATTGCAGGAAGCCTGTCCGTTCCCCGGGGCTCATCTTGCCTGCGGCGATCATGCGGTCAACGAAAATCTTGATGTTGACTTCGTGGTCCGAGCAGTCGACGCCGGCGGAGTTGTCTATGGCGTCTGTATTGATAAGTACTCCGGCCAGGGCTGCCTCCACCCGTCCACGCTGGGTGACTCCCAGGTTTCCGCCCTCGGCCAGGGCCCTTGCCCGCACTTCGCTGCCATTGATTCTGATGGGGTCGTTCGCCTTGTCGCCCACCTCTGTGTGGCTCTCGCTGGAGGCTTTGACGTAGGTTCCTATGCCACCGTTGTACAGCAGGTCAACAGGTGCCCTCAGAATTGCCTGCTGGAGTGCCTGGGGTGTCAGCGATGCGATTCCAGGATCCAAGCGGAGGCAAGCCCGCACCTGTTCAGTGATTTCGATAGTTTTTGCCAGGCGGGAGAAAACGCCCCCGCCAACACTGATCAGGGAAGGATCGTAGTCGGCCCACGATGATCGAGGCAGCCCGAACAAGCGCCTGCGTTCCGCGAACGACACCGCCGCATTCGGCGTCGGATCAAGAAAAATATGCCGATGGTCGAATGCCGCCACGAGTTGGATATGCGGAGTCAGAAGCATTCCGTTTCCGAACACGTCGCCGCTCATGTCGCCGATGCCAACCACGGTGAAATCATCCGTCTGCGGATCGATGCCCAATTCACTGAAATGGTGTTTTACGGATTCCCATGCCCCGCGGGCCGTAATTCCCATCTGTTTATGGTCATAACCGATGGATCCTCCGGAAGCGAAGGCGTCGTTTAGCCAGAACCCGTAATCCCTCGCCAGGGCGTTTGCCGTATCGGAGAACGTTGCGGTTCCCTTGTCTGCTGCCACCACGAGGTAGTAGTCATCACCATCGTGGCGCACCACTCGTTCGGGCGGCACCACCACCTCGCCGCCGGCCGTGATCACCAGATTGTCGGTAAGGTCCAGTAAGCCCCTGACGAATATTCGGTAGCATTCGAGGCCCTCGGCGAGCCAGGCCTCCCTGTCTGCCGATGGGTCTGGTAAGACCTTGGGGTAGAACCCTCCCTTGGCTCCCGTGGGAACAATGACCGAGTTCTTTACATTCTGGGCCTTGACCAAGCCCAGGACTTCGGTCCGGAAATCCTCGCGGCGGTCAGACCAGCGCAGCCCACCCCTCGCCAAGGCACCGAAGCGGAGGTGGACACCTTCAACGCGCGGGGAATACACCCAAATCTCGTACTTGGGCCTCGGCAGCGGTGCGATCGCGATCGAGGACGGGTTGAACTTGAAACTCAGTTGGTTCTTGTCCTGGAAGTAGTTTGTCCGCAGTGTGGCTTCCACAAGATCCATAAACGTCCGCAGCAGCCGGTCTGCGTCGAGGACCGGAATTTCGTCGATGGCGGCCAGAAGCTCCTGCCGGGCAGCCCCGGTATTCATTGCCCGGCCGCGATCATCCAGGGCAGGGTCGAATTTCGCTCGGAACAAGTCCAAAAGTGCGTGAGTAGCCCGGGGATAAGCCACCAAGGTATCCGCGATGAATCCGTACGAGTTTGTTGTTCCCAGCTGCTGGAGGTATTTGGCATAGCTTCGCAGGATGGCAGTCTGGCGCCAGCCAATTCGCTCCCGGATGACCAGGGCTTCGAGCCTGTCCGATTCGATGTCGGCGCGTATGGCAGCGCCGAAGGCATCGGCCATCAGTTCGCTGGTGGCCTGGGCGTCAATGCCCACCGGATATTTGACGCCGAGGTCGTACAGGAACACATTCTGCCCAGTCCCCCGGCGAAGCTCGTACGGCCGCTGGTCCAGGACTTCAAGCCCGAGGTTGTGCAGGAACGGCAATATTTGTGTGAGGCTTCTCGGCCCGGTCAGATAGAGGCGGATCCTCGTTCCGTCCGGGGCTTCTCCAGCCTGGGTGGAGGGTGTTCCCTGCCTGGAGTAAACCGTTAGGAGCGGATCAGTCAGGGGACGGCCTCCGGTCCCGTCCAAGTTGAATTTCTCGAAGTTGGTAATGTCCCCAACGGCGAATTCCGGCTGGTTGTCCGCTCGATAATTTGGGGGAAAGGCGTCCAACCATAATCCGGACAACCGGGATGCTTCCGCCATGGGGTATTTTTCGCGGATCGCTTCCTCAAGTCCCTCTGACCAAGGCCTTGCGGCCGAAATCAGCCGCCGCTCCAATTCAAATGTGTCGATGTCAGCAGTCATCAACGCGGATTCGTCCGGCTCAGCGCCAGCCAGGTGCACTCGGAAAAAGACGAGGGCCATGGGTGATTCGGTCAGTCGGACCTCGAACTCCACCGAATTCACCTTGAAGACATGCCGGAGCTCCTGTTCCATCAGTAACCGGACGGCAGTGCTGTATCGGCGGCGCGGAAAGATGACAATCGCGGATATGAATCGGCCGGTCTTGTCCTTACGTAGGAACACGCGTGGCTTCTGCCGCACCTCTGCTCGGAGGATGTCCCCCGCCAGCCGCGTGAGATCTTCCACCTCGATGTGGACCAGTTCGTCCCGCGGGAAGGCCTCCAAAATGGCGAGCAGTTCCCCGCCCTGACGGGACCTCGGCGCGAAGCCTAGGTTTTCGCTGACTGCCCGGACCTTTTCGCTGATGACCG
Source organism: Arthrobacter sp. M4 (assembly GCF_020251205.1). Taxonomy (GTDB): domain Bacteria; phylum Actinomycetota; class Actinomycetes; order Actinomycetales; family Micrococcaceae; genus Arthrobacter. The sequence continues at coordinate 429,989 of NZ_JAIWYX010000001.1, forward strand.
GAATGCGCAGCACAGACTGATGTGCGGCCCCCGGGGTAAATAGCCCCACAAACCGGCGTTCACCGATCTGCTCGCCGGCCTTGTTCACTACCTTCAAACGCACCTCATCGAGGTAAGAGCGCCTCAGGATGGTGGACTTGAGCTCAGATGTGGCCAGGCTAAGCGCTTCCGACGCCCGGACCACTTCGTCCGCCGTGTCCATCCCGCCGGGCGCTGTGTCCGCTTGGGACCGCCTCAGCAGTCCCAGCCCGGAACGGGGCCGAACCGAGAGCAACTCGCGGCCGTCCGCCGTCGTAAGCTCACGTTCGTCATAGCCGAGGAACAGGAAATTGCCGTCGTCGAGCCAGAGGAGCAGATCTCGGATTTGTTCTGCCGGAGGTACAAGAGGGTGTTTGAATTCCGCCACGGAGCCGACGGCCTCGCTTAACCGGCCGCGGATGGCGTCGGCGTCGTCAGCCACAGTCCGGACATCGTCCAAGACTTTATGCAGGTTCGCGGTGAGTTGTTCAAGCGCGTGGCTGTCCGCCAGCCGGCCAATCTCGGCCGCGATCCAGACCTCGGTTGTTTGGCCGTCTTTCCGGGTACTCCCGGCCAAGAGACCTTCCGCGGATGCGTTAGTCCAGACCTCCAACAAGTCGTGCGAAACCGCGTCCCGAAGCACGTGGAAGGTGGGATGCACCAGCAGCCGGATCTCGGCGTCATTGTGTGTCAGTTCGGCCGTGATGGAGTGGACCAGGTACGGAAGATCCTCGGCCACTACGGCAACGATGCTCGAATCCAATTCGTTCAGGATTCCGACGACGGCGCGGCCTGGTGCCCGCGACGCAGCCAACCTGAGGTGGTAGGACCCCCACGCCTGGAGTGTCTCGGTGCCATAGTTGCGAAGGTCTTCCGCCGACAGTTGCGCGAAGTAGGCGGACAGGAAAGGCTCAATCACTCGGCCAACGACACGCCTGCCGGCCGCCGCGGGAAACGGACTTTCAGACATGCCACGGCACCTCCGCTCGGGGCGGGCATGGCCCAACGCGGACGACGACGTGGCCTTCCCGCTTCTTTCCATCATGGCTGGGGGCATAGACACCGTCCAGAGCCAGCGTTCTGAACAGTTCCGGCGGTTTCGTTAAGTCCCGTTTCAAGACCGTGGCGATGCTCAGGGCAGAATGGAGGGCGTGACCCTTACGACCTTCGCCCTCATCCGCCATGGCCAGACAGACTGGAACGCGCAGCGTCGGCTGCAGGGATCCACTGACATTCCCCTGAACGACGTCGGTCGCGGCCAGGCCCGGGACGCCGTCGCCGTGTTGTCCGGTTACGAATGGGACGCGATCGTGTCCTCGCCGTTGAGCCGTGCGGCCGAAACCGCCGACCTCATCGCGGCAGGCTTGGGGCTCACCGTGAACCGCCGCGTGCCGGAACTGACTGAGCGTCGCTTTGGGCCGGCGGAGGGCCTGCAAGCCGGTCCCGAACTCGACGCTCTGCGCACTCCAAACGGTTTCCGCGACGCCGAAAGCGAGGATGAGGCGGCCTCGCGCGGATTGGCCGCCCTGGAATCACTGGCGGCAGAATTCCGCGGCCGACGGCTCCTGGTCGTGGCGCACGGCACGCTGCTCCGGGTGAGCCTCAGCCGGGCCATCGGTCGCACACTGCGTAGCATCGACAACGCTGTTCTCAACCTCGCCCACCACCGGCCCGCCGTTGGTTGGCAGCTGGAGTACTACAACGGCGAACCCGTCATGGCGGCCGCCCAAAGCTGAGAGGACGAGGGGTCCACGGCTGAGCGCCAAATTCGGTCAGGGCGTACCCTGCATTCATGGACAACACATTCAAGATTGAGCTCGTGAATGACAACGAGTACCTCGTACGGTCGGATTCAGAAGGCCACACAGTGGAGTCCCTATTCCGAACCGACCCCGGCTTTCTTGAAGAGATTGGTCTTGCCCACGCCCAGGGGGAACGTGTGGTGGAAGAAACCGCCCACTTCCTCGCGGCGCATCAGCCAGTGATCGATTTTCCCCCAATGATCGACCTCGAAGACATAGCTGCAGCCTACGAGGACTTTCCGGAGCATCTCCGGAACCGTCTGCAATCCCGGTAGTCCGTGCGGGACAGGCTCTGCCTGCCGGGGTACGACGGATGAGATGCGCGCCTTGGTGATCTACCTCCAGGAGGCCCGGCAGGCCTTGGCCCTAGGCAGCCTCGCACGTCCGTGATGCACTGGTAAGTGCCAAGGAAGCTGAAACGGACCAGCAGGACAGGAGCCAGCCATGTCAACGTGCGACGTATGCGGGAGCCAAGAGGGCCGCATGTTTACAGTTTCGATGGGCGGTCAGACCGGCACTTTCGATAGTTTCGAATGTGCCATTCATATGATGGCACCGGCGTGCGAGCACTGTGGCTGTCGCATCCTGGGCCATCCTATTGAAATCAAAGCCGGTGTCTATTGCTGTACGCACTGCGCCAGGGAGGCCGGCAACGCCCATCTGCCCGGCCACGCGGAGCATTCGACCGTAGCAGTCGTGCCGCCGGCCAATAGCGGACCGTAGTAGACGGAAGGACACTAAGCTCGCGGAGCCGCACGGCTCAACGCCAGCTCAGAAGTCCCACCCGCTGAACTCTCGACGTCGGCACCTCGCCGGGTGCAGCGACTGAAATCTGCCTCGCCCAAAACCGGACCATCTGTGGGCAGACAATTCAGGATCTTCCAGAGGAATGTTCTATACAGAATGGCGTCCAAGGCCTCGCTTCGAGACGACCTTCCGAAATGGCCGCCCCGCATACCGCGCAATATCCGAAGCTGCCATCAGAGATCCGCTCAAGAGCAGCCTCGATCTGTTCCAATGCGGTGCGGCTTTGCTCAAGCAACGCAGAGGCTTGGGAGAGCTCGAACGCGATTGTGCTTCCTTCGGGATCATGTTCGTCGTCAACGTTGGAATCCTGGCGGGCAACACTCACCGAATTGATGTCTTGGCGGAATGCCTTGAGTAGGGCATTCTTGTGGTTCCGCTCCTCCTCGAGAACAATTCGGAACCGCTCCACATTGACCATGGCTTGCACGCTAGTGCCAACCACCTCTGCCGGGAGGACCGTTGAGCACGGTGGGAACATACTCGAGCAACTGAAGGCGACCATCGAATGTCCTGCTGTCCACCATCTCGAGCGCAATGTCTGGATAGCCGTCATAGATCCGCTCCCGCCCGGTGCGCCCCGTTATCACCGGGAACACGACCAGCCGAAACCGGTCCACGACGCCTGCGGCAAGCAACGATCGGCAGAGACTGAGGCTGCCCAGAGTGCTCAAGTGCCCGGTCCGCGTCCTCTTTAACTCATTCACGGCCTCCACCGCGTCCCCCGCGACCAGCTCCGAATTCGGCCAAGTCAGGGGCGCTTGCAAGGTGGAGGAGAAGATGATCTTGGGCACGGCGTCAAGACCGGTCAGGCTGGCCCCCTCAGCCTCGGAGAATTCCGAACCCTCGGACGACGCCTCCGCTGACATGCTGGACATCAGCCGATAAGTGTTCGCCCCCATGAGGAATGTGTATTCCTTCTCTGCCTCATGCCCCAGCCAAGCCAGGTATTCCGGCCCTTCAAGGCCCCAAAAGCCCGGCCATCCTTCGGCGGAGGCGTAGCCGTCCAGGGAGATTATCAGGTCGATCATCAGGTCTGCCGATGACACCTCTGCGTTTGTCTCGCCCATGGCCGTCTCCTCGATCAGGTCGATGCTCGACGCTCGTGTCGGCAAGCCTATCCCCGAGCGACAGGGCCTTCAAGAAAGGTGCTTGTCCAGGGCAGTGGGCTAGGCACGCCAACTGTCACTGGTCGGTGGCAAGATACAGGCATGGCATCCATAGAGCGCATCCGCCCAGAGGGGCTCATCTCGAGCCCTGCCTTCAGCCACGTCGCCATCGTTCCGCCTGGCGCCACCACTATCTACGTCGGCGGCCAAAACGCCGTCGATGCCGCCGGGTCACTCGTTGGAGACGGCGACATCGCCGCACAGTCCGTCCGCTCCCTTGAAAATGCGAAGACCGCACTCGCCGCGGCCGGAGCGACGCTCGACGACGTGGTGCAATGGACGGTTCTCTTCGTCGATGGCTCCGATATCGCGGCGGGCTACGGCGCCATTGCGTCGGCACTCGCATCCGATGAGCCGGCTTTGGTCACCGCGGCGCGTGTCGCAGGTCTGGGAGTGCCTGGCGCACTTGTCGAGATCAGTGCAATCGCCGCGGTAATGCGATGAAAGTGCAGCCCAAAAGCATGAACAGGGTCACGTGTGACCTCACTGTATCCCTCGACGGATTCCTCGCTGGTCCCAATCAAAGCCCAACCACGCCGTTAGGCGAGGGCGGGGAGGACCTACACCGATGGATGTTCGAAGAACCTGAGGCCAACGCGGCGGCCATTCAGGGCATCCTCTCGGCGGGCGCTTACATCATGGGCCGCAACATGTTCGCCGGCCCGGGGCCAGGCCCATGGGATCAGGACTGGCGCGGCTGGTGGGGTGAGGAACCGCCTTACCACGCCCCTGTCTTTGTACTCGCCCACCATTCACGTCCGCCCCTGGAGATGCAGGGCGGCACGACGTTCAATTTCGTGACAGACGGGATCGAGTCCGCCCTGGCAAAGGCGCGTGTTGCGGCGCCGGACGCGGAGATCGCCATAGCGGGAGGCGCAGAGACTGTCCGCCAATATCTGTCGGCAGGGTTGATCGATGAGCTACGGCTCCACATCGCGCCAATCCTCCTCGGAGCGGGCGAGCGGCTCTTGGACGGCGTGGAGAACGTAAAACTTGAACCCACGGAAGTAAGCGGCACCCGCCTTGTGACACACGTGCGCTACCTCGTGATCCGCTAAGCAAACGCATCCTGCCTATCGCCCATCATGTGAATGCTTCACGGTTAGAACTAAGCGGCTGAGCGCAGATGAGCAATTGTCAACGGTAAACCAAACTGAGTACCGGACACTGACGCGCAATGCTCGCCGCCGGAAGCTTTGCGGTACCCATGTTGCACTGAATCGCTCCCTATTAAACTGGCGGTATGAGCTCGACAGCTGGGCGTAAATTGTTTCAGCATTCCGGAACGGCGCTACTGTTCCGGGGAGTCCTCTCCATTGCTTTGGGCTTGCTGATCGCATCCCTTCCGGTCGCCACTGTAATTGGCCTCGTGTTCGTGTTCGGCATTTACGCCCTCACGGATGGACTCACAAATGTGGCGCATTACTTCTACGACCCGTCGCCCCACTCTCGCTGGTCCATGGCCGGGGGCATTGTCTCCATCGTCGCTGGCCTGGTGGCCGTAGCGTGGCCGAGCATCACCGCTGTGGCCTTGGGGATCCTCGTAGGAGTATGGGCACTGGCCCTGGGGACCTCGCAAATCGTCCTGGCTTTGGAAACCAGAAAGTCACTCAGGGTCTGGTGGAGCTGGTTGATGACGGCGGTTGTCACCGTATTGTTCGGCCTTTTGGTTATCGCCAATCCAGGAGCTGGAATCGTGGCCCTGGCAGGACTGCTGGCCGCGTTCGCTGTCATTGCAGGAATACTGTTGATTGCTTCCGGGATCACCTTGCGGCGAGCAGGCTCCCCCACCAATATCTTCCGGAAAACAGCGATGCCCGGTTGAGCGCCTGGCTATCGCGGCGGCCGCGGCTAAGACTCCCCTAAAAGTTGCCCGGGCCCGGCGGCCCATCGCATTGCACCGCAGCAGGATACTTGAACTATGACGGATGAGGATCGAAACCTTTGGGATGAGTTCGACGAGTCGAAGCCCGCAGGTCACGACCGCGTCGAGGGTTATCCCGGAGGAGAGCCCCAGGGCTTTGGCTTCCGAACCGGGGTTCGCAGCGCGAACGTGGCCTTTGGTTTCGCCCTGTACGCACTGGTCCTCGGAACTCTGCTGGTCGTCGTGGGGGCCGCCGTCTTCATTGTCCAGAGTCAGTGGCTTCTTCTCGGATTGATGGTGGCCATCGAAGCGGTCTTCGTCTTAGCCTTCATTCGACTGGCAGCCCAGGCTCGCCACCGCCGGTTCATCCAATAGCCAAACTGGGTGGCCCGCCCATGGCCGCTTTGATGTTGTGTTCCCGACACGCCGTGGCTAGGAGGATCACTTGCTTCATTGAATGATGAATCCATAAAATAGTGAAGTATCGCGGCTTATGGAAAAGGAGGCAGGGTGGAAGGCTTTTCGGATTTCCGGGCACCGCTCTATGAGGTGAAGGCCAATCTCTTTAAGGGGCTGGCCCACCCGGTGCGGATCCGAGTGCTGGAGATACTCTCGGCAGCTCCGGAGGCTTCAGTGACGGACATGCTGACTGCAACCGGATTGGAAGCCTCGCACCTCTCGCAGCACTTGTCCGTGCTTCGCCGGTACCATCTGGTCAAGAGTGAGCGCAGGGCCCTGCAGATGTTCTATTCTTTGGCGTATCCGCAGGTCGCCGAGCTCCTGTCGGTGGCCAGGTTGCTGCTGAATGACATCCTGCGCACCACGCGGGACCAGCTTGAGTCAGCAGAGGCGGAGTTCCCCGAGGTCGCTGCTGAGTCCAGCACGCGGTGAAGGCTATGGCCACCGCCCGGGCATTGCTGCCGGGTAGGCAAGATTATGCGCAGCTTCCGGGTAGCTGGAAAGACGACCTTGTCGCCGGAGTCACCGTGGGCATCGTCGCCCTGCCGCTGGCGCTGGCCTTCGGAGTCAGTTCCGGCGCGGGTGCGGCCAGCGGCTTGATCACCGCGGTTGTTGCGGGCATCGTCGCGGCAGTATTCGGGGGTTCCAACGTCCAGGTGTCCGGGCCCACCGGAGCCATGGTGGTGGTCCTGGGGCCGGTAATCGCCACCCATGGGCTCGGTGCGTTGGCAACCGTGTGCGTCATGGCCGGTGTTATCGTCCTGGCTGCGGGGCTGCTCAAACTCGGCCGGATCGTTACCTTGCTGCCTTGGCCAGTGATTGAAGGGTTCACGGTCGGCATTGCCGTGATTATTTTCCTCCAACAGATCCCTGCAGCGTTCGGGTCCCATTCCGGGCCCGGCACCAACGCCGCTGTGTCTGCCTTCCAGGCCCTGGCCACGGTGTCCCTTGCCTCGGCCCTGGCACCGGCCGCGCTGGTGGCGCTAGTGGTAGTGATCATGATTGCGGCGCCCCGGATCCATCCGCGGATTCCCGGCTCGCTTGTCGCCATCATTGTTGCCAGCGTCGTCGCACAAATCCTCGATCTTCCCGTCGCCAGGATCGGCGCACTGCCCCAGAGCCTGCCGTCACCAGTCATTCCCTTCCCGGACTGGACCACGCTGACCACTCTGGCAGGACCGGCGGCGACAATCGCGGCCCTCGCCGCCATCGAGTCATTGCTCTCGGCACGAGTTGCCGCCTCAATCTCTGACACCGGCCCGTACGACGCCGACCGTGAACTCCTAGGCCAGGGCCTGGCATCGATCGCGTCCGGATTCTTCGGCGGCATGCCGGCCACCGGAGCCATCGCTCGCACAGCGGTTAACATCCGCTCGGGCGGCAGGACACGCCTGGCTGCCATCACCCACGCCATACTTTTGCTGGCCGTGGTGTACCTGGCCACCGGCCCGGTGTCCCGGATCCCGCTCGCTGCCCTGGCCGGCGTGCTTATGGTCACCGCGACCCGGATGGTTTCACCCACCGCGCTGCGCGGCGTCATCGGTTCTACACGGGCGGACACCGTTGTGTTCTTCGTTACCGCGATCATCACCGTGTCCTTCGACCTGATCGAGGCGGTGGAGATCGGCATCGCCGTCGCTTCCTTCTTTGCCCTGCGCGCCTTGGTCCGTTCCAGCGGTGTGCACCGGGAAGAGATTCCCGGCCCGGTTCACGACGGTGACGAACACATTGCCGTTTTCCGCCTCGACGGAGCCCTCTTCTTCGCCGCAGCCGAGCGCGTCCTGGAGCGGGTGAGCGCAATCGAGAACGTCGACGTCGTCATCATCCGAATGTCCCAACTCCAGATTTTGGACGCAACCGGCGCCAGGGTGATCACGGACATCGTCCAAGCCCTCGAACGCCGAGGAATCACAGTCCTCATCAAGGGAGTCCAGGACCGTCATCTTCGGCTCGTTACCAGGGTGGGGGTCTTGGAATCCCTCCGCCACCACAAACACCTCTTCACTGAACTGCCATCCGCCGTGGAACACGCCCGCAGCCACGTGAGCCGTGCACAAGCCGCACGAACAGCCGGCCAGAAGCCGCCCGTTCAGGATACGCAGGGCACCAAGCAACCAACTCAAGCATCAGACAAATCCCTACCCCCGGAGCAGCCATGACCAGAGACCCGCACACCACTGCAGAAGAGCCCAGCACCCGCGGATCCCGCGTCATCGGCGTCGGCTCCTACCAGCCGGACAAGATCCTGACGAACGACGAACTAAGCCAGATGGTGGACACCAGCGATGAGTGGATCCGGACCAGGGTGGGGATCCAAACACGTCACATTGCCGACTCCGAGTCCGTGGCGGACATGGCCATCAAGGCCGGGCTGGACGCACTGCAGGACGCAGGCATCGACGCCGGCACTCTGGACCTTATCGTAGTGGCAACCGTGACCGCACAGGACCGCTCCCCCAGCACCGCCGGACGGGTCTCCGCAAGCCTCGGAGGAAACAACCCGGCTGTTTTCGACATCAACGCCGCCTGCTCGGGTTTCACTCATGCCCTTGCGGTTGCAGACCAGGCTATCCGGGCGGGAGCCGCCGAAACGGCCTTGGTCATCGGCGCGGAGAAGCTCAGCGACTTTACCGACTGGACAGACAGGAGCACCTGCGTGCTGGTCGGTGACGGCGCTGGCGCCCTGGTCCTGCAGGCATCGACTTCCCCTGGCGTGGGACCAGTGCACTGGGGCTCAGTACCGGAACTGGCCCACGCCGTCCGGATTGAACATCCCGAACTGCGCTTCCAGCAGGAAGGAATGTCCGTTTTCCGCTGGGCTATAAGCAAAGCGGCAACACTTGCCCGGCGCACCTGCGAGATGGCCGGGATCCAGCCAGAGCAACTCGCAGGTTTTGTCCCACACCAGGCGAACCTGCGCATCATCGAGCCTCTGGCCGACCAGCTCGGTATCCCCCTCGCCATCACGGCGCGCGACGTTGTCACCTCCGGGAACACGTCTGCGGCCAGCGTGCCGATCGCGCTGGCCAGACTCGTCCGAAGCGGACAACTGGCGCCCGACAGCCCTGTGCTGCTGTTTGGATTTGGCGGAGGATTCTCCTATGCAGGGCAGGTCATCCGCACACCCGTGGCCGCCGGTGGAGCGGGAGGGCTCAGACCTTCCTGACCACGCTGGACTTGAGTTGCATGGCGCCGAAGCCGTCCACTTTGCAGTCAATGTCATGGTCACCCACACCGTTCACGAGGCGGATGTTGCGAACCTTGGTTCCAACCTTGATTGCGGTGGCGCTCCCCTTGACCTTGAGGTCCTTGATGACCGTCACGGTATCCCCATCTGTGAGCACGTTTCCGACGGCGTCTCTGATCGCTATTGACTCGGCATCTGCCTGCTCGGGCACAGCCGGTGACCATTCGTGGCCGCACTCGGGGCAAACCAGCAAAGCGCCCATCTCGTAGGTGTATTCGCTGGCGCATTCAGGGCAGGGGGGGAGGATTTCGCTCACCAACCAATAATAGACGGGCTGACAATCTGCTGTTCAGTCGCCGCCAAGCGGTCTCGCTGCCAGGTCGTCTTGTCCCCCTTGCACAGTCTCCAAGCAGATGAAGCGCCCGCGGCCTCATTCCTGGACTCCGGTCGCTTACGACTGCGGCATTCGTGCGCGCGCAGGCATTCTCGCACCTGGCACCTGTTTCGGGCGGCCGATGCCATGCATGGCGTGGATCTGCTTACCATGGCCGCCGAAATCAGGGGTGTTTAGTGCAGACTGGTGGTGTGAGCGGAATCCGGTGGGTGCTCCACGTCGATCTCGACCAGTTCATTGCGGCGGTCGAAGTGCTTCGTCGGCCGGAGCTTGCGGGGAAACCAATCATTGTTGGGGGTCGGGGCGACCCCACAGAACGAGCTGTGGTGTCGACCGCATCCTATGAAGCCAGGGCGTTCGGCGTGGGTTCCGGAATGCCCTTGCGCATTGCGGCACGGAAGGTGCCTGACGCTGTGATACTGCCCGTGGATCATGAGGCTTACCTCGCTGCCTCCGAAACGGTGATGGCTACCCTGCGTGCGCAGCCCGGCGCCACTGTGCAGGTGCTGGGTTGGGATGAGGCGTTCGTAGGTACCGAAACAGAGAATCCGGAAGCCTACGCCCGGCAGGTACAGGCCTCTGTCCTCGAGCGAACGCAGCTGCATTGCAGCGTCGGCATCGGAGACACCCTGGTCAGAGCAAAGGTCGCCACCGGTTTCGGCAAGCCGGCTGGTGTTTTCCGTCTCACCTCCGCCAACTGGCTCGAAGTCATGGGCAGTCGGCCTACCAAGGACCTGTGGGGTGTCGGAGGCAGAGTGTCAGCCCGGCTGGCCAAACTCGGTATCAACACCGTTGCCGAGCTCGCCGCGTCCGACCCCCAAGACCTGGTCCCGGAGTTCGGCCCCAGGATGGGCCCTTGGTATGCGGAGCTTGGACGCGGGGACGGCACCAACGTTGTGGACGACACCCCGTGGGTTGCCCGCGGGCACAGCCGAGAAACAACTTTCCAGCGGGACCTCGCCGAGCCTGCCCAGGTGAACGACGCCGTGAGGGAATTGACAGCGCGTGTCCTCGAGGACGTTGTGGCCGAAGGACGGCCCGTGGTGGGGCTGACCCTCAAGGTTCGGTATGCACCGTTCTTGACCAAGACCCATGCGAAGAAGATTCCCGAGACGTTCGACCGGGACGAAATCCTCGCGCGGGCCTTGGACCTCGCAGCCGCTATCGAAGCGGGCCGTCCGATTCGACTCCTCGGCCTGCGCGCCGAAATGGCAATGCCTGACGATGCCCGAAAGGGACACACTCCGACGCGCGGCGGTTGGTGACGGCGTCGACGTCTAACCGACAAAACAAAGTCAAGAGTGCAGCGTCTCGGCCGGGACGACTCGCAATACTTGGTTCCCGCTGCATTCGTCGTCCCTGATGTGCTCGCCCCAGATGGTGGTCTTGGCGGGCTCCTCGGCGTTTTGGCGCGTGCTTTCTAGGCTTCGGGGATGACCATGGCGAAGCGCTCCGGCCGAGCCACGTCCGGGTCGGGGCCGTTGCGCACACCGGCATCGAGCGCGTCGATGGATGCGAGCTCATCGGCCCTGAGCTGGAAGTCGAACACTTCGAAGTTCTCCGCTATGCGGGCCGGGTTGGTGGATTTCGGGATGGCTGAGCGGCCCTGCTGCAGATGCCAGCGCAGCATTACCTGTGCGGGTGTCCCACCGTCCATCCATCGAAATATTCTGGGCGAATGTGACAAATGGGGCGTGTCAGAAGTTAATTGGCTTATGTTTTCCACCCTGAGTACGCGCCGCGCCGTTGTAATCGAGGACGACCCCGACATTCGCGAGCTGCTCGTGCACGTCCTTCGGGGCAAGGGCTTCGAAGTCTACGAAGCCGGAACCGGAGACGAAGGCATCGACGTCATCCGCGAAACGCGTCCCGAACTGGTCACACTCGACCTCAATCTGCCGGACGTCGATGGGCTGGAAGTCTGCAGGGTCCTACGCGGATTCTCCAATGCCTTCATCATCATGATCACGGCTCGCGGTACCGAGATCGATCGTCTCAACGGCCTGGACACAGGCGCGGACGACTACATCACCAAGCCGTTCAGCATCAAAGAATTCCAAGCGCGGGTGGACCGCCTCTTCCGCCGCGTCAACGTTCCACTGGCCGCCACTGGAGCACAGCCACCGGTCCCAGACAGCGAGCTGGTTCGAGCCGCCGAGGTGCAACGAAGCCTCCTTCCCGGGGACTCCCCGGAATTGGACGAATACGACGTCGCCGGCGGTTTCCGCCCGTCACGCAGCGTCGGCGGCGACTTTTACGACTGGTATCCGACACAAGACGGCATGCACCTGACCTTTGCCGACGCCATGGGCAAGGGAATGGGCGCCGCGCTGATAGCAGCAACTGCCCGCGCGGTCATGCGCTCGGTAGCGTTGGAGTCCGACGTCGGCCAGGCCTTCGAATCGGCCAGCCGCACTATCGAAGGAGACCTCGAGCAGTCCGGATCGTTTATCACCGTCTTCCACGCCCGCCTTCATGCTGCCTCCGGCAAAGTCAGCTACGTCGACGCCGGCCATGGCCTGGCGTTGCACATCCCCGCAGCCGGTCCCGTCCTACGGCTCCTTTCTGCGGGGGCACCCGTAGGTGCTTGGACCGAACAGCGCTGGCAATCGGCCTCAATCGAATTGGCCCCGGGCGACGCGCTGGTGGTGGTCAGCGACGGCGTGCTGGATGCCTTCGCCACTATCGATGAGTTCACTGCGCATATTGCGGCGACAGTTCGGGAGCATGCCTCGGCCGAGGAGGCCTGTAATGCGATCCTGCACTTGGCGCCCGACTGGGAGGCGGAAGACGACGTCACCGTGGTGATGGTCCGCCGCACCGCAGGATTCGCAGGAAGTAAGGGCTGAGTTTAGTCAGGAGTTGCGGGCCGCTAAGGCGGTGGCGAGGGCGCTCGTTGAACTGAGTCTGGGTACGGACAGCCATCATCAACGGAGGGCCCGCCGCCGTCGCTCCCTTGCCGGCCTGAGCGAGGCTTCCGCCACCAACGGGGGGCCAACAAACGGCGCGGCTGTCGAAATGCGGCATTTCCCGCCGCCCGTCGGGAGTGCGACGCGTGACACCGAGCCCTAACGATTTAGTCATTGTCGTTGCCGGGCGCTGCAAGCGCACATATGCTGGCGTCCGAGGGCAACGTGAACGGACTCGGCAAAGCGAATCCGCCAAAAAACGCCCAGGAGGAAAAAGGAATGGCAACCGGTACGGTCAAATGGTTCAACGCAGAAAAGGGCTACGGCTTCATCGCGAACGATGACGGAAGCGCAGACGTGTTCGCTCACTACTCCGCGATCACCGGCGGCGGATACCGCAGCCTGGAGGAGGGCCAAAAGGTCACATTCGACATTGAACCGGGTCAAAAGGGACCACAGGCACAAAACATCCGAATCGTGTAGGCGGACGCCTTTGCTGGGCCAGGTAAGTCGCTAATCCGCGCGCCTTTACCATTCCAGAGTTTCATCGAAATCGTCGATCAGGCCCACAAACGTGCGCCCCGGGACTTCCCGGGGTGCACGTTTTTTTGTTTTGAGGACTGGAGAACTGAACTTGCTTGCAGCGCCACAGCGGCTCTTTCATGAACCGAACCTTCCTTCTAACACGAACGAGACTGCCGGACTGCCGCGAGCAGCGGGCAAGGATTGCACCGGCAGCTGTTGCTGCCACTTGCAGTTCGTGCACCAAAAAGTTATTGCATTTATCCTACAATGATGTATCTTTAGTGGTGTAAGTCACGTTCGGGCAGTTCGGCGGGAATCACTGCATCAAGGCATGCAGTGCTCTGCTCCGCTCGCCCGAGAACAACTTCGTAGCGTATTGGCTCAGCTGTGACGCGTGCGGCATGCGGTGTACCCAGATCAGCACCCAGGCCCATCGCCCATCGGAGGCCGATGCCCTCATTGACCGGGAGGTCAAACCATGTTCAAGCGCCAACTTCGCAGTGCCGCGGACGAAGCGGAAACCACGCCAGCCACGCCAGCCGTCAGGAGTGCCCAGTGTCAGCCATGAACAACGCAACAGAGAACCGGAGCCTTGCCTCGACGGCAAGCAAACGACGCTTCCTGATCAGAATGGTCACCGTTTTGATCGGGGGCATGGTTCTGGATGGCTACGTCCTCGGCATTATCGGACCGGTATCAGGAAGGATGGCGGCGGACCTGCAGCTCACTGCGTTTTGGCAGGGCCTGATCGCCGCGGCCGCCCTGATTGGGATCCTGATCGGCTCACCGCTCGGTGGCTGGGCCGCCGACAAATGGGGCCGCAAGCCAATCTTCATGTTCGACATCGGCCTGTTCGCCATCGCGTCGGCAATGCAGTTTTTCGTCGACTCGCCGGTGCTGCTCATTGTGGTGCGACTCCTGATGGGTATAGCCATTGGCACCGAATACGCCGTCGGGTGGCCCCTGATGGCTGAATTCTCGCCAACCCATCTGCGGGGGCGTCTCATGGCCGCAATGGGAATCGCTTGGTATGGCGGCTTCATGATCGCGTTCCTGATCGGCCATCTGCTCAATGAGTACACCAGCTTGAGCTGGCATTTCATCCTGGGTACCAGCACGTTCATCGCAGTTGCCATCTTCCTGGCCCGGCTCGGAATGCCGGAGTCACCACGCTGGCTGTGGAGCGTAGGCCGCAAGGACGAGGCCCGCGCCCTCGCCGCAAAGTACATGCACGACGATGCGCTTGACGACGTCCAGCACGAGGATGTTCGCAAGGGCAGCTTCAGGATGCTGTTCTCCAGGGAGTACTGGCGCTCTACGCTCTTTATCTCAGGATTCTGGTTCTGCGCCGTGACACCCTACTTCGCGATCGCCACCTTCGCTGACAGCGTGTTGCAGCAGTACGGTCTTGCCGGCGGACTTGCTGGCGGAGTGGGGCTGTCCGCCGTCGCCCTGGCCGGGGTGGTAGTTACGTTCCTGTTGATCGAAAAGATTGGCCGACGCACGCTGACCGTCCCTGGGCAGTGGCTGTGCGGCATCGTCCTCGCGATCATCGGTCTGTGGGCCGGCGCGCCAGCCATCATTGTGCTGATCCTCTTCCTGGTCTTCTCCTTCTTCAATGCGGGGTATAACACGTTGACGAACGTCTACCCGGGCGAAGTCCTACCCACCGAGATTCGAGGGATAGGAACGGGTTTCGCCGCCGCTGTTAGCCGTATTGGGGCAGGCATCGGAATCTTCCTCTTCCCCATGTCCATGGAGGACCTCGGACCCGGTCCCACCATGCTGATCGCCGCCGGCGTGGCCATCGTCGGTGCCGCGCTGGCCCAATGGCTGGCGCCGGAGACGAAAGGCAAGACGCTCACCGAGGCCGCGGCAGCATACTCGCACTAGGCTCAACCGCCAAGGACTCTCCCCTGGCCTGTAGCCCCGTTGGGACGAATGGTCCCAGCGGGGCTACAAGCCTTTAGATCTCTGCAGCGGCCGGCGGTGCCATGCCGTGCGCACGTCCTTTTCCGGGTAATCCCACACCTCGGGTTGTTATTCAAGAGTTCTCTTGACAAGAGTGCCTTCTGGGAGTTCTTATTCAAGTATCTCCTTGAATAAGAAAGGGGGTGGTGGCCTTGTCCACCATCCAAACTCCCCAAAGGCAGCAGTCCCGCCTCCGGACAGGGGCTGCACTTATGACGCTGGCCGGCCTGGCTTTCGTGGGATACGCCGTAATCTTCTTGGTACTGAACTTCACGGACGCGTTCCTCGAGCTGGGCATCGGCCCCGATCAAGTGAATAAGGGGAAGGCAGAGATCGAGGCATTCAGCCCGCAGCTGTATCATTACATCAGCCATCTGCACATAGCGGTCAGCGGCTTCATTGCTGCGACTGGTCTGGCCGTCGCAGGCTTGTCCTGGTATGGGGTTCGCCGCGGAGAACGGTGGGCCTTCGCCACAGCCGTCATAGTCCCCATCGTCGGACTCGCCGTGGCCCTCCCCGCGCACTACCCATGGGGTTTGGCCACGCTTGGTCACCTCGGCCTGATCTACCTCGCCGTCGTCGTTTTCCTTGTCGGAGTCGTGACAGCCTACAGCGGACTGCGGAGCCCCGCGACGACACAGCACTGACCGTTAGTCGATAGATCGGATCGCGTCAGCGGCGACCGAGTAGTTGACCCTACTGCTGGCTGATGTCGATGCCCGTGACCGGCGCGCCCGCGCGCTCGTACGCGAGCGAGATCGCGCCCTTCGGGAATGCCTGCGGTGGCTCCGCGAATCGGAATGCAGCCGGCACCACGGTGCCGTCGGCGAACAGCCGCTTGCCCGATCCCAAAGTGAGTGGGTAGAGGAAGAGGTTCAGGCGGTCGACGAGGTCGGCCTCGAGCAGCGACCGCACCAGGTCGCCGCTGCCAATGACATGGATGTCGTCGAACCGGTCCTTCAGTGCAGCCACCTCCGCGACGTCCGATAGCGCAGTGGTGCCCTCCCATGCCGGATCGGTCAGGGAGCGAGACACGACGAACTTTGGGAGAGCGTTAAACGTCACCGCGATCGGGTCGTCGTCGCCCCGGGTAGGCCAGAACGCCGCGAAGATGTCGTAAGTCTTGCGTCCGAGCAGCAGCGCGTCCATGCGGTCGATGCCAGCACCGATCACCGCGCCGGTCTCGTCGTCGAAATATGCCCCTTGCCAGCCGCCGAAGTTGAAGCCTCCCTCTCGGTCCTCGTCAGGGCCGCCCGGTGCCTGGTACACGCCATCCAGGGTGATGAACAGGTCGACGGAGAGGATTCCCATGGCGTACTCCTTCGGGTGAACGGCTGACCGAATGCCACCTCCGTGCATCGACCGGACGGCTCAGAGTCGGCATCACTGCATGCCACACTAGCGACGAACGCATCTCAGGTCGAGAGACGGCGGCACGGCAACAAGGCGGATGGCGGTGGCGTGGGAGCGGTAGCTCTTTCCCGCGGTGCGGGGATCTGCTCTGTGTGTCAGTTCTTGGACATCAGGCCGATGCGGTAGGCCGCGGCGACCAGCTGGCCCCTGTCCCTTGCATTGAGTTTGGCCATTGCCCTGTTGATGTGCGTCTTAACCGTGAGCGGGGAAATGAAGAAGGCCCTGGCGATGGCCTCATTATCCAGACCCTCGGCGGCCGCAATCACGATGTCCCGCTCACGTGCCGTGAGTGCTGCTGCCAATGCAGCGTCCTGGGCCGTGGGCACGGTGCCGGATCCAGTGGAGAGGTGACGCAGCAGTGCCTTCTGGGCGCGCTGCGAAAGCGTGATATCTCCCTGCGAAGCCTTCCGCACCGCGTCGATGATCTCCTCTGGGCCGGCGCTCTTGCTCAGGAAGCCATCGGCGCCCGCCCGGAGAGCTTCGAGCACATCTGGATCATCGTCGAAAGTGGTCAGGACGATGATCTTGGTATCTTCGAGCTCAGGCTGGGCGCGAATAAGACGGACTCCCGCAGTTCCGTCGGTCCCTGGCATACGAAGATCCATGAGGACGACTTCCGGACGAATCTCCTGCGCCAGGAGCAGAGCTTCCCTGCCATTGCCGGCCTCGGTTCCCACACGGAATCCTGCGGATTCAAGAATCGCCCGAAGGCCTACTCGGATGGCGGGCTGGTCGTCGACCAGCAGGACCGTGATCATGCTCCTGCTTCTTCCGTTGGCTCAGTTGCCGCCAAGGGCAGTGCCGCCCTCAGCACGAACGATCGCTGGCGCCTCCCCGCCTCAAACGACCCTCCGGCGGCAATAGTGCGTTCCCGCATGCCGATCAGTCCGAACCCCCCGCTTCCCGGGCCGCTTCCCGCATCCGCCACGGCATTCTCAATGTCGATCCGAAGCTTGTCACCGCTTCTGTAGACGTGCAATGTCGCCGCGCCGGTTCCATGGCGATGTGCATTCGTCAGGCCCTCTTGGATGATGCGGTAAAGAGCCGCGTCTGACGACGCTCCGAGCGGCGGATCGAGGTCGATGTCCGAGCGAAGCTCCATCCCCAGGCCGCGGAACGAATCGATGAGGGCAGGAACCCCTACCGCACTAGTGGGCGTGCGAACAGGCTCGTCCTCCGTCCGGCGAAGGACGGAGAGGATGTCCTGCATCTCGGTCAGGACATTGCGGCAGGCTTTGCTGATCTCTGTAAGGGAGTTATGGACGGCCGGGGTGGGTGCAGGAATAATCCGCTCCAAGGCGCCCGCGTGCACGTTGATGACCGCGACATTATGGGCGACGGCGTCATGAAGATCCCGCGCAATGCGTAGCCGCTCTTCAGCCATGCGGTGCATGGCCTCGCTTTCGCGAGCATCGATGGCCGCCTGTGCACTCCGGTTGAGCGCAGAAATGTAGTTCTGGTGATTGCGGAGGGAAAGGGCGATTCCGAGGACCGCAGCCGTCCACAGCGGCGACACCAACGCTGTGGGTTCGAGCGGACCCACCTTGAAGACGACCATGGCGAGGATGTACTGCGGGAGACACACAATGATGCCAATGATGATCGACAGGCTTCTTGACCGTCGAAGCGGAACAGAGAAGAGGCAGATCTGAACCAGCGTCCACACCGTGAGGTTGTAGCCCGGATCCAAGACGATGCCCGCGCCGGCCGCGGCACCGATGAGGCTTGCGCTCACTGGAAACTTTCGGCGCAGCCCAACGCAGATCGCTGCAACGGCCAAACGCGAGAGGCTCATGATTGAAGCCCCGAGGGTCAGCTCGCGGGACAGCTCGATGATCACCATAAGAACGGCGACAAAGTCCAGCGACAGTTCCCAAGTCCTTGTCGCCAACATCCCAGGTACCTCCGTAGCCGCGGGACGCAACCTCAGAAGGTGATGTGACCTGGGCATCATCGCCTCCTCCTGATCGGTGAACCCGCGCCGGCGGAATATCCCCGATCTGCCTGCTTGATTAGAGGCTATTGCACGAATTCGCCTGCTGTCTGCCCAGTCGGCGGATCTACCGCGATTGCGGTATGCGGCCTACTGCAACTGCACACCCAGAGTGACTGTGCTGGCCGGATGTGCGCACGAAGGGAAAGCGCGACTGTTGTCATCATGCAAATCACCACAAACGACTTCGGTCGGATTGAAATCGCCGACGTCCCACTCCCGGGGCACGTGCGGGACCCGAGCGCCACATACACCTACTCCGGGAAAGTCTTCGTGCTCTATCGCACCGACGAGGACCCCTACGGTGAAGACTGGTATCACGCGGCGGTGGTCGATGACGACGGCGGCAACTTCAGTACGATCTTCTCCGGCCGAATCCCCGAACATGCCAAGGCCAATGGCATCCGACACATGCCCTTCGCCGACAACCGACGCGTTCTCCTCGGCGACTACGTGCTCGAATGCAGCCCGGACATTGACACATGCACCGCCGCCGAACTCGTACCTGTCGAGTATCCGTGGGGGCTGGAAGACGACCCCACGACCACGCACCACTGGTCCGAGATCATCGTCTCCCCCGACAACGAGCACATCGCCTGGACGATCCTGCGCAACGATTTGGGCGCTGCCGTCGGCTTGGGCAAACTGCGTCGCGACGATGACCGCTACGTCATCGAAGACCAGTCGATCATCAGCACCGTCGACCCGCTTGCCCCTGATCCGCGCCGCGAGGGCTACTTCCTCCCGGCGCCCATGAGGGGAGGGGAAGTCAAGCAGTTCGTTCGCGGCGGC
Organism: Arthrobacter sp. M4; assembly: GCF_020251205.1. GTDB lineage: Bacteria > Actinomycetota > Actinomycetes > Actinomycetales > Micrococcaceae > Arthrobacter. The sequence goes on from NZ_JAIWYX010000001.1 coordinate 449,289, forward strand.
ACCGCGATCTCGTCCGCCGGCGGCATTGACGGCTTCCTGCCCGACTCCGTCGTTCAGGACCTGGACTCAGAAGAAATGGTCCGGATCACGCGGACGCCGGGTTACGACGAGACGACGATCTTCTCCCCCGACGAACGCCTCGGGCTTGTCATGACCTCGCGCGCCTCAAAGCGTACCGACGCAGCGATCCTGGGGCTCGTGCCGCGACCCCACGCAATCCTCTCGGGCATGGGCCTGGCCTGGGCCGTCTACACGTACACCGTCTCCGGCGTGCGCAGCTTCCGCGAAGGCAACGTGGGCCCCGTACTGATCGACATCGAACGGTCCATGCAAGAGCCGGGCTACGAAGGCGTGCCGCTGAACAACCCCGATGAATCCTGGGTCTACTGCTCTCCGATGTCCTGGCACCCCTCGGGTCGGAAGGCCATGTGGCTGGAGATGCTTCGCGGAAGTGAGCATCCGGGATCCTATCGCGAGATGCGCGTACGTACAGCCCATCTGCTAGACCACCAACCGTCAGCTCCCATCCCCACCCAGCCAACGCCGTCGACGGCTCCTTACGGCATCAGCGGAGCCGCCGCCCAACACGTGCTGAGGGCACCCTCCGAGCCTGCCCGCTCCGGACGCATCGCGGGAGCGCACTCCGGGCACATCGACTTCGAACGTGTTGCAGGCGATATCGCCGCCGGCCGAGCCGCATCGTCGAAAACCACGTACGTCGATTACAGCGACGACGGCCGCAGCTTCTACAACGGCTACGAACAGACACGCAGCTCATTCACCAGCGACACGGTATACCGGGCCGATCTGGAAGTCACCGGCGAGCAGGCTGGCGAGATGCGGCTCCGTGCCACATGGTCCGGCCGCCAGGAGGGAACCCGGTTGCTGTTTGACCCCGACACCGATGGGCTACCCAAGAGCCACGGCTTCGCCCGCTACGGACACGTCCAGCTGAACATCGAAGACCTTGTCGAGTAGCACAGAAACAAAATGAAAGGTTTCAAAGGAACAATGAACAACTTCCCGCATGGTTTCCTCTGGGGAGCCTCCACGGCGCCGCACCAGATCGAGGGCAACAATATCAACAGCGACTGGTGGGTGCAGGAGCAGACCGTCCCCGGAATGGAGCCCAGCGGCGACGCGACCGACAGCTACCATCGGTTCCGCGAGGACATGGAGCTCCTCGCCGGCGCTGGCCTAAACGCCTACCGCTTCGGCATCGAGTGGGCCCGCATCGAGCCCCTCCCGGGACAGTTCTCCCGCGCAGAGCTGGCCCACTACCGCCGCATGATCGGCACAGCCTTGGAACTGGGCATCACGCCGGTGGTGACCCTCAACCACTTCACGACCCCGCGCTGGTTTGCCGAAGAGGGCGGCTGGCTCAGCGACCGCGCCGTCGAGCGATTCTCCGCATACGTCGCCGAGTCCAGCTCCATCCTGGAAGACGTCGAATGGGTCGCAACAATGAACGAGCCGAATATGCTCGCCATGATGACGACCATGCGGCGCATGATGACCGCTGCACCGACGGCCCAGCAGGACTGGCAGAGCCCAACCGTCGACCAGGACCCACGGCCGCAGCTCCCGCCGCCGGACCCGGAGATTGGCGCCCGCCTCGTCGAAGCGCACCACGCAGCACGCGAGATTGTCCGCCACCGGACCGACGCCAAAGTCGGCTGGACGGTGGCGAATCGAGCCTTCGTGGCCCGACCCGGAGCCGAGGAGAAGAAGCGCGAACTCGAATACATCTGGGAGGACCTGTACCTCGAGGGCTCCGCAGGGGACGACTTCGTCGGCGTCCAGTCGTACTCGAGTCAGTGGGTCAGCGAAACCGGCATCGAACCCCACCCACAGCAACCCGATAACACCCTCGTCGGCACGGCCTACCGCCCCGACGCCATAGGCATCGCCTTGCGCCACACGGCAGAAGTCACCGGCGGCATTCCGATCCTCATCACCGAGAACGGCATCGCCACAGCGGACGATGCGCGCCGCATCGCCTACACGGGCGAAGCGCTCCGCCACATCGCCGAAGCGGTCGACGACGGCATTGACGTCCGTGGCTACCTGCACTGGAGCCTGCTGGACAACTACGAGTGGGGCCACTGGGAGCCGACGTTCGGGCTCGTGAGCGTGGACCGGACGACTTTCGTTCGTACCCCCAAGCCCAGCCTCGCATGGCTCGGCTCCGTCGCCCGCGCGGGCGCGCCCACCGCCGTCGCACATTAACCAGCCAGCCAACTACCTCAGGAGACCTTCAATGCTGAAGCCTCTAGCCACCGCCACCCGCGACCTCGCCAGCCTCGACGGGCTGTGGCTCTTTGCCCTCGATACGAAACTCGGACCAGAACCGTGGAGGGCACCCCTCGACACCCACCTCGAAGCGGCCGTCCCGGCTAGCTACAACGACCTGTTCGCGGACCGGGAGATCCACGACCACGTGGGCCTCGTCTGGTACCAGCGAACCGTCCGCGTGCCGCGAGGCTGGGCGGACCAGCGCATCGTCCTCCGTTTCGACGCCGCCACGCACGCGGCCGCCGTGTATGTGGACGACGTCGTCGTCGCAGAGCACGACGGCGGGTACACCCCTTTCGAAGCGGACCTCACCGACGTCGTCGCGGCGGGGACAGAATTCCGGCTCACCGTGGCGGTAGACAACAGGCTGACGAACGTCACGATCCCGCCCGGAAAGCTGGCCATCGGTGCGGATGGGAAGGAACACCAGAGCTACTTCCATGACTTCTATAACTACGCGGGCCTGGCCCGCTCCGTGTGGCTGTACAGCACTCCCCGCACCCACCTCACCGACGTTACGGTGACCACCGACGTCGACGGCGGAACCGGGCTTGTCGCATATTGCCTGACGGCGAGCGAACCGGCTCCGGCGAGCGTGCGGCTCCTGGACGAAGCAGGAATCACGGTTGCGTCCTGCGACGGGCACTCCGGAACACTCCGCGTCGATGATGCGGTGCTGTGGAGGCCAGGGGCGGCCTACCTCTATCGCTTGGAGATCGAGATCCACGACGGCTGGCACACAGTGGATAAGTACGAGCTCCCCGTAGGAATCCGGACAGTAGCCGTTGAAGGGGACCAGTTCCTGATCAATGGCGAGCCGTTCTACTTCACTGGCTTCGGCAAGCACGAAGACTCGGCGGTCCGGGGCAAGGGCCATGACAACGCCTACCTCGTCCACGACTTCCGTCTCCTGGACTGGACTGGCGCGAACTCCTTCCGCACCTCCCACTACCCCTACGCCGAAGAGGTCCTCGAGTACGCTGATCGCCACGGGATCGTCGTGATCGACGAGACCGCCGCCGTCGGGCTCAACCTCGCCGTCGAAGCGGGGCTGACGGGACAGCCGCCGCGGCCCACCTTCTCCCCTGACACCATCAACGACCGGACCCAGGCTGCACACGCCCAGCACCTGCGCGAGCTCATCGACCGGGACAAGAACCACCCCAGCGTGGTGATGTGGTGCGTAGCCAACGAGCCCTCGTCGAACGAGGAAGGGGCGCGGGAGTACTTCGAGCCGCTCATAGACCTCACCCGGGAGCTCGACCCAACCCGGCCTGTGACCATGACGACGGTCATCTTCGCCACGTGCGAAACCGACCGCACCGCCGACCTCGTGGATGTCATCTCACTCAACCGCTACTACGGCTGGTACGTGGCAACGGGCGACCTCGAGACGGCGGAGAAGCTCCTCGAGGCCGACCTACGCGGCTGGATGACGAAGTACGGCAAGCCAATCATGATGAGCGAATACGGCGCGGACACCATCCCCGGCCTCCACTCCGTAACGAGCACGCCGTGGACCGAGGAATTCCAAGCTGACTTCCTCGCCATGAACCACCGGGTCTTCGACCGCATCCCGTCATTCGTCGGCGAACACGTCTGGAACTTCGCCGACTTCGGCACGGGCCCCGCAATTCATCGCGTCGACGGGAACAAGAAGGGCGTCTTCACCCGGGATCGCAAGCCGAAAGCGGCCGCCTTCGCCCTCCGCGAGCGATGGAAGGAACTTCGCGGACGCAAACCCGGAACCCAAACCGTCCAGGAGCCGGTGCTCACCGCTCCCATCGCCTAGCCGCCCCTGCGCTTTATTCCCACTCACGACAAAGGAGTCATTATGGTCAACCCCAACCTGGAGATCGGGCTGCAGGAAGAACCCGCCGCCGCGGCCGTGCCTGCGATCGAAGCACCGCCGCTGGAAAAGGCGAGTGCCAGCTATCTCACCTTCATGTCACTTGCGAACTTCGGCGTCTCGATGGCCTTCATCGTGCCACTCTCCTATTCGCTGTCCGTGCGCATCTCCCAGCTGGCACCCGGGCACGAGGAGGTCCTCGGATACGTTACGGGGACCGCGCAATTCATATCCATCGCCGCAAGCCCCCTCATCGGCGTCTGGAGCGACCGCTTCCGCTCGCGCCTGGGGCGCCGCACACCCTTCATGATCGGAGGCGCCCTCCTGGGGCTCCTCGGCCTCACCGGCATCGCCTTGGCACCCACCGTGCTCCTCGTCGGCGTCGGATGGGTCTTCGGGCTCTTCGGCTGGGCGGCAGCAGGGCAGGCCATTCTTAACCTCCAGGCCGACCGCATTCCCGAGGAACAACGTGGCAAGATCTCCGCCCTCAGCGGCCTCTCGGCCCAGGTGGCGCCTGTGTTGGGCATCGGCATCGCCTACGCTGTCTCCTCAAGCATGCTCCTCGTGTTCCTGGTCCCCGGGTTTGTGGGACTCGCGCTGCTCCTGCTCTTCCCGCTCGTCAAGCGAGAGGGTAGCTCTGTTGGGCTCGTCCACAACAGTGCCGTGAGCGTCAAGAGCCTCCTCTCAAGCTACGTCTTCAGCCCCAGGAAGTACCCGGACTTCGCGTGGAATTGGCTGGGGCGGTTTATCTTCTTCATGGGCCTCTACTTCAACACCACATTCGGCACCTTCTTCTACGCGCAGCGCCTCGGCCTCCCTGTCAAGGAGGTCGCAGGAACCGTGGCCATCATCGGATTGCTGGGCGTCGTGTCTGCCAGCGCCGGCGCGCTCCTCGGCGGCTTCTTGTCAGATAAGCTCCGCCGCCGCAAGCTCTTCACTTTCATCGGAGCCCTGCTCTTCGTGGCCGGCGGCATCACTGAAGCCTTCGCCCACTCCTTGTTTGTGCTCGTGGTCGGTGCCATCCTCATGCAGGGTGCGATCGCCGTTTTCGGCGCAGTCGACGGGGCCATTGTGTTCGCCGTACTTCCCGACCGCGCCCAGGCAGGGCGCTACCTCGCCGTCGTCGGATTCTCACAGCGGATCCCCAGCGCCATCGCCCCGCTCCTGGCGCCGCTGGTGATCGTCCTCGGCGCGAATGGCGCCGAGAAGAACTACACCGCCCTCTACCTCGCGGGGGCCGCCCTCGCACTGATCGGAGGCCTGTGCATCGTCCTGAAAGTGAAGTCCGTCCGATGAGCAATAACCCCGCCATCAATCCTGTCTCCTGGACAGCACAGTGGATCTCGCCTACTGAATCCGAGGAGGACGCCGGTCCGGAAGACAGAGGCGCCTACACGCTTCGCAAGTCCTTCGAACTGAGGGCCATACCCCGCGCAGCGACGCTCTACGCCACCGCTTTGGGTGTCTACGAGGCGTTCATCAACGGCGTCAGGGTAGGCGACGTTGAACTTGCCCCCGGCTCGACGAACTACGACGAGACCCTGTACGCCCAGCAGTACGATGTCGGATACCTTCTCACCACCGGAAAGAATCAGATTGACCTCGTCCTCTCCGATGGCTGGTTCCGCGGTAGGAACAGCGGAGCCCAACGGAGGAACGTCTGGGGCGACACCACCGCCGCCCTCGCGCAGCTGGAGATCTCCCTCGACTCGGGCAGCAAGGTGACCATTAACACCGGTGGTGACTGGTCCACCCTGCCCAGCCCAATCGTCAGGGCAGACCTGATGACCGGACAGACCACGGACTTCCGCATCGACCCCGATCAGGCCGATCCCGCACCGGTTCGCGTTGGATTGGTCTCCCCGCCAGCACCGTCATGGTCGCCGGCCCCGCCGGTGCGCCGAGTGGAGGAACGGAAGCCGACCTCCCTCAGGAGGCTTAGGGACGGAGTATCCATCCTCGACGCCGGCCAGAACCTCTCCGGATGGGTTCGGCTCAGCGACCTCGGGCCCGCTGGATCCAAGACAGTGCTCGAATTCGGCGAGCATCTCGACGCCGGCGGCGACTTAACCACAGAACATCTGGACATGACGACCCCACGCGGGGAACGGCTGAAGTTCAACCAGACGGACATTGTCATCGCGGGAGACAATGGCAACGTCTTCGAACCGCGGCACACTGTCCATGGGTTCCGGTACGTTCGCATCACCCACCCTGGCCGCGAGCTTTCGCCCGAGAACCTGACGGTCGTCGTCGTCCATTCCGACCTCGAGCGGCGCGGATGGTTCCAGTGCAGTTCGCCTGACCTCGAACGCCTGCATGAGGCAGCGGTGTGGAGCTTCAGGGGCAACATCGTGGATGTGCCCACCGACTGCCCTACCCGCGAACGCTCGGGGTGGACTGGTGATTACCAGGTCTTCGCGCCCGTGGCGGCCATGATGTTTGACGTCCAAGGATTCTCCCGGAAATGGCTGCAGTCCGTCCGCGATGATCAGTGCGACGACGGACTGCCGGCCGCCTTCTCCCCTGACTCGGCCAGAATGCGGCGGCATCCGGACAACCCGATGCGAGCCATGGGCGGGTCCGCAGGCTGGGGCGACGCCACGGTTCTCGTCCCCTGGGCGATCTACGAGGCGTACGGCGATTCGGAGATCCTCGCCGAGAGCTGGGAATCGATGGTCCGCTGGGTGGACTACGCGATCAATCTTGCCCGGACTCTCCGGCACCCCACGCGGATCGCGCGGTCAGAGGTGCCGCTCCCCCACGAGCGTTATGTCTGGGACGCGCCATTCCACTACGGTGAATGGGCCGAGCCCAAGCACCGGCGTTCGGACGGATCGCTCATCGACCCCTTGGCGGAGAACCCGTACGCTTACATGAGCGCTGACCGCGGCGAGGTCGGTACGGCGTACCTCTACCGCTCGACGTCGGCCCTAGGCCGCATCGCTCGAATACTCGGCCATGAGGAAGCCGCTGAGCGGTACGGCCGGATCTCCGCTGCGGTGAAGGACGCCTGGCAGACGGAGTTCCTTACACTCGAAGGTCGCACCCGCGAAGACACCCAAGGTGCGTATGTCCGGGCCCTCGCATTCGGCCTCGTCCCCGAACCCCTCCGCGACGCAGCCGTGGATCGCCTCGTGCAGCTCATCCACGAAGCTGACGACCGCATCGGAACCGGTTTCCTTTCCAGCGGGCTGCTGCTGCCAACCCTTGCGGAGCACGGACGGGCAGACCTTGCCTTCCGGCTGCTCCTCCGGCGCGGCATGCCGTCATGGCTCGGAATGCTGGACCGGGGCGCGACGACCATCTGGGAGGACTGGGAAGGCATCGAAGAAAACGGGATCGCCCACGCATCGCTCAACCACTACAGCAAGGGCGCAGTGGTCCAGTTCCTCCACGAATACCTCGTGGGACTGCGCCAGGCACCCGGATCAGTCGGATGGGACAGCTTCGAAGTCCGGCCTTTTCCCGGCGGGGAGGTCAGCTCGGCCAGCTACTGCTTCATCTCGCCCAAGGGTGGCATCGACGTCTCCTGGTCGATCCTCGACGACGAATTCCGGGTCGAATTCACCGTTCCTGAGGGAAGCGAGGCACAGGTCACCTTGCCCAACGGAGCGTCCTCTTCATACGGTCCCGGACGACACCAAGTGTCCTGCCTCACCCCTAGTTTCGTGGGCTGAAGACCATCAAGCGCGCCGACTAGTACATCGTGCGTGTCACTATCACGGTGAAGAGCCACCGTGGACTTTAACAATGGCGATTGGACCGGTCTCCGGAACGCCGGGGAATTGAATCTGCGGAGCACCATGCGCAGTCTCCTCACCCTGTGTCCGGGGCCGCCCAGCGGCCCGCATGCGAAGAAGCGCCACTGCGGAAATGAGAAACCAGGCTATGTTGGTCGCCACGGACGGCCATGCTTCGTGAAACGCGCCATTGACGATGAAGGCGCAAGCGCCGAGGAGATTTGCCATCTGAAAGCCCGCGCCAGTTTTCCACCAACCCATGGAGACGGCCAGATACGCACTAAGGATCGCGGCGGCGCCTGCCCAACCTGCGATTTCCCAGAGCTGTTCCATGTCATCCTTTCAAAGATTTTGCCAACCGCTGAGGGTTGGAGGGTTCGTCGTTGAGGGTGGCCCGAGAGGGCGGATTCGCGCCGCAGCGCCTGAGCCGCCGGCCAGCTGCCGCTGGCATCGCGTCTTCCTATTGTTTCGCGCGCGTTACTACTACATCACCAATGATGTGGCAAATAAGTCATGTAGATCAATTGCATTCTTCTGCAGTGTTGGTTTAGAAATACTTAACATGGAACCAGACCCTCGACGGCTGCTCGTGCTGCTGGCAATAGCCCGTACCGGCGGCGTACTTGCCGCTGCCGACGAACTGAGCATCACGCCGTCGGCCGTATCCCAGCAGCTGAACAAATTGGAGGAAGAGACAGGCCATGTCTTAGTCGAGCGAACCCCCAGGGGCTCGATGCTGACGCATGCAGGCATGGCCATGGCAGAGGCGGCTGAGGAGATCGAACGGGCCCTCAATCTGGCCCGCACTCGAATGGAAAGCGGGGCGGAACTCTCCGGTATCGTGCGGGTTGGCGGCTTTACCAGCTTCCTCCGGACGACCGTTGTCCCCCGCCTGCCCCAGTGGCGTGAGCAATATCCTCAACTGCAGATCCGGATTGTTGAGGACGACGTGCCATCACTGATGCGGCTGCTCCGTAAGCGCGAACTCGACGCGGCCGTCGTCGAACTCGACTCCGCCGCGGCTGAGCAACGCTCGGTTCCCGCCGGGATGTCCGAAGAGCCACTCCTTGACGAACCCTGGAAGCTGGTTGTTCCTTCCGGGTCGCTGCTCTCGACCGAAAAGATCGACCTTGCCCGACTGCCAATCCCATGGCTGGGCGTCAAACCCGAAGCCGCCAGCGCCGCCGTCGTCGGGAGGCTCCCCCGCGCAACGGGCACCCAGGTACAAACCCTCCACCAGTACCAGGAGACACTGACTGCCCTCGCACTCGTGGCTGCAGGAGAAGGCGCCGCCGTGGTACCCGCCTTGGCCCTGACAGGCGTGGACCACAACGGCGTCGACATCCTGGACGTACCCGGACTCGGCACACGTCGCATTGTCCTGCGCAGATTCACCCCGCGCAGGTCCATCAGCACACCGGTGGACACAGTCTCGCGCCTACTGCGCGAATCAGCGGCAACAGTTGACTCCCTCGACGCCGCTCAAAGGCCAGAGTAAGACGGCCAACGCCCGAAGAGTTCGCCTAGGTCGATGGGACGGGCATCCCTGAGTCCGTGCCAGGGTAATTCCGGCTGGCGCTTCAAGGCGGTGACGCCGTGGCTTCTGGAACCGATTACGACCAGGGCGGCGTGATGGCAGCCGCGGCTTGATCGAGTTCGCCGTGGCAGCGGTCGAGCCAGGCTTCGCCCCAGAAGAAGTTGCAGCTCGTCTGGGCTTCGAGAAGATGGCGCCGGGCCAGCTGGAGGCCGGGGTCGGACGGGCCGGTTCGGTCAGCTGCGGCATGGAGTTGCCTGCTGATTTGCCCCACACGTGCCAGGGCGTCACGCTGGGCAAGGCTGCCGGTCCACTGCGTGAAGCCACTGCCGTCGTGCCAGCCGGTGTTCCAGGCTCCGTCGCGCACTCGTACTTCGCCGTAGGGTGCGTGGCGGTCGAGGTGGTCGCTTATGAAGCTGGGAGTAATACCGCCCGCGGTGCCGCTGCGGGCCCGTTCGAGGAGGGGCTGGTAGAAGGCGGTCCAGAAGTTGGCGCCGTCGGTCGTGTTTCTGAACCATCCCCCGTTGTCGCCGTCGGTGGCGGTGGTAACCAATGGCGTGAACTCGCAGTGCCGCGTGCGGGCCTTGACCTCCCGGATGAACCATTCGGGGTCCATCCCGGATTCCTGTGCGTCGGAGAGTTCCCGGTCGCGCACAACCACGGTGATCTGGGCGCCGCCATGGCGGGCGATATGCGTACGGTAGCGCAGTTCGTCCCAGCGCATCGGGTCGACGGCTTCAACATTGTTGGAGTCGACAAGCACGTACCGGTAGCCCATTGCCTGCAGGAGGGGGATGAGCTCCATTGTGAAGCCCATCTCGGGCGGCCAGAACCCGCCAGTGTGGGGGCGGGCGAAGATCCTTTCGCCCGTTTGGCGCCACTCTTGGAGCTGGTCGGGCCAGTCCTGGGCGGGTATCAGGGGCAGGACGGGGTGGTAGTAACCGGTGGCCAGGATGTCGATGATGGCGGTGTTCTGCCAGTGCCAAAGCAGCGATCCGCAGTCCACGATCCCATAAACGCGGGACTGGAAGGCGGGATCCGCGAGCGTGGCGAGCAGGGTTCCTGAGATCGACAGGTGGACCCGGCCGATGTCCTCATAGGGCCACAGGGACCTTGGGATGCGGTCGAGGGCATAGAGGATCTCCCGGGCGGCCCATGGGTCGGCCTCGAGCAGGTTCTCTAGGTTTCCGGCAGGTTGATGCAGATTGAGCACCAGCGCGAAATCGATCCCCCCGGCCATCAGGCAGCCTCGCAGGCTTCGATGGCGCGGCGGGCGAGCTCGGCGCCGTAGTCGGTCCAGATGCCTTGACCCCAGTAGCGGTAGCAACTGGTCTCACACGCCAGCAGGTAAAACAGCGCCCGCCGGTAGGCGGGCTCGCTGCTCGGCACACCGGCGCTGAGGAAGCGCTGGTTGAAAAGGGCGCTGGCCCGCTGCATCGGGGCTAGGACGCTGTCATAGCCGGACACCCAGGAGATGTTGTTGGTCCAACTGCCGCCGTCCATGTGGAACCCGCCGTCCTCCCCGGAGAGCTTTTCGATCACTTCTCCGAGCCGCTCGGGTCCATCGCCGGGGGCGAGCCGTTCCCAGACCCGGTGCTGGCCCACCGGCTGGATCGGCGGCAGGTCCGCCAAATCGACACCGACGGCGGTAAGGGCTTCCAGATACTCTGAAGCGTTGAGAGCGGGTGTGGACGAGCCGGAGGACTCGGCGATGACATCGAAATATTTGGGGGGGAACTCGTTCATCATCACTCCCCCGTTCTCGCCATCTGCGATCTGGGTGACCAGCGGCGGGACCGTCCGTCCGGCCAGCTGTTGGGGTGCGAGGCCCTTGGCCTCATAGTAGGGCTGCATCTGGCCGACCAGCTTGGTGTCGCTGCCTTGTGTTTTGACGATGGCGGTGATCGAGGCGGTCTCGCCGCTGGAGCTAGTGCAGGTGAGCCGGTGGGGAAGGTGCGGGTTGTCTATGGGACTGCCATCGGGGCGTTCGACGGTGTGCTCTTGGACCAGAACCCACTGATAGCCGCACTCAACCAGTGTGCGCACGAACTCATAGGCGATGTCAGGCTGGTTTGGGAGAGCCATCTCCGCCGGGGAGAAGCCCCGAACTCTGCTCAGCGCCTCGGTACCGAAAATGGCGGCGAAGTGGTGCTGCCAGGCACGCACGTGCAATTGGAAGTCCTGGATGGGGGTGGAGGGGGCCACCGCGTGCCCCCAGGTCGTTCCCAGCCACTCCACCGCACTTCGCCAAGGGTCTTCACAGGTAATCCGGGTCAGCGCATCGAACACGTCATTGAGGCCCATCTGGCGCATGCCGTGCAGCAGGGTGCCCGAGTAGTCCAGCATCACCCGGGGAGCCAGTCCCCGTTCCAGGAGTTGCGGGATGAACTCGCCCATCCGCTTGTAGCACTGCACGAAGGTCTGGGCGTTGTGGTTGTCGCCTTGGTCGGGGTGGTCCATCATCCACGCAAGGTTCGAGATCACCGCCGCGTTTTGTAGGTCCTGCCCGCCGGCGGGTATCAACGGTTGGTGCATGTGCAACGCCACGGCGAAGCCGCTTCCCAGCCGGGCGAGGTCAACCTCGTTGAACACTCGCCGTCCCCGACCGGCTGCGATCGATTGGGCGACTTCGGTCTCCTCCCCGCAGATATTCGGCAGGCCATCCACGTACTCGTCCATGACGTCCATCAGCTTCCCTCCCCCGTTGGGGCTACTTGTGGCGAATGTGGTCGTAAATGTTGAGATAGTCCTGGCCCGGGCCAGCCCAGGAGTAGTCGCTGCGCATCGCGTTGAGCATCAGCTCGCGGAACTCGCCTGGGTAGTCGTACCACAACCCGAACGCCCGTTCCAGCGCTGACTCGATAGCAGCGTTGTCAGTCTGGTGAAACGCGTATCCGTTGCGCTGCCAGCCCGGCCGGTCTGAGAAGTCCCGGTCGAAGACCGTGTCCACCATGCCGCCAACCGCCCGCACCACCGGGATGGTCCCGTAGCGCATGGCAATCATGGGCGTCAGCCCGCACGGCTCAAAAATTGAGGGCACCACCATCATGTCCGCCCCCGCGTAGATCAGGTGCGCCAGTTCCTCGCTATAGCCGATCTCCAGGTGGCAGTCCGGGTTGTCGTTGAGGTAGCGCTTGAGATGCCGGAAATGTCCGTTGATCCCGTTGTGCAGGCCGTCGCCTAAGAGCACGAACTGTGCCCCCTTCTCAAGAGCGTAGAACAGGGCGTGATGCACCAGGTGCATTCCCTTTTGCTCGTCGAGCCGTCCCACGTAGGCGACGATCGGGCTGTAGCTGTCCCGCAACAAGAGCCGTTCCCGCAGCCGTTTCTTCGCCTCGTACTTGCCCTCCAACCGCTCCGCCGAATAGCCAGCGGGAAGGAAAGGGTCAATCTCAGGGTTCCAGGTCTCATAGTCCACGCCGTTGAGCACCCCGCCGAACTTGACCTGGTGTGTCGACAACGTGGGCCCCAGCCCGTCCCCGCCGTCGCCGTGCCGGGCCTCGCCGGCATGGTTGGGTGAGACCGTGGTGGTGAAGTTCGAGTACACCACCCCGCCCTTCATCAAATTAACCGTCCCGAACCGATGGTCGTCGCCGAGGCGGTCACGGTCCAGGAAATTTTCAGGCCGGCCCAGCTGGGTGCTCCAAAGCTCCTGGGTGCCGGTCAAACCCTGGTGGCGGAAGTTGTGGATTGTGTAGCACACCCGCTGGTGCGGCATCACATGGCCGTACTGCTCATACAGGAGCACCGGGACCAGTCCGGTCTGCCAGTCGTGGCAGTGGATCACGTCCGGGCGTTTCCCCACCTTGTAGAGGTATTCCATGGCCGCCTTGGAAAAGAACGTGAAGCGGTTCACGTCGTCGGGATACCCGTACATGAGTTCCCGGTCGAAGAATCCCTCGCCCGAGTGCGGCTCGATGAAAAAGCACTTGCGCCCATGAACATAGCCGAACCACACGCTGCAATGGACGGCTGCCCCGTGCCACGGCACCCATAGGTCGTGGTAGTCGATTGTCAAACCCCACACATCCCCGTACCGCATGCCAGCATACTTCGGTAGCACGATCTCCACGTCGTGCCCTCGGATCTCCAGCTCACGGCTCAGCCCGAAAACCACATCGCCCAGACCACCGGCCTTGGCCACCGGCGCGCACTCGCTGGCCACCATGACTACATACATGCCAAACCCCCGCCGTGCTCCAGCTGCCCCTCCACGCTTCGGGCAAACGAGGCGCAGATCGGTCAGCGTTCTTCTCCTGTGAACCGTACCTCGTATCGGGAATCGGGTGCCGTTTTAGGCCCCGTCTATGACTGTACTGTTCCAAGGTTTTCACTGGCGTTAAATTCAGCTCTCTTAAGTTCCACCGCCATTAAGAACGATGTTGAGGTGGCGTGCATGGATTCCGGTAAGACGGCGACCCCACGGCCATTCCCGCCGCGCCGCGATAAACTGGATCGACCATGATCGGTGCCCCGCTCCGTCGTCTGGCCTGGTTCGTCGTCCTAGCGACCCTCCTGTCGGCCTGCGCCCCTGCGGTTAGACTCGATGAGGCAACCACCGAGCGACCGGTCCAGACCGCCTCCTCGGAGGCGCCAACCGCACGCGATGACGTCCCTGCTCCCCACCAGACTCCGTCGCCGTCTCCGACGTCGGTCCCCACGCCCACACCGGTGCCCCAGGCGTTCGCCATAAACCTTTACCAGGAGGGGGACTACGTGCCGCAGTACACCTTTGAGTGGTGTGTGGCGGCGAGCATCCAGATGATGCACAACCTCATCGATGACACGGGGGCCGGCACCTGGGCTGATCGCGTTCAGCAGGGCGAGCTGTGGGAGATGGCCCGGGCCCGGTCGTTCAACTCCTTCAACGGTGCCAACCCCCTGGGTTGGGCGCAGGTATTGACCGAGGTCGGGATGGGGCCGTACGCCGTCGTCAGCGTCGCCGACTACGGCGAAGCGCTGCGGACCGCGGCGCGCGCTATCGCCGCAACGGACCGGCCGGTGGGGCTGGTCATGTGGCGCGGTCGCCACGTCTGGGTGATGAGCGGTTTCGAGTCACTCGGCGATCCCAAGCAGTTCCCGAATTTCTCGGTCACCGGCATCCGCGTCCAAGATCCGCTCTACCCGTACGGCGACCAGCGGTGGGGTCCGTCCCCCGCGCCCAACGCCCTACTCACCCCCGAGCAGTTGGCGACCCAGTTCGTCGTACGCGAGCCGCAACGTTGGAGCAGCGATCTGCCAACCGGCTACATGCTGGTGCTGCCGCTCGCCCATGCCTGATCAGATCCTCGTATTAGTCGCGCATTCGTACGCTTGTTCCCTGGACACCCGAGGAGGTCACTATGACGGTCGCTTTTAACCACACCATCGTCTACGCAACGGACAAGCGCCGTTCGGCGGAGTTCCTGGCAAACGTACTCGGACTGCCGAAACCCCAAACCATGTGGTCTTTCCTGACCGTGCCGCTCGACCATGGAGTGGCCCTCGATTTCGCCACGACGGACCGACCCATAGCCCCGCAGCACTACGCCTTCCTGGTCAGCGAGGAGGACTTCGACGGCATTTTCTCAAGGATCCAGGCCCAAGGTATCCCCTACTGGGCGGACCCGGCACGGTCCCGCCCCCAGCAGATCAACCACAACGACGGCGGACGTGGCGTCTACTTCGCGGATCCTGATGGGCATTTCCTCGAGGCGATCACGCGTCCGTACGGATCGGGTGCCGCATGAAGTGCTAGTCAAACGAGGGACTCCGCACTACATCAGCGCGACCACCGGGATGCTGGTCATTTCCTGCCCAAAACCTTCCCTGAAGCTGTGCAAAACCAGGGGAACTCTTGATCCAGCCGGAGCATGGTTAACCCAGCAGCCGGCAACTTTGGTTAAACAGCCGACACCGGACACAACGTCCAATCAAAAGGTTACGGGAGCAGGGGGAGCCATGAAGCGGATAGCAACGAACCCTTCACCTGGCCGGCCGTCCCGCCAAGGCACAGACCCTCACCTGCCCGGTGAAATCACCGTCCCGGCCGTCGGCTGGTGGACATCGTCGACGGTTGCGAGGACATGCGCCTCCCGGGACCGGGGCTACGACGCCGGATTCGAAATCTGGCCCGACTGCCAAGACTAAAAAAGACAGGCACCACCGCTACGGCCGCAACCTGGCCTACTTCTGGCTCAACAAAAACACACTCGTTAAACAAACTGGTCAGCGAAGGCTGCGCCCACGAAAACACCGACCAGGCCCCAACAAATACCCGGCCACCCTCCGCGTTCAATTGTTCAGCCGTGCGGTGAATACCCCTTTCCACGAAAGACGTCGGAGTAGCATCAAGGTAGGAGCCCGCGAGGAAGTGTGGCGAAATGTTTGACCGATTCACCGACCGTGCCAGACGAGTGGTGGTGCTTGCCCAGGAAGAGGCCGGACGGCTGAACCATGATTCCATCGGTACCGAACACATCCTGCTGGGGCTGGTCAATGAGGGTGAGGGTGTTGCCGCCCAGGCTCTCGCGTCCTTGGGCATTTCGCTCCACACTATCCGCCAGCAGGTGCTCGGGATCATCGGTCAGGGCCAGGAACCCCAGTTCGGCCACCTTCCCTTCAGCCGGCCTGCGAAAAGAGTCCTGGAACTCGCCCTCCGTGAGGCCCTCGAGCTGCGCCACGATTACATCGGTACAGAACACATCCTTCTCGGACTCATCCATGAAGGTGAAGGCATCGCCGCACAGGTGCTCATCAGGCTCGGAGCCGACCTCACCCGCGCACGCCAGCAGGTCATCGAGCTGCTTTCCGAAGGCAGGGAAGCCGCCTCCGGAGCTGGGGTTGGTGTCGGCGCCGGGCCGGAGGTCGCTCCCGCCGGGTCGGCGGTGCTGGACCAGTTCGGCCACAACCTGACCCAGCTCGCTCGGGAGAACAAGCTGGATCCGGTGATCGGCCGTGAACTGGAAATCGAACGCGTCATGCAGGTCCTTTCCCGCCGCACCAAGAACAACCCAGTCCTCATCGGCGAGCCCGGCGTTGGCAAGACCGCCGTCGTCGAAGGCCTCGCCCAGGCAATCGTCCGCGGCGACGTCCCGGAAACCCTCAAGGACAAGCAGATCTACACCCTGGACCTGGGGACCGTCGTGGCCGGCTCCCGCTACCGCGGAGACTTCGAAGAGCGGGTGAAGAAAGTCCTGAAGGAAATCCTCACCCGCGGTGACATCATCCTGTTCATCGACGAGATCCACACCCTCGTGGGGGCAGGTGCCGCCGAAGGCTCCATCGATGCGGCCTCGATCCTGAAACCGGTACTGGCCCGCGGTGAACTCCAAACCATCGGCGCCACCACACTGGACGAATACCGCCTGCACATCGAAAAGGACGCCGCGCTGGAGCGCCGCTTCCAGCCCATCCAGGTCCACGAACCCTCGGCCGCAGCCGCCATCGAGATTCTCACCGGCCTGCGCGACCGCTACGAAGAGCACCACCACGTAACCATCACCGATGGCGCCCTTGCCGCCGCGGCCAATCTCTCCGACCGCTATGTTTCTGACCGCTTCCTTCCAGACAAGGCCATCGACCTGATCGACGAGGCAGGCGCCCGGGTTGGCGTCCGCCGCATGACCGTCCCCCCGGAGCTCAAGGCCCTCGCCGAAGAGATCGCCGCTGTCAAAGCGGAGAAGGAATCCGCGATGGACGCCGGGGACATCGAAGGCGCAGCCAGGCTGCGCGCAAAAGAGCAGAAGCTCATTGCCGAACATGCCGCGATGGAACGCAACTGGAAGTCCGGCGGCCGCAACGGCATCGCCGAAGTGGACGAGGACCTGATCGCCGAAGTGCTGGCCAACGCCACCGGCATCCCGGTCATCAAGCTCACCGAGGAAGAATCCTCCCGGCTGCTGCGGATGGAAGACGAACTGCACAAGCGCGTGATCGGCCAGGACGAGGCCATCAGGGCCCTGTCCCAGGTCATCCGCCGTACCCGTGCCGGACTCAAGGACCCCAGACGTCCCGGCGGCTCGTTCATCTTCGCCGGCCCCACCGGCGTCGGTAAGAGTGAGCTGGCCAAGGCATTGGCCGAGTTCCTGTTCGGTGAAGAGGACGCCCTGATCACCCTGGACATGTCGGAGTACTCGGAGCAGCACACGGTCTCCCGCCTGTTCGGTGCCCCTCCGGGCTACGTTGGCTACGAAGAGGGTGGCCAGCTGACCGAGAAGGTCCGTCGTCGTCCGTTCTCAGTGGTGCTGTTCGACGAAGTGGAGAAGGCCCACGCCGACCTCTTCAACTCCCTCCTGCAGATCCTGGAAGACGGCCGGCTCACCGACTCCCAGGGCCGTGTGGTGGACTTCAAGAACACCGTCCTCATCATGACCACCAACCTTGGCACCGCGGACATCTCCAAGAGCGTGCCCACTGGCTTCCAATCGGGAACCGACACACAGACCGGCTACATCCGGATGCGGGCACGCGTCACCGAAGAGCTCAAACAACAGCTCCGCCCCGAGTTCCTCAACCGCGTCGACGACATCATCGTCTTCCCCCAGCTCACACGGGAGGAGATCCTCCAGATCGTGGACCTGATGATCGGCCGCCTGGCCAATAGCCTGGCGGCCAAGGACATGGGCCTTGAACTCACCACCCCGGCAAAGGCGCTGCTGGCCGCCCGCGGCTACGACCCGGCCATGGGCGCCCGGCCCCTGCGCCGGACCATCCAGCGCGAAATCGAGGACCAGCTTTCCGAGAAGATCCTCTTCGGCGAACTGCACGCCGGTGAAACTGTGATGGTCGACGTCGACGGCGAAGGCGACGAGGCCAAATTCACCTTCAAAGGAACCACCGAACACCGCATCCCCGGCGCAGTGCCCGCCACGGGCTGAACAGCCACCAACCAGAGTTCAATTGACTCGCACGCCGTCCACTGCCTCAAGGTCAGTTCGGTTTGGGGCGTGGGCTACGTTTCGGCCAGCAAGTCGGCCGGAGACCATGGCCCATCCGATGTGCAGGCCATGGTTAAGGAGTTGGAGTCCTCCTTGGCCGGTGGAACCAGCGGCCCATAGTCCGGGAATTGCCTCGCCGTCGTCTTTCGTTACGCGCAACTGCGTGTCGACCGCAAGGCCGCCGTCGGCCAGTGTGACGTAGGCATTCATCGGGCCCAGCGCGTAGAACGGGGCCTCGTTGATGCCGTCGCCAAGGTGTTGGCGGCCGAACAGGCTGTCCTTTCGATTGGCGACGTCGCTGTTCCATTCCTGAATGGTGGATCGTAGAACTGAAGGGGCCACGCCCATGCTAGTGGCGAGGTCCTCGATGGTTTCAGCCTTGTGATAGACGTCCGGCCGGTACCGTTTGTAGTCATCGACGTAAGCGTAGGCGACGCCGGGGAAGGTCGAGACGGGGTTGGGCCAAGCGGAAAACTTCCTTGCCACTCGATCATCGAAGACCATGAAGGCAGTGTTCAACTCATCAGCGGCCGCGGCGCGGGCCATGAGTTTGTCGGAATCCTCGTTGGCTATCCGTTCCCCCGAATGCCCCACCAAGATGGCCCCTGCCTGGTACATCGTGTTATTTGGCCCAACCCAGCTGGTCAGCGCGCCGCGGATCACGTAGGCCAGCAGCTTCTTGGGCAGTCGCTCGACTATCAGGCGCATAGCCTTGGACAGCAACGGGTGCGAGGGCAGGATCTTGATGGGGTCGGGCCGATTCGAGGGAGCGAACCGCAGTCCCTCGTAGAGCCGGTCCATCTGGATCATGACTCCGCCAACGTCGGTGCCCAGCTTGAATCCGTCCCCGGTGTTGTTGGGATTCACCGGCGGAACCTTGGCGGCGGCCTCACCGACGAACTCGGCCTTCATCTCTGGGGATGCGGAGTAGTCTCCGGTGGCCAGGATGACGCCTCTGCGGGCGAAGAAGTCCGTGCCGTTCGCCCGTGCCCCGATAATCTCGCCCGCCGCATTGCGCAGCAGCCCTTCAACTCTGGTGGACGTGCGCACGTCGACGCCGCGCTTCCTACATTCGCGTAACAGCGCTGAAGCGTAGGCGGAGGAGTTGGGCAGGACGTTGTGCATCCTAGGCTTCTCGTACGGCGGCTCGGGCGTCGGCCCCAGGAACTGGACACCGATGCTGGAGAGCCATTCCACTGTGGGTCCGGCATTCTCGGCCAGGATCCGCCGCAGTTCCTTGTTTTCCCGGTCCTCGTAGTGGCCGTTCGCGACCTTCATGTCCGCGACGAACAGCTCGATGCTGTCGTTGACGCCCGCGCGGTACTGGTACGAAGTGTTGGCAGCGGTGAATGACCCGACGGACATTGCTGTGCTGCCCCCGACCTTCGGGCACTTTTCGAGCACGATGACAGTGGCTCCGCTGGTCGCTGCCGAGATGGCCGCGCTCATTCCTGAGCCGCCGCCACCGATGATGAGTACATCTACCGTTGTGTTCATGCCGTTTCTCCCTTTGTGCTCAGGTGCCCGGCTCTGAGCGGAACCGCGTTGCGGTCACGTACGGTTCCGGAGGCCGCACGCTCCGCCGCCGATCGCCCGGCCCAGCTTCCAGTGATGTACCCGGGCGCGAGCCCGCCCGCGTAGCCGTAATTGGACAGCCCTCCAATGTCCGCTCCGGCGGCGTAAAGGCCGGAGATCGGCTGGCCATCGTGGTCCAGGGCCTCTCCGGAGGTGTTGGTGCGCACTCCCCCGAAAGTGAACGTGATGGATGGCTGGACCATCAGCGCATAGAAGGGTCCTTGCTGGGGGGCGCGGGCCGTCTGGGAGACCTTGATGCCGCGGGCGACTCTCCCTCCGCTGGCCACAGTGTGGATGTAGGCGTCCAGGGTAAGTCCCAGGGCTTGGCGGTCAATTCCCCACACGGCGACCTTGTCCAACAGTTCGGGGAGGCTGTCGGCCACCGCGTACAGGCCACCGGCTTCGACGGCGGTGGCGAACCTATCGGTGGCTCCCAGCCCGGGGAATGGCTCTTCCATCGCCTCGGTGCTGCGCACGTGCTCGTCGAAAATCAGCACTCCGCGGGCCTGCGGCTGGAAAGTTACCGCCTGGTTGAGCAGTTCGTCACCTTCCGTCTCGTCCGTGAACCGTTCCCCGAGCATGTTCAGCAGGATGGTGGACCCTGAGTAGTACTGCGAATACGGCAGATAGTCCTCCTGGCGGAACCGGTCCACAGGATAAGGCAGGAGGTGTCCGTAGAAGGTGCTCATCGCCGTCGTGCCCCCGGCGCCAGCCGTGCGGGCCAGACGCAAGCCGTCGCCAACGCTGCCGGGATTGGACCGCAACATCAGCCGATCAGCATTCGGACCAATATAGCGGGTCAGTTCATCCCGGGCGCCTTGGAAACCGCCGGTCGCCAAGATGACCGCTCCCGCTTCATATCGCACCAGGCGATCCTTGTCCTCACGGGCAATCACCCCCGTGACCTTGCGGCCGTCATGCAGAAGTTCAACCACCGGCGAATTGGCCCTTACCTGGCCTCCGGCCGCGAGGATTCTTTCACGACACCAGGCAAGGATGCCGTGGATGTCGGTGGAGTATCCGATGCCGAAGGTCATGATGGCCTCTTTGGGTTCATCCGCCACCCTCACGCCTGAGGCGCGCAGCTCGGCCAACGCGGCCTGGTAATCCCCGACCAGACGAGCCCCTAGCTCAGGGTTTCCCATGGGGATGCGAGTCCTGTATGCCTCGACGGTGGGCGCGGTCCAGAACATGCCGGCCGACAGGGCGGCCGACCCTCCGAAGCTGTCCAACTTTTCCAGCAAAGCCACTTTCGCGCCGTGCCGCGCCGCCGTCATTGCGGCGGAGGAACCGCTGACGCCGGATCCGACGACGACGACGTCGACCTGGCGTGCCTCGTCGACGCTTTCATGATGTGCCATGGAAATGCTCCTTTGCATTGATCCGGATCTCAGGCAGTTGGGACGGCAAGGCGTGAAGCGACGTGCTCGGCCGCGATGCGCCCGAAGACGGCGCCCTTGCCCAGGGACGTGCCGGTGATGTACGCCGCGCCGTGGAATCCGCCGGTCAGCTCACCGATGGCGTAGAGGCCGTCGATGACCTCGCCGTCGACGTCGATGACCTGGGCCTGGTCAGTGATCGTCAGGCCGCAGTATGTGGTGGTCATGAGCGACTTGGCCGGGTAGGCGTAGAAGGGCGCCTCGTTGATGGGCAGCAGATGACCGACGCCGTTGCAAAGGCTGGTGCGCCCAACCTCGTCAGGCTGGTCACCGGCGACGGCGGCGTTGTAGGAGCGGATTGTCTCGGACAGGGCGCGGGGTTCTATTCCCGCGATTTCGGCCAGTTCCTCAAGGGTGTCCGCCTTATGCAAGTGGCCGAGCTCCTCGAGGGTGTCGATGTCTTTCAGTGGGATGCCGCGGTGGGACTTCGCGCGTACTTTCGCGTCGAAGATTTCGAAGCCAAGTCCTTCGGGTTGGTCCAGGACAACCCGGCCCAGCGTCTTGTAGTCCTTGGATTCGTCGACGAAGCGCCGGCCGTGCTTGTTCACGATGACGGCTCCCATGTAATAGGCGGTTAGGAGTTCGTGGAAGTCTTCCCCCGTGTCCGGGTGGGATCCGTAGGTGCCGCTGATGAATGACATGTCGGCCATGCCTGCCCCGAGCTTCCAGGCCATCCGCAACCCGTCCCCTGTGTTGCCTTTGCCGCCGTAGGGGATGGCGGCCAACTGCTCCGGCGCAAAGGTTTTCAGCAGCTCGGTCCCTCGGCTGAATCCGCCGGTCGCCAGGATGACACCGCCGTTTGCGGTGAATTGCTCTTCGACCTGGTCTGACTGCGTAATTACTCCTATGACGCTTCCCGACTCGTCTTGCACCAGTCGCACGGCCCTATGGTTGAGGAACGTCGTTCCCCCAGCGGCGGTAAAGTCCCGGTGCAGTGCTGCCAGGACTTCCTTGATCACCGAGTTATGGCTGCGGCGCGCCGACTGCCCTGCGCTGATCTCCACCTCGCGGAATTGCACTCCGTGGTCTTTGAGCCACCGATAGGTCTCCTCCTGGCGGTTGAGGTAGGCCTGCAGCAGGGACCTGTCATTGAGGTGCTGGCCGCCTTCGAGCATGTCCTGCAGGAACAGTTCGGGAGAGTCCTCGATGGCTTCCGCTTTTTGCTCCTCGGTACCGGTGAATGCGAACCAGCCCCCGCTCATCGCCGAGGAGCCGCCGAGGCTGGCGGTCTTTTCCAGGAGGGCCACGTTCAGTCCCGCTTCAGCGGCCGACGTTGCCGCCGTCTGCCCGGCGATGCCGGAGCCGACGACAATCAGGTCAAAGTTATGTTCGCGCATGGTCTTGTGCACGCTCGCTTTCAGATGACTTTCGTGAAAAGTTGAAGGGTTGCCGCAGTCATTGCGGAGTCCCGGTGCTGCTCAGCAAGTACGCCAGCCGCCATTGATGTCGAGGCTGATGCCGGTGATGTAGCTGGCCTTGTCGCTGATGAGGAACGCAACGGCGTCGGCAATTTCCTCAGGTTTCGCGAAGCGCCTCATCGGTACTTGCCCCAGGAGCCGCTCATCCACGGGAACGTCACCCATCATCGGCGTCTGAACGAAGCCCGGCGCGATTCCGTTGACGCGGATGCGGCGGCCTGCCAGCTCATGCGAGAGGCTGGCAGTCAGATTTTGCAGGGCCGCCTTGGACGCTCCGTAGGCCACGCTGCTGGGCAGGAACGGACCGAAGCTGGCATCGGACGGACCGCCGGTGCCCAGCTTGGCAGTGATGGACAGCAGGTTCACGATGCTCGCACTGCCGTCTGTTGGCATGTAGCGGAATGCCTCGCGGACAAGAAAGAACGGGGCGCTGACATTGACGGCCATCACCTGGTTCCATTCCTCGTCAGCGAGTTCGAAGAACGGGATCTTCCGACCGTTGCGTTTTGGGGAGATGCCGACGGCATTGACCAGGACACTGATCTGCCCCGTCTCGGCGGCGACGGCAGCCAGCGCGCGGTTAACCCCGCTGTCGGTGAGATCACCGGCGAAACCGCGGTGATCGGCGCCGTCGATCTGGGGAAGGCTGGCAGCTGCCTGGTCGGCTGCGGCCTGGTCAATATCGGCTACGACGACGGCATAGCCCTCGGCTGCGAGGCGCCGGCTGATCGTACGGCCGATGCCGCCGGCTCCGCCGGTGACAATTGCCGTCCGCGTGAGTGTGCTGGGTTGCGAGAACGCCTGGTCCGTTGATTGGGCAATCGTGATTTCCATTGCGACCCCTCAATTTGTGCTGAACGCCGTGTGCGCGTCATCGACGGAAACGGGGAGGGAACGAATGGGTGAGAAGGAGGTGGGGTACATGATTTTGTTCTCCATGGTCATGATCATGGGACGGATAATGGCCAGGCATTCCTGCCACTGCGGGCTCTTGGCCAGCTGGGTCCGGCGTGTTCGCCGGTCCTCCAGGTCTGCATAGGCCCAAAAATGGTTCAGCTCGTTTTGGCGGCCGAACTCCGTGAGGAAATATCCGAGGAAACCTCCCAGGATTGGCTTTTGGGCGGGCAGCCCGATTCCCTCGTACGCCGCAAGATAGTCCCTAAGACTGGCGCCGGTGTGCAGGATGTAGGTCCGCTGCTCGACGATCACAGGTCACCGCACCACAACGTTGGTCGAGGTCTGGACATTCGGATCACCGGTTTCGTGGACCGGCACGTACCGTCCGAACCGATGAGGCTTCCCTTCCAGGGTCCTGCCGTCACCCATGAAGAGCATGTTGATGAGCGCCGCAATGATGGTGACGACCCAGAAGATGGTGATCGAGACGGTGTTGCCGGCGGTGATGGTCATCAGCCAGGAGGCGAGGAAAGGCGCAGGTGCTGCGAAGATAAGGTTCGCCCCCGTCAGCGCCAGAGCCGATCCTGTGTAGCGCATGTGGGTGGGGAAGGCTTCGGCGAAGAGCGCTCCCTGCCCGGCATTGCCGAACTGCGCTGAGACCAGCGCGAAGGCCACCACGCCAAGTGCCAGCGGGAAGCTGCCGAGGTCCGCCACGGGGAAGAAGATGAAGGCTGCCAGCAAGGTGCCGGCCGAGCCGATCATGAGGATCCTGCGACGGCCGTAGACGTCGGACAGCCGGCCGCCCCACCAGATCGCGATTACGGACAGGAAATTGGAGATCATGATGATGGTGAACGTCTCGCTTTGGCTGAATCCGTGGCTGGTCAGGTAGCTGATGCCGAAGACGGAAACGATGTAGAACGTGATGACGATGGGCGCGAAAGCCAGGATCAGCCGAAGTATGGTCAGGCCGTGCGATTTCATCACAGTCCCAGGATTGGTCTGTTCTGCCGCAACTTCCCTGACGCCTTCCTTGAAGACCGGAGTTTCTTCGACCTTTAGACGGATGTAGATACCCACGGCCACGAGGAAGATGCTCAGCAGGAACGGCACCCGCCAGCCCCAGGACAGGAAGGCCTCCCCGCTTAGTACACCGGATAGTACCGCGAGCATCAGATTGGCCAGTACCTGGCTGATGGGCGAACCCATGGCCATAAGGGCCCCATAAAATGAGCGCCGGTCCTCCGGAGCGTGCTCCATCGTCATGAGCTGCGCTCCAGTGGCCTCTCCACCCAGGGCAATACCCTGAATGAAACGCATGAGGACCAGTGCCAGCGGTGCGATGAACCCGATTGAGGAGTACGGCGGCAACAGCCCGATGATCATTGACGCTGCCCCCATCAGGATGAAGGTAGTCAGCAGGATTTTGCGGCGGCCGAACCGGTCCCCCAGATGACCGAAGACGATGCCTCCCAGCGGCCGGGCGAAGAACCCGACGCCGAACGTGGCGAACGAGGCCAGCAAACCAATTACCGGGTCCAGCTTGTTAAAGAAGACGACGGGAAAAACAGTTGCCGACATCGCCCCATAAACGGCGAAGTCGAACCATTCCAGGGCCGAGCCAAAGGTTCCGCTGACGACGGCACGCTTGGCCTGACGCGGAGCAGGTGTGCGGGTCCGCACCGGACGCTTCAAATACGGGATGGGGGTGGGCTGACTCATCATGACTCCTTTGTCGGTGAGCGGTTTTGCAGGTGCCAGGCGACGCTGACTGAGGACTCATGGTCCGTGCGTGCCTCGTAGCACCTGGAAGTGATGCAACCGTAGCCCTGCCATTGTTCATGACGCAATAGATGTTAGAGTAATTGCGTGATACGCAATGAAAACGTTAATCGTTTGGAAGACTCCAGCCGGGTGGAGGCAGTCCACCGGGCCTTGGTCCTGTTGAAGCTGATGGCTGAAAACGGTTCGCTCAGCGTCACCGAGGCTGCCAAGGAACTTGGTGTCAACCCCTCGACGGCTCAACGCCTACTCGCCACCCTCGTCGGAGACGGCTTCGCACGTCAGGGGGAACAAAAGCGCTACTCCCCCGGACCGGAGTTTCTCCGCCCCGGGATGATGCAGCCGGTTCCGCCCCTCCGTCTCCGGGCCCGGCCGTATCTGGAGCGCCTCTTCGAGCGCGTCGGCGAGACCGTGCATCTCGCGACGCTTGTCGGCACGGAAATCCACCATCTCGACGGTATCGAAGCCACCACGCATGCGCTGCGCTTCGGTTTGAGGACCGGGGTCACTCTCCCGGCCCACGTCACCTCGGCCGGCAAGGCCATGCTTGCTGACCTCGCTCCTGACGAAGTCAATGCCCGATACAAGGTCGCACCCGCGGGCGCCGGACGTCGCGACCGGAAAGTCGATATGGCTCGAATCCATGCAGACCTTGAAAAGACTCGTCGGTCAGGCGTAGGTGCGAACTACGAAGAAAGTGAAGACGGGGTGGCAGCACTCGCCGTCTCGCTGGGAGTGATCGACGGAGAGCACGCGGCGTTCAGCATCGCCCTGCCAATAGCCCGCTTCTCCCGGGACGATGCCAAGCGCCTTGCCGACTGCCTTCTGCAAACAGCCAAGGAATTCAAGGATCACGAAATCGCGGCACAGGCGTGATGACTGAACCTTCCGCGCATCAGCCGCGGTTTTGGCTTCTTTGCTGATTCATGGCAAAGATGTGTTGGGCATAGTAGTTAAGACCATCGTCCATCTTGGCTTGCCAACTCAATGTCGCGGCTCGAAGATCTGCCTTGTCAATTGATTCAAAAATCTCAGTATTTTGTTCAAGGATTATTGTTGGTGAAAATGCGTATCGCGCCCCGATGACCGCAAAATGCATGAACGCCTGTTTGGTGAGCGTCTCCAACATTGCCGGTATTCGGTTCAGGCCCGAGGACTCAAAAAGTGCGGTTTGGAACTCCATATCGAGGTGGTGGGCCCGGGCTACATCATTGCGACGGACACAATCGCCCAGCTCATCCAGGAGTTTCTTGACTTGGGAACGGCCTTCTGGGCTCCAACGGCTGGCCGCCCTAACCACGATTGCTCCCAACGCACGCCGGGCCATATAGGTCTCGGATACGTCGTCAAGGGAAGGAATTCGCACCACCACGGAATCTGATCTGGCCGCGGTAACCAGCCCATCTTCGGTGAGTGCGCGAACCGCAGATCGAATATCCCTCACAGGCGCACCCAGCAAACGATTCAACGTCCCCATCGAAATTTCGCTCTCGCCGGAGAATGTACCGTCGACCAGCCCCTGGCGAATTGCCGAAAGAATGTCTTCTGTCAATGCATTCCCGGACTCGATGAATTCGGCCGTGCTTGACCCCAGGGTTGTGGGCTCTTTACGGTCAACCGTCCATGAGAAAGGAGTCCGCCCGCCCTGGTACCAGCGGCGGATACGCCACTCCAGGTCTGCCAATTGCTCTCCCGTTGGCACTTGGGGCAACCGGTCCAGGGCCGCCACGAGTTTCTGCCACTGCCAAGCATCGACGAAGTGTGCCGCCGGCCGCACGTCAGCGGGTACTGCAAAGTCGCCGCTCACAAGAATGATGGCTTCGGCAAGGCTTTGCCCAGCGGACTCCAGCGATGCCCACAGACCGTGGCCTTGGCCTGTGGTGTCGGGATCCTGCAGGACACTTCGAAGCAGATCCGCCGCCAGCACCGCCCGCAGCCTTCTCTTGCTGCTGGTGGACAGACCGGCCGGGTACCGTACGCGCGAAGCGCGGGAGGGGTTCAAGACGAAGCAGGAACCAGTGGGTCCGACGGCGAATCCAACCAACACCATCTGCCGCTCCGCCAGCATGGCACTGACCGACTCAGTTGTTGGGTTGGGTGCCGCGAATTCCTGCCATGCCCGCGCTACGAACGATTGGCTCACACCGACAGCTTCAGCCACGTGGCGGCTGGAGGCCTTGGTTGATTGCATCCAGAGCGGCGCCGTCAGAACGGCACGTTTGAGCCCGGCGCGATCACTTGCACTCCCCATGCGGCAAGTCTAGGCAGGCGCATGGCGTGACTCAAAGACTCATTCCGGGACTGTTTCTCGGTGCTGGTATTCCCATCGTCGGAGGCACTGCCAATCATGGAGACCGAGATCCGGCATTACCGATGATCCGGTCCGCACCCGACCAACTCCTAAGGAGAATAAATGTACGATGTCGCCGTCATTGGTGGAGGTCCAGCTGGGCTGGCCGCGGCTTACAACCTTGAACGCGGGGGCCAAAGAGTGGTGCTCCTGGAGGAAACCGGCCGGCTTGGCGGACGCGCAAAGACCGTGGATATCAACGGGGAACCGGTCAACATGGGTGCCATGTTCGTGTACACCGGCACCGCTTCGCATGAGTTGGCCGTTGAACTGGGCATCCCCTTGGAACCCTTTGAACCATCGACGTTTGGTATCCATGTCAATGGAGAGACCGTAGTCTCCACCGATAACGATGAGCTGGTTGAGAGGCTGCCGCTCGCGGAAGAGTCCCGCGAAAGCCTGCGGGCGTTCATCCAGCGGGCGAGCTCGGAGTATTACGCGAACACCGTGGACGGGCAACTGCGTCCAGCAACACCAGGCTTTGGCGACGAATCTGCCCAGTCCCGAATTAGCGGCCTGCCCCAAGACGTCCAGAAGGTACTTACCGCGGCCATCCGCGGTGGTTCGGTGGCACATCCTTCAGAACTCAGCACAACCTACGCACTGCGGTACTTCGCCAGCTATCTGGTACGCGAAAAGAAGAACCGAATGGTCTCCTTGGAGGGCATGCAGGCTATTCCTGCAGCACTGGCCAACTCCCTGCAAAGCACCGAAGTGCGCATGCATCAGCGCGTGGACTCGCTTCATCAGGACGCCGATGGACTGTGGAACGTGCAGGTCTCTGCCACCGGGCCCGACGAAGGCTCCGAGCCTGCCGTGGAACCTCAGGATGTGACCGCGAAGCACGTCATCCTGGCGGTTCCGGCCCCAAGGATTACCGGAATGGTTCAGTTGCCGGAATGGAAGAGCCGGGCCCTGGATGCGGTGCAGACTCCCGGCTCAACCGAGCTCGGGGTCGTTGTGGATATCAGCGCGCCGGAGCTTGCAGGCTTTGACGACTGGTCTTTCATCGCAACGGCCGGGCGTGTGTTCGATGTGGTGATCAACCCGAGGCCGGGGCGCAAAGACGGAAAGGTCCAGTTTGTCTGCTACGGGAACTCCGCCGGGTACATCCAAGAAGCCAACGATCCCTCTTCAGGCGTGCTGGAGCAGTGGGTCGAGGAGTTTCTGGCCGTGGCACCGGAACTGCGCGGACACATCCTCGGGGCCAACATTCAGTCGTGGCGACACTGCTTCTCGTTGCTCACGCCGACGCGGGCGGCAGCTCTTCCGCTGCTCCAAGCGCCGGTAGGTAGCACCATGCATTTCGCGGGCGACTACTCCTCAGAGACGGCCGGCACCCATGGAGCCTATTCGGAGGCTAAGCGGGTCAGCCAGGCCATTCTCGAATCTTCGCTAAAACTATTGCCTTAATCATACAAGGATGTATTCTTTAGGTGTGATCAGTACCACAGGCGCCTGCAGCACACTTCACAGCACCTCCGCCCAGTGGTTCGGCCTGGACGCTCCGGCACCGATCGCGGGCCGTTGTGGGGGTTTAGGCGTCGGCTATTCAAAGGAATCGAAAAATATGGGCCTAAGTTTTGGCACGAAAGCTCCCCCGACCGCACTCTCCGGCAAGGTTGAGGTGTCCGGGCTTGGCAAGAAGTATGGAGCCGTCCAGGTTTTGTCGGATGTGAATCTGTCGATGGCCGAGGGTGAGGTGGTCTCGATCATCGGCCCCTCGGGGGCCGGTAAGAGCACGTTCCTGCGGTGCTTGAATTACCTGGAAACCCCCAGTGAGGGCACCATCGCGATCGGCGGTGCCCGTGTGGTCGCCGGCGGAAAGCTGCCGGACAAGGCCAGCCTTGACCACCTCCGCCGCGTCACCGGGATGGTGTTCCAAAGCTTTAACCTGTTCCCGCACCTGACCGTGATGGAGAACATCACCCTGCCCCAGCGCAAGGTCCTGGGCTCAAGCAAGGAACAGGCCGAAGAGGTCGCCAACCGGCTGCTGAAAAGGGTCGGCCTGCCGGAGAAGGCCAAGGCCTACCCGGCCCGCCTCTCGGGCGGGCAGCAGCAACGCATCGCGATCGCCCGGGCCCTGGCCCTGTCACCGAAGGTCATGCTTTTCGACGAACCAACCTCCGCCCTGGACCCCGAGATCGGCCTGGAAGTCCTGGCCGTCATGCGCGACCTCGCCGGGGAGGGCATGACCATGCTGGTGGTCACCCACGAGATGCACTTCGCCCGGGACGTCTCGGACCGGATCATGGTCATGGGCAACGGCGGCGTGCTGGAAATCGGCCCCAGCGAGCAGGTCATGTCCGCCCCGCAGAATGAACGCACCCGCCAGTTCCTCAAGGCCGTGCTGGACAGGTGAGGCAGTCATGATCACCCAACTTTTGACCTCGATCGCCCAGGGCGTCGGGCTCACCCTTTACGTCACAGGCGCCTCACTCCTGTTCGGCGGCATGATCGGACTGCTCCTCGTCGGCGCTGCCCGCTCACCGATCGCGATCATCCGCACCACCGCCACCCTCTACATCAACATCGTCAGGGTCATCCCGCCGATCACCTGGCTGTTCCTGATCTACTTCGGCCTGCCGCAGTACGCCCTGCGCTTGTCCACCATCCAGGCAGCGATTATCGGTTTCTCCATCATCGCTTCGGCCTTCATGGCCGAGATCTACCGCTCCGGACTGCTCAGCATCCCCGACGGGCAACGCGAAGCCGCCCACGCACTCGGGTTAAGCACGGTCACCACCGTGGGGCACATCATCACCCCGCAGGCCTTCCGCGTCGCGCTGCCCGCGATCGCCACCTACGGCATCGGACTGTTGAAGGACTCCGCCCTGGCCTCCACCATCGGAGTCCGCGAGATCACCTACTACGCCCAGCAAAGCGCCAAGCAAACCCACGAAGGACTGCTCTCCTTCCTCGTCGCCGGCGCCCTGTACATCGTGATCAGCCTGATTGTCGCCGTCGTCTCGCGGCGGGTCGACCTCAGGTTGCGCCGGAAGATCGGAGTGGCGTGATGGACCTTCTAACTCAGTGGCTCAACTGGCTGCCCAACCTCGCCCCCGGACTGGCCGTCAGCCTCCAACTCACAGGGCTCGCCTTGCTCTTCGGATTCCCCTTCGGGCTGCTGCTGGCCGTCATGGCCGAAGCGAAATTCGCCCCCTTCCAGTGGATCTCCTTCCTCTTCGTGGAGATCGGCCGTGGCCTGCCGGCCCTGGTGCTGCTCTACATGCTGTACTTCAGCCTCCCCGACGCCGGCATCACCCTGACATCCCTGACCACCGCCATCATCGCGCTGAGCTGGAACACCGGGGCCTACGCCTCCGAATACTTCCGCGCCGGCCTCGCCGCCGTACCACTAGGACAAAAAGAAGCAGCCCTCACCTCCGGACTGCGCGGCTGGACAGGATTCCGCATCATCATCCTCCCCCAAGCCCTGCGCATCAGCACCCCTCCCCTGGCAGGCCTCGCCGTCCTCGTCTTCCAAGGCAGCGCCCTCGCCTTCGTCATCGCCGTGCCCGAACTCATGTCCAAAGCCTTCGAAATCGGCTCCATCACCTTCCAATACCTCAGCGTCTACACCCTCACCGCAGTCATCTACGGAACCCTCACACTCATCTTCCTCAGCCTCGTCAAGCTCCTCGAAACACGACTCAACCACCACCTCCAACGCAACTAACCCCCAAACCAACCCCTGGGGCTCGCCCCCATCCCCTCAATAAAGAAAGAGACACCATGTCCCGAACAACCCGTACCCTCGTGCGCGCACTTTCGGCCGGCACCGCCGCCGGCCTGGTCGCCCTCTCCCTCGCCGCCTGCGGCGGCAACGGCGCCGCGAGCGGCTCGGCCGACTGCACCCCGGCCCACAAAGACCTCAAAACCCTCACCCAGGGCGAGCTCACAGTCGCAAGCTACGACTACGCACCCGCCACCATCCTGAAAGGCGACAACGTCACCGGCATGGAAGGTGACCTCATCAACGAGATCGCCAAGCTTGAATGCCTCAAAGTCACCGTCAGCACCTCGGGCGGTGCTGGAGCAGTTATCCCCTCTGTACAGTCCAAGCGCGTTGACATCGGATCGGGAAACTGGCTGCGCACCAAGGAACGCACCAAGATCGTCTACCTGAGCACGCCGCTCTGGAGCGACCCACAGGCAATCGTCTCCACGAAAGGCCTCACCAGCGACGACCTGCAGGGCAAGATGGTTGGCTCGGTAGCCGGCAACCTGTGGAACGACAGCATGCAGAAGTGGCTTGGCGACAAGTTCAAGATTTACCAGGACGACGAATCCATCTACGGCGACCTCAAGGCAGGCCGCATCGACGCCCTCGTGGCATCGTCCGCATCTGCCAAGTACCGGTTCAAGGACGCACCGATTGAGGGCGCCACGGTGGTAGATGTGAAGCCGAACGCGAATGTCCCCCAGTTCGCCGCTGTCGGCCAAGTGATGTTGCCGTCCAGCCTTGACAACACCGCCCTCGGCAAGGCCCTGGACGAGGACATCAAGAAGCTCCGCGAAAACGGCACCATCAAGAAAATCCTCGAGAAATACGGAATCGACCCCGCTGTCGGAGAGCCGGGCGCACCCAGCGAACTCTGACGAGAACCCCCAACCACACCAAAACGACGCCGGATATCATCCGGCGTCGTTTTTGGGTTCCCTGCCGGAACCTTAGGGGCGCCGGGCAGGTGGATGACGTTCCCGTCCGGAACCATAGGGCGCCCGGCACCTGGCTGACGTTCCGTCCGGAACCATAGGGGCGTCGGGCAGTTGGCTGGCCCGTGCACAGGCAACGAATTACTCCGGCAGAATGAGGAGGCACGCCTCGCCGACCCTGTGTCGTCCAGGCTCGGTTGCCGACATCGGAGTGGATTCCGACTTGTTCCTCGCGGACCCAGGCCTTGTTGAACGCCGCTGGCGCGAACAGCCTACGCCCCTGGGCAGGGGTGCGGAGCCAGAGACCTGCGCGTAGTCCGTCAGCCTCAACGAGTGCCCGGCAAACGGGCGTGCCCTGTTGTCGGATTTCGATGCTGATTCCGTGAGGAGGTCCAGTCATTGATGCGTTCCCAGGCCCATGGGGTTTCCATCCCTCTTGAGGCTTAAATGAAATGGCCATGCACCCCGGAGCAATCCAGGGTGCATGGCGACTTGGAAAAGCCGATGTCAACCGCGGTTGTACATGACGTGTTTGGTGCGGGAGAAGTCTTCGAGGGCGTAGATGGACAGGTCCCGGCCGTAGCCGGAGCCCTTGAAGCCGCCCCAGGGGACTTCGTTGGCGATGACCAGGTGGGAGTTGACCCAGACGGTGCCGAAGTCGAGGCGGCGGGGCACGGAAAGCGAGCGGGCGGAGTTGCTGGTCCAGACCGAGGCGGCAAGCCCGTAGATGGTTTCGTTGGCCCGGGTGATGGCTTCCTGGTCGGTGGTGAAGGTTTCCACCGAGATCACCGGGCCGAAGATCTCCGTACGGGTGATCGGCGCCCCGGCGGGTACGTCGGTCACGACGGTGGGTTCGATGAAGTAGCCCGGTCCTTCCAGGGCGTTACCGCCGACGGCGATGGTCAGGCCGTCCTTGCGGACGTCGTCGAGCGCGGCGAGCACACGCTCGTAGTGGGCCTTGGAGATCATGGAACCGACCTCGACGTCGTCCCCGGCGCCGGGGGTGCCGACCGAGATGTCGCTGACTTCGCGGATGAGCAGTTCGGTGAACTTCTCGGCCACGGACTCGTGGACGAGGACGCGGCAGGCTGCGCCGCATTCCTGCCCGCCGTTCCAGAATCCGGCCGAACGGACGCCCTTGGCGGCGGCTTCCAGGTCGGCGTCGTCAAACACGACGACGGGTGCCTTGCCGCCGAGTTCCAGGTGGACGCGCTTGACACTGGAGGCCGCGGTGGCGGCGACTTTTTGGCCGCTGCCCACGCTGCCGGTGATGGCGACGAGGTCAACGTCAGGGTGTTCGGAGATCCGGTTGCCCACCACCCGTCCGGAGCCCGTGACGATGTTCAGGACACCGGCCGGGACCTCGGAGGCGATGAGTTCGGCCAGTTTGAGGGTGGTCAACGGCGTCTGCTCCGAGGGCTTAAGGACCATGGTGTTGCCGGCGGCCAGGACCGGGGCGATCTTCCACGCGGCCATCAGCAGCGGGTAGTTCCATGGAGTGATCACCCCGACCACGCCCACAGGCTCGCGGAAGATCACCGAGGTGTGGTTCTCGGCATAGTCGTCCGCGCCGAGCGTGGTGAAGGCACGGGCAGCACCAGCAGAGAACCTGAAGGTGTCAATGGCGCTGGAGATATCGTCTTCAGCCACAGCGGCCGGCTTGCCGGTATTGGCAGCCTCGAGGGTTTCGAAGACTTCGCGGTTGGCCTCGATGACGTCCGCGATGCGAAGAAGGACGGCTGAGCGGTCCTTCGGGGTCTTCGCCGCCCAGTCCGCCGTCGCCGCTTTCGCCGCGGCGACGGCGGCGTCGACGTCCTCAACGGAACCGGAGGGGACCTGCACGAGGACTTCCTCAGTGGCGGGATTCACCACATCGAAGGTTGAGGCGGAGGTGGATGGTACGAACTCCCCGCGGATGAACTGGCCGAAAGGCGGGAGCGACGGCGCCGGAAGGGTTCCCTCCCGACGGACGGTGAATGGGGACGTTTCTGTGGTTGTCATGGTGTGCTCAGTTCCTTTGCGTTGCGGCTATTTGACTACAGCGGCGGATTTTTCGTTCTGGTGCTTCCAGAAATCGGCCCCGTCGATGAAATGGAAGTCAGCCACGCGTTATCCGATGTTCTGCTTGATCGAAGCCAGATTGGCCAGCGCCTGCTCCACCTTGGCGAGGTCGGCGGCGCCGAGCTCCGCGGTGGGGCGACGCGGTGATCCCGCGGGGAGGCCCTGCAAGGTGAGTCCAGACTTGACGGCGGGAATGAACGGTGCCGACAGCAGTGCGTCGATCACCTGATAAACGGCGTTCCACAGTTCGCGGGCACCGGCGAGGTCGCCCTCAGCGATCCGGCGGGTGACAGCCACGATCTCTTCGGGAACCACGTTGGCTGTTCCGGCCATGACGCCGGCTGCACCTTCCACAAGGGCGCTGTACAGGTAGGCGTCCCAGCCGATGAAGGTGCCGATGACGTCGCTGTGGTGGTGGATGAGCTGCAGAGCCTGCTCCCAGTTGGCGCTCGAGTCCTTGATGTAGCGGATGTTCCCGACTTCCTCGGCCAACTGCCGGACAGTTGCAGGATCCAGGTTGACGCCCGTGACCGGCGGGATGTTGTAGAGCATCACCGGGATGCTGACCGAGCGGGCCACGTCCTTGATGTACGTGACGGTCTCCTCCAGCGACAGCGGCTCGTAGTAGGGAGTGATGAGCATGAGCACGTCAGCGCCCAACTGCTCTGCGGCCCGGGACAGGCGGATGGCCTCGGCAGTGGAGGTGGCACCGGTGTTCGCGATGACCGGAACCCGGCCGTTGGCCTGCTCGATGACGGTCTTGATCAGGAGCAGGCGCTCTTCCGAGGACAGGGCACCGACTTCGCCTGTGGAGCCGGCCGCGACAACGCCGTTGACTCCGGCGTTGATGGAGCGGTCGACGATCTTGCGCAAAGTGGCGACATCGATCGTTTCGTCCTGGTTAAAGGGGGTGGAGAGGGCGGTCAGGACGCCGCGGAGTTCCTTGGACATGGAGTAATTCCTCGTTTCGGTAGGTGTGTTGTTGCGCTGCAGTTTTCGAGTGAAGCGGGGCTCAGGCGACGACGGAGAGGCCCGACTTCGGGAGCGCCTGGCGGTGCGTGGCCAGGACGCTTGCTGCCTCCTGGGCTGCGGAGAAACCGGTTGTGATGGAGCTTTCGGTATAAAGGGTGCCCAGGTAGTCGCCTGCCAGGAAGACTCGGTTGGTGCCGCGCATGAGGGTGGACTGGATCTTTGCCCTGCCCGGGAAGCAGTACGGGGATGCGACCCGCCAACGGTCGGTCTGGGCTTCGATCACGCTGTCAGCGAAGCCATGGCCCAACACCTGGTCGAGGTCGGCGAGGTGGGTCTTGATGACTTCCTCGTCGCTCTTTTCCAGAAGCGCACGGCCTAGGCTTGCTGGCGAGAACGTCATGAAGCTTCCGCCCGGCTTGCGTACGGATTCAGTGCCACGCACGATGCTGGCCTGGTTCAAGGCGATGGCGAAGGAACGTTTAGGGGCTGCGATGGCGTAGATGTCATCCCAGGGCCGTGCCGACGTCTCATTGGTCAAAAAGGCCGTGCTGACGTGTGGTCCGTACTTGATCTGGCTGAGTGCGCCGCGGAGTTCCTCGGGAAGATCCACACCGATCTTGTTGGAGACGTCCGCGGTGGTTGCGAGCACCACCGTGCGGGCCTCCACTTCGCGGTCCACACCACCCTGGGTGTAACGAACCACCACGGAATCCTGCTTGTGCACTACTTCATGGACGGTGGCACCCAGCTGGACGTGCTCGCCGAGCGACGCTGCGATCGATTCTGTCAACGTGGATGGCCCACCGACAATGCCCCGGCTCAGGCCTTGCCCAATGCCGAGTACCAGGCTGAAGTAGCCGATGCCCGCGCCAGCGGAGATCTGGTCCATGTCACCTGCGGAGCGCGTGACTGTGGTCTTGAACAGGGCGGCAGCATCCTCGGACAGCTCGCCGATGAAGTCCTGGAACGAGCTGTTGTTCTCGAAGTCGTAGATGCGTTGCTGACGCATGGCACCGGATTCACCGGTACGCTTGCGCACCACACCGGTGTACTTGGCTACTCCGCTGACCACTTTCAGGCCCGCCTTGAGCGTATCTATACGCGAGGACAGGGACATCGGAATACGGAGCGGATAAGTGGCGATGTGCCCCTTGCGGATGAACTTGCCATTCATGGACAAAGCCTGAAGCGAACCGGGGATCTGGACCGCGGTGACGCCCACTTCGTTGAGCAACGAATCCGTGGAGGAACCGGTACCGGCGAACACGTGGCCGCCCCAGTTCAACCAGTAGTTTCCGCGACGCTCGGAACGGATGCGACCACCGACGCGGTGCTCCGACTCCAGCACCAAAGTGTCCCAGTGCCGCAAACGCCACGCTGCCGAGAGGCCGGCGAGACCGCCACCGACAATTACTACGTCTTTCATGAGTTTGAACTTTCTTGCTTAGGGGATCACAGTGCTCGGACCCATTGGCTGTCTTCCTCGGCAGCTGGAGAAGGGTCCACCAGTTTCTGGAGAGGTTTCTATGAGGTGCATCCCAGAGCCTTGTGCGTCTGGTCACAGGTAAAAGATACATCATTGTATGATTAATGCAATAGGTCTTAGTGATAAAAAAGTATCCGCCAGGCGTCTAACGCCGGCGGGCAGGCTGCGGTGTAGGTCCGGGCGTACTGCTTAGACTGGAAACGACTTTTAACGCATTGGCACTACCGGAGCCCAAAAGAACCTGGCGAGTCGGTCCCGATCACGATCGGATGTGCTGGTTACTGTTCCAGTTGGCGCAAGCAGTTCACGAATTCGTCCACAGCTGGCGAATCGCTGGCCCCTCTAGCCGCATACAGGGCCGTCTGCGGGCTCCCTGCGATGGGCCGGGTGACAAGGCCGGGCATTTGGAAGCGCCTGACAGATTCGGGAAGGATCGATATTCCCAGCCCGGCAGCCACCAGTCCGAGGACGGTTTCCTGGTGGATGGCCTGCTGAACAACTTGCGGGGAACTCTTCAGCCCGTCGAACAGGCGGAGCACCCGGGCCACGAACCCGGGCATGAGGCGGTACGGGAAGAGGATCATCGGCTCACCTTCCAAGTCTTCCGGCCGGACTTCCGAACTCGAGGCCAGGGGGTGCGCCTCGGGCAGCACGGCAACAAGGTCTTCGGCGCTGACCAGATCCATTCCCAACCCGGGAACCTCGCCAGGGTCGCGGACGAGTCCAACGTCAAGGTCGCCGTCGAGCAGTTGTTCAATTTGCTCGCCGCTGGTGAGCGGACTCAGGACCAGTTCCACCCGCGGCCGCTGCTCCCGGAAGCTCCGAATGGCTTCGGGGATGGTGGTGTAACTGGCGGAACTGACGAATCCCACCCTGATCCGTCCACTCAGTCCCGCGGCCACGCTCGCAACATCGCTGGCGGCATCATCAAGTTCGGTCACGGCATC
The DNA here is from genome assembly GCF_020251205.1 of Arthrobacter sp. M4. Taxonomy (GTDB): domain Bacteria; phylum Actinomycetota; class Actinomycetes; order Actinomycetales; family Micrococcaceae; genus Arthrobacter. The sequence continues at coordinate 487,214 of NZ_JAIWYX010000001.1, forward strand.
CTGGACCCGCCGCTTGAACGCTTCGCCGGCGGGGGTCAAGGTCACACGTCGGGTTGTCCGGTCAAACAACTGGACTCCAAGCTCGCTCTCCAGCCGTCTGATGGCAACCGTCAGAGGCGGTTGCGTGAGGTGCAGGCGTTCCGCGGCCCGGCCGAAGTGGAGCTCTTCTGCGACCACGAGGAAGTACCGAAGCTGCCTGAGTTCCATGATGATTCTTTCGCGCGACGTTAACAAATTCTACATAAATGATATTGGACGCGACGCATTTGGAGGTGAGTAACTGGATGCAGCGAAGCAACGCATCAACCACCCACCACAAAAGGGAGCCATCCATGGAATCGTTCGAATACGTCGTTGTCGGCGCTGGGCTGTCCGGCGCCGCCACGGCCTGGCAGCTCGCGGCAAGGGGCCACGAGGTGGGACTGCTGGAACGGTCAACTCCAGCCAATGACGCCGGCAGCTCCCACGGCTCGGCGCGTATCTTCCGCTACGCCTATCCGGACGCGTTCTACACGGGCCTGGTCCTCGAAGCCAAGACCGGTTGGGACGAACTTGCCCGCCTCAGCGGCAAGCAGCTCATCACCCCCACAGGCGCCGTGGACTACGGTACCGTCCGGCAACCGGAGCGCCTCGCCGCAGCACTTGCCCAGCACGGCATCGAGCACGAGCTCCTTACCGCCAAGGAAGCCCAGAATCGCTGGCCGCAGATTGCCTTCGACACGGAGGTCCTGTGGCATCCCGGCGCCGGTGTCATTGATGCCCACGAATCCGTCGCAGCCATGGTGGACCAGGCCGTTGCCCACGGCGCATCACTGCATACCAACTGGACCCTCACCTCTATCGTGGCAGGCAACAGCAGCTACGTTCTGACCTCCGAGGACGGACGCTCCCTTCACGCCGCGAACGTGATCGTCGCTGCCGGAGGCTGGCTCCCTCAACTGCTCGGCTCGCTCTCCCTGCCGTCGGCGTTTCTGGCGAACATGCCCGCCTTGGAAGTACGGCAGGAACAGGCCTACCACTTCCCCTACGCAGACCCCGCCAGTCGGGATGAGTCGCAGTGGCCCACATTTATCCACAAACGCGAAGGATGGCAAGCGTACGGTCTCCCAGGCGGCCGCGACGCCGGATTCCGCGGTCAAAAGGTCGCCGAATACAACGGCGGCAAAATCCTGCCGTCCGCCGCGGACCAGGACGGACTGATCGACTCGGCCAACCGCCGTCGTGTCATTGAATACGTCGAAAAGTACCTCCCAGGCCTGATCCCCGAACCGTACGCCGAGACTACCTGCCTCTTCACCAACACCCCCACCGAAAACTTCATCCTGGACCGCGCCGCCGGCATCACCATCCTCTCCCCCTGCTCCGGCCACGGGGCCAAGTTCGCACCGCTGATCGGCCAACTGGCCGCAGACCTCGCCACAGGAACGGGAACCGTCCCGCAACAGTTCCGCCTCGTCGCCCAGGCCGCAGCAGGCGCCCACTGATGGAAAGCGCCAACACAGACGCCGCCGCCATCACCTCCACAGACCAGACAAGTACGACGACGGCGACGGTCACCGGACTGCTGGCCGACATCGCCGGCACGGGCACCGACCCGCTGCGCGGGGGCTACACCCGCCCCGTCTACTCAACCGCCGAACTCGACTTGCGGGCATGGTTCATGGACCATGCCAGCAAACGCGGACTGACCGTGGAAACCGACCATAACGGCGCCATCTGGGCCTGGTGGGACATCCCGGGCGGCGACCGAAGCAACAGCCTGGTCACCGGTAGCCACCTCGACTCCGTCCCCGGCGGCGGCCCCTTCGACGGACCCCTCGGCGTCGCCTCAGCCCTCGTCTCCGTCGACATCCTCAAAGCCCGCAACACAACCCCAACCCGGCCCCTCGCCGTCGTGGTCTTCCCGGAAGAGGAAGGTTCCCGGTTTGGCGTGGCGTGCCTCGGCTCCCGGCTCATGACAGGCGCCATCGACCCGGACAAGGCGCGCAACCTCAGGGACCCGGACGGCAACACCTTCGCCGACGTCGCCCGTGTTAACGGCCTCGACCCCCGCTATGTCGGCCGGGACGAGCAATTGCTGGGCCAGATCGGCGCATTCGTCGAACTCCACGTCGAACAGGGCCGGGGACTGATCGACCTGGACCAGCCCATCGCCATCGCCTCCTCCATCCTCGGCCACGGCCGCTGGCGCCTCAGCATCCGTGGACAGGGAAACCACGCCGGGACAACTCTCATGGTCGATCGGCACGACCCGGTGGTTGCTGCCTCACGGACGGTCGTGTCCATCCGCGATACCGCCCGTAACCAACCCCACGCCCGGGCAACCGTCGGTCGACTGCAGCCTGTCCCAGGAGGAACCAACGTCATCGCCTCACGAGTGGACTTCTGGCTCGACGTCCGCCACCCGGACGACGCCGTCACCGCATCCCTCGTCGAAGCGATTCAGACGCAAGCGCAACTGATCGCCGCCGAAGAAGGCTGCAGCGTGGAACTGACGGAAGAATCCTTCAGCCCGACCGTCCACTTCGACCCCGGCCTTCAAAAACAACTGCAACGCGCGCTGCCGGATGCGCCCCTCCTCGACACCGGCGCCGGACACGACGCCGGCGTACTGTCACCTTTCGTACCCACCGCCATGGTGTTCGTCCGCAATCCAAGCGGTGTATCCCACTCCCCTGAAGAACACGTAGTGGACGAAGACGCCGAAACCGGAGCGCAAACCCTGGCAGACGCCCTTGCCGCCCTCATGAACTAACGCGTCAGCGGTTTGGGAATTCCCGTGCCGGTGAAGGCACGGGAATTCGGCTTCCGGGCGTTAGCGGCCCGCAGATTGGTTGAAGGGGATGTCCGGCAATCTCCCGGCCGGTACACTAGGGGTGCGGTCCGGGGAGTGGAAACGCTGGCCCGACCCGCCGCCGAGGTGACATAGGCAGCCGTATGCACGGCCCCGAAGCGAACGGGCTGCGGAGCCTGAACCGTCAAAGGAATCACCATGTCATCCTCGCCCCTGACACTGTCAGAAGCTGGCCGGACCGCCTCACGAAATCGCCGAATTCTGGAGATTCTGGGTGCTGCCGCCATCGCTGGAACTTATGTCTTTCTGGTCCTTACCCAGCCGGCGGACATCGCCAATGGCCCGGTGAGCTTTTCGGCACTCGTCGCGTTGGGCGGCTTCCTGCTGGGCGCCGTCCTCCTGATCGTGGCCGTGCTGCCGGCACTCCCCACCTCCACCTTGGTCCTCGTCCCGGTGGCCCTCGTCCTGAACGTGGTCCTTGGCCAGATCATGGGCAGCAGCGGGCTGCCCTTCTACTTCGACGCTATCGGTACCGTCCTAATAGCCGTCCTGGCAGGACCCGCCGCGGGCGCGGCAACCGGAGCCCTGAGCAGCATCGTGTGGTCCTTCTTCAACCCAACAGTCCTGCCTTTCGCTGCCGGTTCCGCCTTGATCGGCTTCCTGGCGGGCCTGGCCGCCCGCGGCGGGCTATTCCGCCGCTTCTATCTGGCCCCTGTGGCCGGCTTCATTACCGGAATCTTCGCCGGCGTCGTCTCCGCCCCGATTGCCGCTTTCGTCTTCGGCGGCACGTCCGGCGTCGGCACCGGTGCGATCGTCAGCGCGTTCCGCGCCATGGGCGACACACTGATGGCAGCTATCACCAAGCAGGCGCTCATCTCAGACCCCATGGACAAGGCGATCGTCTTCGCCATCGCCGCGCTGCTGGCCTATGCCCTGCCGCGCCGGACCACTTTCCAGTTCCCCTTCGTGCGGCGCTTCAGGGTACTCGCAGGCAAGGCCCCGGCCACGCCCGCCGCCTGACACTCTGCCCGTGCGTCTCCACCCGTTCACCGCGCTGACCGCAGCCGCGTGCACCGCCGTTGCCACCACCGCGGCAGCCAGTTGGCAGTTGTCGTTTGCCGTGTCCATCATCTCGTCAGTCCTGGCGGTACGGGCGGGGGTTGCGGGCCGCGTGCTTTCCGCGGCGGCAGTGACGGTGGGTCCGCTGTGCCTGTCTCTCGTGGTGCTGCACGGGCTGTTCTTCCCCGAGGGCCGGACTGTACTTGCCGAATGGGGGCCCGCCCGAGTCACCGCTGAAGGCCTGCAGTTCGCACTGGACCTGGCATCGCGCACCTCGGCGTGCGTGCTGGTCCTCCTCCTGTTCTCCTTCACGGTGAGCGTGCCCGATCTGGTGTCCGCCCTGGCTGCCTCGAGGATCCCGCCGCAGTTCGGCTTCGTCCTGGCCTCCACGCTTACGCTGCTGCCTGCCATCGTCGGCTCCCTGGACAGGATCCGGCAGGCCCAGGAGGCACGCGGGTTGTTGCTGCGCGGCAGTCTGCTGGCCCACCTCGGTGCCCTCCGCCTGCAGATGGTGCCGCTGGTCCAGGGGCTCATCGAGGACGCCGGCATTCGCGGTCAGGCGCTCGAAGCCAGGGGCTTCGGCGCCCCGGGACCGCACACAAGTTACCGACACGTTGACGACCCGCCCGGACAGCAAATCTTCCGGGCACTGGCGCTGGTCTTGGCAGCGGCGGCCGTCGCGCTCCGCCTCTTGGCTTCGTGGCCGACGGCGTCCCTATGACCGCGACGACACGCACCGCGCTCCGGGCCAGGATCAATGAATTCACATACCACGGCGGGACAGCTGCTGCACTGCGCGACGTCGGCCTTGAGATCGAGGGGGGAAGCCTCACCGCAATCCTCGGCGGCTCCGGGAGCGGCAAATCTACGCTGGGCAAGCTGCTCGGGGGCTGGCTGCGTGCCGGTCACTCCGGGACCCTCCGAGGCAGCCTGGAGCTGGGCGGCACCCGCCTGGACTTCGACGGTTCCGCGGCTGATCCGAGGATCAACCCCGCCGAATGGTTCCGCAGGGCGGCGTTTGTCCCGCAGGAGGCCGCCGCGATGCTGTCGACGGTACGCTCGTCGGTCGCGGAAGAGCTGGCTTTCGGCCTGGAAAACCGGGCCACACCACGGCAGGAGATGCTCCGTGCAGTGGACCGCACAGCAGCCGTCACGGGACTGTCCGGGCTGTTGGACCGGGACCCTGCCACGCTTTCCGGCGGGGAACTAAGACGGCTGGCAGTGGGCTGCGCCGTCATCACCGAACCGGAGGTCCTGGTCCTTGATGAGCCGCTGGCTTCCCTGGACCCTGCCGGAACTGCGCAAGTCACCGACGTCATCCGAAACCTGGTCGCCGGCGGCTCGGCCGTCGTCGTGCTGAGTCAGGCCGTGGACGGGCTCGCCCTCCAAGCCAGGCAGTGGATTGTCCTCGACGACGGCACGGCGACTGCCGCCGGACCTCCGGGGAAGATCACGGAATCGGCGGAGCTGGAGGCCTCGGGCGTGCGACTTCCCGGGTCAGCCGTTTCTGCGCTAGCTTCCACTTCACCCGGACCGGAGCGAGTCCTTGGCAAGGGCCCTGCGATCCTGGAACTTCTGGGGGTCGGATTCAGCTACCCGGTCGCGTCACGACGCAATGGCCCAGCTACGGCAAATGAAGTACAGCGGACCAACGTGCTGCGGGACCTGGACTTCAGCCTGCGGCCCGGAGAGATTGTTCGCATCGTCGGACCCAACGGGGCTGGCAAGTCCACCCTGCTCCGACTGTTCAACGGCCTGCTCCGGCCCTCGTCGGGGGACGTCCGGGTAGGCGGAAACAGCATCGCCCGAACGCCGGTGGGGCGGGTGGCGGCCTCCGTGGGACTCTTGTTCCAGCATCCGCGGGATCAACTCTTCGAACGGACGGCACTGCGGGAAGTATGCTTCGGACTCCGCCCGCTCTTTGGTCCCGGAGGTGCAACAGTCCGGGCCCTCGCTGCACTTGACGAGGTGGGGCTGTCCAATGCCGCCCAGGTACACCCGGCGGAGCTGTCAGCCTCGCAGCAACGGCTCCTGGCCCTAGCCACGGTCCTCGCACGGGAACCTGCGGTGCTTGCCCTGGATGAGCCCACCGTCGGGCTGGACCGACACGGTGTCGAGCGCCTGAGTCACGCGGTCAAAGAGGCCGCGGAGCGCGGCGCAGGCGTTGTGCTCGTTACGAACGACGCCGGATATGGGCGGACAGCAGCGGACCGGAACCTGGAGTTCGACGCCGGGCGGCTGCGCGAGCTTTAGCTGGATGCCCCTGCGTATTCATGCCCGCTCGCTGCGGACAACGAACTCTTCCAGGCGGGACCACATTTCCGGCGCATTCGAGTACATCGGAAAGTGGCCACTGTGGGAGATCTCCGCCAGTTCCACGCCTTTCTCTGCCAGGATGTCCAGGTAGGACAGGGTGTTGTTCTGCACGCCGTACATGTACATGCGGGGGAACGGCAGGGCCAGGAAGCGGTCCATGAGGTTGCCGTGATCGGACAGTTCCACCATGGATTCGAAGATCGGCCGGACGGCGCTGGCCCGCACCTTGTGCGGCAGGCTCGCGGCATACAGGCTGCTCGAGAAGTAGCGGGACTTCCACACGCGGTCCTGGAAGTCCTTGAAGAAGTCCTCCGGGTCCGGATGCGCGTGGCTGATGATTTGGCGGCTCAGGAAGCAGTCTTCCGGCGTCACGTTGCCCTCAATGTCCACAAAGCTGACAACCCGGGAGGGCTCCTGGTCGGCCAACAGCAGCGCCGTCAGTCCTCCCATGGAATGCCCCACCAGGTGGAACCGGTCGATCCCCTTGAACCGGAGCACTTCGAGCGAAACGGCCACGAGGAACGGCACGGAGATCGCGTCCAGCTTGGAGCACACGGTCGCTCCGCATCCTGGTGCGTCGTAGGCAAGGATGGGATGGTCGGCGAGCCCTTCCCGCTGGATGACGTCCGCGTAGTCTTCCTTGGTGGACCCGAAGCCGTGGAGGAAGACCAAAGGGAGCCCGCTACCGCCGCGGGACATTCCGGCGACTTCGACGTCGGTTCCATCAATCGTGAGCTGGGCTGTAAACGGCTCAAGTTTGTTGACGGTCACGAAAAATCCTTCACAGCTTGAGCGAACCGTCGCAATCCCTCGTCCAGGCTCGCGACGTCGGTAGCGAACGAAATGCGCACGTGGCCCTCGCCGGACGGCCCGAACTCTGTGCCGGAGCGGACCAGCACGCCGGCGTCGGCGAAGCGTGCCACCATCTCGTCCGACGAGAGATCCGACGCGATGCGCGGGAAGGCGTAGAAGGCACCCTGTGGTGGGAGCATCTCGACGCCGGAAATCCCGCTGAGTGCCTTCAGCACCATGTCGCGGCGTTCCTGGTAGGACACTGCCGCGTCCCGAAGATCGCGGGAAGGTGTTTCCAATGCAGCCAGGGCCGCGTCTTGGACGAAGGTGTTCAGGGGTCCGTTGATGGTCCGGTGGATCAGGTTGATCTTGTCCGCGTGTGCCCCGTCCGCCACGACGTAACCCAACCGCCAGCCCGTCATCGCGTAGGTCTTGGACAGCGTGCCGCAAAAAACCACCTGTGAGGTAACCCCGGGCAGGTCCAAGGCGGAGGCGAACTCCAGGCCGTCGAACATGATGCTTCCGTAGGCCTCGTCGGAGAGCAGCAGCAGTTCGGGATTCATGCCCAGGATCTCGCCGATCCCTGATAAGTCCGAGGTGGAATACACGCGACCGGTGGGATTGCCCGGATTGCAGAGGATGATCATTCGTGCCGAGGATGCTTCCTCGCGCAGGGTGGTTAGGTCCAATGAGCCATCGCGCCTGGCCGGAACCCAGACCACCTCGGCACCCACCATGGCTGCGTGGTCTGCATACAGTGAATACGTTGGCTCAGGAATCAGCACCCGATCGCCGGGCACAACCAGGGCAAGCATCGCTGATGCGAGCCCTGCAGTGCCTCCGTGGGTCAGAACGACTTCCCGGGCTGTAGTGGGCCGGGCATGCTCTGCCGAGATCTTTGTGGCGAGGGCCTCCCGCAGTGCGGGGGCGCCGGTCATGGGTGAGTACCGGGTGCGTCCTCCAAGCAGGGAACGGACGGCAGCGTTGACAATCGGGGCGGGAGTGCCGGCGTCGGGCTCTCCCATGGCGAGCGAGATGGCGCCGGGGGCCGCCGCCCCCAGGGTGGCGGGGCGTCGGCTGGATCCAGCGATGCGCTCCGCTGGCCCCGCCGGTGGGCGTGAAGTGTGGATGGTGTTCACGTGGTTCCTGGAATCAGAGCGAGTAAAGCTCAAGGGTGGCTTTGCCGTTGCTGATTTCGGCGAGGATGCGCTGCTCATCGGCGACGCGCTGGTCAGCCTTATCGAGAACCGTTTCCGCGGCGGCCGCGGGCAGGACGACCACGCCGTCGGAGTCGCCGACCACCAGGTCGCCGCCGCGGACGGTCAGGCCACCGACGCGCACCGGGGAGGAGAAGTCGCCGGCGTAATCCTTGGCGGTTCCGACCACCGTGATGCTTCGTGAAAACACGGGGAAGTTCATCTCAGCCATCTCGTCTACGTCGCGGACGCCGCCGTCGATCACCAGTCCCGCGATGCCGCGGTGCTGGGCGGCCGCGGCGAGGATTTCGCCCCAGTGGCCGTGTTCGGCGCCCTGCATGTCCACCACCAGTACGCTGTCGGCCGGTGCTTTCAGCACCGCGTGGTGCAGCGCCAGGTTGTCACCACCCACGCCGCGGACGGTGAAGGCGGGCCCGGCGACCTTGGCGCCGCGCCATGCCGGCTTCAGGCCGGGGTCGCAGGCACACGGCAGTTTGGAGGCTTCATAGAGGGTGGCGGCGGAGTGTCCGCGGGCTGCATTGCTCATTTGTTGCCCCACTGAAGATCGTGGTAGCCGAGGTCCTTGCGGGCCTGGACCAGGGTGGAGCCAGCCTTGACGGCTGCGACGATACGGGCCTCGGTGTCCTCGATCCGCTCCGCGATGTCGGCCACTTGTTCGGCGTAGGCCTGCGGCACTGCCAGGGCACCGTCTGCGTCGGCGCAGATGATGTCCGACGGTGCGATGTGCACGTCGTCGATGGTTACCTCGGTCTGGACTGCCACGAGCTGTACGCGGTCCTTGCCCGTGCGCATGAACTTGCCCCGGCTGAACAGCGGGTAGTTTTGCTGCAGTGAGGTCGCGATATCCCGGCAGACACCGTTGATGATCGTTCCGGCGATGCCGCGGTCGGCCGCGACCTCCGTCATGATGCCGCCCCACACCGTAACGTCGGTGCGGCCATCGTTGTCGATGACGATGACGGCACCCGGCGGGACGTCGTCGAGGAAGTCACCGACGCTGCCGCGTGCCCCACCGGCAGGCGCGTACTGCACGGTGAACGCCGGGCCTGTGGCGCGGAAGCCGTATGTCAACGGCGAAAGCCCGTGCAAGGTTCCGTGCAGGCCGAGTGAGTCCATGGCGTCGGAGATGGACGCTGTGGGGATGGCCGCGAGGCGTTCGATGACGCTCGCCTTGGTGTTTGTGTTCATCAGTGTTCCTCTGTAACTCCGGCCAGGCGCGTATCGAGCATGGCTTCGTGAAGGGCGACGCCTGCCCGAATGTCGGCGGCGATGGCTTGTTCGCGGGCGGCAACGCCCTGGGCGCGTTCCAGCACGTCTTCGAGGTGGCTGCTGGGGACAACCACGACGCCGGTCTCGTCCGCCAGGACAAGGTCACCGGGGGTGACGGTCACCTCCCCCAGCTGAACAGGCTCGCCGGATGAGCGCTGCTGCAGCCTGCCACGGGCAGTTGCTGGGATCCGGCACTTGGCGAAGACAGGGAATCCGATTTCGCGTGCTTCGTGGACATCGCGGCAGGCCCCGTCGGCCACCACGCCGCGGGCGCCCTTCAGTTTGGCGCCAAGGCTGAGGAGACCGCCCCAGCAGGACACATCGGTGCGGCCCTCGTTCGCCACAACGATCACGTTGGTGTCATCGGCATCGGCCACTGCTGTGGTTCCGATGTGCGCGCCCGAGGGGCCCGGGACGTAGGGCTCCAACTGGACTGTCAGGGCGAACCCGACGATCTTCGGAGTGCCCCAGACCGGCAGGAATCCTGCCTGTCCGGGAGGGAGGTCGAGTGCGTCCAATGCATCTGAGACGGCGGCCGAGTCCAGCGCCGCGTACTGCTCCAGGAGCGTTGTTCGTGAAGTCATGCTTCCAGTCAACACGGCACGATCGATATAGTGAAGGTCTAGTTTTGTCTTGCTGAAAGAGGAAGAGCGACTGAATGAGCGTCGAAGTGCGCCAAGCTAGATACTTCATCGCAGTGGCCGAGGAACTGCACTTTGGGCGGGCTGCCGGGCGCCTCAGCATGTCACAGCCACCGTTGAGCCAGGCAATCCTTCAACTCGAGCGGCAACTCGGCACAACCCTTCTGCAGAGATCGAGCCGAAACGTCCTATTGACCGAAACCGGAAGCATCTTCCTTGAGCAATGCCGGCTCCTCGTCGGCGCATCTGAGCGCGCCCAGGAGGCCGCCCAGATGGCCAGTTCCGGCCTCACAGGAACCCTGCGCATTGGAGCTGTCACCTCAGCCTTTAGCGAAGTACTCCCGGAGATCCTTGACCGCTTCCGCGCCTCGCGCCCCCTCGTGGAACTGCGGGTCCAAGAGATCGACTCCCACCATGGTCGGGACGCCCTCGGCAGGCGTGAAGTCGACGTTGCCGTCATCCGGCATTCAGAAACAGGCCGCGAACTCATCTCAGTCCCGCTGCGCAGGGACCACTTCGTAATTGCCATGCCCAAAGACCATCCGCTCGCTGCCGAAGCGGGGCCAGTCGGCCTATCGGAATTTCGGGGCGACTCCTGGGTCTGGCTCCCCCGATCCATCTCCCCCGATTATCACGACGAGCTCGTTGCAGCATGCAGGCAGGCAGGCTTCAGTCCCAACGCACAGCACTATGCCAACTCAATCAATTCACAGCTCGCGATGGTCAAGTGCGGCCTCGGAGTAACGCTCGCGCCAGCGTCCTCCGTTCGTCTCCAGCCGGATGACCTGGTCTGGCGGGACATCAAGGAGCGCGCGGACCTGGTGGAGCTCTCCATCGTCAGCCGAGCCGAAGCGAAGGAGCCCTTGGTGGAACATTTCATCAGCTGTGCCTCCCCAGACCGCTGAGCTATTGAGCAGGGCACGTTTGGTAGTGGAGGCGCCGTCGGGAACCCGGCCGGTCAGCGGCTGCTTCCCGACGGTGCTCAATCCAATCGCCCGCCTCGCTTTGCGCTGACCGCCAGGTAGTGACTGCGGAAGGGAACATCATCAGCACTACAGGCGTCTTCGTACGCCCGCCGCCCTTTTGCCTGTATCAAGGCTGCAACATGCAGCCATCATGTGTGCTTCTAGGTGCTCGTGTGCGTCAGGCCGGCGCAAGAGCATGAATTCTCCTTTTCGGTGGTCAAAGCAAAGGGCAGGTGCTTTCCGTTTCCCCGGAGAAGCACCTGCCCTTTGTTAATACGTGTTACTTGCCTAGGCCTTGGCTTGAGGATCCTTGGCGCGGCGGCGAACCACCGCTGTGGATATTGCGCTGGCGGCCAGAGCGCCTGCGCCGACCAGCGACCACAGGATCAGGTTGGAATCGGCAGCGGTGTTGTCCTGGCCGGTTGCGGTGCCAGCGGCGGTAACGCTGGAAACAGCAGCGAAACCGGAGTTACCCTTGCCGTTGCCTCCGCTGTGGTTGCCGCCGCCGTTGTTGTTGCCTCCGCCATTGCCGGAATTCACAACCACGGCTGCCGAGCGCGTGGTGCCGGACGTGGCGCCGATGGCGCTGATCAGGTAGTTGCCACCCTCCGTGAAGGTAATGCTGGTGGAGAAAGCGCCGGTGCCGTCAGCAATGACGCTGAAGTTGGACGGAGCGGGCCGCTCGCCGTCCGAATCCTTCTTTCCTCCGGTCCGCTGGAACGAGACGTTAATGGTTTCGCCGGCGATGTAGCCGCTGCCGGAGAAAGTGATGGATTCACCTCGATTAATGGTGCCGTCGGAAACGAGTCCGTGCTCATTTCCCGGCGCCGGGTAGGTGGTTGCCACAGCTGGAGCGGTGCCAGCCAGTACCATTGTTCCGGCAAGTGCAAGCGCTGCAAAAAACTTCTTCATTTGTCCCCCCTGAGACGAATTACGAAATTCGCATCTTGGTGGGGATACAAATCCCCACGCAATAGCGTGCTGAAATCCCAACATTCCAGCCAGTGACGACGCTATCATTCACAGCTTGCTTCAGCGGCGTAAGTCCCGAGTTCTTACACAGGGTTAACCTGCGGTCTATCTGGTCAATTCGCAGCCAGGAGAAAATCGAACACATCATCACAGTTCAAACGTCGTATGCACATTCGTGATACTCCTGCAGTGCCGCCAAAGGGGCGGCGCTGCAGTTTTCCCGGCGGAAACTATTGGCCCCTGGTACCGTCCCTGCGATAAATTCAGCGCGAAGCTGACCTGCGCAGAGCGGACCGGTCAAACCTTCCATAGAGTCGTATTAGATCGCAGGCCGCGGCCCCCACCGACGCATAGGACCCAGAAAGACCGGTTCACGGATTGTCAGACCCTTGGTTCATCCTTTTCCTCATGGACTAACTACGAGGAAGATATGGGTGCGTTTATGAAGGTTGCTGGCCGGTTCCTGAAACTCATTGTCACCTTGGTCATCACCACGGAGGTAGCGGCCGTTTCGTTCATCTGGCTCACACCACCGCGCACCTCCTACATGCTGCAGGAAGGCGGGCCGATTGCTTACCAGTTCGTCTCGATCGACCACATCAGCCGGTATGTTCTGGCGGCGACTATTGCTAATGAGGATCAGCAGCTCGGAACCCGGGAGGGCGCCTTCGACCTGGACGACTTCAACGCCAGAGTCATCGCATATCTGGGGGGCAGGAAAGATCCCAGCGGTTCAACCATCCCGCAACAACTCGCAAAGAATATTTATTTATGGCCGGATCAGAACGCATTAAGAAAGGCACTTGAAGCCGGCCTTGCAGCTGAACTCAGTCTTACTCTGTCGCCGAAGCGCATCTTGGAGTTGTACCTCAATTACGCACAGTTCGGCCCTAATCTCTACGGCATCTGTGCGGCAACCTGGTACTACTTTGGCCATGCACCGTATGAGATGACGCCGTTTGAGGCGGCACAGTTAATTGGCGTGCTACCTATTCCGGAGCGGGTGCGGCGTTTGCAGGACGGAGGAATCTTTCTCAGCACGGACGTAGATAGCTTGGTCTGGAAATACGTCAACGGGGCGGCGAACGTCCGCGTACCCCGACAGCTGGAAGGACTCGGCGGCTGGGAAGCAGCCGTCGCGACAATCGGTATCACCGATCGAGCAGCTGACCATAGCGCAAAGCGGAGCAACCCGGATGCGTGCTCGACTATGCCAGAGGGCGTGCGGCTGATGCTCGCATCGGCTACTCAGTAGCTCGGTAATGAGAGGCACCCTAGATTACTCCTTCGGCAGGGCATCCAACGCCAGACGTCCCTCTCCCCTAACCTGCACCTTTGGAATTTCCTGCGGGGTTAGTCTTTGGACGACGTGGCACCGTGACAGACACCCAATAATGCTCCCGAGCTTGCGGCCCAATGTCTATGTTGCATGCGACCGAGGGGTTATGCTGACGTGTCATGTCCGGGTCCTCCCTGAAATCACGGCTCCTTCTCACGTCGGCGATCCTGACGGGATCGGTGATGAGCTCGGCATTGGTTCCACTTTCCGCCGCTGCCGACGACGACGCACCGCCTGGCGGGTATCCGTCCTGGCAGGATGTCCAGAACGCCCGGCAGAACGAGGCCAGCAAGGCCGAAGAGGTCCACAAGATCGAGGCCTTATTGAGTGGGCTCAAAACGCAGGAAGAAGAGCTGGGAAACGCCGCTGTCAGGTCCGCGGCCGAGTATGCCGCCGCTGCATCGGCGTTGGACGCGGCCCGCGCCAAGGTGGACGCACTCACGGCGCAAGTAGCCAGGGCGGATGCTGCGGCCGCCCGGTATAAGAAGGAAACCGGTGCCCTGGCCGCTCAGGCCTACAAAGCCGGTGGCGCCAACGCGGGCCTCGTTGCCGCCTTGGGCGCCTTGGAGTCCAAGGATGGTCTCCAGCGCCTGGATGTTCTACAGCTGGTGATGGACAGGTCTTCGGTGCTCTTCAATGAGTCCGTTGCGGCCGAGGGCGCAGCGAAGGCGATGGCCGAACAGGAACGGGCCGCGAAGGCAGAAAGAGAACGGCTGGCGGGGGAAGCCAAGGCAAAGCTGGACGCCGCCCAAGCGGCCCAGGCGTCGATGGCGAGGACAATCGCCCAGGAAAAGCAGCACGATCAGGAACTCACCGCGCAACTGGCGTCCTTGAAGGGGACCTCGGCGGCTATCGAGGACCAGTACCGGCAGGGACAGGCGGCCCTGGCTGCTTACCGAGCCGCCCAGGAGGCCAAGCGTGCTGCCGCGGAACGGGCGCGCCAACAGCCTGCCCCCGGTGTTGTTTCCCCCACAATTCCCGGCGGTGCGATCAACGATCCTGCCGCGGCGCAAAATTATGCCGCCGGCCGGCTTGGCTCCTTCGGCTGGGGGACGGACCAGTCCCAGTGCCTGGTGCGCTTGTGGAACAGGGAATCGAACTGGCTGACCAACGCAACGAATCCGAGCTCAGGGGCCTACGGTATTGCCCAAGCCCTGCCGCCTGGAAAGTATTCCAGCGCCGGCAGCGACTGGCTGACTAATTACCGGACACAAATCGAGTGGGGCCTTGGTTACATCCGGGACCGCTATGGCACGCCATGCGTCGCGTGGGACCACGAAACTTCGACAAACTGGTACTGAGCGGCGGCATGAAACAGGCGTCCGGATGAGGCACTAACCCGAGCAACCCGGAAGGTCTTAGAGAGTCTACGCGGGGCCTTGCGCTGGCGCCCGGCTTGTGGTCCTCTGGGTGCATGGACGCGCAGCCTGGCTGGCTCGACGGCCTGATTAGGCTGAACTGGTCCGAGCGCAGACGGCGGGCCCGGCTGAATTCGAGGCTGAGGCCGGTGAGCGGATCCGCCGCCGCGACCCCGAGCTCAACGCTCTGGCGTGGGAGGCTGTACTTGACAGGCCACCAGCCAGCACCTGGCGCACGACGCCGCACTCCCGTCGCCAGCGTACCCTCCGCGGGGTCCTGTTCCCCGTCAAGGATCTCGCGCTCGGGATTCAGGGCCGCCGTTTACTGAAGAGGCCCGATCGTTGTGGGATCCGCACTTAGCACCCCCACCTTGTAGGAGAAACCAATGATCGCCAGACACGTGCGCCGAGTGGCACTGCTTACCATGCTGCCGGCGGCGCTCATGCTCAACATGTCCGGTGCCTCCGCCGCGACGCTCAACCCCGTGGTCGTTGCGAGCGGGCCTAGCCCGTTCTCGTCGTGCACGCTGGGCTCCGCTCCTGGTGCCGTGATTTACCCGAACGCCGAGGTCGAGCCTTGGGTCGCTGTCAATCCGGCCAACTCCAACAACGTCATCGGCGTTTGGCAGCAGGACCGCTGGTCCGATGGCGGCGCGCGAGGCCTCGTAGCCGGTTACTCGATGAACGGGGGCGCGACCTGGAATGAAGTCGCTCAGCCGTTCTCGGCCTGCGCAGCGGGAGGACCTTCCCGCTACGACCGTGCCTCGGACCCGTGGGTCTCGATAGGACCGGACGGCACGGCATACTCGGTATCCATTTCGTTCCAAGCCGTCGGCTTCGACAATGCTGTTCTCGCCTCAACTTCCCGCGACGGCGGAGCAACGTGGACCGCGCCGAAGACCCTGATCGAAGACCTCGGATCTCCGCAGTTCTTTAACGACAAGGAGTCCGTCACTGCTGACCCCTTGACCCCGGGTACAGCCTACGCAGTGTGGGACAGGCTCGTCTCGCCGAACGATAACCCGCGGGCGACGGCGCATGCTTCCGCCTTTAGGGGACCGACGCTCTTCTCCAAGACGACGGACTTTGGAGCCACGTGGAGTTCGCCGACGGTCATCGTGCCCACCGGCAACAAGCAGCAGACCATCGGCAACCAGATCGTCGTCGGCCCGGACGGCACGCTCTACAACTTCTTCGACCTCATTCTGGGAACAGGCAAGAACGGTGTCGGCCAGCTTCACGGGCTCAACGTGGCCTTCACCAAGTCCACTGACAGGGGTGCCACCTGGACGGCGCCGCAGATCATCGCAAAGCTCAACACTGTGGGCGTCACCGACCCGAACACTGGGGCGCCCGTTCGGACCGGGGACATCATCCCCGAGCCGGCGGTTGACCCGGCCACCGGGCAGCTGTACGTGGTGTGGCAGGACTCACGGTTCAATGGCGGGCACTTCGACGAGGTCGCCATCTCGACCTCAACTGACGGCGGTGCGAACTGGAGCGCGCCCGCACGGGCCAACAGGCCCATGGGCGTTCCGGCCTTTACCCCGAGCGTCCGCGTCGCTGGCGGGAAGGTCGGCGTCACGTACTACGACTTCCGGAACCTCACCGTCGGGAACACGAGCACGCTTCCAACGGACTACTGGTTCACTTCCTCCCCAGTGGGCACTCTTGCGCTCGGGGACGAGACGCACGTGTACGGACCGTTCGACATGATGACGGCGCCCGTGGCCCGCGGCTTCTTTGTGGGCGACTACGTCGGTCTGGCCGCCGTCGGCTCATCGTTCGCGTCGCTCTCTGTACGTGCCAACGACGCGAACACGTCCAACCGCACCGACGCCGTCTTCACGGTCATCACGCCATAAGTTAGCCGTCCGCACAAGGCAGACACAGCCTCCCGCTCCGCGCGCCACCGGCTAGGCGGCGCGCGGAGCGGGGTCACTGAAGCGGCTGATGTCCCTCCGCCGTGAGTGGGGCATCAGCCGCTTGGTGCGTTTGTTTGGCTATTTTTCGCAGGCTATGCCGTCGCCGTCGCGGTCCAGTGCCAGCCTGTACCCTGGCTGGCCTGCGTACAGTGGGGCGGCTCCGGCGGCCTTGGCTGCGGTGCAGTTCGCGTAGTACACCGTAGTCGGCGCCGGCGGAGCGGCCGGTGCTGGGGCCACGGAAGCCGGAGCAACCGGGGCCGGTGCGGCGGGTGCGGGAGCGGCGGGAGCCGGCGCGGGGGCGGCAGGGGCTGGTGCAGGTTCCTGCACCGGGGCTGGGGCTGCGGGTGTCCGGGTACAGTGGTTCCCCGGTTTCCGACGGCGACGGGGTCACCGTGGCCGAGGCGGTGGGTGTTGCAGTCGTCTGGACCGCGGTCTGTCCCTTGGCCGACGCCGAGGACGCCTCAAGGTCGGCCTGAGGCCGGGTGCCGGGGCAACGACTGCTCCGACGATGAGGACGATCAGGGCACCGGTGAGAACGAGAGCGCCGGCCTTGCGTCCGCCGCCGACCATTGCCCAGGAGCGCCGCCCTGTGGTTGCCACGATGTACACGACAGCGCCGGGAGCGTCCCCATAACACCAGACGGACTGGGACTGCGCTCCTTCTTTTTGGTACGGGCGGCTCGGTCAGTCGAGGGGAAGCTGCGGGTTCGTCCATGTCATCCACGATTCCAAGGGTGCGATTCATGCAGTCCCGGTATTGGTCCCACGAATGCTCAGGGATGCTGACACCTTGTTTGTTCAGAGATGACGACTAAGGCGCTCAGCTTGTTGGCTTGCCACAGGACCGGATGAACCATGGTCCAGCAGGTCCTGTTTGAGCCTGCGTGGTTGTCATAGCGTGGTCCCCATCAAGGTCTTCGACCTCAGCCTCCCGTTGCTGGCGCCCCAGGAGGAATCCGGGCAACAGCCGAGTGCCGAGCCCCAAAGATGCCTACCCGAGCCCTGAGCGGTGCGCGCGGCTGCGCGCCAATGAGGCTGCGACCACGAGAACCCCCCCCCGACGAAAAGGAATCTTCACCTATGAACCCCACATACAACTTCGAGGGCCAGGTTGCCCTTGTTACCGGTGCGGCCTCTGGCATGGGCCTGGCGGCCGCCCGCCTCTTCGGGGAGGCTGGCGCCGCCGTCGTCCTCGCCGACATCAACCACGACGCCGTGGAGAAAGCCGCACAGACTCTTGTCGATGCCGGTTACCAGGCGCTCGGCATCGGGTGCGACGTGGCCGATGAGGAACAGGCCGCCGCGATGGTTGACCGGACCGTGAAGACCTTCGGTCGTCTGGACATGGCTTTCAACAATGCCGGCATCCAGGTCCCGCCCTCTGACGCGGCTGACGAGACGGCCGAGAACTTCGATCGCGTTAACGCCGTAAACCTTCGTGGCATCTGGGCTGCACAGAAGCACGAGCTGCGCCAGATGCGGACTCAGGGCTCCGGTGCCATTGTCAACTGTTCCTCTCTTGGAGGCTTGGTCGGTCTGCCCGAGCGCGCGGCATATCACGCTTCCAAGCATGGTGTGATCGGCTTGACCAAGTCCGCCGCGGTCGAATATGCGCCCAAAGGCATCCGCATCAACGCCATTTGCCCGGGCGTGATCAACACCCCGATGGTATCCGGCATGCTCGAGACCCAGGCCGATGCTATGGCCGCGATCCTGCGGGATCAGCCCATCGGACGCCTCGGTGAGTCTGACGAGGTTGCCGCTGCTGTCCTCTGGCTGTGCAGCCCGGGCGCGAGCTTCATTGTCGGTGTCGCCCTGCCCGTCGACGGCGGCTTTACGACGCATTAATAGGGCGGGGCCGCGACGAGCGCCAGCGTAATCGCGCGGCGGCAGGGCGTCGTTGGGCGGTCAGACAGGACCTGGCAGGTCCTGGTTCAACAGTCCATGTCTGACCGCAACCATCCGGCGTAGCCTTGAAAACATGGATTTCCGGTCCGAGATCAGCAGCTTCCTCACGTCCAGGCGCGCCAGGCTCACGCCGGAGGAGGCGGGCGTGCCCCTGTACAGCGGGAACCGCCGCGTACAGGGGCTGCGCCGCGAGGAAGTCGCCCATCTCGCCGGGGTCAGCGTCGACTATTACGCCAGGCTTGAACGTGGGAGGATCTCCGGTGCCTCCCGAGAGGTGCTCGAAGCCGTCGCACGTGCGCTGCAGCTCGACCACGACGAACGCGAACACCTCTTCAACCTAGTCCAGATCACACAGCGCCGGTCCACACGGAAGGAGACCTCCAACCGCTCCACGGTGCGGGCCGGCGTGCAGCGTGTCCTTGACTCCATTGAGACCCCGGCATTCATACAGAACGCCCGGCTGGACCGGCTCGCGTCCAACCGGATCGGCCGGGCCCTGTATTCACTTCCGGAGGACGGGTCAC
The DNA here is from genome assembly GCF_020251205.1 of Arthrobacter sp. M4. GTDB lineage: Bacteria > Actinomycetota > Actinomycetes > Actinomycetales > Micrococcaceae > Arthrobacter. The sequence goes on from NZ_JAIWYX010000001.1 coordinate 506,293, forward strand.
GCGATCACTTCAACTACGCGCATTATCTGTTCCTCGACTCGGGGGCACAGAAGTTCCACCGCGACTTCGACAACGCCAAGCACAATGTTGTAGCGCTACTCCATGCCGCGACCGCGCAGGATCCCTACGACAAGGAACTCATCGAGGTTATCGGCACGCTCTCTACTCAAAGCCAAGAGTTCCGTGCCCTGTGGGCCTCACACGATGTCTTCCGCTACCGCTCAGGAATGAAGCTGCTGACCCACGCCGAGGTGGGCGATCTTGAGTTTGGTTACGAATCGTTTGAGTTGTCCACCGATCCCGGTTTGGTCATGCTCGTCTACACCATCGAACCTGGCTCTCCAACCGCGGAGGCCATGCGGCTGCTCGCAAGTTGGAACGCACCAGCCTTCAGCGACAGGGCAAAGACCATAGGGAACACCTGAACAGCGTTCGTTCTGACCGACGCATCGCCCTGAAAGGATCCTCGACTCATAAGACCACGCCTTTGCCTCAGCCACTCGTTCGACGGGTGGCGCGTGCGGTAAGAAGGGCAAGAAGCGATGCAAGAGTCAATACGGCAGCGCTGGCCAGGAAGGTTCCGCGGTACTCAGTCGTGTCGTACAGGAGCCCGCCCAGGGTGGAGCCCATCGCGATGGACGTTTGGACGACGGCCACCATCAAGCCCCCACCTCCCTCTGCGTTGTGCGGCATGGCCATGGCGACCCAGCTCCACCACCCGACGGGCGCCGCGGTCGACATCAGGCCCCACAGCCCCATGAGCACGACGACGGCGGCAAACCATTCGCCGAAAGGCACCAGTGCAGCGGCTATGAGTGCCATCAGCGCCGGGATGACGATGAGCGTGCGGTAGGGACCCTTGCCCAGGAAACGGCCGATGGCTGAATGAGAACGATGATAGCCACACCGATCACTGCCCGGCCCACCATGAAGGGAAGATAGCCCGGTGCCACTGCGATCAGACCACACGAGAGCGCCATCACGGCCGTCAGTGCAAGCAGCAGCGTCTTGCGGTTCGTTCCGCCGGCGAGGTTGGAAATGGACAGGCTTGTCAGCACGGCGAACACTCCCGAGATTGCGATCCCCTGGCCAACCAACCCTTCGGAGACCTGCAAGTCCGCCGCCATCGGAGTGAGCAGGCTGACAGGCATGAACTCGGAAGCCATAAGGGCGAAGACGCACAGGGACATGGCGTAGACGCCTCCCCAGTGGCTGGGGTGCCTCTCTTCCCCTTTGGATTTGCCGACTTCATTAGTCACCGGGGCAGAAATGTCGTGCGACATTGGAACTTCTTTCGGTCTAGCAGCTGATGCAGTGGTGTGTAGGGGCTTTCGTTGCACGCGCTGAACGTAGCCAAGGGCGGGCCACGATAGCTGCTTTGCCGCTGAGCCTTTGACTGACATTTTCGTCAGTCAGCTAACCGCTTTGCTTCCCTTTCGGGGAGACCTCCACCGTCGCCCCGCGGGGACCTGCGGCGACCATGGGTGGAAGATATGGACTGCCGGCGTACTTCGCACGGTAGGCCTCATCAATGAGTCCATTCAGTTCAGGATCGCCCGGGCTGAACTCCACATCCAGGGTCTCTCCCGCTGTGATGATCCGACCGGCGCGCTGCGCCATCGCGGAGCGGTACCACCGCGATCGTTGGCCGTTCCACGCGCGGACAAACAACCGTCCCTCCACCACAACCGACCAGATCCAAGTCGGTGTGCCATACGTGACACCGTCGGCGCGGAAGGGCGCGATGTGCAGATCATCGCTGGTGGTGATCCGATCGAGCGTGCGGAGCCACTTCGTCATTTCGATCCTCCTTGGATCATGCTTCCCGTGAAGTCGGCCAGGGAGCTGAGGAGTTCGGCCTGGAATCGCTCATCCTGAACCGCTTCGTGCGGTGTTTGAAGTTTTTGATGGTGCCAGTAGAGCCCGGTCGAGCCTGCACCACGAATGTCTCCGCCGGACGCGAGCCAGGCTTGGGTAACGTGACCAAGTCGGAGGTCATCACTCGCGCCCGCCCCTCCCATTCGGGTCGGCACCCACCCGGGATCGACCGCGTATGTGGAGACATCAGGCCACAGCCGTCCAGCTGCCGCCGCAAGTGTCGTAACGAATAGCTTGCTGTCGGAATACGAACGGGACGACTGCCCCCCGCTCCAATCCACCCCTGCAAGGTCAGGTCGTCCGCCGTAGTGCATGCTGCTACTGAGGTAAATCAAGCGCTCGGGCCGCTTCATTTCCGCGGTCAGGACGAACGGAGCGACGACGTTCACCGAAAGCAGGGACGAGCCCCCGATTACGCCAGCGTTATGGATCACGGCGTCGAAGCGACCCAAAGCGTTTGCTTGTTGAACCAGCCCGCGCACCTCGTCCAGACTGCCGAGGTCGCCCACGACAGCCTGCGCGCCACGGTCCAATAGATCTTGCACGGCGGCAAGCCGTGCACTGGTGCGTGAATGCACCACAACTGAATGGCCGTCGTCGAGCAGGGACTTAGCCGCCGCGCGGCCGAGACCGTCGCTTGAACCGGTAACCAGGACTCGGGACATGATTCTCGCCTTCCATTGTCGAGGGACGACCCCGAGGCCAGCAGCTGAACATGATCAGACGACGAACGCAGCTCGGCACCGGAGATCGGGGCCGGGGCCCCGGCAGTCATCCCTGGCCTCGCGCCTGGCGAGCGCGGTTTCGCCAGAGTATCGGGAGTCGCAACGACTGCCGAGTTCGCCCCGCCAGCGCTCACGGGCGCAGCAAGACCTTAATAGCCCTGCGCTCGTCCATTGCTTTGTAGGCGTCAGCAGCCTGCTCCAATGGAAGTTCGAGGTCGAAGACCTTACCGGCATTGATTTCGCGCTTCCAGATCATGTCGATCAATTCGGGCAGGAACTGCCGTACCGGGGCGGGCCCTCCGTGGAGGTGGACATGGGAGAAAAACAGCTCGTGACCCTGCAACAGGACATCATGCGACACGCCAACATAACCAACATGCCCGCCGGGCCGGGCGGAACGGATGGCCTGAAGCATGGACTCCTGCGTGCCCACGGCTTCAATCACTGAGTCCGCACCACCACCCCCAGTCAGTTCCCTGATTCGGTCCACGCCCTCGTCCCCGCGTTCGCTAACGATGTGGGTAGCTCCGAACTCAAGAGCCAGCTTCTGGCGCGGCTCGTGGCGGCTCATCGCGATGACTTGTTCTGCCCCGAGCTTCTTTGCTGCCAGCACGCCGAGCAGACCAACCGCGCCGTCGCCAACAACCGCAACCGACTTGCCCGGTCCCGCCTGAGCTGCCACAGCCGCAAACCAACCGGTGCCAAGGACATCTGAGGCTGTCAGCAAGCTCGGGATCAGGTCCGAATCCGGTGTCCCAGGAGTGGCAACCAACGTTCCGTCAGCTAGTGGAACGCGCAGCAGCTCTGCCTGGGCCCCCATGTCGTTCATCCAAACTCGCTGCACACATGATGTCTGGTAGCCGGCCTGACAGTGCTCACACGTGTTGTCGGAAGCGGAAAAGCCCCCAATCACAAACTGCCCAGGCTTCACAGAGACGACGTCAGCGCCAACACTCTCCACGACCCCGACGTACTCGTGACCAATGGGCGACGGCCCGTCAATAGCGTCGTCACCGCGGTATGGCCACAGGTCGGAGCCGCACACACACGTCGCGGTAACTCGGATAATCGCGTCGGTGGGCTCCAGGATCTCCGGGTCCGCGCGATCGTCCACACGGAAGTCGCCGGGGCCGTACATCAAAACACCGCGCATAGTCGGTACTCCTCCAAGACGTTGTTGTTAGGCGGTCGGTCATGTTCGGGTTTCCGCCTGGGCTTTGGGCCCCCTCCCAGCATCCAGACAACCGTCTTTTCATCCACCTAGCGAGACCCTGCCAATGGGTGTACCGGCAGTACATCCCTACCGAGAGCCTTGTGTCGTACCGTTAAAAACGTGGATATCCAGCAGGAAGTCGGTGAGTTCCTCACCTCACGGCGATCAAAGATTACGCCCGAGCAAGCAGGGCTGCCTGGTGGAACCCGACGCCGCGTCCCTGGGCTGCGCAGAAGTGAAGTTGCGGCCCTTGCCGCCATGAGCGTCGAGTACTACGCCAAGCTCGAACGCGGACACGTCGCCGGCGTCTCCCCTACAGTTCTCGAAGGTGTCGCCCGCGCGCTCCAACTCGATGACGTCGAGCGCGCCCACCTGCTGCATCTGGTACAGGCCGCCGACGGCTCAGGATCTCTCGCCAGGCCCCGTCCTCGCCCCAGCACTCAATGGACGCCGTCCGAGAGCCTGCAGTGGACGCTGAATGCCGTCACCGGCGGCCCGGCCTTCGTGCTCAACGGTCGACTGGATTTGCTGGCAGCCAATCAACTCGCCAGAGCATTCTTCGCCGACATGTACACAGACACCTCTACGCCGAACATGGCCCGTTTTCAATTCCTCAACCCGGTCGCCAACCGCTTCTATCCAGATTGGGACGTCATCGCAGACATGACAGTCGACGTCCTCCGCACAGAAGCTGGCAGAAACCCCCACGACAAGGAACTTCACGACCTCGTTGGCGAGCTCTGCACACGCAGCGACGCCTTCCGCACACGGTGGGGCGCCCACAACGTCATTCGCCACGGCACGGGAAGCAAACGCTTCCACCATCCCGTTGTAGGCGACCTCACACTCGCCTGGCAAGGTTCGGCGATTGACGCCGAACCCGGCCTGACTCTCCTCATATACACGGCCGAACCAGGTTCGCCTTCCGAAGAGGCCCTTCGCCTTCTCGCTTCATGGACAGCGCCAGGTCCAGTGACTTCCGCACCCGCGTCGAGCACGCAAACTGATGTGGAACAGCCTGGGAATCCAGCGGCGCGCTAAGGAACCCCGCCTGCCCATACGCATGACTGGCGCTGCACCAGGTAACAACAGCCTGGCATGCTTGTTGCCGCGGTCACCGCATGGGACGAATCCCCGGCGTTCGGCCACAAGCTGTCCGCCACGTGGCACTCGCCAACTCCCGACTCGGCAAGTTTTGGGAGCTGTCAACCATCTCCTCGTGCAAAACGACGTCGTGGCGACCCACATGCGCGGAAGCCGTGCGAGACCGTGACGTGAAACGAGGACGCGCGAGTTTCGACGTCGATCGTTTCAAGTTTCGACTAGAGCAGCTGGAGGCGGCTACGCATCGATCACCAGGTCGGTCTGCGCGGTGGAGCAGCAAGGCAGGAACTTGCCTGCATCGATTTCCCTTGCCCGGATCCCGCCCTGGTGGTTCATCTCGACCTCGCCCGACAGCTTGACCACCTTGCAGGAGCCGCACATGCCTTCCTTGCAGTTCGCGCCGATCCTGACACCCGCACGCTGGGCCACCTCGAGGATGTGTTCGGTGGGGTCGATCCGCACGTTAATGCCGGTACGCATGAAGGACATGGTGAGGCTACCCGTTCCCACCGTGTCGAAGCTCGAGGCATCAGGGGAATCGGCCGCCCCCTCCCCCGAACTGCCGTCCGAGGCTTCGGAAGCGGGCGCGTCCGGGTCGACGGTTTCCAGCGGCAGCCCTGTGGCTTTCAGGGTCCCTTTGGCGTCGTAACCAGGCTCGTAGAGCCCGAACGCGGCGGGCTGGCTTTCATAGTAGTCCTCGGCGGAATCGGCGATTTCCTCAGCGATTTCCTCTGCGAGGTCCGCTGCAAGAGCGAGCTCCGCTTGGTATTCAAGGAGCGTCTGGCGGTCACCCGAGAAAAATTCCATGTAGATAGAGGTGTCGTCGACCCCGACCTCCTTGAGGAGCTCGGTGGCGGCGTTCAGGTATCCCTCGGGACCACATGCGTAAACCTGACGGCCGTTCGCGTCTGGGGCCACCTCGTTGAGCATGGCCGCGGACAGCCTACCGCTGAGTCCTTCCCAGTCCTCCGGCCGGCCTCGGTCGCCCAGGGAATAGAAGACGTTGAAGCGCGAATCCACGGAGGCGATGTGGGCCAACTCCCGGTCGAAGGCAAAGCCTCCGGCTTCCGATCCGTGGTACAGCACCACGACATCTGCCAGTCCGGGCAGCGAGTGGATGGTCCGCACCATCGACATGATAGGAGTGATGCCCGCCCCGGCCGCCAACAAGAGGTACCGTGCCCGCCGGTCGGCATCGGGCAGGTGGAACGCTCCGACCGGTCCAAGCATCTCAAGCACGGTGCCGGGCTTGACGTTCTCGTGAACCCACGGCGAGACAAGGCCCGTGGGGTCGCATTTGACGCTGATGCTGAACGTCCACGGCTGCGTCGGCGAACTGGACAGCGAGTAGCTGCGGTCCACCGGTTCCTGGTCCTCGCCATTCACGGGAAAGGCGACGTTCACGTACTGGCCTGCGCGGAACGCCAAGGGTGCACCGTCACAGCGGCGGAACACGAAGGTCATGATGCCGCCGGCCTCGGGGACGGTCTCGACGCATTCGGCTGTGAACTCCTGCGGATGCCAGGGACCCAAAGCCCGTGCGGCACGAGCGTATACCTCGGTCCCACCCATCACCCTGTTCCACGGCATCTCAAGACCGCGAATGCGCTGTGGTTCCTGGATTGCAGTCTTGGTGAGGAGTTCAATCATGCCAGGTGCTCCTGCACGCGCTGCACGTACCAGTTGATGAATGCCTCAACCTGGTATTCGCTCTTCATGTACGGGCCGGGTTCGTAGGCGGGGCTGGCGGCACCCTGCTGGCACAGCTCAACGAATGCCTTGTCCTGGATGTTCGTCTGCTTCCAGGTGTAGGTGAGCTTCTCCAGGTCGTAATCGACGCCTTCCTCGGCGTCGTCGGCAACGAGCCAGGTGGTGCGTACCAGTGTCTGGTGTTCGTTGATCGGGAAGACGCCGAAGGTAATGACGTGGTCCCCGAGGAAATGGAACCAGCTGTTGGGCTGAAGGTGCATTGAGCAGCGGCCTAGGCGGAAGTCGCGCAAGTCACCGAGCAGCTTCTTGGAGAGCCTGCGCCCGTCGGGCGAGAACGACTCGCCCTCGCCGTCGAGCGCCTCACGCGAGATGCGGATTCCTGCGATGCGGGTGTCGAGTTCCTCGACCACCTCGTAGGGAAGGCCGTAGCGGCGGCAACGCTCCTCGAGCGAGGACTGTGCTTCCTTGTTGCGGTCCCACACTTCCTCGAGGTGGGTGGGGATGAGGCCCTCGGTCAGGCCCCAGGTCGGGAAGAGGGAGCATGCGAGTTCCGGGTGGCCGTCGCAGTGGTAGCACTCACGGTTGTTCTCCATGACCAGCTTCCAGTTGCCCTCTTCGATGATGTTCTGCTGGTAGGCGATCTTGGTTTTCGACAGCTCGTGAGGTGCGAGGTAAGGCTCGAAGATCTTGGAGGTTTCGTCGAAGTCGGTCGGCGGTTCGTCCGCGATGCAGACGAAGATGAGGCCTGCGACTTCGCGGCCGTGGGCGCGCTTGAGGCCGAAACAGCTCTTGTCGAACTTCGTCTCACCCGGTGCTGAGGCGTGGATCAGGTTGCCCTCGGCGAAGTATGTCCAGGAGTGATAGCCGCACACCAGGTTTCCGGTTGAGCCCGCCGCTTCGGTCAGGACGCGGGCGCCGCGGTGGCGGCACACGTTATGCAGGACGTTCACGCCGCCATCGTCGTTGCGCAGCACGATCAGGGAGTAGGGCCCATAGTCGACGGTGACGTAGTCGCCCGGTTCCGGCAGTTCGGCGGTGCTGGCCGCAAAGATCCAGTGCCGGCCAAAAATGGCCTCCATGTCGATGTTGAAAATCGTCCGGTCTGTGTAGAAGGGGGCGTCGAGGGAGTATCCCGCGCGCCGGAACTCGAACAACGCGGAGATTTCCGCCAGCTGCTCCGCAGGCAATGAAGAAGCGAGTTTTCCGCGTGAATTGAGGGGCAAGTTCACTTGAGCAGTCATGGGGTTTCCTCTCGGAAGGGTGGATCGGTTTGCGGTTCGTGAGGACCGCGGGTGGCGTCGTCGTATCTGCCTTATCGAAGTCTTCGTAGTAAGAGATTAGGGACGAATGAACTGCAACAAAAGCGCAAGATTCAGGAGATAACCATGCACAATAGATGCATGATTGATCCTAGGCTCATAACACTCCGGGTGTTCGCCCGGTGCGGCACGGTTGGGGCAACCGCGGAGCTCACGGGGTATTCTCCTTCCGCCGTGTCCGCGCAATTGCGCGAGCTCCAGCGCGTGCTTGGATTGCAGCTGCTGACGAAAGATGGCAGGGGTGTGCGGCTGACCGCCACGGGCCGCTTCCTCGTGGCCGGCTCGGACGCCCTCATTGCGGAATGGGAGAGCCTGCGCGCCGCGGCCATGGAGGCCGGCGACCAGGTGCAGTCCCGTTTCGGCCTCGGCGGATTCTCGACGGCGGCCGCACAGCTGCTCGCACCGCTGGCGGCCACCCTGCGCTCAACGCGCCCACTGCTGGAAGTGCAGGTACTCGAGGCCAATCCCGCCCGCTGCTTCGACCTGCTGGTTGCTGAGCGAATCGACCTCGCGGTTATCGTCGCCATGCAGTCCGACACCTACGCTGAGGATGACCAACGCTTCGAGCAGACCGTTTTGCTCGACGACCCCCTGGACGTGATCATTCCGGCGGACCATCCGTTGGCATCGAGGGAAACTGTGACGCTCGAAGAGTTGGCATCGGAACCTTGGATCACCGAGGCCGCCGGTTCCACCTACCACGCCCTGTTCACCGCGGCGTTCACCGCGGTCGGGGTGACACCGCGGATAGCCCATGAGGCCGTTGAATGGGAAACCCAGATCGCTTTCGTGGGTGCTGGGCTCGGCGTGGGCCTGCTGCCGCGATTGGCACCCCTGCACACTGCCGAAAACGTGGTTCGGCTGCGTATTACCGGCAAAGGGAAGCCCACGCGCCGCATTGTCGCTGCGGTGCGAAGGGGCAGTATCGCATCACCCCTGATTCAGGAGTCGCTCGGAATCTTGCAGATCAGGGCCAATCGGATTCTCAGCTCCCGGCCCGAAGACGATCTCTGAGATCGCATTATGCGTCGGGGATCACCGGACTGCCGCTAACCAGCGCATAGACAAGGCAGGACATGCTCCACCACAGTTAAGCGTCGCGAGACAGTCGGCAACCGCCGTATCAGAATCGGTACGTTGTACTTCCCCTGATCGTCGTGAGCGAAGAATCGAGCAACGTGCTAGAGCACCCCTAGCAATTACTTGGAAGTCCAAGTAAATTAAGACTGCGCATCAGAAAGGGCTGACATGTTTGAACTCACTGAAGAGCAACAGGCCATGGTCCAGATGGTCCGCCATTTTGCCACCGAGGAGCTCGCGCCCAACGCCGTCACATGGGACGAAACAAAGCACTTCCCCGTCGACGTACTCCAGGAAGCCGGAACGCTGGGCATGGGTGGGATCTATGTCCAGGAGAAGTTCGGCGGCTCGGGGCTCTCCCGACGCGACGCAGTCCTGATCTTCGAAGAACTGGCCAAAGCCGACCCGACCATCGCCGCCTATATCTCCATCCACAACATGATCGTCTGGATGATCGACGAATTCGGCAACGACGAACAGAGGGAACAGTGGGTGCCGCAGCTCGCCTCCATGAAGGCGCTGGGCAGCTACTGCCTGACGGAACCGGAAGCCGGATCGGACTCGGCCGCGCTTTCCACGAAGGCCGTGCCGGACGGGGACGACTACATCATCAACGGCGTAAAGCAATTCATCTCCGGAGCCGGCTCCTCCAGCTATTACATTGTCATGGCCCGCACCGCCGATACAGGCAGTCGCGGTATCACGGCTATCGTCGTTCCCTCGGATGCCGCGGGGCTGTCCTTCGGTGCTAACGAAAAGAAGATGGGCTGGAACGCGCAGCCCACCCGCCAGGTCGTTTTCGACGACGTACGCGTTCCACAGGCCAATCGCCTGGGAGAGGAAGGCAGTGGCTTCGGCATCGCCATGAAGGGGCTTAACGGCGGCCGCATCAACATGGGCGCCTGCTCTCTCGGCGGAGGCCAGGCCGCCTTGGACAAGGCCGTTTCCTACCTGAAGCAACGCAAGGCCTTCGGTGGACCGCTGATTAACCAGGAGGCCCTGCTCTTCCAGCTCGCGGATATGGAAACCGAGCTTCAGTCGGCCCGCACGCTGCTCTGGAGGGCCGCGGACGCGCTGGACAGAGGCGCGGATGACGCCATCAAGCTCTGCGCTATGGCTAAGCGCGTGGCAACGGACGCCGGTTTCAACGTGGCCAACAGCGCCGTTCAGCTTCATGGAGGATACGGATACCTGGCCGAATACGGGCTGGAAAAGATAGTGCGGGACCTGCGCGTCCATCAGATCCTGGAAGGCACCAACGAGATCATGCGTCTCATCGTGGGCCGGACACTTTTGGAGGACTAGGCGCGAGGGATCCAGCGAATCAAGCCCCATACCCAAAAAGCAGCAAGAGGGCGGACGTCATCCTGGAGCCGTCGAACAATCCCACGACCTCCGTCGTAAGGCTCCAGGCGGACGGCAACAGAGCGAATCCTGACACCTCTCGCCCAACCGCCAACGACCTTGACCCCAATAAAGTCTCTGCTCAGGGACTAGTTGCTAACGGCCGAAAGATCCTGAACGACCCACATTTTGCGGGGCGGTCTGCCCGGGCGTACCGGGCGTAATGGAAGTCCCCTCGGGTTGTGCTGACCCGGATTTTCCGTGGTTGCATCGCTCATGTCGGTCGCTTGACCATAGTTACTCCTTCGCCGGCCAGCGCCCTGTGTCAACGTGCCTGCCTTCGTTGGAGGAACCTTCAACACTCTAGCAATTGTCAACAATCGACGATAGACTAGCGGGCAGTCGTTACACCTTCGTACGCGACAGGCTCCCAAAACACTTCAAATCCGGACCAATCTGGCACAGCGGGAACCTCGAAAAGATCTCGGCGAACAGGTTCGGTCCGGAAGCACAGTCACGCGCGGAACAAGAAAGGCAGACAAACATGCGACAAAGCGGTCGTGCGTCCAGTCGTACCTCCCTGTGGACATCCCTCCAGCGTGGAGACGTCGTCACCGTTCTCCAAAAGGGTGTCCAGTGCCATAAGGGCACCATCGACGAAAGAAGCGAAGATGGCCATGTGATATGGGTGACCGACGGCATCGGGGATCGCCGGCTCTTCCACATTGAAGACGACTACGACCTACTCATTGCTGTCAATGTCTACGCCCACTAAAGACGCCACGGCTGCTGCGGCATACAAAAGCCTGACCAAACCAATCATCGGGAGGGGATAATGGTCAGCCTGATCATGCTTATAGCTGCGGGGCTCCTTACCAGCTCAACCGCGGTCTCGTATGTACCACAGTCATTCCCAGGTGCAAGTCGGTGCAAAAGCCTCAGATACAACCCCGTCCTGCAGACGTGCATAGGAATCCTGGCCTTGAGCCTTGTCCACCTGGCTCTTCACTTCCAACTCGGCGGGTTCCGGTGAGGGAGCCGGCCTTCAGTGCGTCGATAGGCCCAATCCCCCCACCAAAGGGCTCCGAGGTCGTCTTCCACGACCCGCTTTCTTTGACAAACCCGGAACAGGCAGACCCTCCGCGCGTTCCAGCCAGGCCCTTTCACAAGCATCCCGGGCCGAATTTGTCTGCGACCAAACGACCACGGAAGAAGACACCGGCCACGCTAGCCGAGCGGTTGGACGCTGTCTCGAGCGACCTCAGCGTCCTGGCTGGCCGCAAGGGAAGTACGACGACGGGCTGATCATCGGCGCGTCCCCCACTCTGAATAGGCGGTCAGCGTCTACACGTTCTACCATTCCGGTGGGCCTGACCTGGCCGGCCGAACCAAAAGACCTTGCGGGCTCTATCACCGATTCAAGTACATCGCTGCCGAAGCGGCATAGCGACGATATTGTCCGCTTCGCCACGGGGTGCCCCACGCTGAAATGGTGTCCACTGCCATTTCCAGATAGATATGCGATGCCGATCTCGCAAATGCCAAGAGCGGAGGCGTTCCTGTCGATGGAGCCTGCGCTGATTGTCTTCCGGAAGAGCGGCGCACCTCAGAGAATAAGAACAAAGGCTCGCCAGGCTTTGAGATTCTGGCGGTGCCTCAGGGTCAAATGGAGCTAAGGGGCAACCATGGCCGGATGGAATGCCGACACAGCGGCTGGTCCGCTTGGAGCCGGGACGGTCACATTGGTCGAAGGATCCAATTTCTGCATTTCCCTGCCGAATGGAGACATTCATCCGGAGCATCCGCACGGTGTCTTCTTCCAGGACACGCGCATTCTTTCCCGCTGGAATCTGAACATTAACGGACAGGCACTCGAGCCGCTGACGGCTCAGACAAAGGAACCCTACAGGGCCCTGTTTGTGGGGCGGGTCCCCCGCTCGGACGGGTATGCAGACAGCCCGGTCATCGTGGAGCGCCTGCGTGAAGTGGGTGCCGGCATCCAGGAACAGATCACTATTCGAAACTACTCGCCGGAGCCGGTCGAATGTGAGATTTCCGTGAAGCTCGGGGCGGACTTCGCGGATCTATTCGAAGTGAAAGAGGCCCGGATCCAGCGGCGGTGGCAGGAAACGCGGCAAGCGGAGGGCGATTCGTTGATCATCCGGGCCGCCTGGCGGGACGTCCGGAAGGGCATCCTGGTCCAGGCTCCTGGGGCCGAGGTCACGGAAGACACGGTTTGGTACCGCGCCTCAATCGGCCGGCATAGCCAGTGGAGCACAGTTCTCACCGTGGTTCCGAGCAACGAGGCAGCAAGTCCACCGCCGCCGTCGTTTGTCCATACGGACTCGGATGAATTGTCTCCCCGTGACAGGCGCCGACAGGAATGGGTTGCGAAGATTCCCGTCGTACACGTGGGAAACCACTCCATTGAACGAACCTTGCGGCGCAGCTATGACGATCTGGGCGCCCTGCGCATCGAGGATCCGGTGCATCCGGATCGCGTTGTCGTGGCCGCCGGAGCCCCCTGGTTCATGACACTGTTCGGCCGCGACTCCCTGTGGGCATCGGAAATGGCGATGCCCGTGGATCCCTCGCTTGCCCTTGGCACGCTGCAGACGCTGGCTGACCGGCAGGGCCGTGCAGTGGACCCGATGAGCGAAGAGGAGCCCGGCAAGATCCTGCACGAGGTCAGACTGGATGTCTCCAGCGGGCTCTCCCTGGGCGGAAAGTCCATCTACTACGGCAGTGTGGATGCTACTCCGCTCTTCGTCATCGTCCTGGGGTCGGTGAGCCGCTGGGGCTTCGCCAAGGACACTATCGCCGCCCTGCTCCCCCACGCGGATCGGGCCCTGGAGTGGATCAGGGATTACGGCGACAAGGACGGCGACGGTTTCGTGGAGTATGAGCGCCTCAATCCGCAGGGACTGATCAATCAGGGGTGGAAGGACTCCTGGGATGGCATAAACTTCGCCGACGGCCGGCTGGCCGAGGGTCCTATCGCGTTATGTGAGGTGCAGGCCTACGTCTACGACGCCTACATGGCCCGGGCCTGGATGGCGTACGACGCCGGTGACCGCGCTTTGGGCACTGAGCTGGCCGATCGTGCGGCGAGACTGAAGGAACTCTTTAACGAGCAGTTCTGGATACCGGAGCGGGGCTACTATGCCATCGCCCTTGACGGTAAGAAGCGTCAGGTTGACGCCTGTGCCTCCAACATGGGCCACTGTCTCTGGGTCGGCCTGGTGGATGAGGACAAGGCTCCCCTGGTGGCCGAGCGGCTGATGTCTCCAGAGATGTTCAGTGGCTGGGGGGTAAGGACTTTGGCCAGTGACATGGGCGCCTACAACCCGGCCAGCTACCACAACGGTTCGGTCTGGCCGCATGATAATGCCGTCATCGCGGCGGGCCTCATGCGATATGGCTTTGTGGCGGAGGCACAACGTATCGCCACCGCCCTGCTGGAAGCGGCGGAATTCTCTGATGGCCGGCTGCCGGAATTATTCTGCGGTTTTGACCGTGAGCAGCTGGCGGCACCCGTGCCCTACCCGACTGCCTGCTCTCCGCAGGCGTGGGCGGCCACCGCGCCGATCCAGTTGGTGACCAGCATGATGCGGTACGACACGCACGTTTCGCGCGGTGGCTTCTGGATGGATCCGGCACTGCCGGAGTCTTACGGCGACCTTCACATTAGCAATGCGCCAATGGCCGGAGGCCGGATCACTATCGACATTGCCAATTCCGTCCCTACTGTCCAAGGGCTGCCCGAGGGAATGGTCTTCCACCAAGGGCATCGCCCGTGGCTGACTGAACTTGTCGAGCAGGCGGGACTACGTCACTCGTCATAGCAAGTCCGAAGCGCCGCCGTCGTTCTATTTTTCCGCTCGCTCCCGGCCAAGGGGCACGCTAGAACGTACTTGCGTCGATGACAAAGCGGTACCTCACATCACTGGCGATGACACGCTCAAAAGCTTCGTTGATCTTGTCAGCGGAAATGACCTCCACTTCGGCACCCAGGCCATGCGCGGCACAGAAGTTGAGCATTTCCTGCGTCTGCGGGATGCCGCCCATCTTCGAGCCGGCCAGGTTCCGCCGAAAACTGGCCAGGGACCAGGCCCGCTGGCTCAGGGGTTCGCTCGGCAGCCCGACGAGCACCAGGGTGCCGTCCAAGGCCAAGAGGGAAAGGTACTGATCAACGTCAATGCCCGCGGTGACAGTATTGATGATCAGGTCGAAGCGCCCCTTCAGGATGTCGAAGGTGACCGGATCCGACGTTGCATAGTAATCGCCGGCCCCGAGGCGGAACGCGTCCTCCCGCTTCTTCAGTGATTGGCTGAGCACCGTGACCTCTGAGCCCAGGGCCGCGGCGATCTTCACTCCCATGTGGCCGAGCCCGCCCATGCCGATGATGGCCACGCGCTTACCCGGTCCGGCGGCCCAGTTGCGCAGCGGCGAATACATCGTGATCCCCGCGCACAGCAGCGGTGCTGCAGTTTCGAGGGAAATGCCGGCGGGAATCTTCAGGACATAGTTCTCGTCGACGACGATGCTGGTGCTGTAGCCTCCCGCGGTCGGCAGTCCGTCCCGGCCAATGGAGTTGTACGTACTGACGGAGCCGGCAAGGCAATACTGCTCCTCACCAGCGCGGCAGTTACGACATTCCCTGCAGGAATCCACGAAGCAGCCCACTCCTACGCGATCCCCGATTGCGTAACGCGTGACCTTTGCACCCACCGCCTCCACGATGCCCGCAATTTCATGCCCCACAACCACCGGGTAATTGACGCCAGCCCAATCGCCACGAGCGGTGTGAATGTCCGAATGGCAGATCCCCGTGAATTTGATGGCAATGCGAACTTCGGAGTCACCGGGTTCTCGTCGTTCGATGGTGCCGGGCTGGAGGGGTTCTGTGGGCGAAAGGGCCACATAGGCTTTGGCGATAGTGGTCATATTCTGCTTCCTAAGCTTCGCTCGGGTGTTAGCTAAAGCGGCAGTCGATTCAGGATGTGGGCTTGGGGGTTAGCCAAACGAGCGTCCGGCTTCCCAGGAAATCCCTTTCATTCCGGCCTGCCAAGAAATCCGGTGCTGTGCCTTCCAGAATGGATGTTGCTTTGGCGTCTGCCATGGCTCTCACTTCGATTTGAGCGAACCAGACCGTGTCAGTGGGAGGGGAAGTTGTAGGAGGCGCCGGAGGCGTGGTGGGTTTCGGGCCAGCGGGAGGTGATGACTTTGCCGCGGGTGTAGAAGGAGACGCCTTCGGGTCCGTAGATGTGCTTGTCGCCGAAGAGTGAGGCTTTCCAGCCGCCGAAGGAGTGGTAGGCCACCGGGACGGGCAGGGGGACGTTGATGCCGACCATGCCCACGGTGACGGAGCGCTGGAACTTCCGGGCCGCGGCGCCGGAGGAGGTGAAGATCGCGGTGCCGTTGCCGTAGGGGTTGGCGTTGATGAGCTTGATGCCCTCTTCCAGGCTGTCCACGCGGACCACGACCAGGACGGGGCCGAAGATTTCCTCGGTGTAGGCGCTCATTCCGGTCTTCACGTGGTCCAGGACGGTGGGTCCTACCCAGAAGCCTTCCTCGTGGCCGGGGACCACGAGGTCGCGGCCGTCGACGACCAGTGCGGCGCCGGACTCGGCGGCGTCGGTGACGATCTTCCGGATGCGGTCCTTGGAGGCCGGGGTGATGACCGGGCCCATCTCCGCGCCGGGGACGGTGCCGTTGTTGACTTTCACGGCCAGGGCGCGTTCTTCGACCTTCTTCACCAGCAGCTCGGCGGCGTCGCCGACGGCGACGGCGACGGAGATGGCCATGCAGCGCTGCCCCGCGGAACCGAACGCGGCAGCGGCCAGGTGGTCGGCGGCGTTGTCCAGGTCGGCGTCGGGCAGCACGATCGCGTGGTTCTTCGCCCCGCCCAGGGCCTGGACCCGCTTGCCGTGCCTGGTGGCGGTCTCGTGGACGTACTTGGCGATCGGGGTGGACCCCACGAAGGAGATGCCGTCCACGTCCGGGTGGGTCAGCAAACCGTCCACGGTTTCCTTGTCCCCGTGCAGGACCTGGAACACACCATCGGGCAGGCCGGCGTCCTTCCAGAGTTTGGCCAGCAGCAGCGACGGGGAGGGGTCCCGCTCGGAGGGCTTGAGGATGAACGCGTTGCCGGTGGCGATGGCCATCGGGGCCATCCACAGCGGCACCATCACCGGGAAGTTGAACGGCGTGATACCCGCCACGACGCCGAGCGGTTCGCGGAAGGAGAACACGTCGATGCCGGTGGAGACCTGGTCGGAGTACTCGCCCTTGAGCAGCTGCGGGATGCCGCAGGCGAACTCGATGACCTCCAGGCCGCGGCCGATCTCGCCCTTCGCATCGGAGAGGACCTTGCCGTGCTCGGCGGTCACCAGCTGGGCGAGTTCGTCCACGTGCGCGGCGACAAGCTCGCGGAACCTGAACAGCACCGCGGTGCGCTTGGCGAGGGAAATATCGCCCCACTTCTCCGCGGCCTTCTTCGCCGCGGCAACGGCGGTTTCCAGGTCTGACCTGTTGGCCAGGCGCAGCTCCCCGGTCACCTGCCCGGTGGCCGGGTTGTACACGGGTTGGGTGCGGTCGCCCTCGCCGGGGGTCTCTGCGCCGTTGATGAAGTGATTGATCTGGGTGAGTGTCGTCATCGTTGACGTAGTCATGGCGGTTCCTTAGAAGTGCGCTTAAAAGGTGAGTGACAGTTCAATGGCCGGGAACGTATCCCAGGGACTTGTCCACGATGTTCTGCAGTGGTTCGCCGTTGCAGTACCGTTTCAGGTTGTCTACGAAGAGCTTCCCGAGGTCATCGAGGTAGTCCACGGTGTCACCGCACATGTGCGGGGTGATGATGACGTTCTCCATCTCCCACAGCGCATGCCCTTCCGGCAACGGCTCGGGGTCCACGACGTCCAGGGCAGCAGCCGCGATGGAACCCGATTCAAGGGCATCGACCAGCGCGTCCGTCTGAACCAACTGCCCTCGCCCCACATTGATCAGGGACGCAGAGGGCTTCATGGCTCCCAGGACTTTGGCATCGACCAGGCCCATCGTCTCCTGGGTCAATGGCGCGGCAAGAACCACGTAGTCGTAATACCGGACAATTCGGCTCAGCTCGCGGGAAGGGTAAATCAGGCCAAAGTCAGCGTCCCGCGGGCGGCCCGTTCGGGCGGCGCCGTCGACCTCCATCCCGACAGCCCGGAAAAGCCGGGCAATCTCGCGGCCGATGGAACCCGTGCCCACCACCAGCGCGGACTGTCCCTGGACCTTGCGGGTAGTCCGGTGCTGCCAGCGTTGCTGCTGCTGCAACTTGAATGAGCCCTGCGCGTCCTTGGCCAGGTCCAGCACGAATCCGAGCGCAAACTCTGCAATCGCCCGGCTCAGGACACCGCGGGAATTCGTGTAGGTGACTTCGCTTGCAACCAGCTCATCGAACATCAGCTGGCTCACGCCGGCGGCGGAAACATGGACCCACTTCAGCGACGAGGCGGCCACCCAGTTCTCCTTGAGAGCGGGCGAGAATGAGTGCCATTGATACAGCACGTCTGCACCGTCCATGGCCTTCGCCAATCCATCCGCCTTGGTCAGCCGAACCTCGGCGAACTCCTCCACCTCATCCAGGCGCGGTGGGAACGCCTCCCGGTAAAGGGCGGCCACGATCGGGCGCCGACCCTCCCTTGCGGCTGTCACGACGCCGAGATCTCGGAAACAGCCGCCCGATCAGCGGCCAATGCCTCGATAGCCGCGAGGACCGCGGTGGTGAATTCCGACGTCGACGACGTCCCGCCGACGTCGCGGGTGCCGTGACCGTCCCGCAGGGCGGACTCAAACGCTGCCTGCAGATGGGCTGCAGCCTCGGGATGGCCGAGGTGCTCCAGCATCATGGCGCCGGACCAGATCTGGCCTACCGGGTTCGCCAGGCCCTTGCCAGCAATATCTGGAGCCGAACCGTGGACGGGTTCAAAAAGGGATGGGTGGTGCCCCTCCGGGTTCAGGTTGGCACTGGGCGCCAGGCCGATGGACCCAGTCACGGAGCTGCCCAGGTCGGACAGGATGTCGCCGAGGAGATTGGAAGCAACAATGACATCAAGCGTCCAGGGTTTAAGGACCAGGTGCGCTGCCAGGGCGTCCACCAGTTCATGAGTGACGGTTACGCCCGGATAGTCCTGGACTGTTTCCTGCACCACTTCGTCCCAGAACGGCATGGTGTGGATGATGCCGTTGCTCTTGGTCGCCGATGTCAGCTGCCCGCTGCGGGCCGAGGCGAGGGAAGCGGCAAAACTTGCAGCGCGAGAGACTCCCAAGCGGGTGAAGATCGTTTCCTGGACCGCGCTCTCGTGCGGCAGGCCCCGGTACATTCGTCCGCCAACCTCCGAATATTCGCCCTCGTTGTTCTCCCGAACAATCACGAGGTCAATCGGTATCTTGGCAGCGAGAGGCGACGCGACGCCGTCGAGCGTTTTGACTGGGCGGAGGTTGATGTACTGCTGGAACTCCCGGCGGATGGGGATCAGCAGGCCCCACAGCGACTCGGTGTCCGGGACCTCCGGGGAACCCACTGCGCCCAGGAAAATGGCGTCATGGGTGGCGAGCTGCTCGAGTCCGTCAGTAGGCATCATTTGTCCATGCTGAAGGTAGTACTCGGAGCCCCAGTCGAAATAGGTGAAGTTAAGCTTCAGCGCGTGGACGTCCGCGATCCGCTGCAGGCAGGTAATCGCTGCAGGGACAACTTCCTTGCCGATGCCGTCGCCGGCGATGACTGCGATGTTGTGGGTACTCATGGATTCTCCGTTTGGCCGTCACACCGGTGTTACCGCGGGGGTTCGCCGAGGTTGATGATGATGTTTTTGGGTTCGGTCATTTCGCGGAGGGCGTGCCGCACACCTTCGCGGCCGACGCCGGATTTCTTGAACCCGCCGAAGGGCATGGAGTCGATTCGGATATCGCTGGTTTCGTTGATGACGACGGCGCCGACGTGCAGTTTGTCCGCGATCGCCAGGGCCTGGTCGATGGACTGGGAAAACACGCCGGCCTGGAGCCCGTACTCCGTGTTGTTGGCCGCGTAGATGGCGTCCTGGACCTCGATGAACGGCAGGATGCTGACTACCGGTCCGAACACCTCGTCGCGAATGACCCGGCACTTGGAAGGAACATCGGTCAGCACGGTGGGCTCATAGTAGGCGCCCCGCCGCTTTCCGCCGGCGTGCAGAGTGGCCCCGGCCGCCGTGGCTTCTGCCACCCATTCCTCGACGCGGCGTGCCTCAGCCTCGGAAATCAACGGTCCGACGTCGGTGGCGCGGTCAAGCTTCGGACCGGTTTTCAGAGCCTTGGTGCCTTCAACGACGCGCTCCAGGACCTTCTCGAAGAGCGAGATGTGCACGTAGACCCTCTGAACAGACAGGCAGTTCTGCCCGGCCACTCCGAAAGCGCCGGGAACGATCGCCGCCGCGGCGGCTTGGGGATCCGCGTCGGCGCACACAATCGTGACATTGTTCCCGCCGAGTTCGGACAGGATCTTCTTTGCCCCCGCTGCGGCAGCGATTCGATCGGCGGTGGCTGGGCCTCCCGTGAAGGAGATCAGGTCCACCCGCTCGTCCGTGACCAAGGCTTCGGACACGCCCTCGCCCGCAACAATGGCGGCAATCCGCCCCGAGGGAACGCCTGCTTCCAGCAATAGCTGCACCAGTGCCAGCCCGCTCAGCGGCGTCCGCGCGGAAGGCTTCAGCACGACGCCGTTGCCGCCGATCAGGGCCGGCCCCAGTTTGTGCGCCACAAGGTTCAGCGGGTCATTGAAAGGCGTGATTGCCGCAACGATGCCCACCGGCTTCCGGCTGTACCAGCCGATCTTGTTTCCCGCAGCCAGGCTGTCCTCGAAACCCAGGGTCTCCCCTGCCAGCTCCTCCCCCGCGACCGCAGACAACCGAAGGGTTTCCCTGCAACGACGCACCTCACGCTCAGCCTCGGTGATCGTCTTGCTGCTCTCTGCCGCGATGATGGCGGCGAATTGGGCAGACTGCTCACCCAGCAACTCCACGGCTTTCTCCAGGGCCTCCCGTCGGGCCCGCAGCGGCCAGTCCTGGATCTGGAGGTGGCGGTAGATATGCCGGATGGCACGCTTCACGTCTTCGGAAGTTGACGTGCACACCCGCCCCACCAGGAAACTATCCTCGGGGTCCCGGACCTCCAGATTCATCCCGGTGGTCTGCCATTGTCCTTCGAAGAAGGCACCTCCAGGAAGATCGGCAACATTTTCGCGGCTGTTGGCAGCTTCTTTGGCAGTCTCAGGGCGCGCGTCATCGAGGACTGTTGATGGCAACATGTGATCCCTTGGCTAGGTGATGTGGTTACGTGATTGAACGCTGGCCAGCCGGAATCGGCTGGCCAGCTGGCTGAGGAGGTTCTACTTGATCCGGTCGATAATCTTGGCGGCTGCTCCGATGAAGGGCAGGAACCACGGCGGGCCGAAGTGGCCGGGAACGGGCGGGTTTTTCAGGTCCTCCCACACGTTCGCCGACTTGTCGCCACCCATATAGTGGGCCATCCGCTTGCCCATGTGGGCCGCCATCTGCACACCGTGGCCGCTGTAGTTGAGGGAGTAGTAGAGACCGTCATGCACGCCGGCGTGAACCATCTGGTCCATGGACAAGTCCACCAGACCACCCCAGATGTAGTCCACCTTGGCGTTAGACAGATACGGGAACAGCTCGAGCATGGCCTTGCGCAGAATCTCGGCGCTCTTGACGTCGGAGTCCGGGCTGGAGAGGGCAAACCGTGCCCGGCCGCCGAAGAGGAGCCGGTTGTCCGGGGTGATGCGGAAGTAGTAGGTCAGCATCTTGCTGTCCGAGGCCTGGCGACGGTTCGGCAGAATCCGGTTGACCACATCTTCGGGGAGCTGTTCGGTGACAATGATGAAGCTGCCCACCGGGATCACCCGGCGCTGCATCCACGGTGTGATCTTGCCCGTGTAGCCGCTGGTTGCGACCAAAACCTGCTTGGCCCTGGTGATACCGCGCGTCGTGTGGACGTCGTGGACCGTGCCGCTGACCTTCTTGAGCTCGGTCACGCCCGCGTTCTCGCAGATCTGTGCTCCGGCGTTGACTGCCGCACCCGCCAGGCCGTGGGCGAACTTGCCCACGTGGAGTCCGGCGCCCAGGGGATCCATCATGGCGCCTTGGTAGAAGTCGGTGCCGATCTCGCTGTGGATCTCGGACTTCGGGATCAGCGTGACATGGTGGTCGACGAGCTTGGCCAGCAGCTCCTGGGACTTCCGGAACCCCGCGTTGTGCGACTCGTGGTAGGCCAGCGAGAGCTTGCCGAAGCGGTTGAAGTCGCAGTCGATCGCGTGGTCATGCACCAGCTTCTCGATGCTGTCGATGGCGTCGTTGTACTCCCGGAAGTACTGTACCGCCCGGTCCTCGCCGTAGCGCTTGACTGCGGTGCTGAAGCCGATGGCCAAGCCGGTCGTGGCCATCCCGCCATTGCGGCCGGATGCTCCCCAGCCAACAGTGTGGCGTTCGAAGACTGCGACGCTCGCGCCCTGCTGCGCGAACTCGAGCGCGGCGGATAGTCCAGTGAAGCCGGCACCGATAATCGCGACGTCGACATTTTCCGGCACTGGCGTGCCGCGGTAGTCACCGGATGGCTCAGCTGTGTCCAGCCAGTAAGGGATGAGTTTCACGGGATGGCCTTTCGCCTCAGGAAGTCGGTTTAGAGACCGAGCTGCTTGTTGAGCTCGTCGAGGGACTTCACGGTGGTGTAGTCGTAGCCGTGGGTGATGGGGTCATAGCCGCGGTCCAGCATCACCAGGTTCCTGAAGCCCATATCGTGCATCGGCATCATGTCATACCGGGTGTGCGAGGAGACGTGCAGGAAGTCCTCCGGCTTGGCGTTGAGGGTGTCCAGCATGTACTCGAATGCCTGGTAGCGCGGCTTGTAGGCCTGGGCCTGCTCGGCGGTGTACACGGCGTGGAAATCTGCACCGAGCTTGGGAACGCTGATGTCCAGGAAGCTGTCGTCGGCGTTTGACAGGATCACCAGCTGGTAGTTGTCGCCCATCACCTTCAACGGAGCCGGCACGTCCTCGTGGGCAACCCAGCCGCGGACAGCCTCGGCGAATTCCGCGCCGGCACCGGGCGTCGGCCCAATGCCCCAGCGCTTGCAGACGCGGTCAAAGGAGTCCTGAAGGATCTGCTCGTAGGGCTTGTAGTCGCCGCAGACTTCATCGAAACGGTAACCGCGAAACACCGGCTTGAACGTAGACCACTGCTCGTCCGGCAAACGTCCGTCCAGCAGACGACGGGTGGTTGGGTCAATGTTGAAGTTGATCAGGGTGCCGTAGCAATCGAAAGAGATGTACTTCGGCCGGAAATTGGTCTCTGCCATGATTCGTCCGTTTCTTGAATTGGTATCCAGAGCCAACTTGGAGGGCATCTGGGTGTCATAAGCGAAGTGGAGGCCTGGCTACTCCCGGGTCCAGGGAGCAACTGTCCCGATGTCTTCGACTGTATGCCCGCGAATTGTAGATTGTCAACAGTTCTGGAAGCTTGGAATGCGGGAACGTGGAACTTCCGACGCAATCGAATTTAGTTATCGTCAATTGTTGACAATCCACAGTTGAAAGAGTTCCATTGCGTTTACAAGCAGGAGGAGATCCGCATCACACCCCCGCCCGAAACCTAACGTTCAGCGCCAGCCCACTCCCCCTCCCGCAGCACGGGATGCCGACGGGAAAGATCCTGCGAAATTCGTAGCCGTTCGGCAGATCACTCCAGCTGAAACCATTTGAAGGGAAGCATCATGAAGACCATAAGCAAAGTCCAGACTGCAGCGGCAGGGCTTGCCGTACTGTTGGCCCTTACCGCCTGTGGCGGCACGGCCAGCGGGGAGCAGGCTCCGGACAGCTCCAAGACATCCAACACGGCGGATATCTCCGAGGGCATCCAGCCTGACGAGGCCGCCGTCAAGCTTCTCCCGCAGTCGTTCAAGGACAAGGGCGAACTTACGGTGGCAATGGACCTGCACTATCCTCCGACGACGTTCCTAGCCGACGACAACGTCACGCCGATTGGGCTGAACCCGGATATCGCACGGCTCGTGGCAAAGAAGCTCGGCCTGAAGCTGAAGTTCGTGGACACCAAATTCGACACGATTGTCCCTGGCCTGGACGGCGGCCGCTTCGACTTTACCGCCACGACCATGTCCAAGACCGATGAGCGGCTCAAGGTCCTGGACATGATTGATTACTTCAGGGCCGGCACTTCTGTGGCCGCGGCCAGTGGGAACCCGCTGAACCTTACCGTGGAGACCCTGTGCGGAAAGAACATCGCCGTCACCCAGGGCTCGACCGGCCAGCTCAAGCGCCTTCCGGCCCTCAATGAGCAGACCTGCACCTCGAAGGGGCAGCCGGCAATCAATGCAGTAACACTGCCCAACATCCAAGAGGCATTGACCCAGTTGCACTCCAAGCGGATCGACGGCATCCTCTACGACACGACCTCGCTGGGGTGGGCCGAGAAACAGCAGCCGGGCTCCTTCACCATCCTGGGCCGGGTCAACGTCGGCTCGAGCGACCTGACCGCCGTGGGCCTGAAGAAGGGCTCATCGCTGACCCCGGCCCTGCAGGCAGCGCTCCAGTCCGTCCTGCAGACTCCGGAGTACAAGAAATCCCTCCAGACCTGGGGCCTGGAGTCCGGGGCCGTCACCGACGCCAAGCTGAACTAGCGGGGCGCCTCAATGGTCACAGCTATTAGCAAAGGAAGTGAAGCAACGATGGGTAGCGTTGATGCAGCCCTCAAGCCACGGCTTCGCCTTCGGACTCCGTCCGAGTACGCCGGATGGGTCTTGAGCATTCTTGTCGGCATCGGGATCCTCGTCTCCGTCCTGACCAATCCCAACTTCAAGTGGGGCATCGTCGGGAAGTATTTCTTCGCGGAGTCGATCCTGCGCGGGCTCATGCTCACGATCTTCCTCACGGTCGCGAGCATGGCCTTGGGAACGCTGCTAGGCCTTGCCCTGGCGGTCATGCGAGCCTCTCACGTGAAGCCGGTTTCGATCGCCGCGGGACTCTACATCACTCTGTTCCGTGGCACCCCGGTGCTGGTCCAGTTGATCTTCTGGTTCAACATCTCCGCGCTGTACCCGAACCTGAGGATCGGGATCCCGTTCACGGACATCGGCACGGCCGTGGACATGAATGCGATCATGGGTCCAATCACGGCCGCTCTGGTGGGCCTGACCCTGAACCAGGCCGCGTATATGGCCGAGATCATCCGCGGAGGTTTCTCCGCAGTGGGCAAGGGCCAGATCGAGGCCGCCGACTCGCTGGGCATGAGCGGGTCCATGAAGATGCGCAAGGTCATCATCCCGCAAGCCATGCCCTCCATCATTCCTGCCACCGGAAACCAGTTCATCGGCATGTTCAAGGAAACCTCCCTGGTCAGCGTGCTCGGTGTGGCCGAACTGCTCCAAAGCGCACAGCTCATTTATGCCCGCACCTACGAGACCATCCCGCTGCTCATTGTGGCCAGCCTCTGGTACCTCGTGATGACCCTGCTTCTGAGCTACCCCCAGTCCCAGCTCGAGAAACGATACTCCCGCGCAACCTCCACCCTGCCCCGCAAGGCCAAGCGGGTTGCCCTCACCGAACCGGAAGGCGCTGCCCGATGAGCACCGACGGCACCATTCACGCCCGCGGAATCCGCAAATCCTTCGGATCCAAGTCAGTCCTGCAGAACATTGACCTGGACGTCGCCAGCGGCGAAGTCTGCTGCATCATCGGACCCAGCGGCTCCGGCAAATCAACGCTGCTCCGCTGCATCAACGGGCTGGAAACCGTGGACTCCGGAGTCCTGAAAGTCAACGGCGAAAACTTCGGCTACTACGAAACCGACACCGCCTACCACGCCCTCAGCAAGAAGAAACTGGCCGAGCAGCGCACCAGGGTCGGCATGGTGTTCCAGCAGTTCAACCTCTTTCCAAACATGACCGCCCAGGAAAACGTCATGTCCGGCCCCGTCCTGGTCAAGGGTCACGACAAGAAGAAAGCCGCCGTCCGCGCCTATGAGCTGCTGGCCAGCGTAGGCCTGAGTGGCCATGGACATAAATACCCGGCCCAGCTCTCCGGCGGGCAGCAGCAGCGCGTGGCCATCGCCCGTTCGCTGGCCATGGACCCGGAGATCATGCTATTCGACGAACCCACCAGCGCCCTGGATCCGGAGAAGGTCGGCGAAGTCCTCGCCGTCATGAAAGACCTCGCCAAGAAGGGCATGACCATGGTGGTCGTCACCCACGAAATGGGCTTCGCCCGCGAAGTGTCCGACTCGCTGCTCTTCATGGACGAGGGCTACGTCATCGAACGCGGCGACGCCCGCGACGTCCTTGGCAGCCCCAAGGAACGCCGCACCCAGGCCTTCCTGGAAAAGGTGCTCTGAAATGACAGATGGAAAGCTCGCTGTCATCGGCCTGGGCAGCATCGGCAGCATGGCGTTGTGGCAGGCCTCCCGCATTACGGACGCCGTCGTCGGCTTCGAGGCCGCCACCCCCGCCCATGGACGCAGCGCCGTCGGCGGGGACACCCGCCTCTTCCGCATGATCTACCGCGGCAACCCCGACTACTACCCCATCCTGCAACGCTCCCAAACCCTCTGGGCAGAACTCGAAGCCGAAACCGGCCAAAACATCCTCACCCGCTGCGGCGGCCTCTCCATCGGTACCGCAGACGGCCCCTACATCCGCAGCATCCTGGAAACCACCCGGCTCACCGGAGCCGAACACCAGATCCTTAGCCATGAGGAACTGGCCGCACGCTACCCCCAGCACAACCTCCGGCCCGACGACATCGCCATCTACGACCCGAACGCCGGAGCCCTGCGTACAGACCGCGCGGTCACCGCCGCCATCGCAGCTGCCGGAGCGAACGGAGCCACCGTCCGCAGGAACACCCGCGTGGACAGCGTCCGGGAGACGAACGACGGCGTGATTGTCACTTCCGGCGACAAGTCCTGGACCTTCGACAACGCCATCATCGCCTCCGGCGGCTGGTCCAACAGGCTCATGCCCGACTATCTCAAGGCAGCCACCGAAACCAAACGGATTTTCCTTACCTGGTTCGTCGCCAAGGACGCCTCAGAGTTCACGCCGGAGAAATTCCCCATCTTCATCCGCATTTATGAGGACCGGTCGATGTATGGTGCACCCGCCGTCGACGGCGTCACGGTCAAAGCAACCCTGGACGGCCGCGGGGGCCCAACCCCCAATCCTGACGCCGTGCCCAGGGAACTCACTCAGGCGGAAATCCAGGAGACCACCGAAACCGTCACCGAATTCTTCCCCGACCTCTATTCGAACATCGTCCGCTCAGATGCCTTCCCCGACCTTTACACCAAGGACGGGAATCCCCTCCTTGGCCGACTGAAGGACGCAAGCCGGATCTACTGCGCCACCGGATTCTCCGGAGCCGGCTTCAAAAACGCCACCGGATTCGGCCACATCGCCGCACAGGAAGCCCTGGGCAAGCAGACCTTCGAAGGCTTGGACTTCGTGCGTCCTGAACGGTTCAAGACGAGCTAAACCACCCAATCGGCAAGGACGATGTCGCTTGCATCAGCAAATTGTTGACAATCTACAGTTCCTGAGAAAGTATGAATGCCATGGCAACCCTTAGTCCCATCCTCAAGCAGGCGACGCCTGTCATAGTCGACCACGCCCTCGGCAGTTGGATCTATGCCACCGACGGTAAGAAGTATCTGGATTTCACCACCGGAATCGGCGTCACCAGCACCGGTCACTGCCACCCGGATGTCGTGGCAGCAGCCCGCGAACAGGTGGGAAAGATCGTCCATGCCCAGTACACCACCGTGATGCACAAGCCCCTGCTTGAGCTCACGGACCGGCTCGGAGACTTCCTGCCCTCGGGGCTGGACAGCGTCTTCTATGCCACGTCCGGCTCCGAGGCTGTAGAGGCTTCTGTACGTCTGGCCCGCATGGCCACCGGACGGCCTAACATCATCTCCTTCCACGGCGGCTTTCACGGCCGTACCGTGGGTGCTGCATCCCTCACCACGGCGGGGACAAAATTCCGCTCCGGCTTCTCCCCGCTGATGAGTGGCGTTCATATCGCACCCTTCCCCCACGCCTACCGCTATGGCTGGGACGAGGACACCGCGGTTGCCTTCGCCCTCAAGGAATTGGACCAGCTTCTGGCCAGCATCAGCAGCCCTGCTGACACGGCCGGCTTCATCATCGAGCCTGTTCTTGGGGACGGCGGCTACATCCCCACCCCGGTCGCCTTCCTTCAGGGACTGAGGGAACGCGCAGACAAGCACGGCATCGTCCTCATCGTGGATGAAGTCCAGGCCGGCGTCGGGCGCACCGGAAAGTTCTGGGGACATGGCTGGGCCGGGATCACCCCGGATGTCGTCATCACCGCAAAGGGCCTCGCCAGCGGCTTCCCCATCTCCGCGATTGCAGCCTCCACGGAACTCATGGGCAAAGCGTGGCCGGGGTCCCAGGGCGGCACCTACGGTGGGAACGCCGTCGCCGCTGCCGCGGGCGTAGCAACCCTTGGCGTCATCGAGCGCGAAGAGCTTGTTACCAACGCCCTGGTACGCGGCAATGAGCTGCGCGCCGGGCTGGACAGCCTAAAGGGCCAGTTCACAACTATCGGCGACGTTCGAGGCCGCGGCCTGATGCAGTCGGTTGAATTCACTGCAGCAGACGGAACTCCGGATGCGGCAACTGCACTCGCGGTCCAGCAAGCAGCCATTCCGGAAGAACTCCTCCTCCTCACCTGCGGCCCCCACGGAAACGTGATCCGCATCATCCCGCCGCTCAACGTCAGCAGCGACGAGATTCAGGCCGGCCTGACCAGGTTCGCCCAGGCGCTGAAGACAGCGGCCATCTAATCCTCCCTGCGATCCTTGAAAGCGTGACATGAGCACCCCATTCGATCCCTCAGGTCTTCACACTGAACTATTCATCGATGGCGCCTGGCAGAACGCCGCCAGCGGCGCCACTTTCCCCGTGGAAAACCCCGCCACCCGTGAGATCATCGCCAATGTGGCCGACGGCGGCCCGGAAGAAGCACGGGCGGCCATCGAGGCCGCAGGGCGTACCCAGGCGGAGTGGGCGAAGTCCACTCCCCGTGAACGGGCCGACATTCTGCGCCGCGCCTTTGAACTGGTCATTGCCAACACCGACCGGCTAGCGGCCATTATGACCGCGGAGATGGGCAAGCCCCTGGCTGAGGCGAGGGGCGAAGTAGCCTACGGCGCCGAAATGCTCCGCTGGTTCTCCGAAGAAGCAGTCCGCATCGGCGGAGACCAAGCCACCTCAGTTGACGGCAACACCCGGATCATGATCACCAAGGAGCCCGTGGGCCCGTGTGTGCTGGTCACTCCCTGGAACTTCCCGCTGGCCATGGGCACCCGCAAGATCGCGCCTGCTGTCGCTGCGGGCTGCACCATGGTGTTCAAGCCTGCGGAACTGACACCCCTGACGTCCCTGGCCCTGGTGGACATTTTCAAGCAGGCAGGCCTTCCCGATGGCGTCCTGAACGTCGTCACTACCTCCAGCGCCTCCGCCGTCGTGGGGACCTGGACTAGCAGCGGCATCGCACGGAAGATCAGCTTTACCGGCTCCACCGAGGTGGGGAAGATCCTGCTGCGCCAAGCGGCCGACAATGTCATGCGTTCCTCCATGGAACTGGGTGGAAACGCCCCGTTCATCGTCCTGGCCGACGCGGACATCGAGAAGGCAGTTGAAGGTGCGATGAAGGCCAAAATGCGGAACATGGGCGAGGCCTGCACTGCCGCGAACCGTTTCTTCGTGCACCGTTCCGTCATCGAGGAGTTCGGCGAGAAGTTCGCCAAGCGTATCGCGGAGCTGAAGGTGGGCAACGGCGCGGCGGAGGGAACCGACGTCGGACCCCTGATCGAGCAGAAAGGCCTGGACAAGGTCGAAAGTCTGGTCATCGACGCTGTTTCCAAGGGCGCACGCATCCTGACCGGTGGCAACCGCCCGCACGGCCCTGGGTACTTCTACACCCCCACCGTCCTGACAGACGTCTCTATGGATGCCGACTTGATGAGCACCGAGATTTTCGGTCCCGTAGCAGCCATCGCCCCGTTCGACAGCGAGGACGAAGCTCTTCGCCTGGCCAACGACACCGAGTGGGGCCTTGTTGGCTACGTATTTACCGGAAACCTGGATAAGGCCCTTCGCTTCTCCGCAGAGCTGGAAGTAGGCATGGTCGGACTGAACACCGGCCTTGTCTCCAACCCGGCAGCACCCTTCGGAGGCGTCAAGCAGTCCGGACTGGGACGCGAAGGCGGCAAGATCGGCATCGAAGAATTTCTTGAGACCAAATACACCGCAATAGCTGTGTAAATGTTCGCGTTGGGCGAATTATGAGATGAGGGGATATCAATGACGGCGGCGGAAGGTCTGTTTGTACTGGAGGGACGACCTACTGCACAGCTGATCGCCGATCAGTTGCGGGAACAAATTGTTCAAGGGGCCTTCCGTCCGGGAGAACAAATTAACGAATCGGTACTGGCAAGCCAATTAAGCACGTCCAGGGGCCCGGTCCGTGAAGCATTGCAGCGTCTATGCCAGGAAGGGATTCTTGTCAGCCGACGCAACCGCGGGGTCTTCGTCCTTGAGCTCGCGATCGAGGACATTAGGGAGATCTACGCGGCACGCGAAGCTGTGGAATCAACTGCCGCCGCCGCGTTGTTGGACGCCGGGTCCAAATCCACCAGGGATACCGGCCTGGCCCTGAAAAGAATCATCAGGGACATGGCGAAGCAGGTTGCTTTATCCGATTGGCGGGCAATCGCACGATTGGACATGGATTTCCACACCACATTCGTCGCCGGCGCAGGCAACTCGCGCCTCATGAGAATCTACGAGACTCTCGCCGCTGAATCCAGAATGTGTATTTTCAACCTGGAAGTTTCCTACCCTCGAATCGACGTCCTGGTTGAGGAGCATCAGAATATTCTAGATCTGCTCGAGGCAGGTAACCGAGAGGACCTTTTTAAGGCCATCAAAAGGCACATGCAGAAGGCCGTTGAGGATCTCACTGCCGCATCGGAGGATAACGAGATCTTCGCCTAGCAATTCGCTCCGCCAAATAATACGAGAAGGCCAGATCCAAGGGATCTGGCCTTCTCTGGCATGTGCCCTTTTCTCGCATGTGCTACGTACTTACCCTTAGGAGCCGGGCTGGCCGCATGGCCGGGCTCGAGGGGTACCGCATGCCGCACTCCCCCTGCGAACAGAGCCTGAAGCCCCCACGAGCCGGAGGGCGGGATCCGGCACAACACAATGGCGAGCAGCGTCAAAAAGAATCTGTGTAAATTGTCGACGATCGAGGATTGGGGTGATTGCATATAGGTACGGAGAGGTCAGTGATCCATCCCAATTGCCAGCGCCCACCGTTGGGTGTGCAGCAGCTGGTGAAGGTTCCTCATTGTCTCTACTGAAACCTGGGTTCGGAACATGTGAACGGAGGCACTGTGAGCACGAGAATCAAAGCCCGGGCTGCCGCCGCGGCAACGGCTCTCTTATTTGCGCTAAGTGCGTGTACGTCGAACGCCGGCAACGATCGGGCACGTGAAGAATCCAACACGACAAACACGGCTGATATTTCGGAAGGTGTGCGGCCTGATGAGGCTGCAATGAGGCTGCTGCCGCAGGCCTACAAGGATAAGGGCGTCCTGACGGTTGCGATGGACCTTCACTATCCGCCGACGACGTTTCTTGCCGAGGACAACGTGACACCGATCGGCCTCAACCCGGACATGGCCCGCCTCGTGGCCAAGAAGCTCGGCCTGAAGCTCAAGTTCGAGAACACGGCCTTCGACACGATCATTCCCGGCATCGACGGCGGCCGCTACGACTTCACCGTCACCACCATGGCACCAACACCCGAACGGCTAAAAGTTCTCGACATGATCGACTACTTCAACAGCGGCGTATCAGTGGCGGTGGCTCATGGCAATCCCCTGAACATCACGAATGACGACATGTGCGGTCGGAACATCGCCGTGACAAAGGGATCAACCGCCCAGCTGCACCACCTTCCGAACGTGTCTGAGTGGACCTGCACTTCAAAGGGCAAGCCGGCCATCAACGGCATCACACTCCCCAACGTTCAGGAAGCGCTCACGCAGTTGGCATCGAGGCGCGTGGACGGCGTCTTCTACGACACCCCGGCGCTTGCGTGGGCAGACAAGCAGCAGCCGAACACCTTCACAGTCCTGACGCCGCAGGTTGATACCCGCTCGGACCACATAGTTGCCATGGGCCTCAAAAAGGGATCCCCTCTGACCCCGGCTCTCCAGGCTTCCGTGCAGTCCATCCTGGACAGCCCGGAATACAAGAAGTCACTTGCCCATTGGGGCCTCGAATCAGGTGCCATCCCCGAAGCAAAGCTCAATTAGAGGGACATCGTGTCGAAATTCATTGGTCGACGAAATGAAACCGCCATGGGTGGGATGGACCCTGCGCTCAAACCGCGGCTGCGGCGTCGGAGCACCTTCGAGTACGTCGCCTGGGTTGTGTGCAGCCTTGTCGGCCTGGGGGTACTCGCCTCCGTAGTAACCAACCCCAATTTCAAATGGGGCGTGGTGGCCAGGTACTTCACGCATGAAACCATCATTCGCGGACTGATGCTGACGATCTTCCTGACCATTGCCAGCATGGCCCTCGGAACGCTGCTTGGCCTGGCGCTTGCCATCATGAGATCCTCCACTATCAAACCAGTCGCCGCCACAGCCGGCGTCTACATCACCCTCTTCCGTGGAACGCCAGTCCTGGTGCAGCTCATCTTCTGGTTCAACATCGCCGCGCTTTATCCCAACCTGACCATCGGAATTCCCTTCACGGACATCAATACCGCCATCGACGTGAACGCCCTGATTGCGCCCATCACAGCAGCCCTCATCGGCCTGACCCTAAACGAAGCTGCCTACATGGCGGAGATCATCCGCGGCGGTTTCTCCGCCGTCGGCAAGGGCCAGATCGAAGCGGCCGACTCCCTCGGGATGAGCGGCTGGACGAAGATGCGCAAGGTCATCATTCCCCAGGCGATGCCCTCGATCATCCCCGCAACCGGAAACCAGGTCATCGGTATGTTCAAGGAAACTTCGCTGGTGAGCGTCCTTGGCGTCGCGGAGCTGCTGCAGAGTGCCCAGTTGATCTACGCCCGCACCTACGAGACCATCCCGCTGCTGATCGTCGCCAGCCTCTGGTACCTCCTCATGACCCTGCTGCTTAGCTACCCGCAATCCAAGCTCGAGCAAAGGTACTCGC
This sequence comes from Arthrobacter sp. M4, assembly GCF_020251205.1. Classification (GTDB taxonomy): domain Bacteria; phylum Actinomycetota; class Actinomycetes; order Actinomycetales; family Micrococcaceae; genus Arthrobacter. Next base: position 538,989 of record NZ_JAIWYX010000001.1, read on the forward strand.
GTCCATCCGTCAGGCTTCCGCGGAGGGCGAAGAAAGTTGTGCTGACAGAACCGGAAGGTATTGCCCGATGAGTAGCGCCGGCACCATTTATGCCCGCGGAATCCGAAAGTCCTTCGGCGCCAAATTGGTCTTGAAAGACGTCGATCTCGACATCTCCAGCGGCGAGATCTGCTGCATTATCGGACCCAGCGGGTCTGGCAAATCAACGCTTCTGCGCTGCATCAACGGCCTGGAAACTGTCGACTCAGGGGTCCTGAAAGTCAACGGCGAAAACGTGGGTTATTACGAAACGGAAACCGCGTACCACGCCCTCAGCAAGAGAGAGCTGGCCCTTCAGCGCACCAGGATTGGCATGGTCTTCCAGCAGTTCAACCTCTTCCCCAATATGACCGCCAAGGAAAACGTCATGGCCGGGCCCGTGCTGGTCAAAGGCGGCGACAAGCGCGAAGCTGCCAGGCGGGCGCAGGAACTGCTGGCAAGCGTGGGCCTGGGAGCTTTCGGCGAACACTACCCCGCGCAGCTCTCCGGCGGGCAGCAGCAACGTGTGGCGATGGCGCGGTCCCTGGCCATGGACCCGGATATCATGCTTTTCGACGAGCCAACGAGCGCCCTGGATCCCGAAAAAGTCGGTGAAGTCCTGGCTGTCATGAAAGACCTTGCCAAAAAAGGCATGACAATGGTTGTGGTCACGCACGAAATGGGCTTTGCCCGCGAGGTCTCCGACTCCCTGCTCTTCATGGACGAGGGCTTCGTGGTTGAACGCGGCGATGCACGTGAGGTCCTTGCCCGTCCGAAAGAGCGCCGAACCCAGGCCTTCCTCGAGAAGGTGCTCTGAATGATGGACGTGAAGCAGGTCAGAATTGGCCTTGGAAGTGCTGATTGTCGGAATTTTGTTACAACTGGGAGTAGAAGATGAGGGGATGTCCATGACGGCGCCGGAAGGACTGTTTGTGCTCGAAGGAAGGCCTACGGCCCAAGTCATTGCCGATCAATTGCGGGAGCAAATTGTTCAGGGGGTCTTCCGTCCGGGACAGCAGCTTAACGAGTCCGTTCTTTCAGGGCAGCTGCGCACTTCACGGGGCCCTCTCCGGGAGGCGTTGCAACGCCTGGCCCAGGAAGGTCTTCTGGTCAGCCATCGGAACCGGGGAGTGTTCGTCCTGGAGCTTTCAACTGATGACATCAAAGAGATCTATGCCGTCCGCGAGGCCGTGGAATCTGCCGCTGCAAATATCCTGCTGGACGCCGGGCAGGAGCAGATCAAAGACACGTGCCAGGTCCTGAAGAAAATCATCAAGGACATGGCGAAGCAGGTTGCCCGATCCGACTGGCAGGCGATTGCACGACTCGACATGGAATTCCACACAGCCTTTGTTGCCGGTGCAGGTAACACACGCCTGATACGCATTTACAAGACCTTGGCAGCAGAATCCAGAATGTGCATCCTCAATCTGGAGGTTTCCTACCCCCGCGTAGACGTGCTGGTGCAGGAACACCAGACCCTTCTGGATCTACTCGAAGCGGGCGACACAGCAGGGCTCCTCTCTGCCATCAAACGACACATGCAAAAGGCCGTTGAGGATCTCACGGCCTCTGCCCAGAACAAGGAAATTACCGCCTAAGAACCTTGCCACATCACTCCCAAAAGAGAGAGGCCGGGCCTTTTTGGAAACCCGGCCTCCCTCCGTTTGCCCGGCCGCTCACCTTATTCCTCATCGCCTAGCCTGAGGCGCTGTGCGGTCATGGCAGCGGCGGCGCGTCCCCGCAACCACAAGATCCTTGCCACAACCCCGAAGTGTAGAAACCAGTCGGAGCCGGTCCGCGGTAATCCTGTTCGACGGCTGCGTGCAGCGTCCACTGCTGGTTGTCCAGATGCGTGCGGCCCTGCGCGACCAGGTCGGCCATGCCTGCGACCAAGACTGAATTGACGTCGACGTACGTGGAAATGGCCCGACGGCGATCACAGCCGCCCCTGCGGGTTCGGCGAGTTCGCGAGAGACGTAGCCGTGCGCCGCGGCCTAGGCTGGCCGATGTCCCATTATCACGGGTTATCAAATGCCAAACCAACGGCGCCTTGCAATTCCCCTCATCCAGCTACTCAAAAGCATGTTGTGACCTGTGGATAAAAAGAACTATCACGAATTTGTCGGGCTGGCTGTCCCCCGATTTGGTGAACTTCTGCACGTCAATGAAAGAACCCAGATACAAAAGATCGCTGAGCGAAAATTCACTTAGTTTCATCGCCACACGATCGAGTTACGGCCCGGGACCTTCCAGATTGTCAATTGTCAACTATCGGCAATACGATCAGCGTCATGAACGCTTACCTCAATGCATCTGCGACGGTCTATACCCTCCCCCCGCTTTGGCAAATGCTCTCTCTCTTTGGCTATTTTGTGGGCCTGTCCGCGGCCATTGGCGGCACCGTGACGCACGCGGCGGTGGTACGCCCGGCGCTGCGAACATCGGGAAACGAGGGCGGCGATATCGAGACCCTGCGTCGCCGGACTGCGATTTCCCTGGCCTGGGCGGGGGTCCTGCTCGCAGTCACAGCCTACTTCCAGCTCGCGGCACGCGTGGCCCGGTCGGGGAAGGGCATGCCGTACAGCGAGGCCCTGGATCCCGGACAGATATGGGCCTTCCTGACTGCACCCGCGAAGCCGGGCAGCTGGGTTGCGGAGGGCACGCTCTTCCTAGTGCAGAACATCATCATCGTTCTGACCTCCGCCCTGCTGATCGCCCTGTTTAGCCCACTAGCACGGCGCCGGCTGGACAGGCTGGCGCTGACCGCGCTGCCCCTCGCCCTGGCGGCGGCGCTAATCAGGCTCGTACCACCGGCCCCCTTCGCGACCACAGATGCGCTACTCAGCAAGATCTTCATTCAGGCCCACATTGCCGGCGCCTGCGCATGGCTCGGCGGCCTGGCTCTGCTCGTTGTCCTTGCTGGCTCGCGTCGCAGTCTGAGCGATCGCGCCGGCCTGCTGTGGGCGGACATCTGGCGGCGATTCGGCTTTGTCGCGCTGATAAGCGTCGGAGCCGTGCTGATCTCCGGCCTGTGGCTGGCATGGCAGCACATCGGCAGCATCTCGCAGCTGTGGACTACGACCAACGGAGCGATCCTGTTGGTCAAGCTCGTCCTGGTATTGGGCATGATGGCAGCAGGCGCCGTGAACGAGTTCTGGCTGATGCCACGCATTGCCCTGGCCCGTCAGGCGGACCCCGATGTCTCCCTCGTACACCTGACCCTTCGTCATTTCCCGAGGATCGTCTGGACCGAGGTCGCCCTCGGCGTCGGGGTACTGGTCGCCATTACTTTCTTCAACGGGACGGCCCGCGCCGAGGCGACGGGCGATGTCGCCCCACCCGTCGACGCCGGCATCATCACCGTGGGCGTTGCCCTCGCCCTCACGCTGGCGGCTTCCCTCTACGCAACGGCGAAGGCCTCAGATGCCCTGGCCCGACGCGAGGTCGCCGCCCATGCCGCTACCGCCACGGCCCGCCGCGAAGAGGTACCCCAGGACGTAGCATGATGCGCTGAAGGCGGCATCCGCCCATCGATCACGATGGTTGGCTTGATCGAGCAGGACTCCTGATCCGGGATCGCGCGAGGACCGGCGCATGACAACACGTGCTATGGGATCGCGCTCTCCCGGTACGGGGCCGTACGAACGCTACGAAGCAGCCAGAAGCCCTGCGATCGAGCGCGTGGCGGCATGGCCAAACCTGGTCGGCCCGAGATGTCGACAGCGCGTCCCCTCGTTGGGTCCGATGCGGAATACGATGGTCGATGTCGCGATTTCGAACAGCTGATTGGATTGCTCGGCACAATGCTAGATCTTCACCGCCTCATACTGCTGAGGGAAGTCAACTTGCACGGCAGCATGAGCGCTGCGGCACGGGAACTCGCGTACAGCCATTCCGCCATTTCCCAGCAGCTGGGAGTCCTGGAGAAGGAAACAGGCGTGGTTTTGCTGGAGAAGGTTGGTCGCAGCGTCAAGCTCACTCCGGCTGGCGAAGAACTGGTGCGGAATACAGAGGCAATCCTGGCGGCCATTGAGCATGCGGAATCTGATTTGGCGACCTCCCACCAGCGGGCCCAGGGCGTGGTTACCGTCGCTGCGTTTGCAACCATCAGCCGCAGTGTCCTGCCAACGGCCGTTGCTGAACTGACCAGAAGTTATCCGGGCCTCGACGTGCGCCTGCGTCGCGAGGAGCCGGAAACCGCTGTCCTGCAGCTCATATCGCGGCAGGTTGATGCTGTTGTGACTGACGCATTTCCCGGCACGCAAGGGGCCCCAAATGGGGGCATCCACACCACCATCATTGGCCAGGACCCCGTTCGGGGCTATCTGCCGCATGGCCTCACCTTTGATGACTTTGATCAGCTACGTACGGTGCGCTGGGTCGTAGAACCCCTTTCCTCGGCGTCCACCCAATGGGCCCTGCGAGTATGTCGGGAGCGGGGGATTGAGCCGGTCATCGCCCATGTATCCTCGGATCTCCTTTTTCACCTCAGGATGGTTGAACAGGGGCTGGCCGCAGCGTTTCTGCCCGACATGGTAGTGCGCGAGGCAGGCAGTGACGTGGAACCGAGTTCCTGGCTTCCCTCGGACCAGCGGCGAAGCATCCATTACCTCGTGAGGCAGGGGTCGGAACACAACCTGGCGCTCGTGGCCGTGCGGGAAGCGATTATCCAAGCATTCCGGCTAACTTCGCACATGTAAGCAAACCTTACATATAAGCGTCGATAACATTCGCTTTTATTTACGGACGGGCGTCGCTAAATTTTCTTCGACGCCGTATTGCCTCGCCATCATGCGGTAGTTCCTGCCAAACGCCATGACTGCACCCGGAAGGGGCGAAGCACAAGTGACCGTCAACAACGTTTCATCTCCGAGCAGCTCACGCTCAAGCCTGCTGGATGGGCCCGCTCTTTGGCCCGCCCAAGCACACACGCCAACGGTGCTCGGCCGGCAGCTCGTCATCGACAGAGGAGAAGGAGCCTATGTCTACACGAAAGACGGCCGACGCCTGTTTGATGGCACCGCTGGCCTATGGCACGCCAACCTTGGTCATTCGAATCCTGAACTAGCTGAAGCCGCTTTCAATCAGATGATGCGGCTTGAGACGTATCACATCTTCGCCCGCTTCACGAACGACAAGGCTCTAGCCCTCGGCGAGCGGCTCGCGGAGATCTCGCCGATTGACAGTTCGAAGGTCATTCTCAACTCAGGCGGTTCAGATGCCATCGATGTCGCATGCAAGCTAGCCCGCCGTCATTGGCAGCGTGAAGGCCTCGCCACCAAAAAGGTCATTCTCAGCCGCGAGTTTGCTTACCATGGCCTCCACGCGTACGGCACAAGTATCGCTGGCCTGGACTTCAACCGTGAAGGGTATGGTACGGACTCCCTTGTGCCCGAAACGGCAAGGGTGTCCTTCAACGATCCGCAGCAAGTCGGAGCCGTCATTGCAGAGGTGGGACCGGAATACATCGCAGCAATTGTCACCGAACCTGTTCAGGGCACCGGGGGCGTGAACCCACCTGCACCTGGCTACCTTGAAGCCATTCAAGAGATCTGCCGGGACAACGACATCCTTTTGATTCTGGATGAAGTCATCACGGGCTTCGGTCGCGTCGGGACGATGTTTGCAGCCGAACGCTACGGGATCAAACCAGATCTAGTGACGTTTGCCAAGGGAGTCACCTCCGGGTATGCACCACTAGGCGGGGTCCTCGTTAGCCCGCGCTTGTGGGAACCGTTCTACATCGACTCACCGGATACGCCCGTATTCCGTCATGGCGCCACCTATGCCGGGCATGCAACCGCCGCCGCGGTAGCCCTGCGCCACTTGGAAATCCTTGAGCGCGATCGGCTGCTTCCTCGAGTCAAGGAACTCGAAGTGGTGTTGCGGACAGAATTCGACAAGCTCGCCCTGCGACAGGCTGCCGTCACGGACGTGCGGGTTGCGGGGCTGCTGGGGGGTATCACCCTCGCAAACCACCTGAAGGCCGAGCAGGTTTGCGACGGCCTTATTGAGCTTGGATACATCGCCCGGCCGTTGCGCGGTAACACTCTTCAGGTCAGCCCGCCGTTCATTATCAGCGATCGTGAACTAACCCTTTTTGTCACCGCCATAGAGCAAGCCATTACCGAGCAGGAGAACAGATGAGCCATGTATCCCAAACCATCACCCCGCTGATTGCTGCAGACCCGGACAGCCTCCGGCACGCGGATGCAGTCATCCAATCCATCAAACTGCCCAGCCAAGGCATCCCGGTTCAGGACCCGGCCACCACCGAGACCATTGCTTACGTCCCTGACGCTGATGTTGAGGCTGCACTGGAAGCTGTTGGGAAGGCCGACGCGGCAGGAACTGAGTGGTCAGGTAGCACTCTTCGTCAGCGCGCCGACGTGCTGCACGCTTGGTATGACAAGCTCGTTGCCCACACTGAAGATCTCGCCCACCTGATTTCGCGCGAAATGGGCAAGCCGCTTGCAGAGGCGCGCGGCGAGGTCAAGTATGGTACAGACTTCGTTCGCTGGTACGCGGAGGAGGCAGTGCGCCCCGCCGGGAACTTCCGGGAGACGCCGGACGGAGGCGCGAGCCTTCTGACGCGCCGCTCCCCCGTAGGCCTGGCCGTGCTGATTACTCCATGGAACTTCCCCCTGGCCATGGCAACCCGAAAGATTGCGCCGGCGCTGGCGGCAGGATGCCCTGTAGTCATCAAGCCAGCGACCCTTACTCCCCTGACGACGTACTTTGCTGTACAGCTCGCCATTGAGGCAGGCGTGCCTGAAGAACTGATTCAAGTGATTACCACATCAAATTCAGGGGCTTTCAGCGAAGCCGTCCTGCTTGACCCAAGGGTCCGGAAGGTTTCGTTCACCGGATCAACCCCGGTGGGCCGGCAGCTCCTGAAGCTTGCCTCCCGGAATGTGCTCCGTAGCTCGATGGAACTCGGCGGTAATGCACCACTCATCGTCTTCAACGACGCGGATCTTCAGCGGGCGGTGGATGGAACGTTTGCGGCGAAGATGCGCAATGGCGGACAGTCCTGCATTGGAGCCAACCGCATCTACGTCCAGGATGGGATCGCCAATGACTTCGTGGCCGCCCTCACCGAACGCTTCGCCCAGGTCGCCGTCGGAAGCGGCCTCGGAAAGCTGACTGCCTTGGGTGCACTAATCGACGATCGTGCAGTAGCTCAGATGCAGGCCTACACCGAGAATGCAGTGAGCCTGGGTGCCACACTACTGACCGGCGGCCACGGGTACGACTCTGCAGGCAACTTCTTTGCCCCGACTGTCCTGGACCGGGTGGCAGAAGATTCCGACATTGCCCAGTCCGAGATTTTCGGCCCCATTGCCGCGATTCAGCGGTTTAGCTCAGAAGCCGAGGCAATCAACCGGGCCAACGCGACAGAATTTGGCCTCGCCGGCTATGTATTCACAGAGAACCTCGACCGGGCCCTTAACGTCGCCGATCGTCTCCAGACAGGAATCGTTGGCATCAACCAGGGCGTACCGTCCAATGCTGCCGCCCCATTCGGCGGCATCAAGCAGTCAGGCCTCGGACGCGAAGGAAGCGCCGAAGGCCTCGAAGAATACGAAAACATCCGGTTCTATAACGTGGCGCGACGCGCAACTGCCTAGTATTCGCTCCCTAGCTATCAAGATTGATGCCCACGAGGGCGAAAGACAGGGGCGTGTCTCGGTCATCCAAGGGGTCAAGCCCAGGAACACCATCTGAGCTGATCCTTAGGGCAGCTGAACTTATAAGGATCGTGCCAAGTCTTGTCTTGGTTTGGGCTGGCGCCGGCATTGGCGCCGGCCCCTTTTCGGCGGTATGTCAATTACCTTGCAAAAGATAAGTCCGCCATGCAGTCGAAAGACAAATTCCATTATTCGAGCGCGCCCATAATAACGGAGATTGACAAAGGAGAAAAAGTACGACGCCGTCGCCCGCGGCTCCCGCGTCATACCAAGGCCCTGACCGCGTAAGTCCGGCGCCGCCGTCGTGAGTGTTCAAAACTATGGGGTGCCGGAAAAGGAGTTTGTGGCGTGATCCCAAGGGATAACGCCACAAACTCCCGCAAATCCGGGTTAATTCCGCGCTTTTTGCTTAACGGATCCAACACCGGCTCGTGTCGATTCCTACTGATGGGTATCTTCCAGGGCGGAGAATCGGACTACAGCTTCCTTTTCTTTCTGAAGCGCGATCTTCTTGCGTACGATCGGCCAGAACAGCACCAGAGCACCGGCTGCGGTGAAACTCGTCCATACTTGGGTGCGCCCGCTCTCGCTCAGCATCATGATCGCGACGATGCCGATGGCACCAAGGATCAAAATGATGTTTAGCCACGGGAACAGCCACACTTTGAGCTTGAGGTTCGACCTTTCCTCAGCTGTCATCTTGTTCCGCAGGCTCCATTGTGTGGCTGCGATAAACACGTACACGAACAGGGCCACCAGTCCGGTTGAATTCATGATGAAGTCGTAAATACCCGAGCTTGGCGCAATGAAGTTCACGAGCGTGGCGATGAGGCCGCCTATTGTCGAAGCAATCACCGCCAGAGCCGGGACGCCGCGCGTGGTGCGTTTTGCAACAACCGCGGGCGCAAGCCCCTGTTCAGCGAGGGCCGCGAACATACGTGAGGCGGAGTATGTACCCGAGTTGAGTACTGAGATCACCGCGGTGAAGATGACGAGACCCATGACGACCTCGGCCCCGGGAACACCGAACATTGAGAAGACGTAGGTGAACGGAGCAATTACCGAAGGTTCGGGGAGCAGGTTCCACGGAACAATCGTGACAATTACCAGAATCGCTCCGACATAAAAGAGCATGACCCGCCAGATGACAGTGTTCGCCGCTTGCCGGATTCCCTTCCCGGGGTTCTCTGATTCTGCTGCAGCCATGACGGCGATCTCCGTGCCAAAGTACGAGAAGAGGACCAGGGAAATGCCGGAGAGGACCACGCCCAGGCCATTGGGCATGAATCCTCCGTGAACCCAAAGATTCGATACCGAGAACGTGGCATTGGGCCAGAGCCCTAGCACGAACAGCAATCCGGCCGCGAGGAACACAACGATAGCGATTACCTTGATGCTTGCGAGCCAAAACTCCGTTTCCCCGAACATTCGAAGGGAAATGAGGTTCGTGCCAACGAATATCGCAAGCAGAGCAAGTGAACCAGCCCATGCGGGCAGGGCAGGAAACCAGCCGTGAAGAATGCCGCCGCCGACGACCGCCTCATAGGCGATGACACCTACCCAGAAGTACCAGTACAACCAGCCGACAACGTATGCAGCCCAGTTGCCAAGGCCCACTCGGGCATACTCCATGAAGGAACCAACGGCCGGCCGGGCCGCTGCCATCTCGCCTAGCATGCGCATTGCCAGGAAGACGAACAGGCCGCCAACTGCGTAGGAAAGCGTGGCGGCCGGTCCTGTGGTTCGCACGATGTTGGCCGAGCCGACGAACAGGCTTGCGCCGATGATCCCGCCCAGCGTGATCATGGTGACGTGGCGGGTCCGAAGCTTCTTCCCGTGAGCCGAAATGTGGGCGGTTGTTACGTCTGGCCCCTCGGGAGAAGCGGGGCGGTCGTCCTTCGTGACTTGCAAATGTCTTGATTCAGCGGAGTGTTGGCTGGTCATGGTTAAAAGCTCCTGTGCTTTGTGAATCTTTCGCTAGCGCGGATTGAAAAACACTTGTTGCCCAAACGACGGCGCGCTCGCACGTCAACGTTCTCCGGAGGCGCTGGAATACTTTTCCAGTGCGCCCCACAACGCGGCATTCCGGGTTGTCGTTAATGTCATGGGCTGCTCAGGAAGATAAATATCTAACAGCAGCCGAGAGCGCCGGCCTGGGTGAACCAACCATATAAGGGCAAAAAGGTAGTAAAAAGCGAATATTCATGACACTCAACTGTTAGCTTCCCTTACATTTGGAGATCACGGAAATCTCCTGCTGGTCTGGTCCCGTCACCTTTCGCAGCGCGGATTCAGGGATGACTATTATCCGTCAACAGGAATTTCGCACCCAGATGGCAACGTCCGCATCACGGCCAGCTTGCGCATGCTGGGCATGGTGTAGGCGCTGATGTTTTTAGCCACTTTCACTGTTCTCCGGGTTGCGGGTCGGACTGGGGGCATGGCTGACGACCGTCGTCGCCCCTGATGCTCACGGCGCTGGCATTCGCGCTCGTGCCACTCTGCACCTGCCCGAGGAACTCCAGAAAAATGGGTCTGCCATAGACATCATCTGCACAATAGGGCTAGGATTGTCAGAATTAGGATTGTCAACAATTGACACATGAGCAGAAGGAGAGCTGTATGCAGCCATATATTCACGTTCCTGGAGCAAAGATCCTTGGGGAGTTGGAGCCCAACGGCCACCGCGCCGGCTACGACTCAGGTGACCCCAAGACGTCCATCCTGAAGTTCGACACGGCCATTAAGACGGGCGTCTGGGAGTGCCAGCCGGGCGGCTGGAACGTAACCCCTCGTGAGGACACCGAGGTCTGCTACATCGTCAGCGGCCGCGCGACCATCACGGACACAGCTACCGGCACGCGTTATGAAATCGCCGGCGGCGACGTGATCGTTCAGCCCAAGAGCTGGGCCGGCCGCTGGGAAGTCACTGAGACCATTCGTAAGGTTTACTGCCACGGCTTCGACTGAGCCGTCTCGACCTGACACGATGCTGACCTGCGGACCGCACCTCTTGGAAGGGGGCGGTCCGCACGCACTTTAGGGCCTCTTTCCCTGTTTCGAAGGGCTCGACGCGCGTATGCTGGTTATAGGCCTGCGAGACGGGCGAGGGAGCCAAGAGGCTGAGATGCCAGACGATCGAAGGATCGACTGGCGACCCCTATTACTTGATCCGGACAATGCCGGCGCAGGGAAAACGCCTCGCAGGTCTCGTGATGTCCTCGGCAGGTTGATGGGTTGATGGGACCTCCCAAGGTTCTTCGAGCCCACAGGCCAAAACATGCCAGTGAATGATGTCCGAACACCCCACCCCTTGGTCTCTCGACCCGGGGTCTTTTGTTTCTTCTGGCGGCCGCGTGTGGGTTCATGTTTCCGGGGGACGGCGCGTTGGCCAACAGCGCACCACTCGCTCTTACAGCCAGCCAGTGTGATCCTTGAAACGAAGCGTCCGGTTCTCTGCCAGGGCGCGAAACACGACGGATCCTCGAACCAGAACGCCCTTGGCGGCACACAAAGTTGTTGACAATCAACAACCCGAAGCGTATTGTCGACAATCGACGACGGCGAAAAGGTCGTCGACAATCGACAACCACTCATCTGCTTCAAACAACACTGGAGGACTCGTGGCATTCGAAACCAAACCAAAGTTCGTTACGTTCGACATGAACGGAACGCTCATCAGATTCGCGATCAACGACACGATGCGTGAGGTTCTGGGCGACCGGCTGCCTGCCGAGATCGCCGATGAGTACCTGCGGATCTGCAAGGCGTACCGGATCGACGAGTGCGTGGGCGCGTATAAGCCGTTCCACCAGATCGTCGCCGACTCCATGGAGCGCGCCTCGCGCAAGGTCGGCCTCGAGTTCCGAGCCGACGAGGCGCGCGAGGTCTACGACCGGATCCCCACATGGGGCCCCTACCCCGGCGTCACGGCGGCGCTGAACCGCCTCGCGGAGTCCGTCCCGCTGGTCATCATCACCAACAGCGACACCGCGGTCGCCGAGCAACTTGCGGCGAACCTCAAGGCCCCGTTCGAGGTCATCATCACGGCCGAGCAGATGGGCTGCTACAAGCCGCGCCTTGCTGCGTTCGAGTACATGTTCGACAAGCTCGGGGTTACGCCGGACGAGATCGTGCATGTCTCCGCCAGCCCCATGTACGACCACCGCTCCGCGGCCATCATGGGGATCGAGAAGAAGGTGTACGTCGACCGCGGTTTCGAGCACGACGAGCATTGGCTCGGCTACGAGCGCATCACCGACATCGCCGACCTCCCCGTCCTCTTCGGCTTGCCGCGTCCTACCGCCTGAACTGAGCAGCTGAGACGATGATCCGAAGCAAGGCGGTGACGGCATGAACCTGCCTCTCCCCCAGACCGTGCGGGGTGAAACGGCCACAGAAAGGCTCCAAGCCCTCGGCTTGGAACTGCCCCATCTCGACGGGAACGCATACTTCGTCCACCACCGCGCGGCGGGCGAGAGCATCTACATTTCGGGCCAGCTGCCTTTCAAAGAAGGTGTGCTGCTGGGCCAGGGCATCGTCGGCCGGGACGTGGAGCTTGAGAGGGCCAAGGAGCTCGCCCGCCATGCAGCGCTGAATTGCCTCGCCGCTGCTGTTCAGGCGGTGGGAGACCTGGACCGGGTCCGGATCGTGCAGATGCTCGTCTTCGTGGCCAGCCCGCCCGACTTCGGTCTGCAGTCTCAGGTGGCCAACGCGGCCAGTGAACTGCTCATCGAGGTCTTGGGCGAGAACGGACGGCACGCCCGTACCGCGATCGGAGTCGCCGGGCTACCTCTCAACACCCCTGTAGAGATCCAGATGGTCTGCACGGCCGTTTAGGAAAAGGCAACGACGGCGGTGTTGTTCGGGATCCGCTGAGGCGGATCCCGAACAGCAGCATTCGAGGAGGTCAGCATCGCCACCCTCGAACTTTCATAGACAGAATCATGAGGAGTACAGCGTGAACCGCATTCAACGAGCACTCGAGGCTCTCGTCGAGCGAGTTGACACCCCGGCGCCGATCGTGCTGGTCGACGTGATGCAGGACAACATCGACCGCATGCAGGGCTTCGCCGCCCAGCATGGTCTCGATGTCAGGCCACATGTCAAGACGCACAAGTGTGTGGAGATCGGACGGCGCCAGGTTAAGGCCGGGGCGGTCGGAATCACTGCAGGCAATGTGGGTGAAGCCGAGGTCTTCGCCGCGGCGGGGTTCGACGACATCTTCATCGCCTACCCGATTTGGGTGGCTGGAACGAAGGGGCCGCGGATCCGCAGGCTGGCCGAGAACATCCGGCTGCGGGTCGGCGTCGACAACCTCGCAGCGATCAATGCCCTCGCGGACGCGATGGGAGAAGAACCTGACCGGCTGGAAGTGGTGATCGAGGTTGACTGTGGTGCCTTGCGTTCCGGTGCACCTGCCGAGGCCGCGGGCGAGCTCGCGGTCGCTGCCCGCAAGCGCGGCTTGGCACCGGTGGGTGTCTTCACCTACCCGGGCCATGGCAGCTCCGGGCCTGACGCCCGCACGGGCGCGGCGCAGGACCAGGAAACCGCGCTCGCTATCGCGGTTCGCAGCCTCTCTGCCGTGGGCATCACCGCGGAAGTGGTCAGCGCCGGTTCCACACCCACCGTAAAGTTCGCAACTAACAACGTGATCACCGAAGTCCGGCCCGGCGAATACGTGTTCAACGACCTGAACAACACCCGGCTCGGCGCCTGCACCGAAGATCAGATCGCCTTGTTCGTTGCCGGCACCGTGGTCAGCGACTGGGTCCCCCACCAGGTCATCCTCGACGTAGGCACCAAGGTCCTCGGCCGCGAAGGCAGCCCTGAGCGCGGCTATGGTGGCATCTCCGGGACAACCGCCCTCCTCTCAAAGCTCAACGAGTACCACGGATTCCTTCCGCTGCCCGAGGGCTTCCGCCCGAGTGTCGGAACCGTGCTTCCGGTGGTTCCCAACCACGTCTGCCCGATTGTGGTCAATTTCGAGGAGTACATCGTCACCGACAGCACAGGTACGTCCCTGGAGCGGTGGCCGGTGGACGCCCGCGGATTCCTCAACTGATCGGTCCGGATCGGGAATCTCCCAGCGAAGCACACAAACCAAGCAAGGTACCCCATGAAGGAATATCTGATATGAGACTTGATAAAGTCACGGCCCTAGTGACGGGCGCCAACAGCGGAATCGGAAGGGAAGTAAGTTCCCACTTCCGGCGCGAAGGCGCTCGACTACTGCTCACCGGCCGCAAGGAGCAATTCGACGGCGCGCAGCCTGACGACCTGTACGTTCCCGGAGACCTCAACGACGAGGCGTTCGTCGAAAGCCTCGCCCGCCAGGCCGCCGAATCCTTCGGCACCGTCGACGTCGTCGTCCTTAACCACGGCCTGCAGGTCAGCGGCCCGCTTACTGAAATGGCCTACGAAGACGCTAAGAACGTAATCCACAGCAACCTGCTCAGCGCGTTCCTCGTAATGAAGCACTTCGCCCCGTTGATGCCCGCCGCGGGAGGCTCGTTCGTCTTAGTCAGTTCACGGCTCGGAATGGTCGGCAAGCCCGATGAAGTCTTGTACTCCGCAGCTAAAGGTGGCCTCATCATGCTTGCCAAGGGTGCAGCGATCGAGTGGGCTGAGCGGAACATCCGCGTGAACGTCGTCGCTCCGGGCCTGACCGCCACCCCGATCATCGAAGCTTCCTTCCAGCGCAGGGAAGACCCCGAGGCCTACCGCCGCCAGCGCGAGGGACAGATCCCGCTCCAGCGCCTCGCAACACCCAAAGAGGTCGCAGACGCCATTCTCTTCATGGCGTCGTCGGAATCCTCGTACATCACCGGAGCGGTCCTTCCCGTCGACGGTGGATACACAGCGTTCTAAGCATCACCGATGTTGCGGAGGCGGCCGGTAAGCCTGGCCATGGCTCTCTAGACGAGGCCCCGCCGTCCTATTAGCTCAACGGTTCCCACACAAAGAAGGACAACAATGACAGCCCTTGCAGCAGCACCCCGAAACGGAGAGCTCGGTTTCTGGATGGTCGGACTCGCGGACAAGAGGACCTCGTACCCCCGCTTCACCGGCGACGACTCAGTAGACCTGGCCATTATTGGCGGCGGTTACACGGGACTATGGGCAGCGTACTTCGCAAAGAAGCTCGAGCCCTCACTCTCGGTCGCGGTTTTTGAAGCAGAACAGATTGGCTACGGCGCATCCGGCCGGAACGGCGGTTGGCTTTCTGCGATGCCTGCAGGTAACCGTGCCAAGTTTGCCCGCGCATCCGAAGGCGGCGTTGAGGCGAGCCGCGCCTTGCAGCAGGAGTTTGTCGCCGGCGTCGACGCTGTCCTGGACATTCTTCAGGCCGAAGGCATTGATGCGGATCAGAAGAAGAGCGGCGCGCTGGTGGCTGCGCACACGAAGGCGGGGCTTGGCCGGCTGGTTGCCAGGCGTGATGCCGACTGGAAGTACGGGTTGAGCGAAGACGATGTCTATCTGATAGGCCGTGATGAGTTCCAGAAGGAAATCAACATCTCCACCGTCCACGGCGGCCTCGTCTACAAGCACTGCGCCCGGCTGCAACCGGCCAAACTCGTCCACGGTCTCGCTGACACCCTCACTTCCATGGGAGTGAGCATCTACGAGGGCAGCCGGGTAGGCAGCATCGACGGCAAGACCCTCACTCTAGACAGCGGACGGATGACTGCGGCCAAGACGTTCGTCTGCACCGAGGGTTATTCCGGACAACTGCTTGGCAGCAGGAGCCTGATACCGATCAATTCTTCGATGATCGTGACCAAGCCGCTGTCGGACGAGGCGTGGCAGCAGATTGGCTGGAAGGGGCCGCAGTGCCTAAGCGACTCCGCGCACACCTTCATCTATGCACAGCGAACAGCGGACGGCCGCATCGCCATCGGTGGCCGGGGCAAGCCCTACCGTTACGGCTCCGGGACGGGGGGCGCCGGTGCCACTGCCCAGTCCACCATTGACCTCCTTTCCACCAAGCTTCGCACCTTCTTCCCGGACACCAACTTCGAAGTGGACCATGCCTGGTCCGGAGTTCTGGGCGTTACGCGTGACTGGAACGGCGGCGTGCAATGGGACCAAGCGTCCGGATTCGGGTCTTCGACCGGTTACGCAGGACACGGCGTTACCGCGGCTTACCTAGGCGGCAGGACCCTGGCGGAACTGGCCTTCGAACGGAAGACGCAACGAACGTCACTTCCCTGGGTGGGGTACCGCGCACCGAAGTGGGAACCCGAGCCCATCCGCTGGCTAGGCGTTCACGGCATGTACCGGCTATTCGGAGTTGCTGACCAGTGGGAAGAGCGCAGGGACTCCACCAAGACCTCACTCCTGGCCAGGTTCGGTAGCAGGCTCGCTGGACTTCACGAATAGTGGGGGCTCCACGGGGCCATCAGGATCGACTAGTACTACACAGCTCGCCCGAGCTGAACACCAATACATCGACTCCGATCAGTAACGAAACAGCCCGTCAGTTGTCGGACGGATCAACTGCATCGAAGCCCATTCGAAGGGAAGCATCATGAAAACCATCAACAAACTTCAGACCCCAACGGCAGGGCTCGCCGTCGTAATGGGAGTGAGTGCCTGTGGCAGCGCAGAGCCCCGTACCCAGGCTTTCCTCGAGAAAGTGCTCTGAAATGACAGACGGAAAACTCGCAGTCATCGGCCTGGGCAGCATCGGAAGCATGGCCCTGTGGCAAGCCTCCCGCCTGTCCGACTCCGTGGTAGGTTTTGAGGCCGCCACCCCCGCCCACGGCCGCAGCGCTGTGGGCGGGGACACCCGCCTCTTCCGCATGATCTACCGCGGCAACCCCGGCTACTACCCCATCCTCGAACGCTCCCGCAGCCTCTGGGCAGAACTCGAAGCCGAAACCGGCCAAAACATCCTGACGCGCTGCGGCGGCCTCTCCATCGGTACCGCAGACGGCCCCTACATCCGCAGCATCCTGGAAACCACCCGGCTCACCGGAGCCGAACACCAGATCCTCAACCACGAGGAACTGGCCGCACGCTACCCCCAGCACAACCTCCGGCCCCACGACATCGCCATCTACGACCCGAACGCCGGAGCCCTGCGCACCGACCGCGCCGTCACCGCCGCCATCGCGGCCGCCGAAGCGAACGGAGCCACCGTCCGCAGGAACACCCGCGTGGACAGCGTCCGGGAGACGAACGACGGCGTGATTGTCACTTCCGGCGACAAGTCCTGGACCTTCGACAACGCCATCATCGCCTCCGGCGGCTGGTCCAACAGGCTCATGCCCGACCACCTCAAAGCCGCCACCGAAACCAAACGGATCTTCCTGACCTGGTTCGTCGCCAAGGACGCCTCAGAGTTCTCACCCGAGAAATTCCCCGTCTTCAGCCGAATCTATGACGACCGCTCCATGTACGGCGCCCCCGCCGTCGACGGCGTCACCGTCAAAGCAACCCTGGACGGCCGCGGACGCCCCACGCCCAACCCCGACACAGTCCCCCGCGACCTCACCCCCGCAGAAATCAACGAAACCACAGAAACCGTCACCGAATTCTTCCCCGGACTCATCCCAAACATCGTCCGCACCGACGCCTTCCCCGACCTCTTCACCAAGGACACCAATCCGTTGTTGGGCTGGCTCAGCGAGTCAAGGAGGGTTTACTGCGCCACAGGCTTCTCCGGAGGCGGATTCAAGAATGCCACCGGGTATGGGGAGATTGCTGCTCAAGAGGCCTTGGGTAGGCGCGCCTTCGAAGGCCTCAATTTCGTGCGACCACAACGCTTTACCTCGCTAGTGACCATCGACAGCACACGGCAGGAGAAGTGAAGCCGCGGCAAATCACGACACACTTCGCTGGTGCCAAGCGATCTGGTCTGGGACGCGAAGGCGGCAAGGTTGGTATCGAAGAGTTTCTCGAAATCAATAACCCGCAATTGCTGTTTGACGAATATGTAGTATGCGTTCGCTGAAATGAGGGCTGTTAATGCCCGCAACGAAAGGATAATTGCACCAGAAGGGTTCCATGAACCCACAACTCAAAACTGACCGGGAAATTCAGGCCCAATCGACTGGGCCTGAACAATCGACAATCGACAAAGAAGGGACGGGATGGAACCCACGTTCAAGTGGCAGGCGCAGCGTACGACGACGCCAGATGGCGTCTACGCTGTTCTGCGCACAGCCATCCTCGACGGCACTCTGCCTCCAGGTGGACAGCTTCGGGAGGTACACATCGCCACAGACCTCGGAATTAGCCGGTCTCCGCTGCGTGAGGCAATGACCCGGCTGGAGGAGGAAGGCTTGATCGTCAAGATCCCCTTCCGTGGGTCGTTCGTCGTGAAGGTAAGCGCCCGGGAGGTCGCCGAGATTGCATCAGTCCGCCTGCTTGTCGAACCTTATGCGGCTGAGCTCTCTGCTGAAGCGTTGTGTGGACCTGAGCGGCCGCTGTTGATGCAAACCATCGAGGAACTCCACCAGGCCACAGAGAAGAATGACATTCCGGCGAGCATCGACGCGCACTTGCGCTTTCACAGGCTGTTCTATGACTTCTCAGGGAACAGCGTGCTACAGAATCTTTGGAATAGCTGGGAGACAAAGCTGCGGCTATACCTCGCAGTCGACCATCGCACTTACAGCGATCTCCATGCCATTGCCGTTGAGCACCAGAGGCTGGCCGAGCTTGCTTTGGAGGGCGACATCGACAGGTTCCGGCGGGAATTGGCCACCCATTTCCAAACGGCCCTGCAAGCCTAACGCTGAGTGCCGTAGCTCCCCGAAGAGTTCCTGTCATGACAAGAAAATTCGTGAAGGCCTTGTAGCGCTCCCCCACGGCCTCTCCGGGCCCTCAGCCCAGCGGGGACTCCGTTAATGTCGCCGTCAGTCCAGTGACCGAAAAGCATGCCGACAGGGGCACTGGGCTATAACCTGGCCCATGGGAAACTGGCTAAAACGTCAGGAAGCCGGATAGCCTCCCCGTCACTGCCCTGGTTCGAGTTGGCCGATGCTATCGCAAAGATCAATAGCTACACGTGCAGCGGCGGAGATGGAGTCGGGGCTTTCTGGTCCCCGCGAGCCGGCAGCATAGCCGACTAAAAAGGCTGTGACCGGTGCAGCAGCATGGGTAATCGAGTCCGCTGACCTACGGGCGAGCTCCAGGAGCATCTCGTGATCGATGTTTAAATCGGGGATCTGCAACGCTTGGGCGAGATCACGGCTCCACTTCTCCAATGCTTGGAATTCCGCGTCACTGGTCGGCATGATAGGGCTCCCTTTTCTGAGGCCGCCTTTTGGTGTGCTACATGGCGGATTCCAAGACCATACAGGTCAAAATCCGACATGTCAGGATGCGAAGGGACGTTGTCCTCCGCATCGCAGTGGGCCTCATTGACCCACCACGAGCGCGTATGAACTAAGTGCCGGCTCGGGGCAAGGGCGCTCCGCGTCAGTTCCTGATGGACCTCCGGCTACCCTTGACCGCTCACCCGTTACAGACATTTCCGGCCTCTACCGTGATGGGCACTAGGCTATGAACTCGTGGCGGACGAGTTAAGCGAAAACGCGGGATCGGCAGCACCACGGTGCACGGAGTCCATCGTGAGCAACAAGCCAATACCCGTTTGGCATGCAAAACGCTAAAGTTTCCGGTGTCGACCTGTCGATTTCGCGGCCCGCCGTTCGTCTAACTAGGACAGGTTCGGTCATGACGAGGAGGTAGCGATGAAGTACATCATGCTGATCTACCAAGGCACCGCGCTCGAGCAACAGGCTGCGCTCGGGGAGGAGGAGCAGAAACAGATCTCCGCCGACTACCAGGGAATCAACCAGACACCGGGCGTCACGCCCGGGCTGCCGATGGGACTCCCCCAGAACGCGACCACGGTGCGGGTCGACGGCGGCAAGACCCTGACCACGGACGGCCCGTTCGTCGGGATGAAGGAGGCCCTCGGTGGCTGGTTCATCCTGGAGGCCGACGACATCGACGCGGCCATAGAAGTGGCCGCCCGCGTCCCTGCAGCACGTTACGGTGGCGCCGTCGAGATCCGCCCCTCGGAGGTGTATTGGTAGCGTCGCTCGAACAGGTCTTTCGCGAGGAGTGGAGCCGCGTCCTGGCCACCCTGATCGGCTTCCTCGGCGACTTCGACCTCGCCGAGGAAGCCGCGCAGGAGGCCTTTGCGATCGCGGCGGACCGATGGACACACGACGGCATCCCCAACAACCCGCGGGCCTGGCTAATAACAACGGCCCGGAACAAAGCCACGGACCGTATTCGCCGCGAGCAGGCCCTCGCCGCCAAGTCAGACCTGCTCGCCGCAGGCAACAATGCCGAGGTGCCGATGAACACCACGACGTTTCCCGACGAGCGCCTGGAGCTCATCTTCACCTGCTGTCATCCGGCACTCTCGGTTGAGGCCCAGGTTGCGCTCACCCTGCGCAGCATCGGCGGGCTTACCACCGACGAGATTGCCCGCGCCTTCCTCGTACCGGAGCGCACGATGGCGCAGCGGCTGGTGCGGGCCAAACGCAAGATCAAAGCAGCGGGGATCCCGTTTCGAGTGCCACCGCGTCACCTGCTCCGCGACCGACTCGATGCCGTTCTGGCCGTCGTGTACCTGATCTTCAACGAGGGGTACAGCGGACGCGACGAACTCGCGTCCGAAGCAATTTGGCTGGGACGCGCACTCGCCGAACTGCTTCCGGACGACCCGGAGGTTCACGGGCTGCTCGCGATGATGTTCCTTCACGACTCCCGTCGCGAGGCGCGATTCCGCGACAGCGAACTCGTGCTGCTCGGCGATCAGGACCGGTCACGTTGGAACACCGAGCAGATCGCCAAGGGACGCGTCGAACTGGACCGAGCACTAGCCCTCGGCGGCCGCGGGCCCTATGTCCTGCAGGCCGCCATCGCCTCGTTGCACGCCGAGACGCCTTGCGACTGGGCGCAGATCGCGGCGCTGTACGGCGAGCTCGCCCGTCTGACAGGCTTGCCCGTCGTGGAGCTAAACCGGGCCATCGCCATCGCCGAGACCGAAGGCCCCGAAGCCGGTCTGTACCTCGTCAACCAACTCGGTCTCGACGACTTCCGCTACCTTCACTCGACCAAGGCCGAACTCCTCCGGCGTCTCGGGCGGACCAACGAAGCACGTGACGCCTACCGACGTGCGAGGGAACTCACCGACGACGCCGCCGAACTGCGCTTCCTGGAACGTCGGCTAACGGAGCTGACAGCCGCCACTCGCTCAAGTTGACCATGGACCAGCCCATGCGATCGATGTCTGGCGCAGGACAAAGATGCTTGGTCTGGGGGCTGTCGATGGTCCGGGCCGCCGGGCACTGACAGGATGGCGCAGCTGCCCTGACGTGTCATCCCAGCAGGTGGTTGTGTTTGGGATGCAGCCTTGCCCACTATGGAAACGTGGCAATGAAGGACAAATGGCGCGTGATCCGGCTTGCCTTGTACTTGCTGATCCCTCTGACCGGAACGGCGGGGTGCGTCTATGAATACCCCGAGCCTGTGCGCGCGCCAACAACTGGCTCCGAACCCGTGGAAACCCCAGCCGCCGCTGGCCAAACAGCAGGGTTTCCCAAGCCCTACGGCGATCCGCACATACTTGAGCAGGAGGCCAGGAACTACAAACAGTTGGACAATCTCCTGAAGGCAACGCCGGGCCCGGTCCTTTTACAGGAAGTTGGCCCACTGGACGGCCCTGTCAGGGGCTTCGGCACGACAGAGAAGGTGCCGGCAACGGGGCACTACACCGTCACCGCAGCCTGCATTGGCGCAACAAGTGCGACAGTCTCCGTAGGGCAGGAGCATCCAGGTGCCCCCTTCCGGCCCCTGGAGCTCGCCCTTGATTGCACCGGGGCCACTTCGCAGGTCATTGCACTTCAGGAAGGGTACGTTTTCGCACATCTGTTGCTGCCCGGCCCGGGCGATACGCCGTGGACAGGGGCAGTGGGAGGAGTGCGTGTGACCGGTTGAGGCGTAGACCCGGAAACTCGTCGGCGAGGATGCAATCCCGTGCTATGATCGCCAGAATTCTCACGCGGCCGTATTCAGGTCGCAATCACTCAGGAGATTCGCAGTGCCGGACACCACCTGCCATATGTCGATCTCGCTGGACGGCTTCGTCGCCGGGCCGGACCAGAGCCGCGAGGACCCGCTGGGCAAGCGGGGGCTGGAGCTGCACGGCTGGCACATCGGCGATCCGCGAGCTAACGATGCCGACAAGGTCGCGAACGACTGGCTCATGCGCCCGCGGGGCGCGTATGTGATGGGTCGGAATATGTTCGGCCCGATCCGCGGGGACTGGGATGAGGAATGGACCGGGTGGTGGGGCCCCGAACCGCCGTACCACGCGCCGGTGTTCGTGCTGACCCATCATGGACATGACCCGATCCAGATGGAGGGCGGGACGACCTTCCACTTCGTCACCGATGGCTTCGATGCGGCCTACTCCGCAGCGTGCCAGGCCGCCGGGGACAAAGGCGTGGACATCGCCGGTGGGGCCTCGACCGTCCGACAGGCATTGATCGCCGGTGTGATCGACGAGCTCACCCTCGACATCGCACCGGTACTGCTCGGTTCGGGCGAGCGCATCTTCGACGGCGTTGAATCCTTCGGCTTCGAACCGGCCGAGGTGCTTCACTCACCGCTGGCCACCCACATCCGCTATCGCCGCGTCAGCTAACTCCGTACGCGCTGCCGGCCTCCTGCGCGGCAGGACCAGGCTAAGTCAGGGGCCCTGTTTTGGCAGGACCCCAAGAAGCCTCTCCCGCGCACCACTTAGGAGGCGTCACCTCGTCCCAGAAGTCCCGCACGCGGAGCAGTAGATCCCACTTTAGCCATACGAGGCCACGCCGACTGGCGCCGAGATCGCTATGGAGCGTCTGAGCGGCTAACGCGCCAGCCGGGTCTCCTCTTCCAAGTGGCCGAGCTTGTCCGGGTTCCGCATGGCGAAGATCCGTGCGATCTTGCCGTCCTCCACCACCAGGCTGATGAGCGACGGACCGCCTGCTTCGTCGTCGATGCGGATGCCAAGGCTGCCGTTGAGCCAGAGCAGAGCGATTTTCGGGTTGAGCGCGGCCTCTGGGAAGGACCGCAGCAGATTCGTCACCTTCTTCGCGCCGTACACCGGCACCCGAACGGCCTGGGCGACGCCGCCGCCGTCGGCGATGAGTACGACGTCAGGCGCCAGCACGTCCATCAAGCCCTGCACATCCCCGGTGGTGACCGCTGTCAGGAACCGTTCGACGACTTCCTGCTGCTCACTGCGGTCCACCCGCATGCGGGGGCGCCGGGCGGCCACATGAGAGCGCGCACGGCTGACGATCTGGCGCACGGCGGCCGCCGACTTGCCCACGGCCTCGGCAATCTCCTCGTAGGGCACGTCGAAAACCTCCCGCAGTACGAAGACCGCCCGCTCCACGGGGGTGAGCGATTCGAGAACCGTGAGCATGGCGATCGAGACGCTTTCAGCCAGTTCCACGTCCTGGGCGACATCCGGCACGGTGAGCAGGGGCTCGGGCAGCCATTCGCCGACGTAATCCTCCCGCCGTCGTGACAGCGCGCGGAGGCGGTTGAGCGCCTGGCGGGTGACGGTACGAACCAGGTAGGCCCGCGGGTCGCGAACCCCCGCGCGGACGTCGGGGTCCACTTCAGCCCACCGCAGCCAGGCCTCCTGCACCACGTCCTCGGCATCCGAGGCGGAGCCGAGCATCTCGTAGGCGACCGTGAAGAGCAGGCTGCGGTGGGCGACGAACGGGTCCGGCCTGTCAGTGGCGGCGAGGCTGCTCATGGCGCTCAGGCTACCCCGTGGCTGCTGCGCGCTGCGAGCGGCTTCAGCTCACAGGAATCCGCGAATCCCTCGGATTCGATGCCAAGGGCCACGTTGCTGCGGGTCGTGAGGTTGGCGAAGCCGATGACGCTGGTCAGTTCGATTAGCGCCGGCGCGCCCAATTGCTCGAGCAGCCGGGCCGACAGTCCGTCGGTCACCGAGACGGGCGTGGCGCTCATGGCCTCGGCGTACTCCAGGACGTCCTGCTCGAGCGGTGTGAAGACGTCTGAGTCGCGCCAGCACGGGATCTGCCGGGCCTTCTCCAGGTCCAGGCCGTGGTTGTGCGCCATGAAGTAGTTGTAGTCCAGGCACCAAGTGCAGCCGATGAAGGAGGCCACGGCCATGTGAGCGTAGGACTTCAGCGACTCATCGCAGCTGTTCCATCTCTGCAGCTTCTGTCCGAAGCCCATGGATGCCCTGAGAACGGACTGGTTGTGCCACATGACGCCCAGCGATTCCGGGACTTTGCCGAACATCTTCGCGCTGAACTTCTTGATGAGTGCGCCGTAGAAACCGGTGATTTCTGCGGCCGGGATCCTGGTGGTCATGTCTCCTCCTGCGGTCAGTTCGGTGTCGTATGACATGAAGACACCGCCCGCGCCCGATCTGTGACAGGAGGCCGTGAAACTGTTTGGGAAACGCCTTGTTTCCCTATGTGGACCGGCTTTCGTCGAGCTGACCCGCCCGGTTTCCAGCCTGTCAGCCCATGTAGGCGCGGTGCAGGGTCACCCCGTTCTCTCGGTTGTTGGCCTCCCACTCAGCCTTCAAGCCCCCGGCCGTCTCTCGACCGAGGGCGCGAAGCAGTTCCGTCAATCCCGGTTGGATGGGCGCCTAGAAAGCGATTCCAGGCCCCAGGCGGCGGCGTCGTGGAAGACGAGGCCTCCGGGCGAGCGCACCACCGTGTATGGGGCTGGCAGCTGAAGAGTCCGTGCCCCCTCGGCCAGCGGGTGCGCCTCAGTCCCTACCGTGGAGATCCTGTGGAGGGCTCAAGGGACCGGCCTTGAGCGCTGGACCATGGGGCGGGCATCCTCGATCGCCGCTGGATGACGTACTCGGCAACTGCAAGGTTGACCACCCAGGAGGAACCCATGAGGACGGCGCGGGTTGTCTGGTCCGTCTGGCCAAGAACAAGGATCCAGGACAGGATCACCAGGGCCTGGGTTCCTGCGCCCAAGCCGATTGCGTAGGCGCGGGTCATCCATGCGCCGTGCCTGGCGAAATCCCGGCGGAGAATCGCCAGGAATCCCAGGATGATGCTGGCGGCCATGGCCGAGCCGAAGATGAGCCGCAGAATCAGGAGAGCTTCGCCGTCGCTCGGCGGAAGGGCGTAGAACACTGACATCCACAAGCCGGAGAAGGCGGCAAGCAGGCCGGCCGGCACCAGGATTCGTCCGGAGATCCGGTGCCACCGACGTCTGCCCCGCCGAAGTTCAGGGACGAACTGAAAGGCACCGAGCAGGCTATAAACAGTGACACTGACAATGTGCGTCACCACCGGGACGGGCGACGCGAAGAACCGCTCGTTCTGGGCCGTCACGGCCGCGCCGCCCGTTAGTTCAGCCAGGCGCGCCGCCCCGGCAATCACCGGGATGAGGCAAAGGAAGATCACGGCGGGCACGGACCACTGCGCGCGGCGGTGCTTGCGGCGGGTGGGGACTGAGCTGGCGGTTTCTGATGTCATGGCGTGCCCCTAGAGTCGCTGGTGTACGGCGTACACCTACTGAGTGAGAGCCTAGGTGTACGTTGTACACTTGTCAACAGGTGGAGAGTCCATGGGCGGGCGACGACTTAGGGAGGCGACAGATGACCCAGCAAGTAGAGGCAACCCGGCGCATGCCGCTGAACCGGGACCGCGTGCTGCTGGCCGCCGTCGCGCTTGCAGACCAGGTCGGCATCGAGTCACTGAGCATGCGCCGGCTCGCACAGGAACTGGGCGTTGTCCCGATGGCGCTCTACAAGCACGTCGCTAACAAAGAAGAACTCCTGGACGGCATGGTGGACACCATCGTGGGCGAGATCGACCCTCCCGTTACCGATGCCCACTGGAAGATGGCGGTCCGGCTAAGAGTTCTCTCGGCCAGGCAGGCACTCCTGCGCCATCCCTGGGCCCGCGCGGTGATAGAGACCCGCACCAGCACGACTCCGGCCGTACTGGAATACATGGAAACGTTCGTGGGCATGTTCCTGGCGGGCGGATTCTCCGTCGACCTCACCCACCACGTCATGCATGCCCTAGGCAGCCGCATGTGGGGATTCACGCAGGAGGTGTTCGACGACTCGGCGCGCCAGAACGGCAACGATCAGCCAACGGTAACGTCCGAAGCGCGGGTCGCCATGGCCCGCCACATGGCACAGAACTATCCGAATCTCTTTCAGATCGCCATGGCGGCAGCACATGACGATGAATCCGTGGTCGGGCACGGCTGCGACGACCAGTTCGAGTTTGAATTCGCGCTCGACCTGCTCCTTGACGGCTTTGAACGACTCCACGAGCGGAACTGGACCTCAGGCGGCTGAGCCCAACCGGCGGAGATCGAGTTCGCGCGGAACTGGCGGGAAACGCCGTAGGTGGTGTTCTACCCGATCCTCTGGCCGGTTCTTCAGCAGCACCATTTGCTGCCGATTAGCATCGCGCAACGCCGAGGACCTGGATCGTGGCGCCTCCCGTTGGACGATCGGTGCGCTCAAGCGACTACGCGATGGTTCATTGGTGCACCCTCACTGATCGGTCGAGGCGGTGGGAGAGGGTGTATCGAGGAACGTGATCACGACGTCGCGCACAAGGTCGGTCCGCGCGAGCCCGAAAAAATGCGTCGTGCCGGGGAACACCGCGAGCTGCGACGCGGGCACGCCCTCGAAATCGCCGTTTACGTCTCCCCCGCGCAGTTGGAGGAACTTCACCGCGTGATCAAGCCTGACCATGTCACAGTCACCGACCGTGATAAGCGTCGGGGCGGCGATTCCTCGGATCTTCTCGTCGCTCCATCCGATTTCTCCCGCGCCGTAGCGCGCGAGCTTGTCGAGCAGGCCCTGCAGGTGCTCGCGATCGGGATGCGGCGACACAGCGAGGTAGCGTTCCTCCATCGGTGTTCCCGAGATCATGTCCACCGTCATCTCAGCGACCGCCTCAACGTTGCCGCCGCGGTCGCCCTCAGGCCGGAACGACACCGACGATACGATCAGCTTGCGAACGAGTTCCGGGTGATTGATCGCGAGGTCTAGCGCGACCGCACCCCCGATGCTGAACCCGAACACGTCGACGCGGTCGACACCGAGGTGATCGAGAAGCCCGATGACATCGGACGCCAGGTCGGGAGTGCCCAGCGGCCGGTCCGTGTCATTGGTGCGTCCATGCCCTTGGAAGTCCGCGGCGATCACTCGGCGCCCTGCCGACAGGCTGGGGATCAGCGCGCCGAACTGCAACTCGATGTCAAAGAGTCCCCCGTGTAAGAGCAACAGCGGGGTGCTGCCGTCGCCGTTGTCGCCATGCAACTCGTAATACATCTGGAGCCCGTTGACTGACGCATACCCGATTTCGGGTGCGACCCTTGTTTCGTCAGTCATCCACGAGCCTCCTCTGGCTTACGCATGCGTGGTGTCTTCAATCCTGACACTCCGCACGGGACATCGGCCAGCGCTTGGAATCGTTCGCGACTACTGACCCGAATAGCGGTCTGAGACGTGCCGGGGCGCTCTCGGAAAGCGATCGTTCGCGAGACTGAGGACATCGGCGCTCGCGACTCCGCAAATGGGATGAGACCGACTGCGTCCTGCGAGCTACCGCCGAAGGCTCTCAGACGGCAGTTCGCCGAAGGTATCGAGATAAAGGGCTGAGAAGCGGCCCTGATGAGAAAAGCCGCAGCGTTCGGCGATCGAGACTATGGTTTCCTGGCCAGGCTCCGCTGCAAGAAGCATTTCACGGGCCCGATCAAGTCGGACCCGCTTCAAAAGTTCTGATGGAGTGGCACCGAGTTCAGAACGCAGGGCCGTTTGAAGCGTGCGCACTGAAACTCCCAAATTCTCGGCTATATCCGGGACCGCAAGCTCCTCCGTGGCGTGGCGTTCCAGGACATCCAGGAATCTACGGATCAGCCGACTTTCGGAATCTGGATTGCCGTCATGGTCCGCCGCGGGTGTCTGTTCCATTGCCATAAGCAATCGCGACAGCATGGTGTCCACCAGAAGCTTCTGGATAAAAACGGGAGCGGCGTTTGACGCCTGGCTGATCATGTCATCGTGAAGTTCGACGACGGCCCTCAGGAAGGCCCGGCCCGGAGGCCCCGAAAGGTCCATCGCATGGCCAAGCTGCACCCCGTCCCGCGGGGTGTCGCCATAGAGTTGCTCGGCTACGGCGGCGAGAGCGGGCCGCTTCACATAGACAATCAAATGCGGCGTTCCATGGTCCCAGGACATTGAGAACGGGCGGTCGATCGGCGGAACGGTCGCCATCCTAGGGGTGGACTCAACTGTCTCAGAGCCCACGATCATCCGCGCATGGCCGGCGAGGGGGATCTGGACAAGGTGGAAGCTCTCCAGGCCCTCCGGATTGATGCGAACATCCGAACCGTAATCAAGGTACTCGATCCCGACGTCGCCGCGATGCAGTGATCTCAGCTTCATGTCGACGGAGACTCCCCGCGACTGCGGAAGAAGATCGTGCCGGCAGAACAGTTCAGCGATCTTTTGATGGGCGTCGTCTACATCCGTGGTAGCCACGGTTGGGAGGCCCCTTAGGACGTCACGCGGGAGAATCCGGACCATCTCGCGCACCTGACTTCCTCGTTTGCGTTTTTTGGATGTGCCCTGCGCCAACTGGATATACCGGTTTTCAGGGTGTGAATAGAGTCACTTCTAGAACAAGTATGACGCAGGTCATAGATAGGCAACAACGAAGTCCCCAGGGAGGTGAGCCAAGGTGAAGAACGTCAAGCTGGTACACGAGCGCCGCATGGAATGGGAACGGACCCACCCGAAGCCCGCACCAAGGCCCGCAGCCAAGTAGCACTCCGGGGGGCGCGACAGACGTCGCGCACAAGAAGCACCCTTGATCCCACAGATTCACCAGGAAAGGTTTGACCATGTCAGGACTCACAGGCAGGACTGCAATCGTCACGGGCGGCGTAACCAAAATTGGCCAGGGCGTTGTCTCTGCACTCCGTGAGGCTGGCGCCGTCGTTGTGGTTGCGGACATCGACGCTGATGGAGGCGCCCACATCAACGCTCACGGCAACGGCGTCAGCTTTTCGAACACGGACATCACAGATGATGCTGCCGTGTCCCGGTTGATGGATGAGACCGCAGCGTCGCACGGAGGCATCGATATCCTTGTCAATCTTGCGTGCAGCTACAGGGACAATGGGGCCGGATCGGATCGAAATGAATGGCTGGAGGCGCTGAACGTCAATCTGGTCAGCACGGTCATGGCAAGCAATGCTGCCAGGCCCTGGCTCAAGGCTTCCGGCCACGGAACCATCATCAACTTCACATCAATTTCGAGTTCTGTTGCCCAGACGGGGCGTTGGGTTTATCCCGCAAGCAAAGCGGCACTAGTCCAGGTCACGCGGAGCATGGCTGTGGATTTCGCCGAGGATGGCATACGCGTCAACTCGATCAGCCCGGGATGGGTGTGGAGCAACATCATGGACTCCCTGACCCAGGGCAACATCGACAAAACGGATGCGGTGGCCGCCCCCTTCCATGTCCTCAAAAGAGTGGGCCGGCCCCAGGAGATCGGAGACGTCGTCGCGTTCCTCGCCAGCGACCGGGCCAGCTTCGTGACCGGCGCTGACTGGGCAGTCGACGGCGGATATTCCGCCTTGGGCCCTGAGCGCGCTGAGGAAGCCATCCCACTGCTTGCCGCCGAAACGAGGTGACGACAAGTGAAAGACGTACAGCTGGTGCCCATGGGCCTCTTGGGATGCGAAAGAACCCATCCCACACCGGCTCCCAGGCCGTCCCTTATAGCCTCCCCACAATTCATCCACGGATGCCGAGACAGCAAAAAGAAAAGGGCAACAACATGACACAACGCCACATCACCATTGTCGGAGCCGGCCAGTCAGGGCTGCAGCTGGGCATCGGACTACTGGATGCGGGATACCACGTCACCACGATCTCCAACCGCACCGCAGAAGAAATCTACGAAGGCAAAGTTTCGTCCAGCCAGTGCATCTTCCATGACGCACTGGAAAACGAAAGGAGCCTTGGACTGGATTTCTGGCCTGAAGCACCCACAGTCGACGGGATCTCTTTCACCGTCCCTCATCCGGACGTGTCCGGTCAGAAGGCCATTAACTGGGCCTCCCGGTTGGACAACCCGGCCAAATCCATTGACCAGCGGGTCAAATTTCCCAGGTTCATGGAAGAATTTGTGTCTCGCGGAGGCGAGCTCATCTTTGAAGATGCCGGAGTTGAGGAACTCGAACGGTACACCCTTGACTCCGACTTGGTGATCGTAGCTGCCGGTAAGGGCGAGATTGCCCAGCTTTTCACCCGCGACGCCGCGCGTAGCTTCTACGATGCTCCGCAACGTGCCCTAGCCCTGACCTACGTCAACGGGCTGGAACCGAGGCCTGAGTTCTCCGCGGTCTCTTTCAACCTGATCCCGGGAGTTGGCGAATACTTTGCTTTCCCCGCCCTGACCAAGACAGGCCCCTGCGAAATCATGGTTTTTGAAGGGGTTCCCGGCGGTCCCATGGACTGCTGGAAAGGCCTGTCGGCCGAGGAACATCTGGAGACGTCCAAGAACATCCTTAAGACATTCCTGCCGTGGGAAGCTGAGCGGGCAGTTGACGTTGAACTGACCGACCCCAATGGTTTCCTGCAGGGCAGGTTCGCTCCCACGGTCCGCCACCCCATTGCGACTCTGCCGAGCGGAAGGCAGGTTCTGGGCCTTGCCGACGTCGTCGTCCTGAACGATCCCATCACCGGTCAGGGCTCCAACAACGCCAGCAAATGCGCGGCCTCGTACCTGCAGAGCATCAAGGAGCACGAAGAAGTGGACTTTGATGCGGACTTTATGCACGCAACCTTCGAAAAATACTGGAACTACGCCCAGCACGTCGCGCAGTGGACGAACGCCCTTCTGGCTCCCCCGCCGCCGCACGTACTGCAGCTGCTTGGTGCTGCCGGGCAGTCACCCGAAATCGCCAGCCGCTTCGCCAACGGCTTCAACAACCCGCCGGACTTCCAGGAATGGTTCATGTATCCGGACAAAGCCTCGGCTTATTTGGACAGCCTTAACTCGGTGGCAACGCCCTGACTTCCCCCCTCTTCATCGTTCCCATATCTGCCACGAAGGAAGCCTACGATGCGAAAGATCGCAATTATCGGTGCCGGTGAATCCGGCGCACAACTGGCCCTGGGCCTGCAACGCGAGGGCTATGCGATCACCCTGTTCTCCGACCGCTCAGCAGCGCAAATCCGCACGGGTAAGGTCATGTCCAGCCAATGCATGTTTTCGACGGCCCTCGCCGCGGAATCCCAACTGAGTCCTGCGCTAGCGGCTTTGTATGATGACGGAACGGTTCCCGGGATCAACACACTGAGCCTGCACGTCGAGGGCGGTTCGGCAGCGGACACCATCGAATGGGAAGCCCCTTTGCAGGGGACGGCCCGCTCGATCGACCAGCGGATCAAAAGTGCAGCCTGGATCGAGACCTTTGTGGCGTCCGGAGGCGACTTCCGAATAGAGAAGGTTACCCCTCGAATGTTGGAAGAACTGTCCCGCGACTATGAGCTCGTCATCGTCAGCACCGGGAAGGGGGAAATTGGCCAGATTTTCCCCAAGGACAAATCGAAGTCGCCCTTCGACCGGCCGCAAAGGGTCCTTGCCCTGAATTACGTCACCATAGGTTCCGCCGAAGACGGTCAACGCGCTGACAGTATTCGCATGTCCGTCGCGCCCGGCGTCGGTGAGTTCTTTACCTTCCCAGGACTGACCGTCTCCGGGCCGTGCCAGATGATGGTCTTTGAAGGCGTAGTCGGTGGCCCGATGGACAGGTGGACTGATGTCCACACCCCTGAGGAACAGCTCAGCCGCTCGCTGGAAATCCTGGACCAGTTCTTCCCCCATGAGGCGAAGAACTTTGCGGAAGCACGCCTTAGCGATGAGCGAGCAACGCTCCTGGGGCGGATCACCCCTACGGTTCGCTCGGCAGTTGGCGAACTCGGGAACGGCAAAGTGGTGTTCGGCCTGGGAGACGCCGTCCTCCTCAACGATCCACTCACCGGACAGGGATCAAACAACGCCACTCTGGCCGCCCGCTACTACCTGGACTCCATCCTCCGCAGGGGGCAGCAGTCTTTCGACCGGGAGTGGATGGAACGGACCTTCGACGAGTATTGGCGAGGCTGGGGACAGTGGTCCGTCGCATGGACCAACGACATGCTCAAGCCCCGAAGGGACCACCAGCGCTTACTGCTGGCCGAGGCCGGGACGCATCCGGCAATGGCTTCCAGTATCGCTGAAGGCTTCGATGATCCCCGCACTTTCTACCCCTGGTGGTTCGATCCGACGGCCGCTGACGAGTTTGTCCAGGCCCGGAAGGAAGAAGACTCAGCGCTCTTCGACCTCAGGGATTTCAGGAGTGCCCTCGGACAATTCGCCACCGGTGTCACAGTGGTTACTACCCTCGGTGCTGACGGTCGAAAGGTGGGCATGACTGCCAATTCCTTTACCTCCGTTTCCATGGAACCCCCTCTGGTCCTGTGGTGTCCCAGCAAGAAGGCGCCCAGCCTTGCGGATTTCGAAGAGTCCACCCATTTCGCCATCAACATCCTCGCCAGCGACCAGCACGTGTTGTCACGGCAGTTCGCCACACCATCCATCGACAAATTTGCCGGCGCGGAAACATCGGAGGGAATTGCCGGCATTCCGCTGCTGGACGGAGCCGTAGCCACGTTCCAGTGCCGCACGGTAGACCGGCACGACGCCGGCGACCATGTCATCTACGTGGGCGAAGTCGAGAAATACGAGAATTCCGGAGGCGCTCCCCTGGTCTTCCACAGTGGCAAGTACCACGCCACCGCCAACCACCCGGACTTCTAAGGGAACGGAGCACCCAATGGACGATTCCACTGACATCGCCATCATTGGTTCGGGAATCAACTCCTTGGTGGCGGCCGCGGAATTGGCTCTCGCAGGGAAGCGTGTCTGCCTCATCGAACGCAGGGAACGCCTTGGCGGATTCATCGAATCGGCGGAACGGACCCTGCCCGGCTTCATCCACGACACGTTTTCCTCCTGGCACCCCCTGTTCATTTCCGGAGGAGCCTACGAAGCATTGAAGGATGAACTTCATGCCCGCGGACTGGAGTATTGCAATACCGAGGGCGCGGTAACCGCCAGTGTTGCCGCCGATCCCGTCACGGGAACTCCGCGGGTGGTCATGGCCCACCGCGATCCCGCGCTAACGGCCTCCGCTCTGCAAACACGCGGCGACGACGACGCCTACATGGCGATGCTGGGCGATCTGGGGAAGAATGCAGGCACCATTTTCGGGGCCTTCGGCGCCGAGCTGAGATCTCTTAGGGAAGTCGTGAAGATCGCCTTCGGAGCCTTGAAGCAAGGAAGATTCAAAGGGACTGAGGCTTTCATACGGGACTCCGTCATGAGCGGCCGCAACTACCTCAGGACTCGATTCAACGGCTGGGAAACCGACCAGCTCTGGTCCCCCTGGCTGCTTCATGCCGGTCTTGGCCCCGATCAGTCCACCGGAGGTGTCATGTTGCCGGTCATGGCGCTCAGCATGCACGTTCATGGGCTTCCGGTAGTAAAGGGCGGAGCATCCAACTTCGTGGCTGCATTCGAGTCGCTTCTACGGGACAAAGGGGTGCGAATCCTGCTGGACACCGAGGCCGAAGAGATACTCGTCGACGCCAAGGGAGTATCCGGCGTAAAGACTTCGCACAGCCTGGTGCGGGCGGAGACCGTCCTTGCCAATGTCTCTCCCCAGGCCCTTTACTCAAGGTTGCTGCGCCAACCGCCCCCCGCGGCGGCAGAGGCGGCTGCCAGATACCAGAACGGCCGCGGAGCGATGCAGATCCATCTTGCCCTCAGCAAACCCGTCAAATGGCTGGATTCACGACTCGATACGGTGCCGCTGATTCACCTCAGCAACGGCTCCAACAGCACCGCGATCGCCTGCGCCCAGGCCGAGGCAAGGTTACTGCCAACAGAACCCACCGTCGTCGTCGGTCAGCAGTGTGCCCTTGATCCGTCCCGGGCCCCTGTGGGCAAAGCCACGCTGTGGCTGCAGCTGCAGGAGGTGCCGTTCGCGCCGGTGGGCGACGCCGCAGGAGTGCTGAACGTTGCGGGCGGTTGGACCCGCGAGCTAAAAGAGCAGTACATGGAGCGTGTCCTGGCCAGGCTTGAGCAGTTTGCTCCGGGCACGCGGGCTTCGGTGTTGGCCTGCGACATCCTGGCGCCGACCGATCTGGCCGCGGAGAATCCCAATGCCGTCAGAGGCGACCCATACGGCGGCTCCGCGGAACTCTTCCAAAACCTCCTCTGGCGTCCCTTCCCGCAGGCCGCAAACCACAAAACACCGATCAAGGGACTGTGGCACATCGGCGCGTCCACCCATCCCGGTCCCGGGCTTTCCGGCGGATCAGGGCACTTGGTGGCCCAAAAGCTGAAATAACCCCTCATCAACCGACAGGAGAACAATGTCTGTTCTAAACGGGCTCATCGCAGCCCTGTCAGCCGGGTCAATAGAAGTCATCGACCTCACCACTCCCCTCAGCGGCGATACGCCGATCCTGAACCTGCCACAGCCGCTGGCCAATACGGTGGGGCTCTCGCTGACGCCGGTGAGCAATTTCGACGACGCGGGCCCCGCCTGGGCCTGGAACGATGTCACGGTAGGCGAACACGCGGGCACCCATTTGGACGCTCCGGTTCACTGGATTACCGGGCGGGATGGAAAATCCGTCGACCAAATCGAGCCGGCGCGCCTCGTCGGACCGATCGTCGTCATCGACAAGAGCGCGGAGGCCGCCGAAAACCCCGACTTCCTGCTGGAGCCGGAGCACTTCGAACAATGGCAAAGGGACCACGGGCAACTACCCGAAAACTGCTGGGTGATCTTCAAGACGGGCTGGTCCAGCCGCGGCGGCAACGCTGGTGAATTCATCAATGCCGACGAAAACGGACCACATACCCCTGGTGTATCCGTCGCTGCCGCCAAGTGGATCGCCGATAATGACAGGATCAGCGGGTTCGGCGTAGAAACCGTCGGCGTCGACGCCGGTCAGGCCGCAAATATGGACCCGATGTTTCCTGTCCATTCGTTTCTTCTCGGTGCGGACAAATACGGGCTCACGTCGCTGCGCAACGTCGAACTGCTTCCCGCTACAGGAGCGACGCTGGTAGTCGCACCCTTGCCCATCGTTGGTGGCACCGGTAGCCCCACCCGCGTCTTTGCCTTTGTGGAGGGTTTATGAGCGAGAAAGTGCAGGTATCCGCCCTGGTTGGACGGACTTTGGCGAAGCTTGGCGTTGGCCACGTTTTCGGCGTCGTCGGCAGCGGCAATTTTGACGTAACCAATGCCCTCATCAAGGAACATGTTCCCTACACCGCAGCCAGGCATGAGGGGGGCGCGGCGACCATGGCCGATGCCTACTCCAGGATGTCAGGCAAGGTGGGCGTGGTGACAACACACCAAGGCTGCGGGCTGAGCAATGCGATTACCGGCATCGGAGAAGCCGCCAAAAGCCGCACGCCACTGATCGTACTGACGGCGGACACCCAGGGCGCAGCCGTCCGGTCCAATTTCAAGATCGACCAGGATGCGCTCGTGCGTAGTGTGGGGGCGGTTGCCGAACGGATCCATTCGCCGGAAACTGCCATCACGGATACCGTCAGGGCGTTCCGTACTGCAGTGAATGAACGCCGAACAGTGGTCCTCAGTCTGCCGCTCGATGTCCAGGGCGCTCTGGCAGCGGACCTGGTCGAGGCCATTGAGGTCCAGGAGCCCGCCAGGATCCGGCCTGATTCCGGGTCGGTCGAGGAGCTTGTCGCCCTCATTTCCCAGGCCCGGCGCCCCGTGTTTGTGGCTGGACGAGGCGGTAGGGGCGCCCGGGACAACATCCTGGCGCTGGCCCGGCATGCAGGAGCGCTCGTTGCCACCTCGGCCGTAGCAAGCGGCCTATTTAACGGTGATACCCACAATCTCGGCATCTCCGGAGGTTTCTCCTCGCCGCTGACCGCGGAACTCATCAGCGGAGCAGACCTGATCGTTGGCTGGGGATGCACGCTGAACATGTGGACCATGCGCCACGGCCGGCTGATCTCTCCTGGCACAAAAGTGGTCCAGGTCGACGTCGAGGACGCCTCGCTGGGCGCCAATCGGCCCATAGCCCTGGGAGTGCTGGGAGATTCCGCACTCACTGCCGACGACGCGTTGAATGCCTTGCTAAGGGTCCAGCCTGACCCGGCCGAAAAGTACCGGACCGAGCAAAACGCCCTCGCCATCAAGCAGGGCTCCCGCTGGCGGGACGTGGAAACACCGGACCTCTCCACGGCGACGTCCATAGATCCGCGGGTCATCAGCAAGGAACTGGATTCGATCCTTCCCTCGGAAAGGATCGTGGCCGTCGACTCCGGCAACTTCATGGGTTATCCCAGCCAGTACCTGGCGGGGCCGGACGAGTTCGGCTTCTGTTTCACGCAGGCCTTCCAGGCCATTGGCCTGGGCCTCTACACCGCAGTTGGGGCCGCGGTGGCGCGGCCCGAGCGGCTTCCGGTGCTAGGTGCAGGCGATGGCGGGTTCCTCATGGGCATCAATGAACTGGAGACAGCCGTCCGGCTCAAACTGCCACTGGTCTGCATCGTCTACAACGACGCCGCTTATGGCGCGGAAGTCCACCATTTTGCCGAACACCATGGTCCTGAGGACCTGGAAAGCGTGCAGTTCCCGGAAACCGACATTGCGGCCATTGCCCGGGGATACGGGGCCGACGGCGTCACTGTGCGGACGCTTGAGGACCTGCAGCATGTGCGGGACTGGGTTTCCGTCTACCGTGACGGTCGACAGGACCGGCCGCTGGTGATCGATGCGAAGATCGCCTCCGATGCCGGCTCCTGGTGGCTTGCGGAAGCTTTCCAGGGACACTGATCTTCACCGTTGGTGAGCGAAATAGCAGAGTAGGGCGGGGCCTGTGCCCCGCCCTACGCCGCTGCGGTTTAGCTTGCTTCGATGACTGACTTTGCGTAGCGCAGGGCCTTTGGGCCGAGCAGCGCGTGCAGTTTTGTGAAGAGTTCCTGAGCGGCCACACCGTGCCAGTTGCCAGGCAGATACTCTTCAGGGAGACCGGGGTCCATGTAAGGCAGCCTTCGCCATTGCGTCACCATGGGTACATAGTCGGCAAAGGCCTGCTTAAGCAGCTCTGGCGATTCGGAGGCCTCCTTTTCAAGCGTCTCCCACCGCTGCAGAACTGGTTGGTGCCGGTCCAGGAAGTCCGTATAAAGGGCCTCCAACGAAGGCAGGTCCCACCATTGGCCCACTTTGTCGTGGATCTGGTCCTCCGTGAGGTGGGTTGCCTTGAAAAGGTCCACATAGTCCATCAGCCCGGCGCGTTCAAGCTGCTGCTGAACCTCGTGCGCCAAATTGCCCGGAGCAATCCACAATCCCGGGGAAACCTGCCCGCAGCCGACGCGGGTCAGGATGGTCCGCAGCTTATGCCTCAGGTGCCTTTGAGCCTCCGGGACAGAGAAGGAGGCCAGGAGCCACTGGTCGCCTTTTTGGGCCCGCCGGGGAGCGAAAATCCGCTCGTCGCCGGCGGAAAAGACGTCCTCAAGTTCAGGTGACAGCTTGTACGCTGCGGAACCGCCGCGTTTCAGGCTGACGAGGACCCCACGTTTTTTCAACCTCGAGACGGAGGATCTCACG
Organism: Arthrobacter sp. M4; assembly: GCF_020251205.1. GTDB lineage: Bacteria > Actinomycetota > Actinomycetes > Actinomycetales > Micrococcaceae > Arthrobacter. Next base: position 576,416 of record NZ_JAIWYX010000001.1, read on the forward strand.
CCAGCGGATTCAACGCCCAGATCGCCCAACAGCTGGATCAAGTCGGCAACGGCAAATGTTCCATCGTGGTTGCGGGCGTACAAGCCATACACGGTGACAATCAGGTGTTGATGGCGTGGCGTCGGAACAACGTCAGGGACGGCATCGGCCTTGGCCATTCAGCACTACCTCATTTAGCTTACGTTTCGATTTACAGTCCTAGGCTACCGCGCAACAAGGCACCGCCAGCGCTGCCGGGACAGAGGCTAGACGAAAATAAGTCCAGCCCAGGGAACCGTAACGGGAATCGAACCTCCGAAGACGGACTTGAACTCTTCGTCGAGCAGGGCCTTGATGGACAGCTCCTGCGAATCCTGCTTGATTTCTTCCGAGCGTGCGGCAGACATCTTTGTCTCCTCAATGAAGAGCATGCAGGACGGATCAAGGAATATGTCCCCCACGCATGCAGCCTTCAACCATTTTATAGCGACTTTATGACGTTCGTAAAGACAACACGATATGCTTTTATGTGGCATCGCTTGCGAGCGTCAGTAATCTGATATGTTTTGAACGTTCGGCATTGAGAGGAGCCTGCCATGGACCGCATGTCCCGAACGAACCCCCGCGCCAGTGTCCATCGCACCGTGGAATGGGTGGATACGGACGCATCAGGCCATCAGCACAACTCGGCCATCATCCGTTGGGTGGAGTCCGCGGAGGCCGAATTGTTCCTGCGCACCCTCAAGCTGCCGGACTATTTCCCCAGCGTTCCCAGGATCCACCAGGAGATCCACTTCAAGAAGAAGCTGTGGTTCGGGCAACAGATCACCGCCACCGTGGGCATTTCCAAACTGGGCAGGACGTCCATGACATACGCCTTCGAGATTCACGGGCATCCACATGACGGCCAGGATGGCGGCCTGGCCGCCTTTGGGACAGTGACAGTCGCCCATGTGCCACCAGGCTCGGCAAAGGCGCAGCCCTGGCCCGCGGCAGTCGTGGACGCCGTGACGTCCACGGAAGGCACTGGGATATAGGACCATCCACGGACCACCGGCGGGCATGACGACCCGCCCGTCAATGAGGACATAAATCAACGGAAAACCCCCGGCGACATCGCCCGCTCATCCAGAGCCGGCACCGTCACCGGGGGTTTACTGGCCCGCCTGTTGGACCGTCCGCCGTCGATCGCTTCTTTGCACCCGCGGACGTTCTTAGCGGCCCGCTTTAACGGTCCTGGATCACCGCGATTCCCTGGATTTCGATCAGGGCTTCCTTCTGCCAGAGGCGGGTGACGCCGATCCCGGCCATCGCCGGATATTCGGACCCGGCCATTTCACGCCAGATCCGCCCGATCTCCTTGCCGTTGGCGATGTAGTCGTCCACATCGGTCAGGTAGATGGTGACGCTCACCAAATCCTCCGGCTGGCCCCCGGCCTCCCTCAGGGTTGTCAGGACGTTCGAAAATGCCTGCCTGAACTGCTCCACAATGCCGCCGGGGACGATCTCCATGTCGCGGTTCAGCGCAGTTTGGCCACCCAGGTACACAGCGTCGCCCGCAAGAATGCCGTGGGCGTAACCGGACGGCTTGGGCAGCGACTCGGGATTGATTGTCTTCTTGCTCATTGATGCTCCTCGTGAATTCGACTGTGGGCCTCCGTTCGAAAAGGCCTCTTGTTTGGGTCCTTTCCGCCGTGCTACCTTGAGCATATGTGACGACCGTAAAAAAGTCGACATATCTAAAGGAAGGGAATCAGACGGATGAAACTGGCCACACTCCGCACCGGCGCAAAGGGCACGACGGCGGCCCTCGCCGTGGGTGCCGACGGCTATCTGCCGCTGCCATATGCGAACGTTGGCGCGCTGCTGGCCGATCCCGCGTGGCGATCCATCGTCGAAGCAACTGCCGAGGCGGCCTCTTCCGCCGGATCGCGGGCAGGCGCAGGAATGATCGAGGCGGAGAATGCCGATTTTGCTTCCCTGCTGCCTGAGGCCGGGAAGGTCATCTGCGGCGGATTGAATTACGCGGACCACATCCTGGAGATGGGCCGGGAGCTCCCGAATTACCCGACGCTCTTTGCCAAGCACGCGGACACCCTGACCGGCGCCAACGACATCATCGAAGTCAGCGGCAGCGAAAAGGTCGACTGGGAGGCCGAGCTCGCCGTCGTCGTCGGCGGCCCTCTCTACCGGGCGGGCGAAGACCAGGCGCGGGAGGCGATCGCCGGCTACACCGTGGCCAACGACGTATCCATGCGGGACTGGCAAAACCGCACACTGCAGTGGTTCCAGGGAAAGGCGTTTGACGCGACCACTCCGGTAGGGCCGGTCCTGGTCACACCCGAGGACACTTCCGGGACCTTTGAGGTCCGGGGATATGTCAACGGGGAGCTGGTGCAGTCGGGGAACACGGACACCCTGGTCTTTGGCCCGGCCCGCCTGCTGTCCTACATTTCGCAGTTCACCATTCTTCGCCCGGGAGACCTCGTGCTGACGGGCACGCCGGGAGGAGTCGGGATGGGAATGATCCCGGCCCGGTTCCTGCAGGACGGAGACGTGCTGACCACGGAAATACCGGGCATCGGCCGCCTCGAAAACACTATCCGTATCTATTCGAACGACGGCGCGGCCGCCTCGCGCACCCCCGTCGCCACCACAACCACCAAGGAGTAAGACCATGACCGAAGTGACCGAAACCATCCAATACCGCACGGAGGGCGACAACTCCAGGTATGCCGGCCCCGACGGCAAGGTTGTTCCCGTCGTCACCCGCGCAGGGCAGGAAGACACCAATACAGCGCAGTCAGGGGACTGCGTTCGGGTATCAGGCGTCTCCATCCAGCACACCCCTGCCACCAAGATCTGGTTCGGACAGGTGTCCAACACTCCCGGGTACCGCTCCCTCCCCCACCACCACGGCGAAGCCGAGACCGGCGGATACGTACTCCGCGGCCACGGACGCATTTACTATGGCGAAAACTACGCTGAATACACGGACATGAAAGCCGGAGACTGGGTTTTTGTGCCGCCGTTCATGCCCCACGTTGAGGCAAACATGTCCGTCACCGAAGAACTCGTCTGGCTCACGACCCGCACTCCGGAGAACATTGTGGTCAACCTTGACGATGTAGCGGATGAGACCCTGACCGGATACCGGCGGGCCTAACCCCATGAACAGCCCAACCCCCGTCCAAACGCTGACCTCGGCGACGTTCCTGCGCGCGATGGAACTGACCCAAGTCCCCGCCCTGGTCCATGACGAAGCGTACGAGGCAACCACCCAATACGTTCCCTGGCCCAAGGCCTACGGCGGAGACATGGTTGCCCAGTCAGCGGCGGCGATGATGCGCTCCGTCAACGGCGACCGGTTGCTGCACTCAATGCACAGCTACTTCATGCGTCCCGTGGATGTGGGGTCGACCGTCAGGTACGAAGTGGAACACCTCCGCGACGGCCGTGGCTACTCCACCCGAAGCGTCCGCGGATACCAGAACGGCAAAACCGTCTTCACGGCACTGGGTTCTTTCCAGGTTCCCGAAGATGGTGCCGACTACCAACCAGTCACGCCAGGGGACGCCGCTGCCACCGAACTCGACCCGGAATCCCTCCGCAGTGCAGCCGAGGTTCTCGCAGATATCGATAGCCCGGCCGCGAAGTACTGGTCCACTGGACGCAGCTTCGACATGCGTCACGTCCCCGGTCCCGTCTACGTTGAGGTCGAGGGCGGACGCGAAGCGCACCAGGCAATCTGGGTGAAGGCCTTCGAAAAACTGCCGCTCACCGCGGACCAGCGACTCAACGCAAACCTTCACCGGGCAGCCCTGGCATACGTCTGCGACTACACCATCCTGGAACCCCTCCTCCGGGCCCAGGACCTTCACTGGTCTTCCCCCGGGCTCACGACGGCAAGCCTGGACCACTCCATGTGGTTCCACCGCGAAGGACGAGCGGACGAATGGGTGCTATACGCCCAAAAAGCAGTCTCCGGTCAAAGCAACAGGGGATTGGCCCTGGGCCACTTCTTCGACCAGGAAGGCCGATTGCTCGCCACCGTAGCCCAAGAGGGCATGATCCGCCCCGGATCCTAAACCGACTTCCCCAGCACATAACAAGGAGTGGCCATGAGCACATCAGCCCATGTGGACACATTTACGCGGGACCACCTGCCACCGGCCTCTACCTGGCCGGCCCTGGAATTCACCCTCCCGGAACTGCAGTACCCAGAACGGCTGAACGCCGCAGCCGTACTCATCGATGAGACTGTGGCGCACTTCGGTGCCGACCGCCCGGCGCTGCGCACTGCGGACGGGGAGGTGTGGACCTACGGAGAGCTGCAGCTCAGGAGCAACCAGGCAGCCCAGGTACTCACCGAAGACTTCGGCGTCGTTCCCGGCAACCGCGTCATGCTACGCGGACCCAACAACCCCTGGATCGTCGCCGCCTGGCTGGGCGTACTGAAGGCGGGCGCCGTCGTCGTGACCACCATGCCCATGCTGCGTGCTGCCGAAATCCAGACACTGATCCAGCTGACCAAGCCGGCGGTGGCACTTTCCGACCACCGCGTCATCGACGCGATGAAAGCCGCCGCCGGAGACGACTTGCCTGTCCTCGCATATGGCGGGTCCGGAATCGGCGATTTCGCCGCCCGCTGTGCGGCCAAAAACGGCCAGTTCACCAGTGTCGAAACCGCAGCCGACGACGTCGCGCTGCTGGGACCGACGTCGGGCACCACCGGCGCGCCCAAGATCACCATGCATTTCCACCGCGACATCCTGGCCAACGCCGACACCTTCGCCCGGCACATCCTGCAGCCCACAGCCGAGGACGTCTTCGCGGGCTCTCCCCCGGTGGCATTCACCTTCGGCCTTGGCGGACTCGTGATTTTCCCGCTCCGGTTCGGCGCCTCTTCCCTCCTGGTGGAAAGGGCAACGCCCGTAGAACTGGCGGAACAGGCCGCGGCGGCGAAGGCAACGATTCTCTTCACCGCGCCGACCGCTTACCGCGCCATCCTCAAGGCAGGCCGCGGAGAGCTGCTTAGCCGACTCCGGGTCGCCGTCTCAGCAGGAGAACATCTTCCCAAGGAAACATGGGAAGCCGTCTTCAACGCCACGCGAATCCGACTGGTCAACGGAATCGGCTCCACCGAACTCCTCCACGTTTTCATCTCCGCCGCCGGGGACGACATCAAGCCCGGCAGCGTAGGCAAGGCCGTGCCAGGATACCGCGCAACCATACTCGACGACCAGGGCGCAGAGCTTGGACCCAACCAGGTTGGGCGGCTTGCAGTCATCGGGCCCACCGGCTGCCGCTACCTTGACGACGCCAGGCAGGCGAACTACGTGGTGAATGGCTGGAACGTCACCGGAGACACCTTCGTCCGCGACGACGACGGCTACTTCATCTACCAGTCACGTTCAGACAACATGATCGTTTCCTCGGGCTACAACATCGGCGCCCCCGAAGTTGAGACTGCAATCGACCAGCACCCTGACGTGGTGGAGAACGCCGTTGTTGGCCGCCCTGACCCGGAACGCGGCAGTGTGGTCTGCGCCTTCATCGTCCTGCGCGCCGGCGTCATCGGCGACGATGCCAAAAAACGGGAAATCCAGGACTTCGTCAAAGCGACGATTGCCCCCTACAAGTATCCGCGGGACATCCGCTTCGTCGATGAGCTCCCCCGCAACCCCAGCGGCAAGCTGCAGCACTTCAAACTGCGCGACCGCCTGGGACACGAAAACGACCAGCTCGCCGGCGCAGCCGCAACACAGTCTTAGAAGGAACCTATCCATGAAAATCGCAATCGTCGGAGGCGGCCCCGGCGGCCTGTACTTCGCAGCACTCATGAAACAGCTCGACCCGTCCCACGACATCACGCTCTGGGAACGCAACGCCGCTTCGGACACGTTCGGCTTCGGCGTCGTCTTCTCCGACGAAACCCTCGGGGGGATTGGCAACGCCGACCCTGTGGTGGCCGAATACATGAGCCGCCGCTTCGCCCGCTGGTCGGACATTGACATCCACTTCCGCGGAGAAACCCTCACCGTGGGCGGCCAGGGATTCGCAGCCATGAGCCGCAAGGAACTGCTCGAACTACTCCAGCGCCGTTGCCTCGAACTCGGCGTCGACGTGCACTTCAGCACCCTGGCACCACCTATCGAGCAGCTCGAGGCAAACTACGATTTGGTCCTCGCCTCCGACGGCGTTAACTCGCAAATCCGTGCCACCTATGCCGACTCATTCCGTCCGAACCTGGACCCCAGGGCGAACAAGTTCATGTGGCTGGGCACCGACCTGGTTTTCGAGGCCTTCAAATTCTTCGTCAAAGAGACCGAATTTGGTGTCATGCAAATCCACGGCTACCCCTACTCCGACGAAGGATCAACCTTCATCGTCGAAATGTCCCCGGATGTCTGGGAAGCTGCCGGCTTCGACGAAACCGCCAACGAGGTGTTCCCGCCCGGCGTCTCCGACGAGAAGGCCATTGAAAAGATCCGTGAGCTCTTCGCCGAGGAACTCGAGGGCCATGACATCCTGGTCAACAACTCAAAGTGGCTGAACTTCACCACGGTTCGGAACACCAGCTGGCGCCACGGAAACATCGTCCTTCTCGGCGACGCGGCGCACACCGCCCATTTCTCCATCGGCTCGGGCACCAAGCTCGCCATGGAGGACGCCCTCGCCCTCGCCGCCTGTTTGCACGAGCACTCCGATCTGGAGTCCGCATTGGCCGCGTACGAGACCGAGCGCCGCCCCGTCGTCGAATCCACCCAGCGCGCCGCCCAGGCGTCCCTGGAGTGGTTCGAGCGAATCAGCCAGTACAAGAACCAGGAACCCACGCAGTTCGCGTTCAACCTGCTCACCCGTTCCCGCCGCATCACCCAGGAAAACCTCCGCCTGCGCGACCCTGAATTCGCGGAGGCAGTCGACCGGCACTTTGCCGACTCCCAGGGCCTCGCTGAAACAGCCCCGGCCATGTTCCAGCCGTACATCATCGGTGGACTGGAACTGAAGAACCGGATCGTGGTCTCGCCCATGGACATGTATTCCGCAGTCGACGGCGTCCCCGGAGAATTCCACCTGGTCCATCTGGGTTCGAAGGCCCTTGGAGGCGCCGGGCTTGTCATGACCGAGATGGTCTGTGTTTCCGCGGAAGGACGCATCACCCCCGGCTGCTCCGGCCTTTACACCGACAAGCAGCGGGATAGCTGGCAGTCCGTCGTCGAATTCGTCCACGGGCGCTCGACCGCAAAGATCGGCGTTCAAATCGGGCATTCCGGCCGCAAAGGCTCAACCCGGCTTATGTGGGAAGGCATCGACGAACCCCTTGAATCAGGGAATTGGGAAGCCATTGGACCCTCGGCCCTCCCCTACGGCACAGGCAGCCAGGTGCCCCGCGAGATCACCCGCGGCCAAATGAACGAGGTCATTGGGGACTTCGTCGCCGCGGCGATCCGTGCCGAGGAGGCCGGATTCGACCTCCTCGAACTGCATGCCGCACACGGATACCTGTTGTCCTCATTCCTGTCCCCCGTCTCGAACCAGCGCTCCGACGAGTATGGGGGCAGCCTGGAGAACAGGCTGCGCTTCCCGCTCGAAGTCTTCGATGCAGTCCGTGCCGTATGGCCCGCGCATAAACCGATGACTGTCCGCATCTCCGCGACCGATTGGATTGAAGGCGGCAACGACTCCGATGACTCCATCCGCATCGCCCAGGCGTTCGTAGACCACGGTGCCGCGGGCATCGATGTCTCCACCGGCCAGGTGGCCAAGGAGGAGAAGCCCGCCTTCGGCCGGAGCTACCAGACGCCGTTCGCTGACCGGATCCGCCAGGAAGTGGCAGCCCCGGCGGGAGTCGCCGTCATTGCCGTGGGAGCCATCTCAACATACGACGACGTCAATTCCATCCTGCTGGCCGGCCGGGCCGACCTTGTGGCGCTGGGCCGCACGCATCTGTACGACCCGCACTGGACACTGCACGCAGCCGCAGAACAGGAATACCGTGGCGCTGGTTCAGAATGGATTCCGCAGTTCCGGGCAGGCCGCCGGAAGCCGCCAAGCAGCCGAACCGACGCGGTCCGCCCGAGGCTCTCCCTGCTCCAGGAACCCGAGTCGGAAACACAGTCCGCCCACGTGCGCTGGAAGCCGGCCAGCCGGGAAATGGAAGCAGTTCCAGTCCACTAGCCAAACCGCCACCCAGGATGATGCCTCCCCGCAAATGGGCGGGGAGGCACTTTCACCCGCCCTTTCACGGATCCACCCAATCTCTCGGCTGATCCACGCCACGAAACATGCTGATTGAGGAGACCCTATGGCCACTGCGCCATCATCCACCATCACGGGAATCCAGGCCGGAGCCTGGCCCGTGCCCAAGAGCACCACCTCCCGCGTTGTATTCTGCTGCTGGCTTGCCATCCTCGCGGAAGGCTACGACGTCGGCGTTCTTGGCGCCGTGCTGCCGGCCTTGGCAGATTATGCACCCTGGCAACTCACGCCCCTCCAGCTCGGTGGCCTCGGCTCCTACGCCGTCGTGGGAATGCTCATAGGTGCTATGTTCATCGGAACCCTGTCCGATCTGTTCGGCCGGCGGCGCATGCTTTTCGCATCCATGATCATCTTCACGCTCACGCAACTGGCAGCCGCGGTGGCTCCGACTCCCGAGTTGTTCGGCCTCTTCCGCCTTATTGGAGGCCTTGGGATGGGCGGCATCATCCCCGTCGCGGCGGCGCTGACCATCGAATACTCGGCCCCCGCGAAGCGCTCCTTTAACTACGGCCTCATGTACTCGGGCTACTCACTTGGCATCGTTGTATCGGCCTTGAGCGCCCTTGCCTTCCTTCCGACCCTTGGCTGGCGCTGGGTGATCGGCCTCGGCGCAGTCCCGATAGTGATCCTTCCGCTCATCGCGGTGCTGGTCCCCGAATCCATCGAATACCTCATGGCCAAAGGCCGCAGGGAACGTGCTGCCCAGCTTGCATCCAAGCTCGGGATCGCACCCTTCGTCCCCGAGGATTGGGCGTCGGCGGCTATTGCGGACAAGAAGGAAAGGCCGTCATGGAAGAGCGTCCTGTCCACGATATTCTCCCGCCAATACGGAATCGCGACAGTCTGTTTCTGGATCTCGCTGTTCTGCGGACTGCTCCTTGTCTATGGGCTGAACACCTGGCTTCCCGCCATCATGAAAAAGGCCGGCTACGACCTGGGCTCGTCCCTAACGTTCCTTGTCGTCTTCTCACTGGCCTCGGCGATAGGCGGCCTGGTCATCGGCGGGATCGCCGACAGGTACGGCAAGAAGCTCGTCCTCGTTCTCTTCTACGCCCTTGGCGCCGCAGGCATCATCCTTCTCATGTTCCCCGGAAGCCTGCTCGTGAACTACGTTTTCGTCGCTGTTGCCGGTATCGGATCAATCTCCACCTCCCTGGTCCTGACCGGTTGGGTGGCGGACTATTATCCGTCCCATTCGCGCGGCACAGCGACCGGCTGGGCCCTCTCATTCGCCCGTATCGGCGCGATTACCGGCCCCATGATCGGCGGCCTGATCGCCTCGGCCCAGCTCCCGTTCCAGTGGAACTTCATCGTGTTCGCGGGCATCGGCCTCCTCGCGGCCTTAACGGTCGCTTTGATTCCGAAGAAAGTGTGATGAACACGTTCGTTGCTTAAGTGAGCTAGAAATAGCGCAGACGCTCGGCCGGGTATCCTGCCGAGCGTCTGCGTGGCTTCAACGAAGCTACGGCTTTCAGCGACGGTGACCGGTTCCGTGCCGCAATGTGGTTGTGGAAGTGTCGTCGTGCAGCATCAGCCCTTGAACGCCCCATCCATGATCCCCGAAACCATGCGCCGGCCGACGATAAAGAACACGATCAGCAGCGGCAGGGTAGCCAGGAACGATCCGCCCATGGCCAGCGCCACATCGATAGTGCGGTTGGCTTGGAGTTGCTTGAGCGCGATCTGCACGGTGAACAACTCCGGCGATTTCAGGACGATGAACGGCCACATGAAGTCGTTCCACACCGCGGTGAACGTGATCAGTCCGAGCACAAACGCGGCCGGGCGCACGACGGCGAACGCGATCGCCCAGAACATCTGCCACGAATTGGCACCGTCGATGCGTGCGGCCTGGATGAGTTCGTCGCTGACGGTGGTCGACATGTGTTGGCGCATCCAGAAGATGCCGAACGCGCTGGCGAGTCCGGGCACGATGATTGCCTGCAGCGTGTCAACCCAGCCAATCCCGGACACGATGAGGTACTGCGGGATCACGCTGAGCTGCGCAGGGACGGTCATCGTCAGCAGGACGATGAGGAACAACAGATTCCTGCCGGGGAACCGAAGCTTTGCGAACGCGAAGCCCGCCATGGCGCACATAATCGCGGACACGACGGCGATCGTGAGCGAGACGAATACGCTGTTGATCAGTGAGGCGAAGAACGGGACAGTGGCGAACACCTTGGCGGTGACGTCGAAGAACTGCGTGCCCGGACACATTCGCGGCGGGATCGAGGTCACGGCCGTGGCTCCTGCAGACGCGACGACGAACATGTAGTACAGCGGGAACACGGAGACGACGACGGCGAGGGTGAGGAATACGTACACGGGCCAGCCGACTCTGCCGCCCGTGCCGCGGCGCTTGGGGAGGCGGACCGGCTTCGCTCCGGGTGCTGCCGGCGCCTGCGGGATAACCTGATCGATCACGTCGGACATCAGCGGGCCTTTCTCGTACGTGTAGACAGGAAGAAGTTGAGGAGAGATACGAGAACGACGATCACGAACAGGACGACGCCGATGGCGGAACCGTAACCGAACTTGAATTGGCCGAAGCCCTGCTCGTAGAGAAAGAGGGCCAGCGTCTGGCACTGCCGGCCCGCGCCGCAAGTGAGGCCCGATTCGGGTGATGCGAGAAGCGGCTCCGTGAAGATTTGAAGTCCGCCGATGGTCGACATGATGACAGTGAAGATGATGATGGGGCGCAGCGACGGGATCGTCAAGTGCCGGAACTGCTGCCAGCTCGAGGCGCCGTCGACGGAGGCCGCCTCGTACATCTCCCGGGGCATCGACTGCAGCCCGGCCAGGTAGAGCAGCGTGTTGTAACCGAACCAGCGCCACATGACCATCGCCGAGATGAGGATCCAGGAGCCGTAGTTGGTCGCGAGGAAGTTCACCGAAGGGAGCCCGAACAGCCCGAGGACCCAGTTGATGAGGCCAAAGTTCTTGTCGAAGATCTGCGCGAATACGATCGCGGTCGCTGCGACAGAGGTGATGTACGGTACCAGCAGCGCCATGCGAAAAAAGTTCGCCCAGCGCAGGCGCGCGTGGTTGAGCAGGTGCGCCAGAAAGAGTGCGAGGAGCAACTGCGGGATCGTCGAGATCAGGAAGATCCCGAACGTGTTGAGGAGCGCGTTCCAGAACCGTCCGTCGGCGAAGAGCTGCTCAAAGTTCGCGAGGCCGACGAAGGTCTGCTTTCCGATGGGATTCCAGTCGAACAGTGAGACGTAGAAGGTGAAGAGGAGGGGAAAAAGTCCGAAGACGAGGAAGATGATGAAAAAGGGCGCGACGTACGCGTAGGGAGCAATCCGCTCGGAGAGCGAGTTGCGGATCCGCATGGCTTTTTGAATTGGGGCTTTGCGCTGCTTGCGGGAAAGTGTGGCTGACGCCGTTGACACGAGGTACCTCCGTCGAAGGGGCGGCCCGGCGCTGTCCGCGCCGGGCCACTCGGGTGGTTGGGGCGATCAGTGGCCGATGGCCTGCTTGGCAGTGTCGATGGCCGTCGTCCAGGCCTTACCGGAGGTGACGCCCCCGGCTTCCAGCTGGACGAGGGTGTTCAGGAGCGCACCGTTGATCGGAGTCGTGTCGGGGCCGTTGTAGAACGACGGGAACTTCTGGACGGAGGTGGCCATAACCTTGCCGATCTTCGAGTCTCCGAAGAACGGGTCGGTGTAGTCGATGACCTTCTGGCTTTCGACAGCGGACGTCGCGGCCGGGAAGGTGCCGGACTTCGCGAAGTGGTCCGCTTGGCCCTCAGCCGACATCATCGTTTTGATGTACTGCCAGGCGGCCTTGGGGTGCTCGGCGCGGGCTGGGATGGCGATAACGCTGCCACCCCAGTTACCGCCGACGCCGGGCACGCTGGTGATGCGCCACTTGCCCGCGGTATTGGGGGCGTCGGTCTTGATGCCCGAGAGGATCCATGAGGGTGCGACGGTCACTGCGAAGGCACCGTTCGCACGGCCCGGAGCCCAGCCCGAGGACCACGCGGCGATACCCGCACTGATGCCGGCGTCATGGGTTTTCACGGCGACGTCGAACGCGTCTTTCACCTGGCGGTTCGTGTCGTAGACCAGCTTGCCTTCGGGCGAATAGTACTTCTCGCTGACCTGGTTGACTGTGGAAAAGAAGACGCTGGTCTCGATATTGTCGACGAACGGTTTACCGGTGGCTGCCTTGTACTTCTCGCCCATTGCGATGAACGAGGGCCAGTCCTTCCACATGGCAGCGACCTCGTCGGGATTTGTCGGCAGACCTGCCTGCTCGAAGAGGTCGGCGCGGTACGCGAAGCCCAATCCTCCGACGTCGGTCGGGATGCCGATGACGGAGCCGTCCCTCGCGGTCGCGGCACCGGCCGCCCAGCCGAGGTAGTCGTGGGCGATGTTGTCGCCGCCGAGGGTACGCAGGTCGAGAAAGTTGGAGCTGTTCTCGACGAACTTGGGCAAGTCGTCATTCTGGATCATGACGAGGTCAGGGACCTTGCCCCCGGCCAGCGCGGCGGTGAGGGCGGTCGCCGTCTCGGTGGTGCTGCCAACTTCGGTCAGCTTGACCCTCGCGTCGGGCACCTTCTTGGTGTACTCGTTGACGCCGTCCTTCGCGTTGATCCCAGTGAAGGACCAGAAGGAGACCTCGGCTTTCAGATCATCCGATGTGCCACCGCCGCCGGACGAGCATCCGGTCAGGACGACCACCAGTGCTGCCGTTGTGGCGACTATCGCAGTCAAGCTTCTTTTCACGACAATTCCTCTTCGTTGGGGATTGCAGGGGATCTCGGCGCCTCAGAGTCCGATCCAGAGATCGATCTCTGGCCATCACCGTAGTGTGCGTTTAGGCATTGTGCAATAGCAGATCGCCAACTTGTTGCCCGACCGGGAGTATCGATCTCTATACTGAAGGCAACAAAGTTTCGCCAATTGGACGGGTTCGTCTGACGAGTAGTCTTTTTCGTGGATACCTGGAGATCGAAGTCTGGTGCTCCTGGTCTCGCGTCGAGCACCAGGACCGATCGTCGACAACCCCCTCAAAAGGATGCACAATGCCAAGACCCACACTGGTGGACGTTGCCAAAATCGCGGGCGTATCCCGCGCCACGGCTGCGCGGGTACTCTCGGGCGAGACGAAAGTCGACGTCAGGATGGCAGCGGCTGTCGAGCGCGCCGCCAAGGAACTGGGCTATGAGGCCAACAGCGCCGCTCGTGTGCTACGAGGCGGACGGGCGGGGGCGATTGCGCTCATAGTCGCCTTCAACGAGCTGGACAGCCTGACGGGTACGTTCTTCACGTCGGTGCTCAAGGGCGCTGCGAAGGGCCTTTACGCCGGCGAGGTCCAACCCGTCCTGCTGCCGGCCGACCACGAAGATGGCGACCGCATCCCACGGTTTTTGCGCTCGGGGGCGATAGACGGTGCGATCGTCATCCTTCAGCACGAGATCACGCATCTCGCGCAGGCGCTCGTCGACTCCCCCGTGCCGATCGCGTGGGTTGGGCGCCCCCGCGTCGCCCTCGCTCCCGACGCGATCGTCGTCGACTCTGACAACTATGGAGGCGGCAGGCTCGCCGCGCGGGCCCTGGCCGACGCCGGACGGCGACGGTTGGGCATCATCGCCGGCCCAAGCGACATGGAGCCAGCCCGCGACCGCATCAGGGGCTGGCGCGACGAGCTCGCCCAGCTCGGCATCGACGACAGCCCGATCGTGCATGGCGAGTTCACCCTTGTGAGCGGTTCGGCCGCGATGGCGCGCCTCCTCAAGCGACACCCAGACCTCGATGGCGTCTTCGCTTCCTCCGACCTGATGGCGAGTGGAGCGATTCGGGTACTCCAGGCCGCTGGTCGACGCGTCCCGTCCGATGTCGCCGTGATCGGCTTCGACGACGTCTCCATCGCAACCACCATGGATCCAACACTCACGACAGTTCGACAGCCTCTGGAGGATATGGGGCGCGTCGCGGCAGAAACTATCCTCGCGGTCGTGCAAGGGCGTGACGTCGACCGGCGGCCCATTCTTGACACCACCCTCGTCCAGCGAGAGTCGGCATAAAAAAGGACACGCCCTGCGGAAGCGGAGCTTCACAAGTTTCGATTTCCGCGACAAACGGCGAAAGCCCGCCCAGCACACCAAGGATGACGATGACTGGCCTTCCCCCTGCTCCCGCGAAAAAGGGCCCCGTCTTTGTGACGGCCACCGACGCCCGCTGCTGGGAGGAGGGGCTTATCGTCGGCAGCGGTCGGATCGGCGCCGTCGCGTACGGTCCGGCCGACGCGATCACTATTTCCCTCGCGCACGAGCGCTACTTCCTCCCCGTGAATCCCCGACCTGACGCACCTGACCTCGCCCCCGTGCGGGAGCGGCTGCGGGACGCGTTCCTCTCTGGTGATGCTGAGGTCGCAAGCGCCGCGCTGGGCGACGGCGTCCGCGCAAGCGGGTACGGCGACAGCCTGATCTGGACCGACCCGCTCGGTCTCTGCGCGACACTCACCATCCGTACCCCCGGCGGCGTCTCTGAGTCGCAGCGGATCATCGATCCGCTTCTTGGCGAGGTCGCGGTTGAGTGGACCGATCTCGAACTCAAACGGCACGCGCTCCGGCTCATCGCCCCGCACGGTGGCGAGTCTGTAGTGCTTGCGCTCGAGGCGGAATGCGAGAGCACAAGCATCGTCGAGCTAGGTCTGGGTGCCGGCGCCCCAACGTCCTTTGACACGGGGGTTCCCGACGCCTCCGCCGCGGTCAACGCGAGTGTCGAGGGTGGGGCCCGTGGCTTACTCGTGGCCGACGCAGGCGATGGATCGACTGCCGTCCGTACTGCCATCACGGCATTGATGGGGACGCCGTGGCAGGTCGATGGAGACATCACACGCTCAAGCGCACGGACGGGGCCCGGGGCGTCTCGGCTGATCCGGGTCGACATCACGCTGCCGACCAACGCGGGAAGAGTTGAAGCGGCCGGCGGCGTGCCGACGTCGTGGGACGCGGTCCGCAGCGAGCAGCGGGAAGCGCGTTGCCCCCTCAGCGGTGCCTCGATGCTCGATCTGCAGGGCGCCTCGTACGAGGCACGAACCGAGGACCTTTGGGCGAAAGCCCGCACCGGCGACGAAGACGCGCGCCGCCGCGTGGTTGAGGCAGCGTACTTGAGCGGACGGGCGAACATCATCGCCTCCACGGGCGAGCTGCCGCCGACCCTGCAGGGTGTCTGGCAGGGCACCTGGCGCCCCGCTTGGTCGGCCGACTACACCCTGAACGGCAACGTACAGAACGGCGCGATGGCCGGTATGACTCCGACGGGCACCCCGGAGCTTGCCGTGTCGCTCCTCAACCTCGTACTCCCGCACCTCGAAGACTACCGTGATAACGCACGCCTAGTCTTCGGTGCCGAGGGAATGCTGCTACCCTCGCGGATGTCCACGCACGGCCGCGCCAACCATTTCGCCGAGCAATATCCCCACCTGTTCTGGACCGGGTGCGGCGGCTGGGTTCTGCGGATCGTAGCCGATGCGGTGGGCACTACCGGCGACCGATCGATCGTCGATGACAGGGCGTGGGAACTGGCCGAAGGAGTCCTCCGTTTTGCTGAGACGGCATTGCTTGAGGTCGACGGCGTCCGCAGGATTGTCCCTTCCTATTCGCCCGAGAACACACCGGGAGGTGCCCGGGTCCCGCTCGCGACGGACGCGACGATCGATGTGGCCATTCTCCGCGATGCCGCGCGGGCGACTGCGCTACTGGGCCGAGCCCGCGGCGACGACTCACTGGATGAACGATGGTCACGTGTCCTGCGCGACCTGCCGCCGTATCGCGTCGCAGGCGACGGCACTCTCGCCGAGTGGCTCGACCCGCAATGGAACGAGAACATCGCGCACCGTCACGCCTCCCAGCTTTACCCGCTGTGGTACGAGATCGATCCGGCCTTTGACGGCGACGGGGAGGAGGCGACGCGATTGCGTGCAGCCGCCCTTGCGACCGTGAGGAACAAGATCGCGTGGCGTGCGGAGATGCCCACGGCGCCGCCCGGACGGATGGAGATGGCATTCGGCCTCGTCCAACTCGGGATGGCGGCCGCGGCCCTCGGGGATGCAGCGGCGGCCGAGACCTGCGTCAACTGGCTCGCAATTGACCACTGGAGCCCGACCCTGACCACGACGCACGATGCGGGCAGAATATTCAACCTGGACGCAAGCGGAGGTCTTCCGGGCCTCGTTGCCTCAATGTTGCTTGGGTCCAGCACCGACTCGCTGTCAGTGCTGCCGGCCCTACCCACCGCATGGCCGCGCGGATGCGTGACGGGACTCCGCGCACGCGGGGGCCTCGCCGTCGACCGGCTTGACTGGGAGCCGCAAGGTGCCGCCTTCACTGTGCGTCGACTCCCTGGGGCCGGGTGGCTCGCACCGCCAGAGGGGACGCGGGTGCGGCTCCCCCGCGCCGCGGCGATACGCGTTGACGGCGAGCCGATGACGGGTTGCCGCCTCGGCATCGGCGAGCGGCCCGTTCGCGTCGAGCTGGAATGGCTTCGGGACTAGGACCATTCACTACGCTGCATCGAAGCGGCATCCGCGCCGCCCGTGGCTCTGAAGCAAATCCCGGCGGTTCTCTGACAAATCAATTACTGTCGTCGGCAACCCGGCTGGCGGGCAGAGGCTCGGAGGTGGCCACATCGGGTCACAGCATGGTCAGTACGAATTCACGGCTTGGTTGCTCGTGCGATTCGCGGATTCGCTCGAACAGTTCGACGCATTCCTTGCCAGGCCATTCCTCAGGCAGGAAGTCGTCAGGGAGTCCCGGGTCGACGTATGGAATCACTCGCCAACGGTCGATGCACCGGACGTAGGTAGCAAAGGTGCCTGCACTGGCCGGCACAGATGCCGTTGCGACTGTGCTGTACGCCGCGATGAATTTGCGGTGAAGGTCAGCCAAGTAGTCCAGATCCCACCATTTTTGGACAGTTGATCGGATGTCGCCAGCTACTTCGGGAGTCTCGGTTCTAAATAGGACTGCATACTGCTGCAGATCCAGGTCACGCAAGATACCAACAACTTCTTCTCGTAAGAAGTCCGGACATACCCAGAGACCGGGGGCCACGGTTCCACAACCGATCCAGCTCAAATGGCGCCTGAGCTGATGACGCCGCTGCCTCTGGGATTCCGGTACCGAAAACGAAATCACACACCAATTGTCGCCGGGCTCCATGTTGCGGGGTTGATAGATTCGACGATCCCCACGTGAGAACATGGCATGCGCCTCTTCGGTCAGACCGAATCCCTTCCGTCCCCCCCGGGTATCCGGTGTGAGCACTCCTTTTTGCTTCAGACGCGTCAGTGCTGTGCGCGTGAGATCGACCGGGACGTCCAAGAGCTCCATGAGATCCGTCAGCGACTTAGTAGGCATCCATCCCCCGCTATCGCGCAGGTAAAGCCCAATGGTTGTCCGAAGTAAGGAAACGACGCTCCCGGGCCGGGAGAAAGTGTCGTCAAGGACTGGAGTCATTGGACCTCCGTTAAGACATCGCGGACGGCGGACGGTTCACCAGTGCTTGGCTGGATTCATTGACTGACCCTCCCAATAATATCAGTTTCATTACGCCAGTCAAGAAACTGATATTATTCCTCCAACTTCTCGCCAGCCATGACGCCTGCGCGCGGTAGTGCGTTGGCTGTCTTGATTTCTTCGGCCAGGGGTCATACCGGCCGATTGAGCCCTTGGTGCGCTTGTCCACGTAGAAGTAGGCGCCGAGCACCACGGCCAGGAACAGGCCAGCTATCCAGGCCCACTTCAATCCATCGATGAACAGCGTCGAAGCCAAGACGGTGGCCACGAACAGCATAGCTAGGACTGTGGTGACAGGGGCTCCCTTAAGTCTCGCCGGAGAAACCGGGAGGTTGAGGCGTTCCCTAAGGACGCGGAAGCGAAAGTGCGTTACCAGGATCAGGATCCAGACCACCAATGCACCGAAGACCGATACGCCAAAGAGGGCCAAGTAGGCAGTGTCCGCGGCGACCAGCGAGATGACAGAGGCGAAGAGCGCGGTACGGTGCACCACCGCCATTTCGGCAAGAGCCCACGCAACCACCAAGGCCACAAGACCACAGACGATGTAGGCAATGATCGCGGCTGGGCCAGGCCTGCGAAATGGCCAACCCAGAGCCAAGGAACAACCCGGTCCCGATCGCTCCGCCGAGACCGATCATGCTCAGTTGGCGCCCGGTGAGTTGGCGGTGTCAACTTTTCCAAAACTTGTGACGGTCGTCAGTTGTCGATCCAAAAAATCATTAACTTGACGCGCGTCATGAAAATGATAGTCTCGACGTTATGGTAAAGCCCCCCGCCCATTCCCCCCAGAGCGTCCGCCGCATCGAGGACACAGTCCGCACGGATTTCCGGCACGCGATGTCCTATGGCGGATACCTGGACCTCGACAGACTGCTCAGCTCACAGCACCCCTTAAGCGAACCCGAACACCACGACGAATTGCTGTTCATCATCCAGCACCAGACCAGCGAACTGTGGCTCAAGTTAGTCCTCCACGAACTCTTGGAGGCGCGCGCACTCCTTGACGCCGACAACCTCGGCAAGGCGCTGAAGTGCATAGCACGCGTGAAGGCCATCCAGCGCACTATGACAGAGCAGTGGTCCGTCCTGGGAACCCTGACTCCCCGCGAATACGCCGAATTCCGCGGCTTCCTGGGCAGTTCCTCCGGCTTCCAGTCGTACCAATACCGCGGCGTCGAATTCCTGCTCGGCAACAAGAACCGCGAAATGCTGAGGGTCTTCGAAAGCGACCCCCGGGCGCACGCCCTGCTCAACACGCTGTTGCAAGAACCCACCCTGTACGACGCGTTCCTGGCCGCCCTCGCCCGCGCCGGATACGACATCCCGGCCGACATCCTCGAACGGAACACCAGTGAACCGTGGACGTTCCGGCAAGACCTGGTTCCGGTTTTCCAGAAGATCTACGAATCGGACGACACCCCGTGGGGCCTGTATGAAGCGTGCGAAGACTTGGTGGACATCGAGGACAACTTCCACGCCTGGCGTTTCCGCCACCTTCGCGCAGTCCAACGGACCATCGGCTTCAAGGTGGGCACCGGCGGTTCGTCCGGCGTCGACTTTCTGAAGCGCGCTCTCGACCTGACATTTTTCCCCGAGCTCTTCGCCGTCCGCACTGAGATCGGCCGTTAAGCATCGCCCGCCAACCGCGGCCCAACATCCCCACAGGAGGAACCGTGACCCCCGTACAGCAAACCCAGCGGCCAACGCCGGCCGAATTGGACGCCGCAGATCCGCTCGCCTCCCAGCGGGACGCCTTCTACAGCCCCGAGGCGGGCCAGCTCATCTCTTACCTCGACGGAAACTCACTCGGACGCCCGCTGAAAGCCACGGCAGCGAATCTGGCGTCCTTCGTCCACGACGCCTGGGGCAGCCGGCTGATCCGTGGCTGGGACGAGCAGTGGATGGATGAACCAATAGTTGTGGGCGACCGCATTGGCCAAGTGGCCCTCGGCGCTGCCGCCGGCCAAGTCACCGTGGGCGATTCCACGTCCGTCATGCTGTACAAACTGATCCGGGCAGCGATGGATGCCCAGCCTAGCCGTGACGAAATCATCATCGACCGAGACAACTTCCCCACGGATCGCTTCATCATCGAAGGGATCGCCAAGGAGCGCGGGGCAAGCATCAAGTGGATCGCAGCCAACCCCGCCAGCGGCGTCCGCGCTGCCGACCTCGACGGGCTGCTCGGTGAGCGAACCGCCGTCGTGGTCCTCAGCCATGTGGCCTACCGCTCAGGGTTCCTTGCCGACGCAGAGGCGATCACCTCCGTAGTGCACAAGGCTGGCGCCCTCATGCTTTGGGACCTCTGCCATTCCGTAGGTTGCGTGCCACTGGAACTGGACGCCTGGGGCGTCGACCTGGCGGTCGGCTGCACGTACAAATACCTCAACGGTGGACCGGGTTCGCCCGCCTTCGCCTATATCAACGCGTCCCACCAGGACCGCCTTCAGCAGCCGATATGGGGTTGGATGGGTGCAGAGAATCCCTTCGCGATGACCGATTCTTACCGTCCGGCCCAAGGAGTGCGCCGCTTCATCACCGGAACGCCGCCGATCCTGGCCATGCAGCCACTCAAAGACATGGTGGAACTGATTGCATCGGTGGGCCTGGACGCCATCAGGGAGAAATCCATCAAGCTCACCGAGTATGCCATCACCCTTTCCGAGGAGCTCTTGGAGCCGCTCGGTGTGCAGATGGTCAGCCCCCGCGACCCTGCAGAACGAGGCTCGCACATCACCGTGGAACACCCGCTCTTTGCCGACGTCACGGCAAGGCTATGGGAAAAGGGCGTCATTCCTGACTTCCGCCCCCCGCACGGCCTGCGCATCGGACTGTCCCCGTTGAGCACCAGCTACGCCGAGGTTGAAATGGGCGTGGCAGCCATCCGCGAGGCCCTCTCCGAGCTCCTGTGAGGCGATCTGCGCTTTGCTCACCGTTTATCTCCGGACTTGGCAGGAGTGATTAGGCGGACTGCATCATTCCTCGGGACCGTGGATGAATTCCTTGGCGTGGGCCACGGCCTTTTTGAACTCGTCGTTACGCAGACTCACCTGGCTCGGGTCGCGGTCCAGGGCGTCCTCAATGTAGGTGGCGCGGCCCGGCCCCAACGTCCAGATGTCTCCGGCAGGCGGCAGGTAGAACACGCCAAAAGTGCGGTGCGTTTCATCATCGGCCCAAATGGGCACCACGGCCACTGCGGCGCCGGTGTCCACGTTGATCCACTGCGCGCGGGGGACGGGGTGGTTGTGCCGAAGCGGGTCAAGGAAGGGCGCGGACCCCTCACCCCACCGCTCCTCGAAACGTTCAAAGAACAAAGGAATAAGTTCGGCGTCGTACCGCCGCCAACTACTGCTCATGGAAGCTCCCGATCACGGAATTGGGTGGTTACTCAAGCGTGGGCACGGCTTGCCCAGAATTCGCGAGGGTGGCCTGGACGTTAGGTCTTTGGCCTAAGTCGTCTCGCGGCGCACCGGTCCGATCACAACGTCGACGCCGGCTGGCAGCCCGACTGCCCGGCCGTCCCGCTGCCTGGCGGAAACCGCGGAGCTGCCACGCCCGCCCGGATTGCTGCTTTCCTTGGTTGCTGCGTCGTAGGCGGCCCGGCGAACACGGTCGGTCAGCAAAGTGTAGGCGGCCGTGATGTCCTGGGCGGTGACGCCCGGACCGGTTACTTCTTCGGTGACGTCACCAGCCCCAGGCGGGGGGCCCGCGTCGTGCACCCCGGAAGATGGGTGGCCGCCGTCGTTCTGGGCGGTGACGCCCGGACCGGTTACTTCTTCGGTGACGTCACCAGCCCCAGGCGGGGGGCCGGCGTCGTGCGCCCCGGAAGGTGGGAGACCGCCGTCGTCCCTTCCGCCGGCGGCCGTGTCGGGGTGGTGCCGGCGCATCAAGGCGAGGTAGGCGCTCCGGATCTGCCTGATCGAGGCGTCCCTCGGAACGCCGAGCGCGGCATAAGGATCAGGCGGAAGGCTGCGGTCTGCTGTCATCTGCGCGGCAGGACACGGTCGTCGGGTCGGCGGGGCACGGCCCGCGGTGCGTGAGTCACCGCAGGCCGTGCCAGCTGGCGCTGCCCTGATGTCATGCGCTGATTTCTTGCCGCTGCGAGGTGCTTTCGATAGCAATCTTCCGCGGCTTGGCCTGCTCGGCCACCGGAATACGGAGGGTGAGGACACCGGCATCGTACGAGGCTTGGATCCTGTCGGTGTCCAGCGCGTCGCCAAGGATCAACTGGCGGCTAAACACACCGCGCGGCCGCTCGGATGCCAGCATCTCGGTATCCTCCCCCGCCGCGTTCTTCCGTTCGGCGCGGACAGTGAGGACGTTGCGTTCCAGGTCCAGGTCCACCGAATCGACATCAACGCCGGGAAGGTCGAAAGCAACAACAAACTGGCCATCCTCCTGCCACGCATCCAGCGGCATCGCCGCGGGCCGGGCGGCCGTACCGAGGACCTGCTGGGCAATCCGGTCAAGCTCCCGGAAAGGGTCAGTGCGCATCAACATGGTGGTTGTCACTCCTTTTCGCTATCGGTTTCCATATCGACGCAATACCAACGATCTAACCTCGCTGGTATAGATTTTTTATAGCACCGGTGCGAGACTGGGGCAAGAGAAAATTTCGTCGAACAGCCGAGGGAACCATGCCAGGCACCGCAGTCCCGTACACCGCGGGCGTGTATGCGATCTCCGTGGCCGCCGTGATGGCCGGCACAGGCCAGCAGAACCTCCGCGCCTACGAACGCAAAGGACTCCTCACCCCCGCCCGCACTGCCGGCGGAACCCGGCAATACAGCCAGAAAAACATCGACACGCTCCGCCGGATCAATGAACTCCTCGAAGCCGGGCTGAACCTCGCAGGCATCCGCATGGTCCTGGAACTGGAGGCGGACAACGCCGAACTCGAAGCCGACAACGCACGCCTGCGTGGAAAGCAGGACGAGGACTAGTCACTCAGCCGGGTATACCGAGGTCACCGGCGGGCAGGCCACCGGCCCGTTCCAGTGTCGTGGGCAACCGAAAGAGCAAGGGTTGGCCGCTAGGGATTGCCCGCTGGAGCCGGGCCGGTGGAGTAGCCCTCCTCAAACGTGCAGGCCGCTACCGACTGCGTCATCTCCTCTGCCCGGTTCTCCAGTTGGTCAACCAGGGATTCGACGCCCATCCTGCCCAGGACCGTGCTCGGCAGGCGCCAGAGGGTGAGCCGGGGGTCGGTTGAGGCAGCCACGTCCGGGGTGGAAGCGAACAGGACCACAGAAATGTCCCGGGGGATCGTGATGCCATGCTTGGTAAGGCCGGTGGTAAACCCAAAGGAAGCGCTGTCATTCATTAGGATGACGGCAGTCGTATCGGGAGCAGTGGCAAGGAGCTCGTCCACAGCTTCCTGGCCGGAAATTGGCGTGTCCGGGCAGGAGACATGCACGGAATCCAGTCCCCGTCGCTCCATCTCCTCGGCGAAGGTTGCCCGCGTCCGCACAAGCGGCCCGTAGTCCACGAGGGCGTGCTCCGCACTGCCGTTGTCCAGCAGGCAGATCTTCCGGTGGCCAAGCCCCTCGAGGTAGTCGATAACCTCCACCAGCGAACTTTCGAAATCGACATCGACATAGGGAAGCCCCTTGGGGTCCCGGGTCCGGCCGATGAGCGAGAACGGCATGGTGGACCCGGTCAGCTCTTCCACCCGGGCATCGTCGCGCTGGACTTCCATCAGCAGGACGCCGTCGATGAAGCCGTTGCCGATAAGCTCCTGCACCTGGTCGGCGTCGTTGCTGATGGGCCAAAGGACCAGGCTGTAGTCCAGTTCGCGGGCCCTTTCGGCGGCACTGGTGAAGAACTCCACGGCGCTTTCGTGCAGCCGCCGCTGCAGCGCCGGGTAGAGCATCGCCAGGATCCGCGTCCGCTTGCTGGCCAGCGCGCGGCCTAGCGCATTGCGGCGGTACCCCAACTCCCGCATGGCATCCTCGACGCGTTTGCGTGTAGCAGCCGTGACGGGTTTGGTCTCGTTGATCACAAACGAGACCGTGGCTATAGAGACGTCAGCCAGTCGCGCAACATCGCTCATCGTTGCCAAGCCGGAGTCCTTTCTTCTGCTTTCCGCCCCTTCAGTAAACCGTTTAACTTTTTCCTTGACAAGCACTCCTCCGGGCGGGCACAGTGTTGTGCATCACTCCAAAGCCTTCCTCCGGAAAAATCTTCGCCAGTTATCGGTTAACCGCTTAAACGATTCCGGTCGTTCGAACGCGAGCCAACAGCCAGCAAAGCCCGGACCTTCCCTGACAGGAGGACGATGACGTCCAGTACGGCAGATAGTTCCCGTGTCCCCGCGCCTCTCCGGGTAGCCCTCATCGGCTACTCGTTCATGGGCCCGATCCATGCCCATGCATGGACCACCGCGCCCCGCTTCTTCGACCTTGGAACTTCTCCGGTCCTGGCTGCACTGTGCGGCCGGAACCCGGAAGCCGCCGGCCGCTTTGCGGAGGCCTTCGGCATCACGCGGGTGGAAACCGACTGGCGGCGGCTCGTCGAAGACCCGAAGATCGGCCACCGCCCGCTGCGTCGGCCGGGCTCCAAGCCAGCGGTACCGGCGGCGGCGAGCGGAGCGAGGTGACCGTGGACGATGCCGTCGCCGTCCTGGCGCGCACGGACGAGGGCGCCCTGGCAACGTTCGAGGCAACGCGCTTCGCTACCGGCCGGAAGAACGCCATCCGCCTGGAGCTCAACGGCTCCAAGGGGTCGGTAGCCTTCGACTTCGAGAACCCGAACGAGCTCTGGTTCCACGACCAGACTGAGCCTGCCCCGTCCTCAGGGTTCCGCCGGATCCTGGTCACCGAACCCCAGCACCCCGACGCCGGTGCCTGGTGGCCGCCCGGGCACGGCCTGGGCTACGACCACTCCTTCGTCCACGAGGTTGCCGACTTCGCCCGGTGCATCGCCCGCAGTGAACAGCCGGAACCGTCATTCGCCGATGGCCTCGCCATCCAAAAACTGCTCGACGCCGTCGAGTCCAGTGCCGCTGGCAACGCGCAGTGGCGCCCCATTCACCCAAGCGATGTTCCGCAAAACGCTTGAACCCGTTGTCCCTCCCTCCCCTAACAACTCCAACCTGCTAAGACATGGCAAAGGAGCCCCGTATGAACAAGAAGATCAACCGACTGCTGGCATTAGCCGCATTGGCACCCCTGGCCCTCACGGCCTGCGGCGGTGGCGGCAGTCAGGCCTCGGCCAATGGCAAAGTCGGCGAACTGACCGTGCTCGACTACTACAACAATGAGCCCGACAAGACCCACATCCAGAAAGCACTGGACAAGTGCGCCAGCGAGCTCGGCGTCACCCTCAAGAGGGAAACCGTCCCCGGCAAGGACCTGATCCAAAAGGTCCTGCAGCGATCCTCCTCCCGCACCCTTCCAGACGTGCTCATGCTCGACAACCCGGACGTCCAGGAGATTGCCGCCACCGGAGGCCTCAGCCCGCTGAGCGACTACGGTGTTAACACCTCCGGTTTCGCCCAGGGCATGCTGGACGCCGCCACTTACGAGGGCAAGGTGTATGGCCTTGCACCCACCGCCAATACCCTTGGCCTCTTCTACAACAAGGAGATGCTCGCCGCGGCCGGGATCCAGCCGCCCAAGACGTGGGACGAGCTGAAGGCGGCCGCGGCAAAGCTCACCACCGGTGACCGGTACGGCCTCGCGTTCTCCGCGATCGCCACGTACGAAGGCAGCTGGCAGTTCCTGCCGTTTATGTGGACCAACGGTGGGGATGAGACTGACCTCAAGAGCGCCAAGGTAGCAGAGTCGCTGAAGCTCATCGACGATCTCGTGGCCTCCGGTTCTGCCTCCAAGAGCGTTGTGAACTGGAGCCAGGCGGATGTGCGGGACCAGTTCGCGGCCGGCAAGGCCGCCATGATGATCAACGGGCCCTGGCAGATACCTTCCCTGGCCAAGACGCCGACCATCAGCTGGGAAGCAGTGCAGGTTCCCGTCCATGAGGCAGGCCAGATCCCAGTGGCTCCCCTCGGCGGCGAGGTCTGGACCGTCCCGCTAACCGGCAACAAGGACAAGCAGGCCAAGGCAGCCAAGCTCGTCGAATGCATCACCAGCGATGAGAACCAGTTGGCCCTGGCCAAGGAACGCTTCACTGTCCCTACCAGGACCGCCCTGGCCGGCGACTACGTCAAGGCTGTACCTCAGATGGCAGCCTTCACTGACCAGGTGTCCCACGCCCGTTCACGCACCGGTAAGCTCGGCAAGGAATGGCCAAAGGCCGCCACTGTCATGTACACCGCGATCCAGCTCGCACTAACGGACCAGGCCACTCCCGGGGAAGCCTTTACCCGCGCCTCGGCCGGCTGACGTAACCGCAATGCCTCCCACACTTGACACAACCCTGGGACCGGGGCCCGCGGCCCCACCCGGGCGGCAAAAGGCACCGCGGGCGGCGTCACCAGTGCCGGGCGCCCGACGCCGGCGCGGCGGCCGGGAACGGCTGGTCCAAGTCCTCTTCCTGGCCCCCGCAGGACTGTACCTCGTGTTGTTCTTCGGCTACCCGGTGGTCAAGAACGTCCTCATGAGCATGCAGGCATACACCACCAGGACCTTCTTCACGGGAGAAGCGCCATGGGTGGGCCTGGCGAATTACGCGACGGCGCTGGGCAGTACCCTGTTCGCGCCGGCAATGCTCAACACGGCGCTGTTCACCATCGGCTCGATCGTGGGGCAGTTCGCGATCGGGCTCGCCCTGGCATCCTTCTTCCGCCGGAAGTTCCCCCTGAGCGGGTTCCTGCGGTCCATGCTGCTGTTGCCGTGGCTGCTCCCACTGATCGTCTCGAGCGCCACGTGGCGTTCGATCCTGGACCAGGACAGTGGAGTCCTCAATGCATTCCTGCGGAGCCTGGGCATCATCCAGGAGCCCGTGCCGTGGCTGACCAGTCCCTCGGTGGCGCTGCTCGCCGTGGTCCTGGTGACCATCTGGGTGGGGATCCCGTTCAACGTCACCATCCTCTACGGCGGCCTTCAGGAAATCCCCGAGGAACTCTATGAGGCCGGGGCCGTGGACGGCGCCACGGGCTGGAAGGCCTTTTGGCACATTACCTGGCCCAACCTGCGCCCCGTGGTAAGCGTGGTCCTGGTGCTCGGCGTGGTCTACACGCTGAAGGTCCTGGACATCATCCTTGGCCTGACCAACGGCGGACCCGCCAACGCAACGCAGACCCTGGCCGTGCGCTCCTACCAAGAGTCGTTCGTGAACTTCCAGTTCGGCGTCGGCGCAGCATTCAGCAACATCCTGATCCTGATCTCGCTGGTCTTCGCGGTAATTTACCTACGCCTGAACCGTCGCGCGGTCGACGAGTAAGAGGAACCACCATGACTGCAACTCCCACCACAGCACCCGCAAGGCTGCGGCCGTCCGTTACCGCCCGCTCCCGGCGGGCCGACCGGCCGAAGCTGGGCCACACCGCCGTCGGAATCCTGTTCCTCGCAGTGATGCTCTTCCCGATCTACTGGATGATCAACGCGTCCCTGCAGCCGTCCGGAAACACCCTCACTGCCGACTTCCTGCCGCTCAAGCCGGACTTCGGGGGCTACCAGAAGGCGATTGAACAGCAGGGAACAAACCTGGTGACCAGCTTGGTGATCTCCCTCGGCACGGTGGTCTTCAGCCTCGCTGTTGCCGCGCCGGCGGCCTATATGCTGGGTCAGATCCGCTCCAGCTGGATCAACGTCGGTCTCCTGGCCATCCTCATCTCCCAGATGATCCCAGGAATCGTGATCGCCAACGCCCTCTACGCCGCATACAACGATCTCGGCTTGCTCAACTCGATACCCGGGCTGATCCTGGCCGACGCCACCCACGCCATTCCCTTCGTCATCCTCATCGTGCGCGCGTTCATGATGAAGATTCCGCCGAGCATCGTGGAAGCGGCACGGGTGGACGGCGCCGGGATAGCGCGGGCCTTCGTATCGATCGTCCTCCCCATCAGCCGCAACTCCCTCATCACGGCCGGGCTGTTCGCGTTCCTCTTTTCTTGGAGCGACTTCCTCTTCGCCCTGACCCTCACCACCACGGAGGATGTCCGTCCCGTAACCCTCGGTATCTACACGTATCTGGGCACGCAGGTGTCCAACTGGAGTGCCGTCATGGCCACGGCCGTGCTGTCCTCCATCCCAGCAATCGTCCTGCTTGTCCTCGCCCAGAAGTACATCGCTGCCGGAGCCACCGGTGGTGCCGTCAAGTGACAGACGACGACGGCAGCCGCCTTCACCAGCAAAGGAACCTTCCCATGACCGAAAGCACAGCCAACACTCCCCTACGGGTCACCGTGTGGGGCGAAAACCGCCACGAGCAGCTCCAACCGAAAGTCGCCGAGATCTACCCCGACGGCATGCACAGCACCATTCGCGAAGGGATCGAGGAAAACCTCGGGGACCGTGTCAAAGCGGACACCGTCACCCTCGACGACCCGGAGCACGGGCTGACGGAAGACCGCCTCCGCAACACGGACGTCCTGGTCTGGTGGGGGCACGCCGCCCACGCCGAAGTCTCCGACGAGGTAGTGGAGCGTGTCCACCGGCACGTCTTGGCCGGCATGGGCCTGGTGGTCCTGCATTCCGGCCACTGGTCCAAGATCTTCGGCAAGCTGATGGGCACCACCTGTACGCTCCGCTGGCGTTCCGAACGGGACCGCGAAATCGTCTGGACCGTGGATCCCACCCACCCCATCGCCCAGGGCGTGCCGCATCCGTTCATCATTCCGGAGCAGGAGATGTACGGCGAGCACTTCGACATCCCGACCCCGGACGAACTCATTTTCCTGAGCACTTTCTCCGGCGGCGAAGTGTTCCGCAGCGGCTGCACGTTCAAGCGGGGCTACGGCAAGATCTTCTTCTTCAGCCCGGGAGACCAGGACTACCCGGTCTACCACCACAAGGACGTCCGCAGGGTCATCGCCAACGGTGTGGAATGGGCGCGCACGCTACGGCCCGAACGCACCGACCCGGTGCTGTTGCGCTACGAAACCGAAGACTTCTACAACGGCCATGGCTACCAGGGGGCGATGCACAATTGAGTACTTTCCTTCCTTTGCAGGATGCCACCGGTCCGGTCCGGGTCATCCAGGTGGGCGCCGGAGGAATGGGCCGCGCCTGGCTTCGGCTCCTGTCTTCGACACCGGACGTCGAGCTCGTCGGGGTGGTGGACCTCAACCTGGAAACGGCGCGCGCGGCGCTGGACGACCTGGGGATCCACGACGTTCCGGTTGCTGGCAGCCTGACCGAGCTTGCCGCCGTCGTTGATGCCCAGGCGGTGGTCAACGTGACTATCCCGGCCGCACACCACCCCGTCAACGTCGAAGCGCACCTGCTCGGTCTCCCGATCCTGTGTGAAAAGCCCGTGGCCCCCACCATCGCCCAGGCGCTCTCGCTGGCCGCGGTGTCCGAGGCGACAGGGCAGCTGCTCATGGTGAGCCAGTCGCGCCGGTACTTCCGTGCCCTGGCCCAGTACCGGCGGCACGCATCCCGACTAGGTGAAATCGGCGCGCTGACCTGCGACTTCTTCAAGGCACCGCACTTTGGCGGCTTCCGTGAAGAAATGCCCCACGTGCTGCTGGTGGACATGGCGATCCACGCTTTCGATGCCGCACGGTATGTTTTGGACCAGGACCCGGTATCCGTCTACTGCGAGGAATACAATCCCGGCTGGAGCTGGTACGCCGGCAACGCTTCCGCCACTGCCGTCTTCGAGATGAGCGGTGGTGCCCGTTTCTCCTACACCGGCAGCTGGTGCGCGGACGGCCTGGAAACATCGTGGAACGGAAGCTGGCGCGTGAACGGCGCCAACGGCACCGCCCTCTGGGACGGAACGTCCGTCCCCGTAGCAGAGTTCGTTCAGGGCCTGGCGTTCGACGACGGTCTGCCCAGCTCTGCGGATGATGACTCCCCCGAAGAGATTGCCGGCGCATTGGCGGAGTTCGTGTCCGCATTACGTACGGGCGAGACGCCGTCGGGCGAGGTCCATTCCAACATCCTGAGCCTGGCCATGGTTGAGGCGGCCGTGCGATCCGCTGAGTCCGGGCAGCGCGTCCTTATCGCAGACGTGCTCAACGCGGCTTACGAACAGGCCCTGTCCAGCGAGCAGCTTCCTGCAGCGAAGGCTGCCCTCGAGGGCGGGCTTGGGGAGCTTATTTCAATGACGCCCGCAGCTGGTCGCTGAGCCTGGTACGCCAGGGCATCGGCATGACAAGTGCGGCACCACCCGTCGTTGCCAGGATGCCAAACCCTATCCACGGCCAGCCTTCAGTGTCGAGCTTGCAAAAGGCGGCCTCCGGCGACCCCACCAGCTGCGCACTGCGTGGGTGGGTGAAGGTCTTGGTCCAGCCGGAGAAATGATTCGTTCGAGGCGATGGAGTTCTATAGCTGCCTCCGCCAACTCGGTCAAGCGTCAGGGGATCAGCGACTCCCGCAGTTGCTGCAGCGCAACCCGAACTACGGTCTCTGATTGGTGGACCTCTCTCAGATTCATCCCGGTAAACTCTTTGACCGCACGGCGCATGCCTTGCACGTTTGTGAACCCGCACGATGTCGCAATTTCTGAGTAGGTGGTCCTTTGGGCCTCGGCCTGCAGAAGGAGCTCCATCGCCTTGCGCGTTCTCAAGGCGCGTATACGCTCGCCCAAGCGGAGTTCTTCATTCTCGAAAAAGTAGAATAGGGACCGACGGGAGAGGTTGAACCTTTCAGCGACCTTTGCCACGTCCAGATCGGGGTTGTCATAGCTGGCCTCAAGGTATTTTTTCACCGCCCGATTTAGGGCTGGTTTCTTCGCCTCATCGTCGACCGGCGTTTCGAGCAGGGAGCCCACCAGGGTCGCCATCATGGATCTGAGGATATCTGCGGTTCCCGACGCCTCCCTGCTGATGCCGGGCCGCTTCCAACTCAACAGAGCAGGAATCACGAAAGTGCCCACAATTGGATGCTTTGCGAGGTCCGGCAGGCGAAGTAGGGAGCGTAGCGCCGCCTCGCTTACATCTAGACTGCTGCGGTCGATGTTGATCTGCAAGGCGTGAAAGCCCTCGGGCGCATCGAAGCTGCCGCCCAGCGAGGTGTCGATGAATCTGACGGAGCCCGGTGATACAGGCTCAGGCACGCCGTTGAGAGCGAGGGTTAGGGCCTGCGCTTTCCTGAAGTAGACCAGGCGAAGATCCTTGGTGTCGGGATTCGGCGCCCACGAACCCAATGCGGGGGCGTTGACTATTTCTATGAGGCTGAAACCTGGCCCGGCAAGACTAATGGCCGAAGGAGTGAAAGGCACGGCAACAGCGTGTGCCGACTTTTCTAACCGCATCGGTGTTTCGACAGCACTGCCGTACCACGTTCGCCAATGTTCGAACCATTGTTCAGGACTGAGCCCCTCCGGCACCGCATATCGTCGCAGCTGACCGCTGGTCTCGATAGCAGATTGAGGCATGCCATCCTCCTTTTTCACCAGCGTGAACCTTCATAGCGCTCCGCTGGAGTGGCCACGACGTCTTGAGCCAGCCGTTGCACACACGCAAGGCTGGCCAGAAAAGACCACAGCCGTTAACCATATTTTACCTGTGTACACATCTTCATTTGGTGCGTTGGTGGTTTCAGTCCCGGCGCCCCAACATGACCGGCTTTGTCGCCGCACTGGCTTGGGTGAATGCCGTTGGACAGGGCATGCTCGGGCGATATGCTCTGCTCCTACGAGGAGCTGTTAGCCATGGCGCGCGTGTCTTCCACATCATCATTGGAAACGTGGCCAAAGAAATGCGCGTTGCCATTAACTGGCCACGGAGTCACGGAGTGAAGACTGGGATGCTGGGGCGACGCGTTCCACATTCTGCAGATCGGTATTTAGGTGTCCGCCGGGATGCAGCGTGGTTGGGAGATCATTGAGCCGTTCGGGGGCGAGGGCATATTCGATAGCCAAGATGCTGGCCCCAACGACTCCGGCTTCCGGGCCGGTTTTCGATTGGGTGATATTCAGATGCTGGGTCGCCAACGGCGTTGAGCGTGCATAGACTGCTTCACGGATTCCGGCGATCAGATGTTCTCCGGATTGTGCAAGCGATCCGCCCACGACAATCAGCGCGGGATTGATGAAGCTCACGCACATGTTGAGCATTTCTCCGATGACGCGGCCAGCCTGCCGGACGGCTTGAATAGCATTCAAATCGCCGGAACGGACGAGTGAGACGATGTCGTTTGCGGTTGTTGCTTCGAGTCCGTTTTCGCGGAGCTGGGCCGCGATTGCCGGGGCGCCTGCGATGGCCTCCAGGCAGGCACTCTTGCCACAGCGACATTGAATTCCTGCCGCGTTGGAAACGGCAATATGGCCGACGTCTCCAGCGACTCCTGCTGCGCCTCGCTGCAGTATGCCTCCACTAATGACACCGGAGCCGATGCCGGTGGCGACTTTAAGGAAGATCATGTTGTCCTCATTGGGCCAGCGTGTCGCCCGCTCGCCGAGGGCCATAATGTTGACATCGTTGTCAACCAATACGGGAACATCAAAGGTCCGTTGAACATAAGCGGGAACATTGAATCCGTCCCATCCCGGCATGATCGGAGGGCTGGTCGGCTTTCCGGTGGAGTGTTCAACGGGACCGGGCAACCCGATCCCGACAGCGATGATGTCCGTTGCCGGACGCTTCTCCGTTTTCAAATGACCCTGCAGTGTCATCGCTAGCCAGTCCAGAACAAATTCGGGTCCGCACGAAATCTCAAGTCGTTCAGTCGTTTGCAAGAGAATCCTCCCCGACAGGTCCGTAAGGGCCACGGTCGCGTGCGTGGCGCCGACGTCGGCGGCAGCGACTAGCCTTGCACCGGGGTTGAAGGCTAGTCGCGCCGAGGGACGGCCTCCGGTGGAAGCCGCATCCGACACCGGCACCACTAGGTCGAGTTCCAGGAGGGCCTCGAGGCGGGAACTGATGGCTGCTCGCCCCAGGCCCGTTATCCCGGCCAGGTCGGCCCTGGTTCGCGGGCGTCCGTCCCGCAAGATGCGCAAAAGTTCGCCGGCGCCGCCGTTGTGCATGTCTCTCCGTTTCGGGACTCAAAAGAGGAGTGGGGAGCGTCAGGTCTTGACACATCAGGTCTTGACACACCACGCGTCACAGGACTCCGAGGGGACCTCATCTCCACTCAGTGTCAAGGTGCCCACTCGCCCCCGTCCACTCGTCGAGGCCCGAAGCATCACAAAGTGCAGCTTCGGTGCGTAAACCGTCCCTAAGAGCGTCAAAAGGTGCAGACTTTTGCTGGTTGACTGACGAAAGTTACGTGCTGCATGTCACTGTTTCGGCATGGAAAACGACAGAACCACGACAGCCCCCTCCCGGTTACGGGCCGGGTTTGTCGGCGCCGGGTTCATGGCGGAGGTGCATAGCCGAGCCGCCCGTGCCGCAGGGGCGGAAATCGCCGGCATAGCGTCCTCGAGCCCTGCCAGTGCCGCCCGCGCCAAAGATCGCCTCGGCGTCGAACAGGCTTACGCCTCAGCCCACGACCTCGTCCATGACGACATGATCGATGTCATCCACATCTGCACCCCGAACGCCACCCACCACGCATTGGCAGAGGCCGCGCTGAAAGCAGGCAAGCACGTTGTCTGTGAGAAGCCCCTGGCTACCAACGTGCAGGATGCCACTGCCCTCGTGGAGCTAGCCGCTAGGACCGGAACGGTTGCAACCGTTCCCTTCGTCTACCGGTTCCACCCGATGATCCGGGAAGCCCGGGAACGCATTGCATCCGGCCAAACGGGACGCATCTCCACCATTCAGGGATCCTATCTTCAGGACTGGCTGCTGTACCGGGACGACGATAACTGGCGGGTCGACGCCGGTATCGGTGGCCCTTCGCGGGCGTTCGCCGACATCGGGTCCCACCTGTGCGACCTCCTAGAGTTCGTGAGCGGGGAACAGATAGCACAGGTCGGGGCCCTGAGCCGCACTCTCTTCTCCGGCCGGGCAAACCACAAGGACGTCCAGACCGAAGACCTAGTTGCGGCTGTATTCGTGACTGAGGCCGGCACCGTGGGAAACCTCCTGGTCAGCCAAGTCGCGCCTGGGCGAAAGAACCGCCTGATGTTCGAGATTTCTGGTTCAGAGAACACCCTCCAATTCGACCAGGAAGCCCCGGAGACGTTGTGGCTTGGCAAAAGGTCCGGTTCCCAGCTGCTTGTCCGCGACCCGGACGCGCTTAGCCCCGAAGCGGCACGGCTCAGTGTCCTACCGGCTGGGCATCCGCAGGGTTATCAGGACGCATTCAACGCTTTTGTCGCCGATACCTACGCCGCAATCGACGGACACATCCGCGATGGCCTCCCCACCTTTCGGGACGGCCTCAGATCCGCCGTCCTCACCGAAAGCATCATCGAATCCAGCAGGGGCGGCGAGTGGGTCGACGTCCCAGACGCGAAAAAACTAGAAGGAGTGAAGTAATGAAAATTTATCCAAATATGCCTCGGCGCATGGGGCGCCCGTGGCTTAAGGAAGGCAGTAGGATGATCCGATCTCTCGATCGCGGCAAACGGTCACGCATCGTAGCGGGCTTGGGTGCCGCGCTCACCGTAACGCTGTTGGCGACCGCATGCACCGGCGGGTCATCAGCACCGAACACGGCGGCGGCAAAACCGGCAGAGCTGCGGATGCTCTACACTACCGATGAAGCCAACAGCGCCGCCGTCGCGTCGCTGGTGCCGCAGTTCAAGGAAAAGTTCGGCATCGATCTGAAGATCGACAACCAGCCGTACGACGCGTTGCAGCAGAAGGTCTTCTCAGAGTTCGCTTCCAACAGCAGCTACTACGACATCGTCGTCGTCGACACTCCGTGGGCGCCGGCCCTTGTGCAGAACCTCGAGCCCCTGAGCCAGTATCTCGAGAACGGGGCCCTGAACCCCGACGGCCCGCAGTCCAACGTGGGCGACTTCATCCCCAAAGTGTTCTACGACACGGCCGTCTACAACGCTGATTCCCCGATTAAGCGCTACCCGGATCCCACGGCGAAGCCCGACGCTTCCGCGATAAAGAATGCAGGATTCGACGTGTACGGGATGCCGATCCAGTCGAACGTAGCTGTCATGGCCTACCGCAGCGACCTGTTCAACGACCCGGCCCAGAAGGCGAATTTCAAGGCCAAGTACGGCAAGGACCTCACGGTCCCGAAGACCTGGGACGACTATGCCCAAGTGGCGGAGTTCTTTACCCAGCCGGACAAGAAGCTCTACGGCACCACGGTCATGGCGGGTGTCGGCGACTGGGCCACCGATGACTTCAAGACCCTGCTCGCATCCCAGGGCGGGGACGGCACCCTGGCGGACCAGAACGGCAAGCCAACGTTCGACACGCCCGAAGGAGTCCAGGCGCTGGATTACTATGCCAAGCTGGCGCAAAGCGGACATGTCCCCCCGGGCAGCACGTCAGCGGACTGGGGTACAACTGCCGAATCGTTCGGCAGCGGGCTGACCGCCATGACGATCAACTACCACGACCTGAAGCTCGGTGACAACGTCAAGGGCGGCACCATCGGCTATGCCCCGGTGCCCACAGCGAAGGCCGCTGGGCCCCACTTCGGGACCTGGATGCTGAGCGTCAATAAGAATTCCAAGAACAAGGAGTGGGCCTACCAGGGGATCAGCTGGCTGACCGCCGCCGAGCAGCAAACGACGATGACCGCCAAGTCCCTACACCCCAGCCGGAACTCCGTCTTCACCGGCATCAAGAGCGATAACCCCCTCGCACCCTTCTACGACACCCTCGGCAAATCCCTCGCGGAGGGCGTTGGCCGTGCACGGTTGACCAACTACACCGAAGTCAGCCACGAGGTGGCAGTCGCAGTGAACAACGCAGCGACCGGCGCTTCCTCGCCATCGGATGCACTCAAGTCCGCTTCAGGGAAGGTCTCGGCCCTCCTCAAGTCGGCTGGCTATTAACCCATCGGACCGTTCAAGGTCGCCCAAGGAGTATCGATTATGAAAGCAACCGCCGCACCATTGGATGCGACTTTGACGGTTGACGCTTCCCGCCGTGCGGACGGCCTTACCACGGCCGTTCCGCGCGGCAGGAAGCCGCTGACCTGGAAAAAACGTTCGACCCCGTGGGCCTACATGGCCCCGGCCATGTTTGTCCTGCTACTGATGACGGTGGCCCCGGCCCTATTTATTTTCTATTCGGCATTCCGCAACGACAAGATCCTCGGGGGCGTGGGCAAATTCGTCGGACTGGACAACTTCATCACGGCCGTCACCAACGCCTCGGTCCAGCACGCATTCCTTATCACTTTCGGCTTCGTTGCGGTCGCCGTGATCCTGGAGATGATCCTGGGCTTCGCCCTTGCTCTCCCGCTCGCGGCCCAAACCCGCGCCAACAAAGTCGGGGCTGCGCTCATGCTGCTGCCTTTCGCCGTCACCCCCGCGGTTGCGGCCATGGTATTCAAGCAACTGCTGAATCCCAACTACGGGTGGGTAGGCTACTACCTCGGCGTCTTCGGATTTCCCAAAGGCATTGACCTGCTCGGTGATCCGACATCGGCATGGATCGTCCTGGTCATTCTGGACATGTGGCAGTGGACACCGTTCATCGCCCTGATCCTGATGGCCGGGCTTCAGTCCCTGCCGGGGGAACCCCGGGAAGCAGCGATGGTCGACGGAGCCACCCCATGGCAGATGTTCCGGCACATCACGTTCCCGGCAATGGTGCCGTTCATTGCCATCGCGGCCGTGCTGCGGACGATCCAGGCTTTCAAGACCTTCGATTCCTTCAAGATCCTCACCGGCGGCGGTCCCGGTGAATCGACCGAAATAGTCAATCTGGGCGTATTCCGCGTCGGCCTTCAAAGCTTCAACGTCGGTCTCGCCTGCGCCCTGGGCGTGGTCTTCCTGATCATCCTCTCGCTCCTTATCCCCTTCATGCTGCGCATCATCGGCCGCCGAGCAGACCCCGAGGAAATGTAATGACAACGACATCATCAACCAGCCGCCGCGGTACCATGGCACGCGTCATCATCGGACGCACGTTCCTGTGGGCATGGCTCCTGATCGGCCTGGTGCCGCTGCTGTTCATGGTCATCACCTCCATCAAGCCAGCCGGGATCGCCAACCAGATTCCCCCGGCCTGGATTTTCCAGCCCACCCTGGATAACTACGACTCTGTGCTCTCAGCCGGCGGCGGCAAATCCGAAAGCTTCGGTCAGCTGCTCACCAACAGCGCAATCGTCAGTCTCGGTGCCACCGCGCTGGCCATCATCGTGGGGGTCCCGGCCGCCTACGCCCTGACCATGAGGGATTTCCGGGCCCGCAAGGGACTCTCATCCTGGATCCTGTCGACCTACATGTTCCCACCCATCGTCGCCGTCATCCCGGTCTTCGTCTTCGCCGGCAAGCTCGGGCTCATGGACACCTACCCGGCCCTGATCATCCCGTACGCTGCCTTCAACCTGCCCATCGTCGTCTGGATCCTTCGCAGCTCGATCCTGCAGCTGCCCTATGAGATCCAGGAAGCAGCCATGGTCGACGGGGCCTCAACATGGGAGGTCCTCCGCCGGATCATCTGGCCCCTCCTCGTGCCGTCCGTCGCCACGGCCGCCGTACTCACCATCGTCCTGTCCTGGAACGAATTCCTGTTCGCCCTGTCCCTGACCCGCAGCGGAGCCAAGACCGCTCCGGTGGGCCTGCAGCAGTTCACCGGCATGTACGGCACAGACTGGGGCAACATCACCGCCGCAGCGACCCTGATCGTCGCGCCCATCCTGGTCCTCATGGTCGTGCTGCGGCGCCAGATGGTCGCCGGCCTCACCTTCGGTGCAGTCAAGTAAATGAGTATTGGAGAAGAAAAGATGAAAGCAGTCATCCTCCCCGGTGACAAAAGAGTCACCGTCGTGGAATGCGAGATCCCGGAGCCTGGACCGCATGAGGTGCTGGTGCGGACCCGTGCCTCCGCGATCTGCCGCAGCGACATGAGCATCTACTACGGCACCCCGATCGTCGGCGGCGAAGGCGCCGGCCACGGTTCGGTAATACCCGGGCACGAGGCAGCCGGCGAAGTCGTCAAGGTCGGAAACGCCGTGACCCACGTTAAAGTAGGCGACCGCGTCGCCGGCTACCTCGCCCTGGGCTGCGGCTTCTGCGAGTACTGCCTCAGCGGCTACATGATGCTGTGCAACCAGTGGAAATGCTTCGGTTTCGACGTCCATGGCGGTGACGCCGACTACTTCGTGCTGCCCGAGCGCAACTGTCTTCAGCTCCCTGACGAACTCAGCTTTCGCGCCGGCGCGGTGATGACCGACATGGTCGGCAGCCAGTACCACGTGCAGAAGCAGCTCGGCGTGGTTGGCGGAAAAACGGTCGCCGTTTTCGGTATGGGACCAATGGGATCAGCCGCGGTACTCATCGGCAAGGCCTTCGGCGCGCGCGTCATCGCCGTCGACGTCATCGACCACCGGCTCGAACAGGGCAGCTCGCTCGGCGCGGACGCCGTCATCAACAGCGCGACAGCCGATGCCGTCCAGCAGATCAGGAACCTCACCCAAGGCCGCGGAGCGGACGTCTGCATCGATTGTTCCGGCAACCCCGCCGCGCAGAACTCGGCCCTGGACGCCGCCGCCAAGCTAGGCGCCGTCGCGTTCGTCGGTGAGTCGCGGGCCACGCAGATCAATCCCAGCGACCAGATGCTCAGAAAATTGCTCACCGTCGTCGGCGGCTGGTACTTCCCCATCAGCGACTGGGAAGAAATCGTGCGCCTGGTCATCGACCAGAAAATCCCGGTCGAAAAGCTCATCAGCCACGACTTTTCCATTGATCAGGCCGAGGAAGCCTTCCGGGCCTTCGACCAACGCGAAACCGAAAAAGCCGTCTTCGTCTGGTAAACCCCGTAAACCCTCCCAAGGAGAGAACCCATGTTCAGATATGCCGCCGAACTCGTCCCATACCACGACCACGGCTTCGAAGACTCGATCCGCGACCTCGCCGACATCGGCTTCAAGGAAGTCAACCTCTGGTCCTCCGCAGCACCGCTGGCCCACCACGTCAACCCGGGAGATGACCCCGGCAAAATCCTAGAAGTGCTGGACAAGTACGGGGTCAAACCCTGCGGCCTCACCGTCTACGGAAAGACCCAGGACGAAATCCTTGAACGCGTCGATTTCGCGGCAGACCTCGGAATCGAGACCCTCATCTTCGACTGCGAAGCCAACTACCCCGACTTCGTCTCCACGTTCCTGCCACCCATCGTCGAAGCTGGAGCGCGCCGCGGAGTTCGGATCGCAGTCGAAAACCATCTCACCGTCCCGTTCTCCGCCGATTTCGAATCCGGTGCCAACGAAGACCACCGCTGGGACGAAGGCGTTGACACCCTCGCGCAGATGAAACGGCTCATCCGCGACATCGACGACCCGTACCTTGGCGTCTGCATCGCTCCCCCGCACCTGTGGGTGATGCAGGACACCATCAGCGAAGCGATCACGTTCCTCGCGGAACGCAAGCGGCTCTTCTACTACTACATCTGGGACATCGACCGCGCCTACCGCCACGGCATAGACGGCCTGAACTTCGGTCCCGCCGACCTGCAACTCCCCCGCGCCGACGGAACACTTGACCATTCCGTAATGCTGGGAACGCTGCGCCGTGTCGGGTATGAAGGCGTCGCCAGCCTCAAGTGCCATGGCACGCAGGGATGGAGTTTCGAAAGAATCGGTGAATACCTTCGCGCGTCCGACGCCTATGTCAGGGACTGCATGAAAAAGGCCCAATCCCTTTGAGCACCCCGGGCCCGGCGCACGGTCTGGGGTCTGCAGCGGCAATCGCCGGTATCTTCCCGGCAGTACCCGACTTGTAGTCCCCAGACCTCAAGAAGGGAATTCCGAAAAAGAGGAACGGCCCGGCCAGGCGACACCCAAACCCTTGGGCCGGGCCGTTGGACTGTGGCGTTAGCCGTTGATGACCTGGGGGAACGCCGAGGGCTTTGAGGCCTTCGACGCCGAACTCGAGGCCGTAACCGGATTGCTTGACTCCGCCGAACGGGACGCGGGGGTCGACGGCTTCGTGCTTTTGTATCCAGACAGTTCCTGCCTGGATACGGGCGGCGACTTCGCGTGGGCGGTCAGGTCGAAGGACCAGACCGAGGCGCCCGGTCCGACGTCGAGGGCGTTTGCCTTGGTGACGGCCTCGTCAATGGTGCTGTGGCGGATGATCGGCAGGGCGGGCCGAACATGTCCGCCACCAAGGTGGTGACGGCGTCCTGGGTCAGGATTGGTGGGGTGTTCATGGGTGTGCCTTATCTCAGGTAAAGAAAAAAATGGTGTGAGTCTGGCCGGTGTTTTTAGACGTCGGGTTCGCGTGCGGTGGTGGTGTCGGTGAACTCGATGCTCTGTGCTGTACAGTTGCGGCGTTCCAGGACGACACCGGCGATGAAGGCGACGGGGACCATGGCGAGCAGCCAGTTGGCTGTTACGGGGTCGCCGCCAATGAGCGTGGTGAAGTTGCTGATCACTGAGCAGAGGACCGCGGCCATCAGCACCACCGCCAGGGCTGGTGCGATGATTGTCTGCCAGATGCCCTGGCCGCCGTGGCGGCGAAAGAAAACGACGACTGCTGCAGAAGCCAGGACGTAGAGAACGAGCAGGGCCACTACCGCGATACCGGCGAACCAGGTGAAGAGCGTCAGGACCGGATCCAGGTTCAGGATGGCGAAGGGCATGGTCATGATCAGCGCCATAACGGTCTGTACTCTCGCCGCTGCGAAGGGTGCGGCGTGGGAGTTCGTCCTGGCAAGGCTCGAGGGCATGGAGCCGCGTTGGGCGAGCGAGTGCAGGTAGCGGTTGATGGCGTTGTGGAAGGCGATGATTCCGGCAAGGACCGACGTAATGAGGAAGATCCCGCCCACTGGGCCGGCCCATTGACCGAGTTTGTCGACTGCGGCGGCGAAGAAGAACGAGGTGGCATCGCCAGATTCGACTGCTGCCCCGGCCGCTGCTGTTACTGAGCTGGCACCGTAGTAGGAGACGAGCATCCAGGTGATGAAGGCGAAGAAGATGGCGATGACACTGACGGAGAGATAGGTTGCGCGGGCGACCGTGCGGCGCGGGTCCTTCGCTTCATCGGAGTAGATTGCCGTGGATTCGAAGCCGAACATGGAGGCGACGGCGAACATGATGGCCACGCCCGGGGCGCCGGCCGCAATGGCGGCCGGCGAGAAGCTGGCTGCCAGGTCCAAGCCTTCGTGGCCTCCCCCCGAACTGAGGACACTGATGCCGAAGGCCAGCAGGATGGCCACTTCGGCGCCGACGAGCATGGCCAGGAACTTCGCTCCTAGCTCGATGTTCCGGGAACCGAGGACCTGGACGCCGGCCATGGTCGCCAAGACGAGCAGCCACCACGGGACACTCAGTCCAGTGTAGGTGGCAACCAGGGCGCTCAGGCTTGCCCCGTACAGCCCGTACATGCAGGCCTGGACTGTGCCGTAGGCCAAAAGCGCGAGCCAGGCCGACCCTGCTCCAGCGTAGCGGCCGAGTCCTGCCGTGACGTACGCGTAGAAGGCGCCATTGGCGCGGATCTTGCGGCTCATGGCGATGAACCCAACGGCGAAGATGATGATGACGACGCCGACGGTCAGGTAGGCACCCGGCGCGCCGGGGCCGTTGCCAAGGAGGACTGTGAGACCGGATGCCCCTGCAATACCGGTCAGCGGCGCTTGGGCCGAGAGGACGAAGAACAAGATTCCGATGACTCCGATGGAGCCCTTCTTCAGCTCGGTTCCCGGCCTGGTCACCGGCTTCGTTGCCGCTGTGGAGCCCGAGGGGGTTTCTGTGTGCGACATGGTGGATGTCAACCTTCTTTGAGGATTTTGGGGGATTGCGGTGCGCCTAGGCGAGGTGCTGGTTGGCGATCGTGCGGGCTGCTTCGAGTCCGCTTTCGATCGCGCCGTCGATGAAGCCGCCCCAGCCGTTGGCGAAGTCCGATCCTGCGAACAGGAGCGGGCCGTGCTGTTGTTGGAAGCCGGGCAGTGATTCGGTGAGGAAGCCGGTGCGGTGCATGGGCCAGGTCTGGCGGGCAAGGGGGTCGTTGGTCCAGTCATGGCTCGCGACATCCAGGACCTCCAGGTCGGGCACCAGCAAGTCCAGCGCTACCTGGACCTGGGCCTTGTCTGCCCCGTCAAGGCGGGCGGTGTCGGGTCCGAAGGCGACGAGGATCGTGTTGCCGTCCTGGTCATACTCGGCCTGGGCGAAGTTCAGGGGCCATTCGGCCGAGCCGAGGGCGACGAACGGCTTGACCTCGCCCTTGACCGTGATCCAGACCTTGATGCCTTTGGAGATCTGGCCCTCGTTGATGGCCGTTTGCTCCTGCGCCGGCAGCGACGGCTCGAATTCGACCGCCCCCAGTGCGCCCAGTGGGAGCGTGCTGATGACATATCCTGCCTCGAAGGTTCCACCGTCCGTGGTGGAGACCGTCGCTTTGTCGGCAGCGTAGTTGACCGAGGCGACGGTTGTCCCGAGACGGACGTCGGTACCGGCAGCAATACCGTTGATGAGCTTCCCGGTACCACCCTGGATTTTGAAGGTGGCGCAAGCTTCGAAGTTGACCATCCAGTCCCCGTTGGTCAGGGCAACCCAGCGCAGGGCTTGGGTGAATGCCGCCCCGGCCACGGGGCCATTGAAGTTCAGCGCCCAGAAGGATTCCAAGATGTCCCGCGAGTACTCCGAGAGGCCCAGCTCAATGAACTTGTCCGGAAGAGATACCTCGTCGATGCTTTTGATCTCGGTGCTGGTGAAGGGGCTGAACGGTTGGGGGAAGTAGTTCCGTGATCCCTGCACCAGTTTCCGGTTGGGTTCATCGATCTCCCCCAGCAGCTGGTCCGGGGTGCCTTCGTGGCGTTGGCCGGCCGCCCACCAGTACGCCCGCTCGGGGACCGGGCTCTGGACCGTTCCCAGACCGTAGCGTTTCATTTCGGCCCAAACGTAGGGCTGGGTCCAGTGCACCCAGGTCCCGCCCATCTCCAGGGGCCTGCCCAGCCGGTCGTCGAGCCAGGTGCGGCCTCCGATCCGGTCGCGTGCTTCGAGGACGATCACTTTCAAGCCGGCCTGACGGAGTTCGCGGGCTGCGGTTAGTCCGGCAAAGCCTGCGCCGATGATGACGACGTCTGCCTGCTCAGGGGTGGGGGTGGTAGTCACGGCGGAATCTGCTTTCAGGAAAATCCGGGCGGGTATCAGGAGTAGACGAAAAATTCAGTGGTGTCTGCCACGACGGTCCACCGGGTCTGGGTGCCCTTATTGAACGACGCCGCGGAGCCGGGGGTGAGGTCGAAGCTTTCGCCGCCTTCAATTTCGATATGCAGGTGACCTTCGAGGATGTGCAGGGTCTCATCGGCTTCGATCAGCAGGTCGAACGGCTCTGGGGCTTCGGCCGTGGTGACGTGCCAGAAACCGGAGGAAAGAGCTGGCCGGTCACCTTCACCCGGGCGGCGAACCCACTGGACCTGGCCCAGGATGAAGGGCTCGTACTTCTGCGGGTCGAAAGCGTCGTGGATGGAAAAGCCGGTCGTGGTGGTCGGTATTGCGGACATCAAAGTCTCCTTCAATCAGAACTAAGCGAATGCTTAGTTGTGTGTTGAATCACATCTAAGCATTTGCTCAGGAAGTACGTCAATACTGCATTTCGGAAAGCTAGAATCGATCCATGAACGGCGACAAACACAAGGGGTACGGGACCGGCCGGGAGGCGTTATTGGCCGCGA
Organism: Arthrobacter sp. M4; assembly: GCF_020251205.1. Classification (GTDB taxonomy): domain Bacteria; phylum Actinomycetota; class Actinomycetes; order Actinomycetales; family Micrococcaceae; genus Arthrobacter. Next base: position 619,909 of record NZ_JAIWYX010000001.1, read on the forward strand.
CAGTGCACGTCGTTGCCGCCAAGGGCCTCAGGGGTGCGACCTTCCGCGCTGTCGCCGAGCAGGCGGGAGTGAACAACAGCCTGGTGGCACACCACTTCGGGACCCGCGATGCACTCATCGAGGCCGCTCTGGAGTGGTCGGTCAAGCGGTCCATCGGCCTGTCGCAGCTGGAAGAACTCCCGGACACAGAAGAGGAATTCTGCCAAAGCATCCTGGCGTTGATTGCCGATAATCCTGACCTCCAGGTTTTCCAGTACGAGATGATCCTTGAGTCCCGGCGCCGACCCGAGCTTGCCGGTGCCGTGCGGCGGCTGTACGCCAGCTACGTCGCCGCGCTCTCGGAGGGGTTGCGCCGGATCGGCTTCGACGGCCAAAACGGCGCCGCCGAGGCCGCTTTTGCCGCATTGGATGGGCTGGTCCTCCAGCTGCTGGCGGGGGTGGATCCCAAGGGAGTCGAGAACGCCATCCGGTACCTGTGGGTTGCCTTGGGCGGTGACGTGACCGAACCCGCCGCCAGCGCCAGCTGACACGACACTACTGTGCCCCGGCCGGACGAGTCAGGGCACAGCTTCGTCCTTGCCGGTCGGGTGCGCCTAGCAAGCCCTGGACGGGCTGAGGGCGGCCAGATTCAGGTACGACATTCCAGCCCTTGCAAAACGGTAATACTGGCCCCGGGCGCGGCGGAGCCCTGAGGAGCCGGGCGCGGCGGAGCCCTGAGGAGCCGGGCGCGGCGGAACTCTGCGGAGCCGGGCGCGGACTCAACAGCCGGCCGCGAAGTGGACCCCCATTTCTCAACACCCCTGCCTACATTGGGTGCAATCCGTCATTGCTTCTCGTGCCGAGCAGCTTTCCAAAACGGTATACAGAAATTGGCGCAACCAAGGCTGCGGCGCTCATAAATTCCCGGATTTATGGGCTTGAATCAATTCTTAGCATGATTGAAACCTCCGCGAAACAGCTTTTGGGATACAAAATGGGTATCCCTTTCGGCGCCGATCTTATCGGGGCCGGCCCTCCCCTTCATGCCGTGGAGTTACACATGACTGCTGTATCCCGCACTACCGGGTCACCGGCACCGTCCCCGGGCGGTACCGTCGCCTCTGTCCTTGACTCGATCGGATTCACCCGCGCCCAGTTCTGGGTCTTTCTGCTGATCCTCGCCGGTGAGTTCTTCAACACCCTCGAGCAGAACTCCGTTGGCGCCATGGCCACCCACATCAAAGGGTCGCTGCAGATCAGCGACGTCCAACTCACCGCAATCAACACCGCTACCGTCGTCGGCGGGCTCATAGGCCGGGTCCTCGCCGGCTGGCTCGCCGACCGGTACGGCCGGCGCTTCTCCCTCAGCTTCAATCTGCTCATCTACACCCTCGGCGGCCTCCTGAGCGCCGTCTCGTTCAACTACGAAATGCTCCTCGTCAGCCGGCTCATCGTCGGTATCGGCATCGGCGGCGAGTTCATGATCGGCATCGTGATGCTCTCCGAAATGGTCGCCACCCGGTTCCGCGGCATCGCAATCGGAGCCATCAACGTCGGCGCCGGCGGCCTCGGCAACTTCATCTCCTACGGCCTGTTCCTTCTCCTGCTGGGACCATTGGAAATACCGCTGGGAGGCGAAGACGCCGTCTGGCGCTGGTCATTCGTCATCCTCGCCGTCCCCGCCCTCCTGGTGGTCCTTTACCGGCGGCGGCTGCCCGAGACCCCGCGGTTCCTGCTCTCGAAGGGACGCGTCACCGAAGCGAACCAGTCACTCGCCATCCTCGCATCCGACTCGCTCCGCCCCACCAAGGAACGTCCGAAAGTGGAACTCAGCTTGGAGGACCTCCCCCCGGTTCCGCTCCGCTCCTCGCCGGCGGCGGTCTTCCACCGCCTCGTCCTCCGGCGGACGGCCGCCCTCGGTGTCGCATCCTGGATGGCATTCGGGTCCCAAGTCACGCTGAACTTCCTGATGCCCACGCTCCTTGTTGAACGCGGTTACTCTGTGTCGGAGAGCCTGCTCTACACCATGATCATGAACATCGGCTCGTTGCTAGGCGCCACCACCGCTGCGGTCATTGCAGGAAAGGTCGGGCGGCGCACCGCCGTCACTGTCGCCGGGGTGCTCGGATGCCTCACTGCACTCGCCTTCGCCGCGTTCGGAAACGGCACTGCCACCATCCTGGTGTTCGGCGCGCTGTTCCAGTTCTTCACCATGGTGACCAACACGACGCTCGCATCGTGGACCGCCGAGGTCTTCCCGACGGCCATCCGAGCCTCCGGAGCATCCATCGTGAACGGCATCGGCAACATCGCCGGCGCGGTCATGCCCTTCCTCGCCATCGCCCTCTACGGCACCTTCGCCTTCGCCGGCGTCTTCGGACTTGCCGCCGTAATGTACGCAGCCCTGGTGCTTGCGGCACGGTTGGCCCCGGAAACCCGGGGAAGGTCCCTTGAAGACGTCAACGAGAACACCCTCGCTACTGCCCACGCCTGACCCATGGGGTGCCGCCGGGTTCCGGCGGCACCCCATCAACCCACACCGCTCAACCCTCCTGGAGGAAAAACATGAAATCCCTGAACATCTCAGCCACCGCCAACGGCCTGAACTACCTCCCCGAGTACGTCGCCGACGTCGGAGGCATCTTCGCCGCCAACGGCCTGAGCGTCACCGCGACCGCGTGCGACCCGTGGACCGGTGTGCTCGACGATCTCGACTCCGGTGCCGCTGACCTCGCGCTCGGCGGGCTGTGGGTCCCCGGCATGTACGCCGGAATGGACCGCCGCGTCACCGTCGTGGGCCAGCTCAACCACCGCTTCCCGATGACCATCGTCGCACGGCATGCCGCCGGCCCCGTGGGCCTCGACGGGCTAGCCGGACGCGTTGTGCTCGCCCCCGGCGCCGGCGGCAGCGCACCGTTTGAGTTCACAGCCGGGCTCATCCGCGAGGCCGGGCTGGATCCCGCCGCGACCCGCTGGGTGCGCGACCTCTCCACCGCAATGCTCATCGAGCTGTACCGCGGCGGCCTCGGCGATGCCATCATCCTCGACCTCCTCTCCGCAAAAGAACTCGTCGCCGCAGGCGAAGGAACCATCGTCTTCAGCCACCTCGACGCCGGAGGGGTCATGCCCAACAGCGTGTACTACTGCCGGACCGACCGGGCGGACGAACTCGCCGACCGGATCGCACGCTTCGTCGAAGCCATCGCAGTGTCCATGGAACGCATCACGTCCGGCGCGGCGACCGCCGAGATCGACACCGTCCTCGCGGCCCGCTGGCCGGACCGGAACCCGGCCCTGCTGCGCCAGGCCGTGGACGAGATGGCCCGCGGCGGGGTCTGGGACACCACCGTCATCGACGCCGGCGCGTCCGGCCGCTGGATGCGGATCCTCGCCGACGCCGGTCTGATCACCCGCGCCCCCTCGCTCGACGAACTCAGCGGAACCCGCACGGTCGGCACCGCCTCGTGACGCTCGTCCTCGCCGCCGACCAGATCGCAACCCTGATCGGCGCCGTCGACGTGACCACCGTCGTCGAAGCAGTGCACGCGGACGTCGGCTCGGGCCTTTATGACCCAACCGGCGCCGGCGACGCAATCTTCCTGCCCATGGCTGCCCGATCGTACAGGCTCGGGCTCCCCTCCGTGAAGCTGATGGCCGACATTCCCGACAACGGCTCCCGCGGGCTACCGACTCAACGCTCGACGATCCTGCATAGCCAGCGGCCGTGACAGACTGGTGCCATGCTGCTCGACGAGATCGTGAGAACCTCGGAAGCCGTTGCGGCCACCCGCTCCCGGCTCACGAAGATCAATGAATTGGCAAGGCTGCTGCTTCGGCTCGACCCCGCGGACATCCCGACGGCGGTCGGCTTGCTCACCGCTAAGCCTCGCCAGGGCCGAGTCGGGATAGGCTGGAGCGGCATGCGGGCGGCCAGGGTCGAGTCCGCTCCTGAGCCGCATCTCACTATTGCCCACCTCGACGCTGCGTTGGACCGGCTGCTGGCAGTCGTAGGCGCTGGCTCGACCGTGGACCGCGCCGCCACCCTTCGGACTCTGATGGCGGAAGCCACCGAACGAGAGCAGGCCTTCATTGCCGGCGTGCTGCTCGGAGAACTTCGTACCGGCGCACTTGAAGGCGTACTGACGGATGCGATCGCCAGCGCTGCCGGCCGGCCGGTCGAGGCCGTACGCCGGGCAGCAATGCTCTCCGGCGATCTCGGCGGGACCGCCCTGCTGGCGATCACAGGCACCGCGGCCCAGCTTGACGCTGTCGGCCTCGTCGTCGGACGTCCCGTGCAGCCCATGCTCGCCGCAACCGCGGCCAATACCGGCGAGGCGCTGGAAGCCACAGGGGAAGCGTCGGTGGAATACAAGCTCGACGGGGCACGCATCCAGGTTCACCGTGCCGGCGACGACGTACGCATCTACACCCGCACCCTGGCCGAAGTGACCCATCGGCTGCCCGAGGTGGTGGAGGTGGTGCGCGGACTGCCCGTGCGCGATGTGATCCTCGACGGCGAGACTCTAGCCCTAGACGAGGACGGCGGCCCCCGGCCGTTCCAGGAGACCATGTCCCGCTTCGGGGCGGACGCGGCGCGCACCACGCTACTGCATCCATGGTTTTTCGACGTGCTGCACATCGACGGGCGCGACCTGCTCGACGAGCCGCTGTCCACACGCATCGATGTGCTCGAACGCATCGCCCCCGGTTACCGCATCCCGGGGAAAATCACTGCGGATGCGGCTGTTGCCGAGAGAGTGTCGCACGATGCGCTTGCCGCGGGCCATGAGGGTGTGATGGTGAAGGCAGTGGGCTCGACCTACGCCGCCGGGCGCAGGGGTTCGAACTGGATCAAGGTGAAGCCGGTGCTCACCTACGACTTGGTGGTGCTCGCCTGCGAATGGGGGTCAGGACGGCGCACCGGGCTGCTGTCGAACCTGCACCTCGGAGCCCTGGACCCTGTTGGCGAGTTCGGTGAACCCGGCGGCTACGTGATGGTGGGCAAGACTTTCAAGGGCCTCACCGACGCGCTGCTGCAATGGCAGACTGAAAAGTTTCAGGAGTTGGAGGTGCGGCGTACGGCAGGAACAGTCTGGACGCAGCCGGTCACCGTCGTCGAGATCGCCATCGACGGCGTCCAGCACTCGTCCCGCTATCCCGGTGGAATCGCCCTTCGGTTCGCACGCGTAAAGCGCTATCGTGACGACAAGACGGCCGCGGAGGCCGACACCATCCAGACGTTGCGCGCTCTGCTCCGTACTCCACGGGGCAGAAAAGTATCGCCCCAGTCGGCGGAACCAGATCCGGGAAGCGGCGCCCTACTCTCGTAAAATAGATAGTTTAGCGTTTCCGTGCAGGCGCGTGCACGAGCTTCAGATCCCCAGCAGCGGCGAAGGTCCTGATGAGCGGACGATCGTCACGTGCGAGCACTCCGGGCCTTGGATGAGGATCCTTAATTGGGATATTGCTTCGATGAAGGGAAGCCGGTGAACAAGAACCGCTTGGAGGCGTTCAGCGATGGTGTGCTCGCCATCATCATCACAATCATGGTGCTGGAACTCCATGTGCCGGACGAACCGACCTGGCGTGGTTTGGGGTCCGTCCTGCCCACGTTCCTCAGCTACCTGCTCAGCTTCGTCTACGTCGGAATCTACTGGAACAATCACCACCATATGATCCATCTGGGAAGCAGGGTCAACGGCGCGATCCTCTGGGCCAATCTGCACTTGTTGTTCTGGCTTTCACTAATCCCGTTCACCACCCGCTGGATGGATGAGTCCGGGTTCGTGCAGATCCCGGTGCTGACGTACGGGATCAACTTGCTGTTCGCCGCGATCGCCTACTTCATTCTGGAACAGGCACTGATCCGCCAACAGGGCCGGGACGGCCCCCTCGCGCAGGCAATTGGCCGGGACTGGAAAGGCAAAACGTCGCCACTGATTTACCTCGCAGGCCTCGGGCTAACAGCAGTCCAGCCATTGCTTGGGGTTGCGGCCTACACCATCGTGGCCCTGATCTGGCTAGTTCCTGACCGCCGGGTTGAGCACTTTGTCACCCGGGCTCATCGGGACTGAATGATCCCTTGACCACCCATAGCTAATCAGAGTAGCTTTTGGGCTATGAAAGCTAGCAAAAGGGAAGGGAACTGGCTGTGGCAATCGACCCAGGCATGAGGAAGCTTCACCGCGGTGAAGGGCAGATCGCCTATGAGATATACGGCGAAGGACCGTTGGTTGTCTGCGTGCCAGGCATGGGCGAACTGCGTGGGGCCTACCGGTACAACCTGCGTCCGCTGGCCGAAGCCGGGTTCATGGTCGCTGCGATGGACCTGCGCGGTCATGGTGACAGCGACGCAACTTTTTCAAGCTATGACGACGTCGCCGCGGGCGCAGACATCCTTGCCCTGATTGAGGAACTGGGCGGACCGGCCGTCGTCGTGGGGAACTCAATGGCTGCCGGAGCTGCGGTGTGGGCCGCCGCAGAGAGACCGGATCTGGTCTCGGGTGTCGCACTCTTGGGACCGTTCGTACGAAATCCGCCGATCAATCCTCTGCTGGCGTGGGCGTTCAGGGTCGCCATGTCCGGACCGTGGGTCGCCGGAGTATGGCATAGCTACCTGCCCTCGCTCTACCCCGAACGCAAACCCGCTGACTTCGCCGAGCACCGGGATCGGATCCGGGCCAGCATGCGCCGCCCGGGCTACGCCAGGGCATTCGCCGCCACCACGCGTACCAGCCATGCTCCGGCAGAAGCCAGACTGCCCGAGGTGAAGGCACCGGCCCTCGTGGTGATGGGGACCGCCGACCCGGATTTCAAGAATCCCTCGGCAGAGGCCCGTTGGATCGCGGAGCGTCTTCACGGCGCCGAGCAGCTCCTAGTGCCCGGCGGCGGGCACTACCCCCAAGCCGACAGCCCGGAGCAGGTCAACCCCGCCCTGATCGATTTCGCCCGAAAAGCGATGAAACTTGCCTAGGGCAGGACTTAATGCTGCGAAGGTTGTCGAGCAGGCAGCCGAACTCGCCGACGAGGCAGGCTGGGACGGTCTGTCCCTGGCGGGACTCGCGTCCCGTTGCGGGGTGAGGCTGCCCAGTCTCTACAAGCACATCGCCTCTCTCGACGCGCTGCGCCTGGAGGTCAGCGCTCTCGGACTCCGGGAGCTGACAGCCGCCCTGACCAGTTCGGTGGTCGGCAAGTCCGGGAGCGCGGCGTTGCACGCGATGGCTGACGCCTACCGCACCTACGCCCTTGCGCACCCCGGCCGCTACCAGGCGACCGTCTCGGCCCCCACGGGAGAGCACCCCGGGCAGGATCAGGCCGCCGTCGAACTGTTCCAACTCGTCAAAGCCGCCCTGTCCGCCTACGGGCTCAGCGGCGACGACGCCATTGATGCCGTGCGCGCCCTCCGCGCAACCCTGCACGGCTTCGTCCATCTGGAGACCAACCACGCCTTCGGGCTTCCCACCGACGTCGACCGCAGCTACCGGCGGCTGGTCGAGGGGATCGACACGGCCATCGCAGGCTGGGCCAGCAACGAGCAACCAAGCAACTAACCGCCGACGCACAAAGCTAACCCGATCACGATCGGATCCATACCCCATAGAGAAGCGCCATGACATCCTCCATCGTGCAAGCCGCCACCAGCTCTGTACGTCCGTCGCTGATTCGCTCCCTGAGCCTCGCCCCGGAACTTTTGCTCTGCGCGGCCGGATTCGCGGTCTACCCCGCCCTCCGCGGGGAAAAGCGGAATCTGGTTCATCATCCTCGGACTGCTCGCCCTCGCCGGCGGAACCGTCGTGCTGACTACCGCCGCGTGGTCACATCTTCCACGCCCCGGCTGGACGCTGCCGCCGCTGACTACCGCCGTCGCCCTCTACATCCCCCAGTTCGCCGCATCCCAGCCCCTCAGAGTCGCCCACGGCCTGCTTATGGCCGCCGGCTGCATTCTGCTGACTGCCGGGATATCCGCCCAGCGTCGGCGCGCCAACCCCTCAGACAACCCCGAGCAGGTACCTGAACATAAGTTCATTCGTGCGGGGCGGATCCGAACCCCACCCTGTGGCCGGCACCGATACCGGGCCCGGTGGAGCCAGCGGGCATAGGCCTTGACCTCCGTCAGAGCTCCGAGTAACTCAGGCTGGGGCGCCCGATCGCACGCCCGCCCTTGATTGGACATCTTCCGCGCTTCAGGAAGGACAATAGTGCTTCCGAAAACCATATCGAAAGTCCAGGCCGGACCCGGTCCAGACCGGCGCCACGCGTCCTGCTCCCCGATCCTCTGGCAGGTTCTTCAGCAGCACCATATGCTGCCGATTAGCATCGCGCAACGCCGAGGACCTGGATCGTGGCGCCTCCCGTTTAACGATCGGTGCGCTCAAGCGACTACGCGATCGTTCATTGGTGCACCCTCACTGATCGGTCGAGGCGGTGGGAGAGGGTGTATCGAGGAACGTGATCACGACGTCGAGCACGAGGTCGGTCCGCGCGAGCCCGAAAAAATGCGTCGTGCCGGGGAACACCGCGAGCTGCGACGCGGGCACGCCCTCGAAATCGCCGTTTACGTCTCCCCCGCGCAGTTGGAGGAACTTCACCGCGTGATCAAGCCTGACCATGTCACAGTCACCGACCGTGATAAGCGTCGGGGCGGCGATTCCTCGGATCTTCTCGTCGCTCCATCCGATTTCTCCCGGGCCGTAGCGCGCGAGCTTATCGAGCAGGCCCTGCAGGTGCTCACGATCGGGATGCGGCGACACAGCGAGGTAGCGTTCCTCCATCGGTGTTCCCGAGATCATGTCCACCGTAACCTCAGCGACCGCTAACGGCAGACTGTTTGGTCGATTCACGACGCAAGACGGCATCGGGGAACACAGGGCCTCCGCCGGCGGTTATTCAGGATACAGACAGGTTCACAAGAAGGTGCCGGATGAACGCCAGACGCGCCGTCGGCTGGGGCAGTCTTTCCAGGGTCTTCCGCGGTTGCGCCAACCCCGGGAACGAACCAGAGAAGCATCCGTGGAAGCGTTACGTCGCCTTGGGGGATTCGTTCACTGAAGGGCTGGGTGACCCGGAACCCGGCAGCCCTGGCGGTCTGCGGGGTTGGGCGGACCGTGTTGCCGAAGAACTCGGCAAGGACCACCCGGGTTTCACTTACGCGAATCTTGCCGTGCGAGGCCTGTTGCTGGAGCAGATCCTCAATCAGCAGACCGGGCCGGCGCTGGCGCTTGAGCCGGACCTGATCAGCCTCAATGCAGGGGGCAATGACCTGATTTTCCGTAGAAGCGATCCGGACAAACTGGCGGCCCAACTCGATGCCGGCGTGGAACTGCTGGGTTCCACCGGCGCGACCCTGGTGCTGTTCACCGGCCCGGACTGGGGAGGGACACCGCTGCTGGGAGGTAGTAACCGCGCCAAGGTCGCCATTTACAACGAGAACATCCGCACCGTCGCCCGGCGTCACCATGCAGTGATCGCAGACCTGTGGTCCTTGACGCAGGAGGCGGACGCCCGAATGTGGGATCCTGACCGCCTGCATTTCTCACCTGAGGGGCACCGCGTGGTTGCCATGACGGTGCTGGATGCCCTGCACGTCCCGCACTCGCTCCGGCCCCTGCAGCCCAGGGAACTGCCGGAAAGAAGCTGGCACCAGGCAAGGGCCGGAGACCTCCTCTGGGCCAGGCGGTACTTGATCCCGTGGGCGCTGGGACATTTGGGCCCGCATGCTGTCGGGAACGCGTCAGGGGCGAAGCGCCCCGACGCGTTGACACTGTCCGCGGCCGTAAAGCCTCCCGCATCGATCACTTCGGAATCACCGGCCACCGGAGGGAAGGCCGGCCGATAGGCTCTCGCTCCCCCGCCGCGCAGCCTGACCCGGACCCCGAATACACACAGATCGAATCCGCCCGCTAAATGACGGCTTCAGTCCCTCCGTTTCGCTGTTGGTATGGTTGGCCCCCGCAGTGGCCCAGACGGACGGTGTGAGAATGGTAGGTGGAGGGGTGCTGCGGAAATACCAGTGTAGGGATAGGAGACTGACGATGAACACCGAGCCAGAGGAAATCGGCCCCGAAGTGCCGGAGGCCGACGCACTTGAGCAGCGTACGCCGGTGCTGGCGGAAAGCACCGAGGAATCGACGGTACCGGACCTGTTGCCCGATGACGTCCCGCAACCGGACTTCATCGACCAGCACACGGACGTACAGCCCGGCAGCGTTGGCTTCGACGGGATCGCCGCCACGGAAGCGGAGGCCGCCGAAGCAGACCTCCTCGACCAGGCAACCGAACTCCCCACCGGCAACGACGACGACTACCCCGGCGCCGGCGAAGACGCCGGTTAGTGATGACCGCTTACCCCTGACGTCGAACGCTGTGGAGGGGGTTCCAGAATGCCTGCAGGGATGAAGGAAGCGGACCGCCGCGACGGGACCACCCAAAGGACACAATCCGTCTTGTTTGTCATTCTGCCGCGAATGAAGGCCCCTTGTGTCCGCGGGAGAGTCGCAGGTCTAGGCCACCATCTGGGAGTCCGGGCCGTGGGCCTTCCTGATGCGGGGTGAGGCGCCACGGGAAGTCCTGGCGTCGGGGATATGGGCGCCATCGGGGACCAGGCTGTCTCCGTGCAACCGGACCCCGTGACCGATGCGCGCCCCTGCACCGATGCGTGAGTGGCTGCCGACGTGGACCCTGCTGCCCAGCACGGCTCCCGGCCCCACGTAGACGTCGTCTCCGATGAAAACATGGTTCCCGACTCTTGCCTGGCGGTCGATCCAGCCTCCACGGCCGATCCAGCATCCCGAGCCGACGCTGGCCCCAGCCTCGACATAGGTTGTTGCGCCGATGAAAGAATCCGTCTTCACCTGGGCGCCCGATGCCAGCAGGCCACCCCCGTTGGGGTGCCGGTGGTAGGTGGTGGCGTTGCCGGCGTCGTCCTCGACCACCTCGATGTTCAGTTTTCTCCTATTCATCCTGTTCCTTCCCGCGCGACTTTCTGCGCGCAATTGAGGGCAAGAAATTTAACGTCCACGGCTCCGTCTTGATTCCGGAGTCCGCATGTAGGGGCATATCCATGTCCTCGAACCACGTTTCCTGTCGCAGGCAGGGCTGAAGCGGCAGGCAGTTCGGTTCGACGTCGAAGGGTCGCGGGAATGGCACGACCGGCACCGGACGGCGTCGGACAGGTTGGCGCTTTGGGGGTCGGGACGTCGGCATAGCGCACATTCGGGCGGCGCCCCCCGCGGCTGGGTATGCTCGGGGAATGTTTAGGCGTTGCTGCTGGGGACGTGGCTCGTTGCGGCGGGCCCAGCGTCCGGTTTGCGCAGAACCGGCAGTTAGGGCCGGATCCGCGGGATCAGCATGTAGCCGCCTGGCAGATGTGGACCTGGTATGAGCGGCATCGCGGCAGCCCATCGCGGTCCAGATTCCCAGCGCACCGGTCCGATCAGCAACGAGGCCGCGGGAAGCGGTCGCCTTGGCGCCCGTATAAAGGCTTCCGGCCGTGGAGTGGTTGGTGTTGCTACGGTTTGCCGGTGGTTCCGGTCGTAGGCGGCCCGCCTTTCCGGGTTACCGAGGATGGCGTAGGCTGCCATGATCTCGTGCAGCTCGGTCGGTGTTGAATCCCGTCCGGCGTCGCGTTCTTCCGCTGGCCGGGTGTCCGGGTGTCGGCTCCGCACGAGCGCGCGGTAGGCGCGCACCACCTCACTTCGCGTCGCGGTCGGGGCGATGTGCAGGACGGCGTAGGGGTCCGGGGCGTCGTTCTTCATGGTTTACCAGTGCAGCTTGTCAGTGGCGAAGGATGGGATGGTCCCCGGTCCGTTTGACCGGGGACCATCGTTGGGGGGCATCGTCAGGGTCTCGATTGTGCGCTACCCGCGCGGTGGCGTGGTTTGTCAATCCATCGCCCTCTTTCAAAATCACCGGACCCGTCCGATGCCCCCGGTCCAGGAGACCTGGGGCCGCGGTCAGGCGCTGATCTCCTGCCGCTGGTTCGCTGGCGTTTCGATTTCGATGCGGCGCGGCTTCGCGGTCTCCGCGATCGGGATCCTGAGGGTCAGGACCCCTGCGTCATAGCTGGCTTTGACGCCGTCGGTATCGAGCGCGTCTCCGAGGATGATCTGGCGGCTGAAGACGCCGCGGGGACGTTCGGAGGCAATCAGTTCCGTGTCCTCTTTCACGGGGTCCGGGCGTTCGGCCTTGACGGTCAGAACGTTTCGTTCGACGTCAATGTCCACAGAATCGACGCTGACCCCCGGAAGATCGAGGGCGACCACAAAATCGTCCCCGTCCCGCCAGGCATCCATGGGCATAGCCGCCGGCCTGGCCGTGGTGCCGAGTACTTGCTGGGCCAGTCGGTCGAATTCACGGAACGGGTCAGTTCGCATCAGCACGGTGTCTCACTCCTTGCAGATCGCAGTCTATTTCCTTTGTGAATCCAGCCAATCTATAGTGGCTGCTATATATTTTTTATAGCACCGCGCATGATTCAGGGCAAGTGCGTGACAGGCGGAAATATTTGGGAGGTTGGGATGGATCAGGCCGAGGACCGGAGGCGGGGCGTGTACGCGATTTCCGTCGCGGCCGAACTGGTGGGCATGGGGCAGCAGAATCTGCGCCTCTATGAACGCAAAGGCTTGCTGGAACCGGGCAGGACATTGGGCGGGACCCGCCAGTACAGCGAGAATGATCTCGCGACGTTGCGGCGGATCGGTGAGCTCCTGGACCTGGGCTTGAATCTGGCCGGCGTCCGAATGGTTCTGGTATTGGAAGCCGACAACCGGCGTCTGGAACGGGACCTCAAGGCCGCGCGGGCCACCGGCCCAGGCCAGATCAGGAAGAAGACCGGCCTGAAAGAGCCGGCCGGGCATCAAGGGGATTCCGGAAACGACGCCGGGTGAGTCCCACAGGCGGCAGCCCTGCGCTTTCGCCGGCGAGACTCTAAGGGTTCGCCCCTAACCTGCCCATTCCGCCTTGGGCCCGCACTCCCGCTCCGAAGGCTGCGTGGCTCTTCTTCGGACTGTGCCTGGCAGGATCGGCGGGAGTGCGGCCGGAATGTCGAGCGTGACAGGCGCGGCGGAAGATTCGGGGGCCGCCGGCCGTTGATTCTATAGGCCGAGGCTGAGAAAGGAGACGTCCGAGATGGTCACGGTGGCCATCGGATACGATGGCTCGGATCCGTCCAAGTTGGCGTTGCATTGGGCTGCGGAATATGCCGCGGCATCAGGTGCCGCGCTACGCATCGTGCATGCGTGGATTTGGCCCCTGTTCACGCAGGATCTGGGACCGGTGAAGGGTGTGGAGGGCAGCGGCCTGCGTCATGCCGCAGAGATGATTCTCTCCGAAGGCGCCGGTCTTGCCCGCGAGATCGCGCCGGACTTGGAGATACATCCACGCATGATTGCTGGGCTGCCCCCGGAGGTCCTGCGCAGGGAAGCCATTGACGCTGACCTGCTCGTGGTCGGTAACCGCGGACTGGGGGGCTTCCTTGGAAAACTGCTCGGCTCCGTTTCGGCCGAGCTGGCCGGGTCCTGCCCCTGTCCCATCGTGGTGGTCAGGGCACGGCGCTCGGAGGGCAAGCCGGTGGTCGCCTGCGTCGACGGACGCCTAAGGAGCAGCAAGGTATTGGAGCAGCCGGTGCAGATGGCACGCGCTCTTCAGGGGAAGCTACGGATCGTTCACGTTGACCCGCCGAAGCCGTTACGGGGACGTCACGTGCCGTCGAAGTTCCACGGCGCGGACGTGCTGCGTAATGCCATGCTCACCGTGCGGGAGTTTGACCCTGATCTTGCCGCCACCGAGGACCTCATCTCGGATGAGTCTGTGGCGGATGCGCTGGTGGAAGCGGGGGAAGAGGCTGAACTGCTTGTGCTGGGAGCGCACGGCCGCGAAGGCCACCCGGGCACTGCAGCCACCGTTCTGACGCGCGCGCCGTGCAACGTGATGATTGCAAGGTGATTGGAGGTCCACGAATGGGCATTCTCATCCTCATTGGCCGGGTCCTGTTTTCGGTGCTGTTCCTGGTGTCCGCCTATGGTCACTTCACGAAGTGGAAAATGATGGCCGGATATGCGGCAGGCAAAGGCGTTCGCGCGGCCGGATTCTGGGTGCCGTTCACTGGCGTGCAAATTGCCGTCGGGGCGCTCATGGTCGCCCTGGGGCTCTGGCCTGACCTTGGTGCGCTGATCCTGTTCGTGTTTCTCGTGCCCGTGCCGATCCTGATGCATGCCTTCTGGACGGAAAGCGATGCCCGGAAGCGGGCGATGGAGAAGGTGCAGTTCTTCAAAGACCTGGCGTTGGCCGGAGCAGCGCTGGTGGTGTTCGCCGCATTCGCTGCGCTGGGCAGCGACCTTAACCCCGCCATTACCGGGCCACTGTTCAACTTCCGCTGATGGGACTCGGAGACCGGCGAACAGGGCGGCGCCGGTGGCAAGGCGTAGGGCAGGTCTTGATGAATAAGTCGGAATCGTGGGCGCAGACGCAAGGAGCGGCCTATGTCTCTCTGACGAGCCGGCAGGCAGACGATTTCTATCGTGCCCTGACGTATGAGGACGCCACGGCCTTCTTCAAAAAGCCCCTTGATTCCTAAGACTTTAGCTTTGTGCTCGTTTGCGGGACCGCTTCACGCCCGGCGACATGACGGGCATGTTCAGCCTCGTGACGCCGATCGCGGACTGAGGGGGCCGGCAGGGTGTCGATAGGCTGCAGCCAGCAACAGGAGGCTGATGGCCCCGCAGCGAATCCGTGCGGGGGCCAACCGTGTCCTGCCGGGTTCATGGCTGTGCGTAAACGTAGGGCTTGAGGGTCGGTTCGGACCCAACGTGCGGGTACGCGACGAGCTGGGCGAGGACGGTGTTCCAGAGGTTCACGTATTTGCCTGGGAAGGTCATTGGACTGACGCCGGGCATGAGCAGTTTCGTGCAGGTGGAGGCCGGCACCCTCGCGGGGTCTGCCGGACCGTCGTGGCTAAGAGCGTCGACGGCCAGGGCGTAGGCGACCGGGTCATACGTGCCGGTGGCCAGGTGGTCGGCCGCGTTGAGCGGGCAGACATCCTGGAGGGCGACGTTGGTGATGCTGCCTCCGCCGCCGTGCAGAGACGTGGTCCCGGACTCGTTCAGGTTGGGGGTGACGAACTGGTCGGTGTGAGAGTAGATGTCGGTGTAGGAAATGCCCGCGAAGGTCTCCTGGTGCGAGTTGGTCGCCTGGGTGAAGGCAGAGTTGTAACGCTGCTGCTGCAGTGCCGGCGCGCATCCGGCAGCGCACATGCCGTCCACGGTCAGGCTGCCGTGGTTGGTTGCACCCAGAGCCACGTAGTCATCGACCATTGCCCGTGCGTCGGGCCAGAACCGCAGTGCAAACCGGGGAGCCAGACCGCCTTGGCTGAACCCCAGCAGGTCTACCTTGCGGCCGCTGGTTTCTCGAATCTGGCGGATCGCATTGACGATGTACTCGGCCGTGACCTGGATGTCATTCATCGCGTCTTCGGGCAGACTCACGGAGCAGTAGGGCCAGTTCAGTGCGTCCAGGGCCTGAAACCAGTTCCCGTCGAAATTCGCATCCGGCGTCAGCGTGGTTCCGGGGATCAGCAGCACCACGTCGCGGCTCGCATTGCTGACATTCGCGGTGCACTCGAGGCTGCCCGCCAGGAGGTTCTGCGGCACGGAGAGCGCGGGCCCGGGCTGGTCGACAGAGGCGTACACCGGTTCGCCCGGGTCGGCGAACGCGGCCGTAACCGGCGCAAGGGCCAGGGTCGCCGCGGTGGCTGCCGCGACGACCGCACCGCGGGCTCGTTTTCGGATCGCTATTGAACGTGGTTCTTTCATATCTAGCCCATTTCTGTTGGTCCATGCCATGAAGGCTCTGCTCCCCTCGGGCAAATGGATCATGACAGAGGCGCGATCTCCACGGCTTGTCACACACGATTCGTTACGAGTCATCACAATCCCAGGTGGCATCCACTGCGTGGCATGCATTTCGAATCGTGGCGGGATTTGGGCCAACTACAGTGAGACCAGCGCTGGATTCGGGAAGGGCCATCTGCTGAGGCAAAGGAGATCGTGCCTTGATGTCCCGCCCCGGCGGCTCCCCCTTGACCGCGTCCGCGCCGGCGCCCACCGTGCGGAGGAACTCGCATGACCAGCATGGCAGGGCTAACCTCATAGGCGGCTCACGTGGCCCTCGCGTGGTCGGAAGAATCACGCTAACCTGACGCCCATGACCCAGCCAGCCTCGCCCGTGCGCGCGTGGATCGGGACGATCGTCTTCCTCTTTCTCGCGCCCGGCAGCGTCGCGGGCCTCATGCCGTGGCTCATCTCCGGCTGGCGATGGTACGACTGGGGCGGTGCGGCCTGGGTCGTCGTGCCGGTCGCCTGGGTCGCGATCGCTACCGGGGCGGCTTTCCTCCTGCACGCCTTCGCACTGTTCGCTATGCACGGTGGTACGCCGGCTCCGGTCGCTCCGACCGAGACGCTCGTCGTGACGGGAGCCTACCGATTCGTGCGCAATCCTATATACCTCGCGGTGCTCACGATCATCCTCGGCCAGACACTGCTGTTCGGCAGCTGGTGGCTCGTGTTCTACGCCGTGATCGTCCTAGCCGCGTTCGTCGCCTTCGTGAAGGGCTACGAGGAGCCGACCCTGACCCGCACCTACGGCGAGCAGTACCTCGAGTACCGGCACAACGTCCCGGGGTGGTGGCCACGACTAACGCCGTGGCGAGCGTGACGGCAGTGCACGGCACACACGGAATCGGTCACGCTAGGACCGTTCCGCCACGTGGCTGAGCGCCAGCAAGGGAAGGCGAGTCCTCCGCGCAACCAGGGCATCAAGCGCAGGCCACCCCAAGAAAATTTTGCTCGTCGCTCCAAATTCATCGCACGACGCCCCAGTCCAATGACCGGCGTCGAGTCGTGTCCTCTGTTTCCTTTTCGTGACGGGCACCTCCGTGGTTAAGAAACGATTCCGCTGTGACCTCACGTGACGCATTTCTGCCGAGATGACGTTTGAACCACCCCGGGTGACGCCCGTTGAAGAACGAAGTCCCCAAGGTGGAAACGGCGATTCTCTCCCCTTGGGATCGTTCGAGTTGTGCCCAGCCGAAGCCTGTGCGGTACCACCGCAGGGATTCGCTCCCGCGGCCTGCGAGGTTCCCGCGCCGGGACCTCGCGACGACGACAAGGGTTCCGCCGTCACAACCTGCCTGCTTTTCCGCCTCACTGGACGCCGCTATTGCCTCTCCGGCCAGGCTATGCCCCCGTTTCTCCATTCCCGGTCGATGCCTGTCTCTCCCGGGCGCTGCGCCCCTGTCTCGCACAGCGCACGGCGCTCGGGCCGCTTGGCGTGCGGTGCGGGGCGTCAGATCCAGCCGTCTGAGACGCCGGGGACGATGTCGTCCCGGTGCACCGCTATCATCTGGGCCGCGCTCATCCCCCTCACGTACCCCTCGGCTGCCTGTGGGGCGGTGATCTCCGCGTCGACCAGCCTCATCAGGTCGCGCTCGTCCGGCAAAGCTGACGGCCCTACCGCCCGCGAGGCCCCGTCCAGGACCGCCACCCCGAATAGGATTAGGCGCCGCTCGAAGTCGAGACTACGTCTCTCGCTGTGGGCGGCACGCGAGAGGCCGCCCACAAGCCTCATGGTGCGTGAATCCCGTTGGATCAGCGCGGCGAAGTCGCCGCCGTGCCGTGCGGCGAGCCGGTAGACGCCGGTCTTAACCACGTTTGGGGTTGCCATACCGATCTCGAACCGCTCGATCCAGCCGCTGATGTCCTCGGCCCTGACCGGCTGATCTGCACCCGACCTCAGGCTGGCCAGCAGCCCACCGAGGGTACCCTCGTCGTCCTCGGCGTCCAGGAACCGCGAAATGCCGATCTGCAGGATGTCCCGCAGATCGATCCTGCGCTCCTGCACGGCGGCCCAGACCGTCCGGTTCCGCCGGAGCTTGCCAAGCAGGTCCTCCCCCAACTTCTCCTCGAAGCCATCCGGGTCGTCGTAGAAGGACAGCGGGGAATGCTGGAAACGGTCGAGCACCTCCGAAGGCATCGCCGCCCAGCGGAGCGCCGCCTCCGCGACATCGTAGTTGTCCTCGACAAGGTCGTCGAGCCCTTGCTCTTCCAGGAACGCCACAGCCTCGTCCGCCGTGCTGATCCCCGCATCGAGCAAGGCCACGGCGGTCTCCGGGGACGCCACGCAGAGGACCTCGCAGAAGCTGTACGGAGTGGACGTGAACTCGAACTCGGCCTTGCGCCCCCCGCGGCTGGTACGTTTCGCGAGGGCGTCCAGCAGGCTGTTGCCGCTGGGCAGGTCGCGGACGTACGTGTCCACGACGCGGCGGTGCACATCGTAAGACGGAGCGTACGGGAATCTCTTCCCCGGCACGGGATCGCTGCCCATACGTCCGAGACTAGACCTTTCGCGCGTCCTCGGAGGTCCTCCGGACCGGAAGCCGCCGGTGCCGTACAACCGGCACGGGCGTGCGTGGCCGTGCTTTGAACGCATTACCTGCGGAGTGTCATCGGCGGCGGACAGCCAAACTCCAATTCTGTTAACACTGTCAACAGTGCCTTCATAAGAGATTTTGAACATATTTCCAACACAGAGAGACTGCAGCTCCCGTTTTGAAAGGGTGCGGTAGTCGCTCTGTTTCCTTCATCGAATGCCGTCCGCAGCAGCATTCCGGCCAACCCCTTTTTTACGGATTAGATTGCATGACTAGTCGACTTGATTTCACTCACGGCGGTTCACCTCCCTTCACCGCTCTCATGGCTTCAGGGACGGAAACTCTCACGACCGGTCACCAGAGCGCCTGCGCGGGTGATGTGCCGGTGCCGGGGGAGCTGCCCCCGGCACCGGCACGCTGGAATGGTCCAGGATCATGCCTTACGGGGCGAAGGTGCGGTCACCGGTGAAGAAGCCCAAGGCGTAGTCAGGTGTCTCGAACTTCACGGTTGTCCCCTTCGGGAAGAACAGGACGTCGCGTTCCTTGGCGTGCATGACGGCGCCGGTGGCCATGTCGGTGAGAATGAATTCGCCCTGGACAACCAGCTTCATCTCGTCGTAGGTGTATTCGTAGACGAGGGGCTCAGAGGCCTTCAGTTCGAAGAACCCAGCGCACATCGCGGAGCCTTCAGGGTTCGCGTAGGAGTCCGCGATGAAGGCCTCGCATCCTTCTTCGTCCATTTTGGGGAGGTCCAGGAAGCCGTTCTCCACCTTGTGGATGGAACCACCCTTGGACATCGTGCCGCTCAAAGTCGTATCCATGACGTTCTCCTTTTCGAATTCGCTACAGTCAAATGGGGCTTACGGAAATTCAATTGTTATGGGTTTCGGGGGGCTGATTCCCATGGTCTGCAATTCGGCCCAACCCGGTAAATTTGCTCAGGCTTGGGAGTTAACCGGTGCGGACAGATAAGCCTCGATGCTGTCGTCCATGGCGTCGAGCCACGGGGTGTGGTGCGGTGAAGCGGTCGTCCCTGTGATGACTGAGGTGTGGATGTTGTCGCGGTAGCCCAGGATGTTCTCTTCCTTGTCGTGCAGCCACTTCTTGAACAAGACTGCAACCGCGTCAAGGTCGAACGGAGGATAGTCCGTGCGGCTAATGAGGTCCTTTACGTAGTCGGTCTGGAAGTCGACCTCGTCCTCGTGGCTCTGCAGGGCTTCCTGTTTCTGGAGCCAGAGCTGAATGTCCTCTTGCCGCTCTCGGTCGTCCGGAATGTTGTGCCGTCCCATGATGTAGTCGCGGGCCAGCCAGGCCTGGGCGTCAAACATGTTGAAGGTGTAGTACTGGTCCTGCATGCCGATGTAGAAGAGGTCTTTGTTGCCCTGCCAGACGATTCCCTTATAGAGATTTGCCGGGTACAGAACGTTGGGGGTGCTTAGGGCGAGACTCCCGGGAAGGAAGGGGAATTTGTGGCGGTAGCCTGTGCAGAGGATGAGGGCATCGAACCGGCCGGATGTGCCGTCGACGAAGTGCACCTGCTGCCCGTCGATACGCTCAATGGTCGGGACTTCCCGCGCGCCTTCGGGCCACCTGAATCCCATCGGTCCAGTCCGGTAGCTGATGGTCACCGAGGCGGCGCCCATCTTGTACGCCTGCATGCCGATGTCCTCGGCGGAGTAGCTGCTACCCACCAGGAGCACGTTCTTCCCTGCGAATTGCTCCGCTCCGCGGAAGTCGTGGGCGTGCAGAACTGGTCCCGGGAATGTCTGGATTCCTTCGAATTCGGGCACATTTGGCGTTGAGAAGTGGCCGGTGGACACGACGAGCCTGTCGAAGACATGTTTGCGGGTCTGCTTGGTCACCAGGTCCTCGACCAGCACCGTGAATTCGCGCGCCACGTCGTCGTAATCGACCCAGCGGGCTATTGTGCTGAACTGGATGTACTTCCGGACGTCGCTCTTGACGGCCCTTCCTTCGATGTAGTCGAACAGTGCGGCGCGCGGCGGGTAGGACGAGATGGACCGTCCGAAGTGCTCGTCAAAGGAGTAGTCGGAGAATTCCAGGCACTCCTTGGGGCCGTTCGACCAAAGGTGGCGATACATGCTGCTGTGGACAGGCTCGCCGTGACCGTCCAGGCCGGTTCGCCAGCTATAGTTCCATTGGCCACCCCAGTCCGACTGCTTTTCGAAGCAGGTGATCTCGGGGATTTCGGTACCCTTCCTCCTGGCGGACTCGAAGGCCCGCAGCTGCGCCATTCCACTGGGCCCGGCACCGATAATGCCTACTCGCATTTTCTTGCTGGTCATACTGAAAACTCCGTTCTGTAAAGGCGGAACGTCCGAAGCGGCAAAATGTCCGTACGGGCGAGAAAGGGTCATGCGGCGCCTAGAGGAGTGCGAGGCCTTCGTCCACGGAAACTCGTCGGAATGTTTCCGTGCGAACGAGGCCTGGCATTCCCTGGCGTCTGCGCAGGGCGATGGCTTTGCGCTGAGCTTGCGGGATTTCGTTGATCCTCTGGCCGAAGGCAGCCGTCCAAGCCCTCAGGTCTGCTGCGGTGCTTGGTCCGATTTCCATCTCGACGAGTTCCTGGTCAGTGAGGTGATCGAAGTGGCGCTTGGTCTCTTCGGCCCTCAGGGTCCAGCTGGCCATGAGCTCCAGCTGGGGGTCGGCTGCTGTCATTGTCACGTCGTGGCAGGGAACCTGACCATCCGGCGAATACACGAGGACACTGCTTATACGGTCCAATGCGGCAGACCTGTCGGTCCAGCCGCTTGGGCCGGCGTCGATGTAGTCCAGGGACCGGGCGGGGCCCATGGGCACGGCCAGCCGTGTGATGCCCCTGTCGTTGATTTCGCCGAGCAGGGCGCCCGGGTCATCGGCGACAGCAACCTCGTGCCGTGCGGGCCAAACGTCAAAACTACTGTGGTCGCCAAAGGCGCCGCCGACGTGGAAGAGGTAAGTCTGTGGGTACTGCGCGTTTTCGCTGCGCCGGTCCGGCCGGGCCTCATAAAAGTTCAGCGCGGCCAGTTGAATGAGCAGGCTCGCCCCGAGGGCGCCGAACGGTTCCCGGACAACGATGCCGAAACGGTCGTGCCTTGACCAGTCTGGCATGACGTCTCGGGGACTTCCACGAGTGCCATCGAATGACACATCGAAAAGGTGCGCCTTGACGTCGGTTGCAACATGCATTGAATGGGCTCCTTTGGGGTTTCACCCTTGCGGCACAGCGGTGCCAGGGGAAGCTGGGTGGGCCGAGGGTTTGAGCCGGATCGAATGCCCGGCACAAAGTCTTGAATTTCTTTCGCTGTGGTTTAGCGTCGTGAAACCATGATTACCGACAGTGGACCTTCGTGGATTTCACCCAGGTTAAGTCTCTGTTTCACTCCGAGGTCCTAAGTCCTCATCAGTGCCGCCCCGCCGACCATCGCACTTTCGCCCCGGCGCCGAACCGTGCATCCGAAGTCCTCACCCAAGGAGGCCCCGGCCTTTTCTTGATCGACGACGCCCGCGAAGACGAAAGAGACTTCAGGGGCGAAGCAGCCCCCGAACCGGGATGGATCCGCTTTCGACGCACCCGGGAACCAGGACGACACATTCACGTCTGCCATCAAGTTGCACAGCCTCCGCCACCCCTGACCGAAGAATTCCCGGCTCTCTGCGGCACAACCCGAAGAACCGTGCACGGTTCCTTCCAGGTTTCCGGCCAGCCATTGCAAGTACACGCGGGAACCACAGACTCTGTGACGGGGAAGGCAACGTGAAATTTACAACCCTGAAACCCATCGCAAGTTTACTGTCATTCACAATAGTTTCATATCAGTTGTCCTCTGAAATCACATCGAGCAACTCATGCAACTGGCCGCGATGCAGTCATAGAGCCAAACCCGGTGCGTATCGGGAGAAACCGGCCCAGTACCCAGAAGTACTCACTCCACATTTGGGGTGCGCCGTGGAGGCCACATTTACTCGGACTTCCGGTCACGACATGAGAAATTCGCGGACGAAAACGCCGCCCTTACACCTCTCAACCTGCTTTTCAACCCATAGTTGCCTTGATCCAAGGAGTGTAATGACTACGATCACAACCCCTCGCCACCAAGCGCCAGAGCCGGATGGGGACGCCGAACATCTCAGCGAGCTAGGCTACTCCTACGAAACGAAATTCGAGCGCGATGTAACGTTCTGGGGCAATGTGTCCCTCGGCTTCACCTACCTGTCACCAGTAGTCGGCATCTACACGCTGTTCGCCAGTTCCCTCGGCATCGGTGGACCACCCATGATCTGGTCCCTTCTTATCGTGGGGGTCGGCCAGTTCCTCGTAGCCCAGGTCTTTAGCGAGGTGGTCTCGAGCTACCCCGTCGCCGGTGGAATCTACCCATGGTCACGACGCCTCTGGGGCCGCAAGTGGGGCTGGATGAGCGGATGGATCTATCTGTTCGCCCTACTGACGAGCATCGCCACAGTGGGCTACGGGGCCGGACCTTACGTGGCAGACCTCTTCGGATTCGAACCCGGCGTAGACACAACCATCGCAGCGGCAATCATCCTCATCGCCATCTCCACCACGTTGAACCTCTGTGGGACCAAGATCCTCAATACCGTGGCGATGATAGGTCTGATCGCCGAGCTCGGCGGGGCGATCCTCGTCGGCAGCTGGCTGCTGACCGCCTCCCGAAACCAAGACATCTCGGTGATTTTCCAGACATTCGGTGCAGGCGGAGGCGATGGGTACTTCGCAGCCTTTGCGGCAGCCGGTCTGATCGGAATTTTCCAGTATTACGGCTTCGAGGCATGTGGCGATGTAGCGGAGGAGGTCAAAAATCCCGGGACAACCATTCCGAAGGCCATGCGGGTGACCATCTACATCGGAGGAGCCGCCTCCATGTTCGTATGCCTCTCGCTCCTGCTTGCCGTTCCGGACTTCGGCGCCGTCATCTCCGGAGCGGACCCAGATCCGGTCCACTCTGCCCTCGCATCCGCGTTCGGAGCAGTCGGAGTCAAAGTGGTCCTCGCCGTCGTTATGATCTCCTTCGTCTCTTGCCTGCTAAGCTTCCAGGCGGCGACGAGCCGCCTAACCTATGCCATGGGCCGCGACCGGATGCTGCCGCTGAGTGATCTATGGACGAGGTTCAGCAAGAGCCGCAGAGTGCCGCCGTTCGCGCTGCTCCTGGCCGGGGTCGCACCTGCCCTAATCGTCCTCCTGTCAAAGTTCTCTGAAGAGGGACTGATGGCCATCATGTCCTTCGCGACGATGGGAATCTACCTCGCATTCCAAATGGTCGTCCTTGCGTCCCTTCGAGCACGACTCAAAGGCTGGAAGCCCGGCGGACAGTTCAAGCTAGGCAAATGGGGGGCGCCTGTAAACATGTTGGCACTCGCCTGGGGTGTAACCGGCATGATCAATATGGCATGGCCGCGCACTCCGGACGGGCCATGGTGGGAGAACTGGCTGACATTGCTGACTTCCGCGCTGGTGGTCGGAGCCGGCCTGCTCTACATGGGGTGGAAGAAACCCCACCTCCGCGGACACGCGCCGGCAGCCGATGCCATTCCCACCCCCGGCTCCGCGACATTTTCCCTCGTCCCGGAAGATACAGGCGCCTAAAGGCAGTTCACCGGGACAGGCCCACTCAATAGATCAGCAGCCAGGTCCGCAACCAAACATGGACCTGGCTGCTGAGCGCGTCAGCTGTTCCGACTAATGAATTCGAGCGCCGTGTCCGCGACCTCGCGCCAGCCATGGTCGATGGTCAGTGAATGGCCTCGCCCGGGTATTTCCTTGATCTCGGTCAGTCCCGGGTTCCGGTTCTGCCGCTTGAAGGATGCATGGGCAATGGACCACGGCACAGTGTGGTCCTTTTCCCCGGAAATGATCAGCAAGGGTCCCCGCTCCGGGTTCTTGGTGTCAACCTTGGCCTCGGTGAACGGGTTCAGGTTCGCCGTTGCGGCCTGGAACAGCGTCACTCCGGAGGCGGGCACATGGAACGTCTCATACAGTTCGCGGGCTTCCTCCACCGGAAGGGCATTTGCCCAGCCATAGCTGAACTGCTCGAACGTCAACGACACCGCGCGCGAGGCATTGGCCGGATTCCCCAGCACCGGCGACGCAGACTTCAGGGAGGAAACCGGCAGCGGCAACACACCCCGGAACGGGGCCGGGTCAATGGCCACCGTCACCGCCGACGCCCCCATCCCGGCGACCTTCTGAGCAATCAGGCCACCGAAAGAGTGTCCGATGACCGCGGGCTTGGCAGTGAGAGCGCCGGCTGCCGCCAAGTAATGCTCCGTGACCTGATTAATCATCTTCTTGGCGAAGACGTCCGGATCCCGCTGAGCTGCCTCGATCGATTCCGGGTCGTCTGGCCAGCCGGGAGCGAGGGTGGCATAACCCTGGTCCTCGAAGAGGGCTCTCCAGCGGTCCCAGCTGCTGGAGAGCAGCCAGAGCCCGTGGACGAACATCACCGGACGCAGTCCGGAGTCATTGGCTTTGTCGATCTCGAGCAGTTCGCGTTCGGTGAACTCGGCCATGGCGGATCCCTTTCGCGTTGCGGGGCGGGGCCGGAAGTACGCCCACGGCGGGCGGCAGTGCTCTGAGTATCCCAGCCGCCGCCGTGCGTGACAACGATGCTGCGGGTGTGCGCGGACAACTACCTCGTAGTCATTGACGACGCCCTCGACGCAGCCGCCACTGTCCTGACAGACTCGGCTCTCCCCCGGGACTCAACGTTTCTTACCCCCGACACCCGGCACGGACGTGACTTGTTTCATCCACGCCGCGATTTGGTCCTCGTCGATGTCATCAATGGACTCGAGCTCCACGCCGCGCGTCGACTTGCCCATCCCGACCGGTGTCACCGGCGGTAGGGGCTCGAGCGCCGCACCATTGATGAACATGAGCTTGACGTGGCTGGCAAAACCGCCGCAGCTGAAGCACCACCCGTCACCTACGCCGTAGTACGACATGCCCCACTTGACGGAGCGTCGAAGCCCGGGCAGCGTTTTTGCCGCCAGCGCGTCGACCGCTTCGGCGATGCCACGCTGCGGCTGCGGCAAACTCGCTATATATGCGAAAACCGGCTTGTCACCGACCGCCGCTTTCGCCGGGCTCGCCCTGCCGGTCATGGCTACCGGCAGCGTGGTGGCGCCGTCGACATGCGCCATGGGGGTAGCCGGGTTCCGGGCCTCCCCTTCACCGTTCTCCCTGCTGGTCATGGACAGCATTATTCCTTGTGCATCGCCAGAAAGGAGCTGTATGCAGCCCGCAGGCGTTCGCGGCGTTCAAGAGGGCCACGCAAGGGAGATGGATGGCGAAGGAGCTCATAGACGACGGGTTCCCGACGCCTAAGGTCTCTGTGCTGAAGGGGCGGATGGATATTCGTCCCAGGCCGATACCCGACGCCGACGCCCCGGCTGCCGCCGAGGACGGAGAGAACACAGGCTGCCGCCTTCGTACTCGACGTGCACGCCCGTCTCATCCTGGCGGATGGTCCGGACAACGGCGTTGAACCGGACCGCGTCACCCAGTGCGGCGGACATGCTCTCGGAGACGAGGTGGGTGCCGGCGACCACGCGTTACTCCTGGGCATCGCCTGTGATCGCCGCCAATACTTCAAGGCTGGTGCCGGACTTGACGTAGAAGAGGCATCAGAAGGGAAAGCTCCGGAGACTCCGCGGAGAACAGTGTAGGCACGAGCAGGCGGAAGAACCTGAGCGCGATGCTGTCTTCGGTGTGGGTGACCAGCCACGCGTCCAGGGTCTACTGGTCCAGGCCCTCCCCGCCCAGAGTCTCCTATGGTCCAACGGGCATCATCCATCGGGCATGGACGCCAGACCGTCCAAGGCGCAAGATGAGGTGCATGACAACAACCGTCATGATCCTCGGCGCCGGCTTCGGAGGGTTGGAACTGGCGAGGACTCTGTCGGAGCGCCTTGCCGGCGAGGTCGACATCACCCTCTTCGACCAGCACGACGCCTTCGTGTTCGGCTTCTCCAAGCTGGAGGTCCTCTTCGGGCACCAGAACGCGGAACAGGTACGGATCCCGTACCGCGAGATCCGCACGCCGAGCGTGGAGTTCCGCCAGGAGCG
This sequence comes from Arthrobacter sp. M4, assembly GCF_020251205.1. GTDB lineage: Bacteria > Actinomycetota > Actinomycetes > Actinomycetales > Micrococcaceae > Arthrobacter. The sequence continues at coordinate 646,395 of NZ_JAIWYX010000001.1, forward strand.
AGTGCTCGCGATCGACCCGGAGACGCGGCACGTCGTCACCGACGCTGCGGTTTACGATCCCGACATCGTCGTCGTCGCTCTCGGTGCCGATTACGACATCGCCGCGACACCCGGCTTCGCCGACGGAGGGTTCGAGTACTACACGGTCGCAGGCGCCGAGCGGCTGCGCGACGAACTAGCGGCGTTCCGCGGCGGCCGGGTGATGCTGGCCGTGCTCTCCATCCCGTTCAAGTGCCCGCCCGCGCCATACGAGGCGATCCTGCTACTCCACGACCAGCTCGTCGCCCGCGGCATCCGCAAGGGCAGCAACCTTCACATGGTCAGTCCGCAGCCGTCGCCCATCCCGGTCTCGCCGCAGGCGTCGGCCGCGCTGGAACGCGCGATGGCCGAGCGTGGGATCGCGTACACGAAACGCCATCGGATCCACGGGATCGACCCCGACGCGCGGGTCGCGCAGTTCAAGGACCACGACGAGCCGTACGACTTGTTCATCGGCATCCCGACCCACAAGGTGCCCGACGTGCTCGTCGAGGCGGGCCTGACGCAGGACGGCTGGGTCGCGGTCGACCCCGTGACACTGCAGACGCCATACGCCGGAGTGTACGCGATCGGTGACTGCGCCGAGACCGGGATCCCGAAGGCCGGCACCTTCGCCGAGAGCGCGGCCCACGTCGTCGCGGACGGCATCGTTCGCAGCATCCGAGGCGCCGGCGGACTTGCATCCGGGGGCACCGGGCTCTGCTACCTGGAGTTCGGCCACGGTGACGTCGGTCGCGTCGACGTTGATTTCCACGCTGACGGCGGGCCCACCGCGCCGCTCCTGGGGCCATCGCCGGCGTACGCCGACGAGAAGGCAGAGTACGGCGCGGTGCGACGCGCCCGCTGGTTCGGAGCCTGACGCGCCTCGCATGTTCGGGCGACGGGCACTCGAGTGCCGCAGGACCGGGGCAGCAGAGCCGGGGCGGCCAGCATGCAGGCACGCCCGACCCGCGTCTCACCCACGCCCCGGGCGTTGTGCGGGCGCGGCGGACCCTCGAGGTCTGAGCGGCTAACGCGCCAGCCGGTCTACTCGCCAAATGGGGGAGATTGTCCGGGTTCCGCGTGGCGAAGATCCGTGCGATCCTGTCGCTCTCCACCCCCTGGCTGATGAGTGACGGACCGCCGCTTCGTCGTCGATCCGCCGTCCTGCGTTCGCAACCGTCGGGAGAATTCTTATTGCTACCACTGCTTCAGGACAGCTTGGCAGGCCAAAGGAGAAGCTCAAGAGACAGATATCGCCGGGAACTGGATTATTGTCCTGCTGCTCAACATCCACCGGCATACGGTGGCGAGCTTCCTGCGGGCCGGTGCCCCGGTTGTGTGCGGCTGCCCGCCAGACACAGGGTCTTGGACAATCTCGTTCTCGAAGGCATCATGTTCTTGAACTGAATACCCACCATCTCCAGCACCTAAGTCCCACCTAGGTGCTCTGCCCCGAGCCCATCATTCTAGTGTCTCCACCGGAACGGTAAAGGGCGCTTCTCGTCACTTCGTGATTACCCTCCGGGCAACCCTTTACCGTCCCGGCTCCGACAATGATCGGCCCATATCGGGGACAGAGCCCACAGGGGCCGGCCGCTCAAGAAAAAGAAACCGGCGGACAGACCTCGCTGCCAGCAACACTAATGCCAAGGGGGAACAAGACATTGTTCAATAACACCGCTGTCCGTATCCGGGCCGGCCACCTGATGGTCCGTTCCGCCGCCGAATGGGATGACCTTTCAAACACCCTGTGCCAGGCGTACCACGCCAAAGACGATGAACTCATCGACCAGCTCCGCTCACCTTTCCTACAGTCCTGGCGCACCGTGACTGCCTACGTCCTGAGCGACGTCCTGGACTCGGCCGGCATCACCGCTACGGCAGCCCGGCACCCCTGGGGAATCGCAACACTCACCACGGCAGGACGAACCTGCGAACCCCTCCTCTGCGCCGTCGACCAAGACGAGGGCGGATGGGATGCGGCCGCCATCGACGGCGGACTACAACTACTCAACTTCGACTCCGTCATGACAGGCTATGCAGCCTGCGTGGCCCACCTGACCCGCGTAGAAAACCAGAAGTGAACACGTAGTACGCAGAAAGCCGAAGGGGCCACGCATGGGGTTCCCAACCCTTCACGGTTTCGCGGCCCGATTCGCTGCCGACGCTTAAGCCTGGTTACGCCTGTTTCAGGACGTTGGGGCGGGTGCCGGCCGCAATTCGTGGTGGCCGCGCCAGACCGGCTCGCCGTCCGTGCTCGTATTCCACGAGCCACTCATTCGAGATCGCCGAGGCCATCGCCGAAGCCATCAAACCCCTGGGCTTCACGGGGACGGTCACAGCGCCCGACAACCGGCCAGGCCCCCCGTCCGAAGATGGGACGGTACGCCCACTGTGTCGCGATCTGCTCGGTCGGCGCCGCTCTGGACCACAGGATTGTGGGACTCGACTTCCGGCCCCTGAGGAAGAACGTCGACAGCTGGGCGGTAGACAGCCCAGCCTTCAGGGACATCGTCGAAGCCGTCTCCGGTTGGGCAGCTGGGAACGCCGCCGCGCCGATCCTTGCCGGGATCGGGCTTTCGATGACGCGTGTCGAACCTCATCAGGTCGCCGACGTCCTGACCCGCTGCTGCGAGGACATCGGCAATGCCGTTGTCCTCTTCCCCACGGCCGCCAATACCACCAAGGCAGAAAATCCATCCATCACCCAGTCGTGGGCACCCTCAACCTCAACTACGAAACCCTCGACCTGCCCGCCGACGGCCTCATCCTCTTCGCCTACAGCACCGAATCCGGCAGCGCATCCGAAGACGCCCTTCGCCTACTGGCCAACTGGGCCCTCGGCCACAACCCTCAACCAGCCGAACACCACCACCGGTAAGGACGACCAACGTGCGGACGAAACCGAGGGCGTGCTGGATGCCGGGAAGTCAGCGCTTCTCAGGCGTACTCGGTACCCACCGCTGCCTGTCTCGTCGACCCCTCTGTGGGCCCTTGCGGCTGAACATACCGCGTGCCGCGTCAACAGCGGCCTTTTAGCCCGGCTCGGCGTCTTTGTCGCGGCGTGAGATGGTTCGTCCACCTCGCCTCGGCAGGGAGACGTGCGGCCCTGTCAGTGCTCCAATAGACCCATGACCATTCCCGAACCGGCGATTGACGGTGAGGACACCGTCTCCGACTTCTACGTGGATCTGCGGCGCGAGCTTCGCCATCGGCTGCGCCCGTTGACAGGTGTGATCCCTGGCGGAAGCTCCCGGCCTGTGAGTCCGCTGGAGCTCTTGTACGACCTCACATACGTGGTCGCCTTCGGCAAGGCCGCAGAAGAGCTGGCCGCAACGGTAGCCGCCGGTCACGTCGCTGCAGGGGTGGGGGCTCTGGTATTCGCGGTCTTCGCCGTCGGCTGGGCCTGGCTGAATTTCTCGTGGTACGCCTCCGCCTACGGCAACGACGACGCGCTGTTCCGGGTGGCGACGATCATCCAAATGGTCGGCGTCATCGTTCTGACGTTCGGTCTGCCCCAGAGCTTCGAGGATGCTGCGGCGGGGGCGAACCCGAACAACCTGATGGTTGCAGTCGGCTACCTCGTCATGCGCGCCCCACTCGTGTTGCTGTGGCTGCGCGCTGCCCGCCACGACCGTCGGCATCGCAGGACGGCGCTCGCATATGCGGCGGCGATCGGGGGCGCTCAGCTGGTGTGGCTGCTCGCAGCGATCGTCCCGATGTCGGGCGTCCTTGCCGTGCTGGTTCTGGTCCTGCTGGTCGCCGTGGAGATGGGTGTTCGGATCGTCATAGAGAATCGCCTCGGGTGGCCGCCATGGGATGCGACCCACCTCGCCGAACGCTTCAGCCTGCTCGCTCTCATCACGCTAGGAGAGGTCGTCGCCGCGACCACCGAGGCAGTGGGCGCGCTCGTACAGAATGGGGGATGGTCCGTTGGCGCTGCGGCGATCGCTGCGGCAGGAATCGTCCTCGTCGCGGGGTTGTGGTGGGGGTACTACCTCGTACCGTCCCGGCTGATTCTTGCCCGTTGGCCGGAGCGGATCTTTGTCTGGCGCTACGCGCACTTGCCGATGTACGGGGCGATTGCAGCCGTCGGCGGCGGCCTAAGACTGGCAGCGGCCGCAGTCGAGGGCGGACAGGTCACGCTGCTGCAGGTCACGATCGCGTTAGTAGCCCCGGTCGGCTTGGTCATTGCGTTGATCTTCCTCCTGTGGAGCACGCTGGTGCACGCCTACGACCTCTCGCACATCCCCCTGCTCGCCGCTGCTCTGCTCCCGCTCGCCGCGGCAGTGGTGGTGGCCGTCGTCACCGGTCCCACTGCTCCTTTAGGCCCTGACGACGGCCCCGGCCGAGACGCCCTCATCGTGATAATCGCGCTCGTCGCGTTCAGCACGATAGTGGAAGTAGTCGGACACGAACTCATCGGCTACACGCACACAGTGCGCGCGCTGCGCCGGCGCGAGCTGGCCGAACGGGCAGCAAATGCCATCCGAGACACTTGAACATGGCACGCGAACCCAAGTAGCGACATCCACTCCCCTGTCTTACCAAAGGACAAAAACAAGCAATTTTCGCAATCCCTACGATCCGGAGGCTGCGGGCGGAAGATGCGCAGCCGTAGGAGCGGGGTCGAGTGCCCCTCAATCAGAATTCGCTCAAACTTCCTGTGGATAGAGCTACGACTGAACGCCAAGGAGGGCTTGCATCACGGCGCGCGCGAAAGATCGGTGATGTCAGCGGATTGCGGCATGTTTGTCATTCTGATGTTTCGATCGGTCCCTGGGCGCACGCTCCGCACAATCAGGGCGCCAGGGCCCGATCACCCTGGCGCACCCTACCCGACGAAGTCGGCCGGGAAGACGTCTGCCAACATGCGGGTTGGCTCCGGTAGACTCCGGGCAGATGCTGGACGCCAACCTCGGCGCTCACACCCACGACCGCCCAGGCGGGTGACCTGATGAGAGCAGTTGTCTACGAGAAGTACGGACCGCCCGAGGTGCTGCGGCTCGCTGACATCGAGCAGCCGACGCCCAAAGCCGACGAGGTCCTCGTCCGGGTCCGCGCCACAACCGTCAATCGGACCGATTGCGGGTTTCGCAAAGCCGATCCCTTCGTCGTCCGCTTCTTCAGCGGCCTCTCGCGACCCAGGAAACGTATCCTCGGCACCGAACTGGCCGGGGAGATCGAGGCAGCAGGACCGGCCGTCCGGCACTTCAAGGTCGGCGACCACGTCTTCGGCGTCAACGCCAACCGCTTCGGCACGCACGCCGAGTACGTCTGCATCCCGGAGGACGCCCCGCTCGCGGTAATGCCGGACCACCTGTCCTTCGACGGGGCCGCAGCCATGTGCGACGGGGCCCTCCTGGCCATGACATACCTCAAAGCGGCGCGTGTTCGGCCAGGCCAAAGCGTCGTCATCTACGGCGCCTCTGGATCAATCGGAACCGCCGGCGTGCAGCTCGCCAAGTACCTGGGCGCGAAGGTCACCGCTGTATGCAGCACCAAGGGATTCGACGTCGTTAGCTCTCTCGGTCCCGAGCGGGTGATCGACTATGCCCAGCAGGACTTCACCGCCAACGGCGAGACCTACGACGTTATCTTCGACGCCGTGGGCAAGCTCTCGTTCGGTCGATGCCGAGACTCGCTGCGGCCGGGCGGAATCTACACGAGCACCGATCTGGGGCCCTTCCCGCAGAACCCCCTTCTGGCTCTGTTGACCTCCGTTGCCGGTGGCAAGAAGGTCAAATTCCCGTTACCGAGATACGCCCCTGAGGAAGTTCTCTTCCTCAAGGGCCTCATCGAAGCGGGCAAATACCGCGCCGTGATCGACCGCCGTTATACCCTCGACCAGGTCGTTGAGGCAACGAGATACGTCGAGACAGAGCAGAAAATCGGAAATGTCCTCCTGACAGTTGGCTGAGATGACCACAGCGCCCAGCCGGCCCGATCTCAAGGAATTCTTGAGGGAGTCAACGATCGCAGCCCGCAGACTCCACCGTCTATCGCAAGCCGGTCGTTGACCGAGGGCCTGCGCCCCGACCACGACCTCACCGCCGTCGCGCTGCGCCGCGCCCCAGCCTAAGTGCCACCTGACGGTGTAAGGAAGGGCGGCCAGATGCGTGTGCGGGTGCGGCTGAGGGTCCAGTAGTTCGCGTCGTCGCATCGTTCGTAGCGGAGGACGTCCATGGCTGCCTTGGCCATGGCCAGTCCGGTGCCGTTTTCGGGCAGATCGCCGGGCATGGCCGCTGCATCCACGTGCGCGGTCCGTCCGTCGTCCCGGAACCGGGCGTCGAGGCGGTCACTGTAGACCTCGAGGATGAGGTTGCAGGTCATGCTGCCGTCCGCGGTGCTTTCCGGCCTTCCGTGACGGACGATGTTGGAGGCGATGTCGATCACCGCCATTTCGAACATCATCTGGTCGATCGCGGAGACACCTCCGACGTCGGCCCAGAGCCGGGCAACGCGGCCGCGGATCGTCCCGAGGCAGTCAGGGTCCGCGCAGGCGTGCAGTTCCACGACACACAGCGGGCGAATCACCGGAGCCAATGGTCGACCGATTGGTGCGGGCGCAGGACTCGGTCGTTGGTAAGGTCCGGCACCATCCTGATCGGCGCGGACAAGGAATTGATGGTTCACCACAGACCGGCCCCTTTCAGGTCGCCCCTGACCCGGTGCGCCGCACCCCCACGGACGATTAGGAGGTGCAGCGCAGCGGGCGGCCCTAGTTGTTCCTGGCCGCCAGGGCGGCGGCGAGGGCGTTCGTGGAGCTGGTGGAGCTGTTGATCCGCCAGTCCACTTCCTTGTTGTGGTGGAACCAGACAAACCCGGTCACGTCCGACTGTGCGGCGAGATAGGAGACCAGGGCTGTGTTCCAGTCCCCTTTGGATCCGCCGGCTTCGGCCGAGGAGGTTTCGGAGATGATGATCGGTTTGCCCGGGGCCAGGCTGCGCAGCGCGGTCAGGCCGTCGCCGAACAGCGCCGACGGGGAGGTCCAGGCGCTCCACGACTGCGAGGTGCCCCAGTTGTAGCCGTCCAGGGCCACGACATCGACGTATCCGGCACCCGGGTAGAGGCCGGACAGCGGGGTGGAGCCCCAGTACGGTACGTTCGGGGCCCACACCCACTGCACGTTCGACGCGCCGGTGGCGGCGATCACGTCGTGGACGTGCCGCCAGGCGGCGACGTAGTCCCCGGCGCCATTGCCGTTGGCGGCCTCGGCCCACGGGTACCAGTTGCCGTTCATCTCATGGGCGAAGCGCAGCATCACCGGCTTGCCCCAGGATGCCAGTGCCGTGCCCCACTGGGCGATGTAGGCATCGAAATCCCCGGCAGTGATCCGGTCCAGCGCGTAGGCGGGCTGGTTGGCGCCGTTGCCGCTCCACAGCCACGGCTCCCACGTGACCAGGCTCACCGCGCCGCGGGCATCGACGGCGTTCAGGTCAGCGATCGGGGCAGCCTGGGAGAAGTCCTTGTAGGACATCACGATCGACGGGTTCTCATTCACCAGGGACGCGACTTCGTCCAGCTCCGCGGTGGCCTGAGGCCCGCCCGGGGTGGACACGCCGAAGCGCAACTGGTCCGTGCTCATCGGCGGGACCGACGACGCGGTCATCGTCTGCGTCCGGGCAGCCATGGTCAACGGCGCCCCTGCCGCTGCGGCCTCCTTCCCGGCCGTGAGCGAGGCCGGGCTGTAGGTCACCGCGTAAGGCGCCGACGCGGACGTCTTGCCAGCCGCGGCCGTCACCGTCACCGCGGGTTCCGTAGTCACAGGGATGGTCACCGCGACCGTGAACGACCCCTGGGCCGTCGTGGTGAACGGAACGGTGGAGGACCCGGCCGTCAGCGTGCCATTTGCCTGGCGGGCGAAGCCCGATCCTGTCACTGTGACCGACGCCCCGGCTGGGCTGGAGGACGCGCTCAGCGTGATTCCCGCCTTTGCGGGTGCCGCTTCGGCGGGCACGGTAATGCCAAACAGGGTGGCCAGGGACAGGACAAGTCCCGACACCACCAGCCCAACAAAACGATTCTTACGCACAAACACTCCCCAGCATCAGCGAAAACGAAGCCCCCGTCAGGGGCGAACGATCGGTTTCGGCGGCCCCGGATGCGAACAACAAATTCCCCGCGCCAGGGCCGCCGACCCCCATGGAGCAGGTGCCGGATCCCGTCCCCAATCAGCCCGGACCGGAACCCCAGACCATGGTGACAAAACAACCCCTGCCGCGACAGGCCGTGAATGGAATCTCTGAAAATCCTGCGCAAAAACTGCGGCAACACCGACCAAATCCTGCTCTTCCAACGATCCGAGGGCATTGCCCAGAGGGGACGACACCGCCACCCTGATCCTTGATGGTGTGAAGCAGCTACCCCCTGACGATCCTCCAAAATATCTTCGTCTCAAGCCTCCGGGAGCAATGAAGGCAGGTCACTTGGCGCCTGCCAGCTTCGCTGCCTCCTCCGGAGTGAGGGTTCGGACGTTGCGACCTTGGAGGAGCAGGAACAATTTGGCGGTTTCCTCCAGTTCCTCGATGGCGTCAATCGCTGCGGCAAGGCTGTGTCCTGATGTGACCGGCCCATGGTTTGCCAACAGCATGGCCTGGCTCTTCCGTGCTGTTGTTTCGGCGAGTTCCTCGAGCGACCTGTCTCCCGGGGCATGGTAAGGCAGGAGCGGCAGCGAGCCTACGCGCATGGCGAAGTAGGCGGTCAGGGGAGGCAGTGCATCCGACGGGTCGAGGCCGGCCAGACAGGACACGGCAGCCGCGTGTGTTGAATGGGTATGGACCACCGCACCGGCCTGTGGGCGTGCCCGCAATACTGCGGCATGGAGGAACGCCTCTTTGGATGGCCGGTTGCCGTCCACATGTCGGCCGTCGGCGTCGATGACGGCTAGCTCTTCGGATTCGACGGTACCCAGGCTGCTACCGGTGGGCGTGATGATGATCCGTTCCCCGAACCGGACGCTAATGTTGCCTGTGCTTCCATGCGTCAAACCTCGAGTGAATATCGATCGGGCGGCAGCCACTACAGAATCCCGCAGCTGGTCCTCGTTCACGCGTCCGCCTTCTGCTTGATGCCTACCCCGGCAGCCCGGGCCAGGAGTCCTGGTTCGCCAAAGTTGCCTGACTTGAGCAACAGAGCCAGTGGTTGATCCGAGGTGGTGTAGATCCAAGGGACCCCCGGCGCGGCTTCCTCACCGACGACTCCGCCGTAGACGCCAAGTGCGGTGACGACGGCGCCAGACGTCTCGCCGCCTGCCACCACCAATCGACGTGTGCCCCGGGCTACGAGCCCTCTGGCGATGAGGCCCATGGCGCCCTCCAAGATATCGGCTGCCCGGGCGGAACCCAGCGTGTTCTGGATTTCGATGAGTTCCTCTGGCGGTCGTGATGCGTAGATCAGCGGTGCACGCTCGTCCTCACGGCTGTCGTACCAGGCCAGTGCCTGCTCTGCGAGTCCTGCAGCGTCAGGGGTTGCCACCGGATCCAGGCAGAAGGAAGGGTGGGTGGATTGCATGGTTTCGATCTGTTCAAGGGTCCGTGCCGAGCAGCTGCCAGCCAGTGCGGCTGCCGGAGAGTCCCCCACCGGATCGTGGTGAGCATCCTGCGCACCAGCGCCGGCCAGCGGCAAGCGAGCTGCCCACGCGTCCCCGAGGCCTCTTGCCATACCGGCCGCGCCCGTGACCAGGACGTCGTCCACGCACGCCTTTCCGATTTCCCTGAGGTCGGCATCGCTCAGAGCATCAGTCACCGCATAGCCGATTCCATCGCGGGCCAGCAGGTCCAACGCATCCCGGACGGCCGCATGGCCACGGGCCACGGTCGGGTAGGCCACCAAACCGACTTCGCGTGGAGTCTGGAGTTGCAGCGCCGCTGGAATACGGGAATCGTTCATGGGCGTGAGCGGATGGTGCCGCATGGAGGACTCGGAGAGGAGCTGTTCGCCGACGAAGAGCCTGCCCATGTACTGCGTCCGGCCGTGCACGGGAGATGAGGGCGCGACAACAGTGACGGGGGCCTGCATGTGGTGTGCCAGCGCGTCGCAAACGGGTCCAATGTTCCCCTTCGCCGTTGAATCGAAGGTGGAGCAGTACTTGAAATACAGCTGGGTGGCTCCCCGGGCCTGGAGCCAGCGCGCCGCGTCCAAGGATCGCCGGACAGCCTCGGAGGCGGCGACGGTGCGGGTTTTGAGCGCAACCACCGTGGCGTCGACGTCGGGCAGCTCATGCGAGGCCGCCGGGTCGCCGAAGACGATGGCAGTCCGAAGTCCGGCCTGTTGGAAGGCGACCGCTACGTCGGTTCCGCCCGTGAAGTCATCTGCGATCGCGCCGATCATGCTGCCCCTTCGCTCAGCAGTTCCGGCGTCACGCTCAGAAGTCGATGGAGTTCCTGCATCAGCAACGGCGGGCTGGCCAAGACCGGAGTAGCCGTGGCGGCGGAGATCGGCCCTTGGAGGTGCATCAGGCTGGCCTGTGCCAAAACCAGGGTGTCAACCCGCGGTGCAAGGTCGACAGCGGCGGCGGTCACGATCTTGTCGTGAAGGTCCCTATCTCCACCGAGCAGGGCATCGTAGGCGTCACTTTCGAGCAGCACAGTGACATTGAGGTCTTGGGTGCCGGCGTGTGCCCGCAGCAGCGCCGTGCTTGGCGCCACCGTGCTGGTGGCCGTGCAGACCAGACCGATGTTGCGGCCGGCGTGCACGGCGGACAAGGCCATTGGGTCATCGATCTTGATGATGGGGATAGTAGTGAGTTGACGGGCGATATCCACCGCCGGCGAGGTCGAAGAGCAGGTCATCACGATCAGGTCTGCGCCGGCGTCGGCCGCGATCAATACCTGCTCCACGACACGGCGGTAGACCATTGTGGTCGGGACCCCTGCGAGCAGGTCCTGAAGCAGGCTTTCGTTCAGTACGTGCCTGGTCTTCACGGCGGGAAGTTCCTCGGCCATGCGCTTCTTGAATTCCTCCACCAGGAAACTCACGGTGTGGATGAAAACGATGGTCTGCGGTGCCTGTGGGGCGGGCATCAGATGGCTCCTCGGGTGTTGACATACAGGGAGTACAAGGATCGGCTGGCGGCCATGAACAGCCGGTTTTTCCGTGGTCCGCCGAAGGTGAGGTTGGCGCACCGCTCGGGCAACACAATCTGGCCTATCAGCTGGCCGTCAGGGTTGAAGATCCGCACGCCGTCAAGTTCGTCGGTTCCCATGCCCCAACCGCACCACAGGTTTCCGTCCTCGTCGCAGCGGAAACCGTCCGGGACGCCGTCGCCGGCGTCGATCAGCACGCGGGGCCCGTCCAGCGTCTGTCCGTCGGCCGCTATGTCAAAAGCCACAATGTTGCGGCGCGGGATGGCCCGGCTTTGGACTACGTACAGCCTGGATTCGTCCGGCGAGAAGGCGAGTCCGTTGGGCGACCGGACCTCGCTGGATGCCACCGTGAGTTCCCCCTCCGGGCTGATCCGGTAGATGTTGGTGGGCAGCTCGGGCTCGGCGCGGTAGCCTTCATAGTCGCTCAGCAGCCCAAAGGCCGGATCGGTAAACCATATGCTGCCATCGGATTTCACTACGACGTCGTTGGGCGAATTCAGTGGTTTGCCGTCGTAACTGTCTGCCAAGACCGTGATCGTTCCGTCGTATTCCGTGCGGGTGACACGGCGGGTGCCGTGTTCGCAGCTGACGAGACGCCCTTGGCGGTCGCGGGTGTTGCCGTTGGTGAAGTCTGACGGGCGTCGGAATTCGGACGTCTCCCCCGTCGTCTCGTCCCACTTCATGATGCGGTTGTTGGGCAGGTCACTGAATAGCAGATAGCGGCCGTCCCCGAACCAGACTGGCCCCTCGGTCCACCGGAACCCGGTGGCGAGCCTCTCCACCCCTGCCAAAACTATCCGGTATTTCTCGAAGGACGGGTCATGGACCACAATGGCCGGATCCGGATAGCGCGTACTTTCAAACCACATGTCAGAGGGCCACCTTGTCCTGGGCGACAACTCCAAGACGGCCAATCAGGCCTGCTGCGCCGCTGTTGACGATGGACGTGTCTGTCGCGACACCGAGCATGTCAACTCCCTGACCCATTCGGAAACGGGCTTCGTCCTCGTTCAGCGTCAGGTAACCGGAGGGCTTGCCGAGGGCGCGCAGGCGGTCAAATGCGTCATTGATGGCGGCCTGCACCTCCGGGTGTTGGGCGTTGCCGACGTGTCCCATTGATGCCGCGAGGTCTGCCGGACCAATGAAGACACCATCCACTCCCGGTACGGATGCGATCGCCTCGAGATTGCTCAGGCCGAGCGGCGTTTCGATTTGCACGATGATGCAGATTTCAGCCTCGGCAGTTGTCACGTAGCTGCGATTCTGCCCGTAGTTCGCGGCTCGGGAACTGGCGGAGACGCCCCGGACGCCGAAGGGCGGGTAACGGGTGTAGCTAACCGCCGTATCCGCTTCCTCTGCCGTATCGATGCTGGGGATCAGCAGCGTCTGGGCACCGGCATCAAGCAGTCGTTTTATCAGGATCATGTCCGACCAGGCCGGACGCACTACGGCGCTGACTCCATGGACGGCCAAGGCACGCAACTGTTCGATGACATCGGCCATTTCGGTCGGCGAGTGTTCGGTGTCCAGCAGGATCCAGTCGAATCCGGCGCCCGCCAGGAGTTCGACAAGGGAAGCGCTGTTCAGCGTTGAGAACATTCCCAGTTGCTGGTCCTGTCCCAGCCGACGCTTGAAGGTGTTGATCGGTGTTTTCAATTGCTCTCCTATGCAGAAATTGGTCCAGCTTGGGCGCCGGAAAGGTGGGTGATTGCACGCGAGAGCTCCGCGGCAATGCTGAGTGCCCGGGGAAGGGCGGTGTCGATCAATTCGCTCATCGTCATGCGTGTGGCGTCCGTGGTGAGGCTGACTCCAGCGAGCGGACTCGCGTTTTCGTCAAGGATCGGCACTGCGACCGTTCGCAGTCCGTAGGCATTTTCACCGTCGGACACCGCATAGCCCTGGGCTTTGACCTGGCGAAGCCGCTCGAGGAGTTCAGGCAGCTCAATCAGCGTCCGGTCTGAGAATTTGATTCGCGGCTGGCTCTCCAGGATCTCGACCTGCCGGTCCTCGGGCAGCCAAGCCAGGACCGCGTGGCTGAGGGCGGCGGCGTGGTTGCTTGCTTTCCGGCCCGGCCGCGCGTCCACCCGGTGACGCACTACCAAGGTGTCGTAGCGCTTCAGGTAGATGACGTCGTTTCCATCCAAGACGCCTAGCGACGCGGCATCAACGATGTCCGGAACGCAATCCTCCAGCAACGGTGCGCTGTTGTCCCAGAGCTCATGGGAGGCAAGCGCCGAGTAGCCCAGGTCCAGGCACTTCAGGGCCAATCGGAACCGTTTGCCGGGGACAGACCGCAGATAGCCCAGGGACATCAGCGTGTGCAGCAACCGGAACGCCGTACCCCTGTCCAGTCCGGCAGCAGCGGCCACTTCGCTGACGCTCATCACTGGGTTCTCCGGTCCGAAGGCCTGCAGAACCGCGAAGGACTTGCCGACCGAGTTAACGACGTTCTTTGGGTTGTCCGACGGGGCGGGCTCTTTCACCATGATTTCTTCCTTGGGTTTGGTGGGCGGTCAGGAATCGAAGAGACGCAGCGAAGCAAAACCGCCGTCGACTGTTAGAACAGTGCCCACCGTCGATACGGCGGCCGGGTCGGCCACATAGATGACGGCGCGGGCAACTTCCTCGGCAGAAACCATGAATCCGGTGGGCTGGCGATTGTTGTACACCTCCTGCTGGGCAGCGGGGTCCGGCGCCTGCCGTATCAGTTCCGCGATGAGTGGCGTGTCCACCGTCCCGGGGCTCACGCAGTTCACACGGATGCCTTCGTGTAGGAAGTCGGCGGCCATCGCGCGGCTCATGGCCTCGATGGCACCTTTCGTGGCTGAGTAGAGGACCCGGCGCCGGAGCCCTGTCGTCGCGGTGCACGATGAAACGTTCGTGATGCTGGCACCCCGGCGCCGGCGCAGGTATGGCAGGGCTGCCCGCGTGGCCCGCACATAGCCCAGGACGTTCACATCGAAGACACTGTGCCAGTCCTCCAGGGGCCCGTCTTCGACCGTCGCAGGGTAGCTGACACCGGCGTTGTTGATCAGGATGTTGATGTGCCCATGCTTTTGGCCGATGCTGTCGAAGGCGGCGCGTACCTGGTCATCGCTGCCCATGTCAGTCTGGTACAGGTCAGCGCCGGCAGGACTTCCGGCGGTGTTCTTGTCCAGGATGGATACTTTGGCGCCGGCGGCGAGCAGGGCGCTGGCTACTGCCTTGCCGATGCCTGCCGCGCCGCCGGTAACTACTGCGATGGCGCCGTTGAGGTTGCCGTTCACGAAAGGATGCTCCGGGTTTCAGTCGATGGGGGTCATGGTTTTGATCGGGCGCAACGCGTAGGCACACCCTGCCGAGATAACAGCGATGATGATCATGTAAGCCATGACGGCATTGCTCGTACCGTACTGGGCCAGCAGTGTTGCCGCGATCAGGGGCGAGAGTCCGCCGCCGAGGATTGGTCCGAGCTGTTGGACGAGTGACAGGCCGCTGTAGCGGACGCGTGCCGGGAACAGTTCGGAGAAGAACGCACCCTGCGCGCCGTAGACGGAGCCGTGTCCCACGGCTAGGCCCAGCGCGATGGCGGCGTAGATCAGGACGTGGTTCCCGCTGCTGAGCATGGCAAAGAATGGGAGCGCCAGCACAGCCTGGAAGAGCAAGCCACCGATGTAAACCTTGCGCCGTCCGATCCTGTCGGAAAGGGCGCCGAACAGGGGCAGGGTGATGCATTCGAGAACCGCACCAATCAATACGCCGTTAAGGATCTCCTGCTGGGGCAGCTTCAGGGTGCTTACACAGAATGTGATGGCGAAGACAGCGTAGATGTTGAACAGACCGCTTTCGGCCACCTTGGAGCCAATGCCGAGGAGGATGCTTCGCCAGTGGTCACGAAGTGCCTCGATTACCGGGAGCTTGGCCGTGTCGCCAGCTTCCTTGACGGCGGCGAACGCCGGAGACTCCGTAATCCGGTAGCGGATGAAGAAGCCGATCGCGACGAGGATGATGCTGGCGATGAACGGGATGCGCCATCCCCAAGCCAAGAAGTCTGCTTTGGGCAGGGCGGAGAGGGCACCCAGGAAGATGACCGGCAGCACCAGGCCGGCGGGGACGCCGATGTGCACGAGCGAACTGTAGAAACCGCGCTTGTTGGCCGGGGCGTGTTCGATGGTCATGGTCATGCCGCCGCCGTACTCGCCGCCGATGCCGATGCCTTGGACGAGCCGGAGGATAACGAGCGCGATGGGGGCCAGGATGCCAATCGTGTCATAGGACGGCACGAGGCCGATGATGAAAGTGCCCGCGCCCATGATGATCATGGTGAGCAGCAGGATCTTCTTGCGGCCAATCCGGTCGCCGTAGTGACCAAAGATAATGCCGCCGATGGGTCGGGCGCAGTAGCCGACGAAGAACGTCACGAATGCCAGCAGGGTACCGACAAGGGCGTTCCCCGAGGGGAAGAACACGACGTTGAACACCAGCGAGGACGCGACTGCGTACAGACTGAAGTCGTAGTACTCAATCGCGTTGCCGATGGCGCTGGCGAATGCCACGCGGCGCATCTGGGTCCGGCTCTCAAGGGTGCCGGCTTCGGTAAGGGCCAAGCTGTCCAGCTCGGCGGTAGAGGTTGGCTTCTTTGCCATAGGAGTCTCCAGCGATAACGGGAAATTGATGTCGTATGAGGAATGATTCATCTCACCGTTCGGAGTCCGATCGAAAGTTCGGATGTTCCTCAGTGTAGGTGCGGCCTGTGGCCTCGTCAACCGAGTCCCCATCCGCTGGCCGATGCCGCACTGTCACGAGAAAGAACCTCAGCCGCACCACCAGCCAGCGACATTCCAAAGGAGAAAACATGATCCGAGCCATTGTTGCTAGCCGACCCGGCGGGGCCGGATGTGCCGGAGCCGGCGGAGTGGTTCAGCTGGTCATCCAGCTATTGAAATCCCGGTCAGCGCGCGTCATCGCGACTGTGTCATCCGAGGAGAAGCGCTACGTGCCTACAAAACCGGGGCTGACGGGGCCCTCCCCGGCGAGAGGTTTATGCAGCGCGTAAGGAGTTGACCAACGGGAGGCGTGGACGCCGTCCTAGACGGCGCAAGTGTGGAGAGCCGACAGGGCGGGACCACCGTGCGGCGCGGCCGCGTCGAGGATACGACGGCGGACGGTGCCATCCTGTGGCTAGGCAGCGGCGAGGGGGAACCAAATGTGCCCGCTCGTCCGCCGTCGACGTCGCAGCAGGCGACCAGCTCAACCTCGGGGGATGCTCTGGAGTGCCCCCGTGTGGTTGATCGCGATCTTTCCGCATCCGATGATGCCCACACGGAGATTTCCGTGCGGCATGTCAGTTCTCCTGTGCAGCCCTGGTTACTGCCTTGGAGCGCTGGGCGTGCCGGTCAGCGATGATGTCTATGCCAAAGGCGTAACCACTCACCCCCGCGCCGGCGATGACAGCGGCGGCCACGGGCGAGACGAAGGAGTGATGGCGGAAGCTTTCGCGGGTGTGGGGGTTGCTGATGTGGACTTCGACGACGTCCAACTCCGAAGCCTTAATGGCGTCGTGCAATGCGACGGAGGTATGGGTCAGGCCGGCCGGGTTGATAACACAGCCAACATTCTCGGTGCGGCCACGGTGCAGCGCGTCGATGAGGTCACCCTCGTGGTTGCTTTGCAGGAAGTCCACTTCCAGCCCGTGGGTGGCGGCACGGTCGCGGACCATGCGTTCCACGTCGGCGATCGAGTCACTACCGTATATTTCCGGTTCGCGGGTGCCGAGCATGTTCAGGTTGGGTCCGTTAAGGACCAGGACACGATTGGTCATGGGGCTGCTTTCTTGCTCGAGGTCTAAAAGGGTTTGGTGTTTCATGAAGGTTCCAGGGCGTGTGCGACGAGCGTGCGGGCGGCGGAGATGCTGCTGCGGGCCGCGGCGGTGGAATCGAGCGCACGGAATTCCGGATAGTTGACTTCTACGCACCACGGCCCGGTGAAGCCTGCGGTGCGGACGGCACGGACGAAGCCTGCGCCGTCGAGGTCACCGTCGCCGGGCAACCGGCGGGTTGAGCGTGCATTGGCCAGGAAATCTTCGTGGACGCGGTATCCGCCGTTGAGCTGGACAGCCGTGATCGGCCCCATCTCCCCCTTGGCGATCCCGTCAGTGGTGCAGTCTGTGTTGAGGCGTGCCACGTGTCAGCCAGCGCTCCCCCGGTGCCCGCAATAGCCTGGATTTCGCGGACCAGGCCGTAGTCCCGGATCTTTGACCACGCGAAGGCCTCGACGGCGGGGGCGTAGCCGGTACCGGCCACTAACGCGGCTAGTTCGGCGAGTCCGCGGCCGGCAAGCTGCGGATCCGCAGCCGGTCCGGCGCCGAACTCCCCGACACTCACGTGATGTCCGCCGACAGAGTTGGTGGCCAGATGCCCTTCCACTTCACCGACAAGTTCGGCGGCTTTGGCGACGGCGGGGTTGCCGGGTCCGTCGCACCAACCCCCCATGAACTCGATTTCGACGACGTCCAGCCCGGTTCCGCGCAGAACTCCGGACATGTGGGCCAGCACCTCCGAGGGGTCGTCCGTGCCGAGCTCATTCCAGTCCGGGTCGGTGAGTTCGTTCAGGTGCAGGCCGATGCCGGCGTAGCCGGTATCGGCTGCTGCCTGAACCCGGTCGGTGAACGTATGCCGGGGCGGTTGCCCGAAGCCGCTGCCGGACAGGGTGAAGAAGCTCGCTACGAAGCAGTCGGCGTGGGGTACCTTCTGGCGCGTTGTCACTGCTCAGCCGACCTGCGCGGCCGTGGGCAAGTAGGGCGGAGTGGCGTATTCCTTGAAGCTGGGCGGGGTGGCCAGACCCCAGGCTGTGCTGCGCCCGCCGGTTTCGGTGTCCCAGGTGACCGGTTCCCAGTCCGGGGAGTAGATGTGGATGCCTCCGGAAAACACCTCGATCCGGTTGCCGCCGGGTTCGATGACGTAGAGGAAGAACCCCTGGGTGCGGGAGTGCTTGGCGGGGCCGAAATCGATCGGCACCCCGTTCTCCATGAAGATGTCGGCTGCCTTGAGCACGTCTTCGCGGCTTTCGACGGCGTAGGCCAGGTGGTGCAGCCGGCCTGACGTGGGGTAAGGCTCCCGGGTCAGGGCAAGGTCGTGTGCCTTGGTCATGACCGAGAGCCAGGCCCCGACTTCCTGCTCTGTACCGGCCGGGACCAGACGCTCCCGTAATTTGAAGCCGAGGGCTTCCTGCGCGAAGGCGCTGGCCTGGCCGACGTCCGGCACCAGCAGGTTGATGTGGTCCAGGTGGGCAGCTCCCACGCCGCGGGGATCGTATTTTTGGGGTTGGTTGGGCAAGTAAGGCTTCTGTCCCGCAGGGGCGAGGAACTTTTCCGTTTCGAAGTAGATCTCCTGAAGGTGCCCGCCGGGGCCGCGGTACTGGTAGGCGGCACCGTGCCCGACGTCCCCGTCAATCCACTGGCCCTGGATGCCCTTGACCTCCAGGGCGGCGACCCTGCGGCGCAGCGCCTGAGGGCTGGTGCAGCGCCACGCCACGTGTCCGGGCCCGGGCTGCGCCGCGGCGGTCACCTTCAGCGACGTGAGCACATCGTCGTTCCACGCCCGCAGGTAGACGGAGTCAGCCGTCTCCTCCACGGTGTAGAGCCCGTAGACCCTGGTGAAGAAATCCGCCGTGGCTTGGAGGTCCGGGCTGAGGATTTCCACGTGCCCCAGTTGGGCGACGTCGTAGACCGGTTCTTTGTATGTGTCCTCTCCGGGGTCAGTGAGCCGTTCGGCGTGGTGCGAGATGTCAACCATGGTGCTCCTTTGCACGCGGCCGGCCCGGCGGGGCCGCCCGGTATTCCTGTGGATGGGTCAGCTGCAGGTGTCAGCGTGGCGCGGCAGTTGCGCCCAGACCGGCCTCGTTTTTCTGCTCAAGCTCCGCGATTCCGTCCAGGATCGCCGGGGCATGGTTGGCCACGGACAGCCCGCCAAAAAGGTAGGCGAGATCGATGGTGGCCTGCAGTTCGTCCCAGCTGGCGCCGGCCCGACGGGCGGCCAGGCCATGGAGCTTGGCCGCGTCGCGCAGGTTGACGGCCAGGACCGCGAAGAGGATCAGCTGGACTGTTTTTTGGTCGAGCTTGTCCGTGTAGCAGATCAGGTTCCGGACCCGCTCCTCGGCGAGCAGCAGCTCGGGGTTGGTGTCCCGGAGCCGGTCGAAACGGGCCTGGATGCGCGGGGGCACGAAGCCCATCAGTTCGCGGTAGGTGTCCAGGAATTCATCGATCTGCCAGTTCTGGGCTTCGGTAGCGGTCATGGCCGTCTCCCTCTTTTCCGTCGTGTGTGTCTGGGTCGTGCCGTGGCGCGGGTTCAGGCGCCGGTGACCGTCAGTGTTCCCAGGTTGGTGAACTCTGCGGTGACCTGTTCACCCGGGCGGACAAAGACGGCGTCGGTCAGTCCTCCGGTTAGCACGATGGCTCCGGCTTCGATGCTTTCTCCGCGTTCCGCGAGGGCGTTGGCCGCCAGGGCCAGGGCTTCGCCGGGGTGCCCTTGGACGGCGGCCCCGGTGGCGGTGGCCACCACCGTGCCGTTGACGGACAGGACCACGGCTTCGAGGGCGAGGTCAAGGCCGGAGGGCTGGGTGCCGTCTGCTCCGATGAAGAGCCGTGAGGATGAGGCGTTGTCCGCCACCACGTCCGGGAGCGTGAATTTGAAGTCGGTGTAGCGGCTGTCGATGACCTCAAAGCCGGCGTGGACGCTTTGGACGGCGGCCATGGCAGTTGCGGCCGTCACCCCGGGTCCGGCGAGGCGTTCCTTCATCACGAAAACGATTTCCGGTTCGATCTTTGGGTGGATCAGTTCGTCCATCGGGATGGGAACGCCGGCTTGCAGGACCATCTTGTCGGTGATCACGGCGGTGAGGGGCGAATCGATGCCCATCTGCTGTTGCTTCGCCCTGGCTGTCAGGCCGAGCTTGACGCCGATGACGCGCTCTCCTCCCGCTACCTTGAGGTCGATCAGCTTACGCTGGACGCGGTACGCGGCGTCGAGATCAAGCTCAGGGTATTCGTCGGTGATCTTTCCGCCGTCGGTCCGGTCCAGTTCGCGCTTGTACAGCACGTCCGCGACGCGCTCTTCGGTCCAGGCGCTGCCCTGGGCGGACGGTGAGGTGGGTTCGTTGCTCATGCGGGGACTCTTTCGTTGTGTTCGGCTGCCTGGCGCTGCAGACCCGCCAGTTCGATGGCGACGTCGATGATCATGTCCTCCTGCCCGCCGACGTAGCCGGCTTCGCCGACTCGGCGGAGGATCTGGTAGGCCGGAACGCCATAACGGTCTGCTGCCCGTTCCGCGTGCAGCAGGAAGGAGTTGTACACACCGTAGCGCCCCTGGACGATCGAGGAGCGGTCCATCACCGGCATGCGTGTCACGATCGGGGCCAAGACTTCTTCGGCGGCGGCGAGGGCCGCTTCGACATCAACGCCGGTGGCGATGCCCATGGCGTCCAGGACGGTGACCAGAACTTCGGTTGGGGTGTTGCCGGCACCGGCACCGAGCGCACGGAGCGTTCCGTCGATGCTGCGCGCCCCGGCACGGTAGGCTTCCACCGAGTTCGCTACACCCATGGACAGGTTCTGGTGTCCGTGGAAGCCCACCATGGCGTCGTCGCCCAGTTCCTGGACCAGCGCATCGACCCTGTTCCGGACGCCGTGGGGAAGCAGTGCCCCCGCGGAGTCCACAACATACACACACTGGCAGCCGGCGTCGGCCATGATCCGGGCCTGCTTGGCCAGCTGGGCGGGCTCCGTGCGGTGGGACAGCATGAGGAACCCGGCTGTTTCCATGCCCAGGTCCCGGGCAGCCCGGAAATGCTGGACGCTGACGTCGGCCTCCGTCGAGTGGGTGGCGACACGTGCCATGCCTGCCCCGGCGGCGCGGGCTTCATGGAGATCGTTTACGGTACCGAGTCCGGGAAGCAGCAGGACGGCGATTTTGGCGTTGGTGACGGCTTCGGCAGCTGCGGCGACCAGGTCGATGTCCCGGACAGCGGAGAAGCCGTAATTGAAGGAGGACCCGGCGAGCCCGTCACCGTGGGTGACTTCGATGATGGGTACGCCGGCCTTGTCCAGTGCCTTTGAGATGTCGGTGACCTGTTGGACGGTGAAGTTGTGGCTGACGGCGTGGCTGCCGTCGCGCAGGGTGGTGTCGATGATGCGCACGGGCGGGTTCGCGGCGGTGTTGGCCACGCCGGCTGGTTCAGTGGAGGTCACTTGGTTGTCACCTGTTCTTTTTCGTTCGTGGCGGCCCAGGCAAGGGCCAACTGTTCGCCCGCGCGGGCGGCGGCGGCGGTCATGATGTCGAGGTTGCCTGCCCATGGCGGGAGATAGTCGCCGTTGCCGGTGACTTCGAGGAAGACGGCAACCCGTCCGTTGCCGTCCCAGTCCGGGCGCGGGTCATCGAACTGGGGCTCGGATTTGAGCTGGTAGCCGGGGACGTACTGCTGGACTTCGGCGACCATCCGGTGGATGGATTCGGTGATGGCTTCGCGGTCCGCGTCAGGTCCGATGGCGGCAAAGACGGTGTCACGCATAACCATCGGCGGCTCCACGGGGTTCAGGATGATGATGGCCTTGCCCCTTGTGGCGCCGCCCACCGATTGGAGGGCGTGTGAAGTGGTTTCGGTGAATTCGTCGATGTTCGCCCGGGTTCCGGGTCCGGCGGAGCGGGAGGAGATGGAGGCGACGATTTCGGCGTATGGCACCGGGGTGACCCTGGAGACGGCAGCAACGATCGGAATGGTGGCCTGGCCGCCGCAGGTGATCATGTTGATGTTCGACGTGGTACCGCCGCCAGCATCCAGGTGCTCATCGAGGTTTACTGCCGGGCATACGAAGGGGCCAACGGCGGCGGGCGTGAGGTCGACGGCGGCTATGCCGGCTTCGCGGTACCGCGGGGCGTTCGCTTCGTGGGCCTTGGCGCTGGTCGCTTCGAAGACGACGTCGGGCAGGATGTCCTGGTCAAGGAGCCAGTCGACTCCCCCGGCGCTGGCTTCGACGCCGAGCTCGCGTGCCCTGCGCAGCCCGTCCGACGCGGGATCGACGCCGATCATGTAGCGGACGTCGAGGGTGCCGCTGCGCTGGAGCTTGATGAGCAAGTCGGTGCCGATGTTTCCCGGGCCGACGATGGCCGCGATGGGACGTGGACGGTGGTCCATGAGGTTACTCCTGTGGCTTGTTGGAGGTATCAGTTGGCGAAGTTCGCAGTGACGGTGCCCAGACCGCCGGCGAAAGTGGCCGAGATCGTGTCTCCGGGCGCCGCCGCGACGGCGCCTGTCATGGAGCCGGGAAGAACAACGGAGCCAGCCTCGAGGGTAACGCCCAGAGGGCCCAGGGTGTTTGCGAGCCAGGCGAGTGCGTTCAGCGGTGAGCCGAGCACCGCACCGCCGGCGCCGGTGGCAACGAGCTCACCATTCCGGAACAGGTTCACCCCCGTGGTCCGCAGGTCCATGTCTGCAGGTTTCACGGGCCGTGAACCGAGGACGACCCCGCCGGATGAAGCGTTGTCGGCGATGGTGTCCGCGAGCTTGATCTTCCAGTCCGTGATTCTGGAATCGATGATTTCCAGTGCCCCCACGACGTAGTCGATCGCGCTGAGTGCTTCGGTGGCGGTGACGCCCGGGCCGGTCAGGGACTTTCCGAGGACGAACGCGAACTCTGGTTCGACCTTGGGGTTGATGAAACGGCCTGCCCGGATGGGATCCGTGTCCGCGAAGAACATGTCGTCCATCAGGTGCCCGAAATCGGGCTGGTCCACGCCAAGCTGCACCTGCATGGCCCGGGAGGTGAGGCCGACTTTATGGCCCTTGACGGTACGGCCTTCGACCTTCCAGGCCTGAACCTGTGCCAACTGGATACCGTAGGCACCTTCAACCCCCAGGTCGGGAGCGGTGTCGGTGAGGGGGGCAACGGTCTGACGGGTGCGGTAGGCCTCAAGGAGTGCCTGTGCGGCGTCGTTGTCGCGGGTGCTGGTGGTCATGCCTTCTCCGTCAGTCGTGGTGCTGCGGCCTGGTCGGCCGGTGAATGGAACGAACACTTGGAATACTGCCGGTTGCTGCCCCATACTCCAACCATGTGTCCCACTGAACGAAACGTCCCCGAGTCCATGATCGGAAGAGTCTCGCTGGTCCTGGGTGCCTTCGGCCCCGACGACGAAGACCTGGGAATCTCCGAGATCGCCCGCCGGACGGGCCTGGCGAAAGCGACGGTTTCGCGGATCGCACGGGAGCTTATCGAGTATGAGTTTCTTGAGCGTCGCGGCACGTCGGTCCGGCTGGGGCTGCGGATCTTCGAACTCGGATCTGTCACCCGCAGGCCAAAGGACCTCCGCCGTTTGGCCCTGGCGACGATGGCTGACCTGCGTCAGGCGACCGGCCATACCGTGCACCTGGCTGTCCGCGAAGGCCGGGAGGTGGTCTACATCGAGATCCTCAGGGGCCGCGATGGCGTCCAGCTGCCGTCGCGGGTCGGCGGGCGTATGCCCGCGCACGCCACCGGAGTCGGCAAAGCCCTTTTGGCCCATGCGGATTCCGCGGCCGTGGAGGAGATCCTTGGTGGTCAGCTGGAGCAGATGGGCCCGCGCACGTTCACCTCCCCCAAGGACCTGCGGGTGGAATTGGAATCGGTGCGCACACATGGCGTCGCCTACGAACAGGAGGAGTCAGCTGCGGGCGTCTGCTGCGCGGCCAGCGCCATACTGCGCGAAAACGGTGAACCACTGGCGGCCATCAGCGTCTCCGGGCCGCTCGGCGTCGTTCAGCTGGAAAGGGTGGGGCCCGCCGTCCAGGCGGCCACGATGGGCTTGAACCGCCTAATCCGGAACAACTCGCTCCTGAACAGAATCTGAAGGCACGGACCCCTCGTAGCCGACGACGCAGCGCAGCCCGGCCCCGAAACCGGAGCTTCGGGGTCGGGCCGCAGCAGTTCAATGTCTGTCAGACCGAGGCCTTGATCCGGTCTGCCCGGGTGGCCTTCAGGTCCACCCGGCGGGGGTTCTTCTTACCCAGCTCCTCCAGCGGGATGTTGTAGGTTTCCCGGCTGAACAGGACGGCTACAGCGCTGATTGAACATGCGACGGCGACGAAGATCGCGATCGGCAGCCACCCCATCTCGCCCTTGAGCACGATAGCGGCAGCGATGGAAGGTGCGAAGCCGGTGAGGACCACGCCCAGCTGGGTAGAGACCGCCACGCCCGAGTAGCGCACCCTGGCCGCGAACTGTTCCGGGTAGAAGGACGGCCAGATGGCGTTGTAGCAGCTGTAGAAGAGGGACGTGATGGTGAACTGGCCCAGGAAGATCAGCCAGCCGTTGCCGGATGTCAGTGTGGTCAGCCAGAAAAAGGAACTGAGCGTGCAGCCGACCGCGGCCGTGATCAGAACCGGCTTGCGGCCGATCCGGTCTGACAGCATCGCCGCGAGAGGCTGGACGATCAAGGCGCCGAGGTTTGCCCCGATGACTACCCACAGCATGGTGCTCGAGGAGACCACGTTGGCGTGCCCGTATTCGGGTTTGGAGGCGTAGGCCACACCGAAGGTTGCGGTAACAGAGCTGACCACGCCAAGGCTGGTGCAGCCAATCACGCGAATGATATCTCGCCACTGATCACGGAACAGTGCCTTGATAGGCATCTTCTCGACCTTGTGGTCTTCTTCGAGATCGGTGAAGATCGGCGCGTCATCCAGCGTGCGGCGGACGATGAAAGCAATGACCACCAGAACGGCGCTGAGCAGGAACGGTACCCGCCAGCCCCATGTGTACAGTTGCTCCGGCGGGAGCGCGGCAAAGGGCAGGAACACGAGGTTGGCCAGGATCAGGCCGGCCTGCGTGCCGTTGAGGGTCCAGCTGGCGAAGAACGCGCGCCGGCCCATCGGTGCATGCTCGATCGTCAGCGAGCTGGCACCGCTTTGCTCGCCCGCCGCGGACAGGCCCTGGCACAGACGCAGGAAAACCAGCAGCGCTGGAGCCCAAAGGCCGATGGAGTTGTAATCAGGCAGGACCCCGATCAGGAACGTGGAGATGCCCATCAGCAGCAGGCAGAACACCATGACCTTCTGACGGCCCAGTTTGTCCCCGTAGTGGCCGAGGAAGAACGCGCCGACAGGACGGGCCACGTACGCGACGCCGAACGTTGCCAGCGCGAGCAATGTACCGGTGGCCGGATCGGCGTCTGTGAAAAAGACCTTGTTCAGTACCAGCGTCGCCATAACGCCGTAGATGAAGAAGTCGTAGTACTCCACCATAGAGCCCAGGAAGGAAGCGAGGGCGGCCTTGACAGGGGTAGGGGCGTGGCCGGGCAAGGGTGTCGGGCCTTTTACCGAGATGGACATTTTGGAGCTCATTTCTCGTGTTCGGAACTGCGTTGTTCAGCGTCAATAAGGGAAAGGAAAATGCGGCGCATGCGCTGCGGGTCCGGCTCGAGGCCGGTGAAAAGCCTGAATGCTTCGGCGCCCTGGTGGACACACATACGCCCGCCGTCCAACGTCCTGCATCCGATGGAGTCCGCTCGTCGCAGCAGTTCGGTGCGCAGCGGCCGGTATACGACATCGCTCACCCACTGGCCGCTGTTGAGCAGGCCAACATCAAAGGAGGTTCCGGGGTGGGCGGCCATGCCTATGGGCGTGGCATTGACGACGCCGTCAGCAGAACGGATGGCTTGCCGCAGCTGGCCACCGTCCGCCACGCGGACCACGTCCCGGTCCGCAGTTGCGTTAAGCGTGACCGCCAGGAGGTGGGCCCGCTCCGGGAACAGATCACTGATTGTCAGGCGCTCCACACCGGAGCGGACAAGCGCCAGGGCCACGGCCGCACCGGCGCCGCCGACGCCGACCTGCACCACATGCTCGCGCGGAGCGTCCCCCAAGCCTTCTGCCAGGCCCCTCTGGAATCCCAGATGATCCGTATTGTGGCCGGTCATCCGGCCGTCGCCGTCCAAAACCACGGTGTTAACCGAGCGCAGGATCCGGGCATCATCGGAAACCTCATCCAGTAACCCGAGGACGGTCTGCTTGTACGGATGCGTGATGTTCAGCCCGTTGTAGCCCAAGAGCTGGGCGTAGTGGAGCAAGCTCTTCAAATCCGCGGCTCCCAGTCCCAGGCTGGGAAGGTCGATCGGGCGGTAGACCAGGCGTATCCCATGAAACTCAGCCTCCCGCTCATGCATCGGCGGGCTCAGCGAAGGCAGGACTCCGTCACCGATGAGCCCAACCAGATAGGCCGGCCGGCACAGGTCCGCTACCGACTGGCCTTCCCAGGCGGCTGGCTCCTCCGCCAGATTTTCGCGGATCAGCCCCTCAGACCGCAATGTCAACCCAGATTTCGCGGGGTCCGGTTTTGATCAGCGTCCGCTGCGGGTTCCTTATTCGCATCGTTGCGACTCCTTCCATATGCCGTTGCGCGCATGCTCGGCAACGGCCTAGGAGATAGTGGCAGGGTTCACACTCTAGAAGGAACGCACTGTTCCAATGAGCGGTACGCAATTGCGAGACTTGTAGCCGACAGGCACCTAGATCCGTCAAGGTCGGAGCATGACTCATGCAGCGGGAGCCGGTTCACTTTGTCAAGCACAGGGGCGGCACATGACAGGTGCCGCCGCGGCAAATCCGCCGGGGCACCCGAAAGGCAAGGCACCTCACGGAGTCAGCGTTGGACTGCACGGTATTCGGAGGAGGGCCGAGCGCGTTGATTACAAGGGCAGACGGACTCCCGATCTGGTTAAGCCTTTCCAGTCCTTCTGTGCTGCTCGACGAGGTCAGCTGCCCACGGCCGGGTGCCTTGATGGAATATCATCCCTTCGGGCAACCCCTGGATGGTCGCGTTGGATCCGGAGATGTCGATGGTGATCCGGCCGTTGGCCATGGGCGCATTGCTGATGTGCAGATCGCCGTAGGATTCCGGAAGCACGGGATCCATCCACAGGCCGCCGCGACCAACGTCCGCGTAGTAGCCCATCAGGCCCTTGATCAGCTGGATTGGGGTGGTGGCAGCCCAGGCCTGCGGCGAGCATGCCGTGGGATAGGGCACGGGTTCATCGTAGTGCTCCCGGCTGAAGCCGCAGAACAACTCGGGCAGCCGGCCGTCTGAGTACTCGGCCGCTTCCAGCAGGGCGGTGGAGATCCGCTGCGCCTGCTCCACGAAGCCATAGCGCAGGAGTCCGGCAACGATGAGCGCGTTGTCGTGGGGCCAGACCGAACCATTGTGGTAGCTCGCCGGGTTATAAGCGCCCATATCGCTGGCCAGGGTCCTTACCCCCCAGCCACTGAACATTTCCGGAGACATCAGCCGCTCCGCCACCAGCGGCGCCTTGTCCTCGTCGACGATGCCCAACAGCAGGCACTGCCCCATGTTGGAAGCGCAGGCATCGACTGGTCGCTTCTTGCCATCCAAAGCGATGGCGTAGTAGCCGCGCTCGGGCAGCCAGAACCGCTCGTTGAACTGCTCCCTAAGCCGCGCAGCGCGGTCCCGGCACGCGACGGCCAAGTCCACGTCACCGGCGTCGTAGGCCATCCAGGAGCGGGCTAGATACGCGCTGTAAGTGTAGGCCTGCACCTCACACAGCGCGATCGGACCCTCTGCCAGATGACCGTCGGCGAAGTTGATCCCGTCCCAAGAGTCCTTCCAGCCCTGATTGATCAGGCCCCGAGGATTGAGCCGGGCGTACTCGACGAAACCGTCGCCGTCCTTGTCCCCGTAGTCACGGATCCAATCCAGTGCCCGGTCGGCATGGGGCAGCAAAGCGCCGACGATGTCCTTAGCGAAACCCCAGCGGCTGACTTCTCCGAGGACGGCCACGAACAGTGGGGTGGCGTCAACGCTGCCGTAGTAGGCGGACTTGCCGCCCAGCGCCAGCCCGCTGGAGACACCGAGCCTGACCTCGTGCAGGATCTTGCCCGGCTCCTCCTCGCTCATCGGATCCACCACAGTGCCCTGCCGGTCCGCCAACGTCTGGATGGTACCGAGGGCCAGGGACGGGTCCACCGGCAGCGCCATGAGAGATGCCAACAGCGAGTCGCGTCCAAACAGCGTCATGAACCATGGCGCGCCGGCAGCCACCACGATCCGCTCCGGGTGGTCGGGATCCTCAATGCGGAGCGCGCCCAGGTCGTCATAGCTGCGCCGAAGGGTACGCTCGATTGCGCGGTTGCCCATGTGCAGCACCGGAATCCTAGATACCCACTGCTGCCGGCGTAGATCGCGCGGAGACACTTCGCCCTCGATCGGACGAATGAATGGCGCCACCGGACCGGATCCGTCGGCGGTCGGCAACACGCTTACGGTGGCGCTCCATTGTCCGCGCGGCGGGACAACGGTGTGGTACGTCAGGCCCTCCGGTCCGACGTCGGCCCCGCGGGCTGACACGACGACGCCCTTCCGGACGTCCTGCCACGCAGCCCGGATGGTCAACGATTCACCGTCCGCTTTGCGGGACTCTTCCCACCGCCGCTGGACCCGCGCATCCTTCACCTCGAAAACATCCGCGAAGTCCGCCGCGACCCTAAGGAAAACCACACACTCGGTTGGCGCGGTCGAGTAGTTGCGGACCGTGATCTGCTCCACGATTCCGGCGCCTACTTCACGGACGCGTTCCACAATGAGCGGGCTGTCCGCATACCCGTCCGAGCGAGGAACCCGGCCGACAAACAAGGCCCGGTACGGCTCCTTCGACTTCGCCGCCAACGCCTCCAATGCCTCATCATTGACGGTCAGATTCCAGCGGGACAAGATGCGGGTGTCCTCGAAGAAAACCCCATGCGGCAATTCAGGATGGATATCCCCGTTCTGCGAGGAGATGCAAAAGGATGAGCCCTCCACCAGCGTGACCGTCCCGGACCCCAATGGCCCGGCAGCAGTGTCAGCATTCCATCCAGCCATCCCGACTCCTTCAAAGGATTGACTTCAACGGCTCAACACTCCGGCGGCACCACGCGGATCCGGGTCGACCGTTCGATCGCCGCCTTGTCAATCGACGCTACGCCGTTGTGCCCATCGGTGCCAGCCCAAGGGCGCCCTAGGCGGAGGTGGGAAGCCACACGAGAATGCTTGCGACGAGCTTTTCCATCGACCACGTAACCACGTCGAAGACGCAGGCCGTCTGAAACGTCCTGGCCCAATTCGGATTGCCTGTGGGACAGGCAGGTAGACTAGCCCCGATGTGCGAAACGTTCGCGTAAACGATTCGATAGGGTTCCGTAATGGCGACAATGGTAGATGTGGCGAAGCTGGCCGGTGTTTCGACTTCCACTGTTTCGCACGTGGTCAACGGC
The DNA here is from genome assembly GCF_020251205.1 of Arthrobacter sp. M4. Lineage (GTDB taxonomy): Bacteria > Actinomycetota > Actinomycetes > Actinomycetales > Micrococcaceae > Arthrobacter. Next base: position 675,770 of record NZ_JAIWYX010000001.1, read on the forward strand.
ACACGGCACGTTGAAGAGGAGACCCGGCAGCGGGTTCTGAAGGCCATCGAAGAAACGTCCTATCGCCAAGACGTCCTTGCCCGTGCAATGCGCCGGTCCAGGACAGACACCATTGGTCTGATTGTCTCCGACGCCGGAGAGCCGGCCTTTGCCGAAATGGTTCGCGGCGTGGAACAAACCGCTGCCCGCCACGGCGTAACCCTCCTCCTGGCTAATTCGGCTGAAGATCCCGAGCGGGAAGCAAGAGCTGTCCGGACCCTGCTGGAACGCCGCGTCGACGGTCTTATCCTGGCCCGGGCCGCCGGCTCGACTTCAGAGGCGCTGGCTGCCCTTGGCCAGCAAGATACGCCTGTGGTCCTGATGGACCGCATGTCGGATCTGCCCTTTGACCAGGCAGGCATCGAAAACGCCCAACCCACAAATGATCTCGTGCAGCACTTCGCGTCCCAAGGGCACCGACGGCTGCTGCTGGTCGCCGGAGACATTCGAGTCTCCACCTTGAGAGAACGACTGGAGTCTTTCGGAGAGGCCGCAACGGCCGCAGGTCTTTCATCACTCGAACAGCTCACCATCACCGCTGCCGACCCTAAGGTGATCGAGGCGGAAATAGAAGCCGCGTTGGACCGCAGGGAGCCGCCCACGGCAGTGATTGCCTGCGGTACCGTACTCGCCGCCATAGCGCTGCGTACGCTTCAGCGCAGGGGCCTGCGCATGCCTGACGACATAGCCTTCGCGACCTTCGACGGATTCGCATATTCAGATCTCTTTGAGCCACGCCTGACCACAGTCCGCCAGCCGGCCTTCGACGTCGGTGTAACCGCGGCCGAGCTTCTTGCCCGGAGATTGGCCGACAAGTCAGTGGAGCCCACCACCGTCCGACTTATGCCCACGATCGAATACCGCCGCTCCAGCGGAGAATCCCCCGAACCTAACGCCTGATGCGGTAAGTCGCCAAGCCATTATTTAGCTACTTCTGCAAAAACCTTCACGTGACCCATTGCACATCGAAACGTTTGCTTCTACCATCGAAACGTTGACGCAAACGTTTCGCTGGGAAGGTATCAGATGGCAACCATCGTCGAAGTCGCATCCTTGGCAGGCGTCTCGACGTCGACCGTGTCGCATGTCCTGAACGAAACACGACATGTGGAGCCCGAAACCCGTGCCAAGGTTGTGGCCGCGATGAAAAGCGTGGGCTACCGGCGTGACGCCCTGGCCAGATCGCTTCGCCGTTCCAGGACGGACTCCATCGGCTTGGTGATTTCCGACGCTGGGGAGCCGGCTTTCGCGGACATGGTCCATGGTGTGGAGGAAGCGGCGGCGCAACGTGGCATTTCCCTGCTGCTGGCGAACTCAGCGGAAGACCCCGCCAGAGAACGCGCTGCTATTGAGGCCCTGCTCGACAGGAGGGTCGATGGCCTCATCCTGGCCATGGCCGCCGGGTCGGGAGCAGGCCTGTTGGCGAGGATCCGCGAGGAAAAGAAGCCCCTCGTCCTGCTCGACCGGCTCGCCGACCTGGACGTCGACCAAGTGGGCGTGGACAACCAATCCGCCGTCACCGCCCTCGTGGAGCACCTGACGGACAAAGGCCACGAACGCATCATGCTTGTGGCCGGAGACCTTCGGGTTTCCTCCCTCAGGGAGCGCTACGACGGATTCCGGCTGGCCATGCGGGAACGCGGACTGGACACGCCCTCCGATTTGCTGTGCGAAGGCACGTCAACCGCAGCCGCAACATTCGAGCAGGTAGGAGAACTACTCCGGACATCGGCGCAACAGCCCACCGCCATCCTGGCCTGCAGCACCCTTCTGGGTGCCGGGGTGCTTAAGGCAGTACAGCAAGCGGGTTTGCTGATTCCAGACAGCATGGCCTTCGCCACATTCGACGGATTCGCCTATTCAGACCTTTTCGAACCCCAGATCACCACAGTGCGACAGCCCGCCTTCCAAATCGGAGAAGAGGCCGTCGGACTGCTGGTACGGCGTCTGGAGGACCCATCCGGCGCCACACAGATTCATCGGCTCAAATCCTCCATCGAGTTCCGCCAGTCAACCGAATAGTCAAGGACCAACGACCCGCGACTATCCCATTCACCGCATCCCCCAACCCACTGCGCCTCATTTCACCCGAGGACATGCAAAGGAGCATCAGATGAGAACCACCATACGTGCCACCGTGGCTGCGGCCGCGGCGACAGCCCTGCTGGCGTTGACCGCCTGCGGGGGCACCCAAAGCGCAGGTCCTGCCAACGATGACCCCTATTCGGCCCCAGCCAAGGACGTCACTGCCACAATCTCCATTTCCAACTGGGGGGACCCGGGCGACAAAGTGGTTTACGACGGCGTCGCTGCACGCTTCAAGGAGAAGTATCCGAACGTCACGGTGAACAACAACTTCACGCCCATCACCACCTGGACCGAGTACGTCAACAAACTCGTGACCCAGGCTGCCGCCGGCCAAGCCCCAGACGTCATCAACATCGCCACCGAAGGTGTGGAGCTGGGACTGTCCAACGAGCTCTTCGCGCCAATGGACGGCTTCCTCAAAAACGACCCACAAGCGAAGTCCCTTCGGGAGAACATCGACCCGAAGCTGCTGGAAGGGTTCAGCAAAAGCGGCTCCACCTACCTGATGCCCAACACCTTCAACACCATGGTCATCTACTACAACACCAAGATGTTTGAGGCAGCCGGGATACAGCGTCCCAGCGATGACTGGACATGGGACGACTTCCTGGCGATCGCGAAGAAGCTAACGACCGGCTCCGGGGCGAACAAGGTCTACGGCTTCGCCATGCCGTATTACTCCTTCGGGATTACTCCATGGCTGTACTCCAACGGCACGTCCATGATGAGCAATGACATGAACACTGCCCAGCTGACAGATCCGAAGCTGCAGGAAACCGTCGGCTGGGTGCGGGACCTGGTCACCAAACACGGCGTGTCACCCCAGCCCAAGGGCGCCGACCCCTACCAGTTGTTCCCTGCCGGAAAGGCAGCCATGACCGGCGCCGGACACTTCGTCACCGGCGGCTTCAAAGCAGCCGGCTTCGCCGATTACGACATCCTCCCGTGGCCCAAGGGATCCACTAAGTCAACAGTCTTCGGGGCCGGAGCGTTCGCCATTTCCAAAACCTCCAAGAACCCGGAACTGTCCTGGGAGTTCATCAAGATGCTCACCGACCAGCAAACCCAGAAGAAATGGGCCGACGCCGGCGCCGCTGTCCCCTCGACCAAGACGGCTGCATCCTCACCGGAATTTCTTGCCTCGCCCAAGCACGCAGCTGAGTTTTACAACTCCCTGTCCTACGCCAAACCCGTAGCCGCCCCACGCGCCTACAACGTCCTGGACCCGGCGTTCATGAGGGCGATGGATGAAATCATGTCCGGCCAGGACATCGGCACATCCCTTCAGAGGGCACAAAAGGACGTGCAGGAGGCATTGAAGCAATGACCCTCACCGTCCCGCCAACCCAGCTGCCCCCAGCGCCCGCAGTAGGGCGCCGGGGGCGGCCCGGACGGATAAGCACGGCCCGCCGCCAGGAAGCCCTCACCGGCTATGCCTTCACCGCACCGACCATCGTCGGGTTCCTCGTCTTCGTCCTCGGCCCCCTCGTCGCTGCAATCTACCTGAGCCTGACAAAATACAATATTCTGACGCCGCCGAAATTTATCGGAATTGACAACTACGTCCGGATGTTCCGGGACGAGCGGCTGGCCCAGACCTACGGGAACACCGTGCTGTATGTGGGCGCCGCCGTTGTTCTCATCAACGGCTTCGGCCTCCTCTTCGCAGTCCTGATCAACCAGCGGCTGCCCAAAGCCCTGACCTATGTTTTCCGGTCCGCCTACTTCTTCCCCTACCTGGTCGCCCTGGTTTACGTGTCGATCATCTGGCAGGCCCTGTTCCAGAAGGACACCGGAATCCTGAACTACTACCTCACAGCCCTGGGCGGGGAAAAGATCGACTGGCTCAACAGTTCGGAATTCGCCAAAGTGTCGGTCATCATTGTCGACACCTGGCGGAACGCAGGCTTCGCGATGCTGATCTTCGTCGCCGCCCTGCAGGAAGTACCGAAAGACATGGTTGAAGCGGCCCGTATGGACGGCGCGAACGAATGGCAGATTTTCTGCAGGATCGTCATGCCCATGATCAGCCAGGCAACGTTCTTCAACATCACCATGACCATCATCGGGGCCTTTCAGATCTACGAGTCGATCATCGTGCTCACCAGGGGCGGCCCGGGCGATGCCAGCCGCAGCGTCGTGATGTACATCGCCGAAGTCGCCTTCAACAAATTCGACATGGGCTACGCCTCAGCCATCGCGGTAACCCTGTTCCTCATCATCATGCTGGTGACGCTGGCGCAGTTCCGCCTCAGGAAGTCGTGGGTGAACAATGAGTAGCGTCAACTTCGGGATCAGGGCATCCCGCACGCCAACCCGGCAGGCCAGCCGCGAGCCCGTGATTGGAAAGACCATATCGGTGGCATTGCTGATCATCGGCGCCGTCGCAATGATTGCCCCCTTCCTTTGGATGTTCACCACCTCACTCCGGGACGCAGCGCAAGCCTACGATCTGCCCCCGCAGTGGCTCCCGACGGAGTGGGACTGGACCAACTACGCGGGGGCGGTCAGCGGACCGGTTCCCATCCTTAAGAACATGCTCAATAGCGCAATCATCGCCATCGCCGTCAGCATCGGCATGATCATCACGGCACCCATGGCTGGCTACGCGTTCGCGAGGCTCCAATTTCCGGGCAAGAACTCCATCTTCGTAGGATTGCTGTCCTCCCTCATGGTTCCGGCGCAGGTCACCATTATTCCCCTGTTCCTGCTGATGCGAACCTTCGGACTCCTGGACAACCCGCTGAGCCTCATCCTGCCGGGAATCACCGGCGCGCTGGGAGTGTTCCTGCTGCGCCAGTTCTTCCTGGGCCTGCCGCAGGAAATCATCGACGCCGCCCGCATGGACGGAGCCAACGCCTGGCAAACCTACCGCCTCATCGCCTTGCCACTGGCAAAAAACGCCGTCAGCACCCTCGGCGTCATCACCTTCCTCGGTAGCTGGAATGCGTACTTTGCGCCCTCCATCTTCCTTAACAGCACCGACACCGCCACCCTCCCGCTGGGCCTGGTCCTCATGCTTGGGCCCTACGGAGCCGGCAACGTCGCTCAGGTCATGGCAGCCACCACCATCGCCATCGCCCCGGCGCTCGTCGTCTTCCTCGTGGCCCAGCGCTGGATCATCGCCAGCCTCACCCAATCAGCCGTCAAGGGCTAGCACCACCCGAAAGGTAAAACCACCATGGCTCCATCCCCACGCTCCGGCCTGCTCTCCAGCCTGACGCGGCTCTCCTCAGCACGCACCGCGCGCGCGTCAAGCTGGGACCAGACCGGACGCAACCGTGACAACTGGATCATCATGCCCGGCGAAGAACGCGTCCTTGCCGACATCCAGGGCCCCGGCGCCATCACACATATCTGGATGACACAGTCCTGCCGCATCCAGCCGGGCCCGGGCCAGATCCCGCCGGAACTCGTCGGCGTACCGATGCTCGAAATCCACAACGCCCTCGGCGTCAGCTGGGAAGTCGTTGACCCGGACTACTACCGCAAGATCCTCATCAAGATGTACTGGGACGACCAGGAAACCCCAAGCGTGCTCGCACCCCTTGGGGACTTCTTCGGACTGCTGAACTCCCTGTCCGGCTCCTACGATTCGCTGCCGCTCTCGGTCTCGGCCAAAGAAGGCGAACTGAACACCTTCGGCGGCAGCGCAGCGTTCAACAGCTACTTCGAAATGCCATTCAACTCCCGGGCCAGGATCGTCGTCGAAAACCAAAACGACATCCCCTACCTGCAATACTTCTACATTGACTACGAGCTCTACACCGAGCCGCTCCCGGAAGACACCGCCTACTTCCACGCACACTGGCGCCGGCAGAAACCCAATGCCGGTTGGGGTCCGGACCTGCAGACCAACAGCATCGAAGTCGCCATCCCCAACCTCACCGGCGAGGACAACTACGTCGTCCTCGAAACCGAAGGCCAGGGCCACTACGTCGGCTGCAACCTCGCCGTACGCCACTTCCAGGGATCATGGTGGGGCGAGGGAGACGACATGATCTTCATCGACGACGACACCTGGCCCCCCAGCCTCCACGGCACCGGAATGGAAGACTACTTCGGGCACGCCTGGGGCATGCAGCACAACGCCTTCCTCATGAACGGCACCATGGTCCACGAAGAAAACGTCCCCGGCTTCCACCACAGCTACCGATTCCACATGACCGACCCCATCCGCTTCCAAAAGCGAATCAAAGTCACATTCGAGCATGGACACGCCAACCACCTCTCCGATGACTGGTCCTCCACCGCCTACTGGTACCAGACACTCCCCTCGCCCGTCCTGGACATCGACGCCGTCGAGGAGCGCCTGCCGCTGCGGCCCCGCGAACATGTCGTAGAAGTTCCCCTGCCAGACCTGACCCCCGCCCAGCAAGCCGCCCGCAAGGCATCCGCCGAACGCATGAAGCGCTTCACGGAAGCCCGCGATGCCGTCAGGCAGGAACGAAGAGCAGAAATCGACGAATGGGAAAAGGCGAATGCGGTGCAGGCACGGGAAATCAGGGAACGGTTCCTTGCCTCCAACAGCGTCATGGCCCAGTAGCCCCAACAATCAAACGAGGACCAGCATGAATACCCACGCTCCCCGTCCCAACTTCCACTTCACGGCCAACGAAGGATGGATCAACGACCCCCTCGGCGTGACCTGGAAGGACGGCCAATACCACCTCTTTTACCAGTACGTCCCCGGCCGAACCACCTGGGCCTCCAACTGTCACTGGGGCCACGCCACGTCCCCGGACATGATCTCCTGGACCGAGCAGGGCATCGCCATTGCCCCCGGCGAAGGAGACGACGGCGTCTGGTCCGGTTCCATAGTCACCGATGACGGCGGGAACACCACCATGTTCTACACCTCCGTCACCCAGCCCGACATCGGTATCGGCACTGTCCGGACCGCGGCCCCCGAAAACCCCTCTTGGGACACCTGGGCCAAAGGCCCCAAGCTCATGAGCGCCCCGGACTTAGACGTCATCGCCTACCGTGACCCCTTCGTCTTCCGCGACGGCGGGCAATGGCGCATGTTTGTTGGCGCCGGACTCGCCAGCGGAGCCGCGGCCGCCGTCTCCTACAGTTCCCCCGACCTGGCCGTATGGACCCTGGACGGCATCGCCGCACAACGTCACGGCAGCGAAACGACCCCAGTCTGGACAGGCACCATGTGGGAATGCCCTCAGCTATTCGAGATCGACGGCTCCCATGTCCTGATTACCTCCATCTGGGAAGACGACGTCCTGCACTACGTCGCCTACGGCGTGGGAACCTACGCCGTAGGCACGTTTGAAGCCCGCTCCTGGGGACAGTTGAGTTACGGCAAGAGCTACTACGCGCCCTCCTTCTTCCGGGACAAGGATGGGGCACCGTCGCTGATCTTCTGGGCACGCGGCGTCATCAGCCAGGACGGGCAGTGGGCCAGCGCCCTCAGCATCCCCCACACTCTCTCCCTCAACGGCGACATCCTCGTAGCCACACCCCACGGAGACCTCGAAAAATACTCGAAACCGGCCAAACTCGACCAGGTCACCGACGGCGTCTTCGAGGCCGAGCTGGCCGAAGGCGCGGACCTGCGGTGCACCATCGTTTCCGGGACAGCCATCCGACTGGCAGCCCTCGCAGGGACCCTTGTCACCATCCGTCAGGACGGAAGCGCAATCCGCGTCACCACGCCGGGAAATCCAGACTTCACAGATGCCGCCCTCCCCGCTGCTGAAGGCTCACAACTGCGCATCATCATCGATACGGGGATGATCGAAATTTCCGGTCCTGAAGGAATCATGGCCATCCCCCTGCCCATCGTCGACAGTCCGGTGACGCTGACAGTAGCTGACCCTGCCGATCCACCTGGGCTTTGGACGATCTCCCGGCCGGGCAAAAAAGGATCGAAGACTCCGCATCTCGCGGCAACCTCCCTGCCCTACCCACTCGGCTAGCCCTGCCGCCAGGAAATCCGCCCGCATGTCCGCCACGCGCGAATCCTAGAAGTCGAGAGAGTCCATGGCGCCGGTGCCGTCGGCGACACCATGAACGGGCACCGCGCGAACTACCCGGTGTTCGGGAGGTGGAGGCTTACTGTCGTCCCGCCGTTTTCCCCGGCTGCGATATCCAGTCGGCCACCGTGCGCAGCGGCGATTTGTGCACAGGTTGCAAGGCCCAGGCCTGTGCCGGGCGGGTCACCTTCCCGGTGCAGCCGGACCAGGGGCTCCATGACCCTGCGGCGGTCCTTTTCACTGATGCCTTTGCCGTTATCGGACACCTGCACCACCACACCATCCTCCACGTCACGACCGGAGATCCGAATGACCGGCGGCACCTGCGGACGACGGTACGCGGCGGCGTTATGGATCAGGTTCTGCAGCGCGACCCGTATCTGCACCTGATCGGCGCTAAAGACGAAATCGGTGCATTCAACGGAAGCACCGGCCTGGGTCAGCCACTGGTTCAAATCCGTCGTGACCTCACGCACCAGTTCCGCAAGCGATATCCGGGACCGTGAGAGTGACCCGCCGATGGAGGCGAATCCAAGCAGGTCATCAACCATGGCCAGCATCCTCCTGGCACTGGAACCAATGAGGGGCAGGTACTCCGCCGGGTTTTCGCCGTCTGTTCCGTCGTCGTCCATTTCGGCCAGCTCCACATAGCCGAGAAGGGACGTCAGCGGGTTGCGAAGGTCATGGCTGACACGCCCAGTGAATTCGGCCAACCGTTCATTGCTTGACGTGGCCGACTTCAGGGCGCCGGCCAGCTCCCGGTGCAGCGCGGTCACCCGGCGGGCCGCCACGAGCCGGGTGTGCAGGAGAAAAGGATCCAGAGGCTTTGTCACGTAGTCATCGGCCCCGGCCTGCATACCGGCAAGAACATCTTCACGCGCGTCATGGGAGGTCACCAGCATGATGTACGAGTAGGAATTGGTTTCCGCTGCCCTAATGGCCCGGCACAGCGCCAGCCCGTCCATGTTGGGCATCGCCAAGTCCGTGACCACCACATCAGGCCGGTGCTGCCGGTAAATCTTCCAGGCCGCTTCCCCGTCAGCGGCCGTCAGGCACAGATGCCCGGACCGTTCGACGGCAGCCTGGGCAACCAGCAACGACCCCGCATCATCATCAGCGACCAGAACCGACAGAGGCTGCAGACTATCCAGGACCGCTCCCCCGAAGGAACGACCCGCCGTTACAGCCTTCTGCCGCCGGTGTTCCTGCCCGCCGCTTTTCCATTCCATGCTATGCCCCCGCCACGCGCCCGCTCTTGGTTCCCACAGCTCTTCCCGCCGTGACTACATCCTTACCCACCTGAAGCATCGATGAACAGTCTGTGCGCGTGGGCACCGCATCCCGGCTAGGCCTGGTCCCCCTCTCCAAGGGCATGAAAGGAGGGCCGTTACCCACATTCCTCAGCTGCTGGCGTGGGCCCAGAGGGGCCCGTCACTGTCTGACGTCGGTCCAGTCAGGGACACGGACCAGATTCGTCAACGTGATCGCTTCGAGACTGCGTCTTCAGCGGGCCTCCCAGGTGGCGATGGCGCGCTCGCTCGGCGAAACGGTCGGCAGGTGTTTCGAGGCTGCCGGTCAATCTGTGATGAACACGGCGTGCCCGATCCATTCGGGTTTTGCGATAGCGTCGACGGCGGCTCGACCTACCGTGTCGAACCTGGTGTTGTAGTGCCACCACACGCTCTGGTCCAGGCGCCTGCGGTAGCCGCGCACGCCGTCGCCAGAGACGAGCCGCGAGGGTCGCAAGAGGGTCCAGGACGTGTCGCTGGCTCGAATTACGTTCTCCATCGCGCGGGTGTCCTCGTTGTTCGTCTTGAGCATCCGTTCGAGGATGGGCTTGGCGATGAAGCGGGACAGCGGGTCGTCGCTCGCAACATAGGCACCCGCAGCCGAGACCGCAACCAGACGGGACGCCCCGGCGGACGCCATGGCTGCGGTGAGCGCGACCGCGCCATCGTGCAGCACCGTGTTGTCCCGATCACTGGTGACGTGCCCGACGCAGGAGACCACGGCGTCCACTCCCGTGAGAGTGGCGGCCAGCCCCGCCTCGTCGCGGACGTCCACTTGCACGACCGTCGTCCCCTGCGGTGCGGACGCGGGGGTGCGTACGAATGAGATAACGTCGTGACCCGCCGCGAGAGCATGAGCGACGGTCGCCCTGCCGGTCCGGCCCGATGCTCCGATGACTGCGACTCGCATGCGAACTCCACTAATCGAATAGAGGTTAGTAAACAATTACTAACGTAGACTAGTGAACATGCGGAACCGTGAGGAAGTCAAGCCGGCGCGTGAACGGATACTAGATGCCGCCGCGACCGTGATGCGCGAGAAGGGCCTGGCGAAAACCACGACCAAATTGATCGCCGCTGCCGCCGGCTACTCCGAGGCCATGCTCTACAAGCATTTCGCCGACAAACAGGAGTTGTTCCTTCTGGTCTTGAAGGAACGGAGCCCCTCGGCGCAGCTTCAGCTCGAGGCCGCCGGCAGCGGAAACCTTGCGGAAAACCTTACCCGCATTGTCCAGGAGCTCATGGGATTCTTCGTGCAGACCTTCCCCATGGCCGCATCCATCTTCGGCTCCCCAGAACTTCTCGCCCAGCACCGCACGGGAGTAACGGGGCGCGGATACGGGCCCGCCGGGCCTGTGCTCAGCCTGCAGGCTTACCTCGATGCAGAACGAGACGCCGGACGCGTTGCTGCAACGAGCAACACCGCATCGGTGGCCCGGCTCCTCATCGGAGTTGCTTTTCATCAAGGGTTCCTCGCCGCATTCGAAGGTCACGACGACGTGCCCAATGCCAGGACCAAAGCCGAAGAAGCTGTCGCGGCCATCCTCCCCGCTCTCACGCGGGAACCATAGCCACAAGGGGTGGCCTCTTGAAGACCGTCCCATTTCCTGGAACCGGGACTCCGCGCAGTCCTTGCACCAATGACTTGGACACCGAGCCGTCGCGTCCGATGAAGCAATGCTGCCGCACCCCATTTTGGAGGGGGCGCGGCAGTCGCTCTGTGTTCGGATCCGGCACCTACCGGGCGATTTCCGGCCCGCCGATTCCGGCCAGCAGCCCCTCGCAGCACATTTGTCGACTCGAATTCAGTCACCGCGGGTCACCCCCTTTCAGACCCGCCTTGGGAGAAGTACCGAAACTTCCATAACTGAATGCGGGATGACTGGGCCCGTGATGTGATGATCGAGCTGTCAGGCCTGACGACTGACATGCATGGGGCTCTCCTTGTCGCGAACCCGCGACACGCCGACGTTCTAAGACCCCGGACGGGTAGCCCCGCGGACTGGCAGTCTTACTAAGCTAAGTCCGTGCGGGAGGAGACAAGTGCCTCACTGATGGCCCGAACGGCTTCAAGTTCCGATGCCAGGCCAGCCAGTTCGATTCCGGCATCGGCTGTTTGTGAGGCGGATCCGGTGTCGCTGAGTCCATCTGCCCGAAGGCTGATCAGGGACTCGACCAGCCGGAACATCAGGTCTCCAAGCGGTGCCCGCCCTTTCGGGCCTGGCGCGAGCAGATCCTCCACGTCCTTTCCCAACGCCCGGTACAGGTTTCGCAGTTCCAGCCGGTCATTGGCGAACCGCTGAAAGCGGTCGGTGCGCGCCTCGGGCAGATGGTAGAGCACACCGAGGTTCCAACGGGCCTGGCAGAGTTGGCTCCCGTCGAACAACGCGACGGCATGCAGACGGGCCGCCGCTTCGACCGGCTTGCCCGGACGGTCGATCCGGTGGACCGTCCTCGCGAAGGCGAGGCTAGGCGCCACGGTCCCGTCGAGGAGTTCTCCGAGGATGTCCTCCTTGGTGGCGAAGTGGTGGTACAGCGACGACTGCCGGATGCCAACCGCATCCGCAATGGCGCGTGTGGGGGTGTTCGCGAAGCCCTGATTCGTGAAGAGCTCCGCCGCTGCATCCAGGATTTCCTCGCGTGCGGTGGAGCCGGGGCGCACGGATTGCTTCTTTCTGGGGCGTCCAGGTCCGGCTGAAGTCACCCCACATTCTTACATCGGCCAGCGAGGCTACACCGCAACCAAGAACCGGTGAGGTTTCGTTCACATGACCGAAATTAGCCGGTTACAGGCCTTTTACGGGTGCGAAACTATCTGAGGATATCCAGCTGGAAAACTATCAATTGACCGGTATTACGGACGGCCTCCATGGCCGCCGGTCCCGTCGTCACTCCCACTTCCAGACACGGAGAAACCGATGACCTCAACGCTCCCCGCGGCATCCGCCCACGCGGACGACGCCGACCTCACCTCGCTCGGATACCAGCCTTCCCTGCACCGCAAACTCGGCCGCTATGAGTCGTTCGCGGCAGGCTTCTCGTTCGTTTCCATCCTGACCACCATCTTCCAGCTCTTCGCCTTCGGCTATTCCTTCGCCGGCCCTGCCTTCTTCTGGACCTGGCCCGTTGTCCTCATCGGTCAGCTCCTCGTGGCCCTGAACTTCGCCGAACTCGCGGCCAGGTATCCCCTGTCCGGCGCTGTCTACCAATGGGCGCGCCGCATGGGAGGCCAGGGCGTCGGCTGGTTCGCCGGCTGGTTCATGGCCATCGCCCAAGTGATCACCGCGGCCGCCGCAGCGATAGCCCTGCAGGTTGTCCTGCCGCAGCTGTGGGACGGCTTCCAGATTGTCGGCGGCGACCCGGCACTGGCCAGCGTCACCGGTGCTACGAACGCCGTCATCCTCGGCGCCGGACTCCTGGTGGTCACCACCATCATCAACTGCCTCGGCGTGAAGCTGATGTCGCACGTCAATTCAATCGGCGTCACCTGCGAAATCGTGGGGGTAGCCGCCGTCATCCTGGCGTTGATCTCGGCCGCTCAAAGGGGACCCGACGTCGTCGCGGATGTCAGCGTAATCAGCAGCTCCGATCTGGGAGCGGTGGGGGCCTTCCTGGTCTCCGGCCTGATGGCCGCCTACGTCATGGTGGGCTTCAATTCAGCCGGGGAGCTGTCCGAGGAGACAAGGAATCCGCGCCGGACCGCGCCTCGCACCATCCTCTCGGCCCTGGTCATCTCGGGAATCGGCGGTGGACTCATGATCGTCACAGCACTCATGGCGGCGCCCAGCCTCGACGACGGCCGCCTCGCCACCGAAGGCCTCCCGTACGTCCTGACCGCCGTCCTGGGTACGTTCTGGGGCAAAGTCCTGCTGGTGGACGTAGCCGTTGCGATTTTTGTCTGCACCCTGGCCATCCAGACGGCCGGCTCCCGCCTGGTGTTCTCCATGGCCCGGGACCGCCAGCTCCCCGCCTCTGCCCTTCTGTCCTCCGTTCACCCACGTCGCGGCACACCCGCCTGGCCCTCCGTTGCCATCGGCGGGCTCGCGGTCGGAGTCCTCGCCATCAACATCGGCAACGCAGCGCTCTTCACCACACTCTGCAGCGTCTGCATCGTCATGGTGTACCTGGCGTACCTGCTCGTCACCGTCCCCCAACTCATCAACCGCCTCCGCGGTGACTGGGGCCGGGTAGGCCAGGCCATGCCCGCCGGCCTGTTTTCGCTGGGCCGCTGGGGCCTGCCGGTCAACATCCTCGCCGTACTCTACGGGGCAGCCATGGTCATCAACCTCGCCTGGCCGCGCCCGGAAGTCTATGACCCCAGCGGCGGGAACACCGTACTCCTGTTCTCCGCGCCCCTGATGGTTGGCGCGGTCCTCCTCCTCGGCTTGTGGGTCCGGAAGCGGACACTGTCCCAAGCAGCCTGAGCCATCACCACCAACTACCTGGGAAAGACCTCCATGACGCACACCCTAGAAGCCCCGGAAACAGCCACAGCCAGCACAGCCCCAGCCAGCACCGCGACAACGGCCGGCGCACGTGCCCACGCCCGCGCCCAGCATGGACGGATCGCTGAAACCATGATCCATGTGCCCGCTTCCTCCGCTCCGGAACGCCTGACAGCCGGACTGAACAAGGAGGCCATAGCCTCTCTCACCTGGGCGGAATCCCTGGCCTTCGGCCGGTACACCCACCTGGAACTGGCCCGAGGAACCCGAATTCGGCTGACAGACACCAGCGGCGATGCGTGCGTCCACGCGGTCCTCCTCCGCGGCGGCGCCACGTACGAACGGCTCAACGTAGCCGACACCGTAAAAGTCCCCTGGCAGGCCTACATCGGCCTGGGCCACCCGCTCCTATCCGATGCGGGACGACTCATGGCCACCGTCGTCTCCGACTCGTCGGGCCGGCATGATGCCCTCACCGGCACCACGCACCTCGCCGGGAACGAGGCCAAGTACGGCGCCGGTTCCGCCCATAGCGCCTCCCCCGCCGGCCGCGAACTCCTGACCCTCGGGGCACTCAAGCACGGCGTTACGCAGCGGCAAATGCCGCCGTCGATCTCGTTCTTCAAAGGCATCACGGTGGACCCGGAGGGCAGCATCGGTTTCGCCGGCAGCGCCGGCGCGGGAGCCGCCGTCGAACTTCTCCTCCACATGGACACCATCTTGGTGCTCGCCAACACAGCCCATCCACTGGACCCACGGTCATCGTTCGAAGGCAGCGCTGTGGACATTGTCGCCTGGCGGGCGCCGCAGGACCTCGAAGCCCTGGCCGCGGGCAGGCTCGGTCTTGTCCTCGGGCCCGAACACCTGCTCGCCCTGCAGAACACCGAACACGACAACACAGCAAGGACCTCCGCATGAACCCCGCCGCAGCCCTGTCGCACGCCACGCAGCCGGACGCGGCTCCGCTCGCCCTGGTGAACGGTGACGTGGTCCTGGACGAATACGTCCAGTCCCGCGGACCATGGTCCGCCGTAGTCGCCGCCGGCGATGTCCTCACGATCGTTGATGTGGAGGGCAACCAGGCGGTGGACTGCCTCCTGTATTCAGCCAACGATGTCGGCACCCGCTACTCCGCGGCCGTCACCATCGCGTCGCAGCGTTCGATTTTCCTCACCACCGGCACGGTCCTGCGGGCAGACAGCGGAACCGCCCTCATGACCGTGGTGGACGACGAAGTAGGCGTTCACGACACGATCGGCGGGGCCTGTTCCCAGGAATCGAACACCCTCCGCTATGGACACCACACTCATGATCAGCACGCCTGCGTGGAGAACTTCCTCATCGAGGGTTCCAAGTGGGGCCTTGGAAAGCCGGACCTTGTCTCCAACATCAACTGGTTCATGAATGTGCCGGTAGATCCGGACGGAGCCCTCGGCATCGTGGACGGCCTCTCGGCCCCGGGCAAGCGCGTCGCCCTTCGTGCCGAGATGGACACGCTGGTCCTGGTCTCCAACTGCCCGCAAATCAATAACCCCTGCAACGGCTTCAACCCGACGCCCGTGCGTATGATCGTCACTCGTCCGGAGGCTTCACGATGAACCGCTTCGATACGCTCCTGGTCGCTAACCGCGGCGAAATTGCCTGCCGAATTATCGGGACCGCACGGAAGATCGGCCTCCGCACCGTGGCCGTTTTCTCCGAGGCGGACCGCGGAGCCCGGCACGTCCGGCTCGCCGACGAAGCCGTGCTCCTCGGCCCGGCGCCGGCCAAGGAATCCTACCTCCGTGTGGACGCCATCCTTGCTGCCGCTGCCGCCACAGGCGCCGGGGCAATCCACCCCGGTTACGGTTTCCTTTCCGAAGATGCCGCATTCGCGGAAGCCGTGGAGGCTGCGGGGCTGGTTTTCGTCGGGCCCACGCCGGAACAGCTAAGCATCTTCGGCACGAAGCACACCGCACGGGACGCTGCCCAACGCGCCGGCGTCCCCATGATCGCCGGCTCGGGACTGCTCGAGGATCTGGACGCCGCAGTGGCCGCCGCGAAAACAATTGGCTTCCCGCTCATGCTCAAGGCAACAGGCGGCGGTGGCGGCATCGGCATGGCGGTGTGCCGAAGTGAGGCCGAACTGGCCGAAAGCTACGCCCGCGTATCCCGGCTGGCCAGTTCAAGCTTCGGGACGGCCGGTGTGTTCGCCGAACGCTATATTGAGCACGCCCGGCATGTGGAAGTCCAGATTTTCGGCGACGGCGAGGGCAGGGTGGTTTCCCTCGGTGACCGCGACTGCTCACTGCAACGCAGGCACCAGAAGGTGCTGGAGGAGGCGCCGGCGCCCGATCTTCCTGCTGAACTGCGGGAGGAACTCCATCGCACCTCGCGGGCGCTCTGCGCCTCGGTGGGTTATCGGTCGGCAGGAACTGTGGAGTTCGTGTACGACCCCTCCCGGCAGGAGGCGTCCTTCCTCGAGGTCAACGCCCGCCTCCAGGTGGAGCACCCGGTCACCGAGGCCGTCACCGGCGTGGACCTCGTCGAATGGATGCTTGAACTGGCCCAGGAAAACCCTGTGCTGCAGGGGATTCCGGACAGCCTTCCGGTCACCGGCCACGCCGTGGAGGCCCGTATCTATGCCGAAGACCCCGCACGAAACTTCCAGCCGAGTGCCGGGACGCTGACTAATGTGCAGTACCCGCAGCGTGGAGAGATCGACTGCGGAAACGTCCGGGTGGATGCCTGGGCGGAGACCGGCAGCGAAGTATCCACCAATTACGATCCCCTTCTGGGCAAGCTCATTACCTCTGCCAGCACGCGCGACCGCGCCTTCGATGTACTGGCCGGCGCCCTCGCGGAGACCAGGCTGGACGGCATCGAGACGAACCTGGGGATGCTCCGCGCGGTGACGGGACTGCAACACGTCCGCACAGCCATGCACTCCACCGGAACCCTTGACCACGTGGGCGATCCCGAACCGCGCATTACTGTCGAGCGGCCCGGCCTCCAAACCAGCGTGCAGGATTGGCCGGGACGCACCGGGCTATGGCAGATCGGTGTCCCGCCGAGCGGCCCGATGGACGATCTCTCCTTCCGTCTGGGCAATGTGGCGCTGGGCAACCCTGAAGGCGTTCCCGGACTGGAGTTCACCATGGCAGGCCCGGCACTGCATTTCACGCATCCCACCACCATCTGCGTGACCGGCGCCCATGTGTCCGTGACTATTAACGGCATCCCCGCGCCCGCCTGGGAGCCAGTGGTTGTTCCCGCCGGCGGCGTCCTGGATATCGGATCTGCTGACAGCGCGGGGCTCCGCGGCTACGTTCTGTTCGAGGGTGGACTGGATGTCCCCGAATACCTGGGCAGCGCCTCCACCTTCACGCTCGGCCAGTTTGGCGGGCACGGCGGCAGGGTCCTGCGTGCCGGCGACGTGTTGCGGGCGGCTTCCGGCACTTTGGCTGAGTCCGCGGCGCCTGTCCCGGCAAACCACCGTCCCGCCCTCAGCAACCACTGGGAACTCATGGTTGTGGAGGGGCCCCACGGCGCGCCGGAGTTCTTCCAGCGCGAAGACATCCAGGAACTGTTCTCCGCCGAGTACGATGTGCACTTCAACTCGGCGCGCACCGGTGTCCGGTTGATCGGCCCGAAGCCGCGCTGGGCGCGGAACGACGGCGGCGAGGCAGGCCTGCACCCGTCCAACATCCACGACACCGCGTACTCCGTGGGAGCCCTCGACTTCACCGGCGACACGCCTATCCTCCTTGGACCCGATGGCCCAAGCCTGGGCGGTTTCGTCTGCCCGGTCACCGTCGTCACCGGAGATCGGTGGAAGCTTGGTCAGCTCCGGCCCGGCGACAAAGTCCGGTTTGTGCCTATTCCTGCGGCCCAGGCACCTTCATCCAGGGAACTCGGGCCAGCGCGCCAGCTTCTCCTCCCCGGGGCGCCGTTGAAGGCAGATGGCGACGACGGCGTGCTGGGCCGCGTGCCGGAAAGCGATGGCCGTCCGTCGGTCACCTACCGCCGTTCCGGAGACGACAACCTGCTGGTCGAGTACGGCGACATGGTTCTGGACCTCGGCCTGAGGGCACGCGTGCACGCGCTGCATCAGGAACTCGAGAGGCTGGGAATCAAGGGTGTGGTGGACCTCACCCCCGGCATCCGCTCGCTGCAGGTCAAGGTGGATCCTTCTGTACTGCCGACGGCCGCGCTGCTGGGGATGGTCAGGGAGATCGACACAGCCCTGCCCGCCAGTTCGGAGCTTGTGGTGCCCAGCCGCAGGGTCCGCCTTCCGCTGTCCTGGGACGACCCGGCCACGCGCGAGGCGATTGAGCGCTACATGGCAGGCGTTCGCGACGACGCACCATGGTGCCCATGGAATATCGAGTTCATCAGACGCGTCAACGGCCTGGACTCCGTGAACGACGTGTTTGACACCGTCTTCAACGCCGAATACCTCGTCCTCGGACTCGGCGACGTCTACCTCGGCGCCCCCGTGGCCACGCCTCTGGACCCGCGACACCGTTTAGTCACCACCAAATACAACCCGGCACGGACCTGGACCCCGGAAAACGCCGTAGGCATCGGCGGCGCCTACCTGTGCATCTACGGCATGGAGGGGCCGGGCGGCTATCAATTCGTCGGCCGGACAACGCAGGTCTGGTCCCGGCACGCGAGTGCGGCGCCTTTCGAGCCCGGCTCGCCGTGGCTGCTGCGATTCTTCGACCGGATCTCCTGGTACCCCGTGAGTCCCGAGGAACTCCTGGACCTGCGGGCCGATATGGCTGCCGGCCGGGGCCGCGGCGTCGAGATCGAAGACGGCACCTTCTCCCTAGCCGAACACGAAGACTTCCTCGCCCGGAACAGTGAGTCGATCGAGGCCTTCCGCACCCGCCAGGCGGCGGCATTCGCCGTCGAACGGCAGGTGTGGGAGGACGCAGGTGAGTTCGACCGCGCCGAAGCGGCAGCCGATGTCGCCGTCGTCGCCGGGGACGTGGTGGTGCCCGACGGTGGCGCAATGGTCGCGTCGCCCTTCGCCGCGAGCGTCTGGAAAGTCGACGTCGAACCCGGCCAGCGCGTGGTGGCTGGGCAAGCGCTGGCATCCATCGAGGCGATGAAGATGGAGACGGTCATCACCGCGCCGAACGACGGGATTGTGCATCAAGTGCTGGCGTCGGCCGGCACCCAGGTAGTGGCCGGTGAACCTCTCGTGGTGCTCGCGACGGCAGCTGGAGAGAACGACGACTTGATACTTGAAGGGAGCGCCGCATGAACCCCACCCGCGCATTGGCAACAGGGTCGACGACGGCGCGGGTCACCGCTGCACTCGAGGCGATAGACGCCGTCGACCGCCCGGAGATCTGGATCCATCTTCGGGGTGGCGCGGAACTGCTCGCCGAGGCTGCCCGGATCGACGCGGCGGTCGCCGCCGGAGCGGACCTGCCGCTCGCCGGGCTCCTGCTCGCCGTCAAAAACAACGTTGACGTCGCCGGAATCCCGACGACGGCGGCGTGCCCCGGCTTTGCCTGCGTCCCTGAACGGGACGCCGCGGCAGTGGCACGGCTGCGGGCTGCGGGCGCCATCGTGCTGGGGGCGAGCAACCTTGACCAGTTCGCCACCGGACTCGTCGGCACGCGCAGTCCGTATGGTGCTGTCCGCGATGCGCGGAGGCCGGACCGCATCTCCGGCGGATCAAGCTCAGGATCCGCTGTTGCAGTAGCCCTGGGCCTTGTGGACATCGCGATCGGCACTGACACAGCCGGTTCGGGACGCGTTCCGGCCGGACTGCAAGGCATCGTGGGGATCAAACCTACGCTGAGCGTGGTGTCTACGGAGGGTATGGTGCCGGCCTGCAGGTCCTGGGACACCGCCACGATCTTTGCCCGCGACCTCCCCACCGCCCACTTGGCGGTGGGCATCATGGCCGGGGATTCCAGGCCGTGGCCATCGGACATCCGGCTCGCCGCGCCGTCGGTCCCCCGGGTCGCCTACCCCGCGTCCCTCCCTGCGCTGCCGGACGCCTGGGCAGAGGCGTTTGGAACCCAGATCGAGCGGCTGCGTGCCGGCGGCGTTGACGCCGAGCCGATCGAGCTGGATGTCTTCCTTGCGGCAGCGCGGCTGCTGTACGACGGCGCGCTGGTCGCCGAGCGCTACGCCGCCGTCGGGAGTTTCATCGACGCGGCACTGGACGCGGTGCAGGACTTACAGGACGACACCGACGTCGGACTCGACCCGACGGTAACCGGCATCATCACCGCCGCCGGCCGGCTCCCCGCCCACGGCTACGTTACAGACACGGACAGACTGGAACGGCTCAAGCGTGAAGCGCTGTCCGGCTTGCGGGGGTTCGATGCACTGATTGTGCCAACTGCGCCATTCCATCCCACGATTAGCGAGGTGGCCGCCGATCCGGTGGGAGTGAATTCGCGCATGGGCACATACACGAACTTCTGCAATCTCTTTGATTTCTGTGCAGTCTCGGTTCCGGCGGGCACCGTCACTGAGGTGGATGGCGTGTCGCAGTTCGGGCTGACCGTGGTGGGGCGGACGTTCGACGACGGGCTGGTCGCCGATATCGCTCGGCGCGTCGAAGCCAGCCCTGAGCCACCCGCGCTCTTTGCAGGCGGGGCTTCGCCGGCCCCCTTGTCGACGCATCAGCGACCGTGGCCTGTGGCGGCGGGCGCCGCCGTCGTTCCCTTGGTGGTGGTGGGCGCACACCGCAAGGGACAGCCCCTTGCCGGCGAGCTTGAACGCCGTGGTGCTTTCTGGGACGGGCCGGTCACCCTGGCGCCGCGGTATCGGATGGTTGCATTGGATACGCAGCCGCCGAAGCCCGGCGTCTTCCGGTCCGACGACGGCGCCGAACTGGTTGCCGAGCGCTGGCTGCTGTCAGAGGCTGCGCTGGGCTCCTTCCTCTCGGAGCTGCCTGAACCGATGCTGCTCGGCTCTGTCCAACTGACCGACGGTTCCACGGCGGTTGGCTTCGCATGCGACGCGGTCGCGGCCTCCAAAGGCAGGGACATCACCGACGTCGGTGACTGGCTCGCATTCCAGGAAGCCGCGATGAGTCCACGCTCTACAGCTCGGAAGGCCCTGACGTTCTCGAACGACATCCTTCGGCGCCTGGGCCAGGAAACCTTGAAAGCATTCATCAGGGGCCTGCAGCGGGGGCACTGAGAACAACACGGCGAAGGGGCAGTGCCTGCATGGTCCGGAATTGCCCCTTCGGGTGACTTCGAGGTGAATGATCGCTTCGCGGTCACCCTGACCTGCATGACGAAGCCAGGGACGATCCCGAGTGGCGGACGCGACGGACTCAATCCAAAACCTCCCCGCATTTCTGTATCGCTTCCACCGTCGCAGGTTGTTGTCCCAGCAGGGATCTGCGGCCGGAGGCCTCTGGACCGGTTGGGTCGTCCGCACTTCCGGCTTAGGTGAGAATCGCTTCATCAGTCTCGGGCTCGGTCGCGATCAGCCCGATCTTTTTTGTAGGTTTCCCCGGCAGGGTGTCCATAGATCGCTTCTACTGGCCGGCGAAGGTCCGCCCAAGCCGCTGCAACTGGTCCCGCGCCAGGTCGAGTGGCCTCATGCTCCGCTGCGCCCGTGCGAGCACGACGGCTCCCTCCCGTGGTGACGATGAGCATCCAGGCGAACTCTTCGGCATCACGGCGGTGCAGGCCCGCCTCGGCCAGAAGGTCTTTGAGGCGTTCGGCCCAGGCTGCGAACACCTTCAGCAGAACGTCGTAAGTCTGCCTAGGCGTGCCCAGAAAGGTCGCGGCGCTGCACTGTAGCTGCCTTGACTGTTGCAGGTAGGCAGGACTGGAACGCTAAAGGGCTTGCGGTTTGCCTCCAGAGTCGGGGCATCTTTGACATATTGGATGTGACTTCCGGCAACTGCCAAGAATTTGAAATGCGAGGTGGGCCGGGTTCCTTTTGAGCCTGGCCCATATCTTGCGCCGACCGATGTCCTGCGCCCGACTTTCGGGTTACCTGTTGCGATGGAGTATGCAGGAACATCGGCCGGCGGGCTCGGTTGGGAACGTCCCCGGGTCCTGGCTACGGCCTAGAGCGTCCTGGGGTCCTCGGCGTACATCTTCAACCTGATGGCCAGGGCCTCTGACATATGGCGCGCGGCGACCTGGCCCGCCAGCTCCGGGTTGCCCTCCTCAATGGCAGCAAGCAGTTCGGTGTAGTCCGCCAGCACCACTGGCCACCTGCCGGGGTAGGTCAACGTCGTGAGGGTGTACCGGCGGACCTGCTGGTCCAGACGCTCCAGCAGGCCGATAAGCGATGGGCTGTGAGTGGCGTGCCAGAGCTGCGTGTGGAAAGTACGGTTTGCGTCCGCAAGCGCTCGCCCGTCGTCGATGTCCAGTTCGCGCATTTTCAGCAGCAGCGCGTTCAGCGACCACTTGTCCAGAGCCGTTGCCTTGACGGCGGCTTTGGAAGCGGCGGCCTGTTCGAGGATGATTCTCGACTCGTAGATATCGATGATTTCCTCAGCCGAATGCGTGCGGACCACCACCGCTTTGCCACGCCTTTCGACGAGCCCGTCCTGTTCCAGCCGCTGGAGGGCTTCCCGCACTGGGGTTCTCGAAGCGCCATAACGCGCGGTGAGCTTAGCCTCCGTGAGCGGCTCGTTAGGGGCGAAGACGCTCGCCAGAACGTCTTCGCGAAGTCGCTGATGGATGGGGGTGGCCAATTTCTTCCTCTTTCCGTGTGGGTTCAGCAGGTTGGGCTCAGGCGATGGAGCCGGCCCGTCGTCCGAAGACAGCTCCTGCTGCGAGCCCGGAGCCACCGGGGTAATTTCCGCTGAACAATCCGCCCAACGCTTCCCCGCAGGCGTAGAGCCCTTCAAGCGGCTCCGCGCCTTCGGTAAGCACCCGGCCCCAGGTATCAGTCTTCAGGCCTCCGAAGGTGAAGGTGATGCCACAGGTAACGGGGAAGGCGTAGAACGGGCCCGTGGAGATGCTGCGGGCCCAGTTACTTTTAGGAGGTTCCGTATCCGCCCGACGGCCATCCTTGACGTTGGGGTCGAAGGGCGCACCCCCGCTGATCGACTCGTTGAAGCTCCGGACAGTGTCCTTGAGGCCCTCGACACTTATGCATGCTTTCTGGGCCAGTTCGGCCAGGGTTGGCGCAGTGACCACCGAAACCCCGGGCATGTCGTATTCCTCGCTCCGCAACATGGGGCGGGAGGAGGCGTCGAAAATCTGGAAGGCAGCCGATTCCGGCTGGGCAAGGATGTCCCGGCCATACCGCGCGTAGGTGTAGTTACGGTAGTCGGCACCTTCGTCGCCAAACCGCTTGCCCTCGTTGTTCACCACGATCCCGAGCGGGTAACCGCCGCGGGTCAGCTGGTTGGTGAGCTCCAGGTTGCTCTCGTTCTCCGGATGCCACGCGTCCCAGGCCACGCTGTGGCAGCTGGACCAGTCGCCGCCCCTAGCCGCCCCGGCGTCCAAGGCAGCAAGGATCATCTCACCCGTGTTGCCAGGGGTGCCGCGCACCTTCGCGTTCTGCCAGCCCTCACCCAAGTATCGACGTCGGAGCTCAGGTGAGGCTTCGAAGCCCCCGGACGCCAGAATCACTGATTCGGCCCGGAATTCGCCCTCTTCCGAGGAGGTGCGGTAGCGGACTCCGCATACTCGGCTGTCCTCCAGGATCAGTCCGATTGCCGCGCAGTCATAGATAACTTCCACACCCAGGCGCTTCGCGGCCGCCCGGTGGTCGGCCATGAGCCCCTTGCCGCCGCCGACGTTGCCCACGTGGAGTCCTCCCCAGAACAGATAGCCTCCGTCCTCGGTCCGGTATGCCTGCCGCTCGTACATCAAGCGGTATTTGAGTCCCATGCCCTGAAGCCAGCGCACCGTCGGGTTGCTCTCGCTGACCAGAACACCAGACAGTTCGGGGTCATTCCGCCCTTCAGAGACCTTGCAGAGATCAGCCAGGTATTCGTCGGCGCTGTAGGCGGGGACTTCACTGACGGCGTGCCGCTCATCAGGTTCTACAAAATCGGTGAGCTCCTCAAGCCCATTGTGGGAGATACGGGTGGCGCCGGCGGTGTAGAAGCTGTTGCCGCCCGAAGAGGCCTCCTCGGACTTTTCAAGCAGGATAACTTTGCGTCCGCGTTCAGCGGCGGAAAGAGCCGCCGCAAATCCCGCGTTGCCGCCTCCAACTATCAAGACATCGCTTTTGATCATCATCATTCTCCTCAGCTCCATCGCTGTACACGATTGTATACATAGATATGCTTTGGCATGCAAGCCTGCATCGGGGCGTGCAATAAAGGTGTGAAAGAGGCGGCGGTACGCCGGGAAGGCGGCCCAGGCTGAACCGCAAGGAACGGCGCACGCTCAGCGACGAAATCCAAGTGGTATTCCAAGACCCCTGCACGTCGGCCGCATGAGGATAATTACCGGCTGAAATGCAATGGCGGCGGAACCAGATCGGTTTCGCCGCCATTTCCGCTCCCAGACACACGAAAGTTGAATCATCCATGGGCCATCCCGCTGACACAACATACACGTCACTCCCCCCGGCAGACATTCCAGGGGTACCGCCGCCCGGCCGTCGCTGACTGGCGGGAACTCGTCGACGGCGACAGCGTCGTCCTCATCCGGCCGGACCAGGAGTCTGCACCGGTGGAGGGAACCGTCGACGCTGTCACCCGCGACGGCCGAACTGATCCGGGTCCCGGCGAACGGGGGACGGCGCATGTACCACCGCATGGACGGCTACAAGACGCTCCTCGACGTCCCACCCGGCGAAGCTATGATGCACGGAGTCCACACCCCTTAGTGCCACTGACCTCCCCCTTTGCCTAGGCTGAACAAGCCGCCGTCAGGAAGCCCGGGGAGCATCGGCCATGATTGACTGCATTTGGGCGGCGGCGTCACTCCCCGGAGCCGGGGTGTAGACAACGAGGTGCAGGTCGGGCCGGTCCGAGGGCGAAAGCTGGTGGTGCTCCAGCTGCAGGACCCCCACGGCAGGGTGGTGGAACAGCCGCTCACGTGACTCGAAGCCCAGAATGTCGTACCTGTCCCACGCTTCCCGGAATTCCGGGCTGGCTTTCTTCAGCCGCTCCACCAGGTTCTTGACGTCCACATCCCCCAGCCGCTGCCCGGTCTCGGCGCGGAACTCCGCAAGGAACCTCTTACTCGTCATCTCCCAGTCTGGCAACAGGTCCCGAACGTAGGGGTCGGTGAACACCAGCCATAGCAGGTTGCGGTCGGCAGTGGGTACCGTGGCGATGTTCGGATACAGCGCCGCGTAGCCGTTGTTCCAGCCGGCGACGCCCCAGTCGGGGAACAGTGCGAATGACGGGTTCGGGTCGAGGGCATCCAGCAGGCGCTGGACATGGGCGGGCACGGTGGCAGCGGCGGTGGTACCGGGCCCGGCGGACGCGTAGCCCCCAAGCGACAGGACGTAATCCAGGCCGGTATCTGACAGGTGCAGTGCCCTGCTCACAGCTTCCAGCACCTGGCGGGATGGGCTGATGTCGCGGCCCTGCTCCAGCCACGTGTACCAAGTGACGCTCACCCCGGACAGGAACGCCACCTCCTCCCGGCGAAGGCCCCGTTCCCGCTTTCGCGCTATGGCCGGCAAGCCGTAATCGGCGCGGAGGGCCTGGTCCCTGCGGGCCCGGAGGAAGAGGCCCAGTTCTCTGCGGCGCCCTGAATTCTGCACCAGAAAATACTATTACTCTGGTACTCACACTACTAGTAGCAGGACCGTCTTCCTCCCGTGCCCCGGCCACAGCAGGATGGTATTCATGCCTGCACTACGCTCTAAAACAGTCACCCACGGCCGCAACATGGCCGGCGCCCGCGCACTGCTGCGCGCCTCAGGCGTCGCCAACTCGGACATCGGTAAGCCGATCATCGCCGTGGCCAACTCCTTCACCGAATTCGTCCCCGGCCACACCCACCTCGCCCCCGTGGGCCGGATCGTCTCCGACGCGATCCTCGCCGCCGGTGCCGTGCCGCGCGAGTTCAACACCATCGCCGTCGACGACGGCATCGCCATGGGCCATTCCGGCATGCTCTACTCGCTGCCGTCCCGCGACCTGATCGCCGACTCCGTCGAGTACATGGTCAACGCGCACTGCGCCGATGCCCTGGTCTGCATCTCCAACTGCGACAAGATCACCCCCGGCATGCTGATGGCCGCGCTGCGCCTGAACATCCCCACCGTGTTCGTCTCCGGCGGCCCGATGGAGGCCGGCCGCGTAACCCTGACCGACGGCTCCGTCCGGTCTCTGGACCTCGTGAACGCCATCGCCGACGCCGTCGACGAGTCCATCTCCGAGGCTGACATCAACCTCATCGAAGAGAATGCCTGCCCCACCTGCGGTTCCTGCTCCGGCATGTTTACCGCCAACTCCATGAACTGCCTCACCGAGGCCATCGGCCTCTCCCTGCCGGGCAACGGCTCCATCCTCGCGACCCACACCGCGCGCAAGGCGCTGTACGAGAAGGCCGGCGCCACCGTCGTCGAACTGGTGAAGCGCTATTACGACGGCGACGACGACTCCGTGCTGCCCCGCTCCATCGCCACCGCCAAGGCCTTCGACAACGCCATGGCCCTGGACATCTCCATGGGCGGCTCCACCAACACCATCCTGCACCTGCTGGCCGCGGCCCAGGAGGCAGGCGTGGACTATGGCCTGGGTGACATGGACGCCAAGTCCCGCCAGGTGCCCTGCCTGGCCAAGGTGGCCCCGAACGTCGCCAAGGACAAGACCTACTACATGGAAGACGTGCACCGCGCCGG
This sequence comes from Arthrobacter sp. M4, assembly GCF_020251205.1. Lineage (GTDB taxonomy): Bacteria > Actinomycetota > Actinomycetes > Actinomycetales > Micrococcaceae > Arthrobacter. The sequence goes on from NZ_JAIWYX010000001.1 coordinate 702,371, forward strand.
CGGCATCCCCGCCCTGCTCGGCGAGCTGAACCGCGGCGGCCTCCTGCACAAGGACATTCACTCCGTCCATTCCTCGGACCTGGACGGCTGGCTGGATGACTGGGACATCCGCGGCGGCAAGGCCACCGAGGAAGCGAAGGCCCTGTGGCGCGCGGCCCCCGGCGGCGTCCGCTCCTCCACCGCGTTCTCACAGTCGAACGAGTGGACCTCCCTGGACACCGACGCCGAGGGCGGCTGCATCCGCTCCGTGGAGCACGCCTACTCCAAGGACGGCGGCCTGGCCGTACTGCGCGGCAACGTGGCCATCGACGGCGCCGTAGTGAAGACCGCAGGCGTGGACGAGTCCATCTGGACCTTCTCCGGCCCGGCCGTTGTCTGCGAATCCCAGGACGAAGCCGTGGAAAAGATCCTGAACAAGACCATCAAGGAAGGCGACGTAGTGGTCATCCGCTACGAAGGCCCCCGGGGTGGTCCGGGCATGCAGGAAATGCTCTACCCGACGTCGTTCCTCAAGGGCCGCGGCCTGGGCAAAAAGTGCGCCCTCATCACGGACGGCCGCTTCTCCGGCGGTACCTCCGGCCTGTCGATTGGGCACATCTCCCCGGAAGCCGCCTCCGGCGGCACCATCGCCTTGGTGGAAGATAGCGACATCATCAGCATCAACATCAGCCAGCGATCCCTCCAGCTGGAGGTCTCCGACGAGATCCTCGCCGAACGCCGTGAGAAACTCCTGGTCAACGGCGGTTACAAGCCCAAGGACCGCGACCGCCAGGTCTCCGCTGCGCTCCGCGCGTACGCCGCCATGGCCCTGTCCGCGGACAAGGGCGCCGTCCGCGACATCTCGCTCCTGGCGAATTAACGACTTCCTACCCTAAAAATCCCGCTGATCCAGAACGCTCGTGAGAGACAAGGGATCATCGCAACCCCTTGCCTACCCAAAGCGCGGCAGGCAAGGGTTGTTTAAACTGCCGAGCTGGTCTCTGCCCGCTTCCCGGGCAGGCCGCTCCATCGACGAAATATAACCACCGATCACTGGCCCAGAGTACCGGCTGTAAAACACAAGATTTGAACCTGGATCTCGACGTAGGCAGTTTCTGCCAACCTCAGCCATCGGGATTCCCTGATACGCCGTCCTGTCTTGTCGTTGTGCTTCATGTCCGGCAACGGTGGCGGTCTCCGTCAACCGGTCCGAATGTCATGCTGCGCTGCTTCGAACACAGCCATGAACCAGCAGAATCAGCGCTTTTGTCATTCCGTTCGCTCCATGATGGCTGGGTGGGCCCTCCGCGCAACCAGGGCGCTGCCGGGCCGGAACAAATCCAAAACTGTTGCTCGGCGCTCCTTCGTCACTTCCTTCCTCGCAAACTTTTGGATTGGCCCCGGTCCCCCAAGTTGCACTCCACGCCCTCAGCCCAGCGGTGGATCCTCTATCCGAATGACGGGCCGAAACCAACGCCCACAGGTCCACCACGATACGAGGAATCACCGACATGGAAACGCTCACCATCAATCTCACACCGACAGACCGTCCCCGGGTGCTTGCCTTTTCCTGCCCAAAAACTGCACCAAGGCTCTGGAAAACCACGGCAGTCCTTGATCCAGGAGCGGCATGCTTTAACCCAGCAACAAGCCATAGGAGTTGGGCCGCTGACGCGGCAGGCAACGAGAGAACCCGGGAGCTGGAGGAGCCATGAATCAGGCAGCAGCTTTGGACAACGCATCCGCCCTCGCGTCACTGATCGGCGTGGCTGGCTGAGATGAAGCGGATAGCAGCTTCCCGGCCCATTGTCGGCCCTTCCTGCGAAGGCACCGAGGTTCGCGTTTCCAGCGGAATCAGCTCCCCGTCCACGGGGTGGTGGACGTCGTCGACCGCTGCTAAGACCTGGACATCCGGGAACCGCGTCCACGACGGTGGATTCGATATCTGGCCCGACTGCCAAGACTGAAACCCCGCTTCATTGACTCCCCATGCCAGGGCCTCTGAGATCTCCAGGCTGTGCAGCCGCGCCGGTGTCGCCGATTCACCTGCTGGAAGCCGGAGCAAGCCGCCCGCGAGTTGCGACAAGTTCCGGCAGATGGTCGCAAACTCCGCGCCAAAAGCCTCGCCGGAGGATTACCTGCGCCGGCACGCCCAGCAGGTCATCCCGTCTCGGCTGTGCTGCCGACAGGCACTGACGAACCGCATGAGCGCCTGGCGCGCCCCGTTTGCAGCCCTTCTCTCCGTGCTCCTGCTTGCCGGATGCACCGAAACCGGGACCGCCCCGGCACCAAACACAGCTCACGAGAACGGGACGAATGTCTCCCGCCCGTCAAGTGCGGAAGGCCCCTTCCGCGTGACCTCAGTCACCGATGGGGACACCATCCTGGTCACCATCAACGGCAAATCCACGCCCGTGCGGCTCATCGGCATCGACTCTCCGGAGGTCACCGATCCACGCAAACCCGTCCAATGCTTCGGACAAGAGGCATCCCGCCGCGCCCACGAACTCCTGGACGGCACCCAGGTCTGGTTGGAATACGACCCCAGCCAAGCCCGGCGTGACCGCTACGGCCGCACCCTAGCCTACGTCTGGCTCAACGACACCGAACTCGTCAATCAAAGACTGGTCAACGAGGGCTACGCCCACGAATACACCTACGCCGCTCCCTACAAATACCAGGACGCCTTCCGCGACGCCGAACAAGCAGCCCGCACAGCCCAGCGAGGGCTCTGGAGCCCAACCACCTGCGCAGGCAACACCAACTGACCACCACCGCCCCATTGCCGGCGGTGACGTCGACCACCCGCGCTGCTTCGACAAAGGATCCGGGTGGTGCCCAAATCGATTCTGGACAGGCGCGCCAACCGATTAATCATGCAGTCAGCCCCACCGCCCGCAATGAACGGGGAGTCTGAGGGAAAACGCGTGCCCGAGGTGCGACTCGAACCGCATTCCAGCCCCGCCAACACTGGGAACTCCGGAAAACATAAGCAATCCGAGCCAAACCGACCGATATAGGACCCAGTCCGAAGCGAAAGGTGTGTACAAAGTACACACTTCTTTTTTTGCCCAATTTCCCTGTCCCATCAAAGCGACTGCCGTGCTGCACGGAAGCGAGACAGCTTTGCAACGGACAAGATGTCCCGCCAGGCCGGTACACAAATGACGAATGAGACTCATCAACGCTGCTTGTCGTTCTTATAGCTCCATCATCGCTGGGCGGGCCTTCCGCCCAACCCTGGCGCTCCCGCGGTGGCACCTTATCAAAGTCTTCGCTCTGCGCTCCTCCGTCGCTTCTTCCGGGAACTTATCTCAGAATGCACCCTCGCCGGCCTCGCCTCCCGTGCCCGGGGATGCAAGATAGCCGCCACTACAAAGTAACCTCGGCCAAGGTCCAACTCGCTAAGGCCTCCATGGGCAAACCGGAAGCCACAATTGGCCCCCTCCGCACCGAACTCGGCATCACCCGCCAAACCCTTACCGCCATGTCTCGACACCGGGGGGCTGCGTCGCGACGGCCAAAAGCTGCCGTCGCGCTAGCTCGTAGAGGCGCGACCGTCCGCGTAGCGATTCCGTTCCTTTCGTACTGGAACGCTGTCCTTTCCCCCAGGCTGCGGTTTCGCCGTCGAGATCTATGTGCCTTTGGATTTGAGACGGGCCTCATCATAGAAGTCGACGTGCTGGCCGACGCATTGGGCAGCAGCGTCTCCATCCCCTGCTCGCAGGGCCTCGACCAGTTTTCGGTGGTTCTGTTGAGCCTTGCGCGCGAGTGTCTGCCAGTCGTTCTCTTCGACGTGTGCTTTCACGAGGTTTTCCGTTACGGCGTCCCGCATGGACCCCATGAGGTGTGCCAGCAGGGGATTGCTGCTGGCCAGTGCGACGGCCACGTGGAATTTTCCGTCGAGCGCCAGATACCTCTCGCGGTCCTCCACAAGGTCGTCCATCTGCGCCAGCAGCTTATCCATCCCGGTAAGTTGTTCGTCCGTGCGTTTTGTCGCAGCGACACGGACGGCTTCTTCCTCGAGCAGACGACGGGTTTCCAAGACATTGTCCAGGTCAAAGTGCCCCAAGGCCATGTAAAGGCGCATCAGCCTCGAGATCATGGGGCCCAGCTTGTCGCTGATTTTGGTACCACCGGCGGACCCTACACCGGTTTTTACGGTGATGATGTCCATGGCGTCAAGAACTCGAAGTGCTTCGCGGACGGATGGCCTGCTGACTTGAAGCATTTCACTCAGTGCGCGTTCGCTAGGCAGACGGTCCCCCGCGTTGAGCTGTCCCTCGTAAATGAGGGTTTCCAATTGGCTCAAGACGCTCTCGAACAGCCTTTGCTTTCCAACCGGAGCGAATAGCTCGACGTTGCCATCGTCGTCTGCGACTTGCGTCATCCGGGGGTCCCTTCCGCCGTCTGGTGTTCACCTCCAAGCTTAGCTGGTCATACCAACTGACTATTCCTAGTCTCGGCCTGCCTCTTCAATTTTTGATGCCAGCAACTTCGGTGCGGTGTACATGACTTCGTGGCCTCCTGGCATTTGGACCAAGCGGAAGTATCCCAACCGGTTCGACATCCTCGGGTGCCACCCCCATTCGCCCTGCAGCAGGCAGTTGTCTTCGGTAGCGTGCAGATAGCTCTTCGGGATCGGCAGGTCGAAGAACTTTTCCAGATCGACCGGTTCGGCGAAGGTTCGGAAGGGATGGGGTCGCAGCCCGTCGTAGACGTCCTTTGCGAGGTCGAAAGGGGCATCGTTCATGAAGCCGTCGCGCCATACTTCGAACGGCAGCATCACCCTTCCGTCGCCTCGCTCTTCGGCGTTTGCCTGCAGGGCAGGCGGGAAGAATGGTGGGATGTTCTCGAGGACCGTTTGTCCGTCCAGGAGCACGAAGGCGCCTTGGAAGACTATTCGTCGTATCCGGTAAGCCAGCGCTTCTGCGATCTTGGCAATCAGAACGCCGCCCCAGCTGTGGCCGACGAGGACGAAATCGTCGAGGTCCTTTTCGAGGATGTAGTCGATGAAGGGTTTACAGGCGTCGTCGGTGCTGATATCGGCCGGATCACCCGGGCGGAGTCCCGCTGCGGTGGGCGTGTGGACTTCGTGTCCGAGCGCTTCAAGTTCTGCGCGCACCTGGTCCCAGCTTTCGCCGAATTGCCAGGCGCCGTGCACTAGTACGTAAATTGTCATTTCGTGGTCCTCATTGTCCGGTGTAGTTGGGGGTGCGTTTTTCGACGAAAGCTGCGAGACCTTCGCGCATGTCCTCGGTTTGCATGTGGGCGTACATCGCGTCGCGTTCGGCCTTGAGCCCGGCTTCAAGGGATTGGTCGAAGCTTTCATCGATGAGCTGTTTTGCTCCGGCGAGGACTATCGGGCTCTTGGCCGCTATCGTCTCGGCCAGTTCCTGGACGCGCTTATCCAGCTGGTCGTCATCGACGACTTCGTTGACCAGGCCCCAGGAGAGGAAGAAGTCAGCGGGGAACAGTTGGCCGGTGAAGGACAGGTATTTCGCGCGGGCTGGCCCCACAGCCCGGGCAAGGCGCACCGCTCCTCCAGCACCTGGGAGTAACCCGAAGTTTGCGTGGGCGTCGCCGATCCGGACGCTGCGTGCTGCAACAACGAGGTCACATGCCATTGCTATTTCCAAGCCGCCAGCAGCAGTAACCCCGTTGAGGGCTGCGATGACTGGTTTGTCGATCCGGGGTATGTGTTCAAGGGTTTCGGCCGCGCGTTCAAGGAATACCTGTACGGTGTCTTCGGCTGAGGGATCGAAGGAGTTCAAGTCGCCGCCGGCGCAGAACGCGCGCCCCGTTCCGGTGATGACGATGACCCGGACACTCGAATCCGTCTCAAAGCGGGTAAGTGCCTCATCCAGTTGTGGTACCAGTTCGGCGTTGAGTGCATTGAGCGCTTCCGGCCGATTCAGGCGTATCCATCCGACTGGTCCCTGCACATGGGTCAGGACAACCTGCCTGTTGTTCATGACGACCTCCCGTGGTGATTTGCTTCTTGCGCCAGCTCCTTGCTGGACCAGCCTGTTAGGAAGAATCTGCCGTCTCGAATGACCGTGACGGCTACCTGATCAGCGTTCAGGCCGTAGTGGTTGGTGGCCGAGTAACGGTATCGGCCTTGGGGAGTGACGACGTCAACCTCCTCAAGGGCATCCCGGACGAGTTTCGGATCATCACTGCCGGCTTTTACCACCGCCGCTGCAATGAGCTTCACTGCCGCGTACCCGTCGCTTGCATATGAGGATGGGAATCGGCCGTGGCGCGCCTTGAATGTCTGGGCGAAGGATGTAGCGGCCTCCGCGACATCGGAGGCAGGCAGCTCGTCTGCTACGAGCCCGAGGTTGGCTGCAGCGATGATGCCATCGGCGGCTTCTCCGGCGGCGTCCAGGAAGCGCTGATTGGAGTTCCCGTGACTCATCGCGAAGGGAAGTCCGCCAGGCCGCTGCCGGACTAGTTCGACAGCCGGTGGTCCTGTCGCCCAGGCCATGATTCCGTCGACTCCGGCGTGAGTCACCCCGGCCCACAGTGAACCGAAGTCGGTGGTGTCCACATGGAACTTGTCGAGGTGCACGAACTCTACGCCGTAGTCCTCTGCGAGCCGTGTCTGCTTCTCCAACCCGGATTTGGCGAACATGCTGTTGTCGTCGTAAACGAGGGCCAGCCTTGTCAACCCGTAGGCCCGGAAGTATCGAAGCATTTGCTCGGCGACTGCCGCTGCGGTCGGGGGAGTCATGAAACCGTAGGCACGGACGGGCTCGACCTGGCTGTCTGCTGCGCCGGTTGAGATGTACGGGACCGCAGCTTTTTCAGCTTCCGGGATGATGGCGAGGCTCGCGTTGGAGAAGGATGTCCCCACAACGGCGCAGACTTTCTGCCCGACCAATTCGTTATAAGCCCTGATGGCTTGTGCTGGCAGTGTTTCATCGTCGGCCACAAGGAGTTCAGCGTCCTGCCCCAGCAGTCCTTGGCCCGCGTTGATCTCGGCAACGGCGAGTTCTGCTCCCAAGCGATTCTCAGTGCCGCCCGGGTTGTTGCCGGTCAACGATGCTACTTGACCTATGACAACTGGCATTTGGTGCCATCCTTTTCGTGATTCATCTTGGGATCGGAGCTCAAGGCTCCGGAAACCTTGGTCGTACCTTGATCGAACTGTGCCGCGGTTTGCGGAGACACGGCTCGTTGTGCCTCCGCAACGCGCGTCAGGTGAGGTGTTATTGGACTGCCTCTTCCAGGCTCTTACCGCGTGTTTCGCGCCCCAGGGCAAGGACGGCCGTAGCTGCTGCGAGGAAGCACAGACCCAGGACAACAAACGTGGCTGCGTACCCCCAGGTGAGCAGGATCGCGGGCACGACAAGTGGACCGACCACGGAACTGACCCGTCCGCAGGCCGTTGCCGTTCCGATCCCGGTTGCACGGCAAGAATTGGAGAACAGTTCCGGCGTGTAGGCGTTGAGTGCCGAAGTCATGGCGGAGAGGAAGAACTGCAGTACCGAGCCAGCGACAATGGCTACGGCGGGCGAGGGTGCATTTCCATACCAAAATGCCGCAGCGGCGGTACAGATGGCGGCGGCTACATAGATAGGACGCCGGCCCAGCCGCTCCAGAAGGAACGAGGATGTCAGGGCACCGGGGATGCCCCATACCTGCATCAGCATTGTTGTGCCGATCGAGGCAGCGATGCTGGCTCCGTTGTCGAAAAGCAGTTTGGCAATCCAGATGGTGATTCCGTACTGGGCCATGAGCTGGAAGAACCACATCATCCAGGCCGTCACTGTTCGCTTGCCTTGACCGCCGGCGAACAGGTCACGCAGCGGTCCACGCGACGCAGGAACGGTGGAGCCCTCCACGGGTGGCGGAGGCGTGACGGGAGTAATGGAGCCTGGAGGGGCGGCCGCTTCGAAGCGGGCGAGGGTCTTTTGAGCATCTTCAAGACGTCCATGGGTGACTTGCCACCGGATGGATTCCGGGACACCTCGTCGTACGACGAACGAGAACATGGAGAGCACGAACATGATGATGAATGCTGTCCGCCAGCCCACGAGCAGCGTGATGCCACCGGAGATAAGGAACGACATAATGACAAGCACCTGGGCGGAGCCGAGGAAGGTCCCGCGCCGTTTCTTGGTCAAGAACTCCGATGCAAGGGCCATGGCGCACGGTAGTTCTGCTCCCATTCCGATTCCTGTAAAGAACCGGGCGGTCAGCAAAGAGCCGTAGTCCCACGTAAATGCCGTAAAGAGGCTGGCGGCGCCCCAGAGCAACATGCTGTAAGTGAAAACGGGCCGTCGACCGAAACGGTCGCATAGCCATCCTGAGCAGATCGAACCAATGGCCATACCGACAAACGCGATGCTGGCGATGGTGCCGGCTTGGAGCTTGTCGATGTGGAACTCCGCGCTGATGGGGGCCAGGACGAAGGTCAGGAGGGCAACATCGGCCGCGTCGAACAAGTAGGCCAAGCCAATGATCGTGATGAAGCGTTTGTGGAGCCGCGTGAAGGGCAGGCCTTCCAGCCGAGCCATGATCTCAGGACCTGTGCGGGAGAGTATTCCGATTGATGCTGGTGAAGCATCGGGTTGAGATTGCATTGTGTCTCCGTGCCGTTATTCAAGGAAATTTGGAATGAGGAGTCCGGCGGCCCAGGGGCCGTCCGTTCATCGCCCGTTGTCCCCAGGAGAGAATCTGCAGACATGTGGCGATTTGCGCTGGGTTGGGGCAAAGCAAGCAGGCGTCAGCCCACTTCGGTCACCTCTGAGAAGCGGAGGGTTTCGAGCACTTTGTCCATGCGGTCATACGACTGGCGCAGCCGATCCAAGCCTCCTGCAGCGACCCTGTCGCGTAGAGCTGTCGAAGAAAATTCGCAAACCAAGGTGACTGTGGTCCCCTGGTCATGTCCGTCGAACCAGATGGTGATCAAACTTTCCTCAAGCTTCTCCGAGGATGGATCAGCGGCCGGCCAGTCCTTGGTGTAACTGAACATCCGCGGCCGATCGAGGTCACGGTAAGCGCCACCGAAAATCACCTCCGTTCCATCCGGGCCGCGCTGACCGAAACGCCACGAACCGCCCGGTCGAAGATCAACTTCAGTGATGTGGTTCTCGTGCCCTTCCAGCCCCCACCACTGCCTGACGTGTTCGGGCTCGTTGTGAACGTCCCACGCAATTTCGGGTGTGGCTTGCAAATCGCGCGAGATCACCAAGGCGGTCTCCCCCTTGGGTGAGACCAAGACGGAATCTGCGGTTGAAGTCATCAGGCACTCCTTCGTGCTTGGATGGTTGGTCTTACCAAGTTACCATTAAGTGTGTGCTCTATGTCACGCTTAACTTCAAAGAAGAGGTGAAAAAGATGTCGTCTCTGACAGACGTCAACTACAGCGATCTGCTGATTGAAGCTCTCACGCGGTATCCGACCAGAACCGCGTTCGTGGCGGGAGACCGCCGACTCTCCTACGACATGGTCCGTGACCGGATAGGCCGGTTCATGCGCGTACTCTCTGACCACGGCGTGGCTCCCGGCGACGGCATTGGTGTTCTCAGTGCCAACATGCCTGAGGTGTGGATGGTTCAGGCCGCAGCTACCCTGCTGGGGCTGCACTACAGCGGACTCCATCCCCTGGGTTCGGCAGAAGACCACGCCTACGTATGTGATGACGGAGGGGTGAATGTCCTCATTGTCGATCCCGCCCATGCCTCCGTTGGCGGAGAAATCATGGCCAAGTCGGCCGCCGTCAGGCACACATTTGTGCTGGGGCAGTCCGACCTCGCGCCCGATTTGATCCACCTTTCCGAGTCGGCTCCGCCTACCCAGCTCGTGCGGTACGACTTCGGACCCGAGCACGTTCCTTGGATTGCCTATACGGGGGGAACAACGGGCCGCCCCAAAGGGGTGAAGCTCCCAGACCGGGCGATGTCTCAGGCTGTCGTGTCGGTGACAGCGGCACTCGACTTGCCGAGCAGCCCTCGATATCTAGCAGTTGCACCGCTTTCACACGCCGGCGTGCTCCCGATCGTACCGACCCTGCTGCGGGGAGGCACGATCGTTGTGCACCAAGGCTTTGATCCCGAGCAGTGGCTTCGCACAGTCCAGGACGAACGCGTGAACTGGAGCTTCTGCGTTCCCACCATGCTCTACAAGCTGCTCGACTCAGGCCTGGCCAGCAAATACGACGTCAGCTCACTCGAAACCCTGATGTATGGTGCCTCTCCCATGTCCCCGTCCCGGATTGCTGAGGCTCACGAGGCTCTCGGACCAGTTGTTGCGCGTCGCAGTATTTGACGGTGACGGCGTCTTTGCCGGTGACGATGCAGGTTTTTCGCGTGATGTCTTGATTTAGTGCCGTCGGCGGCGTCAGGCTGACGATGACCGGATACAACGAACGGCCCGGCGTGAGGTTTCGAAGGTCCACGCCGGGCCGCTCTGACGCGTAAAGGGCGCGCCGATGCTCACGGTAAATCACGACGCTGTCTCTGTCGAGTCCGATCTGGCCGGCGGACGCCTTGAGTGCCCGGAATGCAGGGGCAGGCTGCGTCCCTGGGGCTGGGCGCGCGAACGGCTGATCCGCCACGGAACCGGGCCCGGGCGGTTCCTGGTCCGCCATCGTCCGCGCCGCGGACGCTGCGCCGGATGCGCTGCCACCCATGTGCTGCTTGAAGCCGGGCTGGCTGCGCGGCGGGCCGATGCGGCTGCGGTGATTGCCGCCGCCGTTGAAGCCAAAACCGCCGCGGGCCACGGGCACCGGAAGATCGCGGCCTGGCTGGGCCGTCCCGCGTCCACGGTGCGCGGCTGGCTGCGCGCATTTGCCGCTTCCGCCGTCTCGATCGCTGAAGTGTTCACGGCCCTTGCCCACCGTGACGGGGCTGACGGGGCCGGACTTTGGCCGGCCCCGGAACTGACGCCGGCCGGGCGGGCGCTTGGCGCGGTCACAGCCTACGCGTCCGTACTCGCGGAACGGTTCGCCGTCGCCGCGCTGCCGTGGCACGGCGCTGGTCTTGCAGCGGCCGGTCCGTTCTTCTTCAGCACCGGACGGTGGCATGGAGGGGTGCAACACGAATTGGCTCTTACCCCGGAAGTCCGGGGCGGCAAGGGTGAAGGAAGCACCGGCTGAACCCGCCGGGGCCATCCCTTCGTGAGCCTTTTGAAAGGACTGCTTCCCCATGACAGACGCCAAACCGCAGCGCGGGCCCCTGGCCCGTAAGGACCGGGCGGAGAAGATCGCCCTGTTCCGCTACCAATTAATCCGCGGCGCCGCGGACAAAACCCTGACTGGCCGCCAGCGCGGACCGATCGTCCGGGCCCTGGCGGGCGCCGAGCATACAGGCCCGGACGGCCAACCCGTGCGCTACTCGCGCGAGACCCTGGACAGGTGGATAAGTGCCTGGCATCGTGACGGGTTCGACGGGCTCAAGCCGCGGGAAAGGGCCGCGGGCCCGGCCACTCCGGCGACCGTGTTGTCGCTGGCCGCGACGCTGAAGCTGGAGCGCCCGCAGCGCACCGCGGCCCAGGTGCGCCGGATCATGGCCGAGACCCTCGGCGATGCCCCGTCTGAGTCGACACTGCTGCGCCACTTCCGCACCCTCGACATCCCCACCGGGACCGCCCCGGCCGCCACGGGCCGGTTCGAAGCTGGGCGCCCGAACGAGATCTGGGTCGGTGACGGGCTCCACGGGCCCCGGATCGGGGGCCGGAAAACCTACCTTTTCGCGTTCCTGGATGATTATTCACGTCTGGTGACCGCGGCCCGCTGGGCGTTCGCCGAAGACGCCGTGAGGCTCTCGGCCGCGTTGCGCCCGGCCCTGCAGACCCACGGGATCCCCGACGCGGCATATGTCGACAACGGCAGCGCTTTTGTCGATTCGTCACTGGCCAGGATCTGCGCGCGGCTGGGCATCAAGCTGATCCATTCCAGGCCTTACAGGCCCCAGGGCAGAGGCAAGATCGAGCGTTTTTTCAACACGGTGACCTCCCAGTTCCTCTCCGAAGTCACCGTGCTCGACGCCCCGGTTCAGACGATCGTTCCGGGCACCGGGGAGGATCCTGCCGGGACCGCGGTCACCTCGCTTCAGGAGCTCAACGCCTTGTTCACCTCCTGGGTGCAGATGGTCTACCACCGCACCGTGCATTCCACCACGGGTATGACGCCGTTGGCCCGCTGGGATGCAGGCTGGGAGAACCGGCGCCCGGACCGGAAGGACCCGGACGTGATCGCCGAAGCGTTCCGCTGGTCCGCGGCCCGCAAAGTCACCAAAACCGGGACCGTGTCCCTGCAGGGCAACACCTACCAGGTCGACCCGTCCCTGGCCGGGGCCCGTATCGAACTCATCTATGACCCGTTTGATCTCACCGGCCCGGTCGCCGTGACCGCCGCCGGCGGCGTCCCCGCCGGCGAAGCCGTCCTGCTTCAGATCCACCGCCACGTCCACCCCAAAGCCGCCAACGCCGCCAAAGACGCCGACAAGGGGGCGAAGAACGCCGCGTCGGGTATCGATTACCTGCGCCTGGTCGAAACCCGCCACAAAACCGCGATGACGGGCGCCCCGATCAGCTTCGAGAAAATGGCCGCCGGCGCCGGCGCGACCGGAACCAATGGAGGACCCCGATGAGCATCTCAAACCTGCAATCCCACTACGGCTTCACAACCATGCCCTTCGGCCGCTCAATCCCGGTCCAGGCCCTGCACCCGCACCCCGGACACCGCGAGGCAGTCGCCCGCATCCAATGGTGCGTTGCCCAACGCCAGATGGGCGTGGTCACCGGCGAAGTCGGCGCCGGCAAGACCGTCGCCGTCAGGGCAGCCCTGGCCCAGCTGGAAGCCTCCCGCCACCAGGTCGTCTACATCGCGGACCCCACGATCGGCATGCGCGGGATCCACACGGCGATCGTGACCGCCCTGGGCGGGTCCCCGGCGTTTTACTCCGGGGTCCTGGCCCACCAGACCGCGTCCCTGCTCGCCGGGGAACTGGACGAACGCGCCCGCCTGCCCGTGGTCGTGATCGACGAGGCGCACCTGCTCGGCAACACCGAGCTGGAATCCCTGAGGATGCTGACCAACACCGGGATGGACACCGGCTCGCACTTCGCGCTGCTGCTCGTCGGCCAGCCCACCCTGCGCCGACGGCTCAAACTCGCCGTCCTGGCCGCACTGGACCAACGGATCTCCACCAGGTTCGCGATCACCGGAATGGACCTGGCCGAGACCGCGGACTACATCCGCCACCACCTCAAATTCGCCGGCAGATCCGACACCCTGTTCTCCGACGACGCCATCACCGAAATCCACCAGGCATCACGCGGCTACCCGCGGGCGGTGAACAACCTCGCCGTTTCCGCCCTGATCGCGACCTACGCCAGCAACAAGGCCATCGTGGACGTCTCCGCGGCCCAGTCCGCAATCACCGAGAACAGCGAGTAAGAAAAACCCCCGTCACCGATGACCACCACCACGTCACGACGACGACGAACGCCCCGCAGGAAACCACCCGCGGGGCGTTTCCATGCCCGCCCCGTCGTCACAAAAACTGACGCCGCCACCGTCAAATAACGCGACGCCTAACACCAGTGCTGCTGCAGGCCTATGGCCAGACAGAGTGCGTCTCCTGGGCCACCGTCCTGCGTAAGGACGAACACGACCCAATCGGCGACCCGGATCTGCTGGGCTCCTGCGGCCGCCCGGTCCTGGGCGCCAGAGTGGAACTCCTCGATGAAGAAGATCAGCCCGTAGCAGCAGGTGCCGTCGGGGAAATTTGCGTGCGCGGCCGCGGAATCATGAGCGGCTATCAAGGCCTTACCCAACAGACAGAAGAAGCACTCAGGTCCGGCTGGCTTCACACCGGAGACCTTGCCCTGAAAGACGAACGCGGGTACTTCCACATAGTCGAACGCAAGAAAGACATGATCATTTCAGGCGGTTTCAACGTCTACTCCCGCGAGATCGAAGACGTCATCGCTGAGGACCCCGACGTCGCGGCCGTAGCGGTGATCGGGATCCCCAGCGCCCAGTGGGGCGAAGCCGTAACCGCCGTCGTCGTCCCACGCCCTGGCAGCACAATTGACACCTCAACCCTCACCGAGTCAGTCAAGCGACGCAAGGGTGCTCATCAAGCCCCCAAAGCAATCGAAATCGTAGACCAGCTGCCCATGACAGCGGTCGGAAAAATCGACAAGAAGCGACTGCGCGAGCAGTACTGGGCAGGCCTGGAACGACACGTCCACTGACACCACCGGTGCCCGGGCCGACCCGGGCACCGGGTCAACTCTCAAGAACCCCTACTCCTAGGAGAATCATGCCTGCATATTGGTTGGGACGAGCAAACCCCCGCGACGGAGCACTGTTGGTCCAGTACGCCGAAATCGTGTCCCGGATTCAACCACGCTACGGATTCGAACCCCTGTCGCGTGGTCAAACCTTTGTGGAACTCGAAGGCGACCTCAAATTCGAACGCTACTTCCTGCACCGCTTTCCCTCCCTTAAGGAAGCATTGGCGATGTACAGCTCACCGGAGTACCAAGAAGCAGCCGCCATCCGACAAGCCGCCTGCAATGGCTCTGAACTGGTCATCATAGACGGCGGCGACAACCGCAAAAACTCATGGGGTGGCTTCCACTAGCCGAATGACTCGGTATCGCTGCCCACGAACTCCACTTCACGAAATCGCACACCCCCGTGCGCCGTCCCATCGGCGCCAGCCTGAGAGGAAACCCATGCATTCCGTGACTGCCCGCAGGCCTCGCGTCCCACAGCCAAGAACGTGGACGCCGAGCCCAGGCGACATAGTTGAAATACGCTCCCACAACGCTTCCCCACGCACAGGACGAGTGGAAGAAGTAATGCCCGACGGCAGTGGCTTTTGGCTCGAACCTTACGGCCCAGACGAACGCCGCTACATCTGCATGAAGGACGAGAACCTTGCCATCTGGGCTTAAAGAACTGCCGAAATCGTGGCACCAACTCGAAGCCCTACCCGAGATCTTCTGGGTATGGCTGGGATGTATGAAGCCGGATGTGTTTCCCTTCCTCCCGGCGGCCCCTCCCTCACCATCGGCCACCCCTCCGCTTGGATGAAAGGACAGCAGCCGGCTTCGGAAACCATACGATTTCTCCTCTAGACCACCAGCCGCTTTTTCGAGGACTTACGCTGTATCCAAACCCTGTCCCACCGACCACGATCAACCCCAAGAAATCCTCCATCGCCGATGGAGGATTCTTGGGCCCTGCGCAAATGACCGAAGTCTTCTGCGCACCTTCATTCAGAGAATCAGGTCGTCCGACAGAGGTTCGACGCTACCAACTCGGAAATTCCGGGAAGTTTCTTTTCCACAGTCATGCACTGTCCAGACCAACCACCATGAACATGCATGAAAACAGAACAACCAACAAGCCGACACAGGCCCAGCTCCCCTGGTCCAAACATGTCATGTTGCAGCCGCCCCGGCGCGCAATGAAGTAGTAAAAGCAGACCCGACAGCGTAGCCAGGAAAGGAAGGAGCCCGCCACCGCCAGCCATACCTACATAACATGCGGCGAGGACACCGATCTGAGCCACCGCCGACAACGTGTGTACACCGTCAGAGACCCAAAAGCGCCCCTGACATGGGAAAACGTGCCCGAGGTGGGACTCGAACCGCATTCCAGCCCCGCCAACACTGGGAACTCCAGAGAACATAAGCAAACCGAGCCGATCCGGCCGATGTACGGCCCCATCCGAAGCCAAAACTGTGCGCAATGTACACACGCCCTTCCTGACAGATTTTGAACGCCACATAGCGACTGCCGCTCCCCATTTCGAGGGCGCGGCAGTCGCTCTGTGTCCGGGGTAAGAGGCCCTTAGGGATTTGATTTCAGGCCAGCCGGTGCATCTTCACGACGACGCCGGGCCCGATCGTCAACCTCATGCCGGAACCGACCCGCAGCGCGTTCTGCACCCAGCAGGGCGATCCCGTGCTCGTCCACACTGTATCCACCGTAAGCGTCTGATTGGTGATGACCGTTGCAGCCCTGGCCG
Source organism: Arthrobacter sp. M4 (assembly GCF_020251205.1). GTDB lineage: Bacteria > Actinomycetota > Actinomycetes > Actinomycetales > Micrococcaceae > Arthrobacter. The sequence continues at coordinate 718,351 of NZ_JAIWYX010000001.1, forward strand.
CCGGCAACGGACCTGGTCCCCCTACCGATGCGGGAGTTCCCCACGCGCCACCACTGGGCGACAACCTGGCACGTTGCACTTGACTCGCAAGGACCATGGGCCGAGAGTGTCACGTGTGAGGCGTGAGGCCGTTCGGGAGTATTTGGCGAGTGCCCTGTGGGCGATGCCGACCTGCGCCGTCATGCTCGCGATTATCGCGGGGGCCGGACTCTCCGCGGTGCAGTTCGACGCAACGTCGCCCCTGGCTGTCCTCCTGTTCCAAGGGACGTCCGACGACGCTCGGAACCTGCTCATCGGGATCGCCAGCACGATGGTCACGGTCATCGCCGTCGTGCTGGGGCTCACCGTCGTGGCCCTGCAGCTCGCGTCCACGCAGTTCAGCCCGCGGCTGCTGCGGAACTTCCTGCGCGACATCCCCAACCAGGTTACGCTCAGCGCCTTCGTGGCCACGTTCGCGTACAGCACGGCGGGCCTCTACACCGTCGGTATCGCAGGCGGACAGCGCACCCAGGACTACCCGCGCCTCGCCGTGAGCGGCGCGCTGCTGCTGTTGTTCGTGAGCATGGTCATGCTCGTGTTCTTCGCCCACCATCTGGCCCATTCCATCCAGGTGGACCAAGTCATGAAGGGCGTCGAGAAAGCCACACTCACGGTGATCGAGCGCTCGTTCGTTCCGGGCGATCCCGGTATTCGCATGCCAAACCCGCCGCCCGGCGCCACAGCGTTGCTAGTACCGCAATCGGGATATGTCCAGGCCTTCCACGTCGAGGCATTCGTAGGGGTGCTCGCGAGCCGGGACCTCGCTGCCCGGATGGTGCCCATGGTCGGCCGGCACGTCATCGCCGGGTCCCCGCTCGCTTGGGTGTGGGGGAACACCGGTGAGAGCGAACATCCCCTTGCCCCCGGCGTCGGCGCTGAGTTGCGCCGGGCCCTCTCACAGAGCGTGCGGATCGGTTACGAACGGACGCTTGAGCAGGACGTCGCCTTCGGAATCCGGCAACTCGCCGACATCGCGTCCAAGGCGCTCTCGCCCGCCATCAACGACCCCTACACCGCGAACCAAGCGGTGGACCATCTCGGCTCGATCCTCGCGGCCCTCGCACTGCGGCAGCACGGCCCACAGGCCGTGGCGGACGCCCGGGGCACCGTCCGGCTGCACGTGCCGGCCCGCGATTTCGCCTATCTCGTGGATCTGGCCCTCGGACAAGTGCGGCGGTACGGCGCGAACGAGCCTCGCGTCGTCCGGGCCTTGCTACGCGTGTGCGGGGATCTCTTATGGTTCGGTGACGAAGCCCACCGCGCCGTCGTGCGGCACTACGTCGAGACGCTCCTGAGCGACGTGACCCGGCTCGTGGCCCAGCCCGCCGACCGCGAACCCCTCCTCGCGGAAGGCGGGGCACTGCTCAAGGCCTTCCACGCCTCGGGCGGCACAACGGACGCCAACTAGCTAGGACACCGAATAAGTTTGCCGCGAGGGCGGCGCGAGCCCCGGCCGCGATGCGCGGCCCCGGCGCCTCCCGAGGGCTCCAGGGGGTCCGGCGCCGCCGGGTTCTTTCTGTGAATGGCCGAGCACCGGTTGTCCACAGTGACGGGCCGGTTGGGCGGGGAGGCTGTGGCTTTTGGGTGAGTAGAGCGCCATGGACGCGAATGCGGGGCAGGTGTCCGCCTCTCGCTCTGGTTGGAGCGCCTGCAGGACTTACCGGGGTTGTTGGAAGAGTCGCGCGAGCCCGGTTTCTGAATCCGAGAGGGCGAGGATGACGTCACCGGCACGCAGTGTGGTATGGCCGCGGACCTGGATCAGTTGGCCATCTCTTCGGATCAGGCTAATCCAGCCCGACTCGCCCAGGGCCAGATCGGCAATAGTGGAGCCATCCGCGGGTGACCCTGGCTCAACGAGGTGCCGGTGCAGACCGCGGGGTTCGTCCGTGAACCGGAGGCCAATGCCCCAGGGTTCCGGGTCGCTGCGGCGCATCGGCACGTGCAGGGGGGCGGCGAGGTAGGGCACGAGTGTTCCTTGAACGATGACCGAGGTCAGGACGACGATGAAAATAATGGAGTAGATGCGCCACGCATCGGCCGGTCCGGCGCTGAGGATGAACATGCCCAGCAGGATCGGGACGGCTCCTTTGAGGCCGGTGAGCAGGATGAATGCGCGTTCGCCCCAGCGCAGCTGGACGGGTATTATGAGCAATCCGACAAGGGTGGGGCGGATGATGAGGATCAGCATGCCGGCGAGGGCCAGCCCGATCCCCAGCTCGCCGGATCGGAGGACATCTCGGAGCGAGACGGTGAGTCCGAGAACTGTGAACGCAACGATTTCGGCGAGGCTGGCGGTGGCGGCGCTGAAGCGTTCGATGTCGCGTTTGTAAGGGGCTCGTTGGTCGCCGATGATGATTCCTGCCAAAAACACGGCCAAAAACCCTGAACCGTGGAGCAAGGTCGTGGCGGCGTAGATGAACGCGACGGCTGCCATCGTTCCCACCGAGTGTAGGGCTTCGTTGGGCAGGACAACTTTGCGCATCAGTGCCAATAAGCCACGGCCGGCGAAGAAACCAATGAGCGCCCCGATCGCCATTTGGAGCATGAAGTCCGCCGTACCACTGGCCACAGCGTCGAGCCCGCCCCCGGTGGCGCCAAGCAGACTGATCATCAGGGCGATGCCAACAGGGTCGTTCGCCCCCGATTCACCCTCCAGGATCGTGCCGGTCCGGCCGGTGATTTCCCGCCCGCCCAGGATGGAGAACACCGCGGCGGGATCTGTCGGGGACAGGGCCGCGCCAATAAGCAGGGCCGCGCCCCAACCGAAACCAAAAAACACATGTGCGGCCAGGGCCAGGGCGGCGGCCGTGGCTGCGGTCCCGGCGACCCCGATCCACGCAATGGCCACGGCCGAGCGGCGGAACCGGCGCCAGCCGATGTGCATTCCACCATCGAAGAGGATGAACACCAAAGCCACGGTGACAATCCGTTCATCCACCGTCAGCGGGATTTCTCCCAGCACAGGGGCAACACCCGAGGCAAGGGCCGCAGCCAAGAGAAACACTGCCGGCGCCGGCACCCGGAGCCGGGCGCTGAGACGATGGGCCAGCACGGCGGCAAGAAGAGCTGCTGCGACCAAGACCATGACCATGCTAAACGCCTGGACGTCGATCACGAGTTGAATCCTACGCCGGAAACGAGCACCGGCAACTGAACCCGGACAAGGCCGCCTGGCGGGGGCCTTCGGAATGACCAGGCCTATGCTGAAGTCATGTCAGGGCCCGTTGAGGGGATTCCAACTGGGCTACGCCCGCCAATGGAAGTCGCATGGGCGAAGGCCGTAAAGGTCCTGCCGGCTGCGAATGTTTTGCCGGGGCAACTGTGCTTTGAACCCAAGTGGGTCGGTTACATTCACTGGACGCTATCAAGCGATCGTGTCAGCAAAGTCCCGTCGGACGTTGAGATATTCACCCCGTCATTCGTAGTCCGGTCCTCTCAACGCCGATGGGGCGGCACGGCCAGATGGGCCGCAGACCGGTGGCCCGTCTCACGGCTACCGGCATGTTTGACGTCCAACCTCTCGCAGACTCGCAAGGCAACCCCAAGTGGCACTGGATTTTCAAGGATCCTCTTCCCCAAGAGCGCCTGGCGCGTGGGGATCCCGGGTAACCCAAGGACGGAGACTCCGACGACCAGACCGCCCGGCTGATGACCTCCCGTGAAACGCAACGCCGCGTCCTATAGTGCCTCTCTGCCTGACATGGAGCGTTGGGCAACCGCTCGCCTGTTGTCAACCGCGCCGCTGCTGGTTGAAGACGCGTGGAATGAGAAGGTATGCGGCATGGGCCTGACCCACGCCGGTGTCATCGCCCTGGATGTCCTGGTCGCCGAGGGACCCATGACACAGACGATGCTCGCCCGGAACGTCCGTGTGCAGGCCCAGACAATTGGCAGACGCTGATGCGGCTCGAGGCCCACGGCCATGTCCGCCGCCAACGCAACCCGTAGGCAGGCGTGGCCGTGGACACCGGAACTATTTCACTAGTCATGCAGTAGCCCACGAGGACCACCATGAACATGCGTGAAACGAGAAGAACCACCAAGCCGATGCAGGCCAACTCCCCCGGTGCCAGACAAAGTCATGCTGCAACCGCACGGCGCGGCAATGAAGGAGTAAGAGCAAGCCGACACGCATCCGCGAAAGGAAGGAACCCGGTCACAGAAACCGCCACCCACAATTTCATACCGCGGCGAGGACACCGGTCCGAGCCACCGCGGACAGCACACCGCCATAGGGTGTGTACAGTGTACACACGGTCAGAGACCCAAAACAGTCCCTGACCTGCGGAAACACGCGTGCCCGAGGTGGGACTCGAACCGCATTTCAGCCCTTGGAAACACAGGGAACTCCAGAAAACTTCCGCAATCCGGCCCAATCCGACCGATGTACGACCCAGTACGACGCCATTCTTGTTGACAGTGTCAACAAGGCCTTCCCTGATAGATTTTGAACAGATTTGAACAAGACAAAGCGACTGCCGCACCCCAATTCGAGGGGCGCGGCAGTCGCTTTGTGTTCGGGTTTAGGGCCATTACGGATTGATTTCTCGGGGTCCCTCGTGGCGGCTCCCTTCCCCTTCCTGCGTCTCACGGGCGGAGGCGTGGGAAATGCATGGCCACATGTCAGAGCCGGCCGGGCAGCCGCTGCCAATCAGGGAATCACTGCCTGGCCACAAGATGGGCAGCGATAAGCTCGGCACTGCGCTGCAGCGACACATCACCGGCAGCGACCCCCACCACCAGGTCGAACCCCTCCTCGGTGCTGAAATCATGCTGATAACCGTTGATCCACAACAGCAGCACCATCAGCGTCCACGCAGTGCGCTTGTTCCCGTCCACCAAAGGATGGAACCGGGTCACCGATTCCAACAACGCTGCAGCCTTCAACGGCAACCCCTGATACGCCTCCGACCCCATGACCGTCGTCGCCGGCCGGGCCAGCGCCGAGGCCAGCAACCCCACATCCCGGATATGGAACCCGTACCGGTCAACAACCTGCAGGGCATCCTCAATGTCCAGGTAGGAAGTCACGCGTCCTCGAGGCGCTTGAGCAGCTCCGCGTCATGGCTCATCACGAACTCCAAACCCTCGCTGATCTCACGACGGCGCCCATACCGCTGCAGCACCAACTCCGCACCCTGCAACAACAGAGCAGACTTCGACGTATGTTCCTCGGCGGCCAACTGCTCCAAACGCCGATCAAGATCTTCGGGAACCCGCAAATTCATGGCCATAACGTCATGGTACCAAAGCAGTACCTGAGCGGCTCCTGCTCACAAGACTGCAAAGGCAATGCCGCGGGGCCGGGAGCGTCCTTTAATGACTCGGCGGCACGTATCGCACCAGACCCCACGCCAGGACCGCGACTTGTCGAGTCCGACATCGGCAGCGTCCTCCGCTAATCACTAACAGCAGCGTCTGCATTCTGATGACGCCATCTTCGCTGGGCGCGCCCTTCGCGCAACCAGGGCGCTGCGCGCCTGCCTCCCCACGAAAAATCCGCTCGGCGCTCCCCGTCGCTTATCTCCTCACGAATTTTTCGTGATCGGCCGGTCCCCGTTGCACTCCGGCCCCTCAGCCCAGCGGGGACTCCGCTACCAGAAAGTCCCCGTCAGTCCAATGACCGAAAGCATGCTCTCAGGGAACCGGGTTACAACCTGGCCCATGGGAAACCGGCCAAAACGTCAGGAAGCCGGATGGCCTCCCGTCACTCCCCTGGCTCGCATTGGCCGATGCTATCGCAAAGATCAATAGCTACGCCCACAGCGGCGGCGATGGAGTCGGAGCCTCCTGGTCCCCGTGAGCCGGCAGCATAGCCGACCAGGAAGGCTGTGACCGGTGCAGCAGCGTCGGTGATCGTGTCCGCTGACCGTCGAGCGAGCTCCAGCATCTCGTGATCGATGTGCAAATCGGGGATCTGCAGAGCTTGAGCGAGATCACGGCTCCACTTCTCCAAGGCTTGGATAGGGCTCCCTTTCTGAGGCCGCCTTAGGTGTGCAGCATGGCGGATTTCACGACCATACAGGTCAAAATCCGGCATGTCAGGGCTCTCCATTTTCGGCGCCATCCATGCAACGGCCGCGTTCCGAATCAGCTACAGGAGATGAGATGCGCGCCCGGGTCTCGCTCACGGACCGGGTCATCTCTCCCAACAGCCACTTCAAACGGCAGCCAGCGGGACGCGGAATTCGCTACGCAGGTGCTGGCCATTCGGTGTGAATCTTTTTACTGTGAGTGCGTGCGCGGGCGCATCGAAGCCGACTATCTGGTGGTCGGCGCTGGGACAGCGGGGATGGTCTTCACCGACCGGATCCTCGCGCATTCGGATGCCACGGTTGCGATCGTCGATCGCCGGCACGCACCCGGCGGACACTGGCAGGACGCATATCCGTTCGTTCGGCTGCACCAGCCCGCGAACCTCTACGGCGTCGAATCCGTGCCATTCGGAGCCAACAGGCGCGACGTCAGCGGCACGAACGCAGGCATGTACGAGTTGGCCGGCCCGAGCGAGATCTGCGCGCACTTCGAAGAGGCGATGACGCGGGTCTTCCTGCCGACCGGTCGTGTAGTCTACCTGCCCGAGTGCGAGTTCGTTGACGAGGGTCGGATCGTCTCCCGCCTAGACGGCCGCACCGTGCCCGTCACCGTGCGCCGCCGCGTGGTGGATGCGAGGTACCTCGAGGGCCGCATCCCCGCCACCTCCGCCCCGCCGTTCGCCGTGGCCGAGGGAGTCCGCTGCATCCCCACCGGTGGGCTCGCCCGACTCGCCCACCCGGCCGAACACTTCACGGTGATCGGCGCGGGAAAGACAGCCCTCGACACGTGTGTGTGGCTTCTCGAGCAGGGTGTGGACCCCGCCGACCTCACGTGGATCAAACCGCGCGAGGGATGGTGGCCGAATCGACGCTACCTGCAGCCGCACGACCTCGTCGTCGACCAGTACGTCGCAAACGCCGCACAGATCGAGGCCATGGCCCAAGCGACGACGGTTGACGATCTCTTCGCACGGCTCGACGAACAGGGAATCCTGCTGCGGGTCGATCCCGCGGTGCCGCCCACTATGTTCCACGGCGCGATCGTCGGAGAAGCCGAGATCGCCCTCCTCCGGCGAATCGAGGATGTCGTCCGCCTCGGTCACGTGCGTACTGTCGAGCGCGACCGCATCATCCTCGACGACGGTATTATCCCCACGACACGCGACACGCTGCACCTCCACTGCGCGGCGCCGGGGCTCGTCCGGCCGCCACTGCGCCCGATCTTCGAGCCTGGCCGCATCACCCTTCAGCCGATGTTCTGGGGCACCGTCTCGTTCCAGTACGCGATGCTTGGCGTCGTCGAAGCCGAACTCCACGACGACGACCAGAAGAACGAACTGTGCCGCCCGCTGCACCTCTGGGATCGGAATGTCGACTTCCTCATCGCCTACGCCGCGCTGATGGCGAACGCCCGGGCTCGCGGCCAGCATCCGGCCGTGTCCGCCTGGTCGCGCACGAGCCGGCTGTATCCTTTCGCCGAGCTGGAGCGTTACGCCGACGACCCACGCCTCCCCGAGGCTCGCGAGCGCAGCCGAGCCCATGCCGCCGGAGCGCTCTCCAACCTCCCCCGCCTCATCGCCTCGGCGTGACCCCGGCCATCCGCGGCCGGCGATCGCTGAGGGGCGGTGAGACTCGTGCTGCAGGCTCGAGACGAGACCGGCGGCTGCGGCTTCGTGCCCGATGGGGCGGGATCCTTGCGTTGTTGATGTGTGGTTAGTGGGCTTTGTATGCTCGCCGTCACCCAGGGGTGCCTTTCAGAGCAGAAGAGTCCCGGTCTTAAGGGGTAGGCATAAGGGGTAGGCAACTGGGACTCTTCTGCACGGCCCTTGCGGCGAATCTCCGCTCCTGCGAGTTTCACCGCGAAAGGCGTTCCCCTAGCCGTCCGCCACGAGGGTCGGATCTGGGCCGTCGTTGCCGAGCCGGTGCACTGGTTCGACCGCTGCGACTGGTGGAAAACCAGCCGCCGGGCGCCGGTCGGGTCCGGTGACCTGGTCAGCGTCGAGCACTGGCGCCTCCAGGTGCGCCTGGGCGCGTCGACGTCCGCCCGGCGGACGTTCCACCTGCGCCGGGACCCGCTCTCGGAACAGTGGCTGCTGGCCGGCGTAACGGACGGCTAAGACACCAGGCCCCGGCGTCACGGGCCCGTGAGGAAACAGCCCTGGGTCGCGGCGCACCCCAGACTAAGGACAAATGGAAGTCCTTCGGCGATTGTATGTAGTCAGCGACCGGGGCAAGCATGAACTGACGTGAAGGATCAAAAATAAGGGGTTCATGCTCCCGAAGGACGCGACCGTTCCTGCAGGGAAACCCCAAAGTCATGTCGTGCGGCCACAGAGCCGCCATGAACGAATGAAACCAAGCAAGCGATCAAAGAAAATCAAGGAATGGAGGAAGCTGGCCACACCAGGGCCAGGACAACCGAATAACACGGCCAGGACACCCTAGCGACACTTCACTCCCAGAAGTGTGGACAGTGTCCACACCGGCCGGGGGCCCAAAAACCGCCCAGCCTAAGGGAAAACGTGTGCCCAAGGTGGAACTCGAACCAGAATTCAGCCCCTGCAAATACAAGGAACTCCAGAAAACGTAAGCAATCCGGCCCAGTTCGACCGATGTACGACCCAGTCCGCCGCCGATTCCGTTAACATTGTCAACACCGCCCTTCCTGACAGATTTGAACAGATTTGAACAATGCAAAGCGACTGCCGCACCCCCTTTCAAGGGGCGCGGCAGTTGCCTTGTGTTCGAGGTGGGGCCTTCGAGATTTGATGACCGGAAATCGCTTAACCGGATACGGGGCGGTTGAGCGATGCCAGGTACAAGCCGGTCAGCCAGCGGTGATACTGACGCCTGCTCGGGGCGATTCGACGAGGTGACGGTTAGAGCTGGTCGATGTCGCCCCACGCCACTGCCCTGCCTATGGACATGCTGCTCAGGGACATATGTGAATGCAGCTTGGACTAGTGTGCAGCAGCGCCGGTCCTGCTGCCAGAGCCATACTGCCTAGCGTCGTGTGCATCCACACGACGAGTAACTGCAGGGAGCGGCGCCGGTCGCGGCTCACTGTTGGGAATCTGTTGAAGGACCCAGCCATGGCTGGCTGGAATACTGACACGGCGGCCGCTCCGGCCAGTGACAATACCCTGATTGAGGATCCGGCCTTCTGTCAGGAGCCGTAAGTGAGGCTCATCTGGGCCACTCGTGGGCGGACCTGGGGTTTCCGGTTTCTCCTTGACGGGGGGATTTCCCGGTCCGTTGCAGGAATACAATGCCGTCTTCTCTGGTATCGAGGACGAGCCGGAAGTCTGCCTCCGCGTCGGCGAGAAGGTTGCACTGCGTTTCCGGGATCCTTTGGGACGGAAAGACGCGGCCGGCAGCGTGATCCCCCACGAATTTCGTCGTCTTCGGACCCTTGGTCAATGTGATTAAAGTAGTCAAGGATGGTCTGCGGCTGGTCCGGCGCCAACCGAAGGCTTCCGGCGAATACGCACAGATATGGGAACTGCCCACACCGCCTCGGCTAACCAGCGGATGACTCGCGGTTTGGTGATGTACTCCGGATTCGTGCGGTTCGTGTTCGACCGCGGCCAGTGCGAGACGTCAGTACGAGAGCCGAAAGCTCAATCGTCCAGCCAACGTCCGTGGCGTCTCTGGCGCCTTGGACCATCGCGCGGCGGGCAGGCTCGATCTGAGTGATCCTCGGAGTCTCCGCACGGTTTTCCCGCCAAGTCGAGTAGTAGCTACGCGTGACATTCCTCGGGCACGGTGCGATAGTGACGTTCACGTTCGATAACTCCACGGGGAGCCAAGGGTGAAGAGACCGGCGCCTATTCACGTCACGTCGGACCGACGGCCTGAGAATCCAACATCCCCAAGCCGTCGTAAATGCGGGGGTTCGCAACCGATGAACCAAAGCGTGAAATCAAGCTCGCTGGCCCTCGAGCGCTTCTGCCCGCAAAGATTGTCGGCACCAGGTGGGATCCTGCAGCATGGCAACGAAACGTCGTCGCTCAAGTAGCGCCGTCGCCGGCGCCGGCGCGTGTGGCCCCATCCTCGCCCTCGTCGTGATCGGGCTCCTCATCCAGTACTGGTAGGTTCTCCTGATCGCTCTCGGCGTGGTTGCACTGACCGTGGCGCTCGTCCGCATCGCCAAAGCTCCGCCCAAGCCGGCCACTCCACCCAAGCCCAAGCCAGTCATGGACCCGCCCCGTCCGGCCCTCGTCAGCGACGATCTCGCGGCCCAGATGCGCGCCACCAAAAAGGTCCGCCACGTTCGGGACATGCAGGAGTGGGACTACGAGTGGATCCGGCTGAGCAACCCCGGGAAGAGCTGCCGGGAGCTCAATGAATCGCCAACGCCCATTTCGCGCGGGGACGGTCGATAGGCGTCAACGATGGGGACCCCTCCGCCTCCTGAGTCAGAGGCCCAAGCCTGACTAGCCTACGGAGCCGTTACCCCTGGGGCACGACGGCCGCGACGACCAGGAGCGCTACGAAGAACCCGCTCACGCCGCATACGGAAAGCACCAAGATGAACGCAGCGATCACGGCCAACGACCCCGCGTACTTACGTTTCAAGGAATCCCCTCTTGGAGTTTGGGTTACTTGGCTTGGCGCACGCGAATGCCTCCGACTAGAAGCCTCGATGCCACCTGGCACGGGTAGTGAGTATTTGTCTTTCCATGTCGGCTGCGCCGGAGTGACCTGCCGGTCCTGTGCATACCTTTCGCGGGGATGGTGTGACGCATTTGAAAAACGGAGCTGCCCGTTTGCCGGATTCCTTCAACCTCCCGAAACCCTTGGAACTGAGACACCATTGCTGCAGGATAGGGGTCGGGGCCATGCCTGGCTGCCGCACGTACAAGATGATTTGAAGAGGGCCTCGACGCTCTGGTGCGAGCTTGCCGGGCCGGCCTCCGAACCGACCATCACTCCCCTGCGCGCCTTGGACATCCTCGCCTGGTGCCTCGTTGGCGAGGCTACACCCCGAGAGAGGCGGCGCCGCGGCCTCCTCGGTAGCTGGGCAGCTGGACCGGTTGAATAGCGGGCCACGGGCCCAATACCCACCACTTCCAGCCGCTGCGATAAATGTCGGCGTTTCCACAGCGCAAAATGTCACCAGACGGCCGAGAGCCGACCCGTCGCACTGACGGGCAAACCGGTTTCGCAGAGCATTTCCGCGCAGGCGAAATCGGCGCCGAATGGTTCGGAGGATGTTAGCCGATCAAGGACCCCATGACTCCCTGATGCCGCACGCCCTAAGGTGGGTAGGTGCGGTTTACTAGGTCTACGCTTGAATCATTCCGTGGGCAGAGCCTGCCGGACCTCCTCGGCGAGTGCACGCGACTTCTCTTCGTCGGGATTAATCCCGGTCTGCGCGCCGTCGCGGTGCAGGCACACTTCGGCGGCGGCGGGAGCAACCGCTTCTACCCCGCCCTCTATCGAGCGGGCATTGTCGATCGGCGGATAGACGCGTCCGCGGGCTTCCTTCCTGGAGACCTTGCACATCTGCAGGAACGCGGCCTCGGCATCACCTCTCTCGTCGCGGGGGCGTCAGCGCGCGCCGAGGAACTCACGGCAAAGGAACTCGTCACTGGAGCCGAGGCGTTGTCCAAACGCGTCGAAGGCATCGCCCCCGCCGTGGTGGCCGTATTGGGAATCACCGCCTACCGCACGGCTTTTGCAGAGCCGCAAGCGAGGGTCGGACATCAGCCGCATCCGCTGGGAGGTGCCTCCGTATGGGTGGTCCCGAACCCGAGCGGCTTGAACAGGCATGCCAGCCTCGCTGACTTGGCAGACTCCTATCGCGAAGTCGCGCTGGCAGCCGGCATCGAACTCTTCTCAGCATCAGCCTGACTGGCACGCCTGCAGGTCTCAGCGTAGGTTCTCTTCGACGTCACAATTCATCGATGATGCCGTCGAGGACGATCCCGAGCCGCTCCGATGGCCCACCTGTTTTGACGAGAACGCTGAGCCCGATCACGGATGCGAGCAGCTGACTAGCGGCAGTTCCAGCATCCCGGTCTGCGCCAAATTCACCCGATTCTTGTCCCCGTGCGATTGCTCGCCGAAACACCGACTCGATACCTGTGAAGAGGCTGTCCGCGATGCGGGTCACTTCATCGTCTGCGGTGCCGAGTTCCACCTCGGCATTGACCATGACGCATCCTCGCTGGTGCTCGCCGACGCCCGCAAGGACAGTCATCGCTTCCCTGAGACGCGGCCGGATCGCCCCAGGCGCTGAGAACAGATCGGTCAGGTACTGGAGTCGTATCTCGCTGTATCGCTGAAGGGCACGCATGAACAGCGCGTGTTTGCTCTCAAACGTGTTGTAGAGACTTCCCTTGCCGATCCCCAGCTGACTTGCCAACTCCTGCGGCGTCGTTCGGGCATACCCCTGCTGCCAGAACAGGTCCATCGCCTTGTCGATAGCGGTGTCTGTCTCAAAACGCATCGGTCTACCCACGTGGAAAGAATACCGTGTACAGTTTTGTACCTCAAGGTCAATAACTGGCGCGGTGGTTCATCGTTCTGATCCCGCGGCCCCTCCCAGGAAGGCATTCCTTTGGCTGATCAGCTCTCCGTGACGCAAGCCGTCTCCGCAACGACTGCGCCCACTCGCGTCCCATTGAACACGCTCGCCATCCCACTGGGTTTGGCTGGCCTCGCGCAAGTTTGGTCCGTTGCAACTTCCGCGCTCGGCGTCGCGTTCCAACTCGGGCAAGCGTTCTGGGTAATCGCGACGATCGCATGGATCTGGACAATCGCGGTTCACGTGCATCGCGGTAGACGCGCCGACCAATCGATCTTCGATCAGCTCACCCACGCCACTCAGGGGCCACTTGCGGCTTTGCTTCCCATCGCCGCAATGCTGCTCGGAGCTGGCATTCACCAGAGCGTTCCACTTGCGGGGACCGCGCTGACGTTGATCTCGATTGCGTCCGCGGCGGCATTCGCGGCGTGGATTCTGAGGTTTTGGATGCGTGGGGAGCTGACCCTCGACTCCGTCCACGGTGGCTACTTCCTGCCGATCAGTGCGGCCGGCCTGGTCGGGGCGCTGACGGCCGCGGAGACCGGGCCTGTCTGGCTTGCCTTTGGAAGCTTCACGGTCGGTATCTCCTTCTGGCTGGTCTTTTCCGTGCTTTTCTTTCTCCGGCTTGCCCTGCGACCTGCCATGCCTGCCGCGCTCGTCCCAACACTTGCGATCATGATGGCCCCTCCAGCCGTCGCGGGGGCCGCGTGGCTCAAGATCTCCGACGGTCGAGCCGATTATGTGTTCCAAGGGTTGATCGTGATGACCGCGTTGATGGTGTTGATCCAAGTAATGCTCTTGCCCCGCTATGGCACACTGCCGTTCTCGCTCGGCCACTGGTCATTCACTTTCCCCGTAGCCAGCGTCGCCGCCTTGGCCATCACATGGTTGCACCTGTTCCAACCGATTGCCTGGCAGGCCATCACCATCGGAGTCCTCGCCGCTGTCACGCTCCTCGTCGTCGTCATCTCGACGAAATCGATCCTCCTGCTCATGGCGACGACCCGCGCGGCCAGGCAGCAATGACCAGATACCAGAAATAGCAACGCATCGCCGGACCTGAAGCACTCCCGCCTGTAGAGGGCTGAGCATCATCGGTTTATCAGAACGACACCCAAATCCAACGGCAACAGTTCGTGTAGGCAGGTGGGAAGCTCTTCAAAAGGACAATGGGTGACAGGCTTGGCGGTGCGTTCGGGCCGGCCCCTCTAACCGGCCCCACATGGCTGACGCAGCATCCAAGGGTGCAACGGTTCTGCACCATGTTGATCCGCAAGTCACACTACTCGCAGTACGGCCTTCCATCGCAGCCTCCGCTGCAGTCCCCCTCCACCACCAGGCTGTCGTCCAGCCCGGCCGAGCGCAACGCCGCGCTCCAGCCTTCGGCACGCGCCGCTGCATCAATCCAGTTCTGCGGGCCGGCGATCTGGCCGGCCCGCTGGTGCCCTACTCCATCAGATGCCCGACGGCAAGCTCCGCGCCCCGCTTCTGGTTCACCATGGCGGCGCTCACCGTCCCACTGCCCAGCGATCCCACGGCCACCACGGAGACACCGGGTTTCAACTCTGCGAGGGCCAAGAGGGTCTCGGATATGCGGCACGATCACCTACAATGCCGTCCACGGACTGATCGAGGAAATGCCGGATGGCATAGAAAACCGCCTGCGAAGGGCTGCAATGCTGACGAATTAGCCAGCATCTCGCGTGGCTTGCTCAACGCCCAGCAGTGTGTTGGCGGGACCGTACTGGGACAGCTCGCTGCCCAGCATCCCGTGCGACATCCGCGTGACTAAATTCCGGGCCGCCGTGTTACGCCGGTAGCCGAGCTCGCCTACGGCGGCCGCCACACGAGCGCGCGTGGCCTTGCTGACATTCGGATGATTGTTGATCACCCGAGACACCGTCTGGTGTGACACTCCCGCCGGTTCCGCCACATCCTCTAGACGGGGTGACCGCCTATTGATTTTCGTCATGGATCATGTGCGCGCTCACGTTCGGCTCTACGAATGTCAGGCCTCGGGTTTCTAGCGTTGGGCTCCACTAAAAACTAGATCCCGAATCGAGGCCCGTGGTTGAGCCACGAATGGAGAAAGGCCTCGGCCGCCATGAGCCACGACGTCGGCACCGAACCGACACGGTCGACCGGCCCGCCGGGCGCCACGGCCGACCGCTATGTGGCAACTGCCTGCGCAAGCCTTTCCTTGGGTAGGCCCACATCCGGTCCGTTAGTGAATACTCTTCGGCCCCCGGTCCAAGGATCTGTCTGGGCCGCGAGGAGTTCCTCCCGTCCCCCACAGAGCGCAGCCCATAGAGGCGAGACCAACCAGTCCCCTGACCGATCCGTCCGTACCTGTGGCGTGAACGGTCCTGCTCGTCGGGTGAGTGAATGCCCTAACAGGGCTGGCGACTATTACCATTTTCGGTCTGGTACCTGGGATCGGGTGTCGGTTACTTGATGCCCGTGTTGGCAATGCCGGTGACGATTTGCCGTTGGAAGAAGAGGAACAGAATGATCACGGGCAGAACAGTGACGACGCTCATGGCGATGATGAGGTTGAAAGGAACGGTTTCCTCGGCGGTGAACCGGGCAAGGGCAACCGGCAGGGTGTAGACAGCCTCGCTTTGAGCGACCACCAGGGGCCACAGGAAATCGTTCCACCGCCACATGATGGACAGGATGGCCACGACGGCAAGCGCCGGCCGGCACATCGGAAGCACGATCCGGAAAAATATGCGGAACTCCCCTGCCCCGTCTACTCGTGCAGCCTCTATTAGCTCATCGGGAATCGAGAGCATGTACTGCCGCAGTATGAACACGCCGGTTGGAGTGGCTGCTGCGGGGATGATGAGACCCCATAGGGTGTTGACCATTCCCAGGGACGCCACAACCTGATACACCGGGAGCAAGATGACCTGCAATGGAATCATAATTGTGGCGAGGGTCAGCAGGAACAGCCCGTTTTTCCCCCGGAAGTTGTACTTCGCCAGAGCATAGGCTGCCATGGAGTTGATCGCCAGGGTGAGCAACGTTGCGGCGAGGGTTACGATGACGCTGTTGGTCAGGTATGAGGGGAAATTGAACCGGGTCATAGCCTCCGTGTAATTGGAAAGCCCCCAGGACTCAGGCAACAGCGTCGGCGGGCGCTTGGAGAGTTCTGCCGGCGTCTTGAACGACCCGAGAACCAGCCACACGATGGGGATGAGGGCCAGCAGTGCTGACGTCACCAGGATGACTACCCTCAACGCATCTGTGGAGGTGACTTTCCTCCGCCCCGTGGACGTCCACGCCTTGGACGGGCCGATCTCGGGAGGGCTTTTGGTTATGGTGCTGTGGCTCATGCTGCCTCCCTTTTGCGGCCGATCATCCAATTGACGATGGTCAACGCGAATATTGCACAGAACAGCAGGACGCTGCCGGCTGATGCGACGCCGTACCGGATTGGCGAGACGAAGCCGTTTTCGTAAATGTACTGAACGATGAGTGTCGTTGCGCCCACGGGGCCGCCGCCTGTCAAGGTGTAGATGAAATCAAATGCTTGGAAGCCGTGAATTGTGGCAAGTACGACAACGACAAGGATGCTGGGCTGCAGCAACGGAAAGGTGAGGCTGATGAACTGCCGCCAGCGCGACGCACCATCGATTTTTGCAGCTTCATAGACCGACGGGTCGATACTTTGCAGACCGGCCAGAAGGATAAGCATGTAGAAACCCACCTGCATCCATGTTCCGACGCCAATGACGACGACCATAGCGAGGGCGTTATCCACCAACCACGGGACCTCCGGTATGCCGAAGGAGCCCAAGAAGGTGTTGATTAGGCCATTTTGACGCTCAAGCATCCAGTTCCACACCAGGCCGGCGACGACGGGCGAGATCAAGACGGGGACGAAGAACACGGACCGGAAGAAGGTCCGACCCCGGCGTTGCTGGTCAACAAGCACGGCCAGCATGACGCCCAGCACGACAGACAAAAGGACGAATGACAGAGCGTAAACGACCGTATTCCTGACGATGCCCCAAAAATCCTCGTCTGTGAGGATGCGCTGGTAGTTACCGGCGCCCTCCCACCGGAACGTGCGGCCGTTGGACGAGGAGTACATCGAGATGTTGAAGCCGTTGATGGCCGGCCATACGGTGAAGAGTCCGAAGATCGCCATGTTTGGCAGCAGGAAGAGATAGGGAACCAAGCGCATCTTCAGCGGCGCTTTGGGCTGCCGAAGGCGCGACGCGGCTTGTACTGCTGCCATTAGTGCAGTTCCTCCACGAGGGACTGCGTCTTCTTCTGCAGGTCTGACACCGCTGTCGAGAGATCCTTCTTTCCACCTACGACGTCGGAAACGGCGTTGACAAGCTCAGTAGCAGAACCAACAAAAGCGGGATCAGAGTTCGCCGCGTATCCAAGATCGGGAGTGCGGGCCAGGTCTTTCAGGAAGACGTTCATGTCTGCCTGACGGGCAGGATAGGCAACACCCTTTTCAGTCAGGTCTTTACGGGTGGGCAGGAAACCGCCTGCTTTGATGAATGTTTCCTGGTTTTCGGTCCTGTTCATGAACCGAATGAATTCCGCTGCCAGCGCCGGGTTCTTGCTTTGTTGGAGAGCAGCCATGTACTTGCCGCCCGGGAAGCCACCGCAGTTATCCGCACAGGGGTTAGGGGCGGCGGCCCACTCAAATTTGGCGTTCTTGGCGAACTGACCGACCTGCCAGTTGCCGGAGAGGTAGACGGGGGCATCCTGTGCGAGGAAAATTTCGTTGGCACCGGAGTAGCGGGATCCGGAGCCGAGCCAGAAGTCTCGGGGCATCCGGTTGTCACTCATCATGTCGATAAGGGGCGTCAGCGCCTTTTTGGCTTTTTCCGCATCCAGCGCGGACTTCCCGTTTGCGACCAATGCCGTGCCGTACTGGTTCAGGACCGTAGAGAGACGGTGTCCGGACTTATCCATGGCAAAGGCGTACTGTGAGCCCGTTGCCTTCTGCACCTTGGTGGCAGCGTCGATCATTTGCTCCCACGTCCACGGCTTCTCGGGATCGGGAAGGCTGACGCCTGCCTTCTTGAACATATCCAGGTTGACGAACGGGCCATTGAGAGTCAGGTCTGATGGGACGGCAAGCATCTTGCCGTCTTTGCCGGTTGCGCCGACCACGGGGCCGGGGAGGAATGCCTTGGCATAGTCTTCGCCAAGGTAGCCGCGCAGATCCAGGAGGTCGTCACGGAAGTCGGTCAAACCTGTCAGCCTGACTACGTCAGGAGCGTTCCCACCAGAGAGCCTGGCGTGGACCGAGGTCACCAGGTCCTTATAAGGCAGGGTTTCCAAGTTTACCTTGACTTTGTACTTCTCCTCGAACTTCGAGATAAGCTGGGCCGTCGCCTGTGCGTCCGGCCCATCCGTGAAGTAGACGTAGTTCAGGGTCTTACCCGCAAACTCTGCCGGGTCCACACTTTTCACAGCGGATGGCGCCGCTCCCGAGCCCTGGCCTTCGACCTGTCCCGGTGCACATGCGCCAAGCATGGCAACTGCGGTGAGTGCTGCCAGCAGACGTGCTGTTGTTCGAATTTTTTTAGCCACTTACATCCTCCTCGATGGTGGTCGCCCTGTGGGCGATGCTTTTTTAGGGGCGATACTTTGTTGGGGGGCGGCATCCTCCAAGCTGCCGTTGTTCTTTCCGCAGAATGGACGAGGCGCGTTATGTGAAGCACTCAAACCCGTAGTGCCGCGGCCTCGTCTCACTTTTCCGTCATGTCAGTACTTTTAGGGAATTGCAACAACGATAGGCAAGCGGTTGCCAAAAATTGCCATACATATTGTCCTTTCGGCAAGAATCGGCCACGGGGCGACGGGAGCTGATCACGTTATTCACTTGGCCCCCGTGAGCCTGGAGGCTTCACGTGCTAGGTGAGCCAGCTGCCGCCAACGTAGGCGACATTTGTCCGCGACAGGTAGGTTCGTCATCTGTTCCCAGTCGTCGTTTTCCATGGCTGCGCGCGGGTACCTAGGCGCGGCTCCAAGGCTCACCCCGCCCGTCGGGGAAAACAGCACCTCCGGGATGGGTTCTCCGATGGCGGCGAGGTACTCCGGGCCGTCTGCTGGGCCCGCGGGGAAAAACGGAGCGGCGCAGCACCCTTCCCCCGCTCCGCGACGCAGAAGAGCCCGTCCTGTGGCGCCAGCTGGCGTCCCACGGTGTCTGAACGCTGGGTGACGCCGATGATCCCCCAGCCGGAATCGCCGGTCGCGAGCATTGCTTCCAGTGAAAATGGCGGCGTGGGCGCGGGCAAACGCACCCAGGCCCAGGTGGACGATTCCGGGCTGCAGCTTCTCCCGCTGAAGCGCAGGTGTCCGGCCGGCAGCCGCGAGGGATAAATTGCTCAGGCGTTCGATGGCACTGTCCCTTCAACCAAAGTCCCGGCGGTGTGCGCCCGGGTCTGCTCAAAACTTGGAATGAAGTCCGTACCGCCCCTGCCGCCCACCACCAGGGACGATGCGGCAGCGCCGAACCGGGCCGCCGTCGGGAAGTCGTCGCCGAGCACCAGGCGGGCGGTCAGGGTGCCAACAAACGCGTCGCCGGCACCGGTCTGATCCACGACGGCAGGTGCCGGGATCGACGGCACCCAGGCTGACACGCCGCCGGCTTCAAGCTGGACGCCCTTGGCACCGCAGGTGACGGCAACATTCCAGGCACCTAGGCCGCGCAGTTTCGCGGCTGCCTCCACCGGCGTGGAGCAGCCCAACAACGCCGAGGTCTCGCTTGGGAAGGACGGGGTGACCAGGAAGGCACGGGGCGCCAGCTGCAGCAGTGCCGCCGTCGCTTCCTCCACCGAGGTAAGACGCGGGCGGAAGTTGGGATCGAACACGAAGCGTTTGGCGACGACAGCGGCCTTGAACACCGCCGCTCGGGACGACTCCGAAATGGCGCAGGCGATGCCGCCCGCCACTACGGCGCCTGCAGCAGCGAAAACTGCCGGGTCGACGTCGTCCGGGCCCAGGCTGGACCCGACGCTGCCGGTGCGGGCGTAGGAAAACTCGCGTTCGCCGTCGGGATCGCTGTGGACGAGGTAGACGCCCTGCTGGCCCTTGCGGAATTTCAGGAGAGCGGTGGAGATGCCCAATTCGGCGATCCGGGCGGCAATGGCCTGGCCGAGGTCGTCGTCGGTCAGCACGGAGAGCAGGCCGACCTGGGCACCCGAGGCGGCCGCAGCGGCGGCGACGTTCAGCGCGTCGCCCGAGATGCCCAAGTGCGCGGGCACACCGTGGCTGAAAGGCTGGTCGGTGGCTACCTCGACGAGGATCTCCCCCATCACCACCACATCGAAGTTGCTGTCGATGCTGTTCACCAGTCGTGCACCGACCCGTCGAGGCGGCGGTTGACGGGCAGGTATTTGGGGTCGAAGGGAAAGCGCGTGGCGGCCTCCTCGTTGAACTTCACACCGATGCCCGGTGCGTCCCCGGGGTGCATGTAGCCGTCCGTGAAGCTGTAGGAGGTGGTGAAGACCTCTCCAGCCGGATCGCGGTGGCCCATGTATTCCTGGACGCCGAAGTTGGGAATGGACGTGTCCACGTGCAACGCCGCGGCGAAGGACACCGGTGAGAGATCGCCGGCGCCGTGCGACCCGGAACGGACTCCATAGAGCTCGGCGAGGGAGAAGATTCGGCGCAGGTGGGTGATGCCGCCGCTGTGGGAGACGGAGGTCCGGATGTAGTCGATCAGCCGCTCGGTGATGAGCTGCTGGCAGTCCCAGATCGAATTGAATACCTCACCCACTGCGATCGGCGTGGTGGTGTGCTGGCGGATCAGCCGGAACGCGGACTGGTCCTCGGCCGGCGTCGGATCCTCGATCCAGAACGGCCGGTACTGCTCCAGCGAGGCGCCCAGCCGGCCGGCTTCGATGGGCGTCAGGCGGTGATGGACGTCGTGGAGTACGTGCACCCCGTAGCCAAATTGCTCACGGACGTGCGCCATCATCTTGGGCGCGAAGTCCAGGTAGGCCGTGGTTTCCCAGACGTCTTCCTGAGGAACGTTGCTGCTGGCCGGCTCGTAAAGCTTGCCGTCCACGGGCGCGATGCCGTAGGTCTTGTCCAGACCCGGGACGGCGGCCTGTGCCCGAATGGCCTTGTAACCAAGGTCCAGGTGGTGCTGGAAATCCGCGCTGAGGTCATCCAGGGTGGAGCCGCTCGCGTGCCCGTAAACCATAACGCCCTCGCGGGCTGCGCCGCCGAGCAGCTCGTACACCGGCATGCCGGCCGCCTTGCCCTTGATGTCCCAGAGCGCGACGTCCACCGCGGCGATCGCCGTCATGGTCACGGGGCCGCGGCGCCAGTACGCGCCCTTGTAGAAGTACTGCCACGTGTCCTCGATACGACGGGCGTCGCGGCCAACGAGGAGCGGACAGACATGCTCCGTGAGGTAGGCCGCGACGGCGAGCTCGCGGCCGTTCAGGGTGGCGTCGCCGATGCCGGTCAGCCCGTCCTCGGTTTCAATGACGAGTGTGACGTAGTTCCGTCCCGGCGAGGAGACGACAACCCGTGCGTCGGTGATCTTCACAGGGCAGTCCTACCTACTTCTGAGAGATATGGCTGAGGTTTGAAGGCAGGGTCAGGGAACGAGTCCCACCGGGCGCCACTGTGTCCGGGGTCGATCATCGAGCTTCCTGTCCCACGGCGGCGGCAGTGAGGTCGCGGGCGAGCATCTGCGCCTTGACACTGATTTCCGCGGCTTTGAAGGCGTGGGCCTGCGTCATCGCGGTCTCGGTGCGGTCCAGGCAGTCACGGATCAGTGCGCCGAAAAACGGGTACCCGACCCGACCTGTGGCGTTGATGTACTGTTCGCCGTCCTTGTTAACCAGGAACAGGTGGTCGGCGCCGTCGTCGGCGGCGATGTTGATGTACTTTCGCAATTCGATGAAGCCGTCGGTGCCGAGGATGATTGTGCGTCCATCACCCCACGTGCGCAAGCCGTCCGGGGTGAACCAGTCAACGCGGACAAAACCGGTAGTCCCGTTGTTCATGACGATGTGCGCGTCACCGAAATCTTCGAACGCGGGGTATTCGGAATGTGCGTAATTGGCGACGGTTGCGCTGACGACTTCGGCGTCAGAGGCCCCCGTGAAGTACAGCATCTGCTCAAAGTTGTGGCTGCCGATGTCGCAAAGGATTCCTCCGAACTGATCCTTGTCATAGAACCAGTCTGGTCGGGAGCCGGGGGCGCCGATCCGGTGAGGGCCGAGGCTAGTGACTTGCAGAACGGTTCCGATGGCGCCCCGCTCAATGAGCTGCCCGGCGAGGACGGCGGCTTCGACGTGGATGCGCTCGGAGTAGTACACCGCATATTTCCGCCCGGTCCTGTCTGTGGCTTCACGGACCGCCTCGAGCTGCTCGAGCGTGGTCAAGGGTGCTTTGTCGGTGAAGTAGTCTTTTCCGGCATCGATGACGCGCAGTCCGATCGCAGCGCGTTCGGAGGTAACTGCAGCGCTGGCGATCAGCCGGACGTCCGGGTCGGTGAGGATCTCGGCCTCACTAGCTGCGACCTGGACATCGGGGAACTTTGCCCGGAAGGCGGCAACTTTGGCTGGATCGTCGCCGTAAACCGACTTCAGCGTGCCTCCGGCGCCGAGCAGACCTTCGGTCATTGCGTAAATGTGTCCGTGGTCCAGGTGTGCAGCCGCGAAAATGAATTCTCCGGGTTTGACGACGGGTTGGGGCATGGGCGCGGGCGCGTACGTGGCGCCGTCGGAGCTGGGCATCTTGAAACTTTCTCTTGTTCGGTCAGTCGGAGACTGTGCTTGTTGCGGCGCCCACGATGATGTCGCCGGCGAGTTCCCTTACGGACTCTCGTTTTTCGTAAAAGTGCGGGGCCCGTTGGAGAAGACCGCCCGCCCGGTAGTAGGGGTCGTCCGCGCGTAGCGGCAGGTCGACGACTTCGTGCTCGATGCCGGCTTTGTAGATCGCAGTGACGATCTCGATGGCGTTGCGACCGTCGATACCGTCTGCGGTGGGTGCGTGTCCGGCCCGGATGGCCGCCATTACGTCCCCGATCTGCCCGGCGTGGCCTTGATGAGCAAGCGGGACATGCGCGCTGGCCAGCGCGTTCAGTTCGTCGACAAGTGCGGGGTTGCCGCCTTCACGGGGGAATCCGTTGGGCTGGGATACTTCCGCGGTGACGCGCCATGGCTGTGAGATGCGCGCGTGTTCAGCCTGGATAACGATTTCCTGCTCCTCGCCGTGGTGCACGACAGAGCTGGTCAGCTGCGCCAGCCCTCGTCCGTACTTGAGGATCGCAACGGAGAGATCCTCAACCTCGGCGTTGTCGTGTTGCGCATTGGCGATCATTGCGACGGCCTGGCTGGGCTTTCCCATCAGCCACAAGGTCAGATCAATGTGGTGAATGGCATGGTTGAGCGTGCACCCGCCGCCCTCCGATTCCCACGTTCCGCGCCACCACAAGTCGTAGTACGGCAGGCCACGCCACCAGGCGGAGTCGATGCGCATATGCGACACGGAACCGATCATTCCTGACTCGACCGCTTCCTTGAGGATGGCCATATCGTCGCGGAAGCGGTTTTGCGCGACCACGGACAAGACCTTGCCTGACCGCTTCTGCGCGGCGAGCATCGCGTCGCATTCTTCGAGGGACGGTGCCATAGGCTTTTCGACCAGTACATTGACGCCCGCGTCCAACCCCGCAATAGAGAGTTCGGCATGGCTGCTGGGCGGCGTGGCAATGCTGATCAGGTCGACCCCGCCGGCAGCGATGAGTTCTGCCGGGTCATCGTAGGTGGCCGCGTCAATCAAGCCGAACGCTTCGGCCTTGCTCGCCGCCTTCCCGGGATGGATGTCCGCCAAGGCGACTATTTGGCACTCGTCAGGGAACTCCAGATACCCGCGAATGTGGGCATCCGCGATTCCTCCCGTGCCGATGATTCCAATTTTGAGCATTCGCTCGTCTCTCTCTCCATGAAGCAAGAAGGGTGGAGGGGGCCAGAGATGCCAAGGGGACCCCAGGTTACGTTAGGTGGCCGTGTTAGCGGAGGCTTTCACGTCCGCGATCATTGCGTCCGCAAGCACCGTTCGGTACTTCTCAAGACCAACCCAGTTCGAGTCCGCAGCAGGTTGCTGTCACATCCTCCTCGATGGCTGGGACCCTCAACACGTCCATGTAATACGTATTAGTAATACGTATCTGCTAGTATGAGACGAAGATCACCAGACGTCAAGTGACACCGAACTAATAACTGGCAGGAGAAGCGGCATGGGAAAAGTTCCGACCAGCCGTGACGTAGCAGCCCGCGCGGGCGTATCGCAGTCCACGGTGTCAAACGTCCTGACCGGGCGGCCTGGCATTTCCCAAGCGACCCGTGAGCGCGTACTTAAAGTCGCAAAAGAGTTGCGCTATCGTCCGAATCTGGCGGCGCGGTCCATGCGGACGCAGCGCACCGGTCGATTGGCATTGGTGCTCCCGATCACCACCTGGTTCGCATCCAAAATACTTGCTGGCGCAACCCAAGCAGCCCAGGAAGCCGGCTACACCATCGAGGTCCACACCCTCCCAGGCGACTTCCACGCGAGGCAACAACGCCTTGATGAGATCGTCAACTCCGGGCAGTTTGAAGGAGTCCTGTCTTTCGTGCCGATGCCGCCATGCCCGTCCGGTGAGGGCGGAGCGACCGTCTTGTCTCTCGCTGAGTTTGATGACGATATGAAAGTGTCTGGGGACCTCACTGATCCCGCCCCCCTTGTCACGATGATCGAAGAACTGGCCTCGCGCGGGCACCGGCGGTTCCTCCACATCACCGGAGCGCTGGCCTACCCTTCGGCCAGGGCCCGTAGGGACGCCTATGTCAGGACTATCGAAAAACTCGGGTTGCAATCCCTGGGCGTCATCGAGGGAGATTGGACCGGCGAGTCAGGACTCAACGCGATTCGCAGTCTTCCCGATGACGCCCCTCCGCTGGCAGTCGTAGCATCCAACGATTTGGTGGCCACCGGCGTCGTTCGTGGCGCACTGGAGCGCGGATGGACCGTACCCGGCGATCTCTGCGTCACAGGGTGGGACGACCTGGTCTCCAGCGCACTCCAAGTGCCGTCAATCACTACCGTCTTCCTGGACTACCAGAGGCTCGGTGCCCGATCAGTTCAGCGACTAGTTGCCGCCTTGCGTGATGAACCAGAACCGCCTTCCGGCGGAGGACTGCAGCGCATCATCTGGCGTGAGTCCACCGGCGACTTCGTTAGTTCTAAGACGCCTCATGGGAATGATTGATGCCGAGGCGGTCAGCGATTCCGATTAGTTGATCCCCCAGGGTGTGGGTGTGCTCTTCAATGTTGGCCACGCAGACCTTTTTAATCAGTTCCAGCGCGCCGCCGAGGGCGTGGATGGCCGCGAGGTTGAAGTTGCTGATTTCAAAACGATGCGCGTTGGTGCGGAGCTCGATCGTGCCGGGCGGTTGCACGTCCATCTCACTGAGCGGGCAAGGGCCGGCGAGGAAGTTGCCGAGGTCTGAGCCGGGTGCTGTGCGGCCGCGGGCTGATAGAGCCCGCAGGTCAACCCGCGGGGGCACAAAGCGCCTCCAACTTGCGCCGCCATAGCCCCGAAATCGAAAAAGGGGAACAGTATGCGAACCCCCGGGCTTCTCCCCGAAAACGGGGAGAAGCCCGGGGGCCAGTCGACCCTGTGAAGGGCTGTGCTCGACGTCGCGGGTACCAGGGCAACCATCGCCAAAGCTGTCCCGCGCACCTACACCAACACCATTGGCCACGGATAAGATCAAGCGATCCGGGCTGGCGCCACGACACTCTCGATTCATGCCCACGAGACCGCGCAACATCATCCTTGCACTGGTACTGGCCAGCACGTCTCCGACATCGTCAAACTGACGTGGGACCACACGATTACAGAGGAGGTAGTTACTATCACCTATCCGGGTGGGATGCGGTGATTGAACGAGTCTTGTATTGGTCAATTACAAAGGAGCCAGCGCCCTACGACGCCTTCTTTGCGGGGGGGCTTTGGCTTGTTCGTGCGCTGCACCGGCTGGCTCAGTATTCGGTGTGTCCGAGTCCAGGTGCGGGCACCAGTTCTACGATCGGCGCCCTTGCTGCGTGCAGTTCGAAGACTGTGATCGAGTTTTTTTCTTTTCGAAGGAGCGGTCCGGGGACGTACAGGGCATCTTGGGGGCCCCGGGACCAGTATCGGCCCAGGCAGAAGCCATTGATCCAGACGATGCCCTTGGTCCAGCCGCCCATGGACAGGAAAGTATCGGCAGGGGTGTGAACCTCGAAGTCACCGAGGACGAATGCGGGGCCGGAGACCGGCTGGTCCGGGGCAACCGGGTGGTGGTTCGCCCCGGGCAGCCCGCCGGGGATACCCGCAAGGTCCAGGGGAAGGCAGTTCCACTCTTCGACTGCCTTACCGTTGATGCGTCCTTCCCCTATGAGGCCCTTCGGCTCCCCTAGCCTCGGTCCGTAATTCACCCGGCCTTGGTCCTCAACCAGGATCTGAAGCGTTCCCACTGCATCATTGGGCAGGGTGATGGACGTCTCGTGGTGGTCACGTGCCATGGTCCCGACCGGCTGCCGGTTTAGGAAGACCTGCGCGCGGTCACGGATGGCGTCGAAGTCCAGGACCGAGGGACCACTAACAGCCACTTCGATGGAATAGACACTGAACCCGGAATAGTGCGCCAGGTCGTCGTGTGTAGGTAGAACCCTCTCCTGGTTCTCCTCCCCGAGCTGGTCCAAGGACTCCCAGAGCGACACCTTGCTTGAGAGCTGCACAACTGCGTGGTCCATGGGCTGGGTGGGTACCGGAACGTCGCTGTCATCAAGGTCGGCGTATTTGGCGATCACGGCCCGAAGGGCCCAATACTTGGCCGTCGGGTTGCCGGATTCGTCCAGTGGGGCATCGTAGTCATAGCTTGTGACCGTGGGCTGGTACACGCCCTTGTCATTGGCGCCGTTGGTGAAGCCGAAGTTCGTTCCGCCATGGAACATGTAGATGTTCACTGACGCGCCGAGCCCTAGCATGACATCCAGTTCTTCCGCCGCCGGCTCAGCCGCCGTCGTATGGTGGTGGGCACCCCAATGGTCAAACCAGCCCACCCAGAACTCTGAGCACATCAGCGGCCCGGTGGGCTGGTACCGGCGGAGGATTGCCAGGCGTTCAGCTGCGCGGGAGCCGAAGGAGCCGGTTTTGTGCAATTCAGGAAGGCTCCCGTTCGCCAGCATGCGGTCTTCGGGCTGGTCAACGGTGGTGAACGGCACGGTCAGGCCGATGTCGCGGTTGATCTGCACCAACTTCTCCAGGTAGACATGATCGTCGCCATAGGCACCATACTCGTTTTCTATCTGGATCAGGATGATGGGTCCGCCGGTATCGATCTGACGGGGGACCAAAATGGGTGCGAGCTGTTCGAAGTACTCCCTAATTGCTCCTAGGTATGCGTCATCGTCCTCCCGGATGGCGTTCACCCCGGAATCAAACAACCACGCGGGCAGCCCCCCGTTGTCCCATTCAGCGCAAATGTATGGGCCTGGCCGAACGATGGCGTGCATACCTTCAGCCGACACGAGATCCAAAAACCGTCCCAGATCCAAGATTCCCGAGGTCTCAAAAATCCCGCGGGCCGGAGCATGCGCATTCCATGGAATATACGTTTCGATGGCGTTCAGCCCCATTTGACGTGCCTTGCGGATTCGGTCCGCCCACTGCTCCGGGTGGACACGGAAGTAATGCAAGGCGCCGGAGATGATCCGGTGTGGCTGGCCGTCGAGCATGAAATCACGCTCGCCGATCTCAAAGTGGGACATTGACGGATTCCAATCTCAGGGGATGGTTTCTACAGAACGAAGCCCAAAAGCTCGCGGCATCTGAGTGTTGCTTCCGGATGCATTCCGTCAGCCGGCGCTCTGCCGATTCGCGCCTCCACAGACTAGGATAACGATTTCCAAGCTTCGTAGTCGATGGCCCAAGCTCAGCAGACTGGAGCGTCGCGACCCCTTCCTACTACACCGAACGCAGAAAGTTGTTCCTGAACCAAGATGCCAAGCCGATTGGGCAATACCAAAGGAAGCGCAAGGATCCGCTAATGTCAGCGCACGATAGGCTCTCCGTGCACGATGGGCGTCCCATACAACGCGATGCGGGCACTAGGATCGGAGAGACCCTCATCCAGTGCTAGCGACAGTGCCGCCTCTCCAAACGCCTCGAGCGGAACCTCCACCGTGCTGAAGCGAGGAAGAACATCGCCAAGCATCGGAACATGGTCAAACCCCGTGACCTCAAGATCCCGCGGCGACTCAATGCCGAGTTCACGCAGCCTGGCGATGGCACCCACCGCCATCGCGTCACTCATGGCTGCGATCACGTCCAGCTCCCTGATCCGATCGCCTAGCTCGTCGATAGCCGCATACCCCCCATCCCGGGAGAAGGCCTGGTGAACCACGTTGGACTCAGGGACGGCAATATCATGTTCAGCGAGCCCCTGGAGGAATCCGTGAACGCGATCCCTCGAGGTGATCTCTATGGGCGGTGCAGCCAGAATAGCGAAGCGCCGCTTGCCGGATCGTGCAAGCGCATCCGCGAGGAGGCGGCTCGATTCGTGATTGTCTACGGTGACGGCAGGAAAATCGAGGTCGCTGTCGCCCACGATCACGACCCGCGTGCCGTGTTCGTCGAGGGTCCGGAGCTGCGCCTCCAGAGCCTGCTCGCGGTGCGCGTCGGTGGTTCTCGCGGTGGCGATCACGACCGCGCGGTGCCGTTCGCCCCGAAGTGCAGAGAGAAGCTTAATTTCGCGCAGCGGATCGTCCAAAGTGGTGCGCACTGCGACAGAAACGCCGCGCTTTTCCGCAGCATGCATGACGCCCGAGATTATGGTCGCGGATCCGAAGTCCTCGATATCACTCACAAGCAATGCGACAGTGCGGGCGCGACCGCCTTTCGTGGTCTGCGCTGCAGGGTTCACGGCATACCCCAGGGCGTCCGCGGCGTCGAGAACTCGGAGCCGAAGCTCAGGGGACCCACTGTCCTTGCCGCGGACTCCTCCATTGAGCGCCCGCGAAGCTGTTGGGACGGATACGCCTGCGAGTCTGGCCACATCCGCCAGCGTAGGCGGTTTATTCACAGACAACTTCGATTTCCTTCCACGTGCGCTCTCATGCATACGCTATCCCATCTGTAAGGTGCTGGCGCGTGTGGATCTGGTATCGACCATCACGCGACGCGTTCCACTGCCATCGGCCCCGCCCGGCCCGGCTTCCTAGGCGGACAATGTCCACCGGTGCGCCGCCACCATTCAGCACCTCGATCTCCGTAACGTCCGTTAGCTCCACCACGATGACGCCCGATTCCTTCACCATGAGGCTGGCATCCTGCAGCGCGCCATCAACCCAGCGCATGTCCACGACAACGCCCCCTCTCGCTCTCAGACCCCGCGCGGACCCATCCGTCCAGCTCGCAGGGAGGCACGGAAGTAACGAGATCGCGCCATCGTGGCTTTGAAGGAGCAGTTCCGTGATGCCAGCCACGGCGCCGAGGTTGCCATCGATCTGGAAGATGTTACCGCCCGGCCAGTCATGATGCGGGTGAAGGTCGAGCAGCGTTGTGGAGCTGAGATCATCCAGCAGCCGCGAGAGCGCGAGCTCTGCCAGCTCCGCGTCGCCGAGCCGGGCTGCGAGGCAGAGAACCCAGGCCTGGCTCCAGCCCGTGTAACCTCCGCCGTGCTCCAGACGCGAGAACAACGCCCTTCGTACGCCCTCGAAAGCCGCAGGGTCACCGGTCCGGGTGACGCGCGATCCCGGAAACGCCCCGTAGAGGTGGGAGAGGTGCCGGTGATCCAGCTCGGTCGCCGTGAAGTCCGGCAGCCATTCCTCGGTTCGCCCGTCAGCATCCATGCCGGGAAGGTGCAGGCGCAGCAGCGCGTCCGCGGCCTCTGTCGCCAAGTCATCGTTGAGCCCCAGCTTTTCGTCGAGGGCGATGTAACGACTGAGCACCTGATGCGCGAGTTCCTGGTCGATAGCCGCTCCGGCCGTGATACTGCCCGTCGTGCCTTCGTGCGCAAAGGCATGCTCAGGGGAGCTGGATGGACTGACCACCAGCCGCTTGTCATCGCCCTCCATCAACTGGTCGAGAACGAATTCGGCCGCGGCTCGAAGTGCGGGCTGCGCGACGTCCCGGGCGAACCGATCAGACCATCGGAAGTCCAGCCGGTCGCCCAGATGCGCACAGAGCCACGCCAGCCCCATACTCCAGTTCGACCATCTGGGTTCCCCCTTAACCGGAGCACTGAACCTCCAGATGTCCGTGTTGTGATGCACGACAGCCCCACGCGCCCCATACCGCAGGCGCGCCGTAGATCGCCCAGCGACAGCGAGGTCTGACACGAGAGAATGCAACGGATGAGCAAGCTCCCCGAGGCCGACAAGCTCGGCTCCCCAGTAGTTCATCTGCACATTGATATTACTCGTGTAGTTCGAGCTCCACCCAGGCCGCACGTCGACGTTCCAGATCCCCTGCAGGTTTGCCGGCTGCGTCTCCGGGCGGGACGAGGAGATGAGGAGGTAACGCCCGAGGTCGAAGTAGCGTTGCACCGCTGCTGGCGCCCCCGACGGCGTGAGATCGATCGCAGCACGGTCGAACCAACCGGCGTAATCGGCCCGATGCCGGCGGGCCAGTTCGCCCGAAGGAGCGCTCAGCGCAGATTGGACGCGGGCGCGAGCCGTCGCGACCAGCTGCTCAAGGTCGATACTTACAGGCTCGTTATGGCCTTGAAACCCGCTTACCACGGTCGCGATCAGTCGAGCGGTATCACCGCGCTCCCGTTTCACGGCGGCAGCGATAGCCCAGCCCATCCCTGCGGGCGCGACTGCACCCGGCCCGATCGGCTCATCACCGTACCGCACCGCTTCTGGGTCCTCCACGTAATTCGGGAGCACCAGAGCTGGGGCGCGGCCGGCCGCGAGGACCCACTCCACGTCACCGTCCGCAGCCCTCTCTTCGAACAGCACAGGATGGGGACTCTCGAAACTAACGCTCGCCTTGGGGTACAGGGGACGAACGTCCCCTTCCGCCTCAGCGACGAGCACCCGATCCGGGGCAGTGACGTACGCATGCATCCGTTGGCCGGCATGTTCGACCGTCGCTTCGGCCAGCCTCAGATCGAGACGTCTTCTATAGTCGTCCGCTGGCGCGGGGTCCCCCCAATGCCAGGTGAGGCGGCCGACGGGCTGGTACGACTGCGTGTAGCGGTCCGACTGAAGACGCCGTGCCAATGCGTCAGCTGAGGCATGATCATGACCAGCGATCGCTTCACGCAGCCGATCGGCGATGTCCCCATGCGGGGCCTCGGTGTCGGAAAGCGGTCCGCCCGACCACACGGTGTCGAGATTGAGGTCGAACGTCTCGGTACCATACCCGCCATACACAGTGGCGCCGAGCGTTCCATTGCCGAGGAGGAACCCCTCGGTGAAGTTCACCGCTGGACAACTATCGAAGATCACCCCGGGATCGGTTCCCAAAAGGCCCTGGGCGGCGGCCTTCTCGCTTTCGATAGGCATGGAGGCGTCCTTTCACTGATGGGAGTTGATAGCTTACCTCCCTTTAAGGATAGCGTTATCCGACTGCAATTGGTTCGTCCGCCCTGTCAACCCCGACACTCCATCGCTTTCCCAGGGAACGTGCTGATGATCAACGACCGGCCGTTCAACCCTGCAGACCGGGCCACGACATGCCCGTTCGTGTTCTTATTGGTGCCGCGCTCCCAGGGCGATCGGGGCTCGCGGCAGTAGACGGGGACGCCGGTAGCGGCGGTGAAATCGGCGGGAAGATTCATTTCGCTTCCCTGATCCCAAGTCAGTGATCAGGCTCTTCACTCACCCGCGAACCTCGCGTTGGTGGCTGCTGCATTCAACGACCGACCCCGCGCGCCGTCCTTGATGACGACACCCGGGCAGAACGCTTTGCTAGGCTAAACACCCACATATAACCGCTGAGCATTGCGGCGTTCGTTAGAATCCGCCCCGTCCTACCAGGGCCAAACAAAACTGTCACAGTCGGCACTGGTGAACGTCGTTCAATCTGATCGTTGGACCGGGCGATACGCATATCGGAGGCAGATAACGACCCGGATTGACTCGCGATCCAGGAGCGCTTCGTTGCCCGGCAGTGTCCGTAGTTCGGCGCCAGTGGGGCTGTTTACTTCAGCGATTCTGGCAGCGTTCTTGCTTAACACCATTGATGACCACCGCGTAGACGGTCTTCGCGATGGTCATCAATGGGGGCGTTGTCAGCCCAGTTCAGTTGGCCGACGGGCCCGTCGCCTGACGAGTGCGTCAGTCAGCAAGCACTCGCGGTTAGAGAACGAGTGACGATCGCGAAGTTCCCGAGGGGTCCAGCCGAAGCACAAGGGCTGACATCGCCGCCCGATCGCAGCGCCCGTTCCGTCGCTGTCGAGGTCAGCAGGACGCCGTGATCTGCGTGCGTCGGTCAAGGAACGGGGAACGGGTGGGCGAAGGGGACGCCCGCAATGAACCGCTCGATTTCGGCCAGAGCCGCATGACCGAGCCTTCTCAGCTCGACACCGGTGGATCCGGCAAGGTGCGGGGTGAGGAAGACGTTGGGCAGGGTGTAGAGGGGGTGTCCCTCGGGCAGCACTTCCGGTTCAGTGACGTCCAGGATCGCCCGGATCCGGTTCGCGGCGAGTTCCTCGACGAGGGCGTCCTGGTCGACCAGGATCCCTCGGGCCGTATTGACCAGGGTCGCCCGGTCGGGCAAGGCGGCGAGCACCTTGCGCGAGATCATCCCCTCCGTCTGGGGAGTCACCGGGGCGTGCAGGGAGAGCACGGTGCTCCGCCGGGCAAGGTCTTCAAGATCGCTGACGAGTTCCACCCCGAGGCGTGCAGCAGCGGCCTCCCCCAGGTACGGGTCGTACACGAGCACTTCTACGTCCCGAGCGGCGAGCTGCTCGATTACCATCATCCCGATCGTCGATGCTCCGACCAGGCCCACCGTGGTTCCATACAGGCCGGTATGCGGTAGCTCGGCCTCGCGGTAAACCTCTCGTTGCTCACGGCAGTACTGTCGCGAGACCCAGAAGGCGTCTTTGGCGGCCAGAGTGATCATCGCGATGGTGAATTCCGCGACGGGGATGCCGTTAGCGACACGAGCCGATGACACCGCGATCCCACGTTCGCGGGCGCTGTGATCGAGGAACCCGACTCCCCCTCCCCAGTGCACCACCGCACGCAACGCCGGTAGCTGCTCGAGCTGCTTCGCGCCGAG
Organism: Arthrobacter sp. M4; assembly: GCF_020251205.1. GTDB lineage: Bacteria > Actinomycetota > Actinomycetes > Actinomycetales > Micrococcaceae > Arthrobacter. Next base: position 751,220 of record NZ_JAIWYX010000001.1, read on the forward strand.
GAACGGGACACCCCAGCCGCTGATCACCAGTTCGACGTCGGCGAGCCCTTCCAGAACAGGCTCACGGTCCTCCACCCAGGTCAGGAGCCGTTGCGGGTCCACGTCAACGAGCTCACGCAGGCGCTCGATCTCGCTTTCGCCGAAGACAAAGGGCATGACCTCGGGGTTCATGGCGAACACCGCCTTCACGCCTGCCATCAGTTCCTCTCCTCCACTACGGTGATCACACGGGCTGTTGCTCCGGGCAGGGTCCGCACGGCGAGCCCCCCAGAACGTTGTTCAAGCGACCAGGATGCCGCCCTATTCGGGTAAGCCACGAATGCGGATCCGTGGACATCGGGGATCAGCAGCTCTGCTGGTTCCTCTCCGCGATCCCAGATATAGAGCCTCACACCGTCAGCATGACGCAATCCCAGGCAGACCGTCCGGTCCGTCCAGGCCGGTAGACCGAGTGGCCAGAACGGGATCGCCGAGCTCAGAAAGTGACGGTCCCGTCGATACAGAGCGACAGCCTCGCTCACAAGCTCACGCTGAGAGGAGCTGAGCTGGTCGAGGAAACCGGAAAGGTACAGACGGCCGCTGAGCCCTGTGACCAGCGTGAACGCCGTCTCTTCTGCCGTCATGTCCGACGCCGGATAGGCCCAGTTCCCACACTGTTCGGGAATGATGTGGGCCGGAGCCGAAGCCGCGACCGGAGGATACAAACGGAAGTCCTGTTGATCACTCGTGGACTGGATGTGGGTCACAGAAAGCAGCGAGTAGTCAGCACGCATCGCACCAGAGCTGCAATTCTCGATGAGAACGTGCGGATGCCGCTCACCGATCCCCACCAGCCAGTCGCGCAGCGCCCGCGTGTGCCCAAGCAGCCCGTCACCGGCGCCGACCGCCTGCCAATCCGTGCCAACACCGGGATTGATGTTGTAGTCGAATTTGAAGTACGACACACCGAAATCACTGATAAGCCCATCAATCACCCTGTCGAGGTGACGCCGCACTTCGGGATGGCGCAGATCCAGGTGATACCGGTCGTGCTCGCGGACGCGCTCGCCGAATCTTTGGAAGAACCACTCGTCAGGAAGTGCGGCAGCGAGCGGGCTCTTGACCCCCACAATCTCGGGCTCCAGCCAGATGCCGGATCGCATGCCGTTGCTGTGGATCTCCTCGATGACTGCCCCAAGACCGCCCGCGAAGCGGCCGGGGGCCTCGGTCCATTCACCGATGGTGTCCCACCAGTCGCCGATTTCCGGGTCCGCGAACCAGCCTGCGTCGATGCAGAATACCTCTGCACCTGCAGCCGCGGCTTCCCGGATCAGCGGAAGGAGGGCCTCAGTTGTCGGCTGCCCCATGAGCGTATTCATGAAATCGTTGTAGATGACGGGCAGGTCGCCTCCCCGAGGCGCATCGCCCCGCAACCATCGACGGTAGGCCGTCAGTTGCCCAAGCGCGCCGTCCCGGCCCTGTTCCGACACCGCGACTGCTATCGCGACCGCCTCGAACGAAGCACCCGGTTCGATCCGATGGGCAAAATGATGCTCAAGGTCGGCGGGCCCCAGGAGCGCCAGAACGGCCCCCTCCCGCGTCGCGGACAAGTCAGCGTGCCACCCGGCGCTCGTCTCAATCTGCCAGGCGACCGTCTCCCCGGACACGCGGTCAGCAAGATACCCGATCGGCAGACGCTCACCACTGGACCATCCACCGTGGCTTGTGATGCCATGATGCCCGCGGGCGTCCTGACCATGGAATGCCAGGGCAAGTTGAGGAAGAACCTCGCTCAGAGGTACTTCCTGCCAGCGGTTCTCACCGAGCCACTCGCTCGCCGCCGTTCCCACGTCAATTCCGTCGAGACGCTCGGTCTGGGCAATACCGAACGACGTCGTGACCGCAGTGACCGTGAGCGGCTCACTCGAGGTGTTACGCAGAAGGGTTTCAACGCGCATCACACTCATCCCGATAGGGCGGCTCAGCGTGGTCTGCACGGAAAGACCGGAGAGCTCATCGCGCTGCTCCACCATCAGGCGCTGCATGCCGTCTTCGCTCTGTTCTTCAAGGTGATGCACACGCAGCCGGGACCCAACAGCGGAGCGCACATAGGCCTGACTCGTTCGCGCGCGTTGCTCGCGCGCCGTGAACACCTCCACAAGCGGCACGCCCTGTCGACCGAGAAGCTCGACGCCGTCGAGGGAGATCAAGGAGAGCGGTTGCTCTGCCGACCAGTGCAATTCAGCGAGAAGCGAAGCCGCCTGCTCGCCTTCATCGGCCAGTGCTACCCGTTCATCAGACACGGTCACTTCAGGCTTCCCATCGTCACACCTGCACGCCAGTACCGCTGCATGGCGACCAAAAGGAGCACCATCGGAATGGTCGCCACGAGCGAACCTGTGATTACGAGCGTCGTCACATCCACTTGCGAGTCTGCTCCCCTTCCCATCCACGAATAGAGGCCCAGCATGACCGGCCATAGATTGCGATCACGGAGCATGATCAGTGGCCCATAAAAAGAGTTCCACGCAGCGACAAAGTGCAGCAGGAAGATGGTGGCTCCAGCCGTGGTAAGCAGGCGCAGGCCGATGCTGAAGAACGTGCGGTACTCGCCGGCACCGTCAATTCGGGCTGCTTCCAGAAGTTCCTGGGGCACGGCACCTTCCGCATACACTTTGGCCAGATAGACGGAGAAAGGTCCGAAAAATGCGGGGATGATCATCGACCAGATGGTGTCGAAGAGCCCCAGCTGCACGAACAGCAGGTATGACGGGACCGTGAGAAGTGCGCCAGGGATGAGGAAGGAACCGATAACGAACGCCATCGAGGTTCCCTTGCCCCTGTACTGGTACATTGCCAGACCGTAACCGGCAGCCAGCGCGATGATCGTCTGACCGATTGACCCGGCAGTGGCGTAGAGGACCGAATTCCACAGCCAAAGACCGAAGGATCCGTTCTCATATTTGAAGAGTTCAACGATGTTGTCGATCAGGCGGAAGTCGGCGAACCACAGACCGTTGGTGGTGTATAACTGCTCCCTGGACTTGGTTGCCGAAACGATCAACCACCATGCTGGCCCGACGGAGTAGATCGTGAACAGGATCAGGCCAGCGAGCACGAACCACTTCGATGCGCCGCGTACAGCTGCGCCACCCGAGTCATCACCCATCGCCGCCCCTCTCCGCCGACGACGCACAGCACGCGGGTCCTTCCGCTCAGCCGACATCACCGCCCGCGTCGTGTCCGCCGTCTCATTGTCCATACGTGTGAGGCTCATGATCCGACCTTGTTCGTGAAGCGGTAGATGACAGCGGAGGCAATCCCGACAACTCCGGCAAGTATGATCGACAGCGCTGCGGCATAGTTAAGGTTTCCAACCTGGAATGCTTGGTTATAAATCACCATGGCCGGGGTGAAGTCCTTCGTAATCGTCTCCGGCGACACCGAGCGGAACAGCACCGGCTCAGCAAAAATCTGCAAGGTGCCAATGATCGCGAGCAAACCCGTCAGCACCAGCGACGTGCGGACGAATGGCACCTTGATCGACAGTGCGATGCGCAGCTCAGAAGCGCCATCAACGCGTGCGGCATCGAAGAGTTCGCGTGGAACTGACTGTAAAGCACCGTTGAGAATCAACATGTTGAATCCGATGGTCCCCCAGATATGAAGGTTTCCGATGGATACCCAGATCATCGACCCCGCAAAGAAATTAATGTCGAGATGCAGCAACTCAAAGAGCGACTGGAACGGACCCACTGTCGGGCTGTAAAGATAGATCCAGATCATCGTGGCAACGATGCCAGGGATCATGTACGGCACAAGCAGCGAAAGCCGGAAGCGACCTGCAACTCGGCGAGTGACGGCGTCAACCAGCAGGGCGAGCATGAGGCTGACAATCTGCGTCAGCGGCACCACGACCACGGCATAGCTTCCTGCCCGGAGCATCGACTCCCAGAAGACACCGTCGGCCAAGCCCCGGGCGAAGTTGTCGAACCCCGAGAACGTGACCTGCGCTCCACCGAATCCGAGACCAGATGACTTGGTCGTGAACAGACTCTGCCCGAGCGCCATGACCACCGGAACCAGCGTGAACAGCGCGAAGCCCGCGAAGAAGGGCCAGGTGAACGACGCCCCCTTGAGTCGCTGCACAGTGCGCCAGGACAATCGTGGAGACCCGGATCTCTCACGTCTGACCCGTTTTGACGCCAGGTCCAGTTCGTGCTCACGCACGTCCGTGACGGATGACATCCGCGTCTCCTTCCTTTGATATGACGAACGGACTACTTCGCGATCGTGTAAGCGATGCCCTTGCTCTTCAGATCGTCCGCAATGTACGCCTCGACATTCACCAGGGCCTGCTTGAACGTGATCTGCTTGGCAACAGCCTTGCCCCACTGGTCCTGCAGCTGCGGGAACCACGAATCGTAGTCGGGGCCCTGCTCGAACCCGCCGATCACATTGGCCTGCGCATCAGCAATGACCTTCCCGACCTCCTTGGGCGACTGAGCGAAAAGCTTCGTAGGAACCACCGCCTCCGTGTACTGCGACACATCCTTCAGCGCCGCCGGAACCGCAACCGTTCCCGTGTCCTTAGTGCGGCTCGCCTCGATACCCTTCGGATCGGTCAAGGCGAAGGTCACGAACTTCACCGCCGCGTCCGGGGTCTTGCACCCGACCGGAACGATTGACGCCGTGGCTCGACCAGGGGCTCCCTGGCCCGCCCCGCCCTCGAACTGCGGGATGGGAACGGCCTGCCAGTCGCCGAGCGAAGTCTTGAAGTTGGTCTGCAGCCCAGGCAGCGACCACCACTGCGTCGGCAGCGTCGCCAGTTTGCCACTGTCGAAGTACGAGTACAGTGCCGGGCGATCCTTGTAAGTCTGCGTCGAGTTCAGGCCGTTGTCCACGATCTGCTGGAAGACATCAGCCGCCTTCAAGGTCTCCGGGCTGTGCAGGTTGACGACCCACTTGTCACCGTCAATCTTGAACCATTCGGCCTTCGCCTGCTGCGCGAGATCGAGCAGCACGCTCGGGTCCTCACCTGCAAGATTGATCACCTTGGTCCCGGAAGGCGCAAGCGCCTTACCGGTCTTGATCAGTTCCTCCCACGTCTTCGGGGCCTCGACGCCAGCGGCCTTCAGCGTCTTCGAGTTGACCACCATGAACTTCGCGCTCGCACCAGTCGGGATGCCGTAGTACTTGTCCCCGAGCTTTGCCGCAGACAACGCCCCGGCACCGAACTTGTCTTCGATCGGCTTGACATACGCGGTGATGTCCTGAGCCCATCCATTCACGAGCGACGTCGCCAACGGCGCAAAGCCCTGCGCCAGGCACGGAACGTCCTTCTTGGACTCCATCACATTACGGAAATTGGTCTGCATCGCGACATTGTCCGCCTGCTGCACATATTTGACCTTGACCTGGTCCTGACTCATGTTGAACGCGTCAACAACCTGCTTTTGGACCGGGTCCCACCCCCACACGTCGATCGTAACCGGTTCGCCGGGCTTTCCCTGGGGTTCCGTCGCGGTTCCGGTGGAGCAGCCACTCAAGAGGGCGGCGGCCGTAAGACCTGCAGTGAGGGCGAGAGCCCGTCGATTTCCAGATCGCATGAATCACTCCTTCGTGTTCCACACCCACATGGTGTGCGGATCGGTACAAGTAGTCCCACTCGCCTCCGAATGGATAACGTCATCCAATTATGCTGTGACCGCGCCCACCCTGTCAATGTCGAATGCGGCCTGTGACAGAGGTTCAAAAGTCGGTCGAGACAGCACGAGAGGGGACCGTGTGTTGGACACGATCCCCTCTCGTCGCGAGCTACCGCGGCCTTTCAGCGTTAAGACGGAACTCTGTTATCGGAGCGTGCCGAAGAGCTGGATCTCCGCCATGTTGCCCCGCCAGTTGCTCGCATTCGTCACCTTGAAATAGCGGTAGGACGTGCTGTCCGTGACAGGACGCGCGGTCCACACGCCATCCTTGCTACCCGTGAGCGGCGCGCTCAAGTTCGTCCAGGTCTGACCGTCGTTCGAACCCTGCACGAAGGTGCCGTCAGCGCGGACGGTCTGACCGGTTCGCGGAAGGAAGAACAGATCGTTGAGCTGGACCGACTTCCCGGCACCGAAATCGAGAGTGTAATAGGCTGCGGCCGCCTGGAGATCAGTAAACGTCGTCGAGTCGTTGTCGAACAGCAGGTACCCGACCTTGTCCGCAGGCAATGGGTTGCTGGTCGCCAATTGGGGGGAAGAGGCGACGACGGTCGCGCTGTTTGCCACGTCGATGCGCTGGGCCCGGTTACCTCCGACGAACAGGTTCTTTCCGTCGGTGGTGCCGTACAGGGTGGGACCTGCCTTGTCGCCGTCGGTGTAGTCGACGCTGAGCGAAACAGGGCCGGCTGCGACGCCGTCAAGAGCGACAGGGGCCAGCCAGTTGATACCGTCGCTCGACGTGGCAGCCTTCTGGATGCCCATGACGTTGACGTTAACGGCCTGGACCGCCTTCTTCGTGGTCACGGTGACATTGACGGTATCGCCCACCGATACCTTCCCCGCAACGGCATCGGGGGACGTGATCACGGCCGAGGCGATCTGATTTCCAATCTCGTGGCGTTCGCCGTAGATGTGGAATTCGGTCATCTCGAACACCCCCCGAACAATGCCGTACAGCACGTCAGGTAGCTGCTTGATCATCTGGACCTTGAGATACCGGAATTGCGTGTCGATGAACTCCGGTGCCACATCGAGAGTGTTGTAGTCCTGAGTGAACGCCGTGGCTCCCGGCGTGATCCTGGTCCAGTTGACGCCGTCGTTCGAGCCGTACATCGTCGAGTTAGCGAGCCGGTCGGCGAAGATGTTGCTCTGGAAGCCGAACTTGCTGGCCGAGACACGGAAGTCAGGGCCGAAGTCGAAGATGTGCGACATGTTGACGGCTTGCGGGTAGCCGGTACCGGTCTGCTCGTCGCCGTCCAGCAGAAGGGGTGTGCGTTCCTTCGCTGTGGAGGAGAACAGGACGTTCCGGTAGTCGAGGCTGCCGTCAAGGGCGGACTTCGGCGAGATAAGGCGCAGGCCGTCCGCCGCTGCGACCATGGCGGCCATGGTCGCCTCGTACTCCGCGTCGGTGCTGTTCTTCCGCAGGTTCTTGGCAGCATCTCGTGCAGCGACGAACGCGGCGTCCGTTGCGGACTCATAGCCGAGATCCGGCTTGTAGTCCTTCCCCGCCACCGCCAGAGCCGCAGCGCGGTCCGGGGCGGTGTCCAGCACGATCGTGCGCGCGACAACGCTGGTTCCATCATCAGCGGCGAGCGTGATCGTCCCCGGGTTCTCGCCATTCCAGCTGAGGTGGCCCGTGGCCGAGTCGAGTGTCGCGCCGTTCGGCAGCCCGGTCGCGCTGTACGTGATGGCACCCGGGCCGGTGGCCGCGAGGTCGATCTCGAGGTTGGCACCCTTCCAGCCGACGATCCTCTTGGCTGCATTCGCCGGGAACGTCGGGCTGTGAAGGTCTACCTGGGCGTTGATGTCGATGTTATCGATGTCGACCGTGGCGCCCTCGGTCTCGACGTACAGGATGTCGCCCATGGAACGTTTCGCGGTGACGTATCGCCATTCGCCGCGGGTATCAGGCACGGTGATGTCGGTGTCTCGCTCCACCGTGTTGGCGTGGCTGACGCTCCCAAGGTGGATGACGGCCGCGCCGCGCGTGCGCACGCGGAAGCCCTGCTGCGGATTGTTGTTGGCACCGCTGAGATAGGCGATCTTCGAGCCTCCGGGCATGCTCACAAACCCGTCGCCCGTAGTGACGTCGCCGGCGAGGCGCGTGTAGTGCTGCTCGATCTCAAGAATGTTGGGGTTGGCGTTCGGCGGTGCCGCAGTCTCGCCTGCTGCCGCCGCGGGAGCGAACATCCACGAGTCGCCACCACCATCGTGGCCGTCCCAGGTGATCTGCTGAGGGGTCAAGCGCTTGGCGTACGCCTCAGCGTAGAACGGAGCGATCTTCGCGACGTCCACTCCGCGCACGTACTTGTAGTAGTAGTACATCTCCCAGAAGCTCGCGGTCGAGTACCGGCCACGGTAGCCATCGGCAATGTGGTTATAAGTGTCACGGATCGTGCCGTCCGGAGAGATGGCGTACCCGACCGGGGTCCACTCGGGATCGCGGCCGGACATGAACTGCCAGAAGTAATCGGCTGCCTTGATGACCCGGTCATCGAGGAACTCGTACGGTCCCACAGCGTTGGCTGCGGTCGATACCGTTCCTTGAACGGGATCCATCTTGGTGCCCTGGGACAGCATCATACGAGCGAGGCCCGCAAAGTTCGTGAGATCGCCGCCGCCATGGGCTTGATCACGCCCCATTTCCACTTGCTGAACATGCGGGTTGGGGATCGGTTCGCCGGTCTTGTCATTCTTGTCGACCCACCGGGCCAGACGCGAGATGGACCCGTTGAAACCCTGATCCTTAGCCGTCGAATTCACCGTGAACCACTCGACCTTCTCCCGATACAGCGCAGCATCGTCCATGAAGATCGATCCGGCCATCGACCCCAGCAGCGGGTAGTTGTGCTGATTCATGAAACGGTCCGGCGAGGACATGAAGGTGGCGATCGCCGGCCGGATCAGATTGTTGCTGAAGGCCTGGGCATCCGCATCGGTCAGCACAAGCGCAGGGTCGCTGCCACAGCTCGTGTACCGCAGCAGTTCAGCCGCGGTGGCCATGCGGAACAGCGGAACGCCATTGTGGATGTGCGAATCGGTGTAATACGTGAATTGGGTCGGGTCCATCTGCGCCCAGTTGCGGATGATCGCCAGAGCATTGGCCCGGTAGACCTGCTTCCCCGTGAGCACGTGCATGACGGCCTGCGAATAGGCCTTCAGCCCGTCGTTCTCGAACAGGAACCGTGTGCCCGAATTGAACGCGGTCGTACGCGGCTTGGTCGGATCGGCGCCGGCGTTGGAGGGCGTGGCGTTTTCCGCTGCGGCAGGCGCGCGCTTCAGCGCGTCGAAACCCGAGACCCACGGTTCCGCGCCCGCTGCAAGCCCGGCCTTAACATTCTGGATGATGGGCTCGGTGAGACCGATCCCCGGGTGGGTAAAACCTTCAGCGCTCGTGGTCGAGTGAAACTGCACATCGCAGGTGCCCGAGACCGTTGTAGCCTGCGCAATCGGTTGCGGCAATGGACCGAGTAGAACGCCTAGCACTGAACCTAAGGCGAGCGCTCTCTTGAGCATGTGGGAACGCCGTGAGATGACGTGAGATGGGCTCATGACTTGTACCTTCTCCGTTGAGGGTGATTGATGACGCGCCGGAAGGCAAACGTTATCCGCCTCGACGATATCCGACACCCAATGACAGGGCAATGCCTTGCGTTAACTCGCCGATAACTTAGGCGCCGAGACGGATGCGGTGGCGTTTCGAGCGCATGCCCGATTTCAGTGGACTCGCGATGACTCACGGGCCCGGCCGCGACGAAGGAGAACGCCCTCTGAGGCACTCAGGCCCAGGCTGGGCAGGACCCCAGGTTCTTGCCTCCTGATCAGATGCCCAGGCCAGACCGCGCGCCTCATACCACCCCTTCAGTCCGGGCAGCCTGGCTCTTGATGGCCCCGTGGATCCTCAACGCTACGACAACATGCAGTACCGTGTGGGGCGCAGCGGTCTCAAGCTTCCCGCCATTTCGCTCGGGCTCTGGCATAACTTCGGAGACGGCAAGCCGTTTGAGACTCAACCTGCCATACTGCGCCACGCGTTCGACCGCAGAATCACTCAGTTCGACCTCGCCAACAACTACGGTCCTCCCGATGGTTCAGCCGAGACGACGGATCGTCCTGGATCACGAGACGGTGTGGAAGGGTTACACAAAGTCGTCAGCATTCTGTCGCTATGAATCGGCGGCGTCGGTCAGCAGCAGAATCCGGCGTAGACGAGGCATACGGGCCCCCTCCACAGGAGCAATCAGCACCTGGGTGGCCACCTCGCCGTTCGTGCCGAAGGGCAATTCGCAGCATCCACTGTCATCGGCATGAACGACGACGGCGTCCCCGCCTTCCAGCCGGCCCACGGCAAACGCTTCAGCCGGCTCCGCGGCGCTTTCCGGCGCGGGCAGCCACTCGAGCCGCAGGCTGGTGGACACCGCCTGCCAGTCCTGCAGCTTCACGGTCATCGGGCTGAGCGGACGCAGCCACTGATGTCCTTCTGCGGTCCGGCCGCGCTCAACCTCGTCCGCTGTCACCTCGTGGTCCAGTTCGGGTTGCTGCTCTCCAAAGGTCACCACGTCAACCGCCCGGGCCTCCAAGGCGGTGGATGCGGTGTCCGCCCCTGCCAGCGCGGCGACGACCGCCTCCACCTCGGACGAAGACCCGACCACCGGCCACGAGATCCGGTAACGGGCATCGTGGATCTGGTGGAGCGGCTTGAGCCTGATCGCTTGGCCGTCCACCGCATGAACAACAAGTTCACCGCCAGCCGGCTCTGGATTCAGCGTGCCGGAGTGAAGAACTGGAGTTTCCGCAAGGGCCTGGAGCGTTCCGGACGCGATTTGGGCCGTCCTCGCTCCCCCGGCCCGGTAATTCAGCGCGGAATCTTCGATCTCTTCCGCAAGCACCATTGGGCCATACTGGAGCCAGCCCCAGGGCGACCCATCTGGCGAGGGAGCGATCCGCAGCGCCCGCTCAACGGTGTGCTGCAGGTTCACCGTCCCGTGCCACTGACGCCGCAGACGCCACCAGCCGCCGTCGTCGTCGATCACGTTCCCGTCCAGCTCCAAGCGCGCGGACGCCGCCCAGGCCGGGACGCGGATCGCCAGAGTGAATTCCGCTGTTTCCTGAACATCCACCGTGATGGTCGCCTGGCTGCCGTGCGGCCAATCAGATTCGATGCGTACGACGGCGCCGCGTGCCTCCCAGCGCACTGTCCCGGGAAGCATCCAGATGAGCCGGAGTTCGTCCGCCGACACTGCGGCGGCGTGCGCACCATGCCGGGAATGTGCTTCGAAACCTGAGCCCATGCAGCACCAGAAAGCGTCCTGCTCCGGCGAATACACCCGGTAATGGCCTGGCCGATGGGAGGTGAAGTAGACTAGCCCGCCGTGCTCCGGATGAATCGTGGAGAGCACGTGGCTGCACTGGGTGGTTTCGATGTAGTCGAGATACTCATCGTCGCCATGCAGGCGGTACAACTCTGCGGCGAGTTTGATCATGTTGTAGCTATTGCAGCTTTCCGGGCCTTCTCGAGCGAGGAACATGGGTCTGAAGTCGTCACGACGGTGAAAATGTTCACGTACGCCGTGCCCGCCCAGCGCTGTGCTTCGCCGGTGGACCACGTCCTGGAAGAACAGCTGCGCTGCGGCGCCGATCCGATCGGTCTGTGGGTTTTCCCTGTCCAGTCGGCGGGCCGCTCGCTGAATCGTGGCGTATCCGATCACCACCGGAACCTGGGTGTTGGCGTGCCAGCCGGCCATGGTGTCAGGCCCCTCAGGATCACCCAATCGGCTCACGGCCTCCAGGAGTTCCTGCCGGACGAAGCGTAGCGCCAGGTCTAGGTAGCGCGGGTCCTGGCGCAGAATGGCAAGTCGTGCAAAAGCCTCCGGGAAACCGCCGAATTCCGTGGACAGGATCTGCTCCAGTGCTTCCTGGGTCAGCTGAGCTGCAGTAGAAAGCCACCACTCTCCCAGGCCGTCAAGCAGAACATTCGCTACCGGCGAAGGAGCCAGTTCACAGACGTCCACCAAGCCGGCCAGAACCTTGTGAAGGTTGTACAGGGGAACCCACCGGCCATTGAGCTCAAAAGGAGAGGCCTTGATGTCCCCCCTGACCAGCTCTTTCCAGAGGGCGGCACCGTCCTTGACACCACCGAGATAGCCGGTACCGTGGGCGAGCTGCGCTTCCCGCAAGCCGTGCAGCATCGAGCCGAGCATGTCCGTTGCCCGGAAGTCGGCTCCGCCGGCCAGGGCGTGCGCCAGCGCGGAGAGGACGTGTCCGGCGGTGTGCCCACCGAGGCCAGACTCCTCCCAGCCCCCGTAGGCCACAGCGCCGGACGGCACGCCGGCGTCGCGTCTGAACGGCTGGAGGAGCCTAGCCGGGTCCAGCCGCAGGATGCTCTCGAGATTTACGTGCTGCGCCCGGGCAAAAGGGCTATCCAGCAGGCGGACAGCGGACAAGGGAAGGAAATCGGTGCTCACTGGGGTTCCTCTTCAGCAGATCGTTCAGTTCGTGGGAGTTTCGTGGGGCGGCAGTCCGACGGCCAGCTCCTGCCGCCCGGCGTCCTGCACGGTGTCATCTGAAGCTTCTTTTAGTCGGGCGCCTTCTACCAGGCAATGCGCAGGCGCTCGAATTCATCGGCTGTCACTGGCAGGACCACGCCGTGGCAGGGGTCATCGGGCAAACTGTAGTCTCCACAGGCCGTCCACTCTCCGCTCGCCAGATCTGTCGTCTCGAAGGGGACGTAACGGCGTTCCGGGGTGAATTCGTCAATCCACAGGAACCACTGGTTTCCGGTGTTCGACTTGTAAACCAGGGGCCCTTCACCCTGTTTGATCGCACCGAGCCCGATGCCTTCGGCCACAGGCTCCCATTCGGCCGCCGACAGCGTTCCGGCGACCTCCGCGAAAACCGACTTGCCGAAAGGAGCCTGGTCACTCCGGTGGCGCTCGTCCTTGACAAAGCGGTAGTAGAGGCCGCCCTCTTCGATCACTGTCGCATCGATGGTGGCCCATCCGCGGTCAATCCAGATTCGTGGCGCGGAGAATTCGCGGAAGTCCCGGGTGGTGGCGCACATGATCCGGTTGTAGCTCTCGCCGAGATGCTCTGCGTCGTCGTAGAGGGAGGACGACCAATGGACCAGGAACGCCTCCTGTTCGGGATCCCAGATGGCCTCAGGTGCCCAGGTGTTCCCCGCCTCGGGAGGAGCCACCTCGGCAAGACGGCCCTCGTCCCAGTTCACCAGATCGGCTGATTCCCAGACAACGATCGATCGGCTCCCCCAGCGTTGCACGGCGTCCCAGTCGGGCTTGGCGTAGGCCCGCAGGTCCGTCGCGATCAGGTAGAAGCGCTCACCATCCGGAGACCTCACTATATGGGGATCGCGGACCCCGCACTGTCCCAGGGATGAACGGAGCACGGGTTTCCCGCCATCGAGGTCGTCAAAGTGGAGAGGGTCATCACCCCGGCTTAACGCGAAGTGGATCTGTTCGCCGTCCTCCGACTCGCGCTTGAAATGGATGTAGAGGTAACCCGCGTACTGGCTTGGGGGATTCATGGGTGAGTTCGGTTCCTTACTCTCATCAGGTTTGATGACTGCTTCTAGAGGCCGTCAATCGGCAGAATCGGCGCAGTCAGAATTTCATTCCGGTCACATACCAGGACGTCACCGTCCATGCGTGCACGGGCCACTTGGAGCGACGTCCGGCGATGCTCCTGGAGGCTATGGGAAACAGCTTCGCTTCCCCGGCCCGGGTGGGTGAAGTAGAAGACAAAGGCCTCGTCACCGACCACTACGACGTCGGCATGCAAGCCGTTGCCGCCGTCGTCCGTGCCCAGACCGGGCTCGGCAAGAATCCGGCCCAGGGTGTTCCAGTGGAGCAGATCATCGGACCGGTGGACCCTGAGCCCAGCCCATTCATCTGTCAGCATCCAAAACGAACCATCCAGGGCGAAAACGTTCGGACCCTCATGCGGAAGGTTCCCTACGGCAAACCCGATCGGCGTCCAGTGAAAAAGATCCGGGCTGTCAGCGGCGTAGGTGTGATTATCTTGTTTGAACCACATACGCCATCCGCCGTCCGGAAGCGGGAACACGCACGCATCGATCACCCACTTGGAGTTGAGGTCCAGAGTCGACTGGAACTCCCAATGCTCAAGATCCACACTGGTGTAGTGCCGGATCTCCGCAGGCGCGCCCCACGTCGCATGTACCCCCACGATGTAGCTCACGTACATGTGGTACGTGGAGCCGTCATCCACGATCTCCGGCGCCCAGTAGGTGTTCCTGCCCCATTCGGTCTCCAGGCCCTGCGCCGTGCCCCGGTACGACCAGGTGGCACCACCATCGGCAGAGGCCGCGATACCGATGTCTGTGCCGAAAACCCAGGAGACGTCGTCAAGCGGGGGCGCCATGACTCGGCGGTTGGTGTAGAAGATCCACCATTCTCCCGCCGCGCGGTTCCAGATCACCGTGGGGTCAGCGGCTCCATCTTGCACGGGGTCGCGGAACAGCGGCTTCGGGACGGCAGCCGCTCCAGAATCAGTTAATGCCACGTTGAGCTCCTTAAGAAAGATGACTTCATATCGGGGTGTGAGCCGGCTGGACTCTCACTTCACTTGAACTGCCCAGGCCCTGGCATAGCGCCCCTCCAACGCCAGCAGTTCCTCATGAGTTCCTGTCTCCACGACCTTTCCCTGATCCAGCACCACGATTCGATCCGCGCTCCGCACCGTGGACAGCCTGTGCGCCACCACTAAAGTGGTCCGCCGGTGCACCATCCGCTCCAGAGCGTCTTGAATGTGGCTCTCCGACTCCGAATCCAGGGCACTGGTCGCCTCGTCCAAGATCAGAATCCGGGGCTCGCGGACCAATGCGCGGGCCAAGGAAAGCCTTTGTCGCTGTCCCCCGGAAAGCCGCGCTCCTCGCTCTCCGACGATGGTGTCCCAGCCCTCGGGAAGCGCGTCCACGAAGTCCAGCGCATTGGCGTCCTCCAGTGCTTTCCGCACTCTGGAAGCATCCACATCCGCCAGGCCGTATGCCACGTTCTCATAGATGCTGCCTTCAAACAGCACCGATTCCTGTGGGACCACGGAGACCTGCTTCCGCACCGTTCGCAAGTCCAGAGCCGCCATATCCGCGCCGTCCAACAGCACTCTGCCTTCGTTCGGCCTGATGAAGCCAAGGATCGTGTTCACCACAGTGGACTTACCCGACCCCGAAGGGCCGACAAAGGCGACCGTCTGCCCTTCCCCGATCGTCAGAGACACCCCGTCCAGCGCTGGACGGCCGGCACCGAAGCCCGCACCGTCGTCGTCGGTCTTCCGGCCGGACGTGTAGCGGACAGTGACGTCCTCCAGTACCAGGCGCCCGGCCACCTCACTGGCCCGCTTTTTGCCCTCGTTGTGTTCGAGCTCGGAATCCTGCATCACCTCAGCCACGGAACGTAGCGATTCTGTGCCACGAGCCAGGATCGGCATGAGACCCAGAATCGTGGTGACGGTTCCGGTCAGAGCGGAAAAATACGTTCCCAGGAGAACCACCTGCCCCGGGGTGATCGGCGCCCAGCCGAGTACCGCGACGGCGGCCCCGACCAGAAGGCAAGCAACGGAAAGCAGCTGCATGGTCACCCAGCTCACGGCGCCGAAACGCCCGTTGACCAGATCCAGGTTCAGGCCGCGTTCCCGGACCCGTTCGGCGACTTCTCGGACGCGTTCAACGGCCACCTCTTCCAGGCCATGAGCCCTGGTGATCGGGATCAGTGCCGTCATCTCCCCCACCCGTGCGGCGAACACCTCCAGGTCTCGGCGGAATTCCTCATTCCGCTGCCGGGCGGCACGGCGCATGAGCCACCACACGCCGGTGCCGCAAGGAACCGAGAGAGCGAACACGGGGAGGAACTGTGGCACGTTGACGGCAGTCAATGCGACGGCGCCGCTGAATACCAGTAGTGAGGAGAGCGCCAGAGGGCCCGCCTGGGTGAGCATCATTTCGATGTTCTCCACGTCCCGCACCACTTTGCTTTGCATCACGGCGGCGCTGGATCTCGAATGAAAGGCAATGGAGAGCAGCTGCAGACGTTCAGCCAGCAGGCCCCTCAGCTGGGCGCCTACGGTCCTCATACTCCCCATGTAGAGGCGGGTGAACAGCTGATGGGCCGGGTAGTTCTGTGTCACCAGCACAGCCGCCGCGATCGCCAGCCAACCCAAGGCCGCGAGCGGTCCACCCTTCACCACGGTATCCACCGCGGCTCCGGTGATCAGCGGCAAGAGCCACAGCGGGCAATCCTTGACAGCGAAAACCAGGGCGGCGACCGCCAGACGGCTGCGGAATGGGCGCAGCACCTGGTTCAGCAGGGCATATGGACTACGGGAGTCAGAATTCGATCCGTTCACGGCGCGTTTCCTTCACCTGAGAATTACCGTCCGCTGGTCAGGACACGACGCCGGTGACAGTGTCAACGGTCCACTGTTCGTGCCACTGCAGCTCCGCCACGCCATCCTTCAGAGTCAAGGGAAGCCAGACAGGAGCAGAGTGGAAGAGGTCCTCCCTGATCCACCGGTCACCGACATAGACGAACGACGTGGTCTCGGTGCCGCGTACGGGAACTACTACTGACGTCTGGGAGTCGAAGGTGCACGAACCCGCGGGGGCGAATCCGTTCCATTCGCTCCATGGGCCGGCCAGGCTGGTCGCTGTTGCGTACTGGTTGTCGTTCGTGTCCCAGCCGGTCAACTCGGAACCAAAAAGGTAATAGAGTCCCTCATGCTTGACGACCGCGGGCGACTCAAGGCCGTGGGAGCCCAGGGGGTGATCGCTGGGCGGCGCCAGTGTGGTGGAGACGATTTCCTCCACGGCAAGGTGGTCGGCCGAGAGCCGGTAGATGTGCAGGCCGTGCTCACGATCCTCGCTCAGCACATAGCCGGTACCGTCTTCGTCCTGAAAAACACCGATGTCTCGGCTGATATTGCCCAGCGGGCGCTCACTGCGCAGATACGTGTAGGGGCCTTCGGGGCGGTCGGCCACTGCCCAGCCGAGCCGGGCATAGGAATAGTCGCCGGATTCCACGTGCAGGAACATGACGTACCGGCTGTCAGGCGCCTGGAGCACCTTGGGGCGTTCGATGATCCGGTCGGGGCCGAGATCCTCAATGTTCTCATCCGCTGCGAGGGCGTGGCCCAGGAAGGTCCAGGTGGCCAGATCGGTGGACGAATAGCAGGCGACGCCCGTGAACCGGTCGCCGTTCGTCTTGTCTTCGCCCCACGCGTAGAACGTGTCTCCGAATTGCTGGATCCCGACGCCGTGCAGCTGCGCCACCTTGCCTTCCTGGTCGCGGAAGACCTTACCGGGCGCGATAACGCCGGCAGGGGCGAATTCTGGTGCAGACATGAGTAACTCCTGGAGGTGACATGAAGAACGAGAGCAACAGTTTCCGCTGTGGGAGGCGCGCTGCTGCACAGAGCCTGAATTGGCTGGATTTTTGTCCGGCACAGCGATAAGCCATGCCGACCTGAGGCGCTGAGAGTCAATGATGTATTGATCCATGCAGAGAATCAAGAGCAGATCGTGGCAGGTGGACAACGATTGCCAAAAACCGGGGAGACTGTCACACTGAATGTCGGAAAGCGCTTGCCAAGTGGGACGAGACTACGAGCACGGGAGGACCTATGACCCCACAAGATCCCTCCGGATTGCCATGAACGGCATCACCGGCCGCATGGGTTACCGCCAGCACCTGCTGCGTTCCATCCTGCCCATCCGCGACGCCGGTGGCTTCACCTTGGAAGCGTCGAACTCGCGGACCAGGAGGGCTGCCGCTGGATCCCTCGCTGGCGGAGTTCCGCATGGCCGGGTTCCTGCGGTGAACGGGGTGGGCGCATGAGCTTCGAGCGGCTGTCCCTGAACAGGCTTTCCCTGAACACCGCCACCACCAAGAAGTGGACCCTCGCCGAGGCCGTGGAGGGCTGCGTCCGCGCCGGGATCCCCGCGATCGGGCCGTGGCGGGACCGCGGGCACGAAGCCGGGCTGGACAAGGCCGCGCGGATGATCCGCGAGGCCGGGCTGCGGGTCTCCTCGCTCCGCCGCGGCGGCTTCCTCACCGCGCCCGACGCCGAAGGGCAGGCTGCCGCGCTCGCCGACAACTTCGAGGCCGTGCGCGAAGCCGTGGCGCGGGAAACGCGCGAACTGTTCCTCGTCGTCGGAGGCCTGGCCCCTGGCGAAAAGGACGTGGTGGCCGCCCGGCAGCGTGTGGCGGACCGGCTGGAGGGGCTGGTGCCGTTCGCCGTCGACCACGGCGTGCGGCTGGTCCTGGAACCGCTGCACCCGCTGTACGCCGCGGACCGGGCGCCGATCTCCACACTGGGGCAGGGCGCGCCGGATCGGGGAAAGGAAAATCGATCATGCCTTCACCGGAATCGACTTCTCGGCCACCGGAACTGCCAGCGTGATCCTCCGACCCGGCAAACGGCACGGGGGTGGCAATGCGCTGGAATCAGGACTACCCGTGGATCCAGATTCACACCGCAGACAAAGAAACTCCCGCCCCCAACCGTCTGGGTCTGACCACGGAACCCATGACGTACCCGCCGGACGCCGTCAATTCCGGAATCGATCTGGTAATCCTGGCTCCCGGACAAGAACACCATGCCTGCTGGCGAATCCAGGCGCTCGACTAATCCCCACCATGAAAGGGCACACCATGAACACCCCGCTTGAACGTGAACCAATTATCCGGGTAAGGAGCGACAACGCCCTTGAACTGGTTTCCAGGCTCGATGAAGCCATCGACGCGCTGCTTCCTGAGGCCTTGGCCCGCGGCGACCGCGGCATCCTCGTAACCCGCTTGTCAGGCAACGAGTACACCGCGGCTCTTGACCCCTCAGTTCCATTCGGCACCACCCAGGAACAGTGTTCCTGGACCCCCCGCCGAACCTCAGTTTCTATGCACGGCGCCCGCCACGCTTCCTAGACTGGACCCATGCACATCACTCTAGGCCTGTGTTCCGTCACGTTCCGGCAGCGAAACGTGTACGAGGTCCTGGCTGCGGCGGTACGGGCGGGACTCGACGGAGTCGAATGGGGCGGGGACGTGCACTGCCCGGACGCGCCCGCCGCGGCGCACGTCCGGACAGCGACGGCGTCCGTCGGCCTACGGACGCTCTCCCTAGGTTCGTACTTCGGTGCCGAAAGTGAGGACTTCCTGCCTGTCCTGGAGACCGCCGTGGCGTTGGGGGCGCCGCGGATCCGTGTCTGGGCGGGGAGCCGCGGGAGCGAGTCGACAGAACCTGCGGCCCGGGCCAGGCTGTCCCGGCGGCTGCGCAAAGCGGCCGATGAGGCAGCGGACGCCGGCGTCGCCGTCGCGCTGGAGTATCACGGCAACACGCTGACGGACACGCTTGATAGCACGCTTGCGTTGCTTGAGGAGGTCGGCCGGGAGAACGTGGGCGTGTACTGGCAGCCGAACGTCGACCAGCCGGACGACGACGCGCTGCAGCATCTGCGAGCCCTGCTCCCCTGGTTGCGGGGCGTGCACTGCTTCTCCTGGTGGCCGTTCGACACGCGCCTGCCACTGGCGGAGCGGGAAAGGCTGTGGCGCGGGGCGATGGACGTGCTGCAGGAGGCCGGGCGGCCGGTGGACGTGATGTTCGAGTTCGTGCCGGACGATAGGCCGGAGGCACTGGAGCGCGACGCCGCGTGGCTGCGGAGCGTGCTGGGCTGATCCGGCTGAGCCTGCGTCAGGCGGTCGGCGTAGCCTTGGGGCGCTAGGTGTTACCCGGCCAGCGCACTGGTAGCGGCGAACCTGGTTGATTGAACGAAAACCTCCGGGTGGGATGTGGCTTGTCTAAGGCCCACTCCCACCGGAGGTTCCCGTATTCCATAGTAATGGCCGCTTGACCGTCCATGTCGACGGTTGATCGTTCATCGCCACCAGGCTGGCTGATCCCAGGCCCACATTGCCGCGGCGATGGGCGTCTTGCGCAAGCTGGAACGGCATCTCCACCGTACGTTTCAGCGTCAACGTCAGTAAAGGCCGCATGGCACGTAGACTCGAGTCCATGATCCGCGTTGAGCCAGATGATCCCATGCGCCCGGATGTGCACCAACTTCTTAGTGAACATCTGGCTGACATGTTTGCCACTTCGCCGGCCGAAAGCGTGCACGCGCTGGACCATTCGGCTCTGTCCCACCCATCGATCAGCTTCTGGACAGCCCGTGATGACGGAGAGCTTCTGGGGTGCGGCGCGTTGAAGGACCTGGGAACCGAGGCAGGTACGGAACCAGAAGCGCGCCGGCTGGGCGAGATCAAGTCCATGCGCACCACGGCCAGCGCACGCGGACGCGGCGTCGCCACCGGCATGCTCGAACACATCGTGGCCGTTGCACGGAACCGCGGCTACGAACGCCTCTACCTGGAGACGGGAACGGAAGAGTATTTCGCGCCCGCCAGACGGCTCTATGCCCGGCACGGATTCACCCAATGCCCACCGTTCGCGGACTACACCCTGGATCCGAGCAGCGTCTTCATGGAGCTCCCCCTGCACTTCCCCGCTTCACCCAGATAGATCCCACGCGATCCACGCCCCGTCTCCCAACCTGTTCACGAAGCCCTACCTGACTCCAGTGAACAGCAGCGGCAACTACATGCGTGCCTCTGATATATCCGCGCATTCAACGACGTTCTTCTCGTGATTAAAAACGGCAACGAAGTGCGCCGATCTTGAACAGCGCTGGCACCGACGTGACCGCAGCATCCGACCTAAGGCCGGCGATGGCGCAAAGTTGCGCCGGTTGGGCAGAGGCCGGAGCAAGGATTGACAGTGCACGGGAGCTCACCCCTACTCGGGCTTTACATATTGTCGACAATATTTCCACATCCCTGTCGGGCCGAAGAACCTCATTCACCCGTCCCGGAAATCGAGCGTTCCGTAGCATCTGCGGCAACCTGCAGGGCGTCCGGCATTAAGTGTCCGTAGACCTGTTCTGTCGTCCGGGTGGAAGTGTGTCCAAGCCGCCGCGAGATGATGAAGAGGTTTACACCGTCTTGCACCAGCCACGAAGCGTGGGTGTGCCGCAGGTCGTGGATGCGCGGGGACTTCGTAAGTCCTTGAGCTTTCGCTGCCTGCACTGCCGGCACCCAGTATTGGCGCCAGTAAACCTGATGAATGATCCTACGACCTTGGTGCGTGGTGAAGACCAACTCGTTCCCGGGGCGATTGGCAACCAAAGGGATCAGCAGTTCCACAAGGGATGGGTTCAGGCCTATGGTGCGTTTACCGGCCCCGGTCTTGGTGGCTCCAATGTAGAACTGGGACTGGCCATCGCGTTTCCATGCCTTGTTTATCCGTGCAGTGGGTGGCTTTGAAAACAGGTCAAGGTCGGCAACGGTGAGGGCTGTAGCCTCCCCGAAACGGGTTCCTGTCATGACAAGAAAATTCGTGAAGGCCTTGTAGCGCTCCCCCATGCCCTCCATGACCATGCTGAACTCGGCGTGGGTGAGGAACCTGGCTTCATCCTCAGGCTTTTCCAGGGTGGGCAGCTGCACACCACGGCAAGGATTCCGGGGAATATACCCAAGCATTTGCGCAGTATTCATGGCCGCAGAGATCAATCCATGCACGTTGTGGATCGTCTTTGGAGAACGGCCCTTTCGCATCATCGACTTCACCCAATGCGCCAGATGGCGATAATCGAGCTCATCCACAGGAACGTGGCCGATCACATCCCGCACATGAAGGTCAAGCATCCTCTGGTAAGTCTTGATAGTTCCGCTCGAGGGCCGGATCAACAGATCAATATGTTCCTGGATGACCCCCGCGGCGGTCGGTACCCGCCTTGCATTGGCCAGCATCGCATGCTGCGCGATTTCGAAGGACTGACCGTTGGCATCCAGCAGCCGCTTCAGAGTTTCCGCTTCGATGCCGGTCGCAACCGTGAGGCCCCGTTGCTTGCGCGACTTCCGATCGCGCCAGCGCACCATATAGGACCTGGAGCCGTCCTTCCTGGAACGCATCCTGATGCTCGCCACCAAAAAAGGCTACGCCGCAGTCCACACTCCCGGGGACTTTGATGCTCCCATGATCGTGAACGGCCACGTCAGCCATGTGTCGCACAAGCCACCCGGGCCGGCCGTGAGACAGTGTGCGGCCGCTGCGAACCACCGGCGCCCACCTCTCCAATCATGCAGTTCCCGCACGGGGCCACCATGAAGAAGTGGTGATCGACGAAGGATATCCTCGCCACGGAACCCGCCGAAAAAAGTTCAAAAAAAATACGTCCGGGTCGTGCAGCATCCAGCCAAAGTCACCATGAACATGCATGCGCATACAAAATCTCAAACGGCAGCACGACCCGCGGTCCCGCCAGCGAAACCCTCGTCATGTCTCTCCCAGAGATTTGAACTGATTTTGGACACAGAGCGACTGCCGCTCCCCATTTCGAAGGGGACGGCAGTCGCTCTGTGTCCGGATCAGCGGTGCGCCGGGGCGTGCAGTGGCTGCTGCCGCTTGACGTTGGACCACTCCGGGTTCTGCGTTGTCGCGTGCCGGGAGTGCGCGGTCAGCGGACCGCCCTCGGCGCACAGGCGTTCCAGCCGTGGGCGATGGGCTGCCGCTTGGTCTTCAGAAGTCACGCTCTACAGCGTAGTCACGCTACGTCCGGCTCCTCGGTGTACGAATCGAGAATGACGTCGTACGCGTCGCCGTCGATTAGTCCCTTGTCCAACGCCGCACCCACTTCCTCGAACGTTCCGGGCGGGTCCGGCGGGAGAAGGGCCTTCCATTCGTTGGCGAGCTGTTCACTGTGGTCCGGCGCCTTCACGTAAGGCCACGCCGACAACTGGCGGATCATTTCGACCCTGCCGATCTCACCTCCAAGCTGAGGTCCGGATCGGGAGGGTGAAATACCGGGCACTTCCTTCATCCGGTACCCGCTGGCTCGGGACCCAGGTCGTTATCGGGCACTTCATGCCCTAAAGCTGCCGGACGCGTGAAGGCGTCCCGCTGTCCCGGTCAGGCTCACATGCGGGGCTGCAACAGCTCCTTGTAGTCGCCATGATTTGGCTCAAGGAATGCACAATTCTTGTGCACCCAGTTCGCGGCCACCATTCATCCGGATGCTGGGCGCCGTCCATTCGGCGGACCACTTGGTTTGACCTCCTGAGGACCCTGCGGTGCCCGCTGGAGCGTCCGGCTGGTGTCGTCAGCCTGCACTCCTCCCGGCGCGAACGCCTTGGGTCGGGCAGCGGCGAACGCCTGCCGACCCAAGGCGTCCGGGTGGCCGAGAGCCGCGCCGGACGTGCCTTGGGATCGGCTGATTGCCGGGGATTTTCCCGAGGGTGGCGTGACTGACAGGGTGCCTTTTTCGATGTCCGCCTGCCATCCCTTCGGCACCGCACCCTACCCGTCTGCGTGCCTTGTCACGGCTGCAGCCAACAGAACATGCCGGAGACCGCCCGGTCCCGACGACGTCCGCGCCGGCCCATACCCGGCAGCCCCCGGACCAAGTACTCAGGTAAGAAGCCAAGAATTTCCCACTCATCGGTCGGTCGGAAAGACGAGTACACGGATTCATTGCCCCGGGTGTGCCTCTCCTTGAAGCATGAGGGCATTGCTTTTTCCCCGGCGCGGGGCCGGGGGTCGGGAGCTGCTGTGCGGCTTCCAGGTTGCTGGAAACGAAGGGTCTCATCATGCGCAAGCTTTCCACCACCCGCCGTGCAGCGGGCGTCGCGGCGGCCCTGCGCCGCCCCCTTCTCATCCCTACGGGTCCCGCCCTTGGCGCGTCCTTGTCCCTGATTGCTCGGCTGACCGCATTGCGGCCGTCGTCCGCCGACCGGTTCGCCCGGCTGGCCCGTTTCGCGGTGGTCGGGGTCAGCGGGCTGGGGGTGAACCTGCTGGCCCTGGCGCTGCTGCTGATGGCCCGCCCCGGTTCCCTGCTCGTCGGCGGCGACGCGCTCAGTGCCGTTATCGCCACCCAGTTGGCCGTCGCATGGAATTTCACCCTGACCGAGCGGTGGGCGTTCGGCGGGCATGGCGGTCACTGGCTGCGGCGGCTGGTGCCGTTCTGGGTACTCAGCTGCGTGTCGCTGCTTGCCCAGCTGCCCCTTGCGGCGGCACTGCAGCCGCTGCTAGCGGACTCCTACCTGCTGGCCAGCGGCGCCGCAGTGGGCATCCTCATGCTGACCCGGTTCACTGTCTGCGACCGCTGGCTGTACCGCCGCCGGCCCACCGGCAACCATCGTTCCGCACCCGCCACAGCGTTCTGAGCGCATGAAGATCCCCGCCGCCGCGCGAGCTCCGCGCAGCAGGCACCGCAAGTCTCCGGCCATCCGCCGCTGCGTTGCCTTCACCGCAGCCGCGCTCCTCATCCCCTTCCTGATGGCAGGACGAACCACCGAAACGGTGCCACCGTCAACGCCCGGCCCGTCCCTCGAACAGGTCAACACAGCCATCACCCTCGCCCAGGGCTACCTCGACGGGCTGTACAAACCGCTGCCCGACGGGCAGGCAGTACAAAGCGAGGACTACGGCCTGCCGCTGCGTGTCTACTTCCCCGGCTACGACCAATGGGTGCTCCTCGGGCAGGGCCGCGCCGGAGACTGCCTGCCCAGATGTTCCGGAGCAACCTCAATCAGACCCGACGACAGCAGCACCACCACAGAGAGCTACACGGTCTCCTTCGCAACACCCTCGGTCCCGGACGCACTCCGCGTCAGCGTGTCCATGGACTGGGCCGCCGCCCCTGACGAGTTCAGCGTCACGGTTTCAGACTCGCAGCTGACCGACAAAGACACCAGCGCCCAGCTATGGCTGGACAACGTGCCACTCGGAGCATACTCAACCGACACGACCACCGCACCCGTCGTCCACTACTTCCCAACAGCTGCCCGCAGCCTGCTGCGCAGCCTGCGCTACACCGTCCGCCACGCCACCCAGGAAGCCTACCTGTATGCAGTTCTCCGCGGAGACAGCAACAGGGCGGACCGGCTCGCAACCTTCCTGCGGGCCAACGGCTTCACACCAGGGGCGGATTTGCGCGCCACGATCTTTGGCGCAGGCAAGCAACTGCCCGGCGACCTCCCCTTCACAGCCGCCGGAAAAGAGAATGCCTACGCCGACTGCGACCATCTTCCGCCCGCAGGCACGACGGCCTACCCTTACACCAGCAAGATCTGCCTGCTGGGCGTGGACACCTTCCTGCTTGCCGGCCGCCGTGATCCGTTCCTGCAGGCGACCCAAGCCCTGCAGACCCTGACCAAGAGCGACGACCCGCAAAACAATTACCCGGTCCTCATCAGCGCGGGAATGGACGGCAGCACACCCGCCCAGACCGCTGATCACCTTGAGCAGCTGTGGACCAAAGTCGGGTACGGCATCCCGGCCTGCACACCTCTGGACTGCGAAACGCAACGGGCCTCGGCGCTGCGCACATTCATATTCGGCTCGCTGGAGGCAACGCTCGGCTACCGGTACGGCCAAGTCAGCCGGCAGCGCTATGCCAACGCGGTCGCCACGCACACCATCGCGGCCCAGATCGGACCGTCCGGAACCATCAATACAGAGGGTCGCACCTGGGTGCGGCCGGCGCAGGCCGGCGCATTCCCCATTTACTGGGATGCCGAGCACCGATTCGTGCCGACCACCGGCCTCATCCAATCCGTGAGCGACATGCTGTCCATGCCCCCCGAATATGCAGGGTCGGCCGTGTCGAACTCGGAGACAACCTTTGACGGATACGCCTTCCTCCTCACCTACCGCTGCGCCAGATTCACGGTCGGCTGCAGCGCCATCCATTGACCCATTCGTCCGGCCGGACGGTGCACCGCCGCAGAACACGGAAAACAAGCCCGGTGCCCATCGACTGGGTCACAAAGCTCACGTCCCGGTCCCACCGCGATCACGGAAGTTATCGCGTCCGGCGCAGGAAGATCCGAGCGCTGCCAGTGCATGGATTGCCGCCGTGTCGAAACAAACACAGATCGGATTTCGTCATGAGTCCGGTGCCTCGAAACTAAGGGTGGATCCAGCTATTCAGCCAAAAAGTTGTGAGACATGGATACGAGAAAGGCTGGCGGCGGACGAATTCCTACGGTTCCAAGGAAAATCAAAGCACTGCCGCCGGAGCGTGTCGTCCGCCACGGAATTCCTCACTTTAGGTGGGTTCTCGCCACGTAATTCCCCACTTTGAGCGGCGGTTCGCCAC
>NZ_JAIWYX010000020.1 GCF_020251205.1 Arthrobacter sp. M4
ACGACGGCGGGAAGCCACCCGCCGCAGCGCGCCTCGCGGCGCACACAAACGCACACGCAACACACGCGGTCAGCCCCAAGACAAAGGCCGACGACGGCGGGAAGCCACCCGCCGTCGTCGGCTTTTGTTTTTCTTCCGCCCCCGAATACGGTATACCAAGAAACAACAACCACGGACGCACAGGCCAAACAAGTCAGCAAGCCCTAGCTTTGGTATACCAAAAGCGTTATTCTATTTACAGCGATCCTCGGCGGTCCCTTCTGTATTAGGCCCCACTGTCTGCACCCCAGGAGACCCACTCATGACACTCATCCTCAAGGCCTCGGAGCTCGACGCGCTGGCCGACATGTCCAGCACCATTGCCGCCGTCGAACGCGTTTTTGCCGACTTGGCCCGCGGCACCGCGGTACAGCCGGCTCCCGCGTCTCTTCGGCTGCCGACGTCGGACGCCCGTTTTCTTCCCATGGCCGCCCTGTCCGGCGCCGAAGAACTGGCCTCCGTGAAACTTCTCGCCGATATCCCCGGGAACCGCAACGCCAGCCTGCCAACGCAGCGCTCCACCATCATGCTGGTATCGCAGTCCACGGGCGAGACGCTGGCGATCCTCGATGGAAGGGTTCCCACACGGGTGCGCACGGCCGCTGCGAGCGCGGTCGCCACCAAGCTGCTGGCCCGGCCGGGAAGCACCACGCTTGGGTTGGTGGGTGCGGGGGCGCTGGCCGTAGCGCACGTGGAGGCGATTCATTCGGTGTTGCCTATTGAGGAGGTAGTGGTGTGGTCCCGCTCTGCGGAGACGGTTGCTTCCTTCGTCAACGACGTCGCCCACCATGGACTGAAAGTCCGACGCGCCGGCACTGTGCAGGAGGTCGTGGAGTCCGCCGACGTGCTCTGCACCCTGACGCCGGCCACGGAGCCCGTGGTCAAAGGTGAATGGTTCCGGCCCGGGCTGCACGTGAATGCCGTCGGTTCGAGGCCTCGTCCGGACCACAGGGAAATCGATTCTGAGGGCATGGTTCGGAGCAAGGTTTTCGTGGATAGCATGGCCACGGCGCGCGAAAAGTCGGGTGGGCTGATCATTCCTGTGGAGGAAGGTCGGCTGAGCTTCGACGACGTTATTGCGGAAATCGGCGACGTCGCGGCAGGAACGCACCCCGGCCGGACCAGCGACCAGGACATCACGCT
The DNA here is from genome assembly GCF_020251205.1 of Arthrobacter sp. M4. Taxonomy (GTDB): domain Bacteria; phylum Actinomycetota; class Actinomycetes; order Actinomycetales; family Micrococcaceae; genus Arthrobacter. The sequence goes on from NZ_JAIWYX010000020.1 coordinate 1,183, forward strand.
GTTCAACTCCGTTGGCATCGGCCTACAGGACCTGGCCATCGGACGACTGCTCTACGACGCCGCCCTGAGCCAGGGCCTTGGGACCCATGTTGAGCTGAACGGCTGAGGTAACGCTCGACGGCGGCCCCATTGCCGCCGTCGAGCCCGCGGTGCACCATTGGTGTCCGCAGCTATGCGCAGATCGACGCCGACTGCTGCCTGGAGCGCTACGAGACGCCACGGTATTGGTTCAAGTCTGCCTTTCCCTGCCAGCCAGCTGATTCGTCCAGGGAAGCAAGCAGCCCCGCTGCCAGGCATGTCCTCTCCAACATGCCATCGATACTGATCCACTCGTTCCGCGCGTGAGCCCCGTCACCGACGGCACCGAGCCCGTCGAGAACCGGCAGTCCCAAAGCGGCAGCGAAGTTGCCGTCGCTGGCACCGCCGACGGACGTCTCTGATAACTGGAACCCCAACTGCTCTGCGACGGATTCGGCCTGGGCGAAAAGTCGCGCCGTCTGCCTGGTCCGCGCCATAACGGGGCGGTTCCATTCGCCGCTGACGTCCAGCGTGGCGTCCTCGTGCCTAGGGCTCAACTTGTCCAGGACGGCGCTGATCCGCTGAACCTCGGCTTCGGACGAGACACGGACATCGAATTCAGCCGTTGCCGAGCCGGCGGTCACATTTGTCCTTGTGCCGCCGCGCACCAGTCCGACGTTAACCGTGGTTCCCTTGGACAGGTCGGTTGCGCCATGGAGATGAAGGATGACCCGTGCGATCTCGTCGATGGCACTCGCGCCGGCTTCGGGGTCCAGTCCGGCGTGGGCTTCCTGGCCGTTGACCGTGATCTGGAAGATGCCCACGCCTTTGCGGGCCGTCTTCAGTGCGCCTCCTGCGCTGGCTTCAAAGACAAGGACCGCGTCTCCGCGCAGCGATTCCTCTTCGATGACCTCCCTCGACGCCGGGCTCCCGAGTTCTTCGTCGCCGTTGAGCACCAACCGCAAATTCGGCCGTGGAAGTCCCAAGTCCTTCGAGGCCTTGAGCGCCCAAACAAGCTGCACCAAGCCGCCCTTCATATCGAAGGCGCCGGGGCCCGAGAAACGGTCACCCTCAACAGTCGGTGTCCACGCCTGGAGGGTACCGGCGGGCCACACGGTGTCGTAGTGGCATAGGGCGGTGACCCAGGTGTCCGAAAAGCCGTCGGCGGGGTAATCCAGCACAAGCGTGTCGCCCCACTCGCCGCCGTCCACGAGCCGACGCTTGGCGGGGGTTCCGATCCTGCTTTGCAGCCATTCCTCAATCCAGGAAAGGCCTGCTGCGAGCATTGGCTTGTGGTCCGAAGGGGTTTCCTGGGAAACGTAGTCAGCGAGGTCCTGCACCATCTCGGAGCGGCGCCGGGCGACCCACAGCGGGAGGTCCTGAATTGTGCTCATCGGGCGGTGGCCTTCCTGGCGGTGGCCTTTGCGTCCAGGGCCACAAGATGTTCCTCGTTCATCGATATGGTCCGGGTCTCGAGTTTCTGGATTAGGCTCACAAGCTCTTCCACGAGGGGTAGCTTCAGTCCGTGCCGGGCAGCGGCCTGGATCACGGGCTTGTACTGCGTCGGCACTTCCGTGGGACGTTGCCTCACAGCGATGTCCCGCCATATTCCGGATCGGGTTTTGGTCTGGGTGGACAGCCACTTGATGAGGTCGTCGGTGGCCTCGGCAGTCCTGGCCAGATCGGCGCCACGTACGTAGGCTGCGGGATCGAAGGCATCGAACCCTTCCAGCCTGATTCCTTCTGCCGCCGCTACCTCGAACACTTCTGCTGCCAACTCGGTCATTGCGGGGCGGTGCCGATCGATGAGCTCGCTCATGTCGGCGTCAGCCAGGGCGGTGGCGGTCAGCATCGCCCCGAAACCCAGCTTTGACCACAGGAATCCGGCCACGTTGTCAGTCACGATCGGGTTGCCCCAATGGTGCAGGTCGTCAGCGAGCTGGCGAACCCGTTCGCTGGTTCCCCCTGCGAATTCGCCTAGCGCGATTGCCCCGATGCCGCCGTCGCTGATAATCCCCGGTTCCAAAACGTCCGCGAAAAGGTCAACGAAGGCTGTGACCGTTCGGTCGACACCAACATGGGCCGCGATGGTTGCTTCATTGAGTCCGTTTTGCAGCGAGGCGACGAAGCCGTCATCGCCCAGCCTCGGAGCGATCCAGGCCGCGGCAGTGTCGGTTGCCTGGGCTTTGACCGCAAGCAAAACACGTTCCAGGCGTTCCGGTGCATCGTCCAGCCCATATACCGGAATGTGCGCAACCATCGTGCCCGCGGGCCCTTTGATCCTGAGGCCGTTCTTTCGGATTGCTTCCACATGGCGGGCATCGGCGTCCACCAATTGGACGGGAACACCTGCCGCATCGAGGTGTGCTGCCAGGGTGCCGCCGATGGCTCCGGCGCCAACCACTGTGTAGGGATAGTCAGTCATGATTTCCTTAGGAGGTTCTACTGCCAGCTTCGTTGCCGGCTTGTGGCTGCCAATGCAGCGGGAGGTTAAGCGCCCCGGTGGAGGAACCGCCGTCGACCCTGAGTGTCTCACCCGTGATCCACTCGGCCTGATCGCTGGACAGCCATACCACTGCCCGGGCAATATCGTCAGGCTGGCCCCGGCGCCCCAACGGGTTGTCCGAGACAGCCGCTGCGTATTCTTCAGTAACCGGGTTGGCAGTGCTGTTCACCGTTACGAAGCCCGGCGCCACTGCATTGACGCGGATGCCATACTTGCCCAGTTCGAGGGCGGATGCCCGGGTTGCCATCTCCAACGCCGCCTTGGAGGTGGAGTACGGGGCGGCGCCGGGGCGGGCGCGCAAGGCCGCACCGGATGAGATGTTGACCACGCTCGCCCTCCTCCCGGACTTCCCCGCACCGCGTGCCTCTGGGCCGCGTGCTTCGACGACCCTCTGCGCCAGGGCGACGGTGGCCAGCAGCGGCGCCCTGGTGTTGAGGTTCAAAACCGCGTCCCATGTTCGCGCATTCAGCGAAAGGAACGGAGTGGCGGGATAGACTCCGGCTGAGTTGATGAGTACATCAACAGGAGCCACTTCCCACGATTCGGCGATCATTTCCTCGGGCCCAGTCGGCGAGCCGAGATCGGCCACTATGGCGCGGGACGCTTCCGCTCCAGCCTCCGTGCAGGCCTCAACTGCTGCCGAGAGGGCCGTGGGGTTGATGTCCACCAACGTCACGTTGTAGCCGAGGCCTGCGAAGCGCTTTGCAACCTGAAGGCCGATTCCGCTCGCCGCGCCGGTGATGACCGCGTGGCGACTCAATCGAGTTCCTTGCCCTTCGTCTCCTGCATGGTCAGGTAGACCGCAACACCGATCGCAGCTGCGATGGAGCAGTAGAGCCAAACCAACCCGCCAAAACCGCTGGTGGTCATCCACGTGGTGATGTACGGCGCAGTGCCACCGAACACGGCCACAGCCAGGGCGTAGGGCAGTCCGATGCCGGTTGCCCGAACCTCTGCCGGGAACTGCTCGGCCATAATCACCGCGCAGTTGGCCGAGTAGCCCAACAGCAGGATGATGCCGACCACTTCGATGAACAGCAGCATCCAGAAGTTACCGTTCAGAAGGGTGAAGGCGGGCCAGGAGAAGAGCAGGAAGCCGCCTGCAAATGCCGTCATGGTTGGCTTGCGCCCGATCTGGTCCGACAGGAGACCTGCGAAGGGAAGCAGGGCCAGGAACAACCCGACTGCGATGAAATTGGCCAGCAAAGCCTGGCTCAGCGGAATACCAGTTGCTACAGCTGCGTAGGTTGGCATGTAGGAAACCCACATGTAGTACAGCAAAGTACCTGCGATGGTGATGCCGAAGACCCGCAGTGTCGCCTTGGGGTGCTTCACGAACATGGTGAAGACGGAGTTGCGGCGGCGTTCACCGGAGGCCTTAGTCTTCGCCTGCGCATTGATGAAGGAGTCGGTTTCCGCCACGGACGAGCGCAGCCACAGACCCACCAGCCCCAGCAGTGCCGCGGCAAGGAACGCTGCACGCCAACCCCAGCCGTCCAATGCTTCCTTGGAAAGGTTGGACGTGATGAGCGCGCCCATACCGGAGGCGAGCAGAACGCCGGCGCCGACAGATACCTGCTGCCAAGAGCCCGCGAAGGCACGGCGCCGGGGAGCGGCGGATTCCACCAGGAAGGCCGAAGAGGAACCGAACTCGCCACCTGCTGAGAAGCCCTGGACCATTCGCGCCGCGACCAAAATGAGCGGGGACACGATGCCCACCGATTCGTACGTTGGCGAGAGGCCAATGACCGCTGTGGCGCCTGCCATCATGCCAATAGTTAGCACAAGGCCCTTCTTCCGCCCGTGCCGGTCGGCATAAGCACCCATCACGGCAGCGCCCACAGGGCGCATCACGAAGCCGACGGCGAAGATCGCCAGAGTGGCCAGAAGGGCTGCAATGGGATCGCCCTTAGGGAAGAAGTGGTGGGCGAACACTGATGAAAAGGTGGTGTAAACCGCCCAGTCCACCCATTCGACGGCGTTGCCGATGCCTCCGGCGATTATTGCTTTACGTCCGCGGGCGGTGAGTTTGGTTTGGTTTACTGACTTCGTTGTCAGCTGTTGTGTGCTCATGAGCTAGCGATCCTCGTGGTGAGTTGCGAAGCAACGTGGGTTGCAAGGTTTTCGTGGGTGGTGATCCAGACGCCGTCGTGCGAGCGGATGTACGCCATCAGCTCTTCCATGACTACTAGGCGGGACCTGTGCCCAATGATGTGGGGGTGGAGGGTGAGCTGGAAGACGCCGTTTGCCGCGTACGCAGCATCGAATTCGTCTTTCCAGATCTGAATGAGTTGCCGTGGCGGCATGTAGGGGCGGAGGCCGGTGTACCGGTCCATCATCAGGTAGGGAGCGTCGTCGCGGATCCACTCGACCGGTATCTCGATGATCCCGGTTTGGGCACCGTCCGCCAGAAGCTCGTAGGGTTCGTCGTCCGCCATCAGCGAGGAGTCGTACAGGAACCCAAGTTCCCGGATGACGTCCAGGGTTGAATCGGAGAAATCCCAGGACGGCGTACGGATGCCTGTTGGTCGACTGCCTGACTGTTTGTGGAGCACATCCATGGCCCGTCCGAGCAAATCCAGTTCCTGCTCGTGGCTGAGCAGTGTATTCCGCTCGTGGATCCACCCATGGACGCCCACCTCATGGCCGTTCTCCACGTACGTTGGAACTTCATCCGGCCTCAGCAAGGCGCAGACGGCAGGGATATAGAAGGATGCTGGAGCCTCGTAGCGGTGCAGCAGTTCAAGGATTGCCGGGACTGCGACGCGCGCGCCGTACTCTCCTTGCGCCATCCGCCCCGGAGAGGTTTCGCCGTCGCGGAGTGATGGGGTCTCGTGATCGGAATCGAAGGACAGCAGAACGGCGACCTTGGCACCGTCCTTCCAGCGCGCGGCTGGGTCAGGGTGGAGAAGGGACTGGCCCGCGCGAATCCTATTCACATGACCGCGCCATTGCGATTCGGGCCATTCCCATGGCTGGGGATGGTTCATTTTTGCGCTCTCTTTTCCATGCTATCGCCGCGTTTTGCATACCGGGCCCGCTCAGTGCTGGATGGAATCCCTGACTCCGGGAGCCTGAGGCCGGCGTACTGCGTGTGACGCAGCTCTCATGCCTTAAAGGTTAGGTTAAATCGTTCATCTGGACAAGAGCTAATGGGAAAATCATTCATTCTTATGATCCAGAACGGATGATTCGACTCCCATTACGCGGTCTGAGGCGGTATTCTGGAGCTACTATGACGGTGGATCAGCTCAGCACAGCCGCATCAATCCAGACCTCAGAGCAACGGAGCCTGAGGAATGGGAACTCACGCATCGATGAGACGGACCATGACATCATTGCCGCGCTCCAGATCGCCCCGCGGGTTCCGGCCAACGCCCTCGGGGAGATCCTGGGCGTTCCCACGAGCACCATCACCCGGAGGCTCAAGCGACTGCAGGACGAACGCCTCATGAAGGTGGTAGGCAGGTTCGCATGGCCACTGATTCTTTCCGGCAATCCGCAGCAAATATGGATCTGCTGCCACCCGGGACGGGCAATGCACGTCGCAGAACAGCTCAAGGCCTTCCCCGAAATCCAATACATCATGACGACGTCCGGCAGCAGCGACGTCTACGCGGAACTCTTCCCGCTGCTGGGAACCAATCTCAATGAATTGATTAGCCGAAGGATCCCGTCCCTTGAGGGGATCTCGTCCGTGGAGACCCAACTGGTGCTCGATTCCAGGCGCGTCGCTCTTTCCTGGCGTCTTCAACGGCTGAACGAAGACCAGAAAGATGCTCTCTCAGCGCATATAGTCCCGGTAAACCAGCCACCCCTGCGATCCACTGAAGAACTGACCGACCTCGAGTTCCGGACCATGGGTGAACTCGGCCGCAATGCGCGCATGTCCGCTGCCGAAATTGCGAGGACCCTCAACGTCGGTAGCTCCACGGCCTACCGGGCCATTCAGACGCTCCTGACCACGGGGGCCATCTCCCCCCGGGTAGAGGTGGAACCCGGCGCGGTTGGCTACCCGCTTGCCGCAATCGTCTCCCTGCAGATCAAACCGAAATCCATCGGGAAGGTGCTGGACACCCTTGCGGCCCACCCCTCAGCCCGCATGGTCTCAATGGTGACGGGCAAGGCTCCGGTGGTCTTCCACGGCGTCTACACGGGGCCCCAGCAGTTGGCGGAGTTCCTCACCAAAGACGTTGGTGCACTACCAGGTGTCCAGGCAATGGACACGAGCGTCAGCCACAGCATCTTGCGGCGGTATTGGATGGACAGGGACGGGCTTCGGATCGGCGAGCAAGTGGAGGGCCTGCTCAGGAGATAGCCCTTTCCGGGGCAAGCAAACGCGGGCTGCGGCACGCACGACGGCGGGGCTCGCCTCCCGGGCACGCAACGCGGCTGCGGCACGCACGACGGCGGGGCTCGCCTCCCGGGCACGCAACGCGGGCTGCGGCACCCACGACGGCGGGGCTCGCCTTCCTGCCGCACGCCCGCCCAGGCCCTCAGTCCCGCCGAAGCCGTCAGTCCCGCCCAGGCCCTCGGTCCCGCCGAGACATTCAGTGCGTTGGTGGATGGTGGTGGTGCACCCCAGTTCCCTCGGCGGTGCCCGCCAGCGTCGCAAGGTGTGCCCAGCCGCCGTCACTGAGTGCGTGGTACGCCACATGCACTTCCTTGGCGGGAACCAGCGCGGATTGGATGTCCTGCTGGCTCAAAGCTGCGGCCAGTTGCCCCGCCGCCCCAACAAAAGTTTCCGCGGTGGATGTCAGTTCCTCCGGCCATTGGGTTGCCGCGACCACTGTACGGGCGTTGCGAAGAAGGGCAGGCCATTCCGGATTGATCGTCGGAGACGGTTTGGCGATGGACGTTGCGATGCCATGGAACCCTACGCCGTCGATGTGGGTGAGGGCGGCGATCAATCCCGCTGTCCGTGTGGCGTCGTCGCTGCTTTCCTGGTGCGTCATGTCCTTCTCTCTTTACAGGGGACTCCACGGTGATTGTGCACCACAACCGGTCCCGGCATTCCTTGGGCGTCGAGTCGGTAGTCGGCCGACTTTCAGAGTGAGCCTCCGGCAGCGTTCGGCGCGCCCGAGCCCCCGCCACGATGACCACCCTGATGACCGCCATGGTGGTGTCCGCCGCCGCGATCGCCAGCGCCTTCCCGGGCAAGGAAGTTCTCTACATCAAAGAGGTTGTCCGCACGCCTGGCAATGTTGACCAGAGTGGTCATCTGAGCCACTTCTTCCACCTGTTCCTTGAGGAACCAGAGCATGAACTGCTCCCCGAGGGCGTCGTTTTCTTCCCGCGCAGCGGCAAAGAGTTCCTTGATGTTCTCGGTGACCTCCTTTTCCTGCGCAAGGGATAGCTCCAGCGCATCCACAACCTCGTTGAAGTCGTTGATGACCGGTTCAATGCCCGGGATGTCTACCTTGAGCCCGCGATCCAGAATGTAGCGGACCATCATCATGGCGTGATTTCGCTCTTCCAAGGACTGGCGGTAAAAGTGTCTTGCCAGCTGGGGCAAGTCCCTACGGTCAAACCACACTGCAATGGCAATGTATTGCTGTGAAGCGGCGAATTCGTTTCCCACCTGACGGGCAAGTAATTCAGTGAACGCGGTCATTGCAGTCTCCTTGGGGTCGTGGGGTCTGGACACGAGAATCCTCCGGAGCCAGCCGCGGGTCAATACCTCACGTTGGACGGGTCAAGGTCCATTCGCCGCAGCAATTGTGCGTTGAGCGCCACCACTATTGTGGACAGCGACATCAGCACAGCACCGGCTGCAGGTGAGAGCATAATGCCCGCGAAAGCGAGGACGCCGGCGGCCAACGGGACTGCGATGACGTTATATCCGGTAGCCCACACGAGGTTCTCCCACATCTTCCGGTAGCTTGCCCTAGACAGCTCGACGACGGACACCACCGAGCGCGGATCGTTGCCGGCCAGCACCACGCCAGCTGATTCGATGGCGACGTCGGTCCCGGCGCCGATTGCGATGCCCACGTCGGCCCGGGCCAGCGCCGGGGCGTCGTTCACACCATCGCCGACCATGGCAACCTTGAATCCCCGGCGCTGCAGTTCGCCAACTTTCTGGTCCTTGTCCTGTGGAAGAACCTGGGCGAATACTTCGTCGATGCCAAGGTCCGCGGCCACCGCGTCGGCCACCTGCTGGGCATCGCCGGTGATCATCGCCACCCGAACGCCCCGCCCCTGCAGCGCTTTCACGGCGGCTCTGGATTCCTCCCGGATGGCGTCTTCAAGCGCCAGGGCCCCAATCACCCGGCCGTTCCGGATGACGTGAAGCACGGACGCACCTCGGGTCGTCCAGCCATCCACCGCCTCCCCAAGCTCGTCCGGGGATTCCAGGCCCAGCTCCGAGAGGAGGGCAGGACCGCCCACCTGGACCAATCCGCCGTCGACCTTTGCCTCCACCCCGCGGCCGGAACTGGCCCTGAACCCTTCGGCATTCGGTACCTGGACCCCCTTTCCTTCGGCTGCGCGGACTACGGCACGGGCAACCGGGTGCTCGCTGTCCGATTCGGCGGCAGCGGCCGTGGCCAGCAGCTCTTCCTCGCCGATCCCGGAAACGGAAGCGACGGCGACCACGTCGGGAGTACCCTTGGTGAGCGTTCCCGTCTTGTCGAACAAAACGGCGTTCACCGTTCGCATGCGTTCCAGCGCCAGCCGATCCTTGACCAGGACGCCGCCGCGGGCAGCCCGTTCTGTCGAGATCGCGATCACCAACGGGATGGCCAGGCCCAGCGCGTGGGGGCAGGCAATCACCAGGACGGTAACCGTGCTAGTGACGGCGTCGGGGAGGCTGCCGAGGAGGGTCCACGCGATGAATGTGAGGATGCCGGCGGCCGTGGCGAAGTAGAACAGGAAGGCGGCAGCACGGTCGGCGAGCGCCTGCGCCCGGCTTGATGATGCCTGGGCGTCCGCAACCATCCGCTGGATGCCTGCCAGGGCTGTCCCTTCACCGACGGCCTCGATGCGCACACGAATGCTGGTATCCGTCGCCACAGTGCCAGCGACCACGGACTGTCCTGGACCTCGACTGACTGGCTTGGACTCTCCCGTGATCATGGATTCGTCCATTTCGGCGGAGCCTGTCTCAATCCGACCGTCCGCGGGCATACGACCCCCGGCCCGGACCAGGACCAGATCGCCTTCGGCAAGGTCAGTGACAGGCACCGTCTCTGTTCCCGAGGCGATGATGCGTTCGGCTTCGTCGGGCAGCAACGCGGCGAGGGCCGCCAGTGCCCCCTGTGAGGCGCCGAGCGCGCGCATCTCCAGCCAGTGGCCCAACAGCATGATGGTCACCAGGAGAGCCAGTTCCCACCAGAAGTCCAGGTCAAAGCCGCCAATCCGCAGGCTGGTGGCCCATGACGCCACGAAGGCCACAGAAATGGCCATGGCGATGAGCAGCATCATGCCCGGTTGCCGTTCGCGGAGCTCCCGCAAGCCGCCCTTCAGGAAGGGCGAGCCGCCGTAGACAAACACCACTGTGCCCAAAAGTGGCGGGATCCATTGGCTACCGGGAAACTCGGGCGGCATGGCACCAAATAGGTGCCAAAACATCGGGCTGAAATATACGACGACGGCGGACAGCGCCAGCGTCAGCCAGAACCTGTCGCGAAACATCGCCACACTGTGACCGGCGTGTTCCCCGGCGGTGTGAGTAGCGTGGGGGTCGCCCTGGTGAAGGTGGGCGGATAGGTCCGGCGGCGTGTGCGTGTCGTTCCCGGCGTGGGCGCCATGCCCGGCGTGGGCGTCGTTGGTGTCGTGGGGCTCGTGCCCGGCGCGGGCATCGTGCCCGTCGTGGGCCTTGTGGCCCGTGTGCTCGTGGTTGTGCTCCGTGGCCACGCTCTGGTGGGTCTCGTGCCCGGCGCGGGCATCGCGCACGGCGTGGGCCTTGTGGCCCGGGTGCTCGTGGTTGTGCTCCGTGGCCACGCTCTGGTGGGGCTCGTGGCCGGCATGGGCATCGTGCCCATCGTGGGCCTCGTTGGTGTCGTGGGCGCCGTGCCCGTCGTGGGCATCATGGCCCGCGTGGTCGTGGTCATGGTTCGTGGCCACGTTGTGGTGGTGCTCGCCGTTGCTGTGTTCCTCCATGGTCAGCGCCGTCCTTCCTGGCATTGGATGGTTTCGGGCTGTGGTCGATCGGCAGTTGCAGATTTCCCCGGACCGCGTCCATCGCTAACAGCAATGTCGAATATACCCCCGGGGGGTATGTTTCACAAGCCCTCGGGAAGACCACATCGCAGCAACTATCCTGGCGGCGGCGCAACGCTGGGGCTCGGCAATTACGCGGGCGTTCGCGGTTGGGGCACTTGGCGGAAATCCTGGTCGGTCATTTGCCAAAAACGGCCGGATAACCGACGCCACGACGTAGCGAATTGCCGCAAGTGGCCGCTCTGAGCCGCGGAAAGCGACCACTTATGGCAAAACGCCGCGCCGGCCCCTACTGCGTCGGAACCACCTTCCCGCCCTGAATCAGGTAGTCAAGATGCTCGCTGATGTCCGCAAGCACAGAAATGTCGGCCACTGGATCCGCGTCCAGCACCAGCAGGTCTGCGTCGGCTCCAGGTGCAACGACGCCTATCTCGCCTTCGCGCCCAAGCAGCTGGGCCGCCGTCGTCGTGGCCGAGCGGATGGCGTCGATGGCCGGCTGAACCTTACCGAGGAGTCGGAATTGCTCGTTCTGGTGCCGATGCATACCACCCAGCAAGTCCGTACCAAAGGCCATCTTCACGCCAGCCTCATGCGCCCGGGCGATAGCCTCCAGTCCCGTGGTCAGGACGGTATCGACTTTGTTCCACATTTCCTGGGAGAGGCCGAATTCCTTGCCCTCCTCTTTTAGTGCCCAATACGTCACCAGTGTGGGGACCAGGAAGGCGTCCTTTTCGAGGAACAAGCGCAGGCTCTCGTCGTCCAGGAGGTTGCCATGCTCGATTGATCGGACGCCCGCCTCGAGTGCCCTATTAATAGCGCGCGCTGTGTAGGCGTGAGCCGCAACGTACCGGTTCGCGGCTTCTGCCTCTTCCACTGCGGCACGCATTTCCTCCATTGAGTACTGAGTGGAATCGATGCGGTCCGTGGGTGATGACACACCTCCGGAAGCCATGATCTTGATGTGGTGGGCGCCCTTGCGCAACTCGTCGCGGACTGCGGCGCGGACTGCGTCCACGCCGTCAGCCACGCGGCCAATCCCGCAGCAGCCCCGGCCATTGGGATCGTGGTTCTCGCCGGGAAGTCGCATGTCGCCGTGACCGCCCGTCTGACTGAGTGCCTTGCCGCAGAAATGCAGCTTGGGGCCCTCCAGCAGTCCTTCTTCCTGCGCCAGCGCCAAACCGAAATCGGCTCCCGACAGGTCACGCACCGTGGTGAAGCCCCGTCGGAGCATGCCGCCCATGATCCTGGCCGTCTGGGCATAAACATACGACGCCGGCGTCCACGTCAGGGAACGGAAGTCTGCGCTCGACGCGACAACATGGACATGGGCGTCAATAAGGCCCGGGATCACAAACTTGCCCGTGCCGTCGATGACCGTTGCGTCCTGCGGGGCGCCAGCGCCAGGTGCGACATCGCGGATCTTGCCGTCAACGTTTACGACGTCGGCAGTCAAATAGGTGCCTGCGTGCACGTCCAGGATGCTGGCGTTGCGGATAACGATGGGGGTGGTGCCGCTCATGGCTGAAGGGCGTCCTTCCGTGCTGCTTCTTTGATTTCTTGGTGATTGGTTTCTTCTGGCTCAGCGAAGGCTGCGGCGAGTTCCGCCGCGCTGGCGGCGACCGTCGTCGTCGCTGTTTCGACGCTCCGCTGCGTGTAGCGGCCCTCAGCGTCCAGCAGCGCGAGGACGCCTACGACGTCGCCGTCCCTAAGGACCGGAATGTTGATGACACCACCACAGCCGAGCGACTGGATGAGTTCGACGTCGGTAAACACCTCCTTGAGGCCACTCAAGTCGGCCGCCAGGAAGGGCTTCTTGTCAGCGATGACAGTGCCCAGCCAGCCCGGGGAGACCTCCACCGTTTTCTCTGCGCCCAGCGGGTACGCATCAGGGTGGCTGGTGAAGACCCTGCGAAGGGCCGACCTTTCCGGGATCCATTGGAGGGCGGTGAAAAGAACCACTCCGGGATCCTGGCTAAGAGAGTCGAAGACGCGTTGGAAAACGCTGGCTTCTGTCGTTGTCATTTGCTGCTCGATTCAACCGGGGTGGCTTCATGCTCAGCACGGGCGTTGATGTCTTCCAGCGACTTGCCCGCCGTGGAGGCACCGAAGATGACAACACCCAATACCCCTAGGGTGAGAACGACGGTGGTCATAGTGAAGACGCCGCCAAAGCCAAGTGCCACGGAGAAGACGCCGATGATGGACGGCGCCAGGATGCTGCCGATTCGGCCAACCGCGCTCGCCAAGCCGACGCCCGTGGCCCGCATCCACGTGGGGAACAATTCCGGTGTGTAGGCGTAGACGCCGGCGTAGGTGCCGTTAAGGAAGAAGGAAAGCGTTGCAGCGGCCAGCAGGATCATGCCGGGATCGTTGGATTGGCTGAGCCAGAAGGCGCTGACCGCGGAGCCCGCCAGGTAAAGGGCGATGGTGTTCTTGCGATCGATGCGGTCACACAGCCACGCGGCGGAGAAGTACCCCGGGATTTGTGCGAGGTAGATGATGATCGAGAACTCGAAGCTCTTGGTCACCGTGATACCCCGACCGACCAGAAGAGTGGGAATCCAGGAGAAGAAGCCGTAGTAAGAGAACGTGATCACAAACCAGATCAGCCAAATCACAGCAGTACGGCGCCGCATGGCGCGGGACCACATGAACTTCAGTGCGTTCCACACTGTGATCTTCTGTTGGTGCTGGGTGATGTCTTCTGCCGCCGGATCCAGCGGCGTCAGCGGCTTGTTGGTGGCCGTGACCACACTGTCCTCGAAGCGCGCCACCACCCGTTCCGCATCCGCGGTGCGGCCCTGGCTGATCAAGTAGCGGGGCGACTCAGGAAGGCTGCGACGCCACCACAGGAGGAGCAGGATGGGAACGGCGGTGATGACCTGGGCCCAGCGCCAGCCATCTGCTCCCGCAGGAACCACGAAGCGGCCGATCAGCGCGGCGCCCACAAATCCGAAGGAGAAGAAGCCCGCCAGTGTGCCAATGAACCAGCCCCGGCGCTTAGGCGGGATGAACTCGGACAGGAATGGCGCAATGATGACGCTCTCTGCGCCGGCACCCAATCCTGCAAAGATCCGTGCAACGAGGAAGACTTCAAAGTTGGGCGCCAGGGCGGCCACTACGGACATCACCGCATAGAACGCCAAGGCCCACATCATGACTTGCTTGCGGCCAAAGCGGTCGCCGAGCCAGCCTGCCAGGATCGCGCCGAAGAAGAATCCAAGCGGCGCTGCTGATCCTACAAGGCCCAAGCTGGCGTTGCTGAGGCCCCAAAGTTCCTGGATGCGCGGCAGCAGGAACGCCACCACCGCACCGTCCATGCCGTCGAAGGAGTAGCCTAGGCCACCGATTAGCAGAAGCTTGTAGTGTGGTCGACTGAGTGGCAACCGGTCCAGTCGTGCGGTAAGGGACATGTGATTCCTGCCAGTTTGGGCGAAGTTGTACATTTTTAGAAATATGCACAAGTCTGTGCAGATGTATCGAAGGTACGTCCCGAGTGTGAGGTAGGTCAATAGATGAAACACGAAGTTAACGCTTCGACGTTGACCGAGTGGCTGGACAGCCGTGTGCAGGGCCGCAAGTTGGCGGCACGGCAGTTGCAGGTCATCGGCATCCTCCGCTCGCAGCCCCGGCTGGCGTCGTACGGATCGGTGAGCGACATCGCCGTCGCGGCTTCGTCGAACGCCTCCACCGTGACCAGAACCGCGCAAACGCTGGGATTCAAGGGGTGGGCGGACTTCCAATTTGAGCTGCGCTCACGATTTCTGGCCTCGCTCAGTGCTGTTGAAGTAGCTGCCGAGCACAATGGCCATATCAGCAGCCCGGCCCAGGCCGCGGTCACCACCGACCGGACCAACCTGGCACACCTGGAACGCACACTGGATCCAGAAACTGTGCACGCCATCGCAAAGGCCATTGCTGCGGCGCGGCAAACGTACATCATCGCCGCCGGAAGTTACGCGATCCCGGGCAAGGCGCTGGAGCACAACGCGATCATCGCCGGTTACAACGTGCGGCTGCTCGACGCAGACGTGGCAGCACTAACTAATGCCGTGGCCCGGCTGACCTCCGAGGATTTGGTGATCGCAATCAGCCTATGGCGGGTGTATGACAGCACCGTTCGCGCGGTGGAATTCGCCCATAGCCTGGGCACCCCCATCGCAGCCATCACGGACAGCGCCGACTCCCCCGTATCCACCCATGCGGCACATCACATAGTGGTTCCCTCCGAAGGTGCCGGCTTCTTCCCATCGCTGACCGGTGCCGTGGCAGTGGTACAGGCGATTACCGTGGAACTTGCAACGCTGGACCGCGAACGGTCCAACCGGAGCATCGCTGCATCCGAACGCGCTTGGGATCAACTACGGATCATGCACCCGCGGTCGAGTTCGTAGCACGGATGCTGAGGTAGATGCCGGTGTGGTCAAGGTCGCCAAGCCCCTGCAAGATCATGGCCTCGAAGGCGCGTTGGACGCTGCGGGAAACTGGGAGATCCACGCCGGCGCCGGCCGCTATCTCCGCAATGAAGGCCAAGTCCTTCAACTGGTTCTTTGCAGACCCACCACCAACGAAGTCGGCGTCGATCCAGCGCTGGCCCTTCTGCTGCAGTATCTCCGAATTCGCGAGCCCTCCGGCAAGGATGGACTGGACCTTCGCAAGATCCAACCCCGAGGCCCCTGCCAGGGCCATAGCCTCTGAGAGGGCGGTAACTGTTGCCGCCACTACGATCTGGTTGCAGGCCTTGACGACTGATCCTGCGCCTGTGTCCCCGAAATAGATGACCGTTGAACTGTAGAGGTCGAATAGCGGCCTGAGGCGTTCGACCACTTCACGGGGGCCGCCGACCATGGTGCTGAGCCGTCCGTCTTCAGCACCGATGGTGCCGCCGCTGAGCGGGGCATCGACTACCGTTACTCCGTGGTCACGGCGGCACTCGGCAGCCAGGGCGGCTACGGCAACCGGAGACACAGTGCCATGGATGACCAGGATCGGATCTTCAATCCCCGCGCTTTTCCAGCCGGCCAGGAGTCCGTCCCGTCCGTGCAGGAGGCCTTCCACTTGGGGCAAGTCGGGCAGGACTGTGAGAACCACCTCGCGTGCAGCTTCGGCTGGCGTCTCAACCACGGACCCTCCAGCAATTGCCCTGGCCTTGGCACCAGTGCGGTTCCAGAGTGTCAGAGGGACGCCTCCGGCGATGAGGTTTCGGGCAATGGGCGCGCCCATCGGCCCGGTGCCCAACAGGGCGACGGAGTAGGGGAAGCCGGACAATTCGATGTTGGTCACTTGCGTACCGTGGCTTAGAACGGGATCAGGCCGGCGAGGGCGGGGAGGAACGTACTGAACCATGGAACGGCCGCGAGCACCAGGAGGCCGATGAAGACAGCAATAAGGTATGGCCAGAAGTGTTTAAGGCTGTTCTCCACAGTCTCCCGGGCGGTGGCGCAGGCCACGTAGAATCCGACGCCGGCGGGTGGAGCGAACGAGCCGATACCCATGGAAATGATGAGCACCATGGCGTACTGCACGGGGTTGACGCCAAATTCGGTGGCAATGGGAAGCAGCAGCGGGGCGAAGATCAGCACGGCCGGCAGCCCCTCGAGAAGCTGGCCCATAATAATGAGCAGCAGGACCGTGAACAGCATGAAGAGAATCGGGGAATCGCCCAGGCCTGACATGATGTCATGGATTTGCTGCGAAACTCCTGCCAGCGCCAGCGTCTGGGCCAAAGGCGAGGCCGCGGCGATGATGAAGAGCACCATGCCAGCCGTCGTCGTGGTTTCCCGCAGGGTGTCGCCCAGCAACCGTTTGCTCCCCCGGCGGTAAGCGGCTGCCAGGACGAACGCATAGGCGACGGCCACCGAGGAGACCTCTGTCGGCGTCGCGAACCCGCTCAGGATCCCTGCCACCATTCCGACGGGAAGGAGGAGGGTCGGCAGGGCGAAGAACGTAGCTGAGCCGCGGGCACGCCAGCTTGCCTTGGGACTGGAGACGCCACCCTGCTTGCGGGCCCGGATAAACACGAGCGCCATGACCACGAGCGCCAGAAACGCTGCAGGCACGAACCCGGCAAGGAACAGGGTGGTGGTGGAGATGGTGGTGATTGAACCGAGGATGAGCAATACGATGCTCGGCGGAATGGTTTCACCCATGATGGCCGAAGCCGACAGCACGGCCACAACTTCTCCGTGCGGGTATTTGCGCTCCTCCAGCATGCCGCGCATCGTGGTCCCGACGGCCGCCACGTCGGCGACTTTGGATCCGGAGATGCCGGAAAAGATGTACATGGTCACCACGACCACTTGAAGCAATCCGCCGCGCAGGTGGCCGATGAGGGCGTCCACGAGTTTGGCGAGGGGAAGGGTGAGGCCCGCAGAGTTCATGATGGTGCCCGCGAGGATGAAGAAGGGGATCGCCAGCAGGACGAACCCCTTCGCCCCTGACGCCATGCCGATCGGGATGGCGCTGACGTCTGAAATGCCGCCCAGGTACAAGTAGATTCCGGAGGCCAGGGCCAGGACGAAAGCGATGGGGAGCCCGAGGAACAGCAGGACAAACAGCACTACCAGTACGACGACGAGGAGGACGTTGGGCGACGCGTAGTAGAAAAGGGGTGGCGCTGCCATGACGACTCCAACGAGCGCAGCAACGATGACGGCTGCAACAAGGCTTGGCCGATGCTTCTGTCGCCAGAGCTTGAGGAGGGCGAACCAGGCGATAAGCACCATGCCTATCGAGAACGGCATGGAAACCCAGAAGACAGGAAGCTGCAGGATCGGGGTCTTTTCCTCGATCTGTTGGACAAGGGTGGGAACGAAAAGCGCAAAGGCGCCGGCACTCATAACGAAGACCAGCCAGTCCACCACGGCCGCCAAGTAGGGTTTCCACGGCGCCGGAAGTCGCATGATGAGAGCCTGGACGGACATGTGCGCGCCCTTTGGATAGGCGATGGCTCCCCCGATGAAAGCGATAGTGAGGAGCGCGATCTCCGAAACCTCCTGGGTCCAGAGCACCGAATCTCCGGTGACCAGCCGGACTGTGATGTTCAGGAGGATGACGACGAGCTCCGCGAGAATCGCTGCGCCCACGATCCACTCCAGGGTCCTGTCGAGCCAGATCCCGCCGCTCCAGCGCGAAGGGACATGCCCCGAGTGCAGAATCTCTTCGGCATCGGACGGTAGGACCTCTTCCAGGTCCCGGGGAGTGAGGGTGTGTTCCATGTTCGTCCAGACTTTCGTCATTGAGAGCGGCGTGTGTCAGGGATGGGGTGAATGGGGTCTTACTTCGCCGGCGTGAATGCCACTGCCTGATCGAAGAATTCCTTGCCGATGAGCTTGGAAAATTCCGGGTACAGGCTCTTTGACACGGCCTTGAACTCGTCGAGTGCGGCAGGACTCAGTTCGTTAGCCTTCATGCCCTTGGCCGTCAGTTCGTCCAATTGCTTCTTCGCCTGTTCAGCGTCATAGCCAGTCTTGAACGTTGCGGTTTCAGCGGACGCGTCCGTCAGCGCCTTTTTCTGGTCCGCGCTGAGTGATTCCCACTTCTTGGAGGAGAAAGCAAGGACCCAAGCGTCATTGATGTGATTGGTCAGCGACACATACTTCTGCACTTCAGAGAACTTGTTCGTCCAAGGAACCTCGATTGGGTTCTCCTGGCCATCGATGGTGCCAGTCTGCAAGCCCGTAAAGACCTCGGAGAAAGCCATTGTGGTGGGGCTTGCCCCCAGTTTGCCGAAGAAATCCGTCCACAACGTATTGCCGGGCACGCGGATCTTCAGGCCCTTGAGGTCCGAAGGCTGCTGAATGGGACGAACCGAATTGGTGATCTCACGGCCCGTCCGGGTCAGGAAGCTGAGGGCAACCGTGTCCTTCTTGGCCAGCTTGTCCTTGAGGTCCTGGCCGGGTTTGCCAGCCAGGAACGCCGCCTCCTCCGTGGTGTCCTTGAACAGGTACGGAATGCTGATCGCGTTCATTTCCGGTACCACCGAGGCGTACACGGAGGTTGAAAGGATGAGTGCATCCAGGGAACCTCCCTGCAGTCGCGTGACGGCTGCGTTCTGGTCACCGCTGAAACTTGTGCCGTTGGGAACCACCGTGACGACGACAGACCCGTTGGACGTCTTCTTGACTTGGTCCGCGAAGTGCTGGGCCGAAACCCCGACAGACGAGGTCAGCGGATCCGGAATCGACAATTGGATTTTGGCGACCGGTGCGGCCTGGCCCCCGGTGGAGGCTCCGGCTGCGCAGCCGGCAAGGACAGATGCAGCCAGGCTGCAGGCGAGCACTGCGGTAACGGCTCGAGTTTTGGTGTTCATGCTATGCCTTTCTTCATTGGAAGGATGCGATCCGGGTTGGCGCCGGATGGAGAGTCAGGCGCCTATGGCGGCCTGGGCGATGAAAGCTTCGGTTTCGCGACGTAGTTCGAGCGCCTGCGCCAGCGAGTCATCGATGATGACGTCGTCCCAGCCGACTATGGCTCCCTTGGCGACGTCGTTCCGTAGTTCCACGTGGTGCGCCAGCGCTACGGGCAGGGCACCGGTCGCTACGGAATGCCTGGCTGAAACCAGCTTGCCCCACACGGTGAAACCGCCTTCGCCATCCAGGAATTCGCCGGCCTTGAGGTCCTTCTTTGCGGTCGCCACTACGTCGCCGAAAAACCCAACCGGCGCCCCTGTGGGGACCCCGCGGAGTGCGGCATTTGCTATGGATATGTTCAGTTCAAGGCCCACGTAGTGGTACGGGCGGTACAAAGCGGCGTACTGTCCAGTGGGGTCCGGATGCCAGGGGTATTCGGTGAAGCATCCCGAAACGTAGTCGTTGGTTGCTTTGACTACCACGAAGACGCCTTCCTGGGTGTTGTGGCTGATCCAACTGCCATCGCGGTTGACGCTGGACATGACGTCCACGGTGCCCTCATGGGACAGCGAGCCTCCGACCTCGCTGGGCCGGCAGATTGTGGCAATCTCTTCCACGTTGCCCGGTGTGAAGCTGAGCCCGGAGTCCGATGGTTCAAGGCCCGCGCCGTTGGCGACGGCGGCCATCTCGATGGCCGCTTTCGTGCCATCCCGGAACGAAGTGTGCATGTATGGGTTGAGTTGTCCGGAGTCCGTGAGTTCCTTCGAGAATTCCCAGTTTTCCCAGACGTTATCCGGGTTCATTTCGTGGTAATGCTCGAGGTACTTTGCTCCCTTGCCAGCGCAGACAACGTCAAATCCGCTGGTGCGGGCCCAGTCGACAAGTTCCATAATGAGGGCCGGCTGGTCGCCGTAGGCCATCGAGTAGACGACGCCGGCCGCTTCCGCCCGTTTCGCCAATGCAGGTCCGGCCAGCGCATCCGCCTCCACCGTCACCATGATGATGTGCTTCCCGGTTTCAATAGCCCGCAGCGCATGGTTGATGCCGACTATCGGATTGCCTGTGGCCTCGACGATGACGTCGATATCGACGTCGAAAAGTTCCTCGGCGTTGGCCACAATGGCCGTGGAGCGGTCCTTCAGCGCCGTGGCGATGTCTGGAGCAATCTGCTCGGAAGGCCACTCAACGAGCGAAAAAGCGCCCTCCGCCCGCTTCACATTGATGTCGGCAATGGCGACGACGTGAATCCCGGGGATGTTGTTGGACTGGGCAAGGTACATGGTGCCAAAACGCCCGGCACCGATAAGGCCAACGCGGATGGGGCGGCCTTCCCGCTCGCGGTCTTTGAGGAGTTTGTGAAGGTTCAATGGAGTCTCTCTGGCTAGGTGTCCGCGGTGAAGCGTTCCTTCCGCACTTTGCGAATGGCACAACATCTTCGTCGCGTATCGGCTTTTAAAACTGTCCGGTGGCTTGAGAACTGTCCGGTGACAGTCCAGCGTGGTCCCGGGGTCGTTCATGAATCGTCCCGAGTGGAACCGGTTCCACTTTTGTACCAGTGAGTGCTAAGCTGTGTCAACGGATCCACATCCACTGGTTCAACATGTGACGAAGGCACCGAGGGAAAACATCGGATCGGAGCTACCAATTGCCTCGAGGAGGAGCGGTGAAAAAGCCCCCAACCATTCGCGATGTCGCGGCTGCTGCGGGAGTCTCAGTCTCGGTTGTGTCCAGGGTGCTCAACCCGGACTCCGGCCCTGTCGCACCGGCAAAGCGGCAGGGAGTGCTCCGGGTCATGGAAGAGTTGGGCTACCGCCCGCGAGCAGCGGCAAGGGAACTGAGCGTTGGGAAGGCCCTGACCATCGGGCTGGTGGTCACAGACCTCTCGAACCCCTTCTTCGCCCATCTCGCGGACCGAATTGTGTGGGAAGCCCGGAGCCACGGGGTCCAAGTAGTACTGATGACAACGCAGGAGGATCCACATCTGGAAGCGGAGTCACTTGACACCCTGATGGATCGTTCCGTCAGTGGCGTCATCGCTACGCCAACGGGCGGAAACATCGAAAAATGGGCCCGACTGCAGGATCTCGGCGTAAATGTCGTCTTCGTCGATCGCACCATCGAGGAATTGGGCAGTGTTGACGTGGTCAGCATTGAGAACTTCGACTCCGCACAACGCTCCACCGAGTACCTGATAGGACTTGGTCATAGCCGGATAGCCCTCGTCACCGGTCCCAAAAGCACCTCAACCGGCAGGGCACGAATCAGCGGCTACACGGCCGCGCATGAGAGTGCGTCATTGCCCGTAGATCCCCTGCTCATTCGGGACGTGCCCTTTCGTGGCGATGCCGGAGGAGACGCCGTGGGATCCCTACTTACCATTCCGCAGCCCCCCACCGCCCTCATCGTCGCCAATACGGCACAGGTTAGAAGCTCTGTGCGGCGCCTGGTCCAGATGGGCGTTGACATTCCGGACCAACTCTCGCTCATCGTTTTCGACGACAATCCGTGGACTGAACTCATGTCACCGCCGCTAAGTGTCATCCGGCAGCCTTTGGACATGCTCGCGGTCCATTCACTGGAACTAGTACTGGGCCGGATGCGTGGCAAGCTGCCGGAGGGCCCGCGCCTCATAGAAGTCAAAGCGGATTTTCTGCCGCGCAACAGCTGCGCACCCGTCACAAGCGCCCTAGCGCACTAACGAAAAGGAGAACCATGTCCGTCGTAGTCACTGCCACATTTACGCCGAAGGACGGAAATTTTGAGCGGGTGGTCGAAGCACTGTCGCCAGCCATTTCCGAAGTTCACTTGGAGCCGGGCTGCCTGCTTTATGCCATTCACGAATCACCGAACGGCCAGATTCTCATGATTGAGAAATGGGAGTCAGCCGAACTGCTCGATGCCCACGGTGAGGGAGAGGCCGTGAAGAAACTCAATACCGCGCTCGACGGCCTCCTTCAACGCCCAGTCGAGGTAGTCCGCCACGAGCCAATCCCAGCTGGAACGGCGTCGCAGGGTGCGCTCTAAATCCGCAAATCCATAATGTCGCAAAAGCACCCCAGGACGCACATATCCCGCCCTGGGGTATTTTTGTGCACTTTCGGCTTGCTACAGTGCTGACCAGCCGCCGTCGGAAGCAAGGATGGCGCCATTGACGTTGGTGCCGTCGTCACTGAGCAGGAAGGTGATGGAAGCGGCCAATTGCGCCGCCGAGACGGGTGTCGGGACGGTGGCTTGCATCAGCGGGCCCAGGCGCTCGGCGGCCAGCTGCGAACCCCAGATCGCCTCGATGTTCGTGATCGTGGGACCTGGCGCCACAGCATTGAAGCGCAACCCCTTCGGTCCATACATCACTGCGGAATTCTTGGTGAGGCCAACAACTGCGTGCTTTGAGGCCGTGTAGGCAGCGCCGGCAGCCGAGCCACGGAGGCCCGCTTCCGAGGCAACGTTGACCACGGAGCCCGCTCCGGCGTCAAGCATCAAAGGCACCACGGCACGGGTGAGACGCATCATCGCGGTGACGTTGATCCGGAAGACCCGCTCCCAGATCACGTCGTCAACTTCATGGATGGGCGCAAAGTTGTCCATGATTCCGGCAATGTTGGCCAAAGCGTCGACACGTCCGCCTGCGGCCGCCACGATTGCGGCGACCGTGTCTTCACTGGACACATCCCCGGCGACAGGGACAAAGTCCAGCCCGCCGTGTTCGGTAACCAGTGCGTCCAACCGCTCAGAGCTGATGTCCGCGGCAATCACCTTGCCGCCCTCCTTTGCGATCCGCAGAGCCGTCGCCTGGCCAATGCCGGAACCAGCGCCTGTCACTATGACGGTCTTGCCGGCGAAGCGGCCATTGGATGTGACTTCCTGCCATGTTGCATCGCTGTTCATGATGTCCTCCTAAGTATTCGCATCAGTGCTGACCTCACTTTATGACACTCTGTGTCATTATGTAAGGGTGAATACTGATGGGGTGCCTCAGGAAGAATCACGCAACCTCGCAGAGCAGCCGGCCGGCGGCCGCCAGCCGGTCCGCCCCGCCGGGCGCCCAGCAACCATCGACCCCGATGCCATCGCGGGAATCGCCTTGGACCTCTTCGCCCAGCGCGGCTACGAGGACACCTCCATGGAGGACATCGCCAAGGCTGCCGGTATCGGCCGCAAGAGCCTGTACCGCTATTTCTCCAGCAAAGCCGACCTGGTGTGGGGCGGCATGGAACCGGTAGTTGAGGTGTCAGGCCGCGTTCTAGCGTCCGACGGCGGCGAGCAGGGCGAAGTGCCCGACGGCGGCCGAACAGTTGACCGCAGAGGTGACGTTCTTGACGGCCTGCGGGCCGCGGCCCTCGCCGGAATTACGGCCATTCCAGACTTGGCAGTGACCAGGGGCCGCCTGCTGCTCATCGCCGAGCACGCCGAATTGGCGAGCCGGAGCTATGAAGCCATGGCACCCCAGCGTCAGTATGCAATGATTTACCTGATTAGCGCGGGAATTGCTGCGGATACTGCGTCGTATTTGTGTGCGGCCTATATGGGAGCAACATTCCAGGCCTGGCTGCAATGGGCGGCGGGATCAAGTCCAGATCCAGCTCCGTATTTGAAGGCGGCGATGGACGTTCTACAGGTTCCAAAAAGGTAACCGCCTCGTCCCGGGCCTTCGCAAAGAGTGCAAATAGCTCGGTGACTCAGACTCATCAGCTACCTAACTGGAAATTTTATATTTCATCGGTGAAAGATGGCGAGATCCAGATGCTGATCGAGTGCAAGAAGTCAACCGAACCGGTGAAGATTGAGCATGCCTCGCAGTTATTCCGCTACTTCGCCGTGACGAATGCGCGTATCGCGATCCTGACCAACGGCGAGATTTACCAGTTTTTCACAGATCTGGACGCTCCCAACCGAATGGACGCCAAGCCCTTCCTGGTTTTGGACTTGAACGACATTGATGCAACCCTCCTTCCTGAACTTCAGAAACTCACGAAGGAAGTCTTCGACCTGGACTCGATCATCAGCGCCGCAGGCGAACTGAAGTACATTGGGGAACTCAAGCGAACGCTCGCCTCGCAGTTCAGGGAGCCCGAGGACGAATGGGTCAAATTCCTCACTACTCGCGTGTATTCAGGTCCCTACACTCAAAAAGTGAGAGAACAGTTTTCAGCGCTTGTCGCAAAGGCCACAAAGCAATTCCTCAACGATCAAGTCAATGAGCGACTGAAGAAGGCCCTCGGCGCCCCTAATTTTCCACAAACTGACGACACCGCCCCTACAACTGCAGTAAGCAGTGCACCGGTCGCGGAGGCGGACCTCGCCGAAGCCGACGGCATTGAGACAACCCTTGAGGAAATCGAGGGCTACCAAATCGTTCGAGCGATTGTTTGTAGCGAAGTCAAGCCTGCCAGAGTCGTTCAGCGCGATGCCAAGTCCTACTGCGCAGTGCTGCTTGATGACAACAATCGAAAACCGATCGCCCGACTTCATTTCAACCGAACACAGAAGTACATCGGCATATTCGACGCGAACAAAGAGGAAACCCGAGTGCCCATCAATTCGCTGGAAGAGATCTACGAACACACAGAAACTCTTCGGGCAAGCGTTAGAAGCTACCTCGAGCGTTCTTAGCCTTCGATAACGAGCAACAATCAACTTGCGGGGGCAAGCAGCCGACGGCGGGTGAGTTCCGCCGTCGGCTGCCTTTGTGAACCGTTTTTGGTACCCTTAGACACTCGATTTCTGCGCGAGGAGGGCGTCGATCTGGCCGAGGGCTTCCTTCATGCCCTCTTCCATGCCCATCTGCAGAGCAGTCCCTGAGACTGTGGATTCAGAGTACTACTTCGGGGCGTCCGACCCAGCAGTTGCCAAATTCAACAACTTGCCGACAATTAAGTCGGTTTCATAGCGTGATGGGGAGCCGGTCACGACGGTCAGTTCCTGCCGGCTATCGCGGCGTGGTCGCGGCGGAATGTTTCGGGTTCACCGTCAACGGGGAGGTTGACGGTGTCTTCGGCTCCGTCGAGGGACCCGTCTGTGTCCGGGGTCAGTGCGGCGAAGACTTCGCTGAGGTCTTCCTGTTCTGGTCCGTGCTCGGCGATGAGTTCCAGGGTTTTGTGGTCGGCGGCATCGGTGCGCAGGCTGCCGACGAGGACGCGGGCTATTTGGTCGCGGGCGATGGCGCCATCAGCCGGTGATCCGGCCTGCCGCTTGTCGCCTTGGAGCATGACGATAACGCGCTGGTCGGGGTCGTTGTAGTCGAACCAGCCCGGGCGGACGATCGTGTACGGGTTGCCGCTGGCCCGGACGAGCCGTTCGCTGCGCAGCTTCCACGTCGCGTACGCAACCCCGGGGCGGGTGGTTCCGATGGCGGTCATGAGTGCGATCCGGACGCGCCGCCCGCCGAGGGCTTTGAGGACGTTCGCGACGCCGGCGTAGTCGTTGTCCCTGACGTCGCGTTCACTGGTGCTGGACCCGTGGGTGAAGATGATTGCGTCGACTCCGTCGACGGCGGGGCCAAGGGTGTCGGGGCGGGTCAGGTCGCCGACGACGAGTTCGACGCTGTCGGGCAGGATGCGCTCTCTCCGGCCCTTGTCACGGACCAGGGCGCGCACCGTGTAGCCCTGGCGGAGGGCCTCGTTCACGGCGTAGCGGCCGATGCTGCCGGTGGCGCCGGCAATCAGGACTGTGTTTGGACGGTTTGTCATGGGTTCTCCTTGGCGGCGGCCGGAGCAGCTTGGCGTTGGGTTGCTGCCCAGCTCGCGAGGACTTTGAGCGCGTCTTCGGACGGTGTTCCGGGCTCGGCGGTGTAGATGTTGATCCGCAGTCCCGGGTCGGCGGGGAGTTCGAGTGCCTCGTAGGTCAGGTCGAGGTCGCCGACGATGGGGTGGTGGAGCCGTTTGCGGCCGGTGCGGTGGTGTTTCACGTCGTGTCGTGCCCAGCGGATGCGGAATTCTTCGCTGCGGGTCGAGAGCTCACCTACTAGGTCGGAGAGGTCCTTGTCGTAGGGGTTCTTTCCGGCTGTTGATCTGAGGACGGCGACGATGTCGTCGGCGCTGCGTTCCCAGTCGGCGAAGAACTCCTGGGCTTTCGGGTTGAGGAAGGTGAACCGGGCGCTGTTTGGCGGGGTCGCGCTGTCATCGGCCATCATGTCCAGGTACAGGGCCCGGCCCAGATCATTGGAGGCGAGAACGTCGCCGCGGTCGTTGCGTACCCAGGCGGGGGCTGTGGTGATCGCGTCGATGACCCTTTGTACGCTGGGCCGCACCGTCTGCGGGCTGCGCTTGCGCCGCACCCGGGGCGAGGCCGTGGCAGCGCGTGCGAGGTCGAAAAGATGGGCCGTCTCGGCTTCGTCGAGCTTCAGGGCACGCGCCAGCGCTTCCAGGACGCTGTCGGATGCGCCGGAGAGGTTTCCGCGCTCAAGACGGATGTAGTAGTCGATGCTCATGCCGGCCAGCATGGCGACTTCCTCGCGGCGCAGGCCCTTGACGCGCCGGTTGCCGCCGTACGCCGGGAGGCCAGCCTCCTCGGGCGTGATCCTGGAACGGCGGGAGCTCAGGAACTTCCGGACGTCGTCGCTGTGTGTCATGGCATCCACGCTACGCGGGACCCTCTGGTGGAGGGAGGGACTGACATTACCCGGAACATCAGTGACTCCCGGGCCCAAAGGAATGACGGTTGCATGGAAGACATGAAACCGGCACCCACCACCCATGCTCACCCGGCAGCGATCCTGGCGATCATCCTCGCCAGCTACTTCATGATCCTGCTGGATAACTCGGTGATTTTCACTGCCCTGCCCAGCCTTCAGGCCGACCTGCATCTGAGCACCATTGAACTGACCTGGGTGCAGGACGCCTACACGCTGGTCTTCGGCGGCCTGCTCCTGCTCGGCGCCCGCGCCGGCGACCTGCTGGGCCGGCGTCGGGTGTTTGTGTTCGGTCTGGTGGTTTTCTCGCTCGCGTCGCTCCTGATCGGACTGGCCCCGGCAGGGTGGTGGGCGATAGCTGGCCGAGCCATCCAGGGCATCGGCGCCGCAATCGTCGCACCCGCGTCGTTGTCCCTGCTGACGGCGAGCTTCCCTGAAGGCCGTGAGCGCGTCCGGGCGGTCTCCCTCTACGGCGCCACGGCAGGTATCGGCGCCAGCCTGGGCCTGGTCATCGGCGGTGCTCTGGCTCATTGGATCTCCTGGCGGGCCGGGTTCTTCGTCAACGTCCCGATCGGAGCCGTCATGATTGCGCTGGCTCCCCGGTTCCTTCCCGAAACCGGACGGGCCCGCGGACGTTTCGACGTGCTCGGCGCACTCAGCGCCACTTTGGGCGTGGGTGCCCTGGTGCTTGGCATCATCCACACCGCGGAAGCCGGCTGGAACACCCCTGTCACTGCCACGGCGGTCAGCGCCGGCGTCATCCTCTTGGTCGTGTTCGTGCTGATCGAACGCAGGGCCAGCCAGCCCATCATGCCGCTGAACCTGTTCGCCAGCCGCCGCCGAACCGGCGCCTACGTGGCACGCTTCCTCTATCTGGGTGCAATGATCGGTTTCTTCTTCTTCACCACCCAGTTCATGCAGGAAGTCCTCGGTTTCAACCCCCTGCAGGCCGGCCTTGGATTCCTGCCCATGACCGCCGTGAACTTCGCCGTCGCCATGAGCATCCCGCCGCTCGTCCGGCGGATGCCTGACTCGGTAGCCCTGCTGACCGGCATCCTGGTCACCCTCATCGGAATGTTTTGGCTCAGCCGCGCCGGAGTTGACGCAAGCTACTGGACCGGAGTCGCCCTGCCGATGGTCCTCATCGGCGCCGGCCAGGGATTTGCCTTGGCCCCGCTAACCTCATTCGGCATCGCCGGTGCCCCCGCTGTCGACGCCGGCGCCGCCTCAGGCTTGGTGAACACCTTCCATCAGGTAGGCACCTGCCTGGGACTCGGCATCGCAGTCGCGGCCGCAGCAACCGTCCCGTCTGCAGGCTCTGCCACTGGGCACCTGGCCGCAGAAGTCAGCGCCGCCCTCACCACCGGCAGCGTCCTGCTGCTCCTGTCCCTGGCTGTCAGTGCAGCGCTCATCCTGCCTGCAGACCTGGCCACCCTCCGCATCCACCATGCCGCGGAAACCGTGCCCGCACCAGAGGGCGCGGCCGCCCGCTGATGGGGGTACTGACATGCACTCCCACGAAACCCTCGGCCGATGTTGACTGAAAACCGGCCATTAACAAACCTAAGGAACCCTATTATGCGAGCCACCCTGATGTACGGTGCCGGCGACGTGCGCGTCGAAACCGTCCCGAACCCCACCATCCAGGAACCCACGGACGCGATCGTGCGCATCGTCGCCGGCTGCATCTGCGGCAGCGACCTCTGGCCCTATGGCTCCAAACCCGACACCACCGACGGCGCCCGGATGGGCCACGAGTTCGTCGGCATCATCGAAGAGCTCGGCTCCGATGTGACAAACCTGTCCGTTGGTGACTTCGTGATTGCACCTTTCGTTGCCTCCGACGGCACCTGCGATTTCTGCAAGGAAGGCCTGCAGACCTCCTGCCGCAACGGCGCCCACTGGGGCGGTCACAACGACGGGGGCCAAGGTGAATTCGCCCGCGTCCCGCAAGCTGCGGGCACCCTTGTCGTCGTCCCCGCCGGCTTTGACGAGAAGCTGATCCCGTCCCTGCTGAGCCTCTCGGACGTCATGTCCACCGGGTACCACGCGGCCAAGAAGGCCGGCATCGAGCCCGGTCAGACCGTCACAGTGATCGGTGACGGCGCAGTGGGCCTGTCCGCGGTCCTGTCCGCCAAGCTCATGGGCGCCTCCCGCATCATCCTCATGGGCCGCCACCAGACCCGCACCGACCTGGGCCGCGAGTTTGGAGCCACCGACGTCGTCGCTGAGCGCGGCGAGGACGGCGTCGCAAGGTCCTGGAGCTCACCAACGGCGACGGAACCCACGCAGTGCTCGAAGCAGTGGGCCTCAAACCCGCACTCGAAATGGCCATCGGCGTCGTCCGGGCCGGCGGCGTCATCAGCCGCGTCGGTGCGCCCCAGTTCTCCGAGGTACCCCTCGGATTCGGTGAGTTCATGCGCAACATCACGCTCACCGGCGGCGTAGCACCGGCCAGGGCCTACATCGAGGAACTCCTGCCGCTCGTGCTCGACGGCACCATCGAACCCGGCAAGGTCTTCGACCGCACCATCGGGCTGGACGAGGTCCCCGCCGGCTACAAGGCCATGGCTGACCGCGAAGCACTCAAAGTGCTCGTCCGCCCCTAACGACAAGGACCAGAACCGTATGAACATCACACTCAACAACGGCCTCGTCATGCCCGCCCTCGGGCTCGGAGTCTTCCAAAGCCCCCCGGGGGAGACAACTGCAGCGGTTGAGGCAGCCCTGGCTGCCGGGTACCGGCACATCGACACCGCCGCCGCGTACGGGAATGAACGCGAAGTCGGCGAAGGCACCCGGCATTCCGGTCTGAACCGCTCCGAGGTCTTCATCGAAACCAAGGTCTGGGTCAGCGACTACGGCTACGACGAAACGCTGCACGCCTGGGAGAAGTCAGCTGCCAAGCTCGGCGTGGACTACCTTGATCTGTTGATCCTGCACCAGCCGGTGCCAAGCCGCTTCGAGAAAACCATCGCGGCGTACAAGGCACTCGAGACCCTGCTCACGGACGGCCGCGTCCGCGCAATCGGTGTCAGCAACTTCATGCCGCACCACCTCAAGCAACTGCTCGCCGAAACCGACACGATCCCGGCCGTAAACCAGATCGAGCTGCATCCATACTTCACCCAGCCTGAAGTCCAGACCGCCAACGCCGAACACGGCATCCTCACGCAGGCCTGGTCACCGATCGGCGGCATCACCTTCTACCCCGGCTGGGGCGAAGACCGGAAGAACGTCATGCAGGACCCAACCATCAAAAGGATCGCGGAGGCGCACGGCAAGACACCGGCACAGGTGATGTTGCGCTGGCACCTGCAGCAGGGCCGCTCCGCCATCCCGAAGTCCACGAACCCTGCCCGCATCGCGGAGAACTTCGATGTCTTCGGTTTCGAACTGACAGCGGACGAGCTCGCTGCGATCGACGCCCTGGACACCGGGGTTCGCAACGGCCCGGACCCCGACGTCTTCCGTGACCAGTGGTTTGACCGGTCAATCCCCGAAGCCTAAGCACCCGGAACCAGAGCAAAAAGAAGGATTAAGCATGGAATACCGCCCGCTTGGCCGCACTGGTGTGCAGGTCAGCCCCCTCTGCCTCGGCGCGATGATGTTCGGCCCGTGGGGCAACAACGACCGCGCAGACTCCACCCGCATCATCCACCACGCCCTCGACGCCGGCATCAACTTCATCGACACCGCGGACGTCTACTCCGGCGGCATCTCCGAGGAAATCGTCGGCGAGGCGCTGCAGGGACGTCGCGACGACGTCTTCCTAGCCACCAAGTTCTTCATGCCCATGGATGAGGAGGACCCCAACAAGCGCGGCGGCTCCCGTCGCTGGATCATGCGGGCAGTGGAGGACTCTCTGCGCCGGCTGGGCACGGACTACATCGACCTCTACCAAGTGCACCGCCCCAGCCCGGACACCGACGTCGAAGAAACCCTCGGCGCCCTGACCGACCTGGTCCGCCAGGGCAAGGTCCGCTACATCGGCTCGTCGTCCTACTCGGGCTCCCAGATTGTCGAAGCCCAGTGGGCATCGCGCGAACGGAACCTGGAACGGTTCGTCACCGAACAGCCGCCCTACTCCATCCTGGTCCGCGGCATCGAGGAGGACATCCTCCCCACCGTCCGGCGCCACGGCATGGGCACCCTCACCTACAGCCCCCTCTCCGGCGGGTGGCTGTCGGGGCGGTGGCGGAAGGACTCCGCCTCGGCACCGACCTCGTCAGCCCGCCCCAGTGCCCGGTTCGACATGAGCCAACCCGCCAACCAGCGCAAGCTCGACATCGTGGAGGACTTGGCGCTTCTGGCCGAAGAAGCCGGGATGACATTGATCGAGCTGGCCATCGCGTTCGTGATCAACCACCCCGGCGTCACCTCCGCCATCGTCGGGCCCCGCACCATGGAACAGCTCGAGTCCTACCTCCCGGCCGCAGATACCCAGCTCAGCGTCGATGTGCTGGACCGGATCGACAAACTCGTAGCCCCCGGAGTCACCGTAAACCCGGACGACAACAGCTACGGCGCCCACGAACTCACCGCCCGGGCACGCCGCCGGAACCCATCGTGAGCACCCAACCGATCGGTTCCCTTTTCGAAACCATGTGCCAGGCGATGGTGGCAGGGGACATCGAGGAACTGGATGGGCTTCTCGCGGAGGACTTCACACTAACCCACATGACCGGCTACGTGCAGTCCAAAGCGGAATGGCTGGACGCCATCGCATCCGGACAGATGCGATACCACCGGATGGAGACAGTCGAAGCTACCTCCAACCCCGAAGGGACCGCACCTGCACTGACCGTCCGGACCCTCACCGACGCCACGATCTGGGGATCAAGAGCCACCTGGCGGCTCACCCTCCACGCCACGTTCGAGGCCCGTGACGGCGAAGTAACCGTGGCCCGAGCCATCGCCTCGACCTGGTAGCCGGCCACCACAACGGAATTTGAGCAACTAAGCAGCACAAACACACTGAAAGGAAGGGCCTTCATGGCGGAGAATCCCAAACAGGTCGGCGGGGGCCGGAAAATGTTCGGCGACTTCGCCCCGAAGCTCGCCGAACTCACTGACGACATGCTCTTCGAAGATGTCTGGAACCGGCCCGAACTGAGTCCCCGCGACCGTAGCCTCATCACCGTGGCCGTACTTACGGCTGGTGGAAACACCGAACAACTCGGTTCCCACCTCGGTCGTGCCCTGCAAAATGGCCTCACCCAAGAAGAGCTTATTGAAGCCATCACCCATGTCACCCTCTACGCCGGCTGGCCCAAAGGCATGTCCGCGATGGGCGTTGCCAAGAGCGTTTTCACCAACAACACGTAAGGCACATCATGAACATCGAACCTGTTCTGCCCACCACCAAGAACCCGCCGGAGCGGTTCGCCGGAGACGTGTGGCTCGATCCGATCGCGATGCCCCACGAGGAAAACCAGACAATGGTCGTAGCGACCGTACGCTTCGCGCCCGGCGCACGCACGGCCTGGCACTCCCACGAGCACGGCCAGTACCTGCGCGTCACCCAAGGGGTAGGACGTTTCGGCACCCGGGACGGCAAGATCATCGAAGTCCACCCCGGCCAGACCCTCTACACCCCTCCCGGGGAGGAACACTGGCACGCCGCCGCACCAGGATGCTTCATGGAACACATCGCCTTGCTCCAAAACGGCGAAGACCCATCAACAACCACCACATGGGGCGAACACATCACCGACGACGAATACAACGGCCGCTAACGAAAACACAGCACCGGGGTGGCTGGCGACGCCCGTAATCGTTACGGTCTGCTGCCTTCTTCGGGACCTAAGAGATGCGAGGCGGCGGCTAATCGGCAGCTAAGACAAACAGCCGCTGCGCGAACGCACCGTAAAGTGCGCCCGCGCAGCGGCCCCGGCAACAATTTCAGCGGCAGCCCGCACCCAACGCGCCTAGAACATCCAAGGCATGGGGTCGTGGTTGAAGTCCCGGAACGCCCCGAACTTCCCGGAGTTGAAAGCCAGCGGCTCACCATCCCGGAACCGCGAGGAGACAACTTCCCCGAAGAACACCTGGTGGTCGCCGATGTCGTACTGGTGCGCCACACGGCACTCTGCCTGGGCGAGGGCGCCGGCAATAACCGGCAGCCCGCCCTCAGTGGTATCGAACGCACCGGCCTCGAAGCGGGCCCCGCCACGCACTGCGAATTGCCGGGCCACGGCTTCCTGCTTCACGCCCAGAATCGAGATGGCGAAGCTGCCACTAGCCAACAAAGCATCCCCGGTCCTGGTGTTGAAGTTCAGCGAGATCATGAGGATCGGCGGTTCCAGGCTGATGGACGTGAGCGAGTTGATCGTCATGCCGAACTGTTCGCCTTCGTGCTGGGTGGTCACCACCGCCACGCCGGTAAGGAACCGACCCATCGTCCGGCGCATGGCCATACCGTCTGGCCGCGCGAAAATGGCGGGAACGGCCATGTCACTCACCGTCTTTCTGGTAGTAGCGGACCTCGAACATCTTGGCCCCTTCCTCAGAAATCCAGGGG
This sequence comes from Arthrobacter sp. M4, assembly GCF_020251205.1. GTDB lineage: Bacteria > Actinomycetota > Actinomycetes > Actinomycetales > Micrococcaceae > Arthrobacter. Next base: position 34,371 of record NZ_JAIWYX010000020.1, read on the forward strand.
CCGTGCTCCATTCCCGGCGGTCGGGTGGCCCAATCACCGGCGCGGAATGTCTTTCCGAGTCGCTGGTCCACAAAGGAGCCTTCGAAAATGAACACCTCTTCCCAGAAATCATGTCGCAAGGCCCCATTGGGAGAAGTATCGGTCCCCGGCTCAAACTTGAGAATGCGCGTCACTGCATCGCTGGCACTGTCCCGGGCAAGAATGGCCTCGGACAAGCCTTCGATATGCGGCACGCATGGCGCGAACTCCACGGACGAAATAGGCGTGAATTCAAATTCCTGCTTTGCCACTGGGCTTATCCCTCCTCGGAAACGCGTCCGTCAACCGTGTACCCGGCCAGGAATTCGTCCAGTTCGGCCACCTGGGCCTCGTAACCGTAATTGCGGTACGTGTAAACACCCTTGACCACGAATGGCGCACCCGCATAAAAGAGCTCGTATTGCTGGTGTCGGCCGGCAAACTCGGAACCGATAATGTCCCAAGCCAGGCGGAACAGCTTGATCCTCTCCTCACTGGGGACGCCCGGCGAGGCGATGTACCGCTCCACGTCGGGCGCCGTCGTCGGGCTTTTCATGTCCGCTACGCCGGACGGAAGTTGCAGGACGCCGCCGCCCACCAGGTCACGGAGGATCTGCATGGCGCGAGGGTAGGTCTCCGACTGCAGGCCCATGGCGCCATACAAAGAACGCTTGCCAGGAACGAACATGCCGGAGGAGTCGGGCTCGGCAGTGTATTCGGCGGCGAGGAGCGCGGACTCCACGGAAGACACAATCGCGGCGAGCTCCCCGAGCTTCTCCTGGACGCCGGGGATCTTGTCCGTGCCGTTGACCTGCGTGACCTTCCGTGCCACGGCCGCGATGAACTGCAGCTTGGTGGTGAAGCGGGTCTGGGCCTGCCAGTTGCCCAGCGCGTGGGCGCCGGTGTCGAAGAACTGGCGCCGCAGAGCGTCGATGTCGCGATCGATGAACACACGGTCCCAGGGGACCAGCACGTCGTCGAAAATCACCAGCGCATCCGGCTCGTCGTAGCGGGTAGTGAGCGGGTAGTCGAACTCGCTGGAGGTTTCCGGTCCGTACGGCCGGCGGCACAGGAACTTGAGGCCCTTCGTGGCGGCCGGCAGCGCGAAGCTGATGGCGAAGTCCACATCGTCCGGACCGAGCGGCTTGATGCAGGTCACGAAGACCTCGTCCGCGATGGCTGCTCCCGTGGCGAGCATCTGCGAGCCGCGGACAATCAGCCCCTCTTCCGTTTCCCGGACCACGCCGACCTGAAGGAAGTCGCCTTCCCAGCCGGACGCCGTCGTCGCGCGGGAAACCTGCGGCGGGATGATCGCGTAGGAGACGTAAAGGCTCTCGCGCAGGATCCGCTGGTAGTAGCGGGTGATGTTGCCCGCAAAGTCGTGCTCGGCGTTCTCAAAAACCTCCGGGTGCGCGGCAAAGGCCGCGAAGAAAGTTCCAACGTGGTCGGGGCTGCGGCCCACCCAGCCGTGGGTGTGCTTTGACCAGCGTTCGACGGCGGCTCGGCGGTTCCGCAGTTCCTCACGGGAGCGCGGGATGCTGAAGACCAGGTTGGCAGGCCCGTCGATTTCCTTGCTGTGGTACTGCATACCGTTGCTGGGGTCCGCGGCGATGTCAAAAAGCTCGGCGATGGTGCCCGCGACATTGCGGAAAGCCGGGTGCTCGGCGACGTTGCCCACCGCCTCACCGTCGATCAGGACAGTCCGCCCATCATTGAGCGTCTTGATGTACTCTTCCCCGGTCCTCATGACTCGTTTCCCTTCGTGATGGTGTACGTGTGGTCTATTGCGGTGCCGTCCGGGAAGGACAACTCCAGGCGCCAATTGGCGCCGTAGTGGAAAGTGCCGCCGATGAGCGGGAGCGTCCCGCCAAGGCAAACAAAGTCGCGGTCGCCAAGCGCTGTGCGGTCCAAGAGAAGCCCGACGACGTCAGCCGGCGTCCGCAGTCCGTCAAGCGTGCCCTCCTGGTACAGGCGGCCGTCAACCCAGGAGCGCGCGCGGCATTCATCCAGCGAGAGCGCAGCGAGGTCCGGCACCCGGACGACGGTTCCTGCGGTCGGTTTGGGGCAGGCGCGCTTCGAGTCGCCGATGTCGACGGTCTCCAGGCGGCGGTCGGTGTGGTCTGATGCGATGCCCAGGTAGAAGCGGCCTTTGTGGCGGACATAAAGTGGCTCGATTTCGCCGGAAGTCTCATCTCCAATGATAGAAAACGTCCCCGAAGTGCTGACAGAGCCGCTAGCCACTGGATAGAACATGGGCACTTCCGGTGGCGGTGCGACGCCGATGGCTGCGAGCTCGTCAATGTGGTGCTGGACCGCGGCGACGTCGCGGCCCGTGTAACCGGCGACGACGGCGGCGAAGTCGGTGAGCTCGATGGTCTCCCCGGTTTCTCTTCCGCCAGGTCCGACGACGTCGAACCTCAGCGTTTGGGTGGTGGTTTGCAAGTGAATCTCCGTTTCGGATTTAGTCGGCGGCGTTTAGCGGGCGGCGTTCAATGGGTAAGGCCCGCGTAGTCGGCCAGCCGGTCGGCGATGACGGGGAACTCATGCCGGGTGGTTTGGATAAGGCCAGGATCGATGGTGGCGCGAAGCACCTCTTCTGAAGTGCCTGCTTCGGCAACAAGGCGCCCGGACGGGTCTACGATGCGGCTGGTGCCGCCGAGTTCCACGCCTTCCTGGACGCCTGCGGCATTGCAGGCGAGGACAAACACCTGATGCTCCACCGCACGCGCGGAGGTCAGCAGGCGCCAGTGCTCGCGCCGCGCCGCCGGCCAGGCGGCGGGAACGACGACGATCTCCGCGCCGCGCACACTCAACTCCGACCAGAGGCCGGGAAAGCGCAGGTCGTAACAGGTGATTCCGGCCATCTGGCCAAACGGAGTCCCGGCCACAGGCAGAGATGATCCGGGAGTGAGCAGCTCGGCCTCGAGGGACTTGTAGCCGAACACGTGCAGCTTGGAATAGCGGTGCGCCACGTTTCCCCGCGGATCAATGAGGACTGAGGTGTTCCGCAGTTCCTCCCCGCCAACGCGCTCAACGATGCTGCCAACGTGAATGTAGGCGCCCAGCTCGCGTGCGACTGCGGCACACATGGCGACGGTCCCGCCGTCGACGCCTTCAGCCAGGTGGGGGTACTGCGCGAAGTGGAAGTAGCCCGCGCTCCACAACTCGGGCAGGACAACAAGGTCCGCACCGCTCTGCTGGCGGAGGAGGTATTCGGCGCGGTCGATGCGCTGCGATTGGGTCTCGTTGTCCGGGCTTGAAAGCTGGACGAGGGCGATATCCATTGTTGCTCCTAGTCGTTCGCTGCTTGCCATCACTTGACCGCCTCGCGGCTTTCCGTAACCGTGCGAACGACGTCCAGGTCGCTGAGGCGGATGTCGCGGGTCTCCTTGGCACAGGCCACGGAAATGATCGAAATGACGCCCATGGCTACCAGGTAGATCGCGATGGCTTGGCCTGTTCCGAATGCCTGGTAGAGGGCCAGGGCGATGATCGGCGAGAGCGATCCGGCAATGAGCGAGGCAGCGTTGTAGGCCACGGACGTGCCGCTGTAGCGGACGTCGGTGGGGAATAGTTCAGAGAAGAAGGCACCAATAACGGAGCTGTAAGCGGCGAAGATCAGCAAGCCACCAACCGCGGCCAGGACGATCATCACGGGCTGCCTCGTATCCAGCAGAGCAAAGAACGCGAAGCCCCACACCACCGTGGCAACGGAGGCACCGATCATCATCGGCTTGCGGCCAATCCGGTCCGCGAAGATGGCCATTAGCGGAATGGCGACTACGGCCACGCCTTGGCCGATCATCACGGCGTTGAGGCCGGTCTGGCGATCAAGCTTAAGGATCTCCGTGACGTACGTGATGATGAACAGCGAGTAAATGTAGAAGCCAGCATTTTCGCCCATTCGGCTGCCTGCCGCGATGAGGATTTCGCGCCAATTCCGGCGGAACAACAGCGCCAGGGGAAGTTTGGCACTCTTCGCATGGTCGGCGTCTGCCTTTGCCTGGGCGGCCTGGAACAACGGGGTCTCCTGGACGTAAAGCCGCAGGACCAGTCCAATGATCACCAAGAGCGCGGACAGTCCGAAGGCGATCCGCCAACCCCAGGCAAGGAACTCCGACTGGGGCATGACGGCGGACATCACTGCCAGCACTCCAGCAGCCATAAGGTTCCCGAGGGGCGGGCCCACGTTTGGCCAGGACGCCCAGAAGGCTCGTTTGCTGCTGTTGTCGCTGTATTCGGATACAAGCAGGACGGCGCCGCCCCATTCGCCGCCCAAGGCGAAACCCTGGATGAGGCGCAGGAGCAGCAGGATAAGTGGCGCGGCCATCCCGATGACGGCGTACGGCGGGATGAAGGCGATCAAAGCCGTGGCAACGCCCATAAGCAGCAAGCTCGCAACCAGCGTGCTCTTCCTGCCGTGGCGGTCGCCGAGGTGTCCGAGGACCAGGGCACCGAGCGGACGCGCAACGAAGCCGGCTGCGAAGGTGCCCAGCGCCAGCATGGTGCTGACGAAGGGATCGGCGGTGGGAAAGTACAGCTTGTTGAAAACAAGGGCGGCGGCTGTTCCGTAGAGGAAGAAGTCGTACCACTCCACTGTGGTACCGGCAAGGCTGGAAGCGGCGACGGCGGGAAGGCTGGTGTGCTTCCGCAGTCCGGCCTCCTGCCGGGTCAGGTTGCTCATTGGGGGTCCTCACGTTGGACGAATTTCGCTGGACTGATGGCTGCCCGCGCCAATGCGGGAAGCTCTCCGGAGGTCTGTACTCAAACTGTACGCGAACTGTATACAACATGTCCACAGCAAATTTAGGCGTGAGAGGATAAAGCAGGCATTAACTAGGGTTCAGCCCTCAGCAGCTAGGGTTCAGCCCTCAGCAACCGGGGCCGCGAACTGGGCTTCATACAGCCGGGCATAAGCTCCGCCGGCGGCCAGCAGTTCGCTATGGTTCCCCTGCTCCACGATTTGCCCGGACTCCATCACAAGAATGAGATCAGCATCCCGAATGGTGGACAAGCGGTGGGCGATGACAAAGCTGGTCCGGTCCGAACGGAGGGCGCGCATAGCCTGCTGGACCAGCAGCTCGGTACGGGTGTCCACTGAGCTGGTTGCCTCGTCCAGGATCAACACCGATGGCCGGGACAGGAAAGCCCGGGCGATGGTCAGAAGCTGCTTCTCCCCCGCGCTCACGTTGCCGCCCTCGTCGTCGAGCACGGTGTCATAGCCCTCGGGCAAGGAGTGGACAAAACGGTCAACGTACGTTGCCTGGGCCGAGTCCAGGATCTCGAGCTCGGAAGCTTCCGGCCGGCCGTACGCGATGTTGTCCCGGATGGTCCCGCCGAACAGCCACGTATCCTGCAGCACCATGCCCATCCGCGAGCGGAGCTCCTGGCGCGACATCGTGGCGATGTCCACGCCGTCCAAGGTGATGCGACCGGCGTCGAGCTCGTAGAAGCGCATCATGAGGTTCACCAATGTGGTCTTGCCCGCGCCTGTCGGTCCCACGATGGCGATGCTCTGCCCCGGCTCGGCCACCAGGCTTAGGTCCGTGATGAGCGGCTTGTCCGGCAAGTATCGGAAGGACACGTTTTCGAACACCAGCCGGCCCCGCTTTGCCGTAGGGGCCGCGCCCGGAGTGGGTTCCGCACTTTCCTCTTCCGTGTCCAGCAGCTCAAAGACGCGCTCCGCGGAGGCAACACCGGACTGAAGCAGGTTCGCCATGGATCCGAGCTGCGCCAGCGGCATGGTGAACTGCCGGGAGTATTGGATGAACGCCTGCACGTCTCCCAGCTGCATGGCTCCGGAGGCAACCTGCAGGCCGCCCACCACGGCGATGCCCACGTACACCAGGTTTCCAATGAAGTTCATCGCCGGCATGATGAGGCCGCTGACGAACTGTGCCCCGAAGCTGGCATTGAACAGTTCGGCGTTCTTGGCACGGAACCGCTCCTGCACCTCGCGCTGGCGGCCGAAGACCTTCACCAGGGCATGCCCCGTGAAGGTTTCTTCAATTTGTCCGTTCAGTTCGCCGGTGTTCCGCCACTGCGCCACAAAAAGTTTCTGCGAGCGCTTGGCGATCAGCATGGTAGTCGCGAGGGTCAACGGCACCGTGACGATGGCGATCAGGGCCAGTAGCGGCGACAGCAGCACCATCATGACCAGCACACCCACCACGGTGAGCAGGGAAGACACCGCCTGGCTGATGGACTGCTGGAGGCTTTGGGAGATGTTGTCGACGTCGTTGGTCACCCGGCTGAGCAGTTCGCCGCGCTGGATGGAGTCGAAATACCGCAGCGGCAGCCGGTGGATTTTCGCCTCGATGCGCTCCCGAAGCCCATACACTGTCCGCTGCACAATGCCATTGAGCACATACGCCTGCATCCATCCGAACGCCGCGGCCAGGACGTAAATGACCAACGTCCACAGCAGGATCGAAGACAACGCCGCGAAGTCGATGCCGTGGCCGGGCGTGAGGGTCATGGCTCCGAGCATGTCGGCTTGGGCGTCCTGGCCGGAGGCGCGCAAGCGTGCGATTACGTCGGCTTTGCTGACGCCTTCCGGCAGTTGTTTGGAGACGACGCCGGAGAAGATGATGTTGGTTCCCTCGCCCAGTAGCCGCGGGCCGATGACGGAGAGCGTGACGCTTGCCACCGCCAGGATCAGGACAAGCAGAAGCGCCAGCCGCTCAGGCCGGAGGGTGCCCAGCAAGCGTCGCGCCGACACCGAGAAGTTCAGTGCTTTTTCCGCTGGAACGTTCATGCCCGCGAAGGGTCCGCCCCTGCCAGGTCCCATCGGCGGCCGCTGCATCCTGCCCGGAGAGGTGCTGGTCGGGGTGCTCATGCTGCCTCCTCCGCCGTGAGCTGCGAGGTCACAATCTCGCGGTACGTCTCCGAAGTCTCCATAAGCTCACGGTGAGTTCCGCGCCCAACAATCCTGCCGTCGTCGAGCACCACGATCTGGTCCGCGTCCATGATGCTGGAGACGCGCTGGGCGATGACCACCATCGTGGCGCCGTTGGTGTGCTGTTTGAGCGCTTGCCGGAGCCGGGCGTCGGTGGCGGTGTCCAGTGAGGAGAAAGAGTCGTCGAAGATGTAGAGTTCGGGGCGTTTTACCAGCGCCCGGGCGATGGCGAGCCGTTGCCGCTGCCCTCCGGAAACGTTGGTGCCGCCCTGTGAAATGGGGGCTTCCAGGCCGCCGTCCATTTGCTCAACGAAGTCCTGCGCCTGCGCCACGGCGAGCGCCTGCCACAGTTCCTCTTCAGTGGCGTCGGGCTTTCCGTAAAGCAGGTTGCTGCGCACCGTCCCGGAAAACAGGTATGGCTTCTGCGGTACCAGCCCGATGTGCCCCCAGAGCCGGTCCGGATGCAGTTCCCGGATATCGACGCCGTCCATCCGCACCGAGCCGCTGGTGGTGTCGAATAGCCGCGGCATGAGGTTGACGAGTGTCGTCTTTCCGGCGCCAGTACTGCCGATGATCGCCGTCGTCTGCCCCGCCCGGGCGGTGAAAGTGACGTCGTTGAGGACGGGCTGCTGCGCGCCCGGGTAGGCGAAGCCCACCCCGCTCAGTTCCAGTTCGCCGCGCAGCTGCCGCCCGGCTGCGGCTTCCGTGACAGGGTTCGACGGCGGCCGGACGCTGGATTCGGTCTCCAGCACCTCGCCGATACGGTCGGCAGAGACGGAGGCCCGCGGAATCATCACAGCCATGAACGTTGCCATCATGACCGACATCAGGATCTGCATGAGGTAGCTGAGGAAGGCGATGAGGGTGCCTACCTGCATGGAGCCGTCGTCGATCCGGAAAGAACCGAACCAGATCACCGCCACACTGGATATGTTCAGCACCAGCATCACCACGGGGAACATCAGCGCCATAAGCCGGCCGGCCCGCAGCGCAACGTCCGTGACGTCGTCGTTCGCCAGCCGGAAACGGTCTGTTTCCAGCCCTTCCCGGACGAACGCCCGAACCACCCGGATGCCGGTGAGCTGCTCCCGGAGGACGCGGTTCACGGTGTCGATCCGGACCTGCATCTTCCGGAACAGCGGGACCATCCGGGTGACGATCAACCCCACCGCCGCCAGCAGCACGGGAACGCAGACCGCGATGAGCCAAGACAGTTGCGCGTCCTGGCGGATGGCCATGATGACGCCTCCGATGCTGAGCATTGGAGCCGCCACCATCATGGTGCAGGACATCAGGACCAGCTGCTGCACCTGCTGGACGTCATTGGTGGTGCGGGTAATGAGCGAGGGCGCACCAAACTTGGACACTTCCTGCTCGGAAAACTCGCCCACCCGCATGAAGATGGCATCCCGGAGGTCACGGCCCAGGCTCATTGCCGCCTTGGCGCCGAAATACACGGCTATAACCGAACAGGCGATTTGCAAGAGGGTGATGAACAGCATGATGCTGCCCATACCCAGAATGTAGGCGGTGTCGCCTTTGGCGACACCTTGGTCGATGATGTCAGCGTTGATCGTGGGCAGGTACAGCGAGGCGATTGACTGCGCCAATTGGAAGACGACGACGGCGATCAGCAGCCGCTGATGCGGCCGCAGGAATCGCAGCAATAGTTGCCACAGCATCCCGACCTCCAACCCGCACGCGTGACGTGTCCCGCGTTGCTCGAAGGCCAGTTTACGACCAGTTGCTGTGGGCAACTAGGGAGTATTCTGAGGGCGGAATCGGGCATGTTCCCCGTGTTTGGCTAGGCTAAAGAACGTTCGGCACATTCGCTTGGAAGGGACCGCATTCATGGCATTCGTTAGCGTCGGAAACGAGAACAGCATTGAAATCGAGCTCTACTACGAAGATCACGGGACCGGACAGCCCGTGGTCCTTATCCATGGATACCCCCTTGACGGATCCTCCTGGGAGAAGCAGACCGCTGCCCTCCTGAACGCGGGTTACCGCGTCATCACCTACGACCGCAGGGGCTTTGGCAAGTCGAGCAAGCCAACCACCGGTTATGACTACGACACGTTCGCTGCCGACTTGAACGCCCTGCTCACCACTCTTGACCTGAACGATGTTGTACTGGTCGGCTTCTCGATGGGAACCGGCGAAGTGGCCCGCTACATCAGCACCTACGGCTCGGCGCGGGTGGCCAAGGCAGCATTCCTTGGATCGCTGGAACCGTTCATGCTGCAGACCGAGGACAATCCGGAAGGCGTTCCGCAGACTGTTTTCGACGAACTGTTGGAAGCCGCCAAGGCGGACCGCTATGCCTTCTTTACGGATTTCTTCGCGAACTTCTACAACTCGGACACGTTCCTGGGCACCCCGCGCCTGAGTGAAGAATCCGTGCGCGCCAGCTGGGCCCTCGCTGCACAGTCCGGAGCCTTCGCCTCGGTGGCCGCGCAGCCAACCTGGCTCACGGATTTCCGTGCGGACATCCCGGAGATCGACGTGCCCGCGCTGATCGTTCATGGCACGGCAGACAACATCCTCCCCATCGACGTCACAGGCCGCCGCTTCGCAGAGGCCTTGCCGTCCGCGGAGTACGTTGAGATCGAGGGCGCCCCGCACGGCATGCTGTGGACCCACGGTGCCGAGGTCAACGACGCACTCCTGCCGTTCCTGGCGAAGTAGCCTAAGAAACCGCACTAGGGCGGGTCCCGGCACCGGACCTCCGGAACTGAGACCCGCCCGTTAGTTTCATCTGATATGAAAGCCGAATGAACCCGTACAAGGCTGAGCCGCCCATTGGTGGCTCCCGAGCCCACATCAAGTCCATCCTTCCTTCGCTGGTCCCCAGCGAACAGCGTGTGGCGCAGCTTTGCCTGGACTCACCGGAAACCGTGGCTCGGATGTCGGTGGCGGACATGGCAGCGCAAACAGCAACCTCTCCGGCAACCATTGTCCGGGCGTGCAAGCGGATGGGCTTTGACGGGTTCCAGCACCTGCGCCAGGTTCTCCTGCGCGATTTGGGCGCGGCCGCGCGGGACCAGGCCGAGCAGGAGGGCAACGCTGCCACGGGGACCCCCGGCTCCTCTGAGCACCTGGTCACGGGCATCTTTGCCAGGGCAGCAAACGACATCCGCGGTGCCTTGGGCTCCCTTGACTTTGAATCGTTCGACGCCGCCGTCCAGGCAATTCGCAACGCCAACAGGTTGCTTGTGCTGGCCAATGGCGCCTCACTCGCTGCTGCTAAAAGCCTGGCCTTGCGTCTTTTGAGTACGGGCGTGGATTGCGAGGCCCCTGGTGACATCGTTTCGCAGCACATCATGGCCAAGCTGCTGGCGCCGGGCGATGTCTGCATCGCCGTAAGCGACAGCGGACTTAACAGTTTCACGCTGGGCGGTGCCCGGATCGCCCTCGAGCAAGGCGCCACGGTGGTTGGCGTAACGAGCTACGCCAAATCGACCCTCGCTGAACTTTCCACGCACACCTTGGTGGCGGGTGCGGAATTCCATTCCTGGAACGATCAGCTTCCCATTGGGAATATCGTCCAGATGCTGGTGCTGTCGGCGCTTCACGCCGCCGTGACCGGAGACTCGCCTGAGGTGGAGCACGCCCGGTCCGCGGTCTCCGAAGAAGTCCTGCACATCGTCGGTGAGGACACGGAAGACAAAGCGTAAGTTGCCCACCCGCCGCAGAATGTTTCTTGTTGTCGCCCATGGAGTTTCCGTGGAAAGCACCGTCCGTTAATCTCCGACGCCCAGCCTCAGAGGGTAAGACGTTTCCTGTAGAAGTTGAAACAGGAAACATCGTTTCCCCCGGAGGTGCTCGTGGGCCGATTAGTGCTCAAGCAGCTGTCCCGCTCTTTCAAGAACGTGACTGCTGTCAACAACATTTCGCTCACCGTCGACGACGGTGACTTCCTGGTCCTGCTCGGTCCCAGCGGCTGCGGCAAGACCACCCTTCTCCGCATGATCGCGGGCCTGCTGGAACCAACGTCCGGTTCGCTGGAATTGGATGGCCTGGACATCACCAACGCCCCGTCCAAGAAGCGTGACCTCGCGATGGTCTTCCAGAGCTACGCGCTTTACCCGCACTTGAGCGTCGCCAAAAACCTGGCTTTCCCGCTCAGTGTCCGTAAAACAGACAAGCAACTCGTGAAGGAACGAGTCCAGCAGGTTGCCGAGATGGTGGAAATTGGCCATCTGCTGGACCGTAAGCCCAAGGAGCTTTCCGGCGGCCAGCGCCAGCGCGTCGCCGTCGCCCGCGCACTGGTCCGCGAACCCAAGGCGTTCCTCATGGACGAGCCGTTGTCCAACCTGGACGCGAAGTTGCGGACTGCCACGCGGCAAGAGCTCGCAGGCCTCCACCGCCGCCTTGGCGCGACGTTCATCTACGTCACACACGACCAAGTGGAAGCCATGACCATGGCTACCAAGATCGCATTGCTCAACGGTGGCCAACTCGAACAGCTCGGTACGCCGGAGGAACTGTACGACAAGCCAGCCTCCGTATTCGCAGCAGGCTTCCTTGGTTCCCCTGCAACCAACCTCATCGATGCTGAACTCTCCACTAGCAACGGCATGGTCACCGTAATGGCGCCCTCGGTTGAAGCCGTACTGTGGCCCGGCGAAACACCGCGTCGCGACGCCGTTTTGGGCATTCGTCCCGAACATTTGAGCATCCATGCGCCTTCTTCCGCCGCGGCCGCCCCGAACTCAGGCGCCGCCCTCCGTGGCGTCGTCGAACTTTCCGAAAACCTCGGCAGCGAGCAGATCATCTACTGCCGCGTAGGCGAGAACCGCGTTGCCGTCCGCGCCTCGCGGAGCGAGCGCTGGATTGACGGCAGCGCCGTGGTGCTCAGCGCCGACGCCGGCTGCCTCCACCTCTTCGACAAGGCCAGTGGCCGCCGCCTGGAGTGGCAGCCCGCGTCAGTGCCCGCGCCAGTGGCCTGAAAATCTCCAATCACCTTCCCCCAACACCGAAGGAAAAACCGTGCGAACTCTCCGTTCCCTTGCACTGTCCATCGTGGCCGGTACGGCCGCCCTTACCCTCGCTGCCTGCTCCGGCGCCACGCAGGCGAGCACTGTCTCCGCGCAGATCCCGGAGCTGAAGGCCGACCAGCAGGTCGACATCACCTTTGAGAGCTACAACCTTGCCCAGGCCGGCGTCTGGACTGACACCATCAAGGGCCTGATCGCAGACTTCGAAAAGGCGCACCCCAACATCCACGTCACGGCGCAGGCCCCGCAGGGCGGCGGCGCAGCCGGTTCCAACACCGTCAGCAGCGTCCAGACGCAGCTCCTGGCCGGCAAAGCCCCGGACGTCGCCCAGCTCACGTTCGACTCCCTCGACTTCGCCGCCACGCAACTCGGCGCCAACCCGATCAGCGACCTGGTGGGCAAGGACGCCGTCGACCAGCACCTCGCCGGCGACCACCCGTTCCACAACCGGGCCAAGACCCTGGCCGACTGGAACGGCAAAACGTATGGCATCCCGTACGTGTTCTCCACGCCCGTCCTCTTCTACAACGCCACCCAGCTGCAGGCAGCCGGGGTGCCTGCCGACGTCGACCTTTCCACGTGGGACAAGGTGCTGACGGTCGCCAAGGCAGTTACCGCGAAGACGGGTAAGCCGTCCCTCGATGTCTCCTGCTCCGTCAAGGGCGGCAACTGGTGCATGCAGGGTGTCTTCAAGTCCAACGGTGCCGAGGTCCTGTCGGACGACCGCAAGACGATCGGCTTCGGTTCCGACGCCGCGGCGGACACCGTGGCCAAGTTGGCGGACATGTACAAGGCCGGCGTGCTCCGCAACAGCGACTCCACCAGCATGTATGAGGGCTTCGCCAAGGGCGAGACGGCCATGCAGCTGACCACTTCCGCGCTGCAGGGCATGTTTATGTCCAGCTCCGCAAAGGCCGGCTGGACCCTGAAGGCGGCAGGTATGCCCGGCTTCGGCGACAAGCCGTCCGTGCCCACCAACTCCGGCTCAGCACTCTTCATCCTCGGCCAGGACCCCGCCAAGCAGCGTGCATCCTGGGAACTCATCAAGTTCATGACCAGCGACCACGCCTACGAGCAGATCTCCAGCAAGATCGGCTACCTCCCGCTGCGCACCTCGCTCACGGAGAAGGGCGGCGCGCTCTACGACTGGGCCCAGAAGAACCCGCTCCTTGCCCCGAACCTCGCCCAGCTGGACCGGCTGCAGCCGTGGGTGTCCTATCCCGGAAACAGCTACGTGCAGGTGGACGACATCCTGGCCACCGCAATCGAAGATGTCGTCTACTACGGCAAGGACGCCAAGGCCACCATGTCCGAGGCACAGCGCAGGGCCCAGGACCTGCTCCCCCGCTAACCCACCACTAAGGAACTTTCCGTGACTACCCTTACCGAGGATTCGCTCCTCGGCGACGCCAATCGCCCCCTTGCCGTGGGCGGAACCTACAACTTCCGCAGCACTGGTGGCTACACCGCAGCGGGGCGCGTTATCCGCGAGGGCAAGCTCTTCCGCTCCGACGGATTGCACCGCCTGACCGACGACGGTCGCGCACAGATTGCCGCGCTAGGCATTCGCCTGGTCATCGATCTGCGTGACAGTTCCGAGATCGATCGATCGCCTAGCCAACTGGATGGCCTGGCGCTGGAGTCCAGGCATAACCCCATCTTCCAGGCGGGCAGCGTGCCGGGCCTCGACGCGACAACCACGCTCATGGACATCTACCGGCTGATGATCGCACGCCACGCCGACCGCCTGGCAGGAGCAGTCCGGCTGATCGCCGACTCCGGCACTGACCCTGTGCTGGTCCACTGCACCGCGGGAAAGGACCGGACCGGCGTCGTGATCGCCCTTGCCCTGATCGCCGCGGGTGTTGACCGCGGGCAGGTCCTCCGCGACTACGCCGCCACGGAGCAGAACCTGGCCGGCGAGTGGGTGGACGCCATGCTGGCCGCGGTGGCCCAACACCCCGGCGTCGAGAATGTGGGCCCGGACCTCCGCGACATCATTGCGGCCAGCCCAGCAGCTGTGCTGGCCGCAACCTTGGAATTCATTGATCGAAGCTACGGAAGCGTCCGTGGGCTCCTGCAGACCCACGGCTTCAACGACGACGACCTGGACCGCCTCACAGCGGTCCTCACCACACCTTCACCCACCACTGCATAAGGAGTACGCACAATGACGATCGAACCCCAGCACACAGCACCCCAGCACCCTACCCCTGAGCACTTCATCCTCCACATCAGCGACACACACTTTGTTGCCGACAACGACCTCCTGCACGGCAGTGTGGACAGCGACGAGAACCTCCGCCAGCTGTTCCGCGACTTCGTGAAAGCCCAGGTCCGTCCCGAGGCCATGGTGTTCACCGGCGACCTCGCCGACACCGGCCGCCCCGACGCCTACGTCCGCCTTCGCAACATCGTGGAACCCGTGGCCGAGGAACTCGGATCCAAGGTCATTTGGGTCATGGGCAACCACGACGAACGCAGCGCCTTCCGCGCCGGGCTGCTGGACTCCGACGCCGGACAGGAATCCGTTGACATGGTCCACGACATCAACGGCCTGCGCATCATCGCCTTGGACTCCACAGTCCCGGGCCTGCACCACGGCGAGATCACGGACGAGCAGCTCGCGTGGCTGGAAGATGTCCTGGCCACCCCCGCCCCGCACGGCACCCTGATCGCGCTGCACCACCCGCCGGTTCCCAGCCCGCTGAAGATCATGGCGATGGTGGAGCTTCGTGAGCAGAACCGCCTGGCCAAGGTCATCGAAGGCACCGATGTGCGCGGCATCCTGGCCGGCCACCTGCACTACTCCACGTTCTCGACCTTTGCGGGCGTCCCGGTGACAGTTGCCTCAGCCACGTGCTACACCCAGGACCTCAACGTTCCCCGGAACACGATGCGCGGCCAGGACGGCGCCCAGGCGTTCAACCTGATCCACGTCTACCAGGACCGGCTGCTCAGCTCCGTCGTCCCGATCGGCGAGTTCTCCACGGTGTACAGCGTCACGGCCGAACAGATGGAGGCCTTCCAGAAGATGACGCTGGAAGAGGTCACCGAGGCTATGCGCGGAGACTACGCCGGAACCGCCCGGTAGCCAAAGGCGGAAAAGGAAACCTCTCCCAATGTTTATCGAAACCCCGGGGCCGGCGGCCGCAACAGCCGCCGGCCCCGCCGGGCGCCAAGCCAGGCGAGCCGGCTCAACCCGCCCCAGCTGGAAGCCCTACCTTTACATCGCACCGGCCGTGATCCTGCTGCTCGTATGGACCTACTGGCCACTGGGCCAGACGGTCAACCTATCCTTCTACGACTGGAACCTGATCCCCACCAAACCCAAGCAGTTCGTGGATGTGCAGAAGTACGCCAAGGTGCTGAACCTACCGGAACTGCACCAGGCCCTGCTCAACACGGCCCTGTACATCCTGGCGTTCCTGGCCATTTCCGCGGCGCTCCCCCTGGTCTTCGCACTGCTCTCCCGCAAGGTCCAGGGCAAGGCGCGCACGGTGTACCAGGCCCTGATCTTTGTGCCGTTCCTCATCACGCCGGTTGCCACAAGCGCCATCTGGCGGTGGCTGTTTGCCCCCGAAGGCGGAACCATCCCGGCCATAGCAGCGACCCTCGGCTCACCAATGGGCAACGTGTTCCGCGACCCGAACGGCTCCATGCTGGCCGTTATTGTGATCGTCGGCTGGCAGATGCTGGGCTTCGGTGTGCTGGTGGTGTCGGCGGGCCTGGCAGGTATCAGCCCGGACTACGCAGCAGCGGCATCCATCGACGGCGCCAGCGGCTCTCAGATCACGCGCCGGATCATCATCCCGTTGCTCTCTCCGAGCCTCGTGTTCCTGTGCCTCATGACCATCCTGCTGTCGGCCCAGTGGACCTACCCCATCATCGATTTGGTCACCCAAGGCGGGCCGGGGAACTCCTCCACCAACATCTATTACCTGCTGTACCAGTTCGGCTTCCGGAATTTCGACGCCGGCCTGTCGTCCGCCGCGGGCACGCTCTTCTTCCTTGGATTTGGGCTGGTGGCCCTGGTCTTTGTGGAACTCTCCGAGCGCCTCAGCTTTTACGACAACTAGGAACTCCCAATGGCATTCATCACCATCGCATCGCCCACCCATTCGGGCGCAGTCCAACCGGGCGCCGTCCAACCGGGCGCCGTCCAACCGGGCGCAGTCCAACCGGGCGCCGTCCAACCGAGTGCGGCACGCCGCTTCCCGCGTTGGGTCGCCTGGTCACTGGTTCCCAGCCATGCCCTGCTGATCCTCCTCGCAGTGGCGTCCATCTTCCCGGTCTACTGGATGTTCGTCACTGCATTCCGGCCGGCGTCGGAGGCGTTATCCAATAATCCACTGCCCGGGCCGCTGAGCCTGGAGAACTTCCAGTACGTCCTGCGCACCATTCCCATCGCGGGCATGCTGGCCAACACCTTTGGCATGTCCCTGCTGCTGGCGCTTGCCCAGTTACTCGTCGCGATCCTGGCATCCTATGGTTTCGCCCGCTGGGACTTCCCCGGCAAGAAGGCCCTGTACCTGCTGTTCGTGGGTTCGTGGCTGGTGCCGTTCCAGGTGACAATGATTCCCAACTACCTCCTGGTTTCGCAGTTGGGAATGCTCAACACCATCGCGGGCGTAGTCCTGCCGCAGCTATGTTCGGCGTTCGCGGTCATGATGCTCCGGCAGCACTTGGAGGCCTTCCCCAAGGACCTGCTGGATGCCAGCCAAATGGACGGCCGATCCTCTTGGCGGACCCTGTGGGAGGTAGTGGTCCCCAACCTCCGGCCCGCGCTTGCCGCGCTGGGAATCATGCTGTTCATCAGCGCTTGGAACGAGTACCTCTGGCCCTCCCTGATCATGCAGAAGTCCGACGCGCTCATCCAGGTTGGCATCCGGGGCTTCCTCGGCGCCGAGGGCAACAACTGGGGTGCCATCATGGCCGCTTCCGCGCTGGCCTGCCTGCCGATCTTCCTGATCTACATCTTCCTGCAGCGCTACGTTGTGGATGCCTTCGTGAGGTCTGGACTTAAATAGTTCAGTCGCCTGAGCCGCGCAGTCAGCGTTGCGGCGACCATCGCCGTCGTGATTTCCAGGGCGATAATCCCCAAAAGTACGACGGCGGCACCCGGCTCGATTGCCGCCGTCGGGTCCGTGATGGAGCCCGACGGCGGTCCGGATGCGTGGGCGGGTCCCCCACTTCCGTGTCCCCCACCTCCATGTCCGCCTCTGAGCAGCAGCGCCGCGTGGACCGCGGCCATGGCGACGGCGCACGCCGTGACCCTGCTCGCGGAAGCGAGGTGGCGCCGTCGCCAGAGGTGTATTGCACATGGGAGGCAGACTCCGGCGAGGGCCACCATTAGGAGTCCCATCCACAAGCCGTGCTGGCCGGTGGTGGCGAACCACAGATGAACCAGGGCAGAGGCCAACGTCACGGTGGCGCAGAGCCGCCCATGTACCACTGGCCAGGTCGGAAGTAGCCGCTCACATGTGGCAGTGGCCACTGCCGTGCCCTTCACCGTGACCAGACGACTGCTTTGGGTTGGCGGGGACATCCAGCACCGGACTCCGGTCGAAGAAACCCTCGGGCCGCAGCTTGAAGCCCACGGTGTCCACGGGCATGATCGGCCAGTCTTCGACGCGCGGGAAGTGCGTCAGGCCGAAGGTGTGCCACACCACGATGTCGTGGCCGTCGATGTCGCGGTCCTGCGCCACATAGGCCGGCAGGCCCGCGCCCCCGGCGTGCTGGTTGACGAAGTCGCCGGTGGGGTAGCGCTCGTCCTCTGCGTAGCGGGTCACCCACAGGTCCTTGGTGGCGAAGGCAGCGCGGTGGGCAATCGACGACTCCGGATCGGCGAGCAGTGTGGGCTGGTTGTGGGAGTGGAGCTTGTAGCCCACCGGCTCGCCGAGGCGGTTGCGCGACTCGGGGTTGGAAATAATCCACGTCCGGCCGCTGGCGGCGTCGGCCGTCCGCGCAGCTTCCGATTCCCGGGTCAGCACGGTCCGCTTCCGGGAGAAGGCGTTGCCCCTTTCATTGCCGGGGCCCATGGGCTGCCGGATCACGTCCTCTTCCTCAACCCGGTTGGTGAACCCGTCAATAGCCATGTCCAAGCGCGCACTGAACAGATGCTGGTGGAACGGTGCGCCAAGCCCCGGCGCCAGTTGGGAGATGTTGTCTGAACCGCCCTCGGGGAAGGCGCTGGTGAAGACGATGCCCGTGGCCTTGGCTTCGAACTCGATGGTGCCGTCCAGATAGAGGTACCAGTAGAAGCCGTAGTCGTAGTTGCCGATGGTGGTGAAGAACGAGATCACCAGGCGGCGATTCCGGCGCGTGTAGTTAATGCCGGTCCAGAGGTCGCTGTGCTTGGAAAGGATGCTCCAGTCTTCCTCGTGCATGCAGATGCCATTGCGGATTTCGCGCGGGTTGCCGAAAGCGTCGGAGATGACCGGGCTGAGGTAAGTGATCTCGCCCAGGCAGTCGCAGCCAAGTTCAAGGGAGTTGGCGTACTGGCCAACGAGATATTCCCCTGTATCGAAGTAGTTCTGCCAGGACCGGATAGGGGAAGGATCACCGTAGGGCACCACCATCTCGGCGATCGACGCGCGGTTGATGATGGGTCTGCGGCGATCTCCGTCTTGGAAGCCGATGTTGTGCAGGACCACGCCCTCGCGGACATCGAAGCCGACGTCCAGGCTCCACTTTTCCCACTCGACGTGGTTGCCACCGGTGACCGTGAAGCTGGGTCCCTCTGGCTGGGTGATGTTGATGGGTTTCTGGGTGCTGCGCAGCGGACCGGTCAGTTCTGGATCGGTGTAGTTGCCGTGCTCTGTTGGGACGGGGATAACGCCGGTGTCGATCACCTGCATGACTATTTTGTTGACAACGTCCACGTACGCCACGAGGCCATCCACGGGATGGGCCCAGGCGCTGTCTTCGGGGAAGTCCTGCACAAAAGCCAAACCCCGCAGCACGCGAAGTCCCCTTTCCTCCGGGTACTCGAACACACCGGCGGACAGCGGAGCCACGCGGACTTTGCTGACGTCCAGGTTTCTCGAAGCGAGGGCCTCGAGCCAACGCTGGTCCGTGGCCAGCAGTGCCTCGACCACCTCAAACTCCTCCTCGAGGACCGGCAGCTCACCGGTGGCCACCGTGTCCAGTTCGACGGCGGAAATCACCTCGCCGCGCGTGACGGAGACCGTGACGTCGTGGGGCCGCGCGCCGGAAACATCGTGGATGAACACGCGGAAGCGGCGGTCTTCTGACTTGGTGTCTGCGTCGCGAATGTCTGCGCGGCGAATGTCTGCGTCGGGAATGTCTGCGCGGCGAATCTCGGCTCCGCGGGCGGGATCTGCATTCCGGGCAGGATCTGTGTTCCGGGCAGGATCCAGAAGGCCGAGGTAGGCGATCCGCTTCTCCGGGCCGAGGAAGCCGTTGGAACGGAGGATGCTCTGAACTTCGGTGATTTCGGCAGCCGACGCCAGGCGGTAGGGGTTGGCCACTTCCGTGATGGCAGTTTGCGTGGTGGAGGGCGTCATCGCGACCTTCTCTCGAGGACCCGTGAGGGTCGAAATCTTTTTTTCTATGACTGTAGAGAATAACGATATGTAAGCTGGGCCACAAGGGTTCCGTGCCGATATTTCTGGGGAGTGCCGCCGACGTGCCGAAGATTGTTGATCACGATGAGCGGCGCCTGGAACTCGTGGACGCGACGTGGCGAATCATCGCCCGCCTGGGCATCGAGGGCGCCACCATGCGGGAGATTGCCACCGAAGCCGGCTTTGCAAACGGAGCCTTGAAGCCCTACTTCCCCACCAAAGACACCCTGCTGACTTTTGCGTTCCAGCATGTGTTCAACCGGACCAACCAGCGGATTGCTGAGGTCACAGCGGGCAAAAAGGGCATCCCTGCACTGCGAGCCTTCAGCCTCGAGGTGCTCCCCCTGGACGAGGAGCGCGTCAACGAGGCCCGGATTGTCATCCCCTTTTGGCAGAAGGCCGTCAACGATGCTGAAAAGGCCGAGATCCATCGCAAATCCATGGCACTCTGGACGGCCGCAATCGTGGCGCACCTCGCAGAGGCAAGGGCCGACGGCGAGGTGACTGCCGCCGTCGACGATGCCACGCTGGGCGGGCACTTGCTGAACATGCTGCTGGGAGCCCAAATAACGGCGGCGCTGGCCCCGGCAGCCCAGGCATCATTCGGACTCGAGGAGCAACTGGAAGCCTTCCTTTCGCTCCTGTGAGTCTTTTTTCACCGATCGTCGAAAAAAGATCGACACAAGTCTTCGCTGGCCGCTACCCTGAATGAACTGTGTCCCAGGACACAGTTCATTTCATGAGCGTCAGGAAACCCATGTCAGCAGCACCTATCCTCCCCGGTCGACAGGATCTCCGAACCAGCGTTGCGACTACATTCGATCATTGGCGGCAGATCGCCTCCGAATCCTTTGTGCCGCTCACCGCCGAGACCAGCCATCCGGATTTGTTTCGCGGCACAATGCGGTCCAGGGTGCTGGACCGGATGTGCATCGTAGAGGTTTGCGCGACCGGCCACCAGGTCCACCGCACGCCGGCCCTGATCGCACAATCCAACCAACGCTACTTCAAGCTCAACCTGCAGTTGGAGGGCACTGGACTGCTCATCCAGGACAATCGCGAGGCGCTGCTGCAGCCCGGCGACCTGGCCATCTACGACACGAACAGGCCCTATTCGCTGGCCTTCGAGGACCGTGCGCGCATGATGGTGGTCATGTTCCCGCACGACGCACTCTCCTTGCCGCCGGACTACGTGGGGCAACTCTCGGCCGTACGGCTGGCTGCGGGCTCGGGGCTGACCAACCTGGTGGGTCCGTTCATCACCCAACTGGCCGACAACCTCGGCCAGTTGAGCGGACCCAGCGGCTCCCGGCTAGCCACAAACGCCCTGGATCTTGTGTCTACGATGCTGCATTCCGAGCTGGATGTGGCCACGGACCGGATGAAGCCCCAAGCCGTTCTGGCGACGTCGATCCGGGAATACATCGAGGAGCACCTTGCCGATCCTCAGCTTTCGCCCGCGACTATCGCTTCGGCGCATTTCATTTCCACCAGGCATTTGCACAATGTCTTCCACGAATCCGGATCCACCGTGTCAAGCTGGATCCGGAGCCGCCGACTGGAGCACATCCGCCGCGAATTGCGGGATCCGGTTCATGCCGGGGCTTCGGTGAGCGCCATCGCAGCACGCTGGGGATTCTTGGACGCGGCACACTTTAGCCGAACCTTCCGTGAAGCTTTCGGCGAATCGCCCACGGACTGGCGGCGCGGGAGTTAACTGACCATGCACTCATGACAGGCCACATTAATGGAGCAGATAATGCGGGCGCCGGAGTCCGGAGCCCGCATGATCTGCTGGACCATTTTGGCCTGTTATCGGCTGGCCAGCTGCGTTTTCCGCACCCGTAGCTCTGACAGAACACCGACGACGAACACCACCGGCACCGCGGCGAGTAGCGCCGTCGCAGTTTCACTGCTGCCGCCGATTAGCGAGGTGAAGTTCCCAACCACGGTGGCGAGGATGCCCAGCAGGAGCAGGAACGCCAGCACGGGCGCAATGGCCGTCTGCCAAAGCTGGCCGGCGGTCCGCTCACGGCGGAAAAACACGACGACGGCGGAGGAGCACAACGCGTACAGCACCAGCAGCGCGGCTACAGCGAGTCCACTGAACCAGGAGAACAGAGTCAGCACAGGATCCATGTTCAATGCTGCGAATGGGAGCACGAGCAAAACCGCTATGGCCGTCTGGATGCGGGCCGCGAAGGCCGGGGCCCGGTGACGGTTGGTCCTGGCAACAACCGCGGGAAGTGATCCACGCAGGGCCAGGGAGTGCAGGTAGCGATTAATGCCGTTGTGGAAGGCAATAATTCCGGCCAACAACGAAGTAACAAGGAGCCCGCTCGCGAGGATTCCTGCCCACGGACCGAACAATTCCACCAGCGGCCCGATCACAAAGGACGTTGCGTCCCCTGAATCCAGTGCGGCAACCGCTGCATCAACCACGTGCGACGGGCCATAAAAGCTGACCAACATCCAGGTAATAAAGGCGAAAAAGACGGCGATAATTCCCACCGACAAATACGTTGCACGGGCAACAGTTCTGTGTGGGTCCTTGGCTTCGGCTGAATAGATGGCCGTAGATTCGAAACCG
Source organism: Arthrobacter sp. M4 (assembly GCF_020251205.1). Lineage (GTDB taxonomy): Bacteria > Actinomycetota > Actinomycetes > Actinomycetales > Micrococcaceae > Arthrobacter. Next base: position 56,466 of record NZ_JAIWYX010000020.1, read on the forward strand.
AACATGGACGCCACAGCGAACATGATGGCAACACCCGGTGCGCCGCTCGCAATTGCCGCGGGCGAGAATGAAGCCGCGATATCCAGGCCTTCCGGACCACCGCCTCTGAACAGGACGGTAAAGCCGAACATCACCAGGATGGCCACTTCCAGGCCCACCAGTACCGCCAGGACCTTCGCACCAAGTTCAATGTTCAGGGACCCCAAAACCTGGACACCGATCATCGTAAGCAAGGACAACATCCACCAAGGAATGCTGACCCCGATCGACCCCAACAGTCCGGAGAATGCGGCGCCGTAGAGGCCGTACATCGCAGCTTGCACGGTGCTGTAGGCCATCAGCGCGAGCCATGCGGCCCCTGCGCCGATTTTCCTGCCGAAAGCCGCCGTCACGTAGGCATAAAACGCGCCGTTGGCTTCAACCTTCCTGCTCATGGCAACGAATCCAACGGCAAAAATAATGATGACTATGCCGACTACAAGATAGGCCCCCGGGGCGCCGGCGCCATTGCCGAGCGCAGCCGCCAGGGGCGCGGCGCCAACGATGCCCGTCAGTGGCGCCTGGGCGGAGAGAACAAAGAATAGAATGCCTAACACCCCGATGCTGCCGGCCCGCAGGGCCGTCGAGTGCTCAGTCCGCGGGGCCGTTTCCGCGGTTTTAGGTTCGGAATTGGAAATACTCATTGGATCCTTCTTGGCGGTCATGAGTTTTGGGGGATAGACGCCTGGCGTTGGAGGCCGGGCATCGTGCTTTCCAGCATGGCAGTGGCAGGTCCTCGGTGACTTGTCGGGGAGCGACCGCTTCTTGTCGTTGAGTGCAATGCTTCAAAAGCCGCATTCGCGGCTTCCATTCCGCCTTCTTCCGCTTTCGATCGCACAGTCGACAAAACCGCCCCTAGGCCGCTGGCGATGTCCGATCCGGCAAAGATCACCCGTGCGCGGGCTGCCTGCATCGCCGACAGTGATCGGGAAAGGAAACCGGTGGCGTGCATGGGCCATGTCTCGCCGGAGTATGGGTCACCGGCCCAGTCATGGGAAGCGACATCCTCGACGTCGAGCTCCGGAACCAGTCTGCGCAACTGTTCCTCCACAGCGTCAGCGCCCCCGATATCGATCTTGGCAGCGTCCGGACCGAACCCAACCACACTCGTGTCGCCGTCGAGCTCATATTCAGACTGGAAGAAATTCAACGGCCTTCTGCCCGCCGAGCGCCGCGAACGGCGAACTCTTGCCGCGGAGGCGGATCCGCACTTTGACGCCACGCGAAGCCTGGCCGCGAGTGATCCCGTCGTGCTTGGCGGGCGGCGGCGGCTCGAGCGTCACCCTGTTGAGCGCATGGAGCGGAACGCAAACGACGACGGCGGACCCTCTGATTGCGCGGCCATCGGCACTGTGGACGGTCCCCCTCAGCCGGCCTCAGGGTTTAGGTGCGGAACTCTTCAGGCACTGGCAGGCAGAAGCTCCGCGATAAGCTCCCGCACACGGCGCTTGATCTCATCGCGGATGGGCCTGACGGCGTCGACACCTTTGCCCGCGGGATCTTCCAGGACCCAGTCCTCATAACGTTTACCGGGGAAGAACGGGCAGGTGTCGCCGCAACCCATGGTGATGACGACGTCGGAATCTTTCACCGCCTCGGTGGTGAGGATCTTGGGGGTCTCGGAATGGATATCGATGCCCTCCTCGAGCATGGCTTCCACAGCGGAGGGGTTGACCCTTTCCGCCGGTTCGGAGCCCGCGGAGCGGACTTCAATCCGGCCTTCTGAAAGGTGATTCAGGTAGGCGGCGGCCATCTGGGAGCGGCCAGCATTGTGGACACAAACGAACAGAACTGAGGGCTTCTGGCTCATGTAATGACCTTTCGATCGGCTGCTTGTTCAGCGGCGGTGAGGGCTGGGTAGAGGAAACGGATCAGTAGGAAGCCCGACACACCGCCGAGCAACTGCGCGGCGATGAATCCTGGCGCAGAGGCTGGGGCGATACCGGAAAAGGTGTCGCTTATAGTGCGGGCAATGGTCACTGCGGGGTTGGCGAAACTGGTGGAGCTCGTGAACCAATACGCGGCCGCAATGTAACCGCCGACGGCGAAGGCCACACGGTCGGCCCGGCCGGATCGGACAGTTCCGAAAACGATTAGCAATAGCCCCACGGTGGCGACAATTTCGCCAAGCCACAAGCCTGGACCTGTGCGTTCATGGCTTGAGAAACTCACGGCATCGAGGCCGAACATCAGATTCGCCACCACGGTTCCGGCGAGTCCCCCGGCGAACTGAGCCACGATCAGCGCAGTAGCTGTAGGCCCGTCGATCATCCCGAGAACCCGTTCGACCAGCGTGACCACGGGATTGAAAGAAGCGGAAACCGGCTGCAAGGCAACGATCAGGGCGATCAGCGCCGCCCCGGTGGCGACGCTGTTCTCCAGGAGCGCCAGGCCGGCGTCGTTCGGGGATAGCCGGGAGGCTGCGATGCCGGAGCCCACCACGGCCATCACCAGGAACGCAGTCCCCACGAACTCCGCGGTGGCGCGTCTCAGTATTAAGCTCACTGCTCCTTACCGCCAATGAGAGTTGCCAGGTTTTCCAGTGCCTCGGTACGGGCGCGGTAATACACCCAAACTCCACGCTTCTCCCGGTCCAGAAGGCCGGCCTCGTGCAGGACCTTAAGGTGATGGCTGATGGTTGGCTGCGACAGGTCAAATGCATCATTCAGGTCGCAAACACATGCTTCACCGCCTTCGTGAGAGGCAACCAGGGACATCAACCGGAGACGCACTGGGTCGGCCAACGCCTTCAAGAGAGGCACAATCCCCTCAGCCTCGGGTTCGGACAGTGGCTCGCGGGTGAGCGGTGAGCAGCAAGCAACCGTCTCTACTGCTGTGAGTTCCAAGTGCATAGACACACTTAAATATTTACAGTCATCTATGTCTTGGGCAAGCCCATTGAGATCGTGTGAGGAACCGCCACCGCGCCCTGCATGGAGGGCTAAGCATGTTGGTCTTTGGAACGACGCAATTCGGTACAACTGGCCTGTGCCGAATCTACCTGTCGAGCAGGCTCCCGCGCCGCGAGAGCGCCCACGCGTTTGTACAGCCGCCTTCCCCCATTCGACGCACGCGGGAGGCTACCGCGCGGGGAGCGCCTCCGGTGGGGGCTAAAAATGTCACACCCTCCTCGTAGGGTGAAGGTACTTCGGGAAGGGGGGTGGTTTGGATGGTTGTTGGGGCGTTCGTTGACGGCGATG
>NZ_JAIWYX010000021.1 GCF_020251205.1 Arthrobacter sp. M4
CTCCGGCTGCACCAGACCATGAATGAGTGAGAAGCGAAATCTTCGCCGAACCACGAGGAAGGAAGCATCGGCCACGCCAACGGCCAACCACAACTGAACATTCTCACGACTGACACACCGTCGGCAACACGCCGGCAAGGGTGTTGACAGTGTCAACAGGGCTGGAGGCCCAAAAACCGCGCCCAGCCTAGGGGAAAACGCGTGCCCGAGGTGGGACTCGAACCTGAATTTCGCCCTTGGAAACAAAGGGAACTCCAGAAAACATCCGCAATCCGAGCCAGTACGGCCGATATACGACCCGATCCGACGCCAAATCCGTTGACAGTGTCAACGCCCCTTTCTGACAGATTTTGAACAACTCCGAGGGACTGCCGCGCCTCCCGAAACAAGGGGCGCGGCAGCTCTGTGTTCTGCCGAAGTCTTCCGGGCGATTGTTCCCCACAGCCGCTTCCGGATCCACCAGATCAAAGGGTCGGTCCCGCCGTGAAGGGAAACCGGTCCGCCCTCCTCGTTCCAATGTGTTTGAAGCTTCCTCAATCGAGGCGACTTTCCCTCGCGCCGCCACGTTTGCGGACGAGTTGCTTGCATCGTAGTCCCTTGGGATGGTCGGTCAGTTGCGCGCAGCTGTTCGGAAGCAGCAGTCTCCACACTGGTGAACCGGGGTGTTCGACGTGCGGGCGGTACCGCGCCACTACCCCGCCCAACGCCGAACACGTTTTGGAAATAGGGACTTTCAGATTGCGGAGCTCTCGGGAGAGAAGTCCCGCGAGCTCAGGCCTGACGCCCATGCTCGTCCGTAGACAGATAGGTCTCTCAGCTGCCGGGTGATTTCGGCTGCGGTCTGGTTGCTACCGCCCTCGACCCACCAGGTGAGAACACCGACAATTTCTCCTGCCCACGCCCGGGCCATGACATCGAGAGGGATCCGGGGCGCGGCGCCGAACCTCCTGGCCCGTTCGGTGAAGGTTTCCTCGGCTTTCCGGGCCACGGCATCCGTGAGTTCCCGCAAGGCCGCACCATCTCCTTCCCCGCGCAGGATGACTTGGTACGTTGCCCGCTCTTGTTCCGCGTGCTCGAAAATGCGGAGCACCGGAAGTCCGGAGAATCCCTGCGGCTGGGCGTCTTCGATGGCCGGCATCAGCTGTTCACGGTCCGCGGCGACTTCTCTTGCGATGCTTAGCAGCAGGTCATCCTTGTCCCTGTAGTGGGCGTAGAAGGTGCCTCGGGCTATCTCGGCGCGGGCGAGGATCTCATCTATCGTCACCGAGCGGAAGCCCTTCTCCAGCACGAGACCAACGAATGATGCCCGGATCGCGGCACGGGAACGCACCGCTCGACGATCTCCGACTGCAACCATATGGCTCTCCCCTCCCAAACCTCATACGAAAACATAGCGGCTGAGGTAACGCCCGCCAGGGCCATTGACGCATGACCTGGATCACACTATAGTCCTGAACACTCAGTCTAGTAATAGACGACACGTCTAGTTTTGGAGTGAAATTGAATCTTGGTCGTTATGTGCGCCGAATGGCCACGTTCCAGCCCGATGCCGAGGCGCTCATCTGCGGGGAGATCCGTCTGAGCTACAGGGCACTGGATGAACGCAGCGATCTTCTCGCCGCTGCGCTCCAGGACGCGGGCCTCCGGAAGGGCGATTGCGTGGCCACCCTGGCCTGGAACACTTCCGATCTGGTGGTCACGGAAGTTGCCCTGTACAAGGCCGGACTTGTCCGGGCGCCCATAAACGCCAGGCTCGAAGTTCTGGAGATCCGCCATTTGCTGTCCGAGTCGGGGGCCAAGGTCCTTCTCACCGATTCAGAACACCTTGAGATGGCAAGCGCGGCATCGAAGGGCACAGGCGTTGGGCTCACCATCTGCTACGACGGCCCCAGCGACACCGTGCCCGGTTTCGAGGAACTGCTGAGCAGCACGACGCCTATCCCGGTCGACGTGGAATGCTGCGAGGACGACCTCGCGGTGCTTCACTTCACGTCCGGTTCGACCGGGAAGCTAAAGGCCGCAATGCAGAGCTACGGCAATCGCATGGTGCTGATGCGCAAGAACACCATGCATCCCGACACCCGAATCGAACCAGGGGGCAAGCAAATCCTCGCCGGACCCATCACCCACGCCTCGGGGATGCCGCTGATGAGCATCTTCTTCACCGGCGGCTGCGCCATCGTCATGCGGAACTGGGACCCGGTGGACTTCCTCACGCTCGTCGAGCGTGAGCGGGCCACGCACGCGTTCCTCGTCCCCACCATGATCAACACGGTTCTTGCCAGGCCGGACGCCGCGGACTATGACCTTTCCAGCCTCCGGCGTGTGATCTACGGGGCGGCTCCCATGTCCGCGCAGCGGATTCAGGAAGCATGGAACCTCTTCGGCCCGGTGCTGGCCCAGGGCTTCGGCGCCGGAGAGACGACGTCGGGGGTCATGTTTCTGAGCACTGAAGACCATCGCAGAGCGATCGAGGGGGAGGATCCAGAGCTTTTGCTCTCCTGTGGTCGGCCGTTCACGGAGACAGAAGTGCAAGTCATCGACGACGAGGGCAAGCCGGTGGCCCCGGGAGAAATAGGTGAGGTCGCCGTACGCGGGCCCGATGTCGTGGCCGGCTACTACCGGGACCCGGAGCTGACCGCCGCAAGTTTCGCCGACGGATGGTTCCTCACAGGTGACCTCGCGCGCTGCCGCGAGGACGGCTACGTGTTCATCGTCGACCGGAAGAAAGACATGATCATCTCCGGCGGCTTCAATATCTACTCCGTCGAGGTCGAATCCGTGCTGCACCAGCACCCCGGGGTGCTGGAAGCCGCCGTCGTCGGAGTCCCCGACGAGGAATGGGGCGAAGCCGTCAAGGCCGTTGTCGTCCCCCGCGACGGCGTCGTACTGGACGAGCAAGAGCTGATCGCATTCTGCTCAAAGCGCCTGTCCCGGATGAAAAAACCACGATCGGTCGACTTCGCACCAGTGCTGCCGATCAACCAGAACGGTAAGACCGACCGCAAAACGATCCGCGAACGGTACTGGGCCAGTGCCGCCCGCCACGTCAACTAACCCAGGAGCATCGATGACTTTCACACTCGAACCGACCTATCACGACAATCCCCGGCTCCAGCACCTTATCGAGCAGCTACGAAGCTACCTGCTTCAGGAACTAATCCCCTACGAGCAGGAACACGGGCTTACGCCCGAGACGAACCTCAGCCGCGAAATACTCGAACCCGTGTGGCGGCGCAGTCGCGAGCTCGGCTTCTACGGAATCAGCCTCCCGGCCGAACTTGGCGGGCAGGGCATCACCATCAGCGAACTGTGTGCGCTGAAGGAAGAACTGACAGCGCACGGCTCCGTACTGTCCCACTCCGTCCTGGGCGACATGGGCGGCCCGCTCCGGGCCGGGTCCATCATGCAGTACGCAACGCCGTACCAGCTAGAGCGATACCTCATGCCGGTGATCCGGGGCGAACGAGCGTGCTGTTTCTCGATCACCGAGGCCGACGCCGGATCCGATGTCCGGCGCATGAGGACGACCGCGGAACCGGACGGCGAGCACTACATCCTCAACGGGGCAAAGGTCTTTAGCTCGGCAGCTCCATTCGCTGACTTCGCGATCGTGGTCGCCCGGATGGCCGACAAAGAGGAGCTTTACAGCGCTTTCCTGGTGGATCTCAACACACCCGGCTGCACGGTCCGCGAAGGCGAAGTCCCGATGTCCGGTCAGCAGATCGAGGGAGACCTCGACTTCGACAACTGCCGCGTCCCGGCAGAAAACCTGCTCGGCAAAATCGGGGAGGGAATGCGCATCGGCATCGGGCGGATCACCCTGAACCGGCTCCTGCACAGCCCCTCCATCATCGGAGCCGCCCGCCGGGCATGGAACCTCTCCGTGGAATTCAGCAAAGACCGCATCGCCTTCGGCCAGCCGCTGCTGGCACTCCAGGCCATCCAGCACAAGCTGGCAGAGATGGCCACGGAGATTTACGCCGCCCGCTCCATGGTGACCGCAACCGCGGCAGCGCTCGACCGCGGCCAGGACATTGCTGTGGAGGCGAACATGTGCAAGCTGTTCGCCGCCGAGGCCTGCTTCCGGGTGGCCGACCAGGCAGTACAGATCCATGGGAAGGCCGGACTGACCCACGGCAACGAGATTGAGCAGCTGTTCCGGACCCTGCGTATGTTCCGCATCGTGACCGGAACCAGCGAGATCCACAAGAACGCGATCGCCAGGTCCCTCGCCTGAGCCCAGTGCGAAAACACGGCAGATCCTGCCCGGGTCCTAGAACTTCCACATTCCCCGTACGCCGCCCATAAGGAAGACCATGACAAACGCGTCACCCCTCACGATGAAGGAAGGCTCCGACACAAGCCCAAAACTCCTGGGAGTCATCGGCTTCCTGGTCCTGGTCGAATTCGTCAGCGGCCTCCTGCAGGGCTTCTACGATCCCCTGCAAAAGCTCTTCGCCATTGAGTACCAGGTCGGTGACGCCCAGATCACGTGGTTCCACGCCGTCCAGAGTCTGTCCGCGGCCATCAGCGTCCCGCTTCTGGCCAAACTCGGTGACATGTTCGGACACCGCCGAATCCTCCGGATTGCCGTCGTCGTGGTGCTTATCGGCACGCTGCTCACGGCATTCGCACCGAACTTCGCTGTGCTGCTGGTCTCCAGGATCTTCACGGGCCCGATCGCCGTATGGCTGCCATTGGAAATAGCGCTCGTCCATCACAGGGTCTCCGGTGAGCGCGCCCGCCGTACGATCGGCATCCTGGTTTCAGTCCTAACGCTCGGAGCCGTTGTCGGAACGATCCTGTCCGGGGTCATCATCAGCTGCGCCGATCTCTCACTGGCCCTGCTGTTACCCCCGGTCTTCATCTCCGCGGCCCTCTATGCGGTGATGTTCCGCATTCCGGAGTCTCCCACGCGATCGGCTCCCGGGATCGATGGCCTCGGTCTGGCCGGCCTGGCCGGCGGCATGGTCCTCCTTCTGCTGGGCATGAGCCAGATCGCCCACCAGGGATTGCGATCCGGACTGGCCTGGGCACTCATCGGCGGCGCCCTAGCTGTGCTCTCGGCGTGGGTCCTGTGGGAACGCCGGACCGCATACCCGGCGGTCGACATCCGCATGCTCGCCTGCCCAAGGCTAGCCCCCCTCTACATCGCCGGATTCCTCTTCGGCTGCGTACTCTTCGGTTTTCAGTCCCCGCTCACCACCTTCGCAGCCTCCGACCCCGTTTCCGACGGCTACGGACTGGGCCTACCGACCGTAGCCATCTCCATCGTCATCGCCGTATTCACCATCCTCACTTCACTCGGCGCCGCGAGCTTCACGCTGGCCAGCCACCGGATAGGGATGAAAAAAGTTCTCGTCACCGGCGCGGGCCTCGCCGCCTGCGGTTTCGGCTTCTTTGCCGTCGAACACTCAGCAGCATGGACCGTGTTCGTGCTGGCAGTCCCCGCCGGCATCGGCATGGGCCTCCTGATGGGATCCCTACCGGCCCTGATCGCCGAAAACGCGCCCGATGCCAGCACCGGCATCGCCACCGGAGTCTACAACTCACTGCGCACACTGGGCGGCTCCATGGCCGGTGCCCTGTTCGGCATCATCCTCACGGTCTTCGCTCAAGCTGACGGTTCCGCGAGCGACGGCGGCTACACCCTTATCTGGGTCATCGCCGCAGTCTGCTTCGCTCTGGCCGGGATCGTTCTCGCCATCAGAAAACCCGATCCGACACCCGGATTCTCAGCACGTCCCACGCCCACCGGCACCATGGCCGTCGTCGAGAACACGAATCAGTGAATCCAACAACAAGGAAAGAATCCATCATGAGTGAACTCACCACGGACGCTCACGCCACCGAACTGACAGGCGGCCTGCGTGCAGAGGCCGCCGAACTGCTGCCCGAGCTTACCGCTCTCCGGCGTGAACTCCATGCTCACCCGGAAACGGGTACCGAACTGCCCCGCACCCAACGTCGGCTGCTGGGCGCCCTCGACCGGCTGCCCCTGGACATCACGCTCGGCGAGGGACTCAGCTCCATCGTCGCGGTGCTCCGCGGCGGCCACCCCGGGCCAACGGTGCTCCTACGCAGCGACATGGACGGCCTGCCCCTCACCGAACAAACCGGACTGCCATACCGATCCGAGAACGGGGCAATGCACGCCTGCGGGCACGACCTTCACATGGCCGGCCTCATAGGAGCAGCGAAACTGCTCGCCGCCCGCCAGGACCAGCTCCCAGGGAACGTCATTTTGATGTTCCAACCCGCGGAAGAAACCCTGCAGGGAGCCAAAATGATGCTCGCCGAAGGCCTCCTGAACGCCACAGGTGAACACCCCGTAGCCGCCTACGGCATCCACGTCGCACCAGGACCCAGAGGCCACTTCGGCCTCTCGTCCGGGATCTCAGCAGCCGGCTCCAACCGCCTGACCCTCACAGTGGACGGCAAGGGAGGACACGGTTCCCGCCCCCACGAAACCGTTGACCCCGTCCCGATCCTCGCCGAAATCATCCTCGCGCTGCAAAGCCTCGTCACCCGGCAAATGGACGCCCAGGATCCCGTGGTCCTGTCCATCACCACTCTCCAGGCGGGCACCGTCGGTAACATCATCCCCGCCCAGGCCAGTGCCGGCGGCACCATCCGCAACCTGAGCGAGGACTCCCTCAAACGCCTCACCGGGCGAGTCAACCGCCTGGTCAGGGGCATCGCCGAGGCCCACGGAGCCAGCGCCACAGCGGAAATCATCGAAGGGTGCCCCGCCCTCGTCAACGACGAAGCTCTCACCAACCAGTCCACGGACGTCCTCACCCGGATGTTCGGCGAAACGCGAGTGACACGCGCCGACGCCAGCCTCGCCGTCATGGGCTCGGAGGACTTCGCGTTCATAGCCCGGGAGGTCCCCGCCAGCTTCTTCCGGCTCCTCGCATCACCGGAAAAAATCGATCCCTCGACACTCGCATACAACCATTCACCGCTGGTGCAATTCGACGATTCCATCCTGGGAGACCACGCTGCCGCACTCGCCGCACTCGCCATCGACCGCCTCCAGCGCGGATAGCCTGTCTACAACAGCAACCTGCGAAACAAGTGAAGGAGTTGGCACCGAACCCGTCATCGGAGATGATTCCGGGAGTCGTGGCCGGGCCGGTCTTCCTCGCCGAAAGGGGTCGAGTACGCCAACGACCAGACAGCATCGCGCAGGCGCCATTCACCAGTCCTGGTGTCGATGGTCCTGACGGCCTTCAAGCCCACTCAGTCTCCGGCGTTGACAGCGCCGTCGATCAATCCCATGAACATGGTTTTGTGCAGCACGTCCACATGCTTGCGGGAGACTTCGACGGCGCGCTGACCGTCGCCGGCTCGCAGCGCCTCAACCAGCGCAACGTGGTCCCGGTTGGAAGTGTGAAGAATCTCGATTGGATACGGGATGAAGTAGGCGTAGAGCTCAGCCAAGGTCTCGTGATAGGCGTCCACTGCCGTACCCAAGGCCGAGGACGCCCCTACCAGCTGGTGAAAACGCTCGTCGGCCCGGTGGTATTCGGACCAATTGGAAGAGCTGGCCATTTCCCGGGTCAGCCGCTCAAGCTCATCAAGTTGCCCGGCCGTGGCGTTGACCGCAGCGTAGTGGGTCACAGCGCATTCGAAGAGGAGGCGCCTGTCCACCAGCCGATTCACGGCGCGGGATTCGGCCGGGGAAGCTACCAGCTCGGCCAAGACTTTTCGGGGCGGGTCATCTGCCACAAACGTTCCGCCGCCCCTGCCGCGCCGACGGACCACCACGCCCTGCTCGGCCAGACCCGCCAACGCGCGGCGTGCCGTGATCGGGCTAACTGAGAGGCCAACCGCCACATCCTCCTGGTCAGGCAGCCTCTCACCGGGCTTCAGCAGGCCCAAGGAAATGGCCATGCCAATGCGTGACCGAACAGCGTCGATGGCGCTCCGCCGGTCAATACCGGCCAGTGCGCCGGCACCGATGGGTGACCGGTCGGTGAGCTCGGGCTGACGATTCATACCCGCTACTTTACGGCCCACATTTCCTCCTTCCCATTATTTGATCATTATGATCTAATATCGTGTAGATCACATCCCCCAAACGTGGAGACACCCCATGCAACGAATCCTGTCCCTTGTCGCAGCCCAGGCGCCGCCGCGGCTGATCGGTGAACCCCTGTCCGCCTTCGCGGACGAGGCCAAAGCCGCCGTCGAAAGCAGCCCGGGCAGCAAGCTGGTGGTTTTTCCGGAACTTCACCTTTTCGGCGACTCCGAGCCGGACCTCCAGCGCACCGAGATGCTGCAGGCCGCTGCCGAGCCGCTGGACGGTCCGCGAGTGAAGGAGTTGCAGCAGCTAGCGGAGGACCTGGACACCTGGCTTGTGCCGGGCAGCGTTTGCGAAAGGGGGCCGGAAGGCCAGCTGTTCAACACGCAGCTTGTACTTTCCCCCGACGGCGGACTGGCCGCCTATTACCGGAAGGTTTTCCCCTGGCGTCCGTTTGAGCCCTACGATCCCGGCGACCGGTTCACCACCGTGGACCTTGCCGGTATCGGCCGGATCGGCCTGAACATCTGCTACGACGCCTGGTTCCCGGAGGTGTCCCGGCAGCTCGCCTGGATGGGCGCCGAAGTCATCCTCAACGTCGTCAAGACCACGACGCCGGACCGTCGGCAGGAACTGGTGCTGGCGAAAGCAAACGCCATCGTCAACCAGGTGTTCGTGGTCAGCGTCAACTGTGCCGGACCAACCGGCACGGGCCGCAGCATCATCGTCGACCCCGAAGGCAACACGCTTGCCGAGGCTCCGGACGACAGTCCCACCCTGCTCGCAGCGGAACTGGACCTTTCCGCCGTCGAGCACGTCCGCACGCACGGCACGGAAAACCTCAACCGCCCCTGGTCCCAGCTCCGCCCCGGCGAGGCCGCCATCGAACTGCCCATCTACCAAGGCCGGATGAACCCGGACACCTGGACGCCCCAGTCCCTCAACTCCTAAGGAAACAGCGGTGACAACGCAACCCACCCTCACCCGCACACTGAAACTGCCCTCCCTGGTGCTCTTCGGGCTGGCCTACCTGACCCCGCTGATCGTTCTTGGCATCTTCGGCGTGATTGCCGAAGCCACAGGCGGGGCGTCCCCCTCCGCCTACCTCGTCGCGTTGGTCGCGATGCTGTTCACTGCCCACAGCTACGGGCGCATGGCCATCACCTACCCCGTCGCGGGCTCCGCGTACACCTACGTGCGCCGATCCATCGACGCAAGGGTGGGATTCCTGGTCGGCTGGGCAATCCTGCTGGACTACCTGTTCCTGCCCATGGTCATCTGGCTCATCGGCGGCTCGTACCTTAGCGCGCAATTCCCCGCCGTGCCCATCGGCATGTGGGTTGTCGGCTTCATCGTGATCACCACCATCCTGAACGTCCTGGGCATCAAGGTCGCCGACAAAGCCAACTATGTACTGATGGCATTCCAGCTGCTGGTCATCGTCTTCTTCGTGGCACTGTCCATCGGCAACATCGTCTCGACCTCCGGGGCCGGCGGCCTCGCAAGCACCGAGCCGTTCTTCAACAGCACATCCAGCCTCGCCACCATCTCCGCCGGCGCAGCCATCGCCGCCTATTCGTTCCTCGGGTTCGACGCCGTCACCACCCTGACCGAGGAAACCATCGACCCCCGCAAGAACATGCCGCGGGCCATCATGCTCATCGCCCTGATCGGCGGCGGCATCTTCGTGGCGGTCTCCTACATCACCCAGCTGGTCCACCCCGGCGGCGTGTTCGACGACGCGGCCTCCGCCGCCAGCTCCATTGCGCTGCAAATCGGTGGCCAACTCTTCGGCGCGGTGTTCCTCGCCGGGCTCGTGGTGGCGCAGTTCGCCTCTGGCCTGGCCGCCCAGGCCAGCGCATCACGCCTCATTTTCGCCATGGGACGTGACTCTGTACTGCCCAAGGCGGTCTTCGGCCGACTCAGCGCGAAGTACCACACACCGGTGGTGAACCTCGTGATCACCGGTGCCGTGGGACTGATCGCCATCTTCCTGGACGTCGCCACCTCGACGTCGTTCATCAACTTCGGCGCCTTCACCGCCTTCACCTTGGTCAACGTCTCGGTCATCTTCCACTACGTCCGCCAACGCCGTGCCGGGCACCGGCTCAATGCCCTGTCCTACGTTGCCGTTCCGCTGGTCGGAGCCATCGTCTGCGGATACCTGCTCTCGCAGCTGGACAGCAACGCCATTACGCTGGGAGTGTCCTGGCTCATCCTGGGCATCATCGTCCTGGCTGTGATCACACGAGGCTTCAGAACGGCACCGCCGGAAATGGCCAGCACGGAAAAGGCGACCGTGGAGGCAGCCGCCTAAGCGCGGGCCCTCCTGGCACCGGGAAAGGGACGGGTATGAAGATAGCGCTGGGGCAGTTGGAGTCGGGCACCGACATCAAGGCAAACCTTGCTGACATTGACCGTTTTACAGCGGTAGCAGCCAATCACGGCGCGACCTTGGTTGCCTTTCCCGAGTACGCGACCTACGAGAAGAAAGTCATCGACGCCTCGTTTCCCGTGGTCGCCGAGCCCTTGGACGGGCCGACGTGCAACGCACTCGCCGCCATGGCCCGCCGCCACCGCATAGCGCTGGTGGCGGGCGTGGTGGAAACCTCCGAACAGCCGGAATCGGCCTACAACACACTGGTTGCGTTTGGGCCGGCCGGCAATCTGCTGGCGGCCTACAGGAAGATCCACCTATTCGACGCCCAGGGTTTCGGCGAATCAACGTTCATCAAGCCCGGCGCGTCCACCAGCCCGGTCATCTTCGAAGCCGAGGGCGTCCGATTCGGGCTCATGACCTGCTACGACCTAAGATTCCCCGAACTGGCCAGGGCCCTCGCGGACGCGGGAGCCGAGGTGCTGCTGGTCTGTTCCTCCTGGGTGCCCGGCACGCACAAGACCGAGCAATGGCTGGCCCTCAATGCGGCACGCGCCATCGAGAACAGCGTGTATGTAGCAGGAATTTGCCAAGCCCCGCCGATCTCCGTGGGACGCAGCCTGCTGGTTAATCCCATGGGTGCCACCGAAGCCGACCTCGGCCTCGAACCCACCGTCCGTGTGGCACAAATCTCCCCCGACGTAGTCGCCCGCACACGGGAACTGTTCCCAACATTCAGGCAACGTCGGCTATCGCCGCCTGCCCATTAGCGCGGGCGCTGGCTCACCCCCGTCGCACCGACCAAGAAAGGACCACCACCATACGCACAATCGCCCCTTTCACAACGCCAAAGGGCGTTGTTCTTGGTTATGGATTCGCGGGATAGCGGAGGATGGGCTTGCCTGAGCGGATATTTATCGTCCCTGCCCTCAAGGTCCCTGGGTAACCTCCTGGAAAAGTCTGTCGCCAGACATTGCCGTCGTGAACCGCAAACGGCAGTCCGGGCCCGGCCCTTATACGAGACATATCGACGAACAAACCACATATCGACGAACAAACCGTACGTCGCCCCCAAGCCGGGGGACCCAGCGATTCTAAATGCGAAGTTATCCGATTTCGACAAGTCTCTGCATTGCCGCAACCTTCCCGCTCCCGCATGGATGCAATACACCTTCGCGAGTGTCATTTTGATCCTCCGTTTTCGCTGGGCGGGCCCTGCGCACAATCAGGGCGCTCCGCGCCGGCCGCCCACGAAAATCTCATTCGGCACTCCTGCCTCGCCTATTTCCTCACGACATTCCCGTGGATCTGCAGGTTCCGCAAGTTGCACTCCGGTCCCCGAACCCCCGCAGAAACGCTCCTTGCCACCCCTCAAAACTCTGTCTGGTTTACAAACCCAGAAATCGAGCGCTCCGTAGCATCTGCGCCAGCCTGACGCTCACATAAACGATGGCGCCTTTAGCCTCAATCTTTCATGGGACGAGGTTTCGGTAACGGGTTGAACCCCAGCCGCTCCGCAGCCAACGCCAGAGCGGACGCAGCGACCAGCCGAACGATCAGCCGTAGACTCACGCCATGAAGAAAGGCTGGGGGCCGTTCGTGTCGCAGCTGTTGTTGCCGGCCGTCTGCAGGTCACCTCCTGCGACTTCCCCAGGGCATGCCCTGCCATTGGCTACATCAGCACCATTACGGTCAACCTTGAAGGCGACGTCGCACGAGTCGACGAGGTCAAGCTGTGCACAGCTGAGGGATGTTCAGAGCCTGAGCCAGTCCCCGGCCCTCCGGTACCGAAAACAACTGCCGTCCCCGACTTCACGCAGGGACCCGAGCCTGGCCTGGCACAGCCAGCCACGTCCCGACCGCCCTTCCGCAGCAGGAGAACTGACGCCGACAGCTGGACGTTCACCGTGAGCACAGGCCTCCCGGCACGAGTGACTGTGCGTGCCCTGGCTCCGGACGGAACCGTCTTGGCCGAACAGGACAGCGACCTTCACTGGGTCAGGGTCGGCGGCCCAGAGCAGTGCGGAGGGCCCATGAGGACGCCGCCCATCACCCTTCGGATCACACCAAGTTGACAGCAAATTTGATCAGTTGCAGGCGGCAGCGAACACCCAACTGGCAGCCTCCGGCACCAGCCATTCAGGCAGGATAGGGGCCTGCCGGGCTTCAACTTGGTTAGTCAGAGCAGGAACTCGCTGTGAACGTCCGGGCACAATCCAGCCCCTGGCAGCCCGAGGGACAGCGGGCTAAACTTACGAGCCCATCGAGACGCCGGCACTTCCGAGGTGCAGCTGGTCGATTTCGAACTCCTCCAAAGTCATGTCGTCCATCGAAACCCCCGCGGCCTGCATGGCCGGCCCCCACTTCTCCATCCCACGGTCGCACGCCTCGCGGGTCTCCCACGCGTCGACAACCCAGACCTCATCGCCATGATAGCCATCGACGTAGAACAACTCACCATCCAGCAGCTTCCCGCCGGTGGCCTGGTCCCGCACCGCCCGATACTGATCCTTACCAAGAGTCCGGCTTCTCGTTACCTGAACAAACATGGCAACCACTGTCCTTCACGTCGCTACCTCTATATGCCAAGAAAGTACAAAGCCCAATCACTTCGATCAAGAGATTCTGATTACAGAACCCTTAACATCGGTGGACCGGGCAAATCAGTCCCCTCGACGATCTTCTCCCCGTCTACCGCCGGGGCCTTTAGATGGTCAGACGTCTTGTTGCTGGAGCCGCTGGTGTGGCGGAGATTGCGGCTATGCGCGGGAAGTTGAAGAGCATTCGCCATCAGTGGCTCAGTTCCGCGATGTCGGTGTGCATCATCATCGTGTTGGCTGCTTGCACCAGTGAGAGTTCGTGAACTGCTTGGCAGCCGCACCGGCCTCCCGGATTATGTCCCACCGCTCGTGGCGTCCATGCCGCCCGAGAAGCTGCAGACGACGGTACTGACCTTCCGAGACAGGTTGCGCCTTGCCGCCACCGCCGGCGCCGAACCCCATCCCGTGCTCGCGGCAACATGGTCGGCGACGGAATGGGAGGTTCCGGGCCGGCTAGTGGAACGGATTCGGGGCAAGTCTCTGGCCGAAAAACTCCGGACCCACGTGTTCGAGCCGGCACGCATGACGGATTCGCTGATACCCGGCCCCGGGCAGCCCGCCGGAGCCGATGCTGCATGGCTACGTCCTATCCAGAAACTCGCGAATGGACTTCACACGCATCGATGCGATTGCCGGCTCCCGCTGACGCCGGCGTCGTCTCAACGCTCATCGACGTCGAGCGGTTCCTGGCCACGCCGACAACCGGCAGGCTCGTCAACGCCGGAACTTGGCAGCAGATGACAGACAGCAGCGCCTACGACCTGGGGGTGCAGACCACAGAAGATTAAATGCCCCGGCACGAAGCACGTGCTCGCCTCCGGCGGAGGCGGCCCCTGCGCCATCTACTCCCCGACGACCGCAGACGGCCGGCAGCAAGTGTCCGCCGCCATGGTACTGCCGCCGGCAGCACTGGACCCTGGCACCGTTCCCCTCTCGTCCGGCAGATGGAAGAAACACTACGAGAGCTACCGCTGCCGGATTATGTTCCTAAAGACTGTCCACAACTCCAGACTGGCTGCGGACCAATCGATCTGCACGCCACGGAATGGCCTTGACCTGAAGTCTTCCCGGTCAGAACCTGACTTCGATCTCGAAATCCGTCTCCGGAAGCCCGGTGAGCCGTGCAGCGGCGGCACTGATAACAGCAGAAATCCCCTCGAAGCTGCCCGCGTGTGCCACCAACTCAGGCAGTTCGCTCACTTCCAGGTCCAGGCTTCCATCCGCCGCCCGCTTAATATGTCCGGTGAGTTTCACGTTGGTCCTTCTTTCCAGCCTCCGGAACAAGCGTAATTGCTCAAAATCGCTCCACCCCCTTGTCACCAGGGCAGGATTTGCCCAGTTCTTGACCAACACCCCTGCGTAAACGCAGGACTTGCCCAGGAAATCTTCAGTGCCTGTCCGCGGCTTCGCTGCACGTCGGTGGAGGTGCGGCTCATCGCCGCCCACACTGCCCGGGGGATCCGGTACGAAGGGCGCGTGAAGCCGTCGTCGCCTTTCCCGTGCACCCGTTCAGCCGCTGCGACTGACGTCACACCAACCCCGCACCGGTCGAAGCCGCTGGGCCTGGGCAGCGTCGAAAATTGGCGCGTGCAGGCAGGTCTGGGCGCCTCCGGTCCGGTGATGCGAACCTTCGAACTGCGCCCCGATCCGCGATTAGCTGGTTTCCTTCCCCCTGTCGCTTGCACCGTGTCCGCACGACATCCTCCACACGACAATCGACCCCGACGATCTGTCCAAGGGGCTCGGTGTCAGATTGATCCAGGGAATCCGTCCCGGGCCTAATGACTTCGGGAACACGCCGGTGCACGAGTATCAACCGGGATGAGGGTCTGCGCGGCGGTCGATCGGCGGGATCCGCGTCCCTCTCGTTGCCCGACGACGCGGCACGCTGGCCCGCGGCGTCATTGCTGTCCATCGTTGAGTGCTCAGGGCACGCCCGCGAGTGCCAGACGAATCGGAAACATGGCGTCCAACTTCCGCCAGGGCGGTACCTGTCCCTGCCCACCGTGAAATTCCGCACCTGGTCATGGACAGGCCCAGCTCCAGCCCGGGCAGCGGGGACGGGATGGCCGCTGGTCCAGCAAGCCGCCGCGACACCGACGGGCCAGCAGCACTGTCCCGGGCTTGTGGGATTGCTGTGCCATGCAGGTGTGTCTGCCCGCGGCAATGAAGAGCCAGAATCATGCTGTTTGTCGTTCTGATGTCGTCCATGATCGCTGGGCCGGCCCTCCGCACAACCAGGGCGCTACCGCGCCGGGTACCAACCCAAAACTCTTGCTCGGCGTTCCTCCGTCACTTCCTTCCTCGCAAACTTTTGGGTTTGTCCCCGGTCCCCCAAGTTGCACTCCACGCCCTCAGCCCAGCGCCTGATCCTCTAACAGAATGACGCCACCAAACCAACGGCCACAGTCCACAACGCAAAAGGAGGGAATCACGCAGATGGAAGCGCTCACCATCCATCCCACCCCGACAGACCTTACCCAGGTGCTTGCCCTTTCCTGCCCAAAAACTGCACCAAGGCTATGGAAAACCACGGCAGTCCTTGATCCAGCAGCGGCATGGTTGACCCAGCAACAGCCCTTCAGAATCAAAGCCGGTCACACGGCCGGCAACGAGAAGACCCGGGACCTGGAGGAAGCCATGAATCAGGCAGCAGCCTTGGACAACGCATACGTCGCGGCAACTCTGGTCAGGATGGCTGGCTGAGATGAAGCGGATAACAGCTTCCCGGCCCATCTGCGGACCTTCCTCCGAAAGCACCGAGGTCCGTGTGTCCAGCGGAATCAGCTCCCCGGCCAAGGGGTGGTGGACGTCGTCGACCGTTGCGAAGACCTGGACCTCAGGGAACAGTGTCCACGACGGTGGATTCGAAATCTGGCCCGACTGCCGAGACTGAAAGCCTGCTTCAATGACTCCCCATGCCAGGTCCTGTGAGATTTCCAGGCTGTGCAGCCGCGCCGGTGTCGCCGATTCACCCTCGCGAAGCCGGAGCACGCCGCCCGCGAGCTGCGACAAGCGCCGGCAGATCGTCGCAGACTCCGCGCCAAAAACGTCGCAGGAGGATTACCTGCACCGACACGCCCAAGAGACCATCCCGTCTCGGCTGTGCTGCCGACAGGCACGGACGAACCGCATCAGGCCAGAGTCATTGTGACGATGCGCCTGAGTGCCTGGCGCG
This sequence comes from Arthrobacter sp. M4, assembly GCF_020251205.1. Taxonomy (GTDB): domain Bacteria; phylum Actinomycetota; class Actinomycetes; order Actinomycetales; family Micrococcaceae; genus Arthrobacter. The sequence continues at coordinate 16,188 of NZ_JAIWYX010000021.1, forward strand.
CCCCGTTTGCAGCCCTTCTCTCTGTGTTCCTGCTTGCCGGATGCACCGCAACTTGGACCGCCCCAACGCCAACCGCAGCTCACGAGAACGGGACCACAGTGTCCCGCCCGTCAAGTGCGGAAGGACCCTTCCGCGTGACCTCGGTCACCGACGGGGACACCATCCGCGTCACCATCAACGGCAAATCCACCCCTGTGCGCCTTATCGGCATCGACTCTCCGGAGGTCACCGATCCACGCAAACCCGTCCGATGCTTCGGGCAAGAGGCATCCCGCCGCGCCCACGAACTCCTCGATGGGTCCCAGGTCTGGCTCGAATAAGACCCCAGCCAAGCCCGGCACGACCGCTACGGCCGCACCCTGGCCTACGTCTGTCTGGCTCAACTACACCGACCTCATCAACCAACGACTGGTCACCGAGGGCTACGCCCACGAATACACCTACACCGTTCCCTACAAATACCGGGACGCCTTCCGCGACGCCGAACAAGCAGCCCGCACCGCCCAGCGGGGACCCTGGAACCCCGCTACCTGCCCAAGGAAACACCAACTAACCAGCACCCGGCCCGCGAGACAGAGCATCGCTACGATCACCAGCCGACGTCCGAATTGATCCGGGCCGTGCCCTAGTTGATTCCCGGACCCGGGCGACGCAAATGTCATGTAGCCGTCCAGCCCGCAAGCAATGAAGGGGTAGGCAAGGAAAGACCACAGCGGCCGTGCCGGCGCTCCCACAACCCGGTCCCACGATCAATCACGGGGCGCGTTAGCCCGCCACGCCGGTCCCTCCGCGACAGATCCGGCGGGGCTCCAACTCGCAGAATTCCCGCACATCCGATCCGATGCACAGCGGCACGGTCAGGTAGCTCTCACCCGGTCACACCATGAAGATCCGACCGAGGAAACTTGCCCCCGGCCAGCGGAACTGGCCACAAAAAGATTCCACAAAATTTTGGTCAGGGTCATGCAGGAGCCCATGAAAGCGGCCATGAACATGTATGAGCACGCAAACCCACAACCAGCAGCGCACCACCACGCTCCCCTCGCGGGCCTCGTCATGTCGCTCCGGCTGCACCAGTCCATGAAGGAGTGAGTAGCGAAAACTTCGCCCAACCAACAGGAAGGAAGCGCCGGCCACGCAACGCCAACGGCCAACCATAACTACACACTCCCGCAACTGACACACCGTCAGCAACACGCTGGCAAAGGTGTGGACAGTGTCCACATGGCTAGAGACCCTTAAAAGGCCCCCAGCCTAGGGGAAAACGCGTGCCCAAGGTGGGACTCGAACCTGAATTTCGCCCTTGCAAACAAAGGGAACTCCAGAAAACATCAGCAATCCGGCCCAGTCCGGCGGATGTACGACCCAGTCCACGGCGAAAAGCGTTGTCATTGTCAACAGGGCCTTCCTGAGAGATTTTGAACAGATTCGAACAATGCAAGCAACTGCCGTACCCCATTTGGACGGGGCGCGGCAGTTGCTTTTTGTTCGGGGTGTGGGGCCTTCAAGGTTTGATGACCGGAAATCGCTTGACCGGGCACAGGGCGGTTTGAGCGATGCCAGGTACAAGGCTGGTAGGCCAGCGGTGATACTGCCGACCAAGGCCAGCATCAAGCAATGGTCAGCCCGACGAAACCTACCTCGTCCGTGACCTGGAGAGATGATTTCTGGGGGCGGATCGCGAATTGCCGGTTCAGCCGATCTGAATCCGTTGGTCTCCGAGTTCAACCTCGATCCGCAACCGGCCACCGACCGCTTCGACATACTTGCGCAAGGTATCGACCTGGGCGCGATCAATATCCCCGTGCTCGATGCGGGACACCCTGTTCTGACTGACGTGCAGCCGGTCAGCCAGCTCAACCTGCGTCAAATCGGATGCCTCGCGAAGTTCCCGAAGCCGGTAGGCCCGGACCTCATCGAGCAGGCGCTTCTTATGGGCATCAACAGCGGCCCGGTCCACGGGACGCTTTGCCAGCATCTCCTCAATAGACGTCACTACTTCGATTCTCCTTTCAGAATCCTCAGATGATCATCGAACAAGTCATCCGCAATCGGGATATTCGTCTTGTACCACCGGGTCCAATTCCCGGCCTTGTCTCCTGCGACAAGCAAGATCGCGTGCCGCTCCGGGTCGAATGCAAACAAGATCCGCAACTCCCACCGCCCGCTCGATCCCGGCCGAAGTTCCTTCAAGTTCCTATGCCGCGAACGCACCACCGTGTCGACAAGCGGACGACCCAGCTGCGGACCACGCTCAGCAAGAAGCTCCAACGCTGCGATCACCTGTTCGTACGAGTCCTGATCGAGCCCGATCAGCCATGTCTCCACAAGCCCCACATCAACGTTCCACACCAACACCACCCTACAACTCTTAGGTTCTACAACTCAAGAGCTATATTGCGATCGGCACGGCTCGCATCCAACCGGGTCAATGTGTCCTTCATCGGAGGTGAATTGTGGCAATGTTCTTGGATCCGATACAGCAGGCACAGCGATTGCGACTGCGGGCGGCCATGTCCGGCCGAGAACTCGAACCCAGGCTGTGCGGACTGCCCTTCGGTCATCAAGACGCAGCGAGCTGGCACTTGACTCGACCAGTTGCGTTAAACAACGGCAGCCACCCACGCGGCACGAGGAGGTCACGCTCAAGCGTTTCGTCGTAGTTGCAAATTGATGCTAGCCGGAAGAAATGACGGATCCCGTCCGGATGTCCCCAGTTCCTGATACTGCGTTGATAACCACCCAGTGTCCGGGCTGCGTCCGCGTGTCTTTCTGATGAGGGCATTCTGCGCCGTGGATTTGCCGGCACCGGGAGGGCCGGCGAGGACTATTGCCTTCCTGTCCCGGCGCACCTCGGGGTGTGAATCGGTAAAGCGGGCCAGGATCTCCGCGTGGAGCTGCCGACGACCAAGGCGCGGCTCCCGTCGTCGGACGTTGAACCATTCGGGGTTCTGGCTCGTGGCGTACCGGCTGCGGGCCGTAAGGGGTCCGTCGTCTGCGCCCAGCGCCTCCAAGAGGGCGCGGTGGACTGCGGCCCGTTCTTCGGTCGTCACGCCTTACAGCGTAGTCATTCGGACGCGGGGACTTCGTCCGAGGCGTCGAGAATCAGGTCGTACGCCTCACCGTCGATGAGCCCCTCATCGAAGGCCTGGCCGACCTCCTCGAAGGAACCGGGTGTATCCGGGTACGGGGTAGAGTCCCACTCGGCCTGCGCCGCGGCCAAGCCTTCGTTCTTCGCATAAGCCCACACGGACAGTTCGCGGATCATCGTGTCCCGGTCAATGTCGCCGGCAGCGTAGCGCTCGGCGATTTCGTAGGGGCTCGCACCGCTGAACCCTTCCGGGATCGGCTTCACCCCTCTGGCGTCCGCCTGCGTCAGCAGCTTGCTGATACCCGGCTGACTGACGCCCAGAGCACGGGCAACCACACGCTGATCTGCCGTCTCCACCGCCGCCCGGATGTCCCTGATGTAGTCCAGGGCGCCAAGCTCGCGGCGTGCACGTGCACGGCGGGCGTTCGCAATTGCGGCCTCGGAGTTGGCGGCGATCGTCATGCCCGACCCTCCTCCACTGTATAACCAATGTTATCCCGACCGTGATGAGCTGTCAGTGCTGTGCACTTGCCGACCGTCCCACAGCCTGTCACCGGGCCCGGCATCACCGGTAAGCAGTGGTGGGCTTCCCGCGGGCCGGTGCCCCCGGTTGTGCGCGGCTGCCCGCCAGGCACAGGGTCTTGGACAAACCCGTTCTCGAAAGCATCATGTTCTTGAACTGAATACCCACCACCTCCAGCGCCTAAGTCCCACCTAGGTGCTCTGCCCCGAGCCGATCATTCTAGTGCCTCCACCGGAACGGTAAAGGGCGCTTCGCGTCACTTCGTGATTGCCCTCCGGACAACCCTTGACCATCCCGGCTCCGACAATGATCGGCCCGTATCGGGACAAAGCCCCACAGCGGCAGGCACTCAGAAAACCAGCAGCCGCGGACCCGACCCCGCTGCCAGCAAACACAATTACCTAGGGGAACTTAATAGTGTTGAATAATGCCACTGCCCGGCTCCGGTGTCATTTTCAGAAGCTGACGGCACAAATGTCAGAAGTCCTGTTCACTAAGCAATTGGGCGGCGGAATGCCCGGGCAGAAGCGACGTTGGTGCAGAGGAGTACCAGCCGCTTGTGTTCACAGGCCACCACCCTGTAAATCACGGGAAGGTCAGCGCAATCAGCTTCTAAAAGTGACAGGCAGTATTGAACGCTTGGCAGGTCCTGCAAAGTTTGGTGCCGTGCATAGCGCAAGGAGAGGATTGCGGAAGTGTAGTGGTGATTGTCGCCACCCTGCAGCTTGTGGTTGTCACCGCCAATACCTCGGCGCCAGTCCCCCTGTGCCTTAAGAGCCGGCTATGCGCCCAGGAGCCCTACGCAACCAGGCCTTTCCCGCCTCTAGGTGTTTGTTGTCCCTGCTGAAAAAACCCGGGCCACCGTGATTGGCCCTGTTGGCACTCTTTGCCGTTGCCAACCCCAACCTTTCCATGTCGTTCTGTTGACGCTGCCGATAGGATCGGCGGCATGGGTGCCTGGAATAAGAAGCAACCAACCAAAGGCCAGGCCTTGTTCATGGGTGTTATTGCGCTGTTGCTGGCGACCAACATTGTGGTTGCCGTGTTGGTGGAGGGCCGCCCTGCGACCGTCCTCTTTTGGATTGTCCTGGCTATGGACCTAATTCTCGTGGCCATGAGCTTATGGTTGTACCGCCGAGCCGTGAAGAGGCCACCGACGCGCGGCTAGGCCATACGGCATGACGCCGTGCTGAAAGCCCCGCCAACCCCCGCCGCCGGCGGCAGTGGCGCAATCTCGGAAGACCACGACCCTCACCCCGACCGCGGGACTAACGGAGCAACTCGATTGTCAGGCCGACAAAGGCCAGAATTCCCATGCACATGTACATGAAGCCCATGAACTTTATCGTTGGAACGTCGGCGAAGGTAAAGCCTTCTGGCGGTATTCCTTTGCTCTCTTTGTACATACGGGACCAAGAAGTTGCGGCACCATTGATGTCCCTAAAGATGCAGAGACCGTAGAAAAAGATTGAGAGTCCCATCAGATAGATAATCACCAGCTGCAGCCATGCCGGGCCTCTCAGTACTGCAAGAAGAAAGCTGAGGGCAACGGAAGTTAGGAAGAAACGAAAGAGACCTTTGGCGGGCTGCGGCTCCTCGACGAACATCCGCTTGATGAGACGAAGTGTTCTGATGTCTCCCCCTCCGAGTGACGAGCCCTGGCCGAGCGTGCACGGTCCCAAGTGTCTCGAGGCTACTCCACTTGGCACGTCTCGTTTCCCTCTGCGTTCCGAGACACGATGCTTGGAAACAATGCACCCACCCGCCAAAGCAGTGACGTCCTATAGCCAACGGGCCTAACGGTCCACCTCACAAGCGTCTTGCTGGCCTCAGAAGCCGCGAAGCCAATCCACCGGATAGCCCATTTCCTCGAGCGAGAAGAGTACTTCCTCCGCATGAAATGCGCCGATCCTCCAATCGAGACGGTTGGCCCCCTCGACTGCGATGCAGGGGACACAAAGAAGCGCGTTTTGAAGACTTTGGGAACAGGAGTACCGAACAAAAGCACCATAGTGCAGGGGACTAGCGACCATCCAGTGTTCAAGAGTCCTATTCACAACTCCCGGAATCACAGGGGACTCTGTGCCGTCAGCTTCTGAAAATGACAGTTTTTGTCATTTTCAGAAGCTGACGGCACAAATGTCAGAAGTCCCGTTCACTAAGTCATGGACGGCGGAGTGCTGGGCAGAAGCGACGTTAGTGCAGAGGGGTACCATCAGCTTGTGTTCACAGGCCACCACCCCTGGAAATCACGGGAAGGTCAGCCCAATCAGCAAAAACAGGGCGTATTCGGGGAACGCCTGGCACGTTCTGGAAGTTTGGTGCCGTCCATAACGTCAGGAGGATTGCGGAAGTGTGGTGGTGATTTGTCGCCGCCCTGCAGCTTGTGGTTGTCACCGCCAGAACCTCGGCGCCAGTCCCCCTGTGCCTTAAGAGCCGGCTATGCGCCCAGGAGCCGTACGCACCCAGGCCTTCCCCGCCTCTAGGTGTTTGTTGTCCCTGCTGAAAGAACCCTGGCCACCGTGATTGGTGGGGCGGCGGCGTGAGTTACAGATGCTTCTATATTCGTCACGCAGTCGTTGGGCTTCGACACACGGCGAACTTGCGGTCAGTTGGGTCCGGTCGTACATCTTTGGACGAGGGACTAGAAACGGTTCTAGCGGACGTCAAGGTACTTGTTCGTGGCCAACTCATGGCGAAGCTTCGACCCGTAGACTGGCTGGAGGCGAAGGGAGCAGCCGTGGCCAGGGCGTCGAATGCACGGTATCTGGGTGCTGTACCTGTTGGCGCCCTTTGCCTCCGGCGCCCTTCTCGCCCGGCTCATGAGAGACGTCCGGCATTGGTTCTGACAGGCACCAGGCGCAAAGTGCGGGACGGCCTGCGTTGTTGTGATCCGGTTGGTAGGACCGCGTTCTCGTCGCGCTCGAGGACACCGTACTGGAGGCCGACGACGTTCGTGGTCGAATGATCGCCTTGGGCCGTTCTGTTGTCGCCCCTCTGAGCCGGCACCCAAGCAGATAGGGTAGGCATGAGCAACCTGGATCAATACCGCGACCTTCCCCCTAAAATGAAACGACTCGCCCGCACAAGCCTCTGGCTCTTCTGTGGGGCCATGACCGCGGCACTCGTATTTCGGCCATTGCTGGGGTTCTGGCCGACGATGTTGCTATTGGGTGTGGTCATGACCGCCGCGTTAGTGCCAATGGGGATTGCAGCAAGGCGGGAACACAGGGAACTAGAAGGACCTCCGAAAACGCAGAGCTCAGACCCAGTTGACTGAGCATCCCGGTGCCGAAGCCACCGCAACTACGGGCTAAGCGACTCTTTTAGGTGGGTTGTGCTTCTCCTCGCTGGTGGCGAAGGTGCACGAGGCTTTCCTCCGAGGCTTGTATCCCCTTGTGGTTTCCAAGATCATGTGGCCGAACAGTGTCGAGACGCTGCGCAGCGGTGATCCAACCGGTCGCTATTTCATTTCCTGAATCCTAGTTTTTCCACAGGATTTGCTCAAGATCCTTGATCCGGCCTTGAGGTGCCGTTTAGCGTCTAGCCCATCACTCGTTTGGGGGTCGGGGCTTTCGGGATGTTGGATCGCCTGGATCTGGTCTCGTAGAAAGTCCTGGGGAAATGCGTACTGTTCGTCGCCGGCGTGAGCCTGCCCTTTTTCACCTCAACACCGCCGCCCAGACGGCATTCAGACTCATCTTTTCCGTGATCGTCGCACTCGGGGTCGCCGTCTGCGGACTCGCGGCACCATCGTTCGCGGCACTCCCGCTGGGGGCCGGATCCAGCCTCGGAACAACGTCGGTTCAGGCGCCGTCGCTGGTGCCGATGGTGAATCCGTCGGTGCAGGCCGGTGTGTTCGTACCGGTGCAGGGCCGCGCGGTGGACACCCGCTCCGGTTTGGGCGGGATCACTGGTCCGGTGGCGGCGAACACGTGGTATCCGTTCCAGATCCTCGGCCGGGCAGGTGTCCCCACCACTGGTGTGGACGCCGTTCTGGTGAGCCTGACCATCGTGAACGGGACCACGACGAATGTCGCACAGTTGGTGCCGAACACGGCCAGGCACCATGACACCACCGTGCTGTATTCCGGGATCAACGACACGATTTCCAACTCCGCGGTGGTCGCTGTCGGCACGGACGGCCAGCTGGCACTGTATTCCTCGTCTGCCCAGCAGTTCATCGTGGACGTTCAGGGCTACTTCACCTCCGGCGACACTCCCGCACCGGGCGCCTTCGTTTCCGTTCCGACGTCGAGGGTGATCGACACCCGCGACGGGACAGGTTATCCGGCCGGTGCGTGGTCCGGGTCCGGGATCAAGAGCCTGACCCTGAAAGGCAAGGGCGGCGTCCCCGACACGGCCACCGCGGTGTTCGCGAACATCACGATCATCAACGACACCGACACCGCGCAGATCACCCTCGCATCGTTGCCCGGCGGTGGCTTCGCCGGCGGCGCCGATCCCGGCACGACCATCAACTTCCGCGGCCAGGCCACGACTGCGGTCGCGGCGGTGCTGAACCTGAACGCCGCCGGGGTCGTGGACATCAAACACGACCCGTCGTATGCCACGGGTTTCCATGTGCTGGTGGATATCCAGGGCTATTTCGACGGGCAGGTCTCCAACAGCGCGTTCACCACGGTCGAGTCCCGGATCTACGACTCCCGCATCCCGAACACTCCGGTCCCGGCCAACGGAACCGTCGAGGTACAGATCGCCGGCGTCGGCGGCCTGCCGGCGGCGTCCACGGACCTTGCGGGCGTGGTCATGAACATCACCCCGGTCACTTCTGGCTGGGGTTATCTGCGGGTCTGGCCCTCCGATGAGACCGAACCGAACCTGAGCACGCTGAACTACACGGCGGACTCGGTTTCCAATGTTGTGGTGGTCAGACCCAGCGCCACCACGGGCAAGGTGAAGATTTACAACAACGGTTCAAGTCCCGTGCACGTCGTCATCGACTCGCAGGGCTGGTTCAACAACGCCAACCTGCTGCCTCCGGTCACCACCAACGGCACCGAATCCGGATCCCGGGCCAAGGCTTCCATGGTGAGCCATGCCCTTACCGACATGTCCAAGTTGGCGCTGAACCCGACCAACGGCAACGTCTCGGTGACCGGGCGGTTGTTCCACGTGCGGGGCATCGGGCAGGACATGAACGTGGGCTGGCGGTATAACTCCAAGTTCGACCACCGACCCACGCTGTCGATGGGGCGGCTGGAAACCGCTCTGCGGATCGACCCGGCCACGGGAAACATGATCTACACCGCCCCGGACGGCGGCTGGTACACCTTCGTCCTCTCCGGCTCCACGTACACGATGGCGCAGGAGCTGAACGCCTCCCTGACGAAGGTCTCCGGCACGGAGTACCGGCTGCGGTTCAACGACACCGGCATCACCAACGTCTATCAGGACGACGGCGCCAACTTCGTGCTGCAGCGCTCCTTCGACGCCAACACCACCAACCCGAACACGGTCACCTACACCTACGGCAATGGCCGGCTCACGCAGACCACGGACACCCAGGGCCGGACGGTCTCGTACGTCTATAACGACACCAGGAACCTGAACCAGCCCTCCGCCATCACCGACAACTCCCTGAACCGCACCGTGAGCATCGAATACGGCGGCGGGGAGGGCCGGATGTCCAAGATCACCGAGGCGACCGGCGCCATCACCACCTTCGCCTACACCAACGGCAAACTCACCTCCATCACCGACGGCCGAACCAACACCACCGCTCTCGCTTTCGCTGCGGACAACTGGGTGAACACCATCACCTACGCGCAAGGCACCGCGGCTGCGGCGACGTGGACGCTCACGCACAACACCGGACCAACGCAGTCGTACTTGACCGATCCGAACAGCAAGCAGGCCACCTACAACCTGGATGCCAGCAAGACCCGCGTCTCGAGTGTCACTGATCCGAACGGCCACGAGACCTCATCTACGTTCGACGGGCACGATAACCGAACCGTTGCCACCAACGGCCTCCAGAAGAGCACCACGTACACCTACAACGCCAACAACAGCCTGACCAAGATCACTTCACCACTTGCCGGCGCCAGCGGCACCGCAGGCGACGTCACGTTCACGTACCCGAGTGTGACCGGGGATCCCCTGCTGAATTATCGGCCCGACACCGCCACCAACAGCGAGGGCAACACCAGCACCATCCAATACGACGCCAACACGAAGAACCCGTCCAGGATCATCACGCCGGACAACCTCGGCGGAACGCCGCAGCGCTTCTACCAGGGCGACACAGCGGGCACCACCTGCGGGGCCAAGCCTGGCCAGCTCTGCCGCTCCACCGACGGCAACAGCAACGACACCACCTACAGCTACGACACTGCAGGCAACCTGATAACGGTCACCCGTCCGCTTCCGCTAGGGACCATCAGCTACACCTACGACGCGGCGGGAAGGATCGCCACCAGCACTGACGGCAAGAACCAAACCGCCACCTACACCTACGATGCCAACGACCGGATCACCCAGACCCGCTTCGGCGCGAACTGCACCCCGGCCAGTGCCCCCACGAACTGTGTCACGTACACCTACGACGCTGCAGGGAACCTCACCACCCGCGTCGACGCCGTCGGCACCACCACCTACACCTGGGATGCGCAGAACAGGCCCACCGGCAAGACCATCGGCGGTGTCACCACCACCGTCACCTACGATGGGGCCTCCAACATCCTCAGCTACGTCGACCCGCTCGGCACCGTCACCTACCGCTACGACGCCGCCAACCGGCTGATCGCCGTCGCCGAACCTGGAGGCAGCTGCCCGGCCACCTTGGTGTTCCCGAACGTCACCAAGTGCACCGGCTTCGACTACGACAACGCCGACCGCCGGACCGCCACAAAATACCCTAACGGGGTAAAGAACACCACAGCCTACGACAATGCCGGCAAGATCACGTCGATCACGGCAGTGAACTCCAGCGCCAACGTCCTGGCCAGCCGCGCCTACACCTACACCAGCATCCTCAACGGGACCAAAGACGGTGCCCTGCGCAAGACCATGACCACCGAGACCCCAAGCATCGTTACCACCTACGGTTATGACAAACTCAACCGCCTCACCTCCGCCGTTACCGGGACCACGACGGAGACCTGGGCTTACGACGCAAACAGCAACCGCACGCAGGCCACGAAAACCGGCGCGGCAAGCGTTTATGCCGCCTACAACGCAGCAGACCAGCTTTGCTGGACCGGCCCCAGCACCGGGACCTGCACCACAGCACCCACAGGTGCCATCAGCTACAGCTACGACGCCAACGGCAACACCACCGCTGCCGGAACAGCGACATCGAACTACAACGTCTTCGACCAACTCACCAGCATCACAGTCTCCTCGACCACAACCAACTTCACGTACGCCGGACCACGGAACGATGAGCGCACCTCAGCCGGATCCACCAACTTCCTCAACGGAACGCTCGGTGTCACGCAACAAACCACGTCCGGGGCTGCGACATCATTCGTCCGTGACCCCAACGGCACACTCATCAGCCTCCGGAGCAGCTCGGGAGCCAGCTATTACTACACGACCGATGCAATTGGCTCCACTATCCTGATTACCGACTCCGGCCAGTCCGCCGCCGCCAGCTATACCTACGACTCTTGGGGCACGGCAACCGCTAATGGATCCCAGGCAGCACTAAACCCGTGGCAATACGCGGGCGGCTATAAAGACACTGCCACCGGATACATCAAATTCGGAGCTCGCTACTACGATTCGGCAGTTGGCCGCTTCACCCAAGCAGACCCCTCCGGTCATGAAGCCAACCGATATGTCTACGCCACCTGCAACCCGATCACCACGGTTGATCCCTCTGGACTCGATGCGGCGGACGATTGCGTGCAGCACATGATCGTTGATCAGTTTTTTTACGGATTGACGGCAGGATTATTTGTTGGACTCATTGTCGGTGGGGCCACGGCTGGGCCGTTCGGGGCACTCGGAGGTGCAGTTGCTGGTGCGGTCATTGGAGGCGTTCGGGGCTCCTATCAGGGGATTGTTTACGGGAATATCATTTGCCGCACGCCTTTCCTTGAATTTATGCGACCCGATCCGAGCGTCCCATGGCACTTCTAACCGCTGTCGGGAATGGGGAACAGTAATGCCAGAGTGGTCGCTGCCATTGTCAGCAATTGTCGGCATTCTCCTTTTGTTCGTGATTCTGCTGGCCGGGATCGCTGTCATGCGCACGGGACGAGCCAGGAAAAGCACGGAAGCTGATGGAGTCCGGACTGTCGGCGTTCAAGCTACCAAATCGTTCGAGGTGGCAGTAATGCCGGACAGTGTTTGGGAAGCGGTACTGGTCGTCTGCGCACACGAAGGACGGTTTTCAGGGGCCGACAGAACAACAGCGGGAGGTCGCGTAAAAGTGCGAGGCAACCTATGGACATGGGGCGAGGTAATAGAAATCAAGCTCCTCAGCAAAAGTGATGGAGGTACGGAGGTCATAACCTCTTGCCGACCCCGACTTGCGTCGACCGTGATGGATTATGGCCAGAGCGCTAAGGACCTAGGGTTGTTCATCCACCTCCTCACCGAGAGGATCGAGGGGAGGTCCGGGAGGGATGAATGACTACGGGTGTTCAAACCTGAAGCTAGCCAGATGCAGTCAATTCAGTGCTGCGACTTAGGGCGCTTAAAGAGCGCCTGGGCTTGGGTCGCCAAAGTAGAACTTGCGCTAGCAGCTTCTGTTGTCGTGTGCGTAGCGCAGGGCTGGGCGGCCTTGGTGCCATGGTCCGCACTTGATTAGTGCGCCCTTCGTTGGCACGTCCCGGGTGCTGTGTCAGCCTTACCGGCATTTAGCAGCACGAATGCCTCAAACACTGTCTTGTAACCCATAAGATACGAGACGTCTCGGCACGCGATCTGAGCAAGGTTCTGTCGCGCCCAAGATTCCTTGGAGATAGCGGAGTTTCTTCATGGCCCGACGATTCTCCTAACTATGTATCGAAACCTTCTGGTTGAATCGGCTTATGCACCGATAGTTTCGAGACACATCGGAGGGGCATGGCGAAGCTGATCGGTTACGCCCGGGTTTCGACGAGACAGCAGTCGACGGACCGGCAGCTAGCCGATCTGCTGGCCGCCGGTGTCCGGCGGGATGACCTCTACATCGATCACGGCGTATCAGGAGCGAAGGCTTCCCGCCCCCAGCTGGCCCGGGCACTGGATGCGCTCATTGAAGGCGACACCCTGATCATCACGACACTTGACCGGCTCGGGCGCTCCACACAGAACATGCTCTCCTTCGCCGACGAGCTTCGTGCAAAGGGCGCGGGACTGCGGGTGCTAAACCTTGGCGGTGGCGACGTCGACACTTCAACCCCCATGGGCTCGATGCTGTTCACGGTCATGTCTGCTCCCGCGCAAATGGAGCATGAAATCAAGCGTGAACGCATCAATGATTCGATCAACAAGCGGCGCGAAGCCGGGAAGGATCTCGGTGACCGGCCCCGCCGGATCACCGACAGCCAGATTCGCAACGCTCTTCGTTTAGTCGATGACGGCGAACCTGTTGCGCAGGTTGTCAGGGACCTTGGTATGTCCCGGGCATCGTTTTACCGCAGGTCGCGCACACTCAAGGGACTGGCAGGTCAAGACCCCTTATAAGGCCCCTCGACGCGTGCGTTCGATGCAGCTCGGAAGAAGGCGCTGTCCGGACCTCGGCCGATGAGGGCGTTGCTTTCGAGCAGTTGGATTGCTGTCGCGGTTGCTTCGAGGTTACGGAGCTGACTGTCGATGGAATAGCCTTCGTGGGGTTGCCATTTCAACGGCCCTAACCGGCCGGGATAACCTGCTTCTTTCCAAACCCACATGATCATGCGACCGGCCGTCCGGCACTCGGTCAGTGGTGTTCCCAGTTCGTCGATGATGGTCCGCATCAATCGAAACCAGGTCCCGGCATGGACCTGCTGGCCGGGCAGCTGGACTCTCCCCGTGGCCATGGCCTGCCAGGTTCTGGTGTCCATCGCAAGCAGCGTTGCGGGGACAGGTCTTGGTGTTGGCGGCCTGCGTTCCCAACCCGCGAAATAGCTGGCCGACTTTGTCCATCTTTCGAGGAGACATCCATGGACCGGGCAGCTGAGAGTCAGCGGCAGCAGCCACAGCAGCTGGTAAGGGTGCGGCGGTGTTGTCGTAGCGATGCAGTGCGGGCATGCCCTCACTGCAGGCCGCGTCGGACACCATGGCATCCACGGGTAGATCTCACGGACCCGTCGTTTTCCCTCTGGCAGCAGCACGGAGAAGTGCCGGGTGTACTTGGCAAACATCCCAGGGTCTGGTTCGGTCTGTTCTATGAGCCAGGGTGACCAGCCACTGAGGCTCATTCTCCGGATCCGCTGGACGTCAACTCCGGTTCGTTTCGAGAGTTCGTGGGCTAAGCGTTCAGGTGGGCAGGTGTCCAGGCCCGCGGCCCTGCCCGGCCAAAATCCCAGGTCGGCCACGAGGTCTTCGGGGTGGAGGTCGTAGCGGACCGCGATACGTCGGAGCCAGGACGAAAGCGCCTCGCCGGGTGCCGGTGCAGGGTGCACCGGCCAGCGCCGCACAGCGGTCACGGCAGTTGTTTTTCGAAAAGCCTGCGCCGCTCCGTTGGTCCTATGTAATCTGCCAGGGTCAGGGTCCGGTGATTGATCCTCTCCTCACCTGTCTCGACGGCCGCGACGGCGGCTGCGGTCAGAAGGTGGGCGAGTTCACCGATGGTGCCTTCGCTTCGGACGAGCAGATACCTGGCCATATCCTCGGTATCGATCACGGACGGTGAGCGCAAGGGGAATGCGGCGGCGAAACTGGCCAGCAGCGACCTGGCCTCCAGGCCCACTTCCCACAGCGGCAGGATGAACGGTTCGAACCTGTTCTCCAGCTGGTCATCGGACCGGACAGCCAGATAGGCCTCCCGTGTGCCGACCCCGACCAGCGGAATGCGGAGCTCGTTGCCCAGATACCGGAGTAGATTCAGAAACTCGCGCCGTTTCTCACCGCGGCCGGCGAGTACGTTGTGAAACTCATCGATCACCAGCATCCGGGCTTCGACTTCGCGCAGGAGCGAGAGCGTCAGGCGTTCGGCCTCGGGGAGACGCAGATGTGGCCGGAAGGGCGCACCGATGGCGGAGAGCAGGGCCGTGTAAAACCGAAGCTCCGACGGTTCCGAAGGCATCTGCATGCACACGACCGGGATGTTTTCGCCGTTCGGTCCCGTTACGGGCGGGTGCATCCGGTGGAAGCGTTCTACGATATGGTCTTGCCATTGTTCGTTGGCCCGACCAGCAGGAGGTTGGGCATGCGCTGCTTCTTCGGCCAGCCGAAGAGCACTTCCAGGCGCGCAACTGCGTCCAAGGCCTTTGGGTACAGGCTTACCGGAAGACGGCTGATCGTGTTGCGGCCGGAAACCTGGGTGATCTGGAGGAAGGCGGTGACGGATGATGGGGCTGCCTGGTGTGTTTGGGGCGGCCCGTTCGGGGTCTGGTTTGGCGTCTGATTCCGTTGTTTTGTGCGGCGGCTGACTGGGGCAGGAGGGTGGACGTTGACTGAATTTCGGGATGCCTTGCATTCGTCGAAGCGCCTGGCTGAGGCGGCGCGGGAGCTCGCTCATGCGGCACGGGCCCTTGAGGTGCCTTCAGATAGTGATGCCGTGCTGGCGAATTTGGTGGATGCCCAGCGATCGATAGGGCAGGTGCTGGGGCAGCTGGCGGAATGGCACCGGTCAACGATGGCTGGCCGGCACTATGCCGAGGGTCATGATGAAAGCAGGCGCGGCGTCATCACGGCTGTCATGGAGCTCGATTTGGCGGTCCAGCAGGCGGACGGGCTGAAGGAAACGCTCACCCGGGCCCATGGCGGAAACAAAGTTGTGCGCTGGTTCGATGTAGCCCCAAGGAACGACTAACCATCCCAAAGTTGGCCGCTACCGGTGGTGCCGGGGTGGGCTTACGCTGTGCGCACGATGTTTGAGGGTGTGCCGGCCGGTTTGCGTCCTCCCGTGGCTCTTGCCCTTGCCAGGGCTGTGGAGTTGATTCCGCGCGAGGATGCGCTGCCTGGCGGTTCGGTTTATGAGATGAAGTTTGATGGCTTCCTTCACTGGACCTTGTCAAGATTGCACCACCTTGGGCCCTTGAATACGAACCGGAGTGGGTGAACCGCAATCAGCCATGCATTGATCTAAGGCCGACAGATGTTGTACGGATCGCGTGAAGCGTAGCAGCCACGAAAGAGTGATTTAGATCTGCGGGCTTCTCATTCTGGAGCCACAGCGGAGAGCGCCAAAACGAGGAATGCTGAACCGATTGCTTATTTCTCCGCTCAAGTGCGAGGTGCATTGATATTCACGGGAGTCCTCCTCACTGCCGCGTTATGGGCTTTGGCATGTGCCCGAACACTATCAAGGGCACCCATCAACAGGGGTGACTAATGCTCCGCCCTCGACTTCTCGTGGCCGGAGTGTCGTCACTCGTCACTCGTATAGTTGCAGCTTGCCCCTGCGATGTTCCCGGGGACCTTAGCCCGGGGACTTTAAGCAGCACGGAGAATCCAACTCAGATCACGTGTGGTCGTCTTTTTGATCGATTTCTTGCGCATCTCGTCGATCTATTCTGAGATTGTTCAGGATTGTGAGGACAAGGACTATCAGCAGGATTGTTGGTGGCCAATATCCCAACGGATCGTTCGCAGAAACTGCCAAGTAGGAGGTCGCACATACAACCCCGTACAAGATTTGGTGCCCCGCCGGGCGTCTTCTTGTTCCAAAAGCGACTCATTGATGTCCTCCCTGAGCCTGCAAGAACCTAAGAACCGAAGTTGGGTTTAGGAATGCCTTGCAACCGCCTTGCTTCTCTATCATCCACATGAGCCGGTCAGCCTGACCCCCGTCCCGATGTCCGCAAAAAGGGGTAAAGCCGTACATCGCTATCGAGAACAGAAGAGCATAACTGCCCGCGTAGCAGCTGATTGCACCTAGAAGAGTCGTTCCAGGCCTGGGCGGTCCCCTGGTGTGATCCGGCGATGGCAGTGAGGAGGCTCAATCCGCTGGCGCGATAGCGTTGCTGTTCAAACGAGCGCTCACGGATTCGCTGATTTGGTTGAAGAACAGACCCCGGCGACGGTATTCCGGGCTTGGGATTCCCATTGTTAGCCGTCTCTTGAATCTTGTCTGGGCTTCATCAGCAACAAAACAACGCAAAGGACGAGTGGTAACCCGGGTGCGTAGATCAGTTCAAAGCGCCCAGTGACGATCACGAGGATAAGAACAACGAGACTTGCGATTGCAACTATGATTGCGGCAATTCGAAGAGCTTTGGACTTCATCAGTAGCATCCGTTCTTGATTGCGTCCCACCCGGATAAGACCGTGCCGGCGCCGGTGAGGGCAAGAGCCACACTACCGCCAAAGGATAGTGGGGCTGCCAGAACGCCGATACCAAAGCCTATGATGCCTGCGGTGATACCAAACCAGTCCACAAAGCAGCCCCAAGCATCGAGCCCACTCGGGTCAGTAGCGTTGATGGGGTTGCATTGGACGTAGGCGTAGCGGTTGGTTTCCTTTCCGGAGGGGTCTGCTTGCGTGAATCGCCCAATAGTGGAGTCGTAGTAGCGGGCGCCGAATTTGGTGTATCCGGTGCTGCTGTCTTTGTAGCCCCGGGCGTATTGCCACGGGTTGACTGCCGCCTGCGTGCCTGCCGGTGTGGTGTTGCCCCAGGAGTCGTAGATGTACGTGGCTGCGGCGGCTTGCGTGCTGTCGGTGAGCAGGATGGTGGAGCCGAGGGCGTCAGTGGTGTAGTAGAAGCTGGCCCCCGTGCTGCTGCGCATGCTGATGAGATTGCCGTTGGGGTCTCGGATGAAGGACGTGGTCGCCCCGGAGCTGGCCTGCTGTGTGACGCCGAGGGTTCCGTTGAGGAAGCTGGTGGCTCCTGCGGTGAGTCGCAGCGGGTTCCAAGCCCCACACGTTGCCAGCCATGCCACTGTGAGACCGGGCGACCGCCCCGCCAAGGCAAACACCACCAAAATCTCCATCGACAACCCTCGGCTTGTCCAGCAGGCTCTTGGCGAGGACCGGATACCGGACGAAGCGCACGCCACCAGGACATCCGAAAACTCTGCAATCTGTTCGGCCTCAGCGTCAAGGATGCAGAACGTTACCTCAACGTCGACTGGGCTTCGCTGACAACGGCTGCGATGGAGGGTGGGGGCGGCATCAAATGAGAGGCAACGGAATATAGTCCAACATCAAAGATGCCCCGAGCCTCGTGGCCTCAATTTGAATGCTCACTGCCCCTCCATTCCCTCTTCATCGTGGCTAGCCATCCTCTTGATTCGTTCTCTACGGGCGGCGAAGGCAACCGCAAGACCGACAATTATGTAGACGCCTAGAAAGAAAAGCGCGAAGCCCCCTCCTCCTTCTTGGCGCTGTAGGACATATATGAGCACGAACAGTACAGGTGCGCCTGGCACCGCTATGAGGGTGGCGGCCTTTTCAATTGGTCCCGCTCCGGTCCAACCAGGAATTTTAGCCACGACGGCTCCTATCCATTTCGAGATGAAACGAAACCATTGGTCAAAGCATGGGTGGAAATGCCTCAACCAATCCAGGGATGCCACGGATGAAGCCAGTAATTCCACCTATTACCGTTCCCTGGAGAACGGCGGGGCCGGCTTCCTGCCCAGTTACGCTGTCGGAGGCCGCCGTCAGACCTCCAGCAATTGCACCTCCGGCCATGCCGAAGAGTACGCCGCCGACAAGACATCCGATGCCTCCCGTTGCGCCGCAACCTGCCAAAGTTCCGAGCACGCCAAATATCGTCCCGATGGTAGCGCTGGCTACCGCCCCTTCAAATGTGAGTCCTGTCGGATCAGTATTGTTCATAGGGTTTGCCGCTGCATAACCATAGAGGTTTATTTCCTGGGCGGATGGGTCAGCCTGAGTAAACCGCCCAAGGGTCGGGTTGTAGTAGCGGGCTCCGAACTTGATGTACCCGGTGCTGGCGTCTTTGTAACCTCCGGCGTATTGCCAAGGATTGGTTGCCGCCTGTGCACCCGCGGAACGCAGGAGGGGCTAGAAAGGCCGGAGCGGGCACGTACAATCCGAAGGACAGCAGCAAAAAACGGTAATACTGGAAAAGTCCTTGAGCCGGCGTGGCCCAGCAAAAAACTGACGTGCCTGGCGGCACTGTCTTTCCGACGATCTGTCCGCCGGCTCAAGGTCCGTCAATGGGTGTCGAGCCAGGCGGACATGACCTCATAGGAGCCTGATACGACCAGTCCCATTACCGTTTTGTCTGCCCACCTGGCCCGCGCCCGATCAATCAGCATGGATCTCGACTGAGGGGCAATTTCCATCTTGGCAAGCGAAACAACGAAAGTCATCGCGGGTATCGACACGCACGCCGACACACACCACGTGGCCATCATCAATGAACACGGCAAACCCCTCGGGGACAGGGAATTCCTGGCAGTGGGCTCCGGATACCGCAAAATCGTCGACTTCATCACCGGCCATGGTGCTGTCTTAGCTATTGGCGTTGAAGGGACCGGCACGTACGGTGCCGAGCTCGCAAGGATCCTCCGCAGCAATGGACTCAGCGTGCTAGAGGTAAACCGCCCGAACCGGGCAGCGCGCCGATTGAAGGGCAAATCCGATCCCCTGGATGCCTACCAAGCTGCCCAATCGGTCCTGGACGGCCGCAGCAAAGCGATCCCCAAGGCCAAGGACGGCCCGGTTGAATGCCTGCGGATCCTACGAGCCGGCCGCACCTCGGCGGTAAAGGCCCGCACCGCAGCCATCAATCAAATCAAGAGTCTTCTCGTTTCCGCACCGGATAAACTGCGGGCTAAATACCGTTCCCTTGGCACCGCCTCCATGCTCACGGCACTGCAGCGAGCGAGACCGGCGGGTCACGTGGCTGATCCTGATTACGTTTGCATGCTTACGTTGAAGTCGTTAGCTACCCGATGCCAAGCACTCAACGCAGAAATTGCCGCCACGGACGCTGCGCTCCAGGAGATCCTCGATACCTATGCACCGATGCTTTGCGACTTGCCCGGAGTTGGCACGGAAGTCGCCAGCCAATTGCTGGTTACCGTGGGAGACAACCCTGACCGATTAGAGAACGAGGCACAGTTCGCTTCCCTCGTCGGAGTCGCTCCCGTGCCAGCATCATCAGGCAAAACCACACGCCACCGCCTCAGCAGAGGCGGCGATCGGAACGCCAACCACGCTCTCTACCAGGTCGTCCTGGTTCGTATGGCCTCATGCCGACGGACCAAGGACTACGTAGCCAAACGTACGGCCGAGGGCAAAAGTAAACGGGAAATCATGCGCTGCCTCAAACGCTACGCAGCCCGGGAAATTTACCGCCAGATCACCAACCCTCAAGCAGCGCCGAACAACTCAGACTTGCGCCCAATGCGCGTCACACTTGGTTGCACCATCACCACCGCGGCAAGCGAGCTCGGTCAATGGCCTTCCAAAATCTCCCTTTTGGAACGGGGCATGCTCCGAGACGACCATCTCGCGAAAACTTATCGCCAGTGGTTGAAGGAACGAACGACGCCGGTCCCAGTTTGACGCGACGTACGGCTAGGACAATGAAATGCCGCTGATCGGAGTACCGGGCGGGAGTGTCAGAACTTGTTTGTGGATCTGCCCGGCGATATCGAGTGCTACGACGAAATCACTGACTTCCACGTTATCGATGTCGGTCACACCTCCAAGCACAGGTGGAACCCGGAAGCTGTAGACCTCGCCCTCACCTGGGTGCAGACCGGAGCTTTCCGCCTGGCTAGCCAAGCCAAGCATCAGGTATTCGTCTTGCCCTGAACGAGAATTTAGCTCGGCGTTTAGCTCGTCCTGGTTCGCCCACAAATGTCGCAGTTCACCCCCGAGCACATCGAGGAACCAAAAGCCGTTGCTTGCTTGGAAAAAGACGTCTCCAAACGGGGAGGTGAAGACGGGGCTTTTGCCATCGAAGTCAAGAAATGACCACGAATCGAGGGCAGCAGCGTATAGATCAAGTGGGAAACGGCGAAGGGGCTCCATATGGCGACACTAGCTCAGGCGACGCAAGCAGCTTCGCAACCCGCTAACAAACGAACCGCGCCGTCCTTTGCCCTATGGCCCAATGGCCCCTGGACAGCTCGCAGGGCCAGTCCGCGTCAATCACAATCTGAAATTGACGACTATAGGAGCATCGTCGTAGATAAACAGGTTCAGGGGGTCCGGAGGTCTGCGACGGCGCACCCTGAACCCCACAGCCGGCCGCGAAGCGGACGACCATTTCCCCTGGTTGCAGCGCAGCGGAAACCAGGGCTCCTTGGGGCCGGTTGTGCCCACTGTGGGCAGGTGGAGCCCTCCACGCAGCTCAAAGCTGGGCGATCTGGGTGCAACCGCCCGTATTTTTGTCAGACCCCTCACCGATAATGCTGCCATGAGGTCGAAGACCTGTTCTATTGTCGGCGTGGCTATGCGAAGATTTGCACTAAGGTTGTGGTATGGGTCCGGAGCAGGCCAGTGCCTTGCAGGCACGGTACGCCCGGCGGGCTGGGCCTTTCGGGCTGACCGCGGAAGAGCTCGATTTCGAGCGCTTCCCGGTCAGCAACGGCTACCCCGGTATCCCGGTCAAAGCCTGGATCAGGTTCCCGTCCTGTGCCGAACTCGTTGACGGCGAGGTGTTCGCCTGGACGGCGAAAGCCGTCGAAGTGACGTGGAAGGACGGACCCCTCACCTACCGGACATGGGTGTGGTCATCGGCCGTCACCCGCCCCGCCGACTGGAACCGCATGAACCTGGGAGAAAGAACAAAACGTGACAGCAACACTGAACGAAACAGCACCAACCCTTGACGCCCCGGTGGAGGTGCGGTTCACCGCGAAAGGCACTCCCCTGGCCGTCCGCCACGAGGCCCGGATCTGGGCCGTCGTCGCCGAACCGGTGCACTGGTTCGACCGCTGCGACTGGTGGAACACCAGCCGCCGGGCCCCGGTCGGGTCCGGTGACATGGTCAGCGTCGAGCACTGGCGCGTAGAGGTCCGCCTGGGCGGGTCAACGTCCGCGCGGCGGACGTTCCACCTGCGCCGGGAGCCGCTCTCGGAGCAGTGGCTCCTTGCCGCCGTGACAGACGGCTGACACCCCGGTACACGGCTTCACGGGCCCCGTCGCGGATCGGCTGTGGGACGGCATCCGGCAGGGGTTCGGCCTGCCGTCCCTCGAGCAGGTACAGGGCAGGTGTTCACAGCGACGATGTCACGGGGCGCTCACAGGCTGGCCCTGTAGGTATCCTCGGTGCTCTGCCTCTGCCCCAATCAGAGGCCAAAACACGGGGAAGGGATGCATCGTCTCCCCCCAGACGATGCATCCCTTCCCTCACCTTCCGGTGGGAACGCCCCGCACAGTCCGGATCCGCTGCCGCAGCTGGTCGGTGCGGTGGCAGAATGAGGGCCATGTGTGGCCGCTACGTTAATGCCAAGGCTCGGGGTGATCTGCTGTCTTACTACGATGCGGTGGAAGGCAGTGAGCAGCAAACTGCTCCGTCGTGGAATGTTGCTCCGACCCAGGTCGAGCCGATCATCACCGAGCGCCTCGAAGAAGGCGGCGTGGTGGAACGCCGCCTGCTGACGGCACGGTGGGGCCTAGTGCCGTCCTGGGCGCAGGACATCAAGCTCGGCGCCAAGCTTCTCTGCACTAAGGCTGCGGCGCAGGTCGTTCTGGTGCCTGATCGGTTGGCTATTTGGCAATGTTGGTCTGAGTTCGCGACGTTCATAATGGCGGAGTATGGTCGACCGCGAACATGAGGCCTGCGACCGTTCGTGTGTGGCCACGCAGAAGGTGATTGGCGCCACCCTTAGCCAACCGGGCCGAATACTCCGACTCAACGACGAATGACTCCCGTTCTGGCTCCTTAACCGCCACCCCTGCCAAGCCTCCATGGCCGGGCAAGTCACGCGCGCACGTTGTCGACGTTCACGTAGTAGACGCGCATTCGCTGATCTGCCGGGCTGTTGAAGGTGTACTGCTCGGGGACACGAAGGAGGTCTTCGGCTGTCACAGGATCAACCACTTCCGGATCTTGCGACCAATGACCGCTCCAAATCTGGATCAGCCCCTCTCGCAGGAGCCCGATCAACGCAGCGCTTAGGTCCGCCACGGTAGCGCCTTCACGAACACTGCGGATCTCCTCTGCTGTTGTTATCTCCGGCAATGGGATCAAGTCCTCAAGCCCGAGGTCCAGCAAAGCCTCCCTAAGGTCTGTCTGCTCGCTCATGGCATCTCAAGGGGAACCGGCTGACCGGCCAGTGGTCCACCGAAGTACCTGAGGCGTGCAGGAACCATTGTTTCAGCGCTAATACTCGCCACAACTGACTTCCACGATCGCATCGTCGAGAGTCTCGTCGGTGAGGTATTGGTGTCCAGGCTGTCGCGTGAGCGGGTCCACAAGTAACGCGGTCGTCGTCCACTCCTCCGGGTCACCCAACCAGGTGAAGCCTTCAGGATCGCTGACGAGACGCTGGCCACCCGTGCCCTCTCGGACGCCGATCCTGAACGACCAGATCGACGCGGCGATTCGAAAGCCAGGTTGGCCAACGAGGTTGAGCATCGTTCCACTCGGCTGTGTAGCTAGCCAGCCAAAAAGCTCCCGCAGATGAGCGGCCGCTGCGTGGGTCGGCAGACGCAACAGAATGGTTGGCCCGAACGCACCTTCTCCGAAGTCACCCTCTATGGGGGGCGATGGCATCATCACGGGACCTCGCCGGGGTATATGTGCTGCCAAGGGCTGTTCCATTCGGTCCATGGGTTGTAGTCCCAGTGGGAGTCGTGCCACTTGTCGGCAGGGTGGTTGCGCCACTCGCCGCCACGAGGGTCGTACCAGTGCTTTTCCGCAAGACCCTGGCGCGAAGCGCCCATCCAATTCCAGGTTTCAGGGTCGAATCCCGGAGGCTTCTCCGACCGCTGCGCGTCCTTAGGCAATTTACTCAAGGCCCGATCGACGGCCGTAGCCTCCGCCTTTGCGGCCTTCCCGGCAAGTCCAAGGGCCTTTAGCCCTGTAGCGGCTCCTTTGATGAGTTTGCCCCCAGGGGGGATGCTTGCGGCTGACAGAACGGCCTCGCCGATGGCGTCGCCGCAGGAGCCTTTGCCGCTGTTGCAGGTGTTGTAGGCCTGGATGGCTTTGGTTCCTGCGTGGACTACGCCTGCACCGATGGATATTGCGCCCAGGACGGCTCCGACTGGGGCGCCGACGCCGGTGGCAGTCGCGACGATGGCGAGGACTCCTGCGACGTCGGAGACGATGCCGCTGACGTTTTGGACTCCGTCGAGGAATTCGTCCCAGGAGAAGAGCCCTGTGATGTCGATGTAGCGAAGGGGGTTGGCGGTGCCGTAGGTGTAGGTTCCGGAGATGCTGGTCGACGCGGCCGGGTCGGGAGCGAGGAATGACCCGCCTGTTGGGTCGTATTGGCGTGCGCGCAGGTGGGTGAGGCCGGTGGGGTCCTGGTACTGGCCGAGCCAGCCCAGGGGCGGGGCGTTGGGGTTGTTCGGTCCGGTGGCCCGTGGTCGCCCGTAGGGCTCCCAGGCCCCGGCGGCGGTGATGGTGCCGGTGGCGTCGGTGAGGGCGCGGATCGAGCCGAGACGGTCCGTGTGGAAGTAGGCCGCGGCCCCGGTGGCGTCGTTCGCAGTGAGGGGCTGGTCTGCGTTGGTGTAGTGCCGGATGAGGGCACCGTTGGTGTCCAGTTCGTTGGCGAGCCGGTAGAAGGGGTCCCACTCGAAAGTGGTCTTGGCTGTGCCGAGGGTGGCGCTGAGCCGGCGTCCGTCGCCGTCGTACTTGTAGCTGGTGGTGCCGGCTGGTGTGGTGACCGTGGCGGTGCGTCCGCCCTTGGTGTAGGTGAAGGTCTTGTTGCCGGCGGTGAGTGTCTGGCCGCGGTAGTCGTAGGTGTAGTTGGTGGTGCCGCCGGGTCCTGTGCTTTGGGTGCGTTGTCCCTTGGTGTTGTAGGTGTGGGTGGTGGTTTGTCCGTTGCGGGTGTCGGTGAGGATGTTTCCTGCGTGGTCGTAGCTCCACTCCAGGATTTCGGTGCTGCTGGCGCAGGTTGTGGTGTAGCAGGCCTTGGTGAGCCGGTCGAGGGTGTCGTACGTGAAGGTGTCGGCCGTGCCGTCGGGGCGGCTGATGCTGACGGGGTTTCCGGCGGTGTCGTAGGCGTAGCTTTCGTCCAGCAGGGTCGCGGCGCTGGTGGCGTCGGTGATGCGGGTGAGCTGGCCGAGGTTATTGTAGGTGCGGGTTGCCTGTGATCCGTCAGCGCGGGTGACGGTGAGGGTGTTGCCGTCGGCGTCGTAGGTGTAGTTCGCGACGACGGTGGCGCCGTTCCTTACCTGGGTGACTCGTCCGTCTGCGTCGTAGGTGTAGCCGGTGACGGCACCGTCGGGGCTGGTCAGGCTGGTGAGCCGGGAGGCGGCGTCGTAGGCGAGGGTGAACGTGCGGCCGGCGCGGGTGACGGTGGTGAGCCGGTCCAGGGAGTCGTAGGCGTAGGTGGTGGTGCCGTTGAAGTCCTGCATGGAGGCACGGTTGCCGTTGGCGTCGTAGGTGTAGGTGACGTCACCGTCGTTGCTGAGGGGCAGGTCGGCATTGAGGAGCCTGCCCGCGTTGTCGTACTTGTACGTGGTGACGGCGTTTTGCGGGTCTTTGATGCTCGCGATCTGGTTCCGCCGGGTGTACGTGAGCGTGTAGGTGCCCAGCGGGTTGGTGAACGTGGTGGCGCGGTTGGCCGCGTCGTACTGCAGGGTCGTGGTCCGGCCCATGGCGTCCGTTGTGGTGGTGATGTTGCCGTTGGCGTCGTAGGCAGTGGTGGTGGGCGGGACGGTCAGGTCCGGCCCCTGCACGGAGGTGACGTGCCCGGCGGCGTCGTACTGGTAGGTCGTGGATCGGCCGGAGGTGTCGGTGGCTTTGGTGACCTGGCCATCGGCGTTGTATTCGACGGTCTCGTATTGTCCGGCGGGGTTGGTGGCTTTGACCATGCGGCCGAGCGCGTCGTATTCGTACCGCCAGGTGAACTGGTTCGGGTCGGCCCCGGGTGCGTTGCCCCGGGGGGAGACGACACTGGTCACCCGGCCAGCGGTGTCGTAGGCCATCGAGGTTACCGAGCCCAGCGGAGTGGTGGACCTGGTCTGGTCCCCGTCGGCGCTGTATTCGGCGGTGCTGACGTTTCCGAGCGGGTCGGTGGCGGAGGTGATGTTCCCGGCCGCGTCGTAGCCGAAGGAGCTGGTGATGGTGCCGCCTGCCGGGTTGGGCCGGCTGAGCTGGGTGAGGTTGTTCGCGGTGTCGTAGCCGCGGGTACTGGTGTAGCCGCGGGCGTTGACCGTGGTCGTGGGCAGGTGCTGAGAATTGTAGGTGGCGTTGACTGCCGCCGTGGTGCCTTGGAAGGACTTCACATCTCCGCCGGGGGTGTAGCTGATGGCGTTGCGTACTCCGTCCGGGCCGAACGTGGCGATCAGCCGCAGCTGGGTGTCGTATTCATAGTCCGTGGTGTTGCCGACGGGGTCGACGCGGCGCTGCAGCACGTTGCCGAGGTAGACGTCCTTCCAGACCCCGCCCCGCGGGTCGGTCATCGTCGCGGTGGAGGCCGCGGCGTCCCAGCTGAAGGTGCTGTGGTTGCCCAGCCCGTCCCATTGCTCGGTGACCCTGCCGGTGATGATGTCGTAGGCGCTCCGCACGACCGTCTTACCCGACGGTGCCTTGACCTCGGTGAGCCGCTGGGCGGCGTCGTAGGTGTAGGTGATGGTGCCGGAGAGGGCATTCGTGGCCCCGGTCAGCAGCCCGTTCGTGTAGCTGTAGCTGACGGTTTGCCCTGCGGAGGTCTGGGCGCCGGTGATCCTGCCCGCCGTGGTGTCCCAGGTGAAGGTGATGGACCGGGTCCCGTCCGTGACCTGGGTCAGGCGCCCGCCCGTGTCATAGCTGTAGGTGGGGCCGCGTCCGGAACCGTCGGTGAGGGAGGTGAGCCAGCCCTGGGTATTGAAGGAGTGCGTCAGCCCGGACCGGGTGGTTGCCGTCCACGTGCCGTCCTGGTTGTGGGTGAGGCTGGACGTGGCGCCGGGCGGGGCGGTGTAGCTGCCGTCCGGGTTCTGGGTAAACCGGACCCGCTGCCCGGTTCCGGCTTTCAGCACGGCCTCGGTTCCCTGCACTGTCAGGCGCGTGTCGTAGCCCAGGCTCCAGCCGCGGCCGAACGGACCGTCTGCCGCGTCAGCCGAAGTGTAGAAACGGTTCACCGACAGGCTTGCCGTTTTGGACGCCAGGCCAAGGTCGGTTTCGGAGTGCGTGAAGGCTCCGATCGCCGTGTTCACGGGGTCGGCCTGCGAACCAGTGGGAGCGGAGGCCAGCTCCGATCCGCCGTCCGGCCCGTAGACCTGCCCGTCGGCAACGGAGCCGGCATAGGTCCCGACGCCGTTGATCCCGGCGGACGGCATCGGCGGTGCCGCGGTCAGTGCCGGGATGACCTTGGTGTAGTAGCCGGTTATCGACAGTTGGTTCTGCTGGCTGCACGTGCTTCCTTGGACGAAGGCCTTGGTCACTGCCGGGATGTACGTCGTGTTTGAATCCCAACAGGGTGTGGGCGGTGGCGGGTCATCCACGACCCGCCCCCACCAGTTGTTTGTGAGGTCCTGGGGAGCTTGGAAGGCGGGTTTCTCGCCGACGCCCCCGAGGAGGGAGTTGCCCTGCATGTCCAGCTGTTCCCTCGTCGGTGCACTGCCGGCCGCGCTTACCGGCTTGGCAACGTAATTGTCGTAGAACCTCACCCGCGTGGGATACAGGAAATCTGCGCCGGTGCCAGTTGAGTCCTCGAAAATGTTCTCCGTGAAAGTACCGCTGTCCGCGCTGACCCCGCAGGCACTGTCGTAGAAACGGTTGTTCGCAACCCTGACGTCTCCGGCCCCGCCTGCGACATACACACCCGCGGATTGGATGTTCTGAAGGTCACTGTTCGTGAGCGACAGCGAGGCCTTGGACGAGACCCAAAGGCTCCCCGAGGCACACCCACCCCCGGCGTATCCTCCGTACTGAATCTTTGACCGGTCGATCACCGATTGAGTAGTCGCTGAATTGGTGAAGTTGATCATGTACCAGTCACCCCGCGCGGGTGCCGTGGCAGCACCATCGCCGTTGGTGTCCCCACCGATGCTGTCGTCGCGGTGGGACGTAAAAATCACCGGTGCAGCCGCGGTCCCCCGCGCGACCAGCTGGCCGTAGATCGTCATCCGCCCATACTTGTCCGACGGGTTGCCGAGCTTCACGATGACGCCGGGCTCGATCGTCAGCCGCACGCCTGCGGCAACGGACAGATTGTCCTGCACCCAGTAGGGCGAGCCTGACACCGTCCAGACGGTGTCCGAGTACAGGGTTTGGTTCGTGATGACTGTCGCCGCCCTGGCCTGCGGCAGCGGCCCTGCAATACCGATGAGCCCTGCCGGGCCAACCGCCACGGCAAGCAGCACAACAAGCCAGAGCTTGAACGAAGTCAGTGGACGGGTTTGTCCGGCCATCACGATCCCCCAGTTCAGGAAGCCGCCGTCATTTGACGACACTCTCTTCACCACGGGGGTCGTGCTTTAAGTGACGTGCGGCTGCCATTCAGGGGAGAACGGAAATGACCGGAAGGAAGCAGGCTTACGCCGGCGCCGGATACATCCAATCCCCGATGAACTTTCGACGACATGAGACCCAAGGCAAACCGATACTGCGAAAACCCCGGCCCCCCCCCGAAGAGAGATACGCCTGACAGTAGGAGTATGCCACCGGTAGATCAACGATCTTGATCCAATCTTGGGGAAAAACTAGGTTAACCGCCGACTTGGCCCGCCCCCGAGGGTGGACACCAGCTCTATGGAAGCCTTGTCGGGGTCGGCGCCGGACACGCTCAAACACGCAATGCGGGCATTCCAAGAGCCACAGGGCTGTTGGCCACGGTGGTGGTCTGGCGGATTTTTTCCTCAAGGAGGCGCAGCGTGAGGTCGATACCTTCAATTTCGCCTCGCCAACCTTCCGTGACCGCCCGATCGCGCCGTTGCTGGAGATCCGTCCGGAGCACCAAGAGCCGGGGCTGCATTTTCGGACCGACCTGGAGCATGGGCTTAGTGCAGTTAACCGAGCGCACTATTGTCATCCGTGACGGGGACAGGACCAGTTTGTTTTCCAGGGAGGGGAAAGACCTCGCGAGGTACCTCCCGGACCTGGTACCAGGGGCTGGGGAGATGATCCCCCCAGGGTGCATCGTGGACGGCGAAGCCGTGGTGTGGTCCGGTGACCGGCTGGACTTCGACGCGCTGCAGCGCAGACTCAGCGCCGGGAAGGAATCCCTCCGTGAGATGGTCCGTGACCTCCCGGCCAGCTTCGTCGGCTTCGACGTGCTCTGCGTCGCCGGCCACGACACCAGACACCTGCCCCTCCGGGACCGGCGGGCCCTCCTGGAGGAACTCGCCACAGAATGGTCCGCACCCTTGTCCCTCTCCCCCACCACCACCGACCCGGAGATCATCGCCGGGCTGCCCCTCGCGGGCAGGCTGCGCATCGTCGGCAGGTCCGCGCCGCTGACCGCCGCCGCCAGCCGGGCACTGGCAAAGTGGCTGCGGCCGGCCACGCCGGGCCACCCCTGGCCAACCACGGTCAAAGGCACCACCCTGGACCGCTTCAACCGGGACACCACTCCGGTGATGCTGACTGTCGTTGAACCGCTCGTCGTGGAGGTCGCAGCGGACACGGCCTGGTCGGGCCGGTCGTTCCGCCACTCTCTTCGTTTCGAGCGTGCCAGGCCGGAGCTCGACCCAACAGAGGTCACGGCTCCGGCCCGTTAGGGGGCCTTCGGCACCCACACCGGCGGCTGGCGCCAAAGTGGGATTCTCTCATCGAGTACCCTGACGCGCCCGGGGTGCCGCCCATGGCGGGCGTGCCGGCGATGGGTGGCAATCCAGCCCGCCAAAGCACGCTCGGCTGCGTCGCCCGAAGCGGGGTACGGTGGCCGGCCATTGGCGTGTATCCATGCGACATCTCGTCCCGGCGTTCCTGCCACAGCCTGTCACTGTGGAAGGGCATAGCCGTCCGCCCAGACGGGGCACGCCCTGTCCAAAACCTTGGAGGCTGTCTGCTCCAACTGGCCTCTCCGTTTGAGCAGCCGGATCCTTGCCAGGGCCCGTCCAAGGTCCTTCTCCTCGTCGGCCACCGAGGGCGTTTTCGGAAGCGTCCCGGTCTTACGGAAGTACGTAGCGATCCGCTTCGCGGACGGGACAGCACCATCCCGCAATGACGGAGGGCGTAATCAGGCACCAACCCACGATAAAGGGCGAGCCAGTACTCTCCGCTTGAGGCGAGGAATTCTCACGGTTGAGTCCATGCAGCGGGCGTGGTCTTGCGCCGGCACTGACCGGGCCCGGCTCGTCAGCCCGCGCGGATGCCATTCTCAGCGAGGAACTCGCGGGCACGGCCCATCTGGCGGTCGGTGGAGAAGGCGTACCACTGCTCGCCAAGGTTTTCGCCGTGGACCAGATCGCGGAACCGGAAGAAGGCACCTTTGCCCTCGATCGCCCGCTTCAGCCGCTCCCGAAGGGCCTCATCGCGCTGCCGCTCGGCGAAGGCCGCCATGTCCTGCCAGCCGTTCCGCGAACCGGTGCGGTTCAGTCGAAGCCAACGGTCAGGCTCCTCCTCCACGTCGATGGCGGCACCGTCCCCGACCATCATCGAGTCAGTAAAGGTATCGTCGTACACCTGCCCAGTGCGCAGGTCGAGATAGCCACCGGTAGACAGCTCGAGATCCCCTTCCAGCACGGTGCTGAGCATGTCCAGGGCCACAGGCACCACCACTCGGTCGGTCAGCGGCACGCGGCGAAGACAGGCCAGCAGGTCCTCGGCCAGCACCTGGTCACCAGCTCCGCCGCGCCAATTCAGCCGGTTGATAACCGAGATTGCCACCGGCTCGGCTTCCTGACGTCTCTGCTCAAGCGCCATCGGAATGCCAGTCCCCACCTGTTGCAGAGCGTCATCGATGTCGCGTCCCGTCACCGCCGCAAGAAAGCGGACCGCATCTCCAGCAGCGATGGCCGCGCGCAGCTCGGACAGGTCGAGCCCCGGCACCTGGACCTGTACGGGCCACGCCTGAAGCAGCATCGGGTGCGAACGGCTCGGCCTCCCCGGCGCCCGGCTCTCCCCGTCGTCGGTAGCCCACCGGCGCCCGTACTGGTCCGGGATGCTGCCCCAGCCCCAGTACGGCAGTGGGGCATCAGGACGGATACCCAATACCTCCAGCGGGTCGACCTTTACCTCGCCGACCACGCATCGGTGCGTCCAGACGTCACCCAGGTCGAACGTGAACCGAAACTCAGTCCCCGGCTCCACAGTCCGGGCCACCTTGGCCACAGCGATGTCGATTGGTGCGATGATCGGGCCCCCGACCGCTCCGGCCATCTCGGCCCCCGTCTCTTCGTCAGTGATTACTCGGCCATCGGCCAGGGTGAACATTGACAGGTGCGAGCGGTCCCATCGGG
The DNA here is from genome assembly GCF_020251205.1 of Arthrobacter sp. M4. Taxonomy (GTDB): domain Bacteria; phylum Actinomycetota; class Actinomycetes; order Actinomycetales; family Micrococcaceae; genus Arthrobacter. The sequence goes on from NZ_JAIWYX010000021.1 coordinate 47,327, forward strand.
CGAAGGCATCGTTTATGGCAGTGGCGAGATCCATGAAGGTGTGCGACGGCCCGACCGCGAAGATACGCCCGGGCCAAGGCCACAGCTCCTCACCACGACCACCGAGCAGCTCCACCGTAACCGACAACCAGGTTCGTGCCATACCCCAAGGATGACACGCGCCACGGTGCTGCCGTAGTCGCGTTACCACAGAGCCCCCGGCGCAGCATCCCGCAGGAAGGCGCTGTTCGGCGAGTCGGACGAGCGAACGTTTGCAGGCGCTTGACTGTGATGATGTGGCTGCGATCCATAGCAGCTTACTGCTATCCCGCTTGAGGATCCTTCTGCGGGCTCGGCGCGGCCGCGGCGATCACCACCCTTGGCAGCATCGATTGTCGGCGATAGGCTGCGGAAACCGGGCCGGCCGCGGCTCGCGAGACAAGGGGACCCGCGTTGAGCTCGTTCGTTGTCGGCACCGATCTGATCGACCTGTTGGCGACCGCCGCCCGGAGGATCCGCAACGGCAAGATGCCGGATCACTTCTTCGACTACGAGGACACTGCTACCGCACAGTCGATCGGGGAAGTACTGGCCCACTTCAACAATGTGGCGGTCGCAGACCACTACCAGGAAGAGAATGCCGAGCCGGAGTACAGGTTCACCCCGGTCGAGGAGATCCTGACCGAAAGGCTCGAGCCCAGGCATCTGGTACAGATCTACTTAGCGGCGAGGTGCTACAACTACCAGACCGGCGAGGACCACCCGGAATGGGCCTACAGCCTCCCGTGGGCAACCGTGAAGGCGATCCTTTTCTGGACAGAGACCCGTCTCTACGGGCTCGGCTGGCCGATCGTGAAGCTACGGAACTCCGGCGGGTATGAGTGGGCCGGCTACGAAGACGCGGCCTGGGAATGGACCCGCGAGCACGGCTTCCCCGAGCTGCAGATCAATCCTGGCCGGCTCGACGACGACGAAGTCAGGCAGGCGATCACGGCCACCGAGCGGATGGGCGAGCAGGTGTCCGCGGCATTGGGGATGTCCAGGATATCTCTCCTCGCCCGCCTTGTCCTGGCTACCCATGAGGACGGCGCCTACCTGATCTTCGAGCCGGATGGCGGCCGATTTGTCCGCTGTACGGCCTTCCGGGAAGGCGGCGAGAAGATCGCCGAAATCAGCTCCCCGGAGGCGGCTGCCCATAGTGCCGAGCCGACCAGCGGAGAAGAGGTTCGAGCACTCCTAGCGGCCGTTGATCCCAGCCCGGCGAATCCGGCCTGGAGAGAGTTCGCCCCTGAGGACATCCCGCCGCTGGAGGAAGGGTCTCGAGCGATCCACTTGGGAAAGGCGTCGGCCTGGTCGCCGTTGACCACCCGTCCACGCCCCAGCGACACCTGACCGAGCGTCTCGCCGCAGTGCGGAGGACTCACGCAAACCTCCCGCAGCACGCACTTTTAGGGATCCATTGCCGGACATATCACATCGAGTGGACGAGAGCCGGGTCTGGTCGGGCCTGTCAGCGTTACGTAACGAGGTCCTTCGTTAGCCGAAGGATTCCGACGGTCCAAACGCTTAACAGCACGTGCAAGAGGACGAATGAGATTTTTATTGGATCGAACGGTTCGCCCCAGAAGAACATCAGCAGCACGATTGACGCTGCGGAAACTAGAATCGCCGCGACCAACGGTGATCTTGCCGTACTCCTTATGGTTACGAGATTCCAGACTCCGATGATCACGCCAGCAATGGCCACCACGCTGAAGGCCACGATTATGGCGATGATGGACGCAACCCATCCTGCCTGCCGTTGCACTTCTGAACCCTTAGGTTCTGTATTTGCCCGATGACCGGGATGGAAGCGAGCACTATAACCCCTCCCATGAACAATCCAGATACCGCCTCGAAAAGTCCCATCCAAAAGCGCCAATGCCGTGATCTCATTGCTTTATCCCAAGAAAAGGCAAAGGTTCGAGTTGCTCGTGGTGGCAGGTCGGGCCGCTCGGATGTCTCCTCGGTCAGCCGCTGCGGTTCTTGGCTCATGTAGTCCGTGCCCTTTCTGGCGACGGAGGCCGTCCCCGCTCTTTCCATGGAGGATTCTACTTGGGCAAGGCACATGAACTGACGTGACCGGCAAACGCCGGAGTCAGATAAACGTGGCCCAGTACCCGAGGCTCACGCCGTCCGGTTGCCGGATGGTCGTTAATTTGCGGTGCGGAGGTCTTACTCATCCGGCTTCCAGAACCCGCCCGCAAGCCGGTCCTTCACCGGGCGCATGTCGGCAAACTCCACAGCGACAATTCCTCGGGCGAGTGTCCCGTGGACGGTCGTCCACGGGACAGTCGGACAGCACCTCCGACAGCTGTCGGCCATCGAGTGGGAGGTGGTCCCGGATCTTTCTCGAGCTCGCTCTGCGGAGGTATTAGCCGGTGGCGGCAGACAAGGCTCGGTGAAAGCGCCGGTTGGCTTGTTCGATCGCATCCTCAAGTACGGACGGATCGGCACGGAGGCTTGTGATGAGTTCGTCTAGGTCACGCAATCCGGCGCGCTCCAGAAGTCGCTTCTCATTCGTGACCCACTCACCGCGAGCAGCGAGCACGGCGTGGGCGGTCATCATGGCGGATGTGGCAAGGGCGCCAGCCAGCTCCGTGATCTTCTCGGTCTCGACGTAGGCAGCGCGGGCGTAGTGCAATGTGAGGTCGGCCCGGCCGCGCCAAACGGGCGGAGCCGAGTTCCGGAGGGGCTGTGGATATGCCGGATGGGACAGTCTCCGCACAGGACACGATTCATCGCGAGCTCGGCGACTACCAGATAACTGGGGATACCGGCCAGGTGGAACATGAGGGGCTCGATGTGAAAGCGGCCCTGCTGGGCCTCGGCCAGCTCATGTTCGACAACGTGCAAGTCTTGGTAGTGGACATCGACCCGACGACCCTCGATTTCAAGCCAGGCTCCCCCGTTGAAGACACCGCCACCCCAGCCGCCGATTTCTGAGACCGTTCCTTCCCAGCCAAGCGCCCGCAGGTCGGCGGGATCGAAACGATCCCTGTAATACAGGCCGAAGTCCCAGTCGCTGCCAGGGGTATGGGTGCCGGATGCTCGAGACCCTCCCAGCGACACCGCAAGCACGCCGGGAAGGGCGGCGAGCTGATCGACTACGTGGTCAACCAACGAGGAATCATCCACGAGGGCGCCTGCCTTTCGGAGAGGGTCGAAAGCAACACTATGGGGTATCGGCACCGGTCGCGCCCTTTCCATCTTCTTCCCAGGCGCGCCATAGCACCGGTGTCCCGGTCAAGGATCCCTTACCGGACACGTATCCCGGTCCGACTTCGGAGACAAAACGTGACATTCACAGCCACCTCTAACGATTACTTTGATGCACCCGGGGTCTGTCATTAGTTTTGACAATGAACGTGAGGACGGGGTCTATTTGGACCAGACAGCGAAAGCCACCGGTGTGAATTTCTTGGTGGCAGGTTCCATCATTGTCCTTGGCATGGAGCAAGGTACATGGGCTGCCCAGCCCGCAAACCTCCGACATGTGGTGTTGAAGTATGGCCAAAACTAGGTCATTACCGGGATGGTGGCGCTCCGGCAGGGTTCAGTGGAGGCTGCTCTGTCTGGGCGCGATCCTTGGCGCTGTAGGTGCTCTGGTCTTCCAGCTCGGTTCCCTGATCGGTCACATAACTCCCAACAACCTCCTATGGGGTCTGTCCTTTCTCGTTTTTGAAACCCCTGTTTTGGCGATCCTGGGGGTGGTTGTTTCTGGTGTGGCCATGATCGCTCGAAGTCTCGTACCCAGGACCGCGTCCCGGATAGCCCGCGATATTGTCACCGGGGCAGCGGCGTTAACGTGTTCAGCTGCCTTGACGTTCGGCCTCTTCAGTATTTTCCCGTTTGGGGTAGATAGATGGGTTGGTGTGTTAGTAGCCGGCGTTACAGGGATCATTGTCGGCGGTGCTTTCACCCTCGTTTCATACCGGCACCTGTCCGCAGTCTGACACGCGAGCAATGACGTCGTTGCGGAACCAAAACATCGGCTTCCACTGCCCGCAAAGGGCCCAGGACCGAGCCTCGCGACGAAGTCGAGTCGAACCCATTCCGGCCCCAGCATGGTGAAGCCACGAGCCTCCCAGGACGAAGTCTCAAATGTTTGGGCCCGCCCACCCACTCTTGCCCGAGCTAGAGGCACTCTGGCTATTTAGTCCATTCTGCGGGCCAGCCGTCAGGTGCCCCGGGCTAGAAGGGGTTCGCATATGCGCGGGGCAATTCAGTAGTTCATGTGGGGTTTCAGCTCCCACTTCGGGACTCCCTTGGATTCCCCGGAGCAAGCGCTCTCTCTGCGGTATGTGGGCGCGCCGCGCAGCTCATTTCACGACGTGCGATTATCCGAGGCTCTCGAACACCATCGTTGCCTGAATGCGGTCACCGCCGCCGATTCCCTTACTCCCGCTGCTCGCGGTGGTTATGGTGTGGAGTCGATAGCCTTTCGCGGCCTGATCATTAATGGCTTTCTCCAGCTCGGTCAGGTTGCCCGAACCGGTTCCCCACATTTTCTCTTTAAGAATCACCTGCACGACGACATACCGCATGACACGGCCCCCATTCCCTTGCTGATCAGCTGGGAGCAATGCTACTCGCTGCCGAAGGTCGCTCCTCCGGGCATTGAGCGATGGGCGCAACCCGAAGACTCACTTCCGTCGCCCACCGTTATCCCGGGCAATTTGGCATCGCGAGGCACGATGACATTGCCTTTCCTAGCAGCCCGTTAGCCGGCCCTCCATCGGACGCCTTAGGAATCAGAAGAGTTTCCTATGACTGTTAGATCAGAATGGCGGCTTTTTCACAGCTCGGTTTGGCGGTTTTTCGCTGCCGATTGAGGACTTCCTCTCGCGGCTCGGCATGCTCCTTTGCGGTTGCTCCCTCTCGGACTGACTTGGATTCATGCTGTGAGGGTGGGGGCGATTGGCTGCCGATGATGACTCGCCTCGTGATGCCAGCATCGACCGTCTTCGCTCCCAGCGCGGGAAACGGCGTCGGGCTGCAGAGGTGCGGCCATAGGGGTTTAGTGTTTGTGCAGATTGATGTTGCTATTCCCGGGGAGGACCAATGAGCGAGTTACTTTTCACATCCGAGGAGCTGCCAGAGGGATTCTCATACCCTCGAGGACTCCGTCGGCTGGTGGAACTGGAACTCTTCGAGCTGGAACCGTGGTGGATACTGACAGGCGATCATTTGCGTAACTTGCAAGAGGGGATCCGCAAGCGCTACGGAAAGCGTCATTTGGTGCTGTTCGCAAAACGTCAGGACAACGATGACTGCGTCTGCTTTGACTTGGACACAGGAAAAGTGGCCCTGGTGCACGACTGGGCGTCTCCGGGGTGGGAAGCCAAGGGCGAATTCCCTGATTTCAACAGCTGGCTGCACGCCGCTGTTGATGACTTAATTGAGTTCTAGCGGACGGAGGCGTCATTTGGATTCTGAAGATGGCGCCAGAGCACGTGTGCTTGGTCTGACAAGACTGAGCAAGGCTGTCTCTCGGGCGCTCCGGCACGAGCCGTGGTTGTTCGAACTTGAACTCGACGAACACGTGTCGCCCGCCACGTAATTCCCCAGGGCTTTCGTCACGTTATTCCTCAGTGCCTGGTGACATGGTAATCCTTCTTCG
>NZ_JAIWYX010000022.1 GCF_020251205.1 Arthrobacter sp. M4
ATCACGATCAGGCAGCTGGTTCGTCAACACGCTAAGGATGTGTGAGGTGTCTTCTCCTACAGCCACGTCCAACCTCTTTCTTCTTTGAATGTGTGGGCGCTGTACGCACAGTGGAGCCCGCGCGCAGGGTGTGTTCCCGCGCAGACATAGTGTTTCTCGTATAGTGAGAAAGTTTTTCTGTAATTCGAGATTATCGAGGTGGTATCTAGGCAGTCAAGGCGAGGCCGCCGCCATCGGGCATTAAGGCTGTCAGGGATGATTGTGACCGCGCCCCAAATCCGGACACCTTGACCTCCTGTGATCGGGCTCATACCATTATTCCACTATTCAAAACCTAGATTCCGTAATGTGAAAAAGTCTTCCAAGTGCAGGAAGCGCAAAACGACACGCAGGCAAGGTGCAGTCAATGACGACGCCGCAGCCTCAAGCGGAATCGGATCGAAAGCGGAGAATCACCATGATGCAGACGCGTTCCTCAGGCGTCGAAGCTCCGGAAGCAATGGAGGTGGACGCAGCATCCACCCAGCAGCAGGCCAACGAAGCCCTGCTGTTCGACGCTTCCTCGGCCGTAGGCCATTCCATTAGTCCCCAGCTTTACAACCCGGACCTCGCACCCACCAAGCAAAAGGGCCGTAAATGGACCGCCTACAGCATCTTCACGCTGTGGGCCAACGACGTGCATAGCCTCGGCAACTACGCGTTCGCCGTCGGGCTCTTCTCACTGGGCCTCGGTGCCTGGCAAATCCTCCTTGCCCTTGGCATTGGCGCAGTGCTGCTGTTTGGCCTGCTGAGTTTCTCCGGATTCATGGGCCACAAGACGGGTGTTCCCTTCCCTGTCATGAGCCGCATCAGTTTCGGCATCCGGGGCGCGCAGATCGCAAGCCTGATCCGCGGCGCAGTGGCCGTGGCGTGGTTCGGCATCCAGACCTTCCTGGCCTCGGTGGTCTTCCGAGTCATGCTGGTGGCCATGTTCCCGGGCCTGAAGGAATTGGACACCAACTCCATCCTGGGCCTTTCAACGCTCGGCTGGATGACATTCGGCACGCTGTGGCTGATCCAGTTGGTCATCGTCAGCTTCGGCATGGAGATGATCCGCAAGTACGAGGCCTTCGCCGGTCCCATCATCCTGGTCACCATGGTCTCCCTGGCAATCTGGGTGTTCGTCGAGGCCGGCGGAGCAATCGAATGGTCCGGCATCAAGAACCTCGAAGGTGGCGAAATGTGGCGGAGCATCTTCGCCGGCGGCGCCCTATGGGTTTCCATTTACGGCACGTTCGTCCTGAACTTCTGCGACTTCACGCGTTCCTCCACCACCAGGAAGTCGATTGTCCGTGGCAACTTCTGGGGTATTCCTATCAACATGCTGGTCTTTGGCGCCATCGTGGTGATCCTGGCCGGCGGTCAGTACAAGATCAACGGCAAGGTCATCGAAACGCCGTCGGACATCATCCAGACCATCCCCAACACCTTCTTCCTGGTCCTGGCCTGCGCCGCCATCCTCATCCTCACCATCGCCGTGAACCTCATGGCCAACTTCGTGGCACCGGTCTACGCGCTCACCAACCTCCTCCCCAAGAAGCTCGATTTCCGCAAGGCGGCCTGGGTCAGCGGCACCATCGGGCTGGTCATCCTGCCGTGGAACCTGTACAACAACCCCTTGGTCATCGTGTACTTCCTAGGCGGCCTGGGCGCCCTGCTCGGTCCGCTGTTCGGCGTCGTAATGGCCGACTACTGGCTGGTCCGCAAGAGCCGCGTCAACGTCCCGCAACTCTACACGGAAGAGTCCACCGGCGCCTACTTCTACAAGAAGGGCGTTAATCCCAAGGCGATCCTTGCCATGATGCCGGCAGCCGCCGTCGCAATCCTGGTGGCGTTTATCCCCGCCCTGGAGCCGGTGGCGCCGTTCTCCTGGTTCTTCGGTGCGGGCCTCGCCGCGGTGCTGTACTTTGTGATCGCGGACCGCAAGAGGCAGTATGACGACGTGTCGGGTGAGCCGATCGCCGTCGAAAGCGTCCACTAGAGCAAAACGAGAGGGCACCATGCGAATCCTTGTCGCGAATGTCAACACCACCGCATCCATGACGGAGTCGATCGCGGCCCAAGCCAGGCTCGCCGCGGCCCCCGGCACGGAGATCATCGGGATCACACCGCGCTTCGGCGCCGACTCCTGCGAAGGAAACTTCGAAAGCTACCTTGCCGCCATCGCCGTGATGGACGCCGTGGTCAACTATCCGGAACCGTTCGACGCCGTCATCCAGGCCGGCTACGGCGAACATGGCCGCGAGGGCCTGCAGGAACTCCTGGATGTGCCTGTCGTGGACATCACGGAAGCGGCAGCGAGCACCGCCATGTTCCTGGGGCACAAGTACTCGGTGGTCACAACACTGGACCGCGCGGTTCCACTCATCGAGGACCGGCTCAAGTTGGCCGGACTGGAAGCACGCTGTGCGTCGGTGCGCGCCAGCGGCATGGCCGTCCTGGAACTCGAAGAGCACCCGGACCGCGCCGTGGAGGCGATCGTTGGGCAGGCCGAGAAGGCCGTCCAGGATGACAAGGCCGAGGTCATCGTCCTGGGCTGTGGCGGTATGGCGGGCCTGGATGAACAGATCCGCCAGCGCTGCGGCGTCCCGGTAGTCGACGGCGTCGCTGCCGCGGTCACCATCGCCGAATCGCTCGTCCGGCTGGGACTCTCGACGTCGAAGGTCCGCACTTATGCTGCGCCGCGACCCAAAACGGTGATCGGCTGGCCGATTTCGGGCAGCTTGGCCGGCACTGAGACGCCTACCTCCGTGGCATCCCAGGGCCAGGGCCGCTGAGCGTGGCCGAGCACGCAACGTCTGGATCCGGCAACCCCGACGGCGGCAGCCCGGCAGCGGAAGGCCGCGTCGCCGTCGTCACCGGCGCCGGATCGGGGATTGGCCGGGCCGTCGCCCGAATGATGTTCGCCGAAGGCTATCGCGTCGCCCTTGCCGGGCGGCGCGAAGCCGCGTTGCTTGAGACTGCCGCGGGTAACCCCAACGCGCTGACAGTGCCGTGCGATATCACGGCGCCCGACGACGTCGAACGACTTTTCGAAGCCGCGCAGCAACGTTGGGGCCGGGTTGATGTGCTGTTTAACAATGCAGGCACGTTCGGCCCCGCCGGAGGGGTTGACGAGATCAGCGTCGCCGACTGGGAAGCAACCGTGGCCGTGAACGTCACCGGGGCGATGCTGTGCGCGGCTGCGGCGGTGCGCGCCATGAAAGCCCAGTCCCCGCAAGGTGGCCGGATCATCAACAACGGCTCCATCTCCGCGCATTCGCCCAGGCCTCGTTCTGTCGCGTACACAGTGACAAAGCATGCGATTACGGGGCTGACCAAGAGCATCGAGCTGGATGGCAGGGCTTTTGGCATCACCTGCGGGCAGATCGACATCGGCAATACCTGGACCGAGATCATGGATACCATCGGCGTCGGCACGGGAGCTCTCCAGGCCGATGGTACCCGCAAAGTCGAGCCGATGTTCCCGGTGGAGGACGCCGCCCGCGCGGTGCTGCTCATGGCCAACATGCCTCCGTCGGCGAGTGTCGGTTCCCTGCTGGTCACCGCTGCGGGCATGCCGTTCATCGGGCGGGGTTAGGGATTACCGGGTGTTGCTGGCCGCGTTGCCGAGGGGCCCGGGTTAGTCTCGCCCCATGACATCCACCATTGCTGCCAAAGCCACCGAACTCCGCCGCCTCCACGAGGCTCCGCAGGTTCTCCAGATCATCAACGTCTGGGACGTCGTCAGCGCCAAAGTCGCCAGCGAGGTTCCCGGGACGGCCGCCTTGGCCACAGCGAGCCACTCCATCGCCGCGTCCCTTGGATATGAAGATGGCGAGAACATCCCTGTGGACCTCATGATCGAGGCGGCGGGACGAATCGCTGCCTCCTCCAATCTCCCTGTCAGCGCGGACCTCGAGTCCGGATACGGCAACCCAGGGGAGACGGTCCGCAAGGCGATTGGCGTCGGCGTCGTGGGTGCCAATATCGAGGACCAGGCGCGTCCGCTCCCTGACGCCGTCGCCCAGATGTCCGCGGCGGTCCGGGCAGCTGAGTCCGAGGGTATCGATTTCGTCCTCAATGCCCGCACCGACGTCTTGCTCAGAGGCCAGGGGCGTGAACGGCAGGATGTGTTGGCGGACGCGGTTGAACGCGGCCGGGCGTTCCTGGAGGTCGGCGCCACCAACGTCTTTGTGCCGGGCCTGTTGGATGAGGCTGACGTATCAGCCCTGGTTGAAGGCATTGGCTGGAACAAGGTGTCAGTCATCAATGTCCCCGGCTCCTTGCTTCCCGCACGGCTCCAGGAGCTTGGCGTATCCCGGATTTCCTACGGCCCGTGGACCCAGCGGGTGGCTCTCACGGCGTTCGCCGATGCCGTGGCCGGTCTGCTGGACGGAGGGAACCTTCCGGAGGGAACGCGCATCTTGAACTAGCCGTTTCATCCGGCCGTCGTGTCCGGCCTCAGAAAATCGACCAGCCCGAGCGCGTGGTGAAGGCATCCAGCGCTGCCACTCCGGCCACCGAGTTGCCGGAGCGGTCCAGCGCTGGGCTCCAGACGCAGATGGTGCAGTTATTCGGCACGACGGCGATGACGCCGCCGCCCACGCCGCTCTTGCCCGGCAGGCCCACGCGGTAGGCGAATTCGCCAGCGGCGTCATAGGTTCCGCAGGTCAGCATGACGGCGTTAATCCGTTTGGTTTGCGACGCCGGTAGGAAGGCAGTGCCGTCGGCCCGCCTGCCGTTGGTGGCCAGGAACCTGGCCGCGAGTGCAAGGTCTGTGCAACTCATCGCCAGGGCGCACTGTGCGATGTACGCGTCCAGCACCTCGTCTACCGGGTTCTCCAGGTTTCCGTAGCTGGCAAGGAAATGCGCCAGGGAGGCGTTGCGGTGGCTGTTTCGAGCTTCCGAGGCGGCCACTTCGGCATCGGAATCGATGCCGGGGTTGCCGCTTTCGTCCCGCATGAAGCTACGCACGGCTTCCGCCGCGGAGCCGTCCGTGAGGCTGAGCAGCCTATCCGTGACCACCAGCGCACCGGCGTTGATGAACGGGTTGCGCGGAATCCCGTCTTCGTGCTCCAACTGGACCAGGGAGTTGAAGGGGTTGCCGGAAGGCTCACGGAAGACGCGTTTCCAGACGCTGTCGTCGTCGCCAGCCAGCACCAACGCCAGCGTGAATACCTTCGAGATGCTCTGGATCGAAAACGGCACGGTGGCGTCGCCGGAAGCATAGACCTCGCCGCCGCGGGTAGCGACCGCGATGCCGAACTGGCTTGTATCCACGGTCGCTAGTCCAGGGATATAGTCCGCTGCCGCGCCCTGTCCAAGGAATGGCTGGATGTCCCCGACGATATCGTCCAGGAGGTTTTGCAGGTCAATCATTGGGGGCGGCCTCGAATTGCTCGTCCAGCGGCGGCATGGAGTGTGTCCAGAGGCGGATCTGCAGGTGGGCAAGGAGCCGCTGGTCGGGATCCTGCAGGTCGATGCCGCTCAACTCGCAGGCACGGCGGAGCCGGTAATGCACGGTGTTCCGGTGGACTGCGAGTTCTTCTGCGCACCGGTTCACGTCTCCGAAGAACTCCAAGTACGCAAGGAGAGTGGCAGCGAACTCGGGATACCGGTAGCAGAGCAAGGTGATGCCGTCGTGCCGGAGGCGGGTCCTGGAGCCCAGAAGCCCAAAAAGCTCCCGAGTGAGCACTTTGGTTTCAACGTCACTGTAGGAAGCGACGTTGATGGATGGCGTGTCCTCCAAGACCTTCAGCACGCTCCTGACACGGTCCAGCGTGCTGTGCAGTTCATCGAGGCGGTCGACGACGGGCCCCACCGCAGCCTGCACCTGGCAGTGCAGGTGGACGCGGGCATCCCGCACGATCGCCTTGACCAAGCGGTTGATCGCAGGGGGTGACTTCACGGGATCGAGGTCGGGCAGGATCATCGCTATCTCCAGCCCGATGGCCCCCACCACCGCGCCGGGCCGATAGGCCGCGGCGTGGATCGATGCTACGTTGGCCAGCTCACCACGCCGCAGTTGCAGGCCCGGGGCCGTGTCGTCGTCGCCCTTGGCCGAGATAAGAACCAGGGCTGCAGGCTTGGCGGGATCGATGCCCGCGGATTGTGCCTGCGAATGGATCTGAGGCGTGCCGCTCAGCAGGCTGGAAATCCGGTCGCGCCGCAGGGCCTGGGACTGTTCGTTGCGGTGCCTGACAAGTTCGATCGCCGCATGGCGCGCCGCGCCCACCAAGATCTTGTCCGTGTTGGGAGCCAGGGGCTCGGTCCCTTCCTGCAACCAGATGTACCCGAGCACCCGGCGCCCGGCGTGGATCCCCACAGCCACCCGCTCCCGGAGGCCTTCCTGTGGATTGGCGGCCATATGTATGGGCGTTTCAGACGCCTGCAGATGCTTGTACACACCGGATTCCTTGAGCAGCTTTTGGTACCGCTCGGGCCCCCTCCGGCTAAGGATGGACAGCCGGCGCAGCTCGTCGACGTCGTGGGAGGCCGGCGAGTAGGCCAGCACCCTGTTGGCGGGGTCCTCGATGACTACATGTCCATTGGCCAGCGTGGCAGTGGTCGCGGCGATGGCGAAGAGGTCCCGATGCATGACGTCAGAGGCCTCGCTGGAGAGACCGGGCTCCTGGATGCGGTCCCGTGCGATGCCCTCAAAGGCATCCCACCGCATGGTCGGGGGAACTGAGATCAGTCCGACGCCTGCCGGGCGCAGCAGCTCCGCCATGGGCTCAAGCTCGGCCTCGGTGCCCTTGACCGCAATGGCCACGGGCCGTCGCGGGAGCAGCCTGCGAACTGCCGGCAGGGCGGCGCGGCCGCGGGCTCCGATCAGCAGGACCAAGGATCCGGGCTGGAGGGGTTCATCGTCCTCGGCGTCGGCTATGACGGTTCCGCGAACTGTTCCGTTATCCGCAGCCGGGGCTACTACCAGCCGTCCGTGGTCGACTCCGATGTCTTCAAGTATGTCGCTGAGCATGGCGCCTTTGACATGCTCAGCAGATTTGTGGGGTGCCACCGAATTTCTTTCTTTGAGGAGGTTGTTCGGCCAAGAACTTTACTCTCCGCGCGCCGAAGTGGTTTTGTTTTCGCGGCACAACCAGCATCGCGCGAATTTAGCGGCCCGGACAGTTCTTTGTTCGAGGCTGGAACCTAGAGTGGTCTACCGTGCGCCGGGCAATGGGGCCGGGCTCATGAATTCAATGGAGTCAAAGGAGACCCCAGGAATGAAAACCACGCAGTTCGATCCAGCGGACGCCGTAGAAAACGGCCGGGAACTAGTCGGTGACGCGTCCCTGATGTCCTCCATCGCAAGCTAAACCACCAAACCCAGAACCGCTGGCCCGCACCCAAACCAACAATGGAAAACAACTCAACAGTGAATATCGAAGCTGCCCCGAACGACGTTGACACCCCCAGCAGCGCTTGGCGCTCCCGCGCGGACTCCTGGGAGTTCCTGGGCTACGCCTTCAGGCAACTGGCCAAGGGCCGCACGAGACCTGGCGGCCAAGCGGCCAACACTGCCCTGAAGGCTCAGGCGCGTCAGGCGCTCAGCCTGCTGCACGCCGTCGAGCTCTATTGGGCCGCACCGGGGCAAGCCGCGGTGGGACAGTTGCGAGCGGCCCTGGGAAGCGGTGACTTCCAAGCGGGGCTTGAACTGCTTCACGGCCTGGCGCCAAAAGCGCCGGGTCGTGGGGGAGCCCAGTCTCGGAACAACCAGCCGCCGCCCGGCGCTGCTGAAGGGCAGGACGACGACGGCGATGCCCACCGGCTCAATGTGACGCAGCGTGCCGACGAACGGCCCCGATTCGAGGTGCTGGTGGTGGACGACATGACCGCCGACGAAGCGGGCGAACTCAAGGCGGAGCTGATCGCCCAACGGCGGCCCGGCGACGCCTTCACATACGAGCTTGTGGTGGTTCCCAGCTATCAGGACGCCCTCGTTGCAATGCTGCTGAATCCCGCGATCCAGGCCTGCATCCTTCGTCCCGGCTTTGTGGCGACCAGCAGCCAGCCACTGGGCCGGGACCTCCGGACCTACCTGACAACGCACACCACGCCCGCGCCGGCGGGTGCGCGGCCGTTGCAACAAATCCTGGCACTCGCGGAGCAACTCACTGTCCTTCGGCCCGAGGTTGACGTGTACCTGACGGCGGGCGTCTCGATCGAAAGCCTGGCCGGTTCGCTGACTAGGCGCTTCCGGAGGATCTTCCGCAAACAGGATCATCTCGACTTGCACCTGTCGCTCCTGTCCGGCGTCGCGGAGCGCTACCGCACGCCGTTCTTCACCGCCCTGCAGGAGTACAGCCGGAAGCCCGCCAGCGTGTTCCACGCCCTGCCGGTGTCGAGGGGAGGCTCCGTAGTGGGTTCGCCGTGGATCCGCGACATGGCGGATTTCTACGGACTCAACCTGCTCCTGGCGGAGACCTCGGCTACCTCGGGCGGGCTGGATTCCCTGTTGGATCCGCATGGCTCCATCAAGGAGGCCCAGGTCCTTGCGGCGCGCGCGTTCGGATCGCAGCAGACATTCTTCGTCACCAACGGTACGTCCACGGCCAACAAGATCGTCCACCAGTCCATCCTTGCTCCGGGCGACGTGGTCCTCGTGGACCGAAACTGCCATAAGTCCCACCACTACGCCTTTGCACTTGCCGGGGCGCAGGTCAGCTACTTGGACGCCTACCCCCTGGACCGCTACGCCTTCTACGGCGCTGTGCCGCTGGCCAGCATCAAAGCCAGGCTCCTGGAATACCGGAGAGCCGGCCGGCTGGACGAGGTCAAGATGATCACGCTCACCAACTGCACTTTCGACGGCATCGTGTACGACGTGGAGCGCGTCATGGAGGAGTGCCTGGCCATTAAGCCGGACCTGGTGTTCCTCTGGGACGAGGCATGGTTCGCGTTCGCCCGCTCCCACCCGGTCTTCCGCCGCCGCACCGCAATGGCGGCGGCCCGGAAACTGGAAGCGTCCTTCGGCGATCCTGCCTACGGGACCCGCCACGCCGAACAGGCGGCGCGGCTCTGGGATCCGGTGACTGGGCAGCCGGTTGACGATCAAGCCTGGCTGGAGACCCGGCTGATCCCGGATCCCGTCAAGGCGCGACTCCGCGTCTACGCCACGCAGTCCACGCATAAGACGCTGACGTCGCTCCGCCAAGGCTCCATGATCCATGTCTTTGACCAGGACTTCGCCGAGCGCAACCGTGAGTCGTTCCGCGAGGCGTACATGACCCACACATCCACCTCGCCCAATTACCAGATCCTCGCGTCCCTGGACGTCGGGCGGCGCCAGGTGGAGCTGGAGGGTTTCGGACTGGTTCAGCGACAGGCCGACCTTGCCACCAGTGTGGCGCAGTCAGTCGCCCGGCATCCCCTCCTCAAGAAATACTTCCGCGTCCTCACTTCGCGGGACCTCATCGAGGCGCCCTACCGGAAGACCGGCCCGGCAATGCCGCACCGCGACGGTCTGGCCGCACTCGCGGACGCCTGGCAGCACGACGAGTTCGTGGTCGATCCCAGCCGCCTCACCCTGGACATCAGCGGGACCGGGATCGACGGCGACACCTTCCGGCACCGCTACCTCGCCGACGGCCACGGCATCCAGGTCAACAAGACATCCCGCAACACGGTGCTGTTCATGACCAACATCGGCACGTCCCGTAGTTCGGTCGCGTACTTGATCGAAGTCCTCGTCAAGCTCGCCGAATCGTTCGAGGAGGAGCGGTCGACGACGGCACCCGCCACCCGCCGTCGGGCACTTGCCGCGGTTGCTTCGCACGGGCGGTCGGCCATCGGTGCCGTCACCGCAGCCTCCGACGACGGCGGGACGCCGCCGCTGCCTGACTTCAGCCGGTTCGCGGACCGCTTCCGTAGGGACGGGCTGTGTCCCGATGGCGACCTTCGGGCCGCTTACTTCGAAGGCTACAAAGCAGGGTCTACTGAGTACCTTTTCGCGGAGGAACTGGCGGCAAGGATCGAAGCCGGGAAGGAGGTAGTGTCCGCGGGCTTCGTCACGCCGTACCCGCCAGGCTTCCCGATCCTGGTTCCAGGGCAGGTCATTACGCACAAGACGCTGGAATTCATGGCTGCCTTGGACACCAAGGAGGTCCACGGCTTCGATCCGGAAAGGGGGTACAGGGTATTCGTGGAAGCAGGACTTCAGCCTGAACGCCGAACAGCGGACCTGGAGAGAACTGAGTCACAATTCGTCGATAAAGCTTCCGCATCGTGAAAATTCAATTCCCTCTTGTGGAATAGTGTGATCTGGAATACCTTGAAAGAGTCCCCGGTAACCGGGGAGTTCTCAACTGATTGGTACAGATCAATGAAGATCCCAGACTCCGCGGCGCTGAAGGCGAGTTCGGCCCCGCTGAAGAAGAAGCCCCTGTACAGGTCGCTCTTCTTCCAAATTCTGATCGCCGTCGTCGCGGGTGTGCTCATCGGCAATTTCTGGCCGAACATCGGGTCCACCCTCCGGCCCTTGGGCGATGGCTTTATCCAACTCATCAAGATGATCATCGCTCCGCTGATCTTCCTCGTGATTGTCACGGGAATCTCGGCAGTGGGCGACGTCAAGGCTGTCGGAAGGGTCGGGGTCAAGGCACTCCTGTACTTCACGGCTGCAACCCTCTTCGCCCTGGTGTTCGGACTGGTGGTCGGCAACGTCGTCCAGCCCGGTGCGGGCCTCCACATCGATCCCACCACCCTGTCCCAGGAAGCGGTTGACGCCAAGACAGGCCACGCTGTCCCGAAGGACGCCGCCCAGTTCCTCCTGGACGTCATCCCCACCAGCGTCGTCGGAGCATTCGCAAACAACAGCCTGCTCCAGGTCCTGTTCTTCTCCGTGTTCTTCGGTGCCGCAATCGTAGTGATTGGACGCCAGCGCTGCCTCCCGGTCATCAGCCTCATGGAGACAGTCCTGGAACTGATCTTCAAGATCATGTCCTGGATCATGAAGGTCGCTCCCATCGGCGCCTTCGGTGCCATGGCGTTCATCATCGGCCAGTATGGGCTTGGCACGCTGGGGACCTACGCGCTGCTGATACTGGCGTGCTACGGCGCGGCAATTGTGTTCATCGGCTTGCTGTTCATCGTGGCCTGGTCCTTCGCACGCGTTCCGCTGTGGAGCTTCCTCAAGTACACCCGGGAAGAATTCCTCCTGGCGCTGGGCACCGCGTCCACCGAAGCCGTTATGCCCCGCATCATGACCAAGCTGACCAATGCCGGCTGCTCGCGGGCAACCACGGGCCTGGTTGTTCCGACGGGCTACTCCTTCAACCTGGATGGCGCGGCGATCTACCTGTCCATTTCGCTGCTGTTCCTGGCCCAGGCTTTCGGCCACAACCTGGACCTTGGCCAGCAGCTGGCCGCCCTGGGCGTGCTGCTGCTGACGTCCAAAGGCATGGCTGGCGTTCCCGGATCGTCGTTCCTCGCCCTGTCCGCCACGGCCGCTGCCCTCGGCATCTTCCCGGTTGCCGGCGTCGCCCTGCTCCTTGGTGCTGACCGGCTCATGGACTCCATGCGGGTTGTAGTGAACCTGCTCGGCAACTGCGTAGCGACCTTCGTGGTGGCGAAGTGGGAGGGCCAGTTCGACCGCAGCGTTATGGTCCGCGCCTTCCGCGGCGAGATCACCAACGAGGACTCCGCCATCATGCTCGGCCAGGAGGAAGCCTACGAGGAGCAGGAACTCGAGCGCCTCAGTGAAGGCCAGGCCCCGTCACCGAAGTTCCGCGGCGGACCCACCAGCGACGACATCCCGCAGTTCGAGATGAGCAAGCGAGGTCGCGCAGAGCACTCCGGCAGCCAGCAGAACGCCGTCAGTCCGGACTGACCAGCAATGGACGTTTCTTGCCCGCTGTTTCGTTGTTGCCCAGCAACAAAATTGCGGGCGAGGGACGTTTCTTGCGAGGCCTTAGAGCGGGAGGATCCCCGACAAGTCCGCACGCAAACCGGAGGCGGCAACCCGGCCGCCGTCCAGCGCCTCAGCCCAAGCAAGGCGGCCGGTTACCAGGCCAAGCCAAGTATCGGCGTCGCACTCGATCACGTTAGGCGGGGTTCCACGCGTGTGCCGCGGCCCCTCCACGCACTGGGTCACGCCGAAAGGCGGGACCCGCACCTCCACCGAGTTCCCCGGCGCCCGCGCCGTTACCTCCTCGAGCGAATACCGTACCGCCGTCGCGATGACAGACCGCGACGGCGGTGCGGCGTTTCCGTCCGAACCCTGAATTGCGTCCTGCGTCGCCACCCAGGCGGCCAGCGCCGCCTGTCCCTCGCCGACGTCGATGCGGCGACGTGCTCCTGCCATGACCGGGGTCTCCTTATGAGTATCGAAAAGCCTAGTCAAGCATTGCGGACACGGCCCGACCCAGGCGAATCTTGCCCACGGGACGGCCGCCGCCCAGCACCGGCTCCACGACTTTCTCCAGCACGCTCGCAACGCCCGGGATATCCACGGCTCCGGCGACGGCCAAAAGCGTGAGCCCCACCAGCGTCGTCGCGCGGGGGTTCCCGTCCAGCATCTTGATCGCGACGGCGGCGCCCGCCGAGGTGGCCATCGCCAGCACCCCCTCGGCACCGACCTTGGCGATCACATCGAGTTCATTCATCACGATGGTGTTCGCCTCGCCCTTGCCCTGCACGGCCCACGGATAATCCAACATGGACGTGGCAATCGTGGCTGCTCGGGCGTTCGACGACGGGTCCCCCGGAGCACGCCCCAAGCGCGAATAGGCCCGGGCAAGACCCGTCAGGGACACTGCTGCAACCGGCGCGCCACAGCCATCTATGCCGAGGTGCGCTATGGACTCCTCGCTGTACTCCTCGATCACGGCACGAACACGCTGTTGCAGCGGGTGATTAGGTTCCAGGTAGCTGTGCGTGTCCCAATGGTTCTCGACACAGGCCCAAAGGAATGCGGCGTGCTTGCCGGAGCAGTTGTTGGCCAGCCGGGACTGCCCGCTCTCCGAACGCACCAGCCAATTCCTGGCGGTCTCGTCAATTGGCCAGTCAGGCGGGCACAGCAACTGCTCCTCTTTGAGTCCGGCCGCCTTCAACATCCCGGAAACGACGTCCATGTGGTCCAAGGAACCGGTGTGGCTTGCACAGGCAACTGCCACCTGGGCTCCGCGTAGGGGGACGCCAGACTGCATGGAGGCCAGGGCTTGCAGCGGTTTGAGTGCCGAGCGGGCAAAGATTGGTGCGATGATGTCGCCCAGTTGGGTCACCACGCTTCCGTCACGGGCGACGACCACAGCGGAACCGATGTGTCGTGATTCGATGAAGCCGCTACGCTCAATGACTGCCAGCTCGACGGCGGACTCAACTGAGAAGGTTTCATGCGCACGCGTCGGCATGCCAAGAGTCTATGGCCGCGATGCTGTAAACCCCGGTAATCCGCGGCAAAGCCAGCCCCGCAACGTATTCAGCTGGCACGGACTTGGCCCGCGCGGAGCTAGTTTGCGCGGACTTAGGCTCCGGCGAGGAGCAACAGGAAGCCCCCGATGACTGAGAGGATGCCAACAGCGGTCAAGATCCAGCCGAGAATCAGCAGGGTGTTGTCATGCCTAGGCCGTGTGAGGGACCAACGGGCAGGGTGGCACGAGTCGAAGTGAACCGTAATGAGGTTTCCGGGCTCCACGTCCCCGGCTTCGTCACGGGGCAGCAGCGTCAAACGCGTTGATCCGGGTGCGTCCGCCCAGCGGAACCCGGTGTAATTTCCGGCCGCAACAACTTCGGCCGGGGTACTGATCCACGGACAGCGGCGTCTCCGGCGCAGCCAGCCGACCAGGAGTAAGGGCAGCCCTGGGACAAGCCCCACCCAGGTCATCACTTCCAGGATGGGGCCCAGAACATTTCCTGCGGCCATGGCCTGATCTTATCCAGCGCCGTGCCCGCCAACGTAATGCTGGCCACTGTGACAAAACAGCAGATGAAGGAGACTCCAGATCCGGATTGATCCAATCATTGGATGCGGATGGCTCCGGTCATGCTTAGGAGCCAGCAGGGTCTGAGAAGTACGCTAAGAGATTGTGAAGGTACTCGTCATTGGCCCCGGCGGCCGCGAACACGCCATTGTCCGCTCCCTGCTCGAAGACCCAAACGTCTCGGAAGTCCACGCGGCTCCGGGCAACGCAGGCATCAGCAAGCTTGTTCCCACGTACGCAATCGACGGGAACAACCCGGAGGCCGTTGCAGCCCTGGCAACCAAGCTCGCCGTCGACCTGGTGGTCATCGGCCCCGAGGCGCCGCTGGCAGCCGGTGTGTCCGACGCTGTCCGCGAAGCTGGCATCCCGGTGTTCGGTCCCAGCAAGGAAGCCGCGCAGCTGGAGGCCTCCAAGGCGTTCGCCAAGCAGGTCATGGCCGAGGCTGGCGTTCCCACCGCCATGGCCCGTGTGGCCAGCACCCTTGAAGAAGCCGTCGACGCCCTGGATGCCTTCGGCGCTCCCTATGTCGTCAAGGATGACGGCCTGGCCGCCGGCAAGGGAGTTGTGGTCACCAAAAACCGCGACGAAGCCCTGGCCCACGCCCAGTCCTGCTTCGACGCCGGCGGTTCCGTAGTCATTGAGGAGTTCCTGGACGGCCCCGAGGTCTCCCTGTTTGTCCTCTGCGACGGCCACACCACCGTGCCCTTGTCCCCGGCGCAGGACTTCAAGCGCATCTTCGACAACGATGAAGGCCCCAACACCGGCGGCATGGGTGCTTACACCCCGCTGGATTGGGCTCCGGAAGGCCTGGTCCAGGAAGTCATCGACCGCGTTGCCCAGCCCACCGTGGACGAGATGGCCCGCCGCGGTACACCGTTTGTTGGCGTACTCTACTGCGGCCTCGCCCTGACCTCGCGCGGCACGCGCGTCATCGAATTCAACGTGCGCTTTGGCGACCCGGAGACCCAGGCAGTCCTCGCCCGACTGAAGACCCCGCTCGGCGCCCTTCTCCTCGCAGCCGCCAAGGGCGAACTGGACAAGGCAGAAGAGCTGCGCTGGTCCAAGGACTCGGCTGTCGCCGTCGTGGTTGCCGCCGAAAACTACCCGGACACGCCCCGTACCGGTGACCGCATTCGCGGCCTGAAGAAGGTGGACGAGCTGGAAGGCGTGCACGTCATCCACGCCGGTACCAAGCTCGACGACGAAGGCAAGGTTGTCTCCGCCGGCGGCCGGGTCCTCGCCGTGGTTGCCCTGGGGACGGACCTCGTTGAGGCACGCGAACGGGCGTACGACGGCGTTGAACTGGTTCAGCTCGAGGGCTCCCAGTTCCGCACGGACATAGCAGGCAAGGCCGCCCGCGGCGGCATCCGCGTCCCGTATGCGTCCACCGGAACTATCCCGAAGGTGCAGGCCTAAATATGAGCGAATCCACCACGCGAGGCTTTGCCGCGCCCATCCTGGACCTGCCTGGCTGGAAGCACGTTTACTCCGGCAAGGTCCGCGACCTTTACGAGCCTGCCGATGACGCGATCCGCGACGCCATCGGCCAGGACGCCGTCCTGGTGGTCGCCAGCGACCGCATCAGCGCCTACGACCACGTTCTGTCCAGCGAGATCCCGGACAAGGGCCGCATCCTGACGCAGCTCAGCCTCTGGTGGTTTGAGCAATTGGACGTGGAACACCACGTTATTGCCTCAACGGTGGACGGCGGGGTTCCGGCGGCCGTTGAGGGCCGCGCCATGATTTGTAAACGCCTGGAGATGTTCCCCGTGGAGTGCATCGCCCGCGGCTACCTCACCGGATCCGGCCTGGCTGAATACAAGGAGTCCGGGACGGTGTGCAGCATTCCGCTGCCTCCGGGACTTGTGGACGGCTCCCGCTTGGAGCAGGCCATTTTCACGCCGTCAGCCAAGGCCGAGGTAGGCGAGCACGATGAAAACATCACCTACGA
This sequence comes from Arthrobacter sp. M4, assembly GCF_020251205.1. Classification (GTDB taxonomy): domain Bacteria; phylum Actinomycetota; class Actinomycetes; order Actinomycetales; family Micrococcaceae; genus Arthrobacter. Next base: position 15,895 of record NZ_JAIWYX010000022.1, read on the forward strand.
GGACGTTGTGGCGATTGTGGGGGACGACATCGCCGCACGGCTTGCGGAGCTCACGCTGAAGATCTACACCCGGGCCGAGGAAATCGCCCGGGAACGTGGCATCATTCTGGCCGACACCAAGGTGGAGTTCGGCGTGGATGTAGCTACTGGCGTGATCACCCTGGGCGATGAGGTCCTCACCCCGGACTCGTCCCGCTTCTGGGACGCATCAACGTACCAGCCCGGGAAGGCTCAGCCGTCCTACGACAAGCAGTTTGTCCGCGACTGGCTGACCTCTGCGGAATCCGGTTGGGACAGGGCCGCTGACACCCCGCCGCCTGCGCTGCCCGAGGACATCGTGGCCCGGACGCGAGCCAGGTATGTCGAGGCCTTCGAGAAGCTGACCGGCAGGACGTTCGCCTAAACCCTCCAGCAACCCCCATTACCGCGAGATGGCATTTAATGGCAGTGTTTTTCAAAAACATCGCCATTAAATGCCATCTCGCGGGTGCGTTGACGTCTAGCTTGCCTTGGCTGGCCCGGCTTGCTCCGGACGGGCCTGGGCTCGGCGTTCTGCCAAGCGAATCTCCAGGGTGGCGTCCATGACCTGCTGCACGCGGTCGGCTGCCCCGGCTTCGGTGAACTCGTGCTGCGCTTCGTCGAGGTGAACCAGCGCCTCCGAGTTCTCCCCCGCTGCCTTCAGCGCCTTGCCCAGCAGCAGCGAGACCTCGCCAGCCGTGTGCCGCGCCAGCACCTTGCGTTCTGCGTGGATGGTGCGCAGTTTGGCCACCGCACTCAGGATGTCCCCGGTTAGGTACAGCCAGCGGGCGCGAATAAACGCCACCTCCAGCTGGTCTGTCTTGTTGCCGCCAACAATGGACAGCGCCAACTCGGCCCGCTCGATGGCGGACAGGGTCTCCGGTTCAACGATTCCGGAGGACAGGCGGACGGCAGCGGACGCCTTGTTGAAGCGGGCCCACAGGTCTATGTCGTTGGCGGGGGAGAGCAGCTTGGCCGCGCGCTCGTGGTGCTTGATGCCTTCTGCATAGTCGTGCCGCATAAACGCCACGTTGCCCACCACCCAGGCCACCTCGCCTGCCAGTTGGGTCATGGCGTGCTCGTCCATGTGCTCCATCATGTCCTGGCAGTACTTCCACGCCTCGTCCAGCTTGCCGCTCTCGGCCAGGGCGCCGATGAGCGCGCGATGCGCGCCGATCACCAGGGTCGAGCCCTTGGGCAGCTGCGCCGCCTGCCTAACGGCGTCCGTGGCATGTTCGACGGCGGTAGTCAGCTGGCCTTGTCCGTGACAGACCGCAGCCAGCATCTGGCGCGCCCTGACACCAAGTCCCGCGGATTCCGTTGCCATGGGATGGTCCAGGAGGTGCTGGATGATCTGCTGGCATTCCTTGAGCTGCCCCTGTTTCATGAGGCACTCGGCCTGCATGTAGGTCATATTCCACCAGGCGCTTGTGTTCTTGGCCTCGAGGGCAATCTGCGCGGCCGTGGCGGCATGGCTGGCGGCCAGCGGGTAGTCCCTGAGGTCCCAGGCCTGCCGTGCGTAAAGCCCTGCCAAGACATATTCCGCGTCGCTCACGGAAACAGGCTGGCTCCAAGCTTCCAAGGCCTTGGGCGCCAGCTCCAACCTGCGGGCAAGTTCTTCTATTACTTCAGGCGTCGGCTCGCGACGGCCGGTCTCCAGCAAGGAGATGTAACTTGGTGAGTAGAGGTCCCGTCCAAGTTCGGCCTGGGTTAAACCGCGTTCCAGACGCTCGGCACGAAGTTTCTCTCCGAATCCGTTTCCCACCGATTCCTCCTCGCTGTGGGCTGCCTCGCACCAAACCTTGACAGTCTCTGTGGAAAACATTTTACAATGTGTGTCAACAGGGACCGCGTTATTCAATCACGAATCCGACTCGCATTGAGGAACCAACCATGTTTAAGAAGATTGCTGCGTCCGCCGCTCTGGCGGGTGCACTCGCTTTTTCTGCTGCGGCCCCCGCTGTCGTCTCCGCCGCTCCGGTGGCCGACTCGGTCAGCGTCATTCTGGGCATTGGCAACTGGCCTGACCCCATGAGCGCACTGAGCGCCATTGGAAACTGGCCTGACCCCATGGGAGCACAGCTTCAGCCCCAGGCCATCGGCAACTGGCCCGATCCAATGTGATGGGTGGCCCTTATATGACAAAGTCAGCCTGACGAAGAGCGGCAGTTGTAACACTGCTCCTACCAATAATCTTGTGAAGTGAATAAACCCCGGGACATTCCTTAAGCGACATTCGCGAGCCTGCCCCGGGGTTTTATTTGTGCCGAAATTGGAATGAACGCAAATGGGTTGTTAAAAACGTTAGGACCCTCCACAAAGGAGGGTCCTAACGTTATTTGTCGGGATGACAGGATTTGAACCTGCGACCTCTTCGTCCCGAACGAAGCGCGCTACCAAGCTGCGCTACATCCCGATCCGCTGCAAAAGCAACTGTTCAAGGATATAGGAGTCGGCTCTGGATGTGAAATCGGGGGCCAGCCGGCTCGGGGCCCCTTGGCGTCACACCAACGAGTCCTTCCAAGCCCCATGCAACCTGGCGAATCGTCCACCGTCGGAAATAAGTTCCGCCGGGCTTCCGTCCTCTACCACATGGCCGTCGTGGATGACGAGGACCCGGTCGGCCGTCTCCACAGTGGAGAGGCGGTGGGCGATGATCAGCGCAGTTCGGCCGCCTCCCGCAAGCTCCGTCTGGGTAGTCCCGGCCAGAAGGCTCGCCAGCCCGGCCTGCACCATCCGCTCGGACGGGATATCCAGGGAGGAGGTTGCTTCGTCCAGGATGAGCACTGCCGGGGCGGCAAGGAAAGCGCGGGCGAAGCCGATGAGCTGCCGCTGGCCGGCTGAGACACGTCCACCGCGTTTGTTCACGTCAGTGTCGTAGCCTTCCGGCAGTTCGGTGATGAAGTGGTGGGCGCCCACAGCCTTGGCGGCAGCTTCAATTTCGTCCCGCGACGCTTCCGGACGGCCCAGCGCAATATTGTCCGCCACGGAGCCGCTGAAGAGGAATGCCTCTTGGGTGACCATCACCACGTTGCGGCGCAAGTCCGCCGTCGAGAGTTCACGCAAGTCGACGCCGTCGAGCGTGATCGAGCCCGAGGTGACGTCGTAGAACCGGGCGATCAGTTTTGCCAGGGTGGATTTGCCGGCGCCGGTTTGGCCCACCAATGCCACTGTCTGGCCGGACGGAATGTGAAGGTCCAGCGTTGGCACCACCACCGGGCCTTCGCCGTAGCCGAACTGGACACCGCGGAACTGGATGTCGCCCTTGGCTTTGGCCAGTGGGATGGGGTTCCGTGGCGGGCGCACCGTGGGCACTTCCTCAAGGAGGCCGGAAACCTTCTCCAAGGCGGCCTGCGCGCTCTGGAACGAGTTGTAGAACATGGCCATCTGGTCCACAGGCTGGAAAAAGCGCTTGGTGGACAGGATAAGGGCCAGAAGGACACCAACCTCAAGTCCCCCGGTAATCACCCGGAATCCTCCCACGAGCAACACCACTGCCACGCAGACGTTGCCGATCAGCACCAGGCCCGGCTGGAAGATGCCGTTGAGGTTGATCGACCTGACAGTGACTTTCCGGTAGGACTCAGAGAGCTCGCCAAATTGTTCCGCGTTTTCCCGCTCCTTGCGGAATGCCTTCACAGCGCGGATACCCGTCATCGTTTCTACGAAGTGCACGATAAGCCTTGCCGAGGCCACCCGCGACTCTCGGAATGCTATTTGGGAGTGCTTTTGGTACCAGCGCGTTAGGAAGTACATCGGGAATCCTGCCGCGAGGAGGATCAGCCCACTGCGCCAGTCGAGCGCGAAGATGGTGAATGCCGTAAACACCATAAACAGCAGCCCGGACACCAACGAGCTGACCCCGGAGTCCAGGAGTTCGCGGAGCGCCTCAAGATCAGACGTCTGCCGCGCGATAATGCGGCCGGACGTGTACTTCTCGTGGAATTCAAGGCTCAGCCGCTGTGTGTGCCGGAACACCCGCAGGCGAAGGTCCAGCAGCATGGCCTGGCTCAGCTTTGCCGTGGACGTCACGTAGAGTGCCGTGAGACCTGCCGTGGCGACGGCGGCAAGCAGGTAGAGCGCGCCCGTCAGGACAACCAGGCTGCTGTCCGCGGAGCGTAGGGCGGGCAATGCGCGGTCTATCCCGAACGCGATGATCACCGGGAACGAGACCCGGGCCAGCTGGGACAGCACCACGGTGGCGATCGTCAGCCAGAACCGGACGCGGACCGGCCGGATGAGGGACCCCAGCAAGGCGAGCGACCGCCGTCGTACGGCCCGGCTGTCCGCGCGGTTGAGGTGGGCATTGTCTTCGTTAGCGGTGCCGAAGGTTGTGGCGCTCATCGTGCGGCCTTTCCGGCGTCGTCCAGGGCATTGCCGAGTTCATTCGCCAATTCCCCCTCGAGTTCTTCGTGCAGTTCGGTGTCCAGGTCCTTGGGTTCTGTGTCCAGGCTGGCGATGACGTATCGGTAGTGGGCGTTGCCTGCGAGGAGTTCCGAATGGGTCCCGACGGCGGTAATGGTTCCGTTCTGTAGCAGCGCCACGCGGTCTGCCAACGCGACGGTTGAAGGCCGGTGCGCGACGATCAGCGTTGTGGTGTCCCTCAGGACTTCCCGCAGCCGGGCCTCTACGCGTTCCTCTGTGTTGACGTCCAGCGCGGACAGGGGATCGTCGAGGACCAGCACGCGCGGCTTGGCTGCGATTGCGCGGGCCAGCGCAATACGTTGCCGCTGCCCGCCGGAAAGGCTCAGGCCTTCCTCGCCGATCAACGTGTCCACGCCGTCGGGCAGGGAGAACGCGAATTGCGCCTGTGCAACATCCAGCGCTTCCTCGAGGGCAGCGTCGCTGCGATCCGGCGCGCCGAGCAGGACGTTGTCACGGACCGAGCTTGAAAACAGGGTGGTGTCTTCGAATGCGACCGCCACCACGGTCCGCAGTTCTTCCAGGCTGAAGTTCCTCACGTCGACCCCGTCGATTGTCACCGAACCAGTGGTCACGTCGAAGAGTCGCGGCACCAGCTGCAGCAGTGCACTCTTGCCGCTGCCCGTCACGCCCACAAGGGCCATGGTCTCGCCCGGGCGAATGTCCAGGTTTACATCGCGCAGCAGCCGCCCGCCGTCGTCGAACCCAAAACCGGCGCCGCTGAAACGCACCGCCCCGCGAACGACGGCGGGGCGTGCCGGCTCTGCCGGGCTGGAGATGTCATTGGGGGTGTCCATCACCTCAAAGTGGCGGTCGACGGCGGTCTTTGCCGTGAGTGCCATGGCAAGCAGCATCCCGGAGAATTCCACCGGTGCCGCGACCACCGCCGCGGTTGCGAAGAACGCCACGAGGGAGCCGATGCTCAGTTCGCCGTTGGCGGCGAGCAGGATGCCGACCACGAGCCCCAGGCCGAGGGCCAGTTCCGGGAGCAGCGTCACCACCATGGTGAACATGGCCTGCTGGCGTGCCTTGGTGATTTCGGTTTGCCGCAGCTCCTCGGCTTGCTCATTGAAACTTTCCAAGGCTTCCCGGCTCCGGCCGAAGGCTTTGAGGACGCGGATGCCATGGACCGATTCCTCAACAGTTGTGGCGAGGTCGCCGGCCTGGTCCTGGCTGAGCCGCGTTACGCGGCTAAAGCGCCTGCGGAAGCGGAAGGAGTAAAACATGATGGGGATTGCGGCGCCCAAGAAGATCAGGGCCAACTGCCAGCTCATCGTGAACATCACACCCACGCCAATGAGCACTGTCAGCGTAGTCACTACCAGCATGATGGCGCCGAACGCCATCCAGCGGCGCAGGAAGTTCAAGTCCGTCATGGAGCGTGAGAGCAACTGTCCCGAGCCCCATCGATCGTGGAAGGAGACGGCAAGGTCCTGCAGGTGGCCATAGAGGGACACCCGCATTTTGGTCTCCACGGAAGTGGCGGGGTTGATGACGAATTGCCGCCGCAACGCGACGAGTCCGGCCTCGGCCACGCCCAGGGCCAGAATGACGGCGGCCGCCACCCACACCGTGTTCGCGTCTCCTCCCGGATACAACGTTCCGTTGACCAGGACCTTGAGCACCTGCGGGATTGCCAGGGCAACAATACTGGCCATCAGGGCACTGACCAGGCCCATAACAAGCCGGGGGAGGATCGGTGAGACGTGCGGATAGAGACGCTTGATGGAGGTAAGAAAAGAGGTCTGCTTGGCCATTCCCGCTTCTCAGGTCAGAGCGCTCACGTCAGAGCGAAGGGCGCTCACATCGAATGTAGTTTCCCGTAGCAACTACCCTATGCCATGGCGTGACAGGATTCACAGCAGGATTACGGTACGTTATGGAAACGATTTCTGGCTGTGTTGGCGCGGGGTTTAGGAGCTGGGCGTCAACGTCAGCAGCACGGCCTCTGGCCGGCACGCGATACGGACCGGAGCGAAGCGTGAGGTGCCGATTCCGCCTGACACGTTGAGCGGCGTCGAACGGCCGTCCAGCTCCCAATCGTGGAGGCCCTTGGCACGCCACGTAGGCAAGTCGCAGTTGGACACCAAGGCGCCATAACCGGGGATGCAGATCTGGCCGCCGTGGGTGTGGCCTGCCAAGATGAGGTCTGCTCCCTCTGCCGTGAAGTGATCCAGGACCCGCTGGTAGGGAGCGTGGATGACGGCCACGCGAAGGTGGGGGCGGGCATCCTGGCCAGCTGTGCCGCGCGGCCACCCGGCGTAGCGTTCCCGGTTGAGGTGCGGATCGTCCACGCCGGAGAAGTCGAAGCGCAGCCCCTTCAGCACAAACTGTTGATGGCGATTTGTCAGATCGATCCAGCCGGACATTCCGAAACCGGAGCGCAGCCGCGGCCAGTCGAGGGGCACGGCGTCGCTTCTCAGCTTGGACGGGCCCAGGAAGTACGTAGCGGGGTTCTTCATCCTGGGACCGAAGTAGTCGTTGGACCCTGGGACGAACACGCCCGGGAACTTCAGGAGCGGCTGTAGTGCCGCAAGGAGCGGATCGATCGCGTCCTTGTGGCTCAGGTTGTCACCTGTGTTGACCACCAGATCCGGTTCCAGTTCGGCGAGTGATCGCAGCCAGTCCGCCTTGGCGTCCTGGCCAGGGACAAAGTGGATGTCGCTCAAATGAAGCACACGGAGCGGAGCCGTGCCTTCCGGGAGGATTGGAAGGGTCTCCTCGCGCACGGTGAACTGGTTCTTTTCCCAAAGCCCGTAGGCGGCTAATGCCGCTCCGGCGGCTGCGCCAAGAGCGGTGGTGACGGCAAAGCCGCGCCCGAAGGACCGGGCGCGGCGGGCCAAGGTATCGAGGGCGGTCACGGAACGTTAGGGTTTCTTGCCGTTTCCGTTGCCATCACCAGGGTTGCTGCCCGTGCTGGGTGCCGGGGCTTGCGTGGCGGGCGCTGGTGCAGGACTCGGGTTATTCCGAACGGTGGGTGCTCCACTGACCAGGTTCGACGGTGGCGCGGGGAACGGGTTGGTCCCGTAAGCAGGCGCCACGGCAAGCATGTAATTGGCGAACTGCGGGCCAGCGATCATGTAACCGTCGACGTTTGTATAGAACTTGCCGTTGACCGTGATGTTTCGACCAACACGGGTCTGACCGCCAAGGGGATCACCGAACCACGTAGCAGTGGCGAGTCCGGTGGTGTAGCCCACCACCCAGGTGGAGCCGTTGGTGTCGTTGGTACCGGTCTTGGCCGCAACCGGGAAGTTGGTCTTGGTGGAAATGCGCGGTTGGATCAGGGAGCCCGATCCGGAGTTGAGGACTTCCTGCATACCGTAGGCCACACCACGGGCAACTTCCGGCTTCACGGCATCCCGGCAGTTTGAGGACTGCGCGGGTAGCTTGGCGCCGGACTGGTCCACCACCGAGGTGATCGCAATCGGCTCGCAGTATTTTCCGTCGTTCGCGAAAGTTGCGAAGGCGCTGGCCAGCGTCAGCGGTGCCGTCTGCGTGGACCCGATGAGGTTGGAGATCGTGGTCATCGGAACCTTGGGGTTGGGATCCTTGACTGCGTTGTTCTCGTAGCTTGGCAGGCCACCGTGGATACCAACGGCGTCAACAATCTTTTGGATGCCACAGAGGTCCAGTTGCGAGGCCGAGGCGAAGGTTGCGGTGTTGATGGAGTTCGCCAGACCGTACAGGACCGGCATGGTCCGGTAGTAGCCTTCTTCAGCGTTTTGCAGGTCTGTTGACTGGTTGGTGCTGTCATACCAGCCGACAACGGGGGAGGGACAGGTGTTCCGCCAAGGGAAGTTCTGCGGGTACCGACGGACAGCCGCATTCACCGTGGTGTTCATCGACTTGCCTTCGTTGAGCCACTCCGCGAAGGTGAACGGCTTCATCGTCGACCCGGGCTGGAATCCACCCAATCCGTTGAGGTCCTGGCCGTTCCCGTCCAGTTTGTCCACGTTGAAGTTTTGCTCAGCTTGGAACTTGCCTTCGGCAGGCAACCACACCGTGTTTTGGGCCATCGAAATAATCTTGCCCGAGTTCGGCTGCACCGACACAAGGGAAGCGCCCCACTTGTCCGGGTTGGCGCCAGCAGAGGCGTCTACCTGGGCCTGTGCCACGTTCTGCGCATTGGGATCCAAAGTTGTGGTGATGGTTAAGCCACCACGGAACACCTTCTTCTCGCGCTCTTTGGCGTCGGCGCCGTAGGCGGGGTTATTCAGCAGGAGGTGCAGAACGTAGTCACAGAAGTACGGGGCTTTGGAAGCGTACGCGCAACCTTGGCGGGCCGGCGTGACCTTTGTTTCCACCGGCGCTGCAACCGCGGCGTCGTACTGGTCCTTCTTGATCTTGCCTTGGGACAACATGGCCTGGAGCACCAGGTTGCGGCGCTGCTTGGCGTTGTCCGGGTTGGTGATGGGGTCGTAGAAGGACGGGCTGTTAACCACACCCGCCAGCAATGCGGCCTGGGGGAGGGTCAGATCCTTGGCGCTGGTGCTGAAGAAGAACTTGGAGGCGGCCTCGATGCCGTAGGCGTCCCGGTTGAAGAAGACGATGTTGAGGTAGCCCTCAAGGATCTGCTCCTTGGAGAACTTCTTCTCCAGCGCGATTGCGAGCTTCATTTCGCGGAGCTTGTCGCCCACGCCCTTGTTCACACCATTGAGCTTGACGTCGGCATCCTTGCCTTCGGAGACAAGCGACTCGTTGATGACGTTGTTGACGTACTGTTGCGTAATGGTGGAGGCGCCCTGCTTGTTGCCTCGGGCGGTGCTGACCAGCGCACGCAGGATACCGGTGGTGTCCACACCGCCGTGCTCGTAAAAGCGGCTGTCTTCGATGGCGATGATGGCGTCCTTAATATAAGGACTCATCTGGTCAAGCGGGACTCGCGTGCGGTTCTCCGCAAATAGCGTGGCGAGCGGACTTCCGTCGGCAGCCAGGATCTTGGTCGACTGGCTGGGCGGGTCTACCTGCAGTTCTGCCGGAAGGGTGTCAAAGAACTGGATGGAACCGCTGGCGGCACTGCCGGACACAGCAGCGGCGGGGACCAAAAGCCCCGCCACCAGGACACCGCAAACCGCGGACACGCCTAGGAAGCCGAGAATCTTCCCTAGGGTCGTGGCAGTGTCGAATATGGGGTTCTTGCGAGTCGCCATGTTTTCCACTGTACCGGCAAGGGCTACGCTTTCTGTCATGACCAAATGGGAGTACGCGACGATTCCGCTCATCATTCATGCGACAAAACAGATCCTCGACCAGTGGGGTGACGACGGCTGGGAACTGGTACAGGTTGTCCCCGGACCGGACGGAAATGGCCTAGTCGCGTACTTGAAGAGGGAGAAGCAGTAATTATGTCAACGTCCGCAGAAACCACAGAATCCACGGGATCGCAGGCTCCCGCTTCCGCCGTCGAGAAGCGACTCGCAGAACTCGGAATCATCCTTCCCGAGGTTGCCGCGCCGGTGGCCGCCTACGTCCCGGCACTCGTTTCCGGCAACCACGTCTACACGTCCGGACAGCTTCCCTTTATTAACGGCAAACTCGAAGCTACCGGCAAAGTTTCAACCGGTGACGAAGGCAGCTCCGATGAGCCGACCATTTCCCCCGAGGACGCCAAAGCCTACGCCGCCGTGTGTGCCGTGAACGCGCTTGCCGCGGTAAAGAGCGTCATCGGTGACCTGGACCGCGTCACCCGCATCGTCAAGGTTGTGGGCTTTGTGTCCTCCGACCCGTCCTTCACCGGCCAGCCCGGCGTCATCAACGGCGCTTCTGAACTGCTGGGTCGCGTCTTCGGTGACGCTGGCCAGCACGCACGTTCCGCCGTCGGCGTTTCCGTGCTCCCCCTCGACTCGCCCGTTGAGGTCGAGTTGATTGCCGAATTCAGCTAGACCGGAAAACACTGTGCCTCAATTAGCCCGACGCCTGTTTGTGCTGCCCCCCGAACTTGAGGGGGCAGCACGAAACTGGCAGCAACTGGGGGAGCGGACACCGCGCGCCGCGCGGCTGGCCTCCTCCGTTGTCCTCCTCCGCGACTCGCCCCACGGTCTGGAAACGTGGATGGGTTACCGTCCGGGTTCCTCGCCGTTGGGCGTGGTCGCTTTCCCCGGCGGCTCCCTGGACGCCTCCGACGACGACCCCGTCGCATGGCTGGGTCCCTCACCACAGCATTGGGCTGAGGCCCTTGGAACAGACGACGTCGGACTGGCCCGCCGCCATGTGGTGGGCGCCATTCGCGAACTCTTCGAGGAAACCGGCGTCCTGCTCGCGGGACCGGATCTGTCAACCACTGTTGAGGGAACGTCCGGCACTGAATGGATGAAAGCCCGCGTGGCCATCAGCGACCAAGAGAAAACGTTCGGCGAATTCCTCGCCAAGCGCGGATTGCTGCTGCGCACGGACCTCCTCAAGCCCTTGGTCAACTGGCTGAGCCCCGACTTTGCGCACCGCCGCTTCAACACGCGCTACTTCGCGGCCACGCTTCCCATGAACCAACAACCTACCCTCCTGGAAGGCAAAGGCGTCTGGGGCCGTTGGGTTACCGCCACCCAGGCCATCGCGGATCGCAACACCACAACCCTCGGGGATGAAATAGGCCAGGAAAACACGGTGGGACTGACCCTCGGCCAACTCCTGGTGCCGGGGGCGGAGATCATGCTCGAAAAAATGGCAGCGGCCAACGGCTGCATCGCCTACCTAAGCTACAAACGCAAGGCGCACATGTACCAGCCAAAACTGGTTGAAGAAGACGGTGTGCTTATGCTCGAAGTCGAAGCCGCCAGAACCACCCCGGGCGACCCCCAGCGCGAGCGCTGACCTCATCGGCCTCCGGGGGTTGGCTTGTGCGGGGCTCGTGCCTTCGGTGGGAAGGTCGCTCCACGTCATGGGCTCGCCAAAAGCCGCAGAGGCTACCGCGCCGGAGGCGCTGTCGATTGGCGTTCCACCAGAGTGGTTGGATGCAGGTGGAGGCCCGGGCGGAGATGGCGGGGGTTTATGAGGGCCGTCAGTGCTTCTTGGGCCATCTTCTCGATAGGCTGACGCATCGCGGTGATTCCGGGGAACGCGAATGCCGACTCGGGAGAGTCATCGAAGGAGACGATTGACACGTCTTCGGGGACGCGGATCTTGGCTTCGTGGAGGGCCCGAAGGGCTCCGATGGCGATCATGTCCGAGCTCGCGAATACGGCAGTCGGTGGTTCGCCCGCCAGGAGGAGTTCCTTCATTCCGGCCACGCCGCCCTCGCGGCTGAAGGGTGCGTGCGCGGAGGGTCCGGGGGCGGCGCCGAGTTCCCGCAGCGCGTCGCGCCAGCCGGCGTGGCGCGGCTCGCCGTCGTCGAGGTCTCCCAGGAAGGCGACGGTCTGGTGGCCTAAAGCGATGAGGTGCCTCACGGCGTCGCGCGCTCCGTTGTAAAGGTCGGCGGCGACGCTAACGCCGCCGGCAACCGGGCGGGGATCGTTGAGCTGGACGATGCGCGTGGACACCTTGTGGACCAGTGGTTCGTCCCGGGGATCCAGGATTGCCAACATCAGGATGCCGTGGACACGCAACGAATCCAGGTGGCGGACGTAATAGGCCGTCGAGTTGCTGTGCGTGCTGCAGATCATCACGTCGAACCCCTGGCTTCTCGCCGCCGATTCGATCGCGGATGCGAAGGCACCAAAGAACGGGTTGCCGATGTCCGGGATGATGAGGCCGATCACTTGGCTGGTGCCGCGGCTCAGCGTCTGGGCCGCGGCGTTGGGCTGATAACCGAGTTTCGCGACGGCGTCCAGTACTTTGGCGGCGGTGCCCGGCGCCACCGGCCTCGGCCCGCCGTTGAGCGTATAACTCACGACGGCGGTACTCACCCCAGCGAGCCGCGCCACATCTGCCCTGGTGACGGTTCTGTTGGGCTGCAGGACTTCCTTCACGTTTCCACCCCTGCTCCTTGGTATCCATTTGGGGGTCAATGCCGCGGAGGTGCTGTGCCGGCCCACCGAGGGGCGGCACAGCACCTTGCCGGCTGCCGGCTAGCGGTTCACCGCGGCCTGGTCGCGGTTGCGGTGGACCAAGGCGGCGGGCGGTTCGCCGAGGTCCGGGATCTCCAGCCGCTCGCCGCCTTGGAGAGCGGAGCGGTGCGCGATGATGCCGGGCAGGGTGAATCGGGCAGCCACCCAGGCGTTGACCGGCGGGAGCGTTCCGGTGTTGACCGCCGTCACGAAGTCGTCCACCAGGAAGTGGTGGCTGCCCTCGTGCCCGTTGTGGACGCCGTCGAATTCCTTGGGCAGCCTGTCAATGTCGTGGACGGGCGAGTGACCTGACACGAAGGCGTCCCGGAGGGCCGGGGCGATGTCCGCGAGTGACGGGTCGTCGAGGGACATGGTGGACGACGTCGACACCAGGCTCGTCACATCTTCGACGCCTTCTTTGTTCTGCCAGAAGGCCACTGTGGCCAGTTGTTCGAAGCTGGCCTCCGTGCCGAAGTAGCGGAAGCGCGATTCCCGGATATGCGAAGGGTAGCCGACACGACGCATCTCGTTGATGCGCATCACGCCACCGTCAGCGAGTTCGAAGAGCGCGGAGGCGTTGGAGATGTCGTTCTGGAACATGCTCACGTCTTTGTCGAAAACACCGTCGGCCCGGTTGTCCTGGACACCGATGCAGCTTACCGACACGGCGTGCGTGGGGATAGCCCCCAGAACGCCACCAATCGAGTGCGTGGGGTAGAGCATGGGCGGGTAGCTGGCGGTTTCCTTCCAACGGTCGCCACCGCTGTAACGGTAGGCGTCGTAGAAGCCGAGGTCCATGTCGTGGACGTAGTCGCCTTCCGAGTAGAACACACGGCCAAAGTCACCTGCGGCGTAGCGCTGGCGGGCATAGATGGTGGCCGGATTGTAGTAGCTGGTTTCGCCCATCATGTAGGTGAGGCCGGTGCGGGTCACGATGTCGATGATGGTCCGGATCTCGTCCTCGGTGATAGCCATGGGCACAGCCGAATAGACGTGCTTGCCGGCTTCGAGGGCCTGCACCACCAGGGAACCGTGGGTCCACCGCTGCGTGAACAGGGCCACGGCATCGATGGAGGGGTCGGCCAGCATCGATTCAAAGGACTCGTGCGTCGTTGCATTGCCCAAGCGTCCTGTGAGTTCAGCGGCGCGCTCAGGCAGCAGGTCGGTGATGCTCACCCGCGAGACACCAGGGTGCAGGTCGAAGAGGGTCGCGAACTGGCTGGCGAACTGGCCGGCACCAACGATACCCAGGCTGAACGTCATATCAGGAAGCCTTCCAATGGATTCTGTGTGTGGAGTAGGCGCAAATGGCCGATGTGGGGCAGGAGTGGGATTTGCGCTTGGATCAAATCTACGCGTGTAGATTTCTAGGCGCAATACCCCAATTTTTCCCTGATTTTTGGCGGAGTATCTGCAAACTTTAGCTATTTACCCGCGTAGACAACTCTTCGCCGAGTGATGCTCTTAAACCAGCAAGGCCGCCCCGGAATTTTCCGGGACGGCCTTGCGAAGTGCTTTGGTGCGCGGTTCCTAGCGGGAGCGCTGGCGGAGCCGCTGCATGTCCAGGATAACCACCGCACGAGCCTCGAGGCGAAGCCATCCGCGCTGGACGAATTCGGCCAATGCCTTGTTGACGGTCTCGCGGGAAGCGCCTACCAGCTGGGCCAGCTCTTCCTGCGTCAGTTCGTGGGCTACCAGCACGCCGTCAGTGGCCGGGCGGCCGAAGCGGTCGGCGAGGTCCAGGAGCGCCTTGGCAACACGGCCGGGGACGTCAGAGAAGACCAGGTCGGACAGTGAGTCGTTAGTGCGGCGGAGACGACGGGCCAGGGCCTGAAGGAGCTGGGCAGACACCTCGGGGCGCGTGCGCAGCAAGGTGTTGAGGCTTTCGTTCTTCAGGCCTGCCAGGCGGGTCTCGGAAACAGCCGTTGCCGTGGCGGTTCGGGGACTGGGGTCGAAGAGTGCCATTTCGCCGAACAGTTCGCCCGGGCCGAGGATGGCCAGGAGGGACTCGCGGCCGTCGGGGGAAGTGCGTCCCAGCTTCACTTTGCCGGACACGATGAAGTAAAGCTGGTCGCCCTGGTCTCCTTCGCGGAACACCGACGCCCCGCGGGACAGATCCACCTCGGTGAGTTCGTCCGTCAGCAGGCGGAAAGCGTCGTCGTCTAGGGTCGCGAAGAGAGGCGCGCGGCGCAGTACCTCGATGTCCATGAAATCTCCTGAGTAAATATGTCGGCTGTGGCGCTTCAGCCATTGTTTCAGAACTTTCGGGCTTCTGTGACGTACTTGGCAGGCGAAACGGCGGCAAATCCGGGGAATCTGTGGTCTCGGACGCTCGGCTGCCTGTCAGGGAGGGCACTTAGAATGGGGGCTTGACCGGCTCTGCGGAGCACGGCCGTCTATAAGGAGTAACTGGTGTTCGGCCTGACCATCCTGGATCTGCTGTTGATCCTGACCCTCCTCTCCTATGCCCTCTATGGCCTGCGCAACGGTTTCTTGATTACCGTAGGCGGCATTGCCGGCTTCGCCGCTGGTGCCCTGGCCGCGTTCGTGGCCGTCCCATTGGTGGGCGGCTGGGTCCCGGACAGTTCGTGGCGACTGACCGCCATCATCGGCTCGGCGATTCTGCTGATCGTTCTGGGCCACGGTTTGGGCACCATGCTTGGCAGGCAGCTTCGGGGCGTGGTGAGCATACGCGAACTCCACGTCGTAGACAGGCTGGCCGGCTGTGTACTGAGCCTGGTTGTGTCTGCGCTGGTCCTGTCCATGCTGGCCTTCAGCGTCAGTGCACTTGGTGTGCCGTTTGTCTCACAACAATTGGCTGACTCCAAAGTGATCCGCTTCATCGACGGAGCTACACCCGGTCCGCTCAGGGCCGGCATGGCCCAATTGCGCTCCGCCGTTCTGGGCAATGGCATTCCCAAGCTCATTGAAGGAGCCGGGCCAGGGAAAGCCGTCCAGATCCCCAACTCGAGCACCGATACGCCGGCCTTGAACGCGGCCGCCAGGTCTGTGCTGCGCATCGCGGGAACCGCCTACCAGTGCGGCCAGAACCAGACCGGCTCGGGCTTTGTTGTGTCACCGGGTCGTGTGGTTACCAACGCGCACGTGGTGGCCGGCGTCCCGGAGCCTGTGGTGGAAATTCCCGACGCCGGCGCGTTGCCCGGGCGTGTCGTCTACTTTGACAGCCAGCACGATATTGCCGTCCTTGCCGTTGACGGACTGCCGAGTAGTCCGCTTCAGCTTTCCGGGAACCTGCCCGCCGGCACTTCGGCCGCCTTTGCCGGCTACCCGCACGGTGGACCTTTCCAGTCAAAGCCGGCCGCGGTGGAGGGAATCTCGACGGTGCTTGTGCCGGACATCTATGGCAACAACCCGGCCCCGGAGAACGTCTATCGCATTGCCGGTGACGTCCAGCCGGGGAACTCCGGCGGTCCACTGCTCACGAGCGAAGGGCAAGTTGCCGGCCTGATTTTCGCAAAGACCACCTCGGATGCCGCCCTTGGTTTCGCCCTGACCATGGATGACCTGGCCCCTGTGGCACAGCAGGCACCGGGATTGAACGCAGCAGTGTCGGCGGGACAGTGCACCCGGAAATAGCCAGCAGCCAGCTTGGTGCGTTCCTCCCGGAGGATCTCCTACAGGACGCTCGCCAGGTAATCGATCGCAAGCTTGTAGCCCTGCACGCCTGCGCCGACGATGACAGCCGAGCAGACGGGGGAGAGGTACGAGTGGTGCCGGAATTCCTCACGCTGGTGCACGTTGGTGATGTGGACCTCGACGGCGGGAAGGGACACGGCCGCGAGGGCGTCGCGCAGGGCCACGGACGTGTGCGTGAAGGCACCGGCATTGATGACGATGCCCACGGCATTAGTCCGGGCATCGTGGATCGCGTCCAGAAGGTCGCCTTCATGGTTGGACTGGACGCAGTCCACGCTGAAGCCGTGGGCCTCCGCCGCGTTGATGGCGAGCTGCTCGACGTCGGCCAGGGTTGAAGTACCGTACTTCTCCGGTTCCCGGGTGCCCAGCAGGTTCAGGTTGGGACCGTTGACAACAAGGATAGTGCCGCGGCTGGCTTCAGTGGCGGAGGAGGCTTCAGTCATGCGTCCAATCTATCGGCTCGGCGCGCACGGTCCCTTTTCGTGACGCGGCCCGTGGGGTCCCTGGGCTTATCGATGCAAAGGCCTTCCAGACCCGCCACTTTTGAGCTCCTACCGGACCTCGGCGTCGCTGGCGAAGAACTCGGTGAGCGCCGGACCAATCACGTCATCTTTCGCTTGGTGCGTCTGGCCCGCCAGGGATTCATGCCGTGAGTCGGGAATCGCATCGGCTGTGTTCTTGACGGCAGCCGCCATATTTGCCTTCGACTTGCCGCCGCCCATAATGAGCGTGGGCACCGTGATCTTCTGCAGGGTGTCACGGGGAACCTCGAAGTTGCCCATAACGGCTGCGTCGTAGGGGAGCGTGTGGGCGACGCCGGTGAGCTGTTTCCACACCTTGGGAGAGAGCCGCATCAAGAGCGGTACAAACGGCGGGGCACCGACCATCTTCACCATGAAGAAGGCAACAGCCCCGGCTCTGTCGCCTTTTGCGATGAGCTGCCTGAGCTGTCCGTGGTAGTCGAGCTCCTGCCTTTTGACCTTGTGGAGTCCAACGTAGGGTGCCTCGTAGGAGGCAATCCTGCGCATTCCCACTCCGGAAGCTGCGGCGTGCAAGGCGAGCGCCCCGCCCGAGGAGAAACCGGCCACAAACGGATTCCCACCCGCCGCGATGATCACTGCCTCAAGGTCTTCGTACTCCCGCTCCACGGCGTAGGGCTGGGTGTCACCGCTCCCGCCGCGGCCTCGTCGATCGTAGAAATAGACGGTGAACCGGTCCGCGAGATGGTTTGCCAGGCTGCGGCTGGGACCAAAGTCGCGGTAGCACAGGGCCCCATCCACAAGCACGAGTTCCGGGCCGGAACCGACTTTCTCATAGGCGATGGGCGTGCCGTCCTTGGACGTTACTGTCTGGGTTTCTGCCACTATTTCCCCTTACGTCCCCGACTGGTTGCTGAGGTCCCAGTGGATTCGGATGGCCTCGGCAATCGGCCCGCCGGCCACGTCTACCCTGAATGCCACTGGTGCCGTGCCCGTTTCCTCGATGACTGAATCACGGTAGACGCGGCCGCAGGACGGGCACAGCGTGAAGAGTTCTCCGTCTTCGGGCCATGCCGCAAGTCCTTTTGGCGCCGGAAGTTCACCTCCATGAATGGGAATGCCTTGCGAGTTGGCCGGGATCAGTCCGTCCCTGCCTACGGTGTTTCCGCAGATGCACGTGATTGTGGTGACATCATGGCCGCTGACTTCGGCGTATTCGGTGTCCATGGCGAGCCTCCGATTATGGGAAGTGGACCCTTTTACCTCAGGGTACGTTGGCGCATTACCGCTGGTAAGGGGTCCGGCACGCCAAAGGGGGCTGCCGTTAGTCGGGCAGCCCCCTGGGCACGGTCTTTCTACGCTACGCCACGGTTACTTCAAGCAGCAGCGCATGCTCGGGGTTCAGAATCGGCATGGGCAACCCGACCTCGGCCAAGAAGCTACCTGTCACCTCAGCCCCGGATGCCAGCCATGCTGGCGGCTGGACCTGCGTGAACGTGTGGGTGTAGTCCGCGTCTCCGGGCGCCGGGAAAATGGCGTCCACCCGGTAGTTGCGTTCCGGGTCGAGTCCGGGGATGGCGATCCGCCCAGGCCGGTCGGCGAAGGAAGTGCGGGTACTGACGACGGCGAACAAGGCCGCCGTCGAACCGTCACCGAAGCCGGCGGTGCCGTCCGCCACCACGCCATGGATATTGAGTGAGTCGTCGGGTACGTCGGCACGGACCATCCGGCCGCTGTGGATGAGGTCGCGGTGCTTCTTGTACAGGCCGATGAACCGCTTGAGTTCCTCACGTTCGGTGCCCTTCGCTTCCCGGATGTCCCACTCCATGCCGAAGTGCCCAAAGAGCGCTGTGATGGCCCGGAAGGACAGGTCGTGGGTGCGGGCCGTGGTGTGCGAGGTGGTGGGGCCGATGTGCTGGCCGATGAGTTCAGGCGGGACCACCAGTCCGGTCCAGCGCTGGATTGTCTGCCGTTCCAGGGCGTCGTTGCAGTCCGAGGCCCAGATCCGGTCTGTCCGCTCTAGGATGCCGAGGTCCACCCGCGCACCGCCGGAGGAGCAGGATTCAATCTCCACGGAGGGGTGCTTTTCCTTGAGGGCGTCGAAAAGTCGGTACGCGGCAAGGGTTTGCTCGTGGACGGATGCCTTGCCGTTGTGGCCGTGTTCCAGCAGGTCGCGGTTCTGGTCCCATTTGAGGTAGCTGATGTTGTTCTCGCTGAGCAGGGCACTCATCCGGTCGAAAATGTACTGCCAGGCCTCGGGGTTGACCAGGTCGATGATGTGCTGGTTGCGCCATTCAAGCGGCAGGCGGCCGCCGTCCTTGTGGGATGCGGCGGAGGGGCTGACGATCCAGTCCGGGTGGGCCCGGGCGACGTCGGAGTCCAGGTTGATCATTTCCGGCTCCACCCACAGGCCGAATTCCATGCCGCGCGATGTCACGGCGTCGATGAGGGGAGTGAGGCCGTTGGGCCAGATTTTTTCGTCCGCGTACCAGTCGCCCAGCCCGGCCTTGTCGTCGCGGCGTCCGCGGAACCAACCGTCGTCGAGCACAAAGCGCTCCACGCCCAGGTCCGCGGCGGACTCGGCCAGTTCCAGGAGCGTGTCGAGGTTGTGGTCGAAGTACACGGCCTCCCAGGTGTTGAGGTTTACCGGTCGGGGCTTTCCTGCGGGCAGGCCGGTTGATGCTGTCGGCAGAACGTGGTGCGGGCGACTGCGGAACCAGGAATAGAAAGCCTCGCTGATGCCGTCGAGTCCGCGGTCGGAGAAGGCGGCGAATAGTGCTGGCGTCGTGTAGCTCTCTCCGGGCTCCAGGACTACTTCGGCCGGGCCCAGCAGTTCCGAGCCGCCAATCATGGTGCGTCCGTCGGCCAGGGAATCGGCGAATTGCTCGTGGTTGCCGCTCCACGCGAGGTGCGTCGCCCACACTTTGCCGCGGCGGTTGCCGAAGCCAGGTGTGCCGGCGGCGAACAGCAGGGAGGAGTCGTGTCCGGTGCGGCCATGCCTGCCTGTGCGGACCCAGGTTCCCTGGGTAACGGCCCGCCGCTGCGGGTGCCTCTCCCTGGCCCAGCGCCCAGTGAGGTCGAGAAGTTCGACGGCGTCACGCCCCACCGGGAGGACGGTCGCCAGGTCGTCGAGCTGGAAAGGCGAGTCGCCGTCGTTGTTCAGTGTGTGGCGCAGCTCCAGCAGGCCGCCCGGGTGCAGGGTAAGCCGGGAGGTCACGGTGATACCGGCGTCGGGGTCAGCCTGGGTGATGACCGCCGAGCCGGAGCCGTCCGCGGATGCCAGGCGGCCGGCGTCGGAGAAACTGGCGTCCATAACGCGAAGCCTCACCGAGAAGTCCAGTCCGGGGACCCCGTTCACAATACGGTGGCCCCGCAGTCCTGGGCGACCCTGCCAACCGGAAGAACCTTGGGGAAGAAGACCTGTGGGGACGTTGGCGTCGATAGCGGAAGGTGGGATGGCGTCGCCAAGAATGGCCAGGTCCGGCAGGGTGGGGCCCAGGTCGGCGCCCCAATGGATGACCTCGGCCTCTCCGCTGTTGAAGGCGATCACCAGGCTCGTTCCGGCGGAGCGAAGGTGCAGGGGGTCCATGTGGATAGTTCTCTTTCCAGTCGTTTGCGTGGTGGTGCAGGCCTGCCGGCGCCTGCTATGAGTTCGCAGGGTGCCGCCGGCAGGCGGGGTTTGTGGGTGTGCCGGACAGGGCCCGGCACACCGGTGTCTTACTTGAAGAGGTTGTTGACCTGCTCGTTGGCGGCCGTCAGGGAGCTGGCGGGCTGCTTGCCGGAGACCACGGAGTCCATGGCCGGCTTCATGATGCCGTCCACCTTGGCTGCCTTGTCCGCGATCGGGAACAGGAAGGTGGTGCCGTTGTCGACGTGCTGCGTGAAGGCGGTCACGTCAACGCCCTTGGCCTTGAAGGCTGCGGCTGCCTTTTCGGAGGAGGTGGAGATGGCGGGGAAGACAACGGCCTTGGATGCAACGACGTCCTGGCAGGCGGCGGAGCCCAGGTATTCGACCCACTTGGCGGCTGCGGCGGGCTTTTTGGTGCCGGCCCAGATGGAATCGGCCAGGCCGTTGAACATGGAGGCGCGCTTGCCGTTGGGGCCGGTGGGGGTCGGTGCGATGCCGACTTCGACGCCCTTGTAGCCGGTGTATTGGCCGATCATCCAGGATCCGTTGCTGTTGATGGCGGCCTTGCCTGCGGCGAAGTTGTCGGCCACGCTTGCGCCCACGGTGGTTTCAAGCTTGGGCATGTAGCCCTTCTCGGAGAGTCCTGCCCACCACTTGATGGTGTCTTGGAACTTGGGGTCGTCGTAGTTGAAGTGCTTGCCCCAAGGGTTTTTGTCCGTGTGGGTCCAGCCGGTTGTGGCTGTTAGGAAGCTCCACTGGGTCTGGCCCTGGCCGGAGCCGGCGGACTCCAGGCCGAGTCCGTAGACGGCCACGTTGTTCTTGTCGAAGCCTGCCTCGTCGCCGCGTTTGCCGTTCTTGTCCACGGTGAGGTGGGCGACGGTCTTCTCGTAGGTGCCGCCGTCCTGCGGGTTCCACGTGAGGTTCTTCATCTGCTCCTCGGTGATTCCGGCGTCGGCTGCCATCTTCTTGTTGTAGAAGAGGGCGATGGTGTCCCAGTCCTTGGGCAGGCCGTAGCGTTTGCCGTCCTCGCCGACCCAGAGGTCGGCCAGGCCCTTGTTGTAGACGTTGAGATCGACGTTGTCCTTCTTCACCGCGTCATCGATGGAAAGCAGCTGCTTGTTCTTGATGAATTCGGGGTACTTCGACAGGTGGTCAGTGAACACGTCCGGGGCGGTGCCTGCCACGAAGCCGTTGGTCAGGGTGGACCAGTAGTCGTCCCAGCCGCGCTGGGTGATCTTCACCGTGATGTTCGGGTTGGCCTTCTGGAAGTCTTCGGCGCACTGTTTGTACGCGGGAAGCTGGTTGGCGTCCCAGAGCCAGTAGTTGATTTCACCCTTGGCCTCTTCGCTGGAGGTGCCTCCGCTGGCGTTGCTGCATGCAGAGAGGGCAAGGACAGCGGCGGCCGCGGCGGCGAGGGCGCCGGCTGCTTTCTTCTTCATGGGGGTCCTTTCAGGGACGTTGGTTCCTGGGCCTGCGGAGAGGCCAGGCCTGATGGGTTGGGGTGGTGTTCGGTGGAGCGGGGTTGGTTATTTGATTCCGGAGAAACCGATGGAGTTGACGATCTTCTTGCCGAAGGCGATGAACAGGATGAGGACCGGCAGGGCGGAAATGAGGGTGGCTGCCATGAGGCCGGACCAGTCGGGGGCGCCCTGGGGTGATTGTGATTTGAAGACGCCCAACCCCACAGTGAGGACCCGGGTGCCTTCGTCGTTGCCGACCAGGAGGGGCCAGAAGTATTCGTTCCACTGGCCGATGAAGGTCAGCAGGGCCAGTGTTGCGATGGGGGCGGCCGCGTTAGGAAGCACGATCTGGAAGAAGATGCGCAGGTGCTTGGCACCGTCCAGCATGGCGGCCTCTTCGACTTCCCTGGACATGTTCAGGAAGAACTGGCGCAGGAAGAAGATGGCGAACGGCGTCATGAAGACGTAGGGCAGGACCAGGCCGAGCATGGTGTTCAGCAGGCCCAGGTTCTTGATGAGGAGGAAATTGGGCAGTGCCGTGAAGATCGGCGGCACCATCATGGTGGCCAGGAAGAGGCTGAACACCACGTTCCTGCCCCGCCAGCGAAGGCGGGCGAAGGCGTAGGCTGCCATCGCGCTGAAGAAGACCGCACCGGCTGTTGTGATGGAGGAGAACAGGATGGAGTTGCGCAGGTACGCCCAGAAGTCGATCTGTGCTCCTGAACCGCCCTCCGCGATGGCCTGCTCAGCGGACTGGAGGCCGAACACCCTCATGTAGGAGCCGACGTTGAACTCGGCCGGCAGTATGTTGGTGGCGTTGGCGGCCAGTGCGCTGTTGGTGGAAAGCGAGGTCCGCAGCACCCAGTAGAACGGGAGGACGGAGACCGCGATGGCCAGGATCACCAGCGCCCAGGCACCGGCGGTGCGCCAGGTGAATGGCTTGCGGCGCCTTGTAACGGCAGGGGCGGACGTGGAAGCTGTGGTGGTAGTCATGGTATTTCCCTAGTTCCTTGGTCCGTTAGTCCAGGTCCGACTCGTTGCCGCGGAGGAACTTCATCTGAATGAAGGCCACCAGGGCGAGGATGACGAAGAGGATGACGGCCAGTGCCGAGCCGTAGCCGAAGTCCGATTCGGTGAAGGCGCGCTGGTAGATGTAGTACTGCAGCACGCGGCTGGCGTTGACGGGACCGCCCTGCGTGGTCACCGCCACCGTGTCGAACACCTGGAATGAACCGATGACGGTCACTACGAGGACCAGCACGATGACCGGGCGAAGCAGGGGCATGGTGATCCGCCAGAATGTCTGCCACGGGTTGGCGCCGTCCAGGTTGGCCACCTCATAGACATGGCCGGGAATTGCCTGCAGGCCCGCGAAGATGAGCAGCGCCGTGTAGCCCATGTGGCGCCAGGTGTTGATCAGCGCCTGGGTGGGGATGGCCCACTGCTCACTGCCGAAGAAGGCAACCTTGGGCAGTCCCACCGCGTCGATCAAGTGGTTCACGATGCCGATCTGGTAATCCAGCAACCAGAACCACAAAAGTGCGGCGATCACGTTGGCCATCAGGTAGGGGAGCAGCAGGCTTCCCCGGATCAGCGTGGACTTGGCAACACGCTGCATCAGGAGCGCCAGGCCCAGCGCGAGGACCGTCTGGAGTCCGATGTTGATCAACACGTACTGCACGGTGACCCACAGGGCGTTCCAGAACAGCGGATCCTTGGCAATGGCCTCATAGTTCTTCGCCCCGATCCATTCCGGATCACCCAGGATGCTGTACTCCGTGAAGCTCAGGTAGATACCCCGGATGGTGGGAACCAGGAAGAAAACGATGAAGCCGATCATCGCCGGAGCAATGAACAAAAGGGCGATCTTGAAGTCTCCCTTGTTTCGGCGCCAGCCGTTGGAAACAGTCCCTCCTGTTCCTCGACGGCTCGCCTTGCGGACCGGAACGGCCCGGGCGGTGGTGGTGGTCATCCTTGATCCCTCCGCTGTGATGTGAGTTACAACTGACATCGAATCTACACGAGTAGAAATGTGCGTGCAAGGCGTCATGCTCAGTAAAATCAATGGAAATAACGTGGTCAGATGTCTGACAGAAGCGGTACTGTTGACTCGAGTAGATTGCGATGTAAGGATTTCTGGGAAACTAAGCTGCCTGCTGAAGGGATTGACAATGGTGTTCTTGAACAGCCTGCCGGGCGTTGCCTGCCCTTCCGGAATGGGCTGCGGCACCACCGTCCGGATGCCGGCCTCGCAGTTCGTGCCGCGCGCGGATCGTTAGCATTGATCACTATGACCACCACCCAGGCAGACAATCCAACACGCGGACCGGTGACGCGCAAGGACGTGGCCCGCTATGCGGGCGTCAGCACCGCCGTCGTGAGCTATGTGGTCAATGGCGGACCCAAGAAAGTGGCTCCAGCCACGGAAGCAAGGGTCCAACACGCCATCCGCGTCCTGGGTTACCGGCCCAATGCAGCTGCGCGCGCTCTCAAACTCGGATCAAGCGAGACGTTTGGCTTGGTAATACCTGACAACAGCAACCCGTTCTTCGCCCGATTGGCCCATGCCGTAGAGGATGCCGCAGCCGAGCGGGGCTTTGCGTTGGTCCTTGCCAACTCTGATGCCAATCTGGCCAAGGAACGCAGGAACGTCCGTAACCTGGCGTCGCGTCAGGTGGATGGCGTGCTGCTGGCCAGCGTGCTTTTCGAGCCTGACCTCACTGACCTCGAACTAGCGGATATCCCGTCGGTATTGCTAAACCAGGGAAGGGAAGCCCCGGGGTTCAATAGCGTTGGAGTCGATCTGGCTGCCGGGGCACGGCTTGCCACGGAGCACCTGATCGGCCACGGCCATACGAACATTGCCGCCTGCATCGGCATCAACACCTCCGAGGAGATGGATGGCCGCGAGCACGGATGGCGCCAGGCGCTTAAAGACGCTGGCCTGAGGGAAGGGATCATTGTCAGAAGCCCCTTCGATCGCCCCGGAGGTTACGAAGCGGGTAGGCGGCTGCTCGGGGCCGCTGACCGTCCCAAAGCTATTTTTGCCAGTTCCGACCTGCAGGCAGTGGGCCTGTTGCGGGCCATCCGCGAGGCGGGGCTGTCCGTACCGGAAGATGTGGCGATTGTGTCCTTCGACGGCATTGTTGAGGGTGAATACACGTGGCCGCCCCTGACCACAGTGACGCAGCCGGTCCGGGAAATGGCCGACTGCGCCGTGGATGCCTTGCTCGCCGCAAAACGTGGCGAGGCTCCGCAGCACCGGATCTTTGCAACCACGTTGCAGATCCGGCAGTCCTGCGGCTGCAACTAGGCCGTGTAGCCATTCGGGTTGTTCTTCTGCCAGCGCCAGTGGTCCTGGCACATCTCGTCGAGAGTTTTGGTGGTGGACCAACCAAGGTCGGCGAGGGCAGCTGAGGCGTCCGCCCAGAATGCGGGAAGGTCTCCGGCTCGACGGCCCGTGATCTCGTAGGGCAGCTCCCGTCCAACCGCCTTTTCGAAGGAATGCAGGACCTCCAGCACCGAGGAGCCGGTGCCGGAGCCAAGGTTCCAGCGGAAGACACCCGCCTTGTCCGCAACATGGTTCAGGGCGGCAACGTGGCCATCGGCAAGGTCGGTGACGTGGATGTAGTCGCGGAGGCACGTGCCATCCGGCGTGTCATAGTCGCCGCCGAAGACCATGAGCTTTTCGCGGCGGCCCACTGCCACCTGCGCGATAAACGGAACCAGGTTGTTGGGGATGCCCTGCGGGTCCTCGCCGATTCGGCCCGACGGGTGGGCGCCCACAGGGTTGAAGTAGCGTAGGAGAGCGATGTGCCAGCGATCGTCTGCCGAGCCAAGGTCGGACAGGATGTCCTCGATCTGCTCCTTGGTGCGGCCGTACGGGTTGTTGGCCCCGATCTCCATCTTCTCCACGTAGGGGATGGGGTTGTGCTCTCCGTACACCGTGGCTGAAGAGCTAAAGACGATCCGGCGGACGTTATGTCCGTCCATGACTCGGATAAGGTTCAGCGTGCCGACGATGTTGTTGTAGTAGTACTTCAACGGTTCCTTGACCGATTCGCCAACGGCTTTGAGTCCGGCGAAGTGGATGACCGCGTCGATGGCGTGCTCCCGGAAGACCCCATCCAAAGCCTGCTCGTCCAGCAAATCCACTTGGTGGAACGCGGCCGTCTTGCCGCTCAGTTCCGCCACGCGCCGCAGCGACTCCTCGCTGGAGTTCGCCAGGTTGTCGACGACAACCACGTCGTGGCCGGCTTCCTGCAGGGACAGAACGGTGTGCGAACCGATGTAGCCGGTGCCGCCGGTGACAAGAATTTTCACGTCATCTCCAGAACTTGAGGCGAGGCTTTCCTCACCATAATACGAACATTTCCGCAACTAAAGCAACAAAAGCTAACAAATCGCCTGGGCCGGTATCCGCGGGCAATCCGCCCCTACTCTCCAGCGATCCGCAGGCGTCCTACGCCCTCACTCAGAACCCTTCGTGCGTCTTCGCCCAGTTGGGCGTCGGTGATGACCTCATCTGCAGCCTCCAGCGCCGCGATGGAGGCGATGCCCACCGTCCCCCACTTGCTGTGGTCGGCCAGGACGACGACGTTGCGCGCCGCGTCCATGAACGCCCGGTCAGTCTCCGCCTCCAGGATGTTCGGGGTCGTGAAGCCGGCTTTGGCATCCATCCCGTGCACCCCAAGGAACAGCACGTCCAAATGCAGCTGCTTGAGTGCACCGGTGGCGATGGGCCCCACCAAGGCATCCGACGGAGTGCGCTCCCCGCCGATCAGGATGACAGTGGAGTCCATGCGTCCAGCACCCATGGAAGACCCGGCATGGAAGAGCTCGGCAATCCGGATCGAATTTGTGACCACGGTGATTCGGGGTCCGGGCACTAGAAGTTCGGCGAGGGCGTAGGTGGTTGTTCCTGCGCTCAGGCCGATCGCCATTCCTTCGCGCACCAGGCTGGCCGCGGCGAGTGCGATGGCTTGCTTCTCTGTAGTCAGCTGGGTTGATTTCAGCTCGAAACCCGGCTCGTGTGCCCGGGTGTCGCCCAGGACCTTGGCGCCGCCATGGATCCGTTCCAGCTGACCGCTTTCTTCGAGCGCTTCGATGTCACGGCGCACCGTCATGGCCGACACGCCCAGGACCTGAGCCAAATCGGAGATTCGTACCACGCGCTCACGCTGGACGGCGTCAAGAATTGCGGCATGGCGGGCAGCCTGCAGCATCGGGCACCTTTCGTTGATGGACTCGCTCTGTGTCCATCATTGCCCATCGCAGCAGGTTAACGACGTTTGGGCCCGTCGAATGTCATCGGCGGGCCCAAACGCCAGCGGGTGTGGTGTTGCGCTACTTCCGTAGTGAGGTGGCGATTTCCTGCATGATCGTGGGGTCGGACAGGGTGGTGGCGTCGCCCACTTCGCGGCCTTCGGCGACGTCTTTGAGGAGTCGGCGCATGATTTTGCCGGAGCGCGTCTTGGGCAGTTCGGGGACTACCAGGATGTGCTTGGGTTTGGCGATGGGGCCGATTTCCTTGCCGACGTGGTTGCGCAGTTCCTGCACGGTGGCGTCGCCGTTGTTCGCGGCGTCGCCGCGGAGGATGACGAACGCGACGACGGCCTGGCCGGTGGTTTCGTCGGCGGCACCCACGACGGCGGCCTCCGCGACGGACGGGTGGGACACCAGCGCGGATTCGATTTCGGTGGTGGAGAGCCGGTGTCCGGAAACGTTCATGACGTCGTCCACGCGCCCGAGCAGCCAGATGTCGCCGTCGTCGTCCTTCTTGGCGCCGTCACCGGCGAAGTACATGTTCTCGAACCGGGACCAGTAGGTTTCCTTGAACCGTTCCGGGTCGCCCCAGATACCGCGCAGCATGGACGGCCACGGTTCGCGGATCACCAGGAAGCCGCCGTGCCCGTTGGGGACGGACTCGCCGAGTTCGTCGACGACGTCCACGGCGATTCCGGGCAGCGGCACCTGCGCGGACCCGGGCTTGGTGGCGGTGACGCCGGGCAGCGGGGCGATCATTTGCGCACCGGTTTCGGTCTGCCACCAGGTGTCCACAATCGGGGCCGGGTTGTCCTTCTGCTCGCCGTTCTTCCCGGCGTTGGAGCCGATGACCTCGCGGTACCACATCCAGGCTTCGGGGTTGATCGGTTCGCCCACGGTGCCCAGGACGCGGATGGAGGACAGGTCGTACTTGGCCGGGATGTCCTTGCCCCACTTCATGAAGGTGCGGATCGCGGTGGGGGCGGTGTAGAGGATGGAGACCTTGTACTTCTCCACGATTTCCCACCAGCGGCCCTGGTGCGGGGAGTCCGGGGTTCCCTCGTACATGACCTGGGTGGCGCCGTTGATCAGCGGGGCGTAGGCGACGTAGGAGTGGCCGGTGACCCAGCCGACGTCGGCGGTGCACCAGTACACGTCCGTTTCCGGGTGCAGGTCGAAGACCGCCTTGTGCGTGTACGCGGTCTGGGTGAGGAAACCACCGGTGGTGTGCAGGATGCCCTTGGGCTTGCCGGTGGTGCCGGAGGTGTAGAGGATGAACAGCGGGTGCTCGCTGTCATGCCCGACGGCGGTGTGCTGCGCCGGGGCGGCCTCCACCGTGTCGTTCCACCAGTGGTCCCGGCCCTTAACCCAGTTGATCGGCTCGCCGTTGCGCTTGACCACCACGACGTGCTCCACACCGTGGCCCGGCTTGGACAGCGCTTCGTCCACCGCAGGCTTCAGCGAGCTGGGCTTGCCGCGGCGGTAAGTCCCATCGGCTGTGACCACCAGCTTGGCTTCGGCGTCGTCGATACGTGAGCGCAGGGCGTCGGCGGAGAAGCCACCGAACACTACCGAGTGCACGGCGCCGATCCGGGCGCAGGCCAGCATGGTGATGACCGCCTCGGGGATCATCGGCAGGTACACGGCAACGCGGTCGCCCTTGGCCACGCCCAGGGACTCGAAGGCGTTGGCGGCCTTCTGCACTTCCTCGGCGAGCTCGGCGTAGGTGTAGCTGCGGGTGTCGCCCGGCTCGCCCTCGAAGAAGATCGCAACGCGGTCGCCGATCCCGTTCTCAACGTGCCGGTCCAGCGCGTTGTACGCCGCATTGACTTCCCCGCCCACAAACCACTTCGCAAACGGAGGATTGGACCAATCCAGCGCCTGATCAAAATCCTTGCTCCAGCTCAGCAGCTCACGGGCCTGCCGCGCCCAAAAAGCGGGGCGGTCACCGTCGGCCTCAACATAATCGGCAGCGGTGACCACCGCGTTCGCTGCGAACTCCTCTGACGGCGGAAAACTACGCTCCTCATGAAGCAGATTCTCAAGCGCATCGCCCTGCGACGCTTGGCCAGCTGCAGCGGGGGAGTTGGCTGTGGTGGGTGCAGCGGTGGCCGTTGATCCGGTGGTGTCCTGAGACATGGTGAACCTCATTATTCATCGATCTTTGCTGCGCGGACGCCGGTTGCCTGACCCTTCCCGCAGCTTCTTGAGCTGCGGCAAAAGATCATCCGGCGGTCCGCCAGGAACTGTCCACATCCAACCTTAGCCGTTGGCACAGGCATGACGTGTCGGGCGTCACAGTCCAGCTGGGTTGTGGCGCCAAGTGGCGCCCTTTTCGCGCCGAATGGTGGCAGTCATAAGTTTCAGCGAAGAGCGGACAACCCCTCCACATAGGGTTCCGAGCTAGTGGCCGAACATGGCGTTGGCTAGGCTGAGAATGAATCCACACCAGCGGGTGTCGGCGGCCTTGGCCCTTGACCAATTGTCAAGGAGCCGTGCCTGTCGACGCCGGCCGGCGCCGCCCAAGGTGCCGACGCAGTAAGGAGAAACGAATGACCCAGCCAAGCCAGGGGCCGATCGACGACGCGGGATCGCCGGCGTCGCCGGCTCCTTCAGCCCATACTGGAGAGCAGGCACAAATGCAGTCGGCTCAATCGGCGCCACGTGCCGACGAGTCCTCGGCCAAGCCCGATTCGCAGCCGTCCGGTCTGCAGCCTTCTGACCCCAAGTTGTCCGGTTCGCAGCCTTCTGCTTCCCAACGGCCTGCTTCCCAGCAGGCCAGCGGGAGTTATCAGGCGATCGTTGGCCCCTTTACCTATCGTGATCTGGCCGTTTTCGGGTCCACCCTGCTTTTGTTCATTGCGTCATTGCTCCCGATGTTTGGCGGCCGTGTCAATCTTTGGGGCGTCAACAACCTTTTCTTCCTGGGGCTGGGGATTCTCCTGCCCATCACGGTGTCGGCAATGTTCGTTGCCCGCAGGCTGCAGCCCACCACGATTATCCGCGTTGGCTCCCTGTCGATTGACCAATTTGCCTCCGTGGTGGCGTCGTTCGCTTTCGCGCTCTACTTCCTGACGACGGCCGTCAGCTTTGGCGGAAGCGCGCTTCTCGGTCTGATCGGGGCCTTGGGGCTTTTCGCATCAACGGTTCTGGGCCCGCACATTCCCTATCTCTCCGTTGACTTCAAGGACCGGGTGGAGGTTCCCGCCCACGTTGTGGCCCGTGAAGCGGTTGTGCCCACCCGCAAGCCCGCCGTGCCCAAGGCGCCCAAACCGGCCAAGGAACAAGCCGCCAAAGCGCAGACTGCCAAGTCCGGCGGATGGCGTGGTGCCCTCAGCGGTGCGCTGGGAGGCACTGGGGCTGGCGCGGCTGGTGCCGGGGCTGGCGCGGCTGGAGCTGGGGCAGGAGCAGGTGCCAGTGCGGCCGGTGCCGGCGCCGTCGGTACCGGGGCTGGCGCGGCTGGAGCTGGCGCTGGGGCAGGTGCCAGTGCGGCTGGTGTCGGCGCCGTTGGCACCGGGGCTGGCGCGGCTGCCGCACCTGAAGCTGCCACCGTCGGCGCTGCTTCCGGCCCGGCTGGAAGGCCCGACGCCGACGCGACCCAGGCGTCCGCCGTCGTACCTTCCGCCGGGGTCGCCTCAGGCGGCGCTTCGGCGTCAAGCGCGGCCCCGAGCGCCGGTTCAGTGGGCTCGTCGCCAGCCGATGCGCTTCCCCCGACTACAGCCTCGCCGGTCGTTCCGTCCGGAGGGCAGAGTTCGACGCGTGAGCCGCAGACCCGTATCGGCGCCACGGTGGACCCTTCCAGCCGGGTCGATGAGGACCACGGACCGCATTACGAAGCGTTCTGGTTTGCCGTGGCCCAGCCGCGCACGGCGGTGGATGAGCACTCGGGTGCTCCGGTCTTTACGATCGAACCCGGTGGCTGGGTGCTTGCGCTTGAGGACCGTGGCCACGAGTTCCTTGTTCAGCACAGCGACGGCAGGGTAGGCGTCCTGCGCGACCTTAGCCACATAGAACGCGGCTAGCAATGGCCGCGGTAGTGGCAGCGTCGGCCGAGTCTCCGCTTGCGTTGAAACGCCGGGCAAGGCGCATCAACAAGGTTCTGGCGGAGAAGTATCCGTATGCCCATGCGGAACTGGATTTCACCAATCCTTTCGAGCTTCTGGTAGCCACGATTCTGTCCGCGCAGACCACGGATGTCCTGGTCAACCAGGTCACCAAGGTGCTGTTCCGGCGGTATCCGGATGCTCGGAGCATGGCCGAAGCTGACCCTGCCGAGCTAGAGGCCATTATCCAACCGACCGGGTTTTTCCGGGCCAAGGCCCGCAACATTTTGGCGATGTCCACCCGGCTGGTGGACGAGTTCGACGGAGTGGTGCCTGGCAGGCTGGAAGACCTGGTGAAACTTCCTGGCGTGGGACGGAAAACAGCAAACGTGGTGCTGGGCAACGCATTCGGTGTGCCCGGCATCACCGTTGACACGCACTTCGCCCGCCTTGCGCGTCGCTTTGGGTGGACCGCCTCCGAGGACCCGGTGAAGATCGAGTTCGACGTGGCGGAACTGTTTGAACCGAAGGACTGGACCATGCTGTCGCACCGTGTGGTGTTCCACGGGCGCCGTGTATGCCATTCCCGGAGGCCCGCCTGCGGGGCGTGTCCTGTGGCGAACTGGTGTCCCAGTTATGGCGAAGGAGAGACCGATCCGGTGAAAGCGGCCAAGCTGCTGAAGTACGAACTGGCCCCCGGCAAGGAGCAACTCCTGGCGAAGCTCCTCGCCGAGACCCACCGGGCCGCCGAGATTCGCATGGAGTCGCAGCGGAGGATCCCATGACGGCTTACGAGGACCTTTCCAAGCTGGCTCGGAGGGCCGCTGCCGGTGATGTACCGGACCTCGATCCCCGCATTACCGCGCATGCCGTCGATCCCTCGAAAGCCCGTCGCGCTGCCGTGTTGATGCTGTTCGGTGTCCTGGACAACGTGCCCGCGGATTCAGATAAGCCGCTGGCCCCCGCTGACTTGGACGTGCTCCTCCTTGAACGTGCCCACACCCTGGATGATCACCCCGGCCAGGTCGCGTTTCCCGGGGGCAGCATCGATCCTGGCGATCAGACTCCTGTGGCCGCGGCATTACGTGAAGCTGTGGAGGAAACCGGACTCGATGCCAGCGGGGTCCAGGTGCTCGGAAGCATGCCGGACCTGGGGCTCACCCGCAGCAACTTTGTGGTAACGCCCGTGTTGGCCTGGTGGGCTGCGCCGTCGCCGGTGCGGGTGGTGGACTACGCCGAATCGGCGCAGGTCTTTAGGGTCCCCGTGCGCGACCTGCTGGACCCCGAAAACCGCTTTACCGCAACTATCAGTCGGGGTGGCAGGACCTTCGAAAGTCCGGGCTTTTCGGTCAACGGCTTGGTGGTCTGGGGGTTTACGGGGCTGGTCCTCAGTGGGCTGTTCCAGCAGTTGGACTGGAGTGTTGCCTGGGACGAAAAGCGACAGCGGGAGATCAGCGTTTAAGCTGCCCGGGACTGATCGACGATGATGCCGGTTGCTGCGTTCTCGCGGACAGCGTTGATTCCGGCCACAACTGCCTTTAAATGTTGGAACCTGGGCGATACGGCGACGACGGTTCCATCATCGGCGGTGAGCCGGAAGCGGTAGGAGTCTTCGCCGTCTTTGAGAATTTCGAACTTTCCGGCCATGGGCGCGGTTCCCCCTTCATATGCGTCATTGCACTGTGTCGGCGATCACCTTCAGCCACCACAGGTGATGACCATATCGGGTATGGACAAGGGGGCCCAAGTTACTGCGGGGTACGTTACCCCGGATGGACGACCGTGCCGAAAAACGACTCTGTGTGACCGCCACTCCAGGATTTTCAGGGTCTTGCGGGATTCAAGCGCACAAGGTGGGAGGCCGGACGTACCGAGCAGCGCAGTCATGCGGGCGGCGTCGAGCACGCGCCGTCGAGTGGGCGTCGTGGAGCGGGCGCAGTTGTGCGGGCGCAGTCGAGCGGGCGTCCTAGAGCGTACGCCGTCGAGCACGCTGCCGCTACTTCGCCTGATCGTAAGAATCGACCACCGCGACGCTCACCGGAAACTCAACCGGAATAGATCCGAAGAGCAACTCTTTGGCAGCTGCGGCGGCATCCTCTATGGCGCGCACGCAGTGCTCCACTGCGTGTTCTGGTGCGTGAACCATCACTTCGTCGTGAAGGAAAAACACCAATTCCCCAGAAGCACCCTCCGCACGCATGGCTCGCAGCCGACGTCGTAATTCCGCAAGCCAGCACGCCGCCCAGTCCGCAGCGGAACCCTGCACTACAAAGTTCCGCGTGAAACGTCCGCGCGAGCGGGCCACGGCGTCAGCGCGGCGCTGCTCTTCCGCCGTCGTCGACCGCTGGCTGCGGAACCAGCCCTCGGAAGGCGGCGGGCTGCTCCTCCCAAGACGTGACGTTACGGTTTTGCCGGCCTCGCCGTCCCGGGCGGCCTGTTCAACGAACCCGACTGCCCGCGGGTAGGTTTTTGCGAGCTGGGGCATCAGCCTGCCGGATTCACCCGTGGTGGCGCCATAGATGGCTCCGAGGAGGGCAATTTTCGCCTTCGCCCGATCGCCGCCGAAGCCCTGGGCCGCGATGCCGGCGTAGAGGTCCTTCCCCCTCGCGGCCTCGGCCATCCTGGTGTCCTGCGCTAAAGCCACCAACACCCTTGGCTCCAGCTGCGAGGCATCGGCAACGATGAGCTTGTGTCCAGGGTCCGCACGGACAGCGCCGCGGACCTGGCGCGGAATCTGCAGCGCGCCGCCACCCCGGGAGGCCCAACGCCCTGACACTACGCCACCTACCACGTATTCCGGGTGGAACCGCCCGTTATCGACCCAGGCATCCAGCCACGCCCAGCCGTTGGCGGTGTGGAGGCGCGAAAGCTTTTTGTATGTCAACAAGGGTTCAATGGCGGGATGCCTGGATTCCTGCAATTCCCACTGCCGGGTGCTCTTGACCTCGATCCCGTTGCGATGCAGTGCCCGAATCAGGTCCTGTGGAGAGTCCGGGTTGAGTGTCGGAGTCCCCAGCAGTCCCCGCAACTCATCGCACAGGTCTTGCAGTTTGGCAGGTCGGTGGCCCGGGAGGGGACGCGGGCCAAGATTCTCGGCGAGGATCTGCTCGTGGAGCGCTGAGCGCCACGGGACGCCCGTGTGCTGCATTTCCGTAGCGATGATCGCGCTAGCCGACTCCGCCGCGAGCAAGAGCCTGAGCCGGTGCCTGTTGCCGTTTTCCGTGGACACTTCTTCCAGGGCTCGCTGCTGGGCGGCAAATTCCGTTGAAATCAGTTCCAATCCCGGGCCTTCCGGGGCGGCCAGCGGGCCGTCGAAGAGGAGTCCCTGATTCGGTGAGTGTGGGACGAGGCTGCGAACCTGTGGAGCCGTGTCGTCGTCCTGGGTCAGCTTGTCAGCGTTCTGGGCGTACAGAGTGTGCGCGCTGAACGCCGAGTGCGCAAGAATGGCGCCGCATAGGGAGAGGTCATGGCAGCGCTCCACTTCGACGCCCGCTTCCAGCAGGGAAGGGTACCAGTCCTGGGTGCGGTGCCAGACCCAGCGTGGCCGCACCTTTTCGAAACCACGTACGACGTCGGCAAGCTCGCCCGTGTGGACAACTTGCGGCTCACCTTGGGGGTGCCCCTTGCCGTCGGCTTTCTGTATGGCCGCACCATCCGGATGGGAGGCGAGGAACACATACATAGTGACCATTTTGCCGTGCGAGGGTGGGCATTTCTCAGCGTGGGGTCTGCGCGGGTTATTGAGCGGGTTATTGCGCGGGGGTGACACTGACCGTTTTCGCGCGGCTATCCACATACGCCCAATGCGGCCTGTACGCCTCGCTCCGGCGGGATGAGGCTGGTTTCATGAGCAGGCGTTCCATGAGTAAGCGCGAATCGGACCAACCACTGCCCACACTGCCGTCTTTGGGGTCCGGAGGTGACCGAGACCCGAGCCCTGGTCGGCATTGGAGCAGTAGCGAGGACGACGTCGGCTGGTTACCGGACTCCCATACCGACGCCGGCGGGTACATCCTGCTTGTGTCGGGCCAACCGTACATTCGAGACATGGTGGAGCAAATCGTCGCTGCGATAGGTGGCGTGCTCCACGTTGAGTCCGAACCGGCTGCGATCTCGGCCGCCTGGCAGCAGGCCGAGATCGTCCTTGTAGGCAGTGATATCCGCGAGGTGCCACCCCGTCGCGCCGCCCCTGCAGTCCTCTTGGGTGTGGAAACCGACGGCCAGGCGCTGTGGCAGACGGCTGCATCCCTAGGTGCGGAGCGCGTGGCCGTTCTTCCGGATGCCGGACCATGGCTGGCCGAATACCTCAGTCGTTCGCAGGCTCCTGAGCCCGGAGGGACAGTGCTCGGAGTGACTGGCGGCTGCGGTGGAGCTGGCGCCACCACATCCGCAATCTGGCTTGCACAGGTGGCAGCCCGGTACGACATCCGAACACTGTTGGTAGACGGAGACCCGTGGGGTGGCGGCATCGAACTCAGCTTGGCGGCCGAGGACGTCCCCGGCTTGCGGTGGCCCGATTTCACAGAAGCACATGGGAGTTTGGATCCTGGACAACTGGCAGATTCGCTGCCGGTTTGTGGAGGGTTTTCGTTCTTGTCCTGGCCGGGTTCAAGGGAGAGACCAGCGCGGTACGATGGCGCCATTTCGTCGGTCCTCGAAGCTGCCCGTCGAGGGTTTGAACTGGTGATCGTGGACATCGGGCGCGGACGTGACACTGTGGCGGCGCACGCTTGGGAATGCGACCGGATCCTCTTGGTTACGCCTCCGCAGCTGCGCGCGGCAGTGGCCGCGGCCAGGCTCATCGGGGAGTTGCCGCCTGTTGACGTTGATCTTGTGGTCAGGGGTGGACCGGCTTCCTCCCTGGACGGCGAATTGATTGCCGAAGCAGTGGGCCTGCCGTTGAGCGGCGTGGTCCCTGACATCAAGGCCACTCCCATGGCCGTAGAGCAGGGCCGACTCCTTGAGATTGGCCAACGGAGGAACGTGCGCCGTTTCGCGCTTGAAGTGCTCGGTTTGGCTGACGGACGCAATGGCAACAGGAACCACGCATGAACCACCAAGGAATTGTCCCGTCCGGACGCGCTGTCTCACCGGGACGCCCTGCTTCACCACTAGGGCCCGTCAACGCGGGGCGGAGTGCTGCCTCTGGACCGGCTGTCGCCTCGGGACCGGCTGTCGCCGCGGGGCGGGCTGCTGCTGCTGGACCGGCTGTCGCCGCGGGGCGGGCTGCTGCTGCTGGACC
>NZ_JAIWYX010000023.1 GCF_020251205.1 Arthrobacter sp. M4
TGAAGACAACCCATGAGGTGTCAGCAACGGATAGAGCCACACGGCAGCACAGCAATTCCATCATTACTGTCAACGGATTTGGCGCCGGACTGGGTCGTACATCGGCCGGATCGGCTCGGATTGCTTATATTTTCTGGAGTTCCCTTTGTTGACAAGGGCGAAATTCAGGTTCGAGTCCCACCTCGGGCACACGTTTTCCCCCAGGCTGGGGGCCTTTTAAGGGGTCTCCAGCCTGTTGACACTGTCAACACCCTGCCGGGGGTCGTTATGACGGGTGGCGGTCACGCCGTATTTGTCGGTGGCCGTTCTTGTGACCGGCTACTTCCTTTCCTGGCTTGGCGGCTTTTCTGCCGTTCTACTAATTCATTGCTCGGGCTGAGCGCGGCGACATGACTTTTTCACGGGTGGGGAGTGCCGCAGCGCCGACTTGTTGTGTGTTCCGTAGTCATAACTGTTCATGGTGGCCTTCGCTGGCGGCAGCATGACTTCTCCGTTTTCTTTTTCGGGATTGTTCCGGTGGGTCCGCAGGGATGGGCTGGGCTGGGATTTGCATGGTGTTGGTCCTTGGTTGCGTGACTGCGGGCCATTGGATTGAGGCGCCGTTCTGACGCGAAAATGACGTGACCATGGGTCGGCGACGGTTGAGTGAGCGGCCTCTATCCTGCTTCAGTGAGTGGTTCGATGGTGACTTTGTAGCCCAAGGATTCAAGTTGTCCGATTGCGCGCGTTTTTGTCCTGGAGGGTGCCCGGAGGCTGAAGTAGTCGGCGCCCGTTGCCGGTCCGGGCCTTGGCGGACTTGACCTTGCCGGCAGATTCATTGGAGCCCGGGCTGGAGCCGGTCCATGAGGCCAACTGCGCGGCGGTGGGAAAGACGGCCATGTGGCCCCGGTTTCGGCGATGAAAACCTCTGCGGCGGTGGTGCTAAAGCCCGGGATGCTCACGAGGAGTTCCCGACTTGGTGCACCTTGAGGAGTAGCGCTTGGACGTTCAGCGCTGGTCTCAAGCCTCCGTCCCCGCATATGAGTTGGCGTCGGATGGCCGGTCGTCGCGAGGCGGCGGACGGCGCGCCCGCGCCCTGCCGAATTTTGGGGTCCGAGAACGGTTATCGGTAGGATCGTAGAAGGCGACCTAGTGGTCGAGCGAGATCAAAGACGGAGCAGACATGGCGAACGGGCTGGATCGGGGCGAGATCCGGAATTCGGAGCACCGCACCGTCAGCCGGGCAATGGGCATCCTTGAGGCCGTCATCGCGAATGAGCCCCAAGGACTCCGGCTGGGTGACCTCTCCGAACAGGTAAAGGCGCCTAAGTCGTCCATCCACGGTCTGGCGAAAGGCCTGGTCGCGATGGGTTATCTGCGAGAGCACCAGGCTCGCTATTATCAAGGTCCTGCTCTCGCCATGCTCGCTCCTGGTCTCCTGAGGCTTCCCGCAAACGCCCATCGCGTTCTTGAGCGGCTGGCAGTGGAGGCGGACGAGACTGCGATCTTGGCTGCCCTTGTGGGGGAGTCTGTCATCAATGTGGACTTCGTGGAGTCAAGTCAGTTGATCCGCGCATCCCCGGTGGTCAACGTACGTCGCCCACTTTTGCCGACGAGCTATGGCAAAGTGTTTCTCGCATTCATGGAGCCGTCCAAGCGCGATTCTTATCTTGCTCGAAACTTCCCGGAAATCGAGCGGCGGGAGGCGATCACACTGGAGCTGGAGGAAATCCGCTCATCCCGCGTCGCATTCAACCGGGCTGAGTCAACGCCCGGGCTCTACGGTCTCGCCGCACCTATCCTCGGTGAGGAAGGCATCATTCTCGCCATTGGCGTGGCAGGGCCCGCCGACCGCATGCAGGGACGCGAAGCCGAACTGGCTCGCGTGGTTACGGCCGCTGCTGCCGAGCTCTCCCTCGCCCAGTCCGCCTAAGGCTTCGCGCGTCGCGTCTTCGCGACCAACTCTAGAGGCGCCTCTCTGCGCACGCTTCGACATTCCCGGTGCCTGCCTCCCCCGCCGAGTCACGCTGGTCGTTATCTATTGGGACGTCGCGGGATCTCATGTCCTCCTGAATTCAGGAGCCCTCCACACTTAGAGCGACCGGCTGCCGCTCGTCTCCGACTTGTGACCTCAAGTGGTTCGGTGACGTAAATAAGAGTCCTACTTCCAATCTGTTCCCAATTACGTATGAATGTTCGCTATGATGAACGCATGCGAGTCGTTTGGGCATGCCGGCGATGACCGCGAAGGCAACTGCGACAGGGAGGAATCGAATGAGCAGGACCATTACTGACCCGGGGGAGACCCACGGCCTCTCGACGAGTGACGTCCCCACTACCTGGCTTTCCACGCTGCGCGTCCTGTCGGTTGGAGACACGACGGCGGTGACCACTGCTTCCGCGATTCTGCGTGCTTTTGGCGCGAACGTCACTGTCGTTTCAGCTCTCGGTCTGGAGGAGCAGAACCAAGTACAAAGCCACGACGTAGTACTCGTCGACCGCATTGAGTCAGTGCCCGGGCTGACCGGGTCAAGGAACGACGTCACGGGCTATCTCCACTCCGTCGAAAAGCTCAACCGGGCAGTCTGGGTTACTGCCAGCGCCTTCGGCCTCGAGAGCGAACGGGCCGACGCACTCGGCTCGGACTTCGTTGCTTTGGCCGCAGGTGGTGTGCTGGGGCACTCAAGAGAGGGGGCCGGAACCCCCACTGTGCCTGCCGGTGAGATTGCGCTAAAGCTCGTCGGAGTTACGGTTGCCGTGTCTGCACTGCACGGCGTGCATGAATTCCGCGATACTGCCCGGCCGGTGCACGTCGACGTCTCTGCGCAGGGCGCGGTTGTTGCCTCGGGCCTCTGCTTAGAACTTGCGCACGCCTTGGGCCGTTGCCCCGACGAAGGTGGCAGTTCCCGCTACGGTGCTCCCACAGGCTTTTTTCACTGCAAGGAAGGGCAGTTTTACATTGTGGTGCTTGAGCAGCATCAGTGGGAGGCTCTCCAGCGAACGCTTTCCCCAGCCCTTGATGATCTTGTGTCCATCGAAGATGGACGGCGTTTCCCGGAGCGGGTAAATAGTGCGCTTGAGGAGTGGGCTTCGACGAGGTCCAATCTTGAGTGCGAAAGCATACTTCAGGATGCGGGTGTCCCCTGCACTGCTGTGAACTCGGTGGAGGAGTATCTCGAGCGGGCACAAGCGATCGGTCGGCCTCTGGATCAGGCCTCGGTGTCAGCGAGCATGCCGGCGATAGTTAGCACCGAGGAGAAGCGAAGTCCGATAGTCGCGGGGCGGTCCTTAAGCGAGTTGCGGGTGCTGGATGCCGGGCATGTGCTGGCAGTGCCACTCGCCACAGCATGGCTTGGAGCCATGGGTGCACAGGTGACCAAGCTTGAGGACGCGGCTCGCCTCGACGTGTATCGACGGCGCGGTCCCTTCTTGGATGGTGAGCCTGGGCTGAACCGGAGCGCATATTTCAACCAGGTCAATTATTGTAAGCGTCCTTTGGATGTGACGGTGAACGCAACCGGATCGAGCTTGGACCTGGAGCCCTTTGACGTCGTTGTCCATAATGTTAGTCCTCGCAGGGCTAAGGCCCTTGGTGTTGACGGCGAGACGGTCGCCAGCAAGGACCGTCCGAGGCTGTCTCTGTCTTCGAGCGGGTTCGGCGGAACGGGCGACTGGGCGGGGTACCGAGCTTACGGGCATAACATCCACGCGTTCGCCGGTCTCGTGAGCGCAACCCAGGACGCCGCGGGACAGATGGCCGACGTTGGCACGCCGTGGGCCGACCCGCTGACCGGCGCTGTGGCCGCGACTTGGATCCTTGCATGGTCGTTGGCCGACGAACACCACGCGGTGACGAGCGTCGATCTTTCCATGACCGAGGTCATGGCATCCCAACTCATTGACCTCGTAGGGGTCGACCCGGATCGTTACTACGATGCACCGGACTCAGGTAGCGATGTCTTCGTCCGCTTCGGCGACGATCTGATTGCTGTCTCGCTTCGCACGACAGAGCATGCGACAGCGTTCAAGAACATGACAGGGAAGGCGACCCCTACAGGTCTGCGGCGCGGCGCGGAGCTAATCGCGGCGGATCTAGGACTCGACCCCTCACTCCGAGCCAACGATTTCGCGGAACTGCTGCGCGAGCAAGGCGTACCGGCAGCGTTAGTTGAAGATGCGCATTCCCTCGCGAATGACGCCTTCCTCCGATCCACGGGAATACTTCAGCGTGTCGAAAGCCCGACGCTTGGCGGTTACGAGGTTACGGGGTTGCCCTGGAACATGATTGGGCAAAAGAGGGCACCGCTGACAGCTGCACCCGAGCTGAACTAACAACGGGCAGCAAGGGAATTACAAAGCCAATACAGGAGGCGCTGCCGATTGCAGGGCCAGTTAACGGCGACGGCCAGCACGCTCGGGCCGTCGGGAGTAAACATTTGCACCTAAAAAATTCTCTTTGGAGAGGTAAGTCAAAGATGACCCACACGAAAAGCTTCCGGTTCCACAGTGGGACGGCACGAATGACATCCCGTTTCGCAGCTCAGCCATGGGACTCGTGTTTGACGCGATTGGTGCGTGCCAAGGAAGGCGTGCTTCAGTGACTCAGGGTTTGGAGGCGCTCGCGGCGCGCCAGCAGGCCTGGCTGAGCGCCGCCACCGAAGACGCGCAGTTAGCCTCGTTCCGGCGTAACGTGGATCTCCGTCTGGCACTCGTTGATCGCAACCATCACATCGCCGTGGCGGTGACGCCAGGCGGTATCTCTCGCGCCGGCACCGACGTCGTTGACGTCTCGCTCGTCGCGCCCTCCGAGGCCTGGAGCGAACTGCTCTCCCATGCGCCAGCTCCCACCATGAACCACTTCCTGGCGATGCGAATGCGGGTCGAGGGCACCCGCATCGAGGGCGACGAGATGGTGTTTGCGCAGCACGCGCACGTCGTGCGGCGCCTTTTGGAGCTAGCTCGTGAGATCGTCGACGGGCCCGTACTCCGCGCGCCTGATCCGGTCCTGGACCGCAGCGGCATCCGCGGTCGCCATGTAGAGGTGACCGTCGATGGTCACCAGGTCGACCTGTATGTTGAGGAAGTCGGCAGCGGCGACGCGTCCCCGTTGCTGGTCCTTCACACAGCCGGAGCGGACGGCCGTCAGGCACATCCGCTGATGGCTGACGCGGAGCTGACTGCCCGCCGACGGGTAATTACTTTCGACATGCCAGGTCATGGCCGTTCCGAGGCCCTTCCGGGTCCGCTCGGATCGTGGACCCTCACCGCAGACCGTTACGCAGACTCAATCCTCGGAATCATTGAGGCACTCGCGTTGGAGAAGCCAGTTCTCGTAGGAGCCTCCATGGCGGGGGAAGCCTGCTTGCTCATGGCCTACCGATCCCCGGACCGCCTTGGCGGGGTTATCGCGTGTGAGGCGAGCGAACATGTGCCGGGGCGCGTGACTCCTTGGGCGGGTCATCCGCGAGTGAACGAGAGCGTCTTTGTTCCCGAGTGGATCGACGGCCTGATCGCACCCACCGCGCCAGCCTCGATGCGGGACCTTATCTGGCTTGGGTATTCACAGGGTGGTCACCGCACCTTCGCCGGTGATATCGACTTCTATTCCGGCGCCTGGGACGGGAGGGACATAGTCCCACGAATCGACACATCATTGTGCCCAGTGGTCATGATGACAGGAGAGTATGACTACTCCTGCACCCCGGCGATGTCGAAGGCAACGGCTGAGCGCATCCCGGGTGCCCGCTTCTGGACGATGACCGGCCTGGGACATTTCCCGATCTGCGAACACCCCGCTGCGTTCCGGCCACACCTCGATAAAGCCCTTGCAGAGATTGGTGCCTAAATGACTACGCTTCTACCCGATACCCGCATGCTGATTGATGGCTCCCGTGTGCCACTGGACAGCGAAAGGATAATCGCTGTCACGAGCCCGATCGACGGATCACACCTGGCCGAGATCGCCGACGCCAGCGGTGCGCAAATCCATGATGCGATCACCGCTGCAGAACGGGCTTTTTCCAAGTGGCGCCAGGTGTCTGGAAACGAACGTGCCAAGCTTCTGAACCGGTTGGCGGACCTCATTGACCGGGACTCCCACGAACTCGCACTGCTCGAAACCACGGACAATGGAAAGCTGTTGCGCGAGACTTCCACGCAGGCACGCTTCGCCGCGCGCAACTACCGCTTCTTCGCGGGGGCGGCTGACAAGCTGTACGGTCACACCATCCCGCTGGACTCGTGGGACACCTTCGACTACACATCCAAGGAGCCCATCGGAGTCGCCGTGCTCATCACGGCCTGGAACTCTCCAATGCAGCTCCTGGCCAACAAGCTCGCCCCGGCCCTCGCGGCTGGCTGCACGGTGGTGATAAAACCCAGCGAGATCGCTCCGCTCACCACCCTCCGGCTCGCTGACCTGATAGCCGAGGCTGGGTTCCCACAAGGCGTAGTCAACATCGTCACGGGTGGCGTCGAGGCGGGCATCGCGCTCACAACGGATGCGCGGGTTGGCCGGATCAGCTTCACTGGCTCAGTGCCTACTGGCCAAGCAATCGCCCGCGCCGCGGCCGGGACATTGGTGCCGGTTACCCTCGAGCTCGGCGGCAAGAGCGCAAACATCATCTTCGACGACGCCGACTTGGAACGCGCAGTTCCGGGCGCTGTGGCGGGCATTTTCGCTGCCGGCGGGCAGACCTGCATTGCAGGAAGCCGGCTGCTCGTGCACGATTCCGTGGCGGACATAGTTACCAAGCGAATCGCAGAGATCGCCCGGAACATTGTCATCGGCGACCCACGGGCCGATGAAACGCAAATGGGGCCTGTGGCATCCTCGCTTCAGCAAGAGCGGATTCTTGCCATGGTGAGCAAAGCTTTGGACGATGGCTCCCATCTCCTCGTTGGAGG
Organism: Arthrobacter sp. M4; assembly: GCF_020251205.1. Taxonomy (GTDB): domain Bacteria; phylum Actinomycetota; class Actinomycetes; order Actinomycetales; family Micrococcaceae; genus Arthrobacter. Next base: position 6,886 of record NZ_JAIWYX010000023.1, read on the forward strand.
CGGCAGACCGGACGACACCAGTCTGCCCGCTGGATCCTACGTGCAACCAACCATCTTCACCGAGGTCGACCCCGAATCGCGGCTCGCCCAAGAAGAGGTGTTCGGTCCTGTGCTGGCTGTCACGCGCTTCAGCGACGAAGAACAGGCTGTGTCTATTGCCAACAGCACGGAGTTCGGACTCGCCTCGGGTATCTGGACGTCTGATCTGTCACGGGCTCATCGAGTTGCCCGGGAGCTCGTCGCTGGAACGGTCTGGGTCAATACCTATCGCTACTCGGCCGCCCAAGCGCCGTTCGGCGGCGTCAAGCGCTCCGGCTATGGCCGGGAGCGCGGCCTGGAGGCGCTCGATGAGTACCTGCGCACAAAGAACGTGCTGATCGACCTGTCCAACAGCGTCCGCGACCCGTTTGCCATCAAAGCCTGAGAAGAAAGGGTGACAGGACGCCTCGGATATGAGGAAGCTGATCACCGCGCTGTACCTGACCTCCGGGTGCACACAATTGAAAGGAACCAAAGTGCCTGAAATCTCCGCTAAGAGCTTCGACGTGATCGTCGTCGGCGGTGGGAACGCCGGATTCTCGGCTGCGCACGCAGCCGCGGAGCGCGGGCGCCGCGTCCTCCTTCTGGAGCGTGGCACCAGCGACTCGGCTGGTGGAAACAGCTTCTACACAGCCGGCGCCACGCGCATCCCGCACACAGGGCTTGATGACTTGCGCTCATTCGTCGAGTTTGACGACCGTCATGTCGTGACCGAAGTTCCTCCCTATTCGTCGGAGGAGTACCTCGCGGATCTGGAGAAGGTGACGGACGGACGGACCGATCGCGACATGGCTAACGTGCTTGTGCACGAAGCTCAGCATGCGGTTCGTTGGCTCCACGGCCTGGGGCTGCGTTACCGGCTGATGTATGAACGTCAGGCCTACCAGCGGCCCGATGGCAGCTACCTCTTCTGGGGAGGTCTGCATGTCGGCAACGTGGGCGGCGGCGAAGGGCTGATAGCCGACCACACCCGCGTCGCGGACCGTTTGGGCGAAGAGGTACGCTACGGGGCGCATGCCCGCTCGCTCGTGGTCGAGGACGGCCGCGTGGTAGGTGTTCGGTACACCGACTGCGAGGACGTCGAGCATGAGGTCCGTGCCGAGAGCGTGGTTCTTGCGGCCGGCGGCTTTGAAGCAAACGCCGACTGGCGTCGCGAGCACCTCGGCGAAGGCTGGGAAAACGCAAAGGTACGCGGCACACCATATAACACCGGAGACATGCTGGCCGCCGCACTTGAGATTGGTGCAGCTAAGGGCGGCGACTGGTCGACGTGCCATTCAGTCCAATGGGACGCGGAGGCCGAAAACAACGAATCAAACCGTGAGCTCACCAACCGCCTGACGCGTCAAAGCTACCCACTCGGCATCATCGTCAACCGTGAGGGCGAGCGGTTCCTTGATGAGGGCGCAGATTTCCGCAACTACACGTATGCCAAATACGGTCGGGAGATTCTCCGCCAGCCGGGCTCCATCGCCTGGCAGCTGTTTGACGCAGAACTCCGGCCCAGCCTCCGGACAGAGGAGTACGACATGCCGGGGATCGGAGTGCACATCGCCGACTCGATTGAGGACCTCGCCGCCGCTACAGGAATCGACCCGCAAGTCGCGGTAACGGTGAAGTCCTTCAACGCATCAATCGATCGCAATGTGCCGTGTGACCCCACTGTCAAGGACGGCCGTGCGGCGGGCGTCGAGCCGCCGAAGTCGAACTGGGCCTCCCCGCTCGAGACACCTCCCTTCTATGCATATCCCGTAACTTGCGGAATCACGTTCACTTTCGGTGGGCTGAAGGGCGATCTTGACGGACGCGTACTCGATGAGGAAGGCCACGCGATCCAAGGCTTGTTCGTGTGCGGCGAGATGTTGGGCGGGCTGTTCTCGGGCAACTACCCTGGGGGCTCCGGGCTGGCTGCTGGCATGGTCTTCGGTCGTCGTGCAGGTGCGATCGCTTGAGAAAAGGAGCCATCATGGCATTCGCCCAATCGATCGACATGCCAACACTGACCGCCCCGAAGGAGCGCGCATGACTGTCATGGTCACCGGCATCGGATTCGTGGGTGCGTACATCGTGCGCGACCTGCTCGCTTCTGGATCGGACGTCGTTCTCTACGGACTGTTTGGGGGCATCCCCGATGGGGAGTCCGACTACGTCGACATCCAGAACGCCCGCCAAATCACGCGCGGGCAGGACTGGTCGCGTGTCACCGTCGTCCCGGGCGACATCCGGGACACTGCGCTGCTCGAAGCTACGCTGCGAACCCACAAAGTCACAAAAGTCATCCACCTTGCCTCCATCATGGCGGCGGCGGCGGAACGGGATCCCAGTCTCGCTGTCAGCGTGAACGTGGGCGGCAGCGTGGCGCTTTTCGAGGCCGCCGTTCGCGTGGGCGTGGAACGCATCGTTTGGGCAAGTTCGATCAACATTTATGGGCCAAAGTCGGCAGGTGAGGACGGAGTGATCTCAGATGCGAGTCCTGTGGACCCGACATCCGTGTACGGGACGACGAAGGTGTGCGTGGAGGGACTTGCTGCCCGCTATCACCTGAACCATGGTCTCAACGTCGTCGGGCTGCGCCTGGGAAAGGTGTACGGATTCGGCGAACACGTCAAGGCTGGACGGGGCGGGGGGAACACATGGTTCGCGAACCTCATCGAACTGCCTGCACGCGGTTTGGGCCCCACGGTCGTTCCCTTCGGAGAGGCCAGCCTCGGCTTCCAGTACATCGAGGACATCGCATCTGCCGTAGTGGCAGCCCTGGGCTCGACGCTTGGCGCAGGCCAAAGCTTCCTGACCGGAGGAGATTACCGTCCGGTTCGCGAGGCCTTCGAGTACGTACGTAGCATCCTTCCGGAAGCGCAGATGACCTTGGAGAATGGAGGAGAGGCGGCCGGATTGAAAGCGGGAGCAGAGACAAACTGGGCCCGGCGATACGATGGCACTCGACTCGCTGAGATTCTAGGCTTCCACCCGCGATTCTCCATGGAACAAGGCATCCACGCGACAGTTAACGCCTATCGCGACCTCGCTGGTCTGCCGGCCGTGCCCCCGCCCCTACATGCGAAGCAGGAGAGAATTTCATGACTTCCCCTAAGTCCCACGGCATCACGCCCGGCAACGATGGCGCTTCGTCGCCTTCTGTAGCACGGGAACTGTCATCCTTTGCCGCTGGGACCTCGTTCCTGGACCTGCCCAGGGACGTGGTGCTTGAATCAAAGCGCATCCTCTTGGACGCCGTAGGGTGCGCGGTGGCCGCGGCAGCTTCGACGTCGAACACGAAGGCGAGGGCCGCCGTCGAGTTTGGAGAGGGTTTCGGTGGCAGCGACGGCTCCGCAACGATTTTTGGTGCAACCCAGCGATCGTCACTTTACGGTGCGGCGTTTGCCAATGGTGAGCTCATCAACGCACTCGACTACGACGCCGTCCTGCCGCCCGGCCACGTCTCGCCGTACGTGTTGCCAGGTGCTCTCGCTGTCGCCGAGATCGACGGGGCGAGCGGTCAGGATCTCATTTCCGCGATCGCTGTAGCCCACGAAATGTCATTCCGGTTTGGTAAGGCAATGGACTACATCAGGGACACCAAGGCGGGGGTCGTGTCCTGGGCGCCGGTTTTGGGATACACAAGCACGGTTTTTGGGGCGACAGCAGCGGTCAGTCGCCTGAGGGGCGCAGGCAGTGATGTGATGTGCCACGCGTTGACCATCGCTGCGAGCACCACCCCGGTAAATTCTCTTCGCTCTTGGGTGGAGCACACCCCGGCGTCTACGATCAAGTACACGATGGCAGGGTCAATTGTTCATACGGCCCTCAACGCCTCGGCAATGGCGGCGCTCGGCCACAACGGGGATCCCGGAGTACTGGATGACCCTGAGTTTGGCTACCCGCGTTTCATCGGGACGAAACGGTGGGAGCCGGAGGCGCTCGTAGACGGTCTTGGCGACAAATGGCACTTTCAGCGGGCGAATGCCTTCAAGCACTACCCACACTGCCGTGCCCTCCATGGACTTCTCGACCTCCTCACGGACTCCCTTGAGGAGAACAGCATTGCATCGGAGGAGATCACGGCTATCCGGGCATGGGGTGAGGGCCACACAGATAGGCCCGTGTGGTTGGCCACTGAGGTTGGGGACCCGGTAGAAGGCCAGCTCAGCATCGCTCATGGCCTCGCGGTCGGGGCTCAGCGTCTCGCCCCAAGCAGAGCATGGCAGGATGCGTCGACAATTTCCAATCCGGAAGTGCTGCGCCTGATGAAGCTTGTGACATACGAAACCCACCCGGAATGGGCCAGTGCGATCGCTACCGATCCGTCGGCACGTCCTTCCAGGCTCGAAGTCGAAGCCCGCGGCGAGGTTTTCGTATCTGAGTTGCGGTATCCGCGAGGGACTCCGGGGTCTTCGCATGACCTATCCATGACAGACGACGAACTCCTGTCCAAGTTTCTCGTGAACACCGCGGACTCCCTTGGCGACCGTGTGGCCAACGAGGTTGCCGACGCGATCATGCGACTCGACGAGCTGCCCAACGTTTCCTCTGTACTCCGCTCTCTCGGCAGGGTGCACTAGGGCCGGCTTGCGGGCTGTCTGTCGCAGATAGTTGTCCGGCTATGCGAGTTCGACCAGACGCATCCTCAGTTCATACTGCATTCCGTACAGATATTCGGTATTCTGAAAATCACCAACTTGCGACCGGTAACATCGACCTTCGCAATCAAAGTCTCCAACGTAAGGAGAGACAGAGATGAGCTCAGCTCTCGCATCCAATCACGACACGGTATTTATCGGTGGGGAGTGGGTAGGCCCCGCGAGCGGCGATCGCATAGACGTGATCTCACCACTCACCGAACAGCCGATCGCTGCTGTGCCCTCCGGTTCGCGTGAGGACATCGACCGGGCGGTCACAGCAGCAACGCGGGCGCTCCATGCTGGCCCTTGGCCTGACATGGCCCTTGAGGAGCGGATCGCTATCCTCCAACGGTGGCGTGAGCTGATCTTGGAGCACAAGGAGGAGTTGGCGCAACTCATCACCGACGAAATGGGCGCTCCAATTACCCAGTCGCGCGAGATTCAGGTGGCCAATCCGGTCAACATCATCGACGCCTATGTGGCGATCGCACGGGAATATCCCTTCCGCTCGGTGCGCCGATCAACGAACGGCCAGGCGCTCGTGATGCGCGAGCCCGTTGGTGTGGTCGCCGCCGTCGTCCCGTGGAATATGCCCGCATCGCTCCTTGCACAAAAGGTTGTGCCTGCGCTGCTGGCCGGCTGCACAGTCGTCCTCAAGCCCGCGCCTGAGTCTCCGCTCGATGCGTACCTTCTCGTCCGGCTACTTCAAGAGGCCGGGTTGCCGCCTGGCGTGATAAACCTCGTGGTCGCGGACCGGGAGGTCAGCGAATATCTGGTATCCCACCCTGGCGTGGCCAAAGTGACCTTCACCGGATCGAGCGCGGCCGGAAGGCGAATAGCTGAGATTTGCGGACATGACTTCCGCAGGTTCACCCTCGAACTCGGCGGCAAATCTGCCGCAGTGGTGCTGGAGGATGCAGACCTGGATGTCGTGATGTCATCCCTCCGGCTGGGTTCTTTCCGCAACAACGGCCAGATATGTAGCCTCAAGACGAGACTTGTAGTGCCGGCCTCGATGCAAGCCGAGTTCCTTGGACGCCTTGACGCCATGATCGAGACCATGCCCGTTGGAGATCCGCATGACGATCTGACTCAGATTGGTCCGCTCGTGAACGCGCGCCAGCGCGCCCGTGTTGAGGAGTACATCCTCAAGGGCTCCCAGGAAGGCGCTCGACTGGTTCGCGGCGGTGGCCGGCCAGCAGGCTTGGACCGGGGATGGTTCGTCGAGCCGACGGTATTCGCCGACGTCGACCCGGGCGCAACTATTGCGCAGGAGGAGATCTTCGGCCCCGTTGTGGCAGTGATCCCTTACCGGGATGAAGAGGAGGCAATAGCGATTGCCAACTATTCTGACTACGGCCTGAATGGAGCGGTGTTTACGACCGACGTCGAACGCGGGGTTCAAATAGCCCGCCGTATTCATACGGGCACTGTGGAGCTCAACGGCAATCCGTCGGGGTTCCTCGCGCCCATGGGTGGCGTCAAGTCCAGCGGCGTAGGGCGCGAGTTCGGTCCCGAGGGCATCGACCCGTTCGTTGAGCTCAAGGCGATCGGTATTCCGGGCGAACTGGCCGACCGGCTCTAGCTCCCGTGGCTCGGCGATGGGCACCGGGATTCCAGCGTCCGTGGCCCTGTGCGGGACCTACGGCGGACTCAAGACATCAAAAAGATCGCTCGCCAGTTTCCAAAGAAGCACTGGCGGCGTCGCTATAGACATTGGCAGAAAGGTGCAAGCATGTACGAGGCCAAAACTCTCGTTGATCGCGGCCCGAACGGGCACATAACATTTCCAGAAGGTGGCCGGTGGCACGGAGGCCGATTCTGGTTCTCGGATCTGTACACCGAAGCGGTGTATTCGTGTGAGGAAGATGGTTCGGATGTGCAGGTCGAGGCATCCGTGGCAGGCACGCCGGTCGGACTCGGATGGCTGCCTGACGGACGCCTCCTGATCCTGGCAATCGACGACCGGCAACTACTCCGTCGCGACCACGACGGCTCGCTGGTAGTCCACGCGGACTTCCGGCCGCACCTCGTGTCTCCAGGGGATGGTCCAAACGATATGTTTGTGGCCGAGGATGGCTCGGCCTACGTCGGAATGATCGGGTTTAATCCTCGAGCGGGTGAACCGTTCAATCCCGGGCCAGTACTGCGCGTGACGGCGGACGGCTCCGTCTCGGTCGTCAGCGAGCCCCTGTACTTCCCCAACGGAATGGCACTTATTGACGGGAGGACGTTGGTGGTTGCCGAGTCGTGGGGAAATCGCCTGTCGGCGTTCGACGTCGATGCCGGCGGCTCGCTCTCGACCCGCCGGGACTGGGCAACGTTAGGCGATATCCCGGACATGAGCGATCAAACGAAGGTCTTCGACCAGCTCGTGGTGGCCTGCGACGGGATCTCCGGACCCGACGCCGAAGGCGCCGTGTGGGTTGCGGACTATCTTCGTCCTCGCGCAGTCCGGGTGCTGCCCGGAGTGGGGATTGTGGATGAAGTCAAAACCAGTGGTGGCCTGAACTCCTACGACGCCACGCTAGGCGGCGCGGATGGCAGGACTCTCTTCCTTGCGACGACGGCAGCAGATACAGACCCAGCGCTACGTCGGAGCGAGCCGGCCGGGCAGATCCAAGTCGCTCGGGTGGATGTCCCCGCTGCAGTCTTCGCCCATGGAAAGGACCGGGAAGAGTCACCGGCACACGAGGGGAGCATCGCATGAACCCGAATTATGACTTCAAGGGACAGGTAGCACTGGTCACTGGAGCGGCATCCGGAATGGGATTGGCGACTGCACGGGCGTTCGCCGAAGCCGGTGCCGCTGTTGTACTCGCAGACCTCAACGAGGCCGCAGTGAAGGAGGCCTCGGAAGCTCTGAATGCAAGCGGGCACGAAACCGTCGCCGTCGCCTGTAATGTCGCGGACGAAGCCGCTACTGCGGCAATGGTGCAGCGTGCCGTTAGCCAGTACGGACGCCTGGACATGGCGTTCAACAACGCGGGCATCCAGATTCCCGTTAGCGACGCAGCGGACGAAGAATTCGAATACTTCGAGAAGGTGCACGCCGTCAACCTTCAAGGGGTCTGGGCCTGCATGAAGCACGAACTCCGGCAGATGCGCGTCCAGGGAAGCGGAGCAATTGTGAACTGCTCGTCCCTTGGGGGTCTGGTAGGGGCGGCAGGGCGGGCCTCCTACCATTCCTCCAAATACGGGGTGATTGGACTGACGCAATCCACTGCCTTGCAGTACGCACCGCGTGGTGTTCGCATTAATGCGGTTTGTCCCGGGACCATTGTCACGCCGATGGTCACCTCGATGTTTGAGAACGGTCAGTTGGACCGGGAGCGGGCACAGGAGATGACGCCAATCGGCCGCCTGGGTAGCCCGGAGGAAATTGCATCCGCCGTGCTGTGGCTGTGCAGCCCTGGTGCGAGCTTCGTGGTGGGCGTCGCGTTGCCTGTTGACGGTGGCTATGTTGCGCAGTAGCGGTCAGGAGATCCTGCCCAAGGAGGCCGCCATTCCGGCCGCCATTGATCTGCGACACGCGACGCCGGCGGTGACAGTGTATGCCGGTGCCCGCGCGCTGAGGGCGCTATCCCGCGAGCTTGAGCGTGCGGGCGCGCGCTCTGTGGTGGTGGTAACCAGCCCGTCGCTGGAGGGAACGCGACCCCATCAGCTGGTCCTGGAAGCTGTCGGGGAGCGGCTGGCCAACTCTTTCGGCGGCGTTAAGCAGTTCAGCCCAACCGACGTGGTGGTTGCACTGGCGGAAATCATCACCGCGGTGGAGGCTGACGCCTTGGTTGTCGTGGGCGGTGGGTCGGCCATGGTGACAGCCCGTTCGGCGGCTGTTCTGGCAGGCGAGGGACGGCCGATCGATGAGCTCCTGACACGCCGCGACGACAGCGGCAAAGTGGTCAATCCGCGGATGCCGCGTCCTAAGGTCCCCATCTGGATCGTGCCCAGCACGCCCACGCCTGCCATGGCGAAGGCAGGTTCCGCGCTCAGGCAGTCGGGCACCGGTAAGCGGGTCGCGATCTTTGATCCCAAGGCGCGCGCAGCAGGTGTTGTGATTGATCCGGCCGCTCTCTCATCATCCCCGACGTCATTGTTCGTGGCGACTGCCATGAACGGGCTGTCAATGGGCATCGAGGGCCTGCTCGCAACCTCCGACGACCCGTTCGCCGAAGCGCTCCTTTTCCAGGGTGTCCGCGAAATCGTTACCAATCTCCGTGCAGTGGCGGTGGATAGTGAGAGTTGGCAGGCGAGGGCAAGAGTCGCTATGGGGTCCATCCTCACAGGCCAGGGGAGCGACTACTCCGGAGCGGGGCTCGCGCTAGCGCTCTCCCATGAGATTGCCCCGCACTCGGCGGTGGCCGGCGGGGTGGTGGAGTCAGTGCTGCTGCCGCACACAGTCCGTTTTACGGCTGGGGCGGTTCCGCATCGAATTCCGATCGTGGCGGCCGCGCTTGGGGCCACAGATCATACGCTCGACGGCGTAGCTGCTGCACTTCGGGACTTCGGGGGAACCCTGGGGTTGCCTACAACCTTGAGGGACACGGGCATTGGAGAACACGATTTGAAGGCGGCTATTGAGCACGCAGTCAACGATTGGGCGATGAACTCGCGGATGCCCCGCCTTGCTACGCTCCAAGACCTTGAGGCGATCGCGAACGACGCATGGTGACGCGTCGGATGTGGTGATCCGCCACGTCTCACTGCCCGCCGCAATTCAGTATTCAGCGCCAATGAAATGTCCCCGGCACTCCTGCCGGGGACATTTTTCTTGGAACGGGCGGGGCCAACTGAAGCGCCCCTGTGACAACTGTCCGTTGACCTTCAATTCCATTCAGGATATGGTACAGGTATTCAGCATTACAAACGGAAGGTTGATAAAGGGTGGAACAAGAGGCGAATCGGGAAGCGTTCGAGCGCGACATACGTGAGGCGATGCCCTACACCAACATCCCTACGCTGCTGCTGCTGCTTCATCAGTTCACGGGTGAGGACCGCTGGCTCAAAGACCCCTTCCAGCCGGAGCGCAGTCGCGGCCTCGACGACAATGACTCGGGCGGTCTCTCGCCTGAAATTCAAGCGCAGATCCGCGAGGCTGCTGTTCAAGCCATTCTGGCCTGGAAGGGCGGAAGTGCCGTTGCGAAGCCGTCCCTGTCAGGCGATGAGCTGATCCAGATGATGACGGTCACGGAAGCGGAGCCCATCCCGGCTGACTACGCATCGGTGATGGCTGACAAGCTTGTGAGGTATGCGGGCTATGCCCCCGAGCGCATTAGCGTCCCGGAGGGTTTCCGAGTGTTGATTGTCGGAGCCGGGATGTCCGGTGTTGCGGCGGCAATCAAGCTCGCTCAGGCTGGTGTCCCGCACACGATCATTGAGAAGCAGGATCGGGCAGGTGGCGTCTGGTCGTCACACCGCTACCCGGGTTGTGGGGTGGACACGCCAGGACATTTGTACTCGTACACATTCGCTCCTGGCAACTGGGCGACGTACTTCCCGCTTCAAGAGGAGATCCAGGGTTACTTCCATCGCGTCGCCGAAGAATCCGGCGTTGCAGACAGGGTCCGTTTCGGCACCGAATGCCTCACTTCGAGGTATGACGAGGAAAGCCATACATGGCACTCCCTTCTCCGCAACCCGGATGGTACAGAAGAAACGCTGGTCAGCAATGTCGTCATAACTGGCGTCGGCACTTTTACGACACCTAAACTCCCGGCCATCCCTGGCCTGGAAACCTTCGATGGTCCGGTCGTGCACACAGCTCGCTGGGACTCGGATGTAGAACTTGAGGGCAAGCGTGTTGCGGTCATCGGCAACGGTGCCAGCGCCATGCAGCTGGTTCCTGCAATCGCCGATACCGTTGAACATCTGTCCATCTTTCAGCGCTCCAAGCAGTGGGCGGCCCCGTTTTCCAAGTTCCATAAGAAGGTGCCGGAACCGCTTCGATTCTTTTTGCGTGAAGTTCCGCATTACGAGTGGCTCTATCGCCTTCGCCTGAGTTGGATCTTCGACAGTGCCGTCTACGATGCGCTGCAGAAGGACCCGGAGTGGCCGCATCCGGAGCGATCGATGAACGCTATTAATGACCGCCATCGGCGATTCTTTACGCGTTACATCAACGAACAACTGGAAGGCCGGCCGGACCTGATCGAAAAGGTAACTCCCGATTTTCCGCCCTTTGGCAAGCGGATGCTACTCGATAACGGTTGGTACAAAGCTGTCGCGCGGCCCGATGTCACACTGATCGACGAGGCTGTCGCGCGGATCGACGGCAACCGGATCCATGGTGTCGGCGGGCAGGTGGTAGAGGCTGATGTCCTCATCCTGGCTACCGGCTATGACGTGGTGCGTTACCTTTCCCCGGTTGAGCTCATCGGCCGCGGCGGTGTCAGCATTCGGGAAGCGTGGGATGACGTTGACTCACGGGCCTACCTGGGCACTGTTGTTCCCGGATTCCCGAACTTCTTCATGCTCTATGGACCGAATACCCAGCTTGGCCACGGCGGCAGCTTCATTTACATCGTCGAGTGCCAGATCGACTACGTGCTGAGCGTGCTGAGGGCAATGTCGGAGACTTCGGTTGACGTGGTCGAATGCCGCGAGGACGTCTACGACAAATACAACGAGACCATCCAGTCGATGCACCAGAACATGATCTGGAGTCATCCAGGCATGTCGACCTACTTCCGCAATGAGCGGGGCCGGATCATCACCCAGAATCCATGGAAACTACCCGACTTCTGGGCATTGACCCGAGAGGCCAACCTTGACTCGGACTACATCACAGTGCAACAGGTGGCCGAACTCGAACGGGCCTAAGGACGGCTTCCGAGATCAATTGATTCAGGCATTGAAGGGAGAATAAGCGTGGCCGAAGCGAGGCCAACAGCTGTGATAGCCGGAGTCGGCGAAACGACGTTCGCGCGGCATTCAGAAAGGGCGGACGAAGAGTGGATCGCCGAGGCGATTGCCCTTGCCCTGCAGGATGCTGGCCTGAGGCGAAACCAAGTTGACGGGCTCGTGGTCGCCACAATCTCCGTCCCTGATGATTCTCCGCATATTGCCGAACACCTAGGGTTCGAGTTGCGCTACGTCATGAAAGCAGATTATGGCGGTGCCAGCACTCTGGCTGGCATCGCCCGTGCCCGTGCCGCGATCGAGGCGGGCTTGGCGGATGTGGTGGTTGTGGCCGCCGGTGGGAATCGAATTGATTTGCCGACACTCAGCCATGATCGTCGCACTCCGCCCTGGGACTACAGCTTGCGCAACTGGCTCGCACCATTCGGATACGCCGAGCCCAATGGCCTGTTCGGAATTATCCAGCGTCGTCATATGCATGATTACGGCACTACCCTGGAGCAGCTTGGCAAGATCGCAGTGACCTTACGCGCGCACGCGCAACTAAATGAGCGAGCCCTGCTGAGGGAACCGATGACGATCGACGATTACATCAGTTCCCGGTTGATTGCAGACCCGATCCGTAGAGCAGACTGCGTTATGCGCTGCGCAGGGGGCGCGGCAATCGTCATCTGTGCGGACTGGGTTGCCCAAGGGCTGATGAAGCCTCCGATTTACATGCGCAGCTATGGCGAAAGGGTCAATCATCAGACGAGGGGACCCGATCATCAGCGCACGGAGACCGGCTTCGTAGCACTAGCCGAACAGATCTTCTGCAACGATTCCCGGTCCGACATGGACTTTGCCCAGTTGTACGACGACTATCCCATCGCCGTGCTCCTGATGCTGGAGGATCTGGGCTTCGCCGAAAAGGGCAAAGGCGGAACATTCATCGACCAGACCGACATCTCGATCGGAGGTGGTCTTCCGTTGAACACCGGTGGAGGTCAGCTCTCGATCGGCCAGCCCAGCCTGGCTGGCGGTGCAATTCACGTGGTCGAAGCCGTGCACCAACTCCGGGGAGAAGCAGGCGAGCGACAGGTGAACGGTGCGTCCCGTGGACTAGTGACTGGTATTGGCATGCTGTCCTACGCGGGAAATCTCGGGATGGTCTGCGGGGCAGTCCTGGGAACGGAGGCCGCATGAGCCACCCCGTAGCGGTCTCATGGGACAAACCTTTCTGGGAGTCAGCCGCCCAAGGCCGGCTCGTCGCCCAGCAGTGCCGCGACTGTGGGCGCCTTCAGCATTACCCACGCCCGGCATGCATTGATTGCCTCAGCCAATCCCGCGATTGGATCAGACTCAGCGGCCGCGGCACGGTATGGAGCTTTTCGATTGTTCGCCAGGTCGCGGATCCGGCGTTTGCGGGCGAGGTTCCGTTCGCCCTTGTCGACGTGGAACTGGAAGAGGGACTGAGGATCACCTCGCGGCTGGACGACACCTCCGTAGAAATCGGAGACCGAGTTCAGGTGACCATGAGGGCGATCGCCACGGGTCTTTGCCTGCCCTATTTCGAGCGGCTGCCGGATGCTCTCTGATCACAGCATCCACCCAATTTCAGGTATTTGAGCAGACACTTGACGCACTGATGCTTTCGAAATATCGTATGACCATTCATAATGGCGAAGACCGGTACTCATGATAAAGGCGGATCAGGGTCGGTCTCGCCCCCCAATTCAACTCAATCGATAGAGAAAGACAAGGATGTCGATGCTCGAAAATCGGAAGCGTGCGCGGAGCGCACGAGTCGTAACGGCCGCAAGTGCTTTGGTGTCTCTCGTGATGCTGAGTGCTTGCGCATCGGGCGGCGGCGCAGCGAGCGCCGACGCTGATAAAGGCGTTCTCATCGGGGTCAGCTTCTGGTCCCAGGATCAGAAGCGCTACCCGTTTGAGGCCGGAGTAATGGCTGAACAGGCGAAGAAAAACGGCGACGAGATCATCGTCAACTACGCCGACAACAATGCGGCGACACAGGCCGCGCAGGTGGACAGCATGATCCAGCGCGGCATCAAGGTGCTCGTCCTGGTCCCTCTCGACCCGAAAGCGTCAGCTGCCATCGTTACCAAGGCACAGGGCGAGGGTGTGAAGGTCATCGTCTATGATGCGCCTGTTACGGGAGCAAAGCCCGACTATATGGTTGGGCGCGACAACGCAAAGCTCGGGGAAGCGCACGCCGAAGCTGCCTTGAAGGCAGTTCCGACCGGCACGTACGGAATTATTCGCGGTGATGAAGCAGCAGCGGCTGCCCACGTCATCGGAAAACCGTACGACGATAAGATTCTCACCGACTCGAACGTCAAGGTGGCCTACGACAAGTACACGCCTGGGTGGTCCGCCGCGAATGCCCAGACGGAGGCTGAAGCTGCGCTTCAGAAGAACCCCGACACCAAGGCGCTGGTTGTTATGTGGGATGAAGGAGCGCAGGCCGCAGTCAGTGCCGCAAAAGCCGCGGGAAAGCAACCGGGCGACGTGTTCATAACCGGAACGGATGCTTCCACCCCGAGTCTCGCCTACATCGCCCAAGGGTGGCAGGGCCAGACCGTCTGGACACCGATCGACGAGATGGCCAGGAGGGCTACTGACATCGCCCACGCGTTTGGAACCGAAGCCACTCCGCCGGCTCCGGACGCAACCGTGGATGGCGTGCCGCAGGCCTATGTGAACATCACAAGTGTCACCAAGAGCAATCTGTGCGAGTTCGTCACAAAGATCGCCCCGAAGGGGTGGGTCACTGTGAATGAGGTTTACGGCAAGGATTCCTGTGGCTGAGGTTGCAACGACTACCGGTCTGGTCCCGCATGAAGGGACCGGACCGGCGGTCGTGCTCTCAGGCCACGATCTCGGCAAGACCTATGGGAGCACTAAAGTGCTCAACGGCGTCAACTTCACGCTCCGGGAAGGTGAGGTCCTGGCGATTGCCGGGGAGAACGGAGCGGGTAAGTCGACCCTCATGAAGATCATCGCTGGAATTATTTCAGCCGGAGACTACGAGGGGTCGGTACAGCTTGATGGGGACGAGGTGATGTTCGCTTCCGCCAAGGCTGGTACCGAAGCCGGTGTAGTCCTGGTGCCTCAAGAACTTCATGTTGTTCCCCACTTGAGCATCGCCGAGAATATGCACCAGGGAAACCTGCCAGGCCGTTTCGGTATCTATGATGAGCGGCTGTCCATCAAGGAGGCTAAGCAGGCTCTCGCAATCTTCGACCTGCACCTCGATCCCTCTGCCCCTGCAAGCACGCTCTCACCTCCTCAGCGTCGGCTGATCGTCCTGGCGGCCGCACTGCACCGCTCAGCGCGGGTTCTCATCCTTGACGAGCCCACAGCTGCGCTCACTGATTCTGAGGCGTCGGTACTGCTGGAGCACATTCAGAGTCTGCGCTCGTCCGGCGTTGGCATCATTTACGTCACCCACCGACTGGATGAGCTTGATCAAATCGCTGATCGTGTACTTGTTCTACGGAACGGAGCCATGGTTTCAGAGTTTGATACGGTTCCGCCCCGTCGGGACCTCGTGAGTGCGATGCTCGGGAAGACCTTGGAATCAATTCAAGCCATTAGGGGCGAAGCGACAATCGAGGAGACTGGGGGACGGGTTCTCAAGGTTCGTGATCTCTGCGTCTATTCCGGCGGTATCACTGGACGAGCCAGGGTTCATAACGCCAACCTCGACGTGTTCGAGGGCGAGATAGTCGGTCTGTACGGATTAGTTGGTGCGGGACGCTCCGAATTGGCCCGTGCTCTCTATGGGGCGTGGCCGGAAACCATAACTGGCGAATGCGTCATCGGGGGCTCCTCCGGGTTTCCCAAACGACCTCATCGCGCGGTCAAGTCCGGTCTGGTTCTCCTCAGCGAAGACCGTAAGTCGCAAGGTATTCTCTCCGGTCAATCCGTGGCAAGAAACCTGACGGCCTCCATGCTGGGCGAACTAACGACGTCGATGTCGCGGCTCCTCCTGGATGAACAGAAGGAGAGCAGTCGTGTCGCGGAGCTCATGAAGAAGTTGGGGGTACGGCCTAGCCGCCCCGATCTACCAATAGATGCTCTTAGTGGCGGAAATCAGCAAAAAGTGTTGCTGGGACGCTGCCTTATTGACGGGCTGAAGGTTCTTGTCCTGGATGAGCCGACCCTTGGAGTCGACGTCGGTGCACGAAAGGAAATCTATCTGATGATCCGCTCAATAGCGCGGGAGCTGAAGGTCGGGATTCTACTCATCTCCAGTGATGTCGATGAAGTCCTGACCCAAGCTGACCGCACCCTCGTTATGTACAAGGGAAGGATACGGGCGGAGTTTCCGCGCGGAGCGTCTTCCCACGATTTACTGTCCGCAGCAACTGGAGCAGTGAGCTAAGAATGACAACTTTGAAACAGAACACTGAAACCCTGCCAGGTCCTGGCCGATCCATTTCTGGCGGTATAGGTTCGGGCCTCCGACGGCTGTTGGTCTCACGCCTCGCGGTACTGCTCATCGCAACGTTGGTCCTCATCCTGTATTTCCAGTTCGCTTCCGACGGCGTATTCCTGACACCGACCAACGCGTCCTTGCTTCTGAGGCAGGCTGCCGTCGTGGCCGTCCTTGCTGCCGGCGTCGCTGTCCTGATCATTGTCGGTGAAATTGACCTGTCGATGGGAAGCGCTGCCTTCCTGGCAGGTCTGGTAGCGGCACAATGCCAGGTCGCTGGGCTTGATTTGGTGACTAGTATCTTGGCGGCTGTAGGTGCCGGGGTCTTGATGGGCATCGTCCAAGCTATCGCCACTGTTTCCTTTGCCATCCCCGCGTTCATCGTGACGCTCGCCGGCTTCTTGGTCTTTCGAGGCATCGGACTACTGTGGACCAACGCCGGGGCTGTAGGGCCTGTAAGTTCGGACTTCATTGCCCTCACTGAAGGCAGGATGCCGGCGGTCATTGTGGTGGCGATCGTGGTGCTTCTGATGCTCACCGCAGTACTGCAGAGCTACCGGACCTTCCGCGACGCCAAAGCATCGATAACTCCGACTCCGGCCCGCATTTACCTCCAGAAGGTCGTCGTCCCGCTTGCGGCAGCAGCTGCTTTGATCTGGATCAGCCTGGGTCGGAGCGGTGCTCCGTACGCCACGATCTGGATCGGCGTCGTCGCGTTGGCGCTCGGCGTTGTCCTAAACAAAGGAAAGTTTGGACGACAGATATTCCTGCTGGGATCAAACCGCGAAGCTGCGGTTTACGCGGGTATCAATGCCAAGCGCACAGTGATCATCGCTTTCATCATCATGGGCGTTATCTACGGCATTGCCGGGGTTATGCTCACCGCCAGAGGGGGGACCTCTACCGCCGATGCCGGTACCACCCTGGAACTTGTCGCCATCTCGGCCGCGGTGGTTGGCGGCAACTCGCTACGGGGCGGCGTGGGCTCGGTGGTCGGAGCTGTCATGGGCGCCTTCCTCCTGTCGACGATCGACAATGGCATGGCCCTCCTCGGCGTCTCCTCCTATGCGCAGAACGTCGCCAAGGGACTCATCCTCGTGTTGGCCGTTGGCCTTGACGGTTACTTCCTCCGACGGCGGCGCAGCAGGAGTTAACAGATATCCCATCTGTGCGGAGTCTGAGATCCGGCTCCGCGCAGAAGCGCGCCCATTAGGAACGCCACAATCCACACCAAGGGAGAGAGCCCATGACCGAAGAACTCGCCACCGCCCACTTTTCTGAGGATCTGAAGCGCCAGCTTCCGCTCGTTGCGCGACTGACCCTTAGCGAGAAGGTGCGCCTCCTCACGGGCGAAACGATGTTCACGTTGCCCGGGGAAGATCGCATCGGGTTGGCGCCCCTGGCATTCTCGGACGGACCATCAGGTGTACGTGGGCTCAAATTCATGGGTGGCGAAGCAGTTGCGCTCTTCCCTAACGCCACCCTGGTCTCTGGTTCATGGGACGACTCGATCGGGGAGGAGGTTGGAC
Source organism: Arthrobacter sp. M4 (assembly GCF_020251205.1). Classification (GTDB taxonomy): domain Bacteria; phylum Actinomycetota; class Actinomycetes; order Actinomycetales; family Micrococcaceae; genus Arthrobacter. The sequence goes on from NZ_JAIWYX010000023.1 coordinate 24,369, forward strand.
GCATGCTTTCCGAGGAGGCCCATCGCCAAGGTATTCATGTTGTGCTCGGCCCAACTGTGAACCTCCACCGAAGCCCCTTGGGTGGACGTCTCTTCGAAGCGTACTCGGAGGACCCCTACCTTACTGGCCGAATTGCTTCGGCATATGTGCGGGGTATGCAAGGCAACGGCACAGCCGCGTGCCTGAAGCACCTTGTGGCCAACGAGTCCGAGTCCCTGCGTACGGTCATGGACTCCCGCCTCTCCGAGAGTGCCTTGCGGGAGGTTTACCTTCTGCCCTTCGAAATGGCTGTCGATGACGCCGGCGCCTGGTCGGTCATGGCGGCCTACAATGACGTTAACGGTGTCACAGCTACCGAGCAGGATCACGTGCAAAACCAGATCCTCAAAGGAGAGTGGGGCTGGGACGGGCTCATCATGAGCGACTGGTACGCCACCAAACACACCGTCGAATCCGCCAATGGCGGGCTCGACCTCGTTATGCCAGGTCCAGACGGGCCATGGGGTGATCGGCTCGTGGCCGCCGTCCAACGGGGCGACGTCGATGAGGCCACTGTCGACGAGCACCTCGCGAGGCTCCTGCTGCTCGCGGAACGCACAAGCGCGCTTCGCCATGGCCCAGTTTATGACGGCGACGCGGTAGGCCCGTTCAATGCCGGGATGCCCGCGCCGGATTCCCGGATTCGCAGGGACCAGCTGCGCCACATCGCATCACGCGGCATGGTTCTGGTTAAGAACGACGGCGACGCCCTTCCCTTGGCGGACGATGACACCATCGCGATCATCGGTCGGCACGCCATCTCGACCCAGGGCATGGGCGGCGGCTCAGCACAGGTCAACCCGCCCTACATATCATCTATCGCGGGTGCGCTGACTGAGCGGTATGGCGGAATGCCGACTGTGGTAGACGGAGTGCACGTCCGCAACCGCCCGGCAGCGGCGGACCCCGCATTTGTAAGTGACCCAATCACCGGCGAACCAGGCATGCACGTCACCTATCTCAACGCCGAAGGTGCCGAAATCGTCAATCGCCACGAAAACGGCACTGCGATCAGCATTGGCTGGGATGACGACTTTGACGAGACACCCACAGGCGTGATCATTGCTGCCCGTCTCCGCAACCGGGCCGGTCCTGTGCGGCTGGGCGGTATCGGGTCGGGAACGTGGACGACCTCTTCCTACACCGGCATCCTTGGACAGGGCAACGTCACCTCTGCCGGCTTCGACCCAGCCGATGCAATGCTGCATCCGCCCTCCTATACCGAGGTCTTCGACCTGCCCGCAGATGCCCTTGTCACGGTACGTTTCGACTTCGCGGCAACCGACTGGGTAACCCTCCTCCAGAGCCGCCCTGAGCTGAATCTCGCTGAGGAAAGCCACCTACTCGCCACAGGTTCGTACGGCAGCGTCACACTTGTGGCGGAACAGGACACGCTGAACGACGAACACGCCCTAACGAAAGCCGAAGACGCAGCCCGTGCGGCTGGAACCGCAGTCGTCGTCGTTGGCCTTACTGAGGAAGATGAGACCGAAGCCAAGGACAAGACCACACTTAAGCTTCCGGGTCGCCAGGACGAACTCATTCGCAGAGTTGCCGCTGTGGCAGCCCGCACAGTGGTAGTGGTAAATGCGGCAACCCCCGTGCTCATGCCGTGGCTCGCCGACGTAGATGCTGTCCTTATCGCCGGACTGCCCGGACAAGAAGGAGGGCAGGCAGTTGCCTCCGTTCTCGTGGGGGAGAGTGAACCGACAGGACGCCTTGTGACGAGCTACCCCCAAGCTGACGGCGCGAGCCCGGCATGGAATGTCACCCCCGACAGCAACCTCGCCGTTACGTACAGCGAAGGCACTGCGGTCGGCTACCGCGGACACCATCGCGGGCTTGCCCCTGACCCGCTGTTTTGGTTTGGTCACGGCCTCGGCTACGGGGCCTGGGAGTACGGACCAGCACGACTTGCGCCGACTGCGGACGACGGTGGCGCCGCGACACTTGAGGTCGAAGTGACGAACACTTCTAGTCGGCATTCGCGCGAGACCGTGCAGGTTTATTTCTTACCGCGCGATATCAACCAGCCTGTGCGCCTTGCTGGCTACACGGGCGTTGACGTCGCCCCGGGGGAGACAGCGACCGTTAGCGTGATGTGCGACAACCGCCTTTTCCGCCGCTGGGACGAGGCTGCCAGCGCCTGGCAGTCGCTTCACGAAGGAGAACTCTTGGTCGCCCGCGGCCTCGGCGACATACGGGTACGAGTGGAGCTGAACAGCCATGGCCCCGCGTGAAGTCCAGCAACCAGGGGTCTTAGGCCACCCCTGTCACCGCTGAAACTACCCCTGCTAGTACTACCCTCAAGCGGATCTCCCTCACACAGGCCCAGTCTGGTGAGCTAAGAGTGATGCAATTCACCAACAGACTGGAGCGAGCTGCGATGCCCCCCACAAAACGATCCGATGAAATCAGTTCCCGCATCGGTGTCGGCTTCCTCGGCGCTGGGCCAGTGACGCAGGCAATTCACCTGCCCAGCCTTTCTCGCCTCACGGACCTCTTCGAGGTCACCCACGTAATGGACGTCGACGCCGACGTGGCCGCAGCTGTCGCTTCGCGCGTCGATGCTGCGTCCTCAACTTCCATGGACCAACTCCTCGGGGATCCTCGGGTTGAGGTCGTCGCGATTTGCAGTCCTCACAAGTTTCACGCTGCCCAAGTCATCGCCGCGTGCCGTGCGGGCAAGAAGGCGGTGTTGTGCGAAAAGCCCTTCGCTGTGTCGGCGGAGGAGGCAGCGGAGATCGCGTCCGTATCCGCCGAGACTGGTGTGCCCATAGTTGTGGGCGCCATGCACGCCTTTGATCCGGGCTGGCTCGCCGCAGAGAAGCTCTGGGAGACCCTGCCTGAGACTGCCCACACCATCCGGGTGTCTGTTGTCCTGCCACCCAATGCGCGATTTGAGGACTTCGCGACAGAGGTTATTGCCCGGCCGGCCGGGGGGTGGCCTGACTACTCCGACCCGGAGGTCATTGCGGCGACGCTTGAAGGCGGTGTCCTCGGGCTCGCCATTCACGACCTTCCGCTCGTGCGGCGCTTTGTCCCGACCTTTGACGACCTTCAGGTCCTGCGCGCAGAAGTCGTGCGGCCGTGGGGCTACGTGTTCTTGCTTCGCGCCGGGGGGCGCACCATTGAGCTCTCCGCGTCAGTGAATGCAACGTGGAAGCCTGACTGGACACTCGAAGCGACCGGCCCGGACTCCACTTTGAGAGTGACTTTCACCCCGTCCTACGTTCAGGCAGGGTCGGCGGTTGCCGAATTTACAGCCGGCGGCCTAACAAAGGTGGCCGGACCATTCGACCATAACGGCTACGAAGGCGAGTGGCGCCGGATCGCAGGAATCGTCCACGGGACAGAGGAAGCACCGGAAGCTGGCGCGTTGATCGAGGACCTCCGATTCGCCCTTGTAACTGTCGACGGCGCCCGCGCCCATGTCTTGGAGGCAGCAGTATGAGCACCTTGACCAAGCACTACACGGTCGACACCCATAGCGTGCCCGGTCTCTCTGAGACTGTCGCGTCACTGCCACTCTCGCTGGCCCCGGCAGGCCAGGAGCCCGCGCAACTTGCCGCCATTGCGGGGACACCCGGGTGGCTGGAGCGCACGCGGGAGGCGCTCGACGGCGGCGCTTTGGCTGCCGTCGTCAGCTCGCCCTCAGCTGCAGATGGCATCCTCAGCCTGCCGACTGATTTTGCGCAGCGTGCCATAGTCGAATGGTCCTTTGCCTCCAACCCAGGGTTGCAGACGGCAGCCGAGGCCACTTCGAGTCTGCGGGAAACTGCAGTCTTCGCCGACATCGAGTTGCGAGTGCCGACCGAAACGAACTTCGATGACGTGCTGCTCGACGTACTTATCGCTGCGGGCCGAGTCTTTGGTTCGATGTCTCCCGTCCGCTCGCTGCACCGCGACAAGGCGGGCTGGCACCTGGCCAGTTGGCTCAGGGGTCAGGCTTCGGACGTGCCCGTCTCGTTCTCGATTATCGCCACTGATGCCGCCCCTGCGACCCTGCGGCTGCGGCTGTTGACACAGGACGGCGGCTTATCCGCCTCCGTCCCTTCCCCGGCCACGGCGGAACCAGCCGAAGTCAGGATTACCGGGCCGGACGGCGAACGACTTCTGCCCACCCTCTGGGAAACGTCCCGTCGCGTCAGTTGGCGGCGGGCCGTCGCGGTAGCCGCCGGAGAGGCCGTCTCAGATGACCTCTCGGAGCTGGACGGCGCAATCTCGCTGGCCCCTAAGGGCATGGGCTGAAGCCGGATCGTCCAGGATTCTCACACCACCACCTCTCAACGATGAAGGACACGCTATGAACCCCACCTCCACCTCGTTTTCTCGCCGAGGTTTCCTCGGCCTCGCCGCCGCTGTTGCAGCGATTCCCGCCCTCGCCGCTTGCACTGGCGGCTCGCCTAGCGGCGGTGGAGGTGGGGGCGCGGTGAAGTTCTGGGACATGCCGTGGGGCACCCCCGCCTACAACGAGGCTGCAAAGAAGGTCACCGAAGCCTACGCGCCATCGAGCAGCAACTTGAAGGCGAGCTACCAGATAATCCAGTGGAACAACTTCTACCAGACGTACTCCTCGGCGATCGCATCGAAGACGGGTCCCGCGGTCTCCACGGGCGGCGGCTTCCAGGCGTTCCAGTTTGAGCAGCAGGGCGCGATCGCATACGCCGACGGCGTTATTGATGCGCTGAAGAAGAATGGTATGTACGATGACTTCCTCCCGGGCGTCCTCGACCCGTTCAAGTCGGACAAGGGCTACATCGCCGTCCCGTGGCAGCTGGACATGCGCGTCTTCTGGTACCGCAAGTCGCTCTTCGAAAAGGCCGGGGTAGCGCCTCCGACGGACTGGAACGGCATCCTCGAGGCTGGCAAGGCCCTCAAGAAGATCGGTGCCGTGGGCTTCGCCACCGGCGCGGGGTCTGGCAACTTCTTCGCCAACCACGTGGCCATCCAGATGATGCTCAATAACGGCGGCGGCGTGTGGAGCCCCGACGGACAGATCGATGTCATGAATGACCGGAACCTGGAGGCAACCGAGTTCCTGTACGAGCTGGTCTCGAACGGCATCATCGACCCGGGGGCCGTGAGCTACACGAACGACAACCTCCAGGCCCAATGGAAGGACAAGAAGGCCGGGTACGGCTCCTACGCGGCCGGCCTGGACAACAGCATCGGGGACACTTCCGGCGACCTCGTCGTCGCGCCCGTAGTGGCTGGCCCGCACGGGGACAAGGCGACGCTGGTGTTCCCGAACAACATCATGATGTACAAGAACACACCGTCCCAGGAGTCGTCGGATGCATTCCTCGTGTACTACCTGGGCCAGATCAAGCAGTTCTGGCAGCAGAACCTCCTGGGTTCCCTGCCGGTGTTCAAGTCGATCACCGAGCTGCCTGAGTTCGCGGGCAATCCGAACAACGTCAAGGTCATCAAGGAATGGCAGCCGATCGCGAAGACCTTCGCGGCACGCGGCGCGGCCCTCAATGCGAACCATGCGGTGCTGGACGGCGGCCAGGCAATCAGCCAGTTCGCCCAGTCGGTGATCACCGGGACGGGCGACGCGAAGACCGCTCTCAAAGCATTTGAAACCGGTCTCAAAGCCGTGGTCAAATCCTGAGTCGGAGGCATCCCGTGACAGTCACGACCAACGGGCTGGCGAAGGCCCGCCGGGGCGTTGCCCCCGGCGGGTCCGGCCAGCCCCTGAAACGAAATTCAACAAGCCCGCTCAAGGCGCAGAGAACCAGGACTTTTCTCTGGTTACTGCTGCCCTCGGTGCTGCTTCTTCTCCTCATCAACGGCTACCCGCTCGTGTACGCCGCGATCCAGGCCACCCACAACGGCTCGCTCATCGACACGGGGGAGTTTGTCGGCCTCGATAACTTCACTTCGGTGCTCACTTCCCCCGCCCTGTGGAAGGCTGCAGGGTTCACGCTGGTATTCACCATCGTGGGGGTGTTCGGATCCTGGATCGTGGGCCTTGGGCTTGCGCTGCTGCTGAAGACGCGGATCCCGGTCCGCGGCCTCTTCAAGATACTTCTGCTCCTGCCATGGGTCGTACCGATCGTGGTTTCGTCGACGGCGTGGAATTGGCTTCTCGGAACGCCGCAGAGCCCGATCCCTGCACTGTTCAACGCCGTAGGCCTGGGCTCCCCACTATTCCTAGCGAACCCGACGCTTGCCGCCGTCACTGTATGCGTTTTCAAGGTGTGGGTGAGTTTCCCATTCATGATGATGATGTCGGCTTCCGCGCTGGCCTCCGTGGACAGCACCGTCTATGAAGCCGCCAGCATGGACGGCGCCACCAAATGGCAGCAGTTCACGCAGATCACGCTGCCGCTTAGTGCCCGCTCGACCTACATCTCGTGGATCCTCATGACGATCTTCTGCGTCAACGACTTCCCGACCATCTATCTCCTCACCGGCGGCGGACCCGTGGATGCGACAACTTCCCTTGTCGTTTTCGCATACCGCACCGTATTCCAGAATTTCCAGACGGGCCAGGGCGTGGCAGTCGCATTCCTCATGACCCTCACGCTGGTGGTCGTGTCGGTCATCCTCTACCGTCAAATCCGAAAGTCGAGCGTCGAATAATGAGCACCGTCGTGCACACCCATGCAGCCTCCGGCAAGGGAGGATCCACTGCCTCTGCAGGCAAGAAGCGCCGAATGGTCTCAGAGGCAGACTTGCGCGGGCGCTGGTGGCGCTTCGCGCTCATTCTGGTGCTGACAGCCTTCGTCCTGGTCCCGATCGGTGTGGTTGCGGTCCTCGCCTTTACCCCCGGAACTTCGAGTACGACCTCCGGGTTCACAGTCGAAAATTTCATCAATGTCTTCGCTGAAACCCTGGCATCGACCTGGCTCAGTAACAGCCTCGTCGTCACTCTGGCTACGGTCGTTGTGTCCGTGGCCGTAGCGGCCCCAGCTGGCTACGTGCTCTCCCGCGGACGCAGTAAGGCGGTCTCGGGATACTCTCTGCTTCTGTTTGTCATGCAGTCCTTGCCAATTATCACCTCCGTGGTACCCCTGTTCATCCTGTTCGCAAACCTCGGCATTACGGACAACCTCGTGGGAATCACCATCGTTTATGTCGCCTCAACGATGGCCGTCGCGACCTGGATGATGGCCGCCTACTTCGATTCCATCCCGGTTAGCCTCGAGGAGGCTTCCTGGATCGATGGCTGCTCCGTGTTCGGGTCATTTTCGAAAGTCGTCCTGCGCAACAGCCTTCCCGGTGTGCTCTCGACCGCGATCTTCGCGTTTCTCCTCGCGTGGAACGACTATCTCGTGGCGATCGTGTTCCTGCGCACTGACGTGAACTTCACTCTTCCCGTAGGCGTGCAGTCCTTCTTCCAACAGAACCAGACGGACTGGGGGTCCGTCATGGCACTCGCCGTGGTCATGATGCTCCCGCCGATCATCGTCTTCGCCGGGCTCAACAAATACTTCAGCGTAGGTGGCATCGGTGGATCCCTCGCGGGCCGCTGAACCTTCTACCCGCGGGGCAATCCCCGGCCTAATCGACTCTTGAGAGGAAACTTTTTCTCCATGGATTATTCAGTCCAGCTTTACACCCTCCGCGACCCGCTTGACGCGGACCTGCCGGGCACGATCCGTAGACTGGCCGAGATCGGCTACACGCAGGTCGAGCCTTACAAGTTCGTAGAAAACGCGGCTGCGTTCGCGGCCGCATTTGCCGAGAACGGCATCGCTGCTCCGACCGGCCATGCTCCGCTCCTTTCAGGGGACCAGAACGAAATCTTCGCAGCTGCGAAACGACTGGGCATTCGTACCGTGATCGACCCATTTGTTGCCCCTGAGCATTGGCTCGACGAAGGAGCGATCCGCTCGACCGCAGCGCAATTGAATGCGGCAGCGAAGAAGGGCGCTGAGTACGGCATCCGTGTCGGCTACCACAATCACAGCTGGGAGCTCGGTTCGACGATCAAGGGAACCACGGCCCTTGAGTTCTTCGCATCCCTTCTCGACCCTGAGGTTGTCCTCGAGGTCGACGTGTACTGGGTCGCCGCGGGTGGAAAAGATCCCGCCGCTCTGGTCGAGCGGCTCGGCGACCGAGTCGTTGCGCTCCACCTCAAGAACGGCCCCGTCACCGTGATTGGGAGCCGCTTCGATCGAGAGGAATTCGGCGCCATCGTTAAGACCCAGCTCCCCGCTGGCCAAGGCGACGTCGACATCCTGGGAGTGATCGCTGCGGCTAAGAATCTCGAGGTCGGAGTCGTTGAATTCGATGACTATTCCGGTGACATTTTCGAAGGCGTCGCATCGTCACTGCGCTACCTTGAAGGCAGCTCGTCTGCCGTTTCATCGGCGGTGGAGGACTCCGCGAAGTGAATCACGGCCCGGTCGGCGTCGCAGTCATCGGTGCCGGCAACATCAGCAAGCAGTACCTGGACAACCTCACCACCTTCCCGGACCTCAAGGTCCACGTGATCGCGGACTTGTTCGTCGAGGCCGCCGAGGCGCGGGCCAAGGAGTACGGGATTCCCGAATGGGGGACGCCGGAGCTGGCGCTGAACCATCCCGACGTCGAGCTCATCGTGAACCTGACCATCCCGGCCGCGCACGTCGAGGTCGCCACGGCCGCGGTCAACGCGGGCAAGCACGTGTGGACGGAGAAGCCGTTCTCCCTGGACCGTGAATCCGGGCTTGGCCTGCTCAAGGCCGCCGACACCGCAGGCATCCGGCTCGGCACGGCACCGGACACGTTCCTTGGCGCTGGCCTGCAGACGGCGCGCCGCATCATCGAACGTGGCGATATCGGCACCCCGTTGACCGGCATGACCACGTTCCAGACCCCCGGCCCGGAGTCCTGGCACCCGAACCCGGCTTTCCTATTCCAGCACGGCGCAGGACCGCTGTTCGACATGGGCCCGTACTACCTCACCGCCCTGGTCCAGACCTTCGGTTCGGTCCGCAAGGTGGCCGCCGTGGGCTCCGCCGCGAAGGCGACCCGCGTCATCGGTTCCGGTCCCAAGGCCGGGGAGGAATTCGCCGTCGAGGTCCCCACGCACGTCTCGGCGATGGCACAGTTCGAGGGCGGGCAGTCCTCTCACAGCGTCTTCTCCTTCGAGTCCCCGCGGCTGCGCATGGGCTTCGTGGAGATCACCGGGTCCGAGGCCACCCTGTCCCTGCCGGACCCGAACTACTTCGAGGGCGACCTCAAGCTCTGGCGCCCCGGCGCGGAAGAACCGGAAATCATCCCCGCCACCGGACCGGCCAACGGCCGCGGCCTGGGCGTACTGGACATGGCCCGCGCCATCCGGGCAGGCGTCCCGCACCGGGCCACCGGCGACCTTGCCTACCACGTCTTGGACACGATGGTCTCGATCTCCGAGTCCGTGGAGTCGGGATCGTTCGTGGACGTCACCAGCAACGCCCCCGTTTCGGCCGCCGTCCCCGAGGACTGGGCGCCCGAAACCGCAACCCTTTAAGAATCCTGAGGAATCGAAACATGACCACCCCCGCCAACATTGACCAGAGCCCCGGTTCGCGGCAACGCCCCCTGGGTGTGGCCGCCATCGGTTACGCCTTCATGGGGAAGGCGCACTCGAATGCGTGGCGGAATGTGGCCAGCTTCTTCGACGTCCCGGCCTTCGAGCAGAAAGTACTCGTAGGCCGGGACGCCACTCAGGTTGCCGAGGCCGCCGCCAAATACGGCTGGGCCGAATCAGCCACCGACTGGCGTTCGGTCATTGACCGGGAGGATATCGACATCATCGACATCTGCGCCCCGGGCTGGATGCACGCCGAAATCGCGATCGCCGCTCTGGCCGCCGGCAAGCACGTCCTGGTCGAGAAACCGCTCGCGAACACCCTCGCCGAAGCCGAACTCATGACCGCCGCGGCAGCCAAGGCCCGCGCCAACGGCGTGCAGTCGATGATCGGCTTCAACTACCGCCGCGTCCCCGCCCTGGCCCTCGCCCGGGAACTGATCGCCGAAGGCCGGCTCGGCACCGTCCGGCACATCCGCGCCGCGTACCTGCAGGACTGGCTGTCCGACGGCGAATCCCCAATGACCTGGCGCCTGCGCAAGGAAACCGCAGGCTCGGGTGCCCTGGGCGACATCGCCTCCCACGCCATCGACCAAATCCAATACCTCACCGGCCAAAGGATCCTTGAGGCATCGGGGAAGTTGAAGACATTCGTCACCCAGCGGCCGGGCGAGCAGGGGATGGAAGATGTCACCGTCGATGACGCGGCATGGGCCACGTTCTGGCTCACCGGCGACATGGGAGCTTCTGTTGAAGCGTCCCGTGTAGCGACAGGCCAAAAAAACAGCCTCCGCATCGAGGTTTATGGCACCAAGGGAGCCCTCACCTTCGATCTTGAGACCCTGAACGAACTTCAATTCCTGGATGCCACCGTTCCTGTCCGGGAGCAGGGTTTCCGGCGGATCCTGGTCAACGAGCCCGAACACCCCTACCTCGAAGCCTGGTGGCCGCAAGGGCACATCATCGGCTGGGAACACACCTTCACCCACCAGATCCGCGACTTCCTCACCGCCATTGTCACCGGCGAGGCGCCCTCGCCGTCGTTTGAAGACGGCCTCCAGATCCAGCGCGTCCTGGCCGCCGTCGAAGATTCCGCCAACAACAAAAGCACCCTCACCTTCATCAACACGACCTCCCTTGTCAGCGAAGGAGCCTGACCATGCCTCGCCCGTATACCCTGTTCACCGGCCAGTGGGCCGACCTCCCCTTCGAGGAAGTCGCGCGTCTTGCGTCCGGCTGGGGCTACGACGGCCTCGAGATCGCCGTCTCCGGGGACCACCTGGACGCCTGGCGCTGGGACGAACCCGGCTACGTCGAGTCCAAGCTGGAGGTCCTGGACAAGTACAACCTCAAGGTCTGGGCCATCTCCAACCACCTCAAAGGCCAGGCCGTCTGCGATGACCCTATCGACTTCCGCCACCAGGCCATCGTCGGGTCCAAGGTCTGGGGCGACGGCGACCCAGAAGGCGTCCGGCAGCGCGCCGCCGAGGAAATGAAACACACCGCCCGCCTCGCCAAGGCCCTTGGCGTGGACACCGTCGTCGGGTTCACCGGCTCCTCCATCTGGCAGTACGTGGCCATGTTCCCGCCCGTCCCGGAAAAAGTCATCGACGCCGGCTACCAGGACTTCGCCGACCGCTGGAACCCGATCCTGGACGTCTTCGACGAACAAGGGGTGAAGTTCGCGCATGAAGTCCACCCCTCCGAGATCGCCTACGACTACTGGACCACCGTCCGCACCCTGGAGGCCATTGGGCACCGGGAAGCGTTCGGCCTGAACTGGGACCCCTCGCACATGATGTGGCAGGGGATCGACCCGGTCTCCTTCATCTGGGACTTCAAGGACCGGATCTACCACGTGGACTGCAAGGACACCAAGATCCGCCAGACCGGCCGCAACACCGTCCTGGGCTCCCACCTGCCCTGGGGCGACCCGCGACGCGGCTGGGACTTCGTCTCCGCCGGACGCGGCGACGTCCCCTGGGAAGCAGCCTTCCGGGCACTGTCCGCGATCGGCTACTCCGGTCCGATTTCGATCGAGTGGGAAGACGCCGGCATGGACCGCCTCCACGGCGCCCCCGAAGCCCTCGCCGCCCTCAAGAAATTCGACTTCCCCGCCTCCCAAACCAGCTTCGACGCAGCCTTCAGCGCCAAGGACTAACGCCGACTCCCCGCTGCAGGGGGCAGGTGCGGGAAATATGAAGACCTCTTAGATTGGCGATTCTGATGTTCGCCAATCTAAGAGGTCCTTTGTCTTTGGCCGTCGACTTCAGGCGTCGGTTTTCGCTTGGGCATCGGGTCGTTGGGGAAACTCTGTAGCCGCCCAGGACGCCAAGAGACGCAGAGCCTCTTCGGAAGCAGATCCGGGTTCAGCGGCGTAAAAGGTCAGCGTCAGACCTGGCTCGGAGTTCATCTCCAATGCCTCATAAGCGAAAGTGAGCTCACCAACAACGGGGTGACGAAAAGTCTTGAATCCTGTCCCGTGGTGACGGACGTTATGGGCGCTCCAACGACCTCGGAATTCTTCGCTTCGAGTGGAAAGTTCGCCCACGAGGTCGTGCAACTCTTTATTTCGAGGGTCCCGGCCCGCTTCGGTATGCAGGATGGACACCACTACATCGGCTGCCCAATCCCAGTCTCCCTGCAGTTCACGGCTGCGGTCGTCGAGGAACGTGAATATTGCGAGGTTTGGCGGGTAACCCGGCATGTCGAACGCATCCTTGTAGATGGCCCGTGCCAGAGCATTGACGGCTAGCAAATCCATTCTTCCGTTGCGGACAAACGCCGGCCCAGCTGTAAATCCGTCGAGCACCCACTGAAGACTCGGGTGAGGAGCCCAGGTCTTAGGGTTCCGGCGCCTGGGCGGGCGGCCTACCGGACTTGCAGCGTGGGCAAGGTCGAACAAATGCGCTCTTTCAGCATCATCGAGACGCAATGCTTGAGCAAGACTGGCCAGAATCTCCGGCGATGCACCGTTGAGGGCGCCTTGTTCAAGCCGGGTGTAGTACTCCACGCTCACACCGGCAAGGGCAGCAACTTCGCTGCGGCGTAGTCCGGTTACCCGACGATTTCTTCCCTCTGGCAGACCGACCTGCTGGGGAGTTACACGTTCACGCCGCGACGTAAGAAACTCGCGCACCTCTGCTCGGTTGTCCATGCATTCCACGTTAGATCAGAGGTCAACGGTTAGGGATACCCTGCCAGTACTACCATCATCCGGGACTGCTTCCGTTCGTCGACACATGGTTGAGTTGAGGAAACCCTCTTAAGGGCCCAATCAGGGCCCGATCGCCCCAGGAGAGACATTGCTAACCGTAAACGCCTTTGCCGCACCGTCCAGCAGCGACTTGCTCGAGCCAGTCACCATCACGAGGAGGGATGTTGGGCCCAAAGACGTCTTGATTGAGATCAAGTACAGCGGAATCTGTCACTCGGACATCCATACGGTTCGGGAGGACTGGGGTGCCGTTCAGCACCCCTTGGTGGTAGGCCACGAGATCGTTGGCCTCGTCGCAGAGGTTGGAGCCGAAGTCACCAAGCACGCCGTTGGCGATCGGGTTGGCGTCGGGTGCATGGTCGACTCTTGCCGCGAATGCGAGAACTGTCTCGCAGGGGAGGAGCAGTACTGCCTCAACGGCAACACGGGCACCTACAACGTTGTTGACTCTGACGGAAGGATCACGCAGGGTGGATACTCCACCCACATCGTCGTCACGGAAGACTTTGTTCTCAGTATCCCCGAAGCACTCGACTTCGCCGCAGCCGCACCACTGCTCTGCGCAGGGGTCACCACTTACTCGCCCCTGCGCTATTGGCAGGCCGGTCCGGGTAAGAAGGTGGCAATCGTCGGCATGGGCGGGCTCGGTCATATGGCCGTCAAGATCGCCGACGTTATGGGCGCCGAGGTCACGGTCCTCTCCCGGACCCTAGCGAAAAAGGACGACGGCCTACGCTTGGGTGCAGATCACTACTTTGCGACGGAGGACCCGGAGACTTTTAACGTCCTCAAGAACAGCTTCGACCTAATACTCAATACCGTTTCCGCGCCCGTAGAGCTGGCTTCCTACCTTGCCCTTCTGCGAAGGAACGGCACGATGGTGAATGTCGGCGCACCCGCCGAGCCGCTTCCTCTTCACGTCTTTAACATCATGGAAAACCGACGATCGTTTGCAGGCTCTGGCATCGGCGGGATCCGCGAGACGCAAGAGATGCTCAACTTCTGCGCCGAACATGGGATCAATCCTGAGACAGAGCTCATCGAGGCCGCCTACATCAATGAGGCTTGGAAGCGCCTCCTAGCAGCCGATGTGCGTTACCGCTTCGTCATCGACGCCCACACCTTCGCCTGAACATTAGATGCACAGGCGACGCGCAGCCGCATGCGAAAGGGCTGGCGCCTGCCAGCTTGAAGCAATGAAAGAGAGCAACATATGTTGAAGGAACGCACCCTCGGCCGACAGGGCTTGAAAGTCGCCGAACTTGGGCTGGGAACGATGGGCATGACCGCCTTTTATGGCACGTCCGGGAGCAAAGACGAGAGCGTTGCGGTCATCCGCCGGGCTCACGAGCTCGGCGTGACGATGTTCGATACTGCCGAGCTCTACAACATGGGGAACGGCTCAAACGAAATCCTCCTCGGCGAGGCAATCCGCTCATTTCGTGACGAGGTTCAAGTCGCCACGAAATTCGGCTTCACGTACGACCAGCACGGAAACTCCAACGGGCACGACAGCAGCCCTGAGAATATCCGCAGAGTTGCGGAAAACAGTCTGAGGTATCTGAAGACCGATGTCATCGACGTCTTCTACCAGCATCGTCCGGACCCGAACATCCCCATTGAGGACGTTGCGGGAGCCGTAAAGGAACTCATCGATGAGGGCAAGGTCCGCTACTTCGGGCTGAGCGAGGCAGGACCAGAGACGATCCGCCGGGCCCACGACGTCCAGCCCGTGTCCGTGCTCCAGACGGAGTATTCGATTTTCGAACGAGGAGTAGAGTCTGACGTGCTGTCAGTAGTCCGCGAACTCGGCATTGGGTTTGTCGCCTACTCACCGCTGGGCCGTGGCTTCCTGACGTCAACCGTTAAGCCGTCCGGTGACTACGACGAGTCAGATATGCGTCGATTCGATCCTCGCTGGCAGGGCGAGAACTACACGAAGAACAAGCTGGCGATCGATCAACTCAGTGAGCTCGCTTCTGCTAAACAGATCACCCCCGCACAATTGGCATTGGCCTGGCTGCTTGCCCAAGGTGAGGACATCGTTCCAATTCCCGGAACAAGAAGCCGAATCAGATTGGAGGAGAACCTCGGGGCCGCAGAGGTGACACTAAGCGAATCGGAGATCGAGCGAATCCACGAAATCGTGCCGGAGGGTGCCTACGGTGCCCGATACGTTTCGGAACACCTTCCAACCTGGGTTTGAGAGCGGTGGCTCGCGCGTTTTCCAAGGGTCTGAGCACGGAAGGGGCAAACGTGGAGCCAGAAGGCTTGATAACACCCAACCTGCCCTCTGTCGCGGCAGCATCGCAGGGGAGTCCGATCGCAGCAGTAGCGGCAGCCGCCTTGGGAATGTTCGCAGTGACGCTAGATGCCGTCGTCGTTAACGTTGCATTGCCCAGTATTCGGCAGGACCTGGGAGGTGGCATAGCGGGTCTCCAATGGATCGTGGACGGTTACACTCTGACCTTCGCCGCGTTCCTGCTCTCCGCGGGCTCGCTTTCGGATAGGCTCGGCTCCCGACGATCCTTCGGTATAGGTGTGGCGCTGTTCGTGGTCGCCTCCGTGGGGTGCGGCCTTGCCCCGAACTTGGTAGCCCTCATTGTGGCGCGGCTTGCTCAGGGTGCAGCGGCTGCGGTGATGATGCCATCATCGATGGCCGTCATCGCGCAAGCCTTCCCTGAACCCGCCCGCCGTGCGCGCTCAGTTGCGGCATGGGCAATGGGCGGAGCTGTCGCATCCAGCTCGGGGCCAGTCATCGGCGGTCTGCTTACACTTGCTAGCTGGCGGCTGATTTTCTTGATTAACCTCCCTGTCGGCCTTCTCATAGTGTTTTTGCTGATTTGCGCGGGACGGCCGACCGCTACGCAGCGACGAAAGGTTCCGTTCGACTGGGTGGGTCAGGTGACAGCCATTCTGGCGATGGGCAGCATTATTTACGCAACTATCGAGGCCGGTTCAGTGGGCATCCAGGCACCCCAAGTCCTGGCCACACTGGCCGTCGGCGTGGCGGCGTTCGGTGGATTCGTCCTCGCCCAGGCCCGCGGGAGACACCCCATGATTCCGCACGAGTTGGTGCATTCAAGAACGGTTTCCATCGCCTCAGCTGTTGGCTTCGCCTTTATGGTCGGCTTCTATGGACTCCCTTTTGTGATGAGCCTCTATCTCCAGGAGGGCCGCGGTCTCACCGCCCTGGAAACTGGCTTGGTCTTCCTGCCGATGATGATCATCGGCCTGATCGTGACGCCCTTCACCGCTTGGCTCATCGAACGAATCGGCGCACGGCGCTTGGTCACAACTGGCCTCATAGTGATGGCGACTGGCCTCGCATCCGTTGCACTCGCCCCCGCGCAGACACCTGTTTGGGTACTTTCGACCATCATGGTGGTCGTCGGCCTGTCCGGGCCACTCATCATGCCACCCATGACGAGCCTGCTTCTAGGCAACGTGGCCGGACATGTTTCCGGGACGGCGAGCGGCGTTTTTAACACGAGTCGGCAGATTGGCGGTGGCCTGGCGGTCGCAGTCTTTGGCGCTCTCTTGGCGGAGCGTTCTGAATTCAACAGTGGAGTGGCCGCAAGCCTGTCCACGGCGGCCGCGGTTGCCCTGATTGCGGCAACGGCCAGTCGATTCCTCCCCACAGGAAACGAGTCCGCGATCGGCAGGCATACGCAGGCGGCAGCACCGCCGTCGTAATCGTGCGGGGTGAGCACCTTCGAGGGTTTCAACAACACGGGTGGCCAAGCCTACTCACGGTAAGGGTGGCCCTGCCGGTGGCAGTATAAAGAGGGTATCCCTCATCGACATGCCGGTACTTAGGGTAGAACCATGACTCACTCGATGACATACGGGCACTTGGGGCGATCCGGTTTGAAGGTCAGCCGCATTGCCCTCGGGACCATGAACTTTGGTTTCACGGCTGACGAACCGACCAGTTCCGCGATCATGGACACCGCCATTGAAGCGGGCATCAACTTCTTTGACACCGCGGATGTCTATGGCGGCCTGCAAACCCCCGACATGAAGAAGGGCTATGGGATCTCGGAGGAGATCATTGGCCGGTGGATGAAGCAAACCGGGCACCGCGACGACATTGTGCTGGCTTCGAAGGTGTACCAGCCTATGGGGCTGGGGCCGAACGATCGCAGACTTTCGGCCTACCATATCCGCCGTGCCTGCGAGGCGAGCTTGCGGCGGCTCCAGACCGATCACATCGACCTCTACCAAATGCATCACATAGACCGTGCCACCCCATGGGATGAGATATGGCAGGCCATGGAGCAACTGGTCCGCGAAGGCAAAATTAGCTACGTCGGTAGCAGCAACTTCGCAGGGTGGGATATCGCACTCGCCCAGTCAGTTGCTTCGTCCCGGCACTTCCTCGGTCTGGCTTCGGAGCAGAGCCTGTATAACCTCACGAATCGGGCCGTGGAGATGGAGCTGATTCCTGCACTCCGCCATTTGGGTGTAGGTCTACTGCCCTATAGTCCGCTAAGCGCTGGGCTGCTCGCCGGGGCGCTTGAGGGCGCCGCTGCCCGGCAACGGTCCGGCGGAAAGGTACACCCGCAACTTGAAGCGAACCGTGAAAAGCTCGAAGCCTACGAAGGATTGTGTCGCGAGCTGGGCAACAAGCCGGCAGACGTGGCCCTTGCCTGGCTTTTAGGTAACCCGGTCGTATCCGCTGCGATCATAGGGCCACGCACCGTGGAGCAGATGCGTGACGTCCTCGGAGCCGTCGACGTGCGGCTGGATGCAGAAACCGTGGACCGGCTGGACAGGATCTGGCCCGGACCAGGCGAAGCCCCGGAAGCCTATGCATGGTGATCGTACAGCTAACTGCCAGGACCGGTGAGATGAACGTGAAGGATGCGGAAAGAACAGACGCTCACGGGCGAATGTCGGACTACTCGGCGAGCAAGGACGAACACGCCCCGGATGTTCAGCCCAGCCAGAACCAAAGCTCCGGAATCGTCGTCTACGACAGAAAGTGGGGCTGGTTTCGGAGGTCGCAACGTGCAGTGAAAGGAAACGTCGAGTCCGGCGGACAGGCGACCCAGGCAGACGTACGCCGTGACGACGACAGCTCGATAATCTACTGGCCTCTGCCTTAGACGACCGGTGCTACGAAGACGCCGTGCCAGATCCGTCGGATTGGCGGATTATGAGCGAGGCGTCGGACGCCTGGGCTGTTGTTGCGAATCAGATTGAGTGCTCGACTCTGTTGAGGAATCCGCTTGCTGCGTGGCTGACCATGAAGCGAGCAGGCGTAGGGCTTCTTCGGAGACGGAACCAGGTTCGGCCGTATAGATAAGGAGTGTGAGGCCAGGTTCGGCATCCACTGACGAACCCTGCCAGGTGAGAGTGAGATCGCCTACGACCGGATGGTGGAAGCGTTTGCTCCCCGCACCATGGCGAATGACGTTGTGGGCGCCCCACCGTGTGCGGAAGGCGTCGCTGCGTGTGCAGAGTTCGCCTACGAGATCGTGCAATTCTTTATCGTGAGGGTTTCGTCCAGCTTCTGTACGGAGGACATCCACAGTCATGTCGGCGATGACGTCCCAATCGGGGTAGAAGCGCCGGGCGACCGGGTTGAGGAATTGGAAACGCGCCATGTTCGGCGGCGTGGTGTCGCTGCTGTACATGTCAGCGAAGAATGCTCGGGCAAGTTGGTTGGCTGCCAGCAAATCCAATCGGCCGTTGAGCACGAAGGCGGGGCCACCGGTGACGGCTGCCAACGTCCACTGCAGGCTCTTGGACGGCGTCCATTCGGTGCTGGGGCGAGGCCGGGGCCTGGCTAGTGTGTCGGAGCCATCTGCGGCCTGAACCAGGTGCAGCAGGTGGGCGCGTTCGACGTCGTCCAGCTGGAGCGCACGGGCGACACCTTCAAGAACTGCAGGGGAGACGCCGGCAACGTGCCCGCGCTCGAGCTTGGCGTAGTACTCGACACTCACGCCGGCGAGGGCCGCGACTTCACTCCTGCGCAGCCCGGGAACGCGGCGCCGGGTTCCAGCAGCCAGCCCGGCTTGCTCGGGTGTGATCTTTGACCGCCGTGAGGTGAGGAACTCACGTACTTCCTGCTGGATATCCACGTATCAACGGTACGACACACAGTTCGACATGGCTCGCCGAAGGGATGTACTGCCGGTACACCCCTCACCAGGGTCTCGCTACATGGACGGAAAGGCGGTTGGCTGGATGGTGAAAGTTTTTCCGCGCGGACCGGAATACCGGGCCGATGACCGAACAATGACCGACTGATTATCACAACGTTTGGAGGAGTACCGACTATGCGCGGTGTTTTGATGTACGGCCCCGGCGACTTCCGTGTGAACGATCGCACGGACCCGGAGATACTAAAGCCCACCGACGCCATTATCCGAGTCACAGCGACGTGTGTATGCGGCTCGGACCTATGGCCATACCGCGGTGACGACGCCATTGACGGTCCCTCGCCTATAGGTCACGAGTACGTCGGGGTCGTGGAAAGAATTGGCGCTGAGGTCACATCTGTAAAGCCTGGCCAGTTTGTGATTGGGGGCTTTTCGGCTTCGGACAACACTTGTGACCACTGCCGGGCCGGATACCAGACTTCCTGCGTGCAACGAGTATGGATGAACGACATGGGGGCCCAGGCAGAGCTGCTGCGTGTTCCGCTAGCGGACGGCACTTTGGTTCCTACTCCTGGGACACCAGATACAGATCTGATCCCCAGCTTGCTTACTGCCTCAGATGTGCTTGGCACCGGTTGGTTTGCTGCCGTGGCTGCACAGGCCGGGCCCGGCAAGTCCGTTGCGGTAGTTGGAGACGGCGCGGTTGGTCTGCTCGGCGTACTGGCAGCCAAGAAACTTGGGGCAGAAAAAATCATCGCCATGAGCCGCCACGAGTCCCGCCAGAAGCTGGCCCTTGAGTTCGGAGCTACAGATATTGTCACTGAACGCGGGGACGAGGGTGTCGAACGAATCAAGGAATTGACGGGTGGTGTTGGTGCCGACTCTGTAATCGAAGCTGTCGGCACGCAGGAGTCCATGCTTCAAGCCATCCGTTCCGCTCGGCCAGGCGGGCATGTTGGCTATGTTGGCGTGTCTCACGACGTCCTGTTGCAGGGGCAGGACCTGTTTTTCTCCCATGTCCACCTCCACGGAGGACCCGCCCCGGTAAGGCAGTACTTGCCCGAACTGATCGACATGATCTGGAGGCGGGAAATCAATCCCGGTAAAGTCTTCGACCTCGAACTTCCATTGGAGCAGGCTGCTGACGCCTACAAGGCAATGGACGAGCGCAGGGCTATCAAGGTCTTGCTTCGCCCATAACAGCTGAACGCCGGACTCGGGCGGTCCCCGTGACGCTTGATCCGTCCGCACCTTCGCTTCACTGCTCGACTGAGCTTTCACGAGACAACGTCCTAAAGGGAAGGCGAGAATCATGTCCCGAGTCCTGGTTACCGGTTCGAGCGACGGTCTCGGCCGTGCGGCGGCTAAGGCTCTGCTCGACGACGGTCATTCAGTTGTGGTGCATTCACGCACCAGTGCACGGCTTGCCGCCGTGCAAGATCTATTGGACCGTGGTGCGGAGGCTGTCGTGGGCGATCTCGGCAGTCTGGACGAGGTGCGCGGGCTGGTTCAACAAGCAAACGCTTTGGGTCGCTTCGACGCTGTGATCCATAACGCTGGCGTCATCGGCGGTTCGTCCCTGCTGCCGGTGAACGTCGTCGCTCCCTTCGTTCTTACCGCAGAAATGGATCGGCCTGACCGGTTGATTTACCTTAGCAGCAGCATGCATCACGGCGGACGACCTGACATCGCGGGGGTGGACTGGAGTGGTGGACAAGAGTCCCGTTCCTATGCAGACAGCAAGCTCTTCGTAACTGCCCTTGCGGCGGCAGTTGCACGATTGTGGCCTGACGTATCGGCGTACGCGGTGGATCCCGGTTGGGTGCCGACGCGAATGGGCGGGGCGAGTGCCAGCGACGATCTTCGACTTGGCCACGTCACACAGGCCTGGCTCGCGGCCGGCACGGACATGGATGATGCAGTCCCGACCGGGCTGTTCTGGCACCACCAAGAAATCCGAACACCGCACCAGGCGGTACATGATGAACGTTTCCAGGCTGCGCTCATCGGCTCTCTGGCCGAATTTACGGGAAGCAAGATCCAAGGAGGACCGAAATGACGGATTGGGCCCGTACGCTCGATCGGATCGCCGCGAGCGATGATCTGCACATCGCACCGTTCCGCGCGGACGGTGCCACCTGCGGAACGCCGACCTGGATCTGGTCGGTCGTGGTGGAAGGGCGGTTGTTTGTGCGCGCGTGGAACGGTCAACGATCACGTTGGTACCGCTCCGCGATGGCCCAGCGCGGCGGCCGGATCATCGCCGCGGGGGAGACCCTGGAAGTAGAGTTCAGCCCTGGTGATCCGGAACTGAACGCACTCATTGATGAGGCTTACCTCGCGAAGTACGCCGGGAGCCCGTATCTGCCGCCCATGGTCGCCGCAGGCCCTCGCGGGGCGACGGTGGAGGTCTCCCCGAAAGGTGGACCAAATTTTTAGCAGCAATGACTGACGATGAACATGGTCAGTCATGACTTCAGCCGCAAGGTCGCCCTCGTCACCCGACGGCCGCATGGCATGTTCGCCTCGTCGACGACAGCCAATTCATAAATCAATGCCCAATGGATGGATGAGAGAAAATTCTAATGTCGCACGACACCCCTGCCACCTTCACTGACAAGGTCCAAGGACCACGTGTCGAAGAGAAGCACCCCAGTCACTGGGGAGGCGTCTACGCCATGTCGCTGTGTGTCTTCGCCCTCATCGCTTCCGAATTCATGCCGGTCAGCCTGCTTACCCCGATGGCTGCGGACCTGCAGGTCTCCGAAGGGACGGTGGGGCAGGGGATCGCGATCTCGGGTCTGTTCGCCGTGCTGACAAGCCTCTCAATCTCCAACCTCGCACGCGGTATGAACCGCAAGACGCTGTTGCTCGCTCTGACGGGCTTGATGGCGCTCTCGGGCGGGCTTATCGCACTGGCACCGGGGTATCTTCCCTTCATGGTTGGCAGGGCACTGATCGGAGTGGTCATTGGCGGGTTCTGGTCCATCTCCGCAGCAACGGCCATGCGCCTGGTGCCTGCTTCCAAGGTCCCGCGGGCCTTGGCCATCTTCAACGGCGGCAATGCCCTCGCCTCCGTCCTGGCCGCACCACTGGGCAGCTACCTTGGCTCCTTGGTGGGGTGGCGCGGCGCCTTCTTCTGCCTGGTCCCGGTGGCTGTCCTGGTGTTTATTTGGCAGCGGATCAGCCTGCCTTCCATGGAGGCACAGGTGCACGTCGGCAAGCCCGGCAGCGTCTTCGGTATCTTCACGGCGTTCAAGCGCCCACCCATCGCCTGGGGCATGGCCGCCTGCGGTTCCTTCTTCATGGGACAGTTTGTCCTGTTCACCTACGTTCGCCCGTTCCTGGAGTCAGTCACCAGGATCGATGTGGCCACGATCTCACTTGTTCTTCTCGTGGTCGGAGCCGCCGGCTTCGTGGGCACGGTCATGATCGGCCGTTTCCTCGGCAAGGGCCTCTACCGCACGCTCATCGTCATCCCCGCCCTCATGGCGCTCATCGCCGCAGCGCTGGTGCCCTCCGGTGGTTGGTTCGCCGCCGTCGTCGTACTCATGGGGTTGTGGGGCCTGATGTCGACCGCGGCGCCTGTCGGGTGGTGGAGCTGGGTCGCCACGGCCATGCCGCACAACGCAGAGGCAGGCGGTGGCCTGATGGTGGCCGTGGTTCAGACTTCGATCGCTCTCGGCTCCACCCTTGGCGGGCTGCTGTTCGACTCGACCGGACACCGCGGAACTTTCCTGGCCAGCGCCGCCGTGTTGGTTCTCGCTTCGGTGCTGGCGCTCGTGACGGCGCGCGCAACCCGCCGCGCGGCGGCTCACTAGGCCGCGTTACAGCACTAAACGAGTGGAGCTCCCCACAGCGGGGGACGGCTTCCTAACCGCAGGCTACATGGTCGAGAGATCCAACGCGATAAGGGCCCTGCTCATCACCGGAGAGCAGGCGCACTCGCGCTACTTCAGTGAGGACATCCACGCCCAGGCCTCCGGTCCGAGCAAACTGATCGTGGTTCCAGGCGCTCGCCATATCGATCTCTACGACGCGGCGTCAGCGACCTCGTCCGGATGTGTGCCTTGGCGGAGACCTTCGGTGTCCAGGTGATCCCACATTGCCACGGAATCCATGCAGCCCTTCACGCAGTTTGAGATCGACACGCCCGCACCGCACGGAGGGACGTTCGCGCTGCCGACACGTCCGGGATTCGGCATCGAATTCGAGGAAAGCCGCATCAAGGAGTCCCAAGAAATCCTGGACGTGTCGTGAGCCGCCGCTAGAGCCGATCTGTCCACCCAAGATGAGCGTGATCCGGAGGGCACCATCATCGCGTTCTGGCTTTCCCCTTGACCCCGGACACAGAGCGACTGCCGCACCCCTCGAAATGGGAGGCGGCAGTCGCACTGTCTTGTTCAAATCTGTTCAAAATCTCTCAGGAAGGGCGGTGTTGACATTGTCAACGCTTTTCGCTTCGGACTGGGTCGTACATCGGCCGGACTGGGCCGGATTACGGATGTTTTCCGGAGTTGCCTTTGTTTCCAAGGGCCGAAATCTGGTTCGAGTCCCACCTCGGGCACGCGTTTTCCCCTAGGCTGGGCGCGGTTTTTGGGCCTCCAGCCCTGTTGACACTG
>NZ_JAIWYX010000024.1 GCF_020251205.1 Arthrobacter sp. M4
TCCAAACCACCCCCCTTCCCGAAGTACCTTCACCCTACGAGGAGGCACTGACATTTTTAGCCCGCCACCGGAGGCGCTCCCTGTTGGGAGGTCCGGTTCGCGGGGGAATAAGCGCGGAGCGATGAGCATGTTGGAAGGATCGTTTTTGGCTTCGCCACCGGCGGGCGCGCTCCCGGTGGGAGGCCCGCTTGGTGGTTGCGGGAGCCTAGAGTTCCGTCGATCGGGTTGGAGAACCTGCTCAAGGACCGGAAGGCGGGGTAGCTGCGCCGCCGCCGGCCGTTCCGCCGCCTCCGGCTCCGCCGCCCGCCGCTCCGCCGGTAGCGGTGCCGCCGCCCGCTGTTCCTCCTGTTCCCGCCCCGAATCCGCTGTTCTGGGTCCCACGGGCACCGCGCGTGGGGGTGCCCGTGGCTCCTTGGCCGTTCGTGGTGTCCGCTCCGTTGCCTTGGCCGCCTGTCCGAAGCTGGCTGAAGTTGCCACGGTTTCCGGCCTGACCAGGTGCCAGGGCTTTCTGAACGAGTGCACCGCCAAATAATCCGGCCATCACTAAGACAGCGCAGGCCAAGATCTTGGTTGATTTTGCTGGCCGGTAGCGTTCCTTCGGAATGAAGGGTTCCTCGTCAGCGGACGTGGGAGTAGTCTCCTCAGGGTGCCAAGCCAGGCCTACCTCGATCGGTACGGTCCCGTCTGTTTCGGCGTGTTCGGAGTTCATGGCGGTCGTCCTCGACTTTCTTGGTCTATTCATAGCGGAGGGCATCGATTGGGCGGAGCTTCGCGGCCTTGTTGGCGGGGTAGATACCGAACACCAGGCCGATGACCGCGGAAACAGTGAAACTCAGCCACACGGTCCAAGGTTGGACGTCCGGCACCACGCCCATGATGGGGAAGCTGCTAACCACATAGCCCACAAGAATTCCCATGACGCCGCCGATAATGGAGATAATCAGCGACTCGACCAGGAACTGGCTCACGATGTTCCCGCGTGAAGCACCAATTGCCTTCCTAATGCCGATTTCCCGAGTCCGTTCGGTAACAGTCACCAGCATGATGTTCATGACTCCGATCCCACCAACCAGCAGGGAAATAGCCGCAACAGCTCCCAAGAGGATCGTTAGGGTCTGGGTTGTGGACGTCGCGGTCGTGAGAACCTGGGCCTGGTTGCGCACTTGATAGTCCCGCGTTGCAGCCGTGACATTGTGGCGTGCGTCCAGAATCATCTGGATCTCGTTCTGCGCCTGATTCATGACGTCTGCCGACTTAGCCTGCACCGCTATCGAGTTCAGGCTGGGGGCATAGCCAGTGAACTTGTCCTGGGCGGCACCCAGCGGAACTATCACGACGTCGTCGGGGTCGTTGAGGCCAGTGGCCCCCTTTGCCGCCAGAACACCCGAGACCACGAAGTTCTGGCCATTTAGTGCGATGGTCTGGCCCACGGCGGAGCCTGAGTTGTTCCCGAAAAGGTCGGTTGCGACGGTGCGGCCTATGACTGCCGTTGCAGATGACTCCTGCGCACTGGAGAACAGTTGTCCAACTTCCGCAGTGTTATTGGTAATGGAGAAGTACGCCGGAGTGCTGCCAACGAACGATGCCACCGCATGGCTTGCACCGCTGAAGGTCGCTGTAACGGCTTGCGCGGTGACAACCGGCGCCGTTTGTGCAACGTCAGGCGCCAGAACGGCATCGGTCAGGCTCTGCTCATCGGCGCTTGTCAGGTTGGTGTTGCGCGAGCGGTTTCCAGCCACCTGCTGGCCGGCGACTGCGCCAGTACGGCCGCCCACCGCCGTCGAACGGCTAACCGTCAGGACATTGGTGCCGAGCTTGCCGATTTGGTCCTTGATGCTGTTGCTGGTTCCTGCCCCGACGGCAAGCAGGATGATGACCGCGGCGATGCCGATGAGTATCCCGAGCGTCGTGAGGAGCGAGCGGAGCTTGTTCGCCGTGACGCCCCTCATGGCAAACCGGGCCGACTCAATCAGGTTCACACGGCACCTCCGGATAAGGCCGCAGCGCGGGCTGTGTCTGAGATGATGCGACCGTCCTGCATACGCACCGTCCGGCTCGCCCGGGCGGCAACGTCCAATTCATGCGTGATCATCACAATGGTTCGGCCGCGGGCGTGGAGGGCGCTAAACAGGTCCAGGATCTCCGCCGATGAGTGGGAGTCCAGGGCTCCTGTGGGTTCGTCGGCCAGCAGCATCACCGGATCGGTGACAAGGGCACGCGCGATTGCCACCCGCTGTTGCTGGCCGCCCGACAGTTGCGAAGGTTTGTGGCCGGCTCGCGCAGAAAGCCCGACGGCGTCCAGCGCCGCCAGTGCCCGCTGCTTCCGTTCGACGCGCCCGACTTTGGCATAAGCCAGCGGCATCGCTACGTTGTCTACGGCTTTGGTCCGGGGGATGAGGTTGAAGTTTTGGAAGACAAAACCGATCTTGCGGTTGCGGATCTGCGCCAGTTGGTATTCGTCCATGGAGGAGACATCCATCCCGTCCAGCTTGAACTCACCGTGGGTTGGCGCGTCCAGGCAACCGACGATGTTCATCATGGTGGACTTCCCGGATCCCGAAGCGCCAACAATTGCGACGAATTCTCCGCGCCTGATGTGGATGCTCACACCGTCGAGGGCCGTTACCCGTGCCTCACCTTGTCCGTAGATCTTGCTTACGCCGCGCAGCGAAATGACGGGGATGTTGGAGCTAGCCACGGCCGCCACCCGCGCCACCGGTGCCCCCGCCGAAACCACCCGTCCCGCCGAAACCACCTGTCCCGCCGAAACCACCCCTGTTGGTCCCTTGCCCGCCGGTCGTGGTGGTGCTGTTGTCAGCTGTCGATGAGACGGCAGGGAGCTCGATCTGGTCACCTTCGCTGAGCCCACTTAGAACCTGGCTCCTTCCGTTGGCGCTGATCCCGGTCGTGACAGCGACTATTGAAGCCTGCCCATTGCGGACTACCGTCACGGTTTGGCGATTGCCCGTTGTAGTCACCGCCAGGGTGGGCACCAACAGTGCGCCGTCCGCCGTCGCGGTTGTTACTGAAAGGTTTGCGCTTTGCCCGAGGCGCAGCGCTGCCGGTGGGTTTGCGATGGAAACCGTCACCGGATAGCTGACAACGTTGTTGTTGGTAGTCGCGTTCTGGGCGATGGCAATCACCTTGCCGGTCACTGGGCTCGCGGAGGAATCCTGCTTAAGTGCAGGGAAGCTGAATTCGGCGGTGTCGCCGACCTTCATGGACGCAATGTCCGCCTCGGCGAAATTCGCCACGACTTGGAGGCTCTTGGTGTCGCTGATGGTCACCAATCCGGTGGACGAGCTCGACGACGACGCGGATGTCGCGGCGGCACCGCCGCTGCCGCCGCTGGATCCGGAAGAGCCAGTTGACGACGCCGATGACGATGACCCGGAGTTGCCGCCCACGACGGCGTTGACGGCAGTAACAGTTCCTGCCACCGGGGCACTGAGCGTGCACGACGCCAGGTTCTTTGTGGCCGTATCGACAGCGAGTTGCGCGCTGGTCACGTTGCTTGAGCTGACCGTCGCCGCCGAGTTCTGGGCGGCCACAAGTTGGTTTTGGGCACTGGCCAGCTGCTGCTTGTCCTTGAGCTGCTGCGAGGCTTGGTTGTTCTGGGCCTGGGTCAGGACTTGTTGATCTTTGGCGAGTTGTGCCTGCGCGGATGTCAGGGCAGCCTGGTACTGGTTGTTCGACGGAGCTGCATTGACGTTGTTCTGGGCAGTGGTCACCGAGGCAGTGTCCGTGTCCACCGCCTTTTGGGCCGCAGTGAGGCCGGCTGCTTGTTGGGCCGCATCCAGATCTGCCGTCTGCTGGGCGTTGGCAACGCCTTGGCTGGCCGCCGTGACTTGGTTCGAAGCCGTTACCTGCTGCTGATTGGCCTGGGCCGTTGCCGCATCGAGCTGGGCCGTTGCCGCTGTCAGGGCATTCTGGGCATTCGTTGGGTCAATGGTCACCAGTGCCTGGCCAGCGGCCACCGATTGGCCGAGGGCTACAGAAACGGCGGTGATTGGTCCCGAGCAGTTCTGCGCGTTGACAACCGTGGTGCTGGCAGCGGAGACATTGCCGTTTGCGGTGGCGACAGCCACCACGGATCCTTTGCTGACGGCCACGGTACGGACAGCTGATGCGGCCCGGTCCGGCGCCCCAAATGCTCCTGTGATCGTGGCAACCGTGCCGACGGTAAGCGACGCGAGAACGACACCGAGGGCACTGTTGATGATGACGGTTTTCGTGTTCACGGACGAACCGTACGGTGGTCACCTATGAAAGTGCTGTGAAATTCCTTCTATGGGGATTTGCGTCGCAAGATGACGCGCTATTCGATACCGGCGAATAGCTCGTTCAGCTCAGCAGTCAGTTGCTTGCGGAGGGCAGGCTCGCCGATTTCCTTGCCGTCGATGTGGTTCACCGGCGCTATGAGGCGAATCGAGGAAATCAACCACACTGCGTCGGCGTCGAACAGATCCTCCGGCACCAGCGGACCGTAACCGAGGTCCCAACCAGCCTTCTTCGCCGCTGCGAACAGCGCACCCTGGGAGGTGCCGGGCAGGATGCCGCTATCAAGCTGAGGCGTAATGAGGCGCTTAACGGTACTGCCGTCGTCGGACTTTTCCACATGGGCGAGCAGGACGGTTGAGGTGGGACCCTCCAGGACCCTGCCGTCGGAGGAGGTGAAAATGACGTCGTCGGCACCTTGTGAGTGGGCGTAGCGGAGTGCAGCCATGTTGACCGCATAGGACAGCGTTTTGGCTCCGAGCAACAGCCACGGAGCCCTCTCGCCGACCTCGGAGTCGTAGCCGCGGTCCAGCAAAATGACGTCGACGCCGGTCTCCCGCTGGCGCCGGCTGCCAGCCGGAGAGGGTGAAGCCTGGACCCAGCAGGTGGGGGTGGCGGAGCCTTCGACGCCGCGTGTCACCAGGAGTTTCACCACCACTTCGTCGTCGGCCGGGTTAGCGGCGGGGTGGGTTTCGCGGTAGGTCTCGACGGCGGTAGCAACCGCGCGGCGCCACTGCTCCTGTTCGGGGATAGTCAACGCCAAGGCGCGGGCCGAGGTGCCCAATCGGTTCAGGTGAGCCTGCAGCTTCCGAACGTGGCCGCCGACGGCGAGCAGTGACTCGAACACGCCGTCTCCGCGGGTCGCGCCCAGGTCCGTCGCCATGAGCTGGGGCTTGCTGGCGTCCGCGATGCGGCCATCGGGATAGGCGGGATCCAGGAACACCAAGACTGAGGAGGCAACGGCAGAGGTCATGCTTCCAGCTTAGTGTGCGGGATAGGCTGTCCTCATGCGCCCGGCCGGACCTGCCGGGCCGGTCGAATGGGGGTTTGATCTGTGCTGTGGCCGTTCCCGCTAGTGGGCACGCTGCCGACCTGGCTTGTCTTTGTGCTGGGTGTGATGGACTTCGTGATCCGCATAGTGGCAGTTGGCGTCATTCCGGGAAATCGACGACCAACCACGGCCATGGCCTGGCTCCTGGGTATCTTCTTTGTGCCATCCGTTGGCCTGGTGCTTTTCCTTCTCTTCGGCAACTTTCGCCTTTCCCGGCGACGCCGCGAACAACAGCAACAGATCAACGACCGAGTCCGCGCCGGAACGGAAGGCCTGGCCACGGTACTCAGCAACTATTCCGGTCCTGAGTGGGTGAAATCGGCCAGTGAGCTCAACCAGCGGCTAGGGTCCCTTCCCATGGTCGACGGAAACACGGTTGATCTCATCCCGGGGTACAACGAATCCATCAAAGCCATGACCGAGTCCATCCGCGGTGCCAGGCATTACGTCAACGCCGAGTTCTACATCATGAGCAGCGACCATGTCACGGACGAACTCATCCGCGAACTCGAGGCGGCAGCCGAGCGCGGCGTTGAGGTGCGGCTGCTCTACGACCACATTGGCACGCTTCGCATCCGGGGATATCGCAAGCTGGTCCACCGCCTCAAGTCCGGCAAAATCCAGTGGAAGCGGATGCTCCCGCTGCTGCCGATCCACGGCCAGTGGCGCCGCCCCGATCTACGGAATCACCGGAAAATCCTGGTCATCGACGGCGAAGTCGCCTTCACAGGCTCACAGAACCTGATAGAGCCCTTTTACAACAACCCGCGGCATCGCAAGGCGGGCCGAAGCTGGGTTGAGCTGATGGCGAGGCTGGAAGGCCCGGTGGTTGCGACGCTCAACGTCGTTTTCGCCACCGACTGGCTTAGCGAGACGGACGAATCACTGGAACACCAGCTGTACGTGCCCTCCGGCCCTAGGCAAGGCAGGGTTACAGCCCAAGTGGTGCCGAGCGGTCCCGGTTTCGTCACGGAGAACAACCTCCGGCTCTTCAACACGCTGATCTACTCGGCGCAGCATCGCATCTCAGTTTGCAGCCCCTACTTCGTGCCGGACGATTCCCTTCTCTACGCGATTACGACGGCGGCCCAGCGCGGCGTGGACGTGGAACTGTTCGTATCCGAGAAGGGCGACCAGTTCCTGGTGCACCATGCCCAGCGCTCATACTATGAAGCGCTGCTGGAGGCCGGCGTCCGGATCTATCTCTATGAGGCGCCCTACGTCCTCCACGCCAAGCACTTCACCATTGACGACGAAGTGGCCGTCCTCGGCTCCAGCAACATGGACATGCGCTCCTTCTCGCTGAACATGGAGGTCTCCGTGATGCTTTTGGGTGCCGAGATGGTTGGAGCCATGCGAGCCGTCGAATCCAGTTACCGCGAGTCGTCCCGGGAGCTCACGCTTCAGGACTGGCTACATCGCCCAGTTGCCGCGAAATACGTGGACAACGTCGCCCGTCTCACCGCCACCCTGCAATAACCTCCCTGCGCGGGGCCATCATTCCATTGCGGGCGTAGGTCACCAGTGCCATAGTGAATTTCCTGGCGGTATTCGCCAAAAGCGCTCGTTTGGAGGCGTGCCATGGGCCTGAAAGACGAAATTCCTGCGGCACCGCTCGGCGGCGTGGAAGTCCACCCGGAGCGGCTACGCATCGTGTCCGAGGGCAGAACGGTCAGCGACCGGCTCTGGAATGAAGATCTGGCACCTGCGCGCGAACGGAGATGGAACGTCCGGAGCCTTTTCGCGCTTTGGATGTGCGACGTCCACAGCATCGCCGGCTATACCTTCGCCGCCGGTTTGTTCATCACCGGATTGGTCGGTTGGCAAGTCTTCCTGGCGCTGGTTGTAGGAATCACCGCGGTCTATTTCCTGATGAACTTCGCGGGCACGGCCGGGCAAAAGACAGGCGTGCCGTATCCCGTCCTCGCGCGAATGTCCTTCGGCCTGTTCGGAGCGAACCTTGCGGCCCTGATCCGTGCCGTGATCGCCATTGCCTGGTATGGAATCCAGACCTGGCTGGCTTCGGAGGCAGTCTTGGTGCTCCTGTTCTCTATTTGGCCTAGCCTCGCCGAGCTCGACGATCCCGCGAAGAATCCGGAGTTCCTGGGCCTGACGCCGATCGGCTGGGCAGCATTCCTGGTGCTGTGGGCAGTCCAGCTGCTGGTGATCCGCCGCGGCATGGAGACTGTACGCCGATTCCAGGATTGGGCCGGGCCTGCCATTTGGGTGGCGATGTTCGCGCTGGCCATCTACATCGTGGTGCAGGCCGGTGACCGTTTCAGCCTGTCGATTCCTGGGGTGGCTCCCTTGGAGGGCCCTGCTGCAGTAAGCCAGTTCTTCTCCGCCATCGCCTTGACAATCACTTACTTCGCGGCCCTGCTGCTCAATTTCTGCGACTTCTCCCGCTTCGCGCCCGACCGCAAGACCATCCTGCGCGGCAACTTCTGGGGCCTGCCCGTGAATTTCATCGCCTTCGCCCTGGTCACGGTGGTGGTTACAGCCGGTGCGGCCTCCTACTTCACAGAGCGCGAATACCGGGGGCAAGAGATGTTCCAGGTCATCACGGACCCCGTGAACATCGTGAGGGCTATCAACGATCCATGGATCACGGGCATCGCGGCCGTCACCTTCGTGGTGGCGACCATCGGCATCAACGTGGTGGCCAACTTCGTGTCGGCTTCCTACGATCTTGCCAATGTGGCGCCCCACCGAATCAATTTCCGCCGCGGCGGACTCATCAGCGCCATCCTGGCCATAGTGATCCTGCCGTGGAACCTCTTCAACAGCCCCGTCGTCATCACCTACTTCCTGGGTGGACTCGGCGCCTTGCTGGGACCATTGTTTGGCGTGATCTTCACTGATTTCTTCCGGCTACGCCGCCAGCGCTTCAAGATTTCCGACCTCTACCACGAGGACGAACAGGGACACTACTACTACCGCCACGGCTGGAATCCAAAAGCACTTGCGGCGTTGATCCCAGCGGCGGTGGTGGCCGGAATGATCGCCCTGATACCCGGCCTGCAGACCATCCTGCCCGGCGGCGCAGGGCTTGGCCCTTACTCCTGGTTCGTCGGAGCGATCCTGTCAGCCACCATCTACTTCTTCCTAACGCGGAACGATCCGGGAATCCAGCGTGCTGTTGCCGAGGCTGACGCCTAAGGGAACTCCGCCCCCAGCGTCGACAACACACCGTGCGCCTTCGTGCGGATCTCGTCGTATTCGGCCTGCACCTCGGAGTCTGAGGTGACCGCCCCGCCGACGCCAAGGGACAACGACGGCGGCCGCTCGCCGTCGTCGTTCATCACTAAGGTGCGGATCACCACGGCGAGGTCCGTGGCGGCATTCAGCGAAAAGTAGCCAATGGCACCTGAATAAACTCCACGCGGACCGCCCTCCAAACGATCGAGGATGTCCATGGTGCTGATCTTCGGAGCTCCAGTCATGGACCCCGCCGGGAACGCCGCCGCTACGGCCTCGGCCCGGGGGGCGCCCGGCTGGAGCTGCGCATCAATCGTGCTGACCATTTGGTGGACTGTGGCGTAACTTTCGATCGCACACAAGCGGCTCACGGTGACTGAACCGGGAACCGCGAAGTGACTGAGGTCGTTGCGGAGCAGGTCCACGATCATGATGTTCTCCGCGCGGTCCTTGAGCGAAGACTCCAGGTCGGCCCGCAGCTCCACATCGCGGAACGGGTCCCGATCACGGCGCCGGGTGCCCTTGATCGGCTCGGCGCGCATGCCGCCGCCGGACTCTATCCGAAGGAAACGCTCCGGTGAGGTGCTCGCGACGGTGAGGCCACCGAACTTCAGGTAACTGGCGAACGGAGCCGGGTTCCGCTTCCGCAACGCGAGGTAGGTTGCCCACGGGTCCAGCCCGGGATCGTCGGCAGTGAGTGTGGTGGTGAGGCACACCTCGTAGGTGTTCCCCTCGGAAATCTCCTGTTGTGCGGCGGCCACTTTTGCCTTGTAGCCCGGTTCAGTGTCGCGGGCGCTGAAATGCGGAACCGCACTTGGCGCTGGCTGCGCAGCTGCCTGAGAAGGAACGACGGCGGCCCGGACAGCCTCGCGGGCAGCCTCGAGCCAATCGCCAGTGTCCGGCGCATCGAGCGCCAGCAGCCAGGCGCAGCGCTCGGCGTGGTCAATGACCACCGCCCGTCCCGCGAAAAGAAGTGCGGCGTCCGGAGTGGGGGAGACCACGTCGCTGCCGCCCGTCTCGCGCTTGAGCTCGTACCCGAGGTAGCCGAGCCAACCCAGGAGGAAGGAAGACTCGTAGCCATCCGGCGCGCGGAGTGTCCGCAAGCCCCACACACGGTCCAGCCAGCGGAAGAATGGCCCGGAAAGCGTCACTGTAGCGCAGCCGACAGTCACTCGGGACATTCCCGAGGCATGCTGGACGGACTGGCCAAAGGCGCCGCCGTCGTCGGCCAGGATGCTGAACCGGCACCGCTCAGCGGCAACGGCAACGCTGGCGTTTTCGGTGCCGTGGCCGGCCTCCCTGCCATACCGGTGATACACGTCCGCGTTGGACGAGTCCAGCCACACGGCGTTGGTGGATTCTCCGTACAAGGAGTCGAAGAGGGTGGCCGCGTCGGGCAAGGCCTCGATACGTACGCTGTGCAGCCGCAGGCCGCGGCGCGCGGATACCTCGGGCGCCATCACTGGCGCCAGGGCAGGGAGGTAGGTCAGGGCCTGGAGGACATCGCTGGGTGCGGTACCGTCGGCGGCGTTGCTGACCACGACGTCGGCGTGCTGGCGCACTGGGTCCTGCGCCAGCCACTCGCGTTCCTGGTCCGCCCACGTCTGCCAGTACGGCTCATAAGTGCCGCCGTCCCGGTCCAGCGCGCGACGCCGCCGGTCGCCTTCCGACGATTCAACCCAGATCACGGCGTCCACCAAAGGCCGGGCGGCCTGGGAAGCGGCCCCCACGCCTTCCACAATCACAATTTCCGCGGGCTGCGTGATCCGGGTGTCGCCGTCGTAATGGCGTGCCCAGTCCCAACTGACCCATTCGGCGCGCTCCCCATTGCGAAGGGGGCCGAGCACGGTGGCGACGTACCTGTCGATGCCCGCAAAAAGGCCATTCCAGCCGGGGTAGATGTCCTCCAAATGGAACAGGGAGACCTTGTGATGGGCGCGCAAACGGGTTGCGAGTTCGATGGCCAGGGTGGTTTTCCCTGCACCTGATCGTCCGTCGACGGCAATGATCACGGGTGCTGGGGTCATGGAATAGAGCGTACCTGCTGCTCTCCGAGCTGCCGCGAGGCCAACTCCGCCATTACGTGCTCCACGATTCCCGGAATTGCGGCGTGGATGAGCGACCAGGCGTTCTCGAAGTCGGCGTGTCCGCCGTACCAAGGGTCCTCAATACCTTGATCCAGTGCGTGTTTGCCCGTGGCATCAGGATCGAAACTGCGGAACATGCGCACCTTGGAACGTGACACGAGGTCCGGGGCGGCCTCCCGCAGCCAACCGTAATGATCCACGTCCAGCGCGAGGATGAGGTCCCGTTCAGCGAACCATGAGTGCTTCCACTCGCGCGCCACGTGCGTTCCGGACTTGATCAGGTGAGAGGTGAGGATGCGGGCAGCCCGCGGGTCGATGGGCCGGCCCACCTCATAAGCTGTAGTGCCGGCAGAATCCACAATGACCTTGCTGTCGAGTCCCTCAGCCGACAACGCCTCCCGTAGCATGAACTCGGCCATGGGGGAGCGGCAAATGTTGCCGGTGCAGACCGTGATGATCCGGTAGGGGCTGACGGAACTCATGCAGCAAGCATGGTTGATGCAACGCCGAATGGCTAGATGAGTCGTCACGGTGTGGGTAAAACTGTAACCACTTGGATACAAAGGCCGCCTTCACGTACACACAAGATCCCGGCGCCGATACCCCACAAGGCCCGCCGCCACCAGGGCCACTGCAATGGCGGCGGTGATCCACAATGGCGCAAAGTCCGGGTTTGGGGCCGTGACCTGGGGAACCGCATGGAATGGGCTGGTGTTCAGCATCCAATCCGGTGCCTTCAGGATGGGACCAAACAGCGTCATCAACAACCAATAGACCAGCACCAGCCAGGCAATGGCCCGCAGATGTGGCGCGATGCCAACAGCCGCGATCGCCACGGCGGCTGCCAACCACAGGGATGGAATTTCGGCCAGCCCCTGCAGGATAACGTCGATGGGTTTCGCCGCAGATCCGGTGGCGGTGGACGTCGCTGCCAGCGCGACGGAGCCTAGTGCCATGCCAATTCCCGGGACGGTGAGCGCCAGGAAGACCGTGGGCGCGATGTGGTCTAGCCGTGACAGCGCTCCGGACAACACCCATTCGGAACGCCTTTCGTCCTCCTCCGCGTAGAAGCGGAGCGCGAGTTGGATGCCGCAGACCCCGCCAACGAATGCAAGCACAAGCAGAAGGACCTGGACAAACGCCAAAACCAGCTGTTCCTCCGAGGTGATACGGAAGGCCAGCATCTGCTTAACAAAGGGGTTGTCGGCGAACACCGAGGACATGGTGGTGGTCACCAGGCCGTAGATCGATCCGAGAAATGCGAAGGTGATTCCCCATGTCCAGAAAGGCCCCCGGTTCAGCCGGGCGGTGAGGCCCCAGATGCCAAGCCTGCTGTGTGCCGGACCGGCGCGGCCCGGAATAATGCCGAGGCCAAAGTCCCTCCTCGTGGAAAGCCAGCCGCCGATCGCCGCGGTCACCAGGCCGAAGCCGAGCAGCAGCGCCAGCGGCCAGTAGTCGTTGTGCGACGACGGCCGGATTTGTTCCGCCCAGCCCATCGGGCTGGTCCATAACAACCACTCACCGTCCTTGAGGGTGTCACCGAGTCCGCGGAAGAGGTAGCAAAGGCCCAGCACGACGGCGGCAAGCGTGTTCGCGGTTCGGCCCACCGAGCCGAGTTGGGCGGTTACGGCGGACACGCCGGCAAAAGCGAAGCCAAGGCCGCCCATCACCGATCCCAATGCGAAGGCCGAAGCCGCCGGGGCACCTGCCAGTGTCAATGATCCACCGACCACCAGCCCCACAGCGGCGGACGCCAGCCAGGCCAGTACGACGGCGGACGCGAGCCTTGCGTGCCGGCCCACCACGCCGGAGTCCAGCAACTCGGCTTGGCCCGAGTCCTCGGCGGTCCGAGTATGGCGGGTCACGGCGAATACCGCCATAAGGGCTGCGAAGAACATGCCGAACATCTGGACACGCCACGTGACAAAGCCGATGGCCGTGGTGAGGTTCGTGGCCGGTCCAAAAAGCAGCGAAAACGCGGGATTAGTGCCGAGGGACAGTTGAAGGACCACGGCTTCCCGCTGGGTGGGAAACACCGAAGGGTAGGCAGCGAATGATGCCATGGGGAAGATGCCGATGATGAGGAGCCACGGCAGCAGCTTCCAACGGTCGAGCCTTAGCGCGTGTCGCAGCAGTGCGCCGGTGCCGGTGAGCTGGCCGTTCATTGCGCGCCCCGGTCCTGTGCGGCCCGTCGACGGCCGACAGCCAAACGGGCAGCGCCCGACGACGCCGGCCTGCCGCCGTCGTCCTCTTGCGGTTCGATGCGCTCGCCGTAATGCTGCAGAAAGAGGTCTTCGAGGCTTGGCGGGGTGACTGTGAGGGCAGTGACACCGTGCCGGGCAAGGGCGCTCATCGCTGCGGCGAGCCCCTCTGCGTCGATGCTGAAGTGGACTCGGCGACCCTGGACCAGAAGGTCGGCCACTCCAGGCAGTTCGGTGAGTTGCGCGTCGTCGTCGGCAAGCGTGGCGGCAACGTTGGTGCGGGCGTGGCCACGCATCTGTTCGAGGCTGCCGGTTTCCACCACCTTGCCCTTGCGGATGATGCTGATTCGGTCAGAGAGGGCTTCAACTTCGGCAAGGATGTGGCTGGAAAGCAGAACGCTCCGGCCCTGGGCACGCTCGTGCCGGATTTCTTCGCGGAATGTGGCTTCCATGAGCGGGTCCAGGCCAGCGGTGGGCTCGTCCAGTATCAGCAGTTCAGCGTTGGAGGAAAGCGCTGCCACAATGGCGACTTTTTGGCGATTGCCCTTCGAGTAGGTGTGGCCACGCTTGGTGGGATCAAGTTCGAACGTCTCCAACAGGCGGTCACGGCGCTTGGTGTCTTGGCCTCCGCGAAGCCGGCCGAGCAGGTCGATCGCTTCTCCGCCGGTGAGTCCGGGCCAGATACTGACGTCGCCCGGAACGTATGCCACGCGGCGGTGCAGGGCCACAAGGTCGCGCCAGGGGTCGCCGCCCAGGAGTTTCACCGTGCCGGAGTTGGCCCGCAGGAGTCCCAGCAGGATGCGCAGGGTGGTCGACTTTCCCGCGCCGTTGGGACCGAGGAAGCCGTGGACCTCACCCTCCTGGACATCGAGGTCCAGGCCGTCCAGGGCCCGGAAGGAACCGAAGGTCTTGACCAATCCGGAGATGCTGACAGCAGCGGTCATGCTGTGAGCGTACTCCCGGCAAAGCTGCCGTGGGAGGTTTCCCATCGACTCCTGGCGTTGGGAAATCAGGGCGACGCTGGGATAATCGAAGACCCCAGAGAGTGTGCAGCCGTACCGGCAGGAAGCGATGGTGCCGATGCTGGAAAGATTCCTCATCATTGTGGCAGTAGCCGTTGTTGGCGCGTCGCTGGCCATAGCGGGGCGGCTCAGGTTCGCCGGCGCGGAAGGTTCCGGGGCTCGGAGTTCCGGGGTCCGAAGTTCAGGGACCCGGCAGTTCATTGAGCAACTGCAGCTGACCGGAAACCTGGCGGCTTGTGTGCTGGAGGCCCTGCTGCCTTTCGCAACGGCGTTCCGCGGTGTGCCTGTGCTGTCCTTCTCGGCCGCCGTCCTTCAGTTCGTCGCTGTGGCCATCCACCGGACGCAGTTGCCGCCAGTCAGGGCCCTGCGGCACAAAGAGGACGAAGGGCGCAAGCAGGACGGCCAACACCACTTCCGACGCCTCGGCTGGCCGTACCACACGGTTTTTGCCGCCGGCACCTTGCTGTTGGTCGCCTATCTTTCGACGATCGTCGGGTACTTCTTCTGATCCTCCTAGTGGATAACTGCCAGCAGGACACCCACCAGCACAAACAGGCTGCCGAACGCCCGGTTGAGGATCTTTTGCCCATGCTCGTTATGGGTGAAGCGCTGGAAGGAGCGTGCCGCCAAGGCGAAGAAGAACCACATCACCATGATGTCGATGACCACCACCGTGGCGCCGAACACCAGGTACTGGCTGAGCAGCGGCTCGTCGGGGCGGATGAACTGCGGCGTGAAGGCCAGGAAGAACACGATGGCCTTGGGGTTGAGCAGGTTCACCCAGATGCCGCGTTGGTACATGGAAAGCGCGGGCTCGTTGCGGCGCGCGTCGATCTTTTCCTTGTCCAGGTCTGGGCGGTGCAGGAACTGTCGGATGCCCAGATACACCAAGTACGCGGCGCCAGCGTAGCGAATAGTGTTAAAAATCACGGGCGAACTGGCCACGAGCACGCCAACGCCCAAGGCCACGATGATGATTTGAACGATCAACGCCGTCTGCAGACCCATGATTCCCCATAGCGTCCGCCGAAACCCGTTGTTCAGGGACGTGCTCATGGTGAAAATCGCCCCGGCACCGGGCGTAAAACTGATGAGTGCACCGGCCCCGATGAGGGCGAGCCATAGGGAAAACTGCATCAGACAAGCCTATGTGCTGAGGACTACCAGAATGTGGCGAGCGGGCCATAGGATCGGAGACTCTCATCACAGGCCGCGAGTGCAGCGCTATGTGGACAACTTCCCCAGCCGCGACGCCCTAAATAGCAGGTACCGTTGCTCCGGCAGGCTCTTGGTTTTCCGGGCTGCCGCCAGGTAATGCCCCCTTGCGCGTATGAGATCGCCGGACTTTTCCAGCAGGTGCGCCTTGACGGCGTCGAGTCGGTGCGTCTCGGTGAGTCCCTCATCAAGCCCGTCCAGCAGGGCCAGCCCGGC
Source organism: Arthrobacter sp. M4 (assembly GCF_020251205.1). Taxonomy (GTDB): domain Bacteria; phylum Actinomycetota; class Actinomycetes; order Actinomycetales; family Micrococcaceae; genus Arthrobacter. The sequence goes on from NZ_JAIWYX010000024.1 coordinate 15,269, forward strand.
CTCGGGGCCGTCCACCATCGCCACGGCCACCGCCTTGTTAAGCGAGACGACTGGGCTCGGCGCCACAGCCTCCAAAACGGTGTAGAGGGCGGCAATCTGCGGCCAGTCCGTTGCTTCAGCGGTTGCTGCCTCATCATGGACGGCAGCGATCGCGGCCTGCAATTGGTATGGTCCCGGCCGTGCGTGGCCCAACGTTGCTGACAGCAGCTGGGTGCCCTCCAGGACATACGCGGTGTTCCAGAGCGAACGGTCCTGTTCGTCCAAGGGCACGAGTGTCCCGTCCGGGCGTTCCCGTGCCGGCTTGCGTGCGTCGGTGAGCAGCATAAGCGCTAGCAGAGCCGAAGACTCTGGCTCCTCGGGCACCAGGCGATGTAGCAGGCGGGCGAGACGGATCGCCTCCGTGGTCAGGTCCGCCCGCTGCAGCGACGGGCCAGAGCTTGCGGCATAGCCCTCGTTGAAGATCAAGTAGAGAACGTGGAGAACGACGGCGAGGCGCGCCTCCCGCTCGTCCGGTCCGGGAGTTTCAAATCGGCCGCCAGCGCGGCGGATCGCGTGCTTGGCCCGGCTGATGCGCTGTCCCATCGTGGCTTCGGGGACCAGGAAAGCACTGGCGATTTCCGCCGTCGTGAGTCCGCCAACAGCCCGGAGCGTCAGCGCCAGCTGCGACGGCGCAGACAGAGCCGGATGGCAACACAGGAACAGCAGCTTGAGAGTGTCGTCGTTCCCCACACCGCTCTCGTCGGCGAGGTCTTCCGCGCGGCCGATGCCGCCGTCGTCGCCTTCCGCTGAATCAAGCGCCGCGGCCCGAAGTTCCCGCGCGTGGCGGGCGGACTCGCTGCGCCACTGGTCTACCAGCCGGCGGGATGCGACGGCGGCCAGCCACGCCTTGGGATTATCCGGCAGGCCGGACGGCCACTGCCTGCTGGCCTCGAGCAATGCCTCCTGGACTGCGTCCTCGCAGTCGTCGAACTGACCGTAGCGCCGCACCAGCATGCCGAGGACCCGCGGCGCGAGATTGCGCAGCAGGTCCTCGACGACGGCATGGTCCGGCGCTGCCAAACGCTAGACCTCCGGCGGGGCGTCCTGGACGGGACGGAGTTCCACGACGCGAGAGTACTTGACGATGCTTGAGCAGATCTCGACGGCGCGCTCCTCGCTGGCCACGTCCACCACCCAATAACCGATCAGGGATTCCTTGGACTCGGCAAACGGGCCGTCCGTGGTGATCACGCCGTTGTCTGTTTGTTTCACCAACTTGGACGTGCTGGGATCTGCAAGCCCGGCATTGAACACCATTTCACCGGAGTCGCGCAGGTCCTTATCGATTTGGATCATGAAACCGATCATTTCCTTAACCCATTCCGGATCCGCAGTGGCCATCATTTCCTCGGCCGATCCGAACATCATGATCATGTATTTCATCTCGAACTCCTTGGGAAGGGGCTCCCTTGTGGGTGCCTTCACTATTGGGTCGGAGCTGTTGTCCGGATTTCTACATGCCTTCCGGAAATTTCCGGAGAAAATTTATGCCCGGGCGATCACCTCGCCGTTCGGGATGAGGAACCAGCCGTCGTCGGTGGATCCCCAACGATGCCATCCTGCGGAGATCCGCTCAAGTTCTTCCTGGGTCGCCAAGCCGTAGTCCAAGGCCTGTTCCGCGAAGGCGGAATGCAGGACGCGGTCACCCCACACGCGGGCTTGCCAGCGGCGCTGCTGACCTGTGGCGTACAGCCAGTTGCTGCTGGAAGGCGCGACGTCGGTAAAACCCGCCTGTTGTGCCCAGGACACCAGCCGCCGGCCAGCGTCAGGCTCGGCGCCGTTCTTCCGGGCGATGCGCTGGTACAGGTCCATCCATTCGTCGAGTTCCGGGACTTCCGGGTACCAGCTCATGCCGTGGAAGTCGGCGTCGCGGACGGCCACGATGGCGCCGGGCTTGGCCACCCGGCGCATTTCCCGCAGTGCGGCTACCGGGTCCGTCAAGTGCTGCAGGACCTGGTGGGCGTGGACCAAGTCGAACGTTTCGTCCGCGAACTCGAGGTCGTAGATGTTGCCCGTTTGGAAATCCACGTTTTTCACGCCGCGTTCCTTGGCGAGGTCCGATGCCTGGGCCACAATGTCCGCCGAACGGTCCAGCCCGATGACCTCGGCCGGAGCAACGAGGTTGGCGAAGTCGCAGGTGATGCTGCCCGGACCGCAGCCCACGTCAAGCACTGACGTCCCCGCCGTGAGGTGCGGGATCACAAATGCCGCTGAATTCTCCGCAGTCCGGGAAGCATGGGCTCGCACAACGGACTCGTGGTGGCCGTGGGTGTAAACGTCATCGGGCTTCTGCGCATTCATAGGGAAACGCTACCGCTAGTGGAGAAATTGAAAGCCCCTTCCAGCCGGTTTTTCCTAAGCTTTTGCCATGGACGCTGAAGTTCTTCACTGGACCAGGCTTCCCCGGCGCCGTTCCCGGGTACGCACTAGCCATCCCTTGCCCGCACCCCGTCCCGTGGCCACAATTGGTCCATGGCCGCCGCATGGTTGGGTGCTGAGGCGTGGTCGCGCGGGCTTCGTGAGGGGCCGTCCCCGGACAGTCTGCGTCGGCCATTCTTCGTGGCCGCTGTTGTCGTTTTCCTGCTCGTTGTATTGGCTGAAATCGGCATGTCGCTCCTGTTAGGGAGTGCCGCCGTCGAACCTGTATCAGCCGGCGAGGCCAGCAACCTTGGCGTCCCAACTGACGTTTTCCTCAAAACGCAGAAGGCGGATAACCAGCCGCCGGGGGCGGGGATCGGGTTTCTGGCGTTCCTGGACGGACTCCTCCTTTTCACCGTGGTGATGCTGGGCCTCAGCCTCATCCTGGAGCTTCGGCTCTACGGCAGGATCCAGGGCATCGTCACGCTGGTTGTCACGTTCCTCTGGGTCCTGGCTGCGTTCGTCACAGCCCTGCTGGCCCTCGCCAAGCTCTTCCTGATGATCGGGCTGTTTGTGGCTGTCCCTTTTGGGGCCCTCGCTTACCTGGCTTTGTGGGGCAGCTTTCCCACCAGCCAGGCTGCCGCGATTTTAGCGCTTCTCCTGCTTCTGAAGATCGTCTTTGGCGTGCTGCTGGTCATCAGCCAGCCTAAATTCCTCAAGGTCACAGGCCTGGTACTGCTGCTGGCCCTATCCGTGATTCTTCAGTTGGTGCTAGGCCTCATCCACGGCTTCCTGCCGGGACCGTTGGTGTCTATCGGCGATCAGTTCTGGGCGCTGGTCACTGTTGTGGTCGCCCTGATCTGGGCGCTGATCATGTTGATCGCATCGATCCCGGCAATCATCAATGCCCTGCGCGTCAGCGGGTCGGTGGGGGACTAGGACCCTACCGCCGTGCCTTGGCGCGGGCATGGGCAGCCGGCATGGCCGCGCGGTGGCGGTAGCCGGCCAGGAAGGTCGCGATCCGCCGGACGGCCTCCTCGATGTCTTCAACCGCGGGCAGGATGACAAAGCGGAAGTGGTCGGGGAAAGGCCAATTGAACGCCGTGCCATGGGAGATGAGGATTTTCTGTTCCTGAAGCAGGTCCATAACGAAGCGCTCGTCGCTGGTGATCGGGTAGATCTCAGGGTCCAGGCGTGGGAAGAGGTACATTGCCCCCGCGGCCTTGACGCAGGAGACACCGGGGATCCCGGTGAGCAGCTTCCAGGCCAGGTCCCGCTGCTCCCGTAGCCGACCGCCCGGCCGGATCAGTTCTTCGATGCTCTGGTAGCCGCCAAGGCACGTCTGGATGGCGTGCTGCGCGGGGACGTTTGCACAGAGCCGGAGCGAAGCCAGAAGTTCCAGCGACTCGCGGTATTCGGCCGTCGCCGCCCGGGGACCCGTGATCGCCACCCATCCGGCCCGGTAGCCGGGCATGCGATACGCCTTGGACAGGCCACTAAAGGTCAGGACGGGCACGTCGTCGGCCACGGAAGCGGTGTGGATGTGCTGGGCGTCCTCGTAGCGGATCTTTTCGTAGATCTCGTCCGAGAACAGCACCAGGTTGTGTTTGCGAGCGAGTTGGGCGAAGTGCTCCAGGATGTGCCGCGGGTACACGGCACCCGTGGGGTTGTTGGGGTTGATGATCACAATCGCCTTAGTGCGTTTGGTGATCTTGGCTTCGACATCTGCCATGTCCGGCCACCACTGCTGGGACTCGTCGCAGAGGTAATGCACGGGCTTGCCGCCGGTCAGGGTGACAGTGGCAGTCCACAGGGGGTAGTCCGGCGCTGGGATGAGGACCTCGTCGCCGTTCTCCATGAAGGCCTGCAGCGTCATGGAGATGAGCTCGCTGACACCGTTGCCTATAAAGATGTCCTCGACGCCGATGGTCATGAGGCCTTTGGTCTGGTAGTACTGCGAGATCGCGGTCCGGGCAGTGAAGATTCCTTTGGAATCGCTGTACCCCTGGGCTCCCCGCAAATGGTGGATCATATCCACCACCACGGATTCCGGCGCCTCCAGCCCAAACGGCGCGGTATCTCCGAGATTCATCTTGAGGATGCGGTGCCCCTCGGCCTCCATGGTCTTGGCCGCCTGGAGGATCGGTCCCCGGAGTTCGTACCGGACGTTCTGTAGTTTGCTGGAGTGTTGCATCGGACGCATGCTCAATATTGTCACGGGATGCGTTGGCTGAGTATGCCACCCCTACGGATTCAGGACGCAGACTCCCGGATTGAGCTTGCAGACGTTCGTCACAGGCCCGTCGAAGACGTTGGACCGGAGTTCAGTCCGCACCAGCACCAGGGCATTGAGGTTTACCCGGGTTCCGACGTCCGGGTTCACGCCGGTGACGATGCATCGCTGGAAGAACCCGGGCGTTGTCTGGCATGCCGAGCCCTGCGTGAAGTCGAGCTTGATCTTCGCAGTAGTGAAGGCCGCGCGCGCGTTTTCGATGCTCATGCCCAGGACGTCCGGCACCGAGGTGCGCACGGGCGTGGCGATCTCCAGCGCTACGGTTGATCCCCGCCCGGCCGACTTGTCGCCGTCGGGGGTTTGTTTGACCACTGTTCCCGTGGTGGCGGCGTTCTCGGTTTCGCTGGTGGTGACGGCGAAGCCGGCATCCTTCAGTTGCTGGACCGCTTCGGCCTGTGGTTTCCCGACGACGTTCGGCACCGTCACGTCCTTCAACAGGAACCAAACGACGACGCCGATCACCGCGAGTAGCGCGACGCCGCCAATGATGACCCACAGCCAGGGGAAACCGGGCGTGGGCTTGGGCGGTTCAGCGGGCTTGGGCATCACCAACGTAACGATGTGGGCTTGGTCGGCATAGTCTTCCGGCGCGCCGTCCGCTGAATAGGCGATCAGCTTCACGCTGTGCTTGCCTTCCGGCGCACCGGTTGCGTCGAAGTTGACCACGTACTGTTCGGTGAGGCCCGCGGCGATGGTGCGCAGCGGATTGGGGATGGTGGCGTACGGTTTCGACGGCGGCGTGGCGCCGTCCGCCGGAAACGCGCCCAGGACCACTCGCTCCGAAGCGGCTCCGCCGTTGGTCACCGAGGCAGTCAGGGAGCCCTTGCCGTCCTTGAGCTGGACCTCAGGCGAACTGATGGTCATGGTGATGGTGGTCATGTCATCCTCCTGCGTCCAACAGCTGAATCACACAATTTCCAACAGTTCGGCACACTACGGTGAACTGGCCGCCGGAGGTGCCGAACGTTAGGTCCACGGAGTCCCCGACCGTCGCGTCCTGCTGCGTCTTGGTGCCCTCCACGAGCAGTGAAACCGTCACCGGCTGTAGCGGGCGCAGACGCGCGCGCTTGGTAGGAGGCCCAAAATTGAACAGCCCGCCGAACTCCTTGATGCCAAATGTGCAGGATCCGGCAACCACCAACTGCGCGGCGCTGGCCGAGCACGAGCCCCCATTCACAGCGAGGTCCGCCACGGTGATCCGCCCGCCTTTGCCAGCGCCGGAGAAGAAGCCCTGCCAGTCCTTTGCGGCTGCGTTGTTGCCGCCGCCGCAACTGACGCCAAACACCAGGACGGCAATGGCGATCACCGCACAGACAATCGCGATGATGATGGGCCGCCGGTTCTCCTGGTTCATGTGGCTGGCCTGTCGTCGCCGGCCACTTCAACGGTGTCCGTCACGTGGGCAGGCTTTATGCCCTTGACGATCCTTCGGATGAGCTCCAGCTGATCTGCGGCTGCAGGAGGAACCCGGACCACAATGTGGAAAGTGCCGGGAACGGCGTCGACCGCAAAGCCCGGCACCCCTGTGGCGAGGTGCAGGAACCGCGTGAGGCCGCCCACTGTCCCTCGGCGGGCGGAGAGATTGGCGGCGCAGGCAATCAGGTCCCGCTGCCGATCCAGCGGAACTCCCGCCGTCGCGGCGCCGGTCGCGTCCGGGCCAGCCAAGGTGAGCCAGTCCAGGTCCACCCAGCGGGACAGGAACGGGACCAGCGAGGTTGGCGTGCGGCCAGGGTCAGGAACGGTGTGGAGGTGGTCAAGCGTGTCCCGCACTGGCTGCTGCAGGTCCTCGGCCACAGCGAGCAATGCCTGCAGGGGAGTGCTGCTTTGCGCGGCAACTTGGAAGACCTCGGGGAGTACCTTGAAGAGCTGCGAATTAGCGGGGTCGAGCCTGGCAACCGCGGAAGGGAGTGAATCAGGCATGGCCATGGACCACCTCGATCCGGTGGTCTCCCGAACAGAAAAGCCAGGTATCCGGGAGGGTCACAACATCGTCCACCACCCGACGAGTACAACTGGACCAACTCGCTGTGTCGTCGCTGCTGCGGTAGATGCCCTTCGGGCCCGCCGCCAAAACCAAGGGCGTGCCATCGGGAAGGAGCTGGCCGGACACCGCCCGGACGGGATCAAAGCGGGTCCGGTCCCGGAGCGGCAAACCGCAGTTCACGTCCGGAACACTCCACTGCGCCGACGCTTGGCCCAGCTGCAGACGGAGCACGCCACCGCTTTGGGTTGCGGCATACGCCGAGTTGCCCATAACGTGCACACCCCAACACGTTCCCCCGGTCCACCCCGCGTTGAATTGCTCCCAAGAATTCATCAGGGCATCGAACTGGGTCCTGGCCAGTTCGTCGATCTTGAGGCGCAGGCAGCCCGTCCCGGTGCCCTCTGGCACCGCGCGGCCGAGCCAGATATAGCTTGACGCGCCGTCGTACTGGATGGTCATGCAGCGGATCTCTTCCCCGGCCGCCCGGACCTGCTGGAAGCTGCCGGCCGTACCGGCGTCGGGGGAGAGCCAGACGCCGGCCGACGCTTCGGCGGCCACCACGACTCCCGTGCGGCCGCGAACGTCCACAAAGGCGTCGACGGCGTAGAACCCGCGGTCCGGCTGGCCCTGGTCCACCACGTTCTGGACGGGAATGGCGCCCGGGCCGGTGACCAGCTCATAGAGTCCGCGCTCGCCGGCCAGCAACAAGACCGGCGAGCCCTGGCGGTCCACCCAGCACAGATCGGCAACGATGAAACCGAGTTCCGCGGCCTTGTTCCACGACTCGCCAAGGTCTTCGCTGATGTAGATCTTCGAGCCCGTGCCTGCCACAGTGGTCACGGCGACCATCCCGGGGTGCTGTTCCGGGCCCTGGCGTCCGGCCGCCGGCGACCTGAAGGGTGCGATGGACCGGACCGTTTGCTCGGAAAACTCCGCGCACGCCTCCCAGCCGTCGCCTGCGTTGGTGGTGCGGAAGAGTGTTCCGCCTTGCGCCACGAACCACGTATTGTCCTGGCCTTCAGCCTGCACCAGCCCCAAGGCATCCGAATCCGGCACCTGGTCCACTTCCAGGCGCACCCGATCCACGTACTGGACTCCCGGTTCGGCTTCCTCCATGGCCCTATAAAGATTGGAAACCCGCAGCGGCTTGCCAAATCCGGAGCCATAACCTGCCGCACTGGACGCCAGCGGACTGATGGCCGCCGAGAGCCTGCCCACAATCCGCGACCGCACCGCCTCGGCGTCCTCATCCGGGCGGACCACCACCCTGGCGTCCACTAACACCTGCTTATAGAGGCCCCAGCGCACCACTGGTTCGGCTCCAACGGTGGAGCGGCGGCGGAGGTAGTCCTCCACCTCGGTGCGGACAGCGTCGCGTTCCAGGGCTTGTAGGTCGGCGGCACGCACCGTGCCCTGGTTGGGCACAAAAGGCACCAGCACAATTTCAACCTCTCCGGGTTGCGCAAACGCCCACAGATCACGCCGCGTGAAGGCTCGAGCCCTGGCGACGCCCCCGTGGCGCATGGCCAGAACCTCGTAATCCCGTGCTGTCACGGCCCGGTCCCGGGCATGGAAATCCTGCGGCGCCCTCCTCAGCGCATTGTCCAGCGATTCGCCATCCCTCCCGCCCGTGGCCGGTTCCGGATTGCTTACCCGGACACCGGCGACTGGCGTGCGTAGGACTGTTAGCGTTCCCGCTCCCACATTGCCCCGCTGGCCACCGCCGCTCCGGTACCACGCACGCACTTGGGCTCCCGGTCCCGGTACCGGGAGCCCGGCACTGGCGTTGCTGTCGTCCCACCAAGCGAACATTGCGACGCCGGCACTCCGGTCGATCCGAACCGGCATCTCCCCGGGGCGCGCGTCAGCGAATGCCTCAACCTCCTGGCAATAACGGAAGGGCTTTCCCTCCACAAGCACCGCCTCGCCGCTGCTGAGCGAGGTTCCGGCGGGAACTTCGACCGCGATGGACAGGCCTGCGCCGGAGACGATCGGGGCGTTGGGGATCACAAAGGACTGCCCCGGCCTGCCTGTTCCCGTGCCGATGGGGATTGCGTCATACAAAGCCACGTCCGCGGCGGGGACCAGCACACTGTCCTGCCCGGCAGGGAGGACGGCCGCCGTCGTCGTTGTGAAAACAGGCTGCGGTGTGCCGGGCACGCCGGGCGGGCAACTGACCTGGGTGCCGCGCGGGATACGAATCTCCTGCCCGCCGGGGGCGGAACGGGTGAACTCGAGCATCGTTTCCGCCGTACTGGGAGGGTACAGGCTGGTTCCCAGCAGGTTCAGGTACACGGCGTAGAGCTTGTCTGGGACACGGTTGAGGCGGTATAGGAGAGTGTCCGTCAGGTAGGCGAACGCTTCGACGATGGTGATGCCTGGGTCGTGGACGGACAGGTCGGTCCAATCCGGTGCGATCTGCTGGATCCGTTCGCGGGCGCCTGCCACGAGGTCCGCGAAGCTGCGGTCGTCCAGGTTGGGGACTGGAATGCTCATGCAGCACCTCCGGAAGCGACGGGCAGCGTGATGGCCAACTGGTCTTCCCGCTGAGTGGTCTTGACCCGGTACCGAAGCCTGACCTCAAGCAGCGAGGGGTCGTCCTCCGGGCGAAAAGCATCCAATGCCAGTACCGTTATCCGCGGCTCCCACTGCTCCACCGCCCTGGCCACGTAATGGATGGCGAGCCCCGCGGTGGTGTCGTCAGCGGGGGCGAAGGCCAGCCGGAACAGGTGGCAGCCGTAGTTTGGCCGGTTGACGCGCTCGCCGGGACGGGTGCTCAACAGCAGGAGGAGGGCCTGCCGGACGGAGGCGGCGTCGGTGACCTCTGCAAGTCGGCCCGCCGGAGTAACACGAAGTCCTGGAAGTCCGGCAGAAGCGTCGAAGTCCGGGTGTATGAACGCAACAGAACGATATCTGGGAGCGCTCATGATGCCGCTCCCGTGAAGGTCTGGCCCGGCCTGCGAACGGTGTATTTGACGGCGCCAGGCGGGGTGCCGTCGGTGTAGCCCTCCACGGTGTCCAGGCACACGGGCTTGCCACCTATACGCACAAACTCCGAATACCCACGCAGTACCGGAAGGGTCTTGTTGCACGGTTTGATATTCAGTCCCACGTTGGGGCACATGGAGATGTCGCGGCCCTGTGGATCTGGTTCCACCAAAACGGGTGAGCCACCAATCCGCACCCATTCCTGGGAGGGGACATTTTCCACTTTGCCGTCATGGCCGCAGCGCAGGATGGCTTCCTTCACGAGGATCTTGAGCCCGTTGGCCGGCATGTCATCCCTCCTCGAAGTCCACGGTCTTGGCCCGGATCCGCATCGCTTTCCCGGGTGCCTCGAGGAGCAGGTCCGTGGCGGCCGTGATCCGGAGCCTTTCCGGGCCCAGTTCCACACTGGAGCCGTGCCCGTCGGTGAAGCTGATGGTGCGCGCGCCGCCGTCGAACATTAACTGCTGGCCATCGGCGGTGCGGAACGTGTAGCGGCTGTCCCGGGCAGTGTTTACGCGGCTGTCCGGCAACTGCGTGGCGCCGTACAGGCCGCCGATCACGATGGCCTGGGCAGGGTCCGACGCCGGCAGCAGCACCAGGACCGAGTCGCCAGGTGCGGGCGGAACCACCAAGCCTTTGTCCTGGCCGGCGCCGGCAGCTACCACTGGCGCCCAGCCGCTTTCCAGCGGCGCGTACGCAGGAAGCCGGACTTTCGCGCGGCCGCGCCCTTCCGGGTCGTCGACGTCTGACACCACGCCGAGCGTAAAAACATCCGGCTGCCGATCCGGGATGCCCGACGGCGGCCGCGTGGTGAGCGTCGTTTCGTAACCCGTGCCGTCCATGCGGTGAGTGGCGGACGTGACTGTGTAGGTACCTTCCAAGGGGGTGGCCAGTCCGCGGACCCGGACCCGGCAGCCAGCACGCAGCCGGGGATCGCCGTCGGCCACAAAGACGGCGGTCACTTGGCCGGCGGCGCGCACGTCCAACTCGGCCTGGGCCAACTTCCGGGCCAGTTCAGTGCTGTCCAAGGCTTCGTTGCCACGGAGCAAAGCTCCGCCAGCGCCGGTGCTGGAGAGCACAGGATCTGCGGAAACCTCGGATTTGGCTTCGCTGCTAGAGGCAGACCCTTCGTGGACGGAGGCATCCTCCGCCCGCCAACCCTGGGTCTCGGCGGATGCGAAGGCGGGTTCCTGGCTGAGCTCAACCTCGGCAGAGTGCAGGCTGCTACCCAACTCCAGGTCCAACGGCTCGCCATCGCCAGCCAAACCGGTGAGACGGAGCGCGTCGCCATCCACCACCGGATACAGGCCAACGCGTGCACTGTGCTCAACCAGCACGCTCAGGTCCGTGCGGGCGCACTGGTACACCGGGCCTAGGCGGGGACCATCGCCCGTGACCGTAAGCCCAGTCCCTTCGCACAGGGTCTTGGCCAGCCCGGCCAGATCGGTATCAGCGTGCAGCCTGGTGGCCTGCCTTTTCCGGAGCCGGTGAAGTGCATCGTAGGCGCGGACGCGGATTTCCCTCGACAGATCGGCGCCGTAGCTCTGCTCAACCACGGTGACCTCTCCGGTGAACAACGGAGTACGACGCCCGCCCAACTCCACGCGGAGGGCGTCGCCGGGTGACGGGTCCACGGAACCGCCGGGGCCCGGCCGCCAGGTGAGTAGACATTGCGTGGGGCGGGCCAGCACCGAGACGACCTGCACGGACACGATCGCCGCCGTCTCCGCGGTGCTCAAACGCCGCCGTCCCAGCGTCACGACGAGTTCGGGGAGTCCCTGAAGCTGCCTCATGATGCCTGCTGCCTCATGGCGCCTCACCCAGGGGTGGCACGGCCAGCGGGCCGGTGAAGTGGGCGGGATCGTCGATGTTGTTGTACTCGAGGAGGAGTTTCCATAGCAGCGGAGTGCCGAATGCCTCCATCGACAGCCTGCCGAGCTCGCCGGGTGGGACATCCGGAAGCGGTTCGACGCCCTCCGGTCCCGCTAGCGAGCGGTCCGTGCTGCCGTCGCCGTGAACCGTCAGCGTGTCCACCGGCGGGGCCGTCAGATCTACTGGTGGCAGCCGCTGTGCCAGCTCGTAATTCTCGCCACCTTCCTCATCCGCGCTTTGGCCCACGCGAACGAACACCAGCCGCATCCAGGAGCGTAGCGGTGAGCCATCAGAGGCGAAGCGATCGAAGCGCTCGGCTACCTCGGTGACAACCCCCGGGACGTTCCAGGCCCGCCCCCAGACGAAGCGCACGGACGGTGGCCTGCGTTGTCGTTCCACCTCCGCCGAGTTCTCGGCGAGCGCCCAGATGGGCCGGGTCATCTGCCGGACATCCTGGACGTTCAACTGCGTGGGAGCGAGGTCCACATCGAAAAGCAGGTCCAGCCGAAGTTCCGTGTGGCCGCCGCCGGTGAATAGCAGGGGATCGTCTGCCAAGCCTGTGCCCGTGAGCTTGCCGCCCGCCGAACGCCTCGGCTCCACGCCCGCAGTGCGGGACATCACCACAGTTTCCGGGTTGAGCAAGCAACCCAGATGCTCACCCGTGTCCTCGATCAGGAAGGCGACTCGCTCCACCTCACACCGCCAATTGCTCGTTGTTCAACCGGGCAGCGCGGGCCAACGCCGACTCCAGTTGCGGAGGGCTGATTGCCATCTGGCGAACGGTCGGGCGGGTTGCGAGCTCGGGCCAAGGACTGGGGAGGGGTGCGTCGGGAGCCGGAGTTCCGTCTTGGGTGGGGTGGCCGTCGCCTTCGGTCTGGGACCCTTCGGTCTGGACCCCTTCGGTCCAGGCCGAGGATTCGACGACGGCGGCCTGGCGAGGCGCCGCTTGGTTGCCTGGCGCGCGGGCCGTAGCAACGTGCTGTGGGCGGGCCGTAGCAACGTGTTGTGTGCGGCGGGTCGCGTGCAGCCCAGCCCGCAGATGCGGGGCAGGAACCGACACTTCAAGGACATACTTGTCTGGTTCACCTGTGGAGCTGGGCATTGCTTCGGCGACGGCGGCTTCTTGCTGGTTCTGTGGTGCCGGGGATTGTTCCAGTGGCGTGGCGATGTGGCCCGACACGAAGCCGAGTGGAAGGGGGGTAAGGCCGCCTGAAGAATGCCAGGCCGTCGCCGAATTAGCCGTCTCGGGCAGGGACGTCCCGGTCCCGCTAGGCGCATCCCGCGGCCGTAAGCGAAGCCGGGGCATTTCCGATGAGCTCGGCTGGGCGATGGCTGCCGTCGTGGCAGCTTCAGCCGAGGCTACTCCGCCCCTGACCCGGCCTCGGGCCCCTAGGCGAAGTGAGGCAAACGGGCCTGTCGCTAGGGAATTGCCTGTCTCTAAAGAACTGCTTGTCCCCAAGGAACTGCTTGTCCCGGCTTGCCGGTTGCGGGATACAGCGCGTGCTCGGGCAGGTCCGTTGCCTTCAGTGCCGTTGCCCGCAGTGCCGCGGGCTGCAGTGCCGCGGGCTGCGGTGGCCGTCGGTGGCAACGCCGGGGTTCGGGCCCCAGGATCTGCGGGCATGCCGGGGTGGGGCTGCCCCGCGTCCCGGACCTGCCCGGGGTCGGGCTGCCCGGCGTCCCGGACCTGCCCGGGGTCGGGCTGCCCGGCGTCCCGGACCTGCCCCGGGTCGCGGATCAGCCCAGCATCCCGCAGCAGGGCGACCCAGTGCTCGGGAGCGCCGGACACATCAAAGGTGCGGGTCGGCGTCGAACGTTCCGCTGGACCGGAGACCGGCTCTTGCGCGGTGCCCAATGCCGCGCCGTCCGCGCCGCGGGGCGCCAGTCGGTCCGCGAGGCCCCGCAGCCATTGTGCCGTCCGGTTACGAAGCCGGTGCGCGGGCATCATCGAGTTCCAGCCGGTCGTAGGCGATGCTGAGTGACTCGATGGCGAGGTCCTTGCCCAGGGCGTCCAATGGGGCTCCGAACCAGTCGCACGGCCAGGCCCCCAGCAGGTTCCAGCGGCGGACTTCTGCTGAACCGGAGTCGTTCAGCATGGCAATGGAAACATTGCGGCGTTCCACGCGGCCATCCACGGCTTTGAATAGCCATTGCAACATTTCCGTGGAATCCGTCAGGCCGTAGCGGAGCGTGACCGGGGTGTATTCGACCTGCCCGGGGATGACGCGTACCGTGCTGTTTTCTCCGCCCGCGCGGTAGAGGATACGGCCGATTTTTAACCCCAGGCCATCCACGTTGGTGAAGTGCCCCTGGACCACGCCCTGGATGACCAGCTTGAAGTTGTACGCGCGGTAGGGGTCCACCACGTTGCCCGGCTGCGCGGCCGGAGTGTTTGGCTGCGTGGTCATCTCAGGCACCTGCGCTTTCTGTCTCGGTGGCGTCCGCGGATTGCATGAGCTTGAAGACAACAAATTCGGCTGGCTTCACGGGAGCGATGCCGATCAACGTGACCACCTGCCCGGCGTCGCGGACCTCGGGTGGGTTGGTTTCCTCGTCGCACTTGACGAAGAACGCCTGTTGAGGAGTGGTCCCCAGCAGGGCACCGTCCCGCCAGACGTTTGTCAGGAAGGCTCCGATGTCGCGTCGGATGGAGCGCCAGAGCGTGTGGTCGTTGGGTTCGAAGACCACCCAGCGCGTGCCGTCAGCCACCGATTCCTTGATCATGTTGGTCAGTCGGCGCACATTGATGTAACGGTATTCGCTGGCTTCAGGCGCCTTGGTCCTGGCACCCCAGATGCGGATGCCTTCACCAGGGAAATACCGGATGCAGTTGACGCCTGCCGGGTTCAGGACTTCCTGCTCGCCCCGGCTGACCCGCCGCACCAGGTCCGTGGCACCGGCGATGGGCTCGTTGGCTGGTGCTTTATGGACGCCGCGATTGGCGTCCACCCGTGCCCAAACCCCCGCAATATGGCCCGACGGCGGCTGGGTCACCTTCTTGCCGGAGACGGGGTCCGTCATCACTATCCACGGAAAGTAAAGCGCCGTGTAGCCTCCCGGAGACTGGGGAGCCCCCAATGCATCCTCCCCGGTCCCTTTGTCTGTCTTGTCCGTTTTGTCTCCAGCAGGAATGCCGGAGGTCGCCGCGCGGGTGAGCGCGCCGACGTCGTCCACCACTTCAGGGGTGTCCAGGATGCCCAGGCGGTCCTGCCGCAGCGGGTGTTCCACGTGGGCTTGGATGGCGGCATAATCATCGGCCGTCACGAATCCGGGAGCCGCAACCATTGAGATATCGTCGATCGCCTCGAACAAAGTCAGTCCCGTGGGCTTTGCCGCAGTGCCCGTGAGGCTCCCATTGGCGCCCACGTTCACCACGTAGCAGCGGCTGCCTCCGTTACTGAAAAAGCCGAACACCGCGTTGGAAAGGGCCGTGCCCTCGCTGGCCTTCCCCACGTACTGGTCCACGAACTGCGTCCAGTTGTCCAGGACCCGGACCTCATCTTTGTGGGCTTCCGCGTCCGGCGATGTTCCTACAAAGCCGGCGATGCTGGTGCTGACCTGCCCGATGGACCGGACACCGCTGGGCACTTCCTGTACATACACGCCTGGCGCCAGATAGTTCGCCATGGTGCGCTCCCTTTCATTCCCACCGGATGATGACCGGCAGGCTGCTAGTGCTGGCCGATACCTCGCGTTCCTTGCCGTGAACTGCCACGGCAAAATGCTGGAGCTCGTCAGCCGAGGCCAGTACCTCGAAATGACCGGTCGCATCGCTCATGACCGAGGTGGCTGAAGAGTGGGCACGGATGAAAGCGTCGGGGATGCCTTTGTTGTGGGCATCGACGAGCCGGCCTTGGATGCGGCGGGCAACGTCCATGTGGGCGATCAGTGGCTCCAGGACCTGGGGGCCCGTAGGCTCCTCGAGCGCCAGCGCCACCGGGACGCGGATGAGGAAACCCAGCCCGTGGCGGATTGCCGATTCGTACTCGCCGGGCTGCAATTCGTCCTTTGTAATGACCGTGTACTGGCTGCGTTCCATCGCCAGCAGGAGTTTCTCCATGTTGTCCAACTGCTTGGGGCCGTGGCATTCAACGGCCACACGCAGTTCGAGGTCCAGGACGGGGCCGGCCCGGCGGGAGCGGCCCACGCGGTCCAGCCCCACGGCGTACACGGTGATGGGAGCGTCAGGTTCCGGTTGGCCCTCCTGAACGGAGCCGTCGTCGAATCGAACCCTCTCCGGAGCTGCGGCGTCAGACAGCAACCCGAGCAGCTCGGTCATCGACGATCGCACTATTCCCACGGTTACACCCCAGTCTGCAAGGTGAAGGACAGCACAGCAGCTTTAGATTACTCCCGCGCCGCCCGGGAGTCACTCATTTCCGGAGATTTATCCAGTCGATTGATCATTTCGGTTTCTAGGAGGAATGTCAGTTGATGTCCGTTCCCGCGCTCAAGGACTCCCAAGCCTCGATGTCACTGCGTTCGGCGTCGTGAGCTGCGCGGACAGCACTGAGCGCGTCGGGACCTATCATCAGCAGGCCCGGGGTATTGGGCGAATTGACAGCCTCGATAATAACGTGGGCCGCCTTGGCAGGATCGCCCGGCTGGTTCCCGTCCAGCGTGTCGTGCTCCTTGCGGCGCTTGCCGGCCGTCTCGGCATAGTCCGGGATGGGCACGGCGGACTGTGAAATGGAGCGGCCGGCAAAGTCGGTCCGGAAAGCGCCCGGCTCAATGGCCATGGCTTTGATGCCAAGCGGAGCCACTTCCTTGCGGAGCGAGCCGGTGATGCCTTCCAGTGCAGCCTTGGTTGCCGTGTAGTAGCCGGAACCCGGCGGTGCTAGGCGGACACCCATTGAAGAGATGTTCACAATGGTGCCTGAGCGGCGGGCGCGCATTCCCGGGAGGACGGCTTTAATCATCGCCACCGCGCCGAACACATTGGTGGCAAAGAGCTTCTGGATTTGCTCGTCTTCGCCTTCCTCGACCGCCGCCCGGTAGCCGTAGCCGGCGTTGTTGACCAGCACGTCAACAGCGCCGAAGCGCTCCTCAGCCTGCTCGACGGCGGCAGTCACTTGGGCGGGGTTAGTGACGTCGAGCGCCAGGGCCAGGGCGGTGTCCGGGTACTTCGCGGCCAGTTCGCCCACGCTGTCGGCCGAGCGGGCAGTGACTACGACGTTCTCACCCCGCTCCAAGACCGCTGTTGCGAGGGCGCGGCCAAGTCCGGTGGAGCAGCCAGTGATGAGCCAAGTTGCCATAAATCCGTATTCTACGTTGCTCGAAAACTCAGCCCGCCGCCGTCGTCCTCTCCTTCTGCTGCCACCACGCGACGGTAGCTGAAGCCGCGTCAGCGAGCGGCGTCGGTGCGAGGCCGAGCCGCCTCTGGCTGGCGGCGGAGTCGAGCACAAACGGGCGCTCGAACTGGTAGAGCGTTTCAACGAGCTCCCGCATATCTCCGGAGAACACACCTACGATGCGCAGGAGCCAGCCCGGGACCACGGAGACTTTGGGCATGCCAAGCCCGGCTGCCGCGGCGAACGCTGAGGCCAATTGGCGCAGCGTCATGGGCGGAAGCGTCGGCGCGTGGAGGATGGAATTCCACAGGCCCTTGTCCTGCGCGGCGGTAACCATCGCGGCGGCAAGGTCCGGCAGGTAGGTGAAGGAGTGCGGCTGGTCGGCGCTGCCGATCACCTGCACTGTCTTGCCCTGCAGTACCAACGGGACCATACGGTCGCCGGCATGCGCCATCAGGACGCGGGGTCCAAAAAAGTCCCCGGCCACAACGCTCACAGTGTCCGCCGAATGCGCCGCGCGGGCACGCAGCAGCTGCGTCCGGACGCCGCGCTTGCCGCCTGACGCCTCGCGGGGGCTGTTTTCTGCGATCGGGCGCTCCGGCCCGCTGTAGGAGTACATGCTTTCGGGAAAAACGACGACGGCGCCCGCGGCTTGGGCGGCGTCCATCACCGCCGCTTCGGCGACGGGCAGTTCGGCGGCCCACGCCTTGGCCGTGTAGGAGGAACCGTGGATGCAGTGGAAGACCGCGCTGGCGCCTTGGAATTCCCGGCTTAGGCTTGCCGGGTTGGAGACGTCCACTGGACGGCGTTCCACCAGCGGGTGGTCCGGGCCGGAGCCAGTGCGCGTGAGGATGCGGACGTTGTGGCCTTGGCTGGCCAGGATTTCGGTGATGGTCCAGCCGACGGGTCCGGCTCCGGTTACGACGTAGAGGGACATGGGGTGCTCGCTTCCTGGGCCCTAATGAGTGGTGATGGGGTTTCCAATGACACATTCAGAGAGCAGTGCTCTCTGAATCAAGATTGGACCTCGGGTTGTCCTCGTGTCAAGAGCAGTGCTCTCTTTTGTTTGCTGTGCTCTCGTTTGTGGCATGCTGAAGGCATGGCATCCGAAAGAACCGCACTTTCTCCGCGGGCGAGGGCAAGGGTACAGACTGAGGCAGACATCGTCAGAATCGGCCGCCGCCACTTGGCGTCAGAGGGTGCGGCGGGGCTGTCGCTACGTGCGGTGGCGCGGGACCTTGGCTTGGTCTCGTCCGCTGTGTACCGCTACGTCGCCAGCCGGGACGAACTGCTGACACTGCTGCTCGTGGACGCCTACGGCGAATTGGGTGATGCGGTGGATGCCGCCGTGAATGGTGTTCCGCAGGACGACTTTCATGGCCAATTCATGGCGCTGGGCAGGGCGGTTCGCGATTGGGCCCTGAAGGACACCGCCAGCTACGCCCTGCTTTTTGGCAGTCCGGTGCCGGGCTATCGGGCGCCCGCGGAACGCACCACGGTGCCTGGCACCAGGGTGATCTATCGCCTTGCCGGGATCCTCGACGCCGCCCATCGTGCGGGTGCGATTGCCCCGGTGCCACTTGCCGCCGTCGGGGTTTCACCGAAGCTGAAACGCGACCTTTCGGCAATCCGGGACGACCTGGGACTGGCTGCGCCGGAAGAACTCATCGCCCAGGGGGTGCTGGCCTGGACCTCGCTGTTCGGCGCGGTCAGCTTCGAGGTGTTCGGCCACTATGGTCCGGATACGTTCACGGCGCCGGAAGAGTTGTTCGACCGTCACCTGGCCGTCCTTGCGGCCACTACGGGTCTCCAAGACCAGGGCGCCCGGTAAAGTGTCCCCATGGTTCATGGCCTCGCAGATATCGGCGCGGAGAGCGTCCTCCTTGCCGGGGCCGGGCGAGCCATCCTGCTCCAGATCGCGAATCCGGAGGTGGGGAGGGGCGTCGCAGCACACAGCAACTTTGCCGAGCGCCCGCTCGATCGCCTAGTGAACACGCTGGGCTACGTCTACGCCGTTGTGTACGGCACCGAGGAACAGTTGGCCACTGTGCGGCGCTCGGTCAACCGCGCCCACGCGCCAGTACGACGGCGGGCTGACGCCGGCTCCCCGGGGTACAGCGCCTTTGACCCGCAGTCCCAGCTGTGGGTGGTCGCCACGCTGTACGACACAGCGGTAACCATTCATGAGGCGGTCCATGGCCCGTTGAGTGAGGCCGCGGCGGACCGCGTCTACCGTGACTATGCGCGGATCGGCACAACCCTTCAGCTCCCGCCGGACCTGTGGCCCCAGGATCGCGCAGCTTTCCATGACTACTGGGACTCCGCCGTGCAACAACTCCGGCCTGGGGCGGACGCCGTGAGGGTGGCGCACCAGTTGCTCCACCCGCGCTCAGCGGGTGCCTGGCTGCGCCTTGTTATGCCGCTGGCGCGGTTCCTCACGGCCGGATTCCTGCCCGCCGCGCTCAGGGAACAATTCGGCCTGCGGTGGAGCGCCCGCCATCAGCGTCGCTTCGACCGCACCTTGCGTTTCCTTTCAGTCGTCTATCCCCGACTTCCCCAAGGGATCCGCCACTGGCCCAAGAACTACTGCCTTGACCGGGTGAAGCCTGCGCAGGTGCGGCAGGCACATGCGTAACGCCACCGCCGTCGAACGTTTCATCGAAGAGCGGGCGCACCGGTTCTTGGACAATGCGCCCGCTGGCGGACTGCGGGCGCGTGTCACCGAGTTGTGGTCTTTGGCCTTAAACAGGCCTGGGCCTGCGTATTTGGGGCGGTTCTTCTGGCCGTCATTTTCGCGGCGCGCCTTTGGTACACGTCCGACGTCGGACTGGCCAGGAACGATTTCCTGACGGTCGCCGCCGTGGTCATCCAGGTCCTGATGGTGGCTTGTCGTTTGGAGACGTTCCGCGAATTGCGGGTCATCGTGTTGTTTCACATTGTCGGGACAGTTATGGAACTGTTCAAAACCGACGTCGGCAGCTGGGCTTATGAGGCCGACGGGTTCCTGCGAATCGGGGGAGTGCCGCTATTCAGCGGCTTTATGTATGCGGCGGTGGGCTCCTACATGGTGCGCGTGTACCGCCTGTTCGACCTGCGCTTCACAAGATATCCACGGCGCTGGCTGACTGCTTTGGTGGCCGCGGCCATTTATGCGAATTTTTTCGGGCACCATTTCGTCTGGGATTTCCGCTGGGTCCTGCTTGCCACAGTCGCAGTTTTGTTTGGGCGTTGCGTAATGCATTTCAGGGTCTTCCGTAGCCGTTTCCGTATGCCCTTGCTTGTGGCGTTCCTGTTGGTTGCCCTGTTCATTTGGTTCGCGGAGAACATTGGCACGTGGTCGCGAGCGTGGCTTTACCCCAGCCAACTGGATGGCTGGCACATGGTGTCCCCGGACAAGTTGGTGGCCTGGTTCCTGCTGATGATCATTTCCGTTGTGCTGGTGGCCTGGGTCTATAAGCCGCTCCCTCTGGATGAGGCTGAAGTTAGGCTCTCAGCGAAGTTGAGCGTACTTGACTCAACTTTGGATTGACTTTCAGAGCGCCATGGGTAAAGTTGAGTGCAGATCGCTCAACTAGTCGATGGTTGAGTGCCCTCGACTCAACTGACCACAGATTGAGTCGGGTGAAGCTCAGCCTGTAGGCAGGCAGCCATTGAAAGGAAGTAGACACTCATGACCCGTGCAGTAGGTATTGACCTCGGAACCACCAACTCGGTGGTCTCCGTGCTGGAAGGTGGCGAGCCCACCGTTATCGCCAACGCTGAGGGTGGCCGGACCACTCCGTCCGTCGTCGCGTTCTCCAAGACGGGCGAGGTCCTGGTCGGCGAAATCGCCAAGCGCCAGGCCGTCAACAACATTGACCGCACCATTGCTTCGGTCAAGCGCCACATGGGCACCGACTGGACCAAGGCAATTGACGACAAGAAGTACACGCCGCAGGAAATCTCCGCGCGCATCCTGATGAAGTTGAAGAACGACGCCGAGAGCTACTTGGGCGAGAAGGTCACCGACGCTGTGATCACCGTTCCGGCGTACTTCAACGACGCTGAGCGCCAGGCCACCAAGGAAGCCGGCGAGATCGCCGGCCTGAACGTGCTCCGCATCATCAACGAGCCCACCGCCGCGGCCCTGGCCTACGGCCTGGACAAGGGCAAGGAAGACGAACTCATCCTGGTCTTCGACCTCGGTGGCGGTACCTTCGACGTATCCCTGCTGGAAGTCGGCAAGGACGAGGACGGATTCTCCACCATCCAGGTCCGCGCCACCGCCGGTGACAACCGCCTCGGCGGTGACGACTGGGACCAGCGCGTTGTTGAGCACCTGCTGAGCCAGCTGAAGATCAAGGGCATCGACCTGTCCAAGGACAAGATCGCCCTCCAGCGCCTCCGCGAGGCTGCAGAGCAGGCCAAGAAGGAACTTTCCTCCTCCACCAGCACCAACATCTCCCTGCAGTACCTCTCCGTCACCCCCGACGGTCCGGTCCACCTGGATGAGCAGCTGACCCGTGCCAAGTTCCAGGACCTCACCAGCGACCTGCTGGACCGCACCAAGAAGCCGTTCCACGACGTCATCGCCGAGGCCGGCATCAAGGTTGCAGACATCAACCACGTTGTCCTAGTTGGTGGTTCCACCCGCATGCCGGCTGTCTCTGACCTGGTCAAGCAACTCACTGGCGGCAAGGAGCCCAACAAGGGCGTGAACCCGGACGAGGTTGTGGCCGTTGGTGCCGCCCTTCAGGCCGGTGTCCTCAAGGGTGAGCGCAAGGACGTCCTGCTGATCGACGTTACGCCGCTGTCCCTGGGTATCGAGACCAAGGGTGGCGTGATGACCCACCTGATCGAGCGCAATACGGCAATCCCCACCAAGCGGTCGGAGACCTTCACCACGGCGGACGACAACCAGCCGTCCGTGGCTATCCAGGTCTTCCAGGGTGAGCGCGAGTTCACCCGCGACAACAAGCCGCTGGGTACCTTCGAGCTGACCGGCATCGCCCCGGCTCCGCGTGGTGTGCCGCAGATCGAGGTCACCTTCGACATTGACGCCAACGGCATCGTCCACGTGTCCGCCAAGGACAAGGGCACCGGCAAGGAGCAGTCCATGACCATCACGGGCGGCACCGCGCTGTCCAAGGAGGACATTGACCGCATGGTTCGCGAGGCCGAAGAGCACGCTGCCGAGGACAAGGCCCGCCGCGAAGCTACGGACACCCGTAACTCTGCCGAGCAGCTGGCCTACTCCGTGGCCAAGCTGATCGCCGAGAACGACGAGAAGCTGCCGGAAGAGGTCAAGACCGAGGTCAAGGCCGACGTCGACGCCCTCAAGAAGGCCCTGGAAGGTACTGACGACGCCGCTGTGAAGTCCGCCTTCGAGAAGCTGCAGCAGTCCCAGACCAAGCTCGGCGAGGCCATCTACGCCCAGGCTTCCGAAGCTCAGGGTGCCCCCGCAGGTGCTTCGAGCAACCCGGGTACCGGCACGGGCGCGGCTGACGAGGACATCGTCGACGCCGAGATCATCGACGAAGACAACGACGAGAAGAAGAAGTAATCATGCCCCACCACGGCAACGAATCTGATCACTCGGATGCCCGGCGGGACGATGACAACGGGCAGAAGCCGGTCATCCGGGACAAGCGCAAGTTAGACCCGGAGACGGGTGCGGCCCGGCACACGGCCCCTGAGCAGCCTGCTGCTGGAGCAGAGGCTGAAGGCGATGCCCTGTCCCAGGCAGAGGAGATCCTCAACGGTGTTGAGGTTCCCGCCGCGGAATCCGTGGCCCAGGGAGCCGCGACATCGGAGGCTGCGGAGCTCCGCAACGATCTGCTCCGCCTGCAGGCCGAGTACGTCAACTACCGCAAGCGCGTGGAGCGCGACCGGGCAGTGGCAGGGGAGATGGCCGTCGTCGGCGTGCTGAACTCCCTGCTCACGGTCCTGGACGACATCGACGCTGCACGCCAGCATGGTGACCTCGAGGACGGCCCGTTTGCCGCGATCGCAGCCAAGCTGGAGAACGCGCTGAAGACCTACGGGCTGGAACGCATCGACGAGACGGGTGTCGAATTCGACCCCACCGTCCACGAAGCGCTCATCCAGCAGCCCGGCGAGGACATCGAGGTTGATACGGTCAGCCAGGTCCTCCGCTCCGGCTACCGCGCCAAGGACCGTGTCCTTCGCGCAGCCCAGGTCATCGTCGCGGTACCTGCGTAACAACCTCCCACGCCGAGATGGCAGTTAACGGCAGTATTGCTTTGGAACATTGCCGCGAACTGCCATCTCGGCGCTTCGATTTTGAAAGGAACGCCCTTGGCCAGCCAAGACTGGGTTGAAAAGGACTTTTACGCGATCCTTGGTATCGCCAAGGACGCGTCCGATGCCGACGTCAAAAAGGCTTATCGCAAGCTCGCCCGGCAGTATCACCCGGACCAGAACCCGGGAGACGCAGCGGCCGAGAAGAAGTTCAAGGACATCTCTGAGGCCTACTCCGTGCTGTCCGACCCTGAGGAGCGTCAACAGTACGACGCCATCCGGGCCATGGGCGGTGCCCGATTTGCCCCTGGCGGCGCAGGCGGTCCGGGCAATGGCGGCTTCGAGGACCTCTTTGGCGGTCTCTTCGGCGGAGCCAGGCAGCCGGGCTTCGGCGGTGGCCGCGCCGGCGGAATCCCGCCGGAGTTTGCCGACCTGTTCGGCGGCGGCTTTGGCGCTGGCCCGACTTACCAGCGCGCCCCGGAAAAGGGCAGCGACCGGACGGCAACCACCACTATTTCCTTCGCCGGTTCCATTCGGGGCACCACAGTCAGCCTGCGTGAAAGCAACGGCCACGTCATCGACGTGAAAATCCCTGCAGGCATCAAGGACGGACAGAAGGTCCGCCAACGTGGCAAGGGCAATGCCGGGCCAGCGGGTAACGGCGACCTGATCATCACCGTGAACGTCAAACCCCATGATTTTTTCCACCGCGATGGTGACAACATCCGCATACACGTGCCGATCTCCTTCGCGGAGGCCGCGCTGGGTGCCGAAATCCAGGTGCCAACGCTCGACGGCGACAATGTTCGCCTCCGCGTGCCCGCCGGCACCCCGTCGGGAAGGACCCTGCGGGTCAAAGGCCGTGGCGTCAAGACGGCGAAGGCAACCGGTGACCTACTGGTGACGGTGGATGTCGCGGTCCCGCAGAATCTCAACAAAGAGGCCGAAGAGGCCGTCAAGGCGTTCGCCGCCGCCACAAAGGATGCGGATCCGCGCCACGATCTGGCATCCAAAGCCCGGCTCTAAAGGAACAATCAATGGTCTTCGATGCATACCAGCCGATCTTCGTGATCTCGGTTGCCGCCGAGCTGGCGGACATGCATCCGCAGACGCTGCGGCAGTATGACCGGCTGGGCATCGTCAAACCCAGCCGTGCACCCGGCAAATCGCGTCGCTATTCGCAGCACGACGTCGATATGCTCCGTGAAGTGCAGCGGCTGTCGCAATCTGGTGTGTCGCTCGAGGGCATCAAAAGGATCCTGGAGCTTGAGAACCAAGTGGCGGCCCTGCAGCAGCGTGTCAGCGAGCTGACTGATGAATTGTCCCGACGGCGATCACCGCTCGATGCCCGAATCTTCGCCGCCGGTGCCGCCGGCGATGTCGTAAGCCTTGCACCGGGCCAGCGCCCCCGCCCCCGCTCCCAAGCTGTCGTGGTGTGGCGGCCTGAGATTAGGCCGTGAGGTCTGGACAAATTCTCGGCACGCGACCCCAAAGGCTCTGCAGTACCACTGTGGAGCGCAGTTATCACGATGCCCGTCCTCATGGTCTTCTCGGCGACGAATGGCCATGCAACGGTGCCTAGGCCATCTACCGGTGAGTTTCCGGTATTTGTTTGGTTGCTGCACGGTGCAGTTTCTCCGGCTTCAGCTGCGGGTCTCGGGGTCATGTTGGTCTGCGCGCTGATCGCCACAACGCGAAAGCGTGCCCGCAATGTGGAACGCCTAAGGTACACGGGCCACAAACGCGGAACGGCGCCCAACTGAGGCTTTCGCTACTAGGTACGTGAGCCAGCGAGTCCTATTCAATCTCAGCTACTCCGCGAACAACCCCGCCAGATCCTCTGCCGTCAGCGCCCCGCCGGCCATGGCGTCGCCTTCCATGACGTCGGCGAACAGCCGCGACTTCTTCGCCTTGAGCGCCATGACCTTCTCCTCGATGGTGTCCTTGGCCACCAACCGATAGACCATCACGTTGCGTGCCTGCCCTATCCGGTGCGTCCGGTCTACCGCCTGGGCTTCGGTAGCGGGGTTCCACCATGGGTCCAGCAGGAACACGTAGTCGGCTTCGGTCAGGTTCAGCCCGAAGCCACCGGCCTTCAGGCTGATAAGGAACAGCGGCGCGGAGCCGTTCTTGAACTCGTCCACCACCTCGGCACGGTTGCGGGTGGCGCCGTCGAGGTAGCAGTACTCGGTTCCCTCTTCGTCCAGCCGCTCCCGCACCTTGCCCAAAAACCCGGTGAACTGGCTGAAGATCAGTGCCCGATGCCCCTCGCTGATGATGTCCTCCAATTGCTCGAACAGGACGTCAAGCTTGCTGGATCGGATTCCGGACAGCGACTCGTCCACCAGCGATGGATCCAGGCTCAGCTGCCGCAGGTGCGTCAGGGACCGGAAGATCGTGAAGCGGTTCTTGTTGACGTCGTCGATCAAGCCAAGGATCTTTTGCCGCTCGCGCTGGAGATGCGTCTGGTACACCTTTTGATGGCGTGGGTTGAGTACCACCTCCAGCACCTGCTCCTGCTTGGGTGGCAGGTCCTTGATGACCTGCTCCTTGGTGCGCCGCATCATGAGCGGACGGACTCGACGGCGGAGCCTGGCCAGCCGTCCAGCGTCGCCGTTCTTCTCCACGGGCTTTTGGTAGAACTCGGCGAATCTGTTTGGGCTGGAGAACAGGCCTGGCGCCACGATGGACGTCAAAGCCCAGAACTCCATGAGGTTGTTCTCCAGCGGCGTGCCCGTGATGGCCAGCTTGAACGGGGCCTGCAGCTTTCGCGCGCACTGGTAAGCCTTGGACTGGTGGTTCTTCACGAACTGCGCCTCGTCCAACACCAGTGCGGACCAGTTCAGCGCCGCGTAGGACTCATAATCGATGCGGAACAAGGCGTACGAGGTAATAACGACGTCGGCCGCCGCCAAAACCTCAACAGGATCAGTACCGCTTTTCGCAAAAGTCTCAGAAACAGTCCGGACGTCCAGCCCGGGCGCGAAACGGGCCGCTTCGGCTGCCCAGTTCCCCACGACGCTGGTTGGGGCGACCACCAGGAAAGGTGCCGGTTCCTTCGCAGCCAGTTCCTTCGCCGCGCACGCCAACGCCAGGGTCTGGACGGTTTTGCCAAGGCCCATGTCGTCTGCCAAGACGCCACCCAAGCCGTGGCGGTACAGGAAGCCCAGCCAGTTGAACCCTTCCATCTGGTAGGGCCGCAGCTGGGCATTCAGAGTCGAAGGCAAGGGGAGCCCGGTCAGGTCGTCTGCGAGGAGGCCGCCCACGGAATCCCGCCACGCCGCGGCCTGCTGGTCCACAACGCCAAGCTGGGCAAGTTCGTCCCACAGCCCAGCTTGGAAGCGACTGATCTGCAGCGTGCCGTCCTTGCTCGGGTGGTCCTGCAAAGCCCGGGCCTCGTCAATCAGAGAGCGGAGTTGATGCAGCTCAGGAAGGTCCAGCGAGAAGTGCGCCCCGCTGGGAAGCAGCATGCGCGTCTGGCCAGCCGCGAGCGCTGAGAACATGGCCGCAAAGGAAACAGGCTCCCCCTCCAAGGTGATGACAATCCCCAGGTCGAACCAGTCGCGGCTGTCCGTCGGCGTCGTCGAAATCGACACAACGGGAGCCTCCTCCGCCTCGCGATAGTCAGCAATGTCACCGGTGGTTTCCACCAGGACGTCCTCAAGCTCGCGAAGCCGGGGCAGCACCTCCTCAGTGAATGCGAGGGTATCCAGGCCGCCCAGTTCAGCGGCCGCAGCCAGCCGGGGCGTGCCCCAGCCGCCGGAAGAAGACTCGCCCAAGGCTGGCACCACGTCCCACGGCCGGCCCACCTGCTCCAGGATCCGGGCTTCCTCGGCATCGTCGCGGTACCCTCGGTCCTCCGGGTGGCGCCACAGCGGTTGCGCAGTGACCAATGTTCCGGCCGCATAGTGCCACTCCCAATGCAGCCGAACCCGATGGTCAGTGCCGTAGTTGGCGAGGAGCGACAGCTTGGGCACCGCCAATTCCGGCAGCTGGACCGTCTTGTCGGCGGCCTTCACCTCGGTCTGTTGGCGCAGCTTGGGGTAGAAGGAGGTCAGGAAACGCGACTCATCCTGGGCGGGAATGCTTAGGATTCGCCCGTTGCTGACAAACGCGAGAAGCTCCTCACCCTGTTCGCCTTCCAACGGCGCCAGCGTGATGACTGTCTCAGGGCCCGACACTCCCGGAAGCTGTTCCGGTGCCGCGCCAACATAAAAGACTCCGCTGGCAGGCTTGCCGATCAGCCCCATCGACGAGGGATCCACCGGCTCCCCGCCGACCGTCACCGACGGCGCCACCTCCAGGCCGCCGTCGAGCGCCCTGCCTTGCGTGGCGTCGTCGGACGTGCCGCCCGGGCGCGCAATGGTGAGGCCGACGACGGCGGGCTGGACCGAGAGCCGCACGGCTTCAGTACCGCTCGTGTGGACCAGGGCGACACCGACGTCGGACGCTTGGCGCAGCATGGACCACAGGTTCTTGCCCGCGAAATCGTTGAGGACCAGCCACATTCCGCCGCCTGTGTAGCTGCGGAGGTCAGGCGAGGAGTGGGCTGCCAGGAACTCGCGCATCCACTCGATGTGGGCCTCGTTGCATTCGCGTCGATAGGCGAGGTAGTTCAAGGTGGTCCAGGAAACGTCGCCCTTGATCCATTTCCCCTTGGCGCCCATCATCACCGGCCGGACCCTGAGCTGCCGGACGTTGGAGTGGGGGTCCCGGCGCGCGCTATAGGAGAAGTTTGGCGTAGGTTCCACAACCTCGAACTGGAGGGCCAGCGGGACTCCGCGTCCCTCTGCCAGTGCTTGCCGCTTTGGTGTGCCGATGAGCCGGTTCAAGGCAAGTTCCCACTCCGGCGCCTCCATGGCTTTGGCGGCAGTGCCCTGCGTAGCAGTTGCAGTTGGGTCAGCCGACAACAACTTTGCCCTCACGGATGGGTGGTCTTCGGCCGCGAAGAGGAGTGCGGCGACGTGCTTGCAGTCCTTGCGCACGGGGCAGCTGCAGATCCCCAGCGTGCAGCTCCAGCGACCGGCCTTGCGCACCAGCTTGGCCGACGTCGAATACGGAGTTTGGGCGCTGCCTCGGACCTTCCCGATCATGAGGCCGGTTCCGCCGTCGAAGGAGATCCCGCTGACGCGCCCGCCCATGGCGTACGCCAGCCCGGCGGCGAGTGAGCGGTCGTTGATGGCAGGGGTGAGTATTGCCAGTTCCCAGTCGTCTGGGTGGGAAGGCATGGTTTGGCTACTTTCGGCAGGAGGCTATCTGATCCATAGTAGTCAGCCTCAAATGGCCTCCAAACTTCGCCTGACGTTCACCTTGTCCTCAGCTCGTGGGGACGCTCCCACGCGTACGTTGAAGGTGTCCGGAGCAGTACCGCTTCCAGCAGTGAGGAAATCGCATGACCAGCACCGAGTACCCCGTGGTTCTGACGGCCCGCAGCCTGCAGGGTGGCAACGAAGACGTTGTGGATGCCAACGTGGATGTCGTGAACAGGATGTACCAGGAACTCCTCAATGATGAGGAGATCGCTCCCAACGCCCTGGCCAGCTACTACGTCGATTTCTACCTGACGCAGGCCCTGTCCGGCGGTTTCGCCCAGTACGTGTTCACCGCGCCTGAACGCGAGGAAGTGGATGCCTACGTCCGGGCAGGACTGGCGGAGATGGGCGCCAAGGCACACCTTGAGCTGTTCAACCGCACATGCGCAGCCTTCGATGAACTCTCCGAGGACGACGCCGAGGCCTACCTGGACGGAGAACTGGACGAATCTGAGGAAGCCAGCGAGGGCGTTTTGAAGCTGGACGAACTGGATGGTGAATTCGAGTCACTCCTGGAGACGGAGGACATCATCGCCCTCAACGGCGCGTGGCTCCGCAGCCAGCCCGAACTGCTGACCCTTGAGGAAGAGGACCTCC
Source organism: Arthrobacter sp. M4 (assembly GCF_020251205.1). GTDB lineage: Bacteria > Actinomycetota > Actinomycetes > Actinomycetales > Micrococcaceae > Arthrobacter. The sequence continues at coordinate 44,240 of NZ_JAIWYX010000024.1, forward strand.
AGGCACACATCGCCGAGCGTGTGGCCAAGATCCCCAACCTTGAAGAGCGCCGCGCCGAGGCCGAGGCGGAGGAACTCGAGAACGCGCCGGAGTTCGAAGTGATCATCCGGGAGCTGTGTAAAGTTGCCGGCTTCGAGCTCCAGAAGATCACCATGGGTGACCCGAACTACGAGCACAACGGGGAAACCGTCCTGGCCTGGCACTTCGCCACGGACCACGGCGACTACATCATGGTGGAAGACGACGACGAGGCCTACATGCTCCGCCCGGAGACCAAGGAGATTGTTGCTGCCGTCGAGTTTGAGGAAGCCTAGCCTCAAATCCGATTGAAGTGGTGGCGCCCCCTCGTTCCGGCGAGGGGGCGTCACCACTTCTTTACGAGTTCTGCTCCAGCGCCTGGGCGAGATATCCCAGCAACTCGTCGTCGACGCCGTCCAGCGACTGCAGTCGGACTCGCCGGTCGAAGAAATCGCCCTCACGAACCTTGACGGCCTCCAGCCGCCCGGCAGCGGGCGCATCCAAACGGAGGGCGACGTCGACAGTTGTGTTGTTGGTCCGCGTCACCTGGGCGAACTTACGACGTGGAGCATGCAGGGAGACGTAGCCCTTGCGAAGCTGGATATGCACACCCTCGGTTTCCGAGGCCCAGGCCAGCACCGCGTCGGCAATGGGCCGCAGTTGAGGGTGCTGTTGGTACTGGCCATCCATCAGTTCGTCCGCATCGTGCAGCATAAAGTCCGGGTAGCCGAACAATTCCCAGGCAACCGCGAACCGCGCATAGCCGCTGATGCCGTGCTCCTCGCTCATCCATCGGCGCAGCTCCGCATCATTCCGGACACCGGCAGCGCGGGCACGTTCCACCCACCACGCCAAGTCATGCCCTGACTTTCGGAGCAACAGTTCCTGGTTGCTGTCCACCATGTGCTGCCAGGTTCCGGCAACGGATTTTAGGTCTGGTGTCTCGGCCATGCTTCCGATCTTAGAACGGGGGTGGTTTGGGTTGTGGCTCGTAGTTTTGGAGGAGTAGCGCGGGCGGATCGGCGGGCATGCTGAAGCTGGCTGGTTCTGTGGTGTGTTTGCGGCCGAGGGGTGAGGTCCAGCTGAGGTGGCCGGTTGGGGGCGCATGCCTGTAGCTCCACGCGCCGATGGATTTGAGCGCGTGGTGTTTGCGGCAGAGCAGGGCGAGGTTGGCTGGATCTGTTGTCCCGCCGTCCTGCCATTCGATGGTGTGGTCTGGTTCGCAGGTGCTGGCGCGTCGGGTGCAGCCGGGGAA
>NZ_JAIWYX010000025.1 GCF_020251205.1 Arthrobacter sp. M4
TGAGCGCCTTAGGACCCGGCCGCGGCGTCATGGTTCCTGTGCCTGCCGGAGCCCGGCCCCGCGCACCAGGTGTGTGTCGTCCCGGCTGAAAAAACCCAGCCCTGGACGGCAGGGGAGACGGCAACGCCACGGCTTGGACCATGGGAAACTCACCCGTTGCGCTGTCCCCACTGTGGGCCGGTGGAGACCGGAGGATGAATCTCAAAGCGGTCCACATTGGGGCGGCTTGTGAAAAAGTAAAATATCCAACGCTAGGGTTTTGCCGGGCGGCCAGGATTCGTTCCCGCGGCTTGGCCACTGGCGCGACTACGCCGAAGCGATCGAGGACTCGGAGATCTGCCGGCTCGGTGCCGAGGAGCAGGTCGTACGGCTCGAGGAACGGCTGGCCGATCTGGCGCTGCTCCCCTTGGCCGCCCGCGTGGCCTCCACCCTGCTCGGCCTCGCCGGGACCGCACAGACCGGCAGGTTCGGGCAGAACCGGCCGGTCCGGCGAACAAATCGTCGGGCTTCTGGACGCCACCGCGAAGCGACCAGCAAGACCCTCACCGACTTCTCATCTCAAGGCATCGTCCGCCAAGGCCGGGGCAGGATCACGATCCAGGACGTTGCCGCGCTGCGGTTGATGGCCCGGCGCGCAGCTGCGCGCCGAAGCCTGGGCCGAACCGGGACGTGAAGCCGACGACACTGGCGCCCTTGCCGCGGGGCCAGCTTGATGAGGTCGGCGCCCTGCGCCAGGATCTTGATGGCGGCCGCTGGTGCTTGATCCTGACGATCGCAGGGACGTTTGACAGCAACAAAGCACAGCCACGCTTCCACGGTGCGGCGCTGCGGTCGGTTGATCAGTGGCCGGGTTCCGTCGTGCCAGGCTACGAGATGTTCCCGGGCCGACTGGCCCTGTCCGTGTCTGCCGTGGCCTCGTCTGGGGTTGGTGGGCAGCAGTCGGTTTCCTTGACCGGTTCGGGGATTGCTTTCGTTGGCGGGTCTCCCTGCTTGATTCGGAGTCGCCGGTTTAGGGCTGCCAGTGCTGATGCGAGCACGGCGGCTGCCGCGAGAGCTGCGATCAAGGTGGTGTTGTCGCTGATCCAGGCGCTGGCGGCGGCTGACCATGCGGCGAGGCCGTTGGCCGGTGCGGTCCCGCCGGTGGCGGCGGGGTACCAGTACCAGGTGAGGTAGGCGCCGGTCATGACAAGGACGGCAGCGGCGATCCTGTTGCTGTGCTTGGCCAGGCCGGTGATCCTACGCCCGATGGCTGCCCCGGCGATGGCTGTTCCTGCCGAAACAAGCATCAGGATCGTGGCCGAGCCTGCTGCGTAGGCGGCGAAGACTGCTAGCAGGCCGGCGTAGCTGGCGGCGGCCTGGGCTTGGGCGATCACGGCCAGGAGCACCCCGAGGGTGCAGGCGAGGGATGCCGCGGCGTATCCGGCTCCGAAGGCCACCATGCGGGCCATCCCTGTGGTGTGGTGCATGCGTGGTTTCGCGGCCCAGGCCGGCAGATTCAGCCGTGGTGTGCGCCCGGTGAGCATGGCCAGGCCGACCAGGAGTAGCAGCGCCCCGGTAGCCATTCCCAGCCATGGCGCGGCGGTGATCAGTGCCCTGGCGCCCGCGCTGACGATCAGCCCGACGGCTGCCAAGGTTCCGGCGAAGCCGAGACTGAGGGCGAGCCCGGCCCGCAGCCCGTGGGCCAGGCGCAGCGGGAGCGGGCGGTCCTTGGCGTCGCCAAGGCTCTGGGCGATCCATGCGGGCAGGAGCGCGAACCCGCAGGGGTTTACCGGGGCGAGCATCCCCGCAGCGAATGCCAATGCGAGCAGGGCTGTCATCGGGTGCCGGCCTTTGTGAGCTCGGCCTGGATCTGTTCCGCTGACGGGTCGGTCGCCCGGAACGTGACGTTCCCGTTCGCGTCCACTACGACGAGGGTGCTCAGGGAGGTGACGCGGTACCGTGTGGTCAGTGCGGCCCCGGTGTCGATGGCGGACGGGAGGCCGGGTGCTTTGATGTAGTCGCGGAACCCGTCGACGGTCGTTTTGGGTTCCTTGGGGTCCATGTCCACCAGGAGGTAGTCTGCCGAGCTTCCCAGGGCCTCGGCGGCCTTGCTCAGTGACTTGGCCCCTCCGACGCACTCGCCGCACCCGACGGAGAAGAAGAACAGGGCCGCCGGCTTGCCTGCCGGGATCGTGCGGGTATTGCCGTCAATGTCCGTGACCGTGACAGCAGTGGACGCCTCTGTCGCTGAAGTGCCGGGGCTCTGTTGGTTGCCGCAGGCTGTGGTCAGCGCCAGTGCCGCCGCCAGGAGCAGGGCTGAGAAGACGTGCCTGGGCCGGGAAGTGGGCAGGAGCCGGCGGGGGCGGGTCATGGTGTCTGGGGGTCCTTTCCAGGCAAGGGGGCAGGAGCCGCGGGCGGTGCCGTGCCGCTGTCGGCCTGGGGGTGGTCGGGGAAGGCCGGGGGGCAGCAGTCTTCGGTTCGCTGGCGCCGTCGCTGCCTGATGACGGCGGCGATCCCGGTCAGCAGCAGCGCGGCGGCCGCGAGCAGCACGAGGGGGTTGGAGAAGAATCCGGCGATGGCGCCCAGGGCGCCGGTGGCGATGAGGACGGGTCCTGCGCAGCACAGGATCATGGCCGCTGCGACGCCGATTCCGGCGGCCAGCGTGTGTTCTCTCCCCGGGCGCCCGGTCTGCCGGGCGGGGTCTCGATCAGGTGCGTTCATGTGCGGGTCTCCGGTGTTCAGGTGTCAGAGTGCGCAGCAGTCGTGCCGTGCATCCGGGGCCGGGGCAGTCGTGTTCGAGAGCATGGAGGCTGCGATGGCCGCGCCGGCCCGGTGTGCTGCTTCGATGTCCAGGACTTCGCCGCCGGGGTGGGTTTCCAGCCAGGTCCGGGCGTCCTCGCGGGAGGCGAAGTAGTGGACCTGGTTGCAGAACGAGGACCGGACCGGTCCCGCCCCTGCGGGGTTGACGAGGGACACGACGGCGGTGGGCGGCTGCACGGACGTGACCGCGCCGTCCGGGGCCGTCGTGACACGGATAAGGGTCCCGCTGCCCGGGGAGGTCGACTCTATCGTCACGGCCTTCCCGATGAGGGCCGGGAAGATGAGGGTGTCCAGGGCGCACCAGGTGTAGAGCTGCTCGCCGGCCACGGTGTAGCGGTGTGGTGTGGGGCGGAGTGTGAGGCCCAGGCCGAGGATGCGGCCGTCCTCGTCGTATTCGGTGTCCGGGACGGCGGCCAGTCCCTGCCTCACCGTGTCTTCGCTCCGTCCGCTGGCCGTGGCCAGCTCGGCCACCGTGACGGGCTCACCTTCGGCCAGGAGCCTCAGCAAAGGCACGAACAGTCCAGGGTCGATCCCGGACCTGGACGGGGAGAGCAGATAGGTGGGGTCCTGGCGGGCTGTGGTGGTCATGGTGTTTCCTTTCTTCAGGTGGAGGATGCCCCGTTTTAAGCGCAGCAGGAGAGTTTGGAGACATCCGTGGTGAAGGCTTTACAGGCGATCCTGATGCCCTCGGCCATGGTCAGGTAGGGGCTCCACATGCCGGCGACCTGCGCGGTGGTCATGCCCGCCTGGAGCAGGTAGACGCCGGCGGCGGCGAGTTCCCCTGCGTCCTTGGCCACGGCGGTGAGGCCCAGGATCCTGCCGGTGTCACGGTCCGCGACGACCTTGATGAAGCCGCGGGTGTCGCGGTTGACCAGCGCCCTCGGGACATAGTGCAGGGGCAGGACCCGGCAGTCGCAGCGTATCCCGGCAGCGACCGCATCCTGCTCTGTCATCCCGACGGCACCCACGGCCGGGCTAGTGAAGGTCACCCGGGGCAGGTGCCGGTAGTCGACCTCGGCCACGGCGTCGGTGAAGGCGTTCTCCACGGCCAGGGCGCCGTGGGCCGCGGCCACGTAGACGAACTCGCGGTGGCCGGTCACGTCCCCGGCGGCCCAGACGCGCGGGTTGGAGCTGGCCAGACGCGAGTCGACCACGATTTCGCCGGACGTGCCGGTCTTCACCCCGACGGCGTCAAGGTTCAGCCCTTCGGTGACGGGCCGGCGGCCCGTGGCCACGAGCAGCCGGGAGGCCCGGAACACTTCTTTGCCCCCGGCCACGGATGCGGTGGCGATGACTCCGCCGGTGGCCTCATCGAGGTTCACCGAGTCCACGGTGGCCCGCCGGATCACCCGGATCCCCTCATCCGCGAAGACTCCGGCCAACGCCTTGGATACTTCCGGTTCCTCTTGGGAGGTCAACCGGGAGCGGACCAGCATGGTGACCCGGGAGCCAAGGCGGGAGAAAAGCTGTGCCTGCTCCAAGGCAACATAGCCCCCACCCAGGATGAGCATGGTTTCGGGCACCTCGTCCAGTTCCATCGCCGTCGTCGAGGTCAGGTACCCGGTCTCGGCCAGTCCAGGAACGGGCGGCGCCCATGGTGTGGAGCCCGTGGCCACGAGGTAGTGTCCGGCCTCGATCGTCTCAACGGCACCGCCCGGTGTCGTGATCCGAAGCAGAGGCGTGTCCTGGCTTCCCATGAACTCTGCGTCCCCCTGGAGCATGGCCCAGCCATAGTCCGCGGCCAGATCGACGTACTTCTCCGTCCGCATGCTTTCAACAAGCGCAGCCTTGCCCTCGATGAGGGCCGGCATGTCCACGGCTTCGGCCGAGGCCCTGACGCCGGGGAAGCGGGCCGCGTCCAACGCGACGTGGCGGGCGTCCGCGGCAGCCAGGAGCGCCTTCGACGGCACACACCCGGTGTTCACACAGGTCCCTCCCACGGTGCCGCGCTCAACCATCACCACCCGCTTGCCAAGCCCCGTCGCCCGGATCGCGGCCGCAAACGCCGCACCACCGGAACCGATGATCGCCAGATCGAACCGGTCGTTGCCCATCCCGTCGTCCTTCCCCGTGACTTGAAAGTTCCTATGGAACCATCATGAACCTTCCAGTACAGTGGAAGGTCAAGTCGATGTATTGCAGGTGGGAGAGCGGCGAAGATGAAGATCGGGCAGGTCGCAGAAACAACCGGGACCACGACCAAGACCCTGCGGTTCTACGAAGCAGAGGGGCTGCTCCCGCCGGCCGGACGCACCGCCTCGGGTTACCGTGACTACTCAGAAGACATCGTGGGCCGGATCGCGTTCATCCACCGCGGCCAGGCCGCGGGACTCACCCTCGCCCAGATCAGGCAGATCCTGAAAATCCGCGAACTCGGCCAGACGCCGTGCTCACACGTCCGGGATTTGCTCGGGCAGCGGTTGACAGAGCTTGATGCCCAGATCACCGAGCTCCTGGCCCTCAGGGAAACGATCTCCCAGCTTTCCGCACAGGCAGCCGAACCTGAACCTGAGGCCTGCCCCGCAGACGAGGTCTGCCGCTACCTCTAAGCCGCCTGATGGGGTGGAATTCGTCGAATATCCGCCAACCTGCGCGATGCCCGGTAACGATCGTTCGCGAGACACTTAAAGGCATGTTTGAAGAGTCGCGGAAACCCGGGACCCATTCTGTAATGCTTTCCGTGTACGCGCCTGTGTAACGTCCAACAGGGTTGGTGATACGTTTTGGTGATGCGAATCGGATACGGACGGGTCTCCACGCGCGATCAGCACCCCGAGGCCCAGCACGATGCCCTCACCGCTGCCGGCTGCGAGCAGATTTTTCTCGACACGGCCTCGGGGAAGTTGGCACGCAGGCCCGAACTCGACAAGGCCCTGCTCTCTGCTAACAGGGAAGGAGACCAGCTGGTCGTCACCAAGCTCGACCGGCTCGGCCGGTCGCTGGAACACCTCATCGACCTGTCCAAGACGCTGCAGGAGCGCGGTGTGGACCTGGTCGTCCTGGACCAGAGCATCGATACCTCGACCCCCCTGGGCCGGATGTTCTTCCAGATCCTCGGCTCGATCGCCGAGTTCGAACACGCCCTGATGTCCGAACGAACCCGTGACGGTCTGGCCGCGGCCCGTGCGCGGGGCCGGACTGGGGGGCAGAAACCAAAACTCGGTCCCCGCCAGGTCAGGCTGGCCCGCGAAATGTATGAAGAAAAGGGCCCCGACGGGAAACGGGCGCATACCGTCGAGCACATCGCCCGGGAATTCGGGGTCACCCGGCCCACCATCTACCGGCACCTGGCGAAACCATGAGCGGTGGCCGTCCGCTGCGGCAGCTAATGATGGCGTCTCGGTGGGGCGGCAACGTAGCGGCAAAGGAGATCTAAGGTGGCCTTGCGTTCCCTGCTCACGGCGGCCGAGCGCGGCCAGATTCTGGCAATGCCCACCGAAACGGACGACCTTGAAGCCCACTACACGCCCAGCGATGCCGACATGTCGCTGATCCGGCAACGCCGCGGGGACGCGAACAGGTTGGGCTTTGTTATCCAGCTGTCTTTGCTGCGTCACCCGGGAATCGCGCTGGCCGACGATACCGAGGTGCCCCCGGAGCTGGTTTCCTGGCTGGCCTCCCGTCTGGCCGTCCCCGCCGAGGCGTGGGCAGACTACGGGAAACGTGAGGAAACGCGGCAGGAGCACGGAAGGGAGATCCGCGCGTATCTGGGCATGACCGCGTTCGGGATCGCAGACTTCCGCCGGCTCGTGGAGCACGTCAGTGATGTGGCTGCGCAAACGGACAAGGGCCTGCTCCTGGCCGAAAGCGCGAGGGACTTCCTGCAGGCACAGAAGGTCGCGTTGCCCGGGATCGGGACTATTGAAAAGGCCTGTGCGCAGGCGCTGACTCGGGCGAATCGGCGAATCTACGCCACCTTGGGTGAGCAGCTATCCGTAGGCCACCGGCAGCGCCTCGACGGGCTGCTGCGCCGCCGCCCGGACAGTCCCCTGACGGAAATCGGCTGGCTGCGGCAGGCACCGCTGCGCCCCAACGCACGGGCGATGAATGAGCACATCGACCGGCTCACCACCTGGCGTGCGCTTGACCTGCCCTGGGCTGCGGGCCGGCTGGTTCACCGGAACAGGCTGTTGAAGCTGGCACGCGAGGGCGCATCCATGACCGCGGCGGATCTGGCCAGGTTCGAGCCCGCACGCAGGTACGCGACCCTCTTTGCCATGGCCACCGAAAGCATGGCAACCGTCACCGACGAGATCATCGATCTGCACGACCGGATCATCGGCCGGCTCATCCGGACCGCACAGAACAAGCAAAACCAGACCACCCTGGCATCCCGTTCCACCGTCGCGGACATGATGCGTCTTCACTCCAGGCTCGGTGAAGCCCTGATCGAGGCCAAGGAAAACGGTGAAGATCCCTTCGCAGCGATCGAAACGGCCATCGGCTGGGAATCCCTGGCCGAAAGCATCGCCCAGGCCAAGGAACTGACCCGACCGGCCCTCGAGGACCACCTCACCCTCGTCAGCGCCCACTTCACCACGCTGCGCCGCTACACCCCGGCGTTCCTTGCCGTCCTTGATCTCCATGCAGCCCCCGCGGCACAGGACCTGCTGTCCGCCATCAATGTCATCCGCACCCTGAACGCCACTGGCGCCCGGAAGGTCCCCGACGACGCGCCCATCTCCTTCATCCGGCCCCGGTGGAAGCCGCTGGTCTTCACCGAGACCGGCCTGGACCGGGGCTTCTACGAGTTCTGTGCCCTCGCGGAACTCAAGAACGCGCTGCGGTCCGGAGACATGTGGGTCACCGGTTCCCGCCAATTCCGCGACTTCGATGACTACCTTCTCGCAGGCGCCGACTACGTCGGCAAAAAGAACGCCGGGAAGCTACCGCTGATCACGGCCGACGGAAGCGCAGGGTACCTCGAAGACAGGCTTCGCCTCCTCCAGGAACGGCTGAAGGAAGTCAACGCGCTGGCATCCCGCGATGAGCTGCCCGGGGTGCTGGTCACCGACAAGGGCGTGAAAATCACCCCACTGGAGACGATCGTCCCCGCTCACGCGCAACCACTGATCGACCAGGCCAGCGCCATGTTTCCGCGGATCCGGATCACCGACCTGCTGATGGAAGTCGACACCTGGACCGGGTTCACCCGCCATTTCACCAGCCTCAAATCCGGCCAGCCCTCCAAGGACAAGCAACTGCTTCTGACTGCAATCTTGGCTGACGGGATCAATCTGGGCCTGACGAAAATGGCCGAGTCTTGCACCGGCGTCAGCTACGCCCAGCTGGACCGCCACCAAGCCTCCTACATCCGAGACGAAACCTACAGTGCCGCCCTGGCGGAACTGGTGAACACCCAGCACGGCCACCCCTTCGCCGCGCAATGGGGAGACGGCACCGCTTCCTCCTCGGATGGGCAGCGGTTCCGCGCCGGCAGCAAAGCCGAATCCACCGGTCACGTGAACCCGAAATACGGTGCCGAGCCCGGCCGGCTCGTTTACACACATGTCTCGGATCAGTACTCGCCCTTCCACAGCAAACTCGTCAACGTAGGTGACCGAGATGCGACCTACGTCCTGGACGGGCTGCTCTACCACGAGTCCGAACTGCAAATTCAGGAGCACTACACCGACACGGCCGGATTCACCGACCACCTCTTCGCTCTCATGCACCTGCTCGGGTACCGGTTCGCGCCACGGATCCGCAACATTGGTGACACCCGTCTATACACACCCAGCAGCGATCCGGGACTTTCCACGTTGGCGCCGCTGATCGGCGGGACCATCAACACGAAAATGATTGCCCTGCATTGGGACGAGGTCCTCCGCCTCGCCGCGTCCATTAAGACCGGCACCGTGACCGCATCCCTGATGATGCGAAAACTCGGCGCCTACCCCCGCCAGAACGGGCTCGCCCTCGCGCTGCGGGAGCTGGGAAGACTGGAACGGACCCTTTTCCTTCTGGACTGGCTCCAGGACCCCGGCCTGCGCCGCAAGGTCACGGCCGGCCTGAACAAGGGCGAGGCCCGGAACACCCTCGCCAGGGCCGTCTTCTTCAACCGCCTCGGCGAAATCCGCGACCGTTCCTTTGAACAACAGCGCTACCGCGCCAGCGGGCTGAACCTTCTTACCTCGGCCATTATTCTCTGGAACACGGTCTACCTCGACCGCACCATCACCACCCTCAACAAGGACGGGAACGCCACAGACCCTGACCTGCTGCGGTTCCTCTCACCCCTGGGCTGGGAACACATCAACCTCACCGGCGACTACACCTGGCCCCGCGCCAACCAGATCAAACCCGGCAAATACAGACCCCTACGACGCCCGGCGAAACCTTAGCGTCGGATATTTCACTTTTTCACAAGGCACCCCCACATTGGGTGTCAGCGCGTGGTGCCGCGTGCGGCAGCTTCTTGGACTCCTCGTTGGTAGTCGTCCGCGAACCTGGTTCGCCAGGACTGGCGCGAGGGTGCCGGACGGTGTTCGGCCGCTTCCTTTTGGATCCGCTGGATCGCGGCCTCAGCTTGGGCTTTGGCGACCCGGGAGCGCTGGGCAGCTCGTTGGCTGCGGCTGTGGACGGGCTGGCCGTTGACGCGCCAATGGTTGAGTCTGCCTTGGAGAAGTGCGGGGAGGTTGAGAGCACCGTCAAAACCGTCGTGGCGGTGCTCGGTGCCGTCCGGTTTGGTGTCGAGGGCGTGCAGGATATCGCTGGGGGTGTAGTCGGCGCGGAAAAATGGTGCCAGGATCCGCGCGAGGTGGCGGGAGCGGAGCTTACGCAGTGGCGGTGAGTGCCATTGGACGGTTCGGGCCGCTTGCAACTCATTGAAGGATCGGGTTGCCTCGTCCTGGGCGCCTGTCGTCCGGTCAAGTGGCCATTGCAGATCTGTACGAGCGGCCGCCATCTCAGCTACCCACTTAGTTGTCGCCTCAAAATAGGCTTTCAGTGTGGGCGAAGCCCACGCCTTTATGCTCTTGGGGGCGGTTTTTCCTTTGGAGAGGTTAGGGTTGCCATTTATGTCCACAGCCAACCCGAACATCGTCAGGATCGGGTCCAGCTTGCACTTGAAATCCATGCGCTGGACTTCCTCTTCACCGAACCTGGCCAGCTCCTCTTCGGTGGCGGGACGGCAGAGGACGTAGACGGCGCGGTCTGCCATGCGTTCTTCCCGTTCGCCGTCCTTGTGCAGGTTGGATGCGCCCATGCAGTTCTTGGGTGTGTAGATCGCTGAGCGGCCGCCAGCGACGACGGCGAGGAAGCCGTAGCGGATCAGCCAGCGTTTGATGCGGCCCAGGGTGCCTTTGCCGATGCCGGCCACGGCCAACAGATAGGCGTTGCCCGGGGTCACGGTGTGGCTGTTGAAGTCAAAGCCCTGGAGAAGAAGCTCCGCTACGGCGAGGAGGTTTCGGCGGAAGTCAGTTCTGCGCCAAGCGAGTTTGGGATGATGGCGGATGGCTTCGAGCCAGTCAAAGTCGGTGGTCAGAGCGCAGCTGCCCTCGGGGACGGCGCGCAGGACGTTTTCCTCGTCCCGTTCCACCAGCCGGTTCAGGCGCCGGGGGGCCTCCGTGCGTTTGGAGTGCTCGCCCAGCTGGGCCGGATCGCGCTGCTTCCACACGCCGGGCAACCCCTGTACAGCCACGTAGCCGGGGATATGCGGGGTGCCCGTATTTGTGGGGTTGCAGGTGGAAACTCGGGCCTGGACGTGCGTTGACGCCGGTGCAAGGTCCGGTACCATAAGGGGGACAAGATCCTTTCAGTTTGAAGGGGACACAAAGGGACCGTCCCTCGCGGGAAGGTTCTGGTATCCATCGCCGGTCCGTTCGCCAAAACTCGCGGTGATGGAAGGATTCGGAAGACCCGCCTAGTGCGGGTCTTCTTCCTTTAAGCGGCCTGAATAGGCAGCTCCTCAGCTTGGGGCTTGGGCTTGGAGAGCAGGGGGAGGCCTCCATGCTCTTCGAGGTACTGAATCAGTGAATCCATGTAGAGGTTCACAGAGAGCTTGGAAGCCCTCGCCGCGGCGTTGAACGCTTCGCGGTGTTCAGGCAGTACCCGGCCCTGCAAGGGCACGGTAGCAACCCCGTCGGGGTGTCGGTCATGTCCTTTTAGCGTGCTCATGAGCTTTAACCTGCCACAGCACGCATGCATGGGCGCGGTTTGGAGCGGGCGTGTCGGACTTAATTTCCTTTGACGTACTTCTCCACGCCAGCCAAGGCGTCATCAAAGGCGGATTCCTTGAGTTGGTACACAACACGCTGGCCCTGGCGGCTCTCGCCTGCGTCCGACTCAACGGCTCCGAGCTCTTCCAATTGGCGCAAATGCCAAGCGACGGTCTTGTATCCGGCGCCAATAGCCCTGCCGATGTCTCCCGAGGTTCCGCCCTCGGGGTTGTGCGCGAGGTGGCGAAGTATCTCAATCCGTAGCGGATTGATTCCAAGGACGTTGATCACGTCCGAAGCCCAGTCGGGAATGGGCTTGGAAGGTTGGACATAGCGGGGCATCCCTTCATTCTGTCGTATTCGGCATTCTTAGCTTTCCACTGACTAACTTAATAGGATAGTCTGCTGCAAGAGGGAAAATAAATCGGACAGTGGGAAGCGCGCGTATGGCCGTTGATGAGTCATTCGTCTCAATGAGTCCGTGTGACAAGCGTTTCCGCGGAAATACAGGGACAATGGCGCGGTCCATCGAATGGATAATCCGTCATCTTTGTCGGTGTCCGCTGGTTAGGTATTGAAACGATGTTCCAGGGGGAGGACAGGTTGAAGAATTTGCTGCCGTTCGGCACGTCGTGGCCGATGGACGCAACCCTGCGGGAGCGTGCGGCTCGTGAGCGTGAGGCTTTCCGCTCGTGGGTTGACGGCCTTGCTGTCCCTGCAAGTCAGCGAACCCTGCTTGCAGAACTCTTGGAGCTGATGGACGAACGCGAGTTCGTGGAAGGGCGCGCGGCCTGCGTGACGTATGACGCCGAGCTTGCCCGTCGAACCGGGCTGGGCGAGTCCCTGGGGGAAGTCCTCGATGCCCTTGTGCGTGCGGGACTGGTGACGAGCGACCCAGCGGCTGCAGTTTTCCCGGACGCCCGTCCGGGGATCGTGTTGCGTGTCCGCCGTCCTGACGTGGTTCTGACCGTGGAAGCGGCTGGCACTTTGTGGCTGGCCGATTCCTGGGTCCGGAAAGCGAAGGTATTGGCGTGAGCGACAGAGGAGTTGTGTCAGTGGTTGAGGTAGCGCACATGGTGGGGCCGATGTGGTCTGTGAACGGCCGCCCGGTGGTGGTCCCTGCCGGATCTTCCGTGCCCTCATTTGTGATGGCATATGTCGCGTCCGTGGTCTCCGCTCCCGGTCCGTGGCCGGTACAGGTCACCGATGGTGACCTCACGCTGGACCTGGTGCTTGGCGTTGATGGTTCCGTCACGGAACCACCCGCAGACGTTCCGGCAGCTGCCCGGTGGTGGCGTCGATGAAGGGCGGGGCAGGAGCCGGGGCCGCCGTTTTCGCGGCCATCATGGTTCCGCTGCTTGTCCTGGTGATGATGCTCGGCTCAGGCGGCAAGGAAGGCGCTCTTGCCGCATGCGGTCCTTCGGGGACCGTGACCGTTAGCGTGCCGGGCGGCAATGTTGCCGGGTACGCGGGGGAGCAGCTGGCTAACGCTGCCGCTGTAGTCAAGGCCGGACAACAGCTGAACGTCTCGGCTGATGGCCTGTTGGTCGGCGTCATGACCGCCATGGGCGAGTCCAGCCTGAAGAACCTGAACTACGGCGACGACATTCACGGGGTCACCAACCCTGACGGTTCCCTTACGTGCAGCCTGGGCCTGTTCCAGCAGCAATGGTGCCTTCCCGGGAACCCGTGGGGCACCAAAGCGGACGTTACGGACCCGACAAAGGCCGCAGCGACGTTCTTCAAGGCCCTGATGAAGCTTCCGGGCTGGGAGAGTCTGTCTCCGGACGTGGCCGCCCACCGGGTGCAGGGCAATTACAGCCCGGCTGGTTACACCAAGTTCATCCCCGCAGCGAGGGAGGTTCTTGAAGCTGTCACGGCCGGGAAGATCAAGGCCGGGACCGGCGGTTGCACTACGGGCGGTTTCGCGGCCGGCTCTTCCGGGTCCGGTGATGACTACCCATGGAAGGGTGCTGAGCACAACGCCAATAACCCTGTGACTCGCTTGGCCTACCGGAACTGCACGGACTTCGCCTGGTGGCGGCTCAGCCAGCAGCTCGGCCTCCAACCGGTCAGCTCCTCCCAGCTCGGCCCGGGCAATGCGAACACCTGGGGCAACGCCTGGTCCCGGGCGGGCTGGACGATCAGCAAGACCCCCAAAGTGGGAGCCATTGTCTGGTACAACACGGGCCAGTACGGGCATGTGGCCGTGGTCAAGGAAATCACAGCGGACGGAAAAGTGATCGAAGAGGGCTACAACTTCGGCATCCCGCCAAACGGCGCTTACTACACGATGACGATCAATCCGAGCACTCCTGCCGGATACCTGTATCTCCCGACTCGGGAACAGTTCGAGAGAGCGGCAATGTGATGGAAAACCTGATGAACAAGAAGAAGGCTGCCACGGCAATTGCTGCCGGGGCGGTCGTCCTCATGCTTTCCGGGTGCTGGGGCGGATCCCCGGTCGCCGATCAGCAGAGCACGGCACCTGCGCCGGATCCCTCCGTGTCGTGCATCGTGTCGTGCCAGGACGTACCCCAAGCCGAGCACACCGGCCCTCCGTCTCTGGCCGCCGATGCCACGGCCAAGGAAGAGGCCATCGAAGCAGCGGTGAAAGTGATGACCGCCTACACGGACACGAGCAAGTCCAAAGAGGAGTGGTTCCGGGCATTGGCACCACTGATCACCACGGCGTATGCCCAGGACGCTCAGTACATTCAACCGCCTCGTTTGAAGGCCCGCACGGTCACCTCCGCAGGGTCCGAGCTGCCGTCAGACGTTCCTGACGGCCACCAAGTGCGGGTCAAGTTCACCACCAACGCGGGGGAGTGGGTGGTCATCATGACCCGTGCCTCCGCTGGTGCGCCGTGGCTGGCCTCAAACGTGCTGCCTTTGGAGGCCATCTGATGAACGCAACTGAGTGGCTGTTCCCGGCCGGGACGTTCAAGGTGCCCGGCGACGTGTTCGTGGGCGTGCATCCCGGTGCAGGAACGTCCACGTGGGCGGCACTCCTCGACGGTGCCGATCACGGACTCGTGATGCCCGAGGAGGAATCCGTGGTTGCAGTGTGCCGGGCAACGCCCGCGGCGCTGAATGCCACCAAGACACTCATCGGGACACACGGTGTTGGCCGTATCCGGGCGGTCCTGGTCGTTGCAGACGCCCCAGGCCACGCCCTTCCCGCGGCTACCCGCGGGATCAAAGTTCTTTCATCCGTGGTGCCGGTGGTCGAGGTGCCGTGGATGGTCAAGCTTCGGGGCCTGGAAGATCCAAGGTCCGTGGCGGCTTCGATTGCCAAACCCGTCCAAAGGGTCAGGGATCGACTGGCTGACGCCCGTGTGAGGGTGCCCCGAGGAATCGTAGAAACCGAGAAAGGAAACGATAAATGAGCACGTTCGAAAGTTTGAAGGCAGAGGTCATCATCAGGGTTCCGGCCGCACCGTTGTGCATGCCGACTCAGGTAACCACCGCTCTGGACACGGCCAAGTTCTGGTGCACCCTGATTGGTGCAGGACTGGCCGTGGTGGCCCTGATCATGATCGGCATCGGCATGTTCTTCCAGCACAAACGCGGTGACGGCGGCGAAATGCTCAAAGGCCTTGGGTGGTGGATCGGCGGCGTCGTCCTGGTTGCCGCTGCTGCCGGTATCGCGGCCGTGTTCATCCCGTCCGGCAACACTGCCTGCGTGAACACGCTCAACGGATAAGGGACGCCCATGGCAAACATGATCAAACGGGCCTGGAACTCCAAGGGAGCAGGTGTCACGGCAGCGGTCGTCCTCGCGCTGGTGCTGCTCGTTGTCATCGTGGCTATCGTGCTGTCCTTCGTGGCCCCGGCAAAGCCGGGAGCCCAAGCACCACAGGAAAGCCCTGCCGTGCAGTCTCCCTCGGCAGAGCCCACCCAGGGAAACGGGAAGTGCAACGTTCCCGCGGGAGACACGTCACTGCGGCCGAAGGTCCCCGCGGATCTTCGCTGGGAAGCCGCCCAAGGTCTCACCTGGCCGGTCTCTGCCAGTGTCGGACCCACGAAAACGCGAGATGGGTTCCCGGTCTGCTTCGCCCGGTCCCCCCTTGGGGCCGCCCTCTTTGGGGTAACCGTTATGAACGAACAGTACAAAGGCCACAGCCCAGTAGATCTCCTCAAGTTTTACGTGGCTGATTCTCCTGGGAAAGAGGTCGGTCTTAAGCAGGGTGGGAGCGGTGGCTCAGCCGCAGATACAGCTGCGGCCGGCATCACTCCGGCGGGATTCATCACTGACTCGTTCACCCCTGATGAAGCTCAGGTGACATTGGTTCTCGCTAGCCCTGGGACGGAATCCGGATACACGGGGATGCCCTTCACCTTTGTCTGGGTGGATGGCGATTGGCGGCTGAAAGTCCTTGACTCCGGAAAGCCCTTCGCAGGCACGGTTTCTGCGCCTGTGAAAGGGCAATTCGTGGAGTGGAGGAAGTAATGGCGGATTGCTCTGGACTGAACCCGGTTTTCAACGCCGTTGGGTGCACTGTGCAAAAGGTGACTGACGACGGTGCAAACAACCTTGGCCAGCAGATGATGGCTGGCTACGACAAGATCCTGAAGGATTTCGCCACGTCGTGGTTGGGCAAGGGCATCATGGTTGATTTGAACGGTCCATCTGCGGAGTGGTTCAAGACGTCAACGTCCACCATGGCGTTGTTCCTGGTGACCATGGGTTTGATGGTTGCCGGTATTCAGACGTTCAAGGACCGCAACGGCCGCCCGGCGCGGGAGGTTTTTGAAGCACTGGGCAAGGTCGTGTTCGTTACGGTCGCGGGTTCCTTGGCTATCCAGGTGTTCGTGGTCGGTTTCGATGCTTACGGAAAGTGGATTCTGGATGCCGCGGGCCTCGACACGGGCACATTCACGGTCGGAGCCGCGGCAGTCGCGTCGGCACCGGGACTGGCGATCATCATTGGTTTGTTCGGCATCCTGACCGTGTTGTGCCAGTGGGCTTTGATGTTCATTCGTGGAGCCATCCTCCCTCTCCTTTCCGCCTTCTGGCCGGTAGTAGCTGCCGGTGCCATGTTGGAAGGCGGGAAGAAGGGCTTCGAAGGCATCACCCGGTGGATCATCGCATTCATCCTGTACAGCCCCGTCGCGGCAAGCATCTACGCTCTGGCGTGGCGCATGAAGAACGGTGACGAGGGTATCGGCGGCGTCATCAACGGCTGGATCCTTGTCGTCCTGGCTGTTTTGGCCCTTCCCGCTTTGCTGCGTCTGCTGGCCCCAGTCACATCCGCCATGGGCAAGATGGCTGGCGCGGTGATGGCTATGGGCATGACGGCCGCCGTCGTGGGCGCTGGCGTGGCAGTTGGTGCCGCGGTGGCCACGGGCGGCGCTTCCGCGGGAGCCTCCGGGGCGGGTGCTGGTGCAGGTGCCGGCGCTGGGACGACGGGCGGCGGCGCGGCGACGGGCGGCAGCTCAGCATCCGGTGGGGCCGCTACAGGCGGCGACGGGGCAACCGGCGGTACCGGGCAGTCCGGCAAAGACGGCAGCTCCGGAAGCATGGCTGGCGGTGCGGAAGGTAGTTCGTCCTCCACTGGTGGCTCGTCCTCCGGTGGTGGAGGTTCCACTGCCGGTGGATCCTCGGAGTCCTCAGCTGGGGGAAGCCAAAGCAGCGGCTCAACGGCCAGCGGGGCATCGGAAGCCCCGGCTGGTGGTGGAGGCCGGGAGGGGTCCGGTCTGGCTTTCCAGGCAGCTCAGGGGGCTCTTGAAAACAGTGGCGGGAATGAAGGCGCGGCAGAAGGGATGGTCTCGGAATGAGCGAAAAGAGAGCACGGGTCAAGTTCGGGAACTGGCTTTCAACGGCTCCGGCCACGGTCGGGGGCTTGTCCCTGATCGGATGGCTCTGCGTTGTCATCTCGGTGATGATGATGGTGTTCAGCTTCGTGCTGGGCAACTTCGGCGGCGGCTTCCTGGCCCTGCTGCTGGGTCTGCTGTTCACGTTCATCTTCATTTGGCGGATCGGTGACATGGACGCCGGGCGCACGATTGCCGCGCGGGTCCTGGAGCGTATGAGCCACGCACGCCGGACGGCCATGGGCGAAGCCCAGTACCGCACCGGGATCTTCTCCGCCCTTCCCGCGGGCCAGCTGTCGGCGCTGCCGGGCGCATTGGCCAACATTGAAGAGCTGGATGGGTTGGACGGCACCGGACAGCCCTACACGCTTCTGCATCACAAGAGCGTCAAGCAGATCGCGGCCACGCTCACTTGCGTCCCTGACGGGATCGAGCTGCTGCCTCAAGACATGGTTGATTCCCAAGTGTCCACGTTCGGGTCCTGGATCTCTGAGTTGTCCACGGACACTGCTATCGCTGGTGCGTCAATCACCGTTGACAGCGCTTACAGCTCCAAGGAGCCCTTGGTAGCGAAGCTGCACAGTGAGGTCGCCCCGTGGGCGCCGGACGTGGCCAAGCAGGCATTCACGCAGGCCACGGATCTGCTTCCCAACCGTTACACGCACACTTCCGTGCACGGCACGGTGGTATGGAGTGTGAAGAACCTGGGCGAGAGCGTGGAAGAGGCAGAAGCCGAGATAGCGGCCAAGCTCCCGCACCACCGCACCAAGCTTTACGGTGCAGGGGCCGGGATCCCCGTTACCGCTACGTCTGAGGATCTTGCGAAGGTCGTCCAGGTTGCCTACAACCCGCACCGGGCCATCGAGCACGGCACCGACGAGCTGCTGGGCCACGAAAACCCAGTGCGCGTGGTTGACGCCGGCCCGGAATACTTCGATGACTTCCAGAGGCGCGTGGCCTTCCATGATGGAGTCGCCTCCATGACGGCCATGATGACGATCCCTCCGCGGATCCACATCACGGAGCGGACCTTCAAGGGCTTGTTCGCGCCGCAGGAGAAATTCCTGCGTAAGCGGGTAACGGTGTTCTACCGTCCGCTTTCCACCGGCGAGGCCATCAGGAAGGCTGAGCAGCTGCGTAAGGCTGCCAGCGTCTCGGCGACGGCTAAAGGCATGGCGTCCAGCTTCGATAAGCAGAAGATCAAGCTGGCGGAAAAGACCGAAAACGACCTGGTGGAGGGTGCGTCAATGACGGCCTTTACGCTCATGGTCACGGTCACGTTCGAGCCGACAGACCGGGCTTACCGGGAGGCTACGCAAAAGCTGAAGAACCTTCTAGACGCCACCAATCTGGGGTACCGGTTCGTGGACGTGGGAGTGTCGGCCGCGTTCCATTCCACCCTGCCGCTGGGAATCCTGCCCTGGTCTTACCAGGGCGTCGTTGACGTTGTTTCGGAGGGACTGTGATGGCAGTAAAGGAAAAGGTCCGGGCACCCAACAGGCCCCGGACGCTGGCCAAGACCATGAAGGGTTTCGCCGGCAACTACGGCGGCCGCTGGTCCAAGGTTCCGAACCCGCCACAGTGGTACTCAACCAGTGTTCAGGCGTGCGGGATCTACCCGTTCGTGGCTGGCTCGGCCCGCCCCACCGATGGTGCACCGCTGGGCCGGGACATGCTTTCCGGCGCGGCCGTGTGCATGGACCACGAATCGCTGTACCGGGCATCAGTGATCACTTCCCCGTCGATGTTCCTGTACGGAATCAACGGCGTGGGCAAGTCCTCGACGGCACAGACGATCTTGCTGGGACAGGCGGCCCGCGGGATCACTCCCGGTTTGTTCAATCCGATCAAGGTCAACGAACACACCGCCCTGACCGAAGCACTGGGCGGGAAGGTTGCCCGGTTCGGGCCCGGACAACCGGACCGTTTCAACCTGTTGTCCTCCGGGCCTCTGGGGGAGGCTGCCCGGAAGATCGGCG
This sequence comes from Arthrobacter sp. M4, assembly GCF_020251205.1. Lineage (GTDB taxonomy): Bacteria > Actinomycetota > Actinomycetes > Actinomycetales > Micrococcaceae > Arthrobacter. The sequence goes on from NZ_JAIWYX010000025.1 coordinate 18,755, forward strand.
GCACCGTGGGCCGGGAACTGGAATTGCTGGCCCGGGACAAGTCGATCCAGCTGGTGCAGCTGCTCACACGTACCTCCCGCGGCATTCCCTTGGAGGATATCGAGGACACCGTTTTGGAGCTTTTGGTGGACGATGCCCGGGAGCGGAACCGCCGCCCGTACACCGTCCATCTCCTCGAGGCATTCCAGGCACCTTCTGACCGGACGCTGGGCAAGCTCGGGCTGCCGGACCACGAGGCCTTCCACCGCCGTTTCGTGCGGCTGGGCGAAACGATCCGTTCCATGCTTTCCGGCGAGATGGGTAAGTTGCTCGGCGGTGAGGAGTCCGTGGAGTTCGACGTGGGAAACCCGGGCGGTTTCTGCTTCGACACGGCCGCGATCCCTGAGTCCAACACCCGTCTGCTGAGCGCGGCCATGCTCGCGTCCTGGTCTGTGGGAATGGACATCATTGATGCCCACTGGGAACTGGCCGAACACGAGCTGCGCCTGGTTGATGAAGCAGCGGAGAGCGGTGAACTGTACGAACCGGCCGTGCGCTGGCGCGGTTACAGCACCTTCATGGATGAGTTCTGGTACCCCCTGCGGGCCTGTGAAGGGATCGTGGACAGGGTTGACCGGCTCGGCCGGACCAACCGGTCCATCGGCGTTGCCGAGATGAAAGCCACGCACTCCCCAAAGGACCAAATGAGCCTGCGGAACCCTGAGGACCGGGAAAAAGCCCGCGGCCTGACCGAACGGTGCGGACTGATCGCCATGATGGCACTGACCGGAAAAGACCTGGAAACCCTGAGCGATATCCGGCCGATGACCACACAGGAAATCGAGCTGGTGAAGGGCTTCAACGCGGCTCCGTCCTGGCACAAGCCCAAGGTCCGGGTGCAGCGCGGCGGCAAGCCCACACCGCCCCCGGGCGCTGGGAAGGTCCTGTTCAAGGTAGAGGGCCGCGTCGGGATCCCGGTCCAGATGGTCCAGACGGACGTGCAGGCTGGCCTGCACGTGACCGATACCCGGTTCCGCAAGACAAGCTAAGGAGACATTCGATGGGTGCACCAACAAGGGCACGGTGGCAGCGACGCCGCGACCTTCCCGGATTCGTGGCCATGGCTGTGCTGGCCGGGATCCTGCTGTCCGCAGTGCTCGGCCTGTCCCTGGGCGCATGGCTGACCACGGGCAGGAGCATGACGCCGGTGGAGGTCATCCAGGCCTTCATGAACCACGAACTGGAGTTCACGGGCAGCTACTTCGCGGCCATGGGTGCCGTCGTGGTGGCCCTCGGAATCGTCGTCGTGGCATTCACAATCTGGTGGCGCAAGACAGCTATACGGGCGTCCTGGGTGGATGTGGCCGCACAGCACATGGCATCCCCGAAAGAAGCGGCTTCACTGTCGCGGAAAGCAGTTATGGCCAAGGCACGCGAGCTGGGAGTGAAGGGAGTGGGCAAGTGAATCTGGCGTTGATATCGAAGCCGAAGAAAAAGGTGGTCCCGGTCGGGCCGATGTTCATTGGTCTGCCGCTGGGTCGGTCCGTCTACGGGGCCAAGGAACTGTGGGCTTCCTTGGAAGACGTAGGCGTGATCTTTGCCGGCCCCCGTACCGGCAAGAGCACGGCCTATGCAATCCCGTTCATCCTGGCCTCCCACGGCCCCTGCCTGATCACCTCAAATAAGAACGATCTGCACCACCACACCCGCGGCATCCGCGAGCTGATAGGCAAGGTGTTTGCGTTTGATCCTGAGGGGATCGCCACGACCGGTGATCAGGGTTGGTGGTTGAATCCGCTGCGCGGCACCACGAGCCCGAAGAAGGCCAAGGCGTTGGCCGATGTGTTCGAGGCGGCCGAAGGTGCCGGTGCTGCCGACGCGGCGGCGTCCAAGGGCATCGATTTCTTCCCTGAGCGTGGCAAGACCTTGCTGCGGGCGTTGTTCCTGGCGGCGTCCGTCAGTGAGGGCTGGACCGAAGACCCGCACAGCTACACCGGCCCGGCGTACTTCCTGCGCGATGTGCAGAAGTGGTTGGCGGCACCGGAGGCCGAAAACCCGGTGCCGTTGCAGGTCCTGGATGCCACCGGCTACCGCGAGGTAGTGAACGAGCTCGTGGGAATCTACAGCTCCGCCCCTCAGGAACGGTCCGGTGTGTTCTCCACCGCCCAGCTGCTCGTCTCGTGCCTCACGGACGCTCAAATCATGGACTGGGTGAACCCCCGGCCCGGCGAGGAGGACGGTGTGGGCGGCCGCCTGCTCTTTGATCCCGTCAAGTTCATGGACGGCACCAACACCCTGTACAGCCTCAGCACGGACGGTTACGGCTCAGCCAAGGCTTTGGTGACCGCCCTGACTCAATCGGTGCTCGACGCCGCCACGGACAAGGCCAAGGCCGAGCCGGGCGGGCGTCTTTCTACGCCCATGGTCTGCGTGCTGGACGAAGCGGCCAACGTCTGCCCATGGCCGGATCTGCCCAAGCTTTACAGCCACTTCGGATCCCGCGGCATCCTTGTCTGGACCATTCTGCAGTCCTACGCCCAGGGCGTCCGTGTCTGGGGACAGCATGGCATGGAGGCCCTGATGACCGCGGCGAACCACCGTATCTACGGCGGCGGCAACCTGCCCGGGCATCTGCTTGACCTGTTCTCCTCGGCCTGCGGTGACTACCACTACACAACCCCGGGATCCCCTCCCAGCAAGGGCTCTCCTGCCGGACCGCGGCAGGAGCACAAGGACCGGATCTTCGACACGTCCGAGCTGACAGCACTTCCCCGCGGCCGCGCGATTCTTCTGGCGTCCGGTAACCGGGCAATGCTGGTCCGCACCGTGCCCTGGATGGCAGGACCGCACAAGGAAGCCGTCAAGGCCTCCGTGGCCAAGTACGACCCCAAGGCCGAGCAAACACTCAGTGAGGAACTGGCCGCCTACCAAGCATCCTTGGCGGATCCGAACATGACAGCTGGCGCGGGCGTATGAGGTTCGACCCTGAGAGCGGTGAGCTGATCCCGGAACCGGGCAGCGGTACCGAGCCGGACGATGACTACCAGCCGTTGCCTCCTGCTGAGCTGGAAGGCGGCACCGCCGACCGCCCGCCCGTTGAGGTTGACTTCAAGCTCTGGGCGAGGGACGCCGCCGACCTGACCGGTGAATTGCTGGGCCGCAAGGTCACTACCGCCGGGTTTCTGCGCATGGTCCGGACCGGGGACGCGCCGCTGCCGATGGCGGGCACGGAACAGTGGTCCCAGGCCGAACTAGAAGACGCGTTGGCGGGGCAGGCACGGGCGAAGAGTTCCGGCGTGGACTTCGAACTGTTCGCCCGTGACGCTGCCGATCTTGCTGGCGAAGAGCTGGGCATCCGGCTCTCAGCTGGCGGGTTCCGGCAGCTGGTCATCAACGGCCAGGCACCCGCCCCGATTCCCGGGACTGATCGTTGGTCCCAGAAGTCCGTAATGGACTGGGTGGCCCGGGAAATCGCCACTGCTGAAGCGGCCGCCGAGGACGGCGAGCAGAAGGAGGACAGCGAGAAGGACGAAACCCCGGTCCATGCCGACGTGTTCGACTTTTACGAGCGGACGTTCCGGATCTACTACGAGCTGCACGACACCACGCCGAACGCTCTTCAACGCGAGCGGCCGGTTATGACGTGGTGCGAGAAGTGGTGGCTGCACCGCAGTGTCGTCGGCCGGCTCACGGCCGCTTGGTACGCCTGGGAAGCAGCTCACGCGGAAGGGGGATCCGCCATATCAGGGTGGATCCTCGAACACGCGGACCGTCACTTTGACCGGATCATGGCCGACACCGGCCCTCTACGCATGTGCAAGAGCGAACACACAGACGCACTTGATGTTTACCCAGCCCAGCCCGTTCCTGAGTCACTACGGCTCGCGGACACCAATGAAGAAGGAGAAGCGTGATGACCGACCAGAAAGAAACCGCTCCCGGGTGGCGCGAACTGTCCGTGGCCACGGACGGAACCGTCAGCATTGACCGCCAAGCCGTGGAGGATCCCGGCGCGGATCCCTTCACAGCCGCACTGGGCATCCTTGCCGCGGCCGCGAAAGAATCCGGCGAAGAAACCCTTGTGCACAGCACCGACGAGACCACCCGTACCAGCTCATGGTTCACCGTGGATGAAGAAGGCATGATGACAGTGGCCGGGGCACCCACCCAAGACACCGGATCCCATGCCGCCGTTGTCCCGCCCACAAAGGATGAACCAGCCGCGCCCGTCGTTGAAACCATCGCCAGTGCGCCCCTCGCTCCTGCCCCTGCAACGACGGAGAAGCCGACGGCCGTCGCGCCGTCCGCGGCTCCAACGCCCCCGGAAACACCGTCCGGCCCTACCGCCCCTGGCTCGCGGCGTGAGGCCCGGCGCTCGTTCCTGACACAGGAACAGATTGAGGAACCGGCCAAGCAGGGCTGGCGTGGGTTCCTGACCAGCATGGGAATCCGGATGACGCCCGGCGCAGCGGAGCGGGCCGAACGCACCGACATTCAGCTGGTCTCCCAGCACTGGCCAGGCCCTCGGACCATCGCCGTTGTCAACGGCCGCGGCGGCGTCGGCAAGTCCATGACCACCATTGGACTCTCAGCGACGTTCGCCCGCTACGGCGGTTCCGGGGTCCTGGCAGAAGACAACAACCAGACCCGCGGCACCTTGGGTTGGCGTACCGAGAAGGGGCCGCACGATGCGTCCCTGCTTGATCTGCTGCCCCAGATCGACCGGTTGTTGGCGCCCAGCGCACAGGCCGCGGACCTCGCCCACTACGTGCACCACCAGACCCGGGACAAGTACGACGTCCTGCGGTCCCGGCCCGAACTGCTGGCCTCAGACCAGCGCTTCGACGCCGATACGGTGGACGCTGTGCACGCCGTGGCCACGAAGTACTACCGGCTGATTCTGATCGACAGCGGCAACGATGAATCAGACGCCATGTGGCTGCGGATGATCCACCATGCCGATCAAATCGTCGTTCCCACGACAACGCGGCGCGACTCGGCCGAGTCGGCCGCGCTGCTGCTCGATGCCCTGCACGAGCGCGGCGGCGACTACGCCAAGCTCGCAGAGAACGCGGTAGTGGTCGTCTCCCAGGAAAACCCTGCGGTGAAACCATCCGTCGTGGCCGAAATCGCGGAAGGCTTCAAAGACCTCGCCCGTGAAGTCGTCACTGTGCCCTTCGATCCCGCCATGAAAGACGGACTCCTGACTTACGGTTCCCTCCGGCCCATCACACAACGTGCATGGCTCGCCGCTGGGGCGGCCGTTGCCAAGGGACTCTGAGGATGGGGAAGGCATCCCGACTTAAGGCTGCTAAAAGGGCATCCTCAGCGTCCGTGCCTGGCATCAGGATTCGGCCGGCCATTGCCGCGGATCAGGCCGTGATTGATGAACTGTTGGCGGCCGCGCATACCCGTTTGAATGGGTACATAGTCAAAGGCCTGACCGACCCGAACCGTGGCACCGGGTTCGGGTGGGCCATCCACAACAAAAACGAGTTTGCTCGCGCTCTCCAGACTGGGCCGGAAGAAGCCTCTTACAGTCTGACCACACTGCTGGTAGCGGAGAACGACGCCAACGAAATTGTGGGGTGCGTCCATGCTGGCCCGGCCGAGCATGTCATGGATACGGCCTTGGCCAAGGTCCCACAACAGGATCAAATGAGCACGGCGATAGCCGCGTTTCTGGGCTTGGTAAAACTCCACGGGATCTCCGTCCGCCCTGACCACCGTGGACGGGGGATCGCCGCGGCGCTCCTGCGGCAGGTCATAGGAAGCTACACCCGTGCAAAGCGGCTGCTGATGTATGGACAATTCAAGACCACAGAAGACCTTAGCGACTTCTACCGCGGTCAAGGGTTCCACGTCCCTACGGTCGGCACGTCGCTAAGCACGCGGGCCATCTTCCAGCCGAACGACGTCGTGTTGACCCACGAGCCCGGCTACAGGCTCTTCTACCGCGACCTAGCCCTGCCACGTGACACGTCGTGGGAACGTTCGGCGGGCGTCAGACGATGATGCAGCTGCTCGCCCAAGGCTGGGGACCGGAAAAGGTCATGGACCGGTACCTGCGATATGCCCGTGAGTTGGTGGACGCAGGAGTGACATTCCGTGCCATGAAACCAGCTGACAAACCAGAAGCCTGGTCCCTCATCAGCCGACACGTCACGATGCCGTCTGAGTGGAAGATCGCGAAACACGAAGGCGGGATCCTCGCCCACGATCCTGGGGGAAAACTGATCGGAGCCCTGCTGATGAACGGCATGAGCTTTGATGGGCCGCAAGGGCCTCAGTTGATGGCGTCTATCCGGAGCGTGGTCGTGGACCCTGGCTGGCGAGGAAGAGGAGTTGGAGTAGTGACGCTGGGCATGGCTGATCGGCCGTTCCACCCTCAGCGGCCGTCTTTCTACCTAGGCAACTGCGCCGAAGCCGATGCCCGGTTCTACCAAAGACTCGGATACACGGTGCTCCAACCCGGGGCAGAGTTTCCGCTCCCGCTTGGAGCCGAAACCATCAAAGTGAACATCACCAATCCGGACTACCCGTGCTTTTTCTTCCAAGAGCAAGACCACTAGGGAACGCAAGCAGAAGGCCCGGCACCATGTGGTGCCGGGCCTTCTGCTCTTCTGAGCGGGGTGCGTTGGTCAGCGTCCCAGGTGTTGGCTCTTAGACTGGGCCCGCTGTGCCGAGTTTGCCTTGACCTTGCGGGTGGGCTTGCCCGCCCCGGCTGCGGCGTGGGCGACAGGATACTTTTGCTGGGCCTGTCCGAACTGCTTGGCGGCAATCCCCCGTTCCGGCGCTCCTGCCGCGCGCATCCGTGCCGCCTCAGCTTCCAGTCGGCTCGCGTTGTCGTAGGCCGACCCCGCCGTCACAGCGGCCTTCTCCCCGGCCTTCTCGCGTCGCTCGGCGTCCTTGCGGACAGTGCCGGCTTCCTGGGCCTTCTCGGGATCCCCAACACCCTTCCAACGTTCCACCAGTTCACGGTCCAAACGGTCCTTCTCGGACTCCGACTTTTCGGCGTACTCCGGATCGTGGGCCATGGACCACGCCCGCGCCTCATCAAGATCTGTCCGGGAGGGCTCCTGAGCGTCCCTGTCCAACGCGTCGGCTTGGTCGTGGCCCCGGCCAGCTTCGCCGGACAGGTCCTTCGACTCGTCGTTCTTCGCCTCAGCCTGTCGGCGGGCTTCCGCGGCCAATGCCTCAGTCCGCTCGGCCCCGAGAACCGCCCGGTCGTAATCGCTCAAAAGATTGTGAAGCTTCTGAGCCTCCGGATAGAACTCCGGAATGTCGTTCTTCCACCCTTCCAGACGTGCCCAGCGCTGCGCCTGGGCGAGACGTTCCGGTGGTGTGTTCATGATGGTCTCCGTCTGCCGGTGACCTTCGCTCAGCAGACGCTCGGGGTCGATGCCGTACTGTTCGGCCGCGGCCAGGCGGATAGTCTCCTCGGCCTGCGCGGCCCGGGGGTCATGTTCTGCCCAAGCGTTGGCCACCTGATAGGCATCGCAGATATCCCGTACTGACGCCTCATCCCACCACTTCGGTTCCCGGGCAGGAGCCAGTGTAGCTACAGCGGTTTCACGCTCGGTGTTGAAAGCTTTCTGAACCAGCGCGGCCGTCCGGTCATCGGTACGGGCCTTATCTTCCAGATGTGCACGCCACGCACGGGCAAGCTCGCGCCCGACCTGTGCGCTGATGGCCATGCCATGTTGGAGGACTTCCTCCAACGGTGCATCAATGTCCACGTCTTCGCTCATCACAATCCCTTTCCTTCCTGGTGTCCGCGCTGCTGCTGCTGCGCCTTGTCCTGCCCAACATGTTTGGAAATACCGGGGATCCGGCCCCGTCGTTCAACCGGCGCTCCGGCCTGCTGACGCTCGGCAAACATACGCGCCTCGATGGCCTTCTCCGGCACACCCTCCTCCCGCATCCGAGTCTCAATCCTTTGCAGCCGTGCCTCCCGGACCTGCGCGGCCGAGAGCCGAACCGGCTTCTCAATGGTCGCGACGGCACCTTCTGAAGGTGCCTGCGACGGCAACGGATTCACGCTCCTGTATCGGTCGTGAACCGAGTCCAAGTGAGTCCGCAGTTCCGTGCTCAATGACTCGGACCGCACCGCCCAGCCGTGGGCCTTGAAAGCACCCCCAAGATGCTCGCCCATGCTCGACCAAGCCCGGACCACTGCCACAGCTCCCGCACGGCGGGACTTGCTGATGGCAACGTGTGTGCAGAGATCCCCGTACACCAAGGACGGCTCCTGCACGGCCCGGGCCGGCTGTTCTGTCAGCTGGGAGTGCTTGGCGAAAATGGTTGCCGCCTCACGCAGATCCTTCGCCGCTTCGTCGCCGTCTTTACCTGCCGCAACTGCCCACGCCGAGAACAATCCGGCTCCCTCTCGGGCGATCCTGGCGTACGCCACCGGATCGTCTACCGAGACCTCCGAAACTGTGCGCAGGTAATGGCTCAGTTCCTCGAAGTACTGGGCCAGCTCGACGCCGGAAACCTCGCCCGGTTCTGGTGAAACGACGGGGCGGTTGCGGCGTGCTGCTTCCCATTCCGGAAGGGCCGCGGCCGGGGATTGTTCCGGCCAGCCCGCCCGCAAGGACGGCAAGGACAAATCTCCGCCGAGACGGCCGCCCCCGTACCAGATGGGTTTCTCACCGTGGACTGGTTTCAGGGCCACCGAGTAGCCGACGACTGCGCTCTTGCCGCCCTCGGCGTAACGCGGCCTGACCAACATTGAGTTGCCTCGTGCGCGCCGGACAAACTCACCCTCACTGCGTGCACCTGCCGTAGCGGCACGCAACTTCATGGCCAGCTCGTAGCGCGGCTGAACCTCGGGCATTTGCGCGTTGATCAGCTGCTCGCGGGCGGTGCGGTCCAGGAACTTCCACGGCACCATCAGCTCATCATTGGAACGCTGCTTCTCGTGGAGCGCGTAAGCGCGACGCCGTGCCAAGGCGTGCAGCTCGCCCTCGGCATAACCTGGGGTCTTCACGCCCTGGTTCAACAGCCGCAGTCCGTGACGCTTCTCAATCTCGCGGCACGCGGCCGAAGCACGCGGCCAGTCTTTGTCCGTTGCCCAACGCTTGCCGGACTCGGACACCATGGACACTGCAATGTGAACGTGATCGTTGCCGTTACTGCTCAACCCATGGCGGACGGCAACCCAGCGGTAATCCTCACCGTCAACGCCTTCAAACTTCATCTCGGTCAGGAACTCACGGACAGCACCTTCCCAGAAAACGTCATCCCGAACACCTTCTTTGGCATCCAAGGAAAGGGACGCATGCCAGATGTGCTGGCGCTTCGAACCGCGGCCATAAACACGGTTCGGATGGTCCAGCTCGTAGCCCAGTGCGACGGCTTTGTGGTGGTCCAGCTCGGTACCCATATCGACAGTGGCCATCATTTCCGATGCACACACAACGTGCTGGTTGGTGTGTTCGTTGGAACGCCCAGGGCCAGCCAGATAGACGGCGATCTTGACCGCGCCGGTTCCCTTGGTGATCTTGGCAAACATCGCTTAGAGCATCCCGCGCACGAGTGCGTCGATCTGGATCATCAGATCCTTTGCGTACCGGACGGCCGCGGCCGCATCGTCGGGAAACTCGCCCGTCGCATTCGCGTGCCTGGCGATCTGATTGATGTTCGACGCGCTGCGTCCCAGGAGCACGCGGATCCGCATCAGTTCATCAATGCTCTGCCGCTGCTCGGCAAGCCCGGAACCTCGGCCCATGGCCAACCCGGCTTCTACAAGGTAGCGGCTCAACTTCATGCCATGAAGGAGCGCGGCAGCGTCTAGCTTCTCCCGCTCTTCGGCGTTCATCCGAAGCGGGTACTGCTTGTCCCGCTTGACCTCGGAGTGTGCACGGCTGACTTGGACCTCTTGTCCAAAACCATCAGTCACAGCACACCCCCCCATGCCAGCGCAGCGACCCACACCATGTGGGACCCAGACACCAGTCTGGCATCATTCCGGCAGGAATCAAGTCAAATGCGTATGCATTTGGATAACTTGCACCGCCGACGGCGGCAGCATTGGTTTTCGAAACCTTCGTTCCCGGCGTGTAAAACCGACAGGCACATGTGCTGCCAAACTACGATGGGGCCATGGACATTGAGAGCATCGAACAGGCAGCCGCGGCCAAGCTGGACGCTGACCGCAACGCACGCATCAGCTTCATTCGCGAGATCGCGCAAGCCTCGGTTAAGTATCGCGCAGCACGCGAGAACCTGACGGCCGCTGAAGCGGAACTGGGACAGCTGCACCGCGCAGCTCGGACTCACGGCTGGAGTGACAAGGACCTCAAAGACTTCGGCATCGAACCGAACCCAAAGAACCTGGGCGGCCGTCCCCGACAGAAGCCCGAGCGCCGCGCACCCAATCGGGACACGAACGGCAACAGCGTCGCCGGTATAGAAATTCCTGGGCGCGACGAACAGTAAACCCCTCGCCCACAGGTGCACGGCAAAAGCTATTTCCTTCGGGCTTTTCCCGCACACAAGTGGACGACGGGACCCACTAACCGCCTGCACACAACCACCACGTCACTGCCCGCTCATTCGTCACCCAAATCGGGCGGTGGTCGTGCACAGCCTCCATCCGAACGACTCAGGGAAAGCCGGGCAGGTTCCCCATGGTCCAAGCCTGGCGCCGCCGACTCCCCCGCCGCCGTGGCCAGGTTTCTTTCAGCCGGGACAACACACACCTGGTGCGCGGGGCCGGGCTCCGGCAGGCACAGGAACCATGACGCCGCGGCCGGGTCCTAAGGCGCTCAGGGGGCTACCGCTGGGGTCACGGGCGGCGATTACCACAGCTGGCTACGGCGACCATCACCACCCCGTAACGAGACCCGCGTGAGCCAAGCAATGGCAAGACAAGGTCTTCACCAGAAACGACAGGAAGTTTGGGGACTCAACCATGACGTTCAACGCAGCAACAGCCCAGATTCGCAACGGCCACCTCATGGTCCGTGATGCACGCGAATGGGATGCCCTAGCACTGGCCTTGAGCAACGCCTACCACGGCAAAGATGACGAGCTCATCGAGCAGCTGCGGCCCTCGTTCGTACAGTCCTGGCGGACGGTAACCACCTATGTCCTCCGGGACACCTTCGACGCTGCCGACATCACCGTGACAGCTCCGGAACACTCGTGGGGAATCGCAACCCTATCCGCGCACGGAAGAAGATGTGAACCGCTACTGTGCGAGGTGGAGGACACTGACGATGGACGGGCCGAGGCCGCCGTGTACGGCGGCCTACGACTACTCACCTTCGAAGAAACCATGACCGCATACACGACGTGCCTACGCCGACTAATGCAGCCCTAAGAGAGGTAGCAGGCATGGTGAGCATGTTCGAGTCACGGAGGACCTTCGAGATGAACGGAACCGTGTACGAGCACGCCGATAGGCGGGCCGACTTCACTGGCCAGACCGTCCGCAGATTCACCTACGGCGAAGAACCCCAGGTGATCGCCCAGGTTCCCCTGGTCAACGGCGACACCCTCGAAATCCACGGGTACGCAACACACTGGACCCAGGACGAGGTTGATGTCGCCTGGACCGACGACGGCGGCAGCCAATACACCTGCTGGGTACCAGCCAAGGATGTCCGTCGGCCCGCGGCCGGCGAATGGCACGGCCACTATCTCCCTCACTGAGTCATCCCGAACAGGAGAGGGCAACGTCGCGTAGCCTTAGGCCGTAAACCTCCGCTTGGTCGCCAGCCGTCCTAAAGCGGATTGCGGCCGACAAGAGACAGGTGCCTAGATGATCCCGACAAAGCCTTCCAGCAAAGACGCGGTTGCCTGCGTGGGGGAACTCGTGGCTGGAATGTTCGTCGGATGCTCCCGCACTCCGCAGCGGTTTGTTGTGGGCATCGCTGACAAAGGCTTAGGCCTCGGTCAGGTGGAGGATGCCGATAAACCATCAGTGAAAGTATGCGGCGTGTGCTCACGCCATCTTGAAAGTCTGATTGCTTCCATGCGCAGCTCAGCCCCGGAATCACATCGCACTGAGCCCATGGTTTTCACCGTCAAGGAACTTCTGACCGTATGGGAGGACTTCTTTGAGGATTTGTACAACACTTTGGGCGGCGGCGAGTGGGATGAGGATATCCAGCGACGCTGATCCAGTAGAGGTGACTGTCAGGTCTCCCCACGTTCAAGGGCCCGCGCTACGGCCATGCGGCTCACGCCCAGGGCCTTTCCGATCTGTGTCTTGTTCTTCCCTTGCTGGTGGAGCAGGAGAGCGGCTTGTAGCCGTTCCGGTGTCATGACTGTAGGGCGTCCGCCAACGCGGCCCTGGGACCGGGCATGCGCGAGGCCGGCCATGGTGTTCTCCCTGATGGTGTCGATGCGCAACTGCGCGAACACGGCCACGATGCCGTAGAACGCCTTGCCCATCGGAGTGGTGGTATCGACCTCAGGTTCTGTCAGGGATCGGATGTTGATGCCGCGCTCTGCCAGCTCGCTAATGAGCTGGAACAGGTGCCACTCCCCCGACACCCTGTCGAGTCGGTGGACCAGAAGTGTGTCGCCGTCCCGCATGTAGTCCAGACATGCAACCCATCGGGGCCTGTCTCGGATTCTGCTGGAGTCCCCGTGGTCAGTGAATACCCTCGATGCTCCTGCAGCTTTGAGGGCGTGCTCCTGGTATTGCGGGTCCTGGTCTCGGGTGGACACTCTGGCGTAGCCGATGACGTTCAATGTGCGGCTCCTCTCTGCCCACAAACCTAGCGGCCACGGAAACGGGCAAAACCGTTTCGTGCAACGGTTTCGTGCGCTCTGTGGTGGGCGTGTCGCGGCCCGGGCGCGCAGCGCACGGAATCCGCCGTTACTTTGCACACCAAGAGACGACTTTGGGCTGTGGCCGCGCAGTACGCTTGGCTCTAGAGGCCCGGGCGGCAAAGCACTAGGGGGTTGAAGGGTATGCAGCTCACTGCGCGTATCAAAGAGGCAACGGACGGCCGGATCACATTGCGGGTTGAAGAGCTTCCAGAGTTGATCGTTCATGTCCGGACCATCCTGGAAATTCCCGACGCCATAGGCGACGCAGCCGCGCAGCTCACGGACCGGGACAAGAAGGACTTCGAAGTCGAACTCCACTTCTAGACGGCAATTCGCCCCCGCGCTGTATCGGCCCCTTATCGGTCACGAGCCTGCTCCTTCATTTCCGCGGTCCCGGCTGCACAGGCCTAGGGCTATGACACGCATCTGGCACGGCGCGTGGGCCGGGGTATCAAGCCCGGGCTAGTAGTCTTGTCTCGGACTCAAAGCGTGCATTTGATGCATCTCGTTTTGGGTCCTCGGTGTTGATCTAGACGGAATCAGGGTTCAGGTGTCTCTTCAAGTCGTAGCAGAACAGCCGGCTTCGGCCGGCTCTGTTGCGCTGCCTGGGACCCAAGCGGTTCTTGCGTCCGTGGCTGAGTGGTGGGCGATCCGAGCCGCAAGGGCCGGCCTGAGCGGAGCGTGGGCGGATGTAACGCAAGCGTTGGAGGCACAGCCCCCGTTTCCGTTGCCTGCCGTGCCCCGAATGGACGAAGTCGGCTCTTTCACGTCGTCGGAGCAGCTTGGACAGCTCTATGTTGAGTCACTCGCAGGAGCCGAGAGAGCAAAAGAAGGCAAGCACTACACCCCTACGATTTTGGCAGAGCGCCTTTGGGACATGACACGATCTGCCCTGGGTCTGCCGCGAGGTAAAGACCGGAGACTTCCCGGGCTTGTTCGTGACCCTGCCTGCGGCGCGGGCGCACTGCTTCTCCCGCCGCTGAGGGAACACCTGCGGGCGGCCTACAGGGACGATCCAGCCATCACGATGCGTAGTCTCGGCTCCCTTATCGCGGGGGTGGATATGGACCCGTGGTCAGCGTGGCTCACCAATGTAATCCTGGGGGCTGAAACACTTGCGACCCTCGCCCGCGTTCCAGAGGCGCGTCGTTCACCCGTGCCCGTTTTGGCCACGGCCGGGGATGGGTTGGAGGAAGGGCGCGAAAAAGCGGCAGCCACAATCATGAATCCTCCTTACGGCAGGCTTCGTCTGGCGGACGATGTGCGTGCTGGCTTTGCCCATGTCCTCTATGGGCACGCGAATATCTATGGGATGTTCATGGCTTCTGGAGCAGACAACACTGCCCAGGATGGTGTGTTGTCATGCCTGGTGCCCACCAGCTTCACGGCCGGCCGGTACTTCCACAAACTGCGCGGACACCTTGGCGAGACGATGCCAATGCACACGATGAACTTCGTCGACGGCCGCAACGGAGTCTTCAACGGCGTCCTCCAGGAAACATGCCTGGTGACGTTCAAGCGCAAGCCAGCACGACGAGTAAGAATCACCCGCTCGAACGGGCACGTAGAGAACGTTGGGGAGGTGCCCGTGCCCAAGGGCGACGGCTTATGGCTACTCCCCCGTGAATCGCGGGACGCCGCAATCGCAGCGGCTGCTGCCCGGATGACTCTCACGCTGGAGACAGCAGGCTGGCACGCCTCGACTGGCCCCCTTGTTTGGAACCGCCGTAAAGCGGATCTTCACAGCAGGCCCGGACGAAACAGGGCCATGATCCTTTGGGGCGCCGACATTGACGGCGGAGAAGTACACCGGGACGCTGCCCGTGACAAGGCACGGTTCCTCGCCCTCAATGTTAAATCGGACCTGAATGTCATGGTCCTGGAAGAGCCAGCTGTCCTTGTCCAGCGAACAACTGCCCCGGAGCAGTGCAGACGGATAGTGGCAGCAGATCTGAGCCAGGAGAAACTGGATTCCCTTGGCGGCAGGGTTGTCGTTGAGAACCACGTCAACGTCTTACGACCCACCGCTGCGGTTCCCCTTATCCAGCGCGCTACGCTGGCTCGAGTCCTACAGACAAAAACCATGGACCGGCTCATGCGCTGCATTTCAGGGTCGGTGGCCGTCAGCTCGTATGAAATCGACTCGCTGCCACTTCCCGATGCTAAAGTTTTGGCTTCATGGGAAGGTCTCGATGACCTTGAATTAGAGCGGGCCGTCGCGTTGGCCTATACACCGGGAGCCAAAATTTGAGCGACAGCAGGGATCTTATGCCCGTCATCACACGGGATCTTTGCCTTAGCCGACTCGAAATGGTGTTTCCCGTTGATGCCTTTCCTGGTGCACTACGAGGACAAATGGCTGCATCGGCAGTGGCTGCCCTGATCTGGGCCGGCTGTGTAGCCCCCACTGAGGACGGCGAACTTACACCCGATCTCCCCTATGCACGGCCTTCCACCGTCTTATGGATGAACGAAGAGCTCTTTGCCATCACCGATGAAGAGCGCCGCCGCCGCTGGTATAGCGTCTCCAAGAGCACAAAGAACAAAACCCATGAGCTGATGGCGTCCTGGGACATTGGCCTGACCCAATGGTATGCAGACAACTCACGCGAGCCGCTGAGAGATGATGTCTTCCACCCCTGGTCTGAGTTGGGAGCCATCCTGGGTGCGCCTCACCTGGATACAACCTCTCCAGCGCCGCGTTGGATCCTTCGCCGGAGTTTCGCACAACTCTTCGACCCGAGCCTCCACGGGGAAGAACTTCAGGAAGCCGTTGACACCTGGATTCAAACCCACATGTCCGCATCCGCCAGATTGCGGGCCAGTTTGGCAAATGCAAGGGCCAGGGCAACGCTAAGCGTTCCCGTGCGCATGCCGGACGGCACGACAAGGGATCTGGCCCCGGGAAAATCGTCGGAAATCATCCAGGGCGTTATTCAAGGCTGGGCCATCGTCAGGCTCAAAGAGCCTGCCGTCCTGGCAATTAGTGAACCCGGCGATAAGTTTCATAAGGCTGATGCCGCCATCTTTGCGGCGGCCGGAATCAGCATCGATGTCAGCGACCTGCTACCCGACATCCTGATCGTTGATCTTGGCACCACACCCATGGATGTCTGGGTCGTGGAGGTTGTTGCCACGGACGGGCCGATCCACGAGCGCCGAAAGCGGAAGCTCATGGAGTGGGCCGCCCAGCAAGGACTGCCACCCGAAAACCTGCGGTACCTGACGGCGTTCCTTTCCAGGAACCACTCAGCGGCTAAGAGACTCATGCCGTCATTGGCCGCGGGCACCCACGCCTGGTTCCTGGACGAACCGGAGATGGAACTGTCATGGGCGGAAATAGCCTCGACCATCCCGGATAACGTCGTCCAGCTCCCCAAAAAGGTTGAGACTTCGAGTGAAGGCGTTCGGGGCATCCGCACTGAACTACGGCATTCCTCAACGGACGGCCACCGCACCGGCTTGGGGCCAGGTACGACGGATACAGAGCTGTACGAGTATGACTGCCCCTGCGGGAAAGGCGCGGTCATCGAAGAGCACGAGAACGTCCCTGGCAATCAAGGGCACTACCGGCGTATCGCCTGCGAGTCTTGCAGAGCTGAGTGGGATTTCGTCCCCGGTCTCTCCGTTCGACAATGGCGGCTGGAGCGGAAAACTCCCTAAGCTGCCCCGCGAAAGCAGCGGTCCCCTGACATGGATATGTGCCACTGCGAACCGGATGCCATGACGACCGGCACTGTAGTTACCCCTCGTCTGTGTTTGGACGTGTGGAGGCCACCGTTACTTGGCAGCCGCCGGCCGCAGCTCATGGTGGTCCCGCCATGCCTGCTCGCCGTCTTCGTACTCCACTGTCCATTCGTCCACACCGACCC
The DNA here is from genome assembly GCF_020251205.1 of Arthrobacter sp. M4. Classification (GTDB taxonomy): domain Bacteria; phylum Actinomycetota; class Actinomycetes; order Actinomycetales; family Micrococcaceae; genus Arthrobacter. The sequence goes on from NZ_JAIWYX010000025.1 coordinate 35,395, forward strand.
GTTCAACGATGACGGCCTGCTCCCAGGTGGGCCCCTCTCCCCTGAGGACTTCAACGGCGCTCTCGTCAGGGAACGGGTTGTGGCTAGCCAGGTACTCGCGGATTGTCTCGTCAAGCGGTGTCCGCCCGCCCTCGGGGGCCGCGTTGACCCACTGCTCCAAGGGATCGGTTCTGGCCCACCGCATTGCAAGGCCGGCTACATAGTTCGCCTCGCCGCTCATGGCTTGTCGTTGCTCCATGGCTCTTCAAAGGCGGGAGTACCGAACAAGCTCATGTACTCGCTGATTCCAATCTGGTCCTCGCGCCGTCGTCGTTCGTTCCGGACAACCGCAAGTCGCGCCACCCACTTCTCAAAGCCGTCTGCGCGGCGTTCCTCTGGTGTCCGCACCCGCCACGCCGGACTATCGAGCACCCCATAGAGAACCGTCAGGTTGGCGATGCAGGCCGTTAGACCGTTGTCGTGCTTTTCCAGCCCTGCCGGACTCAAGGTGGTCAGATCACCATCCCATGCTGGCGCCCCGGGGTGCCTTCCAGCACTGTCACGTTCCTCGTTCGTAATCATGTCCCCTCCTTGTGGATTCAGTGCTTCCGAGATCCGTTGCTTCGTCTTTTAAGCCACAGCCTCAGGAACCGGCTCAGCATATCTTCCGCCTCTGACAGGAATTGTCGACCGTCCGCTAGGTGGCCTACTGCTGGCGGTACTCTGCCCAGTGGGCAAGGACTGCCTGTTCCACAATGGCCCGTTTGGTGAGTTTCGTCTTGAACTTAGCGAAGTCGATCGTTTCGAAAACTTCATCGCTGACCTGGAGATTGAGGTCCCGTGGCGCAGCAGGCTTGGCCTTGTTGGCTGCCCTGGCGCCGGGGGCCGGCTGCACTGTCTGCGGCGGCTCGATAGGGTCCACGTGCTCGTCCGGGGCGGGCTTGATCTGTGCCCTGGTGCGGCGGTTACTCAAGTCCGGCTTGTTACTCATCGGATTACTCTCTTCGATAGTTCGGTGTAGGCATCAAGTACCTTCTGCCCGCTCGGGTAGTCGCCGTACCAGTCCCCCGTAAGGCGAACCTGCTCAACGATGGTCCGTTTCGGCACCGTCGGTGTGAGCAGGAGTCCTGTTTCTTCCAGGTCCTCGAAGGAAACACGCTCGACCGAGGGTGTTCCCACCACGCGATCGTCAACGGCGGCCGCGATGATCCCCAGCTCGTCCAGCGTGTGGGTAGCTCCGATGCGGGCAAGGTTTTTCTTGAACTGGGTCACGGTCTGCCGCGCGCCGTTCACGCCGTCCACACCATCTCCTGAGAGTTTTGAGGCGTAGACGATGGAATCGGCGGCCGTCAGCGCTCCCTTGATGAGCGGCCCGCCTTGCCTGTTGGGGCAGTCAATAATCACCAGATCGGATTCAAGGCCCACCAGCGACGTTTTTAGCCGGTACTCGGCACCGTCTGCATACTCTGCTTCGCGGTTGCTAACGCTGCGCGCTGCCGGGACGACACGAATGTTCTCTGACCAGGCAGGAACGACGATGCCCAGTTCCTCGGCATAGCCTTCGCAGTCGTCGTAGGCGAGGATGGCGCCGACGTGAAGATGGTCCTCCTCCGGCTTGATGCCCGCCCACTTCGTGGTGGCGGCCCGAGGGTCAAGGTCTACCAGCGTCACCCGGCGCCCGCTTCTGGCCGCGATGACGGCCAGCGATACTGCGGTGGTGGTCTTGGTGACTCCACCGCTCTCTGAGTAAATCGCTAGTACCTGCATAAGACGAATCTACATTCCTTCCAATCTACAATTCGGGAAATACACGCCTCGTGGTTTGTAGATTTCTATTTTTCTGGTTTTCGGCATTCCGTGATTGCTGGCTACTTCGGATCAACGGTGACGGGCACACTGGCCCAATAGAGGGCACCCCTCTGATCCATCAGCCGTTCCAGGTTTGGTCCGGCGTCGGTGCTGTGCAGATCGACGCTGCCTGACTCGGACAGCAGAGCAAAGCAGCGGCCCCCGCCAGCCTCGACGGCTGCCCACCACCCCGGAGGACTTGCCGGATTCGTGTCGTCCAGCATGATTTCCCCGCCGATCAGCAGCTGGAGTCGCTGCGACGTCGTGATGCGCAATTCGCCGTTTCCCTGCTGCGTCATGCCGCCGGCAGCGTCCCGCCATCCATGGGCGGTCAAATACCCGACCATCAGGGGCAGTTCGCGGACCCCTGCAATGAGCAGAGGCATTGCTGGAATGCCGCGCCCTGCCTGGATGAGTGCTTTCGCGTACATGGGCTATCTGCTTTCCGTGTCGAGCTGGGCGTGCACGCTGTCCATGAGTTGCGACAGGCCAGCGGCTTCCCAGGATCCGGGGCGGTTGTCCAGAAGGCTGTAGCCCTCTGCCACTTCCCGCTGCGCCTCCAGCATCCCCGCGTAGACGAGCTCGCCTATGTCGGTTCCGGCTCCGAGCTGGCGCAGGATCGCGTCTTTGATGGCTTCGACGTCCTCGTGATACTCCTGGCTTCGCGTCTCCAGTTCCTCGGGCGACTTGCCTGCGATGGCGCGGGCCTCAAATCCTCCGGGGATGATCTTCTGTGCCATGGGGTTCCGTTCTCCTTGATCGTTCGGGTTCCAGGGGCGAGCTGCCGGGCTGGCCGGGTCTGCATTGTGTCTGGATTTGCAGAAATCTTGTTTTGTAGATTTCTGGTTATGCTTCCGTGGGCTTCTTTGCTTTGAGTTGGGAGACTCGCTGGGTGGAAATGCCGAGCATGCGGGCGACTTCGGTAATGGTGAAGTGCTCGCTGAGTTCCGCGACGACGGCGCGTGATTCCGCAGCTCCCCGGGCGGAAAGCTCCTGGGCCTTCTCCATGTCCTCCCGCGCCTGCGTCCAGCGCTTCATGGCCTCATCAGGAGCCCGGAGCGTGACATTGATCTTGACCTCGTCGGGGTCGAGGTTGAGCACAGCGGCCGCAAGGTCCGTGGCCATGTCCTGGATATCCTTTGCCCTGCTGGCCTGGGTCACCTGGTCAAGCTCGTGGATGTGGATTTCCCACCACTTGCCCTCCTTGTGGGCAACGGCTTCGAACTCGCGCTTGATGGTCATCTTTTCCTCTCGTACTGCCGGGCGGTGGGCCGGTAGGGGCCTTGCGGCCCCTACCGGGAAGGCTACTGCCAGCCGCTCGGCGTGGTCGGCAGTCCCTTGGCAATCTGCCGGACGACTCCGGGGCTGAGGGTCCGGTGCCGGGGAACAGCAACGGTGGCTGTCCCGTCCGGCGAGGCCCATACGTCGTGCTTGCCCGTCTGCCGAATAATGCTCCATCCGGCCTTGGTCAGTTCCGCCTCGGCTTCTTTCCTTTTGATTTCCTTCATAACTCTATTCTAGCCCCCCTTGCATGTCAATTGCAAGGGGGGCTAGGAAAAACTAGTAGCTTTTAGGGGTTGCCGTCAGCGTTTCGGCTGCGGCCGCGACTTCCTGAGCCAGTGCGAGCGTCGCATACGCCTGCGCCATGCTGGCCTTGATGGCGGCGGCCACCGTGACGTCCGCGGGGAGGTTCTGGGATGCTTCGGTCAGAAGTGCGTTGGCCTCTGCAACGTACTGGTTGGGCATTGGTTTCTCCTATGGTGGGCTTGCGGGGCTTAGGACGAGCGGAGTTGGTAGAGGCCGCCGTATCCTTTCGGTCTTGGGTAGGGCATTGGCCATCCTCCGGCGCGGACGAGTCGGATCTCTTCGATGGTGTAGAACGGTTCAGTGACTCCGAGTTTGTGCATGTAGGCGCAGCGGCCGCCAGTCATCATCTCGTGTTCCTGGTCGAGGCGGGCCTGAACGCTGGGTTTGGCCCGGGCGTTCTCCGCGCCCCAGTTTGAATGGCAGGCGGGGCAGTAGGCGACTTCGTACGATTCTGCATCGAGGACGGTGGGGAAGCTCTGTGTGTCGAAGAGGGCGAGCTGTCCGGCCAATTCACTCATGGTCTTGGTTTCCTTTCGCGAGGAGAAAATTAGAAAAGGGTTTGCTGGGTCCATGCCGGCGGGTGTTCCTGGTCCAGGTGTTCGATCAGTAGCGCGGCGGCGCCCTCCGGAGTCGGTCCCCAGAACCTGGGGTTTTCTGTCCAGTGGCAGACCGTGCAATCCGCGTGCCAGTGGGTCAGCCAATCGGGACATCCCACCAGCGGAAACGGGCCGGAGCAGCACCACGATGTTGAGTCGACCCGTCCCCGTCCCTGGATCTTCTCGGCCTGTTCCTTGGTCAGTGCCATCAGGATTCCTTTCCGGTGAGGGCCAGAATTTTGTCGGGGCGGAACCCTGCCCATGTGTCGGTGTCGGTGATGACGACGGGGGCTGTCATGTGGCCGGCCTTTTTGAAGGTTTCGCGGTCTGCCTCAGTCATTTCCCGGACGCGGTACGGGATCCCCTGGCGGTCCATGGCCTTCTTCGTGGCGGTGCATTTGCTGCACTCGCGGCCTGCTTCGTCGGTGATCGTGTAGACGGTGATGCTCATGGTTCCGACTCCTTGGGGATCGGTGGTGGCCGGGGACCCCGGCCACCTTGGGCGGTTAGACGAGTTCGGCCGCTGCTAGGCGGGTGTCGAACAACTTCTCTGCGAGGCGGATCAGATGGGCGGGAGCGTCGGTGTCCCAGCCGTGTTCTGCGCGTCCTAGGTAGATCGCGTTTCCTGTGACCTCTGGCAGATAGAGTCCCGTTTCGCGGAGCAGTTGCGTGGCCCGGACATTGGGGCGGAGGTTGCTGCTGTCGGCCCTGAGGTAGACCTGCCAATCACCGCTGACGATGCATTCAAGTGGGCCATAGAGGGCTTCAAGCGTTCCGTGGCGAACGTCTTGGGCGGTGGCCGTGACTGCCTCGCTGAGACGGGCGGGGATGACCAGGGCAATGCATTTGCGGATCATGACATGCTCCTTCACTCGAAACTGATGGCGTTGGGGACGTAGGCCCTGAGGGTTTCCTTGTCGATCCAGAAGTGCTGGCGTCCGGTTCCCCCAGTGGCGGCGTAATCGCCGCTAAGAATGTTGTTCGTGGGGCTCTCGAAGGTTTGGAACCACTTGTCGCTGTGGTCAAAGGTGATCGCCGTGCCGTTGTCGGTGGTGGCCTTGGTGAGCATTTTCAGATTCCTTCCGGTGGGCTTCTTGATACTTCTATTCTAGCCCCCCTAGGAATTCTTTTGCAAGCCCCACTAGGAGATTTTTGGAAGTTTTCCGGATTTCTTTATGGGTAGATTTCTGGTTTTCTGCCTTTGTGGAAATCGGGACGTGCCGTGCATCGGCTCACGCGGCCGCGCGTTTGGTGGGGGTGATGGTCGCCGTACCCAGCTGTGGTAATCGCCGCCCGTGACCCCAGCGGTAGCCCCTGAGCGCCTTAGAAGCTGCTCACCGTGCAAGGCTCCGTCGCTCCCGAAACCGAACCCCGCGCGGCCGATGTGTGTTGTCCCGGCTGAAAGAAACCTGGCCACGGCGGCGGGGGAGTCGGCGGCGCCAGGCTTGGACCATGGGGAACTGTGCCGCTGTCAGCGATACTTGCTAGACCGAATCTCAAGAAGGAGTCCCATGGGGAAAGCAAGCCGTTTAAAGGCTGAACGTCAGCAGGTGAAAGTGATACGCGAGCCGATCACTGAGACTCACGAGCCGGAAGAGCCCCGCAACTGGCCGGACGGCCATGTTGGGGTTGCGCTGACCGGCGACGATCAGGGGGAATGCATTGAGGTCACGATTCACGGCGTCCGCCACTACCTCCACTCGACCACCGCGCAAGAGCTGAGCAAGATGCTCAGCTCTCGGATTGACGAGTGGAACGGGATCGCGGTGGCCGGGGGAGCCCCGGGCGTCTAGGGCCGGCCAGGAGAGTCGGCAGCGGCCGGCCAGGAGAGACGGGAGTCTGCCGCGAACCGCCGGCCGAGCTTGCGAGGCCGGCGGCGGCCTTTGGGCCGCCGCTTCCTGGTCTATTCGCTCTCTGCGGCCTTGCGGGCTGCCTTGACGGCTTCGTGTAGTTTCCGGGTGAACTCGGGGTCGGGTGTCCGGGAACACTTTTGGCATTTCTCCCAGCGGTAGCCTCTGCCTCCCGCGCCTTCGTAGGCCATGGTGAGTTTTTCGCGGCATTTCACGCAGTGGGTGGGGTGTTCTCCGTTGGTGTAGATCAGTGGTTCCGGTGCGATGGCGAAGAGTTCGCCCTGGCCTTCGAGCTGCAACATGGTTGCTCCTTTCGGTAAGGGGGCGGCCCGGGCGGGCCGCCCCGGGCCGCTCTAGGCGGCTTCGTCCTCTTCGTTGTCGAGGGCTTCCGCGAGTTCGTGGACGGCGCGGAGGACGTTCGCGGCGGTGGCCTTGACGGTCTCAATGTCGGCTTTGGCCCATCCGGCGACGTAGCCGACGCTGTAGGCGCTGGTGTCGAGTCCGAGCATTCCGGCCATCACGTAGGCCACGCTCTCGGCCTCGGTTTCCTTGACGCCACGGTGGGCCACGTATTCGGTGTGGTCCTCGTCGGCGTGCAAGATCACGTGTGCGGCCTCGTGGATGGCGGTCTTGGCTGCCTGCGCGGGGGAGAGGCCCGCGTCGATCACTACGCGGCGGGTGCCGTCCGTGGTGGTGTAGCCGTTGACTTCGCCGGGGATCTCTTCGTGGGTGACGGTCCAGCCGCGGGCGGTGAGAAATTCGGTGACCTTGGCGACGATGCCCAGATCATCGGAGCCGGTGAGTCGCTGCGCGGGGCTGCTGTAGTCCTCGGCCCCTTCCATGAGGTCGGTCTGTGAGATGTCGAAAACCGAGAGGATGGGGAAGCGGACTACGGTCTTTTCTTCGTCCTCGCCGGTGGCTTCGTTGGTTTCGGTGACCTTCTTGGTGCTGTAGCCAAAAATCTTGATGGCCTTCTCACCTTTGCGGACCTGACGGCCGAGGTCCTGCCATTTGCGGAACCCTGCAACGCGGCTGGCTACATTGCACTGGGAAAGGATGAGAATGACGTTGTTGAGGCTGTAGGCGTGGAATGCCTGGGCGAAAGCCAAGAACTTCATCCACTCATCCGAGCTGGTGAAGGACTCGATTTTGGCGGTGAGCTGAGCTTGCAGCGCTTCGGCCTGAGCCTTGCGCTCTTCGGCGGTCTTGCGGGTCTTGGTGGCAGTGGCCATGGTTTCTGCTCCTTCGGGATGGGCTGTTTTCTTATCTCTATTCTAGCCCCCCTAGGAACTTATTTGCAAGCCCCACTAGGAGATTTTTGGAAGTTTTCCGGATTTCTTGAAATGTAGATTTGTAGTCATCTGGATTTCTGCCTTTGTGGAAATCGGGACGTGCCGTGCATCGGCTCGCGCTGGCCGCGCGTTTGGTGGTGGTGATGGTCGCCGTAGCCAGCTGTGGTAATCGCCGCCCGTGACCCCAGCGGTAGCCCCCTGAGCGCCTTAGGA
>NZ_JAIWYX010000026.1 GCF_020251205.1 Arthrobacter sp. M4
GGACACGTTGCCGGCCAGGATGAGCGCGGCGGACACGTTGCCGGCCAGGATGAGCGCGGCGGACACGTTGCCGGCCACGACGAGCACGCCAGACAAGTTGCCGGCCACGACGAGCACGCCAGACAAGTTGCCGACCACGATGAGCACGCCGGACAAGTTGCCGGCCACGCCGGGGCAGTATCCCGGTCCATCCAGCAGGCCGAGCCGCCTCTTCCCGTGTCGGTGAAGGACCATTCCTGCGCAGGGCCGCAGGGCTCCTGCCCGGCGATGTCCGGAATGCATGTTGTCTGCGTGCCCGCTCCGGGAAGCGCGCCGCTGGCGGTGCAGCCCCCTTCCTTGGTAACGCTCGACGGCGGTCTGCCGCTCGCGCGCGACGGCCTGCCGCCGTCGTACTGCTACAGACCCGGCAGTCCTTCGCCGGGTGAGCTGAGTATCAGCAGGACGTGAATGGCTTTCGGGAGGAAAACTCCCTCCAAGGCCTCCCCAAGGGGGCCAAGCGGCGGATGCCGTGGAGGCCTCCGCCTGACCAATTCACAAAGCGCTCCTGCGCGTAAAACTCCCAGAAGGACGCAACCCAATGAACAAGAAGCTGCTCACAATCCCGGCCACGGCAGTTGCCCTCGCCATCGCCCTGGCCGGCTGTGCGTCATCCGGCTCCGGCTCGAGCTCAACCGGAATGGACCACTCGATGCACGACACGGCGTCTGCCTCGGCCTCGGCGTCGGCCAATTCCGCGGACCACAACATGGCGGACGCGATGTTCGCCCAGATGATGATTCCGCACCACTCCCAGGCCGTGACCATGAGCGACATCATGCTGGCCAAGCAGGGCCTGCCAGTGCCCGCGACGGACCTCGCCAAGAGGATCAAGGCCGCACAAGGTCCTGAGATCGAGACCATGACGGGCTGGCTGAAGTCCTGGAATGAGCCCACAGCGTCCTCGTCGCACAGCAGCCACAGCATGGCCGGCATGTTGGGCGACGACGAACTGGCCAAGCTCAAGGCATCCCAGGGAGCGGAAGCCGCCAAGCTGTTTATGTCGCAGATGATCGCGCACCACGAGGGCGCCATCACCATGGCCAAGACCCAGCAAAGCGACGGCAAGAACGCCGCGGCCATTGCCCTGGCCAAGGACATCATCAAGGCCCAGGAGGCTGAGATCGAAGAGATGAAGAAGTTGCTGACTACCCTTTAGGGGACGCAGTGAGGAGCCGCCCTGCCGACCCGGATCAAGTGCATCCTGGCCGGCGGGACGGCTCCTTGGCTTCGGCCGGTGATCCCCCAGTTAGACCACCGGTCGTGCTGCGTCGTTAGCTGCAGGTGATGGTGACGTTGTTGACGTAGTGCACGCCAGGCCCGAGTTCCGCACACTGCTGTGCTATGAACCCTAATCCAGCGATCGTGGTAATAAGGATAAGCGCGCCAGCAATTGTGCCAAGCGCACCGATGATAATTCCGGCAATTGCGAATCCGTTGTTGGCACGGGCCTTGCGGGACTGCACCAATGCCACAATGCTCAGGATCAGACCGATTGTTGTCAGCGGACCCAGCAGCGACAGGACAAAACCGACAATTCCGAGCGTCTTCCCGGGCACAGTGGCAGTGGTGGGTCGGGGATACTCGTAAGGTGTCGGTTGGAAATTGGGCTGGCCGCCGGGGGCCGAGCCGGGGACACTTTGGGACATGGTTCCCTCCGAAGGGCGAGTTGAGACCGGTTAATTCCGTTAATTCCTTGAGGGCTGGTCCTACAACGAATGGATCAACCCACGGCCACAGTAATCCGCCACGCACAGAATGTCAGCGGGCAATGACTCAAGATTCGCGCAAATTCCGTTTCTTCCGGCGATTTGGTGTCCCCGCATTGGCCACAGCTTAGTGACCGCGCAATTTCTCCATGTCGCGGCGATCTTTCTTGGTGGGACGTCCCGCGCCGCGGTCCCGCTGCGGCAGGCCGAGCATCGGCGCAACAGGCCGCGGCGGCGTGTGGTCCGTGAAGCAGTGCGACGCCGCCTCCGCGCCAACTCGTTTGGCGATGAGGCGCCTGACTTCGAGGATCCGCTCAAATCCCGATTCCCGGACGCGGACCGTGTCGCCCGGAACAATGGTTTGCGAGGCCTTGACCGGATTCCCGTTGAGCCGCACATGCCCTGCTCGGCACGCGGCCGTGGCAGCAGACCGGGTCTTGTAGGCGCGGACCGCCCACAGCCAGGCATCGACGCGGACAGTCGCAGGGGCGGAAGGAAGGCTTGTCATGGTTGCGCAAGAGTATAGCCGGTGAACGCTCGACGCCGTCGCGCCGGGCGGGGTGGGGGCGTCGGGCTGGGCGGGGCGGGGCCGGAGGCCGTCGGGCCGCGCGGGGGCAGGGCCGGTGCCGGGCGGGGCAGGGCCGGTGCCGGGGCCGTCGGGCTGGGGGCCGTCGGGCCGGGAAGGTCCCGATACTCTTGACAGCCGCATCCGGCAGGTGGACATTCGGGAAAACGCAAAACTGCGCCCGGTCCCTGGCCTGACAAATGCGGGCCTGACGCTTTCCGGCATTCGGAAGGACAAAGTGATGCTTCTCGAGAACAAAACAGCCGTGATTTATGGGGCTGGCGGAGCGATTGGCGGCGCCGTCGCCAGAGCATTCGCGGCCGAGGGCGCCACAGTCTATCTCGCGGGAAGGACCCAGGAGAGGCTGGACCGGGTGGCGCGGGACATCCAAGCGAACGGCGGGACGGCCAGGACCGCGCTCGTAGACGCCCTCGACGAACAGCAGGTAGACGCCTTCGTGGACGGTGTGGCCAAGCGGGCTGGACGCATCGACATTTCTTTCAACGTGATTTCGTTCGGCGATGTTCAGCAACCGCTTATGGAGATCAGCGCGGACCACTTCCTGCAGCCAGTGGCGGTGGCCCTACGAAGCCAATTCCTGACCACGCGCGCCGCCGCGCGCCACATGATCAAGGCGCGGTCCGGCGTCGTACTGACCTTTGGCGGTTCAGGACCGCAGACGTTGCCGGGACTGGGCGGCTTCAAAGTGGCGCTCGACGCGATGGAGGGCCTCCGGCGTCAGTGGGCCACCGAGTTGGGACGAAACGGCGTGCGTGTAGTCACCTTGGTGACGGGTGGCATCCTGGAAACCATTCCTTGGCAGACAGAAGGCCGCGAGGAGATCGAGCGCGACATCCAGGCGGCCGCCCACCTGAATAGGACGGCCACCCTGGATGACGTGGGCCACGCGGCGGTGTTTGCGGCATCGGATCGGGCCGGGGCCATAACCGACGCCACCATCAACATTTCGGCTGGTGCAATTGTCGACTACTAGCCAGACAACGCCGACGTAACCTCAGTCGGGGCGCCATACTCCTTGTCCGGAAGGTTTTCCAAGGCATCAAGGATGTTTTGGTCCGCGCCTTCGTCCTTTGCCCTCGAGACCAGGGCGTCCTTGCTGGCGGGATAATCGATGCCGCCTAGGAATTTCTGGACCTGAATAGGGTTTGGCGTTTCGGCCATTTTCATTCCTTTCTACTTAGACCGCAGGCGGTTCGCCTGGGCCTCTTTGAAAACCACATCAAAAGCCTCCACCGGCCTGTTGGGAATTGTGGTGGGGGATTCAAGATGGACTGCCCCGGAGGGCAGGATTCCGGCGCCGCCGTAGCACTCCATGACGCGCCACTGCACGGCCACATCCTCGCCGCTGTGTTCGGGAGGCAGCTCATTCCAGAATTTGAAGCCCCCCACGGATTCGAGGGCCGTTCGCCGGTACATGGTGCAGCCGCCGATCCAAGCCACTTTGTAGGGAATCCACTGGCCTTCCTGGAGCTGCAATTCTTCGCTGAGATGGACTAGGTTGGCGGCGCTGTGAAGCGGCCAACGCTCAAAGCCAGCCTGATTGGGTCGGATCCTTTCCGGCGTCACTGGTCCCTGCCACGGTTCAAAGTGACACGTGTCAGACGGCCGCCGGTCGTCGACGTAGGACAAGCCCTGCGGCGCCATTCCCACAAAGCCGCAGCCGAGTTGTTCAAGCGCTTTAGTCATTCGGGCCAAGGAGCCGGGCTCCAGCCACACGTCGTCGTCCAGGAACAGCACTTGGTCGGCGCTGGAGTGATCCAGCAGGAACTGTCGATGTTCAGCCAGCCCACGTCGGGGAAGGTGCCTCAGCAGGTCGACAGACGTTCCCTGGACACGGAGGACGCGCAGTATCGCTGCTACGGGGCCATGTTCCCAGCCGGCCAACCCTTCCGACTGGTCGCTCAGTACCAGTCGGAAGGCTGGGCCGTCCTGGGCCGCCAGGCCAGCCAACGTCACGGCCAATTCGCCGGGCCTGTTGCAGGTGGGCAACAGGACGTCCACATCAGCTTTCGGGTGGTTGTGCGCTGGTGCCCAGCGCGCTGACGATTGGCGAATCGTGATCACCGCCTTATGGTTCCGGGGGCGTCGACTTCCGTTCCGCAGGGTACGTACCCAGAAATTGGGGGCCGTAACTATTCAGCGCTAAATCTCGTGAAGGTTGGACCGGCAGCCACCGGGCCGGGCCAGCCACCGGGCCGAGCCAGCCAGCCGCCGCCGAGCCAGCCGGGCCGGGCCAGCCAGCCGCCGGGCCGAGCCAGCCAGCCGCCGCCGAGCCAGCCGGCCTCGGGCCTGGGCTCAGGCTTCCCGTGTTTCGGGCGACTTCGTCTGGGCCGGGTCCCGCTCGGCGAGGTGACCGATCGCGCCGTCGATCTTGTCCATCAGCACCGAGTCAAGGACGACGCCGGACGCCGCGACGCTGTCTGCGATCTGTTCGGGACGCGAGGCACCAATGATCGCGGAGGCAACGTTCTTGTTCTGCAGGACCCAGGCCACCGCGAGCTGCGGCATGGACAAACCTGCCTCTTGGGCGATCGGCTTGAGTTGCTGCACACCTTCCAGGATGTCGTCGCGCATCCAGCGCTTGATCATCCGGGCGCCACCCTTGTCATCGGTAGCTCGGCTGCCTTCTGGGACGGCCTGGCCAGGAACGTACTTGCCGCTGAGCACGCCCTGCGCCATGGGGGACCAGACGATTTGGGAGATGCCCAATTCTTCGGATGCCGGTACCACTTCGGCTTCGATCACGCGCCAGAGCATGGAGTACTGGGGCTGGTTGGAGATTAAGTGGATGCCGAGTTCCTGCGCCAGGGCGTGGCCGGCGCGGAGCTGCTCGGCGGTCCATTCGCTGACGCCGATGTACAGGGCTTTGCCTTGGCGGACAATATCGGCGAAAGCCTGCATCGTTTCTTCGAGCGGTGTTTCGAAGTCGTAGCGATGGGCCTGGTAGAGGTCCACATAGTCGGTCTGGAGCCGGCGGAGCGAGCCGTTGATGGACTCCATGATGTGCTTGCGGGACAGCCCTACGTCGTTGTGGCCCTTGGGACCTGTGGGGCCAAAGACCTTGGTGAAGATTTCCAGGGATTCCCGGCGCTCGCCCTTCAGCGCCTCGCCGAGGACCGATTCTGCGCCGGTGTTTGCGTAGACGTCCGCGGTGTCGAAGGTGGTGATACCGGAGTCGAGTGCAGCACGGACGCACTGGGTGGCGACGTCGTTCTCCACTTGGGAAGCATGGGTGAGCCAGTTGCCAAACGTGATTTCCGAGATCTTGAAGCCTGAGTTGCCAAGGTATCTGAATTCCATGGCCTTCACGCTAGCCCAGGGCATGGTGTCCGGGAAAGGGTTTTCCACCTGACCTTGGGTTCGCCGGACCTGGCCTTGGGTTCGCCAGAATCCCCGTGGTCGCTGGAACCTCTCAAAGTCGCCCGTCGCTTCGGGCGAGTGGGCACCCTTGCCGCTGGCCCGCACGTTTCCGGCGACCTCGACGGCGGCCGCCGGAGCAAGTCCTACGCCACTAGGTTCTCTGCAGCGCCGTCCATGTGTTCGATGATCGTCTCGCGGGCCTGCGCCGCGTTGCCTGTTTCGATGGCGGCCACAATGTCGTGGTGGCGGCCAACACTCATGTTCTTTACGGCGCGCTCCAGCCCCGCGTACATGATGGACATGCGAATCGAGCCCTCCAGCGATTCCCAGGAGTGCAACAAAGTCTCGTTGTCGGACAGCCGGCAGAGTGTCCGGTGGAATTCCAGGTCCGCTTCAATGCGGTCCTCAAGGGAGGACTTGGCCGCATCGTCCATGCTCTCGACGGCGGCACGCAGTTGGGCCACTGCTGCGTCCTTGTTGTGCCGCTCGCACAACGTCCGGGCCGCAAGGGACTCGAGGACAGCCCGGACCGCGAAAATGTCACGTATTTCCTTGGCATCCAAATGGCGCACGGAAAGCCGGCCCCGGGGACCCGCCGACACCAGGCCCTCTTGTTCCAATTGGCGCAGGGCTTCGCGGAGGGTGCCGCGGCTGATCTGCAGCATCTCGGACAGCTCGGTCTCCACCAGGTGCCGTCCAGGCTCCAGTTCTCCACTGGTTATGGCCCGGCGCAGGGCAATGAGCGCCTGTTCGCGCAGGCTCTTCTTTTCCAGTCCTAGCAGGGAAGCTGGTGCGGCCATGATGGATCCTCAATGTCAGGTTTCGACTGCTGACAGTCGCTGTGTTAACTGTTGATCTTACGGGCAGGAGCGCGAGACCGGCAGTTCCGCCGGCCCCGCGCTCCCAGAAAAGGTGTGGCGGGCTGTGGTTAGCCCAATTCCTCCAGCACCTTCGCCACAATCCGGTCCACCGACAGACCGTACCGTTCGTGCAGCGTGGGCAGCGCACCGGCGTCGAGGAACGCGTCCGGCAGGGCCACCGGAACCACCCGCTTGCCCAGCCCGGCCGCGACGACGGCGGACGCCACCGTCTCGAACAGGCCGCCCACCACGGTGTGGTTCTCCAGAGTGACCGCCAAGCGGTCCGTATTGATCTCGCGGAGGACAGTGGACGCGTCAAAGGGCTTGATGGTGGGCGTATGGACGACGGCGACGTCAACATTGTGAGCGGCCAGCGCCTCCGCGGCCTGGAGCGCGCGCATTGTCATGAGGCCGCTCGAGACAAACACCACGTCGTTGCCGCCGCGCAGCACTTTGGCCTTGCCGAGCTCAAACTTGTAGTCGTACTCGTCCAGCACGGTGGGCACGTTGCCCCGCAAAAGGCGCAGGTACGTAGGCCCCTCGGAAGCAGCCAGCTGGGGAACCGCCTGTTCGATATCCACCGAGTCGCAGGGATCCACAATGGTCAGGTTCGGCATGCCGCGGAAGATGGCCATGTCCTCAGTTGCCTGGTGGCTGGGACCGTACCCTGTGGTGAGGCCCGGCAGGCCACCAACAATGTTAACGTTGAGGTTCGGTTCCGCTATGTCCAGGCACAGGAAGTCGTAGGCCCGGCGCGCAGCGAACACCGAGTACGTCGAAGCGAACGGCACCAGCCCGGTTTCGGCAAGTCCGGCCGCCGCGCCGAAGAGCAACTGCTCGGCCATGCCCATCTGGAAGAAGCGCTCCGGGACCGCCTTGGCGAAGATGTGCATGTCCGTGTATTTGCCAAGGTCAGCTGTAAGGCCAACAATCCGCTGGTCTGCCTCGGCGGCCTTGACCAGGGCATGGCCAAAGGGAGCGGACGTGGTCTTTTGGCCCGGGTCCGCGAACGACGCGATCATCGCTGACGTCTTCAGCTTCGGTTTTGTGCTCGCAACGGTGGTGCTCATGCGGAAGCCGTCCCTTCAAATCCGGCAGCCAGCTGCTCGCGGCAAATCTGCCATTCGTGTTCTTCGATGCGCATGAAGTGCGCCTTTTCGCGGGTTTCCAACAGTGGTACTCCGCGGCCAACCCTGGTGTCGCAGAGGATCACGGACGGCCTGCCCTCCGGGGCGGCCACAGCGGCGGCGTTGTCGAACGCCTCAAGCAAGGCGCCGACGTCGTTCCCGTCCACCCGCTGGGCGTACCAGCCAAAGGCTTCCCATTTTTCCAACACGGGTTCCGTGCGCAACACCGTGTTGGTGGCGCCGTCGGCCTGGAGGGCATTGATGTCCACCATGGCGGTGAGGTTGCCCAGGCGGTGGTGGTGCGCGCCCATAGCTGCTTCCCACGTGGAGCCCTCGTCGAGTTCGCCGTCGGAGAGGAAGTTGAAGACGCGGGCGCCGCGGCCCTCGTATTCAGTTCCCTGGTGCCGGAGTCCCAGGGCCATTCCAACAGCGATGGTCAAGCCGTGGCCGAGCGAGCCGCCGGAGATCTCCATACCGGGCGTGTACGTGGACATTCCGGACATGGGGAGCCGGGAGTCGTCAGAGCCATAGGTCTCAAGTTCGGACACCGGAATGATGCCAGCTTCTGCCACCGCGGCGTAGTGCCCGATCGCATAGTGGCCGGTTGACAGCAGGAAGCGGTCGCGGACCTCCCAATGCGGGTCCTCAGCACGGTAGCGGAGCTGGTCGGTGTAGACGGTTGCCAGGATGTCCGCGGCACCCAGGGCCTGGCCCACATAGCCCTGGCCCTGGACCTCACCCATGTTGAGGGCGTGATTGCGGATTCGGTAGGCGGCCGAGGACACTGCGAGGTGTCGATCAGCAACGCGCTCGACGGCGTTAGTCGCCTGATGCGATGGGGTCGACTCTGTGGAGGTGGTAGTCAAAGGAGAATCCTTCCAAAGATGGTGGGCGGCCGCCGGATGAGGCACCTAGGAGTACCAGTACGACGGCGGCCGCGCGCCCGTGTGCCAAGAGGCTGGCTAGTGACTCTTAGGCCGAGATGGTCGAGGGTGTTTTCCGGGCGGCTTCTTCGGCGAGCTGGCGCTCGCGCTTGCCCCAGGTCTCACGGGTGACCAGTGCTGCCCAGAGCCCGATCGCTGCGTAGAGGCTGAACAGCGCGGCAGGGCCTACCCAACCGAAGCTGACGAACAGCAGGGTGGTGATGAACGGTGTGAAGCCGGAAACCATTGCGGAGATTTGGTAGGCCAACGAAGCGCCGGACGAGCGGGTCTTGGCCTGGAACAGCTCCGGGAACCACGGGCCTTGGGCGCCGGCCAGGGAGTTCTGGCACACGGCGTAGGAGATCACGATCGTGGCGATGATGAACAGGAACAATCCGGTGTTGACCAGGAGGAACATCGGGATGCCAAAGGCCACGGCGAACAAGGTGGACCAGACGTAGACCGGGCGGCGTCCAACCTTGTCCGTGAGCTTGCCCCAGGCGTAGGTGGCGAAGATGCCGATTGCTGCCGCGATGCACAGTGCGATCAGGGTTTGCGTCTTGTCAGCCAGCTTGGCGCTGTTGAGGTAGGAAATCATGTACGTGACGGAAACGGCGTAGCCAGCGGTCTCCGCAATGCGCAGGCCGATGCCGCGCACGATGTTCCGCCAGTCGTCGCGGATAACCTCGACGATGGGGGACTTCACGATGTCGCCCTTGTTCTTGACGTCCTCAAACACCGGGGATTCCGGCACCTTGGAGCGGATGATCAGGCCCACGGCCACCAGCAGGATGCTTGCAAGGAACGGAATGCGCCAGGCCCATTCGCTGCCGAGTTGTACGCTTCCCAGGAACACGAGGTTGGCGAGCAGGAGGCCCACTGGGAAGCCAGCCTGGACGATGCCGGTGAATTGGCCCTTTTTCTTCCACGGAGCGTGCTCGTAACTCATGAGGATGGCGCCGCCCCATTCGGCACCGAAGGCCAAGCCCTGGATGATGCGGACGATCACCAGAAGAGCAGGAGCGAGGAGGCCCACCTGGCTGTAGGTGGGGAGCAAGCCGATGGCGAAAGTCGCCAGGCCCATGAGGATTAGCGAGGCAACCAGCACCGGCTTGCGGCCCAGCTTGTCGCCGAGGTGTCCGCCGATGATACCGCCCAGGGGGCGGGCCGCGAAGCCGACGCCGAGCGTGGCGAAGGAGGCCAGCGTTCCCGTGACAGGGTCTGCACCCGGGAAGAAGGCGGTGCCGAAGTAGAGGGCTGCAGCGGTGCCGAAACCGATGAAGTCATAGGTTTCGATGACAGCGCCAACGCCGGAGCCGACGGCCACGCGCTTGGCTTCCTTGGTTCCGTGAATAGGACCACGCATGGTCAGAGCTTCATTGCTCATTTGGATTTTCCCTTTCGAGTAGTGACCGGTGCGGCTGCGCACCAGCACTGTCGACAGTCAACATGATATGCCAGTGTGACCGACACCACCAGCAATGTCAACAGTCAACGGTGCAGGTTGACTGTTGACAGTTAACGCATCTAAAGTGGTTTCCATCACGTTTCGCCGGTGAGGTCCACCCGTGGTCCGCACAAGTCCACCTGTGGTCCGCACAAACGGCTCAACCCATTGCTCCAGCAGAAGGTCCAACGATGTTCCACACCAGACTGGGCTGCTCCTCGATCAGCTTCCGCCACCAAGTCCTGCCTGAGGCCCTCAGCACGATGGCTAGGCTCGGCTTCGAGGAAATCGACCTAGGCGCATTGCCCGGCGTCTGCGACCACGTGCCATACGTTTTGGATGCGGCTGCGGTAGACGCCGTAGCCGCCGACGTGGCGGCCTCCGGGCTGCGTGTCCGTTCCGTGAACGGTGACGTTGGGGACCTCAACGCAGTGCTCGACGCCGGACAGCGCCACGAGCGCGAGCGTCACCTTGAGATGCTCCTGACCCTGGCAGCCAAGACAGGCGCCAAGGCGCTGGTCCTCCCATGCGGCGCGATCAACCACGAACCGCTCCGCGGCAGCCTTGAAGAAGACATCGACGCTGTCGCCGCCGAACTCATCGCAGCGTCCCAGGCCGCGATGCGTCACGGCGTCGAGCTCTGGACTGAATCGCTGCACTATTTCCGGCTCTGCTGGAACTTGGAGCGCGCCCAACTGCTGGCCGACCGGCTGGCGGGGTCCGACGTCGGGATTGTGATGGACTTCAGCCATATCGTCGCCTCCGGTGGCGACCCTGTGGAATTCGTGGACCGCTTCGGAGGCTGGATCACCCATGTTCACCTCCGCGACGCCATCCCCGCCACGGAGCAGGCGTCCGGGAACATCAACCTGAGCGTCGGCAACGGCAAGGCCAATTTCGGCGCCGGGCTCTCGGCGCTACGGAATGCCGGCTACCAGGGCCACTTCTCGCTGGAACTGGAAACCCGCGACGTAAGCCATGACGAACGGCCGGCAGCCGCCGCAAAAGCCGCAAGCTTCATCACCGACCTCATCTGAGCCTTTTCCGAACCACCTTTCAACCGCCGGTGGCAGCCGCCATTGCCTGCCGCCGTCGACCTTAACCACAACAGGAGCACTACATGTCCAGCACCATCCAGCGCACTGCCGTCCTCACCGGGGCCACCTCGGAGCGCGGTATCGGCATCACCACCGCCCGCCGTTACGCCCGCCAGGGCTGGGGCGTCGTCATCCTCGACCTCGACGGTGAGAAGTCGGCCAAGGTTGCCGCCGAGATCGGCAACGAGTTCAACGTCCCCGCGTTCGGCTACGAGATTGACGTCGCCAACGAGCAGTCGGTCCAGGCTGCCCAGGCCGCTGTTGCCGCCGAAGTCGCCGCGGGCAACCTTCCCCCAGTGGGCGCGCTCGCCAACATCGCCGGGATCACGTCCCCGATTCCGTTCCTTGAGACCACTGTCGAGCTGTGGCACAAGGTCATGGACGTCAACGCCACGGGCACCTACCTGGTTACCAAGGCGTTCCTGCCGGACATGATCGCCAATGGCTGGGGCCGCATCGTGAACATGTCCTCCGTGTCCGCCCAGCGCGGTGGCGGCGTCTTCGGCAAGGTGCCCTACTCCGCTGCCAAGGCTGCCATCCTCGGCCTCACCAAGGCGCTGGCCCGAGAAATCGCCACCACCGGCGTCACGGTCAACGCCATCACCCCGGGCGCCGTTGACACCAACATTCGCGTGGGAAGCACCGAGGAGCAGGAGGCCGCCATCAACGCCGGCATCCCGATGGGCCGCAACGCCACCGCCGAGGAAGTGGCCGCCGCCATCACCTTCCTGTCCTCCGAGGACTCCGCCTACCTGACCGGAACCACCCTGGACATCAACGGCGGAAGCCACATGCACTAAACGGGCTCCGACACTTCCCACTCCGCCTCCGGCACCTTAGGAATCCAGCATGACCAGAATCTTCAACGATCCCGCCGACTTCGCCGACGAAGCGCTGGCCGGCTTCTGCGACGCCCACTCCGACCTGGTCCGCCAGGTCGACGGCGGTGCCGTTCGCCGCACGCGCCCCGCCGCGCCCAAGGTTGCCGTTATCACCGGCGGTGGTTCGGGACACTACCCGGCCTTCGCGGGCATCATCGGCCCGGGTTTCGCCGACGGTGCCGTGGTGGGCAATATCTTCACCTCGCCGTCCACGCAGCAGGCCTACTCCGTGGCCAAGGCCGCACACTGCGGTGCCGGCGTCGTCTTCACCTACGGCAACTATGCCGGTGACGTGCTGAACTTTGGCATGGCCAGCGAGAGGTTGGCCGCCGAGGGCATCGCGGTGGAGAACGTCCTGGTCACTGACGACGTGGCCAGCGCGCCGCCGCACGAAATCGACAAGCGGCGCGGCATCGCGGGGGACTTTGTGGTGTTCAAGGTTATGGGCGCCGCCGCTGAGGCTGGCTTGGAGTTGTCCGAGGTGGTCCGGGTGGGCCGCAAAGCGAACGCGCTGACCCGGACCATCGGTACTGCTTTCGGCGGGTGCACTTTCCCCGGCGCGGACAAGCCGCTGTTCACCCTGTCGGACGGCCAGATGGGCCTGGGGCTGGGTATCCACGGAGAACCGGGGCTGTTCGACACCGAGCTGCCCTCCGCCGTCGAACTCGGCACGGAACTGGTGCGGCGCGTCCTTGAGGAGGCGCCGTCCGGGACCGCGGGAGGGCGAATCGCGGTGATTCTCAATGGCCTCGGTTCCACCAAGCTCGAGGAGCTGTTCGTCCTGTGGCGGACCGTGGCCCCCTTGTTGCGCGAAGCGGGCTACACGCTGGTAATGCCCGAGGTTGGCGAGCTGGTCACCAGCCTGGACATGGCTGGTGTGTCTTTGACACTGACGTGGTTGGATGAGGAGCTCGAGGAGTACTGGACAGCTCCGGCGCTCACGCCGGCCTACCGTCGCGGTTCAGTCGCAGGATTCGTCATTGCGGATGGCGGGGACACCGCCGTCGACCACGATGCCGTCACCCAAGCGGGCTACGAAGCCACCGAGGCCTCCCGCGACTATGCCCGGCTAGCTGTCGAAGCGCTCAGCACCGCAGCCCGCGAACTCCAGGAAGCGGAGGCGGAACTCGGTGCCATGGACGCCATTGCCGGGGACGGTGACCATGGGCGCGGCATGGTCCGCGGGTCGTCGGCTGCAGTCGCTGCAGCAGTCCAGGCATTTGAAAGCGGTGCGGGGGCCGGCTCAGTCCTGATGGCCGCCGGAGATGCCTGGGCGGACAAAGCCGGCGGCACCTCGGGCGTCCTGTGGGGAGCCGGTTTGCGCTCCTTTGGCGAGCGGATCGATGACGCTGAATTCCCGACGTCGGACGTGCTGGCGGACGCGGTCCGTGCCTTTACCGGGCGGATCACCGGGCTCGGCAAGGCCGAGTTGGGAGACAAGACCATGGTTGACTCGCTGCTCCCGTTTACCTCCTCCCTCACTTCGGCTATCGCCTCCGGTGTGGATGCTCCCGAAGCCTGGTCCACCGCGGCCGCCGACGCGGCAGCTGCTGCCAAGGCCACAGCGTCGCTAAGGCCGCAGAAGGGGCGGGCCCGTCCTCTCGCCGAGAAGAGCGTCGGTACGCCCGATCCCGGGGCGACGTCCCTGGCTATGGTCTTTGCCGTCGTCGGGCCTTACCTCACCGCAGAACCCTCCAAGCAACTGGCCACAGCGGACTCCGCCGACTCCTGAAACCGCCAGCTACTGGTCCCGGGCCTGGTCCCGGGCCTGGTCCCGGGCCAACAAGAAAGGATTTCCATGCGCATCATCGTGGGCGCCGACGAAGCAGGCGTTGACTACAAGAACCAGATCCTGGCCGACCTCCGGGCCGACGCCAGAGTCACCGAGGTCATTGACATCGGAGTGAACCGCACGGACTCAGCCGAGGAATTCACCAAGCCGTACCCGTACGTGGGCCTTGCAGCGGGCCAATTGATCCGCGAGGGCAAGGCGGACCGGGCGTTGCTGTTCTGCGGCACGGGCATCGGCGTGGCGATCGCCGCCAACAAGGTGGAGGGAATCAGGGCGGCCACGGCGCACGACTCGTTCTCCGTCGAACGGTCCATCCTGTCCAACGACTGCCAGGTCCTGACCATGGGGCAGCGTGTCGTCGGGCTGGAGTTGGCACGGCGGCTCGCGAAGGAATGGCTTGGCTATGTGTTCGACCCTTCCTCGGCATCAGCTGCCAAGGTCAAGGTCCTCAACGAATACGAGGGTTGCTAGCGGTTCCACCCTCAGTAGGCGTCGAGGTATCGAACGTCGTTCATCCAGCCCAGTTCCGCATCGACGATCTCCTCGTCGAACGGCGCTTCCGCGGATCCAGGGCTGTTGTCCTCTGTGGAAGTGGCCGCCGAAGCGGTGGCTGACTGCTTCATCGCCGCGTCAAATCCCATGGGTACTCCTTGAGGATTGGTGGTGTCGTCCTGACACCTTAGTCCCATACGTACCCGGAGCCGTGTATTTCAAACTGTGGATTTCTGCCACGCAACTACGAGCGGCGCCGAAGTTCCGCGAATTCCAGGTGCGGGACTACTGTGCCCGCGTCGCGTTCCAGGAAGTTTGTTCCGGGCTGCACAATTTGGTCGATGGCATCCAGCACAGTGTCGCCCAGGACAACATCCGCAGCCTTGAGGTAGTCCTTGAGGTGCTCTTCCGTGCGGGGACCGATGATCACGCTGCTCACGGCGGGGTGGTTGAGGGCGAAGGCCACGGAAAGCTGGACCAGGGAAAGTCCGTTCGCTTCCGCCAAACGAGCCAGGGCATCCGCGGCATGCAGCTTCTGCTGGTTGAAGTGGGCAGTGACATCGAAGCGGCCGGGCACGGCTGCCGCCCTCGAGCTAAGTGGCTGCGGCCAGCCTAAACGGTACGCGCCGGAGAGCCAGCCGCCGTCGAGCGGCCCATAACTCAAAACCCCGACGCCGTACTGCTGGGTGATCGCGAAGACGTCGCGTTCGTTTGCCCTCACCAGGAGCGAGTAAGGCACCTGGTCAACCACCGGCGCAATCAAATGGTTGGTCGTGGCCAGCCATTGCGCTTCCACGAGCTGGGCGGGGGCGAAGACTGACGTTCCGTAATAAAGGATCTTGCCTTGCCGGATCAGGTCATTGAGGGCCGTGATGGTTTCCAACAGGTCCGTGTTGTAATCCGGACGATGGGCTTGGTACAGGTCGATGTGGTCAGTCTGGAGCCTGCGGAGGCTGCCCTCCACGGCCTTAGTGATCCAGCGGCGGGAATTCCCGGAGTGGGCGGGATTCGAACCCATTTGTCCGTGGAATTTTGTGGCCAGGAACACCTCGTCGCGGCGGCCAAGTAACGCCTGGCCCACAATGGTTTCCGCCTCACCCTGCGAATAAATATCCGCAGTATCAATGCTGGTAATCCCCGCGTCCAGAGCGGCATGAATTATCCGAATACTTTCCTCGGAACTGGCCGCCGCCGTCCCAGTCCCGAAGTTGAGCGTGCCCAGGGTCAGCGGGCTGATGGGAACACCCGTGCGTCCCAGGGTGCGTAGTTCGCTCAGGCTCATCTCACGCCTCCCGACGCTGACCTAGGTGTGTTTATGGGAATGAGTCGAGGCTACACATCAGCGGCTGGCTACCGTACGGACAACGTAGGAATTCGTCTTTTTTCGTATTACCCGGTCATGTTGGCGGCTCATAACGAATTGTTAATTGCCCAAAAGTTGACACGCACGTACACAATCGACTTGCGAATACATAAATATTGCTTGCCGACGTTGCCCGTGACTTAGTGGATTTAGTGACCTAGAGCAATCACTGAATGAGCCACGCATCATCAGGGTAGGGAAGGCAGGAACCAGCAATGTCACAGACAGCCGTCGAAGGACAGTCATCCATCAAGGCCGCATTCGCACAATTCCCCACGGGGGTGGCGGCGTTCAGCGCGATGGTCGACTTTGCGCCGGAGGTATTGGTGGCTTCGTCTTTCACCGTCGGTGTGTCGCTGGAGCCGCCCCTGGTGACTTTCGCTGTGCAGAACTCGTCCACCACCTGGCCCAAGCTGAGGCAGGCCAGCCGCATCGGAGTGTCGGTGCTCGCCCGCGGCCAGGAAGAAGCCTGCCTGCAGTTGTCATCAAAGACCCGCGACCGCTTCGCCGGCCTGTCAACATCCGTGACCGATTCCGGCGCGGTGCTGATCGACGGTGCAGTCCTGTCGCTTGAGTGCGAGGTCGTATCCGAAATCCCGGCGGGAGACCACGCGATAGTGGTCCTGGAAGTGAAGTCCACGGGCATCAACAGCGCTGCCGAGCCGCTGATCTACCACGGCGCGGGATTTCGCAGCCTGGCGGCGTAGGGGCACCACCTGCAGTCACTGAAGGGCTAGGCTCCCTTACGTTCAGCCGATCCCGCCATGGCGTTTGACGGCGTTGACGAGGCGGGCCGCTTCTTGCGTGGTCCGTGCGGGTCCACCACCGACTCAACCAGTGGCGCCACCTTCTCCACGGCCTCCGCGGGAGCCTCCGACGGCGGCAGGTCGCGGACGGTGACCACGATTTCCGGCGGTGCCGCCGCCTTTGCCCTCTCCTCGGCCCGGGCATCGGCTTCGGCGACAGCGGCGGCCCACTTGGGGGACATCGCTTGCGTGTGGTGCTTGGTGGTCACCGCCAGCGGCAGGTGCTGTGCACTGCCGGCCTCTGCTGCAGCCCGTACTCCGGCTGGGCTGGCTGGACCCTGCGGAGCCTTCCGCCGAACAAAAACGGAGTTCCACTGGAATTCGCGGAGGGAAGACCATGTGGACTCGAACCACGCGCTGACCAAGACCATTGCCCCGTTGACGCGTGCCGAAATCGGCTGGCGTTCGGCAGCGTCGACACCGGTGCCGGACGTGGCCGCGATGCCTTCAGTGATGCGCGGACGGTGGTGAGGCTGTTCCGGCAGTTGCACAATGTCCAGGGTGCTTTCCCGCCTGGGGAAGATGCCAACCAAGGCGAGGAGTATCACGCTGATCAGCCGGCCAATTCCGGCAAGAACCAGGGTAATCATGACAACAACGGCAAGGCCAACAAACATCACGAATGCGAGTCCCAATGTGCCCAGAAAGGTCAGGTTGAGGGCGATTGTTGTCGGATCGTCCACTTACCCCTCCTGCATGCCGCGGTGACAGTCGAATGCTGCTGCCGTCGAAAGGCGCTGACCCTCGAATGTCTGGCCAAGCCTTCGCCGGCACCTTACTAGACTACTGGCCCCCGAGCACACTCATAGGCGCCAAACCCCTCCGTGAGTGTGGTTGTTTCAAAGCTGTTATCTCCTGTGACAAGGCCTGTTAGCTGCATCTCATGGCCACGGCGGTACGATCTCACCCGTGCCCCACAACCCTTCCTCAAACCGAGACCTCTCCAGACTCCGCGACGGCCGCTGCCCGTGCCTCTCCGGCGAGCAGTACGACGATTGCTGCGGACGATTCCACCGCGGCGATGCGGACGCTCCAACGGCGGAGCAGCTAATGCGGTCGCGATACTCCGCTTTCGTGGTGCTGGACGCCGAATACCTCCTGCGCACGTGGCATCACACCACACAGCCCTCGTCGCTGGACCTGGATGGCGGCATTGAATGGCGGCGCCTGGACATTGTGTCCACCCAGCGTGGCGGGCCGCTGGATGCTGAAGGCGTGGTTAAGTTCGCGGCGCACTTCAGGCACGACGGCGACCGCGGCGTTCAGCGCGAAACCAGCCGGTTTGTCCGTGAGGGCGGCCGCTGGTACTACGTCGACGCGCTCTCGCTCGCTTAGGCGCCCCTCCCGGAGGGGTGGTTCAGCGATACCGCCGGTGCAGGCTTTCCTTCATCGACGGTCCAAGGTCGGTGCTGGCGATCCACGGCCCGGTTCCCTCGGACTGGTCAAGGACGCCTTCTTCCAGCCAGCGGTAGGAACCGGACAGAACTTTGGCAGCCAGGTGGCGGTCGTCGTCGTCGGTGTTCCGCCACAGCTGCCCAAAGTATTCGTCCACCCTCAACCGCGCCTGTTCACAGTACGCCTCAGCCAGCTCGAAGGCCGCAGCACCGCGCTCCGGGGCGGTGCGCAGCAGCATCTCCGCGCGCGAGCAGCATGCCGCCATCGCGAACAGTTCGGCGCCGATGTCAACAATCCTGCCCAGGAACGCCTGCTTGTGCTCCAGCCCGGCCTGCCAGCGGCCCATGCCGTAGAAGGTCTGCCGCGCCAACCGCCGGGACGCGCGTTCGACGTACCTGAGCTGCTTGGCCAGCCTGCCGAAACCGGCGTAGGACCGCGGGTCCATGCCCGCGCCAGCCACCAGCTTGGGCAGCCACCGCGCGTAGAAGCCTGAGGCCCCGACGGCGGCGCGGGCCTTGTCCTGGAGGCTCGCCTCGGCGGAGGCCAGGTCGCCTGCGGCCGTCAAGTGCGCGTCCACGGCCTCGCGTGCGATCAGGAGTTTCATGATCTCGGAGGAGCCCTCGAAGATCCTGTTGATGCGCAGGTCGCGAAGAAGCTGCTCCGCGGCTACGGCCCGTTCGCCGCGTGCCTCGAGGGAGTCGGCTGTCTCGAAGCCACGGCCACCCCGTATCTGGACGAGTTCGTCGGCGATCTGGCAGCTCAGTTCGGTGGACCACAGCTTCGCCAAGGCCGCTTCGATGCGGACGTCCTTTTGCCCTGCGTCGGCCATTTCGGCGCAGAGCTCGAACACCGCGTCCAATGCGAATGTCGTTGCGGCGATGAACGCGATCTTCTTGCCAACGGCCTCATGTTTGCCGATGGGACGTCCCCACTGGGTGCGGGCGTTGGACCACTCACGGGCGATCTTCAGTGACCAGCGGCCGGCGGCGACACACAGCGCAGGGATGGACAAACGCCCGGTGTTGAGGGTGGTGAGGGCGATCTTGAGGCCTTGGCCTTCGCGCCCCAACCGGTTGGCGGCGGGCACGCGTACCTGGTGGAAGCGCGTTACCCCGTTCTCTATGCCGTGCAGGCCCATGAACGCGTTGCGGTTCTCCACCGTGATGCCGGGCGAGTCCATCTCAACCACGAACGCCGTGATGCCGCCCTTGTGGGCAATGCCGTGGGAGTCGGTGTACGGCGGGACAACGGCCATCACCACCACGAGCTCGGCTATTACGCCGTTGGTTGTCCAAAGCTTGACGCCGTCCAGGATGTAGTCCCGGCCGTCGTCCGTGGGGACGGCCCGGCTGCCCATCCTGGCGGGGTCGCTGCCTACGTCCGGCTCGGTGAGAAGGAAGGCCGTGATGGCTCCTGCAGCGCAGCGGGGGAGATATTCGCGTTTTTGTTCTTCGGTGCCGAACACCTTCACTGGCTCCGGAACGCCGATGGATTGGTGGGCCGAGATGAGGGCGCCGATGCTTGGATGAACCGAACCCAACAGCGCCAACGCCCGCCCGTAGTAAACCAGGGATAACCCCAGCCCGCCGTACTCGCTGGGAATCTTCATTCCGAACACACCGAGCTTCGCCAAGCCGGCAATGTAGTCGTTGGGAATTCGCGACTCGCGCTCTATCACCCGGCCGTCAAGCGTTTCGCAGTAGGCCTGGAGCCGGGCCATAAACGCTTCCCCGCGTTCCACGTCGTCGGGGCGGGCCTGCGGCCAGGGATGCACCAGGGACAGGTCAAAATTGCCCAGGTAGAGGCCTTTTGCGAAGCTGGGGCGCTCCCACGCAGTTTCCCTGGCTTCCTCGGCGACAGCCCGCGCCTCTGCGGCTGTGGCGTTGACGGAACCCTTGGCGGCTGAATCCTGGGTGGTGCTGTCTGCCAGATTGTCGGTGGCGGAGCTCATGGTGAATCTCCTCTGGCCGGTTGGGCCGGTTGAGAGCCAGGGTCCGCCTCGGGTTGGGAACCCTTCAGCTATCTCTCAATGCTACCCGCGGGTAGCTTGCGGTGGTAGGTGCCGGTTCGGGCTGAAAATCCACCGGAAGTTCAACCTGCCCCACGTGGTGCACCAGCCGGTCCCAGCCCGCGTTGATGCTGTGGACAAGCCCAACAACCACGGTCTTGAGCACGTACCAGGCTCCGCCCAGGGCGCTAATGAGGACCATGGCCACAAACGCCGCCACGGTCAGGAACAACGCCAGGACCAGGGCGAAGAAGAGAGTGCCGATAAAGACGTACGTGCCTGTTTCAAGCGCCGTGAAATCGAGTTCCATGTTGTCCCCTGTGCACCTTTGCGACGGCCCGGAACGCCGGGTGGAAGTTGTTGAGATGAGAGTATGGTTGCCCGGGCCGCGCAGCCAGCATCCGGACACGCTCGACGCGGCGTTGATACGGGATCGAAACGCTACCTGAGCGTAGATCACGGAATGATCGCGACGGTCACGAAACGGTCGCGGCTACATGGCGGCAGCTTCACCGCCAATTCACCGGATCCCGTTGGCGGAGTGGCTCTGCGTTAACCTTGTAGGTGGCGGTTTTCCATGGGACCGCCGCGTCGGGGGAGCTGGAGATCCCCTGAATTGCTTGCACAGAATCCGCGGTTGCTGAAGGAGAGAGCTCTTGTCCCGTTCGGCGATGTCCTCCGCGGACGCCATGCTGTCGCGGTTGCGCGACCTTGAATCCCTCACCAAGGGCCCGGCGTGGGCGCTTACCCGCTCGGCGCCGTGGGTGATCGCGGTTCTCCAGGCATCCTTTACCCGCTCCCGGCCGCAGCTTCCGCTCGAAGAGTTCCATGCCGACGTCGACGCCTTCCTGGAGCAGCTGCGGAAGCAGGCCGCGCACTTGCGCCGGCAGGACGGCTCCGATGTCGAACAGCAGCCGGGCGGCCAGCTGACCGGCCGCAAATACGCGGACGAGTGGACCCGGAAGCAGTTCCTGACCAGGCGGGTCCAGTCCGGCCAGATTGTCTACGAAGTGACCGAAGCTGCGGCGCGTGTGCTCGCGTTCCTGGACAGTCTGTCCAGCGATCGCTCCACGCTCAACGGCTCGCGGCTGGGTACGCTGCTGAGCGACGTCGAGAAGCTGGCCAATGAAACCAACCCGGACCAAAGCGCCCGGCTCGAAACCCTGGAAGACGAGATCCAGGAACGCCAACAGCTCATCGAGGACATCAGCTCTGGTGATTTTGATGGTTTGCTGGGCGACGATGAGGCCGTGGAAGCCGCAGGCAACATCCTGGACCTCGCCGCGAGCCTGCCCGCGGACTACAAAAAGATGCGCGACCGCATCGAGGAACTGGTAGGCGAGCTCCGCAACCACATCATCGAGGAGTCGCTAAGCAAGGGCGCCACCATGGCGCAGGTGCTCGACGCCGACCGTCGCCTGCGGCAAAGCCCCGAGGGCAGGACCTTCCGTTCGTTCACGGCGTTTCTTGAGGACCCGCAGCAGCAGTTGCGCTTCCGCTCGGCCATCGGCGAGGTCCTGAGCAGGCAGTTCGCGGACGAGCTCAGCCAAGAGGACCGCGAAACCCTCAAGAACCTCGTGGCGGAGCTCCGGACGCAGCATAGCCAGATCCAGCGGATTTACGGCAAGCTGTCCGAGAGCCTCAACACCTACGTCCAGAGCGATGACTACCGCCAGTCCGTGCGGCTCCGGAAAGTGCTGCGGGAGGCCGAGCAGGCTATCCGTTCGATGCCATACGAGCGTGACCGGCCCGCGCTGGTCCGGGGGCCTGTCCTGTACAACGCGGCATTCGAGTCGCTTTCCATGGTCAAGTTGTTCGACCCGGACGAGTTTGTGGCGCCGCCGCGGCTGGCTGACCCGATTGCGTTCAGCGACTCGGACCGTGTCCGGTCGCCGCGCACCGCAAAAGCAAGGCCCGACGTCGTCAGGGCGGCTATGGCGGGAACCGGCACTTTGGGCGAGGCGTGGAACAACCTGCCGGATGAAGAACGCCACATTAATTCGGTGCGGAGCCTCCTGTCCGAGGCCCTGCACGGCGGGGCCTCGTTCGATGACGCCTCCTGGGAACGTATTGACTTCGAACAAATCGACGGCTCTACCCGCACGGCTTACCTGCCGCTGGTCACGCTCACAAAGGATTCCGATGACTGAAGCTTCCGAAGACGTCCGCGCCGCCGAGTCGGATGAAGCTCCCGTGACGCCGGCTGCAGAGCCCAGAACCGATCCTTTCCGCGTGACGCCCCGCGATACGTTTGTTGACGGGGCCGCGCTGTTCCCCGGTGATACCGGCGTCCTTCCGATGAAGGTACGTACCGCCCTCGTCCGGCTGCTCAAGGGCCCTTACGTCGACGGCGGCCGCGACGAGAAGCTGTGGACCACGCTGCTGGATAACCAGGAGATCCTCCGGAGCCGCCTGTCGGAGCTGTTCCTGTCCCTGCAGTTGGACCACGAACGCAAGATCGCGGTCCTGCGTCCGGTGGACCCTGAAGCGATCGGCGGCGGCGCCCGGTCCAGCATCCTCCGCCAGCAGCGCGCCCTGAGCCGGGTCGAGACCATAGTCCTCCTGCGCCTCCGCCTCCTGTTGGACCGCCACATCACGGCCCAGACGGATCCGACGATCACCCGCGAAGAAATCTCGGACCTCGTTGCGCACTACCAACCGGCAGGGCAGCAAGACGCCCTCAGGGACGCCGATGTTGTCACCCGCACCATCAGCAAGCTCCAGGCCCGCCAACTCCTCCTCCCCACGGACCTGGAGGACGTCTACACCATCTCCAATGCCCTCCCGCTGGCGCTCCCTTTCGAAAACATCGGGGATATCCCGGCCCAAATCGAAGCGCTGGTAGCGGTTGCATCGGATGAATCCGGCACTGAACCTCTGCTCGAGCTCACGAATTCAGAGGATGAGGGAGACGGAGACGAAGGGCTGGCATCCACCGCGGCGGCGGACGCAACCACGGACACACACAAGGAGGCCGCCAAGTGACCATCGCGACCATGCTCCCGTTGGGTGAGCAGATCAACCCTGGCCAGATGCGTCTCGCCTTGGTGCAGGTGGTCAACTGGGGCACCTTCCACGGGGCGCATGTTATCCGCGTGGACCGTAATGGCACTCTGCTCACGGGCAACTCGGGCGTGGGCAAGTCGACGTTGTTTGATGCGATCCTGCGTGTGTTCGACGCCCGTCCCCGCTCGAACGAGGCCGCGGCACAGCGTGCGGGCGGTGCTGTGGAGGACAAGAGAACCACGTTCACGTACATGCGCGGCAAAGTGGGCGACAAGGCCGTTGGGGAGGGTTCAGCGAGCGCCTATCAGCGGCCTGGGGCCACCTGGTCCGCCGTTGGGCTGACGTTCGACAACGCGGCTGGCACCACGGTGACGGTTTCCGCGTTGTTTGATCTTCCCAAGAACGGCACGGAGTCCAACGTCGGCCGCTTTTATGTGATCGACAGCAAGCCGCTGGACCTCGCCGCGATCGAAGGTATCGCGGACAAGCGTTTCACGCGCTCTTCCTTGGAGGCGACGTTCCCGGAGGCGCAGGTTTTTGATGTGCACAAGGCGTTCGCGGAGCGTTTCCGGCGCTTGCTGGGCATCAATTCGGACCAGGCGCTGCCACTGCTGCGGGTCATCCAGGCGGGCAAAGGCCTGGGCGGCAGCGTGAACACGTTTTTCCGCGACCAGGTGCTGGATGCCCCGGCCACTCTGGCGGCCGCGGATGACGTGGTGGAGGAGTTCTCCAATCTGATGTCCATCCGGCAGCGGCTGGAGGATGTGCGACAGCAGCGTGACCAGCTCGCCCCGGTTCCGGGACTCAACAAGGAATACGCCGATGCCCTGCTGGAAGCCAACCGGCTGCGGGAATTGTTGGGCGGGGAGTTCGACGCGTTTCAACAGCAGCTGGCCGTCACCGTCCACGCGCGTACCCTGGCGCGCATCAAGGAACTTGCCCAGGCGAAAGCCAAGGACCTTGCAGCCGAGCGGCAGGTCCGCGACGGGCTGGCGAAGGAGCTGCGGCAGCTGGAGTCTGACTACAACAACCGCGGCGGCAACGCGATTTCCGCGATTGAGCAATCGGTGGACAACGCCCGGGAGAGCCTGCGGCTGCGCCGCCAGGTCCAGGACGCCGCACAGAAAGCCCTTGATGACGCGGGGCTGGCCATTGAGTGGTCTGAGGAGGGCTGGGCGCAGGCGCACGAGCAGGCGGCGGACAGGTCGGTGGAACTCAAGGACGATTCCGAAGCCCTCAAGGAACTGCGCTTTGAGGCTTTCGACACCCATGCCACGCTGAAACGTGAATTGGAGGCCGCCCGGCAGGAGCTCATGTCGCTCCAGGGGAGCAAGTCCCTCATGCCGCCGTCGAGCCTTGAAAACCGTGCGGCAATTGCCGCGGCTACGGGTGTTCCAACGGAACGACTGCCGTTCGCTGGCGAGCTGATCGACCTGTTGGAAGGCGAGGAACGGTGGCGTCCCGCGGCGGAGCGCGCCTTGAGGAGCCTGGCGACGACGTTGCTGGTACCTGGCGAGCACTTCGCTGCGGTGACCCGCTACCTGAACGACCATTCTGTCCGTGGCGCGCTGCGCGCCGTCGACATTTCAAAGCCGCTCGCGGGCGGCGCGCTGGCTGTGGAGGACGTGTCCGACGGCGATCTGCTCACCAAGTTGGACATCCTCGCCATTAGGCACAGCGCCGACGCCGGCGAATGGGTCCGGGAGCGGATCGCCCTGGATTACGCGTATCCGTGCGTCGAGGACCCGGACGAGCTTTCTGGCCTTGAGAGGGGCCTGAGCCTGGGCGGCGTGGTGAAGCGCAACCGGCACACCGTGGAGAAAGACGACCGCTTTGTGGGTCGCCAGGACTACGTGCTGGGCTTCGACAATGCGGCAAAACTGGAACTCGTCGCCGCCAAGGTGGGCGAGTTGGAGAATGAGCTGGCCAAGGCCGCAGAGCTGGCGCAAAGCCGGGAGGATTCCCACCAAGGAATGGCGCGGCAATTGGAGGCTCTCCGCAGGGTTGCCGACGATGAGCGCGCCTGGGAAGAGGTGTCCGCCGATGTTGCCGCTGAGGAACTGGCCCGCATGGAGCAGCGACTCAAAGATGCCCTGGCCGCGCAAGCGGACCTGGAGCCGTTGCGTGCCAACATCGAGGAAGTTCGCGAGAAGCATCAGGCGGCTACCGGGTCCGCGGCCGTGCTGCAGAGTGAGTACAGGGCGCTGGACCAGCAACTCACTTCGGCTGACTCGCTGCTCGAAGCAGCCCGCAACCGACTGCAGCAGGCACCCCCTGCGGCCGGCACCGTTACGGCGCTGGAGCCCTACTTTGCCGAGTTTGGCGAGGTTTCGGAGTTCCACGAACTGGAAAACCTCGCTAACAGCGTCCGGTCAAAACTGGTCGCCGAACTGCACGCCGCAGAGTCCCGGGGCCAGGCCACCGCAGAACGCCTGACCCGCATCTTCGACGGCTTCGTGCGTGAATGGGGTGCGGCGATTTCCGCGGACCACGGCACCGCGATCGGCGCAGCGGGCGAATTCGAGTCGCGCTACCACCAAATCGTCAGCGAGGGACTGCCTGCCCAGGAGGCCGAGTTCCGGGAATTCTTCAACCAGCGCACCCACGAATCGTTCAGCACGCTCCTGCACCTCCTCGATGAGGAACGCCGGGCGATTACCAGCCGCATCCTGCCGCTGAACGGCATCCTCTCCCAAGTGAACTTCCACGAGGGAAGTTACTTGGAATTGGACATCAAGCAGACTCTCCCGGCAACTGCCAAGCAATTCAAGGACGCCATCCAAAACGCCCTGAAGGCGCGGCACACCCGGCGCGCGGCGGGCACCGGCGCCGCTGTAGCCGACGACGACGCCGAGCTCACCTCGCGCTACAAGTCGCTGGAAACGCTGGTCAAGCGCCTTGGTTCCCAAACCCCTGAGGACCGCCGCTGGCGTGCGGAGGTGCTGGACGTGCGTGGTCACCTCTTTATCCAGTGCAAAGAGCACCGCGAGGTGCCCGGCACGGGCGGCAAACTCGGTGGCAAGCTCGGTGGCAAGCCGAAGACCGAGGTGTTTATGCACGCAGACACGGGTTCGATGTCCGGTGGTGAGCGGCAGCGCTTCACAGCTTTCATCATGGCCGCCGCACTGAGCTACCAGTTGGG
The DNA here is from genome assembly GCF_020251205.1 of Arthrobacter sp. M4. Taxonomy (GTDB): domain Bacteria; phylum Actinomycetota; class Actinomycetes; order Actinomycetales; family Micrococcaceae; genus Arthrobacter. The sequence goes on from NZ_JAIWYX010000026.1 coordinate 26,031, forward strand.
CATCGCCGAGCAGGGGTTCACAACATATGGCACGGTGATGATGGACGAGGCGTTCGTCCTGGCGTCGGAGGAGTTTGCAGGTGCCGGCATCAAGGCGCTGCACGAGTTCGGCTTCCAGCTCCTGCTGGCCGCTCCTGAGAACGTTATTGACCTCTCACGCCATTTGGGATCTGTCACGGAAATCCTCCGCGACAAGCGAACCAACCGCTCCGGCGTCCTGAGCGCACCCGTGATCAGGCCTGATTCTGCCGTTCCCGGACACTGGAGGTCGGAGGCCAACCCCGTGGACATCGTGCTGCGCTGAACCCTTCCCTTGCGGAACCGAACCCTGCCGTACCGGCCCGTTAGGCCCCTTAATCCGACGAAGTGTTTTATCCGCCGCTAACACTGCATTAATGCACCCTTAACACAGCCATTGGAGGCTTGCATAACGGGTGGTAGTCTGCCGCCTGAGGAGGCCCAATAACTCGAAGGGGAGCGGCATCATCATGCCCGTTCAGGAACACGGCGAACCACGGCACGACCTCCAGAATCTCAACGTCCGCGAGGATGTGGCGCTCACCGGTCGCTGCGGCAATGTCCACCTCGCTACGGGCCGTATCTGCACCCTCCCGGCCCGCCATCCCGGACCCTGCCAGTTCGTTTCTCCGGACGAGGCCAACAGAATCCTGTCCTAGGAACTCAGCAAAACCACCTTTGTCGGGCACGTAGGATTAGTCACGTCGGGCAATTATGGGACAAAAACGTTTCTTAATTATGGTGAGGGTAGGCTAGCCTTACTTAGGTTTACTTCACCCACCTAAGGAGTCCCGTGGCTTCCGTTCGTCCACGCCGCGCCCTGCTCAAGTCAGCAGGCGCAGCCACCGCCGCCCTTGCCGCCGTCGCGCTGTCCCTGACCGCTTGCTCCACCGGTCCTGCCCAGTCCAGCCAAGCGCAGGCGCCGCAATCCGTGAGCGCCCAGTTCCCCGTCACCATCAAGCACGTGTTCGGCGAGACCACCATCAAGGCCCAGCCCAAGCGCGTGGTGACCATCTCCTGGGTCAACGACGACGTCGCGATCGCCCTGGGTGTTGTGCCCGTGGGCGTCCCCAAGAATGATTGGGGCGGAAACAGCAAGGGCTCAACGCCGTGGAAGGACGCTGCGCTGGAGAAGCTCGGCGCAGGATTCGGCACAGGCAAGGCGCCGGTCCAATTCTCCGAAGCCGACGGCGTCAACTTCACGGAGATCGCCAAGCTCAACCCTGATGTCATCCTGGCCGCCTACTCCGGACTCAAGGAAGACGAGTACAAGAAGCTCAGCGAAATCGCCCCCGTGGTAGCGCAGCCGGAGCTCGCTTATGGCACGTCCTGGCAGGACAGCACCAAGATCATCGGCAAGGCCCTCGGCAAGGAAACTGAAGCATCCAGGCTTGTCTCCGATACCGAGGCCACCATCAAGGAGAAGATGTCCAAGTATCCGCAGATCGCGGACAAGTCCTTCATCTACGGCAACCTCGAGCCGGCCAAGAGCGACGGAGTCAACGTCTACACAGCCAACGACAACCGGCCGCGCTTCCTCTCCGCGATTGGCATGAAACTCGCTCCTGTCGTGGAGCAGAACAGCAAGGGCAGCAAGGAATTCTTCATCCCGTGGTCCGCGGAAAAGGCCAATGAACTGCAGTCCGACATCTTTGTGACGTGGGTGCCGGAAGCCAAGACCATCGACGCCATCAAAGCCGACCCGCTCCTCGGCCAGATCCCGGCTATCAAGAAGGGCGCCATGGTGGCCGACTCGGACAACACGCTCACGCTCTCCATCTCAGCGTCCTCGCCGCTCAGCCTGCCCTGGTCCGTGGACAAGTTCCTTCCGCTGCTCGCCAAGGCAGCCGACGCCGCCGGCAAGTAGCCGGGAACGCAGAGGGAATCCAAAGCAACCATGACAAAAAGCACAACGACGGCGGCCGCGCCCCAGGGAGACCTGACCGTTCCGCGCGACTCGGCTGCCACTGGCGGCTCACCCATGGCACGCCGTCGGCCCTCCATCCAAGCAGCGGCGTTGCTGGCCGCCGTCGTTGTGCTCCTTGCCATCTGTATGGTGTCCCTGGCCGTTGGCGCCCGGGCCACATCCTTCCAAACGGTTATCCAGGCACTGACCGAATTCGACCCGGCCAATGGCGACCACGCAGTGGTCCTTGCCCGCATCCCGCGGACCACTTTGGGTCTCCTCGCCGGTGCCGCGCTTGGCCTGGCAGGAGCGGCCATGCAGGGAATCGCCCGCAACCCCTTGGCCGACCCGGGCATTCTCGGAGTCAACGCCGGGGCCGCGCTCGCTGTGGTCACGGGCATTTACGTTTTCGGCGTCACCGCCCTGACCGGGTACATCTGGTTCGCTTTCATCGGAGCTGCGGCGGCCGCCGTCGTTGTTTACGCCATCGCCGCGATGGGACGCGACGGCGCCACGCCAGTGAAGCTTGCGCTGTCAGGTGCGGCGCTGAGCGCAGGACTGTTTTCCCTCATGAGCAGCATCCTCGTTTCGAGCCAGGACACCTTGGACCGGTTCCGGTTCTGGCAAGTGGGCGGAATTGCCGGCCGGGAATGGTCCGTGGTTCTCCCGGGCATTCCGTTCCTGGGGCTGGGGGCGCTGATCGTGCTGGCTTCCGGGAGGATCCTCAACGCGCTGGCACTGGGCGACGACGTCGCCCGCGGACTGGGACAGAACGTGGCACTCGCGCGGGTGGTTACCGCCGTCGGAGTGGTCTTGTTGTGCGGCTCGGCCACGGCACTGGCCGGACCCATCGGTTTTGTGGGACTGGTTGTGCCACACGCGGTGCGGTACTTCACCGGTCCCGACTATCGCTGGATACTGCCGTTCTCCCTGGTGGTTGCTCCCGCGCTGCTCATCGCCGCAGACGTGGTTGGCCGCGTTGTGCTGCTACCGGGCGAAGTCCCCGCCGGCATTATGACTGCGATGCTTGGCGCTCCCGTGTTTGTGTGGCTCGTCCGGCGCGGGAAGGGAGCAGGACTGTGAAGACCGCCGTCGAACCCCCACGCGAGATGGCATTTAAAGCCAATGTTCCGCGCAAACATTGGCATCTTCTGCCAACTCGCGCGGTGAACGGGCGCACTGTCGTCCTTGCAGCAGCCGTGGTGCTGCTTTTCGGTGCGTACGTGCTGCTCGGCAGCTACACCGTCACCATCCCGGATTTCTTCACCATTGTCATCGCCCATCTCACAGGCGGAGAAAGAATACCGAGTGCGAGCTTCATTGTGATGGAGCACAAGCTGCCCAGGGCTGTTGCTGGCCTGTTTGTCGGTGTGGCTTTTGGGCTTGCCGGTGGCTTGTTCCAAACCATGCTGCGCAATCCCCTGGCCAGTCCCGACGTTATCGGTGTCAGTTATGGAGCGAGCGCCGCGGCCGTGACGGCGATTGTGGTGTTCGGTGCCACCGGCGCGGCAGTATCGTTCGCGGCCCTGGGCGGGGCAGCCGTGGTCGCCGCCCTGATCTACGCGATGTCCCGCGGCGGTTCGGCTGGCAGTCCGCGAGGCCAAGCGGCTGGCAACAGGCTCATCCTGGCCGGCGTCGGCACCGCGGCGGCCCTCACCGCCGTCGTGAATTTCCTCCTGACCCGGGCGGACATCCGAACCGCAGCGGACACGCTCGTGTGGCTCAACGGTTCGCTGAATCCCGCAACCTGGGAACGTGTTGGGCTGCTGTTCGCGGGCCTTGCAGTCCTGCTCCCCGCCGCGGCAGCCCTGGCGCCGGCCCTGCGGATCCTGGAATTGGGCGACGACGCCGCTTCCGGGCTGGGGGTCCGCGTCAACGCCGTCCGGCTCGGAATAGTCCTTGTTGCCGTTGGCCTTGCGGCAAGTGCGACGGCGGCAGCCGGACCGGTCTCATTCGTCGCCTTCCTCGCCGCTCCCATCGGTCGACGAATCGTCGGATCACCGAGTCTCCCGGCAGCGGCATTGACCGGGGCTGCGATTGTCCTGGCGGCCGACTACTTTGCCGCCAACATTGCCCCCATCGTTCTCGGCGGCACTGTCCTTCCTGTCGGTGTCGTTACGGGAGCCCTGGGTGCTCCCTTCCTCTTATGGCTGCTCGTCACGTCCAAGCGAAAGGAAAGCTGACATGGCCCAACTGATGGCTCGGGAGCTCACGCTGCAGTACCAGCAGCGACGGGTGATCGAGGGGCTCTCCACCCGGATTCCGGAGGGCAAGGTGACCATGATTGTAGGCGCCAACGCTTGCGGCAAATCCACGCTGCTGCGCGGGCTTTCCCGCCTGCTCAAGCCCGCCGGTGGCTCAGTTGCCCTTGATGGCAAGGACATCCACCTCCGGCCTGCCCGTGAACTGGCCCGAACTCTCGGACTCCTGCCGCAGCACCCCAGCGCCCCTGAAGGAATCAGCGTCCAGGACCTGGTTGGCCGGGGTCGTTATCCGTACCAGGGACTCTTTCGCCGACACACTGCCGAGGACAACGCGGCCATCCACCGGGCGTTGGAAACCACCGGAACCCTTGAACTCGCCGCGCGGAACGTGGACGAGCTCTCCGGAGGCCAGCGCCAGCGCGTCTGGATCGCCATGGCCTTGGCACAGGAAACGGAGGTCCTGCTCCTCGATGAGCCAACAACCTACCTTGACCTGGCGCATCAGGTAGAGGTCCTGGACGTGGTGACGGATTTGAACCGGAATCGCGGAATCACGGTGGCAATCGTCCTGCACGACCTCAACCTTGCGGCCAGGTACGCGGACCACATGATCGCCATGAAATCCGGCCGCATCGTTGCCGAAGGACCTGGAAATGACGTCCTGACCGAGAACCTGGTCCGCGATGTCTTTGGCCTGGAATGCCGTGTGGTGCCGGACCCGGTATCCGGAACACCGTTGATCATCCCCATTGGCAGGCACGTCCCCATCGGCAGGCACGTCCCCATTGGCGGGCGCCAGGCAGATGGCAAGCAGCCCACACCCAAGGAACTGGAGATCGCCTCATGAGTGCAGAATCAACACCCGCCACGTCACTGCAGCGGCGTGGGTCCGCCGTTGAGCCCATGACGCTGGCGTTCCCTGTCACCGTCACGGCGGTGCACAAACTCAGCCCGAATTTCCGCAGGGTGACGTTCGGCGGATATTCTCTGCGTGATTTCGGAGTCGCAGGAGAAACGCTGGATCTTCGGATCAAGATCATGATTCCATCCCGTGACGCAGATGGCAGGCAGTTGCCACTGCCGGAATTCAGGACGGACCAAGCAGGCTGGTACCAGGAATGGTTGGCGATGGATCCAGCCGTGCGTGGCGCAATGCGCACGTACACGGTGCGGAATGAACGCCTGGATTCCGTGTACCCGGAAATCGACGTTGATTTTGTGATGCATTTTGATGATCGCTCGGCAGGGCACAAAAGTGGAGGGCCGGCCGCCAACTGGGCCCTCACCGCGCAGCCCGGAGACACCCTCACGATCATCGGACCGAACAACCGCGCTGCCCACTGCGTCACGGCTGAGGTGTATTCGGGCATTGAATGGCGCCCGGGGTTAGCGCAGCGGATCCTCTTGGCCGGAGACGAGACGGCGGTGCCGGCCATCAGCGCCATTCTCTCCAGCCTTCCCGCTGACATGACGGGACACGCCTTTATGGAGGTGCCGGAGGCGGGCGACATCCAGGACCTCAGCTGCGAGGCCGACGTCGAAATCACCTGGCTGGTGCGGGGAGCCTCGATTGGACGCTCACGCCCCCACGGCGAACTCCTCAAGGAGGCCGTCCGCAAGGCAGTGCCCGCTCCCGGCTGGGTGGGCATTAGGGAAGCGGACAGGACCGCCGGACCCGAGCCCGAGGAAATCAACGTGGACCGCGACATCTTGTGGGAGACGCCCGCACGCATGGATGCCGCGGCCATCGAGGCAGGGAAGAACCCGGACAAGCCTGCGGGAGCGCTGCCGTTCTACGCGTGGATCGCGGGCGAGGCTGGCGTGGTCAAGGAGATGCGCCGCTACCTGGTATGCGACGTCGGCATCGACCGGAAACAGGTGGCGTTCATGGGGTACTGGCGAGAAGGCAAAGCCGAACTGTGACTTCGCTCCGGGAGTCCGGAGAGGGGGGCTAAGCCTTCCGCGGCACCTCAACATAGAAGACGTAACCGGAGGTGAAGGGCTTGGACCAATCCCGGTGGTGCATTGCCGGCCGGTACAGGTGTCCGTAGGGGTCGCGGACAGTGACGTAGTTGAGGCTCGAGCCGTGGCCCAGCCGGCGGTCGACGTCGGCAAGGCTCGCCAGTTGCTCTACGTTGCCGCCGTCGTTGAGTTCCCAGCCGCCACCTGGGGTGCCGCCTTCCTCCAGTTCCAGGGTTTCGAAGAGATCGGCCAGGAGCCCAGCATGGGTTTCCGGGTGGAAGCGGCGGAGTTTGTGCTGCCCGGCCCCGGACTTGTGGTCCGCAGTCCAGGCTTTGTCCAGCCAATCGAAGTCGACTTTGTGTACAGCGGGGCCAAGGACTGGCTGCCGTCGCGGATCGAGGGCCAGAAGGTATTGCATCCCTCCCCGATCGATAATGCAGGTAGCTTCATTGACGTATTCGAATGCTGCAATGAGGTCTGCCTCGGAGCGATGATAGGAAAATGCGCCGGAATCATCGACCGCCACAAAATCGCGGACGGCTGCGGGATCCTGCGGACCGGGCGTCGCCGGCTGTGGTTGCGGAGAAATAATCATTGCCCTTCAGCTCCAGTTGGGCTTTGGACATGAGGGCCGGTCCCTTATGTCCTGGTATCAATCTCACCACCACAAGGACGCGTACGGCAGATTGCTTGACGTCATCAATATGCTCACGGGCCGGAAATTTACGCTCCGTTTACGCTTTGGAACGGTTCCGAGGCCTTGACAAGGGAGCTTGGCGAGGTCAGCCCTTATTAACCGTGTCTTTCCCCCAACGTTGAGCGTCGTGAGTACAGTGGCCGCGTGGGCAGCTCTTTGCTTGGTCCTGGACCGGATGGGCGACGGGTGTTTGTGGCCATGGGTGACTCTTTCACCGAAGGAGTCGGGGACCGGAACAAGCACCTGCCCAACGGCGTGCGCGGATGGGCGGACCGCGTTGCGGAAAAGCTCGCCAAAGCTGAGCCGGGGTGGGAATACGCCAACCTCGCCATCCGCAGCAAAAGGCTCCGGCAGATCATCCAGGATCAGTTGGAACCGGCGCTGGCCATGAAACCGACGCTGATCACGCTTTACGCCGGCGGGAACGACATTCTGGACTTCGGCACGGACATGGAACAACTCATGGCCGATTATGAGTGGCTCGTGTCGCAATTGGCAGCGACGGGCGCCACGCTGGTCCTGTTCACTGGATATGACGTGAAGGTGTCCGCCGTGCTGGAGCCGCTTCGCCGACGCAACGCAATGTACAACTCACGCGTTCGGGAACTGGCTGGATGGTACGGTGCAGTGCTTCTGGACTACTGGTGCCTGGACGCGTATCACGACAAGCGGATGTGGGACACAGACAGGCTGCACATGTCCAAGGCAGGCCACAAATACATGGCCGCACAGGTTCTTGACCACCTGGGCGTCCAACACTCCTACACCCCCAAGGACTGGGAACCTCCGGCCAAGCTGGGACTGCGCGAATGGGCCCAACGCCAGCGCCAATGGATCCGCGAGTGGGTGCTCCCGCTCTTTCAGCGCAAGCTGCAAGGCATCACCCTGGGAGACTCGCTGAGTCCGCGCTGGCCGGAGCCCGTGAGGGTGCCGCGCAAAGGTGGTCTGCGCAAGGTGGCCGAACGCCAGGCCGCGGCCCGGGCCGCGGGGGAGTGAATGTCCGGTTCCTACTTGTCCAGCAGGTTCTCGAAGCCCTCCGCAGCGCTGGTGACCGTGAATTCTATGATCTCGAATTCGGCCACACCGTTGATGTAGAAGGGGTCCTTGGCGAGTGCCGCATCCAGGGCGGAGCGGTCCGCGGTGGACAGCAGTACGCCACCCACCGCCGGAACGCGGCGTCCGGACGCAACGAACAGGCCGGCGTCGAAGGACTCTTTCACCCAACGCATGTGCGAGGGCCGGTGGAAGTCGACAATATCGTCCGGGACCTTGTAGGTCAGGGAGACAATGAACATGGCCCCAGACTATCGGCTACGGCAGCAGCTTGACCGCGGAGTCCCAGTTGTAGTCCGGGTGGGCGTCGCTGATCTGCAGGTTCATCACCAGCAGCATAAAGGCTTCCAGCTCGCGGGCCCGGCGGAGGGGTCCGACGACGATCGGCCGGAGACCGGCGTCGCTCACCAAATCCGCGACGGCGGCAGTCGCCTCCGTGGAATCGCCCGCCACCAGGACGTCAATCACCTGGCCAGCGACGGAGCCTTCGCCAAGAGTGGCGGCAAAGACAGTATTAAAGGCCTTGACCACGGAGGCATTCGGCACAATTCGCTGAAGCTCTTCCGCCGCGGAGGAACCCGCCGGAACGGTGAGGGAATCGAAGGTGCCTGTGTCCACCGGATTGGAGATGTCCACGATTGTCTTGCCGTTTAATGACTCGCCGTAGGTTTCGAGGATTTCCTTGGACACGGGGAAGAAGGTGGCTGGAACTACCAGACCGCTTTCGACCGCGTCGGTTCCGGTGATTCCGGACGTTCCATTGACCTTGGCGGCAAGTGCGGCTCCCCTGTCTGCACTGCGGCTCAGGACCTGAATTGATTTTCCTGCCCTCGCGGCACGGGCGGCGATTCCAGATGCCATGTTCCCGGTGCCGACGATCGTGATGTCAGCCATGATGTTTACCTCTGTTCCCTTTATTCCAACCCTAGAACTAGATAGTTGAAGCATCAACCATCGAATTTTTCTTCTAAGATGGATCCATGACCGAACCGCGCTGGCTAAACCCCGAGGAACGCCGAGCCTGGCTCGCGCTCCTGAGCATCACCACGCTCCTGCCAGCGGCATTGGATACGCAGTTGCAGAACGCCGGCAAGCTTTCCCTTTTCGACTACAACGTGCTTGCCATGCTGTCCGAAGCGGAGGGGCGGTTCCTCCCGATGAGTGAGTTGGCCGCACGGACGTCAGCCTCGTTGTCCCGGCTCTCCCACGTGGTCACCAAGCTCCAGAAGCGTGGCTGGGTGGAGCGTCAGGCGCACCCCCGCGACGCCCGCGTGACCGTGGCCCATCTCACTGAAGTTGGCTGGCAGACGATCGTCAGCCTGGCCCCCGGACACGTGGAAAGCGTTCGGGACCTCATGATGGACGCGATGACCCCCGACGACGTCAACAACCTTGCACGCATTGGCGAGAAGATCGTTGCCAGGCTCGACGGCGACCACTGGATCCTGCGGGAAGGCCAGGCTAGCCGGGCTAGGCCGGCTAACTAGCCGGAATACACCTGCTATTTTTGTTGCTCCGGGCACCCAGTGGCACACTGACGCTATGGATTTTTCCGCCGTCTATGTCGCACTGGGGGACTCGTTCACTGAAGGCGTCGGGGACGTCGATCCAACACGGCCTAACGGCGTTCGCGGATGGGCGGACCGGGTGGCGGAACAGTTGTGCAGGGCCGATGACGGGCTCGGCTACGCCAACCTCGCTATCCGGGGCCGCAAGCTCAGGTCCATCGTCGCCGAACAGGTGGATGCCGCCGTCGCGCTTAAACCCACTTTGGTGACGCTCTATGCGGGAGCCAACGATATTCTCCGCCCCAAAGTGGACATCGATGCGCTCATGGTGGACTACCAGGCCGCGGTGGAGAAGCTCAGCGCCACTGGCGCCACGGTGGTCCTGTTCACGGGATTCGACGCCCGTGGGTCCAAGGTTTTCAGCAGAATGCGCGGCCGCACGGCCATCTACAACGAACTCGTCCGCGGAATTGCCGGAGACCACGGAGCATTGTTGGTGGATTACTGGCGCTTTTCCGAGTACTACGACTGGCGAATGTGGGCCCAGGACAGGATGCACATGTCCACTGCCGGGCACATCAACATGGCGAGGCGGGTCCTGTCCGTCCTGAAGCACGACGCCGAGATCGAGGTTCCCCCGCTCGAGCCGCTACAGGTTCTGACTCGCACCGAGGCCCTTCGCGCCAACGCCCTCTGGGTACGGGATTTCGCCGCTCCGTGGGTGATGCGCCGCGTCCGCGGCACGTCCTCCGGCGATGGGCTCAACCCCCGCTACCCGGAGCCGATCCGGCTTTAGGCTCCCAAGTCACCCCGCGGCCAGCCTGAACCCCGGCGTGGCGAGCAGTCCGCCGTCGTTCTTGACCACTAAAACGGCCACGTCCCACTCCTCGACGGCCAGATCCAGCGTCCGCTGTCCGCCGACCATAATTGCAGTGGCCAGCACATCCGCGGCAATGATGCCCCGAGCCGCCACCGACACTTGCCGGAACTGCCGCATTGCCAGACCTGATGGCGACAGGCCCGCCGACCAGATGTGCTGTCCACGTTCGGACGTCCCCGACGTCGCCAAGGCATTCATAACCGGCGGCGATCCGCCCAGCGGGAAAGCCGTCAGCAGCGTCCGGCGATCCGCCGGGTCAAGCACCCCAGCCAGCCAAGGTCTGCCACTTCCTGGGACCGGGGAACCGTTCACCAGGACATCGCCGCCCGCATTGAGGCACCAGTCCCGGAGTCCCAAGGCCAGCAGCGATGTCCCCGCCTCGCGGATGGCCTGCGCTTTCACGATGCCGGAGAGGTCTACCACGCCGTCTGGCCGCTCGGGCGTAAACGCCCCACCGGTCAGGATGCGCCAGCGGGCCGCGTCCGCGTAACAGTCGCGCATCACCTCCGACGCCTCCTCCAGCGTCAGCTCGCCCCTCGCCATGGCGCTAGCCTCCGACGCCGGACGGTACAGGCTGAAGATCGAGTCAAGTTCGGTGAAAACACGTTCGACGACGGCGGTGGCCGCTTCGAGTTCGTCGACCGTTGTGTGCGCATCGCCTTTCAGGGGGATAGTGAGGCTGACCACTGTGCCCATGGAAGTGAAGGTGCGGGCACGCAGGGAGCTAGAAGTTTGCTGCATCGAGGGCCGCCTGAAGGGATGTGAGGTACGCCTCGCTGGTGACTGTGGCGCCACTGATGGTTTGCACGTCGGCAGATTGCGCGGCCAGGACCTCTGAACGCAGCAGGGGAGCGGCACGGTTGCTGATCTGTACGGACTTGCGGTCGTCGTCCGTCAGCTTGAGCGCGGTGACATCCGTGATCGTTCCTGCTTTCACGGTCACTTGAACCTGCACCGAGCCGAACCTTGTAGTTACGACGGAGCCTTGGTAGGTGCCGCCAGCCTTCGCGGAGGCTCCTGCGGAAGCGGAACCGGACGTGCTGCCTGAACCGCTGCTGCCTGAACCGCTGTTGCCCGCACCGCTGTTGCCCGAACCGCTGTTGCCTGAACCGCCGTTGCCCGCACCGCCGTTGCCCGCACCGCCGGCGGCCGCTCCGTTTGAGCTTGCATTTCCGTTGGTTCCCGCTGCCGTTGTGGTGATCGAGGCGTTGCTGTCTGAGACGTGGAGGCCGTACTGCCAACCCGCGATCAGGATGCCGGTTGAGGCGATAGCCGCGGATACACCTGCTCGGAATCTCACCAGTCAAACCTTTCGTTGTGGATCTGTTCGTCCTTTGCCCCGGATGACTTGGCGTCTGCAATTACGTGCCGCGTCCACGCCGAGGGACCGCAAATGTAGATGTCGGCATCGGCCAGGTCTGGGGCATAGTCGACGAGGCGGTAGCCAGCATCCGCGGCTTCTGCCGGCAACCAGCCGGCGGCGTCGCGCGCAACGGTGCCGTTCGCGCCGGGGTGACCTCCCGCCGTCGGGGATTTCGCGGCGGTGGCCTGCTGTCTCCTGCTTCTAGGACCGGTGAGGTGGTAGAGGGTTGCTCCGCGGGCCTCGCAGAGCGCCATGATTTCGCGCCCCAGATACAGTTCGTCTGGGCTGCCGCCGCGAAGGATCACGGTGGCGTCGCCGGGGCTGAACGGCGTACTTTCCAGGAGCGCCCGCAGCGGCGTGATCCCGATTCCGGCCCCGATGAGCACCAGGCGTCGACGAGTCCTGGCTGCGCTGCTGAAAAGTCCGTACGGTCCTTCGACGGCCACTTTTGTCCCTGGTTTGAGCGAGGCCAGTGCGGCCGAACCCTTGCCCAAATTTCGGACTGTGATGCGGATCTGCCCCACGCCTGGCGGGCTGGTGGGCCGTGGTTCAGCGGACATACTGAAAGGGTGCGCGTGCCACCATAGGCCGGGAGCCAGGAACCTCCAGATGAAGAACCTGCCTCCGTGTCCCGTGAGCCTGTCCACGTGTAGCCCGTCCATCACGATGCTGACCACACCCGGCGCTTCGGGCACCACGCCGTGGACGGTGAGCTGATGACGGAACGTCGCCCGGAGTGGCGTGACCACTCGGTACCAGATGAGCGCGGCGCCGGTTGCTACGCAGAGGGCCATCCAGTACCAGCGCTGCCATGTTCCCTCAGCGAAGAGCCCACCGACGCTGAACTGATGCGGAATGGATGTTGCCACGGCAAGGTACGTCAAGAGATGGACGCAGTACCAAAACTCATACGGGAAGCGCCGCCGAACGATCACCAGCGACGTCAGCACAATTCCGATGAACAGCGCCAACGATACGAACGCCAGCCACATGTCCGGCACCAGTGTCCAGAGTGCGATCGACTCACTCACTGGATCAAGGCCTTCCGCCATGCCGTAGCCGATTGCCACAAGAACGCCGTGTGCCAAAAGCAGGTACAGCGACGGCTTGCCCAGCCGGCGGTGGAACTCCAAGGCCCGGTCATGGCCAACTGTGGCGTCGATCAACGGAATCCTCGCGGCGAGCAGCAGCATCACGAGCACCAGGTCCATGCCCACCAACCCGGCCACGATCCCAGCAGCCGTGACCGCGTCGCCGACCGTTCCGATAGAGGAGGCACCGCCGTCGGCCAGCCATAAAGCCACCGAGATGGCCAGCGACGACCATAGCCCGACGGCCAGCAGATCGGCCCGGAACATCCGGCGACGGCCCTGCGCCTCGAAGGATGTGGTCGAGGCCGGTTTGTTCGCCAGTTTTGGTGACGGGGGCTTCAGTACTGAGTGCATGAATCCAGCGTGGAAGCCGTCCCTTTCGATCTGCTGTGAAAGGGCTAGAGGCTGGTTGTGACTAGGGTCTTGGCAGTTTGAGCCGGATCCACGGGGTGGAAGCTCGGCAAGAACCTGGGGCCAAACCGGGTCAATTGGTCTTAATTTCTCCCAGACCCTAGAATAGTTAGGCGCTAGGTGGCGCGGAGCGTGTGCAATTGCTCCGGTTGCTGGGAATTTTATCCCGGGGGCCGGTAGTTAGGGGCTCAAGTTGCGTGCATCCTGTATTCGCCCAGTCTCCCGGACTCCATGCGGTTTTCCGTTTTTGTTCGAGGAATGCCGACTTCAATCCATTGAATGAGGGGCTGACGGCGAACGTCGCTTATCGCCGGTGTGTCAGCAATCTGACCGCTGTATTCATTCACACTTTGGAGGAGAGTCATGGCAGCACACTGCCAGGTGACCGGAGCTGAGCCGGGCTTTGGACACAGCATTTCGCACTCGCACCGCCGCACCAAGCGTCGGTTCGACCCGAACATCCAGAAGAAGCGCTACTGGGTTCCGTCCCTGCGCCGTAACGTCACGCTGACGGTTTCGGCCCGCGGCATCAAGACCATCGACGTGCGCGGCATCGACGCAGTCGTCGCCGACATTCTGGCTCGTGGGGTGAAGCTCTAATGGCAAAGGACAAGGACGTACGTCCGATCATCAAGCTGAAGTCCACCGCTGGTACGGGCTACACCTACGTGACCCGCAAGAACCGTCGTAACGACCCGGACCGCCTGGTCCTGAAGAAGTACGACCCCAAGATCCGCCAGCACGTCGAATTCCGCGAGGAGCGCTAAACATGGCTAAGAAGTCCAAGATTGCTCGCAATGAGCAGCGCAAGGTCATCGTTGAGCGCTACGCCGCCAAGCGTGCTGAGCTCAAGAAGACCCTGGTAGACGAAAACGCTACCGACGAAGCACGCGAGGCCGCACGCCTCGGCCTGCAGAAGCTGCCCCGCGACGCCTCCCCGATCCGCCTGCGTAACCGCGACGCGATCGACGGCCGTCCCCGCGGCACCTTCCAGAAGTTCGGCATCTCCCGTGTCCGTTTCCGCGACATGGCACACAAGGGCGAACTTCCGGGCATCACCAAGTCTTCCTGGTAATACCGAAGCCTTCGAAAGGGCCGGCAACCGCAATGGTTGTCGGCCCTTTGGCGTTTAACCGAACGTTTTGAGTGGGCGCCCCTCGGTGGGTATTCAGGCGACATTGCCGTCCTTGCCACCCTCGTGTTGACGGCGGCTGCCCCTCCCGATGGACAGTTGGACTTGATGCAGCCGTTGTTTCGGCAGCTCGTTTGGTCCTGCATTGGGATCTGGTGCTCTGTGACGGGGTTCATAGTGGCGTATTTCTTGTTGGTTGGGCTGGGTTGGCCGGGGATTCCGTGTGTTTTGGGGGTTTTTGGGGTGGTTGGTGGTGGATTTGTGCGGGGATGGTGGGGCGTGTATTGTTTTCTGAGTCGCCGCCGCTGGTGCGGAAAAATAGCGACGAATCCCCTTTCAAACGGAAGCCTTCGTGGTTCGCTTTTGTGGTGTGCGGATGGTTTTGGGGTTCCTGATCTTTTGTGTTGATCGCCGCGGGTTGGTTTTGACCGATTTGCGGGGGGTTGGCGGGTCTGGTAAGTTTGAAAAGTTGCTCCGGAGCGATCCTGGACGGTTGTCTGGGTGGTGTCGGGTGTGCCTGTTGTTTGAGAACTCAATAGTGTGCCATGTTTGTTGATACCGATTTTTTGATTGGTTGAAATGGCTGGGCTGT
>NZ_JAIWYX010000027.1 GCF_020251205.1 Arthrobacter sp. M4
CCCATCGCGTTCGCGCAGGGCGACGGGACGTGGCAGATCACCAATGGTGCGGCACCGAACTTCATCCCCAGTTGGGCGCCCACGCCGGGGGTGCGGATCGTGACCGGGGACTTCAATGACAACGGCCTCACCGATATCGCGTTGGTGCGGCAGACGCCTGGCTGGGCGACCATCCCGGTGGCGTTCGCCCGCGGTGACGGTAACTGGGACATCACCAACGGAGCCGCCCCGAACTTCATTCCGTCCTGGGCACCCACCGGCGGTGTGAAGGTCATCAACGGTGACTACCGCTAAACCAGCAAGGGCAAATCAAAAGCCGGCGGCGGGCTTGATGCAGCGGATCAAGTGATGATTCCGCGCGACCCGTCGTCGGCCTGATCTCAGTGTACGCCCGGCAAACTCAGCGTCGTTAGGGTACGCCTCAGCGCCGACAAGTCGCAGAGGCTGACCCCTTGACCGCTGGCAAGGCGCTCTCCACTGAGGGCGACGTAGCACCGGTGCCCAAGCCACGAACCGTCCAGCCTTCTGCTCGCCAGGCCGCGGCGTCCAGGACGTTCCGCGCGTCCAGCACCACCCGGCGTCGTACCTTTTCACCGGCGACGGCGGGGGACAAGGTCCGGTATTCGTTCCACTCGGTCAGCAGCAGGACGAGTTCGGCGCCCTCCAGCGCCCGTGTGGTGGACGTCTCGAAACGCAATTGGGGGTAGCGCATCCACGCGTTGTTGATGGCCTTAGGGTCGGTGACGGTCACGTGCGCACCGGCCGCTGCCAGGCGAAGCGCAACGTCCAGGGCAGGGGAGTCGCGGATGTCATCCGTGTCCGGTTTGAAGGCGGCACCCAGGATGGTGACGGTGCGGCCCGACAGGAAGCCGCGGCACAACTCGCGGGCTACCTGGACGGTCCGGGTGCGCTGGTCGATGTTGATGGAATCCACCAAACCCATCCATTCGTCCACCGAGGACACATCCAGTGTCCGGGCTTGTGCACGGAAGGACCGGATGTCCTTCGGCAGGCAGCCACCGCCGAAACCCAGGCCTGCGTGCAGGTACCGGTTACCGATACGTGGGTCGAGGCCCATCGCCTCGCTCAGCTCCGACACGTCCGCGCCGGCGGCGTCGCACAGTTCGGCCATCGCGTTGATGAAGCTGACTTTCGTGGCGAGGAAGGCGTTCGACGCCGACTTGATGAGTTCCGCCGTCGCGAAATTGACCACCAGCCGGGGGATGCCCGCGGAGATCAGCGGCTGGTAGACGCCGTCGAGCACTTCCGTCACAGCGGACCCGGCGGCGGAGTCCTTTCCGCCCGGCACGCCGTAAACCAGACGATCCGGAACCAGAGAGTCCTTCACAGCGGTGCCCTGCCGGAGGAATTCCGGGTTCCAGCCGACCAGGACGTCGGGCCTGCGCGTGAGAACGCCGCGGAGCATTTCCACGGTCCCCACCGGGACCGTGGACTTGCCGACGACGGTGGCCCCTTCCGCGAGATGGGGCAGGAGGCTGCGCGTCGCGGAGATGAGGTGAGACAGGTCCGCGGAGTCGCCGGTCTTGGACTGGGGCGTTCCGACGCAGAGGAAGTGAACTTCCGCGTCTGCCGCTTCGGCGAAGTCAGTGGTGAAATGCAGCCGTCCGGTTTCCAGGCCGTCACGGAGCAACTCGTCCAGGCCGGGCTCGTGGAAGGGCGGCGTGCCCTGGTTGAGCCGGGAGGTTTTGGCGGTGTCGACGTCGATGCCCACCACGTTGTGGCCCATCGAAGCAAGCGTGGCGGCGTGGACTGCGCCCAAGTAGCCGCAACCAATGACTGAGATGTTCATGCTGAGTTCCTCACCATCGAGTGTTCGTGAATAACTTCCGTGTAGTGCCGTACGAGGTCCGCGCACAGGGCGGGCCAGGTACGGCCCTGAACTGACGCCAGAGCTGCCGACCCGAACGCGCGGCGCTTGGCGTCGTCGCCCGTCAGGTCCTGGACGTAAGCGCGGAGCTCGGCTAAATCCCCGGGTTTATAGAGCCAACCCGTCCGCGAATTCTCTACGAGGTCCAGGGGGCCGCCGCGGCCGGTAGCGACCACCGGAACGCCGGAGGCCATGGCCTCCTGGATGGTCTGGCAGAAGGTCTCGAATTCGCCGGGATGGACAAACAGGTCGAAGGACGCGACGGCGCGGGCCAGGTCTTCGCCTCCAAGGAAACCTGTGAAGGTAGCTCGCGGAAGGGCGGCTTGAAGGGCCGCCCGCTGCGGACCGTCGCCGACGATCACGAGCTTGGTGCCTGGTATGTCCGCGATCGCAGTCAGGTCCTCAACCTGTTTTTCGATGGCGAGCCGGCCGACATAGCCGATGATGCGCTGGTTCTTCGGAGCGATTTCCTTGCGCCATGCCTCAGAACGCTTAGAGGGGTTGAAGCGTGCGGTATCCACACCGCGCCGCCACATGTCCACGCGGAGGATTCCGCGGCCGCGCAACTGATTCAGCGCGAACGTGGACGGAGCCAATGTGCGGGAGGCCAGGACGTGGATGTTGTCCACCCGGTTCCAGGCCCAGTTCTCCAGGAACGGCACACCGTACCGCGCGGCGTAACTGGGGACCTCGGTCTGGTAGATGGCCACCGTGGGAATGCCGAGCTGGTGCGCCGCCTGAACAGCCCGCCAACCCAGGACAAATGGCGACGCAAGGTGCACAACATCCGGTGCGTACTCGGCAAGGATTCTCTTGACCCGGTTCACACCGCCCATTGCCACCCGCACATTCGTGTAGCCCGCCAAAGGCACTGCGGGGAGTCGGTGAACAAATGCCCCGTTCACGACGTCAGGGACCTCAGTGTCCGACGTCGACGGCGCAATCACCATCACCTCGTCGCCCCTTTCCTGCAGATGCTCCAGAACCCGAAGGATGGAGTGCGTGACTCCGTTCATGAGCGGCAGAAATGATTCGGCGACGATTGCGATCCTCACACTTCAACGGTGTTCGTCTCTGCTAACAGGCCGGCGGAATGTGGGTTTCGTGTTGGGGAAGGTTGGGTTAACTCGCGGGATAACTTGCCGAGGCGAGTAACTTCCCGTGAGCGCCCGACGGCGGTGGGCGGCTTTCCGGCGATGATCCGCCTTGTGGTTCGGCTTCTATCCTTCGAGGATCCGCCGGGCGTCTTCCTCCATGGCCAGTTGGGCATCGGAGACAACCGTGCCGCCGATGTGGCCGGCGTGCCGCATCATGTGGCGAAGCTCCGAAAGAGTGTAGGGAACTTGCCGACGGTGGGCCATGTAGTGGCAATTTGGGCAGAGTGGAATCAGGTCCCTAATTGGATCGAGTTCATATCTCGGCCCTAATTGGTTCATGGGGACCACGTGATGGATGTGAATGAATCCTTCGCCGGCTTGTCCGTAGGTTTCTTCGAAAGAGAATCCACAGGCTGCACACGATGTGCCGTAATGCGCCAGGCAGAGCCTTCGAGCGTGGCTGTCGCGTTCATAGCGGTTCATGGTCACTCTCGTGAGCGCGTCTGCTGGGAACGATCCGGGGGAGGGGAGGATGGGATCGTTCTCGTCCACGGGCGCGTACTCAGCCCAGACGGCGCGGACTGACGCTTCGTCGGTGCTTGCAACTCTCTGAACAGAAGTGGATTCGGACCAGTTCGTGTTTGATGCCCGTTCAACTAGCTCCCTCAACGGGATTTGGTCGCCGACGTTAAGAAGGGCGTCGAAGTCTACGTCCACAAAGAGCTTTGGTTCGTTGGTTCCCCTGTCATTGGTTTCGCGGGCCTCGTACGGCACTGAGGTGACGACTCCATGCCCTATCAGGCCGCTGGCACTGCCTCTAAGAATGAGCCAAGCGTCCTGCCCTAGCGATGTGCCGTCGCCTTCGGAGACGACCCAACGACGGCGGAAGACGCCTGTGCGGGCGAGTTCCACCACGGCCTCGGGGTAACTGGGGTTCCACTCACTCCAGCGCGCCGGATCCCAAGCCAGCAGAACAGCGGTCATGTAGCCAGTCTGCCAAAAACTTTTCGGGCATCAATGGGCTTTTTCCTATCTGCCACCAAGCGGCGCGGTGATCCGTAGGAACTTCCAGAGTTCAGGGGATCCCACCGGGAGCGGGGCGACTTGTTCATTGAACTGGAGAACTGACTTTGTGGACCCGGAAGTGTGGCCAATGCGGCTCGCCTGGGCCGCCACGCCACCGTAATTGATGAGCCATCCAGCGGTGAGAGCCAGTGCGAGGCTCACGGCAACTCTGCGCCTGGCGTCTTGGACGGAATCACGTCGGTGATCCAATTGCTGTTGGCGGGGACTTTGCCAAGGCATGGCAACCTGCGATTCTGCTGATCGCGGGCGCCCCCAGCACCGTACCGTCTGGTCTGTTAGCGGTTGAGGATACGTTTATCAAGACCAATGACTAATGTTTCGCCACTTACGTTGGCCTCGGATCTGGGCGATGTCAATACATGCTTTGACGACCTCGTAACACATGTCCAGCGGCTTGTGAATGAGACTGCCCACCCATGAAACCCCTGCAACACGTACGCGAGGAAGGCTATTCAAACCGCGACGGATCTCCCTTGCCGCGCCGCACCACTTCGGCCTCGCCGCTCGAAAAGTCGATGACCGTCGTCGGCTCCGCAGCAGTGTCACCGGACTCGATCACCGCGTCCACGGCGTGATCCAATTCCTCTTTGATTTCCCAACCCTGCGTCAGTGGCTCCTCCTGACCAGGCAACAGCAATGTGCTGGACAGCAACGGCTCACCCAGTTCAGACAGCAGTACTTGGACGAAGCGGTGGTCAGGAATGCGGACGCCTACGGTTTTCTTCTTGGGATGAAGGAGCCGGCGGGGGACTTCCTTTGTGGCGGGGAGGATGAACGTGTAACTGCCGGGAGTTACAGCCTTGATGGCCCGGAAAATGTCATTGTCGACCTGGACGAATTGGCCCAGTTGGGCGAAATCCTTACAGACCAATGTGAAGTGGTGCTTGTCGTCCAGTTGCCGGATTGTCCTAATCCGGTCGAGCGCCTGCCGGTTCCCAATTTGGGCGCCCAGCGCGTAACCGGAGTCAGTCGGATAGGCAACCAGTCCGCCGTCGTGCAGTAAATCCACAATCTGGCGGATCGCACGAGGCTGCGGGTCTTCCGGATGGACATCAAAGAACTTCGCCACGACTATTCCTCCCTCAGCACGTCCGGCAATTCTTCCACGAATACCGTTTGCGGGGGTTCGAAATAGATCACCATGACCTTTTCCCCGACGGCGTATTCGCTCACTTTGTCGTAGGGGTAGGCGTGGAATGCGCTAGTCCCGCCCCGGTACGGCAGCATTACTTCGCCAATAGTCCCCGGACCGATCCGGCCGGTGACGCGGCCGATCCTGCCAGTGAGGCTCGTATCAACGTTCCTATGCATCGGCTACTGCTTCGGCGTGCTAGGCGGCTGCTGCTGCCTCTGCACGGGCGTCTTTCCATTCTTCAGTGCGTTCGACAATGCCGGCAGGTACTGGCCCACCTGCGCCATAATGCCTCCAACCATGTTGTTCAGCCCCTCGCCGCCATTCAGCACCGTCAGGTTGCCAACGTGCGAGAACGGCTCGGCGGCTGCCTGCACAATTGCTGGCATATTTTCCGCTAGCTGCTGGGAGATGACAGCGTCCTGGTTGGTCTCGAGTGCTTCACCGCGTGCCTTGATGCCCTCTGCCTCAGCGAGTGCTTTGGCCTTAATGGCCGACGCCGCCGCATCACCGCGCGCCTTCGTCGCCGCAGCTTCGGCCTCACCGGTCACCCGCGTGGCCCCAGCCATCGCGGCCGCGGCGGAGGCACTCGCCTGGGCCTCGACCTCCACCCGCCGCGCGTTTGCCTGGGCTTCCAGTTCAGTGCGGCGGGCCCGTGCTTCAGCTGCGCTGATGTCGGCAGACTTCTGCGCCTCGGCTTCGGTCCTCTGCGCATAGGCTTTGGCGTCGGCCGGCTTACGGATGGTTGTCTGGAGCTTCTGTTCCTCACGCGCCGCCTCCAGCTTGGCGACTTCAGTTTCCTGTACCACCACCTGCTGTCGTGCGGTCGCGTCGGCGAGCGGGCCAGCCTGGGCAGCATTGGCCCGGGCCTGCTCGGCCTTGGCCTGGGCAGCAGACTGTTTGATCATCGAGCTGCTTTGCGCGTCGGCGATGAGGGCCGCGGCTTCTGCTTCCTTCTCGGAAGCTTCGCGGTTGCGCGTAGCCTCGGCGATTCGGGCCTCCATCTTGACTTGGGCGATGTGGGGCTTGGCTAGGTTTTGGATGTACCCGGTGGGGTCTTGTAGGTCCTTGATCTGTAGCGAATCCACCACCAGGCCGAGCTTTTCCATTTCGACGCCGCTTGCGCCGCGGACCTGTGATGCCAATTTGTCTCGCTCACGGATAATCTCTTCAACGGTCATGCTGCCGATAATGGAGCGCAGGTGGCCTTCGAAGACGTTGTAGACTTGGCTTTGCATTTTTGGCTGTTGGCCGAGGAAGCGCCGCGCGGCATTGGCGATAAACGCTGGCGAGTCGCCAATCTTATAAATGACCACGCCTTCCACGACCACTTGGATACCCTGCGACGTCACGCAGTTAACCTTGAGTTCGGTTTCGTTGAGCGTCAGGGCGAGAGGCCGGACAGTTTGCAAGCCTGGGACAACCAGCGCGCCTTTGCCGGTGACAATCTTGAAGTCCATGCCATCTGTGTTTTCAAGCGTTGCACGCGTGAGGCCCGAAATGATGAGTGCCTCATTCGGCTCGGCAACTTTCCACATCGCTTTGGTGAGCGTCCAAATGACTCCCACTACGACCGCGACGCCGACTATTGCGGCAATGATGGGTAGATAGGCTGCGATGTCGAGCATCACGGGTTCCTTTCACGACGGCGGCGAGTGAAACGGCACCGACGCGGCGGACACGAATAGGACGGCCCGCACGGAACGCGTCGTTGCGGAGCTGCCAAGCTCCACCCCCATGTTGCTGTGGCTCACTGCCAGCTCGTGTAGACAGTCTTATTCCCTCTGGCTCAGGAGTCCAGAGGTTTGTTTGGGGATTGTCCGATCGATGGAAAGCGGCTCCCAACTAGGAGTCGGAGCATGGCTCGGAGGTCTGAGCGCAGCTCGTCTACTGGCTAGAATTCGGTGAAAACGAAAATGACAGGAGACTTGGGTCCTTGACGGATTGCCTGGAAAAGGAAACGGCGTTGCGCATCGATTGGTTCATCCGGCAAACTCTCGGGAATCCCAGGGGATCGCTGGCCAGTCTTGTACCTCCCGTGTACGCGGCCTACGCCCGAATCCTGAATCCGGTGAGGACCCCAGATGGTGGTCGTTTGCGGTGGTCGCAGATTGCTAGCGATCAGCTGGCAGTTAATAGCGCCACCCAGTGGGGCGATGTTGTTGTGGCGTGCGACCCAAACCCGAATCAGTTCTACGAACCCGAGACCGGTTCCGTTGATACCGCAGTTGCTGAGCGGCTGGTTTCCAGGCTATCCAGCGGAGCGAAGCCGTCAGTTGAGTGCCTGTTTATGGTTTGGGAAGGATATAGCGACCTCAGAAGTGAAATTCGAACCTCTCCCACAATCGTGAACGGCCTAGGCAGGGAACTACATGTGTTCCGAGGGCCGCTTGAACTGGCTCTGGAATCTGTCGAAGACCACCCTTCCGGAAGGCTGCCTGTCAACTGGCTACCTCTTGATGGAGCTTGGTGTGTTGCAAATGACATCTATGCTCGCTCGGTCTTCCTCGGCGGTTCAGTAGCCCTGATTGCTGAAGTATTGAGCGATCCGGAGCTGGAGGCGCATTCCATCCGGCCCAACCACATGTTCGTCCCGGAAGACTAAGACTCTAGACCCCGGTGGATCAATCCAGGCTGCGGACATCGAGGTCCCTGAGCCGCTGTTTTGTGGTCGCTCAACAGCGAAATAGCGGCTCAGGGACAAACGCGCGTCGCGGGCTCAGGGACGAATGCGCGTCGCGGCTCAGATGCCCGTATACACCGTTTTGCCCCACGTGTAGAAGTCCACGGCGGTACGGCCCTGCTCGCGGAATGTATTCGTGGACGAATCCTTGACTCCGCCAAACGGCACGTTCAAGTCCAGCCCTGCTGTTGGACGGTTCACCTTGACGATGCCTGCCTGGACCCGCGCTGCGAAGTCCGTGGCGGAAGCAAGGCTGTCGGTGCAAATCCCCGCAGTGAGCCCGTAGCGTGAGTCGTTGATCGCGGCCAGGCCCGCCTCGTAGTCGGGAACCTCCAGGACGGCAACAACCGGCCCGAAAATCTCCTCCACAACGGCCGGATCGTCAAACGGTAAATCAGCTAGCACGGCCGGCGCGAAGAACAGCCCGCCGGACGGGTCGGCGTCGTGCTTTCCGTGAAGCAGCGAGGCGCCGCGCTCGACGGCGGATCGCACCGCGGCCGCGTCCTGCTGGAACTGGGCGGAGCTCACCACGGCGCCGATGCGGCCGCCTTCAAGCCCATCACCCGGAACGTACAAAGCGGCCTCGGCCACGAGCGCCTCCAGGAAAGCGGAGCGAATTCCGGGGGTCACATAAACGCGGGACGTCGCGGTGCATGCCTGGCCTGTCAGCCCAAACGCGCCGGCGGCAACAACCTGTGCAGCCTTCCGGGGGTCGGCGTCATCAAGGACCAGCACGCCGTTCTTACCGCCCATCTCCAGCTGCACACGGGCGTGGCGGGCATTGAGGATTTCCTGCAGTTGGCGCCCAACAAACGTGGAACCTGTAAAGGAAAGCCCCGCAACACGGGCGTCACGCGCGAGCGCCTCGCCCACTACCCGGCCCTTCCCATGCACCACGTTGAACACACCAGCGGGCAGCCCGGCGTCGTGCAGCGCCCGGGCCAGGTGCGTGGCGGACAACGGCGTCAGTTCGGCAGGCTTCAGCACCACGGCGTTCCCGGAGATCAGCGCTGGCGCGGCCTTCCAGGCAGGAATCGCGATGGGAAAGTTCCACGGCGTGATGAGCCCAAACACCCCTAGGGGTTCGCGGCGCGTAGTAACCACAGTATCCGCGAGGCCGCTCGGCAATACTTCGCCCGAAGAAGCCCAACCCAGCGATCCGAAGAAGCGCAACACATCGATGGCGCGCCTGACCTCGCCACGAGCCTCGGCAAGTGTTTTGCCCTCCTCGCGCACCAGATCCTCAGCCACTGCCTCCGCGCGTTCCTCCAGCAGCGTTCCTGCCTTGATGAGAATGGCTCCACGCGCCGGGGCCGGCAGGGAGGCCCAAGCTGGCTGGGCCTCGACGGCAGCGGTCACAGCGGCATCCACCTCAACGGCGCTCCCAGCGGGGGAATAGGCGGCAAGTTCGCCGGGGCGGGCCGGATTCCATCGAGGCGTGTCGGCGTCGCCAAGCCATTGACCGTTGATGAGGTGTTGGGCGGTCGGCGTTTCGCCGATGGCTTCCGCAGTGGTGTCCAAAGCAGTTGAAGTCATGGTGATCCTAACGGGAAGGTGAGCCTAAAGGCTGCGGATGAGGCCGCCGTCGCACCTGAGGGCGACGCCGGTGATGTACGACGCCGGGGCGCTGCAGAGGAAGGCAGCGGCAGCGCCGAATTCCTCCGGACTGCCGTAACGGCGGGCGGGAATGGTCTTGCGGGACTCAAGCTGGATGTCCTCGATGGTGACGCCGCGGCGTTTGGCCGCGGCAGCGTCCAGTTCCGCCACACGATCGGTGGCGATCCGGCCCGGCAGTAGGAGATTCACAGTGACCGAGTCGAGGGCGACCTCGGCAGCGAGCGTCTTCAGGTAGCCGGCCAGCGCCGCCCTGCCTGTGTTGGACACCGCAAGGTTGGGCAGCGGAGCCGTCACGCCCGACGAGCCAATAGCCAACACCCGACCCCAGCGGCGTTCCCGCATGCCGGGCAGTACCCGTGAAACGAGGGCATGGTGCGGCTTCACCAGCAGTTCGAACGCTGCCGCAATGTCGTCGGCGCCAAGTCCGGCAGCTGCTCCGGGCTTGGGGCCGGGTCCGTTGAGGACTGCGATGTCCACCGGGCCAATTTCGTTTTCAGTTCGGTCGACAGCGGTCGAGATGCCTTCCGGCGTGTTTAGGTCCGCTGCAATGGCGACCGCCGAACCGCCCGCCGCGCGAAGCTCAGCAGCGATCGCTTCGGCGCGATCCCGCCGTCGGCCGGTAATGGCCACGGAAACCCCTTCCGCCGCGAGTGCACGGGCGGCGGCGAGTCCCAATCCGCCCGTGGAAGCGGCAATGAGGGCTGTCTTGCCAGAGATACCCAGATCCATCAATGACTCCTAACAGCCAGTGATTCGAGTGCAGTCTCAGCCTCGGCCAAGTGCGTCCGCAGGCTATCCCGCAGCACGGACGGGAAGGATGCGGCCGGTGCCCGGACTGCCGAGTCGGCCAGGAAGCCGCGCTCCCGGAGCAGTTCCTTGCGGACGGCCAAAGCGATGCGTGCCTGCTGCTCGAAGTTGATCAGCGGAAGGAACGGCTGCAAAGCGTTGCGGGCGGCGTCATAACCGCTTTCCCGCCAGGCACAAACGCAGGCCACGAGTGCCTCGGGGAACGAGAAACCCGTCATGGCGCCCGCGGCGCCAGCGGCGAGTTCGTCCAGCAGGCACTGCCCGCCCAAGCCACCAAATACTGAAATGTCGACGGCGGCACTCAGCTCCGTGATCGCCAGTGACGTCGGCGGGGCCTCGGCTTTTACGGCGACCACAAAGTCGCTCCGCTGCACAACGTTGGCCAGCGCAGCTGTACTGATGGAGACACCACTGGCAACGGGGTAGTCCTGCAGGACCATCTTCACCCCGCCGTCCGAATGCTCGCTTTCGTTTGCCGTCGCGCTGTGAATGGCGTGCAGGTGTCCCGTGACGATGTCCGGGTTGGGCGAATTGACCTGCACCATAAAGGCCGCGATCCGATCCCCGGCAACCGCCCGAGCGGCCCGGATCTCCTCCAGCGCCGGCCGCGTCGCCAGTGCGGTGATGCCCACAACAAGAGGCAGGGACGTGGACTCCACCACGGTCTCCAGAACCAAAGCCCGCTCTTCGGGCGCCAAGGAAGCAGCTTCACCGAAGACTCCCAGTACCGTCAGACCGACGGCGCCAATGGCCTCGTAATGCTCAACGAGGGCGGCCAGGCTGTCAGTATCGACGTCCTGCGTGCTCCCGGCGAAGGGCGTAGCTACGACGCCCCACACACCGGGTTCAAGGGTTTCCCGCATGGGTGTTCCTTTCAGGGTCTTGTGGGGGAGGGTCATTCTCCGGGCCAAATGGGAGAACGCTTCTCCTGGAATGCGAGCACACCTTCGGCCGAATCCTTGCTGTCCAGGGCGTCCATCAACGCCGGGAGCCGCAGCCCCCGGGCCTCTGTGGCGCTTAGGTGCGACGTCCGGGTGACCATCTGCTTGACGGCCCTCACCGACGTAGGGGCACACGCCAGGATCTGGTCGAGCCAGCGATCCACCGCAGCACCCAGCTCCTCCGCGGGAACCACCTCGTTGACCAGGCCCATTGCCTGCATCTCGGCGGCATCGGCTTTGCGACCAGTGAGTAGGAGTGACATCGCCTGCGTGTAGGGGATGCGGCGCACCAACTGGTGAATGCCGCCGTCGAGCGCCAAACGCCCAACACGAGGTTCGGTCAGCCCGAACTTGGCGTGCTCGGCAGCCACCACGATATCCGCCCCGAGCGCGATCTCCATTCCTCCGCCCAGCGCATAGCCGTTGACCTTGGCGATCACCGGCACGTCCAGGGTGGTACGGAGGCTCAGCCCACCGAAACCGTTGGGGTCCAATTCGGCCCAGTACTCCAGCCCGGTTTTCTCCACGGCGTTCGCGGACATGTCCGCTCCCACGCAGAACGCCTTGGAACCGGCCCCCGTGACCACAACGGCACGGACCCGGCGGTCTTGTTCCAGCTGCTCCCAGATCTGGTTGAGGCGGGAGTGCGTAGAACCGTCGACGGCGTTGAGCACCTTGGGCCGGTTGATCACAACTGTTGCGACGCCACGGTCGTCGATGGTGAAACTGACCTCGTCAGTGACGGCCTTTATCTGGTCGACGACGCCGCTCACCGCAGGACCCCCAGATCCAGCAGCCGGGCGATGACGTCGTCGTCGAAGCCGTTCTCCTGCAGCACCTCAACGTTGTGCTCTCCCAGCCGGGGCGCAGTGCGGCGGATGGACGCCGGCGTCGCAGACAGCCGGATGGGTGCGTTCAGCATTTTCACCGTGCCGGCAGTAGGATGCTCGGCCTCCACCACCATGTTGTTGACGTGCGTCTGCTCGTCGGCCAACGTCTGTTCCAGGGTGTGCACGGGGGCGTTGAGGAGGCCCTCGTCCTCAAGCCGCTGGGTCCAGTACTCCGTGGTGTTGGTTGCGATGCGCTCGCGGAAGATTGCCTGCAGGGCCGGCTTATTCTCGAACTGCTTCTCCAGCGTGGCGAACTCCGGCCGCTCGGTGAGGTCCTCGTCCAAGCCGAGGGCGCGGCTAATGTGCAGCAACGGATCAGCCGTGAAACCGCCTACCATGCACACTGCACCGTCAGTGGTTTCGAACACGCCACTCAGGGGCATTGCCCCCCAGTTGACCTCGTAGCCGCGGTTGAGCTGCATGCACGCTTCCTGCATCTGCATGTGCAGCATGGAGTCGTACATGGTCACCTCCACCTTTTGCCCGACGCCGGACAAGTCACGGGTGCGGAGGGCCAACAGGATGCCCTGCATAAGGTGCATGCCCGTGGTGTAGTCGCACAGCGTTGTGGGGTAAATCGAGGGCGGATGCTCGTCCGAGTCGCGACGCCACATCACACCGGAGTATGCCTGTGCGATCGCATCCTGCCCGCCCTTGTGCGAGTAAGGACCTTCAGGCCCGAAGCCCGTGCCGGAAGCCCAGATGATGCCTGGGTTGTCCTTCTTGAGCTCCTCGTAGCCGAAGCCCATCCGCTCCATTACTCCCGAGCGGAAGTTGCTGACCACGACGTCCGCGTCACGCAGGAGCCTTCGAAGCACAGCCTTGCCATCCTCGGTCCGCGTGTCTACGCTGATGCCGCGCTTGTTGCGGTTGATGGAAAGGAAGATCGGATTGTCCTGGCCATCCGGATCCGGGAACGAGTTGCGGGAAATGTCCCCGGCGCCCGGCCGCTCCACTTTGATGACGTCGGCGCCGTAGTCGCCCAGCAGCTGCGTGCAGGACGGACCCATAAACACCTGGGTGAAGTCCACCACTTTGATCCCTGCCAGCGGAAGGGGCGTGGCAGTGGCCGCCGCGGCGTGAGAGTCCGCAGGGTCGGGTGCGGTGAGTGAATGCCCGACGACGGCAGGAGCCTTGGGCGCCACAGCCTCGGTGACGGTACTCCCGGCGGCGCGTACCGCCGTCGTACCTTCCGGTTGCGTTACTTCTGCCGTTGCCCGGGTCTCAACGACGGTGCTCATGCCGTCACCAGCTCGCCGGCGTCGATCGTGGCGTTCGCCGAGGGGATATCGCCCGGGTCGGCGTTGTGTCGGCGCATGCCAGCCTGGATGTCCGCGGCGGGAACATCACGCACCAGGACGTTCTCCTGGATGGCTAGGCCCGCAGCCACACCCACGGCCTGACCCATCGCCATGCACGGCGGGATCTCTCGGGACATCTTCTGGGCCTCCGGGGTGGCGGAATAGTGTCGGCCAGCCACGAGGAGCTGGTCCACTTCCTTGGGCAGCAGCGAACGGTACGGGTAGTAGTAGTCGCGGCCGCGGGCAACGGAATCTGCGAAGTGCCGACGGCTGGTGACGTCTTCCTTGGTCATCACGTACTCGCCTTCCAGGAGGCGGGTCTGGCGAACGCCCATCTGCGGGGCGACGTCCAACATGTAGGCGTTGGCGAACCCGGGCAGGTGTTCCTTGACGTGGGCCACGGCCTCGGTGATGCGGTCTCGGGCGGCGAATTCGGCGGCCGTCAGGTCGGCTGGGTCCACACCGTTGAAACCGCTCATGTGCGGGGCGTTGCACCACACCACGCCGTCGATGGGTGTCTTGAGCCACCACAGTTCCCAGGCCCCACCGAGCAGCCGCTTGATCTTGCGGTTGATGGCGCGGGCTTCCTTGGGGTTTTCCTGCTCGAAGCGCTCCGCCTCGGCGGTGTCCACACCGCCCAAACGGAACACCAGCGTGGTGATGTAGCTGTCCTGGATGTAGCTGGCACCGGCACGGGAGGCGACGTCGATGTCCCCGGTGGTGTCGATGACGATGTCCGCCAGGTAGGCCTGCGGACCGGACTTGGTTTCGCAGATCACACCCTTCATGACGCCGTTGTCCACGATCGGGCGGGAGAACCAGGAGTGCAGGCGGAGGGTGACGCCGGCTTCACGGACGAGGTCGTTGGAAACCCGCTTCCAACCGTCGGGGTCGAATGCTGCGGCGTAGCAGATGGGCTTCGGGTTGGTGTGCGAGTGGAAATCGAAGGTGCCAAAGCGGCCCCACTTGTTCCACAGCTCGGTTGACGTCTTGCGGTCCTCGGCGGGCGGGACGACTGCAAGGCCCAGCTTTTGCAGCCGCTCGACGTACTCGGACACGATGCCGGTGACCGTGATTTCCTGGCCGTTGATCATGTCATCCAGCACCAGGACCATGCCGCCGGAGGCCAAGCCGCCCAAGGAGTTATAGCGTTCCAGCAGCGTGACGGAGGCGCCCGAACGGGCTGCGGTGACGGCGGCTGCCACGCCTGCGGGGCCACCACCCACCACCAGCACTTGGGAGCGATTGACGACGGGGGCCTTGAGGTCGGCGCTGGTAACGCGCAGATCCTGTGTGTTCATGGGGACGTCCTTACTTTCCGACGAAGATGCCGTTGACGCGGCGGGCGAGCAGGTAGAAGACAACGCTGAGGATGGACAGCACTGCCACGTAGACCGGGAAGATCCAGTCAGCGTGCATGGACTGGAACCAGACCAGCAGGTAGGAGGCGGTGCCGCCGAAGATGGCGACGCCAATGCCGTAACCGAGCGCAACACCGGCGCCTCGGAAAGACTTGGGCATGAGGGACGTGCTGATCACGTTGTAAAGGGTCATGTTGATCACCAGGACCACGGATCCGCCCAAGAGCACGGCTGCGAATCCTCCGATGCCTGGCTGGACGTACATCAGCATGAGGAACACTGACGGGATTGCCAGGATGCGGGTGATCAGGAACCAACGGGACATGGATTTGCCGTCCGTCAGCTTGCCCACGACCCAGCTGCCTACAACCATCACGACGCCGAGGGCCGTCGTCAAGGCGAAGACCGCCGTCGGGTCCTCTTTGAAGTTGGTGCGTGCGGCACTCGGCAGGCCGACATTCCACGCGTAGTTGTAAGCCTGGGCCGCCCCCACCACGAAGACGATGGCCAGGACGCTGATCCAATGCTTGCCCACGCCGCTCCACACAGAGCCAGTGCTGTTGGCGGCGAGTTCCTCAGGGCGCATGGTTTCCGGCAGTGCACGGCGAAGGTACACCACCACAAAACCGAAGATCGCACCGATGATGAACGGCACACGCCATCCCCACACGCCCATGGCAGCGCCGCCGATGGCCAAGCTGCTGAGGAAACTGACCAGGGAAGCAAGCAGGATGCCGAGGTTCACGTAGAAGGACATCAGCCCGGCTACCATGCCTTCGCGGCCGGCGGGGGCCAACTCTACGGCGTGGGAGGTGGAAAGGGGAGCCTCGATGCCCGTGGAAATTCCTTGGATGATCCGGCACGCCACCAGGATGACGCCGGCCCAGGGACCGATCTGCGAATAGCCCGGAGTGATGGCGATGATGAGCGTGGTGACCGCCATCATCATGATGGACAACAGCATGACGCGGCGGCGGCCGATCTTGTCCGCCACAGTGCCGAGCATGATGCCGCCCAGCGGACGGAAAGCGAACCCGACGGCGAAAACCGCCAAAGTGTTCAGTGTTGCCGAGAGGGGATCACTGTTCGGGAAGAAATTGGGGCCGATGAAGGCCGACAGGAGGCCGAAGACCATCCAGTCGTACCACTCAAGGGCGTTGCCAAGGCCTAGGCCCAGCAGACCCTTGCGGACCGTGGGGGAGAGTTGTCGGGACGGAGAAGATACGGTTTCGACGGCATTGTCGATCATGGTGGTGTCCTTACCTAGAGCGCTCAGGGCGCAAGAGGGTATAACGCGTCCCCATGGGGGATGCGGAACATTGGAGTGTGACCGGGTCACGCCGCCATGCGAGGTAGGGCTACCTGGGGTAGGGCTACCTTTGGTACGGCCACCTGTGCTGGTGTCACCAGCGGCAGTGTTACCAGGCGTGGGGGACGTTGACCCAGATTGCTACGCATGGCTCTTCGTAGCTGTTTTTGTACCAGTGGGGGATCTCTGAGGAGTAGGTGATGGAGTCGCCTTCTTCGAGGCTGTGGCAGACGCCGTCGAGGTAGACGTCTTTACGCCCCGAGACGATGAAACAGAATTCCTCGCCGCTATGGCGGAAGGGGGTGGCGCTGGTGTCATGCCCGGGCGGCGTCAGTATCCACTGGGCTTCTATGGCGCCGTTGAGTCCGGGGGTCAGCAGTTCGTGAACTGCCGCGCCGACGGACTCCCGGGTGACGCCCTTGAGGTTGCGCCGTTCGGACCTGCGAACCACGGGGGACTTGGCACCTTCCTGGCCGATGAAGAATTTCCCCACCGGGATGTCCAGTCCGTGGGCCAGCTGGGCCAGGGTTGTGAAGGAAGGGTTGGCCAGACCGCGTTCGATCTGGCTGACGATCGCCTGGCTGAGGCCGGTGATGTCCGAGAGGTCCGCGAGGGTCATCCCCTTTTCCTTGCGCATGGCGCGGACTTTGTTGCCCACGGTGGCCAGCAGTGCGCCGGTGTCCGCGGGTGCCTGGATGGCGTTCTCGGTGGTCATTGGCTGATCTTTCACTTGGTGACCTGACTCACATAACTATAGTGAAGATTTTTAGCCAGTCAATGATTTTTCTTGAGTATCTTGAATTTCTTCAGCAAAGTTCGCTTTTTGTGTTCCGGTGCGGGCTCCGGGCTCTCGGCCGCGGCAGCCGCCGCTTTGGCTTCACGGCGCTCCTTCCAGCGTTGAACCTCGACGGCGGCATCCCTGGTTTTGGTGATGACCGGGGGCCCGCCCAGGAGCTGCCGCCTCGCCTCGATCACTCGGCGGTTGAAGTCTTCTACTGTGTCCCGAACCTGCTTCTCACTGAAGAGATCGTCCAGCTTGCCATCGAGTTCTGCGTCTTCGGTGCGCAGGAGAATCGCCTGCGGGCCAAGTCCCGTCAAGTGTTCGCGTTCGATGAGCTGCTTGATCCACCAGTCGGGATCGTTGCCCTGCCCGAGCCCGGGAATCGGCTTGCCGGCGTATTTGAGGTTGTCGAACTCGCCACGCGCCATCGCGTCACGGATAAGGTAATCAGCTCGCGCCGCCGGACTCACTTTGCTGCGCCTTTGCCTTAATGCCTCGGCAGCATCAGCCGCCTTTCGTTCCTCCGGGTCTGTTGGGACATGGCCGGCTGCGCGGAGTTCCGCGGCCCTTTCCATCCGGCGCTCGAATTCTTCAGACGCTTTGCCCATGTGGTTGCCACCCCCTTGGCTTGCAAAAAATGAGGGTTGGTGCAGCTGCAGCTGCACCAACCGGCTGTACGAACTATTCAGATTGTGCTACTTTGCGCAACTCATTGGCGGCTCCTGGTCCCGGGTTTTGTTTCCGGGTCTATTTCCTGTCATCGGCCAGATGCCGTGAGAACATCCAGCCGGCAGCGATCATCAGCACACCCAGCACCATGAATGTCCAGTTGTCGAGGGCGTTTAGCGACAGGAAATTGGCCGCCGACCCCACTCCGACACTCAATCCGTAAATGCCGAGCACGATGTACAAGGCGCCGAAGCCCCACAGGAAATTGCGCGCCCCGATGCCCGAGCGGGACATCGTCCAGCCCACTGCGCCAATAACCAGCTGCACAATGTTGAGCAGCATGGATACCTGGAACAGGCTAAGGAACATTGCGTGCGAATCAGGTCCCAGGAACTTCAAATCCCCGTACTGCAAGGTGATGCCTGGAATGAATCCAAGGACACCCACCAACAACATCAGAATACCTACCCCCATGCCGATGTTCTGGACGTCTCTACGACCAAAGTGAACACCACGTGCATGTGGAGCCGCGGTAGTCATCACTGCCCTCCATCCACTCATGTGAACAATCCAATTTTACGTCTGCCTTTTACGAAAAGAGCAGCCATCAGAGCCGGAACCAGCGTGCCCAAAGGCCCCGGGACGGCCGTCGTGGCACGATGGATCACGATGAAACTGCGTGCTGATCAAACTGGAAACCGCGGACTACCGATGCCGTTGTGGCTCCAGGGGGCCCTCGAATCCGCACAAGCCGCGATTATCTCCGCCGTCGTTGTACTTCTCCCCATCATCGTGGTGTGGGCAACAAACGGTTTCCAGAACCGGAATATCGATGCGCTGGCCCGCCTCGGCGGCCAGGCGTGGCTGTTGATCCATGGGGTTCCCCTTCAGCTTTCCGGAGTTGCGCCGGCAGCAGCAAGCCAGACTGGTTCCGGCTTCCTGTCCCTAACCCCGTTGGGATTGACGCTGATCCCCTTCAGCCTGGCTTGGCGCGCAGGGCGGCGGTTGGCCCGGGCGTCCTATACAGACCAGCTTTGGCAGGCCCTGTTGGGATCCTGGGGGGTGTACCTGGCTTTCGCCGGCGCCACTGGTTTCATCTGCCGCACTGCCGACGTCGGCATCAATCTGTGGGCGGCGATGCTCATCCCGCTTATCCCGTTTGGACTGGGAATGGTGGTGGGCGCCCGACGTGAGTCCGGCTCCTGGAGCCGCTTGATCGGCGTCGACGCCGTGGATTGGATCGCAAGGACCAGCCAGCACTCGCGGTGGGCCGGCTCCTACTTCGGCTCGGCCGCAAAGGCTGGATTCGTTGCGCTGATGGCCGCGCTAACGGGCTCCGCCCTCCTGCTCACGGCGGATCTCCTTATTCATTGGACCCAGGTCATAGAGGTGTACGAAGGCCTCGCCGCGGGGGCGGTGGGCGGCGCAGCGTTGACCATCGCCCAGCTGGGCTACATGCCCAACTTGGTGATTTACGCCCTGGCGTGGTCATCCGGCGCGGGTATTTCCCTCGGTGTTGGCTCCCACGCAGGTCCGTTGGACACAGCCGTGGGGCCGCTGCCCGCCATCCCGGTATTCGGCGCCCTTCCCGCGGGTTCGCTCGATTTTGCGCCGGCGGCTTTGGGCCTGGCGGTCCTCGCTGGAATCCTTGCCGGTTGGTGGTTCCTGCGCGAAGGCGAAAACCACTTCGACGAGTGGCTCTCCATCAAGGTCAAGGCCCGCTGGTTCACGGCCACCGTCTCCACGCTGGTGCTGGGATCACTGATCGGCGTGGTGTCCGGTGCCTTGGCGGCTGGACTCGCGTGGCTGACCCGGGGTTCGGCAGGTATTGGCCGCCTGACCGACATCGGGCCTGACCCACTGTGGACGGGCGTGTGGGTGGCAGGCGAGGTGGCCGTCGGCGTCGTCGTAGGCTACGCGGCCGGGCCATGGCTGGAACACCGGCAGAAGCTGCGGGAAGCGGACCTCGACGCCCTAGAGTACGACGGCGACCGCGCCTAAGCAGCGGGTTTCACCTCAGCCGTGGCCCGCTTAGGGCCTCGCGGCTTGGGGACTAGCGGAGCCCCGACGGCAGCGTATCCATAAGCCGCTGCTGGCATTCGGACCGGGCCTGTTCGGTGAGGGCAGGGCGGGCGCAGGATTGATAGTCACGGAACTGGTTGAAGAACGCCGCCGTGACAAGCAGCAGCAAGCACATAACAGCGCACACCACCAGCCCGGAAATAGTCCCGAAAAGCACCAGCCTGGATTGCTTGTACTGCACTGTGCGGACCAGCACCACTACACCCAGAACGATGCTGGCAACGGTGAGGATTGCGCTCAGCCACAGGTATTCGACATTGAGCGTGTAGACGAAGAACGAACCCAGGACGGTTAGCACAAATGTGCGGAAGAGGGTCTGCGTGGCTGCTAATGCCGACTCAGCCGATGGCCTGGAATGGTGCGGAATAGGCTGCGGGCTGCCATCGGGATTCATGTTTCCCAGCCTACGCGAGCCGCCCATAAGCTAGAGCAATGCGCATTGTTGTCCTCGTTTCAGGTACCGGTTCCAACCTCCAGGCAGTCATCGACGCCGTAAAGTCGGGGGAGTTGGATGTGGAGATCGCGGCAGTCGGGGCCGATCGCGAGGGAACTTACGGCATTGAGCGCTCGGATGAAGCTGGCCTGGAGACCTTCGTGGTGAACTTTAATTCCTTCCCGACACGGGCTGAATGGGACGCAGCCCTCACTGCGAAAGTTGCCGCGTACGCTCCGGACGTGGTGGTCTCCTCAGGATTCATGCGGATCGTCAGTCCTCAGTTCATCGACACCTTCGGTGGCCGGTACCTCAACACCCACCCCGCCTTGCTCCCGTCCTTCCCGGGCGCCCACGGAGTCCGCGACGCCATTGCGTACGGCGTCAAAGTCACAGGCTGCACGGTGCACTGGGCCGATGCAGGCGTAGACACCGGCCCCATCATTGCGCAGGAAGCCGTGACCGTGGAGGACAACGACAGCGAGGAAACCCTGCACGAGCGCATCAAGGTGGTGGAGCGCCGGCTGCTGGTAAAGACGCTTTCCGAATTGGCCGCGAGCCACGAGGCCGGAACGCTCAGGGTCCCGCAGGCAGGCTGATCTGAGCCGAGTTTGTGTAAAGTCGAGGCCCCTTTGAGGCACGTTTAGGGGTACGGGCTGTACCCAAACTCCAAGGCGCGATGGATGAGGGCCCAAGTACTCCTGCGGAAAGCAAGTACCCGGACAAGAAAAACAAGTAGTGCCCGAAGCAAAAACGAGTACCGCAAATGCGGAAAAAAGCTGGCGCGCCGGAACCGCAACCTCTAGTCTGTCTGCTGTCTCTGACGCTTTGCCACGACCATTGGGGGTAGTTGCAATGACTCGACGTACCGCAGCCCTGGCGGGCGCGCCCTTCTCTGGTCCTCCCGAGGCTTCCTAGCCTCGGATTCCATATGGCGGCCATCGGAGCCGCCCCCTTGGACGGCTGGGTGGTGACGTGACGCCAGGACGGTCGGACAGGCTGCCAATGCGGTCTGCGCCCTGCGGCGTCACTCCCAGC
Organism: Arthrobacter sp. M4; assembly: GCF_020251205.1. Taxonomy (GTDB): domain Bacteria; phylum Actinomycetota; class Actinomycetes; order Actinomycetales; family Micrococcaceae; genus Arthrobacter. The sequence continues at coordinate 21,116 of NZ_JAIWYX010000027.1, forward strand.
CTCCGACGGTGCCCCTGGCATTCTGGGAGTTCAGGGGCGCCGTCGAATCCATGAGTTACGCGAGGCTCTTCTGCCGGGTTTCCGGAGCCAGGAATGCCATCCACAGGACTGACGCCAACACCAGCGCTCCTGCCAACGCGAAGGAATTGGCGAGGCCGAACTCAGGCCAGAAATACTGGGCAAACACAAGTGGGCCAAAGCCGGCGCCGATCCGCGAGAACGTGGACGCCCAACCGAAACCGGACCCCCGCAGTTCCGTGGGGTAGAGCTCCGAAACGTAGGCGTACAGCACGGGAATGGCCACCTGAACCACAAAGCCGAACGCCAGGAGCCAGAACACCGCAGCCGATGGGATGCCCACCACGACCGCGACAATCACCAGCGTCAATGCTGAGAGCGGTCCGGTGATCGCAAGGATCCATTTCCGGCCGGCCCATTCAACCAGCAGCGCGGACACAACGACGCCCAGCAAGCCCACGGCAGCCATGGACGCCGTGGTGACAAAGGCCTTGTAATCCTCAAATCCAGCGCCGATCAGGATCCGCGGCATCCACGTCAGGGACAGGTAGTACACAAGGAGGATGCTGAAGAACAGCGACCAGGCCGCCGTCGTGATCTTCCAGTCGTACTGCCACACCCTGCGCAGCTGCTGCCAGGCGCTGCCGGCGGACAGCGAGGGCGCGTCCTGCGGTTCCGGGAGGCTGTAGGGCCGGGGGTCGGCGCCGGTGTCCTTCACCAGCTGGTCGATGATCCTGGCTGCCTCATCCCGCCTGCCCTGATGGATGAGGAAGAGCGGCGACTCGGGAACGCTTCGCCTGACCCAGAAGACCAGAAGGGCCGGCAGCACCATAACCAGCATGGTCAACCGCCAGTCCGCGAAGAGCGCAACCAGCCCGGCCGAAACGAATCCACAAAGGGCGGCACCTATCGGCCACCATCCGTCCATCGCCGTGAGCACGCGGCCACGTTGTCGGCGAGGCGTGAATTCGCCCACCAGCGCATAATCCACAGGGATGCAGCCGCCCAAGCCAAAACCGGCCAGGAAGCGGAAGATGCAGAACCACACGATATCCGGCGCAGATGCACCGAGGACCGTGAATAAGGAGAAGACCAGCAGCGTGGCGGTGAAGGCTTTCTTACGGCCCATGGTGTCCGCAATGGTTCCCCAGGCGAAAGCGCCAAGCGCCATGCCAATGAGGTTGGACGTGCCGACCCACGCTACATCGCCTGCGCTAAGGGACCAATGCTTCGAGAGCAGGGGAATCAGGACGCCGTTGAGCGTTACGTCCCAGGCATCGAACATAAAGCCGAGCCCGCCGATCAGGAAGATCCGCCCTTGGACTTTCCACCGCCACGGCAGTTCCTGAACTACTTGTTCGCCGCTTGGCAGGGTGGTGTAGATGTTCATGGGTGCCTCCTGCTAAGAACTCTAATGCTGCCCTACGACAGCGAATGCCTAGCCGCTGGCGGCGATAGCCTCACGGAGGGAACCCCCGGCTTCCTCGAGGACAGCCTTGGCGTTCGAAGGCTCGACCCCGCCCAGCAGCACCAGGATGGCCTCCTTGACCGAGCCGTTGACGGAATCGAGGGCACGCAATGCCTCATCCTCGCTCACGCCTGTGGCGTGCTGGATGGTGCGTTGTGCGCGGGGGATGAGCTTCGGGTTGCGGGCTTTGAGGTCCACCATGAGGTTTCCGTAGGTCTTGCCCAGCTTCACCATGGTTAGGGTGCTGATCATGTTGAGCACCAACTTTTGCGCCGTGCCCGCCTTCAGGCGGGTGGAGCCTGCCAGGAGTTCAGGGCCGACGACGACGTCGATCGCCACGTCCGCGAGGTGGCTGATGGGGGAGTCGGGGTGGCAGGCCACAGAAACAGTGAGCGCGCCCCGTTTCCGAGCCTCCTCAAGCGCGCCGATCACGTAAGGTGTCCGCCCCGAGGCGGAGATGCCAACGACGGCGTCACTCGCTGTGACGTCGGCATCGTGCAGGTCCCTTGCGCCTGCGGTCGCGTTGTCATCGGCGTACTCCACCGGCTTGCCCAGGGCTTCGGGTCCGCCGGCCACGATGCCAAGCACAAGGGACGGATCCGTGCCGAATGTTGTGGGACACTCGCTCGCGTCGAGGGCGGCCAGGCGTCCGGCAGTTCCGGCGCCCACGTAAATCAGCCTGCCCCCGGACGACAGGCGGGCTGCGGCGCCGTCGACGGCTGCAATAATCGCATCCGTGGCGGCGACTACGGCACCCTGCACCTGGGCGTTATAGGCATGCATCGCCGAAACGAGCTCAGGCGTGGTCATAGTGTCCAGATGTTGCCCGTGGTCCGGGCCTGTCTGTTCCATCACAGTGTTGTCCCTTTTCCGTCGTCGGCCCTCAGCCATCTCAATCCCAGCCGATGCCACGCACTTCCGCAAGGGCTTGACTGGGCGTCGCCAATTTCATCGCGGGCTTCACAGACGCGACGCCGTGCGGCGCGATTTCAGCAACGCGATAAACTTGCGGCATCCCCACCAAACGCGCCATCCAGCGAGATACGACGGAGACTTTTGTGAGCTTGATCCAGCTTGACCGTGTGCCCATCCGCCGAGCATTGATTTCGGTGTACGACAAGACCGGCCTGGAGGAGCTCGCGAAGGGCCTGCACGCTGCCGGCGTAGCAATCGTGTCCACCGGTTCCACGGCAAAGAAGATCGCAGCCGCGGGCATCCCTGTGAAGGAAGTCGAAGAAGTCACCGGCTCACCGGAAATGCTGGACGGCCGGGTGAAGACCCTGCACCCCCGCGTCCACGGCGGCATCCTTGCCGACCGCCGCGTCCAGGCGCACATGGATACCCTCGCGAAAATGGAGATCGAACCGTTCGACCTGGTGGTGGTGAACCTCTACCCGTTCGTCGAGACCGTCCGCTCCGGCGCGGGACAGGACGACGTCGTTGAGCAGATCGACATCGGAGGCCCCGCCATGGTGCGTTCGGCCGCCAAGAACCATGCCGCCGTCGCGATTGTCACCGACCCGGGATTCTACGGTGACGTGGTGCGTGCCGCCGCCGAGGGCGGCTTTGACCTGAAGACCCGACGCCGCCTGGCGGCCAGGGCTTTCGCCCACACCGCCGCCTACGACAACGCCGTGGCTTCGTGGACCGCCAGCCAGTTCCTCGACGAGGACGGCGACGGCTTCATTGACTGGCCCGCCTACGCCGGCCTGGCCCTGGAGCGCTCCGAGGTCCTCCGCTACGGCGAGAACCCGCACCAGCAGGCCGCCCTCTACGTGGACAAGGCCGCACCTGCTGGAATCGCCCAGGCGGACCAGCTGCACGGCAAGGCCATGAGCTACAACAACTTTGTTGACGCCGACGCGGCCCTTCGTGCGGCCTTCGACTTCAGCGACCCCGCTGTGGCCATCATCAAGCACGCCAACCCGTGCGGCGTCGCCGTCGCCTCGCCCGGCGCGGAAGACCCCATTGCCGACGCACATGCCAAGGCCCACGCCTGCGACCCCGTCTCTGCCTACGGTGGCGTTATTGCCGCGAACCGTCCCATCTCAGCGGGCATGGCCAAGACCGTGGCGGGCATCTTCACCGAGGTGATCATCGCGCCTGGCTTCGAGCCCGAGGCGGTGGAGATCCTCTCCAAGAAGAAGAACATCCGCCTGCTGGCGCTGCCTGACGGCTATGGCCGGTACCCGACGGAAATCCGCCAGGTCTCCGGTGGCGTGCTGATCCAATCCTCCGACAAGGTGGACGCCGACGGCGACAACCCGGCAAACTGGACCCTCGCCGCGGGCGAGGCAGCTGATGACGCAACGCTGGCGGACCTGGCCTTCGCCTGGACCGCATGCCGCGCCGCGAAGTCCAATGCGATCCTGCTAGCCGACAACGGTGCCGCCGTCGGCATCGGCATGGGCCAGGTGAACCGCTTGGACTCCTGCAAACTGGCCGTGGAACGCGCCAACACGCTCGGCGTCACGGTGGAGTCCGACGTCGATGCTGCCGGCGGTGCGGCCGGCGCCGACGTTACCGGGTCGCCGGAGCGGGCCCGCGGTGCCGTGGCAGCTTCCGACGCGTTCTTCCCCTTTGCGGATGGTTTGCAGATCCTGATCGATGCCGGTGTCCGCGCCGTCGTCCAGCCCGGGGGTTCCGTTAGGGACGAGGAAGTGATCGCCGCCGCCAACGAGGCCGGAATCACGATGTACTTCACGGGTTCCCGCCACTTCTTCCACTAAAACAGCGCAAGGGCAGCTTCCGAGGGGAAGCGAAAAGCGGCCGTCCCTTCCCGAATCAAACCGGGAGGGGACGGCCGCTTCATTGGTGGGGGTCGCCGTCGTACTGCTACCGGGCGGGCGACCAAACGCCAGGGTCCCGTGGCTTCTCAGCCAGCACCTCCGCTAGGCCGCGGTCGAGGCGTTTTGGTAACTCTGCTGAATCACTGTGCCCCAGTACGGAGCGTACATTTCGCTGGATCCGCTGCCGTATCCGTAGCTGTTCACGGAGTTCTGGTAGCCGCTGGAGGAGGTGCCCATGAACCAGGGACCGCCGGACGCGCCGCCTGTCATGGTGCACGGGATGCCCTGGGTATTGAACTGCGGGTTGTTTTGATCGTCATGCGCCGTTCCGGAGCAGCTCTGGAGTGCTTCGCCGCTGAATGGCGGGGCTGCTGGGTAGCCGTAGGCCTTGTAGTCCAGGCCGCGGGGTGCGTTGAACGCGAGGCCGGAAGCCCCCACGACGTCCGTCAGGCTGCGGCCGTCGAGTGGGTTGATCACTGCGAAGGCTGTGTCGTACTGGACGTTGCTCTGCGAGCTCCATTCGACGGGGGAGTAGAACGATTTTGCCGTCCACTTCCCGTACGGGGCCGAACCGTTCGAGTACGCCGGTACGAAAACAAAGTTGCTGGCCATTGAGCCCGTGCCGCCGGTAACGCAGTGTCCCGCCGTTGCGATGGTGCTCTTGTTTGCCGATGTCACGGCGTTGGCTGAGCAGACGTAATCTGCTCCGTTCACCGTGAAGAACACCTTGCCGATGTGGGACGTGGAGGACTCGGTCGCGTAGACCTTGCGGGTCAGCGAGTCCGATCCAGCGGTGGATGCCGGAGATTGGCTTCGAAGCGTGGGGTTTGTGCCTTCCACTGCGCTGGGCCGGGTTGCCTCAATGGTGGTGGGATGGCCAGTTGCCACGGGCTGGGGGGTTGCGGGCGACTGACGGGAAAGAGCCAGTGCCTTGCCCGCAAGGATTTCGCCGGGAGCGGCGGCCCGCATCCGGTCGGCCGTCCAGTAGTCCGCCGCATTAATTACCGTCTTCAGCGCGGCGACGGCGGTTGAAGCGACAGTGGAGCCCGCTCCGCTAACGACGGCGGCGCCTGGGCTGCTTTCATTCCCGGTGGTCCCGGCCTCGGTGGTAGCGCTCCCGGTGGTCCCGGTCTCGGTGGTTCCGCCGGTGATGACCGGCGCTGGAAGTTCGACGGCGGCAGCCGCGCCTGCGCTGCCCACAGCGAGCACGGTGGCGGCGGAAAGGGTCAGTAGGGTGGAGGTCAGTGTCCTTGTTCTGGTCATGCTTGTCCTAGGTGTTGATCCGACGGAGGCTGGCCAGCGGACGTTTCCGCCGACAGACGGGTCAGAACCTACCAAAATATGACAAATTTTGTAAAGTCTTGTTGCGAATCTTGTCATTTCAGGGTATTGCGGGCCGGTTCACTTGCGTTCCGGATATCCGACGATCCTCTGGCGCATTGCGGCCGGCGGGAGTACCTTCGATCCAATACCAACAATCGTCTGACTGGGCGGGCGCACGATCACGTGTGGAGGTCAGTCATGTTCTCGTTTACGCGTTGGCTTAGACACCCCGATCGGGGGAGTGCGGCAACAGCTGAAGCCCTTCGCCGCTCGGTGGCATCTTCAGGCTGGCCCCCGCCTTCGTATGGGGATCGGCGCTACCAGGCTGGAGGATTTAGTGGGCAGTTCGCCCCTGGACGCATTGAGGAACCGTCGAGGCGGCGGACCCTTGGAGCGCGAGTGGCGTCCGCTAGCGTGACACGGAACACATGGCCGAGTGGCCAGCCATACAAGAAGCCCTAAAACTAGGCCTCCGGCCTCATCCTGGTCACGTCACGAAGCCGTCTGCAGTGCCCTGCGGTGGAGGTCAAATCTGTCTCCTCGGGTAAGTTAGGTATGTTGAAACAGCACCAGATTCTCGGATCTACGCAGAGCTTCAGGGAGACACCCCGCCAATGGCCAAGATTATCTACACCCACACTGACGAAGCGCCGATGCTCGCCACCTACTCGTTCCTTCCGATCATCGAGGCTTTCGCTTCGACCGCCGGTGTGGAGGTGGAAACGCGTGACATCTCGCTGTCTGGCCGCATCATCGCAGCCTTCGGCGACTACCTGACCGCCGAGCAGCAGACCAGCGACGCGCTGGCTGAACTCGGCGAACTGGCGAAGAAGCCGGAAGCCAACATCATCAAGCTGCCCAACATCAGCGCCTCCGTCCCGCAGCTGAAAGCCGCCATCGCGGAACTGCAGGCCCAGGGCTACAACCTGCCGGATTACCCGGACAGCCCCTCCTCCGACGAGGAAACGGATATTCGCTCCCGCTACGACAAGATCAAGGGTTCCGCCGTGAACCCGGTTCTTCGCGAGGGCAACTCTGACCGCCGCGCTCCTCTTTCGGTCAAGAACTACGCCCGCAAGAACCCGCACTCCATGGGCGCTTGGAGCTCGGACTCCAAGACCAACGTGGCGACCATGGGAGTGGATGACTTCCGCTCCAACGAAAAGTCCGTGGTCATCAAGGCCGACAACACCCTGAAGATCCAATTCGTCGACGAGGACGGTGCAGTCAAGGTCCTCAAGAGCGGTTTCCCGGTCCTGGCCGGCGAAGTCATTGACGGCACCGTGCTCCGCGCTGAGGCCCTGGACAACTTCCTGGCCGCGCAGGTGAAGCGTGCCAAAGAAGAGGACGTGCTGTTCTCGGCACACCTGAAGGCCACCATGATGAAGGTTTCCGACCCCATCATCTTCGGCCACGTGGTGAAGGCCTACTTCGCTGAACTTTTCGACACCTACGGCAAGCAGCTCGCGGCAGCTGGCCTGAGCCCAAACAACGGACTCGCCTCCATCCTCAACGGTATCGACGAACTGCCCGAGGACATCCGTGAGGATGTTCGTGCTGCCATCGCCAAGGGCCTTGAGGAAGGCCCTGCTTTGGCCATGGTTGACTCGGACAAGGGCATCACCAACCTCCACGTGCCCAGCGACGTTATCGTTGACGCTTCCATGCCCGCCATGATCCGCATTGGTGGCCACATGTGGGGTCCGGACGGACAGGAAGCGGACACGCTGGCTGTCATCCCGGACAGCTGCTACGCCGGTGTCTACCAGACCGTGATCGACGACTGCCGTGCCAATGGCGCCTACGACCCCACCACCATGGGAACCGTACCCAACGTTGGCCTCATGGCCCAGGCCGCCGAGGAATACGGCAGCCACAACAAGACCTTCGAGATCGAGGCAGCCGGTACCGTCCAGGTTGTTGACGGTTCGGGTGCCGTGCTCATCGAACACCAGGTTTTCCCTGGTGACATCTGGCGTGCATGCCAGACCAAGGACGTGCCGATCCGCGACTGGGTCAAGCTGGCCGTTACCCGTGCCCGCGCTTCCCAGACTCCGGCCGTGTTCTGGCTGGACGAGGAGCGCGCCCACGACGCCAACCTGATCGCCAAGGTCAACGAATACCTCAAGGACCACGACACCGAGGGTCTTGAGATCAAGATTCTGTCTCCCGTTGAAGCCACGGCCTACACGCTGGAGCGCATCCGTAAGGGCCAGGACACCATCTCGGTAACCGGCAACGTCCTCCGCGACTACCTGACGGACCTCTTCCCGATCCTGGAACTCGGCACCAGCGCCAAGATGCTTTCCATCGTCCCGCTCATCAACGGCGGTGGCCTGTTCGAGACCGGTGCAGGCGGCTCCGCCCCGAAGCACGTCCAGCAGTTCCTGAAGGAAAACCACCTCCGCTGGGACAGCCTCGGGGAGTTCCTGGCTTTGGCTGTGAGCTTTGAGCACCTGGCCGCAACCACGGGCAATGCCCGTGCCCAGATCCTGGCTGACACGCTGGACCGAGCCACGGGAACGTTCCTCCTGGAAAACAAGTCCCCGCGCCGCAGCGTCGGCGAGCTGGACAACCGCGGAAGCCACTTCTACCTGGCCCTTTACTGGGCCCAGGAGCTGGCCAAGCAGTCTGACGACGCAGAACTCGCTGCAGCTTTTGCTTCGGTTGCCGATGCGCTGACCTCTGCTGAAGCGGACATCGTTGCTGAGCTGGCGGCTGTACAGGGCTCGCCCGTGGACATCGGCGGCTACTACCGTCCGGATGCAGCGAAGGCCTCCGAGGTTATGCGTCCTTCGGCCAAGCTGAATGAGGTCCTGGCCACCCTGGCCTAGTCCGTACTCGGTTTATTTCATGCGGCCGCGTGCCGCATGAGTGCAAAGCCGGCCCACCGGAACCATCCGGTGGGCCGGCTTTTGTGTTCAGGCAACGGTCTGGATTTAGTGCACCTCCGGAGCTACCTTGTAGTCACTTGCTCGGAAGCGCCAAAACTGCAGGACCAGGAGTCCACCATGACGTCCCTCTGGCTCGATCGTCGTCGCACGGCGGGTACTACCGCGACTGTCAGGGATAGCTTCATCCCCGAGGAGGACGTCGACGCCGTCGTCATCGGAGCGGGCCTGACCGGACTGGTCACCGCCCTTCTACTAGTCCGCTCGGGCATGAGGGTTACAGTGCTGGAGGGCCGCACCATCGGGGGCGGAAACACTGGCCTGACCACCGCAAAACTCAGCATCCTCCAGGGCACTGTTCTGTCCGGGCTCCGCAAGTTCTACTCGGCGCACGTGGTGGCCGCGCATGTTGAGGGCAACAAGGAAGGGCAAGCGTGGCTGCTCCGGTACCTTGACGAACACGGCACCCCGTACCAAGTGCGGGACGCGTTCACTTACGCCACGACGGATGACGGCGTCCGCCAGTTGGAAGCCGAGTTGAAGGCCGCAAAGGAAGCCGGGCTTGGTGTGCTGACCACCCGCGAAACAGGTCTTCCATTTTCCGTTCGGAATGCAATTCTCTTGCCGCGGCAGGCACAATTCGACCCCATGGACGTCCTTGAAACACTGGCAGCCGATATTCGCGGCAGAGGAGGGCGGATCGTGGAGCATTGCCGGGTGCACGACGTCGAAACGCCCGGAAGGGCAAAGGTAGTCACCGACGCCGGTTCGATGAACGCTGAAACCGTGGTCTTGGCAACCGGCCACCCAATCCTCAACCGCGGACTTTACTTCACCAAATTGTTGGCCCACCGCTCCTACGCCGTGGCGATGAACGTTCCGGATCCCTCCACGTTGCCCCAAGGGATGTACCTTTCGGCGGAATCGCCAGTGCGTTCGGTCCGGACCACACCGGGCGACAACGGCGAGATCCTTATGGTGGGAGGGAACGGACACCCCACCGGCCGCTTTCCGTCCCCCAAGCAGAGGGTCGACGAGCTCATTGCCTGGGGCCGCGAACACTTCTCCGGCGCGGAACCGATGCTTGCCTGGGGCGCGCAGGACTACAAATCCGTCAGTCTGATGCCTATCTTCGGTCTTTTGCCCCGTGGCGCTGGGCGGATCTACGTGGCAACGGGTTACAACAAGTGGGGAATGACCAATGCCGTCGTGGCCGCCCTCGGTATCTCATCGCAGATCCTTGGCGGCGGTCCGGCTTGGGCCAAAACCCTTCACCACCGAGTCACGCACCCCGCCGGGGTGACGTCATTTGCCGGTCTAAACCTGGGTGCGGCCAGGGCAGTGGCCGACGGCCGTTCGCGAGTGGCCAAGGCGCCACACGACGGCGTTCCGGCCCCCGCCGAAGGGACCGGCATCATCACCCGCGACGGCACGCCCACAGCGGTGTCAACTGTGGATGGGCAAACCTGCAAACTTTCTGCGGTCTGTACACATTTGGGTGGCATCCTGACGTGGAACGATGCAGATAAGTCCTGGGATTGCCCGCTCCACGGATCCAGGTTCTCGCCAACCGGGGAGGTCCTTGACGGCCCCGCGAACAGAAACCTTCGCAGGCTGGATTAGGGTCCATACTCCTCGTGATTGCTAGTCCGGTACACACTGCTGTTTTTGGTACTTGAGGGTGGCCGTGGCAACTTTGACTGCGTGAGATTCCTACAGGCTTCACCTGCTTCCTCCGCCCGCGGCACAGCAATCCTCCGCATTGTGTTTGGCTGCCTCATGTTGGTCCATGGAGTGCAGAAACTGGCGTCCGGGCATGAAGCGTTCGCGGCCTCGGTCGCCGCCATGGGCGTCCAAAAGTCCGACGTCGTGGCGTGGCTTGTGATTGCCGGGGAAACAGGGCTTGGGCTGCTTTTGGTGCTTGGAGCGTTCACCCGGGTGGCGGGTTTCCTCGCGGCAGTTCTCTATGCGTCCATTTGGTTTGTGACTGAGGCAGGGAAGCCCCTCCTGACAGATCGCCCTGGGGTCACCGCCGAGCTGTTGATCCTGTACGTTGCCGTTTCGATTGCCTTTATGTTCCTCGGTCCCGGTGCACTGTCCCTCGATAGGCGCCTGAGCCGCTGATCTCCCGCATTGGGACTTGAGGGGCCCTCTAAGGGAGGGCCTAACGCCAGCACCGGCGTCGGATGCCGGTGCTGGCGCTTGTAGACTGCTCCGCAATGACCTTGGCCATGAGGAGCGGTCCCCCAATAAAGAAACCGCCGTAAGCAGTTCCTTATGCTCGCGCTGTGGCGCGAGTCCTACGGCCGGATCCAAGAAGGATCAAGCCAACCAGGATTGATGCGGCAGCCAGCAACACCCAGTACGAGTCGAAGCCGGTGGCCGCTAGTGACTGCCCGGATGGCTGCGCGGCCATTCCGGCTCCTGCCAGTGACGAGGAACCGCTCAGCGCGGCGCTGGCGCCTGTGGTCCCCGCAATGCCAGTACCGCTTGCAGTAGTTCCTGCGGCACCGGTTCCTGCACCTGCTTCAGCGACGCCGCCCGTGGTTGGAGCGCTTGTAGTCGGTGCCTGGGCAGGGGGTGCGGCTACCGGTCCGCTGTTGGGCGGTGTAACCGTGGAACCAAAGGCTTCGATTCCTACGCCTGCGACGCCAAGATCAACCGCACCTGGAAGCAGCCCGCCGAGGATACCCGTCGTTGCCCCACCCACTGATGCTTCACCGAGGATGCCGTTGTCGAGCAGATTGACGGTAGTTCCGCCTGCGGTGACGGTGGCGGCGGGGTTGGTGCCGTCGGTCAGGACGTTGGCGGTGTTGTCGCCGAGGCTGGCCAGGTTGCCAAGGTCGCCCAGGGTCCCGACGCCGGTGAGGTCACCCGTTCCGGTGCCGAGCGTCCCGGCGTCGAGGGCGTTGATGGTGGTGCCGCCTGCGGTGACGGTGGCGGCGGGGTTGGTGCCGTCGGTCAGGACGTTGGCGGTGTTGTCGCCGAGGCTGGCCAGGTTGCCCAGGTCACCCAGCGTTCCAAGGTCACCGGTGCCGGTGCCCAGCGTCCCGGCGTCGAGCGCGTTAACCGTGGTGCCAGCGGCAGCGACGGTAACAGCCGGGTTTGTGCCATCCGTCAGAACATTGGCCGTGCCATCGCCGAGAGCGACGTTTGCGGCGTTCCCGGTGCCGAGGGCCCCGGCGTCGAGGGCGTTCACTGTGGTGCCGCCTGCGGCGGCCGTGATGGCCGGGTTGGTGCCGTCGGTCAGAACATTGGCCGTGCTGTCGCCGAGGGTGGCCAGGTTGCT
>NZ_JAIWYX010000028.1 GCF_020251205.1 Arthrobacter sp. M4
ACAACAGACCCCGGCAACCTCGCCCTGCTCTGCAAAAAGCACCACGCGCTCAAATCCATCGGCGCGTGGAGCTACAGACACACCTCCCCCACCGGCCACCTCAACTGGACCTCACCCCTCGGCCGCAAACACACCACAGAACCAGCCAGCTTCAGGGTGTCCGCCGATCCGCCCACACCGCTCCAAAACCCCTGGCGGACTGCGTCCGCAATAAAACCACCGCAGCCCTCACCCACGCCGCCGGACACCAGGCCACCGGACCACGATCCCTCGCCCGAACTGCCACCTCCGTTCTGACACAACGGCGGAACTGCGCCGACGACTTGAAGCGAACCGGGGTGCATCCGAAATGATCCGGCGCCGCAACTGGGAACGCCCGCGCTCGTCCCGCGCCTCCACCCTTCTAACGCGCGGACCATTGGCAATTAGGGTTGGGAGCTCTCGGGAATGCTCTAGCCAGCGCTTCGTTTGCGCATCACGGGGCAGAGCCCCGGCTTGCCGTGCCCGCGCCCGTGCTCTCGCCCGCGCCAGCCCCGCGCCCGTGCTCTCGCCCGCGCCAGCCCCCGCGCCCGTGCTCTCGCCCGCGCCAGTGCCCGCGACCGCGCTCGTTCCCGCGCCTCCACCCTTCTAACCGCGGCCCATTCACAGTTGGAGTTGGGCGCCTTCGGGCACGCCTTAGCCAGCGCGTCGTTTTTGCATCACTGGTCAGAGCCCCGGTTTGTCGTGCCCGGGCGATGCTGCCAGCAGTTGTTCCATCCGGTCCTTCAGGTAATGCTGGCCGGCCAGGCTTGGGTGGTCTCCATCCGCGCCGAGGAGATCGGCGGCGTCATCGACAATCCAGTGCTCTTCGATGGGGTCTACGAAGACCGTGCCCGCGGACACGGCAGCTGCCTTCAGCTGGTCACGGACCTCCAGCAGCCCGGGTTCCGGATCGTCCGTGTAGGCCGGTGGCCCGACCACGATGAGCTCGGCTTGCGGCGCCAGCGTTTTCGCCTCGGCGTAGGCGGTTTCGGCGGCATGCCGAACGTCGTTCGGATCGAAGCCGATGTCGTTCTCGGACCCGAAGAAGAGGACCACCTGGGTATCGGACGTCACCCAGGCAGCCGTCTGCGAGCCGAAGTCGCCACCGCCATCCCCAACGCTGACGTAGCCCGCACCGTCCTGGGCGCCGTTAACAACGGACAGATTGCGGTCCATGACCAAAGATGCATCCATGTTGATAAGGCTTGGCCAGGCGTCCTCGGGCGCTGTCCCGTGTCCCGTACTCAGGGAATCACCAACAATCACCACGCGCTCTTTGGCTGGCGTGCGCGGGGATTCCCGCTGGCTAAATGATTCCCTCAGGCTGGCGCTGTACATGGCGCGATGTCCAGATGAGTCACCGCTCAACACAAAAGCTGCGAGACCCACCACGGATACAACGCCCGCTGTGGCCATGGCCCCACTCACACTGCGACCATCCACCATGCGAACGCGCTCCCCACTACGCGGCACCGAAGTCATATCCAATGATCTCTGACAAGCGGCTCATTCGGGAACTCCGGACGTCCTTCCCAGCAGTGGAAGCATTACCTCGTCAACGATTTGGACAAGGTACGCATCCTGGATGGGCGCACCCGAGAAAATGAACTTCTGGCGGAGCAATGCGGGTCCTGCATCAAGCCGGACTTCGGGCACCTCTCCAGGACCACATTCGCCCCGCACCTGGGCCCGCTGGACAATTGCACGCATGATCTTGCCAACGTTGCCCCGGGCATACCGGTGGATCTCAGCGGCAACATCCGGGTTCTGCAGGGCCTCCCCTAACAGCCCGCGCATGGCTTGCCCCACGGGCCCTTCCAACTGCCGAACCACCAGCCTGAGCAGGGCGAGTGCATCTCCGCGCAGGCTTCCCGTGTCCGGCACAGACTCGGGATTTGGCATCGCGTCGTAGGCAGCGTCCAGCACCAAGGGCGCTTTCCCGGGCCATCGCCGGTACAGCGATGCCTTGCTGGTGCGCGCACGTTGGGCCACGCTGTCCATGGTCAGCGCGGCGTATCCCGATTCAGCGATTTCGGCCCGGACGGCTTGGAAGATCGCTTGGTTGAGCACGTCTCCCCTGCGGCGCGGCAGCGTTCGGTGGTCGGGCACCAGACCGGCATTCACCTCAGAGGGCAACGACGACACCCGCGTTCCCGTCCACCCGAACCTGCTGACCGTCAGAGAGAACGGCGGTGCCGCTCCCTGTCCCCATCACTGCAGGTATGCCGTATTCCCGCGCCACGATGGCAGCGTGTGAACCGAGGCCGCCAGTGTCCACCACAACGGCGACCGCCCTCTGGAACAGCGGCGTCCACGACGGATTGGTGTACGGACACACAAGGACATCGCCACTTCGCAGCATCCCAAACTCCTCTGGTCCGCGAATGATCCGAACCGGCCCCTCCGCGGTACCACGGCTGGCCGGGGTGCCCGAGGCCAAAGCGTCCGCATGGCGCGGGCGCGCAAATAGCAGGGATGTATCCAGCAGTGGAATTCCCTCCAACTCAGCCCGTTTGGCAGCGCGGGCAAGCACCACCGGCCGGAAACGTTCCCGGACCGACGGCGGCAACGCACCGTCGTCGTTGTCCCGGATGGCTTCCAGTTCTTCGAACCTGAGGTGGTTGACGTCGTCGACGGCGTCAACCACGCCTGCCCGAACCAGCCGGTCGCCCAACTCACGGTAGGCGCGCCGCAGGGGCGGCAGCACTTTGGTGGCAGCGAAGTGGCTGTCCTCCCGGAAGGCCATGCCCTCGCGGGCTCTGTCGACGGCATCCACGACGGCGTCTCGAAGAGGCCCGAAGCGCAGGGCCGGGTGACGCTTCAGCTCGTCGAGCGCAGCGCCAGTCTGGTCAGGTGCCTGGCGGCGCTCACCCATCATCGCCTTGACAATGCCCAGCACTACCTCCGGGGCGTCGGCCCACGTGGGCGAACTGCTGAGGACAACACTGACGGTCTCGCGGTTGCCGTATTCCTTAAGGAAAGCCTCGAACGAGGTCCTAAATGCCCCAAAGTCGGGCTCCGACTTCACACGCTTCCACAAGGTGGACGAGTCATTCTCCATGAAAGCCGCTGACAGCCCGGGATTTTCCCCCGCCATATCTGCCAGACGCTCCAAGGCCCGGTTCGCCTGGGTGGTGCGGGTTTCAGCGCCGGCTACAAGCGACGGCGCCAAGCTCATCCTGCCCAGGAGCAGGAGGAGCACCCGCAGTTTCAGTTGCGGAAGGAAAATGCCGGGCATGTAAGACGTTCGCAGTTCGGTTACGTAGCGCATGGCTGCGAAGCAGTCCTTGGCCACCGAAACGACGTCCTTCCAGCGCAGCTCACCCAGGTCCGCGGAGTTGACCCGGTCCAACTGGGATTGGAACTCCATAAAGCGTTGGTCCTGGGTCCAATCAGACCCCTTGTACTGCCGGTACCTCCGGAGGACGGACATCGGGGCGGCGAGCGCCCGGATGGTCGGCCTCGGCACGGGCGGGATGAGCTGCAGCACCACGCCGTCCTCCTCGGGAAGCAGTTCCTCAATCCGCGGGAACGTCACGCCCACGCTGCCGGCCATCCGGTGGAGCATCGCCACAATCCCCTGGCTTAGCCAGCCGGACACGTCCAGCGGATACGGCCGTCGCTGGAACATCTCAACAAAGAACGGGCCCACCCTCTTCTGGAACGGGTTGAGGTGTGGCGGCTGCGGCGGCAGCGCGGTCATCGGCCGGGACTGCACCACGTAAAAGCGACCGTCGACGGCAGCCCACTCCATGTCCTGGGGACGTCCGAAATGCTCTTGCGAACGACGCCCCAGCGCGGCCAACTGCGCTAGTTGATCCGGTCTCAGTGGCGGTTCGACGGAACGGTCTCCGGGCGAAAACTCCAGGACCCTGCCAGCGCGGTCCAGCAGATAGTGGTCCGGCGTCACACTTCCGGAGACCACGGATTCACCCAGCCCGGCGCTTGCTTCCACCACGATGTTGTCCCGCTCCCCGCTCAGCGGGTTTGCCGTGAACATCACCCCCGCGGTATCGGCCGGAACCATATTTTGAACGACGACGGCGATACTCACCTCGTGTGGATCAATCCCTCGACGCTGTCGGTAGGAGATGGCGCGGTCCGTCCACAGCGATGCCCAGCATTCGGACACGGCGTTAACGACGGCATCTTCGCCCTGGACGTTGAGGAATGTGTCCTGCTGGCCTGCGAAGGCGGCACCGGGCAGGTCCTCGGCCGTGGCGCTGGACCGGACGGCAACGGCGCCGCTGCCCAGTTCGGCATAGGCTTTGGCGATCTCCGACCGCACAGCCGCTGGCATCGCAGTGGCGCCGAAGAGCGCACGGATCGGGCCGCCGTCGGGCTTTTCCGGACTGGCGTGCAGCAGTTCCTCCAGCGCGGCACCGATGCCGGTCTCCGCCAAAGCCGCGTCGTAACCGCGAGTGGTGACAACAAATCCAGCCGGCACCGGGAAGCCCTGTTGCCGCAACTCGCCAAGGGCCGCGCCTTTCCCGCCAGCGAGCGCAATATCGGCCAAAGTGACGCGATCCAACGGTGTGGTGAATTCCTCAGTCATCATGGGCTCCTCGGGATTGGGCGTCAGCGTGGGCGATGGTGCGCAGCTCGCGCTCGGGCAGGAACAGCGTCAGGACAAAAGCCACGGCCAGGACCGCAGCGGCGTAGAGGAACACGGGAGGGAGGGCATGGCCGAATGCCTCGGCAACGGCTCGTCGGTCCTCCGCGGGAAGTTGTTCCAGTATCTTGGGCGTGAGCGACTTGATTCGGTCGCCCAGCTCGCTGGCGAGCGGCCCGGGCAATGACGCAGTGAAGCGCACCGCGATCAGCGAGCCCAGCACGGCAACGCCTGCGGAACTACCCACCTGGCGCAGGAAGGTCACGGTGGATGTGGCGGCGCCCAGGTCCTGCCTGCCGACTGCGTTTTGCACCACCAGCACCATCACCTGCATCACCAGGCCAATACCCAACCCAAGCACCAGCATGGACGCGAGTACAAGCCAAGGGCTGCTCCCCGCATCCAAGGTGCTGAACAGCCACATGCCAGGCAGCGCCAGCAAAGTGCCCGCCACCGGATACGGCTTGTAACGGCCCGTGAGGGTGATGAGCGCACCGGAGCCTGCCGTGGTGATGAGGATTCCCGCCATCAGAGCGATGAGCATGCCGCCCGACGCGGTGGCGGACATGCCCATGCCAACCTGCAGGAACGCTGGCAGGTAGCTAAGGGTGGCGAACATTGCGAAGCCGATCAGGAAGCTCACCGCCGTGGGAATGGAGAACGCCCGGTCGCGGAAGAGCGTCAGCGGGATGATCGGGTCCGGTGCCCGCCGTGAAATCGCCAACCAGCCGGTCACAGCCGTAACGGTTGCCAGCGCGAGCACCGGGGCAAGCCAAGCTGGCCACGCTGCTCCCACGCCACTGCACAACGTGATGACGGACATGATCGCGAGGCTCAGCAACGCGGCCCCGCCGTAGTCGATGTGCCTCCCACTCGGTGGTACGGGAAGCTTGAGCGTCCGGTTCACTACAACCAGCGCCACCAGGCCGATGGGCACGTAGGCGTAGAAGATCCAGCGCCAGGAGAAATGGTCGACGACGGCCCCGCCCGCCAGCGGGCCGGTCACCGCTGCCAGTATGAACGCCGCGCCAATGATGCCAAGAAAGCGGCCGCGCTCCCGGGGGCTGACGAGTTCGCCGATGACCGCTTGGGCGCCAATCATCAAGCCACCGCCACCGATGCCTTGGATGGCGCGGAAAGCGATGAGTTCCGGCACGGTCTGGGCCGCGGAGCATAGGCCGGCACCGAGGACGAACACGGCAAGTGAAGCCTGCAGGATCCGCTTTCGGCCGAAAGCGTCGCCGAGTTTGCCCGTAAGCGGCATCGCGGCGGTGGCGGCCACGAGGTAACCGGTGACGATGGTGGACATCTGGTCGAGCCCGTTCACGTCGCCTGCCACGGTGGGCAGTGCCGATGCCATGACGGTCTGGTCCAAGGCGCCGAGGAACATGACCAGGAGGATCCCCGGCAGGGCTGATCGGACGGCTGGCGGGATTCGTGGTGGGCGCTGGGTGGCACTTTCCATGACCGGCCTCCAAGGAGTTAGAGAACGATCTGTTCTCTATTTAAGGTACGCCTTGCCATCAACAGAGCGCAATGAAAATTCGTCCGCCTTATTCCCTGGAGGCCGGACACAGAATCCCCCGGAGGCTGGACACAGAAAATCAGCAGGCTTACTGTTCAAGAGTGGCCCTCGTTCCCCGACCGGCCCAACAGCCTGCCTCCGGGGCCACTGCCAGCGCAAACCCACAAAGGAGGAAAAGTGGAAAAAGTTGAAGAGACCATTGACGTGGCAGTACCGCTGCACACGGCTTACAACCAATGGACGCAGTTCGAATCGTTTCCGCAGTTCATGTCAGGCGTAGAACGCGTCACGCAAGTCACCGACACCACCAACCACTGGGTCACAAAGATCGGCGGAGTGGAACGCGAATTCGACACGGAAATAGTGGATCAGGAGCCAGACGACCGGATTGCCTGGCGCAGCGTCGACGGCAAGTCGCATGCGGGCATCGTGCGGTTTACGCGATTGGATCCGAATCACACCAAGGTCAAGGTCCATTTCGAATGGTCGCCAGAGACGTTCACGGAGAAGGCTGGGGCAGCACTCCAACTGGATACCATCCAAGTCAAAGCCGACCTGAAGAAGTTCAAGCAATTCATCGAATCACGCGGAACCGAGACGGGATCGTGGCGAGGCGACGTCAGGGACACGGGGCCGAGCGGCACGCAGCTGTAGCAAACCAGCTCCAGCAAACCAGCTCCAGCAAAGCCAAAAAGGCGCTGACCCAGCGTTTCGCTGAGTCAGCGCCTTTTTGTTGGGCCTTTGTTGAGCCGATTGATTATCCAGGACTCCTACGGGCGGGCAGTGAAGGACTCCACCTTCGCAGGGTCGCGTTCGACGACGGCACCGAGGACGTCGTCGATGCGGTCCAGGACCTCCTGCTCCAACTTCACACCGCTGGCGGTGGCAGAGTCCACCAGTTGCTCGGGACGGGACGCGCCGACGATCGCCGCTGAGACGTTCGAGTTCTGCAGCACCCAGGCAACTGCAAGGGCCGCCATGCTGAGCCCCGCTTCCTCGGCAATCGGACGAAGGTCCTGAACGCGCGTCAGCACTTCCTCTCCCATGAACTTGTGCTCCGTCTTGAGCTTGCCGTCCTCGTCCGTGAATCGGGAGGCCTCCGGAGCTGCCTGACCAGGAGCGTATTTACCGGTGAGGACACCCTGGGCCAGCGGGGACCAGCAGATCTGGCCAAGGCCGAGTTCTTCGCTGACCGGAACAACTTCGGGCTCGATGACCCGCCACAGCATGTTGTACTGGGGCTGGTTGGAAATGAGCTGGATGCCCAGTTCCCGGGCGAGCTGGGCACCCGCCTGGATTTCCTCGACCGTCCACTCGGACACGCCGATATACAGGGCCTTGCCCGCACGGACAATGTCCGCGAAAGCCTGCATGGTTTCCTCAAGCGGGGTTTCGTAGTCGTAGCGGTGAGCCTGGTAGAGGTCCACGTAGTCCGTCTGGAGGCGCTTCAGGGAACCGTTGATCGATTCCATGATGTGTTTGCGGGACAGGCCACGGTCGTTCTTGCCTTCACCCGTCGGGAAGTACACCTTGGTGAAGATCTCAACACCTTCACGCCGGATGCCCTCCAACGCCTTGCCGAGGGCCGTTTCAGCCTTGGTGCCGGCGTAAGCGTCAGCCGTGTCGAACGTGGTGATGCCCAGGTCGAGCGCCTGCTTAACGCAAGCGCTTGCGGCCTCCTGGTCGATCTGCTCGCCATGAGTGACCCAGTTACCGTACGCCAGCTCGCTGATGTACATGCCGGAAGAGCCTAGTTTGCGATATTCCATGCTGGTGCCTTTCAGCTGGTGGGTTCTTTGGGGTTGTCATTGGGCGTCCGCGGGGACGACGGCGGGGCCGTTGACCTGCGAATGACCAAGTGCGTGGGTATGGAGGCTGTTGCTACCGCGGGTTCGCCGCCCCTGTCGGCGGAGAGTGCGTTCAAGACCAGTTGCGCCGCGGCCTCGCCCTGGTTGTGTACGGCCTGGTCGATGCTGGTGAGGTCCAGGAGTTCGGCCAGTTCATGGTTGTCGTAGCCCACTACGGAGACGTCTTCGGGCACGCGGAGTCCAGCCGAGCGAAGCACTTTGAGGGCACCAAAGGCCATCTCGTCCGAGGCTACAAAAACCGCCGTCGGCATGATCGGTCCGGAGATGAGCCGCGCCATGGCGGCAGCGCCGCCGTCGACGGTTAGATCGCCCAGGGCGAGAAGCTCATCGGGAGCCGCCAGTCCGGCGTCGCGCAGTGCGGTCCGGTACCCGGCCAGCCGCGCGACCGGACGGGTGCTGCCCGAAGTGACGTCCTCGCTGTTGTCGATTCCGATGTGCGCGATGTTCCGGTGGCCGAGGTTGATGAGGTGCCGCACGGCCGTTAGGGCTGCCTGGAAATCGTCGACGACGACGGTGGCGAACCCCGCGGGTCCGGGCCCGAGGACAGCCACTGGCACGCCGAGGGCCTCAAGCTGGGCGGCCTCCTCCGGCTCAAGGTTCAGCGAAAGCACCAGGACGGCATCGGCCCGACCGCGGAGGCTCTGCTCAGAGAAGAACTTGCGCCGACCGTCACGGTCTCCAAGCTCATAAAGCAGCATGTCCAGCCCTGCCGCGCGGATCACGGAACCCGCCCCGGCGATGACTTGGCCGAAGAACCAGCGCGCAGCGCTGGGAACGACGACGGCCACCGTCCCTGTGCGGCCAGTCGCCAGCCGGGAGCCGCTGACATTGGCGACGTAGCCGAGCTCAGAAGCCGCCGCCCGGACTCGCGCCCGGGTGGACGCGGCGATTCCAGGGACTCCGCGAAGGGCCCGGGACACGGTGGAGGGCGACACCCCGGACCGTTCCGCTACTTCTTCAATGCTTGCTGCCACGGTTTGTTATCTTACGGAAATCCCGGAGAGTTTTGCAAGCGCTTGCAATGCCATAAGTTACTCCCGCGAATACGCATCCAACGTGATCTTGTGCTCTGCCAGCCACACCGGGTTAAAGGCCTTACTCAGGTAGTTCGTGCCGGCGTCGGGAGCTATGGCGACCACTACGGAACCGTGCGGCGCGGCAAGGGCCACATGGAGTGCCGCGGCCACAGAGAGTCCAGACGACGGGCCGAGCGCCAGCCCTTCCTCGTCAAGCAGCCTGTGCACCATGGCATAGACCTCGTCGTTGGGGATGCGCAGGAAACGGTCCACGAGCGATCGGTCGAACACTTTGGGCCACCATTCCTCCGGCCAGTTGTTCCCCACGCCATCCACCAGGATGTCGCCAGGATGCCCGCCGCTGTACACGGAACCGACGGGATCCGCTCCCACCACCTCCACATGGCCTCCGGGTCTTTCCGCCGCCACCCTCTCCTTGAGGTAGCGCCCGTTGCCCGAAATAGTGCCGCCGGTCCCAATACCGGCCACAAAATGCGTAATGTGGCCCTGCGTCTGCGCCCAGATCTCCGGACCCGTACCGCTGTAGTGGGCGGCAGGGTTGGCGGGGTTGTCGAACTGCATGGGCCGCCACGCGTCCGGGGTTTCCGAAGTGATCCGCTCGGCAATGGCACGGGCATTGTCCGGGGAATCCGACGGCGCGTTCCAGTCCGTCAACACCACACGGGCTCCATAGTTCCGCAGGGCAGCAAGCTTCTCGTCCGAGATGGTGTCAGCGGAAACCACCACCACGGGATGCCCGGTCAGCGCCCCGATCAAGGCGAGCCCAATTCCGGTGTTCCCCGAGGTGCTTTCCACAATGGTGGCTCCCGGCCGCAGCGCACCCGAGCGTTCGGCGTCACGGACCATGCTGAGCGCCGTACGGTCCTTGATGGACCCGCCCGGGTTCTCCGACTCGAGCTTGACGTGGATCTCGGAGGGCAGACCCTTGCCGATGATCTCAAGCCGTACCAGGGGCGTGTTGCCCACCTTGTCCAGGATGGCGGTGTCCAGTTCCGCCGTGCCTTCTATCCGCACAATTCCTCCCGACCGCGTTCAACCAAAGATGCCGCAGGCAGGCGCGCCGCCAGCAGGGCCCCGAGCCTGGCTGTGATTTCGCCTGTCCCCTTGCCGAGCCTCCGCCCCGCAGCTTCGTCGTCGCCCTCGGCCTCCACAAGAAGATACGTAGCGGTCAGGGCCTCGATCGCGACGAGCTTCTCCGCCGCGTCAAGGGACTGTTCCAGCTGCTGCAGCGCCAGCGGCGCCATGGTGGAATGGTCCTCGACGTCGGCGGACAGGGTCGGCGCCCCGAGCGTCGCCGGAGCTGCGAGCGCTTTGAGTTCGGCGAGTAGCCCAGCCGCGGAGTACCACAGCAGGCCCGGAAGCTCCTCGCTCAGCAAATCGCCGTCGTCGACTGCTGCCTCCAAATGACGACGGCGGATGGCCCGCTGCGGCGGGTACAGCTTGGCGATGCGCCGCTCGCTTGAGATCCCCAGATGCGCCAAGGCGAGCCGCATGCCCTCGAAGCGGAGAGCGAGCTGGACCGGCTGGAAGTTGCCCCCGGACAGGACCTGCCCGCTATGGACGTCGACTAGGGGATTGTCGCCCCGGCCGTTCAGCTCCACGTCCAGGGCCGCCTCCAAGGCGTCCACCTCAGCCCGGAAGGCTCCATGCAGCTGGGGCGCGGAGCGGAAGGACAGCGCATCCTGCACGCTCACATCATCCCGGACGTCCTCCAGCCAACCGCCGGCCAGCAGCTCCCTCACACGCGCAGCCGCGCGCCACTGCCCGTCCACGGCCTTAGCCGCCTGGATCGGTTCCGAAAACGGGCTCAAGTTCCCGCCGCCGTCGTATCTCGCCACGGTTTCCAGGGACAGGGCGAGCGCGACGTCGGCAGCCTCCTCAAGGCGGCGAAGTCGCCGCAGCGCCAGCGTCCCGGCGCCCACCGAATACGAGTTGGCGCTGACCAAGGCCAGCGCTTCTCCTGGGGCGAGGCGCAGCGGTTCCAATCCGGCGTCGGACAGTGCCAGTGCACCGGGCATCAATCGACCGTCCCGGCCGAAGGCCTGGCCCTCCCCGATGGCCACCGCGGCAACCGCCGCCAACTGCACCAGATCAGACGACCCCACCGAGCCTGTCCGCGGGATGGCCGGGACCACGCCGCGGTTGAGGAGCTCCAGATAGGACTGCGCGGATTCCGGGCGCACGCCAGAGCCGCCGCGGCTGAAGCCGATGAGCCTGGTCAGCATGATGGCGCGGGCTTCGGCGGGGCTGAGAAATGCGCCGACTCCGCTGTTGTGATAGCGGACCACCTGCACTTGGTAGGCAAGGAGGGCATCCTGGTCAACGTGTTCGTCGCGCCCTGAACCGAGCAGGGTGTTGAGCCCATAAACCTTGCGCCCTGACGCGGCCGCGTGCTCCAGGACCTCGCGGGACAACCCGATCAAGTCAATGGCATCTGCGCTGAGCATGACCCGCCTGCCGGGATCGATCGCGGCCGCGGCCACCTCGGCTGCCCGCACATGCGCGATGCCGATCAGGAAGGGTACTGCTGCGTCCATGGCTGCGAGTCATCCAAGCTAGAAGTCCAGCAGGTTGGCGCGCAGTCCGCCGTCACCGTACGAACTGCGCAGGAGGCCGCGGTGCCGCAGTTCCGGCGTAAGCCGGTCCAGGACGCCGTGCACAGTGACCGGATCCACGAATCCGGAGAACAGGAAGCCGTCCCCACCAACGTATTCGGCGGTTTCCTGCAGATAGTCGGCAACCTGCCCCGCCGTACCGACGATGGAATCGCCGGCACCTCCGCTACGGGCCTGCAGGATTTGCCGAAGCGTAGATCCGGGCGGTGCGGCCCTGACGAAGTGCTCCAAAGTTCCCTGGTTGCTGTTGGTCCGCAACTCAGGCAACGGCTCGTCAAGATCGAATTCCTTGAAATCGATGACGGAGAGATAGGAGATGGAATTGAGCTGGCTGTCGATGTCCCGTTGCGTGAGCTCTTTCCGTTGTTCCTTCAATTCCTCGGCTTCCGCCGCCGAACCGGTCACGGTGGGTTTCAGGACAAAAAGGACCTTGACGTCGTCGGGGTTCCGGCCGGCATTGGCGGCCTCCTCACGGATCGAGTCCCGGTAAGCCTTCATGCCATCGGCGCCGCGCGCCAAAGCAATAGCGACGTCGGCATGGCCACCGGCAAAAGCCTTGCCGCGCGGTGACGCGCCGGCTTGGACCAGGACCGGTTCTTCCGGCAAGGGAGCCGTGTTCAGCGGGCCGCGGACCTTAAAGAACTCTCCCCAATGGTGGATCGCGTGGACTTTGGTGTAATCCGCGAAGACCCCTGCATCGACGTCCTCCAGTACCGCGTCAGGTTCCCAACTGCGCCAGAGTCTCCGGACGACGTCGACGAACTCTTCAGCTTTTTCATAGCGCGTATCGTGCTCAATTTGCTGGTCCAGGCCGTAGTTCTGGGCGGCGAGGTCACTGCCGGAGGTGACCACGTTCCAACCAAGCTGTCCGTTGGAAAAATGCTGCAGCGTGGCCAGGAGCCTGGCAGCCGTAAACGGCGGATAAAAGGATGCGCTCACCGTCGGGACGATTCCCAGATGCTCCGTCGCGGAGAACAGGAACGGTACAAGTGCCAGCGGATCGTGTTTCGGGGCGAAGGAAGCGTGGGCCAGGGACACCTGTGCCGTTCCGCCGTAGGTATCCGGGACCGTCAGCGAATCCTCGATGATGAACAAGTCCAGGCCAGAACGCTCAAAGGCCCGCACAGCGTCCTGGTAGATGGCCGGCTTCTTCCAGTCGTAGCCCAGGGCGTAGCCCGGAGTGCCCCATCCCTGTACTCCGAAGCCATGGCCGACGAACCAGCCGAAATGCAGCATCGACATGCGCTCCATTATGCTCCGCTAGGCCATGGCGTGAAGAGGGCGGATCGGACATGATCGGAGCATGCGCCGCGTCCTGGTCCCGCCCGCGCTGCGGGGCTACAAGCTCGAGTGGCTGCGCCACGACCTGGTTGCCGGCGCTGCGCTCTTCGCGATCCTGGTCCCGGCAGGCATGGCATACGCCCAAGCCGCTGGCCTCCCGCCGGTGACTGGGCTCTACGCGACGGTTGTTCCCTTGCTTGTGTACGCGGCAGTCGGACCTTCGCGCGTACTGGTGCTTGGGCCCGATTCCGCGCTCGCGCCGATGATCGTCGCAGCCCTGGCGCCCTTGGCCGCGCACAACGACCAGAGGTCCGTTGCCCTGGCTGGCCTGCTGGCCGTGCTCATTGGCGGCATCATGCTGCTCGGCTCCGTGCTGCGGCTGGGTATCGTAACCGGGCTCTTGTCCAAGCCCATCCGTCTGGGCTACCTCAACGGCATTGCCCTGCTGGTGGCCGTGTCGCAGCTTCCCACGCTTCTAGGGATCTCCGTGGAAGGCAATTCACCGTGGGAGAAGCTTTTCGCGGCCGCGCCCCGGGTGTTCGCCGGCGAAACCAATGTGACAGCACTGCTCCTTGGCCTGGGCTCCCTTGCACTCATCTGGATTCCGCGCTGGCTGAAATGGAAGGTACCGGGTGTGCTGATTGCCGTTGCTGTGTCCGCGATCGCCGTGGCGCTGCTGGGACTGCACGACCGCGTGAAGGTCACTGGTGCGCTTCCTCAGGGACTCCCGGCCCCGGCGCTGGGCGGAATTGGCTGGGGCGACGTCCTGGCACTGTTGCCCGCCGCGGCGGGCATCGCCCTCATCGTCTTCGTGGACACCGGAACGTTGTCCCAATCGCTCGCTGCAGCCGAGGGCGGCAGGGTGTCCGGCAACCACGAGATGGGCGCCTTGGGGGCTGCGAACGCCGCGAGCGGGTTGCTAGGCGGCTTCCCGGTATCGGCCAGCACGTCCCGCACCCCGGTTGCGGTCCAAGCCGGAGCGAAATCCCAGGTCACGGGCGCCATCGGCGCCGTGCTGGTGCTCGCCTTCATGCTCCTGGCCCCCGGTATCACTGAGTTTCTGCCCGCCACCACCCTTGCGGCCGTAGTTATCGCCGCAGCCGCCGGTATAGCTGACCCGGCGGGGGTACGGCGCCTCATCGGCATGAGTACCAGCGAATCACTGGTGATGCTCGCGGCTTTCCTGGGGGTCACGATCTTGGGCGTCCTCCCCGGTATCGCCGTGGCCATCGGCCTTGCGATCCTGGACTTCATTCGGCGGGCCTGGGATCCCTACCGCGCTGAACTCGTGGATGTACCAGGGGTTCCCGGATACCACGATGTGAGCCGTCACCCTGAAGGTGAACGCATCCCCGGCCTGCTGATCCTGCGATTCGACGCCCCACTGTTCTTCGGCAACGGAGCCCTGCTGGGATCCTTCGTGCTCAAGGAGCTGGACCAGGCCCCCGACGGCACTGAACGCGTAGTGCTGGCAGCAGAGCCGGTGACGGGAATCGACACGACCGCACTGGACGAGTTGGTGCAGCTCGATGAATGGCTGGATCGGCACGGCGTGGACTTGGTGTTTGCGGAACTCAAAGGACCAGTCAAGGACAGGCTGCTGAAGTATGGCGTTGGTGCCCGCTTCACCCCGGAGCACTTCTTCCCCACGGTGAGCGCGGCCGTGAGGGCGTTCCAGCGGGAAGAGGAGGAATGAGGCACTACTCAGGAAAGTGTTCCTCGCCCGTCGTCGTACACTCAATTTTGGAGAGAAGCCCACTCATTTTTCGCATTCGTGCCACTCAGTGGGCTTTCAGGGATTTAGCGTTCGCTTTGGGGAATTCACCCTGGATGGCGCGCCTGAAATATCAGCCCCCCTGAGGTGCCAGGCGCGAGACTTTGCTTTAGGGACCGGTCGGGCAAGGTCTGTGGTCGGCCAAGCAGTCTTGGCCGACCACACCATCTGCCTCTTCCTCCTACCTGTAATTGCTACCGCGTTGAGTCAACGCAGCCTCGTCAGCGTCACGGCTGGAATTCCGAATTGACAAAGCCCAAATACAGATGGCACCCAGCACCGCGTAAAGGGTTGTTGATCCAGATACCAGAATCAGCAGATAAACAAGAAGCGGTTCCTCAGCGGCGTTTTCATCCGTGAGGAGCCGCCCGGCAATGGCGGTTGCAACAAGGACCACCAACAAGGTCCCCAGCGCCAGGGCCTTGCGTCGTTTACAACTGCCCGCAATGAGAAGCCGCAGACCAAGGCCTACTGTCAGAGTCAGAACGACCATCGCCAAGTAGTACTCCCAAGGTGTCCTAGGCACCACAATTGCCAGGGGTCGACACCCCCCCCGGATCCAGCATCAAGCCACCTTGTAGGGAAGTGGCATGTAACTGGATATAACCAGCGAGGAAGGCGTAGAGGATCCCCAAAATGGGAGCGAACAATATTTTTGCAGCTTCCATGATTCAGCTTTCAGGAGGATCCAGCCGCGCTAGATTGAACTGAATTGAAGAATTCAGTCTCGTCAGGGACGTGGATACTTTGGCGCTTGCCATCCAGGAGAAACGTGACAGGACACAGGCAAAAATATGTGGTCTTCGCAATTGAAGCTCCTATTCATATTTAAGCCCCCCCGAGCTACGACTTACGCCGTGCTCAGACCCTACGACGTTTGCGTCTTTTGCGGAAGAGGTGGGTGCCGTTACCCTCTGTCAATGGCTCCCAAGTCTTTGACCCACTGCGGTGTGTCTAGGCCGAGGCGCCCGTCAGTGACAATGCGCAGCCGGGCTGCGGCTGCCGTGACGGCGTTGCTTCCGGGGGCATGCTCGCTTTGTGGGGCGCGTGCCCTGACCGTTTGCTCCGCGTTTTCCAGCGGTTCCTTCCACGCGACGGCAAGGATCTCGATCTCCTCATCCAGCGCCAGCTCGCTGTCGGCAAGGACTCCCAGCACGTTCAATCCAGTCTCCGAGCGTACGGGCTGCGCGGACATGGAGGCATCCAGGGCCCACTCGGCACGTTTCCACCATTCGGCCCGCATGTCGGCGCGGGTGCGCTGCCTCAGGGTCATGAGCCCAATCGTGAACGCCAGAACTGCCGCCAGCAGCACCGCCACTGGACTGAGACCAGCCAAAATCTCCCACCATTGGGACGGCGGGAGCTGCACCACCACTGTGGACGAAGGCGACGGCGACGGAGTCGGGATCACGGACCCAGCCTATGCCGTCCCCCGGGCCCGCCGACCATGACGCACCGGTTACGGAACATGACGACGACGGCGGTGCGGGCCGCCGTCGTGGATGTTACGTTTTTCACTGAGTAATGAGTGCCAGCGCCAAGCCCTGACTTGCTGGTCGGCAACCCTCTTTTGCGGCGGGGTGCCTCAGGTGACTACTCGGCGTATCGACACTATCGAACTGCAAGCGTGACTGAGGAGCACCGGCATATGTCTGAACCCACTGAAGAGAAACTCGCGTACCGTTTGATCACGGGCCCGGACACCCGTGAATTCTGCGAGCGGATCTCCACGGCCCTGGCCGAAGGATACGTCCTGCACGGCAGCCCGGCCGCCACGTTCAATGGCATTGACGTGGTGGTGGCCCAGGCCATCATCCTGCCTTCCGCCGTGGCCAGCGCCGACGCTGCGGTCGCCTCCGCGGTGGACCAGTTGGAAAACGACGACGACACCGAAGCTTTCGAGGGACACGCATGAGCTACGCAGGAGACCTGACCCCCAACGATGCGTGGGCCAAGCTCGAAGAGGGCGCCATCCTGGTGGACGTCCGCACCGAGGGCGAATGGGCGCATATCGGCATACCGGACACCAAAGCCACGGAGAACGACCCCCTCTTCATCCAGTGGAGCTTTGCCGGCGGCATCCCCAACCCCAATTTCATCGAAGAACTGAAGTCCCAGGCCCCGGAGGACCAGAACACGGAGCTTGTGTTCATCTGCCGCTCCGGCCAGCGCTCCATCTCGGCCGCCATCGCCGCGACGGAGGCGGGCTTCACGTCCTACAACGTCCTGGAAGGCTTCGAAGGCGAACCTGACCGCTACGGTGAGCGCACCATCAACGGCTGGAAGAACCGTGGCCTGCCGACCAACCTGGGGAAGAACTAAGTGACTTTCAATCCTGACGCCGCCGGCTGGAGCCCTGACACCCAGGCAGTCCGCGGCGGACTTGACCGCACCAATTTCCAGGAAACCGCGGAGCCGGTATTCCTCAACTCCGGTTTCGTCTACGAATCCGCGGCCGCCGCGGAGCGGGCCTTCACCGGCGAAGACGAGCGCTTTGTGTACTCCCGCTACGGCAACCCGTCAGTGGCAACTTTCCAGGAGCGCCTCAGGCTGCTGGAAGGAACCGAAGCCTGCTTCGCGACGGCGTCGGGCATGTCCGCGGTGTTCACCGCGCTGGGTGCACTGCTCGCCGCAGGTGACCGTGTAGTCGCCGCGCGCAGCCTCTTCGGCTCCTGTTTCGTCATCCTCAACGAAATCCTGCCCCGCTGGGGCGTCGAGACGGTGTTTGTTGACGGTCCGGACTTGGAGCAGTGGCGCGAGGCATTGTCCGTCCCCACAACGGCTGTTTTCTTTGAGTCCCCTTCCAACCCCATGCAGGAAATCGTGGACATCGCCGCGGTCAGCGAGCTGGCCCACGCAGCGGGTGCCACCGTCGTCGCGGACAATGTCTTCGCCACTCCCCTGCTGCAGCGTTGCGGTGAGCTCGGCGCGGACGTGATCGTCTACTCCGGCACCAAGCACATCGACGGCCAGGGCCGGGTTTTGGGAGGTGCCATCCTGGGCACCAAGGAATTCATCGATGGTCCGGTCAAGCAGCTGATGCGCCACACGGGCCCCTCGTTGTCTTCGTTCAACGCCTGGGTGCTGACCAAAGGCCTGGAAACGTTGTCCCTGCGCGTCAACCATGCCTCGGTATCGGCCCTGAAGATCGCCGAATGGCTCGAGGAGCAGTCGGCCATCAACTGGGTCAAGTACCCGCTCCTTAAGTCCCACCCGCAGTACGCCCTGGCCGCCAAGCAAATGAAGGCCGGTGGCACGGTGCTGACATTCGAACTGAACCCATCCGGGGGACGTTCGGCCAAGGACGCTGCCTTCGAACTCTTGGACGGCCTGTCCGTGATCGACATCTCGAACAACCTGGGTGACTCCAAATCCCTCATCACGCACCCGGCGACCACAACGCACCGCGCCATGGGCCCGGAGGGTCGGGCGGCAATCGGCCTGAGCGACGGCGTTGTGCGCCTGTCCGTGGGACTCGAGGACGTCGATGACTTGATCCAGGACCTCGAAAAGGCGCTCAAGCAGATCTAGCTAGGCAGATCTAGGCAGGCAGATCTAGGCAGGCAGATCTAGGTCTCAGGCCAGTTCTGGCGGACCCAGGTGAGGACCGGCTGCGGACGGGTGTCCACTTCGTCGTCGGCTCCGCGCATGGTGAGACGTACCGCGTGCGCGACGACGGCGGCCAGCCCGCCGTCGTCGAGGTCCGGGTCCGCTGCCCTGGCCCGTTTAGCCGCCTCCCGCTGTTCCACGGAGCCAGAGCCGCGTTGCAGGATTGCCGACACGCCGGCTTTGGCGACATCCAGTTCGGCTTGTTCCTGCAGGACAGGTGACAGATACTCCACCAGGGACCATACGACGTCGGCCGCTGGCGCCGGGCGGAAAGTCCTGAAGTCCAGCAATTCCGTCTGCAGTCCATAGTTGCTGGCCTGCCAGGACGCCAGCCGCAGCAGGCCTGTGGGCACAGTGGACGGTTCCTTGCCGGCCTGCCACTCTCGGGCAGCTGTCTCCACGAGCGCGCGCACCAGCACTGCGATCAGTGCGGCATCCTCGGCCCTCAGGCACACGTCTGCCACGCGAACCTCAACTGTTGGATGGTGCCGGGAGAGGCGTGCGTCGAAATAGATCATGCCTTCGTCCAACAACACGCCGGTCCCGATAAGCCTGCTCACCACGTTGCGGTAATTGGCCTCCGATCCGAACACAGCTGAAGGGCCCGATGTAGGCCAGCGGTTCCAGGCCTGCGTGCGGTAGCTCTCGAATCCGGTCTCCACTCCGTGCCAATATGGCGAATTCGCCGATAGTGCGGTCAGCACGGCGAGTTTGTCCCGGATCCTGTCCAGAACGGCCACACCTTCCTCGGAGGTGTCAACGGCCGTGTGGACATGGAAGCCGCAGGTGAGTTGTTCGTGGACCGTGAGGCCAAAGCGCTCCATCATCACCGCGTAGCGCGGGTCGGGCGTGGTGTGCGTCAGGGCATCCAGGGGGCTGGTTGCCAGCGCTGCGATCCGGGCCCCGTGACGGCGGGCCGACTCGTCCGCCATGGAGCGTCCCAGCCGGATCTGGTGCAGGAGTTCCGCGTGGCGTCGGCAGGGCCGGGTCTGGGTTTCGATTTGTTCCAACTTGAGCTCGTGGCTCATGCCGGTCTGCGGGCCGTCTGAGTCGTTTTCGTCCTGCTCGTCTTCTACCTGAAGGTTGGCGCTGGACCACTCCTGGCTGGGTGAAGCGCTGTCCCTGAGCAGGGCATCGGCCAACGCCAGCGGCGCTCCGGTGTCCGGATCGACGATGAGCAGCTCTTCCTCTACCCCAAAGGTCCGCATGGCTCCATTCTGCACAGGAAATTCGAGTACAGGCCACTCGGGTTTCGGCATACCATTCCGGCTTATTCTTCAAACAGCGACGGTCCGGCCCATCACTCCCTCCGGTGGGCCGGACCGACGTCGTTATGCCGCTGCCTTGCTCTCGGTGCGGTGCGCTTTGCTCTCGGTGCCGTGACCGTACAGCCAATCGGTGTAGTGGAAATCGCTGCCGCGCCGTGCCTTGAAGAGAAGGTTGCGCAGCACCTGCCCGACGCCGGAAACGTGCCAGGATTCGCCCCAGACGCGCGCGGTGCGTTGGACGCGGGCCGTCCGCGGCGCGCGGGCGGCGGCGAACTCGGCGAGCGCAGCGTCCCAGGCTGTATCGTCGGCGTCACCGCCGCGGAACACCCTTGCGTTGGTGATGTCCTCCAGGACGGCGGCGTCCTCGAGGGCCTGACATGCGCCCTGGGCAAGGTACTGAAGCATCGGATGGGCTGCGTCGCCGATTAGTACGGTGCGGCCGTTGACCCACTCGGTGATCGGTTCGCGGTCGTACATGGGCCAGCGGATGTTCTTGCCCAGGTTGGCCAGCGCCGCCTTCACCTGCGGGACGCAATCGCGGTAGGCCTCCTCCAGCTCGTCCACTCCGCCGTACTGCTCCTCGCCACGGGCGAACGACGGTGACTTGAACACGGCCACCGTGTTGAGGAGTTCGCCTTTGCGCAGAGGGTATTGCACTAGGTGGCAGTCCGGGCCGAGGTACACAATGACGTCCTCGAGGTCGGCTGCCGGGGTGTCCTTGGTGATCGGAACGGTGCCGCGGTACGCCACATAGGCAGAACCGATCGGCGTGTCGGTGGAGACTGCGGCCCGCAGGGCCGATTTCAGCCCGTCCGCTGCCAGGACGGCGTCGGCAGTGTAAACCTCGCCGCCGGCACTCCTGACGCGTCCGACGGCGGCACCCGCCGCAGTGGCTACCGTCTCCACTGATTCGACGCGGACGTTGTTGATGAGTTCGACGCCAGCCTCGCGGCAGGCTTCCAGCAGCACGCGGTGCAGGTCACTGCGGTGGACCACTACGTAGGGGGCGCCATACCGTTCCTCGAATTCGCCGCCCAAGACCTGGCGAGTGAGCTCTTCGCCGGTCACGGCGTCACGGAACACGATGTTCCTGGGCTTCACGCCAACCTCGATCACCTTGTCCAACAGGCCCCAACGCTGGAGGATCCGGGTGGCATTGGGGGCCAACTGCAGGCCTGCGCCCACTTCGCCGAACTCGGGCGCCTGTTCCAGTAGGGTGACGCGGGCACCGTTGGACCGCATGGCCAGTGCGCCGGCGAGTCCCGCCATGCCGCCCCCGACGACGAGTACATCTGATTGTTCATTGTTTGTCATGATGCTTTTCCTTCAAGGATGGTGGATGTTGCCCGGACGCGGACGGCGATGGTTCCCAGCAGCAGGGCTGCCAGGGCCGCCGCCGCGGCGAAGGCGATGAAATTGGAATTGACGCCAAGTCCGGCGGCCAGCAGAAGGCCACCCAGTTGCGGTGCGGCCACGGCGCCGATCCGGCCAACGCCCAGCGCCCAGCCGAGGGCAGTGCCGCGAAGATGTCCAGGGAAATGGCTGGCGACTGCCGCGATGATGAGGCACTGCGTCCCGTGAGTGCCGATGCCCGCCAGGACCAGCATGAGATAGACGACGACGACGTCCGGGCCGGTCATGATGACTGCCAGCCCGACCGCAGCGCAGGCTGCGGCGCCAATCGCCGTCGGAATCGGTCCGAAGCGTCCGCCAGCCCACGCCGTGATGACCGAGCCAGCCACGGCACCAAGGTTGAGGGCGAGGGCGAACGTGAGGGCGGAGCCGAGGTTGTAGCCTGCCAGTTGCATGAGGTTGGGGAGCCAGGTGCCCAGACCGTACCAGGCGAAGAGCGTGGCCAGGGTGGCGAGGGCGAAGAGCGAACTGGCGCCAAGGTAGGGTGCCCGGAGCAAGATGCCGAAGCCATTCCTGGTGGTCGCTGTGACCTTCGGCGCGGCGGTTTCCGGCAGGAACTTCCAAGCCAGCGGAACAACCAACACAAGGGCCAGCCCGGCTATCAGGAACATGATCGACCAGCCGAACGTGGGGATGAGGGGAATCCCGGCCAACGCAGCGGCGGTGCCGCCCAGCGGCACTCCGGACATCATCAGCGTGGCTACGGCGGACCGCCAGCGGTCGGGCACCAGTTCGGCCACCAGTGCGTTGGCGGACGGCACCAGACCGCCGAGGCCAATACCGGCGAGCAGCCGGAGTAGCCCGAAGGCCCACGCGTTGGGGGCGAAAGCGCAGAGGGCCGAGAGGAGCGAGAACGCCACGGCGCACATCAGGATGGTCCGTCGGCGGCCCAGCGCATCAGCGAGCCTGCCGGCGAAGATTGCGCCGATGAGCATGCCGAGGAAGGCCAGCGAGCCGATGGTCCCCGCGGTGCCCTTGGTCAGGCCCCAGTCCGTTCCGTTGATCAGGGTGGATTGGACCGTGCCGTAGACGATGAGGTCGTAGCCGTCGAAGACAACCAACAACCAGCACAGGATGACCGCCATCGTGGAGGTCTTTCTGGACAGGAATTCCGCGGCGCCGTTATCCGGCGCATGCCGCTCGGCGTCTTCGTCGACCGCCGGAGAAATGTAAGCCATGACAACCATGGTGTCGTCAGCCACAAAACATCGGCAGGACTTTCTGCTATGCAGAATCGCAGCCGCCCGGACTACTCCGCCGAGATGACACTTAATGGCAATCCCAGCGGATTTTATTGGCATTAAGTGCCATCTCGCGCACAGGAGGGCAACGAGCGAAGCGACATTAATTCTGCATAGCAGAATACAGTGCAGCGGGGAAACTAGTCCTGGAAGTACTCCACCTTGGCTCCGATGGCATTGAGCCGCTCCGCCAGGTCCTCGTAGCCGCGCTCGATCACGTAGATGTTGCGCAGTTCCGAGACACCCCGGGCGGCCAGCATCGCCAGCAGGATGCAGGCTGCGGGGCGCAGGGCAGGCGGACAGCCCACCTCGGCGGCGCGCCATTTGGTGGGGCCGTTGACGTAGATCCGGTGCGGATCCAGCAACTGGACCTGGGCGCCCAGGCGGTTTAGTTCCGTCAGGTAGATCGCCCGGTTTTCATACACCCAGTCGTGGATCATCGTCTGGCCCTGGGCATTACCAGCGATCACCGCGAAGAACGGCAGGTTGTCGATGTTCAACCCAGGGAAAGGCATCGGATGGATCTTATCTGTCGCCGCGGTCAGCGCGGAGGGGATGGTGGTGACGTCCACAAGGCGGGTGCGACCGTTGCGGGCCTTGTACTCGCCGGAGATCTCCAACTTCTGTCCCATCTGCTCCAGGACAGCCAGTTCGATTTCCATAAACTCGATGGGTACGCGCCGGATGGTCACCTCGGAGTTGGTCACGATGCCGGCGGTGATGAGGCTCATGGCCTCAATGGGGTCCTCCGAGGGGAAGTACTCGATGTCCACATCGATACCCGGGCGGCCGGTGATCCGTAGCGTGGTGGTGCCGACGCCGTCGATCTTCACGCCGAGGCCCTGCAGATAGAAGCAGAGGTCCTGGACCATGTAATTGGGGCTCGCGTTCCGGATGACGGTGGTGCCGGAGCGGTGGGCAGCAGCCATGATGGCGTTCTCAGTCACAGTGTCGCCGCGCTCGGTGAGGACGAACGACCGGTCCACGGCGTCGGCCGGTGGAGCCTGCACGGAGTAAAAGCCGGACTTGGCCTCGACGGACAGGCCGAATTGGCGCAGCGCCTGCATGTGCGGCTCCACTGTGCGAGTGCCCAGGTCGCAGCCTCCCGCATACGGCAAGCGATACTCCGAGGACTCATCCAGCAGCGGACCCAGCAGCATAATGACGGACCGCGTGCGGCGGGCGGCATCCACATCCATGGAGTCGAGTTCCAGGACGTCAGGGCGCCGAATCCGCAGGTCATTGTCGTTGAGCCATGTGCACTCGACGCCGATGGAGGAGAGGACCTCCACAATCCGGTTGACCTCCTCGATGCGGGCTAGCCGTCGAAGCGTGGTGGTCCCTCGATTGATGAGGCTGGCGCATAGCAGGGCAACCCCGGCGTTCTTGCTGCTGTTGACATCCACGGCGCCGGACAGCGTCCTTCCGCCCTCGACCCGAAGATGTGTCATCTGCGGACGCCCCACTTTGACGATGGAACGGCCGAAGATGCTTTCCAGTCGCTCGATCATCTTGAGGCTCAAGTTCTGCTTGCCCTGTTCCATCCGGGCGATGGCGCTTTGGCTGGTCCCGAGCGCAGATGCCAACTGTCCCTGGGTCCAGCCCTTTTCCGTGCGGGCATCCCTCAGGAGCAGGCCGACGTGTTCAGCAGTAGGTTGCGTCATGTCGAGAAAATATCACTAATGATCTAAGGGGCCGCGAAGAAACGCCATTATCGCGAGAAGAGTCACATGTTATTCACTTCATGCGATAAGGATGCGGCGCTTCCAAAGCCAGAGCCAAAAACTCCGCTGCCCCCTTGCCAAGCGTTGTTCCGGCGGGCCAAACGGCCCGCAGCGTGCGGCCCAAACGCAAGCCTTCGACGTCGACCTCCACCAGGCTGCCCGTTCGCAGCAGGTGCTCCACGGCCAATCTGCTGACGACGCCGGGCCCAAGCCCAGCCGCGACACTCGCCACAAGCGCGGCGTTGCTGCCCACTTCGTACCGCGGACCCGCCCCGTAAGGGTCCAGCGCGAGGTCTGCGGTCTGCCGGGTCCCGGACCCAGGTTCGCGAACCACCAGTCCGGCGGCCGCCACCTCCGCGGCGGGAACCTCCTTGCCGCGTTTAGCCCACGCATGACCAATGGGAACCACTACAGCGAGTTCATCGCGTGCAGCGTCCAAGTAGCGGAAGCCCGTCCGCACCGTAGGTCCCTCGACGAAACCCAACTCGGCTGCCCCGCTCGCCAAGCGCTCGAACACCGCATCCGAATTGCCGACGTCGAGGGCCACTTTGGTGTGGGGCATCCGCTGCTGGGCGCTTGCCAGCCACAGCGGCATCAGGTGCTCGGCAACGGTCATGCTTGCACAAACGTGCAGTGTCCCTGCAGAACCGCTGCGCAAGGCTTCGACAGCACGGAGCACGTGATCGTTGGCCTCCAGGACCTCAGCCGCCAGTCCGGCCAGGACGCGGCCCTGGTCGCTGAGGCCCGTCCCGCGCGCCGTTCTGTGGGCCAAGGGAAAACCCGCCGAGCGTTCCATTTGTTCCAGCATGCGGCTGGCGTTGGGCTGCGCCACGCCTGTAGCCCGCGCCGCACCGCCGATGCTGCCCTGCGCCGCGAGTGCGTGCAGCAGCCGGTAATGCCTCAGATCCCAGTCCTGGACGCTCATATCACCAGCATATGGCTTCATGCCAAAGTGCCGTCTACTGCGCCCGCGTCGCGGCAGGAAGCATGGAACCATGACCTCTTCTGCCCCAGCAATCGACCCTGCGCTGAGGTTGCCATCGTCGCGGATACTGCCGGGCCTCCTCCTCGCCGGCACCGCCGCCGCAGCCACCATGGTCCTCGGACTGGCCTTCCCGCTGCTCAGTCCCGTGTTGCTGGCTATCGCAGCCGGTGCGCTGGCGCGTAATCTCGGCTGGCTGCCGGACGTCCTCACTCCTGGACTTGAAGTGGCGGCGCGTCGAGTGCTTCGCATCGGCATCGTGTTGCTGGGCCTGCAGTTGTCCCTTCAGGAGCTCGGCGCCCTAGGCTGGGGCGTTCCGGTCTTCGCCGTCACTGTAGTTGGCGTAGGAATCCTGTCCACCCTGGCACTGGGCCGGGCGCTGCGCGTCGGACGGAAGCAGTCGCTGCTGATTGCCTGCGGCTTTTCCATCTGTGGCGCTGCCGCAGTTGCGGGCGTGGAACGCTCCGTAGGCGCGGACGACGACGACACCGTCACCGCTGTGGCGCTCGTGGTGCTCTTCGGCACGGCAATGATCCCGCTGCTGCCGTGGCTCAGTGGAGTGCTGGGGCTGTCTTCGGCGGCGTCGGGCATCTGGGCAGGCGCCTCAATCCACGAGGTGGCACAGGTCGTGGCCGCGGGTGGAATCATCGGCGGGAGTGCGTTGGCCGTGGCGGTGACCGTGAAACTGGCCCGGGTCCTGATGCTGGCGCCAGTTGCTGCCCTGCTGTCCTGGCGGACTGGGGACGGGCGCGAAGGTAGGCGACCTCCGCTTGTGCCGCTATTTGTCCTCGGATTCCTATTGATGGTGGCAGCCCGCACCTGGCTTCCGATTCCGGCGGAAGTTGTGGACTCGGCTTCCCTGCTGCAGCGGTTCCTGCTCACAGCGGCGATGTTCGCCCTCGGTTGCGGCGTGCGCCTCCGCTCGTTGCTAAGGCGCGGGCTGCGACCGGTGATCCTGGCTGCCGGCTCAACTGCCGTCGTCGGAATCACCGGGCTGCTTGGGGCCCTGCTGATTGGTTAGCTCCTCGACACAGGCTTTGGGCGGGGCTAGCGTGAACCCATGAGTAAGCAGGACAAGCCCGGGGATCCCTTGGAGAATAAGGAGCCCTCCGAAGGGGAGCCGGCGTCGGGCCAGGGCGAGGAGCAACTGGACACCAAGGTTGATCCCGATTTCATCCCCGAGGAAAACCCTGAAAATCCCGTCGAGCGCAGGGCGAGGGAAGATCCGGAGGAAACCGGGAGCTAGCGCACAGAAACGTCCTAAGGCGTCAGCTCCGCGAGGATCTCCGCGGCGGACGCCTGCCGTGCCTCCCTGAAACCCGTGCCGGCCCAAAGGTGGACCCCTTGAGCGTCGCCCCGCGCCGCGGCGGCGGCACGCAACGGCGAGGTCATGTAGTGCACCTGGGGATAGGCGGCGGGTGCGGTTGGATGACTATCCATGAACCGGTTTCGCAGGCCCCGTGCGACCCTGCCGGTGAATGCACGTGTTGTCGCGGTTTCCGTGAAGGCGGGATCAACTAAAGCGGTACGGTTAACCGGATTCGTCCCGGCCTCCTCGGCCAGCAGAAGGGCCGTGCCAAGCTGGACGGCGGCAGCACCGGCGTCGACGACGGCGGCAGCATCCCGGCGCGTGGCGACCCCGCCGCCGGCGATGAGCGGCAAGTCAGTGATGCGGGCGACCTCAGCCAGCAACTCAAGGAGTGGCGTCGAGTCCGGCTCCGCGTCGGCGTCGAACGTTCCCCGGTGACCGCCCGCTTCGGGGCCCTGCACCACCAGGGCGAGCGCGCCGTTCTTTTCCGCAATCCGCGCCTCCGCGGCGCTGGTCACCGTCACGGCGGTCACGACGCCGCCGTCGTTGAGCGCCCGAAGCGTCCCCGCGTCCGGGCAGCCGAAGGTGAAGGATACGACGTCGGGCAGTTGTTCCATGACAACGCGGAGCTTGTCCTCCCACGCGTCGTTGTCCCAGCGCGGCTCCCCGACGGCGGCACCGTACCGCTTCGCCTCGTCCTCCAGTTCGCGGCCGTAGGCCTCGAGGTCTTTGGAACGGGTCTGGTTGGCCGACATCACGAAGAGGTTTACTCCGATCGGGCCCGACGTGAGTTTCCTGGCCGCAGCCACTTGGGCAGCGAATTGCTCGGCAGTCTTGTACCCCGCGGCCAGGAACCCCAGACCTCCGGCGTTGGTGACCGCTGCGGCGAGTTCCGGCGTCGACGGCCCTCCCGCCATCGGCGCGCCAACAATGGGCAGGGTGAGTTCACGAACGTCAAAAGCCACCGGGTTCTCCCGTCAAACGGTTTCAGTTGCGGCTAAGCCACACGAAGGACCATGTTCCGGCGCTCACAGCGGACAGCACAGCACTAGCCGCGATCAGCACTCCCCCCAAAACTACCCAAATATCAAGGACAGAGTAGGTGGATTCCCGTGCCCAGGTCCTGGTGTTGCCTCCGAAACCACGGGCTTCCATGGTGACGGCTAGCCGGGAGGCGCGGCGGATCGCCTGGACCAGCAGCCCGAAGCTCTGGCCGAGCGTCGCGCGGAGCCGCTGCATCGGGTTGCCATGGGAGCCAACGCCACGGGCGCGCCGGGCCATGCCAATGGTCTGCCACTCTTCGGCCATAAGGCCCACCAGCCGCAGCGCGGCCAGGGTTCCCAGCACAAAACGGTGTGGCAGCCTGGCTTTCTGCGCCAGGGCATCGGCGAGGTCCGTGGGGTCGGTGCAGCTCATCAGCAGGACCGCGGGCATCGCGATCGCCAGGCCCCGGAGCATAAACCCGAGTCCCAGCGTGAGTGAGCCTTCGCTGATTGACCAGACGCCGACGTCGAGCAGCACGCTTCCGCTGTCGGCCGACAGGATCGCCGTGCTCCAGCCGCCCAGGGCGGCGGCCAGGATCAGCGGCCAGCCGCGCTGCCACACAAGCCGCAACGTGAGTCCCGCCAACGGAAACAGCGCCAGCTCGGCAAGCAGCGCAACGCTCGCGGAGACCCAGTCAATGGAGAGCGCCAGGACCATGGAGATGAGGAACACGGCCACGAACTTGGCCAGTGGGTTGGCGCGGGTCAGCAGGGCAGTGTTTCCGTGGAGTGTGAGTTCCTGCCTCATGCGGCACCTGCCTCGGTCCTGGCGGTCGCGGGTTCGCTCGGCCCCAGCCGAAGCTCGGTGCCACCGAGGACCGCACTGAATTCCTGGTCGTGGGTCACTGACACCACGGCCGTTCCTTCGTCCAGCAATTCCGACAGGAAGGACGCGAGCTCCGCCCACGTGGCCGCGTCCTGCCCGAACGTCGGCTCGTCCAGGACCAGGACTTTCGGATGTGCTGCGAGGACGGTGGCTACGGAGAGCCGCCGCTTCTCGCCCCCGGACAGAGTGTAGGGATTGGCGTCCACCAGCTTGCCAAGGCGCAGCCGTTCCAAAAGTTCGTCAACCCGTTCGCTGCCGCGGCCCAGGTGTCGCGGTCCAAACATCAACTCGTCCAGCACCTTGGCGGTCACAAACTGGTGCTCGGGCTCCTGGAACACGGTGCCGATGCGGGAGATTAGCCGATCGGCCTTCCAGCTGTAGGGGTCCGGGCCGCCGCCGTCGCTGAGGTCATTGCTTGCGGTCACGGTGCCGTCAACTGGTTTGAGCAGACCCGCCAGCGTCAGGGCAAAAGTTGATTTCCCGGCGCCGTTGGGTCCTGTGACCGTCAACGCCTGGCCGGCCCTAACCTCGGCCTCGATGCCGACTTGCACTGGTTCCGGGGCGATGGTGCGGAATCCCCGACGTCGCGGGGTTTCACGGGAGACTGCAAGGTCCTGGGCAGAAAGCAACAGGCGCGAACTGTTCTGCTCGTCCAGCCGTGACCGGGTTGGGGGGACATACCCCGGAACCCACACTCCGGCGGCGATAAGCATCTTCCGTGCCTGCTCCAGCACCCGATCCGGCGGACCGTCCAGGAACACTGCGTCCTGCCCCGACGACCCGGGCTGCAGCACCACAATCCGGTCCACCATGTTCTTCCAGACCGCCACCCGGTGTTCCACCACAATGAGTGTGGCGCCGGTCTTGTCCAAGCACCGGCCGACGGCGTCGCGCACCTCGAGGACGCCCGCTGGGTCGAGGTTGGCGGTCGGCTCGTCGAGGAGGATAAGCCCGGGCCGCATCGCCAGGATTCCGGCCAGCGCTAGGCGCTGCTTTTGCCCGCCGGACAGGGCCGACGTCGGGTGGTTCAGTGGCAAGTGGCCCAGCCCGACGTCTTCGAGCGCCTCATGCACACGCGTCCAGATCTCATCGCGGGGCACGGCAAGGTTCTCGGCGCCGAAGGCCACGTCGTCGCCCAGGCGGGACAGCACCACCTGCGTTTCGGGGTCTTGCTGCATAAGGCCGGCACGGCCCCTGCGGGAACGGGGGGCCGCCCCGTCCACAAGCAGCGAGCCGGTCTCGTCGGCGTCGTCCTCTTCCCCGCCCAGCACCCCGGCGAGGGCGTGCAGCAGCGTCGATTTGCCCGAACCCGAGGGACCCAGAAGGAGCACACGCTCACCGGGCCGGATGTCAAGGTCCAAGCCACGAACGGCCGGTTGCGTGCGGCCGGCATGCCTCCACCCCCAGCCCTGGGCAGTGACGGCAGCCGGCCGAACGCCGGTATCAGCAGCCCCCATCAGGAGAACGCAGGCTCCGTTGCCGCCTTGCGGGAGGCGAACGAGCTCAGCACGCCGGTCTTGGCAAGCCCGCGTGTAGCGATCCAGGACAGGGCGCCGGCGATGATAGCGCCGGAAATCGCGCAGAAGATGATGTACACCAGCTTGTCCGTTGCCGGGTAGGCGATGTTCCAGCCCCACGGCGAGAAGCAGTCGTTGAGGCCGCCGAACAGGCCCGCACCGGCACCTGCGAGCAGGGCGGTGGTCAGGTTGAACCTCTTGTACAGGAACGCAGCGAACACCAATTCGGCCCCGAGGCCCTGAAGGACACCGGAAATCAGCACGGTGGTGCCATACTGCGAACCCATGATGAGTTCCCCAGTGGCCGCAACGGTTTCACAGAAAAGTGCCGCGCCTGGCTTACGGATGATCAGCATGCCCAGAACGGCAGGGATGAGCCAGCCGCCGATGTAGAGGCCGGTCAGCGGCGGGTACACGGCGTTGGCGGGAGCGGAAATAAGGTTGGCGCCCTGGGACCAGGCCCAGAAAATCACGCCACCAGCGACGGCGATGAGCGCCGCCACCACGATGTCAACAACACGCCAGTTGTAGCTGGGACGGGCGGTGCTGGCTGAAATGTCAGTCATGATGTCCTCCTGGGAAACAGGAGGGGAAAGTGCTCCCGGCTGCCTCCGTGCGGCTTGCGCCGCGCCGGTTCCCGGACACTCTGAGAACTCGACTCCCTTGCGCCGGTACTAGCCGGATCAGGTTCGAGGGTCTGCGGTTGGCCGCACTCTCAGCGCCCCTCCGTCACTGCCTCCTTCTGGCAATGTCCGACGGCGGCGCTCCCCTGTCGTTGTCATTTGCCCTTGTGGGCGAGGTCCAGTTTACACCCGGCGGGCTTTCGGAGGGCGTGCTGCACGGGCCCACCCACCACGCGAATTGCCATTTAATGGCAATGTTGGGCAGGAACATTGCCATTAAATGGCATCTCGCGAGGGAGGGAGAGCACCATGTCGAGCGAACCGAGGCTCGCTGCGAGCGTGATCCTGTTGCGGGATGGAGTCAACGGGCCCGAGGTGTTTGTGCAGCACCGCGTTTCCACCATGGACTTCGCCGCAGGAATGGTCGTGTTCCCCGGCGGCAGGGTGGACGAAGTGGACCGGCAGGCCCAGGACTTTCCCTCGGAGTTATTGCGCCGCCATGCCGAAGCTTGGCACCTCAGCAGCCAAAATGACGACGACGGCGACACCGCCGCTGCCAACGCCGGCACCCTGCTCGCGGCTGCCCGCCGCGAGGTCTTCGAGGAAGCAGGCATTGCCCTGGAGCCCGAGGATCTCCTGCC
Source organism: Arthrobacter sp. M4 (assembly GCF_020251205.1). Lineage (GTDB taxonomy): Bacteria > Actinomycetota > Actinomycetes > Actinomycetales > Micrococcaceae > Arthrobacter. The sequence continues at coordinate 30,930 of NZ_JAIWYX010000028.1, forward strand.
CTGGGCCAATTGGGTCACCCCGCCGGACCAGCCCAAACGCTTTGATACCTTCTTCTACATCGCGTCGCCCAGCCCCAAGCTAGAGCCGATGCACCAGACCACTGAGGCATCGTCGTCGCACTGGATGCCGGTGCGGGAAATCCTGGAACAGGAAGCCGCCCTTACCCTGCGCCTGATGCCGCCCACGCTGGTCCTATTGCGCGAGATCCTAGGCCTGGGTTCCGTTGCTGCCGTGCGGTCCGTGAACCGGGACATCGTGCCGGTGCATCCCGCGGCTGGGGCGCTTCAGGAATTCCTGCGGGGCAAGGGGCTAGGCTGAGTTGGAACGCAAGGCCGGGGCAAGTCCCGTTTTCGTCATCGAAGGAGACCGGAATGAACGTGCTTATCAAGCTGTTCGGGGCAGTGGTCAGTATTGTTGCAGGACTCATCGGCACCAAGATCGTCAATTCAGTGTGGGAGAAGACCACGGGCAACAAGCCGCCAACGGGCAAAGACGACACTCCCACGAGCCTACGTTCGGCCCTTACCTTTGCGCTGATCTCCTCGATCGTCAGCACCGTTATCCAGGTCCTGGCCAACCGCGGAACGCAGCGCGCGATTGCCCGCTTCGCTAGGACGCAGGACATCACCTAGGCACTACCGGTCAGCAGTTCCTCACGCGCGTCCCTGATTGACTGTGTCAGCTGTTGCACCGCCAACCCGTGGCACGCAGCGGGCGATT
>NZ_JAIWYX010000029.1 GCF_020251205.1 Arthrobacter sp. M4
TGGCCCTCGGGCCGGCAGGATTGGCGGAGTTCTCCGGGATCCGTGGCGGGCTGTCCGGTTGTCCCGGGTGGCCCTCGGGCCGGCAGGATTGGCGGAGTTCTCCGGGATCCGTGGCGGGCTGTCCGGTTGTCCCGGGTGGCCCTCGAGCCGGCAGGATTGGCGGAGTTCTCTGGGAGCCGTGGCGGGGCTATCCGGTAGTCCCGGGTAGCCCCCAGGCCGGCAGGATTGCCGGACGGTGCGCCACGGTCCTTGTCAACGCCTTAGCGACTCAGTCAATGAAGCCACTCAGTCAATGACCTAGGCTGCGGCTTCTTCGGTCTGCGAGGCAGTCAGCGGCTCAAAGATGCTGCGGATCTGCTCCACAACCTCAGCGTCATCCTTCGGGTGCACCTCGGCGAAGCGGACCATGGAGCCCGGGACGGCGAGTTTGACGTCCTCAAGAACCTTGGCACCGGCAATGCCGGCAGCCTTGCGGGCTTCGTCCTGGGCCCAGACTCCGCCGTACTGGCCAAAAGCGGTTCCAACGACGGCGGTCGGCTTTCCTGCCAGGGCGCCGGCACCGAAGGGGCGGGACAGCCAGTCGATGGCGTTCTTGAGGGAGGCGGTCAGGGTGCCGTTGTGCTCGGGGGTGACCAGCAGGATGGTGTCGGCGTCCTTGGCGGCGTCGCGGAGGGCAGCGGCCTCAGCGGGCACCTGGCCTTCGACGTCGATGTCCTCGTTGTAAAAGGGGATGTTGCCCAGGGAATCGTGAATGACCACTTCGACGTCCTCAGGGGCGTTGAGCTGAATGGCCTCCGCAAGCTTCCGGTTGTGGGAATCGGCGCGCAGGCTTCCGACCAGGGTCAGAACGGTGTTCTTCGACATGTGTGCTCCTAAGGTCTGCCGCGGGCGGGCCGCGGGTCCGTTGTTGTGAGGCTGGGGTGCCTTCATCGATGCTAAACGGACTACGGTCCGGTTCTTATTCCCGGGTCTAAAATATTTCATGTGAGCCTCATCCCATTCCGCCCCGGCTCGGAGCCAAGCAGCGGCCCCGGCTCGGAGCCAAGCAGCGGCCCCGGCTCGGAGCCAAGCCGCCGGCCGGGCTCAAGCCGCGGGCCCGGCTCAAGCCGCGACAACGGTGGTGATACCGGTGCGGCGGGCGCCGGAGCCCTCCATGAGCCTTATGTCCTCCACGAACGGAGCGACGCGGCCCGAAATCGTGAACGCTTGCTGAGCGCGGCCCGGGACCTCGTCTCCGAAGTCGGTGCTGACGCCGTCACCATGGACATGCTTGCCTGCAGGGCCGGAGTGGGGAAAGGCACCGTATTTAGGCGGTTTGGCAGCCGTTCGGGGCTGATGTTGACGCTTCTCAGTGATGCTGAGGCCGAGTTCCAGCGACGGTTCATGTTTGGTCCACCTCCGCTGGGTCCAGGAGCCCCGCCGTTGGATCGGCTGATCGCCTTTGGTGCCGGAAGGATCGGCTACATCCTTGAGTTTGGCGAACTGGCCCGCGCGGCCGTGGAGCGGGACTACGGACGTTTCGACGTCCCGGCAGCCGTTTTGTGGAATCGACACTTGGAGATTCTTCTTCGCGAGGCAGGCCTTCGCCTGGATACTGGGCTAATGGCAGCATCTCTCGCAGCCACCCTTGATCCGGCCCGCCTCCTTCACAGCATTCAAAAGCAAGGCGTATCGCCCGAAAGGCTCGTCGAGTCCTGGCGCCAATTGGTCACTCGGATCGTCACAGCGCCGGAGCCGGACGAAGGTCTGGAAGATATTGGTAAACGGTAGCCGAATTTTGTGACCAATCTGTCATAAACCGCCAAACATAAGCGTCGATAACAATCTGGGCTGCAGATGGCATTCAGTCCTTATTTGCTGATTTGCTAGTGTCCAGAATGTGGTATTTTCACCTTTGATGTGATCCATACCATAGCTTTGCGAATAGCGTTGGACATCATGGGGGCAGCACACTGGCTCTAGGCGATTCGTTTGCTGGGTCCGGTTACCGCCGGGCGGGACGGAAGGACCATCGTTGACTGTTGGAATCATCTGGGGGATTCCCGAGCAGGCAGCCAGGCCAAAGGTCAGGCCACCGCGGAGGTTTTTCACGGGCAGACGAATTCGTAGTGCCGTATGCTCAAGTACCTCCTAAAGCGATCAGGCATCTATGTGGTCATGATTTTCCTGACCACCAGTGCCGGCTACCTGCTGGCCGTCAGTGCGCTAAAGCCTGCCCTGTTGGAGCAGGAGCGTGTCCCCAGGCCAACGCCGGAGCAAGTCGCAAATTCCTTCAGGCTGCTGGGCCTGGATCCAAACAAAAACACCTGGGAACGGTACGCCGAGTGGCTGGGCGCCGTCGTCACGCGGTGGGACTGGGGACGCAGCCCCAATGGGGCGTTTATCAATGCTGAATTTGGCGAGCGGGTCTGGGTCTCCACCCGGCTCTTCCTGGCGTCCATCATCCTCACGCTGTTCATCGGCGTTGCTTTGGGCGTTTATTCGGCGGCTCGGCAATACAAATTCCCGGACCGGGTCATCACGTCCTACAGCTACCTCGCGTACATCCTCCCCGCACCTGTTGCCTACTTCCTGGTCCAGCTGGGCGCCATCACCATCAATGAGGCCGCCGGTAAGCGCATCTTTTTTGTCACCGGAATCTCAACGCCAGGGGTCGACGCCGGTTGGGCTCAGTTTGTGGACCTGGTAGCCCATTACGCTGTGCCCACCTTCGCCATCACGGTGCTGGGCTGGGGCACGTACCAGATCGCACAGCGCCAGTACCTGTTGGATAACGTCAACGCAGATTTTGTCCGCACAGCCAGGGCCAAAGGCCTGACACGCAACCAGGCAATTTCCCGGCACGCCCTGCGCGTGTCGTTCATACCCGTGGCCCAGAGCATCGCGTTCACCGTTCCTGCCATTTTCGCCGGCGGCTTTTTTGCCGAGAAGATCTTCGCCTGGCACGGCGTGGGTTCGTGGAGCATCGACTCCATCGCATTGCAGGACGTCAACGCAGCCACCGCTACGCTCGCTTACGGATCCCTGATCTTCGCGATCGGCGCCATCCTGGCGGACTTCGCCACCACCCTCGTCGATCCTCGCGTGAGGGTGGCGTAGCCATGACCAACCTGAACGCGGTGGACGGCGCCTCGCTCGCCGAAGAAGCGAGGATCGAACACAACGACGTTGTGATCGGCAAAGCCACCATCATCCTGCGCCGCTTCGTGCGGAACAAGGCGGCCGTGGCTGGTTTGGTCATCTTCCTTGCGCTGACTGCGTTCTCATTAGTTGGCGGCCTCTTCACGTCCTGGGACAAGGCAACCATCGATCCCCTGTTCATCGCCGAGCCGCCATCGTCGGTTCACTGGCTTGGCACCACCCAGGCAGGAATCGACCTCTATGCCCAAGTGGTGGAGGGTACCCGAGTGTCCATCCTGATCGGGCTGGTGGTGGGCTTGCTTTCCGTCCTCATCGCCGCAGTCTACGGCTGCACCATGGCCTACTACGGCGGCCGGGTGGACAAGATCATGCTGTTCGTCCTTGAGGCGCTCATCATGATGCCGGCCCTGCTGGTTGTTGCCGTGGCGACGGGCAGCGGCGGCGGGAGCCTCAGGCGGGATGCCCCCAGTTGGCTTCTACTGGTTGTGGTCCTCTTGGTGTTCAGCTGGATGGGCACGGCTCGGTTGATTCGCTCCCTTGCCATGTCCGTAATGCAGCGCGACTTCGTGAAAGCCGCCCGCTACATGGGCATTCCGCCTCGACGGATCGTGTGGCGCCATCTTGTCCCCAACATCGGCTCACTCCTTGTGCTTGATGTAACGCGTGGGGTGACGGCGGCCATCCTTGCCGAAGTCGCTTTCTCCTTCATCGGGATCGGCATCCGGCTTCCTGACGTAAGCCTTGGCGTGCTGATTGGGCAATCAACCGCCCAAGTGTCAACGTTCCCCTGGATGTTCTGGTCCCCGCTAATTGTGATGCTCCTGCTCACGGGATCGCTTGCCATGATGAACGACGGCCTGCGCGACGCCTTTGACCCGCACTCCAGTTCGGTGGGCAAGGCGAAGCGCTCCCAGAAGGCGCGGGCCGCATGAACACCAGAGCGTCCCAGCCCACCACCGAACGCGCCCATGGGGCGTCTTCCGAAACGCGAAGCAACCAGGTGCCCGCAAATAGTCCGGGCAGCACACTCAGCAACAACGTCCTGAGTGTTCGCGACCTCAACGTCAGCTTCAACACGGAAAACGGCGTAGTCCACGCTGTACGAGGCGTGGACTTCGACCTGGCGGCGGGCAAGACGCTGGGAATTGTGGGGGAATCCGGTTCCGGCAAGTCGGTCACCTCCCTGGCAATCATGGGTTTGCTCCCGACGACGGCGGGCGTCACCGGATCGGTGCGGCTCAACGGCAAGGAACTGCTGGGCCTCAGTGACAAAGCGATGTCGGTGCACCGCGGCAACAACATCGCGATGATTTTCCAGGACCCGCTGTCGTCGTTGACCCCGGTCCATTCGATCGGCGCCCAGATCGTCGAGGCGCTGACCATCCACAATCCCTCCATGAGCAAAAAGGCCAAGGAGGCCCGCGCCGTCGAGCTTCTGACTCTGGTGGGGATACCCAGCCCGAAAGACCGGCTCAAAGCGTTTCCGCACGAATTCTCCGGCGGTATGCGCCAGCGCGTCATGATCGCCATGGCGATCGCCAATAACCCCAAAGTCCTGATCGCCGATGAACCGACGACGGCGCTGGACGTCACCATCCAGGCGCAGGTCCTGGAGGTCCTTCACCGCGCGCAGGAGGAAACCGGCGCCGCCGTCGTGATGATCACGCACGACCTGGGAGTGGTGGCAGGCTTCGCCGACGACATCATGGTGATGTATGCCGGCCGGCCGGTGGAAACAGGCAGTGTGGATGAGATCTACTACGGGCCGCGCATGCCGTACACCTTGGGGCTGCTCGGCGCGGTACCGCGCATTGACTCTGTGGAGAAGAGCTCGCTGGTGCCCATAGACGGGATGCCGCCCAACCTCCTCCGCGAACCCACAGGCTGCACTTTCGCGCCCCGCTGCCCCCTCGCCGTCGCCGCCTGCCTCACCGGTGAGCCCCGCTTGGAGCCAGTGCCCCGCTTGGAGCCAGTGCGCGGGCTGGACCCCGTGCCCGAGCCCCGCCGCAACGCGAGCCCAAACCCGGGACACAGGGCCGCATGCATCAAGGCGGACACCCTGGGGCCAAGCAGTCTAGGTGCCCTAGCCGATGCCCGCAGGATCTTTCATGCCCCTCCCGTCCCAGTCTCCAAATTCGACGCCCTCGCCCGTAGCGAACGGGAGACCGTGCTGGAGCTGAAGGACGTGCGGAAGCACTTTCCCCTGCTCAAGGGTTCGCTCATCAAGCGGCGCGTCGGCACGGTCAAGGCGGTGGACGGTGTCAGCTTCGACATTCGCGAGGGCGAGTGCTTCTCAATCGTTGGCGAATCCGGGTCCGGCAAGACCACCACACTACTGGAGATCATGGAGTTCGACGCCGACCAGCCCGGTGAGATTGCCATCGGCGGTGTCAGCAATAAGCACCTGGGGGACGGCAGGGCGAAGACCGCGATTCGCCGACGCCTGCAAATGGTGTTCCAAGACCCCTCCGCGGCAATGGACCCGCGTTTTACGGTGTTCGAGATCCTCGCCGAGCCAATGGAACACCTGGGCCTGGGGAGTGCGGAGGTCCGGCGCAGGATCATGGAACTGATGAACCTGGTGGGCCTGGAACCGGACCATGTCAACCGTTTCCCCAACCAGTTCTCCGGCGGCCAGCGGCAGCGCATCGGCATTGCCCGGGCATTGACCGTCAAGCCGCGCTTGGTGGTTCTCGACGAGCCGGTTTCCGCACTTGACGTCTCCGTACAGGCCGGGATCATCAACCTCCTGGACCGGCTCCGCGCCGAACTGGGACTCAGTTTCCTTCTGGTGGCGCACGACCTGTCGGTGGTCAGGCACGTCGCCAACCGGGTCGCGGTCATGTACTTGGGCAAGATCGTGGAGATCGGTGACATTGACGTTGTGTTCGATGATCCCAAGCACCCATACACGAGGGCGTTGCTGTCCGCGATCCCCGTTCCAGATCCCGGCGTGGAACGGACCCGGGAACGGATCATCCTCCGTGGCGACCTGCCGTCGCCGCTCGACGCCCCGAAGGGGTGCAACTTTGCCTCCCGCTGCCCGGTTTTTGCAGCGCTGCCTGCCTCGTTGCAGGAAAAATGCCTCACCACGGAACCGCCGCTTGAGAAAGTACGCGGCCGACATACTGAGGACCGTCAGTTCGCCTGTTTCTACCCGGACGGTTTACTCGACACGGAGATGCTGGTGGTGCACGAGACCAGTGACTGACACCGCAACGAAGGCTTTGAAGGATTCGCAAGAATGAAGGGGAGACAATGAAGAAGCTGACCAAGATCGGTGGTGTTGCGGCAGTCGCCGTTGCCCTCGTGCTGAGCGGCTGTGGCCAGGGCGGCTCCACAGGCCCGGAAACCGCCAAGGGCCAGCAGGCCGGGGGTGACCTGTCCAAGCTGGTAAGCATCAACGCCAAAGACGCCAAGGACCTGGAGCCCGGCGGCACCCTCACGCTACCTGTAGGAACTTTGGGACCTGGCTTTAACGTTTTTGCCAGGTCGGGAAACAGTACTGACAACCAGTCGCTGCACCGACCGATCGATGGGGCTGCCACATGGGGCTGCTGGAACTTCGACTTTGACGGCACCGCCACGCCCAACAAGGACTTCTGCGAGGACGTAAAGAGCGAAGTCAAGGATGGGAAGCAGACCGTCACCATCAAGGTGAACCAGAAGGCCAGCTACAACGACGGCACGCCAATCGATGTCAAGACTTTCGAGAACACGTGGAAGATGCTGAACGGCAAGAACAAGGACATCAACATCGTCCTGCCCGGAGCCTACGAGTTTGTTGACTCGGTGAAGGCCGGAGCCAACGACAAGGAAGTCATCGTCACCACAACGCAGCCGGTGTATCCGCTGTCCTCGTTGTTCGCGGGTCTGGTGCATCCGGCAGTCAACACGCCTGAGGTGTTCAACAACGGCTTTGTTGGCGAGCTCCACCCCGAGTGGATGGCTGGTCCCTTCAAGGTGGACAAGTACGACAGCACCGAGAAGACCTTAACCCTCTCGCAGAACGACAAGTGGTGGGGAACCAAGCCCGTCCTGAACAAGGTGGTCTTCCGCCAGCTTGAGCCCAGCGCACAAATCGCGGCCTTCAAGAACGGTGAGATCGACGCCATCTCGGCCAACACAATTTCCGTGTACAGCCAACTGGACGGGACCAAGGACTCGGAGGTTCGCCGCGGACAAAGGCTCTTCTCCGGTGGCCTTATCCTCAACGCAGTCAAGGCTCCGCTGAATGACACGGCTGTTCGCCAGGCTATCTTCACCGTGATGGACCGTACGGCCCTGCGAAACGTCCGCTTCAAGGGACTGAACTGGGAAGAGCCGAGTTCGGGGTCTTTGCTTGTCCTGCCGTTCTCCAAGTACTACCAGGACAACTACCCTGTGAAGGACAGCGGTACCGATCCGGCCAAGAAGGTCCTGACGGATGCCGGTTACAAGCTGAATGACAAGGGCATCATGGAAAAGGACGGCGTCCCGGTCTCCTTCAAGATCACCAACTTCGGCGACGACCCGACCGCACTCGCCACGGCCCAGACCCTGCAGCAGCAGCTCCAGAAGGCTGGCTTGGATGTGGGGATCGACCAGCGTAGCCTGGCGGACTTCGGCAAGACCATGGGAACGCAGGACTACAACGTCACGCTCTCCGGCTTTGGCCTCACCAGCGCGGACGCAACGGACGGCGTCAAGCAGTTCTACCAGTCCAAGACCAACGACAATGGACTTGGCGACGCGGAGCTTGACGAGGCAATCCAGAAGCTGTCGTCGATTGCGGATGACACGGAGCGCAACAAGGCCGCCCTGGACGTGGAGAAGAAGCACATGGCCAAGTACTACTCCATGGCCCCGGTCTTCAATGGCCCGCAGATCTCCTTTGTCCACACGGGCCTGGCCAATTACGGACCGTCCCTGTTCAAGAGCCTGGCCCAGGTTCCTGACTGGACCACGGTTGGCTGGGAGAAGGGCAAGCAGAAGAAGTAGCCCACCCAAACTCGGGCGGACATGTTTGCTTGCGGGCCGGCACTCCCAGGGGTGCCGGCCCGTGGCGTGCCCGGGTAGCGTGAAGGCATGACAGCAACGCCCATCCGTACAGCCGTCGCGGGCTATGGCCTGTCCGGCAGCGTTTTCCACTCACCGTTTATCGCAGCCGATCCAGCGTTTTCCCTGGACGTCATTGCGACGTCGGACCCCGCCCGCCGTGCGGCGGCTTCCACGCGCTACGAATCGGTGGAGTTCGTGGATACTCCGCAGGGCATTGTGGACCGCGCGGACGGACTGGACCTCCTGGTCATCGGGACACCGCCAGCAACCCACTACCCGCTGGCCAAGGCCGCGCTCGAGGCGGGGCTCGACGTCGTCGTCGATAAGCCATTTGCGGTGACCAGCGCGCAGGGGCAGGAGCTCATAAACCTCGCGGCGGAACGCAGTCGAGTCCTGACCGTCTTCCAGAACCGCCGCTGGGACGGTGATGCCCTGACGGTAAGGAAACTGCTCGACGGTGGCCTGCTGGGTACCGTGATGCGGTTTGAGTCAAGCATGGAGCGGTGGTCACCAGGGGCGTCCAAACCCTGGAAAGCGGCTGCGACGACGGCGGACGGCGGCGGGGTGCTGTTCGACTTGGGCGCGCACGTCCTGGACCAGGCCGTGCAACTGTTCGGCCCGGCACAAGTGACCCACGCCGAGATCGTCGCCCGCAGGCCCCATGAGCACGCTGACGACGATGCTTTTGTGGTTCTCCGCCATGAAGGCGGCGTCACGAGCCACCTCACGATGAACCTCAACAGCCAGCTGCACGGACCCCGCTTCCGCGTCCTTGGCACTGAGGGCGGCTACGTGAAGTATGGCGTCGACCCCCAGGAGGCCTTCCTCGCTGCCGGAGGCTTCCCCAAAGACGCCGACTATGGCGTGGAGTCATCAGACTGGCACGGCTATTTGGAGCGGGACGGCGAACGAACCACCGTGGTCACGGAACGCGGCGCTTACGGGGAGTTCTATGAGATTCTCGCCAAGAAGATAGTTGACGGCGGCGCTGCTTCGAACCTACCCCTCCCCGTAGACCCTGCCGGCCCGGTGCAAGTTCTCAAACTCATGGAACAAGCCCGGGAACTGGCACAAGGATAGTAGACCTGACCTAGCCCGGCGCCGGCGGGCGGTGAGGGAAGGCTGGAAGGTGACCCGGCGGACCGCACTAAGGCGAGCCGCCGGATCGAAGGGGTCTCTCTACGCCCTGACGAGGTTGTGCCAGTCCTCCACGAGGGGCAGGCCGTGCGCCTCGGACACGGAGTGGTGTGCCACGTGGCCGGCGGCGATGTTGAGGCCCGCGGCCAGTGCGGGGTCCTTCTCGAACGCCTTCTTCACGCCGAGGTTTGCGAGGGCCACCCCGTACCGCAGCGTGACGTTGGTCAGTGCGTAGGTGGAGGTGTTGGGCACTGCGCCGGGCATGTTGGCCACGCAGTAGAAGATGGAGTTGTGTACCTTGTAGGTGGGCTCCTGGTGTGTGGTGGGGTGCGTGTCCTCGAAGCAGCCACCCTGGTCCACGGCGATGTCCACGAGCACGGATCCGGGCTTCATCCGGGAGACGAGCTCGTTGCTGACCAGCTTGGGTGCCTTGGCGCCCGGAATCAGGACCGAACCGATCACGAGGTCTGCGTCGACAACTGACTTCTCAACCTCGTAGGCGTTGGAGGCCACCGTCTTCAAGCGGCCCTGGTACTGGGCATCGAGCTCACGCAGGCGGTTAATGTTGATGTCCAGGATGGTCACGTCAGCACCGAGTCCGAGTGCCATGGCAGCCGCGTTGGTTCCCGCAACGCCGGCGCCGAGCACCACAACCTTGGCCGGACGCACGCCGGGGACGCCACCCAGCAGCACACCCTTGCCGCCGGCGGGGGCCATCAGGGCGTTGGCGCCCACCTGCACGGACAGGCGACCTGCAACCTCGGACATGGGTGCCAGCAGTGGCAGCGTGCGGCCTTCCTGGACGGTCTCGTACGCGATGGCCGTGACGCCGGAGTTGATGAGCTCCTGGGTCAGCTCAGGCTCGGCGGCCAGGTGAAGGTAGGTGAAGAGGATGAGGCCCTTCCGGAACCGGTGGTATTCGGCCTTGATGGGTTCCTTGACCTTCATCACCATGTCCGCACGTGCCCACACATCATCTGCGTCGGCCACGATTTCAGCTCCAGCGACGGCGTATTCCTCGTCGGTAATCCCGGAGCCCAGGCCAGCGCCGCGCTCCACCAGAACGGTGTGTCCGTGGTGGCGGAACTCGTGGACTCCCGCGGCAGTGATGGCGACGCGGAACTCGTTGTTTTTGATCTCTTTGGGGACACCGATGATCATTGTGGGCTCCAATTTTCGGCGGCCTCTTAAGGCCGGGGAAGTGCTGTCTTGCTGTGATTCCAGAATAGAACCGGCTGTGAGCTACCAGACAGGAATCAGTCGCCAGGCAGGAAGAGAAACCGCATGTTTTCGGTGTTTTTGGCGATTTTGACTCGACAGGTGTCGAGTGTCGGGGCGCCAACTGTCGCCTGTTGTTGGTTCGACCGGGAGCGTCCGCTGGACGTAGTCTGGCTGCATGCAGCAGGACGTCGAACAGCTCGTGGAGCAGGTTGCGCTCAAACTTGGCAGGGGGCTCTCACTGGAGGACCTCGACGGCGTCCTTCTCGCCTACAGCTCCAACCAAGCCCATGCCGACCGCGTCCGAGTGAACTTCCTCCTCAGCAAAAAGGTCCCCGTGGACGTCAGCGCGTGGCAGCTCTCGCACGGCATCGCGACGGCGGTGCGTCCCGTCGTCGTACCGGCAAATCCGGACCTGGGGATGCTGGGGCGCGTGTGCGTCCCGTTGCTGGTGCGCGGCTTCCGCGTCGGTTACCTCTGGGTCCAGCAGGACCTTGAGGAGGAAACCGCGACGGCGATCCTCGCCGAGTTGCCCAGCGTCCGGAATGAGCTGGACCTCCTTGCCGGACTGCTGCTGGATTCCAACACGGCGGAATCGGAGTTCCGTCGCCGCCGCGAACGCGAATTCCTGTCCGCCTGCCAAGGCGAATCCAACGCGGTCCAGGCGGTTTCCGGCTGGAAGGAGATTCAGGGCAAAGGGCCGTGGCAGGTGGTCACGGTCCTGGACGCCGACGCCGGCACGGGATCCGGCGACCCCATCGCCGCCACCCTCATCCACCGCACCGCTGCGCTCCAGGCGACTATCGGCGTCGACCCCGCCCTGTTCAGCGCCGGCACCGAAACCCATGCGGTGTTGCTGTTCCGCGAGACAGGCGGCCGCGCGGACCACGCCCAGGTGCTGGTCCACTACCAGCTGGAGCTGGCCAAACGCGCCGGCCGCCCGGTGGAGCGAATCATCCTCGGCATCAGCGAACCATTCAGCGCTTTCCGCCGGGTGGGGGCCGCCTACCGCGAGTCGAAAGTCGCGGCCCAGGCAGCCGCCGTCGACCCTGTCCTTGGTGAACTCGTGGACAGTCGCAACACCGGCATCTACCAAATTTTCGACCGGCTGCAGGCGCCTGGCGGCTGGGACGATTCGTGGTCCGCGCACTTCCACACCCTGGAGAGCAACGACCGTAACGGTGAACTGCTGCCGCTGTTGGAACTGCTGTACGACGGCGGCGGCTCGGTTCCCGACGTCGCCGCCCAGCTGCACCTGCACCGGAGCAGTGTTTACAACCGACTAGCCAGGATCAGGCAGCTGTTGGGTGTCGACCCATTGGGCGGTGCGGTGCGACTGGAGCTTCACGCCGCCCTGAAGGCGGCCCGCTGGGTGAAGCGGCCCAGAATCTGAGGGCCGGCGGGCACCCCACGCCGCGGACACTTTCTCGGCGGACTGGCCGGGTCTACTCTGGACGCAGCATTTCCCTCCGTTCGTGAAAGGCCACCCAGTGCAGGCCGACGATTTATCCCTTGCTGCCCACATTCCGGCAGATTTCACCGTGGGAGTGGCCACCGCCGCCTTCCAGATTGAGGGGGCAATCAGCGAAGACGGGAAGGGCCTCTCCGGTTGGGATGTGTTCGTAGCCCGGGCAGGGACCGTGGTGGACGGCCATCATCCCGCCATGGCGTGCGACCACTACCGCCGCATGCCCCAGGACGTGGAACTGATGCGCCACCTCGGAGTGGATTCATACCGCTTCTCGCTGTCCTGGCCACGGATCCAGCCCGAAGGCTTCGGCCCGCCCAACCGTGCCGGCCTCAGCTTTTACGACCGCCTGATAGATAAGCTGCTCGAAGCAGGCATCCAGCCCATGGCCACGCTGTACCACTGGGATACACCGCTGGCCCTCGAGGAAAAGGGCGGCTGGATGAACCGCGACACGGCGTTCCGGATGGCGGACTTCGCTGCGATCGCCAGCCGCGCTTTCGGCGACCGGGTAGCGCGGTGGGTCACCATCAACGAGCCAGCCACGGTCACGGTCAACGGTTATGGATTGGGCATCCACTCGCCCGGAAGGACCCTTCAGCTCGGTGCCCTCCCCGCGGCACACAACCAGCTCCTGGCCCACGGCTTGGCCGTGCAAATGCTGAGGGGAACCGGCGCTGTAGGGGAGATCGGGTTGAGCAACGTCTACTCCCCGGTAGTTCCGGCCACGGACAGCGTCCAGGACAGGCTGGCAGCCGGCCTAATGGACGTGGCCCAGAACCGCCTCTTCGCAGACCCCGTCCTGTTGGGCCGCTATCCCGACCTGATCCAGATGACCGGAATCTTCACCTCGTTCGCCCCACCTGAGGCTGACCTCAGGATCATTTCGCAACCACTCGACTTCTACGGCCTCAACTACTACCTGCCTTCCCGCATCGCCGCCGGCGCAGGCGAACAAGCCGTACCCGCCGGCATGGCCGAGGCGCTCGGCGACGACCTCAGCAGTTCAGTGCCCGGATCGCCGCTTCACTTGGTGGACTGGCCGGGTGTGGAGACGACGTCGTACGGCTGGCCCATCATGCCGCACTACCTGGGCATTGCGCTCGCCGAGATGGGGGAACGGTATCCGGGACTGCCGCCTGTGATCATCACCGAGGGCGGCGCGAGTTTTGTGGACGTGCCAGTTCCACGGCCCGACGGCGGTGCGTACGTCCTGGACGAACGACGCGTGGACTACCTGCGCGATCATCTGCGCGTCGCCCTGGAGGCCACCGCCCCGGGCGGGATCGCCCAGGGGGTGGAGCTGCAGGGCTACTACATCTGGTCCTTACTGGACAACTTCGAGTGGTCTGCCGGTTACAAGCAACTGTTCGGGCTGGTCCACGTGGACTTTGAGACGCAGCGGCGCACACCGAAGCTCTCCTATTACTGGCTCCAGAAGATCCTCGCCGCTCGGTCAGCCGCGGTTCGCGGAGAGGAAGCCACCGAGACGGAACCGGGGATGCTAGCGGCCGGGGACCCGGACGCAGACGACAGTTCTTCGGCGGGTGGGCCGCCTGAGGCGCCTGCAACGCGTGAGGCGCCCACAACGCGTGAGGCGCCCACAACGCGTGAGGCGCCGACAACGTCTGAGGCGCCCACAACGCCTGAGCCGCCTGAGGCGCCCACAGCGCCTGAGGCGCCGACAACGCCTGACGCCGGTGGGCCGGCTGAGGTGATTGCCGCCGTCGTTCCTTCACGGCACGCCGGGGCGGCCCCTGCCGTTACGCTCCAAACACCTTCTGCTGAAGGAAGGCATTCCGGAACTTTTGGTTCGGGTCCCACGCTTCTGCCAGGGCCTTGAAGTCGTCGAATCGTGGGTAAAGAGGCCGCAGTCCTTCGGCGTCGGCGTGGAACAGCTTGGCCCAGTGCGGCCGGGCGCCGAACGGCGCGAGTGTCGACTCGATGAGCGGCAGCACCGCCTCTACCTCGGCCTGGCGGGGCTGCCAGGTCAGGTGCAGGCCGACTCCGTCGTAACCGTAGTTGTGGCTGAGCCAGAGATTGTCGGCTGCGATGGTGCGGATTTCCGAGACATAAAGCAAGGGCGAGATGTGCGCGGACAGAGATCGCATTGCTTGGATTGCCTCGACGGCGTGCTCGCGGGCAACGAAGTATTCGCTCTGGAGTTCGTCGCCGTTGCTGGGCATAAACGCCATGCGGAAGTGCGAGAGCCTGTCCGACCATGGGCCCGGCACGCCGAGCTGTTCGGTGCAGTTGACTGCCGAGACGCCAGGCAGCGGATGGCGGGGTTCGACGGCGGGGCGGCCGCCGAAGAAGCTTGCGGGCAGTCGCTGCCCGTCGGCGACGCGGCTCTTTAGCCAGGCCTGGGCGACGCTCTCTCCCGCCCAGTCGGTGAACAAACTGACGCTGTAAGCGCTGGAGGACACGGCGTCGTAATCGGCCAGGACGGCATCCCAACTGAGGTTCTCGTAGACATCCTGACGGACCTCGAAGGTGGGCTCGATCTCCAAGGTCAAGCGCGTGACGATGCCCAAGGCGCCGAGGCTGACGACGGCGCCGTCGAAGTCCGCATCGCCCTTGGTGAGCGTCCTGAGCTCGCCGGTGGCGTCCAGGATTTCCAGGCCTGCGACGGCGGTGGACAGGTTGCCGTTACGGTCGCCCGAACCGTGGGTGGCGGTTGCGACTGCACCGGCGATCGAAATGTGCGGGAGTGATGCCAAGTTGTGGAGGGCAAAGCCGTTGGCCTGGAGTTCGGCGGCCAGCGTTCCATAGCGCACACCGCCGGTGACAGTGACCGTGGAGGCGGCCTCATCGATGGTGATCTCCGGGTCAACGTTCTCCAGGGAAAGCAGGGTGTGCTCCGTGTCCGCGATGCGGTTGAAGGAATGCCGGGAACCCAGGGCGCGGACCTTGCTGGCCGAGGCCACAACTTCCTGTGCCTCCTGGATGGTGGCGGGGCGGCTGATGGACTCCGCGCCGTATTGAAGGTTGCCTGCCCAGTTCTGTTCGTGCGTGACGGTCTGCATGTGTTGCTGCACTGCCTTTCTGTCCCTGTGCCTGCGCGGCGACCCCGCTGGCTCCAGACTTAGGTTCTTAATTCGGTCCCGGGTCCAGGCGTGCTCATGTTATCGCTCACGAAGCTGGCCTGTAGTGCGGAGTCCATAAAATGGAAACCGATTTAGTTTTGACTCTAAACTAATTTGTTCGTGTTGGGTAGGGGTGGACGATTAGTAAGCAGGCTGATAGATCTGGCTAGTACAACCCGCATCTTGTAGCTGCGGAGCCTTCCGGCGCTGGGGAAGCTGCAAACGGACCAAGCGACAGGGGAGACCATGCCGATTATCGGTTACCACGCATCGCATGAACAGATAGCCCCAGGCCAGTTGTTGAAAGACGTCCAGTTGGCCGAAGAAGCAGGATTTGATGCAGCGATGTGTTCAGACCACATTGAACCGTGGTCCGCACGCCAAGGGCACTCGGGATTTGCCTGGTCCTGGCTGGGCGCCGCGCTGGCCACAACGTCCCTGCGCTTTGGTGTGGTCACAGCACCCGGACAGCGCTACCACCCGGCAATCATTGCCCACGCCTCGGCCACCCTTGCCTGCATGTTTCCCGGCAGGTTCTGGATGGCTCCGGGAAGCGGCGAATACATGAACGAGCGGATCACGGGTGAACGCTGGCCGGCCAAGGAAGAGCGCCAGCGGCGCCTCGAGGAATCGGTGCGGATCATCCGCCAGTTGCACGAAGGCAAGGAAGTGAGCAGCAACGGGCTGGTCACAGTGCAACAGGCCAGGCTCTGGGATGTTCCCGATCCCAAACCGGAGCTCATCGCACCGGCATTGTCCCTTGAAACCGCCCGACGCGCAGCAGCATGGGCCGATGGGCTGATCACGGTCAACCAGCCACCGGAGATGCTGCGCCGAATGCTGGATGCCTATCGTGAAGCCGGCGGGCAGGGCAAAGCCGCGCTGCAGGTCCATTTGTCCTGGGCGGCTTCCGAGGAAGAGGCGTACGCCATCGCCCACGAGCAGTGGCGGTCCAATGTCTTTCCCGCCGCGGTGAGCTACGAAATGCCCTCGGCCTCGGCCTTTGATGCCCTGAGCACCGATGTCACCGAGCAGCAATTGCAGAGGGCGGCAAACATTTCGGCCAGCACGGACCGGCATTTGCAATGGCTTGGTGAATACCTGGGCCTTGGCTTCGACGAGCTCTATTTACATTTTGTAGGCCAGGACCAGCGCCCGTTCATTGAGGCCTTCGCCGCGGAGGTTCTTCCCCAACTAAAGAACTCGCACACCCACAGGCGCCCAGCGCTGAGGAGCGTGCGATGAGGATCGCCCAAACCTCCGATCTGTGGTGGAAGAACGCGGTCATCTACTGTTTGGATCCGGAGACTTTCTATGACGACGCCGGCAATGGCACCGGGGATTTTAGCGGCCTGATCCAGCGGGTGGACTACTTGTCCGCCCTGGGTGTGAACTGCATTTGGCTGATGCCGTTCTATCCTTCGCCGGAACGGGATGACGGCTATGACGTGACGGACTTCTTTAACGTCGATCCTCGGCTGGGCACGCTGGGCGACGTGGTCGAGTTCATTCGGACGGCGAAGGATCGGGGCATGCGGGTCATCGCGGACTTCGTCATCAACCACACCTCGGACAAGCACCCGTGGTTTGTTCAGGCCCGGAAATCCGTGGACAACCCCTATCGGCATTACTACGTCTGGCGCAGCGATCCGCCACCGGACACCTCCAAGGACGTGGTGTTCCCCGGGGAGCAGGACTCCATCTGGACCAAAGACGCGGCAACCGGTGAGTGGTATCTCCACCGCTTTATGGTCCATCAGCCGGACCTGAACATCTCCCATCCCCAGGTCAGGGACGAGATTGCCAAGGCCATGGGCTTCTGGCTGCAGCTCGGCCTGGACGGGTTCAGGCTGGATGCCGTGCCGTTCTTCCTGGAAACCATCGGCGAACCGCCTCAGGATATCCCGCACGATCCGCACGAGTACCTGAGGGCTCTGCGCCGCTTCGTCAATCGCCGCAGCGGGGAGGCGATTTTCCTGGGCGAGGTGAACCTGCCGTACAAAGATCAGTTGAGATACTTCGGCGACGAGGGTGACGAACTCACCATGATGTTCGACTTTATGGCCATGCAGAATCTCTACGTCTCGCTCGCCAAGAACGATGCCCGTCCCCTCGCCAGGACGCTCAGCAAACGTCCACCCATCCCGGGAGACTGCCAATGGGCCATGTTTGTTCGGAACCACGACGAGCTGACGCTCGACAAACTCAGCGAGGCCGATCGCCAGGCAGTCTTTGAAGCCTTTGGTCCCGAAGAGGACATGCAGCTCTACGGCCGAGGGCTCCGGCGTCGGCTGCCCACCATGCTGGACGGCGACCAGGACAGGATCAGAATGGTCTACTCGTTGCTGTTCACGCTCCCCGGCACGCCCACGCTCTTCTACGGCGAAGAGATCGGCATGGGCGAAAACCTCGACGTCCCTGACCGGGGAGCAGTGCGGACCCCCATGCAGTGGACTGACGGCAAGAACGCCGGATTCTCCGATGCCCCAGCATCCAAGCTTGTGGCTCCGATGCCTGAGGGGCGTTTTGGGCCGGAAAAGATCAACGCTGCGAATCAAATGCGGGATCCAGATTCCCTGTGGCATTTTGTGGCCAGGCTTATCCAGCGGTATCGGGATTGTCCCGAGCTGGGTTGGGGCACATTCGAAGTCCTGAAGCAACCAGCCAAGGCGGTGCTGCTTCACGCGAGCGTGTGGCAAGACTCGCTGATGCTCCTGGCGCACAATTTTGGTCCCGATGCCGTGACCGTCCGGGCTGCGCTGCCCGATGCCGGTCGTCAGGACCTGGAGAGCGGGGCGTTCCTCCTGGACCTGCTGGGCGACAACCACATCGGGCTGGAGGACGACGGCGGCTTCACGATGGAGATGAAGCCATACGGATATCGCTGGTTCAGGCTGCAACGGTCTGGGGCGAACAGGTTGCCGTAGCCTCGACGTAGCGGTTATTCGCGTCAAAGACCCCTATTCGCTCTGGGGGCGGTGGCCAGCGTCTTCCGGGTCTATCGGTGAGTCGACAGGCGGAGCCGGGTGCCGACGTCGGGCCAGTATTGAATCAACCCAAAAAAAGACCGCAACGAACGCGACGCAGCCGAACATAAAGGTGCCGGAGAAAGTCAGCCCCATCGCGTTACCAAGGCTCGCGGCAGCTGCCAGGGCGCACGTACCAGCCAGAAGCTGCCACCCTCTGAATCTGCCCACCAATAAAGGGTAACCCCGCCATTTCGGGGCATCGGCCGCTTCGTCAGGATCGTTGCTTGATCCTTATCACTCCGTCATTCAGCGCTGGTGGATGCGTCATCCTGCGTGTCCGGTGCTGGCTCTTCCGCTGCCTGATTTTTCTTCTGGTTTTCCAGCCAGGCGACAATATCCGACGTTCGGATTCGGCGGTGCGTGCCACGATATTCCACCGGGATTTCGCCGCGGTCCGTCATGTTCCGAAGATAGGTGTGCGAAATACCGGCCAACTCGGCGGCCTGCGAGGTAGTCAGCATCTCCGCGACGCTGCTGACGGTCACCGCATCGCCGCGGCTCAGTCGCGTCAAGAGATCGACGACGGCGTCACGCGCCTCGTCCGGGAGCCGGTGGACCGTGCCGTCGACGAACACTGTGATGTCGTTGCTGTCCTGGAGGGCGCGGGCCAGGTTTCGTGCCTGGTCCGCAGGCAACCCGGATGTGACACGCGGTGCGATGAGAGCCATGGCAGAAGCGTAGCCCCACGAGTTTGTGTACAGATAATGCCCTCAAGAGGCCGCCGCAAAACCGTACGAAGCTGGACACAAACTCCAGGGGACGGCATGTTTCCGGGTGGCAGACATCCGAATGTGCAAAGATTGAAAGTAATACGAATTCCGTAAATGCGGGAATGGCGGCTAGCCATGAAGAGCAGGAGCGTCCAAGGGATGGAGAACGCGGCAATTTCGAGTTCCGCGCTGGACCTACTGTTGTTGCTGCGCGGGAGCGAGCCTGAGGGGCTCGGGCGCGCGGACCAGGTTGTGTACCAAATTGAAACGGCAATCCTGATGGGCATCCTCACAGAGGGCGACAGGCTGCCTACGGAATCGACCCTTGCCGCCGAGCTTGGCATTTCTCCCATTACTCTTCGACAATCATTGGCTACCCTCCGAACAAAGGGACTCATAGAAACCAGCCGGGGACGAAGTGGTGGAAGTGTCATCCGCCGCCAGGTCGAATTCAGCGACACACAGTTGCGGAAAAAACTCCGGGCAACCAGCACGGAAGCACTCCGGGACATAGGGGATCTGGGGGCCGCCATCGCCTCCATGTCGGCCCGGTTGGCTGCCGACCGTGCCGACCCCCAGAACATTGAGCATTTGCAGGACCTGGCCAAGCGCCACCAGGACACTGCGGATGAACGGGCCCGGCGAAGAGTGGATAGTCGATTTCACGTGGCCGTCAGCATTGCGTCCCAATCCAGCCGATTGACATCGGCCGCGCTTCAGGTCGAAGCCGAGCTGATGACGCTTTGGTGGGGGCAACTCGGCCCTGACGAGACGTCAGTGGAGCATCACGCGGCCATAGTGGACGCAATCAAGAATCGGAATCCTGAGGAGGCCGCCATAGCGGCCGAGCGTCACATCCGGAGTGGGATCGAATTCTTGATAGAGCAGCATCTGAGGTTGACGATGGAGCACGGAGAAAATGCATAACGTGGACACCGTAAGGGAAGCCCTTGAGAGGACTGCAGGCATAGTCTCCTCCAGCATCAACGCCGTTTTTGCGGATTTGGAGAAGATTGCGCAGGCTGTGGCTGAGGCGTCTGCAAGCCTGTCAGGAGAGCCCCAGCGCAGCGAGTTCCTTTTCCTGAAAAGGGAATTCGCTGATTTCATCCGGAAGCATTCCGATCTGATTGTTGGAGGCGGAATCGCCTACGCCCCGGGGACTTTCCCTGAGGCACCATTCTGGCTGGAATGGTGGCGGGCACAGCGGACTGGCGATCCGCGCTTTGTCACGCATGACCTTAATCCCGATTCGCTGAATTACTACGACTACACAAGCCGGGAATGGTTCACTGTCCCGTCCTCAAGCGGGCAGCCGGTGGCGGTGGGTCCCTATGTAGACTTCGGCGGCATCAACGTCAGCATCATTACCCTTTGCGTTCCGGTGTCCACGCCCCAGGGGATGCACATCCTGGGCGGCGACCTTACGCTTGCGAATCTTGAGGGTGTTTTCCTCCGCGCGCTGCAGCTTCGCGAGCCCGTGGTGGTCCTTCTTGGACCGAACGGCCGTGTTATCGCTTCCAACAGCGCGCGCATAGCAACCGGGATCCTGCTTCAGGAAACCGACCTCCAGCGAGCCGAGACGGAAGTCAACGTGTCTTCTGACGATCTGCCACGGCTGCCCTGGAAACTGATCTCACTTGCCTCGTAAGGCTGCAAGCACACTGCACACAAAGTCGCGGCCAGAGGCCCGTGGCAACAAGGCAAGAGGCCCGTTGCAACAAGGCAAGAGGCCCGTTGCAACAAACTGCTGCAGCGGGCCTCTGGCCGTCTTGGCATTCGCCACTTGCTAGATGTGCTTCGCTAGAGGTGCTTCGCTAGAACAGCCTCGCTAAAAGTGCCCGCTAGAAGTGCAGTGAGCGCTTGGCTGTTTCCGGCAGCCGGCTGCAGGCGACAAAGGCCATGATGCACACGGCAACGAGGTAGAACGCGGGGGAGAGCTTGTTTCCCGTTTGGGCAATCAGCCAGGTTGCAACGAACGGGGCGGTCCCGCCGAACACCGTGTAGGCGAGGTTGTAGGTTGTCGCCGACGCCGTGTAGCGCACCTTGGTGGGGAAGAGCTCGGACATCAGGACCGCAGTCACGATGCCCGTCATCACGGCGCCGATCCCAAGCAGGAACTGGCCAAGCATCGAAATGGCCAGATTGCCTGTGCTGCCCATCATGAATGACGGGAATACGGCGAGGACCAGGACTATGCACGAGCCCATCGTCGTCTTTCGCCTGCCGATGCGGTCCGAGAGGCGTCCCATAAACGGGCAGAGGATACCGGCGAGTACTTGGCAGATACAGCTGGAGAGCAACGCGGCCGGCTGGCTGAGTCCCCCGACAACTTGCAGGAATGTGGACATGTA
This sequence comes from Arthrobacter sp. M4, assembly GCF_020251205.1. Taxonomy (GTDB): domain Bacteria; phylum Actinomycetota; class Actinomycetes; order Actinomycetales; family Micrococcaceae; genus Arthrobacter. The sequence goes on from NZ_JAIWYX010000029.1 coordinate 21,181, forward strand.
CGTGGTGAAGGTATAGAAGGACAGCGCCGTGACTGCGATGAATCCAGCCAGGGCCAGAATGGTCCGCCAGTGCTCACGCAGGGTTTCCCTGAGGGGAGAGGCGGCCACATCGTGCTCTTCTTCGATGCTCTGGAAGAGCGGTGTCTCGTCCAACTTGAACCGCAGGTAGAAACCAAAAAATCCGAGCGGAAGGGCCATCAGGAAGGGAATTCGCCAGCCCCACTCGCTCATGGCTGCGGGACCGAGGATTTGGGCGAGCACAAAGGTGAATCCGGCGGCGAAGGCGAAGGACCAGAAGGTGCTGACCGGCACGAAGCTGGCGTAGCTCGCCTTCTTTTCCCGCGGGGCATGCTCGATGACGTAGGCACAGGCACCGGCATACTCGCCGCCCGCCGAGAAGCCCTGGACGCAGCGTGCCAGCACCAGCAGCAGCGGAGCGAACAAGCCGATCGAGCCATAGTTGGGAAGCAGGCCGATGGCAGCAGTCGATCCGGAAATCAACAGGACCGTCAGCGAAAGGGTCTTCTTCCTGCCGATCCGGTCACCCAGCCGGCCGAAGAATATGCCGCCAATAGGCCTAAGGGCGAAAGCCACCGCGAAAACGGCGAATGTTTCAAGCAGTGCGGACGTTGGGTCGCTGCCCGGAAAGAAGTTCTTGGCCAGCACGGTTGCCAGATACCCATAGACGGCGAAGTCATACCACTCGATGAAATTGCCGATGGCTGCGGCCGAGATGACCTTTTTCATGACCGTGAGGTCCGGGGCTTCAATTCGCTGGAGAGGTTCTGTTGTGGACATTGTCCGCCTCCTGTTGTGATGCCTGCCCTCGCGCAGGCCGCCGAATGAATGCGTTGGAAGAGTTCAGTTGGGGGTTGCTGCTGTTGGCATCTACTTGGGTCTGCCAAGCCCGCGGCCAGGTGTTCGCGGCCGGACGAATATACGCACTGTATTACAGCTCACACTTGCTTGACCATAGCTTGTGAAAGATTTTTCAGCGCAACATTCCTGCCTTCGTGGTTCTGCACCCCTTCCCACTTTCAAATACGAGTCGTATTATCGTGACTCAGGCGGCGTGACGTCGCGTGGTTCAGAGGAAGGACAGCTTCAAGTGACAGCCAATGCAATAAGCCCTGGGACTTTTCACGATGAAAGCGTCGTGATTGACGGGCTCATCATCGCCAAGTGGAGCCGTGATCTCTTCCTGGATATGCGCAAGGGCGGGCTGACGGCGGCCAATTGCACTGTATCCGTGTGGGAAGGATTCCAGGAAACGGTCAACAACATCCTGGAAGTCAATGAATTGATCGCTGACAACAGCGAGCTGGTGAGGCCCGTCAGGACAACCGCCGATATCCGTTCAGCCAAGGCCGAGGGAAAGACGGGCATCATTCTTGGCTTCCAGAACGCGCACGCGTTCGAGGACCAGCTCGGCTACATCAGCATCTTCAAGCAGTTGGGCGTTGGCGTGGTGCAGCTTTGCTACAACACGCAGAACCTGGTTGGTACGGGTTGCTACGAACGGGACGGCGGCCTGTCCGGCTTTGGCCGCGAAGTGGTCCAGGAAATGAACCGGGTTGGCATCCTGTGTGACCTTTCGCATGTGGGGGCGGTGACTTCCAAGGAGGTAATCCTGGAGTCCAGGAAGCCCGTCTGCTATTCGCACTGCCTGCCCTACGGGCTCAAGGCTCATCCGCGAAACAAGAGCGATGAGGAATTGCGCTTTATCGCCGACCACGGTGGTTTTGTGGGGGTCACGATGTTTGCGCCGTTCCTTGCAAAGGGCATCGATTCCACCATCGACGACTATGCCGAGGCCATCGAGTACGTGATGAACATTGTCGGCGAAGATTCCATCGGCATCGGCACGGACTTCACGCAGGGGCAAGACCAGCATTTCTTTGAGTGGCTGACCCACGATAAGGGTTACGCCCGGCGACTGACCGAATTTGGCGAGATCATCAACCCACTCGGCATCCGCACCGTGGGGGAATTCCCCAACCTGACCGAGACACTACTCAAGCGTGGCCACTCCGAAGAACGCGTCCGCAAGATTATGGGCGAGAACTGGATGCGCGTTCTCCACGACGTTTGGGGAGCATAATGGCAGCCCCGCAGGTACCCATCGAAGTTGAGCCCGAAACCGGGAGGTGGATGACCGACTCCCTTCCCATGCTGTACGTGCCGGTTCACTTCTTCGTCAACAACCACTTGGCGATTGAGAAGGAGCTTGGCGTGGAGCGATACGCGTGCCTGCTCTACGATGCCGGCTACAAGTCTGCCTGGAGCTGGTGTGAGCACGAAGGCGAGGTGCACGGCCTAAAGGGCCAGGCGGTTTTTGAGCACTACATGAATCGACTGTCGCAGCGCGGATGGGGACAGTTCGAAATCCTCGATTTCGACTTGGATGCTGCAACGGCATCCGTTGCGGTTCGCCACTCCGTCTTCCACCGTCCCGACGAGGCAGGCCATAGAACAGGGGACTATATGTTCACTGGCTGGTTCGCCGGAGCCATGGACCAGATACTTTCCGCCTCGGGCAGAGCTGCGCGGACCCGTGCCGAGCAGCTATTCCATGAGGGGCAAACCGACGCACCCTACGGGCTATTCAGGGTCCTTCCGGTCTAGCCGGACCGAGGTCAGAATGTCGCCGGACAGGCTGATGCCCGCCCCGGGATTCTCGGTCATGAAGCTCAGGATGCGATCCCGGAACAGCAGCACGTGGCGGCCGGCAATACTCTCGGCCGCATCGGGATCGCGGCTTTCGTAGGCATCGATGAGTTCTTTGTGGTCTTTCTGGACCTGAAGGAAGTGGTCGTGCAACGAACCCCATGAGGTGGCGCCGCCGAAGGCCAAATAGCCCAGCCGCTGGCCCTGGTCATGGATGGAGCAGGCCATGTTGCTCAGATAGCCGTTGCCGGAGGAGGTGGCCTCCAGCCGATGCAGTTCCGCATTGGTGGAGGCAACTTCCGCCGGCTTTTGTCGTTCAATGGCACGAACCACTTTTGCTTCAGCCCGGCGAAGCTTGGCGATGTCGGCGGGCGTCGCGCGGACTGCGAGCAGTCGGCTGATGGCCCTTGCGGCCACCACATGCGCTTCGAAGAGACTGGAGAGGTCCAGAAGGTCCATGGGCCTCACGAAGAAGCCGCTTTTGCCGGGGTCCGCGACGATGAGGCCCTCGGACGCCAGCCGGAACAGGGCTTCCCTTGACGGCGTGCGGCTGATCCCGAGTTTCTCGCTGATCTGCATGTCGTCGACGACGGCGCCCGGGGCAAGCTCCAGCGTCATGACCTGCCGCTTGATCTCGGCGTAAGCCCGTTCCATCACTGATCTGGGGCGGCCAGCCATCGCGCCATCCTTCCTCGTATTTGAGTGGTATACGGGGACTTTACAGCACTTGGTCTCCAGTAGGGCCCGACGGCGGCACGCACCTCTTGCGCTTCCCTCACCTGGGAGTCTGTCTACGGTAGCCGAGGCGGTAGGGACCAGGTAGGCGAGCGATGCATCTACCGATCAGGACGTCCCGGCGAGGGCGGAAGGAAGCTGGGCCAGGGACGTCACCGTCGCTTCGGGGCGGGCAAGGTAGGACGGGTACGGCGCCCCGGCCCTATTGACCCAGGCAGTGCGCAGGCCACCCCGGGCAGCACCGTGAATGTCCCACGGGTGCGCCGCAACGAGCAGCATCTCCTGCTCCCGGACCCCGCACCTCTGCGCAGCGTACCGGTACGAAGAGGGATGGGGCTTCCACGCCGGTGCGTCTTCGACTGACAGGAGCTGTTCGAACTCGCCCCGGAGCCCGGCCATGGCGAAGAGGTTCTCGGCGACCTGTGCGGCGCCGTTGGTGAGGGTCACGAGCCGGTACCCGGTTGCCCTCAGGGCGCGGATCGCGTCGGGGACATCCGGGTGCAGGGGAAGATCCGCTACAGAGGAGGCCAGCCGCCGGGCAGTGCCTTCCGGATCGGCCACACCTGCTGCCTCCAGAAGGCCTGTGAGGATCTCGGTGCCGATGTCGGCGAAGCGGGCAGCGTCCCCGGTCGCGGCGAGAGCGAAGCCATCGCGCAGCAAAGTCGCGAACCACAGCTTAGCCATATAGGCAGGGGCTCCGGCCTCCACGAAGCGCTCTGCAATGGGTGACATGTCGGAGAGGGTCTCGTTGACGTCGAAAACGATCACTTCCAGGGTTTGGGCCATGCCTTTTCCTCCTGCCCGTGGGGCCCGCGACGCCCTCCGACGACGGTCAGAGGCCCGGTTGCCTCGACGTCGGGTTCGGTGTGGGCGCAGTGGTTGAAGTAGTTGGTGTAAACGTTGACTGCAGTGTATGTGACCTCGGTCGGCTCTGGGTCGCTCGAGCCGGTGTCCAGCGCGGCCTGCATGGCGCGTGCGCACCAGCGTCGTCCGCCTAGAGGGTATTCGTGTCCTTTGCTTCAGCCTGGGTGATGGCCCAGGCCGCGTTGACCAGGCCGATGTGGCTGAAGGCCTGGGGAAAGTTGCCCAGTAGTTCGTCACTGTCGGGGGCGACTTCCTCGGCCAGCAGGCCAAGGTCGTTGGCGTGGGCGGCGGCGCGGGCGAAGACTTCGCGTGCCTGGCCGGGCTGTCCGGCCAGGGCGAGGGCGTGGGCAAGCCAGAAGGTGCACAGCAGGAACGTGCCTTCCTGACCGGGAAGCCCGTCCGTGGCCCGGTATCGGTAGACCAGACCCCGTCCATCGGTTAGGTCCCGTTGCACAGCCTCGATGGTGGCGAGCATGCGGGGATCGTCACCGGGCAGGAACCCGGTGATGGATAGCATCAGGGACGAAGCGTCGAGTTGTTCGGAGCCGAACGCCTGCGTGTAGGCGCCCACCTGCTCGTTCCACCCGTTGTCGCGGATCGCGGCAGCGATCTGTGCCCGGGTGTGCTTCCAATGGTCGACCCTGTTCTCGGCCTGGAGGATGTCGGCCAGGGCAACGGCTCGGTCCAGGGCAACCCAGCACATGAGTTTGGAGTGAAGGAAATGCCGGGGTTCCCCGCGGATTTCCCAGATGCCCTGATCGGCGTCCTGCCAGCGGGCTGCGGCCGCGTCGGCGACGTCGGCCAGGAAGCTGCGTGTTTCCGGTTCCAGGTCCGCGAGGGTCTCGGGCAGGCGGGCCGCTGCCCCAAGGAGCTCGCCGTAGACGTCGATCTGACGTTGCCGCCAGGCGGCGTTGCCGACCCGGACCGGGGCGCTGCCCGCCCATCCCGGAAGGTGGTCCAGTTCGCGTTCGGACAGGTCGCGCTGCCCGCCGATGCCGTACACGATCTGTAAGTCGCCGGTGTGGAGCTGGCTGGCGCCGGCTTCGGCCATGAAGCTGAAGAATCTGCCCGCCTCGTCGGGGCAGGCGGCGACCCACAGGGCCTGCAGCGTCATGCTGGCGTCCCGGATCCAGGTGTAGCGGTAGTCCCAATTTCGGCTTCCCCCTGTTTCTTCGGGTAGTGAGGTGGTCGGGGCAGCGACAATCGCACCTGTGGGGGCGAAGGTGAGAGCCTGCAGGACACGGCCGCTGGCGGCGACGAGGTCGGAGA
>NZ_JAIWYX010000002.1 GCF_020251205.1 Arthrobacter sp. M4
GCCGTCATCACCTACGACCCCGCCTACGGCTACGAAATCGGCCACATCATCCGCGCCGGCCTCGAACGCATGTACGGCGGACACCACCACGATCCCAACGTGATGTACTACCTCACCGTCTACAACGAACCCATCACCCAACCCGCCGAACCCGAAAACCTCGACACAGAAGGCCTCCTCAAAGGCATCTACAAACTGGCCTCCGCCAGTAACGAGGGCCCCAAGGCGCAGCTCCTTGCCTCAGGCGTTGCGGTGCCGTGGGCTCTTGAAGCCCAGAAGATCCTTGCCGACGAGTGGGGTGTGGCGGCAGATGTGTGGTCGGTGACGTCGTGGAACGAACTGCGGCGGGACGGACTGGCAGCGGAGCAAGAGGCCTTCCTCAACCCCGGTTCCGAGGTACGGATCCCGTTCGTGGCCCAGCAGCTCGCTAACGCTGCCGGCCCGGTGGTTGCGGTCAGTGACTACATGAAGGCAGTCCCGGACCAGATCCGCCAGTTCGTGCCCAACGACTTCGCAACCCTCGGCGCCGACGAGTTCGGCTTCGCGGACACCCGCGCAGCCGCCCGGCGCTACTTCAACATTGACAGCCACTCAATCGTTGTCCGCGCCCTGCAAATGCTGGCAGAACGCGGTGAAGTGGATGCTTCGGTTCCAAGCACCGCTTTCGACAAGTACCGCCTGACTGACGTCAACGCCGGCACCACGGGCAACGCCGGCGGCGAATCCTAGGCCTCGGCGAAACCCAAACGACGGCGGTCCTCACCACAACGGTGAGGGCCGCCGTCGTCGTCTGCTGGCGCTGCGCCGTGGCGCCAAGCTGACATGCCGGGCCCAAGGCTCGCGCAGCAGTGTGGCCCAGAGCAGGGCAACTTGTAGCCTTCGCACAAATGGAGCTTGGGAAAGATGCACCGTATGCTCATTCCATGCCAGAGTCCACCCGCACCCCCGCGCAACGCCGGACACCCGCTCGGGCGGTGTCACCAGAGAAGGCCGAGACCCTCCGGCAATTGCGTGCCAACGTGGGCCAGCTGTCTACAACCACGATGCGCCAGCTGGAGAAGTCGCTCCCGTGGTACAGCCGCCTGAGTTCGGACGAAAGGTCCGCACTGGGCCTCGTGGCGCAGAACGGCATCGCCGCGTTCGTCACCTGGTACGAGCGCCCAAGCTCGCCCTCCTGGATCCTGACGGACGTTTTTGGCAATGCGCCCACCGAACTAACTCGGTCCATCAGCCTGCAGAAGGCCCTGCAACTGATCCGCATCGTCGTTGAAGTTGTTGAGGATCAAGTCCCCAACATCGCACCCGAGTCAGACCAGCCGTCGCTGCGCGAAGCCGTCCTGAGGTATTCCCGCGAAGTTGCCTTTGCGGCCGCAGACGTATACGCCCGCGCCGCGGAATCACGGGGGTCCTGGGACACACGCCTTGAGGCACTCATCGTCGATGCCATCCTGCGCGGCGAAAACACTGATGCCCTGCGGTCCCGGATCGCCGCCCTCGGCTGGAAGGCCCAGGAGCGCTTCACGGTGATGGTTGGCAACTCGCCGTCGGAACCAAGCGCCAGCTATGTCAGTGAGCTGCGCCGTACCGCGGGACGGTTCGCCGAGGACGCCTTGGTGGGAATCCAGGGCGACAGGCTCATCCTGATTCTTGGCGGTGTCCACGACCGCGATGCCGCCTGCGTCAAGCTCAGCGAGTTGTTCGCGCCCGGGCCCGTGGTGTACGGGCCTGAGGCAGGGTCTCTGCTCGAGGCCAGCAGCTCCGCGCAGGCCGCGTTCGCGGGCCTCACGGCAGCCCGCGCCTGGCCAGCAGCTCCGCGGCCTGTCGCTGCCGACGACTTGTTGCCGGAGCGCGTTGTGTCAGGCGATGACGCAGCCCGCCGCTCACTGGTCAAGAACATCTACCGGCCTCTGCTGGCGGCTTCGAACGGGCTCATCGAGACCCTGGGGACCTACCTCGAACTCGGCCACTCCCTGGAAGCCACGGCGCGTGAGCTGTTCGTGCACGCCAACACCGTAAGGTATCGTCTCAAGCGAGTGTGCGACGTCACGGGGTGGGACCCACTCCTTCCCCGTGAGGCGTTCGTCCTCCAGACGGCCTTGGTTGTGGGCCGTCTTTCGGCTCCACCGAAGGCCGCACCGGAGCGTCAGAACTCCCGGCCACAGAGTTGAACCGTTGTAGACTTCCTACAAACTGACCCAGTGAGCTTGGTGTACGAAAACACCGTTGGATCACGCGCCCTTTTGGAAAGCTGGATACGTGCTTGCAATCGTCTGCCCTGGACAGGGCTCCCAGACCCCTGGATTCCTCGCCCCCTGGCTGGAAATCCCATCCGTCGAAGGCCACCTGGCTGCCCTGAGCGAGATAGCAGGCATTGACCTCAAGGCCCACGGCACCACCTCGGACGAGGAAACCATCAAGGACACAGCGGTTGCCCAGCCGCTCATCGTCGCGGCCGGCCTGGTGGCCGCGCGGGCGCTGTTCGACGTCGAACTCAGCACACTGCCCGTCGTCCTTGCCGGCCACTCAGTCGGCGAAATCACCGCCTCTGCACTGGCTGGCGTCCTCAGCGAGGACGACGCGATGACCTTTGTCCGCGAGAGGGCCAACAGCATGGCCGCCGCCGCGGCGGTAACGCCAACCGGCATGAGCGCAATCGTCGGCGGCGACCCTGAAGAGGTGCTGGCCGCGATCGAAGCCTCTGGAGCCACTCCGGCCAACGTTAACGGCGCCGGCCAGACCGTAGCCGCCGGGACCTTCGAGCAGTTGAAGTCCCTGGCTGACAACCCGCCCGCCAAGGCCCGCGTTATTCCGCTCAAGGTCGCCGGCGCGTTCCACACATCGCACATGGCACCGGCCGTGAGCGCACTTGAGGCGCTGCGCCCCTCGCTTTCGCCCAAGAACCCGTCGGTTCCCCTGCTGTCCAATTACGACGGCGGTGAAGTGACCGAGGGTGCCGACGTCGTCGACAGGCTGATCGCCCAGGTTTCCCGCCCAGTGCGGTGGGACCTCTGCATGGAGAACATGGCTGGCCGTGGTGTCGCCGGGGTCATTGAACTGGCTCCGGCTGGAACCCTCGCCGGACTGGCGAAGCGTGGCATGCCCGGCGTGAAGACTGTGGCCGTCAAGACGCCCGAAGACCTGCATGCGGCTCTCGCCCTGTTTGCGGAATTGGAAGGACAGGCGTGAGCACTCCAGCGCTGAAGCAGGCCCCACTCCGCGAATTCACCCGCATCGTTGGTATTGGAGCCAGCCGGCCGAACATCGTCGTCACGAATGAAGACGTGTGCCAGTGGATCGATTCCTCGGATGAATGGATCCGGCAGCGCACCGGCATTGTGACCCGCCACCGTGCCCCCGCCGATGTCAGCGTGATCGACCTTGCCGAAGAGGCCTCGCGTGAAGCGCTGGAGCGGGCCGGCATCGAAGCCGCCCAGCTGGGAGCGGTCATCGTTTCCACCGTGACGCACCCCTTCGCCACGCCCTCGGCTGCGGCAAGCCTGGCGGACCGCCTCGGCGCCACGCCAGCTCCGGCCTTCGATATCTCCGCAGCCTGCGCCGGCTACTGCTACGGCATTGCCCAGGCTGACGCCCTGATCCGTTCCGGAGCCGCGGAGTATGTCCTTGTAGTTGGCGCCGAGAAGCTCTCGGACGTCATCGACAACAGCGAGCGTACGATTTCCTTCCTCTTGGGTGATGGTGCCGGTGCCGTCGTTGTGGGCCCGTCCGACACTCCGGGCATTGGCCCTTCCGTTTGGGGTTCCGACGGCAGCAAGTGGGATGCGATCGGCATGACCCACTCCTTGCTGGAAGTCCGTGACCTGGCTGAGGCGGCGCGCCGCAGCGGCGACAGCGCGGCTGCCAAAGCCGCCATCTGGCCGACACTTCGTCAGGACGGCCAGACGGTCTTCCGGTGGGCGGTGTGGGAGATGGCCAAGGTCGCCCAGCGGGCCTTGGATGCTGCTGGCATCACTGCCGACGATCTTTCAGCCTTTGTGCCCCACCAGGCCAACATGCGCATCATCGACGAGATGGTCAAGCAGCTCAAGCTCCCCGACACAGTGAAGGTCGGACGTGACATCGCTGATGCGGGCAACACTTCGGCAGCCTCGATCCCGTTGGCGACCCACCGCCTGCTGGCCGAGAACCCCGAGCTTAGCGGCGGACTCGCCCTCCAGATCGGCTTCGGCGCCGGACTGGTATTCGGGGCACAGGTAATTGTCCTGCCGTAGCTTGACCGGATCGTCCCCGGTCGGCGGCCACAACTGAATAAAGAGCCTTTACGGACCAAACCGTCAACAACGGTTTGACCAAATTCCGGCAGAAACGCCGGCATAACAAGAAAAGGAGCCAACAATGGCTAGCAACGAAGAGATCCTGGCCGGCCTGGCTGAAATCGTCAACGAAGAGACCGGCCTGGCGCCCGAGGCTGTCGAGCTGGACAAGTCCTTCACCGAGGACCTGGACATCGACTCCATCTCCATGATGACCATCGTCGTGAACGCCGAGGAGAAGTTCGGCGTTCGCATCCCCGACGAAGAGGTCAAGAACCTGAAGACCGTGGGCGACGCCGTGAGCTACATCGCCAACGCCCAGTCCTAAGTTCTGGCTCCCGCTGTGCCGGACCGGGGTGCTGCAGAGGTACCCCGGCCCGGCACTGCCGCAAAACCGCCCCTATTTTTCGGCCAGGCACCGTGCTGACCCACGGTGTTCCCGGCTTACCCGACAGAGAGTGATCGCATGGCACGCAAAGTAGTCATTACCGGTCTGGGCGCCACTACGCCCATCGGCGGCGACGTTCCCACGATGTGGAAGAACGCCCTGACAGGGGTCTCAGGTGCCCACACGCTCGAAGACGAGTGGGTTGCCAGGTATGACCTGCCTGTGACCTTTGCAGCCCGGTGCAGCACACCGGCACTCGATGTCCTCGGCCGCGTCGAAGCCAAGCGCATGGACCCGTCCACACAGTTCGGTGTTATCGCTGCCCGTGAGGCCTGGGCCGACTCGGGGATCACCGAGATCGACCACGACCGCCTCGCTGTTGCCTTCGCCACAGGCATAGGCGGCGTTTGGACCCTCCTTGACGCCTGGGACACCCTGAAGGAGAAGGGACCGCGCCGGGTTCTGCCTATGACGGTGCCGATGCTGATGCCGAACGGTGTGGCGGCAGCGGTCAGCCTGGACCTTGGCGCACGGGCAGGCGCCCACACGCCAGTTTCAGCCTGCGCGTCCGGCACTGAGGCGCTCCACCAGGGGTTGGAACTGATCCGCTCAGGCAAGGCGGACGTTGTGATGTGCGGTGGCGCGGAAGCCGCAATCCACCCCATGCCGTTGGCAGCGTTCTCCTCCATGCAGGCATTGTCCCGCCGCAATGACGACCCGGAGCATGCCTCGCGTCCCTATGACATTGACCGCGACGGCTTCGTCATGGGTGAAGGCGCCGGTGCCTTGGTCCTGGAAGCCGAGGAGCACGCCCTGGCGCGCGGAGCTCGCATTTACGCCGAACTGGCTGGCACGTCAGTGACCGCCGACGCCTACCACATCACTGCTCCGGATCCCGAAGGCCTCGGCGCCACCCGGGCTCTCAAGGCCGCGATGTTCGATGGCCGGATCCAGGCCGAAGACGTCGTGCACGTCAATGCCCACGCCACGTCCACCCCGGTAGGCGACAAGCCGGAATACACTGCCCTCCGCGCAGCACTTGGAAAGCATGTAGACAACGTGGCGGTCTCTGCGACAAAGTCGCAGATGGGCCACCTGCTGGGCGCCTCCGGCGCCGTCGAAGCTGTCCTGACAGTCTTGGCGGTCTACGAGCGCCAGGCTCCGGTCACCATCAACTTGGAGAACCAGGATCCTGAGATTCCGCTCGACGTCGTCACCTCCGCCCGCGAGCTTCCTGCCGGCGACATTGTGGCGCTCAGCAACTCGTTCGGATTCGGCGGCCACAACGCAGTTATCGCCGTCCGCAGCCTGTAGTGGGCCACATCGGCTGAACAATGACGACGAAGGAGGGCCCCGCCTGATGGCGGGGCCCTCCTTCTGCTATGGATGAACTGCGGGGAGAAGGACGGGCTAGCCGACCTGGTGAAGCCAGCGAACGGGTGCGCCTTCGGCAGCGTGCCTGAACGGCTCCAATTCCTCGTCCCAGGCTTCACCTAAAGCCAGCGACAACTCGTGGTAAACGAGGGCTGGGTCCCCGGCTCCCGCTTCGTACGCGTAGCGGATCCGGTCTTCGGACACCATGATGTTGCCGTGGACGTCCGTCATGGCATGGAAAATGCCCAGCTCGGGAGTGTGGGACCAACGTCCACCATCAACCCCCGGACTGGGTTCCTCGGTGACTTCATAGCGCAAATGCGCCCAACCACGCAGGGCCGAAGCCAACTGTGCCCCCGTGCCTGGCGTACCGGTCCACGAAAGCTCGGCACGGTACATCCCTGGCGCAGCAGGCTGAGCGGTCCACTCTAGATCGGTTCGCTTGTCTACGACCGATCCGATGGCCCACTCAACATGAGGGCACAACGCGGTGGGTGCCGAGTGCACAAAAAGCACACCACGGGTGGTTACAACAGACATTCCATCCTCCATAGCTGTAGGTACGTCTTCCCCAACGACCTCTGCATGGAATGGCTCGCTGTCCCGCCGCAGTGACCGGACCCTGGAAGAGTCCGGCTCATATTAAGTTTGAACCGGCAGCAAACAAAGCTTCAATCACTACTTGAATGTTGCCGGGTATTGGTTTTATTGTGCCCCACGTTCCGGAATTACGCCACTGCAATTAGGAACTGTCCGTCCGGCGGTAACACGCGGTGCATCCGCATTGATGGAGCCCGTGAACCATTATCCGAGCCATGCCCGCGTGAGGATGGAGCCAGCAGGCAGCCAGACGATTGAGGGGCGGTTCACCCGGGACCTCAGGCGCGGGGGTGGGCCTGAATGTAGCTTTTCCTGAGTCGCTCCACTGACACATGCGTGTACAGCTGCGTGGTGGCAAGACTGCTATGACCCAGAATCTCCTGCACCGCACGTAGATCCGCTCCCCCGTCGAGGAGATGCGTGGCGGCGGAGTGCCTCAAGGCGTGTGGCCCCGACGCCGCTGTGTCGCCCAAAGAGTCAAACAGTTGCCGGACGACGCCGCGAACCTGTCGTTGGTCCACTCTGCCGCCACGCGCACCGAGGAAAAGGGCTGGCCCACTCCCTTCCCCTGCCAAGCGTGGCCGCCCCCTGCGAAGCCAATCGTCGACAGCGATGGAAGCAGGCAAGCCATAGGGGACTGTGCGTTCCTTGTTCCCCTTGCCCACCACGCGAAGGGTCCTCCGGTCCTGATCGAGGTCGTCAACATCAAGGCCGGAAAGTTCCCCAACGCGCACCCCGGTGGCATAAAGCAGCTCGACCATCGCCCGATCGCGTACGGCTAATGGACCGCCCTCAGCGGCGGCCGCCTCGAGTCGAGCGAAGAGTTCAGCCAGCTGCGGCCTCCCTACGACTGCGGGCAACGACTTCTCCCGTTTGGGCGCCTTCAATCGCAGGGCAGGATCGGCATCAATCAGCTCCTCACGCAGTGCCCACGCAGTGAAGGCCCGTGCCGTGGCCGCCCGCCTTGAAAGGGTCGCCCTCGAATGGCCCGTTGTGTTCTGCTTTCCGAGCCATCGCCTGAGCAGGCCGAGATCCAGTCTTGCGAGGTCATCGACACCCTCTGCTGCGGCAAAAGCGAGCAGGTCGGTAACGTCCCCCAGGTACGCGCGTACCGTGTGCGGAGACCGTGCACGCTCGGCCGTGAGGAATCGACGGAAACCCTCCTTGGCCGCCGAGAGGGCCTCTGGTATCCCGCCTTGTCCATCCTTCGCGTCCGCCTGCACCCAACTACTCTCTCACCGATTTCCGGGAAGTGGGCGGAGGACATGCGCACCTTCTCAGTGCACACCGTGCAGGCGCCTTATTGATTGATTCGCGAACGATTCCACAAGCCTCCTTCCTGAACAGCAAGCCCCAGCAAATTGAGTCGCCCGAGTCCAGCGCGGACAGCCTCCGGACTCAGCCCTGCCACTACCGCGAGCTTGTCCACAGAGCTGGAAGAGCGCACAGGCAACGCATCCAGAAGGATCAAATCCTCCAAGGTCAACCCGTCATGGTCCGCAGTTCCGCCGTTGGTTCCAGGAACGGCCAACTCCCCGCTGGGGCCGGCAAGTTCACCGATTTCCGCGACGTCGGTAACACAAACAGCCCCGCCGTCGCGAAGCATCCGGTGGCAGCCTGCCGAATTGGCGCTGTGAATAGAGCCCGGCACCGCAGCAACCGACCTGCCAATCGACTCGGCATGATGGGCGGTGTTGAGTGCCCCCGACCGCCAGCGCGCCTCAACAACCACTGTGACTGCTGACAATGCTGCGATGATTCTGTTGCGCTGAAGGAATCGGTACCTCGTTGGTGCAGATCCAGGCGGCACTTCCGCTATGAGGGCCCCTTGATTGGCAACAGCCCTCAGCAGGTCTTCGTTACCTGACGGATAGTAGCGGTCCACTCCCCCGGCCATCACGGCAACGGTGGGAATGGATGCCGTGCCGCCCGCGAGAGCTCCACGGTGCGCATGGGCATCAATGCCGTAGGCCCCTCCGGAAACTACGGCGAAGCCCCGTTGTGCCAGCCCGTGACCGAAGTCTCCGGCCACGGATGAGCCGTAGCTGGTGCTGTCCCGGGAGCCGACGATTGCCACGGTACGTTGCAACGATGGTAGCTCGGCCTCATGGCCACGCCACCACAGGCACAACGGCTCCTGGAGCCCTAGGTCCGCCAACCGTGATGGCCACAGTTCATCGCCTGGTATCACAAGGCGGCCGCCAAGCCTGGAGATTGTGGCGAGGTCTCGATGTGGTGCAAGGTCCACGATCCGGGGCGCCCATCGCTTAAGAGCCGCGGTAAGTCCTCCCCAGCCAGCCATGCCAGCTTCCTGTGCCAGCACATCAGTAATCTGCCGTTCAAGGTCCGGGCCCGCCCGCAGGTCACCAACGGCTATCCTCAACGCATCGTTAGCCCCTGTGACACGAACGAGGGCCAGCGCCACGGAGTCCTGCGGCTCGAACAGCCTCGACAAAGCCGCGCGTGCAGATCGCTCATCCGACACGGGGCCCGCATCCATGACCCTCATGCCGCCACCATTGCCTGGCGAAGCCCCAGGGCCAGACCGATGTGATCAGCGCCCGGCCTGTCCTCGCGACCCAGGTCGGCCAGGGTCCACGCGAGTCTAAGGACACGATCGTAACCGCGCGCAGTGAGGATGCCGCGTTCCAGCGACGTGTCGAGGATCCGCGTGGTGGCGGGCGGGAGCCGCAGTTTCCCCCGGAGGGACCTGCCTGGAACTTCTGCGTTGGTGGCCAGTCCCAGATGGCTAAGCCGTTCCGATTGCCGGCGTCGCGCTTCAATGACACGGGCTCCCACCGTAGCAGAGGATTCCCGCGTAGAGTCCTGGCCGAAGTCTGCCAGCGATACTCTTTCCACCTGAAACTGGATGTCGACGCGGTCCAAAAGAGGACCGGACAGCCGCCCGAAGTACCGGCGTCGCATAACAGGTGTACAGGTGCAGTCGAGGCCCTTGCCGCTGGCCTTGCCGCAGGGACAGGGGTTGGCTGCCAACACTAACTGGAATCGTGCCGGATAGGCGGCTGACCCAAAGGCTCGGTCAATCACAACTTTTCCGCTCTCCAAGGGCTGCCGGAGGGAGTTGAGGACACGGGGGTCATACTCCGGCGCCTCGTCGAGGAAAAGGACTCCACGATGTGCGCGTGATGCCGCCCCGGGCCGGAGCAAGGCTGATCCGCCGCCGATCATCGCGGGCAATGTGGCGCTGTGGTGAGGGCTCTCGAAGCATGGCCGGCGCTTGAGGGCAATGGTTGCGTCACCAACAGCGGCAAGCGAATGGATCGCCGTGACTTCCATGGCATCGTGATCGTCAAGGTCCGGAAGAATTCCGGGGAGGCGCTCTGCCATCATGGTCTTGCCCGCTCCCGGGAGAATGCACACTTAAGTGTGAATGCGTCCTGACCTGCGGTTACGTAGCGAACCAGACATTCCGGTAAGGGGACCCAGGCTTACTTCTCGTGGGGCCCGTCGCTGTCCCCGAACCTGAGTGCCGCATCTCGACAGCCCTTCAGGACTTCGAGATTGTGCCGCTCGACCTCGGGGTCGTAGTCAAATGCCATCCGCAGCCGCGACATCTGTTCGAGCACCTCCTCATCGTTCAGCTGCGCCAGCCACCTGACGATCTGCGGTTCGCTCGGGGAGCCATCTATCATGCTGATCATCTCGGCCAGATCGCCACGCGCCGATGCCGCAGCCAAGGCCTTTTTGTGTCGTTCCCCGGCCGATGTCGTCGACCCCACCGACATCGCCTGGCGCTCGTCCTCATGTCCGACGGAGATTTCGTAGCGCGTCGGAAGCCCAGGCTCGGGTGGCTCGGTCCCTGTGATCAGGCGCGGAACGGCCTGCGTGCGTACCCAGTGGGCGATCTCCTCCAGCTCCTGGATCAGCACCGGCCACTGGTCAGTACCCGGCCGATTGATCCCGACTGTCGGGAACAGGGTGACGGGGACCTTCGTGCCGATGGGTGTCTGGGCGATGACCTCGCCGACACGCAGCGGCTCCTCGGGCCGAGGAGCAAGATCACGGATTGAACGGGGCATCCGGTCGTCCTCGTACATGACAGCCAGGCGGACCGCTGTGATCGCCGGCATCCTGTGCTTCGCATGGTTGGTGTGCAGCACAAGACGGGCAAGAGGATGGGACTGCGGCTCCATCCGACGGTGGAACGGCTGCAGGGCCTCCAGCCGTCGGGCGAGCTCTCCCCGCCCTCGCAGCGACGGAGGACCATTGCGGGCTCGCTTTTTCTTCCAGTCCTCAAATTTCTCCCAGGTGTCCGAGGCAGGCACTTCGACCAGTTTGGCCGCCTTCGCGTCGAGGGGCGCACCGTCCAGGAACTCGGCCTCTGCGAAAAGGGTGTGTTCGAGCGCAGCCCGAAGCGTCACGAGCGCGTCTGCTACGAGGAGCGGCACTTTCCGTGGGATCGGAGCCACACGCCCAACGACTGTGCAGCTGAACGCGGCGGTCGTGGGCACTTCGACCAGCCCGAAGATGCCCTCGGGCTGCGTCTGGTAGGCGAACAGCAGTGCGGAAACCTGTCCGATCAGCTCCTCTGCATGTGCCAGCGTGGCGGCAACGCCGAGGTGGCGGTCCGGGAGCCAGTCATGCCTCACGTCGGTCTGCGCTCAGCTCTCGTTGAACGGCAGGCGGACGACCTCATCGCCCGGGTCTTCCGGACCTGCTGGCGGAGCCGCGCTCGGGTGGTCCTGGTACAACTCGTCCGAGGCGCTCTGGTCGTAGGTATCGGAGAGGCCTGCACCATTGGTCCCGAGGACCTGCTCCCAGTTGAATCCCATACACACGACTTTATCGGCCGGTGTCGAACTCGCGAAGGATCGCCTCGACGCGCGCGGTCAGTTCATCGGCGCGTTTGAGGATCTGCTCTTCCTCCTCGCGCGACATCTGCCGCCTGGGGTTGGCCGGCATCGCAGCTGCAGCTGGCACCGGCGCAGGTGCGGGCTCCGGACCGTCGAGCAGCAGTGCCGCGGCACTGATGACTGCCGACAGCGAGGATGGATGCATGGAGCCGTAGGCATCGATCCATCCCCAACGGTCCACGGCTGGCAGCATGCCGATGGAGAGGTGCCAGTCCGGATTGGGGTCCGGCCGCAGGTGGCGGTGCGCAGAGCCTACTTCGTCGCGGCGGTGTCCCAGGACCCGGACGGAACTGTGCGACCACCCGCTGTTGGTGCCGATCACATCAAGCCACGACCAGGTGGCGCACGCCGGGCAGTCCTCCGGTTCCGGGGCGACGCCGATCTGCCCGCGCACCCGGTGCATTCCGTCCGGCCGCAGTCCCAGTGCGCCTGACCTGTCCAGTCCGAGGCCTCCGTGGGAGCGCGGTGCCAGCAGCACCGCCGCGAACAGCATTCGCCGCAGCCGCAGCCGGAAGACCCAGTGGGTGTCCGGGTGCTGGATGATCGCCGTTGCGCGCCGGATCAGCCGCTGCAGGGAGCCGATGTCCTCCGTGTGCCCGCGCGGCCACGCGGGGGCCGGTGGATCTTTGGGAGCCAGCCGCCGGCGCAGCGCCGCGAGCACAGCCTGGGACGGCTGCGCCTGCTGCGAGAAACACGAGAGCGATACCTCGTCGATCTTATCGGTGGGCACGCCCGTGACGGAGCACCAGTCGGTCCAGAGGTCGGGAAGGGGCGTCGTCATTCTCCCGATTGTGCCGCCCTCCGTGGAGGGCCCGGCACGTTCCGACGAGGATTGAAAAACCCGGAGCAAGGCTGCTGGCATTCAGAGCGGGTCATGATAAGCGGCGCATCGATCAGGGTCTGATCAGATCTTAGAGTTCTCTTCGGTCGTTTCTTCGGCACTTGCCAGTAGCGCCTCAGGAATGACATCACCATGGTTGCGGCGGAGGTAGTCACGCGCATCATCGAGCGACGGGTCGTGCTGGAGGCTCTTCTGGAAATAGTCGAGCCGACGCCGCGCATCGTCGATAATCTGACCCCAGTCCCGCACCCAGACGCGGACCTTGGCCCCGGGTGCTTCGGGCAGGTCCGGCTCGAACACGAGGCCTCGCTCTCGGCCCCGCTGGTTCGCTTCCTGCCGGACGTCCTCGTCGATCTCACCTGTCACGAGCCAGAAGTCCCACTCAGTCGTGCTGCTCGCGTACCGCGGGTCCTTGGCCATCGCCTTGGCGTACGCCTTGATCTGTGCGAGCTCCTTCGGCCCTGCGACGACCTTTGGGGCTTTGAGCTCAACCACGAGATGCCTGTTGCGGTCGTGCTCGGTGGCGGCAACGGAGAGAAGGAGGTCCAGGCGGCCGGACCTGCCGTCGAGCAGCTTTACGGGGGTCGAGTCGGTGCGCGGTTCGTCCAGGAGTTGGCGGTGTCGATCCAGGGCGGCTGTCAGGCCCCGTTCGCTGATCATGAGGTTGTACTGCTCGCCGAACACCCACAGTTCGCTTTCCAGGATGCGGTGCAGATGCGCCCGTTCCCCGATCATCTTGCTGGCCTCCGGGTCGAACACCATCAGCTCGAGCGCACGCAGAAACTCGAGTCGGTTCGTAACATTGCTCGATGCCTGGATCACCCGCGACAGGCTGGTGCGCCTGAGGAGGTGCTCGAGCTGCACGCGCTCGTCATCGGGAAGGCCGACGTACTGATCCAACAGCACGGACACGTCGCTCGGCCGATGCTGGATGGACTCACGCAGGAGTCCGAGAGTCAGCTTCTTCTGCTGCCTGCCGCTCGGGATGTGCCTGCGGATCGAGGTGGCGACCACGTCGAAAGTCGCGCGCTCGACCTTTTCCTCCTCCGTTGCTGGCTCGCCCTCGTAGGGGTAGACATTTCCTGCCTTCCATTCCTCCACGAGTTCGCGACGTCGTTGGGCACGACGTGACTCGAAATGCTTTTCCAGCACTTCGCCCACTTCAGCCAGCAGTAGGCCGAGTAACGACGGCGTGGCTTCCAAGTGCGCCAACATCCACTCGTTGTGATGCTCAGGCATCTCATCCCAGAGAACGTACGCAGAGTAGCGGAAGTCGGGGGCCGGTGCCTTGTCGACAGCGTCGACAGGAACACCTGCGCCATCGCACAGATGGATCGCCCGTTCGTTGCCAACCTTCCACTCAATAATGCGAAGCTTGGCGTGCCGCGTGACGCCCTCGTGTGCCCACTCCAGGTCGTATGTGGTATCGAGGTCAATGCTCTCTTCGGGCCGGACCCGCGATCCGTCGTAGGTGATCGAGACATCCGGTCGAGCGATGAGGTAAGGAGCGAATGTCGCCGTGATTCGGTCGGTCGCTTTGTCGCTGCTAAGACGGTCAAGTCCATCGCGCCCTGAGGCCACGAAGCGGGTACCCAGGCTCTCATCAGTGCTCACCGCATCTGATGTGTCGAAGTCGTTCCTAGCGTCTGAGGAAGCGCGGACGACCGACCTGAGACGCTTGCCATCCAGGCTGTCTGCGACTGTCTCCCAAACGATCTGAGTGCCGAGGGCGAATGCGCGCAGCCGGCCTTGGCCGAGGCGACCATGCAGAGGGCGCTCTTCACCCTTGCTGCGTCCCGCTGCCCACTTCCACGAGTTACCCACCCACCGGAAGGCAGACGACAGTTCTTCGGGGGCCATCCCGTGGCCGTCGTCAGTGACCTCGGCACCGATCACGCCTTCTGCATCATTGCGGTGAAGCGCCACCACGACATCGTGGGCGTCGGCGTCCAAGCTGTTCCACACGAGCTCGATGACCGCCTTGATCGGGTCATTCTCGTGTGCGAGCCTCTGGACGAGGTCGTTCCCAGCCTCCAGCTGTATGCGTGCCACGGTCACATTCTGCCAGCGAGGACGGACATCCGACCGCATTTCCGTGCCCGGTCTTCTCGGAAGAAGGACAGGATGCAGTGCTTGAATACGTCCCAGGCGAGGCAGCGTTGTCCGATGATTGGTCGCTAACGAACGCGGCTACACTTCCGATATGAGGATGGCAGTCGCATGAACCCAGATGAAGAGCTGCGCTTGGTGCGGCTGCGTGAAGGGACGCATCGTCCTGCTTCCAAGGAGAATCCCGGCTACGACCGAGATCTTCTTCGCGACAACGATGGACATCTCCTGGGACCGACCGAATCACGTCCAGTGAATATCGACGAGATCATCCGAACTCACGTTCCGCCCCGCCCAACGATAGCTCAGCAGATCGCCGGCCAGGTCGTAAGCGACATCATGGAAGCGCTCAGGCCGCATGTCATGGACGCTGTCGATGCGGCGGTCGACAACAAACTTGGCGTCCCACAACTTGTGAAATGGATCACGAGTAAGGCGGCACAACGCAAGGCCGACAGGAATAGCAACAGTACATCCACCGGTTTGCAACAGGATGTAGCACCCGTGGACGGGATTGCGGACGAAACCGGCACTCTCGAGGTCCGAAAGCTCAGCGTGACATCCGAGCAATATCAAGCGCTGCAAATCTTGGCTTTGGAGGCCGAGCAGCGCGCGGCCTACATGCGGCAGCTGCTCGCCAACGTGGAGGTTCGCGATAGTGCTATTCCGCTGGAGGGCGGGGCCTCCGCGGTGTTGGAGGTTACTGCCTCCTCGCTCGACGAAGCGACGCTTAGGTCTGCAGTGGCGCAGCTGGTGGACGGTGGCCTCACCGTTGAGGGCGAGTTCATTCTTGCCAGGAACCAGGGCACTGACGACCGGCTACGGACGATCGACGAACAACCCGTTGAGGCGAAACCCCTCCCGTCCCCATAACCTCGCTGGGTCATCCGCCGATGCTCAGCCATCAAGCCCGAAAGCAGCCGTGACGTGCTCGATCGTGAACTGGTTTCGCAGTCTTGTAGCGGTGTTCTGGTTGGCGAAAAGACCCGTTTTCCGCACGGCCTCCGCTTGCGGAACGGCCCGTGTCCATTCGATAGGAACAACC
This sequence comes from Arthrobacter sp. M4, assembly GCF_020251205.1. Lineage (GTDB taxonomy): Bacteria > Actinomycetota > Actinomycetes > Actinomycetales > Micrococcaceae > Arthrobacter. The sequence goes on from NZ_JAIWYX010000002.1 coordinate 15,503, forward strand.
CATTCAGCATTGTCGTCGTTCTCATCGCCCTCGTGGCGATAATTCCCGGAGAGGTCGAGTTCACGCAGCTGTCGCTCGGCCCCGTTCACGAGAAGCGTGCTTTGGTCGTATCGCTGGGCTTCGCCGGTGACGGTACCAACTCCTACATACCCAATCTTGGGAATGTAGGCGAAGACTCTGGCACCAATCGGCAGATTCTTGAGCGTCTGTGAATATCTCTTGCCGCCGCCGCCCGAGACGAAACCGTATTTCATACCGTCGACCCATTGCCGGCCTGTTGGCTCTTCACCAAATGAGACGTACCAGTCAGACCCGTTCCAAGGCTCACGTGTCTTATTCTTCCGCGAGATCGCGGAAATGGACGACTTGGCTTGTTCGCTCTGATCGACCAGCCAGCTGCGGGCAAGGTACGAAGATCCGTTGTCCTGAAAATGTCTGAAGAAGACGACGTTGATGGGAACATCGAAGTCTTCATTGAGGAACCGCACGATGCGCTCGGTAGCGTTGTCAACGCTCGCGGCAACGATTGTAAATTCTTGTGCAGTGTTGACCTCTTCAGGAAGAGTGTCGCCGAAACGATCGGCAAACGCTTCTTCAAGAGCAAGGCCTGGACGGTACGTGGCGAAGATATTGTCGATCTCGCTTCGGCCAAGGGTCGCTGCCCAGGAGCCATAATCGAGTGTTTGAGCGGCAACATCGCGGGGAGTCTTATCGCGTTTGAGTTCGATCACGTGCAGCGACGCTGTTTCGTCTAATGCGAGCAGATCTACGAATCCCCCGTGCGCGGTCGGAACCTGCCGGCCAATGACGAGAAGCGGCTCGCCGAGCACTGACGGGTCAGACTCGATGTAGCCCTCCAACTGGGATTCCAAGCCGATTGATGTCGGCACGATCCGGCTGAGTTGGCCGCCCTCTGCCCGCCACAAGCCCATCTCAACCGCCATTGGTCATTCCCTTCCTGGTTGTTGCTGTTCGACGAGATTCTTGAGCTGAGCGTCGTAGACATAGTCGGTGATCTCGCCGGACATAATCATTGCGACGGCCTTATTGATGACCTCCAGTGGCACCACGAACCACTCCGACGGGTCGTAGTCGCGTCCCTTCCGGTCGACCTGCGTCAGGTCCAGACGCACTTCGGCGAACACCCGGTGAAGGAGGTGCTCCAGCCATGATGCACGCACGTTGTAGAGCTGGTAGTCCGCCAGCACCTTCACGGGTGCCATCAGGTAGGTTGGCGAATGCGCCGCGTTCTTGATGCGGGTCTCGACCTTGGTGGTGGAGAAACCGATCTTGTGAAGGTCCTTCATTCCCGCGATCTGGGGGTCGTCGCTGAGCGACTGCAGCACGTAGATATGCCCACTCTCTACGTCCGCGTCGAGGACCTCGTCCGCATCGTGGCCCGTCCGCGCCAGGACCTGGCCCTGCGCCTCGTACATACGGGTCATGAGGCTCTGCCTGTACATCGCCGACTCCGTGCCGTTCTCGAAGACGACGCGCAGGCGCTGCTTCTGCCTCGGCCTACCACCAACGATCAGGTCGACGTCCTCTCCGACCTCAGCCACGAAGCACATGACGCCGCTCAGCACGAAGAACACACCCTCACGGATGAGATCCATGCCAGTGAAGGGCATCAGCTTGAATGTGCCCTCGGCCAGCTCGGCGTGCTTCGCTTTGAACAGCGGCTCGAACAGATCGAAGTCCTCGGACTTCACCCGCTGGGCAACGGAGTCCGGAGCCTCGGGACGCTTGATCACGGGAAGATCCGACACGTCGAGGATGCCGGAGTCGTCGCCGAGCAGATCGTCCAGGTCATCGCTCTCAAGAAGATCGTCCAGCGACTCGGGGGCTGCCTCGATTGCCAGCAGCTCGAACTCCGTGTCGAGGTGTCTGAGCGCCGCGATTTTCTCGTCGTTGGCGAGGATGCCCTCGAGCCGGGCACCAAGCTTCCGCTCGGCGATCTCCCGCGTCGCCGAGCTAGGCAGACGCCCGTGCGTCCGGCGGAACTCCACGATCTCCAGGAATGCACGTTCGAGCCGGTCGGACGAGGTGACCTTCTGGGGCTTCTCGGGGGCGTCAAGCAGGCCGTCCAGGTCGTTGTCAATGAGGTCCTGCAGGGAGGACGGTGCTGCTTCGAGGATGTCGTCGTAATCGCTCATTCGCTCTCCACCATCTCAGTCGCGCGCTTCTGTGCTTCAAGCTTCTGTTTGGCCCGCTGGAGCCACAGCAGTGCGTCTGCATACCGCTTCTCAGTCGGGTCCTCGGCCCTCGGGTCCGGTTTCCGATCGTTTACCTTGATCCAGTTCTTGATCCGGGGAACGAGGGCCAGCGCTTCTTCCTCGGTGAACTCGACTCGGGTGGCAGTGATCTGGTCCTGGATGATGCGCAGCACGGAGGGAGTGACCGACTTCGACATGACCTCGAAGGCCCGCTGGAAAGGGTTCACCGAATCGATGAGGTTGATGTTCAGCTCGTCGATGTTGACGAACTTTTCCGCCATCTTGATGAACCGCTTGTCTCCTACCGTGCGCACTTCGCCGTTCTTGATCACCGAGTCCACGACAACCTGCTGGCGGACCTCTTCCACCTGCGCCTCGGTGAGGTCCGGATATTTCTCGCGGATGATTTTCGGAATCAGCACCTTGTTGGTCGTCTCGGCGTCGACTGAGCCGGCGGCGGCCCTCGCGAAGGTGTCGTCCTGGAGGATCGTCGCCTTCAGGTCGTTCAGATCGGTCTCCACGATCTGCTTCACGCGCGCGCTCGATGGCTCCTTGAATCCCTTGATCTTCAGCTGCCCCGGCACCGCGGAATCGTCGCCGTCGAACTTCTTCGTCTTGAAGGTGAAGTTCTGCGCGAGGACCTGCTCCATGAGGAGCGATGCGGTGATGGCCTTGAGCATGTTGTTCACCGAGACCTTCACTTCGCCCTGCGAGGCGTCGGGCTCGGCGATGAGGTTCGTGAACTGGGCGTGGGATTTGCCGGGGCTGTCGCGGGTGACCCGGCCGATGATCTGGATGACCTCCGTCAGGGAGGCCCGGTACCCGACGGTGAGGGCGTGCTCGGCAAACGGCCAGTCAAAGCCTTCTTTGGCCATGCCCAGCGCAATGATGATGTCGACCGCTTCGAAGTTCTTGGAGGCTGTGTGAGCCAGGTAGTGGAGGGTGTCGCCGCGCTTCTTTTGGTCAGTGTCGTCGACGAGGTCCGCGACGCGGACGATGGTTCCAGTGTCCTGCCGGCGCACGCTGATGATGCCCGTGTCGGGGTCGGTCTCCTCGACGTGCCCGATGACATCGATGATGCGGCCGATCTCTTCGAGCTTGTCCTTCGTGGATTCACCCGAGTTGACGTTCGGGATGTGCACGATGGTTTTCTTGTCGAGGTCCAGCACTTCGCCGATCGCGTCCGTGTAGCGGCCCTGGTAGAAGTGGTGGCCGATGCCGAGCGAGTGCAGGTGCTCGTATCCGTTGAGCTGGTCGTAGTAGTTGAAGGTGACCGGCATGAACTTCGCCTCGTCCTCCGGCGAGAGCACCGGGACGGAGTCCCCGCGGAAGTAGGAGCCCGTCATCGCGACGATGTGGACGTCGCTGCCGTTCATCACGTCGCGCAGGAGCGCTCCGAGGCGGCTCGACTCGATGTCCGCGGAGACGTGGTGGAACTCGTCGATCGCGAGAACCGTACCGTTGAACGACTCCGGTGCCAGCCTCTCGAACGCGAAGCGCAGTGTCGCGTGGGTGCACACGAGCGTTGCATCAGGCCCTTCGAGGAAGCTGATGAACGCATCGACCTTGCCCGCTGAAGAGCCTGCATCACAGAGGTTGTGCTCCGGCTTGATCTCCCAGTCCGCGAAGAAGCCGTACTTCGACAGGGCTGTCGAGGAGAACGATGCCCCAATCGACCGTTCGGGGACCGCAACGATGACCTTCCTGCGCCCTTGGTTGTAGAGCTTATCGAGGGCGACGAACATCAGAGCGCGCGACTTGCCAGAGGCCGGCGGGGCCTTCACGAGGAGGTGCTGCGCGTCGCGCTTCGCGAAGACCCGCTGCTGCATCTCGCGCATGCCCAGGGCGTCCGTGTTCACCGAGGCCTTGGTCTGGGCATAGGTGACGTCGACGATGTTGACGGGCTTCTTGATCGCGTTCACTTCGCGGTCCTCCGGGTCTTCTTTGCTGGGGCCTTTGCGGCTTCGGCGTTTGTCATCTCCTCATACATAGCAAAGAGGTCCGACAGTCTTTGCTCATCAGTCTCGTATCCGCGCCTGGAATAGATCGAGTCGACCAGTGCATCGATCTCTGCGTGGGCGACGCGCAGGTCCTCCGGCATTTTGTCCGGGTCGTAGAGCTCGGCAAGCGTCCGCTCGCAGTGGTACTCTCGGACGTCCAACACGCGGAGAGCCACGACTGTCAGCTTCTCCTTCACCGCGTCGGAGAGCGGTGGCACAGGGAAGTTGTTGTAGACGATGTAAGCGCCGTACTGGAAGTCGAGGCGCATCCGTCCGGACACTGCCCCAACCCAAGCCATGTGCATCTGGGAGGTCAGCACCGCGAAAGTCCAGGGCTCGGCGTCGTAGATCGCGAAGCCCTTGCTCGAGATCACTACCCCGGCGTCGAGGTAGCCCATAGGGATGTAACGCCGACGTGAGGACGAGATACTTGGAACCACGATGGACTCGGTCGGCTTGTAGGCGTTTTGCTTGAACCGATTTGGGTAGGCCGCGTAGTCGGCGGTCGTCGCTGCCTCGCTCTCGAGCCGCCATTTTGACACCGCGTCCAGCCGCTTCGCGATCGCAGGAATCGCCTGGGCCTCTTCCAGCTCGTCGTCGGCGATCCACAAACAGTAGCGCTCGATGTCGTTAATGAACTCCGCAGCGCCTGCGAAGCGCTTAATGAACCGCGTCGCCTCAGGGTGTGCACCCAGGATCTCCTCGCGCTCCCTCGGCTCGAGGAGGAGATGACCGCCGTCCTTAGGCATCGAGCCGAGCGTCATGCGTGGCAAGGACGGGCTAAGGGCGACGGTCCGACGATAGACGAAAACCGACGGCGCATCCGTGAGATAACCATTGATGTTCTTGGCCTCGATCTGGAGGCCGTCGCTGAAGATGTACTTTTGCTTGGAACTGGTCGTCCTCAGTCCGATGACAACGACGGTGACTCCAGCGTTGCGCTTGGCGTTGTTCTCCCATTTAAAGGATGTGTACGCATAGCCGATCTCGATTCCCTTGGCGAAGATCATCGGGAACATCAGACCGACATGCTCGCCCTGGGCCACGGAGTTGGTCGACACGAAGGCCAGCTCTGCGCGGGTTCCTTCGATGTAGTCGGCACCTTTGACGAACCAGAGAGCGATGTAGTCGAGGTCTTTGGAGTGCGGGCGCTTGCCGAAGACGAAAGGATAGTCTGCCTTCATCTCTTTGCCCTGAGACTTTCCACCTTTGTAAGGCGGGTTGCCGATTAGGTAGATCTCACCGCCGTCGTTGGGGCAGACTTCGTTCCAGTCGACTCGGGTCGCGTTGCCCTGCTTGATCTGGCCCGTCTCCTTCAGCGGGATCAGCGGGATCGAGACGTTGAACTTCTCCTTGAACTCCGTGTTCATCTGGTGCTTGGCGATCCAGAGGGAGAGAATCGCGACTTCGACTGCGAAGTCGTCGATCTCGATCCCATAGAAGTTCTCGATATTAATTTTTGACTCGGCGAACAGTACCAGGTGTTTGTCGTCCAGCTCGGCCAGACGCTCGAGGATCGCGTGCTCGACCTTGCGCAGCTCCTTGTAGGCGATGATCAGGAAGTTGCCGGATCCACAGGCGGGATCGAAGACTTTGATGGCGCTGATTCGCTCGAGCAGTGCTTCGAGTTTCTTCACGGAGTCGAAGCCCTCGTCGAGCTCGTCCTTCAGGGTATTGAGGAAGAGCGGCTCGATAGTCTTGAGGATGTTCGGTACCGAGGTGTAGTGCTGCCCGAGGTCACTGCGCTTTCCTGGAGTGACAATCGCCTGGAACATCGAGCCGAAGATGTCCGGGTTGATCTCGCGCCAGATGAGCTTGCCTGCGTTGATGAGCTCTTCGCGCGCCTTCTTGGTGAACACGGGCACCACATGATCCGTGGACATCGTAAACAGGCGGCCGTTGACGTACGGGAACGCCGAGAGGTGCTTGGGCTTGTCGGCCGCGTCTGCGGTGTCCAGCGCCGTGAACAGGTCTGTGAGGAAGTCCGCGGTGTCCGAGCCGTCGTCCAGTGTGTGGGATCCGACCGCGTTCGTGAACTGGTTCCCGGCGAAGATTCCCGTGTCCTCGGCGAAGTAGCAGAACAGCAGACGAGTGAAGAACAGGTTAAGCGCGTGGCGTCCACGTGGTTGCTCAAGAAGATCAGGGTTCGCTTGGAGCAGCTCATCAAACAGCTTGCCCATGCGCTCGGCGGCTTTGACGTCCGCGTGCGCCTCAGCGACATACTGGGCCTTCTCCATCCCGGCCCAGGGCAGGAAGAAGGTGAAGTGCTGGTCGATCTCGCGGATCGGGAAACCAATCGTCTCGCCTGTCTGCGTGTCGGTGACCACGAGCTCGGCGTAGTCGGTCACGATGACGAAGCGGCTGCTGAAGCGCACGACGTCAGGAGACGTCTTCAGCTCCTCCAGGACCTCGAGGGGGTCCGCTGTCGTCTCCTTGAAGTAGACGACCTTCTTCTGCGCGACCTCGATTGCAGGTTCGGCCGCGACGTTCAGATCGCCGTTGCGCAGTCGAGTGACACTGCTCTGAGGCTTTCCATAGGCGAGGAGCAGATCGAAGATGAACTCCCGGTCGTACGTTTCCCGCCCAGCGAGGGGTGAGACTCGCTCTTCGATGGCCTTCAGATTCAGCTTTGCCATGTACCAATTCCCTGTGTGAATGCAATTCCGCCAATGTCAGCTGGGCGATTGGTGGTGATGCGCCAGTCATCGAGGCCGGCTGAATTGCCGGGGGCATACGCCCATGGTCCACACATGTTGCTACTCCTTATATGGCAGGGCACGACGCTCCGCCACCGTGATCTTATCGGGGACTTGGCTGATGCTGATTTTCCCGCACCGCGTCACGCGAAGGCAGTCCTTCTCCATGGCGCGATAAGAGCAGTTACCAGAGACCCGGTTCAAAGCCGCCCTGTCGATCGCGGGTATGCGGAATCGCCACTGACAGACCATTGCGACTTGGATTCTCCGGCCAGTGAGTCGAGACTGGAGTCATGGCAGCACAGGCGAGGCTTGCAGCACTCAGCGCTCCGACGGTCCCGCCGGAGCCGGAGGTGGACGACGAGCTGCGTGAGCTTGAGGAGATCTCGCGGTCTTTGGAAGGACACACGCTGTCTGCTGCCACCCGGCGCGCCTATGCCACTGCGTGGCGTGCCTTTGATGACTTCTGTACCGGCCACGGACTGGAGGCGCTGCCTGCGCATCCGGAAACCGTCCGCTGGTACGTCGCCTGGATGTCCACGCAGCTCGATGACGACGGGCTCCCCCGGTTCTCTGTCGCGACGATCCGCCAGCGTCTGGCCGGTATCGGCGAGAGGCACCTGCACGGCGGGTTTCTGGATCCCACGGCCCACCGCGGCGTGGTGGATCTCGTGCGCGGGCTGGCCAAGCTGCGGGCCACCAGGCCCCGGCGCAAGCGCCCGCTGCTTCTGGACGACGTGGTCCGGATCATCGCGGTGATGGAGCACGACACATATCCGGCAGGCGTGTCAGCCACCAGGGACGCCCTGGCGGTGTGGCTCGGGTTCGCAGGGGCCTTGCGCAGGAGCGAGGCGGCGGCCCTGACGCTGAACCGCCTCGAGCTGCATCCGGTCGATGGTGTCCACGTTCATGTGGGGGCCTCGAAGGCCGACCCGGAGAACGCGCTGCCGGACGTGGTCGTGCTGCCGTTCGGGAGCTCGCCGGCATCCTGTCCCCCGTGTGCGGTGCACCGTTGGGTCGGGCTGCTCGGGTTCGCCCGGCAGGACGATGCGCGCACACGGCGTCGCGGGATCATGCAGCAGCTGTTCTCGTACGGTCTCGAGGAGCACGTCTGCGGGGCCGCCGGCTCGACGGCGCTCATCAGCAGCGCCGACCTGGCCTCGGGCGCGCCCCTGCTCCGGGCAACGTACCGCAACAGGAAGGACGCCCGGATCCATGCGCGGGCGGTGAGCGGCGACGCGCTGCACACGATGCTGCTCTCGCGCATGGTCGAGGCCGGGATGAACCCTGCTGCCTACGGCTTCCACTCGCTGCGGGCCGGGCACGTCACCCAGGCGCGGCGCAACGGTGCGAGCACGGAGGAGATCATGCGCGCCGGCCGGTGGAGCCGGGCAGCGACGGTAGACGTCTACGACCGCGAGTTCAATCCTGCGGCACGCAACAGCGTCATGCGTCTGGGGTTGTAGACCCCTCGATGCCGGGGGCAACCCGGTGCCCGTGCTGGTCGTCCTCCTCGACCGGGACGCGGGCGTCGATGCTTTCCAGGAGGCGGAAGTCGACGACACCTTTGAGTTGAGCGCCGCCGCCGAGCACTTGAATGGCCTTGGAGAGCCGCAGCACCTCCAGCCTGTTCTTCTCCCACTCGCGCTGGGCCGCTGCGAGGTCGGCGAGGTACTGCTGCAGCTGAGCCTCGCTCTCTGCCTCCGGATCCTCGGCGACCAGGATCGCCAGGGGGACGTCCAGGGCCTTGGAGGCGGCGACCGCCTCGTCCAGGCGGACGGCGCGGATTTGCTGCTCTATCCGGGTCACCGCCGAAGGGTCGACGTTCGTTCCGAGGATCTCGGCAATCCTGCGGGCCAGCTCAGCCTGGCTGATGCCCAGGCGTTCCCTCTCCTGTCGCAGTCGGCGGGCGAAGAGGTCTCCGGGCAAGGCGTTCATCTGGTTTGGGCTCCTGGTCGGGTACATGGGCGCGAAGGGCTCAGCAAGAAGCGTATGCCGAGCCGTGCCGGAGCCGCACACCGCGCGCCCCGTCATGTGAAATCTACACGTTTTTGAGCAGAACGTCAGTCCTCCCGCCGACACCTCGTTTGCGCTGGTCTTCGAGCACATTCCGGACTCGTATCCGACTCGTCGCGGATACGACTATGACTGATGACTCGAATGATGTAGATTGGTCACTGAAGATGTGCACGTATACGAGTCCCTAGAGAGGGGTCGGCCGCATGATTGCAGGCATTTCGTCCCGCTCAACGGGGAGTCACGTCGCATCGGGAGAGACCATTGATAGGGCGCTGTGCTCTGTCTAGGCGAATCGGTTGTGCCAGTCGCCTCGTGACACATGTCATGCAAGCGACCATTCGATAGGCGAGAGGAAAGAACCATGACGAAGATTTACGAGGCGGCACTCGAGCGGGTCGCCCTGCCCACCGCGGCCTGGGACCTGACGAGCTTCCTGGAGAACGCGAAGTCCCAGATCCAGCTCTGGGGCGGGCTGCTGCTCATGCTCCTGGGTGCGGTCGGACTGGTCTGGGGCGGCGTGCTCCTGATCAAGAAGCTGATGGCCACCCCGCAGTCCGCGGGCCAGCAGCAGGGCTGGGGCACCATCGCCCTGCTCATTCTGGTCGGCGGCGCGCTCGGCACCGGTGGGTGGTCGCTGATCAACACCATCGGCTCCGGCGGCCAGAAGACCCTCGAGGACCTCGGCGGCGGCTCTGTCCTCGTGCAGACGGTCAGCCACGTACTGACCAGCGGCGTCCTGGGCTAAGCCCGACGCGGCAGGAATCAACGGCCGGGCACACAAAGCGTCGACGGACCGCACCGGGTCGGTTGAGGTCACCAGGCCTCAACCGGCCCGGTGCGTCGTTTCCGGGGTCGGACGACGGCGCTGACGACGAGCAGGACAGGCAGAGCAAGGAACAGGACGAACGGGAACGGACATGGGGATCAAGGACAAGGCGCTGGCCTTCGGCAAGCGGTTCAAGCTCGACTCGCACCACGCAATCGAGCGCTTCGGGGTGTTCTTCGGCATCTTCGCTGTGATGGGGCTGGTCGTGGTGGGCGGCTCGGGTGCCGCCGCCTTCAAGGCGGGCAGCGACGCGGTGTCGCACACCGCCCTCTACAACACCGAGTTCACCTCCTCGAAGACCCAGCTCAAGGGCACGGTCGACGGGGTCTACACCAATCACACCGGCAACAGGGCACTGGTCATGATGCACTTCCCCGCCAGCGCGGCGATCTCGTACAACGCGGCGGACTACCAGGCCTTCCTGCTGGGCACCAACGACAAGCTGCAGACCGAGAAGGTCAGCACCAGCGGAATCAGGGGCACCTTCCACGTCTTCGGCTCGACCGGTTACGTCGGGGTCCTCCTGGACGCGGACCGGCCCTTCGACCGGCAGGTGCTCAACCTGACCGTCCGCGCGAACGCCGAGCTGACCTACGACGAGCGGCAGCAGAGCAGGGATGACCAGGTTGTGGGCGACTCGAGCTTCAAGAAGTACGACCAGTGGCGCGTGATCATCAACCCGGGTGCGTCGGGCACCACCGACATCCCGGCCCTGGACGCGGCCAGCTTCGACCCGGCCCGGGCCTATTACGACGTCGTGCTGAAGACCCAGGAGCAGCAGACGCGGGACAAGCTCGACCAGAAGCTGCTCGCCATGCGCACGAGCTTGAAGCAGGTCGAGTCGTACACCTCCGACCTGGCGACCACCAAGGTCGATGGGCTTTTCCTCCGTCCGCCGGCCGTTCCGACCTCCATCGCAGGTGATCAGGTGGCTGGTGCCTCGGCGGCCGAGGCCAAGGACGGGAAGGCGACGCTCGAGCTGAAGACGGGCCATGTCGTGCCCGGCGGATTCGACTTCAACTGGCGCGCGGGCAACGTCTATGCCGGCTACCTCGACACGCTCGTGCACGCCGGGAAGGGCTATGTGCAGTTCCTCGCCGACAAGCGCGCCGAGGGCAGCGACAGCACGAGCCAGCAGGTCTCGGACATGAAGTGGGTCCTCTCCGATGGCACCGACCTGAAGAAGGACTACCGGTCCTCCGATGTGACGATGCGCCCGCTCACGAACGTGATGAACAACCTCTCCCAGGCCTACCAGGACTACGGCAAGGCCAAGTCGGAGTACCAGTCCGGGCTCCTGCTCGAGCTGCTCGGCCTGGACGTGAAGCTGCGCGATGTGCAGTCCAACAGCACTGCGAACTCGGCCGGGGACTTCCTGACCGTCTATCACTGAGCGCGCTCCACGGAGCGGGCAGTCACCACCCAGGCATCGAGCCGGAAAGGACAAGCTTATGGCCATCGACAAGCCGACGCGGCGGGATGACCCGGCCCGGCGCGCTGCATCGCCCCGCGGGGACCGCAGGTCCGCCGACGGGGGTGCGAAGGAGGAGTCGCAGCCCCCTCGTCGTGAGGGGTCCGGCGAACGCCGCGCCGGGCCCCGTACCGGAGCGGCCTCCGCTCCTTCCCCGTCCGGGGATGCAGCCAAGGGCCTGCCGAAAACCCCGGGGGCCTCCCCCGCGCCGCAGCCCGTGGACCCGACGCCTGCGGGCCGCGGGTCGAAGCACCTGGGAGCCGCACCGGCCCCGGACGCAGGGGCTGCCGCTGGCAAGGCCGCAGGTACGGCCGACACAGCCAGCAAGACCAGCAAGGCTGCCAAGGTTGCCAAGAGCCTCGACGGTGTCGCCGCCGGGGCGGCCGGGGGAGCTGCCCGCAAGGCGGTCGAGGGTGACGGCAGCAGCGCGGTTCGCCGCGGTGCCGGCCGGTACGCGGGAGCGGCTGCCTCGGGAGCTGTCGCCGGGGCGCAGGCCGGAGCCGCCGCCGGCGGTGTCGGCGCGCTGCCCGGGGCAGCGGTCGGCGCTGCCAAGAATGTGGGCTTGGAGACCGGCAAGGATGTTGTCGACGGTGCGTCCAAGGTCACCGGCGGAGGTCCGGACGCCGAGTCTGCCGACAAGCGGCTTGGTGCCGGGGGCACCGGCTACGAGCGGACCTCGCAGAAGGAGAAGGACGGCCAGCTGCTGTCCAAGACCGCTAAGGGTGTCGCCGTCGGCGGCACCGCGGCGGCCGCTCCCCCGGCTGCTGGGCTTCTCATGGTCATGGCCTTCCTGAAGTGGCTCAAGACCATGTTCTTCGCGATGCTCGCGATGGCCGCCAACGCGGCCAGCATGATCTGGGGTTTCATCCTCGGGATCGCCAAGGCGGTGGGGCACACGATCGCCGCACCGTTCATCGCACTGGGCGGGCTGGTCGGCAAGGCGGCAGGAGCCGTGTTCGGGGTCACCGTGACGGCCACCGTCGCCCCGGTGGCCACGGCCGCATCCGGGGTGGCTGCGACCGTTGCCGCGGTGGCTGTGCTCAGCACGGTCCTCACGGGTGTGCTCGACCAGGCCGGCCTCGATGGCGGCCGCGGCTCGACCATGACCAACTGCATCGTCAATGTCAGCCGCAACGGCCCCGGCGCTGACGTCCCGGCGAACACCGAGACGAACGCCCGGGCGGTCTACTCCGTGCTGAAGACCTGGGGTATGCCCGAGGAGAACATCGCGGGCATCCTGGGCAACTGGTCGCAGGAATCGGGCGTGGACCCCACCAGCGTGGAGGGCATCTACAACGAGCCCTACCAGATCGGCCCGCGCAAGCAGACCGCCTGGGACGGGAACTTCACCCACATCCCCGGCCAGTCGCACGGCGGCATCGGTCTGGGCCAGTGGTCGAACGGGCGCACCACGATGCTCCTGGACTATGCCAAGTCCAAGAACCTGGACTGGTACACCATCAAGGCCCAGCTGGCATTCATGGTGGAGGGCGACAGCCCGGGGGACGTGGCCGTGTTCAAGGACATGATCAAGACCTCGCAGGGCTCTCCCTCTGCTGCTGCACTGCACTTCCACGACAAGTGGGAGCGCTCGGCCGACAACGCCTCACAGCTGCAGGAGCGTAAGGCCGACGCCGAGATGTGGTTCGGCAAGATGAGCGGCTGGACCGTCGACACCTCGGTCGTGGGCGGGGTCCAGGACATCGTGGGCGGCATTGTCGACACGGTCGGCAGCGGGATCCGCTCCATCTTCGGCAACTGCGACAGCGACACCAAGGTGCGCCCGGGCAGCCTCGTCGACGGCGGCATGAACGAGGAGCAGGCCCGGCAACTGATCGACCTGTACAACCAGGAGGGCGACAAGTTCCTGGACGACAAGTACGGCGCTGGCGGACCGGGTTCCTGCGGCGATAACCACGCCATGAACTGCGTGTCGTTCTCGGTCTACTTCATGAACAAGTACACCTCGTTCCAGCAGTACCCGCCGGGCGACGGCATCCAGACAGCCCACGCGATCGCGTCCATGACGGGCAAGCAGGTCTCGAGTACGCCGACGGCGTACTCGGTCGGTTCCGGGCCGGGTACGGGGTCCGCGGGCCACACCCTCGTGGTGCTGGGCGTGCAGGGCGACAAGGTCATCCTCGGTGAGGCCGGCTATTGCGCGTTCATGGGCCGCGTTCGCGTTGACAGTGCGGAGCGGATGAAGTCCGAGGGGTGGGTGTTCGTCGACGTCACGGACCTCATCACCACGGGCGGCAACCTCCCGGCGTAGCCGGCGGAAGCAGGGCCGGTGTCCGGACGATCCGGGCACCGGCCCTTTCTGCGTCCCGATCCGCGCGCAGTGACCTGTCGAATGGGGCAGACTCGTTATTGAATGGCCATTGAAGATAGACTTGGGAGTCATATATGAGGACAACGCGAGAAAGGGCGGGCATCGTGACGAGTGCGGATGATGATGCGCGTGGCAGGGCCGGGGACACGGTCAAGGACGAGGACGGCGCGCCGAAGAAGCTGAAGGCCCCCGCCACCCGCAGGCGGGTCAGCGGGGTCGAACTCGAGGCCCGCTTCGAGGGCTGGCGCTCCGAGCGGAGCGGAGAGCGGCAGGCACGCACTCCGGAGGAGTCGGCGCGGCGGACGCGCCTGGTTTTGAGCGCCGCAATGGGCGTGGCGATCCTCGGGCTCGCGGCGGCCGCGGGAGTGAGCGGCAAGGGATTCGAGGCGGAGCACGCGGCCAACGCCAACCGGATCTCCGCGCTCCAGGTCCAGATCGAGGATGACAGGAGCACTCCGGTCGCCCCGGATCTGCCCGGAAAGATGACGCGGCTGATGGAGGCGGCCGCAAAGGACGCCCAGAAGGTCGCGGAGGCCCAGCAGCGCTTCGCGCAGCTGCACCACGAGGCGGCGACACAGCCCAATGCGGGCAACGGTACGCCGAACGCGGCGACACTGCAGATCGCCGAGCACCGCCGGACGCTGGCACCCCTGTTCAGCCCGCGCTCGTTCCTGGCTGACGAGAAGGGGGCCTACTCCTGGACCTCTGTGACGCCGTTCGACCCGAGCACGCAGATCGACCCGCGGTTCCCCTGGTACGTGCGCTACGAGGGTTTGAAGGCTTCCTCGCCCGGAGCATACGCCTGGTCGGTCGAGTCGGTAATGCCGGACCTCGCCACCCAGGACGCCACGGGCACCACGCGCACGGCGCGGGTGATCTGGCTGTGCCGGGACACCGCGGGTGGACAGGTGCTGGCGTGGGCGAACGCGGCCTACTCCTACGACGGGAAGGTCGGGACTTTCGCGGATCTTAAGGTCGTGGTGACCGCCGCCGGCGCGGAGCACCAGCAGGGCGCATCGACGACGGGCAACGGAAGCGGAGAGGGCTGATGATGCCGGAGCAGCAGATTGACGGCACGGACGAAACGGCAGCGCCGGAACCGGGCTTCATGCGGCGCAACGCCCTGGTGGTCGGGGTCGCGGTACTGCTGGTTACCGCCGTGACGGTGACCGGCCTGACCTGGGGGTCCCAGCGCAGCGCACTGGATCAGCAGCAGCAGACGATTACGGGCCTTCAGGGTCAGCTTGCCTCGGTCGGGACCGCGAAGTCCGAGCCGGTCGAGCAGGATGTCATGCAGTCGCTCGGCGTGAGCCAGAGCCGGATCCACGACGACACGCAGATCGTGGACCGCCTGGTGAAGACGGCATTCACCTGGGACTCCGGCCAGGCCTACGAGGCCGCTCGCCGGGACCTGAAAGAGCGCTACCACCTGTCCGAGGACGAGCAGTTCCTGAAGCAGTTCATGCCGCCGGCGCGCTTCAACGAAGACGCCTCGGGCAAGCGCTACTACTACATCGACACGCAAGGGCTGAACTCGGCGGTCAATGCCGACGCGGACCTCGAGGTCGTGAAGGTCACCGCGGACGAGTACACGTATGCCGTGCAGGTCGAGGTGGCGGTTACCTCCGATGCGGTGTCCCAGAACAAGGTGGCACCGGACCGGGTCAAGTCGTACCGGACCGTGCTGGTGTACCTCACCGTCGACGCGCAAGGGAAGGTCTCTGGTCTGTCCGCCATTCCCGCTGGCGGTTCGACTCGTCATTCCAGATGATTCGACTCCCTTTCGACTCATCTTCTTGATAGAGTTGTACTGGTATTCGAGACGAAGAGCGAGTTGAGGGGCAATGGCATCGACAAAGATCGGCGAGTCGGGTGTGCAGGCTGACAAGCCTGTCCGCAAGACCCGCTTCGTGGCCGCGCCGGACGCCGGTGCGGCACCGGGCGACGCCGACCCTACTGGGGACGGAAATGTCCCGGGTGCGCTGATGAGCCGCCGGGCGGCCATCGGCGGGGTGTGCATGGGGGCAGCTGCGCTGCTCTGCTTCCTGGTCGGCGCAGGTCTCTCTGGTGGCGAGGCCATCGTCAGCCACGACAAGGCTCAGCAGATCGTCTCCCTGCGCGAGCAGATCCGCACCGCCGAGGTGCGCACCGACGCCCTCCCGGAGGCCAAGGACGCTGACCGCGCCATGGTCACGGCACAGGGAGCTGCGGAACAGATCGCCCGGTTGCAGAACGAGTACCGCTACCTGACACCCTCGGTGGCAGACTCGGGCGGGACGCTGGACCAGGCTGCCGCCGAGCCGACGCGCCGGAACCTCACCCCGTACTTCGCCCCCGACGTCGGGCAGGCCACTCTCCAACCCTGGTACCTGCTGGCCTCCGACAAGGACGTCGCCGCGGGCAACGAGATTCCGATGAGCTTCGACTCCGGCTTCAAGTGGGTCGCCCAGCGCCCTTACTCGGTCGAGGTGGACGGCACGATCCGGGTCACCTGGTTGGCGGTGCAGACCCGCCCGGCGGCCGGGCAGGCCCCGGCGGTACTGGCCTGGGCCCGGGCTGACTACGACATGACCCGCAAGAGCTTCTCCGGGGTCCAGACCGGAACGACGACCACGGGCGAGGCCCTGCGGCAGGAGGTGAAGGCACCGTGATCGAGGACGTGAAGGACTGGGTGCGAGCGAGGGCCGGGAAGGTCCTGGTCTGCAGCACCGGAACGCTGCTGGGCCTGTCGCTGCTCTCTCTGGCCCCGGCGCTGCTGGCCGACGGTTCGGCGGACGCCGACGCCAAGGCCGACCAGCTCATCGTCCAGCTCCAGGGCAAGCAGGAGGACGCGCAGGCGGCACTTGAGACCAAGCACGCCCGGTTGCTGGCTGCCCTGCCGGGGATGGATGCCGAGCGGGCCGACCGGGACCGGGCCGCAGCGCGCTCGGTGCTGCTGAGCCTGACGGATTCTTCGGCCGCCTCGCGGACCCTCAAGGAGACGCAGGCCGCCCTCGACGCCCGGTACGGGTTTCTCGGGACCTCGTCCCCGACCCTCACCGAGTTCATCCCGGAGTGGATGGCAGCGACCGGTGCCGGAATGGGCGCGGGGACGGCGTACCAGCTGGCCGACTTCGACGTCGACGTTGCCGCGGTGAAGGGCCTGGACTACTCCTACATCGGAGTGGCGCGCCTGGACCCGGTGTCCGCCGACGGCAAGTCCACGGCCAAAAGTGAGTACGTGGTCTTCACCTTCGCTACCGGACAGGACGGCACAGTCGCCTCGTTCGAAGCGTACCGGGCCTCGGGCCGGACGCGGGACCAGCTTGCCGCGCAGAGGCCACCTGCCTCTGCTTCACCGGCCGATACCGCCAGCCCCGGACCCAGCCACAGCGGCTGACCGGCGGGACACCCGCACAGACACGACACGACAACAACGAAGGACGAGACGAATGACGATCCAGACTCTGGACAAGACCGGCAGCGCGACCGAGCACGAAGCCCGGGTGGAGGCTGCCACTGCAGTCCCCGTCGAGAAGGCCCCGGCCAAACCGAAGGCCGGGCGTGGCCCTTCGAAGCTGGCCGGCGCGCTGCGCCGCCTGGCCCCCGGGAAGGGCACCGGCGGATCGCCGGTGCTGATCTGGGCGGTGTTCTTCCGCTCGGTCGTGCTCATCGCCGACTACGTGCTGGCCTCGATGACTGCGATGGTCGTGATCCCGATGCTCGGCGCGTGGCTGCACCGGCAGTCGGGCGCAGCAAGCGGCGACCTGACCATGGCCGGAACCGTCGCAATGTGGATCGCCCCGCTGCTGTTTGTGGTCCTGTTGCTGGCCGCCGCGGAGATCGCCGCGATGCGCGGGATGTGGCGCTGGTCCACCCGCCGGATCCAGGCTGTGCGCGACGCCCGCACCCCGGCGCTGGCCCCGGCCACCGCCGCCCCCAGGACCACCCGCCCGAGCAAGAAGACCAACCGGAAGAGGAGCAACTGATGCGCACTGCTGGACTGATGATGAATGACGTGTGGGCCGACCGGGCCCTGCGGGAGCGTGGCGTGCAGGCGCACCGCTACGACGGCCTCGATGCCCAGATCGGGGTGCTGGTCGACTCTGTCGAGCTCAAGCACCGCGGCAAGGAGGAGAACTACCGACCCTACCTGCACGTCGTGGGCGAGCTGCGCTCGATCACTCCTGCCGAGCCGCTGCCGTACGGGATCACCCAGGTGACCTACTCGCACGGCCAGGGCGAGAAGGTCGACGCCTTCTACGAGTTCGACGACGAGCAGCTGGTCGCACTGGCGGCCAAGGGCTACTTCAGCCCTTCGTTTACCGTGCCCGACCAGCTCACGGGGATCGAGTGGGAGCTGCCCGCCAGGGTGGATGCCCTCGTGCTCACCCCGTCCGGGGACCAGGCCGATGCTCCCGTGGTCTTCATGAACGTGCACCGCATCGCCGATCTCGAGATCGACCTGGCCTCCACCGAGTACGACCTGGCGGCCTACTTCACTGACCGCTCCAAGGATGGTCATGGTCCGGTCGAGTCCGTCGTCGACCAGCGTGGCCTGCGGGCCCGCTCCGACGCGATCAACTCGCTGTTCAGCGAGGACGAGGTCGACTTGGTCGCGCAGGCGGAGAACCTCCAGCGGCCCGAGGAGCAGCAGCCGGCTGCCGAGGGCGTCACCGCACAGTTGCTGGCCGTCGAGGCCGAGATCACTGCTGAGCGCGAGCGGTATCAGGCTGAGCTGGAGCGCACTGAGGGCACGCCCGAGCACCTTTACCACCAGCGTGTGGCCCCGGCCCTGCACCTGGACGGACCGGAGGATGCTGCCGTCCCTGCGGACGCGGAGCCGGATGCCAGCGCGACCCACGATCTGGACTTTGGTCTGGATGAGGAGGCCACCGGGCAGGAGATGCCCGCGCCGACGCTCGAGGAGCGCAAGCGCGAGGCCTCCCGCCGCGCCGCCGACCTCGACTTCGGCGAGGAAGACGGGCACGGCCTGGACCACTGAGGCCGAGGCGGGCAGAGCAGTCATGACGGGCCCCGGTCGCTGGAGGACAGCGGCCGGGGTTCTGTGCATTCACACGACGGAGGGATGAGGCGGGATGGGCCTGAAGCAGTCAGTGGTCATCGTCAACGAGTTCAGTGTGCCGCTGCCCGGCGGCAAGGGGTCCCGGGGCGGCACCCCCGGCGACTACGTCACCCGGTACATGGCGCGCGAGCAGGCGACTGAGTCGCTCGCGCCGATCCAGCGGCTGCGCACGGACGACTTCATCCTGCGCTACATGGCCCGCGAGAGCGCGGTCGAGCGCGCCGGGACGAGCAGGGTCGAGGCCAAGACAACAATGCGCCAGGCCCAGGGCGATGGCGGCGTGGCCTTCGGCTACGGCTCAGTGTCGCTCTCCGACGAGCAGCTGCGGGCTGCGTCCCGGGACATCCAGAAACACTTCGAGAGCGGCAAGACGGCGCTGAAGACCGTGCTCTCCTTCGATGAGGAATACCTGAAACGGCACCGCATCGTCGGCGAGGACTTTCACTGCGAAGGCCGCGGGGACTACCGCGGCCACATCGACCAGATGAAGCTGCGGATGGCGATCATGCACGGGCTGGAGCGGATGAGCTCGGGCACGAGCGGTTTTGACGACCTGCGTTACGTCGGCGTGATCCAGGTCGACACCGAGCACGTCCACTGTCACCTGGCGATGGTCGATGCCGGACACGGCCACCTGGCCAAGGACGGCACCCAGCGGGGCAAGCTTTTGGACCGGCACAAGTCCCGGTTGCGGCGCGGCGTGGACGCCTGGCTGGACGAGAAGCAGGCCGTCGCGCACCTGTCCAGCGCCGTCGGTTACGAGCGCAGGAACGTGACGACCTTCATCAAGCGCTGGGCACACGAGCGCATGCGCTCAGAGGCCCTCCCCCAGTTCCTGCTGGCCTGCCTGCCCGCCGACCGCTCGCTGTGGCGCGCCGGAACCAACGATCTGCGGATGCGCAAAGCCAACCGCCTGGTCTCCGAGCTGGTGGCCGAGCAGCTGGAGCGGCCGGGCTCTCCGCTGCCGGCGGCAATGGAGAGGGTCGTCGAGTACGCCAATCAGCGCCGCGAGGCCGAGGGCCTGCCCACCGACGCGTGGCAGCGCCTGGTCGACGCGGGCCGCAACCAGATCACCGAGCGGGCGGTCAACGGGGTCTACCAGATGCTGCGCGCCCTGCCCGAGGAGGAGCTGCGGGTGCGTACGCCGATGCTTGAGGTGATGGGTATGGACTACGCCGAGATGGCCGCCCTGGCCGCAGAGCGCCAGCAGCAGCACGGCAGCTCGGAGGACGATGTCGTCTCCTTCGGCTTCCGGCTGCGCAGCTATGCCTCCCGCCTGCAGCATCACAAGTCCAAGGCCAGCGCCTACCGCGACCTGGCCCGGCAATGGGAGCGTGCCGAGAAGGCCGAAGTGGCGGTAGAGGACTCCCGGCCGCTCTACGACTTCTACCGCTACGAAGAGGACTGGCACCGGCGGGTGATGAGCAAGTACCAGCACTTCCTGCCGTTTGTCGGCGACGCCAGCCAGTGGTACGCCCAGCAGCAGGAGGTCGCCGCGTACGGCCAGCGCCTGCTCTCACTGATGGCGCTGCGCCAGGACGCCTCGCTGCAGCGGATGAAGGACGCCGACCAGGCCGAGGAGATGGGCCGCGAGATCTACGGCCAGCCCGGCGGACGGCACCTGACCGCGGGCAAGGCCGGACGGGCGGTGCTGGACGCGCGCATCGAGACGATGAAGCAGGTCTACGACGAACGGCTCCAGGAGCTGCGCACCGACCTGGCCGACTCGGGGCTGGTGCTCGTCGCCGGTCCTGCTGACCAGCGCAGCGCCGTCGCCGGCGGGGATCCGGAGGTCTCCACCCAGCTGTCGATCGAGACCGGGACGGTGCACCCCTTCGACGAGGTCAAGGCACTGGACCTGCATCACCTGGGCTACGACTTCGTGGCCGATGTCGAGATCGGCGAGCGGGCCCGGCGGGAGTTCACCGCAGCCGCGGCCGAACGCCGCCGGCTGCTGCTGGCGGCCATGGAGTACCTCGACCAGTCGGGCCAGTCCGAGGCGATCGCCGACCTCCCGGTCGACGACGTCGCCGCGATGACCCGGGTCTCGCGGGAACTGGTTCCGGTGGAGGACGGCTCCACGCGGCCGGTTCTGCGTTCGAGGATCGCGGCGCTGCGCGAAGAGCAGGAACAGACGGCCCGGATGCGCCGGTCGAAGGCCTCCTCGCTCGACGCCGGTCTGGTGGTGCGTGTCCAGCAGCGGGTCGACGCCGCGGTGGCTGGTGCCGGTGTCCTCCCCGGCCCCGAGCAGGAGCCGGCAGGACGGTCCGACGGCATCCAGCATGAGTAGGGACACGAGTTGAAAGATCATTCAAATGGTTGCGGAATGCTCTATAGGAGTATTAGTGTATAGAGCAGTTCGGCAGGCACTTCGGGGCTTTGCTCGGACGACGTGAATGATCAAGGCCGTTCTGCCGAGTGGCGGACGGAACGACGAAAGGACGAGATCATGGCACTTCTCAAGGGCAAGGGCGCAATGACCGGGGTCAACCTCATCGCCAAGGTCTATGACAACGGCGCGACCAAGGACGGCAAGTCGCACTACGCCGACATCCAGGTCGACGCCCGCGACTCGCGCGGACCGGAGCAGAGCAACCTGCACCTGAAGTCCGAGCGCGTGAAGGGCCCGGACGGCAAGGAGCGCTTCGCCAACACCGCCCCCTACTCGGTGGGCCAGCTGGAGGAGATCGTCAAGGCCGCGGGCCCGAATACGGAGCCGCTGCTCAACAAGGACGGCGAGAAGGTCGGCACCGTCTACGGCTTCAAGGGCAACGTGATGCCGGCCTCGCGCGGCACCGGTCTGGTGGTCAACACCAAGTCCGTGGAGGCCAGCGACTTCAAGGTCGACGCCAAGACCCTGGACAACCAGTTCGCCTCCATGAAGGCGGCCAAGGAGGCCCAGTCGGCTGCCAAGCAGAGCCAGGCCGGTCCGGAGCAGACCGCCCAGGCCGAGCAGGTCGTCGAGGCCGAGGCCCCCGCGGTCGGCTGACACCGATCCACGGCTCAGCAGAACTCATTGAAAGGCCCCCGGAGAGACCTCTCCGGGGGCCTTTCGCATAGAGAGGAACGAATCATCATGGCAGATCTCAGTAAAGGTTCCCAGGGCCGACCGGAGCACGGCCAGCGCCCGACGTCGTACACGCCCGAGCAGCTGGCGGCGATCCGCGGGGCCACCCCCGATACCGGAGAGCAGCGGGGCCCGAGCTCACAGGCGGGCCTCGGCGCGGTGCGGGGTCCCCGATACAGCGTGCCCTCCTCCCCCGCTCCCGGCCAGCCGGGCTCGAGGTTCAACCCAAACGTGGTCGAGCGGCGGCCGCGCCCGCAGGCTGAGCCGGCACCGGGGATGATCACTTCAGCGGATGTGCCGAAGCCGGAATCGTCCCGGCAGGAGCAGCCCCAGGCGAAGCAGGCCCATGCCGGCGGCACGGTTCAGGGTCCGGTGAAGGTCCCGCTCACCCAGCGGGCTGCCGGGTCGAAGGTCGGACAGGCCGTGCAGTCCGCGGGCCTCCGCGAGGGAGCCAGGCGGCTCGGCACCGAGGCCATGCAGGATGCCGCGGCCCACGCCCAACGTGCCCAGCAGTCCGGCGCATTGACCAGGGGCGTCGCCGCCAGCGCCGCCAGGGGAGCTGCCGTGGGTGCAGCCCGCGGGCTGCACACGGAGCTGGCCGGACATGGTGGACAGAAGGCCCCCCAGGGCTCCGCTGCCGGGGCGGACCTGGTCGGGCGGATGGGCTCGGTTGTCGGCCGTGGTGCTCAGGAGCAGCTGCCGGGCACCTCGCCGCAGGGACGGAAGCCGGTCAGCGAGAGGTACGACTATCAGTTCGAGGGCCAGGGCGGGCCCGAGGGCACCGAGCCGCAGCGCGGGGCCTGAGACAGGAACGGAGGAGGAGAAGGCTATGGCGACGAACGATCCCAGCCCACTGAGCGGCACGAGCCTGCTGAAGCTGGGCCTGGACGAGATCACGGCCCCGGACGAGGGCAAGGACATGTGGGCGGAGGCCGGGCGCGCCCTGGTCGACCGCGTGGGTGCCTCGATGCGTCAGCAGCGCGTGGCGAACGAGCGGGCATGGCGCGACCGGGAGTCCAGCAGGCCGCTGAGCGAGCGGTACGACTACCAGTTCGAGCAGGATGGGGCTTCGTCCCAGGACGACCGCCAGCAGGGGCTGTGACAGCACCCCTACGGAGTGAATGGCCAGGAGGCCCCCGGATACGAGTCCGGGGGCCTTTCGCTGTCCTATCACAGTCGAGCCGAATGGTGTCATGATAGACTTTCGACTGATCTATCAGATGAATTCAAGTCTTGGCGAGAGGTCTTCCACGGCATGTTCCATGAAGTGCACCTGAATGAGGGCTATCCGCTCCTGTCGAAGCTGTCGGACCCGCTCAAGAGGGCCGAGCGCGAGATCGTCGGCCGCGAGCACGAGAAGCTCCAGCTGCTGGCCTCGATGAGCAGGCCGGAGCTGTGCAACGCCCTGCTCCTGGCCGAGGCAGGTACGGGTAAGACCGCTCTCGTCCAGGCCACGATGGCCGCTGACGCCGAGCGGCTCTATCTCGAGGTCGATCCGTCCCGGATGATCTCCGAGGCCGGCGACTCGGACCGCATGGCCGCCATGCTCAAGGGCTTCTTCGACGAGGCCGAGCACTTCGTGGCGGACGAGAAGCAGGAGCTGGTCCTGTTCATCGACGAGTTCCACCAGATCATCCAGCTTTCCGACGCTGCGGTTGAGGCGATCAAGCCGGTGCTGGCGGCCTCCGGGGCACGCGGCATCCGAATCATCGCCGCGACGACCTATGACGAGTTCCACAAGCACATTGCGCCGAATCAGCCGCTGGTTGAACGACTGCAGCGCATCAACCTGACGCCGCCGGACCAGGAAACGACGATCCGGATTCTGCAGGGCATGGCCGAGCACTACGACGTCGCCGACCAGTTCTACGACGACCACATCTATCGGCAGATCTATGAGTACACCGAGCGCTACATGCCGGCGAGCTCGCAGCCGCGCAAGTCGATCCTGGTGCTGGACAGCATGGTTGGCTGGCACCGCCTCACCAAGCGGGCGCTGGACCGCGATCTGCTCTCGGACGTGCTCCAGGAGTCTCTGGGCGTCAACGTTGCCTTCAAGGTCGACGGCGCGAAGATCAAGGAGCAGCTGGACTCGAAGGTGTTCAGCCAGGACCTGGCCACGCGTGCGGTCGCGCGCCGGCTGCAGCTGTCGGTCGCGGACCTGAACGACAAGGGCCGGCCGGAGGCCTCGCTGCTGTTCACGGGGTCGACCGGCGTGGGTAAGACCGAGCTTGCCAAGCAGCTGGCACGGCTGCTCTTCGGTGACGACCAGCGCCACCTGATCCGCTTCGACATGTCCGAGTACGCCCAGGACTCCTCGATGGACCTGTTCCGCTCCGAGCTGACGAAGCGGGTCTGGGATCTCTCGCACGCCGTACTGCTGTTCGACGAGGTCGAGAAGGCCTCGGCGATGGTCACCCGCCTGCTGCTGCAGGTGCTCGACGACGGCCGGCTCTCCGACGACAACAACCGTGAGGTCAGCTTCCTGAACACCTACATCGTCATGACGACGAACGCAGGCTCGGAGATTTACAAGACCATCGCGCAGTACGCGGCCGACGACACGGGCTCGGGCGAGCAGCTACTGAAGTACGACAAGCTCATCCGCCGCTCGATCACCGAGACCTCGGCGGATAACCGCTTCCCGCCCGAGCTGCTGGGCCGTATCGACGCCATCGTCCCGTTCCAGCCGCTCTCTGAGGACACGCAGCGCAAGATCGTGCGCAACAAGCTGCGCCACATGGTGCAGGAGGTCCTCATCAAGCACAACGTGCGGGTGGACATCGACCAGAGGGTCCTGCAGTACCTCATCGACGACAAGGGCGACACCGACTCCAATGCCGGCGGTGCCCGTGGCGCGGTGGCGAAGATGACCGACGAGGTCACCACCGGAGTGGCGACGTTCATCAACGAGCATCCGTCTGAGCGGCGGATCCGGATCGACGTTGTCGGCGAGCTGGCGAGCGACCACAAGGACATGCTCACCTCCGATGCGTGCATCGAGGTGAGCGCCGTGCGCTGATCTGCGCCAGCGACCATTGCGGGCCATTCGGCATCGTGTCGGATTGCCTATCATTGCACCTATCGACTCATAGGCGATAGGATACTCATATACCAGGCGAACTGCGTTTCATCATCGAAGGGATCGACACCAATGGGCATTCTGGGCACGGCTGCGGGAAGCCGGAACAAGGATCGGAAGAAGAAGCCTGACGAGCTGCTGTCGTCCGTGGTCAGGGAGACGGCGATCCCCGCAGCAGTCGAACTGCTGCGGTCGAACGCGAAGTTCGTCTTCCCCAGCGGCACGGCGTGGGTCATGCTCGTGCTGGCCGCCGAGTCCATCGGCGGGCTGAGCAAGCGGCACGGCCGCGACGAGGCGAAGGGCTCGCTCATCGAGCTCATTGACTCCGACCAGATCAAGACCGTCGCCACGGCAGAGATGCTGGGCGAAGAGGTCTTCGGCATCATCCCCAACACGGAGACGCTTGCGCGCATGGAGGAGTACTCGCTCCTGGCTGGCGCGGAGTACTCCTGGGCCGTCGTCTGGCAGAAGCCCAGCGGCGAGCTGCTGGTGGACCTGGTCGCCGAGGCCACGTTCAAGCAGGCCCAGGAGGTCGCTTCCGGCACGCTGAGCCTCGAGGAGGCTGTCGGAGCGCAGGCCTGGCGCGAGCACAGCGGCGTCACCACCGACGAGCCCGGGACCCTTCCCGTAGCGGACGCGGACGCTGTTGCTGCCGTGGACACCGCCGACGAGGGTGACCCGATCTTCGACTCGATCCCCGGCGGGGACGAGGGTACCGGTGACGAGCCGGTCTTCGACGCTGCGGGCGATGAGCCCGTGTTCGACGACGAAGCCGTCGACTTCGGAGACGAGGACGCGGCCCCGGTTGCGGTGGAGCCGGAGCCCGGCTTCGACGGCACGGCCGGCTTCGAGGAGTTCGACGAGGAGTCCGGTCCTGTGACCGCCGACGATACGGCGTACTCCCCGGCCGAGGAGGAAGCCGTCCTGCTGGAGAACCAGGAGCAGGTGCGCGAGGTCATCGCCCGCCGTTTCCTCTCCGAGGACCTGGACCTCGACGTGCGCCTGGACGAGTTCAATGCGACCTTCGCCATCGGCGCGCCGGTCGTGCAGATCGAGGTGCCGCAGGGTGCGACCGAATGGCTCGGCGACCAGGTCGCCCAGCTCAACCGGCAGGCCAACGCCGACCTTGCCCAGCTGCGGTGGGCGCACGAGGACGAACTGCGCACGCTGTACGTGAACCTCATGTCGGCCCACGTCGAGCAGGTCATCCGTGACGTGGCCACCGACCGCGAGGGCTCGCGCTACAAGGCACTCAAGGACGGCACCGAGGCGGCGCACCGCGAGCGGGAGTCCGAGAAGGAACAGCGGATCCGCACCCGCAAGGCCGAGATCGTCCAGGACTACGAGGCCCAGGCGAAGAAGCTCGCCGAGCAGGCCGCCCTTCAGGCGGAGATCCAGTACAAGGAGCGCAACCGCTCCCGCATGGAGCGCGAGCAGGCCGACGCCGTCGCCGAGATCGAGCGGGTGCTCGAGAACTCCTACTCGCACGACCGCCAGGAGATCCTGCGCGTGCGCCGCTCCGACGCCGCCCTGAAGATGCAGGTCGGCACTACGCGGATCTTCGAGGTCCTGGCCGAGAAGCAGAAGGCCTACCTCGAGGCCGAGGAGCAGCGTCTGGGGCAGTGGAAGGCCGAGATCCAGCGGATCGTCGACGACAACCGCAAGGCGGACATCGCCCAGGCCGAGGCTCTGGCAGAGCACCAGCGCACCACCGACGAGATCGGCGTCCTGCGTCGCGAGCAGGAGGCGCTGCTGGAGTCGATCCGCAACGAGCACGCCGACCGCATCCGCCGGATGGAGGACGAGCTCGACCGCAACCGCAAGGACGCGATCACCCAGATGCAGGCCCGCGAGACGGAATGGCAGCACAGCC
This sequence comes from Arthrobacter sp. M4, assembly GCF_020251205.1. Lineage (GTDB taxonomy): Bacteria > Actinomycetota > Actinomycetes > Actinomycetales > Micrococcaceae > Arthrobacter. The sequence continues at coordinate 42,150 of NZ_JAIWYX010000002.1, forward strand.
TGTCCCTCGAGAAGGAGAAGACCGACTCGGCCACGCAGCGCAACACGGACCTGCTGCAGCAGATGGAGGTTGTCGAGGACTCGGTCAAGCGCCGTTACGAGGCGCGGCTGGAGGAGATGGCTGCGGACAAGGAGTCCTACGCCAGCGAGCTGGCAAGGGCTTCGGAGATCCAGAGCCGCTACAACAAGATGCTCATCGCCCTGATCGTCGCGCTGCCCGTGCTCGGCGGCCTCGCCGGCTTCATCGGCGGGGCAGCCATGGGCGGCTGATCCGACTCGGAGATCGACGGGGTCTGACGGCGCATGGGGCTCGCACCCCGTGCGCCGTCGGCGTCTTCCGGGATCACAACAGGCGCAGGACACACAGACACACGTGGAAACAGGCAGGGAGAACCATGGCAGGCAGCAAGCGCAGGGCGGCACGGCCCAAGGCCAGCGGCTGGGAGAAGATCTCAGCGCGTCGGCCGGAGGAGACGCTGACGAACCGGGACGTCTATGAAGACCAGCAGCTGGACCGCGGCGAGCGGCTGAGCAAGAAGTCGAACACGTCGGGCCTCGTGCTTGCCGGCGTCGCTGGCCTGCTGGTCGCGATCGTGGCGTGGGTGCTGTACTCGGTCATTGCCACGGCAGTGCTCACGCTCGGGGCGACGATGGGCGGTGGCCTGGGCGGAAACAGCAGCGGAAAGCCGGACTCGTACTACGTGGAGGACACTACGACAGGCCAGGGCGGGGCCCCGATGACGTGCTACCGCGCCGTCAACGAGAAGGGTAACCCTGAGATCGGCTCGAAGTGCTACCCGGATCTCAAGGACGTCCCGGTGCCAGCGTGGTGGACCCACGCAGGCAGCGCCGCCCACGACGCCCCGAAGGCTGACCAGGGGGCCACGCCCGCGGCGACGAACGTCGGCGGTCAGCTGGGGTCCGTCACCGGGTTCAAGCTCTTCCTGACGCTGGGATCGGGCGCGCTGGTCATGATCGTAATCTCCACCTGGACCGGACGCCAGGTCGCCAAGCACAACGCGACGGTCGACCACACGGACATCAACGACCACCGCAACGACCAGCACATCGCGCTGCCGGAGGAGGTCCAGCAGAACTACGACTGGTTCCCGGACGCCGGTGCGCACTCGGGGGTGCAGGTCAGCTCGATGATCAGTCACATGATGCTCAGCAAGAAGGGGCTGGGCACGGTCAAGGTCTCCCGGCGCGCAGAGTCCGACGTGATTGACCAGGACGGCAACATCGTCTACTACAAGGGTGAGGTCATGGACGGCGACGACGGCGAGCCGCTGGTCGAGACCCTGCCGCTGATCGACGAGGAGTTCGGCGAGACGCTCTTCGACGCCTCGGGCCTGCCCCGGGACAAGCGGCTGCGCCGGAAGTATGACGCAACGGTGATCCCGTACAACCCGCCGACCGAGGAGAGCCGGCGCAAGGCCAAAGAGGCGAAGGACCCTGCGAAGCTCCAGGGCGCGAACCGTGACAAGCTCGGGCCCTACCGTACGGTGTCGGACCTGATCACCGATGACTGGGAGTTCCCGGCGTACGAAGTCCAGCGCCCTGCCGGTGCCTACATCGTCGACACTGCTCCCGTGAACACGATGGTGCTGGCCATCACCCGGGCGGGCAAGGGCCAGACCTACATCGAGCCGATGATCGACATGTGGTCGAGGGAGAAGAAGCCCTCGAACATGGTCATCAACGACCCCAAGGGCGAGCTGCTCGTCAAGAACTACATCCCGCTGGTCACGCGCGGCTTCGAGCCGGTGCAGTTCAACCTGATCAACGCGATGAAGACCGACATCTACAACCCGCTGGGCATGGCCGCCGACGCCGCCCGCGAAGGCGACTCGACCAAGTGCGCGCTCTACATCGAGAACATCGGCGAGGTTTTCTTCCCGCTGGACGGCGGTGAGGACCCGGTCTGGCCGAACGCGGCGAACAACGCCTTCAAACGGGCCGCCTACGGTCTCATCGACTACTACCTCGAGGAGGAGCGTGAGCTGCGCGAGTACGCAGCAGCCACGGGCATGGACCCGGGCACGCTGGAGCAGCGGCTGGACGACATGTGGGGAAAGGTTACGCTGTACAACTGCTACCAGCTCTTCGTGCAGCTGACCTCGAAGAAGTGGAAGAACCCCGCTGCCGAGCTGGAGAAGCGCATCAAGAACGGCGAGTTCGAAGAGGACGAGGACGCCCTGGCCGAGGAGCAGGCCAAGGTCGCCGAGAAGGACTTCCTATGGGAGGGCAAGGCCGAGCAGGACCTGCTCACGCTCTACTTCAACGCCACCCAGGCCCTGCCGCGCAACTCGATGCGCACGCTCGTTGGCAACGCCCACAACGCCCTGGTCGCCATGGCCGGTGCGGAGAAGATGATGTCCTCGGTCTACGGCATCGCGATCACGGGCATGAGCTTCTTCACCGACCCGACGATCTCGACCCTGACCTCGGGCAAGCCGAGCCAGAACACTGACCTGGCGGGCCTGTCCTTCCCGCGGCGGCTGGGCGTGCGGTTCTCGCCGAACTTCATGAAGCGCGACCACCTACTCGGGCAGATGGCGAGCTGGTCGGCGTACGCGGACTCGATGTTCACCCAGAACCTTGGCAAGGACTTCGAGCACTCGGAGATCGTCGGCCGCGTGGGCTGGGCGCGCTACAACTTCAAGGGAATCTTCCCCGGCGACGAGGCCTGGCTGAAGCTGGAGCTGAAGAACCCGCAGAGCGGCATGCTCGTGCGCACTTTCTACTTCCACTTCCGCAAGAGCTACCAGCTCTCCCTCAACGGCCGGCACTTCGTGGTCGAGCCGGTCACCGGCAAGAAGATCGTGAAGAACGGCGTGCTGCGCGAGCTGCGACCGGTGCGGGAGGGTGGCACCCGCGACGGGAAGATCCTCTCGTTCCAGCCCGGCGACACGACCTTTCCGAGCCGCAAGCTGGACTTCTCCGGCGGAGGGCACCCCGAGGAGGTCGAGGTCCGGGCGCGCGCGATCACGCAGACGATGGCGCGGTACTCGGAGTCGCCCAAGGCGGTCTTTCTCGTCACTCCCCCGCACCTGATGAAGTACGCCAAGCTGATCCTGATCCTGGTCAAGCAGCTGGTGGACGTCTCGTTTGACCAGTCGTACATGACAAAGTCGAACCAGAAGCCGCTCTACCGCACCCGGTTCATGCTCGACGAGCTCGGCAACCTGCAGTCCGACGGTAATGGCATCGCCGGCTTCGAGACCATGCTCTCCATCGGCCTCGGCCAGGAGCAGCAGTTCACGCTTATCCTGCAGACGCTGCAGCAGCTGCGCGACGTCTACGGCGAGTCGGTCGACAAGATTGTGCAGGGAAACACGAGCAACATCGTCTTCCTCAAGTCGACCGACGACTCGATGATTGAGACGCTGGAGAAGATGAGCGGCAAGACCCACCGTACCCACGCCAGCTCGAAGCAGATCACGCAGAACCTGGACAAGGTGGTCGGCGGGAAGACGGACGGAGCGATTTCGCGCACCTGGTCGACGGAGGAGGAGCCGCTGATCAAATACAACGATTTCGCCTTCCTCTCGCCGCGCAACTCGATCGTGCTGCGCGCCGGCGACGCGCCGGTCTGGAACCGCAACGAGACGATCCTGCCGATGTCATTCAAGCTGCTCGGCAACACGATCACCCACCCGGGGCACGAGTACTCGCTGCAGACGATCCCCACGCTCAGCTCCGCGATGGAGTTCGACGTGCGCATGAACCAGCCGGACTTCGTCAAGATGCTCGACAAGCGCATGGCCCAGGCGGTCAGGGCGGCCGACGCCAAGACGCTCTACCAGGAGACGTACGACTACAAGGACATCGACATCGAGCGCCTTGACCCGGACGTCTACTCGGACGAGGTCATGGAGGTCATCACGCGGATGGTTTTCACCGACGAGAGTGGCGATCCCAACGCCCCGGTGGTCGTGGACCCGGACGACTACGAGGCCATGATGCTCGGCAACGACGAGGAGTTCCTGGAGGACGTGGAGGTGGCCGCGACCGTGGCTGCCCACCAGGCGACGCTGAAGGACCACAAGCGCCTGGTCTACGCCGAGGGCACGGTCAGCAAGGAGATGCTGATCAATCTCGACGGCTCGGCGAAGGTCAAGGCTCTGGACCTTGAGATTGGTGAGGCGTACAAGACCGCGCTGGTGGAGATGCAGCGGGACCGCGAGCACTTCTCAGTCGGCGGGGACGGCGAGCTGCGCAGCGACGACGGGTCGAAGACCTACATCAGCCAGGTCCGTTCCGATGCCTACACCGACGCCGCCCGCAGGATCAACGGCCAGATCAGCGACGAGGGCTCGCGCGTGTTCGCCGAACAGGACGTGACCGAGGAGGATCTGCGGTCGCTGGCCACGGTCAAGGTGCACGCCGACTTTTACACGTACCTGGCCTCGCTGCCCAGCTGGGAGGTCCTGGCCGACGGGGCTTTCGACCGGGCCATGGCCGTAGAGATGAAGTCCCGGGGGTAGTGCCGGCGGGTCTATTCGCTCCGTGCCGGGACAGTCGATGCAATTCGACTGTCCCGGCATTCGTCTTTTCGCTCGTTTCTGACTCGTCTATCGCTTCCATTCGAATCGTCGGGGTATGATCTATACATAGTTATGTCCCCGAGCGTCCACAGGAGGCTGAGTAGCAATGAAGAAGGCACACGGACTGAGGCGGTACTTCTACGAGTATGTCTTCTACAAGGCAGTCGCGCAGGCCAGGGAACAGAGCGGGGAGATTATTCCCATCTCCCAGGCGAAGGCCATCCGCGGACGGGTCGACCAGATCCTCGGCCAGCGCGGAACCGCCCTGGCTGATCCCGGACTCGGCGTCACCGCGTGTCTGACTGCGATCGACACGGCCTTCTCCGAGCGCGTCCCGGACTACGAGCCGCAGTTCGGCGACCACTCCCCTGCCAACGAGCGCTACCAGACGCTGCAGCGTGAGTTCACCCGTGCCACGGGTGTCGGAGCGGAGATTGACCCGCGTTCGGCGCGGCTGCCGATCAGCCCTTACGACCCGGCCTGGTCCGAGCGTGCGACGGTGAAGCGCGCAGGTACCGAGCTGCTGTACATTCCCGACGAGACGATCGTGAAGAACGCCGGCGGCGAGGTGGAGTCCTTGTCTGAGCCGCGCCGCGGGAACATGACGCTCTGGCGGCTCGACGAGGACGGTAAGCCGTACGAGGCCGGCCGCGCCATGACCAACGACGACGCCGCAGGCCTCACGGCGCTCATGGACAAGATGAGCCGCCAGGAGTACGACCAGGTCCGCGAGTGGGTCATCGACGGCGGACGCGACCCGCAGACCGGCCGCGTTGACCGCAACCGTTTTATGTCCCAGCGGGCGGTGGCGCGCTCGGCGGCGCTGCTCGAGGAGCTGAAGTCCCAGGGCGTGGCCTACGAGGTCCTGCGCGACCGTGAGCCCGGGCAGATCAAGGCCCGGATCTCCGGGACCGGCATGGAGATCCGTCTCACTGACACGCGCCAGGAGGAGTACGCCGGGGCGCGCATCTATGACAACGGAACGGTGCTGCGCTACAGCACCAATCACCGGGTGCCCGGCGGCATGGCCGTGCCCGCCCCGACTTCCGAGGACGCCGTGCGGCTGTTGCGTTTCGCCCAAGGCCTGCCCATCGAACGCGAGGATCTTCCCGGCACGGTGGTCGGCGTCGTCGGCTCCAGCCACCCCGAGCATGGCCGCGGCCGCTCCCTCATCGACGTGCCGGACAGCTATCACGTCGACCGCGAGAGCATGTTCGTCGTCGCGGACTATGTCGTCCCCGGTGAGAGCACCCCGCGCCCCGGGTCCAAGGTCATGCTGCGCCGGGATGCCAAGAACCGCTCCCTGCCGACCTTCTTCGTGGATGCAGAGCCGGCCGAGGCCTACGGTCGCGAGGCCGTGGACACCGCGCGGGAGAACCTGCGCGCCGCCCTGGGCGTCGAGGAGCTGATTCTGCGCGCGGAGTCTGAGCTGCAGCGCACCGAGGGCGCGCTCGACGAGATCGAGCCCCCGGAGTATGCCTCTGACCCCGAGGTCGCGGCGATCCAGCGCTCTTACTGGGACGTGCTCACCGGAGCGCGCAGCGAGCTGCTGCGTCCGGGCGCGACCGAGGAGATGTACCAGGAGCGCCTGGAGGAGATCGGCGAGCTGCAGGCCGGTGAGCTTCCGGACCTGGGCAATCTCGTCTATGGTGGCACGGCCGCCGACAAGGTCCGTGCGCATGCTGATGACGTTCCGTTCGAGCTGGTCGGCACCTGGGATGCCGAGCCGCACCTGATCGACGGCGAGTGGCTCGACCAGCGCTTCGATCCCGCCCGCGTCGCCAAGTACATGACCAGCCCGACCGGCCAGTGGTCGAACCTGGACAACCTCGCCTCGGCACTGCGCCGCTGCGGGGTGCCTCCCACCGAGCTCATGGGTACCAGCTTCCAGGCGACCCGCTTCAAGGACCGGATCGTCTCCTTCCACGCTGCCACCGCCGCCCCCATCGCCGAGCATCCCTCGGAGTTCATGCGTCGGATCGGTCAGACCGTCCGGGAGAGCATCGAGCGCAACGCCGCGACGCCGGGTGAGATCCTGGTTGACGCACAGGGCGTCATCAGCTGGACCGCCGAAAAGCTGCGTCGTGACGGCAAGGCCACGCCGGTCTCCGGTGAGATCGGCCAGGTCTTCGATGTCGGCAGCCATGGGGAGATTGTCACGCGCTTCGCCAGTGGCGAGAACGCGCTGATCGTCCCCGGCTACGAGGCGCGGATCAAGGCCCAGACCCCGGGCGAGGCCCCCAAGTCGGTCGAGGAGCGCACGGTGCTGCGCGGCTACGAACAGCTGATGCACGAGCGCATCCAGTACCAGCTTGCCGGTGACCTCGTCTCCGGCCGCAGCCGGACCGGCGAGCCGGCCTCGCTGAACGCGGTGTACTCGCAGCTCTACGGCACCAAGCACCCGGTTGACTTCATCGAACGGGCCACGACATATGAGGTCGACCCTGCCACTGGCAAGGCCACCGCACGACTGGACGAGTGGACGGCCTCGATCCTCGAGACCGAGGCCAAGCGCGTGCGCTACTCCAACGAGATCAAGCAGGGCTCGACGATCTACGCCGAGTACCGCGCCGAACGCGATCGCACCGACCCGGCCGACGACAACGTCTTCGACGCCTGGCGGCTCACCGGTGGACGGAACATGACGGTGCTCACGGGAACCGACCGTAACCATGTGACGGCTCCCGGCGGCTTCTTCGATCCGGTGATGACCGGCGGCGCGACCAACCAGGGCATCGTGCGCTACCTCACTGAGGACGCCGCCGTGCGCCCCGATGGCACGATTGAGCCGGGCGACCCGGAGACCGTGACCGGCTCCCGCGCTCCGCTGATGAGCCGGCCGGAGCTGGAGACGCTGCGCTATGACCCGTTCGACCGCCAGCAGATGACGGCCTCGACGATCATGCAGTCTTCCGAGGTGACGAAGCCGACCGGCACCGCTCTGATGACCTTCGGCGGCTGGACGGCCGACGACCCGATCGTGGTGTCGACGGAGTTCTCCGCGCGGCACCGCATCCGCGGGGCCGGTGGCCAGCTGCGCGACCTCGTCGTGGGCGACAAGATCAGCGATCTGCACGGCAACAAGGGTGTCGTCTCTCTGGTGGTCGACCGCCACGTGGACCCGGACGAGGCACGTGCCCAGGGCCTGGAGCAGGAGGTGGCCTGGTTCAGGGAGAACCCGGGCATCGACGTGGTGATGAGCCCGTTCTCGCTGATCTCCCGCCGCAACGCCGGATCGGCGCGCGAACTGATGGGCGGTGCCGTGGGCGACATCCGTCGCCCGGCCGTCCAGGGCCCCGAGGCCGGGCCGGTCGACGGAGGGTTGGGCGAGATGCGGTTCGTGGTCACCCACATGGCTGTCGACGAGAAGACCAAGATTTACGACGACGAACAGGTGCGCGCCGGCAAGGGGCGCAAGGCCTCCTCGCAGCTGGCCTGGGCGCTGCAGTCCCAGGACTGCCCGGCGATCATGCGCGAGTTCTACGGCCACAACTCCGGTGCCGAGTCGAACCTGCGCGAGTATCTGCTGGTGGCGGGACTGGACATGGAGGCCGACGGCACCCTGCGCGTCGTGGGCCAGGCCGAGAGTGTCGACGAGCGGCCCGAGCGCCGCCTGATCCCGATGCCGGAACTGATGCGCACGCAGCCGCGCAGCGAGGGCGCGACGCCGGGGCTGAACACCACGGCCATGCGCAAGTCCTTCGGCGACCTGATCGGCGACCGCGGCGGCGACATGGAAATCCCCTTTCCGCTGACCTACCCGACGGGTCAGCTGACCGAGACGGTCAGCGCGACTTCGTGGAAGCTGCCGGTGCTCTCTTCGCATCTGCGCAGCGGCCAGGAGTTCGACGACGGCACGTCCGTCACGCACGACTACACGCGCAGCTACCAGGACGTCTTCGTCGAAGCCTGCCGCTACCGGTACATGGCTGAGCAGCTGGACGACCACGGCCTGTCGCCGGACAAGCGCGCCGAGGTGCGCCGGGGCATGAGCGAGTCTGTCTCGCGGGCCCAGCGTGCCTTCGAGGCGATCACCACGGACGTGCAGAACCGCGTGCTGACCGGCAAGAACAACATCTTCAAGACCGGGCTGATGAGCTCGCGCCTGTCGGACTCGGCCACGATGGTCTGGACCGCCGACCCTCGGCTGGACATCGATCAGATCGCTCTGAGCTCGGTCAAGGCCGAGCAGCTGGGCCTGGCCGAAGGCGATCACGCGTTGGTCTGGCGCGACCCGGTCCTGCGCGACGCCGGCGTGCGCTACATGCGCGTGGCGATCGACGACCGGCTCACCGGCGCGGCGATCAACCCGGTGATGGACCAGTGCTTCGACGGCGACTTCGACGGTGACGCGGTCGCCGTCGTGAGGCTGCACAGCGAAGCCGCCAAGGCCGAGGCGATGGCCAGGCTTTCGGTCGGAGCGAACCTCCTGGACACCGGCGTGGTGAAGGCCGACGGCTCGCACCCGCTGGCCATGCAGGTCTCGCTTGACACCCAGGTGGCGCTGTCCAAGAGCCCGGAGCTGGCGGAGAGCCTTGAGAGTGCCGTCAAGGAGGCGAACCGCCTGCGGTTCGTCAGCGATCCGCACGAGGTTGCCGCCGGCCATGAGGTCCTCGTCGAGGAGCTCAGCGATCTCTATCGCTCGGCACAGCGCGGCGAGTTCGGCTCGGCGCTGACCTTCAGCAGCCGCGAGGCGCACCTGCAGAGCGTGCGCGAAGTCTGCGTCGAGACCGGGGCCAAGGGCAGCGAGAAGAAGCTCGGGGACTACGCCCGCAATCTCGGTGACGAGCAGGGCACGCCGGGCATCACGCAGGAGGACCAGGAGGCCTCGATGTTCGCCACGGCGATCAAGGCCCACGGTACGGGACTGGGTGGCTCGTTCTCTCAGCGTGCGGTGCGCGCCCTGCGCGGCGCTGACCTGAAGGCGGTGCTTGAGGTGACCTATCCGGTGACCCAGTCGATCCTGCAGGCCAAGCACGACGCTGCGGAGGCCCGGCACAAGTACGAGATGCTGCAGGGTCCCGGGCGTGATCTGTGGCGCGGCCGCAAGCTTGAGCACACCGGCCCCGGCCAGTGGCGTCCCGAGTTTGCCGACGGCGAGGCGGTCCAGGCCACGGCCGAGGAGTGGGAGGCCCAGTTCGTCGAGTTCTACGAGGCCAAGGACGGGTTCAACGTTTCGGTCAACCCGGACTGCGTCGCCCGTGTGGCCCGCGCGCTTGAGGACCCGAAGTCGGGCCTGTTGCGCAACCTCGAGGAGGACCCTTCCCTGGCGGGCACGGTGATGGACCGTATGGCCTACGGCGGCGACTTCGAGGCGCTGGTGCAGGCCGCGAAGAACCGCGAGAGCGTCTTCGACGGCGAGAAGAACGAGCAGTTCGCCTCAGCGGGCACCCGCCGTGCCCGGGCCGCGGCGGCGCGCGAGCTCGACGCGTTCGCGGCGCACGGCCTCGACGGGCTGGACGGGCTGGACTCCGCGGAGGCCGCGGTGGATGCCTCGGTCCTCAAGCGTGACGTGCTCGCGCAGACCGGGGACGGGGCCGCCAGGGCGCGCGGTGCCAGCCGGCGCTCGGCACACGCCGTCGGCGTGGGCGGCCGTCGCCCGGCCTGGACGCCGAGCTACGAGACCGGGCAGCAGCAGAGTGACGACGACTATGGACTGGGAGGCTGACATGACACAGGACACGGAGCAGGAAATGGGTCCGGGCGGCAGGGGCCGAGGGCGCAAGGCACTGCCTGTCGACCCGTTGGGCCACGTCCATCCTGTGTACGGGATGGACGGCGGGGAGGAGGACATCATCGACGCGGAGATTGTCGACGAGCCGGACACGCAGGCCGGACACGACACCTCACGAGGGCAGCGCGAGCGGCTGCGCGACCGTGCCCGCGGCTTCTTCGGGGCCACGACGCGGGAGCGGACCGAGGAGCGGGAGCGCCAGCGTGCACGCGACCAGCAGCGCGCTGCGGCCGACGATGACGGCCTTGACGACCGGGAGCGGCTGCTGAAGCTCCGGGCGGAGACGCGGCTGGCGGGCGAGGCGTACATGCAGACGCTGCGCGATTCGAAGCTGCTCGTGCCCGGCTTCAACGACGGGGAGCGCACGAAGGAGTTCGACGCGATGCACGCGGTCTACATGCAGATGATGATGCAGGGCTGCCTGCGTCCGCTCACCCGCGGCGTGAACCCGAACTCGGTCATCCAGGCCGCCGGCATGATGATGGCAATGCGGATGCTCGCTCCTGACTTCAGGAAGGAGATGGACTCCTACCTGCAGCCGTTCAAGGACAAGGTCCAGGACCGGATCGACGCGAAGACCCGGCACATCGGCGAGAGGGCCGAGCGCCAGGCGGCCCTGGTCGGAGATCTGTTCGGGGGCGCGCCGGAGGCGCAGGAGGCCACCGGTGACGACGGCGGGAAGCAGGTCGGGAAGTCGGGCGGGCGGTGGGGTACCAGCAGGGACGACTTCCTTTCCCGGCGCTGGCGTACCCGTCTGGAGGACCTGGAGCGCCGCGAGCGGGGCAACCGTGAGCTGTTTACTCCCGAGTCGGCGGCCATGACCGAGGTCGCGCTCATGGAGAACGCCTTCTGGAAGATGCGTGACCCCGAGCAGGACGCGAAGCAGATCAACGCCAGCTACAAGGCCCTGCGCAAGCGCCTGCGCCAGCAGATGGAGGACGACGGGCTCGACCGTGCCGAGGTGGTCAAGCGCGCCCGGACGATCATCGGCGAGCGGATGGAGTCCGAGCCGGAGCTGCGCCTGATGTTCAACGGCGTCGCGCACGGCCGCATCGTCAAGGCCCCGCCGCACGAGGCCCGCCTCGCGGGCACCGACAGGGTACGCGAGGTCTGGACCGGGGAGTTCGACGACCACCTGGGCCGGCGGATCCCCGACGAGGGCATGTTCACGCTGCGCCTGCCGATGGAGCCGGACGAGCACCAGGTGCAGCTGGCGGAAACCATGAAGGCGGCGATGCTGGACGGCGTCCAGCGTGGCGACGGACAGGCCCTCGGCGGCAGTGTCATGGGCTACATGATCGGTTTCGCGGCCAAGAAGCAGGGCCTGGACACCCGCGGGCTGCCCGAGGACCTCCAGCAGCGCCTCGACCAGTCCGAGAGCATGCTCGCAAGCATGGAGATCGATGGTCTTTCGGACGAGGAGCAGCAGCGTGTCTACTCGAACGCCTACGTGGACGCCATCGAGGAGCTGAACAAGGAGGACCCGGATTTTGAGCACGAGCTCAAGCTGGCCCTCGGCGAGGACTGGCAGGACACGATGCGGGCCGCGGTCGACGATCCTGCTACTTTCCTGGCGGCGCAGCGCACGCGGCCCCAGCCCTTCCGACAGGGGCCCGGCCCCTCGGCCCGGCCGGGGCCGGAGGGTCAGTGGAGCCGCGACCGCGGAGCCGAGGACTACCAGCCGGCATAATCCGGAAACGAACGAGAAGGAGACAGGACCATGAGCGACGACCAGCAGGTAGAGCAGCAGGAGCGGTACGGTTCCCGGCTTGCCCAGATGTTCGGGTACGTCACGCCCGAGGACCGCGGTCGCTGGGAGCAGCAGCGTGCGCAGAACAAGAAGAACGTCAATGCAACCAAGCAGGGTGCGAAGTCCTCGGTGAGCTCGATGATGGAGTTCGGCGACAAGAACATCAACGCCAAGCTCAACGCGGCCCACCGGATCGCCGACCAGCAGCGGTTCGATGAGTCCCACGACAAGATCGTCAGCACACGGCGCGATCCGAAGACCCGGTCGATTATTGAGTCAGTTGACTACGAGTACAAGGACGACCGCCAGTCCATTGATCCGGATTTCGAGCTTTAGTTGAATGGATACCGACAGGCCTGTGGATCGCTTTTCGACAGGCCTGTCGGATAAACTGGTTTTCAAGCAGGAAGCGGACGACAAGGGACGATAGGACAAAGGTGTGGGCATGAAGACGACGGTTCATCCGCGGATCAGCAAACGCGGATTCATCTCGAAGGTCGCCGGCCGGAGTGGACAGCCGATAAGGGTGGTGAGTGAGGTGTACGAGTCGCTCATCGCGGAGCTCACCGACGCCGTGCGCCGTGGAGACACCGTCGTGCTTACCGGCTTTGGCCGCTTCGCCCGACAGACGCACAAAGGCCACAAGGTCCGGTTCGGCAAGAAGGACGTTGATGACTACTCGGTGCTGAAGTTCTCCGCGTCACGCAGCATCAATCGACGGCTCGATCCGGACGCTGAAGGTGGCCCGGAGACCTTGAGGCTGATCGATGAATTTGACGAGGCTGAGGAGGTCCTTGCCCGGGTGGCGGGATAGACGACGGGCAGCTGCTGACAGAAAAAAATAAGAACCCCGGCGATGCGGAAGCATCACCGGGGTTCTTCTGTCTGTGAGGGGCCGCAGGTGCCAGGACCGGTCCCTGTGCACGGCGCATCGTCAGGGGTCGCTTATGATCGCTCGGTGATCTCGTCTGAATTCCTTACCTGTACCTCCCATGTGCCATTGCTCCGGTCAGTGGTGCAATGCGATCCATTTAGCGTGATTGTCAGGTCGGCGGAACAGGGCTGGGACCCGAGCACATTGTTGTCCGCCCTCAGCCAGGCGTCGGCTGTCCTTGTCGCCATCATTGGAGGTTTTCTTGTCAGCCGGCTTGTTGCGATCTCCAGCGAACGGGAGGGAATCCGGAGGCTTGTGGATGCGGCAGTTGGTCGCATCGTACACATCGAGGCGGATCTGGAAGACGCGCAGCGGATTCGGTTTGACAGGGCGAAGAGCAGCTTTTACGCAGTGGCAGTGGAAAAACTGCTTGAAGAGCCGGCTTTGGACCTTGATGCTCTGATCCAGGACCACCTGCCACGGGGAACAACTGAGGAAGAGCTCAGACCATACGCGGTTGCACTCCGGCAACGGGTGCAAAATGCAGTGCAGGCCATCAATTCGAAGCTCATAAAAGGCGATACCAGGAATCTTGACCTTGCAGATCTCGTCGAGCGCGGTCTGGAAATCACGGACGCCGACCAGGATATTTATGAACAGGCATTCAAGCACCGGCGTGCCTTCCTGCCAAATCCTCCCGCAATATCGATTCTTGGATCTAGAGATCTCCTCGACTACACAAATCTGGCAGCGGCGGTGAGACCGGGCTGGGCGATCGCAGCCGAAGTGCGACACCGGGATGAGGAAATCCGCGCTGAGGCCGATCTTCGGACGCAACTGCGGGCTGCTGTTGCCGAGCGGGACCGCTTGGATGAAGAGCTGGCCCGCGTCGGCAAGCCTGTGGGTGTGGCTGCGGCGATGTGGATGCTGGGCGTTCTCTCGTTGGGGATCCTCGTACCTTTGGTCATGATGGCCTTTGAGCCCAAGGGCTTGGACGTCTTGGCCAAGATAGTGTTGCTTGGCAGCTTTGTGATCGGGCTGGCGGCGATTCTTTGGTATGTCGGTTGGTTCTGGCTAAAGATCGGCAGTGACAAAACACAAGCCACGCCAGAAGGTCGCGCGGAAGCCCCGCCCCGGTAAAGGCCCGTAGTCACGCAATCTTGATGGCCGCCTTTTGCCGGCGTTTTGCCGTTGCATTGCGAGCCTCGGCGGCAATGCTCCAGGCAGCCGTTTCCGCAGTTCCGTTGGCCGGATGCACGAGAACACCGTGTGGGCCCGTGAGGCTTTCACCTGTACGGGTGCTGGCGTGCACGCAGTACCTGCGCTGGTTGTGCACGGTGTAGGTGACTTCCAACTCCAGTTCGACATTCCAGATGTGCTGCTGGTCCCGCAGAGCTTTCCTTGTCGCCGCCAGGAACATCAGGGCCGCTGCATCTTCAATCTGCTGTGAGGTGGGTTCCTTATAGCGCCGGCCACCAGCAGTCCCGGCAGACCCAGCGGGGTTTGTAACAGCTTCAGTGGACATGACGACTCCTGTTTCGAATGTGGTTGGTTTCCCTGATCGAAGAAGGACCCGGTCACAGCTTTGCTGTGACGCTTCCCGGTGCTTGGTGCTGTATCCAGCCGGGAGGAAGCCTTGTTTCCACCCCTGCTTCGCTGGGCTTACGCTGTGCCCACGATGTTCGAAGGTTTGCCGGCCGCCCTGCATCCTCCTGTTGCCCTTGCTTTGGCCAAGGCCGTGGAGTCGATTCCACGCGGTGACGCACTGTCCGGCGGCTCAGTCTTTGAGATGAAGTTCGACGGTTTCCGGGCAGTGTGCCTGGTCGGTTCGGATGGGGCGTGGCTCTACAGCAGACAGGGCAAGGATCTGAGCAGGTACTTTCCGGACGTGTTGGCTTCCGTGCGTGAGCAGATCCCTCCGGGCTGTGTTGTCGATGGCGAAGTTGTGGTGTGGTCCGAAGGGCGGCTGGATTTCGACGCGCTGCAGATGCGCCTTGTGAGCTCAAAGGCGGGACTTGCAGAACTCGTGATGAAAAGCCCTGCCTCGCTGATCGCCTTCGACGTCCTGGCAGTGGCCGGGCAGGATACCCGCGGGCTTCAATTCCGGGACCGCCGGGCTCTGCTCGAGGAACTGGCGCGCGGGTGGATTCCGCCACTGCATCTGTCACCGGTGACCAGCGACCGGGCCCTGGCGGCCACGTGGTTCAGTGACATGACCGCCACGGGCGTGGAAGGAATTGTGATCAAGGGTGAAGGGCAGACGTACGAGCCCCGGCGAATTTGGCTGAAGGTCAAGAGCAGAAGCGCCCTTGATGTGGTTCTTGCGGCGGTCATAGGTCCCATGGCGCACCCGCGGGCAGCGGTGGTGGGTTTGCCGGTACACGGACGGCTGCGGATTGTCGGCAGGTCCACGTCCTTGACGGCTCGTGCGGGAAGGGATCTGGCCACATATCTTCGTCCTCCCCGGGGAAGGCATCCATGGCCGGAGGAAATCAGCGAACGGGTGCTGGACCGCTTCACCAAGGAGGGCGGCACCACTCGCCTGACTTTGGTGGAGCCGTTGGTGGTTGAAGTCTCGGCCGACATAGCCTGGTCGGGTCAGGCATTCCGACATTCAGTCCGCCTCATGCGGGTCAGGCCTGAGTTGTCGCCGACAGAAGTATCCCTCCCGGAAGGCTTCCAGCGTGCCTGGCGATAAAGAATGTAGCCATGTGAAGAATGGAGTCATGCGACGAGAAGATGAACCTGAAGAGTTCGAGATTGCCGACTCGTATTTTCAGGAGCTGAGGACCTGGCTGGGCTTCCGGGATTCCTACGAGGCGTGGATCCCGGAAGCCGGAAGCCGTCTGGCGCAGGACGATGGGCTCATCAAACCCCACCAGGCGTCGCACAACATCGCCAATGCGGTAGTCAGCGCGATCGATCATTTGCACGCGCTGGACAGACAGCATCATGATTGGTGCCGGAGCATCGCATACTCTTGCCCCGTTCTCGCTGGTCAGGGCAGCCATTGAGTGCGCCGCACAGGCCGCCTGGATTTCAGCGCCAGAAGAACAGGCGACCAGGATAGTTCGTTCGCTGTCTCTGTCGCTGAAGGTAGCCAAAGACCGCGAGACTGCGTACAGCGAACTGGCACGTCGCCATCCGAATCTTCAGGGAACGCTTCCGGACTTCGACAGCGACAAGGCGCAACTGCAGGCTATTCTCGATGCCTCCGGGGCCGCTGGAAAGTTGATTCTCCCCAGCAGCACGCACATACTCACGCAGGTCCGTGACCTGGTGCCCAGGACGTCCGCCTTGTCCGTATGGCAGCTGTGCTCGGGTTTTGCCCACGGCAGGCGCTGGGCCGCGGATGCCGTGCTGAAGCCGGCGCAGTCAACTTCTCTGCCGGATGATGTCATCGCCAAGGAAAACCGGCCGACCATGAGGCTGCTTGTCTGGGCCCTCACCCCGGCCATGGATCTGATCCGGTACAGCCTCGAGCGGCATTCCGAGCTGTCGCGGGCCTAAGCAGCCAATTTCTGCCCACTGGGCAGGAGTCGGCAGCCGGAGCGGGTTTCGCGAAAGATGCCGCGCGGTCAGTTATCTGCGATGGCGAAGATTACGACGATGATGATGATCGGGATGAGCAGCACGCCCGCGCCGGCGGCGAGGTGCTCCCAGCTGAACGGCGAGTTGAGGAAGGCGATGAAGCCATTCCACAGGCTGCGGGTGGAGCCCACGGCCCAGGCGAAGAATCCGGTAGCCCAGCTGATGACGGCGGTGACCGAGACTCCGCTGAGCACGCACAGCCCCACGATCGTTCTGGTGTTCCTGAACATGGCCAGTCCCCTCATTTCCGGTCCTCGAACAGCAGGTAGTAGAGCCCAATGTGCGGGATGACGAGTACGGCGAAGGCCATCCAGGCCCGCTTCGGGTCCTCGATCACCCATGTGATCCCGTCTTTGACGGGTTCGGCGTAAGCGAGCACCGGCGCAAGAACATCTGTGCGGAAGACCACATGGAAGATGCCGTAGGCCATTCCCAGGGCGATCGCCAGGGCAAGGCTCCGGCGGATTCTCAGCTGCACCCGTGGGTTCATCCCCCGGCGTGGTTCCGCGACTGCCGGATCCCAGGTCTGGTGGTCCGTGTCGTAGTCGTGCACCAGCGCCCTCATCCCGTCTCCATCGAATCATCATTCCCACCCATTCTATGAGAAAGACTGAATGACGAACAGAAACGAGGCCCAATGGTCAGTCGAACTCGAGGTCTGCACCGACGGGTGCGGGTGTGTCGAGCCCCCTGCCCGCCTGCGGGGCATGGTTCTTCGCCGCGGATGCGCGGCGCTGGGCGGCGAGCTGGTCGAGGGTGACCCCGACGGGCCGCCCGAGGCGCTGGCCGGCTGCCCGGTAGACCTCACTGTCGCGGCGTGCGCCGATGGCGATGATCTCGCGCCGGGTGATGCCGCCGGGCGGCTCGGGCCTGATGTCGCGTGAGACGATGCGCAGCGGCGGCTTCTCATGGGGGTCCGCACCGACGTAGGTTGTGTCGCAGTCGGAGAGGTCGGCAAAGCGGGAGTCGTAGTCCAGCGGCTTAGTTGGGTGGCGGCGGCCGTTGAGCCGGTGGAGCATGACGATGGTGGCCTCAAGGAGCGCCTCGTCCCGGCTGTGCGGATTCTTCAGGGCGCGCTGGTTGAGCCGTTCGATGTCCTGGCGGGCCCCGGGGCTGAGATGGACCTTGATCCGCAGCCCCTCAGTCATCGTCGAGCACCTTGCGGATCATTGACCGGGCAGGCTCGCCCAGCTCATCGCCGAGCTCATCGAGGGTCAGGCCGGGCTCCTCGGAGGCGTCGGAGGCATGGATGCGGCGGGAGAGCTCGGCCTGGAAGGCAGTCTCGTCGGCGTGGACCCGCCGGAGCAGGTCGACGAAGTCGGCGAACGGGATTACGGCGGCCTCGGGGACGTTCCCGTCACCGAAGATCAAGGGCTCGGCATCCCCGGCGCGGAAGCGCTCGAGCAGGGTGCCCAGGTCGGCGGCGGTAATCTTCTGGGTCGGGGCGACGTTCACGGAGAACTTCGGCAGGGAGCCCTCGCGCGGGGCCTGGGGGGTCTTGTCGTCAGTCATGGTTCCAGTCTATTCGTGGTCGAATGGGATGCCAGTGCCTCATATCCCACCATTCCTGATGGACACTGAGTCGCTGGGGAATGGCGTAGCGGGGCAGTTGAAGAGAAGCAGGCCCGCGCCCTGCGGCCCACTGCGGGTCGAGGGCGCGGGCCATGCATCAGAACTCGCCCGAGCCGGGCTGGACGTCGAACACCGGCACGCCGAGGGCCTGCCAGGCGCGGATCACCCTGGGCCGGTCATCCAGCGCGAGCCGGACGTCCCACCGCCCGCGGATGAAGGCCTCGTAGATCTCGGGCTTGATGATGTCGTCCGGCCGGCGGTCGCCCTGTCCGCGCATGAACAGAGGGCAGCTGGCGGTCCACTCCCCCACATGTTCAATGAGCCAGGCGTAGGTCGCGCGGCCGACGTCCCAGCCGTTGTCGTCCAGGACCGGCCTGCCGGAGCAGAACACGATCTCAAGTCCGGCAGCGTGCAGGGCGCGCACGGTTTCGATCACTGGCGGGTTGGGCAGGTCCCAGGGGACGAGCCGGTACTCGTGGTGTCCCCTGATGAAGCGTCCGTCGGGAAGTGTGTGCGTGGCGACCGTCCCGTCGATGTCGACGATCACGGCCGGCGAGAGGACCGCGGCCGTGGCAGTGCTGATTTCTGTCATGATGGGCCCCTCCTTCCGGGCGGGGAGGCTATTCAGTCGGACGCTCGGCCCCGACGTCGAGCGGGACGATCGTCCCGAAAAGTCCTGCAGCATGCTGTGACCCGTGCGGGGCTGCCAGCAGGTCGGGACCATCGGGCATGACGCCGGACTCTCCGCATGTGGGACACGTCCATGTCCAGGTGACGGGCGCGTGCACAACGCGCCCGTCGATGATCACCCAGTCGAAGCGGTCAACCCAGTCTTCCCGGCCGAGAGGCTGGCAGAGATCGGCGTCGAAGAGGGCATCGGGCGCTGGTGTCCGGCTGCTCATCGCACTCCTTCTTCGGCCGGTGCGGGACCGGGTTGGGCCACCCAGTACTCCCCGAGGGGCTGGATGGTCCCGTCCTCATGGCCATGGCAGGTCAGTTCGAGAGAGCCCGCCCATTCGTGGGGACCCTGGGTGATCGCGGTGCCAGCCGGCACCTGCAGCGGAGCGTGGTCGTGGCCATGGTAGTCGCGGCAGGCCGACTCGTCGTCGTTCACGAGCTTGAGGGCGCAGCACGCGCAGAGGATGAAAACACCGCTGGCCAAGGTCAGTCCCCGCCTTCCTGGTTGTCGTACTGGCTGACATAGCCGATGAGAAAGTTGTCGTCGACCGGATCGAAGCCGTGCTGCTCCGTGAACTCCGCGTGGTACTCGGCAGGGTCCCGGTCTCCCGGGTGCGGCCGGACGGAGCCGATCGCATTGGCGATCCACTCCAGTTCGTCGGCACCGGACCACTCCGGCTTGGTGCCGAGGCCGAGGGCAATGGCGTCGACGATGTCGGTGTCGGTCACAGGTCCGGGGTTCCCGTTGGTCCGGGACGGCGGCCTGCGGCAGTCGGGGATGAATCCCATGGCAAGCAGGACGGTCACCGGCAGGTGGTGGGCGTTCCAGATCGCGTCGGCGGCGTCGGTGGGGGAATCGCCCGAGGAGAGTCCGCCGGAGAGGTACAGCCGATAGCCGGCGACCTCGATGGTGTCCGTCTCGCTGGAGTCCAGCGCCTCTTCGAGCTCGTCGATGATCCTGCGGCCGACGCGCTTGATGACCTCCGGGGTCGGCTCGCCCTCGGCGTCCAGGTGCACGTCGGGGTCGAAGTCCTCGACCAGCTCCTCGAGCTGGGACTCGGGGTCGTCGAACCGGAACGATTCAGGGCCCGCGGTCTCCTCGACCATCAGGCGGCCACGTTCGAAGTCGATCGGCTTGGTACGGTCGGCCGGGACGGCGATGGCCGCGGTGAGCATATCGGCGCTCATGGGTTCTCCTTGGGTCGGGATGTGGGTGGGGTCGGCTCAGGCGGCGGATTGCTGTGTCTTCGCGGCGGCGTGCTCGCGGTAGAGGCGCACGGCCAGGTCGATGCAGTAGCAGGTGAACAGGAAGTGGATGTCCCAGTCGCGCAGGTCCCACTCCCAGGTGTCGGAGCCGACGGTGTCCTCGTGCTCAGCCAGCCATTTGTGGGCCTCCGACTCGCTGTCGGCGTGCCAGCGGGCGTCTTCGATGATTTCCATGCGCCGCTCGGCAGGGGAATGTCGTGGGACCTCGATGTCGGCCAGCTCCATCCAGTTGTGTTCCTCTGTGAGCCGGTCGAACTTCTCGTCGGGGATGCCGTCGGTGCTCCAGAGGGCAGCACGCGCGGCAGCGGCCGCGTTCCGGCGCTCGTGGTTCAGCACCGTGCTGGCGGCCGCGAGGTGCTCCTCGGCGGTCCAGTGGGCCTCGAAGAGCGCCAACTGTGCGTCCCCGTCAAGGCCGCGCAGTTCGTGCAGGCGCGCCAGCAGCGCCAACTGCTGATGGTGGACCTCCTGGGCCTCGGTGCCGAACCCCTCGCTTTCTTCGAGGTGCTCCCGCACCAGCTGGATGAAGAGATCCGGGTCGTACTGCTTTACTTCGCGGGAGCGGCCGCCGCAGAGCTTCTCGGCCCAGTAGCGGAAGTCGATGCTTGGCGCACCGTCGGAGTAGTAGCCCTCGCTCTTGCCGGCCGACGCGAAGAACCCGATCATGTCTGGTTCTCGGGTGAACATGTAGCCGTCGGCGATGTCGCCGCTGGTGGCCAGGTGGCCGGGCCAGGTGGTGACGTCCCAGGACCACATGCGGGTGCCTGGGGCCTGGATCCTTAAGTGGCGGTAGAGGTCCTCGTCGTGCAGAACGACGAGGACGTGCTCCCGGGTCTGGGCGAGAAAGTCGGCGTACGTGCGGGCGTACGGGTTCTCGGGCTTGACGGTGTCAGGTGCGGACATGGCGGGTCCCTTCCGGGTCTGCTGGTCAGGGTTGTGGTCGGGCCGTCCGCCCGGGTGGAGCTCAGAGGATCGGCAGTGGCCGGCCGGAGGGCTTGTAGTGGCCGTCGGCCTCGTCGAGCACGGCCTCGGTGAGGAGCACGGTGGCGGGCATGAGGAACGCACCCACGAGCGCGGCGAGGCGCTGCTCGTCGGCCAGCACCCGCTCGGGGATGCTGCCGCGGGAGCTGAAGAACATGTCGGCACGCTCGATGAGGCTGGCTCGGCGGGCCTCTCTGGAGGTGAAGTGCTCGGCGACGGTCTGTCCGGGGCCGTACTCGGTGATCACCGAATAGAGCGCGGCGGGAACCTCCGTCTTCTTGCGGGTCGTGCTCACGTAGACCTGGACGCCCCATCGGCGGCAGAGCTTGGCGATGGCGTTGACCACGCTGTCCGGGGCGCTCTCCCACTGCCCGGAGCTGGACTGGTACAGCTCGTGCACTTCGTTCGCGGCGGAGGCGTCGATTTCGCCCAGGACGACGTCCGAGGCGGTCAGCAGCTGCGCGCACATGCGCAGCCGGAATGCTGGCGAGGGGTAGTGGTCGTGGAAGACGATCCGGTCGTCGTGGCAGATGATCAGGTCGTAGGCGCTCTCGGGGCCCGGCACGAGCTCCTCTGAGCCGGCCTGGATTCCAGTGGCGGTCATGGCGTGCTCCTTCGAAGCTGCATTGGCTGTGTGTGTGTGTGGGATGGGAAGCAGGAGGCGCGGGCGCTCCGGACCTCTCGTGGAGGTGGAGCGCCCGCGCCGGTGCCGTCGGTCAGACGGCTTCTGCGACCTGCTGCTGGTCGCCGGCGGTACCGGCGTCCTCGTCGTCGACCAGAAGGGTCGGGTCGATGCCCGCAGCGCGCTGCGCGTTCTTCTCGTCACGCTCGGTGAGGGCGTTGACGATCTGCTCGTAGCTGCTCTGGATTGGCGGGTTCTTCGCCGTGCCGTAGGAGAGCACGTACTGGCTCTTCATGGCGCGCGTGAACGCGACGTAGAACATCCGCTTGGTGTCCTGGGTCATCTTCGCGTCCTCCTTGTAGAGGACGACGACGTTGTCGAACTCGAGGCCCTTGGCACCGTGGATCGTCGAGACGACGAGATCGGCCTTGGACTCGAGGTTCTTCCGCTTGCGCTCCTGGTTCTTCTGCTTGTTCACGTTCAGCTTCTGCTGGTTGCGCGTGATCTCGAAGGACAGGAGGTTGTCGCGGAGCCGGTCGAAGAACACGTTCGCAGGCAGGCTGCCCTGGTTGCACAGGGCCACCCAGCCGTTGATCGCGGCGCTGTTCTCGACCCACCACTCGGAGATGGTGCGCAGGATTGCCTTCTCGACGTTGACGTTTCCGGCATTCTTCGTCAGCTTGCCCATGTTGTCCTTGATTCCCTGGGAGACCACGAACGAGGCGTTGGCCGGCTGCACCTGCAGGACGTCGTTCCAGAAGAACTTGATGTACTTCGAGAAGATGTCCGTGGCGTAGACGCGGTCGCTGACAAGCGAGGCCACGTGCTTGTTCGGGTAGGCCTTCTCGAGCACTTCCTGGATCAGCGCCACCTCACGGCGGGCGTAGGCCAGGAAGGCCACCTGCTCGCCGCGGTCCAGGCAGGCCTGAACGTACTCCGGGATCACCGTGTTGCGCACGAGCGGCTGCAGGTCGTTGGCGATGAAGCCGGTCAGGCGGGCCACCTCGTGGTAGTTGAGGGTGACCTTCTCCTGGAAGGAGTCGGCCGTGGGCACCGCCAGCGAGTTGGCCTGCAGCTGGATGTTGGCAAACTGGTTGGTCTCCAGACCGCCAAGCACGACGTTCGCGAAGTCGAGAATCTCCTGGTTGCTCCGGTAATTCGTCGTGAGCCGGAAGGTTGCGAAGACCCCCGAGCCCTCCAGCGTGTTGAGCGCCCTCGGGTTGGCCGAGCGGAACTCGTACAGCGTCTGGCTGGCGTCGCCGACGATGAACAGCGACTGGGCGTGCTTGGTGATGTACTTCAGCACGTAGATGAACTCGAAGACCGAGTTGTCCTGGACCTCGTCGATGATCAGGTACTTGCTCTGCACGTGGGCAGGCTCGGACATGTCATCGATCTTCTGGTAGCAGATGATGATCTGCAGCTCCAGCGAGGTCTGCTCGATGCGGTCGAGCAGCGCGATCACCTCGTCGAAGTGGTTCTCGACGAAGGTGTTCAGGGCCGTGAACGCGCCGGTCTTGTTCTGGTCGACCTCCAGCAGGCGGTGTCGGAACGTCGCCGCGAACTGGCTGTTCGGGTAGAAGATGTCGATCGAGTTGATGATCGTGTCGATGGCCGAGACCTTGTGGGTCGGGTGGTTCATCGAATAGATGTCGATGATCATCTTGGCGATCGTCATCGAGCCGACGTTCGGGTTCTTCTCCGTGATGTTGTCGGCCGCGGCGTTGGTGAACGACAGGACGGTGATGTCGCTGGCGGGCACCCCGCAGGTCTCGAGGTACTTGATGCGCTCGAGGATCACGGTCGACTTGCCTGTGCCCGCGCCGGCCTGCGTCATCACGAGCGGCTCGTGCGTGCTGAGCGCGTCGAGCTGCTGCTTGGACAGGTGCGGCGGGAAGACCGGGGCCGTGGCCGGCTGGGGCGGCGTGATGAGCTGGCCCTTCATGCGCTCCAGGTGGTCGAGGGTGTGGTTCATCAGCAGGCTGAGGTTCTGCTTGGACAGCTTCGCCGCGATCGGAGCGGAGAACGTGGTGTCCAGCTGCTGGTGGATCCGGCGGTAGGCCTCCAGCGGGACGTTGTAGTTCTCCAGGTAGCGCAGCTGCACCGCGAGCATGTTCAGCTGCTCCTCGGTGGGGCTGGCCGGCATGTCCTGCACGTACTGGCAGACGGTGTCCGAGATGGCCTCGGAGTCCCAGATCTGGGCCAGGCGCGTGATGCGCTCGTAGATCGGGTACTCGTCCATCCAGTCGGCGAGCTTGTCGAGGTTGGTGGCACTCAACCCTGCGGCCGAGAGCACATCCTCGATGACGTCGCGGGCATTCTCTGCGGGGCTGGTGTCCCACTGCAGGAACACCGCCGCGTCGTGGTTGCCGTAGCCGATGGAGCGGGACACCGATACGGCGCGCTCGGGCTCGGCCACGCCCTGCTTGAGGAAGTAGAGCTCCAGGCGGTACTGGATCACCAGGTCACGGCGGATCTTGTCGCCGGACTTGTCCTCGTACACGGTCAGGGCCTGGGGGGTCATGTCGAAGTGCACGTCCCAGGAGTTGGACGGCGTGGCGATGTCGAGCTCGAAGCGGTCATCGACATGCGGTACCGGCAGCGTGAACGACCCGCCCGAGAGCAGGGAGCGGCGCGTGATCGGGGCCAGCGGCACCAGCGCGGTGGTGATGTCGTGGTGGGTCGAGCTCTGCTTGACCTCGATGTCGCGGTCAACCGCGTAGGCGGTGTTGGTCGCAGTGTTGATCGGCCGCAGGCTCTCATTGAGCAGGCCGGTCTTCTTGCCGGACCCGGTCAGGCGCGAGGAGAAGAACTTCGGGTCGACGGTCTTCTGGGCAGCGACGGCGGCTGCGGAAAGGTCGATGTCGTCAAGCAGAATAGGCATGGTGTCGTCTTTCTTCGAACGAATCAGTAGGCGGGTCGAGAGGGTTTGTCGAATGGAAGCCGCATAGACCATTCTCACAGGAGACGAATGGTCAGTCGAATGCTCGTAGACGAGCGCTTGGGTCACGGGCGCGGGCATGAGAGCGGGAGGGCTCGCCTCTGGCGACGAGCCCTCCCGCGCTCCTCTCAACCCACCCGTCAGGGGCCGTGAGGCCCCTGAATCCGGGCGCGGCGGCGTCAGCCCCGCGGACCCGGACACCGCGCGCTACCCATGCGCGCGGCGGTCAATCGCAGGCTCACCTCTTGGGTAGGCCCGGCGGGAAGCACCCTCAGTCGGCGTTCCAGGGATTGGCCTTGGTGACGGACCCGGAGGGGTCCACCTCGACAAGGCCGAGCATGAGTGCGAGATCACGGCAGTCGGCCGCGTCCGCCGAGTGGGCGGAGACCAGCAGCAGTGCGTCGTCGCAGATCTGCTCGCTCCTGTCTTCGGGCTGTGCCGAACGGACTGTGCCGACGGCGGTGGTGGTCGTGGTGGTCATGGCAGTGACGTCCTTCTTCCTGTGTTCGAACGCGGTGCGCGCACGCACGAGCGCCCCCACCCCGGGTATCCGGGAAGGGGCGCTCGAACGCAGTGTGGTGCCGGATCAATCGACGGCCAGCGCCTCCGGCTCGTCGGAGACGGCGGCTGCGGGTGGGATGAACGCAGTCGACGCAGCCGACGCAGCCTGGGCGGCGAGCAGCCGATCCTCGATCCACACGCGCACGGCCTTGCCGGCCGGACGCGCACCCTGGGAGTCGACGTAGGTTTCCTCGGCGACGGCACGCAGCTCGTCGTAGGGGATCGACGCGGGCAGCGTCTGGCCCAGGCGGGGCCTGGCGTCCAGGATCCGTTCGCGCTGGCGGCTGTACTCCGCCGCGAGGATTTCCCGGTAGGCCTGCTCGTCGACCGGGTTGAAACCCACGACGAGTGAGAACCGCCCGAGCAGCTCTGCGTCGAAGAACTGAGCCAGCTCCTTGGTCAGGGACCGGTGGGAGACCGCCGGCGGGGCCGAGCCGAAGCCGACCGGCTTGCGGTTCAGGGCTTCCCGCGCGGCGTTGGTCGTGCAGATCACCAGCGCCTTGGAGAAGTCCAGCACCTTGCCGTGGGCGTTGCGGATGTAGCCCTCGTCGAAGGCCGAGAGGAACAGCCGCTGCACGGCTTTGTCCGCCTTCTCGAACTCGTCGAGCAGGATCACCCGGTGAGGGTTGGACTCGAGCGTGTCGAACGGCAGCTCGCGGTTGGAATCCGAGCCCACGTAGCCGGGAGGTGCCCCGACGATCTTCGCGGTGTCCGAGGGAGTGTGGAACTCCGTCATGTTCAGAATGATCGGCTCGGTGCCGGTCATCTGCTCCGCAATGATCTTCGCGGTCTCGGTCTTGCCCACGCCCGAGGCTCCGGCGAGCATCCAGGTTGTCGGGGTCGACGTCGGGAACAGGTCCAGCTCCTCGCGGGCCAGGCGGTCCACGAGCTTCTCGAGCACGTCGTCCTGTCCGCGCAGGCGGTCCAGCAGGGTCGCCCGGAGGGTTGCGACGTCGAACTCCGGGCGCTGGGCGTTTCCGGTCATCAGACGCTTGGCCACGTCCAGGACGCGCTTCGTAGTCAGCGGCACCTGCGGGATCGACCGCAAGGTGTTCACGAGTGCCGTGTCTCCGGCTGCCTCGGCCTGGACGATGAGCTTCTTCTGCTCCAGCACACGGTCGGCCATCGCCCGGTCCAGCAGCGTGATGGCGCTGTCGGGGCGGTGCTGCCCGGCACGGGAGTTCTCCTCCGCGATCCGGACCGTCTCCGCCAGGACGTCGTCGGAGACCGCGATCTGGTGGCGGTAGTGCGCCACCAGGCCCGGACGGACACTGCCGAGCACCGTGAGGGTTTGCTCGACGGTCAGTTCGTCGACGATGAGCGGGGTGAAGCGCCGCGCGAAGGCAGGGTCGTCGTCGAAGGCCCGGGACTCCGTGGAGGTGGTGGCACCGATGACGCGCATGTCGCCGCGGGCCAGGGCAGGCTTGAGCACCTGCGAGACCTTTCGCAGCACCGAGTCGGTGTGGGAGGTGGATCCACCGGTGATCTGGTGGATCTCGTCCATGAACAGGATGACCTTGTTCTTGGGGTCTGAGGCGAAGTCGATGACGGCCTGGACCTTCTCCTCCAGCTGCCCGACGATGCCGGAGCCGGCGACGAGGTTGGTGATGGGCAGCTCGTAGACGGTGAAGCCCTTGAGCTGGTCCGGGATGAGGGTGTCGCCCAGGGCGATCCGGCGGGCGATGTCCTCGACGATCCGGGTCTTACCAACGCCGGCGGAGCCCTTCAGGAGCACGTTCGGCTTGTTCCGGCTGATCAGGACGGAGAGGACCTGCTCGATGAGCGCGTCGCGGAACATCGTCGGGTCAGCGTTCTTGAACTTCTCGTTGTAGTCGACGAGGAGCTCCTTGACGGCGTCGTCGGACTGGCCGCCCTGGCTGGGGATGCCGCCCATGGGCGGGAAGCTCGGAGGCGTGCCGCCGCTGTTCGTGTCGTCGTCGGAGCCCGACGTGAAGTTGTTGAGGCCCATCGCGGGTCCCTCCTTCGGTGGGGTTCGCCGGGCGGCGCGCTGGGTGGGCGCGCCGGGATGCCTGGCAGGGTTACGGGTAGGTCTGAGGGAGGAGGAGACGCCGGCCGGCTCGGCCGGTCGGCGTCTCCCCTGTGGCCGGGAGCGGGATCAGAGGACCATGCCCAGCAGCTTCTGCCGGATGCTCGGGTCGATGTGCTGCATGCCGTTCGCGTACGCCTCGGCGGAACGGACCATGTACTTCCAGTCCATGGCCGAGCACGGGGCGTAGTAGAGGTTCGGCGGGTGCTCCTCGCGTGTCGAGGGCGGAGACCACTCGAAGTCGGTGATCATCAGCGACAGCCGGCGCTTGCGCACCGGGGAGGCGTTGATGTAGTCCCACACCTGCTTGAACTCGGTGCCGCCGGTGACCTTGGGCACCTTCCGGAACTCCTGCCAGATCTGCCGCGTCGACTTGTTCTCGACCTTCAGCAGCGTCTCCTGGGAGAGCATGTGGCTGAAGGAGTTGAAGTACAGGTTGACGTTGAGCTTCTTGGCGATCCGGATGAGCATCAGCACGGCCTCCTGGTAGTTCTCCTCGGAGATCGACCCGGAGGTGTCGATGAAGACGTGCAGGTCGGGCATGTACTGCAGCGAGGTGATCCGGCCCGGCTTGTTGAAGTCGTCCGGGTTGCGGCGGTTGGCCTTGAGGAAGGTCGTCTTCGTCGTCCGGTAGACGTTCTGGGACTTGTTGACCTTGCCCATGCGCTTGAGCACCCGGGTGATGTCCTTGAACAGGTCCAGCTTCGTGGGCGGGGCCTTGCGGAACTTCACCTGGGCCGAGCGCGAGCCCGGCTGTCCCGGCTGCTGCCGTGCGCCCATGGCAGCGGCCCTGGCAGCTGCCCGCGGGAGCGAGGTCAGCTTGGACAGCGCGGCGTTGGAGACGACTTTCACGGGCGAGGCGAGGGACTGGTTGATGAGGTTCCACTCCCCCGTTACCTTCGCGGCGGTGGCGCGGGCGTGGGCCTCGACGTTGACCAGGACCAGCGACCGCGGGCAGAACAGCTCCCCGACGGTAAACGGCATGATGCCGGTGTCGAGGGCGGCCGCGCCTGTTGAGGCGGCCTTGCGCTGCTGGTCGACGTAGGTCATCAGCATGCGGATGACCAGCCGGGCGAAAGAGAACTCGTCGTTGCCGTCGGAGTCGTCCTTGCGCAGCAGCAGCGATTCGGTCAGCCCCTTGAGCGAGAGGTTCGCGAAGTCGTTCAGCAGCCGGAGGGTGTCCGCCGGCATCGCGTTCGCGCCGGCCATCGTCCGCACCTGCTGGTTCAGCCAGATCTTGAAGCCGTCGAACGCGGCAGAGGATTGGAACCAGAACCCGAGGGTATTCGGGTGGTAGGTGTAGGCGACGGAGGCGAAGAAGGCGCTCTCGTCGGCGGAGCCTGCGAGCAGGCCCTTGGCCGCGGGGATGACATCGTTCTGGGCTGAGTAAAGGACCCGGGCTGACGGCGCGGGCCACTTGTTCTGCTGCCCGGCCTGGACAGCGAACAGTTCGCCCACCGGCAGGGGCGTGCCCTGGTCATAGCTGACCATGGTCTGCCCGAGCAGCGCCTTGGCGTTCTTCTCGGCGGCCGGGTCCATCGTCTCGCCGAGGCAGCGCATGACGATGTCCAGGACGTCGCCGGTGATGTCGTGGCCCGAGCCGTCGACGATGCTCGCCGGAGCGCTGGGGTTCAGCGGCTCCAGCAGCGGGTCGACCAGGACCTTCTGGATGGCCGGCATGGGGTCGTAGTCGCCCGTGCACGAGATCGTGTGCAGGGCGTCGAGCACCGCCGGCTTCTGGTTCGTGACGGTGATCGTCATCGTGGTCTCCTAATGCGGTCTGAGGCGACGGGTGTCGTGGGATGGCGGGGGACGCTCCGGAACGGAGCCGGTGGCGTCCCCCCCCGCCCGGTGCCGGGTCGGCTCAGAGGAAGGCCGACAGGGACGGCTTGACCGCGGCCACGATCGGCGAGTCGACCTCGAGGAAGGCCTCCAGGTTCTGCCGGTCGAACTGCCCGGTGGTCACCAGCTCGAACAGGGTGCGCGTGTGCTCCGGCTCAATCTGGACGGCGGCCTGCGCCAGCTGCTCGATGAGGCGCGAGTTGTCGTCCTTCTCCTTCATCGCGTAGAGCAGCGAGCCGGAGACCTCGTTCTGGGTCAGGCCCGAGATCTGCGCGGCGAGGTCGGTGACCGTGCCCGCGGACTTGAGGGTCGCGTAGCAGTTCGGCTTGGGCACATTGACGCGGTTGTGTGCCGGGCCGCCCGAGTTCGATGCGAGGTCTTCGGCGATAACCGCCACGAGCTGGGTGGTGAACATGGTGTCGCCGGTGAAGGCCTCGATCGCCTCGTTGAGCAGCGAGGTGTCGCGGCCGCCGATCTGGACCGGGGTCGCCAGGTGGCTTGCCAGCTCCTGGCGGTCGACGCGGTTCAGCCACCGGGAGAGGTGGTCGATGGTGCGCGGCGTGGTGAGCTGGTTCATCTCCTCGCCGCCGTCGAACAGCTCGGCCATGGTGACGTTGCCGTCGTCATCGTCGTCATCACGGCCGTCGGCCACGATGGAGTTCGGCGTCGACTTCTGGAAGATGAGTCCGGGGTGCTGGGTGAGGACTTTCTTCACCCAGGGGTTGAGCGCGTCTCCGAGGACGGACATGAGGGTTGTCGCATCGGGCTCGACGTGGAAGATCGCGAAGCGCGACAGCGAGGCCTCGTCGAGAGTCGTGACGTTGCCCTTGTCGTTGCCCGCCACGATGAGGCGCACGTTCTCCGGCAGTTCGATGTGGCCCATGCGCCGCAGGGTCACCAGGGTGAGCGCGCCGGAGGTCACGTCGGAGGTCGTGCGGTTGATCTCGTCGAGGAAGAGGATCGGCCACTCGCGCGGGTTCTCCAGCGCGTAGTCGATGCACTCCTGAATGACCTGGTGCGGGTAAAAGACCTGCTTGTAGGACTGCGTCCCGTCGGTCTTCTCGTAGGGCACCAGGCGCGCGCCGGTGAGGTCGGCCTTGTCGGCGAGCTGGTTGCAGGGCAGGACGAAGGCTTTGGTGCCCATCGAGTAGGCGAGGGCCTCGACGAAGGAGGACTTGCCGATGCCGGGCTCGCCCATGAGCGCGGGCGTGGCCCCGACCTCGAGGGACTGCTGGATCAGAGTCGTCAGGGTGTCGTTGAACTTCATGGGAATGTCTTTCTGGTCGTGGGTGAGCTGTGAGCAGGTGAGACGGGAGACGGACCCACGGCAGGGCGGAGCGCCGTACGGGACATGTCGGAAGCAGGGCCACAAGGCCCGGTGACGGGGGCGGTCGGGCTCAGAAGCCCACCGCCTCCCCATCCCCGATCGGGCTCCGCCCGATCCAGTCTTTGTTCCACCGCCAAACCGATGGGCAACCCCCCAAAGGTTCACCCCGCCTCGGCGGAGGCTTCCCGTGCCGCCACCAGGGCAGCGGCACGGTCCAGCAGGAACGGCCTGCCGTTGCGCATCTGGGCGTGCTTGGGCCGAGGCTCGATCACCGCCAGCGAGGTCTTGTACAGCAGCCAGGCCTCGTCACCGGAGGAGAACTGCGCGCCGAAGGACCGGTAGGTGCGCAACGGCAGCTGCATGCCGGTGTAGAGGACACCCAGGACGGAGAACTCCCAGCGGGAGCGGTCGTTGTCGAAGTCCTCGGGCGTCTTCAGCCGGTCGCGGGAGCCGGCGAGTGTCTGCTCGACGATGGCCTCGGCGTACGGGATGTCGGGCATTTCGCCGTCGGTGCCGACTGCGTTCGAGGGGATGCTGATGCTCGGCTTGGCCCTGGCGGCGAGGTCTGCATACAGGTCCGCCACCGAAGAGAACCGGTCGGAGGCTGGTCGCGCTGCAACGTGTTCGACGATCCGCTGCGGCACCGGGTTGCGGGTGAACGTGCACCAATGGTCCAGGAGGATCTCGTACCAGCCGTGCTCCTCGCGCAGGACGCGCTTGTCGGCGGCGATCGGGAAGTCGTGGAGGTTGGCAGGCAGCGGGGCGACCAGGTGGAAGCCCCGACCCGACATCGACAGCTCCGAGTACAGGATTCCGGGCAGGCGCAGGATGTCTGCGGCCACGTCCGGCGGGCAACCGGGCTCGACGTCGATCACGATCAGACCGTCGGAGGGGGCCTGCAGGTAGAAGGCAGTGTTCGCCGCGTTCGGCAGTGTGTCGGCCAGCTGGTCGAGGGTGAGCAGGCAGGTCGCGTCCAGGGCGAAAGCTCCGCGCAGGGGGCCTGCGTGGCGGCAGCCCGGATTGCAGCCGTCGAGCAGGTGCCGCACATCGATCGGTGCCTTGCGGCCGGAGTCCTCGTCGTCGAGCTCGCCGAGCCGGCCGGAGATGGTCCAGCGGCAGGCGGTCGCCAGGGCGCGAATCGCGGGGTTGTCATAGAAGCTGGGGAAGATCGCGCGGGGATCGACGGCGGTCACATCAATGCCTTCTTGTCGGGAGCGGATGAAAACAGGGCCGGGTTGCACTCCGGCCCTGAAAGACGAGACCCCCGTACGGCATGGATGCCTGCACGGGGGTCTCGTCTGGGGGTTCGGTCGGTCGGATCGGCCTTGGATCAGCCCTGGTAGGTGATGCCGGCCTGCTGGGCATCGCCGGAGCCGCCCCACGGGCCCTGGCCGGCGGGAGCACCCACGGCCGAACCCGAGTTCTTCAACTCGGCGTTCTCACGCTCGAGGCGGGCGAGCTTCTGCTCGGGCGTCTCCTGCTGCGGCTGTTCCGCGACCGGGGCGGCAACCGGAGCCACGGCAGGGGCCGCCTGCGGGGTCGCCCCGACCGGTTCGGTCAGGACCTGCGCGTGGGCCTGGGCCGGGACCGGAGCCGCGACTGAAGCCGCGACGGCGGGCTGCGGGGCCGGGAAGGACAAGCCGTCCTCGACCTCGGTGGCGACCGGCTCCTCGCCGTTGCCGACGGCGGAGCCCGAGCCCGGCTGGGCCTGGACCGCGCGAGGCGGGGCGTTGAAGACGATGCCGCGGGCCGCGAGCTCCCCGCTGGCGACGCCACCGGCGTTGTAGTAGCGCGGGGTCTCGTGCACAATCACCTGGTCGAGCGACAGGCCGCGGTTGGCGAAGTTCTTCGGCTTGTAGACGCGCAGCACGAGCGTCACGTCCAGTCCCTGTGCCAGCTCCTGGCCGGAGGTGTCCTGGTCGTAGGTGCCATCACCCTTCTCGGACGGGATCGCGATGATCGGCAGGTTCGTGCCCTTGGAGTCGATCGAGTAGTTCGCGCCCGAGGCTGGGTTCTTCTTCGAGGTGTAGCGGCGCTCGGAGACGAACTGCTCCTCGACCGTGGGGTTCGCCGGGTCGGCGAACTGCACCTCGGCCTCGGTGATCGTCGCCGTGGTGTGCGGCTTGCCCACGGGGCTCATGCCGTTCTGGACCTTGCGCTGGTCGCTGGCGGCGAGGGCAGCACCCTCGATGAGGCTGGTCAGCCGGGCGAAGGCGAGCTTGCCGCGGATGAAGACGCTGGTGCCCTCGGTGAGCTGGTTGGCGGAGATGGAGTAGTTGGCCATGGTGGTGGGTTCCTTCTGTTGAGTGATTCGGTGGTTCGTGGCGGCCCGTCGGATTGGTCTGTGACTCGTCTATCCCTTCTCCTATTCTATCAAGATGCACTGGACTACGAGTAGAATGTGCATGAGGACTCGAATGGTCGCAAATAGTGAGCTGGATAGAGAGGGACAGGGATGACGGATACGATGCACAGGCCCGAGGAGAAGGTCGCTGATGCG
Source organism: Arthrobacter sp. M4 (assembly GCF_020251205.1). Classification (GTDB taxonomy): domain Bacteria; phylum Actinomycetota; class Actinomycetes; order Actinomycetales; family Micrococcaceae; genus Arthrobacter. The sequence goes on from NZ_JAIWYX010000002.1 coordinate 74,982, forward strand.
GCTCCCCCGGCCCGGGTGGCGGTGCAGCGGCGGGACCGGCTTGGGCCCCTGGGCTATGGCGGTGGACCGGTGCTGGCGGCCGGGATCATGGCCGGTGGCGCGCTGCTGTTCGCCGGCTGGGGCGCAACGCAGCTCCTCACTGCTGACCGGAGCCCGGCGAGCGATGCGGCGGCAGCTTCCCAGCACGAGGAGGGCACCGTGACGGTGACCTTGCCGGACCGGGACCGCAACGGGGTCCCGGACGCCTTCGAGGCCAAGGCCGGTAACGGCAGCTCTGCGGACGGCCAGGGTTTGGGCACCTCGGCGTCGGGCAAGGGCGACGAGGACAAGCCGGCGCAGGTCCCCGAGCCGAAGCCACAGCCGCGGGTGTACGTGATCCAGTGGGGTGACACCCTCACGGAGATCTCGGCGGGAACCGGAGTGCCGATCGGGGCCCTGGTCGAGAAGAACCGGATCCAGGATCCGAATCTCATCTATGCCGGGGCCTCGCTGCTCATCCCGCCCACGGCGTGAGAACAGGCCTGGGGCCCGGACTGCGCCGACCTTCAGCGCAGTCCGGGCCTCTTGCTGTGTCCGGAAACGGTCAGTCGGCGGGTCCTTCAAGCATCTGCTGCAGCGATCGCAGCCGCGCCAGCTCGGCCTGCATGCGGGCGACGTCGTCCGGCGCGTAGTCCTGGGGGTAGTCGAGCTTGTACTCGGCGAGCAGCTCGATCTTGGCGGCGAGGAGGTCCGGCACGCCGAGTTCATCGATCAGGGCCCGGGTGAAGGCACGGAACGCGTCCTCGTGGGTGATCGCCGCGCCCTGGGCCCAGCCGAGGGCTGCGAGGGCGGACTCCCCGTCCTCATGGGTGAGGCCCCGGGAGGTGACGACAGCGGCTGCGGCCTTCTCGGTGAGGCTTGCCATCGTTCCGGTCGGGTCAGTCATCGGCACCGCCGCCTTGCCCTGCGGCGCTGTCGCCGGCCGGGGGCGTCGGGGTCTGGATGTCCAGCCAGATCTGCATGGCCTCCAGGACGTTCGAGACCCCGTCGCCTTCGTCGAGCGTGATCAGCTCCGTCCATCCCGACTGCGTGAGCGTCGAGACGGCGAACTCTTCCCTGGCCGCAGTCACCTGGTAGAGCCCGGAGCCGGCGATTTCGTAGATGGTCCGGCCGTGCCGGGCGGAGCCTTCGGCCCGTTCGTACTTGACGGGCAGCTGGGCTGCGCGGAGAGGGACGGTCATGGGCTACTCCTGTGGGTCGTGGCTCTCAAGAACAGACGATTCGGTAACGGCGGCCGCGCCGCGCACCGCGCGGCTGCGACCACCACGGAACGACCCCCGGGACCGGCGTGAGCCGGTCCACGGTCTTTCCACCGGTTCCCCAGGGAAGCAAAAGACCCCGCCTCGGCCGAAGCCGGGCGAGGTCGATCGAGCGCCGGAAGAAGTGCTGCGCCGCGCTCAGGCGGCGTCGGTGTCGGCCTCACCGGGGTCCTCGGCAGCGTCGTGCTTGTCAAACAGGAAACCCCGGGCCTGGCCGCTGGCCATCATGTCTCCGAGGTGCGCCAGGAGCACCGCGCGCTGCGTGGTCCGGCGGTCCTCCAGCGGGTCGTAGTCGCGCAGGGCATCCAGGTTGACCACCCAGCCGTTCTCACGTTCGACGGCTTCCTCAAGTTCGGAGCCAGCGGCGACGGTCATACCGGTGAAGTCGTGGTCGAACTCGGGTGTGACGTCGAGCCGCTGTGCCGGGTCGTCGATGTAAAGCGTGTCGCCGAACAGCAGCCCGCCGGAGCGGTCGAAGGCGGTGAGAAAGACGCGGTCGGCGCGGGAGGTGTTCTCGACATGCACGGCGGCCACGGCGTCGTTGGCGAGAAAGTCCGTCTGGCTCAGACGGGCATAGGTGCGTGAGCGGGCTTCGTAGCACCACATGATCGACCGGGCCTCGTCGAATCCGCGGAACTCGTCGGAGGGGGGCTGCATATCGACCATCTGATGCTCCTTCACGGGCGTGATCACCTTAGTCCGGCGGGACATCACGATGTACGGAATCGCCGGGCTGTGGTTCCCATCCTGCCATAGGAGTGGAAAAGATTCCACTCAAATACCAAACGCCGGCGCGAGGAAGACATCCGCAGGGTGGTGGGACCCCGCGGCGGGATCAGTCTTGAGCGGAATCAGGGCTCTTGGGCGGGTCGTCGAGCTGCTCGCTCTTGCGCGCCAGCTCCACAATGGCCCGGATGCTGGCCAGTGCGCCGTCGCTGAGCCCGTGCACACGCAGGGCGATGGTACGCTCCTGCGGGGTCAGCTCCTGCTCGGTGGCGCTGTCTGGCTCGTTCTCCTCCAGGAAGTAGGACAGGGGGACGTCGAAGGCGTCGGCCAGGGCTCGGAGGTGCTGCAGGCGGGGATTGTGGGCCTCCCCCTTGCGCAGTTGCTGCAGGTAGCTGAGCGACATCGAGGAGATGCCGCGCTGCTCCATTCTCTGGACGATTTCCTGCAGGGTGACGGGGCGACCGTGTGGTCCCGCCGTCTCCGCGAACAAGCGTTCTAGTCGCTGGGCGATGGTCACGGAGCTGGATCCTCCTCGTGATTTCAGACATGAAGTCATCGAGGCGAACGGTGCACGCGACGACACCTTCATACTAGTGGAAGATCTTCCAATGCGGTGGCATCGGCATATTTCCGGTTGCGCCGGAGCAGCGGGCAGTCCTAGCCGGCGGTGGGCATGTAGGCACTGGCTCCGAGCATCACGGCGGCCGCCAGGCCGGATCCGAGTGCGAGCTCGAGGCGTGTGTGGTGCTTTAGCTTCAGTCGGGCGAAGGCGACCACGGGCAGCAGGGTTGGGAGGGCGAGCAGCCACCAGGGCGAGAGCCGCATCGCCGCGAGGACGACGAGGGAGGTGAAGCAGAACGCGTGCATGGAGACTTTTGGTCCCAGGAGGGTCACTCCCCCGGCAAGGACGAGCCCGGCGACCATCGTCGGCAGGATCCACAGCAGCGGGCGCGGTGCGTCCAGCAGCATCGCTGTTGCCATGCCTCCAAGCACAGACGCCACGCAGACCAGGAAGACCCACCAGCGCTGATCGCGCCGGGTGACGTGTCGATCGGTGAGCTGCTCGCGCCGCACGGCGACATGGATGGTTGCTGTCGGGATCACTGCGCAGAAAGAGCCGATCAGGATGCCCCATCCGAGACCAACCCATATATGCGGGTGACCTGTGACGCCGCAGAGGACGCAGATGAGGAACACGGACACAGCGGGCGCGAACACGTCACTGAGGATCCGGGCGGCCCGGGTCGCAGGATCGCCGGTCGCGGGGATGCGGATTTTCGTCCCGTTCCCGGTCATCGCCCGCCCGTCCCATTCATGGCACTCATCGCTACTCGGATCTCGTAGAGGCTCTGCACAGAGGCGGCCAGGGTTTCGTCGTCTTTCAGCTTGAGCGTGCGGAGCCGGCTCAGGGCGAGTGTGAACCACCCGAGGCTGGGAACGGCGTTCTCGCCGCTGAGATGGCGCACCAGCCCCGCCGACAGGTGCGGATCCTCGGGGTGCTGCCGGTGCAGGGGTTCCAGTGCGGGGTCGTGGTCCTCGCGGATGAGTCTGAGCGCGTCGTGGGTTTCGATGGTGAGCCTTGAGAGCGTCATCAGCTGATCGAACCCCTGCCTGTCTTCGGGCGGAAGCTTTACGTCGGGGTGAAGAGTGGTGGTCGTTCGCCACAGAGGTACGACGACCTCGTGCGCGAGGCGGAGCGCGAGCCTCAACTGAGTTTCTATGCTGATGCGGCGGATGACCCCTGTTGCGAGTCCCAGGAAGAAGAAGCTGACAACGGTGACGAGGAGCTGTGTCCTCAGTTCAGTTCCGCCGGCGACCGGACTGCCAAAGAGGTCCAGGAGTGATGAGCCGATGAACAGGGCAGATCCGATGGCCCCCGTAAAGACGAATGCAACCGGAAGGCGGGCGGAGAAGGGTTGGTTCTTCTGCGTCATGGTCCGCCAACAGCCGACGGCAACTACGGCAGTTGCCGCGGCAAATGCAGAGAGGTACAGGAAGTTGTAGGAGATCAGTGCCCAGGCCTGGCTGTGGGCAAGGGCGGCGTCGATGTCGACCCGGTCGTAGATCGTGCCGTCGGCATGGACGGGGATGAACCACACCAGCACGGCCTCGCCCAGGGCGATGATCCCGGCGAACAGGTAGATGAACCGGGTTGCACGTCGTGAAAGCGGAGTCGCGCGGAACGTGAGGATGAGCAGCGCCACGGATACCTGGGCGGTCAGGATGGCAAGGCGCTTGAGGAGGTCGACGGCAGGTCCGTCGAAGGGGGGCTCCACGCCACGGCAGACCGTGGCCACGAAGAGGGCGGCACAGGTGACCCTGAGAAGGTTAACCCGGCGTCGGCGTCCTTGATACAGGGCGGAGACGATGATGATCAGGCCCATGGTGATCCCGACAATGATGATCTCAGTCATCAGATCTCACCGTCCTCGTTTGATCCGGACAGGAAGGCGAGGACCTCGCTGCGTTCTTCCGATGCCCGCCGCTTCCGGTGCAGAGCATCCATTAGCCGCATGCCGGTGGTCTCGGCGCGCTTCTCCACCGGATCGTCGAACATGCTGCGCAGATGGGTGCAGTCGGTGTCGGCCCGGACGTCGCCGTGCAGGATATGCGCGAACTCGTGGAGGATTGTCTGCTCAATGTTGAGGGGCGGGAGCTCAGGGTCGTAGAAGACGTGGGCCACTCGTCCGATCACAGTGGTGAGGCCGCTGACCTCATGATGGCGCATCTCATCCGGGATGGGCCGTATCACGATCTCGAGGCCGCAAGCTGAGGCGATGGCTTTCCCGAGTGCTTCGAGGCTCAACTCGTTCGGCCAGTCGAAGAGGTCGAGCTGAGCGGGCTTCGGGGTGCAGCTGGTGGCACCGACCTTGGCTGCGCCTTTGCGCATCAGTCGGGCGAACAGGGGGTGACGGGGCTGGCCGTTCCGAGGCGTATCGGCGGTCGCAGCGGATGGAATGAAGGCAGGCATCAGCGTTCCTCTAAATAGCGAGAAGAGCGGACACCGCCTGTCGTTTGTCAACGAAGGGGTACAAGTCCAGTAAAGTTCCGTGTCACAACTTTACAACCTGGGAGGGTCAGAAAAAAATGAGCGACATGGGGAGAACTGCCCTGGTGATCGGTGCAACCCGCGGGATCGGGGCGGCCACGGCTCGAGGCCTGCTCTCCGCCGGCTACCGGACGGCGGGTACGCATCGTACCGGGGGGACCGTACCCGAGGGGGTGCTCCCCCTCGAGATGGATGTGCGTGACGGTAATTCGATCGCGGCTGGGGTCAAGGCGGCTGCCGCCGATCTGGGTGGTCTGGATGTGCTCGTCGTCGCAGCAGGGATCACCCGCGACAAGCTGCTCATGCGGATGAGCGAGGAGGACCTGAGCGAGGTCATGCAGGTCAATGCGATCGGGCCGATGCTGGCCTGCAAGGCGGCCCTGGGGCCGATGCTGCGGCAGCGCGGCGGATCGATCGTGCTGGTTTCATCCATGTCCGTGAAGTACGGCGTTGTCGGCCAGTGCAATTACACTGCATCCAAGGGGGCATTGGAAGCGTTTGCACGATCGATGGCCAGGGAGTACGCAGCCCGGAACATCCGGGTGAACGTCGTTGCTCCCGGCGCAACTGATACGGACATGATGGCTGATGTTGCTGAGGAGGCACGGATGGCAATGCTGGAAGGAATCCCGCTGGGTCGGTTCGGGACGGCAGATGAAGTCGCTTCGGCGATCATTCACACCGCGGAGAATACCTACATGTCGGGGGCCACTGTGCAGGTCTCAGGCGGTATTTGATCATGCAGGTCCAGCTGGATGTAGGTTCCTGGGGCCTTTTCTGCGGAAGCGACGGCAAGCAGCTGGTTCTGGTGGACGACAAGCCCTGTGGTCCGGTCTCCGCTCGGAAGCCCACGCGTGCAATTCCCAGGCGTCTTCTACTTGATGAGAACCGCATCGCCCAGGTGATGCGCAGTGGCAATGTAATTTCCGAGACAGTCCCCCATGCGGACGAGCAGTGGGCAGTTGAGGTGCGGCCCGTCTTCTCTCCACGTACCTCCACGGTGATCGGTGTCCTCGCTGGCGTGGCCAAGGCGGCTGATCCGCTTCCGGAACCACCGCTGGTCGGTGGCTGGGAATGGGAGATCGAGCGTGACGCCGACGGTCAACCAACACTGCGCCGGCGCACGTACTGGGACCGGAACCTGTTTCGTATCTATGACGTCGACACAAGCGTCGCCCAGCAGCGCAGTGGCTATTGGGAAGCCGGGGAATGGGCGAGCGAGCTCATCGACCAGTCCGACCGGATGCGCGTGAACAGCCTCATCCGCGACGGCATCCAGGACGGGCTGATGGGCGTAACGGGAAAGGTCCGGTGCCTGACCTACAACATCGTCACAGGTTACGGCACGGCTTCACAGGACCGTCGGCACATGCGCCTGGTCGGCGTGATTCCGCCGATCGAGCCCGATCACGACAAGATCTATCTGCAGGGCTTCAGTTACGAGGCCCCGGAGATTTTTCACGATATGGCCTTCGAGCAAGACGCCAATGCGGGGCGCGTGGACGACGTGCTTCGCGGAGTGATGGCCCTGGCCAAGGAACCGATGGCCGTCGTCGACTCTGCAACGCTGGATGTTCTTATGACGTCGCCATCGTGGCGTCGGGAAGACTTCGGGTATGTCGGCGGCCTTGGTGAATTTGCCATTGACGCTTCAGGTGAGTTGCACAGGTTCATCGCGGCTGCGGCGAGGGATACCGCTCGTTCTCAATCGATGGGTCTGGCGCTTCGCCGGGTCGACGGTTCCGTGCAGAATGTGCGCATCACCGCCACCGGAGTCAGGTCTGGGGCTGAAGGGCGGGATGCAGTCATCAGGCTCGACTTTTAATCGAGTCCACCTGCCCTGCCGTTTCGCAACGGGGTTCGTGCACTGAACACCGCCACGGTACCGATGACGTCGACCTTCACTTGGTCGAAGCTTCGCCGCAGTGCAGCCTCAAGTCCTGCGGCGTCGTCTTCGCGGTTATGAAAGATGCCCAGGCGGTTGTACAGGGCCATGAAGCCGCGGCCGATGAGGTTGTGGCTCACGCCACTGCCCAGGATGGTGCTGCCGAACAGCACACCGTCAGCAGCGAGCCGCTCCCCCAGGTGTTTGAAAGCTACGCCCTTGTCCGCCCAGGAGCCGGGAACGCAGTGGAAGACGTAGTTCGCTGCGATGGAATCGAATTGGCCGAGAGCCTCGGGGATCGGTTCGAGGACGTTCGCGGTCACACCTCTGGTGCCTACGTGGGTGTGGGCGAGTCTGGACGCTGCGTGCTCCACGCTGTTTTCGTTGAGGTCCATGAGTGTGATCTCAGCAGATTCGGGGAGGTCGGCATTGGCGAGGTACCAACCAGTGCCGGGACCGACATCGAGATGGCGGGTGCCGATGCAACGGTTGTACTGGTCTAGCATGAGCTGGCTGGGGCATCGCCAGGCCAGCGAATTGGAGAACTTCACGACGAGCAGGTCGTAGAAGCCCAGCACCGGCTTGCTGTAGATACCTGCGCCGCGGCGCACTTCCTGGTCGTTCATGTGATCGGAGCCTATCGGTCGAGGTCGGCGAAGTGAGGGTGAGCAGGGTGGTTTCACGAAGGAGCAAGGACGGCTGTGCTGGGGTCCGTGTCCACTGGGTAGCTCTGAGATTGCATCCTAGTGGAAGTAGTTCCACTGGTGAAGTCGAGCCGGTGCGGCGTCAGCCGAAGACCAGCTCGCCGTAGCAAGCGGTCTGAAGGATGATGTCAAGGTCTTGGACGCAGCCGAATCCGAGCTGTTCGGACTCGATGGCGGCAGAGCAGCAGAGGTGGTATCCCTTCTGCTTGGCCTTCCGAAAGGCTTCCTTGATTTGGGCGGCCGACAGCTCGTAGTCCTTGGTCTTGGACTCGTCATCAGACTCTGGATCGTCAAGTGTGATGCTCACGTGCAAGCCGTCCTCTGTCAGCTTGCTCCCGTGGTACCAGGGAAGCGCGCCACCGAAGTAGAACTCTTCGACGTCCTGCAGGACTGAAGCTGCTGATTGGGTGAAGATACCGGTGTTGGTCATGTTTCCATTCCTTCGCGATTCCGTGCGATCAGGGCAAAATGACTTCGCGGGAGGCGAGGTCGGAGAGAACGGCCGGATCCGGGACCCGTGCATCGACGCTGTCCTCCTCACAGAGGGCATCGATCAAAGGGTGGTCTTCCAGCGCGCTGCGGGCTTCTGTGGGAGATGCGAAGACGACAGCTGCGCCGGGATGGAACTCCCGGTCGATGAGCACGTAGCCTAGTTCGCCGGGCTCGCGGCGCTGCATGCGCAGCAGGTCGAGATGCAACCGTGCCTGCGCTTCGACGGCGGCGACGTCGATACCAAGATCTGCTGAGAGTCCGTCGTCCACAGTCCTGGGCTTGTCGGACTCCGGCGTCTGCCTCGCGCGTTCAGTGTTGTCGTTGATCATGCTCATCCCCTCTCGTAGGTCTTGTGGAAGCCGACGACTTTGCTGGTGATTTTCCATGCAGCGACGATCCAGGATGATGCGGCCACGGTTCTACCTCTGGTCGCGATCTAGTCGAGGGGGTTCCTGTCCTCCACGGTCATCTGATCGATCGCAGCCAACCGTCTGCCGATGGTTTGTTCGAAGCCATTGCCGGTAGGACGGTAATACTGTGTGCCGCGGACGGCATCGGGTAGGTATTGCTGCAAGACAACTCCGTGCTCGTGGTCGTGCGGGTAGAGGTAGCCCTGGCCGTGCCCGAGGCCCTTCGCGCCCGGGTAGTGCGCGTCGCGCAGGTGCACCGGCACGCTCCCGGTCCGGCCGCGCCGGACGTCTTCCAGCGCTTGGTCGATGCCACGGATGACGGCCGGCGACTTGGGGGCCGTGGCGATTGCGACAGTTGCCTGAGCGAGGTTGAGCCGCGCCTCGGGCATACCGATGAGCTGGACTGCCTGGGCGGCGGCCACTGCGATGCCCAGCACCGAGGGGTCGGCCATGCCGACGTCCTCGGAGGCGTGCACCACCAAGCGCCGTGCGATGAACCTCGGGTCCTCCCCCGCCTCGATCATCCGGGCCAGCCAGTGCAGGGCCGCATCCGGGTCGCTGCCTCTCATGCTCTTGATGAATGCGCTGGCGACGTCGTAGTGCTGGTCGCCATCGCGGTCGTAACGCTGTAGCGCAGCGCCGGTGACCTGCTCCAGCACCTCGCGGTCGACGACGCTCTTGCCTGCGGCCTGCGCAGTTGCGACAGCGGTCTCCAGCCGGTTCAGCGCCTGGCGGACGTCGCCGCTGGACAGCCCTGCAATGATCTGCAGCGCGGGGTCGGCGAACCCGATGCCGGTGGCTGAGAGGACCGGGTCCTCCTCTAGGGCACGCGAGAGCAGGTTCACGATCTCGCCGTCCTCCACAGGGCGTAGGACCAGCAGGATTGAGCGCGAGACCAGTGCCGAGTTGACTGAGAAGCTCGGGTTCTCGGTGGTCGCGCCGATGAGCGAGATGACCCCGGCCTCCACGGCGGGCAGGAGGACGTCCTGCTGCGCCTTGGAGAAGCGGTGGATCTCGTCAATGAACACGAGCGTCTGGAGGTCGTCGTCGAGGGCCTTCTGGGCTGCGGCGAGCGTTTTGCGGACATCGGCTACGCCGGCGCTGGTCGCAGAGAGCTCGACGAAGCGGCGGTTGGTCTGGCGGGCGATCACCGAGGCGATGGTGGTCTTGCCGACGCCGGGCGGACCCCAGAGCAGGACAGAGGTCGCACCCTCGCCCTGGGCGAGCAGCTCGAGCGGCGAGCCGGGAAAGACCAGGTGCTCCTGGCCCACGACCTGGTCGAGGGAGGTGGGCCGCATGCGGGCGGCCAGAGGTTGGATGGCACTCATGGTCTACTCCTTCTTTGGTTCCAGGCGGGCGATCTCGGCCTCGACCCGGGCTTCTTCGCTCTGTGCCGCGGCGGTGCGCGCCCTGGCCTCGGCGAGCCGGGCACGCGCCTCGCGCAGCGCCTGCGCGTCCGACATGGCCTCGACGGCGTGGATCGCTTCGAGCACCGGCGCGGCTGCGTACGAGGGCACCCGGACACCGATCTGCAAGTAGAAGTCGTCACCGTCAGATGCGTGACCGACGGTGGGCGGGCGGCCGAACGCTGTCGTGCACTCCTCGTTCTTGCGCGTGTGGATCCGGCCGGCGAAGACCTGGGCGGCGGTCACACTGCAGTCCGCGACGGCGGCGTGGATGGCCCGGAGCACCGGCTCGACGAGCTGGGTGTCGGTGCGCTGCTGTGGATTGACGGTCGGCAGGAGTCCGGGGTCGAGGTGGCTGTCTTCGATGCGGGGGTGCATGGTTGCTCCTTTTGCGGCGGGGGTGGGCATCAGCTCTCGATGCGCGTGAACGGGCCGGAGTTGTGGACGAACAAGGCGATGATCGGCGCGTACCGGGCGTCGCGGTGTACGCCGCCGGCGTCGGTCCAGCCGCCTTGGGCGTCGAGCGTCCAGCGGTCGCCCGTTGCGTCGAGGTACTCTCCCGGCTCGGCCGGGAGCCGATGCTGCCTCACCATCCGGCGGAGCTTCCGGTCAATGGCGGCGCGTTTCCTGGCCGGCATGGGCGCGCCTGTAGTCCGTTCAGGGGGATATGCGTCCCCGGGCAGCAGGTCCTGCTGCCTGAATCGGTTCGGGAACAGTGGCATGGCGGTCCTTTCAATTGACGGTGCTGCGCTCAGGCGGAGACGGCGTCCTCCCGCTCCTTGTGCCGGGCGAGCACCCGGTAGACGGTGCGGTCGGTGACCTCGGCCATGTCCGCGATGGTCCGGGGGTCGATCCCCCTGCCGGCCATCGCGACGATGAGGGTGTCGCGTTCCTGCTTTTGCGCCTGGGCGGCGCTCCGGTGTGCCACCGGTGAAGTCCTGATAAGGCGGTCGCGTTCGGCGGTGCTGAGTCCGCCCCAGATGCCGAAGCGCTCGTCGGCGCTCAATGCGTAATCCAGGCACTGTGCGCGCACCCCGCACTGGGCACAGACCTTCTTGGCGTCGGTGGTGTTGCCGCCCTTCTCCGGGAAGAACGCGTCGGGGTCTGTTTCTGCGCACAGGGCATCCCTGCGCCACTTCTCGTCGGGGTCCTCGCCGCTCATGACGGTGCGGCCGGGAGGCGGGTGTTCTGCTGTGCGTGCACCGTGGCTCCTCCTCGAAGTTGTCGTGCGTGTGTCGGTACTTCGTTCTCGGGGTGTGCGGGCACAGAGCCCCGGAGGATCCCATTCCTCCGGGGCTCTGTGCGCGAAGCTTCCGTCCTGTGCTTCGGGGCGGCTGCGCCGCGCGCTGCTCCCGCTGTTCCTTTTAGTCACTGAAAAGGTGCGCGAAGTGTTCGTCGCTGAGGTCAATCTCGACCCGCTGGCCCTCACGAGAGACAGTGAAGACGCAGCCCTCGTCAGCACTGGGCTGCCATGGTCCGCGCTGGAAGACCTCCCGCCAGACCTTGCTGGCGGCCTCAGCGGGCGATGCAGCATCCTGGTCGATCGTCCATCCGACGAGGTACTCCTCGCTGCCGGTCCCCTCAAACGGGTCGAGCTGATCCCGGGGGAAGACCTGGTCGAGCGCAAGCTCGAAGTCTTCCCGGGTGTTGTCGCCGCCGGACGCAGCTCCGCGGACGAGGTCGGCAAGGCTGTCGATGTGCAGGCTCATGGGGTTGCTCCCTGGGTTTTGGTTCGGGTGGGGTCTGCTGCGACCAGCGCGGCGATGAGCTCGAGGTCGTCTCCGCTGTCGGGGTCGATGAGGGTCCCGGCGGATCCGATGTCGGCCAGCGGCTGCTCGTGCGTCTTGCCTGTCGTGTCCCGGTAGACGAGCGTCACGCCGGACAGGTCCACGGCTATGGTGCTTACCGGGGAGGACCCGGAGGCCTCGAACGCCGGCAGGATCGCCTCGATGAGCGCGATGAGGTGTTGTACCTCTGCTTTCCGTTCGAGCAGCGCCTTGCGCTGGAGTGCGCGCTGCTCGAACCGGGCCAGGTGCGCGTCGCAGCAGGTGTCGGTCTTGTCGGGCTCGTCCTTGGGATGGGACAGCAGGTAGTGGTCCGTCTCGACGGATTTGTCGACGAGCGTGTCGAGCAGGATGTCGGCCTGCCTGGCGGTGATGCTGAGGTCGAGGCGCTGCTGCGCCGCTGCCATCAGGACGCCGCCTTCCGGTCCTCCGGGACGATGCCCTTGGTGCACAGCCGGACGAGGGCGGTGAGCATGTCCTGGCGGTGCCCGCCCCAGTGGACGGTGCGGCCGGAGGCCAGCTTGACGACGATCACGGGTGCCTGGGCGTATCCGAGGTCTTCGGTAATGTGGCGGTGGTTTTCATCGCCCTGCTCGATGTCGATCTTGGTGTACTGCATCGCGGGCTGCTGCCGATCGAACAGGCTCTTGGCCTTGTCGCAGTTCGGGCACTCCGCCGGCCCGTAGATGGTGATTTTCGGCGCGGTGTGGGCGGTCCGGGGCAGGTCGCCGATCGTGGTGGGGGTCATGGGACTTGGTTTCCTTCTCTCTCCTGCTGGGGGTCGTTGTGGTGTGGAGGCCCTGGCTCTCAGACGTCGGGCTCCAGGTCGAACAGCCCGGGCTGGGCCACACGCTCGCGCAGCTGCCGGGCGGGTTCCTCGCCGAGGCGCTCGACGGCCTTGTCCAGGTCGCGGTAGGCCTCGGACTCGCCGAGTCCACCCATGGCCTCGATCTGGAAGTACAGCTCGGCGAGCTCCCGCTCGCTCAGGCGGTGGCCGAGCACTTCGGGGGCAGCGAGGTCGGTGTACGAGGCGCTGTAGCCCAGCTCCCAGTCGGACTCGGTCTGCTGCTCGGCTGTAAAGGCCACGAGGATGCCGTGGTCGGGCACGAGCGCGCCGACGAGCAGGTCCGCCAGCTGGTCCGGTGTCGGGCTCCACGGCTGCGCCTTCTGGAGGACTGCGCGGACCTTGGTCCGCAGCACCGAGTCGGCGTACAGCCCGGGCTTCCCGCACGGGCAGGTGCCCGCGAGGGGGCCGCGATCGATGGGCACCCAGAGCCCGTGGTCGTGCTCGAGGTGCTGGTCGGCGTCGTGCCGGGCGATGGCTGCTGGTGTCGACATGACCGTGCTGTGCTGCCAGCTGCACCCGATGCACGCCATGCCGTCTGCGCGCTGCTGGCCGTAGACGTAGACCTCGTGCTTGCCGGGGTGCTTGGCGCGCTTGCCGTCCGGCGTCGCGTCGACCCACCAGTCGGGCAGGGGCGCGTTCACGGCTCCACGTCCTTGGCTGTGCTGTGCATCTCGGCGAGATGGGCGATGGTGCGCCGGCGGAGCCCGTCGTAAAGCGCCCAGAAGGCGTCGTCGCGCGCGGCGAGCTCGTGTATCCAGCTGTTGATCTGTCCGTCCGGGAGCGCTGCGATCTCCGCCGCCTGCTCCGGATCGAGGCCGTGGGCCTCCGGGGCCTCCTGCAGCTCGGCGCGCAGTGACTCTGCGTCGAGCGCGATTCCGGTTGCGGGCCCTCGGTTGTTGTCGGTCATGGGTGGTCTCCTCGGTGTCGCTGCTGGTCGCGGATCGCCTGTCGCTCCCGCTCGCGGCGGGTGCCCTTGCGGGGCTTGGGGGTGTGCCGCTGCGTCGCACTGGACTTGCGGAGTTCCCGCATCCAGTGCGCCTGTTCGGGATTCGCCGACGGCCGGAAGCCCTCGGTGGAGTAGTGCTGCCTGCGCTTTCGGCTCATGGGTTCTTCTCCTCCCCCACGCGGGCGATGTGGCGGGCGCAGCCAGCCGCCCACGTGCGGGCATCGGCGGTCTGCGCGGCGGCCACCGCCTTCGCGGCGCGGTCGGCGTCGATGGGCAGCCGATGCCGGATGAGCAGCGCCAGGGTGACGTCGAGCATCACGGTGCGCTCGTGGTCGCTCAGCTCCGTCTGCTCGAAGTGCTCGTGCACCCCACGGCGTTCGTGCAGGGCACGGTCCGCCCGCGAATCGAGCAGGGTCTGCTCGATCTCAGGGACGAGCTCTTCTGCGGTGGTCGTGGTGGTCTGGGGCGTCATGCGGTTCTTTCCGCCGGGCCGCTTGGCCCGGGATCGAGGAGCCCCGTCGCGCCGCCGGCCCACAGGGACCCGGCCGCGGCGAGGCTGCGGTCGTGTGGTCTGGGTCAGTTCTTCGAGCCGTCGCGGAACTGGAGGTACTCCCGCAGGGTCGGCGCGTCCGCGCCGGGAAGCGAGATCCGGTCGAGGGCTCCGTACAGGTCCTCGTCTCCGATCAGCTCGCCCTCGTGGGCGACGACGGCTTGCGCCAGGCGGACCAGCAGGACCTTCATCTCCTCGGCGCGCTCCTCGTCGGCGGTCCGCAGGCGCTTGATGTCGATGAGGCGCTTCTCGCAGAGGCTCTTGAGGTAGAGCGCGCCCTTGCGCCACTCGAGGAACTCGATCAGCTGTGTGCTGTGATCCAGCGGGGACAGCCGCCAGATCTCGGCGTCGTCCTGGCGGAATGAGAGCTGCTGGTCGATGCTTGAGGCGGTGGTCTTCAGCCAGTGCTCGGTCTGGTTGAGGCCGGCCGGTGTGGTGGTGACCTCGGCCCAGACTGCGTCATCGCGCAGGCAGCTGCGCATCACGGCGTCGAGCGGGTCCTGCAGGCGTGGAGGTGCGGGGCGGGCGGTGGTCGTCATGGTCATGGCGGATGTCCTTGTCGGTCGTGTCGTTGATGGTCTGCGGAGCGTCGGCCCCGACAGCGCGCCCGTGGCGCTGGTTGTGGAATTAGGGCTCAGTCCCTGGTGCCGAAGCGCAGGTCGGGCCAGATGGGCTCGACCGAGACGCCCAGCAGCTGGATACGGGGGTCGCGGTCCTTGGCGCGTTTCCAGGCGCGGCGAACGGCCGCGGCCTTGTTCCGGGCCTTCTTCTGGTCGTCGAACGGCCCAATCAGGCGCGAGTAGGTCTGGGGGCTGGCGGACTTCAGGCTCTCGGCCTGCATCATCACCACGACGCCGTAGCCGTTGGCCTCCTCGGCCACCAGGTCCTCCCAGGAATCGTAGGTGCGTTCAGTCTGCGTGCTGTACGCCTTCATGGTGAGACCTCCTGGTCGTCGTGACGGATGTCGATGGGCCGCTCCCAGAGCGGCATCCCGTCCTCGCCGGTCTCGGCCGAGAACTCGAGGCGGACCTCCGGCTGGTCTATGTGTGCGCCGAAGTCCGACCAACCCGCAGGCGGGAGCCGGTAGATGGGCTGCTCAGCCATGGGACTCGCTCCTTCTTGTTGTGGTGTCGTGGCAATGAGGGGGGACCGGGCCGGGACCCGACCCCCGACATCACTGCCCCGGCACCCGGGTCGGCCCTGCCGACCCCGACGCTGTGCCCTCCGGTGACCAGCACCCGCAGGGTGCTGGTCACCGGTCATTCATGAACCAGCTGCGATGCGTTCCGTCCCGGTCATCCTGGTCTCAGCCATGGGGCTGTTCTCCTGCGTTTCCGGTGTGGGTCTGCCGACGTTCGGCGGCCCAGGGGAGGCGGGAGTCCTGGTCAGCGGAGCACCAGAGCCCGCCAAGCGAGGCGCTGCGGTGGGTGTGGGGCAGGTGGTCCTCCCGGTCTCCGCACAGCCCGACGGGCAGACCGGCCGGGTCTCCAGTCAGCTCGGCGAAGCGCAGGCGGTACTCGAGCTCGGCAGCATCCGGGCTCCAGGCCTGGATCTCGATCCCGAAGGGCTGACCTGGAACCTCCCAGTCCCCCGCCGGCTCGCCCAGCAGCGCCGCGCGCTCGTCGAGCAGGATCCGCGAGTCGGCGTGCTTCACCTCGGCGGGCATGGCGGGGTCGATGCTGAACTTCTGTGCGATGGCGACCATGACACCGTCCTCGACGGCCCGGTACTCCGGCATGTGAAGCTTCAGCGGGCGGACCATGTCGCCCACGTATGCCTCTGTCGCGTCGTGCAGCAACGCCCAGAGCGCGTGCTCCGGGGCGACGAGTCGCGAGAGGAGTACGCAGTGCTCGGCGACGGACATGAACCGGCGGACGTGGCCGTTGTAGCGGCACTGCATGGACAGCGCGTGTGCGATGTCGGCGATGTCCACGTCCTCGGGCCGCGGGTCCAGCGGGTAGAACCGGCGACCCGTGTAGGTCTGCATCCAGTTGCCGCGCGGGACCACGGTCGTGGCGGGCCGGGCTCCGGCTGCGGCCATCCCTGCTCCGTGATGGCGAGCGACGCTCCTTGTCCCTCGGGCGGGGTCGAAGCTGGCCGGCAGCTCGCGGTCGAAGAGCTCCTCGAGCAGCGCGACGTCGGGGTCGACGGGTTCGTGCTCTGCGCTCTGGAGCCAGAGCACGCCGTAGCGTTCCCCGGTCTCGCGCAGCACGACGTCGTGCAGGCCGTCGTCGGTGTTGTCGATCGTGTAGTCCGTGTTTGGCCCGAGGGCCGGTGCGCGCAGCGGCTTCGTTCCGGGCCGCGCCTGCATGGCTTCTCTGGCCTCAGCGGTGAAGCGCACGCGCGCTCCATCGGGCCAGGCCTGGTGCTTCGGGTCATTCATGGATCAGTCCTCCTCGGGCCGGGTGGCACTGGGGTCGGGGTGGTGCGCCGCGGAGCGCCGGCGTGTGGCTGGCGCTCCGCGGCGTCGGAATGGGTCGGTCAGACCCGTTCGGAGACCCACAGGTCGTTGAGGTCGTCCTGGATCTCCTCCTCGAGGGCGACGAGGATCGCCTCCTCGCCGGACACAGCCGAGATGAGGTCGTCCTGGACCTGCTGCTTCTCTGCCAGGACTCCGGGCATCCGCTCGTCCTGAGTGCCCTTGGTGATAATCCGGTGGATCACCACGGGCTTGGTCTGCCCCGTGCGGTAGAGACGGCCGTTGGTCTGCAGGTAGTGCTCGAGCGAGAACGGCAGCGTGTACCAGATCATCGTCGAGCCGCCGTCCTGCAGGTTCAGGCCGTGGCCGGCCGCCGCGGGGTGCAGCAGCATCACCTGGATCTGCTTGGCGTTCCACCGGCGGACCATCTCCCGCGAGCCGTCAAAGACCTGCGCGTCGATGCCCGCCTTCTTGAAGCGCGCCATCAGCTGCTCCAGGTCAGAGCGGAAGTGGTACGCGACCAGCACGGGGTCTCCCCCGCTGTTGCGCACCAAGTACTCGGCCATTTCGAGCTTCTTGTCGTGGATAACCTCGTACTGGCCCTTGGTCGCCGGGTCCTCCGGGTCGGCCGTGTAGAGCGTCCCCGAGGCGAACTGCATCAGTTTGCTGGTGAGGACCGCCTGGTTCTCGGCGACGATCGACTCAACGCTCTGGGTGAGCTTGCCGTCCTCGTCCTGGTAGGTCTTCACGACGTCGAGCACGAGGTCGCGCCTGAACTCCTTGTAGGCCTGCATGAGGTCCGGAGGGAGGGTGACGTTGGCGTCCTGGATCGTCAGGCCCGGCAGGTTGAGGTTGGTGTTCTGCGCGCTCATCACCAGGTGCCTGATGGCCTCATGGATCTCAGCCTCGGCGTTCGGGGTCGGGATCCACTTCGCCGGGGTGGTGGTGCCAGGCACCATCTTCGGGATGAACCACCGGTTGCGGAACTCCGTGATGGTCCGGCCCAGGGCCTCGCCCTGGTCGAGCAGGTAGATCTGGCTCCACAGGTCGTGCAGCCCGTTCGGGCTCGGCGTGCCAGTCAGCTCGATGAGCCGCGTGATGGCCGGGCGGACCGCTTTCAAGGCCTTGAACCGGGCGCTGCTGTGGGACTTGAAGCCCTGTGATTCGTCGATGATTACCGTCTGAAACGGCCAGATGAGGGTGTCCTGTCCGTTGATGGACTGGATCGGCATCTGGTCGACCAGGCCGTAGCGGCACTGCGCGCAGCCGTCGCCGCCGCAGCTGCGACAGTCGTGGCTCTCGCGCTCCAGCGCACCGCGGGTGACGAGCTCGCTGATCGCCTCCTTGACAGCGGTCTTGGTGGGGACTTTGGTTCCGGACTGCCCGGCAGCCAGCTGCAGGAAGTGTCCGATCAGCTGCTCCTGGGCCATTGGTCCGATCGTCTCGATGAGGTCGCGCAGCCGCACGGCCTCCGGTGAGATCCCGGCGGCGATGGCATCGCCGGTGGGGTCGCCGGTCAGCTGGAGCAGACGCGAACCCTGGGAGGGCTGGGTCAGCAACTCCTGGTTGACGAAGTACATCGTCGGCGGGTCGGAGAAGACTTCCCGAAAGCGTTCCAGTCGCTTCTCCTTGGGCAGCTTCCGGTCGTTCTCGTTGACGATGAGCGACTTGGTTCGGATCGGGAATCCCCATTTGTCGATCTCGTCTAGCCAGGTCGAGCGAGCGATCGCGATCGGTGCGACGACGAGGATGTGGCCCATCGGCCGGACTGTCTGCAGGACGCTGAGCGTCGAAAGCGTCTTCCCGGCTCCGACACCAAGCCAGGCTCCGGCGAAGGGGCGGCTGACGAGGAAGTCGTGGATCTGCTGCTGGTAGGGCTTGAGCACGATGGGCGCGGGTGACGGCTGTGGTGGTGCGATGGTCGTGGTCATGGTGTGCGGCCTCCTCTCGTGGGTTGTCGGTAGTCGGGATCAGGCATGGAATGCCTCGCGGATAAGGCCCAGGCGGACCTCGGCGTCATCGGCCCGGCGTGTCTGGGCGGCTAGCTCTTCCTCCAGCCAGACGATCCTGCGCTGCAGGGCGGTGACACGCGGGTCCTCACCCAGCGCGGTGCGTACGCGCTCAAGCACCGCTTCGGCAGAGGCATCCCCGACAGTCGAATCGGGTATGGGCGTCGCAAACGGCAAATCTTCCTTGGCCTCGGCGGTCATGTCGTCCTCTGCTTCCTGCCCGGGCTCGGGCGCGATCATCAGGTGTCCCCGGCGGCGGGTGGGCCGGGCCGTCGCGGATTCCGGCTGGTCTTGTTCCGGTGCATCGGGCTGTGCGGGCGGGTCGACGGGCACGGCCTGGAAGGCCGGCTCCCCGGCCCGTCGAACGAGACCTCGATGAGCTGGTCCGCAGGCAGGCCCTCGGGCTGGGCGTCGAACCAGCGGGAGAAGGCGGCTGGGTGCTCCACGAAGGCCACCGCGACGGTCATCTGCCGTTTCCCGCGTGGCCTGCGGTCTGCGGCGGATACTGCATGATCGCCCCGGTGCCCGCCGAGCAGCCGTTTCATGTCGGCACGGGCGTTCTGCGCCGTGCGGTTGGGTGAGGTCATGTTGCGCGGCACCGAGACGGATCCGCCGGCATTGTTGCGCAGGATGGCGTGGCCCCGGGACGAGACACGTCCAACGCAGCCGGCCCGCATCGCTTCGAGCACGAGCTCCGTGGCCTCGCGATCGAAGGTGCCCAGGTCGGCCCGGGTGAGCTGGCGGAAGGCCGAGGTGGCCTGGCCGTTGCCCTTGGTGACACGGCCGCTCATCGGGCGGCCTCCGGGGTTCCGGCGGCACCGCGGGCGATCACCGTCCGGGTGCTTTCCGCGGCCAGGAGGTTGAACACCACGGCAGCCGCGTGGTCCTCATCGTCTTCGCCGCACATCCACTGCATGAAGTGGCGGAAGGCGCTGGCGCGGAACTCCTCCATCTCTGCGGCAGTGCTGGCCTGCTCCCAGTCGCGCGAGTCGTACTTGCGCGCTCCACGCTCCACGAGCGCGGCCGTCCTTGTGAACAGCTGGTCCTGGTAGGGCACCTGAAGCGGTACGAGCAGGTCGAAGCGGGGCTGGCCTGTCTTCACCTCGCGCTGCATGCCGGAGGCCGTGACCCTGCGTGATCCCGAGTCTTTCGTTTCGTAGTCGCGGGCGGCTGTCTCCGGGCCCGCGGCCGTGGCTGTTGCGGTCATGATGCTGCTTTCTGCTGGCTCTCGATCCGGCGGTAACCGAGCACGTGGGTGATGAAGGCGTCGACGGCCTGCTCGTCATCCACGACGTGGATCTCGGCACCGAAACGGCGCATCTTGGCGTGCATGACGCGCTGGCGCTTCTCGAGGTCTCCGCCGGGTCGCTTGACCTCGACGAAGACCGTGCCGGTGGGCGTGAGGACGATTCGGTCGGGGACGCCCCCGCGGGCCGGGGACACGAACTTCAGGCAGAACAGACCGTGCCGGCGGCACTGCGTGAGCAGGTACTGCTCGACGGCCTTCTCCCGCTGGTTCTTCTTCCTCGGCATGGGGGCTCAGTCCTCGTCGGTCCCGGCAGCGTCGGAGGCGTCGCCGTCAAGGAAGT
This sequence comes from Arthrobacter sp. M4, assembly GCF_020251205.1. GTDB lineage: Bacteria > Actinomycetota > Actinomycetes > Actinomycetales > Micrococcaceae > Arthrobacter. The sequence continues at coordinate 95,096 of NZ_JAIWYX010000002.1, forward strand.
GCCCGAAGCCGACGATGTCCTCGTCGTCGATGTAGGCAGCGATGGCGTCCGGGTCGTAGACGAAGCTCGGGTCGTCAGGGTCGACTACGACCCAGCGCTTGGCCGCATTGCCGTAGTTGGAGAAGCCGTCGATGTCGGCGACGGTCACCAGGCCCTGGTGGGCGAGCTCCTTGAGCCGGGTGCGGATGCCGGAGTCCGAGGAGCGCGGCACCTCGCCGAGGCTGGTGACGACGCGGTCGTGGTAAGCGGCGATGAGCTCGTCGTGGGTGAGCGGGCCCTTCTCGCGGACGATGTCGAGCACGATGGGACGGACGCGGGATGCGCCGAGCGCGGCCTTCACGGCGGCGGCGTAGGAGGTCTCCGGGTCAGTGGAGCGGACAGGGAGTGTTGACTGGGACATGATGGCCTCTCGTGGTCGTGTCGTGTCGAGTCTGAATTGCCTTTCGTACTCAATTATGACTCGAAGTGAATGATCTGTGCGGAACCATTTGCAATGGTGCACAGAGTCGCACAAGGGGGCCGCGACGTGCGCGGCCCCCTTGTGCGGGCTGTGGTGGATCGGCTCAGGCGGCCTCGTTCATCCAGTTCTTGGTGAACGTCTCCTCGAGCATCCGGACGTAGGTGTCCAGGTCCAGCGAGGCGATGAGCCGCTCGATCCGGTCGGCCGGCAGCTGGTGCAGGTCGTCGTTGACGACGACCATCGACCAGGTTGGGTCGATGGCGTTAATGCGCCGCACCACGACGTCTTGGTCGTCCGGGAGCACGGCGAGCCCGTCCGACATGCTGGCCTCGGCGCGGGAGCGGGCCCAGCCGTGATGGCGCAGCACCTCCAGCGCGACCGGGTCGCGCTTGGTCCGGCCGATGTCCTCTTCGCGGCGCTTGGCCTGGCTGGCCGCGGTGACCTTCCAGGCACCGGCGTTGAGCAGGCTCCGGGCGTTCTCAGTGCCCTCGCGGACGATGAACACCCGGTTGACCATCTGCAGCACCTGCGGGTCGCGGACGTTGGTCACGTGACCCTGCTCGCTGTACTTCACACCCACGGCGGGGTCGATGGGTGCAGCCGAGAAGGGGTAGGTGATCGAGCCGCGGGAGGCCGCGATGACGTTCTGGAACAGCAGGAGCGACCGGATCGGGTCGTCCTCCAGGACCGCCTCCTCGATCACCTTCCGGCCCAGCATCAGGTCGAAGGGCTCCGCGATCGCCGACTCTCCCCTGCTCGCCACCGTCTGCAGGTAGCGGGCCAGTGCGAAGTCGATCACGGCTGGGTGGGCCAGCGACTTCGTCGGAGTCGGGCCCGCGTGGCAGGCCAGCGTGCCGCCACCGGCGGCGATGATCGGACTGTCTGCCACGGACCGCCCCGGCTCCGGGGCCTCCAGCTCCAGGCGGTTGTTCGAGTCCTTGCTGATGAGGAACATCAGCTCAGGTTCGATGTCGACGCCGATGGCCTCCTGCTGCTCGGCGAGCACCCGGTTGTTGGTCGCTTCGTCGAATCCGTTCTCGCCGCCGACGACCGAGTAGAGGCCGTCGGTGTTGGTGGAGATGATCCTCGCCCCGGCCAGGGTCTGGGCCTGTCCGATCCGCCAGCTGAACAGCTGGCCAAGGATGCGCATCGAGATGATGCGGTTGTTCATCCGGATCGGCGTGCGGTGACTTGCGTCGCCTGCGCCCGAGGCCGAGTTGAGGATCAGCTTCGTGCCGTTGCGCAGCACGCCGAGCCCGGCGATCTGAGCCTTCAGCCGCCCAGCTTCAGGGCTGTCGCCCGGAAGCTGGGCCAGCTGCTTCTTCAGCCCCTTGATCTCCTGGCCGTAGCGCTCCTTGTCGAAGAAGATCTTCGCGTAGCGGTCCTCACCCAGCTCGGGGTTCCAGAACGCCCGCATGTTGCGCAGCAGGTTCGGGTAGTAGCTGGTGAAGTCCTCGTGGATCACCAGGCCAGCCGAGGTGCGTGCGAACTTCGGGTGCAGCTTGTCGGAGCCGTCTTCCTTGGCGATGAACAGCTCCGGCTTCTTCTTGGCCGGCTCATCGCGGTAGGCGGCATTGGTGGCCGTGCTGTTGGCGAGTACCACCTTGCCTTCCAGGACACCGCCGTCGGGCAGGACGACGTTCAGCGCCTCCGCCTCGGGCCGCTGGGTGGTCAACAGGTCCGCCGGGTCAGGCACCTGGGCCTGGGCGCGGGCGAGCTGCCCGGCCTGGTCAGGGTCGTCCTTCTTCGGCTTGCGGTACTTGACCTTCTCCGGGTCCGAACCCAGCAGGACCAGCCGCTTGTCGACGAAGGTGCCGTCGGGCAGGCGGAGCATGGCGTGCTGACGTTTGGCCTCGGCCACGAAGTCCTTTGCGTCCGGGAAGGCCTGCGCTGCCCGGATGAGCATCATGGTCTGATCGTTGTGCTCGACCTTCTCGGCGTTGAACACCGACAGGTCGGCTTCGGCCCCATGGATGCCACCGGTGGAGAACGTGGCGAAGCAGGACGACGGCGAGGCGTCCGCCCGGAAATACGGCACGTTGTTCGGGGTCTTGGGCACATCGTGCAGAGACCGGGCCGGAAGGCTGAACTTGTCGCGGTACTCCTCGGAGTCGTTGAAGTTCTGCCCCTCGATCGAGCGGTAGTACGCCACGACTTGCAGGAACTGCCGGTGGGCCTCGCGCTGGGCTGCAGTCACTTCGGAGTGGGTGGCCGGGTCGGGCGCGACGTTCTCCTCGAAGAAGCGCACGCACTCGTCGAGCACGTTGACCGGCTCGATCCCGCGTTCTTTAGCGACCTCGGGGTGCGGATATACGAAGGACACCGCCTCGATGTCATCCAGTGAGGCGTTGGGTGCGAGGATGCGGCCCACGAACTTTGCCGATGAGGAGTCGACTGCCAGCCGGTCCTTGCGCACCGCACCGTTCTTGGTGAACACCGTTTCGGTGAACTGGGCGAGCAGAGCGGCCTTGAGATCGAAGTTGCTCGCGTACGCCGGGTGCCGGAACAGCTGGGCCAGACCAAGGCAGTCCGAGACGTTGTAGGCCAGCAGCTCATAGAGATCCTCTACCGCCTCGATGCTCGTGTCATGACTGAGCTTCTCGGATTCCTTGATCTGGCGGCCGAGCATCCCGAGCAGGCGCTTGAGGCTGACCTTGGACTGCAGTTCGTTCAGCCGGGCCACGTCCAGGTGCCGGCCCGAGTGAAGCATGGCGCGACGGATCTTCGCAGCCGCCCCGTCCCAGCCGAGGTAGCCAGGCATGTACTCGATGTGCTGGGACGAGAAGAGCTGGTCGTTGTGGTCGCGCAGAGTACGGGCCGTGGTCGGCTGAAACGGCCGACCGCTGCCCGGGGCCGGAAACGCCTCGTTGAGGTAGAGCGCGACCATGGTCGTGTCATAGTTCATTGAGTTGTAGCCAGCAAGGAACGGATGCAGTGCCGGGTCGTACTCGGGGTCTGTGTCGCAGACCGGACGCAGCGCCGCGGGATACCCGCCTGGGTCGGAGTGGTTGCACACCTGGTCGGCGTTCGAGAGACCCATCAGTTCGGCGAGCCGGAGGCTGCCCCGTTCGCCGCCGAGGTTCCAAAGCTGGACGCTGACTGCGGGCAGCCCCGGGTTGGAGCGGATCACGGTGTCGTAGAGGGCCTGGGGGTCGACGGAGGCGACCAGCGCCGGGTCGTCGGCCAGGAAGAAGATCTCCAGGTCGTGGACGGCGCGGCCCGGCCGCGGGGTGTAGGCGCACAGCGTGAAGACGTTCGACAGCGATTCGATGTCGTAGAACGTGAAGAGCGCGGTCTCAGCTGTGGCGGGGGTGCGCTGGGTGGTCATGGGTCTGGCCTTTCGGTCGTCACCGGCCGTCACGGCCGGGGTATGCAGTTATCTGGTCGGGGTGCCGGGCGCTGCCGCGGATGGCCTTAGGCGGCGCTTTTTCCTTGTGACGGGCGCGGGGACCGGCCGGGCACCGCGGGCCCATCGACCTCCCACCAGGGAGTAGCCGAAGTGCTCACGCTGGCCGGTGCAGTCGGCGCATTCCTTTCCGGGTGAGACTCCCTCTCCTGCACATCCGCCTTTCCAGTCCGGTTCGTTCGGGTGCGGCTGGGTCATGTCCTGTTTTCCGTTCTTGTCTTCACTCGATCGGGTTGTGTGGAGAGCGGCGGCGCGGGGCGTCCATCCGGCTGGAGGCCTCAGCCACGAGCCGCCGCTTCTCCTCCGGGTCGGCACTGATCTGCGAGCGGACGATCAGGTTGGTGATCCGCTGTTCGCGGGCGACATCGGCCAGCGCGGTGCTCGCCCTGCCTTGTTGCTTGGCAAGGTCGGTCACCGCCCGGGCTAGCTCGGTGATGGCCCTGGCGATTGTGGGCATGGTCGGATCAGTCCTCTCCTGTGGTGTCCTCGTCGTCGGCGTCCACCTGGGCGGCGGGACCTGTGTGCCGGAGCAGGCCGCGGTAGTTGGCCTGAAGGACCGGCTGCGACTTCTTTTTCGGGTCCGAGCCGCTGTAGTGCGGGTTCATCCACTTCTTCAGCTCGTACTCGGCGATGGTCGTCTCGGGGGTGGCCATCATCTGGCCGGGGCGGATCTTCTTGTTCTTGTCCGGGCAGTGCCACAGCGGGTCAGGCCGCACGATCGCAACCAGGTCCGTGATGAACTGCTTGTTGCTCACGGGCGACCCCGAGGGCGAGACGTCTGCGAACCAGGCCTTGTAGAGGTCATAGGTGAAGGTGAAAGGCACCAGGTCCCACACCAGCCGCTCGCGGAACTCTTCCCAGAAGGCGCGCACGGGGTCGTTGGCCTCCTTGTACTCGGCCAGGACCACCTTGGTCGCCACCGGCTCGGAGAGCTGGTAGTAGTTGCCCGGGTCGGCTGCGCCGGCGCGGTTGAGCACGTACCAGAGGGCGTACTCCAGGACCTCGCGGCGCTGGAGGTAGTCGTCCTTGATGTACTTGCGCTCCATGCCGGTGAAGCTCTTGTTGAACGGTACGAACAGCTGCCGGCGGTAGAAGCTTTCGGACTTGTCCTTCACGCGCGGGAACTCGTTGAGGCACTGGACCATGAAGCCGAAGAACTGGTAGGCGATCGGCATCCGGTACTTCCGGTTGATCTGGATGACGTCGTTGGTGACGATCGCCTTCAGGTTGGCCGCTTTGTCGATGAAGGTGCCCACGTCGTTCTCGTCGACGATGATCGCGTTGGCGCGCACGAGCGGCTCGAGCGCGAAGTCCTTGCCGAAGTCGCTCAGCGGGATCGAGGTGTGCGAGCGTGGCCCGCACAGGTTGCGCATGAGCGAGCACAGCGTGCCCTTGCCGTTGTTGCCCTGTTCTGAATAGAACCAGGCAGTCTTGCCCCAGCTGACGTGCGGCCGGATGATCGCGCCGATGACCTCCCAGAGCAGCTCGGGGATACCCTCCTCGTCGGAGAGCTCGTGGATCCAGGACTCGATGTCCCAGACCGAGCCGTCGACAGGGTGGACGATCACCGGGTTGTCCGGGTCTTCGACGTAGTCGATGTGGCACTTGGCCAGGAACACCAGTGCCGGGTCGAAGGGTACGAGCGACTTGGGTTCGAAGTGGAAGGCCTTGCCGCCCTCATAAATGTCCCGGGCCTCGCGGCCGTAGTGGAACACGCCGTTGTTCACGGCGATGAGGTCTCTGTGGCTGCACTGGTGCCGGCGCGGACTGTCCTCGCGGAGTACTGCCAGGACCTCGGCGAACTCCTTGAGTGTCAGCTGCGTGTTGTAACGGCGTGCCGTGGTGCGGATGTCGTCCTCGCTGGTGGTGTACGTGCCGCGGCCCGGGCCGGTGGCCTGGTACATCGCCAGCAGGTCGTACTCGCGGTCAGTGTCCTTGGCGCTGGGGGCGATGCGGATCACGTGGTGCAGGCTCAACAGGATTTGCGCCACTTGCCAGTAGGTCAGGTGCCGGGCCAGGGGCAGCTTCTCGGCGGCCACCTTGGTCTTGCTGTTCTCGGCCTTGGAGACGCCGTTCACGATCGCGAGCAGCTGCTTCTCGAGAAGGCGCGGTGCCGGCGGGTCCGACGGGTCGATCAGCTGGAGGTAGACCTCGGTCGCGCGCGTGACGATTTCGTTTTGCGGGGCGATGTCGCCGCCGTCGGCGAAGTACGTCATGACCTCGGTGAAGGCGTCGGCGACAGGGTTGGTCGAGGGGGTGTCGAAGTCCTCGTCGAAGACGGGCGTTGGGTCGTCAGGAGTCGTCATGCTGCTGTCTTTCTCGATCGCGTCGAGTACCTGCCGGCAGTGAGTGGGAAGCCGATTGGTCTCGTAATCGAATAGGAACGTGCTCACGACTCTATGCCATCCGAATGGTCTTTCGCAACGAGTCGACTGATAGCTGACTCATGGTCCGACAGAGGTCCCGGGTGGTACCCGGGTGGGGCTCGGAGGGGTCGCGCGCGAGACCCGGAGGCCACGGCGACACGACGAGAGCGTGCGGTCTGGAATGAGAAACAGCGGCTCCGGGGGCGTATGCCCCACGGAGCCGCTGGCTTCTCGTGCTCGAGCACTCCCCCGCGGGCGGCGTGAGCCGCCCGACCCCCTGGTCGGGGTTCGGGGAGTTCTTCCGACCGGCCGGCCGGGAACCTCCAGAGCTGGGATCCGGCTGCAGCAGCGAGCCGGTATACCCCCTTTGGGTATCGGAAGGTGTACCACTTGACGTGGTACACCTGCTTCCCCTGGTCAGTCGGGGATTTCAGGACTTCTCCAAACGGGGTGTACCACATGGAGATTTGCACGTGGTACAGGCGTTTGCCCTGGTCAGACGTGGCTTTATATACCCCCTGTACCACTTGTACCACTAAATAAAGACTAGATATACGCGCATGGGGATAAGAGCTCTTACTGGCTGGATGACCGATCGGAGGCGTCCTTCGCGCACATATGTAAACGCTCGGAATCTGGTGGTACTCGTGGTACACCTGCCGAAAACGCTGATCTACCAAGGCAAAACGGCGTACCACGTCCGCTCGGGCACGTGGTACCGACTTCCTCGGCCGCGGTCGCCTGACCCGCCGTTTGAGCAGGCCAGCACTGGGATCGGGAGGTGTACCACGACACGTGGTACACCTCGGCGCTGCGTCCTCCCGTGCAGCGGAGCATCAGGCCCTGACGGCCCTGACGGGAGCGATCGTGATGGGTCCGGCGTCCTGGTCGACCGGGTTTCCGAGTTATTCCGAGTGATTCGAGACAGGCCTTCGAATGGTCGCCGGAATGGGATGCCGACTGCATTGCACATGATGAATCGACACTGATAGAGTGGGCATCGGTGTTAGGGCCAGGAACCGTCACCAGGTGTTGTTGTCACAGGAACGTGAAAACAGAAAGGCCGGAGAAGCATCCCCGTGGGAAGGGAGCTCTCCGGCCTTTCTGCGCGTTCACGCTGGTGCGAGGCCCTGGGTGCGCCGGCCGCCTAGAAGGCGGCCGCGCCGCGGCCTCGCCGGTATCCCGCATTGGGGGACTCGGGTATGTGGGCACGGACCCGGTGGCCGTCCTCGACGGCGTACAGGATGTCGTAGGTGATGGAGACGTTGCGGTTGCAGGGCATCACACCCTGCCTCCGGTGCATCTCGAGCTTGCGGAAGCCAGCGACGGACTCGGCACGTTCGAAGAAGCGGGCGAGCATCTCGCGGGCGCGTTCGTGCGCCTGCTCCGCCGTGCGGCCGCTGGTGCTCATGGTGAAGAAGTGCATGGACCCTCGATCGAAGGTCGGCCTCTCACCGGTGTCGAAGTCGCTGGCGAACCGCGCGCGGCGCACTTCGCTGCCGCTGGGGCGCACGAGCCGGCCTTGCGCGTCATACGCGCACTTATTGACGACGGCCATGGTGGATCCACCTCCTCTCAGGTCTGGCTGACGAAAATCCTTCAGCCAATCCCCCGGTGACCGGATCACCCCGGTCACCCGAGAGCAGGCCCTCCGGAGCGACCGTCGGCCCACGGCCGAAAGGTCGCCCGGAGGGCACCAGCGTCAGTCCTGCACATTGAGCCCGGCCGCTATGCGGCCTGTGGCTCGCTTTCCCCGCCTTCTTCCCCGCCGGCCTCCCTGTCGTCTTGTGCAGGCCCGGGCGCGGGTGCCGCCATGCGGTACACCGCCAGGGCGCACGCGAGGAACGCCGCGGTCATCAGCAGCGCTGAGACGGGGTTCGCCAGTGCGCCCAGCAGCTGGGCGGGGACAAGGACGGCCGCGAGGTTGAAGGCCAGGTGGAGCAGCACGCACGGCCACAGGACGCGGGTGCGTTCGTAGACCAGCGCCAGCAGCACCGCCAGGGGCAGCGTGGCAGCAAACTGGACGACGTTGGCGTGCAGCAGGCTGAAGCCCGCGGCGGTGACGAGCACCGCCGCGACGATGCCGACCCTGCGCCGCAGCAGCGGGTAGAGCAGGCCGCGGAAAAGCATCTCCTCGGCCACCGGCGCTGCCACCAGTGCGAGCAGGAGGGCCACGACGGGCCCGGCGTCTGTCCTGGCTCGGGTCGATTCATCGAATCCCGCCGAGCCGCCCAGGGTATAGAGCCACAGGGCCAAGGACTGGCCGGCGAAGAACGCCAGAGCCAGGCACCCAAGCACCGTTCGGGTAAAGCGCGGTGTTCCGGACATCGGTCGGACCGTTGGCGCGTTGGCGAACCACCGGGGCCGGAAGAGCCTGGCAGCGCCGACGAGCAGCGCCACCAGGCCTCCGAGCACCGCCGTACCCAGGACGGGCTCACCGACCACGGAAACTACGGCAAGGCCAAGTCCCAGGTAGGCGGCGAGCACGCCGAGGGGCACGAGGACACACCACGCGATGGAGACGAGCCGGGACTTGATGGGTGGAGCGGGCATCCCCGCCTCCTTTCCGTGGTCAGACAGACGCGGGGATCTGCTCTTCGATGACGGCCTGGACGCGGGTCTCGCCGCGGAAGGTGTTCAGCTGCAGCTTCGCGATGAAACGCAGCGTTCCGACCTCGGTGCGGCTGGCCGACCGCGTCAGAGCCGAAATCTCCGGCTCCTTCTCCTCGGCGACGTTCCACCACAGGCAGGACAGCCCGGACCTGGTGACCAGCCGCAGGTGCTTCTTGCACAGGCGGCACACGCGGTAGCCGCGGGCGTTGGTCATCAGGTTGGCGTCGGTGCGCTCATGGCCGCAGTCAGTATCGGAACCGATCCGGTCCACCCGCAGCCCGAGGGGCTCGACAGCGATTTCGACCACCGGCTCGACGAAGCCGTGGCCGAAGGGCCGCAGCGCTTCCACACGCCGGACGAAGCCGACCAGAGGCTCCAGGTCGTCCAGGCCAGCATCGCAGTCCCGGTCCGGGCCCAGGACCAGGTCGGCCCGGCGCTCATCCTGGACGACAGCCAGCAGGGCAACCTGCGTGGCCTCCCGCAATGCTTCGACCAGGCCGTCGAGCAGTTCCGCCCGGTCGACCTTGACGCCGCAGGCCTGCTGGTGGCCGATGGCGCGCATGCCGTCCTGGTGCTCGAGCGTGTCGATGATGCCGAACCACGACGGTGCCCGGCCGGAGCCTCCGACGTAGTCATCCGGCCCGGCGGGACGGTTGAGCACGACGACCGGGTGGCCGTGGCGCTCCATCAGCCGGTTGGCGAGCAGACCGTACATGCCCGGGTAGGCCTCGGAGAAGTAGACCCAGGGGGCCAGCGGCTGATCGCCCTCCTCGAGCTCCCGGGTGTGGACCTCGACAAGCTCCTTGCGGCTCTCGTTGGTCGCGATGACCTGGTGTGCCGCCTCGAGCATCAAGTCCTGGTCAGGCGCGGTGAACACGCCGAAGCACGGTGCGAGCGGGTCGCCCGTGCGGCGCGGGGAGTTCATCGCCGGCGCGAGGTAGAACCCGTAGAAGCCCTCGTCGATGCTGTCGATGTCGCGGACCTTGCCTGCCTGGCCGAAGGCCTTCAGCAGGACCGCGAAGCCCTCGAAGGCCCGGACGAAGGCCGGGTGGTGCGGGTCGACGCGCAGCAGCTGCATCAGCGTCGACTGCCCGACTTCGATCGCTTCGGGGTCCGGGTCGAAGCCCCAGGGGGTCGGGACCGTGCGCGGCGCGGGCGCGTACAGCAGCCGTGCGATGGACAGTGAGTCGCGCACCAGCTGCCGGTTCTCGTACAGCACGGGCATGACGTCGGAGACGGTGCCCAGGCCGGCGAACAGGCGCAGCAGGCGGATCTCCCAGAGCTTCTCCCGCCGGTGGACGCGGGCATAGGCCTCCAACACCTGGTAGAGCACGTGCGCTCCGCAGATGCCGGTGTTGGCGTAGGTCTCGTCCATCCGACAGGGGTCGACGGTGACGTCGGCGCTCGAACCGGGTTCGAGCTCCTCGTGGTGGTCGGTGACCAGGGTCTTCCATCCCAGAGCCCGGGCGGCGGCGATCCCGCGGTGGGAGTTCACTCCCCCGTCGCAGGTCAGCAGGACCTTGGTGTCCGGCCACGTCGCGGCGATCTCTGCGATGTCCTCGGGCGTGAGGTCGTGGCCGCGGCGGTAGTCGGGCACGTGCAGCTCGACGTCGAAGCCGAGCTCTGACAGTCCGGCGTAGCCGAGCACACCGGAGGAGATCCCGTCCATGTCGAAGTCAGGGGCGATGGTGACCTTGTGGCCGGCGACCCGGGCGTCTTCCAGGGCCTCGACCATCTCGGCCAGGCCCAGGAGCTCGTCGTGTTCAGCTGATTCGATCTCGCGGAGGTACTCGTCGGTCCAGCCGCGGCGCTGGCACATCAGGGCGAACAGGTCGACGCCGTCGTCCGTCAGTGGATGGTCATCGACGGTCTGGAGAATGGTCATGGTGGGGGGCCTCTCGATCGTGTCGAATGGTCGGTTTACAGGGGTGGGGAAAGGCACCCGCTGGCAGTGTGATTTTAGCAGTGTGGCGGGTTTATTATGCTGGTATAGCAGCGTTTTCGGCCTATGATGAAGGCATTGGAAAGATCTGTCGTTCTGGCGTGCCCAAAGACTTCTCTAAGGTGGTTCGGATCGTCTACCATTCAAGACATGGCTATTCGAAATATTGTGGAGTCGGACATCAGTGGCAAGCCGGATGCTGCCACAGTCACCTTCGGACTGGGCGACACCTGGTTCGAGATAGACCTGACCGACGAAGAGCGCAAAGAGCTTGAGAAGAATCTCAAGGAATACATCAGTAAAGGTCGAAAGGCCACTAAGAAGGGCGAGAAGAAACGACTCGTGCCCGAGACGACGCCCGAGGAACGCGAGGAGATCCGTAAGTGGGCGCGCGAGAACGGTCATGAAGTGCCCGAGTTCGGTCGCATTCCGAAAGCTGTCATGAAGGCCCACGATGAGGCACACGGCATCGAGCGGACTCTCTAGCCCACCCTTTCCGCAGTCTTTCGGGCCATACCGGAGTGATTTCCGGCCACCTATTCGAATCAAGGATCAACAGCCCTGCAGCACCAGCTGCAGGGCTGTTGTCATGTCCGGGGTGTGCACTTGTCAGAACGGAGGCAGGCGCGGGTGGATGATGTCTTCGACCTCGATGCTTGCAGCCAGGGCGCAGGAGCGGGCGTGCACGGTGCCATGTGAGAAGTGCCCTGGCGTTCCGGGCATCAGCTGCTGCTGGCCGGTGCGTTGGTCGCACTTGCTGCAAAGGTCCAGGAAGGCGGCGACACGGACCTGCGCTCCCCCGGCGCGCATGGCGACGAGGGCATCGACCATCCGTTGGTTCCGGGTGAAGCCCGCCGCCTTGGGCTCAGCGCTCCAGTCGGCCGTGAACTCAATTACTTCGAAGCCGGCAGCCCGCCACAGCCGCTCGGCCATGGCGTCAGCACCCTTGGGACAGTGCCCTGACAGGAGCACAGGTCGGGCGACCGCAGACGGTCCCCAGGCTCTCCAGGCCTCGTTCAAAGCCGCCTTCATGGCCTCCGCGGCGTCCCAGGTTCGGGAACCGGTCACGAGCAGGGCATGGCTGAATCCACTGGTCATCGCGATGCCTCCCGGCTGGTCATCTTGGTCATCGGCATAGATCCCGCCGAGGCCGCCGCGGTGGCAGTCCGGATTGTGATACTCGTCTGTCGCTGCATCATTCCCGTCCTCTTTCGCCGCAATGTTTTCCGGAATGATTCCCGGTGTTCCTTCTCAGTCGGCAGGTCACTACGCGGCAGCTGCCGACGCCTGGGCACCGTTGACCCTGGCAACGCCGCGTTCGTAATGGATTGCCACCCGGACCTTCCGGTCCTCGCTGAGCGGTGCGACGTGAAGGGTGTATCCACCGTCCTTGTCGCGCTCGAGGTAGGCGACGCAGACCGTGCCGCTCTCTTCATCGTCGAAGTCGACCTTGCCAAAGCTCTCCGCCGGAGTCGCCTCAGTGACTCGCTCTCCGTAGGGGATCCACGGCTTGGCCTCGCACCTGGCTCCGGTGTCGTAGGGCGAGAGCTGCGGCTGTGGCCGGCGTGCGGACCTGGATGCCTTCCGGGCGTGTGTCATGACGATGCCTCTTCTGTTTCTCGGGATGCAGGTGTCGGGCATCGAGTGCAGGTCCCGCCAGGGGTCCGCGGAGACTCGATGTACGGTCCAGCTCCCGTGCCAGCTCCGCTGGCCTGACGGCCCACTGGTGAACCGTGTCGGGAACTGCTCCGACTGGGCCGCGCAGCGGGCCGGCCGACGGGCCGTCCTCCTCGGACAAACCTGGTGCGCAGCGCCAGGTGATCCACCGCCTGGCTGCACCCTTTGCCGCGTCGTCCACCTGTGGACAAATGCGGCGGGGCAGGCGGGGGTGTCCTCCACTCAAGCGCAGCGCTGGGCATAGCCGGAGGGAGCGCAGCGACTGACGGACCGGCGAGCGAAGCGAGCGGTGGAACCTGTCGGCTATGCCGACCAACAGCGTCTCGAAGCGCAGCGAGAGACCGGAGCGAAGCGGAGGGTCCGCAGGACCGCTGTTGCCAGGTTCCCTTATGCCCTTTTCCTCTCTTGCCGCCATTTCGCCATTCCACGGCTGGAGCGTTAGCGGAAGCCTGGAATATCAGGGGAAACGGCCCGTACACCCTTGACCCGTACACCCCCTCTCCATCCGCGCAGCGGGTGTACGGGTCACGTCGTTTCCGCTGGATTTACGGGCTTTTGGGTGTACAGCCCTTTTGCCGTCCGCTGCAACGCCGTACGGATGCATCTTCCGCACCACCGCGAGGCACGAGCGGGTACCCGTACGGGTCCTCACACGTAGCGTCAGCGACGTCGGGCGCAGCCCGGTCCGCACCCCCTGGTGCAACCTGCTGGCGCAGGCGCATCAGACCCGGCGCGCAGCGGTCCACCTCTCCCCGCGACCTGTCGCGTCAGGCTGTGGAAAACTCTGCTGTCACAGCACTGCACTGATCTGTCGGTGCGCTCGTCGCGCCGGTGTGCGGCGCTCACTCCGGCTCTGTTTCGCGGCCGCGCCAGCACCTGTCGCTCCGCGTCCGAGGCGGGCCTACACCGCTTCCTTGCCGGGGTCCGTTCCGGGCCGGCCGTCTGCCCTCCTGGTGGCAGCTGCACCCCAGGATGAGCGACAGCGAGTCCTCGAAGGCCACCGCCCGGCCTGTCACTCGTGGACGCATCAGAAGAGGAGCTTTTCCGGGAAGCATGAAGCCTCCCTGGATCCAACGGCAGCCCCCGCTTCCACAGCGTCACCGAGCCGTCCGGGTCTCCCACCAGGTGCAGCTTCCTGGAGAGGCTCACGGGTTCTCACCTTCTGGACCCCCACCGCCCGTGAGCCTCTCCAGGAAGCGGAGTTTTTGCACTTTCGCTCCATGCGGGGCCCTACTACCCAGTTCGCCTTTTCCCTCCGCTCTCCCTGCGGCCCCCGGGCGGGTCGGTGACGCTATAGGCGCAACCACAGCTGCTCCACCCTGCTCCGATAGCTTCTCCGCTTGCTCCAGGACTGCCTCGAGGTGTCGCAGGCGGGTGTTCCAGGTACCGGTCCGGGCCCGCATCGCTGGACCCCTTCTGGTCCCGGAGTGGACAGATCATTGCACCGGCATGGCCAGACAGGGACACAGACCAGACCCATACAAGACCTGAGAGAGTCCAGAAAGGCCATTCAGGCCCCATTGAGTGCCGGATGGCACTCCTCGGGGCCGCTTCGGGCGCACTACTGGTCCCATGATGGTCTCTTACAGGTCTGCTCTGGTCCGGCTCGCGACGCTGGACTGTTGCGGGTCTCTTCGAGGGCGCTTCAGTGCTTCGCGTGGGACCACCGAGCGCCCTCCAATGTGCCGTGGCCTGATCGAGGTCTTCTACTGGTCCGCAGCGGACCGCGTGCCGGTCCCGGGTGAGCCCTTGATGAGTCCTGTGTCTTCTGGTTCCTCGACTGACCCGTGGCCTTCTGCGGGTCCTGCCAGCGGCTCCCACGGGCCCCGCCGCGGCCAGGGGTCGCTCACGGTGATGCAGGCCTGATCTGCTGGTGGCCTTTTGCTGGTCTTGGCGTGGTCCTTGCAGAGACCATTGAAAGACCAGTAGAATGATGACTGATAAATGAGTCGAAAGGTCCCCGACTGGCAGTAGCGCCTCGGGGACCGCGCATGAGAGGGGGCCGCGATGACCGAGGACAGTGTCCATCAGCACGAGGGCGCAAGGGGGTGCTCGCAATGACCGATAAGGCCGAGCCGCGCCGTCTGCGCTGGAGCGTCCCGCGGGCCGACGAGTCGACGAACCGGTGGCTCGACGAGCAGTACGACATCTCGCGCTCGCTCCAGCTGTTGATCCGCGAGTCAATCCAGCGCGACGGCTACATCGACGTGGTCAACCGTCCCGTTGAGCAGCTTCCCCGGCGCGGCCGCCCGCCGCAGGGCGAGCAGGACCCTGGGCCCGGCGAGGCCCATGAAGGAGAGGAACGCGGCGATGCCGGCCGTGACGGGAGTGAAAGCCAGCACGAGAGTCGCGAAAGCCGTGACGAGACTGCCGTGCCTGTTGCTGTTCCTTCAGAGCCCGTGCAGCGCGTCGAGGCAGCCCAGGCTGTTCAGCCGCCGCCCACGCCTCCCGTCCGCGAGCCCCACCCTGTTCCTGCCGAGGAGCCTTCTGTCCCTTCGGGGCTGGACGCCTTCCTCACCCGCTGATCCGCACCGCACTTCCTGAGACACCGACTTCCTGACCGAGAGGGACACAATCATGAGCAACACCCGCACCGCCGAGAAGACCATCCAGCTCACCGGCGGCATCGACGTCGGCAACGGATACGTCAAGGGCGTCATCCGCGGCGAGGTCCACGGCAAGGAGGTCTTCGACACGATCGACCTTCCTTCGGCCGTGGTGAGCACCTCGCGCTCCACGCCCAAGGTGCCCGAGGCTGACTCGGATGCCTTCAAGATCGTGGTGGAGGACGACTTCTACAACCGCGTCGCCGCCTCGTTCACCACTCCCCTGATCGGGCACTCGGACCTGCGCACCTTCGGCCGCGCGGCACTGAGCACCCCGGGGTCGAAGTTCACGCAGTTCGAGGTCGTCGGATCCCGCTCGAAGGCTGACCAGGAACTGAGCTCGGTGCTTGTCCTGGGCGTCTTCGCCGCCAAGGCCCTCCGCGACTATGTCCGCGAGCACGGCGCGCTGCCGGACCGCGAGCTGCGCGCCACGGTGCGCGCAGGCCTGGCTCTGCCGATTGCTGAGTACGTGCAGCGCCGCAGCGCCTACGCTGCCCAGTTCGTGGGACTCCTGGGCACGGCTGACCCCACGGTGCACCTGGTGACCGTGAAGAACTTCTCCACGCCGGTCACCGTGCGCCTGCAGTTCGAGGATGTGCAGGTCCTGCCCGAGGGCGCGTCCGCGCAGTTCGCGATCACCGACAAGGGTGCGCCGCTGGCGCAGGCTCTGCTGGACGATCTTCGGGCCTCGGACCCCGAGGAGGCCGCGCGCTTACAGGGTGTCACCGCCGAGCTGCTGGTCGGTGTGCGCAACACCGTCGGCGTCGACGTCGGCGAGGGCACCGTGAACTTCCCCGTCTTCACCGACGGCGCGTTCAACTCCGAAGCGGCCAGCACCCTGGACCAGGGCTACGGCACCGCGTTGACGAACGCGTTGGACCGCATGAGCACCAGCGGAGACAAGGACCTGCGGTTCAAGAACCGCAAGGCGCTGGCCGACTTCCTGCAGCAGGAGCCCAGCGTATTCCTCCAGGGCAGGTTTGACCGCGCCAAGGGCTACGTCGACGAGGAGGCCGAGTACCTCGGCGAGGAGATCGGCGCACGCTTCGAGGACGTCCTCGCCGAGGTCGGCGGCACCACCGAGGTGGTGTACGTCTACGGCGGCGGTTCGGGCCCGATCAAGGAGATCCTGCGTCCTGTCCTGCAGAAGGCCGCCGGCGGCATCCCGGTGCTCTACCTCGACGCCGCATACTCGCGCCACCTGAACCGTGAGGGCCTGTACCTGGCGGCGAAGGCCGTCGAGGTCCAGAAGCCCGAGGGCAAGCGCAGCAAGGCCGCGGCGTGATGGTCGTGCGTGGCCCCTCCGTGGCCGTGACCGAGCTGCTGGCCTTGCAGGACGAGCAGGGCCAGCTCCTCGGTCGGCTGGCTGAGCTCGATGCGCGCCGAGCCGAGCTTCTCGGCTCGCTGGCCGGGGCTCCGGCCCCGGCCGCCGGGACCCACGCGGCCGAAGATGACGACGAGGCGGAACAGTCGCCCGAGGTCGTCGTGCACAAGGGCGTCGAGCTCGGCGGCCGCGTGATGCTCGACGAAGACGTCTATGAAGGCGTGCATGCGCCGCCGCGGGTCTACGTCTTCGAGGAGTATGACTCGGAGGCGACCGCCGGGTCGAACTGCACGCTCGTCAATGTGGCGAGCGGCGACTGGACGGTCCGTGGCATTGGCGAGCTGGTGCCCGTGGACGACGACCAGGAGAGCTGAGCCGTGGCTGCGCCGGTCAACTACTCCACGAAGATCTCGGCCGCGCAGACCGTCGCCGAGATGCAGGCGCTGCTCGCGCAGCACGGGGCCCGCCGGATCAGCGTCGACTACGACGCCTCCGGCGTGCCCAGTTCCCTGGACTTCCTGCTCGCGACGCCGCATGGCCAGCGCGGCTTCTCTCTTCCAGCCAGCGTCGACCGCATGGAGGCGCTGCTGCAGAAGGAGGACGCCGCCGGCCGGCTGAAGGCGGGATCGCGCGCCGAGCGGACCAGCCGGGCCCACGCTGAGCGTGTTGCCTGGCGCGTGATGAAGACCTGGCTCGGGGCGCAGCTCGCGCTTGTGGCCGCAGGGATGATCGACGTCGACCAGGCGTTGCTGGCGTTCCTGCAGGTCGATGCGGCGGGCCGGACGCTCTACGAGGTCTACAGGGAGCGTGAGGCGGCTGCTCTTGAGCTGACGCGCGGTGACTCGGACTGACCCGGGTCCGCGCGGGCGAAGAGCCCTTCCTGATCATCGAAAGAGGATCAGGAAGGGCTCTTAGCATCTCTCGACATCAATGCAGCGTCCTGTCTGAATGGCATTCGACATGCGAGAATTGACGTATACGAGTCGATGCTCCCTGTTATCGCGATAGAGCATCGACAGACGAGGCACGACGAGGGGATGCACCGATGACGATCGCACAGAGCCGGCCCGACGAGGGGTACACGCCATGACGGGTCCGGAGGTCGCCCTGTACGCGCTCGGTGTGGTGATCTTCCTGACCGCGATCTTCGTCTCGATCGCGCTGCACGAACTGGGGCACCTCTACTTCGCGAAGAAGTTCGGGTGCCGGGTGAGCCAGTACATGGTCGGCTTCGGCCCGACGGTCTGGTCCCTGAAGAAGGGCGAGACCGAGTACGGTATCAAGCTCATCCCGCTCGGCGGCTACGTGAAGATCATCGGCATGTTCCCGCCCGAGACGGACCGCGAGCAGCAGATTTCCCGCGGCGAGCAGGTGCCAGCAGATACAGCAGCCGCGTCGGC
The DNA here is from genome assembly GCF_020251205.1 of Arthrobacter sp. M4. GTDB lineage: Bacteria > Actinomycetota > Actinomycetes > Actinomycetales > Micrococcaceae > Arthrobacter. Next base: position 112,890 of record NZ_JAIWYX010000002.1, read on the forward strand.
ACACCAGGAAGCTCACAGCGACGTCCTCGTCGCAGCCAGCACCGCGACCCCGGACGCGCCCCTCACGCTGCGCAAGTCCAACACGGGCCTGTTCGCACAGATGGTCTCGCAGACCCGGGCGGCGGAGTTCGAGCTCGTCGAACCCGGCGACACTGACCGTCTGTTCTATAAGCTGCCCGCGGCGAAGAAGATCCTGGTGATGGTGGCGGGGCCCGGGGTGAACATCGCTTTGGCGTTCCTCTGCTTCCTCTGTGTCTATGGCATCTACGGCGTGCACTCGGTCGAGCCGACCGGCCGCCCTGCGGTTTCCGTCGTCTCCGACTGCGTGATCCCCCAGGACGCCAAACGCACTGCGTGCCAAGACAGCGACCAGGTCTCCCCCGCCCGGGCGGCGGGGCTGCGTCCCGGCGATGTGGTCGTCAGCTTCAACAGCCAGCCAGTCACCTCGTGGTCACAGCTGTCGGACCTGATCCACGCCAACGGCGACAGCATCGCTGCCATGGAGGTGGAGCGCGATGGTACGCAGGTGAAGCTCCAGGCCTCGCACACGATCGCCATGCCGCGGGACCTCGATGGTGACGGCCCGAAGCAGTCTGCGACAGTGGGCTTCCTCGGTGTCGAGCCGGAGTCCCGCGAGGTGGTGACCAGGCACGGCCCGGTCTACACGATGGAGCGCATGGGCGAGATGACCGGGCACGCAGTGTCTTCCATCGTGCAGCTGCCCGCCCGGGTGTACAACGTCGCCCAGGCGATCTTCGGCCAGGGCGAGCGTGCCCAGGACGGACCCATGTCAGTCATCGGTGGATCCAGGCTCGCCGGCGAGGTCGCGGCATCTACCAAACCCGGCCTCGACATCGGCGGTAAGGCTGCGCTGCTCGGGCTGGTGGTCGGTTCGTTCAACCTCTTCATTGGGGTGTTCAACCTGCTCCCGCTGCTGCCGTTGGACGGCGGCCACATCGCGGGCAGCGCTTTTGAAGGGGCCAGGCGCTGCCTGGCACGGCGGTTCAGCCGACCTGATCCCGGTCACGTCAACGTCGCCAGGCAGCTGCCGGTCGCCTACGTGATCGGCTTGGCGATGCTGTCGATGAGCTTGGTGCTCATGGTCGGTGACATCGTCGTGCCGCTGAAGTCGGGGCTCTGACGGGACCCGCACCAGCCCTCGACGAGACCACCCACCGCCCAATACCAGACCACACACCGACCAGAAGGGATGCAGACCCATGACCGACCACGATGAGACCCGGAAGAGTCCAGCAGGAGACCCGAACAAGACCAGTAAGAAGCCACAGAGCCTCGTATCCCGGCTGCGGCAGATCTACGAGGACCGGCCGGTGGCTTTCGCCGTTGGCCTCATCGGCGTCTCCGCACTGCTGTTCCTGTGCGGCGGGATCCTCTCCGGTGACTTGCGCTTGCCCTTCAGCTCCGGCTGGTAGCCGGAGTATCCGGTCCGCGGGAGAAAGAAGTGACCAGAGAAAAAAGAGACCCCGCCGCCGGAGCTGATGCTCCTGCGGTGGGGTCTCTGCTGTAGTGCTGGTTCTCTGGTTCATGGACGGTCGGGCCTGCGGATCACTTTGACCGGCAGCACTGCTTCCATGGCCATGAATTTGAGGAAGGCCTTCACGCAATCGGGACAGAGGAAGAACCACGGTTGGATGTAGTGGAATTTCAATGTCCGCCAAACGTGGGCGTCCGGGTCGTAGTTGTCTGAATTTTCATGGGCAACATCCGACTCCGTCTCAACTCCACAGCGATCACACGAGGTGAGAGTTACCTGCCTGCTTCCCATCAGGTTCCTTTCTGAATTTTGCGGCTTGCGGCATGCTGATCAGTCGATGCCATGCTCGGCCGACAGGGCTGCGAGATCGTGGCTGAGATCTTCCATCGCGGCGATGGCAGCCATGGTGCACTGCTGGGTAGCAGGGCAGCAGAGCGAGCGGCGCAGACCTGCTCCGACGATCTCGACGGCCGGCATGTACTTGAAGAGCATGCGGTACATGCGCGAATCCTGGCCGTGGCCGAGCTGGTGCCGGATCGAACCGGCGTTGTCCTTCAGGTCGCTGGCCTTGATGAGCAGCGCCCGGGAACCGGAGTTGGCAAGCCGCGTGAGGTGCTCCTCGTAGGAGGTGCTGCCGCCAGGAGTCGTCACCGCCCCAACGAGCACCGAGACGCGCCGGCCGTACAGCCGCGCCAGGCAGCCCAGGGGATCCTCACCCGGCTGGCCGAAAGCAGCAAGCAGCTCTTTGCTGCAGTCCTCGACGACATCATGCAGCAGTGCTGCGGCAATCAGTTCAGCGTCGGTGACGCCCCAGCGCAGGAGGCGCAACGCCACGCGCAGCGGATGCTCGATGTACGGCACGCGAGGCATGTCTCCCCTGATGAAGCGGGTCTGCTTCCGGTGCAGGAACGAGGCCGTCGCAGCTGCGCGGGTTACGAGCTCCGTGTTCGTGGTGCCGGGCATGAGGTGTTGGATCTCCCGCTCGAGTTCGAACACGAGCATCGCAGGGTCCATTTGCTTGAGCGGGACACGCGTCGTGGTCAGGGTGGTCATGGCTCTTCCTTTGTTCGGGATGGTTCTCTTGCTGTTGCAAAACACCAGGCGCTGCCCCGCAGCGCGTGAACCCGCCTCAGAGACAGAGCGAGAGCCCCGGCCCCGCGCCGGAGCGCAGGAGCCGGGGCTCTGGTGGGATCAGGCAGGGCGACTGGTCATTGGTGCTGGCTGGGCTGGGTGCCGTTGTGACGGCGTAGCCGGGCAGCCCAGGTCTTCAGGCCCAGAAGTCCAGCAGCCCAGACAGCACCGGACAGGACCACGAGCACCGCGCTCGCCGTCCAGTGGCCGGTCCAGGCGCTGGCTGCGATCGCGGGCAGCAGGGCGAGGACGTTCAGCACGATCCCCGTGACGAGGAGCGCCCTGCCGACACTCCGGAGGATCCGCTCGCGGCGGCCGGTGGTCTGCATCGTGTCAGGCATGGTGGTTCACGCTCCTTCGTTGTGGGATGTGTTCTCTCAGAGCTCGATCCGCTTGCCGCGGGCGAGCTCGGCAGCGGGGATGCTCAGCCGGTAGCCGCCGACCGGGTAGCTGGGGTGGTCGCTGGCGACGACGGCGCAGTTCCACCAACCAGCGTGGCGCTTGCGGGGACGGGGTTCTTCCTCGCCCTCGGTGCGGGCCTCGCCGCGGTATTCGATGGGCACCACGACGACGCGGTGGCCTGAGCCCCGCTCGGTGGCGTGCCAGGGCAGCTCGATGAGCAGGTCCTGGGGCCACTGCTCGATGGTGACCGGCAGCTTGGACAGTTCGTGGTTGGCCGAGCCCTCGGGCGACTGCGCGAGGCGCTGGGCCTCCTGCTCGGCGGTCTCGACGAATCCGATCTTCTCGAGGAAGGACATGGTGATCAGTGCTCCTGGTTCATGGGTTGGGAAGTCGACGGGTCAGCTTCAACGCTGGACTCGCCGCGGACGAGATCAGCCAGCGCCTGGGCGTAGGCGTCTTTGGCCCGTTCGATTGCAGCCTGCTCGTAGAGTGAGTGGATCTTCTCGCCGGCGGCGATGCCGTCCTCGACCTCGTCCATTGCTATGACGGCGGCGGCGAGCTGGACCCGGGCCTGAGCCTCGGCACGCCGCAGCTCCGGGTAGAAGGCCTTGCTCGTGGCAAGTCGGTGGACGGCTGCAACGCGTTGAGCTTCAGCGTCGAGGTCGGGCTCGGAAGTGGTGGCAGTGGACACGGTGATCCCCTCCTGTTTGATGAAGTCGTTTGTTCGATGCCGGACCTGGATCAGCTCCGCTGGTTCCTCAGCCCTCTGCCAGACGGCGGGCGGCCGCCTGGAAGTCCGCGAAGGTGGTCTCGGCGCGTTCTGCCCGTGTGCCGTCAGCCGGGAACGCCGTGCCGCACCATCCGGTGAAGTAGCGCTGGCACAGTTCGCGGTCGGCCTGGCGGGCCTGCTCGTCGTAGACGGGCGCGCTGACGACCAGCACATCAGAGCCGAAGTCGAATGGCAGCGCGTCCTGCATGGGTGCGGCGATGGTGCTCATGGCGGTTCTCCTCGGAATCCTGTGGGGCACGGCGTTGCACTGCAGGCCGTCCTTCGTCGATGACTCCTCCGTGACAGCTCCGCTGTCACCACCACTGGCTGCACCTGAGAATCGAAGATGAAGAAGAACAACAAGAAGGTTCCAAAGTTCCTCGCCGGGGCAGCGCCGGCGATCCCGGCTCGACACATATCCCCCACACACATCCCCTGGGATAGGCTTTCGGCGAAGTTCAGAATTCAAAAGGGGAGGGACTCGTGGCGGGAAGCGCGGTCTATGGCAAGGGCTACCACGCAGGCAAGCAGGATGCCCGTACAGAGGACCTGATCGCCGCGGGGGTCTTGGCGGCTGCAGGTCTGGTCCTTGCAGGTGGCGTCAAGGTTTACCGGAAAGTCAAAGAGGCCCACGCAACCCGGCTGGAACAGCGGCTGAAGGACATCGACGACGGAGGTAACTCCGAAGATTCCGGCCAGCAGTAAACCACGGACAAAAAAGAGACCCCACCGCCGGAGCACGCGCTCTGACGGTGGGGTCTTCTTCAGGCGAACGTCCTGTCCGCAGCGAAGTGCTCGTGCACGGCCTCGCGGGCGGCGGGGTATTCGTCGTAGGGATCCGGGTAAGCGGCATCGAACCGGGCAGCGGTGGTGATGCCCTGGAATCGGAGCAATTCCAGGAGATCCGGCAGGTCCTGTGCACGACCGGAGAACTCTGCGGTGTCCGCGGCGATGATCTTGGCGCGGGTCAGCGTGGGGACACTGGCCAGCTGAAGCCTGATGCACTCGTACGCTGTGTCGTCGTCGATCCAGCGCGCCTGGTATATCGAGGCCACCAGCTCAGCGTCGTCGCCGTCCATCACGTTGTCGTTGTTGATCCAGTCGCGCTCCAGGTTCAGTTCGTCGGCCACCTCATGGATTGCCGCCATGACCTCTGGCGCGAAATCACCGGTGACGCTGTCGATGTCGACGGTGAATGCCCGGTCCGCAGCACGGATGCCGTACTTCATGAGCGCGAAGCCGCCGATCGCACGGATCTGCACCGGGGTGTTCAGCCCCAGGCGCTTCAGCTTTCCGTCGAGCGCCTCGAGCGCCCGCTCCAGCTGGGCCAGGCTGCACTTGTGGTCGTCGTTGCTCATCGTGCTGCTCCTTCTGGTCGGGAAGGAGCGGGTGTCTCCTTCGAGTCCAGATCCGGATCGGCTGTGCCGATCTGACGAGCCGCCAGGAAAGAGACGAGCCCGGCACCAAGGGCTCTCCCCCGTGCCGGGCTCTGTTCAGGCTCAGTGCATGCGTTCGATGCGCGTGGATCCGGACCCGTCCTGCAGGCCGGTGGCGCAGTCGTACCAGAAGCCGTTGGGCAGGCGGATCAGCGTGTGCGCCTCACGTCCCGGCCAGTTGCCGGCAGCTGCGATCACGGGTACCGCCCGGCGGTCCATCACGCTGCTCACCCCCAGCTCCTCCACGACCTGCGGGTCGCGGACGTACTTCGTGGTGGAGCCATTGCGGGGATCGCACGGGACCTGCTTCATCCAGGCGGGGTGGTCGAGGACCCTCTTGACGAGGACCTTGTCGCCGACCTGGAGTTCGTCCAGCTCAGAGGGTGCTGTAGGGATGGGCATGTGGGTCTCCTGGTTCGTAGTCTGTAAGTGCAGCAGCTCAGCCGCGGCCGATGGAGGAGCACTGTGAGTGCGCACCGGCGTGCAGGGCCACGGCGTTGTCAGCCGCCGTGCGGTAGTCGGGGATCCGCTGGGGCTCCGGCTCGCCCTTGGGGAACCAGGGCATGGCGTAGCCGTCGGTGACCTGCTGTCGCGCGGCGTCGTTGTGGGCCGGTGTGATGACGTAGGCGAGAGAACGGCCATAACGGTCAGTTCTGTCTGCCCCGGGGTCGAACTCGATGGTCACTGGCATGCCCTGCGGCAGGATGCCGCCAAGATGATCAGTGGCGGCTCTCGCGCCGCATTCGGGCTCGGCATCCTTGTGATAGTTCATTTCGGGCGCGTCGATGCCCAGGAGCCTGACTGTGTGCTCGGGGATCCCGATATGCTTGTCGGTCGCCTCGAGCAGGCCGGCCACCGGCAGCACGGCGACGGTGTCGCCGTCGATGACACGGATGACTTTGGTCTCCACGCTCGCCGGTTTGCCAGAGGACACCTGTCCCGGGTCCTGGGCTGCCGCAGTGCTGGTGGACGGCGTACCCGGGACGCCGGGGGCCTTCGGCAGGTCCTCGCAGCCGGTCAGCGTGACGATACAGAGCACGGCGGCGATGAGGCCGCCGAAGACAGATCCGGAGGGGGTGCGCTTCATGGTGGGGTTCCTTGCTGGAGGGTTCGTCGGGCGCTCTGGCCGGGGTGGCAGGCGTGCTTCTCCACGGGCACGCCCGAGCCAGCTGTGCTGGCTGTTCCGGAAAGAGAAAGACAGGACCCCCGGCCCTGAGCGATGCGCTCGGTGCCAGGGGTCCAGTGAAAGAGATCAGTTGCCTGCCGCGACGGATCCGGAGTCGATGGGTTCGACGATGAAGACGCCGTCGGGCTCGCCCGTGAGTTCAGCAGCGAGCCGGCTCAGTGACTGGGCGTGGTCGAGCCTGTTACCGGCCCAGACGCGCCGGCCAGCGTCGAAGTGCTCGGCGGCTTTCCTGGTCTCCTGTTCGGCACCGAGCGAGGCGATGTGTGCGAGCTTGCGGCGCACGTCCGGGCTGAGCTCGCGGATCAATGCGCTGCGTCCCTTGTGCGTCATGCCGAGCAGCATGCCGTTGCTGATGGGTCCGGTGTACATGGCGGTTTCCTTGCTGGTCAGGGTTGTTCCGGTCCGCGGGCGACGAGCACGAGGCGCGAGCCGCGGACGAGGTGGGCCTCACCGCCGACGGTGAGGATGTGGACAGTGCTGCCCACCGAGGGCCGCACTTGCTCGACGACGGCTGTGCCGCCATCAAGATCAGGGTTCAGGTCGCGCAGCGCGACCCGGTCGCCCCGGCGCAGCATCCGGGCGCTCTTGCCGCCGAGGATGCGGTGGCGCTCGGTCGAGCGCAACAGAGCCTCCTGAACCGCAGGACCGCCGTCTTTGACGATGTCGAGGAAGGCAGGGGTGATGGTGTCGGTCATGGCAGTGCCCTCCTGGCTGGTGCAGCTGATGGATCGCGCGGGCCTGTACGACCCTGGGTCTGTGGCGCTCACGGGGATCGAACCCGTGACCTCTCGTGCGTCGCCCTGCAACGGGCCTGTTGCCTGGGTCTGCCCGACCAGGGATTGATGCGGAATCGAACCGCGGGCAGTCAGAACGCCGAGTGCTCTGCCGCTGAGCTAGAGCGCCGTGGGCCGGTTCCGGGAAGGAGCCGGCGAGGGGTTGTGAGGAAAGGGACGAGGAGCCGTTCGCCACTCACTTCCAGGTCGGTGCCCGCAGGGAGTCCGGAGCCGTGCAGCCGTCGCACGGCCTGGCCGCTGGCGCGAGGTGGTGCTCGACGAGATGGGACAGGAACCGGACTCCGACCTCGACGTCCGTCGTGAACGACTCGTCATCGGCCGTGCCGACGATCTGCGCGGAGGCGACCGTCGAGTCGATGTCCAGGTCGATGACCAGCTGCAGGGCGAGGCCCGGCGCGGGGCCGATCAGCTCGACGAGCACCTGGTAGTCCGGCTCGCACGAGTGCGAGACCCAGCCGACGTGGCGCTCGAGCTCGTCGGCGTCGTCGGCGGCGTTCAGCTCCTGGCAGACCGCTGTGACGGCGGACAGGAAGCCGGTGAGGGTGTGGTCGTGGTTGCGGTGATGACGGTGCTGCACGGAGGTCGACATGGCCCCTCCTCGGTCGATGGGCGGTGATTAGCGGATCTCGGAGTAGCCGCACTCCGGGCAGGTGTGGGTGCAGGCGCAACCGCGCCGGCCGGCCCGTTCGCGGGCCGTGGCGGGGGCGTCGGACTCCATCGGCGCGCCATCGTTGGGGCAGCTGAGACCAGACATGGCGGACCTCCAGTGAAGTGTGGCAGGACGGGGACGTTGTCCTTCGTCGTCAGATCCGGATCGGCTGTGCCGATCCCCTCCACGCCCGGCCAGGAACGAAACCTGAACGAAAAGACAGCGCCCCGCCACGCCACTGCTGCCCGGAGGGCAGGGCAGGGCGCGCGGGGCGCTGGTAGGGCCGGAGCCACGGAGGGATCGAACCGCTCTGTACGGAAGCTCTCAGCGCCGGATCCCGACGGCGGCCTTGCACCGCTTGGTGAGGACCAGGAACTGGAAGAAGGCGACGGCAGCCGACTCACCGAGGAAGTAGTGCACTTCTTCGATCGTCATCCCACTGGGGTCGAAGTCGACGATCTGGGGATATGCCTCGGCGAGGATCCGCGCCGCCGCGGGAAGCCCGGCAGCCGGCTGGACCGCGGCGGCGGGCTCGAGCTGCTGGACCAGGCTCATTCCGGGTCCTCCAGGTCCATCCGCCCGGTGACGGTGCGGAAGCGCTCCACGGGGCGGGTACCACCGTGATCGGCGACGAAGACCTGGCTAGCGTGCAGGCGCAGCTTCTGGATGACGGCGCTGACGACGTCGTCGACCATGGCCTCGACATCTGGTCCGGGGTGGTCGGTGATCACCGAGCCGACGACGGCGGTGAGCCCTGCGTGCAGGGCCTTGTCGTGATCGGTGGCCTCGACGGTCGCGTCGGCGACGATCTGCATGGCGGAACTCCTTCTCTTGGCTGATGACGTTGGGGGCAGGGCAGGACGGCGGCCAGCGAAAGCAGATCCCCGTCCGAGCAGCGCGAGGCTCCTCGGACGGGGACTGTCGGCGTGTGTGACCCGCCTATTCGGTTGTTATTCAGTTGTGGGTTGTGCTGGGTGCGGGGCGCGCTTCTCAGGAGAAGGGCAGCTCCTCGCTGTGGACGGCGCTGGCGACGGCCGGCTGCGGTGCGGCAGCGGCTGCGACGGGAGCCGGAGCCGGCTGGGTCTGCAGGGCCTGGTTCTGCGCCTCGGCGGCAGCGACGCGCTCGTTCACGCGGGCCTGGGTCACCGAGCGGGGCTCGAGGAACGTGATGTCCTCGACGACTGCCTTGAGCTCGAAGACCTCGACGCCGTTCTTGGTGTAGCGGTCCTGGCGCAGCTTGAGGTTCACGGCCACGAGGTCACCCTTGTGGATGCTCGCGAACGGGCCGATGCCGTTGGTGGCCGCGCGCACGAAAGCCTCGACCGGCACAGCGTCAGCGCCGCGGTTGCCCTGGCTGTCGGTGTAGTTGTGGTCGGCCATCAGGGTGAACGCGACCTTCTTGGAGCCGTCCTGGTTGTTGAAGACGACCGGGTCCTTGGTCAGGCGGCCGATGACGGTGGCGGAGTTGCGGGGGTTCGACATGAGTGTTTCTCCTCGTTGTGCACGAAACGCGCGGGCAGTGTCCCTGCTCCGCGCGCGATGGTGAGTTGAAGTGTTCGGTTGTCTCTCAGACCCCCATCCGGATCAGCTGTGCTGATCAGACGATGATCTTTCGAATGAAGACTCGGATCAGCTGTGCTGATCGAGCGCTCCTCAGTGCTCCTTCCGGATCAACTGCGTTGATCCCAGATGCCCTTGCATCACGGGTCCCGCATCAGCTGCGCTGATCGAACCCGGTACGCCCGGCCCCAGGCCAGCCCGGTGCTGCCCCCAGATCCCAGAGTTCAGCCTCGATCTGATCGGCCGCGGCCACGTCTCCGCTCTCGCAGGCCCGCCGGTAGTCCTCCTCCAGATACGCGATCTGCCCGTCCCGGTTCGGGAACCGTCGCCGGAACAGCAACCAGCCCAGCCACGCGAGGCAGATCATGAAGGCAAGAGTGGCGATGAGGACTCCGGCGCTCTCGATCGGTGCCGCCGGTGCGCCAGGCCTCGTAGGCGAGCACGGCGATGGAGCCGGTCTTGATCCAGCACTCGCGCAGGGCGTCGAGGATCATCTCCTCGGTCCACTTCGTGGTCGCGCCCTGGAAGTGCAGCGGCTGCTCGGTGGTGTTCAGGCCCGCTCTCTCCAGGGCTGCATTCCAGGAGCCGAACCGGCGCTCCAGCAGCGGCGCGGATGGTTCGTCGTCGTGTCTGCGGCGGATGTAGTCGTTGCGCGGGAGGCTGTCCCGGTCCGCGGCGCATCGCAGGAGCGCGTCGACCATCTGCTGTTCGGTGTAGGTCCGGACAGGCCCTTGGAAGGCTCGGGCCGGCTCTGCGGGCTCGAATGCCGTGCAGGCGTAGCCGTTTCCGGCCAGCGCGTGGGAAATTGTGTGCTCCGAGATCCAGTGGTCGTCCGTGTGCGGATCGGGGTTCTCGCACTGCACTCCGCCGCTCTCGTGGTGCTGGCACGGCAGGTGCTCCTGCACCTGCGGGTCCGCGATCTGGCAGCGCGGCATCAGGTCCGTCGGCACAGTCGTCCGGGTCATGGGCAGTCCCTCTCTCGGGTCGGCGTCGTCCGGGTGCGGCATGCCGTCCCGACCCGGCCCACCCAGGGACCGGGTGACGCGCTCGGGACGCGTCGAGCACCCGTCCGGATCAACTCCGTTGATCCCTCCCAGCCCAGCTGCCCCCTGGCGATACCAGGCATCGCCAGGGCCTGGCGCAGACCTTCTGTCAGCCGTCTTTGGTGTCGCTCTTCGCGCATCAACCGATAGACCATTCGATTGGCCTATCGGATAAGATGTACTGGAAGACCAGTCGGATGCGGGCTCTGTGCCATCCGGCGCAGACATCGACCCGACAGGAGAGGCCATGGCGATGAAGACCCCGATGACGAGGAAGGCGGCATTGTCCGCCGCCGCACTGGCGGTGCTAGGCAGCCTGCTCGCCGGATGCTCCGCCGGCTCAGAGACGGCGCAGCCGTCGCCGAGCCCGAGCACCAGCGCGGCGAAGGTGACCAGCGAGGACCTCGGCAAGGCGCTGGACCGGCTCTTGTTCCAGGGCACCGGGGCCAAGAGCGCCGACGGCGGCGCGTGCCTGGTCCGCGCCGTCCAGGACAAGAAGCTCTCGGACGCCGCGCAGGCCTACATCGTGGGCAAGGGCAGCGACGACATCGCCGCGGTGGCAAATGGCCTGCGCGAGGTCAGCGCGATGGACGCCGCGATCATGCTCTCCCCCGAGCTGCGCGACAAGTTCGACGCTTGCGTCGACGCGGTGATCCCGCCGACCCCGGCCCCGGGTGCCACGACCAGCAAGGACGGCAAGGATCAGGTCTACGTGCCGCCGAAGCAGGGACAGGATCTCCCCGAGGCCCGGCAGCCGGATCTCACGCCAAAGTTCCCGGTGCCGCAGGGCACGAGCATCAACTCCTCGTCGCAGCTGACCGCGGGGCTCGTTTCGACGTTCTCCTCCTATGCGCTGAACGAGGATCAGAAGAAGACCTACGCAGCCTCGGGCGCTTGCCTGGCGGGCGTCGTCTTCCAGGCAGGGTTCTCGCAGGAGACGCTGCGCTTCCTCGCCGGCGGCGCACCAATAGGGGCCGGATCGATCTCGGACTTCCTGCCGAAGGACGAGGACAAGAAGATCTGGAAGTCGAAGGACTTCACCTCGGCACTCGTGGACTGCACTGCCAGCGCAAAGGTCTGAGGCTCATCCATCGCGGGTTTTCGTCATGTCGTTGACTGGCTTCTACCGATCACAGCACTTCGATGGCGACGTCGGCACTAGAGCCGTTTTGGCTGCGCATTGCCGAGGTGCGCGCGCACCACGGCAATGTCCCTCGTCGGGTCGCGCCGGATCCGCTTCGACTTGACGATGAACGCGGACTTCTCGATCACAACGAGCTTCAATCCATGTTCGGGGATAAGAAGGCGCTTGCGTTCGTCGTAGAGGCGACGTTGCTCGCCGCGACCGACACCAGAGACGGTCTGCCGTCGATCGAAGAACGGCGACGGCTTCGAATGCTGCTCCTCCTGGAACTCGACGACGAGCTTGAGATCGGACCAAAAGCCGTCCACGGGCAGCTTGGTGCCGAGGGGTCGCAAAGGGGACGGGTCGCCGCGGAGCCAATCGAACGTCGCTTGGCGGCAGCTGCTCATGCCGAGGACGCCATCGCACAGGTCAAGCACGTAGTGCTCATCGGACGCAGTGCGGTCGACCATGCCGTGATTCTTGCAGAGTTCAGCCGAGAGGCCCATGCTTCATAGGTTCAAGAACGACGTTTGGTCCGCTCTGAGAGCTTAGGATCTCGGAACCAGGCTGATTCGGTCAGTGCCGGCGGCGGCCTGATACGGCCCGGTGCCAGTATTCCGCTTCTGCACTTGTCAGAATCTCGTAGATCTCCTCGACCACGAACTTGCCCAAATAAGGGCGTTCCTCGGCGCTCAAAGTTCCCAGAGACACCAGTGCAGCCGACAACAGCACATCGTCCTCAATCGAAGGCTCAACCCATTCCCGCACGCCATCATCGGCGAGGTCCTCCCAGACATATGGCGAGGTTGCTATGGCCTCCCTGACCGCGGCGAGTCGCACCCTTACGTCTCCACTGCGGGACCGCGTGTAGAGACGGATCTGGTATTCATCCGAGGCCGGAGCCGCAAGAGGTGCCCCGCCGGCTAACGGATGATGAGCAGCAATGACCTGGTAGCGGGCCCGGGCAGGGTGTCGGTCATGGAGGTCCTGGCGTATTTCTCTGATGCGGTGCCCGGGGCGCAATGTTGCAATTCCAGGGATGCGGTTGTCCCGCCTATTCGCGTTGTGTGGTGCCATGACCTGTCCCGACAATCGGCCGACGGAGCTCCCCTCCTCCATGGTAGGCCTGGCTCGGACGGAGGTTGAAGGGCGATGGAACAAGGCGGCTGGGCATACCGGAACGAGCTTGATCGTCCCTGAGGTTTTCCACATACGCCAGGACTCCCCTACCGGCAGGCGGCAACCGATGCTGCACTGGAGGCATGCTCAGCTACGAAGACATCATTCTGCTCGGGGAGGAACGGGTCTTGGTCATCCAGGAACACGAAGAGGGCCGTTGCTGGTGCGGTCAGACCTGGCAATGACCACAGACATCCCGGTCGGGCAACGCGGAGCCAGGGTGTCCTGGTTTGCGAAAACACACATATGACTTCTCATTGACGTAACCACCGGGTAATGTCCAGCCCGGCATATCCCCAGCAAATGGACTATTGCCTGGCCGTCAAAAGGAGACCAAGTGCACCAGGACGAATACAAGACCCTCGTTGCTTTGCTTGCGGAGCGCAACAAATGGCGGGCTGCGTACTACAGGGCCTGCTTGCAGGACGTCGGTGACGATGATGAGGATCAGGCCAACAGCAAGGCCGAGGCCTACTACCGGATTCAGACCGCCGAACAGGACATTCAGTACCAGGCGGCGAAGATTCTGGGCGAGGACCAGAGAAGCAACCTGGACAGGTTGCTGGGATATGACTTTGAGCAAAGCACTCCATGGAACGTGGGCGAATGGGCAGCCGGGGACAACCCCGTAGAGGGCGGCCGTGTTCCCGTACTGCCGTATTTGCTGGCCGGCGACTTCGTGGATGCGTGCGGAACCGTTGTTGTGCGCTCGATCAGTGGGTTCCACTCCGGAGACGTGCTGATGCGCAGCGGCTTCCATCCCCAGGCCTTCAGGTACCGCCATCCGGGCAAGTACCTTGTGCCGCACATGCTCTGGCAGCTTGGTACGGGCGAGTGGATCGGCATCGACGGCGTGAGCGTGGGCTATGGCGGCCATGGCCCAGGCTATGCGGAAAAGGCACTCCGCAGTGCCGGTCTGTCGGAGCCCGTGGCAGCCCGCATCGTTGGCTCCCGCTTCTGCGACGTCAGCGCCTTGGACACGGCCAACCCTGCATGGGACACCAGCGCCCGGTGGCCGGTGGAGCCCCGGCAGATGCCCGAGCTCAGGGAAGACGGCACTCTCGTCGTTCACACAGGTGAACGCCTTGACAGCCTGTCCACCTCCCACGGCCTCCGGCTGAAGGACAATGCCCCCGACCCGGACGAAAGCGGCTTCTACCCGTCGACCCACGAGGTGGACAGCGTGACCGCATGGTTCAACTTCCTCGATCAGTCCCCCGAGGCGTTGCCCTCATGGGCCCGGGGCGAGCGGACCATCTCCTTCTTGTTGGATGACCATTCGGCCGGAGAGAACGGCTACGTCAAGGGTGGGAGAAGGAACGGCTCCGGAGTCCAGTCGTTCCCTTCCGTCGTGGTAGTGCAGGGAGCTGTCCAGGTATGGGGGCATTACTATCACCGGGATCAGCTTCGGCCGCTGGATCCCCAGGTCCGGGAAATCGCCGCATCCGCCGGCTACACCGGCGAGGTCCCTTTTGTCGAAGGGGAGCCGTACACCTTTTTGGAAAAGGTCGGGAGGTTCATCAACCCTGAGCGGAAGTACACCGGCGTCCGGACGGCGCTGGTCAAGGAAGCTGAGTGAACGGCCTCCTGGCCGCCTGGAAGGATCTCCGTTTCACGTACCTGACGTCGAGCCTTCTGCTGGCTCTGCCGTTTGCGCCGGCTGCCCTGGCCCAGGGGTTCCAGGCCGGACGGCAGACCGGAGCCGGTGTCCTTGCGGAATAGGTTCTGGGTGCGGTCGTGACGGTCCTGCATATAGGGCTGTTCCCCTTGGCGCGGGAACTCTACTTCAGGGCCACGGCCCCGATAGCGCGCGGATTGAGCGGGTTCATCCTCGCGGGGCCGCTCCTCATTGCTCACATGATCGGAAAAGTCCTCGTCTATATCGTCCTGAACATACTGAGCATTCCTCTCGGCCTGCTCGGCCTCATCATTCTTGGTCTGAAGGCCCGAAGGCCTGGCAGCACCTGAACCTTGCAAGGTTGACTGCCTGACAGCGAAGAACCCCACCCGGCTCTAGCCGGGTGGGGTTCTTTTTTGTTTTGAGGCCGCTACGCTTCAGACCTCTCGGTGCGGATGACGATCGCGCGGGATTCTTCCGGGATTTTCTCCTTGGCCGCGGCCAGGGCCGTGTCATAGTCGGGACCCGTGGCAGTGACATAGGTCAGTCCGCCCTGGGCATCTTCAACGGTCAGCGTAATTTCCACAGGTTCGAGCATAATGCCGGCGTGGTTTCCATCGCGCCCAGGTCGAACATTTGTGGGGCGGCCCCGGCATCGGGGCCGAATGACCCGGGGCCGCCCACTTTAGGGGGACACGCGATCAGGCGCTGACCGGGTGACGCAGATGACTCTACCTCTCCGCAAAGGTCTGTCACAAGTCATTACCCAATCATTCGTGACAGGCATTGGAATGACGTTAGAATGGACTCATACATCAGTCGAATATGACAGGAGAGGCCAGACATGACCGTCGTCGACGAGCCGAAGGCTGCGCCTCCCGCTGCGCGGGTTGCGACCAGGTCCGGTGGACCGAGCACCGACCAGAACGGCAGCGACCGCAGGGAGCGGGTCTTTACCCGCCTGTCCTCGGACGAGAAGCAGCGGGCGGAGTACTGGGCGCAGCGGCGCGGCTACCCTTCCGCCAACGAGTACTACGCCGAGGCGATCGCCGAGAAGATCCGGCGCGAGAATCTCGACTTCGACATCCCTGATCTGCTCACCGCGCGCATCAACCAGGTCGTCGACGAGCTCAAGGCGCTTTCGACGAACAACGCCAACCTCGAGCGGGTCGTGACCATGGGCTTCGATTCCCTTCTCGGGCTGACCAGGGGCGACAACTATCTGTTGGACGAGGAGAACGGGGAGCTGACGTGAGCCAGGGTCTGAACGAGATCATGCCGTCCACCGACGAGCTGATGGACGTCGATACGTCCTTCCTCGATGCGTACCGGACCGGCGGGAGCGAGGGCCTGAAGCGGGCCCAGGAACGGGCACAGCCGGCGGAGCCGGAGCAGGACACGCCGGAGAAGGATGAGGCCTCGCAGCAGAGCGCCGAGAACCTTGACCGGGACACCGGTGCCGGACAGCGGGGAGGCTCAGGAGCAGGCAGCGCCACTCCCCCGGCCCAGAGCGACGCGGTCGCCGTCGACACAGCAGCGATGCCGCAGGTGCACGACGACGTTGACGCCGAAGCGCACCCCGTGGCCCTCCCGGTGTCGCCGCCGGAAGATGCCAACCTCATCCCGCCCGTCCCGCTCCAGCACACCGACCATCAGGAGGCCGTGCAGTCTGCGGCGGCCAGGGGCGGCTCCGGCGGAGGGGACGAAGGCAGCGAGTCGTTGCCACAGAGCGGCTTCCGGCTCGAGGGCGTGAAGAGCCAGCCTGCCGTCCGGGCCCTGCCCGAGGCCATCGTCGGTGCGCTGCGGGAGCAGCTGCGCTCAGCGGCCGTCCGTGAGCTCGGTGTCGGCGACACGGCAGCCCGCGAGTTCGCCGAGCGGTTGAGCCAGGCAAGCCTGGTCACGGCCTTTCTGCTGGCTCAGCTCGACCTTGGACTGGCGACCGATGCCGCCACCCGGCGCGCGGCGCAGCTGTTCCGCTCCCGTGATCCGCTGCTGGGCAGCATCGCGGCGCGCATGGAAGCCCTGGAGCGGAGGGGCCGTGAGCAGACCCAGGGCCTGGCCGCGCTGCACGGGCAGCTGGGTGAGGTAAAGGAGACCAGCGCGGCGATCGAGCAGGCACTCGCGTACTCGATCGCGGACCGCACGAGCAACTTCCTGCGCGGCTCGCACGATGTCCACGACGCTCCGATCACGCACAAAGACGCGGTCTTCGTCCGGGACCGGGTGCGGGAGGCGACGAAGAAGCAGGCGAAGCTCGAGCGCGAGCGGGAAGGGCGGCCGATCCGGTGAGCACCGCCACGCACAGGAGTACAGCGACCGACGCCGAGCGGTTCTGGGAGAAGGTAGACAAGGAGGCGGGCAGGCTCGACGGCACAGGCTGCTGGGTCTGGACCGCCTCGGGCCGCTTCGGCCTGTCGAACGGCCGGTCCTCGGTCACGCCGCGCCGATACGCCTGGGAGGCCCTGCAGCAGGAGCTCGGGCTCGGGTCCCTGACGCAGGACGAGATCCTGCGGATGGCCTGTGGTCGCAGTGCCTGCGTCAACCCCGGGCACATGCAGAAGGGGGCCAAGCCGCTGCGCCGGCCGGGCAGCCGTACCTGTGCCCGCGGGCACACGATGGACGCCGACAACGGCTACTGGGCCAAGGACGGCACCTGGGTGTGCCGTCCTTGCAAGCGCGACCACTCCCGCCGGTACCGTCAGGACCCGCAGTTCCGGGCAGACCAGGCTGCTGCCAGCGCCAGGTACATCGCCGCGGACCCGCAGCGGGCCGAGCGCAAGAAGCAGCGGCAGCGGCAGCGGTACCGCGATGACCCCGATTACCGCGCCCGGATCCGGGCGGCGGCGCGCGAGAGGCGCGCCAGGAAGAAGGCGGAGGAGGGCCGCGACGACCGGCCCGGCAACGTAGACACGAAGGAGACCGGGCGTCGGTCCCATGATTTGAAGTAAGTCTTTTCGGATTGGCATTGGTCCTGTAGTGCATCTTCGCGAATCCGTAAAAGCCGCTCGTGACGGGAGGATTTGTCGAATTGGTGAATTTTGCCCGACGATCAGGGCATGGAAACTGCTGTCGGGTCCGACCCAAACTTCAGCCGCGTCGCAGCAATTGCGCTCGACACAAACATCTTCGCCGAAGCACCCGGCATAGAAACGCTGAGATCTCTTTGTTCCCGCGCTGATAAGCACGGGCGAATTGAAATCTGGATAACGGACACTGTCATCTGGGAATGGGGCCAGCACTTGCACGCCCACTACGTCACGCTCCGAGCTGCGACAAGAAGGCTTCACAGTGCCGGGTTGTCGGTCGATGTCCCGGATGAAAAGACAGCCAAAGATATTGCGCTGGACCTCAGAGGGGTCATCACGTCCTTGGGGCCCAGCATCCATGTCCTCAGTACCGCCGATTTTGCCCACGAAGCTCTTCGTGACCAAATCCTGCTGGAAGGACCGGCCAAACGAAAGAGTGAGGTAAAGACCGGCGCAGCCGATAGTGCTCACCTCCGTGCTTACATCCATGAGGGACGAAGTCGGGAACTGGAGTATGTGGTTGTCTCGGCAGATAAGGACACCCGCACCGCCTACCAACAGTGGCTCGGGGCGGAAGGTCCCCATATCTTCAACGATCTTAGAAGGGCCACCGAAAAGATATTTGGTTCAGTTCCAAGTGATGCCGACGGGTTCAACCTGGCTCTGCGGCTCGCGTACCAAGGCGATGTTCTGTTGAGCGACGTCACAATCAGCGAAGGGCAGATGGGTGAATGGGCGGACCTGGCACCCGACGATTTTTCCTCCCTTTCGTTCGACGTCGATGCCGCCTCTGCCAAACTCGTCGGTCTCAACCAGACCAAGCAGGACGCCACCGCGCTGACGTTCAGGGCCTTCTATCTTGCAGAGGTGAGGATCGCGGGCCTTCTGGAATCTCCGTGGAGCCGTGGAAACACCAGGACGCAGGAAGCAACTCTCCCAAAGGCCCTTCTGCGAGCGGACATCTCCCTTCCCGCGGGCTCCACTTCAGCTGAGGACGCATTGGTGACGAACTGCTATCTCGATGCCGGCGGAAGTGGCTGGAGTGAGCAAAGCGACGCGCTGGATAGCGTCATGGATGCTCTGACTCTGGTCCCAGGGGTCACCGTTGAACTGGATGGCCTGGCCTCTTGGCCGGAACAGCGGAGGAACCAATCCTCCAATTTGGTGGTAGACGTTGCCGGGAATCCCTTGGATCTCACCATCTACGGCAGCTACTTCGGCAACTGGGAGTTGACGGCTTCGTATGGCGATTGGAAGGTCATGCTGAAATGCGATGCCCTTGGGGTTGGCTATACCGATTCGGAAGGCGACGGGATCCCCGAGTATTACGACATCACTGCATTCGGCAGTGAAGCATGGTCAGGGAACGCGGAGTTCGCAATCAATGAAATGCTGTTTGAGGCTCGACGCGCAGAGTTGGCAGGCAGTGCCAAATCTGTTGAAGATGAAGCGCCGTAACCCGTTTCCATAAACGCGAGACTCGATTTCGTCTTCTGCCGCTGTCTGAACTGAGCTCGGCAGCACGTCCGGGCTAACCAGCACACTTTGCAGCCCAACATATCAGCCCGTTGCCACCAGGCAACGGGCTCATTTTCATGCCAGGGTCCGCAAGGAGGCCCCGAAGCCCGGCCGCTAGGACCGGACGGTGAGCCGGCCTTCCTTCATGTCGTCGCGCAGCTGCGACAGCATGTACCAGTGCGCGCCCTTCGGCTTGAGTGAGATGTAGTGCTCGTGCTGCTTGCCGTCATGCTCCCAATCCAGGACCATCTCCGGACGGCGCAGCAGGCCCTGGTATTCGTCGACGTCGGCGCGGATCTCCACGCGCACACGTTCGTCCGCAGGCGGCACCAGCAGCACCGCGACGTCGCCCTCGTAGCTCAGTGAGACCTCCTGGGCGAGGAGCCGCCGTACGTCGGCCGTACAGATCTCTCCGCGGGCGACGTCGAAGACGTTCTTGCCGTGCGTGGCGCTCTCCCAGGCGTCGATACACTCGATCAGCATCGAGCACCCCTGGGCGATACGGATGACGTCCGCCTCGTCCGGCGGCCAGCTGCCCTCCTGCATCTCGATGAGCATGCTGCTGAAGTCCTGTGGTGTGCGCAGGAAAGCGTGGTCGAGGGCCATGGGATTCGTGCTCCTGGGTCGGGCGTGAGCGGGTGGCGACTCTATAGACGTTACCTCGATCCGGGGTCGCCGTGAATGATCCAGGCCCTCTCTGACCGGCGTGCCGGCGCGGGTCTCGCCGCTCCCACTCGACTCGCTATGCGACTCGCTCAGACTCGCCATTCGACTCGTTCTGTCGATAGACTTGTGACTGATTTATGAGTCGACTGGTTTATGAGTCATCGACGAAAGGGAGTCATGATGGTTGTCGGGATCCTCACCGAGAAGCCGAGCGCGGCGCGGCACTTCGCTGCAGCCCTCGGCGGCATGAACGGCACGTACAACGGGGAGCAGTTCGTCATCGCCCACGCCCGGGGGCACCTCTACGAGTTCGTCGATCCGCACCGGATGGTGGCGGATCCGGACGTGGCAGGGAAGTACCGGACCTGGGACCTGGGCAACCTGCCCTGGGACCCTCAGCAGCTGGACTGGAGCCTGGAGGTGATCAAGAACGCGAGCTCTGTCGCCCAGGACGTGAAGCGGACCCTGGGCAAGTGCGACGAGATCGTGATCGCCACCGACGTCGACCCCACGGGCGAGGGCGGCATGATCGCGGTCAATGCCTTCCTCGAGTTGGGGCTGAAGCCGGGCAAGTGGTCGCGCATGTACTTCACTGATGAGGCTCCGGCCTCGCTGCAGAAGGCCTTCGCCGCGCGCAAGGTCATTCCGTCGCTCCTGGACTTCGACGAGTACCGCAAGGCGCGCTACCGCTCACAGTTCGACCTGCTCTCGATGCAGTTCACCCGCATCGCCACGAACATGGCCCGCCAGTCCGGGCAGGACACGGTGCTGCGCCAGGGCCGGCTGAAGTCGGCGATGGTCAAGCTCGTCGGCGACCAGCTGAAGGCGTACAACGACTACGTCAAGAAGCCGTTCTTCCAGAACCGGTTCCGTGACGAGAACGACGTGATGTACACGAACCCGGAGGAGCCGCGGTTCGACCAGAAGGACCAGGTGCCGAACCAGTACGGCCCCTCCCCCGTCGTGCTCGACGGCAAGGCGACGAAACAGACCCCGCCACCGAAGCTGCTGGACCTGGCAGCACTCTCGTCCATCCTGGTCGGCAAGGGAATCAAGGCCCAGCTGGTGCTCTCGACCTATCAGTCCATGTACGAGGCCCAGGTCGTGAGCTACCCGCGCACCGAGGACAAGACGATCACGCCTGAGCAGTTCAACGAGCTTGCGCCTCTGGTGGACAAGATTGCCGGGGTCGTGGGTGTGGACGTGAAGCTCCTGACGCACCGCCAGCCGCGCAAGACGCACGTCAAGCCCCAGGGCGCGCACGGTGCGAACCGGCCGGGCCCGAAGGTGCCCGCTTCACTGGACGAAGTCGAGCAGCGCTTCGGCAAGGCCGGCCGCCTGATCTACGAGACGCTGGGCAAGAACTACCTGGCGATGATCGCCGAGGACTACATCTATGAGCAGCAGAAGGGCCACGTCAAGGACTACCCGGACTTCGTGGGCATCGCCAACGTCCCGCTGTCGGCGGGCTGGAAGGCGGTGTTCGATCCGGACGCCGGCGACGACAGCGCAGAGGGCGACGAGAACGAATCGGCCAAGGGCCTGGGCACCAACGCTGAGCCCTTCGTCTTCGAGGGTGCGAACAAGCGCCCCGAGCACCCGAGCATGAAGTGGCTGATGAAGCAGCTGGAGAAGCGCGACGTGGGTACGGGTGCCACACGGACTTCGACGTACTCCGAGGTGACCTCGACGAAGACGAAGTACCCGCTGCTGTTGGAGAAGGGCCGCAAGCTCACCCTCGCCGAGGCCGGGGACATGAGCTGGCGGCTCCTGCCGGGGACCCGGATCGGCGATCTGGCGCTGACCGAGAAGGTCTATGCCGATATGAAGGAGATTGCCGCGGGCACCGGCCCGAGCGCAGAGGAGCGCCTCGCGGTCGTGGCCGACTGGGTGCGCGAGGACATCGTGACCATGCAGAAGAACGCCGCGACGATGCGCTCCGCACTGGGGCTCAAGGAGGAGGCCGTCACCCGGAAGGAGCGGGCGCAGGGCCCCTGGGCCAAGACGGGCAAGGATGTGGTGTTCGCGCGTGAGTGGGGCGGCCACCGCTTCACCGACGACGAGGTCGCCCGGCTGCTGGCCGGGGAGACGATCGAGTTTTCGGCGAAGAGCACCACGGGCAAGGCCTACGAGGTCTTCGGCGAGCTTGACGAGGGCACCTTCAAGGGCCGGAAGTTCGTCGGGTTCAAGAAGCTCGGCTTCGGCCGCCGCGACGCCAGCGGCAACGCGCTGCCGCCGGCGTCCTGGTGCCACTACACCTTTACGCCCGAGGAGATCGACCGCCTCATGGCTGGCGAGGGCGTCGAGTCCAGCGACTTCGTCTCAAAGAAGGGCAACCGCTTCCAGTGCAAGGTCTTCTTCCGCGAGGAGAAGAAGGGTGAGGGTAAGAAGATCGCGCCTGACTTCGAGGCCTCCTTGGACTCCCCGCCGAAGAGTTGGTGCGGGGTTGCCTTCACCGACGATCAGCTCGCGGCACTGGCCGCGGGCAAGACGATCAAGGGTACGGGCTTCACCTCGAGCAAGGGAAAGAAGTTCGACGCGACCTTGGCCTGGAAGGACGAGGACGGCAAGAGGAAGCTCGTCCCCTCCTTCGGCTGAGGTTGCGCAGACTCGTTCCTGAATGATTATTCGGAGGTCAGTCCGATAGACTGCCCGTCCACGTACATCAGCACGCCACGGCACCGCCCGACGGCATCGGATGGCACGTCCGAGTCCGTTGGGCGGTGCCATTCTTGCGTCAGTCACGCTCGATTCGATAGGTCTATCTAAGGTAGAGTAGTCATGTATCCCTCGTCTATGAGGGCATTCGGACAGGCGCAGACAAATCAGTGGTGGCAGCAGGGAGAGATTCATGGCGAAGATGTCGTACAAGGTGCCGACGAGCCTCAACAGGTCGTTCCTCGACCACGAGATCACGCTCAGCAAGGGCGGCTGGGCGGCCAAGGCCTCCCCCATCAAGCAGCTGTTCTTCTTCGGCGGGGGCGCGCTGGCGCTGCTGTGGGCGGTGACGCAGACCTTCGTGGCGAGCTCGGGTCCGGTGTTCATCACGCTCTTCGTCATCTGGGGCCTGGCACTGATCGTCTACTTCGGCGGCATGACCAAGACCAAGGAGCTGCGGGCGATGAACGTGCCCGCCCTGCTGGCGTACGCCCCGCCCCGGGCACGAAACGTCTTCACCCGCCGCAGCTCGGACCCGAGCGACTTCTACGCGATCGTCGGCATCGACGGCATCGAGGAGGACGGCCGGATCCACTTCTCCGACGGCGGTGAGGGGCAGGTCTACCTGGTCGTCGGCTCAGCGTCATACCTGCTCTTCGACGAGGACCGCATCGGCATCCTGGACCGGGTCGACGCCTTCTGGCGCAAGATCGACACGAACTGCGAGTGGTCCTTCGTCACCACGAAGGAGCCGCAGCGGATTTACCACCAGGTGGCCGAGCTCGAGCACCGCAACCACGCCCTCGAGGTCCGCGACCCTGACCTGATCGAGCTGCAGAACGAGCAGTATGACATCCTCACGCAGCACGTCGGTGGCAAGTTCACCTCGATCCACCAGTACCTGCTGCTCAAGGGCAAGAGCGCTGACGCTCTGCGCCGCGCGCACATGGTGCTGCAGTCCGAGGTCGAGGGGTCCGCGCTGATGATCAAGGAGGCTACGGTCCTCGACCGCGAGGAGACCGAGCCGATGCTGCGGGTCTTCTACCAGGGCATCGAGGACGACCTGCACTCTCTCAAGGCCTCACTGAACTGACCGGGCCGAGCTGGACGAACAAAGGAAGGACGAAGGGTGACATGGCGCTGATGACGAAGGCCCGCGCGCAGCTGGGCATTCCGGGGAAGAAGCCCCGGGGCGGGGACGCGACGGCCGTGCCGGGCGTGGATGAACTGGAGGCCGCTCTCGACGGCGATCCCGGCACGGGTGGGACGGCGGAGCCGTCCGAGGTGACCGCGTCGGCGGTCACCGCTGAGCCGGCCGAGGTGGCCGAGCCGAAGAAGAACTGGTGGCAGCGCCGCCAGGAGATGAAGAAGCTGGAGGGGCGGTTCGACTCGTATCCGCACCTGCTGGCGCTCAAGCCTCGGGAGAAGTACGTCTTCCGCTCCGACTACTTCGAGGTCGACGGTTTGGTAGCGTGCGTGCTCGCGTTCTTCCACGACGACGCCGCGCACGACAACTTCGCCGCGTTCTGGGGCATCGACCGGATCCCGGACGGGCTCGACGAGCGCGTCACCGCGGTCGTCCTGGAGCAGGTGCGCCGGATGGACGAGAAGTGGGTGGATTCGTTCACCAAGCAGTCGGAGAAGCTCGACCGCCTTGACGCGAACGAGCAGGAGGAGACCGGCACGACCTCCTCCAAGCGCAAGGCCGCCAAGATCTCCTCCGACCTGGAGGTCACCATCGGCGAGATCCAGGACGGCGCGAGCTACCTGTCGGTGCACAACCGCCTGTTTCTCAAGGCTCCGGACCTGGAGACGCTGGACGACTCGGTCGACCGCGTCACGCGCCTGTACATCGACCGCTTCGGCACGCTGAAGGCTGCGGCGTACGCCGGCGAGCAGCGCCAGGAACTCTCGGGCCTGTTCAAGAACAACGAGAAGAAGCGCGGCAAGGGCTTTCACTTCACCTCGACCGAGCTCGCGGGTTCGTACTCGCTGGTGACTAACGGCCTGAACGACAGGGGCGGCGAGTACGTCGGCTACATGGTCGGCGACGTCAACAACTCGGCCGTACTCATGGACGTGAACCGGTACGAGCACCACGTTGTCGTGGCAGACGCGACCCTGAGCGAGTACCTGGATCGCCAGCGTGTGTCGAACATGTGGTGCTCGAAGATCTCGCAGGCCTGCATGCTCGGCAACGGCTCGGTGGTCCACCTCGTGCTGGACGGGGCGGACCTGGACAAGCTGGGCCCGAACTTCGAGCGGCTGACCTCGCGCGTGGACCTGAACCGCGGTGACGTCAATCCCTTCGAGCTGTTCGGCGACGAGGACGACGAACTGACGGTCTTCGCCGCGCAGATGGAGAAGCTCAAGCTGATGTTTGAGCAGCTCTACGAGACCACGGACGGGGCAATCGGCTCGATCATCCGCTCCGCGCTGGAGGACACGGCGACCGACTTCTACGTCGAGCAGGGCATGTGGCGGCATAACGCCAAGGACCAGCGGCACCGCCTGCGCGTGGTCAACATCCCGCACCAGCAGGTGCCGCGGCTGCAGATGTTCGTCTCGTACCTCGACACCGCGCACAAGGCCCTGCTGAACTCAAGCAAGACCGACCCCGACCAGCTGCGCGCGTACAACGTGCTGCGCGGCATCGCGAACACGATGCTCAGCACGAACGGCGACCTGTTCAACAACCACACGGCATCGGCCGTGGACGGGGTCCGGGATGCCCGGCGCGTGGTCTACGACTTCTCGCGGCTGATGCGCCGCGGCAAGGGCGTGGCCATGGCCCAGCTGGTCAACATCGTCGGCTTCGCCGTCGGCAAGCTCGGGCTCGGGGACACCGTGGTGATCCACGGCACCGAGCAGATTGACGACCGCGTCAAGAAGTACCTGCGCGACCAGTTCGACCACATGCACGAGCGCGGCGGCCGCGTGGTCTACAGCTACAACGACGTCGACAAGATGCTCGCGGACTCGGACTTCAACAAGTTCGACGCCGCGGACTACACGCTCTTCGGGCCGATGCGCGACCGCACGGTGGCGGAGTACCAGAAGCAGCTGCACCAGCAGATCCCGCCGGACCTCGCCCAGCTCATCACGACCAAGGGCGAGAACCTTACCTACCTGCGCCGGGACGTGTCGAACGTGGTCTTCCACCTCGACCTCGCGCTGGGGATCAACCCCTTCCGCGAGGCCCAGCGCAGGCAGGTTCGCCTGGAGGCCGCCAAGGCCGACGAGGCGGCCCGGATGGACCAGCTGATGAAGGACAAGCCGGCACCCGGCGCGAAGCTCACCAGCGCCCGCCAGAGCGTCGAGTCCGAGGAGGACCGCTCTGAGGACCAGGTGGGGCGGGCCGACCGCAGGAAGGCCATGAAGAAGGCCGGGACCGCCCCGCGGAAGCTGGGCAAGTCATGACGGCCATCACGGACACGACAGACAGGAAGGGAAAGATGAACGGGACCATCACGCTCGCGGCGCGGGCTCGGGCCGCGGCGACTGCCCGGGGCGGGCTGGTGCGCGTCCTGGCTCTGTCGCTGCTCGTGGCACTGGTTGTGCCGCTGCTGATGACGGTGTTCGCGCCGTCGGCGCACGCTGCCGACGACGAGGACCGCGACAATTACTCGCTGTACCAGCTGGCGTCGAATGCCTCGACGTACTTCAGTCAGGAGAACTCCCCCGAAGGCAAGGACAAGCCTGAGGATCGGATGAACGAGGACTGGCGGGCGATCACCGCCGACCCGGCGACGGGCGGCGACATGCTCGGCTACGCCGACTCCGAATTCAGCCTCTTCAATGTAGTCGGCTGGCTCTTCGCCGAGGCGACGGGCTCCACGCAGACCATCGGGTACGACACGCTGAATGCGACAGTCAGCGGCAGCGGCAAGAACGTCTACTCCGGCATGGTGGACTACGCCCACTTCGGCGCGGCCAACGCCGACCTCGGCCTGGACACGATGTCCTCGGGCATCGGTGGACAGATCCTGTCGCTCATCGGCGGCGGCGCGATCTGGCTGCTCTACGCGATGGCGCTGGCCGTGGGCACGCTGTTCTATCTCATCATCCAGCTGCTGAAGGTGCTGAACCCGTTCATGTGGTTCTACCAGGCGGTCGCAGGCGTCGCGGACTCCGGCGGCAATACGAACAGCGCGCACCAGCAGGACCTCGCCGACGGGATGACCGGTGGCCAGGCCGGCGGCGGTGCCCTGGCGGGCCTGCAGCACTGGATCGCAAGCTGGTACGGCCTGCTGCAGTCCATCGCCTGGGAGGCGCTGGTCCCGCTCTTCATCGGGTTTCTGATTATTGGCCTGGTGCTGTTCAAGAAGATGGACCGCGGCTCGGCGATCAAGAAGCTCGTCGTGCGCGTCGTCTTCATTGGCGTGGGCCTTCCGCTGATGGGTTCGATGTACACCGGCGTCCTGGACAAGTTCGATGACTCGCTGCTGGGCCAGCACGCCGGCCCGACCCGTGTGGTGCTCTCCACGTACGTGGACTTCGAAGCCTGGATGATGAACGACCGTCTCGGCGTTCCCGATGAGGCCGTTATCGCCTGGGACAACGGCCAGGCAAGCAACAACGCGATGATGTCGGTGCGCACGACGGCACTGGCGATCAACAAGCAGGCGCACGGTTCGACCTTCCGCGACATCAGCGTGGGCCCCGGTGCGACCAATGCCGAGACGGCCTGGAAGAACAGCCTGGTGGGCATGGAGGGCAGCCCGGCGGGTGACTTCAACGCCGCGGGCGAGACCTTCGGCATGCTCAACAGCTACATCTCGGGCCAGATTACATCGGCGTCGGACTTCGAGTCGGGCATCAAGAGCGCGATTACCAACCTGCCGGTCAACAGCGACGTGAAGAAGGAGTGGTTCATCGACAAGAAGTCCTACGGTGACAGCGACAACTTCGGCGGGCACGGCGAGTCGGACTACATCCCGACCAACCACCCGGTGCTGGCGGCCGGCGGCAAGGGCCTGACCTCCTCGAACCCGGGCGGGAACACGACGAGCTTCTCGACCCAGGGCACCAAGCACGGCTGCGGATTCTCAGTCTGGGCGGACAACGCCCCGGTCTCCTGCAACATGTCGGCGCTGTCGGCGTACAACTACCTGAACACCGGCTTCGGCCCCGACTCGATGACGATGTATAGCTCGAACAACGTCACCAGCGGCCTGACCCGCGAGGACCACATGGCGGTCAGCCAGGTCGGCACGGGCCCGGCGAAGTTCATGTACTGGCAGAACGCCGGCGTCGTGTTGGGCAGCATGGTCTTGCTCGGCTTCTGGTACGCCATCGGCATGCTGGTGGGCGCGGTCAAGCGCACCTTCAGCCTCGTGGCCGCGGTGCCGTTCGCCACGCTGGGCGCGATCGCCGCGATCAGCAAGGTGATCGTCTACTCCGTCGCACTGATCCTCGAGGTGCTGGTGACGCTGTTCATCTACCAGTTCGTCTCGGAGCTGCTGATCTCCATCCCGGACATCATCTCCGGACCGGTGTCGGCCTGGATGTCCCAGGACGGCCTGTGGGGCTCAGGCATGCTCGGCGGGATCATCGTAGTCATCCTGACCCTGATCTCCTCGCTGCTGATCATCGGCATCACCTTGGCGCTCCTGCGGGTGCGCAAGGTCGTGCTGCAGGCGATGGACGAGGTGTTCACCAAGCTCGTGGACAAGTTCCTCGAGACCAACACCGCACCGAAGCCGGACAAGAGCGGCATGCTTCCCGCGCTGGCTGCGGGAGCCGGGGCCGGAGCGGGCATGGCCATGGGTAACAAGCTCGCCTCCGGCGTAGGCGGCAAGCTCGGCGGCAGCGGGGCCACGAAGCCCGGCGGCACCCCCGGTGGCGGCAAGGGCTCGTCGACCAACGCCGGCGGCCTGAACGGTGAGCAGAAGTCGCTTGCTGCCGGGAAGGGTGCACTGGCCCTGGCCGCCGGTCCGAACGACGGTCCGGAAGCCGGCCCCGACGGCGGCAGCCCCGCCGGTCCCGGTCCGGTTCCCGGCGGTGGTGGTGACAGCGGCGGCCGCGGCCCGTCCGCTGGTGGTCCCGAGGGTCCCGGCGACAAGGGCGGTCCTCTGCAGCTCACGGGCGGCAAGGCGGGGAGCTCCCGCTCCGACAAGGAGACTGCTCAGACCCTGAGCGGCAAGGGCGGCCTGTCAAACCTCGGCTACAGCACCGGCCAGGGTCCCTCCTCGCGGGGCGGCCAGGCCATCGGCGGCCAGACGAGCTTCGGGCTCGGCGGCGTGCAGGGTGCTCCTGGTACCGGGCAGCCGGGCCATGGCCAGGGCCAGGGCCAGGGCCAGAAGCGGGACGGGCTCACGGGCGGCACCGATAGCGGTGCGCACACCAGCCGTGGCCGCAAGGCGGACGCCGGCCAGTCGGCACCGACGCAGTTCGGCACCGGACAGCAGGCGGCTCCGGCCTCCTCGGGCCAGGGCCCGCGCTTCAGCGCTGGTACCGGCGGGCCCGCGCAGGTGAACCCCGTCGTCGCAGCGGTCCCGGGGATTCCGGACACCCGGGCGACGCGGGCCGCCGAAGGCCAGCAGCCGCAGGCCAAGGTTGGTTCCGGCTCCCGTGCTGTGCAGGCGGGACCGGGTGTCCCGCAGGCCAGCGGCAGTCAGCGCCGCAGCCCGCAGGCTCCGGCCCAGGCTCCGACCGGCCAGGGCAGTGCCCACCGGGCTCCGGTCCAGCCCCGCACCGGCGCTCCGGCGCAGGCGCAGGGCCAGTCCGGTCAGCGTCCGCAGGCCCCGGCTCCTGCTTCTGCTCCTACCCAGCCCCGTGTCGGTGGCCGGGTTACCGGAGGCGCTCAGGGCAGCCAGGGTGTCCAGCCGACTCCACGCAGCGGACGTCGATCGGCACCGGCGGCTCAGGCTCCGAAGGCTTCGGCTCCCACCCCGGCTCCGAAGCCGTCGCAGCAGGCTCCGGCCCAGCCGCGACGGACGGCGGATCCGGCTCCGAAGCGCACGGACGGTCCCGTGTCGCGGAGGAAGCCGGCTGAGGACCCGAAGAACTGATCGTTGGTGATGAGGGCGGCGCACTCCGACAAGGGGTGCGCCGCCCTTTGCTTGCCACGGGGGAAAGGATGGAACGGATGAATCTGCGAGGCAAGGCGCGCGACGAGTTTCCGCTGGGCTGGTGGCACTCGGGGCGCTGGTGGCTCGAGGGAGCGCGCGAGCTGGCGGTGAACTGCCTGGCCGCGTTGGCTGCTGTGTTCTTCCTGCGCGAGGCGCTGCGGCTGGTCCGCGATCGCGACAGCCCCGCTGATCTGGCGCGCCGGCGGGTGCCGACGGAGGGCTGGGTGGCCGGGCTCCTGCTCGGGTGCATGGCTTTGGGTAGTTCAACGGCCCTAGCGGCCGTGGCGGCACAGACGGGCTCCTCTGAACGGGGGCTGGTCCAGGCGGCGGTCCTCATCGCCATCTTGTGGTGGCTGGCCAACGTGGTCGTTTCAGTAACCGCGCTTGCGGTGCTGGCCAGGTCGCGGGTCCGGCATCGGGACACCTGGGCCGAGATCGATTTCGTCGAGACACATGCGCCAAAGTACGGACGACCGCCGGAGACGATCGAGGAGTACCGGGCTCTGCGCCTGAAGGGCGGACGGCTGTAGGGCATATACGGGACTGCCAGCCAGTCAGACACAAGAAGACCCCGTGGACGTGATGTCCACGGGGTCTTCTTTTCCCGTCGGGCGGCAGTCGTACTGGAGCACCGGCCTAATCCCTCCGGGGGCCCTTGTCGAAGATCCGCGAGATGCGGTCGATTCCCTCGGCGCTGAAGATGTCCGATACGGCACCGGCGGTCCCGCTGCGCGGCCGCTCAGAGCGCAGGGTGAGCTTGGCGTACCCCCTGGTCGGCCGGGACTCGATGACGTAGACGATCTCATGCGAGACGAAGGCCGAAGTGGCCGAGTCCGGCTTCTTCTGGTGGGTGAGCACCCGGAAGCCGGCCCGGGTGCCGATGTAGTCGAAGAAGCGTGTGAGTTTCTCCTCCTCGAGCTGCCGCCGCTCCCCCGCGTTGCGGCCGGAGACTTCGATCAGCTGGATGTGCGTGCAGTCGACATCGTCCGTCGGCCGGCGGATGTCGTCGAAATCCCAGGTGGCTCTTGCTGCGCGCAGCTGCTCGTCGCTGGGGTACGCCACCCGCTCCTTGTAGTACCTGATCGGTCCGATGAGCGTCATGCCCGGCCTCCTGCATCCTGTCTGGCGCGCGGACGCATCCCGGGAGAGAAAAGGCAGAGCCCCGCGGACGCGTGGTCCACGGGGCTCCGGTGCTGCAGGTCGATCGGGGCAGTCAAGGGGTCAGCCTCCTCAGCCGCAGTACTTGGTCTTGACGGCCTTGCCCTGCTCGCTGTCGACGGGCACGAGCACGACGTCGTTGACGCCGTTGGAGAAGACGAACTCCATGGTCGACTTGTCCTTGCCGAAGCTGATCGAGCCGGTCTCGGTGGTGCTGCGGCCAGCCTCGGTCCAGTCCACGGAGGACTTGGACTCGTTGATCTTGCCGGTGCCGCGGACGGTGTAGGCGTCCTTGAGCTCACCCTTCGCCGCGGCCGCCTTCGGGTCGTCGAGGACGGAGTTGATGGAGTGGCAGGCGAGGTCCTGGCGGCTCGCGGTGTCGAAGTAGGTGATCTGATCACCGTCCACGACCACGATGTCGCCGTTCTGTCCTTCCGAGGTGGCGAAGTACCGCCCGTCCCCGCCGGAGCTGCTGCAGCCGCTGAGCACGAGCGCGGCGCATGCCAGGGCCGCAGCGGTCGCGGCCAGCTTCGTCCGCGTCACGTGTGCGGTCCTGGTGATGTCCATGGTCGTCTTGTCCTTCTGGTCGGTCCTGTCGTCCTGGCTCTGTGTCCAGGCAATGAGTGTTCGGAAGGTCCAGCGTCTCGGCTCCACAGTTCAGAACTGTTTCCCCGAGCCCCCGTTCCCAGGCCACGCCCGGGAGCCGAAGCTGGACTATCCACGCCCGCCTGGACGGACGATCTGCTCAGCCGGGGCTGAGCAGAATTTCCACTCGTATACCTGTTTTCTCTACCAGTATGGCAGACCACGTACCACCTGTACCACCTTGCACATGTCAGTCAGGAGATGACAGGGACAACTCCAGACACAGGGAGCAGCACGCGGATCCCTGCGCGGAGAACGCCTGCAGGACCGCTGCGTCGTGTCCGGTGTGCCACTCGGACCCGTCGGGGCCGGGGGTTACACCGCACGCAGGGAGGAGGTGACCGGGTGTGGAGTAGAGGTGGTGGACGGTGCAGGGGGCAGAAGCAGCTGGCATGTCCCCATTGTCGGGCACACTGCGCCGTTTTGTGCCGAGCCGGCAGCGGACCGGGATCAGTCCATTGCGGGCGTTGGCGGTGCCCTTTCATAGCTTGGTGCCCAGGGGATCGAAGAACAGGACCAAAGGTGATTCCCGGGAGAGAGGCGGCCGGCCGTAGTCGCCATCTTTATGGGTCGTCTATTCGAATATATGTTCTAAGGTTGTGTTATGTCCTCCGAAGAGTTCGCCGCTGCGCTGCAAGCGCAGTATGCGCGGCGGGCCGGCCCGATCGGGCTGACCGCGGAAGAGCTCGACTTCGAACACTTCCCGGCCAAGAACGGGTATCCCGGAATCCCTGTCAAGGCATGGATCCGGTTCCCGAACTGCGCGGAACTGGTGGACGGCGAGGTCTTCGCCTGGACAGCGAAAGCGGTCGAAGTGACGTGGAAGGACGGGCCGGTGACGTATCGGACCTGGGTGTGGAGTTCGGCGGTTACCCGCCGGGAAGAAATGATGAACAGGAATCTTGGAGAGCGGACCCGTGGCAGCAACAGCATCAAATAGCAAACCTCTGGATGCTCCGGTGGAGGTCCGCTTCACCGCGAAGGGGGTTCCCCTGGCCGTAAGGCATGACGGCAGGATCTGGGCCGTGGCCGCGGAACCTGTGCACTGGTTCACTCGCACCGACTGGTGGAACACCGCCAAGCGGGCACCGGTGGGCTGCGGCGACCTGATCAGCGTCGAACACTGGCAGGTCCAGGTCCGGCTGACGTCCACTTCGGCGCTGCGAACCTTCGAGCTGCGCCGCGACCCTTTGTCCGAGCAGTGGCTGCTGGCCGGGATCAGCGACGCCGGGGCTGCCGCGGCCTGAGCCCGCTTCATCTCGTCGACTCATCCCCGAGCGTGACAATTCGACTCGTTATCAGATTCCATTCGATTGATCCTCTGACTCATTAGTTGATAGAGTGCCGATAGGCATTCAAGCACAGCTATCTGAGGCAGGCAGTCATGGCAGGACAGGTCACCATCGCTGAACGCGGTGTGGCTTCGTCTGCCTCTGCCTCCCCGCGCAGGCCAGTGCAGATCTCGGCGGCAGCTGCGGCCGCGATCGCCGTCCGCCCGATCCCGGTGGAGGCCATACAGGCCGGAGCTGCCGTGGCGGCCTCGGTGGCCATCCGGCGGGCGGAGGCAGCTGAGGCTGCCAGGCCCGCGCGCTTGGCTCGCCGTCGGGCTGCCTAGTCCCCGAGAGTCAGCTCCAGGACTGGCGTGAGCCCTTGACCCCGTGCTTGTTGCGGCGGTGGCTGGGCAGCCCGGGCAAAGGGAATTCCTCACCGCACTCAGGACACGGCACTGGCTGCGGGTGCGCGTAGTTCATGTGGTGGCGAAGGTTGTTCCGGTAGCGGAACGTCCGAGGTTCTTCGCACTTGGGGCACTGGTAGCTGCCGTTCGAGGGCATGAGAGAGTACCCGCCCCCGCGGCGGGGCTCCTGGTCGTCCGCTTCACCGAGATACCAGAAGCCGATCCGGCTCAGGTTCGTGCCCTGAGAGCCGAACATCCCCTTGACCGACCCGCGCTTTCCGTCGTCGGCGTAGACCACGACCTTGCGGAGGAAGGCCCTGATGATGGACTTCTGTTCCGTCTCGGAGAGCTCGAGGAACTCGGCCCCGCTGATGTCGGGGATCGCCCTCGGTCGCCCCTCGGCCTTCTCCGAGATCCGCATCTCGATCTGACCCTTGAGGGCCTCCTCCTCACCGATGCGGTTCAGCAGTGCCGACATCGCGCTGGCCGGCGCGGTGTTGATCTGGGCCCGCAGGATCAGGATGGAGTCCCCCAGGGCATCAGCCTGTTCGTGGAGCTCGGACAACTCCGAGCTCGCGCTCCCTTCCGCGGCCTGGTTCAGCCTCTCGGCCTGCAGCTCCATCACCTCGGGGCTGTCGAGCGATCCGGCGACGACGTCGCGGATGAAGCGCTCCAGGGCTTCCCTGTTGATTGCAACGCCGGGGCAGTCAGCGCCGCGCATCCGTCCGTTGCACACGTACGATCCCGACTCACCCATTGACCTGTTGCTGGTCATCTTGGTGCCGCAGCCGGCGCAGTAGACGAGGCCGACCAGGGGAAGGCCTCCGGCGCGGGCCCGGGTCCGCTTGAGCGGTTGGGGCTTCATCAGCAGGCGCAGGGTTTCCCACTCGGCCTCCGTGCAGACCGCCTCATGACTCTTGACCGGACGCCCATCCTTGTCGATGACGATCTTGCGCGTGTCGCGGAAGTCTGGACCTGGGCCGCCGCTGCGTCCATCGGCCTTCGCCGTGAGGGAGTTGTATCCGGCCAGGAGCGGATGGCGCAGTAGCGAGGCGACGGCGCGGTATTGGAATGGCCGGCCCTCGCGGTTGGTCAGGCCCTGCTGGTTGAGCTCCCGGACGATCTCGGCGACGGAGAGTCCGTCAAGCCGCCATTCGACGATGCGGCGGACGGTCTTGCTCTCCTCCGGGTGCAGCTTCAGCGTCTTCACGCCGTCGGCGTTGCGCTGCTCGGGCCGCATCCAGCCGTACGGGGCAGGGCCGTTCCAGCCGCCCTTCTGGCGGATGTTCTCGGCGGTGCGCTTCAGCCGCTTGCTCGTGGTCGCCGCCTCGGTCTCCGCCAGGCCGCCGAGGACGGAGATCAGCAGGATGGTGTCGGGCGATCGAGGGGCGAACACGCGGTCATGGGTGTAGATCGTGACGTTGTGGCGGTTGCAGGTGTCGACGATGCGGGCGGTGTCCATCAACCGCCGTGCCAGTCGGTCAAGGTCCCGGACGTAGAGCGCCTTGACGTCGCCTTCGGCGAGGACCCCTTCGAGGCGGTCGCGCTCGGGGCGGTGCCGGTCACGGTAGGCACTGACGACTTCTTCGAAGATGTCGTGCTTGGCGACCGTGTGGTGGAGCTTCCGGCTCTCCGCCATGATCCAGGCACGCTGGTCGACGAGCGACGCGTTGCCCTCGGTGGGGTCTTTGGACCTGCGGATATAGGCAACGGCTCGCACCCGTAAAGCATACATTTTTAAGGGTGGTGACCCGCGTGGTCTGCGTATCGGTGTGATGATGGCCTCTGCAAGTGCTGCATTCCGCAAGGCTCGGCTTGGCCGACCACGTGGGGTGGACTCGTCAGTCGGCCAAAATATCGCGAAGCGTAGAACCTGTGCCTCGGAACATGGCAGGCATCCTAGTCCCTAACTATCAGCGAGTTTCATCGTTCCTTTGCAGGTCGGGTACCCGGCGCAGCCGAAGAACCGGCCGTAGGGCCCTTTGCGTTCCCTCATCGTGTGTTTCTTGCATTTCGGGCAGACCACTGGGGTGATGTCGTCGCCTGTCGCGGATCGGATCTTGACGACACGATCTCCGACCAGCTCGAGGAGGAACGCTGATTCCCTACCGGCGCGCGTGACCAGGAGCGCTGAGCGCTTGGCACGGGTCAGTGCGACATAGAACAGGCGTCGTTCTTCTGCGTGTGGGTAGGAGTCAGGGGCGGACATGGCCAGTTGCAGGAGAGCATCATCCTCGACAATGCTGGGGAATCCGTTCCTCTCAAGGCCGAGCACAACGACGTAGTCTGCCTCCTTTCCTTTCGAGGCGTGCACGGTGTTGAACTCGATGGTCAGGTTGGCGTATCTCGCTTCCAGCGCCGAGGTGACATCGTCCTTGGACCGGGAGTACCGGCCGAGCAGCAGCACAGTGGCTGGCTCAGTGAGCTCTGAGTCAAGGGTTGTCAGGTGCTGCCGGACGGCCGATCCGTAGTGGCTGCGCTCCCGTACACTGACCGCGCATACGGTCTCGCCAGCTTCCGGCGCTGACGATCGGACGTTCTTGGAGATTTGATTGGGGTTTTTCATCACGAACCCACCTGCGACATCGCACAGGGACTGCGGGGACCGGAAGGTGCGGTCCAGCCAGATGGTGGACGCTGTCCCGAACCAATTATCGAAGCGGGTCATCACACTGAGGTCTGAGCCCGCGAACCTGTTGATCGACTGCCAGTCGTCGCCGACCGCGTAAAGGTAGTTTCCAGGAGTCTTCATCAGCGCCCTCACCAGCGCCGCACGGGCAGAGCTGGTGTCCTGCATCTCGTCGACCATGACGAGCCGGTACGGACTCGTCCACCGGCCCGACTCGACGTGATCGGTTGCGAGATTCAGCATGTCCTCGAAATCGATCTGGCCCGCGGCTCGGAGCTGACGGTCCCATTCGGCGAGGATGACGCCGTACAGACGTGTGAAGAGCCTGGCCCGCAAGGTTCGGCCGGCCCGCTGCGTCAGCACGTCAGGGGTGAGGCGGTTGCCCTTCGCGTGTGCCATGAAGGACCGCATCAGCGCCACCATCGCCTGGTCGCTGATAGGCGGCTCGCCGGGTGCCTCCCTGTAGGGATCTTCCTCGAGTTGGATTCCGTGCCGGCGGAGCTCCTGCTCCAGGTGCTCGAACCCGGACCCGTCCCGGATGGTTGCCGAGGTCGTCTCGATAAGCCTTGTGCTGTATCGAGTGTGGGTCTGCCGCCGCCACGCCATGCTCTCGGCATACCCGTCAAAATGTGGCGGCGGGTTGCCGTCTGAACCGAGCGCCCAGTGCTCATGCCAGACGTCGATGTCCGGATAGTAGAAGTCCGGCTGGTACTGCCGGTGGTGCGCGTCCGCAACGTCGTGCGCGTAGGGTCGCTCGTATTCATATCGGACGCCGTTGAGGAAGAGCCAGTTGGCAATCATCACCTCTTCCTGGCTCTTGACGACCTCACCAGCGAGAGTGCCGAAGCCGTTAATACCGGTGTTCCTGTCCCACCTCTCAGGCTCCTCTTCATCCCCGAGGTCCGGCAGCTGCCTGCCGAACACGAGCCGGAAAAGGTCCCAGTCACGCCGGAAGGCCGGGTCCCGGTCACGGAGCCCATCAACGATCGCCGCGAGCCGCCCGATCCCGTTGCCATTGGTGATGTCATCGGGAACCGAAGGTTTTCGGCCGGTCGCTTCACCGACGACTCGCAGTCCGAAGGCGTGAAAGGTGCTCGACGCTACCGACGCACCCTCATCGCCGAGGCGGGTGACAAGCCGCTCCGAGAGCTCACCGGCTGCCTTCTTGTTGAATGCGAGGGCGAGGATCTCCGTCGGCTGGGCGATGTCGCGCCGGATCGCATACCCGGCGCGGGCTACCATCGTCGACGTCTTCCCGGAGCCCGCGGCCGCGATAACACGCACCCGGTTGTCGAAGCAGACCGTCGCCCTCGTCTGCTCGTCTGTCAGTGGGGACTTCTCGACGTTGCGGAAGAAGTCCGCCAACTCGTTTTTCTCCCACTCCAGGAACGCCTCGTTCCTCTGGGCAGCCCACTTTGGCAAGTCAGTGGTGCGGCAGGCGTCGACTGCGGCACGCTGGTCCTCACGTTTACCCTTGGGAAGCCCGGAGAGCCTCGGATCGCTGTCTACAGCCAGCCACACAGCGACGTCCGGACGGGAGCCCTGGAGCGCGGCGATCGTGTCCTGGTCCGCCCACCGTAGTCGGTCCATCACATCCCGGACCCGGGACCACCACAGGCTGGCCGCCTCGCCCTGCTCCTCAGCCTTTGAGAGCAGGGCGGCGAGATGCCGTTGCTCATCGAGCTCGGAGTGGTACGCAGCGGCGACCTCACGCACCGCGCGACGAGACAGCCCGTTGAGCACCGTCTCCGTCCCGTGGGCGAGAGTGACGATGAGCTGCCCTGAGCCTTCATCGACTGCGAGTCCAAGGACGTCGATGACATCAACGCCCACCTCCCGGGGGATTCCGCAGACGCGCAGGCGGCCCTCACGGATCGACAGCACCCATGACCCGGCACCTCTGAACGCGCGTGCCCACCAACCCGGCTTCCACTCCGTCATGCTTCCCCCGACTCACACATGTTCAAAAGGAGGCCATTTGCCCTCTTTCCACGGTATCAGCGAGAAATTGTGTGTCGTCGAGTGCGTTCACCGGTTCGTGCTGTCCGCAGGTACTGGACTCGGCGGGCTTGCCCGTCAAACCTCCGATGGCATGGTGGAGGCGGACCTCCACATCATGGAAGGATATGGCAGAGGTCTTGGGAGAAGGAACGGGTTGTGAGCACCACACACGAAGAAGCGAAAGCCGACCACGGGGCGCAAAAGAAACGTCCCCTCGTCCGTGTTGAGCCGCAAAGCCACCGCGAGGACGGGTCGCCCATCGCAGGTGAAGGTCAGGCGTATGTGACCCGGTCGGGCAAGCTTTTCCACACTCAATGGTGCTCGATCATGGATGGTCACTGGCGGGCCGTCAATGGAGGCATCTACGTGACCATGATTGCGGATGTGGGCCTGCGGGGACGTTGCCCGCAATGCGACCAGGACCCTGAAGCGAAGAAGCGCTCCAAATTGGAGCGGGCGGAGAAACGGGCAGAGAGGCTGCGACTCAAAGAAGAAGCGAACGCCGAGCACCGGGCGAAGGAACGTCCGCTCGTTCGCGTTGAGCCGCAAAGCCACCGTGACGACGGGTCACCTGTGGCCGGTGCCGGACAGGTGTACGTCACGCGAACCGGGAAACTGTTCCACACTCAGTGGTGCTCGATCATGGATGGTCAGTGGCGGGCGGGCCAAAGAGGAATCTACGTAACCATGATGGCTGATGTGGGCCCGAGGGGACGCTGCACGCAATGCGACAGGGACCCTGAAGCGATGAAGCGCTCCAAATTTGACCAGGCAGAGTTGCGGCGACTCAACCAGGAACTGGATCAACTGGGCAGGACCATAGCGCGAACCCTCGTGGTGAAGGGACCGGAGGGGGTCAACACATTAGGCCCTCAAGTGATCCGGTTCAGGGAGACCGAGGCAGAGCTGACTGCATTGTCCGGTCGCGTCGGGGGCTCGTTTCCGTACTCAAACGAAGCTTCGAACTCGTAGCTATTCCTTCATCGAGCGACATCGGCCGGCTGTGAAGCTGGCGCGGGCGGTTGCGGGATTCGACCACGTTTGTCGTGGCTTCGCTGTGCTTCAGCCGGCGATTCCGAGTTTGCCGGCTCGCCCGCCCTTGATGCCGTGATCCTTGCCGTAGCGCCACAGGATGGCGTCCATGATGCGCAGTTCAGAGATGGATGTCTGGACCGTAGAAAGCTTGTGGATACGGGCCAACCGGCCAGCAAGGTCGGGGTCTTCCACGAAGAGGTTGTGCCAATTCAGCCATTGGCCTTCAGAGGTGTCTTTGCCCACGACTGCCCCAATTACTTTGTCCCAGATGGGGATGAGATGCGGTCGCTTCCTCGCCATGATCTTGCTGGCTGTGGTGGCCCCGACATCCCAGCGCGTTTTGGGTGTGCGTCTCAGCTCCTGCCAGAGCAGCCATGAGGGGCTGACCTCCCCGAGAGTGGCTTCTGCTTCCGCGACCGTGAGGTCGCTCATCTTCACGTCCGTGGGTATATCAGCCAGGAGACCCTGTATTTTTCCCGCCAACAGCTCCTCCTGCAGTCCGATGATGGCCTGGGCCGGCACTTTGACGCTGAGCATGGACACGGCGACAGCGTCGCTGTCGGTGATCCTGTCCCTCACCTGCGGGTTGTCGCCGCGGTTCGCCCATTCATCAAAGTAACTGCCGGTACTGAGCAGCCCCGTCTTTCTGGACGGTTCAAGGTAGTAGCGCCGGAGCAGTTCGGCTGCGGCTTCGACGTTCTCTTCTTTCAGGATGGCCGGTAGTTCCATGAATCCCCCTATGGCTTCAATGCGCGAACGATGACCCTGACTGACCCTGCGACGTCGCTGGGCAGTCAGTCTGTATGGCGAACCTCAATCCCGGGGTGGTTCTCCATGACCCAGGCGGCCATCCGACGGTTCCGTGCCGAGATGAACTCCAGCGTGGCCTCCCGGTACGTTACGTACTCGTCTTTTGTGGCCGGCATCCCGGAACGCTTGAAGTTGTCGAAGGGCAGGTAGAACCGAACCTCTTCGTAGTCGGGTGTCACGAGGTCTTGAAAGTGGAAGAACTCCACAAACTCCTTGAACCCGTCGAAGAGCGCAAAGAAGTCCGCGTACGCGTTGATGACATCGGCCAGAGGGCTCTCCGGTTCTCCTGCGTAATGACGCCGGATGCACTCCAGGGTCAGATCCATCCGGTCGGCGATGAGCGACCTGAACCCCCGGGCCTGGTTCATCGTGGGCCGGTCTTTCTTCCTGACGGGCCAGATCATCGCGCTGCCGATGGTGTACGGAGGATTCAGGTAGCGGGACCGCTCGTCCTCGTTCAGCGAGGCGATGGCGTTCGCCAGAGACCTCGTACGTGCCCGGCCGGTGTAGGAGTTCGTGATGGCGTCACTGCCGTACCAATGCCTCGCCTCGGAGGGGTCCGTGAAGATGAGGTAGCCGTCCCCACGCTTCGGCGGCGCGGTCGGTTCGAAGACGACGCCGGGTCGCAGCTCCTTGGTCCACAGCAGCTCGTGGTCCGCCCGGAGATTCGGACTGCCACTGTCCGGGTCAGTCCCTGGAGGGGTGTCGGTCATGTAATTGAACGAAGTATCGAAGACGCGCGGCTGTTGCTGCTGCGGGTATTCCGGATCACTCAAGGTTCCCCCAAAGACCAGAGTTATAAGAAGCACGAGTCCGGTGGTTGGTTCCGCAAATGTCGCGGCCATCGGCTCTGTCCCAGACTAGGTGTCACTTCCTGATATTGAAATACCAGGTGCCCCACTGACCGTCGGCAATGCCAGGTTCCCTGAGGTTCTGATTGCGCGCCCATGCAGCCGCTCTTTTATGGAATTCTTCCCATGTCCTGTACGTTGCAGGATCGGTAATCCCCATCAACAGAGAAGAGATGCACCTCCGTGGCAACCGATTACGATGAACTGCGCACCGACGTCAAGGAATCCCAGGAAAACTCCCTGGAGGCCCTGAAGTCCGCCAAAGCCCCGGATGCGAAATCCGTGGTTCAGGAGCTCGACGAGGCTGACGCCCTGGACGGCCTGACCCCTGGCGGGGAGTTCATTGCCGAAGAGCTGGTCGTCCAGGTCATTCCGCAGGCTGACGACGAGTTCACCTGCTGGTCCTGCTTCCTGGTCCGTCACCGTTCGCAGAAGGCCCGCGAGAAGGACGGCCATGCCTACTGCGTCGAATGCGAAGGCTGAGCGGTTTTGGCCGGCTGTCCCGGAGCATATCTGGAACAGCATCCGCGAAGAATTCTCCCTGCCGACAGCGGCAGACTTGGAGACGCATTTCCAATCCCTCGGCGACCCGGAGGCCATGCGCCGGGCAGTTCGGGTATTCATCGGCGAGGGAACCTTCTGCCCGGGCTTCCAGCTCAAAGATGGGCTCTTCCACGAACCTGTGCTGCGCCTCTTTGACCAGGCGATGAGCCTGAAGATTCCTCATAACGTGTTCGCCGCCTGGATGGTCAGCCCACTGCCGGCAGAAACCCGTTCCCGGCCAGTGGACATACTGGGCTGCATGACGCTGCTCCAGAGCTCCTTGGTCGCCTTTGGTGACAGGTACCGGCCGGCCGAAAAGCGCAACTAGCGGCTTGGCTCTGCCGTATCCGAAGTCAGATGGCTTCCTGGAGGGCATGGATAAATGGCTGCACATGTACCCGACCTAGCGGGCATCCTGCCCGCGGTCCAGAATCTGACGGACCTCGCGAAACGCTTCGAAACGGCGGCTGGCCCGGGCTTCCCGAACTGTCGCGACGTCGAGGGGGCCGATGCTTCATTATGGGAGCCTCGGCAGGCGGCCGGACTGCAAATTCACTACTGATCGATACCTGACTTCGTTCCCGCAAGCTATCCCTCAGTGTGGTTTCGAGCGGACCGGAACGTTGGCACCCGATCTCAAGCAGGCTTGAATCGCGAGGCTACCGACTCACTCATAGCCGCCACATCAACGTCGCCGGCTGGCTCTTCTACAAGCACTTTGGCCAGCCGTTTCGGCCAGAGTACATGAACGCCATGGATCGAGAATGCGCCTCCGATCAAGGGCCAGTCGGCTTCAACAAAGCACAGCGCCCCGGTGACCGGAACATCCCCGACGTGGTTCCGCACGACGTCGACCTGTTTGAGCACCCCATCGACGAGCTTCGTGCAATCACGTCGGCCGACGAGGAGCTTCTCCACGCGTGGGCGAAGGATGCCACCCTCGATCTGCAGTTCAGGCCGTCCCTTGTACCGTTTAGCGTCGATGACCCAGATTCCACTGGAAGTGATGGCAATGTGGTCGATGTTGGCCTTCGATCCGGGGATGCGTCGGTCGTGAAGGACGGCCAGGCCATCGGCGGCCAGGGCATCCAGCCGAGCGCCGAGGCGTTCCTCGCCAATCGCGCCTCGATCCCAGGCCTTGGTGCTTTGGCGTTCGTCAGAGACGGCGACTGCGATGCCGCCGAATGGACCCCACTTCTCGCGGAGCTTTTCCTCGTCTTTCGCTTTGCGACGCTCATACTCGCGTCGGGCTGACGAGCCAGCGATTCCGGACTCAGTGGACAACGGGTTATCACCAGCTCGTTCCAGGTGGAGGTTTGTTTCCAGAGTCTCGGTGGCACACTCCAAGCATCGGACGCTCTTCGTCTCGCTCTCGTAGATCGCTTCCGTCCCGGCCGGAAGAGATGCACCGCACAGCCGACACACTCCGGCGTACCGGAGCCTCATCTTCTTCATGAGGACACAGGGTGGAGCATCGACACGGACCCAATCTGCTTGTAGATCACGGCGGTTAAACCGCGGATGTGCTTTGCACGGATCAATCCTCGCCCACGGCGGCGTCCAGACCTTGCAAACTTGCCCCAGGATCTTAGTGGAAATCTCGTACCGCCGGCCTTCCGGCGAGCTGTGATGACCTCGGGCGAACGGCCCGTAGGTCACTAGGCATCTGTATTCGGGAATTCACGGAGTGTGGCCGCTATGGCCCTTACTGCCGCCGGGTCCTCGGTCCAGTGCCGGGCCGTGCGTGTACAGGCGTGGAAGTTTTTAACTTTCGATGCTTTGGCGGCCTCAGTTAGCTCTGCCCACGCTTCCCGCAGTTCCGCTTGGAGCTCGGGTGACATGGGCGCGCTCGGGCCAGGTTCTGCGGCCACGACTGGACTTATGGGTGCCGCGGTTGCGGCTTTTCGTTGAAAAAGAGTTCTAAGACCCATTTCTGTTCCCCCTTTCCCCTCTGCCCAGAGTATCAATGTCTCCTCAACGCGTCCGGGACACTGCGACCGAGCGCCCAGCCCCATGGCCAAGCGGATAGCAGCAGCCGAACAGACGCGTTATTCCCGTGCAGCGGGCGGCGTTTCCAACGCCGGAAACGACCCCCCGGTCCATGTCCCCCGACAAGAGAAGAACGACAACTTGGAACTCGTTCGTTTGACCTCTTAGTCCAGTCGATGTTCCATGCGCGCTGCTGTACCGTGGCGACTGAAGGCCTGCCGGTCCCCCATCGGTGGGCCTTCTTTTTCCGTCACTGCGGGGAACGATGGGCGAATTCTTGGCCGAAGTTGCCCCTGAAGTCGCTAAGAGAGCAGTCCGTCACCCAGCGCCGCGAGGCCCTTCCTGTTCGGGCCCAGCCCCGTCGATGAGCGCTGCGAATTGAGAGTTGCTGAGCACGTTCAGTCCGAACTCCTCCGCCTTGTCGCGGACGGCCTCGTCACCAGAGACGACGAACCAATCCGGGGCTATGAGGTACTGTCTGTCGTGCTCTTGGCCCTCCAGGGCGCATGCGATTACCAGCGGGTCGGCGTTGCCCAGGTTGGCATAGAGGTTGACCAACCGCGTGTCAGTGTCCGGCACTGTGGCCATGACTTCGACCAGCAGTTGAAGCACCCTTGGCGTCGTCGGATGGACGTTGTCGCGCAGAGATTGGATGTCTGGAAAACCATTGGCCTCGCGCAGTACAGCCTCTGGTATGACGGCACTCTCCAGAAAATACTCGCTCGATCGTCGCTGCCTCCCAAGCTGACTGAGAGCGTTCGTGTCGACGACGTACCGCCGTCCGAAATCGCTCATCCTAGAGCCCGCCTGAGGTCGCCGATCTGAGATGGCTTGAGGTGGTTCAAACAAACTGCACGGCAGAATTCTCCTGGTGAGATGCTCTGGCTATCGAGCGCGTGCAGCATCCGCCGACTGAGTTCTCTCCCGTTGTACTTGCGAACTGCGTTCTCAGGGAGAATCTGACTTCGAGGACCGCCCTTGGGGAGGCTCTGAAACTCCTCCCGCAACTGTGCAAGGTAGTTGCCCGTGGTCTCGGCATTGATCATTCCCAGCCTCATCGCGCGCACCGCTACGGCGCTCGTAGTGACCTTGAATTCGTTCGATGCCATCCTCATGTCGTCGAGCGACGTAGGTCCAATCGCCTTAAACCGCTCGCGAGGCATCAGCATTGCACCCGCGATATCGTACTCCCGCCCGGGATCCGTGTGGGCGCTGCCACCGTCCCACGTCATTGGAGCAAATTTCCTTCGGGCTACCAGCACCGTCAGCAGTGCAAGGGTAAAGATCGTCCGACCGGCAGGCTCCTGGTCGTCCCCATGATCTCCTCCCGCCAGAAAAATAAACGGGACCTTGTTGTCTCGGATCGCCATACCGCTGAACTTGACGTGCGTCAGGCGCTGCGGCATGTAGTGCTGGACACTTCGCGATACCAAGACTTGGTTGGCTTCGAGACGGTCGATCATGAGATCGAGTGCCTTCTCCTTGTTTTTGCAAGTACGGACTGCCTCGTGAGAAAGACCTATGGCCGCCATAAGCCGTGCTGCGTCCGCTTCGATCGATGACCCGTCGTCACGGAGCACGCCTACAATTTTGTTCCGCTGGAGCGACTTATCGTGCTTCCGAACGAGCTGCTGCTTTCTGATCAGGTCCTTGACGATCAGTTCGATGTCCCGCAACTCCACCTTGGAGCGTGACCCTATCGAGAATGTGTCTCTACTCAGTCCCGCGAGCAACTTCTCGGTCTTCTTCTTCACCTGGTGCTGCACGAGCGCAAACGGAGCGAAGAACAGGGAGTATGGGATGTCGCCTTTGTCCGCGAGCCACACGAGCTCAGAAAACTTGATTCGGCGCGAATCCAGCGCATTCTCATAGCCTTTGTAGGTTCCCGCCACAGAATTGTCGAGCAGCACCCTGAACACGGCCTCGTCAATCGGGACGGCCTCGCCATCCAAGAGGACGTCGATCGCCATCTCATA
This sequence comes from Arthrobacter sp. M4, assembly GCF_020251205.1. Lineage (GTDB taxonomy): Bacteria > Actinomycetota > Actinomycetes > Actinomycetales > Micrococcaceae > Arthrobacter. The sequence continues at coordinate 157,531 of NZ_JAIWYX010000002.1, forward strand.
TCACCCCCAAGTGAACATCGTATAACTCGCCGCGTATCTCCATGAGTTCCACTCGGAGTCGAGGGTCGGGATGAGCCTATCGACGTTTTACACCACATGCACGTTTAAGTGCATACACCCGGCGGTCCGGTCAGAAGGATATGGTGGCCCCCGGCGGCTGCAACTTCCAGGGCCCGACGTGCCTCCTCCTGGCCCGCCACGTCGTACAGGTCAGGAGCCGGTGGCTCACTTGCATTGGCGGCGTCCCCTGGACTGGTTTCCTGCGGGTCGTAGTCCAGGGCCAGTTCCTGGGGATCGGCTCCAAAATCGAATGCGAGCCGTGCAAGGGTCTTGTAGCCCCGCACCGATGCTCCCGGCACCAGCTTTGCTTCCGCGGCATTGGACTCCGCCACCACAATTTCGGGATATCCAGCCCTGACAGCCGCCATAACGGCGGGCAGTATTCCCCGCACGGGGCGGAGCCTGCCATCCAACCCAAGCTCGGCAATGAAAACTGTGTCACCGGTGGGCCTGACATCGCCGGCCGCCGCCAGGACCGCCATGGTAATCGCCACGTCAAAACCGGATCCGCGCTTGGGCAGTGACGCGGGGATGAGGTTCGCGGTGATCTTTCGACGGCTCAGCGGAATTCCTGAGTTCTGCGCCGCCGAGCGAATGCGCTCCTTGGCCTCGTTCAGCGCCGCGTCCGGCAGACCCAGGATCACGAAGTTTGGGAGGGTTTGCCCGATATCAGCTTCGACTTCGACTATGTGGCCGTTGAGCCCCAGCAGGGCCACCGAGTGGCTGCGTCCAATACCCATCAGCCCACACCCCGTAGGTGTTCCACGCACGGTTCCGCATCGCCGTCGTCCACTACCGCCACAACGTCCACGCGACGGACGCGCGGTGCAAAATCATGGTCCCGGCACCATGTCGCCATGAGGCGGTGCAGCCGAATCAGTTTTGCGGCGTCCACGGCCTCAAAGGGATGTCCAAAGTTGAGGTTGCGCCGAGTCTTGACTTCCGTGACCACCAAGATGTCGCGGTCGAGCGCCACAATGTCTATTTCGCCCTCGGCACATCGCCAGTTTCGGTCCACTACCTGCATGCCCTGGGTTTCCAGATACTCGGCCGCAACATCTTCTCCGCGCCGTCCGAGCACGTCCTTTGCTTTCATCTCCACCTCCGCATCCAGACTGCAGGTGGAAAGGAAGCGACGCCCAGCCGCAAAAAGCTGTATGTGCACAACGCCGTCTATGTGGGAAACTCGGGCACGGCAGGCCGGAGCGTCTTAACCCAGGCGGCACGCTCCACGCCAGGCGCCGCTCAGGGCCAGCGCGGAAGGCTCGCGCCGAGGAGAACCGCTAGGGCATCAGTTGCCCAAGTCGCCCAGATCTCCCAAACCAGCGTCCTTCGGGAGAGCCAGTTCCTCGTTGCGCGGCAACTCCTCCACGTTCACGTCTTTGAACGTGATGACACGGACGTTCTTTACGAACCGGGCCGAGCGGTAGACATCCCAGACCCAGGCGTCCTGCAAGGTCAGGTCAAAATAGACCTCGCCGTCGGCACTGCGTGCTTGGAGATCGACGTGGTTGGCCAGGTAAAAGCGGCGCTCGGTCTCTACGACATAGCTGAACAGGCTTACCACGTCGCGGTATTCGCGATAGAGCTGCAGTTCCATGTCAGTTTCATAGTTCTCAAGATCCTCGGCGCTCATAGCTCCATCTTGCACCATCCATGACGAAGACCGCGCCTCGGACGGACGCCCCTCCCCTAGGGGGACGCCCACAGGGTCACAGAATGTTCCAGCTGGTCCTGTGTTGCGGCGTGGCGCCGGCTGCACGCAAGGCCTCCCGGTGGGCGGGAGTGGCGTAACCTTTGTTCTCGTTCCAGCCATAGGTGGGATATTCGGCATGCAGTTCGACCATCCGTCGGTCCCTGGCGACCTTGGCCAGTACACTCGCCGCGGCGACGCTCAGGCATGACATATCAGCCTTAATCAGGGTGTGGACGGGAGCTAGGCAGCCAGGGCCAGATGGAGCGTCGTCAAAGAGTGAAGGCTGTGCCTCCGGGGACAGCCAGTTGTGGTTTCCGTCAAGCAAAACGATGTCCGGCACCACGCCACCACTGACAATCTCGTGCCAGGCCCGGTTACCGGCAAGTCGCAGCGCCGCCATGATCCCGATCCTGTCGATCTCGCCTGCACTCGCGTGTCCTACAGCGGAGGCCACGGCCCATTCCCTGACCAGCGGCTCCAACCTTTCACGGTCATCCGGTTTGAGCAGCTTGCTGTCGCGGACGTCGGCCAACAGGCGCAGGTGGTTCAAGTCGATCACAGCGATGCCAACACTCACGGGACCCGCCAGGGCACCGCGGCCGACTTCGTCCACGCCCGCCAGAAGGGTGATTCCAGGCGTCAGGAAGCCTCGCTCGACGTCCAGGGTGGGCGCCGCAGCTTCGATCTTTGTGCGGGCGGGGGCTGCCATGGTTCACCGTCCTGCAGAAGCAGGGGCAGGAACCCCTGCAAAGACGCCCGGGTAATTATCCAGAACATGCCAACGGTTGACCGGCCAGGCTATGACCGTTGCCTTGCCCTCGACGTCTGAAAGGTTGATGAAGCCGCCGTTCACTTCAAGGTGTTTGCGCGAGTCACTGGAATGGTTCCGGTTGTCCCCCATGACCCAGATCTTGCCCTCAGGCACAACCACATCAAAGAGCTCGGGTATCGGTTTCTCGGCCGGATTGATATAGGCCTCGTCCAGCGGCTTTCCGTTGACACTCACCCGGCCCTGAGCATCACAGCAAACAACGTGGTCACCGGGCAGTCCAATGACACGCTTGACGACGTGCTGCTCTGTCCCATCGGGAAGCAGTCCCACAAAGATGAGGCTGTCTTGGAACCATTTGAACGGGCCCGGCTGCTCCTTCTCAGTGGCGGGCAACCATCCCTGCATGTCCTTGAACACCACAACGTCGCCGCGCTGAAGTTCAAAAGGCCTCGGAACCAGCAAATTGATGAAGATGCGGTCGTTCACATCAAGGGTGCCCACCATGGACTCCGACGGAATAAAGAAAGCCCGGAAAAGAAACGTCTTGATCAGGAAGGAAAGCACAATCGCGATTCCGACCACCGTACCGATTTCCTTGAGCCAAAGGAGCACAGGGTTGCCGGCTTTGCGCTTCTTGCGGCGTCCGCCCACTTCGTCGTGGTCTTCGGCTTCCTGGGATCCATCGGGCCCCTTATCTTCGCCGTGCTCCACAGCGCCGATGACCGGATCCTGTGTGTCGCCGCGGGATGTATTAGGGACATCGCCGGAAGTGGCGCGCAGCCGTCGTCGGGACATCACGCCGTCGCCCGCTGACGGTGTGGCGGCTCCCACCGGACCTGCCGATGGAATTCCGGAATCCTGCGGGGTCATGGACCGGGGCTCGGCGACGGTGTCCGGCGCCATCGGGACGGCCTCGTTCCGCCTCTCGGCTCCCCCGGGTGTGTTGTCCGGCATCTACTGTCCGTTCGTCGTCGTTGTTCCGGCCGGGGCCGGGCGCGGAACTTCCGCAAATCTATCAAGCGGCCATACGATCTGTATCGGCCTGCCGATAACACGCTCTATGGGGACCATACCCCCACCGGGCGCGCCCAGCAGGCCTCGTGAGTCTGCCGATCGCGAGCGATGGTCTCCCATGAGCCAGAGCCTGCCTTGCGGAACCACAACGTTGAAGTTCTGGTCACTGGGCCGGTCTCCCGGATATAGATAGGGTTCCTCAAGCCCCTGACCGTTTACTGTGAGTTTGCCGTCCGCACCGCAGCACTCCACGTGGTCCCCGGGAATGCCAATTACCCGCTTAACGTACGTCGTATCACTGCCTGTGATTCCTAGCCAGTGCCCCACAGCTTGCGCGGTATCGGCCAGCGGTCCCTTGCCACTGTTGAGCGGTGCAAATGTACCCCGACCGTCGAAAACCACCACATCACCGCGATGGACCGGGTTGACGGAGAAGTCCGTACGCGAAACCAGGATCCTGTCTCCGGGACCCAGCAGCGGTTCCATGGATTCGGAGGGGATGAAGTACACGTCAATCCATAAAGACCTGACAAGACCGCTGATAGCCACCGCAAGGGCAACTGCCAGCAACACAAAACGCCAGCCCTGTTTCCGGGGCTGGCGTTTTGTGTTGTCCATGGTTTGAATCCCAGGCGGGTACGGCTGCACCGGCGGAAGCCGGAACAGCAGCGGACCCAAGTATTGGCCGGTGCCTACTTGGCAGCCGAAGCCGTGTAGTCGCGCTTTTCCTTGATCTTCGCAGCCTTGCCGCGGAGGTTACGCATGTAGTAAAGCTTGGCGCGGCGGACGTCACCCTTGGTTACAACCTCGATCTTTTCAATGATCGGGGAGTGCACGGGGAAGGTACGCTCCACACCAACGCCGAAGGAAACCTTGCGGACTGTGAAGGTCTCGCGGACGCCGGAACCCTGGCGGCCTACGACGAAGCCCTGGAAGACCTGAACACGGGTGTTCTTGCCTTCAACGATGTTCACGTGCACCTTGATGGTGTCACCCGGGCGGAACTCGGGAACATCGTTGCGCAGCGAAGCTGCATCTACGCTATCGAGGATATGCATTGATCCACTCCTGATGGACGCCACAGGTCATCCACTTTGGGTCACGGCGACCAAGCCCGCGGCTTCAAAGCCGGGTCGGGGAATTGCCGCCGAAAATGAAGTAGCCGGCCCTCGCCGCCTGTCGGCGGAACCGGTGGTCACACTGTTGGCCTCGCTCCCCCTGTGGCAGGGCGGACCCAGTTGACACAAGGACTAATTTTGCCACAACCGCGCAGGCTCAGCCAATTAAGTGCCGCCTTCGCGCCTCATGAGGCGCCCATCAACGACGTCGTATCCCAGTTCGGCGAAAACCTCGCGGTCCGCGCGTGGGAGGTTGGAGGCATCGAAATCGGATAGGAGGTCCGGCCTCCTGTCCGCCGTCCGGCGGAACTGTTCGTGCCGACGCCACTGCGCGATCTTGCCGTGGTTGCCGCTCAAAAGCACAGGAGGAACCTCCCGCCCCCGCCATTCAGAGGGCTTGGTATACACCGGATACTCCAGAAGGCCGTCTGAGTGCGATTCCTCCACGAGCGATTCGGGATTCCCCACGACTCCCGGGAGGAGCCTGCCTACGGCCTCAACCATTGCGAGCACCGCGACTTCTCCGCCGTTGAGGACATAATCGCCAAGGCTCATCGGCCGGACCCTGAAGTGCTCCCTCGCCCAGTCGATGACGCGCTCATCGATCCCCTCGTAGCGCCCGCAGGCAAAGACGAGTTGCTCTTCTTCGGCCAACTGGTGCGCTATGGCCTGCGTAAACCTCTCGCCGGCAGGGGACGGAACAATGAGCACCGGCTTGGCAGCCGTGCCTTCGCCCGCAATGGATTCCAGCGCCAAGGCCCACGGCTCCGCCTTCATGACCATGCCCGCCCCGCCGCCGTACGGCGTGTCATCGACTGTACGGTGCCTGTCGCTGGTGAAGCCGCGGAGGTCGTGGACTGCGAGGTCCAGCAGTCCGTCCTGCCGGGCCTTGCCTATAAGGGAGAGCTCCAGCGGTGCCAGGTATTCCGGAAAGATGCTGACAACGTCGATCCTCATCGACCGGACTCCCCTGGGTCTGCGCCCGCGCCCTCTTCGGATGCCGGCGCACCCTCTTCGGATACCGGCGCGCCCTCATCGGAACCCGCTTCTTCCGTGTTCAGTTCGAAGAGACCTGCCGGAGGCTCCAGCAGGACGTAGCCTTTTTCAGTGTTGACCTCGGGGACGATCGCTTCCACGAAGGGCACCAGGATTTCCCGTCCATCGGCACTCTCTACAATGAGCAAATCCTGCGCCGGCATTGTGTTCAGCGCGACGACCTTGCCTACGATTTTTCCGCCGACGCGGACCTCAAGGCCCACGAGCTCATGCTCGTACCAGCCCTCATCGTCATCATCTTCCTCAAAGTCCCCGGTTTCGACCATCAGTTTGACGCCGCGGAGACGCTCGGCATGATTGCGATCGGCCACTTCCTCGAATCCCAGCAGGAGGATGCCTTTGTTCCATCGCGCCGTCCGAAGAGTCAGTGGACCTGCGGAAGCCGGGTCCACTACGTATTCCGTGCCGGCCACGAAACGTTCCTCCGGAGCGTCAGTGAGCACCTCAACTGTGACTTCTCCGCGAATACCGTGGGGCTTGCCGATTCGTGCCACCTGGAGCTTCATGGTTCCTCTGTTCTGGATCCTGTTTCCGGCGGGTGCGCCGGCTGTGTCGGACGGTTGTGCTGGTCAAAGCAGTCCGGCCCCTCCACCGCTAGGTGGAGGGGCCGGGAGAGCCGGTAATTTCTGGGCGGGACCAGCTGGGCGCGCTACCGGCGGCGGTCGGTGTCGACGACGTCGACCCTTACCTGATCGCCACCGGCCAAGGCGGCAACCACGGTGCGAAGCGCACGCGCCGTGCGTCCCTGGCGTCCGATCACCCGTCCAAGATCGTCCTGGTGGACGCGTACCTCGAGGGTTTCCCCCCGACGGCCGTTCTTGGCACTGACCTTGACTTCCTCCGGGAGGTCAACAATGCCGCGGACCAGGTGTTCGAGCGCTTCTGCCAGCAATTTACTCAGCCTCGGTGGTCTCTGCTTCTGCAGCTTCCTCAGAAGCCTCAGCCGGCTTGGCCTTCTTGGTGATGGCCTCCGGGATGATAACCGTGGCCTTCTCCGGAGCCACGAAGGCTTCCTTGGCAACCTTGGTCTTCAGGGTGCCTTCCTGACCCGGCAGGCCCTTGAACTTCTGCCAGTCACCGGTGATCTTGAGGATCGCGGCAACCTGCTCCGACGGCTGCGCGCCGACGGACAGCCAGTACTGTGCACGCTCGGAGTTGACCTCGATGTATGAGGGCTCCTCGGTGGGGTGGTACTTACCGATCTCCTCGATAGCCCGGCCATCGCGCTTGGTGCGAGCGTCGGCAACGACGATACGGTAGTACGGTGCGCGCATCTTACCGAAGCGCTTGAGGCGAATCTTAACGGCCACTTTTGTGGTCACTCCTGTTTCTGAAACGGGGTGAACCCGTCGTTCTGCTCCCGTGGGGCGGGCCATACTTGGGGGTTCTAAGGACAAGATGCGCGCGTAGAGAGAGGGGCTACGCGGATCAAGTACCCGTCCATTGTGCCAGAAGCAACCAAAGATTTCGAACTGGCACGCCCGTGCGAGCCCTTAGGTAATCGACCACACATAGAGGCCGGAGCGATCGGCATTCTCCACTTCACGGGCCAACTCGGCAACGCGCGCAACGTAGGCCTTGGCATCCTTGGCGCCAAAAGGCATGTCGTCCTGGGCAGCCCACTTCTCGGCGACGCTCCCCAGCACGTCCTCTTCGCCTTCACTTTCGTAACTGAGCAGTTCAGCCAAGGCCCTCACCATGGCCGGCGGAACGCCGAGAAGCGCGTCGCTTGCAACATCCACCATGGCCAGTTCGTAGTCGGCGCCAGAGGCGTGTACTGCGGTTCCCGCGAGGTCCCCCAGTTGTTCCACCTCAAAATCACTGATCCCGTCGATTCGAACGGATGCGGTCGAAGGGGCTGAACCCCGCTCCAATTCCGCTGCCCGCTTGAGTGCCTCGTCGTGGGTGGCTACGAAAATTTCTGCAAAGCCCATGGAACCACTCCGTTCAGTCGGTACGCTGCACCACGACATCGCGTGCAGGGCGGCCGCTCCCGTCCCCGTGGATCAGACGCCGGGCCGCCATTGCCAGCCTAGTCGAGCATGCGGGCCCCGTCAGCGGACCGCCACACGGATGCGATTCCGCCATGGGTCCTCAAAGCGAAGTTCCAATCCCGTGTGGTGCGAGGAAACACCGGCGGTCTTCAGGCGGTCCGCAAGCGCGCCGACGTCGACACCGCCGGGCACCTCGATGAGCACCTCACCCAATCCGAGCGTGTCTTTCCGGGGTCCCGCCCCGCGGCTGTTCCAAACGTTCATTGCCATGTGGTGGTGGTAGCCACCGGCAGAGACGAACAAAGCCTGCCCGTGCCACCCGGCAGTTTTCTCGAAGCCAAGGGTGGTGACGTAGAAATCGTGGGCGGTCTGAACGTCGCCAACCTGGAGGTGGACATGCCCGACGCCGGCAGCTGCCTCGTGCTGCCCCTCCAGGGCCGCTTCGCTCAGGTGGGTTTGGAGGTACCGCTGGGGAGGAAGCGCGACGTTGTCCATAACAACGTTCTTCCCCTCCCATTGCCAGACGTCCCGCGGCTTGTCGTAGTACAGCTCGATGCCATTGCCTTCAGGGTCGGCGAAGTAGAAGGCCTCACTGACGAGGTGGTCCGCGCTGCCAACGAAAGACATCGGTTCATACTGGGCGGCCGTAGCAATAGTTGCGGCAAGGGAGGCCTGGTCCTTGAACAAGACGGCTGTATGGAAGAGGCCGGCCTCGCCTCGGCCGGGAATGTGCAATCCAGGAGCCGGTGCAAGGTGCACCACAGGCGTTCCGAGGCGACCGAGATAAAGACCCCCGTCCTGCTCGGCGACGGGCTCCAGGCCGAGTGCCCGCTGATAGTAGTCGCTCATCTTTGCCATATCGCCGACCCTGAGCATCACCGTACCCATCGCGAGATCGGCGGGCAGTAGGTCCTGGCTGGCAGTTTCGGTGGTCATGCAAGAACTCCCGTGGTGTGCTTGGCCACCGATGCCCGGCAGCCTCTTACACTCTTAAATTACTTGAAGCTTCAATTTATTCCCAAAGCGTGTTCTGTGTCCCGTGCCATCAATGGGTTCTGCCCGACCACGTTTCCCCCAAGGATGACGGAGGCCAGGGATCGGATGGTTTCGGGGAAAGCCCTGGGGTCCTCGCGGCACACCAGGACATCGGCCGGCGCGCCCTCCTCGATGCCGGGGGCACCGAGCCACCGGCGGGCAGACCAGCACGCCGAGTCCAGGGCCACAGGCGCCGGCAGCCCTGCAGCGTGGAGGGACAGGACCTCATCCGCAATCCGGCCGTGCCCGATGACGGTTCCCGCATCTGTGCCGGCAAAGATTCGGACGCCGGCTTCATGGGCTTCGACCACGCGCTCATTGCGGCGCTCCCACAACTGCAGCATGTGGGCGGCATATACCGGGAATTTTTCCTTGGCGCGGGCCGCGATGTCCGGGAACCTCGCGATGTTGATGAGGGTCGGAACAATGGGAACGTCCTGCTCGACCAGGCGGGGTATGTGCCGCGGCAGGAGCCCTGTGGCGTGCTCGATGCAGTCGATCCCTGCGTCGAGCATGTCGTCGATCGTCGCCTCAGCGAAGCAATGCGCTGTAACGCGAGCGCCCTCGTCGTGTGCTGCTGCCACGGCATCCTTGACGACGTCCAGGGGGAAAGATGGCGCCAGGTCACCGGCGCGGCGATCAATCCAGTCACCCACGAGCTTCACCCAGCCGTCGCCGTCGCGCGCCTGGACGCGAACGGCGGCAGCGAGACCATCCGGTTCCACCTCAACCGCGAGTCCGCGCAGGTACCTCCTGCTGCGGGCAATGTGGCGCCCGGCACGGATGATCCGCGGCATGTCCGCACGACGCTGCAACCACCGCGTATCGCTCGCCGAACCGGCATCGCGGAGCAAAAGCGTCCCTGCTCCCAGGTCTGCTGCAGCCTGGGCTTCAGCCACTTCAGGCTCGACGCTCCCGCCAGGGCCAAGTCCAACGTGGCAATGGGCGTCCACGAAGCCCGGTAGAACCCAGCCCTCAACCACATCGTCCGCTGCCTGCTCCGGGCGGCGGAATGTCAACATTCCGTCCACGGACCACAGACCATTCCGCACCTCATGGGGGCCTGTGAGGACCGGTCCGGTGAATTCAATGGTTCTTGCCATGGCTTCCAGCCTAACTGCGTGACACATGCCACGCGGTTGGACCGGCTGTGATAGCTTCTTCTACGACCACACGGGTGCCCTTGCAGGGGCTGAGATCAGGCTGAGGCAGCCTGCGACCGTCGAACCTGTCCGGATAATGCCGGCGAAGGAAGTGAGTACTCCTTTGAGCACCATCGAAACACAGCACAGCCCTACCCACGCCGAGGCGCAGTCTGCTGAAACCCAGTCCCTGAAGTCGCACTCCCTGGCCTACGTCGAGGATGCGGAGCATGGGATCCGTGTGCCCGTCACCGAGATCGCGCTGGAGCCATCTCCCAACGGCGACGCGAACGATCCCTTGCGCGTCTACCGGACCGCAGGTCCCGGAAGCGACCCGGTAGTCGGCCTCCAGCCGTTCCGCGCGGCGTGGATCGAGGGCCGCGGCGACACCGAAAGCTACCAGGGCCGCGAGCGGAACCTGCTCGACGACGGCAAGTCGGCTGTTCGGCGTGGGGCCGCGTCCGCAGAGTGGAAGGGCGGTCAGCCGGTGCCCCGCCGCGCCGTCGAGGGCCGCACAGTAACCCAGATGCACTATGCCCGGCAGGGCATCATCACGCCCGAAATGCGCTTTGTTGCCCTGCGGGAAAACTGCGACGTGGAACTCGTCCGCAGCGAGGTTGCCGCGGGACGGGCCATCATTCCCAACAACATCAACCATCCTGAGTCCGAGCCGATGATTATAGGCAAGGCGTTCCTTGTGAAAATCAACGCCAACATCGGGAACTCTGCAGTCACCAGTTCCATCGCCGAAGAGGTCGACAAGCTGCAGTGGGCCACGCAGTGGGGCGCCGACACCGTGATGGACCTCTCCACGGGCGACGACATCCACACAACGCGCGAATGGATCATCCGTAACTCCCCTGTTCCCATCGGCACGGTTCCCATTTACCAGGCCCTGGAGAAGGTCAACGGTGAGGCCAACAAGCTGACGTGGGAGATCTTCCGCGACACGGTGATCGAACAGTGCGAGCAGGGCGTGGACTACATGACGATCCACGCGGGCGTACTCCTGCGCTACGTTCCGCTGACGGCCAACCGCGTGACGGGCATAGTTTCCCGCGGCGGGTCGATCATGGCCGGATGGTGCCTTGCGCATCACCAGGAGAATTTCCTGTACACCCACTTTGACGAGCTCTGCGAGATCTTCGCCAAGTACGACGTCGCGTTCTCCCTGGGCGACGGCCTGCGTCCTGGTTCCATCGCCGACGCCAATGACGCCGCGCAGTTCGCAGAGCTGGACACGCTTGCGGAACTCACCCAGCGAGCCTGGGAGTACGACGTGCAGGTGATGGTTGAAGGCCCCGGCCACGTCCCCTTCCACCTGGTTCGCGAAAACGTTGAACGTCAGCAGGAACTGTGCAAGGGCGCGCCCTTCTACACGCTCGGCCCGCTCGTTACAGACATCGCCCCGGGCTACGACCACATCACCTCAGCGATCGGGGCAACGGAAATTGCCCGCTACGGTACGGCCATGCTCTGCTATGTGACACCCAAGGAGCACTTGGGCCTGCCGAACAAGGACGACGTGAAGGCCGGCGTTATCACATACAAGATCGCCGCCCACGCGGCCGATCTGGCCAAGGGGCATCCAGGCGCCAATGAACGTGATGACGCACTGTCCAAGGCGCGCTTCGAGTTCCGCTGGCGTGACCAGTTCGCGCTGTCCCTCGATCCGGTCACTGCCGAATCATTCCACGACGAAACGTTGCCCGCGGAGCCGGCAAAGACCGCACACTTCTGCTCGATGTGCGGACCGAAGTTCTGCTCGATGCGCATCAGCCAGGACATTCGGAACGAGTATGGTTCCGCCGACTCACAGGCAGCCATTGCGGAAATGTACGAGGGCATGCGGGAAAAGAGCGCCGAATTCCTTGCATCCGGCGGCAAGGTCTACCTGCCCGAACTGCAGGTTCCAGCCTCTTCCGGAAAGTCCTCCTCAGGAAGCCTGAACTGAGTAGCTGCCACCCACCTGCTTGATGAAGGAGCGGATCAACCGGTCCCCATCAGCAGAATCCTGGGGCCGGTGCCCGCCCGCCGCGGTGCGGTGCAGGGCACCGGTCTCACGCAGATAGCCCGCGATCTCTTCGTACAAGGGTTCCCAGCCACCTGTCAGGACGAGCGTAGGAACCCCGGGCACAATGTGCAGTGGTGCTTCCCAGCTTGGCGCCTGGAGCCTGAGCCTCCGGGCAGCCCTGCGGGCCTCGGCTGTGTCCGGATCATGGGCTTCGAGGGAAAAGGCCCTGCGCACGTATTCCCGGTGGTAGTCGGCGTCCGTGAGGTGGTGGCGGACTTCGAAGAGCGGTGCCATCAGCGCACGGTAGGCGGCCGTGGCTGGCAGTTCCGCGGTGAGGGACAGGCAGGCCGGCTCCACTAACACCAATGAGCGGATGCGCCCAGGGCAGTCGACGGCCGCCATCATGGCACTCACCGCTCCCTGCTCGTGCGCCACGACGTGACCGCCGTTCGGCCCCAGGGTCTCCAAGAGGATTCGGGCGTCCGAAGCGAAATCGGATTCCAGCGGTTCCTCCGCCGCATTGAAGCCATGCCGCCTCAGGAACAGGGCGTCGTAGCCCAGTGCCATGCCATGCTGCTTTGGCCAGGCCGCCGCCCCGAATGCGCCGGCGCCATGGACGAAGACTACGCGCTCCTTGTGCATGCGACCACATTAGGCGACAGAGGCAGAACCGGGCAGTGCCTGCCCGATGCCTCTACCTGCCGCCGAGGAACTTGTCGAATCCCTTAGGCAGGTTCAGCTGCGAGGGATCAAAATCCTGTGCCTGCTGGCCAAAGGACGAGCCGGATGGCAGCGACCTCGCCGCATTCGCCCTCTTCTGCTCAGCCTCACGCAGCTGTTGCGCAGCCTTTGCCGGATTGCCCGAGCGGGCCTTCTTCTTGGGCGCACTCTTTCCGGCCTTGCGCTGGCCACCAAAACCGCCTGCGCCCGGCATGCCCGGGATACCGCCGCCCTGGGCCATCTTCTTCATCATTTTCTGCGCCTGCGTAAACCGCTCAAGAAGGCCGTTGACCTCCGACACATGCACACCGGAACCGCGAGCGATGCGGGCCCTGCGTGAGCCGTTGATGATCTTCGGCGCAAGCCGTTCGTGCGGTGTCATGGACCGGACAATGGCCTCGACGCGGTCGATTTCACGCTCGTCGAACTGCTCAAGCTGCTGCCGGATATTTTGGGCGCCCGGCATCATCATCAGCATCTTCTTCATGGACCCCATGTTGCGGATCTGCTGCATCTGGGCGAGGAAATCCTCGAGGGTGAAGTCCTCCTGGTCGGCGAATTTCTTCGCCATCCGGGCGGCTTCTTCCTTGTCCCAGGCCTTCTCCGCCTGCTCAATCAGGGTGAGGATGTCACCCATGTCGAGGATGCGCGACGCCATGCGGTCAGGGTGGAAGAGCTCGAAGTCGTCCAGGCTCTCGCCTGTGGAGGCGAACATCACCGGCTTGCCCGTAACGGACGCCACGGACAGCGCGGCACCACCGCGGGCGTCGCCGTCGAGCTTGGACAGCACGATGCCGGTGAAGTTCACGCCCTCGTCGAAGGCGTGGGCGGTGTTCACCGCATCCTGACCGATCATCGCGTCGATCACGAACAGCACTTCGTTGGGGATGATCGCCTGGCGGATCCGGCGCGCCTGGTCCATCATCGCTGCGTCGACGCCGAGGCGGCCTGCCGTGTCAACAATCACCACATCGTGCAGCTTTTGGCGGGCTTCCTCAACGCCAGCCTTCGCGACAGCGATGGGATCGCCGGCGGGGACGTCGAGGTCAACAGTAGTCCCCGGGTGCGGAGCGAACACTGGAACGCCCGCCCGCTGGCCAACCACCTGCAACTGGGTCACGGCATTGGGTCGCTGAAGGTCACAGGCCACCAGGATAGGGCTGTGTCCCTGGCCCTTGAGCCACTTCGCCAGCTTGCCCGCCAGGGTGGTCTTACCGGCACCCTGCAGACCCGCCAGCATGATGATGGTGGGCGGCTGCTTGGCCAAGCGGATACGCCGGGTTTCGCCACCCAGGATCTCCACGAGTTCCTCGTTGACGATCTTAACGATCTGCTGGCTGGGGTTCAGCGCTGCCGCAACCTCGGCACCGAGCGCGCGTTCGCGGACATGCGCGGTGAAGTCCCGCACCACGGAAACAGCGACGTCGGCGTCCAACAGGGCGCGGCGAATCTCCCTGACTGTGGCGTCAACATCTGCCTCCGAGAGGCGTCCCTTGCCCCGGAGGTTCTTGAAGGTTGCTGTCAACCGGTCAGAAAGTGAATTGAACACGCGCCGCGCACTTCTTTCAGTTGGTCTGAGTTTCAGGTGGTCTGAGTTCCAGGAGTCCGACGACGGCGGCTGCCACCGCGCGCCGGTCAGGACACACATCGAATTTCCGTATTGGAGACACTCGAATCTCTAGGGTATCAAGACCGGCACCCACAGTGGCATGCTGGCACAGTGAAGGACACAACAGAGGCTACTCCCACCGTGCAGACCCTCCTGATACTTGGCGCATCGGGCGACCTGACCGGACGCCTTCTCTTACCTGGACTTGCCCGGCTTGTGGCCGTGGGCCGGACTGGAGGGCTGAAGGTCGTTGGCGCCGGGGCGGAGGATTGGTCTTCCGAGCAGTGGAAGTCCCGGCTGCATGATTCGTTCGAAGCAGCCGCAAAGGAGGCTGACAGTGCCGGTGCGCAGGCCCTCCAGGCGATGGAGGACTCCTCGTTCTACCGGCAGCTGGATGTTACGGCTCCCGGAGCATTGGCGGGTCTCGTGGCCTCCCTCGAAGGACCAGTGGCCATCTACTTTGCGCTCCCGCCCCAAGTCAGCCAACACACCTGCGAAATCCTGGAGCCGGGCCAGTTGCCCGAGGGGACCCGGCTGGTCCTTGAAAAACCGTTCGCGTCCAGCGAAGATTCAGCGCGGAACCTGAACCGCACCCTGCTGAGGCTGGTGCCCGAGGACCACATACATAGGGTGGATCATTTCCTGGGCAAGGCCACAGTGCTGAACATCCTGGGCCTCCGCTTCGCCAATCGGTTCCTGGAACCGGTGTGGAACAGGGACCACATTGAAAAGGTGGAGATCATTTTCGATGAGGACCTGGCACTCGAGGGTCGCGCCCGGTACTACGACCGGGCGGGTGCCCTCCGTGACATGGTCCAAAGCCATCTCCTCCACGTCATGGCCTTGCTCGCCATCGATGCACCGGCCACCGTGGGAGAGCGGGACCTTAGGGACGCGATAACTACCATCCTGAGGGCCAGCAGAATCAGGACCCCTTACGACTCCAACACCCGCCGGGCAAGGTACACGGCCGGTCAACTGGACGGGCGCAACATCCCCGACTATGCGAAGGAGGAAGGTGTAGATCCCGCACGAAATACCGAAACACTCGCTGAGGTCCAGGTGGAAATTGCCAACTGGCGCTGGAAGGGCGTGCCTTTTGTCCTCCGCTCCGGCAAATCGATGGGCGTGCGCCGGAAAGAGGCCGTGGTGACTTTCCGGCCGGTGCCACATTTGCCGGACGGTTTCGCCGGAGTCGACGCCGCAAACCAGCTAAGGATCGGATTCGGTCCGGACACCCTCCGGCTGGACGTCGACGTCAACGGGCCCGGTGACATCTTCACCCTGGACCGCGTCACCTTGGATGCGGAGCTGAACGCCTCAAACCTGCTGCCTTATGGAGAAGTGCTGGAGGGTGTCATCACCGGAGATCCCCTGCTCTCGGTTCGCGGCGACACAGCCGAGGACTGCTGGCGGATCATTGATCCAGTTCTTGAGGCCTGGAGCCAGGGCGCGGTTCCTCTGGACGAGTACGACGCCGGTACCCAGGGCCCAGCCTCCTGGCCACTCCGCGGGGGCGGCTAAGGCCCGTCCCGCCACAGTGCTGACCTTAAAAGCGGAGGCCGGGCACCTGGTCAGGTGCCCGGCCTCCGTGCGTCTCGGCTTGATCCTGGGGTCAGATTGCGGCGGCGCCGCGTTCCCCGGTACGGACGCGGACTGCTTCATAAACATCCACGGTCCAGACCTTGCCGTCTCCGGCCCTGCCCGTGTTTGAACTGGCGATGATGACATCCAGGATGTCATCTGCCTGCTCGTCCGTGGCAAGGACTTCAATACGGATCTTCGGAAGGAGGTCCACATTGTATTCGGCTCCGCGGTACACCTCGGTGTACCCGCGCTGCCTGCCATACCCGCTGGCTGCACTGACGGTCAGGCCCTGTACACCGTAGGATTCAAGGCCTTCACGGATAGATTCGAGCTTTTCCGGACGGACGATGGCTGTGATCAGTTTCATGCCTGGATGCTCTCCTTGTCAGCTGGGGCCGGGGCATCGGCTTCAGCGGAGGACTTGCCTTTGATCAGGTCGTGCAGCGGCTGGAAGCTTCCGCCGTGGCCGCCAACACCGAACTCGTAGGCGGTCTCAGCGTGCAGGCTGAGGTCCGCACCGGCGATTTCCTGGCGCTCGGAGATCCGGAAGCCCATGATCTTGTGGATCGGGAAAGCGATGACGAAAGTCATCACCGCGGTGAAGGCGATGGACAGGAGAGCCGCCAGGGCCTGGGCAACAAGCTGCGTGACACCTCCGCCATAGAAGAGGCCGGCCGCACCCTGGGTCGGAGTAGCGAGGAAGCCGATGGCTACGGTGCCGATCACACCGGACACCAGGTGGACGCCCACAACATCGAGCGAGTCGTCATAGCCGAGCTTGAACTTCAGGCCGACGGCCAGGGCCGAGGCGACACCCGCGACCACACCGAGTGCGATGGCACCCAGCGGAGAGACGTTCGCACAAGCAGGGGTGATGGCGACCAAGCCAGCCACGACGCCAGATGCGGCGCCCAGCGAGGTGGGGTGCCCGTCGCGGATGCGTTCGGTGATGAGCCAGCCAAGCATTGCTGCCGCAGGGGCGGCAAGTGTGTTGATCCAGATCAGGCCAGCCTGCTCAACTGTGGCAGCGGCACCGGCGTTGAAGCCGAACCATCCGAACCAGAGGATGGCGGCACCAAGCATGACAAACGGAACGTTGTGGGGGCGGTGGTTCGGGTCCTTGCCAAAGCCCTTACGGTTTCCGATGATCAGGACGAGGATGAGGCCTGCCACACCGGCGTTGATGTGGACAACCGTTCCGCCGGCGAAGTCAATGACCGGGGCGAACGTCTGTCCGAACCAGCCGTCCTTGGAGAAAAGTCCGCCGCCCCAAACCATAAAGGCCAGCGGGGCATAGACGAGCGTGGCCCAGATGGGGGTAAAGATGACCCACGCCGAAAACTTCGCGCGGTCCGCGACTGCTCCGGAGATCAGTGCCACAGTGATGATAGCGAACGTAGCGGCGTACCCTACCTTGAGGAGGTCCGCAGGGTCGGTGAAGTCGTGCAGACCAAAGTGCGTGAACGGGTTTGCCACGATCTGGAAGAAATTATCCTCGTTCGCCGAGGCCATGGAAGCGCCCCAAAGGACCCACATGATCCCGACGGTTCCGATGGCGACGAAACTCATCATCATCATGTTCAATGCCGACTTGGCACGAGTCATGCCGCCGTAAAAGAATGCGAGGCCCGGGGTCATGAACAGCACAAGCGCTGCGGCGACCAGGAGCCAAACGAGACCAGCGGTGAGTTCCATGGTCCACGTCCTCTCTCTTGCTAATGCTGCGGAAAAAACCGCCAGTACCAACGCCATTTGCGTTCTATAGAGAGTTTTGCTGTGCAGTGTTTCACAGGTGGAGGAATTAGATTGCTGGATTGTTACAAGAACCTCTACGACGTAAATGGTGCATATCCTGCTTGTTACGCCCATGTTTCATTGCCCGCTCAGCGGCTGTCAGTTCCCGAAAGCACGGAGGAATAGCAAGGCATGACCACGCCCTCAATAGCCGCTACATCACAGGGATCACCCCGCAGGCGTCCGCCGCTGCCGCGCGACGTGGTGGTGATGTTGATAGCGGCCTTCCTGATAGCGCTTGGTTTCGGGCTTGTGGCGCCCGTTCTGCCCCAGTTCGCCGTGACATTCGACGTCGGCGCAACCGCCGCGGCCGTTATTGTGAGCATTTTCGCGCTGGTGCGCCTGGCTTTCGCTCCCGCTGGCGGGTTCTTGGTGTCAAAGTTCGGCGAACGCCGCGTCTACGTGACTGGCCTGCTCATCGTGGCGGCATCGACGGCGGCCTGCGCGTTCGCCCAGGATTACTGGCAACTGCTCGTGTTCCGCGGCGTTGGTGGGGCAGGTTCGGTGATGTTCACGGTGGCAGCCATGGGCCTCCTGATTAGGCTGTCTCCGCCGGAAAGCCGTGGACGTGTGTCGGGCGCCTATGCGTCAGCTTTCCTGCTGGGGAGCGTGGGTGGCCCGGTAATCGGCGGTCTCCTTGCCGGGTTAGGCCTGCGGATCCCATTCCTGGCCTACGCAGGAGCACTGATTCTGGCCGCTTTGGTGGTAGCTACGCAATTGCACCGGGCCGGGCCTGTATACGACCACAAGGCGGCACAGCAGGATCCGATGCTCCTGCTGCCCGCCCTCGGGGATTCCGCGTATCGTGCCGCGCTGGCCTCCAGCTTTGCCAACGGCTGGGCCGCATTCGGGGTGCGAATGGCCACGGTGCCCCTCTTCGCCGTCGCGGTGTTGGGTGCCGGACCTGACAGCGCAGGCTGGGCTATGGCGTCCTTCGCGGTGGGCAACGCTGTGGCGCTGCTGTTTTCCGGACGCCTCGCGGACACCTGGGGACGGAAGCCGCTCGTCCTGGCGGGCCTCACCGTTGCAGGCCTGGCGACGGCGATCCTAGGGGTGGTCCCAACCCTCGCCCTGCTCTTCGCTGCCTCGGCTGTCGCCGGGTTCGGAGCAGGCCTGTTGGGTCCGGCCCAGCAGGCGGCTGTGGCGGATGTGATCGGACGGGATCGCTCGGGAGGGCGTGTTGTGGCGGCTTTCCAAATGGTGGCGGACGCCGGTGCAATCGTCGGCCCTGTGCTGGCTGGTGTTGTGGCCGACGGCCTGGGCTATGGCTGGGCTTTCGGTGCCACCGGGCTAGTGATGCTGCTCGCGGCCGCCATGTGGCTCGGCGCCCGCGAGACAGCCACCAAGAACTAAGTAGCTGCGCTCTTAGTTGAGCAGTGCGTCAACAAAGCCTTCAGCCTCGAATGGAGCAAGGTCGTCGGGACCTTCACCCAGTCCAATGAGCTTGACCGGAACGCCGAGTGCCTTCTGGATCGCGACGACGATCCCACCCTTGGCCGTTCCATCCAGCTTTGTCAGCACAATGCCCGTGATGTTGACCACCTCTGAGAAGACACGTGCCTGGTTGAGGCCGTTCTGCCCCGTGGTGGCGTCGAGGACCAGCAGGACCTCGTCCACTTCCGCCAGCTTCTCGATGACGCGCTTGACCTTGCCGAGCTCGTCCATGAGGCCAACCTTGTTTTGCAGGCGGCCGGCCGTATCGATCATGACAACGTCGACTTCCTGGTCGATGCCGGCTTTGACGGCTTCGTAGGCTACGGAGGCGGGATCGGCGCCGTCGATGTCCGATTTCACTGTGGGAACGCCCACCCGCTGGCCCCAGGTGGCCAGCTGCTCGGCGGCCGCCGCCCGGAATGTGTCGGCCGCGCCCAGAAGTACGTCCTTGTCCTCGGCCACCAGGACACGGGCAAGCTTGCCCACGGTTGTGGTCTTGCCCACGCCATTGACGCCCACCACCATCATCACCGCTGGGCGGTCGGCAGGGCGCTCGACGTTCAATGACCGGTCCATGCCGGGGTCCACGAGTTTGACGAGTTCCTCGCGAAGGAGCTGCTTCACATGCTCAGGGTCGCGGGTGCCCAGCACCTTGACGCGTTCACGGAGGGAGTCCACAAGCTGCATGGTGGGCTCGGTACCCAGGTCTGCGAGCAGCAGCGTCTCCTCCACCTCGTCCCACACGGACTCATCGATCTTGTCGCTGGAGAGTAGTGCCAGAAGGCCTTTTCCGAGGATGTTGTTGGACTTGACCAGGCGGGCGCGCAGGCGGTTGAGCCGACCTTCAACAGGGGCCGGCGTCTCCACTTCGATTGTCTCGAGGCCCGCTGCGTCGTCGGGGACTTCGGGAACCTCCACCGGCACGGCTTCAGACGGCGGAGCCTCAATTGTCTCTGTCCGAGCGGAGGGGGCATCCTCAAGGAGAGTGCCACCTCCGGCGCCGGCCACTGTGTCATTGGCGTCACGGGTTCCGGGGTAACGGGTACCAGACTTCCGGGCCTTCAGCAGCACCGGGATGAGCCCCCCGATAACCACGAGGGCAACAAGGATGGGCAGAATCACGGGGAGGAGATCGTTCACACCCCTAGCTTCTCACATGACTAAGCCCCGGCTCCGAGCCGCTGGCTGATCACCGTGGACACTCCGTCCCCCCGCATGGTGACCCCGTAGAGGGCGTCGGCTACCTCCATAGTGCGTTTCTGGTGGGTAATCACGATGAGCTGGCTGGACTCGCGCAGCTCCTCGAAAATTGTGATCAGGCGGCCCAGGTTGGTGTCGTCCAGGGCCGCTTCAACCTCGTCCATGACGTAGAAAGGAGATGGCCGCGCCTTAAAAATGGCCACAAGCAATGCCACCGCAGTCAGCGAGCGCTCTCCGCCTGACAGAAGGGACAGCCGCTTGATCTTCTTACCTGCCGGCCGGGCTTCCACTTCGATTCCCGTCGTCAGCATGTCCTCGGGATCCGTGAGGATCAACCTGCCTTCGCCGCCAGGAAAGAGCCTTGCAAAAACGTGGTCAAACTGGGCCGATGTGTCGGCAAAGGCCTCAGCGAAAACCTTTTGAACCCTCTCGTCCACTTCCTTGATGATGTCCAGGAGGTCCTTCCGGCTCTTTTTGAGGTCCTCCAACTGACTACTCAGGAATTGGTGCCTCTCCTCCAAGGCGGCAAACTCTTCCAAGGCCAGTGGGTTGACTTTGCCGAGCGCGGCGAGGTCCCGCTCCGCTTTCCGCAGCCTTTTCTCCTGGTCCGCCCGAACGAAAGGAACGCCCTGGGCCGGGCCTTCCTCCCCGCCGTCGAGCGGGCGACCGTCTTCATCGACCGGCATGCGCAAGGCGGCCCATTTGTCGGCTTTTTCACTCGCAGCGGCCACTGGCACAGGCACCGGGAGGTGCGGACCGAAATCTTCGATGAGTTGATCGCCTGTGAGCCCGAGTTCCTCGACGGACTTATTCTCCAAGGACTCGATGCGAAGGCGTTGTTGTGCCCGTGCCAGCTCGTCACGGTGTACAGAATCGGTCAGTTCCGCCAGCTCCGCTGCGAGTACCTGCGTGGACTGCCGCACGGAGGCAAGCTCCTGTTCCCGAAGCTCCCGCGCTTCTTCCGCCTGGTCACGCTCCGAGGCCGCGAACGACAGGGAACAGTCAAGGTAAGCGAGGCAGTGCCCCACAGCTTTGGATACAGCTGCGGCCCTCCGTGCCTGCGCCTGCCGGCGAAGCGCGCGCCTAGTGGCTTCTTCCCTTGCCCTGCGCTCCGTGGCAGCTGCCCGTTCAAGGGAGGCTGCCCGGTTGGTGATAGCCGACAACTGCTCTTCGACGGTGCGGAGAGCCAGCCGTGCCTCCATCTCTGCTGCTCGGGCCGCGGATGCCTCACGTGCCAAGGCATCGCGGTGCTCGGTAGACGGGTCTTCCTCCGGGGCTTCCTCCGCCGAGCTCAGCCGCTCGGCGGCCACGTCGAGGGCAAGTTCCTCCTCGCGGATGTTCCGTTGCACGCGCTCCAACGACTCTGCGATCCTGTCGCGCTCCCCCACCGCGCTGCGCAGCACGGAGTTTAGGTGGCCCAGCCTTTCGGCCACCGCGGCCAGGCGGGCATCCGATTCGTGAAGCTTTTCCAAGGCGGCATCAGCACGGTCCTGTGCGGTGTTCCGTCGGTTGGCAGCTGCCGCCAAAGCAAAACGGTTGCGCTCCAGCTCAGCCGTCACCTCCGTCAGCCGGGTGCTTGCGTCGTCGACGGCGGCCTGGACCTCCAGAAGGGACGGTGCGCTGGCTGAGCCGCCGATGACCGCGAACCGGGTGAAGACGTCCCCGTCACGGGTCACGGCGACGAGGTCCGCGTTGGTCGACAGCACCGCCGACGCGGCGTATTCGTCGTCGACGACGGCGGTCCGTGCCAGGAGTTCGGTGACGCCTTCCGCTTCCGGTGCCGTTTCGAGGAGAAGTTCGCTGGCCCAGCGAGCACCGGCCGGCAATTCGGCGTCGGGTCTTTCGGCCCTCCCGGGTGAGGCGAGCAGCAAAGCCGCCCGTCCGGCGTCGTCATCTTTCAGCAGGCGCAACGCGCTGATGGCGCCATCGGTGTTGTCCACCACAACGGCGTCCGAGGCCTCACCCAGCGCCGCGGCAATGGCCGCCTCATAGCCGGGCTGGATGGTGAGTCGGGAGGATAGCGGACCTTTGATTCCGGGCAGTTCTGAGGAAAGGATCCGACCCGTGCCGTCCTTGCGGTTCAGGCCCAGCTTGAGTGCCTCAACCCTTGCGGCCAAGGCGTCGCGCTGCCGAAGCGCCTCGCGTTCGGCTGCCTCCAAGGCGTTGATCTGCTGGATGGCGTCGTCGAGTTCCGCTGCGGCGTCCTCGTAGTCGGCGTCCAGGCTCTCTTCTCCATCTTCGACACCCGCAACCTGCGATTCGAGGGCGGCGAACTCGCTTTGGGCCTGGCGCCGCCGCTCCTCCCCCGCGGCCAACGATTCGCGAAGCCGGTCACGTTCATCGTGCGCGGCTTCGACGCGGGAGCGGGCGGCGTTCAACTGCCCAGCAAGCTTCGCTAATCCTTCGCGGCGGTCGGCAGCCGTACGGAGCAACGCCGTGAGCCGTTTATCTTCGGCGGCGGCCCTCTGCTCGGCGTCTGATCGCCCGGCGCTGGCCTGGTCAAGCCCGTCCGCCTTACGCGCGGCTTCTTCCTCCAGCCCGGCCTGTTCCTGCCGAACCCGGGCTGCCTGCCGGTCCAGCTGGTCCGGGTCCCGGCCGGTATCTGGGACGGCATCTGCCGAGCCGAGCAGGCGACGCCGTTCCTCGGCCAAGGAGCCAAGTGACCTCAGCCGTTCCCTTGCAGACGACAGGCGGTACCAGTCGTCCCTGGCGGCGTTGAGTCGGGGAACCGCCTCGGCAGCCTGCTTCTCCAGCACGGCCAAACGCTGGCGGTCACGGGCCAGTTCAGCTTCTACCACGGTGCGGCGCTCCTTAAGCGCGCTTTCGTCGGCAAGGTCCTGCTCCAATTCAGAGCGGAACCGGACCAGATCGTCGGCCAGGAGTCGTGCCTTGGCGTCCCTGACTTCGAACTGAACCGCCTGGGCGCGCCGGGCGATCTCCGCCTGCTTGCCGAGCGGCGTCAATTGGCGTCGAAGCTCCGCCGTAAGATCGCTAAGCCTCTGAAGGTTGGCTTGCATCGCCTCAAGCTTGCGGACGGTTTTTTCCTTGCGTCGCCGGTGTTTGAGGATGCCCGCTGCTTCCTCGATGAATCCCCTCCGGTCCTCAGGAGTGGCGTGCAGGATCCGGTCAAGCTGTCCTTGGCCAACGATCACATGCATTTCGCGGCCAAGGCCGGAGTCTGAGAGCAATTCCTGGATGTCGAGGAGTCTGCACGCGGAACCGTTGATGGCGTATTCGGAGCCCCCGGTCCGGAAAAGTGTCCGGGAAATCGTGACTTCGCTGTATTCGATGGGGAGCGCGCCATCGGCGTTGTCGATAGTCAGCGACACATTGGCGCGACCCAACGGCGGACGGCCTGACGTGCCCGCGAAGATGACATCCTCCATCTTGCCGCCGCGTAGGGACTTGGCGCCCTGTTCCCCCATCACCCACGACAGTGCGTCCACAACGTTGGACTTGCCTGATCCGTTGGGGCCAACCACCGCAGTGACACCAGGCTCGAAGTCAAACGTCGTAGCGGACGCGAATGACTTGAAGCCCCGGACTGTCAAGCTTTTCAAATGCACTGCGGTTCGGTTCTCCTGGCTGGCGAAGTGGCGAAAGGGATGCTCCCAAATCTACTGCTGTGCAGCGATATTTCCCGGATTTCGGGCCTTTTTGAGGGGGTTATCCCTTTCCTGCACCGGAATCCGGACCCCGGACACCCAGGATCCTGGCTGCCCTGCCCTCCAGCCCGTCGTCGACGAAGTCCTGGATGGCTGCCGCCAGGCCCATGACGGGAACCGCGATAGCCCAGCCCACCGCCGAAACGAATGCCAGGCCGTCAGGCAACAGGGTGGACAACCACAGGCCGGCGACTGCAACGGCCAGGTACACCATGGCCCGCACGGTCCTCGTACGACGCGGAGCAACCGCCGCTGCTTCTGCTGGCCCGTTCCCGAGCCGGAAACGCCCTTGACGAAACCTCCCGTGCCGCGCGCTGTTGAGGAAATACAGTGCCACGAGCGACAAAACGGCGAACATGATGACGGCCCACCAGAACCCGGCACCGATGCGCAAGAAAGGCAGGATGGAAGCGGCCCAGAGGGTGATGGCGTTAAAGGCTACTGCCACGATGCCCCGGATACCCCAGATGACCATGAGCCCAGTGTGCCACCGTCGGGCGTGCGCAACCACGGGCCCTAAGCGGGAACCGTAGCGGCGTGGATGGTGCCTGGCCAGCGCCTGCTTACCAGCGTCCGTTGCGTTACCAGCGGCCGTTGCGCGGCCGGGGCTGGCAGACCGGACAGGTGTACGACGACCGGTTCATGAACTGATCGCGGCGGATGGTACCGGTGCGACCCTCGTCGGCACAGCGCGGGCAGGGTGAGCCTTCCTGCCCGTATGCATTTAGGGAGCGCGCAAAATAGCCGGAGGCTCCGTTGACGTTGACATAGAGGGAATCAAAACTCGTTCCCCCTGCTTCCAGGGCGTCGTTCATGACGTCGCGGACGCAGGCCATCAACCTAGTGGTGTCGGGTCTGCGCAGTGTTTCCGTTGGCCTGGCGAAGTGCAACTTGGCACGCCAAAGCGCCTCATCTGCATAGATGTTGCCGATTCCGGACACCAATGACTGATCCAGAAGGGCTCTCTTAATTCCCGTACGCCGGGAAACCAGCCTTCGATGGAAGTCCGCCTGGTCAAAGTAAGGGTCCAGCGGATCACGTGCGATATGCGACGCTTCCTCGGCTATCAACGGCAGGGGTGCTTCGCCCTGCCCTCCCGGGCCGCCGTCGCTTGTCGGTACCAGTGACGTAACGAAGAGCCCGCCGAAGATCCTTTGGTCAACGAAACGCAACTCCTCGGGCATCCCCTCGGCGGGGCTGAGAGTGAGCCGAACCTTGAGGTGCTTTTCATCCGGGACGGAGGGGGACTGCATCAAAAGCTGGCCGCTCATGCCCAGATGCGCCATAAGTGCCACGTCTGCGGCATGGCCGTCGTGACCCTGATGCGCCTGTTTTTCCACGGTCAACGGCATCCAGAGGAACTTGCCCCGCCGAACAACGTCCACCACAGTGGAATGCTCCAAGTTACCCACAAAATCCTCGGTCCCGAGGACGTGGCGCCGAATGGATCGGGGGTCCCGTACTTCAACGGACGCGATGGTTCGGCCACGGACCCAGCGCGCCAAACCGCGCCGGACAACCTCTACCTCAGGCAGCTCCGGCAATGCTAATGGCCTGGCACCGGTTTTGCGGCTGCCGACCCAGGCGCGTGGGTGTCTTGGCGTTGCACTGAGCCTGCTGCCGCCTTCTGGCCGTGCCTTGGCTGGTGCCCGCGCTCCGGCTTCTGCTGGGACTTGTTCAGGTTCCGCCATGCGTCAGCGGCGGCTTCCTGCTCAGCTTCTTTCTTGGAATGGCCAAAGCCGGAACCGTAGGGCTTGCCGCCAATCTGCAAAACAGCCTGGAATGTTCGGGCATGGTCCGGCCCGGACCCTTCCACGGCGTAGTAGATGGAACCGAGGTGCCGGCTGGCAGCGAGTTCCTGGATGCTCGTCTTCCAGTCCGTTCCGGCGCCAAGTGTTGCTGCGTCTTTCAGCAGGGGGCCAACAAGGCGCATAACAAGCAGCCGAGCGGTTTCCATGTCGTTGGAAAGGTACGTGGCCCCAATGATGGCTTCCATGGTGTCAGCCAGGATGGACGCCTTGTTCTTACCATCGGTCACCTTCTCCCCCTGGCCGAGGAAGATGTAGTCGCCGATTCCGAGTTCCCGGCCGATCCCCGCGAGGGCACGGGTGCTCACTACCGCGGAGCGGCGCTTAGCAAGCTCCCCTTCGGGCAGCTCCGGGTTGTCCCGGTACAGCGCGTCGGTGACTGAGAACCCCAGGATGGAGTCGCCGAGGAACTCAAGGCGTTCGTTGGTGGGGATCCCGCCGTTCTCGTAGGCGTACGAACGGTGTGTCAGGGCAAGACGAAGCGTCTCGGCGTCGATTTCGACGCCGAGACGCTTCAGAAGCTCTTCAGTTGAAGGCATCGGTCGGCCTGTGCGGCAGACTAGACGTCAGCGACCTTGCGGCCCTTGTACTCAAGGAACAGCGCAGTGCCGGCGGAGTCGGTAACGACCTTTGCCTGGTGCGGCAGGCTGTACTTGACCTGGCCGTTTTCGATGGTCTTCACCAAGTTGGGGGCGGTTGCCTTCCACTGGGAACGGCGGGCGCGGGTATTGGCGCGGGACATTTTCCGCTTGGGAACAGCCACGGCTAACTCATTTCTCTCTTAGTCCAACACTTACTATCAATTTTGCCGGTCAGGCTTAGCCAGGTCAGCCAGGGCGGCCCAACGAGGATCAAGGACCTCGTGGTGATGCCCCGGCTCGTCTTCCAGGCGCACCCCGCATTGGGGGCAAAGACCCTGGCAGTCTTCCCGGCACACCGGCTGGAACGGCAGCGTAGTCACCACTGCGTCCCGCAACACCGGCTCAAGATCGATGTGATCGTGCTCGACTCGACGTTGCTCTTCATCGTCTTCTTGCTCCAAGGGCTGGACACCCTCGTAGAAGAATAGTTCTTGCACATTGACCTGCAGGTCATACGCAAGGGGATCCAGGCATCGGCTGCACTCGCCGGTTACTTCGGCAAGGGCGATCCCTGATACCAGGATTCCTTCGTGTACGGCCTCCAGCCTCAGGTCGAGTTCGATGTCCGAACCTTCCTGAACGCCAACGAGCGCCACACCAAGATCACTTGGTGCGGGTACATGTTCCCTCAGTGTCCGCATGGTTCCCGGGCTGCGGCCGAGATCCTTGACTTCGATGGTCAAGGGCGAACCGGCATCACGTTTGATGAGAACTCCTGTAGAACATATGACCGACGTACCATCTTAGCCTGAAGCCCGAAGCGGACTCAAACCGGGACCTCCATCCCGAAGGCACCGGACAAGCTTACTAACTGCGGGACTGCGCGGCGGGAGACTCGCCAGCCTGCAACCGTTTAAGCACAGACCGCGGGACAAAGTCGGATACATCTCCGCCAAGTTGCGCAACCTCTTTGATGAGGGTCGAGGAAAGGTGCACATAGTGCGCCTCCGCCGGGAGGAACACGGTTTCAACGCCACTGAGTTGGCGGTTCATGGTGGCCATGGGCAGCTCATAGTCGAAGTCCGACGACGAGCGAAGGCCTTTGACGATCGCGGAAACTCCCCGGCGCCGGCAGTACTCCGCCAACAGCCCCTCGCCCATGGGCTCCACGATGATCCCCCTCAGGGAGGCAAGAGTCTCGCGTGCCATGTCCATCCGCTCGTCGAGACCGAAGCGATACTTCTTGGCGATGTTTGTTGAGACGGCAACGATGACCTCGTCAAAGAGGCCGGCAGCCCGTGCAATTACCTCAAGGTGACCGTTGTGAATTGGATCAAAGGAGCCTGGGCACACTGCGCGTCTCATGCTTCGAACCTACCGCAACTCAGCACCGGGATACCATGACTGAAACGCCGGATCCGGACCCGCCGGGCGGCTCCCGAGGAAGGCACGCACTGTGACGAGCCAGGCAGCACCCCGTCGCGACACCACGGCCCCGTGGCAGCGGGCAGCGACAGGGGCCAATCTGCTCTCCCCCGACGGAAGCCTTGGGGTGACTATCTTCGAAGAGATGACCGCCCTCGCCGCAAGCACCGGCGCCATCAATCTCGGCCAAGGATTCCCCGATGAAGACGGGCCCGCTGAGATCCGCGCCGCGGCACAGGAAGCGATCGCAGCGGGCGCCAACCAATACGCCCCGGGCAAGGGAGTCATCGAACTTCGGCAAGCCGTGGCCCGGCACCAGGAACGCTTCTACGGGCTGACACCGGATCCCGAGTCGGAGGTCATCATCACCACCGGTGCTACTGAAGCGATTGCCGCTTCCCTGCTGGCGTTTGTCCAGCCCGGCGACGAAGTGTTGACCTTTGAACCCTTCTACGACTCCTATGGCGCCATTATTTCCATGGCCGGTGCCACGCATGTGACCGCGCCCTTGCTGGCCCCGGACTTTATGCCGGACATGGCCGCCCTGGAATCTGCCTTTGGACCGCGGACACGGGTGGTATTGCTCAACAACCCCCACAACCCCACGGGGGCGGTCTTCCCACGGGAGGTTCTGGAGTCCGTCGTGCGTCTGGCCGAGCGGCACGACGCCATCATCCTGACCGATGAGGTCTATGAGCATCTCACCTTCGACGTCAGGCACATTCCCGTCGCTTCGATTCCCGGGGCGGAGCACCGAACCATCACGATTTCCTCCGCAGGAAAGACCTTCTCGTTCACTGGCTGGAAGGTTGGCTGGGTTACCGGGCCCAGCCAACTCGTCGCAGCGGTGCGCACGGTCAAGCAGTTCCTCACCTACAGTTCCGGAACCCCCTTCCAAAGCGCGATCGCCGTGGGATTGGATCTTCCCGATACTTTCTACGATGACATCGCATCCACCCTCAAACGGAAGCGGGACATCCTGGCTGCCGGCCTCGAGGCGGCAGGCCTCACCGTCATGATGCCGCGTGGTACCTACTTTATTAATGCCGACACCTCACCCCTTGGCATCAAAGATTCCGTCGACCTGGCCAGGCGGCTTCCACAGTTGGTGGGCGTCGCCGCCATCCCTGTTCCGGTGTTTTGCCACCCGGAGGGTGCGGAACGGACCAAGAGCCTTCTGCGCTTCGCGTTTTGCAAGAAGGAACCTGTCCTGGTGGAGGCCGCAGCCAGGCTGGCCACCCTGAAAGACCGGCTGTGAGCCGGGCTGTCGCGCCGGGGCCATCAGGCTCACGTTTCCTGCGCTCCTCCGGCCTCCACGCGACCATCGAACCGGACGCGTTCTCAGACGGTGGATATGTCCTTCTGATCGGCGGCGCCGAACAGTCACACGTAGACCTCGCCGACCCTGCCCACATCTTCTATGAGT
Organism: Arthrobacter sp. M4; assembly: GCF_020251205.1. Lineage (GTDB taxonomy): Bacteria > Actinomycetota > Actinomycetes > Actinomycetales > Micrococcaceae > Arthrobacter. The sequence goes on from NZ_JAIWYX010000002.1 coordinate 186,681, forward strand.
ATCTGCGCAGGATCGGCAATGTCATTGATCTGGCCGCTCCCCAAGGCAAGGCAATCAAGGCCCTTCACCTAGGGGCCGGAGCCTTGACACTGGCCCGCTACATCCAGGCAACCCGGCCGGGCTCGGAGCAATGGGCCGTGGAACTGGAACGAGAACTGCTCGATTTCGTGCTCCAGCGGCTGCCGCTCCCGGAAGGCACCCGCCTAACCTCCATCATCGGCGACGCACGGGACGCCCTGGGGGACCTGGCACCAGAGGCGATTTTCGACGTCGTTGTCCTTGACATCTTTTCCGGGCCGGAGGCGCCGGTTCACATCGCCTGCGAAGAGTTCTACGTAGAGGCAGCAGCCCGACTGGCTCCCAACGGAGTGCTCATCGTCAACGTTGGCGACGAAGCAGCACTGACCCTGGTCAAATCCCAAACTGCGGCGATGCGCCATGTCATGTCCGACGTCGCGGCGTTTGCGGAGAAAGGGATGTTCGACGGCCGCTACCCGGGCAACATCATTCTTTGCGGCACAAAGGTCCCGTGGCCCGCTGAGTGGACTCGGGACCTTCTGGAGCGCGGCCCCCATCCGGCGGCGTTGCTGACCGGGGTTGAACTGGACAGGATCACCGGCTAGGCGGGTTCGGAGCGGAAGCTAAGCCGGCTCGGCAAACCAGAGCCGGGTTTCGCCATATTTCCTCTCGGCGAAACGCTCCAGGGTGGGCGGCCACTCAGGTTCCGGGGTCCGGGCTGAGCGTTCGACCACCACAACTGCTTCCTCGTCCAAATGTGCGGAAAGCTTATCCAGGACTGCCAATAGATCCGATTGGGACAAAGGATACGGCGGGTCCAGCAGTACGAGGTCCCAACGTGCGTCCCCGGCGGCGCGATCCAGGAAGGACTCCACCCGCGAGCGGTGGACAGTCACTTTTTTGAGGCCGATCGCCTGGTTGACCGTGTCGGCGTTGCGCTGGCACACCTCACTTGCCCTGCCATCCGATTCAACGAGGTCGACGGCGGCGGCACCGCGGCTGGCGCTCTCCACGCCCAAGGAGCCGGACCCGGCGTACAGGTCCAGAACCCTTGCCTCCGCAACGACGTCAAGCGCTTCAAGGCGTGAGAAAAGGGCTTCCTTGACCCGATCGGTAGTAGGCCGGGTTCCGGAGCCGGGAACACTCACCAGCGGCGTGCCCCCGGCCACACCGGCGATAATCCGGCTCACAGTGTGGCCGCCCTTGCTTTAGCCGCGTTCAAGGAACGCCTCCTTTTCGGGATTGAGGTAATCGTCAATGGCGGAGGCCAGGACGCGGTGGTGGAGCAGCTCCGGGTCCGCCGCCACAATGCGCTGCGCTTCCGTGCGAGCCCGGGCAATGACATCTTCGTGCTCAAGGACACGCAGGAGGCGGAGCGTCGACCGTCCTCCGGACTGGGAAGCTCCCAGTATGTCTCCCTCGCGGCGAAGGCGCAGGTCCTCCTGGGACAGTATGAATCCGTCGGTAGTGGCTGCGACTGCATCGAGCCGACGACGGCTGGGATGGCCAGGTTCCAGCGTGGTGACCAGCAGGCAGGTTCCCGGTAGGCCGCCCCGGCCAACCCTTCCCCTGAGCTGGTGCAGCTGGGAAATGCCGAAGCGATCGGCATCCAGGATAACCATGAGTGTGGCGTTGGGAACGTCCACGCCCACTTCTATCACCGTGGTGGAAACGATCAGGGACGTTTGATTGTTGGCGAAGGAAGCCATGGTCTCCGACTTGACGTCCGGGTCCTGGCGGCCGTGAAGGGGCTCCAGCCGGACGCCCTGCAGCGCCGGCTCATCGCGCAGCGTTTCGACGACGGCTGTGACGGACGCCAATTGCCTTGCGGCGTCCTCCAGCTCGGAGTCAGTGGGCTCGGCTTCGCCGGGGCTGAAGTCGCCGTCGTCGTTATCCCCGATCTTGGGGCAGACAACATAGACCTGATGGCCGGCGTCGATCTCTTCGCGCGAGCGGGACCAGATCCTCCTGGCCCATTTGGGGTTTTCCGCAAGCCCCACAACGTGGGTCCGAATAGGTGCCCGCCCAGCGGGCTGTTCGTCGAGGACAGAGGTTTCGAGGTCCCCGAAAACAGTCATCGCAACAGTTCGAGGAATAGGAGTTGCGGTCATGACCAGCAGGTGCGGCGGCCGATGTGCTTTGGCGCGGAGGGCGTCACGCTGCTCCACCCCAAACCTATGCTGCTCGTCCACAACAATGAGGCCCAGGTCGTGGAATACGGTCTTGTCACTCAGCAGAGCGTGGGTGCCGATAATGATTCCCGCGGTACCCGAGGCCGCATCGAGCATTGCCTGTTTGCGGACCGCCGTCGGCATGGAACCGGTGAGAAGTGACACATGGACCTGTCCGGCACCGTCCGAAGGCGCGGCGGCTCCGAGCATGCCGGCCCCTCCCAGCAACCCATCTGCGGCCAGGTTCCCCAACGTTCTTCGGATTGACTCAAAGTGCTGGGCTGCCAGGACCTCGGTGGGTGCCAGCAGCGCCGCCTGCCCACCGGCGTCGACCACCTGGAGCATGGCACGCAAGGCCACGATGGTTTTACCGGACCCTACCTCGCCCTGCAGGAGCCTGTTCATAGGGGTGTCCTTGGCCAGTTCCTCGGACAGCGTCTTGCCGACGGCGGACTGGCCCGCCGTCAGCGTGAACGGAAGCCGGGCGTCAAATGCTTCGAGCAGGCCGCCGGAGATCGGCCGGCGCGCCGTGGCCTCCTCTGCCGCAAGCTGTGCCCGGCGCCTGGCGAGCGCCGTCTGAAGGACAAGGGCCTCCTGGAAGCGGAAGCGGTCCCGCGCCTGCTGCCAGTCAGCGGCAGTTGCTGGCGCATGGATTTTCCGGTAGGCGTCCGAAAGGCTGATAAAGCCCTCACGTTCCGCCAGTTCCTCCGGCAACGGATCCACCAAGGAATCAAGGTCCACGGTTTCCAACAGTGCGGAGACAACTTTTTGGATGGACCAACTGGTCATTTTGGCCGTTGCAGGGTAAACGGGCACCGGCATGGCTGCAAATGCTTCCGGGTCAACTCCCCCGGGAGCGTCAGGGTCGGCATCGAGGAGCGTAAAGTCCGGATTGGTCAGGCCCAAGGCGCCACCGTAGCGCGTCACCTTGCCCGAAAACATGGCCCGGCGTCCCGGCTGCAGCTCGCTGCGGGCGCGGTAACCATTGAAGAAACTGATCTTGAGCGTGGCAGACCTCCCTCCGGGTGCCTCATCGCCAACGACGACGTCGGTCAGCGAGCCGCGCCGGGACCGCATCTGCCGGGTTGAGTTGGACAGCACGCGCGCGATGAGGGTGACCTCCTCGTCCTGCGGCAACTCGCCGATGGGGGTCAATTCGCCGCGGTTCAGGTAACGCCGGGGAAAGTAGTTCAGAAGCTCTCCCACGGTGCGCAGCGATAGATGCTTTTCAATGGGGGCCGCGCTGCGTTTGCCCACTCGCCGTTCAAGGGGCAGCGAGAACTCGGTGTTGACCGGGGCTTCCCGGACGCCAGCCGGCAGGCCGCCCGGGATGCGCTCAGGCGTCATGTTCGTGGACCGGCTCTCGGGGAACGGCCAGTTGGCTCACCGTGATGTCCGAGGGTTCGCCAAGGGAACGAATCAGCTCCACTGCCGGCGTAGCGTCCGGAACGTGGGCATGTACCCTCCAGCGGTAGTCGACGTCGGCGTCCTGGTCCCCGTGGGGCTCATGCGTGGCTCCGAGTTGGCTGAGGATAACGGAGTCCCCGAGTTCATCGAGTCTCTGGCGGAGCATGGCAGCGTCCAACGGCGACAGCGTGATGGTGCACATGATTTCCACCCCACCGTCATCCGGATGGTGCTGATGTATGTGCGGGTCCTGCGTGCGGTAGCCGTGCAGGCCCTCAAGAACCTCGTCCCGCAGTTCCTCGCCCAGCACCGCCGAGCGAAGGCAGTCGAGGATGAGCAGCATCCCCACCCCTCCGGCGTCCACCACATGGGCTGCGTGCAGCGGCGCCAATTGATCCTCAGTCCGGATCACGGCATCCAGGGCCGCCTCGACTGCCGCGTCAAGGGCAAGACCCAGGGCCAGGTTGCTTTCGTCACCGTTTTGCGCCGCGTCCACGGCACCGGCCGCGCGCGCCGCCGCTTCCAGGACGGAGAGCATGGTGCCGGGAACGGGCTCGCTAAGGGCCGACCAGGCACGCAGTTGGGCACGGTTGAGCGCCGAAGCCAAAAGGGGTGCGTTGAGCCGCGGCTTTCCCTGAAGCGGCTCGGCGAGGGCACAAAGGAAGACCGCGAACAAAGTTCCTGAATTGCCGCGTGCCTGCTCCATGGCGGCCTGACCCGCCCTGCCCAGAAGGGCACCAACGTCACCCAGCTGACTGGTTTCGCCAGGCCTTCCGCCTTCGCCAAGTGCTTCCTTGGCACTGTGGACAGCGGCAAAATCGTCAAGCGCGAGCTTGGCGGCACGGACCGTGAGATACAAGTTTGTGCCGGTGTCTCCATCGGCTACAGGGAAAATGTTGATGGCGTTGAGGCGGTCGCTGTGGTTTCCCAGCGTCGTTTCCGATTTGCCCAACCACCGCCTCATTGCTTGCGCGTTGGCGGCAATCTTAGTCTGCAAAATGATCCCATCCCACGGTGTCAGCAGGGCGCCCTGCTATCCGGACACCGCTGGACTCTCCGACTCCAGCGGCATGGATTGAGCCTATCGCAGTGAAGCCCTGGGGTAATGGGATACCTGCAGGAAAGGTAGCCAGCAAGCCGTGGTCCTCACCGCCTCCCAGCACCCACGCCGCCGGGTCCCCTCCCGTTACTGTCAACGCTGCCCTAAGTGGCTCGGCAAACGCGTCCAGTGCATCAGGATCGAAGTCGACCACGACGTCACTGGACACGGCCAGCCTTTCGCCGTCGCGGAGCAAGCCGTCTGACACGTCCATCATCGCCGTGGCGCCGGACGCGGCAGCAAGGGGCCCCGCATCCAGGGGAGGAATTGGGCGGCACTGGAGGTCCACCAGCCGACGCTGCTCCGCATTGAGTGCAGCCACGGGAGCAGTGCTTTCGAGCAGGGCCAGCCCTGCCGCGGCACATCCCACTGTCCCCGCCAATGCCACGACGTCGCCTGGCCGTGCGCCCGAGCGAAGGACCGGACGTGCGCCCGCCAGCGTGCCCAGGACAGCTACTGTCACGGCAATCTCGCGGCCCCGGCCCAAATCACCACCGGCCACGGAGCAGCCGGCGGCGCCGAGGCCACGGATCCCTGCAGTAATACCATCCGCCAACTCCTCCACCCACGACACGGGCGTGGCAGGCGGCAGCGTCAGGCTGACCACCAATGACGTTGCCCTGCCTCCCATGGCGTTGATATCGCTGAGATTCTGCGCAGCGGCCTTCCAGCCCACGTCATAGCCAGTAGTGCGGTAGCCGTTGCGCCATTCGAGGCGAAAATCCTGGTCCTGGGTTTGCGTGTCAATCGACACCACGGCACGGCCATCAGGTGCATCCACGATCGCAGCATCGTCCCCCGGCCCCAGCAAGACGTGCCTGCCCTGCTCAAGGCGCGGGAAAATGCGCTGAAGGAGCTGGGATTCGGACAGGTCCGCGACGGTGAGTTGTTCTGCTGGCACGGCTCAACGCTACCCTGAAGCGCTGACAACCCAAGGCATGTCAGTACTGGATCGTCAGGCACCCCAGCTGGCTATTTCCGGATTTCAGCGGCGACACTCCAACGCCCCAGGTGCACACACGGTATGTGCCGCGCTGCGTGACGGGAACGGAGGTCTCGTAACCGTGGTTGCCCGTGATCGAGAAGACGCGGTTGACGTCAGGTCGTTCCAAGTTGGCCGTGAACGCGTATCCCTTGGTACTGCCGTCCGGATACGTGATGTACGTGTGCACAGGAATGCTTGCGTCTGTCACGGCCGGGTCGACTGTCCAGCCCTTCGCCACAACCCGGGATCCCTGGCTGCTGGTCTGCACGCTGGCCGCTTCCAGGTAGCCAATAGCCGGCGGCGTTGCCTGGGCCGTGACGGAGCGGCAGTCCAGGAGGGCATTCCCACGACTGACCGGGCTCACTGCCAAGGCGTAGACGCACACCCTGTAGGTCCCGGGTTGGGAAATCGACATGGACGTAGTGAATCCGTGGTTTCCGGGAACCTGCATGATCCTATTGACATCGCTGCGCGGCTGGTCAGCCGTGAAGGCGGCTGCCGTAGTGGTGCCGTCGGGGGCCGTGATGTACACGTGGACCGGAACGGACCGATCCGGCGTTCCTGGGTCATATGACCAGCCTGAAGTCGTGATGGCCGCATTGGTGCCATTTACGGCCACTGCCACTGTTTCGACGAAGCCAACAGGCGGATCCGCGGGGAAGGCGTCCAGCGTTTTACAGCCCAGCAGGCTGTTCCCTTCCGAAAGCCCACTGACTGCGAGGCCGTAGGCACAAACCTTGTAGCTGCCCCGCTGGGAAATTGGCATGGTCACTGAGTAGCCGTGATTTCCGGTTACGCCCATCACTGAGTTGACGTCGGGCCGGGGGCTGTCGGCAGTAAAGGCGCGGGCCGCCGTCGTCCCGTCCGGTGAGGTTACGTAGACGTGGACGGGAATCGAGGCGGCGGGAGTCCCGGCGTCGTACGTCCATCCGGTAACCGCAAGCTGGGCGCCAGCGGCGCCTGTGCCTGCAGTGACGGCCTCCAGGTAGCCGTACGGGGCTGGCACGCCGGCCACCGAGATGCTTCGGCAACCGAGACCGGCGTTGGCCATACTCCCCAAGGCATAGACGCAGACCTTGTACGTGCCCGGAGTCGACAAGTCAAATGTCCGGGAGAACCCGTGGTTCCCTTGAACCTGCATGATCTGGTTGACGTCCGCCCGGGGCTGGTCCGCCGTCAGCACGTAGGGCGTCTCGGTACCGTTCGGCGCGGTGATGTAGACGTGGACCGGGATGGAGGCCGACGTGTTGGCGCCGTCCATGGCCCAGCCACGGACGGTAAGGGAAGCCTTGTCCGAGGTGCGCGACAGGTCAGCGCCTTCCCAGTAGCCCATAGCCGGGATTCCGTATGGCCGGACCGTCACTGAAGCCGAGGCGTCAGAGATGGAGTCGATGGTGACGGTAGTTCCCGCATGTGTAGTGAACGTGTCTCCTGTTTGCCATGCTTGCGTCTTGCTGTAGTTCCCGGAGAAAGGCAAGGTGGAGCGCGGCAGAAGGATGCTGCTGTAGTTCCCGCCCTGCTGGACAATCTTCACGCCCCGATTGCCTGCCATGGCCACACCAGAGTCGTAGCCCACTGAAGTCCGGAGTTCGAGGTAATAGACCTCGCCGGAACGCGAGTCCGTAAATTTGACGGCCCGCTGCGAAGCAGTGCCCGCCCAGGGCTGCAGCGTGAAGCTTCGGGCCGAGGTGATGGTGCCGGCGTTGGCCACTTCGTCTCCCCGGCCAAGCCCCATCGAATCCCAGTTTGGCGAACTGATGGCTGGCATCAGGTCGTAGTAGGAGATACCCATCAAGTCGATGTTGTCGCCATAGGTCCTGATACTGCACGTGCTGTCGGCAAAACCGCCGTAGGGTCCGGGTGCAACATCCTGGGCACCGCTCCCGCACTGCAGGCTGTTCGCATGGTCAAGGCCCAGGGCATGTCCAAATTCATGGGCAACCACGGGGTTGGTCAGCCGACCGATCTGTGGCATCACGATGCGTCCGCCGACGCCGCCGTTACTGTATGTCATGCCCGCCGCGCCGTTGTTGAGGTAGGTGGAGCCAGGCACGAACATCACCAGGGCCTTCAGCGATGTCTGCGACCAGCCAAGCTCGCGAGCCACAATGTCCGCAATCTGGCCAGGCTGCATATTGGACAAGGCCGAAGACGGAAAGGCGGAGTAAGCGGCAACAATTGACATACCCACACGGTTGTTCGACATAGCGCGCCAATAAGCGTTGGAACTCGTAATGGAGCCCTGGGCTGCAGACATTGGCACAGCTGCATCCGTTTCCGCCGCAGACTTATCCGCGAGCTTTACCGTGACCACGGTGGTCTGAATAACCCCGCCAAGCATCGCGGCGGAATTCACTGACGCTGACGGTCCGGACCCTGGCTCGGGAGGAGTCTTGACAAAGTCCGTGTGGGGCTGGGGAGTTCCGGGGTCGGTTACACCGGGGGCGGCTGCCGATTGAGTGTGGGATCCGACGCCGGGATCAGTCACGCTGGGTGCCGAAGCAACTGCGCTCCCCGCAACAGCGAATGCCGAATTCGGCAATAGACAGCCAAACAGCGCGACGGCCAATACCAGTAAAGCTCGCACGAACAGTCGCAATTTTGATCCCTTACCCCAGATTCCGGACAATGCACAAGTCATACTAATCGCAGAATGTCATAAAGCCGCACCCCTTGGGGAAATCCTGCGCGAATCCTGCGGAAATCCCGCGCTTCAATAACCAGTATTCTTGAGCCAATTCAGCGCCTTCCGGGCGATAATTTCGCGCCCGGTCATGCACCAGTGCAGCGCCAATCATAAACGCAGGACATGTCCTGGCAGCAGAGGCGAATTGGTCCGCCGCCAGGCCTTGCCCGGAAACCAAGTTGGCTTCGACACGCGCCATCGCGACGAAAAAACGGCCAACGTGTCCCCGCGCAAAAGCAATTAGAGGCAAGCATCACATGTCCTCAATACCTGTACATAAACAAGCACGGGGACCAGGCGACTAGGCTGGATTCATGCTTTACAGCGGGACAACAGGGTCCGAAACGACCGCCCAGGCTAGACCGAAGCCCCGGCTTAACGGCGCCCAAATTCGGACGTTATGTGGCGCTGCCGGCCTGGCAGTCGCTGCACTGTCGCTCACAGGCTGTTCGTCCGCCGTCGACGTGGCACCTGCCCAGGATGCCGCCAATCCAAAATGTGCACCGATGATGGTGGCGCTGCCCGACTCGATTGGCGGCGCCGCCCTCCGTAAGACCAACAGCCAGGCCACGGCTGCCTGGGGCGATCCGTCTTTGGTGATCCTGCGTTGCGGAGTCAACGTGCCTGGGCCCACCACAGACCGCTGCGTCACGGTCAACGGTGTGGACTGGGTCATCAAGGAAGGCTCTCCAGCCTGGACCCTGACCACTTTTGGGCGGGAACCGGCAACAGAGATCCTCATGGACCCGGACAAGATCAGTTCGGCGACGGTCCTCGCGGAACTGGCGGCCGCGGCGGCCAAAGTACCGGCCAGCAGGAACTGCGTCGGCCAGACAGAACTCCAGAACCTGCCCACCGGGCGGTAACTGGATATAGCGGTAACTGGATGTAGGGTGCCCCGGTAAAACTGAGCAGCCCGGGCACCGTTCAGGCACCCGGGCCATCACATTTAGCGCAATCCGGTCTTCCGGTTCAGCGCCAACTGGATGAGTTCGTCGATGAGGTCCGGGTAATCCACGCCCGTGGCAGCCCACATCTGCGGGTACATGCTCTTGGGGGTGAAGCCTGGCATCGTGTTGATCTCGTTGATGATGATGTCGCCCTCGGGCGTGTAGAAGAAGTCCACCCGGCTTAGCCCCTCGGCCCCCACGGCATCGAAAGCCTGCGCCGCCAGGTCCCGCACTCGGGCAATCGCCTCGTCCGGGATGTCCGCCGGGCAGCTCAGCGAGGCACCGTCGTCTTCAACGTACTTCGCGTTGAAGTCGTAGAACTCGTGCGTTCCTGCTGACACGACGATCTCTCCCGGGAGGGATGTCCGGGGTGCGTCGGTGCCGCGCCCTTCGAGCACAGCACACTCAATCTCACGGCCAACGATTCCCGCCTCTATGACAAGCTTGAGGTCGTGGCGCCGGGCTTCCTCGATAGCGGCATCGAGTCCATCGAGTGAGTCCACCTTGGAGATGCCCATTGAAGAACCCGCCCGGGCGGGCTTGACGAACACCGGGTAACCGAGCTTGTCCACACGCTTCCGAACGGCTTCAGGGTCGGTGGCCCACTGTCGATCAGTCACAGCGATGTAGGGCCCCACGGCAAGCCCTGCCGATTCGAAAACAACCTTCATGAAGTGCTTGTCCATGCCCACGGCAGATGCCAGGACACCGGCTCCCACGTATCGCGTATCGGATAATTCGAGGAGTCCCTGAATGGTCCCGTCCTCACCCCACGGACCATGAAGCAATGGAAAAACAACGTCCACTGCGCCAAGTTCGTGCGGTACATGGTTGGGTTCGGTCACCACAAGCTGATGCTCTCCGCCGATCTCGGCGAGTGTGACGGTCTTGCCTGACGGTTCTACTTCCGGCAGGGAGCCAGCGCTGAGGGACCACTTGCTCGTGTCATCGGATGCCAGCACCCATTGACCGGTCTTGGCAATGCCGATCGGAATGATCTCATACCTGCTCCGGTCGATGGCGCCCATGACGCCCGCGGCCGTGACGCAGCTGACGGCGTGTTCACTGGATCGCCCGCCGAAGAGGATGGCGACTCGGGGCTTCCTGCCAGCGCCCGGATTGGCGTCGGGCGCAGTGGCATCGGGAGTGGAATGGTGGTTGGACACAGTCAGTGATCGCCTTCGGATTTCAGTTCACGGGCCAGCAGCCGCGGGCCCAGTTCATCGACGGAGAGCTTGCCTTCCAGGACAGCAACGACGGCGGCCGTGATGGGCATGTCAACGCCCAGCTTCCCTGCCAGTTCGTGCACGGCATGTCCGGATTTGATGCCCTCCGCGGTTTGCGTCATGGTGGCCGCGACTTGTTCCAGGGTCAACCCCTGGCCAAGGAGCCGCCCGGCGGTGTGGTTCCGGGACAGCGGCGAGGAGCACGTGGCCACAAGGTCTCCGAGACCCGCAAGCCCCGCCATTGTGTGCGCCTCGCCCCCCAGGGCCAGGGCTAGTCGCGACGTTTCCGCCAGCCCGCGGGTGATCACGGATGCTTTGGTATTGTCGCCCATTTGCTTGCCCTCACAAATTCCGACGGCTAGCGCAATGACGTTCTTGACGATGCCGCCAATCTCAACCCCAACCACGTCAGTGCTTGTGTACGGGCGAAAGTACGGTGCCGTGCAGCAACGCGCGATCCACTTGGCTGTGTCCTCGTCGGTACAGGCGACGACGGACGCCGTCGGCTCCTGGCGGGCGATTTCCATCGCGAGGTTCGGCCCGGACACAACGGCAACACGATCCGCCGGGACACCGAGTTCCTCGGAGATCACCTCGCTCATGCGCGCGTCGGTGCTGAGTTCCAGGCCCTTCATCAGGGACACGACGACGGCGTTCGGGCTGAGCAGCGACTTCCACTTACGCAGTTGGAGACGGAGCGACTGGGCGGGGACGGCAAGGACGACGAGCTCCGCACCTGAGAGGACGGCTGCGACGTCGGTGGATGCCGTAATACGTGCCGGAAGCGGGATTTCCTTGAGGTACTGCTCGTTCCTATGTACTGCGTTGATCTGTTCGACGACTTCATCGCGCCGGCCCCACAAGCGAATACCTCGTTCGGTTCCAGCGGCCTGGGCGGCGTCGGCGAGGATCTTGGCGAACGTCGTGCCCCAAGACCCTGCACCAAGAATGGCTACCACAGACGGCAGGGTGCGCTCGGCCGCTTGCTGGCTCATTTGCTGCCTGCCCCACTGTCCGCAGAAGGGCTGCCGCCGCGTTCGTGGAACCGACCGTGCTTGGACTGGCTGTGGGCCGATGGATCCCACCGCATTGCGGGAGGTTCCTGTCCCCGCAGCGTGGCCAGCAATTCGGTGATGGCTTCCATGATCTTGTCGGTGGCTTCAGCCAGGGTTGTCCGGTCCAGTGGACGGTTAGCGAAGCTGCTCAGGTCCACCGGATCACCCACCAGGATGCGCGAAGTCTTTCGCGGAAACAGGTAGAAGCGTTTGGCGTAGCGTGGAAACACTTCGTGGGCACCCCAGTGCGCCATGGGAATCACGGGCGCCCCCGTCTGCAGCGCCAAACGGGCGGCGCCGGTGTGTCCCTTCATTGGCCAGAGATCCGGGTCCCGAGTCAGCGTGCCTTCCGGATAGATGATGATGGCACCTCCCGCGTCCACCACCTCCTGCGCCACTTCGAGCGAGCGGTTGGCTCCCGCCGTCGAACGCTCAACCGGGATCTGGCGGGTGGCGCGCAGCACTGCGCCGATCACTGGCACTTTGAAGAGGCCTGATTTGGCGAGGAAGTGCGGCGGCCGCTTCATGTTGTAGAGCATGTGCCCCACCACAAGCGGATCGATTTCGGTGCAGTGGTTTGGAGCCGCGATGAAGCCGCCAGCCGGCAGCTTCTCCGTCCCCTCCCACTTCTTGGCCATCAGCAGGTTAAGCAGGGGACGCGCAATCCCGGCCAGGATCACGAACGTGGCGCGGCTCTTGGCCGATTCCTTCAAGTTATCCCCCGTTTATTTCTCTGCGGCGATATCGAAGTCGGCACCGAGCCCGGCCAGCTTCTCGGTGAATCGCTCGTAGCCGCGATTGATGATATCGATGCCCGTGACCTTCGACGTACCGGTGGCAGCGAGGGCAGCGATGAGGTGGCTGAAGCCGCCGCGAAGGTCGGGGATGTCGATGTCGGTGCCCTTCAAGGGCGTGGGTCCGGAGATTACCGCCGAGTGCAGGAAGTTTCGCTGGCCAAAGCGGCAGGGCACGCTGCCCAGGCATTCGCGGTGCAGCTGGATGTTGGCGCCCATCCGGCTCAGGGCCTCCGTGAAGCCAAAGCGGTTTTCGTACACGGTCTCGTGCACGATCGACACGCCCTCGGCCTGGGTCAGGGCGACCACCAGGGGTTGCTGCCAGTCCGTCATGAAGCCAGGGTGGACGTCCGTCTCCAGGACCAACGGGGTCAGCTTGCCGCCGGGGTGGTAGAAGCGAATTCCGTCGTCGCCTATGTCCATGCCGCCGCCCACCTTGCGGTAGGTGTTGAGGAAGGTCATCATGTCCCTCTGAGAGGCGCCTTCGACGAAAATGTCGCCGCGCGTTACGAGCGCAGCCGAGGCCCATGAAGCGGATTCGTTGCGGTCCGGGAGTGCACGGTGGTTGTAGCCGCCAAGGTCCTTGACGCCTTCAATGCGAATGGTGCGGTCCGTCTGGACGCTGATGATGGCGCCCATTTTCTGCAGGACTGCGATGAGGTCGATCACCTCGGGCTCTGTGGCGGCGCCTTTGAGTTCCGTGATGCCTTCCGCGCGCGTGGCGCTCAGGAGGACCTGCTCCGTGGCGCCTACGGACGGGTAGGGCAAGGAAATCTTGGCACCCTGAAGGCCCCGGGGTGCGGAGATGTGGATTCCGCCCGGGCGCTTTTCGACGACGGCACCGAACTGGCGCAGCACGTTCAGGTGATAGTCAATCGGCCTGTCGCCGATTTTGCAGCCACCGAGGTCCGGAATGAAGGCCTCGCCGATCGCGTGGATTAGCGGCCCGCAGAAAAGGATCGGAATGCGCGAGTCGCCGGCATGAGCGTCAATCGCCGTGCTGGGAGCCGTTTTTGCGTCCTTCGGGTCGAGCGTCATGTCACCCGTGGCGGGGTCCTTCTGGACCGTCACACCGTGCAGTTGCAGCAGGCTGGTGACAACTTCCACGTCCTTGATTTCCGGGACGCTGCGGAGCACCGAGGGTTCATTGCCGAGCAGGGCTGCCACCATCGCCTTGGGGACCAGGTTCTTGGCTCCGCGGACGGAAACCCGCCCTGTCAGCGGAACGCCTCCACGAATTGTCAGGACACTACTCATCTATACCGATTTCCTCACGACTTTTAGCCCCCCAAACTTTCAAAGGCTCCAGCTAAGCATAAAAGCTGGCGTTACCGAACCGAAATGCGGCGCGCGCCGTACACTCAGGCACGGTGCACGCCGCATTATCGGGGCAGTGTGAAGAAAGATTAGCTGCGGGCGGGCAGCGTCTTTGGTTTGAAAGACGGGCGCGTCGCCTCGTAAGCCGAAATTGCATCCTCGTGCTGGAGGGTCAATCCGATGTCGTCGAGGCCCTCCAGGAGGCGCCAGCGGGTGTAATCATCAATGTCGAACGTGGCCACGACGTTACCGCATTCGACCGTCTTGGAGACGAGGTCAACCTTAACCTCGGTACCCGGCGCATTTTCGAGGACCTTCCAGATGAGCTCGATGTCATCTTGCGCCACAACCGCGGCAAGGAGGCCCTGCTTGCCTGAATTTCCCCGGAAAATGTCGGCGAAGCGGGAAGACAGGACCACCTTGAAGCCGTAGTCCTTCAACGCCCAGACGGCATGTTCACGGGAAGATCCGGTGCCGAAATCGGGGCCTGCGACCAACACGGAACCCTCCGTGAATGGCGCTTGGTTCAGGATGAAGCCAGGATCCTTGCGCCACGCTGAGAACAAGGCATCCTCGAAGCCGGTGCGGGTGATCCGCTTGAGGTAGACGGCGGGGATGATCTGGTCCGTGTCGACGTTGCTCTGGCGCAACGGTACGCCGATGCCTGTGTGGGTGGTGAACTTTTCCATGTGCGTGCTCCTAGGCGGCGTCGGTGGAGAAGGCAGGGACGGTCGGCTCAAGGTCCGACGGCGAGCTGAGCGTTCCGCGCACTGCGGTTGCTGCTGCGACAACCGGAGAGACGAGGTGCGTTCGGCCGCCCTTACCCTGCCGACCTTCGAAGTTGCGGTTGGACGTGGAAGCGCACCGCTCCCCCGGCTGAAGCTGGTCCGGGTTCATGCCGAGGCACATAGAGCACCCGGCGAAGCGCCATTCCGCACCGAAGTCCTTGAAAACCCTGTCCAGGCCCTCGGCTTCGGCCTCCAGGCGTACCCGTGCAGACCCGGGAACTACGAGCATGCGCACGTTCTGCGCCTTCTGGCGGCCTCGGACGACGTCGGCAGCCGCGCGCAGGTCCTCGATGCGGGAGTTGGTGCAGGACCCCAGGAAGACGGTGTCCACCTCGATGTCCTTCATTGGGGTACCCGCTTCGAGGCCCATGTACTGGAGGGCGCGTTCCGCCGCGAGTTTGGCGTTCTCGTCGCCGAAGTCCTCCGGGGACGGCACCTTGTCAGAGAGCGACACGCCTTGGCCGGGGTTGGTGCCCCAGGTGACAAAGGGTTCCAATGAGTCGGCATCCAGGAACACTTCCGCGTCGAAGACCGCGTCCTCGTCCGTGTGCAGGGTGTTCCAGTAGTCGACGGCGGCATCCCAGTCCGCGCCTTCCGGCGCGTGGGGGCGGCCCTTCATGTACGCGTATGTGGTTTCATCCGGGGCCACCATGCCGGCACGGGCACCGGCCTCGATGGACATGTTGCAGATGGTCATGCGCGCTTCCATGGACAGGGCGCGAATTGCGGAGCCGCGGTATTCCAGGACGTATCCCTGGCCGCCGCCGGTGCCAATCTTGGCGATAACAGCCAGGATGATGTCCTTTGCAGTCACACCCGGGCGGAGGGTTCCCTCGACATTGATGGCCATAGTCTTGAACGGCTTCAGCGACAACGTCTGCGTTGCCATGACGTGTTCCACTTCGGAGGTGCCAATTCCCATGGCCAGCGCGCCGAATGCGCCGTGCGTCGAAGTGTGCGAGTCGCCACACACGACGGTCATGCCCGGCTGGGTCAGGCCCAGCTGCGGACCGACCACGTGGACAATGCCCTGCTCGGCATCGCCCAGCGGGTGCAGCCGGACTCCAAATTCCTTGCAGTTGGCCCGGAGGGTTTCAATCTGCGTGCGGCTCGTCAGGTCGGCAATCGGCTTGTCGATGTCGAGCGTGGGCGTGTTGTGATCCTCCGTCGCGATGGTGAGATCCGGACGGCGCAGCTTTCGCCCAGCCAGGCGAAGGCCTTCAAAGGCCTGGGGCGACGTCACCTCATGGACAAGGTGAAGGTCGATGAACAGCAGATCGGGCTGGGCATTGGCTCCTTCGCCTTCACCCTTGCGCACGACGTGTGCATCCCAGACTTTTTCGGCCAGTGTGTTGCCCACGGCCTGCTCCCTTCACTGCGGTGAACTCTACTCCCCCACTGAATCAGCAGGGGCTTCGGATGCGCCAGTAAACGAACTTGCATCTCAGATATTGAGACGGCAATATCATTACATGGACAATTCTAGTGGAGTCGGTGTCATTGATAAAGCAGCCCAGGTGCTCGATGCCCTGGAAGCCGGGCCCACCACGCTCGCCCAGCTGGTAGCCGCAACAGGTCTCGCCCGGCCCACTGTGCACCGCCTGGCACTCGCCCTTGTCCATCACAGGCTGGTCAGCCGGGATATCCAGGGCCGGTTCGTGCTGGGTAGCCGACTGGTCGAACTGGCTTCGGCCGCAGGCGAAGACCGCTTGATCGCATCCGCAGGGCCGGTTCTGATACAGCTGCGCGACGCCACCGGGGAAAGCGCCCAGATCTTCCGCCGCCAGGGCGACTGGCGTGTGTGCGTGGCTTCTGCGGAACGCCCCATCGGGCTCCGCGACACCATTCCGGTGGGTACGCAGTTGTCCATGAAGGCCGGTTCCGCGGCACAGGTCCTGCTGGCTTGGGAAGACCACGACCGGCTGCTCGAGGGACTTCAGAATGCCCGCTTTACGCCCACCGTGCTGGCTGGAGTGCGGCGCCGGGGATGGGGCCAAAGCCTGGGTGAACGCGAACCCGGCGTTGCCTCCGTTTCCGCACCTGTCCGCGGGCCGTCCGGACGTGTCATCGCGGCTGTTTCCATCTCCGGACCTATCGAGCGGCTCACTCGCCAGCCGGGTCGCCTGCACGCCGAAGTTGTGTGCAACGCAGCCCGCATGCTGACCGAGGCCCTGCGCAAAAACAACGACTGAAGGCTTCTTCACAAGAGCGCCAGCCGTGGGGCGGCGTCGCCTATTGGCGGCACCGCTACGCACCAACTGAGCGGTAGGGAAGCGGACGAGTGGCCCTGTGCAGGGTTGGCCCGGCGCTGTTTCACACAGCGCCAGCCGTGGAGCGGCGTCGCCTATTGGCGGCACCGCTGCTCACGAACTGAGCTTAGGCAAACTGACGGGTGGCCCTGTGTAGGGTTGCCCCATGAACAGCTATGCGGTATTCCTGCGCGGCATTAACATCGGCGGCGTCACAATCAAAATGGCGGATCTTCGGAAAGCCCTCAGCGAAGGACCCTTCAGCAAGGTGAAGACACTTCTGGCCAGCGGAAACGTTGTCCTGGCCTCCGAACTTGATTCGCAGGCGGTCAAGGCAGCCGTCGAGGCGAAGCTCCGGGAATCATTCGGGTACGACGCCTGGGTTGTGGTGCTGGAAGCGGAACGGGTTGCCGAGCTCGTGGAGGCCTGCCCCTTCCCTGCCGACGACAAGTCGACTCACAGCTACGTCACCCTCGCCTCGGACGCCGCAATGCTGGATGAACTGAGCAAGGCTGCGGAAGGCATGGACGGCGTACGGTTGCTCAGGCTGGGGTCCGAGGCCATTGCATGGCTGGCGCCCGCTGGTGGCACACTCGAGAGCCCCTTCAGCAAGCTCTCGTCGAAACCTCGATACAAATCCACCACCACAACGCGAAACCTGCGGACCCTCATCAAAGTCCGCGACGCGGCGGCGGTCCTGCAGAAATAGCCCCGCCCGGGAGTACGAAAAAATCCCCCGGAACTTTGGTAGTTCCGGGGGATTTAATTGTGACCCCAGCGGGATTCGAACCCGCGTTACCGCCGTGAGAGGGCGGCGTACTAGGCCGCTATACGATGGGGCCTTGCACTTTTGTTATTTCCGTTTCCGGAAATCAAGCTCAATGAGTATTTCACACATTTCGCTTTGTTCCAAATCAGCCTCAACCGATTTGATTCTCCGATTTCCCGCGAATTCTCGCGGTTTTGTCAGAGCTGGGATACCAGGACTCGAACCTAGAATGACGGTACCAGAAACCGTAGTGTTGCCAATTACACCATATCCCATTGGCGCTTTCAGTACTGCTCGGCTGGCCTTCTCAGCCCTCCGTGCCCCTCAGCACGAGTAATTACTCTACCCGACAGTTTGGAGCCGCACAAATTGAGGTCGTGTAGTCTCCGACACAGTTGCGCGCCGCCGTCAGACTCACCACGGCAGGTGCCGCAGTCAAAGGTCGACGGCGGCACTTGCCGCTGGCGGTGACCGCCATTTTAGGCCAGCAATTGTCGCAGGGAACTTACCTCCGGCCCCTTGTAGCCGTCAGCCGCCTCAGCACTCCGGTTCAGCCAGACGCCCCGAAGTCCCGCCGTGGTAGCACCGACGGCATCCACCACTTTGTTGTCCCCGACGTACAGCGTCCGGCCCGCCTGGGTGCCCAGAAGCCGGACACCCTCCAGGAAGATGGCCGGATCGGGCTTGGGGACTCCAACCGTGTCCGTTCCCACAAGCAAAGTGATGCGTTGCAGGCCTGCGCTGTCCAGCTTTGCCCGCTGATAGTCGTGGACGTTATTGCTGATGGCCCCGTAGGGCATCCCGACTGCGTCCAGTGCATCCAGCACAGGGAGGACGTCCTCGAAGGCTCGGACAAAGGTTGGCTGCAGGCGGGCGTAGACATCAAGCCAATTGTGGGCCTCGTCCCCCTCGCCCAGTTCAACGCCGAAATGACCCAGGGCCGCGCGCCCGCGGAGGAGCCGTTGTTCGTTGAAGGTCAGCTCCCCCGCGAGGTAGCGGTCATAGTAGTGAGTCGTCTCATGGGTGAAGATCCGGCCGAACTTTTCCCAGCCGGCCGTGTCCATTGAAGGCAGGAGATGCTCACTGGCACGGCGAAGCGCCCGGGTCATCGCCGTGGCAAGGTCCACAAGGGTGTCGTCGATGTCGAACAGGACGGCATCCACCCCCGCAAACGGCGGAGCGAGGACAGGACGGAGCAACGTCTTGGATTCAGCCGCGGAAGGCACGAAGCCTGCCAAGGGACGAATCCTTGCCCAGGATCACCATGGATTCGAACAAGGGCGGCGAGACTCGGCGGCCCGAAATCGCAGTACGGACCGGGCCAAATGCGAGCCTCGGCTTGATGCCAAGGTCTTCCACCAGTGCCTGCTTCAGGGCAGTCTGGATGTTCTCAGCCGTCCAGTCCGCAACGGGCACGAGTGACGCAATGGCTGCATCGAGCACTTCGGTCAGGTTCTCCGGCAGGCCCTTGCGCGCGTCGTCGGCAATAGTGATTTCGTGGTCCGGCTTGAACAGGAAGGCAAGCATGTCCGGCGCCTCGCCGAGCAGTGTGATGCGCTCCTGGATCAACGGTGCGGCTTCCTCAAGAATCTGTTCCTGGCGTGCAGTCAGGATTTCGCCAACCAGACCGGCCATTCTCAGGTAGGGAACCAGCCTTTCCCGGAAGTCCTCGGGCGAAAGCATCCGCACGTGCGTTCCGTTGATGGCCTCCGCCTTTTTAAGGTCGAACCTGGCTGGGTTTCCCAGGACGTCATGGATGTCGAAGTTGGCAACGAGCTGCTCCACGCTGAAGATGTCCTCGTCAGCGCTGAGCGACCAGCCAAGGAGGGCCAGGTAATTCAGCAGTCCCTCGCGGACAAAGCCACGTTCACGGTGCAGGAACAGGCTGGATTCGGGGTCCCGCTTGGACAGCTTCTTGTTGCCTTGGCCCATGACGTAAGGCAAGTGGCCAAACTCCGGCATGTACTCCGCCACGCCAATGGCGTAGAGGGCGCGATAAAGCGCAATCTGCCGCGGGGTGGAGCTCAGCAAATCCTCTCCACGGAGGACATGCGTGATGCCCATCAGGGCGTCGTCCACAGGGTTGACGAGCGTATACAGCGGCTGGCCGTTGGCACGGACAACAGCGAAGTCGGGCACGGACCCTGCTTTGAAGGTGATATCCCCACGCACAAGGTCGGTGAAGGTGATGTCCTCGTCCGGCATCCGGAGGCGGAGGACAGGCTCCCGGCCTTCGGCCTTGTACTGGGCCAGCTGTTCCTCGGTCACGTGGCGATCAAAGCCGTCGTAACCCAGCTTTGGATCACGACCAGCCGCGCGGTGGCGGGCTTCGATCTCTTCCGGGGTGGAGTAGGACTCGTAAACATGCCCGCCAGCCTTGAGCTTGGCGATGACGTCCTGGTAAATGTCGCCGCGCTGCGACTGCCGATAGGGCTCGTGCGGCCCTCCCACCTCAACGCCTTCATCCCATGAAATGCCAAGCCACTTCAACGCCTCGAGCAGCTGATGGTAGCTCTCCTCGCTGTCGCGGGCCGCGTCGGTGTCCTCAATCCGGAAGACGAGCTTGCCGTTGGTGTGCCGCGCATAGGCCCAGTTAAAGAGGGCAGTGCGGATGAGGCCGACGTGGGGGGTCCCGGTAGGCGACGGGCAGAAGCGGACACGAACAGGCGTATCGGCCGTCACCGCGGGGATGGAACTTGGAGTGGAGTTCAACGCAGAGGCTGTAGTCATAGTGACTCCAACTTTACCGGCTACCCGCCGTCCCCCGGCTCGTCTGTTGAAGAGTCTGTGATGCCGGGCTAGCGCCGAACGATGGGATTAGAGAGACGGCCGATGCCCTCGATCTCAACCTCGTAGCGGTCGCCTTCCCTGACCAGTCCAACTCCTGCCGGGGTGCCGGTCATGATGACGTCCCCAGGCAGCAGGGTGAATGCCTGGGAGGCAATAGAGACCAGCTCACGCACTCCGTGGATCATCTGGCTGGTGTTGCCGTCCTGGCGAAGTTCTCCATTGAGCCAGCCCTGCACTGACAGATCCTCGGGGTCCAGTTCCGTCTCAATCCAGGGACCCAATGGAGCGGAGGTGTCAAAGCCCTTCGCGCGGGCCCACTGGAGCTCCGTCCTTTGAATGTCCCGGGCCGTGAGGTCATTGCCACAGGTGTAGCCAAAAATCACGTCGTCCACGCGGTCTTCCGGCACATCCTTGCAAATACGCCCAATGACAACGCACAACTCCGCCTCGAAGGACACCTCTTCGGAGAACTCGGGGAGGATGACGGGGTCGTTGGGACCAACAACCGCCGTGTTGGGCTTCAGGAACAGCAGTGGCTGCTGCGGCACCTCGTTGCCCAGCTCAGTGGCGTGCTCCGCGTAGTTGCGGCCGACGCCAATGACTTTGCTGCGGGGAATGATGGGGGCGAGCAGCCGCACGTCCTCCAATTTGTGCCGAATGTGGGTCCGCTCGATGCCGCTGAAGAAGGGGTCCCCGTGGATAACGGTGATCTCTTCGCTGCCAGCTTCGCCTTCAACGACGCCGTAGAGGGGATCAGAATCGACTACAAACCGGGCAATTCGCATGGTTCCAAGCCTACAGTCAGGCCGGGTGTGAAACTGACATCCCGGAACTGGGCTACCCGACCCCGGTAGCGACCCTCTGGGCGTCAGGATCCCTGCACCGCCACGGAGCAGCTTAGGAGCGCAAGTAGTCCAACTGCGCCGCCACCGACGTCTCGGCGGCCCAACGCACAGAAGGGTCGACGTCGGGGTAGACAGCATCGGTGACCGCCTCCACTCCGGCGTCCTCCCCCAAATCCGCCAACGCGGCCCGAATTTGGTCCAGCCGCTGGTGGCGGTGGGCACGGTACTCGCGGCAGAGGGCGTCGACGGCGGGACGTACCGGTCCGTGCGCGGGCAGCAGGGTGGCCGGTCCGAGCGCCTCCAACGCGTCAAGGCTCGCGAGGTAATCGCCCAGCCGTCCGTCCGGGTAATCCAGGACGGTTGTCCCCCTGCCGAGGATCGTGTCGCCGGTGAGGACCGAACCATGGGCTCCGTCATACGGGAGGTGGAATGACACAGAATCCGAAGTGTGGCCGGGTGTCGAGATGACGCGAATCGTGGTGCCACCGGCGGAGATGGCTTCACCGTCCACCAGCGGCTCTCCACCGTGGCAATGTTTGGGGTCGGCGGCGCGCACGGGCGCGCCGGTCAACTCATGGAAGCGGGGCGAGGCTTCGGTGTGGTCCCGATGCCGATGCGTGATAAGTACAACGTCGACGACTCCGGCGCCCGCCAGGATGGCAAGGTGCTGCTCCTCGAGCGGGCCCGGATCCACGATGGCCACGTGACCGGATTCGTCACCGATGACGTAGCTGTTGGTTCCGTCCAGGCTCATGGGCCCCGGGTTAGGGGCGAGCCTGTACCTGGTCAGCGGGCTGCTGCGCCGGAATTCGTCGTCGTTCTGCTTGGTCACGGAAGTTAGACCAGGACTACTAAACCAGGCGGCTCAGCCAGCCGTGCCTGTCCGCCACTGTGCCGGTCTGGATTCCCAGCAGCTCCTCGCGGATAGCCATGGTGACTTCGCCTGCCTTGGCATCATCGGATCCGATGTGCTCGGTGCTGTCTTTCAAGAGGCCGATGGGGGTAATGACGGCTGCCGTTCCGCAGGCGAAGACTTCGGCGATGTCGCCGGAACCGACGCCGTCGCGCCACTCGGCGAGGGTGATCTTACGTTCAGCAACGTCGCGACCCATGTCCTTTGCCACCTGGATGATGGACGAGCGGGTGACGCCCTCCAGGATGGTTCCGGTCAGGGCCGGCGTCACCAGGGAGCCGTCCTTCATCACGAAGAACACGTTCATGCCGCCAAGTTCCTCAACGGCGTCGTCGTTGAAGTGGTCTAGGAAAAGGACCTGCTTGCAGCCGTTGGCCTCAGCCTCCTGCTGCGCGATAAGCGACGCGGCGTAGTTGCCGCCGCACTTCGCGGCGCCCGTGCCGCCGCGGCCTGCGCGGGCATATTCACGGGAAATCCAGATGGAGACAGGCTTCAGTTCCCCGCCGAAGTAGTTCCCGGCGGGCGAAGCGATCACCCGGAATGAGACTTCGCGGGCAGCACGCACGCCAAGGAAGGCCTCCGTTGCGATCATGAATGGCCGCAGGTAGAGTGCTTCGCCGTCACCGGAAGGCACCCAGTCGCGGTCGGCGGACACCAGCCCGCGGATGGCGCCCAGGAAGTATTCCTCCGGAAGCTCAGGCAGGGCCAGGCGACGGGCAGAAGAGTTCAGTCGGGCGGCGTTGGCTTCCGGGCGGAAGGCCCACACCGAACCGTCCGCATGGCGGTATGCCTTAAGGCCCTCGAAGATCTCCTGGCCGTAGTGCAATACCGCTGCGGAGGGGTCCAGTGAAATCGGACCGTAGGCCTCAATTCGGGCATCGTGCCAGCCGCCGTTACCCTCGGGGTCGACGGTGTAATCGACAATGGCGGTGTGGTCCGTGAAGTAGTTGCCAAAGCCCGGATTAGCCAAAATGGCCGCGCGCTCTTCGACACCCTTGGGATGTGCCGAGCGCTGCAGGGTGAATTCGACGCCGTGGGCAGTCTGGGTCATTGTTCCTCCACGTTCGGCTGCCAGCCGTCGCTGGATAATGCAGGGCGGCCACTCCAGCCGGAAAAGTCGGTGAAGTCAGCGGCCTGGAACATGGTTCAGCGTCGGACCACGGCAGCAGGTAAGTAATCCAAGTCAAGCTTACGCCCGACCGCGGCGCCTACAGCGCCGCTGCGATGGCGTCGCCGATTTCGGCTGTGGTACGGGATTTTCCGTCCCTGCCTTCGACGTCGGCGACGACGGCGGCCTCGATCTTGCGGGCCGCTCCGGCGTAGCCGAGGTGGTCGAGAAGCAGTGCGGCGGACAGGATTGCCGCCGTGGGGTCCGCCTTCTGCTGGCCGGCGATGTCGGGCGCCGAACCGTGGACGGGTTCGAACATGGACGGTGCGGTGCGGTCCATGTTGATGTTGCCGGATGCGGCAAGGCCGATGCCGCCGGTGACGGCGGCGGCCAGGTCAGTGATGATGTCGCCAAACAGATTGTCCGTGACAATGACATCGAAGCGGGCCGGATCTGTCACGAGGAAGATGGTGGCTGCGTCGATGTGCAGGTAATCGTGAGTTACCTCGGGGAACTCCTTGGCGACGGCCTCAACGGTGCGCTTCCAGAGATGTCCCGCGTAGACAAGGACGTTGTGCTTGTGGACAAGGGTGACGTGCTTGCGAGGCCGCAGGCTGGCCCGGCGGAATGCGTCGCGCACCAGGCGCTCCACGCCATGTGCGGTGTTGATGGAAACTTCGGTGGCCACCTCGTGGGGGGTGCCCCCGCGGAGGGTGCCGCCATTGCCCACGTAGGGACCTTCCGTGCCTTCGCGAACCACAATGAAGTCAATCTCGCCGGGGTTGGCCAACGGGCTGCCCACGGTTCCGTAGAGACGCGATGGGCGGAGGTTTACGTAGTGATCCAAGCTGAAGCGCAGCTTGAGGAGCATTTCGCGCTCGATGATGCCGGACGGGATCCGAGTGTCTCCGGGGGCCGCGCCCACCGCACCGAACAGGATGGCATCACGGGTGCGCAGGTCATCCAGCACCTCGTCCGGAAGCGTCTCTCCCGTCTCCAGCCAATGCTGGGCACCCAGTTTGTAGTGGGTCTGCTCCACCGTAACGCCCTCGGCGGCCGCCACCTTGTCGAGGACCTTCAGGGCCTCTGCAATGACCTCAGGGCCAATGCCGTCGCCTGGAATGACAGCCAGGTTGATCGTTGCGGTGGGGTTCGGTGCGCTCATGGATTCAGCGTAGCGACGGCATCCACATGGTGGTCAAAAACGTCTCACAATCCGAACGGTGAGGCGGGCGCCTTTTGCATGCGCAGATGATGCCGCCAGCGGAAAGGCCATTGATCAGCCAAGGGGTGAGGCGACCACCGTGACATTCGTTCCCCACGGGTCCTTTGAATAGCAGCTGATCAGGACCAGCTTGTTGGGCATCACCGCCCAGATGGGGCTGTCCTTGAGCGTCGCCTTGGTGTACGTGGTTACCGATTCCACCCGGTAGGCCAGGACACCCGCTGCGGTGGTAACAGTAAACTCATCCCCCGGAGCCGCCGCGGTGCTGAGGTGATTGAATGGCGCATCCTGGTCCACCCAACTGTGGCCGATGACGTAGGTGGTATTCGTCGAACCCGTGCCCGGAGAGCCGTACGACGCCAGCCAGTATCCGTCTTTCGTCTCCGGAGGCTCAATGCTCTGGCTTGCTGTCGAAGTGCTGTCCGGGTTCAGGACATGCACCACAACGTCCATCCCGGCTTTGGGGTATGTGATGCGTTCTGGGACCGCCGCTGCCGGAGCTCCTGCCTGAACTCGGGCGGCAACCGCCCCGGGGGGCGTTGGCGCATCCGTGGGCTTTGACGCATCCGTGGGCTTTGACGCGTCCGTGGGCTTTGACGCGTCCGTGGGCTTTGACTCCGAAGTGGGCGAGACACCCGGCGAAGCTTTGGGACCCGGAGTTGCGGCAACGGCGGCGGAGGTGGCCTCAGCGTCCGAATGGGCTGCCACAGCGTCATTGACAGACCTGAACCCGGCCCCGGAACTTGCCCAGAAGAGCCACGCGGTGATCAGTCCCAATAGACACGACGCCAGCACAATAGCCTCACCCGGTCCTAGCAAGAAGCGGTCCCGCAGCATTAAACGGTGCTTCCGTGTGACCCTATGGCGTTGCGTTGATGCTCCCATGTGACGCTTCGTCCCGACCTCGGGGACCATGGTGCCTCCTGGCGATAGAGCTGCGGGTGCCGCGCCCTCAACGGCACGGCACCCGCAGCGGTCCCTTTGATCCCTCTAGTGCTTTGCCTTCCCGGACCGGGCTTGTGCCCGCCAGAGGACAAGTGCGGCCGCTCCGGCGAAGCCTGCGCTCAGTGCGAAAAGCCAAGCCGGGATGTCAGCGGCGGAAGAGGCCCCCACCGCAGTCTGAACGTTGAAGCCCACATTGGCCGGTGCCGCGGCTCCCCCACCTGGGCTCGACGTCCGCGAAGGAACGGGCGCCGCTGTGTGAGTCACGGTCGGCGTCGGGGTAGGGGCGACGGTGGGCGATGGTGATTGCGACGGGGTCACCGTTGGCGTCGGAGTGACCGTTGGCGTTGGCGTAACGGTCGGGGTAGGCGACACGGTGGGCGTAGGCGTGACAGTCGGCGTGGGCGACACGGTGGGCGTAGGCGTCACAGTCGGCGTAGGCGTGACAGTCGGGGTAGGCGTCACTGTCGGCGTGGGCGTCTCGGTCGGGGTAGGCGTCACAGTCGGCGTAGGCGTGGGGGTGACAGTCGGCGTGGGGGTGACAGTCGGCGTGGGGGTGACAGTCGGCGTCGGAGCCGCCGCAACGCAACCGGCCTCAAGGAGCTTAATATTTGCGGGGGTAAGATTTTGCCCGTTAGGGAAATCCGTTCCCGAATTGACGGGAATAATATCGCCGGTGTCCCCCGCGTGCGCACTCAGCGCACTGAGGTTAATCGTCTCGGCGATATACGGATTATCCGCCGAACCGGTGGCATGGCAAATGGTGATCTTGGCAGGTGGGGCCGCATTCGCAGACACCGCAATGCCCAGCAGCCCCAGGCTGGTCACTCCAAGAGCGACAGCAATTCTCTTCATTTAGGGTCCCCCCAATCCAAATTCGTATCAAACCGACCAACTGTGCGGAGTAACCAAATTTGGAACAGGAAAGACAACCATTTGAGACCTCAAACAGCGACATGAGTTGGTGACAGTTACTCCCCAGAAAGTGTCATCAGTTCGCGTGCGATTTCAGCGTAGGGTCCCGCTTCCGCCAAGTCCCGAGTAGTTTGTACTCGAATACTTGTCTCCGACTACTTGTTTCAGGCCGCTTTCCACTCATTTGCATTCGACTGAATACTGAGTTCCACAAGGACGGCAATATTGAATCAAAATGAGCGCAATTTTTGGTCAAGATCTGCGGCAATGTTAAATCAAGGAGGCCCGCAAAAAGCTTCCAATTCATGGAACGGGAGTGAAATTTCGCCACCGGGACAAAAACGGACACCCCGTCATGCGGCTATTCCTATCCACATGACGGGGTGTCCAAAAAGCCAAGGGTCTTTCTTCGCCCTTGAGCCGATACCGGATTCAGGCCCCGGCCGGCTCCTCATACCTGGGAAACACCGGCGTCGGGGCCGGAAGCTCAGTCCCTGGGACGATTGGGGTGCCGATTGCCACGAACTGACGAGCGTCGCCATCCGGCTGTCCGAGGGTCCCGAGCAGCTTCGCCGCAGCCGAAGGCATGACAGGCTGGACAAGGATTGCCACGATGCGGACGACCTCCAGCGTCACATACAGCACCGTGTTCATGCGCTCTGGGTCAGTCTTTCGGAGAACCCAGGGCGCCTGGTCGGCGAAGTACGCGTTGGTATCGCCCAGCACGCCCCAGATTGCCTCCAGGGCCCTGCTGAACTCCTGCTTTTCAAAGGCTGCCCGCGCGGTGTCCAGCAAAGCACCTGCCTGGTCCAGGAGAGCCTTGTCTTCCGCAGAGAATTCGCCAGGTACCGGGACTTCGCCTTCGCAGTTCTTGGCGACCATGGACAGCGACCTCTGCGCAAGGTTGCCGAAGTTGTTGGCGAGGTCCGAGTTCATTCGGCTGACGATGGCCTCGTGGTTGTAGCTGCCATCGGCTCCGAAGGGAACTTCGCGCAGGAAGAAGAAGCGCACCTGGTCCAGGCCGTACTGATCCACGAAGTCCCGTGGAGCAACAACGTTGCCCAGTGACTTGGACATCTTCACACCGTTGTTGGTGAGGAAGCCATGGATCATCACACGCTTCGGTAGATCCAAACCCGCACTCATCAGGAATGCCGGCCAGTAAATGGCGTGGAACCGCGAAATGTCCTTTCCAATGACGTGAACGTCGGCAGGCCAGAACTTGGTGAAGGACTCTGAGTCGATGTCCGGAAAGCCGGCGCCTGTGAGGTAATTCGTCAGGGCGTCCACCCACACGTACATAACGTGCTTTTCATCCCCGGGCACCGGAACGCCCCAGTCGAAAGTGGTTCGGCTGATAGACAGGTCCTCGAGGCCACGCTTGACGAAGCTGATGACCTCATTGAAGCGGTACTGTGGCGCACCGAACTCGGGCTGGCTTTCATAGAGCTCAAGGAGCTTGTCCTGGTAGGCGGACAGCCGGAAGAAGTAGCTTTCCTCCGCGGTCCACGTGACCTCAGTGTCAGTCTCCTTGGAGTAGCGGACTCCGTCGTCTTTGACGACTGTGTCATCCTCGGCGTAGTAGGCCTCGTCCCGCACGGAGTACCAGCCCTCGTATTTGGACAGGTAGATATCGCCGTTTGCTTCCATCCTTTTCCAAATGGCACGGCAAGCGGCGTAGTGGTCTTCATCCGTGGTACGGATAAAGCGGTCGTAGGAGATCCCAAGATCAGCGCTCATCTGCTTGAACGCGGCCGAGTTGCGGTCGGCCAATTCCTTGGCTGTGAGGCCTTCCTTTTCCGCCGATTGCTGCATCTTCAGGCCGTGCTCGTCGGTGCCGGTCATAAAGAACACCTCATGACCGTCCAGTCGCTTGAACCTGGCCATGGCGTCCGTGGCGATGACCTCATAGGCGTGACCGATGTGCGGCACGCCGTTGGGGTAGCTGATGGCCGTGGTGATGTAGAACGGGGATTTTTCTGGAGACGTCACTCTATGAAGTTACCTTCTCTTGGGGTGGAACGTGCCGGACCGGCCACATGTGAAGGCCGGTCCGGACACATTCTGCGCTAGTTCAATTCGGTGAGCGTGTCGCTTAGCCGCACGAGTTCATGGTCGTGCGACGCCACGAGGACCGCGATCCCGTCGTTGGTGGTGTCCTTGAGAATGCCGATAATGCGGTTGGCCGACTGCCGGTCCAGGCTTGCCGTCGGCTCATCCACAATCAGCACGCGAGTGCCAAGGATCAACGCGCGGGCAATGGCAACGCGCTGGCGTTCACCACCGGACAGTTGCGACGGCCGGTGGCGCATCCGCCGACCCAGGCCGACGAGGTCCAATAGGTCCTTCGCCATCTCCCGACGCTGCTCGACTTCGCCATCCGGCACCGCCGGCAAGAGGACATTTTCCAAGGCACTCATGCCGTCGATCAGCGCACCGCCCTGGTCGACGTAGCCGATGAGGGCACGACGGCGATCGGCGATCTCATCGTCGCTCATGGTCTCGAGCGAGTCGCCCTCCCAAAGCACGCGGCCCGACGTCGGCAGGGTCAGTCCGGCGCCGACGGTCAGGATGCTGGTCTTACCGGAACCGCTTCGTCCGGCGACGCAGTGCATCTCACCGGCGTGCAACGTCATATTGAAGTTGTCGACGACGTTGACGGGCTCGGAACCGCCCTTGCCTCCGCCGTAATGGATGGTGATGTCGACCAGCTCAAGCGGCGTGGCGTGGTCTTCTGATTTCACGATGGAGTTGGCGCGCGTCTTGAGTGACGCGCTTACCGAAGCGCGGCGCGAAGTCAGCTCGGAGTTCAGCTTGTCGCTCATTTGACTACTTTCGTTGCAATCGGGATCCAGCAAAGTACAGCGATGAGGCCAGCCAGGCCTGCCCATAGCGCGGCGTAAGGTGCCAGGGCCAGGCCCAGGGCCAGCGCACCCAAAACGCCGAGGGGCAGTGCCACAGTCCCCACAAGGGCATGCTCGAAGAATCTGACCTGGCCCAGCATGTCCGGGTTCCAGCCCATGGCCTGAAGGGTTCCGATGTACTGACGCTTGGCCTGCAATTCGAAACGTCCGGTAACGAGGGTCAGAAGCAAGCCCACCAACACACCGGAGAACGCCAGGAGGATGCTCGGCACGGCAATGCTGGCAGCCGCCAGGCCGCTCAGGGCACTGGCACCGGCCGCCCTGGGGATATCGATCAGGACGGAGATCAGCGCACCCACAGCCGAACCGAAGACACCCACAGCGACAGCGAGGGAAATCGAGTTGAAACGGTGGGTGGTCAGCTGGCGGTTAGCGAACGTCAGCGGCGAGTCGATGGTGATCAGGCGCTCGTCGTGCTGTGGCTCCTGGTCGATGACGTGCTGGTGCTTGAGCTGGCCGGCGGCGAGGAGTGCAGCCGTCACATAGATAGCCAGGACCGTGACCGAGACGATGATGGTGGCCAAATTCCAGCTCAGCAGGCTCAGCGCCACTCCTGCCGCGGCCAGCAGGCCGGCGCCGACGCCAAACTCCTCGAGTACCCAGCTGCGGATCTTTTTCTGTGTCCAGCCCATGGCGCGCAGGATCCCCGCCTCAGTCCGCCTTTGGCGGATGTAACTGACAGTCGAAGCTCCGGTCAGCAGGGTCGCCCCGCAGAGCGCAAGGAACAACAGCGTCAAGTTGGTTCCGGTGAGTGAGCCGGAAACAGCGTCAGCCGCATCCTGGCGCACCCAGGACTGCTGGACGGTACCCAGATCAGTTTCCTTGCCGGCGTCGTCCTTCTTGTAGCCGGGAACGAAAATATTGGCGTCCTCACGCGCAGAACCGGCCACGACAGTGGCCTCAAGACCCATGGCGCGGATCTCGTTAGCCAGCTTCTCCACTTCTGGCTGTGCCTGCTTCCAGGTGCCCGCGGTCTTCGCACGGACTCGAACCGCGTCAATGACGTTGGCATTCGAGTCGTAACCGCGGGCAGCGGCCAAGCCGTAAAAGTCCGTGATGGCACCAGCAGACTGGCTGACCAAGCCCGTTGCGCTCAGCGAGGGCTTGAGGGCTGCATTTCCGGCATCCTTACCGTCGGCACCCTTGCTCAGGGTCATCGGAGTGGGGTCGTAGCCGCCCAGCGGGAGACGGTTGACATCTCCTGCTGCGTCCTTGACCTGTTGGGGGTCGAATGTGCCATAAACAATGGGAAGCGGGGTGGCCGGCTTCTTGCCTGTTTCAAGGCCCTCACGGTAGGAGCGCTCGTCCACGGGCTTGCGCTGGGTCTGGTCCACGGCGGAACCGTTGGAAGCCTTGTCAGGCAGGCGGTTGACCGTTACCCACTCCCCCGGCGTAGCGGTTTTGGACGCGGCACCATTTGCAGCGTCCTCGCCGTCCTTGTACACCGGAGCCTTGGCAAAATCGGTGCTCCATTGCGCTGGGTTGTATAGACCCTGTCCGAACGCTCCATTGCCGAGCAACTGGCTGTGGTCAGTTGAGCCGGGCCATGCCAGGGCAAATGGAGACCTGGATACGAAGGGAAGGTAGTCCTTGTCCAGCGAACGAGTCACCGTGCCGAGATCCTGGACCACCTTGCCCGAACCGTCGATCTCCTCGATCTTGACGGAGTACTTCAGGTCCAGGGACGTGCCCGAACGGACAATCAGCGGGATGGCCTGGGAATCTGCGGTCAGCTGGCCGTTGCGCTTGGCCTGCTGGTACTGGGTCATAAGGGGTGCCCAGTACTTGAGCTTGACGCCAAGGAAGTCCGGGCCTTCCTTCAGCTGGTCCATGCCGATGCCGCTGGTGAACAGGCTCTCGAAGTACCGCCCAATAGCGCCTGCATTCCGCGCGTCTGCGGGCGGAGCCTTCTCAAGCGGCGTCAGGAAGTCGCCGGCCGAGCCGAGCAGCGCGCGTTCGGCGGCGGGGTCGACGGCGACGACGGACTCCGTCACCTGCGGCGCCAAAGGCAGGGCGACCGAAAGGTTGAAGAGGTTGTGCTCGGAGCCGCCGGCAGGGGCGGGGAACTTGATGCCCGTCTCCCCCGACGGTCCTGCGATACGCGTGCTCTTGCCCCCCGGCGTCTGCTCCTCGATGACGCGGCCCTTGCCAAGGGAGCCTTCTGCGCTGGTCTTGAAGAGTGTCTGCTCGTTGACACCGTCCGAGCTCACGGCGCTGGCAGTGAGGCGGTAGGTCTTGGGCTTGTCGCTCAGGACGGATTCTGCTGCCGGCCATTTGGAGGCATCCGTTGCGTCGGGCTGGCCCACCGTGGCGGTGCCAACCAGGCCGGCGTTGTAGCCAAGGTAATCCATTGCGTCGAGCCGCGGAGTTTCAAGGTTCTGCGTCACGCGGGAGACAAGGCTGATCGGCGCGGCGACGGATGTACCGCCGAGGCCCCGGATGCTGTCAAGCTGCTCGAAGCTGATGCCGCCCTGTCCACTGGCGATTTCAGGCTGGATGAGTGCACCGGTACCACTGGAGTTGCCGGCTTTGGCTCGTACGAGGATGTCGTACAAACCACGGGAATTCTCGTCGACTGTCCGGTTCAGGGCGGCCTGGGACTGCCCTTGGACGAGGATCGACAAACACATTGCGATGATCAAAATGGCCGCGGTCAGCAGCAGCACGCGGCTTCTGATGAACCTCTGGACGGCGTTCATTGGGCTCCCTGAGTCCTTAAGCTAGCGGGCGCACACACTATGTCCCCATCCAGTGGAAGCACAGGCGTATCCAAGGGCTGTGTGCTAAAAGATCTTGGCCGGCCTGCCACCGGGTCCGAAAACCGAACCAAGCCATTGTACGCAGACCGGCCAAGCAAAATGTGTCGGGGTTGTGCCCCTCACGGGATTACAGCGGACGCTCGAAGTACTAGTCTTCCAAGTCCACTTCGCGAACCATCTCGGCCCCGATGCCGGCCTTAATGGCGTCGAGGACCTGCTGGGGAACCGAGCTGTCGATGGTGAGGAGTGCAAGGACCTGGCCGCCTTCAGCCTGGCGGGCCACCTGCATGCCACCGATGTTGATGTTGTTCATGCCCAGGATGTGTCCGATGGTGCCGATGACGCCGGGACGGTCCGCGTAGGCGACCACCACGAGGTGCTCGCTGATCGGGATCTCGACGTCGTAGCCGTTGACGCCAACGAGCTTCTCAACCTGCTTGGGGCCGGTCAGGGTACCAGCCACGGAGATCTGCGTACCATCGCTGAGCGCACCGCGAAGAGTCAGGACGTTGCGGTAATCCTCCGCGTCCGAGGTGGTGATGAGTCGCGTGTTGATCCCGCGCTGTTCTGCAATGACGGGAGCGTTGACGTAGGAGACCTGTTCGGTGACGACGTCGGCGAAAATGCCCTTGAGCGCGGCCAGCTCGAGCACCTTGACATCCAAGGCGGAAATCTCGCCGGCCACCTCGACGTCGATCTGGGTCAGTGAGGCGTGGGTAAGAGCCGTGAAGATGCGGCCGAGCTTCTCGATCAGCGGGATGCCCGGACGAATGTCCGGGGCAATAACGCCGCCCGCCACGTTGACGGCGTCGGGAACGAGTTCCCCGGCGAGGGCCAGCCGGACGGATTTGGCGACCGAAACGCCCGCTTTTTCCTGCGCCTCGGCGGTGGAGGCCCCAAGGTGCGGGGTGACCACAACATTGTCCAGCTCAAAAAACGGGAGATCCGTGCTGGGCTCCTTGACGAATACGTCAACGCCGGCACCCGCGATCTTTCCTTCTTTAAGGGCGGTGTAGAGGGCTTCCTCGTCCACCAGGCCGCCGCGGGCGACATTGATGACGTAGGCCGTTTCCTTCATCTTTTCGAAGGCTTCGGCACCCAGCATGCCCACGGTCTCCGGGGTCTTCGGCATGTGGATTGTGATGAAGTCGGAGTTCTCCAAAAGTTCATCAAGTGTTACCAGTTTTACGCCGAGTTGCGCGGCCCTGGCGGAGGTGATGTAGGGGTCGTAAGCGAGGATCTCGGTCTCGAAGCCCTGCAGGCGAGCTGCCACGAGGGCACCAATGCGGCCAAGGCCGATGATGCCGACCTTCTTCTCGAAGAGTTCGATGCCGTTGTACTTGGAACGCTTCCATTCGCCACCCTTGAGGGCGCTGCTTGCCTGGGGGATGTGCCGTGCCAGGCTCAGGATGTGGCCGACAGTCAGCTCAGCCGCCGAAACGATGTTGGACGTTGGCGCGTTCACCACCATGACGCCCGCCTGCGTGGCCGCCTTGATGTCAACGTTGTCCAGGCCGACGCCGGCCCGGGCGATGACCTTGAGGCTCTTGGCGGCCGCGATGGCCTCGGCGTCTACCTGCGTGGCAGAGCGGACCAGGATGGCGTCGACGTCGGAGATGGCAGAGAGCAGCTGGGAGCGGTCGGCGCCGTCGGTTTGGCGGATTTCAAAGTCCGGGCCAAGGGCTGCGACTGTGGCGGGCGAAAGTTCCTCAGCGAGGAGTACAACAGGCTTGGTGCTTGTCACCGGTGACCTCTTTGCTCTCTTGTTTGATTCAAGTGGGGATTCTGGTGAATTGATGCTTCACGCCGGAAGCCGGACCCGGTAATCCCGGGTCCGGCCTAGGTGCCGGGAAGCCTCTTAATCGAGGGTATCCCGAAGGTTGTTCTGTGTTTAATTGCTACGACTGCTCCGTGGCGGACAGAAGCGGCTCGCTTTAGCGGGCCGCAGTGCCCTCCACGTAGTCCTCGTCCTGCTGCTGCCAGGAGAACAGGGAACGCAGCTCGCGGCCAACACCCTCGATGGGGTGCTGTTCGGCCTTGGCGCGCAGTTCCTTGAACTCCACGGCGCCGTTGTCCTGGTCGTCGATGAAGCGCTTGGCGAAGGCACCGGACTGAACGTCAGCAAGGACAGCCTTCATGTTCTCCTTCACGCGCGGGTCGATCACGCGCGGGCCGGAGACGTAGTCACCGAACTCAGCGGTGTCCGAGACGCTCCAGCGCTGCTTGGCGATGCCACCCTCCCACATGAGGTCAACGATGAGCTTGAGCTCGTGGAGTACTTCGAAGTAGGCGATCTGCGGCTGGTAACCGGCCTCGGTCAGCGTCTCGAAGCCGTACTGGATCAGCTGGGAAACACCGCCGCACAGGACAGCCTGCTCGCCGAAGAGGTCCGTTTCCGTTTCTTCGGTGAAGGTGGTCTTGATGACGCCGGCGCGGGTGCCGCCGATGGCCTTGGCGTAGGACTTTGCCAGGTCCCAGGCGGAACCGGTGGCGTCCTGCTCAACTGCAATGATGTCCGGGATGCCGCGGCCGGCTTCGAATTCGCGGCGAACGGTGTGTCCCGGGGCCTTCGGGGCAATGAGGATAACGTCGACACCCTCAGGTGCTTCAATGTAGCCAAAGCGGATGTTGAAGCCGTGCGCGAAGGCCAGGGCCTTGCCCGCGGTCAGCTTGTCCTTGATGGAGTCGTTGTAAATCGCCCGCTGGTGCTGGTCCGGGGCAAGGATCATGATGACGTCAGCCCATTCGGCTGCGTCGGCAACGTTCTTGACCGTGAAGCCAGCAGCCTCGGCCTTGGCGATCGACTTGGAACCTTCCTTGAGGGCGATGGCAACCTCGACACCCGAGTCGCGCAGGTTCAGCGCGTGGGCGTGGCCCTGGGAACCATAGCCGACGATCGCAACCTTGCGACCCTGGATGATCGACAGGTCAGCGTCGTCGTCGTAGAACATTTCAGTCACTTGGGTAACTCCTCTTGAGTGGATTTTCTTACTTGTTGTCTTCGGTGCTGCTGTACTGGGCGGAACGCTTGGCCGGGCCCACGGCGCGGCCGGTGTCTTACGCGGAGCGTAACGCCCTGTCACTCATGGAGCGGGATCCCCGTCCAACGGCCAGGGTGCCGGACTGCACAATTTCACGAATGCCGAACGGCTCAAGGACTGAAAGCAGTGCCGTGAGCTTCTCGGGATGACCCGTTGCCTCAATGACCAGCGAGTCTGTGGACACGTCAACAACTGAGGCGCGGAACAAGTCTGCAGCCTGTGTGACCTGCAGACGAGTTGCGGCATCCGCACGTACCTTGACCAGGATGTGGTCTCGCTGTACGGAAGATTCTGAAGTCAATTCAACAATCTTGATCACGTTGATCAACTTGTTGAGCTGCTTGGTGACCTGTTCGATGAGGTCACCGTCGGCGTCGACGACGACCGTCATGCGGGAGATGCCGGGGATCTCCGTCGGCCCGACGGCCAGGGAGTTGATGTTGAAAGCGCGCCGGGCGAAGAGGCTGGCGACGCGCGTCAGCACGCCGGGCTTGTCTTCGACCAGAACGGACAGCGTGTGGCGGCTCATGCCTAGTCCTCCTCTTCCCATTCCGGGGTCATGTTGCGGGCTACCTGGATCTGGTCGTTGCTGACCCCGGCGGGAACCATCGGCCACACCATGGAGTTGGGGCTGACCACAAAGTCGATCACCACGGGACGGTCGTTGATTTCCAAGGCCTTCTTGATGGTGTCGTCGATGTCCTCATCGCGTTCGCAACGCAGCGCCGCACAACCGTAAGCGTCCGCCAGCTTCACGAAATCCGGAATCCTAACCGTGTCATGACCGGTGTTGAGGTCGGTGTTGGAATAGCGGCCTTCGTAGAAGAGCGTCTGCCACTGCCGCACCATGCCCAGGGACGAGTTGTTGATGATGGCGACCTTGATGGGGATGTTGTTGATGGCGCACGTGGCCAGTTCCTGGTTGGTCATCTGGAAGCAGCCGTCGCCGTCGATAGCCCAGACCACGCGGTCCGGATCCCCTACCTTGGCACCCATGGCCGCAGGCACGGCATAGCCCATGGTGCCGGCGCCGCCTGAGTTCAGCCAGGCATGCGGGCGCTCGTACTTGATGAACTGGGCGGCCCACATCTGGTGCTGGCCAACGCCCGCGACATAGATCCCTTCAGGACCAGTCAGTTCGCCGATGCGCTGCAGCACACGCTGGGGTGCGCTCAGGCCGTCCTCCGGCTCTGTCCAACCAAGCGGATAGGTATTGCGGAGGTTGTTCAGGAACGCCCACCAATTGTCCAGGTCCGGTGTTCCGGACTGTGCAAACTGGGTCCGGACGGCCTCCGTGAGCTCCGGGATGATCTCCTTGACCGATCCCACGATCGGAACATCCGCCGTACGGTTCTTGGAGATTTCGGCGGGATCAATGTCGGCGTGAATGACCTTCGCGTTCGGCGCGAACGTGCTCAGGACACCGGTCACCCGGTCATCAAAACGGGCACCGAGCGTGATCAGCAGGTCGGATTGCTGCAGGGCGGTCACTGCGGACACCGAGCCGTGCATCCCGGGCATGCCAACATGCTGCTGGTGCGAGTCCGGGAACACGCCGCGTGCCATCAACGTGGTAACAACGGGAGCACCCGTCAGTTCGGCCAGCTCGCGGAGCTCGGCCGAGGCGTGGGCTTTCACCACACCGCCGCCGACGTAAAGCACGGGCTTGGCTGCGGAGGCAATGAGCTTGGCAGCTTCCCGAACCTGCTTATTGTGGCCGCGGACTACGGGACGGTAGCCCGGAAGATCGATCCTGGGCGGCCAGGAGAACGTCATCTTGCCAACTTGGGCGTCCTTGGCAATATCCACCAGGACAGGACCGGGCCGGCCCGTAGAAGCCAAGTGGAACGCTTCTGCCATGACATGTGGAATGTCATTGGGATCCGTCACCAGGAATGAGTGCTTGGTAATGGGCATGGTGATGCCCACGATGTCGGCTTCCTGGAAAGCATCAGTGCCGATGACGGCGCTTGATACCTGGCCCGTAATGGCGACCATGGGGACAGAGTCCATGTGGGCGTCCATGATGGCGGTAACGAGGTTGGTGGCACCGGGACCTGAGGTGGCAATGCAGACGCCAACCTTCCCGGTAACCATGGCATAACCTTGGGCGGCATGGCCGGCTCCCTGCTCGTGACGGACCAGGATGTGATTCATCGAGGAAGCCATCAAGGGGTCGTAGGTGGGCAGGATCGCACCACCGGGCAAACCAAAAATATCCTCAACGCCGAGTTCTTCGAGCGAGCGGACAATTGCTTGCGAGCCGGTCATTTCCGTTGGGGGTACAACGTTATTCGGCCCGAGGACAGGAGAGACAGTTGCAGCAGTGTCGAGGGCGGCGTCAGCCGCGCGCTCGGCTTTTTCCGGAGCCTTGCCAGCTCCAGCGGACTTTGCAGCCATCAGCGAGGGGCTGATCGGCGATCCTTTGCTCATCGGACTCTTCCTTTGTGGATCTTCAATTGATGTTTCTGTGCTACTTCTTTGGTGCTTGTCTTGCTCAGGCGCCCCTTGCACGTGAGCGGATGCTCCACTGCAAATAAAAAAACCCCTCAGCCTTCCGGCTCTTCGAGGGGTTGCGCGTGACGAATCGTTACCAGTCGGGCTAAGCCACGCGCTTGGTAAGGACGACAGTGCCCACTGTGTGAACAGTAGCGCCGGCGGTAACGATTACGATCATGCGTTCAGTGTTCCCTCTGAGTGAGACGAGTGTCAACGACACCCCGCACCATCTCACAATTTGGACGCACCTGTCCACCAAGTGGTCGATCCGCCATGTGGTCAATCCACTAAGCGATCAATCCACCAAGCGACCGATGACTCTTCATCGGCGCCGGCCAGATGCGACCTTTCCGGTGTGCGCCGCCAACCAGGCTGGCGGCGCACACCGGAATCGGGGTCAGCCGCAGTAAGCTCCGGTGGAAGCGGAATTGACCAGCTTCGCGTACTTGGCCAGGACGCCGCTGGTGAACTTGGCGGGAAGAGGCTCCCAGCCCACCTTGCGGGCCTCCAACTCGGTCTCGTCAACGAGGAGATCGAAGGAGCGGGCAGCAATGTCCACGCGGATCCGGTCGCCGTCCTTGACAAAGGCGATGGGGCCGCCGTCGACGGCTTCAGGCGCGACGTGGCCGATGCAGAGGCCAGTGGTGCCGCCTGAGAAACGGCCGTCCGTGAGCAGAAGCACGTCCTTGCCGAGTCCGGCGCCCTTGATGGCGCCCGTGATGGCCAGCATTTCGCGCATGCCCGGACCGCCTTTGGGGCCCTCGTAGCGGATGACGACGACGTCGCCCTTTTGGATCTGCCCATTGTCGAGTGCGTCCAGTGCACCCTGCTCGCGTTCAAACACACGGGCGGTGCCCTCAAAGACGTCGGCGTCAAAGCCAGCGCTCTTGACCACAGCGCCCTCAGGGGCCAGCGAACCGTGCAGGATGGTGATGCCGCCCGTCTTGTGGATGGGGTTGTCCAAGGCGCGCAGGATCTTGCCGTCGACGTCCGGCGGGTTGATGGCAGCAAGGTTCTCCGCAACCGTCTTGCCGGTAACGGTGAGGCAGTCGCCGTGCAGCAGGCCGGCGTCGAGAAGCGCCTTCATGATCACCGGCACGCCACCGATCTTGTCGACGTCGGTCATAACGTAGCGGCCAAAAGGCTTGAGGTCGCCAAGGTGCGGGATCTTGTCGCCGATGCGGTTGAAGTCATCCAGCGTGAGGTCCACCTCCGCTTCACGCGCGATGGCCAGCAGGTGCAGAACAGCGTTGGTTGAACCACCGAAGGCCATGGTGACTGCAATGGCGTTCTCGAAGGCCTTCTTGGTCATGATGTCGCGCGCTGTGATGCCAAGACGCAACAGGTTGACCACCGCTTCACCGGACTTCCGGGCGAAATCGTCGCGCCGGCGGTCAGCTGAGGGCGGAGCGGCAGAACCCGGGAGCGACATGCCGAGCGCCTCGCCGATGCACGCCATGGTGTTGGCGGTGTACATGCCGCCACAGGCACCTTCGCCGGGACAGATTGCCTTCTCGATGCGCTCCAGGTCGCCCAGGCTCATCTTGCCCGCGGCACAGGCGCCTACCGCCTCGAAGGCGTCAATCAGCGTGACCTCACGCTCCGAGCCGTCTTCGAGTTTCACCCAGCCGGGCATGATGGAGCCGGCGTAGAGGAATACGCTGGCGAGGTTGAGCCTGGCTGCGGCCATGAGCATGCCGGGCAGGGACTTGTCACAGCCTGCCAGCAGCACGGAACCGTCAATCCGTTCGGCCTGCATGACAGTTTCAACGGAGTCGGCGATGACTTCGCGGGAAACCAGGGAAAAGTGCATGCCCTCATGACCCATGGAGATGC
Source organism: Arthrobacter sp. M4 (assembly GCF_020251205.1). Lineage (GTDB taxonomy): Bacteria > Actinomycetota > Actinomycetes > Actinomycetales > Micrococcaceae > Arthrobacter. The sequence continues at coordinate 225,992 of NZ_JAIWYX010000002.1, forward strand.
CGTCAGACACGGAAATGGTGCCGAACTGCATAGGGAAACCGCCGCCGGCGTGAACGCCTTCCTTGGCACCCTGGGCCAGGCGGTTAAGGGAAAGGTTGCAGGGAGTAATCTCGTTCCACGAGCTCGCGACGCCGATCTGGGGCTTGGCGAAGTCGTCGTCGCCCATGCCTACGGCCCGGAACATGCCACGCGCCGGCGCCGCGTGGATGCCGTCAGTTACGGCGCGGCTGCGGGGCTTGATATCCGGCTTGTTGTCTGTCGCTGTTTGGGTTCGGTCGCTCATGACCCAAAGTTTATGGGTTCTTTGCCTTACGCAACGACCTGAAACCCCCGATTGACAGGCAATTCCGCGGAAGATTGCCCAAATAGTGGACAGCGCTCTCAAATATTGAGACGGCTCCAGTCCACCTCTAGGTTCAATGCCCGGGGGACCAACGCTTCAGCGCTCTACATGAAGGCCCTCCAGCCGCCGCGGGAACCGCGTACCACAAACGTTTGACTAACCTAGACAGCCGTGACGCAAGGGACGTAAGTTCAAAGCACGGCAACTACGTCCAGTGAACAGAAGGGCTCTGTCATGGAGTGGATTATCTGGGTCATCGTTATTGTGCTGATTATCGCCATCGTCTGGTGGCTTATGAGCCGGGGCAGCACGCAAAGAACCACTTCCCAACCCACACGCGCGGCCGAGCCGCCGGCTGACTCAGTTGCCAAGGTTCCGGATGAGGCCCCATTGGCCGGCGGCGGGACGGCACCTTCGGCGGAAGCCGCCGGGACCGTAGGCATCCCCGGCGCTGCCGGGCTGACTGCCGGGGGCGTGGAATCCGCCGAGCCGGAACCGTCGACCACCACCGCAGACGAGCCCGACGACGACTGGGGTACACCGCCGTCGGGCCACCCGGAAGCGGCTCAAGCCACTGCTGAAGGGGCAGGAGCGGGCCGACAATCGGACGCAGGCGACGCCGGAGCCACCGAAACGGTCAAAGCGAAAGCTGCTGCCCCGCCGTCGGGCGCAGGGCCAACCGTTCCGACGTCAACCGCGACCCAGGCGCCGGTGGGCGGCGGTGACGTCGACGAATGGGAAACCTCCTCGACGCCCAGCGAACCCAGCGACGCTGACACGGACGCCGCTGAGGGAACAGAGGGGGGCGTCACGGCCGACGACGTTGTTGAGGCCGACGCCGGACCAGCGGCAGCGGCCGCCGGAACGTCGGCGGCTGCGGCGGACAGCGACGAATGGGAAGCGTCCTGGAGCGAAGGGTCGCAGACGCCCGCCCATCACGGTGCCGGGACGTCGACGCATGACGGCGTCGGCCGTACAGTGACAGCCGCCGCTCAAAGCACAGCTGCCCCCGTCCATCATCACGAATACACGGATGCCCACTCGCCGACGCTGCCCGGCGCGGAAACAGCCGCCGCTGAAGAGACGGTCCAAGCGGGCCAGGAAGAGGCGACGCAGGTGGGGCAGGAAGCCCCGCAGTCGGAGGCCGCCGAGTCTCAACCGTACGGGGAGGGCTCGGCAGCGCCCCGCCCGGACGGATCCGCGCCGGATGGCTACAGCGTCAAGGGAAACACTGCTGCGATGACCTACCTGGATGAGGACAACGCAGGCTACGCCGATTACACGGCGGATGTGTGGTTCCTGTCCGCGGCGCATGCAGAGGCAGCCGGTTTCCGCGAGCCCCGGCGGAGCCGTCACTAAAGGCACTAAGAGTACCGACCGGGCACGACGATTGACGCGGCAGTCGCCGTCGATCCGTTGGCCCGAAGTTGAGGCAGGAGCATTGAAGCCCCTATCGCACATCATGCGCCGCGGTCCGAGCCTGCCCCGCGTTCTGCGCATGCCCCGCGTTCTGCGCATGCCCTGCGGCCTGCGCATGTTCACGGTAGCCATACTGACGGCGCTGCTCGCTGCGTGTACTGGTACGGCGCCGACACCTGGCCCTTCCGGGCCCACAGGTACTGTCCCTTCTGTGCCCACAGGTGTAGGAGCGAGCACTCCCCCGCCAGGCGTTGCGGCCGGAGACCCTGAGCTGATTGGAACAACCGCCGTCGGACTTCAAATTCCTTGGGCCGTGGTCTTCCTGCCGGACGGGACAGCCATCATTTCCGAGCGCGACACCGCCAAGATCAGGGCCGTGAGGGATGGGCGGCTGAGCGACATAGGGACGTTTCCGGGAGTTGTGCCGGGCGGGGAAGGCGGGCTCCTGGGTCTTGCCCTATCACCGAATTTTCCGACGGACAGGCTGCTCTACACGTACTTCACAGCATCCGGAGACAACAGGATCGCGAGGACCAAACTCCTGGCATCGCCGTCCGGGCAGTTGGGCCTCACCGGCACGGAGGTTATCTTCACCGGTATTCCCAAGGCGTCAACACATAACGGCGGCAGGATACGTTTTGGCCCCGACGGCTTTCTCTACGTGGGCACCGGAGACTCCCAGCGCCGGAACCAACCCCAGGACCGCAATGCGCTCGGCGGCAAGATCCTAAGGATCACGTCCGACGGCAAACCCGCCCCCGGCAATCCCTTTGGCGACAACCCGGTGTACAGCTACGGACACCGGAACGTCCAGGGCCTGGCCTGGGATGCAGGGGGCCGCTTGTGGGCCAGCGAATTCGGGCCCGATGTCAACGACGAGCTAAACCTCATTACGCCGGGCGGCAACTATGGCTGGCCGGAGGTCACGGGCGCGCCGGGCCGCCAAGGATTCATCGACGCGAAGCTCGTGTGGCCATCAACAGCTGAGTCCTCACCGAGCGGGCTGGAGATCGTCAACGGAATTGCCTATTTGGGAGCGCTTCGGGGGGAGAGGTTGTGGACCGTCAAACTTGAAGGCGAAAACGCGTCCCAGGCTGTGGCTCATTTCACACAAATGTATGGTCGGCTGAGGGACGTTTCCAAGGCGCCTGACGGCAGGTTGTGGGTCCTCACAAACAACAAAAACCCTGATTTTGCGCTGATTTTGAGGCCACTGGCGCGATGACACCAGGGTGCTTAGCCTCGATTTCACACACGACCCGATCTCGTGTAGAGTTACATGTCGTTGCGGAGGTCAACGAGGAAAAGAAAGCTCCTCGATTGAACAAGACAACGGATTGCACCTCTAGCTCAACTGGCAGAGCAATTGACTCTTAATCAATGGGTTCCGGGTTCGAGTCCCGGGGGGTGCACCAAGGGAAATCAGCCCCTGACACGCGGAAACGCGGTCAGGGGCTGATTGCTTTTATTGGCAGTACCGCAACCGGAGCAACTCTTCTTCTAAGTGCTTTGCCTCCACGGCTGCGAACCTTGCCTCGGGCCGGGGATTTTCTAAGCGGCCTGGAGCGGTGCCCCGTCAGCGGTCCAAGCGGAAATGTAGTGGCCGCGCGGGCAATATGGTCGTCCTATTTGGACCATTCCGCCCGACGCCTCCCCTGTGCTGTCCTGCGCCACGTCCCAGCGCTCCACAAGCAGTGTGTCACAGCGTGGACACCTAAATTCAGATGGTCGGCGTACCATGACTCCCCCTCCCATAGGCATCTGATCAGGCGATAGTAGATCAAAGCTGGTCAGGCCAACAGGAGGGCTGGTACTCGTTTTTTTGGGGAACAACGAGTGCAGGCCACTCGTACCCAAGCAGGCGTTATCGGCCGGAGTCCCGCGTTCGCGTGGCGCGACGCTAGGTATTGGCGCTTAGTGACCCTGGTCCGCCGCGGCCACAATGGCGTCGGCAACGGCCGTTGAATCGCGGGCGGCAAGTTCCCGGACCACAATCTTCAACTCGCGTCGAAGTTTGTCAGCATCGATGGCCACGGTGGAAAGTACCTGGTGCTCAAGTTCATGTGCTTCCACCAGCGCCGCACTTCCTGCTTCGGTGATGGACACCACGTGGCTGCGTCGGTCGGAAAGACTGCGTTCACGTTTGATGTGGCCGTGGGCCTCCAGCCGAGTAAGCGTCTTGCCCATTGTTTGTGCCTGCACGCGCACGATCTGCGCCAACGTGGCCTGCGTTATCGGCCCTTTTACGGTGAGGACGTCGAGCGCGATCACGCCGGCATGGGTTAGTCCCACGTCGCTGAGCTTCTCATTCCACGCATGCTCGACGAGACGGGCAGCCGTTGAGAGCAGGCGGCCCATCGGCCAACGTTCCATGTCTGGCATAGCCGCAAGTATACAAAGTGGCGGTGAGGCTTGAGTCCGAAATGGCATATTTATGTGCTTTGGCCTGTCCGTTTGCCTCATTATCAAACAAAATTCGTCCCGCCCCTGCCACCATCACTAAGCTGGATAGCCGTGCACCGGAGCGCCGTGCACAGGAGCAAGGAGCAATAGCAATGGCTGAACGACTGGCACCAGGCGATCCCGCCCCTGATTTCACCCTCAAGGACTCCTCGGGCAAGGAGATTCGCCTGGCAGATTTCCGGGGCAAGAAGACGATTCTGTACTTTTATCCGGCAGCGTCTACCCCGGCCTGCGCAAAGCAGGCGTGCGACTTCCGCGATTCCCTTGAACCGCTGCGCGCCCGGGGATACGAAGTCCTGGGCATCTCGCCCGATCCTGTGGCCGCCTTGGCGAAGTTCGTCGAGGAAGAATCCCTGACTTTCCCGCTCCTTTCAGATGAGGGACACGAAGTGGCCGACGCCTACGCAGCGTGGGGAGAAAAGAAGAACTACGGACGGACCTACCAGGGACTCATCCGGTCGACGTTCGTAGTGGACCCGGAAGGAACGTTGTCACTGGCCCAATACAACGTCAGGGCTACGGGCCATGTTGCCAAGCTTCGACGGGACCTGAAGCTGGACTCCTAGGGCTGTCGGCAGCGGTTTCGCAGGCCACGAACCGGTTTTTAGGGCATCAGTTCGGCTCGCCGTTGCTTGCCCCATGCCGCCCCGGCCAAAACATGGCTATAGAATGGACCCCGACGCTAGCGCGAGTGGTGAAATTGGCAGACACGCAGGATTTAGGTTCCTGTGCCTTCGGGCGTGGGGGTTCAAGTCCCCCCTTGCGCACTAATCGACAGCTGGGCTCCGGTGGAGCAGCGGCAACAGTACCGGCGGTACCCTGCAGTTTGGAGCGGGGTACCGCCGGTAGTTGCATTCAGCTTGCCCAAGTTAGCGTCAATTAGACTGTTCGCGGTCCAGCAGGAGGCCGCCACCTTAGATAAGTGGCTTTGACAAGTCCATTTCGCGTGAACAGGGGATGATACGTGGTACGACGCATCGCGGGGCGGTTCATCCGGAGCATTGGCGCCGGACTTGCAGTTATAGCCCTAGCTTCGTGCACCGCCACCCCCGGCCCTGCCCCAACCACATCCACCTCAGCCACACCGTCGTCGGAGCCGATTGCGACTTTCAATTTCGGCACACCATCCCAGCCCCTGGGCCTGGACCCTGCGCTGACCGCCGACGCCGAATCGTACCGGGTTACGCGTCAAGTCCTGGAGGGTTTGGTGGGTGTGGACGGCTCTACCGGCCAGCCTGCACCGCTCCTCGCGACGGAATGGAAAGAGCTCGACGACGGCCTGAAGTATGACTTCACCCTGCGAAAAGGTGTGACCTTCCACGACGGCACACCTTTTAACGCAGCCGCCGTCTGCACCAATTTCGACCGCTGGTTCACCTTCCCGGAGGAACTCCGCAAGCAGGCGCCGGGAATGTCGTTCAAGGGTGTTTTCAAGGCATTCTCCGACACGCCGGTCCTGTCGATCTTCAAGAGCTGTGCTTCCTTGTCGGATGGCAACGTCCGGATCAGCCTCACGCGGCCGTTTACCGGCTTCCTCCAGGCACTCACGCTTCCGGCATTCGCGATCTCTTCGCCGCAGGCCCTCGCTTCACAGTCGGCAAATGTCCTGAACCAGTCCAAGGACGGAATGCCGGTTTCCGCGTATGCGCTTCATCCCATTGGCACAGGTCCGTTCGTATTCTCGTCGTGGACCAAAGACAAACTCACCTTGACCAGCTATAAGGGCTACTGGGGGAACAAAGGACAGATCGGCACGGTTAACTTCATTCCCTACGACCACCCGCAGACACGGCTCCAGGCACTGCTGGACGGCAAGATCGACGGGTATGACCTAGTCACGGCCGCGAATTTCGATCCCCTTGTCAAGAAGGGCAAACAGATCATCCAGCGCGATCCGTTCTCAGTGATGTACCTCGGAATCAATCAGTCAGTTGCACCGCTGCAGAAGCCCCAGATCCGGCAGGCCATCGAACTCGCGGTGGATAAGGAAACCCTGATCCGGAAATTCTTCATCGACAACACTGCCCAGGCCACCCAGTTCGTGCCACCGAAATTGAGCGGCTTCAACAACAATGCACCTTCCCTTGGCTATGACCCGGAGAAGGCGAAAAAGCTCTTGGCTGAGGCCGGATACAAGGGCGAGGAACTCAAGTTCTACTACCCGCTTAATGTCACCCGGCCTTATCTTCCAACGCCAGAGAAGATCTATGCGGAACTGAGCCGCCAGCTGACCGCCGTCGGATTCAATATCAAACCCGTACCGGTCGACTGGAGTGACGGCTATTTACAGAAGGTGCAGTCGCCGGGCGACCATGCCCTCCACCTTCTGGGCTGGAACGGGGCATACTCGGATGCCGACAACTTCCTGGCGCCGCTCTTCGGTGAGGTCAACGGCGAATTCGGCTACCAGGACTCCACCGTCTTCGCCAAGGTGGACCGTGCCCGTTCACTCCCGGAAGGCAAGGAACGGACCAGCCTGTACCAGGCCATCAACGCAGAGATAGCAACGGCCGTCCCGGCCGTGCCCATAGCGTTCCCGATCTCCGCCCTGGCCCTGTCTGACCGGGTGGAAAAGTACCCTGCATCGCCGGTCTTATCTGAAGTTTTCACAAACGTACGCCTGAAGTCTTGACGATTCGGCGCAATTTCAGTTATTAGACCGCCCGGGGATATTCTGTGACAGCCAGTGCCGCCGCTATCGGAGATTGATCGTGACCTTCATTTCCAAGACACACTATGCCGACGTCGTCCTCATTGGCGGCGGCATCATGAGCGCCACGCTAGGTGCGTTCATCAAGCAGCTTGAACCGGACTGGACCATCTCACTGTTCGAACGCCTGGACGAGGCAGGCCTGGAGAGTTCGGACCCGTGGAATAACGCGGGGACCGGCCACGCGGCATTGTGCGAGTTGAACTACTCTCCCGCTGCCAAGGATGGCAGCGTAGACCCCACCAAGGCACTGCACATCAACGAGCAGTTCCAATTGTCACGGCAGTTCTGGTCCTACTTTGTGGACAACAACCTGATCGGCTCCCCGCGGAAGTTCATCAACACCGTGCCCCACATGAGCTTTGTCATCGGGGACGACCACGTAAATTTCCTCAAGACCCGCTTCGAGGCGCTGAAGCAGCACCCGCTGTTCCGGAGCATGGAGTACACGGAAGACCAGGCACAGATCGCCAAATGGGCGCCGTTGATCATCAACGGTCGCGACTCCAAGCAGCGCGTGGCTGCTACCCGCGCGGCCGAAGGAACCGACGTCGACTTTGGCACCCTTACCCGTGAGCTGACCACCTACCTCGCGAACAACGGCGTGGAGGTCAACTATGGGCATGACGTCACTGATATCCGCCGCGCCCCTGGTGGCGGCTGGGACCTCAAGCTCAAGTACCCGGCATCGGGTGAACACGGCCGGATCCGCGCCAAGTTCGTTTTCGTGGGCGCCGGCGGCGGTGCGCTTCATCTGCTTCAGGCGTCCGGAATCCCGGAGAGCAAGGGTTACGGCGGCTTTCCGGTGTCGGGACAGTTTTTCCGCTGCACGGATGAGGCCATCGCTGCCCAGCACAGCGCCAAAGTTTATGGCCAGGCGTCAGTCGGCGCTCCGCCCATGTCCGTCCCGCACCTGGACACCCGCTACGTTGACGGCAAGAGATCGCTGCTCTTCGGCCCGTACGCCGGATTCTCTACGAACTTCCTCAAGTCCGGCAGCTATCTTGACCTGCCGCTGTCCATCCGCCCAGGCAATATCGTTCCTATGCTGGCGGTGGCCAAGGACAATATGGACCTGACGGCCTACCTCATCAAGGAAGTGGCCAAACGGCACGAGGCCAAGGTTGAGGCCCTGCGTGAGTACTACCCCAAGGCCGCTGGCGGCGACTGGGAATTGATCACTGCCGGGCAGCGCGTGCAGATCATCAAGAAGGATCCCCAAAAGGGCGGCGTTCTTCAGTTCGGTACCGAGGTCATTACGGCTCGCGACGGATCCATCGGCGCCTTGCTGGGCGCATCACCGGGAGCGTCTACTGCCGTTCCGATCATGATCGAGTTGCTCCAGCGCTCCTTCCCGAAGAACTTCAAGGGCTGGCAGTCCAAGCTCAAGGAAATGATGCCAGGGTACGGCGTCAAGCTGAACGACAATCCCGAACTGGCTGCAGAGATTGAGTCGTCCACAGCCCGTTCACTGCAACTCGAGACCGCAACGGTCAACCACTAAGAACGTCCACCATCCGGCCCCGGCAATAGCCGGGGCCGGATGCGTACCAGACCACAGTTTGCAGGAGACGCACCGATGTTCCGTCTGGCAAGGCTCTCGCTTGGGAACCGCGCACTGATCGCCCTGATCACAGTTTTCGCGTCGGTGTTCGGCGTGATCACCATGACGTCCCTCAAACAGGAACTGATCCCCTCCATCGAGTTCCCCCAGATCACGGTCATCACATCGATGCCTGGCGCCTCCCCGGAAGTTGTTGACAAGCAAATAGGCCGGCCGCTTGAGACTGCGTTGAACAGCGTGGAGGGCCTGGAGTCCACGTCGTCGACATCACGGACCGGCGTGTCCCAAATCACCATGGTGTTTAGCTATGGATCGAACCTCGACCGTGCCCGAAACCAGATCGATCGCGCAATCTCCAACGCCAAGCGCATCCTGCCGTCGGACGTTCAGCCGCAGTCGATCGCAGGCAACATCAGCGACTTTCCCATCGTTTTCCTGGCAATATCCTCGGACAAGCCCCTCAGCCAGCTAAACGCCGACCTGCAACGGCTCAGCGTGCCAAAGCTGCAGAAGATCGACGGCGTTCGCGGTGCCGATGTAACCGGCGGAGCCACGCAGCACATCACCATCCAACCGCGGCCAGACGCCATGGCCGCGAAGGGCGCGAGCCTGCAGGCGATCAGCAACGCCTTGAAGAACAACGGGGCCCTGGTTCCGGCCGGAACGGTGGAAGACCAGGGCAGGTCCCTCTCCCTTCAGGTTGGCAGCCCAGTTGACTCGGTGGATGTGATCAGGTCCCTCCCCCTCGCTGGAGCGAAAGATGGGGCCACCATCGGCGCGGTGGCCGACGTCGCCGTCAAGGACGACACACAGACGTCCATCACCCGCACGAACGGCAGGCCCACCCTGGCCGTGTCCGTGACCAAGAAGCCCGAAGGCGACACGGTGGCGATCTCCCACGCTGTCAGGGATTCGCTGGCCTCCATGGAAGCCGAACTGGGTTCCAACGCAAAGTTCACTCCGGTCTTCGACCAGGCGCCCTACATCGAAAAGTCCATCAAGGACCTCACAACCGAAGGCCTGCTGGGACTCGGCTTCGCGATCGTTGTCATCCTGCTCTTCCTGTGGTCCGTGCGATCCACGCTGGTCACCGCTGTCTCCATTCCCCTGTCATTGCTCATTACGTTCATTGGCATCTCGGCCACGAAGTACTCTCTGAACATCCTGACGCTCGGCGCCCTGACAATCGCCATTGGCCGCGTGGTGGACGACTCTATTGTGGTTATCGAGAACATCAAGCGGCACCTGAGCTACGGCGAACCGAAAATCACGGCGATTCTTACCTCGATCCGTGAAGTTGCGGCGGCCATCACCGCCTCAACCCTGACCACTGTGGCGGTCTTCCTGCCGATCGCTTTCGTTGGTGACCTGGCTGGAGAGCTCTTCCGCCCCTTCGCACTGACAATAACCATCGCCCTGCTGTCGTCGCTGCTTGTGTCCCTCACCATCGTGCCTGTCTTGGCCTATTGGTTCCTCAAGGTACCCACAAACAGCCAGGCAACGGCCCGGGAAATCTCGGCCAAGGCCCATGAGGCGGAGCAGCGCACCCTTCTCCAGCGCGCTTATCTGCCGGTCCTCTCGGCCACCCAGAAGAGGCCGGTACTGACCCTGATTGCCGCGATCCTGGTCCTGGGAGGCACCGCAGCCATGTCTCCCCTGCTGGCCACCGACCTCCTGGGCCGCTCAGGGGAGAACAGCATGACAGTCCGACAGGTCCTGCCCGCCGGCACCAGCCTGGAGGCCACCAGCAACGAGGCGGCCAAGGTGGAGAAAGTACTCCAGGGAATTAACGGGATCAAGGATGTCCAGGTGACGTCCGGCAACGCCCAAACCGGATTTACCGCCCTGACGTCAACCGGAGCCTCAAACTCGACGTTCACCGTGGTTACGGACGAGAAGGCCAACCAAGCCGCACTCCAGAACCAAGTCCGGGACGAGCTCACCCGCAGCGGCGCAGCGGGCAAAATCACTGTCGGAGCCCAGCAGGGCGGATTTGGCACTTCTTCCACCGTGGATATCACCGTCAAGGCTGCGACGGCGGCAGACCTGGCCGCCGCCAGCGATGCCCTTGTGGCAGCCTTGGAAGGCGTTCCGGGAAGTTCTGAGGTCACAACAAACCTTGCGGGAAGCCAGCCGGTGGTCCAGGTTCGTGTCGACCGGGCAAAAGCCGCTGCCGCCGGACTGAACGAAGAACAGATTGCCGGCGTGCTCGCTGCGACGGTGAGTCCGGTACCCGCCGGAACGGTCAGGATCGACGCCAATGACCTCCCGGTCCGTATCGGAGAGGGCACTCGCTTCACCAGCATCGACGCGGTCAAGAATATCCCGCTCCCGACGCCGACCGGTCCGGTAACGCTAGCCGGCATCGCATCTGTCCAACAGGTCAACGTCCCGGTCTCAGTGACCAGCAGCAATGGCCAGCGGACAGCGAAAGTGTCCGTGACGCCGTCGGGCTCCAATCTTGGGGCCGTCAGCGCCGAAGTGGAAAAGCGTCTCACAACGGTGCAGTTGCCGGCGGGCGTCACCGCCACGATCGTCGGGGCCACCACCCAGCAGGCAGAGTCCTTCCGCCAGTTGGGGCTGGCGCTCCTGGCCGCAATCGCCATCGTTTACGTCATTATGGTTGCCGCGTTCAAGTCGCTGGTGCAGCCGCTGATCCTGCTGGTGTCCGTGCCCTTCGCGGCCACGGGCGCCGTCGGGCTCCTGCTGGCCACCCGCGTTCCCTTGGGGCTGCCGTCGCTGATCGGGATGCTGATGTTGGTGGGCATCGTGGTGACGAACGCGATCGTCCTCATCGACCTCATCAACCAGTACCGCCAGCCCTCTGGAGGAAGGCCAGGGATGTCCGTGGCGGACGCCATTACGCACGGTGCCCGCCAGCGCCTGCGCCCCATCCTGATGACAGCCTTTGCCACGGTATTCGCGCTTACGCCGATGGCACTCGGGCTGACCGGAGGCGGCGGTTTCATCTCGCAACCGCTGGCGATCGTCGTCATCGGTGGCTTGGTCTCGTCCACATTGCTGACGCTGGTCTTGGTCCCTGTGCTGTACCGCCTGGTGGAGGGTCGCCGGGAACGCAAGGCACTGCTAAGGGCCTTGCAGGAGCGACCTGGAGCGGACGCTCACAGGCTGGCAGTCGAATCGCTGGACTGGACTACGGGCATGATGCCCAAGGTCACGGGGCGCAGGGCCGCACCGGACCGCGTGGACTAACCCTCACGACTTCACGCTCCTTCCGGACAGCAGGAGCATTTTTCGGGAACAAATCGCACAAGTGTCCTGTTATGCCCGGCGATACATGCAAATGCATGTAATTCAGGTAGACTGGATGCCAGAAGGGCACCCGGTACAACAGGAAGGCACACCATGGAGATCGGCGTTTTCAGCGTCAGCGACATCACCACCGATCCGACGACTGGCTACACACCAACTGAGAACGAGCGCATCAAGGCCTCAGTAGAGATTGCCAAGAAGGTCGAAGAAATCGGGATGGACGTGTACGCCATCGGCGAGCACCACAACCGTCCGTTCTTCTCGTCGTCGCCAACCACCACACTCGCGTACATCGCCGCACAGACTGAACGAATCACGCTTTCCACCGCCACCACGCTGATCACCACCAATGACCCGGTCAAGATCGCAGAGGACTTCGCCATGCTGCAGCACCTCGCAGACGGGCGCGTGGACCTCATCATGGGCCGTGGCAACACAGCTCCCGTGTACCCGTGGTTTGGCAAGAACATCCAGGACGGCCTAGAGCTGGCCATTGAAAACTACAGCCTCCTCCGGAAGCTCTGGGACGAAGAGATCGTCAACTGGAGCGGAAAGCACCGGACGCCGCTGCAGAACTTTACGTCCACCCCCCGGCCGCTCGACGGCGTCGCTCCCTTTGTGTGGCACGGATCCATCCGCAGCCCGCAGATCGCCGAAGTGGCCGCCTACTACGGCGATGGCTTCTTCGCCAACAACATCTTCTGGCCCAAGGAGCACTACCAGCAGCTGATTGGACTGTACCGGGAGCGCTATGAGCACTACGGTCACGGCCAGGCGGACCAGGCAATTGTTGGACTGGGCGGTCAATTCTTTATGCGCAAGAACTCGCAGGATGCCGTGCGGGAGTTCCGCCCCTACTTCGACAATGCGCCGGTATATGGCCACGGCCCGTCGCTGGAGGACTTCACCGCACAAACGCCGCTGACGGTAGGCAGCCCACAGGAAGTCATCGAGAAGACGCTGACCTTCCGTGAGTTCTTCGGCGACTACCAGCGCCAGCTCTTCCTGATCGACCATGCGGGTCTTCCGTTGAAGACCGTCCTGGAGCAGCTGGACCTCTTCGGCGAGGAAGTACTCCCGGTCCTCCGAAAGGAATACGCCGACCGTAAACCCGCCCACGTACCCGATGCACCCACTCACGCCAGCCGGGTTGCCGCCCTGCTCGACTCCGCATCCAACCTCGAGTCGACTGAGCGGCAGAAGGCAGAACAGGACGCACAATGACGGAGCAGGCCACATTCTCGGCGGTGCGCCTCGCTGCGGAGACCTGGGAGTCGCTGTTCCGGGCCCAGGTTTCCGTCATGCGGCGGCTGCAGGCCGGTCCGGCGTTCAAACGGCTCCCGGTCAAGGAGTACGACGTCCTCTTCACTCTGTCCCGCTGCCCGTCCGGGCAGCTCCGGCTCAACGAGATCAACGACCATGTCCTCATCCACCAGTCGAGCCTGAGCCGGCTCGTGGACCGGCTCGAGAAACGCGGACTCGTGGAACGGATGGCCGCCCCCGACGACGGCCGCGGAGTCCTGCTGGGCCTCACCGACGCCGGGCGGGAACTACAGCGGGAGATAGGCCGTGACCACGTCAGGGACATCGCGGCGCTCATCGGGCCTGCACTCACGGTAGAGGAACAGCGTGAACTGCTGAGGCTGACGGAAAAGCTCCGCGGGGCACTGCCCCGTGGCCGCTAGGTCCAGGCCGCCCAAGTGCTAGCTCCGCGGGGCCCTGCCCCGTGGCCGCTAGGTCCAGGCCGCCCAAGTGCTAGCTCCGCGGGGCGCTGCCCCGCGGCCGCTAGGTCCAGGCGGCCCAGGCGCTGATCCGCTAATGCGGGACCACACAGTGCAGGACGAGCTAGGGCAGGACAACACAGTGCAGGACGAGCTAGTGCAGGACGACGAGCTTCGAAGCGTCCTCTTCCGGCAGATCATCCGCCACGGCACTGACCTTGATGGACGAGAGTGACAAGCTACCGCCAACCGTTGACAGGAAAGCGGTGTCCGAAGAGTCCCGCCCTGCAGTGATCCGCAGCATCGTTTCGCGCGGAGCGAGTCCTGTGGGGTCGATCACGTGCCAGGCATCGTTCACATAGCCCTCAGCGACGGCGTGGAAATCCATCGGGCTCAGCCCAGGTGCGTAAACGGCTGTCAAGCGAGCAGGGATGTCCTTGGACCTCAGGAGCGCGATGGCCAGGTGCGCAAAGTCGCGGCACACGCCACGGCGGTGCAGGAGGGTCTCCACTGCCCCGTCGGTGCCTCGTGAAGATCCGCTGATGTAGCGGAGCTCTTTGCCGACCCAGTCCCGAACTGAGCGCAGCAGCGCCTCGCCCTGGAGCGCGCCAAACTCGGCATACGACGTGGGAAGGAGCCGGTCCGATTCCGCATAGCGACTAGGCCGGACATACCGAATCAACTCCATACGGCCAGGCTCTTCAGCCACTGCGGTCCCCACTACGGTCGCCTTGTAGTCGACGGTGACCACACTCGGATCCACGAACTCCATGTAGTGGAAGCGGCCCCCGTGCTGGTCCTCAAGTTCACGAAGCGGGACGTCAGCGCCATCCGAGGTAGTCACCGTTAGGGACTCCGTCAGCGAGGAGTAGCCGGAGTTGCGCGCAACGGCAACGGCGAGCGCGACTTTGGTGTTGGCGACGGTCTTGAATTCAAGGTGGGCGGCAACAGTGCGTTCCAAAATGGGTACTTTCCAGGCGTAGTGTGTGGCGGAACAGCCCCCAATGCCGCCCGATGTCCTAAGTGGCCGCCCTGACTACAGATTGACCTTCAGTGACAGTAGCATCCGTTGGACGTTGGCGAATTCCGAGCCCTCGTTGACGTACTTCGACGCTTGGTCCAGCGTGTCGAAAGACTTTGCCGGCGCGACCTTCTCATCAGGAGCGAAGGCCCGCAACGAAGGCAGGTCGCCGAAGTAATAGTCGCCCTTCCCGGCCGGCCCTTGAATAACGTTGCGCAGGGTGCACGCCTTGCCATCGGTCCCGCCAACGGCATTGGTGATTCCATACGATCCGAAGAACTTGTAGCCCTGGATCACGCGGTAGACGACCCTGGGCGGAATGGTGCCCTCCCCCGTGGCAGCGGGCAGGCTCACGGGAACACTGCTGACCACGACGTAGGGCTTTGCCGCATCTGCCGCACAGGGCTGCGTTGTCCCGGGTGCCAGTCCGGTGTGCAGGGTTGCCAAGTAACGGCCTGCTGCATCCTTGACCTCAATCTTGAGGGCTCCCGGCAGGGACCCTGAATCCGGCGTCACGGACTGTGCGATCCAGTCCTGGGGGAGGTCGAAGGAGACTTTGCGGCCGGGGTCCGAATAGTTCTTCCAGGCTGCGGCGGTGGCTCCCGGAGAAGGCGAGGCGCCGCTGGCGCCAGGGGACGCCGTCGTCGAACTTCCAGCGGTTGGGGTGCCGGACGCTCCTCGTGTGGGAGCGGGCGACGCCGAGTGGGACTCCGGCTGGGCCGTCCAGGCAGGCGTTCCCTTGCTGTCGCTGCCGCAGCCCGTCACCAGGGCAGCGGCAGCCACGACGAGCGCCGCCACGGATAGCGCCTTCGGCAGTTGTGGCCCGTTGATGGTCAGGAATGTGCCGGTCCCTTTCATACGCCCAGCCTAGCGGGGGCGGCTGGTCGGGCGTCCTTGTGGGTGATCGGCGTTTCGCTCGTGTTGGATCGGATAGTGTTCGCGAGACCCGCGGGGGCGTCCGGGACTATCCGGGACTAGGCTGGGTGCATGACTGAGCTGGGCTGGTTCCATGAGTGAGCTGGATGAGGCCGAGGAAGCAATTGCCCACATGTCCGCCGTCGATATCGCCGACTGGCGCTTGCGCAATTTCGCTATTTACGAGACCGTCCGGCGCTTGGCGGCGGAGGACCCCGCGGAGGCCCACGGTTTCTGGCGTGCGGAGCGGGACGCCATCTTTGGCACGCATCCGGCGTCGGCACTGACTCCTGCCGCCAAGGCCTCCTTCCGGGGGCTGCGGACGGCAGAGTACGACCCGAGCTACCGTTTCCGCTCTGTTCTGCAGCCTGAGGGCGCCGGCCAGGAAATGAATGTCCACACCGGAACGGACGGGGTTGTGCCGTTCCGTCGTTTGGGCACTTTCCAGTTGCCGGGCCTGGGGAAGCTGGCCGCTTGGCGGCTCCTGGGTTACGGCGGCGGGATCTTTGTCCCCTTCCGGGATGCCACCGCCGGGAAACCGGGTGGAAGCTATGGCGCAGGACGCTACCTGATTGACACGATCAAAGGTTCGTTCCTCGGACTGCACGGAATCGGCGATTCTGCCGAATTCATCCTCGATTTCAATTTCGCGTACAACCCTTCGTGTGCGTACAACGAGGCGTGGGCCTGTCCCCTTGCCGGACCTGACAACCGTTTGGCCGTCGAGGTGCCCGTGGGTGAGCTGTACCCGCCGCTGTAAGCACATGTAGCCGCTGTAGGCACCTGTAAGCGGACGGTAATCTCTGGGCGGCGACGTGGCGGAAACGTCGGCCTAGCCTTGAAGCATGGAAACCAACACGCGGGTTAGGGGCGCCACAGTGATCCGCGCTGCGGTCCGCAAACATCCCCTGGCCACATCCGGAGTCCTGATAGTGGTCCTGGTGCTGCTCGCCGTCGGCGCCTACCTCTTCCAGCCTTGGCGGATCTTTACGAGCAGTGTAGTCAATGAGTCCTTGCCCGGTTCCAGCACTTCAGCTGCCGCGGGTTCGCCCTCCTCGCCTTCAGCGCAGTCCTCTCCGCAGTCTTCTGCGGGGTCGACGGCGGCTGAAGCGTCCGGCAGCAGGCCCTTGAACAGCGCCCCGCCCGCCGCGCCAGTTGTTGTTTCCACCGGTGCCTTCCAGTCACAGGAGCACACCACCACCGGGACAGCCAGCCTGGTCAGGCTCCCGGACGGCAGCCATGTGGTCCGCTTGGAAAACCTGGCAAGCAGTGACGGTCCGGACGTCAAAGTGTGGCTCAGCGATCAGGCAGCCGGAGGCGATTGGTTCAAATACCGCAACGGCCGATACCTGGACCTGGGACCCGTCAAGGCCACCCACGGCAACCAGAACTACGTGGTTCCGGCCGGTGCAAATGTTTCGGGCCTGGCAACCGTAGTGCTTTGGTGTGACCGTTTCAGCGTGGCGTTCGGTTCCGCCGCTCTGGGTTGAACGGCGCGCTGGGCTGAAGGGCGCTCTGGGTTGAAGAGCGCCCTCAGCTGATTCAATGAACTCAAGGGCCACACTTGGCTAACGTCCGGCCTCATGTGAAAGGCTTAGGGCATGGAGACCCGCGCTGTTGCCACCGCACAGCGCAAAGTGTCCCCCTCAAGGTCCTTATCCACGCGCCACCGCAAGGGTTTGCTGAAATACCCGGTGGTGCGTCAGCTGATCCGGTTCACAGGAGTAGGCATAGTCTGCACCGTGACGTCGCTGGCCCTTTATGCAGTGCTCCGTCCGTGGATTGGCGCCCAGCCAGCCAACGCGGCCGCCCTCATCATCACGTCCGTCATGAATACGGCGATGAACCGCCGGCTGACCTTCAAAATCGCCGACAAACGTCGTGTGCTGCAGGACCACCTTCATGGACTTTTGGTGATGGCGTTGGCGCTGGTCATGACCGGCGGAAGCTTGGCAGTGCTGCACTGGGTTCGGCCGGAGGCGGATGTTGCCGAGGAGCTTTGGACAACCACCGTTGCCGGCTGGTTTGCGACGGCGGCGAGGTTTTGGCTGCTGCGGCACTGGATTTTCCGCCGGGCGCGCCACATCTGAGACGGGCCGCATCCGGGTTTGCCCCGCCTGACGGACCCTGCTTGTGACGAACCTGGACCGGACGGTGGACTAGCGCCTTCCCAGCCCCTGAACGAGCCCGACGGCTTCATACACGGCTGTGGCGGCCTGGGACAGTTCCGCCTCGGTGACGGTGGAATTGAAGCTGAACCTCACCGCTGTCTGTGCCACAGCGGGGTCAATTCCGAGGGCCAGCAATACCGGGGACGGCGCGTCGGAACCCGCGGCACATGCCGAACCACTGGAACAAACCACACCAAGCCGTTCCAGTTCGAGCAGCACGGACTCGCCGCTTGTACCAGGGAAGCAGAAAGAAGCCACCGACGGGAGCCGAAGCTCAGGGTGTCCGGTCAGGATGGCCCCCGGCACCTCGGACAACACCCGCCGAATGAACTCGTCGCGTAAGCCGCTCACCCTGGAATGCAGGGTGGCCTGTTCGGCATGGGCCAAGGTAAGTGCCGTTGACAGGGCCACGGCGCCCGCAACGTTCTCCGTACCGGAGCGGCGTCCGCGTTCCTGGCCTCCGCCGTGGACCAGTGGTTCCAGCTTTTGCCGCCCGCGGGCATAAAGGACCCCGGAACCCTTTGGGGCGCCGATCTTGTGCCCGGAAATGCTCATGGCA
This sequence comes from Arthrobacter sp. M4, assembly GCF_020251205.1. Taxonomy (GTDB): domain Bacteria; phylum Actinomycetota; class Actinomycetes; order Actinomycetales; family Micrococcaceae; genus Arthrobacter. The sequence goes on from NZ_JAIWYX010000002.1 coordinate 244,151, forward strand.
TCCACGCCCAAAGATTCGACGTCGAGCGGCAGCCAACCCGCGGCCTGTACCGCGTCGGTATGGAACGGTACGCCCAGCGAATGGGCCACTCGGGCGAGCTCCGCTACGGGCTGGACAGTTCCCACCTCGTTGTTGGCGTACATGATGCTGGCGACGGCGGTTGTCGGCCGCAGGGCCGCGCGAAACGCGTCCGGGGTAACCACGCCGTAGCCGTCAACCGGGACGACGTCGACCACAAAACCGTGTACCCGCTCGAGGTAACGCGCGGATTCCTCAACCGCCGGGTGCTCGATTGCGCTGATCAGCACCCGGTCGAGTGAGGGATCCTGCGCCCGGCGCGCCAAAGCAAGGCCCTTGACCGCCAGGTTGTCGGCCTCGGTGCCGCCGGACGTGAATGTGACGTCGCCTGGACGGCAGCGAAGAACCTTGGCCACGGAGGCTCGTGCGGATGCCAGTCCGTTCGCCGCAGCCTCACCGAGGGTGTGATGGCTCGAGGGATTTCCGAATTCACCTGTCAGGAAAGGCCACATCGCCTCGAGCGCCTCACGGCGCACGGGTGTAGTCGCGGCTGCATCCAGGAAGATCACGGTGCCACTGCCGCTGTTTCATCCAAGCGGTGGGCTGCGTCTGCACCCGGAGCTATGTCCAGCGTTACGTCCAAACCAAGGTCCAACGCTGCAACGCTGTGAGTCAGGCCTCCGATGGAAATGACGTCCACGCCGGCTGCAGCGATGTCAGCAACGGTTGCGAGGTTGACGTTTCCACTGGCCTCAACGATTGCCCTGCCGGCCACCTGCTGCACGCCCGCACGCAGCTCCTCCAGCGAGAAATTGTCCAGCATGATGGTGTCCACCTGGGCGGCCAGGACGGGCTCGATTTGATCGCGACTGTCCACTTCGACTTCGAAGTGGGTGGTGTGCCCCAGCTGTGCCTTGGCCGTGGCCAAAAGGGCAGTCAGTTTCCGCGCGTCTCCACCGGTCATAACAGCCAGGTGGTTGTCCTTGGCCAGGACAGCGTCAGAAAGGCTGTACCGGTGGTTGGCTCCACCGCCGCAGCGGACCGCGTACCGTTCCAGGACCCGCAGCCCCGGCGTGGTCTTTCGAGTGTCGGTGATCCGGGCCTTTGTGCCTTCCACGAGCCGGACGAACTCTGCCGTCTTAGTGGCGATGGCGCTCATACGCTGCGCCAGGTTCAGTCCGACCCGTTCCGCGAGCAGCACCGAGCGGGCCCTGCCGCTGACGCGCGCCAGCTGCGTTCCGGCGTCGAACGCCTCACCGTCCGCCAGCAGCAGTTCCACTTCCGTTTCCGGGTCCACCAGCTTCATGGCGTCCCGGAAGACAGTTCCTCCGCTAAAAACGCCGGGCACCCGCGCGTTGAGGACGGCCGTGGCCCGGGCCTCCGCCGGAATCAACAGCTGCGAGGTAATGTCGCCGTTCGGTGCGTCCTCCGCGAAGGCCCGCTCCAGGATGTCCCGTACGGGCGCGGCGGGGAGGGTCAGGCTAGTCATGGACGAGGCTCGCTTTCCGGCTCATGGTGTATCGATGGAGAAGATCGTTGTGGGCAGGCGGCTGTGGCGCGTCACTGCGGTAGTGGGCGCCCAGCGAGGAGGTTCGCGCCTGGGCAGCCTGCACCAGCAACTGGGCGGCCAGCAGGAGGTTGGCGTCCTCATGGGCCTTGGGGTCCAGAGCGTCGGCGGCCAGCTCAGGAAGTACGACGGCGGCCCACTCGCCCAGGGTGTCCGCCGCGGACTGGAGCAACTCACCATTCCGCAAAACCCCGGCATTGGCTGTCAGGAGCCTTTGCAGTGCTGTGCGTGAGAAGGGAGGGACTGGATCTCTCTTGTCCAGGCCCCTCGTCCCAAATACAAGGGCCGGCTTGGGCGTTCCGTCGCCTGGCGCTCCAGAAGAACGACGCGCGGGAACCACAGCCTCATCCCCTTGGGATAGGAATGCCTCAACGGCCCTGCGCCCGAACACGAGCCCCTCGAGCAAGGAGTTGCTGGCAAGCCGGTTGGCGCCTTGGACGCCGGTGCAGGCGACCTCCCCCGCAGCGAGCAGTCCCGGCACGGAAGTACGTCCGTCCAGGTCCGTCAGGACGCCGCCCATCCAGTAGTGGGCCGCCGGCGCCACAGGCACAAGCTCCCTGGTCCAGTCGACGCCTGCCTGGGCGGTGCGGACGGTGATTGTCGGGAACCGCTTGGCAAGGAAGCCCGGCCCTTTGGCCTGCTCTATCACAGTGGCGTCAAGGAACACATGGCCGTTGGGAGTGCCCAGGGAAGCCAGGTGCAGGGCAATGCTCCTGGAAACAACGTCCCGGGGCGCGAGTTCGGCGTCCACGTGGTAGTCGGGCATGAAACGGTAACCGTTGGCGTCAACGAGGACTGCTCCCTCACCGCGTACTGCCTCCGAAATCAGGAGCGGCTCCGGTGCAACACCGCCGACCCCTGCGCCCTGGACCATGCAAGTGGGGTGGAACTGGAAGAATTCCACGTCTGCCACAGCTGCTCCGGCACGCCAGGCGAGCGCGACTCCGTCTGCCGTGGCTATGGCGGGGTTGGTGGTCTGCGCAAAGAGACGGCCTGCTCCCCCGGTGGCGAGCAGCACTGCATCGCCAGTAACGGCTTCCAGTCGCCCGGCGTGCAGGTACTCGACGCCGGACACGCGGCCGGAGTCCTGTATCAGGGAGGTTGCCTGGGTGTTGGCAAGGACGCGAATGCGGCCCCGGCCTCGTGCTTCCGGGCCGTCCTGTGCCGTCAGGACGGCTGCGATCAGGGCGCCCGAAATTCCGGCGCCGGTCGCGTCGCCGCCTGAATGCAGGATGCGGGGTGCGGAATGCGCCGCCTCCAGTCCCAAGGCGTGCGCTCCATGGTCATTCACGTCGAAAGGCACGCCGAAGCGGACAAGTCCCGCAATGTCCTTGAAGGCCTCCCGGCACAGTATGCGTACGGCCTCCGGGTCACAGTGTCCGGCCCCGGCCGACAAGGTGTCTTCGATGTGCGCAGCCACTGTGTCGCCGGGCGCAGGCTGCTCCAGAACCGCCGAGATTCCGCCTTGTGCATACGAAGTGTTGCTGTCAGCAAGGGATGCCTTGCTCAGCAGCACAACGTCAGCACCGCCTTCGGCAGCCAGCAGGGCAGCGTACAAGCCTGCGATGCCGCTACCGACGACGACCAGCTTGCGCCGTACGGCGGAAGGGTGGGGTGCCTGGTTCACTTGGGCCTCCGAATTTGGCGTACTGTGCGGGCCTAGAGGGGCTTGGCTGCCAACATGCGCTCGAGGGCGATCTTGGCGTTGTCCTGAACGTCGTCGTCCACTGCGATGCGGTTGACGATGCGGCCTTCCACGAGTTCCTCCAGGACCCACGCCAGGTAACCCGGGTGGATGCGGTACATCGTGGAGCACGGGCAGATAACCGGGTCCAGGCAGAAAATGGTGTGCTGCGGGTTCTCCGCCGCCAGCCGGTTCACCATGTTGATCTCGGTGCCGATGGCGAATGTGGTGGGCTCGGTGGCTGCGGCGATGGCCTTCTTGATGAAGTCCGTGGAACCGGCTGAGTCGGCAGCGTCCACAACTTCCATGGGGCACTCGGGGTGGACGATCACCTTAACGCCCGGGTATTCCTGCCGGGCCTTTTCGATCTGGCCCACATTGAAGCGCTTGTGGACCGAGCAGAAGCCGTGCCAGAGGATCACGCGGGAGTCCAGGAGGGTTTGCTGGTCGTTGCCGCCCAGTTCCTTGCGGGGGTTCCACATGGGCATCTGCTCGAGCGGCACACCCAGGGCCTTGGCGGTGTTGCGTCCCAGGTGCTGGTCAGGGAAGAACAGGACACGCTGGCCACGTTCGAAAGCCCATTCAAGGACGGTTTTGGCATTAGACGACGTGCACACAATGCCGCCGTTGCGACCACAGAATGCCTTGAGCGCCGCGGAGGAGTTCATGTAAGTGACGGGAATGACGGGTACCCGGCCCGCATCGTCCGGCTCCGTCCCGAACAGTTCCTCAAGCTGTTCCCAGCACTCTTCCACCGAATCCGTGTCAGCCATGTCAGCCATGGAGCAGCCGGCAGCGAGGTTGGGCAGGATCACGGCCTGTTCCGGAGTGGACAGGATATCAGCGGTTTCAGCCATGAAATGGACCCCGCAGAAAACGATGGCTTCCGCGTCCGGACGAGTCAGGGCGGCATTGGCCAGCTGGAAGGAGTCGCCTACGAAATCGGCGTACTTGACCACCTCGTCGCGCTGGTAGAAGTGGCCCAGGATGACCGCCCGGTCGCCCAGGCGTTCCTTGGCTGCCAGAATCCGGGCGTCCAATTCCTCGTCGCTGGCCAGCTTGTATTCTTCGGGCAACTGACCCTGCCGCGGGGTTGCCGCGGGGGCGGAGTCCAAGCTGGAGGCACCTGGACCGTAGGCGGGAATACCGGCGAGGGCCTCAGCCAGATCATATTCCCAAGGGCCGGAAGCGAGCGCCGGGCTGCACGTAGCTCCCCTGGCGGATGCGCCGCGTTCGGCTTCCTCGCGGGTAATGAGCTGGATCGCCGTATTGACGCTGGTCATGGTGTACTCCTGTTGTCTGGCCCGAGGCCGGGCGCGCCGGTGAAGCGGTAGAGGCGGGGCGGACGGTGCTTGCCGCCCTGCAGGTACTCACCGGTTGCCTCGATTTCCGGTGTTGCTTTGAGTTGCCGCCTGAAATTGGCAGGGTCCAGCCGGCAGTCCAGGACGGCCTCGTAGACCTCCCGTACTTGCGCAAGCGTGAAGAACTCGCCCAGTAGGTGGTAGGCGATAGAGCTGTAGGCCATCTTGTTGCGGAGCCGCCAGAGCGCATAGTCCACGATCGCGTTGTGGTCGAACGCCAGTTCATCGAGGCGGTCCGCGTGGAACCAGCGAACGTTCTCCGATTCGTCGGCGAGCGCTGCCTCCGTCGGCTGGACCAGCGCCCAGTAGACGATGGACACCACCCGCTGCGTAGGTGACCGGTGGAGGCCGCCAAACGCGTAAAGCTGTTCGAGGTACTCCGGAGCCAGCCCGGTTGTGTCCCGAAGGTTCCTGGCGGCAGCATCCTGTAGGGATTCATCGTGCACTAGCGGACCGCCGGGCAGCGCCCACAGTCCCTTGTAGGGCTCCCTGATGCGGCGGACGAGGGGCAGCCAGAGGGCTTTTCGGCCGCTGGGGCCATCGGACCGCAGGGCGAAAATCACCGTGGAGATAGCCAACGACGGCGGCGCAAGCCTGCGTTCGGCAACATTGGCTGAGCTTGTGTACACGGTTTTCACCCCGCTTCCGGCATCGTCGACGCGTTCACGATTAGTTAAAGTCACATTGACTAGAACTAATGGTAAGGGCGGCGCCGGACGAATCCAAATGATTCCGGCATGTGAACGCCCCTTGCCAACGTGGGGTAAATTCATTGGGTCCCATCAGGACACGTCGAACCACGACACGCAGGCGGCCAACTTCCGCCGGTCCAGGCGATCCGCCCGCCGGCAGCCGCAGGCAAGACAGCCATCCACAAGAAGGTATCTGCATGACAAAGATGTCCAGGCCATCCATGAAGCCGCGCCAGTTGACCATGATGGGACTCGGCAGTGCCATAGGCGCAGGCCTCTTCCTCGGCTCGGGGGCAGGAGTTAGCGCCGCTGGCCCCGCAGTGCTGATCTCATACCTGGTGGCAGGCGCACTGATCATCGTGGTCATGTGGGCGCTCGCCGAAATGGCCGCCGCGGATCCCAACGTCGGAGCATTCTCCATCTATGCCGGGAAGGCACTGGGCCCAACGGCGGGAGCGACAGTTGGCTGGTTGTGGTGGCTGCAACTGGTTGTGGTGATAGCAGCCGAGGCTCTGGGCGCAGCCGGACTCCTAGCTTCCGTATGGCCGGCGCTTCCTGTGTGGGCACTCGCACTGCTTTTCCTATCACTGCTCACTGCGGTCAATCTGAGCGGAGTTCGGAATTTCGGCGAGTTCGAGTTCTGGTTCGCCATCCTCAAAGTGGCGGCCATCGTGGCTTTCCTTGCCATAGGGGCAGCGCTGCTCCTTGGACTCCTCCCTGACGTCCACTCCCCGGGACTCAACAACATCACCGCAGACTTTGCCCCGTCGGGCTGGACCGGCATCGCCACCGCACTGTTCGTAGTGGTCTTCGCCTTTGGTGGCACCGAAATCGTCAGCGTTGCGGCAGCGGAGACGGCCGATCCTCGGCGCAGCGTCAGACGAGCCGTTAAGACAGTGCTGTGGCGGATCCTCGTCTTCTACATCGGATCGGTGTTTGTTATCGCGGCGGTCCTTCCGGCCGGTTCTGCAGGACTCGCCTCGCCGTTCGCCGGCGTTCTGGACTCTGCGCGGATTCCCGGTGCTGGCACAGCGATCACCCTGGTAGCCGCCGTCGCGCTTCTTTCGGCATTGAACGCCAACCTGTACGGCGCCTCGCGGATGCTCTGCTCCCTCGCGGACAGGGGCGAGGCACCAGTGCGGTTCGCTCGAGTGAGCCGAAACGGCGTGCCGCTTGCCGCCGTCGTTGTTTCCGTCCTGTTCGGGCTGGTCGCGGCCGTGCTCGAACTTTTGTTCCCCGCCGCGGTGCTCCCGGCGCTGCTGAACCTGGTCGGGTCAACATGCCTGGTGGTTTGGGGTGCGGCTTTGGTTTCGCAGTACATCCTTCGACGCCGGGCGGACCGCTTGGGCATGCCTCTCCCATTGCGGATGGCGGCCTTCCCTGCTGTCACCGTGGGCGGCATGGTTCTGCTCGCGGCTGTGGTTGTTGTTGGACTGTTGTCGCCGTCGAGCGCCGCGCAACTGGCGGGCACTTCGCTACTGGTGGCGGCAATCGCCGCGGCGTGCCGAATCGCCGCAGTGCGGCGCAACCGCCGGGTACAGTGGGGGCAAGGCACCGACGCGCCGGTTCCAGCGGGCGCAGTAGTTGATGAGGACTGAACACCATGAGCGGCAGGCACACCGGAGAGCAGCACGCCCACACAGTTGAAGGCACCGACCCCGGACTGTACGTCGAGGTCCATGACCCGGCCCCGGGAAAGGACGCAGCCCTGCGGCCGATCCTGCTGATCCACGGTTTTTCCTCGTCCACCAAGTTGAACTGGGGCGACACCGGTTGGATTTCGGCCCTTCAAAATGCCGGTCGCCGCGTCATCGCTGCCGATCTTCCGGGCCACGGGCGCAGCGGATCGCCGGAGGATCTGGACTCCTACTCGCCCAGCCGGATCCGTGCGGACCTCCTCCAGATAGCCTTCGACGCCGGAGCGCGACCGCTGCGGGATGGTGACCCTTCCAGCGGCCTGGACATCATCGGCTACTCGCTGGGTTCACGGCTCGCCTGGGAATTCGGCGCCACCCAGCCGGAGCTGGTGCACCGCCTGGTCCTTGGCGGTCCGAATACCCAGGATCCGTTGGCCCAGTTCGACCTGGTCGCGGCGCAGAGGCACCTCGCTGACGGAACACCAATCGCCGACGCGTCGACGGCCGGACTGCTCAAAATGGCGCAGCTGCTGCCCAGCAACGATCTCTTTGCCCTGCTGACCCTGGTAGAGGCCATCAAGGGTGAACCCTACGACCCTGCCGAGGCCGTACCGCACATGCCCATCCTCCTGGTGGCCGGAGACCAGGACGAACGGGCCGAAACCCTGCCAGACCTGGCCGCCATCGCAACAAAGGCCGGAACCATCGTTGAGCAGGTGCTGGTGCCTGGGCGGACCCATACCAACACCGTGACCAGCAGGGTGTTCAAAGACGCTGCCATAGAGTTCCTGGCCGCCTAGCCCTGTTACGGGTCCCGAGGAAAACGGAATTGGTGGTTGCCCTGCCTCGCGAGGACGTGAGGTTGTGGAGTTCCGCTCATCGGGCGAGGCGCTCGGCGTTGAGGCTCATCCGTTCCAAGACGCTCAAGGCTATGGCGTATTCGTCGTAGCCGATGCCCGCCGTCAGCTCCTTGCGGGCGTCATCCACCATTCGGTTGGCCGCGGCGTGCAGGGCGCGGCCCTGTTCGCTCAGCGTCAGGCGTCCGTCCAGCAGGATTATTAGCCCGCGCCCCACCAAACTGGCCAGCTCGCGTTCCCGCTTGGCGTCGTCGTGCTCCCAAAACGGACGGAGAGTCTCCGCCAGGTCGTCGGGCAGCAGTGGCGAGTCCGCCAACACGTTAAGCGTCTGCCATTGGCGGCGGCTGAGTTTCAGCCGAGCCAAGGTGCCGTCCAAATGGGCTTCGAGGTCGGCGTCCAGGCGCTTGAGCCAGTATCCGATGGGCTTGTTCACAGGCTCATCGTGGCAGGGTGCGGGGCCAGGCAGCAAGCATCCGCCAAGCCGCTCTGTTAGGGCGTCGCACGAGTAGGCTGGGCATAGCGGCGAACACAAAAGTGGAAGTAGGACTGATGGCTATGCGCTTCGCGGACCGCGCCGACGCTGGAAGGCGCCTGGCTGCTGGACTGCCGCAGCTTCGCGAACTGCCGGACACCATTTTCCTGGGACTCGCCCGGGGAGGCGTCCCGGTTGCTGCCACGGCCGCCACGGCACTGTATCAACCATTCGCTGCGCTCTTGGTCCGCAAACTCGGCATTCCAGGGCATGAAGAAACCGCCTATGGCGCCTTGGCCTGGTCTGCCGGGCGCATTGTGCGCATCGTCAACAAGCCCTTGATGGAGAAGATCCGGCAGCACGGTATCCGCCAGGAATGGCTGGACGACGTGGAGACCCGCGAGCGCAGTGAGCTGTTGCGCCGAGTGGAAAAATACCCCCGTATCAACCAGAACCTCGATGGCAAAACGGTGGTTCTGGTAGACGATGGCCTGGCAACAGGGGCCACCATGCGTGCCGCTGTTGAAGCCGTCCGGGTGCAGCGGCCCGGGAAGGTAGTGGTCGCGGTCCCGGTCGGATCCGTGGAAGCCACCGAGTCCCTGGCCAGGGTCTGCGATGCCGTCATCTGCCTCTACACTCCGGGGCGGTTCAATGCGGTGGGCGCCTTTTACGAGCATTTCGAGCAGCTCAGCGACAATGACGTCATCCGGATCCTCGACGCCGCCAAACTTCCTTCAGCTGGCCGCTGAACGGGCTTCGGCCACATCTGGCTGGCATGCTCCCCACCTGGGCGATCCCGCGTTGCGAGGGTCCCTCGTCAGCGCCGCTTGGCGTTTTCAGATCGGGCGAGCCGTCGGGTTAAAGGCGCCTGCCGCCGTCGGACCCTCATCCGACGGCGGCAGCCGGGTTAACGGCGCGGGCCGCTACTTGGCCCGGTTGCAGCGCCCGGTGGCGTCTAGTGGGAGCTGTAGCCCAATGGACGTCCGCGGGTTTCGCGGGCCAGGACAACTCCCAGGGCCGAGACGACACAGAGGACCATGATGTAAATGCCCACGGAACCGGACCATTTGGTGCTGTCAAGGAGTGCCTGGGCGATCATGGGAGCAAAGGCTCCGCCCAGGATCGCGCCAAGCGCGTAGCCAATGGAGATGCCTGAGTAGCGCACCTGGGCCGGGAACATTTCCGCGTACATGGCGGACATCGGGCCATAGGACAGGCCCAGCCCAATCGTCAGGACGAAGAGCGCGGCCCCGTACAGCGTGAGGTCCTTGGAATCGATCATCGCGAACAGCGGGATCATCCAGACAAACACCAAGGCGTAGCCGAGCAGGAACGTCTTGACTCGGCCAATCTTGTCGGACAGCCAGCCGCCCACCATGGTGAAGATGAGCCAACCGAACGAGGCGATCGTCGTGGCAAGCAAGATCGGCGGCGCGGGCATCTTCAGGGCTTTGGTGGCGTAGGAGATAAAGAAGGCGATCAGCAGGTAGCCTGCGGCGTTGTTGGCTATGAAGATCAGGGCCGCGAGGATGACCTCCTTGCTGTTCTCGCGGAACAGCTCACCCAGTGGGGCCTTGCTTTCGGCCTTGCGCTGGGCGATTTCCTTGAAGACCGGGCTTTCTCCCACGGCCCGGCGGATGAGGTAACCCACCACAATCAACACAAGAGACAGCAGGAAAGGAACCCGCCAACCCCACGTCGTGAGTGCTTCCTTGGACATGCTGGAGGTTAGGAAGTACTGCAGGCCCGTGGCCAGGATCATGCCAATCGGAACACCGATCTGTGGGTAGGCGCCAAACAGTCCGCGTTTTGGCTTGGGGGCATGTTCCACGGCCATCAGGGCTGCGCCGCCCCATTCGCCCCCGGCGGAGAAGCCCTGGGCAACGCGGAGCGCGATGAGCAGCACGGGCGCCCAGAAGCCGATGGCCTCGTATGTCGGCAACAGGCCGATGAGCGCGGTAGCAGCGCCCATCGTCACGAGTGTCATGACCAGTACCGCCTTCCGGCCCAACCTGTCCCCCAGGTGTCCAGCGACAACACCACCCAGTGGACGGAAAAGGAAGCTGATGCCGATAGTGGCGAAGGACAGTATTTGGGCCAGGCCCGGGTTGGATTTCTCCAACGGCGACAGGAACAACGGCGACAGGAGCGTTGCCGTCAATTGGGCAAAAATAAAGAAGTCGTACCACTCAATGGTGGTTCCTACGAGGGTTCCGGCGAGGACCCTCCGCTCCTCGCGCTTAGTGCTAGGACCGGCCTGGGTGTCGACAGAGGACATTGCGGTCATAAAAACTCCATTGTTTTTGGGGCGTGGGGAACTTCCTGCCTACTGCCTTGGCACATGCCTTGTGGTGGCATCCTTCACGGGGTCACCGGCTCTGGATTACCGACAGAACGGTCAGTTAGGAAAAGGGTACAGTACTTTTTTGTGATTCAGAACACCTATTTCTCGTGACGAGGAGGCACGGACCGCCCACTGCCAACAGACTTTGCTACTCCTCACGGGCCAGGAACTCACGCACCCTCGATCGGGCAGGCTCCCGGTCATAACTGTTCACGAGCGCGCCGGCCATCCGCACGGGATCGCCGAAGAAGAAGTACTCATACAGCGACTGCCGGCCCGCAAAGGAAGAGATACTTGCATCGAACGCAAGCTTGAAGAGCCTGATGCGTTCCGGGCCGGTCAGCGTCTTGGCCTGGAGGTACTTTTCGATGTCAGGCAGGGCTTCGCTGGCAACATCTGCTTCGCCCGGCAGTGCCATAAGTCCGGAGGCGCAGAACTTGCGAATTATCTGCGGGAACCGCTGTGCTACTTTCGGATACCAGTTCCTGGCGGCGTTGAGCGTCGCCCAGCGCGGCAGCATCACGCCGTCGGGACTTGGCGCGGCCTCCGCCTCCGCGGCTGTCATCAGGGCACGCTCGATCTCAACCGTTTCAATCAGCTCCGCGAGGTCCTCCTGGATGTGTTGGAAGCCATCGATGCCAATGGCCCCCGCTATTTCGGATGCCAGGCCCAGGAAGAACTCGCTCTTCGCCAGGGTCCGCGAGACGACTTGGTGCGTCATCAGTGCGCCCGCCCCAGTTTCGGAGTAGAAAGCGTTGCACAATTCCGGATGGCCCAGCATGAAGATCCGCTCGTTCGGCACGAACACGTTGTCAAAGACCACCACCGCGTCCATCTCTTCAAAACGCCCGGCAAGCGGCTCGTCGTGCACGCTGCCGCCGTTGTACAGCGATGCCCTGCACAAGTAGCGCATCCCCTCGGAGTCGTTGGGAACGGCAAAAGCGTAGGAGTATGGCGCATCCTCGGGAGCCGCCCTCAGCAACGTGGAGGGAAACACCAGGAGTTCATCGGCAATGGGGGCGATTGTTGCCAGCATGCGGGCGCCCTGGACGATGATTCCGTCGCCGCGTTCCTCCACCACACGCGCAGCCAACTGCCCGCCCAATTGCTCGGATCCGGATACCGAGCGATTGGCCTGCGGCGGGATAAGCGTGTGTGTGGCAAGCAGATCGTTCTCACGGCACATTTCGTAGTACCGCCTAATGTTTTCGCCAAACATTGGATCTGCCTGGGTAAACCATTTCTCGGCCCCCGCCAAGGCCGTCAGCGCACTGTTCATGTAGTCGCCGGTACGCCCAAGGAATCCGTTCGAGTATTCAGCCCACGTCCTGATAGCAGCGCGGCGCCGGGCCAGGTCCTCTTTGGTCCGGGGCAGCAGGAATGAGGCGTTCACCCGGTCGCCGGTGGTAGGGGATTCGTAGGTCAGCGCCTCCATGTACTGCGGATCGTGCTGCATGTCGAAGAGCTTCGCGTATGTCCGTGCCACCGTTGCGAATGCCGGGTGGTCTGCGACCTTCTCCCTGACCACCTCACCATCAATCAGAATATGAGGCTTCATCGAGTTGAGCTTGTCAAGGTACTGCTGGCCTGTGCGGATTCCCATGGTGCTTCTCCACTCCTTCAATTCGTTCCCGGAAGGGTGAAACTGAACCGTCGGAGCCTCCGGGCCTGGCCTCCGCCGGCCGAAACTCAGAGCAGATCCTCCATTCCCAACTGGCTCTCCGGAATGGTCGTAAATACACTGTTGGCGAACGCCAGCGCGTCGCCGCTGCGGTAGTCGAAGTCCACCACCTCGCCCAGATACAGGGTGTGGTCGCCGCCGTCGTATGCTGCCCATGGCTTGCACTCAAACCAGGCCAGGACCCGGGCCAGCCGGGGGGCAATCGGCCCTTCAACCCACTCAGGCTCAGAACCGGGCCGGCCAGCGAAATGCAGGGCCAGCTGACGCTGCTCCGCGCCTAGGATGTTGACGCTAAAGGGGCGGCCAGCAAGCTCATCATGGGCGCGGGTCTTGCGCGCAATGCTGACCAAGACCAGTGGCGGTTCCATGGACACGGACGTAAAGGAATTGACGGTGATTCCGTGGCGTTTGGTGACACCGTCGAAGGTCACAATGGCCACGCCCGTTGCGAAGCGTCCCAGGCTGCCGCGGAAATGATGCGCGCGCGGTGGTGACATCCAGGGGCGCGGAGGAGGTGCAGCTGCCCGTTCCGCAGGCAGGTTCTGGCCCCCCGCGTCACTTTCGGCGCGAGCGTCCCACCTAAAACGGGCGCTTCCGCCCGTGTCGGCGCCTTCGCCCGGGTTGGCGCCTCCACCGCGACGGCCGGCACTCCCACTGAGACCGGGTGCAGCAATCATCGTTGATCCCCTGTGACACCGGATCGGAGGGCTGGCATTCCCCAGCTATCTGATCCATGATGGTGGTGTTCAATAATCGAACAGGTCATTCCAATATCGCATTACTCAGTTTGAAAATACTCACCCCAGCAACGTTCCACAAGGCCTTCCCTCCCGGGGAAGGACGCCATCCTGCCATACGGCCACCCACATAGGATTGAGCTCATGAGTCCCGTTCGTTCTTCCACTCGTCAGGCGCCAGCACCGGCCGACGCCGCGCAGTCCGTCCCGCCGTCGCAGACTCTTTCCCGAGGCATCAGGGCATTGGAAATCCTGGCGGCGGCCGAGCGGCCCTTATCGATTGCGGAACTCGCCTCGGAAATGGGAGTGCACCGTTCCGTGGCATACCGAATCCTGCGCACCTTGGAAGACCACGCGTTGCTGGTACGGGACGACGCCGGCCGCATGCAGCCGGGCGCGGGCCTTGCCGTCCTGGCGCGCGCAGTTTCGCGTGACCTCCAGACCGCCGCGCTTCCCGAACTCACGCAGCTGGCCAACAGCCTCAACATGACGGCGTTCGTGGCAGTTTGGGACCGGCAGGACTGCGTCACCCTTGTCACTGTGGAGCCGCGACACTCCGCCGCCACGCTGGCCCAACATCCCGGTACGCGGCACTCTGTTACCGCCGGTGCCCCGGGCATCGCGATCCAGTCATCCATGACGGCCGAAGAGTGGTCCGTCCTGGCTCCGGACCTGCCCTATCGTCCCGAAGCAGCTGAAGCCAGGCGACTCGGCTACGCCGCCAGCCACGACGAAGTTATCGCGGGGCTGTCGTCTCTGGCTGCGCCCATCAGGGTACCGGGAAGCCGTCCAGCTGCGATCGCCGTCGTGTATATCCGCCGCGACCAGGATCAGGCCGCCGTCGGCCAGGCGCTGGCTGCAAGCGCTGCAAGAATCGAGTCGCAGCTCGCCTGATCGCCAGGGTCCACCGTTCCAGGCCCTGGCGAGCGCTAGCTCCCGACCTCCCCGGGTTCCCCAGCCCCCCGGCCGTGGCTGATGATTGCGGCTGCGGTCAGCCCCAAAACCAAGAGGCAAGCGGAGGCCCCTGACGCTACAAGGAACGCTGCCGTGTAGCCACTCCCCTGGGCCAGCACACCCGCAAGGAAGGAACCCAATGCGGTTCCCGCAACGATCCCGCTGGCCAATGCCGTCATCACCGTGGCCATCCGGCCGCTCGGTGCAACTAGCCCGCCTATGCTGAATATAGCGACCATCACTGGTCCCACTGGAATGCCAAGAACCAACAGCACCGCCACCATTGGCCCAAGTCCTGACACCGGGTACAGCAAGCCCGTCAAGGCCAGCATGGCTGCCGCTGCGGTCACCCAGCGCGTGCCGATTCCGAATCGCCGCGGCCAGAAGGCAACCGACAACGCGGCGACGGCGGAGCTGAGTCCCATGACCGCATAGAGCAGGCCGGCGAGTTCAGCCTCAGCCACTTCCGCGGCGAAGGCGCTCAGTGCGTTCTGGGTCGCGCCGAAAAACGTGCCCATGCACACCATCGCGAGGACGGGAACCGCAACCCGGAGCCAGCCACCCGTACGCGGCAGGCCAACCGCCGCATGCCCGACGCCGGCAGCCGGCTTGTGCGGTACGGGCACCACCGCCAGGTGGCTGGGGTGGACAGCAAAGGCCGGGACAAAGAATGCGGTCATCGCAGCTGCAACCGCCAAAGGCAGCCACGGAGCCACAAGGCTCGCCAAGGCGCCCACGAGTGCCGGTCCCAGCACAAAAGTGATTTCGTCAGCGGTGCCTTCGTAGGAGAGGGCCGTGTCCAGATCGGCTCGGGCGGAGACAACGCTGCCGGAGGCCGCTACGGTCGCTGCTGGTATCTGGCTACCCCGGGCTAAAGGGGTTAGGGCGGGGTTGTGGTCCCTGGCGGCATACTCTCCCGCGGTGTTCCCTGGGGCGGGCGAACGGTTTTCGATGCTTCGTGTGGTCAGGGCCATCCAGCGGACGCGCGCCATGGGGCCGACCTGCGGACACGTGGCGCCTGCGGCCAGCGCGCACGCAAGCATGGGCCATGACTCCCCTATTCCGGACACGGACGGCATCATGTAGCAGGCCATCAACAGACCGATAACGGCTGCTGTGTTCGCCACTGTCGCCGTAAGCAGTACCAGCTTCTGACCGGACCTATCGGCCCAGGCTCCCAGCAGGGGTGCGCCTAGCGCAGAGCCGATGCCAACGCCGCCGGCAGCCGTGCCACCCAGCGCAAAGGAATGGCTCACGGACGTGACTAATGTGAGGGTGCCTACCGTGAGCATGGCCAGCGGTAAACGAGCAAACAGTCCCAGCGGCAGGAAGCCCCGGCCAGCCAGCTCCGGCAAGCGAGCAAGACGACCCGGCAGGCGCTTGCGCGTGCCTTGTGCCTTAGCGCTGCTTTCTGCGGAACTGCTGCCGTCTACGGAACTCCGGGCATGGTACTCGGTTGCCGGAGTCCCGGCGGAATAAATGTGGGGAGTGGAAGTAGGATGGTCGTTCATGACTCCGGGTTCACCAAATCGAGCGCATCGTCCCTCCTCCCGATGCGCGATACCCGGTAACTGAACTAGTTTACCCGAAGCCAGGAAATGGGCTAGGCGGCCGTGTTGGTTACCTGAACGGAGGAGCCGTTTCTGCCCTTGATGACTTGGAGCTGGCTACCGATGCGTTGCTTCATCTCTGCAACGTGGCTGACGAGCCCTACCACCCGCCCACCTTCGCGAAGTCCTTCCAAGGCGTCCATCACCTGCTCAAGGGCTTGTTCATCGAGGCTTCCGAAGCCTTCGTCGACGAACAAGGTCTCAATGTCAACACCACCTGCCTCCTGCTGCACAACATCGGCCAACCCTAGGGCCAAGGACAGCGAAGCCATGAACGATTCCCCACCTGAGAGCGTCGAAGTGTCACGGTGTTGTCCTGTCCACTCGTCCACAACTTCAAGCCCCAGTCCGGACTTCTGGCCCCTGGCAGCTTTTGCGTCCGTGTGGCGAAGTGTGTAGCGGCCGTCGCTCATGGTGGTCAGCCGGACAGAAGCCGCCGCGGCCACCTGCTCCAGCCTTGCCGCAAGGACGTAGCTGTTCAGGCTCATCCGGTAATTGTTGTCCCCCGATCCGCGTGCCGTATCAGCGAGTTGGTTCAGCATGGTGGCGTGCTCCCGCGGTGCCTGTCCGGCCTCCTCACGATCCTTGTACTCAGCCCGAATCCTCGTGAGGTTGGCGGCGGCTTTGGCTGCCAGGCCTGCGGCAAGGTCAATCCTCCGAACCTCCTCGGAAGCATGCTGGGCCTGAGCTTCCAGGCTTGATAACTCATCACTTGAAAGAACCGGCTCCCCTTCAGCATCCTCCGCGGCCGCGAGGACCAGATCGTCTGAGGCGAAAAGTTCCTCAAGACGCGCAACTTCAGCGTCGTACTGGCGGACCATGCCTTCGGCCGCCGCGGCCTCCACTTCTTCCATCAAAACGCTTCGCGCTTGCTCGGCTGAGTGGAACCCAGCACCGGGCAGTGCGTCGGCCAGGGCTGTTTCCGCCGAGGCTGCCCGTTCCAATACTCGATCAAGCCGTTCGGCGGCGGCAGATGCACTTTCAAGAAGTTCAAGATCCGCCCGGAGAGCGTCAAGGCGTCCGTGCAACGTCGGATGCCCTGCGCGAAGACCGCCAAGGATCTGGTCCAGCGAATCACGCCGTTCCTTGAGCATGACCACGGCAGCCTGGTCCTGAACGAGCGCAGCTTCCGTGGCGGCCTTGGCCTCTTGCAGTGCCCCCAGGTTCGCTTCCACCTTCTCGAGGCGCTGCTTAGCCTGCAACAGTTGAGCATGCGCCGCCCGGGCAGCATCCAGGGATGCCTTTGCCGACAGCTCAGCCCGGGACGCCTCTTCAGGATCGATGTCTCCGCCTTGTGCCGCCAAAACTGCCACCGACCGTTCGGCGGCGGCGCGCCGGGCAGCCGCTGCGTCGGCAAGTGAGTCGCTCTCCTCGAAACGGGCCCGGGCGGCCTCCTCCTCCTCAGCAATTGTTAGGACAGACGGCGCTGCGGGTGCCGGAGAAGGATGGTCACAGCTTCCGCAGACTGGACAAGGGGCGCCTGCAGCCAGTCCCGCCGCCAATTCAGCTGCGGCGTTGGTGAGGCGGGCTTCCCTGAGGTCCAGCCAGGCTTGCCTCAGCCGCTGGCTGTTGCCGGCTGCATTGCGTTCGCTGTCTTGGGCAAGGCCCAGCTCGTTAGTGGCAGCGGCATACTGGATAGTCAGTTCCCTCCGAGAGCGTGCCGCTTCCGCCGCGGCCTCCAACTCCGGCATCCTGGCGGACTCAGATTCAAGAAGTGCAATGGCTTCGAGGTGGGCGTTGGCTTCGGATGCAAGCTGCGCAAGCTCTTGTGTAAATCTGAGGATGAGTGCTTTGTGCTCACGATTCGACGACTCTAGTTCGCCGATGCGCAGCTCAACTTCTGACCGCTGCTTTTCCTCGCCCAGACGTGCCTCCAACACGGCAGCGGTTTCCTGGACCCTGCGCAGGGCCCGATCCACCGTTTCGGAAGCGATGTTCTCCGGATCCAGCGCGCCTTCTGCCAGATCCGCCGCCGCTAGTGCTGCGGACCCAAGGTCGCCCGAATCCAAGCCCGCAGCAACGAGCGCATTCATGCTGTTCCGGGCTTCCCTTCGGGCCGCCGCGACCGCCGAAACTGCCGCGTCCACGGCGGCAAGCTGGCCCCCCAGAACCGCAGCCCTGTGATGAGTCGCAAGGCGCTGGCGCACTGCCATTACCTCGGGACGGCGTCCGGCGAGATCTTCCTGGCGGACCATTGCCGCGCGAAGCCGAGTGTGCCTCGTGGCGCGTTCGCGGGCCTGCCGTAACTTATCACTCAGACCGGACGCCAATGCCTTTGACTCCCCGGCCTCGAGGTGCCGCCGCCGCTCTTCGGACTGGGCAGCTGCCTCAAGACCGGCAATTCGCTCCTGTGGATCAGGTGCATCGCCAGCCCCAGCCCGGGACTCCTCAGAAAGTACGCTTGCGGCCTCTCCCTCCGCACGGTCAAGCAGGAGTTTGAGGCCTTGTTCGTACTCTGCCATCGCCATCCGGGCCGCTGCAGCCTGCCGCCCCAGTTCCTGTTCAATGGCCTCGAAACGGTAGGTCCCGAAGAGTTTTTGCAGCAGTTCCATCCGTTCCCCCGCCTTGGATCTGAGGAATGCGGCGAAATCGCCCTGGGGAAGCATCACCACACGAGTGAACTGTTCGCGGTCCATGCCGAGGAGACCCGTGATCTCAGCACCGGCCTCATCGTTGCGGTACGTCTTCTCCACCCAGGTCCCGTCGACCTTTTCCCGGAGGAGCGTCTTGGCCTTCTGTGGCGTGAAACCGGAACGTCCACGCGTGCTGGGTCGATCCCAAGCGGGAATCCGGGTGACCTCGAACCGTCTTCCCCGTGCTGAGAACTCGCATACCACCCGCGGCTCCATATCCGGTGCGGCGTGGTCGCTACGAAGTCTTTTTCCATCCTGCCGGGCACCGGGAACGGAGCCATACAGGGCGAAGCAAATGGCATCCAGCACACTCGTTTTGCCAGCACCGGTGGCGCCATTAAGCAGGAACAGGCCTTGCGAGGCGAGCGCGTCAAAATCGATTTCCTGCACTGTTGCGAAGGGGCCGAATGCACACATTTCCAAGCGATGGATTCTCACAGTTCAGCCTCCTCCAGCCAGACAGCCTCCAGGGCAGCCCGCAGGATCTCTCCCTCGGCGGCATTGGCTTCCCTGCCGCGTACGTGCTCCAGGAAACCGCAGCACACAGCCAGATCATCCTGGGCCTCCGCCAGCCTGCCACTGTAGCTTGAGAGAGCCTCCCGCGCTGCTCCTTCTGGCTCGAAGGCAAGCACCAAGGTTTCCGGGAAACGCGTTCGCAGCCGCTCCATGGCTTGGGCAGGTCGACTAGCATCAGTCAGCGTGACTTGGCAGTAGGCTGCTTCCGCCCAGTCAAGGGCAGGATCCGCCAGTAGTCCGTCCAGCGTTCCGCGCAGCGTGGCGAGCTTTCGGGGCGCCTCCCACAGGATTTCCTGTACTGAAGTGACGCCCCCACCGTCCACATCGATCACCCAGGCGCCCTTGCGATGGGCCGCCTCAGAGAATGAGTATGCAAGCGGCGAGCCCGAATACCGGACCCGGCCAGAGAGCTCCTGCTTCCCATGCAAATGCCCAAGTGCCGTGTAATCAAAAGCGTTGAAGAGATCAAGGGGAACAACGTCTAGTCCGCCGATGCTCAACTCCCGCTCACTGTCTGATGTGACGCCCCCACTGGCGAACGTGTGGGCGAGCACCACTGAATGGACAGGAACGGCGGAGTCGCGGCGCCGCCCGGCGAGGTCCTCTTCGATCAAGTCCACGGCCGCCCTAGTGACACCGAAATGGCTGGCAGATTCAGCACCCAACTGCTCCGCTACAAGGCGCGGTTCCAAATAGGGGATGCCATAGATCGCAAGCCACCCTTCCGAAGGTTCGGCAACACTGGGCCGCTTGCTATCGCCAACGGCCCGGGACCCAAGGGGAAGCATGACCGGCACGGCGATGTCATCAACACGCGTGCGCAGGTGCACTCCCCCGCGTTCCAGGAGTCGCGAAGCGAACCCGAGCCGAATGGCGGAGTCGTGGTTTCCGCTGGTCAGCACCATAGTGGCCCCCGCGTCCGACAGCCGAACCAGGGCATCGTCCAGCAGCCGGACCACATCCAACCCGGGCAAGGCCCGGTCATAGACATCACCGGCGATCAGTACAACGTCCACGTAGTGTTCGTGGACGGCGGCGATCAGCTGGTCGACAAACCTGCGCTGCGCCTCCAGCATCCCAACACCGTGGAAGGACCGCCCTAGATGCCAGTCCGAAGTGTGCAAAAGCCTCATGTTTTTACGCTACGGCGAGGCACTGACAAAATTCCGTCGCACCGCCGGGCGGTCGCGGAGACAGTCCACCTCCGCCTGCTAGCCGCGCTTTCCGTCGAAGAACTCCCGGGCCTCGTCACCGCCGTCGTCTTCGCCCTTGGCCGCGGACTGGCCCAAGGAGATCTCGCCGGGCGCACCGCCTGGCGCCTGATCGGAACGGTGGCCCGCCGCGATCCCGTCCGGAGCCGCGAAAGGTGCCCCGCCGTCGTCGGGCAGGTCAGCGGAAGGGCGTGCGTCAGCAGTGCCGGCCACCGACTCGGGCGCCTCAACAGGGACAATGCCAGCATCAGGCTGGCCAAGGTCGGAGAATCCCCGCACAACGAGTCCGGCGATCGTGGCCCCAGCCAGCGGCGCCACCCAGAAGAGCCACAGCTGTTCGAGTGCCCAACTGGAGCTAAAGATGGCATTGGCCGTAGCCCGGGCGGGATTGAAGGGGACATTGCCAATGGCCATGCCCAACTGCACCAGAACCGCGAAGCTCAGCCCGACGGCAAAGGGAGCCATCGCCCGGTTGACGTTGCGCCGCGAGGTGGCAGCCAGGAAGACGCCGACCAGGAGCGCCACGCCAATAACTTCCAGCAGCAGGACCCCCGCGAGCGGAACCTGGGCGGTGGAGTGTTCACCGAAACCGGCAGCCACCGTATCAAAAGCCGCACGGCTGTCCTGGAGGCTGGGAATCGTACGTACCACGCCAAAAATCACGAGGGCTCCGGCCAGTCCGCCCACCAGTTGGGCAACGACGAAAGCCAAGGCTTCCAGCGGCCGCGTCCTGCCCGCGATCATGCTGCCCAAAGTGATCGCCGGGTTGAAGTGGCCGATTGTGATGTGCCCGAACGCCAGCATGGAGGCGGCGATCGCAAGCCCCGCGGCCAAGGATGACGGAACAGTGCTTACCTGGGAAACGGTGAACATTGCGGCGCCGATGCCAGCCAGCACCAGGAACATCGTTCCAAGGGCTTCGGCCGAAAGACGGGCGATCAGCCGAGGGCTGCGGACAGGAACGGCGGGCACGGTCAGGGACATGACGAAGTGATCCTTTGATTGGGTCGACGTGCTAAGCGGAAAGCTGTGCACTCATGGCCAGAACGGCCGGACACGTTGAGTATCCTGCCAGCCGATTCTGGACAGTTCCTGAATGTCGGCATAACGGGAACCGCCTAGCCGCCCAAGGAAATTGCGGCAACGGCGGAAGCGCCAAGGAGGACCACAGCCGCCGTACAGGAAAGGACTACGGCCGACGACGGGGCATTAGTTCCATAGTGAAGCTGGTGCGCACGCTGCCAGGCTGCGACGGCCAGAACCACCGTGGCAGCCGCGGCTGCGAGAGCGCAAATACCCTGGTAGTCGATCCCAAGCTGGCTCGGACCGCCCTGCATGGGAGCGCTCTTCGACGCCAGCCAGGCTCGCCAGATGAAGAGGTCAACCACCAGCAGGGAGATGAGCGTCCGGCGCCAGGCGAGGGTGGTACGTTCGCGTTGCAGACCTGGATCCCGGGCATCCGGG
Source organism: Arthrobacter sp. M4 (assembly GCF_020251205.1). GTDB lineage: Bacteria > Actinomycetota > Actinomycetes > Actinomycetales > Micrococcaceae > Arthrobacter. The sequence continues at coordinate 265,589 of NZ_JAIWYX010000002.1, forward strand.
ACGCCCGGCGCGTCTCCACTGGCGCCGCTCACAAGCTTGCCCTCTTCATCGCGCCACCAGGATCAGGACGGCGAAGGTGAAGGCGGCCACTGCCACCACGATGGTCATAAAGAGCATGACGCGGGAGAACGGAAGAGCCTCGTCGCGACGCATAGCGGCCTCCATCTGCCCCCAGCGCCGGTACGACAGTCCGGCCAACGAGGCGCCAATGAGCGACAGGATGACGCAGAGGACAATACGGACCGGTTGCGGTGCGATGTTCGGAGCCAGCTGGTCAATCGCCACAGCGCCTGCAAGGAGCGCCAGTGAAGTGCGAATCCAAGCCAGGAACGTCCTCTCATTGGCTAGCGAAAACCGGTAGTCAGGTGTCTTTCCTTGCTGCCTCCAAGCCGGTTCCCGCACTCTGATCCTCCACCCCGTCACATTCCGTCATACCAACCAAGGTAAATTTACCCGCATGAGCCATAGCCCAGTCGAACTGCCCTCCCCCACGCACGCATCCCGTGTCCGGGGCTGCCTGCTGGGAGGCGCCCTGGGCGACTCTCTCGGGTACGCCGTCGAGTTCGACTCCATCTCCACCATTCGGGAGCGTTTCGGACCCGCCGGGTTGACCGGCTTCGAGCAGCTCGACGGCGGCAGCCACTTCTCGGACGACACCCAGATGACGCTGTACACGGTGGACGGCATTGTGGAAGCCCTTGAGTGGGCCAATGCGGGCGTCGCAGCGGATGAGACCGCCGTGCTTTGGCTTGCGTACCTCCGCTGGCTGGCTACCCAGGACGTGGCGGTGCCGTCCTCGGCGCCACAGCCCCAACCGCGCTGGATCGATGAGCAATCGGTGCTGCACCATCGACGGGCTCCGGGAACGGCATGCCTCAGCGGCCTCGCGACCGGCGAAATGGGAACCCAGGCGCGGCCCGTCAACCCGGATTCCAAGGGCTGCGGAACTGTAATGCGTTCGGCCCCTTTCGGCTTGGTCCCGCATATCCCCAGCCAGGCGGTGTACAAGCTGAGCGTTGACGCCGCTGCCCTCACCCATGGGCATCCGTCCGCGTTGCAAAGCGCTGGTGTTTTCAGCCTGATCATCAACGCGATTGCCGGCGGAAGCGATGTTCGGGCGGCAGTGACCGCTGCCCTGGAGCATTCCACGGCCCTGCCCTCCCCGGCGCCGGAAGTGCAGGAACGCCTGTCCGCCGCCGTCACGCTCGCAGGGTCCGGTTCCCCGGTGGCCCCGGAGGAGCTGACCGCCGCACTCGGCGAGGGTTGGGTTGCCGAAGAGGCTCTCGCCGTCGCGGTTTACGCGGTGCTCGCCACGGAGGAGGCGGACCCGGTGCAGGCGGACCCTGCCCGGCACTTCCGGAACGCCATTGGCGTGGCAGTAAACCACAGCGGCGACAGTGACTCGACGGCGTCAATCGCCGGCAACATCCTGGGCGCCTTCTATGGCGAGGCGGCCCTGCCGAAAGAGTGGCTGGCTGCCTTGGAGGGTCCCGACGTCATCCTCGGCATGGCCGGCCGCCTGATCGACGCAGTAGGCGCCTAACCGTTCACGCCGTACGGGACGGGACGTTGCTGCAAGCCTCACAGACGTCGTCCGGAACGAGGCCACGGCGCTGCAGGAATCCGAAAATGGCGCACCCAAGGCAGAAGCCTGCAAAGGCTTCCAGCGAGGCTGCTGCGATCAACAAGCCCAAGAGGACCCACGCGGCTGGAGCCGCCCCAGCAAAGTAAAGAACTGCCGCCGCCGTCGTTAGCCCGGCCCCGATGCCTTGTGCGAAACGCTTGGGAGGACCGGGCACCAGCTTCACCCGGCCTAGCCGCGGGGCCAGGACTTTGACCGAAAGGATTGCCAGCGGCGACACGCGTGGCCCGAAGAGGACGCGCAGCCAGAATCCTGCCGCGATGAGCACCAGCCCCCAGCCGAAGCCGCCCAGGAGCGTGGCAATTGCCAACACAACCACAAGGCCGGCAGTAATGCGTGCCGCGTACTCATTGACAGGATTCGGAAACGCGAAAAGATCGGTTGCGCGGCTCGCCGTGCCCGCAGTTTCTTCTCTCCTGCCGTTACCCATGCGTCAAAAGCGTAGGAGCGACGTGGCCTCGCTGGAAGCATTATTGCGCAGTGTGACCCATGGGGCGTGACCATGCGGAGAGGTTAGGAACTGCTGATCATCTGCATAAATTCGCCCTCGGACAGCACTTCGATCCGCTGACCACGCTCGTGCAGCTCCAACACCCTTCGTGCCTTTCCGGTAAGGCGTCCCGTCCGCAGATCGCCCGCAACGAAGCCATCGCCCACCACCAGTACCGTGGTACGGCCGGTGACTCGACTCTCGGGTTTCGCGCCCATTTCAGCGGCACGCTGTTTTGCTTCCGGACGGGCAATGGCAAGATCCCCCGTAAACACCACCGTCTGGCCAAACAGCGGGTGTCCCGGCTCTGCAGTGGGACTAGGCTCCGGGTTGGCGCCCTCCTGCGGCCAGTTGGTCCAACGACGGCGGAGAGCCGGCTCGCCGTCGATGGTCGCCGTAGCCGCCCTCGCCACCGTGGCCCGGGACATCTCGGCGAGCGCGGCTTGGGTGGGCTTGGACAGCGCTTGGCCTGGACGGAACGCCGCCTGTCGGGGAACGGAGAGCCCAAGCGCAAGATAGAGCTCTGCAATACTGTCGACGCTATTGCGCCGGGCGATATCGATAAGGATGCCGGCACAGGCCCTCGCGTCTTCGGCCGCATCGTGGTGGTTCACCAAGGCAACGCCAGCCTCTTCAGCCGCATAAGGCAAGGAATTGGACACCAGTGAGTAGCATCGGCGCGAAAGCATCACTGTGCAGACATAGTCGTAAGCCGGAACGGCCAGCCCGGACACTTCAAGGCCGGAACGAATAACGCCCAAATCGAATGCTGCGTTATGGGCGGCCAGAATGTCGTCACCGATGAAGGCGCCAATCTCGGGGAATAACTCACCGAACCGCGGAGCACCGGCAACGTCCTCGGCACGGATTCCGTGGATTCGAACGTTGTGGTGGTCGAAGTGGTCGTGGTTGGCAGGCGGCCGCATCAGCCAAGACGCTTCTTCTACCACTACGCCGTCGCGGACCTTGGTCAGGCCAACGGAACAAGGAGAGCCCCGGAATCCGTTGGCGGTCTCAAAGTCGATCGCGGTGAAGTCCAGTGGCACCCCCCAAGATTACAGGCGCAAGTGGCCGGATCCGTGGCAGGCACGGCTCGGGCCCCTGGGCGTGGCGCACTTTTGGCCTTTCAGGGCATGACGCATTTTGGAGAGTCGGGGCGCCTTGTTTAAGGGTGCCTTCAGCCTTCTCCAGTAGGCTTGGGGAGTGAACTTTTCAGCGATCAGCGACACGGCCGTTTCCATGCTCGGGGGCGCCGGACCGGTCCAGCCGCACCTCGCGTCCTTCCTCCCGGACTGGCTCAACCCTCAGGTTTTCCTTGCCGACCCTGCTTTGGCGCCTTGGGTGGTGCTGCTGGTATGCGGCATCATCTTCGCGGAGACCGGACTTTTGGTAGGGTTCTTCCTCCCAGGGGATTCACTGCTCTTCACGGCTGGCCTGCTGGTCGCCACGGACACCATCAAAATCAATATCTGGCTGCTCGCCGGGCTCATTGTGGTGTCCGCCATTGTTGGGAACCAGTGCGGCTACCTGATCGGCCGGAAAGCGGGCCCCGCTATCTTCAACAAGCCGGATTCCCGGCTCTTCAAGCATGAAAACGTCGAAAGCGCCCACGCCTTCTTCGAGAAGCATGGGGGCAAGGCGCTGATTCTCGCGCGCTTCGTGCCTATCATCCGCACGTTTGTTCCCGTGATCGTGGGCGTGGCAGAAATGGACAGGCGCAAATTCTTCATCTTCAACGTTATTGGCGCAGTGCTCTGGGGCGGCGGCGTCACGCTGCTGGGCTACCTGCTCGGTGACAGCGTTCCGTGGGTGAAGGACAACCTGGACATCATCTTCATCGTGATCGTCTTGGTCTCCGTCATCCCCATCGGCATCGAGCTATTGCGCGGCGCCCAGGCCAAACGGCAGGGCGAGAAGCTGGGCACCGAAGCAGTTGGGGAGTTCATCGAGGAACAAGAACCCAAAGCCCGCGGCGAGCGCTAGGGGCTGCAACGGCGCCGGATGGGGTGCTTGGGTTCCAAAGCCACATAGGTACCTGAGATGCAGGAGGCTCCCGTTCAACTGAACGGGAGCCTCCTGCATCTCCTCTGGAGCTGAAGGTCCAGGCAGAACGGTTATTGAAGCGCCTCCACGATCGAGGGCAACAGTGCCCGAAAGGCCTTGCCACGGTGGCTTATGGCGTTCTTCTCCTCCGGTGCCAACTCGGCGCAACTGCGGTCCAGGCCGCTGGGAAGGAGGATGGGGTCGTAGCCGAAGCCACCGTCACCACGCGGTTCCCGCAGCAAGCTGCCTTCCAGCTGGCCGTACTCCACCACTTCGTGTGCATCGCCGGATGACGACGGAACCGCGAGCGCTGCGGCGCAGACGAATGCAGCCCCGCGGTGCTGGTCAGGAACGTCGGCCAGTTGGTCAAGCAGCAACTGGAGGTTCGCGGCATCGTCACCGTGACGACCCGCCCAGCGGGCGGAAAAGATCCCCGGCGCCCCGCCGAGGACATCAACGGACAATCCCGAATCATCCGCGATCGCCACCAGGCCCGTGGCCTCGGCGACGGCACGCGCTTTGAGCAGGGAGTTTTCGGCGAATGTGACCCCGGTTTCGGCCACGTCGGGAGCCCCGGCGGAGGCCGCGTCAATAACCTGGGTATCGACGTCCAGCCCTGGCACCTGGCCGCGCAGCAATTCCCGGAGTTCCCTCAGCTTGCCTGTGTTACGGGTGGCCAACACAAGCCGGGGAGCACCGGCCAGCGTGGGGTTGCCGGAGACAGGGTGGTCCGGGCTAACAGGGTAGTCCGGGTTCACGGGATAGTCCGGGCTCACGGGGCTTCCGCCAACGTTTCGCGCTGGATGGCGGCCAATTGGCCCGTTCCGATGAGAGCCAGGTCCAGCAGGGCGTTCAGTTCGTCACGGTCAAACGGGGCGCCTTCTGCCGTTCCCTGGACCTCCACGAACTTTCCTGAGCCGGTGACCACAACGTTCATGTCGGTCTCCGCCCGGACATCTTCCACATAGGGCAGGTCCAGCATAGGGACACCATCGATGATGCCCACGGAGACGGCCGCAATCGTGTCGGTAAGGGGCTCGGCGTTGTCTGCGATCAACTTGTTCTCCCGAGCGAAGCGGATGGCTTCGGCGAGCGCCACGTAGGCGCCGGTAATCGCAGCGGTACGTGTTCCGCCGTCGGCCTGCAGGACATCGCAGTCCAGGACTATGGTGTTCTCGCCCAACGCCTTGGTGTCGATGATGGAACGGAGCGACCGGCCGATCAGCCGGGAGATCTCGTGCGTGCGGCCGCCAATCCGTCCCTTGACCGACTCACGGTCGGAGCGGATGTTTGTGGCGCGCGGCAACATGGCGTATTCGGCGGTAACCCAGCCGCGACCTTCACCCTTGAGCCAGCGCGGGACGCCCTCGGTCAGTGAAGCCGTGCAAAGTACCCTTGTGTTCCCGAACTCGATAAGCGCCGATCCTTCGGCCTGCTTGGACCAGCCTCGGGTGATGCTGATGGGGCGGAGCTGGTCTGGTGTTCGGCCATCCGCGCGGATGACTGGGGTTGCTTGGGCTTCAGATGTCATGCCTCCAGCTTATCGATTTCGGAGGCGGCCCCGGACGGCCGGAAATGGCCTTAGACGGAGTAGTGGACGCCTGCTACTGCAACAGCCACGTCGCCGTCGAACTCCGGCCTGGCCTCAGCCATAACGGTGGTCTGCGACGTCCAAACGGGGATGTGGGTCAGCAGTAGGCGGCGGGCGCCTGCGGCCGCCGCGGCCTGGCCGGCACGCTTTCCGGTGAGGTGGACGTCCTTGATTCCGTCGTCCCGGCCCTCCTCGAAAGCGGCCTCGCAGAGGAAAAGATCCGAATCCTTTGCTGCCTCCTCAAGTCCCGCGCAGGAGTCGGTGTCTCCCGAGTAGGTAAGGATCCTGGTCACGGGCTGGCCGTCCGGTCCAGGTTCCGTGGCCTCTACCCGGAGCGCGTAGGCTTCCTCGACCGGGTGGTTGACAGCGTAGGGTGTGACCTTGAACGGCCCCAGCTCCACTGTTTGCCGTTCTGTCCAGTTGGAGAAGTCAAACTCCTCGTGCATACCAGGATCCAGCTCAAGGCCGTAGGCTGTGGCCATTCGGTCCGCGGTCGCCGCTGGGCCCCACACCGGGATCCTGTCCCTCCCCCAGCCGCCAGGCTTCCACCGCACTGCCACGTGCAGCCCACACAAGTCCATGCAGTGGTCGGGGTGCAGGTGTGTCAGGAATATCGCGTCAATGTCCTCAAGGTCTGTGTACCGCTGGATGGCGCCAAGGGCACCGCTGCCCAGGTCGAGGACGATCTTCCAGCGCCGCATCCCGTCGTCGGCAGTCAGCAGGTAGCACGACGCCGGCGAGCCAGGCCCCGGGAAGGAGCCCGTGCATCCCACAATGGTCAACTTCACAGGGCCTGGCCTCCACGGTGCGGCCAGCCGTCGGCGGCAGCGACGAAATTGGACCGGCGGGCGGAGCCGGACAAAGCGCCTCGCCTTGCTGCCGCCAGCATTTCCGGGGTGATTCGGGCCAGGCTCCCGGTGGGGTACTGCGCGGCAACATGGTCAACATGGCGCACTGAAAGAACCTCGGGCCCGAGGAAGCGGCGGGCCAGGGTTTCGAATTGCGCGGCGTCGCCTGTGGCGATGAAGTCGTGCACGGGTGGAGAAGTCAATGTGCGCTGCAGGCCGTGTGTTACCAGGGCACGGTAGACGTCCTTGGCGGTTTCCTCGGCACTGGAGACGAGCGTGACGTCCTCGCCCATAACGTAGGAAATGACGCCGGTGAGCAGGGGGTAGTGCGTACATCCCAGGACTACCGTGTCCACGCCAGCCTCCCGCAGCGGGGCAAGATAGCCTTCCGCCACAGCCAACAGTTCCGGTCCCGTAGTGACTCCCGCCTCCACGAAGCTGACAAACTCCGGGCAGGCTACAGACGTTATAGACAGGTCCGGGGCTGCGGCGAATGTGTCCTCATAGGCACGTGATCCGACAGTCGCCGAGGTGCCAATTACACCAACCTTGCCGTTGCGGGTCGCGGCCACGGCACGTCGCACGGCCGGCTGGATGACCTCGATGACCGGAATGCCGTATTTGGCGGTATACCGTTCCCTGGCGTCACGAAGGACCGCGGCCGATGCAGAGTTGCAAGCGATGGTGAGAAGCTTCACGCCGGAATCGACCAGTTCGTCCATAACGCCAAGGGCGTTGGCGCGGACCTCAGCGATGGGCAGCGGACCATAGGGGCCGTTGGCGGTGTCCCCGACGTAGAGGATGGCCTCGTTGGGCAACTGGTCGATGATGGAGCGGGCCACCGTCAGTCCGCCGACGCCGGAGTCGAAAACTCCAATGGGACGGGACCCCATGTGGTCCTCGACTTCGGGCAGGGACCCTTCGGCTGCGGACTCCGCCGCGGCTTCCGAAGTGGAAGGGACGGCGTGTTCATTCCCCGGTGCTGAATTCATGATTTATTGAGAATACGGCCTGCCAAGTGTTGCGGCCATCACTTGTGGCCTGCGCGACGTGTCTGCTTTGTCACATGGCATTTATGACCAGTTCAGGTGACAATGCACAAAACCTACGACTTGCGCTCCATCGCAGCCAGCATTGCCTGCACAAGGGACTCCTGAAGCCAGGTAGTGAAGTTGTAGACCAGGGCGAGGTAACTTTCCACGTCTTCGGCTTGCGACCAATCCTGCATCGTGTGGATGTGGTCGGCGTCTTCCTCGTCCCGGATATCCAGGCGCTCGGCCAGCACAAGGCGCACGTCGTTCAAGGCCCGGGACCAATGCCGGGCGTCCTCCGGAGACAGCACAAGGTCTTCCTTGTCCAGGCCCAGGGCCGTGGCACGCAGGGCCCCCACCTTGCTCTCCCGCAGCGAGCGTTCGGTGAGCTGGCGAAACTCAAGTGACGCAGCGGCGTCGTCCTTCATGACGTTGGGGAGCAAGCGCTGCAGCGCGCGGTCAGTGGGTTCCTTGACGTCCATATCCAGGCCGATGAGGGCTGCGAGCGGATCCTGGTCCGGACGTTCCTCCGGTTCCAACATGGAAATCACGTCATCCAGCAGGCCGCGCAGGAGTTCGCGTTCCGCGGGCTCCAGATGGCCGGTAATGCCTTTGAGTCCGTACTTGAAGGCCTTAGCCACGGCCACGCCGCCCTGCTGAATCGCCACTGGCGCTGCCGCCCGCTGCCTTCTCCACTGTGGCCCAGAGGCCGTAGCCATGCATCGCCACCGCGTGCTGCTCCACTTGTTCCTTACTGCCGTGGGCCACGATCGACCGGCCCTTTTTGTGGACTTCCATCATCAGTTTGTTTGCTTTCGATTCGGAATATCCGAAGTAGCTTTGGAAGACGAAGCTCACGTAGCTCATGAGGTTGACGGGGTCGTTCCAGATGACAAGGTTCCAAGGGACCTCCGGAGCCGCCAAAATACTGGTGGAAGACTGCTGTTCGGTGTCCGTGCGTTCCTCGATGTCGGTGCCAATCGCAACGCTAGGGGTCATCTGTCCATTCTAGGGCGATGCGCACTAGAGTGAATTCGTGAGTAGATCCGCCGCCTGGGACCACCCGCGCACGTCCCTCTACACCGACCACTACGAACTGACAATGCTTCAGGCTGCGCTCCATTCGGGGGCTGCCCACCGCCGCTCGGTCTTTGAGGCGTTCGCCCGCAGGCTGCCTGACGGCCGCCGCTACGGCGTAGTGGCCGGAACCGGGCGGCTCCTGGAGGGGATCGTCAACTTCCGTTTCAGCGACGAGGAGCTGGCCTTCCTCAAGGACAACGCAGTGGTCAATGCGGAAACATTGGACTACCTTGCCGACTACCGCTTCTCCGGTGACGTCTGGGGCTATGCGGAGGGCGAGGTCTACTTCCCGTACTCCCCCATCCTGATCGTGGAATCCACCTTCGCCGAAGCTTGCATCCTGGAAACGTACCTCCTGTCTGTGCTGAATCACGACAGCGCCATCGCCTCCGCGGCGTCACGCATGACCAGCGCGGCCCACGGCCGCCCATGCATCGAGATGGGCTCTCGCCGCACCCAGGAGGAGTCCGCGACGTCGGCCGCGCGGGCTGCGGTGATCGGCGGCTTCGCGAGCACCTCCAACCTTGAAGCGGGGCGGCGCTACGGCCTCAAGACCGTCGGCACCGCTGCCCACTCGTTCACGCTGCTGCACGACAGCGAACGCGACGCCTTCGAAGCGCAGATCGCCTCCATGGGTCCCGGCACCACGCTGCTCGTGGACACCTATGACGTCGAGAACGCGGTTCGGACCGCCGTCGAACTCGCGGGCGACAAGCTGGGCGCCGTGCGCTTGGATTCAGGCGACCTCGTTGCCCAGGCGCAATCTGTCCGGGAACTGCTGGACGACCTTGGGAACATCAACACACGGATCGTGGTGACCTCTGACCTCGACGAGTACGCCATTGCGGCCCTACAGTCCGCGCCGGTGGACGCCTACGGCGTCGGGACCTCACTCGTGACGGGCTCGGGAGCCCCGACGGCCAGTATGGTCTACAAGCTCGTCAGCAGGACAAACGACGACGGCGAGTACGTGTCCGTTGCGAAGGCGGCCAAAAACAAGATCAGCAAGGGCGGCAGGAAATATGCCCTCCGCAGGCTCGACGACCATGGCAAAGCAATGCAGGAGATCGTCGGGATTGGCCACCGCCCGCAGGACGACGGCAATGACCGCGCGCTCTTGCAGCAGTTCATGAAAAACGGCGAATTGATTCCCGGCTGGACAGGGCACGAGGGTGTGGTCCGGGCCGGCAAGCGCCACGACGATTCCATGGCCGAGCTCCCGTCGGTCATCAACCGGCTGCAGCGAGGAGAACCGGCGATTCCCACGGTCTTCGAGGAGGACTGATGTCACGGGCCCTGATCATCGTCGACGTACAAAACGACTTCTGCGAGGGAGGATCGCTGGCAGTCGAGGGCGGCGCCGCGGTGGCAGGCGCCATCAGCGAATACGTCGACGCCAACCACCGCCATTTCGACCACATTGTGGCCACCCAGGACTGGCACATTGAACCGGGGGAACACTTCGCGGACCAGCCCGACTTCATCGACAGCTGGCCCCCGCACTGTGTTGCGGGAACCCGGGGTGCGGAACTCCATCCCGAGCTGGACACCGAATACATCCAGGCATTCTTCCGCAAAGGACAGTTCGCAGCGGCCTACTCGGGGTTCGAAGGTGTCCTTACCCCGGAGGACGAGGTTCCCGCGGGCGGGGCGGCCATGGGCCGGTCCGCTGCTCCTCCCGGCGCCGGCCCCGCCGAGGACGCCGGGACGGACGAGGAATCAGCCAAGGACGCCATTGGCCTTGACGACTGGCTGCAGAGCCACGGCGTGGAGGACGTCGTCGTTGTGGGAATCGCCACCGACTATTGCGTGAAAGCCACAGCGCTGGACGCCGTGCAAGCGGGATACTCCGTGACGGTACTGCGAGACCTGACGGCCGGGATTGCACCGGACCTCAGCGAGACCATCGCCGAACTGGAACTCGGCGGCGTCGAGGTCGAAGTCTCCCACTGAGTCTCCTACTGAGCGGCGGGCCCTACTGCCGACCCACGAACCAGTCCCGCAGCTTTGCCAGCCGGGCCTTGAGTTCCGCCTCGCTTGCCTGGGCCACGGCAGGGCCACCGCAAACGTCCCTCAGCTTGTTGTGGATGACTCCGTGGGGCGTTCCCGTCCGGGCACTCCATGCCGACACATTCTTAGCCAGCTCATTGCGCAGGTCCATCAGCAGGCGGTGGTCCGGGACGGCCGGAGCATCGGATGGTGACTGCGCGGGCTTCTTCTTCCGGGACAGCTGCTCGTGCTGGCGCTGCCGAAGGAGCACGCCCACCTGCTCGGCGTCGAGCAGTCCGGGAATACCAAGGAAATCCAATTCCTCTTCGGAACCGATGTCTCCTCCGGTCCCGAACTCGCCGCCGTCGAAAAGTACACGGTCAAACGAGGCCTGCGAATCCAATGCCTCGAATTTGCCCTTGGTGAGCTGGTCCGAGGCCTTGTCCTCACGGTTGGCTTCTGCCATCAAGGACTCTTCGGCGTCGAACAAACCGTCCTCGTCCTGCTGCGGACGGTCAAGGGCGTGGTCCCGCTCCGCTTCCATCGAGTTGGCTAGGGCCAAAAGCGGCGGCACTGACGGCAGGAAGACGGACGCCGTCTCGCCGCGCTTGCGGGCACGCACAAAGCGTCCCACGGCCTGGGCAAAGAACAACGGCGTGGAAGTGGACGTTGCGTAAACACCAACAGACAGCCTGGGAACGTCAACGCCTTCAGACACCATACGAACGGCAACCATCCAGCGCTTGTCGCCGTCGGAATATTCCTCGATCTTGCTGGAGGCCTTGGCATCATCCGAGAGGATCACTGTGGGGGACTCCCCCGTAATCTTCTTCAGCTGCCCTGCATACGCCCGCGCATCCTCGTGGTCCGTTGCTATGACCAGGCCGCCAGCGTCCGGAACCGTGCGACGAACCTCGCTGAGCCGCTTGTCAGCCGCGGACAGCACGGCCGGGATCCACTCCCCGGCCGGATTCAGGGCAGTCCGCCAGGCCTGGGAGGTGACGTCCTTCGTGACAGCGGCCTCGCCAAGCGAGGCCGCCATCTCATCTCCGGCGCTGGTGCGCCACCGCATCTGGCCGGAATAGGCCATAAACAGGACTGGTCGGACCACGTGGTCGCGCAGGGCATTGCCGTAGCCATAGGTGTAGTCGGCCTTGGAACGCCGAATCCCTTCGCGATCCTCGACGTAGTCCACAAACGGGATGGGGGAAGTGTCCGAGCGAAAAGGCGTGCCGGTCAGCGCCAACCGTCGAACGGCAGGGTCGAACGCTTCCCTGAGGCCGTCGCCCCACGACAGCGCCTCGCCGCCGTGGTGGATTTCGTCAAGGATCACCAGCGTTCGTGCGGCCTCGGTTTTTGCCCTGTGCAGGAGCGGTTTGCTGGCCACCTGGGCATAGGTGACTGCCACGCCGATAAAGCCGCGGCCATGCTGGCCGTCCGAGTTCTTGAAGTTGGGGTCGATCGCGATGCCTACCCGGGCCGCGGCATCGGCCCACTGCCGCTTAAGGTGGTCCGTCGGCGCCACGATCACCACACGGTTGACGACCCCGGAATCGATCAGGATGGACGCCACGCGCAGCGCGAACGTGGTCTTGCCGGCGCCCGGCGTTGCCACGGCCAGGAAGTCCTTGGGCGCTCTCGTCAGATAAAGGTCCAGCGCTTCCTGCTGCCAGGCCCGGAGTTTGGGCGCCGTTCCCCAGGCTGCGCGTTCAGGATACGCCGGGGGCAGAACGGGTCCGCCGAATAGGGTCTCAGTCACGCCGACTCCACCTGCTTCGATTCGATCGCCTGGCCGGGTGCTCCGGCCGCCACCCGGCTTCGTGCAGCTGCCGGAATGCCCAGCAGGGCGATGGCCCCCAGCGAAACCCAAATAACCACAAAAACACCAATCTGTTCCGGATGTTCCGGCGCATGCAGGGCGGCAAAGACCGCCCCGGCACCGGCCGTACCTGCCACTGAGCCAAGCTGGTCTGCCAACTGCAACGAAGCAGAATTGCGACCGCGATCACTCGGTGACGAAAGCTTAAGGACGAGCACTGACGTTGTGGACAATGCCGCGCCCATCGCCAACCCGGCAACGGACCAGTCCAGCATGACCAGCCAGAGTGGAACGCCGGGCAGGGTCAGCAAGGCCAGGCTGCCGAGAGACAAGCCTGCAGCCAGCGTACTGGCCACCAGAATCCAGTGACGTTCAATCTTAGCCTTGCCCTGGGCGAATGCCCCGACGGACCACCCCAGCGCGCCGCCAGTCAGCGCCAGGCCGGCGAGGGCGGCGGGGAGTCCATGCACCGTGACAAGCATCAGTGGCACAAACACCTCGGCACCGAAAAAAGAAAGGGCCAGAATGGCCCGTGTCACCATGACGCTCGGCAATCCTTGCCGAATGGTGAAAACTCCGGGCGGCAGGAGCCGCGGGACGCCGACGACGACGGCTGCCGCACCGGCAGTGCCGACGGCGGCGGCCAGCCATCCGGGAACTCCGGAACCGCCCGCATGGAACGACCATTGGATTGCGAATACCCCCAGTGCGAGGATCAGCCCAAGCACACTGCGGCGCCGGCCGAAAGAAGCGTCCATGGTGGGTTGTGCCGGAGGCCTCAGACTACGCAGTCGCGGCCACAAAAGGAACAAGGCTGCGGCGATGATGGGAATGACGCCCAGGAAGACCCACCGCCAGCTGACGCTTTGCGCGAGGTAGCCCGATACGAGGGGCCCAATCAGTGAGGGCAGCACCCACGCAGCTGACATCCATCCGAAGACGACGGCCTGGGCCGCGCCCGGATAGGCCTCACCGATGATGACATAAAGCGCTACGATCAGGAACCCGCCACCGAGGCCGGACACTGCCCTTCCCAACACCATCGTCACAAAGGAAAAAGCCGTCCCGGACACCGCCAGTCCCCCACCCATGAGGAGGAGGCCAGCCAGAAGCGCGGCCCGTGGCCCTTTCAGGTCGCACCAAGCCCCAGCAGCCACAGTGGCAAGAAGGGACGCCGTTAGGAACAGGGAAAACGCCAGGCCGTAGGCCGACTCACCGCCAAGGTCCCTGGCCACTAGCGGCATCGCTGTGGTGACCGCCATCGCCTCGAAGGCTACACAACTGACGAGGGCAATGATGCCGATCGTCAGCGACCGGAAGGCGGGAGAAAGCGGTCCCGCCTCCACTACTTGGAGTTACCCGGGCCGCCCTTGTCCCCGCCTTCGTTGCCAGGGCGAAGGCCTTCGTAGATTTCCTTGCATGTGGGACACACAGGGAACTTGCGTGGGTCGCGGCCGGGAGTCCAAACCTTGCCGCACAGGGCAATGACCGGCTCACCCGTCATGGCGGACTCCATGATTTTTTCCTTGCGCACGTAGTGCGCGAATCGCTCGCGGTCGCCGGGCTCAAGTTCCTCCCGGAGTTCCTCGCGCTCGATGGTGGCGGTGGACGCTCCGGGACCGGAAAGCTCGCGCATGGGGTCGTTTTCGAAGGGATCCGGGGGCAGCGTAGTCATGCCATCCATCTTAGCCGCTAGAGTCCCTGCCACTTCGGCTTGTTGTCGAAGGTATGCCGATAGTAGTCCGCCAACTTGAGCGAGGAGGCAGCCGCCTCGTCGATCAGGATGGTGGCGTGCGGGTGGAACTGCAGTATGGATGCGGCGCAGATTGCTGCCACCGGCCCCTCCACGAAATCGCGGACTGCCTGCGCTTTTTGGGCGCCTGTCGCCACCAGGATCACATGCCGGGCGTCCATGATGGTGCCAAGCCCCTGGGTAACGACGTGGTGGGGAACCTCGCTGAGGCCTTTGAAGAACCTGGCATTGTCCTTCCGCGTCTGTTCGATGAGGGATTTGATGCGTGTCCGCGAGGTAAAGGACGACCCCGGCTCGTTGAAGCCGATATGGCCATCCGTTCCGACCCCGAGGATTTGGAGGTCCACGCCTCCAAGCTCAGTCATGGCGTCTTCATAGGCTTGGCACGCTGCCGGGATGTCCTCGGCTGAGCCATCGGGACAGTGGACGTTCTCCGGCTGGATGTTGATCCGGTTGGTGAATTCGCGACGAATGACCTCCCGATACGACTCCGGATGGCCTGGCGGGAGTCCCACGTATTCGTCAAGCGCAAAACCGTGTGCCTGGCTGAAGTCCAGTCCGCGCTCAGCGTGGCGGCGCACCAGTTCGTCGTAGATGGGCAACGGGGACGAACCTGTGGCGAGGCCCAGGACGGCATTGGGTTTGCGCCGCAACAGTGCTTCTATGGCGTCGGCCGCCAAACCGGCGATTTGACGGGTGCCAGGGAGGATAACAACTTCCAACGCCATGGCCTTTCTTTTGGACGGCGCACGCGGAGTCCGCCGTGTTGCTGTTGTTTAGAGGTTAGCGAGCAAGTTCACCTGTTTGCCGATAGCTCCGCGAAAAGCTCCGGCCCCCGGGCATCCAGCCATCGGCCACCCAGGCTAATACCGACCACGAACAGCACTGATCCAAGTACCGTCCCAAGCAGCAGGTTGATCCATCCGGCAACCCCTGTACCGGAAACCAATTGCCACACGAGGATCGCTGCCTCGGGCAGTACCAGAAGTGTCAGCACCAGCATCCCAATCAGTTGCACAGCGATGGTCTGGGCAACGTTACCCGGTGGTTTCTTGAACGGGCTTTCACCCGGCAGCGGAACCGCGACTGTGTAGCGGGCCGACACGACCGAAGACAGGCCAAGGCCCGACAACAGGACGCCGATTGCCAAGCCAAGCATGCCCGGCAGCAATTCCCACTGTGCGGCCATGGCCACCGAGCCAACCGTGAAAATCAGGGTCACGGGCAGCGCGAAGGACAGGCAGGCCAGGGCCCGGCCAAGCCTGTCATGCACTCCCCTGACACCGCTGGCAAGGTGCAAGGCAAAGGCAGTGCTGTCGTAGGACACATCCGCGGAGATGGACCACGCCAGGAGGAAGGCCGTCAAGGGACCAAGCACCAACAGTGGAGCGGATGTGCCGCTCTGACCCACGGGGAAGATCAAGAGGACAGGCAGCAACGGAACCACCACCAGGGAGCCGGCGTAGCGCGGGTCCCGGAGCCAGTAGTACAGCGCACGCGCTGCCACGGCTCCCGCAGGATGTGCAGGTAGCGCACGGAAAAGGCCGAGCCTGCCGCCCTTCCTGGCCGTACTCCCGGCGTAGGGAGGAGTGACGAGTGCCCGTTGCAGCAGGAAATGCCACGCCCCAAAGAGCACCGCCAACGTCAAGGCGGCCACAAGGAACTTGGCCAAGGACGCCAGTAAGTTGCCCGCAGCGAGGTCCGCCCCGAGAGACCAGGCGGCACCCAACGGAGTCCACGAAACCACCTCCGACAAGTCGATCAGGAAGCTTGCAGACTCTGAAACGCCCGACACTACGCCCGCGAAAATCGGACCGAGGAGCATTAGCGGAACGATGAACACTATGCTGCTGATGTCCTTGAACCGCCGCGAGGAAGCAAGGCTCGCGGTAGCCGTCGTCACCACTTTGGAGAGCACCACACAGGTCAGCGCCCCCATTGCGGCCCCTACCAAAGCACCAAAAGCGGCAGCGAAGCTTCGGCTCCAGGTAAAAACAGTTGCCAGGGAGACCATTGCGGTGGCGATGCCGGGCAGCCCGATGAAGCCGGCCAGCGCAAGTCCCGCCAGCAACTCACGCGCAGGAATTGCCGACGTCGTAAAGCGTGCAGGGTCAAGGGTCAGGTCGGCGGCCGACGCAACCAGGGGTACAAGGCTCCAGCCCAGCATGGCGGCGGCACCACCCAGGGTGACCGCAGCCGCTGCCACGTCCAAAGGCGCCCAGCGAAGGATGAAAAGTGCGAACACCAGGACGGCCACCACGCCCAAGGCGTAAAGCGAGCCGATGATAATGCCAACGAGTTGCCCGGGGCTGCGGCGGAATCCATTCAGGAGCAGCCGCCACTTCAAGCTCAGGAGGTGCGCAACCATTCCAGTCCCCCCGCACGATGACCTCCACCGACCAATTGCACGAACCTCTCTTCCAGGCTCGATCCGGCCCGCACTTCCTCAGTGCGGCCGGAAGCCAGGACCCGCCCGGCAGCGACGATGGCGACGTGGTCACACATCCGCTGCACGAGGTCCATCACGTGGCTGGATACGATCACCGTGCCGCCGGAGGCTACGTAACTGTCCAGGATGCTACGAATATTGGCCGCGGAAATCGGATCGACCGACTCGAAGGGCTCATCCAGCACCAGCAGTTTCGGGGCGTGGATGAGCGCGGAGGCAAGCGCGATCTTCTTGGTCATGCCGGCCGAATAGTCGACAACCATCGTTCCAGCGTCCTGCTGGAGGTCTAAGGCTGCGAGCAAGTCTGCCACGCGGGAACGGACAACGTCGCGGTCCATTCCGCGCAATAGGCCGGCGTAGGTCACCAACTGCTCGCCGCTGAGCCGATCGAACAGTCGCACGCCATCCGGCAATATGCCCATGAGGCGTTTTGCTTCCAGGGGATGGGCCCACACGTCCACGCCGTGCACATGCGCCGTACCAAAGTCCGGGCGAAGCAACCCCGTTGCCATTGAGAGCGTGGTGGTCTTACCCGCGCCATTTGGACCGACAACACCGTAGAAGGACCCCACAGGGACATCCAGGCTGATCCCGTCGACTGCGATCTTCCCGCCGAAACGCTTGGCGACTCCGCGCAGTGCAAGTGCCGGCACATGCGCGTTCTCCGGCAACGGCTCGGGGAGCCGAGCGTCTCCCTGCCGAGCGTCTCCCCGCCGCGCGTCCGCCTGTGGCGCTCCAATCTGCCGTGGCCCCTGCGGCGCAGGATCGCCTGACGGCTGCGCCGAATGAGGCGGGAAGGCAGAACCCTGGTCCGTCATGGCACAACCCTATCCCGGGATCAGAACACGTGCCGAGGTATGGCCCGCCGGTATTGGGGCGCCCACTCGAGGTCATGTCCAAGGCTGAAGGCCGCGCGCAGCCACCAATGCGGATCGCGCAGCGCTGCCCTGGCGATAAACACGGCGTCGGCCTGGCCTGTTGCCAATGAGTGTTCCGCCTGGGTGGCGGACGTCACCAATCCAACGGTTCCGGTGGCTACTCCGGCCTCGCGCCGGATCTTCTCCGAGAAGGCCGTCTGGTAGCCGAGCCCTACCGGAATGTTTTGATGAGGAACTGCTCCCCCACTGGACACATCCACTAAGTCAACGCCCCGCTCAGCAGCCGCCTTCGAGAGGCGCACCGACGCGTCAATGTCCACGCCGCCGTCGGCCCAGTCACTCGCCGAGATGCGGAGCAAGAGAGGCATACCATCCGGGATGGCGCCGCGGACCGCGTCAATCACGGCGAGGGTCAGGCGGTTGCGGTTCTCTTCGCTTCCGCCCCAGATATCGGTGCGGTTGTTGATCAGCGGGCTTTGGAACTGGTGGAGCAAGTAGCCGTGGGCGGCATGAATTTCCACGGTGTCGAATCCGGCGTCAACCGCACGCACGGCGGCCGAACGGAAGTCCTGGATGACCTTTCGGATTTCGTCCTCATGCATGGCGCGGGGCGCCCTGTAACCGTCGAATGCCTGGCTGCCGGGACCAATCGTCTCCCACCCGCCTTCCGCCGGTGGGACAGTCCCCTTGGACTCCGAAAACGGCGCGTAGGTAGATGCCTTCCGGCCGGCGTGCCCAAGCTGAATCCCGATCCGTGCACCTGCGGCGCTGTGCCGATGGACGAAATCCGTTATCCTGGCCCACGCGGATGCCTGCTGGTCGTTGTAGAGACCTGCATCCAAGGGACTGATGCGCCCTTCCGGACTGACTGCAGAAGCCTCCGTAAGGATTAGCGCAGCGCCGCCGGCGGCAAACGATCCAAGGTGCATAAGATGCCAGTCGTTCGGCACACCTTCGCCAGTTTCCGGCGGACAACTGTACTGGCACATCGGCGAAACCCACCCGCGGTGGGGAAGGGTTAAGGAGCGCAGCGTGAGCGGCGTGAAGAGGGCCGAGGATGCCATTAGAACAGAACCCTGGCCAGGTTCTGCCGTGCCTTCGCTACCCGCTCATCGGTGATGCCAACGACGTCGAACAATTCCAGCAAGCGCACGCGGGCCGTCTCTCGCTCGGGTCCGTGGTGGCGTCCGATGAACGCGACAATCCGGTTGAAGGCATCCTCCACATGGCCGCCGGATACATCCAGGTCTGCCACTGCCAACTGCACCTCAAGATTGTCGGCCTGCTCCGCCGCGCGCTGGCGAAGGGCGTCAGCCTCCGGGGCGGAAACCTTTTCCAGTCGTTGCATGAGCTCCACCTGGGCCAGGCCAGCCTTGGCTTCGGAGTCCGCCGGCATTTCGGCGAGAGCCTGCCGATAGGCAGCGGCTGCGGCGTCGTAATCGCCCGCTTCAATGGCGTCGAAAGCAGCCTGATGAAGTGGCGGAAGTGGCGGCGGCGCTGCAGCTTCCCCGGGCTGGGCGCCGCCAACGCTACCGGAGACTCCGTTTGCAGCTGCCACCTTGAGCAGTTCGTCCATCAGGGCACGGATCTCTTGCTCGGAAGCACCGCCCTGGAACAGCGGAACCGGCTGCCCCTTGACTACGGCAAGCGCTGTTGGCACCGCCTGGACTTGGAAGGCCTGGGCGAGCTGGGGGAAAGCGTCGACGTCGGCTGCCGCCAGGACAACCTTTCCGCCAAGGCCGGTGATGACCCGCTCCATGGTGTCCAGGAGACCCGAGGACTCCGGCGCGTATTGGGACCAGAGAACAAAAACCACCGGCACCTGCGCGGACAGCTGCACCAGGCTCTGGAAGTTGGCTTCCGTCGCGTCGACGCGAAGCTGCGGCGTCCCTTCCGGCGCACCACCGGCTTCGCCAGAGGCCGGAGATCCAGCCGTCGGCGCAGCCGGAGCAGGGCGGCGGAGCGAGGAAAGATCGACGGCGCCGCGCAGGTTGAGCGTGCTGGCGGCAGGTGGGGCGGGGCGTGATCCAGGCGAACTCATATGGTCCACTCTAGCCGCTGCCCCTGACGCTCCACCGCCGCCAGCCGGGTCTTTGTTGGGCGAGGCCTACTTGAAGCTGGCACCCACCAGGCCGCGCGTGGCGGCAACGAGCCGCATGGGATCCTTGGACCCCGCCGGCGGAACATAAACCGCAACGGACTCAGCAAAGTTCAGAACCATGCCGGTGCTCGTCTCTTTGCCACCCGCGAAGACCGCGGAGTCCTCATTGAGGACCAGCTTGTCGCCTTCCGCCTTCGGCGTGCCGTCAAAAGCGAACTCAAGCCGACCGATCACCAAAGCACCGCCGTCCGCCGTGCGGAAGACTTGGGTGTCGCCGTCCACCGGTTTGTGGGAGAAGGCAAAGGTTCCGTTTGCTCCGTTCTTGACCGTGTCCGCCTGGTACGCAAGCGTTCCGGAGATATAGGGCGACGACGAACTCTCCGTCAGCTTGTCCTTGAACGCCGAGTTGGGGTTGTTCAGTCGGTCGGCAAGCCCAGTGAGGGCATCCTTGCCGCTGAACTGCAGGTCTCCCTTGTCCCCGGGAGCCAGCGCCGACGTAGAGCCTGCCGGAATAGAGGGGAAGCTGGTTCCGGGCTGGAGGGGCGCCGAATTCCACAGCTTGTAGTTCTCACGCGGACCGGCCTGGACCAAGGTCAATACCTGTGGAACCACGTTGCCGTCGCCCTGGGTCACGGCTACAACGGTGCGCGGCCACTCCCGCTTGCTGCTGACCACCTTGGTTAGAAGCTTGCTGGCGCGGACGGGCATGCGGGCCTCGTAGCTGCCCACCTGGGAACGGATCTTGTAGTTCTGCGTCCGGACCTGCAGCTCCATACGGTCAACGCGCGGCTGCAGCTTGGCAGCGTCCTTGGCGGCGTCTCCGGCCGCGACTGCGCTGGCCACCTGTTCCAGGATGCGCTTAAGCTGCGCGTCGACTACCACTGGATCGCCCGAGTCCGTCCCAGCGTTTGCATCGGACGCCGACGGTGAGGGCTGCGGCGTCTTGCTGGCCTGCGCTCCGACGGCGGTTCCGCCTACCAGGACGGCCGCAAGGGCGGCAGCCACGGCGGACACGCGAAGGGACTTGCCAGGGCCACGGGTGGCGTCTCCCTGGTTGTGGTGGACGGTGGGCGCGGCCTGGGTGGGGATTGCAGCCGTGTGGTCGTCAGGTACCGGGCTTCCACCGGCGTCACCGGGGCCGTCCCCACCGCTGCCGCGGCGCGACAGCAGCCTACCGACGAACGGCAGGGCCGCTCCGGCAACAATGATCAGGATGCCAATGACAATGAGGGGTGCGGCCCAAGGCGTCGTCGCGTTATTGGGGAAGGTCATGGAGATCGACGACGGCGCCGCCTTGGTGCCGTCGCTGGCCAAAAGGAGCGACCACTCGCCGCCGGCCGGCGGGTTCCAGGTGTATTCGAGCTCACCGCTGGCGTTTTCGGTGGAGACCCAGAGATCGGATGCGGCAGGCGACGGGGCGGTCGCCTCGCCGTCAGCGTGCTCCACGCTAAGGGCCTTGTTGTCATCGGAGACTCCCGTGACCTTGTTGCGGGCTGTCTTGCCCACCCAGGCTTCCACGTCGTCGGGCCTTCCCGCCGCGAGGACGAAGTTGCCGTCACCCTTGATGGTGAACTTCACCGGACCACCGTTCAGGGTCCGCAACTTCGAGTCGATCACGGTCAGGGGGGCGGCCTTCGTGTCTCCGGGGGCCGTTGCTGTCACGGTCTCGGACGGGGCCCAGAAGGTCAACTGGCCGATGCCGGCCAGCAGTGTCAGCAGTCCGATCAGGACCAGCGAAACTGCAGTCTTCAAGCGCACAGAAATACCTATCATCAGCGGTGGTTGAACCTCAATAGTAACCGTTTCGTTACCAATCGCTCAGCCCGGGCCCCCCAGGGAGGCCTTATGGAACCTGCCCAACCCCCGCTTTACCCGCGAGATTACAGGCTGCTGATAGTGTTTGCGATGATCGTCACAACCCGCCACATTGGCGGCTGATTACGACACGTACCAGCATAGAAATCGAATGGACAAAGGCGGCAGAAGCGCAGTGACCGAGCAGCAGGATCCAACCCCGGCTGACCCAACGACACCCCGCGCTCCAGCGGCCCTTGCACGGGTCCTGCGCCGTCTCCGCCAACCCCTCCCGGGCGCGCAACCCAGGATTCGCTTCGAAATGCCTCCGGAGGACGTTGAACCTGCTCCAGCGGAGCATCACGCCGAGGCAGGCGATGGAACGCGTTTTGGCGCCCCCGGGCCGCGCATGTCCAAGCAGCACCCGCTTTACCTCGGATTTATGGGCACCGTCGGTGTTGGTGTGGCCCTGCTGGTCTATTACATCGGCACCACTACGGCACAACTGCTCCTGTGGATTGTGGCCGCATTATTCATAGCCCTGGGCTTGGATCCCGTAGTGCGATGGCTCGAAGCACGCAGCCTGCCACGGTCCGTGGGAATCGTGGTCAGCGTCTCTGTATTGATCCTTGCCGTCACCGGCTTTTTCGCAACCCTGATCCCAACCATCGTGGAACAGGTCTCTGAACTGGTGAAGCAAGCGCCGGAGTGGATCCGCAGCTTCCTGGACTCCGAATTCTTCCGCAATGTCGACCAGCAGTTCGGGGTCAGGGACCGCATCACCCAGGAGCTGGACAAGTTCGTTAAGAACCCGGAGGCAGTCGGGGGCATCTTTGGCGGAGTCGTGGGCTTCGGCTCCACTGTGGCCAACAGCCTTTTCGGAACCCTGATCGTCCTGGTCCTCAGCCTGTACTTCCTGGCGGCCTTGCCCAATATGAAGAAATGGGCTTATCGGCTGGCTCCCCGCTCCCGACGACCGCGTGTGGAAGCGCTATCGGAGGCCATTACCGCCTCGGTAGGCAATTATGTGATCGGCCAGGCCTGCGTTGCCCTGCTGAACGCGCTGTTCGCGTTCATTGTGATGTCCATCCTCCGCGTGCCTTTCTCAGTCCTCCTGGCCTTTGTGGTGGCATTGCTGGCGTTCATCCCCTTGGTAGGCGGAATGATCGCTGGGGTGGTGGTCATCCTTGTGGCGCTCACCCTCGGCTGGCAGACAGCCCTGATCTATGCCATCTGCTACTTCGCCTACCTCCAGTTCGAGGCCTATTTCGTTTCGCCGCGCATCATGCAGCGGGCCGTCGCGGTGCCAGGCGCCGTCGCGGTAATTTCGGTCATCGCCGGAGGCAGCTTGCTCGGAGTACTGGGCGCACTAATCGCCATTCCGACGGCGGCCGCGATCATGCTCCTTATCAAAGAGGTCTACATCGTCCGCCAAGACCGGCATTGATGATCAGGACCAAAACGCGCAGGACCTGATGGTCGGCTAAGCCGCAGTGGCCACGGGACCGGACCATACCTGCGGCAGTCCGGATGCCCCTGAGCCGGCTTCCGTCACATCATCGACAAGTTCGTTGAGGACACGTCCGGCGTACTTCTCCCCGATCCACAGATGTTTAGCACCGGCCACGCCAACCACCCGTGCCTGCGGCACCAGGCTGAATCTGGAGGCAGCTTCCTCGGGCTGGAGATAGTCGTCAAACTCAGGGACCAGAACTGTCAGCGGCTTCCCCGAGGCACCCCATTCCTTAAGGTGGACATCGGTGGCGCGGTGCAGCGGCGGGGAGAGCAGGATGGCGCCTTCCACCTGGGCGGCAACGGGATCCACCGCGCCGTACATCAGGGCAAGCTCGGTACCAAAGGACCATCCAACCAGCCAGCGGTTGGGCAAGCCACGGTCCACCGCGAACTGCACAGCTGCCTCAACATCGTTGCGCTCACCAATGCCTTCCTCGAACTGCCCTTCGCTGGTTCCGCGCGGTGAGTGCGTACCACGGGTGTTGAACCTCAGCACGGCGACGCCGGCCAGGGCCGGCAAGCGGTAGGACGCCTTGCGATAGACGTGGGAATCCATAAAACCGCCGTGGGTCGGCAGCGGGTGGAGAGTGATCAAAGTGGCAGTGATAGGACCCGACTCCGGCAAGGCAAGTTCCCCAACAAGCCGCTTTCCGTCCGCCGTCGTAAATTCCACGTTCTCACGGCGGGCCGGAAGGACAGTGGCAGCCCGGATGGGGGTGGGCTCCGCGGGCTGGGAAAACACAAACGAGGCGGGGTCGAAAGTCATGCCTTCAAGCCTACGGGACTCAGCGATACCGGTAATTGCGGCCGTTCCAGCAGTTGCTGTGCCAATGCCGCCGCTCCGCCAAGCCTGCAGCCTCACCGAACAGGTGGTCGTCGGACCAGACAACAAGATGCGCGATTCCGGGCAGGATGGCCGTGGAGCACCCCGGGCAGATGTACTCCTTCTCGGCGTTGCGCGCCGTCATGGTGCGCACCATCCAGTCTCCGTCGGGCGCGCTTTCGCGCCGGGCGATCCCCGCCCGCGCACGTTCCAGGTCAAGGTCGGGAACGTCGCCGTAATACTTGGAGCTTCGGCCCGACGACGGCCGGCGGGGTCGATTGGAGCGGGGCATGCTCCCATTCTGCCCCGAGTCAGCTGCCAGCGCTGTCCAGCCCGCCGCGCCACTGCACCCCGACCACTCCGTCCGACCACTCCGCCTGGCCGCACCACGGCACCCCGACCACTCCGCCTGGCCGCACCACGGCACCCCGACCACTCCGCCTGGCCGCGCCACGGCACCCCGACCACTCCGCCTGGCCGCGCCACGGCACCCCGACCACTCCGTCCGGACATTCCGTCTGCACTCTCCCCCTGTCCGCGGCACAGGCCAGCGGCAGCTGCGTGCAACGCGTCGATGACGGTTTGAAGCCTTTGATGCCGGTAATGTAGGTCCGGTGCGACTTGTCATTGCCCGATGCTCCGTTGATTACGTGGGCCGCCTGAAGGCCCACCTGCCGCTCGCCAAGCGACTACTCCTTGTTAAGGCAGATGGCTCGGTGCTGGTTCACTCTGACGGAGGCTCGTACAAGCCCCTCAACTGGATGAGTCCCCCTGCCACAGTGCGCGTCACCATGCCCCATGAAGCAGAGCTCGAAGACGGCGTTGTTGAACAGTGGACGGTGCAGTCGGCAAAGTCGGATGACCGGCTGATTATCAACATCCACGAGCAGATCCACGACACGTCCCACGAACTCGGCAGCGACCCCGGACTCATCAAGGACGGAGTTGAAGCCGACCTCCAGCGTCTTCTGGCGGAGCAGATCGAGACTCTAGGCGAAGGCTACAGCCTGATTCGACGGGAGTACTTCACGGCTATTGGACCGGTGGACATCCTTGCCCGCGACGCCAACGGGGCCACTGTCGCCGTCGAACTTAAGCGGCGGGGCGACATCGACGGCGTGGAGCAACTGACGCGCTACCTGGAACTCTTGAACCGCGACCCCCTGCTGGCTCCGGTGCGGGGCATCTTTGCCGCCCAGCAGATCAAGCCACAAGCCAAAGTCCTGGCCACGGACCGTGGGATCGACTGCATCACCCTTGACTATGACGCCATGCGCGGCGTGGACGACAGCGAGTCGCGGCTGTTCTGACCGGCGTGTGCCGCACCCCTAAAATCGATTCATGACTGCCCTCAGCCAGGCCCCTAACCCTTCCGATGTCCGACGGATTATCACCGGGACCATAGTGAGTGACGGCGCACTCGTGGAGGATGCGCTCCTGGCGGTCGACGGCGACCGAATTGCGTACGCTGGCCCTGCCGCGGACTTCGACGCATCCGGCTTCGAGGGGACCGAACGGCACGACCTTCCGGCCAAGCGGTACATCCTTCCCGGACTGGTGGACCTTCACTGCCACGGCGGCAACGGCGGTGACTTCCCCAGCGGCGACGAGGATTCCGCTCGGCAAGCCTTGAGTTTCCTCCATGCCTCCGGCACCACCACGCTACTGGCCAGCATGGTGACCGCCCAACGCGAGGACCTGCTTCGCGGAATTGAACTGTTCGTCCGCCTCGCAGAGGAAGGCCTCGTCGCCGGCATCCACCTCGAGGGACCGTTCCTGTCGCATGCGCGGTGCGGCGCCCAGAATCCGGCGTACCTCCTGGACCCGCACCTTGGCCTCATGGAAGAGCTGGTGACAGCAGCTGCCGGGAAGCTCGCCACAATGACTTATGCCCCGGAACTCCCCGGAACTGCCGCCTTGGTGGACCTTATGACTTCCCATGGCGTGACCCCGTCGCTCGGCCACACGGATTGCGACGACGCAACAGCGGCTGCCTCGCTGGCCGCCGCTCGGGAGGGCCTGGAGTCCGCAGGGTTCGACGGCGTCAGCTCACTGCCAACCGTTACTCACCTTTTTAATGGAATGCCTCCGCTGCACCACCGTTCACCGGGACCCATTGCCGCTTGCCTGCGTGCGGCACAGCAAGGACGTGCAGTGCTTGAACTCATTGCGGACGGCACACACTTGGACCCCGCTACGGTGGCTACGGTGTTCCAGCTCGTAGGGTCTTCCAACATCGTGCTGGTCAGTGATTCGATGGCCGCCGCAGGCCTTGCCGATGGCAACTACATGCTGGGACCGTCGCCGGTCACAGTCGCCAACGGCGTGGCCACGCTCGATTCAACTGGCGCCATTGCGGGCGGCACCGCCACGATGCTCGATGTCGTCCGCCACGCCGTGCGAGCCGGAGTGGACCTGACAGACTCCGTTCGCTCGGCCAGCAGCGTTCCAGCCGCAGTCCTTGGACTCGAAGACGAAGTCGGCGGGTTGCGGCGCGGGCTCAGGGCTGATGCCGTAGTACTCAGTGAGGACCTGGAGCTCGCCGCGGTCCTGCGAATGGGTGAATGGCTCGCGTGAACCGGTCAGTTTAACTAAACGCGGCACAACACCGATGCCTGCGCTAGGCGTTCATCTTTAGGGAAGGCGAGTTCCTGCATCACTTTTTAACTGCCAAGGCTTGGCTTTGATTCGGCATGTTGCTGAACGTGGGCTAATTCAATCAAACTTCGAATTTGGCTTTCCCATGCGGAACGCAGCCCGGCGACAACGGTCATATTTGACCGCTTTGCGGAACAAGCCGGATTAACCTCCTCTTTACACAATTTTTGTGGCTTTTTTTCCTTAGACCGTTGACCTCATGCATCCCCCATGAAAGTCTTGTACCAGTCTTTGTGTAGGTGTTTTTCATGCTCGCAAGACGTGTTGCGAGCGTGGAGCTTGTGCAACACCAGCCAGTTGGACTGGATGGGGGCCATGTCTTCTCGCGAAGTAACGGAGGTCGGTACGAGGTGTGCCTGACCAGGCAAGTTCCACAATGAGGAGATAAAGAGAATGGCACTCGGAACCGTCAAATGGTTCAACGCTGAAAAGGGCTTCGGCTTCATCACCCCTGACGAGTCTGAAGGCGACGTCTTCGTTCACTACTCCGAGATTCAGTCCAACGGCTTCCGGACGCTTGACGAGAATCAGCGCGTTCAGTTCGAAATCGGCCAGGGTGCCAAGGGCCCCCAGGCCACTGGCGTCACCGTTATCTAGCCTGCCAATTCACACCGGGCGTCAATCGTCGGTTAGCGAATTATCAGCATGCTTCAAAAGAGGGTTCCGGCTCAGCCGGGACCCTCTTTTGTCCTTGGCTAAATCAAAGCCATAGGTTCAGGCGGTGCCTATTGGAAGGTTGCGTCGAAACTTTTATTCACAGCCAGTCATGAATGTTTACAAGTTCGTCATTATTCCGGTTGCGCCACAAGCTTCCGCAATAGCCTGGCGGTGTGGCGCACTGAAAGCCCTGGAAGGTAGGCCTGGCTAAGCGCACGACCCATGGCTGGCAGCTGGAGCGGATCGTGATAGTAGAGGTATAGCGTCCGGTAGTCCGGCTTGAACCGGGATTTGAAGCTTGCCAGCGAGCGGAAGCCATAGACGGGCTCCAGGGCGTGGCCTACCAGGTTGAGGATGCCCTTCAGCCCCTCAGCACTCAGCTCTGCCTCGCGGTCCTCCTGCGCCAGGGGCGAGCCCGACAGGGAGATCATCTCCACATTCACACGTAGTTCCAGTACCGCAGAGGCAATCAGGAACTCCATCACTCCGGGGAATGCGTCACCGCGCCGCCGCATGAAGTCAAGGGTCCAACTCACTACAGTGCCGCCGTCGAACACTGGGAGCCAACTGGTCACGCCATAAACGAACCCATGATCATCCACTGCCAGGCAGCACAGCACATCGGGGTCCATCAGTTCATCCAGCCCGCCAAGGGTGAAACCCATTTCCGGTACCGCCTTTTGGGCCGCCCATTCCTCGGAGACTTCACTGAGCTGCGTCTTAAGGTGCTGCGGTAAGTGTGTATAGCGGGCCCAAACTGCCTTCACGCCCATTTTCGCGGCCCGGTTGAGTGCTGTCCGCACGTTCTGCCATTCCTTGCCCTTGAACTCAAGGTTCCGGATGGCCAATCTCGTCTCCTGCGCCACGGGCAGCCTGTGGAAACCCCGTCCACGAAGCAAAGGCCAAAGTTCATCCGTGCACGAGTACAGGCACGGAACCAGGGCGTGGCTGGCACAGTACTCCAGGAACTCCTCGGTGGCGGACAGCCGCCGGCTCTGATCCCCGAATGGACCTCCCAGGGTCAGCGCAACGTTACCGTGCTGCTGGTAGGCGATTCCTGCGTCCTTTGTCCGGTTAAACCAATACTTGTTTGGTTCCCAAAGTGCCATCCAGGAGAGTGAATCACCGCCTTGTTTGACGAGGGCGCGCGCAGCGTGGCGGCTTTCCTCACCTGCCAAGGCCGGATGATGCCGCCGGAGGAAAAGGATCCAGACGCAAACCAGGACGATCAGCCAGAAAAGAATGCCACTCCACGCAAAGAGGAACGACTCCATCACATTCCGGTCGTCAAACACTCTCTTATAGGTGCCTGGGATCGGAACCGGCAGGTATTGGCGGGCGAGCTCAGCAGCGAGACCCATCCAGCCGCCGTCGCGGGCCAACCCACCAGCGGCAAGCCAGGACGCGCTATAGCTGCCGGCCAGCAAAAGCCAGGACCCAGCAACAACCAGCGTCACCCTTCGTCGAAGCACGGAAGCCGATTCCACCCGGAAATGTCCCCTGAAAATGAACAACAGCACCGCCAGGACCAGGGGAACCAGAACCAATGGGAGGATATGGGCAAAACCCGAGCTCAGCACGGCTGTATGCGGCCGGTTCGGATAATGGGGTATGCGCGCAAAGAGCGCCAGGTACACGGCGGATAGTGCCACCACCGCAAGCTGAACGCCAATCGCTATCCGTACCGCCATCCGGCGTCCTCGCCGCATGCCGTCAGCACAAATCAACAGGAGAACCATCGGAACAACAGCCAGGGCAAGTCCAAGGGGCCCCGAGTAGCCCTGCCTGCCAAGCTCGAGACAGCTGGCGTCAACCGTTCCGCCGCAATTCACTTCTAGCTGGTTCAACGTCGGAAGCGGATTCACGACGACGTCGCGCAGTAGCGCCAGGGGGCCTGACGGGCTTTTTGCCACAGTTGTCAGGATCGGACCAACGGCAAAGATGCCAACGGTAAGCGACAGGAGGTTGCGGACCTCCCTGCCTGTGGATCGGTGGTGCAGGTACAGCGTGCCCTGGTCGCTTTGGATCCACCATCCCGCCGCAAGTCCTGTCACAGCCCCAAGGGCTCCCATAACGGTCTCCGCATGGCCCACATACAACACGAGCAGCAGGGCCACAGACACGACCAATGCGCGTAAGCGACGCTGCCACAGAGTAGGAAGTAATGCGCTGGCCGACAGTCCAGCGGCAACCACAGCGGCATATGGGCCAATCAATTTGGTGCCAGTCATCGCACCCAGCCAGCCGTCGTCGCCGTAGCGAGCCAGCTGTGTGATCAGCAGGAATAGCGTGACACAAACGAACTGCCCGCCGAAGAACGCAACGGCGGCCTTGCTGGTGCCCAGCTGCCGCTCTGCCAGGCCAAGCAGGAAGAGGATCATCAATGCGGCTGACAGGTATGCCAATGGGTTCGTGGCGAAGAAGAGCGATGTCCAGATGGACCACCACTCCCCCGCTTTGAGACCGGAGAGGCTTACCCCTGCGTGGTTGAGGATCGACTCCGGCGGACCGCTCAGGAAGCTTCCCGTCACGGCGCCTACCAGCAGGAAGACACCAAGTACCCCAAGCGTCAGCGGTGTCGAACGGAAGTGGCTGCCGGAACGCTGGACAGCGGAACGAACGACGTCGGAGACTGATACCGCGCGGTCGGTTGTTGCCGTCATCCCTGCACTCCCCAGCGAGCGGCGAGGAAATCCAGGGCAGCCTGCATTCCCTTGGCTGGTGTTTCCCACGAGTGGCCGGCGTTGGGCACTTGCCGGGCTTCGACGTCGAACCCGGCCTTCCTGGCAGAGTCGGCAAGCAAGTTCATGTACGCAATAAATTCGGGATCCCGGGAGCCGACCGCAAAATACGCGGCCTTGCCGGAGAATTTCTGCTTTTCCATAACGCCCAGCGGAGTCTGCGACTCGAAAGCCGCGGTATCTTCGCCGAACGAGGCCTCGATGGTCTTGCGGCGCTCCTTGGCCAACGCAGGTTCTTTCTCACTGGAAAAAGCGAGGATTGACGGGTAGACGTCCGGATGCCTGGTCCCCATCTGCATGGCGCACGTACCGCCGAAGGAGAAGCCACCTACCGCCCACTGTTTCGGATCCTGATCCACATCAAGCGTGCCCCGGATCCAGCTGGGTACGTCCCGGGACAGGTAGGTATCGGCACGGGCAATCTTGCTGTCCATGCACAAAGTATTTCCGTTTGGAGTTCCATTGGGGTCCACCACCACAACAACGGGAGCTACTCCCCCGTGGCGAGCTGCGAAACGGTCCATCTGTGAGCGAAGAGCGCCGCCAGTCAGCCAGTCGGCCGGAGCCCCGGGTTGGCCCGCGAAGAGCACCAGGACGGGAAGTTTTGGCCTGTTGTTCGCCAAGTATGCGGGAGGCAGGTATACAAACGCATCCCGGGCTGCAAATCCGGACTCAGTCCCCGGAATCGTGGCCTTCCTCAGGGTGCCATTCGATGGCATATCACCCGTGGCCTGCCATTGGCGGACAGTCACGGAAGTGCCTGGGCCGTGCCGTTTCAAGGAGTCTTCCAAGGGGCCAATCCGCGCCACAGCAGTCCCGGTAACGTCCGCCACTGTGTGGTTGAGGCCAAAATAGGCGTTTATCTGAACGGCACTGAGGAGTACCACTCCCGCTGCGGCCGCGATGGAAGCAACACGTCCTCGCCATGACGAACGCGGAAGGCGCAGGATTGCAAGCAGAAGGGCTGCAACCGGTGGAACCGACCATGCAAGAACTTCGCGGGGAAGTTCCTCAGGGAACGTGGAGAAGACGTAGATGAGGAGCCAATGGACCAGCCAGATAATGCCGACGGCGGCTGCGGCAGCCGCGAGAATCACGACCAGCCACATTCTGCGCCGCCTCCAGAGGAGATAGGCGGAGCCCGAGACACCGGCGGCAATCGCGAGCCACAGGACGGGTCCATCCACCAGGCTGATGTCTGAAATGAAATCCATGGCTGTCTAGCGCCAGGTGCCGACACCGATAACCGGTCCGGCCTCGAGCCAGGATGACAACCCGGCATAAGCATCGAAATTCATGGCGAGCAGGAAGGAAGTGCCCTCGTGCCGCAGTTCGACCACTACAACGTCGGGCTGGACTTTCACCAGCTCCTCGTCAGTTGGCCTTCGCCGGCCCAGCAACTCCAGGGAGCTGCGCCGAAAGCGATGCAAGGGCCGGGGGCTCAGGGACAGGAGCCGAAACCATTCCAGCTCAGTGTCCTGATAACGACAAACCCCCATCTGCCAGCTGTTATCAGCCATGCAAATGGAGGCGTCGACCGTGCCTAGGGCGCGCCGCAGATTGAAGCGGCGCACCCCAAATAGGCACAGTGTAAAAACAAGCAACGCAAGGGCCGTTGCCAAAGCGATGAACGGAATAGCAGAATCGTCCATCAAGGTCTTGCTATCGGATCCCTGCTGTAGCCGCGTCGCCCAATTTGGCGTTGTCAGCAACAATGACCACACGGTTGTTGTCTACGGAGAAGAATCCACCGTCGACCTCAACGTGAATGCGGTCACCGGAAACCGGCTGGATCGCCAGCTCGCCAGCGGCCATGATGGCCAGCAGCGGCGAGTGACCCGGCAGGATTCCGATTTCACCATCAGTGGTGCGGGCCTTTACCATCTTGGCCGCGCCGGACCACACGAAGTGGTCCGCCGCGACGATTTCGACCTCGAGTTCAGCCATGTTACTTGGTCTGTTCCTGGATCTTGGCCCAGTTGCGCTCGACGTCGTCGAGGCCACCGACGTTGAAGAATGCCTGTTCGGCGACGTGGTCCAGGTCACCATCGCAGATGGCGGTGAAGCCTTCGACGGTGTCCTTGATGGAGACCGTGGAACCCTCCACACCGGTGAACTGCTTGGCGGTGTAGGTGTTCTGCGACAGGAACTGCTGGATGCGGCGTGCACGCGAGACAACGATCTTGTCTTCTTCGGACAGTTCGTCAACACCAAGGATGGCGATGATGTCCTGAAGTTCCTTGTTCTTCTGCAGGATCTGCTTGACCCGAACCGCCGTGGTGTAGTGGTCCTTGCCAATGTACTGCGGGTCAAGGATACGGGACGTGGACGTCAGCGGGTCCACGGCCGGGTAGAGACCACGGGAGGCGATTTCACGGGAAAGTTCCGTGGTGGCGTCCAAGTGGGCGAACGTGGTGGCCGGGGCCGGGTCGGTGTAGTCGTCGGCGGGCACGTAAATGGCCTGCATGGACGTAATCGAGTGACCCTTGGTGGACGTGATGCGCTCCTGGAGGATACCCATCTCGTCGGCGAGGTTCGGCTGGTAACCCACAGCAGACGGCATACGGCCGAGCAGGGTGGACACCTCAGAACCTGCCTGGGTGAAGCGGAAGATGTTGTCGATGAAGAGCAGCACGTCCTGCTTCTGCACATCGCGGAAGTACTCCGCCATGGTCAGGGCGGACAGGGCGACGCGCAGACGCGTTCCCGGCGGTTCGTCCATCTGGCCGAACACAAGCGCGGTGTCCTTCAGAACACCGGCCTCTTCCATTTCAACCCAGAGGTCGTTGCCTTCACGGGTACGCTCGCCAACACCGGCGAATACGGAAGTACCACCGAAGTTGCGGGCCACACGGGTGATCATTTCCTGGATGAGCACGGTCTTGCCGACGCCAGCACCTCCGAAGAGGCCGATCTTGCCACCCTTGATGTACGGAGTGAGGAGGTCGATGACCTTGATGCCGGTCTCGAGCATCTCAGTGGACCCCTCGAGCTGCGCGAAGGAGGGAGCCTTGCGGTGGATCGGCCAGTGGTCGTCAGCCTGGATCTCGGACTCGGCAACGTCCAGCGGCTTGCCCAGCACGTTGAAGATGTGGCCCTTGACGCCGTCACCCACGGGAACGGCGATGGGAGCGCCGGTGTTCTTCACGGACGTACCGCGGACCAGGCCGTCGGTGGCCTGGAGAGAGATAGCGCGGACGAGGTTGTCACCCAAGTGCTGGGAGGTCTCGAACGTGATGGTCTTGGTTACACCGCTGAGGGTCACCTCAGTGGTGAGGGCGTTGTAGATCTCGGGGATTGCGTCGGCCGGGAATTCGACGTCGACAACCGGGCCAATGACACGGGCAATGCGGCCGGTGGCACCGGCCGTTGCGGCTACGTGCTCGGTAGCGGTGGCAGTCATCTCTCTCACTTCACTCAGTTAGATGGCGTGGGGTTAAGTTTATCTGTTGGTGCAGGTGGCTCTCGCCGGCCGTACTCCGGTTAGGATGCGCTCAGGGCGTCCGCACCGGCCACGATTTCGGAAAGTTCCTGCGTGATCTCGGCCTGGCGGGCCGTGTTGCGCAGTCGCGTGTACTTCTTGATGAGTTCCGTCGCGTTGTCGCCTGCGGACTTCATCGCGCGCTGACGGGCAGCCAGCTCGGAAGCCGCGGCCTGCAGCAGAGCTGCGAAGATCCGGGATTCGATGTAGCGCGGCAGCAGCGCATCAAGCACCTGCTCGGTTTCCGGCTCGAACTCGTACAGCGGAAGCAGCTCGGACTCCGAGACTGCCCGCTCTTCGACCTCCAGCGGAAGCAAGCGAATGACGGTGGGTTCCTGGGTCACCATGGACTTGAACCGGGTGTACACAACATGGATTTCGTCCACGCCGTCTTCTGCGAAGTCAGTGGCGAATTCTTCGAGAAGGGCATTGCCGATTTCCTGGGCGGTCTCGAACGCAGGTGCGTCCGTGCCACCGGTCCAGACCCGGGCGTATGGGCGCCCGCGGAAATCGAAGTAAGCCTGGGCTTTGCGACCCACAAGGTAGGCCTTGACTTCCTTTCCCTCTCCGCGAAGGAGCTCGATGAGGCCTTCGGCCTGCTTGATCACACTTGCGGAGTAGGATCCGGCGAGGCCGCGGTCAGAGGTGACGACCAGAACGGCGGCACGGCGGATCTGCGCCGGTTCGGTGACCAGCGGGTGATCGATTTCGCTCTGGGTCGCAACGGCAGAAACAGCGCGGGTGATGGCGTTCGCGTAGGGCAGTGACGCCGCAACGCGGGCGCGTGCCTTACCGATGCGCGAGGTAGCGATCAGTTCCATCGCCTTGAAGATCTTGCGCATCGACGTCGTCGAGCTGATCTTCTGGCGGTAGACCCGAATCTGGGCTCCCATTCTTATCCTTTCCTTAGTTCCCGACGGACGGGTGTGCCGGCAGCCGAATACGGCCGGCACACCCGGACACCGGAACTAGCGCTTCTGCTTGACGATCTTTTCCTGGTCGACGTCGCTGCCCGAGATCGCTTCGTGCTCTTCGTGGCCAGCGCCGACGAGCTGGTTGTCGCCTACGCCGAAGAAGCCCTTCTTGAATTCCACAATCGAGGTCTTCAGCGCTTCCAGCGTGTCATCGTCCAGCACGTTGGTCTGGGCCAGCGTGGTCAGGATGGAGGACTTGTGCTTCAGGTGCTCAAGGAACTCGCCCTCAAAGCGGCTGATGTCTTCGACAGGAACGTCGTCGAGGTAGCCGTTGGTGCCTGCCCAAATGGACACGACCTGGTTCTCAACCGGGAACGGCGAGTACTGGCCCTGCTTGAGCAGTTCCATAAGGCGGGCGCCACGAGTCAGCTGCTGGCGGGAGGCTGCGTCCAGGTCCGAGGCGAACATGGCGAAAGCCTGCATGTCGCGGTACTGGGCAAGGTCCAGCTTCAAGGTACCGGAGACCTTCTTCATGGACTTGACCTGGGCTGCGCCACCAACGCGGGAGACCGAAACACCAACGTCAACAGCGGGTCGCTGGTTGGCGTTGAATAGGTCGGACTGCAGGAAGATCTGGCCATCGGTGATGGAAATGACGTTGGTCGGAATGTAAGCCGAGACGTCGTTGGCCTTGGTCTCGATGATCGGCAGACCGGTCATCGAGCCTGCACCAAGGTCGTCGGAGAGCTTGGCGCAACGCTCCAGGAGGCGGGAGTGCAAGTAGAAGACGTCGCCCGGATACGCTTCGCGTCCCGGCGGGCGGCGGAGCAGCAGCGACACGGCACGGTAGGCCTCGGCCTGCTTGGACAGGTCATCGAAGATGATGAGGACGTGCTTGCCGCCGTACATCCAGTGCTGGCCGATAGCCGAACCTGCGTACGGAGCCAGGTACTTGAAGCCGGCAGGGTCCGAAGCCGGGGAAGCCACGATAGTGGTGTACTCCAGGGCGCCGTTGTCCTCCAGCGTCTGGCGAACTGCAGCGATCGTGGAAGCCTTCTGGCCGATAGCGACGTACACGCAGCGGACCTGCTTGCTGACGTCTCCGGATTCCCAGTTGGCCTTCTGGTTGATGATCGTGTCGACGGCGATAGCGGTCTTGCCGGTCTGGCGGTCACCGATGATCAGCTGGCGCTGGCCACGGCCGATAGGGATCATGGCGTCGATGGCCTTGAGGCCGGTCTGCAGCGGCTCGTGAACCGACTTGCGCTGCGTAACACCCGGGGCCTGGAGCTCCAGGGCGCGGGTGGTCTCGGCCTTGATCTCGCCAAGGTCGTCGATGGGCTGGCCCAGCGGGTCGACTACGCGACCAAGGAAGGCGTCGCCTACGGGAACGGACAAGATCTCACCGGTGCGGTGAACTTCCTGGCCTTCTTCGATTCCGGTGAAGTCACCGAGGATGATGACACCGATTTCGCGAACGTCAAGGTTCTGGGCAAGGCCCAGGGTACCGTCTTCGAAGCGAAGAAGCTCGTTCGCCATGACCGAGGGAAGACCCTCAACACGGGCGATACCGTCACTTGCGGCGGTCACGCGACCAACCTCTACGCGTTCTGCGTTACCGGGTTCGTAAGACGCCGCGAACTCGTTCAACGCATTACGGACGTCGTCGGCGTTGATGGTCAATTCGGCCATCTGCAGTCCCTGCTCTCCTGTTTCGTGATCATCGTTGTCACGATGACCGGTTTTTCTATCAGTTGGGTGGTGCCGGTCCGGCTAGCCGGCGAGCTGGCGGCGGAGTACGGACAACCGGGCGACGACGGAAGCGTCCAGCACTTCGTCTCCCACCTGGACCCGGACTCCGCCGATCAGTGCGGGGTCAACACTGAAGTTGACCTTCAACTCGCGGCCGTAGAGGGCGTTCAGCCCAGCCTGCAAGCGGTCGGCCTGCTCAACCGTCAACGGACGGGTAACGCTGACGGTGGCAATCCACCGCTGCTGGCGCTTGGCTGCAAGGCTGGCGAAGTCGTCCACAAGACGCGACGGCTTGAGGCCGCGCGGGGACGACACCGCCTGGGCTATGAGAAGCTTGGCTTCCTCGCTGGCGCCAGGAACAAGCTTTTTCGCCAGAGCCGTCTTCGCTTCTGCGGAGGCGTGCGGATCCGTCAGTGCGCTCTGCACCTCGTGGCTGGAGGCAACTCTCCGGTTGAAAACAAACAGATCGTTTTCCAGCTCTTCCAGCCCCGTAATCCCGGAGGCAGAAACTGCCGACTTGTTCTCAGCGACGGCGATGACCACCGTAGCGGCAAGAGTCTCGAGTGCATCGCCGATATCTCGTGCCGAGGCCCAGCGCATGCTGGCCAATCCGCCCGCGATTTCAACAGCATCGGCGGACACTTTGCCACCGAAAAGCTGCTGGACCAGCGCCGACTTTTCGTCTCCGCTGCGGGAAGGGTCAGTCAGGGCACGGCGCAAGCCAGCCGAGCTGTCCACCGTTCCCAGGATTCCGAAGAGTTCCGTAGCCAACTGCAGCGAGGCGGTGGGAAGCTTGGCTTCCAACTGCTCCAGCGCTGCGCTCAGCGATTCGCTCGATATACCTGCCATTACTTAGCTGCACCTGCGTTCTGGGTTTCCAGATCGGCAAGGAAGCGGTCAACAACCCGCGCTGCGCGCTCGTCGTCTGTCAGTACCTCGCCAACAATCCGCTCAGCCAGGGTGGTGGCCAGGGTGCCGACCTCTGCGCGCAGGGACGCAACAGCGGCCTGGCGCTCGGACTCGATCTGTGCATGTGCCTGCTCGGTGATGCGGCCAGCTTCAGCGGCAGCCTTGGCCTTCAGGTCGGCCAGGATTTGGGCACCTTCGGCACGTGCTTCTTCGCGGATGCGGTTGGCTTCCGCGCGTGCGTCGGTGAGCTGCTGCTTGTACTCTTCGAGGGCAGCGGAGGCTTCCGCCTGGGCCTTTTCAGCCTTGGCGATGCCGCCCTCGATCGCCTCGGCACGCTCCGCGAAGGTCCTCTCGAACATCGGGACAATGAACTTGACCACGATGAAAAAGAGAACCGCGAATCCGACCAGGACGACGCCCATTTCCCAGACATTGGGCATGAGCGGGCTGGGCGATGATCCGCCTTCAGTGGCGGCTGAGATGATCAGCTGATTCATTTTTCACCCGTCCTATCTACTCGTGTGGTTTCGCTTGCTCTAAAGGTGTTTCTTAGAGAACGAAAGCGAAAACAAGACCGAGGATGGCAAGAGCTTCGGTCAGGGCCAGACCAAGGAATGCGATCGGCTGCAGCACGCGCTGAGCTTCCGGCTGACGAGCAACACCGTTGATGTAGGCAGCGAAGACGAGACCCACACCGATACCACCGCCGATTGCGGACAGACCGTAACCTACGAGGTTGAGATTGCCGTTCATTATTTTCCTTTCAAGATGCCATGTTCAATGGCAGGTTGTTTGGGTTGCTGCTTCATCCCCGCGAGGGGAAGTCTGTTGTGACTAGTGGCTGTCGGCGTGAAGTGCGCCTTCAATGTAGATGGCGGTCAGCAGGGTGAACACGTAGGCCTGCAGCACCATGATCAGCGCCTCGAGCATGTACATGGCAATTGCGCCGG
Organism: Arthrobacter sp. M4; assembly: GCF_020251205.1. Lineage (GTDB taxonomy): Bacteria > Actinomycetota > Actinomycetes > Actinomycetales > Micrococcaceae > Arthrobacter. Next base: position 303,497 of record NZ_JAIWYX010000002.1, read on the forward strand.
CCAGTACGAGGATCGAGGTTCCCTTGAGGAGCACGTTCTCCTGCATGATCAGGTACTCGATGCCGGAACCTGCGAGCATCACAATGAGGTGGCCAGCCAGCATGGTTGCGAAGAGACGGAGGCTGTGCGTGACCGGACGAACCAGGAAGTTGGAAATGATTTCGATCGGTACGACGATCGGGAGGATGTACCACGGCACACCGGACGGAACAGTAGCCAGCTTGAAGTACTTGAGGCCGTTCTTCCGGACGCCGATGCCGATCCAGGTCACGTAGACGATGCCGGCCAGTACGTATGCGCCGCCAACATGCGAGAAGCTGGGGAGCTGAAGAACCGGGATGGCGCCGTAGATGTTGTTCACGAGGATAAAGAAGAAGAGCGTGAACAGCAGCGGCACGTACTTCATGAAGTCGCGGCCGCCGATGATGTCCTTGGCGATGCTGTTGCGGACAAAGCCGTATGCCATCTCACCGGCGAACTGCAGTTTGCCGGGGACCAGCTGCTGCTTGCGTGCCGCGAGGAAAAAGAAGGTTCCGATGAGGACGACAGACAGAATGACCAGCAGCATCTGCTTGGAGAATCCGTCGTGCGCACCCCAGGGCAGGATGGCCGGAAGGTGCATTTCTTCGATTCCGGGAGGGGTAAAGGTCCCTGAATCCTGGGCCGGGAGCGCAAGCGCGATCAACGCGTTTCCTCTCTGCTGTGTCCATCATTGGGCGTTTGTCGGGAGCCGGCGGCACGCGGTGCAGCTTTGTCCCCTGTTAAGTTATGTGGCATTACTGTGCCCGTCCCCAGACGGACCGCTGTCTGCGTTGCCCCCAGCGGAAGAAGACTGGTGACTGGTGAGGCCATGCATATGGGAGAGATAGAACCCTCCTGCGGCTCCAAGCAGAGCGCCAAGGAGCACAAGCCAGCGGGTCCCCCACAGATTATCCAGACCCCAGCCTATCAAACTCCAGACAATGATTCCGCCAATGATATAGCTGAAGACGGCGATGCCGGCGTTGTAACCGCCATCGTTTTTCCCGCCTTCAGGATCGGCGGAACCACTGCCTTTTGCGTGGTGCTGGAAGCCCACTCCGGGCGTCTTCCTAACCTTGGGCACTGGGGCCGTCCTCGGTGGAAGAGGGGTCGTTGTAAATCTGCAGCCTCGCCTTGCGGAAGCCAAGGAGTTCGGCGGTCTGCCAAATGACCACGGCCGTCACGGCACCCGCAACGAACCAGCGTCCATTCAGCCACTCGGGTCGGCCAATGGCGAAAAGCACCACGGCGAAGCCAACTACCTTGACGAAGTAGGTGGCAACCATGATGCCGATGGCCCCGGAGGGGTTGTTGCGGCCAACAAAGTGGCCTATCAACAGGCTGATCGCAAAGAACACGATGACCAAGGCCCCGCCGCCGGCGGCAGACCACAGCCCCTCAGGACCATTCACGATGGCAGCCGCCAGTGACAGCGCCGCGAGTCCAAGCGCGGCAGCTGCAGTACTCAGGAAGAGGAGGCGTAGCCACAGCGAACGGGTAGCCGATGAAACGCCAACGCGTCGGGGATCGGACTGCTGTCCGGCGCCGGCGTTGGAGGTCATGGGGATGCCAATCGTCGTGGCTTTGAAGCCGAGTTCTCAAGGTGGGTGCAGCGGGCGAGTGATGTCCGCCCTCAAATTCTACATGAGATAGAACTGTGACGTTAACCCAGAGACACGGGGGTGTTACACAGTCGGTGTTCCCTTTTGTGCGAAATACGGCCACGACGTCACAACCGCCATGATGAGGACCGCAACGACGTCCACGGTGAGCACAATTTGCCATGGAAACACAGCGAAAGCGACGCCGCCAAAGGCGAGGATGCAGGTCCAGACGTACATCATCAGGACAGCCGTGCGGTGCGAGTGGCCGAGGTCCATGAGCTTATGGTGCAGGTGTCCTCGGTCCGCGGACCATGGTGAGCGTCCACGGGCTGTCCTCCTCACTACGGCAAGCCCAAGGTCCAACAGTGGCAGGAACAGCACGGCGAATGGCAGAAGGATGGGGATGATCGTAGGAATACCGTTGGCCCGGTCGTAGAGTCCGGAGCTGATCTGTCCCGTGGAAACAACACCGGCCGAGGCCATAAACAAGCCGATCAGCATTGCCCCGGAATCACCCATGAAGATCTTGGCGGGGAACCAGTTATGCGGCAGGAATCCCACGCAACTACCCACCAGGATCGCCATCAGCAGCGTTGCCAGATCGCTAAAGTCCGTAAGGGGTGCATTGCGGTGCACCCAATAGGCGGTGAGGAAGAAGGCCACTCCCCCGATGGCTGCCACACCAGCTGCAAGCCCGTCCAGGCCGTCGATGAAGTTGACGGCATTCATGGTGGTCACTATCAACACCGCGGTCAGCACGATTCTGAGTAATTCGGACTCGATGCGGATCGGCTCGGGAACGAACGGGATGATGGACATCCGAACACCCCAAACTGCCACGATCGTTGCGGCAGAACCCTGGCCCAGGAGCTTGAGCCACCATTTGATGTCCAGCAGGTCATCTGCCACGCCCACCATGACAATGACGATGGCTCCGGCCAGGATTCCCCATGGCGCGTTATTGCCTCGGAAGATGTCCTTCACGAAGAACGAATTGCTGGCAACGATGAGGGCGGCGCATGTTCCGGCAAAGATTCCCAGTCCGCCAAGGCGGGAGATCGGCTTGGAATGCATGTCCCGGCTCCGGATAGGCGAAAACAGCTGGAGCCGATTGCCCAGCAGCCGTGCGCCCCATGTTGCGGCATAAGACACGATGGCTGCCGTGAGCATCATGAGGGAGTACATGATCACAGGGCGGCTCCTCGGGGGTTGAACAGGGCCCTGGACGGAGTGTGGCGGGCAGGTGACGGCGTCATGGCTCGGCCATGCAGATTGACGTGGCTCAATGTCTTGTGAATCTGGCTTCCAATGAATGGTCGACGGCGGGCCCCCATCCCGCGCACCTGCGCACCGCCGATTTTTGCTGTACTACAGTTGGACTCTGTCCAAGATACTAGCGCCAATGGCACGTTGATCCGTGTCACGCGGCCCGGTCAGGCTCCGTTATGACGCCCCGGGCCCGGAAGGATTCCCACATGACGCCGACGGTTGCACTGGCCGCCGTAACCTTTGACCGACCCAGGGAACTGTCCGTATTGCTTGATTCAGTGAACCGGCAGTCCGCCTCTGTGGACACGATTTGCCTTGTTGACAGCGGCACGAGTCCCGCTAGTGATGTCGCAGCGGCCCACCATAATGTGGACTACGTCCGTTCCGAGGCCAACCTCGGAGGGGCGGGGGGATTCGCGCTTGCGATCCTTAAGGCCGTGGCCAGTGGTGCCGACTGGATCTGGATCATGGACGATGACGCCGTTCCAAGCGATCCCGAGTGCCTCGCAACGCTTTTGCGTGAGGCTGAGGCGCGGGACCTCGAGGCCGTTGTCCCCCTGGTGCTGGCTCCCGGACAGCCTGACAAATTGTCCTTCTTCTTCCGGCTCGACGGGAAAGTCACGCACGATCGCGCCGAAGTGGAGAAAGCCGGTTTCCTCTCCAACAACGGCCATTTCTTCAACGGCGCCCTGATCCGCTCCGAGGTCTTCTTCAAAGTGGGGGTTCCTGACATCCGCCTGTTCATTCGCGGCGACGAGGTGGACTTTACACTCCGGCTGCGCAAAGCCGGCATCCGTTTTGGCACTGTGACTACGGCGTCAATCACCCATCCGCACGCATTCTCTGAAACAAAGCATGTCTTTGGCGCCCGATGGCATGTGATCGTCCCGGATTCGGCTTTCAAGCGGCATTTTTACTACCGCAACCGCGGATACCTCATTCGTCGCTACTTCCGGGTCAAGTCCTTTGTTGCCGACGTCGGCGGCTACCTCGGTTACTTCTTGCAGCGCCGGGACTTCCGCGGCCTGGCCGAATGGATCAGTGCTTTCTCCGACGGATTGCGTGGGAAGGGCTTCGGCCCTCTGGATAGCCAGAAGTTCTAGAAGCCAGGAATTTTAGGGCCGTCGTTTGAAGACCGCCGCAGGGCATTGTGGATTCGCCCTGGGGGGTGTGCTGGCCAGTGGGCCTTCAACCAGTGGGCCTTCAAGTTACGGCTGGCGGCGAATTCGACGGCGCAGTAGGAGCCCCAGGAGGACCCACGGCTCCACGAAGACCCTGTAGGCAACTTTTCCGGGATGCAGGACTAAGCGCCAGGCCCACTCCAGTCCCAACCGGCCCAGCCAGCGGGGGGCCAGTTTTTGGATACCGGCCAGCTGCTCGATCGCTCCACCGACCGTGCAGTACACGGCAGGAGGCAATTCATCCGCCCGCCGCAACAGGACCGATTCCTGCAACGGCATTCCCAGCCCAAGCAAGACCAGCTGGGGCCGAAATTCCTTAAGCCAGGCCACGGCTGAACGCTCCAGCTCAGGGTCCCAGCCCTCGCCGGATCGCCCCTCAACCACAGCGCCCGGGAGGATTTGCCGCAAACGCCGCAGAGCGCCGTCGTTCGCTTCCCGGCCGGCACCAACGACGGCGACCCGCACCAGGCCGTCGACCCCGCCCAGGGCGGGCAGCCAGTCCGTGGACCCGAGGCGGTAGGCCATCGGTCCCCCACCCGGGGTATTGAGCACGCGGCGATGCTTCAGGCCCCAGAGCATCACGACGGGAGCGCCGTCGAGCAGGACCACATCGCTGCGGTCGTAGACATCACGGAACCACTGCTTGGAGTGGCACAGCGTTACGCTGTGCAAGTTGTGGCCCACGATCCAGCGTGTCGATCCTTGTGACACGAATTCCGACAGCACTGATACGAGTTCCCCGACGCGCAAGGGTGTGGCGTCCACGTCAAGCACGGGGACGCGCTGGCGAACGGGGATCATGCCTTGGCAGCCCCGCCGCTGTTTTCCGTGTGGGTATCTGCGTCCGTATCTGCCGGGGCTGCGTGTTCGGCGAGTTCCGCTTCGGCCGTATCGACTGCGGCGCCTTCTCCTGCCTCAAGATCGGCCTCTGTTTCGCCCTCGCCGAGGACATCCGGAACGACCTCCCGCAGCCGTTCAAGGCCTATGGCACCTTGGCGGACTACGCGAAGCGGCAACGATGTGGCGTCAACAATGGTGGATGGCACTGCATCGGCGCCTGCCGTCGGGCGAACGCCGCCCTCCAGGTAGACTTCCACCGACTCCGCGAGTTGCAGCCGGGCTTCCTCTGCCGTTTGCGCCGGGGCCTGGCCCGTACGGTTGGCCGAAGAAACAGCAAGCGGCCCCGTGCGATCAAGCAACTGCTGGGCGACGTCGTCAGCGGGGATACGAAGGGCCACTGTGCCTTTGGTTTCGCCGAGGTCCCAACTCAGCGACGGCTGCGCGTGGAGAATGATGGTCAAGCCGCCCGGCCAGAATTCGGCGGCAAGCTTGCGGGCTTCATCCGGAATATCCGTGGCCAGCCCATCCAGGGCGCTGAGCCGCGGGATGAGAACGGGCGGTGGCATTTGCCTGCTGCGACCCTTGGACGCCAACAACAGAGTGACCGCCTGCGGCGAGAAGGCATCGGCAGCAATGCCGTAGACCGTGTCCGTTGGCATAACAATGCACTTCTTCTCGCTAATGGCACGCTGAGCGTGCTCCAGGCCTTCAGCCAGCGGTTCCGGGGATGTGCAGTCGTAGGTTGTGGTCACAGCGTTATTCTTTCACTTCTCTTTGGACGCTCCGGACAGCACGGCGCTGGTTGCCCGCTCTTTGCCGTTCAAGTCCAGGTGGGTGCTGATGTTGTCCCAGACACCCATCCGGTGCATCATGCCCGCGATCCACGCGGCCTGCACCTCGGCGTGTTCCATCACGAAGTAGCCGCCCGGTTTCAGAAGCCGGGCAGCCGAGGCGGCTGCCGCCGTCGGGAGTTCCATGCCGTCCGCTCCCCCGCCGTAGAGCGCTTCCGGGGGATCGTGAAGGGCCACCTCAGGTTCGTTGGGCACGGCTTCGGCGGGAATGTACGGCGGGTTGGAAACGACGGCGTCGAACGTGCCGTTGTGCTCCGGCAAGGCGTCGCGAAGATCTCCACGCAAGAGTTCCACACCAAGGCGTGCCAGGTTTCGCTCCGCCCAAGCGTGGGCGAGGTGGCTGAACTCGACGGCGAAGACGTGGGCATCGGGCAGTTCGATTGCCAGGGAACCTGCTATGGCGCCCGATCCTGTGCCCAGGTCCACCACTTTGGGTCCGGGATGACCGATAAGTCGGTCAATGACCAACTGCACCACGGATTCAGTCTCTGGGCGCGGGATGAACACGCCGGGCCCCACCGCCAGTTCCAGGTGCCGGAAATAGGCGACGCCGGTTATGTGCTGCAGCGGCACCCTGGCCGCACGTTCAGCCACCAATTCCGCATAGCCCTCGGGCGCAGGGGCGTCGGTGAGGAGCATCGCCCGCAGCCGCCCGAGACCAACACCCAGAAGATGCTCTGCAAGGAGTTCGGCGTCCACTCGCGGAGTGGGCACGCCGGCATCTGCCAGTATCCGCGTTGCTTCCCGGACAGCGTCAGATAGCCGCGGATTGGAGGCGCGTGTCATGCGAGCGGCCGCGGGTTATTCGCCAATGGCGTCCAGCCGAGCCTGTTCGTCCATGTCGATGGCCGACTGGATAACCGGCTCGAGGTCGCCGTTCATAACGGCGTCAAGGTTGTACGCCTTGTATCCGGTGCGGTGGTCCGCGATGCGGTTTTCCGGGAAGTTGTAGGTCCGGATACGTTCCGAGCGGTCCATCGTCCGGATCTGGGACTTGCGTGCCTCAGCGTTTTCAGCGTCGATCTGTTCCTGCTGGTGTGCAAGGAGGCGGGCGCGCAGGACGCGCATGGCCGCTTCGCGGTTCTGGAGCTGGGACTTCTCATTCTGCATCGCCACCACGATCCCTGTGGGCAGGTGGGTGATCCGAACGGCGGAGTCGGTGGTGTTGACCGACTGTCCACCCGGCCCGGACGAGCGGTACACGTCAATCTTGAGGTCGTTCTGGTTGATTTCGATCTCTTCGGGCTCGTCAACCTCGGGGAAGACCAGCACACCCGCCGCAGAAGTGTGGATGCGGCCTTGGGACTCCGTGGCCGGCACGCGCTGTACGCGGTGTACGCCGCCTTCAAACTTGAGGCGCGCCCAAACACCTTCGGCGGGGTCGTTCGAGGAACCCTTAATGGCCATTTGCGCGTCCTTGTAGCCACCAAGGTCCGATTCCGTGTAGGAAATGAGCTCGGTCTTCCAGCCGCGAGCCTCCGCGTAGCGGCTGTACATCCGCAGCAGGTCGCCGGCAAAAAGTGCAGCTTCCTCGCCGCCTTCACCGCCCTTAACCTCAATAATCACGTTGCGGGCGTCGTCGGGGTCACGCGGAATGAGCAAACGGCGAAGTTTTTCCTGGGCAGAGGGGAGCTGTTCCTCGATCTCCTCCACCTCGGCTGCAAAATCGGGGTCCTCTCCGGCCATCTCCTTGGCTGCGTCAAGGTCGTCCGTCAAGCCGCGCCACCGGTTGTACGCCTCGACGATCCCCTGAAGCTGCGCTGACCGCCGCCCCAGCTTCCGGGCCAACGACTGATCGGCATAAACGGCAGGGTCACTTAACTGCTTCTGGATATCCGCATGCTCATCCAGCAGTCCCTGAACGGACTCAAACATTTTCAAACTCTCTTTCGTTCTGCACCTAGTTTAGTCAGGCGCAAAGAACACTTCCGCCAGAATTGGGGCTGGGAGACGGGCCGAAAACATGGTGTCACGTGCATTTTTCGGCCCGGGAGCGGCATAAGGGGACCGGGCAGGGGCTCGACGCGAACTTGCGTGCGCGGGCCCTGTCCACTGTCCACTGTCCACTGTTCACTGTTCACTGTTCACTGTTCACTGTTCACTGTCCGGTGCATTGTGGCTCATGCACGCCGCCTGTTAGCCACAATGCGAAGGGGCGGGGGCGGAAAATCCGCGCGGCGCACCACGCGAAGGTTCCGTCACCCCGCCCCTTAGGCAGCTATTTGTCGTTGTCCGACTTGGCTCCAAGCGTCGTCTTCTGCACCTGCATAAGGAACTCAACGTTGCTTTGCGTGTCCCGGATCTTGTTGGTTAGGAGCTCGAGGCTCTGCTGCTGTTCCAGTCCCGAGAGGACGCGGCGCAGCTTCCACATGATCTTAACTTCCTCGGACGAGAGCAGGTTCTCCTCACGGCGCGTGCCGGACGCGTTGACGTCCACGGCAGGGAAGATACGCTTGTCTGCCAACTGGCGGGACAGGCGCAATTCCATGTTGCCCGTGCCTTTGAACTCCTCGAAGATGACTTCATCCATCTTGGAGCCAGTCTCCACAAGCGCGGTGGCCAGGATGGTGAGCGAGCCGCCGTTCTCGATGTTGCGGGCAGCACCGAAGAACCGCTTGGGCGGGTACAGCGCTGCGGAGTCGACACCACCGGACAGGATGCGGCCCGAGGCGGGGGCAGCGAGGTTGTAGGCGCGTCCCAGTCGGGTCATCGAGTCCAAGAGGACAACGACGTCCATGCCCATTTCCACCAGGCGCTTGGCGCGCTCGATGGACAGCTCGGCCACCGTGGTGTGGTCGTCGGCAGGGCGGTCGAACGTGGAGGCGATGACCTCACCCTTGACCGTCCGCTGCATGTCGGTGACTTCTTCGGGGCGCTCATCCACCAGGACCATCATGAGGTGAACCTCAGGGTTGTTGATGGTGATCGCATTGGCAATGGACTGCAGGATGAGCGTCTTGCCAGCCTTGGGCGGCGAGACGATCAAGCCGCGCTGGCCCTTACCGATGGGAGCCACGAGGTCGATGACACGGGGGCCAATCTTCTTTGGATCCGTTTCCAGGCGCAGGCGCTCGGAGGGGTACAGCGGAACCAGCTTGGCGAACTCAACGCGGTCCTTCAGCTCTTCCGGCGACTTGCCATTGACGGAGGTGACTCGGACCAGGGCGTTGAACTTCTGGCGGTTGGACTGTCCACGGTCCTCGTTATCGCGGGGCGCGCGGATGGCACCGACGACGGCGTCGCCCTTGCGCAGGTTGTGCTTCTTGACCTGTGCAAGCGAGACGTAAACGTCGTTCGGACCGGGGAGGTAACCGGAAGTCCGGATGAACGCGTAGTTCTCCAGGACGTCGAGGATGCCGGCAACCGGCAACAGCACGTCGTCTTCGCTGATCTCGATTTCGTCGACATCAGGGCCCTGATTCCGCCCGCGACGACGGTCATTGCGGTCACGGAAGCGTTCGCGGGGACCGCTTTCGCGGGTTTCCTGACCCTGGCGTTCGTTGCGGTCGCGGCGGTTACGGCGGCTGCGGCGGCTACCACCCTCTTCGCCTTCGGTCTCCTCACGGCGGGGACGTTCACGGCGTTCCGTGCGCTGGGGCTGTTCGACGGCGGGTGCCTCTGTGCGTGCCTCAGCCTCAGCGGGGCGGGCTTCCGCAGCAGGCGCTTCCGCTGCCTGTGCTTCTCCGGCCTCCCCGCCCTGGGCAGGTGCAGCTTCGCCTCGGCGGCGGTTGCGCGTGCGCGGCTGGCGACGTTCAGTCGCCTCAGCGGCAGGCGCGGTTGCCGGAGCAGCGGCTTCGGGGGCCGTGGCTTCCGCCGGTGCTGCAGCTTCTGCTGGCGCTGCGCCACGGGCAGGCGCCGCAGTTTCAGCAGGTGCCGCCGTCTCGACGGCGGGCTCAGCTGGCGCCGCTACAACGCCGTCGCTGCTTGCCCGGCGGCTGCGGCCACGGCCACGGGCACGTGTGCCTTCGGCCTGTGGCGCTTCAGCGGCAGGTGCTTCGCCGACTTTGGCCGCGGGAACGGCTTCGGCAGGAGCAGCCTCGGCCTGCGCTGCAGCCGGGGCCTTCCCGGCCGTGCGGGATGTCTTGGTTGTCGGAGTGCCTGCACGATGGGCCGAAATTGCGGCCACGAGGTCACCCTTGCGCATGCGCGAACCGCCGGAAATCCCGAGCTGGCTGGCGAGAGCCTGAAGCTGGGCGAGCTTCAGGCCTGCAAGACCGCTGCTCTTGGCGGGTGCGGTCGTTGACGAAGCGTCCGCGGAAGTTGATGTGTCCACAGCTGGTGCCAGCTCAGTGGTTTCTGTCACGAAGGATCCTTCCCCCTCGACGGCGTCCGGACCAGATGCTGGACGCGATGATTTGTTCTGGGCTGCAGTTCAGATCTGTAGCCGATGTTTCGGCCTTGCCGACGATGTCGGCCAGCAGGACCGGTACTGATTCGCCTTCAGATGTCCCATACGTGGCGGGACTACGGGCTGTCGATACAGGATACGGAGCATTATCTGCGGGTACCTGTGACAGGCCAAGAGGAGACGGCACCGGAGACTACGGCACAGTCGAGGACGGAACGGACAACTAGGTCCTGATCCATTGTCGGGGAACTGCCCGCGGCATTACCGCCGGTGCACCTCCACTTTAGCACCTTCAACGTCCACTGCCAGCTTCAACACCCGCCACGTGATTTCCGGGCTGTTGTCCGCAGTGAAGTCGGTGATGAACGAAACGACCCGATCGGCCTCTTCATCGCCATTCGCCAGCGCAAGGACGGTGGGTCCGGCGCCCGAAACAACGGCTGCGTGGCCTGCCCTGCGGAGACCGTAGATGAGGTCGGCGCTTGGGCGCATGGCCTCTGCCCTGTAACTCTGGTGCAAGTAATCTTCCGTGCCGGGAAGCAGGAGTTCCGGGTGCTGTGTCAAAGCATGTACCAGCAGCGCGGCCCGGCCAGCATTCATGGCGGCGGCATGATGGCCGATTGAGGCAGGCAACAAAGCACGAGCTGCTTCGGTGGACAGTTCGAAATCGGGAACAGCAACCACGGGAACAACCGACGGCGACACGTCGGCTCGAGTGCTGCTGTACTGTTCGCTGTCCTGCCATGACAGCGCCAATCCGCCGAAAATCGCAGGAGCGACGTTGTCCGGGTGCCCTTCCATCTCGCTGGTGACCTGCAGAATCCAGTTCCGGTCCCGTTGCGATTCGGCCGGCACTAGCTGGTTTGCGGCCGTGACCGCCGCAACCACGGCTGATGCCGAAGACCCCAGGCCGCGGCCATGTGGGCTCACGTTGTCGGCAGTTATTCGAAGACCCCCATGCCTGTAGCCGAGGCGTTCCAAGGCGGAATTTATGGCGCGGACCACCAAGTGGCTGGCGTCACGGGGCAGGGTGTCAGCCCCCTCACCGGAGAGCTCGAATTCGAGCTCTCCGGTGTCCAGGGTGTCCACAGTCAAGGTGTCGTAAAGAGACAGAGCGAGGCCGAGGCTGTCGTATCCAGGCCCCAGATTCGCGCTTGTTCCAGGAACCCGTACCGTGACGCGCTGGCCTGCGGCGATCGTCTGCAGCGCGGTCGCGGTGGGCTGCGATGAATCCACTGTTATTTGTCTTCCAGTCCCAGTTCTGCTGCCACTGTAACGACGTCGTTGGCAACCTTGACGGGCTCGACGTCGCTACCGTCTTCGGTGCGGAGCGCCCACTGTGGGTCCTTGAGTCCATGGCCGGTGACCGTGATGACAATTGTCTTGCCGGAAGGCACTTCGCCTGCGGCGTGCTTCTTGATCAGCCCGGCAACACCTGCAGCCGAGCCTGGCTCAACGAACACACCTTCCTTGGAAGAGAGCCAGCGGTGGGCTGCCAGAATCTCTTCGTCCGTAACGGCGTCGATAAGTCCGCCGGACTCGTCACGCGCAGCAACGGCGGTGTCCCACGACGCCGGGTTTCCGATGCGAATGGCCGTGGCGATGGTGTCCGGCTCGGTGATCGGGTGGCCAGCCACGAATGGCGCGGCACCGGCAGCCTGGAAGCCCCACATAATCGGCGTCTTCGTGGAAACAGCCGGCAATATACCCTTGGCTGTCTCGTAGGGGGCTGCGTACTCCTTGTAGCCCTTCCAGTAGGCGCTGATGTTTCCAGCGTTTCCGACAGGCAGGACATGGATGTCCGGTGCGTCGCCGAGGGAGTCGACTACCTCGAACGCGCCCGTCTTCTGGCCCTCGATACGGGCAGGGTTGACAGAGTTGACCAGGAATACCGGGTAAGACTCGTTGAGCTTGCGGGCAATGTCCAGGCAGTTGTCAAAGTTGCCGTCCACCTGTAGGAGGGTTGCACCGTGGGCGATGGCCTGGCTGAGCTTGCCCATGGAAATCTTGCCCTCGGGAACAAGCACCGCACACTTCAGGCCCGCAGCGGTGGCGTAAGCCGCCGCCGATGCCGATGTGTTGCCGGTGGAGGCGCATACAACTGCCTTGGCTCCTGCCTCGACGGCTGCAGTCATTGCCATGGTCATGCCGCGGTCCTTGAACGAACCGGTGGGGTTCATGCCCTCCACCTTCAGGTAGACCGTGGATCCAGTGAGCTCGGAAAGCTTTTGTGCATGGACCAGCGGGGTGCCGCCTTCGCCGAGCGTGATGACCTTGGTGGCTTCCGTTACCGGCAAACGATCAGCGTATTCGCGGATTACCCCGCGCCATTGGTGAGCCACTTAGACCCCTTCTACCCGCAGTACGGATGTCACAGAATTGATGATTTCGAGGCCCTTGACTGCCTCGACGGTTGCAGCGAGGGCTGCCTCGCTGGCACGGTGCGTAATGATCCTCAGTTCCGCTGACTCCGCCTGGGATTCAGCGTCACGGTGGATCGTTTGGCGCATGATCTCAATTGAGACCCCGTGCTCTGCAAAAATGTGGGCAATTTTGGCCAAGACACCGGGCTGGTCAGCAACATCGAGGCCGATGTAGTAGCTGGTGCTGGATGCGGCAATTGGCAGGGCGGGAACGTGGCCAGTGGTTGTCTCGGTTCGAGCCGGGCCCCCAAGCACGAGTCGGCGTGCAGCCGAGACGAGGTCGCCGAGCACTGCAGAGGCGGTGGGAGTTCCGCCTGCACCTTGGCCATAGAACATCAGTTCGCCGGCGTTCTCGGCCTCTACGAAGACAGCATTGAAAGCGCCACGGACCGCCGCCAAGGGGTGTTCCCGCGGGAGAAGCGTCGGGTGGACCCGCACGGAGATGCCTTCGCCGCCATTGCCGTGGACGGAATTCTGGACCTTTTCGGCGATAGCAAGCAGTTTGATGACAAAACCAGCGTCCTTCGCTGCGGCGATGTCTGCGGCACTGACCTTGGTGATGCCCTCGCAATAGACGTTCTCCAGCGCAAACCGCGTGTGGAAAGCCAGGGAGGCGAGGATTGCGGCCTTCGCGGCCGCGTCGTGGCCCTCAATGTCGGCAGTAGGGTCGGCTTCGGCGTAGCCCAGGCGCTGTGCTTCTGCGAGTGCGTCGGCAAACTGTGCCCCGGTGGAATCCATCTGGTCGAGGATGTAGTTGGTGGTGCCATTGACTATGCCGAGGACACGGGTGATGCGGTCCCCAGAAAGGCTGTCCCGAATAGGACGGATGATCGGGATGGCACCAGCCACAGCCGCCTCGTAGGAAAGCTGGACACCGGCCTTATCAGCTTCTTCGTAAAGACGGGGACCATCCTGAGCCAGAAGGGCCTTGTTTCCCGTTACAACGCCAGCCCCATTCTGGATAGCGGTGACAATCAGCGACCGGGCCGGCTCGATTCCGCCCATGAGCTCAATGACGAGGTCGGCGTCCTTAACGAGGGTCTCGGCGTCGGTCGTGAAGAGCTCCCTGGGCAGCTCGACGTCGCGGGGAGAATCGATATTGCGCACTGCGATTCCGCTGAGCAAGAGCTGGGCTCCAGTCCGGGCGGCTAGCGCTTCGGCGTCGTCAATGAGAATTCGAGCGACCTGTGCCCCCACGTTGCCACAGCCCAGCAGGGCCACCTTCAGGGTTCGCACTTCAGTCATTCGCCACTCCCATGTCGCGGTTCAAGAGATCTTCTTCGGTTTCCCCGCGGACGATCAGCCGGGCCGCTCCGTTGCGCACGGCAACAATGCCCGGTCGGGCCAAGTAGTTGTAATTGCTCGAGAGCGCCCAACAGTACGCGCCGGTCCCGGGTACGGCGAGCAGATCACCGGCTGCCACGTCCTCGGGCAGATATACATCTCTAACAACTATGTCGCCGCTCTCGCAATGTTTGCCCACCACTCGGGACAGCTGCGGCGCCGCCACGGAACTTCTGGAGGCCAAAACTGCCGAATAATCGGCGTCATACAGCACCGGACGGGCGTTGTCGCTCATGCCGCCGTCCACCGACACATACCGTCGCGGATACGTAACGTTTGCCGCGCCAGCGTCATTGCCGGCTCCATCCCCGGCAGGCGCGTCCACCCGAACTGTCTTCAGCGTGCCCACCTCGTAAAGGGTAAAAGTGGTGCTGCCCACAATCGCGCGTCCCGGTTCGATGGAGATCCGCGGCGCGGTTATGCCGAGGCGTGTACAGGTGGAGCGAACGACGCTGGCCATTGCGGCGGCAATCTCAGCAGGCGGCCTCGGAGTGTCCACCGGGGTGTAGGCAATCCCATATCCGCCCCCTAAATCCAGTTCCGGGAGCGCAATGCCGTACTTCTCCTGCATTGCGGCAAGAAAGACCAGGAGTTTCTCTGCGGCAAGGGCGAAGCCGTCGGGCTCGAAGATCTGCGAGCCGATGTGGCAGTGCAGCCCCAGCAGTTCGATGCCTTTGTGGGCAGTGGCGGCGGCAACCGCCTGCTCGGCCGCAGAGAGGCCTGCCTGGTCTGTGGAGTCCTCGGCCATCGACAGCCCGAACTTCTGGTCCTCATGGGCTGTGGCGATGAACTCGTGGGTGTGGGCATGAACACCGGGGGTCAGCCGGAGCATAACCTTCGCGGCGTCGCCCCGCTGGCTGGCAATGGCTGCAACACGGTCCAGCTCGTCCACGCTGTCCACGACAATTCGGCCGACACCCATATCAAGGGCCCGATTGATCTCCGCGTCAGACTTGTTGTTGCCGTGGAGGCTCAGGTCGCGGCCCGGAATGCCTGCACGCGCAGCCACTGCGAGCTCACCACCGGAACAGGTATCAAGGCGCAGTCCTTCGTCCGCGACCCAGGCGGCGACGGCAGTACACAGGAAGGACTTTCCCGCATAGTAGACGTCCACTCCCCCGCAAATGTCCTTGAATGCCTCGTCGAAAGCATCTTTGAACGCCCTTGCCCGGTTCCGGAAGTCCGGCTCACTCATCACAAAGAGCGGCGTGCCGAATTGCTTCTTAAGCTCGCTGACTGGGATGCCGTCGATGGTCAACTCGCCGGAACTGCCGCGTTGGACGTCCCCGGCCCAAATAGCGCTGCTCAGGGCATTCAGGTCCGCAGGAACGTCGAGCCAGGCCGGGGCCAGGGGGGACGCTGTGTGCACTTGCGCTTCCATGCCGCTCACATCCGCTCCGGCGCAGAGACGCCCAGTAGGTCCAGACCGTTCGCGAGCACCTGGCTGGTTGCATCGTTCAGCCAAAGCCGCGTGCGGTTGGTGTCAGTCACGGGGTCGTCGCCTTGGGGCGAGACCCGGCAAGCGTCGTACCAGCGGTGGTATGCGCCCGCAATGGTTTCCAGATGGCGTGCCACGCGGTGCGGCTCGCGGAACTCCGCGGCCTTGGCAACGATCGACGGGTAGCTCCCCAGATAGGACAAAAGCTCATTTTCGGTTGCGTGTTCCAGGAGCGAACCATCGAAGGCGCTGCGGTCGACGCCCGCCTCCGCCGCGTTGCGGGCTGCGCCCCGCGAACGTGCGTGTGCGTATTGGACGTAAAACACCGGGTTCTCATTGCTGTTCTTTTTCAGGAGCTCAGGATCCAGGGTCAACGGGGAGTCAGCCGGGAAACGCGCCAGCGAATACCGGACAGCATCCTTGCCGAGCCATTCAATGAGATCCTTCAGCTCAATGATGTTTCCCGCGCGCTTGGAGAGCTTTGCACCGTTCACAGACACAAGCTGGCCGATGAGCACCTCGATGTTCTTCTCCGGATCATCACCTGCGCAGGCAGCAATTGCCTTAAGCCGGTTGATGTATCCGTGGTGGTCCGCACCAAGGAGGTAGATCTTCTCGACAAAGCCGCGATCCTTCTTGGACAGGTAATAGGCTGCGTCGGCGGCAAAGTATGTCGGCTCGCCGTTGGCGCGGATCATGACGCGGTCTTTGTCATCGCCAAAGTCCGTGGTGCGAAGCCAAACCGCACCGCCGTCGTCGAACACATGGCCCTGCTCACGGAGGCGGGCGACGGCGGCCTCGATGGCGCCCCCCTCGTGGAGGTCTTGCTCCGAGAAATAGACGTCGAACGTGACGTCAAACTCTGCCAGGGTGGTTTTAATGTCGGCCATCTGGGCCTGGTAGGCGGCGTGGCGGATAACCGGCAAGGCAGCCTCATCCGTCAGCTCGCGAACGTCCGGGTGTGCCTTGAGTACTTCCTCGCCAAGGTCCGCGATGTACTGCCCCGGGTAACCGCCTTCAGGAACATCCCTGCCGTGAAGCCTGGACAGTACCGAGTTGGCGAACACGTTCATTTGGTTGCCGGCGTCGTTGATGTAGTACTCCGCGGTGACGTCCGCGCCGGACGCACGCAGCACCCGCGCGATCGAGTCGCCAAGCGCAGCCCAGCGCGTGTGGCCGATATGTAGCGGACCTGTGGGGTTGGCCGAGACGAACTCCATGTTGATCACGTGGCCGTCCAGCGCCTGGTTGGTGCCGTAGGTGCTGCCAGCCTCCACAATGGCCTTGGCGAGTGCCCCTGCGGCGGCAGCGTCGACTGTTATGTTTAGGAAGCCCGGGCCAGCGATGTCCACACCAGTGACTCCGTTGATTTCCTGCAGTCGTGAACTGAGGATCCCTGCGAACTCCCGGGGATTCATGCCTGCCTTCTTGGCAAGCTGCATGGCGATGTTGGTGGCCCAGTCCCCGTGCTCCCGGTTCTTGGGCCGCTCCACCCGAACATCCCCGGGCACAGCAGAGGGGTCCAGGGCGATGTCACCGGCTGCGATGGCATCTTTCAGGCAGGAGGATATTGCGGCGGAGAGTTCTTCGGGAGTCACCCATCTAGCGTACCGGTGGGGGTTGCAAGCAGTGGAATTCCAGACCCGTATGTGGAAAGAAAACGCCCAGTACACACACAGGCGGCTCACAGCTTATATCGCTTCGCACACAGGCTGAACCGATACGCTGAAATCAACGTTGTGATGACCGTAAGCGGTACGACCCTCCCTAGCGAACAGTGACTGAAATGAGTAAAACATGACTACTACGTCGATCCGCAAAGGCGTTTTCGTCGGCATAGCCGGCCTGTCCATCGCCGGGGCCGCCGCTGGCTGCGCGCCGTCCGCCCAATCAGGCACCTCGAGCCCGTCGACGCCGTCGCCGGCCGCAACCAACCAGTCCAGTTCGAGTTCTGCGGCTCCGTCAACCGGTACCCAGATCGCCCAGACGTCCGGATACAAGGACGGAACCTACAACGCCGACGGTACGTATACGTCCCCGAACGGACAGGAAACGGTGGGTGTCCAACTGACGCTTAGCGGCGGGACCGTATCTGCTGTGAACATCACTGTCCATCCCTCCAATCCAAACACCAAGAAGTTCCAAACGGAGTTCGCGGGCGGCATCGCAGACCAAGTTGTCGGCAAGAAGCTAGATGACATCAAGGTGTCCAAGGTGTCCGGCTCATCCCTCACCAGCGGCGGCTTCAACCAGGCCGTTGAGGCCATCAAGTCACAGGCTGCGTGATCCATGTCCGGCGCGGAATGGTCCGGCTTCCGTTTTGAGGGAATAGGCACCTCATGGGAGATTTCGACGCCGGCACCTCTCCACCAGCGGGTTCGCCAGCACCTGCTGGACGTCGTCGAGGAGTATGACCGCACCTATTCCCGCTTCCGCCGGGATTCACTCGTGGCCGGGCTTACGTCAGGCCCCCAAACATTGACGCTCCCTCCTGGAGCGGAAGGGCTTGCCCGCATCTATTCCGTGCTCTATCGGCTAACCTCGGGCACAATGACACCGCTCATCGGATCCAGCCTGGAGAAACTCGGCTACGGGCCGGGCTATGGGCTCAAGACGATTGCGGATCCAGTGGCGCCTCCTCATTGGGAGGACGTTTTGGAATGGAACGGCCGTTCCCTTCGCACCACTCGGCCAGTGGTCTTTGATATTGGCGCTGCCGGCAAGGGCCAGTTGGTCGACCTGCTGGGGGACGCCCTGGGGACCGCAAGTATCGATCGCTTCATTGTGGACGGAAGCGGGGACATGCTCCACTCCGGGCGCGGACCCGTCGAAGTGGCCCTAGAGCATCCGTACGACCGGACACAGGCCATCGGAACGGTGCTCCTGGAAAATGCCGCGCTGTGCGCTTCCGCGGCCAACCGACGAGCCTGGGGCGATGGACTACACCATGTGCTGGACGGTGCAACGGGCCGACCAGTGGAAACGGTTGTCGCCACCTGGACCATTGCAGACAATTGCATGACTGCCGATGCCCTGGCCACAGCATTGTTCCTGGCTGAGCCGTCCCGGCTGGCCGAGGAGTTCGACTTTGAATGGCTCCAAGTGTTTTCCAACGGCAGCGCCGCATTTTCACGTGGATTTGAGGGGAGACTGTTCACATGAACGCAGCGAAGGCCCGCCTTGACACAGTGCTGGGCAGGTTCACCATGTACCGCCTCATCCTGTGGATCCTGGCAATCCTGGCGGTTTACAGCATGGTGTTGAATGTCTTGGGATGGCTGACATTCGGCGTTCCACAAATGCTGGTTCATCTGGCTCTGTGTGTTGGACTGACGTACGGCGCGAACCGCCTGCTCGCAGCTTTTATACGTGTCCGGCCCCACTCGGAGTCGTCCCTTATTACCGGCCTCCTGCTGTATTTCCTGTTCTGGCCCAGCTTCAGCGGCACTGACATTGCGGGAGTAGCGCTGGCGTGCATCGTTGCTGCGGCGTCCAAGTATGCCTTGGCCTTCCGTGGGCGACATGTTTTTAACCCAGCTGCGGCAGGCGCGTTCATCACATCATTGACAGGCCTGAACATCGCCACGTGGTGGGCCGCTACGCCGGCAATGATGTGGCTGGTCGTACCTGGAGTTTTTCTGGTTCTTTACCGCACCCGGAAGCTCCTGATGGCCTCAGTCTTCCTGCTGGTGACAACTGCGATCGTGTCCATGGAGCTGCTGCGAACGGAAATGGGGCTTGGCGAAGCTGTGTGGCAGGCGCTGGCGCAACGTCCCCTGTTGTTCTTTGCGGGATTCATGTTGTCCGAGCCACTGACCCTACCGCCGCGCCGTTGGCAGCAGCTCGCGGAAGCGGCCGTGGTAGCCGTCGCCTTCGCCGTTCCATACAACCTGGGGCTCGTGGCGAACTCCCCGGAACTGGCCCTCCTGGTGGGGAACCTTCTCGCCTTCCTCGTCGGGCAGCGCGGCGGAGTGCAACTTGAGTACACGGGTTCCCAGCCACTGACGCCTGGAACCACTGAATTCCGCTTCCGTCCTGCGCGTCCGGTCCGTTACGAGCCGGGGCAGTTCATCGAACTGAACTTGCCGCACTCCCGTTCCGACGGCAAGGGCCGTCGTCGTGTCTTCAGCATTACCAGCCCGCCATCGTCGGAAGAACTGACGCTGGGCGTCGGCACAGCCGAACCGATCTCAACCGCCAAAAAGACGCTGCTGTCGCTGAAGCCTGGGGACAAAGTACGGGCCACCTCCGTGGGCGGCGACTTCGTTCCGCCGCGGGACGAGGGGGTTCCCGTATTGCTCATCGCTGCGGGAATCGGCATTACGCCGTTCCTGGCGCATGTTGCGTCGTCCTCCAACGGCAAGCGCAACACTGTGCTGCTGTATCTCGCCAAGAGCCGGGAGGAACTGGCCTACGTGCAGCGACTGGAAGCCTCCGGCGTCCGGGTAATCGCGCGTCTTGGCGATGGGTCCACTCCCCCGACCTTTATGGAGGATGCCGGGCGTGGCCGGATCGACGCCGACCGTCTCAAGGAATTGGTTCCGGACATCGGCTCAAGGCACGTGTATGTTTCCGGCTCCCCCGCCAGCGTCGAAAACCTTCGCGGTGCGGCTCGGAAGGCGGGCGCCCGGCGGGTTCATGTGGACGCCTTCGCTGGCTATTGAGCCCGGTTTTACATTCGAGGGCGCGTACCTGCTAAGCTCTAGGACGTCCCACCGACAAGGTGGGCACCCTTGATGCCCTCGTAGCTCAGGGGATAGAGCGTCTGCCTCCGGAGCAGAAGGCCGTAGGTTCGAATCCTATCGAGGGCACAGAAGATTACACCCTGGTCGCAAGACCGGGGTGTTTCTGTTTGGAGGGGCAGGCCTGTTGGGGACTCGCCGCCTGGACACCAAGGATTGTCAGGGTGTCCTCCTAAGCTAGGTGCTGTCGTCACGGGACCGCCGGTCCCGGCACCGAGCAGGGAGGCCCCAGCCATGGCCATTCGATCCGGACAGTCCGCCGTTGACGCCGAGCACGCGACGAAGTCTGTCGCGACGTCTACCCACCCAAGCTGCTCGATCGTGCCCCCCTACATGCTTCGCAGGCTCGCTGCCCAAAAAGAGCCTCGTCTCCTCGTGGTGGCACGAGCGGCCAAGGAAGCGTTGGTCCATGTTCGAAGCCTGCAGGCGGCAAGGACGGCGCCTCCACCCGCCGTCAAGGCAGGTGCGCGGCCAGCCAGGACAGGTGAGCCGATGCGCACTATCTACGATGCTGAGTCCGCGGAAGTCCTGCCCGGACGCCTGGTGCGGAAGGAGTCTGAGCCGCCAACCGGCGACCCTGCTGCTGACGAGGCTTACGACGGCCTCGGTAGCACCCACGCCTTCTACGCCGCGGCATTTGGCCGTGACTCCATCGACGGTGCCGGACTTCCCCTTGATGCCACGGTTCACTTCGGCCACCTCTACGACAACGCGTTCTGGGATGGCAAGCAAATGGTCTTCGGCGACGGCGACGGCGAGGTGTTCGGCCGCTTCACCAAGTCCCTGAGCGTCATCGGCCATGAACTGGCGCATGGCGTCACGCAGTACACGGCCGGCCTGAACTACAGGAACCAGGCTGGGGCAATCAACGAGTCCATGTCCGATGTATTTGGCGCACTGGTTGAGCAGTATGCCCGCGGGCAGTCCACTGAAGAGGCCAGCTGGCTGATCGGCGAAGGCTTGTTCACGGACAAGGTGCAGGGCGTTGCCCTCCGCTCAATGAAAGCGCCGGGCACGGCCTACGACGACGATGTCCTTGGCAAGGACCCGCAGCCGGATTCTATGGACGCCTACGTGCGGACCACCGCAGACAATGGCGGGGTGCACATCAATTCCGGTATTCCGAACCGCGCGTTCTGCCTCGTGGCCACAGCGATTGGCGGCAAGGCCTGGGAAGCCCCGGGACAAATCTGGTTCGATGCGCTAAGCGGGGGTTCCTTGCCTCCCGCGTGCACCTTCAGCCGCTTTGCCAAGGCCACCATTGCGTCGGC
The DNA here is from genome assembly GCF_020251205.1 of Arthrobacter sp. M4. GTDB lineage: Bacteria > Actinomycetota > Actinomycetes > Actinomycetales > Micrococcaceae > Arthrobacter. The sequence goes on from NZ_JAIWYX010000002.1 coordinate 324,829, forward strand.
TAAGGAACTGTTTGGCGACGATTCGCATGAGCATGACGCCGTGCGGGCCGCGTGGGAAACTGTGAAGGTGAAGGCCTAGCGGCAGGCGCCGCCGGACCGGCACCGGCAGTGAACCCAAGGACCCGAAAGCCGGACCATGAAGATCACAGTCCAACGCAGCGGAGGCGTAGCGGCGGTCAACCGTGTCTGGACAGTCCAGGCGGTGACCCAGGCAGCCAAAGAACGGTGGTTGCCCATCGTGGATGCCTGTCCATGGGATGAGGTGTCGAACAAGGCGACATCAACGCGGCGTGTCGGCGCAGATTCCGTGCGTACCAACGGTGCACCCCGATCTATGCCTGCCGATCGCTTTGTGTACTCGATCCGCGCAGGGCAACGGCGAGCCACGCTGCCTGAACAGGATGTCACGGGACCGTGGCGTGTCCTGGTGGAGAGCGCCAAAACCGAGGGTGAGCAACAGCGGGGCCGCTGATGCCCACCGGATACCGGTGCCCGCGGGCACGCAGGAACCGGGCAGCCTATATGGCCTCGGCGAATTGACCTCTGAACGTACGGCGATACGACTGGGGGCTGGTGTCCAGGACTTTCGCGAAGTGGTGTCGGAGCAGCACGGAATGGCCGAACCCGGCTTCCCGGGCGATCTCGTCGATGTTCAGCTCTGTACCTTCCAGAAGCTCCTGGGCCCTGAGCACCCGCTGCGAGTTAAGCCACGCGGCCGGCGTCGCACCCGTCTCGGCGCGGAAACGCCGGGCGAAGGTGCGCGGCGACATGTGCACCCTGGCGGCCAGGTCGTTGACGCTGTGCTCAAGCTGCAGGTTCTCCACCATCCAGCGCAGCAGGTCGTCCATCGGCTTGAACCCGCAACTCGGCAGCGGACGGTCAATGTACTGCGCCTGGCCGCCATCACGATGGGGAGGAACCACCATATCCCGGGCTATCGCCGTTGCGACGGCGGCGCCCAACTCAATCCGGACCAAGTGGAGGCACGCATCAATTCCGGCTGCTGTACCGGCACTGGTGATGAGGTTTCCATCCTGGACGTACAGCACATTTTCATCCACGATGACGGCAGGATAGCGTGCAGCCAACTCGCCGGAATAGTGCCAGTGGGTTGTGGCCCGGCGTCCATCCAAGAGTCCCGCACGGGCCAGGGCGAAGGCTCCCGAGCAGATCGACATGACCCACGCACCCCTGGCGTGCGCGGAACGAAGGGCGGCCAGAACGTCGTCGCTGATGTCCTGGTCGCGGCCGTACGGCGCCATTATCACCAGGTCCGCGTCTTCAGCAGCGTCCAGGCCGTTGGCAATATTCATGGACAGGCCAGATTTCATGGCCACCTGGCCGGGTATGGGCGTGCACACCGTGAATTCAAACGCCGGAACACCGGTTCCCCTGTGAGAACGGTCGATCCCAAACACCTCAAAAGCGGTGCCGAACTCGAAGATGGAGAAGTCCCGAACCACTATGACTGCCACTTTCCTGAGCATGTTTCTATTGTGGCAGAAAATTATCCAAAAGGGGCATTTCTGCCACTGTTTCCTGGAAGCTACCAGGCAGAGCATTGAGACATGGAAATCTTCGGAATCGCAGTCATCGTCCTGGTTATCGCCGTGGTATCTGCAACCGCCGCAGCCCTTCGTGGGGACGGCCGCGGCCACACACCGCCTGAGGTGTCCGAGCGTCCGTGGTCGGCATTGGACCTGCCAAGCACGGCCTACTCGGTCCACCGCATCTTCTAAGGGAGCCGGCGGTCTTCACCCACAGGCCTGCGGTCTTCCCGGCCAATGGTCTTGAAGCTTGGAGCGGGCGTCGCCACTGTTGGCGGCGCCCGCTCTCCTCTTGCAGCAGGGCAGCCCACAGTAGACTGTTCTGCAGTCATGACACTTCACATTTCCTACCCCGCAGAGCTGCCCGTTTCCGAGCGCCGCGAGGACCTGATGGCGGCCATCGCGGCCAACCAGGTGACGATCATCGCGGGCGAGACCGGCTCAGGCAAGACCACCCAGATCCCCAAGATGTGCCTTGAGCTCGGCCTGGGAGACAAGGGACTGATCGGCCACACGCAGCCGCGACGGCTCGCTGCAAGGACGGTAGCCGAACGCATCGCCTTTGAACTCGGTGTCGACCTCGGCGAGGAAGTGGGCTTCCAGGTCCGCTTCACTGGCGAGGTCAGTCCGTCCACCAAAATCAAGCTCATGACGGATGGCATCCTGTTGGCAGAGATCCAACGGGACAAGCTGCTAAAGAAGTACAGCGTAATCATCGTCGATGAAGCCCACGAGCGCAGCCTGAACATCGACTTCATCCTTGGCTACCTCAAGCGGATCCTGCCGCAACGCCCGGACCTCAAGGTCATTATCACTTCGGCCACGATCGATCCCGAACGCTTCGCCCGACACTTTGGATCAGACGATTCTCCCGCCCCGATTATCGAAGTTTCCGGACGTACCTATCCGGTTGAGGTCCGCTACAGGCCACTGTCGCAGCCAGCCTGGGGCGCCGGAGTCGACCCCGACTCGGCGGACGCGTCAGACGACGAGCTCGAGGAGGACCGCGACCCCCTGGACGCCGTTTGCGACGCCGTGGACGAGCTGGCCCAGGAAGCCCCGGGAGACATCCTTATCTTCTTCTCAGGTGAGCGGGAGATCCGCGACGCCTCCGACGCGCTTCAGTCCCGTATCCAGTCGAACCGCCGCTTGGCGGGAGCCGAGGTACTCCCGCTCTTCGCACGGCTCAGCCTGGAGGAACAGCACCGGGTCTTCAACCCCGGCGGCAGGCGCCGCATCATCCTTGCCACCAACGTCGCGGAAACGTCCCTGACCGTTCCAGGGATCAAATACGTTGTGGACACGGGTACGGCGCGTATTTCCCGGTACTCCCACAGGACCAAGGTCCAACGCCTGCCCATTGAACGCATTTCACAGGCGTCTGCCAATCAGCGGTCTGGGCGATGCGGCCGTGTCTCGGAAGGTATCGCCGTCCGCCTGTATTCGGAAGAAGACTTCGAATCCAGGCCGCAGTTCACCGACCCGGAAATCCTTCGCACAAACCTCGCCGCGGTCATCCTGCAGATGACCGCGATGGGCGTTGCCCGCGGACCCAAGGACGTGGAGAATTTTCCGTTTGTCGAACCGCCGGACTCTCGTGCCATCAACGACGGCGTCACGCTCCTGCGGGAGCTCGGCGCCCTCAGCGCTCCGGCGCCGTCGGGCCCTGCAAAGCAAAGCGCCAGCAAGCCCGGTGCGCTGGATTCCGGTAGGCGGGGAGAAGGCACAGCGGCCGACGACGGACGCGACCGAAGGAGGGGCGGCCGCAACGGTGGCGGGCTGACCGCCGTCGGACATAAACTTGCCCAGCTCCCCGTCGATCCGCGGCTCGGCCGCATGATCGTGGAGGCAGGCAGGCGCGGCTGCGTGCGGGAAGTAATGATCCTGGCGGCGGCACTGACTATTCAGGATCCGCGGGAACGTCCCCAAGCGGACGGCTCCGGCAAGCAGCAGCTCGCCGCGGAGAAACATGCCCGCTTCCGCGATGAGAACTCTGATTTCACGGGATACCTGAACCTCTGGAACTATATCCAGGAAAATCAGCGGGAGTTGTCCTCCACACAATTCCGGCGCCTTTGCCGGAGCGAATTCATCAATTACCTGCGTGTGCGGGAGTGGCAGGACCTCTTCACCCAGTTGCGCCAACTCGCCAAGCCGCTGGGTATCACCCTGGACAACAAACGGCTCGCCGACCCTGTGGGCAACCATGACGGAATCCACATCTCCCTTCTTTCCGGTCTCTTGAGCCACGTCGGCCTCTACGATGAGCGGAAACGGGAATACGCAGGTGCACGCGGAACCCGTTTTGCGATCTTCCCGGGGTCCGCGCTCTTCAAGAAGTCCCCGGCTTTCGTCATGGCCGCCGAGTTGGTGGAGACAAGCCGGCTCTGGGCGCGGGTGGCTGCCAAGTTCGATCCGCTCTGGGTGGAGCAACTGGCCCCTGAACTGGTTAAACGCTCGTACAGCGAACCTCACTGGTCCAGCCGGTCTGGGGCCGTCATGGCCCACGAGAAGGTCACGCTTTACGGCGTTCCCATCATCCCGAACCGACGCGTCAACTACGGAAAGATCGATCCGGAGCTCTCGCGGGAGCTGTTCATTCGCCATGCCTTGGTTGATGGTGAGTGGCGCACCCAACACAAGTTCTTCCACCGCAACCGGGCTTTGTTGCGCGAAGTTGAGGAATTGGAGACCAGGATGCGCCGCCGCGACATCCTGGTGGACGACCAGACGCTGTTTGAGTTCTACGACGCCCGGGTAGGCGACGACGTAATCTCCGAGCGCCACTTCGATAAATGGTGGAAAGACGCACGCCGACACGATCCGACGCTGCTGGACTTCGAAAAGGAACTGCTGATCAATGAAGACGCGGACTCCCTGGATGATTCGGCATACCCCAAATCCTGGGAACACAAGGGCTTCGAGCTCCCGCTGAGCTACGAGTTCCATCCCGTGGCGCCCGGAAGCGTTCCGGATCCTTCGGATGGTGTCACGGCGGAAGTGCCGGTACTGTTCCTGAACCAGTTGAACGAAGCCCCTTTCCAATGGCAAATCCCGGGACAGCGCATAGAACTGGTCACGGCCCTCATCAAATCCCTTCCGAAGGCCGTCCGGAAGAACTTCGTACCGGCGCCGGATGTTGCAAGGCAGGCGGTTGCGGCGCTCGACGCCGATTTCGATCCCAACGAGGACGAACTGGAACCCTCGCTGGAACTTGTCCTGCGCCGTCTTCGCGGCCACATCATCCCACCGGGATCCTGGAACTGGGACTCGGTTCCACCGCACCTGAGGATCACGTTTAGGGTAGTGGACAGCAAGGGCAAGGCCCTCGGTGAGGGCAAGGACCTTGCCGCCCTGCAGGAGCAGTTGGCACCGGCAACGCGGCGGGCTATCGCAGCGTCGCTTGGTGCAACGCCGTCAACGGCGGCACGTCAAGGACGGGGAGCCAAAATCACCGGCGGCGCGCCAGGTAAAGCCCCGTCCGGTGCCGCTGCGCCGGTTATACCGGTTGTACCGGTTGCAGGCACCACACCAGCCCCACCTGGACGCGCCTCGTCCGGAGCTGCGGGAGGCTTCGCCGAACAGACCGGGCTCAAGGACTGGTCGTTCGGCACCATTGAGCGCCAGGTGAGCCGGGTAGTCCAGGGCCACCAGGTCACGGGGTTCCCCGCCGTCGTCGACGAAGGCCAGTCAGTGGGCCTCAAAGTCTTCCAGACGAGGAGTGAGCAACAGGCCGCAATGCGCGGCGGCGTCATCCGGCTGCTTGCCCTTCGTGTTCCTTCCCCGGACCGCTACGTCCAGGAGCACCTGAGCAACACCGAAAAACTCACGTTCTCCCAAAATCCGCATGGCTCGGTCAGCGCACTCATCGCCGACTGTGCACTGGCGGCGATCGACAAGCTGGTTCCGGCCGAGCTGCCGTGGGACCGCGCAGCCTTCGACGCGTTGTATGAGGCTGTGCGGGCGGAGCTCATCGACACCGTCTTTAGCGTCGCGGCCGTTGTTGAGCGCATCCTGGCGAGCACTCGTCGGATCGAAAAGCAGCTGAAAGGATCAACCAGCCTCCACCTCATCAGCGCACTCAACGACATCAAGAGCCAACTGGAGCATCTGGTCTATCCGGGATTCGTGGCCCGCACGGGTTATGCCCAGCTCAGCCAGCTGCCCCGGTACCTGGCTGCCATGGAACGGCGGTTGGAGAAGCTGCCCAGCAACGTACAACGTGATGCGGCGAACATGGGAGTGGTCCAGGCCCTGGAGGACGACTATGACGACGCCGTCGCGGCACTGCTTCCAGGGCGGAGACCCGGGACGGAACTCGAGCGTGTCCGCTGGATGATCGAGGAACTGCGCGTGAGCCTATTCGCAGTGGAGCTGGGAACGGCCTACTCCGTATCCGAGAAGAGGATTCGCACCGTGCTGAACCAGGCGCTTGCGCCGGCGTAGCAGCAAGCGCCTGGTTCAGTTCAGTCCTCCGGCACGAATTCCTGGTAGCCGGCGGCCCGCAGCGCCTCACGGAGCCTGCCTTGGCTTTGGTCCATGACCGCAGCGTCCGGGTTGTGGTCCACGTGGTGCACCTCGAAGTCCTCCAGTGAGTAGGCTGGCCACACGTGCACGTGGAGGTGGCGGACTTCGAAGCCCTCCATCAGCACGCCAACACGCTTGGCCCCGAAAACCTGTTCCTGAACCTTGCCGATCTTCTGAGCCACATCCATGACCTTGTGCAGCAGTTCAGGGCTTGCGTCGGTCCATGAGTCCACTTCTTCACGGGGGACCACGAGGACGTGCCCCTGGGTGATCGGGGCGATGGTCAGGAAGGCGACAATGTCCTGGTCCTTCCAGACAAAGCGCCCGGGGATGTCGCCCTCGATGATCTTGGTGAACAGCGTGCTCATGCGTCAGCCTCCGTTGATGGTTCGTGCAGTGTGGCGGTATCCAGGACAAAGCGGTACTTCACGTCACCGGCCACCATCCGGTCATATGCCTCGTTGAGTTGCCCGGCGCGCACGATTTCAATGTCGCTGGCCACACCGTGGGCTGAGCAGAAGTCAAGCATTTCCTGTGTCTCTGCGATGCCGCCAATCAGCGAACCGGAGTACGTCAGCCGCCTGCGGATCAACAGGCCAGGTTGGACGGGCGGCATGTCCTCAGGCGGCAGGCCGAGCTGGTACAGCGCCCCGTCGCGGCGAAGGGTGCGCAAGTAGGGATTGAGGTCGTGCGGCGCAGCCACGGTGTCGATGATGACATCAAGGCTGCGGGCGGCAGCGTCCATCGCGTCATCATCCTTGGAAAGGACAACGCGTTCCGCGCCAAGTTCGACGGCGGCACCGACCTTGCTTGCCGACGTCGTGAAAACAGTGACCACCGCGCCCATTGCCTTGGCAATCTTGACGGCCATATGCCCCAGGCCCCCAAGTCCCATAACGCCAACCGCATTGCCAGGCTTCACGTGGAAGTGGCGGAGGGGCGAATAAGTGGTAATCCCGGCGCACAGCAAAGGTGCGGCCGCCGCAGGGTCCAGGGCTTCGGGAATGCGAAGTACAAAGCGCTTGTCCACAACTATCGACGTAGAGTAGCCGCCCTGGGTTAGCTCTCCCCCGTTGCGTGGGTCACGGACTCCGTACGTGCCAACATTGCCGCGCTCGCAGTATTGCTCCAAGCCGTCGCGGCAGCTGGCGCATTCCCGGCAAGAGTCCACCATGCAACCGACGCCCACCCGGTCGCCTGGGGCGAATTCGCTCACAGCTGTGCCCACACGGCTTACGCGCCCCACGATTTCGTGGCCGGGTACCAGAGGATACTCGGGCAGCCTCCACTCTCCGCGCGTGGCATGGACATCCGAATGGCAAAGGCCGCAGAACTCGATGGCGATTTCGACGTCGTCTTCCTTGGGCGCACGCCGGGCAATGGTGAGTGGCACCAAACCGCTGTGCGTCGACGTTGCGCCGTAGGCTGCGGCGAGCCGGCCAACAGCCGCGGGAGCGGGGCTGGAAAGATCGGGCAACGGCTTGGCAAGGGGCGGTGGCACCGGGCGTCCAGGACTCATGCCTCGACGCTACCCCCGGCGCCCAGACCCGTGCCACTTTGGGCACGCACTTGGCCCACGGCGTCCTGGCCGTCCGGCTCACCGTAGGGTTCGGGACCAACGGCCACTAGGTTTGCTGGATTCGATGACCATTGCGAGTAGGAGCCCGGGTACAGGGCGGCGGAGATCCCGGCAATTTCCAGCGCAGCAATTTGGTGGGTTGCCGTCACACCCGAGCCGCAGTAAACAGCCACGCGTGCTCCGGGGGCAACGCCAAGCGCAGCAAAGTGCTTCCGCAGCGTTTCGGCGGGCAGGAAGCTCCCCTGCGCACTGATGTTGTCCCATGTCGGCGCGCTCACGGCCCCCGGGAGGTGGCCTGGCCGCGGGTCCACAGGCTCCACCTCGCCCCGATACCGTTCACCCGCCCGAGCATCGAGCAGTATTCCTTCGGCGGGCCAGGCCGCTGCTTCTTCGGCGCTGATGGCAGGCATGTGACCGTGGCCAAGTACAACACTCCCAGGTGCGGGACTCTGTTCGTCCTGTGCAAGAGGCAGGGCGGCTGCCCTCCAAGCGGCCAGACCGCCGTCGAGCAGGAAAACCGAACGCAAGCCGGCATCCCGAAGCATCCACCACAACCTCGCGGCTGAAGTCCCTCCGGCATCGTCGTAGACCACCACCGCGTCGCCGTCGTTGACGCCCCAGGCCCGGGCCCGGGACTGGAGCTGGGACGGGGAAGGCAGCGGGTGCCGGCCGCGGGCGGGCTCCGCTGGATCAGCGAGCTCCGTGGGAAGGTCCACATAGACAGCCCCGGGGATGTGTCCGTGCCGAAAGTGCGCGTGTCCGTGGGGGTCGCCCAGGGCCCACCTGACGTCGAGCAGCACTGTGGAGCGCCCTGAGTCCAGCAACTGCCCCAGCGAGGCGACGTCGATGATGGTCGACAAAGGCCTTTCCTTCCCTCTCCAATCCGCGGTTTGCTCCACCCTACCCCGGCGCCATCCAAATAGGCTGAAGCGGTGAAATAGGCTGGACCGGTGAATAGCGCGAAGAGGCACAACAGGGCATGGGCGGATGCCGCAATTCGGACCATCGAAGCGGAGAACAACCGCTCAGCGGACACCCATTTGTACTCGGTCCCCCTACCCGCCGAGTGGGGCGTTCAGCTTTACCTCAAAGACGAGTCCACCCACCGATCCGGCAGCCTAAAGCATCGCCTAGCGCGGTCCCTGTTCTTGTTCGGCCTAGTCAACGGGTGGATCACGGAAGGCACCACCATTGTTGAGGCCTCCAGTGGAAGCACGGCAGTTTCCGAGGCCTATTTCGCCCGGCTGATCGGGCTTCCTTTCATAGCCGTCATGACACGGACCACAAGCCCGGAGAAAATCGCCCTGATTGAGCAGTTTGGAGGTTCCTGCATGCTTGTGGACCACGCATCCGAGGTCTACGCGGCAGCCGAGGAACTTGCCCGCTCAACCGGAGGGCACTACATGGACCAGTTCACCTACGCCGAGCGTGCAACAGACTGGCGGGGCAACAACAACATCGCGGAATCCATTTTCGGCCAGCTTTCGCTGGAGGAACACCCCGTGCCGCGCTGGATCGTCGTCGGGGCCGGTACCGGCGGTACCAGCGCAACCATAGGCCGGTACATCAGGTACCACCGCTACGACACGGGCCTGGCTGTTGTTGATCCCGAGAACAGTGCCTTCTACCCCGGCTGGCGTAATGGGATCAACGGATTCACTACCGGAGCGGCATCAAGGATCGAAGGCATTGGCAGGCCCCGGATGGAACCGAGCTTCATCCCGTCGGTTATCGACCACATGATCCAGGTCCCCGATGCGGCGTCCGTGGCAGCGATGAAGCACCTGAGGGAACGGACCGGCCTCCACGCGGGCCCCTCCACCGGCACTAACCTGTGGGGGACTTGGCAGCTTATCGCCGCCATGATCGCGCAAGGCGCGCGGTGCAGTGTTGTGTCCCTGATGTGCGATGGCGGGGAGCGTTACGCCGGCAGCTATTACGACGACGGCTGGCTCGCCCGGCAGGGCCTGGACCCCGCACCCTACGAAGCCATGCTGCAAGAATTCTTCGACAGCGGGGTGTGGCCGGCCCTTCCCGGGTCCGATACCTAGACTTCCACTGATTCCCGGGCGGAGAGTCGTTCGTACGTGGTGCCGTACTTAGCCCCGATCCGAGTGACGTGTCCCTCGACGATGCCGCGGCCCAACTCGTTCAGCAGGCCGTCATGCACAGGATGGGCTTTGGGTGCGCGAACACCAACCACGAAATCCACTACCTCGCCCACCTTGGACCAGGGCGCATGGATGGGAACCAATAGCGTTTTTACGGAGACGCCGTCAGGGATCACGAAGGAGTCTCCGGGGTGGTAGACGTTCTCGTCCACCAAGTAGCCGATGTTGGCCACTACCGGAATCTGGGGGTGGATCAGCGCGTGCTGTCCGCCGTACGTCCGGATTGAGAATCCGGCAGCTTCAAAGGATTCACCAGGTCCCACCGCACTGACGCGATCAGCCACCCCTGCATGCCCGCCGCTTTCAGCCTTTTCCTTCAATTGGGCAGCTACCCCGGCTGGCGCGTGCACGTGTAGGGCTGCGTCTCCGCGAAGAGCCATGACCACTGCGGCCACGTCGATGTGGTCGCTGTGTTCATGTGTCACCAGGATGGCCTCCGCACCGCTCAGTGCCTCTTCTGTTTCGGAAAATGTGCCGGGATCAATGACCAGGACGCGACCATTCTTCTCAAGGCGGACACAGGCGTGCGTGAACTTGGTGAGCTTCATGACGCCCAGCCTAGGGGGCCACCCTGACAGTGTCCACGAAGCGCCCTGACCGAATTCGGGCGGCCCGTGCTGGTAATCTTGTAGTTTGCCACAGTCAGCGATTGGCCTTTGAACTGTACCGATGGAAGCGAGTTTCACCATGCCAAACGGCACCAACGCAGCCGCGGCACCGGCGGCGGCACCGGGCGGCAGGGAACAACGTGTCACCAAGCAACGGCTGGCTGTCAGCGCCGCCCTCGATGAATTGGACGATTTCGTCAGTACCCAGGAGCTCTACCGGATCCTGCATGGCCGTGGAGTGTCCGTTTCCCTTGCTACGGCCTATCGCATCCTCCAACAGCTTGCCGATGACGGACTCATCGACGTACTTCGCAACAGCGACGGCGAAGCCGTGTACCGGCGTTGCGCAGTGACCGGCCATCACCATCACTTGCTTTGCCGCAACTGCGGCAAAGCCGTTGAAGTCGAAGCTCCGGCAGTGGAGACTTGGGCGGCGCGGACGGCGGCCGAGCACGGCTACTCCGAGGTTGCACACACCGTAGAGATTTTCGGTCTTTGTCCGGAGTGCACGGCCAAGAAGGCCGCGGGCGAGCTCTGACCTTTACGCTGCCGCGGTCCTGACCACACGGCCGTTGATGCCCTGCCGGGTCCGCACAGCGCCGATGATCCGGCAAGCAACGTAGATCAGGAACGACAGCGTGGTCACGTACGGGCTGATCGGAATCCGGCTCCCAAGCGCCAGCAGAATTCCGCCTACAGTTGCGGCAACTGCGAATACAACACTCAGGACCACAACGAGCCTGGGCGAATGCGTCACCCGCAAGGCTGCTGCCGCTGGCGTGATCAGCAGGGCGAGCACCAGGAGCGCACCCACAATCTGAATCGACAACGCAACACTGATGCCCAATAGCACCATAAACAGGATTGCCAGGCCACGAACCGGCACTCCCCGCGCTTCAGCCATTTCCGGATCCACGCTCGCAAAGGACAAAGGACGCCAGATAGCCGCGAGCGCAGCTATGACCACAACGGCTGTCCCGGCCAGAGCCTGCAGCTGCACGACGTCAACTGAAACGATCTGCCCTGTGAGGAGGCCGAACTTGTTGGCCGCCCGGCCTTCATAGAGGGACAGGAACAGGATGCCCAGGCCCAGGCCAAACGGCATAACAACGCCAATGATGGAGTTCTTCTCCCGTGCTTTGACTCCCATGAGACCCAGGAGGAGGGCAGCCGCCACGGAACCCACCAGTGAACCAGCGATAATGTCCGCGCCAATGAGCAGCGCGAAGGCGGCACCGGCGAAGGAAAGCTCCGAGATGCCGTGGACGGCGAACGCGAGGTCGCGCTTCATAACGAATGTTCCGACCAGCCCGCCGAGAAGGCCGAGGACGGCGCCGGCCCAGATGGAGTTCTGTACCAGGACCAGCAATTCGCCATAGTTCTGGAAGTTGAAGATGGTGTGCAGGATGCTGCCCAGGTCCACTTAGAGTTCCTCCCCCGCCGGTGTGTGGGCATCGTCGTGAAAGTGCGTCGTGGCGTCAGGAAGGCCGACGACGACAAATCGCCCGTTGCTCCGGATCACCTCGACGTGGCTTTCGTAGAGTTCGCTGAGCACCTCCGTGGTCATCACTTCCTCCGGAGTCCCAACACGGAATCGCCCTCCGGCGAGGTAGAGGACGCGGTCCACATAGTCGGCAATCGGGTTGATCTCATGCGTCACGAAAACGACGGCGCTGTTCCGTTCGTGGCATTGCTCGTTGATCAGGTGGCTCACGGCCTGTTGATGGCGGAGGTCGAGGGACAGCAGGGGCTCGTCACAAAGCAGGACCCCGGGTTCGGTGGCCAGCGCCTGTGCAACTCGAAGTCGTTGCTGTTCGCCGCCGGATAGTTGGCCGACGGGGACTTTTGCATAGTCGGAGGCGCCTACCAGCTCTAGCAGTTCGTCCACTCGCCGATTGACCGTCCTGGGACCCAGCCGGATTCCCCAGCGATGGCCGTCGATCCCCATCGCCACGAGGTCCCTGGCGCGAAGCGGAGTGTCCGGGGCAAAAGACTTCTGCTGGGGAATGTAGCCGATCTCCCTGCTGCCTCGGCGAACAGGCTGACCGTTGAGGGTAATCGTTCCGGAGTGCAGGCCCTGCAAGCCTAGGAGGACCTTGAGGAAACTTGTTTTTCCACTGCCGTTGGGACCGAGGACCGCCAGGAACTCCCCCGGCGCGATGTCCAAATCGAGGCCGCTCCACAAGGTACGCCTGCCAAACTGGAGGGAGGCCGAGCGAAGGCTCACTAGCGGTGTCAAATCTGTCCTCACTCTGCGGGGGCCTGCATGGCGCTGTGGCCGAGGAATGCACGGGACCGGTTTTTTGGGGCAATGTGGATGTCACAATCAAGCCCCGCGCCGTCCACCTCATCATAGGACTGCTGCGGGGCTTGCCCATCACGGGAGCCTGGCTACTTCGTTGCTGTGGTTGCTCCAGTAGCTGACAGTGCCGCCTGGATGGAATCTATGTTCGAGGACATCCACTGAACGTAGCCTTTGCCCTCCGGTAGGGTCTCGGTGAACTCCACGACGGGGACGCCGGCCCCGGCCGCCGCCGTCCGGACGGATTCAGTCTGCGGTCCCGCCGTCTGCTGGTTGTATGCCAGAAGGCGTACGCCCTTACTCGAAACCAGGTTCACTGTCTCCCTCAGGACGGTGGCCGGTACGTCTACGCCTTCCTCGATGGCTTCGCTGTAGCCCTCGGGAGTCTTGTTGCTGAGCCCCGCAGCCTCGAGCAGGTAAAGAGGCACCGGCTCCGTAACGGCCACTCCGGCACCGTCGTTGGCGGCCTTGATCGCCTTGACCTTAGTCGCCAGGCCGGCGAGGGAGGACTTGAAGGCCGCAGCATTCGCTGTGAACGTGGAGGCGTCGCCCGAGTCCAGTGCACTCAATTTTGCAGCCACGGCGTCGGCAAGTTTGCCCATGGCGTCGAGGCTGTACCAGACGTGCTCGTTGGAACCGCCGTGGTCATGGCCCTGCGCATCAGCAGACTCCGAGGAAGTGGCAGCCGCTGAACCCGAAGACGGGGCATCGGAATGACCACCCTGGTGCTCAGTGCCCTCAGCCACCTCAACGGCTGTGATGATGTTGCTCTGGTCTACCTTGGATTCTTCCGCCAGCTTGTGGAGGAAGCCGTCATAGCCCCCGCCGTTCTCCAGCACCACCTTCGCCTTGGAAACCGCGAGTTTATCCTGGGCAGAAGCTTCGTAGGAATGCGGGTCCTGGCTGGTTTTGGTGATGATGGCCGCAACGTCCACCTTGTCACCCCCGATGCTGCTGACAATGTCGGCATATACGTTGGTTGATGTGACGACGGCAATCTTGCCCCCTGCCGCAGGGGTGCTGCTGGCGGAACCGGGGGCGCCGCAGGCGGTAAGGAACAACGCCAGGCCCGCTGATGCGGCGGTGGCGAGACGGACGACGTGATGACGCACGGATACCTCGGTTCTGCTCAGATGAGAATCAATCACAATTGCTCAATCGAGTGTAGCCCTAAATGTGAATGATTCCTATTTGCGGTGCTAGCGCGGCGGCCCGCCGCACGCAGGGGCCGGCACCTCGCCGGGCTGGCGAGGCGGCGGCGCCGCCGAGCCCGAAGCACCACTGCAACAGCTAGTTCGTAGATCCGCGCTCGCCCAATCGGCGAATCCCTGTGGCCTGAGTGGCATCCCGAATTTCCCCGATGAGCTGCTCCAGCACGTCCTCGAGGAACAGCACCCCCTGCGTCACGCCGTCGGGACCAACCACCCGGGCGAGGTGCGATCCGGTTCGCTGCATAACGGACAGCGCGTCCTCAATCTCGTCGTCCGGAGCCAGGTTCGCCAAGGACCGGATCCGGCTCTCGGCAATTGGATGGGTGTGGCCTTCGGCGGGGATGGCCAGCACGTCCTTGATGTGCAGGTAACCGGACAGCACGCCGTCCTCGTCAAGCATCGGAAAACGCGAAAAGCCGGTGCGGCGTACCGCCTTCTCGAAGTCAACCGGTGTTGTGGACGAGCGGAGCATCACCAGCTTGTCCAACGGCACCATGATGTGGGCGGCCGTGTGTTCAGAAAACTCCAGGGCTCCGGAGATCAGCCCGGCTTCGTCGTCGACCAGGCCGTGACGGGTTGACTCCTGGACGATCGACTGGACCTCCTCCAGCGTGAACGTCGACGTAACCTCATCCTTGGGTTCAATCCTCATCAGGCGAAGGATGTGGTTGGCCGACCAGTTCAGTGACCAGATCACGGGTTTCACCAACCGGCCTATGAACATTAGCGGCGGGGCCAGCAGCAACGCAGCTTTATCTGCCACGGACACCGAAATGTTCTTGGGCACCATCTCACCGAATGTCACGTGCAGGAACGTCACAAAGGCCAGCGCTGCAATGAAGGCGACAACATCGGCCAGTTCCATGGGCAGTCCAACCACATGCAGCGGCTCAGCCAGCAGGTGGTGGATCGCGGGCTCTGCAACCTGGAGAATCAACAGCGAGCACACGGTGATGCCCAACTGTGCGCAGGCAAGCATCAGGGAGACGCTCTCCATGGCACGCAAGGTGGTTTGCGCCCTCTTGGACCCCTTTTCAGCCAGCGGTTCGATCTGGCTGCGACGCGCCGACATCACCGCAAACTCGGCGCCAACGAAGAAGGCATTCCCCAACAGGAGGAACACGAGCCACACCATTCCGAGCCAGTCGCTCATGCCGCACCTCCCGCAGTAGCCTCACGGCCTGCCCGACGACGGACTGGCGCCTTTCGTTCGGCGGCCGCATCGCGGCCCACATGCCGCTGCTCCCTGCGGTCGCGGCCTTCACTGCTATCGGCTGGGGGTTCAGTGGACTGGCCGGCCTTGGCGGGGCGGAAGCAGATCCGGTCGATCCGCCGACCGTCCATACGGGTAACGGACAGCGTGCCTCCTACGGCTTCCACAACGTCACCGACGGCGGCAATCCGTCCCAGCTGGCTCATGACGAAACCTCCGACGGTCTCGTATGCAGCGTCATCCGGTACCACAAGCCCCGGAATCTGTTCTGAGACTTCGTCAGGCCGCAGGAGGCCGGGGAAATACCAATCACCGGACGCACTCTGCAGCAAACCGGGGCGGACCCTGTCATGCTCGTCCGCCACTTCGCCGACGATCTCTTCGACCAGGTCTTCGAGCGTAGCGATGCCGGCTGTGCCGCCATATTCGTCCAGTACGACAGCCAGCTGGAGGTTCCCTTCGCGGAGCTCGGCGAGGAGGGCATCGAGGTGGATCGTCTCCGGGACACGAAGAACATCCGTCATGATGGCCCCGGCTTCCAGCTTTTCGCGACGCTTGGCCGGGACAGCCACGGCCTTCTTGACATGCACCACGCCCCGGATGTCGTCGGCGGAATCTCCGATCACCGGAAAACGCGAGTAGCCGGTACGGCGGGCAGCGTCGATGATTTCGGACACCGGTTGTTCGGCCTCTATGGTCTCCACCCTGATTCGGGGTGTCATCACGTCGGCAGCCGTCCTGTGGGAGAAGCTCAGCGTCCTGGCCACGAAGTTGGCAGTCCCTGGGTCGAGTGTTCCCATTTCAGCCGAACGCCTCACCAGTGAAGCGAGCTCCGCCGGAGTTCGGGCACCTGAGATCTCTTCCTTGGCTTCAAGGCCAAAAATGTTCAGGACCCTGTTTGAGAACCCATTGAGGACAACAATGGCCGGCTTGAAGACAGTAGTGAAGACAAGCTGCGGCCTGGCAAGGGCGCGACCCAGCGGGAACGCCAAAGCTATGGCCATGTTCTTGGGGACGAGCTCGCCTATCAGCATGGAAAGCAGAGTTGCAAATGCCATCGCTATAACCAAGGATGTCGAGGCGGCTGCGGCTGCAGGGATGCCGACGGCCTCGAGCGGGCCTTCCAACAGGACACCTACGGACGGCTCCATCACGTAACCGGTGAGCAACGTGGTCATTGTGATACCCAACTGGCAGCTGGATAGCTGGGTAGAGAGC
This sequence comes from Arthrobacter sp. M4, assembly GCF_020251205.1. GTDB lineage: Bacteria > Actinomycetota > Actinomycetes > Actinomycetales > Micrococcaceae > Arthrobacter. Next base: position 341,205 of record NZ_JAIWYX010000002.1, read on the forward strand.
GACTTGAGGCATTTGAGCAACGGAACTGCGGCATGATCGCCGTCATTAACGGCGCGCTGCACGGAAGCCTGGTCAAGTGCAACGAGCGAAAACTCGACGGCGACAAAAAACCCGGTGCCGAGAATCAGGAGGAGGCCTGCGGCCAGTAGGAGCCACTCCATCTAGGTCCGGACCCCCGTTCCGAATCCTTGGAGGTTGCCCAACCCGATCGAAACCAGGACTTGGGCTGCGGGGACGTTGCCGATCCCTTGAGGACGGCGACCCGGCGGAGGGTGGTCAGCAGAAGCCGACTCCTTCGCAGTGGAGGCGCCGGTATTAACCGGCGCGTGATGGGCATGTGAACGGGGTTTGCCGGCTCGGTGGACGGACTGTCCGGAGCTGCCGTATCTGCTCCGGAGACAGCGTCCAGGCCGGCACCTAGATTTACTGTCCATAAGGATGCCAGTCTACAGGGAGTTGAATCGCTCGGCAGGAAAGCGAAGTCCATCGAGGCACTCGAAAAACGGTGCCTGCGGATATGTAGGTATAGGCATGATTTGCGTCACCACTATTGGCAGTTAACAGACCATCGTCACTAGACTGGCAAGGGTCTAAGTTCGCGGAACCGGACCCTGGATCATAGTTGTGCCAAGGCAACTTTTTTGATGCCAGCTGGAAATCAAACTCATGGAAGAGGCGTATTTCAAGTGCCAGAGCAGCCCAGCCACCGTCTACCGGAGGAATTTGGCGGAAACGAGTGGCTCGTTGACGAACTGTACGAGCGGTACCAGCAGGACAAGAACTCGGTGGACGCCAAGTGGTGGCCCCTCTTTGAATCCTTCAAGACCGCTGACGGCACTTCTTCCAACGGAACCTCCGCGGCAGTAACCGCAACCAATCCCCCCACTCGTGAAATTCCTGCCGTCTCGCAGGCAGCGGCTGCACCGGCACCGGCGCCGGCGCAGCCCGCAGCCGCCCCGGCAGCCCCCGCCGCTCCTGCGCCTGCAAACGAAGCGCCTGCGGTGGTCAAGAAGGCACCGGCCATTGTCGCCAAAGACGGCGCGCAAAAGCTGGCTCCCGGAGCAGCCCAGCCGATCCCGGCGCAGCTCCCCCGCAATACCAAGGCACCCACGGCACCTGAAGAGGACGTCGTTTCTGTCCTGCGCGGACCTGCCAAGGCCATTGCCGCCAACATGGTCACAAGCCTCGAGGTCCCTACGGCCACCAGCGTTCGTGCAGTCCCCGCCAAGCTGCTCATCGACAACCGCGTGGTCATCAACTCAAACCTCGCCCGGGCTCGCGGCGGCAAGGTCTCCTTCACGCACCTCATCGGCTACGCAGTGGTTCGGGCCCTGTCCCAGTTCCCCTCGATGAACGTCTACTACGACGAGGTGGACGGCAAGCCCGTGGCAGTCCAGCCTGCGCACGTCAACTTCGGCATCGCCATCGACATGCCCAAGCCAGATGGCACGCGACTCCTCATGGTTCCGAACATCAAGAAGGCGGAGACCATGAACTTCGCCGAGTTCTGGCACACCTACGAGGACCTCATCAAGCGTGCCCGCAACGGTAAGCTGACAGCCGACGACCACGCAGGCACCACCGTCTCCCTGACCAACCCCGGCGGCATCGGAACCGTGCATTCAGTGCCGCGCCTCTCCAAGGGCCAGGCGGCAATCATTGGCGTCGGTGCGCTCGAATACCCAGCTGAATGGCAGGGCGCCAGCGAGAAGATCATTGCCCAGAACGCCATCAGCAAGATCCTCACGCTGACGTCCACCTACGACCACCGCGTGATCCAGGGTGCTGGCAGCGGCGAGTTCCTGAAGCTCGTGCACCAGCTGCTGCTTGGCGCACAGAATTTCTACGACGACATCTTCGAGGCACTCCGCATCCCCTACGAGCCGGTGCGTTGGAGCCCGGACATCCAGGTGGATCCGTCGGACCAGATCAACAAAGTCGCCCGTATCCAGCAGCTCATCCACTCCTACCGCGTGCGTGGCCACCTTATGGCGGACACGAATCCGCTGGAGTACGTCCAGCGGAAGCACCCGGACCTGGACGTCCTCACCTACGGCCTCACCCTGTGGGACCTGGACCGCGAATGGCCCACCGGTGGTTTCGGCGGCAAGTCGCAGCTGAAGTTCCGTGACATCCTGGGCGTTCTCCGCGACGCCTACTGCCGCACCACCGGCATCGAATACATGCACATCCAGGAACCGGCCGAGCGCAAGTGGTTCCAGGACCAGCTGGAGCACCCCTACTCCAAGCCCAGCCGCGACGAACAGCTCCGAATCGTTTCCAAGCTCAACGCCGCAGAAGCCTTCGAGACCTTCCTGCAGACCAAGTTCGTAGGGCAGAAGCGCTTCTCGCTGGAGGGCGGCGAGTCCCTCATCCCGTTGCTTGACGCCATTATCTCGGACGCGGCGGACCAGGAACTGGACGAAGTCGCCATCGGCATGGCCCACCGCGGCCGCCTGAACGTTCTCACCAACATCGCCGGCAAGACCTATGCCCAGGTCTTCCGCGAGTTCGAGGGCACGCAGGATCCGCGCTCGGTCCAGGGCTCCGGCGACGTCAAATACCACTTGGGTACCGAAGGCACATTCACCTCGGACAGCGGCAAGGAGACCAAGGTCTACCTCGCAGCGAACCCTTCCCACCTCGAGGCAGTGGACTCGGTCCTCGAAGGCATCGTCCGTGCCAAGCAGGACAGGCTGGACCAGGGCGAATCGTTCCCCGTCCTGCCGATCATGATCCACGGTGACGCCGCCTTCGCCGGCCAGGGTGTTGTAGCGGAAACCCTTAACCTGTCCCAGCTGCGCGGCTACCGCACCGGCGGTACCGTCCACGTCATCGTGAACAACCAGGTAGGTTTCACCACCGCACCGTCGTCGTCACGGTCTTCGACGTACTCCACGGACGTGGCCAAGATGATCCAGGCACCGGTGTTCCACGTAAACGGTGACGACCCTGAAGCCGTCGTCCGCGTGGGCCAGCTTGCGTTCGAGTTCCGCCAGAAGTTCCACAAGGACGTTGTGATCGACATGGTGTGCTACCGCCGCCGTGGCCACAACGAGGGCGACGACCCGTCGATGACCCAGCCGCTGATGTACAACCTCATTGAGGCGAAGCGCTCCGTGCGCAAGCTGTACACAGAGTCGCTGATCGGTCGCGGTGACATCACGGAAGACGAAGCTGAGCAACTGCTCCGCGACTACCAGGAACGCCTGGAGCGCGTCTTCGCGGAAACACACGCTGCCCAGACTTCCCCGATTCCGATCGTGACCGCGGACTCCGCTGCCGTGTCCGGCATCGAGCGTCCCATCGCCCAGCAATCCGACTTCGGCACCAATGCCCCGGCTACTACGGCGATTTCCGTGGACACTTTGACCCGGATCGGCAAGGCACACCTGGATATCCCTGAGGGCTTCGCGGTCCACTCCAAGCTCAAGCAACTCCTCGAGAAGCGCGAGCAGATGTCCCGCGAAGGCGGCATCGACTGGGGCTTCGGTGAAATTGCAGCATTTGGCTCGCTCATCATGGAAGGTGTGCCTGTCCGCCTGGCTGGCCAGGATTCCCGCCGCGGCACTTTCGTCCAGCGACATGCCGTTTTCCACGACCGCGCCAACGGACATGAGTGGATGCCGCTGGGGAACCTCTCCCCGGACCAGGCAAAGCTCTGGATCTACGACTCCCTGCTGTCCGAGTACGCGGCTATGGGCTTCGAATACGGTTACTCGGTGGAGCGCCCGGATGCGCTGGTGCTGTGGGAGGCGCAGTTCGGCGACTTCGTCAACGGTGCCCAGACCATCATCGACGAGTTCATCTCCTCTGCCGAGCAAAAGTGGGGCCAGCGCTCCTCGCTGGTGCTTATGCTGCCGCACGGCTATGAAGGCCAGGGTCCGGACCACTCCTCCGCCCGCATTGAGCGTTTCCTCCAGATGTGTGCCGAGGACAACATGGTGGTGGCCAACCCCACCACGGCTGCTTCGCACTTCCACCTGCTGCGACGCCAGGCCTACAGCCGCCCGCGCAAGCCGCTGATCATCTTCACGCCGAAGCAACTGCTGCGCCTCAAGGCTGCGGCATCCGCCGTCGAGGACTTCACGTCGGGAGGCTTCAGGCCTGTCATCGGCGAACATGAAAGCCTCCCGTCGGAGAGCGTGGACCGCGTCCTGCTGGTTTCCGGCCGTCTGTACTACGACCTCCTGTCCGCACGCCAGAAGGCCGGAGACAAGTCCACCGCAATCGTCCGCGTCGAGCAGCTTTACCCGTTGCCCCAGGCCGAGATCGAAGCGGAACTGGCCAAGTACCCGAATGCTGATGTCATCTGGGCCCAGGACGAGCCTGCAAACCAGGGTCCGTGGCCATTCGTTGGCCTCAACCTGGCGCCGAAGCTCGATCGCCAGATCCGCCTGGTGTCACGCCCGGCGTCGGCTTCCACTGCCGCCGGCTCCATGAAGCGCCATGCGGTCGAGCAGGAAATCCTGATCAAGCAGGCCTTCGCCCGCTAGCAGTCCCGGAATGCCCGGGCGGAGGCGTCATGCACGCCTCCGCCCGGGCGATTCTGTTTAATGGAGTCAGTGTTGCCGCCGCCACAGGCGTGCTGGCCGCTGCGAGATCAACACCGAAGTTACGAGGTCCTTGTGGAAGACAGGAAGCTGCGCATCGCAGCTGTTGGAGACGAACTCTTGGCCGGACTGGGTGATCCGCGGGCGCTGGGCTGGTTGGGACGGGTGCTTGCCCGGACACCCCAGGATGGGATTTCCCTGGAAAGCTACTCGCTTCCCTGCCCCGAGGAAGGCACCGAGGGCCTGGCGACCCGATGGCAGGAGGAAGCCGGGAGGCGCTTCAGCAGCTCCCACGAGAACCGCTTGGTCATCGGCCTCTCCGGACGGGACATCGAGTTCGGGCTTTCGACGGCGCGCAGCCGGCTTAATCTGGCCAACATCCTGGACGGCGCGTCCCAAAGTGGCATCGAAGTATTCGTTGTTGGTCCGCCGCCAACCCTCGACCCGGCCCGGAACCGACGCCTCGCCGAAATAAACACCGCCTTTGCGGACGTCACCACCCGACGCAACCATCATTACGTAGATACTTTTTCACCCCTGCTCAACCATGAGCAGTGGCGAACCGATCTGGCGGCCAATGGTGGAACCCCTGGACAGGCCGGGTACGGCCTGATGGCCTGGCTGGTACTGCATCGCGGTTGGTTCCAATGGCTCAGGATCGCCCAACCAGAATAGTCAATGGCCCGTCCTCCGCGGATGGGCCATTGCTTTTGCACCAAACACGATATATCTTGATTTCACAAACGCGATATATCGTCTCTTTGGAGGGGCCATGTCAGAGCAATCCTGGAGTGTCACAAGCGCGCGGACCATCGACGTCGATGACGTCAATTCACTGAAGCTGGGCATCGTGAGGGGCCGCTTCGACGTGGTGGTGCACGATGAACCATTTGTGCGGATCGAGGTCACGGAAATCTCCGGCGACCCGCTGGCGGTAAACGTGATCAACGGACGCTTGGAGATCCGCCACCAGCTCCACGGCCCACAGGGGTGGTTCCGGAACCTCATGGAAACGGTCAACAACACCAGTCCAAATTCCGTGGTCGTCGGTATCGCCGTTCCGGCGGGAATTGAAATCGAGGCCGGCACTGTCAGTGGTGACGGCCTTGTCTCAGGCGTTTCCGGCAATACGAGGCTCAACACCGTGTCAGGGTCGGTTATGGCAGACGGAACACGCGGGAGACTTCACGTCAACACTGTCAGCGGAGAAGTCATTGCCCGGAACCACAACGGCGTCCTGACCGCCAAAAGCGTCTCCGGAGAAGTCACGGCGTCGGGAACTATCTCCAACGTGCGTGCCAACACTGTGAGCGGCGACATGAGCTTTGACCTGCAGGGCTCTCCGCATGACCTGGCAGCCAACTCGGTGTCCGCAGACATCACTGTCCGGGTTCCGCAGGACGTCAGCGTCAATATCGTGGCGAAATCCGCGGCCGGAACGATTGTGGTTGACGACCGCCTGTTTGCCCAACCCGGGGGCAGGGTTGAGACGCTGAGGGGTTCGGGCGACAAGCTCATGGTGGTTCGCACGAACTCCGTATCGGGGAAAACTGCGGTGGTCCATGCTGGGCCAGCTGCCGATTCGGGCGACCGGCCCGTGCCCGATCAGGCAGGTCGCTAATGCCACCAGTATTCGCCCACGGAGCCCTTCGGCTTTACCTGCTTTCCTTGCTGGAGTCAGGTCCGAAGCACGGCTACGAAATCATCAAGGCCCTTTCCGACCGTTTCGGCGGAACTTATTCCCCCAGCGCCGGCACGATCTACCCACGCCTTGGAAAGCTGGAAGAAGAGGGGTTGGTGGCTACGCGCAGTGAGGGGCGGCGTACAACGTATTCCATCACAACCGCGGGCCGCGCAGAACTCGACAGCCGGCGCAACGAATTGGCCGATGTCGAGGATACGATCTCTGCGTCGGTGCGGAGGCTCGCAGACGACCTTCGGGCGGACATCCGCGCCAACATGAAAGGACTCCGGGCAGACCTTGCAGCGACGGCTGAGGCTGCCCGCGCAAGCGCCTCGACCGCCGCATTCCGCGCCCGGACTGCGGGATACTCCCCTGAGGGGCAGCGGATCCTCAAGGAGGCAGAGATGCTTGTCCAGGCGTTTCGGGACGATGTACGCGTCGAACTGCGAGTACACGCGACCAAGTCCGCCGTGACGCCTGTGACGCTGGAAACCATCCGTACCGTCTTGGAGCAAGCCCGGATTTCCATCAGGAACTCGCTCGGGGCCTGACCTGGACGGCCCCGGTTCGCAGGTTCCCACCCGGATGTGGGAGACTGGAGGGCAGCTCTGACGAGTAATGAATATTAAGGAGGCCGGCTATGAGCAAGCGTGCACGTAAGCGTCGTGACCGTAAGCGCGGCGGCGCAAACCACGGTAAGCGCCCCAACACCTAAGCCAGCGCAACGGCTAGACGCTGAAGGACCCGGAACCACAAGGTTCCGGGTCCTTCAACGTCTCAGCTCGCCAGCTTTTGAGATGACACCGTCTGCGGTTACGGTGACCGTCAGGCCTCCACCGCATTGATCGAGTGGATCTTGTCAAGAATCGAAGTTTTGAGGTTCTCCGGTGCCGCCTCAACGCATGAACGCTTGACCATTGTCCTGATGAGGCACTCAAGGTCGTATTCCACAGTGCACTCTGGGCAGTCGGCGAGGTGGTTCTTAATGTCCTCGATATCCTCAATAGTCAGGGCGCCATCGAGGTACTCGTAGATGCGTTGCATCCGTGTTTCATCGCAATCGCCCAGTCCCTGGCAGTTGCTCATTTCCTGTTCTCCTGGTTGTTGCTGCCAACGGGCTGTTCCGTCCTGGATGCACCGAATCCTCGCTCAGCGGCGTAGTCCGCGAGCAGGTCGCGCAGCATTCTTCTGCCGCGGTGCAGCCGGGACATGACCGTCCCAATCGGCGTATTCATAATGTCCGAGATTTCCTTGTACGCGAAGCCCTCGACGTCGGCGAAGTAAACCGCCAGCCTGAACTCTTCCGGAATGTCCTGCAATGCCCGCTTCACATCTGAATCCGGCAGGTGGTCGAGGGCCTCCGCCTCGGCGGACCGCAGTCCGCTGGAGGTGTGGGACTCGGCTCGCGCCAGCTGCCAGTCTTCGATGGTGTCCGAGTTGGACTGCAGGGGCTCCCGCTGCCGCTTCCGGTACAGGTTGATGTAGGTATTGGTTAGGATCCGGTAGAGCCACGCCTTCAGGTTGGTACCCGGCTTGTACTGGTGGAAGGCGGAGAAAGCCTTGGTGTAGGCCTCCTGGACCAGGTCTTCGGCATCCGACGGGTTCCTGGCCATCCGCATCGCAGCCGAATAGAGCTGGTCGACGTATTGCATCGCATCACGCTCGAAGCGTTGACGGCGCTGTTCCGTCGTCTCAGTGGATAGGTCCACTGAGGCCGTTTCCTCTGTCCCAGTGCCCGACACCGACTCTGCCGCGGCCAGGTCCTCCCGGTCGTGGGAGTCCTCGTCGCCGGCTGCCTCGTACATGGCCGCAATGGCCGGATCAATGCTGCTCATTGCGTTCAAGTCTACTGTCACGGTCCGGGCAGCCGGAGGATCGGCGCTGGGAGCATCCAGCAGCTCCGCGCCGTCTTTCACCAAAGCCACAATCAATTCTCCGCTCGTTCTCCACGTTCAGGGCTGGCACACAAGATTCACTTGGAGTGGGCACATGCGCACCACCCGACCTAGATCACAACGGCACTCGACGGGCAAATATTCCGCAAAGATGCAAGACTAGATCCGACTGCACCCCCGGAACTTTGTGGCTAGCCATTCAGGAGGAAAGACATGTCCGTCGTCCGTTTTCTCGCCCGTCCAATGCTCGCCTCCAGCTTTGTTGTGGCTGGCCTGGATAAGCTCAAGAATGTCGACGACACGGCGACTCAATTGTCGCCGCTGCTCCGGCGGGCCACATCGTCCCTCCCTTTCCCTGCTGACGACAAACTTGTTGCCCGGATCATCGGAGCGGCGCAGATCGGCGCAGGGGCCAGCCTCGCGTTCGGCAAGTTTTCACGATTGGCCGCGACTGTCCTGACGCTGACGTCGGCGCTGAACACCTTCGTCGAGTGGCGTTCGGCCGACATCAGCACCAAGGAAGGCCGTGAAAAGCGCCGCTCGCACCTGCTGAAGAACGTCACGCTGACCGGCGGCGTCCTGCTGGCCGCCGTCGATACCGCGGGAAAGCCCAGCCTCGCATGGCGGGCCGAGCACCTGGCGATGGACGCCAGGAAAGCCACGGGGATGCAGTTGAAGAGAGCAGACAAGGCGGTCCGCAAGGCCGTTGATACCGCAGTTGGAGCATAAGGAAGCATGACAGGATCCATCCCCGCACCTTCGCACGCACAGGCAGGACCCGGCGGCTCTCCTGAGCTTCCTTTGTGGCCCGCGCCCTTCGCCCGACGCCCTGTCGACGCTACGGTAACGGTGCCCGGATCCAAGTCGCTGACCAACCGCTTCCTGGTTCTCGCAGCCCTCGCCGACGGGCCCTCACGCCTTCGGGCGCCACTGCATTCCAGGGATTCGGCGCTGATGATCCAGGCACTGCGCCAGCTTGGGGCAACCATCACAGAGGTTTCGGGCGACGGCGACTACGGCCCCGATCTGCTGGTAACGCCCCTCGACGCGTCTGCCGCGGAGTCTGACACCGCTATCGATTGCGGGCTCGCTGGCACCGTCATGCGATTTGTACCCCCGATCGCGGCCCTGCGAAACGGCACAGCAGTCTTCGACGGCGACCCCCACGCCCGCAAGCGCCCTATGGGCACCATCATCGAGGCAATCAGCGCCCTCGGCGTGGACGTCCGGTCGCCCAAAGGCGGCACGGCGTCGTCATTGCCTTTCGCTGTCCGCGGCAACGGTGCTGTCCGGGGTGGCCACCTGATCATCGACGCCAGCGCCTCGTCCCAGTTCGTCTCCGCTCTTTTGCTGGTCGGTGCCCGTTTCACCGAGGGCCTGCACTTGGAGCATGTCGGCAAGCCTGTGCCAAGCCTCGATCACATCGCCATGACAGTTGCCGTGCTCCGAGGTGTAGGCGTTTCGGTGGACGATTCGGTGCCCAACCATTGGGTAGTGGCGCCGGGCCCTATCCGCGCGTTCGATCAACGGATCGAGCAGGATCTATCAAACGCCGGACCCTTTCTCGCGGCGGCCCTGGCCACCGGTGGCACGGTCCGGATTCCCAACTGGCCCAGCGGCACCACCCAGGTGGGGGATTCGTGGCGCAGCATCCTTGCCACGATGGGCGCCACGGTCACGCTCGACGGCGGCGTACTCACCGTGACAGGTGGCCAGGAAATCATGGGGGCAGAACTCGCCGACACCAGCGAACTCGCTCCGACGGTGGCGGCATTGTGTGCGTTGGCCAGCGGACCCTCTCGACTAACGGGCATCGCCCATCTGCGCGGCCACGAAACGGACAGGCTGGCTGCCTTGGTGGCAGAGATCAACGGCCTCGGTGGTGACGCGGAGGAAACCTCGGACGGACTCATCATCCGCCCGGCACCCCTGCATGGCGGAGTCGTGCACAGCTACGCAGACCACCGCATGGCAACCGCAGGAGCGATCCTCGGCTTGGCGGTGGAAGGCGTGCAGGTGGAGGACATCGCTACCACCTCGAAAACCATGCCTGAATTCCCGCAGATCTGGGCAGCGATGCTGGAACAGCGGTCCAGCGAGGCCGGAGACACCAACAACTGATGGCACGGAGCACGCGTTCCTGGGACGAGTCGGATGTCAGGATCCGCCCCAACAAGAAGGGGACCCGTCCAAGGACCAAGGACCGTCCCAGCCACGACGACGCGGTGATTGGACGCATCGTTACCGTAGACCGGGGACGCTACACCGCCGTCGTCGATGAAGCTACCGAGAATGAGCGAATTGTCATCGCCGCGCGGGCGAGGGAATTGCGCCGCTCCCCCGTTGTCCCCGGCGATTTTGTGGCCTTGGTTGGGGATGTCTCCGGCGCTCCTGACTCCCTGGCCCGCCTGGTCCGGGTAGAGGAACGCAAGACGCTGCTGCGGCGCAGCGCGGATGACACTGATCCGATCGAACGCGTCGTGGTCGCCAATGCGGACCAATTGGTGGTAGTTGTGGCAGCGGCAAACCCGGAGCCACGGACCGGATTTATCGACCGAGCGCTGGTGGCAGCCTACGACGCCGGCATCGAACCGGTCCTGCTTGTGACCAAGGCAGACGTCAAGGACCCGAGCGAATTGCTGTCCAACTACACCAGCCTGGAACTGCCCGTGGTCATCAGCCGCACCGCGGACGCCGCTGCGTCCGGCGTTGATGCACGGTCCGACGGCGGGCTGTCCGCACGGTTGGACAGCGACGCCGTCGGGCGCCTCCGAGGTTTCCTCGATGGGAAGGTGACGGTCCTCCTGGGACATTCGGGGGTCGGAAAGTCCACTATGGTCAACGCCCTCACCGGCGCCGAACGGGCGACTGGAGGAGTCAACGCGGTGACCGGCCGCGGCCGGCACACTTCGTCGTCGGCCCTGGCGCTCAAACTCGACAACGCTCCCGCCGGAAGCTGGATCATCGACACCCCTGGCATCCGGTCCTTTGGTCTGGCGCACGTCGACCCGGACCGGATCCTGCACGCCTTCCCGGACCTGGAGCCAGGTACGGAAGATTGCGACAAAGGGTGCAAGCACGACGCCAATGCAGTGGGTTGCGGTCTGGACCCATGGGTCACCGAGGGCCACGCAGGAGAAGCCGGACCCGCCCGATTGGCATCACTCCGCCGGTTGCTGGGCGCCGACCCGCGCCAGGAAGCCAAAGAGGCCAAGGAACTCGGCAACGTCACCTAGTCGCTGGAGCACCATTCTTCGAGGCCGCCGCCTCCGCCATGACGCGCCCTTTTCGCGATAGCTTGGAGGCATGACCCAAGACCCCGCGAACTATAACGACGACCTGCGCCTCGCCCATGTCCTGGCCGATTCCGTGGACGCCCAAACCATGGACCGGTTCAAGGCCCTGGACCTCCGGGTTGAAACCAAGCCAGACTTGACGCCGGTCACGGATGCGGACAAGGCCGCGGAGGAAGCAATCCGAGGCCAATTGTCGCGTTCGCGCCCAAGGGATGCGGTCCTGGGCGAGGAATTTGGCAGCACCGGACACGGCTCGCGCCGGTGGATCATCGATCCTATCGACGGAACCAAGAACTTTGTCCGCGGGGTTCCCGTGTGGGCCACCCTGATCGCCCTCGTCGATGAGGGTGAGCCGGTGGTCGGCGTGGTCAGCGCTCCCGCCCTTGGCAAACGATGGTGGGCAGCTAAGAATGCCGGTGCCTACACCGGGCGCTCCCTCGCGTCGGCCAGCCGGCTCCGCGTATCCGATGTCTCCAAACTCTCTGACGCCTCCCTTTCCTACTCGAGCCTCAGCGGATGGAAGGAGCGCGGCAACCTGGATGAGTTCCTGGGCCTGACCGAGTCAGTTTGGCGGACCCGCGCCTACGGAGACTTCTGGTCATACTGCCTGGTGGCGGAAGGCGCCGTCGACATCGCCTGCGAGCCGGAACTGAATCTGTATGACATGGCCGCCCTTGTGCCTATCGTCACAGAAGCCGGCGGCAGGTTCACGTCGCTGGAAGGTGTAGACGGTCCCTTTGGGGGCAATGCCCTGGCCACAAACTCCATCCTGCACTCCGAGGTCCTCAAACAGCTCAACCCGAATTTGGACGATCTCCTGCAGTAAGCCAATCGACAGAACAATGCGCCGGCGGACTCCCCTCTGACGGGCCTCCACCGGCGCATTATTCGACAGAAGCCACAATTTCCATCCTCACGTAACACAAGGCTTAACAATCCCGGCGGCTTTGAAAGCGTCCGCGGCGATGGCCTAGTCTCGAAAGAGGTCACGAGTGCCAGCGCTAAACCCCGGTTTGCTGGCCGGCAACCCTCCATTCGCGGTGGGGTGCCCCGGGTGACGACCAGGCCGGTCCGGAGCGGATACGGCAAGCGCGGATCCCTGCATGCGGGGTCCTACTGAAGCGAGGTCCCATGAGCACTGCCACCGTCAATCCCACCGTTTCCGATGCACATGTCGCTGGACTTACCCGCCCGGGGAACCGCCCGCTGGCAGCGGTCACAGGCGCTGAACTGCAGGCACCCCTGATTCAGGGCGGCCACGTCCGCTACGCGAACCTTGACTATGGCGCTTCGGCACCGGCCCTGACGATCGTGTCTGCTTACTTGAACGAGATCCTGCCGTTTTATGCGAGCGTTCACCGCGGGGCCGGGTACGCGTCGCAGATCAGCACCTCGGTGTATGAAAACGCCAGGGACATCGTCCGTGACTTCGTAGGCGGGCGCCCTGATGACGCGGTGATTTTCACCCGCAATACTACGGACGCCCTCAACCTGTTGGCCGGTTGCCTGCCCTCCATCGACGGTGTCCCGGTGGGCGAGGTCCTATACCTCGATATCGAGCACCACGCCAACCTCCTGCCGTGGCAGGGTCTGCCGCACCGCAGCATCGTGGCTGCATCCACGCTCGCCGAAACCGTCGCCAATGTGCGCACGGCGCTTTCCCAGGGCGGTGTATCACTCCTAGCCGTCACCGGGGCCTCCAACGTCACGGGCGAAGTTCTGCCTATTGCCGAGCTGGCATCGCTGGCGCACGAGTTCGGCGCACGGATCCTGGTGGATGCAGCACAGTTGGCTCCGCACCGTCGCATCAACGTGGCCGAATCCGGCATAGACTACGTGGCGTTCTCCGGGCACAAGCTGTACGCACCGTTTGGTGCCGGTGTGCTGGTCGGAAGGCAGGACTGGCTCGACGCCGGACGGCCTCACCTCGCGGGAGGCGGCGCTGTGCGCGAAGCCCGTCTTGACAGCGTCAGCTGGGCCACCGGACCGGCCCGACACGAAGGCGGCTCCCCCAACGTGCTTGGCGCGGCTACGCTTGCCCGGGCAACTCAGGTGCTCGCCGGGCTTGACCAGGATGCCTGGCACGCCCACGAGGCCGCCATTCGCTCACACTTGGTGCAAGGGCTCCAGGCGATCGACGGCGTCACGATACACCAGATCTTCAGTGACACGGACCAGGACAAGGACACCATTGGCGTGGTGAACTTCTCGCTTGAAGGTTACGATGCGGGCCTCGTAGCGGCCTACCTTGCCGCCGAGCACGGAATCGGCCTGCGGGACGGACGCTTCTGTGCCCACCCGTTGCTCAAGCGCCTGGGTTTGCCGGCTGGCTCCCTTCGAGCGAGTTTCGGCGTTGGCTCACGGCTCGAGGACGCCCAACGGCTTGTGGCGGGTATCGAGGCACTCCAGCGGGACGGCCTCGGATGGGACTACGTTGTGGACGCGGGCCGTTGGGTTCCCGCCAACGATCACCGCAGCTACCCGGAGTGGGCGCCGAACACGCCCGGCACCGCCGGCGCAGCGCCCTGCACAACGGACTAGCTCACAGCTGAGGCTTCATGCACGGATAGGCTGTAGGGAAGCCCTCACGCAGCACAAAGGAGCCTAGCAGTGTCACGGCATTCCGCAGCCAGGATCGGCGGACCCAAACTCCATGCCCGACGCCGCGAGGAACTGGGGCTCAGCTTCCAGGACGGCGGGGAGCACTATGACCGCGTCCGTCCCGGGTATCCGGAGGATTCCGTCGCCTGGCTGCTTCCGGCCGGAGCACGCACCGCCGCAGACGTGGGTGCCGGTACCGGCAAGTTCACCCGCCTGCTGGTGTCCCGCGGGCTCTCTGTCAGTGCCATCGACCCGTCCGCTGACATGCTGACCCAGCTGCGCGCCACGCTGCCCGAAGTGGTCGCCTTGGAGGGCACCGCAGAGGCGACGGGTCTCCCGGAAAAGGCGTTCGACGTCGTCACGGTCGCCCAGGCGTGGCACTGGTGCGATCCGCTGGCATCGAGCACCGAAGCTGCACGGATACTCGTGCCGGGCGGCACCCTGGCCCTCATCTGGAACCAGCTGGATACCTCTGTTGCCTGGGTGCACCGCTTGTCGCGCATCATGCACGCGGGAGACGTTCACAAGCCAGGATTCCGCCCAGTCGTCGGCCCTGAATTCACCGGACTGGAGCGGCACCTGACCCATTGGGACGACCCGCTGACCACCCTGGACGTGATCGAACTTGCCAAATCCCGCAGCTACTACCTTCGGGCGCACGATCTCACGCGTGACAAGGTAGTGGCCAACTTGGACTGGTATTTGCACGAACACCTGGGCCACGCCCCCGGCTCGATTGTGCAGCTGCCCTATGTAACCCAGACTTGGAAGGCCATCAAGGTTGCCTGAGTCCCCACCAGCAAAACGGTCCTGGCCGGGCAGTTCCGGCCGCGACGGGACGGTCCGGTAGGCTTGGCTGGTGAAGACCTTTACCCCCTCCTCCTCCATCGAGGACTATGTCAAGGTCATCTACTCGTTCACGGAGTGGCAGGACAAGCCCATCACCTCCTCGCAGCTGGCCACCCGGCTCGGAGTCGCTAATTCGTCCGTTTCCGAGATGGTGCGAAAGCTTAAGGACCAGGGCCTCGTTGACCATAGGCCCTACGGCGCTGTCACACTGACCCAGGACGGCATCCAGCTTGCCCTGGCCATGGTCCGCCGGCATCGTTTGATCGAGACATTCCTGGTCAGGGAGATGGGATATCGCTGGGACGAGGTCCATGACGAAGCGGAAATGCTGGAACACGCCGTTTCGGACACATTCATCGAAAGACTGGCCGCAAAGCTCGGGCATCCGGACAGGGATCCCCATGGCGATCCGATCCCCGCGGCTAACGGCCACGTCCAGCGTCCCACGGCCCACCGGATTGCTGACCTGGACCCCGGACACACCGGCCGCATCACGCGGATCAGCGACGAGAACCCCGAACTGTTGCGCTACCTTGCCGCCGAAGGAATCACACTCGATCTCCCCGTCGAGGTCGTGGGCAGAAAGCCCTTCGGGGGTGCATTGGTAGTCCGGCTGGGCGAGGCAGGAAACTCCCGCAATGTGGACTTGGCAGAAGAAGTGGCCACAGCACTCTGGGTGGTGAGCGACGCCACCCACGAAGGCTGCCTCCTGGCGGACTCCTGATGGCTGCGGCAATACCGGATCACGGATGGCGGACCTGGACAGCGGTCGCCGTGGGAGGGTTCTCCGGTACCGAGCTGCGCTACGTGCTCGGGCTTCTGTTTCCCGAGGATCCCGCCGGCTTCCCATGGACCACGTTGGCAATCAACCTGTCTGGAAGCTTCGTACTAGGGTTGCTCACGACGCTTTGGCTGGCCCGGACCCGAACGGCATTTTGGTTGCGCGCAGGCATCGGCCCCGGGATCCTCGGCTCGTTCACCACGTTCTCCGCCGTCGTTTTCGCCCTCGAGCATCTGGCAGTCCAAGGTCAGCTGATTATCGCGCTCGCCTACCTTGCTGTTTCCGTCATCGCGGGATTGTTGGCTGCAGGAGTGGGCTGGCGAACTGGCAAATCCATTGCCGACCTCCAGAAGCCTGTAGCTGCGGACGATGAATCCGTAGGGGCCCGCCGGTGATGACCGCCCTGCTGGTGGGTTTCTTCGGCACCGCGGGTGCACTGTTGAGGTTCGGAATCGACACGTGGTTTGCGCGCTTCAACGTCCCCGCGCGGCACTGGCCCTGGGCTACGCTGATCGTCAACGTTGTGGGCTGTTTCGTCATCGGCCTCGCGGGGGCATTTGGTAGTGGCGCGGGAATATCACCAGATTGGCATACCGCAATGGCAGCAGGCTTGGCCGGTGGCCTGACGACGTTCAGTTCATGGACCACGGCTACCATCCGGCTCATCACCGAGAACCGTTACCGCGCCGCGGCGGTCAACATCGCAGTAAACCTCGCGCTTGGCGCCGCCAGCGCGGCCGCCGGAATGGCCATAACCGGGGCTTGGTTCACGGCTGGGAGCTGACGGCGCCGGCCCCGCCCGCCGTCGTCGTTCCCGTTTCCGGCACTGGATTCCGGATCCCGACGGCGGACGCCGCCGCCCCGACAAACAGGAGTACGGCTGTGACAACGGCTGCCTGATATAGGCCTTGCGTAGTAAGAACCGGTCCTACGATGATGCCGGCGAAAGCGATACACACCAAGCCAGCTATGCGCGCCACTGCGTTATTGATGGCGGATCCAATACCCGCCTTTTCGGGCGGCACTGCGCCAAGGATCGCAGAGGTCAGCGGAGCCACGGTAATGGCGAGGCCGATGCCGAAGACTACCTGGCTCGGGAACACCTGCATCCAATAGTTGATGGGAGACTGGACGCTCAGCAGCAGGAGGAAACCCACTCCACAAAGAGCCGGGCCGCCTGTCATGAACCAACGCGGACCGTATTTACCAGCCAAATCACCTATAAAACTTGACGCAAACATCAGAATCAGGGTCGCGGGAAGCAGGGCGATTCCAGCGATAGTGGCCTTCATCCCGCCCACTTGCTGCAGGTAGATGCCCAAAATGAAGAAACCGAAGGAGAAGGCCGCGTAGATCGCGAAGGTGGCGATGTTTCCCCAACCGAAGTTGCGGATGGCAAACAATTCCATCGGCAGCATGGGTTCCCGAGCGCGGTATTCATAGACGATAAATGCTGCCAACGCCACAACGCCTATCGCTAACGGAAGCAACACTTGGGGGCTTTGCCAGCCCAGCCTCCCCTGTTCGATGAGGCCGTAGACCGTTCCGCCCAGCCCCAGCATTGCCAGTACCGCTCCGGCGTAATCCACGCGCCGTGAAGGATCGCGGTCCGTATCCGCTTTCCTCAGGTGCACGAGTGCTGGCCAGATGAGTGCGATGGGCACAACATTCACAAAGAAAAAGAAGCGCCAGGAAAGGAAGTCAACGGAGACTCCCCCGATGAGCGGCGCGACGATTGCCGCGCCACTGGTCCACCCCGACCACTGTCCAATGGCGCGTGACTGGGCGGAGCCTTCGAAATGGTTGACAATGAGTGCCAGGGAGCTTGGGACCACCAAGGCGCCGGCTATTCCTTGCAGGATCCTGGCAACCACCAGCACCTCGCCGCTCCACGCAGCCCCACAGATGACGGACGTCACTGCAAAGCCGGCAAGTCCCCACTCCATCACCCGGGCGCGTCCGAACAAGTCGGACAGGGAGCCAGCCAGGAGGATGAGTGCACCCAGCGTGAGCAGGTAGCCGTCCACCACCCACTGCTGGATCACGAGGCCTCCGCCGATCTCGCGGCTGATGGCGGGCAATGCCAAGTTGATGACGAACCCGTCCAGAAACGCAATGAATGAGGCGACGATTGCAACTAGGAGGACCCTTTTTTGCAACGGCGTACTGGGCGCGATGACAGTTGCGTCGCTCATCCCCACAGCCTACGCCTGCCGTCCCGTTAACTTCAGCGGCGATTGAGCGTAATTTACAAAGAGGGGCCACTCCGGTCCCTGGCAAGGGAGCAAGCGATGCCTGACAAAACGCCTCACCAGCAGGCTGCGAAGAAGAGCGTCAAAACGATTAAGGAGAAGCGGGCAGAAAAGAAAGCCAAGGGCACGGCGGCCTCGGCTATCGATCCTGTGGCGCACATCAAGAAACGCTGACATTGGCGCAATGACCGGTGCCGGGGAACGTCCCCGGCACCGGCCATGTTTTAGGTATTTTCGAGCATTTCCTCTGGGATGGCCACGATATCCAGGACCTTTCCGTCGCGCAGGACGGTGAGTGGGAAGGGCTCGCCGATAGCGTCAGCAAACAACAGTTTCTGCAGGCTCTCTGCGCTGGACACCTGGCGGGTATGGGCACTGAGCACCAGGTCGCCTTCCCGGAGGCCTGCCCGTTCGGCCGGCGAATCCTGCATCACTTCAACCACCCTCAGCGACTCCTTCTGGCCGGTGCGGACCACAGCGCTGGCATCCAGCGGCGTGGGAGTGGAGACGAGGCCAAGATACGCCCGGCGTACGCGACCTTCCGAAAGCAGCGAGGAAACTATGCGCATTGTAGTGGGATTGATCGGGACGGCCAGGCCCAAGCCGAGTCCTGCCACGGCGGTGTTGATTCCCACGATCCTTCCGCTGGTGTCGGCCAGTGCGCCGCCCGAGTTGCCCGGATTCAACGAGGCATCTGTCTGGATGACGTCCTCGATGACCCGCCGATGACGTCCGGACCACACCGGAATAGACCGGCCAAGCCCGCTGACCACACCAGCAGTGACGGAGCCAGACAGACCCAGCGGGTTGCCCACTGCGATGACCAATTGGCCCACCCTCAGTGTTTCGGCGTTACCAAGGGCAACCGGGGTGGGGGTCAGCCTGCTCCCCCGAACGATCGCCAGGTCCGACAGCGGATCGGCGCCAACGAGTTCGACGTCGGTGTGGGTACCATCTGCGAACATCGCCCTACCTGAACGGATACCGGCTACGACGTGGGCGTTGGTCAGCATGTATCCGTCTTCAGTGAAGACCACCGCCGAACCGCTGCCCACCCTCGGCTGGCCATTGCGGCGTTGTCCGGTCATTTCGAGCGCCGCGACGTGGGGGGTCACCGTTTCCGCAACGCGAATGACGGTTTGGGAGTAGGAATCCAAGGGGTCATCTGCCCCGCTGGCGGGCACTATGCCCTCGGGAACCGTTGTCACCGTACACCTCCTGAAAACGGTGCGGCCGTTTGGCCCGGTTGCTGGCTTCGCCAACTGAAGCATCCATACTGGCGAAATCCTGCCTAGTACAACGCCCGGGCAGCCCCACCCAATCCTCCCGCGGCTACGCCGACAGTGAACGGGCGCACCGGCCCTGCGCCCGACGCAGGGTGCCGACAAATCGCCGAATTCGCCATCAACCCCACCAAGGCCTACCAACCGAAAAAACACCCCCGGTCCGAAGACCGAGGGTGTCAACGATGACCCGACTCATCCGTAAAGGATGTCTCGACTCATCACACAAAGTGGAGATGGGGGGAATTGAACCCCCGTCCGATGTCGTGTTGTCAGGGCTTCTCCGGGCGCAGTTTGCGTCGGATTTTCTCGGCCCCAGCCATCAAGCAAACAAGTGGCTGATCCGGGCCCAGTCATCTAAGTGTCCCGTTTGCCCCGATGACAAAGACAAACAGCAGTGGCTATCTAGTCGACGCCAGGATCCGGAGCGATAGCGACCCCGGGCTGACGGACTGAACTACTGCTTAGGCAGCGAGTTCGAAGTCAGTGCGCTTAGATTCGGCACTTATTGGTTTGCAGAAAGCGTTAGCGAGATAATTCTGCATCCTCGGCCCGCTTCACCTGTCGCGACTAACATCGTCGAAACCGATCATCCCCGTATTTTGTTGCCAACCCGGCAGCCGCGAAGTCTCGCTTCTACCTCTGCCGGACTATCCATTGTAACGCATCCCGGTCCAGGTTCATTCCACTTAGGGCAATGCCCAAGCCGCCCCCGGCTCCCCCGTGCCGAGACCTGCCTAGCGACGGTTACGTTCGCGCAACTCCCGCAGCGCTTCGCGCTTGTCCTGCTGCTCGCGCAGTGTCTGCCGCTTGTCGTAGTCCTTCTTGCCTCGTGCGAGGGCGATCTCCACTTTGGCCCTGCCGTCGAGAAAGTAGAGCTGCAACGGCACCACGGTGAAACCCGACTCGCGGATTTTTCCGGAGATCTTGTCCAGTTCCTCACGGTGTAGCAGGAGCTTACGACGGCGGCGAGCAGCATGGTTGGTCCAGCTCCCCTGGTTGTACTCGGGGATGTGGATGCCCTCCATCCACAGCTCGTCGTTGTAGAAGGTGCAGAATCCGTCCACCATGGACGCATGTCCCTCGCGAAGGGACTTGACCTCGGTTCCCATGAGGGCGATGCCAGCTTCATAGGTATCCAGGACGTGGTAGTCGTGCCGGGCCTTGCGGTTGGTGGCCACTACCTTTCGGCCACTTTCTCTGGGCACGGTAGAACTCCTTGTTAGTTGAAGATTCCCACTATTCTACGCTTTTCCGCAGGGTTCCCCGTATCTGTTGGACACCGAGGCCGCAGCGGTCTAGAGGAGCGTCATGGGGTCGACGGCTGCTCCGTTCAGCCAAGTTTCAAAGTGCGAGTGGCAGCCGGTGGAGTTGCCGGTGGACCCCGAGTAGGCAATCAACTGTCCTTGGCTGACGCGTTGTCCAGCCGAGACGACAACACTGCTGTTGTGGTAGTAGACCGTGGTCAGCGAGTTGCCCTGGACCACGCCGTGGGAGATCATCACCGTGTTACCACCGCCCAGGTTGGTCCACCCAGCCACGGTGACTGTACCCGACGCCGCTGCGTACACCGGTGTGCCACAGGCTGCCCCGAAGTCGATGCCGGTGTGCATGTATCCGCCGGTGCCGTAGAAATCGATGGTTCCAGGCGGCGTCGCACGCCAACCAAATCCGGATGTGATGGGAATGTCACTGGAGAACGGGTGGCGGAGGCCAAAGGCCGACGGCGACCCGATCTGGGGTACGAAGTTCTGCTGTCCCGCCAGTTCAGCCAAGCGCCGCTGCTCTGCTTCCCATGCTTCACGCAGCTTGCGGTCGCGTTCAACGATCTGAGCGGCCACTTCGTCCTGCATGGACTTGACCTTGTTGAGCTGGGTCTGGATGCCTGGCTTAGCCGCCTGGAGCTCGCTGTTGAGCCGCGTAGTGTCGGCAATGAGCTTGTCGACTTCTTCCTTCTTCTTCTGCGCTTCGTCCCTGGCAGCCTTTTCCCGTGCGAGGGCCGCGTCCGCTTTGGCCTTGAGGTCCTTGATCTCAGCTTCGACGGCGGCCAACCTCGCCTGGGAATTGACGTTGCTGGCATTCTGCTGCGTCAGCTTTTCCATGGCTGCGTTCTGGGTGCGCAGTGCCTGGTCAGCCAGGTCCATGCTTTCAGTCAGGCTGCCGCTGCCGTTGATTCCCAGCAGCAAAGTCAGGTTCGAAGGAACGCCCCCGGATTTGTACGCCTGGGTGGCAATCTGCCCGATTAGTTTCTTGGTATCTGCGATCTTCTGCTTGTCGGCCTCGAGTTGCTGGGTGATCTTGGCCTTGTTCTGCTGGGCGAGATCCACGCGGGCCGCCAGTGCCTCAACTTCCTTGACAGCGCTGGCTACTCGACCCTGGGCTTCAAGTAGGGCCTGCTGTGCGCCCGGCAGCATTCCTTGGTAGATGACCAGGTCCCCTGCGGCCTTGGCAATCCTTGCATCCACGAACTCCAGGGATTGCTGGACGCGGGCCGCTTCTGCTTCGAGGGCCGCCCGTTTATCGTCGAGCTCGTCGGCGTGCACCGCGGGCGCAGGCCCCAAAACGGCGGCGAGTACAAGGACCAGCGCACCGCCGATCAGCCTGGTGCGGTGCGCTGCACGCCGTGTCCGGCGTGCTGCGGGGGTGGTCGTGCCCATGGCCGTTCCTGCTCCCTGGTTGGTGGATATTCGCTTGCTGTCGTGCACGTCTATACCTTGAGGTATCGCCGGAGGGTCAGCAACGACGACATCCCAGCCAAGCCGCCGCCCAGGGCTATGAGCAACGGAGCAATGATAAGGGCTTGAGCGCCTGAGATAAAAGGGGTATCGGGTATCTGCCGCGAGAGCGTCTCCCCGAGCCAAAAATGGGCAACCAACCAGAGCGTCACCGACGCCAGCAAAGCGCCAGCCACGGCGGCGATTACTCCCTCCATAATGAACGGCAATTGGATAACCATCTTGGACGCGCCGACCAAGCGCATAATGCCGGTTTCCCGCCGTCGGCTAAAGGCCGAAAGCCGGATAGTGGTCGCGATGAGCAGCACCGCGCAGACAATCATGACGGCGGCAATACCCACCGCGGCCAAGGAAGCAGTGTTCATCCAGGAGAACAACCGCTCCAGCAGTTTTCGCTGGTCCGTCACTGACTCCACGCCGGGTTGCGACGAAAAGGTTTCGCTAATGATCTGGTATTTTTCCGGGTCCTTCATGCTGAGCCGGAACGACGCGGGCAACTGGTCCGGCGTCACCGAATCAACGATGGGCGAGTTGGAGAACTGTTCCTTGAAGTGGCCGTAGGCTTCTTCCTTCGATTCGAACTGGAAATCGTTGATGTACTGCTTCACGGCCGGGGAAGCCAGGAGCTTTTCCAGGTTGTTCTTCTGCTCGGGGGTGACCGAACCGGCCGCGCAGCCAGGTGCTGTGGAGGTTTCGTTACACAGGAAGATGGCCACCTGGACTTTGTCGTACCAGTACCCCTTCATCTGGTTTATCTGCATCTGGAGCAGCCCGGCGGCGCCCACGAAAGTGAGCGAGACGAACGTCACCAGGATGACGGACACAACCATCGACAAGTTCCTGCGAAGGCCACTGCCAATTTCTCCGAGGATGAATGCCAGCCTCATCGTTGACCTCCCTCGCGCGGGTTTTCATTTCGCGGCTCAGTCAACTTCGATTCGGCGCGCCTGATCTCGGCCCCGCTGGCGTCCTTGAGCCGGCGAGACTGCCCCACCACAGGGATCATCGACGTGTAAAGCGCCTGGGCCTCGTCGCGAATGACCACGCCATTCTTCAGCTCCACCACCCGCTTGCGCATCTCATTAACGATGTCGTCGTCATGCGTGGCCATCACTACCGTGGTGCCGTTCTGGTTGATCTTGTCGAGGACGCCCATGATGCCCATCGAAGTGATCGGGTCCAGGTTACCGGTAGGTTCATCGGCAAGCAGGATGCCGGGTCGATTCACCACAGCCCGCGCGATAGCCACCCGCTGCTGCTCCCCACCGGACAGTTCATGCGGCATCCTGCGTTCTTTTCCCTCGAGTCCCACAGTCTTTAGGATTTCGGGCACCGTCTCGCGGATAACGCTTCGGCTCTTGCCGATGACCTGCATGGCAAACGCAACGTTAGCGAATACGTTCTTCTGCGGCAGCAGCCGGAAGTCCTGGAAAACGACGCCGATCCCCCGCCGGAGCCTTGGAACTCGCCAACTGGAGATCTTCGCGACGTTTTGCCCGGCGACATAGACGGTGCCTGAGGTGGCACGATCCTCCCTCAGGACAAGGCGCAGGAAGGTCGACTTGCCGGAGCCCGAGGCACCAACGAGGAAGGTGAACTCACCGCGCTCGATCTCCAGGCTGACCGAGTCCAGTGCGGGTCGGGCATTCTGGTCGTAGACCTTGGTGACGTTTTCAAATCGGATCATGACTCTTCAGAACCCCACCGGACCCGCCATGAAGGCCCTGTCCAGCAGCCGGAGCACGGGGCTTTCTTTGGGGGAAGTAGGGCGCCGGCTCCTCGACTATATGCAGGAGTCCGGGTAAGGCCGCGGGACATACGAGGGCGTGTCGCCAATCGGTTCCGGAAACACTGAAGCGGCTACCCTGCCAAAGCCCGACGGCGGCAGGCAGCAGAGCGTCGAGGATGACTGGCGCCCGGCGCCAGTCCGCCCAGAAACCCCTACGACGGTCGCCACCGTAGCGCTGCCGACAACCGTCGGGCGGTCAGCCGCCATCGGTCATCCCTGTTCAGGCGGGCAGCGACAGTCGGCCCCCTACCGGCAGGGAAGCATCAGGCCGGTGAGACTTCGGCTAGTCCGCTGAGTTCCGGTTGCCGGTGCGCCAGCGGATGCCCGCGTCGATGAAATCGTCGATGTCGCCGTCGAGCACCGCGGCGGTGTTCCCCACTTCGTGTTCGGTGCGAAGGTCCTTGACCATCTGGTACGGATTGAGCACGTAGGAACGCATCTGGTCTCCCCAGGACGCCTTCACGTCTCCAGCAAGAGCTTTCTTCTCCGCGTCTTCCTGTTCCTTCTTGAGCAGGAGCAGTCGCGACTGCAGCACGCGCATGGCCGCCGCTCGGTTCTGCAGCTGGGACTTCTCGTTCTGCATGGAAACCACGATGCCCGTGGGCAGGTGGGTAAGCCGCACAGCCGAGTCAGTGGTGTTGACGGACTGGCCGCCGGGACCGGAGGAGCGGAAGACGTCAACGCGAATTTCGTTGTCCGGGATCTCTATGGAGTCGGTCTGCTCGATCAAGGGGATCACCTCGACTGCCGCGAAGGATGTCTGCCTGCGGCCTTGATTGTCGAATGGGCTGATTCTGACGAGGCGGTGTGTGCCCGCTTCAACGCTCAGGGTCCCGAAGGCGAATGGTGCGTTGACTTCGAACGTCGCGGATTTCAGTCCGGCTTCTTCGGCATAGGACGTGTCCATGACCTTGGTGGGGAAGCCGTGGCGTTCTGCCCAGCGTAGGTACATGCGGAGGAGCATTTCAGCAAAGTCCGCGGCATCGACGCCGCCTGCCCCAGCGCGGATGGTAACGACGGCCTCGCGCTCGTCGTACTCACCCGACAGCAGCGTCACAACTTCCAGATCTGCGAGCGCATTTCGGATAGAGTCCAGTTCCTTGGCTGCCTCGCCCAGGGAGTCCTCATCTCCTTCGTCCTTGGCCAGTTCCACGAGCACTTCCAAGTCATCAATGCGCGCAGACAGCTTGGTGAGTCGCTCAAGTTCAGACTGCCGGTGGGACAATCGGGAGGTGACCTTCTGCGCACTCGCAGGATCGTCCCAGAGGTCCGGAGCACCCGCCTGCTCGCTCAATTCGGCAATCTCAGCCCTTAATGCGTCAACGTCGGAGACGTCCTCAATGGAGCGGTAGGTGGCGCGGAGAGCGCGGATCTCTGCGGGAAAATCAATCTCAGCCATGGTTGTTCAAGCCTACGCCATTGGCTGGTATGCGGAGTGGCCGCATAGGAAGAGGCACTCCACCTGATCTGCCTTCAGCGGGTCAACCTGGACCGTGCCGTCGAAGCAGCTTCAATAGGCACTCCTTCCGGAACCAGGAAATTTACTATCGGGGGACGGACCACAGCAGTGAGAACCACCTCAGCCGAGGCTGAGTCTGAGCTTCCGGTTTCGGGTGCCACGGCCAGGCCATCGAACTCTTGAAAGGCTCCGGTCCGCTCCAAGAACGCATACGTGCTGCCTCGAACCCTGTCCGAGCTCAGGACAGCAGCCGGTGCACCCCCGGCACCGGTCACCTGACCCAACGTGTAACTGTCGGCAGCCGCTACCGCCGCGCTGTCCGCAGCGGATAGGAGCTTCTTGTGCTCTATGTAGACGGCAGAAACCGCAATCACCACCGTGGCAAGCAACAGTCCCAGCAGCAGGTAGCCCAAGACCATCACCATGATCTGGCCTTCTTCTCCGTGCCCGTGCGGCCTGAATTGGTGGGGGTGTGCTTGGCAGAACGCCCGTGACGGGATGTTCCGGGCCACTTGGGCTCGTGTCATCGGAACCTCCCCACAATTTGGGTTGCAGACGCCGTCACCCGGCTGGCATCGATTCGTAGTTCCTCAGGGAAAGGCGTAAACGGCAGAGGGACGCGCAGCCTGACCGTCACGGTGACAGCAGCGCCCGGGGACATGCAGCTTTGGCGGTCACAACTGACAGCCACGGAAGCAAGCTCCGCTGAATGTCCGTGGTCAGCCAAGGCGATCATGGCTGCGTTCCCTGCCGCCTCGGACGCGGCCGCCTCCTCTCCGTACGTAACGTAGACTTTGGCCGCCTGGTCGGCCGCTCCGGCCACAGCGTAGGCACCGGACTGGATGGCGCCGACGGACAAAACGAAATACACGACGGGCACCATCAGCAGCAGCGAGAGAAACACGAACTCTACAACGGCACTTCCGCCCTCGTGTGAATCTTGCTTCGATCCCAGCAACATCAAAGGGTCATTCCTGGACTGCAGCATGGCCCCGAACCTCCAGCATTGCGGCCGGGCCAATCAAACCAACAATCGGGAAAGGCGCCCTGACTGTGACCTCCAGCGTGCGGAGCCCTTGGAACGTCACATGTGCCGTGGTGACGTCCCTTGCGTAATCCTCATTCAAGGTTGTCCCAATCAGTGACTTGGCCCGGTCCCGTGCATCGTCGGCCGTCCTGTCAGCCAAGGTTCCGTAGCGTGCTCCGGACGAAGCTGCGTCTATGAGCGTATTCCGAACATGTTGAACCAGCGTGAGTTGCACAATGGCAAGGAAGAACGCCGTAAGCAACGCACCCACCAGCACAAAGTCGACCACAGCTGAGCCGCGCTCTCCTCCCGGCTGTCGCGAACCCGATTCCATGGCCTATTTGCTGACCTTGTCCATGGCCTGATTGAAGAGTCCTTCGAGTGCAGGTGTCGCAAGGGCTAGCAATGCCGCCACGAGAACGGCAGACATAAGCGTGATCATGACCCAACCCGGGACATCGCCCCGTTCGCGATGCTCCTGTCCTGCCCGCCCCCTATCAAGGGCGAGCGCCAGGAACGCGCATATGCTGTCGGCCGGCATGAAGCCACGCGTGTTGGCAGAATCCACATTGTCAGGGAATAGGCGATTGTGACTTTGGAATGGCTGGCTGCGCAATTGTCCCCCAATGGCGTTTGTTGTGAATATGGATGGTTGCAAGTCGTTCTTGCGCGGGTAATGCATCTTCTTTGGCTGTTTACAGCCCAATTTGGAGCGCGGCGACCCCTGGAAAGGCGGCAAAAATGATGCTTAGTGGCAATACGCCAAACACCAGCGGAATCATCATCGCGATTTCTTTGCGGCCTGCGGACTCCATAAGCTCGCGTTTGGCGACGTCCCTGACGTCCTGGGCCTGTGCCCTCAAGACATCGGCCAGCGGGGTACCCCGTTCGACGGCAACGACGATTCCATCAACGAAGCGCGCAAGTGGTGCCACGTCTGTTCGACCCGCAAAACCTTGGAGTGCTTCCACCAAAGGTTTGCCTGCCCGCCTGTCCGCCAGCACTTGGGCGAATTCCTTCGCAAGCTCGCCCCGCGCTGTGCGGCAAACCCGCTCCAAGGCGCCTGCCGCACTCTCACCAGCGCCGACGGCAAGGGCCATGAGTTCGGCGAGGCTTGGAAATTCCGCCAACATCCGGGCTTCTCGTTTCCGGATCTTCTGACTCAGCACGTAGTCCCGCAGAAGGAAGCCTCCTACAGCGCTTCCGAAAATTGCCACCACGGCGAGAACCGGACTGAGTCTCCCGCCCAAAGCGCTGGCGATCACTAATACAACTGCCACAACGAATCCCGCTGCCGCCCAAAACAGCTGTTCCGCCCGGAAGTCAAGGGGTGAATGCGCAGACCCTGCACGGGAAAGGCGTCTGGCGAGTGCGGCGTTTCCAAGGTTCATCCTCGATATCGACCGCACGACGTCGTGGATGACTGGTCGGAGGATCCTTTCCAGCGGACCGAACGGTGTAACGTTCAGGGCTACTGTCGCCAACAAGCGGGATTGAACGTTCTGCGTCCTGAGCTGGGGCTCGATTCTCTCCACGAAGCGAATGGCCCGCATGGCCGGGAGGCGAACCAGGGAAAGCCACAGTCCTGCCCCGAGAACCACGCCGCATAGGACAGTGACTGCAGTGGCCCCCCTCATCTCAGCACCCTCTCGTCATCCGGAAGGGCTCCAATCCTGAGCATCGCCGCATAACAAACAACCGAAATCAACAGTCCTGCGAGCAGAACGGCAACTCCCGCAGGAGTGTTGTAGGCCTGGATTGCCTCAGCGCGTGTGGCCAACAGGACCAAGACAATCCAGGGTGCGGCCACCGCCAGACGGGCTGCATTGACGGTCCAGGACTGGCGCGCCTCGAGTTCGCTGCGTGTCCGGGCTCCCTCCCTGAGAAACTCGGCCAGGGTTCCAAGTAGCCGACCGAGATCAGAGCCGCCTACTTCACGCGTCAGCCTAAGGGCCTCCACGATGCGGTCGGCCACCGGATCCGACAGCCTGTCTTTGAGGGTTGTGAGTGCAGCGTCAAAGCGCCCGCCGGCCCGATAGTCGGCACCAAAGTCGCGGAAGAAATATCGGAGTTCCTCGGGCCCGCTGTCACCCAATTGGATCAGGGCCTCAGGCAGCGACAAGCCTGCCCTGATGGCCGATCGCAAGTGATCCACAACACCGGGCCACAGTTGCCGCAGAACCGTGCTCCGCCGTCGCGCCCGCCACCGAACGATTGCCACGGGAAGCCCAGCACCAAAAACCCCAAAGCAGGCGGAGACTGGAAGCGAAGCAGTAAAGGCAAAAGCGGCCAATGCAATGAATACGCCAAGGCCTGCACAGGAAGCCACCAGCCCCTGCGCGGAGACCTTCTCTACACCTGCAGCACGCAGCATGTCGTCAAGCCGCCGTTTCCTGACTTTCACTTTGGCGGGAGGACGTTCCCAGGCAGACCACCAGAGCAGCAGGAGACCCAGGCCGAGGACCGCGCCGCATACGAGCGCCATCAGTACCGTCCAAGAAGTGCAGCAACGTCATACCCTGCGCGTGCGAATTTCTCGACGGAAGGCATGGCGCTGGGTCTTGCCCTGAGCTGGCCCTCATCGAGAGCGAAGACCATGGAAGACTCGATGACACCGTTCTCCACCCTGCCGCCAAGGGACAGGATGTCCGTGACCTGTCGCCGCCCGTTTGCCTGTCGACGGCAATGGACCACCAGGTCGATACAGGATGCGACTGTGGGTACCACAAAGGCGCTTGAGATATTTTCACCCGCGAGGAGCGGCAGCGTACAAATCTTCGTCACGGCGTCATGAGCCGAATTGGCATGGACGGTACACATTCCGGGAAGTCCTGAATTCAAAGCAATCAGCATGTCGAGGCTTTCTGCCTCCCGGACCTCGCCAATCACCAAGCGGTCCGGCCTCATGCGCAGAGCTTCCTTCACCAGCCGCCGCAACGGTACTTCACCGTAGCCTTCAAGGTTCGGTTGCCGGCATTGAAGGCTGACGACATCCCGGAGCGGAAACTGCAGCTCGAAAATCTCCTCGACCGTAATAATGCGTTCCCGAGAACCAATGCTCGCCGCGAGGCAGTTCAACATTGTGGTCTTGCCAGCCTGGGTGGCGCCGGAAACCAGTATGTTCAAGCCGCTCGCCACAGCTGCGCCGAGGAATCTGGCGGCTTGCGGCGTGAGTGACCCGAGTTCCACGAGGTGGTCAAGGCGACTTGCCCGGGCGATGAATTTCCGGATGTTAACAGCCCAATGGCGTCTAGTGATGTCCGGAATGACTACATGGAGACGGGAGCCGTCCGGCAGGGAAGCATCCACGAACGGTGAGGATAGGTCCAGCCGGCGACCCGACGTCTTTAGCATCCGCTCGACGAGGTCCCGAACCTGTTGGTCAGTCAATGTCACTGCCGTCAGCTCCGACTCCCCTTCGCGGGCCACATAGACCTCGTGGGGTGCGTTGATCCAAATCTCTTCGACCAGTGGATCATCCAGGAGAGGCTGGAGCGGACCATAGCCAGCCACCGCATCAAAAATGTGTTTGCGTGCTGAATCCAGGGAACCGAGAGGAGGCAGCGGCCCCAGTAGCGCGCGCTCGTCGTAGTCGGTGACGGCGGCCTCCACTAGCCTGAGAACCTCGCCTGACTGCGTGAGAGGGTCTAGTCCTCTCCGTCTTATCAGTTCCCGAACTTCGTCCTCGACAATGCGCGCTGCTTCCATTTGGCCCCCCGAAATTTGTTCCCACCCTCGGTCTTCGGGGGCAGGAATCCGCCAATGGAACCAAGGCTACGCAGGCAAAAACACCGCTTCAAAGCCAGCAGCCGACGGTTGTGGAAAACGTGGGAGGATCCGGTCAGGCCATATCTCCTACGGTCGGCTAGTCTCCGTTGGAGCTGACGTCCAATGGTTCGGGAGTCGGTTCCGCCTGCCTAAAGATCCAGTGCTTGTAGAGGAAGAAGTTCCAGACGGTAGTGGAGATGGTTGCGACAGCCTTGCCAATCCCGTACCCCGCCCCGACATGGTCAAAGAAATTCACAATGACATCAGTTGCCACGAGATTAAAGACAACCAAGGCCCCGTACTTCACAAGGCTGATGTGGGCCTTCGAGTCCGATTGAAATGTGAACGACCTCTGCAGAAGGAAGTTGAAAGCCAAGCTCACTAGGAACGCAATGGGCGTGGCGATCCACAGGTCAACAAGAAAAAGCTCGTGGAGCACCACCAGCAAACCGAGGTCAAGGGCAAATGACAGGCCGCCAACGATGAGGAATTTCAAGAGGTGGCTCGCCATCACCCACTCGCGAATGCGGCGCAACATTCGCATGCGGTAAACCCCCAAATTCCGGCTGGCTGGTGAACATTTGGCCTTCACTTGCCCGCATCTGTGCGGACAGGTCCAAAAACCCAAGCAGTCTAACGCAGAACAACTGCTGGTCATACTTGGCCGCAAGGAAGCCACTGACGCAAAGCACAGGGTGGAGTCGTCCTCCCCCCCCTCGGAGGCGAGCCCACCTGCGCTGTGAATATCAAAGCGCTGTGAATATCAAAGGTGGATTCGCCCGCACGCACTACAGTGGAAGGTGCACCCTTGGCAACTAGCGCAGGGCCCAGAACCAAGCAATTGGGCCCCAAGACGGAAAGATTCGGCAGCAGACCAGTGAAACTTAGAGGAATCCCGTCAGGCGTGCGGACCTTCATCACCGCGTTTATAGTTCTGGGAATGCTCTCGTCCCTGTGGGCGCTGGCCAGCCCCCTCATGTCATCACCGGACGAGCCTGCCCACACAATCAAGGCTGCTGCCGTGGTGCGGGGACAGCTGCAAGGCAAGAACGGGGCAGCACAGGGCGAACGCACCGTTGTGACCGTTCCGGCCTACATAGCTTCTGTCGAGGGCCTGCCGGCATGTTTCGCATGGAAACCACTAGTAGCCGCTGGCTGCGCGCCACAGGTCCCGGCAAGCGACACCAACCCCGAAGAGGCACGTACCAGCGCCGGGAATTACAACCCGATGTACTACGCAGTCACTGGCCTGCCCAGCCTTGTTTTCAGCGGAGCAAAGGCAATCTATGCCATGCGGATTGCGAGTGCGTTGATTGTCTCCGCATTCCTGGCTCTGGCGCTCGCTTCCCTGGCATCCCTCCGCCGAGGGCGGCTGCCCCTCCTCATCGGGGCTGTGAGCCTGACACCCATGGTTTTTTACCTTGGCGGAGCCATCAACCCCAATGCCTTGGAAATCGGCGCCTCCATGGCAGTTTTCGCGACCTTGTGCCTGGCGTTGGAGCGCATGGGAAGCTCCGCCACGTGGAAGAGGCCCCTGGCCGCCATGGCTGTGTCTGCCGCCATACTTGCCAACACCCGTGCAGCCTCCCTGCTTTGGCTGGCTTTGGCTGTGGCGGCGGCCCTGCTGATTTTTGGGCGCCGTCCGCTTCAGCTGGCGGTCAGGCAACGTTTCGTGTGGCTCATGGCTGCCATTGTTGCGGCTGGCTGCGGCCTCTCGATCCTCTGGCTGAAGACTGCCGACAGTTTCCAGAGCCTTCTGGGTGAGGGCATCGACGCGACTCCTATCCAGATCGTGGCGGTCATGCTGGACAGAACATTCGAGTTTGCGGCCGGATACGTGTCTTATCTCGGATGGCTGGACACCCGGGGTCCATCCGGTGTCCTTGTCATCTGGTCTGTCCTCATCGGCGCCACCTTGATCGCGGCGCTGTCGTTCTCCCGGCGGTCTTCCCGATTCGCGGTCGGAGGGTTGCTTCTGGCCATGGTTGCCCTTCCGCCGCTCCTTCAGATTCCCCTGGCCAAGGACGTGGGCTACATCTGGCAGGGCCGCTATATCCTGGCGCTCCTTGTTGTCATGACTGCCGCCTGCGCGGTTGCTTTGAGGCATGTTTCCCTTCCGCGAGGGACAGCAGTTCGGCGATCAGTGGGGATTACTGTCGGTTTGGCAGTCTTCGGCCACTTCTACAGTTTCGTCTTTGGCCTGCGCCGCTACACGATCGGGCTGCAGGAATCGTCCAATTGGAGCGACATGGTGGACAAAGCCCAATGGCAGCCACCATTGGGCTGGGTCGCCCTCGCGCTGCTGTACCTTGCCGTCCTGGCGGCGGCCGCCGTCGTCCTCCATCGGGCTGTATTCGCAGGGGCCGACGGCGACACTCGTCTCCTCGATGACGCGCGCTTTATAGGCGATGCCAGCCTTCCCGAAGAGCGCGCCATTGATGGCAGGCGGGGCGAGGGGAAACCAGTGCGGGCCCGGCAGCAGGACAAGCTCACGTCGCCTGCCGTTTCGGGACCCGAGGCCGGGAACAGCTAGGGTTGTAGAGGTTATGCCCAAGTTTTCAGTGAAAGGACGTCGTTTGGACCATCGGTCGATTCGGATGGCCATTGCCTGCGCCGTGGCGTCCACACTCGCCCTGAGTGGCTGCGCCGGCGGTTCGTCCCCGGGGGACGTCCGCGGAGCCCTGACTGCCATAGGCAGCGGCTCACAGGGTGCGGCCATCCAGGCGTGGCGCCAGGGCTGGGCTAAGGAACACCCTGCCACTTCCCTGAACTTTTCACCGGATGGCAACGACGTCGGTGTTTCGGCCCTGGCAAGCGCTCAGGCCTACTTCGCTCCACTGGACACCCCTCTCACCAGCTCTCAAGTGGAGGCCACTAAAAAGGTGTGCGGTCCCGACGGGGCGTTTTTCGTTCCTGTCACCCTGATCCCCGTGGGCGTGGCCTTCAACTTGCCCAGCGTTAAGAACCTCCGCCTGAATCCGGCCATTCTCGCGGGGATCTTCACCGGCCGTATCACGCGGTGGGACGACGCGGAGATAGCCAGGCTGAACCCCAAAGCAGAGTTGCCTGACAAGAAAATCGTTCCTGTCACTGCCAAGGAATCCTCGGTGCTGACATCTGCGGCCACTGGTTACCTCAACAGAAGCCAGGACTGGGGCACAAAAGCCTCACTCACTTGGCCGGAATCCACCCGCAGCAGCCAGGTCTCCAAGTACGCGGACATCCCCAAGAAAGTTGATGACACAGCGGGGTCCATCGCCTTCCTGGACAAGTCAGCCATCGGATCCCGATTCGACACCGCACTGCTGCCTTTTGGGGCGGACTACATGCGCATGACCAACGACGCCGTTGCCCGCTCCGTAGACGCTTCCACCGTCACCGAGACTGCCGGCGGAATCCAGGTCACAATGAATGACGCGCCCGCCGACGGTTACCCGCTGGCAGCAGTGGGCTACCAGGCTTTCTGCAGTTCCTATAAGAACGAGTCGCTAAAGACACTGGTCAAGTCTTGGGCAGGCTTCGTCCTGGGGGCCGGCCAAAGCAATTCCAACTACTTTGCAGGGGTTTCGTCCCCCAGCGAAGAAGCACTCAAGAAAGCCCGCAAACTGGTCGACGGGATTGAGGTCAGGCCATGAGCAAGCTGCAGTCAGCAACCGGCGAACTACGCACACGTTTGCCTTTCCTGGGCGCAGGAAGTGCTAAAGCCGACGTCCTCCCGAGCCCCGGACAGATGGCCGGACCAGCTACTGGAGTCTTCCTACGCATTTTCGCCCTCCTCGCGGGGCTGATGGTGCTCTGGTCCCTCGCCACGCCCCTGATGGCCTTCCCGGACGAGCCTGCCCACACGGTCAAGGCTGCGGCCGTGGCACGCGGCCAAATCCTCGTTCAGCCCGGCGAATCATATGGCCACGGCGTCCACGTCCAAGTACCGTCGTACATCGCCAACCTCCAAGCCCAGAACTGTTTCTCTTTCGCAGCAGACAAAACGGCCGGCTGCGCTCCGGGTATCGCGTCAGACGACGACTACCTCACCATCGGTGTGACTTCCGCGGGCCTCTACAACCCGATGTACTACTGGATAGTTGGCCTGCCGACGCTGTTCATGTCGGGAGCACCCGCCATCTTTGGCATGCGCATCATGAGCGCATTGATCTCGGCCGCTATGTATGCGGCGGGCTTCACAGCCCTCAGCAGGCTTCGTCATCCGAAATGGCCCGTTGTAGCCGCGTCCGTGGCCATGACGCCAATGATTTTGTTCCTCGCCTCGGGCATCAATCCAAACTCGCTGGAAGTCTCCGCCACCATGGCTGCCTTCTGCGGCTTCCTGGTGGTCCTGGAGAACTCCAGCAAGCTTCGCGTTGTCAGACCTGCCGTCATCACAGTCGGCGCAGCCACCGCAGCTCTTGCCAACACAAGGACAGTGTCGCTGGCGTGGCTGTTGTGCGCCCTTATCGTCGCAGCACTGATCTACCGCTGGAAGGACATCGGCGCGCTGTTCAGGAACAAACTGGTTCTTGTAACCGTCGCCCTGACGGCCGTCGGCGTCGCGCTAGGCATGGTGTGGAACGTGCTTATGCTCTATGCCCCGCCGTCGGCGGGAGAAGCACCAGCAGGCATCTCCAATCTCACCTACGAAATCAAACCGCACAACGCGTTCCTAACGATGATCGACCGCGCCTTCGACTTCGTGGCCCAGTACATCGGCGTCATGGGCTGGCTGGAATCACCTGTCCCCCAAGCCGTCTTTATGTTCTGGAACATGCTCCTGATGCTCGTGCTGCTCTTCGTGTTCCTCGTCAGGCACTTCCGCCTGCAGCTCGGGTTCCTGGCAGCCCTCGGCATGCTTCTCATCGTCCCGTCGTTGATGCAGTCGGCCCTCGTCGGAACAGTTGGTTTCGTATGGCAGGGACGCTACAGCCTGCCTCTCTTCCTTGTTGCTGTGATTGCGGCCGGCATGGCTTTCCGCTTCCGGCGGTTCCCGCACGGACGTTCAGCGCAGTCCATGACCCGCCTGTTCCTTTTTGCGGCCGTGGTCGCCCACGCCTACGGATTCATTTACGTCCTACGACGCTACGTCGTTGGGCTTACGGGAAACGCAAACTGGCAAACCATGATTACAGTTCCGGGATGGCAGCCACCTTTCACCTGGGAAGTTCTGACTCTGGCCTACACAGCAATCCTGTTGGTCGGCGCAGGAATGCTGTTCTCATACCTGCACCCCGGGGAAAGACTCTTCGCCGCCCCGCGCCTGCATAAACAGCTGGTCCGGTTCCGGACGCGGCGCTCTGGCAAAGCACCCGCCAAAGCATAGAGACAAAAGAGCGCCGGCCCACACGGGCCGGCGCTCTTTTTGCCGCTTCAGCGGACTTTAGGCGAGGTATTCGCGAAGCCTGTCCGTTGCTTTCGCCGGAGAGAAGCCCGCGGCCTTGATCTTGTCCAGGTTTAGGACGCTGTTGAGTGGCCGCGGCGAAACTGTTTTTCCACGGAAGTATTCCTCCGTGGTGACTCCGGTTACGGCGTCACGGCTTGCACCCGAAAGCTCGAACACGTCAGCGGCAATGTCGGCCCAGGACTGCGGCTCGCCGTCGTTGCTGAGGTTGTATGTGCCATATGGCGCCTTCGTGTCCACCAGGTGCTTGATGCCAGCCGCGATATCCGAGGTGAAGCTCAGGCGCCCAATCTGGTCGTTGACAACGGACGGTTCGATGCCGCGTTCTGCCAGCGACGCCATGGTACGTACAAAGTTGTTGCCGTCGCCGATCACCCAACTTGTACGGACAATGTAGTGGCGCGGCACAACGCTGACGACGGCGTCGCCGGCGGCTTTGGTCTGTCCGTAGACACCCAGCGGCGTCAAGTGCTCATCTTCCACGTGTGCGTCGCTGACGCCGTCGAACACGTAGTCGGATGACACGCTGACCAGGGTGAGGTCGTACTCGACCGCAACGCGGGCCAGGCGGGCCAGGGCTTCGACATTCACCTGCCAGGCCTTCGCTCGGCCTTCTGTGGTTTCTGCGGCGTCGACGGCGGTGTAGGCCGCCGCGTTGATGACCGTGGAGTAGTTCTTCCAGTGCTTGGAAGCGAACGCTGCCTCGGAGCTGAGGTCGAATTCGGCGCGGGCGGCGAACTCGACGGAAGAGTCGCCGGCGTAGAGTGCCCGAAGCGCCTTGCCAAGCTGTCCGTCGGCTCCGAGCACCAAGGTCTTCTTTGGCTGCATCGGCGCGACGTCAGCCAGACGGGGGTGCGCCTTGTCCTTGTCGGAGAGTTCGGCCTGGTCCAGCGGGATTGGCCACTGAATGGCCGCAGTTTCGTCAGCGAGGTTCAGGAACGTGTACTGCCCCTGGGCGTCCGCGCTCCAGTGGTCGTTGACCAGGTACGTATACGCCGTGTTGTCCTCGAGTGTCTGGAACGCGTTCCCAACGCCACGCGGAATGAAGATTGCCTGGCTCGGATCCAGTTCGGCCGTGAAGACTGTTCCGAAGGAAGGTCCCTCACGGAGGTCTACCCATGCACCGAAGATCCGGCCAGTGGCCACTGAGATGAATTTATCCCAGGGTTCGGCATGGATGCCTCGAGTTGTTCCGGCCTTCTCGTTGAACGAGATGTTGTTCTGCACCGGGCGAAAATCAGGGAGCCCCAGCGCAACCATTTTCTCCCGCTGCCAGTTCTCCTTGAACCAGCCCCGATTGTCGCCGTGGACCGGAAGCTGGTAGAGAACGACGCCGGGAATCGGCGTTTCCTGGGCCTGCAGCTGCTTTGAAAACTCGATGCTCATGGTTACTGGCCCTGCTCCTTGTAGCGCGCCTCAGTGGCAGCTTTCTGCGGGCGCCACCAGGACTCGTTGTCGCGGTACCACTTGATCGTGTCTTCGATCCCTGCATGGAAATTGGAGAATGAGGGCTGCCAGCCAAGTTCCTCGCGGAGCTTGGTGGAGTCAATCGCGTAGCGCAGGTCGTGGCCTGGGCGGTCGATCACATGGTCGTAGGCGTCGCTCGACTGGCCCATGTGCTCGAGAATGAGCTCCACGACTTCCTTGTTGTTCTTTTCCCCGTCGGCGCCGATCAGGTAGGTTTCGCCGATCCGGCCCTTGTCGATAATGGCAAGCACGGCCGAGGAGTGGTCGTTCGCGTGGATCCAGTCGCGGACGTTTTCGCCCTTCCCGTAGAGCTTCGGGCGCACGCCATCAATCACATTGGTGATCTGGCGCGGAATGAACTTTTCGACGTGCTGGTAGGGACCGTAGTTGTTGGAGCAGTTGCTGATAGTGGCGCGCAGCCCGAAGGAGCGGACCCATGCACGAACGAGGAGGTCCGAGCCTGCCTTCGTCGAGGAGTACGGGCTGGACGGGTTGTACGGAGTCTGCTCGGTGAAGCGCTCCGGGTCATCCAGTTCCAGGTCTCCGTACACCTCATCAGTGGAGATGTGGTGGAAGCGGGTGTCGTGCTTGCGGGCTGCTTCGATCAGCGTGTAGGTGCCGATGATGTTGGTGTCGAGGAACGGACGTGGGTCGTGCAGGGAATTGTCATTGTGCGATTCGGCTGCGTAGTGGACCACTACGTCAGACTCCGCCACCAGGCCGTCGACAAGAGCTGCGTCCGCGATGTCGCCCTTCACCAGGCTCACCCTGTCTTCGGGCAGCGTGCTGATCGACTCGGGGTTTCCTGCGTAAGTCAGCTTGTCCAGGACAGTGACGTTCGCATCCGTGTTGGCCACCAAGTAGTGGACGAAATTGGAACCGATGAAGCCGGCACCGCCGGTGACAAGGATTTTTTGCATGGTGCCAAGCTTACCGGCTGGCCCTTGACGGAATTTGTGGCGTTAAGGAAAGCAACATGTGAAACTTGGGAAACTCTGGCACCACCTGCAACATTACGGTACTCTCTGTGGCAAATTGGGGGGTCTTTTAATCGATTCCGCCTGCCACGATGTCCGGGAGTTTTTTTGCCTACCAACCCAGCCCACAAATCACTGCTCGCGTTGGCGCTGGCAGTACCGCTGGCCCTCGGCACTGGCCCTGCGGCCCTTGCCGAATCAATCGCTCCGCCTGCCCCGCAGGCACAGCCACAGACGGCGACACAGCCAACTGCGGCGCCCACCGCAGCAACCACGACGGCGCCAGCCCCCAAGCCGACCAGCCCGGCGCCAGCCAGCGGTCCGGCGTCGACCGCCGCCCCGACATCTCCACAAGACACGGCTTCCAAGGGCTCCGCTCCGTCCGACGGCTCCCCCGCAACGGCGACATCGCCGGCGTCGTCCGCTCCGTCCGGATCCGGCGCAGGCGGTGACCGAAAGGGATTCGACGGAACGCCCGGGACCGCCGCCATGGGACGTGCAGGTGTCAACCCGGCCACCGCGCCGGGCCAACAAGCACCTCGGCGACTCTCCGCGGCGGCGTACGGCGAACCCACGGTTCCGGAACAGCCCACCGGCACGGAGGGCCAGCCGCTCGGCCTCGACGTCAGCTCCTGGCAGGGTTCAGTTAATTGGCAGGACGTGAAGAACAAGGGCGCGCGCTTTGCCTATATCAAGGTGACTGAAGGAACCAGCTTTACAAGCAGCACATTTGGCGACCAGTACAACGGCGCAGCTTACGTTGGCCTCATCCGCGGTGCGTACCACTTCGCCAGGCCGAACATCTCCGACGGGGCAACCCAGGCCAGGTTCTTTGTGAACAATGGCGGAGGTTGGTCTGCAGACGGAGTCACCATGCCACCTGCACTGGACATCGAAGACCATCCCAGCAGCTACAACGAGGGCATCGACCGCTGTTACAGCATGTCGCCCGGGGCACTGGCTACGTGGGTCCGGGACTTCACACGCACCGTGTACCAAATGACCAACAAGCAAGCCATGATCTACACCAGTTACTGGTTCTGGCATGACTGCCTGGCGGACACAAGCGAATTCAGCCAGGTCAACCCGCTGTGGCTTGCGTCCTATTGGACGGATTCTCCTGCGATACCGGGCGGCTGGCCCACCTATACCGTCTGGCAATACGCCAACGACTACGCCGATGCAGCCCAGACCCGTAAGGCAACTTTTCCCGGAGACCAGAATGTCTTCAACGGAGACATGAGCCAATTGCAGAAACTGGCGTCGACTCCGGACATCTACCCTGTCGGTCTCATTCCCGGCGCCACACTGGTTACCGGCAAGTGGGCCGGAGACGGACGCAGTTACGTTGGGTGGTTCAAGGACGGCTTCTGGTGCCTCCAGATGCCTCTGGCTCCCCGGAGGTGCTTTGGCTATGGAAACCCCGGCGACAAGCCGGTGGTCGGTGACTGGAACGGCAACGGCAACGCCGGAATCGGCATCGTGCGGAACGGAGTCTGGTGGCTGGTGGATGACATCAACACGATGGTCATCACAAAGGTTGTGGGCTTCGGCATAGGCTCGGACACGCCCATTGTGGGTGACTGGAATGGCTCCGGCCGGGACAGCATCGGGATCTGGCGGAACTCAAGCTTCCAGGTCAGCTACTCGGTGGACCGCCCCGTGGTCAACGAATACACCACATTCGGCAACCCCTCCGATACACCCATCGTTGGCGACTGGGATGGGAATGGGACAACCGGGATTGGCATATGGCGCAACGGGGAATGGTGGTTGAGCAACCGCATTCAGTCCCCCGTCGTGTCCAATGTCTTTGGCTACGGAATAGCCACCGACCGCCCGGTCACGGGAGATTGGAACGGGGACCGGGCGACAACCATGGGCATTGTCCGGGGCAACAACTGGCAATTGTCCAACAGCATGACCCGGCGAACTGTGGACATTTCCTACTTCTAGGCCTGTTGAAGGTTACGCCCGCGGAGGCGGCGCCATCCTTCGATCATCAGGAGCCCCAGCACAACGCGGGCTCGGAGGATCGTAGGGAGCGAGCGCCAGCCCCGCGGCGTGGCGTTTTCCTCGTGAATTCGGCGTAGCAAGGTGGGCTCCTCCAGATGTGCCATGGAACCTGCCAGGTTGCCTAGAATGGCTAGCCATAGGTCATGGGATTCCCGCAGGTATCGCGGCACCGGGACAAAGACGTCTGCGACGTCACGCCTAAAGGCCATGCCGCATCCGTAGTAGGCGCGGTAGCCGATCAGGATGCCGAACAGGTTAGCCAGCCGCTTGGGTCCGTCCTTCGGACGCAGGAGCGGAATGGACGGCCGGGGCCCCCCATCCAGTACTGCAAAATTACTCGCGACGACGGCAGAGCTCGCCAGGGCTTGGAGCATTCGATCCAGCCGACCTTCTGTCCAAACGTCGTCCTGGTCCGAAAGGAAGATCCGCTCCCCCCGACTGGCCTGCACCGCCTGCTGAAAGGATTTGACGTAGCCCTGGTTGGATTGTGCACGAATCAGCCTGATCCGTGGGTCGTCGATCGCCTCGATCTGATCAACAGTTCCGTCGGGCGATGCGTCGTCCACAATGACCACCTCGTCGTCCGAGCCCAGTTGGGCAAGGATGGATTCCAGTTGCTCCCGGACGTATCGCTCGCCCTTGTACGTGGCCATGCAGATGCTGGCCCTCACGGGACGGGAACTGTGATCGTTGCGCGTGTTCATGGCCTCGCTGTCCGCTTGATGGCATGGAGAACCGGCAGCGTTCCTGAGCCCTGCCGGCCGACTGGACCATCTTAGGCGACGGTCGGGCTCCCTTTGGCGGCAGGGGTCCGCTTATGGCGGCGGGCCGCCTGTGCCCTGCCATCCCGTAAGATCGATGGAGACCGCCAGAGACCCGAGGACATTCGCCGCGTTATGAAGACCGTACTGCTCCGCCTGTCAGGGTTCACGGTACTACCGCTCTTGTCCTTGATTACGCCGCTGGTGCTGCTTCCCGTTCTGTCCACAGTGGTGGGCGGAGACGGTATCTCGAGCGTCATCTCTGGCCAAGCCATCGGCACCTTCGCCGCCACCATCCTCATGTGGGGTTGGAATGTTGACGGACCCGTGGCCATTGCTCGGGCTGCCACCAGCCATGAGCGCGCCGATGTCTATCTGCGAAGCATCCGAAGCCGGCTTGTCTTGCTTGCGGCCGTCGTCCCCCTAACCGCTGGAGTGGCAGCCGTGGTCGCCGTGCCCGGTTTTCGATGGCAGGCAGTGCTTATGGCATGGGCGATATCGCTGGCCGGCCTTTCTCCCGCCTGGTTCTGCATCGGGCTCGGCCAACCGCGCATGCTCGCCACGTACGACACCATTCCGCGGTTCATAGCAACTGCGGTGTCCGTTCCGCTGCTCCTGCTAACCCGTGAGTTGTGGGTCTACACGGCTCTTCTGGCGGGGGTCACGGTGGTGTCCCTTGCGATCTTCCACCGCAGGCACTCCCCCGGTGGTCAGTGGCTTCCCGTAGATCTTCCCGCTACCCTGCGCGAACTTGGCGGGCAGGGACGGACTGCTGGCATCAACCTCGCAGGCAATGCCTACGCCAGCACGCCAGCGCCCATCGCAACTGCGACCACAGATCCTGGCGCATCGGGCAGCTTGTCGACGGCGGACACGCTCTACCGCTTTGGGCTCTTCACCGTGGTAGCGATGGGCAATGCGTTCCAGAGCTGGACGATCGAGCCCGACGTAAGCAATCGGAGGTCGCGGCACCTGGCCGCGATCATCGCCCACGCCGGACTGGGGGTTGTCGGCGCCATCGTACTCACCGTGGCCGGTCCCTTCGTGAGCAGCCTGCTCTTTGCCGGCGAGGCCCGGGCCACGATCGAGCTCTGCCTGTATTACGGCCTCGCCTTTATATTCCTCAGTGCCGGGACTCCTTTTATCCGCAACCTGCTTGTGCCCGCCGGGCAACAGCATGTCGTCCTGCGCTGGACGATTGTCTCTGCCGTCATCGGGGTTGCCGCCATGGTGTCCGCTGGTGTGACGGGCAACGCGCCAGGGATCGCACTCGGAATGGCTTTGAGCGAAGCCGTCCTTTTCGTTGCGCTGCTTATTCCCGGCCTCAAGCTCATGAACAAAGAAAGGGTGGGCTATGCCGTCAAGTGACCAGCAGTCGGTTGCAGCCATCATCGCCGCCTACAAGCCTGACGCCTCCTTGGTCGAAGCTGCGAAAAACCTTCGCACCCAGGCCGGACATGTAATTGTTGTAGACGACGGGTCCCCGTCAGGCTCCCAGGACGTGTTTTCGGAGCTCGTCAATGCGGGTATGACGGTGATCCACCAACCGGAAAACGCAGGAATTGCAGCTGCGCTGAATGCAGGGGTGGAGTTTGCCAAGACCAATTTCCATCCCGACTTCTACCTGACGCTGGACCAGGACTCGCAGCCCAACCCGGAGTACGTTTCCAACGCGCTTGGCACGATCCGGCGTGCGAACGACGCAGGTATGGACGTCGGCTTCGTCAGCGCCTCGGCGTACAGCGGGCACCCGATCCCCATCATGGGGAGCCTCAACGGCTTCAATATCGCGTTCGACCCCATGCAGTCCGGGTTCATGATCCCCAAGCAGACGTTCGACCGTGTGGGAACATTCGACGCTGGACTGTTCATCGACGGGGTTGATACAGAATTCACTATGCGAACCCGTACGGCTGGCCTTGCCGTCCTCGTCGGCGAGGGCTGTGACATTGAGCACGACCTTGGACGCCGCGAACCAGGCAAAGTGTTCGGCCGGCCGATCATGATCCTCGGCCGGGAGATCTCCTACAACTACCATTCCCCCAGCCGTGTGTACTACATCTGCCGCAATGGAACATTGATTACCCGCAGGTACGGCCTTAAAGCGCCGTCGTGGGCTCTCCGGCGGCTCGTCGAGGAAGCTAAGGCGCATCTATTGCGGTTTGCCTTCAGCCCCGG
Organism: Arthrobacter sp. M4; assembly: GCF_020251205.1. Classification (GTDB taxonomy): domain Bacteria; phylum Actinomycetota; class Actinomycetes; order Actinomycetales; family Micrococcaceae; genus Arthrobacter. The sequence goes on from NZ_JAIWYX010000002.1 coordinate 383,965, forward strand.
CAGGGGCAAACTGCTTAGGGCTGCTGCCGCAGGATTCTCGGATGCCTTGCGCGGCCGCACGGGACGTATTCCCCCGGCCTTGGAGCGGAAACTCCGGTAGCCGCCGCCTTTCCGAGCAGCCCTTGCGGACCGCCGTCGTCGTCAGTGCCCCTGTTTGAAATTGATATAGTTTGGACACCATGGAACCCACCCCCACAGCCCGCGTCCTGGTCATCATGCCAGCCTGGAACGAAGCCGAAGCGGTCGGCAACACGGTGCGTGAAGTCCTCGCCACCAACGGCAGGTATGACGTCCTGGTCGTGAACGACGGCTCTACAGACAGCACAGCTGCCATCGCGGAGGCAGCGGGAGCAACGGTCCTTAACCTTCCCTTCAACTTGGGTGTGGGCGGTGCCATGCGGGCCGGGTTCAAGTACGCCCGGCGCTTTGGCTACCAGCAGGTCATCCAGGTGGACTCCGATGGCCAACACGATCCCAGGAACATAGAAGAAGTCCTCGCAGGCCTGGGCCACGCGGACATCTCAATCGGTGCGAGGTTTGCCGACCGCGGGAACTACCAAGTGAGCGGGCCGCGCAAGTGGGCCATGCTATTCCTTGCCAAGGTCATTTCCTCCCTCGCCAAGACAAGGCTTACGGACGTCACAAGCGGGTTCCGTGCCGCCAACGACCGCGCCATCACGCAGTACCTCGATCACTACCCCGCCGAGTATCTGGGTGACACGATCGATTCGCTGGTTGTGGCCATACGCTCAGGCCTCACCGTGACGCAGGTCCCGGTAGAAATGCGCGTCCGGCAGGGAGGCACTCCCAGCCACAATCCTGCGAAGGCCGCGATCTACCTGGGCCGCTCCGTCTTCGCACTGCTCTTTGCCCTCACACGCAAGCGCTCGACCGTTGCTGCGCCTGCCGCCGAAACAGTAGGAGCCCACTGATGGGTAATCTCGCAGCGTTCCTCGTGGCACTGGTCATCGTCGCGCTGGTCTTCGAAATGCTTCGCCGCAAGAAGCTGCGTGAAAAATACGCGGCGCTGTGGCTGCTCGTTGGCGGGGCCACCCTGGTTTTGGCGGCATTCCCGCGACTGCTGAACATTGTGGCCGAAATGGTCGGCGTACAGCTGCCGTCCAACTTGCTCTTCGCCATGAGCATCCTGATGTTGCTGGGAGTCTGCCTTCACCTGTCCTGGGAGATATCCGTCGTCGAAGACGAGACGCGAGCCCTGGCCGAGGAGGTCGCAATCCTCCGTGCCCAAATGGAGGCCATCGCCGCGGGAGTGGCGGACAAGAAGGCCATCAGCGGCACGCCGCCGGACGACGCTGATTCGCGACCCGCACCGACCTCCCACCACCACTCAGAAGGCTAAACAGCAACGATGCCCCTCGACATTTTCATCCCATACTGGGGCGACCCAGGGTACATGAAGCAAACCGTCAACAGCGTTCTGGACCAGACAAATCAAGACTGGCTCCTAACCGTTGTCGACGACGCCTACCCCGGCACGGAAATCAGCGACTTCATGGCGGCAATCGATGATCCCCGTGTGAAGTACATCCGCAAAGAAAACAACGCGGGCATCACAGAGAACTACCGCACGTGCGTCTCCCTGGCTACGCAGGAAGTCATGGTGATCCTTGGCTGCGATGACATCCTGCTGCCCAACTATGTGGACACCATCCTTTCCGCCCACGATGCCTTCCCGGAAGCCGCCATCATCCAACCCGGCGTGGAAGTGATCGACGAGTCCAGCCAGGTGGTCGCCACGCTTGTGGACGTCGTCAAGCAACGAATCGTCAAACCACGCGGAGGCGGGCGGCAACTGCTGTCCGGGGAATCCATAGCAACGAACCTGTTGCACGGCGACTGGCTGTATTGGCCTTCTTTGGCCTTCCGGACGGATAGGATCCGACGGGTAGACTTCCGGGACGGCTTCCCCATCATTCAGGACCTCGCCCTGATCATGGACATGATCTACAACGGAGACCAGCTCCTGGTCGACCCCACTGTCTGCTTCCAGTACCGCCGCCACTCCAATAGCGCCTCCTCCACCAAGCTCGTTGACGGATCCAGGTTCGCGGGTGAGCGGGAATACTTCCATGTCGCAGCGGCACAAGCTGACGCCCTCGGCTGGAAGTCCGCTGCACGCTCCGCCCGGCTGCGACTAACTTCCCGCGCCCATGCCGTGGCGCTACTGCCCAAGGCTGCCGCCAGCCGCAACGGACAGGCCATCAAGGCCTTGGTCCGCCACACGTTCGGAAAGTAACCTTACGAAAGGTCCATGGTGACTTCTGTAGCTAACCCCACCCGTCCCGGCGGCACCGTGCTCGTCACCGGCGGTGCCGGCTTCATCGGTTGTGCCATTTCGCCGGCCCTTGCCGAAGCATTTGACCGAGTGGTCGTCGTGGACAACCTGCACCCGCAAATCCACTCGTCTGGCGAACGCCCGTCAGAACTTCACGAAGCCGCAGAACTGATCGTGGCCGATGTTGCCGAGGCAGACACATGGGACAAAGTCCTTGCCGACGTGACGCCGGATGTCGTCATCCACCTCGCAGCCGAAACCGGTACGGGACAGTCCCTCGAGGAATCCACGCGCCACACCCATGTCAACGTGGTGGGTACATCGCAACTCCTCGACGGACTGAACCGGCACGGGAAGCTGCCGCGAAGGATCGTCCTTTCCTCCAGCCGCGCCATCTATGGCGAGGGTGCCTGGCAGAAGGCAGACGGCACCGTCTTCTACCCCGGCCAGCGCACCAGCGAAACCCTGGATAAGTCCCAGTGGGACTTCCCTGACTCTACGCCCGTGGCCATGAAGGCAAGTGAGACTTTCCCTGCGCCGGTGAGCGTGTACGGTGCCACCAAGCTTGCCCAGGAAAACGTGCTTCAGGCCTGGGCGAAGGCCTACGGCGTGGAGACCGTCATCCTTCGCTTGCAGAACGTCTACGGCCCGGGCCAGTCGCTCATCAACCCGTACACCGGCATCATGAGCCTCTTCTGCCGCATGGCCATGGGCGGCAAATCGATACCGCTGTACGAAGACGGCGAAGTCCGTCGTGACTTCATCCTGATCGACGACGTGGCTTCCGCAATCGTTGCTGGCGCAACCTCCCCCACCGTCCAGGGCGAGCCAATGGATATCGGCTCCGGAGAGTTCCAAACCATCGGCACCGCGGCCAAGCTCATCGCCGCTCATTACAACGCTCCCGAGCCGCACGTAACAGGCCAATACAGGCAGGGCGACGTGCGCCACGCATGGGCCGATGTCGAAGCCGCACAGCGTGTCCTCGGCTGGACTCCCCGTTACAACCTGGCACAGGGCATCGAGCGGCTGGCCACGTGGATCGACGCGCAGCCTGACGTCCAGCCGGCCTAAACGAAAGCCCGCATCCCATGGCTGTGACGGCCGCCGTCGTCTCTCTGTTCAACCCGTCCCGCAGCGTGCTGGACAACGCCGCTGCGCTGTTGTCCCAAACGGACATTGTTGTTGTCGTCGACGACGGCAGCCCCCACGATCCGTCAGACATTCTGGCGGAACTGGAGGCGATGGGCTGCGTGGTCAAGCGCCTGGCCACCAACTCGGGCATCGCCGAAGCACTGAACACGGGTATTGCTGACGCCCTCAGCAGCGAAATAAAGCCGGATTACATCCTGACAATGGACCAGGATTCCCTCCTGGACCCGGGGTATGTTGCTGCCTTGGTGGACGCCGCCAAGGCAGCAACTGTGGCTGGCGTCCGCGTTGGCATGGTGGCCCCGGCCACCATACGTGGACTTCCAACCCGGCGTGAAGGCACGGAACATGGCATCGCGCTCGGGGGTGAGCCGATCCAGTCAGGACTCCTGGTTCCGGTGCCTGTACTGGAGGATGTCGGGCTGCTGCGCAGCGAGCTGTTTATCGATGGCGTTGACACTGAGTTTTACCTCCGCTGCCGCGACGCCGGGCTCAAGGCGGTCATAGCGCCCAACGCCGCATTGGATCACGCATTAGGAAGCATGACCCAGGGCCGCATCCTGGGCGTGCCCGTATCAATTGCCGGTAAGCCACTCGCTGTGCGCACGGCGGCCACCTGGCGCTACTACTACATATTCCGCAACCGGATCCTGCTGGCCAAGGACTACGGCCGGCGCCATTTCCTTTGGGCCCTCAAGGGCTTCCTGGCGGACTACCGGCACTTGGCGATTGTGTCCGTCCTGGCGCCGGGCAGGCGCGAACGTCTGGCCCAAGCCTTCGCCGGTGTTGCCGCTGGCTTCGCCGGCCGCACCGGCCGTCGCCAGGCTGCTTCCTAGCTTCCTAACTTGCCAAAAGCGTGCTTCCGCATGCCGCCGTCAGCTGGTGGCTTTATCGCCTTCGGACTGGCCCGCGACTCAGACGCTCTTTCGCGCCCTGCGCATGACGGGGCGTTCCACAAACAGCCAGCTTGCAGCAGCCAGCGGAATTGTGGCCAGCGTCGCAGCCACGGTAAGCCACCAGACGCCCCAGTGATGGGCCCCGAACACAGCCAGCATTTGCTGCACAGGGAAGGCGTAGATGTAAGCGCCGTAGGAGATGTCGTGCCGGGCGACAAGAGAGGGCTGCGGCAGCCAGGTGGAGATCCACAGCAGTCCGTAAGCGATGAACGGGGCTGCGAGCTGGCCGCCAAACCCCGGAACAAACACCATGCAAACCGTCGCCAGAAGCACCGAGACTGGGCCGGCGATGCGGTGGATGCCCAGGACCGGGCTCAGGACCTGAACAACTGCGCCGCCGAGGAAGAAGGGAATGAGGCGCGCAGCAAGTTCAAAATCGAGGTTGGACTGCAGCAGCGGCTTGATGGCTCCGATATTGGCCCACAGGAGAACCGAGGCGAGGAACGCGAGGATGATCGGCCAAGGAGTCTTCTTCACCACCGGCAGGAAGCCGAGGAAGGCCACCATGAGATAGCACATGAATTCGAAGTACAGCGTCCACAGTGAGCCGTTCCAGGCCCCGGGATAAGGAACCCCGGCGGGCGTGCCTGCAATGTCGTAGCTGACAATTTTCAGGGACAGGTTGGCGAAGATCGAATTCAGTGGTGTGGTCGCGGTTGACAGGAAGCCGCTCAGCGAACCGTGCTGAATAAAGTACGCGATCGGGGCGAACCCAAATGCCATGACCACGAGGCACACAATGAATGCGGGGAAAATCCTGGCAACACGATGCACCAAATATGGGCCAATCCGGTTGCTGAACCGGCTCGCCGTGATGAGGTAACCGCTGATCCCGAAGAAGCCGGCCACAGCCCAACCACCCAGGTTCTCGCCGTTGAAACCCGGGCCATTTCCCGCGCCGGCAACGTGCCAGCTGTGGGCGAAGAGCACCATAAACGCGAGCACCAGCCTGATGAGGTTGAGGCTGTTGCCACGTGGGTCGAGTGGGGAACCCAAGGTTGGGGCCGGTATCGCGCTCGTTTTCAGTACGGCTGTGCTCAAGCCAAGATCCTTTGTGGTTCGTTGCAGACCCTCAATTCTACCTTGGGCCCACTCCAGCATCCCAGCGGAGCCCGCTGTGCCGAACGAACCGAATGAATAGCGCCGCACGGCGGAACAGCCGAAACAATGCGTCATAGGGCGCGACGTCAGGCTCCGAAAGACCTACGCTGGTTTGCCGCGCAGGGTCGCTGTACGGAAGTATTGGGCCCATGCGTGGAATTATCCTGGCCGGCGGAACTGGGTCCCGGCTGCACCCGATCACCCTCGGCATCAGCAAGCAGCTAGTCCCGGTCTACGACAAGCCCATGATCTACTACCCGCTCTCAACGCTGATTCTGGCGGGCATCCGGGACATCCTGATCATTACGACTCCGCACGACGCAGAGCAGTTCCAGCGGCTTCTCGGTGACGGCTCGCAGTTTGGCGTCAACCTCACCTACGTTCAGCAGCCATCCCCCGACGGCCTTGCCCAGGCATTCATCCTCGGTGCCGATCACATCGGCACCGACACTGTGGCACTCGTCCTCGGTGACAACATCTTCTACGGTCCCGGTATGGGAACCCAGCTCCGCCGGCATGCCAACATCGACGGCGGCGCGGTCTTCGGTTACTGGGTCAAGGACCCCAAGGCCTACGGCGTGGTCGAATTCGACGACGACGGCAAGGCGCTCTCGCTGGAGGAGAAGCCGGCCAAGCCCCGCAGCCACTATGCGGTCCCGGGCCTGTACTTCTACGACAACGACGTTATTGACATCGCCCGCAACCTGCGCCCGTCCGCACGCGGCGAACTCGAAATCACGGACGTCAACAAGACCTACCTGGACAAAGGCAAGCTTCAGGTGGAGATCCTGCCGCGCGGAACCGCCTGGCTGGACACAGGAACATTCAACGACTTGAGCGACGCCTCAAACTTCATCCGCACGGTGGAAAACCGTCAGGGCCTCAAGATCGGTGCCCCCGAAGAAATCGCGTGGCGCCTCGGGTTCCTGAATGACGATGAGCTGCGCGAACGTGCGGAACCGCTCGTGAAGAGCGGATACGGGTCCTACCTTCTGGGCCTCCTGGATCAGTCCATCTGACGTGGCGCGAATCCGGCTCACGCCGGGCCATTGCCTTCACGGGATGGACTGGACCCGGTAAATGAATTGGTTCGACATGGTGGTCCCGGTGCTGCTGGCGTTCGCCCTTCTGGCAGTTCCGGGAGGCATCGTCAGCTTTGCCCTGGGTTTGCGGGGCCTGGCAGCGGTTGCCACGGCGCCCGTACTTACTGTCACGCTGTCTGCGGTGCTGGCCATCTTACTGCCATTCGTCTCCGTGGGCTGGTCGCCGTGGCTTGTCGTTGGCGGCGGTGTGCTTTGCGGACTGTTGGTCTTCGCTGTGCGCCGATTACTGGCCCGCCGTGCCGCCACCGCATCCCAGCAGGCAAACCCCGACGGCGGCCACTCGTCACTTGAGACTCAGCCTGCCTTCTCAGCCCGGCGCGTTTGGATTGCGGCCGCTTACGTTGCGGGTGCGGCGCTCATCTTAGTTCAATTGGCTTTGGTGTTCGGAACGCCCGCAAGTTTCTCGCAGACCTTCGATAACGTGTTCCACCTCAACGGAATCCGGTACATCCTGAACACGGGCAGCGCCTCATCGCTGACGATGTCCGGAATGGCCAGCGGCGACCAGCCTCCGTACTTTTATCCCGCGGCATGGCACGGCCTCGCGGCAGCGTTGGTGTTGTTGGGCGGCATGAGCCTGCCCGTTGCGGTAAATGCCCTGAACATGGGCATCGCGGCCTTCATCTGGCCGCTGGGTGCCATGCTGCTGACTCGGGTTGTGGCGGGGAAGAGGCCCGTAGCCATTGCCGCGGCCGCCCTCTTGTCCGCGGCTTTCTCCTCTTTCCCCATCCTGCTCCTCGATTTCGGTGTTCTGTACCCGAATTTCCTGTCTATCAGCATGTTGCCAGCGACCCTTGCCAGCGTGGTTTTGCTCCTAAATCCACACCGTATGCCGGAGGTCGGCTGCCTGCCACGCCGCGTGTTGCCGTTCTTGCTGGTTCCCGGGCTCGCGTTGGCCCATCCAAACGGCTTTATGTCCCTACTTGTCCTGACGATTCCCGTGGTTCTTCAGGCGCACGTCATCAGGTTCTACATCCGAGGCGGACGTACAACGAATCGCCGTGCATGGTTGCGGGCAAATTGGGGCCTCGCAATTGGCGCCGTGGTTTTCCTCGGGCTATGGGCTGTGATCCGACCGCCCCGCGACGCTGCCTTTTGGGGGCCGACACAATCTCCGCTCGGAGCGGTATTTGAAGTTGCGACGAACTCGGCGATGAACCGTCCCGTGGCGATCACCGTCAGCGTCCTGATGCTCACGGGCTTGATGATTTCCTTGCGGCACATCGAACGCTACTGGATGATTGGCTGCTTCCTGGGAGTTGCGCTGCTGTTCCTGGTCGTTTCCGGAATCCCTGTGAGTGCAATTCGCAGTGCCATCACAGGGGTCTGGTACAACGACAGCTACCGCCTGGCCGCGCTCTTGCCTCTGGTCGCGCTGCCGTTCGCGGCTGCGGGCATGGATTCAGTGGCCGCCTGGACCCGACGCACCCTCTTCAACCGAACTCCGGGTGTGGATGGTCCCCGACGCCCCCTCCAACGCGCTCTGGGCCTGGTGGCGCTCATACTGGCCAGCTGTGCAGGCATAGCGGCCCTCTTCCCACCCATGGCGTCCGCCGTCGAGACCGCAAATATCAACTACACCGAGAATGACGGCTCGCCGCTGGTCTCGACTGACGAGCAGAAGGTCCTTGATCGCCTGTCCGCAATCGTGAAAGCCGACGAGACCATCGCCGTGAACCCCTGGACCGGTGGGGCGTTGGCATATGCTCTCGCTGACCGCGACACCACGGCCAAACACATCCTCACTGCGAACACCAAGGATGTTGACCTTCTCAATGCAAAACTGCGGGATGCCAGCAGTGATCCCGCTGTGTGCCGGGCAGCGCAGCGCACACATGTGAAGTATGTGCTGGACTTCGGCACCAAAGAGGTTCACGGCGGTAACCACCGCTTCCCAGGACTGGAAGAACCACAATCGTCGGATTCTTTCAGCCTGGTCCTGCAGGAAGGCTCTGCCCGGCTCTATAAACTCAAGGATTGCAAGTCGTCCTGAACCAAGCGATCGGGACGCTGTTGCTCACAACCCGCTGAGAAGGGCCTGGAGACGCTGTTTGGCGTCGCCCACCTCGGGCGTTGACGATGGCACACCAAGGCTGGCACGGATTGCCGTGAGCCCCTGGACTGATTCGAAGACGTACTCCGTTGTGGCTGAAAGCCGGTTCACGCCAAACCATGCGCGCTCCCCTGCGCCCTCGACAGGTTCCGGAGACATCATGAGACGGGGCAGCCCCAGTGCAGCAATGCCAGCCGAATCCGGCGCTTTCGTCGTCGTCAGCACCAAGGCATTGCCAGGGTCAGGCATTTGGCCCACGGGGACGGGAATCAGCGAATAGACGCAGGTGACCGTAGAAACCCCATCTTTCGTGGATGCACTAGCCTGGGGGGTCTGGACGCTGGCCGCAACCGAACCGAGGCGCGACCGGACATCGTCCGCCGTCGGCGTTGAACAGTCTTCCGGGACGGCAGGAAGGATCGTCCGGCCGTCGCGGGTGACGCTGCTTTCCGACGGTGACGCTGCGGACGAGGACGGGACGGTCGACGTCGAACCCCCCACCGGGGCGGCCGGGCCGCCCATGCACCCGGCCAGCCCTAATACTGCCGCCACGGCCCACAAGAACGCGCTCCGCCGTCGAGCCTCAGCAAAACGCCCTTGCCTGCCAACTGCGCCGACCTTGAGGCTCGGTTGTCCTGCACTCGTTCGGGCGCTCTGGATTCTCGCGGCCGTCTGGCGACTAGTTGAAGATGTCATAGGCCACCCCCATGATAAAGCGGTCTCCCGGTTGGGCCGTAAGCATGTACTGGATCAGGTCGCCATCGTTGAGTGAAATGCAACCCCACGTTGGAACGTTGTTTTCATGCAGGAAGATCGCGAATCCGGCGTTCATGACAATCGATGAATCAGGCGGACGGTTGTAGTTGATCACCACACCTTGACGGTAGTCGTGCGAGGGCCGCGTTGCGTAGTACCACATGTTTTCGTCAGGGAAGACGTCGGCACTGGACTCAAAGTACTTGTTGTAGTTCGCGTTCAGCTGGCCTCCCCATCTCGAAAACGGGTTCAGCGTTCGATATGCCAGTGCGGTTCCAGGATTTCCGAGGCCGAAGGCCTCAGTGACGGTGTAGGAGCCGGTGGGCGAAAACTTCTGCCAGGTCGGTCCAGTGGCGACTCCTGGCCCCGCAAAACCGGATTCCCCGGCCGAACCCAAAGCGCCCCACTCCTTGACATACGATCCGTCGGCTTGCCTGACACAAGTAATAAATGTAACGCGCGTGGCTCTGTAGTCGTCCGCGATGGCAAAAGACACCCTTGGGGCACCGGCACCGCTGTATCGCACAGCACCTACATTCAGCGCAGGACAATAGGCTCCCGAGGTCAGGCGATAACGGACACCAGCACCCGGGATCCATTCCAGAACGCCATATTGGAAGGACTGGCTGCAGTATCCTGCGGCATTGCAGGCTTCAGCGGTGACCGGATATCCGAGGGCCCCGGACTGCCCCCCACGCGCTGAATAGAACTGGCCAAGGCCTCCCCACACTGCCTGTGTGCCGGCCCCGGTCGCGTAGTAGATCCGGCCACGTTGGAATGCTTGCGAACATCCACCATCCCTTAGGCCACACCGTTCGGCCTCCACCGGATAGCCGAGGTAGCCGCGACTCGCGCCGAGGGACTCGTATCGTGCGTCGATGGCGCCCCATACTGGGAATGTTCCTGCGCCTGGTTCGTAGTAGGCCGCGCCGCGCTGGAACTGCTGGACGCACGCTCCGCCGGGCAGCCCACAGACCTCGGCTCCCCGCGGGTAGCCCAAATAGCCGGAAGAGCCGCCCAAGGCGTCGTACATTGCGCCAATGGCGCCCCAGATCTGCCAGGTTCCCCCCGGGCCGTAATAGATCAGGCCGCGTTGAAAGTGCTGGGTACAGGTTCCTGCGGGCGTACCGCACTTCTCCGCTTCTGTGGGGAGCCCGAGGTATCCTGCCGGTCCTCCCAAAGACTGGTAGGTGGCGTTGATCCCGCCCCATACGGGGAACGTGCCCTTCCCGGCGACCTCGTAGACGCTGCCTCGCTGGAACGCCTGGGAGCAACCTTGGGCTCCGGAACCGCAAACCGCGTTCTTGACGGGGTAGGCGAGATAACCGTCCACTCCGCCAAGGCCAAGCCACAGGTCCTCGATGCTTCCCATCACAGCGTGCGCGCCCGTGGCAGCCGTCCAGGCGATTGAACCGTTGGTGAACTTTTGGTAGCAACCGTCTTGGGAGAGGCCACACTGTTGGGCCGCGGTGGCCGCGCCGAGGGGGCCTGTGTCACCGCCCAGGCGTTCGTGTTCGACGCCGATGGGTCCGGGCACCGGAATGGTTGCCGTGGCCACCGGACCGGTTGGCTCCTCCGGGGCCGATGTTGTTGCTTTGGGTTCCGTCGGTGACACGGGGTTGGCGGGCGTCCCAGTATCGCCCGCCGACGCAGGCGGCGTGGGCGAAAGGGACGACGTCGGCGTTCCGGTGGGCGGGCTTGGCTTGGTCGGGCTATTACTCGAGGACGGGGCCGGAGCAGGAGGCGGCGTCACGCTGGGCGCGGTCGCAGGCGAGGCAGGCGACGGAACCGTTGACGCCGTCGGGCCCTGAAGCGACGGTTGGGGTGACGGAGGGCCCGGTTCTTGGTTTGCGACGGCAGGCATCTGACCCAAAGCCAGAATCGAGGCAGTCGCCAGTGCGGACAGCACGAACGTGAACTTCGCCATAGGAGCCCCCGCATCCCCAGGCGGAGGTGCGTCCCTCCGCGTCGCGACCCATGCTAACCCGAGGCTGCCCCTGCTGTCTGCGGGAAAGGGCCGTGTCCGCGAAACTATGTGGGATGTTGGAACTGTCCGGGGCTAGGAATCCCTTAGTCGGCAGACCTGCGTCGAAGTTCCCGTACAACCTCGTGGACTTCGCCGTCCATGATGATCTGCCCGTGTTCCAGAAGGATGCCGCGGTCACAGACCGAGGCGACAAGGTCAAGGTCGTGGCTCACCACAAATAGCGTCTTGCCGGCCGCGGCCAGTTCCTTGATCTTTGCGATGCATTTGCGTTGGAAGGGCTCGTCACCCACGGCGAGGATTTCGTCGATGAGGAAGACTTCGGGGTCGGTGTGCACCGCGATCGAGAAGGCCAGCTTCAGGTACATGCCCGATGAGTAGAACTTGACCTCTGTATCGATGAACTCGCCGATCTCGGAAAACTCAACGATCGAATCGAACATCGCATCGATCTGACTTTGCGTCATGCCCAGGATCGCGCCGTTGAGATAGACGTTGTCCCGACCGCTCAGGTCGTGGTGGAAGCCCGCTCCTACTTCGATGAGGCCAGCCACCCGGCCACGAGTGTGGACCGTTCCCTCATCCGGCTGGAGCACCCCCGAAATCAGCTTCAGCAGGGTGGATTTTCCAGAGCCGTTGAGTCCGAGGAGGGCCACAGTTTCACCCTGTACGACGTCCAGAGAGACATCCTTGAGCGCGTCGAACTTCTTGGACAGGTCTCCCTTGCGCCCGGTCAATAGCCAGACAATGGCTTCCTTCATGCTCCGCGTGTGGCGAAGCACAAACTTCTTGCGAAGGTTGCGGCAAGTAATGGCCACCGCGTCCGTCACGGTCTCCGACATCGTCATCTCAGAGCTCCTGCGCAAAGTGGACGGACAACTTCTTGAAGACAACCTGTCCGACGACGAGAATCACCAACGCGACGCCGAAAGCGGCTGGCAGCCACAGCCCAATGAGGTCAGGGGGTGTGGCCGACTCTGAAGCCGGACCCGACTCAAGCGTCGGGAACCAGAAGGCCCAGTGGAAGACTTCCACCGCCACTGTCACCGGGTTGAGCTGGTAGAGGAAGAACCAAGGTCCCATGACCCGTTCAACCATTGGCCAGACATACAAGACTGGCGAGGCCCACGTGACCACCATCAGGATCATGTCCACGATGTTCTCTGAGTCCCTGAAGTAAACGTTCGCAGCCCCGAACAGGAGGCCCAGCCCTATCGCGAGAATGGCCACCAGAATAAAGGCGGCCACCGCGGCGAGCAACTGCCAGATTGACGGCCGCCAGCCCGCGATCAGGCAAGCACCAAGCAGGACAACGAGCTGCGGCAGGAAATGCGCGGCCGACACCCACACCGTGGAGACCGGGAAGAGTTCACGGGGCAGGTAGATCTTCCGGATGAGATCCCGGTTATCCACAATCGAACGTGTCGCGTTTCCGAGTGACTCGGTAAAGAAGTTCACCAAGACGATTCCGGCAAAGAGGTAGATCGCGTAATTGGGCGTGCCGCGCTGCATGTCCAGAAAAATGCCCAGAGCCACGAAGTAGATGGAAAACTGCATCAGCGGCTTGACGTAGGACCACAGCAGCCCCAGGACTGACCCGCGGTAACGGATCTTTATCTCTTTGCGTACAAGCAATTGCAGCAGGAAACGATGCTTGTAGACATCGATGATGCCGCGGCCGCGCCCTGGCTGAACCAGTTCGCCCGTAGAACTTGCCACCTAGCGCTCTTCTCCAGATTCCAGGCCAAACGTCTTCTTCCACGCCTCCATGGACGTAATCTCAGGCAGGGCGCTCCGATACTCATCGGCCAGGCGTTCCCACTCACGGTAGAGTCGCGCGTGGTACCTTCCAGCCTCAGCGAGCATGGACTTGAGCTTTTCCGGATCCCGGCGGTACCAGGATGCTGCAGTGCCATCGGCGTTGGAGACCACCACGCTGTCGTAGTGGGCCAGACGGAACCACCGGTTGTCACGGTGCGCCAGGAAGCCTTGCGGACGTTCGGCCGATTCAGGAGCCGGCTTCTTGATGAGTTGGCGGGCTACCGTGGTGACGCCCCACTTGACGAGGTCCTTCTTTTGCGGAAGGCCGATGGGTTTGAGCCCGGACGGGCCCCGCCCCAGCGCGGGGGCCGGGAAGTCGTCAATGTTTTCCTGCATCTGGGCGTCTGAGTAATCGGCCCGCAGGGAGTTGATTTCGGCAAGCTTGGTGCCGATGTTCCTGTGTAGGTGGGCGGGCCCGAGGAACAGGTCGTGGAGGGCGTCCAGTCGAGTGTGTTCCGTGAAGTATTGCATCGACACCAGGTGCTTAACGTCGGCCTGGAACGATTCGCGGATGACCCTGCCACCCTTTTTGTAGGGACTGTAGATCAGGGTAGTGATGAGCCGGTTCCGGCCATGGAAGTAGGCCTGCCAGCCCACCAGGTCGTCCTTGTCGATCCAGGACACATGCCACACTGCTGCGCCGGGAAGAGAGACAGTGGCGTAGCCGGCCTCGCGGGCACGCAGCCCATACTCTGCATCGTCCCACTTGATGAAGACAGGGAGCGAGAGACCAATGTCCCGGATGATCTCGGTGGGGATCATGCACATCCACCAGCCGTTGTAGTCCACATCCACGCGGCGGTGCAGCCACGGGGTCTGCCGCAGGTTGGCCACGCTGAAGTCGTGGCGCATCTCCATGTCCGCGTGCGGCATGGCCGGGACAAACCGATATGGATCCACCACTTCACCGAAGGTGTGGAGCACCGTGCGGCTGTAGAGGTCGAACATGTGACCGCCCACAATGGTCGGCTTCCGGCAATGTTCCGAGAACGTCAGCAGGCGTGAGATGCTCTCTGGTTCCACCACCACGTCGTCGTCGAGCAACAGTGCGTAGTCGCTGCCATTTTCGACGGCCTCATACATGCCCCTGGCAAAGCCGCCCGAGCCGCCTAAGTTGACCTGGTCAATGACCCGCAATTTGCCGCCCAACGCCTCCACGACGTCGGCAAACCCTGCCTGGTCAGCAACCTTCCGTGTCCCCTGATCAACGATCAGGATTTCCCTCACGTGCTCCAGCACCTCAGGATGTTCAGAGAGAATGCGGGCGTTATTGAGACAAAACTCCGGCTTGTTCATCGTGGTGATCTCAAGAGTCACCTTGCCCGGCTCACGGTCCTGTGGCTGGCCCTGCCACTCCGCGGATTCGAGTAGCAGTTCCTCACGGCTGGACGCCAAGTCGAACCAATACCAGCCGCCGTCACCGAAGGGCTTCAGCGTTAAGTCGAATTCGGTAACGGCCTCGCCGTTGACGCGTGCACCGTCAACGCGCTGCAATGTGCCGCGTGCATTGGACTTGTAGACGGAGATCGTCCCGTGCCCACTGGTGCGGACTACCAGGCGAACGGACTGAAGATCAGTCCAGCGGCGCCAATAGCTGGCCGGAAAAGCATTGAAATACGTTCCGAAGGACAATTGGGCTCCGGCGCGGAGCCGAACAGAGTGCCGCGAAAGGATGTCCTCGAAGTGGACTTCCTCGCCGCCTGAACTAACGAAGTGGAGCTTATCCTCCGGCGACTTGGGGTTTCGTGCAAACTCGTCGTTTTCCCTGAGCCGAATTCCGTTAGCCGGACCTGCATCGACATACAAAGATGTGGTGTCGACTTCGCCGTCCGGGGGAAGGATTACGCGCTGGAGAATTTGGAATTCGTTGTTCTGGTTCACGCGTCCACTCCTCCGCTCACTAGCTCGACTCCAGCCTCAAAGTGCGGGCGGACCTTGTTGTCGAACATGGACAAAGCTGAGCCGATTGCCATGTGCATGTCCAGATATTTGTACGTACCGAGCCTTCCTCCAAACAAAACCCCGGGCTCGGCGGCAGCGAGATCCCGGTACTTGAGGAGCCTTTCCCTGTCGGCCGCCGTATTGATGGGGTAATAAGGCTCGTCCCCGGGTTCCGCGAACCGTGAGAATTCGCGCATGATAACGGTCTTGTCGTTCTGGTAGTCGCGTTCGGGATGGAAGTGCCTGGGTTCGATGATCCGCGTGAAGGGAACGTCGTCGTCGTTGTAGTTCATAACGGAGGTGCCTTGGAAATCGCCGACGTCAAGGACTTCCTCCTCGAAGTCGATAGTGCGCCAGGACAGAGCGCCCTCGGCGAAGTCGAAGTAGCGATCAACTGGGCCTGTGTAGATCACCGGAATCCTGCCAACCACCTTGCCCTTGCTGAATTCATGGGACTCGTCAAAGAAGTCGGTGTTAAGACGGACCTCAATGTTGGGATGGTCAGCCATTTTTTCGATCCACGCCGTGTAGCCTTCGGTAGGGAGGCCCTCGTAGGTGTCGTTGAAGTAGCGGTTGTCGTAGTTGTAGCGCACCGGGAGGCGGGAAATGATACCGGCCGGAAGGTCCTTGGGGTCCGTCTGCCACTGTTTACCGGTGTAGTGCTTGATGAAAGCCTCATAGAGGGGCCGGCCGATCAGCTGGATTCCCTTGTCATTCAGGTTTTGGGGGTCGGTCCCTGCCAACTCCCCGGCTTGCTCCTGAATGAGTTCACGTGCCTGTGCTGGGCTTAAGTTGGCACGGAAGAACTGGTTGATCGTGGCCAGATTGATCGGCAGGGAGTAGACCTCGCCCTTGTGGACGCCGTAAACCTTGTGCACGTAGTTCGTGAAAGTCGTGAAGCGGTTGACGTACTCCCACACTCTCTCATTCGAGGTGTGGAACAGATGGGCCCCGTACCGGTGTACTTCAATTCCGGTCTGTTCTTCCCTTTCGCTGTAGGCGTTCCCGCCAATGTGCTTCCGGCGGTCCAGCACTACAACCTTGAGGTCGAGTTCCGACGCTGCCTGCTCCGCGATGGTCAGTCCGAAAAAGCCTGAACCCACAACTACAAGGTCCACGTGGTCAGCGTTCACTAAATCTCCTGTTTCGAATTCTGGCAGCCCGGAGCCGTCCGTGTCCGCTGCTCTAGCCTACCCGAGTCATCACGGGCAGGTCACAGCGGCCACCGGGCACGGAGACACAAAAGCCGGCGTTTTCCACATAGGGCAGCTTGCGGATGACGAGCCTTGCAGCAGCCTCCTAGCGTTGCTGGTACGGCGCCGTTAGGTCCGCGTCGACGGAACCTGGCACGTCAGGACGGAATCGGACACCGGCCACCAAGCCACGTGTGTCACTGGGAGGAGTTTCCGCGCATCATGACCTTTGAATGTACACTCGTGCGCGCACCTGGAAGCTTAAACCGGACTTCCCCGGCGGAACTGACTGTTGACGTTGAGCAGGGAGTACCTGGCACGGTTTTGCAGAACGCCCTTCAGCAGAGCCACGCAACGGGAAACATCACTGTGCACGGTCATCCAATTGGGGACCTCATCGTTGGGCAAGCTCCTTTGGTGGACGGGGCCGTCCTGGTGGACAGCGGCATGGACGCGGCCCCGGACAAAAGGCGCCGTCAGCACAATAGACCTCCGCTGCTGTTGTCAGTCCACACTGGTCCGGGTGCGGGCATGATGGTGCCCCTGTCCCGAGGCACTTTCCGACTCGGGCGCGGACCCGTCGATGTCCCCATTCCCGATCCGGGGCTTTCCCGCTCCCATGCTCTCCTCCACATTTCGGACACCGAAGTGGCCATTGTCGACGACCAGAGCGCGAATGGCGTCCACGTCGATAATCGGCGGATCCGGAAAGCCCGACTGTCCACAGATTCTGTATTGCGATGCGGTTCCTCAGCGATGTCCATTGGATTCCTCGGAGAGGCCCTTGCAACAGCCCAATCCATGCGTGTTATCCGGTCAAACGGTCTGAACGATATCAATGCGGAGATCGTCATTCGGAAGCCAGGCGATGGGCCCAAAACCGTCCCCTTGTTACTGACCGCCATTGTCCCATTGCTCCTGGGCGTCGGACTTGCACTCCTCACCGGATCCTGGATGTTCCTGGCCTTGACCGCGGTCTCCGCCGTGACTGTGCTCGTCTCTGTCTTCTCTACAGGCCGGCAACGAAAGGCTTTTGCAGTATCCGTCGCCGATGCGGCTTCAGCGGATGAAGTCCGACGGCGGCATGCGGCTCCATCTGCGGCGCAGTTGTTGGCAATTGCAATGAACGACGCCAATGAGCATCTGGAACATCTCGAGAAGGGGCACTCCGGGGAATTTTCCGGATTCGGGCATCGTCATGCTCTCCTGGCGAATGCCGGGGAAGATCGGTGCCTTGCGGACGCCGTCAGTATGCCAAGCAGGACAGCTGCGAGTGATGTGACCCGTTCCGCGGACCAAGACGCCTCCCGGGCCAACTTCGAAATGGCCAACCCCCGGCTTCGGGCACCCTCCGTGCCAATGGTGCCGCCACTTCGATTTGGTACCGCGGACCAGCCCGCGCGGATTCGGCTTGAGCCTAGGGAGGAATCCTTCAAGCCCCCGACACTTCCAGCCCTTCCCGTAGTTGCCAACCCGAGCGAGGGAGTGATCTCCATCTGCGGCCGGAAGTCTGACACTCATGGGCTTGTCCGATTCCTCTTGATGCAGGCCTCAACCAGCATCAACCCCTTGACCGGCCCGAGGATCGTCGTCCTTGGGCCGGGCTCCAGTCTGCCCGCGAGCGCGAGGTTCCTACCCGGAGCGGTAGTCACTTCCAGCATCGATTCGGCAGCCGACTGCGTTCGAGGTGTTCCAGGAGGTGGCAGAGTCATGATTGTTCTGAGACGGGATCCCTCCTCCGCTCACTTGGCCGACGACCCGGGCGGGGATAACCCGCCGATGGTGCGGCCACTGGCGAGCAGAGAGGAAGAGAGGCCGCGCCACCGCAGCTACGCCAGATCCCGCCGAGCGCTCTCCAAGACAGGTCACTTGGATGTGGGTGCAACATCGGAGGCCGAAGGATCTGGGGCCCGCGGCGAAGCGAAACTCGCGGAGCTGGCGATATCCCTGGGCTGGGCAGTGGTCGTTGTCGACCAAATGCCGGCGCCCGGGGCATCAACCGTGGTCGATCTACGCCGGAGGCCAGCGACGCTGCGGACCACCGGTTCCGAGCTTGAATTCGTGCCTGATTCCGTTTCGCAGGACGTTTTCGACAGGTTCTGTCGCGCGTCAGCGCTGCGACGGCCGCAGAGGAGTGGCAAGCGTGGAATCCCCGAATCTGTCGAGCTTGCGGACCTGCAATCTTTTGATCCGAGCACTACCGCGCGGCGTTGGTCCGCCAATGAGCAAGGGAAGGACCTAATAGCTGTACTTGGAGCAGGAGCCGAAAGCCCCGTCAGCGTTGACCTTCTCATCGATGGTCCGCACCTCTTGGTAGCCGGTACTACGGGCTCGGGAAAATCCGAGCTCCTGCGCACCTTGGTTTCATCCCTTGCCCTTGGCTACAGCCCCGACACCGTTAATTTCCTCTTCGTCGATTTCAAGGGTGGGTCGGGCCTGGGCCCGCTGTCCAAACTCCCGCACTGCGTGGGACTACTGACAGACCTCGATGCCGGCGGGCTTGCACGCTCTCTCGCCTCCCTACGCGCTGAGGTAAAACGCCGGGAAGCGGCATTCGCAGAGGCGGGAACCCAGGATCTCCGGGCCTACCGCCATGGGATGACTGCGGATCGAGCGCCCTTGCCACACCTAGTGCTGGTTGTCGATGAATTCCGCATGCTCGTGGATGAGGCCCCCGCGGCTCTGGGCGAACTAATGCGAATAGCGGCTATCGGGCGCTCCTTGGGCATTCACCTCGTTATGGCAACTCAACGACCGCAAGGCGCCCTGACCATGGATATCCGAGCGAATGTCACCACCGCCATCGCACTGCGGGTTCAATCCGACATGGAATCCGTAGACATCATCGGAACCAAGGATGCAGCCGCGATTCCGCAGCGAACGCCGGGGAGAGCCCTTCTTGCCCGCGGCTCAGACCATCCCATGGCGTTCCAAACCGCACGGATATCCGTGCAAGCTAGAGGCCAACAGCCGCCAGTTCGGGTCAAGAGCTTCCGCGAGGCCGCCCTAGCTCCTCCTGGTACCCATAATGGTTTCGGCAAAAACGACGGCGACGACAAGAACTCCACGGCATTGGCTGCCAACGTCACCAATGCAGTTGCGGCCGCATGGACACTGAAGGGCGGCCACGCGCCTCGACTTCCGGTAGCCCAGCCGTTACCGGAGCGTCTCACCCTTGGCGACGCAATCCATGGTCAAATCACCCCTCCACGGGACGTGTCCCCTACTACGGTCACTCTGGGGCTTGCAGATTACCCCGAGCGACAGGAAACTTTGCCCCTCAACTGGTGTCCGTCAACACATGGCCATTTGGGCCTCGTCGGCGTAAGTTCTGCGGTCTCGGGGGCCTGCCTCGCAGTAACAGCTTCGATTGCCGCTGCAGCCCGGGAATCTCATATGTACATCCTGGATTCTGACGGTTCATTTGCTGGCGCGGAACTTACACCGCGTACAGGGGCCGTGGCCAGGATTCACGAACCCCGCCGAGCCGCCCGCATCCTCCGCCGCCTGGTAGCGGAAATGCAGTCAAGACTGTCGGCCGGACGTGCTCTTCGTCCCAGCTCCCCCACCGGCGTCCTCAAAGGCAACGAATCTTCGGACGCCGGAGTTTCCATGGTGCAAGGAATCGACCCTGTATCTCCTGATCGCACGCCCCTCATCCTGGTCATTCATGGCTGGGGAACGTGGCTTTCCTGCTTCCGATCCGGTCCGCTGAATTGGGCCGAAGAGCTTGCGTACGACCTCGCCCGCGATGGTTCCGCAGCTGGTATCACCATCATTACCACCGGTGACAGGGAGCTTTCCACGTCCCGGCTTGGGCCCCTCCTCCCTAGCCGCGCCTACTTCCCCGAGGGGTCCAGTGAAGAAAGCAAAATGGCCTGGCCATCCAAATTGCCCACAGCTGAGCCATTGCAAGGGAGAGCGGTGGTAACGGGAGCCCTGGGCGGGAAGGGAACCTCAACCCCAGTCACCCAACTGTTCCTTCCGCCTGAGGCGGGCGAATGGCCATATGGATCGGTGCCCAAGCCGCAACATGCTCCCTTCCACATTGAAGCCCTCCCCGATGTGGTTGGCGTGACAGACATGCTGCGTCGCCCATCGGAACGAGTCCCGGGATGGGACGAAGCCACAAGCAGCAAAGGTCCGATTCGCCTGGTCCTTGGGTTGGAGGGTGACGAGCTGGTTCAGTCGATCGTCACCCTGAGGCAAGAAGACGTATTCCTTGCCATAGGTGGACCAGAGTCCGGCAAGAGCACTTTCCTGGAGACCATCCAGGAAGCTAACCCCCATGTTCCCTGGCTGTCCGCCAACAGTGGGCCAGACAGCAGCTCGGCTATTTCAGAGACTTTGCGGCGACTGGAGTCGGACGCAGCTGCGAGGAACGTGGCCATCCTCGTTGACGATGCTGACACCCTGCCACACGCGACACAGCAGCACCTTCTGGCACTGTCCGGGCTCTGCAGGACGATGGTCCTCACTGCCAGCCCAAGCCCCTCCCTAGTCCAGCGGCTGCCAGTCGCGGTCTCGGCGCGCAACTCGGGCACTGGGGTCATCCTTCGCCCACGCGTGGCGGCCGACTGCGATTTCTTTATGGTTCGCACGGACTTGGTCGACCAAGCGCCCCCTCCGGGGCGGGCAATTCTTCTTCGCTCTGGATCAGCCGTTCCGATTCAAACGGCAGCTCCGGACCGGATCTTGGGAGGAACAGCAGCGCATTTTGGCCGCGGGGTGCCTTAGAGCGCAGGCGGCGAACCACCGGCACGGGACGCGAAGGCAATAACCCGCTTGTCGAAGAGCAGCACGATGGAAGCGACAGCGGGAATCACCATGGCCAATCCCGCTACGGCATAGCCCCCGGTGATTGTGGGCACTCCGATGGTGAGCACAAACAGCTGTGCTACCAGCGCTGCAGAACGCGTCCAGCGATATCCGCGGAACAGAAAATGCCCCACAGCCAACAACCAGGAGGCTGCAGCCAGGAGAAGGGCCAGGGTGAAGATGGCACCCCAAAGCGAGGCGACGGGGGCACCACTCAGCAGCTGGACGGCGTACCAGGCGGCGGCACTAAGAAGCGCAAGGCCTTCGGCCGCGACTATCAGCGATATCACCAGGATCCCCCGAGGCCGGGTCGGTTCATCATCACGTTTTTGAGGTTGATGCTGGCCGCCTTCTGGATTGACGTCCGGATTTGGCTGATCAGCATCGCGCGGGGGTCTTGACACACTGGCACACTACCGGACATAGTCAACAGACGTTGAGGGCTAGTGCGGTCGATGTGACGCATCGCTCATGCTTTCAGGGCACTTTGAACGCTGGTACCCCTTGTTTACATGGCGTTAACATGACACGCTTGATGCAGATGACCAAGGGGGCCCAAGGGGCCCCTTTCCTTTGGAGCGTCTCGTGAATTTTTTCACAATGCTCCCCTAGCTCTCACGAATGGAGTGACTGATAAGCATGGATTGGCGTAGTCGCGCGGCCTGCCTCGACAAAGACCCGGAGTTGTTCTTCCCCGTCGGAAATACTGGCCCGGCGCTCCTCCAGATCGAGGAGGCAAAAAGCGTCTGCCGCCGCTGCCCCGTTATCGACACGTGCCTGCAATGGGCCCTTGAATCCGGACAGGACGCTGGCGTCTGGGGCGGGATGAGTGAAGACGAGCGACGCGCGCTGAAGCGACGCGCCGCCCGCGCCCGCCGGGCCTCCTAGGCGGACAATAGGCAAACGCAGCCGACAAACAGGGCAGCCACTGAAGCAAATCGGTTTGTAAAAAATAGTGACCGCGGACCAGTTGGTCCGCGGTCACTATTTTGTCTTCCAAGTTGGGCGGCCGCCCAATCTTCCGGTTAGCCGTGCACGAGATTGAGGACGATCTTGACCATGGTGCCACCACCATCGCGAGGCATCCATTGAATCGAGCCGCCCAATTCGCTAGTCACAAGTGTCCGCACAATCTGCAGTCCCAGCCCCTCCGAGTACGGGGACTCTGGTAGTCCAATTCCGTCGTCGGCCACCGTGACGGTCAGCCGCTCGTCACTATTGTCAGCAGGGCTGCGGTCAGCCATTAGCCAGACCGTCCCCGTCCGGCCTTCAAGGCCATGTTCCACGGCGTTGGTTACCAACTCGTTGATTACCAAAGCCAAGGGTGTGGCAAAATCGCTCGGGAGTTCGCCGAATTGCCCCGACCGCTCGGTGCGGACCTGCTGCGACGGGGAGGCAACTTCGGCCGAGAGACGGAATTGACGACCTATGAGCTCGTCAAAGTCGACGCTTTGGGTCAGGCCCTGGGAGAGAGTCTCGTGGACCAACGCAATGGTTGCCACGCGGCGCATCGCCTGCTCAAGACCTTGCTTCGCCTCTTCGCTGACCATCCGTCGGGACTGCATCCGAAGTAGGGCCGCAACTGTCTGAAGATTGTTCTTCACACGATGGTGGATCTCGCGGATGGTTGCATCTTTGGTGACAAGTTCCATCTCGCGTCTGCGCAGTTCAGAAACATCCCTGCAAAGCACCAGGGCACCGAATCGCTCCTGTTCATCACGCAACGGGATTGCGCGCAATGAGAGGCTGACGCCTCGGGACTCAATCTCGCTCCGCCACGGCATGCGTCCGGTTACCACAAGCGGCAGGGTCTCGTCGACCATCCGGCGGTCCTTGAGGAGTCCAGCCGTTACTTCCGCAAGGGAGCGTCCTTCGAGTGACTCGACGTCTCCTAGGCGCCTGAATGCAGATACGCCGTTGGGGCTGGCGTACTGCACAATGCCTTCTGCATCGAGTCTGATCAATCCGTCGCCTACGCGGGGTGCGCCCCTGCGCGATCCGGTTGGGGAGGCGAAGTCGGGCCACAGCCCGAGGGTTCCCATGCGCAAAAGATCATAGGCGCACTGCCTGTACGTTAGTTCCAGACGAGATGGCATCCTGGAGCTGGACAGGTCCATGTGCGAGGTGACCACGGCGAGGGTCCGACCGTTTCGGACCATCGGAACGGCCTCGACACGGAGCGCCATCTCACTGCTCCAGTTCGTTTCACTGGAGCGCTCGATGGACCGGCTGGTCCAGGCCCTCTCAACCAGGGGCTGCAGGTCGGACCGGATCCCCTCACCCACGAAGTCCGCATGAAATACGGTGTGGGTGGTGGACGGACGCACGTGTGCGAGCGCCACATACCCGAGTTCGGGGTGAGGGAACCACAGGGCAAGGTCCGCGAAAGCAAGGTCGGCCACCATCTGCCAGTCGCCCACTAGGAGGTGCAGCCATTCAGCATCCCCCGGCCCAAAATCAGCATGCTCCCTGATAGGGTCCGTAAAGATTGCCACTGCACCTCCATAGGCGACGTACCGGATCGATCCGCTACCGTCGAACGATTGACCTCAAGAGCCTCAATGCTACCGACAGTGAGGCCATATCGTCCGCACCCAAGGCGTTGACCTCGTCAAACATCGTCTTGGCGCGGCTCAGTTGTTCGGCGTTCTGGGTTTCCCACTCTGCAAGGCGGTCCTCCGAGGACGCTGTCTCCGAAGTAGATCCCAGTACGGAAACCGTCATGTCGGACACCGTGGAGTACAGGTCATCGCGGAGCGCTGCCCGGGCCAAGGCCTGCCAGCGGTCTGCCCGCGGCAGTGCGCTGATGCGCTCCAGCAGCGAGTCCACGTGGAAGCGGTTGAACACGGTGTAGTAGACGCCGGCAATGCTCTCCACAGGCTGCTTGCTGCCTTGGGCGATCTTGGCGATCTCCAGAAGCACAAAGCTTTCGAACAACTCTGCCCAACGGTGAGCCAATCTGTCGGGAAGGCCCCAGCCGAGAGCTTCGTCCAGCCACGCTGACACCCGCACCTTGTCGTCGCCGTGAAGGTGATCGAGCAGCCGTGCGCGCATCGAGTCCATGACCGGCTTGAACTCGGCAACAATCTCGGCAATTGGGCGGGATGCGTTGCCCTCGCCCAGGAGCCATCGAACCGCACGGTCCAGCAGGCGCCTGATATCCAGGTGCACAGCGCTCCAGTGTTCGGTCGGGAACGACGCCGGGAGGGCGTTTAGCTCAGCCACCATGTCATCGAGCTCGTAGATCTCCCGCAGGGCCACGAACGCCCTGGCCACGGCAGCCTCGTTGGCGGATGTCTCCTCCATGGTCCGGAAGGCGAAGGTGATTCCGCCTATGTTGATCATGTCGTTGGCCACGACCGTCGCAATAATCTCCCTGCGGAGCGGATGGGTGTCCAGTTCGGCATCAAAACGTTCGCGCAACTGCTGCGGGAAGTACTGTCGGATGGTGCGCTGGAACCAGGGATCGTCGGCAAGATCACTGTCCCGCAATGCCCCGGCCAACTCGATCTTGGCGTAAGCGGCCAAGACAGACAGCTCGGGAGAAGTCAGGCCCTGTCCTTGTTGCAAGCGTTCGTGGAGTGTTTCCGTTGACGGAAGCGCCTCAAGGTCGCGCTTGAGGTCCGCCGAAGACTCCAGCCAGTCCATGAGCCGCTCATAACTAGGGCTCCACTCCGCCACCCGGGTCCGGTCATTAAGCAGCAGGATGTTCTGGTCGATGTTGTCCTCCAGGACCAGTCGACCCACTTCATCCGTCATCGATGACAGGAAGGACGTCCGCTCGGCCGCGTCAAGCTTGCCTGCCGCCACCATTCGGTCGACGAAGATCTTGATGTTGACCTCATGGTCGGAGCAATCCACACCAGCTGAGTTGTCGATCGCGTCGGTGTTGAGGATGACGCCCTGCAGGGCTGCTTCTATGCGGCCCCGCTGGGTGAAGCCGAGGTTCCCGCCCTCGCCAACAACCTTGACTCGGAGATCACGTCCATCCACGCGGATCGCGTCGTTTGCCTTGTCGCCAACCTCCGCGTTGCTTTCCGTGCTGGCTTTTACATATGTACCGATGCCGCCGTTGTACAGCAGGTCTGCGGGAGCCAACAGAATCGCCCGGAGCAGTTCGGGCGGGCTCAATTGGATTGTTCCTTCGGACAAGCCGAGGGCCGCGCGAACCTGGGCGGAGATCGGAATCGACTTCACCTGTCGCGGGAAGACGCCGCCGCCTTCACTGATCAACGATTTGTCGTAGTCGTCCCACGACGAACGAGGCAGTTCGAACAGCCGCTGCCTTTCGGCAAACGAGACTGCTGCATCCGGGGTGGGATCGAGGAAGATGTGCCTGTGGTCAAACGCTGCAATCAGCCGGATGTGCTTTGAAAGCAGCATTCCGTTCCCGAAGACGTCACCGGACATGTCTCCGACGCCAACTACTGTGAATTCCTCGGACTGGGTGTCCAGGTCCAGTTCGCTGAAGTGCCGTTTGACTGATTCCCAAGCACCGCGGGCCGTGATGCCCATTGCCTTGTGGTCATAGCCAACCGAACCACCGGAGGCGAAGGCGTCGCCGAGCCAGAAGCCGTATTCGGCGGCCAGTCCGTTGGCGATGTCCGAGAACGTTGCCGTCCCCTTGTCGGCCGCCACCACAAGGTAAGAATCGTCGTCGTCGTGCCTTACAACGTCAACAGGCGGAACGATCCTTTCACCGGCCGGTGTGGTGACCAAATTGTCGGTGAGGTCGAGCAGACCTCGGATAAATGTCTTATAGCTTTCGACACCTTCGGCCATCCAGGCCGAACGGTCAGCCGCCGGGTCAGGCAGTTGCTTCGGGAAGAAGCCGCCCTTTGCCCCGGTTGGGACAATCACGGCATTCTTGACCGTCTGAGCCTTGACGAGGCCAAGGATTTCGGTTCGGAAGTCCTCGCGACGGTCGGACCAGCGCAGCCCTCCTCGGGCTACCTTGCCAAAGCGCAAGTGGACGCCCTCGACCCGTGGCGAGTAGACCCAGATTTCGAACTTCGGCCGAGGGAAGGGCAGGCCGTCGATCGAGGATGGGTCAAGCTTGAAACTGACGTAGCTCTTTGACTGGTAGAAGTTGGTGCGAAGGGTCGACTCGATCAGGTTCCTGAATGCACGCAGAATCCGGTCGGCGTCGAGCGTGGCAACCTGATCGATGGCGGCGTCCAGTCGTGCCTTGGCGGCAGCTTGGCGTTCCCGACGCTGGGAGGCGTCGACGGACGGGTCAAAACGTGCGGCGAAAAGCTCATTCAAGGCCCGCGTCACGTCTGCGTTCGCCAGGAGTGTGTCTGCCATAAACCCGAAGGAGTTGGTGTTGCCGGTCTGCCGCATGTACTTGGCGTAGGCCCGCAGGACAACCACTTGCCGCCAGTGCATTCCTTCTCGAAGGACAAGCCGGTCGAAAGCATCAGACTCCACGGCCCCTGTGACGGCAGCACCAAAGAAGTCACCCAGCAGGTTGCCGGTGGCAATCGGATTAACGGTGGGCGGAAACTTCAGCCCGAGGTCGTACAGGAAGAAATCCCGACCATCTGACGTCTCGATTTCGAATGGCCGCTCGTCCAGCACCTCAAGCCCAAGGTTGTGGAAATAGGGCAGGATCTGGCTCAGGCTCTTGGGTTCCAGCAGGTACAGCTTGACGCGGGCATCCTCTTCCAGGGTTTGTCCTGCGCCTTCCGGAAGATAGACATGGACACCCGGGCGGAGGCTTCGATAGTCAGGAGTGCCCGGCACTGCACGGGAACCGTACTCTTCAAAGCGCCTGATGTCCTCTAGGGCGTCCTCAACTTCATAGTCGACCCTGTAACCGGCAGGAAATGCTTCCGCCCACTGGGCCGACAAGCGTTCCACGTCCGCCAAAGGCATGTTGTCGCGGATCACCTGGGTGACGCCTTCGCCCCAGGAGCGGCTCGCGCGGACCAGTCGCTGTTCCAGTGCGGCAGCGTCGACGTCGCCAAGTTCCGCATTCTTGGGGAGCCGGATCCTGAAAAACACCCTGGCGAGTGCCGACTCAGTAATGCGGGCCTCGTAGTCGATATTCTCTGCCTTGAAGGTGTCGCGCAGCTCCTGTTCGATGCGAAGCCGAACGTTGGTGGTGTAGCGGTCACGGGGCAGATACACAACAGCGGACATGAACCTGCCGTAGATGTCCGGCCTTAGGAACAGTTTGGTTCGGCGGCGTTCCTGCAATCGGAGAATGCCCGTCGCGGTGTCCGCGAGGTCCGGGACTTCGATCTGGAAGAGTTCATCGCGGGGGTAAGTCTCCAGGATGCCAAGCAAGTCCTTACCGGAGTGTGAGTCCGGCGGGAAGCCCGCCTCCCGCATTACGGCGTCAACCTTTTCGCGCACAATCGGAATGGACTTGACCGAACCGGTATATGCGCTCGTGGCAAAGAGGCCGATAAAACGTCGTTCCCCATTGACGTTGCCAGCGGCATCGAATCGCTTGACCCCGATGTAGTCAAGGTATGCGGGCCGGTGCACCGTGGACCTGGAGTTGGCCTTAGTGATGACAAGGGCACGCTTCTCGCGGGCCTTCCGACGTCCGGCTTCCGTCAGGTGCTGAATATGCCGGGTCTCGATGTTCGCCCTGAGGAGGCCGAGTCCACTGTCTTCCTGCAGTTCCAGAACGTCTTCGCCGTGGTCGTTGATGAGGTCATACTCACGGAATCCGAGGAAGGTGAAGTTACCGCGGTCCAACCAGCGGAGTAGGTCCTGCGCCTGCCGGAGGTCGGCGACGTCCGCAGCGTGCGGCACGTCATCAAGCGACGATGCGATTTCGAGTGCCTTGCTGCGCATTTTGGGCCAGTCTTCCACTGCTGCCCGCACGTCGCCGAGGACGCGCTTGAGTCCCGCAAGCAGGTCGCCCTTGGCGCTTTCCGGGACGCGGTCAATTTCGACGGCGATCCAGGACTCCATGTGGGACGCCTTGTCACCATGCGTAATGAGGTGCTTAAGGCTGGGAATGGCCGCGGTGTCACCGCTGGACGTGCCAATATTTGCAGGAATGCGGGTGATGTCCGCCAATTCGCCCGACGTCCGGTCCCGTGTCACAACGAACAATGGGTGCATCACAAAACGGATGGCCGCGTTCTGGCGTACCACCTCCGCTGTGACCGAATCAACGAGGAAGGGCATGTCATCAGTGACAATGTAGATGACGCTGCGGTCGGTTTCATCGAGGATGTCAACGTTTGCCGTACCTTGGCGACGGATTCCGCCGATGGCGCGGTGCGCTGTGGCCCGAGCGCGCAGAACATCCGGTGAGTAGGCCCCGGAATCCTCCTCGGAGAGATGCTCGTAATAGTCCGCCAGAAATCCTTCACGGTCAAGTTCCGACTTTTGCTGATCCTCCACACTGGATCCAGACGACATCGACTAACGCCTCCATCACATGCTCGTTGCTGCCCCTTTGCAGCCCTTATGGCGAGCCTAGCGCTTAAGGCGGCGCCTTGCTCTGGCACTGCGTACATGAGATTTGCGATTTTGCTGGACGTTCGCACAGACGATTTGGGCGATGGCATGACGCAACGGGGAGGTTGGCGCAACTTCACTGAGAACGGAGCCTGTCAGTAATGAGGCGTCGCATGCGTCCAGGTCTGCGGGGAGGAAGCCCGCGATGTCCACAGCGGGACCGTACCGCTCCCAGGCGTCGCGGAGCTGGGCCTGCGGAGATCGTCCAACAGTCCCCACCCGGACTTTGTTGAGGATCACTGTGGGACTCGCATGCGGCACGCTGGTCTCCAGTTCGGCCAGCGCCCTAACCAGCCTTGGGATTCCGATCGGGTCGGCGGATCCGATCGCATAAAGGGTATCCGCCAACTCCAGGACTCGAAGTGTTGCCGCATTTCGACGCGGAGCGAGCGTGTCAAAGCTCAGTTCCTCGTCGGCTTCGAGCGAAAAGCCCGTGTCGACGATGACGACGTCGGCAATCGCCTTTGCTTTCTCCAGCACCATGGTGAGCGCCGGGGCGCGCAACTCAGTCCACCGATCAGCGCGGGTAATTCCGGACAGGACGCGCAGGGTTCCGGATTTGAGGAACACGGGTGTCGCGATTCGGCGCAGGGTGTCGAGATCCAGTTGGCCTTGGTCTGCCGCCCGGCACGCCTGCGCCAACCCGGCGGACTCGTCGAGCATGCCGAGAACCGCGGCCACGCTGGCTCCATAGCTGTCAGCATCAACCAGCAATACCGACTGCCCGTCGGCCGCGAGTTCTGCTGCCATGTTGACGGCAACGAGTGTCCTACCCGGCGAGCCGAGCGGTCCCCAGACTGCGATGATCCTAGCGTCACCTTCGACTTCCTGGGTTTCCTGGACGGGCGGAACAGTCGGATTCAGCGAGGCCGCTGGGTCGCTCAGGGAGCTTGCGCGCACTCCATCGGCGCTGAACCCAACGCCGGTCAGGCCTTCCACTGCCTCCGCAATATTCCGGGCCAACTCCGCAGAGTCCGCGTCCGGGCCCGCGACATAGGCACCGATCGCCCGGAGTCGCTGCGCTTCATCGTGGTGACCGGCAACGGCGACCACCGCGACGCCGACGGCGGCAAGCCTGTCCACGAGCGTAGCCGTCAGCTCTCCGCTGCCCCCGGCAATGACGGCGGCCCTCGCCAGTCCACTCTGGCATGCAGCCAGAAGCTCAGCCAGCTCCTCGCACCGCCGAACCACAATGATGTCGCCATGGAGCCGCTCAAGGCCGCCGACCAGATCCTCACCGGATTGGCCTACGGTAACGACAGGAATGGTCATTTCGCCGATCCTGAAGGATTCCAGACCACTGCTACCTTGGCCTTGTTGGCAAGGGCACCGAGAAGCCTGGGCAATTGCTGTTCGTTGACCAGCACAAGAACAACGGTGGATCTCGATGCCCCAAGCGCCGAGGATGCCGGCGTGATGCTGGAAATTTCGACGGCTGGAAGCACCTTCTGCGGTTCGGCGAAACCGTTCCTCGAATCGGGCGGGGAGACCCACACGTCCACCCGCGAGCCGGCGACGGCCTGTGTAGGCAGCGGATCGTCCAGGGTTACCGCCACGGGCTTTCGTTCGAGGGAATCCGGTGTGGCGAGACTACGTTTGGGCACAAGGTGTTGGGGTTCTATCCTTTGCAGGGCCACTCTGCCCTCAGGGAGCCCGTCATGCGCCTTTACGTAGTTGGATTCGACGTCGTCAAGGCGAACTTTGACAGTCATGAGATTGTCCGACGTAACCTTCTGCCCGACCTCGATGGCCTGCTTGGCCGCATACACTTCGGTGGTCCTATCCGCAGACCCCACAATAGTTATCACGCCAGCCACGGAAACCAAGACCAAGAGAATGCCAATGAGTAAGCGTGGGTCCTTCCACGACGGTCTTTTCAAGCGTATGGCCTGAGTATCTGTGGTCACGTTCATGCTGGCTTCTCCCCCTGCCACCCGCGCCGGCGGACAGCCGGCCATGCAATAAGTCTCTTCCAGATTGCGCACCAAGAGAAACCTAACTGCACCAAATGACATCAAACTGTGGATAACAACACAACCAGCAGCCCTGATGCGACAATGTAGGCATGCCTCGCTTTTTGACACTGGCCGACGTGGCCGAGCAACTCCAGATCAATTCACCACAGGCCTACGCGCTGGTTCGCAGTGGCCAACTCAAAGCCATCCAAGTGGGTGGACGCGGTCAATGGCGCGTGGAAGAAGCCATGCTTGAGCAATACATACAAGAGCGATACGCAGAAGCGAGTCGCATGATCGAAGAGTCGAAGTCGAAATCTTCTTAGCCAGCACCCTCCTGCCGGGCAAACATTCCGCCCTGGTGGTCGACCCCGCCTCGGTCGACCGCCAGGCTGACAGTGCGCGCGTCAGTCGCCGAACCGGTGGGCTCGAATAGCTTCAACCGCCCGTATCGGCACCGTGACGACTGCCGAAACGTCATGACGCCTGCGCGACTCGCCCGGAACTGTGATTGCCAAATCAAAGAAGTCGCGCCCCACTCGGTCCACGACGCCGTGACGCATGCCCGGCTGTGATCCCATGAGGTGAACGGTCAACTCCTGCCTGTCCCGCGCCAGCCCTCGAATGGCACTCGCCAAGCCAAGCGCCTTTCGGACCTCAGAACGTTCAGCGACAGCTACCCGGCCCAATCCCTGCAAGCTCGCAACGGACCAGTATGGGATGAGCCACTGGTGCGGACCATCATTGAGGACCAGCCATTCGCTCCCGGCGTGACCCAGGATGCCGCGCACTTTCACGCCGGAGCCAAGGTCCACAGTCAGGTTGGTCCCAAGCGCTCCGCGCAGCCTATCGACTAAATCAACGCCCGCCTGGTCCACGCGTGTGCGCTCCGAGGTTTCGGACTCCAAGCCGAGATACCGCCCGGCTGCCAACTGGGCTTCCATGTCCCCAAAGAGTGCATCCCATCGCATGTGCGCCAGCGTACGGAAGCCTGTTTTGACGGGTCAATTCGCACAGGCACTTTCATCATCGTCTGGACAAATGCGAAGTTTCCGTCCAAACTTGGCTAAGTCGCATCAAATAACATCAAATTGCACCAAAGGCACATTGGGGGATTTGCCATGGAAAACGAGGTTCATCACACACGCTCAGACGCAGGCATGGCCGTCGCCATTCTCCTGCTGGGAGCAGTCCTTCTGCTTTCGGGCCACACCATGGCACAGCAATGGCACGGGCGAGAGGCGCTGGCATCCTTTGAAGAGCTTGCGGGAGTCACGGCCACAACCGCTGGCCTGGCGGTGGTCATGTGGTGGGTGTTGTCATTCTTTGCAGCCCTTTTGGCCGCCGTCCTCAGCTACCGGGGATTCGACGGGAAGGCGGCCGCTGTCGCGAAGTTCAGCCCTGCCTTCATGCGGAGACTGGCGATCGCAGTACTCGGCCTTAGCCTCGTCGGAGCACCTATCGCCAACGCGGCGCCGTCTCACAGCATCCAGTCCCGGCAAAACCCGGAAATCGGAATCCAGGACCTAGAGGACCACAGCCGGCAAGACAGGCCGTCACATGTGGCTACACCATCCTGGTCACCGACCAAGGCACAGCAGGTACGCCTTTCACCGCAATGGAATGCCACAGATCAGAAGCTGTCTGCCTCAAAACCCAACAGTCTCGCAGCGAGCTCCGAGTCGTTGCGATTGCCCACCAACAGACCCAATGGTGAAGAATCGCCTGATCCGCAATGGCAACCCACGCCGCAGTCGCAGGTGCCGGGGCTCCCCGGACAGGACGCTCCGAGGACCACCACCGCCACATTTCAATCGCAATCCGATCAGCGCGATGTAGTGGTGACAGCCGGGGACACGCTGTGGAACATCGCGGCCGAGGATCTTGGACCTCTGGCAACGGACGTTGAAATTGCGCGGGAATGGCCTCGCTGGCATGACACAAACCGTGGTGTCATCGGTGACGATCCAAATCTGCTTCGCCCCGGACAAGTGCTCCACGCGCCCGCCCGGCTGGCGCCTTCACTGAGCTACTGAGCGTGGGGAGAAAGCGTTATGAGCTCAGCATCTGTCGTCGATACTTCCAACACCACCATCAGCACGACCGTCGCGCTTTCCGGGGCCAGCGAAGGCCGGTCCCTGAAACTCGTACGGCGGCCACGGAATGCCGGCGTCGGCAATTCAGAAGCAGCACCGGGTGAACGCGGCACATCCGCGTCATCATGGAATGAGCGCCCCAGCCCGCAACCCAGCCTCGGAGCAGTGGAACGAGAAGTCCGGGCCGTGGCGCACAAGATCAGCCAAGCCGCCGTCGAAGTTCTCGCCGGAACAAGGCCAGCACAACAGTTGTCCCGCTGGCTCAGCCCACGATGCTACTCAGCACTTACCCACCGGGCGGCGTTGACGCGTGCACAAGCAGCACGCAACCGTGCCTCGGGGACCAGGCTGCATCGCAACCCGCAGGTTCGCTCCGTGCGTGCCTGCGCAATCACCGTGGATATTTGCGAAGCCTCAATAGTCGTAAGCGAAGATCTTCGCGCCAGGGCTGTCGCCATGCGCTTGGAGAGAACAGATGAGGCGTGGCGCATCACGGAACTCGAAATCGGCTGAGTCCGCCTTCGGGTTTCCGATGAAGAGCGGCGGCAACTTGGGAGACCAACACCCAGCGCTCCAGGGCGATGATGAGAAAAGAAGCTGCCCGGAGGATCCCCTCCGGGCAGCTTCTCTGATGCTTTGTCCGTGCAGCGTATCCGCGTGACCTTATTGTCAGGGCCGCCAATCCCCGCCGCTCCTGCTTAGCGACGATTCCTGGAGTCTGAGCCGAACGTCGCGCCCCGAAAACAACCTTTGTTAGCGGCGCCGCTTCCGGGAAGCACGGCGGGGGTTCTCCTGGGCGGCGGCTTTGGCCGGATTGCCGGAGCGGCCTGAGCTCCTTGCTTCAACGCGCGTCTGGGTTCCGCCAACCTCGTCCGGGGCCGTGTACTGCAGCTGCGCCGGCTTTTCCGGAGCAGCGAGCCCGGCCGCCCGGATCTGGGCGTCGTGGTGTTCAGTGTGCTCAGTGGCTGCGCCAGCATCAACTACCACGTCTTCTGCTGGCGTGACCTCCACTTCCAGATTGAATAGGAATCCGACGCTCTCCTCGCGGATGGCCTCCATCATTGCCTGGAACATGGTGAAGCCCTCACGCTGGTACTCGACCAGCGGGTCGCGCTGGGCCATCGCCCGCAGGCCGATGCCCTCCTTCAGGTAGTCCATCTCATAAAGATGTTCCTGCCACTTACGTCCAATGACGGACAAGACAACGCGGCGCTCAAGTTCGCGCATGTTGTCCGAACCGATGGCTTCTTCCCTAGCCTGGTAGGCAAGCCGTGCGTCAGACAGGATCTCCTCCTTGAGGAAATCCACTGTGACGCGGGACTTGCCGCCCGCCTCATCAATGATTTCCTGGGACGTGACGCTGACAGGATAGAGAGTCTTGAGATTGGACCAAAGCTGGTGGAAGTCCCAGTCGTCCCCAGTCCCCTCAGCCGTTGCGGCATCGATCATTGCAACCAGGGTGTCCTCAAGGAAGAACTGGACCTTTTCGTGGAGGTCGTCCCCTTCCAGAATGCGACGCCGGTCGCCGTAGATCGCTTCACGCTGCCGGTTGAGGACGTCGTCGTACTTGAGGACGTTCTTCCTCTGCTCTGCGTTCCGGCCTTCAACCTGGCCCTGTGCCGATGCAATCGCCCTGGAGACGAGTTTGGATTCGAGGGCGACGTCATCCGGAACGGAGCTGTTCATCAAACGCTCAGCGGCTCCGGAGTTGAAGAGGCGCATGAGGTCGTCAGTGAGGGAGAGATAGAACCGCGACTCCCCCGGGTCGCCCTGACGTCCGGAACGACCACGCAACTGGTTGTCGATTCGCCTGGATTCGTGCCGTTCTGTTCCCAGAACGTAGAGGCCACCCAGTTCCAGGACCTCTTCGTGTTCTTCTTTGACGGCCTGCTTGGCAGCTTCCAGCACACCGGGCCACTCGGCCTCGTACTGCTCCGAGTTCTCCTCCGGGTCAAGGCCGCGCTTGGCCATTTCCGCGACGGCTGTGAATTCGGCGTTTCCGCCGAGCATGATGTCGGTGCCGCGGCCGGCCATATTGGTAGCAACGGTCACTGCGCCCTTGCGGCCGGCCTGTGCAACAATGGCGGCCTCCCGTGCGTGGTTCTTGGCGTTCAGGACTTCGTGCCGGACACCTTCCTTGGCGAGGAGTTTGGAGAGGTATTCGCTCTTCTCCACACTTGTGGTACCGACCAGGACAGGCTGTCCCTTCTCATGCCGCTCCTGGATGTCCCTGACCACAGCGTCAAACTTGACGATCTCGTTTTTGTACACAAGGTCCGACTGGTCGATGCGCTGCATGTCCTTGTTTGTGGGAATGGGCACAACACCGAGCTTGTACGTGCTCATGAACTCGGCGGCCTCGGTCTCAGCTGTACCGGTCATGCCTGAGAGCTTGGCGTACATACGGAAGTAATTCTGCAGCGTGATGGTTGCCAGCGTCTGGTTTTCGGCCTTGATCTCGACGCCTTCCTTGGCTTCGATGGCCTGGTGCATCCCCTCGTTGTAGCGCCGTCCTGCGAGGATACGTCCTGTGTGTTCGTCGACGATCAGGACCTCTCCGTCCAGGACTACATAGTCCTTGTCCCGCTTGAAGAGTTCCTTGGCCTTGATCGCATTGTTCAGGAAGCCGATAAGAGGGGTATTGGCGGATTCGTAGAGGTTCTGGATTCCCAGGTAGTCCTCTACCTTTTCGATGCCGGCTTCCAAGACTCCGACTGTCCGCTTCTTCTCGTCGACTTCGTAGTCGCTTTCCGCGTTCAGGCGCAGCACGACCTTGGCGAATTCGGAGTACCAACGGTTTGCGTCGCCCTGTGCGGGACCCGAAATAATGAGCGGCGTCCTGGCCTCGTCAATCAGGATCGAGTCCACTTCGTCGACAATCGCGAAGTGATGTCCGCGCTGCACCAATTCGGTCTTGTCCCAGGCCATGTTGTCGCGCAGGTAATCGAATCCGAATTCGTTGTTGGTGCCGTAGGTAATGTCGGCGGCATACTGCTGGCGGCGGATGGACGGGTCCTGGTTCGCAAGGATGCAACCGCTGGTGAGTCCAAGGAAGCGGTAGACACGGCCCATGAGGTCCGACTGATATTCGGCCAGGTAGTCGTTCACCGTTACGACATGGACACCCTTTCCGGACAGGGCGTTCAGGTAGGCGGGAGCGGTGGCAACCAGCGTCTTACCTTCACCGGTCTTCATCTCCGCGATGTTCCCCAGATGCAGGGCAGCACCACCCATCATCTGAACATCGAAGTGCCGCATGCCCAGAGTGCGCGATGCTGCTTCACGCACGTTCGCGAAGGCCTCGGGCAACAGGTCATCCAGGTGCTCCCCGTCTTCGTAACGGGTCCGGAGCCGGTCGGTTTCCTCGCGCAGCTCGGCATCGCTGAAGGTCTTGAAGGTGTCTTCCAGGGCATTGATGGCGTCGGCATAGTTCCGCAGTTGTTTCAGGGTCTTCTTGTCACCTGTGCGGAGGATTTTTTCGATGAGTGATGCCACGTGAAGTTGCTCCCAGTCCTATGCTGCCGAAATTCTGGCGGTTTCAGTCTACGGGAGAAGACCTATACCACGTTGACGGTTTCCCCAAGAGCGGATAAGCCTGACTCGATTCACGACGTCCCGAGCTGGGCGGCCAGTGCCGCCGCCAGATCGCCGTCGGGCATGACCTTTACGTCGTCGAGTTCCAGCCACTCCGCCATCAACCGCAGTTCGCCGGCGAGTTCGACGGCGGTGTCCGCCGGAGCGTTGGGCTCCCCGTAAGCGGCGCGCACCAGGAGCGACCGTCTTCCCCTGTCCGCCTTGAGGTCCACGCGTGCAACGATGTTTTCGCGAAGCAGGAACGGCAGGACGTAGTAGCCGAAGCGCCTCTTGGCAGCGGGGGTATAGATTTCGATGCGGTAATGGAACCCGAACAGTTCCTCCAGGCGGCGACGCTCGAAAACCAAGGAATCAAAGGGGCTTAGCAACGCGCGCCCAACAGCAGCCCGCGGAAGCCTGGACCCGACATTACGGTAAACGATCCTGTTCCATCCCGCGACCCTGACCGGCTGCAGCTTTCCGGCCTCCTCCAACCGGCGAACCGACTCGGCAGCGGCACGGACAGGTGTCCGAAAGTAGTCCGCGAAGCAGCGCACTGAACCAATACCGTGAGCTTGCGCGGCAGCCTCAATGAGCCGGTCCATCGCGGCGTCGGCGTCGAAGCTGCCTGGTCCGACCAGGCGGTTGGGAAGCACTGAGGCGGTTAGGGCGTATTTGCGTTCAAACTGCGCAGTTCTGGACGCAGCCGAGACGAGCCCTTGCTCAAAGAGGTGTTCCAAGACGCGCTTAACCGCATTCCAGTTCCAGCCCCAGTTGACGTGCAGGAGTTCCTCTTCATGACCGAGCTCGGCTTTCACTTCGGCCGCGGTCATCGGACGCCCGTTTGCAAGGACTGCGAGGATTCGCTCCTCCATATCCTCGCGGAGTACCGGATCGAGCGAATGGGCTCCCACCCATGCGCGTCGTTGCCATAGCAGCAGGTCAGGAAACAGGGAAGGCTGAATGAAGCTCGCTTCATGTGCCCAGTACTCCATCATGCGCCGGGGATTACGGCTTGCCATGGTGTGAAGAATGCTGCGGTCGTAATTGCCCAGCCGCGAAAAAAATGGAAGGTAGTGGCTGCGTGCCAGCACGTTGACGGAGTCAATCTGGACTACCTGCAGACGTGCAAAGGTCCGGCCCACCGCCCGTGCTGTTACGGGTCCGGTGGGCCGGCCTTTGTCTAGTCCTTGGGCTGCGAGTGCGATCCGCCGTGCCTCCGAGAGGCTCAGCGATTCGACCACGTCATCCCTTTCTTATCAATCCTTACTGTTCTTCTTCGGCCAATCTACGCTGTGGCGGCTTTGTCGTCAGAGCGGTACGCCAGGATTTTCTCTTCCAGCGGGGCGCTCGCGCCAGGCTCGCAGTCAGTGTCCAAAGTGATCACGCCGTATGTCCATCCCCGGCGACGGTAGACGACCGATGGTGCATTCGTCTCCTTGTCCACGAAGAGATAGAAGTTGTGGCCCACCAATTCCATGTTGTCGACGGCATCGTCGAGGCTCAGCGAGGCGGCAGGAAATACCTTGCGGCGGATCAGTACAGGCGAGTCGCCCGCCGGAATGTCGTTTTCGATGTCATAAGGTGAGCGCTCGGCTGTTTCCGGCGCAGGTTCCTGGTGATTGCTCGCCGCGACGTAGATGGGCTGGCTGGTGCTGGCAGGCTCAAGGGAAGCAGTTGCCTCGCGCACGGCCTTGGGTGTGTGCCGCCCGTGGTGGACTTTCTTCCTGTCCTTGGCCCTGCGGAGCCGTTCCAGCAACTTGTTGTACGCAAGGTCAAATGCAGCAAATTTGTCAGCGGCACTGGCTTCGGCGCGAATAACGGGGCCTCGACCCGTGACTGTTACTTCCACGGTGAGCTGGTCAGGTGTTTGGCGCGAATTTGTTTCCTTGGAAACTTTGGCATCGACCCTCTGGACCTTATCCCCGAGCGATTCAATCTTTGAGATTTTCTCGCCCGCGTATTCGCGAAAGCGGTCTGAAACCGTCAGATTCCGGCCGCTGATCATGAACTCCATGGTGCCCTCCAAACAACTCAGGTGACACGACAACGGCGCTTCTTTGGGGCCGATCTGGCTGACAGTCGAGCCCCTTTCCGAGCCGCTATCGACAGGTACAACTGATCTTGGTACCCATAACCGACGTTAGTTCATCGCCACGGCAAATTCATCCTTTCGTCACAATAACTTTCACTAAGACACGCTGTTAGTTTGCTGGAAGCTAGCTGAGCCTGCGTCATCGATGGTCCCAAAGCTCGCGAGGCGGTCACGTGCAATGCCTAGCGATCCTTAGCGTCCATCGTCGCAGTGGGTGGCCGCGTTGCGGCAAGCACCACGGCACCGCAGACCTCTCCGCCGCCTTTTCGGATGGCGCGCGCGGCTTCGGCGAGCGTGGCACCGGTGGTAAGGACGTCGTCGACGATCACGCAGCGTTGGCCTCGCAGCTCACGTAAGTACGGCCAGCGGCTGACGGACATCGAGCCGCGGACGCGGCGTGCCCGGGCGCCCCTGCCCAGGCCTTTCTGCCCCATTGCCCCGCCGGACGTGATCGATTGCAGCAGCTCGTTCAACGTGGGTGCCCTCACCCGCCGTCGGAGTGCCCGCACCGTCTGGTCCCGCAACAAAAGGCCCCGGCAACGGAGGCGCCAAAGAAGCAGGTCCACAGGGCTGAAGCCGCGTCGACGGAAGGCCGCCCCACTACTGGGAACGGGTACCAGGACAAAGCCCCCGCGACCGCCAACGGCGGCGTCGAGGGCATGCGCGAGCATTGGGGCCAGGACGTCCGCGACGCGCCACTGGCCATGACGTTTGAACGCGAGCAGGGCCTGGGCGAGTTCGTCCCGATAAACACCCGCTGCCACTACCGCCAGCGTGGCTGTGCCGTCAGCATCAATCAGGGCAGGTGCCTGCAACTCGGCACGAAAGGGAGTCCTGCACTGGCGCCTGATTCGGCGCGCGCAGGAAGCACATAATTGCGTATCCAAAGCTTCACAACAGACGCATTCCACCGGCGACACCAAAGAAAGCAGGTCTTCGGCAGCGCCCTGGACGCCGTCAATCCAACGCTGCCAGGTGCGTGGGTAGGAGCCACGGTGCTTCGAAGTCTTGCCCTCCAATGTGTTCCCAGCCGCCGTTGCGTCCATGACTTCAGTTTTCGCGGGGAATGCGCACCGCTCCAGCACCCTGCGCCACTATGTGGACAACTACAGGGGTCCGGACGCTAAGAACCCCCATCGAGGGGGTCGGACGGCTAACCCGGGAATGCCGGGTCGGTCAGCCCCTTGAGCTGAAGTTCCCATCCGTTACCGACCCGCAGGAAGACGCCTGCGTCCGATTGGCCGTAAATTTCGTCAGCTCCATTGCCCCCACTGATGGCTGTTAGCCCGGTCCAGGGGGCGAGTGGCTGCGGTTGCCCGGAGGCAAGGGAGAGCAGTTCCGGCACCACTGTCCCCGTGGCCGATCCCTGAATGACCGCAACCGTTGTTCCGTTCAACCAGACGCCCTGGTCCGGCGCCTTGGAAGTCATAAGCGTCACCGGCGCGGTTAGCTCCCGTGGTGTTCCGTCAGGATTTCGAATGATGCCGGTGACCTGCACCTGGGTCTTGCCGTGCATTTCCGAAATCACCAAGGCTCGCACGCCTTCACGAGAAATGCGGAAATCCTTGATGATGCGGCCGGAAAGCCAGGCAGGGCTGAGTGTGACCGTCGGTACGGGAGCCCCGGGGGCTACACCTGAGGGCTTGAAGGCGACAACTTCAGTGGCTCCGGTGGCGCCCGGCCCTGCCGTCCAGACCCAGTCCTGCGGGCTGAACGACGGATGGCTCAAGCGGCTGCGTGATGTGAGCTGACGCGCAGGTTGACCCGGAACCATGGAGAACATCGCTGTGTGGTCAGCGTTCAGGAACGCAACTGCCTGCGACACCGGGGATTCAGCAGGTGACTTCGGACCGATTGCAGAAACGGGCTGAAGGTCGGGTATCGGCGACACCCTGTTGTTCTCGTACCGGACCAAGTCGTTGTTGCTGATGGCGATCTGGCGCAGGGGAACAGTCTTGTCCAGTACGGGCGGCAGCACCGTCCCGTTGTCCTCCACGCGGACCAGGTCCTGGTTGGCGCGGAGTTCCACATTGATAACGTCCGGCTGGCTCCTGAATGTCAATGCCAGTTGGTTCTGCATGCGCTGCCGGTCCTCAGTGGACGCTTCCGACAGTTCCTTTGCCGAGAGGTCCACCTGTGCCGCCCCGGACACCACCGGCACCGATTCCCGCGCCAGCTTCATGCCGGAGGGGAACGCACTCACTGCAGCGCCGCGCAGGTAAGGAGCCGGACCGTTGAGCAGGGCGCTGGTCATCGCCTTGACGGTCTTTTTCTTGATGAACCAGCGGATATCCGGAACTGCGTAGGTGTAGCTGGGGTCGTAGAAGTAGATGGGATAGGCGCCATAGATGACCTTGAAAGTCTCCTCCTGGATGGCCGTACCGTCTGGAACGGCGGAAATGCGCCATTGTCCGTCCACTTGGTTGAGCGTTACCGGGACGTTCTCCTTGGTGCCTTCGGGCAGCTGCGTCGCCACGCCGTCGGCGTCCACCGTGTATGCAAGGTCCAATTCGTACATATAGACGTTTTCGACGTCAGTCTTCACCACACGCGCGGACCGGAATACCAAAGCCCGCTTGTCGGGCTTCCACGTAACCGACAGGGCTTGGGTCAGGTACTGTCGGGCGACTGCATAGTCATCCTCGTAGCCACTGCCGGCCGAGTAAAAGTCCTCGATGACGGCCTCCGGACTGGCGCCTGCCCGAGGTGCCGCGGGGAAGAATACGGGGGCGTTGGGATTCCCAGCACTCTCGTCCTTGCTCTTGCCGACAGGCCCGGACCGCGGAATTTGCGCACACGAGGTCAGTATCACCGCGAGGACTACCAAGAGTCCGACGGCGGTCCGCACCGCGGAGCGGATAGGCCCCGCAGTTAAGGCTCGGGGACGGCGGCGCCTCATGGCGCCTCCCCCTCGGAGACACCGTCCGACGGCGACTGACCGTCGCGAGCTTCTCTGCTCTGCGCCGGCTGTGCGCCACGTTCTGCCGGGGCCGTCGGCCCTTTCGTTCCAGGATCAGAGTTGTTGTCCTGCGTGGCCGCCATGCCGTCGTCGAGCGGACTATCCTGTGATGACTCGCTCGCAGGCTTCAGCCGCTCGGGGGTCTCCAGCACAAGCAAGCGGCGCTCACTGGTGGTTGCGGAGAAGCCGATATCTGCAGGCTCGAGCTGCAGGGGCGACTTGATGATTGTTCCTCCCTGTCGCAGGGGCAGTGTGAGCCGGAAGTTCGAACCCGAGCCCTTGCGACCCCAGGCCTGCAACCAGCCGCCATGGAGTTTAGTGTCTTCAGCTGCAATCGACAGACCGAGGCCACTGCCACCGGTAGTACGCGCGCGGGCCGGGTCTGCACGCCAGAACCTGTCAAAAACGCGCGCGGCCTCAGCCTGTGTCATCCCGATTCCATAGTCCCGGACGCAGACCGCAACGGCTTCGTGGTTGGCCCCAACCGAAATGTGGACGGGCTTTCCCTCACCGTGCTCCAAGGCGTTCAGGAGCAGATTGCGGATGATGCGGTCGATGCGGCGGGAGTCCATCTCGACGACGATGCTCTTCTGGCGCGAGTTCAGCCGAACCTCGGAGCCGTACTGTGCAGCCACCGGCGCTGCACCCTCCACGACACCGGCCACAACTTGGAAGATGTCCTGTGGTTCAGCGTCGAGCATCGCCGCGCCGGCGTCGAACCTGGAGATTTCCAGCAGGTCGGACAGGAGGGACTGGAAGCGTTCCACCTGGTTGTACAGGAGCTCCGCGGATCTCTTGTTTATAGGGTCGAACTCATCGCGCGCGTCATAAAGGACTTCGGCGGCCATCCGCACGGTAGTGAGCGGTGTTCGCAGCTCGTGGGAAACGTCTGAAACAAAGCGCTGCTGCATCTGGGACAGTGTGGCCAACTGGGTGATTTGCTCCTGCAGGCTGGCAGCCATGTGGTTGAACGAGGCGCCAAGCCGGGCCATCTCGTCCTCACCCTTGACCACCATGCGCTCTTGGAGCTGTCCTGCGGCAAGCTTCTCGGAGACGACGGCGGCATGGCTGACGGGGCTGACCACGTTTCGGGTGACGTACCAGGCAACGCCGCCAATCATGAGGACCAAGGCAGCGCCTCCCGCCCACAGCACATTCTGAATTTCGTTGAGCGTCTTCTGGGCGGTGTTGAGGTCGTAGATCAGGTACAGCTCATAGACGGTGCCGTTGAACGTGACCTTGTTGCCCACTGCAATGCCCGGCCGGTCCTCTGTGCCCACGGGGAACTCCATGGACGCCCAATACTGGTCCTTGCCGGACTGCTGGACGGCCTTTCGCAGCTCGGGCGGGATTACGCGGATGGTGAGCTGGTCCGAAGCCCGAGATTCCACCCATCTATTGCGAGGCTTCGTCTGCTCTGGCATGGCCTCGAACACGTACCGCCGCTGGATGACCGAGCCTCGCCCCTCAACTGCGTTCAGGGTGTCATAAACGAGAGTGATGACG
This sequence comes from Arthrobacter sp. M4, assembly GCF_020251205.1. Taxonomy (GTDB): domain Bacteria; phylum Actinomycetota; class Actinomycetes; order Actinomycetales; family Micrococcaceae; genus Arthrobacter. The sequence continues at coordinate 426,808 of NZ_JAIWYX010000002.1, forward strand.
CTGGATTGATCGGTGACTTGGGCGCCGTCAAAAGTGTCCTGAACCTGCTTGACGTTGTAGCGGGTCTCAGACTCGGCCTGGGCCAACCGCTCCTGGAAGAGGTTGTTGGCGATCTGGTTGGACAAGTATGCGCCCACCACCATAAATGACACCATCGCCAAGACCAAAGTGGTCAGGACCGTGCGGAATTCCAGCGATCTCCGCCAACGCTTCAGGATTGCACGCCACAGCAAGCGGAAGCCGGGGCCGATGTGGCGCAGTCCGGTGACAACAAGGCGAAAAACGCGAAGTGCCAGAATGAGGGCGCGCCGAGCCCAGATGCGGGTACGGGTGCGAATCCACGTAAGCGTCACTCGTTCCGGCCCAGAAGTGTCAGCAGGGCTGTCGGGCCCTGCGGCCTGCTCCCCTTGTTCAGCCAAGCCGGCGTGGGAATTGCCGACGCCGGGTCCCGTCTCCTGCTTGGCCGGCTGCTCGGTGCCGCTTGATGTGCGGGCGGTGTTCGCCGTCGTGGGCCGCTCGGTTTCTTCAGCCGTCCCCCGCCCAACCGAACCGCCGGGCACAGCGGAACCGCCGGGCCTGGGCTCAGGCACCTGCTTTATAGCCGACACCACGAACCGTCAGCACTACTTCGGGCGCCTCGGGGTCACGTTCAATCTTTGAACGCAGGCGCTGGACATGCACGTTCACAAGGCGAGTGTCCGCTGCATGGCGGTATCCCCACACCTGCTCCAGCAGCAGCTCCCGGGTGAACACCTGCCACGGCTTCCGTGCCAAAGCCACCAGGAGGTCGAACTCCAGTGGTGTCAGTGAAATACGCTCGTTGCCACGTGTGACCATGTGGCCGGCAACATCAATGGTCACGTCGGCGATCTTGAGCGTTTCGGGTGCCTTCTGCTCGCCGGGCCGCAGGCGGGCGCGCACACGAGCCACCAGTTCGGCGGGTTTAAAGGGCTTGGGAACGTAGTCGTCAGCTCCGGATTCAAGGCCCCGGACGACGTCGGAGGTATCTGACTTTGCAGTCAGCATCACGATGGGAACATCGGATTCGGACCGGATGTTGCGGCAGACTTCGATTCCGTCCGAGCCGGGCAGCATCAGGTCGAGCAGCACCAAATCGGGCTTGCTTGAACGGAACACATCCAGGGCTTGGCCGCCGTCGGCGCAGAAGACAGGTTCGAAGCCGTCATTGCGCAGGACAATGCCGATCATTTCCGCCAGGGCTTCGTCGTCGTCTACCACAAGAATGCGTGCCTTCATAGCTATATATTCCCCCATCGAAAAGACTTTGTCCTGTTCACCGGGCCCCGTGGCATGGCGTGCCGCAGCCAAGCACCCCCGTGGATTAGCTGGACCTTTGCCCGAACGGACACGGGATGGTGGACCCCGGCGTTCGGGAATGTGCTATGAGCTACGGCGCTAAAACTATAGGCTGGGCCAAGGGTTCCGTGACAGGGTCCCAGGGCCGCCACAGCGGTCCAATCTTGTGGGGAGGATAAAGTGTCACAGCCCGACGACGAGCGGCAGCGGGGCGGGGACAACCCGGCTATTCCGCCTGCCGAGCCGCAAGGTGGAAGCCGACCACAGGCGGGCAGCCAGGCCCCGTGGGGAACGCAGCCACAGTGGGGCGCTCCGCCACGCAGCAACCAGCCATATGGAAACCAGCCGCAGTGGGGATCACAACCACAGCCGGGCCAAGCTCCACAGGGCAACCAGCCATACCCCAACCAGCCATACGGAAACCAGCCGCAGTGGGGATCACAACCACAGCCGCGCCAAGCTCCACAGGGCAACCAGCCATACCCCAACCAGCCATACGGAAACCAGCCGCAGTGGGGATCACAGCCCCAATGGGACACGCCGCCGCAAAGCAAGCAACCCCAATGGGGAGCCCAACCCCAATGGGGAGCCCAACCCCAGTGGGGCAGTCAACCGGGTTGGGGCACCCAGCCTCAATGGGGATCACCACCACAGTGGGGCGGTTACCAGGCCAGCCACCACATGCCTCCCCAAGGCTACGTTCCCCCGCCAAAACCCGGCGTCGTTCCCTTGAGGCCGCTGATGTTCGGTGAGGTGTTGGACGGCGCCTTTAGGACGGTACGACGGAATGCCGCGGCGATGTTCGGTTCCGCAGTCCTTGTCGAGGTGCTCCGCGCAGGAGCGGGGGCCGCCATGGTCCCGTGGATCACCAATTTCATGGCGCGGACGGCCACTATCGGGTCAAGGCCCTCGACAACGGAACTAAACGACATGATGTCCCAGTTCCTCGCGTATATGGGGATTAGCCTCGGAGCCTCCCTAGTGGTGGGTTTCTTGTCGGCGATTCTGCAGGGCGTTATGGCCGTACCCGTTGCGAGGTCCGTCCTGAACCGTACGACGCGATTCAAGATGATGTGGTCGCTCGCGAAAGGCCGAATCTGGACACTCGCCGGTATTGGGGCACTGATGATCCTTGGCTACACTGCACTCGCAGCCGTGGGCGTAGGCCTTGCCATCGTGCTTGCGATGGCAGCCGGTGCCGCAGGATTCTTCTTCGCCTTCATCGTTGGCTTAGGCCTGCTCGCACTGGGCGCCTGGCTATTTATCAAAGTAAGCGTTGCGCCTGCGGCTGCCGTTGTGGAAGACATCGGAGCCGTGCAGGCCTTGACGAGATCTTGGAACCTGACGCGGTTCAACTGGTGGCGAATCCTGGGCATCACGGTTGTTGCCGCGATCCTCGTGGGCGTGATCAGCCAGGTGGTGATGATACCTATCCAATTTGGCATGCAAATGATTGTCCTCACCGTCGCTCCGCACGGCGGCCTAAACGAGGCTATGGCCGGCATCACGGCGGTCACCCTGGCCGGTCTGGCGGTAGGCGCCCTGGTTGGGGCCCTGGGCTTCGCGTTCCAAACGTCAGTGAGCTCGCTTTTGTACATGGACCTGCGCATGCGTCATGAGGGCCTCGACGTTGAGTTGCTGAGACTGTTGGAAACAGGCGCGGACCCTGACGGAATCCCTGGGCGTTTCGGCGCCCCAGCGAGGTGAATGGGTCCTGGGTCGTAGCCTCCCTGCTCCACGGCCCGGCATTCGAACCGCCACTTGACCCGGATCGGAATGAAGCCCAGCGTTGGGCGGCGGAGGAACTGGCCGATCCCCGCTACCAGAAGGCTGCGCCCAGCTGGTTCGAAGACTTCATCCGTCAGATCACGGAGTGGGTGCAATCGCTTTTCCGCGGTGATCCCTGGGCCGGAGCTGACGTCACTGTCCCGCTGGTGGCCTTCCTTGGTATTGCCGTTGTGGTGACGGCAGTGCTCCTGGCCCGCCCGCGATTGAACGCGCGCCGCGCGGTGCATAAGGACGTGTTCGACGACGGCCCTTCAGTATCAGCCGAGGCCCACCGACGCCGGGCGGCCGAGCTGGCCGGAGCCGGTGACTGGGCGGGCGCCGTCGTCGAACAGTTCCGAGCGATTGTCCGGGGCGCCGAAGAACGGGTGGTCATCGATCCGCGCGCCGGTCGAACGGCCGACGAGGCCGCGGTCGAAATCGGTCCTGCTTTCCCGCTCCAGGCGGAGCAGTTGAGGGACGCTGCCGTCCTCTTCGACAGCGTTCGCTATGGTCACCAGCCCGCCAAGGCGGAGGATCACGCAATGATTCGCGAGCTGGACACACGTTTGACTGCGACTACTCCCACGCACGCCGACCGGCCAGGAATCAGCCCGGCGGTGCCACGGTGAGCGTCCTGGCGGACGTGGAGGCCCGTACGTCCCAAACGCGGCCCTCAGCGCGGCAGGCGGCTGTGGCGTGGTTTCGGCGACACCCGGTCCTGGTGATTGTAGGAAGCTTGCTCATTGCAATGCTGGTCCTCCAGGCCGTGGCACTGTTCGCTACGCCAGCTGACCGCAACAAACTGTCCACGCGCAATGCAGCACCCGACGGAGCCATGGCCTTGGCCAGGGTGCTGGAAAAACATGGTGTAACAGTCAGGACTACGGACAGCCTAGCCAAGACTGCGGACGCGTTTGTGGACAGCGGCGGGGATGCGACTGTTTTCCTCTACGATCGCAACGGCTACCTGGACGCAGCGCAGCTTGACGAGCTATCCGACAGCGTGGGCAAGCTAGTGGTCGCCGCACCCAGAACCCAGACCCTGGCTGCGCTGACAAAGGAAATCCACCAAGCCGGCGTCCTCCCCGATTCCGCCAAAGTGGTAGACCCTGGTTGTTCCGCACCAGACGCAATAGCCGCCGGGCAGATTTCCGCGAACAGTTCGTTTGTCTACACGGCACCCGAGGTTTGCTACACAAACGGAAGCACCGCAGGCGCCTATGCGCGTACCTCGAATGGCAAACTCACCGTCCTGGGCAACACCACATTGCTCAGCAACGGTGGCCTGGACAAAGACGGTAACGCGGCACTTGCCATCCGGAGCCTCGGCAGCACCAAAGAGCTGATCTGGTTCATGCCTGGCATCACCGAAGTCCGCCAGGCAAGGGATCGTCCGACAATCAATGAACTCGTGCCGCCGTGGACTACTTTCCTGGGATTGTGGCTGGCGGTCATTGCCGTAGCCGCCATCCTATGGCGGGGGCGGCGCCACGGCCCGTTGGTCACCGAGCCCCTGCCTGTCGTTGTCAAAGCAGCCGAAACCGCAGAGGGCAGGGCACGGCTGTACCAGGACACCCGGGCCATAGGCGTCGCCGCGGACAATCTACGTGCCGGTTGCCTGGCCCGCCTCGCCCGACATTTTAGGCTGGGACCGGATGCGAGCGCCGACGCCGTGGTGGATGCCGCTGAACGGCGCCTCGGACACAGCGGCGAGGCCCGCCGAATACTCAATAGCGCCCGGCCCACGAATGACAGCGAGCTGGTGCGGTGGGCCCAGCAAGTCGAACATCTCGAAAAGGAGGCGAAGCGCCCATGAGCCATCAGCCTGAGGGCTACCCTGATAGACACGACTACAACAACGCCTGGACTCAGCACAGCGGGGTTCGCGAAGCAGACCCGTCATCGCCACGCAACAGCGAAGCGCGAGATGCGCTTCTAGCCGTCCGCGCGGAAGTTGCCAAGGCCGTTGTGGGACAGGACGCCACAGTCAGCGGACTCTTGATCGCCCTGCTGTGCGGCGGGCATGTGCTGTTGGAAGGCGTGCCCGGCGTGGCCAAGACCCTCCTGGTCCGCGCTTTGTCCATGGCACTACGTCTCGACACCAAGCGGGTTCAGTTCACTCCGGACCTGATGCCGGGTGATGTCACTGGCTCGCTGGTCTACGACACCCATACGGCGGAGTTCACGTTCCGCGAAGGCCCGGTGTTCACCAACATCCTGCTGGCCGACGAGATCAACCGGACGCCGCCGAAAACCCAGGCATCTCTCCTTGAATCGATGGAAGAGCGCCAAGTCTCCGTCGACGGCGTCTCCAGGCCCCTGCCTTCGCCATTCCTGGTGGCCGCCACGCAGAATCCCGTGGAGTACGAGGGCACGTATCCGTTGCCCGAGGCGCAGCTGGACCGCTTCCTTCTCAAGCTCGCCCTGCCTTTGCCGGGCAGGGACGAGGAAATCGAGGTGGTTCGCCGGCACGCCTTCGGATTCAATCCCAGGGATCTGGCGGCCGCTGGAGTCCGGGCCGTGGCAGGCGCGGAGGAACTGGAGGCGGCCCGCGATGAGGTGGCCGCGGTTCGGGTTGAACCGGAAGTGCTTGCTTACATAGTCGACATCGTCAGGGCAACGCGCGCCGCGCCGTCGTTCCAGCTGGGAGTGTCACCACGTGGTGCCACTGCCCTATTGAATACCTCCCGCGCTTGGGCCTGGCTGTCGGGCCGCAACTTCGCCACTCCAGACGACGTCAAGGCGCTTGCGCTCCCGTGCCTGCGGCATCGCGTTGGGCTTCGACCCGAAGCACAGATGGACGGCGTCCACGTTGACGACGTCCTGCTCAGCCTGCTGGCCACTGTGCCAGTGCCGCGATGACCCCCGAGATCCCACAGCGCCTGGCACTCACGACGGCGGAACGAACCGGGGCTGGGATGCGTACAATTTGGCGACGCCGCCAGGGCCAATTGTTAATAGCGTTCACGGGAGGTCAGCCGTGGCATTAACAGGCCGCTTCGTACTGCTGGTGGCGGCAGGGCTAATTCCACTGGCCCTCTTCCCCTCGTGGACTACGGTGTCCTTGGTTGCCGCCTCGCTGCTGGCCCTGTTCGTGCTGGATGCGCTGCTGGCAGCGTCGCCTGCACGCGTCAAGGTTGTAAGGGGCGACGCCGGAAACGTCACCCTAGGGGCGTCGGTTGACGTACCGACGATCCTCGAAAATACCAACCGGCGTAAACTCAGAGCTTCCGTGAGGGACGGATGGCAACCATCGGCAGGCGCGACAGATCCCATCCAGTCCATTTCCATCCCGGCCGGCGAACGGCGCAGACTGGTGGTGCATCTGCAACCCAGGCGAAGGGGCGACTTACGGTCCCCGCACGTAACCGTGCGCTCTCTGGGGCCGCTGGGACTCGGTGCACGGCAGCGGACACTTGCGGCACCGGCCTCCGTGCGAGTCCTGCCCCCATTCCATGCGAAGAAGCACCTTCCATCCAAGCTCAGGAAGCTGCGGGAGCTGGACGGCAAAGCCGCCGTGCAAATCCGTGGGGCCGGTACCGAGTTCGACTCACTGCGCGACTACGTCCGCGGCGATGATGTGCGGTCCATCGACTGGCGCGCCACGGCAAGGCGATCCGCCGTCGTCGTCCGAACCTGGCGACCCGAGCGGGACCGCCGGGTGGTCATCCTCCTGGATACTTCGCGGACAGCGGCAGCACGCATCAGCGACGAGCCCCGATTGGACACAGGAATCGAGGCGGCGCTCCTGCTGGCGGTCCTCGCGGAGCGAGGCGGCGACCGGGTGGACTTTGTTGCATACGACCGACGGGTCCGCGGCAAGGTTTCCTCGTCGTCGAAAGGAAACCTACTGGGCATGTTGGTCCAAGCCATGGCACCCCTCGAGGCTGAACTGATCGAATTGGATTGGTGGCAAGTACCTGCCCAGGTCCGTTCGATGTCCGCGCATCGCTCGCTGGTGGTGCTCTTGACGACGCTGGACGTCGGCGCACCAGAAGAGGGCCTTGTCCCGGTTGTGGCGCAACTTGCACGCGATCACGTGGTGGTTGTGGCTTCCGTCCGGGACCCGCGCCTTGCGGAAATGAACGAACAACGCGCTTCGGCCAGCGAAGTGTACGCCGCCGCGGCAGCGGAACGGGCACTACTGGAACGCGAGGCCGTCAGCGCGGAACTGAGGCAGCTCGGCGCCGAAGTGGTTGATGCCGAGCCGCTGGATTTGCCTCCCAAACTCGCTGATGCCTACATTCGGCTGAAAGCGGCGGGACGCCTGTAAACCGACCCGCAGCCCGCGTCCGCCGCAAGCCGCCGCACTCCCAAATTAGGAGGAACTTCGTGACCACGCCTATTTACGAACAAGCCCTTGGCGGCGATTTCGCCCGGCTCCAACCCGAACTCCAGGAATATTTCTCATTGACCCCCGGTTCGGGCCACTACGGTATCGGCGAAGGGGTTTTTGACGTGGTTGGCTGCCGCCAGCCGTGGCTTCGGCCCTTTCTTGCGCTGACGGCCAGCGAGGAAGCATTTTTTCCGGAGTACGGCGAAGGGATTCCGTTCCGGATCGAGAACCACGCCCACATGGATCCTTTCGGGCGGTCGAGCCTGACAGCCAGGCGCGAGATCTTCTTTCCGCGCGTCACCCGGCTCTTCCAAGACACCACCAGCGCAGTCCCAACCGGCCCGGTCCCAGCGACTGTGGACGACAGCAAGCCTGCGAAGCCAGCACGCGGCACAAGGCTGGTGGACTACGTTGGCAAGTACCGGAGGCTCGTCACCGAACTGGATCTGGCCGTCACGGATGAGGGCCGGCTTCGCGGTGTTTCGGAAGCGTCCCGGCTGCTTGCCGGCCCCCTCCGTGTTCCTTTGCCTGCCGTGATGGATGCGAAGGCCTACGCGGAGCAGTGGTGGGATCCGATTGAGCAGTTGCACCGCATCCAGGTCAAGGTGATTCAGCCGCAGCTTGGCCTGATTTTGGTTTACGCGGGCCGCTTCAGCTATCGGCTCCAGCCCTATCTGCCCGGCGCGACGGCGGACACCACCAGCGGGCTGCCCCGGTATGCCGAACCGGAGCGCTGGGAAAAGCGCCTCTAATCCCTGGACGTTCGGTACCCGCTGACGCGGCCGCAAGGCTCTGATGCTGCATTTCCGACCAGCAAGGTTGGCCTAGCCCAGGGCAGCCTGGTTCAGGCCATCGGCCACTTTTGTGAGCCGTACCAGAATGTCCTTCGCCTCCGACGGGCCAAAGTCAACCAGACCGTGCGACGGTGTCACCCTGACCGCTCCAAGCTGCGACGGCGGGAGGCCAAGTTGGCGCCACGGTCGCCAAACGGCGTCGACGACGTCGGCGGTCCGGGGCAGCGCGGCTACCCGGTCCGCCGTCGGCAGCGCCCCCAGCCAGAGGCGCTTCCCTCCCTCGACAGCGCCCGCCAATTGTTCCCACTGCCGGGTGGTGAGGGCCTTAATCGGCACCGCGATGCCGTCGGCCCCGGAGGCAAGGATCCGCTGGAACGGCGCTTCAACTTCGGGCACTGAAATCACGGTCTCGGCAGCGCCGGCGTCCCTGGCGGCGTCAATAACGGCTCGCCACGCCAGTGTGACCTCTTCACCGGGGACCGAACGAAGAGTTCGGTAACCGCTGGCCGTAGGAATGGTACCCGCCAGTACGTCGGCGATGTCCGGTTCGTCCAGTTGAACGGCAAGGGCGGCGCCCGGAACGGCCACGGATACACGCTTGAGGTGGTCCTTAATCCCCGCCGTCAGCGACTGCACGATATCGCGGCGGGCACCATGGTCTGACAGCGCACGCTCGCCGTTGTGAAGGTACAGCGCGGCTGTCAGCGACAGTGGTCCAAGGAGCCTGACCTTAAACGCCTCCGCCGGCCGCTCTTCCTCGCCGGCGACGTCCGCCAGAACGTTGAGATCCGTGGCAAGGGCAGAGCGCGCACGCTGCATGTCGCGGCCGGGCTTGTCCACCAGGCGCCAGCCATGCGGCTGGACGTCGATCGCCAGTTCCTCCAGCAGGCATGCTGTCCGCCCCACAGCGTCCGAGCCCACTCCCCTGTCCGGAAATTCAGGAAGGAAGGGCAGATGCGGCGTGCCGAGCTCGCCACGGACAATCCGGATGGCTTCTAAGGGATCGCTCCCGGGCCAGGGGCCGTGGGCCGTCGCTGTTACCTGGTCGCGCGGCAATCCTTCCGCCATGCGCTATGCCTTGGCGGCCGAGGCCTGGTGGTCCTCCGCGATGGCTTCGTGGTGCCGGATGACCTCGCTAATGATGAAATTGAGGAATTTTTCAGCGAAGGCCGGGTCCAGATGCGCTTCCTCAGCAAGCCTGCGGAGCCGAGCGATCTGGGCTGCTTCGCGGCCGGGATCTCCAGCAGGAAGCTTGTGCGTCGCCTTGAGTACGCCAACTTTCTGCGTGGCCTTGAACCGCTCGGCGAGCAGGAACACCAGCGTTGCGTCAATGTTGTCGATACTGGACCGGATGGACAACAGCTCTTCCATGACTGACGCGTCCACCTGGCCGGCCAAGGAACTGGCGGAAGGATCGTAGGTTTCGGCATCGTCAGGGTGGGCGTTGTTCAGTTCGGTCATGCCTTCAGTCTAGGCTGTGCCGTAGCGCTCCGGATCTTGCCGCGCCCTGACCTCCCGCAGGACAGGCCTTGGGCCCGCCTCCACGATCGGAGGCGGGCCCGTAACGCACTTGCCGAGTGGCTTGGGCGCAGGCTTGCGTGCGACCCTAGGTGCCCAGCAAGGCGCGGTGCTCCGCACGACGCAACGCCTGCTCGGCGGGATCCGGCACGGGGAGCGACGCGATGAGCCGCCTGGTGTAATCGTGCTGCGGCGCACCCATAACGTGGCTGCCGATGCCCTGCTCAACCAGTTTGCCCTTGTACAGCACGCCAACCCAGTGCGACAGCATGTCCACCACAGCCAGGTCGTGGCTGATAAACAGGGCAGCGAAACCGAACTCTTCCTGGATGTCCCGGAACAGCTCCAAAACTTTGGCCTGCACCGAAACGTCCAGTGCCGACGTCGGCTCATCCGCGATGAGCAACCGGGGGTTGAGGGCCAGTGCCCTGGCCAGGGAGGCCCGCTGACGCTGTCCGCCGGACAGCTCATGCGGGAACCGCGCCGCGAACGACGACGGCAACTGGACTGATTCGAGCAGCGCGCCGACCCGGCGTCGTGTCTCCGCCGGTGATGCCTTTTCGTGGATAACGATGGGCTCCGCGACACACTCCCCGATGCTCAGGTGCGGGTTGAACGACGCCGCCGGGTCCTGGAAGACAAAGCCGATGTCCTTCCGGAGTGGCCTGAACGTCCGTTCCTTGAAGTTCAGCATCTCGTAGCCGAGGACTTTGAGGCTGCCACCCGTGACGCGGTTGAGCCCGGCGATGGCTCGCCCGATGGTGGTTTTGCCCGATCCGGACTCTCCCACCAGACCAAAGACCTCACGCTCTGACAGAGTGAAATTGACGTCGTCCACGGCCCTAAAGCCGGGACGGCCCAGCCTGCCTGGATATTCGATGGTGAGGTTCTTGGCTTCCACCAGGACCTTGCCGTCCTGGTGGAGCCGTTTTGTCACCCCTTCCGACGCCGACTGCCGGCCCAGGTGGGGCACTGCGGCCAAGAGGCGCTTGGTATAGTCCTCACGCGGCTCGGCGAACAGGGTCCGGGCGGAGGCCTCTTCAACCACGTCACCCTGGTACATCACCACCACGCGGTCGGCGAGGTCCGCCACCACGCCCATGTTGTGGGTAATCAGCACGATGGATGTGCCGTACTGGTCCCGCAGGTCCCGCAGAAGCTGCAGGATTTCAGCTTGGACGGTGACGTCCAGGGCCGTTGTGGGTTCGTCCGCCACTATGAGCCCAGGGTTTAGTGCCAGCGCGGCCGCGATGACCACACGCTGCTTCTGACCACCGGAGAACTGGTGCGGATAGTAGTTGACGCGGACTTCCGGATCCGGAATTCCCACCTTGCGCAGGGCGTCAACGGCCCGTTTCCTGGCCTCCTTGGCTGACACCCTGTGGCCGTGGGCGCTATGTGCCCGGATTCCTTCGGCGATCTGCCAACCTACCGTAAAGACCGGGTTCAGGGCGGTTGAGGGTTCCTGGAACACCATCGCCACGTCACGGCCCCGGATCTGCCGCATCGCTGCCGGTGTCACGCTGACAACGTCATGTCCGCGGATCACCACCGTCCCGGATTGCGTGGCCGTTTCCGGCAGCAGTCCAAGGATTGTTTTCGCCGTAACGGTCTTGCCTGAGCCTGACTCACCCACAATCGCAAGGACTTCGCCGGGCTTCACATCCAGGCTGACGTCCCGGACAGCTTCAACGTCTCCGCTGTCGGTGGCGAACGTTACCTTCAATCCGTCGATGTCCAGCACTGGTCCGACGGCACGGCCCGACTTGTCGGACATCGTTCCCAGGTTCACCGTCATGCCTTGCCTGCCTTGAGTTGTTTGGTTCCGGCGCGGCGCCGGCCACGCAGCCGTGGGTCGTTAAGGTCGTTGATGCTTTCTCCCACCAGGGTTAGTCCGAGCACCGTCAGGACGATCGCGAGGCCGGGGAAGACCCCGGTCCACCAGATTCCGGACGAGGCGTCGGAGAGGGCCTTGTTGAGGTCGAAACCCCACTCCGACGCAGATGACGGTTCAATGCCGAAGCCCAGGAAGCCCAGGCCTGCGAGCGTGAGGATCGCCTCGGAAGCGTTCAGGGTGAACATGAGCGGCAAAGTGCGCGTGGCATTCGTAAAGATGTGGCGTCCCATGATGCGCAGGCTCGAAGCGCCCACCACCTTGGCCGACTCCACGAAGGGCTCAGCTTTCAACCGGATGGTCTCGGCGCGGATCACCCGGAAGTACTGCGGCACGAACACCACGGTGATCGCGAACGAGCAGGCCAGGATGCCGCCCCAGAAGCTCGACTGTCCACGGCTGATGACGATTGACATCACAATGGCCAGCAGCAGCGAAGGAAACGCGTAAATGGCGTCCGCGATGACCACCATGATCCGGTCAAGCCAGCCGCCGAAGTAGCCGCTGAGCAGTCCTAGTGCCACGCCAAGGAACAGGGACATGGCCACGGACACCACGATCACAGTGACAGCGGTCTGCGATCCCCACAAGACCCGTGACAGCACGTCATAGCCGCCCACGGTAGTTCCCAAGAGGTGCTTTGCGCTTGGCGCCTGTTGAGTGGGGAATGATCCGGAGTTGTCGCTCAGTTGGCTATAGCCGTAAGGAGCCAGCAGCGGTGCCAACGCTGTTGCGAGCAGGAAGAAGCCGGTGAGGATCACCCCGGCGACAAGCATGCCCCGCTGCAGCCCAACACTCTTGCGCAGGTGGGAGACTACAGGGAGCCTGCCAAGGATCGGGCCCCGGCTCGCGTGCAGTTCAGATGTGCTCATGGTCAGTACCTCACGCGGGGATCGATCAGGGCGGCCACAACGTCCACCACAAAGTTGGTTACGGCCACGATGACGGCCAGCAACACCACGATGCCCTGTACGGCGACGAAGTCCCGCGCATTCAGGTATTGCACTAGCTGGTACCCGAGCCCTTTCCATTCGAAGGTGGTCTCCGTCAGCACCGCGCCGCCAAGCATCAGCGCAATCTGGAGGCCCATGACCGTGATGATAGGAATCAGTGCCGGTTTGTAGGCGTGCCTGGTGAGGAGGCGGAACTCACTTACGCCCCGGGAGCGCCCGGCCTCGATATAGTCCTTGCCAAGCGTTCCAATGACGTTGGTGCGGACCAGACGAAGGAACACTCCGGCGGTCAACAGCCCCAGGGCTATGGCAGGAAGCACTGCATGCGCGGCGATATCGCCCAGAGCAGCCATATTGCCGCTGCGAAGAGCGTCCAGCCAGTAGATCCCGGATGGCGCAGCCAAGCCCTGCATGGTGAGTTCGGTTCGTGTGGACGTCCTGCCGGCGACGGGCAGCCACCCGAGCCAAGCCGAGAAGACCAGCTTGAGGAGGAGCCCGGAAAAGAACACGGGCGTCGCGTAGCAGAGGATCGCGAAGCAGCGCAGGACAGCGTCCTGCCCCTTGTCACGGCGCTGGGCTGCGATCAAGCCGAGCGGGATTCCGACGGCGAGCGCCACAACCAGGGCGTTGATGGACAGTTCGAGTGTCGCTGTGCCGAACGTGGCCAGCATGTCGACGACGGGACGGCGGTCAGTGATGGTGGTGCCGAAATTCCCGGTGGCCAACTGACCCAGGTACTCGGCGTACTGGACGAGGATTGGCCGGTCGTAGCCGGCGTCGTGAATCCGCTGCGCAAGGACGTCCGGGGGAAGCCGCCCACCCTGGGCGGCTGTGATGGGGTCGCCGATGACTCGCATCATGAAGAACACGAGGGTGACGAGGATGAAGATGGTGGGAATGATCAGGAAGAAGCGGACCACTAGGTAGCGTCCAAGTCCTCCGCCCGGTGCGGCCTTGCTCTTGGGAGTCACTGCTCCCGGTTTGGCCTCGGGCACCTCGATAAGAGAAGTCATTGTTGCCTAAAAGTTTCGGATCCCGCGGATTGCGCGGTTGGTGATGGGTGCTGGCGCGTGGAGCCAGCGAATCGGCAGGAGAGGAGGCCGGGCGCCGGTCCGGCACCCGGCCTCCCCCTGAGCCGGTTACTTGGTGTCGGTGCCGGCTACTTGGAAACGGTTCCGAGCCGGAACTTGAACGATGCGTCCAGGGTCTTGTCCACGCCGTTCACCCCGGTGCCCGAGATGGCGACTTGGGCGCCCTGCAGCAACGGCAATGTGGAGATGTCCTTGGCGAGGGCGTTCTGCGCATCCTTGATGGCCGATTCACGCTGGCCCTTGTCCGTCGTGGTGAGCTGCTTGTTGATGAGCTGAATCACGGTCGGGTTGTTGTAGTGGTTCTTCAGGAAGTTGTTTTCCAGGAAGAACGGTGACAGGTAGTTGTCGGAGTCGCTGAAGTCCGGGAACCACCCAAATTGGAAGATCGGGTATTCGTCAGCACGGCTGGCCTTGGTGTAGGTCACCCATTCTGTGGACTGCAGGTTGACCTTGAACAGGCCAGACTTCTCCAGTTGCGCCTTGACAAGGGCGTATTCATCACCTGAAGAGTTGCCGTAGTGGTCCGGGTTGTACTGCAGGTTGATTGCCACCGGTCCAGCGATGCCCGCATCGCTCAGCGCCTTCTTGGCTTTGTCCGTGCTCGGCTTACCCGAGCCATCCCCATAAAGGTCCTTGAAGGATTGGTTGGCACCGAGGAAGCCGCTGGGCACATGTGAGTACAAAGGAAGGTAGGTGCCCTTATAGACCTGGTCGGCGATAGCCTGCCGGTCTACGAGGTTGGCGATGGCCTGCCGAATGGCGAGGGCCTTGGCTGGGTCGGCATTGGGCGCCTTGGTGCCGTACGGCATCGTGTTGAAGTTGAACGTGATGTACCGGATCTCGCCACCCGGGCCAACATTGACCTTGACCTTCGAGTCCTTCTTGAGGTCGTCGACGTCCGTGGCGCTTAGGCTGCGGTTGGCTACGTCAAGGTTGCCCTGTTGGATATCGAGCTTGAGGTTGGTTGGGCTGGCGTAGTACTTGATGGTCGCCGCATCATTGGCCGGCTTTCCGAGGAGGCCCTTGTAGTCCGGGAAGGCCTTCAGGCTGACCAGTTCATTCTTCTTGTAGCTGTCGATGGTGTATTGGCCATAGAACGCCTTTGCCTTGACGATCTCATCGTCGGGAAGAATCTTGTCTGCCGGGAAGACCTCGTCGTCCACGATAGGTCCGACGGGGCTGCTGAGGATCTGGGCGAAGGTTTGGTCGTTGGCCAACTTGAGCTTGAACACGACGGTGGTCGCATCAGGTGTGCTGACGCTGTCGAGGTTTCCCAGGAGCGCCGCGGGACCTGCAGGGTCGTTGATCTTGACCTGGCGGTCGAAGGAGAACTTGACGTCCTTGGAGTCAAGTGTGTGGCCGTTGGCCCACTTCAGGCCGGACTTCAACTTCACGGTGTATTCCGTGGGCGACGTAAACGAAGCGGATTCCGCTAGGTCCGGGACGGGATCGGCACCACCGGGCTTCGAATTCATCAGGAACGAGTAGACCTGGTTCATCAGCATAAACGAACCGTTGTCATACGAACCTGCCGGATCCAGGGCCGTGACCTTGTCCGTGGTGCCATAGGCGATGGGACCGCCTGCCGCCGATGGAGAGGAGCTGCCGCCGGATGGACCCGTGCAGGCTGTCAGGGCGAGGGCCGAAACACCTGCCAGCGCGATGACGCCGTGCAGGGCCTTGGATTTCATTGACATCTGTGAACTTTCTGTTCGATGAGTACCGCGCTCAGCGCAGGGAGTGTGGCGCAGAACACAGTCCTGATGCCACGATTCAATCAGAACGACGCGCAATTGTGATGAGTTGAGACCCAATATTTACCTTACGGTAGTTCAGTTCCCGAACGGTCGGTCGGCTTGGGAGTCCATTGCCCCCTGAAAGCACCGGGAATATCGTTATCTTGCGTTCCTGCGTGTAGTGCCGGCCCCACTCACAAGCCGGATGAAACGGCCGCTGGAACGGCGTGTCGTCGGATCGGACTTACGCCCGTGGCGGTGGGATCTGCCGCCCAGGTTGGAAAGTTGCGGCTCGACATCCGGGCGGTGGAAGTTGGGGCCGCCGATCGAACGTCCAATCCGCGCCGGATCCGGCTAAATTCGAGGCTGGGTCCGCGCAACCGCACGCCAAAGGTCTCCCGCCATGAGCAAAGCCGCCCTCTGCGTAGGCATCAACCAATTCAGCAATCTTCCCCAATCGAGCTGGCTCCAAGGCTGCGTCAACGACGCCAACGACTTATCATCCCTGCTCACCTCCGACTACGGGTTTCCGGCCGACTCGGTCACCGTACTCCACGACTCCGACGCCATTAAGGAACGGGTCATGGATGAGCTGCAGGGGTTACTGGACCTTGCCGCCAGCGGCCAAGCCGATCACTTGGTCTTCACCTTCTCCAGCCATGGCACACAGATCCCGGATACCAGCGGGGACGAGGCAGACCGGCTGGACGAAGCGTTCGCCTGTCATGACATCAATAACGCCGGCGACGCGTGGGACGCGGCCACCGTCATCTCGGACGATGAGCTCTACCAGTTATTCGCCAAACTCCCCGATGGAGTGCTGATGGAAGTCGTGATGGATACCTGCCACAGCGGCACCGGACTAAAGTCCCTGGACCTGTTGCCCGGGCGGCGCCCCAGGTTCCTTCCCGCGCCGACACCAACGGCCGTGGCAGCAAACGAATCAAAGGACGTTCGTGTCCTCAAGGACCTCATCAAGATGGGCAACGTAGCAAAACCAGTCCTGATGGCGGCCTGCCGGGCAGACCAAACAGCCGCGGATGCGTTCCTTGATGGCCGCTACAACGGTGCATTCACTTATAACCTCATTCGCGCGCTGAAGGACAATGGCCAACTTTCCCGGGCGGACGTGCTCAAGGTGGTCAGCAAAGGACTGAAGTTAGGCGGCTTTGACCAGATTGCCCAACTTGAAGGGACCACTGCCGCGAAGAAGGCGGCCTGGGGACACTGAACGTGGGTGCACGACAGCTGCTAGTCCCCAGTCCTGTGGAACTTGTTGCGTGCGGTGGAGGAGGCCGCCTGCTCTGCCGCACGCTGCTCATCGGAAACGAACATAGCCGCCTGACGCTCCCGGTCCAGTACGGGCTTGAACGCCGCATACACAAGCCGCCCACCGGCGTCGAACCTTAAGACCCCGCCCCCGCGAATGTCCACGTAGTCACGTTCCGTCTTCAGGCCCAACCGCACGAAAGCCTCTTTCCGCCCCATCCTTACCGTTTGGATGAAGGAAGCGCCTATCTCGGAAACAACAAAGCCGTCCGGCGAAACGCGTTCCGATGTGCGTACCCGGGTGGAGCTGAGTGGCGTTCGCCGCTCCAGCCGTGCGGCGTCCAGGAGCCGGGGGTTCTCCCACACAAAGCGCTGGACTTCCTGGGGATCCGAACCCAGGGCACGCAGCCTTATCGGATAGCGCAGGGAAGTGTAGTTTTCGACGCCGGAGATGTTGGCTGAAGGGATCCGGCGTATGCCGATCGCCGAAAACTCGTCCTGCAGGACGTCCCTATAGTGGTGCTGGTCCTCGGGGATCATGTCCATGTCCGCCGCGATGATGCCACGCAACAAGTCCCGCCACGTCACGTCCACGGGAGGCATGTAGGACAGTCCCCTGATCACCATGCGGAGGACGCGCATGCCGACGATCGACCCGGACTCTGCCTTCTGCTGCAGGCTCTGGTTATCCCCGAACCGGCTGTTCCGTTCCGCCCACAGCCGCTGCACCGTTCGCAATACCGCCCCAACCACAACCGAGCCGCGGGCGTGCGGTTCGGGCAACTGCTGCCAGTCCTTTGGAGCTACATCCAGGAGCGGTTCGCGCAAGGCGCCGCGGGCAAAAAGGTCTTTTGCAAAGTCGAAAAGGGACCTCATCATCACCTCATCGGTCACCGGTTTCCCTGTTCCGGAACCGTTCGCTACGGCGGCCAACTGGCGGTACACCACCTCACGGGACGAGAAGACCGAGAGAATCGCCACAAGGTCGGCGATGGCCTCATGCATGGCGAGCTGTTCAGTGTTGGCCAAAGCGTCGGCCCACGCCGGGCGGAAGCCATCCAGGATGGCGTGCGTCACCTCGTGCGCCACGATGTCTCGGTAAAGGGCGATCGGAACCTTGTATCCCAGCCGTTCGATGGAGCCGAAACGGATGATGTTGCTTCCGCGCTCATAACCGGTCTCGTAGGCGTCTGCCTGGTCGCGGGCCTTGAGGACCAGCCGGCCTTCCAGGTTCCAGGGCATGCGCCGGCCCAGCGTGGTCTCAAAGAGGTCCAGCGTCGCCGAGGCCACTCCATACACATGCTGTGCCAGAAACCTGTTGTCATCCAGCAGTTCGCGCAATTCTGACGGCGGTGGTTTGGAGACCAGCCGCCACGGGTCCCCTACTTCAGTCAGCGTCACAGGAGCAACATTGGTCCCGCGCCACTTTCGAATATGGATGGCAAAGCGCAATCCGGATGGCCCTCGCCTCATCCGTTCAACGGGAATGCGCAGATCCACCGTCAGCGGCCCTCCGGGCCCGGAGGCCACGGGTCCCTCAGCCAGCACTGTCACGGGAACCATCTGCCCGGCACGAATGTCGCCCGGGACTTTCTTCCGGATTTCCACAGTCATCGCCGTCTCGCCCACCCAAGCCACACGTCAGCGGGATCGCTGTAAGGCCAAGTATGGCCGCGCGCCAAGGGGCAGGCAATGACCTCCAGCGGCGCGCCGCGGACGGCAACGCCGGGCCGTGCCAGCAGTTGCCTGGGCAAGCGCCAGGACCATGAAAGTACGACGTCGACACGCCCCGCGTGCGCTAGCGGCCTACATTGCGGCGCGCCGCGGACGGCAACGCCGGGCCAGCAGTTGCCTGGGCAAGCGCCAGGACCATGAAAGTACGACGTCGACACGCCCCGCGTGCGCTAGCGGCCTACGTTGCGGCGCGCTGAAGCGAGCGTGCGGCGTCGATGGTGGCCTGCCCCAGGACTCGGCTGCCCTGGTACAGCACCACCGTCTGTCCGGGCGCCACACCGCGGAGGGAGTCGCGAAGCCGCACCACCAGGTTTTCGCGGAAGTCCGAGTCAGCGGAGTCCCGTTCCGTCCAGGCGGTAGCCGGGACAGGGTCACCGTGGGCCCGGACTTGGGCGTGGCATTCGAATTCTTCGCCGGTGCCAACCTCGGCGATGGGCAGGCCCGCCCAGGAGACCTTGATGCCGCGGATTTCGTCGACGGCCAGCAGCCCCTCGGGCCCCACAACCACCTTGTTTTCCTTCGGACGGATCTCTAGAACAAACCGAGGCTTCCCGTCAGCTGCGGGCGTACCAAGCTTCAGTCCGCGCCGCTGCCCAACGGTAAAGGCGTTTGCTCCGGGGTGTTCGCCCACCTTGGCCCCGGTTTCGTCCACAATGTCACCGGGGGTCATCTCGATCTTCTCTGCCAGCCAGCCGCGCGTGTCGCCGTCGGAAATGAAGCAGATGTCATGGCTGTCCGGCTTATTCGCCACGGACAAGCCGCGGCGCTCCGCCTCGGCTCGGACCTCAGCCTTGGACGGTGTATCCGCCAAGGGGAACATGGAGTGCTTGAGCTGCTCATGCGTCAGCACGCCCAGGACGTAGCTCTGGTCCTTTGCCCAATCGGCGGCCCGGTGAAGTTCGCGGTTGCCGTCGGCGTCCTCGATCACCTTGGCGTAGTGGCCGGTACAGACGGCATCGAACCCGAGCGCAATGGCCTTTTCGAGGAGGGCGGCGAACTTGATTCGTTCATTGCAGCGCATGCACGGGTTGGGGGTACGTCCGGCTGCGTACTCGTCGATGAAGTCCTGGACCACGTCTTCCTTGAAGCGCTCGGAGAAGTCCCAGACGTAGAACGGAATGCCGAGCTTGTCGCAGGCGCGCCAAGCGTCCCGCGAATCCTCAATCGTGCAGCAGCCCCGGCTTCCGGTGCGGAGGGTTCCAGGCATGCGTGACAGCGCCAGGTGAACCCCGACGACGTCGTGCCCGGCTTCAACGGCACGGGCGGCTGCTACGGCGGAGTCCACTCCACCGCTCATGGCTGCAAGAACTCGCATGCTGGCTTTCTGCTGGTGATGAAGGAAGAATGCACTGAGGGTGTACCAAATGCCCATCCATCTTACCGCTTGCCGGAAGCCGTACCAAAACCCGGCAGCCGGTCCGGATTGGGGCCTTGACCCACCGAATGGAGGCGGAATGGCAAGCGAACACATCGTCATTGCTGGCGGCGGATTGGCCGCCGCCACGGCAGCACGAACGCTGCGGAGCGAGGGATTCGACGGCGACGTCACAATGCTCTGCAAAGAACTGCACTACCCCTACATACGCCCACCACTGTCGAAAGGCTTCTTGCTCGGCACCGAAGACCAGGACTCCGTGCCGGTCCTGCCCAGGGACTGGTACGCCGAACACCAGGTGGACCTTTGGCTCGGCACGTCAGTTTCAGCCTTGGACGTCACAGGACGCACGGCGCACCTTTCCACAGCTAAGAGCCTCAACTACACCAAGCTGCTCCTGGCCACCGGATCCATTCCCCGCCACCCGGAGCTGCCAGGTGCCGAACTCAAAAACGTCCTGACCTTCCGTACGTTGGATGACTGTCTCCAGCTCAAGGAACTGTTATCCCCCGGCGGACTCAATGTAGTTTTGGTGGGGTCCGGTTGGATCGGCATGGAGCTTGCCGCCGCTGCGAGGACTTTTGGCAATACCGCAACTGTCCTGGGCCGTGGACCTGTGCCCCTCGCCGCCTCCGTTGGGACTGATATCGGCTCGTACCTACGGGGCGTGCACGAAGCCCACGGTGTGCGCTTCGTCCAGGGAACAGCGTCAAGGATTGCAGAAGGCAACGCTGACCGCGCCGGTGCCGCGGCCGCCGTGGTGACTGATTCCGGCGAGGAACTGCCGGCAGACGTGGTGGTGCTGGCAATTGGCGCGGATCCGGACGTCCAGCTCGCGGCGGAGGCCGGGATCGACGTCGACAATGGCGTCCTGACGGATGAATCTCTTCGTACCAGCGCCCCCGATGTGTTTGCGGCCGGGGATATTGCCAACGCGTTGCATCCACTCACGGGCCAGCGCTACCGCAGCGAACACTGGGACAATGCACTGAAGGGCGGGAAAACTGTGGCCAAAGCCATGCTGGGCCAGGGTGCCCAGCACGACGCAGTCCCGTATTTCTATACAGACCAATTCGAGGTCAGCCTCGAATACTCGGGCTTCCCAAGCCTGGTGGAGGGAAAGCCAGTGTTGCGCGGCGACGCCGACAGTGGGGAATTCCTGGCATTCTGGTTGCGGGACGGAGTGCTCGTTGCTGGCCTGAGCATCAATGTTCCCAAGGTCCATAAGTCAATCAAGGCGTTGATCTCCGGCCGTGTCCCGCTGGATGTGAACGCCCTCACTGACCAGGACGTGCCGTTGGATCAGCTCCTGCCGGTCGGCTAAAGCTCGCCGGGACCAAGGCGCCCTCCGAAAGCTGGAGTCCTAGATGGCTTGCCCAGACGATCGGCGGGCAGCTGTCCCGGCGGTTTCGATGCTGGACTCGTGCCCGGCCATCCCAGCCTGTCGCGCCCTGGCATAGGCATCAGGAAGCGCGGCCAAGAGCGCATCCACGTCGGCGTCGGTGGAAGTGTGGCCCAGGCTGAACCGCTGGGCTCCGCGGGCTGTTTCTTCGCCAAGCCCCATCGCGAGGAGCACATGTGAAGGACGCGGGACTCCCGCCGTGCAGGCAGAGCCGGTGGACGACTGGACCCCGGCCAGGTCCAGGAGGAACAGCAGGGAGTCCCCTTCGCATCCCGGGAAGGTGAAGTGGGCATTGCCGGGCAGTCTGCCGGCTCCGGGAGCACCGCGAAGAACTGCCTCCGGGACCGCAGCCCGGACTCCATCGATCAGGCGGTCGCGAAGGGTTTCGATTCGGGCGGATTCCTGTGTCAGGTTGCCCACTGCCGCTTCAGCAGCGGCAGCAAAGGCGCTGATGGATGCAGTGTCCAACGTACCGGACCTAACGTCGCGCTCCTGTCCGCCACCGTGCTGCACGGGAGTCAGCTTCACACCGCGACCCAGCAGAAGTGCGCCCACGCCAACCGGCCCGCCGATCTTGTGGGCTGAAATGGCCATGGCGTCCAAACCGCTGGCACGAAAGTCAACGGGGATGGAACCAAAGGCCTGCACAGCGTCCGAATGCACCGGGATTTCGTGCCTATGTGCAAGTTCGGCTATTTCCTGTACGGGCTGAATGGAGCCGACCTCATTGTTCGCCCACATGACAGTGACCAACGCCACAGTCTCCGGGTCCTCGTCAATGGCGGCCTGGACGGCATCAAGCCGCACTACTCCCTCGGCATCAACGGGAAGCCAGGAGACTTCTGCGCCTTCGTGCGTTTCCAGCCACTCGACGGCGTCCATCACGGCATGATGCTCGACGGCGGAACACAGCACCCGCCTTCGTCGCGGGTCCGCGTCCCTGCGGGCCCAGAACAGCCCCTTGACAGCCAGGTTGTCGGACTCGGTTCCCCCGGACGTGAAGATCACCTCCGAGGGATGCGCCCCCGCTGCAGCCGCAATAGCCTCCCGGGCGTCTTCGACTGCACGTCGGGCACGGCGGCCGGCGGCGTGGAGCGATGACGGGTTGCCAGTGCGCGTGAGTTCACGGGTCAACGCCTCAAGCGCGGCTGGCGCGATGGGCGTAGTAGCGGCATGGTCGAGGTAGGCGGGCACGATTATAGTCTACCGAGGCGGCTGAACAGGGCCCGGCCGCGTGGCATTAGATGGCCGAGTTGGCATCACACGGCCGCGTTAGCATCACGGGCAGGCGGCTATGACGTGGGCGGAACCACGGGAAGCCGCGAGATCACATCCTGCCGCGCTTTGTCCAAATCCGAGGGCTTGGGGCAGGACACGGAGACATAAATGGACGATCCCGCCTTGCCAAAGACTCGGGCGAAAATCGCTGTGGCTTTGGAACCTGCGTGCTTTGTTCCTTCCAAGGAAAGCACCTCCACCCGTGGGCCCGGCTTGCCTTCCTCACCACCCCATCGCAGGGTGTCCATTCTTAGGTATTCCGGAAGGATGCTTGGATCGAGGTACTGAAAAAGCGCGGCGGTGGAGGCTTTGTCATCTCCGGATACGGCCAATGGACCTTGGTTGGTGCGGACCCTTGTTGTCACGGTGCAACCGCTGCCGTTTGTGTAACGGTTTTCGCCTTGGACGTTCTGGCGGACCTGCTTCCAGCCCTCCGCTTCCTTGAGGCTATCCGAGATGCCCACGGGAACACCGGCTGCCAGCGTCTCACCCGCCCCCATGGTCATGTCCCTTGCTGCCACGGCTTCGGCGTCGTGGCCGGGCGTGATGCTTGGAGTGGCGATGGGGGTGCTCGTCGTCGTTGCCGGGGCGAACGCCGGATCTGGGACGTTGACGCTGCACGCCGCCAGGGCGGCACCAACCGAAACGACGACGGCGGCCAAGAGGGCCCCACGAAAGGCACCTGCTGCTGAGTAGCGGCCGAGTTGTGCGGGCCTTGTGCTGTGGAGGGAAGGTGCACCGAAGGTTGGGCTGTGGAAGGTTGGGCTGTGGAAGGCTGGGCTGTGGAAGGTCGCTCTGCTGCCGGCCTCGAAGCGCACCGTTATCCCCTCGCGTTTGTCCGTGTCGCGCCCGACCGCCTGCCGGGCAACGTGTCCGGCAGAAAGTCTAGCCCGCCGTCACGACCGGCCCGTGCCCAAGCGAAGATTGTCAACGCCCTCGGGACCACCTCCACGGTGGCTAACAGCGGGCCTTGCCACTGTACCGGGGCCACGCCCGCGGTACAGTGGCAGGCCGCGGGAACCGGAGTGCTGCAGCTGAGCGTTATGGAGGAAGGCCGTGCGGGCGTCGAGCGCGGCCAGGACTCGTTAGGTGCCAAGCTGGATACACTGTTGCGGCAGGCTGGCCGCTAAAAGCATGCGCTTTTGAATGTGCGCTTGCTCTGGCTGCGGTGCGTCACAGGCTGATTGGCAAGAGGGGGTGGTGATGTGGACCACGACAATAAGTCACACTACGAGGTCTTGCGCATAGCGGTGACGGCGACCGAGAAGGACATCAAATCCGCCTACCGGAAAGCGGCCCGCCGCGCCCATCCTGATCACGGCGGTGACGCCGCGGCTTTCCGCCAGGTCACGCTCGCTTACGAGACACTCATCGATCCCCAGCGCAGGGCCGCGTATGACCGAAGCTACGCCCGGGCGACGTACCGGACTGGAGCGGCGGGCCATCCGGGGCAGGCCGGATCCTCGCAGGGTCGTGGGGAGGGCGGCTACGCAACAGGACCGTCGTCGTCTTTCCGGCCAGGCACCCGGCGCCCAGCCACGCCACGGAGCACTGCTGGCGATCCGCCCTTCTATGTTCCTGCGTACGGTATTCCCGGAGAAGTGCCGCTCATCCCTGAGGCCGAGGCCGCCAGGCAAGTGCACGGGATGCCGCGCAAGCGGGGAATCTTTGGTGCCGAAGCGCGCATCCAGCGGGAAATGCAGACTGTCCAACTGCTGGTCCGGCAGGTGCTCAGCGGCATCCCCGCGGCGCGGCTGGTCAACGGACTGCAGTCGCCGTCGGACAACGGGCACATCGACCACGCGGTACTGTCTGGTTACCGTTTGGCGCTTATCGACTCGATGATGCTGCCCAAAGGCGCGTACGCCTGGGACGGCGCCGTGCTGCGTCATGGGAGCCGGTCCGTGGCTCCGCCGCGGCTGGACCATATCGTCAGGCAGATGCAGGACATCTTCCCCGAACTCAACGTCACAGCCTGGATTGTGGTCCACAGTCCTGGAGGCAACCTCCACGAGCCGGTCATCGACCAGTTCCGGCGCAATCAGGAGTCCGGTCCGGTGCAGGTGGTCAACGCTGCCGGCCTGGTCCGCGGGGTGAAGCAGTTCCTGTCGTCGGGACCGGCACCGAATACAGTGGTGGTTCCGGTGCTGGCCAGGTTGCTCCGTGGCATGCACTGACAGCCCTGCCACAGGGACAGGAGGTCCCAAATCCGGCAGGGCCGGCAGCCACGGCTACGATTGATCTGTGTTCCGCATCCTCTTCCACACGCCCGAAATCCCCGGCAACACGGGCAACGCCATCCGTCTCGCAGCCATCACAGGAGCCGAACTGCACCTCGTGGAGCCGCTCGGCTTCGATTTTTCCGATGCGAAACTCCGCCGGGCAGGACTCGATTACCACGATCTTGCCGTCGTCACCGTCCACCCGGACATCACGGCTGCGTGGGAAGCCCTGCGGCCGGAGCGGGTGTTTGCCTTCACATCCGACGGTGACACCTCGTACACAGACATCGCCTACCGCCCGGGAGATGTGCTCATGTTCGGTCCCGAGTCAGTGGGACTGTCGGAGGAACTGAAGAAAGATCCACATGTGACAGCCCGTGTGCGGCTGCCAATGCGGCCTTCCCTTCGTTCGCTCAACCTGGCCAACGCCGCCTCGATCGCCGTCTACGAGGCCTGGCGGCAGCAGGGTTTCGCCGGAGCGCAACTGTAGCCCGGCCCATCCGTCGTCCTTTCTGCGCCGAATACCAAGCAGATAGCTTCAGCCGTCCTCAGAACGGCCAAGATATCGACCGGCCACTCGCGGGTGGAACATGCCGGGGAATAGGTGAAGTCAGGAGGGCACGTGAGCACGCTGCAATTGCACATGCCTGCGCGGGCCACCGGGTTGGACGCGCCCACCGCGAAGATTTCAAGATCGTTCGTGGCCTCTGGAAGTGCCGCTCTATGCTGGGAAGCGATGGACAATCCCAATGCGCCGGCCGCTGGCACCGCCGCTGATAGCGATATCTCCGCGGAGTCCTCCAGCGCTGCCGACTTGAACCAACGGCTTGCCGCTCTCCTGGCGCTAATCGCGGAGGGTGACCAGTCTGCCTTCGCCCAGTTTTATGAAGCGACTTCCCGCCGCGTCTATGGCATGGCGCGCCGGGTGCTGATTGACCCGGGTCTTAGCGAGGACACCACACAGGAGGTCTTCCTGCAGGTTTGGCAGGGGGCCGGAGCGTTTGATCCTGCTGCGGGATCGCCCATCGCGTGGCTGATGACCATCGCCCACCGGCGGGCCGTCGATCGCGTGAGATCCGTCCAGTCCGCAACGGACCGGGAAGCCAGGGTGTTTGCGTCAAGCCAGGAGGCCGACCACGATTCCGTCGCCGAAGAAGTAGATGACCGCCTCGAAGCCGAAGCAGTGGCCGGGTGCCTGGAAACCCTGACGGAAACCCAGCAGGAATCCGTACGCCTGGCCTACTACGGCGGGCTCACCTACCGCGAAGTGGCAGAACGGCTAGGCGCTGCCCTGCCCACCATCAAGTCCCGTATCCGCGACGGGCTCATCCGGCTCAAGACATGCCTGGGGGTTGCCTGACGATGACTACCGGAGAGGAGGGCAGCGGATACGTGCGCAGGATGTTTGCCCAGGATATCGCCACCGACCTGGCTGAAGGCCGGCTGACGGAACTTGCCGAAATCTATGCCTTGGACGCGATAACCGATCCGGAGAGGGCAGTCATCGACGACTATGTGACTCGCGCGCCGGAGACGGAGCGGACCGCGTTCTTGAACAGGGTCCGCACCGCACGGGAAACGCTTGCTGCAACATTCGCGGCAGAAGAAGAGCCGCCCGCCGGGTTGATCGACCAAATTGTTGCCAAGCTACCTCCCCGTGACGCGGACCAAACTACAGCTATAGCGTACGAACCGGGATCCCCACGCCCCAGTGCCGAGGCGACCACGGGCACCGGTGACCAGTCCCCCGCCCTCAGCCCGTCCGGCGTCGGAGATTCCGGCTTAATAGACCTCAGTGCCGCGCGGAACCGCAGGGAGTCCCGACGACGGGTGGGCGGCATCCGCCGCTGGCTTGTTGCTGCCGCAGCCGCCCTCGTCATCGCCACCGGAGGCGTGGGCATTGGCACGTACGTCGCTTCCCAAAACGACCCCCTAAACCAGGTTCTTCAGGCGCAGGACGTACGGCAAGCGACCGTCCAAGTCATCGGCGGCGGGACAGCCACGGTGACGGTCTCCGCCTCACACGATGCCGCCGTCGTGCGTATGAAGGACGTGCCGGCACCGCCGCCGGGCAAGGTCTACCAAATGTGGCTCATTCCCCGCGACGGCTCGGATCCGGTCTCCCAAGGGCTCATGGACGCCGCTGCCCTGTCACGGCCTGCCCTGGTCAAGGGCATCTCCGGCGCAGCGTCGTTGGGAATCACGGTTGAACCCGTGGGCGGTTCCAAAAAGCCTTCGCTGCCAACGGTAGCCAACGCCCAACTAAGCGCTTGACGTTGACGTAACGTCAACTTCTACGCTGGAGTTATGCAGCGGGACGACAACAGGACCTGGACGATTTCGGAGCTTGCCCGGGCCAGCCGCATCACGTCCAGGACCCTACGGCACTACGACAAACTAGGCCTGCTGGAGCCAGCCTCGGTGGGCGCCAACGGCTATCGCTACTACGGCGCCGCCGAACTTCTCCGGCTCCAGCGAATCCTGCTGCTGCGTGAACTTGGCCTTGGGCTCGAGACCATCGCCGAGGTTTTGGACGGCCAGGCCGATCCCGTGCAGGCGCTTGCCGTGCACCGGGACTGGCTGCTGGCCGAACGTGACCGGATGGACCGGATGTCCCGCACCGTGGACGCCACCATCAACGCCTTACGCCAAGGAGAACCCATGACAGCGGAGAACATGTTCAAGGATTTCGACCACAACCCCTATGAAGCCGAAGCACGGCAGCGCTGGGGAGACAAAGCTGTCGACGACAGCAAGGCCCGCTACGCTGGCATGAGCCTCGGCGAGAAAGAACAGTTCATTGCCGAGTCTGCGGCCCTCAACGAGGAATTGGCGCGTTGCTTCGACGCCGGCCTGGCTGCCGACGATCCCGCCGTCCAGGCCGCCGTCGACCGACACTACAAGTGGGTGTGCGTCAGCTGGACCCCGAACGCCGAGTCCTACGTCGGCTTGGGACAGATGTACGTCGACGACCCACGCTTCACCGCGTTCTACGACAACTACCGCGCAGGCCTAGCCTCCTTCTTGCTGGCCGGCATAAAGGTCTACGCTGAGCGGCAGCTCAGCTGAGGCGGCCCCTTGAGGGGGCCCGCCGCAGCAATCGGGCAAACAACGACGGCGGTGCCTCCTCATTGCCAGGAGGCACCGCCGTCGGCAGTTCAGTTGGATTGTACGCTTCGGCGAAGCGCTAGTGTCCGGGCACTCTGTTGGCCCCAGCGGTGGTGGCGCCCGTGCTCTTGGGCTCCAGGCTTAGTCGTTCGATGACTTCTTGCGCTTCTTCAGACGGTGAAGCAGCCACAGACAGGGAGATGAAGTTCTCGTCTTCTGTCGGCTCCTCCAAAGCTTCGAACTGTGATTCAAGCAGGGCTGGCGGCATGAAGTGCCCATGCCTCGAGGCAAGCCGACCAGAAATGTGCTCCTTGCTTCCCTGCAGGAACACAAACACGACCCCTTCCCCGCGCAGGACGTCCCTGTAACGCTTCTTCAGAGCGGAGCAGGTAATGATTCCCGGCGTCCCCGAAGCTGTGTGTTCGCGGATCCAGTCGGCAACCCTTTCCAGCCACGGCCAGCGATCGTCGTCCGTGAGGGGCTGCCCGGACTGCATCTTGGCCACGTTCGATTCGGGGTGCAGGTCGTCGCCTTCGGCGAGTTCCCAGCCGAGGCGGCCCGCAAGTACTCCAGCAACGGTGGACTTGCCCGAGCCGGAGACGCCCATGATCACCAGAACGGGTTGTTGCGCAGTCTTCGCCATCAAAGTCTGCCTTCCTGAATAAATATGATTTAAAACACTTCAAGAGTACGGCAGAGAATGGTCCCGGGCAATCCTAGAAACCGGCTATTGTCCCCGGGCCGTTGACGGCGACGACGTGGAACGCCTCTGCGCTGGTACCCTCCGGAAGACCCGCCCTTGCAGCATTGGCCTTCATCGTGGCTCGCACGGAACGCTCCATGGCCTCCAAGTCGGGGTGCTGGCTGGCGTGGATGCGGATGGCCTCCAACTTGGCCTGCACATGGTCATCCACCACCACAAAGTGGTTCTCGCGTTCCTCGGGACCGGCGAAGAGCCAGAGCCAAGGTAGTTTGTACGCTTCCAGGCCCGCTTCCACGAGTTCCGGATAGGCGAAGGGGTTCTCCAAGGCGGGGTACACAGCGCGCGTTACAGCTTCACCGACTGCCAAATGGTCAGGATGGCTTCGCTGGAGTACCTTCCAGTTCCGTTCCGGATGCATGGACAGCACAACGTCGGGCCGAATCTGGCGGATCAGCCGCACCACTTCGCGCATCACCTCATGGGAGGGCTCCAGGTAGCCATCGCGCTGGTGGAGGTAGTGGATGTCGCTGACCCCCACCACTGCCGCGGCACGACGCTGTTCCTCGGCGCGCATGGCCGTAATGTCCGGCCGGTCAGCCGGATCAAAGCCACCGGCATCGCCGTCGGTCATGATGCAGTAGTTGACCTGCACGCCTGCGGCGGTCCAGGCGGCGATGGCGCCGGCAGCGCCAAAATCGATGTCATCCGGGTGTGCAGTGAAACAAAGCACCCGCTCAACCCGGTGCAGTTCCGGGTTGAACGGGCTTGTGCCTGCGGCAGTGTGAGCCAAGGACTCAGCCCCGGCGCTTCTTGATCTCTTCGGTGGCCTGCGGCAAGACCTTGAAGAGGTCACCGATGATGCCGAAGTCCGCGATCTCGAACACGGGCGACTCTGCATCCTTGTTGACCGCCACAATCACCTTGGATGTCTGCATGCCCGACTTTTGCTGGATGGCTCCCGAGATGCCTGCCGAGATATACAGCTGCGGGGAGACTGTCTTACCGGTCTGGCCCACCTGGGCGTCGTGGCCGATCCAGCCGGCGTCGGTGGCTGCCCGTGAAGCGCCGATGGCCCCGCCCAGGACGTCCGCGAGTTCCTCGAGTGGACCGAAGTCTCCGTCCACGCCCCGGCCGCCGGCGACAACAACGCGGGCTTCGGTGAGCTCGGGACGGCCGCTGGCAGGCTTTTCAGTGCGTCCGGTGATGCGGGCAGCGTTGGCAGCAGCGTCGGCGGGAACTTCCACCGTGACGATTTCCGGAGTTCCTTCTCCAACAGGTTCGGCAGGTACCACGCTGTTGGGCTTGACCGTGAGGACTGAAACGCCGGTCCGCGATTTGGCGGTGGTGGTGTAGGAACCGGCGAGGACGGACTTGTGCGCGGTCCCGTCGGCGTCGACACCCACGACGTCAGTGATGACGCCGGCATTGAGCTTGATGCCCAGCCGCCCGGCGATCTCCTTGGCGTCGAAGCTGTTCTCCAAGAGCACGGTGCTTGCACCGGAGGCTGCTACAGCGGCGGCGAGGTATGCCGCCTTGGGGCCAGTGAGGTAGTCATCCAGGTCCCTAGTTGAGGGAACGTAAACCGTGGAGATTCCGTGGGCGCCGAGCTCAGCAGCGGCGCCATCCTGCAAAACTCCGGAGATCACGACGGCGGCGTCCCCAAGGGTACTAGCGATCGTGAGGAGCTCAAGGCTGCTCTTCTTCAGGGCAGCGCCCGGGTTGTCGATGAATACGAGTACGTTTGCCATGTCTTCCCGGTCCTCTTATAGCAGCTTCTGGGCGGCGAGGAAGTCCACCAGCTGGATGCCGGCGTCGCCTTCGTCAGTGATGATGGTGCCCGCCGTCCGAGGCGGACGGGCCTCGGCGCTTTCAACGACGGTCAGTGAGCCGCTATGGCCAACCTCGGCCGCATCCACCCCGACGTCCGCCAACGACAACGTGGCGACCTTCTTTTTCTTCGCGGCCATGATCCCCTTGAAGTTCGGGTAGCGTGGCTCGTTGATCTGGTCCGTTACGGAGACAACGGCGGGGAGCGGCGCTTCAATGGTGTCGGAGTGGGCATCGCCGTCGCGGCGCGCGGTGATCCTGCCTTCAGCGACATCCAGCGTGGCTGCGAAGGTGACCTGAGGCAAACCCAGGCGCTCTGCCAACTGAGCCGGAACCAGGGACGTCTCACCGTCAGTGGAGGCCATTCCGGTGAGCACCAAGTCAACCGGCGCCTCGGCACCGAGGTGACGGACGGCCGCGGCGAGGGCCAGGGACGTAGCTGCTGCGTCAGAGCCCGCCAAAGCGTCGTCACTCAGGTGGACTCCGGAAAAGGCACCAATCTGCAGGGCCTTCTTGACCGCGTTGACCGCAGCCGCCGGACCCATCGTCAGCGCAATGACCTGGTTGCCTGCGGCTTCACCGCCGCGAGCCTCGGCCAACTGTAATGCGGCCTCGAGTGCATACTCGTCCAGCTCGGACAAGATGCTCTCGGCGCGGTCCGTGGTGTTGTGTTCGCCGCTGAGGTGCCGGTCGAACTGCGCGTCCGGGACATGCTTGACCAGAACGACAATCTTCAATGTCTCTTCCACTGTCTTAGAAGCAGCCTTCCATGCTCTGTTCATGGCGGGGCTCTCGTGATGGGGCCGCCCACAGCCATGCATCACCCCACCGTAGGGGCACGTCCTAGCTAACCATAGCGGCCGCTTTCCGCGCCGCCTGCGTTAACGCCTGTGTCATGGACAAACAACGACGCCGGGCTGCACCTTGCCTGGTGCCGCCCGGCGTCGTGGGGATTTATTTCCTTGCTGTGCTGCGTGCAGTTCTACTGCCGTTCAGTTCTACTGCCGTTCAGTTCTACTGCGTCGCCGCGTCAAGGGTGACGTCGATTTCCCGGTCCTGTCCGTTGCGCTGGATCGTCACCTTGACAGTGGCGCCGGCGGACTGCTCACGAACGGCAGCGGTCAGTTGGTTAGGATCGCTGATGCCACGCTCGCCGAACTTGGTGATCACGTCGCCAACCTGGATTCCGGCCTTCGCAGCGGCAGACCCCTGGACCACGGAAGCCACCTGTGCGCCCACCGAGAACCCGGAGGACGATCCGCTGGCGGACTTGGGCTTGACGCTTACACCAAACTGGCCGTGGCTGGCCTTGCCGTTCTTGATGATTTCCTGGGCAACGCGCTTGGCGTGGTTGATCGGGACGCTAAATCCAACACCAATGTTGCCGGCGGACGAATCGGAGCTGCTTCCAGCGGAAGCGATGGCAACGTTCACGCCGATGATCTCACCCTTGTTGTTTACCAGCGCGCCTCCGGAATTGCCGGGATTGATTGCGGCGTCGGTCTGAATGACATTGAGGGAGATGGAACCTTCATTGGCGCTCCGCTGGCTCTGGCTGCCGTCCGGCGGAGCGAACTGGAAGCCCTGGTCACCGCCCTGCGAATTGTCAGATCCGTCCTTCGGCGCCGCGGAAGAAGCAACCGTGATAGTCCGGTTGAGGGTGGAGACAATACCATCCGTGACGGTCCCCGTCAGGCCGAGCGGGGAACCAATTGCGACGGCGGTGTCCCCCACGTTGATCTTGCTCGAGTCACCCAGGGTGGCCGGAACCAAGCCTCCTGCGTTCTCAACCTTGATGACGGCAAGGTCTGACAGGGGGTCGGTTCCGACAACAGTGGCTTTCAGGACCTTTCCATCGTTTGTCCTGACCTCAAGGGTCGGGTTCGCGGTGGTGCCGTCCAGGGTAACAACGTGGGTATTGGTCAGGATGTGGCCCTCGCCATCCAGGATGATGCCTGAACCTGTACCACCCGAGCCCCCGCTGGAGGCCTTGATGGTCACGACGCTGGGTGAGGCCTTGGCCGCGGCAGCCGTAATGACGTTGACGTCGTCCTTGTTGTTGACGATAACCGTTCCGGGCTGGCTGCTGGTGACCGCTGCCGGCGTACGGCTGCCAAAGATGGCGTTGCTTCCGGCAACAACACCACCTCCTACGAGACCGGCGGCAAGGATGCTGGCCACGAGGGTTCCGACGCCAAAAGCGGGCTTCCGGCGCGGAGTTGTGTCGAGCCCCTGGTGGGGGGCCGACGCGGGGTGAGGTCCCGGCGTCGAGCCCTGCTGGGAATACTGCGCCGGGCCGGTGTAGTGTGCGGCACCGCCATACGGAGTCGGCCCGTTGTACGGGTTAGTGGGCTGGGGACCGCCATGTTGAGGAGACTGGCTCTGGACGCCGTAGAACGGTTGGTGGTGCGGGTAGGACGGCCCTTGCTGGCTTTGGTGGCCGGGGTGCGCAGCGCTTGACTGCTCGTCCGGTGAGCTGTTGTGGCCCTGTTGGCCCTCCCAGGTGGCAGGCCGCAGCGGCTGCGTGGCATTGCTTGTGTCCGCACCGGTGTTGCCCGTGTGTTCATTGCTGCCCTGGGCAGCGCCGTCAGCAGCTGGCCGGAAAGCCGGCAACGGGGCCGTCGGCTGGTGGCTGGTGTTTTCCGCCCCTGCCTGCTGCGGCGTGGTATGTCCGGCCTGCTCCGTGCCCTTCCGCTCCGGTCCACGGCCTTCAGGTGTGGTGTCCGGTGCTGGGTTCTCCGTCATGGGACTTCCTTTCATCCTCGTCCCCTTAACTATGGAGGCCAGGGCTGGAACAATGTGGGGCGTTCGCTGGGAGCTTGCTGAATGCACTTAGCGGTGCTTCCGGCGCGGCCGATGGCGCTGCGCCAATCGGCGATTAGGGAGCTGGGCTCTAAGCGGCAGAGATGTCCCTCGAAAGCCCTTAAACGCTGCAATCACGCGGATCTCTCCCCTTTTCGCTGGTGGCATATTCGCCGCCGTGGACGCTCCAGCAGGTGCACCATAGAATCAAGAAGATTGCCTCAGCGACCTGCGGCTACCTCTCATCCGGCGTGGGGGCGCTGATGCATTTCTTTGACGGCTGGTTCCGCCTGGGCCAGTCGCGGGGCGCTGAAGGGTTGCACATGCGGTCAATGTTGAAACGTGTATTCGCTGTTGTTGGGCTGGCTGGCCTGCTGGCCCTTCCAGCCGGAGCGGCCTGGGCTGAGGACCCCGTCACGATTCCCTCGGGGCAGAACATTGTGGACAATGCCAATGTCCTTGGCTCCCGAAAGGGCGACGTCGAAAGCGCAATCAAGAAACTGGCAAGCGACAAGAAGTACAACCTTTACGTCGTAACGGTTTCTTCCTTCACGAACCCCTCGGACCCCAAAGCCTGGGGTCAGGCCGTTGCCACAAAGCGCGGCTTGGGGAAGTTCGACGCTATTTTGGCCATTTCCACGGCCGGCAACTACTATTTTGCCCCCAACTCGACTAGCCCCATCGCGTCCAAGACCAGCAACATCACGCAAAACGCCATCGTGGCGAATCTAAGCGGCGGCAAGAAGGACTACGCCCAAGCAGCCATCGACACGGCTAACGCCATGGGCGACGCCGCAGACGGTGGGAGCGGTTCTGTTCCCAATGGGAACGCGGGTGCTGCAGTTCTAGTTGGTGTTGGAATAGCAGCAGCCGGCGGCGCCGGCGCGTACCTTTACTTCCGTAACCGCCGCAGGAAGGCCGCTGAAGGCTCCCGGGCTGTCTCTGGACCCGGAGGCCAGCAGAAGGACCCGCTGGCCTCTATGTCCATTGCGGACCTCCGCCGCAAGGGCGGCTCCCTGCTCATCGAGGCCGACGACGCCATCAAGTCCAGCGAGCAGGAACTCGGTTTCGCCGAGGCACAGTACGGGGACGCCGCCGTCGGAAACTTCTCCAAGGCGCTGGACGAGGCCAAGGCCCACATGCGCGAGTCCTTCAAACTGCAGCAGCAGTTGGATGACCACATTCCGGATACGGAGGAGCAGCAGCGCACCTGGCTCGGCGAAATCATTCGACGTTCCGAGGCAGCCATGGCTTCCCTGCAGGAGCAGAAGGCCGATTTCGACTCGCTCCGGGAGTTGGAGAAGAATGCTCCGCAGGCACTGGCGGCCGTCGGCAAGGGCGCCCAGGAAGCTGAATCACGGATAGCCTCGGCCGAAGGATCCCTGAGCGATCTACGGCAGAAGTACGCGGACAGTGCTGTAGCCCAGGTGGCAGACAACATCACGCAGGCTAGGGAGCGGCTCCAGTTCGTCCAGAACGCCTCGGCAACTGCACAGGAAAAGCTGTCCGTTGGTGAGAACAGCCTCGCCGCGGTGGCAGTTCGTGCCGCCGAAGAGAGCCTTCACCAGACCAAGCTGCTGATAGACGCAATTTCCAAGGTGTCGGGAAACCTGGCAGAAGCACAGAACCGGCTCGAGTCCGCTGTGGTCGAAACCAGCCAGGACCTGGCCCAGGCAAAGGCCATGGTCCAGGCAGGCACCCATCCGGAACTTGCCGGTCCCGTAGCCGGTGTCGAGTCAGCCCTTGCCCATGTGAAGGCCGAACTCCAGTCCGGCAGAATCGATCCGCTCGCATCCCTCCAGAGGTTGGAAGTATCCCACCAGGCCCTTGACCAAGCACTGGTTGGCATCCGCGACCAGCAGGAGCAAGCCCGCCGGGCCCAGGCTTCGCTGCAGCAGGCCATCATGTCCGCGCAGGCCCAGATCAGTGCGACATCCGACTACATTACGGCACGGCGTGGCGGCGTCGGCACAGAGGCCCGTACCCGTCTCGCAGAGGCGCAGCGGAACCTCGACTATGCACTCTCGATCTCCCGCAACGACCCGGTTACAGCCCTGACGTACGCCCAGCAAGCCCACGCCCTCGCAGCACAGGCGGCGCAACTGGCCCAGTCCGACGTCGACCACTTTGACGGCTATGCCCGGCAGGGCTACGGCGGCGGCATGTTCGGAGGCGGAGGCGGCGGCCTGGGCGGCGCCATCCTGGGAGGCATCCTGATCAACTCGATCCTCAACAGCGGAGGCGGCGGCTGGGGCGGTGACCACCACGGCAACGACGGCGGCGGTTTCTTCGGCGGAGGTGGCGACTTTGGCGGAGGCGACTTCGGCGGAGGTGGTGACTTCGGCGGCGGTGACTTCGGCGGAGGCGACTCTGGCAGCTTCTAGGCTCTAGGAAGTTCGAGCCGAGCAGGCGAACTGAACAGCGGTACCACACCTGCCCGCCGGACCGGCGGGCAACGACGAGCAGGATGAAAGGCAACACCATGGTTAAGCAGTCCATCTTCGGGCGCATCGCACAGCTCGCGAAGGCAAACGTCAACGCCTTGCTGGACCAAGCGGAGGACCCGCAGAAGATGCTGGACCAGATGGTCCGCGACTACACGAACAACATCGCCGAGGCCGAGTCCGCTGTTGCACAAACCATTGGCAACCTGCGTATGCTCCAGGACGACTACAACGAAGACATTCGCAACGCACAGGACTGGGGCAACAAAGCCCTGGCAGCTTCACGCAAGGCTGACGAGTTCCGTGCGGCCGGCAACACCACCGATGCGGCGAAGTTCGACAACCTGGCAAAGGTGGCAATCCAGCGCCAGATGTCTTCCGAGAGCGAGGCCCGCGCCGCCGAGCCAAACATCGCCTCGCAAAGCGAGGTTGTCGAGCGGCTGAAGTCTGGGCTTGACCAGATGAAGAACAAGCTCAACCAGCTCACTGCCAAGCGCAACGAGCTCGTGGCACGCTCCAAAACTGCGGCCGCCCAGTCCCAGGTGCACGACGCCCTTAAGAGCATCGACATCCTGGACCCCACCAGCGAAGTGGGACGATTCGAGGAAAAGATCCGCCGGGAAGAAGCCAAGGTCCGGGGACAGCAGGAACTCGCTGCCTCGAGCCTGGACGCCCAGTTCAACCAGCTTGAAGACCTTGGGGAGCAGACGGAGATCGAAGCCCGCCTCGCGGCCCTGAAGTCTGGCGGCGCCAAGCCCGCCATCGGCGCGGGCGGCGCGGCGTCGTCGACCGGCACCACAGTCGATGAGGCCGACTTCGACAAGCTCTGACCGAGCCTTCCCGTTCCGGCGGCAAAGCCAAGGGCCCGGACCAGCATCTGCTGGTCCGGGCCCTTCCAGTTGCGGGGACAGGATTTGAACCTGTGACCTCTGGGTTATGAGCCCAGCGAGCTACCGAACTGCTCCACCCCGCGTCGCCTGATCAACTCTACCCTACTGCCGGACCACAACCGACCACTGCCACCGTGACTGTCAACACAGCGTTTGGATCGGTGCGGAAACAAAAAAAGAAATCCGGATCGGCTTGCTGCCAATCCGGATTTCCGTCCAGTTGCGGGGACAGGATTTGAACCTGTGACCTCTGGGTTATGAGCCCAGCGAGCTACCGAACTGCTCCACCCCGCGTCGCACAAACTACTTTACCGGGCAGTGAATGACAGACCAAATCGAGGTGACGTGATCTGCGTCTCGCCAATTCCGGTCTGCCGGCCGTTGGCCGGAAAAAAGAATCAGCCTGGTGTCCGACCCTTCGGGCCGGACACCAGGCTGATTCAGGAGGCTAGCCGGAGTGCCGGTCAGCGGGACGGCGACGGGGTGGGCGTGGCCGTTGGAGCGGACGTGGCACCGGGGACGGGTGCCGGCGTGACGCCAAGCTTAGTCTCCGCATCGAGCGCCCTCTTAAGCGCATCGGAGAGCTTTTTCTGCTGGTCGCCGTAGCCTGCAAAGTCGCCCTTGGCCAGGGCCGCCTGACCATCCTGTATGGCCTTGTTGGCATCGTCGAGTGCGGCTTTCAGTTCCGCCTTCGCGTCGGTTGGTCCGGTTGGGGCGGTGGTGCCCCCCGGCGTCTGTGGCGTCTGACCGTTGTTCGCGGCATCCCCGGCCTTCGCGCCGGATTCACCGCCAAAGAGCTTGTCAAGCGCCGCATCCAAGGTTGGCGCGAAGCCGATCTTGTCGCCGAAAGCAACCAGGACGCGCTGGAGCGTCGGGTACGACGTCTCACCCGTGGACTTGAGGTACACCGGCTGGACGTACAGCAAGCCGCCGCCCACTGGCAGGGTCAGCAGGTTGCCGTTCAAAACATCCGATGCACCCTGTCTGAGCAGGTTCAGGGCCTGGGACACTTCGGGGTCGGAGTTGAACTTGTTTTGGGCCTGACCTGGGCCCGGCACCTGCGTTTCCCTAGGAAGTTCCAGAAGCCTGAGCTGCCCGTAGCTTTCTGCCTTCACACCCTTCTCAGAACCCGCGTCCGAATCGGCCGCCAAGAATCCGTAGAGGATGTTGCGGGCGTTGTTGTTGACCACCTGCGGAATGAAGGAGGAGGTCAGCTGGAACGCCGGCTTGTCCTGGTCCGGCATCTGCAGGGACATGTAGAACGGAGGCTGGCGAACCGCTTCCGATACCGTGGGATCGTTCGGCACGCTCCAGGCGTCGTTGTTGTTGTAGAAGCTGTCCGGGTTGGTCACGTGATACCTGCCCAGGAGTTCCCGCTGGACCTTGAACATGTCCTCGGGGTACCTCACGTGGCTCATGAGCTGGCCCGACATCTCCGAGAACGGCTTCAGCGATGTGGGGAAGATCTTCTGCCAGGCCTTCAGAATGGGGTCCTTGTCATCCCAGGCATAAAGCGTTACAGAGCCGTCGTAGGCATCCACGGTGGCCTTCACCGAGTTCCGGATGTAGTTCACGGTGCTGTTCGGAAGGGTCGCGGTGCGCTGGGCAGCCGTCTGCGAGTCCGCCGTCGCGTTCTGCAGCTGTTGCTGCTGTGAGTAGGGGTAGTACTGCGTGGTGGTGTAGCCATCCACGATCCACTTCACACGTCCGTCGACCACAGCTGGGTAGGCGTTCCCATCCACTGTCAGATAGGGCGCCACCTTTTCGACGCGATCACGCGGGTTCCGGTCGTAAAGGATCTGGGACTTGTCGTTGACACCGTCAGACAGCAGCAGGTCCGACGACTGGAACTTGATCGAATACAACACACGGTTCAGGAAGTTACCGACATTAGGTCCGCCGTTGCCCGTGAAGGTGTACTGAGTCTCAGCTGAGCCTTCCTTACCGGCCGGACGGTCCTGCTCGCGGTGCGGCGCACCGTCGGGGCCTCCCACGACGGAATACTCGGGCGAGTTCTCCCCAAAATAGATCCGCGGCTCATAGCTCGTGTCGTTGCCCAAGACGCCCGTGGACGGGATGCCGGACTGCAGGAATTCAGGCTTGCCGTCTACGGTGAATTTGTTGCCCTTCGCAGCGACCACACCATATCCGTGCGTGTAGACGATGTGCCGGTTGTACCAGGATTGCTGGTTGGGGCTCAGGCCGTCCGGATTGAGCTCGCGAACTGCGATAACCGTGTCCTGTACCTTGCCGTCGAGCGTGTATCGGTCGACGTTCAGTGTCCTGGGGAACTGGTAGTAGGGGCGGTACTGTTCCAGCTGCGCGAAGGCTGAGGAAATGAGGTTCGGATCCAGCAATCGAATGTTGGCTGCGGTCTGGGCATCCTTGGCCAAGGCACCGCTGGTGGCGTTGGTGGTTGCGTTGTAAGGGGATACCTGGATCTGGTCCAAGCCGTAGGCAGTCCGTGTCATCTTGATGTTGCGGTCGATGTACTGCCTTTCAAGCGTCTGCTCCGACGGCCGCACTTGGAACTGCTGAATAACCCACGGATACACGCCACCGGCGAGGATAGACGTGATAATCAGCATTGCGGTGCCGACCACCGGAAGGCGCCAGCGACCAATGACCGCGGCAATGATGAACAGCACAGCCACGATGCCCGCGGCTACGGCCAGGATCGACTTGGTGGGAATGACGGCGTTGACGTCCGTGTAGAGAGCGCCGGCCCAGCGGCTTCCAGCGTTTTGAACCGTTGAATAACGGTCCAGCCAGAAGTTGGCGCCGAGCAGCAAGAGGAACGTGGCACCCGTAACGGCAAGATGG
The DNA here is from genome assembly GCF_020251205.1 of Arthrobacter sp. M4. Taxonomy (GTDB): domain Bacteria; phylum Actinomycetota; class Actinomycetes; order Actinomycetales; family Micrococcaceae; genus Arthrobacter. The sequence goes on from NZ_JAIWYX010000002.1 coordinate 466,091, forward strand.
ATCTGCGCTGCCCTGCTGGTGAAAATTCCGCGCTCCATGAGCCGGATGCTGCCGTACAAGTAGTGCGTGAGTATCCCTGCGAGGCCTGCGACCACCACAACGCTGATGAGGAAGCCGGTCACGAAGCCCAGGAAGGGCAGGGTCATCACGTAGAAGCTAATGTCCAGGTTGAACTGCGGATCGGTCTGCCCGAATTGCTCCTGGTTGAAGACCAGCAGGACCTTCTGCCACTGGCTCGCCGCGGCGCTGCCCGCAAACAGGCCAAAGACCACGGGGAGGCCGATCATGACTACGCGCCGGACAGGCTCAAGCTGGGCCTGGTAGCGGTTCAGGTTGTCCCGCACTTCAGAGTCCGGGGCATAGACGGGCCGGGCACGGTAAGCCAGATGAACTGCGTAGTAAATCGCGGCGAACATCACCACGAACCCGGCCAGGAAAATGAGTATCCTGGCGAGATTCTCCCGCAGGTAGACCTCAAAGAAGCCCAACTGCTGGAACCACAGGACATCCGTCCACACATTGGCGAAAAAGATGAAGCCAACGACGACGACCGCCACGACTATCAACGTGGGCGTTAGTGCACCTCGCCTCAGCGGTGGTCTTCCGGGCGGTTTGGAGCTGGCAGGACGGGACAAACTCTCTACCTCATAGCTGGTCGTCAGTAACTAGTAAGTGTGCGTGTGTGCTTGACGGCAACCGCCTCCGTTACAGGCGACGATACCCGTCATCTATGCCACGAGTGGCGTTGAAGCTAAGTTCCGGGAGTTCCGTACCCTAGTTCCACGGCCCAGTGTAGTGGGACTCAATGACCAGTCTGGGCGGCAGTACATGTAGGCAGACTGGACGTGTCCTGGCCCGATGAAATCTTCTCCACGGCAGCCTTCGCATCCGCCAGTGTCTCCACTTTCACCACCTGGAGGCCGTCAGGCACGTGACCTACCACCTCGTCGCAGTTCGCTGCGGGAGCCAGGAACATGGTTGCTCCGCTCCTGCGGGCGCCAACCATCTTCTGGGCCACTCCGCCAATTGATCCGACCGCCCCCTCCGGAGTGATGGTGCCCGTTCCCGCGATATGCTTCCCGCCGGTCAGGTCTCCAGGCGTCAGGGAATCCACGATGCCTAGGGCGAACATCATCCCGGCACTGGGTCCACCGACCTTCTCCAAGGAGATCTTGACGTCGAACGGGAAGTTGAACTGGTACTGCAGCAGCACACCCAGCACATACCGTCCGGCTTGGTTCTTGGTTGGCGTGACCTTCACCGTCACGGGACTGCCCGCTCGTTCGACGACGACGGTCGCCGGCTCGCCTGCCCCGGCGGCCAGTTCACGCTGCACAATGCTCAGTGCCGTCACGGGTTTGCCATTCACCGACACGAAAACGTCACCAGCCTGGAGCTTGCCTTCCGCGGGTGAGCCATCGGCCAGCGAATTAATCTGCAGTTTCTGGCCAAACGGAATCTTCAATTCCTGCAGGGCCGCGGCCGTGGCATTCTCTTGTGAAGTAGCCATGGCCTGGGCACTCTCCTGCTGCGAGCGCTCCGGCGTGGTTCCCTTCGGATACAGGAGTTCCTCCGGGTAGACGGCCTTGCTGCCGTCGAGCCAGGCTTGGAACGCGCCGAAGAGGTTCACAGTGCTGTTGGGGCCGCCCTCCACATAAACAGTGGTGAGGTCAAGGTTTCCCTTGGCGCGGTAGGTCTCGTGTCCCGTGATGCGGATGACGTCGTTCGATCCGTCCTGGCCGAGAGTATTGAACGTCGGCCCGGGTGACTCAACGACGTAGGGAACGGGAAGCGCCAGGGCAGCGCCGCCGAGCGCAGCGGCCAGCAAACCAGAGATGAGAACCACCGTGCCACGACTGCTATGCCGGGCGGGCTTCTCCTCAGGCTGCTGATCTTCAGGGGTGACCTGGCCCGTCGTCGAGTCCTCTGAGATTGACCCGCGCTCCCCCGCGCTGGGCAAATTTGTCACGTGTGGCACCTTTCCGCTAAGGGGACCCCCACGGTGCTCGCTTTGCCGCAGCCGCCATACGCCGCAGCGTGCCGCCCCCATTGTGCCGTCCCCAGAGGCCCTCCACGCTTCCTCGAAGGAGCGTTGCAGGGGGCCGTTCGAAGGGCCGGCACGGTCGTTCTATCAGAGAACAACACTACGCTGTCGCACTGCATCCTGCGCTTCTTTGCCTAGAGCGAACGACTCCACCCCGAGGCAGACAGCCCGATCCGGGCGGGGTACCGTGAAAGTGATCACCAAGGTACAGCGACGATCGGCGGCATCATGACCTCCAACCCCAACCCCCACTCTGACGGCGACGACACGCCGAAGGATCCCCTGGCGGAAATGCTGCAGAACCTCATGGGCGGGCAGGGCATGGGTGACATCGACCCCGCAGAACTGGCCAAGGCTGCCGGACTGCCCAACGACCCGAAGCTTTTGCAGCAGATGTTCGCTCAGGTCCAGGCCATGATGAATGCGCCGTCCGAAGGCCCCGTCAATTGGCAGTTGGCGCATGACAATGCCCGCCGCGTGGCGGCCTCGGAGTCCGATCCGTCCATTACTGCCCACCAGGCCCGAGATGTTGATGAGGCCCTGCGCCTGGCCGAACTCTGGCTGGACAATGTGACCGACCTACCGTCTGCGGGCCTGATCGGGCATGCATGGTCAAGGGCAGAGTGGGTAGAGGCCACGCTGGGTACTTGGAAGCGCCTCACGGAACCCGTCGCCAACAGCATCGCGAAGGCGCTGTCGGAAGCCATGACCGAACAGATGCCGGAAGAGATGAAGTCCATGGTGGGCGGCGCCTCATCCATGTTGCAGAACATGGGTGGCGCCATCTTTGGTATGCAGCTTGGACAGGCAATCGGCGCACTGTCAGCGGATGTTGTCAGCTCTACGGACATCGGCATTCCGCTGGCAGACCTGGAGATGGCGCTGCTGCCAACAAACGTTGCCAAGTTCGGCGAGGGCTTGAGCGTTCCGGAGTCAGACGTTCGACTGTACCTCGCGGTCCGGGAGGCGGCCCACGCACGGCTCTTCGTCCATGTTCCGTGGTTGCGCGGCCATCTGCTTGGAGCGATCGAGGCCTACGCGCGTGGAATCCACATCGATGTCCAGCGCATCGAGGAAGTGGCACGAGACCTCGACCCCAGCAACCCTGAAGGCATCCAGGCTGCCCTCTCACAGGGTGTCTTTATGCCGCAACGCACACCTGCCCAGTCACAGGCGCTGGAGAAGCTTGAGACTGCCCTCGCCTTGGTTGAAGGTTGGGTGGACGAGTTGACCGCCGCCGCCACGGATAATGTCTTGCCGTCGGCAGCGGCGCTGCGCGAGACGGTGCGACGTCGGCGTGCCACCGGTGGACCCGCCGAGCACGCATTTGCCGCACTCGTTGGCCTCGAGCTCCGTCCACGCAGGCTCCGGGAAGCTGCCACCCTGTGGGCAACGCTTAAGGCCGAACGTGGCATCGCGGGCCGGGACGCCATTTGGCAACACCCTGACCTCCTGCCCACGGCCGAGGACCTGGACGACCCGAAGGGCTTTAGCGGCCGTCGCCAACTAGCCGAAGCCAGTGACAGCGAAGTCGACGACGCCCTGCAGCGACTGCTGGATGGAGAATTCGACCAGCCATCGGCGGACAAGAAGGCTGTCGAGGCCGACAAAAAGGATTCACCTGAACCGATCGAGGCCACGGAGCAACAGCACGGTGACGACGAGCCCGACGATTCCTCAGGGGATTCGGGACAGGAGCCCAAGGCCTAGGGCGATTGACTATCAGCCGCGCCAGCGAGGCTTTTTACGGCGCGGCTGACTGTTTTAAGGCTCCGTTCTAGGGCTCTTCGGTGTCCTCGGCGATTGTTTTGTGGAAGTCGTCCGCGAAACCATCCCCCTCCGGCGCGGTGGGAGCCGAGCCCGAAGCTAAACCGCGTGCCGCTGCAAAGGACACACCCTCGAGGAATGCCTTGGCACGTTCCGTTTCAGGATAGGCCTCCAGCAGCCGCCAAAATGCAGGCCCATGTCCGGCTACCAAAAGGTGTGCCAACTCGTGGAGCAGGACGTAGTCAATCACCCACTGCGGCATTGGCCGAAGCTTGTCCGACAAGCGGATGGTCCCATCAGCCGGCGTTGCGGAGCCCCAGCGGGAGTGCTGGTTGCTAACCCAACGCACGGACCGCGGAACGGCCCGGCCGCCGAAGTAACGGTGGGACAGAGTGGCCGCGTGGGCGGCGAGTTCGACATCACCGGTGGCAGGACGCCGTCCTTTGCCGCCGGAGCGGCGTTCGCCTTGGCGTTGGAGCTTTTCCACCATCCGGCGCACCCATTCGGATTCCTGGGCCTTGGTGAAATGTGCCGGGATCGCCACAACAGCCTTGCCGTCCTCCCAAAAAGCAGCCACGGTCCGCCGTCGCCTCGCGGAGCGGCGTACGACGACGGCTGGCCCCGCCGTCGCGCGGGCATAAGGCACGTCATTCCCTTGGCGCTGACCTGCCATTAGCTGCCACCATTTTCAGCCAGGACGGAAAGTACTGCCTCGCCATAGCGCTCCAGTTTGGACGGGCCGACTCCGGCCAGTCGCGACAGTTCTTCCAGGTTCCCGGGCCGCGCCTCGGCAATGGCTGTGAGGGTTGCATCCGTGAATACGACGTAAGCGGGAACGTCGGCGGATTGGGCTTCGTCCCGACGCCACTGTCGGAGTGCCTCAAAGGTCTGTTCCTGGTAGCTGGGCGGGCACTGGCTGCACCGCCCCACCTTGCGCTCGGCTCCGGTGCTCAGCATGCTCCCACACACACGGCACGACGCCGGCGCTGCAGCTTTCCGCTTGACTCCTACGCTCTTCCTGGGACCTGCCGCAGCAGGGGCATCAGGCCTCAGGGAGTCCAGGAATCGCGAAGGCCTGCGGTTGGCGCGCCCACCCGGGGTCCGCGCTGTAGACCAGGATAGGTTTAGTTGCTCGCGCGCACGCGTGATGCCCACGTACAACAGCCGCCGCTCCTCGTCGACGGACTCAGGGGTGTCCGCGAAGGAGATTGGCATCAGCCCCTCGCTCAGGCCGACCAGGAAAACCGCATCCCATTCAAGGCCTTTTGCGGCGTGCAACGAGGCCAGGGTGACGCCTTCCACGGTTGGAGCGTGCTGGGCAACCGAGCGTTCCTGGAGTTCGTTGACGAACTCGGCCAGTGTAAAGGCCTCCCCACGTACTGCCACGAGTTCATCCGCAAGCGCAACCAATGCAGCCAGGGACTCCCAGCGTTCGCGAAGGGCGCCGCCGCTATGCGGAGCTTCATCGCTGTAGCCGAGGGAACGCACGATGTCCCGCACCAGCTGGCCCAAAGGACCCGCATCCGGCCCCTCGACTGCCCGGGTTGCCGCACGCAATTGCAGGATGGCGTCGCGGACCTCCTTGCGCGCGAAGAACCGTTCGCCGCCCCGGAGCTGATAGCCAATGCCCGCGGCGGCGAGCGCCTGTTCGAAGGCTTCAGACTGTCCGTTGGTACGGAACAAGACGGCGATCTCGCTGGCCCGGGTGCCGGCGTCGAGCAATTCCCGGATGCGTCCGGCCACCGCGGCGGCCTCAGCCTCGTCGTCCGGGCATTCCATGAAGCGAGGTTCGGGGCCGGAGGCTCGCTGGGCAACCAGTTTGAGCGGCGCCGCCCAAGCGGCATCCGCGGCGGGGCCGCCGCTGCGCCGGGAGGCAAGCAGCCCATTGGCAAGCTTCACCACCTCAGGAGTGGAACGGTAGTCCCGGACAAGCTTCACCACGTTGGCGGAAGGGTAGCGCCCCCTGAAACGCAACAGATACTCCGGTGTGGCACCGGTAAAGGAATAGATCGTCTGGCTGGCATCACCCACGACGCAAAGTTCCTCGCGGCCACCGAGCCACAGTTCCAGGAGCCGCTGCTGAAGCGGTGACACGTCCTGGTACTCGTCCACCACAAAGTGCCGGTACTGTTCCCGGACCGTGGCGGCTACTTTGGCGTCCTCCTGGAGGATGCCCACAGTAATCAACAAGACGTCTTCGAAGTCGATGACGTTGCGGTCCGTCTTGACGTCCTCGTATGCCTGGAACACCCTCGCAACCGCGGTCAGGTCGAAGCCTCCAGGGGTCCCGCGTCCCTGTGCGTTTTCCAAGTAATTGGCGGGTGTCAGCATTGAAACCTTAGCCCACTCGATTTCGGCGGCAAGGTCACGAATGGAAGCGCGGTCCGTGGAGAGCCGCAGGCGCCGGGCGGCTTCGGCAATCATGGTGGCTTTGTGGTCCAGCAATTGCGGCAGTGCTCCGCCCACGGCCTGTGGCCAGAAGAACTGCAGTTGTCGCAATGCCGCCGCGTGGAAGGTGCGGGCCTGGACGTTTCCTGCACCAAGGTCCCGGAGGCGGCTGCGCATCTCAGCGGCTGCACGGGCAGTGAACGTAACGGCAAGGAGCCGCTGCGGACTGTACACGCCGGTGTGGACTCCGTAGGCGATTCGGTGCGTGATGGCGCGGGTTTTGCCGGTTCCGGCACCGGCAAGTACGCACAGAGGACCAGTCAATGTGCTGGCCACTTCCCTTTGTTCGGCGTCCAGCCCGCCGAGTATCCGCTCTTCCAGGGAAGCGCCAGCCAGCGAACCGGAAGAATCGAGGCCGCTTTGGATAGTGATTCCCTGCATGGCAGGGGCAGCCTGCACGGGAACGCTCATTTGCTCAGGTCCTCGATGATTCCTCCGTACCAGTGCTCAATGAGGGAGCGGGCGATGGAAAGCCGCGTCGAGATGGTGATTTCGCCGTCGAGAACTGCCGACTGCAGTTCCTCCCGGGTGAACCAGCGGGCGCGGGTGACCTCAACGCCGTCAGGGCGAGCTTCGACGTCGTCGGTTGTTGCGGTGAAGCCGAGCATCAGCGAGGCCGGGAACGGCCACGACTGCGATCCGAGGTACTGGCAAGCGGTAACCCTGATGCCAACCTCTTCGAAAATCTCCCGGACGACCGCCTGCTCCAATGACTCCCCGGGCTCGACGAACCCGGCGAGCGTGGAGAAGTTCTTGGCGTCCGCGGGTCCACCACCGCCAAGCAGGATTCGGCCATCCGGGCCGATCACAGTGACGATGATGGCAGGATCCGTGCGGGGGTAGTGCTCAGAGTTGTCCCGCGGACAGCGTCGGACCCAGCCTCCGGCCTCGATATTGGTGGGATGGCCGCACTGGGGACAATGTGTGTGGGTGGCATGCCAATTCGAGATGGCGCTCGATTCCACAAACAGCGCTGTATCGAGTTCATCCAACTGCGTGGCTATTTCCCGGAACCCTATCCAGTCAGCGCTGTCCGGAATGCCCATGCTGCCGGGGGCAAGGGGCTCGTCCAACACGAACAGCACGTGGGGGGTTCCCTCCCGGCCCTCGGAATCGAGCGGCCGTCCGAGGAAGATAGTGGCCGAAGCTGTGATCCCGGCCGCTGTGAGGGCGTTGCGCAGTTCCAAGGCTCCCGTACGCCAAAGCCCGCTGTCGGCAATGAGCGCCCGGCGCTGGGACAGGAGGATGGCATCTGCTTCACCAGAGTCGATGAGGGTCTCAACCATTCCGGGCTTCAACCGCTCCACCGATCCGCGGTCGATGCGGGCCGGGCGTACCGGAAGAACGGTGTCCATCAGGGGAAAAGCAGGGGCCGCAGACTGCGCATGACTCATGTTCCTACCGTACTTACTCACACAGACAAACAACATTTGGAAACCGCCCTATGTGAATTGGATACAGAGCCTCACGCAGGTTTGGATCCTGATCTGGAGACTCGCCGGGGCGCATCGCGGTCTTGGGCCTCGTCCAATCTACCGTTGAACCCGTGAGAAGAACACCAATCGAACTTGCCGCAGTCGCAACCGCGGCGGTGCCGGGCCTGACGCCGACCGCCGTCGCCTCAGCTCCAGACGACCCGGCTGACTTCGATTCGGCCCTCCTGCTTGACGAGGAGGGCAAGCGGTGGAGGGTTCGCGCGCCGAAACACCCGGAAGCCAGCACGCGGCTGGAAACCGAGTTCATGATTCTCCGGGCATTCGCCCCGGCCATTCGCGCCGAATTGCCATTCCAGGTTCCACACGTTGCCGGACAGGTCCGGCAAGGCGCCTTGAGCACGTTCGTTTACTCCAACTTGGCGGGCACAACGCGCAGCATCGAAGAATTGTCGACCGGCAACGACACCTTGGCGCGCGAGATTGGGACTGCCCTCGCAGCGGTTCACGACCTGCCACTGTCCTTGGTAAATAACGCAGACCTGCCAAGCTACACCGCCAACGAATTCCGGCAGCGGAAGCTCAACGAACTGGACCAGGCGGCCACCACAGGAAAAATTCCGCCCGCCCTTCTGCGCCGGTGGGAACACGCCTTGGAGGACGTCACCCTATGGCGTTTCAACCCGTGCGTTGTGCATGGTGACTTGCATGAAGACAACCTGCTCGTGGAAGGGGATTCCGTTACTGCCCTGACCGGCTGGACCGACCTTCGAATCGGAGACCCGGCTGACGACTTGGCCTGGCTCGTGGCTTCAAACGAACAGGGGTTTGTAGACTCCGTTCTCCGGCACTACAAAGAAGCCCGGCGGGAAACGCCCGATCCTCACGTTCTTCGACGCGCGTCCCTCCTGGCTGAATTCGCCCTCGCGCAATACCTGGTCAAGGCGTTGGCGGCAAGCCATACAGAAATGATCGCGGAGGCAGAACAAATGCTGGCCACGCTCGCCGAGGACATCGCGGTCCATGGCGGACAAGCCATCAGCGTTGAACCACTTCCGGCCCCGGCCACCTCAGTTAGTGCGGTGCCACCGGTACCCAGTTCGTCACCCCAGTCCGAAGGTACGCCTCAAACTGCATCCGAGGGATCCGACGGGACTGCGCCGACATCCGATATGGCGCCGGTAACAGTGCCCGCGGTAACGGTGACACCGCTGCCTGTAGCCCCGGTCCCGGCTCCGGACGCCCAAGACCAGGCGGACACGCCCAAAGACGCGGACAGCACAACCAATCCACTGGACAGTGCCTCGACGGACACTATCGCTGTTGTACCGGCGCCGAAGCGGGAAACACCCGAGGAACGGAACTCCCGGGCGGAATAGCTTTCCTCGATGGAGCGCTGGAACCGCATGTGACCGCGACAGCTCAGGGTGCGCCCAGGGCCGCCGACACGATTCCCTCGAGTTCCTCAGCTGTGCCAAGGTCATGCGGCCTGACCACGGCATCGTCGGCAACGTAGTAGAATACTGCGCTGACGTCTTCCAGTGGGACGTCCATGAGCCTAGACCACGCCAGCCTGTACACTGCCAATTGGACGGCCTTGGCCTGGAGCTGCTTGCCTACGGGCTTCCTGCCCGTCTTCCAGTCCACGAGCTCCCAGCCGCCATCTGCGTTCTGGAACACAGCGTCTATGCGTCCGCGCACCACAACGCCACCGATCAGCGTCTCAACCGGGACTTCGACAAAGGCCGGAGCACGGTGCGCCCACTCGCTGGATTTGAATGCGGCCACCATTTGGTCCAGCCCGTAGGCTTCATCAACATGGGCATCGGATCCGGGCGCCTCATCGAGGTCCAACATGCCGGTTGTTCCGTAATACTCCTCCACCCATGAGTGGAATGCCGTGCCTTTCCGCGCGTTCACGCCCGGTTCCCTAGGGACAGGCCTGCGCAGTTGCGAGAGAACCCTTGTTGAGTCCTCGCTCAGCTCAACAAACAGGGAGGCTGAGATGTGCGCTGGAAGGTGGATATCGCGTTGGTCCAAGCGGCGCCTCCGGCGCTGCAGGAGGAGTTCCGCTTCCGCTCGCCAACCTGCCGCTGCTCCGCGGAGGCAGTCCAACGGAACTTGTTCGTCACTTAACTGCTGGGTGGGATCTGCATTTGTCAGCGAATGAATCGCGGCAAGGACGCTGCCCGCCGCGGCGTCCATGGCTCGCCGCCGCCCCGGAACCAGGCGCAGCCTGGCCCCGGTCCTTGGATCAACCGGTCCCTCGAGCGGATCGTACGGGAATACGGCGGATTCCGTTTCAGCCGTCAATGGACTTTCCTGCGGCAGTGATCCCTCGTCAAGGGATTCCGGATGAACCACTGCCTCATTTCCGGTAAGTGGTGTTAGTTCCGCGAGGAAGGGTGACATTTCGCTGATGCCGGAGCGGGAACCGACCCAGGCTGAGCTGGAAGCCCACAGCACGTGCCTTGCCCTCGTATATGCCACGTAGGCAAGCCTGCGTTCCTCGGCTTCGCCATGCTGCTGCACAGCTGATTTGAAATCCTTTTCCGCGTCGAGCCAACCCTTCTGGTCCGGTTGGTCCAAATCCCACTGTGGAAGGTCAGCCTGATCGCCACGCAGCGGCCATGGCAGGGCTGCGGAGCCGCTGCTCCAGCGCGAATCCCGGCTGCTTGGAAAGGACCCAGCGTTCAGCCCTGGGACAAAAACAACGTCCCACTCGAGTCCCTTGGAGGCATGCACGGTCAGCAGTTGCACCGCCTCCGGGTTTGGTTCCGCAGGGGCCATGTCCAGGCCGCCTTCCTCGGCTGCTGCGGCCTCAAGCCACGCCAGGAAAGCTGCGATGTCGATCCTGTGCGCGGTGCGCAAAAAGCCAGCCGCGGCATCATGGAACGCGTCAAGGTTCCGCCTGGCCTGATGGATGCTGACACCGGGCTTGGCGGCAACCTCGATGTCGAGCAGCATCGAGCGCTCAACTTCGCCCAGCAGTGTGGTCAGGTCATCCCCGATAAAACTGCGCAGGGTCCGCAGTTCCTCTGACAATTGCCGGAGTCGTTCCAGGGCCGTAGTGCTAAGCGTCCTTCCCTGTGGAGAGGTCCAACCCATCGATGGTAGAAAGTCGAGTGCCTCCACCAGGCTGGCGTTGTCAGTGATATCGCTGGCGATTGCCTCTTGCGCGTCCGCGGCCGATGGGGCATCGCCGGCACCCCCGGCCACCCCCGCTCTGTCCGCTGCCTGGGCTTCAGTATCAGTGGGCGTGGATCTGCGGGTTCGCTGCGCGGCGAGGAACCGCGACCAATCTCCCAGGGCCATAAGGTCCGCGGGACCAATTCGCCACCTGGCACCGGCAAGTAACCTCATCAGCGCATCGGATCTTCCCGGGTCAGCGATGACTTTGAGAGTGGAGACGAGGTCCACGATTTCCGGGGTATCCAGAAGTCCTCCGAGCCCCACGATTTCATAGGCGATGCCCTGCGCCTCGAATTCCCGGCGGATAGGCTCCATCTGCGCACGTCTCCGGCACAGGACAGCCATTGTATGGCGTCCCTCATGGTTCTTGGCTTCCCTGGCGATCGCGACCGCCTCGTCCTGGTCAGATGCAAAACGCCCGACGACGACGGTGCCGTCGACGGCTACCGGGCTTGGTTGGAGTGGCGGCACCGACGGTTGGCCGTGGTCGCCTTTGAGGCCGGCCGGAGCCTCGCGCCATGAAGACTCATTGAGTGGCCCGGCGATGGTGTTGGCCGCGGCAAGAATATTCCGCCCGTTTCGCCATGCTGTGGTCAGGTATGAAGTCGGTGCCACCGTGTACGCTGCCCGACCGGCCGGATCCGCTGTGTCAGAGGAGACCGTGCCAGCGAAGACCGTGCCAGCGAAGCGGGGATCCTCCACGAGGGCTGGAAATTCGTGCACGAAGTGAAACAACTGGCCGGCCGAGGCACCGCGGAAACCGTAGATCGATTGGTTCGGATCCCCAACGGCGGTGACAGCGTGTCCATCCCCAAAAAGCCTGGAAAAAAGCACCAACTGGGCATGGGACGTGTCTTGGAACTCGTCCAGCAGTACCACTTTGTAGCGCATTCGCTCGGTCTCGGCAGCAATCGGGACTTCCCGGGCAATACGGGCGGCAAGGGCCACAAGGTCACCAAAATCAAGTACACCCCTGGTGCGCTTGGCCTCGGCATATCGTGCAACCATCTCTGCCACACTCGCCCGCGTGCGCAGCATGCCCCGAAGGTCCTTTGCAGACTGCGTGGCGTTTTTGGCCGCGCCTGCCACGTAGGGCAGTGCATCAAACTCGGCGATACGCTCGTTCAGCCACTGCCGAACTTCCGCAGGTTCACGAAGATGCTCGGCGCACTCGCCCGACAACTGGATGACAGCGTTGACCAGCGTGGACTTCGCCGCAGTGAAGTGTTCATAGTCTCCGTCGAACGCCTCCACCACCTCGCTGGCTATCTGCCACGACTGGGCTCCCCCCAGCAGAACAACGTCCCGCTCCACGCCGATCCTGAGCCCATAATCGGAGACGATGCCACTGGCATAGGAGTGGTAAGTGGAGACTTTGGGCTCCAGATCGTCCGCGTCCTCCGCCCAATCCGGGAAATCCTCCGGACGTGCGGCAGCTAGTTTCTGAAGTGACGTGAGCTTCGTCCGGATGCGGCTGGCCAGTTCGCCGGCCGCCTTGCGGGTGAAAGTAACCCCTAGGACTTCCTCCGGCCGGACCCACCCGTTTGCCACCAGCCACACAACGCGATCCGCCATGGTGGCCGTCTTTCCGGAGCCCGCTCCAGCGATCACCAGCCGAGGTGTTAGCGGTGACGAGATGATGGCGGACTGCTCCGCGGTGGGGCTGTGGCTCTCCCCCAACAGCTCGGCCAGTTCTTCCGGAGTGAACCGGGGCTCTGGAACTCCAGTTGCGTCGGAACCAAGAACAGCCGGCGCCAGCGTCTGGGACGTCATTCGGTGACCTGCTTTCCACGTGCACAAAGCGGACATATGTCGGGCAGCCGGCAGCCTCGCCCGCCGTGGGATCCCTGACCCGGCTGGTGCCGGGCCTCGAAACTTGCAGCGGACATTAGGACAGAAGCCTCTGTGACCAGTTCCAGGGCCCAGTTGTCCCCCGGGGACAGTGCTTCCTGCTGCTGCACGCCCGGTCCCTTTGCAGAGGTGCCCAATTGGGCAAGGACGGCACCGCCCGGCGTCGACGGTGAAGCGCCCTGACCGAATGCCCCAAGGAGCACGGCAGCCTGGTACGCACCCAACTGGGGGTGCTGCGCAAGTTCAGCTTTCCCGGGCTGCCTTCGTCCTGTCTTCAGGTCCACGATCACCAGGCGGCCCTCGGCATCGATCTCCAGGCGGTCGACCTGGCCCCGGAGCACGGCTTGGCGCGCGGCAGCCTCGTTGGACTCGGCAGTGTCCGCGATGGAGCCTTCGTCCGGGAAAGGCTCGCGTGGTGCGGGACTCGAGGTCGTTTCCCCCGGCGACGGCACGGCCGGAAGGGGAACATCGGGAAGTCGGACGGCGAAGTCCTGTTCGACGCCGATCAGGCTGCGCCCCTCGCTGCGCATAAGCACAATGTATTGGGCAAGTTTCCTGACCATGGCCTCCGCCCGACGAAAATCGAGTTTGCCCTCCCAGGTGTCCTTCATACCGAGCGAAGGCCACCGTCTGAGGAGTTCGGCCACGTATTCAGCCCCCGAGGCCTCCGGAAAGTCCTGGGCAATACTGTGTACCAAGGTGCCAAGGCTACGGGCAAAGTCGGTGGCAGCCTCACCTCCGGCTGCCTGTACGAACCAGTCGAGGGGGCTTTTGTGCACGGTCTCCACTTTGGAAGGTGACACAGCAACAGTGCCGCCTGCAGGCACCACCGGCCCCTCGCTGCTCAAGGGCATGAGCCCCCACCAAGACTCCGGGTGGGCACCAGGAACGGGAGGAACGCTATTGGCCAAAGTGGCAAGTACACGGGCCGCTTCCCGGGATTCCGGCGTGGACTCACCTGAGCCATCTGACTGAAGATGCGGTTCCTGAACGTGCTGGCGAAGCTCAGCCACCAGGGAACGCAGGGTCATTGGTCTTCCGGCGTGGGTGTATTCCCGGCTGCCCGAATGAGGTTCGGGAGGAGCCGCGTAATCAAGGAAAGGTGACGGTTGCTGGTCCTCGGAGGATACTGCGGTGCAAATCAAGGTGTTCTTGGCCCGGGAAATCGAAGATGAGAAGCTGCGCAGCTCATCATGTCTGATATCCCTAATACGGCTAAGCGGCCCACGCTGTTTGGCGAACTCGACGCCGTGCTCCACGGCATCCGCGAACATGGTGCTGCCCAGCAGTTCCCCACGCAGCCGCGTATTGGGCCACACGCCTTCCTGCAACCCCGCAATAATCACCAGTTCCCACTCGCGGCCGGCGGCGCTGGCCGGCGTCATGATTTCAACTGCCTCTTCCAGCTGTGCCCGTGCGGCGAGTGTGTCCATGGGAAGCTCCTGGTTCAGGAGGTAGTCGAGGAACTGCTCGGCACCAGAGCCGGGAAGTTGGTCCACGAAGCGCTCCGCGGCGTGGAAAAGTGCCATCATCGCATCCAGGTCCCGGTCCGCGCGCGCTCCAGCCGAACCGCCGTCGAGGGCGAGGTTTCTCCAACGACCAGCAAGTCCGGAAGCATCCCACAAAGCCCAGAGGACGGACTCCGCATTGGCACCAGGACGTTCAAAAGCAGCCCGGCCGGCTTGGATCATCCGGGCAATGCGCCGGGCTGAGCTGCCCTCGATGCCAAGCGTTGCCAAGGCGCCCGGCGCAAGGAGTGCCTCAACCACGAGGACGTCACTGCTGCGCCCGCCCCCGCCAAGGAGTTCTTCCCGGCGCAGGGATTGGCGCAACCTGCGCATCTCAATGGCAGTTGCGCCGCCCAAGCGGGAAGTGAGTAAGGACACCGCGGTCTCCGCGGTCAGCGACGATGGGTCGAAGACTACGCCCAACAAATCCAAGAGCGGGCGGACTGCCACCTCGTCCCTGACTGCGGTGTCCGCCACTGGGACGCGCACGGGAATGCTCTGGCCTTCTAGGTACCTCTGGAGCTGGGCCAGTTGCCCGCCGTTTCGGACGATCACGGCGATATCGGATAGGCCGAGGCCGCCTTTGAGGTGCGCTTCGAGGATGCGTTGTGCGACGTAGCGGAGTTCGTGCATGGGCGACGGGAAAACATGGCCCTCAACTGACCCCTCCGCCGCGGCAGGCTGCCCTTCGGAGCCCACGGAGCCTTGATCCAAGCGCCGTGACATGACTGAACCGTTCCTCTGTGGAATCCGGCCTGCCACGGCGAGCCACGCCTGTGCGACGGCGTCGGAGAGTCTGTGGGAACGGGCAAGGGGCATGACCCGTGGTCTTGTCACGGCACGGGTATGTTCCCCCGGCGCTGCGGCAATGAGGGCTCCCTCGTTCTGTGCCCCTGGATGGTGTTGGTTCGAGAGGAGTCGCGGCAAATCGGCTACAAGGTCCGGCCGTGCGCCCCTGAACCCCTGAACCACCGAATCCGGGCAAGCGGTGACAATGCAATCCTTGCCGGACGCAACGTCAGCCAAGAGCTCAAAAACTGCGGGGTTGGCCTCCTGGATGTCATCCACAAGAATCAGTTCAAGGCGATCCCGCTCAGCCTCCAGGAATTCCGGAGCATCCTGGAAGATGTGCCTCGCCGCAGTGATGATGCCTGCCGGATCAAAGGCTTCCGGCATCCGGAGATCCAAAACGTCGCGATATTCCGCAAACAACGCCGCGGCAGGATGCCACTCGGGCCTTTGGCACTGGGACGCGAGCCACCGAAGGTCTTGGGCCGTCCGGCCGCTTTCGGTGATGCGATCGAAGAGTTCGCGCACTTCCTGCCGAAATCCCCTGGTGCCCAACGCGGCAGAAAAGTCCGCTGGCCACGGCAGCGATCGTCCTGGCGCGACGTGACCCTCCAGCAGTTCCTTAATAATCAGGTCCTGCTCGGGACCTGACAGCAGTTTGGGCTGGCGGGCGAGCGGAAGTATCCCCTCAGCTTTGGCGCGCCGAATCAGGTCGAAAGCATATGAGGCCCAGGTGCGGGCCGGCGTCGTACTTAATGTCCGCCCTAGCCGCACGGTGAAAGCGTCCCGCATGGCGGCAGCGGCAAGGCGCCCAGGTGCCAGGAAAAGGACCCGTCCGGGATCGACTCCATCGCGTTCCACACGACGAACAGCGGCCTCAACAAGCAGGGTGGATTTACCGGTGCCTGGCGCCCCGGGGACGATGATGGGCCCGGAACCGCGGGCTAGACGTGCGACTGCGTTCTGGTCCGCCGTGAGGACGGGTATTCCACGCTGGGACTGCACAGGAGGGAGGAGGCGAAGCGTCCGCTGGGCGGCATCTGCAGGGTTGGCTTCTGTGTCCGTCTTTTCTTGGGCAGTCTCGGCTGGAATCACACAGACATTCCATCATCGGCCACTGACAATCTATGGAGGTGACGCTCCAACTGGTCGGAAATCACATCGATGACATCGAAATCACCCTCGGTGGGCGCCCAGCGGGCCTTGCCCAGGTCCACCCGCCAGCGGCCTTCGCCTGTGCGCAGGAACCGCTCATGGTCGCCGCGTAATGGCGTGTGCTCAGTGACGTAATGACGCAGTGCCTCGGGCTCATGACCCGGCGGGGCCTCGCCACTGGCCTTCAGGACCCGCCACCACGGCACTCCACTGCCGTAGCGGCTCATGACAGCACCAACCTGCCTCGGTCCCCCGGCGCCGAGCAATTCAGCAACGTCGCCGTAGGACACTGCTGTGCCTGGCGGTATGAGGTCGACGACGCCTAGGACCGCTGTGACGTACTCCATCCTCATGTGGACCAGCCTAGTCTTGCGCCACGCTGGGCCGGCATCCCGGAAGTGTCGGGCCCCGCCGGTAGCGTGACAGCATGAGCACCTGGAATTCCCTCCCCCGAGCCGCCTTCGACCTGGAAACGACGGGACGCAACTCCCGCTCAGCGAGGATCGTCACAGCGTCCATATCGGTCGTTGACCACTTCGGGGAGATTGTCACGGAGCACGAATGGCTCGCCGATCCGGGTGTGGAGATTCCCGCTGAAGCAAGCGAGGTCCACGGGATCACCACTGAAAAGGCCCGCAGTGAGGGGCGGCCGGCCGCGGAGGTCACGCGGGAAGTCGCCACGGTGCTCCAGGGACTGTTCGACGACGGCGTGCCGGTTATTGCATTCAACGCCAGTTATGACTTCACGGTCCTGGCGGCGGAATCTGCGCGTTACGGTGTCCCGCAGCTCACAAGGTTTCCGGTCCTGGACCCGTACATCATGAACAAGCAGGTGGACCGCTATCGCAAAGGCAAGCGGACGCTCACGGCACTATGCGAGGAGTATGGGGTCACACTGGACAATGCCCACACCTCCGCTGCTGACGCCCTGGCCACGTTGCGTGTCCTCGATGCCATGGCTGGCCGCTTCCCGACCCTGCACATGCCGGCGTCCAAGTTGCACCAACTACAGGTCGACTGGGCGGCAGCACAAGCCGCGGACTTCCAGGCATATCTGCGGCGCTCCAAACCAACGGCGGTCATTGAAGGTGATTGGCCCGTCCTTCCGCCCGAGGAAGTTCGAGGCGAGTTCTGAGGGTTCATTCAGCCACGGTGCAGCCGGTCGTCACAAAACCCAAACCGTGATGAGGCTCACAAATGACCCCATTCGCGGTTTGACGATGGCACACATATGACAAGAGTGCGACATATTTCACATTCCCTGCGGCCTTCGAGGCCCTCGGATCAATCAAGCAGTCGTTCTTGAAGAAGACTGATTGAGATCATATTAGTTCCCGTGATGGCCGCAGGAGCGAAGATTGTTCGGATTTTAGGCAACCATCGCCTCCTTTCTTCGTCTCACAGGGCTCCGAGAGCCTAGTGAGATGATTAAGTTTTGCGGGCGGGGCCTGCTATGGCGCCACACGTATCGCCCGCAAGCCCGGCGCACCCGCCGAATCTTTGAGCTTCAAAGAACTTGTAACCCCAATGAAAGTGATTGCTTGATGAAAATCAAAGCCTTGAAGTGGCTTTCCACTGTCCCAGTGGCAATCGCCCTGGCCACCACCCTAGTGGCCTGCGGCGGCGCATCCCAGCCCAGTGGCACTCCGACGGATGCCTTGGCAGGCAGTGACAAGCAGACACTGGACAAGTACACCACCAAGGACGTCACTCCCCTCGACAAGATCGACAAGACCAAGCTGGGCCTGATCACCCCCGGCACCATCAAGGTGGGCACCCTTTCTGACGCTCCGCCGAACATCTTTATCGACAAAGACGGCAACTTCACCGGCTACGACAACGAGCTCCTCAAGGCCATGGCGGCCAAGCTTGGCCTGAAGGTGGAGTTCGTATCCACGAAGTTCCAGAGCCTGCTTGCCCAGGTCAAGACCAAGCAGTTCGATGTGGGATCCTCCTCGATCTCCACCACCGACGCACGCCGGGACACCGTGGCGTTCACCAACGGCTACGACTTCGGGTACATGGCCATCGTTGCCAAGGAGGGTGCGAAGGTGAAGACCTTCGACGACCTCAAGCAGGGCGTGCGGATCGGCGTGGTCCAGGGCACGGTCCAGGATGACTTCGTGACCAACACGCTCAAGCTTGAACCCGTCCGCTTCCCGGACTACAACACTGTTTACGCCAACGTGAAGAGCGGCCAGGTGGATGTTTGGGTTGCACCGTCACAGCAGGCTGAGGGCCAGGTCAAGCAGGGCGACGGCACCACCATCGCCCAGAAGAAGGTCAACACCCAGAACTTCACGGCCTACGCGGTGGCCAAGGAGAACCAGCCCCTCAACGACGCACTGAACGCTGCGCTCGACGCTGTTGTCGCTGACGGCACTTGGGGCAAGCTCACTGCTCAGTGGTACGCGGACCGCCCGACCATCAAGGAACAGACTCCAGAGGGTTGGAAGCCGGGCAGCAAGGCCGTCCAGGTTCCCACCAAGTAATCGACTGACAGGCGCCACATGGATTACCTGAACAAGCTCGGCGAGACCTTCTTCAATTGGAAGGTCATCGGCGAAGTGCTGCCTTCGATGTTCGCAGTCGGCCTGCCCAACACCCTGGTTCTGGCCGTGGTCTCGGGAATCATTGGGACCGCGCTCGGCATGGTGCTGGCACTCATGGGCATCGCGCGGAATCCAGTGGCGCGGTGGATCGCCCGGATCTACACGGACGTGTTCCGTGGGCTTCCCGCAATCCTCACGATCTTGGTGATCGGGCTGGGCTTCGGACCGATAGTTCGCGAAATGACCGGTGTGACCAGCCCGTATCCCATGGGCATCGCAGCTCTGTCACTGATCTCGTCGGCCTATATCGGGGAGATCTTCCGGTCCGGCATCCAGAGCGTGGACAAGGGCCAGCTGGAGGCGTCGCGCGCACTCGGCTTCGGCTATGGTCCCTCGATGCGGCTTATCGTCGTACCGCAGGGTGTCCGCCGCGTGCTTCCGGCGCTCGTGAACCAGTTCATTGCACTTATCAAGGAGTCTTCGCTCGTCTTCACCCTGGGCCTCTTGGCTTCCGAGCGTGAACTCTTCCAGATTGGACAGGATGCCGCTGCGCGCAGCGGCAACCTCTCCGGATACGTCGCAGCGGGCATCTTCTACCTGGCGATGACCATCCCGCTGACGCACTTCGTGAACTGGATTGACGCACGACTGCGCACTGGCCGCGCCCAGAGCCGCGCTGAGAAGAAGGAACCGGACGACGCCGCTGCCGTCGTCGGGAAGGGAGCCCACGTATGACTCACTTTGCTTCAGGTTCTCTCGAGGCGAAGGACGTACACCTCGCTTTCGGGAGCAACAAGGTACTCCGTGGCATCGACTTGAAAGTCGCTGCCGGCACCACGGCTTCGGTGATCGGGCCCTCCGGTTCAGGCAAGTCGACGCTTTTGCGCGTTATGAACCGCCTCATCGAGCCCGACGCCGGGGACATCCTGCTGGATGGCAAGTCCGTCCTGAAGGACAACCCTGACGAGCTCCGCAGGAGGATCGGCATGGTCTTCCAGCAGTTCAACCTGTTTCCCCACAAGAGCGTCGGAGAGAACGTCGCGTTCGCGCTGCGCAAGCTCCGGAAGCTCCCCAAGGAACAAGCACGGGCTGAGGCCCTAGAGCAGCTGGACCTGGTGGGACTGAGGCACAAGGCCGATGTTAGGCCTGCCACTCTATCCGGCGGTCAGCAGCAGCGTGTTGCCATCGCCCGGGCCTTGGCCATGAAGCCCGAGGTCATGTTCTTCGACGAGGCCACCTCAGCCTTGGACCCGGAGCTGGTCAAGGGCATTTTGGCGCTCATGGCTGACCTCGCCAAGGGGGGCATGACCATGGTGGTGGTCACGCACGAGATGGGATTCTCCAGGAATGTGTCGGACAACGTCACGTTCATGGATGCAGGGGTTGTGGTGGAGTCAGGGCCGCCGGAACAGGTGTTCTCCGACCCGCGAACAGACCGCCTCAAGGGCTTCCTCTCGGACGTTCTCTAGCGTGGCCTGAAAACTGCAGCTAAAGCTACGGAGTCCTCCAGCCATTGGCCGAAGGACTCCGTTGCTTTTAACCGCCGACGCGGCCCTAGGCAGTTGCCGCTGCGGCCGCCTTAGCCGCGGCAGGCAGTGCATCCACTACCCGGGACATGGCTTGGTCGTCGTGCGCAGCGGACAGGAACCAGGCTTCAAATACGGAAGGCGGCAGGTAGACGCCCGACTCCAGCATCGAGTGGAAGAACGGTGCGTAGCGGAAAGCCTCCTGGGCCTGGGCGTCGGCGTAGTTGTGAACACCCTTGACGGACGTGCCAAAGGCCACGGAGAACAGGTTTCCGGCACGCTGGATGGAATGGTCCACGCCCTCCGCCTCCAGGGCAGCGGACACCGCCGCCGACAGCTCAAGGGAGCGGGCATCCACGTAGCTGTAGACCTCTGGTGTGGCATTGCTAAGGGTTGCGACGCCGGCAGCCATGGCCACGGGGTTACCGGAGAGCGTGCCGGCCTGGTAAACGGGCCCCACGGGAGCCAGGTAATCCATCACGTCCGCGCGGCCACCAAGGGCCGCCGTCGGCATTCCCCCGCCGATGACCTTGCCGAAGGTCATGAGGTCGGGCGACCAGCCCTCGTGCGCTCCCGTGAGGCCCCAATATCCGGCGTATCCGGTGCGGAAGCCGGTGAGGACCTCGTCGAGGATGAGGAGCGCGCCGTGCTCGGATGTGATGCGTGACAACGCGGCGTTGAAACCCTCGTGTGGCGTCACAACGCCCATGTTGGCCGGCGCTGCCTCGGTGATGACTGCTGCGATGTCCGATCCATGGGCCGCGAAGGCCTCTTCGACAGCGTTGAGGTCGTTGTACGGAAGGACGAGCGTCTCGGCCGCTGTGGCGGCGGTGACTCCCGCAGAACCCGGCAAAGCAAGTGTTGCGACGCCGGAGCCGGCCGATGCCAGCAAACCGTCCAGGTGGCCGTGGTAGCAGCCCGCGAACTTGATGATGAGCGTGCGGCCGGTAAAACCACGAGCCAGACGCACGGCCGTCATGGTGGCCTCAGTCCCTGTGGACACCATCCTGAGCCGCTCGACGGCGGAAACCCGCTCCTTGACTATTTCTGCCAAGTTCGCCTCGTCCGGGGTCGATGCCCCGAAAGACAGCCCGCGGTCCACCGCCGCATGCACGGCTTCGAGCACGGCCGGGTGCGCGTGCCCCAGCAGCGCGGGGCCCCACGAACAGACCAGGTCGACGTATTCGCGACCGTCTGCGTCGGTCAGGTACGGGCCGCGGGCGGACACCATAAACTTCGGGGTACCGCCCACTGAACCGAATGCGCGCACAGGCGAGTTCACGCCGCCGGGCATCAGCGCACGGGCGCGGTCAAAGAGCTGATCGGAAACGGGCGTGGGTGAAGTCATGGTTCCTATTCTTTCCAGGGACAGTCAAAAACAGTCAAAAGCCGGCGGTTGCACTCATCAACTGGCAGCCAGCATGTCGTGGACCAGCGGCGCAACGGCGGTTCCGAATAGTTCAATGGACCGCATCATCGCGCCGTGGGGCAGGGTCCCGCTGCTGTACTTCAGGTCAAAGCGGTCAATGCCGAGGGCCTTCTTGGTCTGCACTATCTTGGCGGCCACCGTTTGTGGCGACCCGACATAGAGTGCGCCGTCCGGGGCACAAAGGGCATCAAATTCGCCCCGTCCCGCTGGCCCCCAGCCGCGTTCGGCACCGAGCCGGTTACGCAGCGCGAGCCAGTGCGGGAAGAACTCCTCGCGCGCCTTCTGGTCCGTTTCAGCCACATGGCCCGGCGAATGCGTGGCCACCTGCTGCATGGCCTTACCGTACTTCCCCATTGCATCGCGGTACAGGCCAACCAAGGGGGCGAACGACTTGGGCTGGCCGCCGATGATGGCAAAGATGATCGGATATCCGTAAGACGCGCAGCGGACCACTGATTCCGGGGTGCCACCAACGCCGATCCACGTAGGCAGCAAGTGGTGCTGCAGCGGTGGAAAGACACTGAGCCCGTTGATTCCGGGCCTGGTGCGGCCCTCCCAGTGGATGGGCTTCTGGGACCTGGCCCTGTCGAATAGCTCCAACTTTTCTTCGAAAAGGACCTCGTAGTCAGCCAGGTCAAAGCCGAACAGCGGAAAGGACTCGATAAAGGAACCCCTGCCAAGCATCACCTCGGCCCTGCCATTGGAAATGGCGTCCACAGTGGAGAAGCGCTGGAACACACGGATGGGATCGTCCGAACTTAGGACCGTCACCGCCGAGCCGAGCCGGATCCGGCTGGTGGTAGCCGCAGCGGCGCCAAGGAATACCTCCGGGGCGGACACGGCGTAGTCGCGCCGATGGTGTTCGCCCACCCCAAAGGCGTGAAGTCCGACGGCGTCAGCCAGTTGTGCTTCCACCAACAGGTGGCGCAACACCCGGGCATGCGGAGTGGGGTTGCCGTCGCCGTCGGTATCAACGTCGCCGAAAGTGTTCAGCCCGAGCAGGACTGTGTCCGGCCCGACCGGTTCGGTGGGTCCGGAGTTCGGAGCGGCCAGTGGGCCGGCGCCGGCGGCGTCAAGGGGCGGGGCGTCGTCGGGCTGCCGGGTCTCCTGCCCGTCATCCTCCCGGCCGTTCACGGACGCGGTGGCGTCTGTCATCAAGACTCCTTGAGCCAGTTGGCTATCTCAGTTGCCCAGTAGCTAAGCACCATGTCCGCACCGGCCCGCCTGATGCCCATAACGGACTCGACGATTGCTGCCTTGCGGTCGATCCAGCCGTTGGCGGCGGCCGCTTCGATCATGGCGTATTCGCCCGAGATTTGGTAGGCGGCCACTGGAACCGGGCTCATGGCAGCAACGTCCGCCACGATGTCCAGATAACTCATGGCCGGCTTGACCATCACCATGTCTGCGCCTTCTTCAAGGTCCAGTTCGACCTCGGCGATGGCTTCGCGGCGGTTGGCCGCGTCCATCTGATAGGTCCGCCTATCACCCTTGAGTTGCGAATCCACAGCCTCCCTGAAGGGTCCGTAGAATGCGGAGGCGTATTTGGCGGCATATGCCAGCACGGCGGTGTTCTTGTGGCCCGCATCTTCGAGAGCCCGCCGGATAACACCGATCTGGCCGTCCATCATTCCCGATGGCCCGAGGACGTGGGCGCCGGCGTTTGCCTGGGCAACCGCCATCTGCCCGTAGATCTCCAGCGTGGCATCGTTGTCCACGTAACCGTTGTCATCCAACACCCCACAGTGTCCGTGGTCGGTGAATTCGTCCAGGCAGACGTCACTCATGATCACCAGGGTGTCCCCCACCTCGGCCCTAACGTCGCGGATAGCCTTGTTGAGGACGCCGTCGGGGTCGAGTGATGCGGTACCCCGGGCGTCGCGCGTCTCCGGGATGCCGAACAACATGATTCCCCCGAGGCCAAGCTCGGCTGCCTCTGCGGCAGCGCGTCGAAGGGTATCCGAGGTGTGTTGAACTACTCCGGGCATCGACGCGATCGGGTTTGGCTCCGTCAGGCCCTCGCGAATGAAGGCCGGAAGAATCAGCTCGGCGGCATTCAGGCGGTGCTCGGCTGTCAGGCGTCGCATGGCAGGCGTGGTGCGCAGGCGGCGCGGTCGATGCTGCGGAAAACTCATCTCAATTCCCTTCAGTGGCGAACAGTGCTGTTAGGGCGGCGACGATGCCAGCCGGTGTGGGTTGGTCTGCAGTGGCCGCCACGTGGATTCCGACGGCGGCCGCCGCTTCCGCCGTCGTCGGACCTATCGCCACAAATTGGCAGGTTCCCAGCGACGGCAGGATTCCGGCGATGCGCCGGGCGGCGCTTGGCGAGGCAGCCACGACGGCGTCAATCAGTCCAGCGGCTACATCCGTTCGCGCCTGTTCGGGTTCCACGACGGCGGACTCCCCGTTGTTCTGGCCGCCGGCGGTCCACAAGGGATGGGAGGCCGGATAGTCGACAGTGTGGTAGGCAATGACGGTGTCCACCCTTGCGCCCTTAGCGGCGATTCCAGCGGCAAGGCTGCCGTCCGCCAGATCGGCCTGGGGCAGCAGGACAGCGCACTCCCCTGCGGGCCAGTCGGCAATGACTCCGGCCGCGGACCGGTCCGACGCCGGGACAAACGTTACGGGAATGCCGGCACCTTCCAGCGCGGCACGGGTAGCGGGCCCGATGGCGGCAACTCGGGTTGACTGCGGCACCACAGCACTTAGGACTGTCCCGCGGGAGGCAACCGCGTCTTGGAGGGCCAGGACGGTAGTGCCACTAGTCACGACGAGCCAGTCATAGGCTCCACCCGAGAGGCGGTCCAACGCCGCCTCAAAAGCCGGCCAGTCCCGGGCGCGCTCGAAATCGATCAAAGGAAGGATCGGGACTGTCGCGCCAGCCGATCTGAGTGCCTCGGTGAGCGCAACGGCACGTCCGGGACTCCTGGTCACCAGGATCCTTCGGCCGTGCAGCGGCTCAGGATGCGGCAAGGTCAGTGATCTCCGCAGCGCCGGCGGCCAGCAATTGCTCGGCAACCTCGATGCCGAGCAGCGTGGCCCCAACCTCCGTCAGTCCATCGCTTGCTTTCTTCTGACGTACTGTGTGCTTGCCGTCCACCGAGCAGACAACGGCTTCAAGGTGAAGCATGCTGCCTTTGCGGTAGGCGTAGGCACCCACGGGTGCGGCGCACCCAGCCTCCAGCCGGGCCAGGACGGCCCGTTCGGCCGTGATGGCGAGGCGTGTGTCGTCGTCGTTCAGTGCGGCCAGCGCCTGTGCCAGCGGACCCTGCGATCCCGTGGTGCTCCCCGCTTGGCGCGGAGCGTCGTCAGACCGGCACTCAATGGCGAGTGCACCCTGACCGGGAGCCGGGAGCATTATGTCGGTTTCGAAGAACTGGGTGACGGTGTCCAGCCGCCCCATCCGTTCCAGGCCCGCCGCCGCAAGCACCACGGCATCAAGGTCACAGCTCTTGCCCTGGACCACCTCAGTGACGGTGTTTCCTGGCAGCCCAGGAACCCGGCCAAGCCGAGTGTCCACGTTTCCGCGAATGTCCACAACCTCAATGTCCGGCCTGGCGGCCAGGAGTTGCGCCGCACGACGTGGCGAACCTGTCCCGACTCGGGCACCGGGGGGCAATGTGTCCAGCGTCAGGCCATCCTTGGCGCAAAGCACGTCCCGCACATCAACCCGGGGAGGCGTTGCGGCGATCGTCAGCCCTGGAGCCGCTCCCGTGGGCAGGTCTTTGAGGGAATGCACGGCAACATCGCAGGTGTTGTCCAGAAGGGCCTCACGCAGGGCGGCCACGAACACACCCGTGCCACCCATCTGGGACAGGGAAGTCGTCCGGACGTCGCCCTCTGTCTTGACGTGGACCAGCTCCACGGGAAAGCCCCCGACGGCAGCCAATTGGTCTGCCGTCTGCTGCGTCTGTGTCAGCGCGAGTTTGCTCGCACGGGTGCCGATGCGGATTGTCACTTGGCTGCCTGCTCCGTCGGGTAGGGGTCGTGTCCTGTCCCAACAGTAGTGTCTGCACCTGCGATTGTGGGCTTCTCACCGCGGAAGTTGGCACAGCAACCCGGACGGCATACGTCATACCACGGGCCAAGGCCGGTGACCGCGGGCCTTTCAGCAATGTTGTTGGCGACCGTCCGCTCACAGATTAGGTCGACCAGACCCGAAACGAACTTCTTGTGCGTCCCGGGTGTCGGAACGCGAACAGCAGTCATGCCAAGCTTGGCGCAGGTCTCCAGTGCTTCGGTGTCCAAGTCCCACGCGACTTCCATGTGGTCGCTTACGAAGCCAAGCGGGACGATGACAACACCCTTGACGCCCTGCCCGGCAAGCTCCTCGATGGCGTCGTTGATATCCGGCTCGAGCCAGGGCACGTGAGGAGCCCCGGAGCGGGACTGGTACACCAAGGACCACGGTGTTTTGAGCCCGGTTTTGGCTTCCACTTCGCGGATAACTTCAGCACCAGTCGCCAGGTGCTGGGCGATGTAGGCGGAATCGCCCTCGAATGCGCGGGGCTCCCCCTCAGACCGCCCTGCCGCGTCTGCGTCGCGTGTAGGGATGGAGTGGGTGCCGAATAGGATGTGCACCGGGGCGTCAGCGTCACCGGCCTCAGCGAGGCGGGAACGGACGTCCTGGAGGCCAGCCGAGGTTCCTTCGATAAAGGGTTCAACGAACCCGGGGTGGTCGAAATACTGCCGCACCTTATCCACTTCGAGCCGGCCATCCAGGCCGGTCTCTGTCAGCGCCATGCCGATGTCTTCGCGGTACTGGCGGCAACTGGAATAACAGGAGTAGGCGCTGGTGGTTACCATCAGCAGCTTGCGGTGACCGGCGTCGTAGGCGTCCTGGAGCGTCTGCGGGATGTAGGGATCCCAGTTGCGGTTGCCCCAGAGTACCGGCAGGTCGATCCCGCGACTGGCGAGTTCGGCTTCGAGCGCGGCTTTGAGGTCGCGGTTCTGCTGGTTGATGGGGCTGATACCACCGAAGGCGCGGTAGTGGTGGCTCACTTCTTCGAGGCGTTCATCGGGGATGCCGCGGCCGCGCGTCACATTCCTCAGGAAGGGAATGACATCTTCCTGGCCCTCGGGGCCGCCGAAGGAGGCGAGGAGCACGGCGTCGTATTCCTTGGGCGCCAGGCGGCCGGTTTCAGTCACCGGGTTGACGGCCAACACGGCGGTTCCTTCAGCCGCGTGTCGGCCGCTCACGCGAGAACCTCGGCGATTTCAGCTGCAGAAACGCGCCGTCCGGTGTAGAACGGGACTTCCTCACGAACGTGGTTGCGCGCATCCGTTGCGCGCAAGTGACGCATCAGGTCCACGAGGTCCACGAGTTCTGGGGCCTCAAGTCCCAAAATCCACTCCCAGTCACCCAACGCGAAAGATGACACAGTGTTGGAGATGACCTGCGGGAACTCCCGTCCCAAGAGGCCGTGATCGCGCAGCATCCGGCCGCGCTCTTCGGAAGGCAGCAGGTACCACTCGTAGGAACGGACGAAGGGGTACACACAGAGCCATGTGCTGGGCTCTACACCCCTGGCGAAGGCCGGTACGTGGCTCTTGGCGAATTCGGCCTCACGGTGTACACCCATGGCAGACCACACAATGTCGGTTCCAGTGAACAGGGCACTCCGGCGAATGTCCCTAACGGCCTGCTGGAGTGCTTCCGGGCGCGGGCCATGCAGCCACACCATAACGTCAGCGTCTGAGCGCATGGCAGATACGTCGTAGGTGCCGCGGAGGACCACGCCCCCTTCGGCCAGGCGGGCTGCGAGCTTTTCGAAGTCTTGCACAGCATCGGCGCTGCGAGCGACGTCTGAAGAGCGCTTGAAAACAGTCCACAAGGTGAAGAACTGCTCTGTGGATTCATCTGTTTTAGTGACAGATTCGGCGAAAGTGTGGCTCATGCTTACAAGTCTGCCCCGTCGGTGCCCCTAAGTCGAAACTGCAAACTTCTACAGAGTGTAGAAGTGATGCATCTCACATCATGATCCAGATGCCCACGATATGGACGTTGGACCTGGCGCTGGACTGAGCTAGAGGCGGCGGAGCCGGAAGTACAGGCCTGCTGCCGAGACGCCAAACCCCACAAGGCCCACTCCCCACCAAACCACGGCGGGAACCGGCGCCTGCACCGCAGCATCCGTCGCTTCAGGAACACGCCCCTCCAAGGACTCAGCCGAACGACCCGTGGGGTGCGCCTCCGCCGACGGCTCAGTCGAGCGTTTAGCCGGTTCAGCCGCCCGGGGCGACGCCGACGCCGGGGCTGCCGGTGGACCTTCAGCCGGGTCCTTCACTCCCGGATTGGCAGGAACCTGCGGTGCCGACTGAGCCGGTGCGGGCTGCTCATTGGCTACTGCCGCTCCTGTTGCTCCGGATGGCTGACTGGGCGGCGCTGGAGCTTGTTCGGCCGCCGTCACCGGGGACCCGGTGGCAGCCGGGGGCTGTGAGGTTGCGGGGACACCGGGTGCACTGGTGGACAACGGCGTCGGGGATGGGGCGGGAGTCGATGTTCCTGACGGCTTGGGCTTTGATGGTGGCCCGCCCAGGATGCCGGCAATCAGGTCGCCCGGATCGCCGTCTATGGCCACTGACAAGGCGTCGCCTGTCACCGCCGCGGAGGCGGGAGCCGCAGGTATGAGTGCGGAAATAACCAGTACCGCTCCAAGCGTGGCCGAAGCCGGAACACGCCGAAGACCCCCATGGGCACCAGTCCGCGTTTGGGAAAAACGTGGTTTCTGATTGACCATAGTGCCCGACCCTAGCCGGTCTGCCCGCCGCCCACGAATTCGGCCACAACGCAAATCGGCACCGCAACACCAAGGTGAGGGTGCCGTTGGGGTGACCTTCCCTTAGGCGCTTGCCGCCTCAATCACCCGTTGCATCTGCGATCGCGTGTCTTCAACTACCGCTGCCAGGCCATTTCCGGCGAGCCAGCCACCCACCACCACTAGGCCGGGGACTGAGGCGATGACGTCCCGTACATCCATGACCCTCCGCTTGTGTCCCACTGCGGCGAAAGGGAGGGCGCCATTCCAGCGGACCACATCCCACCCCAGGACGTCCTCCCCCGTGACAGCTACGCCAAGGAGTGCTGAAGCGTCCTGCAGTGCAACATCCCGAAGCTCAATATCTGTCTGGTGACCGGCGGACCCATCGCCGGCCCGTCCATAGGACAACCGGAGGACGTGCGTGCCTGGACCAGCTTCCGAGGCCAGCCAGTCCCACTTAGCCGTGGCGTGCGTCAGCGCCTTCGCTGCGATGCCAGGACTTTGCGGCGCCACGAGGATGCCTGTTCCGCGCGGACGACGATCCAGCTCCGGAAAGTCCACCACTAAGGTCACAAGCGCAATCCGTGGCCCTTCGGCCGGCTTCAGGGAAGCCAAGTCGGGCAGGGCCGGGGAAAGCAGGTTGACGGCGGCGGGGCCATCCAACGCCACCACCAGCCGCTCGGCCTGAAAGTTCCGGTCACGCGTGGCAACAACCCAGGCTGCACCGTCGCGGCGAACTGCATCGGCACGGACGCCAGCCAGCAGTTCAACGCCCAATTTTCGCAATTCGGCAACAAGCGCTGTCACGAGCGTGTGCATACCCCCGGAGAGCCCAGCCACAGCAGAACCGGCCTTCGCGAGCTGGCGTCCGGCCTGTTGGCCGCTTGGGCCGGGCGCGCCTGGCCCGTCCTGGTCCGAGTCCGTGACGGCCGGCGCGGGCTGCCCCTTCCCGGACCTTTGCGCTGCGACAGCCGCAGCGAGCGACCCTTGCCGTCGTAGCTCCGCACGCAAACCAGGGACGACCATATCGACGTCGAGGCCTTCCGGGTCCGCGGAGTGGACGCCACCTACCACGGGAGCCACGAGTCGCTGCAGGACCCTGCGACCCATGCGCGCACGGACGAGCGAGGCGACACTGGTGACCTCCGCGCTGGTCCCGACCGACGCAGGGAAGTAACGGTCCAGGGATGCACGCATTGAGCCCAGCAGTCCCAGGGTCCGGCGAACCTCCGGATCCCAGGGATTGGCAGGGATGCCGAGGACCCCGGTTTTGGGTAGCTCCCGGGGCCCCTCCGGAAGTTGCACCCACGCCCCGCCGGGTCGTGGCGGAACTATGTGGGAGGACAAGCCGAGTTCTGCCGCCAGCACCGCAACGGCGGAGGTACGCGTTGCAAAGGATTCGGCGCCACTGTCCAAAGTCAGACCGGCAACAATGTGGCTGCCAACGCAACCGCCGAATCGTTCGCTCGCCTCAAGCAGGGTTACTCGCGTCCCGGACCTGGCAAGGTCCCAGGCCGCGACCAGCCCGGAGATTCCCCCGCCGACAACCACTGCGTCAAAGGGGCGTTCGCTGTGCGTGGGCTTGTTATGTGTGCGGATCATTGCGTGGGTATGGAATGGATGAGCTGAACGACCCGCGTCAGGACAGTAGGGTCCGTCTCCGGTGGGACACCGTGCCCAAGGTTCACCACGTGCCCCGGAGCTGCGGATCCCCTTGCTATGACGTCACGGACATGGGCTTCCAGAATCTCCCACGGTGCGGACAGGAGTGCCGGGTCTATATTGCCCTGCAGCGGGACAGTACCGCCCAATCGACGGTTGGCCTCATCCAAGGGGAGTCGGTAGTCAACGCCCATCACATCCACGCCGACTTCCCGCATGGCCACGAGCAGTTCGGACGTCCCGGTGCCGAAATGAACAAGTGGAGCGCCGTAGTGGCGAACATGGTCCAACGCTCGGGCAGAAGCTGGCGCAACATGGTGGGCGTAGTCGGCCAAACCCAGCGATCCAGCCCATGAATCGAATAGCTGGGCCGCGGATGCTCCGGCCTCCAACTGGGCCCGAAGGAACATGCCCGATGCGTCGGCTGCCCAGTTAGCCAGGGCTGTCCAGGTTTCCGGGTCGGCATGCATCATGGTGCGCGGGCCCAAATGGTCCCTTGATGGCCGACCTTCCACCATGTACGCGGCAAGGGTGAAGGGGGCGCCGGCGAAACCGATCAGGGGCGTGGTTCCAAGCTCAGCCACGGTGAGGCGAACGGCTTCACGGATGGGCTCCAGGGATTCCCAGGTCAGCGTCGGCAGGGCCGCAACATCCGCCGCAGTCCGCACAGGATGGTCAAGCACCGGACCTACGCCCGGCTTGATGTCCACACCAACACCTGCCAGTTTCAGCGGGATCACAATGTCCGAGAAGAAAATGGCAGCGTCGACGTCATGCCGCCGTACTGGCTGGAGCGTAATTTCCGAGGCTAGTTCCGGGCGGAGGCAGGAGTCCAGCATTGCCACGCCCTCACGCACCTTGAGGTACTCCGGCAAGGAGCGCCCGGCCTGGCGCATGAACCAAACCGGCCTGCGGGAGGGCTTTCCGCCCCGATATGCGGTGATAAGCGGTGAATCGGCCGTCCGCCCGTCCAGAAGTGGGTGTCCAGCAGGGAGGGTGGCCGCCGTTGTGCCGCCCACGCTGCCACTGGTGCCCGGGCTGGGTACTGCGCTTGAAGTCATGCCTTCGATTCTGCCCAAAATTGATGGCAAAGGGTAACGGCGTCCAACGTATGTGGACACCAGGAAGCCCGAGAATAAACGGCCTGTGGCATGAATCACAAGGATCCGTGCGAAGAGCCACTGAGCAGACGTTGTTCTACGCGACACCGAAAAAGCTATGATTGTTCTGCCGTGGTTCTTTTTTCTTTGGTGGCTACTCACGCCGACGTAGATCTCGAAACCGTTGCCCAGTTGAGCAACGGTTCTTCCGTGGTAGCCAAGGCTGCTTTGGCAGACTCGCCGGCCGTGTCGGGCGCGGTGGTTGTTGCCACGTGCAATCGCTACGAGATTTACGGCGAAGCTGCCCACGCTGATGATGTCGAGGCAGCCCGGTCAGCACTGGTTACCCAGATCAGCGAGCTCAGCGGACTTGGCGAGCAAACCGTCTCGCGCTCATTCAGCACACACCTCGGGCCCGATGTAACGCAGCACCTGTTTGCCGTCAGCTCAGGGCTTGACTCAGCTGTCGTTGGTGAACGCGAGATCGCCGGCCAGGTGCGGCGCGCCCTCATCAACGCCCAACACGAGGGGACCGCCAGCCCGGGCCTCGTGCGGCTCTTCCAGGCCGCATCCAAGACAGCCAAGGAAGTTGGCGCGCAGACAGCACTGGGCTCCCGGGGCCTGTCGATCGTGTCGGTTGCCCTCGACCTTGCGACGGATCTCTCCGAGGACCGCGACTGGTCCACCAAGCGCGTTGTTGTTTTTGGCACGGGAGCCTATGCCGGTGCAACTATGTCCCTCCTACGCGAGCGGGGCTGCCGCGACGTGGCCGTGTACTCGCAGTCCGGCCGGGCGGAAACATTCGTGGCTACGCGTGGCGGCCGGGCCCTTGATGCGGAGAGCCTGCCCGGAGCAATCGCGGCAGCGGACATCATCATCGGCTGCAGCGGATCCGACTCGCGCGTGGAGGCCGAGGAACTGGCCAGCATCCGTTCGGGTGCAAGACAACCCCTGATCGCCATCGACCTGGCGCTCACCCATGATTTTGACCCGCAGGTTGGCGAGCTGGACGGCGTCGAACTGCTGACCTTGGAATCGGTGCGGCTCGCCGCTCCTCAGGAGCAGGCTGAATCACTGGCCCAAGCCAGCGGAATCGTCTCGGCTGCCGCAGCGGCGTTTGAAACCGAGCGTCAGGCCCGCTCCGTTGATTCTGCGATCGTGGCGCTGCGCCGCCACACCATGAACGTGCTCGATTCGGAAATGGAAAAAGTTCGGGCGCGGCACGGTTGCACCGCTGCGGCGGAGGAAGTGGAATTCGCACTCCGTCGTATGGTCAAGCAGCTCCTGCACATCCCCACCGTCCGGGCCCGTGAGCTTGCAGCCAATGGGCAGCAGGACGACTATGTGGCCGCTTTGGAAGCGCTCTATGGCATCCAGGTGGAACAGCCGGATGCGAGTGCCCGCGCCGCCGAGTGTCCCGTGGACCACCAGCAGCTGCAGCAAGGAAAGCTCCGCTCAGAATCTGCCTAGCGGACCTCAAAACTTAAACGAAAAACGCCGACGGATCCAGCAATCCGACGGCGTTTTTCGTCTTGGTCCAGCCTTTAGGCCGAAACACCACCCAATCAGTACACGGGCTTGGTTGGCTCCACGTCGCGAACCCAGGCGAGAATCCCGCCGTCGAGGTGCCTTACTCGGGTGTACCCGGCCTTCCTGGCCGCCTCAAGGACGTTCGCGGAGCGGGTTCCGGCCTTGCAGTGGAAGACGATGTCCTTGTCCTGCGGCAGTTCCGCCCATGCCTCCCCCGCCAGGATCCGACCCTGCGGAATCAGGACGGAACCATCGATGCTCACGATGTCATGCTCGCCCGGTTCCCTGACATCGACGAGCTCGAAGTCCGCTCCCCCCTGGGCCCGCGTTGCGAGCATGGTGGACAGTTCAGTTGCGCTGACAGTGTGGTCCGCATCCGTGGACGGCGCGGGACTCACGCCGCAGAAAGCCTCGTAGTCCGTCAGTTCGGTGATGCGCGGCGCGGCTGGATCTTTGGCAACCTTGATTTCGCGCCAGCTGCCGCCCAGGGCGTCAAAGAGCGCTACGCGCCCCAGCAGTGACCGCCCGACGCCGGTGATCAACTTGACCGCTTCCGTCACCATCAGGGACCCGACGGCGGCACACAGCATGCCGAACACCCCGCCTTCACCGCACGAGGGGACGGAGCCGGCCGGTGGGGCCTCCGGGTAAAGGTCGCGGTAACTCGGTCCGAAGGCGTCCCAAAAGACGCTGACTTGGCCATCGAAGCGGAAGATGGAGCCCCACACGTATGGCTTGCCCAAGATGGCTGCCGCGTCGTTGACAAGGTAGCGCGTGGCGAAGTTGTCTGCCCCATCGAGGATGAGGTCGTAGCGGGAAAAGATCTCCAAGGCGTTGTCCGTGTCGAGTCGGACAGGGTGCAGTTCAACCGTGACCAGCGGGTTGAGTTCAGCGATGGAATTGCGTGCCGACACGATCTTGGGGCGGCCGACGTCGGAGACGCCGTGGATCACCTGGCGCTGCAGGTTGCTGAGATCCACGTCATCGTCATCGATGATTCCGATGGTCCCCACACCCGCCGCGGCGAGGTACAGGAGCGCCGGGGAGCCCAGCCCTCCCGCGCCAATAACCAGCACGCGGGCATTCTTCAGCCGGCGCTGACCCAAGGCTCCGATTTCCGGAATAATGAGGTGCCGCGAGTAGCGCTCAACTTCTTCGGGTGTCAGGCTGTCAGCTGGTTCCACCAGTGGCGGCAACAACACGGCAGGCTTTTGGGGGGCAAAAGTGGTGGCCATGCTCTCAATCTATGCCCCTGAATGCCGCCGGGTCATATTACCCATGGGTAAAGTGGTCTTAACTGCAAGGGAAAGGCGGCAGACTGTGGCTGAGCAGGCACGGGCACAACAAGAAGCATCGGCACGTCAGCCCAGGACTGGATCGGCGCGATCTGCCCGGCTTCCCCGTGACGAACGCCGGGCACAGCTGCTGAACGCTGCCCAGGAGGTCTTCGTGGCCAACGGCTACCACGGGGCTGCCATGGACGAAATCGCCGACACCGCCCACGTCAGCAAGCCTGTGCTCTACCAGCACTTCCCGTCGAAGCGGGAACTCTACTTGGCCCTGCTAGACAGCCATCTTGCGGCGCTCACGGACCTCATGCTTGGGGCTTTGAACTCGACCACGGACAACAAGGAACGCGTCAAGGCCGTTATGCGCGCCTACTACCACTTCATCGCGGGGGACGACCAGGCCCATCGCCTGGTCTTCGAGTCGGACCTGATCAACGATCCTGATGTCAGCTCCAGGCTGGAAACGTTCAATCGGACGTTCTCGGATGCCGTAGCCTCCGTCATCGCGGAAGACACCAAGCTCCCGCCCATGGAGGCACAGCTGCTGGGACGCGGGCTCACGGGAATGGCACAGATCAGCGCCCGGTACTGGCTGGAAACAAACGGCAACCTTGACCTCGATGTGGCCAGCGACCTGATCTACCGTTTAGCTTGGCGCGGAATTAGTCGCTTCCCCAAAGAGACCTAGGCTAGAAATAGGACTGTAGAAATCGACGACATCCGACAGCCTGGGAGGCCTCGAAGTGGAAATCAAGATCGGCATTCAAAATGTTGGCCGCGAACTGGTGCTGGAATCAGGTCAGAATGCCGACGACGTTGCGAAGGCCGTGAGCGACGCGCTCTCCAACGGCACTGAGTTGCGCCTCACTGACGACAAAGGGCGCCAGGTGATCATCCCGACGAACGTCCTGGGTTATGTGGAAATCGGGGTCGAGGAAGTCCGCCGCGTGGGCTTCGGCGCCCAGTAAACGGTCCGGGCCGCGTCCGTTTCAGGAGACTCGATGCTCTCGCTTGTAGTCGCCGTCCTTGCGACCATTGCCCTCGGAATGCTCGTATGGGCCAACGATAAGCGCCACACTACATACGGTGTGGCGCTTCCGGCGTGCCTTGGCTCGGCTGTGACGGCCATCAGCTGGACGATACTTATCCTGGCTGGCTTGGGCTACCGCCCAGGATTGAGCTGGATTCCCTGGATCCTGCCCATTGTCCTGGGGTCTGCAGCTGCCTTCGGCGCGGCTATGCTGCTCGGACGGCGGCGCCACAAGTCGGACGTCGCCAAGCTGACGGCTGCCCTGAAGCTGTAGCGGAACATTCGTGCGGCAAAGACGCACCGCCGTCGGCGCCCACCCCCTGGAGCATCACGAACAGAGATGGATCCGATGCCCCTGGCCGTCGTCGAGAAGCATATCCATGCCCGGCGAGTTCAGGGGCGCAGGCTCCCCTTCGGTTCCCGGCTCCGGTCCTGGCCCATCAGCAGCGACCACTGACCCTCCTGCCGCCAGGGCCTTCTGCAAGGCCTTTGCAGATTCGTCCGCTCCCCGGTGGACTTCGACTGTCACGCTTCCGGGCACGTCCTGCGCGCCCGAAACCAGCTCGATGGCGGGCCCCCGGCCGTGGGCGTCCACGAGCGATGCTTCTCCGCTGCGCCTGTAACCCAAGGCAGCCTTCCAGGCCTCCTCGATCACTCCCGGAGCCGTTGATTCGATAACAAGTCGGACTGTGCGGTACAGGCCGGGTTCCGCCGACGCGCCCACCGATGCGGCCACGACGCTCGTGGCCGCAGCCGCGTCGGTGTCACGTGCGGTCACCGCGGTACCGGCATCATGCGAAGTGAAGCGGACAAAAACGCGGTTGTAGCGCCAATCAAGGTCCGGGTGGTGGTTTCGTTCCTCAGCAATGCGTCCAACCGCTGCCATCAGCTCAAGCGCGGCGACGGACGTGGGCGCTTTGTAGACCGTGACGAGTCCGCCCAGTTGGTAGTGCCAATCCGACAGTTTCAGGAGCGCCTGGTCGATTTCCTGCCGGGACAGGATGTCTTCGGTGCCGTCCACAAGGGCCTCCCCTGGTTGAGCATGCGGTCAAGCGTCAGAGAAACTCGGCCCGGCCTTCCATTGCGGAGGACGCCAAGGCGTGCTCGCGGCGCGGGATGCGGCCAGCCTGCTTAGCAAGCCTACCGGCGGCCACTGCGTGTTTGAAGGCCTGTGCCATGCGCACCGGGTCCTGGGCCCTGGTCACTGCCGTGGCGAGCAGCACGGCATCGCACCCCAGCTCCATCGCGAGGGCGGCGTCGGAGGCGGTGCCGATGCCGGCGTCGAGAACTACCGGCACCGAGGCGCGGGAGACGATGACCTGGATGTTGTGCGGGTTCAGGATGCCGAGGCCCGTTCCGATGGGCGCGCCCAGCGGCATCACTGCGGCGGCACCGAGGTTTTCCAGGCGCAGGGCAAGGACGGGATCGTCGTTGGTATAAGCGAATACAGTGAAGCCGCGGTTGACCAGCTGTTCCGTCGCGTCCACAAGTTCCACCGGATCGGGCAGCAACGTGTGCTCATCGGCAATGACTTCCAGTTTGACCCAGTTGGTCTCCAAGGCCTCGCGGGCCAGTTCGGCCGTCAGCACTGCGTCCCTCGCCGTGAAACAGCCGGCAGTGTTAGGGAGGACGCGAATGTTGTGGTCAACCAGCAGCTGGAAAAGCGAGCCGGTCTCCTCGGTGGAGTAGCGCCGCATGGCCACTGTGGTGAGCTCCGTACCCGATGCCACCAGCGCGGCGCCCAGTCCATCAAGGCTCGGCGCGCCGCCCGTGCCCATGATGAGGCGGGAGTTTAACTGCACGCCGTCGATTTCAAGCGTGTCCGCAATTTCCGGCGCTGCTGCTTCTGATCGTGTGGTTG
Organism: Arthrobacter sp. M4; assembly: GCF_020251205.1. Lineage (GTDB taxonomy): Bacteria > Actinomycetota > Actinomycetes > Actinomycetales > Micrococcaceae > Arthrobacter. Next base: position 503,018 of record NZ_JAIWYX010000002.1, read on the forward strand.
TCATGGTTCAGCCTCCCTGGACTGCGGTAACGAGTTCGAGCTGGTCGCCGTCGGCGAGCGCTGTGGTCGCCCACAGGCTCCGCGGCACCACTTCTGAATTAAGCGCGACGGCGACACCTAGCTTGCGGCCATCGGACGCCTGGCCGCTGGCCTCGAGTTCCCGGCCGGTGACACGGGTGACAAGCGTGGTGACGGAGGCGCCGTCGTCGAAGGCGTGCCGTTCACCGTTGACGGTGACGTTGATGGCTAATCCTTGTGTGGTGTTCATGCCAAGTCCTTGACTGCGGAAAGGAAAGTTGAGGCGTTGTCTTGGGCGGTGGTGAAGCGGTCTGGACGGAATTTCTCCCAGCGCGGATCGACGGTTCCGTCGAGCAATTGCCTGCAGATGGACGCTGCAGCCGGCGTGAGCAGTACACCGTGGCGGAAGAATCCGGTAGCCACCACAAGGCCGGGTATGTCGCGACCGGACGAATCAGCCATCCGGCCTAGGAGGGGGGCGTTGTCCGGCGTACCGGGCCGGGCCCTGGCGGTCGCTTCCATAAGTTCCAGTTCAGCGACCGCGGGCACCAGCGTCTGGGCGTCGCGGAGAAGCTGGTAGACGCCGCCCGCTGAGACCGCAGAACCCGACGCCGACAACTCATCTTCCCGTTGTGTGGCACCGATCACCACGGTTCCGTTGTCGCGCGGCACGATGTACACGGGGAAGCCGCGAACCAGCCCTCGGATGGTGGATGTGACCAGGGGCTGGAGATGGTCGGGCACCCGCAGGCGGAGAATGTCGCCATAAACGGGTCGCAGGGGAAGCTGCCGGCCGGCAGGCAGGCCGGATAGCCCGGCCGCACCCAGGCCGCTGGCCACGACGGTTTCCGTTGCGAGGACCGTCCCGCCGGAGGCAAGCCGAACGCCCTGAACAGCACCGTCCTGCCACAGCAGGCCTTCAGCGTTCTCCCGCACGGCATAGCCTGACACCGCGCCCTTCACCCAGGATCGCCCTGAGGGTGAGTGGTCGGCCAGGGCAACCATCAGCGCACGGGCGGAACGGCGCGGATCCACTTGGTGATCTGCGGGGATTTCAAAAGCGCAGGAGATCTGCGGGCTGAGCAGAGGTTCGCGCGTCCTGGCGTCGCGGACCATCACGGGATCCACCCGGAGGCCGTTAGCTAGCTGAACGTCCCGCAGGTCCGCGAGTGCCCGCCGGTCTGCGGCATCCGCGCCAACGGCCAGGGTGGACGTTGCCTTGTAACCAGTGCCCTCTGCCGTGGCTTCTTCCAAACGTCTGGCAAATTCCGGCCACAGGGACGAGGACTCCAGCATGAGTTCCAGGAGGTCTTCCTCCTGGTAGTGGAGTTCGCTGACGGGCGCCAGCATTCCGGCGGCCGCGTACGTGGCACCTTCGCCCGGGGCCGGGTCAATCAGGGCGACCGAACGTCCAGAACGCCGAAGCTCCCAGGCGATTCCAAGGCCAATAATTCCGCCACCAATCACTGCGACGTCTGCGTGGAGCGGAATCCCCGGTGCCGGCATGGAGCCGTCCACGGTGCGGGATTCTGTCATGGGTTTCCTTCCCTACGCCGGTACTAACCGGATCAGGTCAAGCGGTCGGCTCTGACGCCCTCTCAGCCCGGCTTTGTTACGCCTGCCGGGCTCCCGCGGTACCTCCCCAGTTTAGAGGACATAGTCTTGGTCCATGACCCCGCACGAGATCCACACCACGGCCCGCCTCTACCTGTGCACCGACGCGCGCAGGGAGCAAGGCGATTTCGAGGACTTCGTCGATGCGGCCTTTGCCGGCGGCGTGGACATCATCCAACTGCGCGACAAAAGCCTCGAAGCAGCCGAGGAATTGGAACTGCTTGAGGTGCTGCACGCCGTGGCCCGCCGCCACGGCCGTCTCTGGGCGGTCAACGACCGGGCTGACATTGCCGCGATCTCGGGAGCCCCGGTCTTCCACATCGGCCAGAAGGACTTGCCTCTTCGGCATGCCCGCCATCTGCTGCATGACCAGACTGTGATTGGTCTTTCCACGCACTCCCCCGAACAGGTGGACGCCGCCATAGCCGCATCGCCAACGCGCAGCGGACTCGACTACTTCTGTGTTGGCCCGTTGTGGGCCACGCCCACCAAGCCCGGCAGGGCCGCCGTCGGGCTTGATCTGGTGCGTTACGCCGCCCGGGCGGTCAAAAAAGCGGATGAGGAGATGGTGGGCGGCGTCCTGCTGCCGTGGTTCGCCATCGGCGGCATCGATCTCAGCAACGTGGAGCAGGTAGTGGAGGCCGGTGCCAGCCGGGTCGTTGTGGTGCGGGCAATCACGGAAGCCGACGACCCCACGGAGGCTGCGGAAAAGCTGCTGGCGGCGCTGGGGCCGGCGTCGGCCTAACGCTGCATCGCGTCCGCCGTCGGACATACCTGAAGCAGTTCAGGCGGTGAGCCCCAGTTCGGACATCCGCTTGGCGTGTTGCTCGGCGAGCGCTGTAGTCAGCGACGCCGGAACGTCCTTGTCGAAGCCGACGCGCTGCGCCTGTGTCAGGGCCTCCCCGAGCAGGCGGCGGCTCCACAGGGACAGCCGGGACGCAAGTCGGGGGTCGTCGGAAAGGGCCTTTTTGAGGAGCTGGCGGAGAACCGGGGTCGCCTCGTCGGACTTGCGGATGGCCGACAGCAATTCCCTGGTGCCGCCGTCGAGCATGGCCGAAACCCCGGCGTAGAAGTCTGCGGCAACCATGTCCACGACGTAAGCCTTGGTCAATGACTCGTACCAATCCCCCGGCCGCGTGCGCTGATGGAAATGGTCAACCGAGGCCTGGAACGGCTGCATGGCGTCCTCCACGTCGATGCCCAGTTCAGCCAGCCGCCCGCTGACCATTTCATAGTGGCGGAACTTGGCCACCGCGATGCCGGACAGAACGGCCCTGTCGTGCAGGGTGGGCGAATACCTGGCGTCTGCGGATAGCCGTTCGAATGCGGACAATTCACCGTATGCCATCGCGCCGAGCAAGGCCCCGACGAACATGTTGTCCTGTGCAGTACCACTTGGCGTTGTGCCCATAGACCAAGACTAACCACGGAAATCGGACTAACCTGACTTCGTGCCACATCATCGGATAGCTCCCAACGTCAGCGAACAGAGCAACCAGCTCACGCAGGCGCTGGCCGCCCTGCGGACGGAGTTGGAGCTACCCGGGGACTACCCGGAGGCGGCTGTCCGGGACGCGGAGGCGGCGGTCCGCGGGCACGAACTCCCGGGTAAGGATTTCACCCACATCCCCTTCGTCACGATTGACCCCGCGTCGTCCACGGATCTGGACCAGGCACTGCACATCGAGCGCCTCAATCACGGATACAAGGTCTACTACGCGATCTCAGATGTCCCCTCCTTTGTGATGCCTGGCGGTCCATTGGATGCGGAGACGCGGCGGCGTGGCCAGACCTACTACGCTCCGGACGGACGCATACCGCTGCATCCCGAAGTCATCAGCGAGCAGGCCGGGAGCCTCCTGGCAAACCAGGAATGTGCCGCCTTCCTTTGGGAATTCGAGCTTGGCCCGGATGCCGAGGCGTTGTCCGCAACCGTGAGCCGCGGCATCGTCCGGAGCCGGGCAAAGCTTAACTACAGGTCCGTCCAGGCCCAACTGGATGCCGGCATCGCGCCCCCGGTGATTCAGCTCCTCAGGGAGGTGGGCCTCAAGCGCGTGGAACTTGAGCGTCGCCGCGGGGGCGCCAGCCTGAACATGCCGGACCAGGAAATCGTGCAGCTTCCCGACGGCGGCGGGTACCGGATCGTCGCGGCGCCGCCGCTTCCGGTGGAGGACTGGAACGCGCAGATTTCGCTGCTTACCGGAATGGAGGCGGCGCGGCTGATGCTGGCTGGCAGGGTAGGCATCCTTCGCACCATGCCGGCACCCGATGAGCGGTCCCTGCTGCATTTCAAGAGGCAGACGGATGCCTTGGGCAAGCCGTGGGACGGGCAGATCAGCTACGGTGGCTACCTGCGGACCCTGGACGCCACGAATCCGCGTCAACTGGCCATCCTCCACGCTGCCGGCATGCTCTTCCGAGGTGCCTCGTACACGCCGTTCGACGGCGAGCTGCCCGCCGACGTCGACCAATCCGCCATCGGTGCTCCTTACGCCCACACGACGGCGCCTCTACGCCGCTTGGTGGACCGTTTTGTCCTGGTGATCTGCGAGGCGCTGAGCAACGACACCCCTATCCCGGACTGGGCCCGGGAGGGGCTGCACTCGCTGCCGGAGATCATGGCGGCGTCGGACCAACTCGCGGCCAGGATGGAGCGTCTGGCGTTGGACACGGTGGAGGCGGCGCTCCTGGTCAACCACATTGGACAGGAGTTTGACGCCGTGGTCATCTCGGCCTCAAAAGCCAACGGCTCCGGCGGCACCAACGGCAACGGAAACGGAAAAGTGCCGTACGGGGTCATCCAGATCGCCGATCCGGCCGTAACAGCGCGCTGCGAGGGTGAATTGGAGCCCGGAACCAAGGTTCGCGTACGCCTGCTGCGCGCGGACATTGCCACGAGGGATGTAGCCTTCGAACTCCTTGGATAAGCCACAATCCGAGGTTTTTGGCACGCTCCGGCTAGACTGGTCCTGTAGTTATGGATGCCCGGTCGTTGATTAATTCATTTTCGAAGTCAACAAGCCCGCACCTACGCGATCTTGAGAAATGCCCGCTGGTCACCAGTGCCAGTTCTAGATAGCCCGCGATCGGCTTCCACTGGACAGCTTGTGCGTCCCTTCGTCCTCCGGACGGGTCCAGGCCTCTCCGTCGAGGACGCGGCGCCAATGCCCAAATGAATAAGGAAACTCCCTGTGAGTGAATTTCACACCCATGAAGTGCTCAGCGACGAAACAGGCACTGAGTCGATCGAGCCTGAAGAGACCATTACCTCGGACGAGCGGCCCCACGAGATCGAGGAAAAGACCTTCGCGGACTACAACGTCCGGGCCGACATCGTGGAGTCGCTGGCGGATGCCGGCATCACCCACCCCTTCCCCATCCAGGCCATGACCCTGCCCGTTGCCTTGGGCGGCCACGACATCATTGGCCAGGCGAAGACCGGCACCGGTAAGACGCTTGGCTTTGGCATCCCTGCGCTGCAGCGGGTCATCGGCCAGGACGACCCCGAGTATGCCAAGCTGGCAACTCCGGGCGCACCGCAGGCACTTGTGATCGTTCCGACGCGTGAGCTTGCCGTTCAGGTGGCCAACGACCTTCAGTCCGCGTCCCGGAAGCGCAACGCACGCATCGCCACGATCTACGGCGGCAGGGCCTACGAGCCGCAGATCGAGGCCCTCCAAAAGGGCGTCGAAGTAGTGGTGGGCACGCCTGGGCGCCTCATCGACCTCTACAAGCAACGCCACCTCAGCCTGAAGAACGTCCGCATCGTTGTCCTTGACGAGGCGGATGAAATGTTGGACCTCGGCTTCCTGCCTGACGTCGAGACGCTGATGGCCGCCACCCCGCCGGTTCGCCAGACCCTGCTGTTCTCTGCCACGATGCCCGGTCCTGTCATTGCCATGGCGCGCCGCTACATGACACAGCCGACGCACATCCGGGCGGCGGACCCAGACGACGCATCCATCACCAAGAAGGACATCAGGCAGCTCATCTACCGAGCCCACAGCCTGGACAAGGACGAAGTGGTTGCACGGATCCTCCAGGCCCGCGGACGCGGCAAGACGATCATCTTTACGAAGACCAAGCGCACCGCCGCCAAGCTGAGTGATGAACTGGTGGGCCGTGGCTTCGCTTCTGCAGCAATCCATGGAGATCTGGGCCAGGGGGCGCGCGAGCAGGCGCTCCGAGCTTTCCGGAACAACAAAATCGATGTTTTGGTGGCCACCGACGTGGCGGCGCGCGGAATCGACGTCGACGACGTCACCCACGTCATCAACTTCCAGTGCACTGAGGATGAGAAAGCCTACCTGCACCGTGTAGGCCGCACCGGCCGCGCCGGCAACAAGGGCACCGCGGTCACCTTCGTGGACTGGGAGGACGTCCCCCGCTGGTCACTCATCAACAAGGCCCTGGGGCTGAACGTTCCTGAACCCGTAGAGACGTACTCCTCCTCGCCCCACCTCTACACCGACCTGGACATTCCGGAGGGCACCAAGGGGCGGCTTCCCAAGGCGCGTCGCACGCTGGCTGGCGTGGACGCTGAAGTGATGGAAGACCTCGGCGAGACAGGCAAGAAAAAGCGCTCGGGCCGCGGTCGCGGCGGATCCGCCGAAGCCCGCTCAGGCGAGGCCCCGAAGAGCGAATCAAGCCGCACACGCACGCGCCGACGTCGTACTTCCGAGTCGGAGGCATCCTCACCCGAGGCCGCCGCACCAGAAGCAGCGGCAGCGGAGACAGCCTCGGAGCAACCGGCCCGCTCACGCCGCACGCGTACCCGTACGCGCCGCCGCAACGGCGAAGTTGTTTCGACGCAGTCGGCCGCGCCCACGGGAAACCCTGAGGCATAACGGCCTCCATGGCTGATTCTGTCTGGGCGCCGGACGGCAACAACCTGGTGGTTCATGCGGACAACGCACAGTTCCTCCCCCTGTTGCCGGACGGTGCCTTCACGCTCATCTACGTTGATCCGCCCTTCAACACGGGCAGGGTGCAGCGTCGGCAGGAAACCCGAATGGTGTTCAACGCCGGCGGAGAAGGCGACCGCGTCGGCTTCAAGGGCAGGTCCTACGACACCATCAAGGGTTCGCTGCACAGCTACGACGATGCCTTCAGCGACTACTGGTCCTTCCTGGAGCCGCGTCTCCTGGAGGCGTGGCGCCTCCTGGCCGACGACGGCACGCTCTACCTGCACCTCGATTACCGTGAGGTCCACTACGCCAAGGTCATGCTGGACGCGATCTTCGGCAGGGACTGCTTCCTCAACGAGATCATTTGGGCGTACGACTATGGGGCCCGTGCCCGCAACCGCTGGCCCACCAAGCACGACAACATCCTGGTGTACGTGAAGAATCCGGCCCGGTACCACTTCGACAACGCCGAGGTGGACAGGGAACCCTACATGGCGCCCGGGCTCGTCACGCCGGCCAAGCGGGAACTTGGCAAGCTTCCCACAGACGTGTGGTGGCACACCATCGTCTCGCCCACGGGCAAGGAAAAGACGGGCTACCCCACACAAAAGCCTGAGGGGCTGATACGGAGAATCGTCGCGGCATCAAGCCGGCCCGGCGACTGGTGCCTCGACTTCTTTGCCGGTTCAGGAACGCTCGGGGCGGTGGCGGGCAAGCTCGGCCGCCGTTTCGTCTGCGTTGACAGCAACCAGCCAGCTGTGGACGTCATGCAGAAGCGGCTCGGGGAAAAGGCCGCCTTTGTGAGGCTGGCGACGGCGGAGGAAGGCTCCGCCGTCGCGGCTCAACAGTGAGGACGGTCAGAAAGGAACGGCGCAGGCATCCCGCAGCTGGATTCCGTGGTCGGTTTGCCGCGCCACCAGGACCTGCCCGTTGGAATCGCAAATCGCGTTGAACAGGAGCGCAAAGCCCGCACCGTTCTGATAGTTACCCTTCTGGCCGATAGGGAACGTGGGATCAAACTGCTGCAGCGTTCCAGGCGGAACGAACGCCCATTGTTCGGCCGCGCCCGGGAACACACTGGGCAGCCAGACCCAGTTTCCCTTGATGATGGGACCGCCGGGACAGACGGCTCCACAGGGCTCCGGTGCCCTGCTGACGTTCCCGCAGTCAAGCGCGTTCGCGGCCGCCGGGATGAACATAAAAGCCGCAGCCAATCCGGCAGCGGCAAGTGATTTCTTGAACATGGCTTCTCCGTCGACAGTAGTTCGTACAGCATTCGACGAGACCGTTGGCTGGCGCGGCTGAAGAGCCGCTCCCCCAGCAAACGACAGATTACTCCTGCGTAGAAACAAGTCAATGCGGCGGAGCCGTCGAACCCATAAAGGTTCGACGGCGAAGCTCAGGCGCGCACCACCGGGGAGCCGGTGCCCAGCTCCTCGATCCTCGCAAAGACCTCAGGGGCAGTGGTGTTTTCGCCCAGCACGTTGGGCTTTCCTGTGCCGTGGTAGTCGGAGGACCCTGTCACCAACAGTCCGTTCCGGGCGGCGAGACCGCGGAGAAATTCCCTGCCGGGCTCCGGATTGTCCCGATGTTCGACTTCCAGTCCCAGCAGGCCGGCGTTGATCATGTCCTGGTAGGTTTCCTCGCCCACCACCCGGCCCCGTGAGGAGGCCACAGGATGGGCGAACACGGGAACGCCGCCCGCGGCCCGCACCAGGGCTACCGCGTGCACAGGATCCGGCGCGTAATGCTGGACAAAATAGCGGGACCGCGAGGCAAGCATGGAAGAGAACGCCTCCGAGCGGTCCGACACAACGCCGGCGGCCACCAGCGCATCGGCGATGTGCGGCCTGCCAACGGTAGCCCCGGGCGCCACGTGGTGAATCACATCGTCCCAGCTCAGGGGATAGTCCTCGGCCAGGAGCGTGACCATTCGCTCTGCGCGGACCCTGCGGGCATCCCGGGCTTTGGTGATTTCCTCGAGCAGGCCGGGATGGGCCGGGTCGTGGAGGTAGCTGAGCAGATGGACACTGATGCCTTCACGGGTACGGCATGAGATCTCGATGCCGGGAATGAACGCGATGCCAAGGCTTCGCGCTGCGTCGGCGGCTTCCGCCCAGCCATCGGTGGAGTCATGGTCGGTCAGGGCGACGGCGTCCAGGCCTGCTTTCGCTGCGGCCGCTATCACCGCCGCGGGCGACTCCGTGCCATCGGAGACGTTGGAGTGCGTATGCAGGTCAATCCTCACGTATCAAGCCTAGTCCCCAAGCCCTCCGGTCCATGGGAGCCCGGACGCCTGACTGTGGCCTGCGACGGGTGCGGGTGAGAGCATGGGACGGTGAACCATGCAGACAACAGCAACCACTCCTCTGCCCAGCCACTGGCCGAGCGCGTCAACAACCGTTCCCAGCGGCCCACTTCGGACGCATTCAAGGCATTTATGGCCAGTCATTGGGCTCCCGCCCCGCAGGTGACCCCTGCCAGGGATGCCGTGGCAGACCACGCCGCCACCCGCCGTCGGGCGATCTCAGGACAATTTCCAGGCGAGCGGCTGGTGATTCCGGCGGGGCCGCTCAAGGTGCGTTCCAACGACTGCGACTACAGGTTCCGGCCGCACTCCGGATTCGCGCACCTCACTGGCCTGGGTTTGGACCACGAGCCCGACGCCGTGCTTATCTTGGAACCGGTCGAGGAAGGAACGGGCGACGACGGCGGGAACCACCGGGCGACCCTGTACTTCCGCCCGCTGGCGGGCCGGGACACGGAACAGTTCTACGCCGACGCCCGCTCCGGAGAGTTCTGGATTGGTGCGCGGCCTACGCTCGCCGAGTTCCAGGCGCGCCTAGGGCTTGAGACCGCCCACATCGACGAATTGGAGACGGCTGTCACCAAGGGCGTAGGTGCCCCGGAGATCGGCGGGATCTCCATCCGTCTCGTCCGCAAGGTCGACGAAAACATCGACGCGTTGGTAGACACCGCCCGCTACAACACAGCCAGGGACCCGGAGAACCTCGACCTCAGCGAACTGGACACCCTCGACGAGAAGCTCAGCGAGGCCCTGTCAGAACTGCGTCTGCTCAAAGACGATTGGGAGGTTGAGCAGCTGAAACTCGCCGTCGCGGCAACGGTGGAAGGCTTTGGCGACGTGGTCCGCGCACTCCCCCGGGCATTGACCCATCACCGTGGCGAACGCGTTGTTGAAGGGGCCTTCTTCGCCCGCGCGCGGGAGGAAGGCAACGAGCTTGGCTACGACACCATCGCCGCCGCCGGCAACAACGCCACAGTTCTTCATTGGACGCGGAACACCGGCCGCATCAACGCCGGTGAGCTGCTGCTCGTAGACGCCGGGGTTGAGGCGGATTCCTTGTACACGGCCGACATCACGCGCACCATGCCGGCCAACGGCAAGTTCACTGATGTGCAGCGCAAGGTTTACGAAGCAGTGCTTGACGCCGCGGACGCCGGCTTCGCCGCCGCGCAGCCCGGCGCAAAGTTCCGGGACGTCCACGCCGCGGCCACGGCCGTGTTGGCGGAGCGGCTGGCAGAGTGGGGCCTGCTGCCTGTGAGCGTGGAGGAAGCCATCAGCCCCGAAGGCCAGCAGCACCGGCGATGGATGCCGCACGGCACCAGCCACCACCTTGGCCTCGATGTGCACGACTGTGCCCAAGCCAAGAGGGAGCTCTACCTGGACGGGATCCTGACCCCGGGAATGGTGTTCACCATCGAACCCGGGCTGTATTTCAAGGCAGAGGACCTTGCCATTCCGGAGGAGTACAGGGGCATCGGTGTCCGAATCGAGGACGACATACTGATGACTGCGGGCGGGCCGGTCAACCTTAGCGCCGCCCTGCCGCGCAAGGCCGACGACGTCGAGGCATGGATGGCGGGCATCTATCAGGAAGAGGAACGTATTCCGCACGCCTGACGAGGCTGCGTTGCCCCCGAACGGTGCTTAATACGAAGTGCGGCGGGCCATCTGGCCCGCCGCACTCGTTTTAATGCCTGCTGTGTTGCCGCTGTTACTGGCGCCCCTGCCCGCGTCCCTCCTCGGAATGTCCATCGCCGTTAACCGCGTCGTGGGCGTTGTCGCTGTGGGCATTCTCGGAACCCCCTTCACCGGACGTCGCCTGGGCGTGCGGCAAAGCGTTGCCTGGCGCAGGGTGGCCCGGCGCAGGATGGCCCGGCTCAGCCTGGCCGGGCGCTTGGGCCTGGTCCTCGACCCGGAGGCCGTACTGCGGCCGCCCATCCGGGAGGTCCGGGTAGCGGCTGGACGGGGTTGGACGCGACGGCGCTTGGCCGGCCTGGTAGCCCGGGCCACCCGCCTGCTGGCGCTGCCCGTACGGATCGCTCCAGCCGGACGGACGCTCCGGACCGTTCTCAGGACCCGGGCCCGGCTGCTGGAAGGGACCCTGCCGATGATCCTGCTGGGTGTAGCCGCCCGGACCGGACGATGCGTCTGCCGGCGTCATGGGGAGCTGATGGAGCAACCTCCGCGCCTCCTGCGCCGCTTCGAAGGCGACGATGACGTCATAGTTGGTTGCCACTACCTGGCTGGTGGACGTGAAGTCGCGCTTGCCCCGCTGCGTCGCGTAGGTCACGATGCCGAACAACATAAAGAACGCGGCGCCCATCAACACCGAGGTGACGATGGAAAAATAGCCTCCTGTGGGCGAGAAGAAGGAGAGCATCACACCGACGAACAGGCCGAACCACATACCGCTGAGCGCGCCGGAGAGAGCCACGCGGGGGTAGCTCAGGCGGCCCGTGACCCTTTCCACCATCTTTAGGTCGTTGCCCACAATGGATACCAACTGAACAGGGAACTGCTGGTCCGCCAGGTAGTCCACCGCCTTCTGGGCATCCAGGTACGAGGTGTAAGAGCCAACGGTGTCGCCCGTGGGGACGCTCCGTGACTCTTCCAAAGCCTTGGGGGCACCAAAAATGTTCGACATATTCTCATTCTCACCCATGGTCATGTGAACCGCCTGAAATTCAGCTAAAAGAGAGCAGACTCGGTAGCCTGTAGTGGTGAGCACCAATCCAACCCGCGTCTTCGTTGCGCGCCTGCTGGGCCTGGATGTCTTCGACCCTTTGGGCGACAGGCTGGGTCGGCTGCGTGACGTAGTGGTCCTCTCCCGCGGCGTGCGTGCTCCACATGTTGTGGGCATTGTGGTTGAGGTCCCCGGCAAGAAGCGCGTCTTCGTCCCCATGACTCGCATTACGTCGATCGATCAGACGCAGGTCATCTGCACCGGGCTCGTGAACCTCCGCCGATTCCAGCAGCGGGGAGCGGAAACCCTGGTGGTGGCAGAGATGTTCGACCGCCGCGTCACCCTGGCCGACGGCAGCGGCGATGCCACCATCGAGGACATCGCCATAGACCAGCACCGCTCCAAGGATTGGTTTGTCAGCAAGCTCTTCGTCCGGCGCGGTCATTCGATGTCCCCGCTCAGCCGGCTTCGCCGCAACGAGACCATGATCATCGACTGGTCCGAGGCCCTGCAGGGACCCCGTACGGAACCGCAGGCAGCTACGCAGTTCCTGGCAACGCATGAGGACCTCAAGCCCGCGGACTTCGCGGAAGCCCTCCAGGAGATGAGCGACAAGCGCCGTCTCGAAGTCGCCAGCGAACTGCAGGATGAGCGCCTGGCGGACGTCCTCCAGGAACTTCCGGAGGACGACCAGGTGGAGATTCTGTCCGCCCTCGACGTCGAACGTGCTGCCGACGTCCTCGAAGAAATGGACCCGGACGACGCCGCCGACCTCCTCGCTGAGCTTCCCTCCGCACAGGCTGAAGAACTCCTCCAACTGATGGAGCCCGACGAGGCCGAGGACGTCCGGCGCCTGCTTGAATACGACGAGGACACGGCCGGCGGCCTCATGACGCCGGTTCCCGTAATCCTCCCGCCGGAAGCCACCGTCGCCGAAGCCCTGGCCCATGTGCGCCGTGAGGAGCTTTCCCCTGCGCTGGCCTCGTCGATCTTCATCGCCCGACCACCCCTGGAAACCCCCACTGGACGATTCCTGGGCGTGGTGCATCTCCAGCAACTGCTGCGTTACCCGCCGCCCGAGGCCCTGGGCAACCTCGTGGACAAGAACCTTGAGCCTATGTCGGACCACGCCCATATCAGCGACGTAGCCAGGGCATTGGCCACGTACAACCTCAACTCGCTTCCCGTCGTCGACGACGCGGGCCGCCTGGTGGGGGCGGTGACTGTTGATGACGTGCTGGATCACCTGTTGCCGGATGACTGGCGTGTCCACGAGGACAATGCCCCTGTAAAGAAGCTGGGAGGCAGGATTGGCTGACGACACTCCGTCGAAGAAGCGGCATTCAGCGTCCCGCGGCAGTTTCAGCGGCCTCGACACACCCCTCATCGCCCGCAAACGGCTGATCCCTAAGCTGACTCCCAACCCAGACGCGTTTGGGAATGCAACGGAAGCCTTTGCGCGCTTTATGGGCACGCCGCAGTTCCTCGTCTATATGACCATCTTCTGCTTGTTCTGGCTAGGCTGGAATTCGATCGCCCCTAAGGAATGGCAGTTCGACTCCCAAGACCTGGGATTCACGCTGCTTACGCTGATGCTTTCGCTTCAAGCCTCCTACGCGGCCCCTCTGCTGCTGCTGGCGCAGAACCGGCAGGACGACCGTGACCGGGTGTCGCTGGAACAGGACCGGCAACGCGCCGAACGCAATCTGTCCGACACGGAATACCTGACCCGCGAACTGGCGGCCCTGCGGATCGCGCTCCGCGAAGTGGCAACCCGCGACTACGTTCGCGCCGAAATCCGAACGCTGCTGGAAGACCTCCTTGAAGCACAGGAAGAACTCCGCGCCAGCGAAGCTTCCCGATCAGAGGCCGGGGAAACGCCCCATGAGCGGGTCAAGGAGAAGCTCAAGGAGCGCAGGGACAAGCGCAGCCCCCGCACGCAGCAGATCCCCAAGGTCAAAAGCACCACACCCCCCGAAAGCTGAATCCACCAAGTTATGACCACCCCGAGCCCCGAAGCCCTTCGTTCTGCCCTGGCTACCGTTATCGACCCTGAGCTTCGCCGCCCCATCACCGAACTCGGCATGCTCGATTCGGTCGAAGCCGCGCCGGATGGAACCGTCACCGTCACGGTCCTCCTCACGATCGCGGGGTGTCCGCTTCGCGGCACCATAACCCAGGACGCGACGGCGGCCCTCGCCGACGTGGAGGGCGTCACCGCCGTCGACGTCCAACTCAAGGTCATGACGCAGGAGCAGCGCGACGCCCTCAAAGAGCAGCTCCGCGGTCCCGGAGGCGCCCGTGGCATTCCCTTCAATGAGCCGGGCTCCCTGACCAAGGTCTATGCCGTGGCAAGTGGTAAGGGCGGCGTCGGAAAGTCTTCCGTGACCGTCAACCTTGCCTGTGCGCTGGCCGAAAAGGGCCTCCGTGTGGGGATCGTCGACGCCGATGTGCACGGTTTCTCGGTCCCTTCCCTGATGGGCATCACCCAGGCGCCTACCCGCGTGGACGACATGATCCTGCCTCCGGTGGCTTACGGCGTGAAAGTCATCTCCATCGGGATGTTCGTCAGCGGCAACAAACCCGTTGCGTGGCGTGGCCCCATGCTGCATCGTGCGTTGGAGCAGTTCCTAACGGATGTGTACTTCGGCGACCTCGACGCATTGTTCCTCGACCTTCCCCCGGGAACGGGCGATATCGCCATCTCCGTGGCCCAGTTGCTTCCCAAGGCGGAAATCCTGGTGGTCACGACACCACAGGCAGCCGCAGCCGACGTCGCCGAGCGTGCCGGGTCCATCGCCACTCAGACGGGACAAAGCCTGGTTGGCGTAGTAGAGAACATGTCCTACCTCGAACTGCCGGACGGCACCACGATGGAATTGTTCGGCAGCGGTGGAGGCACGGCCCTCGCCGAGAGGCTTAGCGCGACAGTTGCCAAGCCCGTCCCGTTGCTGGGCCAGATTCCCCTTGATATCCGGCTTCGTGAGGGCGGCGACGCCGGCCGTCCCGTAGTGCTGGCAGCCCCTGAATCACCGGCGGCTGTCGCATTGGGCGACATCGCGGAGACGCTATCGGCCCGGCCACGGGGCCTTGCCGGGCTGCCCCTGGGGATCCAGCCCAAGTAGCCGGATCTTTTCCGCTTGCCGTGCAGCGGAGCCTCGGAGGCTGCTGCGCAGCGTAACTTCAGACGGAATCAGGTTGCTTCGGTATCGAACGGTGCAGCCTGACCAACGGGCAACCGCTCGACGGTGCGCTGAGGGGTCGGCTCAATAGCAGGGGCCACAGCCGCCGGCTGAGGCGCGCCCTCACTGACGGGCTTTGTATCGTCGTCGAGGAGTGCTTCCTTGATGATGCGGCGCGGATCGTATTGCCGTGGATCGTACTTCTTCCAGTCGACCTGGTCGATGTCGATGCCGACTTCTTCCTTGATCTGCTCCCGGGCGCCCGACGCCATCCGGCGCACTTCCTTGACCAAATTGGCCAGTTTCTGCGTATATTCGGGCAGCCTGCTAGGGCCGATCACTAGAACGCCGATGATCAGCAGTATGAGGAACTCCGGGCCGTTGATTCCGAACACTTTACGAAGATTACCTTGTCCTTAGCCTGCCCTAGAAACCGGCCAGTCCTGCGATGCTGCGCAGTCCACGCTGAATCCGGTCGAGCACATTTTCCGAGGGCCTTGCAGTGGACTCCGACGGGTTGTTCAGGGCATCAGCGGCTTGCATCAACTCCGGAACTGCATCGTCGGCCTGCGCCGCTGGGAGGTCGGAATCGTAAGTGAACACGGCGTCGGGTGTCCGGTAAACAGCGTGCCATGGCGTTCCCCCGGATACCTGCAAGGCATCGCTGCCTAGACGGGCCGCATCGGTGCGGGGATGCTCCTCAACCACCGTGGCGTTATGGTTGCCGTTGCTCAAGTGGAGTTCCACAGTTGCATGACCGCTGCGCACCGAAGCCTGGGCAGCAACCAAACGAAATCCCAGATCATCCAGTTCCGGGCATGCCCAGCCACGCGTTCGCAACAGGGCGAGGTCGCTTGGCGCCAGCTGCACAGTTTTTCCGGAAACGAAGTAGCGAGCGAAGTCGTCCGTGCCTGGATCCGGATCTGCCGGTTGTCCGTTGCCTTGCGTGGCGGTGTCCCGGGTGAGCGGAAGGGCGACATGAGCCTGTGCGGCGGAAGTCGTGGAGGCTGGCAACTTTGCTCCGTCAGCCACAGGCTGGCTGGTCTTCGACAGCGGATCGCCCGCCACGGCATACGCGGCAACAGCAAGGACGCCAGCAAGCAAGATTGCTCCGCCGGCACCGGCTCCCGCCATCTTTGCCACTCCAATGCCAAGGCGGAGTCGGGGTGGCTGGGCCTTGGCGAAGGCGGGATCCGCTAGTGCTCCGCGTCCTGCCGGTGGGGACGCGGCAAGTTGCCGGGTGTGCTCCAGAAGCCGTGATCTAAGGTCGTGACTCGCCTGGGGTACGGCAGCACTGCGCAATCGCTCAAGATACTGGCGTTCGCGCTGCAAGGCAGCGCGACATTCCCAGCAGGATTCCACATGAGAAGGGGTACGGGCATGGCGTTCCCCAACATTCCTAAGTTTCGACAGTCCCCCACGCAGCCGGTTCAGCAGCTGTCCCATCCAGGCTTACAGAATGCCGGCGATCCGGGGCATCTTGAGGCGCGGCTTGAGTGCCTGGGTAGGCCGCGGGGCCCGGTGCGCCAGCTTTTCGCGCAGCATGGTCCGGCCGCGGTGGATCCTCGACCGTACGGTGCCCAGCTTGACGCCCAAGGCCTCAGCGACTTCGTCATAGGACAACCCCTCGAGGTCGCAAAGAACGACGGCGGCACGGAAGTCAGGCGGCAATTCCTCCAGGGCGCGCTGGACGTCAAGGTCCAGGTTGTTCAGCTCGAAGCTCTGCTCCGGGCCGGGCTCGCGGCCGGGTAGGCGCGATTCGGAGTCTTCTGCCAGCGCATCAAAGCGGATACGGTTCCGACGGCGGGCCTGGTCCAGGAAGAGGTTGGTGGTGATCCTGTGAAGCCAACCATCCAGGGTGCCGGGCTTGAAGTTGTCCAAGGACCGGAAGACGCGAACGAAGACTTCCTGGGTGAGGTCCTCTGCGTCGAATCTGTTACCGGTCAGGCGGTAAGCCAGGCGATAGACCTTGGCAGAGTGGTTGTTCACCACCTCTTCCCACGATGGCTGCTCCCACGCAGCGTCAGTGGCGTTGGCAGTGTCTAGTGTGTGGACGTCTGCAGCACGAGATGCCGCCATGTCCGCTCCCCTCGTTACCGGTTGTCACCCCAGTGATTCGGCGCCGCCCATCACTTGGATGACCGGATACATATCATTGCAAGTTTGGCTGGGAGTTTCCTGACCGTTGGGTCAATTTCCACGCAAGGCGAAACTTCCACCGGACACATGGCGGCCAACGCGCCGCGGGCGGGGACCGACACAGTAGTCTGGTACAAACACCCCCCGATGCCTGGAAAGTGAATCCTCCATGAGTGCCGACAAGTCCACCAGCTGGTCCTACGCAGAAGGTCTGCCTGCCGAGGACGAGGTCTTGATGCGCGCCCGCGAGAGGTCCTTTGAACTGGGTGTGACTCCCGTCAGTCCAGGCGTCGGCGCTGTTCTCACCGTACTTGCGGCTGCGTCCAAGGCACAGACGGCCGTTGAGATCGGCTCCGGGGCCGGAGTGTCCGGGGTGTGCCTGCTGCGTGGACTCGGACCTCAGGCCGTCCTGACCACCATCGACGTCGACGTCGAACACCTTAAAGCCGCCCGGGAAGCCTTCCTGGAATCCGGCAGCCCGGCCAACAGGACCCGCACCATCTCCGGTCGGGCCGCGGACGTCTTGCCGCGCCTCACCGATTCCGCCTACGACCTGGTGTTTATCGACGCCGATAAGCCAAACTTTCCCGGCTATGTGGAGCAGGCAGTGAGGCTGCTGAAGCGCGGCGGAACCCTGGTGGTCAACGACGCCCTGGACAAGGACCGGGTTTCGAACCCAGCTGCGCGCGAGGCCACCACAGTGGTCCTGCGGCAAGTTGGAAAAGCAATTCGCGACGACGACAGGCTGGCCTCCGCCATGCTGCCCACGGGAGACGGTCTGCTGGTAGCAGTGAAAAAATAGGCGGCCGCCCCTTAAATGCGGAAGGCAGGTCCCGGCACCCGCCGGAACCTGCCTATCCACGCTATTCAGTAACGCCTACGAGGCATTCCTTCAGGTTCGCCGCCTCCGCTGCGTTAAGCTCGACGACAAGCCGCCCTCCACCTTCGAGCGGCACACGCATGATCAGGCTGCGGCCCTCCTTGGTAACTTCCATAGGGCCGTCGCCAGTACGTGGTTTCATAGCCGCCATTAGGAAAATCCCCTCCAGTTGTCCCAGATCACGCCAGCCCGGCCGGGCAGCGTCCGCGTGGCACTGACGGCCACAACGGCCGTCCATGGAGAGCCGCCGTGGCTGGGCACCCAGGGGTGCCATTGTCCTTGCTTGGTATCCATTATCCCGTACTTACCCGCCCGTAGCTAATCGCTGGACTTTCTCCGAAGGCGGCTGCGTGCTGGGAGCAGTTGGCGTTTGTAGCGGAAATCGCCGCAGGTCACGGTGGATAGTCGCCGCCGCCCGGCAGTTGCGCCCAGGCCCAGAGCCAGACCACCCACACCACCTGCAGGAGGATGAACATAACCAGTACGGCTCCGCGGTAGGCCTTGGAACGGGAAACAAATGCGGTGGCCAACGCCAGCGGGAACAGCGGCAACAGCATGCGGAAAGTACTGGTCTGCGGATGCAGGAAAACCAACAGGTAGCCCATGTAGCAGGCGCACCAAAGCCGCAGCTCGGGCCCAAGCTTTCGCACGGGCGGGGACATCAGGAGACCGGCAAACGCGGCTGCGAAGACGACTGGTGCCGCTACCCCCAACACAGGCCCGAAGAGCATCACCCCGGTGTCGAACCAGGGTTTGAACGGAACAAGGTCGTGTCCGCGCCACACGGTCTCAGTGCGGGTGTAGGCATCAACTTCGCCGGTGACAGCCCAGGCGATCCCCGGCCAGGCCAGCGCGGCGGCAGCACTGACAACAACCAGCACGGCCAGCGGCCACAACGAAGTCACGCTGTCCCGCTGGTCCCGCGGTGATCGGAAGTGCTGCCAGGCCTTTGCCACGAAGAGCAGCCCGACCATGGCCGCAAACGGCACCCCCGTGGGCCGGGAAAGGCACATAAGGACTACAACCGGCAGGGCCGTCAGGCAGTGTCGGCGCACCACGAGGAGCAGGGAGCCCGCCAGCAGGAGGAGGTTGAGCGATTCGGCATAAGGAACCTGCAGGACCGGAGACACCGGGAATGTCGAGACAAAAAGTACGCCCCACACGGCAGTCCGGACGCCAGCGAATTCGCGGAACAACTGGTAGGCAACCAAGGCAGCGGCAGCACCGGCAACCATCGCGATCAGCGTCAGCGCCGGAAGTGTCCCCATGCCCGTGACAGCGGACAGCACGCGGCCCAGCATCGGGAAGATGGGGTAGAACGCCCACGCGTTTTCCTGGACCTCGCCATCTGGCCCCAGCGGGAGATTGGAGGGGTAGCCGTTATCCGCGGCCTCCTGGTACCACCGGCCGTCCCAGATCGAGATGAAGTTCCAATAATCAGGGTGCGGGGCGAACCACGGATTCGGTCCCTGTTGCCGGGCCGCCGCAACGAAGATGGCGGCGCTGAGAGCCCTGGCCGCTATGTAGAGGAGGAGGGTCTGCACCCACCACGGCCAACGCGCCGCGGCACGCAGCGCCGCCTGCGACCGCGTCCTCGCAGCAGCGGCCCATCGGCCTCTGCCGCCCACCGCCGTCGGGGTTGTCATTGCCCCGTACCTTGGTCAGCTGTCCCCTTTTCGGTCGAACGGCCTTCTATGTCTCCGCTTTCTGCCGAGCCCCCATCCACCGAATGACCGTCACCTGCCAAAGCGTGCCTGAGCTGCCTGATTTCCTGGTCGCGCTGTTCCAGCTGGTTCCGCAATTCGTCCAGGACCTGGTCCACCTGGTCCATACGGTATCCCCGCAGCCCCAGGGAGAACTTGATCCTGTCGATGTCCGCTGCAGTCGCATGCTCCGGCAGCAGAACCGGTGGCAGGTTCGCTACCGGCTCACCCAGCCCGTCGCCCGCGCTGCGTTCCCGGCCGGACATGGTCGTCCCAAGGAACAGGGCGCCGCCAATCAGCGCGATGGCTAAGAAAACCAGGAAGAAACTCACACCAACCATCGTGCCAGATTCATGCGGCGAGGCTGAGAAAGGGGGTCCCGGTCCGCCGGAACGGCATTTTCGCCCCGACCGTCAGGCAGCGGCCCTACTCCGGACGCTGGTCCCCGTTGGTCCGTGCCGGAAGCGGCACACCGTGCAGCACACGGTGAACTGCGTCCTCCGGGTCGTCGACGAGCTGGATCAGATCCAGGTCCTTTTCCGAAACCATGCCTTCCGCGACCAACGTGCTCTTGATCCAGTCGATCATCGGGCTCCAGAACTTCACTCCGAGCAGGACAATGGGGAATGACGTCACCTTGCGCGTCTGTACCAAGACCATGGCTTCGAACAGTTCGTCCAGGGTACCCAGGCCGCCGGGAAGGACAACGAAGCCTTGGGCGTACTTTACGAACATCGTCTTTCTTGCAAAGAAGTACCGAAAGTTGATACCCAGGTCCACCCACTCGTTAAGGCCCTGTTCGAACGGCAGTTCAATGCCCAGCCCTACCGAGACGCCGTTGCCCTGGACGGCGCCACGGTTGGCTGCCTCCATGGAGCCAGGACCGCCGCCGGTAATGACTGCCACTCCGGATTCGGCAAGCTTCCGCCCTACTGCGACGCCCATCTCGTAGTAATCGCTGCCGGGTTTGGTCCTCGCTGAACCGAACACGCTAACTGCGGGGCCCAGTTCCGCCAGCGCACCGAAACCTTCCACAAATTCGCTTTGGATGCGGAGGACCCTCCACGGATCCGTGTGGATGAACTGATCCGGTCCCCTGGTGTCCAGCAGGCGCTGGTCTGACATGGCCACAGCCGCCTGTTTGCGGCGCAGCTCCAACGGCCCCTTGTGCCTGGCCGGCACTTCGCTGTGCACGGCAGAAGCAAGGGAAGACTGCACCGGGCCGGATACAGCATTGGCGTCCGGGGAAGGTAGGGGTTGTCCGTCGGTACTCATTGACCAAGGCTAGCGCGGATGTGCCACCATTCCCGCCTGTTCACAGTGCCCGGGATAACGGTGGCGTGGTCCGGCCGCCCAGCAGGTATCTCTTGAGTCACGATCTGGCTGAACTTGCGGTGACTCCGGTCATATTTACTGAATAGTTCGCTAGATTCTTCGTATGACTACTCAAGTGTCCGGCAATCCGCTGGTCTCCCTGAATGGCGTCAACAAGCATTACGGCCAGTTGCATGTTCTGAAGGACATCAACCTCCAGGTCCAAAAAGGTGAAGTGGTGGTGGTCATCGGACCGTCGGGCTCGGGTAAGTCCACGCTCTGCCGCGCCATCAACCGCCTGGAAACCATCGACAACGGCGACATCGCCATTGATGGCAAGAAGCTTCCCGAAGAGGGCAAGGATCTTGCCCACTTGCGCGCTGACGTAGGAATGGTTTTCCAGTCGTTCAATCTCTTCGCGCACAAGACGATCCTGGAGAACGTCACCCTCGGACCCATGAAGGTGAAGAGAGTGGACAAGGCCAAGGCTGAGAAGGATGCCATGGCCCTTCTGGAGCGCGTGGGTGTTGGCCAGCAGGCCCCCAAGCTGCCCGCTCAGCTTTCCGGCGGGCAGCAACAGCGCGTGGCGATCGCACGGGCTCTTGCCATGAAGCCCAAGGTCATGCTGTTTGACGAGCCCACGTCCGCCCTCGACCCGGAAATGATCAACGAGGTCCTGGACGTGATGATCCAGCTGGCCAAAGAGGGCATGACCATGATTGTGGTCACGCACGAAATGGGCTTTGCGCGCAAGGCCGCAGACCGGGTGGTCTTTATGGCAGACGGACAGATCGTCGAGGACACCGATCCTGAATCCTTCTTCACGAATCCCCAAAGCAACCGTGCCAAGGACTTCCTCTCAAAGCTCCTGACCCACTAGCACTTTCCGTATTCGCGTACCCAGGCCGATGAAGAGCGGCCGTCAATGAAAGGAATGTCATGAAGGCTCCCATCACCCGGAGGAAATCTCTCCTGGTAGCAGCCGCTGCCGCACTCGCCCTGACCCTGAGCGCTTGTGGCGGTTCCAGCGGAAGCAACCCCTCCCCGGTCCAGAAGCCGAGCTTCGCCGCAGGATCGTCCATGGAGAAGTTGGCCAACGCCGGCACCATCAAGATCGGCACAAAGTTTGACCAGCCGCTGTTCGGCCAGAAGGGCCTGGACGGCAAGCCGGTTGGTTTCGACGTCGAGATCGGCAAGGCAATTGCCGCCAAGCTGGGCATTGCAGCTGACAAGATCGAATGGGTTGAGACGGTCTCCGCCAACCGCGAGTCCTTCATCGAGCAAGGCCGTGTGGACCTGGTCATCGCTACGTACACCATCAACGACGCCCGCAAGCAGAAGGTCGACTTCGCAGGCCCGTACTACGAGGCCGGTCAGGCCCTGCTGGTGAACAAGAGCGACTCCTCCATCACCAAGCCGGAAGACGTCAAGGGCAAGAAGGTCTGCTCCGTCACGGGTTCAACCCCTGCCAAGACCATCGTTGAGAAGTACGGTGCCGAGCTGGTACCTGCCGCAACGTACACCGCTTGCCTCGAACCGCTCCGCAACAAGCAGGTAGTTGCCGTGACCACGGACAACGTGATCCTGGCAGGTTACGTGGACAAGGAGCCCGACGCCTTCAAGCTGGCATCGGACCAGACGTTCACCAAGGAACCGTACGGCATCGGCCTGAAGAAGGGCGACACCGCCTTCCGCAGCTGGATCAACGACCAGCTGGAAGCATTCGCAAAGGACGACACCTACAAGAAGGCCTGGGAGAGCACGGCGGGGAAGGTCATCAAGACCGTTCCAAGCCTGCCGAAGATCGACCGCTACTAGGCATCCCGCAGCTTTTGCCGGCGGTCCGCAGCTTCGCGGACGCCGGCAAATTGCTTCACCGGGCCTTTTCTTGACCGTCCACAGCCAAAGGAAACCATGGACGCCATCTTTGCCAGTCTTCCCCAATACTGGGACGGGTTCCTAAGGACCCTGTTCCTTGCCGCTGTCTCCGGCATCATCGCCCTCGTGATCGGCACCCTGCTTGCCGCCATGCGGGTTTCCCCAGTGGCCGCACTCCGCGGCTTCAGCATGTTCTTTGTTGAAGTCGCAAGGAACACGCCACTCACCATCATCTTCTTCTTCGCAGCCATCGTCCTCCCCCGCCTCGGCATCAAGTTCGACCAGTTCGAGGTAGCCGCCATTATTGCCCTGAGCGGCTACACCTCGGCGTTTGTGGCCGAAGCAGTCCGTTCCGGCGTGAACAGCGTGCCGGTCGGTCAAGCCGAGGCAGCACGCAGCATCGGGCTGACCTTCACCCAGGTACTCGGCCTCATCATCCTCCCGCAGGCCCTGCGTACTGTGGTCCCGCCCATGATCAACATCATCATCGCGCTCGTGAAGAACTCCTCCGTTGCCGGTGCGTTCTTCGTGCTGGAGCTGTTTGGCTACGGCAAGCAGCTGGCCAACGAGTATGGCGACAAAGTCCTATGGGTTCTGGTCGGCGTCGCGTTCTTCTATCTCCTGATCACGGTTCCGTTGGGTATCCTCGCCCACTTCGTTGAACGAAAGGTGGCGATCGCGCGATGAGCTCCGTCCTTTACGACGTTCCCGGCCCTAAGGCCCGGCTCTATTCGTTCTTCGGTTCAGTGGCAGGCACGCTGGTGATCCTGGGTGTCCTGGCTATCGCAGTGTTTACGTTGGCTCAACAAGGTATCTTCGACGCCAACCGCTGGGAGATCTTCTACGGAACTGAGGCGCCCGACGTCTGGAACCTGATCCTTCAAGGTCTGGGTGCGACGCTGGCCGCCGCAGCGGTCTCCGCCGTAATCGCCTTCCCGCTGGGCGTGGCCCTGTGCCTCCTGCGCATCTCGCTGGTGCCGTGGATCCGGGTGCCTACCCAGGTGGTCCTCGAGTTCCTCCGGGGAATGCCCGTGGTGCTCATGATGTTCTTCGTGCTGCTGGTCTTCGCAACCAGCCAGTTCGTCGCTGTTGTTGCGGGTTTGGTCCTCTACAACTCCGCGATTTTCGCCGAGATCCTGCGCGCCGGTATCCAGTCCCTGCCCAAGGGCCAGCGCGAAGCGGGCCTGGCCATCGGCTTGCAGAGCTTCCAGTCGCGCATGATCATTGAGCTGCCCCAAGCCATCCGGCGCATGCTGCCGTCGCTGGTGGCACAGCTGGTGGTACTCCTGAAGGACACCTCGCTCGGCTTCATCGTCGGGTATGAGGAACTCCTTCGGAAGATCCAGATCATGGCCGACTTCCTGGGGCCGAACTTCCTGTTCCCGGCATTCTTTATGGGCGCCGCGATTTACATCCTGATCAACATCGCGGTGTCGCGCCTGGCTATCGCGATTGAGCGCCGCGGCTCCAAGAAGGCAGCTGGCGGCGTGGAACACGCAACTGCTGCCGGGGCTGTGCCAACAGCCAAGTAGCGGATGTCCGCAAACAAGAAAGGTCCCGCCAGCGGGACCTTTCTTGTTTGTCTGCGCTTAGGCTGCCAGCCACGTCCTCAGGGCCCGCAGGCACTTGCGGATCGCATCGGCATGGACATGCTCGTTGTCCTTGTGGGCCAGCAGCGCATCCCCCGGGCCGAAGTTCACGGCAGGGATGCCAAGCTCGCTGAAGCGTGCCACGTCCGTCCAGCCGTACTTCGGCTTGGGGTCCGCACCGACGGCGGCCACAAACGAGGCAGCCGCTGGATGGTTGAGTCCAGGGCGTGCGCCGGCGGCGGCATCAGTCCGGACAACATCAAAACCGTTCAGCAGTTCACGGACGTGGGCTTCGGCCTGTTCGATCGTCTTGTCCGGGGCGAACCTGTAATTGATCTCGACAACGCAGCGGTCCGGAATGACGTTGCCTGCCGTTCCGCCGTGGATGCGGACAGCGTTGAGGCTTTCCCGGTAGTCCAGGCCATCGACGGCGATAGTCCGGGGTTCGTACGCAGCTAGCCTGGTCAGGATGGGCGCCGCTGCGTGGATGGCGTTGCTGCCCATCCAGGCCCGGGCAGAGTGGGCGGCCTCACCTACGGTGCTGGCCTCGAACCGCATAGTGCCGTTGCAGCCGCCCTCCACAGTGCCATCGGTGGGCTCCAGCAGGATGGCGAAGTCACCGTTCAACAGGACTCCGTGGTTCCGGACCAGCCTACCGAGGCCGCTCTTGGCTGCCTCCACTTCCTCATGGTCATAGAAAACAAAGGTGACGTCCTTGGCCGGCTCCGCGCCGTCGTCGAACAGTGTTCCGGCCAGGGCCAACTGCACGGCCACGCCGCTTTTCATGTCGGTCGCGCCGCGGCCGTAAAGGAGGCCCTCGCCTGGGACGCCGGAGGTCCAGGTGGACGGAACCGTACCGAGGGAACCGTCGACGGCGGGCAGCGGCACAGTGTCCAGATGGCCGGCCAGGATCACGCGCTCTGGGCGGCCCAGTTCGGTCCGGGCAATAATCGCGTCCCCGTCACGGACGATCTTGAGGCCGGGAACACCCCGGAGTGCCAATTCAATCGCGTCAGCAAGCACTCGCTCGCTTCCGGAGACGCTGTTGATGTCGATCAGAGCGGCGGTCAGGAGCGCCACATCCTGGCGCAGGTCGATAAAGGGCGTTGGTTCCACGGTCACCCCACCACTTTACCCGCGCACGAAATACAACCCTGCGCTGTGGATGCGGTTTTCAGGCATGAGAATCCCTCTCGATAGACTTGGATCATGACTGAAACCGCCGCTTCCACCACCTCTGCCGTGCCCGAAAATACCCGTACCGCCCATGGCTTCGGCCTGGCCACCATCGCAACCTCTGCCTCCGGCGAGGCCACTGTCCTGGACGTCTGGTACCCGGCACCGGCCCTTGGAACCGTTGCAGAGGCCCTTCGCGACGTTGAAAACGCCGACCCCGAGCTGACGGCACTGGCAGAAAGCGGCACCGACGAAGCCCGCCGCACCCAGCAAAAAGTAGTGTTCGTCCAGATCGACCTGGATGAAGCCCCGGTGGACACAGCCGACGCCTACCTTCGGCTGCACTTGCTCTCCCACCGCCTGGTGAAGCCCAACAGCATCAACTTGGTTGGCATCTTCGGCAAGCTTCCCAACGTTGTGTGGACCAACTACGGCCCGGCTGCCCCGGAAGGTTTCGAGCTGACCCGTGCCAAGCTCCGCAAGCGCGGTCCAGTGGTGGTTTACGGTGTGGACAAGTTCCCGCGCATGGTGGACTACGTGATCCCCTCCGGCGTGCGCATCGCCGACGCAGACCGCGTCCGCCTCGGTGCCCACCTGGCCGAAGGCACCACCGTTATGCATGAAGGCTTCGTTAACTTCAACGCCGGCACACTGGGCGCCTCCATGGTGGAAGGACGTATCTCTGCCGGCGTCGTGGCCGGGGATGGCACCGATGTCGGCGGCGGCGCCTCGATCATGGGTACCCTGTCCGGCGGCGGCAAAGAGCGCATCTCCCTGGGCGAGCGTGTACTCCTCGGCGCCAACTCCGGAGTAGGCATCAGCATCGGCGACGATTCCGTAGTGGAGGCCGGCCTCTACGTCACCGCTGGCACGCGCGTGAGGGTCAGCGGCCCGAAGGACGAGAACGGTGAGGACACCAGCAAGATCATCAAGGCCGTGGAACTTTCCGGCGTTCCCAACCTGCTGTTCCGCCGGAACTCCACGACCGGTGAAGTAGAAGTGCTCCCGCGCAAGGGCCAGACCGTGGAGCTTAACGAAGCCCTGCACGCCAACTAAGCCCGTTATGCGCCGCATTTCCCGGCGCCGCCGGTTGCTCAGGTCCGCTGTCCTGCTGGCGGCTCTGGCACTCGTGGCCGGGGCGGTTTACGGTGTCGCGGATGTGTTGCAGCGCTCGGAGACGTTGGTCACCGAGCGCTGCACCGCCGTCGTCGGCTCCGACCGCTACGAACTGGACATTGACCAGGCGGGCAACGCCGCCCTGATCACCGCTGTCTCCGTCCGGCGTGGCCTGCCGCCCCGGGCGGCCACCATCGCCTTGGCCACTGCCATGCAGGAATCAAAGCTGCGAAACATCGATCACGGTGACCAGGCAGGGCCGGACTCCAGGGGGCTGTTCCAGCAACGCCCGTCCCAAGGCTGGGGCACGGAAGCCCAGATCATGGACCCGGAGTACGCTAGCAACGCGTTCTACGACGGACTGGTGAAGGTCCCGGGTTACGAAACCATGGAGATCACGCAGGCTGCGCAGCTCGTGCAAAAGTCGGCGTTCCCGCGTGCCTACGCCCAGCATGAAGCCATGGGGCGCGCCTACGCCTCAGCCCTTACGGGACACTCCGCGGAAGGCCTCGACTGTGTCCTGAAAACTGCCACCACAGTGGGTGATCCGGATGTTGTCGCCGACAAGTTGGCGGCGGAATTCGGTGCGCTGCCCACGGCGACGGGAGGCAGGACAGTGACTATCGCGGCCAGCGGTGTGCAGGCGTGGGCCCTGGCTCAATGGGCAGTGGCCAACGCAAAGGAACTGTCGGTGACCCAGGTAGATGTTGATGGCAAACGATGGAGCAGGCAGGAACGCGACGGCTGGCAAACCTCAGCCCAGCCACCCGGTTCCGTGGTCATCACTGTGTCTGCGCCTATCACTGCCTGAATCTGCGGCCTGAGTCAGACGAGGAGCTCCACAACGGGTTGAACGTAGCTGCGGAAGACCTCGGGCTGGGATAGCAGGCGGTGGCTCATGATCATCTTGTCCGGTTCCAGGTACCAGGCCCGCTGTTCGTTGAGCGGCAGCTCAATAATGCGGAGGTTGAAGTCCCGCGAGCTGCGTCCCACTTCCAGGAGCCTGTCCTCCACAAGGTCCCCGACGAGCAGCGTCGAACCACTGGCCTCACGCTCGGCCTCGATCTGGGCGTATTCAGCCCGACGCTCGCGGGCCCAAGTCAGGGCAGCGCCAAAATGCGCCTGAAGTACTTTCCGGAGAGCCGGGGAGTTGATGAACGCACTGAACGAAGGTGGGCTCAGTTCCGGAGTGGTCTCAGGGTAGGCCTTGACCAATTGCTCCCACCACGCTTCCCACTCCGTCCGGAGCGCGGCGACGCCGCCCACGTCGGCGGTCAAATGGCTATGGTCAGCCTGCCTGATCTTGGGAGAGGCATGTGAGACGGAAGGTTTCCCTGCCCCGGCGAGTCCCGCTACATCGCGCAGGTACAGCGCAATGAGCATCGGCCCGGAAGTGTCCATGGTGATCCGCCAGCCCGGGCCGCCCGTGTCGTGCATCCGATTGCCTCCCTTGGCAGGTTTACCGTACCGTCACAGTCTATTCCCGAAGAACGCCAAGGTTAACGGTCCGTGCGTGGCGGCGGGGCGCGTGTTTCCGGTACCAAAAGTACGACGACGGCCGGCGCCTTTCGCGTGAAAGGCACCGGCCGTCGTCGTACTTTTGTGGACTTGGGTCCGCGGGACTACTGGACCGGGTAGCTGCGCTCCGGTTCGCCCGTGTAGAGCTGGCGCGGGCGGCCGATCTTGGTCTGCGGGTCCTTGATCATTTCGCGCCACTGGGCAATCCAGCCGGGCAGGCGGCCAATCGCGAACAGCACCGTGAACATCTTCTCCGGGAAGCCCATGGCCTTGTAGATCAGGCCGGTGTAGAAGTCGACGTTCGGGTAGAGCTTGCGCTGGATGAAGTAGTCGTCCGCGAGGGCCTTCTCTTCCAGGCGCATGGCGATCTCCAGCAACTCGTCGTTGCCGCCGAGCTTGCTGAGGACCTCGTGGGCCGTGGCCTTGATGATCTTTGCGCGGGGGTCGTAGTTCTTGTACACGCGGTGTCCGAAGCCCATAAGACGGACACCGGCTTCCTTGTTCTTGACCTTCTCCATGTACGCTTCGGGCTTGATGCCATCGCTCTGGATCTGGCGCAGCATCTTGAGGACGGCCTCGTTGGCGCCGCCGTGGGCAGGACCGAACAGGGCGTTGATGCCTGCGGAAACGGAGGCGAACAGGTTGGCGTTGGAGGAACCTACCAGGCGGACCGTGGAGGTGGAGCAGTTCTGCTCGTGGTCGGCGTGCAGGATGAGCAGCAGGTCCAGGGCCTTGACCACTACGGGGTCCAGTTCGTACTGCTCGGCCGGAAGGCCAAAGCTCAGGCGAAGGAAGTTCTCCACGAGGTTCATGGAGTTGTCCGGGTACAGCATGGGCTGACCGATGGACTTCTTGTGGGCATAGGCCGCGATGACGGGCAGCTTGGCCATCAGGCGGATGGTGGAGACCTCAACGTGCTCGTCGTTGAACGGGTCCAGCGAGTCCTGGTAGAAGGTGGACAGAGCGGAGACAGCCGACGACAAGACGGGCATCGGGTGGGCGTCGCGCGGGAACCCGCCGAAGAAGCCCTTCAGCTCCTCGTGGAGCAGGGTGTGGCGGCGGATGCGCTGGTCAAAAGACTCCAGCTCCGCCGGGCTGGGAAGGTTGCCGTAGATCAGCAGGTAGGACACTTCCAGGAAGCTTGAGTGTTCGGCCAGCTGCTCGATCGGGTATCCGCGGTAGCGCAGGATCCCCGCGTCACCGTCGATATACGTGATGGCCGACGTGGTGGCTGCGGTGTTCATGAAGCCGGGGTCATAGGCAACGGCGCCCGTCTGCTTCAGCAGCTTGGAAACGTCGTAGCCTTCGTTTCCTTCTACAACCTTGATCCGGGGGAGTTCGAGTTCCCCGCCGGCATGGCGCAGGGTTGCGCTGGTGGTCTCAGTCATGGAGTCCCCTTCATGAGGCTTCTGGGCCTCTGTAGAAAGCTTGATCCAACCCTCATCTGGTGACGCCGCGCAGGAGCCTGCCGGGACAGGCTTCCAACACGCCGGCTACCTTCTTGTTGAAAGCCACCATTGATTGTCAGTTCAAAGTTACCGCCAGCATCCTTCCCGAAACTAATCCGCAGTCCTTGGTTACCGGCAGATTTCCGGGCATTGTGGTACAAGTCACACCATTGTTATGAGGCGAAGCTCTGAGCTTGTCAGGCGCCGGCCAAGCGCTCCACTGCGGCATCAATACGCTCGTCACTGCCCGTCAGCGCAACTCGGATGAAGCCGTTGCCGGCGTCCCCGTAGAACACTCCGGGGCCAACGACGATGCCAAGGTCAGCCATCCTGCCCACGGTGTCCCAGGTACCTTCACCGGCCGTGGACCACAGGTAGAGTCCGGCCTTGGATTCGTGGATCTCCAAGCCAAAAGCTTCCAGCGCAGGAACCAGGCGTTCCCGGCGGGAGCGGTACAGGTCCTTCTGGGCCAGCACGTGGCCGGCGTCCCCTAGGGCAACGCGCATGGCTTCCTGAATGGGGAACGGCACAATCATTCCCGCGTGCTTGCGGCTGTTGACCAGGTTTTCGACAATTGCCGAGTCACCGGCCACAAAGGCCGCACGGTAGCCAGCCAGGTTTGACTGCTTGCTCAGCGAGTAGACGCTGAGCAGTCCATCGGTGGAGCCATTGCTTACGCGGGGATCGAGGATGCTGGGCACGGCTTCACCACCTCGCTGGGCGTCCCACTCCCCCCAACCCAGTTCCGCGTAACATTCATCGGACGCCACCACGGCGCCCACTTCGCGGGCCTGCCGCACGATGGCCTGCAGGGACTCGATATCCCGCACGCCTCCGGTGGGGTTTCCCGGCGAGTTGATCCAGACCAGTCGAACGCGGGCGCGGGTGGCGGCATCAAGCTCGTCGAGGTCTTCTGCCGCGACGGCGGTGGCGCCGGCCAGCGTCGCGCCGATGTCATAGGTGGGGTAGGCCACACGCGGTCGAACCACGACGTCACCGGGCCTGAGACCCAGAAGGAACGGCAGCCAGGCCACGAGTTCCTTGGAGCCGATGGTGGGCATGACGTCCCTGGGATCCAAGCCGGGCACTCCGCGGCGACTGGCGAACCAATCCACCACGGCCTGGCGGAGCGCCTGCGTCCCGTGCACGGTTGGATAGCCGTGGGCGTCCGACGCGGAAGCCAGCGCCTGGCGCACGAGCTCAGGGGTCGGATCAACGGGCGTCCCGATGGAGAGGTTTACCGCTCCTCCGGAATACTGGGCAGCCTTGGCGACATATGGCGCCATCGCTTCCCACGGGTAGTCAGGCAGGTTCAGGCCAAACGCCGGTGCCGCGGAAATCAAGGAAGGAGCCGTCCTCAGTGGTCTTGGTTCTGCGGGGGCAGGGCAGCGATGAAGGGGTGGTCCTTGTGCGTGTTGCCGATCTTGGCGGCGCCACCCGGGGAGCCGAGGTCGTCGAAGAACTCTACGTTGGCCTTGTAGTAGTCCGCCCACTCCTCCGGGGTGTCGTCTTCGTAGTAGATAGCCTCGACGGGGCACACGGGCTCGCAGGCACCGCAGTCAACACACTCGTCGGGGTGGATGTAGAGGGACCGCTCACCTTCGTAGATGCAGTCGACCGGGCATTCTTCAATGCATGCCTTGTCCTTGACATCCACACACGGCTGCGCGATTACGTACGTCACGTCCCTATTGCCTCTCCAGTTTGGGTTCCGGCCCAGCGCCGGTCGATTTCCATTCATCGATCCAGGCGTCCCGCCGGACTGCTAAATTCTGAGCCTATTATCCAACAGGCGGTTCCCGCCAACCTAGCCAGACGACTTACTATGAACTGATGATCTTGCCGCCCCGCGAATTCCTGCTTAATACGCCACAAGGAACGCGGGTTGTGGTCCGTTACAGAATCGAAGGCGGCTTGACTGACGCCTTGGGCTACCTGTCCCAAGTCTCCGAGGAAAGCTGCGTTGTCCGCACGCGGCTGTCCGACGTCGAAATTCCCCTGGAGCTCGTGGTGGCCGCCAAGGAGGTCCCGCCACCCCCGCCGCGGCGGACGGCCCGCCGTAGCACCTAGCGCGTTGTTGCTTGGGGCACCGGGCGTTCCGTGCCTCGGGGGCTGATACTAAACCTGCGGCACCACCACAGCATCACAAGCGTCAGCGCAGGGATCCCGAAAAGCCAGACGTTTCCTGAAACGTCCCCAATCACCAGTTGTTTTCCCGGACTCGCAGTCGCCAGATAGCCGACGGCGGCATAGCACACGACGCCGGCCACCGCCGTCGGGATGACTGATCTGGACCAGGCGCCAAGGCAAAGCTGGAACGAGCCGAGCAGCACCAGCGCTGCGGCGAGCCCCCAAGCGAGGGACGTACCGCTGGCTTCCACCGACTGCCGGTGCAGCGCCGTGCCGGCGATAGCGGCGAAAAGTGCCACCGGAACGGCAAGCAGGCTTGCGGTTCCGGCGGCACTTCTCCTTGACACTTTGCTCGGCACCGGGCGCTGCTACGCGCGGGCGCGTGCCCGGGCAGCCTTGACGCGCTCGTTGGCGTCCAGGATGACCTTGCGGATGCGGATGTCCTCCGGAGTGATCTCCACGCACTCGTCCTCACGGGCGAACTCGAGGGACTCTTCCAGCGTCAGCGTCTTGGGCGGCGTGAGGCCCTCAAAGCTGTCCGCGGTGGAGGAGCGCATGTTGGTGAGCTTCTTCTCCTTGGTGATGTTCACGTCCATGTCGTCAGCACGCGAGTTCTCACCCACGATCATGCCTTCGTATACCTCTGCCGTGGGCTGCACAAAGAATGAGCCGCGTTCCTGAAGGTTGATCATGGCGAACGGCGTAGCTACGCCTGCACGGTCGGCCACCAGGGATCCGTTGGTGCGGTATTCGATGTCGCCGGCCCACGGCTCGTAGCCTTCGGAGATCGACGACGCGATTCCGGCACCGCGGGTCTCGGTGAGGAACTTGGTACGGAAGCCGATGAGGCCGCGGGCAGGAACCTTGAACTCCATACGGACCCAGCCGGTGCCGTGGTTGGACATGTTGGTCATGCGGCCCTTGCGAGCGGCCATCAGCTGGGTGACTGCACCGAGGAACTCCTCAGGCACGTCGATGGTCATGTGTTCCATCGGCTCGTTCAGCTTGCCGTCTATGGTCTTCGTGACAACCTGCGGCTTGCCAACCGTCAGCTCGAAGCCTTCACGACGCATCTGCTCAACGAGGATGGCCAGCGCGAGCTCGCCACGGCCCTGGACTTCCCAGGCGTCAGGACGCTCGGTGGGCAGGACGCGGATGGAGACGTTACCGATCAATTCCTTGTCCAGGCGGTCCTTGACCTGGCGGGCCGTGACCTTTGCACCCTTGACCTTGCCGGCCAGCGGGGAGGTATTGATTCCGATGGTCATGGAAATGGCGGGGTCATCCACAGTGATAAGCGGCAGCGGCTGCGGGTTCTCGAGGTCCGTCAGCGTTTCGCCGATGGTGATTTCCTCGATGCCGGCGACGGCGACAATCTCACCGGGTCCGGCTGATTCGGCCGGGACCCGCTCCAGTGCCTTGGTGGCCAGGAGTTCGGTGATTTTGACGGTCTTCAGTTCACCGTTCTGCCGGGCCCAGGCAACCTGCTGGCCCTTGCGCAGCGTGCCGTTGTAGATGCGGAGGAGCGCCAGGCGGCCCAGGAAGGGCGAAGCGTCCAAGTTGGTGACGTGGGCCTGGAGCACGCCTTCAGGGTTGTACGTGGGAGCCGGAATGTGCTTGATGATCGTCTCGAAGAGGGGCTCGAGGTTGTCATTGCCCGGAACCGCGCCGTCGGCCGGCTGCTCGAGCGACGACGCACCGACGCGGGCGGCCGCATAGACAACGGGAACGTCAAGGACCTTGTCCAGGTCCAGGTCCGGCACCTCGTCGGCCAGGTCTGAAGCCAGGCCGAGGAGGAGGTCCATGGTTTCGTGGACGACGTCTTCGATGCGGGCGTCCGGACGGTCCGTCTTGTTGACCACAAGGATCACCGGCTTGTGGGAAGCCAGCGCCTTGCGGAGGACAAAGCGGGTCTGCGGAAGGGGACCTTCGGAGGCGTCCACGAGGAGGACGACGCCATCCACCATGGACAGGCCGCGCTCCACCTCGCCGCCGAAGTCGGCGTGACCCGGGGTGTCGATGACGTTGATGGTGATGGTCTCGCCGTTGGCTGCGGGTCCACCGTACGCGACGGTGGTGTTCTTGGCGAGGATGGTGATGCCCTTTTCGCGTTCCAAGTCACCGGAGTCCATCACGCGGTCCTCAACCTCGCCGTGGGCGGCGAAGGAGTTGGTCTGCTTGAGCATGGCGTCCACCAGGGTGGTCTTGCCGTGGTCAACGTGCGCGACGATTGCGACGTTGCGCAGATCGCTCCGCGACGCCGTTGCGGTACCTGCCGTAGCGGTAGTTTCAGACATGCGTAATGACTCGTTTCAGTGGTGAAGTCAGCTAATGGATCGCCGCATTTCCACATCGGAATCGACGACGGAAGAGACCCAGGGACACAGGGCACCTTTATTTAGTCTAAAGGCTTAGCCATCGGAGGCCTAAATGGCCTAGGCCCGTGCAAGAGCGCCCTCTCGGATGTGCTCTACGCGATATGACCGAAAGCTGGCTTTTCATGACTTTGTACTTCATTATGGCTGTGATAAAAACGAGCCCTTTCGGAGACCTTCGATGCGCAAAGCTTCGGCCCTGTCCCGCCTGGTCGCACCGTTGATCGCCGTTGGCGTTCTGTCGGTCGGTTGCGGACAGGCTGCACCTTCCCCCCAGCCGTCGACGACGGCTGGGCAGCCTGCGCCTGCCGCCGCACCTGGAGAAGCAGCGGCGGCCTCCAAATCCAAAAAGGCAGTGCAGCAGGCACCGGTCAACCTTCCCGTCGGCACCGTCTACCGGAACCCAGCCACCGGCAGGGACGAAGTCATAGTGGGCGACGTGCGCCACACGGCAGTGCTGATTGGGGACTCCCAATCGCAGCCATCCAACTCTTGGCCGCGCCAGGCGCTTAAAGCCTGCGGATATGAGGTGTACTTCGCCGGGATGGGTGGAACAGGCTTCGTGGCCTCAAATGGCAAGACCGGCAACTACATCGACGCCCTTCAGCGCGGCGATTGGCTGTTGCCCTATGGCGCTCCGCCCCTCATAGTCATCCAGGGCGGCGGCAATGACGCCGCCCACGGCGCTACCGACGCACAGATCGTAGCCAACGCCGAGCGGCTCATCACCGCGATCAAGGCCCGTTACCCCGGCGCCAAAATCGCGATGATCGGAACTCTGGCGCGCGGTGCCAACTACGGCGGGGGCCGGCGCACCCAAGTGGACACGCTGCTGGGCCACGTTGCGGAACGGGCGGGGCTAGCGTTTATCTCCGTGGGCGACTGGCTGAGCAAATATAACGCCGTCCAGGATTTGGTCGACGGGACGCACATGACGCAGACAGGACATAACAAACTGGCCGTGGTCCTCACGAAAGAACTCACCGCCGCCGGATTCACGCTGCAGCCCGCCAATGGCAGGGTCTCGGACACGTTGGGATTGGTTACGCCCGCGGCTCAATAACCGCCGCTGTGTGTACAGATCACTCCATTTTGGACCAATCCAAAGAGTACGAGTTGTGCACAAACTCCAAGGGGAAGTGCGGAAGAGCCGTTGCCCGTACTGCGAATTGCAGTAGGCAACGGCTCCTTCTTTGTTCTTTTGGCGCTCTCGTCGACCGCTGGGCGGCCCGCTAGGCGACCTCGGGCGGCAGCATGAGCTTCCCGCCGGGGATCGCGTTGAGCAGGGCCTTGGTGTAGTCCATCTCCGGCGATTCGAACACGTCGTCAGTGGTGCCCGTTTCCACCAGCTTGCCCTTCTCCATCACACAAACGTGGTCCGCAATTTGCCTCACCACGGCCAAGTCATGGGTGATGAAGAGGTACGTCAGTCCCAGGTTGGATTGAAGCTCTGCCAGAAGGTTGAGGACTTGGGCCTGCACCAGCACGTCAAGGGCAGACACGGCCTCGTCGCAAATGATCACTTCCGGATCAAGCGCGAGGGCGCGGGCGACCGCTACGCGCTGACGCTGACCACCGGATAGCTCATTTGGGTATCGTTGCATCGTGGACTGCGGCAAAGCGACCTGATCCAGCAATTCCCGGACCTTGATCTCGCGCGTGGTCCTGTCCCCGATCTTATGGGTACGCAAGGGCTCTTCGATGGTCCGGTAGATGTTGTACATCGGATCGAGGGAGCCGTACGGGTCCTGGAAGATCGGTTGGACACGCCTCCGGAAGGCGAAGAGCTGCTTTGGGGTCAACGTGGAGGTGTCAACGCCGTCGAACACAATCCTCCCTGACGTTGGTGCGAGGAGGCTCAACACCATCTGGGCCACTGTGGACTTGCCCGAACCTGACTCTCCCACGATCGCCGTCGTCGTTCCCCGCTGCACGCTGAACGAAACGTCGTCCACTGCGGTGAAGTCCGTCCCCCTGCCCAGGCCGGAACGCAGCTTGAACACCTTGGTGAGGTTTTCCACCTGCAGCACGTCGGCGGGAAGGTGCTTTTCCACGACCGCTTCGCTGGGCGCAAGAAGCTCCTCACTCTCGATGCCACGTTCCTTGGCCACCTGGATGCGCCGGGATGCGAGCGAGGGCGCAGAGGCTACCAGTCGCTTGGTGTACGGGTGCTGCGGATTGCGCAGCAACTCAAGTGACGGACCGGATTCAACGACGTTTCCGCGGTACATCACAACCACCCTGTCTGCGCGTTCCGCGGCCAGGCCAAGGTCGTGGGTGATGAGAAGGACCGACGTGCCCAACTCCGACGTCATTGTCTCGAGGTGGTCGAGAATCTGACGCTGGACAGTGACGTCCAGGGCCGACGTCGGCTCATCGGCGATGAGCAGCCGCGGCTGGCACGAGAGGCCGATAGCGATGAGCGCCCGCTGGCGCATACCGCCCGAGAATTCATGGGGATACTGCTTTGCCCGGCGGGCCGAATCGGGCAGGCCTGCCTCCGCCAGGGCCTTGGCGACGTCGGCAGGGCCGTCGGGTTTCCCGTTGGCTCGTAGCGTTTCCTTGACCTGATAGCCAATCTTCCACACCGGATTGAGGTTGGACATCGGATCCTGCGGCACCATGCCGATGGTGTTGCCGCGCAGTTCGATCATGCGTCTTTCATGAACGTGGGCAATGTCCTCGCCGTCAAGCAGAATCTGCCCCCTGGACACTCGCCCATTGGGCGGCAGCAAACCAATGGCGGCCAGCGCCGTCGTCGATTTTCCCGAACCGGACTCGCCCACGATGGCAACTGTCTCGCCCTGCATGATGGTGAGGTGGGCGCCGCTGACGGCGTTGAACTCTCCGCTGCCTGTCTTGAAGGAGACATCCAGGTCCCTAATTTCCAAGAGCGGACGCTCAGCCAGCGAACTGGCCTCTTCGATGGTGATCTGGGTGGATTTCATAGTCGAGTCCTTCATCGCTGGCGGCTCTTCGGGTCGAGTGCGTCGCGCACGGCGTCGCCCAGCATGATGAAGCTGAGCACAGTGACGGACAGGGCAATGGCCGGATAAATCAAGATCATCGGGTTCGTCCGAATGGAAGTCTGGGCCGCGGAGATATCGTGGCCCCAGCTCATGATCGACTCAGGCATGCCGACGCCGAGGAACGACAACGTTGCCTCCAACACGATGAACACCCCGAGCTCCAGCGTTGCGAGCACGATCACCGGGGCGATGGCATTCGGCAGCACGTGGCGGGCCAGGGCTCCGAACTTCGAAACCCCCAGGGCCCGCGCCGCCGTGACGAAGTCAGCGTGCCTGACCTCGATCACTGCGCCTCGAGTGATTCGTGCCATCTGCGGCCACGCCAGCATGGAGATGACCAGCACCACGGTCCAGACACTCTTGTTTTCCCGGAAGAACGGCAGCTGCGTGATGACCAGTGCGCCCAGAAGGATGGGTAGGGCAAAGAAGATGTCACCCAGGCGGGCCAGGACTGCGTCAATCCAACCCCCGTAGTAGCCGGCGAGGGCGCCAAAGGTGACTCCGATGACCAGGACGCACAAAACTGACAAGACACCGGTGCTCAGGGACGCCTGGGTGCCATGGATGATGCGCGAATAGACATCGCAGCCCTGGAAGGTGAAACCCAGGGGGTGCCCTGCGGTGGGCCCGGCCTCAGAGTTCGCCAACAGGCAGTTCTGGTTGGGCGGAGTTTGGGTGAACAGGCCCGGGAAAAGGGCCACAGTGATGATCAGCAGGATCATCACGGACGAGATGATGAACAGCGGACGACGGCGGAGCTTCCGCCACGCATCGGCCCAGAGGCTCAGCGGCGCCGCTTCAACCCTGAGGGTGTCCGTCGGCAGCAAGGGCGTTTCATCGACGGGAGCGACGAAATGCTCAATTTGGCGGTTACTTTTCATAGCGGATCCTCGGGTCAAGCCAGGCGTACAAAAGGTCTACAAGGAGATTGGCCACAACAAACACCAAGACCAGCACGCTCACGATGATGACCACCGTGGGCCCTTCGCCCCTCAGCACGGCTTGGTAGAGCTTGTTTCCCACTCCGGGAACGTTGAAAATGCCTTCCGTCACGATGGCACCGCCCATGAGGCTTCCCAGGTTGGCGCCGAGGTAGGTCACCACGGGAATCATCGAGTTCCGCAGGATGTGGGTCATCACCACGCGCGGGCGGGACAGGCCCTTGGCTGTGGCAGTTCGCACGTAGTCGGCGTTCATGTTTTCGATTACCGAGGTACGCGTCAGCCTCAGGACGTAGGCGAAGGAGACAAGTCCCAGCACCACAGCCGGCAGGATAAGTGTTTCCCAGTTGGCATTGGCTCCAACCGTCGGCTTGGCCCAGCCAAGCTGGACGCCGAAAATCAGCTGGAAGACGAAGCCGAGCACGAATGTGGGGACAGCGATCACGACCAGGGAGGCCACCAGTACAGTGGAGTCGAACAATTTGCCACGGCGGAGGCCGGCGAACAGCCCAAAGGCCACGCCGAACACTGCCTGAATAATGAGCGCTTCGATGGCGAGCATAGCTGTCACGGGGAATATCCGGGCCAGCGTGGCTGCGATGGGTTGTTGTGTGTAATCCACGCCAAGGTCAAAGGTGAACAGGTTTTTCAAGAAGATGCCGTACTGGACCAAGAAGGGCTGATCGAGGTGGTACTGGGCACGCAATGCGTCGATCACGCTTTGCGGCGGCTGCTTGTCACCGAACAGCGCGGCAATGGGGTCGCCCGGCAAGGCGAAGACCATGTAGTAGACGAGAAGGGTGGTACCCAGGAAAACGGGGATCACCTGTAAGAGACGCCGAAGGATATAGCGGGTCACTTGGCGCTCCTTCCGGCGGGGATGCGAGGGAGATTCATGGTTGCCTTCCTGCCGCGCTGCAGGCGAATGGGGGCCCGGCACGAGGCCGGACCCCCACTGCCTCACGGCAAGTTCAGATCCTGTGGACTACTTTGCCTGGATGTTGTAGTAGAGGACGGCGCCGTTCCAGCCTGTTTCAGCTGACACAACGTTGTTGCTCCACACAATCGGGCGTGTCTGGTACCACAGGGGCAGGCCGGGAAGTTCCTTGAACAGGACTTCCTGTGCCTTGTTGAACTTGGCGTTGGCATCCGCGGTGGACTTAGCGGCAAGTCCTTCCTGAAGCAGCTTGTCGAACTCCGGGTACGAGAACTTCTCGTAGTTCGAGGATGCTCCGGTCTTCCATACAGGACCGAGGAAGTTGTAGAGCGACGGGTAGTCGCCCTGCCAGCCGGCGCGGGTCAGGCCGGGCAGGCTCTGGGACTTGCGCAAGTTCAGGACTTCGGCAAACTTGGCAAATGGCTGGATTTCAGCCTGGATGCCGAGGTTGTTCTTGAAGCCATTTGCTACGGCGTCAATCCATTCCTTGTTGCCGCCATCAGTGTTGGAGGCGATCAGGAGAGGTTTGGAGGCGTCATACGGCTTGATCTTCTCAGCCTGGGCCCAGAGATCCTTCGCCTTGGCGGCGTCGAACTTCAGGACTTCGTTGCCGGGGATCTTGTCGCTGTAGCCGTCCAGCACCGGGGAGGTGTACTCGGTGGCCGGCGTACGCGTTCCGTTGAAGACCACCTTGCAGATCTCTTCACGGTTGATCGCATAGGACAGCGCCTGGCGGCGCAGCTTGCCTGCTTCACCCTGGAAGTTGGGGTTGTACGGCGGAATGTTCAGCGTTGCGTTCAATGCCACAGGCTTGATGAGGTTCCGGCCTTGGAAGTCGCTGGTGAACGTCTTCAACGCATTGGACGGCAGGACGTCGGTGACGTCGAGGTTGTCAGCCTGCATATCTGTATAGGCCGGGCCCGGGTCGGTGTAGAACTTGAAGGTCACGCCACCGTTCTTGGCCTTACGCGGACCGTTGTAGTCGTCATTCCGGACAAGGGAGATGGACTGGTCATGGACCCATGCTCCCGTCTTCGCCATCTTGTAGGGTCCGTTGCCGATCGGGTTCTCGCCAAACGCCTTGGGATCTTTCAGGGCAGCGGAGGGCAGCGGGTAGAAGGCGGAGTAGCCAAGACGCAGGGACCAGTCAGCCTCAGGCTGGGCCAGTTTCACCTGGATGGTGGAGTCGTCCTTCAGGACCAGCCCGGACATCGTCTGGGCCTTCGGCGCCGGCGTGCTGGTGGTCTTGCCATCCGGTGTGGTGCTCTTGGTTACGGCGCTCACCGCGTCGTAGCCCTCGACGGATTCGAAGAATGAGCCGTTGTTCTGCAGGTTGGTACTCAGCGCGGCGAAGTTCCAGGAGTCCACGAAGGTCTTGGCCGTAACTTCCTCGCCATTGGTGAACTTGGAGCCCTTCTTGACCTTGATGGTCCAGTTCTGGGCATCGCTCGAATCGATCGACTCAGCGAGGGCGTTGATCGGCTTACCGCTGGGGTCGTAGGCGCGAAGGCCTTCGTACAGCAACTCGACGACGCGCCCGCCGTAAACTTCGTTGGTATTAGCGGGCAGGAGCGGGTTCTGCGGCTCATTGCTATACGCGGTTATGACCTTGTTGGGATCAGTGCTGGCAGTGCCGCCGCCGGTAGTACCGCCGCCGCCACCGCAACCGCTAAGGGCAAGGGCGGCAGCAGCCGCCATGCCCAACACTGTGGAAGTGCGCTTGAAACGCATTCCGCCTCCTCTGAGTTGTTGGAGTTAGTTGGGGAAAAGTCGTGAAATCCCCTAGGCCCGGTACAGGATCGTGCTGTGTACGGACTGTGACGTGGCCTACATATGCCTTTAGCCTAACCACACTAAGTCCAAATAATGGACGATGTTGCCAAACCGTAACCACTATGCATGGCAAATCGCCCGCATTTACAAAGCACGGGTTACCCGCTGGTAGACTGACGGGTTACTCGGCGGTAGAAAAGATGACTTGACAGTGATGACAACCTTGAGGACCAAGGCGGAGAGCGTTTTCTCCAGCAGGCCGCTAGCCGCTCCGCGGAGCCAGCCAACCCCAATCGTAGAGGCTGGACCAAATGCCCAGGACGGTGCCTGCAGGTGCCACGCCAGCAAGCTCAGCATTGTGGGCGACAACGCCGATAGTTCGATACAAGGGAAGGCCATACGCCGAATCCCACAATTTGCGGTCAAGCCGTGCGAGCAATTGATCCCGCTTCTCGGTTTCCGCCGTGACAGCAATGTCTGCAATCAACGAATCTGCTTCGGAATCGGAGAATCCATTGAAGTTGTTCGGGGCATCCGACGCGAAAATCTGTCCGGCGACCGAAGCGGCAGGTTCCGGAACAGCCCAAGCGAAGATGGCGGCGTCGTAGTCTCCTCCGGCCAAGGCGCGGGTCCATGCTGAACCGCCCCGTCCGCCGTCGACGACGACGAAGCCCGCCTTTTCGGCCGCAGCCCTGACCTGGCGGAAAGCGGCCACCCTGTTGGGGTTGTCGGTGTTGTACAGGATGCGCACGCGAGGCGCGGTGTCTCCGAGCATACGGCGGGCACGGTCGACGTCGGGCTCCCGATAGTCTGCGGAGCCGTTATCCTTGACGACCCTCTGGTAGGCCGGATGTCCGGGAAGGAAAAAATGGGAGTCCAGCGGCGCTACATCGGGGTCCAGGGCGCCGACGATGGCACGGGCGATCTCCGAGCGGGGAACGGTCCGCAGAAACGCCTCCCTTACCGCACGATCCTTGAACGGTCCCCTGAAACTCAGGTCCAAGTGCTCGTAGCCGGGCTGCTCGAAGCGCTGCACCGCGTGCGGGGAGGAACCGAGTTCCTCAAGCGCTGTGATGCCGTCCATTGCAGCCTGCGGCACTATGACGTCCGCGGACCCATCCATGAGTCCGGCCACTTGCGCCGCTGTGGAAGGCACGAAGCCCACCACAATCTCGTCGGGCGCAGGGTCGGGGCCCCAGGCGTAGGTGGAGTTGCGTACCAACGTCATGGACGTGCCAGGCACGAGGGATTGAACGCGGTACGGTCCGGAAGACAGCGTCAGTACGGGATCAGTAGGGAGGGTGGTCGCGTCGAAGCCTGTGTTCCACACTTGCGCGACCGCCAGGAGCCGCGGCGAAGAAAATGTTTGAGGCGCCCTGCGGTTTCCCTTTGGAGTCTGCCTGA
Organism: Arthrobacter sp. M4; assembly: GCF_020251205.1. GTDB lineage: Bacteria > Actinomycetota > Actinomycetes > Actinomycetales > Micrococcaceae > Arthrobacter. The sequence goes on from NZ_JAIWYX010000002.1 coordinate 545,080, forward strand.
AGAGCGAGATCAGGGATGCCTTGCCGGGTAGACCAACCTTCTCTGCAACCACGTGCGCGGGGACGTCGACGACAAGAGCCAGCTCCCATTCGGTCGGGCGCTTGGTAAACGTCAAAGTGATTGAACGGCCATCGTCCCCAATCTCCGGAAAGCCGGTCTGGGCAAGGCGCAGCACTCCCCCGGCAGGAGCGAAATACCGTGTGCCCCTGCCATCGGCCGTGTCGTCGTCAAAGTAGCCTGAGCCTGCGGCCCAGGCCAGCACGAGGTCGACGGCGTCAATGGACGTGCCGTCTGACCATACGACGCCGGGACTCACCGTGTATTGAACGGTGAACGGATCGTCGGACTGCTTTCGATACGTGCCAAATCGCTCATTGCGGACGATCGCCCGGTCCGGGCTGACATAGCCGAACCCGGACCTCGTGGCATGGGCGATCTTCGCGTTGATGTCGGTGTTGCCCGACGCGGAAGCCGCGTTGAAGGACGTGAAGGCGTTGGCCTCCAGGACGGTCACTCGGCCGCCACGGATGGGCTCAGCCACGGAACTCCCCCTGCACGCATTCCACGCATCGATTCAACGCCGCTGCTGTGCCGGATAGCAAGCCGGCAGCGCCGCGAGCTGACAGCGGCTATACGTTGAAGCGGAACTCCACCACGTCGCCGTCGGCCATCACGTACTCCTTGCCCTCAATCCGGACTTTGCCGCGGGACTTGGCCTCCGCCATGGAACCAGCCGCAACGAGGTCCTCGAAGGAGACCACCTCGGCCTTAATGAACCCGCGTTGGAAATCGGAGTGGATCACGCCTGCTGCCTGCGGTGCCGTGTCGCCCTGGCGGATGGTCCAGGCGCGGGCTTCCTTGGGGCCGGCGGTCAGGTAGGTTTGCAGGCCGAGGGTATGGAAGCCAACACGGGCAAGCTGGTCCAGTCCCGATTCATCCTGGCCGTTCATTTCCAGCATTTCCCGGGCTTCCTCCTCGTCGAGCTCCACGAGGTCCGCCTCCAGCTTGGCATCCAGGAAGACGCAATCTGCCGGGGCAACCATTGCCCGCAGCTCGTCCTGCTTCTCCTTGCTGCCCAGGATGCCTTCGTCCGCGTTGAAAACGTAGATGAAGGGCTTGGCCGTGAGCAGGCTGAGCTCCTTCAAGTGCTCCATGTCCAGTTTGTCCTTGGCGATGGAGGAGAAGATGGTGTCGCCACGCTCCAGGACCACCTTGGCAGCCTGGATGGCCGACAGCTCGGCAGCCTCGCGCTTCTTGATCTTGACTTCTTTTTCGATGCGGGGCAGGGCCTTTTCGATGGTCTGCAGGTCCGCCAGGATCAGTTCAGTGTTGATGGTCTCGATGTCCGAGCTCGGGTCTACCTTGCCGTCGACGTGGACCACATCCGGGTCGTCAAAGACACGGACCACTTGGGCGATCGCCTGTGCCTCGCGGATATTGGCCAGGAACTGGTTGCCGAGGCCTTCACCTTCCGACGCGCCCTTGACGATGCCCGCAATATCCACAAACGACACCACAGCGGGCAGCTGCCGCTGCGAACCGAAGATCTCCGCCAGCCTCTGGAGGCGCGGATCCGGCAGGTTGACCACGCCGACGTTGGGCTCGATGGTGGCGAACGGATAATTCGCTGCGAGCACCTGGTTGCGGGTCAGTGCGTTGAAGAGTGTTGATTTGCCGACGTTGGGCAGTCCGACGATGCCAATAGTAAGAGCCACGAGCATCCATTCTACCGGTCCCGCATCCGCCGCCCGCACGCTGCTGACGCAGTGTGGAAAGCGTTTGGGGGCACTTTGGGAGCGTCCCGACAAAGATTGTCATACCCCCGTGCGATGGTGAAGGCATGGATGGATTTGCAGTGGTTCTTGCGTTGTTGATGCTCATACTTGGCGCCGCGGCCGGCGCCTGGGGAAGCTTTGTTGTGAACAGCCGGCGGGCGCGCGCCTTGGAAGAGGATTTCGACGGCGTCTCGAGCCGGCTCGCCGACGTTACCGCCCAGCTGGCGGCAGCAGATGCAGAGCGGCGCCTCCTCAGCACGCAGAACCGCGAACTCAGCGACTCCCGCGCCCAGGACGGCAGCATCCTGCGGGCGCTCGCGCCTGTCGCTGAAAAGCTGTCCGCAGTCCAGCAGCAGGTTTCCCTGCTGGAACGGGACCGCGTGGAGCAGTACGGCCAGCTTGCCCAGCAACTCCAGGACGCCAGGCTTTCCGACGAGAAGCTCTTGCAATCCACACACGCACTCGCTGCGGCGTTGCGGTCCAACAGTGCCCGCGGACAGTGGGGCGAGATTCAGCTCCGCCGAGTCGTGGAAGCCGCCGGGATGCTCAGGCATGTGGACTTCAACGAACAGGTTCATGCAACGTCCGGGGACACGGCTCTTCGTCCCGATCTTGTTGTCCAGCTTCCTGGGGACAAGCAGCTAGTAGTTGATGCCAAAGTTCCTCTGGCGTCGTACCTTCAGGCCCAGGAATTGCTGAACGCTGCGGTCCCGTCCCACGGAACGGTCGACGGCGGCGCTCATGCCTCGGGGACCACGCCGGCGGGGCTGCTGGCTGCGCACGCCAAGGCGCTGAAGGCACACGTGGATGCCTTGGGGTCCAAGAAGTACTGGGACATTCAAGGAAACTCCCCCGAATTGGTCATCTGCTTCCTGCCTGCCGAGTCCATTCTGGCGGCGGCTCTCGACGCTGACCCCTCGCTCCTCGACCACGCCATGTCCAAGAACGTGGTGCTTGCGTCCCCCGGCACCCTGCTGGCGGTGCTCAAATCAGTCGCCTTTACTTGGCGGCAGGACGTCCTGACTGACAGCGCTCGTGAATTGTTCGACCTCGCCAGGCAGTTGTACGAACGGATGGGAACGCTGGGAGACAACGTGGGCAAGCTCGGGTCGTCCCTGAAGACGTCCGTCGACCGCTACAACGCGCTGGTGGGCACCTTGGAGGCCCGGGTGCTTCCCACGGCACGGAAACTGAACGCTATGGACACAGCAGGACTCAGCGTTCCACCTGCGGTGGACGTAGCACCAAGAACCCTTGCCGCCCCGGAGCTACTGGCTGTGCAGGCATCCACAGCTCAGGGGGACAGCGACGAAGAGGAATCCGCGGCCTAGCGGCCCCAGGGAACCTTAGAGGCTATTTGGCGCGATACCGTGCCGAAAGCCGAGGAGGACCTCAGGAAACGGGGCGGTTCCCGCGCCCACCCAGGGCGCGGGAGACGTCCCCAGCTTCCTTGAGTGTGGCTCGGAGTTCCTTGGGCAGCGAGAAGAGGAGGTCTTCTTCGGCCGTCACAACTTCCTCGACAGTGCCGTAGCCGTAGTCGGCGAGCAGGCGCAGGACGTCCTGAACGAGAACCTCGGGTACGGACGCACCGGAGGTGACGCCGATGGTGGCCACACCCTCGAACCAGGACTCATCCACCTCATTGGCGAAGTCCACTCGGTGGGATGCCTTAGCTCCATACTCGAGTGCAACTTCAACCAGTCGAACGGAGTTGGATGAGTTTGCCGAACCCACAACGATCACAAGATCCGCGTGAGGCGCGATCTTCTTGATGGCGACCTGTCGGTTGGTGGTGGCATAGCAGATGTCGTCGCTGGGCGGGTCCTGGAGAGTGGGGAAACGCTCCTTCAGCAGCCGAACCGTCTCCATGGTCTCGTCCACGCTGAGCGTGGTCTGCGAAAGCCAGATGGTCTTCTCAGGGTCGCGGACGGTGACCTTGTCCACTTCGTGCGGACCGTTGATGATCTGGATGTGTTCTGGAGCCTCGCCGGACGTGCCTTCCACTTCCTCGTGGCCTTCGTGTCCGATGAGCAGGATGTCATAGTCTTCCCGGGCGAAGCGCACGGCCTCCCGGTGAACCTTGGTTACCAGCGGGCACGTTGCGTCGATCGTCCGCAATCCGCGGTCCTCGGCAGACTTCACCACTGCAGGAGAGACACCGTGGGCGGAGAAAATCACCAGCGCACCCTCGGGAACTTCGTCAGTCTCATCGACGAAAATGGCGCCCTTCTCCTCCAAGGAAGAGACGACGTGTACATTGTGGACGATCTGCTTGCGCACGTAGACGGGAGGACCATAGTGCTCAAGCGCTTTTTCTACAGCAATGACGGCCCGATCCACACCGGCGCAATACCCGCGGGGAGCAGCCAGCAAGACTTTCTTGGGGCTTGTGACCGGAGCTGCGGCAAGCACCTCTTCCGGTGTGCGCCGCCTCCGGGGAACGGTGGGCATCGGGATGGAGACTGCTGTGCTGGTCATGATTCCATGCTACCGGCGCCTTCCGGCAGCACCTGACGGTTCAGCGGCGAGCGATACCCACAACCCGAAATGTCAGTACCGGGTGCTACGGATAGAGTTGGACGGCAGAAGGAAGGCTCACGCATCGAATCGTGAGCCCGCGCTGCGAGCAAGATCCTAGGCGGAGTTGCCAGCAACGGCAGCACAGCAGACGTATTACGGGACGGGAGACATGGACGACCTGCATGGCGACGACAGCCTGGTCCCGGGTGGTTCACAGACCGAATCACCCAAGCCCGCGTCCACGCTCCCGGCAACTGCCGCGGAGACCTCGCCGGACAATCCATGGCCCCTACATGTGCTCTCGGGCAAATTAAAGCAGCACATCGACAGGACCCCCGCGGTGTGGGTGGAAGGCCAGGTAATCGAACTCAGCCGTCGCGGCGGCAATGCCTTCCTGACCCTTAGGGACGTGGACCGGGAAGCCTCCCTGCCGGCTTCCGTCTGGTCAACGGTGCTCAATCGCAAGCGAATTCATTTGGAACGTGGGTCCCGGGTGGTCGCCCTGCTCAAAGCGGAGTTCTGGATCAAGACGGGCCGGCTGAACATGTCTGTCAAGGACATCCGCCCAGTAGGCCTTGGTGACTTGCTGGCACGAATAGAGAAGCTGCGCCAGGCCCTCGGTGCAGAAGGCCTCTTTGCCGAGTCCCGGAAGCGCAGGCTCCCACTGCTCCCCCATCGCATTGGCCTAATTACCGGACGCGATTCCGATGCAAAGAAGGACGTCCTCCGCAACGCCGCCCTCCGGTGGCCCGCAGTCGACTTTGATGTCCGGGAAGTTGCTGTCCAGGGCAATACTGCCGTGGGCCAAATCATTCGCGCACTGAAGTCCCTTGACGAAGACCCGCATATCGATGTGATCGTCATCGCCCGCGGTGGCGGCGCATTGGAAGACTTGCTCCCGTTCAACAGCGAGGACCTCATCCGTGCAGTCGCGGCGGCAACGACGCCCGTGGTCAGCGCCATTGGGCACGAAGCGGACCATCCGATCCTGGACGACGTGGCGGACTTGCGGGCCTCCACTCCCACCGACGCAGCCAAGCGGGTAGTTCCTGACGTCGCCGAAGAACTCGCCCGGGTAAGGCAGGCAAGGGCGCAGCTAAGACGGGCGGTAGAACGGCTGGTCGACCGCGAGGCCGATCGGCTGCACGCTCTCCGTTCCCGGCCGGTACTCGCGAGCCCTGAAACTGCTTTGGTACTCCGGTCCGACGAGGTGGAACGGCTGCGGAGGCATGCCCACACGGCCGTCAGCTCCGCCGTCGTCCGCGCCCTGGACCAAGTCCACCACCTCCGCGCCCAGGTGCGGGCGTTGTCCCCGCAGAAGACGCTGGACAGGGGCTATGCCGTAGTCCAACTCAGCAACGGGGCACCGCATGACGTGGTCCGCAGTCCGGAGCAGGCTCCGGAAGGCACCGCCTTGGCTGTGCGTGTTGCGGAAGGCCGCTTCGCAGCCGTGTCCGCAGGGCACGGGGAGATTAATGAGGATTAAGACCGCAAGAAGTGCACGGCGAGAGCGTTGCGCTTAACGTCGCAGGAGGAGCAGTACGTGACCGAAACACCAAACAACACCCGCCATCACACCGCAGACGGGTTACAGGGCCTCAGCTACGAGGAAGCCCGTGAACAGCTAGTGGCCATCGTCGGCCGCCTGGAGGCTGGTGGTGCAAGCCTTGAAGAATCCCTCTCCCTCTGGGAAAAGGGCGAGGCTTTGGCCAGGCATTGCGAGGAATGGCTTGAGGGCGCCCGCCGGAGGCTCGCAGCGGCACGTTCAGAGGCTCCGAGTGAAGAGCAGGACTCCGCGTCCTAAGGGATCCGCGTCCTAAGGGATCCGCGTCGCAAGGGTCCTCGTCCCAAGGGATCCTACGGAGTATCCTCCGCATGTTCATCGGCTGAAACCGCAGGGACTGACTACTGAAGAACCCGCAGTCGCTCCGCTTGGACGTCGTACTCCACCGTCGGCCACTCCAGGCCAAGGCTCCCTAAAGTTTCCAGGAGAAGTTGTTGCACGGCGATGCGCGCGTACCATTTCTTGTTTGCGGGAATAACGTGCCACGGTGCCGGGCTGTTGGTTTTCTCGAATACCAGTTGGTATGACTCCATGTAGGACTCCCAGAAAGCACGCTCTTCCACATCGCCCGGGTTGTATTTCCATCGCTTTGTGGGGTCATCAAGGCGCGCCAGGAGACGTTTCCGCTGTTCGTCCCTGCTGATGTGGAGCATGACTTTGACTACCGCCGTGCCTTTCTGGACCAGGCGCTCTTCGAAGTCGTTGATTGCGGCGTACCTACGCGCCAGCTCCGGGCCGCGCGCCCAACCATGGACACGGTGAATCAGCACGTCCTCATAGTGAGAGCGGTCAAAGACGCCGACCATACCGGGCCCGGGAACAGCATTCTCGATGCGCCACAGAAAGTCGTGGGCCCGTTCTTCCTCCGTGGGCGCCTTAAATGCCTTTAGCTGGACACCTTGGGGATCCATGCTTCCCACCACGTGAGCGACTATGCCGCCTTTGCCTGCAGTGTCCATAGCCTGGAGGATCAGCAGGACGCGCCGGTCAGAGCCGAACCTGCCACAGGCAAACAGCATTTCCTGGAGTTCTGCGAGCTTGCTGTCCTGGGCAGACAGCAGCGCCACGCCTTCAGCCTTGCCGCCGGCGTAGCCAGGAGTTGCGTCCGGGTCCACGTCACCCAGTTGGAAGCCCTGAGCTACTCTCAAGGTCTCGCTTGGACTGGCAAGGAACTCCACTGGACCGGACATGCAATGCCTCCCTCAGCCGTTGCCGCAGCGTTACGCGGCACTTGGGATCAGGCTAGTTGCCGGCGTAGCGGGCGAGGAAGTCCGCCATGCGGCCAATTGCCTCTTCGATGTCCTTGACGTTGGGCAGTGTCACCATGCGGAAGTGGTCAGGGCGGACCCAGTTGAAGGCGCGGCCATGGGAAACCAAGATCTTCTGTTCCCTGAGGAGGTCCAGGACGAACTTCTCATCATCCCGGATGTGGTAAACCTCCGGATCGAGCTTGGGGAAAAGGTAGAGCGCTCCGCGTGCCTGCTGGGTACTGACTCCGGGGATGGCGTTCAACAGGTCGTAGGCCTTGTTGCGCTGCTCCAGAAGGCGGCCGCCGGGCAGGATGAGGTCATTGATGCTCTGGTAGCCGCCAAGCGCTGTTTGGATGGCGTGCTGCGCAGGAACGTTGGCACATAGCCGCATGTTGGCAAGCAGGTTGATGCCTTCGAGGTAATCTGCGGCTTCGGCCTTGGGCCCGGAGATCGCCATCCAGCCGGCGCGGTAGCCGCACACCCTGTAGGCCTTGGAGAGTCCGGAGAACGTAAGGCAGAGCACGTCTTCCCCGGTGATGCCTGCCATGTTCACGTGCACGGCATCGTCGTAGAGGATCTTCTCGTAGATCTCGTCGGCGAAAATCACCAGGCCATGCTTGTCCGCCAGGGCCACCATGCTGCGAAGCGTCTGGGCCGGGTAAACGGCGCCCGTGGGGTTGTTCGGGTTGATGACCACGATGCCCTTGGTGCGCGATGTGATCTTGGATTCCAAATCGGCCAGGTCCGGCTGCCAGCCGGAGTCCTCGTCGCACAGGTAGTGAACCGGGCGACCGCCGGCCAGGGCGACGGAGGCAGTCCACAGCGGATAGTCCGGCGTCGGGATAAGGACCTCGTCGCCCGGCTCGAGGAGGGCCATGAGGGACATGGTGATGAGCTCGCTGACGCCGTTACCGAGGTAGATGTCGTCAACATGGATGTTCTGGATCCCGCGTGTCTGGTAGTACTGCGACACAGCTGTCCGCGCCGAGAAGATGCCCCTGGAATCGCTGTAACCCTGGGCATGCGGCAGGTGCCGGATCATGTCCACCAGGATGGCGTCGGGGGCCTCAAAGCCGAAGGGAGCGGGATTGCCGATATTCAGCTTGAGGATGCGGTGGCCTTCGGCCTCCATCTGCTGGGCGGCTTGCAGAATCGGTCCACGGATGTCGTAAAGGACATTATGAAGCTTGGTGGACTGTTTGAATTCTGCCATTCCTCAAATATGCCATATGGAGGATGTAGAACCGCTGAGACAACGCTCACAGTCACGACGACGGCGGACGGCCCCGAAGGACACGTCCGCCGTCGTACTGTGGCTACCGCCGAACGCGAGCGCCTAATGCGCGCCGCCGATTACTTCACCAGGCCCTTGTCCTTGAGCCAGGCCGCCGCCGCATCTTTGGGGTTCTGCTTCTGGCTGCCGCTCACGGCCCGGTTCAGGTTGATGAGGTCCTCCGTAGTGAGGACCTTGGACACCGCATTGAGGGCGTTCTTGGCCTGGTCCGTCACCTTCGCCTTGTTGTAAAGGGGCAGGACTTGCTGGGCAATGAAGTTGTTCTTCGGGTCCTCCAGAACCACAAGATCGTTGTCCGCAATGGATGGCGTGGTGGTGTAAATATCAGCCACCTGGACCTGGTCGGACAGAAGCGCCTTGAGGGTCACTGCGCCCCCGCCGTCGGTGAAGGGCTCCAGCTTCTTTGGCACGCAGTTGTAGTTCTTCTTCAGCCCGGGGAAACCGTAGGCGCGTTCTGCGAAGGTAGCCGGCGCGCCAATTGAGAGCTCGCTGCAAACCTTGGCCATGTCCTCGATGGACTTGAGCTGGTACTTCTGCGCAGTGGCCTTGGTGACCACCATCGCGTCCTTGTTTTCAGCCTTTGAGGCGTCCAGCACGGCGAGGCCATTGGGAAGCTTGCCGGGCAGCGCCTTGGAGATGTCATCCGCGGAAACTTCTTTGGCTTCCTTGTCCACGTGGAGGAGAAGATTGCCGCTGTAGTCCGGGACAACGTCCACGGAACCATCCTGAACCGCCTTGAAGTAGACCTCACGGGACCCAATGTTCGGCTTGGTGCTCGCGGTGACTCCCGCGGCGTTGAGGGCTCCGGCGTAGATCTCGGCGATGATCTGGCTCTCAGGGAAGTCTGCCGAGCCAACTACAAGGGCCTGGTTGCTTCCCCCCGTATTGCTGGCTGCTCCGGTGTTGAGCGGGCTGGAACCGCCGCCACATGCCGTCAGCACCAGGACCAGCCCCGTTCCGGCGGCCAGGCCACCGAATGCACGGCGGCCAAGCTGCGGAAAACGGCTTCCGGAGTCCGTTGGGGTGTGGTGGTTTTCCTTCATGACCTACCTCCTTGAGCGACAGTCCCGGCCGCTGCCGGTTCCATGTTGTGGTTTTCAGCCGGCCGTTGGCCGGAAGTCCTAATGGAGAGCCCCCGCGGCGTGAGGACGTTCTGAAGCGGACCGAGTAAGAGGTCAACCCCGATGGCCAGGGCTGCAATCATCAGCGAGCCGCCAAACATTTGCGAAAAGTCGGACAGCACCAGGCCGTCGAAGAGGTACCTACCCAGGCCTCCAAGATTGATGTATGCCACCACGGAAGCTGTTGCGATGACCTGCAGCACTCCGGTCCGGAACCCCCCAAACATCACTTGAAGGCCGTTCGGAACCTCGACGCGGAAAAGGATCTGCCACTCCGTCATCCCCATTGCACGCGCGGCATCGACGACGTTGCGGTCCACACTGGCAATGCCCGCGTACGTTCCAGCGAGCAATGGAGGAACTGTCAGTATGACCAGCGCCCAAATGGGAGGCATGAGGCCAATGCCCGCAACAAGCACGAAGAGCGTTAGCAGGCCGAGCGTGGGCAGCGCACGCAGGGCGCCCGCGAGCGCCACCACCGCCACGCGTCCGCGTCCCGTATGCCCCACGTACAGCCCTACAGGGACGGCGATGGCGATAGCGATAAGCATCACGAGCCCTGTATACGCCAGATGCTCCGCAACCCGCACCGGAATCCCGGTAGGACCGGACCAGTGTGCCGGATCCGCGAGCCAGGCGAACGTATCGGTGAAGACGTTGCTCATGCGCGGCGCTCCACTCTGGGCCGGGTGGGTGTTGACTCGAGTTGCACTGCCTCAAGCCCCGAGGGCCGCACGCGTCCCGCCGTCGCGCGCGTCCACGGCGTCAACAGCCGCTCCAGCAGGACCAGCGCACCGTCGGTGAGCAGCGCCAGGAGGAGGATCGCCACGATGCCAACCACAACCTCGGTGACGAAGTCCCGCTGAAGTCCGGCAGTGAACAGCATTCCAAGGTTGCCGATGCCCAGGAGTGCGGCGACGCTCACCAGGGAGATATTGCTGACAGAGACAACACGCAAGCCTGCAAACAGGACTGGGAGGGACAGCGGCAGGTCAACGAAAAGGAAGCGGGCCGCCGGTTGGAAGCCCATTGCTGTTGCGGCGTCACGGAGGTCCTCGTCCACCGAGTCAAAGGCATCCAGCGCGGCTCGCACCAGCAGCGACACAGCGTAGATGGTGAGGGCGACGATGACGTTGACCGGGCTGAGGATAAGGGTGCCGAGGATTGGCGGCAGGATGATGAACAGCGCAAGTGAGGGAATCGTGTAAAGCAGCGAACTTGCGGTCAGCACTGTAGTTCGAAGGGCCCTGTTCCCGCGCACGGCCTGGGCAAGGGGTATGGAAATGGCCAGGCCCAGCAGCATGGGCACGAGCGCCAGTACCAGGTGCTGGCCAGCGAGGTCCAGCACCATGGAGATGTTGGCAAGGAACCAGTCCATTATCTGCCGTCCTCACGGCGCCGGCGGACTTCCTCGATCAACTCCATGACTTCGTTGGATTTGATCACCCCTGCGAGCCGTCCGTTTCCGTCCACGGCAACTCCGATTCCGGACGGCGAGGACAGCGCGGCATCAAGTGCGCGGCGCAGGGTGTCTCCCGGGCGGAACAGCGAGCCACCGGGAATCAAATCGCCACCTCGCGGAGACACCCAGCCCAGCGGTCGGGAATCGTCGTCCACAACAAGGGCCCAGTGACCGTTGGCGCCGCCCTCGGCGACAGCTTTCAGCTCACTGCTGCGGATAGTGGACACCGAGTGGAGCTGAACGCCGTCGGCTCCCGAGAAACCGAGGTGACGGAAGCCCCTGTCCCGGCCCACGAACGAAGCGACAAAGTCGTTTGCGGGGGCACGAAGGATTTCCTCGGGAGTGGCGTATTGTGCCAGCCTGCCGCCCACCGCGAAAACGGCCACCTTGTCGCCAAGCACAGTGGCTTCGTCAATGTCGTGGGTAACGAACACGATGGTTTTGGCCAGGTCCCGCTGCAGCCTCAACAATTCTTGCTGCAGCTCCTCGCGCACCACCGGGTCAACGGCGCTGAACGGCTCGTCCATCAGCAGCACGGGCGGATCCGCCGCGAGCGCCCGCGCGACACCGACGCGCTGTTGCTGGCCGCCTGACAGTTGCGCCGGGTACCGCTTGCCGAGTGCCGGAGCCAGCCCGACGACGTCGAGCAGTTCCGCCGCCCGCTTTCGGGCCGCCGCCTTGGGTACGCCGATGAGCCGGGGCACCGTGGCGATGTTGTCAAGCACTGAGCGATGCGGCAGGAGGCCGGCGGACTGCATCACATATCCCATGGACCGACGCAGACGTGCAGGGGGCTCCGTTGAGATGTCCTTTCCTCCCACGGTGATGGTGCCGGACGTCGGCTCCACCATCCGGTTGATCATCCGGAGCGATGTGGTCTTGCCGCAGCCGGAAGGTCCCACGAAGACCGTAATGGCGCCCTTGTCGATGGACATGGTGAGACTGTCTACAGCAGGGTGTCCGCCTTGGTACTGCTTGGTAACGCTCTGGAACTCGATCATGGCTTCAACCATTCCCGGCATACCTCACTGTCGGCGGCATCGGACGCTAAGCCACGGGTTTTGGCCATGCTGACACGTTGGCTGTAACTGAACCCAGCGTAGTCAGCACCACCGACATTGTCAGCGACGCCGCTGGCACCGTAATGAATCGGCAATGCCAACCGGACGCCCTCCCGGGCCGGACGGAGCGTCAACCATGGCTTTGCTGCGGTTGGCGCGACGATCGGAGCAGACCGTTGGGCGGCCGTTCTTCGTGAAGCCTGATGCCCGCGTCCACCAGGGGAAGGCGATTCAACGAGTCCACCTCGGAAAGCTTGAACCAAGCCGCGTGGGTGGTGGTTCCGTTCACTTCGTGGGTGAGTTCGCCTCCTGTGATGGTGGCCTGGTAGATCAGACGCAGTGCCTCGAGGGGCCTGCCCGCGGCGGGACCATCACCCGATTCGTCTTCCGGCTCGTCCACACCGTTCGTATCAGTATCGGTCCAGCCGGCGGCGGGCCTTTCCGCTGAGGACCACACGTGGACGTCAACTCCAAGCATGGGGCCTATGGAGGTGTGATACCCGGTTTCCTCGAAAACTTCCCGCCGACAGCCATCGACGGGATGTTCACCAACGTCCAGGCCACCGCCTGGCAGCGTCCACGCTTCGCGACCTTTGTGCTTCCAATAGGCCAGAAGGATGGAGCCGTTGTGGATGATGACACCGTAGGCGGCTGGTCGGGTGTCGAATTGCAGGCTCATTCGCCCAGCCTATCCCCAGCCTTGCTGAAGCCGTTGCCGGCAGCCTGCCGTACCAAGCCGCATTCCCGCATTGTCGCGGCGGGCCTAGGCTGGGAGGATGACCAACCTCGAAACGGCGCCAGCCCAGGAAATCTGCCCTGCAGCCCACCCGGGACAGGGGCCATGCGTACAACTTTGGCCGGCCCGCAACGTGCCGCTGGGCGGCGTCCGGGCCATGACGGTGTCGCGAACCCTGCCACAGCGAGGGCTCCCGACGGTGGGTGCCTGGTGCTTCCTGGACAGCTTCGGACCCGATCGCGTGGCCATGAGCGTTCTCCCCCACCCGCACATGGGTCTGCAAACAGTGACGTGGCCGTTGACGGGCTCCGTGCGGCACCGTGACAGCGTGGGAAGCGACGTCGTTGTCCGGCCGGGCGAATTGAACATCATGACCGCCGGCCGGGGCATTTCCCACTCGGAGTTTTCGGTGCTGCCCAGCGGCAGCAATCCAGGTGGCGAAGATCAACCGCACGACGGCGGAACGGTCACCGAAGGCCGGGGCACCGGCGATGGCGGCGAGGGTGCCCCTGCGCCCGCCGCCGCGGCGGATCCAGCGGACATTCCTGTAGCAAGGGGCCTTCAGCTCTGGGTTGCGCTGCCGGATGCTGAGCGGCACCGGGCTCCGGCCTTTGAGCAACACAAGGACCTGCCCCAAGTGACCGGCCCGGGCTTTGAGGCAACAGTGATGGTGGGAACCTTTGCTGGCAAAACGTCGCCCGCAACCATGTACAGCCCCATTGTTGGAGCTGACGTGAACGCGTCGGGGTCCGTTGAACTTCCCCTTGACCCGGACTTCGAACACGCCGTCCTGGTTCTCGACGGCGGCCTCTCCCTGGACGGTGAAAGTGTCCCGCCGGGCCCACTCGCCTACCTTGGTGCGGGCCGTAACTCACTGAACGCCGACGCCGAGCCGGAGACGCGCCTGCTGCTGCTGGGTGGTCGGCCGTTCGAAGAGGACATCCTGATGTGGTGGAACTTCGTTGCCCGGACACACGAAGAGGTGGTGGAGGCCCGGAGCCAGTGGGAGAGCCTGGCGGCCCAACCAAACGGCGAGGCCGAGCAGTCCAGGTTTGGCTTGGTTAAGGGCCATGGACCAGATGCCGGAGTTGAAGCTGGAAGGATTCCCGCCCCGGAACTCCCCAGTGTCCGGCTGCGTCCGCGCACCCGCGGTTAGGTTCCAACGCCCTTCCACGGCGTTTGTGTACAGCCACGTAAATCGCCATCAAGCGGTACGAATGTACCAAACTCCAGCAGTTAGCTCTCTTCAGCGAGGAGATGGAGTACGCCCATCACGGGCTCCTGGTCCAGCACGCGGACATCCGTGATTCCATGGGCTGCGAGCGCAGCCCGGAAGGCGTCTTGGAGGCGTGGCACGTTCATGCCCAGGCCGCCGCCCAGCACTACAGGCCCCCGGATCCGCAGTTGCCGTGCCGCCTGGGCTGCCAGGTCCGCAAGGTCCTGTCCTGCCTGTTCCACGAGCAGCCGACTAGCGGCGTGGCCCGCGTCGGCAGCCTCAATGACCAGCCGGGCCTGCTGCGCCCAATGCCGGCGACCCGTGGCCGCTGAGTGGAACATGGCAATGAGCTTGTTGGGGTCGTCCAGCCCGCACGCGGTCAACAGGGCCTGCGTTAGCTCGTCCGGGGGAAGCCCCTGGTTCATCCGCCGCAGGCTATGGCGGACGGCTTCCCGGCCAAGCCAGTAACCGCTACCCTCATCTCCGAGCAGATAGCCCCAGCCGCCCGCGCGGGCCTCATCGCCGTCGTCGTTCTTTCCCCACGCGGCTGAACCGGTTCCCGCTATAACAGCTACGCCCGTACTGCTGCGGCCTGCCGCCAGAAGCAGCCGGGAATCATGGACAACCGTCACATCGGCGCCCGGGACGTGGGGTTCGATCAACGCGGCCAGCGCGCGGGCGTCGTCGTCGGTGTCAATGCCGCCGGAGCCCACATAGACGCGCGAAACCTTCCGCCCATCTGTGCCAGGACCACCTATCCGGGAAAATAGCTCGGCGATATTGGCAGCCGCCACCTCGCGCGGGACGTTCTGCACATTGGAACTGCCGGTGCTGTCATCCCGGACGACGACGCCGTCCTCGAAGCGGACGCCGTGCGTCTTGGTGCCGCCAATATCCAGGCCAATCACGATCCCCTGCATGGGAGTGGGATTGTCGACCGCCGGCGTCTGGGAAGTGTTCACCGGTACAGCGTACGCGAGGGAACCGTAAGCGAAAGTGGCTGGCGCCGGCACTCCCCCGGTTCAGGCGGAACGCGACCTCACCAACCCTTCCAGCATGGACGGCCCCTCCTTGACAACCATTTCCCTGAAGAGTTTCAGTTGGCGTGGCTCCTTGGCGCGCTCCCGCCAGGCCAGCCCTGTTTCCCGGAATGCCAGCCCGGACTCGATCGGAAGTTCCACCCAGCCAAGGTCCGTTCCCGGCTGGAGACCGTGCGGTCCCCTGCCCAAACCTCCCGGCGGTGCAATGCCATAACCAAGCCCCGCGGACACAAGGCCCCGAACGGTGTGGGAATCCTGGCTCTCGAACGCTGTGCGCGGGCGGAAACCTGCGTCACGAAACAACGCATCCGTGAGTGCCCTCAGGCCATAGCCCGGTCCCATGGAGACAAAGAGCTCGTTGCGCATGTCCCGGAGGGCCACGCTGTCGCGGGTCGCGGCCGGGTGCCGATGATGCACCAGCAGTCGTAACGGTTCGCGGTACAGGACGGCGCTCTGGATGGATCTGCCTGGTACCGCTACGGGCGCAGTCAGCGCAAAATCCGCATCGCCTGCGGCAAGTTCGTCCAGGCAACTGTTGCGTGCCCCCTGGCTGAGCGCGAACGCGGTCTGTGGGTGGCGGCGACGGAACTCGCTGATCAGAAGAGGCAAGGTGGCTTCGCCGAACGTGTGCTGGAAGGACACGGAAATCCGTCCCCGAACCACCTCCGATTCCGTGCGCACCCTGTCCAGCCCGCTGCGGAACTCACCGAGCGCCGCTTCAATGTACGGCAGGAGTGTCTCTGCCGCATGGGTGAGGCGGATACCCCGCCCGTCGCGGACCAGGAGTTCAGTCCCGACGACGGCGCTCGCCCGCGCCAGCGCCCGGCTCACCGTGGACTGCGGGAGCCCCAGGGCTTCGGCCGTTTCGGTCACGTGCCTGGTCCGGCCGAGTTCGGCCAGGACCGGCAGAAGGGGCAACAGCTGGGTTAGCTGGCGGTGTTCCAGGTCCATCGGAGGTCAATTCATCCACAATTAGCATGTTTTCTGATTCATTCATGCATTGGAAGCATCCCATAGTGCAGGCCTACCGTGGAAGTGTGAGCAAAACTCCAGTCGCAGGTTTGCCCCGCTCAGGGGAACTGAATACATCCGACTGGGCAGGGCATCCCAAGGGCTCGCCCGGCTACCGGCGCATCCTGCTTGCGTTGGCCTGCGCCGGCGTAGCCACGTTTGCGCAACTGTATTCAACGCAGGCCGTCCTTCCCCTCATGGCCGAGGATCTCGCGGTCCCCGCCTCGCAGGCCGCGCTGACTGTATCGCTGGCGACGATCGGCCTGGCAGCAGCGGTGCTGCCGTGGTCCTTCGTAGCCGACCGGATTGGACGGGTTCGGGCCATGGCAATCGCCATTGCGGCGGCCACCATCTTGGGGCTTCTGGTCCCGTTGTCGCCCTTCTTCGAAGCGGTACTTGTCCTGCGTTTCCTCGAAGGTGCCGCCTTGGGAGGCATACCCGCAGTGGCCATGGCATTCCTCGGTGAAGAAGTGCACAAATCGCACACCGCGATGGCGGCAGGCAGCTACATTGCGGGCACCACGCTGGGCGGGCTTTCTGGACGGCTCCTTGCAGGCCCTGTTGGTGAAGCGCTGGGTTGGCGTGCCGCCACAGGTGCCGTTGCCGTGATGGCGGCAACGGCAGCGTTGATGTTCGTTCTACTCGTGCCTAGACCGCAAGGCTTCAGCCCCTCCCGTCGGGCGGGCTTGCGTCCGGCCATGAGGGCCTTGGTTGGGGCCCTCCGCGAGCGCCGGTTGTTGGCCCTCTACGCCCAGGCTTTCTTCCTGATGGGCGGCTTCGTGGCCGTTTACAACTACCTCGGCTTCCACCTTGAGCGGGACCCTTTTGGGCTTCCCACAACCATGGTGAGCTTGATCTTCCTGGCCTACCTTGCTGGAACGGTCTCCTCCCGCTGGGCGGCAGAACTGACCTCCCGCTGGGGCCGCCGTCGTGTGCTGACCGCAGGAATAGCCGTCATGATCACAGGCATCCTGCTGACCACTGTTCCGGTCCTTGCTGCAATACTCACCGGGCTGGTGATATTCACGGCCGGGTTCTTTGCAGCCCATGGAATCGGATCAGGATGGACCGGTGACCTCGCTCCGGCCGCCCGGGCCCAGGCTGCATCGCTCTACAACCTGGCTTACTACCTTGGTTCCAGTGTGCTGGGCTGGGCCGGCGGATTGGTGTATGAGAGCTTCGGTTGGGTCTGGATGGCGGGTGGCGTCGCTGTGTTGGCTACCGTTATGGCTGCAGTGGCCGTGGTGGCGCACCGGTAGCCCTGAATTTTTCGGTCCGGCGTGTCCTTCTGTGCTGGCAAATATTCGGCAGTTCTTGGGAGCGTGTGAATGGATCGCCCCTTATCTGCGGATTACTATGAACGCAGAGCAATTCCGGGAGGTTTCGTTGAGCAACGCGATGAAGAATATTCGGCCTATCAGCGGTCCCCACGAACCCCTGGACGCAATTGATGAACGAATTCTCGCGGCTTTGGTAGACGACGCCCGTATCTCCAACAAGCAGCTTGCGGAACTTGTGGGCATAGCGCCGTCCACGGCACTGATGCGGACCCGGGCCTTGTCAGAGCGTGGCATCATCCGGGGATTCGAGGCGATCCTGAACCTTTCCTCGATAGGGCGTTCTGTCCAGGCCCTTATTGCGGTGCGGCTGCGGGCACACGACAGGGACCAGATCGATCGCTTTACATCCCGCGTTCCGCAGCTCCCGGCAGTGCTTTCCACCTTCCACACCTCTGGCTCGGTGGATTACTTGCTGCACATCGCAGTCGCCAGCACCGAGGATTTAAGGGATTGGGTGCTGGACAACCTGGCAACGGATCCCGTGGTTGGACACACGGAAACCACGCTCGTATTCGAGCACATGCAGGGGAACCACGGACCGCTGCCTGAATAACGCCTGCCTCTGGGCTGCGGCCCCGCCGTACTGAAGTACTGCGGCAGGCTGCCCTACTTTCGAGCTGCCCTGAGTGCGATGCCTGCCAGGAGTAGCCCTGCTCCGCCGCAGCTCCATGCAAAGGCTGCCACCGCCGTCGTAATTCCCCACGCCGCCGTTGCAATGCCTAGGCCGACGACGGGCAGTGCGCTGCCCAGGTAAGTAAGGATGTATACGGCACTAACCACTTGGGCGTGCCGTTCCGGCGAGGTGCGCGCGGCGACGTCGTTGAAAGCGGTCCTAAAGGCCACGCCCTGGCCGAGTCCGGCAAAAACGCTCGCAGCGAGCAGAAGCCAAGGGCTGGACCACCACACCGATGCGACCATCAGGACAACGGAGCCACCCATAACCACCAAGCCCACCGGCACAGATAGCCGGCTCCTGATCCCAGTGAGCTGGCTGAGTGCGGAGGCGCCCAGCGACAGGCCGGCAACAGCGCCGATGACAAGCCTTGAATCCGTCCCCACAACATTGGCGAAGTAGCCGGGTGCCAGTGACAGGCAGAACCCAAACACGGCGAAACTGAGGAAGCCGACGCCGGAGGCAAGCCAGAAGGCTCCGCGTGCCCCGCGGGCCACCTCGGGACGCCTCGGTGCAAGAAGGGCCAGCGGTCGGGGGCCAAGGGCGGGCTTCAGCGCTGGACGGGCTTTGAGGAGCCACAGCGGAATCAGAAGTGCTACGAGGACGATGGCGTGCAGGTAGAAGGGCGTCGCCGTGGATTCCGTCAGCTGGGAGAGGGCTCCACCGATGGCCGGTCCAACTGCAACCCCTCCAGCCGAGGAGAGCAAAGTGAAGCGCGAAGCCCATTCCGGTCTGTGCGGCAGAAGCTCCCGCAGGGCCGCCGAACTGGCGCCGGTGGCCAGGGCGACGGCGATGCCTTGCAGCGCCCGGCCGGCACAGAGCGCGGTGATGTTCGTGGCGCTACCAAATACCAGGCATCCTGCGAGGCCAACGACGACGGCAAGCACCAGGGCTGCCCGCCGTCCGATGTGGTCCGACCAGTGGCCCGCAAGGACGAGGGCGCCCACGAGGGCCAGGACATAACTGGCGAAGGCCACGGTGATCCCCACAGGCGGGATGGCGAGCTGCTCCTGTAGGAGCGGATACAACGGCGTGGCCAGGTTGGCCCCCGTCAGCAACGTAAAAATTACGACGCCGGCCAGCACCAGCCGGGCGGTAGTGGAAGCGTCCCAGCCGGGCCGGTCGGCCGACGCCGGGCGCATCCTGAGTTCGCCAAAGACAGTCATGTGGTTGCCTCCGTGGAAAGCGGCAGTCGAAGCGCCTCCTTGTGGGATTTGCCCCGGGCCTGGGAGTGGTGCCCTGATGGATAGCAACATCATGTGCTTTGACTGACTTAGGAATCAGGAGTAGATGGCAAAATTGATCAAAATACGCAAAGTTTGGCCTTCTCGCTGATCTGGAGTGATGATTTGGACAAGCTCGACCACACTGACCTACAAATCCTGCTGGAACTGATCCGTGACCCTCGTGTACAGATCGGCGAGCTCAGTGAAGCCCTGGGAATTGCCCGCAACACGGCCCAGTCACGGCTGAAACGTATTCTCCGAGCGGGAATCCTCCACGAGGGTGGACGGGAGATTAACCTGGAGAAGATTGGCTACGATGTCCTGGCCTTTGTCACCATCGAGGTCACGCACCGCGAGCTGGATGCCGTGATTGGTGCGCTGCGGCTCATTCCCCAGGTTCTTGAGGTCCATGAGATCTCCGGCCGAGGTGATCTAATGTGCCGGGTTGTAGCCACTGACACGCACAATCTTCAAACCGCGTTGCGCTCGATTCTCAGGACCCGAGGCGTTATTCGAACGGAGACGGTGCTGGCACTGCACACGCACATCGGATACCGGGCCGAGCCCCTGCTTGGCAGGCTCGCTGGCCCAACGGAGGACACGCGCCGTCGAGCCCAATAGTTTCCGGGGAATCCATTGCCCTGCTGCGACGGCGGGTAGTTGTGCCGTTGCATAATTGGCCCGTGACAATCATCGACAACGCCGTATACGTCGACGGCGTGCGGACCGCGACTCCCCAGAGCCTTGAGCAAACTTTCGAGACGCTGGCGGTGCACCGCGGTATGGCATGGATCGGCCTCTACCGGCCGACCACCGACGAAATGTCCGCGGTGGCCAGGGAATTCGGCCTGCACGAACTGGCCGTAGAGGATGCGATTGTCGCTCATCAGCGGCCGAAGATGGAACGGTATGACGACATCCTCTTCACGGTTCTTCGCCCTGCCCGCTACCTCGACGACACGGAGACGGTGGAATTTGGCGAGCTCCATATCTTCACCGGACCCAACTTCGTAGTGACCCTTCGCCATGCGGAAACAGCAGGCGTGGCCCGCGTACGCCGACGTCTGGAAGGGCGTCCAGACCTGCTGTGCCATGGGCCCGAAGCTGTGTTGTACGCCCTGCTTGACCAAGTGGTGGACGACTATGCGCCTGTGGTTGCCGGGCTTGAAAACGACATCGACGAAATCGAAGACCAGCTGTTCAGCGGCGATACTGCCGTGTCCCGCCGGATCTATGAGCTTGCCCGCGAGGTCATCCAGTTCCAGCGGGCCATCCTTCCGCTTCCGGACATGATCGATTCACTCCGCCGCGGTTTTGAGAAATACAAAGTGGACATCGAATTGCAGCGTTACCTACGCGACGTCGAGGACCACGTCCACCACCTCATATCCAAGGTGAACTCTTTCCGCGACCTTCTGCAGAATGCGCTCACACTGGACGGCACACTGACTGCCAACCGCCAAAACGAGGCGAGCGCAGCCCAGAACGAGCAGGTCAAGAAAATCTCGTCCTGGGCAGCGATCTTCTTCGCGCCGTCTTTTGTGGCAGGAATTTACGGTATGAACTTCGACTACATGCCAGAGCTGCATTGGCTGTTCGGATATCCGATGGCCATCGGCATGATGTTCGGAGCCGCTCTCCTGATGTACGCCATATTCAAGAAGAAAGGCTGGCTATAAAGCCCAGGTGCAGGCCATAAAGGTTCCTATAGGGCGCCACCGGCGGCCGCAGGAGCCGAGGGGTCGCGGCCGGCGTCGCCCACGGACTCGCGGGCCAGGTGGTTCTCGATATCAAAGAGGTTGTCCGCCCGCTCCGCGATGTTCAGCAGCGTTGTCATGGACGAAACTTCCTCCACCTGCTCCTTCAGGAACCACAGCATAAACTGCTCCCCCAGCGGGTCGTTCTGGTCGCGGGCAGCGCGGAACAGGGCCTCGATGTTACCCGTGACTTCCTTCTCCTGAGCCAGCGCCAAAGCGATGGGTTCCTTGGCAGTTCCAAAGTCATTCCGGACATCGGGAATTCCCGGGATGGTGAACGGGATGTTTCGGTCTAGGAGGTACTGAACCATCATCATCGCGTGGTTGCGCTCTTCAAGTGACTGGCGGTAGAAGTGGCGCGCCAGCTGCGGCAGGTCTTGACTGTCGAAATACACCGCCACGGCAATGTACTGCTGGGACGCCGAGAATTCGATTTCTACTTGATCGGCCAACATTTCATGAAAAGTCTTGGATGCCATGCCTGCGATCCTACGCCAGGCCGAAGAGAGCGCACAGAGGTACGCACAGAGGTTCCACGGTGTCGGAGCCCGAGGTGCCAAGCGGGTGGCGCCGCACGCGTTCGGTGCACATCGCGATACTCAACGAGACACCGACACCGTCTGAGATTTCATTTGCAGATCAGACTTCGAAGTCTGATATATTAGTCCTATACTAGACCTGAATCCGCACAGGATCGATAAGACTCGATGAGGAGTGGAATAGCATGCAGCAACTCGCGCACCGGCTCGAACGGCTGGGCACCGAAACCGCCTTTAGTGTTGCTCAGGCCGCGGCCGCTTGGAAGGCTCAGGGGAACCGCGTGTTTCCCTTCCACCTAGGCGACATCAATATCCCGACGGCCCCGCACATCGTCGAGGCGATGAACCGGGCAATCGCAGATGGTTACACGGGCTACTGCCCAGGCCCTGGTATTCCGCAGTTGCGGGAGGCCCTCGCCGAAGACCTCGGCTCGCGCCGTGGCATCAGCTTCTCCCCCGACAACGTCGTAGTGATGACGGGTGGCAAGCCGGTCATCACCAAGTTCCTGCAGGCAGTCATGAACCCCGGCCAGGAAGTGCTTTACCCGAACCCCGGATTCCCGATCTATGAATCGCAGATCGAGTATCTCGGCGGAACTGCCGTGCCTTACCGCTACGTGCCCACGAGCACGGGCTTCGCAATCGACCTCGACCAGGTGCGCGCCTCGATCACCCCGAACACGGTTGCCATCATCTACAACGACTTGCAGAACCCGATCTCGGCCGAGTCGACGGCGGCCGAGCGCGAGGCCATCGCAAAGATCGCGCAGGAGCACGATCTCTGGGTGCTCTCCGACGAGGCCTACTTCGAAACGCGCTACGAGGGAGTCTCGAGCTCCATCGCGTCGCTCCCCGGCATGGCTGAGCGCACCGTCATCCTGTACACCTTCAGCAAGAAGTTCGCCATGACCGGTTCGCGCCTTGGCTGCGCCGTCGCCCCGGTGGAGATCGCCAAGGTGCTCAGCACGCTCAACACCAACGACGAATCGTGCACGACGCACTATGTGCAATGGGCCGGCATCGAAGCACTCCGCGGTCCTCAGGAACCCGTGCAGCAGATGCTCGACGTCCTGCGCGAGCGCCGGGATGCCGCATGCGAGCTCCTGAACGCGATCCCCGGCATGAACGTCGCCGTACCGCAGTCGACGTTCTACCTGTTCCCCGACGTCACCGAGGCAATGGAGCGCATGGGCTACACCGCAGTTGGTGACTTCGCCACGGAAGCCCTCTACAAGACCGGCGTCTCCTTCTGCACGCGTGAGCACTTCGGCCGACGCCAACCCGGCGAGGAGCGGCAGTACATCAGGCTCGCCTACTCGGGTATCGACGTCGCCGACATCCGCGACGGCCTCGGCCTCCTGCGCAACTGGATCGAGGCAGCATGAGCCGGATCGTCGTCACGGGACGTGTGCCTGAAACCGCAATCGAAAAGCTCCGCGCCGAGCACGAGGTGGATGCCTGGACCGGCACCGAATCGATCGGCCGCGAGGAGCTGCTGCGCCGCGTAGCCGGCGCCGACGCCGTCGTGAGCCTGCTCACCGAGCGCATCGACGCCGAACTGCTCGACGCCGCTGGCCCGCAGCTCAAGGTCGTCACGAACGTGGCCGTCGGCTATGACAACATCGACGTTCCAGCATGCGCTGAACGGGGCGTCGTGGCCACCAACACACCCGGCGTGCTTACGGACGCCACCGCCGACATCGCGCTAAGCCTCATCCTCATGGCGACCCGCCGGCTCGGCGAAGGGGAACGGCTCATCCGCTCGGGCCAGGCTTGGAAGTGGGGCATGTTCTTCCTGCTAGGCAGCGGCCTGCAGGGCAAGACCCTCGGCGTCGTCGGCATGGGCGGCATCGGCCAGGCGACCGCGCGCCGGGCCAAGGCCTTCGGTATGGAGATCGTCTACCAGTCCCGTAGCGAGATCGATACCCAAATTGCTGCGGAACTGGGGGCCCGACGGGTCGACCTCGACGAGTTGCTGGCTATCTCCGACGTCGTCTCGCTGCACTGCCCCTACGGACCTGCCACCCATCACCTGATCGGGGCCGAGCAGCTCGCGGCTATGAAGAGCTCAGCGTACCTCGTCAACACGGCGCGCGGACCCATCGTCGACGAAGCGGCACTCGCGTCCGCACTCCGCGAGGGCGTCATCGCCGGTGCCGGGCTGGACGTCTATGAGCACGAGCCCCGGGTTCATCCTGAGCTGCTGGAGCTCGACAACGTAGTGCTCCTGCCGCACCTGGGCTCCGCCACCGTGGAGACGCGCACCGCAATGGCGATGCTCGCCGCCGACAATGCGCTCGCCGTGCTCGCCGGGGAACGACCGCCTGCACCGATCGGTTAGTGGAACCCGCGACGGCGAGCCCGGATTCTTAGAAGGATCCGCCTCAACTCGCCAACGACGCGACTAACGAGTCCGGGTCCCGTCCTGAAGGACGGGGCCCTGACTCGTTCACGTACCCTGAGGGCCTACCCAGTGACCACCCTTCCACGGGTCGGCCGATTGCTGCGAAGGTTTACCCGCTGGAAGAATGAGTTCGTGGCATACGACACCGAACTCGCTGACAGGATTCGCGGTGTCCTGTTGGGGAAAGTTGATTTCACCGAGAAGAAGATGTTCGGCGGGCTGGCCTTTCTGATCGGCGGAAACATGGCCGTGAGTGCGAGTGGGCATGGTGGAATGCTCCTCCGGGCCGATCCAGCGGCAAGCGACGAACTCTGCTCAAATCCCGGCGTCGAGCGCGCCATCATGCAAGGGCGCGCCATGGACGGTTGGCTCCGCGTCGCGGAGACGACCATTGCCTCCGACGAAACGCTCGAGCAGTGGGTGCAGGTCGGCGTCGACTACGCCCGCTCGCTGCCCGTGAAGTAGCGGCACGTTCGTGACGGAAATCAGTCCGGGCACCCAGCTGTTGGCCAGGCCGCCGGGCAAAGGCTCGGAGTGGCTCAGATTCTTGCTGCAGTGTTCTGGATGAGGGACACAAAGCCCTTGGAGCACTTCAAGTTCAAGCAGAACCGGGAACTAGGGGTGTTCACTGACATCGTTCCAGTCGTACATTCGCGCAAGTTGCGGGTCAGCGATCGCGAAGCCGAATCCTGCCGCCAAGGACTCACTGTCCAGGACCATCGGTCACACTGACGCGTGGCCCTAGACTGACAGGATGCCTTTAGTAGTCACGGGTGCCGTCCTGCTCGCCCTCGGACTCGCGGCGGTGGCTTCCGGGCTGTTTCCGTTGGCTGCCCTCGGCGCGCTGGCGGACCGCGTGGTGCCGATCCTTGTGTTCGTCGCCGCCATAACGGTCGTTACAGAGTTGCTGAACGCATCCGGGCTGTTCGAGTGGATCGCCCGGCAGTTTCGTCGCTGGGGACGTGGACGCGCGTGGGCGTTGTGGATCCTCGTCACGGCTCTCTCGCTCGCGGCGACCATCTTTCTATCCCTCGACACGACGGCGGTCCTCCTAACGCCCATTGTCGTGATCCTCGCGCGGCGCTGTGGGCTTGCCCCGTTGCCGTTCGCGCTCACGGCCGTGTGGCTTGCGAATACCGGGTCGCTGCTCCTGCCGGTTTCGAACCTGACCAATCTGCTCGCTCTGAACACGCTCGGAGGTGCGTCTCCGGCGGCGTTCGCTGCACGCATGGCGCTGCCCGCGGCGTGGTGCGCACTCGTGCCATCCGTCGCCGTGGCATTCCTGTTCCGGAAAGAACTGGCCCGTCGGTACACCACGCAGCGCCCAGCCCAGGTACTCGTCGACGCCAACGATCCGCCTGCCGACACCGCGCTGCTAAGGATCGGAGGGGCCGTGCTCGCACTCCTGCTCCCCTCTTTCGTTTCAGGCATCCCGGTCTGGATCCCGTCACTCGCGGCGGCCGTCATCCTCGTTGCGGCATTCTGGTTGCGGCAGCGCTCAGCCCTGGCATGGTCGCTCGTGCCATGGCAGCTCATCCTCTTTGCCAGCGGACTCTTCGTGATCATGGAGGCGCTCCGTGGTCTTGGGGCGCAGGCCCTTGCAGCGGGCCTCCTGGGCTCTGGTGACGGACCATTCGATCTGGTCCGGGTCGCCGCCGTGGGCGCGCTCGCGTCGAACGTGATCAACAACCTGCCTGCTTACCTTGCACTGGAGCAGGCCGCGGGCGGCCCGGCCCGCCTCGCTGCGCTCCTCGTGGGCGTCAACGTCGGTCCGCTCATCACCCCGTGGGCTTCGCTCGCGACCCTCATCTGGCACGAACAGCTCCGGAGGCTCGGCGTGCGCATCTCATGGTGGGGCTATGCTGCCGCCGGGCTCGTTCTCGTGCCCCTCATGATCGTCCCAGCGGCGCTGCTCGCATCTCTGGTGTGAGCATCCCTCCAGCCGGTTGCGCCCAACCGGTCCCCCGCACCGACGTGTCGCGCCGGACCCGACGAAGGATGCGCCCCCAATTGTGCCCCGTGTGGGCGCAGCATCTGATGGAGGCGAAAGGATCCCCAGTAAGGCACCCTTATCCGCCGGCTGAAATATGTGTTGCCCTGTAAGACATCGAAGAGTGCGTCTAATCTGTGGCCATGGCGTCACGGCAGAAAAAGCATCGCGACGAACTGCGAGGGAGTTCGCTCGAGGCCAAATACCGCACTCCTCCGCCTCTTTCCGAGGAAGACGTGCACATGGTCTCGCTGAAATTAGTGACAGCGATTCAACGGTTCGACGTCCGCGCCTATATCGAGTCACGAATCCGGATTATCCTCCCCTGCAGAGTAGTGACAGGAAACCTTCGGACACCGAATGTGCTGTTTGTGGTGATGGAGGATGGTGTTGCAGTGCTGGGGCCTGTCAGTTCGTCAGGACATCTCCAACCAGAACCTGATCAGCTTGATGTCATCCTGCCGTGGATCCAAGTCTCTACGTTGGGTTTTCGGTTCCGGGAGCCATGGGGCCCCCTACCCTCCCCCGCCAGCAAGAAATTCATGACGGAGTCGGGTGAAAGCATGATCTTCCTGGCAGCCGCGGCGGGCAGGACCGTGCGGATTATTCCGGATGCTGAAAGACAGGGTGACCTTCCGAACATTGCGAGGTACACCGCAGCAGTGCTGGACCGCTTTGATCAGCGCCCAACCTCATAGACCGGGAATCGCGCGCTGAAGCAGCGGTAGTAAGTTCTGGCTGGTTGAGGCAGTTCAACAAAGAGCCGCATGATCGCCCGGATTGTTTCACAATGCTCCTGTAGGGACGGAAGCCGCTTAAGGTCGCTGCAGCTTTCGGCCCGGAATCCGGGCAAAAAAATACCCGGTCCAAAGACCGGGCTGCCAACGATGTCCCGACACATCCTTGAAGGACGTCCCGCTACATCACAAAAAGTGGAGCTAAGGAGATTCGAACTCCTGACCTCTTCGATGCGAACGAAGCGCTCTACCAACTGAGCTATAGCCCCCGGGCAACCCTTGCGGTGCTGCCGGTGTCCTTAGGCTACAAAGTATCTTTGCGTTTGGCCAACCAGCCCTCGAATGTCTCCTGTCCGAAACGCTGCTCGGGGATCAGGTTACGCCCTTCCTGCAGGTATCTACCCACGGATCCCGGCAGGGGAAACTGGACAATCAAACCCCTCGAGCCTGTGTGCCGGCGCCAACTCTCAGCCAAGTCGCGCATGCTGCGCACCTCAGGCCCGCCCACTGTGCGAAGGCGATGGCGCTCGTCCGACGGCCCTTCAAGCGCGGCCTCCAGCAGGGCCGTCGCCGCCTCTGACGCCGACATGGTCTGGAACCGCGCGCCCCGAACCACAGGGATGATCCCGAGCCTGGCACCAACTACGAAGATGCCGGCAAGCAGGCTGTGGAACTGCGTAGCACGGACCACGATCGTCTCCAGCCCCGAACGGGCGTAAACGCGTTCCTTCGCGGCCTTGGACCGGTAGAACGCCAGCCCGTTCTGGTCGCAGTTGATGATCGACACCGACACCGCCTTGGCAACACCTGCGGCTTCCGCAGCCGCCAGAAGGCGGCTCCCAGCTTCCACATATGTTTTCAGTGCCCGCCCCGTCTTGCCCTCAAGACAGTCCACGACGACGGCGCACCCCTCGAGTGCCGGAACCATCCCGCCGCCGGCGGCGACGTCGGCACTAAAGTACCTGGCGCCGTCGACATATGCGGTATCCTCTGGGGACGGCATTTTCCGGCTAATTACTGAGACCGTGTGACCGGCTGCGACGGCCTGCCGGACCACTTCGCGCCCAACTTGGCCGGTTCCCCCGGCCACGCAAATAACGGTCACCTACGCCGCCGGTCGAAACATCGCATTAGGCCCGACGGCGCTGGAGGACGTCGTCGAGGTTGCTCAGCGCACTGGACCCCTTGGCAGCCGCTGCTGCCGCAGGTGCGGCGGCTGGAGGAGCGGCAGGCTGCCGCAGGGAGGGTTTGCCGGTCGGCTTGGGCGACTCGGGCAGGTCCAACGGCTCAGGAGCGGGCCGCTCGGCTTTCGCCGCCTCTACATACACAGGCTTAGGAACATCAACTGGCTTCCACTCACCGCTCAGCGACGGCGATCCAGCCTTGGACGCATCCGAACTGTCCTGCCCGGCCGCAGTGTCACCGGCGGCTGCAGCTACGGCCAGTGCCGCCTGCCTTAGCTCGAAAGCGGACAGAGGCGGCGGGGCCGCGGCGGCTTTGTCGGCGTCGAACACCTCAGATTGGCGCGGGGCCCTTGCAGGCGACTCAGGCAACATTGAGGACCCGGAATCCCGGGGACCGGCCGGCGTCGACATGGCTGCGCGGAAGGCGGCGTTCAAGCGTGCCCGCCGATCTCGAACGGCGAGTCGACGCAAAAGGAACACCGACCCTACGCCGCCGACGAAACACACGGCCGGCACCCATGCCGGGCCGGCGCCGAAAAGGCGCAAGGCGGCCGTCACAGCAGCGGCCAGGATCATCACTAGTCCCAGCAACGCCATGGTCAGGCGTCCATAGCGGATGCGAAAGACGCCTGAACCGGTACGATTGCGCGCACCAGAAACCGCCCCGGAACTGTTTTGCGCCGCTCCGGGATTGTCCCGTCTCTCAGTGGACGCTTTCTCAGTCGACGAGCGGACGCTCGAAGGTTCCATCGGCTTCTCCTGCTGATCGGCCAGCGTCAACACCATCCCGGATTGCGTTTCCACGGAGTCATCATCTCGGGCCGCATCCGGAAAGTCACCTGCTGGCTGCAGCTGCGCTTGCCGGTTGCGGAGCACGTAAGGAGCAACCCATACGATCCAGAGCGCGACAGTGACCATAAGGATCACTGAGCTGCTGAGAGGGAAGTCCACACTCAAAACCGTAGAAGCATTCCAACAGCCGCAGCCGCATTACCTGCGGTGTGTCGCCGGACTGCCCACAAATCAATGGAGTTAATTCGCCTGCGCAGCCTTGGCTGCGCTATTCCTTGGTTGCCTGGCCCTGAAGCCATCGGGTCAGGAGGCCCTGCGGCACTTCATCGCTCGTCAGGGCAAACGAGCGGTGGTCCGCCCAGTTGCCGTTGATGTGCAGGTACTTTTCGCGATAACCCTCATCCCGAAACCCCAGCTTCTCCACCACTCGGAGGCTGGCCCTGTTCTCCGGACGAATGTTGATCTCCATCCGATGAAGACCCAACTCGCGGAAGCAATGATCGGTTGCCATGGCCACGGCTGTGGGCGCTATCCCGCGCCCGGCGCGGGCCTGGTCAACCCAATAGCCCAGAGTCGCCATCATCGCCGATCCCCACACAATGGACGACACTGTTAGCTGGCCAACTATCAGCGGATCCGTGAAACCGGGCGTCCACTCCGTGATGAGGAATGGCAGGGCAGTTCCCTGCCGCGCCTGAGCGTTCAGCGAGCGGACCATCTGCCGATAGCTGGGCAACCCACCGCCCGGGGCAGGGTTTGACGCTTCCCAGGGAGCCAACCAGTCATTGTTCCGCGATCGGACCTGGGTCCATTCTTTGTGGTCACGGTAGCGAATAGGCCGAAGAACCAGGTCTCCGCACTCCAGCGTGACCGGCCAGATGGACGGACCCCACATTTGGGACTACTTGTCCAGGCTGGCAGCGAAGCCAGGCAGCCAGGCACGCAGGCCCGGTCCAAGGTCCTCGCTATCGCAGGCCAACTCCACGCAGGCCTTCAGGTAGCTCAGCTTGTCGCCGGTGTCATAGCGGCGACCGCGGAAAATAACGCCGTACACCCCGTAACCTTCACCCTGGCCCGCCGCCAGGACCTGCAGGGCGTCGGTAAGTTGAATCTCGCCGCCCCGGCCGGGTTCGGTCTTCTCCAGGACATCAAACACAGCCGGGTGGAGCACGTAGCGCCCAATCAGCGCAAGATTCGAGGGCGCATCTTCCGGCGCCGGCTTCTCCACGAGTTCCTTGATGCGAACGTATCCGTCTTCGCCGTTGTGGATGATGTCAGCGCAACCGTAGGAGCTGATCTGTTCCGGCTCTACCTCGATGAGGGCAACAACCGAACCACCAGTCTTCGCCTGAACCTCGATCATGGTGCTCAAAAGCTCGTCCCGGGCGTCAATGAGGTCATCACCCAGGAGAACAGCAAAGGGCTCATAACCCACGTGTTGCTTTGCCCGCAAAACCGCGTGGCCCAGGCCTTTGGGGTCACCCTGGCGCACATAGTGGATGTCCCCCAGGTTGCTGGTGGACTGCACGGACTGCAGCTTGCTGGTGTCGCCCTTTTCAGCAAGCGTGGCCTCAAGAGCCGGCACACGGTCGAAGTGGTCCTCCAGTGCGCGCTTGTTCCGCCCGGTGATCATCAGCACGTCATTGAGGCCGACGTTGACGGCTTCCTCAACCACGTATTGGATGGCAGGCTTGTCCACCACCGGGAGCATTTCCTTGGGCATTGCTTTGGTCACTGGGAGGAACCGTGTTCCCAATCCTGCTACGGGAATCACGGCCTTGTGGACTGCAGAATTATTGGACGTCACACGACTAATCTATCGGAAGCGACTCTGCTACCGCTAAAACCTCGCCAAGACGGGCGGGCTAATCTTGCCTGCGGGGGACCTCATTTCAGTACCGGAATCGATTGCGCGAAAGTGGCGATGCAAGCGTGAATAAGCAGCAGATCCGCAGGGAACACCGCACTGTGCGGCGCAGCCTGAACGAGCAGCAGGTGACGTCCGCGGGGGAAGCCATCGCACGACATGGAATGGAATGGGCCGAGTCGCTTTCTGCTGGTCATGCCCGGACCTTCGCCGTGTATCTTGGGGGCAAGGCAGAGCCACCAACCATGCCCTTGATCCATTCACTGTTCAGTGCCGGGCACCGGGTCATCCTGCCCATTTGCGAGCCGGATTGCCAGCTCAGCTGGGTCGCCTGGACTCCGACGACGGCGATGGTGCGGTCCGCCTACGCCCCAATTGACGAACCCGAGGGCGAACGGCACGAGTTCCCTGCTGGCGAAGTTGCGGGAATCTTCCTGCCGGCAACTGCAGTGGACCGTTCTGGAAACCGGATCGGCCAGGGCGGTGGTTACTACGACCGCTTCCTGGGAAGTCTCGGTGCCGGCCATGGGCGCATCGCAACGGTAGCCGTGGTTTATGACAGCGAAGTCCTGCCGGCTGGCAGCATCGAAGCGGAGCCCTTTGACCAGAAGGTCGACGGCGCCATCACCCCAGGCGGTCTGGTGCGGTTTAGCACGGGCCCGGTTTCGTAATTCTGCCTTGGCCGGATCGTTGCCGTGGGTCGTTTTGGTGACGTGCTTCGTTTTGCGGCGCGGGTCGTTTTGGTGGCGTGGGTCGTTGGCGAAGTGGAGCGGATGGGTGCGTGGGTCGTTGGCGGCGCGGGTCGTTGGTGGGGTGGGTCGTTTGGCGGCGTGGGCCGTTTTGCGGCGTGGGCCGTTTTGGTGACATGAGTCGTTTTGCTGGCGTGGGGTAGTTTGGCGGTGCGGGTCGCTTGGGTGAGCTGCGGCACTGCGTGAGCTGCAGCACTGGACGGTGAAGCCTTCAATGATAGAATTGGCACTCAGGCCCTGAGACTGCTAAGACAGCACATATCCTGTGGTTTTGCCCAAAGGGATGCGCTCGAACGGTCCGGGACCTGTTGTTTTGTCCCTGAGGAGGATCACCAGTGCCAACATACGCCTACGCTTGCAAGGACTGCGGCCACGCCTTCGATGCCGTTCAGTCCTTTACAGACACCGCCCTGACCGACTGCCCGGAATGCCAAGGTACTCTGCGCAAGAAGTTCAACAGTGTGGGCGTGGTATTCAAGGGCTCTGGCTTCTACCGCACGGATTCGCGTGATTCCAAGAGCAACAGCACAGTTGCGGCTTCTTCATCCGCTCCTGCGTCCGCACCGGCGCCAGCAGCGGCCGCGGCCGCCCCGGCTGCAAGCTAAGAGTTTTCGGGAGCCCTGTCTTTTCACTGGATTTTTCCGGGAAAGGCGGGGCTTCGCTTTTTGCCGCTGACCCAGGCTGCCATAGTTTGCCACCAAGCTTAGGGCGCTCGTGCTGGACTGGTCTCCACATAGCGCTCCGTCGGGCCTGGCTTTCCACATACGATGGCGCGGCCAGTGCCCGAATAATTGGCTGTCGATAGCGTGGCTTTATGCCACTAGCGTTCCCTCATAGCACCCCGCCTTTCGGTGCCCGTAACCAACTTGGACGTTCATCTGTCGGGCCACGCTTCGACGCAAATCTCCGCTTCGCCAGCACGCGCAACCCCCGCAGGGGCGTTCTGTCACGGGTAGTGGCCCGTCTGCGCCGCCGTCGGCGGCTTGTGGTCGCATTGCTCTTGTGCCTCGCGTGTGGAATAGCAGTCCATCAGCTCACGCCAGCCAAGGAACTCCAATCAGAAGCTCTTGCTGCCGCGAGGGATCTGCCTGCCGGCGCCAGGATTGGTGCCACCGATATGAAAAGAATCGCAGTGGCTGCCGGGATGACGCCCCGTGGCGCCTTCATCGATATCGCGGAAGTCGCAGGGAAGCAGCTCGCTTCACCTTTACGGCAGGGGCAGATCCCCACGGAAGCACAGCTGCTGGGCCCCGGGCTCCTTAGCGGAGCCTCCCCAGGAACAGCGGCCGTGCCACTGCGACTTGCCGATCCGTCGTCAATTCAACTCTTGGCGCCTGGTCAACTCATCAACGTGGTCCTGGCACAGTCGGACTCCCGCCTCGGTGGACCTGGAAACCAAATCCTTGCCCAATCCGTGCCGGTCCTCTGGACCGCGGCGAGGGGCGGTTCGGCGGGCCAGTGGCTGGGCACCGGCGACCATGAAGGCCTCGTTGTGGTGGCAGCCGACCAAGAGCAATCCCGCAAGTTGGCAGGAGCATCGACTCAAGGCAAGCTCTTTTTTGTCTTGGTTAACGGCCCCTAACCCGGACACCACGACGGCACGAGGACACCTCGACAACGACACCGGAACACGACTCTTATTCACCAGTCCGCGTGTAGTGAAATGCCAACCGGCAATACTGCTCCCCGGCTCAGCCCCAGTGCGGTGGGCGCTGCTCCTTCAGCCAAGCGTCGTGATCATAGCCGTCACGATCGCCCCAGGAGCGCGGATCATCTTCGCGGGCCTTGTTGGGGATGAGCCTGCCGGATCCCTTTCGGGGGCGCAGCCTTGCGACCTCGTCATGCTCTGGGCTCTCGGTTGAGGATTCGGTGGCTTCGACGTCAGTCGCCTCCGACTCGCCGATTAGGTCGTCCGTTGCTGCGTAGCCAGAAGCATCGCCGTCAGTTTCGGCCGATTCATCGACTGGTCCCGCCCCGGTGAAGGCCAAGGCAAAGCCCCCGTCACGCGCTACTGGCTGGGTGTCTGTTTCGGCATCCGCTGATTCCCAGGCCACCGGTTGATTGGATGCTGGTGGATTGGATGCTGGTTGATTGGATGCTGGTTGATTAGACGCTGGTTGGTTGGGCGTTGGATGACTGGACCCTGGATGGTTGGGGGCCGGTTGATTGTTTTCGGGGCGAACACTGTGGTTCATGGCAAATCCCTTCGAGCTCCCTGCGGAGCCCTCCATACTCAAGTGTTCAACATCCATGTCCAGGAAGCCATGTTCGGTGGTGCCATCGTGGCCCCCGCTGGCCGACTTCTCCAGCCCGAGATAGGAGCCGATGCGATCCGCGCAGGATGAGGGGTCCGTGAATACCTCAATGGTCCACAGAGTCAGATAACGCCATCCCATGCGTTCAAGGAGTTGAGGTCGCAGCCTGCTGCGTTCGCGGACGCTCATGCGGCGGTACCGTTCGGTACCGTCCGATTCGATGGCTACGGGCGTGGGCTGGTCTGCGTCGTCACGTCCAATGGTGTGGATGGGGTCCGCAGCCGCAACGATGTCCAGCGCACCGTCGTAGTGATGCCATACCCTCGCGCCCCGGGCACGCAGCCGCTCCCCCAGATCGGCGACCAGCGGGTCCTCCCCGAGGGCTTGCTCGCTAGCGGCGGCCCGGGAAGCGGGAGTGCCAAGGGTCGTATTTCCGGACAACTCACGGTCCAACAGCTCATAAAAGTCGATGGCGCCGTGCGACAGTCGATCCAGGTCCAAGTCCTCGGGCTTGAAGCAGCTCAGCACGTGCATCGACTGCCGGGCCCGGGTCATGGCGAGGGCGAAACGGTTCCGACCTCCCTCTGCGGACAACGGTCCGAAGTTGTGCAGGGCACGCCCATGCGGTGTGCGTCCATAACCGAGGGAAAATATGACGTGGTCGCGGACAAGTCCCTGCGCGCGCTCCAGGTCGACCACTCGGAACGACTCGCTGCCGGCACCGAAGAACCCGGCAAGATGTGGATGGTTGGGAAGCTGGAGCCTGATCGCCTCACCAATGCGGGCGGCGTGGCGGAGGCTGGCCGTTACCACCGCGAGTGAGGTCCGGGGACGGTGCTGCGCATGTTCGAAGACCAGGTCAACTACGCGATTGACCTCTGCCGTAACGGATTCGACGCCTTCCTTATCGAAACCCGGCAGGCCCGTGCCGTCCGGAATGTATTCCACCAGCACTGCGCGGTCGAGTCCGGTGACGGACTGGCCTTCAGGCAGCCTGTGCAGCCGCCCTTCGTAATAGTTCTTGCTTAGCTGGAGGACAAGATCCTCGTCCACAGCCCGGTAGACCCAATTGAGCTGCCACGTGGGAAGCACGCGGGTCAGGGCGTTGAAGGCGCTCTCCACCGGTTGATGCACGTTGTCGCCTGGAGCAGGCAGTTCTACGGCCACGCTGAACGTTCGCGGCGTACCAATCCGGGCGTCGCCGAAAGCCACCACTTGTCGTGCCCGCGCTATCGCCGGAAGGACGGCCTGGAGTGAAGTCGATTCCGCATCGAGGATCACCACGGCGTCGAACTTTTGCTCTGCGGGAAGGAGCCCCGTCAGCAGATACGGGCTGACCGAAGCCACTGGAACAAGCTTGGGCACAAGGTCCGGAGCCTGGGCGCTCAGGGCTGCCAAAGTAACCCGGCCGTCCTTCAGCAGGTTCCGCAGCAGCTCAGCCTGGCGTGGGAACTGTGCGATTCCTTCGCGCCACGATTCGGCAAGCTGCCAACGAAGCTTGGCAGCTCCGCTGGCAACATGGGCGCTGTCGGCAAGCCGGTACTCCGCCTCAAGCTGGCGCAAGGCCTCGCCGTCGGACATGGCCAGGTAATCATCACCGCTGATCATGGCCTCCAGGGCGGACTGCCACCAGGCGAGATCCAGCTCTGCTGCCACGGAGGCGGCGGGTACCTCGCGTTCGGCCAGGTCCTCCAGTAGTTCACCGAGCCCGTGCTCACGCATGTTTTCGATCAGGAGGGTCCGCTCGGGAAGGGTCTCCAGTGTGCCGGTGTCGGCAACCAGGGACTCAAGCCGCTCGATGAGTTCAGGGTATGGGGTTTCGGTCAGGCGACCACCAGCCGCCGTGTGCCGCAAGGCCTCCCCCAGACGGGTCAGTTCCCGCGAAAATTCCCGGTATCCGGCGCCCAGGTCCGCCAGTCCGGAAGGCACCGCAGGGTGCCGCTGCGTGGTGGCGTACTCGGACCATAGGGCCCGCTGTTCCTGGACAAGCAGCAGCGAACTGTGCAGGTCGGCGATGTGCACGCCTGGACGAACGTATTCCTTCGCCACCCGCCGAAGCCTGGACCGTTGCATCGATGGCATTTCGATACCGCGCTCCCGGCGCCAAGCGGAACTGGCCGTGGCCGAAATGAGGTCGTGGACCGGGCGATCGAAAATGTCCGGCGTGAACTTGTCCAGGCTTTCGCGCACCGCCATGAGCAGGTCCAGTTGCGCACCCCACTCCGTAAAGGTCTGGCCGAGCCGGATTTCCGCGTGGTCCGCCACTTGCTCCATGCGTTCCCGTAGCGCCGGTAGTTTCTCCTTGGCGTTGCGTGCCAACTGCTGGGCTTCTTCAGTCTCCTTGCGGGTCATGAGGCGGGCACCGTGCCAAGGGCTGGACGTGGAGGCACGGCTGAAGCTGCCAAGTTCCGCCGCCCGGCGCAACCTCTCGGCAAGCTCGCTCCTGTCTCGGATGCTGTCCAGGACGCTTCGCTTGAGCCTGACGGTGGTGGCCGGTGCGGGATGAATGGACGTGAGTTCGGCGAGGGACTGCATTGCCTGGTACGGCGAGCACCCCCAGCGCTGCCGGACATTGTGCAGCGAGGCAACGTGGTCGAGCAGGGCGTGCCTGTGCTCCGTAAGCGTGGCGTGCAGGGTACCTAGTTGGGGTTCCTTGCTCTTTTCGTTCCGCATGATGGCCCTGATCAACTGCCCTTTGAGCTGCTGCGGGGTGGCCGCCCCATTTAGGCGGAAGAGCATGGACTCGAGGCCGAGGGCCTCGAACTGGGAAGACAATGCGGCCAGGCTGGCTCGGCGGTCCCCGACAACAAGGACCGACTTCCCGGAAGCCACGAGGGTGCCGATTGTGTTGACCGCCGTCTGGGATTGACCCGTGCCCGGAGGCGTACTCACCACCAAAGAATCGCCTGCCGCCACTGCGTCGAGGACATACTGCTGATCGGAGTCAGCGTCCAGGAGCAGCATTTCCTCTGATGGGTCGCGCTCATCCAGCCGGGCAAATCGTCCAGCGCGGATGGGATCCACGTCTACATGGCCCCCCGAGGCGGCTGTGGCAAGGGAAGCGACGATGGGATTGCTGGGGTTGATCCACGGATCGTCGAGGTTGCCGGACAGGTCGGCAAAGGTTGAGACAAGGAGGTTGAAACTGACCTCCGCGCCGTGGATGGGCTTGACGAGGGTGGAGATGCGGTCAAGCACCGGTAGCGGGTCCAGGCGTGCGGTGTTGTAGGCCATGCGTGTGACGGCGTTGACGTCGAAGACGATGCCATGGATGGTCTTCAAGTGTCGGACGAGTGCTGGGTTGATGCGGGCTTGCTCAGTCAGCTGGAGTTCGTAGTCGTCCTCGCCCGGGCGCAGCGTCAGGGAGATAGCCGTGAGCATCACCGGCGCGGAGACGCGCTGCGGCTTGCCGCCAACAGCGGAAGTCCAAACAACGGTCCCGGCGGCAAGATAGCCGACGTCGATACCGCGGTCATTACCTAGTTCAAAGATCTTGGAGCGGATGTTCCGGGCCGCCCGTGCGGCCACAATGTATTGCTGGCGGTCTCGGATGAGCGTGGACAAGCGCGTTTTCCGGCCCGCCAGCAACTGGGCGAGGCCTGAAGGGTGGGCTGAGCTGAGATCAATGGAGCCTTCCGGGGTCTTCACGAACCTCAGCATGGTGTCAGCTCCCGTGACCGGCTTCAGCCCGGCGAGCCATTTCCGAAGCTCCTCCGAGCCCTCTTCGTGGCTTTGACCTATTGACACTGCTGCCTTCTTTTCTGAACTAGCACGGGACGCCTTGGACCAAACCGGCATACTTTCGAGGGTAGCGGGAATCATCCGCGGCTTTGGGCCGCAACACTGCGGCAAGCAGAAAATGCCGCTGAATTCACAGCTAGCCCAAAGTTGGCAGGCTCAGACGGCCTTAACGCAGAAGACCGGCCCCGTGCTGCAGACTCACGGTGTGCGGGCACGGTGTGAGGCGAACAAGGGGCCGGTCTTTAGCCGACTATTCCCACTCGATGGTTCCCGGCGGCTTGCTGGTCACGTCCAGCACCACGCGGTTGACGCCGTCCACCTCGTTGGTGATTCGGTTGGAGATACGGGCGAGCAGCTCGAACGGCAGGCGCGACCAGTCCGCGGTCATGGCGTCCTCGGAGGACACCGGACGCAGAACGATCGGGTGCCCATAAGTGCGGCCGTCACCCTGCACGCCGACGCTGCGGACATCTGCCAGGAGAACCACGGGCATCTGCCACACATCATTGTCGAGGCCGGCAGCCGTCAGTTCGGCACGGGCGATGGCGTCCGCCTTGCGCAGCAGCTCCAGGCGCTCATGGTTGACCTCACCCACGATCCGGATGCCGAGGCCGGGGCCGGGGAACGGCTGGCGTCCGACGATCTCCTGGGGCAGGCCAAGCTGGGCGCCAACAGCCCGAACCTCATCCTTGAAGAGGGCACGCAGGGGTTCCACGAGTTCAAACTGCAGGTCCTCCGGCAAGCCGCCCACGTTGTGGTGGCTCTTGATGTTCGCCGTACCTTCGCCGCCGCCGGATTCGACGACGTCCGGGTACAGCGTGCCCTGGACCAGGAACTTGATGCTCTCGCCCTCGGCCGCGGCCTGGGCGATGATGGCGCGCTCGGCCTCCTCGAAGGCACGGATGAATTCGCGGCCGATGATCTTGCGCTTGGTTTCCGGGTCGGTGACGCCGGCCAGCGCGGACAGGAAGCGTTCCTGCTCGTTGGCGACGTACAGGTTGACTCCTGTTGCCGCGACGAAGTCCCGCTCCACCTGCTCAGCTTCCCCTTCGCGGAGCAGTCCGTGGTCCACAAACACGCAGGTGAGCTGGTCACCCACCGCGCGCTGGACCAAGGCAGCGGCGACGGCGGAGTCAACACCACCGGATAGGCCACAGATGACCCGGGAGTCGCCGATCTGCTCGCGGATGCGCTCCACTTGCTCTTCGACGATGTTGCCGGTGGTCCAGTTCGGCTGGAGCTTGGCGCCCTTGAACAGGAAGTTCTCAAGCACCTGCTGGCCGTGGGCGGAGTGCTTGACTTCCGGGTGCCACTGCACGCCGTAGAGGCACTTCTCCTCGTTCGCGAACGCCGCTACCGGGGCAGCGGCCGTGGTAGCCAGGACCTCAAAGCCTTCGGGAGCCTCCTGAACCGAGTCTCCGTGGCTCATCCAGGTGCTCTGCGTAGCCGGTAGCCCGGACAGGATGGACCGGGATTCGCCAATGGCGGTGGCTTCCGTTGCGCCGTATTCGCGCAGACCGGTCCTGGCCACCTTGCCGCCCAGGGCGTTCGCCATCGCCTGGAAGCCGTAGCAGATACCGAAGACGGGAACGCCGGCCTCGAACAGGTCAGCGCCGACGCTCGGCGCACCCTCCGCGTAAACGCTGGAAGGGCCGCCGGAAAGGATGATGGCAGCCGGGTTCTTGGCGAGGAGCTGCTCAGTGGTGAAAGTGTGCGGAACAATCTCCGAATACACATTCGCTTCCCGGACGCGGCGTGCAATCAGCTGCGCGTACTGGGCACCGTAGTCAACAACCAGCACCGGCTTCTGGGAAGTCTGGGATGCGGTGGGATTAGTCACCGTCCAAGCCTACTTTGCGGGGCACCCCGGGTGCATCTTACGACGGCTCCCGGAGCCCGGAATCACGGGCCGGAGTAAGGGATCTCACACAGCCAAGGCGGCTAAATGGTTCAGTAGCGCTTGGATGCCTGTGGGTGCTC
The DNA here is from genome assembly GCF_020251205.1 of Arthrobacter sp. M4. Lineage (GTDB taxonomy): Bacteria > Actinomycetota > Actinomycetes > Actinomycetales > Micrococcaceae > Arthrobacter. The sequence continues at coordinate 584,364 of NZ_JAIWYX010000002.1, forward strand.
AGCCAGTTCGCCTTCGGCGTCGGCGTGGAACCTCTTCTCCACGATGAACGACATCAACGGAACAACGCCGCCGAGTGCCATAAACACGAGCTTGCTGAAAGGCCACCGCATAAGCGACCAGAGCCGGAAGTTGGAGATCAGGTACAGAACATACATCCAGCCATGGACAATCAGCACTGCCACGGACACATTGAATCCGCCCAACACTGCTTTGGACTCGGCGTCGGCAAACCCGAATCCGAAGGGCTGCCCCGTAGCGGCGTCGGTACCGCCAGCGAAAAGAAAAACGCCAAAGACGTATCGCGCCACGAGTTCCGCGCAGAGCAGGAGCAGCATGGTACCGGTCAGGTAGGCGAGTACCTTGTAGAAAGTCAGAGCTGAGCGGATCTGGGACTCAGTTCCGCCAAAGCGGCGCTTGCGTGGCTTCGCCGCGCCTCCCTTGCCGGTTTCACCGGACTGTTCGGGCTGGATAGCGGGCTTGGGCTCGATCATGGCTGCACCTTATGTTCATGCTGGCTGGTTGGGGTTGTATTGCTGTTCGAGGCGCCGGCTGCATCCTGCCCCGCGTGGCCTGCCTCCACTTCGGGGAGACCATCGCCATTGCCAGCCGCGCCATCAACTGGGCGGCCGTCGTCGTTTGCGTGGTGGCCGTAGGCCTCCTCCTGGTCTTCCAGGTCGCGGCGGTAATCATCAGCAACCAGGCGCCACCAGATGTACAGCGCGAAGGCGGCAAATACCACCCATTCGACGGAGTAGAACAGGTTAAGCCAATTGACCTGCTGTTCCGGCGGCTGGGCCGGGATATTCAGCGGCTTCAAGTCACCCGACGCCGAGACGTCCTTTCCGCCGGCATTCTCCGCCGTCGCCGCGACGAAGCCCGGGTAGCTGGACACTTCCCATGAGTTGATCAGTTCCGCTACGGAGACGGCAGTCGCGCGGCCGGGTCCCGGATCGGTGTTCGGCACGGGCGCCTCGGAGGGCAGCAGCCTTCCGATGAGTTCAATACTGCCCGACGGCGGTGGGGCCGCCTTTTCGGGTGCGTCGATCCAACCGCGGGCCACCGGTATCCAAGTCCGCGGGCTGGCCCCGCTTCCGCTCAGGACGGGGGCGCCGTCGACCGCGAATGCGGTGACGATCCAATAGCCTTTGGCGCCGTCGTGAAGACGTCCCTCAACCAGTACCTGTTTGCTGGCGTCGTAGCTACCGGTGGCGCGCACCATTTGGTCGGCCACCGAACCGGGGAAAAATTGGCCGGGTTTGAGGACCTCTGTGAGCGGCTTGACCTGCTCCACGGACGTGTCCACAGGTGACTGGTTCTGGGTCGACCGCCCAAACTGCCACTGGCTCAGCAGCACGAATACCCCGGAAAGCAGGAGCGCGAACACAAGTCCGGCGATCCATCGGGGCTTCAGGGCGGTTTTTAGCACCCCTTAACCGTACTTCGTATTCGTGTAGAAGAGCGAACAGGGACTGCCCCTACCGACGCTAGTGGTCGAAGAACACCAGGCTGGAGTTGATGAGTTCGGAGATGACTTCCGGGTCATGGGCGCGGCGCAGGGATTCGCGGAAAGACTCTTTGGAGAGTGAGCGTGCCATGGTCGCCAGCACTTCCAGGTGGTCGGAAAACGAACTGGCAGGCGTTGCAATCAGCAGGACGAGGTTTGCGGGGCCGTCGGCGGCGCCAAAATCGAGGGCGTGGCCGAACTTGGTGACCCCGACGGCGATGGAGATTCGGGACACGTGCTCGCTCCGCGCGTGGGGCAGCCCGATCCCTCCGGGCAGCCCGGTGGCCATCTGGTGCTCACGGGAATTGACCTGCGCCAGGAATGCCTCAAGGTCGGACACACGGCCAGCAGCGTGCAACCGGGTTGCCAGCTGGGCCGCGGCATCCAGCCTGTCCGTGGCCTCCATCTCGAGGACCACCATCTCCGGGGTAGTCAGATCGGCATCGTACCGGTCGAATGCTTCCGCCAAGTCGTGTCCCTTCGCTGCGGCCGGTAATTTTGGGGTGGCCGGAGATTGGTGCGGCCGGAGGGACCGCAAGCCGGAAAGCGTTCAGCGCAGCGGCACGATGTCGTCCACGCCCATCCTTGCGGCATCGGCGGACTCGTCGTCCGGCTGCTGCTGGCTCAGCCGTTCAGCTTCAACCCGGGCCAGATAGTGCCTGATTTCGCCTTCCCGCTGCGCTTCGCTCCAGCCAAGAATTCCTCCCATTAGCTTAGCGACTACCGGCACGGCGGACACACCCCGGTCCCAGGCCTCGATCGAGATGCGGGTACGCCTGGTCAAAACGTCGTGCACGTGGCGGGCGCCCTCGTGCGTGGTGGCGTAAACAACTTCAGCTGCGAGGTAATCATCGGCTCCGGGCAGTGGCTGCGACAGTTCCGGATTCTCCGCGATGAGATCCAGTACTTCCGTCGCCAGTGAACCATAGCGGTTCAGCAGGTGCTCCACGCGCGCGACGTGGACCCCGTAGGCCTCGGCGAAACGTACCCGCCGGTTCCACGCGGCCCGAAAACCCTCGGCACCAAGCAGCGGAATTGTTTCGGTGCAACTGGCGGCTACCCGTTCGTCCATGGCTCGGGTGGCCTCATTGACGGCGTCCTTGGCCATCACGCGATAGGTGGTGAACTTGCCGCCGGCCACCACCACCAGCCCGGGCACCGGGTGCGCCACCACATGTTCACGTGACAACTTGGCCGTGGATTCGTTCTCCCCTGCGAGGAGCGGGCGGAGACCAGCGTAGACCCCTTCCACGTCTTCGCGCGTCAAGGGCCGTTTCAGGACCCTATTGACGTGTTCCAGGACGTAATCGATGTCCTTGCTGGAGGCCGCCGGATGCGCCTTGTCCAGGTTCCAATCGGTATCAGTGGTGCCGATAATCCAGTGCCGCCCCCACGGGATGACAAATAGCACTGACTTCTCGGTTCGAAGGATCAGTCCCACCGTGGACTGGAAGCGGTCACGTGGCACCACCAGGTGTATGCCCTTGGAGGCCCGGACTTTGAGCTGTCCGCGGTCCGTGACCATCGCCTGGGTCTCATCAGTCCACACACCGGTAGCGTTGACCACTTGCTTGGCCCGCACGGAAAAGACGCTGCCGTCCTCCTGGTTTTCCACTTTGGCCCCGACCACCCGCTCGCCTTCGTGCAGGAAATCCACCACTCGCATGCGGTTGACGGCATGGGCGCCGTAGTGGGCAGCAGTCCGGACGACGTTAACGACGAACCTGGCGTCGTCCACTTGGGCGTCGTAGTAGCGGATGGAGCCCACAAACGCCTCGTCCTTGAGGCTCGGCGCGGCGCGAAGAGTGCCCCGGCGGAACAGGTGTTTGTGCATCGGCACTCCTCTGCTGTGCCCGCTGGTGATGCCGAGGGTGTCGTAGAGGACGATGCCGGCGCCAACGTAGGGCCGCTCCCAGAAGCGTCGCGTCAGCGGGTAGAGGAACGGCACCGGGCGAACCAAGTGCGGAGCGATGCGTTGGATCAGGAGTCCCCGCTCCTGGAGGGCTTCCTGGACCAGTCCGAAGTCCAGCATCTCCAGGTAGCGGAGGCCGCCGTGGATGAGCTTGGAGGATCGCGAAGAGGTTCCCGAGGACCAGTCGCGCGCCTCGACGATGCCAACGCTGAGTCCTCGGGTGACGGCGTCCAGGGCGGCCCCGGCACCAACGACTCCGCCTCCAACGATGAGGATGTCGAGTTCTTTCCCAGGTTCGTTGGTGCTCTTCAGGGCTTCGATCGACGCTGCCCGGGACTCAGGACTGAGGGCTCCTGGACTCGGATCCCTGCCTTGCCTGCCGTCTGCATCGTTGCTCATCGGGTGCCTCCCATCGCACACATGCCCGTAGTTCCCCTACCCTACTGGCTTCCCCTGGTGATCGGCAGGTTTAGTGGTACGGCGAAACCACCACGTCAACGCGCTGGAATTCCTTGAGGTCCGAGTAGCCAGTGGTGGCCATTGAGCGGCGGAGCGCGCCCACCAGGTTGGACGTTCCGTTGGTGTGGTGGCCCGGCCCAAACAGGACCTCCTCGAGCGGACCAACGGTACCGACGTTGACGCGGTCGCCGCGCGGCAACTCCAGGTGGTGGGCTTCCTGGCCCCAGTGCCAGCCCTTGCCCGGCGCTTCATCGGCGCGGGCCAGTGCGCTGCCCAGCATCACTGCGTCGGCACCCATGGCGATGGCCTTGACGATGTCCCCCGAGGTGCCCATGCCGCCGTCGGCGATGACGTGGACGTAACGACCGCCTGACTCGTCCATGTAATCGCGGCGGGCCGCAGCGACGTCGGAAATGGCCGACGCCATGGGCGAGTGGATGCCCAGCGCCCGCCGCGTGGTGGTGGTGGCGCCGCCACCGAAGCCCACCAGGACACCGGCGGCACCAGTGCGCATCAGGTGCAGGGCCGGTGTGTAGCCGGCGGCGCCGCCGACGATGACGGGAACATCGAGTTCGTAAATGAACTGCTTGAGGTTCAGCGGCTCGTGGTTCTTGGAAACGTGCTCGGCTGACACCGTGGTGCCGCGGATAACAAAGAGGTCGACGCCGGCAGCCAGCACGGTCTTGTAATGCTCCTGGGTACGCTGCGGCGTGAGGGCACCGGCAACGGTGACTCCCGCTGACCGGATCTCGGCGAGGCGGGAGCTGATCAGCTCCGGCTGAATCGGCGCCTGGTACAGCTCCTGCATGCGGCGGGTGACCGTGGGGCTGCTGGTCTCGTCCGCGAGGCCTGCGATCTCGTCAAGGATTGGCTGCGGGTCCTCGTAACGCGTCCACAGTCCTTCAAGGTCCAGGACACCCAGACCGCCGAGCTTGCCGAGCGCGATGGCCGTTGCCGGCGACATGGCGGAGTCCATGGGGGCTGCGATGACGGGCATGTCGAACTTGTAGGCGTCAATCTGCCATGAGACGGAGACGTCCTTGGGGTCGCGCGTCCGGCGATTTGGGACAATCGCGATGTCATCCAGGGAGTAGGCACGACGCCCACGCTTGCCACGGCCAATCTCAATCTCATAAGTCACTGGACTAGGTTATCCCAACGGCGGATCGAGAACTGGCGCTGCTTCCGCGCCGCTATTCGGCGGTTGTCAGCTGGGACTCGAACATCCGGTAGTAGCGGCCACGCAGCTCCACGAGTTCCCGGTGGGTGCCTTGTTCCACGATCCGGCCATCTTCCAGCATGTAGATCACGTCCGCCTTTTCGATAGTGGCCAGGCGGTGGCTGATGGCGATCATGGTGCGGCTGTGGTCCGCGAACAGTCGGCTGAAGATTCGGTGTTCGGCGAGGGCGTCGATTGCCGAGGTTGGTTCATCCATCACCATGTAGGACGCTTCGCGGTAGAAATTCCGTGCCATGGCCAGTCGTTGCCATTCGCCGCCAGACAGGCCGCTGCCCTTGCGTCCGCGGGGATCCTCCATCCAGTTGCTGACGTGGTTATCCAGGCCGTTGGGCAGCTTCCTAATGAAGTCCATCGCTTCGGCGTCATCGGCAGCCTGGCGAATGCGCCCGTCATCCCGTGGCGCATCGACGTTTCCGAAGTGGATGTTCTCCGCGGCGGTGGCGAACTCGTATTTCAGGAACTCCTGGCTGAGCACCGCCAGGTGGCGGTGCCAGCTGGTGACGTCGACGTCGGCGAGGTCCACGCCGTCGAGCAGGACCTGGCCGGAGTCCGGAGTGTAAAGTCCGGCAAGAATCCTGATCAGCGTCGACTTACCCGCACCGTTCTCCCCCACGATGGCGATGTGCTGGCCCTCGCGGATAGTGAGCGACACACCCTTGATGACTTGGATATCGCTGCCCGTGTAGCTGAATCGGACATCGCGGAGCTCCACGCTGCGGGGAGGAGCTGTCAGCGGAGTGCCGGCCCCGGCACGGGCGGGCAGGTTCATGAACAGTTCATAGTCCTTGAGGTTGGCCAGGTCTTCGTCGATGTAGCTGAGCGAAGACACGAGGTTGTTGGCAGTGGAAAGTGCCCGGCTGACTATTTGCTGTACGTAGAGGAACTGCCCGACGGGCTGAACGCGCGAGATGATCTGGCCTACCACCCAGATGAGCGACACCACTTCGGCGCCGTACTGGAGCGAGTCTGCGGCCAGCTGCTTGGGGATGTAACGACGTTGGAAATCGAGCCTGCGCCGTTCATCCGCGTCGCGCAGCCTGGACCGCAGCTCCATGAGGTAACCGACAATTCCGTAGAGCCGCATTTCCGCAATGTGCTGAGGACGCAGGAGGTTCGTCTCGATCATGCGCCGCTGGCGGCGTGAATCCACCTGCGTGTTCCAATGCGCCATCTGCTCGCGGGAGAGCTTGAACTGCAGGTAAACGCTCGGCACGATCGCCACCAGCACGATCGCGGCGATCCACCAGCTGACCAGGACCAGGGCACCGATAGCCAGGATCACGGAGACAGCCTGCGTGAAGATCGCGGCGATGCGGTCAAGGACGCGTGCATACGAATCGGAGAACCGCTTGGCGCGGTCGTAGAGGTCTACCGTTTCCTTATCGTCGTACCGCCAGAAGTCCAGCGCCAGGAAGCGCTCGTACATCAGGTCGCCCACGATCGCGCCCACCCGGAAGCTCATGAGTTGCTGGATGAATCTGTCAACACTGCTGAAGCCGCCCCAGAACAGCCCCAGCGCGGCAGTGACTATGACGTACACGACGGCCCGTCCGCCGGCGTCGGGGTCACCTGCATAACCGGCCGCAAGCGCCGTCGTCGTTAGGGCCGCGAAATACGTGGTGACAAGCGGAAGGAGGGCGGAAACCAGTGAACCGGCCACCTTCATGATGACGGCGGCCGGCGAGGCGCGGAAACTGACGCGCAGTACCTGCACTACGGCGCGAAGATAGGGCTTGAACGCGAGCTTGCGCGCCAGGTCCCGTTTGGGCCCGAACTCAGGCGGATGCCGCGACGGCGTGGACATGCACCCAGCCTAAGCCCGGCGCTGCAAAGGGGCTTCCCACAATGGGAAGCCCCTTTGTAAGCCAAATCCGTTACCGCGAACCGTAGTTGGGTGCTTCCACCGTCATCTGGATGTCGTGGGGGTGGGATTCCTTAAGGCCTGCCGCCGTGATGCGCACGAACTTCCCGCGGGCCTTCAGCTCAGGAATAGTGGGGGCACCCGTGTAGAACATGGTCTGGCGCAGGCCGCCAACAAGCTGGTACGCCACAGAGGCGAGCGGACCGCGATAGGCGACACGGCCTTCGATCCCTTCGGGGATGAGCTTGTCGTCGCCGGAGACGTCCGCCTGGAAGTAGCGGTCCTTGGAGTAGGAGGTGTTCTTGCCCCTGGACTGCATGGCACCGAGCGAACCCATCCCGCGGTAGCTCTTAAACTGCTTGCCGTTGACGAAGATCAACTCGCCCGGAGACTCGTCACAGCCTGCCAGCAGGGAACCGAGCATCACGGTATCGGCACCGGCCACGAGGGCCTTGCCGATGTCGCCCGAGTACTGCAGGCCGCCGTCGGCGATCAGCGGAACGCCGGCCGGAATGGCTGCTTTGGCGGACTCATAAATGGCGGTGATCTGCGGAACCCCGACGCCGGCAACAACGCGGGTGGTGCAGATGGAACCCGGACCGACACCAACCTTGATGCCGTCGGCACCGGCGTCGATGAGGGCTTGGGCGCCTTCGCGCGTGGCTGCCTGGCCGCCGATAATGTCCACGTGGGCAGCGGCCTTTTCCTTCTTGAGGCGGGTGATCATGTCCAGCACACCCTGGGAGTGGCCGTTGGCGGTGTCCACGAACAGGGCGTCCACGCCGGCGTCCACCAGTTTCATGGCACGCTCCCAGCCGTCGCCGAAGAAGCCGATTGCTGCACCGACGCGCAGGCGGCCTTCGTCGTCCTTGGTGGCGAGGGGGTACTGCTCGGCCTTGGTGAAGTCCTTGGTGGTGATGAGGCCCTTGAGGCGGCCCTGGTCATCAACCAGCGGGAGCTTTTCGATCTTGTTGGTGGCTAGCTTCGCGGACGCTTCCTCACGGCTGATACCCACGTGGCCGGTGATGAGCGGCATCTTGGTCATGACATCGCTGACGCGGCGGATGGGGAAGTCCGACTCGGGGACGAAGCGGGTGTCGCGGTTGGTCACGATGCCCAGCAGGCGGCCGTCAGGGTCGACGACGGGCAGGCCGGAGACGCGGTAGCGGGAGCAGAGTTCGTCCAACTCCAGGAGGGTTGCCTCGGCATGGATGGTCAGGGGATTGGTGATCATGCCGGACTCGCTGCGCTTCACGCGGTCCACCTGGTCAGCCTGGTCATCGATGGCTAGGTTGCGGTGGATTACTCCCAGGCCGCCTTGGCGCGCCATGGCGATAGCCATGCGGGACTCCGTCACGGTGTCCATTGCGGCGGACAGCAGCGGCGTGTGCACGGTGATGCGCTTGGAGATACGCGAAGAGGTATCAGCCTCGGACGGGATCACTTCAGTGTGCCCCGGGAGGAGCAGGACGTCGTCGTACGTCAGGCCAATGAAGCCGAAAGGATCGTGTTCGGGCTGGGTCATGAGTGCGCCTCTTACCTTTTTTCTGGGGGTTGCTCTGGTAGGGGTTGCAGCTGATGACCAGCCCGTCATTACGGGTCTGGTCCGTGCATGGGTATTGAGTAAATATTAGAACCTTCGCGCCGTTCCCCATATTCCACGGAGGCAATGTGAGCAATGGCACGGCCCCGGCGCTGTTGGCACCCTAGTCCCAGCCCGTGGAAGCCAGGAGCCGTTCCTTGAACATGGGAATCATGGTCTGCACGTAAGTCTTGGTCAGGTGGTTGTCGTCCTTGTAGACGTACACGTTGCCGACCACGGCCGGGCAGGTTCCGTTGGCGCAGATGAGGTCGCTCAGGTCCATGAGATGGAGCCGCGGAACCTTGCCCACGTAATCGTCCAAGGGCGATGACTCTGCCAGGGATTCGGCAAGGGGCGCGTTGCAGTCCGGGGAATCCGGGCCCTTCTTCTGCACGCATTCAGGCATGTTCATGGAGAAGCGCGGATTGTCCCGGACGCCGACCACATCGATTCCGGCATCCGTGAACGGCTTGATGCCCTCCAGGTACCCGGGCACTTCCGTCTCGAAGGGCGCCTCAACGTGTGTCAGGGAGGCCACCGTGAATACGGCATCGAGCTTGTGCTCAAGGACATAGGCGGCACTGGCCTTGTTGAAGGCGTTACAGTCGGCATCCCGTTCCGCGGATTCGGCGCCGAAGCGGCAGTTGCCTTTAAGCAGCGTCACCACTTCCCAGCCACGTTCCTTGGCGATGGGTCCCAGGGCCGCCATGTACTGCTGTGCGTGGGAGTCGCCCAGCACCACGATTCGCTTGGTGACCTTCTCCGGTTTGCTGTTCTGGAGGCAGCCCTGCAGCAACGGATTACTGGGGACGTTTTGGTCGATGCAGAGCCCGTCGATGTCCGCCCACTCGTCTTTCATGGCGGCGGGCGCCGGAATGATCTTGGCTTCCGGCGTCGGTTTCCCGGCATTCTCCGGTGCCAGCACGGCGGCGCCCGGCGTCAGTTCCCTGGGCTGGGCGGCAATGGCCGCCGTTTCGGCCGTTAGGTTGCTCTGCCATAGCGCTGCCGGTCCGGCGAGGATGGCGCCGCAAGCGGCTATAACGATGGCGGTTCGCCAACTGCGGCGCTCGGGCCAGGACCAGTCACGCAGCGGACGCTCCACGAAGCGGGTAGTGCCAACCGCCAACACCAGCGACGTGGCAAGGACCCCCAGGCCCTGCAGCAGGTTCGGCGCATGCGTGTCAGTGGCAGCCAGGAAGAACACGAGAACCGGCCAATGCCACAGGTACAAGGCGTAGGAGTTGTCCCCGAGCCCAACCAACGGACGGGACGAAAGGATCCTGTCCACGCCAATCGGGCTGCCGCTCTGGCCTGCGACGATGATTGCCGCCGCAGCAAGGGTGGGCCAGAGCGCGACGAAGCCTGGGAACGAGCGGTCCACGGTGAGGACCAGCCCGCAGGAAAGCATGGCCGCCAGCCCTGCCCAGCCCAGCACGACGCGCAGGGCACGTCCCGGCTTCAGGTACGGGATGGCGAGGGCCAGGAGTGATCCGAGCGCGAATTCCCAGAGCCGTGTCCTGGTATCAAAGTAGGCGTAAGCCTGGTTGCCGGCAGTTTCGGTTATGGAGAACGCCAGGGAGGCCAGGAAGATCCCGCCGAAGGGAACGGACAAGACGGCAGCGTAACCGAGTCTGGGGAATGGTCTCCGCAACAACCGGAACGCCAGGGCAGACACCGCAAAGATGATTGGCCACAGGATGAAGACCTGGCCCTGGATGGACAGCGACCAGAAGTGCTGCAGCGGGCTGGCTCCGGAATGGTCCTGCGCATAGTAGTCCACGGCAGTGTCCGCCAGGAGCCAGTTCTGCCGATAGAGCAGGGAGGCCCAGGCCTCGCTAAGGACATCGGGCCAGCGGCTTTGGGGAAGGATGATCCGGCTGGCCACCAGCACGGCCAGGATCACAACGACGACGGCGGGCAGCAGGCGCTTGAAGACGTGCAGCCAGTGCCGAACAAGTCGCAGTGGCTTACCGGCCTCCACTTTCCTGACGAAGGAAAGCGTCATGAGGAATGCCGAGACGAGCAGGAAGATGTCCACTCCGCCGGACACCTTGCCAAGCCAGATGTGATAGGTGGCCACCATCAAAACGGCGAGCGCCCGCAGGCCCTGCACCTCCGGCCGAAAGGCGGAGGCCGCCGTCGGGGTTTTCCTTGGTGAGGGGACCGTGCGGGTGGCTGTCATCAGGTCCACCCCGTGGCTGACAGGAACATTTGCTCGAAGTACGGGGCCAACGTGGACATGTAGGTCCGCGTGACGTGGTTGTCGTCCTTGTAGACCATCACATTCCCGATGACGGCCGGACAGGTCTTGTCATTGCAGAAGAAGGACGTGAAGTCGAGGAAGGCAGTCGCCGGTATTTGCCCGGCTATTGCATCGGCCGGGTTCGTGTCGGCGAAGATGGCATGCCGGTTGGCGTCGCAGGCTGAGAAATTGTCCTTGTGGCTCGCCAGGCAGTCCGGCACCGGCTCCTTCATGCGGGGAGTGTCCCGGATGGCCACCACGGGGATGCCTGCGTCGTTAAGCCGCTTCATTTCGGACACCCAGGATGCGTCCACGAATTCACTGGTGCCGGGATCGGCGTCCGTCCTGGTGCTGGTGGTCAGCACGAGGTCCGGCTTCATGGCTATCGCCTTCTCCAGTGTTTCCTTGTTGAAGTCCACGCACTCCTGGGTGATCTTCTTGTCCTTGGTCAGGGTGACGGGACAGTACCCCTTGGTGATGACCTGCACATCCCAGCCGCGTTTGTCCGCCAGTTCCAACAGGGGCGTAGACCAGACATGGGCGTGCGAACTGCCAAGGACAAGGATCTGCTTCGAAGCGAAAGGCTTGTCATTGGAACAGATATTGGTGAGGGCGGCGTCGTCGGATTTGCAGCCGCCGTCGAACACCGGCCAGTCGCCGGCAGCGAGTTCCACACTGGGGGCCAGCGGAGCGGACTTGTCCGCCTGGTCCACGTAGTTCGCGTCGAAGACGCGGGCCCCGGGGTTGTCGCGGTAAGCGCGCTCCGCTGCGGCCGCCTTCTCCCACTGCTGGTATCCCGTGAATCCGCCCAGCGGCACGCAGGCAGCGGCCAGGCAGGCGACCACGGCGATGGCTGCCCGCCTACGCCTTACCTCGGGCCACTTCCATTCGCGGAGCGGCTTTTCCACGTACTTTGTGGTGAGGAAGGCAAGCACCAGGGAAAGCGCGACAATAACCGTTCCGGAGAGCCAGCCGGCGTGGTCCTTGCCGCTCCAGGCCAAGGCAATGACTAGGATCGGCCAGTGCCACAGGTACAGGGCATAGGAGTTGTCACCAAGACGCACCAGGAACTTGGAGCTGAGGATCCGGTCCACACCCAGGCGGCTGCCCGACTGCCCGGCAACGATGACGCAGGCCGCGGCGAGGGTTGGCCACAGCGCCACGAAGCCGGGAAACGCGGTCTGGACCTGCAGCAGAATGCCGCAGCTCAGCATGGCGGCAATACCCAGCCAACCCAGGACGACTCGCGCTGATTTGGCGACGTAGAGCCCCGGCAGGACCAGCGCAACCAGGGTGCCAAGCGCGAATTCCCACAGCCTGGCGAACGTATCGAAGTACGCGAGCGCCTGGTTGGTGGCGGTGAAGATGATCGAGTATGTCAGTGACACCAGGAAGATGGCGCCGAAAATGTATGTCAGCAGTGCCCGGTAACGGAGTTTGTACCGGTGCGCCAACCACGCGGCACCGGCAAAAATGATGGGCCACAGAATAAAGACCTGGCCCTGGATGGAGAGCGACCAGAAGTGCTGCAGCGGGCTGGCAAGGCTGTGATCGGTGGCGTAGTAGTTGACCGCTGCCTTCTGCAGCACCCAGTTCTGGTAGTAGAAAAGGGACGCCCAACCTTGATTGAGGATGTCGACCCACCGGCTGCGCGGCATCAGGAAATATGCGGCCAGGAGCGTAGCCGTAAGGACAACTACGACGGCGGGTAGAAGTCTCCGGAACAGATGGAGCCAATGCCGGATCAGGGCCCTGGGCCTCTGCTGCTCAAAGCGCCCCGTGAACTGCAGAGTCATGAGGAACGCAGAGATGAGCAGGAAGACATCCACTCCCCCGGACACCCGGCCGAACCAGATGTGGTAGGACACCACCATCAGGACCGCTAACGAACGCAGCCCTTGGATTTCAGGACGAAACTTGGATTTGGCCGCGGCTCCTTCGGCCCGCCTGGGTCTGCGGGGAGAAGCATGGATTCGTGCAGTCGTGACCAAAAAGTTTCCTCAAGCTGTCTGAAATCAAAACATCCATGGTATCGGCGCAAGTGGCCGTCCCGCCAAACCGGGCCGTTCGGTGCACCCACGCAGAGCCTGCCAAACCGAGTGCAGTCGCGGGCCATCCCTAAACCATTAAGGCACCGGAACCTTGGAGGATCCAGAGTGTCCGCTGTGCCTACTCTGGCCAGTGCCCGCGCTGCCAGGTACGGGAATCCGGCCAGCGAGGTAGCGAGCGTCACGGCATAGGCCCGGAAGAGTGGCAGACACTGCCGAGAACATGAACTCCCTGCCCAGGAAATACAGGCCAGGCACCGAGGAGGCCACGCCGCGACGCTGCAGTACGCGACCGTCGTCGTCAAGGATGGGAGCGTCCACCCAGCCAAAATCGTCCCGGAAGCCAGTGCACCAGACTACATTCGCGACATCCAATATGCGACCGTCACCGGTCACGGGCTTGCCGTCCTGCACGCCTACGATCCGGGGCACGGTTTGGACTCCGGCAGCAAGCAGATCAGCGATCTTGGTCCGGACCAGCGGGGCACCGTGGGCCAATATTCCCTTCGCCGCTTTACGTCCGATCGGGTTGTTGAGATTGAGGACGTTCTGGCCGACGAACTTTACGATCGGCAGGACGTAGCGCGCTCCAGTCCGGCCGTGGCGGACGGGAACCTCGGCTGTGGGCTTGCCGGATAGCAACGTGGCGTGTGTGCGGCTGAGCTCAAGGGCGATCTCCGCACCGGAGTTTCCGGCGCCCACTACCAACACTGTGCCCTCCTGCATCTGGGTGGGGTTGGCGTATTGCGTTGAGTGCAGGCTAACGATGGTGGGGTCCAGTTGATCGGCGAATGGAGGAACCTTTGGCTCCTGGTTGCCGCCCGTGGCAACGACGACGTTCAGCGCCTCCCAGCGCTGCCCACCGGCGTCTACCACCCAGCGATCGTCCTTGCGCCAGAGCCGGTTCACCCGGACGCCATGGATCAGGGGAAGCTCAAAATGCCGCGCATAGACCTCCAGGTAGTCCGCTAGTTCATCTTTGGTAGGGAAGGACAGGGGATCGCCGGGGAAAGGCAGGCCAGGAAGGCCGCAGTACTTCGCCGGCGTAAACAGGCGCAGGGAATCCCACCGGAGCCGCCACGCATCGCCAACCCTGCGGTGGGAATCGACGATCACGAAGTCCCGGTTCTGTTGTGCCAGGTAATAGCCCATGGCCAAGCCGGACTGGCCTCCGCCGATGACGAGGGTGTCTAAGGTGGTGTTCATCGTGCTGGCTCCTGTTCTGGAAGGCCCTTTAAGTCCGGGCCGGCTGTTGCGGGGGATAGAACAGTCCCTGGATGACCTTCGTGGCGATACCGAATGCACCACACGAGCATCAGCGCCGAGGTCACCACGTAGAAGGAGTGCAGCATCCACACCGGCCCGGCCGGGAGGTCGAACACGTAGATCGAATGCACCAGGTTGGCCACGTTGGTGATAACGATGTTGCCGATGCTGTAGGAGGCAAGGTCCTTGGTCCGTGACGCCTTCACGAGCATGGGAAGCATGCTCGCCGCAAAGAGGACCGTGGAGACGGTGCCCGCAATCACGGGGACACTGATCATTGGGACGTTGTTCATGGCATCAACGCTAGGAGCAGGGATGGTGTGTCCGCGTCGGACAAATGACCCATTCCATGCAGCACGGTATGGGTATTTCGGCGCACGCCGCGGGCAGGCCTGCGCCGGATGGCTAGGTGATCAGGCCGTGCTCGTAGGCGTAGGTGGTGGCAGCCACGCGCGAAGATACGCCGATCTTGGTCAGGATGTTGCTGACATGGCGTGCCACCGTTTTCTCACTGAGGTAGAGCTTCTTCGCAATGACCTTGTTGGGGCTGCCGGCGGCTACCAAGCGCAAGACTTCCAGCTCCCGGGCAGTCAATGGGCCATGGCGCTCCCCCGCGGCGTCCATGCTGAGTCCTGCCACCTCCGACAGTGCAAGAGCGGCGCCCATGTCCGCGAAATCGGCTTTCGCGGCTTCAAATTCCATCGCGGCAGAGTCCTTGTCATGCATTGCCGCGCAGGCCCTGCCAGCCATGACCCGGCAGCGCGCAGCATCGTACGGAGACTCCAGCCCGTACCACAGCCGCCATGCCTTCCGGGCCTCGGCCAACGCCGCGGACGGGTTGCCCTCGGCGAGCAACACCGCGGCCTCTGACTGGGCGCCTAACGCCCGCTCTAACGTCAGGCTGCCTGGGTGGATTGGACGTGACAGCTCATCTGCAGCTGCCCGCGCCGCAGCAATGTCACCAACAGCGAGTTCGGCCTCCACCAGGGCAGGCAGCAGTCGGCAGCGATTTGCCGGATCCGCGACGGAGAGTGCCCGCCGCAGCAGCGTTTGGGCTTGCGGTGCCTTGTGCTGGGCCAACCTCAGCAATGCAAGGCCAGGCAAGGGCTCATAGCCTGTCCGGCCTGCCTGAAGGTACGCCTGTTCGGCCTGCTCGAGGTCCCCCCGGAGGCGGAAGACTTCCGCTTCCTGGTACCACCCACCGTAGGCGGCGTCAGGGTCGCCCCTGCTGGCCCTGTCCCGGGCGATCCGGGCCGCGGCCAGCGCCTCGTCCCAGGCCCCGTGCAGGATGAAGAGTTCCGCCCGGTGGGATTGGCATTGTCCGCTGAACATCACCATGTCCGGTCGGCCGCCGCACCAATGGTCCAGTGCCGCAGTCCATTCCTGTGCCCGGCGCACGTCCATGGCGAGCCGGCAGCTGCCGATCACCGCGCAATAGATGATCCCCGAGGGAATCGCCGAGATCTCACCTGCCGTTACGGCGACCATCACCTCGTCCAGGAGCTGAAGGCCTTCCTGTGGAAATCCGAGCGACAGCCGCGAGGTCCCGAGTCCCAACCGACCGAGTGCCACCAGGTCCCTGTCCTGGACCCGCTGGCCGATGTCCAGCACCTGGGTGAACAGTTCATGGGCGGCAGCCGGGTCTCCCCCGTAGAGGGCGCCAAGTGCCGGAGGAATGAGGAGGAAGCCTTCCGCCTGGGTAGGGCCGTCAACGTCATCCAGCAGGCGGCGCGCCCGGGCCATCCATCCCGAGCTTCGCGCCTGTTCGCCGCTTTCTGACAGGTAAAGCACAAGCCACGCGGCGCACCGTGCCGCGGATGGCACGTCACCCAGCACCAGGTACTCGTCGTAGGCGCGGCACAGGATATCCACGCCCTCCGTTGAACGTCCCAAAAGCAGTGCCGTTGAAGCCATCTGCTCCAGGTCCTGGGCCGGAAGGCCGCCCTCCGTGTCGGCCTCCGCGAAACAGTCGAAGGCGTCGCTCCACCTGTGCTCGGCGAAGGCCGAGCGTCCAAGATCCAGCGCTGTCGCCGGCACCGTCATGGTCCACCCCGATTGGAACCGCGCGCGGTGTGGAACACTCCACCGCGCGGACGAGCAACGGCGAGCGCCGCCGTCGTCCTAGCGTCAGGCTACCGCCGCCGTCGAGGCCCCACAAGGCAAAAAGCAACGGCCCCGTCCCGTACGAACTAGTCGTCGGGACGGGGCCGTTGCTGGCAGCGCTACGTTACGGGCTACAGGCTAGTGCGAGTGGCCTGCGTGCTCGTCTTCCTCAGCAGCCTTCTCGGCGACCAGGGTCTCGGTAGTGAGAACCAGGGCGGCGATGGAGGCGGCGTTGCGGACAGCCGAACGGGTGACCTTCACGGGATCGATCACACCGGCGGCAATGAGGTCCTGGTACTCGCCGGACTTGGCGTTGAAGCCGTGGTTGTCCTCGAGCTCGGAAACCCGGGACACAACCACGTAGCCGTCGTAGCCGGCGTTGTGCGCAATCCAGCGCAGCGGCTGCGTCAGGGCGCGGCGGACAATACCGACGGCGGCCGCGGCGTCGCCCTTCAGGGCCTGGACGTCAGCATCCTCATCCAACGCCTTGAGTGCGTGGATGAGGGCCGAGCCACCGCCGGAAACGATGCCTTCCTCAAGGGCGGCACGCGTTGCGGACACGGCGTCCTCGATGCGGTGCTTCTTTTCCTTGAGTTCAACCTCGGTTGCGGCGCCGACCTTGATCACGCCGATGCCGCCGGCCAGCTTGGCAAGGCGTTCCTGCAGCTTCTCGCGGTCCCAATCGGAATCGGTGCGGGTGACCTCAGCACGCAGCTGCGCAACGCGGGCCGCAACGTCCTCGGCCGAGCCTGCACCGTCCACGATGGTGGTGTTGTCCTTGGTGACGGTGATGCGGCGGGCGGTACCGAGGACCTCCAGGCCAACCTGGTCCAGGGACAGGCCGAGCTCAGGGGATACCACCTGGGCGCCCGTGAGCGTGGCGATGTCCTGCAGCATGGCCTTGCGGCGGTCGCCGAAGCCCGGTGCCTTGACGGCGACCACGTTCAGCGTGCCACGGATACGGTTGACTATCAGCGTGGACAGAGCCTCGCCGTCGACGTCTTCCGCGATGATGAACAGCGGCTTGGAGGCCTGCAGGGTCTTCTCCAACAGCGGCAGGAAGTCCTGCAGGGAGGAGATCTTGCCCTGGTTGATCAGGATGAGGGCATCCTCCAGGACAGCTTCCTGGCGCTCCGCGTCGGTGACGAAGTACGGGGACAGGTAGCCCTTGTCGAACTGCATACCCTCAGTGAGGACCAGTTCGGTCTGGGTGGTGGAGGATTCCTCGATCGTGATGACGCCATCCTTGCCCACTTTGCCGAATGCTTCGGCCAGGAGCTCGCCAACTTCTTCGCTCTGCGCGGAGATGGCGGCTACGTTGGCTACCTGGCTGCCTTCGACCTCGCGGGCGTTGTCCAGCAGGCGGGAGGCAACGGCCTCGACCGCGACCTCGATGCCGCGCTTGATCTCGCCCGGAGCTGCGCCGGCGGCCACGTTGCGGAGGCCTTCCTTGACCAGGGCCTGCGCAAGGACGGTGGCGGTGGTGGTGCCGTCACCCGCAACATCGTTGGTCTTGGTGGCGACTTCCTTGGCCAGCTGGGCGCCAAGGTTCTCGTACGGGTCGTCGAGTTCGACTTCGCGGGCGATCGTGACGCCGTCGTTGGTGATGGTGGGGGCGCCCCACTTCTTGTCCAGCACGACGTTGCGGCCGCGCGGGCCAAGAGTCACCTTGACGGTGTTGGCCAGCTTGTCGATGCCAGCCTCAAGGGAGCGGCGGGCAGCGTCATTAAACGCAAGCTGCTTTGCCATGGTTGTGTCCTTTCAAGACGGAAAACCCGCACCGCAGACTGCGCCGGATTTGATTCGGGCAGGACTGCGGTGCGGGCTCCAGGGAGTTACTTGACGACGATCGCCAGGACGTCGCGGGCGGAGAGCACCAGGTACTCAGCGCCGCCGGTCTTGACTTCGGTTCCGCCGTACTTGGAGTAGAGGACAACGTCGCCAACGGCAACGTCGACGGGCACGCGGTTGCCGTTGTCGTCAACGCGGCCGGGGCCTACTGCGACAACTTCGCCTTCCTGCGGCTTCTCCTGTGCGGTGTCCGGGATGACCAGGCCGGAAGCCGTGGTCTGCTCAGCTTCGAGCGGGCGGACAACAATGCGATCCTCAAGAGGCTTAATCGAGACCGACACTCGGATCTCTCCTTTTCATGAGTTAGTACATGGACTATCAAGCTAGGGATGCCGTGTCCTGCCGTCGTCGCGGTGCCGGCAGGGGCCTGGCGGAGGGTTAGCACCCTCAGGGGGAGAGTGCTAATGATGACTTTAGGCAAGGCGTTAGCACTCGGTCAAGGCGAGTGCCAGAGTTTCGTCACCGGCGGACGCGTTAGCTGCCCGCCAAGTCATCAAAGTCGACGTCGTCACCGTCGTCCGCCGGGCCCGCGCCGCGGTTCAGCATCAGCACGACGCCCGCTGCAACAGCCAGTACGCAACCCAGGATCAGTCCGATAATCCCGCCTAGGCGGGTTCCTGAGTAGCTGTCCCGGATCTCCCGGGCCTCCTCCGTGGCGTCCTGGATGTCCTTGCCATTCACGGAATACACAGTGGCGTTGAAGGAATCCAGGGCGAAGATGATGAGCAGGAGCACTGCGCACAGAACGGCGATGGCTATGCCGACTGCGAGGGCCGGACGGGCGAAGGTTACCGCCCAATGCTTCTGGGCGGGCACTTGGGCTGGGGTGTCTGATTCGTTGTAGTCGTCATAGTCATCGGGCCGCGGCGCTGCACTTTCTACCATGTTTCAACCCTATAGCGCTGTTCTCTCCGCGCGCCGGGCTGTGAAGCCGTTGTGAAGCGCGGGTTGACGGAGTTGTCCATCATGAGCCCACCCACGCAGCGCAGCTAGGCTTGAATCCATGGCTGACACAACTCCGGACCAGATCGCGCCGCTGCTCACTACCGAGGGGTGGGAGCTACTGGCGTCCCTGGGGCCATACAGCGAAAAAGATGCCTTCAGCCTCAACGACTCCCTGCGCAAAGCCGGGCACTCCCCGGACCTTGTGTCCGCCGTTCTTACCCAGTCCCGGCTCAGGACCCGTGCCGAGGCGAAGTTCGGTGAGTTCGCGCGGCAGATGCTGTTCACCCAGGCTGGGCTGGAACAAGCCACGCGGCTCACCGTGGCGGCACGGCACGCCGACAGGTTCGCGAGGGCCGGCGTCTCCCACGTTGCAGACCTGGGCTGCGGGCTCGGCGCCGATTCCATGGCCCTGGCCTCACTGGACATCCGGGTCACCGCGGTGGAGAAGGATGAGACCACAGCAGCCTGTGCCACGATCAACCTGATGCCCTTTCCGCATGCCAGCGTAGTCCATTCGGACGCGACGTCGGTCCCGCTGGACGGCGTCGACGGCGTCTGGCTGGACCCGGCCCGGCGCACCACCTCGTCCTCGGGCACCACGCGGATCTGGGACCCGGAGGAATTCTCTCCCCCGCTGTCCTTTGTGGAGTCGCTCGCCGATTCGGGCCGCGCCGTCGGGGTCAAAATGGGACCCGGCATGCCGCACGAGTCTGTCCCCGCCAACTGCGAAGCACAATGGGTTTCCGTTGGTGGCGACGTCACCGAAGTCACGCTGTGGTTCAACGCCGTCGCCCGCCGCGGCGTCCGGCGCGCCGCACTGGTGCTGGGCCCGCAGGGCGCCGCGGAGCTCACCAGCGGCGAGGACTTCGACGGCGGCCCGGCAGCCGCCGTCGGGCCCGTGGAAGGCTACCTGTACGAGCCGGACGGCGCGGTGATCCGGGCGGGACTCGTGGCTGACGTGGCGGCGCAGCTCGGCGGCCATCTTGTCGACGAGCACATTGCCTACATTTGCGCCCCGCAGTTCCATGACACGGCGTTTGCCCGGGCCTACCGCGTCCTGAAGGTCATGCCGTACAACGTCCGGGTGCTGAAGGCCTGGGTGAAGGACAACGGAATCGGCATCCTGGACATCAAGAAGCGGGGCACGGCCGTGACGCCGGAGGAATTGCGCAGGCAGCTGTTGCCCGGAAGTAAAGCCACCGCCAAGGGCCGGGGGACCAAAACGGCCACCCTGGTCCTCACGCGGATCGGTGATGACAGGGTGGCCGTTTGGGCAGAACCGGTTTAGGAAAGCGGCCGGTTCAGTAAGGAGGACTAGGCCTGCCGGGAGAACTCTGATGCCTCGCGCACCTGCTCGGCTGAAGGCCGCACACCGGTGTAGAGCACAAACTGCTCCTCGGCCTGGATCGCGATCACCTCGGCGCCCGTGATCACGGGCTTGCCGGCCGCCCTGGCTGCCTTGATGAGCGGGGTCTCGGCGGGAAGCGCGACGACGTCGAACACCATCTGCGATGCGGCGACAGTCTGGTCGTCAAAGGACTGGGCATCCTGATCCGCCCCTGACATCCCCAGCGGCGTGACATTGATGATCAGGTCCGCGGTGGCGCCGTCGACCTCGGGCCGCCAGCCAAAGCCGTAGAGGCCAGCGAGGGCCCTCCCGGACTCCTCGTTGCGGGCCACGATGGTGACCGCCGTGAACCCGGTGTCACGCAAGGCGGCAGCGACGGCCTTCGCCATTCCGCCGGAACCACGCAGGAGCACTGAATGCGTGGTGGGCACGGAGTGGTCCTTGAGCAAACGGACAATGGCGATGTAATCCGTGTTGTAAGCGGTCAGTGTGCCGTGGTCGTTAACGATGGTGTTGACCGAATCGATGGCCTTCGCCGACGGGTCCAGTACGTCCACCAGCGGAATCACGGCTTCCTTGTAGGGCATGGAAACGGCCGCGCCACGGATTGGCAGGCCACGGATGCCGGCCACCGCCTGCTCGATATCAACCGGTGCAAACGCCTTGTAGACGAAGTTCAGGCCAAGAAGATCGTAGAGGTAGTTGTGGAAGCGCGTACCAATGTTGCTGGGCCGCGCGGCCAGGGAGATGCACAGGGACATGTCTTTGTTCAGTATCGGCACGGTCCCCATTAAACGCTTGACCGGAGCCGGCTAGCGAATGTTGCCCCAGTCGCGTGCCGCCATTGCGGCCAAACATTCTGCGCTACCTTTTGCAGCCGGTACCGGCGGGATAGGGTCCGACGACGGCCGGCAGCCGCCCGGGCGCCGTCGCCGCGCCCGTCAGGACCGCAAGCAAAGCATCGTATGCCCCAGGGGTACGGCCATAGAGTGCTACTTTGCTGCGCGCCGTCGACCGGGCCAGCGGCCACGGAGCGTCGAGGGAAACGGCGACGTCGCCATTCACGGGGCCGCTGCCAAATCCCGCCAGGGCCACCACCGGTCCGCTCCCGACGGCGACGCCCACACGGCGTGCGGCCGCCGCGAACCGCTCCCGGTCCGCCGTCGTGCCACCTGTCACGGTGACGCTTTCCGGGACGAGTCGGCCCGTGCAGGGACCATCCACCACAGTGATGGCCGCGGCCGACACTCCCCGCGAAACCGGCGCGGCGCTGCCGGGCGGTGCTGTGCTGCGCGGCTGCTGTACTGTGCTGCTCGGCTGCGGCGCGGCTGATGGGGAGCCAGGAGACACCGAGTGGGTCCGGGCGTGCCACAGCATCATGGTGACAACCCGGACAGTCGCCTCATCCAGGCGCTGAACCGATAGCGACCCGTCGTCGAGGGCGGCCAGGATGGCACGGTGGGCGGCACGGACATCCTCCGGCATCAGCAACAGGTCGGCACCGGCAGCCAGCGCCTTCGGGGCGGCGGACTCGCCGGGATACTTGCTGGTTATGGCACCCATGTTCAAAGCGTCGGTGACCACAACGCCCTGGAAGCCCAGGTTGCGCAGGGCTTTGTAACTTGCTGAAGACACCGAGGCAGGGACGCCGGGTTCCAGCGATTGCATGGCGATGTGGCCCATCATGACCATGGGTTGTCCAGCTTGGACGGCGGCCAGGAAAGGCTTCCAGTCGCGTGATCGCAGCTGAGCGGCCGTGGCGTCCTGCACAGGCATTTCGTCATGGGAATCGACGGTCACGGATCCATGGCCCGGAAAGTGCTTGCTGGCCGGAAGCACCCCTCCATCCAACATGCCACGGCCGAACGAGGTGGAAAGCATTGCGGCGGCTTCGGGATCCCCGGAGAACGACCGGGAACCCACCGTGGGGTCGTTCGGCCCGATGGTGACATCCGCGGACGGCGCGAAGTCCACGGTGAAGCCAAGGCCCGCCAATTCGGCGCCCATGGCTTTCCCTCCCTGGGCCGCCAGATCGGCGCTGCCAGCCGCGCCGTAACTGAGCGGTGTCGGCCACTCCGTGAGCGGTGCGCCCAACCTTGCCACAACACCGCCTTCCTGGTCCACGCCCACCAGGGCGGGCCAGGAGCGGCCGTCCTCCCGCGCCGCCTTGCCAAGTTCTGCCGTGGCCCGGGCGAGGGCAGAGGTATCAACGGTACCGTCACCGGAACGCGGAACGTTGTCCCTCATCACGATGCTGCCGCCAAGGTGAAGCTCCCGGATCGCCTTGGCTTGGGCTGTGGTGTCCGTTCCCTTGTAGTAGCCCATGAGCACCTGCCCCGCCTTTTGTGCCGGGCTCATGTGAGCCACTGCCGCACGTGCGGCGGCCAGGTCCTTGCTCCGTGGTCCCCAGCCCAATGGTTCCTCGCCCGGCGGGACGGACGCAGTGGACGGAGCTGCACTGGATTGTCCGCCACCGGAGTATGGCACGGGCGAGGCGGGGCTGCCCGAAGGACGATCGGGTTTGCTTGATGGACTGTCCTCGTCGTCCGGGGCAGCAGTGCACGCAGCGAGGACCACGGCGATCGACAGCGCGGTGACCAGGAAAATGAGGAGGATTGAGGCATTTGCGTTCACGCCGTTGGGGCGGCCGGGAAGGGAAGCCATCAACTCGATGCTACCCCTGCCTTAGACTTGAACCATCCGCTGGCGGCCCCTGGGCGGTCGTAGCAACGGGCATTGAAGAATATCGAGGGGACCCACGTGCAGATTGATTTCGCGTCATCCAGGCAGTCAACACTGGGGGTGGAGTGGGAAGTTGCCTTGGTTAATTCCCAAACCGGCGAACTAGTTTCTGCAGCCAATGAAGTCCTCTCCGGGATCAAGGCCAAGCACCCGGATTTGCAAGAGGACGAAGACCACCCGCACATCAAGCGTGAACTGCTGCTGAACACTGTGGAACTCGTCACTGGCGTGTGCGAGACCGTCAAGGAAGCCAAGGCAGACCTGCAACGGTCCCTCGATGCCGTGCGTGACGTCACTGATCCCTTGGGCATCGAGTTGTTCTGCGCGGGCAGCCACCCCTTCAGCCCGCCCCAGCTGCAGCCCGTCACGGACAAGGAACGCTACGCCAAGCTCATCGACCGCACGCAGTGGTGGGGCCGGCAGATGGTGATCTACGGCGTCCACGTCCACGTCGGGCTGGACAACCGGAATAAGGCACTGCCGGTCCTCGACGGCCTGATCAACTATTTCCCCCATTTCCAGGCACTGTCCGCCTCCAGCCCATTTTGGGGCGGCGAGGACACCGGCTACGCCTCGCAGCGCGCCCTGATGTTCCAGCAGCTTCCCACGGCCGGACTGCCCTTCCAGTTCCGCACGTGGGAAGAATACGAGTCTTACGTCGACGACATGTTCAAGACCGGCGTGATAGATGTCCTGTCCGAGATCCGCTGGGACATCCGGCCAGTGCCCGCCCTTGGCACTATTGAAATGCGGATCTGCGACGGACTGTCAACGCTGGAGGAAGTTGGTGCCATTGCGGCGCTCACCCAGTGCCTGGTCCACGAGTTCTCCACCATCCTGGACAACGGCGGCAGCATCCCCACCATGCCGCCGTGGCACGTCCAGGAGAACAAGTGGCGGGCTGCCCGGTACGGCATGGATGCCATCATCATCCTTGACGCTGACAGCAACGAGTGCCTGGTCACCGAGCACCTCATGGAGACCCTGAACAGGCTGGAGCCGATCGCGGCCAAGCTAGGCTGCAGCGAGGAACTCTCCGACGTCGAGAAGATCATCGCCCGCGGCTCCGGCTACCAGCGCCAGCGTCGCGTGGCCGCCGAGCACGGCGGCGACCTTTCCGCTGTCGTACTGGACCTCGTCCGGCAGATGCGGCGCGGACCCGAGGCCTAAACGGCCCGGGATGCCGGCCGCTAGGCGGCGCTCCCGGCAAGGGACACACTGGTGACCGGCATCGACGAGTCCGGCGCAAAAGTCACGCCGCTGGGTTCGATTCCAGCCATAATGAGTTGGGCGCCAAGGGCCGCCACCATGGCTCCGTTGTCCGTGCAGAGTGACAGCGGTGGCACTTCCAGGGTGATGCCGGCCGCGCGGCACCTCTGCTCCGTGAGCTCCCTGAGACGCGAGTTCGCGGCCACTCCCCCGCCCAGCAGCACGTGCTTGATGCCGTTCTCCCGGCAGGCGAGCACAGCCTTGGACGTGATGACGTCCGCCACCGCTTCCTGGAAGGCAGCTGCGATGTCGGCCACCGGGACCTCTTCACCCTGGGCCTCGAACTGCTCCACGCAACGGGCAACGGCAGTTTTGAGGCCACTGAATGACCAGTCATACCGGTGTGGGCCCGGTTCTTCCGCTGTGCCCATGTACTTGGGCTGGGTCAGGCCGCGCGGGAAGCGGATGGCCTTGGCGTTGCCGTTCTTCGCCACCTTGTCGATGGCAGGTCCGCCAGGATAGCCGAGGCCCAGGATGCGCGCCGTTTTGTCGTAGGCCTCGCCGGCGGCGTCGTCAATGGTGGACCCGAGCAGCTCGACATCGTCGACGATGCTCCGGATCCGCAGGATTTCAGTGTGGCCGCCGGAGACCAGCAGTGCGCCCAGGTCATCCTGCAGTTCGCCGTCCTGTCCCAGCAGACCGACGCCAACGTGGGCCACAAGGTGGTTGATGGCGTACAAGGGTTTTCCCGTGGCGACGGCCAGTGCCTTGGCCGCGCAGACACCCACCATGAGGGCGCCCGCAAGCCCGGGTCCGCTGGTGACGGCAATCGCGTCGATGTCGTCGAGTTCCACACCGGCTTCGGCGAGCGCCTGCTTCATGGTTGGCACAAAAGCGTCCAAGTGGGCGCGGGACGCGATTTCAGGGATCACGCCACCGAAGCGCACGTGTTCGTCCATTGAGGATGACACCGTGTTGGCAAGCAGCGTGGTGCCCCGGACGATGCCCACGCCGGTTTCGTCGCAGGAGGACTCGATCCCCAGGACCAGCGGCTGGGAAGTGTTCACGGGAGTCACAGGGCGGTTCCTTCGTTCCGACTTTGGTTCAGGTGAAGCTGCATGATGAGGGCGTCGGCCCCATCGCGGTAGTAGCGGCGGCGCACGTGGATCTGCTCGAAGCCGAACCTCCGGTACAGGGCCTGGGCGCGGGGATTGTCCTCGCGGACCTCCAGGAGGACGTCTGCGGCTTGGCGCCTTCGTGCCTCCTCAACGAGCTCCGTCAGGAGCGCCGAGCCGATGCCCTTGCCTTCGAATTCAGGAATAACGGCGATCGTCTGGACATCGGCGATCGGCTGGATGCACATGAGGCCTGCATAGGCGACTATCGCGCCTTCCACTTCGGCCACCAGGTAGCGGCGGGTGTCCACTTGTGCCAGTTCGTCGAGGAACATCTGCGTGGGCCAGGCATCGATCGGGAAGAGCCGCTGCTCCAGGAGCTCGACGGCTTCGACGTCGGTAAGCATCATGTCCCTGACGGTCACCCCGGCGGGCCAGGCGGGAACGTTTGGCATCACAGTGCCCGCTTTCGGGGGCCGGGGACCTGGGCATCGGATTCGCGAAGATACAGCGGCGTGGAGTCCAGAAGCGATTCTCCGGCGGATAGCCGAGCGAGCGCGAGTTGTCCCAGGGACACAGCATCCGGCTGGCGTGTGCTGAAATCCTCGTCGGCACGGAGGACCGAACTGTACAGCCCCGCGCCCGCACCGAAGGCCGGAAGGTCCGGCAGTTCGGTGGCGAAGCCGACGTGCGGGCCATCTGCTAGGCGGGGCAACTGGCCATCCGTCAACGTGTACCGTGCCCAGTAAACCTCTTTGCGCCGGGCGTCGGTTACCACCAGGAACTCGGGCGCGGCGGAGGTGGATTCAGCAACTTCCAGGGCGATGGCGTCCAGGCTCATCAGTCCGTGGAGCGGCTTTCCCCAGACAAACGCCAGCGTGCGGGCTGTGGCGATCCCGGAGCGGAGCCCCGTGAAGGGACCGGGTCCGACGCCGGTGACCACCGCGTCGATGTCAGCGCCGGTAACGCCGGCGTCGCCAAGGAGTTTCTGGATGCCCGGGGCCAGGACCTCGGCGTGGCTGCGTGTGTCCTCGGTGGCAAACGATTCGACGACGGATTCCATGGCGTCGTCGGACAGCAAAGCGGCGCTGGCCACAGCGGAGGTGTCGATGGCGAGGATAAGCATTTAGGGACGGCCCTCTTGAGTGTCGGTTTCCAGCACAGGCGGTTCCGGCCAGCGGGGACCGTAGCCGCGGATGATGATGGTGCGGGGTTCGTTATCGTCGTCGGCGTCGAAGTTCAGTACACCCGCCTCGGATTCGCCGTGGCCCGGGCCGGTGATTGCGGATCCCGCGTTGCGGTGAAGTTCGATGTCCAGGAAGCTCTCCGAGAGATGCTCCACCCGGCCACGGCCCCATTCGACCACAGTCACGGACGAATCGAGCGTGTTCTCCAGGTCGATGCCGTCGATTTCCTCGTCCGATTCCAGCCGATATGCGTCCACGTGCACCAGATCAGGACCTCCGGGCCGGGGCCCCGATGGCAGATTGGGGTGGATCCTGACCAGCACGAACGTAGGTGAGATGATGCCGGAGCGGACGCCGAGCCCCTCGCCGAGACCCTGTGTGAACGTGGTTTTTCCGGAGCCAAGCTCTCCGGTGAGGACAAGGAGGTCTCCCGCCACCAGGTCGGAGGCCAGTGTGGCACCGAGGGCGTGGGTTTGCTCGGCCGTGCCCACCACCACTGTCTTTTCCCAGCGGGGTTCGGTCATCGGGCAGCCTTCTGGGGTGCCGAACCCGTGACTGCGGCGTCCAGCGGTAGTTCGTTGACGTAGCTGCGCGGCACGCGCGGGCTGATCCGCGTGACGATCTCATAGTTGATGGTGCCGGCCGCGCGGGCCCAATCGTCCGCCGTCGGACCGCCGTCGCTGCCGTCCCCGAACATCACGGCTTCGGCACCGATCAGGCTGCCGCCCGCGGAGCGCTCGGCGTCGGGGCCGAGGTCGATGACCATCTGGTCCATGGCAATCCGCCCGACCACAGGATAGTTGACCCCATTGACACGGACGGGGCCACCGGTTGCCACCCGGGGCACGCCGTCGGCATATCCCAATGGGATCAGGCCAAGCGTGCTGTCCGACGGCGTGTGGTAGTTCAACCCGTAGGACACACCCTGGCCTTCCGGGACCGTTTTGCAATTGGATAGGAGGGTGCGGACGGTCATCGCGGGACGCAGCCCCAGCTCGGCAGAGGTCTGGTCCTCGAACGGCGACAGCCCGTACAGGCCCAGGCCCACCCGGACCAGGTCGAAGTGCGTGTCTGGCCGGGACAAGGTTGCCGGGGTGTTGGCGAGGTGGCGGACCTCAAGGTCCACGCCGGCGTCGGAGGCGATGGCCAGAGCCTCGCGGAAGGCTGCCAGCTGCTGGTCGGTTTCCGGGCGGTGCGGCTCGTCGGCCACGGCGAGGTGGGAGAAGACTCCTACGACGCGCAGCAGTCCCTGGTCCTGGTAGTCCACGGCCTCGCCAACCACGCTGTCCCACTTTTCGATGGTGCAGCCGTTCCTGCCCAACCCCGTGTCCAACTTGAGGTGGACACGGGCGGGACGCTGTTGGGCGCGGGCCGCGGCCACAACTTGCGGAAGCTCCCATCCCGAGACTCCGATGTCGATGCCGGCTGCCACGGCGGCGGCGAAGTTGCTTTCCGGCGTGTGCAGCCAGGCCAGCATGGGGGCATCGATTCCAGCGGCACGCAGCGCCAGCCCCTCGGAAATGTGGGCGACTCCCAGCCAGCTGGCACCGGCCTGGAGCGCGGCCCTTGCCACCTGTATTGCACCGTGGCCGTATGCGTCCGCTTTGACGACGGCCATCAGCTGGGCAGGCGAAGCAACGGCCGTCAGTACACGGACGTTATGGCGGATTGCTTCCAGGTCGATCACGGCAGAGCGCTCCAGGACAGCCCCGGAGGTGCCGTCGGGCCAAGAACCGTTTGCTTGGTAAGTCACTATAGAGATTCTAGTGCGGAGCACGGTGGCTCCCGACGACGGCACGGCCGCGCGTGCCTGCACGCCACTGTGTTGAGGCAGCTCAGCTGCGGACAGCCGCAGGCATCGGAGCCGCCAGCCTGGGGCGTCGGAGCCGCCAGCCCTAGGCGTCGGAAAGGTGCGCGATAGTCGCTGTGGCGCGCCGCTGCGCCGTCGGCGGCACGTCTTTGACGATTTCCGCCAGGAAGGCGAAGCGCCTAAGCCATTGGCTGGATTGCCTCTCCTTGCGGGCGTTGGCCCGCAGCCACCAATCCGCAATATCGCCCCAGCCGGGAGCCGCCAGCGAACCGCCCACCTCCTGTACGGCCAGGGAAGCGCACAGGTTGGCAAAGCGGAGCCTGTCTCCAAGCGGCCAACCGGCAAGGCAACCCATGATGAACGCTGCTCCGAAACAGTCGCCCGCGCCAGTGGGGTCGTAAGCCGTGACTGGGAGCGATGGCACCCACTCTTCCTCCCCTGTTTCCGAGTCCACGGCCATGGCGCCCTGGGCACCTAGCGTGACGACAGCGACGGGAACGGCCTCGGCGAGGGCATAGAGGGCCGACCACGGATTGTCCTTGCCGGTGAACGCCATGGCCTCCACCTGGTTGGGCAAAAAGGCGTGGAAGTGTTCCAACTGCTCCAGGCGTCTACCCGACCATTGCCCGGTGGGGTCCCAGCCGACGGTACCGAAGAGCTTCACTCCCGACGACTCCGCAGCCAGCACCCAGTCCTCAGGTTCTTCTTCAACGTCGGCTACGGCGGCCAATGCGCTGGGCGGCGTACCGATCAGGTCAGAGGCGGTCAAGGGGGCGGGGTGGCCGTGGGTGACCATTGACCTGTCCGAGTCGACGCTCATCGAAACCGTGACCGGTGAATGCCAGCCGGGGATCCGCTGGGACAGGGACAGGTCAACGTGTTCCTGCTTTTCCAGGATCTTCCAGTTGTAGTCGCCGTAGCCATCGTCCCCAAAGGCGGCGGCAAGGCTGGTGCGGAGTCCCAACCGCGCTGCCGCGATGGCCTGATTGGCAACGCCGCCTGGACAGCTCCCCATCCCGTCACTCCAAACCTCCGTGCCGGGCTCCGGGGCGTGGTCCAGTCCGGTAAAGATGATGTCTTGGAACACCGTGCCGGCCAGCAGCAGGTCACAGTAGCTGCTGCCGGGTTTCCGGACGGCGGCGAGAGGATCGAACGGTTCCCTGGGCTTGACGTCCATGCACCGCACACTACGCCGCAGCGGGTTCCCGTAAAAGGGACGCACCACAGGATGGGGAGGGTGGCCCTGTGATTCGTCGGCAGGACTCGTTCCAGTGGCGTGCCGGCCACCCTTTGTTAACCACACGTCCGTCCGCTGGCGGTGCCGATTCCAAGGCAGGGTGCATAGACTGCCCTATATGCGGCTGATGATCGCCGGCGGCGGCGGATTCCGAGTTCCCCTGATCTATCGTGCCCTTTCGGAGGGCGCTTTCTCGGGCCTCGTTCACCAGGTTGTCCTGTACGACATCGACGCCGAGCGGGCTGCAGCGATGGAAACTGTGCTCCGGGATATGCCGGTGACGGAAGGCGCACAGCCCCCCGCCGTCGTCGTCGCGTCAACGTTGGCCGAGGCACTCAAGGGAACCGACGTCGTCTTCGCGGCAGTCCGGCCCGGCGGCACCGCGGGACGTATCTTCGACGAGCGCGTGGCGCTGGACCTCGGGCTCCTGGGCCAGGAGACCATCGGGGCGGGCGGGATCTCCTTCGCGCTCCGCTCCATCCCGGCGATGCTTGACCTTGCCCGGTCAATGATCGAACAGTGCCCCAACGCCTGGCTGATCAATTTCACCAACCCCGCAGGCATGGTCACGGAGGCCTTGGTGCCGGTGCTCGGCCGTAAAGTGGTTGGCATCTGCGATTCAGCTTCAGGACTGGTGGCCAGGGCCGCCCGAACCGCTGGCTCCCCGCTGGCACCAGGGCACCTTGAAGGGGCCGGCTATTACGGACTGAACCACCTGGGTTGGCTGTACCGCCTGGCACCCCACGGGACGGATCTCCTGCCAGGGCTGCTGGCCGATGCGGAATTGCTGCATTCCATCGAAGAAGGGCGGCTGTTTGGCCAGGCGCAGCTTGAGCGGCTGAAGTGCCTCCCAAATGAGTACCTTTTCTACTACTACCAAACCGACCGGGCCACGTCCGCGATCCTCTCCGCGGACCAAACCCGAGGCGAGTCAGTGCACCGACAGCAGGCCGCCCTCTACGCTCGGCTTGCAGCACCGGGCACCGCAGGCGCCGACGGCGACGCCCTCCGGCAATGGGAGGCCGCGCGCCGCGTCCGTGAAGAGGGCTACCTGGCCGAATCCCGCAACGTAGGCGAACAGCGGCGCGAAGAAGAATTGGCCGGCGGCGGCTACGAACGGGTCGCCATGGCGGTAATGCGCGCTGTGACCGGAGACGGCGATGCGGAACTCATCGTCAACACCCCCAACAAGCTGGCTTCGCCCACCCCGGATGGCCAGGAGGTCGCCATACCCGGCCTGCCGGCCGACGCCGTCGTCGAAGTTCCCAGCCGAGTGGGGACCGACGGTGCCTGGCCCCTCCCACAGGAGCGGCCCGCTGGCCCGCAGCTGACACTCATGCGGCACGTCAAGGACGTAGAGAGGCTGACGATCAAGGCAGTTGTCGACGGCGACCGGAACGCCGCCCTGCAGGCGTTCGCAGGCCATCCGCTGGTGGGTAGTGAGGAATTGGCACGCAAGCTGCTTGACGGCTATGAGTCGGCATTCCCGGGCCTGCAGGAGCTCTGGGCAGGAGGGCGAGACTAACGGGGCCGCTCCCCCGCACCGGGACCCGGGAAGACAGGCAGGAGTAGTGTTTTCTCGGGAGCATCAGAACATCGGTGTCCCTGCTTGACGAAGGAGAGCCGTGTCCCTGATCCGCCGCGTGGCGTTCCTCTCACTGCACACCTCACCCATGGAGCAGCCGGGTGCGGGAGATGCCGGCGGGATGAACGTATATGTCCGGAACCTCGCCTCCGCCCTTGCGGACCGGGGCGTGGAGGTGGAAATCTTCACTCGGTCCACGGCGCCCAGTCAGCCGCTGGTTGAGCATCCCAGCCCCGGTGTATGCGTGCACAACGTGATGGCTGGCCCGCGCAGGAAACTGCCCAAGGAACAGCTTCCGGAGCTGTTGCACCAGATGGTTGAGCAGATCGAACGGATCCGCCAGCGGCAGCCGCACGGCCGTTATGACATTATCCATTCGCACTACTGGGTGTCCGGCGTTGCCGGG
This sequence comes from Arthrobacter sp. M4, assembly GCF_020251205.1. Taxonomy (GTDB): domain Bacteria; phylum Actinomycetota; class Actinomycetes; order Actinomycetales; family Micrococcaceae; genus Arthrobacter. The sequence goes on from NZ_JAIWYX010000002.1 coordinate 616,017, forward strand.
CTGGAGTTGTCCGAGTTATGGAATGTGCCTTTGGTGCACACCATGCACACCATGGCAAAGGTCAAGAACCTGCTCCTCCACCCAGGTGAGCACCCCGAACCTCGCCGGCGCGAGGAAGGCGAGCACAGGATTGTGGACGGCGCCGCCCGCCTGATGGCCAACACGCCCGCCGAAGCAGAAGAACTCGTATCGCACTACGGAGCCGACTTCGATGCGATCGATATCGCGCCGCCCGGCGTCGACCTGTCCGTGTTCACCCCGGCCTTTCGCAAGAAGTCGCGCGCTGACAGGGGCATCCGCGCAGGTAGCTTCCACCTCTTGTTCGCGGGCAGGCTCCAGCGTTTGAAGGGCCCGCAGATCTTCCTGGAGGCGGCCGCGCTGTTGCGTGCCAGGCGCCCCGACATCGACCTTCAGTTGACCGTGCTTGGGGCGCTGAGCGGGGCGAAGGACTTCAACTTCCACTCACTGATCACAGCAAACGGCCTGGACGACGTCGTCACCCACCGCCCGCCGGTCAGCGCTCCGGAGCTCGCTGGCTGGTTCCGCGCCGCCGACGTCGTGTTGATGCCGTCGTTCAGCGAGTCGTTCGGACTGGTGGCGCTGGAGGCCCAGGCCTGTGGCACGCCGGTTGTTGCAACCAACGTCGGCGGGCTTTCCCGGGCCGTGTCCGATGGCCGCACGGGCCTGCTGGTGGATGGCCACAACCCTTCCGACTGGGCCGACGCCCTGGAAGCCCTGTACGACGACCCCCGGACACGCGACGACATGGGCCACTCCGCCGCCGTCCACGCCGAGTCCTTCGGTTGGCAGCGCACCGCCGCCATCACACTGGAAAGCTACCAGCAAGCCATCGCGGCCGCCCACGAACGCTCGCGAGTTGGCATTTAATACCAATGTTTGGCCCCAACATTCGCTTTAAATGGAAACTCGCGCGAGGGCGTCGGGTAGATTGACGCGCAGGACGTGCAACCGCAGTTGAAGGACGATGATGTCTGGAACCGATAGCCCACAGCCGGAGACGCTCAGCGACCTGGGGATCGCCCAGCAAGCTGCCATCAAACCCATTGAGCAGATCGCCGCCGTCGCCGGGATCAATCCCGATGCCCTCGAGCTATACGGCCGGTACAAGGCCAAGATCGACACCTCGCGCCTGGTTCTCCCGGACAAGGCACCCGGAAAGGTGGTCCTGGTCTCCGCGATGTCGCCAACGCCGGCAGGCGAAGGAAAGTCAACGACGACGGTCGGCCTGGCGGATTCGCTCGCCAGGGCGGGACAAAGAGTCATGATTGCCCTACGCGAGCCCTCGCTGGGCCCCGTTCTGGGCATGAAGGGTGGAGCCACCGGCGGTGGCTACTCCCAGGTCCTGCCCATGGACGAAATCAACCTCCATTTCACAGGAGACTTCCACGCGGTCACCTCGGCAAACAACGCACTGATGGCCCTGGCAGACAATCACATCTTCCAAGGCAATGAGCTGGGCATTGACCCTCGGCGCATGACGTTCCGGCGAGTGCTGGACATGAATGACCGATCGCTGCGGGACATCGTGATCGGCCTGGGCGGACCGGCCCAGGGAGTGCCAAGGGAGGATGGCTTCGACATCACGGTGGCCTCAGAAATCATGGCCGTGTTTTGCCTGGCCACGGACATTGTCGACCTGCGTGAGCGGCTGGCCCGGATCACGTTTGGCTACAGCTACAGCCGGGAACCAATCACTGTGGCGGACCTTGGCGTGCAGGGCGCACTGACCATGCTGCTGAAGGACGCCATCAAACCCAACCTTGTGCAAACCATCGCCGGCACTCCCGCGCTGGTGCACGGAGGTCCCTTCGCCAACATCGCGCACGGCTGCAATTCGCTCATCGCCACCCGTACTGCCCAGGAATTGGCCGACATCGTCGTCACGGAGGCCGGTTTCGGGGCAGACCTCGGTGCGGAGAAATACATGGACATCAAGTCCCGCGTGGCAGATGTGGCGCCGGCCGCCGTCGTCTTAGTGGCAACGGTCCGCGCGCTGAAGATGCATGGCGGCGTGCCGATGGACCGCCTTGCAGAACCAAACATCGACGCTCTGGCCACCGGCGTTGAGAACCTTAGACGCCATGTGCGCAACGTGCAGAAGTTCGGTATCACGCCTGTGGTGGCCATCAACCACTTCTCAACGGATACGCCAGAGGAACTGGATTGGGTGCTTTCCTGGTGCGCACAGGAGGGAGTTCCGGCTGCCGTCGCCGATGTTTGGGGCCGGGGAGGTGGGGGCGACGGCGGAGACGACCTGGCGCGCGTCGTTTTGGAAGCACTGGCCGCACCTACCGCGTTCCGCCACCTTTATCCCCTCGACATCCCAATCGAGGACAAGATTCGAACAATCGCCCAAGAGATCTATGGCGCCGACGGCGTGGAATTCTCCGTCCAAGCCACACGCAGGCTGGCTGACATCGAGCGCAACGGCTGGGGCCAGCTACCGGTCTGTATGGCCAAGACGCAGTATTCATTTACGGATGAGGCATCGCGGCTCGGCGCTCCAAAGGGCTTCACCATCCACGTGCGGGAGCTGATCCCCAAGACCGGCGCAGGCTTCATCGTGGCCCTCACCGGTGCCGTGATGACCATGCCGGGGCTGCCGAAAGAGCCCGCGGCCATGCGAATGGATGTTGATTCCACAGGGCGTCCGATAGGCCTGTTCTAGCCCCTGTCCAGCTCAGTTGGCCCCAGCGCGCGGGCCCATTGAGCGCACCGACCCTCAGCTCGCCTTAGCGGGCAGGCCCACTCACCGCGCGGGGCTCGTTCAGCCCACGGACCCATTCAGCGCGCGGACCCTTTCAGCGCGCGGGCCCTTTCAGCGCGCGGACCCTCAGCTCGCCTTAGCGGGCAGGCCCACTCAGCGCGCCGGGCTCATTCAGCGCGCCGGGCCCTTTCAGCGCGCGGGATCGTGATGCGCCGCGTCGCGGTAGCCAACATGCACGTCAGCGTCGAGGCCACGCAGCGAACTCAGTTTCGATAGCAGCGCAAGGAGCTCTTCCGTCTGCTCCCGCGTCAATCCATCGACAATCGCAGCCTCCTGCGCCTCCGCAGCATGCCGCAGACTGCCAAGCACGTCATTCCCGGACGGCGTAAGCCGGAGCTCCTGAACCCGGCGGTCCGCGGCGCTACGCGTCCGGGTGACCAGGCCTGCGCCCTCAAGCCTGTCGATGAGCGCGACCACCCTGCTCTGGACCGATCCCAGAAGTTCTGCAAGCTCGCGCTGGCTGATTCCCGGGGACCGGCCAATAATCCGAATCACGCCTGCCTCTGAAGGCGTTACACCCAAGGCACGGGTTTGGGTCGCGAAAAGCTCGACTGCGTGGGCTCCCAGCTGGGAGAGAAGGAATCCGATACGGGCAGGGCGCCCTTTGTCTGGCATGCCTCCAGAATACAGCATTGACTGAATGATTCACTAGCTGAATAATTAATTACATGACTGATCTATCCACTCCGCCTGCAGGCCAGGAAGCCGCCCGACAAGGCCGTCGACCAGACGGCCCCAACGCGGGGATCCTCGCGATCGTCACGCTGGGCCTGTCGATCGCCTCGGTCATAGTGCCCCTCCTGCTCTCCGGCGCCCCCTACCCAGCGCCTGCTTCGTCCCCGGACGTCGTCGCACGCTATTTCTTCGACCATGCGTTCCCGGCAACACTCAACGGGTTCTTGGCCTTCGGCGCCTCCGTACCGATTGGGATCTATGGAGCCACCACATACGCGCGCCTTCTCAGGCTGGGCGTGCGAGTGCCAGGTCCAGGCATCGGCTTCTTCGGCGCAATCGCAGCCTCGCTCACCCTCGCAGTGGCCGGCCTCTTGATCTGGACACTCGGGCAGGCCGCCACTAACACACCCGCCACCGTGGTCCACCTCATTGCCAACCTCGCGTTTGGCCTCGGCGGGATCGGATTCGCCACCGGCATAGGGCTACTGATAGCCGGCATCGCCGTTCCTTCCCTTATCCTCGGGCTGACGCCTCGTTGGATGGCCTGGGCCGGACTCGTACTGGCAGCCCTGGGTGAGCTGTCGTTCCTCGGCCTCCTATGGCCCGCCGCGGTTTACGTGTTGCCTGTGGTCCGTTTTGTTGGCCTCGCTTGGCTCGCCGTCGTCGGATTTACACTTCCGCGAAACCGACACGAGGTACCGAGCCGCCCACAGCAGAGACCAAACCCCTAGCCGACTCCGGACCCGGTCATCGGACTTTGTGGTCCGCCAAGGTGCGACCACGACCAGCAGCGGCCTGGCGCGGAGCGGGCATCTTCGAATTGCCGCGGAAAAGGGACACATACAAAGCCGCGACACTCAGGAGCACCAGAGCCGCCACAAAGATCGCCGTGCCTGGATCCGAGGCGAGCAACTGAGGAATGCTCCGGCTAGGGACGCCGACGGCGAATCCGAACGCGATGGCGATACCAACATAGCTCCCCACCATGTTGCCCAGATGGGAGCGGATATTGCGCCTCATAGCGCTGATGAGGCCGAGGGTCACGGTAACGATCGTGAAGGCGGACAACCCGTGAAGCCACGTGAAATGACCGGCCGAGACTATCCCGAAACTGCTGAAGCAGACGTAATACATAGCCCCAACCCAGAGGTATCCCACGGTCCGGTGGATCCGGTCGCGACGGCGCCTGAATATTTGAACAGGTCCTATTGCCAGTGCGAAAAGAGCTGCCGCTACGTGGCTGACAAGCAATACATTCCAGTGCTCCATGCCTCTAAGATAGAGCCACTATCCAATGAATGTACATCAAGATAGTTGGCTGGCCGCCCGCTATCTTGTCCCCGGAGGCCCGAATTGCAACTCAAGGAACTCAGCGAGCGGACAGGCATCACGCCAGCCAGCATCAAGTACTACTTGCGGGAAGGACTGCTGCCTCCGGGAGAAGCCGTTCACGCCACCCGCGCCAGCTACACAGAGCGGCACATCAAACGGCTCCAAATAATCCAAGCGCTGAGGCACATAGTCCACCTCAATATCGAACAGATCCGTGGCATCCTGGCAATGGCCGACGACGGCGCCCCTCGCCTTGCGGTGTTGGCCCAGGTCCAGCGTGTGGTCCTTGACCTTGCCGTCGACGACGGTGACGTCACCCGCACGCGAGCGGGAGACGCCGTCGTACGTTTGCGCAACTGGCCGGACGCTGATAGTGACGCACGGGACGCCCTAAACCGGCACATCGCCGTGATGGAGAGCTTGGGGATCACGTTGCCGATGGACCTGCTGGACGCCTACAGCCGGGCGGTGGACGGCGTGGCAGGGTTCGACCTTGACCTGACGGCAGCATCGACAAGTACTGACGACGCGATCCTCACGGCGGCGGTAGGAATGCACATGCATTCGCAACTCATGCTCAAGATGCTGGCCCTTGCGCAGGCCAGTCACGCGATCCGACGCTTCGACAGCCCCACTTAGTCCTTCAAAAGCAAAACGCTCCCCCACCAAAAATGGTGAGGGAGCGTTGTTGCTTAGCGCTCGACGTCGCCGCGGATGAAGGCCTCCACCTTCTCACGGGCAGTGTCGTCGTCGAACTGCTCCGGCGGGGACTTCATGAAGTAGCTCGAAGCAGAAAGCAGGGGGCCGCCAATGCCGCGGTCCAGGCCGATCTTGGCGGCACGGATTGCGTCGATGATCACGCCGGCGGAGTTCGGGGAGTCCCAAACTTCCAGCTTGTATTCGAGGGATACGGGAGCGTCACCAAAGTTGCGGCCTTCAAGGCGGACGAAGGCCCACTTCCGGTCATCGAGCCACTCAACGTAGTCAGACGGGCCGATGTGTACGTCGCGGGCCTTCAGCTCAGCTTCGACATTGGAGGTCACGGCCTGGGTCTTGGAGATCTTCTTGGACTCCAGGCGGTCGCGCTCCAGCATGTTCTTGAAGTCCATGTTGCCGCCGACGTTCAGCTGATACGTACGGTCGAGGGTGACTCCGCGGTCCTCGAACAGCTTGGCCATCACGCGGTGGGTGATGGTGGCGCCAATCTGGCTCTTGATGTCGTCGCCCACAATCGGAACACCGGCAGCAGTGAACTTGTCCGCCCATTCCTTGGTGCCTGCAATGAAGACCGGGAGGGCGTTGACGAACGCCACACCAGCGTCAATGGCGCACTGGGCATAGAACTCGGCGGCGTCCTGCGAGCCGACGGGGAGGTAGCACACCATAACGTCCACCTGGGCGTCCTTGAGGGCCTGGACAACGTCCACCGGCTCCTCCGTGGACTCCTCGATGGTTTCAAGGTAGTAGCGTCCCAGGCCATCCAGCGTGTGTCCGCGCTGCACCGTTACGCCCGTGGGCGGAACGTCCGCGAGTTTGATGGTGTTGTTCTCGCTGGCGGTAATGGCGTCAGCCAAGTCCACGCCGACCTTCTTGCCATCTACATCGAAAGCGGCAACGAACTGGACGTCGTTGACGTGGTATTTGCCGAATTCGACGTGCATCAGGCCCGGAATAGTAGCTTCAGGGTCGGCGTCCCGATAGTAATGGACGCCTTGGACCAGTGATGCGGCGCAGTTACCCACGCCCACAATGGCAACTCGGATCGGATTGGAAGACACGGAACTCCTTAGGACAAACCTTGGTTGCCGTGCGCGACGGGACCTGCGGGGCCTGCGGCGTCGCACGGGCTTAGCGCCAAGCGGCGCCCTTGCATTCTAACCAACACAGGCGGGCCTGGCTTTTGTTCCAGCCAGGCCCGCCCAATTATGACAAGGACTAATATATCAGTTTGCGTGCTGATGGCGGCTCTGCGCCCACAAATTAATGTCCGATTCCACCGCAAATTCATCGATCGCCGTAAGCTCCTCAGTGCTGAAGTCGAGGTTCTTCACGGCAGTAAGCGAGTCCTCGAGCTGCTTCACGCTGGAGGCACCAATGAGCGCGGAGGTCACCGGCGAACCCTTCGGCTGCTGACGCAGGATCCAGGCGATCGCCATCTGGGCGAGCGATTGCCCGCGTCCTGCAGCGATGTTGTTCAGCCCACGAATCCGGTCAAGCTTGTCCTCCGTGATCGAGGAGGCGGACAGGAAACGTTCCTTGGTAGCCCGGGATCCTTCCGGAATACCGTCCAGATAGCGATCGGTGAGGAGGCCCTGCGCCAGCGGCGAGAATGCGATGGACCCGGCACCCACCTGGTCGAGTGCCTCATAGAGGTTGGGGCTGCCGTTCTCCGTCCACCGGTTCAACATGGAATAGCTGGGCTGATGGATCAGGAGCGGCGTACCCATTTCCTTGAGGATCCGCGCTGCTTCGATTGTCTGTTCCGGGGTGTAAGAGGAGATGCCGGCATACAGCGCCTTGCCCGAACGGACCGCGTAATCCAAGGCCCCCATGGTCTCCTCAAGCGGTGTTTCCGGGTCCGGACGGTGGCTGTAGAAAATGTCCACGTAGTCCAGGCCCATTCGCTTCAAGGACTGGTCAAGGCTGGAAATGAGGTACTTGCGGGAACCCCACTCACCGTAGGGGCCGGGCCACATGTAGTAGCCAGCCTTGGTGGAGATCACCAGTTCGTCGCGGTAAGGCTTGAAGTCGTCCTGCAGGTGGCGGCCGAAGTTTGTTTCCGCGGTGCCGTCTGGCGGGCCGTAGTTGTTGGCGAGGTCGAAGTGGTTGACTCCAAGGTCAAAAGCACGGCGCAGGATGGCGCGTTGTTCGTCGAAGCGCTTGTCGTCGCCGAAGTTGTGCCAGAGACCAAGGGAGACAGCCGGAAGCTTGAGTCCGCTGCGTCCGACGCGGCGGTAGGGCATGGTTTCGTAGCGGTTTTCCGCAGCCGAATAAGTCATACGTTCAATCCTGCCACCGCCGATGAGGACGCGTTGTGAGCGTCCACAATGTGGTCGTGGTCACCTTCAGCGCGTGACTCGTACGACGGCGGCACTCTCGCCCGGGAGCCTCAGAGCTCCGTCGCTGAGCTCCGCGCCGGTATCCGTGGCCAACAGGATTGCGCCATCCAACGGGGTTTCAAATGGCTCGGCGCCAAAATTGCAGGCCACGGTTACGTCACCGCGGGAGAAGCTCAGCCAGCCTTCGTCGTCGTCGAACTCCACAGTGACTCCGCCAAAACCGCCGGCCTGGCCAAAACCTCCGCCGGAAAGTTCCGGAACGGTTCGCCGAAGGCGGATCAAGGCCTTGTAGAGGCCCAGAAGCTGGGCATGGTGGTCCTTCGATGCCTCTTCCCAGTTCAGTTTGGAGCGGCGGAAAGTCTCCGGATCCTGGGGGTTCGGCACCACGGCCGGATCCCAGCCCATCCGTTCGAACTCCTTGATCCGGCCCTTTGCCGTGGCTTCACCGAGTTCCGGTTCGGGGTGCGAGGTGAAGAACTGCCATGGGGTGGAGGCCCCAAACTCCTCGCCCATAAAGAGCATCGGCGTAAAGGGAGAGGTGAGCGTTAGGACAGCGGCCAAAGCCAGTTTGCCCGGAGAGAGTGTTGCGGTGAGGCGGTCGCCTGTGGCCCTGTTGCCGATCTGGTCATGGTTTTGGCTGCAAACCACCAGCGCGGTGGGATGCGCAAGGTCCGGTCTGATGTCCCGGCCGTGGTGGCGCCCCCGGAAGCTGGAGTAGCTGCCGTCGTGGAAGAAGCCGTGCTCAAGAACCTTGGCCAGCGCAGCCAACGACTCAAAGTCGGCGTAGTAGCCGGTAGTTTCCCCGGTCAGGTTTACGTGGACGGCGTGGTGGAAGTCGTCGCTCCACTGCCCTTCCAGTCCGTAGCCGTTGGAGTTGCGGGGGTAGATTAGCCGCGGATTGTTCAGGTCGGATTCGGCAATCAGTGTCCGCGGCACTCCCGACGCCGCTTCGATACTGTCCGCCACGATCGCCAGGTCCTCGAGGATGTGCACAGCACGCTCATCCTTGAGGGCATGGACTGCATCAAGCCGCAGCCCGTCCACGTGGAAATCACGCAACCACATGGCTGCATTGTCCAGGATGAAGCGGCGCACTTCGTCAGATCCGGGACCGTCCAAATTGACGGAGTCGCCCCAAGTATTGCCCTCCCCGGACTTGAGATAGGGACCATATTTCGGCAGGTAGTTCCCGCTTGGTCCGAGGTGGTTGTAAACGACGTCCTGAATGACGCCTAGTCCTGCACCATGGGCAGCGTCCACGAAGCGCTGGTAGGCGGCCGGACCACCATATGGCTCGTGAACGGCGTACCAGAGCACTCCGTCGTAGCCCCAGTTGTGGGTTCCGTTGAAGGCGTTGACGGGCAGCAGTTCGATGAAATCGATACCCAGTTCAACCAGGTAATCCAGTTTCCCTGCGGCGGCATCAAGCGTGCCCTCCGGGGTGAACGTACCGACGTGCAATTCGTAGATGACGGAGCCTTTGAGCGCTTTGCCCTGCCACGCACCGTCTTTCCACTGGTGGGCACCGGCGTCGAAGGTCGCGGACAGCCCATGCACGCCGTCAGGCTGCCGACGTGACCGCGGATCCGAGAAGGGCCCCTCCCCGTTGACAAGATAGCCGTACTGGACATCGTTTCCCTCGGGAGCATTCGACGCCCGCCACCAGTCGCCGGCGCCTTTCGTCATACCGTATTCCGTGCCTCCGGCGAGGAGGGTTACCGAACCCGCATTGGGGGCCCAGACGTCAAAGCGGTTCAGCGTGGTGGCTTGGTGCGGCATGTATCTCCCTAACGGTGGCTTGATGGTTGCCTGGATCGTGGGATCTCTGCGGCCTTTGTTTCAGTCTGTGGGGACCAGAAGGGCCACCGGGTACTGTTCGAGCAGGTCCGCGACGAGCACTGGACCCGCGGGGAACTGCCTGCCGGTGAATGCGTCCACGGCGCTCCGGGGAAGTTCGACGACGGTGTCCCGCCAGCCGCCGTCGCGCTCCAAGGTGCGCGGCAGCCTTGTGGCGACGGTGACGGTGCCGCCGTCGTCCGCTCCCCTGCCAAACGCGATGGCGTGGTTGGCAGCCACTCCCGAGACGGTCACCGCATGGTAGCCGCCAAAGAGTTCTGGCCGATCGCGGCGCAGCCGCAAGGCCCGGGACACGAGCAATAGCTTGGCGGCCTCATCAGAGTAAGACTCGGGCTTTTTGCCGGCGTCGAGGTCTGCCAGCGCATCGCGGCGGGCCTGGAAATCCACCGGCCGGCGGTTGTCCGGATCGGTCAGCGAACCGTCCCGGAACTCCGTGCCCTGGTACACATCAGGTACCCCCGGCATGGTGAGTTGAACCAGCTTGGCTGAGAGTGAATTCGACGTGCCATACGGTTCCAGCAGATCGACGAATGCCTCCAGTGCCGAGGACACTTCGGGGTTGTCGAAAATACCGTCTATGGCTGCGCTCAAGCTGGCTTCGAACTCGGCGTTGGGGTCGGTCCAGCGAGTGGAGTTTCCGGCCTCGCGTGCCGCCTTCAGCGCGAAATACTGGAGTCGTTCCCTGGTGGCAGGCCAGGCACCGACAACGCCCTGCCAAACGAGCGCAGCCAACGGACCGTCGGGGACGGGTGCCAGTTCCTGCATTCGGTCCAGGAAAGCTTCCCACTCGGGAACGGCCTCGGAAATCACTGAGATCCGGGCCCGAGTGTCCTCGCTGCGCTTGGTGTCGTGGGTGGTCAACGTAGTCATGGACAACGGCAGTTTGGACTGCCGCCGGGCCATCCGCTGGTGGAACTCCTCCGGCGTGATGGCGAACTCCGTGGGGTCGCCTCCCACTTCAGTCAGCGTCCCCAGCCGCGTGTAGCGGAAGAAGGCCGTGTCCTCAACGCCCTTGGCCATCACCATGCCGGATGTTTGCTGGAACCGACGGCCAAGCTCGGCTTTGGCGTCCAGGAGCAGGGGTAGGAGTCCTTTGAGCATCGCCGCGAGCTCGGGTCGGCTTCGCTCAGCCTGTTCGACGGCCTCCACCAGGACCTCGCGGCCATGGGGAAGATACGTTCGGTACACGGGAAACGCCGCGATGATTTCCGCCAGCGCATCGGCAACCTCACCGGGCGGAAACTCTGGGCTCTTGGGCACCAGCCTGGTGAGCCGCAGGATTTCCGAGCGCAGGATGCCATCCGCGATCCCGCGTTTGGTTCCGTGGATCATGGCGGCGTAATCGGCAGGCTCAGTCCCGCCGCGGAGGCGGGCATCGAGCGCGTTCAGTGGCTCCTCCCCGTCCGGGGAGACAAAAAGACGGTCGACGTCGGCCAACGCGTCATAGCCGGTGGTTCCCTGGCACTCGAAGTTGGGCGGAAGTTCTTCGCCCGGCTCGAGGATCTTCTCCACCAGCACATAGGCGCCGCCCGTGGCTGCCCGCAACCACAGCAGGTACCCAGCAGGATCGGCCAGGCCGTCCGGGTGATCGACCCTTAGGCCATCCACCAGTCCGTCACGGAACCAACGCGAGATCTCGGCATGTGTCTCATCGAAGACCCAGGGGATCTCTACCCGGACCCCTGCCAGGGTGGAGACGCCGAAGAAGCGGCGGTAGTTGAGTTCGTCATCAGCCCTACGCCAGTACACAAGCTCATAGTGCTGGCGATCGTGGACGTCACGCGGGTTGTCCCCCTGCGCGTAGCTTCCCTCGGCAAGCGGGAAGCGGTGGTCGTAATAACGGAGTTCGCCGTCCACTATCTGAAGCTGGTCAAGGTCCTGGTCACTTCCAAGAACCGGGATCCGAAGCCGCCCGCCGCCAGCCTCCCAGTCGACGTCGAACGCTTCGGCGTAACGGGAGTCGCGGCCGTCCTTCAGCAGCGACCACCACCAGGCGTTTTGCCAAGGCGAAGCAACGCCGACGTGGTTCGGGACAATGTCCGCCAGGACCCCAAGACCCGCTTCCCTCGCAGCCTTTGCCAGGGCAGCCAAGCCCTCGGCGCCGCCACGGGACGGATCGACGGCCGTGGGATCAGTAACGTCGTAGCCATGCTGGGAGCCTTTTTCCGCCGTCAGGATCGGCGAAACGTACACCCAGTCGACGCCCAAATTGGCGAGGTACCCCGTCAGCGCAGCAGCGTCGTCCAGTGTGAACTCGGGGCGGATCTGCAGCCTGTACGTTGAGACCGGAGCCCTCATGAGCCAGCCTTCCTAGGGCCACGCTTTCGCGGCGTTTTCGGCGGGGCTTTGGTGTCGGGTTCCTTCGCGGGTCCCGGAGCTACGGCCCGCTCGGCGCGTGCCTCGGGTTGAGCCGCAGGCTCGGCAGGTGCCTCGGGTTGAGCCGCAGGCTCGGCAGGTGCCTCGGGTTGAGCCGCAGGCTCGGCAGGTGCCTCGGGTTGAGCC
>NZ_JAIWYX010000030.1 GCF_020251205.1 Arthrobacter sp. M4
GCGACGCGGACGGCGCCCTCTGTGCAGTGGATCCGGCGGACCAGCGCTCCGGGGGCGCCCGCGCCCAGGTCGTGGCCCCGGTTTCCGGCGCCCATGATCAGCCCGTCGGTGACGGTCACCATGCCAGTCCGGGTGCGGTAGGTGGTCTCGAGGACCATGGTGGGGCCGGCATAGCGGCGGGTGCGCGAGGTCTCGCCGTCGGGGCGGATCGACCAGAAACCGGCCTCGTCCCCGAGCAGGCGGCCGAAGACGGCAGGACTGTCGAAATGCGGGAAACAGAGCCAGTCCACCGAGCCGTGCGAGCTGACCAAGGCAGCGGACCTACAGTCCGAGAGAACGGCATACTCCGTGATAGGGCGATGACTCATCCCCATCCTCCCTTCCGTATGGCATGCAAAAGTCCAGCCCTCCCTGCGGGCAAGGCAGGGCCCGGACAACGCGGGCCGCGCGGTTCAGCCTAAGTTGCGCGAGTCCGCTGTCGGGCATGCCTCTCCCCCGCCCTGTCCGGCGCTACAGGGCGATGTAGATGTTCTCACCGCTTTCGTGAACGGTCTTGTTGAAGTTGATCACGTCCTTCACATTGACCCGTACACCTTCCTCAGCTCCCGTCGGTGGGTTGCCCAGGGCGCACTCGACGGTCAGAGTCGCCGGGAGATGCACATTCGGCGCGGCGTCCGGCGTCGCGACGATGTTCAGCATCAGTTTCCCGCCGAAGAACGACGCCGGGAGTCCCTGCGGGGTCGCGTCCCCGTAGGACTGGAAGCTGACAAGGCCGGTCGTGACGAAGGTGCCGGTGATGGTTTGTCCTGTCGCAGCGACATGGTGGGCGAAAGTCCCGCCTCCAGTAGCCGTCTTCTGGACGGTATCGAAGGTTCCGGTTGCGACAATGGTGACGACGTCGCCGTTCCCGGCCATCGCCTGGTTCCCCACCGGTCCGCCGAAGCTCTGGATAAGGGCATCGCCGACGTGGTATTCGAAGGAACCCTTCTCGGTGGCGGCGACTGCTGGAACGGCGCCGAACACGAGCAACGGTAGGGCGATCAAGAATGCAAAGAGCTTGCGCATAATCTCCTAGCCAATTCCCATGAAAATCTGGAACTTATCGGCCCTCCCGGCCCGAGTCAGAGCGGTGGAAACGTCCTCGCGGCGGGGCAGGGGCCTTTGAGCGCCTGCGACGCTGGATTCTGCGGCGCAGGGCTTCATCCCGCTCGGGGCATCACGCCGCGTGCGGAACGGACAGGATCCCCAGATGATCCGGCACATCAGAACAAACCGGGGCCAAAGGCTTCGGCCTATGAACATTGGCGCGCCGTGTCCTTCATTTGTCAAGAGAATCCCGAGTCAGCCTCCTTGTCATGACCGCGGGGCCGCACCTGCGCCCCGTCGGCCCATCGTCAGCTACATCACACTGCCCTGGTCCTTGAGCCAGGCCGCTGCTGCTTCCTTCGGGTTCTGTTTCTGGCTGCCGCTCACTACCCGGTTCAGCGCCATCAGATCCTCGGTGGTCAGGACCCGTGACACGGAGTTCAGGGCATCACGTGCCTTGTCGGTCATCCTGGCCTTGTTGTAAAGCGGCAGGACCTACTGGGCGATGAAGTTGTTCATCGGGTCCTCCAGTACGACAAGGTCGTTGTCGGCGATGGAGGGCGTGGTCGTAAAGATGTCTGCCACCTGGACCTGGTCCGAGAGCAGCGCCTTGAGCGTCACCGGTCCGCCGCCATCGGTGAACGGCTCGAGCTTCCTGGGCTCGCAACCGTAGTTTTTCTTCAGGCCCGGCAGGCCATGGGCGCGTTGGGCGAACGTAACCGGAGCGCCGATGGAAAGCTCGCTGCAAACCTTTGCCATGTCCGCGATGGACTTCAGCCGGTACCCTTTCGGCGGTGGCCCTGGTGACCACCATGGCGTCCTTGTTTTCAGCCACGGAAGCGTCCAGGACAGCAACTCCGCTGGGGAGCTTGCCCGGCAACGCCTTGACGATGTCCGCGGCGGAGATCTCAGCGACCCCCTTGTCCACGTAAATCAGCAGGCTTCCGCTGTAATCGGGAACAACGTCCACCGAGCCGTCCTGCACCGCTCTAAAGTAGACCTCGCGTGAGCCGATATTCGGCCTGGTACCGGCCGCCACTCCCGCGGCGTTCAGGGCACCTGCATAGACCTCCGCAAGGATCTGGCTTTCGGTGAAATCCGCCGAACCCACCACCAGGGATCCGCTGCCGGGGCCGGAACCGGTCGTGGCCCCGAAAGTGCCCAACGGCCGGGCCCACACTGCAGGCAGAAAGGATCAACGCCAATCCGACGCCGGCGGCGACGGCCCCGAAAGTGCGCCTACCAGGCAAGCTACGATGTGCTTCCCCCATGGAGTGCCTCCTCAGACAACAGGGGTCCAGGTACATCCGCCTCTACCGCAGGTACTCAGCGAATTCCCGCTCAAAATACTGCTTGGGCCGTGCCCCGATCACGGAGGCCTTCTGTCTTCCACCCTCGAAAAGAAGGACAGTGGGAATGGAAATGATGCCGAACCGGGAAGAGATTTCAGGGTTCTCGTCGACATTGACCTTGACCACCTCAATCTTGTCTGCACGCTCGTCCGCCAACTGCTCCAGCACCGGAGAAAGCATATGACAGGGCCCGCACCAGTCGGCCCAAAAATCCACAATCACGGGCTTGGCCGACGCTAGTACGTCAGCGTCGAACGACGCATCAGTCACGGTTCTCGTTGCCATGACTGCCCTCCTTACCTTTCCGATCACTGCACCCGCGCACCTGGGGGTAGTCACCACGTTATGCAGCACAGGGCCACCCGGTCTGTGTTCCTGCACACACAACGGCACTGCCCGGCGCCCGCCAGGACGCAAGCACAAAAGTGCCGGAACAGGGCCCCCGGGCGGGGCATTCGACGCCCCGTTCCCTCGGCCGGGATGCCGAGATCGGCGGGACCGAGAGGACGAGGCTTCGTGCGTATGCACAATTTGCCTCTAGACCTCTCGCGAACCCCGCTGGGTGACAGGTCACGCGGGCGCACGGCGTGATGGAAGCGCATGTTCGTCCCCTGGTCGTGCTTCAGACACGGCTGAGAGCCGCGCCCACCAAAACCGCGGAATCACGGACCTGTCTCCCAGTCGTGCCTCCCTCTCCAAGGTAGTTGAGACACCGGCTTCATGCGCGGGTTGCCTCGAGATGTCCGTTCCTGAGCTCACACGTCCTTCGTTGGAAGAAACGCCGTCGTTGACCCTTGCAACAATGCTGTTATGACCTAAGTCACCGACGGGACACCATCCGCGACATCATTAGCGGCAAATCCACCCCGCCTCATCGGCATCGACACCCCCGAGGTCACCGCTCCACCCAGACCAGCAGCGCTTCTGCGCGAGGCATCCCGCCGTGCCCACGAACTCCCGGACGGCGCGCAGGGTGCGGCTGAAATACGACCCAGCCAAAGCCGGCGCGACGGCGACGGCCGCACCCTGGCCTACATCTGGCTCAACGACACCGAACTCATCAACCAAAAACTGACCACCACCTGCCCGCGAGAAGCGGTCACTACGACCATCGTCCGCTGCTTCGCGAAAGGGCCCGGTCATGCCAGTGTCGCCTCATGAACCCGGCCCCAGCCGATTAATCATGTAGCCCGCCTCGCTGCGCGCAATGAAGGAGTATGCAACCAAAGACCACAACGGAACCGGGGCTCCCCCGCAACCCGGTCCCACCATCAGTCAGTCATGAAGCGGATCAGGCTGGCAGGCCGTTCCCTCCGCGACAGGCCCGGCGGGACTCCCTGCTAGGAAGTGACTCCCGGCCCTGCGGTCAGATGCACCGGCGGCAAGGTCATGTAGCTCCCACCCGCTCGCACCATGAAGGTCTGACCGAAGGATCGGCCTCCCCTGACCGGGGCACCGCCAAAAGAACTCCAGAAAACTTACGCCAAGGTCATGCAGCAGCCCTTGAAGTTGCCATGAACATGTATGAGCACCGAAACCCACAACCAGCAGCGCACAACCACACTCCCCCGGCGAACCTAGTCATGTCGCCCCGGCTGCACCAGACCATGAATGAGTGAGAAGCGAAACCTTCGCCCAACCACGAGAAAGGAAGCGCCGGCCCCGCGAACGACCAACCACAACTGAACACCGCGACTGACACACCGTCGGCAACACGCTGGCAAAGGTGTTGACAGTGTCAACAAGGCTGGAGCCCAAAAACCGCGCCCAGCCTGGGGGAAAACGCGTGCCCGAGGTGGGACTCGAACCTGAATTTCGCCCTTGCAAACAAAGGGAACTCGAGAAAACCGAAGCAATCCGGCTCAGTCCGGCGGATATACGACCCAGTCCGCGGCGAAAAGCGTTGACAATGTCAACACCGCCTTCCTGAGAGATTTTGAACAGATTCGAACAATGCAAAGCGACTGCCGCGCCCTATTTTGACGGGGCGCGGCAGTTGCTTTGTGTTCGAGGTAGGGCCTTCAAGATTTGATGACCGGAAATCGCCTGACCGGACACGGGGCGGTTGGGCCATGCCGCGTACAAGGCTGGTAAGCCAGCGGTGATACTGACGACCAGGCCCAGCATCAAGCAATCGTCAGCCCGACGAAACCTCCGTCATCGCTGTACTTCGAGAGAGACGATTCGTGGGCAGATCCAGAATTGCCGGTTCAGGCGATCTGAATCCGTTGGTCTCCGAGTTCGACCTCGATCCGCAGCCGGCCGCCGACCGCTTCGACATACTTGCGCAAGGTATCGACCTGGGCGCGATCAATATCCCCGTGCTCGATGCGGGACACCCTGTTCTGACTGACGTGCAGGCGGTCAGCCAGCTCAACCTGCGTCAAATCGGATGCCTCGCGGAGTTCCCGAAGCCGGTAGGCCCGGACCTCATCGAGCAGGCGCTTCTTATGGGCATCAACAACGGCCCGGTCCACGGGACGCTTTGCCACCATCTCCTCAATAGACGTCACTAGTTCGATTCTCCTTTCAGAATCCTCAGATGATCATCGAACAAGTCATCCGCAATCGGGATATTCGTCTTGTACCACCGGGTCCAATTGCCGGCCTTGTCTCCTGCAACAAGCAAGATCGCATGCCGCTCCGGATCGAATGCAAACAAAATCCGCAACTCCGACCGCCCGCTCGATCCCGGCCGAAGTTCCTTCATGTTCCTATGCCGCGAACGAACCACCGTATCGACAAGCGGACGACCCAGCTGCGGACCACGCTCAGCAAGAAGCTCCAACGCTGCGACCACCTGTTCGTACGAGTCCTGATCAAGCCCGACCAGCCACGTCTCCACAAGCCCCACATCAACGTTCCACACCAACACCACCCTACAACTCTTAGGTTCTACAACACAAGAGCTATATTGCGATCTTCTCGCTCGCGTCCAACCTGGGTCAATGTGCCCTTCATCGGAGGTGAATTGTGGCAATGTTCTTGGATCCGATACAGCAGGCCCAGCGATTGCGACTGCGGGCGGCCATGTCCGGCCGAGAACTCGAACCCAGGCTGTGCGGACTGCCCTTCGGTCATCAAGACGCAGCGAGCTGGCACTTGACTCGACCAGTTGCGTCAAACAACGGCAGCCACCCACGCGGCACGAGGAGGTCGCGCTCAAGCGTTTCGTTGTAGTTGCAAATTGATGCTAGCCGGAAGAAATGACGGATTCCGTCCGGATGTTCCCAGTTCCTGATACTGAGTTGATCACCAGCCAGTGTCCGGGCTGCGTCCGTGTCTCTCTGATGAAGGCATTCTGCGCCGTAGATTTGCCGGCACCGGGAGGGCCGGCGAGGACGATTGCTTTCCTGTCCCGGCGCACCTCGGGGTGTGCATCGGTAAAGCGGGCCAGCATCTCCGCGTGGAGCTGCCGACGACCAAGGCGCGGCTCCCCTCGTCGGACGTTGAACCATTCGGGGTTCTGGCTCGTGGCGTGCCGGCTGCGGGCCGTGAGGGGTCCGTCGTCTGCGCCCAGCGCCTCCAAGTAGGCGCGGTGGACTGCGGCCCGTTCTTCGGTCGTCACGCCTTACAGCGTAGTCATTCGGACGCGGAGACTTCGTCCGAGGCGTCGAGAATCAGCTCGTACGCCTCACCGTCGATGAGTCCCTCATCGAAGGCCTGGCCGACTTCCTCGAAGGAGCCGGGTGTATCCGGGTACGGGGTAGAGTCCCACTCGGCCTGCGCTGCGGCCAAGCCTTCGTTCTTCGCATAAGGCCACACGGACAGTTCGCGGATCATGGTGTCCCGGTCAATGTCGCCGGCCGCGTAGCGCTCGGCGATTTCGTAGGGGCTCGCACCGCTGAACCCTTCCGGGATCGGCTTCACCCCCCTGGCGTCCGCCTGCGTCAGCAGCTTGCTGATAGCCGGCTGACTGACGCCCAGAGCACGGGCAACAACACGCTGATCTGCCGTCTCCACGGCCGCCCGGATGTTCCTGATGTAGTCCAGGGCGCCAAGCTCGCGGCGTGCACGTGCACGGCGGGCGTTCGCAATTGCGGCCTCGGAGTTGGCGGCGATCGTCATGCCCGATCCTCCTCTACTGTATAACCAATGTTATCTCGACCGTGATGAGCTGTCAGTGCTGTGCACTTGCCGACCTCCCACAGCCTGTTACCGGCCCGGCATCCACCGGTAAGCAGTGGTGGGCTTCCCGCTGGCCGGTGCCCCCGGTTGTGCGCGGCTGCCCGCCAGGCACAGGGTCTTGGACAAACTCGTTCTCGAAAGCATCATGTTCTTGAACTGAACACCCACCACCTCAAGCACCTAAGTCCCACCTAGGTGCTCTGCCCCGAGCCGATCATTCTAATGTCTCCACCGGAACGGTAAAGGGCGCTTCGCGCCACTTCGTGATTGCCCTCCGGGCAACCCTAGACCATCCCGGCTCCGACAATGACCGGCCCGTATCGGGACAAAGCCCCACAGCGGCCGGCACTCAGCAATCCAGAAGCCGCGGACCCGACCTGACTGCCAGCAAACACAATTACCTAGGGGAACTTAATGGTGTTGAATGGTGCCACTGCCCGGCTCCGGTGTCATTTTCAGAAGCTGAAGGCAGAAATGTCAGAAGTCCTGTTCACTAAGCCATTGAGTGGCCGAGTGCCGGGCAGAAGCGACGTCAGCGCAGAGGAGTACCAGCAGCTTGTGTTCACAGGACACCACCCTGTAAATCACGGGAAGGTCAGCGCAATCAGCTTCTAAAAATGAGGGAGTATTGAACGCTTGGCAGGTCCTGGAGAGTTCGGTGCCGTGCATAACGTCAGGAGAGGATTGCGGAAGTTGGGTGGTGATAGTCGCCGCCCTGCAGCTTGTGGTTGTCACCGCCAGCACCTCGGCGCCAGTCCCCCGGTGCCTTAAGAGCCGGCTATGCGCCCAAGAGCCGTACCCACGCCGGCCTTTCCCGCCTCTAGGTGTTTGTTGTCCCTGCTGAAAGAACCCCGGGCCACCGTGATTGGCCCTGTTGGCACTCTTTGCCGTTGCCAACCCCAACCTTTCCATGTCGTTCTGTTGATGCTGCCGATAGGATCGGCGGCATGGGTGCCTGGAATAGAAAGCAACCAACCAAAGGCCAAGCCTTGTTCATGGGTGTTATTGCGCTGTTGCTGGCGACCAACATTGTGGTTGCCGTGTTGGTGGAGGGCCGCCCTGCGACCGTCCTCTTTTGGATTGTCCTGGCTATGGACCTAATTCTCGTGGCCATGAGCTTATGGTTGTACCGCCGAGCCGTGAAGAGGCCACCGACAGAATGAGGGCCATGTGTGGCCGCTACGTTAATGCCAAGGCTCGGGGCGATCTGCTGTCTTATTACGATGCGGTGGAAGGCAGTGACCAGCAGACTGCTCCGTCCTGGAATATTGCTCCGACTCAAGCCGAACCGATCATCACCGAACGCCTCGAAGAAGGCGGTGTGGTGGAAGGCCGCCTGCTGACGACACGGTGGGGCATGGTGCCAAGCTTCTCTGCACTACTAATTCTCCGAAACTACTGCAGGGCCTTCCAACTCGGGCAATCAAGCTAGAAACCCGTGAGTTCGCTCGGTACGCATGCCAACTTCCGGGGTGGTTGCGAGAACGTAACCAAATATTCTGGGGTGGCCCCAGAAGACTTCTCCCAAGCTGCGTCTCGAAGCTACCGGAACTCTGCAACAACTTGGATTGTCCCAACAATGTTTGAGTTGAATTCCGACAGATCCTCCGCAGGAATCCAGTATTCCAAAATGGATTTCCCACCAGCCTGGTGGACCTCGTAGCGGTCAAGGAAGTCCTTGCGGACCTGGAACCGTGTGACGAAGCCTGCGCCGCTGGTCTTGACGTTCCAGTCCCGAGCAATCATCGTTGCGTATTCCAAACTGAGAACTGGGTAGAAGATGGGCTGCTCCGGGAGCCTTGGAGGCCATTCACGCCAGCCGGAAGATTCGACCAGCGCCAGTTCCTCCGGCCCGGTCGGGCGCCACAGGGTTACAGTCTCCTGCCTGGTTGAAGTCATCGGGCCCGCCAAAACCTATCGGATTCCTGACCATGGGCTGCTCTGCGGCCCCTTAAATGTCCGAGGTTGACGCACGGAGGCGTGCCTGCAGCTCAAAGAACTCAATCTTGAACGTTTGCACGGGGCTCACGAGCCCACCTCTTGATCGTACGGTGAGACCGTCCCGAACCCCACGATTCTCCCGTCATACCAGAGTTTGAAGGCAACGCCTGGAGTCGCGTAAATGCGGCCGATGTCATTCCAGAACATGAGTTGGGCCTTTGCCTGCGTTCCCGGGATGACTGCGTTCGGTCCACTGATCATTGCACCGATTTGAATTTCTGCGTCCGCTGACTCCCGGTCAAGGTTTTCAAAGACTAATAAGAGCGATGGGGTTGGTGTCGGCATGGGCCCCCGTAGCCCTCCATCTGCAGTCGCCAACAGTTCTAGTTCGCAGGCGACTGAATAAGGCGTGGTCACCGGATTGTCCCCATGCACTGGACGTTGCAGATTCTTGAAACGTCAGGTGTGCGAATGAACAATGCGGGCCCCTCCCCCGCAGCATTGACCGGTTCAGCCCGGTCGATGACGCTGCGCGGCGCCTGACCGCGTGTGAGTGTCTGAGGTCCTGGCACGGTGCTTTCGTTGTACATCTTGCCAAGGTTCTCAGCTTGCTCCCGTGTTGGGAAGAAGTATTTGCCGTTGCCCATGCTCGGCACCCTGTACGCTCCGGTCTTGGCGATGTCGGCTGCTTCATCCGGACCAACGACTCGCCAGACGTCAACGAGTTCGTCTCCCTTGCTAGCGACTCTCCCGCCACTTTCGAGGGCTTTGATGCCGCTGGCGGCGCCTTTGATGAGTCTGCCGCCAGGGACGATGGCTGCGGCTGACAGAACGGCCTCGCCGACCGCGTCGCCGCAGGAGCCTTTGCCGCTTTGGCAGGTGTTGTAGGCCTGGATGGCTTTGGTTCCTGCGTGGACTACGCCTGCACCGATGGATATTGCGCCCAGGACGGCTCCGACCGGGGCGCCGACGCCGGTGGCAGTTGCGACGATGGCGAGGACTCCGGCGACGTCGGAGACGATGCCGCTGACGTTTTGGACTCCGTCGAGGAATTCGTCCCAGGAGAAGAGCCCGGTGATGTCGATGTAGCGGAGGGGGTTGGCTGTGCCGTAGGTGTAGGTTCCGGAGATGCTGCTGGAGGCTGCCGGGTCGGGTGTGAGGAATGTTCCGGCTGTTGTGTCGTATTGGCGTGCGCGCAGGTGGGTGAGGCCGGTGGGGTCCTGGTATTGGCCGAGCCAGCCCAGGGGCGGGGCGTTGGGGTTGTTGGGTCCGGTGGCCCGTGGTCGCCCGTAGGGTTCCCATGCACCGGAGGCGGTGATGGTGCCGGTGGCGTCGGTGAGGGCGCGGACAGAGCCTAGCCTGTCGGTGTGGAAGTATGCTGCGGCCCCGGTAGCGTCGTTCGCGGTGAGGGGCTGGTCGCCGTTGGTGTAGTGCCGGATGAGGGCGCCGTTGGTGTCCAGTTCGTTGGCGAGCCGGTAGAAGGGGTCCCACTCGAAGGTGGTCTTGGCTGTGCCGAGGGTGGCGCTGAGCCGGCGGCCGTCGCCGTCGTACTTGTAGCTGGTGGTGCCGGCTGGTGTGGTGACCGTGGCAGTGCGTCCGCCCCTGGTGTAGGTGAAGGTCTTGTTGCCGGCGGTGAGTGTCTGGCCGCGGTAGTCGTAGGTGTAGTTGGTGGTGCCGCCGGGTCCTGTGCTTTGGGTGCGTTGTCCCTTGGTGTTGTAGGTGTGGGTGGTGGTTTGTCCGTTGCGGGTGTCGGTGAGGATGTTTCCTGCGTGGTCGTAGCTCCACTCCAGGATTTCGGTGCTGCTGGCGCAGGTTGTGGTGTAGCAGGCCTTGGTGAGCCGGTCGAGGGTGTCGTACGTGAAGGTATCGGCGGTGCCGTCGGGGCGGCTGATGCTGACGGGGTTTCCGGCGGTGTCGTAGGCGTAGCTTTCGTCCAGCAGGGTCGCGGCGCTGGTGGCGTCGGTGATGCGGGTGAGCTGGCCGAGGTTGTTGTAGGTGCGGGTTGCCTGTGAGCCGTTGGCGCGGGTGACGGTGAGGGTGTTGCCGTCGGCGTCGTAGGTGTAGTTCGCGACCACTGCGGCGCCGTTCCTGACCTGGGTGACTCGGCCGTCTGCGTCGTAGGTGTAGCCGGTGACGGCGCCGTCGTAGGCGAGGGTGAACGTGCGGCCGGCGCGGGTGACGGTGGTGAGCCGGTCCAGGGAGTCGTAGGCGTAGGTGGTGGTGCCGTTGAAGTCCTGCATGGAGGCACGGTTGCCGTTGGCGTCGTAGGTGTAGGTGACGTCACCGTCGTTGCTGAGGGGCAGGTCTGCATTGATCAGCCTGCCCGCGTTGTCGTACTTGTATGTGGTGACGGCGTTTTGCGGGTCTTTGATGCTCGCGATCTGGTTCCGCCGGGTGTACGTGATCGTGTAGGTGCCCAGCGCGTTGGTGAACGTGGTGGCGCGGTTGGCCGCGTCGTACTGCAGGGTCGTGGTCCGGCCCATGGCGTCCGTTGTGGTGGTGATGTTGCCGTTGGCGTCGTAGGCGGTGGTGGTGGGCGGGACGGTCAGGTCCGGCCCCTGTACGGAGGTGACGTGCCCGGCGGCGTCGTACTGGTAGGTCGTGGATCGGCCGGAGGTGTCGGTGGCTTTGGTGACCTGGCCATCGGCGGTGTATTCGACGGTTTCGTATTGTCCGGCGGGGTTGGTGGCTTTGACCATGCGGCCGAGCGCGTCGTATTCGTACCGCCAGGTGAACTGGTTCGGGTCGGCCCCGGGTGCGTTGCCCCGGGGGGAGACGACACTGGTCACCCGGCCAGCGGTGTCGTAGCCCATCGAGGTTACCGAGCCCAGCGGAGTGGTGGACCTGGTCTGGTCCCCGTCGGCGCTGTATTCGGCGGTGCTGACGTTTCCGAGCGGGTCGGTGGCGGAGGTGATGTTCCCGGCCGCGTCGTAGCCGAAGGAGCTGGTGATGGTGCCGCCTGCTGGGTTGGGCCGGCTGAGCTGGGTGAGGTTGTTGGCGGTGTCGTAGCCGCGGGTACTGGTGTAGCCGCGGGCGTTGACCGTGGTCGTGGGCAGGTGCTGAGAATTGTAGGTGGAGTTGACCGCCGCCGTGGTGCCTTGGAAGGACTTCACATCTCCGCTGGGGGTGTAGCTGATGGCGTTGCGTACTCCGTCCGGGCCGAACGTGGCGATCAGCCGCAGCTGGGTGTCGTATTCATAGTCCGTGGTGTTGCCGACGGGGTCGATGCGGCGCTGCAGCACGTTGCCGAGGTAGACGTCCTTCCAGACCCCGCCCCGCGGGTCGGTCATCGTCGCGGTGGAGGCCGCGGCGTCCCAGCTGAAGGTGCTGTGGTTGCCCAGCCCGTCCCATTGCTCGGTGACCCTGCCGGTGATGATGTCGTAGGCGCTCCGCACGACCGTCTTCCCCGACGGTGCCTTGACCTCGGTGAGCCGCTGTGCGGCGTCGTAGGTGTAGGTGATGGTGCCGGAGAGGGCATTGGTGGCCCCGGTCAGCAGCCCGTTTGTGTAGCTGTAGCTGATGGTTTGCCCTGCGGAGGTCTGGGCGCCGGTGATCCTGCCCGCCGTGGTGTCCCATGTGAAGGTGATGGACCGGGTCCCGTCCGTGACCTGGGTCAGGCGCCCGCCCGTGTCATAGCTGTAGGTGGGGCCGCGTCCGGAACCGTCGGTGAGGGAGGTGAGCCAGCCCTGGGTATTGAAGGAGTGCGTCAGCCCGGACCGGGTGGTTGCCGTCCACGTGCCGTCCTGGTTGTGGGTGAGGGTGGACGTGGCCCCGGGCGGGGCGGTGTAGCTGCCGTCCGGGTTCTGGGTGAACCGGACCCGCTGCCCGGTTCCGGCTTTCAGCACGGCCTCGGTTCCCTGCACTGTCAGGCGCGTGTCGTAGCCCAGGCTCCAGCCGCGGCCGAACGGACCCTCCGCCGCGTCAGCCGAAGTGTAGAAACGGTTCACCGACAGGCTTGCCGTTTTGGACGCCAGGCCAAGGTCGGTTTCGGAGTGCGTGAAGGCTCCGATCGCCGTGTTCACGGGGTCGGCCTGCGAACCAGTGGGAGCGGAGGCCAGCTCCGATCCGCCGTCCGGCCCGTAGACCTGCCCGTCGGCAACGGAGCCGGCATAGGTCCCGACGCCGTTGATCCCGGCGGACGGCATCGGCGGTGCCGCGGTCAGTGCCGGGATGACCTTGGTGTAGTAGCCGGTTATCGACAGTTGGTTCTGCTGGCCGCACGTGCTTCCTTGGACGAAGGCCTTGGTCACTGCCGGGATGTACGTCGTGTTTGAATCCCAACAGGGTGTGGGTGGTGGCGGGTCATCCACGACCCGCCCCCACCAGTTGTTTGTGAGGTCCTGGAGAGCTTGGAAGGCGGGTTTCTCGCCGACGCCCCCGAGGAGGGAGTTGCCCTGCATGTCCAGCTGTTCCCTCGTCGGGGCATTGCCGGCCGCGCTTATCGGCTTGGCAACGTAGTTGTCGTAGAACCTCACCCGCGTGGGATACAGGAAATCGGCGCCGGTGCCAGTTGAGTCCTCGAAAATGTTCTCCGTGAAGGTACCGCTGTCCGCGCTGACCCCGCAGCCACTGTCGTAGAAACGGTTGTTCGCAACCCTGACATCTCCGGCCCCACTTGCGACATACACTCCCGCGGATTGGATGTTCTGAAGGTCACTGTTAGTGAGCGACAGCGAGGCCTTGGACGAGACCCAAAGGCTCCCCGAGGCACACCCACCCCCGGCGTATCCTCCGTACTGAATCTTTAACCGGTCGATCACCGATTGAGTCGTCGCTGAATTGGTGAAGTTGATCATGTACCAGTCACCCCGCGCGGGTGCCGTGGCAGCACCATCGCCGTTGGTGTCCCCACCGATGCTGTCGTCGCGGTGGGACGTAAAAATCACCGGTGCAGCCGCGGTCCCCCGCGCGACCAGCTGGCCGTAGATCGTCATCCGCCCATACTTGTCCGACGGGTTGCCGAGCTTCACGATGACACCGGGCTCGATCGTCAGCCGCACGCCTGCGGCAACGGCCAGATTGTCCTGCACCCAGTAGGGCGAGCCTGACATCGTCCAGACGGTGTCCGAGTACAGGGTTTGGTTCGTGATGACTGTCGCCGCCCTGGCCTGCGGCAGCGGCCCTGCAATACCGATAAACCCTGCCGGGCCAACCGCCACGGCAAGCAGCACAACAAGCCAGAGCTTGAACGAAGTCAGTGGACGGGTTTGTCCGGCCATCACGATCCCCCAGTTCAGGAAGCCGCCGTCATTGACGACACTCTCTTCACCACGGGGGTCGTGCTTTAAGTGACGTGCGGCGGCCATTCAGGGGAGAACGGAAATGACCGGAAGGAAGCAGGCTTACGCCGGCGCCGGAAACATCCAATCCCCGATGAACTTTCGACGACATGAGACCCAAGGCAAACCGATACTGCGAAAACCCCGGCCCTCGAAGAGAGATACGCCCGACAGTAGGAGTGTCCCACCGGTAGATCAACGATCTTGATCCAATCTTGGGGAAAAACTAGGTTAACCGCCGACTTGGCCCGCCCCCCGAGGGTTCGGTGGACACCAGCTCAATGGAAGCCTTGTCGGGGTCGGCGCCGGACACGCTCAAACACGCAATGCGGGCATTCCAAGAGCCACAGGGCCGTTAGCCACGGTGGTGGTCTGGCGGATTTCTTCCTCAAGGAGGCGGAGCGTGAGGTCGATACCTTCAATTTCGCCTCGCCAACCTTCCGTGACCGCCCGATCGCGGCGTTGCTGGAGATCCGTCCGGAGCACCAAGAGCCGGGGCTGCATTTTCGGATCGACCTGGAGCATGGGCTTAGTGCAGTTAACCGAGCGCACTATTGTCATCCGTGACGGGGACAGGACCAGTTTGTTTTCCAGGCAGGGGAAAAGACCTCGCCAAATACCTCCCGGACCTGGTACCAGGGGCTGGGGAGATGATCCCCCAGGGTGCATCGTGGACGGCGAAGCCGCGGTGTGGTCCGGTGACCGGCTGGACTTCGACGCTCTGCAGCGCAGGCTCAGCGCCGGGAAGGATTCCCTCCGTGAGCTGCCTGCCAGCTTCGTCGGGTTTGACGTGCTGTGCGTGGCAGGCCAGGACACCAGGCACCTGCCGCTGCGGGACCGGCGGGCACTCCTGGAGGAACTCGCCACGGAATGGTCCGCACCCTTGTCCCTCTCCCCCACCACCACCGACCCGGAGATCATCGCCGGGCTGCCCGTCGCGGGCAGGCTGCGCATCGTCGGCAGGTCCGCGCCGCTGACCGCCGCCGCCAGCCGGGCACTGGCAAAGTGGCTGCGGCCCGCCACGCCCGGGCACCCCTGGCCCGTCACCGTCAAAGGCACCACCTTGGACCGCTTCAACCGGGACGCCACTCCGGTCACGCTGACCCTCGTTGAACCCATCGTCGTGGAAGTCGCAGCGGACACCGCATGGTCGGGCCGGTCGTTCCGCCACGCCCTTCGTTTCGAGCGTGCCAGGCCGGAGCTCGACCCAACACAGGTCACGGCTCCGGCCCGTTAGGGAGCCTTCGGCACCCACACCGGCGGCTGGCACCAAAGGGGGATTCTCTCATCGAGTTCCCTGATGCGCTCCGGGTGCCTGCCATGCCGGGCATGCCGACGATAGGTGGCAATCCAGCCCGCCAAAGCACGCTCTGCTGCGTCGCCGGAAGCGGCGTACGGTGGCCGGCCATTGGCCTGTATCCAGGCGATCAGCTCGTCCCGGCGCTCCTGCCACAGCCTGCCGCTGTGGAAGGCATGGCGGTCCGCCGATCCCGGGCACGCCTTGTCCAGAACCCGGGACGCTGCCTGCTCCAACTGGCCTCTCCGATTGAGCAGCCGGATCCTGGCCAGGGCTTGTCCAAGGTCCTTCTCCTCGTCGGCAAGCGAGGGCGTCTTCGGCAGAGTTCCGGTCTTACGGAAGTACGCCACGATCCGCCTCGCGGACGGGACAGCACCATCCGGCAATGAGTGCGGGGCGTAATCAGGCACCAACCCACGATAACGGGCCAAGTCAGTACTCGGCGCTTGAGACGAGGAATTCTCACGGTTGAGTCCATGGAGGCGGGCGTGGTCTTGCACCGGCACTGACCGGGCCCGGCTCGTCAGCCCGCGCGGATGCCATTGTCGGCGAGGAACTCGCGGGCACGGCCCATCTGGCGGTCGGTGGAAAAGGCGTACCACTGTTCGCTAAGGTTTTCGCCGTGGACCAGACTGCGGAACCGGAAGAAGGCACCTTTGCCCTCGATCGCCCGCTTCAGCCGCTCTCGAAGGGCCTCATCGCGCTGCCGCTCGATGAAGGCCGCCATGTCCTGCCAGCCGTTCCGCGAACCGGTGCGGTCCAGTCGAAGCCAACGGTCAGGCTCCTCCTCCACGTCGATCGCGGCACCCTCCCCGACCATCATCGAGTCAGTGAAGGTATCGTCGTACACCTGCCCGGTGCGCAGGTCGAGATAGCCACCGGTAGACAGCTCGAGATCCCCTTCCAGCACGGTGCTGAGCATGTCCAGGGCCACAGGCACCACTCGGTCGGTCAGCGGCACGCGGCGAAGACAAGCCAGCAGGTCCTCGGCCAGCACCTGGTCACCAACTCCGCCGCGCCAATTCAGCCGGTTGATAACCGAGATTGCCACCGGCTCGGCTTCCTGGCGTCTCTGCTCCAGCGCCATAGGTATGCCAGTCCCCACCTGTTGCAGAGCGTCATCGATGTCGCGTCCCGTCACCGCCGCAAGAAAGCGGGCCGCATCTCCAGCCGCGATGGCTGCGCGCAGCTCGGACAGGTCGAGCCCCGGCACCTGGACCTGTCCGGGCCACGCATGCAGCAGCATCGGGTGCGAACGGCTCGGCCTCCCCGGCGCCCGGCTCTCCCCGTCGTCGGTAGCCCACCGGCGACCGTACTGGTCCGGGATGCTGCCCCAGCCCCAGTACGGCAGTGGGGCATCAGGACGGATACCCAATACCTCCAGCGGGTCGACCTTTACCTCGCCGACCACGCATCGGTGAATCCAGGCGTCACCCAGGTCGAACGTGAACCGAAACTCAGTCCCCGGCTCCACAGTCCGGGCGACCTTGGCAGCAGCGATGTCGATTGGTGCGATGATCGGGCCCCCGATCGATCCGGCCATCTCGGCTCCCGTCTCTTCGTCAGTGATTACCCGGCCATCGGCCAGGGTGAACATTGACAGGTGCGAGCGGTCCCATCGGGCGAAGGCATCGTTTATAGCAGTGGCGAGATCCATGAACGTGTGTGAGGGTCCGACCGCGAAGATACGCCCGGGCCAAGGCCAGAACTCCTCACCACGACCACCGAGCAGCTCCACCGTAACCGACAACCAGGTTCGCGCCATACCCCAAGGATGACACGCGCTGCGGTGCTGCCTAGACGCGTTACCAGTGCCCCGCGCGGCAGCATTCCGCACGAGGGCGCTGTTCGGCGAGTCGGACGAGCGAAAACTTTTGCACGCGCTTGAATGTGATGATGTGGCTGCGATCCATGGCAGCTCACTGCTATCCCGATTGAGGATCCTTCTGCGGGCTCGGCGCGGCCGCGGCGATCACCACCCTTGGCAGCATCGATTGTCGGCGATAGGCTGCGGAAACCGGGCCGGCCGCGGCTCGCGAGACAAGGGGACCCGCGTTGAGAGCGTTTCCATGCCTTGTTTATCCGTGCAGTGGGTGGCTGTGAAAACAGGTCAAGGTCCGCAACGGTGAGGGCTGTAGCCTCCCCGAAACGGGTTCCTGTCATGACAAGAAAATTCGTGAAGGCCTTGTAGCGCTCCCCCATGCCCTCCATGACCATGCTGAACTCGGCGTGGGTGAGGAACCTGGCTTCATCCTCAGGCTTTTCCAGGGTGGGCAGCTGCACACCACGGCAAGGATTCCGGGGAATATACCCAAGCATTTGCGCAGTATTCATGGCCGCAGAGATCAATCCATGCACGTTGTGGACCGTCTTCGGAGCACGGCCCTTTCGCATCATCGACTTCACCCAATGCGCCAGATGGCGATAATCGAGCTCATCCACAGGAACGTGACCGATCACATCCCGCACATGAAGGTCAAGCATCCTCTGGTAAGTCTTGATAGTTCCGCTCGAGGGCCGGATCAACAGATCAATGTGTTCCTGGATGACCCCCGCGGCGGTCGGTACCCGCCTTGCACTGGCCAGCATCGCATGCTGCACGATGTCGAAGGACTGACCCGTTGGCATCCAGCAGCCGCTTCAGCGTTTCCGCTTCGATGCCGGTCGCAACCGTGAGGCCCCGTTGCTTGCGCGACTTCCGATCGCGCCAGCGCACCATATAGGACCTGGAGCCGTCCTTCCTGGAACGCATCCTGATGCTCGCCACCCAAGAAGGCTACGCCGCAGTCCACACTCCCGGGGGACTTTGATGCCCCGATTGTTGTCAAGGGTCCCCTGAGCCATGTGTCGCACAAGCCACCAGGGCCGGCTGCCAGACACCGTGCGGCCGCTGCGAACCACCGGCGCCCACCTTTCCAATCATGCAGTTCCCGCACGGCGCCACCATGAAGAAGTGGGGATCGACGAACCGGCATCCTCGCCAGGGAAACCGGCCGAAAAAAGTTCAAAAAAATACGTCCGGGTCATGCAGCAGCTAACAAAGTCACCATGAACATGTATGCGAACAGAAAATCTCAAACGGCAGCGCACAACCCCGCTCCCCCCGCGTCGGTCATGCCGCTACGGCTGCACCAGACCATGAATGAGTGAAAAGCCAAGACATCGCCCAACTTCAGAGAAAGGAATGTCGGTCCCCGCCAACGGCCAACCACAACTGAACATTCTCGCAACTGACACACCGCCAGCAACACGCTGGCAAAGATGTGGACAGTGTCCACACCGGCTAGGGCCCAAAATGGCCCCCAGCCTAAGGGAAAACGTGTGCCCAAGGTGGGACTCGAACCTGAATTTCACCCTTGGAAACAAAGGGAACTCCGGAAAACATAAGCAATCCGGCCCAGTCCGGCAGATATACGACCCAGTCCGAGGCGAAAAGCGTTGACAATGTCAACACCGCCCTTCCTGACAGATTTTGAACAGATTTGAACAGCACAGAGCGACTGCCGCAACCCATTTCAGGGGCGCGGCAGTCGCTCTTTGCCCGGATCAGCGGCCTTCCGGAATTAGTTTCAGCGTCGTCGCGCTACGTCCAGGCTCCTCGGTGTACGAATCGAGAATGGCATCGTAGGCGTCGCCGTCGATAAGTCCCTTGTCGAACGCCGCACCCACTTCCTCGAACGTTCCAGGCGGATCCGGCGGGAGAACAGCCTTCCATTCAGTGGCCAACTGTTCACTGTGGTCCGGCGCCTTCACATAAGGCCATGCCGAGAGCTGGCGGATCATTTCGTCCCTGCCGATTTCACCGGCCGCGTACCGCTCGGCGATCTCAAACGGGCTTGCCCCGCTGAACCCTTCCGGGATGGCCTTCACACCCTTGGACCCGGCCTTCGACTATGCCTGGCTGATCGCGGATTGTGTGATCTTCAGTGCGCGGGCGATGTCCTGCTGCGGCGCACCAAGGCGCACGGCTTCCTGGATCGCGCGGACGTAGTCAAGCCGGCCGAGGTCCGCCCGGGCCAAAGCCCGACGTGCCTGGTCAATGGCCTGCCCAGCATTGAGAACCGTCACGCCGCACCTCCATTATTAGCATGCTTATATTTGCTACCTTATCAAGGCGGGCACCGAAAGGGCTGCCCGGCGACACTCCGGGCCTGCGTGATCCCACGCCCGGCCATCCACCAATAGACGGTGGCCAGCTTCCAGCGCACTGGTGCTCTTGTGGTTATGTACAGCCGCCCGCATGCAACGGGTCTTGGACAAACTCGTTCTCGAAGGCATCATGTTCTTGCACCGAACACCCGGCCATTTCAAACGCCTAAGTCCCACCTAGGTGCTCTGCCCCGAGCCGATCATTCTAATGTCTCCACCGGAACGGCAAAGGGCGCTTCGCGTCACTTCGTGATGGCCCTCCGGGCAACCCTTGACCGCCCCGGCTCCGACAATGATCGGCCCGTATCGGGACAGAGCCCAACAGTGGCGGCCACTCAAACAGGAAGGAACCAGGCGGCCACCAACCCAACCGCCAGCAACGAAAAAGCCAAAGGAGAACCACACCACAACCACCGGCCGCATCCTTCCGGAGTCCGACGGTGCCTACCTGTAGGGTCAAGCCATGGAATCAGCGCCTCCTGCTTCAGTGATCGGCCGTTTAGCGGACGAACTGTCCTGGGCCGGATCGAGCATCCGCCGCCTCAGGAACGGCGGCCGGGGAGACGAAAATGTGCTCACGGCAGAAGTAGTGCTGCTCCTGCCGCTACTGCCCCGGACCGCTTTCCTGGGCGGCGTGCTTATGGCAGCCCACGGTGCGCGGACAAGACCCGGACCCTGGTGACGTCAGGCCTGGAACACGCCACAGTACAGATGTTCCCGGACGAGATCACCATTCCGGGCACCCGCATCCGCGTTCAGCCCGATGCTGCCATCGGGCAAGATAACGCCGCGGTTCTCATCGAAGCCAAAGGCACCAGGAAGGCCGCCCAGTTCCAAAAGACGCAACTGGCACGCGAATACCTGGCCCTGATGACCGGCCCACGCGAGCACAAATTGCTCCTGATCATCATGGATACCGCTCCCCCGGTCCGTATTCAGTCAGCAGGACGCCTCGACCTGTTCGACGGCGTCAAAGCCGGCTTGCAGGAACTGTGCTCTGCTGCAGCTTTTTCGGCCGCCGATGGCCAGCGTCTCAGCCGGGCCATTCCCGAGACCGTTTGCTGGATCACCTGGCAGGAGATCCGCGCCGTTGTCGCCAATGCAGCGGTACACTACCCCTGCAGTGACGTCAGCCTGGCCGGCACACTCCGGCGCCTGGCGGAGGGCGTAACCCACGCCATCGACTGGCATTCCGGACCTACTGAAATGGCCCTGCCCCCGCAATCGGGCGACCAGCTGTGAACCCTCAGAACTCCGCTTCAGCACAAACAGATTTCAGTGGATTGTTCTGTTTAGCATCTGTGCCATGCAGTCAGGCTTGATGCCGAAGGTGCTGCCTATTCGGATTTGTGCTGCTTCCGGTGTCAGCTTGCTGGTCCTCATTGGGCGGCGCGGCTACCCGGAGGCGGGCGGGTGTTTGCCTGCCGCCGGTGTTTCGCCGTCTTCCCGGATAGCGCGGATGCACCGGGTTGATCCTGATTTTCCGGGCAGCACTGCCGGATCCCGGCTCTCCGAGCAAACCCCTCCTGTGGTTGTCGCGAACCCGGGTAATGTCGTCCCGGCGTTCGGATGCGTTGGGCCATTACCGGGGAAGTTAGGCCATCTCGCGTTGGGAGGGTCTCTCTACGGTGATCGCTCACGGTCTTAGGCTGGCCCGACGGCAGGTTTTGCATGGACGTGCCGTCCAACATGAGGATCATGTTCACCTCAGGTCCGGAACCCTCCGGGCCTGATCCATCGGCGGTTCGCCCCGGTACTGGGATCCGGGACGAACCGGGCCGGTGACGGAGTCAGGATCCGTGTCGCCGTTTAGGGCGGTGCCTTTGGCCCCCGGTGTGGGGTCGTGAACCAGGGCTCGCCAACGCCTATGCCTAGCCTTAGCCGATGAAGGTTACGAGGTCGGCGCAGAAGTCGCGGTCTTGCGTGTCCGCCTGTCCCGGGTCGACGATTACCCGGATGAAGTCGAGGAACTGATCGTCAGACGGGTCTGCAGGTGTGCCGCCGTTGTCCACGAGGATCTCGGCCCTGAGGGTTCCGGTGTCCATGAACAGACGCGTTCCGTCCGGACCGTAGACCTTGCTGACGCCGGTTGAAGAATTCACGATCGTGAACGTGCCGTCGCCGTCGTCGGTAATGGTCTGATCCTTTTCCTGCACGACGCGCGTGACAGTGAAGGTCTTGCCGTTGAGGGTGTTCGTCCACGTATCGGTCACCCGGAACGGATTCACCGCGTAGGGCAGGCCGTCACCGAGCGGCCTGATAAGAAACATCCCCTCAACCTGCCATTCGTGCAGCACCGGGAAGTCCACCACACCGGAACAGAATCCGGGGAACTGTTCCTGGGCAATGGCACTGCCCCAATCCGAAAAATGTTCATGTTCTATGGGCCGCGCCATCGCAGGGCTGGCCCCAGCGATGGCGATCCCGGCTGCGGAGACCGCAGCTCCCATCGCGGCGAGTGCTTTATGCTTCATGATTCCTCCTCTGTTCGGTGGCCCGCAGCAGTGAGCCAGGCATGGTGTGCTGCGTTCATCTGTGTTCGCAGGAAGTTTGTCGTTCAGCGGGGCCACAATTCCCGGGAACGCGATGTGCCTCATGGGGAACTAGTGGCTGCGCGACGGCCGGATGGAATCTTCGCAATGGAGGGACTCCCTGCGCCGTGAGGTGAGGAGAGCCCGGCACAGCGATGTCCCTGGCTTTCAAGACCCTGCGGTGACGTTGATCCTCGGCCGTTCACTGCGTGCTCCTCCGCACCACGGATTTGTCTGGAGCCCAGACAGACGGGGATTTCTTGGAAAGAACACGACTCCCGGCGATTCCCCCGCACCAGAGCACGAGTGCTTGTTTAGTGCGGTGAAGGCAGCATGCAGCTACCCGCAAATTGCCAGCTCGGAAAGCGCCGGCACCCGGATGTCCGGGTAACGGTTCCTGCCTCGCCAGGCCCAACGGGCTCGAAGCCTCGCGCAGACAAGGACGCGTCGGAGGCCGACGCCCCGTCGTCGACGACGACACACGTGCCGCCATCCTCGCCCGCCGCGAACGCGGCGAGTTCATCCGAACCCTCGCCGCCGGCGTCGGCAGATCCACCGGTGTCGTCCACAAGACCCTCACCCAGGCGCCGGCCGCAACAGCCACGGCTGTCCCGGAAAGGGGCGCGGCGGCTCAATAGCGGCGAAATGCCTCGTTTGAACTCGTCGAAACGCCTAGTTGTATCGCGTCGGATTTCCTAACTGCATGGCGTCCATCTGCTAGGTTTGTCGTATGCCCTACCACCGCCGTGTCATTGACGAGCTGCTTGATGAGCTGTTCCCCCATCTGGCGGCCATTGCGTTGGAGGGCGCCAAGGGCGTCGGCAAGACCGCGACCGCGATGCAGCGCGCGCGGACGTTGATCTCGCTCGACCTCCCGGCCCAGCGGGAGATCGTCGCCGCCGACCTCGACTACGTCACGCAGGTGCAGTCCCCGGTCCTGATCGACGAGTGGCAGCTCGCGCCCGCGGTGTGGGACCGCGTCCGCAAGGCCGTCGACGACGACGCACGCGGTGGTCAGTTCCTCCTGGCCGGTTCTGCCGTAGTTGGGCCCGGTGTGCGCATCCACTCCGGCGCGGGCCGGATCGTCAGTCTCCCGATGCGCCCGCTCTCGATCGCCGAGCGCGGCCTCATCGAACCCACGGTGTCCTTGGCGCAACTGCTGACCGGCACTCGGCCGGCGATCAAGGGCCGCTCCGACGTCGATCTGGCCGGGTACGTGGACGAAATCCTCGCCTCCGGGTTTCCCGG
>NZ_JAIWYX010000031.1 GCF_020251205.1 Arthrobacter sp. M4
GAAGAAGGATTACCATGTCACCAGGCACTGAGGAATAACGTGACGAAAGCCCTGGGGAATTACGTGGCGGGCGACACCTTTATGCGCGACGGCGGTGCGCATCATGGGTTGGCGGCCCTGCCTGTGCGAGGTATCGCCGTCGCACCTCTAGTCCCCGACGAGCGTCTGCGTCAGGTGGTGCGTGGGGATGCGGTCCCGGTCGTAGGTGATCTCCGTGTAGCCGTGCGGAGCGGGCTTGCCATCTTCACCGAGGTTCACAAAGACAATTTCTTCAATGGTGAGGATGCTCTGGCGGGTGATCATGTTACGCACTTCGGCGCGCATGGTCAGGGAGGTCCGCCCGAATTTAGTGGCTGTGATGCCCAGTTCGATCAGGTCGCCCTGGACGGCCGAGCTGACGAAGTTGATCTCGGAGATGTACTTGGTCACCGCACGCCCGTTGCCGAGCTGGATGATGGCGTAGATTGCGGCTTCCTCGTCGATCCATTTGAGGAGGCTGCCGCCGAACAGCGTGCCGTTGGCGTTGAGGTCCTCGGGGCGGACCCACTTACGAGTGCGGAAAGAGATTTCGGCCATAGGCCTGACATTAGTACAAAACCGGGCGTGCCCTGCCCAGCAGCAGGTCACGCCCGGTTTTGTCGTGCACTACGGCGACTTAGCCGTAGTACACGCTCGCTACGTCATGGCCGTATGGGCTGCACTGTGCGAGTCAATGGGTTTGGCGAAGCAGAGCGAGTGCTTCACGCCAATGTACGGGCCAAAGTTCGGAACGGGCTCGAATCCCTGGCTTTCGTAGAAGCTGCGTCCATCCGTCTGGACGGACCCTGCTTCGGCCGTGATCAGCCTGAAGCCGTAGGAATGTGCGTAGCCCTCCAGGGCGGCGAGGATGGAGCTGGCGACTTTCGATCCCCTGGCATAGGGAACCACGTAGAGCCTCTTGATCTCCGCGGTTTCTGCGTCCAGCATTCGCAATCCGCCGCAGCCGAGCGGCTGCCCCGAGCATTTCTCGTAAGCCACAACAAAAACTGCGGTGTCAGCTTCCGACGGCGGAGGGCCGGGTTCGTGGTCGGTGGAGCCAAAGCGCGCGTCCAGTTCGGCTTGCTGCGCGGCACGAAGGTCGGCACCTACCGGGTTTGCCCAGGTGACCTGCCTGATGTTGAGCCGAGGATTGGTCTGCATCTCTGCCTCTTTTCGCCGGAGGGTTATGCCTATCTAGGCTAGGAAGGCCGAGTTTCCGTAGTGTTTCTTGGGGGTAAGCGTATGGAGAATTGGCGTAAACACTTGCAGTGCAGTTAATGTCAGCTCAGTTGCGCACCAGCGATCTCAGGAGTTTTAGCGCCACCGAGATCGACTGGATATCAGTCTGTCCCGGTTTGGTGGCTTCCGCGAAGGTGTCCTTGATCCGGACAAGTTGTTCCTGGTGACCGCGCTCCCAGGCAACGATCCGCTCGATTGAATCGGCTCCCTCGGTATCCGAACCCTTGGTCAGATGCATCACCGAAATTGTCATGTCGGCAATTGCCGCGTAGACGTCGTCACGTAACGCCGCCCGGGCGAGGGCCTCCCAGCGGTTCTGGCGCGGAAGCGCCGTGATACGCAGCAGCAGCTTGAGTGCGCCGATGCGTGCGAACACGGTCCAGTACAAGTCCATGATCTGTCGGATGGGTTCATCGCTCTGTTCCGAAATCAGGGAGATATCCAACAGCCCAAAGCTCTCCAGGATGTCCGAGGCACGCCGCCCCAGCTCATACGGGAGCCCTACGCTGTCCCAGTGCGCCTGCCGTTCCTGGGCAAGGTCAATGTGCTCACCACGCAGGTATTCGAAGGTGCCGTGCCGCAGCAGGTCCAGCGTGGGCATGATCCTGCCAAGGGCCTGTTCCACAGGCTGGTCGCG
Organism: Arthrobacter sp. M4; assembly: GCF_020251205.1. Taxonomy (GTDB): domain Bacteria; phylum Actinomycetota; class Actinomycetes; order Actinomycetales; family Micrococcaceae; genus Arthrobacter. Next base: position 1,895 of record NZ_JAIWYX010000031.1, read on the forward strand.
ATGGTCGTGCGTGACATACCAGCGAGTGGCACGGTCCAGGACCCGGCGCATGTGAACTGTCAGTTCCGCGGCTTCCCGGCTTGGGAAGTCGGCGGGAAGCTCGGCCACTCGGTCGACGAAACGCTGCAGGTCGTAACCTTCACGGGCTGCGACGAATCCTCTGGCAACAGCCGCAGCTGTGGCCGTGGTTTCCTCGATGGTTCGGAAGGCGAAGGTGATGCCGCCGAGGTTGATCATGTCGTTGGCCAGGACGGTGCAGATGATCTGCCGGCGCAATGGGTGCGTGTCCAGTTCCGGGCCGAACCGATCCACGAGTTGCCGTGGGAAGTAGCTGCGAAGGACCCGCCCGAACCAGGGATCGTCTGTTACGTCGCTTTCGTTGAGCTCCTTGGCGAGTTCGATCTTGGCGTACGCCGCCAGCACGGCTAGTTCGGGGGAGGTCAGGCCCTTGCCGGTCTGCAGCCGTTCATGGAGCTGTTCGGTGGTGGGCAGCCCTTCCAATCGCCGGTCAAGCTCGGAGGCGTTTTCCAACCAGTCCATGGTCCGTTCGAAGCCCGGGCTCCAGTTCAGGACCAAGGCCCGGTCATTGAGCAGCAGGGTGTTCTGGTCCTGGTTGTTCTTGAGGACCAAGCGGGCAACCTCGTCGCTCAGCGAGTGGAGGAACTCGGCACGCCCGGATGCTGCCATTTTGCCTGTGGCGATCATCCGGTCGATGAAGATCTTGATGTTGACCTCATGGTCCGAGCAGTCGACGCCGGCCGAGTTGTCGATCGCGTCCGTGTTGAGCAACACCCCGTTCAGGGCGGCTTCGACTCGTCCGCGCTGGGTGACGCCCAGGTTGCCGCCCTCCACGACGATCTTGGCCCGCAGTTCGCTGCTGTTGATCCGGATCGCATCGTTGGCTTTGTCACCAACATCGGCGTGGGTTTCCGTGGAGGCTTTGACATAGGTTCCAATGCCGCCGTTATAAATCAGGTCAACCGGCGCACGCAGGATAGCTTGAAGCAGTTCCGGCGGCGTCATGGTGACGGCCGTGGGTGGCAATCCCAGCGACGATGCCACGGGCGGACTGATGGTGATCGACTTGGCCAGGCGCGGGTACACGCCGCCGCCGGGGCTGATCAGCCTGCGGTCGTAGTCGGCCCAGGACGAGCGCGGCAGCTTGAACAGGCGGCGGCGTTCTTCGAGCGATATGGCCGGGTCCGGTGTGGGGTCCAGGAAGATGTGCCGGTGGTCGAAGGCGGCGATAAGCCGGATATGCGCGGACAACTGCATGCCGTTTCCGAACACGTCGCCGCTCATGTCACCAATGCCCACAACCGTGAAATCCTCGCGTTGGCAGTCGATTCCCAGCTCGCTGAAGTGATGCTTCACTGACTCCCAGGCGCCACGGGCAGTGATGCCCATCTTCTTGTGGTCATAGCCCACCGAGCCTCCCGACGCGAACGCATCGCCCAGCCAGAAGCCGTACTCTATCGCCACAGCGTTGGCAATGTCGGAGAACGCGGCCGTCCCCTTGTCTGCGGCCACCACAAGGTAGTAATCGTCGTCGTCGTGCCTCACCACGTCTGGCGGTGGGATGACCCGTCCGCCGGCACCCCGAACGGCACGGGCACCGTGGGACACGGCAGCCCGCCCCGTGCGGGTTTCACGGGGCCCTGCTCCGGCGTTGGTGCTTGGGCCGGTATAGCTGCCGGTGCCAGCCTTCGGGCCGGCCGCAGCGGGTGCTGGGGGTCCGGAAACTTCGGTGTCGCTCAGGTCAAGGTTGTCCGTGATGTCCAGGAGTCCGCGGATAAAGTCCTTGTAGCTTTCCGCGCCTTCCGTGAACCAAGCGGTGCGGTCCGACGTCGGCTCGGGGAGCCGTTTGGGGTAGAAGCCGCCCTTCGCGCCGGTAGGCACGATCACAGAGTTCTTCACCGTCTGGGCTTTGACCAGGCCCAAAACCTCGGTGCGGAAATCCTCCCGCCGATCCGACCACCTCAAGCCGCCGCGCGCCACAGGGCCGAACCGCAGGTGCACGCCCTCAACCCGCGGCGAATAGACCCAGATCTCAAATTTGGGCCTCGGGTACGGAGCCCCGGGAATGTCCGACGGACGAAGTTTGTAGCTTATGTAAGGTCGATTCCGGAAGAAGTTGGTGCGCGTCGTCGCTTCGATGAGGTTCAAGAACGCTCGTAACAGGCGGTCCGCATCCAATGACGGGACGGCATCGATCGCAGCGTTAACGGCGGCACGGGCATGAGCCGTCTCCTGCAGCCGTGTTTCCGGGCTGGTCCCGGGATCGAAGCGGGCTTGGAACAAGTGCAGCAAAGCGTGCGTTGCCTGCACATTGTCCAGCAAGGTATCGGCAATGAAGGTGTACGAGTTGCCGGTCCCCAGCTGGCGGAGGTACTTCGCATAGGCACGCATGATCACCACCTGACGCCAGTCCAGGCCTTCCCTGAGCACCAGGGCGTCGAAACGGTCCGACTCGATATCGCCGCGCAGGGCGGCCCGGAACGAGTCGACCAGCAGTGTGCTGGTAGCCAAAGGATCGACGCCGGCGGGGTAGTGTAGGCCCAAGTCGTACAGGAACAGCTCCCGCTCCTGCATCGCTGACGAAACCACGACGGCGGTCTGGGCGCCTTGGGTCTCTGCGGTCTGGGCGCCTTGGGTCTCGACGGTGTGGGCCGGCTGGGTGGTTCCGATGGGTGCGGGCTCGGGCTGGGGTCCGCTCGGCGCGGTTGGTGACGTTCCGCCGTCGGGCGTTTCCTGCGAGGCGCCGCCAGGCGTCGTGCCTGGCAGTGGACCCTGCTGGCCGACGGCCGAGCGACGCACGAGCGTGTACGGCCGCTGGTCCAGGACCTCAAGACCCAGGTTGTGGAAAAACGGGAGGATCTGCGTTAGCGACCGTGGCTTGGTCAGGTAGAGCCGGACCCGGGCCACCTCGCCCAGCCACGGCGCCAACTCCGAGCCAACGTAAACCTTCAGGAAGAGGTCATCCCCAGCTTTGCCCGGCCCGTCCAAGCCAAACGCCTCAAAGCGTGCGATATCTCGAACAGCGTCCTCCGCCTCATAATCGGCCCGGTAACTGGCGGGAAAAGCCCCCGCCCATTGGCGGGCCAACCGAACTGCTTCCACGGCCGGGAATCTGTCTCTCAAGGCTTCGTCGATGCCCTCATCCCATGTGCGGGTTGCGCCGAGCACCTGCCTCTCCAAGGTGTCCGGATCGTACGCTTCGGGGAGTCCTTCGGCCGGAAGCAGGATCCGGAAGAACACGCGTGCCATGGCGGATTCAGTAAGTCTCAGGTCAAACTCGATGTCGCTCGTACCGAAAGCCCGGCCGAGGACCTGCTCCACGCGGAGCCGCACACCTGTGCTGTAGCGCTGGCGGGGCAGGAACAGCAAAGCCGACATGAAGCGGCCATTGGTATCCGGGCGGAGGAACAACCTTGTGCGGCGGCGGGCCTGTAGATGTTGGATCTCGCCGGCCAGCCGTGCCAGTTCCGCAGCATCCATGCGGAAGAGCTCGTCGTGTGGAAGCGCCTCTAAAGCACTCAGCAGCTCGCTCGCAGCGTGCGATCCGGGGGGATGACCGACGTCGGCCAGTACACTCCGCACTTTCTCCCGCAGTACCGGCACGCCCAAGACGGACAGCGCAGAGGACCCATGGGCGAAAAGGCCCACAAAGCGTCTTTCGGTGGCGACGGCCCCACTGGCGTCCAGCGTCCGGATGCTTATTTCGTCCAAATATGAAGGACGCAGCACCGTGGAACGAATATCCGACTTCGTCACGTAGAGCAGCCGCGGCGCCGTGGGCTCCCCTGGCTGGGGTGTGCCCTCTTGGCTTTGTATGTGGCGGAGCAGGCCGTGCGCTGTTCCAGGCCGCGGAACCAGCGTGACCTGCTGATCGGCTTGATCCAGCTCGGCCTGCGTGGTGGATCCGGACGATCCAGAGGCCAGGGAGTCAAAAGTGCAGCTGCCAAGGAAAACGAAGTTGCCGGCATCCAGCCAGTGGAGCAGGGCGCGGATCTCCGCAGCGTGTCCTGCGCGCTGGGCACCAGTTTTGAGGTGTTTGGCAAGGAGATGTTCAGCTGCGAGCCTGACGTCCCGATGGATCGCAGCGCTGTCCTGGGCTACTACCCGGACGTCCGCGACGACGGCCTGCAGTGTCCTGGTAAGCGTGTCGGCGCTGCCGTCGTCCGGGAGTCGTCCGATTTCAATGCTGATCCAGAGTTCATTTTGGTAGTCGTTGCCCATTAACTGCTGCAAGGCTTCGGGGGATCCAGCTGACAGACCCTCACGTGCCGTTCCTTGGCGGATGTCCACAAGCTCGTGGGTGTGTGGATCGCGCCTGACCCGGAACGTGGGATGAACCAGTAAACGGAGGTCGGCCTCTTCCCGCGTTAGCTCCGCGGTGACGGATTGCAGCAGGTAGGGCATGTCCTCAGCGACGATTTCCACGATGGTTACGTCGCCCTCATGCCGCATGCCGACGGCGGTTTCGTTTGGCGCCCTGAAAGTGGCCAGCTGTTTGTGGACCAGGGCCCGTTGAGCCAGCACATCGTTGCTGTAGTTCAGTAAGTCGTCGGCCGCTACGTGCTCGTAGTAGTCGGCAACGAACTGTCCAGCGGGTTCTGAAGGATTGTCGCCGGAACCACCCTTTGCGGACGATCCCGCCGGCATAGTTTCTCTGGACATGCCACCAAGCCTCCACCGCGGGAGGCCCAGCGCCGTGGGGGAACTACTGCAAAGCCGCCCGCCTCATCTCATCATGGCCAACGTTGCTGGGGGCGTCCAGTGGAAGTTCGGGCTGGGCGGAAGATCGCGTCCTCGTGGGGCACAAATTGGGGGAAAGGCTCTAAAAAGCCTCGCCTGTCGGGTCTTCCGCGGTGGCGTCCACCAGGGCCATGCCGCCGACAGGGCTCTGATCCCAGTGCAGCAGCCTCCAACCTAGACCGGGATCACCCTCAAGAATCACTATTCCGGTATTAGCGAGTTGGTGGTGGGAGGCGAAAGCCGAGTCGATTTCCTCGCTGCGGTTGCCAGCCCAGCACCGGATCGCGGCACCATGGCTGACCACTGCCGCAGTGGGGTGGCCGGCGGCGGCTACTTTCTCGATGGCCGCGTCGTATCGGGCGAAGAAAGCATGGCCGTCAGTGCCACCCGGCATACGGACATCCAGGCGACCATCCGTCCAGGCAAAGACCGTGCTCATGTAGGTATGGTGGGACTCGTGGTCGGTTGCCTTTTCAAGGTCTCCGGCCTCGATTTCCTGAAGTCCATCCAGTACGTGGGTTTCGAGTCCAAGCGCCTCAGCAAGGGGTGCCGCCGTCAATTGCGTGCGGACCAGGGTGGAAGCGTAGATGCCCCCAATGTTCTCCCTACCGAGCGAACGGGGCAGTGCTTCTGCCTGCCGCTGGCCGAGTTCCGTCAGGCCGGGCCCAGGAAACGCCGTGTCGAGTTGACCCAGTACATTGCCTGGTGTTTGTCCGTGTCTGATCAGCAAGAGCCTCATAGGTTCAGTTTTCCCTACCCTTGATGTGAACTTCGTACGAGCTGAGTCCGACTATTCTGCTTGTTGCTGGCGGCGGGCCGGAACCCGACGCCAGCAACGGCAGATTACTTCAGGTGAGCAGATTACTTCAGGTGATCCACCAGCTTCTCAGCGATGCCGGTGTAGCTACCTGGTGTGAGGGCCAGCAGACGGGCCTCGGCTTCCTCCGAAAGTCCAAGTCCGGAAACGAACTCCTTCATGCGGTTTGCATCGACCCTTTGGCCGCGGGTGAGGTCCTTCAACCGCTCGTAGGGGTTTTCCATGCCGGGGACGCCCGCAATCGCCTCAGCACGCATCACCATCTGGATAGCCTCGCCAAGCACTTCCCAGTTGCTGTCCAGGTCACCGGCGAGAACGTCGTTGGCGACGTCCAGGGCCTTCAGGCCCTTGGCAACATTGGAAATTGCGAGCAGGGAATGGCCGAAAGCCACACCGATGTTGCGCTGCGAGGAGGAGTCCGTGAGGTCACGCTGCCAGCGGGAAGTCACCAGGGTGGCGCCCAGGACATCGAGTAGTCCGTTGGAGATTTCCAGGTTTGCTTCGGCATTCTCGAAGCGGATCGGATTGACTTTGTGCGGCATGGTGGAGGAGCCGGTGGCACCGGCAACTGGGATCTGGCGGAAGTACCCAATTGAGATGTAGCTCCAAATGTCGGTGCAGACGTTGTGCAGGATCCGGTTGAAGCGGGCGATATCCGCATAGAGCTCCGCCTGCCAGTCATGGCTCTCGATCTGGGTGGTGAGCGGGTTCCATGTCAGGCCCAGGCCCTCCACAAAGCTACGCGAAACGTTCTGCCAGTCTGCGCTGGGGACAGAAGCAACGTGTGCGGCGTAGGTGCCGGTGGCACCGTTGATCTTTCCGAGGTACTCGGTCTTGGCGACGCGGTCCAGCTGGCGGCGGAGGCGGTGCGCAATAACGGCAAGTTCCTTGCCCAGCGTGGTTGGTGTGGCGGGTTGCCCGTGTGTGCGGGAAAGCATCGGAACTGAGCGGTTTTCTTCCGCCATTGCCTGAAGCTGGTCTACGAGGGACCTCGCTGCGGGCAGCCAGGCATCCTCGACGGCTCCTTTGATGCCCAGTGCATAGGACAGGTTGTTGATGTCCTCCGACGTGCATCCGAAGTGCACCATAGCAGTCAGGTTTTCGATGCCGATGGCCGGGAGGCGACGGCCGATGAAGTATTCGACTGCTTTGACGTCGTGCACGGTGACTGCCTCGATCTCCGCCAGCTCTGCTACGTCGGAGGCGTCGAATTCGGTGACGATGGCACGGAGCTGCTCCAACTGGGCAGAGCTCAGGGGACCTGCGCCGGGAAGGACGCTGTTGGCAGTCAGGTGGATCAGCCATTCGACTTCCACGGCAATCCGGTCGCGGTTCAGCGCAGCCTCGGACAAGTAATCAACCAGCGGTGCGACGGCCGACTGGTAGCGGCCATCCAGCGGACCAAGTGCGATTTTGTCGGCGGACGCGGCCAGGGCCAGGCGTCCGGAGGGCGTACGGGTGACAGCGGAGGCGGTTTCAGGCATGTGGCAATTCTTTCATGAACTGCGGCAAGGACTTTAAGTGCCTGTTGGCCTATGTGGGCGTCGTTTGTCCACATGGGACGGGCTTCTCCACATACCGACGTTTGCGATACCGCCACCGTGGCGCTCCCTCGTAGCGTCGAAGCAATGCAACGGACAGTTGAAGCTGCCGGACTGCGTTTGTCCCCAGACAACACCAAGGAGTTCAATCATGAGCACTGTTGTGCACGCCTCGGACGCAGCACAATGCGCCTCCCGCAGCGGTGAGATCCACAAACTCGCCCAGCGGCTTCAGCATTGCGTTCATAGGGTTGAATCAGCTGCCGCCAGGCTGAGCCAGCTTGAGCTCCACAACTGGCAGTCACCTGCAGGCCGGGCTTACCAGACCACGCTTAGCCACCACCAATCGGTGTTGCGGCGAACCGTTGCAACACTCCAGGACGCGGTTGCTGCGGTCCAGGGTCATGGGCAGGCCGCGGCGCAACCGGGCCGGGCGCTCTAGTGGCGGATCCAAAGTCGATCGAAGACGGCGGGGCTCCAAAGCCGGTAGAACCGTCCAGCGATGGCCAATTGATTGTCCGTGGCGGTGTCGGCGGTATCGCCTTCCAATATGAGGAACTCGTTCACGGAGCCAACGGACTTCACAATGCCGGGGAGGAACTTAACGCCGCCAAGTGCCTTGCAGAGGCGGTTCGCAGCGATCTCCTGGCCTATTTGGTTGACTCCCCAGTCAGTGGAGCATTTGCGCTGGCGATGGTTTCGGCCGGCATAGGCGAACTGTCATCGTCTAGTCAGGGGCTTTACCGCATAGCCGCTGACGTGCGGGCAAGTCACCGCGACTACGAATCTTCCGAAGCGCGCGCCGCGGCCTTGCTACGGATGGGGCTGAGCTACCCGGCCGTGGCTGAGCGACTGAACCTTTTCAGCGGGCTCGACGCAGACAGGAAGAAGGATCAGGCAGGCCTTCGGAATCTGACGGAGCAGGCCATCGCCCGGGCACCGCACGATCTTGTGAACCATTTGCTCCCCGGACTGGGACCGGTCGCCGCGGCTCTGCTGAGCAGGACAACGGGGGGCAAGGACGCGCGAGGTGTCCTCCGTTTCCTAAGCGATCTTCCCTTCGCGAGCCACCTCAAGCCAAGACCCGTGGAAGCCAAAGCAGTCTCCACTGACCAGCGGAAGATGGACCTGACGTTGCCAGGCATTATTCGCGAGCTTGAGACTGCGGGAGCCCATCACGGGGAAGTAGAAGTGGTGCGGGTTGAACGTCCGGATGGTCCCGTCTTTGTACTGCTGATTCCAGGCACACAGACAGGCGAAGGCATAGGTGGCGACAACCCCTTGGATCCAGCCGGCATCGTCGATGGGCTGGGCTACGACTCGCAAGAGATCAACCAGGGAATCAGAAAGGCACTACAGGAGGCGGGCGCCGAAGCAGGGGCACGCATCGTCGCAGTCGCGCACAGCCAAGGAGGGATTCACGCCATGAATCTTGGCCAAGACAAAGCATTCCTCGCTGAGTTCGACCTCAAGTACGTTGTGACCGCTGGCTCGCCGGTTGGCGGCATCAAACCCAAGGAAGGCATAGGTGTACTCAATTTGGAGCATGGGGACGACTTTGTACCTGGTACTGAAGGGCTTCCCAACCCAGATACGAAAGATAGGGTCACAGTGACGTTGACCGACACAGCAGTCCTTGAGCCAGGCGAGGAAGTTGGTTTAGGACCCGCCCACAAGCTGGAAATTTATGCACAAGGGGCCGAGCGCATTTTGAAGAGTTCTGATCCCTCGCTCGTCGCAGCCAGCGGCACTGTGGCGGGCCTGCTTGGCACGAGTGGCGTCGCGTCGGTGACCCGAGTGAAACTGTCCCGAGCTCCGATGCCGTCACCAGCACAGAGCAATCCGGACTTGCCCGTCAGTGCGCCGTCCGCTGGTGCCTTGGCGGGGCCGAAATGATTCCTGTTGGGCCGTGGATTAAGTGGATTAATTGGGCAGTGGATTAATGCGAAAGGAAGCCTGTGCTATCGCTTGCGGGTTCCTGGAATGAGGCCTGCCACCATGGAAATCAGGCTGATGATGATCGCTGCCAAAACGGCGGTCCAGAAGAAGGAGTCGAGTGTCAGGTGAACAGGGGTATAGCCGCTGATCCAAGCCGTCAGGTAAAGCATCGCTGCGTTAATGATGATCGTGAAAAGGCCCAGCGTCAGGATGGTGATGGGCAGGGAAAGCAGGCTGACAAGCGGGCGGACCAGGGCGTTCACAATCCCGAAAATGAGCCCGATGAACAGGTAGGCGAGCACAACGCCCACCGCGTCCGCGCCCTGGGAAACGCCGCTGTTTGTCGCAGCCTGCGTCGTGGCGGATGTAGTGATGTCCATGCCTGGCAGCAGCCAACTGGCAATCCACAGAGCCAGCCCATTGATGATCACGCGCACTATGAAGGAACCCATGGCCCCATGCTGTCACAGGCCAGCGTGGACTCACAGCGCCCGCCAGCGACCACACCACTGCACGCTTTCCAACGTTGCCTATCGCGACGCCACCCTCGACCCTCGCTGGTGGAAGGCGGGCAAGTAGGCTTGGATCCATGACTTCTACCGACGCTGCACGCGGAGGCATCGCGCCCCGGCCTGTGGTGGCCAGGCTTCCCCGCTACGCCGCGGGAAAGCCGCCCGTAGCCATCGAAGGGTTCACCAGCTACAAGCTGTCCTCCAACGAAAACCCACTGCCTCCAATCCCTGCCGTGCTGCGGGCAATTGCCGAGCAACAAGACATCAATCGCTACCCGGACCCTGTCTCCACGAAGCTTCGCGGGGCCCTGAGCGATTTCCTCGGGGTTCCGTCGGACGACATCGTTACAGGGGCTGGAAGCCTGGGTGCCTTGAACCAGATCCTGGCTGCTTTTGCGGGGCAAAACGATGACGGGAAAGCAGATGAAGTCATCTACGCCTGGCGTTCGTTTGAGGCCTATCCCATAAGCGTTGGCCTTGCCGGAGCCCAAAGCATCCAGGTTCCCGTGCTGCCGGACGGGCGGCACGACCTTGGGGGAATGGCCGCCGCGGTCGGTGCCAGGACCAAAGTCGTCCTCCTCTGCACACCCAACAACCCCACCGGCCCCATCCTGACCACCAAGGAAGTGGAGGACTTTATCCAGTCGGTACCTTCCGACGTCGTGGTGGTTATCGATGAGGCCTACCAGGAGTTTGTCCGGGCCGAAGACGCGGTGGACGGCATCAGGCTTTACCGGAAGTACCCCAATGTGATCGTGCTCCGTACGTTTTCCAAGGCCCACGGCCTCGCCGGGCTAAGGGTGGGATACAGCGTTTCTGGCCCTGACCTGACCCAGCACCTCCGCGCCGCCGCCACGCCATTCGCGGTCTCCCAGATTGCCGAACGCGCGGCCATCACGTCGCTCGAGAACTTCCAGCAGGTTGTGGAAAGAGTACAAAGCCTGGTGGACGAGCGGGACCGCGTTATGGCGGGGCTCAAGGAACTCGGATGGTCGGTGCCGGACGCTCAAGGCAACTTCGTTTGGCTCGAACTCCGCGAGGACAGCATGGACTTCGCGGCACGCGCGGGCGAAAGGGCGCTGTCTGTACGGGCCTTCGCTAATGAAGGTGTCCGCGTCAGCATCGGCGAAGAGGAGGCCAATACCCGCTTCCTGCAGTTGTGTGCCGAATATACAAAGACGCCGCGTTCTTCCTAGCGATTAACAAATGCCCCGGCCGTACCTTACTGAGGATAAAGTTAGGGGCGACAGCCATGTATATGCCACCTGAGGAATATATTCCAAATGAGGCATATATCCCAGCGAAAACTGCCCGGCTATTGGCTTGAGGCAGGCAAGGAGACGGTATGGGTTCTACGCAGCTGCCCGCCCCCGGGTTGGAAGGAATGCAGGCAGACCGCCAAATCGTGGGTGACGAGCCCTCGACGGAAATGGTCCAGTTGCTCGGTCCCGACGGCAAGCTCGGCGCCGACCCAGTTTTTTCCGACTACGCCAAGCGCCTGGAGCCCGAGCAGTTGCGCGGCTTCTACGCGGACATGGCCAAGATCCGCCGGTTCGACCAGGAAGCAACCGCACTTCAGCGTCAGGGAGAGCTCGCCCTGTGGGTACCGCTCACTGGCCAGGAAGCAGCACAGATCGGCTCAGGTCGGGCCACGCAGCCGCAGGACTATATCTTCCCCACGTATCGTGAACATGGCGTTGCGCTGACCAGGAACGTGGATTTGGCAGAGCTGCTTCGCCAGTTCCGGGGCATCACCAATGGTGGATGGGATCCGAACGAAAACAACTTCCACCTGTACACCTTGGTGCTTGCAGCCCAGACCCTCCACGCGGTTGGCTACGCGATGGGCATCCAACGCGACCAGAAGGCCGCACAGGACCAAGGTGGATCGAAGGATGCGGGGAAGGCCGCCGTGGTCGCCTATTTTGGCGACGGTGCCAGCTCGGAAGGCGATGTCCACGAGTCCATGGTGTTTGCCTCCTCGTACAAGGCGCCCGTGGTGTTCTTCTGCCAGAACAACCACTACGCCATTTCCGTCCCCAGCTCCGTGCAGACGAGGGTTCCATTGGCGAACCGGGCAAAGGGCTACGGCTTCCCTGGCATCCGGGTAGACGGGAACGACGTGATCGCCGTCCATGCAGTCACGGAGTGGGCTCTTGAACACGCTCGTGAAGGGAACGGCCCCGTCCTCATTGAGGCCTACACCTACCGCGTCGGCGCCCACACGACGGCCGACGACCCCACCAAATACCGCCTCAAGGAAGAAGAAACTTCTTGGCGGGACAAAGACCCGCTGGAACGGTTGGAAACGTACCTGCGCGCCGAAGGCCTGGCCGACGACGACTTCTTCGCCAAAGTAAAGGCTGATGGCGACGAACTGGCGTCCTACATTCGGCGGACCACGCTGGAATTGAAGGCTCCGGAAATCCGCGCGTCCTTCGAGAACGTCTACGCGGAGGCCCACCCGCTGGTCGCCGAGGAACTGGCCTGGTTCGAGGAGTACTCGGCAGGCTTCGAAGGTGACGAGGAAGAAGAGGCCAACTGATGCCCACAATGACCATCGCCAAGGCCATCAACGAGGGCCTCCGCGCCACGCTCAGCAAGAACCCGAAGTCGCTCCTGATGGGCGAAGACATCGGAAAGCTGGGCGGCGTCTACCGCGTTACGGACGGATTGATCAAGGAGTTCGGTGAAGACCGCGTTGTCGACACGCCCCTGGCAGAGAGCGGAATCATCGGCACCGCAATCGGCCTGGCACTGCGCGGCTACAAACCCGTCTGTGAAATCCAGTTTGACGGCTTCGTTTTCCCCGGCTTCAACCAGATCACCACGCAGTTGGCCAAGATGCACGCCCGCAGCCATGGTCAGCTGAACGTACCGGTTGTCATCCGCATCCCGTACGGCGGCGGCATCGGCTCGGTGGAACACCACTCCGAATCCCCTGAAGCGCTGTTCGCCCACACTGCCGGCCTCCGCATCGTTTCCCCATCCAACGCCCACGACGCCTACTGGATGATCCAGCAGTCCGTGGAGTCCAAGGACCCTGTCATCTTCTTCGAACCCAAGCGCCGCTACTGGCTCAAGGGTGAGGTGGATACCCAGGAACCAGGGCTTGCGGCCGATCTGCACAAAGCTCACGTCCTCCGCCAGGGAACCGACGCCACCATCGTCGCCTATGGCCCCCTCGTCCCCGTTGCCCTCGCTGCCGCAAACGCAGCCGAGGAGGACGGCCACAGCCTGGAAGTGATCGACCTTCGGAGCATTTCCCCGATCGACTTCGACACCGTGACCGAGTCTGTGAAGAAGACAGGGCGCCTGATCATCGCCCACGAAGCCCCCACATTTGGCGGCATCGGCGGCGAGATCGCGGCCCGGATCAGCGAACGCGCCTTCCTGCACCTCGAAGCTCCTGTTTTGCGGGTGGGCGGCTTCCACATGCCGTATCCGGTGGCCAAGGTCGAAGAGGACTACCTTCCGGATATCGACCGGATCCTCGAAGCCCTCGACCGCTCGCTCGCCTACTGAACCTGCCCCTGATTGGTCCCGCCGCGCGGCGGTGAACACCGGAAACCGAGGATCGAAGTGACTGTCAAGAAATTCAATCTCCCGGACGTGGGCGAAGGACTTACCGAGGCCGAAATCGTCTCGTGGAAGGTCAAGCCTGGCGACACCGTGGGGATCAACGATGTCTTATGCGAGATCGAGACGGCCAAGTCGCTGGTCGAGCTGCCGTCCCCGTTCGCAGGCACCGTGGCTGAGCTGCTCGTTGAAGAGGGCTTGACGGTTGAGGTCGGTACCCCGATCATTTCCGTCGCGGACCAGCCCGGTGAAGTCGGCGCATCTGCTCCGACCCCGCCTGCACCTGCCAAGGCAGCTCCGCCAGCAGAAGGTGGAGCGGCGCCCGATCAAAACCTGCCGCCTATGTATGGCGTCCTCTCCGACGGCGGTGCTCAGGCTCCCAGTGCTGAGGCTTCCGGCGCGGCTTCGAGTGCGCCCGAGGCCGGTGCTCCGGCAGGGCCGTTGGTCGGTTCAGGTCCCAAGGCCGACGCCGTCAAGCGCCGCCCGCGGAAGGCGTCGGCTTCCGGAGCTTCCACTGCCGCAACGCGCCCGACGCCGGATGCCCCCGTCGTGCGTTCTGCGCCGAGTGCTCCGGTTCAGCAGGCGGCCAACCAAACCGCGGCAACTACGGCCCAGCCGCCCGCAGCGTTCCAGGTGCAAGCTTCGCAGCCAGCTGCTGCGGCGGCACCGAATGGAGCTCCCGGCGTCGCTGGCATTGGTGGTGCGATTAGCGGAATTGTCAGCCGAGTCCTGGCCAAGCCACCGGTGCGCAAGTTCGCCCGGGACCTTGGCATCGACCTCGCCGACGTCGTGGCTACGGGTGCCCACGGCGAGGTTACCCGGGAGGACTTGGTGAGCTACCAGGCCCAGCGGGAGGCGGAGGTGGACCGCGCGGATACTTTCTGGACTCCGGCCAGGAAGCCCCAGGACCAGCGAATCGAACGTATTCCGGTCAAGGGGGTCCGCAAAGCCACGGCCAAGGCAATGGTTGACTCGGCCTTCACGGCGCCGCATGTCAGCATCTTTGTGGACGTCGACGCCAGCCGCACTATGGAGTTCGTCAAGAGGCTGAAGGCTTCGCGGGACTTCGAGGGTATTAAGGTGTCGCCGCTGCTGATCCTGGCCAAGGCTGTCATTTGGGCAGCCGCACGGAATCCCAGCGTCAACGCGAGCTGGGTTGAGAATGCGGACGGCAAGGGCGGGGCCGAGATCCAGGTCAAGCACTTCATGAACCTCGGCATCGCAGCGGCTACGCCGCGGGGCCTCATGGTGCCCAACATCAAGGAAGCGCAGGACCTTTCCCTGAAGGAACTCGCCCTCGCCCTGAACGAATTGGCCACGCGCGCCCGGGCTGGGAAGACCCAGCCAGCCGAAATGCAGGGCGGCACGCTGACAATTACCAATATTGGGGCTCTGGGCATCGACACAGGTACGCCGATCATCAACCCCGGTGAAGTGGCGATCGTGGCGTTCGGCACCATCAAGCAAAAGCCCTGGGTCCTTGACGGTGAAGTAATACCGCGCTGGATCACCACATTGGGTGGATCATTCGACCACCGTGTAGTGGACGGCGATCTGTCGGCGCGCTTTATGGCCGATGTCGCAGCCATTCTTGAAGAGCCCGCGCTGTTGCTTGACTGACGCGGCCTGACTGAGGACTGTGGAGAATTCGTCGCAGCTAGAGCCGGCGGACCCGTCAAAGGGAGCGCCGGCTCCGCTGGTGCCCAACGGCCAGGCTTCGATTCGGCGTCTGAGGGGCAAGTACCTCTTGGCAAAAGTGGTGACAGAGCTCTTCCAGCCCCCGGCCGTGGTGACTGTCCTCCTCTTGCTGAGTCCCGCCGTCGAGCCCGGCATGCCGGGCACGATGCTCTACGGGGCGCTGGCAGCGTTATTCGTCTGCGTCCTGCCCTTGGCATACGTGCTGGTGCTGGTTCGGCTAGGGAAGCTCTCGGATCATCACGTCAGCGAACGAGCCAGACGCGCACCGATTATGCTTGCCGCGCTGGTTTCTGTGCTGCTGGGACTCGGTGTGCTGGGCCTCACGGGGGCGCCCCTCAGCGTTGCCATCATGGTGCTGGCGATCATTGTGGGCATCGTGGTGGTGGGCGTCGTCAGCCTGTACTGGAAGATCAGCGGCCACGCCTCCGTGATTTCCTCGGCTGCTGTGATTCTCACGCTGATCTTCGGTCCGACCTGCTTGCTCCTGCTGCCACTGGTTCCACTCGTCGCCTGGTCCCGGGTGACTTTGGGGGCGCACACCCTGGCCCAAGTCATAGTGGGCTGCCTATTCGGCGGCGGCGTGATCGCTGGCGTGTGGTGGGTGTTAACCCGTTGGCTTCTCTATCAGTAGCCGTTCGCGTACGTGTACTGGTAGTTCGTGGCGATCTGTTGCCACTGGGCGTCTCCGACCGATCCCGCCAAGCCCATGGCGATGGCCGAGACAACCAGTGACACCGCGAGCATTACGCCCGACGCGGCAGAAAGCAGGCGCCAGTCTTTGCGGAGCGTGCTCCGGAAGGTCTCAGGCATATGAATTTGCGGGGAGATCAAGTTTGGAGCGCTGTCCACGGAACCATCGTCAAGAAGTGCGATGACGCGGTCGTTGTGCCGGTCCAGGCGCATTTCGCAGATGTGGTTGCCGTGGCGGGCAAGGAGGATGTCGTGGCCAACACGCTGGCGTGGCTGCAGAATAAGCAAGAATGTCCCCTGAAATCTGGTCGGAAGGGAGTGGCTCGCACCGTCGGGGGCACACTTCAATTTTAGGGCTGGGGCACGTCCCGAACCGTCCAGATTCCGGGTGAGACTGCCCACGCTGCCACGTGACTCTGGCGACAGCGCGGGCGTAGGCGCCACCTATACTTTGGGCAGTTGTCAGCTCCGGTCAATGCTTTCCTATGCGGTGCCCGTGGCCTCCCGCAACACCGGCGCCAAGCGCCGGACGCCCTCGGTGATCGAATCCGGTGGCACCGCACTGAAGGCAAGCCGGAGCTTGTTGGACGGCTTGTCCGAGTGCGTGAATGCGGCACCTGGGATGAAAACGACGCCGGCGTCAATCGCCTTTTTCAGCAATGGGTATGTGTCGACGTGCTCGGGAAGCGTGACCCACACAAAGAACCCACCGTCAGGCCTGGTCCACGTCACGCCGTCGGGCATTTCATCTTCGAGGGCGGCGAGCATCGCCGTGCACCGCTCCTCATACAGGCTCCGATACGTTTCGATCTGGCCCTTCCAGTCAAAGTCCCGTAAATACGCGGAGATGAGCATCTGGTTGAACGTCGGCGGGCACAGCGTCACGGCCTCGGACGCCAAGTAAAAGCGCCGCTGTAAATGTTCGGGGACCAAAGCCCAGCCGATTCGGAGCCCTGGCGCAAAAATCTTGGAGAAGGAGCCCATGTAAATAACATCGTCGGGGTTTGCAGCCCTCAGCGGCGCGATCGGCCGTCCATCAAAACGGAGCAGTCCGTAGGGATTGTCTTCCAGCACCAAGATATTCGCACGCCGGCATATATCGACGATCTGCTGGCGCCGGTCTTCTGCCAGCGTGATTCCTGAGGGGTTGTTGAAGTTGGGAATGGTGTAGAGGAACTTGATGTTCTTGCCCCGGGCCTGCAACTCGGCGATGGTGGCCGCCAGCAGCTCAGGCACCAGACCGTCGTCGTCCATATCAACAGGTTCCACCTGTACCTGGTAGGCCTCAAAGGTATTCAGGGCCCCAACGTAGGTAGGGTTCTCAACGAGGACTACGTCCCCCGGATTGCAGAAGACCTTGGTGGCCACATCCTGCGCAGACTGAGAGCCTGCGGTGATCACCACATTCTCCGGCCGGGCATCCGTGATACCTTCAGCCGCCATGATCTCGCAAATCTGGGTCCGAAGTTCCATGCTGCCTTGGCCGCTGCCGTACTGCAGGGCAGTCATCCCCTGCTCGGCAATGATCTGTGACGCTGTTTCGCCCAAGCGAGACAATGGCAGGGATTTCAGGTAGGGATTACCGCCTGCCAACGAAACGAGGCCCGGCCTCATCGAAATGTCGAATACGTCGCGGACAGCCGATTGTTTGATGTTGGCTGCCCGGTCGGAGAACAAGCTCTCGTGCGGATGCGCAGCCGTTGCCGCCCGCTCAATTGCTTCCAGCGCTTCTTCAGGGAGCAGCTCCGCTCCATTGCTCAATGTTTCGTGCGTCACATCCACAGGATAACCCGCCATGTTGCTAAAAAGGCAACATATGTTTCGCAATTGGTTCCCGCCATTGGTTCCGTCCCCCGCCCATTTCAACCCCGGACGGCGCCAACCCCGGACGACGCGATCCCTGGACGACGCGATCCCCGGATGGTGCCAACACCGGACGACGGCGCCCACCCCGCGGCGCCAACTGGGGATAGCGGAAAACTGTCATAGGTGCCGGATACCGTGATTCCACGTGATGGAGGGCGTGTCCCCAAACGGACTTGCTCAGGCAGCGGAAGGAGCGGGAATGGCGCGTCGCAGTCTTCAGTTCTGGCGTATCGCCCGGGTCAACGGCGAGGACCTTACGCGGCCATTTCCGGCTCGTCGGCTCGCGGAAGTGCTTTTGAGCGCCGAACGAAGGGGAGTGGACAGGAGACTGAGCAGCCCGGATGGCTCCGTCGTCATGGCCCACGCCCGGGCTGTCGCTCCGATTCCAGTGGTGCTCCTGGATAGGGTTCGGGAATCGAATTTTCCGAGCGTGGGAGACTCGGCCGGGCAGCGCAAGGCACTGCCGTTGGCTCCGGGGGACCATCTGCTGGAGACGACGTACTTCGGTTTCTTGAAGCGCAATGTACTGGCGGTTTTGACCAGTGCGAATGGGCCCCGCGCCTCGAGATTGTGTGAGTATCTCGAGGGCATGTTTGGCCTTGGCGTGGAGCTGGTTCCTGTCCTTCGCGAGGATGTTGACCAGATCCTGGCGCGCCTCCAGGTGAGCAAGTTTGAGTTTGCCGTTCCTGCCGGCAAGCTCAATGATGGGGCGCAGGGGGAATGGGCCGAGGTCCTGGGCAGCGCGTCCCGGCTGATGACCCAGGGCACATTCCGAATGTCGCTCAGTGTTGGCCGATCCGGAAATGCCACCGAGAAACAGCGGGTTCGCGAACGCATCCAGCAGCTTATTGAACAGTTCCGACGCTCTGCCACCCTGGAGCAGTTCGACTATGCCGTCGCTGAGGGTAGGGATTCCGTGTCCGGCGACCGTGAAATTGTGGACCTCCTCAAGGACCGCTTCATCGCCCGCGTAGAGGTTGCCGCGGACGTGGTCAATGATCCGCAGAAGTCAACGGAGGAAGCGATCTCGATTTTCGCCCGGCAATCCGCAGATCACGACGGTTACTTTGCGCAGTGCCTGCCCGCTGTCAAGGGCTTACCGGAAGCATCATGGGTGCCCGACCTGGTGGGCTATGGGTCCTCGTCGGCACCTGAGCCTCGGGGTGAGCGGCCTGCCACGGTGTTGTCGCTCCGGACAACGGAGGAGGGCGTCCATGGTGAGCTCCTACGACGTTGAAATCCAACTCGCGCGGAGCCCCGGGAATCCGGTCTTCCGATGGTTTCTCGTCCGTCCGCGGATGGATTTCGCGCTGGCGGCGGCAGCGCTGGCGGCCTGGCTGCTCATTTCGGTGTGTTTCGGTAAGCCGCTGATGTTGGAATCGGTCGCCGATGCTGCACGCAGGACCTTCTTCCAAACCCTGGCAACCCTTGCCGGTGCGATGGGCGGGCTGACGCTCACCAGCGTGTCCGTCCTGGTCAACGTTTTGTCCAAGAAGGCTTCGGTGGGCCAGCGGACACTTCCGCTGGAACGGCTCACGCCGGAGCACCGGCTCAGAATCGGCGAGGCGTTCCTGGTAATTCTTCCTAGGCTGGCCGGGCTGCTGGTGATATCGCTAGCGACGCTGATCCTGGAGGGTAGGGACGGTGCGGGCTTATGGGTTCCGGAGGCGGCGACACTCTGGCTCGCACTGACCGCAGGGCTTGGCGTGGTCAGGGCATCCTGGACGCTGCGGAGGCTCCTCGCGCTCACGGCCGCCGGATAGATTCACTAAACGATGCCGGGGTGCCCCGCTCAAACGGGCACCCCGGCAAGCACTCGGGCCGGCAGGATTGGCGGAGTTCTCCGGAATCCGTGGCGGGCTGTCCGGTTGTTCCGGGTGGCCCTCGGGCCGGCAGGATTGGCGGAGTTCTCCGGGATCCGTGGCGGGCTGTCCGGTTGTCCCGGGTGGC
>NZ_JAIWYX010000032.1 GCF_020251205.1 Arthrobacter sp. M4
CAAGTAATCAGCAAGGACCGACGATCGTCGTCGCAACAGGAGCAGGACATTGCCCGTCTCCCGTTCCGACGGAGTCTATCGCTTCAGACCAGAACCGACCGATTGGGGGAATGGTTTACGGGACACAACCGAGTCTCAACCCTGCACCTTGCGTTTTCGGGATCACCTGCCGAAGAGTTCCGACTCAGTGCCCCGAAAGCCGAAACACTCCTGTCTAGGAGCAGCAGTAAGCACCCTTTTCGGAACACGACTGGGGGTGTCGGGCATCCTGCGCCTCGGCCGGGACGGTCGGGAGGAGAACGGCATGAGGATGCGGCACGAGTGCTGCGGACAGATGCGGCCAAAACCGGCAGGCCGGTCATCAAACCTCGAGGGCCTCTGCCCCCGGACACAGAGCGACTGCCGCACCCCTTTAAAAACGGGGTGCGGCAGTCGCTCTGTATTGTTCAAATCTGTTCAAAATCTATCAGGGAAGGCCTTGTTGACAATGTCAACGCTTTTCGCCTCGGACTGTGCCGTACATCGGCCGGACTGGGCCGGATTCGGGATGTTTTCTGGAGTTCCCTTTATTTCCAAGGGCTGGAATCCGGTTCGAGTCCCACCTCGGGCACGCGTTTTCCCCCTGGCCGGGCGCGGTTTTTGGGCCTCCAGCCTTGTTGACACTGTCAACACCTTTGCCGGCGTGTTGCCGACGGTGTGTCAGTCACGGGAATGTTCAGTTGTGGTTGGCCGTTGGCGTGGCCGGCGCTTCCTTCCTGAATTGGCGAAGTTTTGGGTTCTCACTCCTTCATGCACTGGTTCAGCTGTAGCGGCGTGACCAGGGTCGCTGGGGGAGCGGTGGTGGTGCGCTCCTGCTTGTGGTTTCGGTGCTCATACATGTTCATGGCGACTTTCAGGGGCCCCTACATGACCTTGGCGTCAATTTTCTGGAATTCTTTTTTGACGGCACCTCGGCGAGGGGGCAAATTTTTCGGTCAGACCTTCATGGTGCGACCGGGTGGGGCTACATGACCTGCCGCTGGTGCGTCTGAGCGCAGGGTCAGGAGTTCTTTCCCAGCAGGGAATCGCGCCGGGACCGCCCGGGCGGGCTAACCGCCTCGTGACTGACTGATGGTGGGGCCGGGTTCCTGGGAGCTCCGGCTCCCTTATGGTCTTTGGTTGCATGCACGTTCATTGCGTGCCGCGGGGCTGGCTACATGATTAATCGGAAGGCGTCGGGTCCATGAGTTGCCAAGGGGGCTCGACGGACGTATCACGAAGGGCTGGTGGTCGAATTGACCGCTCGCAGGGCCGGTGGTGGTTAGTTGGTGTTGCCTGCGCAGCTGGTTGGGTTCCAGAGTCCTCGCCTATTGATGCGCTTTTAGGATCAGGAAAGCTTTGGCCCTGCAGGTTTGGCTCTTGCCCAATTTTCTTGTGATCTTTCTAGGACGTTGGCGGGGGCAGGAAATGAGTGAAAACTTGGTATCCGTCACGCCGGGAAATCATCTGCCGCGAAGAGGTCCCTTCCGCCGAGATCCAAAGAAACGAATCGTCCGGCATAACGGCTTCGACTGTTCCTTTGCGGATCAATTTCCCGGCTCTCCAAATCTGTACTCTCTGACCGAGAGCACGTTGCCAATCGGGTTGCAGGTGAAGGTCCATTGTTCGCTCCAATTTGCACGTAATCGTTTCGGCAGCTGTACGAGGGTGGTTCAAGGCGGCGAGGCGCACCATAGGCGTTGCGGATAAGTGATCACCCGGCACGCCACCTGCTGGATTGGGCACCAAAGAAATGCCGGTCTTTCGGAATGCCGCTCGTGCCCGGCGTCCCGAACCTATTCCATGCCCAGCCGGATGCGGTTAGCGTAATGGCCGCGCTTCGCCCAGATTGAATTATGCGAGTCGGCCGGTCGGCAGCCGGCGTGATCCTAGTACGAGCGGGGCAGGCCGAGGACTTTGGTGGCCACGAAACTCTTGATCATGTTGTTGTTGACCGGGGCCACCTGGAACATGCGTGTTTCGCGGAACTTGCGTTCGACGTCGTATTCGTCGACGAATCCGTAGCCGCCGTGGGTGTCTAAGCAGGCATTCGCCGCGGCCCAGCTGGCCTCGGAGGCGAGGTGCTTGGCCATGTTGGCTTCGGCGCCGCAAGGCTGGCCGGCATCGAAGAGCCTCGCGGCCTCGTATCGCATCATGTCCGCGGCGCGGACCTTCATGTAAGCATCCGTGATGGGGAACTGCACACCCTGGTTGGTGCCGATCTTGCGGCCGAAAACCTCGCGGTTGTTGGCATACTCCACGCCCCGCGTTGTGAACCAGTAGCCGTCACCGATCGCTTCGGAAGCCAGCAGGATGCGCTCGGCGTTCCAGCCGTCTATGACGTAGCGGAAGCCCTTGCCCACCTCGCCGATTACGGCCGATGCCGGTACGCGCATACCGTGGTAGCGGATCTGGTTGGTAGCGTAGTTGAACATCGTGCGGACCTTGACCACCTCGAGGGTCTCCGGCTGTTCGGCACGGACCTGGCGCAGATCCACCAGGAACAGCGTCAGGCCATGGGTTTTGTCGGTGCCCTTGCCTTCGGGCTTCCCCGAGGTGCGGGCCAGGACAAAGAGCAGGTCGGATTCCTCGATGCGGCTGGTCCAGCTCTTGTGGCCCGTGATGATGAAGTCATCGCCGTCGCGCACGGCTGCCGTCTCGATGCTGGTGGTGTCCGAGCCAGCCTTGTCTTCGGTGATGGAGAAGGCCTGCAGCCGGAGCGAGCCGGCGGCGATCTGCGGCAGGTATGCCTGCTTCTGTGCGGCGTTGCCGTGGCGGAGCAGCGCGCCCATCGTGTACATCTGCGCGTGGCATGCCGCTGAGTGGCCGCCTGACTTGTTGATTTCCTCCATAATGACGGACGCCTCGGTCAGGCCCAGGCCCAGGCCGCCATATTCAGTCGGGATCAGTGCGGAGAGCAGGCCGGCTTCGGTGAGGGTGTTCACAAATTCCTGCGGGTAGCGGCGGTTGCGGTCCGTCTCGCGCCAGTACTGGTCCGGGAAGCCCTCACACAGGAGGCGGGTCTGCTCGCGTAGCTGGTCCAGTCCGGCGGTGAGGGTGTGCATCGGTGCTCCTTCAAATCATTGCTGGCGACCTTCCGTCACCTCTTGGGTCATGACGATACGTCAATATATTGGAAAGCTGCAATAGGTGTTTTGTGCCTTTCTACAAGTTATTGATCCTTGACAGGACGCGGCAAAAACGCTGAGACTGACTAGGAAAACAAATATATTGACGCTTAGGAGACCGACGATGACCGACGAGGCAACACAGACAATTACCAGCGAAAGCCGCGTGGTGGAGGGCTGGACAGGGCGCTTGTTCGAGGACTTCGCGCCTGGGGACATTTACTACCACCCGTTCGGCAAGACCGTGACGGAAGCAGACAACCAGTCCTTCACGCTCATGACCCAGAACGTGGCCAAGACCCATGTGGATCGCAATTTCGCCAAGGCCACCGAGTTCGGCCTGCCGCTGGTCAACTCCACCCTCACGCTCGCGCTGGTTACCGGCCAGTCCACCATCGACTTGTCCATGAACGTCTTCGCCAATATGGGGTGGGACGAAGTCCGCATGCCGAATCCCGTCTATGAAGGCGACACCATCTACTCCCGGTCCAAGGTCCTCTCCACACGGGAATCCAAGTCCCGTCCAAACCTCGGCTTGGTCACTGTCGCCACTGAGGGCTTCAACCAGGACAGCAAGATCGTGATCAGCTACCGGCGCACCTTTATGGTGTACCGGCAGGGGCACCTCCCCGACGTCGAATCGGCCCGCCCGGATGAATCCACGCTGCCCTCCGTCGGGGACTTCCAGTGACCGCGCCGGCAGGAAGCCTCAGCGCCGCCGACCTCACCGCAGCGGAAACTGTCGCCGCAACCGTCACCGCCTTGTTCGTTCCCGGTGACCGACCCGAACGGTTCACCAAGGCGGCAGCCGCAGGTGCCGGCGTCGTCATCATCGACCTGGAAGACGCTGTCGCGCTGGAGTCCAAGTCCGCAGCGCTGGCCGCGGCGGTGGAGGCCGTGGCGCCGTCCGATGACGGCGCAGCCTTGCGTGCGCTGGTCCGGGTGAACCCTCCAGGTTCCGGCCATTACGACGCCGACATCACCCTATTGCTTTCCGCCGCCGGGACGCCGGGGTCGGGTCTGCTTGGCATCGTGGTGCCGAAGGCGGAAGACGCTGGAGGCCTGCGCCAGCTGCGTGCCGGGATGCCGCCACACCTTGCCCTGGTTCCGCTCATCGAGTCCGCGCTCGGCGTGGTGAATGCCCTTGAGATGGCACGGGTGCCGGGTGTGACCCGGCTGGCGTTCGGTGCCATCGATTTCGCCCTGGACATTGATGCCGACGGCGGGGACCGGTTCCTGGACCACGCTCGGTCGCAGCTGGTCCTGGCCTCGCGCGCCGCCGGTATTGCCGCACCGCTGGATTCGCCCTCCACCCACATCAAGGATTCGAGCAAGGTCACCGAATCCGCACGGCTGGCCCGTAACTTCGGCTTCGGTGGCAAGCTGTGCATCCACCCTGCCCAGCTGGCCAGCGTACACCGGGCCTTCGCGCCCACACAGGCCGACGTGGAGTGGGCGCAGTCCGTCATTGATGCCGAAGGTGGCGCCACCCAGGTCGATGGTCAGATGATTGACCGGCCCGTCACCGAGCGGGCCAAACGCATCCTGCAGCGCGCAGGGAAGAAGGAGCAGCAACAGTGAAAGCGCCCCATCCACCTAGCGGATCCTTCCTGACTTCGCCCCCGCTGCGGCATCACGGCGGGCCCACCGCAGGGCCATGCTGACCAGCCGGATCTCCCGGGTTGGCATCAGCCACGGCGGGCTTGTACCCTGGCCCGCCGTGGCTGATGCCGTATGTTAGGTGGGGAAAATGATCAGAAAGAGTCCGCAGACCATGACGAGCAGCAGGCCCAGCAGCAGTGCACGCCCCCAACTGAGCGAGAGGGCGACCGCGCATATCCGCGGCCTCATCATGTCGGGTGAACTGCGGCCAGGGGCCCTGGTCCGCCCGGAGACCATCGGCGAGGACCTTGGCATCTCCACCACGCCGGCACGTGAAGCTCTCCAAGCCCTGCGAGTGGAAGGCTTCCTAGAGCTCGTGCCGCGGCGCGGGTTCGTGGTGGCACCGCTGACCGGCCAGGACATCCGGGATCTCTTCAACGTCCAGGCCCTCATCGGCGGGGAACTGGCCGCCCGCGCGGCCACCAACGCGAGCGAACAGGACGTTGCCGAACTCGAGGCGTTGCACCACGAGCTGATTGCGGCCGCGGCCCGGAACAACCACGACCTGCTCGAAGAAAAGAATCATGCCTTCCACCGCGAGATCAACCTGATGGCCGATTCCCGGAAAACCGTCTGGGTCCTGGGTCTAGTCACCCGGTACGTCCCCCGCCAGTTCTACTCCTCCATTCCAGGCTGGCCGCAAGCCACCATGGAAGACCACGCCGAAATCCTTAAGGGCATCCAAGCGCATGACGCGGACGCGACCAGGGCGGCAATGCACCAGCACATCGTCCACGCTGGCGAGCTGCTGGCCGCCCACTTCGACGCACGCGTCGCCGCTGCTAACGACGCCCCGCAGACGGCCGATGCCGGAAGGCTGGCTTCGGCCTGAATTTCCACACGACATCGCGGAGAGACACAAACCGCCCCTGTACCTATGCATGGCTAAGTTCCCCGAGCCCCAACTTCCTGACACAACGAGAGGGAACATGGCATCTCCATGCAACGGGCGTCGGTTATCTACGTATCATCCAGGTTCTGTTTCATCGCTTCCCTCTTTCAGCCGGCGACCTAAAGCAGCCGCTCTCCACAGACTCGGCGTCGGTCGGCGAATCCCTGATGCGCGTCGCAGTCCCAATGCGGCGCCGCCCCGACTGGCAGCCAAGCTGACCCAACTCAGCTGGGGTTGGGTGGCATATAGGCGCGGAGTCCCGTTCAGGAAGCAGGAAGGGTCCATTTCAGGAAACCGGAAGGGTTCATGTGATCCTGTTCCCTGCCGTGCGTATCAGACGTACCGGCTACGGGCTGGACAAGTAGGGCTTCTCGGCTGCAACTCGATAGCCACAGGCGGCTGTGGCAGCGGCGCCCCAGCATCACGCGGTGACATCTTCCGCGGTCTCGAGCTAGCTGTTCTCTTCGCGATTCGCAAAGACGACATCGGAGCGAGCACGGATCGCACGAATATCGGGTTCCTGGTTCCGCCAAACCGGGCGACGCCCCGTTCGCCGGGGGCACCACGTCGTGGTGCCCCCAGGCAGCCCGGGCTCGACTGTTTCCGCTCCCACGGTGTTTACCAAGGCCAATTGTGACGCTCCACCGGCGCGGGGGGGGGGGGGGGGGGGGTGGGCCCCCCCCCCGGGGGGGGGCCTCCGCGCGGTTTGCCCCCCCCCGCGCCGGTGGAAGTTTCAGGGTTTCTCGATGGCCTCGAGCGGCCGTTGGGTCGTTGCCGGACCGAACGCTCCCGCGATGCATCCCATGGCGATCAGCCCCGCCCCGAGAGCGATGTAGAGCGTTTGCGCACCCTGGCTCGCGTAGATCGCCGCCACGGAGACGCCAGAGGCTATGCCGGCGAGCCGGCCGGCGCCGTTCACAACACCGGCACCGACTCCGCGCACGGAGGTGGGGAAGACCTCGGGGAGGTAGGTGTAGAAGCTGGTCGTCAAGGAGGAGAGTCCGACCTGAACCACGAACCCGGAGACGATGGTTGCGGTCCGGGTGTCCGTCATGCCGAAGATGATCAGGGCAATCCCGGTGATGGCGCCGGCCCCGAGGATGGCGTGCTTGCGTTCGACGCGGTCGGCCAACGCGAAGAGCAGTACAGGAGCGAGCAGCGATCCGAAGCTGATGGTGGTCGCAATCTGGAGGGCGTCGGCTTGCTCCAGACCTCGGCCCACCAAGACCGTGGGCACCCACGACGTGAATCCGTACAGGCAGTAGACAAGCATGGCGAAGGTAATGCCGAGAACGACTAGTCGCCGTGCGTAGCGGGGCTGAAACAGGTCGCGCACCGGGCCGCTGGTGGGTGCGGCGGGCTCTGCCTCGACGGGCTTGAGCGGACCCCTGCGGCTTGCGGTGTGCTCAAGCCGCGCCACCAGGCGGTCGGCCTCCCCGTCTCGCCCATGAGCCGTGAGCCACCTGACGGTCTCAGGCAATGCGATTGCCGCAACTATGGCGATGACAACACCAGCGGACCCCAGTGCGAACACCCAGCGCCAGGCACCGGCCCCGCTGGGGACGATCGCGAGTGCCGTCATCGAGGTGAGGGGAGAGGCAACGAAACCAATGAAGGTCAGGACAGTGAAGAAGCGCCCACGTGAGGCACTCGGGAACATCTCGCTGAGGTAGACCATGATCACTCCGGTCGCTGCCTGTACTCCCACGCCCGTCAGCACCCGTCCCACGACCAGAACCTCGTAGTTCGGCGCCACCGCGGACAGCAGAGAGGCTCCCGAGTAAAACACCGAGCTCCAGATGAGGACCGGCTTGCGTCCGAACTTGTCGGAGAGTCGCCCACCACCCAGTGCACCCACGAACATGCCGAGAAAGACGGACGAACTGACGAGGCCGACCTGCCCGATCGAAAGCCCCCACTCGCTGCGGATCGTCGGAGCGACGAACCCGAAGGCGATGTTGTCGAAGGTCTCGATGAGGTAGCCCAGGCCCAGGATCGTGACCCAGAAGAATTGGAACTTCGTGGGGGGCAGGCGGTCCAAGCGACCGACGGGAGTTGCTGCGCGCGGCAGCGTTTCTGGATGCATTGCGTTCATGTCCATGCCTTCCGATTTGATGAGGTGGTGGAGACATCGCCCCGACGGCTGGCCTATACGTGGCCTATACGTGGCCGATAGTTGTTCGCCATTCCCGGGTCGCCCGGGGACTTGGAGCCGACGTCTGCGTGTGAGGGCAATCACAGATGCATGAACCATAATCCGAATACGACGCGCATATGCAATCACAATTAATGATGGAGGAATAACGAGATCAACGCCGCGACCGACTTGCGAACCTTTGTCAATGACGCAGCTCAGAAGGTGCGGAGACCGGCGCGAATCGCAGACGAAGCGCCTTCCCCCAGCTGGGCTGCCGGTATACGCCGGAATGATAATCCCATCACAATTTGTGTTTGGTCACGCCACCGCATCGCGTGCTGTGATGGTGGATGTACCGAGCGTCACATTAATCGCATCCTGGGCTCCCAGCGCAGGCTGCTGAAGGGAGAAAATCATGACGGAGGATGTCATGACGGAGAACGCGGGACGAGTTCGCAATCTGTTCCGGCACCGCGTGGACCACGTGCCGCTGCCTGCGGACGAGGTCCGTGCGCATTTGGCCGACGTAGCAGCACCGATGCTTCTGCTGTGTGCTATGCACGTGACCGGTGACAGCGCTCTCCTGGATAAGTACGCGAAGCGAGTGGGCCGCTTTGAGGGACCGGCCCAGATGCTGGCGGTTGCCGATGAGGCCACCGAGGGTACGGCTGGGGCTCCCAAAGAGGCTGCTTTGGACCCATCCGCGCGCACGGAACTGCTCGAACTCCTAGTAGATGAGCTCAGTGCGCCCGAGCACGGCCCTTACACGGCATTCACCGACGATTGCGAGACGTTCCAGCGGATGTCCCAAATCGCCACCGGTGCGGCATTCAATGAGGCTCACCTCGGTTTGAACCAAGAGCAGGCCGGGTTCATGGCCGAGCAGCTCTATGTATCAGGTGCCGCTGACGGTCCGGAGTGGCTGAGCCTCGTCATCGTGGGCGCCGGCATGGGCGGGCTGGACGCCGCGGTGAAGGCGGCCGATCGTGGCATTTCGTTCGAGGTGTTTGAGAAAGAGGGCGGGATTGGCGGACTGTGGTGGACCCAGCGCTACCCGGGTGTGGCCGTCGACACGCCCACAACCAACTACTCTCTGTCCTGGGAGATCACCCCTGAATGGAGCCGCTACTACCCGAACGGCTCCGAGTACCGCTCCTACCTCGACGGGATCGCTGACAAGTACGGCATCCGCGAGAAGGTCAGCCTGAACTCCGAGGTCACCCGAATGGAGTGGCTCGAGGACGAGCACGTGTGGGAACTGACGGTTCGATCCACGATCGACGGATCGATCAGGATTGTGCAGGCGGCCACGGTCCTGACTGCTGCCGGCAACCTCTGTCGCCCCAGCTACCCCAACGTCGAAGGCATCGACACCTTCGGCGGAGAGTCGATCCACTCAGCCCGCTGGCGCGACGACGTCGACTTGACTGGCAAACGAGTCGGAGTTGTTGGAGTCGGCGCTGCTGGGGTTCAGATCGTTTCTGAGGTTGCCCAGGTGGCCGATCAGCTGACGGTCTTCCAGCGGCAGGCGCACTGGGTCCTGCCGAACAACGTTGGCGACGGCAGCGTCAGCGACCATGAGCGGTGGCTGCGGCGAAATCTTCCTTACTACAAGAACTGGCAGCGGCTTGCAGGCTTCGCAGGGCTAAATTTTGCGTCGTGGCTCATGAATCAGTGGGATGAGGCGTGGGTCGCCGAGCATCCGGAATCCGCAAACGCTGTCAACGCAGCAATGCGCGAGCAATGTTTGGCCTACATCAACGAGACCTTCGCCGACCGTCCCGACCTGGCCGCCAGGCTCACCCCCGACTTCCCGTTTGGAGCCAAACGGCCAGTTCGGGATCCCCGCGACTTCGAACCGGGCGGCTACTACTGGGCATATGCGCAGCCGCATGTCAACCTCGTGACATCATCGATCTCGAGAGTGGTACCTGAGGGGCTTGTGACCGTCGATGGAGACATCGTCGAGTTGGACGTCATCATCTGGTGCACTGGCATGACGCTCGACAACCTCGTGACGGTGGATGTGCTGGGTCGCGGGGGGCGTCAGCTTCGCGACGATTGGGCCGACGACTCGCCGTGGGAAGGACCGCGCGCCTACCTGGGTGGCACGGTCCCCGGATTCCCGAACCTGTTCATCACCGACGGCCCGAACACCGGGGTTGCGCTCGGCGGAGGAAGCCACAACTACATCGCCGAGACGATGAATCACTACATCCTGGAGTGCATCCAGATGCTGCGCACCAGCGGCGCACGTTCGATCGAGGTGACGCTCGATGCCTTCAACGCGTACCAGGAGGAGATCGACCGACGTCAAGCGAAGCTCATGTGGGCAAATGAGAGCAAGGCTCACACCTACTATCGCAACAAGTCGGGCCGCGCGTTCTTCACCCAAGCATTCGAGGTTTCGGAGTTTTGGGAGCTCAACCGGCAGCCCAGTCCTGAAGCTTTCAAGTTCGCCTCGCCCGGAGACCAGCAGTGAGCAACAGGCGCGCGGTCGTCATCGGTGGCGGCGGAGTAGCCGGAATCGCGTGGGAAGTGGGCATTCTTCACGGTCTGCTGGAAGCCGGCGTGGCACTGAATGATGCCGATGCCATCATCGGCACCTCCGCCGGGTCGTTCGCGGGCTCCTACCTCGCGAGCAACACGGTCGCGAGGTGGTACGCCGCTCAATTGGAAGGCGTCGGCCAGGAGATCGCCGCGCCATGGGCTGAGGACTGGCTGGTGGAAGTCGAAGCCGCTATCGCCGAAGGCGGGCAAGAGCCCGCAGCCGTCTCTCGCGCCCTCGCCGCCATGGCGCTGAGACGCGAAGTAGCCTCCCAGGCCGAGCGCATGGACGTCGTGAAGTCGCGTATCGACGGTCCCGAGTGGCCGGACGGTCCTCTGATGGTCACGGCAATCGATGCTGACAGCGGGGAACTGCATCTCATTAACCGAGACCAAGGGATCCCGTTCCCCGAGGCAGTGGCCGCGAGTGGCGCAGTCCCCGGCGTCTGGCCCGTCGTCTCGACAGGTGGGCGTCGATGGATCGACGGAGGCTGCATCTCGGTCAACAACGCGGGACTCGCTCACGGTTCCGACGTGGTGATCATTCTCGCACTTCGCACCGACGGGCTGGTCCGAACCATGCCGGGGCTCGACCACGAGGTCGACGTGCTGCGGGAAGAGGGAACTCGGGTGGAGGTCATCGTTCCGGACGCCAGTAGTGCCGCAGTACTGGGAGATAACCCGTTCGATCCCACCGTGCGGGGCGCGGCCGCGCAGGCCGGCTATCGACAAGCCTTGGCATGCGCTGCTCAGGTCGCAACGACGTGGGACCCCGCTGATGCGCCCCTGCAGAGGTCGTAGTACGCGTCAGGATGCGGGAAACGTCAGTTGGGCGCTTGACCATCTCCCTCGCCGAACCAGGGATCGAATCACTCGCAGCAACTCTGTCGCGACGCTCTCCACCGCGGGCGAGACGCGGCCGGCCCGCGGAAGGCCGAGGCCCACTGATCGCACCACCTCTGGACCGCGCAGCGGCGCTCCGCTCAATCGGCCCATAGCGACGGCGTTCTCCGCGCCGGCCGCGGGTAGAACCGTCCACCCGCGGCCGGCGCTCACCATGGTGATTTGGACGTGCATGGAGTTCGTCTCGAGAAGGACCTGCGGCTGCCCGCCTGTCGCAACCATCGCTTCATCGATGAGGATACGGAGGCCGTGGCCGGCGACCGGCAACACGAGCGGTCGCTGCCACAGTTCATCCCAGGTGACCGGCTCGTCAGGTCTCAAGGGCTCGCCCAGGCCTGCGACGGCCCATAGCGGCTCCCGAAGCAAGGTTGTCACGGACAGAGATGGCGTGGAGGTGAGGTTGTAGAGCAGTGAAAGGTCGATGTCTCCCTCGTCAAGCCACTGCTGCAGATGTCCCGAGTACGCGGTCAGGATCCTCAATTCGATGCCCGGGTTGCGCGATGCGACCGCCTCGGCCAATGGCGCAGCCAACAGTTCGACGGTGCTCTCCAAGAGGCCGAGAGTCACAATCCCGGTGACGTGCGTGGGGTGGGGACTGATCTCGGCGCGGGCGCGCTCCACCTCACGCAGGACCCGACGCGCTCGCTCCACGAGCATCTCACCGGCGCGAGTAGGAACCATGCCGTTCCTCGTTCGCTCGAAC
The DNA here is from genome assembly GCF_020251205.1 of Arthrobacter sp. M4. Taxonomy (GTDB): domain Bacteria; phylum Actinomycetota; class Actinomycetes; order Actinomycetales; family Micrococcaceae; genus Arthrobacter. The sequence goes on from NZ_JAIWYX010000032.1 coordinate 11,991, forward strand.
AAAGGAACGCCGATTTCCTCCTCGAGCGTACGAATCTGACGGGTGACAGCTGGCTGCACCAGATGCAGCAGCTGCGCCGCCTTCGTGACACTGCCGACCTCGCTCACGGTCACCAGGGCGGTGAATTGCTTTAAGTCCACGAGTCCCGCTCTCCAGTTCGATGCCACCCTGGCATCGAAGTATCAGTATTTGTTGTTCGACCTACCCGTGCATCATGCCAGATGATGGAATCTTACAGAAGGAAGGAACGATCGTGCTTCCCCTCGAAGGTGTCACCGTAGTTTCGTTGGAACAGGCGGTTGCCGCTCCGTTCGCCACCCGGCAGCTTGCCGACCTCGGCGCTCGAGTGATCAAGGTCGAACGGCCCGAAACCGGCGATTTCGCGCGTGACTACGACCTGGCCGTGCATGGAGAGTCGAGTTACTTCGTCTGGCTCAACCGAGGCAAGGAATCGATTGAGCTGGACGTCAAGCACGCTCAGGACCGTGAGTTCCTCGGTCGACTTATCGAACGCGCCGATGTCTTCGTCCAGAACCTCGCCCCAGGTGCGGTCGACCGGCTCGGTCTTGATCACGCCACCCTGCGTGGCGCGCATCCGGGTCTCATTCACTGTTCCATCTCGGGCTACGGGCCAATCGGTCCATACCGCAACAAGAAGGCGTACGACCTTCTCGTGCAGTGCGAAAGTGGCGCCCTTGGGTCCACCGGCTCTGGTGACGAACTGGCCAAGATCGGATTCTCCGTCGCAGACGTGGCGACGGGGATGTATGCGTACACCGGCGTACTATCTGCGCTGCTCAGGCGCGAGCGCACAGGACAAGGTGCCACTGTCGAAGTGGCCATGCTGGACGCGCTGGCCGAGTGGATGATGCAGCCGATGTACTACAGCGTCTACGGCGGGCATCCTGTGCGCCGCACGGGCGCTCGGCACCCTTCCATCGCACCATACGGCCCGTATCGAGTGGGAGACGCCCGGCGCGTATTTCTCAGCGTCCAGAATGACCGGGAATGGAAGGCCCTTTGCGAGCAAGTCATCCTTCGTCCTGACCTGGTGACGGATGAGCGGTTCGCAACGAATACTGACCGTGTTCTGAACGACGACCAGATCACCGACCTTCTCGAACGTGCGTTCGCCTCACTGAGCGCGGTCGACGTAGCAGATCTGCTTGATCGAGCGGGCATTGCGAATGCTCGCCTGCGCTACGTTGACGAGCTTCCTGATCACCCTGCTTTGGTGGCGCGTGACCGTTGGCGGACAACCATGCTGCCCGACGGGACGCCGGTGAAGGCAATGCTGCCCCCGGCGTCGATGGATGGCGACGATGCCGCGATGGGCGCGATTCCTCGACTGGGCGAACACAACGAGAGCCTCAGGTTGGAGTTCATGCCTGAATCGTCGTCCCTCCGAGGCTGACGAGCACCGCGGAGTAGCGGGCGAACGCGGTCACTCGCCGTTCTGCCGCAACTAAGCCGCTCGCGAATCGAGGTTGAACACCGGATGGGTCGAAAGGCCTAGACACCTACGGATCGAGACAGCCCCCATACCCCAACACAGGAGTTCGAAATGCCACACCGCATCCTCATCCGAAGCGTGCTGATCGACGTCCCCAGCCAGGATCACGCTCGTGCACTCGCGTTCTGGGAAACCGCTCTCCAGGCACGAGCTCGACAAGGGTCTACCAACCCGGAGTACCACGTGCTCGACGGCCCAGCGTCTCGGGATCGAGTCCTTGTGCAAGACGTAGGTGAGTCTGCTGCCCGGTTTCACATCGACATCGAAACAGATGACGTGGGGGCGGAGGTAGCTCGGCTAACAGATGCCGGTGCTGTCGAGGTTGAGCGTCATTCCTTCCTGAGCCCTTGGCCGCACGGTCGTCGCTTCCACGCGGAACGCATCGACCACTACGTTGTGATGCAGGACCCTGTCGGCCTGGTCTTCTGTGTGGTACCCGCGGAGAGTGAGGACTTCGGCGAGCACGCGAAGACCGTGGATTAGGTGTACTGACCGCGACACGTTAGTCGACACCGTGCGACGACACGATCAGAACCAGCGCCCGTCGGGGGAGCGGGTCAAGACCGACCAGAGACGCGGTGCATCTGGTTAGGCTGCTGCGCTTGCACGAGATCGCTCCTGTCTCTGTCCCAACCCTCGCGCAGAAGTCTGGCAGGGACCCCGTGCGCGCGGGAGGACTGCCGCCGGGACCTGATGCGGACCCGGCACCGGCTCTTGAAACTGCTGCTGCGGCCCGGATCGTCTATCAGGACGGGGCCCGGGTGATCCGGGGCCCACGACACATGGCTCCGACTGAGGTAACCCCGGCGCTGGGCCCGGGGCGACCAAGATGGCGTTCGACGACGGTCAAGGCTCGCCGCGATCGCCTCGACTGGGCGATCGAGGAGCTCGCTTCGGGAAGCGAGTTCGCCACCGCTCGTGCGGCGCCCGGGCTGCCTGCGCGGGATGAAGACCCTGACCGTGTTCGTCCGGGGCCAGATCGGCTCCTTCGTCGGCCTGAACCCCTCGGAGCACTCCTCGAGCTCCTCGCGGGTGCAGGGCTCGATCACGAAAACTGGCTCTTCCCACGTCCGCAGGCTCCAGGTCGAGGCCGCGTGGCACCACCGGCCCCGGTATTTAGTCGGCAACGCGACCGCGAGGAGGTCGCTCCGGGCCGCCGCACGTGCCAACGAAGGAACCAGTGCCTGCACGGGCTCCCCAACGACACGCTCGCCTAGCAAGAGGCGCCGCCAGGACTCCTCCCGGCGGCGCCTCACCATGTCCTCTTGTCCATATCAGATGTACCCGGCCACGACGTTGGTACGGCCAGCCTGGTTGAACGAACGAGAACCCCTAAATGGGGTGTGGCTTGTCGAAGGCCCACACCGCCCGGAGTTCTCGTGTCGCACGCAATGCGCGGCTGACCGTCCACTGTCGCCGACGAATCGTTCAACGCCACCAAGCAGGCAGGCCCCAGGCCCACATCCGCAAGTGGCGATGTTGGCTGGTCACCCGCTCATCACGCCGCACACGACACCGACGCAAACCAACCAGGAAGTCGAGCTGAAGATCGTCGCCGCACGTGCAGCGGACGGTTGTAGCCCCGACCTGCTCAGGCTGGCACCGCGAAACGCGTCGTGGATCCTGCGCCGCCACGGTGCCGCCTATCTGCGCTGCCGCACCGATCAGAAGCACCCTTGATCTGCTTCGCGGTCCGGCGAGTGTGTAGCGCCACGAGCCAACTCGCGAGACCGCTATGAGCAACCCCAGATTGAACCCCAGACTCGCCGCTCGATAACGGAACCGGCGTAGCCGGAGCATCGGTTCTGCGGTAGCAAGTCTGCGAGTAATCAGTCGCGCGTCGCCCCACGACACGCTAGCGACGGATCGTAAAGGCGAGGCGCGAGGCACCCGCTACGGGCGCACTTGATAGAACGGACCTGGACATCAGAGGTCCAGTTTCCTGTTATTGGTCATGCCCTTAGCGGCACCGAAACGTGTCTCGGTAGGAACAGATCGTTGCTTCGGACGGATTGCCGCAACCCTTAAGGGCGGCCGGCGCCCGGGACATCCACACGGACGGCGACGAGCGAACCGTCCCGGGCTGCCCGTCGATGTTCCTCGTGGAAGTCTGGCGCAACGCAGGCGTACAGAGTCCGGCCGTCGCGTCCGCCGAGCATGCAGGCAAAGACTCCGGTGCCGGGGTGGATCTCCTCGAGGATCTCGCCGCCGGGGGCGACGCGGACGAGCCGGCCGCCGATGCCGTCGGCGATCCAGAGCGCGCCCTCCGCGTCGAGGGCGCAGCCATCTGGTCCGATAACGAGTTGGCTGAATGCGGTCTCCAGTTCGGTGGCTGAGGGGGGCTCACCGAATCGTGCCCAGTCCTGGCGCGACCCAAGCGAGCCGTCGGCGGCGATGTCGAAGGCGCTTATTCGGTTGCCGAACGACTCCCCAACCAGGAGCACGTCATCGTCGGTGATCGCGCTTCCGTTGGGGAACAGCAGGCCATCCGCGACCGTGGTTGCGGTCCCGTCGGGGTCGACACGCACAAGGGCAGCAGCTTGGATCGGCTCATGCGCCATCAGGTCGAACCCGAAGTTGCCGACGTACGCCCTGCCGTGCGCGTCGACCACCATGTCGTTGAGATTGCCAGTGGCCAGATCACTGAGGTCCGCGTGGGTGATCAGCTCGCCGTCGGGCTCCCGGCGAAGAATGCGCCGGTCACGCATCGACACGACCAGTAGCCGCCCATCTGGCAGCCATCCCAGACCGGAAGGCTGGCCAGGCACGTATGCCTCGACGCGGAGATCGGTGCCGTCTTCGGCGACCGACAGAACCTCGCAAGAGTACAGGTCAACGAACCACAACCGGTCTCTGTGCCACCGGGGACACTCGAGGAAGTGACGCTGGTCAAGGATTGTCGTGATGGTCCGTACCATCGGATTTTTCGCAGTTTTCATAACTAGGAGCGTAGGTAGCGAACCAGGTTCCGGGATAGATGAATTCTTGAAGTGACTGATGCTGATTCATGATGTGGCCATCACAAGTTGTGTTTTGAGATCGGGTGTTGGGGCTGGCGCACGACCCGTGACAGGGGCCTTGGCGCGGCCCGCTCTTTGTCAAACGCCTGGCCTGCGATGGTTCGCCCGTGGCTTCCATCGGAACCCATCTCGGACGATGGGAACAGGGCAGAGGACTGGAACGCCCCCTATAGGGTCCTTATTCTGAGCCGGTCCCATAGGCCGCCTGGACGAATGCCTCCTTCCACGGACCGGAGCGATGGCGGTCGCTCTCTTCCACGAGCCATCGGGAAGACGACCGCGCAACCCCAAGTCGATCCACTGTCGGATCGCCGCGCCGGTGAACCACCTGACCGAAGAGCGCCTCGGAATAGGCCCCGCCAATGTCCGCAACGCGGCGCTGATGCTGATCAAACATGTAGGGGCACTGGCGAAGAGATGCCGTACCTGCCCGCCCAGCGGTACAGCCACCGATCGCTTGCGCCTGCCGTTGCCACGCCGAGGCTCTCGCCCGGCGCGGGTTCTCGATCCCATATTCGTCTTTCTCCGTTACTACCGGGGCCAGCTGAGGTGGAGGAGGAACCGGAAAGGACGGCGGCGGGCGATTGCCTGCCGTCGTCCTTTCCGGTGCGATTGATGGTGAGGCGTCGATTACCGCGGACGTCGGGGAGAGCGCAGCAGCAGAGATGCCAGGATGGCGGCCAGCAAGGTGAACGCTGCGGTGGTCAGGAACGCGGCGCGGGCGCCGGGGACGAACTGGCCGGGGATGGCGCCGACGGCGTAGACCGAGACGATGACGGCGAGTCCGATGGCCCCGCCCAGCTGCTGGACGGTCTGGAGCAGGCCGGAGGCTGATCCGGCGTGCTGCGGGTCAACCCCGCCCATCACCAGGGAGGCGGCCGGCATGAAGGTCAGTCCGGCAGAGATGCCGTTGATCAGCAGAGGGCCGAGGACTGCGGTGGCGTAGTCGCTGCTGTTGTCGATGTTGCTAAGCCAGACGTAGCTGGCGGTCAGGCCGAGGGCGCCGGTGATCAGCAGCGGGGCCTGTCCGAAGCGGGCCACCAGCTTGGGGGCGATGCGGGCCATGGCGAAGATGCCCAGCGTCATCGGCAAGAACGCGGCCCCGGCGGCGATGGGGCCGAAGTTCAGCGCGCGCTGGAGGTATTGCACGACGAGGAAGAACGTCGCGATCTGGGAACCGAAGACCAGGGTCGTGACGGCGAGGGCTCCGAGGCGGCGTCGGTCGCGCAGCAGGGAAGGCACCAGCATCGGGTTGGCGACCCGGCGTTCGGTGAAGGCCAGTGCGCCCAGGAGCACGGCCCCGGCAGTGAGGCAGCCGATGGTCTGCGGGGAGGTCCAGCCATAGTCAGGTGCGTCGGTCAGTGCCCAGACGATGGCTACGGCCGCGCCCGTGGCGCAGAGCGCGCCGATGAGGTCGAAGCGGCCGCGGTTGCGCTGAGTTTCGGCAACGAAGCGCGGGGCGAGGGCGATCACGGCGATGCCGATGGGGACGTTGATGAACAGGGTCCAGCGCCAGGAGCCGATTTCGGTGACCACGCCGCCGAGGAGGAGGCCGAGGGTGCTGCCGCCAATGCCGACGGCGGCGAACAGGGCAAGGGCCCGGTTGCGTGCGGCGTCGTCGCGGGCACTGGTGGTGACCAGAGCGAGCACGCCGGGTGCGGCGAGGGCTGCGCCGATGCCTTGGGCAGCGCGGGCTGCGATCAGCAGATCGGGGGTCTGGGCGAAGCCGCCGAGCAGGGAGGAAGCGGTGAAGATGCTCAGGCCGATGAGGAAGACGCGCAGCCTGCCGTAGGTGTCTCCGAGCCGGCCGCCAGTGAGCATCAGGCCGCCGAAGGCGAGGGTGTAGGCGTTGACGATCCAAGACAGGGAGGACGGGCTGAGGCCGAGGCTGGTACCGATGCTGGGCAGGGCCACGTTGACGATGGTGCCGTCGAGGGTGAGCATCAGCTGCCCGAGGAGCACGATCATGATGCCGATGGCCGCGCGGCGGCTGTTGCGTTGCGGCCTTGCCCGCGATGAGGCGGAGGAAGTCGGCGGGTTGGGGGCAGGGATGCGGTGGGTGGTGGTGGACATGGCGGGGTCCTTTTCTGGCCTCAAGGGGCCGATGGAATGTGGTTGATGTGCAGGGCGGCGGTCGGGCCTGGCCCCGAAAAGGGAGGTGGCGGAAGGGTGCGGAGATGGGCCGGCGGGAACGGCCCGGTCGAAGCCCGGCAGGGAACGACGGGGATGACGCGCGCCCGGCGGGTTCCGTGTAGCCGGGCGCACGTGCCACAGGCTGGCTGCTCAGACCTGTGCCATGCCGCCGTCGGCGAAGAGCTCCACGCCGGTGATGAAGCTGGAGGCATCGCTGGAAAGGAAAGCTGCGGCCTTGCCCATCTCGCGCGGGTCGGCGATCCGCCCGGTCGGATTGCCCTCGCCCATCTTCTGGACCGCGGCGGAGACGGCGTCGGCGCCTTGCGCCATCGCGAGGGCTCGGCGCAGGGACTCGGTGTCCACGGCGCCGGGACTAAGGACGTTCATGCGGATGCCGGAGCCCTTGATGTCCTGGATCCAGGAACGGATGAAGGCGCGCACCGCTGCCTTGGCGCCGCCGTACAAGCCCATGCCGGCCGGGGGTTGGATGGACGCGGTCGAGCCGATGATGACGATCGTGCCGCCTGGCGGCAGCAGCGGGATTGCCGGCTGGACGGTGAACAGGACGCCCTTGGCGTTGACGTTGAAGGTCCGGTCGAACTGCTCCTCGGTGATCGCCCCGAGCGGGGCGTGGGCGCCGATGCCGGCGTTGGCCACGACCGCGTCGAGGCGTCCGTGCCGCGCGAGGATCTCCTGGTACGCCGCCTCCATGTCCGCGAGTTTGGTGACGTCGGCCACGATGCCCGAGCAGTTCGGACCGACCTTGGCGACCGCCTCGTCCAGAGGCTTCTGCTGCAGGTCGGTGATGACCACGCGGGCGCCCTGGTCCACGAACTCCTGGGCTATCCCCAGACCGACACCGGACGCGCCGCCGGTGACCACTGCGACCTTGCCTTCGAGCGGGAGGCTCATTGTTTTCTCCTTGCGGTTGAGTTCGCCCGCACCGTGCGGGCGACGGCGGTTGTGCTCTACACTGAGAAGTGGAGGCGTCGCCGCTTACTCCACTATAACTGGAGGCGTCCCCACTTAGCAAGATGTGGAGGCGTCTCCACTTAATCCGATGAGGAAAGGGTCCTCCCCATGACCATAGACACCGAGCGACCGCTGCGGGCCGACGCACGGCGCAACCGCGAGAAGATCCTCGCCGCCGCCGCTCACGTTTTCGCCGAAGAAGGGCTGGAGGCGCACCTCGAGCGCATCGCCAAGGAAGCGGGCGTAGGCTCCGGCACCCTCTACCGGAACTTCCCCACCCGGGAGGCGCTGATCGAAGCCGCCTACCGCAACGAACTGAGCCGACTGTGCGACGCCGCCCCCGACCTCCTGGCGGCCCTGCCACCACGAGACGCCCTTCGCGTCTGGATGGGACGTTTCATCGACTATGCCACCGCAAAACTGGGGATGGCCGAGGCTCTTCGCGCCGTCGTCGACTCCGGTGTCAACCCCTACGCCCAAAGCCGCGAGCTGATCATGAACGCTCTCGCCTCGCTTCTGGACGCCGCGACCGCCGCCCGAAGCATCCGACCTGACATCAACGCAACCGTCATGTTCGCTGCCCTCACCGGCGTCGCCCTCGCCTCAGGGAAGCCTGAAGAGCGCGAACAAGCCGAACACCTCCTCGACCTCATCCTCGATGGACTCAGGCACGGCATCACCGACTGAATGAGCCGGACCCTTCGGCTATTCGTTCTCGTCGTCAACCCGCAGAACGGGAGATAATCCGCTACTGGGAGGCGACTGGCGCGTGGCAAATATTGCCTGGAGACCGTGCGGGGCGGCCAGCGACCGCCAGTCGCTCAGGTGAGCACGGGACAACTGGGCTCCTGATTGGAACACAAGTGACTGCTTCCGAAAAGTGGAATAAGATCCGCAGGTGATGAAGCCGGCGGTTCTGGGTGCTGTGACCGTGGCGTTCACGGTTACGCCGGATACTCCGGTGGCGTGGATCCCGCCTCGGCCGGTGACTTTGACCCGGACTATGGCCAGGGGCCGACAGGGCCCGGGGCGGCGGTGGGATCTGTTGCGATACGTCTAGGCCCGTGTCCCTACTTGTTGCTCCCGACGCTATTCCAGCGTCCCGTCGGCTAGTACCAGCTGACCGAAGTCAACTATGGAATGCCCTAGACCCCACATACAGCGCGGCTGCCGCCCCAAGAGGTGCGCCAGCCGTTCTGTGGTGTTCAAAATTGTTCAAAATCTCTCAGCTAGGCCGTGTTGACAGTGATGCTCCTATTGTTGTCAAGGACCGTTGAGGCCCCCCGGGCCGCGGAGGTTACCGGGCAGGTTCTCCGGCCTCAAGGGTCTTTGATCGCTGGCGCGACGGCCTGGGGCCGCCCTTGACCCCGGAGCCCGTGCCGCCCGGTTGTTCGGCAGGGGCGCGGGGCGCGCTGAGTCGGTCCGTCGT
>NZ_JAIWYX010000033.1 GCF_020251205.1 Arthrobacter sp. M4
CTGCCAACTTGGCCGAAGCCCAAGACCCTGCCAACTTCGCCGAACAGGAGCCTGCCAACTTGGCCGAAGCCCAAGACTCTGCCAACTTGGCAGAACTCAGGAGCCTGCCAATTTGGCCGGATTCAAGGCTTGAGCACCACCTTGACGCAGCCCTGCTCCTTCTTTTGGAAGGTCTTGTAGGCTTCAGGGGCCTGCTCCAGGGGTAGTTCGTGTGTTTTCAGGTCCATCACGCCAAGCGGATCGGCCGACTCCTCGACGAGGGGCAACAACTCGTCCGTCCAGCGCCGTACATTGCATTGCCCCATTCGGAGCTGAATCTGCTTGTCGAACATGGCCATCAGCGGCATGGGGCTTATGACACCCCCGTACACACCACTTAGCGAGACTGTTCCCCCACGGCGGACCGCGTCGAGGGCACAATGAAGGACCGCCGTCCTGTCCACTCCGGCAGTTTCAATGAGCTTCTTGGCAAGGGAGCCAGGAAGAACACTGACCGCATTCTGTGCCAATGCACCTAGCGGGGAATGCTCCGCCTCCATGCCAACGGCGTCGACGACGGCATCCGGCCCGCGCCCGGCCGTCATGTCGCGCAGGTGGTCACCCACTTCGTTGCTGAAGTCGACTGTATCGATGCCGTGGCGCTCGGCCATTGCGCGCCGCTCGGGGACCGTCTCCACTCCAATAACGCGGTGTCCCAGATATCTGCCGACACGGCTGACAAACTGGCCCACAGGGCCCAAACCGAAAACCGCCAGCGTCCCGCCGTCGGGCACGTCCGCGTACTTCACACCCTGCCAGGCCGTCGGCAGAATGTCGGACAAGAAAAGGTACCGCTCGTCGGGCAGTTCGCTCCCCACTTTGACCGGACCATAATCCGCGTGCGGGACGCGGAGGTATTCAGCCTGGCCCCCCGGAACCGAGCCATACAGTTCCGAGTAACCAAAAATCCTGGCGCCTGTGCCCCGCTCGCGGACCTGGGTGGTTTCACACTGGGACTGCAGTCCCCGCGCACACATCCAACAGTGGCCGCAGGCGATGTTGAAAGGGATCACCACCCGGTCTCCCGGCTTGAGATTCGTGATCCCGTGCCCGACTTCCTCAACGATCCCCATGGGCTCGTGCCCCAGCACATCGCCCTCGTTCATGTAGGCGCCGAGGACTTCATAAAGATGCAGGTCGGAGCCGCAAATCGCAGTAGACGTGATCCTGACGATCGCATCCGTCGGCTCCTGGAGTATGGGGTCAGGCACGTCATCGACGCTGACGGAACGCCGCCCGTGCCATGTAACTGCTTTCATGTGGGACCCCTAAGTTCGGAATACTGCGGATAGTAAGCTTACTTATCATCCACAGTATTCCGAGCGCCAGCGCCAAGGACAAGGCCCCGCCCGAGCCTCACCATGTACCAGCCCCCGCTCCCGAAGCTTGGCGCTCCCCTGATGCGGGTTGCTTTCTGATGTAGCGGGGACCGATCTCAGGTGCTCTTCCGCCCGCTCACACCGAACCGGTGGTGAATGTCCAGTTCGTGGTGACCAGGCTGTTGCCTGCCAGGTCGCCAATGGCTGAGGGACCTCCCGTGACCGTCACTGTGTACTTGGTCTTGGCGTCCAGCAACATAGTCGGCTTGAGGATCCACTGGTTGGTGGTCCCGTTTCTAGTAACCGTGGCGGAAACAACGGCGCCGGTTACGTAATTCTTCAACGTGAAAGTCCCCGTTCCGACGCCTTGGACGGCTTCGTTGAACGTTACGGTGACAGCGGCACCTCTCTTCACCAGGCTCGCGCCTGAGCCGGGTGACTTGGCGGTGATGACTGGAGCCGGGCCGGTGGTGAACGTCCAACTGGTGGTCGCCAAGGGTGTGCCATTGGCATCCCTAATGGCTGTTGTTCCGCCGATCAAGGTCGCCGTGTAACGAGCATCGGCGGTCAGGCTAGCCGACGGATTGAGAGTCGCAGTTCGCGTGGTTGCGTTGTAGCTGACTGCCGCAGGAACAGACGCGCCGGAGGGGGATTTCAGCACAAACGTGCTCGCGCTGAGTCCCTGGACATTGGTGCTAAAGGTAGCGGCCACATTGCTCGAGGTAGCTACCGAGGTGCTGTTCGGCGCCGGGCTCACTACCGTGACCTTCGGCGCAACAGGGGCTGGGGCCGGGGCAGGGGCTGGGGCCGGGGCGGGTGCTGGAGCAGGTGCCGGAGAAGGCGCGGGCGCCGGAACCGTTGACGGGTCAGAGTACAGCAGGCGATTCGGCGTACCCGCGCTTGCTGCCGCGATAACGCCCGGGGTGGCGCCGGAGGTAATCCGCGATTCGACGGTGTCAGGGGTTAGGGAAGGGCTTTGCGAAAGCAACACGGCCACAGCCCCAGCTACATGCGGCGTCGCCATGGACGTTCCACTCATAGTCGCCGAGGCAGTTGGGGACGTGTAGGACGCGGAGGTGATAGCCACACCCGGTGCATAAAGGTCCACGCAGGAGCCGAAGTTCGAGAAGGAGGCCTGCCGGTCGGATGAGTCGCTGGCGGCGACGGTGAGGGCGCCCGCAACCCTGGCGGGCGAGCTTGAGCAAGCGTCAGCAGCGGAGTTGCCTGCGGCCACGACGACTGTGACGCCGTCGTTGATGACGCTCTGAACGGCACTGTCAACCATGCTGCTTGCTGGACCACCGAGGCTCATGTTCACTACCGCCGGTGTTCCAGCGGTGTGATGGGCTTCAATCCAGTCCAGGCCGGCAATGACGTCCGAGTTGTAACCGGATCCACTGCAGTCCAGCACACGCACTGGGACGATGGTCGCCGCCTTTGCCACACCATATGTGGCACCCGCTATGGTTCCCGCAACGTGTGTGCCGTGCCCATTGCAGTCACCGGTTCCGAGACCGTCGTTGACCGCTGTCCATCCGGCCGCAACCCTCCCGCCGAAGTCATTGTGGGCGGCATACACGCCCGTATCAATCACATATGCGCTGACCCCGGCGCCGGAAGCAGCGTAGGAGTAAGTGCTGGAGAGCGGTAGAGCCCGTTGATCGATCCGATCCAGCCCCCAGCCTGGCTGTGGCTGGGTTTCGGTCACGGTTACAGGTGCGTCAATTTCGACGGCGGTGGCCCGCCCGGACCGCTTCACGGCTTCGATCTGGCCCTTGGTCGCGACAACAGCGGCGCCACGTACAGCCTTACTGAACGTACGTCCGACGCCGACCCCCTGCGATCGCAGTGCCTTCGTTTCGGCTTCCACATCAGCGTCGGAGGCGTAGCGAACGATATAGCGATCCGTGGATTCGGATGCGGGCGTGGTCTGCTCTGAAGGCTTGGGAGCCGCGGAAGCTCCGACGGCCGTGGACATAACGAGAAGGGACGACAACAGGGCAGTCACCGCAGCCGGGCGGAGAATCATTGAAGACCGAATTTTGGGTTCCTTCAACAGTGCTAGGTGGGTCAGTGTGGCGGGCCAATCGGCACCGTGCTCTTGAAGTTTAGGGTCGGAGATCGAGCTGTCAGCCGGACTTGTGGAGATCCTCGGGAAATCCTTGGAATCTTCGAAGGAGGATCGTCATCGGGTTACAAACCCTGGGCTGTCTGTGGGCTCGCGGATGCGGCGAACCCACACACACTTTGGGTCCCGGATAAGTCATCCCCCGGCTGCCGCTTGAAGTGCCATTGCTCAAATCCTGAACGACTCGCCGACCGTACCGCAGCCCTTAAAGTGGCCGGACCCGGCGTCCGCGGGATCGCAAGCTTGAAGTCCGGGACCAGCCGCCGCCCCAGGATGTGCAGCTCAAGTCCCGGACCGGTCGCCCGCACGAACCGAAGCTTGAAGTTCCTCGGGTTTCCGACCGTGTGCCGCATGTCAGACCGAGGCACCTCTGTCCGCGCTGGATCTGCTTCCTATGTCTTTAGGGGTCGGAAGTAGTGGTTTCGTCGGGGTGTTTGGTGGGGGTCGATGTGGGGTGGCGGGATGAACCAGGGTATGCCGGTTTTGACGTGGATGCGCCATTGTTCCTTGTGCATGAGTTTGTGGTGGTGGGAGCACAGCAGCACGCCGTTGTCGGTGCTGGTTTCCCCGCCGCGGGACCAGTAGGTGATGTGGTGGGCCTCGCACCAGTGCGCGGGGCGGATGCAGTCCGGGAAGGCGCAGCCCATGTCGCGGGCGGTGATGGCCTTGCGGATGTGCGGCGGGAAGATCCGGCTGGCCCTCCCGATGCCCAGGACCTGGCCCTCGGAGCCCATCAGCACCGGGATGATCTCAGCGTTGCAGGCGATCTTGCGGATCGTGGCGGCGGTGATCGGGCCGGTGAACATCGCCGTCCCGGTGCCTGAACCCAAACCAGTGGCGGCACCCGCACCAATCGCCGTGCCCGAACCAATGGCGGCGCCCAGGCCGCTGGCCGTGCCGCCGGTGGTACGCGTGTCGGTGGCCGTACCCAAGCCAGCGGCGATGCCCGAGCCGGCGCCCGTGCCTTCGGCGGTGTCGGAGAGCGTGCCCGTCCCCAAGCCGCCGGTGGTGCGCGTGTTGGTGGCGGTGCCCAAGCCTCCGGTGGTGCGTGTGCCGGTATTGGATTTGGTGGCGGTGTTCCCGGTGGTGCCGGTGAGGGTGCGGTAGAGGTCGGGGTAGCTGATGGTGACGGTGACCTGTGGGCGGACCCCGCCGTGGGCGGGCAGCTTTCCGGTGGCCAGGGCCAGGGCGCAGGCATCAACAACGGCGTCCAGCGCTTTCTGGGCCTGAGTGCGCCGGTCCAGCACCGGACCGCCACCATCGCCGCGAACTGCCGCGCCGCTCTCGTTGGCTGACGCCGTCACCGCACCGTGCGGGGCGATCGCGGACGGAAGTACGCTGTTCACCCCGGCTGCCTGCCCCTCCCAGCCCGCGGAGGCCCGGCCCGCCTCCAGACAGTCCGAGGCATCCCAGCCCGCGGCCGCCGTGTCCGCGGGGGTCCGGCCCGGGGATTCAACGGCCGAAGCCCTACCGGTGTACGCATGGCCTGTCCATTCGCTCCCCGCGGAAGCTCTGTCCGCCGAATCCCTGCCGGCGGATGCGTGGTCTGTGGATTCAGGGCCCGCCGAAGCCCCGCCGGCGGAAGCTGGGCCCGCGGATTCAAAGCCCGCCGAAGCCCCGCCCGCGGAAGCTGGGCCGGCGGATGCATGGCCGGAACCATCTGCCGCTGCCTGATCCTCTGCCGCAGTGGCTGCCGTGTCCCCGCTCCACGCTTCCTGACCCGCCCAGGCGTTGCCCGCCGCGGCCTTCCCCGCCGCGGCCTGGCCGGGCCCGCCGGTCCCGGCGGTGCTGCCGGTGCCGTTCGCGCGGAGTCTGGGATTGGTGGCGGTGCTGATCACGGTGGCAAGGGTTTCGAACTGCTCAGGGCTGGCGAAGATCTCGATGTGCTGCAAACCCCGGTACGACCGGCGCAGGAACCAGCCCTGACGGCGGCGCAGTTCCTCCTCACCAGGCTCGGCACCATCCTGGTCCACCGCATCCACCCAGCGCTGAGCGACACGGTGCACAAAATCCGGGTCGGACTCCGCCGCGGTGCGCGTCAACGCCCGCTCCATCCGGGCCAACAGAGCCGGTCCGGCCACATGCCTGACCTTCTCCAACGCCATGCTCACAGCAGTCGCCGACGCCGAGGGCACCTCCGCCGCGGCCACCGCCCCGGCGAGCTCACCAAGCCGCGCCGGAACCAACTGCCCCGCGATCCCCCGCGAATCCAGCACCGCCCCGGCAAGAGCCAGACGCCGCTTGGCCTCCCTGATCCCAATCCGCAACCGCACCCGCAAAAACTCAGCCGCAGTCCGAAACCCGTCATCCGCCACCACCCTCACCGCAGGGTCCACGGAATTATCACGGCCCGCGGAATCACCAGGGCCGGCAGAATTATCAGGGTCCACGGAATCATCAGGGCCTGCGGAATTATCGGGGCCTGCGGAATTATCGGGGCCTGCGGAATTATCGGGGCCTGCGGAATTGCCGGGGCCGTCGGGATTGTCGGGGCCGTGGGTCTCGGTCCACCCCGTCCGCCAGCCCCAAGGCTCATCCAGCCTCGCCGCAGCCGCCAGCGCCTCCCGCCGGGTCCTGTCCACCGCCTGCGCGGCAACCAACTGCAGGAACTCCACCGACCGGGACAACTCCTCCACCTGCCCGGCGAAATCCGCGGCCTCAAAGACATCAAACACGGCCGCCTCCGCCACAGCCTGCCCCCGAAGCTCCACAGAATCAGCAAGCAACCGCCCAAGCAGCTCAAAACCAAAGCCCGAACCAAGCGGGGCAACAAACCCAGCACCCGAACCCGAACCCGACGCAAGAACCCCGTCCGCATCCGGAATCCGCGCACCACCCAAACCAGGACCAGAGCCCCGGGAAGAGTCACGCTGCACGAACGGTTCCATGCATCAACCCTTCCATCACGCCCGCATAATCCCGACACGCAAGAAGGCCTATGTGCAAGATCCTTCGTATGTGCATAACCTGCACGAACTTTGTCCACAAACACGAACTTTGTCCACAAAGAAGAGGGGTCCACAGAACATCAAGCGAGCTAGGGCACCTCGCCAAGACCGCAGTTCCAAGCATGAGACCCAAGTCGCGCGGCTCGCGCCCCGCCGTTGAGCCCCCGCTGTCGGGCTCCGCATTCGAGCCCCTCCGCATAAGCCTGGCTCCAGCGCACGAGCCCCTCCGTACGAGCCGCGCCCCGCCGTTGAGCCTCCGCCGTCGGGCCCCGCATTCGAGCTCCGCCGCTCGGGCCGCGCCCCGCCGTCGAGCCCCGCCGCATAAGCCGAGCCCCAGCGGACGAGCCCCGCCCCGCCGTCGAGCCCCGCCCCGCCGTTGAGCCCCTCCGCGCAAGCCCCGCCCCGCCGTTGAGCCCCTCCGCGCAAGCCCCACCCCGCCGCCCCGCCGTCGGGGCGCGCCGCACAAGCCCCGCCATCCGCTTCACCCCCAACCCCAGCCCATCCGCCTCACCCCCAACCCCAGCCCATCCGCCACCGAAGCCCATGGAGCAGGCACGCTACCCGGGCGTATCCTGAAGGCACGTCGGTATGACGGAAACTTGGATGTGCGAATGAGACACCGTGGGCTCGTCCGTTTGACCGCAGCTTTGGGAAGGCTGCTCGGCTTCTTCGTGGTGAGCGCAATCTGCGGTGTCCTGGCAGCAAGCTTGGTGGTTCCCGCCGTCGCGGCCGTCGGCACCTCGGTCACTGGTTCTATCAACTTTTTCAACACCCTGCCCTCGGACCTGCAAGTCGATTCGCCGTCGTTGTCTACACGCGTGGTGACGTCCGACGGTCAGCCGATCGCCACCTTCTATGCCGAGAACCGTGTCAAGGTGCCGCTGTCCCAAATGTCTCCATACATTAGGGACGCCGTTGTAGCCATCGAGGACAACCGGTTCTACGATCATGCCGGCGTCGATGCCCAAGGAATCGTCAGGGCGCTGATCTTCAACCTGACGGGCAAAGGGCGGCAGGGCGCGTCCACGATTACGCAGCAGTACGTCACGAATGTCAGAAATGAGGCCTACGTATCCGCGGACCAAATCGATCGCGTAGTGCTAAGCGGCCAGAAAACCATTGGCGACAAAATCCGGGAAATGAAGATCGCGCTGGAATTGGAGAAGAAATTCACCAAGGATCAAATCCTGGAGGGCTACCTCAACATCGTGTTCTTCAACCGTGATGCATACGGCATCGAGGCAGCTTCGAGGCACTTCTTTAGCATCAGCGCCAAGGACCTGACCCTGCCACAAGCGGCCCTGCTGGCAGGAATGGTTAATGGCCCCAGCGTTTATGACCCCACCATCAACCCGGACTTCGCCATCCAACGGCGAAACACGGTGCTGGCGAAAATGCTCGAGCATGGCAAGATCACCCAGGCACAGCACGACGCTGCCTATGCCACCCCCATCGAACTTAAAGTCACCCCTGGCAGGCAAGGTTGTGCAAGCGCTGTTATGGCGCCGTACTTCTGCGACTACATTTCTCACCTAATCCTGAACGATCCGGCCTACGGCACCAGCGCCGCTGACCGCCAACGAATCCTTTACCGCGGCGGGCTCACCATCACAACAACGCTGGACAGCCGGTTGCAGAACGCCGCACAAGCCCAAGTGGATGCCACTGTGCCGGCCAACCCGGACAGATGGGGCGCTTCACTGGTCACCATCCAGCCGGGGACAGGGCGCATCCTGGCGATGGCCCAGAACACTGTCTTCCTAGCTGAACCGGGCAAATTCGATACACAACTGAATTTCAATGTCGATTCCCTCGACTCAAAAGGCAATGACCTCAACGGTGCAGGTGGCTTCCAACCAGGATCGGCAATGAAGCCGTTCACATTCGCTGAATGGCTCAACGAAGGCAAACCGCTCAACGGCATGATCGATGCCTCGCGCCGCGTATATCCGGTCGATTTTCCTTGGCGTTCCAGCTGCGGCAAGGTCCTGGGCGCCTATAGCACCGCGCAAAAGAACGCAGGCCTGGATGCGACGGATGACCTCAAAAACAACGACGAGGGCTACTACCGTCCTATGCCCATCAATTACGGCCTGTACAACTCGATCAACACTGCAACCTTTGCCACGGCTGCACAGGTTGATTTCTGCGGGATCCAGCGGATCGTGGACGCCGTCGGACTTCACAGCGGCTTGGATAATGCGCCCATCAACATGCACCAATTGGGCAATCTCTTGGGTGCAATCGGCGTCGCACCACTCGTTTTGGCCAACGCTTTCGCCACCTTCGCCAATGACGGCCGATACTGCGAACCCATCGCCATCCTGAGCGTGACCGACACCGCCGGCCGTAACTTCCCCGGACAAACCTCCCAATGCCGCGGCGCCATCAAGCCAGAAGTGGCTCGCGGCGTCAATGCCGTGCTGCAGGACGTGCTGAAGGTGGGGTCGGGCTTCTGGATCAATCCAAAGGTGCACACAGTAGTTCCAACCGCAGCAAAAACGGGCACAAACAACTTGAACAATTCCACGTGGGTGGTTGGTTACACGACGGGTCTATCCACCGCATCATTTTTCGGTGACGCCCTCGAAGGCCAGAAACGCCCGGGACAAAACGTGGTGATCAACGGTACGTTCTACAAATCGATCGACGGCTACATGTTGGCCGGCCCGCAGTGGGCCAACTACATGTTGAAGGTGGCGCCGCTTTATCCCGCGGCCGCTTTCCCGGGGCCGCCACCTTCGATGAGCCAGTCCCCGCCTCCGACGCCGGCACCCGCCACGCGCTGACAAGCCGGGTTAACGGACTGTTTCCGACTTCGCACCATTTCGCGAAGACTCGTTTTCCGGGGATCTCACAGCCTGTCGTGGATTGAATCCGCAATAACCCAGCCCTGACAAGGTGATTCACCACGCCGCACATAGGGCAGGCCATCCACTCATAGACTCCGTTTACATTCTTGAAACATGCCGGTCATGTGATCTTCACGGGGAGCCTTTTTCTGTAACGTGCCTGCAACTTTTTCCGCGATTCCCTGAAACACCGCACGAGAAACATTGATCAGGACATTTGGGGGGCCGGGTGCAGAAAGCCCTGGTACGGCAGCTTTTGGAGAAGGGACGCGCAGGTGGAAATCACTGCGGCGAACGTCTGGATGATGATGTCGGCGGCCATGGTGCTGCTCATGACACCTGCCCTCGGACTCTTTTACGGCGGCATGACCCGTGCCAAGGCCTCGCTCAACATGATCATGATGAGCTTCGTCTCCGCCGGTATTGTCGGCGTTGTGTGGGTGCTGTGGGGCTACTCAATGAGCGCCGGCCAGAGCATGTTCGGCATCTTCGGCAATCCCTTCACCAATTTCGGGCTTGAGGGCCTCACCGCTCCTGGCGAACTCATCAAGGTTGCGTTCAGCGCCACCTTCGCCATCATCACGGTGGCGCTGATCAGCGGAGCCATCGCGGACCGAGCCAAATTCACCTCGTGGGCGCTCTTCGTCCCCGGCTGGATTACCCTCGTCTACTGCCCCATCGCCTTCATGGTGTGGGGTGGCGGCCTCATGAGCGCTGGCGGCGCGGTGACGGCCATCTTCGGTCAGGTCATCGACTTCGCAGGCGGCACCGTCGTCGAAATCGCCTCCGGCACGGCCGCTCTGGTTCTGGTCCTCATCCTCGGCAACCGCCACGGTTTCGGCAAGGATCCCGGCCATCGGCCGCACAACATCCCGTTCATCATGCTCGGCGCAGGACTACTCTGGTTCGGTTGGTTCGGCTTCAACGCCGGCGCGGCAACGACGGCGGAACAGGCCGGCCTGATCTGGGTGAACACCCTGGCCGCTCCCGCTGCCGGACTCCTCGGTTGGCTTGGCCTCGAAAAGGTCCGCGATGGCCACCTCACTTCCCTGGGTGCAGTGTCCGGCGTGGTCGCCGGTTTGGTGGCCATCACGCCGTCGTGCGCCAACGTCAGCCCGCTTGGTGCCCTGGCCCTGGGACTCGCGGCAGGCGTGGCATGCGCATACTTCGTCAGCCTCAAGCAGCGCTTTAACTTCGATGACTCCCTTGACGTGGTTGGCGTGCACTTCGGTGCCGGCGTGATCGGCACGCTTGGCCTCGGTTTCCTCGCTCTTCCTGTCGACGGCGAGGGCGGCGGCCTCCTCTACGGTGGCGGCCTTCAGCAACTCATCGCACAGGCCGTCGCGGTTCTTATCACCATCGCTGTATCAGCCCTGGGAACCGCCGTCATCGGCTTGGCCATCCACAAGACCATCGGTTTCCGTGTCAGCCACGAGGACGAGCTCGCCGGCGTGGACATTTCCGAACACGCCGAAACCGCCTACGACTTTGGCGCTGTGGGCCATAACTCCTTCAACCCGCTCCACCAGATGCTCCAGGCAAGCCAGGAATTCCTTGCCCAGGCCACAGCGCCCGCCGCAAAACCACGGACTAAACCCCAGAATGAGGGCGCCATTCCGGAAAATGAAATCGAACGGGCAAAGGAAGAAGTCCCCGTCTAAGCCGCCCCTCTCTAATGGGCTACGCCAGGGTAATAGCCACGAAATTTCCTGCCCGAAACCGGTGTTGGCCCAAATATGACAACAATCGGAATCCTGGGTGCAGGACACATTGGCAGCCAGATTGCGCGCAAGGCAGTGCAGCTCGGCTATAACGTGGTGATCAGCAATTCGCGTGGCCCGGAATCGCTTCATGATTTAGTGTCGGAGCTTGGACCCCGGGCACGGGCCGCAACGGCGGCGGAGGCTGCCGCGGCGGGCGATTTCGTCGTCGTCACCATCCCACTCAAGGCCTACCGCAATATTCCCGTCGAGCCGCTGGCCGGCAAGATTGTCATCGATACCAACAATTACTACTGGGAGCGGGATGGACGCATTCCGGCACTGGACAGAGGCGAGGCGACCACGTCAGGCCTGCTGCAGAAGCACCTCCCCGCCTCCAAGGTGGCCAAGGGTTTCAACCACATCCGGTGGACGGACATCCTGAAGGACGGCACGCCCGCAGGCACGGAAAACCGTCGCGCACTGGCAACCGCAAGCGACTATCCGGAGGCTGCAGAGCTCGTCACCAAGCTCTATGACGAGTTCGGGTTCGACACCGTCAACATCGGCCCGCTCTCCGAAAGCTGGCGGGTCGAGCGGGACCGCCCTGCGTACATCAAGCGCCAAACGGCGCAGGAGCTCAAGGACAATCTGGCCAAGGCGCAGCGGACCATCTGACCCATCAGCCGCAGCGCGCCTCGCGGCGCACACAAACGCACACGCAACACACGCGGTCAGCCCCCAAGACAAAGGCCGACGACGGCGGGAAGCCACCCGCCGCAGCGCGCCTCGCGGCGCACACAAACGCACACGCAACACACGCGGTCAGCCCCCAAGACAGAGGCCGACGACGGCGGGAAGCCACCCGCCGCAGCGCGCCTCGCGGCGCACACAAACGCACACGCAACACACGCGGTC
>NZ_JAIWYX010000034.1 GCF_020251205.1 Arthrobacter sp. M4
GTTCGCAGTGGTCCGCCGTCCGGGGCGGGGTGCGGGTGAAAGAGCTGGTCGTAGATTTCCCGGGCGACGTAGCGCTTCAGGCAGCGCATGATTTCCTTGGTGGACTTGCCTTCCTGGCGTCTCCTGTTCACGTAGCTGCGGGTGCGGCTGTCGTAGCGCATCCGGACGAGGACGATACGGTGGATGGCTTTGTTGGCCTGCCGGTCGCCGGCGCGGCTGAGGCGGTGGCGGGTGGTTTTTCCTGATGAGGCGGGGATCGGGGCGACGCCGACCAGGGCGGCAAATTTCGCTTCGGTGCTGACGCGTTCGGGGTTGTCTCCCACGGTGACCAGGAGCTGGCTGGCGACGTCGGTGCCCACGCCCTGAAGATCGCGCAGCATGGGTGCGTGGAGGCTGAGGATGGCGTCGAGTTCGGCATCGATCTGTGCCAGCTCTTGGTGCAGGTGCCGGTAGCGGAGGGCGAGGCGTTTGAGCACGGTCGCGGTGCTGCTTAGCGGCTCGGACGGGGCACCGGCGGGCCGGGTTTTCTCCAAGGTTTTCATCAGGGCAGGGCTGGTCATGCCGCGGTATTTCGCGCGGAGGGGGTCCGGGGCGGTGACCAGGATGTCTTTGACCTGCGCCATCACGGCGATGCGGGCACGCATCGCGGTGGTGCGTTCGGCTCGCAGCACGCGCAGGGATTCCACGGCACCGTCGCGGGACTTCGGGGTGGCAGTGGCCTGACCGGACAACACCGCTTCGGCGGCCTGGTAAGCGTCGAGCGGGTCGGATTTTCCCTGCAGCCGGCGGGCCTGCCGGTTCGGGCGCATGACCTCCACCACGCGTATGCCCCGGCGTGTGAGGATGCGTGAGAGTTCGGCGCCGTAGCTGCCGGTTCCTTCCACGCCCGCAGCCAGGAGATGGCCGTATCCGATGATGAAGTCGATGATCCCTTGGTAGCCGGGGCCCGCGGCGGGGAATTCCCTGGCGGCCAGGTGTCGGCCGGTGTCTGTGATGAGGGCGACGTGGTGGGTATCGGCGTGGGTGTCGATCCCGGCGATGACATTGAGGTGTTCGTTTGCCATGATGAAAACTGCCCTGCCTTGCGTTGCATGCGTGGGAAAGGGGCACGCCGGCCGGGTGGGCAGACAAGACAGTAATGGGACTCTTCGGAACAGGCTCCTATGAGGTCATGTCCATCTGGCCGCCGTGTTTACTGCAGCTGTGTTGCCGTGGACAGATCATTGTGAAGACAACCCATGAGGTGTCAGCAACGGATAGAGCCACACGGCAGCACAGCAATTCCATCATTACTGTCAACGGAATCGGCGTCGGACTGGGTCGTATATCGGCCGGTTTGGCTCGGATTGCTTATGTTTTCTGGAGTTCCCTGTGTTTGCGGGGGCTGGAATGCGGTTCGAGTCCCACCTTGGGCACACGTTTTCCCTTAGGCTGGGGGCCATTTTGGGCCCCTAGCCGGTGTGGACACTGTCCACACTTCCGGGAGCGAAGTGTCGCTAGGGTGTCCTGGCCGTGTTATTCGGTTGTCCTGGCTTTAGTGTGGCCAGCTTCCTCCATTCCTTGATTTTCTTTCGTCCCTTGCTTGGTTTCATTCGTTCATGGCACCTCTGTGGCCGCACGACATGACTTTGCGGTTTGCCTGCAAGAACGGTCGCGTCCTTCGGAGCATGAACCCCTTATTTTTGATCCTTCACGTCAGTTCATGCTTGCCCCGGTCGCTGACTACATGACAATCGCCGAAGGACTTCCGTTTGTCCTTGGTCTTGGGTGCGCCGCGACCCAGGGCTGTTTCCTCACGGGCCCGTGACGCCGGGCCTGGTGTCTTAGCCGTCCGTTACGCGGGCCAGCAGCCACTGTTCCGAGAGCGGGGCCCGGCGCAGGTGGAACGTCCGCCGGGCGGACGTCGACGCGATAAGGCACCTGGAGGCGCCAGTGCTCGACGCTGACCAGGTCACCGGACCCGACCGGTGCGCGGCGGCTGGTGTTCCACCAGTCGCAGCGGTCGAACCAGTGCACGGGTTCGGCGACGACGGCCCAGATCCGACCCTCGTGGCGGACGGCTAGGGGAACGCCTTTCGCGGTGAAACTCGCAGGAGCGGAGATTCGCCGCAAGGGCCGTGCAGAAGAGTCCCAGTTGCCTACCCCTTGCCTACCCCCTTAAGACCGGGACTCTTCTGCTCTGAAAGGCACCCCTGGGTGACGGCGAGCATACAAAGCTCACTAACCACACATCAACATCGCAAGGATCCCGCCCCATCGGGCACGAAGCCGCAGCCGCCGGTCTCGTCTCGAGCCTGCAGCACGAGTCTCACCGCCTCTCAGCGATCGACGGCCGCCGATGGCCGGGTCACGCCGAGGCGATGAGGCGGGGGAGGTTGGAGAGCGCTCCGGCGGCATGGGCTCGGCTGCGTTCGCGAGCCTCGGGGAGGCGTGGGTCGTGGGCGTAACGCTCCAGCTCGGCGAAAGGATACAGCCGGCTCGTGCGCGACCAGGCGGACACGGCCGGATGCTGGCCGCGGGCCCGGGCGTTCGCCATCAGCGCGGCGTAGGCGATGAGGAAGTCGACATTCCGATCCCAGAGGTGCAGCGGGCGGCACAGCTCGTTCTTCTGGTCGTCGTCGTGGAGTTCGGCTTCGACGACGCCAAGCATCGCGTACTGGAACGAGACGGTGCCCCAGAACATCGGCTGAAGCGTGATGCGGCCAGGCTCGAAGATCGGGCGCAGTGGCGGCCGGACGAGCCCCGGCGCCGCGCAGTGGAGGTGCAGCGTGTCGGGTGTCGTGGGGATAATACCGTCGTCGAGGATGATGCGGTCGCGCTCGACAGTACGCACGTGACCGAGGCGGACGACATCCTCGATTCGCCGGAGGAGGGCGATCTCGGCTTCTCCGACGATCGCGCCGTGGAACATCGTGGGTGGCACGGAGGGATCGACCCGCAGCAGGATTCCCTGTTCGTCGAGCCGTGCGAAGAGATCGTCAACCGTCGTCGCTTGGGCCATGGCCTCGATCTGTGCGGCGTTTGCGACGTACTGGTCGACGACGAGGTTGTGCGGCTGCAGGTAGCGTCGGTTCGGCCACCATCCCTCGCGCGGTTTGATCCACGTGAGGTCGGCGGGGTCCACACCCTGCTCGAGAAGCCACACACACGTGTCGAGGGCTGTCTTTCCCGCGCCGATCACTGTGAAGTGTTCGGCCGGGTGGGCGAGTCGGGCGAGCCCACCGGTGGGGATGCAGCGGACTCCCTCGGCCACGGCGAACGGCGGGGCGGAGGTGGCGGGGATGCGGCCCTCGAGGTACCTCGCATCCACCACGCGGCGGCGCACGGTGACGGGCACGGTGCGGCCGTCCAGGCGGGAGACGATCCGACCCTCGTCAACGAACTCGCACTCGGGCAGGTAGACTACACGATCGGTCGGCAGGAAGACCCGCGTCATCGCCTCTTCGAAGTGCGCGCAGATCTCGCTCGGGCCGGCCAGCTCGTACATGCCTGTGTTCGTGCCGCTGACGTCGCGCCTGTTGGCTCCGAATGGCACGGATTCGACGCCGTAGAGGTTCGCGGGCTGGTGCAGCCGAACGAACGGATATGCGTCCTGCCAGTGTCCGCCGGGTGCGTGCCGACGATCGACGATCGCAACCGTGGCATCCGAATGCGCGAGGATCCGGTCGGTGAAGACCATCCCCGCTGTCCCAGCGCCGACCACCAGATAGTCGGCTTCGATGCGCCCGCGCACGCACTCACAGTAAAAAGATTCACACCGAATGGCCAGCACCTGCGTACCGAATTCCGCGTCCCGCTGGCTGCCGTTTGAAGTGGCTGTTGGGAGAGATAACCCGGTCCGTGAGCGAGACCCGGGCGCGAACCTCATCTCCTGAAGCTGATTCGGTCGAGGCTGGATGGGTTTGGTCGGTCCGCTCCGGACAGGTCAGAGAGAGCGCTGAACTGATCTTCACGGGGCAGCGCACTTGAAGATAATTGTGCTGAGCGGATCTTGGCGGCGCACGATGTGGGAGGGGTGAAATGATTCCGGACATCATTGCCCAAGTCGTGGCAGAGCTGATCCAGGGATGGTTCGAGGGGCGGGGCGACGCGTCGCTTGCGTGTTTTGAGGGCTCTGGATCTCTCAAGGGAGCCAGTCATGTCGCTGAAGCAGCGAGAATTCGGGCGAAGATGGCTCACCTATGGACTGAGACATGTTGCGGACCTCGGACTTGAATCGCAAGCACACAAGACATTCGGAGAGCGCTAAAGCGTGTTGAAGCTTTCCCATGGGAGAGCCGGGACGGCGGCAATCGCCAGTAGTTTCCATCGGTGAACTGCCACGTCCGAGTGGTGTCCCAGCGCGAGGATCCTGATGAGCAGGCGTTGGGGACTCAGATACCTGACAACGCACCATAGAAACAATGGTGGCCAGAAGACAAAGCGGCCGTGCCTCCGGAAAGGCGCGACGGTTGCATGGATGGCGCCGAGAATGGAGAGCCCTGACATGCCGGATTTTGACCTGTATGGTCGTGAAATCCGCCATGCTGCACACCTAAGGCGGCCTCAGAAAGGGAGCCCCTTGAAGGGGTCGTGGAAGAAAGTCGTGTTGTCTCCGTGTGGGCCCGCGGTGACGTCGATCTACACACCGGCGGGTCTCCGGGTCGAAGTACACGCCGTCGTCGAATGGCGCGGCAACGGGGCACTTGCCCCCGTCGAAATCCTTCGGTGTCTCCGGGCGGAGGACCGAATTCGCTGGGGGCGGGGCTGGCCGGACCCAGACGCGTTCGAGTGTCGACTCGGCGAGGAGGAAGTCGTGAAGCGGGAGTTGGCGGCCGACAGTCGCGAGTCGATGATGGGACTTGTCGGCTGGAAATGAGGTATCGTGCGCCTACACCTCGAGTTGTTTTGGTAGGTCGCGTTGCCGCCCCGGGGTGTGGCGGCCTTCCTCGATCGTGGCGATCATTTGACGCACGGCCTGGCTCGCCTGATGTTTCGCCTCTTGATCGACGATGCGTGCTGCGTGCGCTTCTGCCATTGACTGGTCTTCGCGGCTGAGGGCAGGAAGTTGATTGGTTACCTGACGCGGTTGCAGTGTTAAGGACCGCGTTATCAGTCCGGCGGGAACCTCTGCGGCCAGATCAGGTTCGAGAACGAGCAGTGCATCGATGCGTCCGGCGGCGTTGTTCAGCGCTGCGCGCCAGGAAGCGTCCTCGTCTGCGACGAAAAGGCAGAGTCCGTAGTTCGTCGGCGCCAGCGCAACAAAGGCACCTTCCAAGGCGTCAATGAAATGTTTGTGCCGCAGCGATGGCGTAAGGACTCCAATGTTGCCCTTTCGTCCTGTGGCCAGTGCTGCGGCCGCTGCGGATGGTATGTATCCCAGATGCTTGGCGATTTCGAGGATCCGGCTTCGTGTGGCTGGTGCGACTTTGGGATGACCTCTTAGCGCCCGGGATACGGTGGCGGTTGAAACCCCACAGGATACGGCGACATCCTTGATACCAACGCGTGGCTGAGTCTCCCTATCGGTGGGTAAATCCACTGGCTTCCCCTTTGTGAGCAATGTGGCGGGGCCGGTCGTCGGGACCGTTTCATCGTGGACACGGCATGTGCTGGCTGGTCAGCTGACGCACGAGGCGATGTCGGAGCGTCAAGGCTGCGTATTCTTCGAACGCCCGGCAGTGCCGGGCGCACGCTAGGATGAACGGTTTCATGCTTGCGGGTGCTGTCTGCGCCGCGACCCGGAGAGCATTCTGCGCTGTGTCATTTGGGCCCGGCATGTTTTGTGAACTGCCTTGGGCCCGGGCGGATTCCCGGTTTCACCGGGAGGGTCAGCTTAGGACCGCCAGTTCAAGTTGGTTTACGGGCACCTCAGCGTCGGCGAAAAACTCAATTTCCGTTTGTCCGCCGTGGGGGAAGATGAGGTCTGTTATGGTTGCGAGCCCGCCCTGGGCGAAGACCTCGATTGAGCATGCGTCTACGTAGACTTCAAGCTCGACCCGACCGTCGATTAGATCGAGTGGCGCCCGCTCAATGGAGGGGAAGAGGTCGTGGACGGCGACGCTGGATGCTGTGCGGTCCAGGCGCAGTTCACGTGTGGCCGCGTCGACGATGAGGGATGTCAGTTCTCCGTCACCTGTTCGGAACCTCAGACCGAATACGCCTCCGGCGGGTTGCATCGTGTTTACCTGAACACGGAGTGCCTCCCCGGAGGGAAGGGTGGCGATGCTGGTTTGCCCTGCGGGCAGAACCGTGCCCGCGCTGTCTGCAGCGTGCGTCACGAGGGTCGGTGTCGGGGCGATGGGCGCCTGGATGAGCCTTGTACGGCCACCGACGGTGGCGAGGGAGATCTCGCGCGGGAGAGTCATCGCGCTCCGCCAGGTTCCGGTGGGGGTTGAGCCGGCGTATTGCCAGTTGCTCATCCAGCCGATCATGACGCGCCGGTCGGCCAGCCCGCTGAAGGAGACTGCGGCGTAGTTGTCCCGGCCCCAGTCGAGCCATGACCCGCGAAGCCCCGCTGCACCGTCGCCGGTTTTTTCGGTGACCGGTGCTTCAGTGAAGCTCACACCGTCGAAGTCCCCGATGAAGTACCGTGTGCCGGAGCCGCCAGCGACTCCGCCTGGGGTAACGCTTACGATGAGCACCCACCCGGTGCGGGTGGGGTCTTCGTCGATCGGGAGTTCGAATAGATCGGGGCATTCCCAGACGCTCTCGGCGGGACCGTCGGCGGTGAAGTCGCTCAGGTGCTCCCACGAGAGGAGGTCCGGTGACTTGTACACGACCACGCGGTGCTCTGTTGCCTCGACGGCGACCATGACCCAATAGGCCCCGGCTGGCCCGTCGTACCAGAAGACCTTCGGGTCGCGGAAGTTGGCGGATTTACGGTCCAGGACTGGGTTGCCGGCGTATTTGGACCATGTTTGGCCCTCGTCGAGGCTGTAGGCGAGGGACTGCGCCTGGGTGCCGTTGCGCTGCGACGTTTCGGTGTACGCGCTGGTGTACACGGCGACCATCGGGGGTGTCGTACCGTTGCCCAGCCCGGAGGTGTTGTGGGTGTCAACGACGGCGCTGCCGGAAAAGATGGCCTCGTCGTCGTCGCACTGGATGGCGACGGGCTGCTCGGTCCATGTGAGCAGATCGGTCGACGTCGCGTGGCCCCAGGACATGTTGCCCCACTCAGGGCCGTAGGGGTTGTGCTGGTAGAAGAGGTGGTAGACGCCGCGGTGGAAGACGAGCCCGTTCGGGTCGTTCATCCAGTTCTTGGCAGGCGTGTAGTGAATGCGGGGCCGATAGATGTCGCGTGTGGGCGCGGGGACGGAAGTCATGGAATCTGTTCTCTGGGTCTTGAATCGGGGGGAGGGGAGAGGGCGGGGTTCTGGGCTAAAGCGCCGGATTCGGGCTGGATAGCTCGGCGAGGGTGGGTGGTTCAGCGCCGGGACGGAAGACGGTGATGGCGGCGGCCCTGGCGGCGAAGGCTCCTGCGGCGGCCAGTTCGGTGTTGCCTAGCGGTTCGAGCTGGGGCCGCAGGGAAGCCAGGAGGGCCCACAGGAGCGCCGACATGTAGCCGTCTCCGGCGCCGACTGTGTCGGCGACCGTGGTGCGGACGGGCTGGATGTCGATGAGGTCGCCGCCTGCGAGGAGCAGCGACCCGTTGGCGCCCGCGGTTACTGCCACAACCGGGCCGTGCGCGGCAATGGCACGGGCTGCTTCACCTGGGGTGAGGTTCGGGTACAGGAAGGCGGCGTCCTCGTCGCTGAGCTTGACGACGTCGGTCAGTGCTGCGAGGCGTTCGAAGCGCGCCCGGGCGGTGCTCGGCTGGCCGAGGAGATCCGGGCGGATGTTTGGGTCGAAGCTCACGGTGGCGCTCTTGCGGAAACCGCGGACGATCTCCTCGACCTGGTCGGCGCCGGGGGCGAGGAACGCCGCAACGGAGCCGATGTGCACGTGGTCCGCGGCCGGGAGGTTGACACCCGTCGGCAGGCTCCAGGTGAGATCGAACGTGTAGCGTGCGGCGCCGTCGTCCTGAATCTCGGCGGCCGCCGTCGACGTCGCCGGAAGGGACCACGATTCCGGCAGCAGGGTCACCCCCGCAGCCTCGAGCCGGGACGCGATTGCCTGCCCTCGCGCGTCCCGGCCCAGGGCCGTGAGGAACGACGTCGCGACACCCAGCCGCGCGAGGCCGCGGGCGACGTTCGCCGGCGATCCGCCCGGGTGCTCCCGGGTTCCTGCGGAGGTGTGGATGATGTCGGTGAGTGCCTCGCCGACGACGAGCACGTGGGGCTTATCGCCGGGCTTCGCGGTCATCCCTTGACCCCGCTGGCTGCGATGCTGTTTACGAACGCACGCTGGAATGCGATGAAGAGCGCCACAACCGGGAGTGTGATCAGAGAGGTGTATGCCATGATCTGGCCCCAGGACACGTTCAGCTGAAAGAAGTACTGCACGCCGATCATCACGGGACGCAGCTCTTCGCTTTGGACAACCATGAGCGGCCACAGGTACGAGTTCCACGCGGGCAGGAAGGTCAGGATGGCAACCGTGGCGACCGCGGGGCCGGAGAGCGGCATGACGACCTGGCGGTAGATCTTGAACCATCCGGCGCCGTCGACGCGGGCCGCTTCGTCCAGCTCCTTGGGGATCGACTCGAAATACTGGTGGAAAAGGTAGATCGAGAACGCATTCGCGACGAACGGGACGATCTGGACATGGTAGGTGTCCAGCCAGCCAGTGGTGAGTGAGAGGTTGAAGCCGTCGACCTCGAGCGCCGGCAACTGGTTCACCCACCACACGAGCGGGAGGGCGAGGGTTTCGAACGGCACAATGAGGGTGGCGATGATGAGGGTGAGGATGATGCCTTTGCCGCGGACCTTCATGCGGGAAAGCGCGAACGCCGCCATCGAATTGATGATCACGCCCAGCACGACCGTGATGACGGAGACGCCAACAGAGTTGATGAGGAACCTCGCGGCCGGAACCCGGTCGAAGACACCGGCGTAGTTGTCCAGCGAGAGATGCCCGACGGGTAGGAACGCGGCAATGGAGGACATGTCGCCGAAGATTTGCTGGTCCGGCTTGAGCGAGGACACGAACATGAACAGCAGCGGGAAGCTGAAGATGACGGCCAGGGCAATCCGGAGGGCCCACCCGCCGATTCCTGTGCCGGGACGGAGAATGCGCGTGGCGCTGCGGGAGGGGCTTTTGCGGCCGGCAGCGGGCTTGATGGCGGCGGACATGTTAGGACTTCTCCCGGGTGAGGTAGCGCTGGACGCTGGAGATGATGAGTACGAGAACGAAGAACACCAGCGAGATGGCCGATGCGTAGGAGGTCTCCTGCTGCTTGAAGCCGGACTGGACCGCCTCGTAGACGATCGTTGTCGTGGAGTCGAGCGGGCCGCCCTGGGTCATGACGTTGATCTGCGTGAACAGGCTCAGTGCCTGGATGGTGATCGTCACGAGGATGAGGTTGCGCGTGTCCCGCAGGCCGGGCCACGTGATGTAGCGGAAACGCTGCCACGAGCTCACTCCGTCCAGGGACGCGGCCTCATAAAGGTCCCCGGAGATGGTCTGCAGGCCGGAGAGCCAGATGATCATGTGGAACCCGGCGGCCTGCCAGACCGAGAGGAGGATGATGGCCGGCATCGCCGTCGCCGTGTTGTTGAGCCAGTCCGGGCCTTGCACGAGGCCGAACGTCACGGTCTTGAGGATCTCGTTGAGCAGCCCGTTCTGGCGGTACATGAACAGCCACAGGAGTGATACAACGACCATCGAAGTGACGACAGGAAGGAAGTAGACGGTGCGGAAGAAGTTCACGCCCCG
>NZ_JAIWYX010000035.1 GCF_020251205.1 Arthrobacter sp. M4
GCCGGGGTGGCGCCCGTGGTGGTGTTTTTCAGGGTCCACTTCATGTAGCTGGGGCAGCCCTGGTCGGCGAGGAACACCGACTGGCCCCCGGCCGGGACGGTGAAGCGGTACTGGTCGTGGGCGCCGGTGGTTTCCAGGTTCCCCGCACCCGTCCCCGGAACCCCGTTGGACACCGACACCGGCAAGGTGACATCGAAGGCATCAATAGTGACGGGCATGAGCTGGAAGGAATACGGGCCGGAGGCGTTGTTGGTCCCGGCCCATTCCAGCACGTACTGGCCCGCGGGCAGGTTGTCGATTTCCTTATTGCCGTTGTAGCAGTAGTCGCTGGCCGGGGTGGCGCCCGTGGTGGTGTTTTTCAGGGTCCACTTCATGTAGCTGGGGCAGCCCTGGTCGGCGAGGAACACCGACTGGCCCCCGGCCGGGACGGTGAAGCGGTACTGGTCATGGGATACGGCGGTTTCCAGGTTCCCCGCACCGCCCGCCGGAACCCCGTCCGATACGGACACCGGCAAGCTCACGTCGAAGGTTTGCGGCGGGACGAGCTGCATCTGGATGTCGATGTTGTCTATGCCTAGGAATTTGAGGCTGGCGCTGCTCAGTCCTGACGTGGTGAAGTCGGCGCGAAGCTGTGCCGCCTGGTGATCCAGTGTCACTGTCACCGGGAATACAGCGAACGGGACTCCGCTTGACAGCGTGCCGGTCAGTCGGGGCCCTCCTAATCCCGTTCCGTTCACGACTGGATCGCTGGCGTTCCCGGTGTCTACGAATTTGGTCTGCCAGACTTGATTTCCGTCGATTTTCAGGGCGACAGTTTGGTCGATCGCGTCGCCGTTCCAGGGTCCGATGGCAATCAGGTCGAATGATATTTGTGCGCTGGTGTGCGCTGGAATGTCCGGGACTGAGAAGCCATATCCGCTTCGATCAACGATTGGCCCTGCATAAGTGGTCGTCGCGGCGTCGCTGCTGAGATAGGTGTTCCTGAAGTTCGACGGAACGGTTCCCTCAAATCCGACGACGAGCTTCCCGGACGAGTCGACGCCGGCAGCGTCAACCGCCACTTGGTCGCCTGGGGCGGCGGCAACGGCGGCAAAATTGATGTCGCCGGTGACCAGCATGTCGTAGAGGCAGGAGTCGAATTGGGGTCCCCTGAGAATGCCGAGCTGTGTGCAAGCGGCCGAGGCGTCGTTTATCTGGCCACCCGTGAAATCCGCAAGCTTGACCACATTGTGCGGGAAGGTCCGGTCCGAGTAGGTGGCCGTTGACTCGCCGGCCCCATATGTGAAATCCGAGGATGCGTCCGTGATCCGCCACGAATCGATGTAGTCCCCGTAAAGAACTTGCGGGCTCGGTGAGGCCCCGAGGGATGTTCCGTCACGGAGCGCGAATTCGTCGGTCCTGCTGCCGTTGTTGTTACCCAGGAGACCTGCCGTTGGAGTTCCCGGGGGCAGGTAGAAACGGGGGTTCAGGCTCGAGTCGAAAGCCATCATGGGCCGAAGCGTTTGGCCGGGCCAGACCGCGAGGTACTGGCCGTTCTTCTTGAGCAATGCAGCCCCACGGTCGAAATACAGGTAGCTTCCATCTGGAACCGTGGTGGGAATGTGATCGACCAAGAGAGTCGTTCCGTTGAACTCGACAGTGTGATCATCGAGCTGAAAAGCCAGGGACGAGAGTGTTGAAACCGAACCGTTGAGCGGCTTGAAACGCCCTTGAACATCGAAGTCCCACGATGGTGCCGTAACCAGATCGAACTCGCCTGCGCCCTGGAGATCGTAGCTTAGACCGTCCAGAGTAACGAGGTGAGGGTCCCCAGTGACCCGTCCGTGAAAAGCTTGGCTTAGAAACGAATTTAGCGCATCTCGGTTGCGCTCTCGCCAGAGTGCGTACTCCCTAAAGAAGTCATCGCAGAGCGCCATACATTGCATCACTGCCGCTGCGGTAGTCGGGATAAGAGCTGGGACCGGGAAGATACCTCCCGGATTGAACGGTACGGGCGCAGGCTCGTCATCAGGTTGGGGTGTGATCAGTCTTGGCTGTGGCTCAGGAACCGGAGTCTCATAAGTCTTATCCCGGTCGCTAATATCGGGGCGCTTCACCGGCCGGGTGATGTCGGCGCATGGATCACGGCGGACTTCGGTGACTTCAAGCATTCCAGGAACATTGTTGGTGTAGACGGAGAACGTGGCATACACATCGGAACCAGTTGCAACGCAAGTCCCGAGATGGACCTCGGAAGCTATCCACTGTTCCGTTGAGAACGGTGCCCGGCACTACGGTGTACGCGGGGCCGACGACAGTTTGCAATTCTTGGATGTATCCGGTGATTTGACGCTGAGTTTGGTTGTAGTAGCGGCTCCAGGTGCCCTTTACCTCAATAACCTGCAGCGGGACAGAGGGATCGTCGCGGTTATAGACGAGGATGTCTGGATGCTTACCTGAGGGCAAGACGACTTCCCACTGGATATTGGCGTTAATGCCACTTTTAGAGACGACGTTCTGCATCTGATTCAATCGAGCGATTGCGCGCGACTGCGCAATGTACTCCACGCCTTTCCCGATGGAACCACATTCAGCTGGTTCATAGGCCTGATTGGTCCCTTTCAGGGTAAGTAGACACGATGCGGCGAGACGCCCACGTGTATCAAAGATCTTGCCAGCCACGCATCTCGCTTCTCCCGCGTAGGGGGCGGTTAGGCTCGGGATCAGATCACTTGACGAGTTCGGCGGACAAAGCACTAATTCCGTCGGAACCTTCTGGGAGGATGTCAGTGGCGCATTTCCAGAAATTGCGGCAGCGTGGCTCTGAGGTGCAACGGCGAGTTGGCAGACAAGGGAAAGCACGAGTGAGAATATCAGGCCGGGTACAAAGAGCGACGTCCTAAGTAGGCGCGCCAAATTTACGCTTGTCGAGAAAAGTCTGACAGCACGCATGCTGCTCCCCCATTTTCATCAGCGCCCCCAGCGGGCTGAATCACAGCTCTCCATCGAGCTAACGCCAGATACTGAAGCACCCGAGCAGCAAAATCAAGACCACCGACACCGCGAAATTTGAGCTACACCGGGTCTGCGAAAGGCAATTACAGCATCCAACTGCAGAAATGACTTTTAAGGGGAGTCCTCGACAATTCCTGAAATACTATTGACCCAACTCGTCATGCTTCTTCCGCAACTGAATCAGCATCAGGGTGCGCGTTGGATAACGACCCGGGTGATGTAGTCATCGGCATCGCAATGCTTCACCTGAGGGATACGAACAAAGTCAGCCTGGAACACTTTCCAGGGTCAAGAGAGGTTCCTCGAAGCTGTCCTCGCCTGGACGCCCGACGATCCAAGCTCCGTCGTGGAATCCCCTGAGTTCGGCGATCTCAACGTAGACCTCTTCTTTCGGCGCCGCCATTGACGTCCGGCTGTTCCACAATCCCTCCAGGAAGGACTCTAAGACCTAGCTACTCGAGCAGATCCCGCGCCATCAGCTCGCGATGAAACTGGGCAAGCTGAGTTCCACATCTAGATCGCCGCATCTCGACGTCGACACCTGCCACGAAAGACCACAGCGGCAGAGCCGGCGCTCCCCCGCACCCGGGCCCCACGATCAATCACGGGCGGGTTAGCCAGCAGGCGGTCCGTCCGCGAAAGTCCGGCGCGGTTCCCTCGCGAAAGAATTCCTGCCCGTCCACTCCGATGCACTGCGGCAGGGTCAGGTAGCTCTCACCCGGTAACACCATGAAGATCCGACCGAGGAACTTGCCCCCGAGTCAGGAGACGGGCCACAAAAAGATTCCAAAAAATTACGTCAGGGTCATGCAGGAGTCCATGAAAGCAGCCATGAGTACGTATGAGCACCGAAACCCACAATCAGCAAGCCCACAACCCAGCTCCCCTCCCGGGCCTGGTCATGTCGCTCCGGCTGCACCATGCCATGAACGAGTGAGAAGCGAAAACTTCGCCCAAGCCTGGAGAAAGGAAGCGTCGGCCCACCGAACTTCCAACCACAACTGAACACTCTCGCTACTGACACACCGTCAGCAACACGCCGTCAAGGGTGTGGACAGTGTCCACATGGCCAGAGGCCGAAAAGCCCCGCCCAGCCTAGGGGAAAACGTGTGCCCAAGGTGGGACTCGAACCGCATTCCAGCCCTTGGAAACAAAGGGAACTCCAGAAAACATACGCAATCCGGCCCAGTCCGCCCGATATACGACCCAGTCCGCCGACAAATCTGTTGACAATGTCAACAAGGCCTTCCCTGAGAGATTTCGAACAGATTCGAACAAGACAGAGCGACTGCCGGCCCCATTTTGAGGGGGGCAGTCGCTCTGTGTTACGGGTCAGAGGCCTTCCGGAATTGATTCCAAGCCAGCCGACTCTGGCCGGATTTGTTCGCAGCTCATGTGGCCACCCGAATTCCCTCACGGCGGTTCTCCTACCTTCAGGCCATTCATGGGCCGAGTGCGCGAAATCAGATGACCGGACGCCGGGCCAACAGAGCGCCGAGGCCGATGGCAGCCACGAGGGGTCAAGTAGGCTAACAACGAGACGATTCCAACGACCAACGCAGCATCAGGCACCCACCGGCAGCCGTTTCAGCCGGGAAACGCCGCCTATCGGTGCCCCGTCCGGACGTTCCGCCTAAGCAAATGCTTTCCTTGAATTGAGTAGGCGCGAGACTCGATCGCCTACAAGCTGTGCTGGACATGCTCGCATTTGCCCGGAGACGGCGACGGGACCCGGCACCGCCGTTAGCGCCTGCTTCCCGATGGAAACAAGCAGCCATCCAAGCCTCTCTAGCGACGACACTGTTGTTTCGTTTATTGCGATTGTGAGATACGTTTGTACATACACAGCCGACAACGGGGAGATGAGACAGAACAATGGCCACTCACGCGCCAACCCCGGCCTATCCCCACGGAAACGATTCCGAGCTGGCCCGGGAAGCGCTCAAGACGCTCCGCCGCGCGGTTGAGGCACACACGGACCCCCAGCAACCGGTGGAAATGAAGGTTACCGACGGGGGCCAGCTTGAGATGCCCCGCGCAGCAGCAGACCTGATGATGAGAATCCTTGGGAAGATGGCGGCCGGCCAGGGGGTCACGGTAGTTCCCATGAGCGCGGAACTGACCACCCAGCAGGCAGCCGACATCTTGAACGTATCGCGCCCCCATTTGGTGGGACTTCTCGAATCCCAGCAGATCAAATACCGGAAGGTGGGAACGCACAGGCGAGTCCTCGCCGAATCCCTCTACGACTACAAACGCCGGACCTCAGTCGCCCAGAAGGATGCGGCGGACGAACTCTCAGCACTGGGACAGGACATGGGGCTTATCTAGAGTGGTCTTCACCGTCATTTACGATGCCAACGTCCTGTACCCAAGCATGCTCCGGGATCTGCTGATACGAGTCGCGCAGGCCGGACTGGTCCGGGCGCGCTGGACCGAGGCCATACTCGATGAGACCTTCCGAAACCTGAAGGAAAACCGGCCAGACCTGGACCCGTCGAAACTGGACCGAACGCGGGAACTGATGTGCGCGGCCGTACCCGACTGTATCGTCAGTGACTACCAGCCACTTGAGCAGGTGTTCACAGACCTCCCAGACCCAGGGGACGCCCATGTCATGGCGGCCGCCCTGAAGGTTCAAGCCCAGGTGATCGTCACAAACAACCTCAAACACTTCCCGCCGGAGATGCTCAACCCCTGGGGCCTGGAGGCCAAGCATCCCGATGACTTCCTCATGGATCAGTTCCACCTGGATGCGGTGGAACTGCACGTCGCGGTACGAAACATGTCCGAGGCCTACAGAAACCCGCCACTTGACGTAGACGACGTACTGGACCGGCTCGATGCAGAGGGAATGCCTCAAATCGCCGCCGCTCTACGCAGATAGTTGGAAGACATTCTGCGCCCAGTGTTCTGACCAGATGTACCGGCGCGGGCCGCGATGAGCACGGCACGAGAACTGCTCCGTAATCTCAGAGAGGACTTCGTCAACGGGGCCGGAGATGTTGACCGCAGCCCGCCACGCTGAGGAACATGATCGCGCCGATTGTGCGCGAGGGTGGCAGCATCCCCTGGCGTGACGCGCCGGTCCGTCCGCGGCCCGGGGTGCCGCCGCTACGCCTCCGGTGATGACCAGGGCGGCCCCTTGGATCCTGCAGTCCAGGTCAATCATCTGTCCTACGAGTTCGGCTCCTGATTCGAAGCGGGCGCCCAGCACGGCCAGTGCGGCGTATCCGATGCCCCCGGCTGCTCCGGCTCCCGGCTCGGACGCGGCCAATGAGGCCCGGGGACCGATTTCCCTTTCGAGGACGTCGACAAAGCGCGTCAACGCGATTTCCAGAAGTTGCACATCGGCCGCGCTGGCTCCCTTTTTGCGGTCCGAAGACAGCCGCTGCCCCGTGTTCCCCGAGCAGCGGGTTATCGACGTCGCATTGTGATGGGTCTTGGACAGGCTCGTTCTCGAAGGCATCATGTTCTTGCACTGAACACCCGGCCATTTCAAACGCCTAAGTCCCACCTAGGTGCTCTGCCCCGAGCCGATCATTCTACTGTCTCCACCGGAACGGCAAAGGGCGCTTCGCGTCACTTCGTGATTGCCCTCCGGGCAACCCTTGACCTCCCCGGCTCCGACAATGATCGGCCCGTATCGGGACAGAGGCCCAACAGTGGCGGCCACTCAAACAGGAAGGAACCAGGCGGCCACCAACCCAACCGCCAGCAACGACAAAGCCAAAGTAGAACCACACCACTACCACCGGCCGCATCCTTCCGGAGTCCGACGATGCCTACCTGTAGGGTCAAGCCATGGAATCTGCGTCGCCTGCTTCAGTGATCGGCCGTTTAGTGGACGAACTGTCTTGGGCCGGATCGAGCATCCGCCGCCTCAGGAACGGCGGCCAGGGAGACGAGAATGTGCTCACAGCAGAGGTAATGCTGCTCCTGTCGCTGCTGCCCCGGACCGCTTTCCTGGGCGGCCTCCTTATGGCAGCCCACGGTGCGGACAAGACCCGGGCCCTGGTGACGTCAGGCCTGGAAAACGCCACCGTACAGATGTTCCCGGACGAGATCACCATTCCGGGCACCCGCATCCGCGTTCAGCCGGATGCTGCCATCGGGCAAGACAACGCCGCGGTTCTCATCGAAGCCAAAGGCACCAGGAAGGCCGCCCGGTTCCAAAAGACGCAACTGGCACGCGAATACCTGGCCCTGATGACCGGTCCACGCGAGCACAAATTGCTCCTGATCATTATGGATACAGCTCCCCCGGTCCGTATTCAGTCAGCAGGACGCCTCGACCTGTTCGACGGCGTCAAGGTCGGCTTGGAGGAACTGTGCTCTGCTGCAGCTTTTTCGGCCGACGATGGCCAGCGTCTCAGCCGGGCCATTCCCGAGACAGTCTGCTGGATCACCTCGCAGGAGATCCAGGCCGTTGTCGCCAATGCAGCGGCACACTACCCCTGCATTGACGTCAGCCTGGCCGGCACACTCCGGCGCCTGGCAGAGGGCGTAACCCACGCCATCGACTGGCATTCCGGACGTACTGAAATGGCCTTTCCCCCGCAATCGGGCGGCCAGCTGTGAACCTTCAGAACTCCGCTTCAGCACAGACAGATTTCAGTGGATTGTTCTGTTTGGCATCTGTGCCATGACAGCAGGCTTGATGCCGAAGGTGCTGCCTATTCGGATTTGTGCTGCTTCCGGTGTCAGCTTGCTGGTCCTCATTGGGCGGCGCGGCTACCCGGAGGCGGGCGGGTGTTTGCCTGCCGCCGGTGTTTCGCCGTCTTCCCGGATAGCGCGGATGCACCGGGGTGATCCTGATTCTCCGGGCAGCACTGCCGGATCCCGGCTCTCCGAGCAAACCCCTCCTGTGGTTGTCGCGAACCCGGGTAATGTCGTCCCGGCGTTCGGATGCGTTGGGCCATTACCGGGGAAGTTAGGCCATCTCGCGTTGGGAGGGTCTCTCTACGGTGATCGCTCACGGTCTTAGGCTGGCCTGACGGCAGGTTTTGCATGGACGTGCCGTCCAACATGAGGATCATGTTCACCTCAGGTCCGGAACCCTCCGGGCCTGATCCATCGGCGGTTCGCCCCGGTACTGGGATCCGGGACGAACCGGGCCGGTGACGGAGTCAGGATCCGTGTCGCCGTTTAGGGCGGTGCCTTTGGCCCCCGGTGTGGGGTCGTGAACCAGGGCTCGCCAACGCCTATGCCGAGCCTTAGCCGATGAAGGTTACGAGGTCGGCGCAGAAGTCGCGGTCTTGCGTGTCCGCCTGTCCCGGGTCGGCGATTACCCGGATGAAGTCGAGGAACTGATCGTCAGACGGGTCTGCAGGTGTGCCGCCGTTGTCCACGAGGATCTCGGCCCTGAGGGTTCCGGTGTCCATGAACAGACGCGTTCCGTCCGGACCGTAGACCTTGCTGACGCCGGTTGAAGAATTCACGATCGTGAACGTGCCGTCGCCGTTGTCGGTAATGGTCTGATCCTTTTCCTGCACCACACGCGTGACGGTGAAGGTCTTGCCGTTGAGGGTGTTCGTCCACGTATCGGTCACCCGGAACGGATTCACGGCGTAGGGCAGGCCGTCGCCGAGTGGCCTGATAAGAAACATCCCCTCAACCTGCCATTCGTGCAGCACCGGGAAGTCCACCACACCGGCGCAGAATCCGGGGAACTGTTCCTGGGCAATGGCACTGCCCGAATCCGAAAAATGTTGATGTTCTATGGGCCGCGCCATCGCAGGGCTGGCCCCTGCGATGGCGATCACGGCTGCGGAGACCGTAGCTCCCATCGCGGCGAGTGCTTTATGCTTCATGATTCCTCCTCTGTTCGGTGGCCCGCAGCAGTGAGCCAGGCATGGTGGGTTGCTTTCATCCGCGTTTTGCAGGAAAACAGCCGCTCAACAGGACCACAGGTCCCGGGGACGCAGTGCGCCCCACAGAGGGAAGGCCAATAGCTGGCTGCGCGACGGCCGGATGGAATCTTCGCAATGGAGGGACTCCCTGCGCTGTCAGGTGAGGAGAGCCCGGCACAGCGATGTCCCTGGCTTCAAGACCCTGCGGTGACGTTGATCCTCGGCCGTTCACTGCGTGCTCCTCCGCACCACGGATTTGTCTGGAGCCCAGTCAGACGCGAATTTCTTGGAAAGAACGCGACTCCCGGCGATTCCCCCGCACCAGAGCACGAGTGCCTGTTTAAAACGGTGAAGGCAGCATGCAGCTACCCTGCAAATTGCCAGCTCGGAAAGCACCGGCACCCGGATGTCCGGGTAACGGTTCCTGCCTCGCCAGGCCCAACGGGCTCGAAGCCGCGCGCAGACAAGGACGCGTCGGAGGCCGACGCCCCGTCGTCGACGCCGACACACGTGCCGCCATCCTGGCCCGCCGCGAACGCGGCGAGTCCATCCGAACCCTCGCCGCCGGCGTCGGCATCCATCGGTGTCGTCCACAAGACCCTCACCCAGGCGCCGGCCGCAACAGCCACGGCTGTCCGGGAAAGGGGCGCGGCGGCTCAATAGTGGCGGAATGCCTCGTTTGAACTCGTCGAAACGCCTAGTTGTATCGCGTCGGATTTCCTAACTGCATGGCGTCCATCTGCTAG
>NZ_JAIWYX010000036.1 GCF_020251205.1 Arthrobacter sp. M4
ACCCAGCCCCTGATACCACCGCGGCTCAGACAAATACCTGTCCAAATCCTCCGCCGCCACACGCACCCGCTCAACGAGTTCAGTGTCGGAGGCAAGCTGCTGCAGTTGGTCCCGGCTGATGGAGCCAAGTAGCGCGATCGGATCGGATCGGCTTGCTTCCCATAGTTGGGGGTTTAGGCTCTGAAATAGTTCCCGGGTGGGACGGTGCCATGACCAGCGAAGATTCGTCGCGAGGCGCGAGAGAGGCCGGATCGGCTCGGGCAGAACAGTTCGGACAGTAAACCTGCGGATTGCCTTCACGAGCGTCACACTAACTGACATGCAGGACCGCTGGAACAAGCTTTCGGTTTCTTTTAGGTAAATGACACATTGCTGTTCGGAATATGGACCTCACCCTTAGCAAATTGTGATTTTTGTCGCTAACGTCGAGCCTGTGACGATTTCTCCGCAGACCAGTGCACCTACCCGGACCAAGACCAAGACCAAAGCGGACATCACGGACGGCCTCCGTTTTGGCCGTTTCCCGATCACCGCGGTTCAGCCGGTCGTTGAGGCAGGGAAGTTCCCCGCCAAGGCCCTCCCGGGCGAAGATCTGGTGGTGGGTGCCACGGTCTTCCGTGAAGGGCACGATCAGCTCGGCGTCAGCGCCGTCTTGCTGGACCCCCGTGGACGCGAGCGCCAGCGAGTCCGGATGGCCCCCCCGCCCGGCGAGCGAGGCAAGGGGACAGACCGCTGGGAGGGAATCCTCACACCACCCACCATCGGAAACTGGTCATTTGTGATCGAGGCCTGGCATGACCGCTACGGCACGTGGCACCACAACGCCGAGGTAAAGATCGAGGCGGGAATCGACGTCGAGCTGATGCTCGCCGAGGGCGCTGCCGTGCTGGCTGGAGCGGCCGACGAGACCGGCCGTAGCGGGGCCGACAAACGCACCCTGCGGGCGGCCGCGGACACACTGGCCGATTCTTCGAAATCGGTTGAGGAGCGGTTGGCCGCCGGATTTAGTGACGAAATCGCGGCAGTAATCGAGCGACTGCCGATCCGGGATTACGTGACAGTCTCCGAAC
This sequence comes from Arthrobacter sp. M4, assembly GCF_020251205.1. Lineage (GTDB taxonomy): Bacteria > Actinomycetota > Actinomycetes > Actinomycetales > Micrococcaceae > Arthrobacter. Next base: position 1,071 of record NZ_JAIWYX010000036.1, read on the forward strand.
GGTTCCCGCTCAAGGTTGAACGGGATGCCGCAGGCCGCGGATCCTGGTACGAATTCTTTCCCCGGTCAGAGGGCGCTGTTTTCGATCCGCACTCTGGAACCTGGACCTCAGGAAACTTCAACACAGCGGCCAAGAGGCTCGACGCGGTGGCGGAGATGGGCTTTGACATCATTTACATGCCGCCCATCCATCCCATCGGCCGGGAATTCCGCAAGGGCCGGAACAACACGCTGGTTGCAGGCCCTAACGACCCCGGATCACCGTGGGCCATCGGTGCCGCAGAGGGCGGCCACGACGCAATCCACCCGGACCTTGGCACCTTTGAGGATTTTGACGCGTTTGTGACGCGTGCCAACGAGCTCGGCCTCGAGGTCGCGCTGGACCTCGCTTTGCAGGCTGCTCCCGACCACCCGTGGGTCGAGTCGCACCCGGAATGGTTCACCACTCGTGTGGACGGCAGCATCGCCTACGCAGAAAACCCGCCCAAGAAATACCAGGACATTTATCCGCTCAACTTCGACAACGACCCCAACGGACTATCCAAGGAGATCCTGCGGATCGTCCTGCTTTGGGTAAGCCACGGCGTCAAGGTATTCCGCGTTGACAACCCGCACACCAAACCCGTCTGGTTCTGGGAATGGCTCATCGGTCAGGTTAACAAGAAGCACCCGGACGTGGTGTTCCTTGCAGAGGCTTTCACCCGGCCGGCCATGATGCACGCACTCGGCAGGGCTGGCTTCCAGCAGTCCTACACGTACTTCACGTGGCGCAACACCAAGACTGAGCTGGAACAGTACTTCACGGAAGTCAGCCACGTGTCACCGGCGTACTTCCGGCCAAACTTCTTCGTGAACACGCCCGACATCCTGACCGAGTACCTCCAGTACGGCGGACCGGCTGCATTCAGGATTCGCGCCGCGCTTGCCGCGACAGCCAGCCCGTTATGGGGCGTCTATGCGGGGTACGAGCTTTACGAGCACGTGGCCAGGCCGGGAGCAGAGGAGTACATCGACAATGAGAAGTACGAATACAAGGACAGGGACTGGGACGCCGCAGCAGCGTCAGGCCGCTCCCTTGCCCCGTACATCACCCGGCTTAACGAAATCCGACGCGCCCACCCGGCGTTCGGCGACCTCCAGAACCTGACCGTGCACAAGGCCACTGACGATCACACGGTTGTGTATTCGAAGCACAAGAAGCTGGCTGATGGCACCAAGGACACCATCATCGTCGTCGTCAACGTGGATCCGCACGTGGCGCGCGAAGGCGCGGTGTCCCTGGACTTGTCCGCCTTGGACCTGGATCCGGCCGACTTCACGTCGAACGGGCGGTTCTGGGTTGACGATCTGATCAGTGGCGAAAGCTGGGAGTGGGGCGAATACAACTATGTTCGCCTCGACCCCCATGTTGAACCGGCCCACATCCTCAGCATTAGGAGGCAGCGCCCGTGAGTTTCAGTCCGCAAACGCCAACCCAGTTCTTCTCTCCGAAGAGCACCTTCGAATTGAACGCCCCCGGCCTCCAGCATGATCCTCACTGGTACCGAAAAGCGGTCTTCTACGAAGTCCTGGTGAGGGCGTTTGCGGACGCGAACGGCGACGGCTCGGGAGATTTCCAAGGGCTGATCGACAAGCTCGACTACCTGCAGTGGCTGGGCGTCGATTGCCTGTGGCTGCCGCCGTTCTTTCATTCACCGTTGCGCGACGGTGGATACGACATTGCCGACTACAACTCGGTGCTGGACGAGTTTGGCACAATCAGCGACTTCAAGCGGCTTGTTGCCGAAGCCCATGCGAGGGGCGTCCGGGTCATTATCGACCTTCCCCTGAACCACACCTCGGACCAGCATCCGTGGTTCCAGGAGTCGCGCAAAGACCCGGATGGGCCCTATGGAGACTTCTATGTCTGGAGCGACACGGACCAGAAATACGAGGATGCCCGCATCATTTTCGTGGATACCGAAGAATCAAACTGGACATTCGATCCCATTCGGCGGCAGTTCTTCTGGCACCGCTTCTTCAGCCACCAGCCGGACCTGAATTTCGAAAATCCCAAAGTGGTGGAGGCCGTCTACGACGTGGTTCGTTTCTGGCTGGACCAGGGGATCGATGGATTCCGAGCGGACGCCATTCCGTACCTGTATGAAGAAGACGGCACCAACTGCGAAAACCTCCCGGCAACCCACGCCTTCCTGAGGGACCTGCGGAAGATGGTGGACGAGAACTACCCGGGCCGCATCATCATCGCCGAAGCCAACCAGCCGCCGCACGAGGTTGTGGAGTACTTCGGCACGGAGGACCAGCCCGAGTGCCACATGGCCTTTCACTTCCCGATTATGCCGAGGCTGTACTACGCCCTACGGGACCAAAAGGCCGCTCCGATCATCGACACGTTCCGCGATACACCGGACATTCCGATGGGGGCCCAGTGGGGGACGTTCCTCCGTAACCACGACGAACTGACCCTGGAAATGGTCACCCAGGATGAACGCGCGGCCATGCTGGGCTGGTATGCCCCGGACCCTCGCATGCGGGCCAATATCGGTATCCGCCGCCGCCTGGCTCCGCTCCTGGATAACTCCCGGGCGGAAATCGAACTCATCAATGCCTTGCTGCTCTCGTTGCCGGGAAGCCCATTCCTGTACTACGGGGACGAGATTGGCATGGGCGACAACATCTGGCTGGAAGACCGCGATGCCGTCCGCACGCCAATGCAGTGGAACCCGGACCGCAACGCCGGCTTCTCCACGGCTGACCCCGGCAAGCTGTACCTGCCCGTCATTCAGTCATTGGTTTACAACTACGGCATGGCCAACGTCGAGGCGGAGGCGGCCCACTCGGGCTCCCTGCTTCGCTGGACCCGCCAGATCCTGTCTGTGCGGAAGAACCACGCGGCTTTCGGCTTGGGCGGCTACCGTAACGTCCCGGCGGACCACGATGCCGTGCTCGCGTACCTTCGAGAACTTCCGGAAGGCAACCCGGAGGGCGAATCCGCGGAGACGGTCTTGTGTGTCTTCAACCTGTCCCAGCACCCGGTGGCGACCACAGTGGACGTGCCCGAGTACGCAGGTCGTGGGCTGCGCGATGTCTTTGGCGGACAGCCCTTCCCGGCAATTCGCGAGGACGGTTCCCTAACCCTGACGCTCGGCAGCCACGACTTTTTCTGGCTCCGCATTAGGTCGGCAGGGTCCAACCCATCATCACCATATACACAGGCAATCCCGGTGTTATCGATAGAGGGGTGACATGACAAGCGTAGACGTGAACTCCCTGTACACGCTCCTCCGCGAATGGCTTCCCGCGAAACGCTGGTTCCCCGCCAAGGGCGGAGACTTCACCCTCGACGAGCGTGTCGCCTTCACCCTGGGCCCCGCAGCGGCATCCAGCGACGACCCTGAGAAGCCCCGCCTGGAGGTCCACCTCGCCGCGTTGGGCTACACGACGGCCGACGGCGTCGATCACAATGACCTGATCCAGTTGCCGTTGAGCTTCCGCTCTTCGCCGCTGGCCGGCGCCGAAACGGCGCTGGTGGGCGAGGTCGGCGGCACTTGGATCTACGACGCCGTCCACGACCCCGTGTTTGTTGCCGAATGGCTGGAGCTCATGCGGACCCAAGCGCCCACCCTGGATGGATTGGCGCAGGGTCACGCGGTGAAAGGGGCCCTGCCGATTCCGCAGACAGGCGGCCTGATCAAGGTCCTGTCCGGCGAACAGTCCAACAGTTCCGTCATTGTCGACGACGGCACCAACAGCGCCATCGTGAAAATCTTCAGGGCAGTGTCCGCCGGCCGCAATCCAGAGGTTGAGGTCGGCGCCGCGCTCACCGCTGCCGGTACGCGCGAAGTGCCGGCGACCCTCGGTTGGGTCACCGCTGGCTGGAACGGCACCCAAGGTGACGCGTCCGACGTCGAAACCTCCGGCGTCGAGAACTCTCACCAAAACGGCGGCGGCAAGCGAACGCCCGACGGCGGCAGCGCGGAAATAGGCGACGGCGGGAATGCCGATAGGGCCGCCGGTATAACGCTGGCCGGTCCCGTCCAGGTTGACCTCGCCGTCGCACATGAATTCCTCACCGGCGGCCGGGACGCTTGGCGCCTGGCCGTTGAAGCGGCCGCGAGCGGCACCGACTTCACCTCCGAGGCACGCGCCCTTGGCGCGGCCACAGCAACCGTTCACTTGAGGCTGCGGGAGACGCTCGGCACCACCACGGAGTCGGAGCCGGGCGGCGACGTCGCTCTGGCCTTGGTCCGCCGGGTCCGGCAGGCATGGGCTGAGGCGGGCAGCGCCGTCGGCCCGTATGACGCACGCCTCGATTCACTGCTGGCCCGGCTCGAAGACGCAGAAACGGGCCCGCTACAACGAATCCACGGTGATCTCCACTTGGGCCAGATTCTGCAGGTTCCTGGGCAGGAAGGCCAGCCTGCCCGGTGGGCCATCCTTGACTTTGAAGGGGAGCCGCTGCGTCCCATCGAGGAACGCAATGTCCCGGATGTTCCGCTTCGCGACGTAGCAGGGATGCTGAGGTCCTTTGACTACGCCGCCGGAGCGGCAGAGCGGGAGAAACCCGGCGTTTCGGTTCCGGATAACTGGGTTGATGATTGTGCTTCGGCGTTCCTTTCCGGATATGCGGAAGTAACTCCGGGAACGATTGACCGCCGCTCGCCGCTGTTTGTGGCATTGTGGCTGGACAAGGCTTTATATGAGGTCGTTTACGAGCTGCGAAACCGCCCGGACTGGCTCTCCATTCCGGTGGACGCATCGCGCATTCTCCTCGCAAACACCAGTCCCGGCGGGAACGCCGCGGCTGCAGCGGAAGGTAAGGAAATGACTGGCTCAACGCATACCGATCGGCCCCACGCACCACTCCCCGTGGATGCCGATACCCTCGGCCGAGTGGCCGTCGGCATGCATCATGCACCACACTCTGTGCTCGGGGCCCACCTAGACGATCACGGCCACGTCACTGTCCGCACGGTCAAGCACCTTGCCGAATCTGTTTCGGTGGTTACCGAAAAAGGCACCACACCCATGACGCACGAGGCAGACGGCGTTTGGGTGGCCGTCGTCGAACCTGTATCCCACGGCCACGTCCCGGACTACCGCCTTGAAGTCACCTACAAAGGCCAGGAACCGAAGCAAGTCGACGATCCATACCACTATCTTCCGACGCTGGGGGAGCTTGACCTCCACCTCATCGGCGAGGGGCGGCATGAGCGCCTTTGGGACGCGCTCGGGGCTCACGTCCAGCGCTACAGCTCCTCGCTGGGCAACGTGGACGGCGTTTCCTTCGCTGTATGGGCACCCAATGCCCAAGCCGTTCGAGTGAAAGGCGACTTCAACAGCTGGGACGGCCGCCACCACTCCATGCGTTCCCTCGGTTCCTCGGGCATCTGGGAGATCTTCATCCCGGGCGTCGAGGCAGGGGCTTGCTACAAGTTCGAGATGCTGAGCCGTTGGGGGCACTGGGTGGAAAAGGCCGACCCACTGGCTTTTGGCACCGAAGTTCCGCCGCAGACGGCGTCCAAAGTAGTCGAGTCGCATTATCGATTCAAGGATGCCGACTGGATGGCTGCCCGTGCCCTGCGGGACCCGCACAATTCGCCCATGAGCGTCTATGAAGTACACCTCGGCTCTTGGCGTTTGGGGCTGGGCTACCGGGAACTGGCCAAGGAACTTGTTGACTACGTCAAGTGGCTGGGCTTCACGCATGTGGAGTTCATGCCGGTAGCCGAGCATCCGTTTGGCGGTTCCTGGGGCTACCAGGTCACCTCGTACTACGCTCCCACATCGCGCTTCGGGCACCCCGACGAATTCAGGTACCTGGTGGACCAGCTCCACCAGGCCGGAATCGGCGTTCTGCTGGACTGGGTGCCGGCACACTTCCCCAAAGACAGCTGGGCTTTGGCCGAATTTGATGGTGCCCCGCTATACGAACACTCCGACCCCACCCTGGGCGAGCACCCGGACTGGGGAACACTGATCTTCGACTTCGGTCGGACAGAAGTGCGCAACTTCCTGGTTGCCAACGCCCTCTACTGGCTGGACGAATTCCACATCGACGGCCTGCGGGTGGACGCCGTTGCTTCCATGCTCTACCTCGACTACTCCCGGGACGAAGGCCAGTGGCGGCCCAACCGGTTCGGCGGACGCGAGAACCTCGAGGCGATTTCCTTCCTCCAAGAGATGAACGCCACCGTCTACAAAACGCATCCGGGCGTTGTGACCATCGCCGAGGAATCAACCGCATTCCCGGGTGTGACGGCTCCGACAAACACCGGGGGCCTGGGCTTCGGCCTGAAGTGGAACATGGGCTGGATGCACGATTCCCTGAAGTACATCTCAGAAAACCCGGTGAACCGGCGCTGGCACCACGGCACCATGACGTTCTCCATGGTTTATGCGTTCACGGAGAACTTCCTCCTCCCAATCAGCCACGATGAGGTCGTTCACGGTAAGGGCTCCATGCTTCGCAAGATGCCAGGCGACCGCTGGCAGCAGTTGGCCAACCTGCGGGCCTTCCTGGCTTTCCAGTGGGCCCACCCGGGCAAGCAGCTGATCTTCATGGGCACTGAATTCGGCCAGGAAGCTGAGTGGTCAGAACAGCATGGACTGGACTGGTACCTTGCAGACATTCCTTCCCACCAAGGCCTGCAGTTGCTCACCAAGGAACTCAACGAGCTCTACCGTTCAACGCCTGCCCTTCACGACAAGGACAATGAGCCCAGCGGTTTCCAGTGGATCAATGGCGGCGACGCCGATCGCAATGTCCTGTCATTCATCCGCTGGGGAGCGGACGGCAACCCGCTGGTGTGTGCCGTGAACTTCTCTGGCGGCCCGCACAACAACTACCTGCTGGGCGTGCCGGCGGCAGGGGAGTGGGAAGAAGTTCTCAACACCGACGCCGAGGTTTATGGCGGATCGGGAGTTGTGAACGGTGGCGCCTTGACCGCTGAGGTGGCGCCCATGGATGGCCAGCCTGCGACGCTGACTGTCACCCTTCCACCATTGGGAGCCTCATGGTTTAAGCCCGTGGCAACGGTGGGAGAGGTTCCTGTCACGGATTCAATAGGCATCGAGATCCGGCGAGCGACTGACGCCTAGGAGTCAGGCAAGCTGGAGAGGGCCCGTGAACCGAGTGTTCACGGGCCTTCTTGGGTGTGCAGCGGAGCCGAGGAGAACGCCTTGCAACCCGACTTTGCGATCTCGAAAAGGTGGTGGTAAAGTAGATACCCGCAAAGCTCCCCAGGTGCTTTCAGCGAGGCTGCCCGCAACCGCATGGATGTGGGCGCCGGAGACGCTGATTTGACTCGGGTGAAGCAAGCGGGTAAGTTTGAAAAGTTGCTCCGGAGCGATCCTGGACGGTTGTCTGGGTGGTGTCGGGTGTGCCTGTTGTTTGAGAA
>NZ_JAIWYX010000037.1 GCF_020251205.1 Arthrobacter sp. M4
CCTTTCGCGGTGAAACTCGCAGGAGCGGAGATTCGCCGCAAGGGCCGTGCAGAAGAGTCCCAGTTGCCTACCCCTTAAGACCGTGACTCTTCTGCTCTGAAAGGCAACTCCTGGGTGACGGCGAGCATACAAAGCCCGCTAACCACACATCAACAACGCAAGGATCCCGCCCCAGCGGGCACGAAGCTGCAGCCGCCGGTCTCGTCTCGAGCCTGCAGCACGAGTCTCACCGCCCCTCAGCGATCGCCGGCCGCGGATGGCCGGGTCACGCCGAGGCGATGAGGCGGGGGAGGTTGGAGAGCGCTCCGGCGGCGTGGGCTCGGCTGCGCTTGCGGGCCTCGGGGAGGCGTGGGTCGTCGGCGTAACGCTCCAGTTCGGCGAAAGGATACAGCCGGCTCGTGCGCGACCAGGCGGACACGGCCGGATGCTGGCCGCGGGCCCGGGCGTTCGCCATCAGCGCGGCGTAGGCGATGAGGAAGTCGACATTCCGATCCCAGAGGTGCAGCGGGCGGCAGAGCTCGTTCTTCTGGTCGTCGTCGTGGAGTTCGGCTTCGACGACGCCGAGCATCGCGTACTGGAACGAGACGGTGCCCCAGAACATCGGCTGAAGGGTGATGCGGCCAGGCTCGAAGATCGGGCGCAGTGGCGGCCGGACGAGCCCCGGCGCCGCGCAGTGGAGGTGCAGCGTGTCGGGTGTCGTGGGGATAATACCGTCGTCGAGGATGATGCGGTCGCGCTCGACAGTACGCACGTGGCCGAGGCGGACGACATCCTCGATTCGCCGGAGGAGGGCGATCTCGGCTTCTCCGACGATCGCGCCGTGGAACATCGTGGGTGGCACGGAGGGATCGACCCGCAGCAGGATTCCCTGTTCGTCGAGCCGTGCGAAGAGATCGTCAACCGTCGTCGCTTGGGCCATGGCCTGGATCTGTGCGGCGTTTGCGACGTACTGGTCGACGACGAGGTTGTGCGGCTGCAGGTAGCGTCGGTTCGGCCACCATCCCTCGCGCGGTTTGATCCACGTGAGGTCGGCGGGGTCCACACCCTGCTCGAGAAGCCACACACACGTGTCGAGGGCGGTCTTTCCCGCGCCGATCACCGTGAAGTGTTCGGCCGGGTGGGCGAGTCGGGCGAGCCCACCGGTGGGGATGCAGCGGACTCCCTCGGCCACGGCGAACGGCGGGGCGGAGGTGGCGGGGATGTGGCCCTCGAGGTACCTCGCATCCACCACGCGGCGGCGCACGGTGACGGGCACGGTGCGGCCGTCTAGGCGGGAGACGATCCGACCCTCGTCAACGAACTCGCACTCGGGCAGGTAGATTACGCGATCGGTCGGCAGGAAGACCCGCGTCATCGCCTCTTCGAAGTGCGCGCAGATCTCGTTCGGGCCGGCCAGCTCGTACATGCCTGCGTTCGTGCCGCTGACGTCGCGCCTGTTGGCTCCGAATGGCACGGATTCGACGCCGTAGAGGTTCGCGGGCTGGTGCAGCCGAACGAACGGATATGCGTCTTGCCAGTGTCCGCCGGGTGCGTGCCGACGATCGACGATCGCAACCGTGGCATCCGAATGCGCGAGGATCCGGTCGGTGAAGACCATCCCCGCTGTCCCAGCGCCGACCACCAGATAGTCGGCTTCGATGCGCCCGCGCACGCACTCACAGTAAAAAGATTCACACCGAATGGCCAGCACCTGCGTACCGAATTCCGCGTCCCGCTGGCTGCCGTTTGAAGTGGCTGTTGGGAGAGATAACCCGGTCCGTGAGCGAGACCCGGGCGCGCATCTCCTGAAGCTGATTCGGTCGAGGCTGGATGGGTTTGGTCGGTCCGCTCCGGGCAGGTCAGAGTGGCGCTGAACTGATCTTCACGGGGCAGCGCAGTTGAAGATAATTGTGCTGGGCGGATCCTTGGCGGCGCACGATGTGGGAGGGGTGAAATGTTTCCGGACATCATTGCCCAAGTCGTGGCAGAGCTGATCCAGGGATGGTTCGAGGGGCGGGGCGACGCGTCGCTTGCGTGTTTTGAGGGCTCTGGATCTCTCAAGGGAGCCAGTCATGTCGCTGAAGCAGCGAGAATTCGGGCGAAGATGGCTCACTTATGGATTGCGACATGTTGCGGACCTCGGGCTTGAATCGCAAGCACACAAGACATTCGGAGAGCGCTAAAGCGTGTTGAAGCCTTCCCATGGGAGAGCCGGGACGACGGCAATCGCCAGTAGTTTCCACCGGCTAACCGCCACGTCCAAGTGGTGTCCCAGCGCGAGGATCCTGATGAGCAGGCGTTGCGTACTCAGACAGCTGACAACGCCCCCATAGAAACAACGGTGGCCACAAGACAAAGCGGCCGCGCCTCCGGAAACGCGCGGCCGTTGCATGGATGGCGCCGAAAATGGAGAGCCCTGACATGCCGGATTTTGACCTGTATGGTCATGAAATCCGCCATGCTGCACACCTAAGGCGGCCTCAGAAAGGGAGCCCCTTGAAGGGGTCGTGGAAGAAAGTCGTGTTGTCTCCGCGTGGGCCCGCGGTGACGTCGATCTACACACCGGCGGGTCTCCGGGTCGAAGTACACGCCGTCGTCGAATGGCGCGGCGACCGGGCACTTGCCCCCGTCGAAATCCTTCGGTGTCTCCGGGCGGAGGACCGAATTCGCCGGGGGCGGGGCTGGCCGGACCCAGACGCGTTCGAGTGTCGACTCGGCGAGGAGGAAGTCGTGAAGCGGGAGTTGGCGGCCGACAGTCGCGAGTCGATGATGGGACTCGGTGCGTGGAAATGGGGCATCGTGTGCCTACACCTCGAGTTGTTTTGGTAGGTCGCGTTGCCGCCCCGGGGTGTGGAGGGCTTCCTCGATCGTGGCAATTATTTGTCGCAGGGCCTGGCTCGCCTGATGTTTCGCCTCTTGATCGACGATGCGTGCTGCGGGTGCTTCGACGACTGACTGGTCTTCGCGGCTGAACGCAGGAAGTTGATTGGTTACCTTACGCGGTTGCAGTGTTAAGGACCGCGTTATCAGTCCTGCGGGAACCTCTGCGGCCAGATCAGGTTCGAGGACGAGCAGGGCATCGATGCGTCCGGCGGCGTTGTTCAGCGCTGCGCGCCAGGACGCGTCCTCGTCTGCGACGAAGAGGCAGAGTCCGTAGTTCGTGGGCGCCAGAGCGGCAAAGGCACCTTCCAAGGCGTCAATGAAATGTTTGTGCCGCAGCGATGGCGTAAGGACTCCGATGTTGCCTTTTCGTCCTGTGGCGAGTGCTGCGGCCGCTGCCGACGGTATGTATCCCAGGTGCTTGGCTATTGCGATGATCCGGCTTCGTGTGGCTGGTGCGACTTTGGGATGACCTCTTAGCGCCCGGGATACGGTGGCGGTTGAAACCCCAGAGGATACGGCGACATCCTTGATACCAACGCGTGGCTGAGTCTCCCTATCGGTGGGTAAATCCACTGGCTTCCCCTTTGTGAGCAATGTGGCGGGGCCGGTCGTCGGGACCGTTTCATCGTGGACACGGCTTGTGCTGGCTGGTCAGCTGATGCACGAGGCAATGTCGGAGCGTCAAGGCTGCGAATTCTTCGAACGCCCGGCAGTGCCGGGCGCACGCTAGGATGAACGGTTTCATGCTTGCGGGTGCTGTCTGCGCCGCGACCCGGAGAGCATTCTGCGCTGTGTCATTTGGGCCCGGCATGTTTTGCGAACTGCCTTGGGCCCGGGCGGATTCCCGGTTTCACCGGGAGGGTCAGCTTAGGACCGCCAGTTCAAGCTGGTCTACCGCCACATCAGCGTCGGCGAAAAACTCAATTTCCGTTTGTCCGCCGTGGGGGAAGATGAGGTCTGTTATGGTTGCGAGCCCGCCCTGGGCGAAGACCTCGATTGAGCATGCGTCTACGTAGACTTCAAGCTCGACCCGACCGTCGATTAGATCGAGTGGCGCCCGCTCAATGGAGGGGAAGAGGTCGTGGACGGCGACGCTGGATGCTGTGCGGTCCAGGCGCAGTTCACGTGTGGCCGCGTCGACGATGAGGGATGTCAGTTCTCCGTCACCTGTTCGGAACCTCAGACCGAATACGCCTCCGGCGGGTTGCATTGTGTTTACCTGAACACGGAGTGCCTCCCCGGAGGGAAGGGTGGCGATGCTGGTTTGCCCTGCGGGCAGAACCGTGCCGGGCGCATCTGTAGGGTGCGTCACGAGGGTCGGTGTCGGGGCGATGGGTGCCTGGATGAGCCTTGTACGGCCACCGACGGTGGCGAGGGAGATCTCGCGCGGGAGAGTCATCGCGCTCCGCCAGGTTCCGGTGGGGGTTGAGCCGGCGTATTGCCAGTTGCTCATCCAGCCGATCATGATGCGCCGGTCGGCCAGGCCGCTGAAGGAGACTGCGGCGTAGTTGTCCCGGCCCCAGTCGAGCCATGACCCGCGAAGCCCCGCTGCACCGTCGACGGTTTCTTGGGTGGCTGGTGTTTCGGTGAAGTTGACGCCGTCGAAGTCGCCGATGAAGTACCGTGTGCCGGAGCCGCCAGCGACTCCGCCTGGGGTGACGCTTACGATGAGCACCCACGCGGTGCGGGTGGGGTCTTCGTCGATCGGGAGTTCGAATAGGTCGGGGCATTCCCAGACGCTTTCGGCGGGACCGTCGGCGGTGAAGTCGCTCAGGTGCTCCCACGAGAGGAGGTCCGGTGAGTTGTACACGACCACGCGGTGCTCTGTTGCCTCGACGGCGACCATGACCCAATAGGCCCCGGCTGGCCCGTCGTACCAGAAGACCTTCGGGTCGCGGAAGTTGGCGGATTTACGGTCCAGGACGGGGTTGCCGGCGTATTTGGACCATGTTTGGCCCTCGTCGAGGCTGTAGGCGAGGGACTGCGCCTGGGTGCCGTTGCGCTGCGACGTTTCGGTGTACGCGCTGGTGTACACGGCGACCATCGGGGGTGTCGTACCGTTGCCCAGCCCGGAGGTGTTGTGGGTGTCAACGACGGCGCTGCCGGAAAAGATGGCCTCGTCGTCGTCGCACTGGATGGCGACGGGCTGCTCGGTCCATGTGAGCAGATCGGTGGACGTCGCGTGGCCCCAGGACATGTTGCCCCACTCAGGGCCGTAGGGGTTGTGCTGGTAGAAGAGGTGGTAGACGCCGCGGTGGAAGACGAGCCCGTTCGGGTCGTTCATCCAGTTCTTGGCGGGCGTGTAGTGAATGCGGGGCCGATAGATGTCGCGTGTGGGCGCGGGGACGGAAGTCATGGAATCTGTTCTCTGGGTCTTGAATCGGGGGGAGGGGAGAGGGCGGGGTTCTGGGCTAAAGCGCCGGATTCGGGCTGGATAGCTCGGCGAGGGTGGGTGGTTCAGCGCCGGGACGGGAGACGGTGATGGCGGCGGCCTTGGCGGCGAAGGCTCCTGCGGCGGCCAGTTTGGTGTTGCCGAGCGGTTCGAGCTGGGGCCGCCGGGAAGCCAGGAGGGCCCACAGGAGCGCCGACATGTAGCCGTCTCCGGCGCCGACTGTGTCGGCGACCGTGGTGCGGACGGGCTGGATGTCGATGAGGTCGCCGCCTGCGAGGAGCAGCGACCCGTTGGCGCCGGCGGTTACTGCCACAACCGGGCCGTGCGCGGCAATGGAACGGGCTGCTTCACCTGGGGTGAGGTTCGGGTACAGGAAGGCGGCGTCCTCGTCGCTGAGCTTGACGACGTCGGCCAGCGCTGCGAGGCGTTCGAAGCGCGCCCGGGCGGTGCTCGGCTGGCCGACGAGGTCGGGGCGGATGTTCGGATCGAAGCTCACCGTTGCTGTTCCGCGGAGCCCGCGGACGATCTCCTCGACCTGGTCGGCGCCGGGGGTCAGGAACGCGGCAACGGAGCCGATGTGCACGTGGTCCGCGGCCGGGAGGTTGACACCCTTCGGCAGGCTCCAGGTGAGATCGAAGGTGTAGCGTGCGGCGCCGTCGTCCTGGATCTCCGCGACAGCTGTTGAGGTAGCCGGATGGGACCACGATTCCGGCAGCAGGGTCACCCCCGCAGCCTCGAGCCGGGACGCGATTGCCTGCCCTCGCGGGTCCCGGCCGAGTGCCGTGAGGAACGACGTCGCGACACCCAGCCGCGCGAGGCCGAGGGCGACGTTCGCCGGCGATCCGCCCGGGTGCTCCCGGGTTCCTGCGGAGGTGTGGATGATGTCGGTGAGTGCCTCG
>NZ_JAIWYX010000038.1 GCF_020251205.1 Arthrobacter sp. M4
ACAGCCCAGCCATTTCAACCAATCAAAAAATCGGTATCAACAAACATGGCACACTATTGAGTTCTCAAACAACAGGCCCCAAACCGCACCGGGCACACAGCTGCACCCGGAAAAGGAAAGGGAGTAAGTTTCGGCCGCCAGCCGGTCCAACAGGAGGCCTTGCCTCTCTGTTCCCCTCGCGGCGACTCAGAAAACATTACACGCCTCCCGCCCCCAACACAAATCGACCCTAAAGACCTCTAAAAACCCCGGAAACACAAGCAGAATCGGGGCAAAGAGCCGAAACGAACCGAAAGCGTTCCGGTATGAAGCCCATGACATGGCAGAGAATCCCGGAGCGAGACTCGGATATGCAACTGACCGAGTTGGCGATGGCCGGATAGACGTCTTCCTTCCAACCGCGAATTGTGCCTCAGCCGGGCCGCGGCCCTCGGAAAGGAGCGCCGCGGCCGAGCTTGCGAGCCCTATGAATCGCTGGACCCACTAGACGAAAGTGAAGAAGCACTGCCCCTACTGCAGCACGATCGTGAAGGACAGCGCTTGGGCAGTAAGCCGGTAGGGTTCCAGCACACCCGGTCCGCATGCCGCTGTCCCGACGCCATGCATGGCCGCATCGACGTATAGGTAGGTTCGACGGTCACCCCAAAGTTCGGGCTGATGCGTGGCGGCGTGAAGCGCCAACTGGCTGTAGGGGCGCGCCGTCACGTAGGCGCCGTCCGTGCGAATGGCCAATGTTCCGGCGTCGAACTCCAACTCTGCTGCATGCACGCCGCCGCGGGCACCGGATTCCTGGGGGCGGACATACGGCACGGCAAGCTCGTCGACCGGAAGCCGGAACCACCCGGTGCGCGTTCCCTGGCCGCTGTCCGGATAGGACTGGTGCGGACCTTTTCCGAACCACGCAAGGTTCCGGGCTTCGCCGTCGAGCACAATCTCCAGCCCCACCCTGGCCCAGGGGACTGGCCATTGGCCGTCAGGCTCAACGTCGGTGCGCACAGCGAGCCGCTGGCCATCGCTGGTCCAGGTGTAGTTTGCAAAGACTCCAAACTGCTTGTCAGCGGCCGCAATTCGCGTACGAACCACGAGTGCGGTGCCGCCCTGGGGAGTTTGTTCGGAGTGCAGGCCTATCAGGCGCTGATGCATACGATGCAGGCCAGCCTCGGCCCAACGGTCTGCGACTGGTCGCGGGTCTGCCTGATCGTGTTCCCATCCGTTGTCGTTGTCCGTCGCGGGACGCCAAAGGTTAAGTCGGAAGCCTTCCACGGTGCGGCCTGCGAGGGAGTTCAGCTGGCCGGTGGCACGATCGAAGGCGGCAGGTCCCAATGTGAGTTGTGTGTCGCTGACTCCCAACAAGGCGCTTGCAGGCGGGGCTGGCAGCGAGGGGACATGCTTTACCGCTTCCCCCCAAGCGAGTTCGTGGCCGGCTTCCGCCCACGCGGTACGTTCGCTCAGAACGGCGCTGACGGTGAGAACCGTCGTCGTCTGCGCTGCGGCGCCCACGCGCCGCACTTCGGCTGGAAGTTCGACGGCGTCAGTGGCGCCTGCCGCGATTTGCGGCAGCGCCAAGCTCCCGCTGCCCACCGTCCGGCCCGAACTGCCGTGGCCTACCGAAACCGTCCAGTAAAGCGTTATGCCATCAGTACCGGCGAAATCGAATTTGTTGGTGACATGGACGGAATTCCAGTCTTCAGAAATGTAGATGCCGAATGGTTCGATCACCTTTTTGAAGTCCATAAGCCCTGGACGGGGAACGAGGTTCGCGTCCACCAGGCCGTCTGTGACGAAATTTCCATCGTGAATTTCCTCGCCGAAGTCGCCGCCGTAAACAAAGTGCTCACGGCCATCTGCGGCTTGCCGGATAATGCCATGTTCCAGCCATTCCCAGACGAATCCTCCCATGAGCCGGGGGTACGTTTCGAAGAGTCGCTGATAGTCGGACATTCCTCCCGGACCGTTTCCCATGGCGTGTACGTATTCACAGAGGACAAACGGCATTTTGCGGCGTCGGGAATCTAATTCGGGATCGTCCAACGCAATTTCCACGCCTCGGCCGATCAATTCCGTTTCGGCCGGGCTGGCGTACATTCGCGAATAGACGTCAACATAGGGGCTTTTCCAGTCGCCCTCATAATGGATCGGCCTGGACGGGTCGCGGTCCTTCGTCCACCTCGACGCTTCTACGAGATTCTTGCCTGTGTGTGACTCATTGCCGAGGGACCACATGATGATGCTGGCGTGGTTCTTATCCCGTTCCACGGTTCGCCGCATACGGTCAAGCATGGCCTCCCGCCAGAGGGGCTCGTCGCTGGGATTTCCTGCCCAGCCGGAGTGATCAAACCCGTGCGTTTCGAGGTCACACTCGAGGACCACGTAGAAGCCTAGCTCGTCCGCCAATGCGAGGAAGGAAGGGTGAGGCGGGTAGTGCGACGTTCGAATGGCGTTGATGTTGTGCCGTTTCATGAGTCGCAGCTCGTATTCCAACCGCTCGGGTGTCACTACGCGACCCAATCGAGGATCGTGCTCATGCCTGTTGACTCCTTTAAGCAGGATCCGACGGCCGTTTACCTTGAATTGGCCGTCTTCGATGGCAATGGTTCGGAAGCCGATCCTGAGCCTGACGGTCTCCCCCGGTGTTTCCACCGTGGCCGAGTACAACTTGGGCGTTTCGGCCGTCCAGGGTTCGACGGCGACAATTCGCACCTCAGCGCCGGCGGCCACTTCCAGCCCAAGCTCCGGGACTCGGACGACGGCGTCAGTGGGTTTTCCGCCGCGACTGGCCTCCACGCGCAGGACGCCCCCACCTGTGGTGTGGTCAAAGTCCGCATGGACGAAGACCTCGTCAATGCCATGCTCAGGACGGGCCTGAAGGATAACGTCACGAAAGATCCCAGGCTGCCACCACATATCCTGGTCCTCGAGGTAGCTGCCCGCAGAAAACTGCGCAACGCGGACCGCAAGAACATTCCGGCCGGGGCGCAGCACGCCACTGACGTCGAATTCCTGGGTCAGCCGGCTTCCCCTGGTAAAGCCAAGGCGTTTGCCGTTGAGCCAAACCGTGGCCGTCGAGTCGACCCCGTCGAAGCGAAGAACTGACCTGGGGAAGAACTCGAGACCCGCCTCAAATTCGCAGAGAAAATCCCCGATCGGATTGGCATCCGGAACATGCGGAGGCTCCACGGCGAATGGATAGGAGACATTCGTGTACCACGGTTGGCCGTGGCCATGCATCGTCCAGCTCGACGGCACCTCGAGTTCAATGAACCCCTCCCTCGGTGTGTCAACGCTGGGATCTTGCCAGCCGTCGTCGGGCGCTGTCCGGGCACTTCCGGACAGCCGAAATCGCCAGGTGCCGTTGAGCAGCAACCGCGGGGCATCACTATCCAAAACGCTGCGCGGGGGCAAGGTACCTTGGGACGGGCCGGGGTCGGCGAGCTCCTCGACATACACCGTGTTGATGGTGAGGTCACGCGGCACAGTGACTGCCTCTCGGGTGGGTGCACTCATGGAGGGTGTCCTTTGCGGGTTGTGTTTGGCCGGAAATGGCAGGCTTTGCCCCGGGCTAAGCGGCGTACTCTGGATTCCGTGAACGTTCACGAAGATGCTTATAAGCTTAGCGAGCCAAGCGGTTACTGAATAGGGGGTGGTACGGTCAAGCGTCCAACTTCCTGACCATAACGGCCAGCTACGCGGACTCCCGCACCCTCAGCGTGGGACGGATGATGCGGTGGGCGGCCCGGCCGCCCAATTCAATGTCACCTGCCAGCAACCCGGCCAAAACCTCGACGGCGGTGCGGCCCACCTCCCGGAGGTCCAAGGCGAGGGTGGTCAAGGCAGGCGTCAGCAATTCACCCAGGGGAATCCCATCCATACCCACCACGGCTATGTCTGCCGGAACCCGCAGACCTGCGGCCGTCAAACCCTTGAGGACACCGGCGGCCATAAGGTCGTTGAAGACAACAATGGCATCCGTGTCGGGACGCGACAACAGCAGCTCTTGCGCGGCATGGGCCGCTACCGCGGCGGAATCCCTAGGTGCAACAACAACGTGTCCCGTGGGTTCGCGGGACACAGATGACCCAATCTTGCCGAGAACTTCGGACATCACATCCTGAAATGCCTTGGCCCTATTCGAAAGTCCCCCGCGACCGGAAGCGTCCAAATAGACGATTCGCCGCCGGCCGGAAGCACGCAGGTAATGGATGGCCTCAGCCGCTGCATGGTGGTAGTCAAAATCTATTGAGGCACAGGCAGGCTGCACCGCATTGTCCAGGGCGACTAGCGGACGCCGCCCCATGAGGTGGGCGGCACCGTCCGCGTCCTCGCCGACATAGCCAATAATGGCGTCAACCTGAGGAGCGAGCCGCTCTACTGCATCCATCGCCGTACGGCCGCCGTGACCGAAATCATCAACCACAACATGCCATCCCCGGGCGGTGGCGTGTTCAACAACGCTCGAGGCGAAGGCAGGGAAGTAAGGGTTCTCCAGATCCGGAATCGCCAGGCCCACGGACACTTCAGAACCTTGCACCAGGCCACGTGCGAACCGACTGGGCGCATACCCGAGTTCATGGGCCGCCTGCAGGACACGTTCCATGGTCGACGCCTTGATGCCAGGCATTGCGTTCATGGCCCGGGTCACCGTCTGCCTGGAAACCCCCGCTGCAGCAGCAACATCCAAGATGGTGGCAGGCTTGCGGGGCTGTCGCTCGGGCTGTGGGCTCATAACCCCTGATTCTATGGCGCCGCCAAACCCGCGGGGATCGGAAGGGGGTTCGACGGCGGGGGTTGGGGTGGGTGGTGGGTGTTAAGTGTGGGAGGGCCCCGCACCTTGGTGCGGGGCCCTCGACCTGAATGGTTGTCCGGCGGTGTCCTA
>NZ_JAIWYX010000039.1 GCF_020251205.1 Arthrobacter sp. M4
AAAGGGCTGGGGCAATGTGTGAATGCCACAACTTCGGCGGTGTACTTGAGCCCCGCTACATTGTCGGCGCGGAATCACTTGACCAGTGAGCTATTACGCACTCTTTCAAGGGTGGCTGCTTCTAAGCCAACCTCCTGGTTGTCTGGGCAACTCCACATCCTTTCCCACTTAGCACACGCTTAGGGGCCTTAGTTGGTGGTCTGGGCTGTTTCCCTCTCGACTATGAAGCTTATCCCCCACAGTCTCACTGCTGCGCTCTCACTTACCGGCATTCGGAGTTTGGCTGACGTCAGTAACCTTGTAGGGCCCATCGGCCATCCAGTAGCTCTACCTCCGGCAAGAAACACGCAACGCTGCACCTAAATGCATTTCGGGGAGAACCAGCTATCACGGAGTTTGATTGGCCTTTCACCCCTACCCACAGCTCATCCCCTCCATTTTCAACTGAAGTGGGTTCGGTCCTCCACGACGTCTTACCGTCGCTTCAACCTGGCCATGGGTAGATCACTCCGCTTCGGGTCTAGATCACGCCACTCACAACGCCCTATTCAGACTCGCTTTCGCTACGGCTACCCCACACGGGTTAACCTCGCGACGCAACACTAACTCGCAGGCTCATTCTTCAAAAGGCACGCCATCACACAACACAAAGGCCATGCTCTGACGGATTGTAGGCACACGGTTTCAGGTACTATTTCACTCCCCTCCCGGGGTACTTTTCACCTTTCCCTCACGGTACTGGTCCGCTATCGGTCATCAGGAAGTATTTAGGCTTATCAGGTGGTCCTGACAGATTCACACGGGATTTCTCGGGCCCCGTGCTACTCGGGCATGCCACTTAGGGCCGTGCACAGCATTCCAGTTACGGGACTAACACCCTCTCCGGCCGGCCTTTCAAAACCGTTCACCTATACCAGCACGCACACCCCGCTGTCCCGGCAGAAACAGCACAGCAACACCCCACAACACCGCCCGCGCAACGCCCGCCGGCTATCACACACGAAACGGTTTAGCCTGATCCGCGTTCGCTCGCCACTACTAACGGAATCACTATTGTTTTCTCTTCCTGCGGGTACTGAGATGTTTCACTTCCCCGCGTTCCCCCCACGCACCCTATGAATTCAGGCACGGGTCACCAGATCACACACGGCGTCTGGCGGGGTTTCCCCATTCGGACATCCTGGGATCACCGTTCGGTTATCAACTCCCCCAGGCTTAACGCAGATTCCCACGTCCTTCATCGGCTCCTGATGCCAAGGCATCCACCGTGCGCCCTTAAAAACTTGACCACACGACACAAAACAAAAAATTGCTTACAAGATGCTCGCGTCCACTATGCAGTTCTCAAACAACAACCCCCACACCCCCCACCACCAACCCCACAACAGGGACCGGCCGGACAAGGCACAGGACAAAAACCAGAAACAACAACCCCCCACCCCCGGCCACACCCCCGCCACCACACAGCAGCAAAAGGACACAACCACAAGCAAAAGGGACCCTGTTGCCTCAGGACCCAACAGTGCGCCACAAGCACCAACCACCCAAACAACAACCGCTTTCCCAAAACCCCAAGGGTCCCGTACTCACAGCCGCCACCAGGCAACCAGCACAAATCCGTTGATATTCCACCCATGAGCACCCGCCGCAGAACACAAGCCTGCGCAACGGGCAACACTGACAACCCCCACACCCCACACAACGCAGGACACGGAAAAAGCTGCAGACGCTCCTTAGAAAGGAGGTGATCCAGCCGCACCTTCCGGTACGGCTACCTTGTTACGACTTAGTCCCAATCGCCGGTCCCACCTTCGACGGCTCCCCCCCAAACGGGTTAGGCCACCGGCTTCGGGTGTTACCAACTTTCGTGACTTGACGGGCGGTGTGTACAAGGCCCGGGAACGTATTCACCGCAGCGTTGCTGATCTGCGATTACTAGCGACTCCGACTTCATGGGGTCGAGTTGCAGACCCCAATCCGAACTGAGACCGGCTTTTTGGGATTAGCTCCACCTCACAGTATCGCAACCCTTTGTACCGGCCATTGTAGCATGCGTGAAGCCCAAGACATAAGGGGCATGATGATTTGACGTCGTCCCCACCTTCCTCCGAGTTGACCCCGGCAGTCTCCTATGAGTCCCCGGCCGAACCGCTGGCAACATAGAACGAGGGTTGCGCTCGTTGCGGGACTTAACCCAACATCTCACGACACGAGCTGACGACAACCATGCACCACCTGTGAACCGGCCCCAAAAGGGGAAACCACATCTCTGCGGCGATCCGGCCCATGTCAAGCCTTGGTAAGGTTCTTCGCGTTGCATCGAATTAATCCGCATGCTCCGCCGCTTGTGCGGGCCCCCGTCAATTCCTTTGAGTTTTAGCCTTGCGGCCGTACTCCCCAGGCGGGGCACTTAATGCGTTAGCTACGGCGCGGGAAACGTGGAATGCCCCCCACACCTAGTGCCCAACGTTTACGGCATGGACTACCAGGGTATCTAATCCTGTTCGCTCCCCATGCTTTCGCTCCTCAGCGTCAGTTACAGCCCAGAGACCTGCCTTCGCCATCGGTGTTCCTCCTGATATCTGCGCATTTCACCGCTACACCAGGAATTCCAGTCTCCCCTACTGCACTCTAGCCTGCCCGTACCCACTGCAGAACCGGAGTTAAGCCCCGGTCTTTCACAGCAGACGCGACAAACCGCCTACGAGCTCTTTACGCCCAATAATTCCGGATAACGCTCGCGCCCTACGTATTACCGCGGCTGCTGGCACGTAGTTAGCCGGCGCTTCTTCTGCAGGTACCGTCACCCCAAAAGGCTTCTTCCCTACTGAAAGAGGTTTACAACCCGAAGGCCGTCATCCCTCACGCGGCGTCGCTGCATCAGGCTTTCGCCCATTGTGCAATATTCCCCACTGCTGCCTCCCGTAGGAGTCTGGGCCGTGTCTCAGTCCCAGTGTGGCCGGTCACCCTCTCAGGCCGGCTACCCGTCGTCGCCTTGGTAGGCCATCACCCCACCAACAAGCTGATAGGCCGCGAGTCCATCCAAAACCGCAAAAGCTTTCCACCCCCCACCATGCGGTGAAAGGTCATATCCAGTATTAGACCCAGTTTCCCAGGCTTATCCCAGAGTCAAGGGCAGGTTACTCACGTGTTACTCACCCGTTCGCCACTAATCCACCCAGCAAGCTGGGCATCATCGTTCGACTTGCATGTGTTAAGCACGCCGCCAGCGTTCATCCTGAGCCAGGATCAAACTCTCCGTCAAAAAACAAACAGACACAACCAGGAATCATGGAAATAACACAAAACCAGACTGCACCAAGTAAAAATCCAGGCCAAAAAACCAGACCATCACCCACCAAAAGCAGGAAACAGCCCAGCCATTTCAACCAATCAAAAAATCGGTATCAACAAACATGGCACACTATTGAGTTCTCAAACAACAGGC
>NZ_JAIWYX010000003.1 GCF_020251205.1 Arthrobacter sp. M4
AAATGAGCACCTTGTCCATTTCGACTCATCTCAACTCGAGGCTGTAAGTGCCAGTGGTGTCATTGATCCCGGTGATTCCAGCGTGTACTGCCCCGCCGGGAGATTGTCTATTTGTTTGTCGCCTTGGTAGCAGTAGCCGGAAGCCGGGCTGGCGCCGGTGCTTGTGTTGATGATCCCGAACGGGGTAGCCAAGCCTTTCCGCCGTCTCATTTACGTTTTGCGGCCATTGGGTCAGGAACGACCAAGGCATGTTCTCCTCGCCGAGGAAGTTCACCCGCATCCAAGGTGCCGATGCGTTCGGGCGGCCCAGATAGACCCTCGCGAATGTCGGAGCGCTTGAGCCCGGCATTGTGGTTTGGGCCGGAGGGATTAGCCCTTTGATCTGACTGCTTCGGCCTGTGCGGTTGTCATGAGCAAAGGTTCGATGGATCTGCGGGCCGCCTCAAGCGTCTCAGGCTCCGGAAGAGGCCCTTCAAACCAGGCCGGGAGGTCCGTGTGCTCAAGGATGGTTGAAGCGGCACTGGCGGGTTCTGCCTTCCAAATGGGTGCCAACGGTGCGGGTAAATGGTGTCCGGGGCCGAGGAGTTGGACGCCGAAGGCATCCGGAACAAGGCTGTCCATCAGGGAGCGGCCGACGCTCGCGTACTTGAGGTGCGGCCGTTCGGGCCAGTCGTAGTTTTGGAAGACGTCCCAGAGGGCAGTTCCCAGCCTGGATCGTTTAATGCAGCCGAACTCTGCCTGGTCCGCCAGGGACGCGAGGAGTTCTGTCAGGTCAGCGACCGCCGGTTCCCATCTGCGGTCCGGATCCAGACGTCCGAAGTAGACGGTGCCGCGATCGCCGAACTCAACACTTCTGATCTCGTCCGGCCCCGTAACGCAGGCCAGTGAATCCAGATTGATAGGAGTCGATCCCGTGGCCAGAAGTGCCTTGCGCTGTTCCGCTGTGCATTTCACGTAGGACCATGCGGTGCCGACGTAGTGCGTGCCCGACGGCAGCTGACACCATTCAAGAGCGGCATCGACGACGGCATCCATCACCTCAGGCGGGCTGGTACGTCTGGGAGAACGAACTGGGTCTGTTTCGCCGAGCAGGCAAACCCCGGCGATGAATCCGGACATGTCCAGATTCGGGGCGCCGACAAGCGGGTGCTCATCGGGAAGAGGCCGAAGGGCGCCGTGAATGCCCTGGGCTTCCAGGCCGGAGGCCAGTGCGGCAAGAAGTCCATGTGCTTCAGCCGCGGAGGCTATTCCATGGATCGCAACGACGGCTCCCAAAGGGCACGGGGCTACACCGCCTAGCCCCGTACCGGCGGCCGGCAGCTCCAGGGAAGCCCTAACGCGCTCCAGAGCCTCCACCGCCGCGGCTTCCGGCAGCTCGGACTCAAAATAGGCCCGAAGCACACCGATCTTTGCCCAGGAACGCACGATGGGCTTGGCGAACAACCGTATAGATTCCATAGCATCAGCTCAAATTGAACGAGTAGGGGCCGGAGCGTTGTTGGTACCGCTCCATTCCAGCACATAAGCACCGGCGGGCAGGTTGTCGATCTTTCTATTGCCGCTGTAGCAGTACCCCGTTGCCGGAACTGCGCCGATGGTGGTGTTTTTAAGCGTCCATTTCATGTAGGAGGGGCAGCCCTGGTCGGCGAGGAACACCGACTGACCCCCGGCCGGGACCGTGAAGCGGTACTGGTCATGGGCGCCGGTGGTTTCCAGGTTCACCGCACCGGCCGCCGGAACCCCGTTGGACAACGACACCGGCAAGGTGACATCGAAGGCATCGACCGTGACGGGCATGAGCTGGAAGGAATACGGGCCGGAGGCGTTGTTGGTCCCGGCCCATTCCAGCACATACTGGCCGGCGGGCAGGTTGTCGATTTCCTTGTTGCCGTTGTAGCAGTAGTCGCTGGCCGGGGTGGCGCCCGTGGTGGTGTTGGTCAGCGTCCATTTCATGTGCGAGGGACAGCCCTGGTCGGCGAGGAACACCGCTTAGGGCTTCGGACCGAGACATCGCGCAAGCCCGACTTCCATTCAGACTCACCAGGCGAAACTCCTGAACTCCCAGGTGTCATTGAGGCTTTGGCGGTTTGCCTCTGTGCCTGGAGGCATTACCGCCAACTGCTTCAAAGATGGATCCGCGGCAACCACATGCCAGATATGCGTTGCGATGCAGGCACCAGGAGCATTCTGGTCCCCTACGCCATCAGCAATTGCCCAACCCCCTTCAGGATCGTGGAGAACGTGGAGCGCCGTATGGCCTCCTTCAAGAACCGAAAGCATGACGACGGCACCCAGATCAGCCGGGAACTCATTACCAGGAAAAGGCCACGGCAAGTACCGGAACATTTCGCGAGCCATCCTCGTATCTTCTCACCCGCCCGTAAGCCGGTCCTCTGCTGAAACAGCGGTTTCTGTGCGCTTCGCGTATCTGGCGCCGTGGCCGGCTGTACTCTCAGACGTGTGGAGACTCCTTATCAGCCGAACCGCACAGGCTTCGATGCTTTGGACGAACTCGACCGGGTCGACTGGAGCCGGCTGGAGCACTGCTACGGAAGAGGCGTCGTTTTGCTGGGCGTCGATGGGGACGTGTCACTCGCCATCGCAGGCGACGTATCGCGATCGTTGGCTGCGCTTCGATCTGATCCATCCAGGGCAATCAATGATGGGCTTTACTCCAACATCTGCCACCAGGGCACGGTATATCAAGCAACGGCCTATGCGGTGCCCTTCATCGCAGCTGTCGCGGCCGGCAATGTTCCGGACGGGATCCGCGTCCCTCTGCTAGCGCTCCTGGGTGACATCTCGATCGGAGGGAGCTATATGGCTCCCGATGGGTCTCGTGCGGGCGCCCTCGGAGACCACATAGACGCCCTCGTCACGGAATCGCTTGCCACTTCGATGAAACGCCTCTCAACGATCCAAACGCCAAGGCTCGTGGCGCTGATCCAAGCTATCCAATCGCTTCTTGTTCAATCGACCGACCAGCGCCGCGATGCCGTCGAGTCCGCCATCGACGTTGCACTTACGCCGCCCGCCCCACCCTAGGACAGTGCCCGGCTGCCGGCCCTTAACCGGACGTTGACAAGAGCTGCGTACCGGGCCCAGTCTGAGCCGGAATGATGTCACCCTCAATTCGACGGGGTGACGGCGAACCGTTCACTGTTGGTGGAAGGTATGCATGGAACTTCTCACAGCGTAACTCGGCAACGATGCGCTCGACCCCCTGATGACATATCCCGACGACTGGGTTGACCGCCACCTCGCCGACCAGCCGCAGCCGGGCATTCTTCAAGCAGTGGGGTCCGGCCCTCGCCACCAAGTTCATCAGCTTTGCCACCAAGGCGTCCCCGGCCGTGGACACCACCCCGACCATTGTCCCTGCCCCGGGCCGGGCGTACGATGGGGCGCGTCCGGGTCCATCCGAATCGCTACGCTGCGCGGAGACCGGCTGGGGGTACACCGCATCCTGCCCCGTACGGGCGCCATCAGTTACCCCGCCTCGGCGAGCCCGGCCGCCAGCGCCGGACACCGCACGCCACCGCGCCAGCACCACTCAGGAGCGCGCAGGTCAGTTCCCGCCGAGGCAAGCCTTCTGAGGAAGGAGACCGCAAAATGCCCGTCACCGACGAGAGCATTGTCATCCCTGTACCCCCGGAGGAAGTCTTCGACTACCTCAATGACCCCACGCACCTGCCCGAGTATGACGCCACTGTCCTGACCAGCGAACTCCAAGGTGACGGTCCCGTGCAGGTCGGGTCACGGTTCAAGGGCAAGAGCAAGATCCTCGGCCGGACGTTTGACTGGGTGGTCGAGGTGACCGAGGACGAGCGCCCCACGAAGCAGGCCATCAAGTCCGTGGAGGGGAAGATCGACTTCACCGGCACCTTCACCATGACCCCCGAGACCGGTGGGACCCGGCTGGAATACCGCCTCGAATCGGGCGCGGGCCTCGGCGGAGTGTTCGGCCGCATCGCCGATGCGCTCGTGAACAAGGCGTACGCACGGCAGGTGCGCGCCAACCTCGCCACCCTGTCCGAGATTCTCACCGAGCACCGGGAAGGGTAGAGGCGGTCATAATGTCCAGTACCAGCAACCAGCACACGAGCACGAGGCCTGCGGTCCTTGCGGCCTTGGGTGGCTCAGCGGCTGTCCTCGGCGGGCTGCTCGGCGCCGCGGCGGCGTACATGGAGTCCCTCGCCCCCGGAGGGTGCGTGGGGAACTACTGCAGCGGCGGATACAGGGAGACCACGCCGCAGGTCGCCGCGTTGGCCCTCTCATCGATCCTTCTCGCCGCGATCGGCATCCTCGGACTGGCGGTCCTGGCGAGGGCAAGGGGGCGGCGCTACTGGATGGCGCTCACTGCTGCAGGTCTGGTAGCGGCCGGACTCCTGTCTCTGACCGCGTACAGCGTCTTTATGGCGGGGACCACGAACGAGTCGTGGGGATGGTGGGCCTTCGGATACACGGGTTTCTTGGCTATGTGGGCTGGCCTCGTGTTCGGCAGCATCCACACCCTCGTCGCCCGGGTCGTGCCGAGGTGGGTAGGGATCGCGGCAATCGTGGCAAGCGCCGTCCTCCCCTTCTTCAACACGGAGACCGCCGCCGTCCTCGTCGCCGTGCCAGCCGCGCTGGCGTGGGCCCTCGTCGGCGGCTTCGTGGTGCGGGAAGCACTGGGCGATCTCGACATTGGACACAGGCACGCCCCCGCACTCGGCGCCTGAACCCAGGAACGGAACCTGCCATGGAAGTTCCAACTGGAAACCCAGCCAACCAGGTGCTCGGCCCGCGGCCAAGGATTCCGGCGCGCTTGCAAACACCCATAGGGATAGAGGGCAGCATTAACGGTCGGCACCAGAAGTCCTTCCAAGGCGACGCGTCACATATTCCCAAACGAACGATCGCTGTCCGAAACGCCGATGGATCTGTGGTGCTATGGGGTGTCACGAAGGAGAAGAACGGCTTCAGCATCTCTTTGGCAAGCTAGTTCACTCGTCCACAAGATGGGGGAACTTCTGGCCTGCGCCGAGATCCGAAATGTTGCGGTGAAGAGTCAACAAGTAGCAGGAGCGCTTGGGGGATGCGTTGGCCGCGAGGGCCAGTTTGAATTCGATTGAGCTGGGGTAGATGGCTAGGGCTTTCCGTGCCCATGCCACCGCACGCTGTCCGGCCGGAGCGTTTCCTTCGGCTGCGGCTGCAGCAAACGCCTGCGCAGCAAGCATGGCCGTGTCTGCGTCCACGGACTCATTGCAGCGGCGGTAGAGAATTGCTGATCGGCCTGAGGGATTCGTCCTTTCGCGACGAGGTCTGTGCCGGCTTTCATCGGCCATTCCGCGGCCGCTGCGGGAACTGCTTGAATCAAAGCAACGACGACGGTGGCAGTGGCGGCCGCGCGTATCGCTTGGCTGCGCGCTGTGCGTCCTTGAGCGGCACGCGTGGTTCGTTGCCTCCCAGAGGACTGTGCTGGGCGGCGTTCGCGGCCGAGGAGTCCTCCCATGAGGAAGAACGCGAGTGGGGCCGTGCCGGGAGACGTGAAGGCTGTCATGAGCGCCACCCCGTACGCACAGGCAGCAGCCAAGAAGGACAGCCTGCTTTCACGGTCCAGGCGATCCTGGGAGTTCTTGAGATTACGGACCCCAAGGATGAGAACCGCTGCCACGCAGGCTAAGACAGGCAAAGCAATGAGCAATCCCCCCATCGTCGCCATCTGCAGAATCCACATGTGGGGCGCATTTGGCGGAAAGTCGGTGCCTACTTGAGTTGCCCACACCGAATCGTGGTACGCGGGCAGAAGGTCAACAAAACCTACTGGGCCCCACGCCACTTAGGGCGTGCTCCTGGAAAAGAGCCCAGCTCTCCGACCACAAGAGCAACCGTCCCTCAACAGTTGAAAGAGTCATAAGCCGTGCCCTACTGGCTGGCACGATCAGGGGTACGGCAACAGCGGCGACCGCTATTAGGGAGCCAGCCATAATGACCTTGCGCGGATTTGGCAGCCAAGGAACAAGGATCACGAACACAGGATAATCAGCGCGACCAGTCCTGCGGCGTAGGCGGCCCGAGATCCTGACACGGCGGTGGTGAGGGCGGCCGCGATGGTGCCTGCAGTGAGGTAGCAAGTTCCGAAGACGCAGGGACAGGCAACAGCAGGATTGTGAAAAGCAGAACACCGACAATTCCCTGGTCTGTGGCATTGCCGAGCAGCCCTCCAGGACGGTCGAACGGTCCGCCGCCGAGGGGACGCATTCCCACGAACTCGAGGAGAGCGGGAATGATAAGAACTATGGAGGCGACGGCCCACTGGACCAGCGTCCGGCTGTTCTCTCGGGATGTAAGAATCTTCGCCCCAGCCCACAGGCACCCCAAATAGGCCGCGAGCGCGACAATCCTCTCATAACGAGGCCAACGCCCTGCTAGCGAAACAAAGGAATCCGGTCCGAGCAAAGATGCCGGAGCGAATGCACCGCCCGTAAGAAGCAGCACTTGCATCACTGTTGGTAAGCGCCCACTGACCTTGGCCCAGATGGCGGTGCCACAAGCCAGCAGCGCGAAAACGAGTTTGACCCACGCAAACCGAAAAAGACCTCCCGGCAAGAATGCGCACGCAGAAACAAGCACAAACGCGATGAGCCATGTTCCGGATACCGAACGGGCAACGACCGACTGACCACGCATTAGATCCGAGTTCCCCAGGATGATTCAGGATAAACGCCCTCAGCGTCAACCTTATCCCGGCATGAGATTGTCCCTGCGCATGGAATCAAGGGTGGAGATGATGTCGCTCTTCGACAGTTTATGTCCGAGCGCCTCGTAGGTGGCACGAAATATTTATGCATTTTCGCCAAGGTTGTCGACACGGGCTATAGGCTCTGGTCCAGGTGGGGGGGCACCTGGCCTTCTGCCGTTTTCGCGTCCTAACGACCGGAGGTTCAACAAACTCATGAGAGTTCTTAGACCACGGGCGCTGCATCTTGTGCCCATAATTTCTGTATTACTCGCTGCTCTTTTAGTCCCGCTCGGAGCCGGCCCGGCCGCTGCAGCAAATACCGCATCAATTAGCGGCAAGATCACAGTACCGGCAGGTGAGGATGTCACCAAAGTCCGAGTATCACTGCGCGGCTGCACCAACGGCGAATGCATTGACCGCTCGGGCAACCCAGGAGGAGACAGTTCGTATTCTTTTACCGCGCTTCCTGCCAGTAACTCCGCAGGCCTGAATGGGGTCCCAGCCAACGCCGCAGGCATCTGGGCGAACCTGACCGTCACCGAACCCTACTCCTTCGTCTACCTCACCGGGTACGCCTCCGGATCGGCCAAACCGAAATCCTCCAACGTCAATTACGCTGGGGGACAAACGGTACCGAACCTGGCCTACCTGCCCATCGGACCTGACGGCAAGGTCACCATTGCCAACACCGAATCAGGATCCGGATCCACCACCCAAATCATCGCCGATGTCTCCGGCTACACCCTCAAATAGTTCAGTAAATCCACCAGCGACAGGCCCGGGCTCTCACCAAACGTGGAGCCCGGGCCCTCATCTGTTCCTGGTGGACAGTGCCAATGAGGCTGCTCAGCGAACAGCCGCATTTCAAGAAAACTAATGTCAATTAGGAGCAAGTCATGGGGGATATTTCTTTGGTGCTCGGCACCAGTATTAGGCGAGCGTTGCTCGCCGCCGCCACCGCCGTACTCGTCATCGTTGCCGGGATCAGTCCTTCCGCGGCGGACACAGGGACGGCCAGCATCGCAGGCAAGATCACGACGCCGGCGGGAACCGACGTCACCAAGGCCACTGTGGAACTGTACAGCTTCACGGCTGGCGGGGAAGGCTCAAGCCTAGGCCTGGTCACGTCGGTGGTTCCGGCTGCAAACGGGACGTACAGGATTCCAGACTTGGTACCGGACACCTACCGGGTTAAGTTCAAGGCTGGAGAATCCGGGGCCACAAACCGCTGGTTCGGAACGTTTAATTACGACGAAGGCTCGGCGGATGACGTCACCGTGGCCGCCGGCGAGGCCCGAGCTGCGGTAGACATCACAACAGTCGCCGGAGCGGTGATGACCGGAAAAGTTACGGCAGAGCCGGGCGTCGACCTGACGAAAGTGCGGGTCTCCTTCAACGGCCCCAACTCGTGCGCGGGCTGCGTGGAGGAGGTAACAAGTCTCGGACTCGACGGCACTTACCGGATGACAGGCCTCTACCCGGAGCCGACCACCGTGGGGTTCTCCGGCGGCGGCGCCGTCAAACAGTGGTGGGACAACAAGCCAGACTGGGAAACGTCCAACCCTGTCACATTGCAGGCAAGCCAGACCGTAGCCGGCATCGGAGCCCACCTCCTTCGGGGCGCCACCATCAGCGGTCATGTGTCGGTGCCGGAGGGGCATTTTTCACACTACACACAGGCTTACGTCTTCAAAGCAAGCAGCACAGGCGTCAACCACGTCATCAACAACGGCACAGTCTCTGAGGTCGCCTCTGCGCACGTCGATGCCGACGGAAACTATAGGGTCACCGAACTGCCTGCCGGCTCGTATAGAGTCGGCTTCTACGATTTCACCGACACCTGCCCCGAGAGGTGGTACTCCTCTGGAGAGACCTTCCAGACGGCAGAGACCCTGTCCCTATCCCTCGGCCAGGATGCTGTGGGAATTGACATCACCCTACAGCCCGAAGCCGAGATCTCCGGATACCTGTCAAATGTGGATACGGAGACCAGCGTCACGGCCTTCGACGCCACGGGTCGCGTGGCGGGTTGGGGAACTGCCTATCCCAACGGGGGCCAGCCGAGCCACTACTACATTGGCATGCTGAACGCCGGAACGTACCGCCTGGCCTTCAACAGGGGCTACGAAACCACAACCATGGGGGCTCAGTACTACAAGGGTGTGCCAGAGACTTCAGGCCTCGCGGCCGGACAGACTGTAACCCTTAGCACAGGTCAGAGACTGTCCAACGTCAACGACGAACTGTCTGTGGGACGGTCAATATCCGGCTCTGTGGTTCTTGAATCAGGGCAGCCTGCCACTGACTACAAGGTGGAGGCCTACACCAAGGACGGCAAGCTCGTGGACCGCAGAGCGATGACGGACAACGACGGGAAGTTCAAGATTACGGGCCTCTCGAAGGGCGAATACCTTGTAGTTGCTCATCACGGGATCACGCCCAAGGAAGTCAATGGACTGTATGTCGGGAACACACCGAACGAGGACGAGGCCACGCTGGTGTCCACCATGGCCAGCCCGGACACCAACGTGGGCGTCATCTCCTACCAGGCGGCTGCGGGTGGCGACACGCTTGCCGGCAAGTTCAAGCCGATTCCCCCGAGCAGGTTCCTCGATACGAGGCTGAGCAAGGCGGTGGCTCCCGGAGGGACTGTATCCTTCCAGGTTGCTGGCGTGAATGGCATCCCGGCCAACGCTTCGGCGGTGGTGTTCAACCTCACCGTGACTGAGCCTTCTTCCGCCGGGTTCATCACGGCCTACGCGAGCGGCCAGGCCGTTCCCGGTTCATCCAACGTGAACTATGGGCCAGGCCAGACTGTCCCCAACCTCGTGGTTGCACCTATTGGAGCGGACGGGAAGGTCTCACTCAAGAACACCTCATCGGGCAGTGTCCAGCTCATCGCAGACGTTTCGGGTTACTTCAATTCGGGTGCTTCCGCCGCGCCAGGAGCTTTCCAAAGCATCGCGCCCAAGAGGTTCCATGACACCCGCACCAGCGGCGCCGTAGCGCCCGGCGGCACTTCAACGTTCCAAGTCGCGGGGGTCAACGGGATTCCGGCCAATGCCTCAGCGGTAGTGTTCAACCTGACCGTTACCGAACCGAAGGCGGCTGGCTTCATTACTGCATACGCCAGTGGCGGAACCGTTCCTGGCGCCTCAAACGTAAACTACGGACCGGCCCAGACCGTTCCCAACCTCGTCGTTGCACCCATTGGGGCGGACGGGAAAGTCTCACTGAAGAACTCCTCCTCGGGAAGCGTCCAGCTCATCGCTGACGTGTCGGGGTATTTCATCGGCGGCGCAACAACGGACACCGGATCCTTCCAGAGCCTGGCGCCGAAGCGTTTCCTCGATACACGGAATTCGTCTGCCCTCGCCGCTGGCGGTACCACGTCGTTCCAGGTCGCGGGGGTGAATGGCATCCCGGCAGGCGCATCCGCAGTTGTGTTCAATTTGACCGTAACTGAGCCGAAGTCTGCGGGCTTCATTACCGCCTATGCCAGCGGGTCACCTACCCCGGGGTCCTCGAATGTCAATTACGGTCCCGCGCAGACAGTCCCCAACTTGGTGATAGCCCCGATTGGCCCAGACGGCAGAGTCAATCTGCGGAACACTTCAGCCGGAAGCGTCCAGGTAATCGCAGACGTAGCAGGGTACTTCCGCTAACTGCGTTTTCACCAAGGAGGATCAGGACCGTGGGGGGCGACACACAGTGGCCCCCAGCACTCTCTTCAAAATCGTGGCCTCCGGAGCGGATCCTACCCCTTACAGCGGATCCGCTCCGGAAGTCATCTGAGAATGTATCCGGAGACGTCCGCGATGATCTGGGCAGTTCCGCTGGAGGTGTTGGCGATCCGCACTTTGCCATCAACCCCAAGCGGTACGACCGCGAGATTCGGCACAGTCTGCCCAGCCACGTAGTTCACAATGGAGGCGTTGGGCCTGACCGCGCCTGACGCGAACGCCGTCAGGAACCCGTATGATTTGGTTTCAGTCACGGTCAGGTTCACCACCACCGCGGACGCATTCGCGGGCACGCCGTTCACGCCTGCAACCTGGAACGACACTGAGCCGCCTGCAGCCACCGGCCCCGACCATGCCCTCGTGTCCAGGAACCGCGTCGGAGTCAACCCCGCGAACGTCCCTGGATCAACTGCTGTGCCGGGGAGGAAATAGCCCGACACATCTGCGATCACTTGGGCGGTCCCCGAGGAGGTATTCGAGATTGTCACTTTGCCTTCGGCGCCGACCGGCACCACGACTAGGTTCGGAGCTGTCTGGCCGGTCGCGTAGTTCACGTTGGAGGCTTCCTCAGCCTTGGCCTGCTCGGCGCGCTGCCGGCGGAGCCGTTCGACCGCAGAAGGATCTTCTTTGGCCGCTGCCGCACTGGACGCGGTGAGACGTTCGGCGAAGCTGCCCGGCTGCGGCGCGGCTGCGTTGATCGCTTCCTCGCTCCGGCCCATTCCGCGATCCCGTCGAGGGCTTCCTTGACCGCCTCCGGCTGCTGTTCCGGCTCGCCGTGTCCGGGGTTGGCCCGGTTTTCACGAACCTTGCGGGCGAGCTCGGCGCTGCGTTCGGCGCGTTCTTGGGCGAGGCTGAGCTGGGCTTCGGTCCCGCGGGATTCCTGCAGGTGGTCCACGACGTGTTCGGCGGGGTTTGGTTTTCCTTGACCGTGGCCACTACCTCGGCGGCATCTGCCATGAGCGGGGTGTCGTTCCTGGCTGAGAGAAGCGTGTCCACTGACATTGGTGGGACGGCTGTATGC
Organism: Arthrobacter sp. M4; assembly: GCF_020251205.1. Lineage (GTDB taxonomy): Bacteria > Actinomycetota > Actinomycetes > Actinomycetales > Micrococcaceae > Arthrobacter. The sequence continues at coordinate 11,489 of NZ_JAIWYX010000003.1, forward strand.
ATCCTGGACCATGGGGAAACGATGCCCTGCTTTCCGCGCGCGGACATTCCGGACGCTGTGAAGGCGGCCGCCGCTGACTGGTGTGGCCGAAGCGTCGACGACTTCACCGTCGATGTACGCCTGTAGATGCGGAACGGGTCAGCCGTCGGGTGGCTTTCCCGGGTGGTCTTGGTGCGCGGCCAAGGGTCAGGATTCCGGTCCTGCGCAGTTCGCGGCGCAGGGCATGGGCGTCCTCGCCGGAGTCGAGCCGCTGCAGGATGTGGTCGGCTTCTTCCCTGGAGCGCCGCCCGGCGGTGACGGCTTCGTCCAAGGCTTTCGTCAGGTGGCCGTGGCGGATCTCATCGACGGTGTGTTCATAGTCGGCCGGGGTCTCGGCGGCCGCGAGGGCCGGCGTTGTGCATCGCTGACGCCGGCGCCTGTCGCCGTGTGACGTCCGCCGCCGCCGTGCTCCATGCCGACAACTATATCCCCCACCTTCAGGGTGTTGAGGACTCGTGATGCGTATTCATGATTGTCCGTACCGCACCTTGCTGGGGTGGTTGTTGGTGTTAAGCAAATGTGCCGCAAGGAGTGAGATTCCCATGGTTAATATTCCGGCCTTGATCGATGGGCTGGCCCCCGACGAGGTGTCCCGGCTGAAGTCCGGCGGTCCGGGGCAGGTCCTGGACAGCGACCTGCTGGCAGCGATCGACCGTGCTGCCGGAGGGCCCGGTGAAGGCCGCGGCTATTACGTCGTCAAGGGACACCTCTGGCCGATCGAGGCGCGCGAGTACCACCTCCGCCAAGACGTCGCCGCCGTCCTCTTCGGATCGGCGCCCTAGCACCGCAAGCCTCCCGAAGGCGGAGATGATCAGGGCCCTAGCACGCTGGCCGCGGCCTGCCACCTCCGGGAACCCTACGCCTTGGGACCCAAACGGGCGGCTGCCTCCACACAGGGATTCTTTCGTCAAGCTCCTGGATGCGCTGCGGATACCGCCCGTGGCGGGCATGCAGGCGATAGGTAGCGGCCCAGCTCCGTTTCGGCTTTCTTCCTTCGTGGCTGGTCGTTGCCCCAGTTGAGATATATTTCGCGCTGCGCCAGGCGCTGCTGCCGTCTGGCCTCTAGACCCTCAGGCGGGGCGTTTCCAGCCCAGCAGGTCCTGCAGCGCCCGGGCGTAGGCCGAATCGAGGGTTCTGCGGCCGCTCGGCCCGCCGGCGGCGCAGCCAGCGCGCCAAGAAGCGTTCTTCCCTGTCGAAGCACAGTGCCCCGTCGAAATATTGCGCCTAATGTGACAAAGGGTGCCCGTGCGGAGTTAATTGGTCTAATGCCTTCCAGCCCTCGTGCCCGCCGCGCCGTCGTTATCGAGGACGACCCCGATATCCGTGACCTGCTCGTGCACGTCCTGAAGGGCCAACACCGCCTCGGGGAAGGTCAGCTACATCGACGCTGGCCACGCTCCGAATAAGGTCGGAGGGTCCACGGAAAGCCTGTGGAGATGGACATGCTAGACGATACCGACCCCCGAATCCGCCACCATGATCTTCCGGCTGGTCGCGTCCCGCGCCCCAAGTCCGCGCACGATGGTCTTGAGCTCCTTGCGCAGGCTCTCAGTGTCCACAGCCACGCTCGCCAACACGGACTGTTCCAGTTCGCGGGCGCTTTCCCTCGCCGCCGCGCCGGAATCCGTCATGGACACGACACTGCTCCTACGGTTGGACGGGTTGCGCTGTCGACGGACATGGCCGTGGGCCTCCGGCCGCATCAGCGTCTTGCCGATGGTCTGGGACTGCACACTCACGATCTCGGCGAGCATCGCCTGAGTCATAGGTCCCTGGACTGCCAGGACGTCCAGAGCAATAACACCGGCGTGGGTCAGGCCGAGGCCCCTTAGCTGCTCATTCCAGGCATGTTCCACCAGTCGCGCCGTGGTGGACAACAGGCGACCGTTTGTCCACCGCTCCATGTCAGGCATGGGCAGAGTATAGAACGGGTGACGCATTTCAGGACCAGGGCATAACCCGAGTGGCGGAGCCCAGCCGCCATTCGAAACTACGATTTAGCCGCCAAACGAAGTTAACAGTCACAGCCGCCCTCGGGAAGCTCGCGATTGGCGGCTGATTCGAATTCCCATTTGGCCTGCCCGCAAAAACCGCCCGGACGGAGTGCCTCAAACGCTGTGACCGGGGAAATCTACCGCCAGATCACCAATCCCCAACCGGCGCCAAGCAACGCCGACCTGCCCCAGCAACGCACCAAACTCGGATTCACCATCAACGCCGCCGCCAGCCATCTCAGCCAATGGCCCTCCGTCATTTCCCGCCTTGAGCGAGGGCTCATCCGCGACGAGGCCCTTGCCGCAACCTACCGGCAATGGCTGGCCGACCAGACACCGCAAAACGCGAATTGACAACTTGTGAGCATCCCGGGATGGTTCATGTGGCTCTCACCCGGTCACACCCTGAAGATCCGACAGAGGAAGCTTGCCCCCGGCCAGGGGAACCAACCACAAGAAAGATTCCAGAAAATTTTGGTCAGGGTCATGCAGGAGCCCATGAAAGCGGCAATGAACAGGTATGAGCGCGCAAACCCACAACCAGCAGCGCACCACCCAGCCCCCCCCCCCCCGCGACCGTGGTCATGCCGCTCCGGCGGCACCAGTCCATGAATGAGTGAGTAGCGAAACCCTCGCCCAACCAGGAAGGAAGCGCCGGCCCCTCAACGGCCACCACAACTGAACATTCCTGCGACTGACACACCGTCGGCAACACGCTGGCAAGGGTGTGGACAGTGTCCACATGGCTAGAGGCCCAAAAACCGCCCCCAGCCTGAGGGAAAACGTGTGCCCGAGGTGGGACTCGAACCAGATTTCAGCCCTTGCAAATACAGGGAACTCCAGAAAACATACGCAATCCGGGCCAGTCCGCCCGATGTACGAACCAGTCTGGTACAAAATGTGTGTACAGCGTACACACGCTTTTTTTGCCTTCATTCCTGTTGACAGCTTCAACGGAGGCGCGTTCGAACGGGGCAAGCCAAGGGCCGGCGGCGTGCGGATCACGCACTCTCATTTCTCCCCTTCCGAACATCTCATGGAATAAGAAGGGAACCCACCTGACCAACCAAAAAGCGGCCCACACGATGACCGGCATCGTCATGCCGCCGTGCGCTTGGACAACCATGAGTCAGGAGAATCACCGCTGTTTGCCGTTCTGATCGATCCATCGTCGCTGGGCGGGCGCTCCGCGCAACCAGGGCGCTCCCGCGCCGGACACTCATCCCAAACTTCGTTCGCCGCTCCTCCGTCGCTTCCATCCTCACAAACTTTGGAACCGTGCCCGGTCCCCCAAGTTGCACTCCAGGCCCTCAGCCCAGCGAACGGATCCTCTATCAAAACGACGCCCAAGACCAACGGCCACAGTTCAAGAAACCAAAGAGGAGAGAACCAGGCCTCTTGGACCTGCTCAGAAGCTACGGATCAGGCTGTTCTTGCGGCGGGGTTAGGGCGTGGGGGCCAAGAACCGCTTTGATGGTCCACTCCAGGTGGGTGCGGATATCGAACTCCGGGCCGTGCTGCCACTGGAACTGCAATCCTTCCCAACAGGCGAGGAGAACACGGGCTGCCATATTGGCATCGATCGCACCGTCGACCTTGCCCTCACCCTGGAGGCGATGGATATCGGTAGCGATCACCTGCAGGGAGCGGGCCAGACGACCTTGAAAGTAGGGGTTTGCCGGGTTCTCGTGGTCTACTGCAGCGCCCGCCATCTCCGCATATAGAAGCGGGATGTGCGGACGGCGAACGCCCACTTCAGCCCGGTGGCCCATGTCCGCAATGGCTCCGGCTTCGTGGCCTGCGGCGCGGATGTTGTCGTCGTCAAACTGCTTCAACGCCGATATCAGGAGACTTTCCTTGGTGGGGAAATGGTAGAAAACCGTCGGCTCGCTCGTGCCGGCCAGTTCCGCTACCTCCCCCACGGTCACATTCCGGTGGCCTTTGTCCTGAACAAGCTTCAGGGCCGCTGAGCTCAGCGCTTCACGGCGCTTGCCCGACTTCGCATATGAACCCCGCTTTTCGGCCATGCCGACTCCTTTTGAAAAACCTATTGATTCGTTTCAAAGCTTAACGCTATCCTCTCAACTGAAATTATAGTTGACTCAGAATTCAGGCCGACAGGCCGAGGAGGCAAAGATGCCCAAGCACGTCCATGTGCTTCGCCGGCCCGGGTGGCCGCAGAAAAATGAAACCGGTGTTCCAGGAGCAGCGGCGTGAGAATCGATAGAAAACGGATTGTGCGCCATCACAACCCCGTCATCATGCAGCCGCACCCCGTCAACACCCTCAGCGTCGGCAACGGTGACCTCGCGGTGACGGTCGACATCTCGGGCCTGCAGACCTTCCCGGAGTTTCATGACCTCCAGCCGGATCCCCTGCGCGTCGTCGACGACGGCAGCAAGGGCCTGCCCGAACAAGGGGAACGCCCGTTCAGTCCGGACGACTTCCAAATCCCCTTGCGCACCCAATCGAGCTGGGGCTGGTACACCACTCGCAGCGGGCGTGACTTCTCGCTGGAGGAGGCCATCACCGAGCACCAGACCCCGCGCGGGCCGGTACCGTACCTCGACCGCATGGGGCTGCAGCGCGCGGGCGATCCGATTCCCAACGAACTGGCAGCCGCCGCCTGGTTCGCCTACAACCCCCGCAGGATGCATCTGGGCCGCCTGACGCTCGACGCGAGGCCTGCAGGTCCGGCTGTCGGACATCCAGAGGAGTTGGATGGCGCCCGGGCCGAACTCGACTTGTGGTCCGGGACCGTGGACGCGCGTTATCGCCTCGACGGAGTCCCCGTCGAAGTCACCACCGCAGCCGATCCAACCGTCCACCGCTTCGCAACGAGAATCCGATCGGAGCTGCTGCGCAAGGGGCTGGCGGTGTCTTGGGTCTTCGACCCACAGCGTGATGACCTCGCCCCCTTCGAAATGCCGGTGCACGACAGCGTTACCTGGGACAAATGCTCTCCCGGGACCTGGCTGGCCAGCAGGGCCGTGGAGTCGACAACGTACACGGTCCAAGTGGACACAACGGGTGTGTTGAGCCTGCACGACGGCGGTACCCGCGTGATGGCAGTAACTGACCAGGACGAACTCGAAGTTGTCGTCACCCTCCGTCCCGAAACCCGACGCAGTGCCGATCACACTCCCTGCACCTTCGCTGCCGTAAGCACTGCCGCCGCCGCATGGTGGGAGGACTACTGGCTCAGCGGAGCGGCCGTAAGTTTCAGCGGAAGCACCGATGTCCGTGCCGCCGAGCTTGAACGCCGGGTTGTTCTCTCCCAGTACCTCCTCGCCGTCAACAGTGCCGGCGCAACACCGCCCGCAGAAACAGGGCTGACCTACAACACCTGGTGCGGAAAGTTCCACCTGGAAATGCACTGGTGGCATGCTGCCCATTTTCCCTTGTGGGGGCGCGGGGCACTGCTCGAACGCAGCCTCGGCTGGTACCACAGCGCCCTCCCCGCGGCCCGGGAAACAGCCCGCAGCCAGGGGTACAAGGGCGCCCGATGGCCGAAGCAAACTGACCCGTCAGCCCGCGAATCGCCCAGCCATATCGGCGTATTCCTGGTCTGGCAGCAGCCCCACTTGATTCACCTGCTCGAGCTGCTCTACAACGAAGGACGTCAGGACGGATTCCTGGAACAGCACTACCCGTTGATAGAAGCAACCGCCGATTTCATTGTCGACTTCGTTGAAGAGCGGAACGGCAGCTTCATTCTTCCGCCACCCCTTATTCCAGCCCAGGAAAGTTACCTCGTCGACCGGGAAACCAACACCAGCCCCACCTTCGAGCTAGCCTATTGGTGCTGGGCACTGCAAACGGCAAATGTGTGGCGTCAGCGCCTGAACCTGCCTTTCCGCGAGGACTGGGACCTGGTAGGGCGCGGAATGCAGCGGCCCCAGCTGATGCCCGACGGAACCTACGCCGCCCTGGCCACGATGCCCTACCTTCTCCGGAAGGACCATCCATCCATGCTCATGGCGCTGGGATGGTTGCCCGATACCGACATCATCGATGCGCAGGTCATGGGCGCAACCCTGGACTCCGTGTGGCATAACTGGGATCTGCAAACCAGCTGGGGATGGGACTACCCCGTCATGTCCATGACGGCATCACGGCTGGGCGACATCGAAAAGGCACTTGGGGCCCTACTCCTTCCGTCGCCAAAAAACCAATTCCTCAGCAACGGCCACAATCCACAGATTCCGGGCTTCCTCACGCTTTACCTGCCGGCCAATGGTGGTCTGCTCGCGGCTGTCGCACATATCGCCGCTGCCATCGACCGTGGCGCCGTACTCCCGCCAGGCTGGAGCATGGCCGCGGAGGGCTTCACCACCCTGCCCCGCTTCAGCGGCGCCACCACATTTGTCTGACCCCCGGCATACCCGGCCTATCAATCCAGTTATCAGAAGGGCAACCATGCGTTCCGCATTCTCCACCACCCCGTGGTACGGCGGTGACTACAACCCGGAGCAGTGGCCGGAGGAAATATGGCGTGAGGACGTGCGCCTCATGACCCGCGCCGGAGTCAACCTTGCAACTGTAGGAGTCTTTTCCTGGGCAATGCTGGAACTCCAGGAAAACCAGTACGATTTCGAATGGCTCGACCGGGTCCTCGACGGACTGCACGAACGGGGCGTGAAGGTCGATCTTGCCACCGCCACTGCATCACCTCCACCCTGGTTTTCCCTGGCCTATCCAGAATCTCTTCCGGTAACGGCCGACGGCATCCAGTTGTCCCCCGGCTCACGCCAAACATATTGTCCAAGCTCCCCCGCCTACCGTTCCGCCGCAGGCCGACTCGTTCGGATGCTGGCCGAACGGTACGGCAACCATCCAGCCCTGGCCCTATGGCATATCAATAACGAATACGGCTGCCACATCGCCCGCTGCTACTGCGACACGTCCGCCGCAGCATTCCGACGATGGCTCCAGCACAAATACGGCGACATCGACGGACTCAACCAGGCGTGGGGCACCGCCTTCTGGTCCCAGCGCTACGGGTCCTTCGCCGAGATCCTGCCACCACGGACCTCGCCGGCGCACCCAAACCCTACCCAGCTGCTGGACTTTGACCGGTTCAGTTCCGACGAACTGCTTGCATGCTTCCTGGCCGAGAAAGCCATCCTGCGCGAAGTGACGCCCGAGGTACCCGTGACAACGAACTTCATGGGCCTCTTCCGTGGTGCAGATTACTGGCAGTGGGCTCAACACCTCGATGTCATCTCGGATGACCTGTACCCCGACCCCGCAGATCCCGACGCGCCGATCACCGCGGCCATGGCCCGTGACCTCATGCGCTCCTTGGGCCAGGGCAGGCCCTGGATCCTGATGGAGCAAGCCACAGGCGCAGTCATCACCCGGCCCGAAAACGCAATCAAGGCACCAGGCCAGATGCGCGCACTGTCCTATCAGGCCCTGGCCCGCGGCGCCGACGGTATCCTCTTCTTTCAGTGGCGTCAGTCCGCAGCCGGCGCGGAGAAGTTCCATTCGGCCATGCTGCCCCACTCCGGCACCGACACCCGTGTGTGGCGCGAAGTCGAACAACTCGGACACGAGTTGAACCAGCTGGGCAAGGTCATGGGCCAACAGGTCCCGGCTCAAGCCGCTATCGTCTTGGACTGGGACAGCTGGTGGGCCATCGAACAACGCGGGCAACCGGTGCAATCCGCCTACCTCGCCCTGATTGCGCCGTGGCACGCCGCCCTGACCCGGGCAGGCGTCGTCGTCGACTTCGTCCACGGCGACGAAGACCTCACCGGATACCCTCTGGTCGTCGTCCCCAACCTGCTCGTGGCAACGGACGCCCAGCTCGAGGCCCTGGACGCGGCGGCCCGGTCCGGATCGACAGTGCTCGTCACAGCCCAATCAGCCATCCTCGATCAGTCCCTGCACGCCCGCCTCAACGGCTACCTGGGCAAGCTGCAGCAAACCCTCGGGATATGGATCGAGGAATTCGCCCCACTTGCAGGTGCCTGGCAAAGGCCCGGAAATGTGCCCGTCAGGCCGGAGACGACCATTCGCCCAACAGTTGAAGTGAGCGGCGACGTGCTCCCTGACGGCCGTGCTACCGGACTGGAGTGGACAGAAGCCATTCGCATCCACGACGCAGAAGTCAAAGCCCGCTTTGCACACGGGCCCCTTGAAGGGATGCCCGCACTCACGCGTCGGGCAACAGGGAACGGCGCAGCCTGGTACCTCGCCACCCGCTTCGAACCAGATGCACTCGCACACCTGGTGGATACCCTCCTGGCCGAGGCCGGCATCACCGGCGAACCCGTCATCGGGGCAACCGGCGATACCGGGTGGGTTGAGACGGTCCGCCGCGGCGAACTGACCTTCGTCATCAACCACAGCACCGCGCCGGTCACCCTGACTGCCCAGGGCAAAGACATGCTGAGCGGACGAACGGCAGCCGACATGGTCCTCGAACCCCAGGGCGTCGCCATCATCGAGCAGGAAACAGCCGCCCCCGCTGCACAGGAGGCACCCCTACTTAACGCAGGAAGAACTGGGGAACCGACATGAGCAGCACAGCCACCCCAGCCCGGCACTCAGGAGGGCCGGCGCCGCCGGTTACTCGGCTTCACAGCCATCCAGCCGAAATCCCAGCATCCCGACCATCAACACCCATACGTCAATTTTCAAAGGTGAGAACATATGCGTAAAAGCAGCATTACCTCAGCAACTCCCGGCCCAGTCCGGCGCCGGACCGTTACCGTCGGAACCCTGGCCGTCGCGGCTTCCCTACTGCTCCAAGGCTGCTCAGCCGGCAGCGGATCCGCAGGCGGTTCCGGAGACAACTCTGGCCCGGTCGAATTGACGTTCCTGAACCAGTCACGAGGACAGGAAGCCGCCCTGAACCAGCTGGCCGAGCAGTACTCCAAGGAAAAAGGCATCAAAATCACCATCGATTCGCCCGGCCCAACAGATTACCTGCCCAAGCTGCAGGCCAAGGCGCAGTCCAAGTCGATGCCCGACATCTACTCCTCATTCAACGCAGCGGATATGGCCCCCTTCTACAAGGCCGGCTGGGCGATGAACCTTGAACCCGAGTTGAAAGGCGACTGGGGAAAGAACTTCAGCCCCGCAGTCATCAAGATGTCGACGTTTGCCGAGGGGAACAACCTGGGCGTTCCCGCCGGAATCTACACCGCGCACTGGGAAACCCAGACATACGGCCTCCTCGTGGACCCGGCAGCCACCGGCATCGATCCTGCGGCTCCTCCAAAGACGTCCGACGACCTCATCTCAAAGCTCGCCGCCGGAAACAAAAACGGACAGGGAACCTTCGCCGTCGCAGCCTCGCTGACACCCCAGCTCATTCAGGGTTTCGCCTCGAACTGGCTGACGGACGAGGAAATTTCAGCGACCTACGACGGCAAAGCCAGTTGGAAGTCAGATGGCTGGCGCAAGGCCTTCCAACTGCTCGTGGACATGAAAAAGGCCGGTGTTATCGCCAACGGCTCCCTGACGGGCGGTCAGAACGACAACCCAACCGTCGAATCGTCATTCTTCAGCAAGCATGAAGTGGGAGCCGTCTTCGACGCATCCCCCGGCGTCTCGGTCGGATTCAAAACCGCGCCCGACTACAACAGCTTCATCTCCCTGACTCTTCCGCCAGCTGCCAACGGCAAGCTTGCACCCCGATCCCCAGGGCTCCCAGGAAAGGGAGCAGTGGTTAACCCCAAGGGCAAGCATCCCAAAGAAGCGCTTGAGTTCGTCAAGTGGCTTACTGAGCCTGCACAGCAGAAGGTCTTCGCCGAGGTCGGCCGTATTATGCCAACAAACCCCGCACTTCTGGCCAACGGGACTCTTTCTCCGCAGCTTGCAGGGTTTGGAACAGCAGTCAAGGACATGCAGGTCCTGCCCAATACGTTCAAGACCAACGTCAACACCGCTATCGTCCGGGACGCGCAGGGACTGGTCCTGGGCGAGCTTACAGTCGACCAGGTCCTGGATGACCTGCAGCGTGCGCAGGACAAGAGCTAATGCCAGCTCAACTTGCACCATCTGCCTTGCGGCGCTCCTTCCGGGCGCCGCAAGGCCGGGCGGATATCCGCAGGACGTTGCTCGGCCTGTTTTTCCTCTCCCCCGCCATCGTCCTGATCGCCACGTTCACCATCACCCCTTTCGCCCAGGCCATCCTCCTTAGCTTCCAAAGCTGGGACGGCGTCAGCCCGGACACCCCTTTTGTCGGGTGGGCGAATTACGAGTCGGTGTTTAAGAACGAGGCATTCTGGGCTTCGATGCAGAACGTCGCCGCCTTCGCCGTGGTGGGGTTCTTCGTCGGCAACGGCGTAGCAATCACCATGGCTGTGGCAGTCAACAACGTGATCCGGGGGAAAACATTCTTCCGGACAGTGTTCTACCTTCCCGGTGTCCTCTCCGTTGTTGTTGTCGGCCTCATCTTCACATCCCTGTTCTCACCTCAATCCGGGACCCTGAACCGCCTGCTCGACATCGCAGGGCTTGGTACACTGCAGCAAAACTGGCTAGGCGACCCGGCCATGGCTTTGCCCTCCGTCATTGCGGTGTTCATCTGGTTCCACTGGGGCTTCGGCTTCCTGCTCTTCCTTGCCGGACTTCAGGACATCCCCCCGGAACTTTACGAAGCTGCTGATCTAGATGGCGCCAGGACATGGGCGAAGTTCCGCTACATCACGTGGCCCCAGCTCGCTCCCGTTACCACCATCGTCAGTCTGCTGACCCTACTTGCGGCCCTGCAGGTTTTCGGCACCGTTCAAGTGCTCACCAACGGAGGACCCGGCTACCACACCATGGTGCCCACGCTCCAAATTTATTCAGAAGCATTCACAAATCATGAGTACGGCAATGCCGCCGCCATGTCAGTCGTCTTCGGCGGAGCCCTCGTTCTGCTGTCACTGGTTCAGCTCACCGTCTCGGCAAGGCGGTCCAGGGCATGACAAGCAGCCAACCATCTGAAGGAAGCTACAAATGACCGTTAGAAGCACAGAGCTTGCGGACCATCGAAATCATATACCCATCGATGCACCCAGCGGGGATCAGGTGCCCGTCCGCCGGCGGCGCATCCGCGCCGATCGCATCGGTCTCTACGGGCTGCTGGTCGTTGCTGCGCTCCTGGCGCTGTTTCCCCTCCTCTGGATGGTGTCCGGGTCCCTTCAATCCTTGGACGAGCTGCTCGCGGGAAAGAGCCTTCTTCCCCTGAACCCGAAATGGGGAAACTATGTCACGGCCTGGGTACAAGGCGACCTTGGCATGTACCTGACCAACAGCATCACGTACACCCTCGGGGCAGTCGCCGGGATCCTCGTGGCATCAAGCATGGCCGGCTACGCTCTGGCGCGACTGGATTTCTGGGGAAAGGGTATCTTCACTTTCATCATTCTCGCGGTCATGATCATTCCAGCCCCTGCAATGTTCCTCGCCCAATACAGGTTGTTGACTGACCTCGGGCTCACGAACAGCCGGCTCGGCTACGTCCTGATCCTCATCACATCGGGGATTCCGATGGGCACACTGATCATGCGCAGCTTCTTTGCCAGCCAACCCAAAGACCTCGAGGAGGCTGCCGCTCTCGACGGCGCCTCTGCCGTCAGAATCTTTGCCAGTGTCATCCTGCCCCTTGCTAAGCCAGGCCTCGCGGCAGTGGCAGTGATCCAAGGGCTGGCCGCATGGAATGAGTACCTCATGGCCCTCGTTCTCTTCGACGACAATTCGCTCATGCCCATTCAACGCGGTCTAACGAGCTTCGATTCGGCGGAAACACCCCAACAACAAATTCTTCTGGCGGCAACAGCCATATCCATCGTTCCCGTCATCGTGTTTTACCTGCTGGCGCAGCGGCACATTGTTAAGGGCATTGGGGCAGGTGCCATCAAGTAACCAGCGTTTGCACCGACTCCCCTATCCAGGAGCAGGACATGGATGCGTAGAGTCGCGATGCCCCTTCACGGGGTAAGAGCAGTAAACCGACCACGTCAGGCATGCTTCCCGAGTGTTGTCAGAATAAGGTCAAAATCGCGGTTTCTGAGCACACCTTCGACAGGGTCTTGGACTTCAATCTGACAGTTTGGTTCGTTCGCGGTGAACACCTCCAAAAGACCTCGACCAACTAACCACCAGGCAATCTGATTTGCGGATCACGTCAAGCCCGGGAATGGCAGAGTCGACTTTGCCGTGACCGGCTCACTTAACGAGTCCCGCAGCCAGTAGCCGGGTACTTGTATTTGGCCGCAAGCGTTGACCGCGAACCGGTGCGCTGGATCAGGACTGAGGCCGTTGTCGGTCCGTCATCCATAGCCATGACGTGCAGGAAACTCGAGGTCCTTCGCGGATGCTGTAGCCAAGGCTGCTTCGATGACAACGCCTTCGTTGCGGCGGATGGCTGCTGCTATGGCACGGTCCACGGCGGATGCTGAGAGGGACGGGTGTGATTCTCGGCTTCCCTCCACAGGAAGTAGCCGACCAACTGAATGAGGAATGGGTAGCCGTAGCCGCCGGTGGCTACCGCGGCCCGATGCACCAGGTGAATTTGGGTGAATTTGGCTTTCCAAGTGAATTTGGTCAACGAGGGACTGGCGCCCGCGCCAGCGCCCCGTTGGTCCATCTTGCACCGCACGCCGTCCGGTTCGGAAGCTGATATTTTTGCGGCGGCGTCGTCGCCCCGAATCGACCTCTTCGAGCTGCTTCGGGCTGAAGACCGAGCTTTTGAGGCGATGCTTGATGGTTGGCGGGCGCAACTGAAACAGCGACGGATCGGCTACCGATGCAACCCTTGGGCAGACGATGGCCCAACGGAACCTCTGGAAAACCACCGAGGAGCGCTCCCAAGCTGTGGCTGCCGGAATAAGGAGTCAAAAGACATCCGGCCGCAAGCCGGCCTGTGCTTACTCGTTTCATCCGGCGGAAAAGGGGACGGCTGGAAACTCTAGTCCGGTTGCTAACCGGCCGCGGCGCTCATCGCCCGCTTTGCTGTCGTGACAACCCCGGTTGGGATATCGCCGCGCAGGACTGCGTCGAAGTTCTGCCAGACGGTCGCGATTCTGCGCTCGACGTTTTCCCAGCCGACGCCTGCCATGTGTGGCGGCAGACTACCTGCTCCATAAATTTGTGCATGCCGGCTCCCTCCTCCTTTCATTCTTCTCATGGCCTGAACCGTGGAACTTCGCATGACCGGGCGGTTCCCGCCCGCTCTGGTGTCCGGAAGCGGACCGGCGTAGCGTCGAGTGCACCGACGGGCGTGACGACGCAGGCTGATCCGCGGCCCCAGTCGCACGGTGACAATCGGCTGTGAGGAGCCGGCAATGGCTGGATGGAATGCCGATACGGGTGCAGGGCCCTTAGGGGGAACGGTCACGTTGGTGGAGGGCTCGAACTTCTGCATTTCCTTGACGAACGGGGATATCCTTCCCGAGTATCCACACGGAGTCTTCTACGAGGACACCCGGATTCTGTCCCGCTGGACCCTGACGGTGAACGGGCAGCCGCTTGAGCCGCTCGCCGTGGAAACGAGGCAGCCGTACCGCACGCTGTTCGCCGGCCGCGTTCCCCGCACCGACGGTTATGCAGACAGCCCGCTGATCGTGGAGCGGCTGCGGGAAGTGGGTGCCGGGATCTTGGAGGAGATCTCGATCCAGAACTTTTCGACGAAACCGGCTGACTGTGTGATCGCCCTCAACGTCGAGTCGGATTTCGCCGACGTGTTCGAGGTGAAGGAGGCTCGGATCCAGCGGCGCTGGGTCGTAACCCGCCAGTCGGAGGGCGATTCGCTGATGATCAGGGGCTTCTGGGAGGACGTGCATAAAGCTGTCGCGGTCAATGCTCTTGGTGCCGACGTCGGGGCGGAAGCCCTGACGTTTCGAGCGAGCATTCCGCCGCACGGGAAGTGGATCGGACGGTTGAGCGTGGTGCCCTTCGCGGACGGGACGGGTCCGAAGGAGCCGTTCGTGCATCCGGCACCTGGGGAGATGTCTCCCCGGGACCGACGGCGACAGGAGTGGGTGGAGAAGATTCCGGTGCTGCAGTTGGGCAACCGCTCTATGGAGCGAACGCTGCGGCGCAGCTACGACGATTTGGGTGCGCTGCGCATCGAGGATCCGGATCACCCGGACCGGATCGTGGTCGCGGCCGGGGCTCCGTGGTTCATGACCTTGTTTGGACGGGACTCGCTGTGGGCTTCGGGCATGGCGCTGCCAGTGGACCCGTCCCTGGCCCTTGGCACGCTGCAGACCCTGGCCGAACGTCAGGGCCGCGTGGTTGACCCGATGAGTGAGGAGGAACCGGGCAAGATCCTCCACGAAGTCCGGCTCGGCGTCTTCGGCGGACTGGCCCTGGGCGGAAAGTCTGCCTACTACGGCAGCGTCGACGCCACGCCTCTGTTCGTAATGCTGCTAGGGGAGGTTAGTCGCTGGGGTTTTGCCCCGGAGACCATTGCTGCACTGCTGCCCCATGCAGACCGCGCCCTGCAGTGGATCCAGGATTATGGGGACAAGGACGGCGACGGATTCGTCGAGTATGAGCGCCTCAACGACCAAGGGCTGATCAACCAGGGATGGAAGGATTCGTGGGACGGCGTCAATTTCGCCGACGGCACCCTGGCGGAACCGCCGATCGCCCTGTGCGAGGTACAGGCCTATGTCCACGGCGCCTACACGGCGCGCGCGTGGATGGCATACGACCGCGGCGACTTAGCCAAGGCGGCGGAACTGCGTGAACGAGCGGCGCAGCTGAAGAAGAAGTTCAACGAGCAGTTCTGGCTCCCGGACAAGGGCCATTACGCAGTCGCGCTGGACAAAAACAAGCGGCCGGTGGACGCGTGTGCATCCAATATGGGCCACTGCCTCTGGTTCGGCCTTGTGGACGAGGACAAGGCTCCTCTGGTAGTGGAACGGCTGATGTCGCCGGAGATGTTCAGCGGCTGGGGCGTGCGGACCCTTGCCAGCGACATGGGCGCCTACAACCCTGCCAGCTATCACAACGGGTCCGTGTGGCCCCACGACAACGCGCTTATTGTGGCCGGGCTGCTGCGCTACGGGTTCGTCGAGCAAGCCCAGCAGATCTCCACAGCCCTAATGGAGGCGGCCGACTACTCCGGCGGCCGGTTGCCGGAGCTGTTCTGCGGCTTCAGCCGCGAGGAGTTCACTGAGCCCGTGCCCTATCCGACGGCGTGCTCGCCGCAGGCTTGGGCAGCTACCACACCCATCCTGCTGGTAACGAGCCTCATGCGATACGACCCCCACGTTTCCCTCGGCGGCCTCTGGCTGGATCCCGTGCTTCCCGAGTCCTACGGCGACCTACATATCAGCAACGCCCCGATGGGAAGCGGCCGGGTCACCATTGACATCTCTGGCCCCACCGCGTCCGTCAACGACGTACCCGAGGGCCTCGTATTTCACCGCGGCCGGCGGCCATGGATCACCGATCTCGTGGAGCAAGCCAAGCTGCGGCCGGAGGCATAGCCGCACTTTCGGCCCGACGGCAGGCCAGTGGAGTCGCCGTCGCCCGGGATGGCTAAAGGTAGCCAGACTTTAGGAATGCCGACGCCCGGAGATCCCCAAGCTCAGGACCGAAACCTTCGCGATCCACACATGTTTGGAATCGAGCTCGGAGTGGATCATGCTGCTTCCCGCTGACCGTGGATGATGCGGTTGGCGTGTCGGGCCGACAGGGGCCCTAGAATCCCGTGTAGGTCATAGAAGAGCTGTCGCGCCTCCGTGCCCTTCCACTGCTCTGGCAGGAATTCGAGCGGGAGTTCCGGATCCAGGAAGGGCAGCCGCCGCCATTGCGTGACCATCGGAATGTAGGTTTTGAACGCGTCCCGATAGGTGCTCTCGCTCCTGTCCTTCCGCTTTTTCCACTCTGTGAGCTCTGCTGTATGCGCGTCGATAAATTCGGCATAGTACTGCTCAAGGGATTGGAGATCCCACCATTCAGCAACCTTGTTCTTGAGCTCCCCTGGCCCTGCCGGGCTGGAAAAGAAGAACTCAACGTAGTCCTTCAAGTCATTCCGGACCACGAAATCCATAGCCTCGGTGAAGAGCTTCTTCGGTGCAATGCAGAGTCCCGGCGCCACGTTGCCGAATCCCATGCGGGACAGACCCGTCCGGATCTTATTCCGCTGTGCCCTTTGCGCCTCGGGCACCGAGAAGGATGCGAGGAGCCACGGGTCGTTGGCTGACGCGGGGCGCGGTACGAAGATGCGCTCATCCCGGATACTGAAGTGCTGCTCCAGTTCCGGGGACAGGGAGTACCCGTTCTGACCATCGACTTTCTCGCTGGTCAGCACCCCCTTCTTTTTCAGGCGGGAGATCGAGGACCGGATGCTAGCCGACTCGAGGCCCAGATCCTGAAGGAGGCGTACTAGCAGGGCCACAGGGATTACTCCCCCGCTGCTACGGCCATAAAGCCCGAAGACTGTGATGATGAAGCGGTGATGGGCGGGCTGCCCTGCAGCGCCCGGGAGTCGGCCAGCAATTATTTCGTCTTCGGCATGCACGCGATCAGCATACCAATGGCGCGGCCCTTTCCTGACCGACATCCATTAACTTTCTAGGACGACCGCATGACTTCTGCCATGTGAGAGCAGGCTGGGTGGCCGCATCCAGCGTGATCGAATCTTTGATATGGCTGTTGTGTCGCGGTTGTCATTTGGAGGAGAATATTTGCTCAACGGCGGAGTTAAAGTGGCTTCCGCTTGAGAGTGCCCTCAATCCACTACGGTCAGATTCTACGGCGGGGAACGAAAGCCACGTGCGGTCATGAGAACGTAATATTGCAATCTAGTGACTGTCGTCATGTTTTCGTGACATACTGATGCGACTTGCTCCGTCAATGACGAGCACAGCCCCCTCTCCTTCGCGCCGCAAGCTCAAAGACGAGCAACCGCACTTCGAACCAGCGGATGACGAAGCACACGGAAGGTCTACTCACATGGCTTCTTCGCTTCTCGACGAGGCAAAGCTCTCCAAATTCCACCTCAAAACCGCCGTCGCCGGCTCTGCCGGTCAGTTCTGTGACGGTTATGTTCTGGGAATCATCGCACCCGCGCTGCCCCTCTTCGCCGCTACGCGCGAAGTTTCCCCGCTGATGAGCGGCCTGCTCGGCGCCTCGGCCCTGGTCGGACTCTTCCTGGGCGCCTCCTTCTTCGGCTGGCTCACGGACAAGATCGGCCGCAAGACGCTCTTTATCGCCGACATGGTTGCGATTGTCATTCTGTCTTTGGCCCAGATTGGCGTCGAGTCTGCAGGAATGCTCTTCGCCCTCCGGCTACTACTGGGCATCGCCGTTGGAGCGGACTACGCAGTCGGTCCCACCGTTATCGCCGAATTCTCACCAAAGAAGTATCGCGGGGCACTGCTTGCCTCCGGACCTGCCATCTGGACAGTCGGCTATGTAGCATCGTTCGTCGTAGGATCAACGATGGCCAACACCACCACTGACTCGTGGCGTTGGATGCTGGTATCGGGTGCCGTGCCGGCGATTGTCCTTGTCTTCGTCCGATTCGGAATCCCCGAATCGCCACGATGGCTGGTTGAAAAGGGCAGAATGGACCAAGCCCTGGCGGTGATCCGCAAGCACATTGAACCCAATGCGACAATGGCCGACATCACTCAGGCGGACCTTTCCGGCCACATCACGGCAAAAAACGAACGGCCAACGAAGCTCCTTATGGAACCCTTCCACCGCCGTCGCCTTGCGTTCGTTTGCCTTTTCTGGTTCTGCCAGGTCGTCCCTTACTTTGCGGTCTTCACCTTCCTGCCCACAATCCTCGAAAGCCTGTCCACAGGCTCCGCCTTCACGCAGACCTTAACGGTCAACATCTTCCTCCTGGTCGGCGGAGCGCTCGGGGTCTACGCAATCGGACGAGTCGGCCGCCGGCCGTACGCGTTGGCTTCCTTCACCGTTCTGGCCTTGTCCACCGCCGGCCTTGGGATCTGGGCCAATGCTCCGCTGTGGTACATCGTGGTTTGCTTTGCGTTCTTTGCGCTTGTCTCGTCAGCTATGTCATCCCTGGACATCGTGTACCCCACGGAGCTCTTTCCCACCGAGATCCGAGGCACCGCTATGGGCATCGCGGTGGCCTTCAGCCGGATAGGTGCGGCCGTGGGCACATTCCTGCTACCCATCGGCATGGCCAGCTGGGGGGTCCAAAGCGTCACGCTGATCACTGCCGCTGTAGCAGCCGTCGGCTTGTTCGCCTGCCTGGCCTGGGCGCCGGAGACCCGCGGCCTGACGCTCACTGCGGCAGCCAAAGGCCAGCAACCATCCGAACAAGGACATGAGCTCGAATCGGGCAAAACCCATGCCTGACAAAGCGCTGCCAACTCCGTTTCGAACGGACACAAGGAGCACCATGCACCACGTTATTTCCGGCATCGACGACTTGACCCTCGATCTTTTCGACGACGTGACCCGCCGAAACGCCACGGCCGAACTCTCCCCACAGCTTGCAGACAAGATCGATATGCGTCGGGGCCAGTTCCTCTCTTTCGTGCAGGGGAACCGGAACACACACCTGTACGGCATCACGACAAGGCACCATGTCGGCGCAAAGCATATCCTCGACTTCGATGGTTACGACGAATTCGCTTCCCGTCTGCCTGCTTCTGGTTCAACCTTCGGCGAGAAGCTCCCGGACCGCCTCGTACGAGGAATCGTTGTTGCCCGCCTGGCCGACTACATCAATGGAACAGGTTGCCTGAGGTCCACCACAGTTGCCCGCATCCTCGACCTGCTCACCCGACAGGAACTGCCGAAGGTGCCCGCACGGGGAAACGGGGAGCCCGGTGACATCATTCCCCTTGGTTACCTCTTCCGCGAGGTGTTCAACGGAAGCCTCGAAGTTGGCGAGGGTATGGCCATGATCAACGGATCCCCTGTTGCCGCCGCGTCGCTGGCGGACGCGGCCGTGGGGAGCAGGGACCATGTCAAGACGCTCGAACGCACCTTCGCACTGGCTGCCTTCGCGGTCTCCGCACCACTGCAGCACTTTGACCAGCAGTTCGAATCACTCTGGAACGACCAATACCTGGCCGAATCAGTCCGGAACATCCGCGGCTACCTGAAAGGCGCTGAGGGCGTCGGCTATCTGGCCTATCAGGCCCCGGTCTCGTTCCGGAGCATGCCCCGCGTGCTCGGGTGGTTCCGACGAACTGTCAGCACACTGGAAGAACTCGGGTCCACCGCCCTCAGGACGTCATCGAACAACCCGGCCTTTATTGGTCCCAAAGAAGCCCCTCCTTTCGGTGCCGTACTCTCCAATGGCGGCTACCACAGTCCCTACGCCAGCCCCGCACTGGACGCGCTCACGAGGTCCTACGCCGACGTCACCCAAATGCTGGCAGCCCTGACCAACCAAGTAATGGAGATGCCCGGGGGCCTGCTGAGCCTGGAACCCGAGTCCGAGGTCTCGACGCTCTACCACGTCACCAGAGGCTGGGCGGAAGAAGCCCGTGCCGCAGCAACTCCGAGCCTTATCAGCCTCGGCAACGGAGGACAGACAGACACCGGCACCCTCGACCTCCTCGCATGGCGCAAATCCAATGAAGCAAGTCAGGCCCTCGAGGCGGCCTGCACCGTCCTGGCAGTGTCCGCAGCTCACACCGCCGAGCGCAAGAACATCAAGGCCGCAGGCGAGCTCGCAATCTTCCAGGAACAAATCCTGAAGGTCTTCCCGGTCGGCACCAAGCCGGTTGAATTTGATCAGCGGCTCACCGACGTACGGACCCTGCTTTACCCATCCGCACGCCAACCCCTTTCCGTATAGATACAGCCACACACGTTCTTTGGCCAGTGCCGGTATCCGCCGGCTCCCGTTATGCATTCTCAACTGTGGGGCCAAGGCCGGCTTACCGCCATCCCAGGAAAACGAACGTTTCTTGATCATGCTCCCTTGCGCTCTTGCGCACGGTTTCCACCATCTGCTCCGGCGGCACGAAATTCGATGACGGTTCCGGTTTCGTGTGCATTTTGTGGAGAGTTGCTCATCACCGTGCTGTCTAGGTGCCCGTCCGAATGATCAGGACGGAGATGCCTCTCCCCTGAGTTCGCCACGGAGCTCCAGCACCTTGATGATGGCTGGCCAAGGTAGCCCGGATCCGGGCTTGTCACGTTCGTGCCGGCGGTACCTATTCGATGCAGTATTTTGCGGGGCGACGTGAGGTTGCCCTCCGAAGCCGGCCAGCCAGCACGCTCAATCCCTCGCTCAGGATTGACACCCCGATGCGCTGCGCGGAACGAAGGAGCGACTATTTTGGCGATGATTCATGTGCCGAAATCAAGACGGGCGGCGACATATCCGCAGCGTGGCGCAAGAATGAAGCTGCACGAGCCATCCTGAGGTCCATCGACGATTACGAGCAGAAGCTTAGCTTTTGAAGGGAAGCGACGAAGGCTTCCCGTAAACGCGCTATCAATAAGCAAAAACCAGACTATTGCAAGTCTAGTGCGACCGTAGTAATTTATGACACACCGCATCGTTCAATGAGGAGATCTGCGATGACCCAAAACACAACCACAACCACCACTAGCCGCGTATCGGTAGTCCGTGAAACCGAGCGGGAAAACCTCTGGTTCCTAGGTGATTTGATCCAGCCGATCATCACCTCAGAGATGACCCGGGGCTTGTTCCAGCTTTCGCTGACCCATTCCAAGGCAGGATCCGAGCCTCCGCTCCACGAACACAACGGAGAGGATGAGATCTTTTACCTGCTTGAAGGTCAGATTTCCTTCTGGGCAGCAGATGTCGCGGTGACCCTCAATGCCGGTGACTGCATCCTGTTACCCAAGGACGTGCCGCATATTTTCAAGGTATCCCCGGAAGCGGAAGCAAAATGGCTCGTGATGAGCGCCCCGAGTGGCCTCGAGAAGTTCTTCCGCGCTGTTGCGATACCGGCGGAGTACACGGGTCCGCAAATCGGATGGGCAATGGACGAGGAAACCGAGCAGAGGCTGGAAGCCGCCGCCGAAGAGTTCAACATCAAGATCATTGCTCCCCCGGGCGCCCGGCCCGAGACAACTCTCTAGCCCACGCGCTCCTACTCAAAGCCAAAAAAGGAACTATTCATGAAAGAACAAACAATCGCTGCAGATCCAGGAACCCGTCTGGTCGTTTCGGGCCCTCCGGCCCACGAGGTGACAGCCGAACTCGTCTCTCGCATTCATGCCATTGGACAACTTCTTCGCGAAAACGCCGTCGAAGCTGACAGGAACCGGGTCCTTCCCGACTCCAGTATCGCGGCCCTGGAAAGCACAGGTGCGTTGCGAATCTCCGCCCTTCAACGGTATGGCGGCTATGAGGGAGGGGCCACAATGCTGTTGGAGGCCGCCAGGACCGTCGGCCTCTACTGTCCGGCAGCAGCCTGGGTCACAGTCATTTCCAACGGTTCAGTCATGTTGGCCAACCGCTATGACGATGAGCTTCTTGATGAGATTTTTGCGGACGGTCCCGTCCGAATGGCGTCTATTTTCGCAAGCCCGCAGGGAACGGCCATTCCTGAGGGCGACGGATGGCGTGTAAGCGGCGAATGGCCTTTTGCTTCCAACTCCATGCATTCGGACTGGGCCATCGGGATCCTCAATGTGCACGGCTCCGGCGACGACCAACCCCGCATCGGGTTTGCCATGATGCGTCGCGGCGAATACGGGGTAAAGGACACCTGGTACACGATCGGCATGCGGGGAAGCGGATCAAACACGATGGTCGCTGACGACCAGTGGATCCCCCGCAACAGGATCATCACCTTTGAACAACTCATGGGCCAGACCGTGGAGAGCGATCCGACTGTGACGTTCGGGCGCCGCCTGACACCGCACCTGACAATGTCCACAACTATCCAGGCACCTGCGCTCGGAGCCGCATACGCTGCTTTGGACTACGTGACCGACCTGTCGCAGAGACGGGGCATTACCTATACGAACTACAAGCGCCAGACTGACTCAGGGGCCTTCGTACAGGGGCTTGGGGCTGCAAGCATGAAGATCGACTCAGCCCGCTTACTGCTTGAAAGATCAGCAGCCGACATCGATAACGCCGCTTCCGGCACAACACCTCTCCCGCTGCCAGAGCGAGCGCGAAACCGCGGCGGCATTGGTCATGCCGGCCATGAACTAGTTGAAGCCGTGAATGATCTCTGCTGGCTGCACGGTACAGCGGCGTTTTCGGAGAATAGCCTGCTGGGCAGGATGTGGCGCGACATCAACACCGGAACACGCCATGCCTCCATTGCCGCACCCATGGGGTACGAACTTCACGGCAATGGCCTAACCGGCACCGAGTTCATCTCTGCGAAGCTCTGACGACGCCATGACCGTCAGCAGCACATCCGGTTCACCTCGACGGCGTCGGGCGGTCTCCATGCTAAAGCGCACTGAGCTTCCCGGGATCAATGCCTGGTACGGTGTCAGGTTCGCAGAACTAACGGCCGGACGACGGTTTACACCGCCCCGCCCGGCTGAGGGCCAACTGCTGGCCAGCAGGCTTGCCGAAGTACCGGTCTTTCCCCAACTCCCGAGCAGACTGGCCAGTGCCATGGGGCACGGGGTCGCCCTGAACGACCAGTCCGATGAGGCCTTCTTCCTGAATGTATGGGCCCCAACGGACGGAGACGCCCTCCCGGTGCTTTTCTTCATTCACGGCGGCGCCTGGATGAGTGGCGGCGGATCCATGGAATGGTACGACGGTGCTGCAATGGCCCGGCAAGGAATCGTAGTGGTCACCGTGAACTACAGGATCGGCCCGGTAGCCCACCTGGCCGACCCTTCCGCCGCCGGACTACCCTTGCCTGCCGAAGACCTGATCTGCGCCCTCCACTGGGTCAACGAACACATCTCCGGACTTGGCGGAGATCCTCAAAAGGTGACGGTCGTCGGCCAATCAGCAGGCGCATGGTACGGACACCTGCTTAGCACGGTGGAAGAAGGCGCAGGTCTTTTCCGGACGGCAGCCCACCTAAGCATGGGCACTAGAACGCCATGGGACCAGCAGCGGTTTACCGAGGTCCGTAACCGCGTAAAGGCTTTGCTCGGTGGCCGGGACCTGCAGGATGCCCCTGCCGCCGAGCTTCTGCG
Organism: Arthrobacter sp. M4; assembly: GCF_020251205.1. Classification (GTDB taxonomy): domain Bacteria; phylum Actinomycetota; class Actinomycetes; order Actinomycetales; family Micrococcaceae; genus Arthrobacter. Next base: position 34,573 of record NZ_JAIWYX010000003.1, read on the forward strand.
AGCAGGCAGTGCCGGGCTGGGAAACGAAACCCGCCCCCTGGGGTATGCCGGATCCGCTTTCCTGCCCACGATGACTGCCAGATTGCCGGCGGGGCTCATGGACCCGAAATGGAGTGCGCGGAACTGCCACGTGGAAAGTGTCTATTTACGCAATACGGCAGACGAGTCCGCCACCTTCCTGTTCAACTCCCCGCCGGAAGTGAACGCAACATGGCCACAGGTGGACGAAATCCTGCAATCGCTTGATCCCGACCATATCCCGCCAGGCTTCAACACCTCAGCACTGTCCCCCTACCGAGCACTCGTGGCCATCTCCTCCTGGCGGCAGTTCCAGCGATTCCCAGCCGAGCTCCTCCAGACATACGAACAGGCGGGCATCGGAGTACAATATTCGGATTTCAGCCTCGAGAGTCCGCTTGAAGGACTGCACAGCGGCCACTGCCTGGATCTGCCCTTCCAGTTCGGCAACCGCTCTGCGTGGGCGGACGCGCCGATGTTGGCAGGAATAACCGACGATGAGTTTGCGACCATTTCTCAGGAGCTCATCGACGACCTGACCAACTTCGTCATGACCTAGAAACACTTGGCCCCGCCCCGGCATGAATACAACAAAGACACGGCTCGTCCTTGAACTGCCTCGGAATCTGCCGGGCTGGGAATAACGCGACTCAACGTCACGGTTCACCCTCGGCTTCAGCTAAAGGCACCAAGGGTCGTCATCGGCACGCACCCGATCAGATGCCCGCCAACCGCGGCATTCTTTCAAGGCTAGAGACCCCTCCAACAATGACGCACGTTTAGTTTCTGCCATGCACTCATCCCAGCTAACCCTGACTTTGCTTGCTTTTAAGAAGACTATCCATTGCTATTGCAGGACGGTCGTCGCGTAGTGGAGAATATTACTCAATGTGGGATGAGTCACACGTCTTCCCCACCAAGCTCCAACCACCCAACAGTTAGTTCCAGGAGGAACCCCCGTGCTAAGTTCCCTCAAGGCACCTGCCACCGAGACCAGGGGTAGGAAAAATTCCGGTGGCGTTGAATTTCACGCCGTAAGCAAGACGTTCCCGGACGGCACACGTGCCTTGCATGACATCTCGATTCATTGCCCTGCAGGGGAAGCAACAGTTTTCGTAGGCCCCTCAGGGTGCGGCAAAACAACGGCGCTGCGCATGATCAATAAGATGATCCTGCCTACAGGCGGAAGCGTCACGGTCAACGGCACCGACGTCGCTTCCATGGCAACAACCGAGTTGCGGCGCCAGATCGGTTACGTCATCCAGAACGCCGGGCTCTTTCCACACAAACGCGTCATTGACAACGTGGCCCTGATTCCACGACTGCTGGGCGAAGCGAAATCACCGGCTCGGGAACGAGCCGCCGAGCTTCTGAAGCTTGTAGGCCTTCCCGCCGAGCTGGGCAGGAAATACCCCCATCAGCTATCCGGCGGTCAGCAGCAGCGCGTCGGAGTAGCTCGTGCACTGGCGGCAGACCCACCCATTCTGCTGATGGACGAACCTTTCTCTGCAGTGGACCCGATTGTCCGTAGGGATCTTCAGTACCACCTGAAGAGTCTGCAGGCTGAACTCAAGAAAACCATCATCATGGTCACCCACGACCTCGACGAAGCCGTGTTCCTTGCCGATCAGGTGGTCGTGTTCCGACCCGGGGGTATCGCCCAGGTGGACACTCCGGATCGCATCCTTACCACTCCTGCGGATTCCTATGTCGAAGGTTTCACCAAAGGAAATGCCGGCATCAAATGGCTCTCTCTTCTTCCCACTGCCGGGTTGACACTGGAGGCCGCCTCATCCGAACCGGGCAGTTCCACCCAGGTATCGGCGAACTGGATCCTTCAGAACGATGCCAACGGACGACCTCAGAGCTGGATTCCTGCGGGATCCGCCGCCTCGAACGCGGCCGGACCCATTCCGGTCAGAAGCCCGTTTGTCCACGGGACCGACATGCTAAACGCAGCACTAAACTCCGCGGTTCTCTCCCCGTCGGGCAAGGCAATTGCGACAGATCCGCAGGGCCACACTCGCGGCGTCGTCGATTCCCGTGAGATCCACCTCGCCGTGATGACTGCGAAGGGGCGTATCGATGAATGACTATGAATGGGTCCTGTCCAATGCGGGCCGCATCTGGGCCATGGTCGGCGAACACCTGCTGCTGAGTTCCGGGTCCGTCGTCATGGGACTCCTAATATCGATTCCTCTGGGAATTGCATGCGCCCGCTGGCGGCGCCTATACGCTGTCGTTCTGGTGATCACCAGTGCCGCCTTCGCGATTCCTTCGGTTGCGATGTTCATCCTCCTGATGCCTTTCTCCGGTATCTCGCGCACCACGGCGCTCATCCCCCTGACGATCTACGCGGTGGCCTTCCTCATCAGGAATGTTGTGGGGGGAATTGATGCGACAGCGCCCGAGCTCCGGCATGCCGCAGACGCGATCGGCTACGGCAGAGTCCATCGCATCTTTGCCGTTGACCTGGTGACCGCCGCGCCCTTCATCTGGGGGGCAGTGCGGGTCGCAACGGTGTCAGTGATTTCAATGGTCTCCGTGGTGTCGATATTGGGCATGCCCTCCATCGGCGATCTCTTCGTCGATGGCATGCGCAGGTTCTACGCCACTCCAGTAATCGCCGGGATCGTCCTGACCATCGCCTTGGCAGCAGCCATAGACGCGTTGCTCGTCATCGTACAAAGAGTGACCACACCGTGGGCAAGGAGAGCATGATGGACCAGCTACAACTTGTCCTGGACTGGTTCGGCAATTCTGCACACTGGGCCGGTGACCGCGGCATTCCCATACGCGTCCTGGAGCACCTGAACTTTTCAGCCACAGCCCTGGGCATCGCCTTCGTCATCGGCTTCCCACTAGGCGTTACCCTGGGATTCCTAAACAAGGGACAATCCCTCGTCGTCGGATTGGTCAACGCAGTACGTGCGCTGCCCACGCTGGGCTTGCTGACGATCTTCGTAATCCTCAGCGGGATAGGGCTGCTCCCGGTCCTTCTATCGTTGATCATCATCGCCGTCCCTCCGATTCTCGTCGCGACCTTCGAGGGCGTACGAGGTGTGGACAGATCCATCACGGACGCAGCCCATGCAATGGGCATGGGCAGGCAGCGCACGGCTTACCTGGTTCAGGTGCCGATCAGTGCCCCACTGATTGTAGTGGGCATTCGTAATTCAGCCATTCAGGTCGTCTCGACTGCAACAATCGCTGCATTCGTCGGCATCGGTGGCCTTGGACGGTTCGTTTTCGACGGACTTGCCAGCCGCGACTTTGGGCAGTTGGCCGGCGGCGCCGTACTCGTGGCAATCCTCGCGCTGGGAGTTGAACTCGTTCTCACCCTTATCCAGCGCGCCTTGACGCCTGGAACCCGCAACATACTGACAACCGCACCACTAGCAATCAAGACTCCCAACCAGAAAGTCCATATCCCATGAGTATTACGCGAAAATCCGCGATTTCAGTCTCGGTGTCCGCTGCCCTCGCCCTCGGTCTCAGCGCCTGCGGGTCCGCATCCTCCAACCCCTTCTCGTCCGGCGGAAGCGAAGGCAAGACGATCGTCGTCGGTTCGGCGAATTTCGGAGAAAACATCATTCTCGGAGAGCTGTACTCCCAAGCGCTGGAGCGCGCAGGCTACAAGGTCGACCGGAGACTGGACATTGGCTCGCGTGACATCCTGTACGGCCAGATGAAGGATTGCAAGATCCAGGTAGCACCGGAGTACAACGGCGCCCTGCTGAACTACTTGGACGCCAAGGCCACAACCCAAGACGCGAACCACGTTTACAAGGAACTCGAGACAAAGGTCGATAAGAACCTCAAGGTTCTGCCCGTATCCCCAGCACAGGACACCAATGCCCTCGTCATGCGGCGTTCCAAGATGGAACAGATGAACATCGACGAGGTTTCAGATCTTCAGTCATCGGCGCCGCAGCTGAGTATCGGTGCACCTCCCGAATTTGAGGCACGCAACGACGGCCTGGCCGGCTTGAAAAAGACTTATGGGATCGCCTTCAAATCCTTCAAACCACTGGATTATTCCGGCCCGATCACCCTCACAGCCCTGCGTAACAGCGACATCGACGTCGGACTGTTGTTCAGCACTACTCCGGACCTCGCCAAAGGCGATCTCGTAGCCCTCAAGGACCCGAGCGGCATACTCGGCGTGAACAATGTGGTCCCTCTCATCTGTGAAAAGGCCGTGGACGCCGGCGCCCAGGAGGTCCTCAACAAGATCAGCCAGAAAATGACCACCGATGACCTGGTCAAGATGAACTCCGCCTACAACTTTGACAAGAAGAATCCCGATACCATCGCAACCGGCTGGATCGACGAGAAACTCCGATAGTCAGGAACAGGACAGCACAAAATGCATCACATAATCGACAGCGCCCAGGACATCACTCTCGAAGTCTTCGAGGATGTCACACGAAACGCCGGCACCCTTGAAATCACTAACGACCTACGCCAGAGAATCGATACCCGTCGGGCAGAATTCCTCAACTACGTAGAGCACAACCGCGAATCCCGCCTCTACGGAATCACCACCATGCACCACGTCGGTGCGAAAAATGTGATGGATGACGCCGCCCTGGCCGAGTACGGAACACGAATGCCCGCCTCCGGATCCAGTTTCGGTCCCGGGCTGCCAGACCGCGTGGTCAGAGGGATTGTCGTGGCCCGGTTGGCTGACTTCCTCAACGGAACCGGCTGCCTGCGTTCTGTCACAGTGGACCGTATAGCCGGGATGCTTTCGGAACCGGAAATGCCTTACGTGCCGGCACGTGGGTGCGGGGAGCCCGGTGACATCGTTCCTCTTGGATACCTCTTCCGGGAGCGTTTCAATGGCACCTTGCAACTGGGCGAGGGCATGGCGATGATCAACGGCTCCCCCGTGGCCGCGGCAGCGCTGGCCGATGCCGCATTAGGTGCAGGCCGCCGTGAAGCCACCATCGAAAGTGTCTTCGCTCTGGCTGCGTTCGCAGCAGCCGCCCCGCTGGCACACTTTGATGAGGCGTTCGAGACCCTTTGGGATGATGAGCACCAGGGGAAGTCTGTTCGAGGGATCCGCGAACTGCTGGGAGAAAGCGAAGGTTTGCAGCAGCTCACGTACCAGGCTCCAGTCTCCTTCCGCAGCACGCCCCGCGTTCTGGGAGCATTACGGCGCAGTCACGCCGAGGCCGAAAGGGCAGCCTTGATTAGCCTAAGGGCCTCCTCGAACAATCCTGCCTTCCTTGGCCCGGACCAACGTCCCCCGTACGGCGCCGTCCTCTCCAACGGTGGCTACCACAACTCACTGGCCTCCCCGACACTGGACAGTCTCGCCCGCTCCTGGGCAGACACCACCCAGCTGTTCTCAGCACTCACCAGCCAAGTAACCGAAATGCCCGGTGGCCTGCTGCATCTTGAACCGGAGGCCGAGGTCGCAGCTCTCTACCATGTCGCGACAGGCTGGTCGGAAGAGGCAAGGGCCACGGCCTCCCCAACCCTAATATCGCTGGGGAACAGCGGGCAGACCGACACCGGAACGCTGGACCTCCTCGCGTGGCGAAAAGCCGACGAGGTGAGATACGCCTTGGAGGCAGTGACCACCGTACTCGCCGTAGTGTCGGCACACACTGCCAGGCGTAAGGGCCTTCAGCCAGCCGGCCAGCTGGGAGATTTCCACAACACCGTCCTGGAACTCTTCCCCGTCGGAACGAAGCCTGTTGATTTCCACCCTTCGCTGGCGGCAGTGCGTGATTTCCTGTGCGGGGCGCCCGCCCAAGTGCGTCAAGAGTCCAGGAGCCAATCATGACCGAAACCAAAGAACGCACCATCGACCCGCAGCGCTTCCGGGAGGTGATGGGCCACTACCCCACAGGAGTCACCGCAGTTACAGGCATCGCAGAAGACGGCGAAGCCTGCGCCATGGTGGTCGGAACTTTCACATCCGTGTCACTGGATCCACCGTTGGTAGCATTCCTTCCCACCCGCTCGTCGTTCATCTTCGACAGGCTCCGAACTGCCAACTCACTGGCGATCAACATCCTGGCCCATGATCAGGAACAGCTATGCCGGCGGCTCGCCCGCCCCGCCCCTGACAAGCTCGGCAACGAGGTGTGGGAACCATCCCCCGGTGGCGCCCCAGTCCTTGATGGTGTGGTCGCGTCAATCGACTGCACACTCGAGCAAGTAATCGAAGGAGGCGACCACTACATAGCATTATGCGCGGTGCAGGACCTGGCCGTGCACCGCTCAGTCGCCCCACTGGTGTTTTTCCAAGGCGGCTATGGAGGATTTGCAATGGGATCCTTCATGATACGGGGGGATCAGGACCTTGCCCCCTCCGTCGCGCGCGCACAAGCTTTGCGGTCTGACATTGAAGCACTGGCCGCGGAGATCGGGGGCGAAATCACACTCTTCACCCGGCAAGGCGACGACGCAGTGGCCGTGCTCTCGGCAGTCGGTGCCGGAACGGACATCATCTCGCCGCTGGGCTCGCACTATCCCCTGATTCCACCACTGGGCGACGCTTTTATCGCGTGGTCGGCACCCGAGGACCAGGAGCGCTGGATCTCACGGGCGTTTGGCGCCTCAGAGCAGGAGTTGGCGACCTTGCGCCAGCGGTTGGACGAGGCTCGGCTACGCGGCTGGTCCCTGTCCCTCGACGCACCAGGCCGCCGCGAACAACTCGAGGCTGCCGTCGTCGAGTACGGCGCGGGCAATCACCTTCCTGCCAAGCAGCGCGAAATCAGCCAGCGCATCGTCAAGTCCGCCGGCTATTTCCCCGTCGGGCAGCTTGACCGCACCGCACGGCACGACGTGGCGACCATAACCGTACCCATCCTGCAGCGCGAGGAGTCTCCGCATCTGATCCTTCGTCTCCTGTATCCTCCGGCCGGTGTTAACGGCGCGACTGTCGAGTCGTGGGCACAACGCCTAAAAGCCTTCGCCGAGGATGCAGGGCGACAGCTGGAGTGACTAAATCATCCGGCAGACCTTCCCAGTGCCACGCCTTCGTGTTTGTATCCCGCGCCCCTCCCGACTGATCAGCTTCGCCAAGGGCGCAGCAGTCGGTAGTTGGAATGGCGCCGTGCTGGAGGTCGGGCGCTCCGGCTCTGTTGCCGGCTCCGACCGAAGCAAGCTGCAGAGACCCTCGCAGCTGACCTAGCGCCACATTGCCGCCAGCCCTGCAGATGGGCGCCTTAGCGCCCCGTCTTTGGGGTCCGTTTACAGACCGGCCACGGGTTCGTGCAGCTTTCCGTCGCGCATTGCAATTTCCCGGTCGCAGAGCGGGACGTGTTCGACGTCGTGGGTGACGATGATGGTGGCGGTGCCGTATTCGCGGGTCATGGTGGCGAGGAGCTCGACGATTGTGTGGCCCGCGGATGCGTCCAGTGCCGAGGTCGGTTCGTCCACGAGCAGGACGTCAGGGGAACCCATGAGGGCGCGGGCGATGTTGACGCGCTGCCGTTGGCCTCCGGAGAGCTGATCGGGACGCCTGTTTGAGTGGTCCGCGAGGCCGACGGCGTTCAATAGCCGGGTTGCATGGGACCGTCGGGTTTTCAGATCGTTTTTTCTGAGATGGTCGGTGATCAGGAGTTGTTCGAGGGCAGTCAGGGATGCAAGCAGGTTTGGTTGCTGGAAAACGATGCCGAGTTTCTTCCTGCGGAGATGGGCTGTCCCGCGCTGGTCCGGTGTGGCTGTGTCAGCTCCGCCGATGAGTACTTGGCCTCGGGTTGGTGCCACCAGGGCGGCTGCCGTGGCTGAGGAGATTCGCTGCCCGGGCTGCTTCCTGAGCAGGACAGTCCACCCCCGGCCCAACCCCCCAAGAACAGAACGAACGGTGGCTCCCCTTCCGGCGCCCTTGTACCCTTTGCTTGAGGCGGTCGGTCGCTCGCCTTACCGGGCGGCGCACCTGCACTTCATGGTCTCGGCTCCCGGTTATCGCACGCTAGCGGTTTTGACCCAAGCGATCCGGATGTCACGCCGCATTGCCTCGAAAGCGGCATGAACCAGCAGAATGCTTGGTGTTCGCCGTTCTGATCGTTCCATCATCGCTGGGCGTGCCCTCCGCACAACCAGGGCGCTGCCGCGCCGGAACAAATCCAAAACTCTCGCTCGGCGCTCCTGCGTCGCTTCCTTCCTCGCAAACTTTTGGATTGTCCCCGGTCCCCCAAGTTGCACTCCGTGCCCTCAGCCCAGCGCCCTGATCCTCTGTCAGAACGACGCCCCAGACCAACGGCCACAGTTCAACACCGCTTAGGAGGAATCACGGACATGGAACGATTCACTTCCCAATCCCGGCTGTTTACTCTCAACGTGTTGCGAGTCGGGTTCGAATCAAAATGGGAGTCCGCAACACTTCAGCGCGACTACCGGGATGCTTGCCCCTTCGTCCGCAAACCTTCCCTGAAGTTGTGCAAAACCAGGGAAAGCCTTGATCCGGCCGACGCATCGTTCAACCCCACATATGCAGTAGCTGCCGGGCCGGGGACGTGACCAGTAGGGAGGTTGTCCGCACACTGTGGGCCTCCCCCTTGTCACTTGCGGCGGCGAGTCCGTTCCCGAGGAATTGACCGATCATTCATAAGCCTGAGGCACTACCTCTGCCGTGCTCGAAGACCAGGCTGGTCTGTGTCCCTGCAACGGCCGGATTGGAGGACAAGTGGTCCAACACGAACTGCCGTATGTGCTCGGTGTCCCTGGCCATGATGTGAATCAGAAAGTCATCTGCACCCCCGAGGACGAAGAACTGCTTGATTTCGGGGACGTCCCGCAGTTCCTTTCCAAATGCGCCCATCAAGTGGCGCGCTCCGGGCCTCAGCCGCACGCTCACCAGGGCTTGTAGCGGCATTCCCAAAGCCTCTGGGTCAACGTCGATGGTGAAGCGCCGGATAATGCCGGATGCCTTTAGGGCCTTGAGCCGGGCAAGGCACGTTGACGGCGCAATCCCCAAGGCGTCAGCCAGTGCCTGGTTCGTTTGTCGAGAGTTCGAGGACAGCATATGAAGCAGCCTTCGGTCGACTTCATCCAGTGCGGACGCCCGCATCTTCTGCGATTCGGTCAAGTTCTAAGCTCCCAAATTCTGAAGATTCCTGCCAACTTGTTCGGAGATGCCGCAGATCCTTTTTACACAGCCTGAAGTGCGGCAGTTTCTGCCATTCTATTGCCTGCAAGCTTCCATCTCTTCAGAAGGGTCAGGCATGATCATTTCGGTCCCTAAGGAAATCAAGAACAACGAATTCCGTGTGGCAATCACAGCTGCAGGCGTTCATGAACTACGCGCCAACGGCCACGAAGTTCTCGTCCAGGCAGGAGCGGGCGAGGGGTCCGGCATCAGCGACCAGGAATATGTACTCTCGGGTGCCGAAATCGTCCACGACGCCAGTGAACTTTGGGACCGGGCAGACATGGTCCTCAAAGTAAAGGAGCCCATCGCTTCCGAATACCGCCACTTCAGGCAAGGGTTGGTCCTTTTCACGTATCTTCATCTGGCAGCCGAGCACGCCCTTACTGATGCCCTGATCACTTCCGGCGTAACCGCCATCGCCTACGAAACGGTGCAATCCGGGCGATTCTTGCCGCTTCTGGCCCCAATGAGCGAGGTCGCCGGGCGACTCGCCGTTACGGTCGGCTCAAATGCGCTCATGGCACCGGCCGGCGGCAAGGGCGTACTGCTCGGCGGAGTCCCCGGCGTGCGACCGGCGAAAGTGACGATCCTCGGCGCGGGTGTAGCTGGAACCAACGCCGCAGCCATGGCAGTGGGCCTTGGCGCCGATGTCACCATTTTGGACATCAATGTTGCCCGACTGCGGGAACTGGACGGGCAGTACGCCGGCCGCCTAAACACGATTGCTTCCAATGTTTACGAGATCGAACGCTCTGTCATCGAAGCAGACCTCGTTATTGGGTCAGTGCTCATCCCCGGGGCCAAAGCCCCCAAGCTCGTCACCAACGACCTGGTCTCGCGAATGAAGCCAGGAAGCGTCCTGGTCGACATCGCCGTGGACCAGGGAGGGTGCTTTGAAGATACTCGTCCCACGACGCACGAGAACCCCACCTTCCGCGTACACGATGCGCTGTTTTACTGTGTCGCCAATATGCCCGGAGCCGTCCCCAGCACGTCCACCTACGCACTGACCAATGTCACGCTGCCCTACGCCGTCGCCCTCGCGAATCTGGGCCCAAGAAATGCGCTCGAGCGGGACCCCGCTCTGGCCGCCGGGCTTAACGTCGCCGCGGGCAAAGTCACCAACAAATCGGTCAGCGACGCCCATGGCCTTGAACTTGCCGCGTGGCAGGACCTTGTCACCGTATGATCCCTGCTTTGTGCCCGTCTTCTCTGGCAATAGGAGACGGGTGCAACGCCTCATGTGAGAGAGATATGCCGAGATGGCACTTCACCTGCAACAACAGTGGCAGCCGCTCCTTGGCCAGCGAGTGGTGATCACCCTCAATGGCAAAATCCTCAGGCTTGGAAAAGTCGACGCGGTGACGCCGGATGATCAAGTACTCTGGCTCGCCTGTGAAGGTGCCGAACACCGCCGCCTCTTCGACCGGACACAAGACATCGAAGTATGGATCGAATATGGATGGGAAACTTGTGGGCTTGACGTTTGGAGCCGGGGTCATAGGTCGGAAGCTCTTTGAAGTACCGAATCGTCCCGCTGAACCCCGATCGTTGGAATTGGAGGGGTCCTACATCAGGGATCTCACCTTGAGGGACGCCCAGGCCTGCTTCTCCCCGGAAAGATCCCGAGGGGAGCCCTTGGGCATACTGGTCACCTGGTACAGCGCCTGGTCCTGCACAGTTGAGAACACCGAGGAAATCCCGCCGGGCATCGTATATGAGCGTCTCGCACCTGATGATATCCACCATCCTGGTCCTGCAGAATTTCAACCCCAGGCGTCCTTCCTCCTTCCCATATCCGGGCAGCACCAGGTTGAAACTCCCGTGCAGCCAGCCGCCATGCGGTCAGCGACGCGGTCTAGTATGAAGTTCAGGGAGCCATACCGGCAGCCCGGACCTGCATCGGGAGGAATTCCAGCCTTGCTGCCATCACGGATCCGCGAACTCAGGCGCAATCGCGGCATGACACTTGGCCAAGTGGCCGAACAGACGGGACTGTCGGTCGCCATGCTCAGCCAGGTCGAGCGAGGTCTCAGCGATCCAAGCCTCGAATCCCTCAGGCGCCTGGCTGAAGCACTACAGGTTCCGCTCTTCGACCTCTTCCGCGCCGAAGGCCCCGAACCGGTCGCGGTGATACGCCACGGCGAACGCCGCCTGGTCTCATCACCCAACCTGCACGTCACCTACTCCCAGGTCTCCCGCACGGGCGGGAAGGTCGAGGTGCTCGAGGCAACGCTCGACCCGGGCGCAGCATCCTCGGAATCCCCACGCAGCCACGTTTCCGAAGAATGCGTCCTGGTGCTCGAAGGATCACTCGTCGCGGAAATCGACGGCACGGAATATGCCCTTGGCACCGGCGACAGCTGCCACTTCGACTCCGCCCTGCCCCATAGATTCCTCAACCCACACCCTGACAAGGCACGATTCATCGTCTCAGTGACGCCTCCCTCCATGTAGTCCTGACCCGGCGCGCGCTGCCACGTTCTACGGCCCCGAGTGGCCATAGGCGGAGAAAAAAGTGCCCCTCCGGCCGTTGGAACCTGGCCGGAGGGGCACTGAGGAGTTGTCGGCTCCCCGGCTCGCGATCAGTGTCCTTTGAAGGCTTCGGCGAGCCACCATGCGCCGCCGTCGGAAGCGATCTTCGCGTCGATGACCAGGGGCCTATCGGGTTGTGAGTCGATCCACGCGCTGACCGGGGCGAGGTCCCCAGGTACCCGGACCGTAATTCCTTGACAGCCGTAGCCGCGCGCAATCGCGGCGATGTCCGTCTCCGGGAACGTCACGGTCGACACATCAACCGGTCCCTCTGCCGCGAAGTGGTGAACCTCCGCCCCGTATGCTGCGTCGTTGTACACGATGCACAGCAGGGGCAGGCGGAGCCGGACTGCCGTCTCGAGTTCGCTGATTCCCATGAGGAAGCCCCCGTCCCCCGTTCCGAGCACAGGAAGCCGGTGAGGCTGTGTCAGTGCCGCCCCAATCGCGGTGGCCAGGCCGAGCCCTATCGATTGAAAGGCCTGCGTGAAGCAGAACCCGTTCTCGTCCTGGACGTCGAGGTACTGGCTCGGGTAGCCCATGAAGTTTCCCGAATCAATTGCGACCACGCGCTCGGGCGGGAGGAGTTCATCGATCCTGCGGGTAAGCACCCGCGGGTCGATTCGGACTGTCCCGTCCATACCCCGCCCGGAGAGATCCTCTGTGGGTACATCCTGCCATCGGGATGAGGCGGCTATCATGGCACGGACTTCCTCGGTGCGGTAGCCGGCCCTGGCTGCGGCGCCCCGGCCCTGCAGTTCGGCGAGCACGTCGGTTGCTGTAGCGCCGGAGTCGCCGAGAACGCCGAGGGTGATGGGCCGGTTTGCGCCGAGCGCGGCGTCCTCGACGTCAACCTGGACAACGGCGGTGTCCTGGCCGATGAGCTGGCCGTGGCGCATGGTCCACATGTTCAGGGCGCACCCGAAGCCCACGATCAGGTCCGCCCCCGAGATGAGTGCCGCCGTCGTCGGGGAGGAGAATCCGCCTGAGATCCCCAGTCCAAACGGCTCTCCGACGAAGAGGCCCTTGGCCACGGCGGAGGTCGCCACAAGAGCCCCGGTTTGCTCCGCAAGGGCCAGGATCTCCTGCCGCGCCCCGCGGCCACCGCGCCCCGCGACGAACACGGGCCGCTGGGCACCAAGAATGAGGTCGGCGAGGGCTTTGACGCTCGATGAAGCGGGTCGTACGGGTGCGGGAGGAGCGACTCGTGCGACTTGCCCCGAACTCGGCGCCGACTGTGCCTGAACGTCGAGGGGCAGGTTGAGGACCACCGTGCGGCGTTCGTTCTGTGCAGTGCGGAAGGCACGGACAACGTCGGCCACAGCGGAGGCGGCGGAATGCACGCGCTCGGCTACTGCACCGACAGATCGTGCGAGGCCTGGCTGGTCCATGGTGAAGTTCGAGTTCACAGCCGAGCCAGCGGTCTCGGCAGCGAGCACCAAAAGTGGCGTGCGCGACTTCGCGGCCTCGCCTATGCCGGTTGTGGCGTTGGTAAGGCCGCAGCCCTGATGCACCGACAGCAGGGCCACCTTGCCGGACATCCTCGCATAGGCGTCCGCCATGGTAGCGGCGCCTCCCTCGTGGCGGGCAGCTGTGTAGGGCACACCATGCCGCATCAGAGAACTTGTCACGTCGAAATTGCCGGAGCCGACGACGCCGAAGCAGTGGCCGGCGCCCAGCTCCGCGAGCGTCCGGCCCACCAGTTCGGCGACGGTTTCGCTGGCGGCTACCGACGAGACCTTCGGGCCGGCCGTTGCGTGGACCTGGGTCGTCATCCCTGAGCTCCATCCACGAAGGCCAGAACCCTGGCTGGGGAGCCGGTCCCGCCCACGATGGGCAGCGGCGCCACCACGACGACGGCGCCCGTGGCCGGGAGCAGTTCCAGGTTCTGCAGGGAGGTGATTCCGTATTTGTCGGCACCGAGCAGGAAGTGGTGCAGAGGGAAGATCGGGTCCATTGTCGGGGCCAGCCCTGCATCGATTCCCACAGTCTCGACGCCGACGCCGGATATCGGAGCCACGTCCGCGAGCCACCGGGCGCACTCGACGGTGAACCCCGGGGTGTGGGCGCCGGCCTCATCGGCGTTGAGGAACCGGACGTGGTCCTGGGCATAGGCGCCCCAGCCCGTGCGCACAAGGAGCCACGCATTCTCCGGGATCGGTCCGTGCTCGTCTTCCCAGGCCTTGATGTGCTCGACGTCGACCAGGAAGTCCGCATCCGCCGCCGCCTCCCGCGTAACATCGAGCACACATGCGGGCCCGACCAGCCGGGACGGCTCGATCTGCGAAACGTCCTTCCCGTTCCGGCCTGTCACCCAGTGGATGGGTGCGTCGAGATGGGTTCCGATGTGCTCACCGGTGCTGATGTTGTGGTGCTTCCAGAACGGTCCGGGCTGGTTATAGGCCGAAACCTCCTCGAGGCTGAAATCCACCAGACTCGCGAACGGCTCCGGCAGACGGATGGTTGGGGTCTCGCTGGACAGTGTGTTGGTAAGGTCGACCACGCGCACTTCGCCTGCAGCAAGCGAAGCGAGCAACCCGGTCAGCTGGGACATGGGAACTCCTTGTGAATAGCTAAGGGCGGCTCCAGGCCGCATGGTGATGTAGCCCTGGTGAAATGCTGCTTCCGTGACGATCGTCACAGGAATCGATGGTTCAACTTATCAGCCCCGGCAACCCAAGGCCAGGGGGCATCCGGGTCACGGGAGCGGTCTTCGTCGCCTACCGAGCAGAGGCCGCCCCGTCTATATCGACGCGCGGCTTCTGCTGCTGAGGCCGGAACATCGGCTTAGTGTTGCGGCGCACCATCCCTTTCCGTGTCTTCGAGGCTCAAGGCCTCACCGGGAGCGGACACCTCCTCTACCGCGTGAGCCTGCCCCCGTCCGCGGACCAGCATGACCAGAAGGGCCGCGAGCAGCGCCGGGACCGCGAACGCCAGGAAGTTTGCCTGGAACCCCCAGCCTGTAGAGAGAATCAATCCGCCGTACAGTGGTCCGGCGATGGCACCGATCCGGCCCATCCCCAAGGCCCAACCGAGCCCCGCTGCACGCAACCGCTCTGGATAGAATCCGCCGATGAACGCGGTGAGAAGTGTCTGGGTGCCGATGGTGCAGGCTCCCGCCACCGTCACCAGAGCAAGGAGCACGGGGGTGGGGAACTGGATCATCAGCAGCAGGATGGAGGCGGCGGCGCCGACGAACATGCATGTCACCACGATGCGGGAGCCGATTCGGTCGGCGAGCAGGCCGAGCAGCGGCGTACCTACGATCGCGCCGGCGTTGAGCGCGAGGAGAAAGGCCAGCGAGGTCCCCAGTGGGTACCCTGCCTCGCGCATGATCTGAGCCAGCCAGGTGTTCAGACCGTATACCAGCAGCAGCCCGCAGGCGACGACGAGCCAGAACAGGATGGTGCTCGCCGCAAAGCGGCGGTCGAGCAGGGCCCTCACCCCCATGCGCTGCGCTTTGCCGCTAACCGGTTCCGGGACCGCAATTCCATACTTTGCCCCCAACTGGGCAGCCTCGGCGTGGCGTCCACGTCCCACCAGGAATGTCATCGACTCGGGCAGTGCGGCCAGGATGACGACGAGCAGGACCGCGCCGAGCGCAACACCGATCCAGAACATTGCACGCCATCCGGCGGCGCCAAGAATCCACATGGCGCTCACCGCGGCGAGGATGCCTCCGATTGAGTATCCGGAGAACATGACGGCGTTCGCCGTGCTGCGCCGCCCGGGTCGGGCATATTCCAGGGTCATCGCTATGGCGGTAGGCATGAGGCCGCCGAGGCCGATGCCCGATGCCAGCCGTGTGAGGCCAAAGAGCTCCGGCGACGGCGACAGGGCGGAGAGAGCCATCCCCAGGGAGAACCACGCAACGCAGGCAATCATCAGGCGACGCCGGCCGATGCGATCGGTAAGCACGCCGGCGAGCAGCGCCCCGACCATCATCCCCACCAGCGCGAGCGATCCGATCTGTCCCGCCTGGGCCGGGGTGAGGGCCCACTCGCCGCTAATGAGAGCCGGCACCACTGTGCCATACACGATCAGGTCATAGCCGTCGACGGTGATCGCAAACCAGCAGCAGGCGATCACCCAGGCGCCGGATCGCACTTGCCCGGATCGAGCTCCGGGCGGGGCGTCGCCGGGAGTGAGCGGCGAAGATTGGGGTATAGACGTTCGGATAGTTTCATCCATGGAGAACCTCCTCAAGGAACACTTCTTTGCGCAAGGGGGCGAACGGGTTTGGAGAAGGAAGGACTGCCTGGGAGAGGGACCCAAGGAAAGTCCAACCCGGAAAGCAGTTCGCGTCAGAGTCGTGGGACCGTCGTTTAGCAGGGCCGTTTGGGGACCCTCGTATCGCCCGCTCACGATGCGGTGATACAGCTCACACAGCGAACGCTACTAATGTGTCGCTGAGGACAGCTAATCGATTGTTTGGATGGGAGCCATAGCTTCTCCCAATGGAAATCGTTATAAACATTTCCGATGGCAGCGATCCAAAAGTACGTCTTCACCTATGGCTTCTGGATCCGTAGCTTTTTTTCATGACAACAAGCACAAGCGAAACCGAAGCAGGCCCGTCGACAGCTGACGAACAAGTCGGCCATCCCGGATTCGACCTCCGGCTTTGGCTGGACGAACTTCGCCGTCTGGGCGAACTGGACGAGGTCTCCGGTGCCGCTCTCGAATATGAGATCGGGGCTATCACCGACCTCAACGCCAAGAACCGGGGGCGGGCCCTCTTGTTCGACCGGATCCCTGGATACGAAGATGCCGGCAGCGTCTTCTCCTGCTCACTCGGCAGCCCGGGCCGCGTCGCCTCCGCGCTCGGACTTCCGGAGGGTCTCGATGTCCACCAGCTCGTCGAGCAGCTGCGCGGCCTCCCCCGCAAATGGCGGGAGGCCGCCCAGCACTTCCCGCCACGTGTCGTGCAGGCCGGCCCGGTCTGCAACGAGGTGCTTAGCGGCGATCAGATCGACCTCCGGGCCTATCCCGCGCCGCTCTGGCACGAGGGCGACGGCGCGCATTACCTGGGGACAGGCGGCAGTGTCATCACTCGCGACCCCGAGACCAACGACGTTAACTACGGCACGTATCGCGTATCGGTCCGCGACGAGCGGTCGCTTGGCGTGTTCATCGAGCCCATCAACCACGGCGGCATCCACCTGCACAAGTACCACGAACGCGGGGAGCGGGCTCCGATCGCTGTGAGCTTCGGCCACGGCCCGCTCATCTACCTGGCCTCGGCGATGCCCCTCCCCTACGGCGTCAATGAACTCTCGGTAGCCGGCGCCATCGCCGGTACGCCCGTCGATGTCATCGAGGGCGAGGTCACCGGTCTGCCCATCCCGGCGTCGTCGGAACTCGCGATCGAGGGCTGGGTGGAGCCGAACGAGGAAGACTGGGAAGGCCCATTCGGTGAGTTCACCGGCTACTTCGCGGGCGGCCGTGAGCGGCGTCCCGTCATCCATGTGGAGCGCGTCTACTCCCGCGGCAAGCCGATTGTGTATGGATCGCTTCCCGGCAAGCCCCCGTTCGACCACTCGTTCTGGCGCGCAGCCCTGGAATCCTCGCTCCTGCTCGATGAGCTGCGTGCGCTTGTGCCGGACGTTTCCGCAGCGTGGAAGTACGAAACCGGTTCGGCGAACTTCTTCAACGTCGTGTCGATCAAACAGCGGTACGCCGGCCACGCCCAGCAGGTGGGCGCGGCCGCCGCACTCGTCGCCGGTGGCGTTTCGATGGGCCGGTACGTGGTCGTCGTCGACGACGACGTTGACGTCACCGACATCGACGACGTCATCTGGGCGATGTCGACGAGGACTGACCCCGCGCACAGCATCCAGATCATCCGTGACACACCGACCAACCCGTTGGACCCGATGCTTGCCGACCCCGAGGGTCCCTGGGTCGCCTCGCGTGCCATCATCAACGCCTGCCGCCCGTACCACCGACTCCGTGACTTCGCCCCCGTCGTCGAGGTCAGCGCAGACCTCGCCCGCCAGGTCCGCGAGCGGTGGGGCGGCCAGCTCGGCTGGACCAAGTAGCAATGGCGGACTACGACGCCGTCTTTGTCGGAAGCGGGATCAACACCCTGACCGCTGCCGCACTTCTGGCCCAGGAAGGCTGGCGGTGTGCCGTGTTCGAGCGGCAGGACCATCTCGGGGGCGCCATCCACACCACGGAACTGGTCCCGGGCTACACCCATGATCTGTACGCCATCAGTCATGCGATGTTCGTCGGCTCGGCGGCCTATGCCCGCCTGGCCGACGACCTCGCAGCACGGGGCCTGAAGTACCTCCAGTGCAAGGTGCCGTCCGGTGGGCTGACAGCCGACGGTGAGGCCGCCACGCTGACAACCGATCCGGAACGCAACGTCGCGGCCTTCGAGAACGCCGCGTGCGGCGACGGAGAGACCTGGCGCCGGTTGCGTGCCGAGCATCTGGAAGTTGCGCACTTGGTCCGCGGGATCATGTCCGGCGACCTGCTCTCTCGCCAGGGGATCGCCCTCGGTCTGCGGGCCTACCGCCAGCTAGGGATGAAGGGCCTGCTGAAATTCAGCGGGGAGCTCCTGGAGACGTGCCGGGACTGGAGCGATCGCTTCCGCTCCCCCATCACTCAGGCACTCCTCGCACCGTGGACGCTGCATGCGGGCATGGGACCGGAGCAGCCTTCGTCCGGCTTCATGACCCGCATGATGTCCATGTCCCTCGAAGCCCGCGGGACGCCGGTCCCCGAGGGTGGCGGACACCGGCTGGTCGACGCTCTCGCCGGGATCATCCGCGATGCCGGCGGCACATGCCTCACCGGCACGGGAGTGAGCACCGTGCTCGTCGAGCGCGGGCGGGCCGCCGGTGTGCGTCTGGAGGACGGCACTCTGGTCACGGCCAAGCGGGGGGTCGTCGCTGGCGTGACGCCGACTCAGCTCTACGGCAGCCTGCTCGCCGACGTCCCGGAGGCGCACAGTGCCGCCCTGGCGGCCCGTCGGTTCCGCTACGGCCGTGCCCGCGTACAGCTTCAGTTCGCCCTCAGTGACCGCCCGGAGTGGCCAGATCCCCAGCTCCTTGGTGCGGCCACGATCCACGTCACGTCCGGCGTCGACGCGATCTCCCGATCGGTCAACGAAGCCGAACGCGGGCTCATCCCGGCCCTGCCAACCTTGACGGTTGGCCAGCCGGCCGCCGTCGACCCCTCGAGGGCCCCCGACGGCGGCTGGATCTTCGCCGTCCAGTTGCACGAGATGCCGAGCCGCGTGCGGGGAGACGCCGCCGGCCAGATCGACGCCGCTGGCGGGGCATGGACGGAGGCTGTGCGCGAGCGGGTCGCGGACCGGGCGCAGGAAATGCTGGCCAAGCACATCCCAAACTTTGAGAGCTCGATCATCCGACGGGTGGCGATGTCTCCCGTCGACCTCACCCGCGCCAACGAGAACTTCGTGGGCGGCGACGGCTCGAGCGGTGCGTTCTCTCTCGACCAGAGCCTGCTGTGGAGGCCACGTCCCGACCTTGCCGGCCACACTACTCCGGTCAGGGACCTCTACCTGGTCGGGGCGAGCACGCACCCGGGCCCCGGCCTGGGCGCCGGCTCGGGCATCATCGTGGCTAATCGCATGGGGTCCGGGCATCGCAGTTGGAATCGTCGTCGTAGGACCGGAGTTCGTTCATGAAGAAGAAGATCGTCATCGGGATGTCGGGCAGCACTGGAGTCATCCTCGGGGTGCGTGCGCTGCAGATGCTGCGGGAGGTGCCCGATGTGGAGACGCACCTGGTGCTCTCGCGCAACGCGGCGCTCAACCTGCAATTGGAAACCGACTACACCGCGCAAGAGGTCCGGGAACTCGCCGACGTCGTGCACAGCTTTTCGGACATCGGAGCCTCCATTGCGAGCGGCTCGTTCCGCGCCGATGCGATGATTGTGGTGCCCTGCTCCATGAAAACACTGTCAGGGATCGCGCACTCATACGCCGACAACCTGCTGGTCCGGGCGGCAGACGTCATGCTCAAGGAACGTCGAACGCTCGTCCTGGCTGTGCGCGAAACGCCGCTGCACCTCGGGCACCTGCGCCTGCTAACCCAGGCCGCTGAGCTCGGAGCGGTCATCTTCCCTCCGGTCCCGGCCTTCTACCATCGTCCGGAGAGCCTCGAAGACGTCATCGACCAGTCGGTGGGCCGCATGCTCGACCAGGTCGGCATCGAGCTCCCGACGCTGCCTCGCTGGCCGGGCACCGCAGTGGCGGCCGCCTCTCAGCGTCACGCAGGGAAAGACCACGAGGCCGGCACCCGGCCAGTCACCGACCGGCTTTTCTTCGATGGTGTGCCCAACGGAACTGGGGCACGCTCATGACGGCCAACAGCGCAGGAGTTCCGGTCCCGGAGTCCGTGGCGCTTGCGCTCGGGCGCACTTTCGACGCCGCGGACGAGGCCATCACCATCACGACCACCGACGACAGCGGCTGGCCACGCACCGCGATGCTCAGCCTGGCGGAAGTGGCACTGACGAACCACGGCAGGGTTGCGATCCTGCTGTTCGACGGCTCCACCAGTGCCGCCAACCTTCGCCGTAACGGTCGCCTGCTCCTGACTGTCGCCGCCGGGGGTGTCGTCTACGACCTCAAGTTCAACGTCCAGGAGCAGGGACGGCCGCTGCCCAATCCGGCCCGGACCACCTTCACCGGGATGCTGTGCGCGCTGCGGGAGCAGCGGGCAGCGTATGCCACTGTCACGTCCGGCATTCGGTTCACCCTGAATGACACGGAAAAGGTGCTGCCCCGCTGGCAGGACCAGCTCACCCACCTGCGGGACGTACTGAATTCAGCCTGATCCAGCCCTGATTTCGCCGCCACTCACCGGGCCAGCGACACAGCCGGGTGAGTGGCGGGCCATCAGTTCGAATACGGCTACCCTGGGAATCCATAGACGTCGCCGATAGCCAAAGATATGATCGCATGGTGATGTTCACGCAGCTAGAAGGATTTCTCGCGACGGTGCGGGAGAAGAGCATTTCCCGTGCAGCCGAGAAATCATTCCTCTCCCAGCCGGCGCTCACCGCCCGGCTCCAATCCCTCGAACAGGAACTCGGCGCCCCGCTTCTGATCCGAACCTCCAGAGGGGTGCGGCTGTCAGAAGCAGGCAAGGCCTTCCTC
Source organism: Arthrobacter sp. M4 (assembly GCF_020251205.1). Lineage (GTDB taxonomy): Bacteria > Actinomycetota > Actinomycetes > Actinomycetales > Micrococcaceae > Arthrobacter. Next base: position 55,374 of record NZ_JAIWYX010000003.1, read on the forward strand.
CCGTACGCCCAGCGAGCCATCCAGGCCATCGACGAAGGGCGCAAGCTGGTCAGTCAGCTCACGTCCGGCGACGCCGGAGTTCTGACGATCGCGACGGTGCCGGGGCTTCTGACGGCGGTCCTGCCGCCGATGCTCAAGCGCTTCCGGGATGCTTTCCCAAACGTGCCCGTTAACGTGCGCACTGCTCATCCCGATGAGATAGTCGATCTGGTGCTCCGTGAAGAGGTGCAGCTGGGCTTCGCCTGTGATGTGGAACATCCGGATCTCGAGTCAATCCGGATCCATGAGGACGAGATCGTCTGCGTACATGTTCCCAGCCACCCAGTGAGCGATGGCGACGTCGTCTCCCTGCGCGAAATCGCGTCGGCGCAACTGATAATGTTCTCCGAGTCGGACTTCGAGCAGCTCCTCTCAAACCTGCTGCACGAGGCCGGAATTCCCCCGGCCGCGGTCCTCACCCTCGACAGCATCGATGCCGCCAAGAAGATGGTCGAAAGCGGCCTGGGCGTGGCCTTCCTGCCTCGAATCGCCCTCGAGCAGGAAGAGATCGATTCCGGACGTTTCGTCATCCGCCGACTGCCCGACGCGGATGCTGTACGGCGCGTTATCGTCGCCCTGCACCGTCGCGATGCACACCCCCTCATTGGTCCGCCAGGGCACTTCCTCGACGTGGTCCTCGAGAAGCAACCCTAGCCTGCATAAATTTCACCTATGGCTGCCATTGAAAATATCAGCTATTTCAATGGATCGCCGGTTGATAGCGTTTTCAGCATGCGGACTGCCGCACCAGGTCAACGGCGACTGAGGAGCCAAGATGCCAGTCATTCATGCAAATTCCTGCAACCTCCACTACGAGAGTGTCGGCTCAGGGGAACCCATTGTCTTCCTCCACGGCGAATCACACAGCACCCGCTTGTTCGACAAGCAGCTTGGGCATTTCAGCGAAAGATACCGGTGCATCGCCTACGACCGCCGTGGACACGGCCAGAGCGAAGTTCCTGCCTACGGCTATTCGGTGTGGAACCAAATCGGCGATTTGCGCAAACTCTTCGACGCGCTGGAGATCGACCGCGCCACAATCGTCGCCGTCGCGATGAGCACTCCCATCGCAGTATGGTTCGCGCTACGGCACCCTGAACGCGTGAAAGCATTGGTTTTGTCATCGTGGTACGAGCTGGATGGCTTTCCCCTCCTGGAGGAACGCCGGAAGACACACCAACTTTCCTTCGCGGACCTTCACCTGAAGTTCCGCGACGTGCTCCTGGAGCATGGAAGGGACGGGCTCGAGGACTTCATTGAGGAGAACTACCGGACCGTCCTCCCGATCCTCCCGCCCGACAAGCCTGAGGTAAGACGACGGCTGGTCGAGATCTTCGCAGGGCATGCAGCCGAGCATTACGTACAGGCCGGGGAGTACTACACCTCGATTCCCTTCCTCCGCGAAGAGCTTCGACGGATCACCTCTCCCATCCTTGGCATTTGTGGAACGGAGGACCCGTCGCCCGACAGGCCCGAGCTTCTTGCAGACCTCCCAAACTTTAGGCAGGAATGGATCCCGGGGGCCCGCCGGTTCACCATGATGGAATACCCGGATGTCTTCAACGAGGTACTGGAAGCCTTCCTCCTCGAAAACACTGCGCGCACGGTCTCTGCCTAGCCAGCCAGCGGCGCGAGGCCTCCCCTGAGCTGGGCGGCGAGGCGTCCGACGGCGGTGGGGCCGCCTTGGCGGAGAGCGGACACGATGGCCGTCCCCACGATCACACCGTCGGCGTAGGCAGCGATCTCCCGGACATGTTCGGCGTTGGACACTCCCAGGCCGACACACACGCATTCGGCGCCCGCATCCCGGGCGCCGGTGACGACGCGCCGGGCGCTCTCGTCGACCGTCTGTCGGGCACCGGTGACTCCCATGAGAGAAACCGCGTAAGTGAACCCGCGCGTCGCGGCGACCGTCATCGCCATTCGTGCCGGGGAGGTGGACGGCGCGACGAGGAAGACGCGGTCGAGGCCGTATTTATCTGAGGCCTCAAGCCATTCAGCTGCCTCGTCCGGGATGAGGTCGGGCGTGATGAGGCCCACCCCGCCGGCCTCGGCGAGGCGCCGGGCGAACTCATCGACGCCCATGCGCATCACCGGGTTCCAGTACGTCATGACCAGCACGACTGCTTCCGTCGCCTCTGTAACGGCTTTGACGACGTCGAATACGTCCGCCACGTGGAAGCCATTGGCCAAGGCTTCCGCCGTGGCGGCCTGAATGGTGCTCCCGTCCATGACTGGATCGGAGTACGGGATGCCGATTTCGATGATGTCCGCTCCGTTCCGGGCGAGCTCAATGGCGGCCTCGACGCTCGTCTCCATGGTTGGGTAGCCTGCCGGAAGGTACCCCACGAGGGCGGCGCGGCCGTCGGCCTTGGCCCGGTCGATCGCAGCCGCGACCCTGCTCACAGTTTGTGCTGCGCCGTCCCCGCCGGTCACAGGCGATTGCGTTTCACTCATGCCTTCCCCTCTTCCATGGCACCGGCGTCGTGGCTGTTTGGCCGTCTCGTAGACAGCGTCGTGCCCTTGATCTGGCCCCTGTCGTCGAGCATGCCGAACCATTCGGCCGCTGTCTGGACGTCTTTGTCGCCGCGCCCTGACAGGTTCACGATTACGATTCGCTCGGCGGGATCCCCGCCAAGGTCCGCAAGCCGGTGCCCGACCTTGATTGCACCGGCGAGTGCGTGGGCGGACTCGATGGCGGGGATGATGCCCTCGGTGCGGCACAGGAGCGCGAAAGCACTCATGGCCTCACCGTCGGTAATGGGCTCGTACATCGCACGGCCGATGTCATGAAGGTACGAGTGCTCTGGGCCTATGCCGGGGTAATCGAGACCCGCCGAGATCGAGCGGGACTCGATCGTCTGTCCGTCCTCGTCCTGCATGACGTAGGTGCGGGCACCGTGCAGGACGCCAGGGCGGCCGAGCGTGATGGTCGCCGCATGGCTGCCGGTTTCGATGCCCTCGCCGCCCGCTTCGAAGCCGTAGAGGCGGACCGTCGGATCGTCGAGGAAGCCGTGGAAGAAGCCAATCGCGTTCGAACCGCCGCCCATGCACGCGCAGACGGCATCGGGCAGGCGACCGGTTTGGGCGAGGATTTGCTCGCGGGCCTCGTCTCCGATCACTTCATGGAAGTAGCGGACCATGGCAGGGAAGGGGTGCGCCCCGGCTGCCGTGCCCAGCAAATAGTGGGTCGTGCGCACATTCGCCACCCAGTCCCGCAGTGCCTCGTTGATGGCATCTTTGAGCGTCTGGGAGCCGTTAGTCACCGGAATGACCGTCGCGCCGAGCAACTGCATGCGGGCCACATTCAGCGACTGTCTGCGACAGTCCTCGGCACCCATGTACACGACGCATTCGAGGCCCAACAGCGCGGCCGCTGTCGCGCTGGCGACCCCGTGCTGGCCGGCGCCGGTTTCGGCAATGATGCGGGTCTTGCCCATGCGCTTGGCCAGGAGGGCCTGGCCGAGCACATTGTTGATCTTGTGTGATCCTGTGTGGTTCAGGTCTTCGCGCTTCAGAAAGATGCGGACGCCGCCCGCATGCCGGGAGAAGCGCTTGGCTTCGGTCAGCAGTGACGGGCGACCGGTGTAGTTACGGTTGAGCTCAGCGACCTGCGCGATGAACTCCGGATCCTGCTTCGCCGCCCGGAACGTGTCCTCAACCTCGTCCAGGGTCGCGATGAGGGATTCGGGCATCCAGCGGCCGCCGTAGGAGCCGAAATATGGGCCAGGCGCCTTGCGAAGGCTGTCCGTCAAAAATGCGTCAGCCTGGCTTATGTTGCTGTCCGCATTTGTTGGGTGAATGCCTGGGGCTCGTGGATCTGGCGCGTTCTCGGCCATCATTTCTCACCGTCCTTTTGTAGGTTAATGCCAGTGTTGGCCGGCCCGGATTTCGGGCCGGCCTGGGGTTTGGCCGTTCCTTGGCGGGCTTGTGGCACGCCGAGGCACAGCAGTTGTTGGTTGTTCCCCGTTTTGGTCAGGTTCGCCATGGTGACTGGCCGGATGAATGCAACGAGGGGGCCCCTGACACGGTTGCTCCTATGACTGGAGGAAGCGCCATTCATCCAGCGCCTTGAGGAGCGTCACGATGTCGTCGCTCACGTTGTAGTAGTGGAAGGCGATGCGGACGGCCCGGCCGCGGGGACTGGTCACGATTCGCTTCGATTCCAGGAAGGCGGCGAGATCATTGGGGCTCTCATCGATAAGGGCAACCTGTGGTCCTCGCCTGGCCGCGTCCAGCGGCGAGTCCAGCTGCATCCCTGCTGCGGTGAGTTCTTCAGTCAGGTGTGCGGTGAGACCTGCCACGTGCCGCTCGACGTCGGTCGGGTCTAGCTGTGCAAGCATTTTCATTCCGGCGATGGCGGCATATACCGCCGGCACGGCATAGGTCCCGGATTCGAAACGCCGGGCCGTTTCCGGGAAGTCCACAGTCCGCGGGTCGAAGGCAAACGGATCGCGCCGCCCAAACCAACCTGTCAGCTGGGGGGAAACTTCGTCGGTAAGACCTCCGCGGACGTAAAGGAATGCCACCCCGGCCACGCCCAGCATGTACTTCAGCGAGCCCGTTACCAGGTAGTCGCATCCGAGTTCGCGCACGTTGATCGGTTCAACTCCGGCGCCTTGATAGGCGTCCACGAACGTCTTTGCGCCGTGGGATCGGGCCAGCTCAATCACCTCGGCCACGGGCAGGCGTGACCCGTTTCGGTAGGTGATCAAAGGAACCGAGACGAGCTTGGCCCGTTCGTCAATGAGGGCGGCATAATCCTCAGCGGAAACCGTCCCCCCACGCTCCGCGGCGAATGCAATCCGGGCCCCCCGACCTTCCTGGGCCACCCAGACGTTGGCCACGGAAGGGAACTCGAGTTCGCTGGTAATGATTCGATCGCGGCCGTTGCCGTAGTTCTGCGTGGACGCAATTTGGTATGCCCCGGCGGACGCGCACGGCACAACCGCGATCTCCTGCGGGGAAGCGCCGATGAAGGCGGCGAAGCGGATTCGCGCTTCTTCGACTTTCTCCATCCATAGGTCCCAGGGGGCTCCACGCTCCATGATGCTGCTCTGGAAGTCGAGCAGCTCCCCGGCGAGTTCGCGGGAGAAGGCTCCCTGGCTGCAGCTGGCCAGGTGGATGCCCCGCTCCAGGCCAGGGAACTGGGCACGGAAGGCTTCGGGGGTGATTCGGGTCATAGGGATACTCCAAATTTCAACGGAACACTCCACAAGGGGAGTCAGTGGCTGTGACCATGGGCGACCGGACGGCCGGCCCCTTGGGTGAGGGTGTCGTGAATCTTCTGGGCCATGTCCGGGTCAATCTCGCGCGGCGGGATGGGTCGAAGTTCGTGCCGGCGGCCGGCAGCCATGACGAATGTTGGCCGCCTGAGCGCTTCCCAGTCCTCTGTGGGGTTGCCGTCGACAGCGATCACGTCGGCGCGCAGGCCCGGCACAAGCTTGCCTGTCACCTCACCGAGGCCGCAGGCTTCTGCCGCAACGTCGGTGGCGCTAGCGATGATCTCCCGGGGGCCCATTCCTGCGTCGGCGAAGACCGAGAGCCCGTCGGCGAAACGCGCGAAATGCACCAGGCCGATGCCTGCGTCGGTTCCGGCAATGATCCGTGCCCCCATATCGTGCAGGGCCCGAAGGTTACCTACTACCGCGTCGTGTTCGTCCCACGGGCAGAAGTAGCTGTCGGCCATGCAAGCGGTGTTCATGGCAGGGCTGACCACGACGCCGCGGTCCACTATCTTCCGGGCGATCTCCCGGTTGAACTTCGTCCCGGATTCAGTGACCCAGCCACAGTGCTCAATGGCATCGAAGCCGGCCTCGACTGCACGGCCGATACCTTCCACACCCAGGACATGGGTAGTGGTCAGCATGCCGAGTTCATGCGCCTGGTCCACGATGGCGCGCAGTTCCTCGAGGGAGTAACGCGTCTGCCATGGCCGCGATCCCGCCGTCATGAAACCGCCGGTCGTCATCACCTTGACGAGGTCAGCGCCTTCGGCTGCCCGCCGCCGGACAGCCTCACGAACATCTTCCACCCCTTCAGCCACGCCGCCCATGGCGAAAGCGTGCCCTCCGGGAACGGTGATGGGGGCGTTCGTGACCTGCAGTGAGGGACCGGCGGTCTCCCCTGCGGCGATTTCGGCCTTGATCTGCGTACCCAGGGTGCCGGGAGCGCCCAAGTCCCGCGCCGTCGTCACTCCGGCATCCAGGAGCTTCGCCGCGTTCGAGCGCATGAGCTCGAGCGCCTCGTCATCGGGGATGGTGACCGCCGTCGTCGTCGTCCCGGATGCCGGATCGAACGACAGGTGGACGTGGCAGTCAAAGAGCCCGGGCATGAGCGTCACGTCTCCCAGTTCCACAACGTCAGCCTGCCCGCGGGCGAGCTCACTGACGTCGTTCCATGGTCCTGCTGCGACGATGCGTTCGCCATCGACGGCGACGGCGCCGTCCGAGATGATGTCCGCGGAGCTGCTCGTCAGAAGCCGGTGGGCCCGGATGATGGTGAGCATGATGACCTCCTGAAGGGATATCCAGAATTCACTCTGGACGAAAAATTGAAGTGTGACTAGAATAACAGCATTGGTTTCAGTTTGCGACCCTCCCCCGACGCAGGAACATTGGGGTGCGATACGCGGAGGGCACGCTGTTATTCAAAAGGAGACACTGTGACTCACAGTGATGAACCCCGTCCCCAATCTTCAATCCAAGCCGGGCCCTCAGTACGCCCTAGGCCGAGAAGGCATTGGTGGCTTCTTGTTATCCCGTACCTCTGGTGCATCGCTGCGATCCCGGCCGTGAACCGCGTCGGATACGTCTTTGGGAACGTCCCGTTCCTTCTTGTCTGGATGATCATTGGCGTGATCGTCACCAGCGGCTGCATTAGCGCCGTCTATTTTGTGGATCGCCGTAACGGCGACCTGGAGAGGATCTGACCATGGTCGTGGCAATCATTGGCGTCATTCTTGTCGTCGGCTCCGTCGCGGGAGGCGCCTTTTTGGCGTCCCGCGGAACGAAGGTGGATGTCCAGGAATGGTCAGTTGGGGGCCGCCGCTTTGGCACGTGGCTCTTCTGGTTCCTCCTTGCTGGCGAGACATTTACAGCATCTGCGCTGCTGGGGTCCTCGCAGGCCATTTTCAGCGGCGGCGCTCCGGGCTTCTTCGTCCTAGGAACAGTGGCTTTGGCTGCACCGGTGGGTTACTTCCTGGTACCGCGGATCCAGCGGGCAGGGAAAGTCAACGGACTGACGACGATGGGCGATTTCTTCAGCGCGCGCTTCAACGCCCGCTGGTTTGGCGGTTTGATTACCGTTTTCGGCATCATTGCCCTCCTGCTGTACACGCGCGTTCAGCTCACCGGGCTGTCCCTCATCCTTGAGACGCTCTTCGGGACAGCCATCCCGTCCATGGCGTATGTTTTTGCCGGCGGATTTTTGGTAGTCGTGTTCGTCTTCATCGGCGGCATGCGCAGCGCAGCTTTCGTCGCTGTTGTCAAAGACATCCTTCTGGTGCTGATGCTCCTCATCGTCGCGGTAGGGGCTGCGCATGCTGCCGGCGTTGACAGCGTTGCGGGGATCTTCGACGAAGTCAGGAACATGCATCCGGATGCGGGAACCCTGCCTGGAATCGGCGGCCACGCGTCGATGAACGAGTGGTGGTGGATGAGCTTCCTGCTGCTGACCCCCTTGGGAGCATTCGCTCTGCCCCACGCGTTCCAGGTCGCCTACACCGCGCGAAACTCTGCCGCTGTCCGTAAGAACCAGATCATCCAGCCGCTCTACTCGCTCTTCTACGTGCTCATCGCCGTCATCGCCCTGGCTGCCATCCTGGCGCTGCCCAACCTGCCCGCCAAGCAGGCAAACGGCTCCCTGCTGATTTTCGTGGCCAGCAACTACCCGGAGTGGGTCGTTGGCCTGCTGGCAGGATGCGGCGTGATCGTGGCTCTCGTGCCAACTGCCGTCATCATGATTACGGCCAGCAGCATGTTTACCTCGAACGTCCTTGGTGAAATCAAGCCGAGCCTGAAGCGCTCACTTGGAGCGACGCGGGTCAGCGTCATTGTATTCACCCTGCTGGGCGTGCTGATTACCGCCTTCAACAGCGAGGCCCTGCTGAGCATCATGACGGGGGTCTACAGCGCCGTCGGGCAACTGGCTCCCGCTCTGTTCCTGTCGTTCCTGTGGCGGCGAACGACGGCGGTCGGCCTGACTGTTGGGGCCGTCGCGGGAGGCGCGATTGTGCTTGTCCCTGCACTGGGCTCAGCGGTACTGACCGCGTTCCCGGCAGGCACCGTGGTTGGTTTGCCCGCGCTGGTGATTAACCTCCTGCTCGCAATCGTCGTCAGCCTCCTCACCAAACGGCCACCGGTCGGTGCCATTGCGGTGGGGATGCCCGAGATCTCGACAGCCGGAGTTGATGCAGACGCGGAAGCCGCGGCTAGCCTACAGTCCGCGAAGTCTCTCTGATCCGATCTCGTAGGAAGGTCCGGGCTGCCACACGGCCGCCCGGACCTTGCGTCAGGAGGTATTCCAGCCTTGTTGCCATCACGGATCCGCGAGCTCAGGCGCATTCGCGGCCTGACCCTTGGCCAAGTGGCCGAACTCGCAGGACTGTCTGTCGCCATGCTCAGCCAGGTTGAAAGGGGCCTCAGCGATCCAAGCCTGGAGTCCCTCAGGCGCCTGGCGGAAGCATTGCAGGTTCCGCTCTTCGACCTCTTTCGCGGCGAGGGTCCTGAACCGGCCACCGTGATACGCCACGACCAACGTCGCCTGGTGTCTTCACCTAACATGCACGTGACATACTCGCAGCTTTCCCGCTCGGGCGGGAAAGTCGAAGTGCTCGAGGCGACGCTCGAGCCGGGCGCGGCGTCGTCAGAGTCCCCCCGCTCCCATATTTCGGAGGAGTGCCTTGTAGTGCTCGACGGTTCCCTCGTCGTCGAAATCGACGGCAGGCCGTACTTCCTTGGCACGGGGGACAGCTGTCACTTCGACTCCGCCCTCCCCCACAGATTCCTCAACCCACACCCCTACAAGGCAAGATTCATCGTCTCCGTGACGCCGCCGTCCAACTAACCGCGGCGACACCGAAGGCAAGACAGCACCATTGGCATTTTGATGTTGTGAATCAGGCGCCACCAACGTCCTTTAACTTTGAAAGGCAGCTGCAGCATGCGTGCAACCCTCATCTATGGGCCCGGTGATGTCCGCGTCGAAGAAGCCGCCGACCCCGTCATAGAGCAGCCGACCGACGCCATAGTCCGCGTTGTCCTGAGCTGCGTCTGCGGCGGCGACTTGCATTCCTACCGCTCGTGGGCCAATGGCGAGCCCAAGCGGATGGGCCACGAGGTCATCGGCGCGGTCGAAGAGACTGGAGCCGACGTACGCCTCCTCAAAAGGGGTGACTTGGTTCTGGCGCCCTTTACCTATCAGGACGGCACATGCCCCTTCTGCCGTGCAGGCCGCTCGACGTCGTGCGTAAACGGAGGGTATTGGTCCCGCTTCAACGGCGGCCAGGGCGAGCTGGTGCGCATCCCGCTGGCCGACACGAGTCTCTTCCAGCTTCCGGTCGGCGAAGACTCCGAACTGCTGCCGTCCCTGCTCACCCTCTCAGACGTGTACGGAACCGGATTCCATGCGGCGCTCAAGGGCGGGGTGACTTACGGCAGCCGCGTCACGGTTATCGGTGACGGGGCTGTTGGGCTGCTCGCCGTGCTCTCCGCCAAGCAGCTCGGTGCCGAGCAGATCATCCTCATGGGCCGCCACGCCGCGCGCACAGAACTCGGGCGAACATTCGGTGCGACGGACATCATCACCGAACGCGGCGCCGAGGGCGTCTCCAGGGTGCGTGAGCTCACCGGGGGTCTCGGCACGGAAATCGTGCTTGAGGCCGTCGGACACATGCCCGCCTCAGAGCAGGCGATCGGCGCCGTCCGCAGCGACGGAACAATATCCCGGGTCGGAGTACCCCAGTACGAGCAGGTTCCAGTGGGCAACGCAAGCCTGTTCGACCGCAACATCACCCTTACCGGCGGCGTTGCCCATGTCGCGAGCTACGTTAAACGGCTCATGCCCGCAATCCTCGACGGCACCGTGAATCCAGGCCTGGTCTTCGACCGCACGATCAATCTGGACGAGATGGCCGAAGGATACCGCGCCATGGACGCACGCGAAGCCCTGAAAGTGCTCGTCCGCCCCTGATCCGCGGCGCGGCCCCCACGACGGGAGGAGACGCCGGGGCAGGGCTGTCCAACCATTCGCTGCACCTGGGTCGTAGTCCAAGTCGATGCGGGGCTCGCCGCCAGCCAGCTGTACCCGTCCGGTGCAGCTGGCTTGCGGAACCGCCCGGCAAGGTGACATCACCTTGCCGGGCGGCTTCTGTCATCCGGAAGATCGGTCGCTTCCCAAAGACCGTCATCACCGTCACCTGGTACTCCGGGTCGAAAATCTGAACCTGGATTTTCCGTCCGGCCCAGCTCTGTGTCTTCGAACCCGGCAGATTCATCAGGTCTGCCCAACAATTCAGTTCACCGTCCAGGAGGGATCACATGACCAACGATCATGAAAACAAAGCCACTATCGTCCACGTCCAACGCCCCAGCCACCCGGGTGTTTCTATGGCGTTCATTTTCAGCACGCTATCGTTCCTCTTCTGGGCCAACATCCTTGGTTATCTGGGACCGGGCGGCAGTCTTGCCATCGGAGTGGTCCAATTCGCTGTATATGGCAGCTACCTCGCGGGATCAGTGATGCTGTTCAAGCGCGGCGACGACTTTGACGGTAATGTCTTCATGGTCTTCGCGGCTTTCTTCGGCGGAGTCGGTGGCGTGCTTAATGTCGGTTCGACAATCAGCGCGGTGCTCGGCCTGCCCTTCTCACCCCAGGTCGGTGGCATCTGCTGGATCCTGGTCGGCGCGTTCCTGCTCGCCTGCACCCCCGCAATGTTGAGGAGCAACCTTGTCGATGCGGCTGTGTACGTACTTGCAGCCCTGGCCCTGCTGACGCTCGGCTTCAGCATCGTCGGGTTCCTGCCGGCTGTTGGGCTGACAGTTGCGGCATGGCTGCTGTTCGTCGTCGGGATCCTCGGAATGGTCCTCACGGCATCGATCCTGGGATCCATGATCGGCTACCGTGTCCCCATGGGCCCTGCCCTCCTCCGCTCGCGTTCAGCCACGTCGGCAAAGAGTGAAGAAACCCCTGCCCCGGGTCTGCAGGCGAAAGACCGCTCGGACCAGGGACTTCACGTGACTGCACGGCGCTAAGCCGACAATTCAGCCCGTGGGCCGCGCACCTTCGGCACAGAAAGCATGCCAAGGCCGTCGCGTCCGCCTATAGGCAACGGAAGCCGCGATGACCTCAAAGTGCTCGTGCCCCTGACACTAGATCCGAACATGCGCCCCCGACAGCAGGGGCACCTGAAGCCTCGCCCACGGCGAGAGAGGACTGGATTCGACATCGGCAAGGAAAACTACGTCATCCCAAGGCATCCACCACGCCTCATCAACTTCATCGGGGTTGGGGACGGGGTCATCGTCCACCCTGCAGACGAAGACGGGGCAGAATTCCTTTTCGACGTATTCATTGCTCCGGGCGGCGTACTCAAAGGACGGCAAAGCCAGCCGCAGTTCGGTGACCTTGAGATTGAGTTCGTCATGCATCCGGCGGTTGACGGCATCAACGAGCGTTTCACCGGGCAGCGGATGCCCGCAGCACGTATTGGTGATGACGCCTGGAAAGGTCTCCTTTGTCCATGCACGCCGCGTCAGGAGCAACCGTCCGTTCGCGTCAAACGCGTAACATGAGAAGGCCAAGTGGCGGATGCCGTCCCTGTGTGCGTCGGGTTTGGGGCACGTTCCGATCACCTCGTTCGCGTCGTTCAACACGACGACCGGGTCATTCCAACTCACAACACCCTTTCGAGGAACGCCCGCGTCCGTGGGTGGGCGGGCGCATCGAGCACCTGGCTGGGTGGCCCTTGCTCCACGACAACGCCGCCGTCCATAAAGACGACACGGTCTGCCACCTCACGCGCGAATCCAATTTCGTGGGTCACCACCATCATGGTGATTCCCTCCGCTGCCACAGCCCGAATGGTTTCCAGGACCTCGCCCACCAGTTCCGGGTCCAGGGCACTCGTCGGCTCATCGAACAGGATCAGCTTCGGTGATATGGCGAGGGCTCTGGCAATGGCCACACGCTGTTGTTCGCCTCCAGACAGTTGTCGCGGGTACTTGCCGGCCTTGCTGCCCAGTCCCACCCGTTCCAAGAGTTCCCGGCTTCGGAACCGAGCCTCAGCTTTGCCTTTCTTGTGTACGGCTACCTGCGCCAAGCTCACGTTCTGTTCGGCTGTCATGTGGGGATACAGGTTGAAATGCTGGAAGACCATCCCGATTGATGCGCGTTGCCTCGCGATATCCTGACCGCGCATTTCGAACAGCTTCCCGGCCCTTTCCCGGTAACCGATGATCTCGCCGTCGACAATGAGTTGACCGCCATCGACGCTTTCGAGGTGGTTGACGCAGCGCAGAAACGTGCTTTTCCCTGCTCCTGACGGTCCCAGCAGGCAGCAGACTTCACCCGCCTTGATCTCAAGTGACACGCCATTGAGCACGGGGAGCCGGCCGTAACTTTTGCGGATTCTATCTGCAGACACCATGACAGTCATGCCGTCTTCACCTGCCCTAGGACGTTGGACCAGAACTTGGAAATGAGGGGCTGTTTCACTGCGCGTTTGCTTCCCTTAGCGAAGCGCTGCTCCAGGAAGTACTGCCCAATGCTCAGCACGCTGGTCAGGAAGAGGTACCAGAGTGCGGCAACGATGAGCAACGGAATCGTCTGGAAGTTCGTGTTGTAGATGGTGCTGACCGTATGGAGCAGCTCCGTAAAGGAGACGATGGTGGCCAATGAAGTGAACTTCAGCGTGCCGATGGCTTCGTTTCCGGTGGGAGGGATGATGACGCGCATCGCCTGAGGCAAGACGATGTGGCGCAGCGTCTGGAAGGGTGTAAGGGCATAGGCAGAGGCAGCTTCCCATTGGCCTTCATCGACGGCAAGGATGCCGGCGCGAACAATTTCTGAGTAATACGCCGACAGGGGCAATCCCAGGCCCAGCAGGGCGGAGACGAACGGCGTCATGATGGTGTTGGTCGAGATACTGAAGAACGTGTGATCGAAGAGCGTCAGTTCGAATCTAGGGAACACAGACGCCAGATTGAACCAGAAAATTAGCTGCACGAGCGGCGGTGTTCCACGGAAGAACCATTGGTAGAAGTGGGCCACCGAGTGCAGCACGACATTGGGCGAAAGCCGCATGATCGCGATAATCGTCCCCGCAACCATGCCGATCACGAGCACGATGGCGGTCATCTCGAGTGTCTGCAGCACGCCGTTGAGCACCAGCGGGTTAAAGAGGTAGCTGCTCACCACATCCCACTCAAAGGCTTCCGTGGTGACGAGCACATTCGCGAACCACAACAGGAACCCAATGACGACGACTGCGGACGCCCACCGCCCTGGGTGTCGGAGCGCAACAACGCGCCTGGTCTCCGGAAGGGCAGCGATATTGCCCGGTTTCATTTGCGGTGCCAAGTCGGTTGACCTTTCACTGGACATCATCGGCTCCGCTCTAGAACGTGGTCGGCTTGGTGTTGAGCGTTGGCGGAACGATGGCATAGTCAAGGAAGTCATTGTCCTTCAGTATCTTTGCCCACGTACCGTCCTGGATGAGGGACTGAATCGCCTGGCTGACGGCCCTCTCGAGCTCGACATTTCCCTTGGCGAAGACCCAGCCCGAGGGATCGACAGGAATAGTAGAAACCTTGCCGGGTAGCACGATCAGCGCGCCTTTGGTCTCACGCTGCGTTTGGGCACCGGCCGGAGGGTTCTGCAGAGCTGCATCGAACCGGTTGTTCTGCAGGGCCTGCATTTGAGTTCCAGGGTCTTGGAACAGGATCTGCTTTGGCGCAGGCTCACCATGCTTGGCGCAATCGGCAGCAAGCAGGTCGAAAGCTGCCGCCTGCGCGGAGCCCTGCAAGTGGCCGAATGTCACGCCACACAGGTGGGACGGGTCAACACCATGGGGGTTGCTTCCCTGAACCTGGACCACGTATGCAGGCCGCGCCCAGTCGAGGATATCGACGACCTTGCGTCGCTCTTCGGTATCGCTCAGAGTCCCCAGCGACCAGTCATAGCGTCCGTTGGAAATGGCAGGGATGATCGCAGGAAACTCAACGCTGTGAAATTCGATCTTCACGCCCATCCGGCCGGCAACAGCCTTGGCCAGGTCGATTTCGAATCCGGTCGGCTTCCCTGATGCATCAAGGTAGCGGTATGGCGGGAACGCCATGTATCCGGCCACATTGACCACCCCGGCCTGCTTGATGGCGGACGGGATCTCAATGCCAGGCGCTGCCTGCGCCTTGGGCGCCGAAACGCTTCCGGCGTCGCTTCCGCAGCCGGATAAAGTTGCGCTGACGGCGAGGACCGCGAGAGCCGATAGCTTACGAAGATACTTCAATGTCTTGCTCCTATCACGTGCGACGTTGCACTTGAATGTGGGGATGGAAGGAGGAGTGCCGGAGTGCTCGAGCGCAGTTCCGAATGGTCAGATGGCCTGGCGCGGCAACAGCAGTCCGCCAATGTCCTCTAGCGCGTTCATCAGCGCGGCCAGGTCCTGCTCAGTGTTGTAGTAGTGCCACGCCGTCCGAATGTTCCCGGATCGCGTCGTAACCAGGATGTCCCGGGCTGCGAGCTCCCGGACGGCTTCCTCCGGTCGTTTGGCCCCAATGGCCACAAGACCTGCGCGATGCTCGCCATTTCGTGGCGTGTCTGTGACAAATCCTGCAGATTCAACGGCGTCGATTGCTTTGGCTGTAAGGGAGCTGATTCGGCTCTGGATCCGCCGCAAGCCCACTGACGCAATAACTTCGATGCCTGCTCTGCTTCCGTAGATGGCAGGCACCGGTGTCGAGCCGACCTGAAACCGCCTGGCATCATCTGCCTCACGGTGCTCCGCGATCTGCATATCGTTCGGGTCACGTTGGGCGAACCACCCGGTGATCGTTGGGTGCAGTTCCGGAATCAGTGATTCGCGAACATACAAGAAGGCCACCCCGGGGCTACCCAGAAGGAACTTTGCCGTACCCGAGGTGAGGACGTCGATTCCGTCGGCGTCTACATCGATGACTCGTGTTCCCGAGCAGTGGTAGTCATCGACGACCAACCAGGCCCCGGCACGGTGGGCAACGGCCGAAAGGCGCGCAAGATCGAGACGGCGGCCGTTGCGGAAGGAGACATGCGAGACACACACCAGTTTGCAGTCCGTATCAATGGCGGCTTCGAACTCGGCGATGGCCGCCTCAGAGTCGGCGGCTGGGACGACTCGAACTTCCACACCGTGCCGGGCCTGAGCGTGCAGCAGATACATGACAGATGGGAAATTCTGGTCGTCCGCCACGATCACGCGCCGACCCTCGGACTGCCAGTCAATGCCGGAGAGCAAAGAGGCAAGTCCGGCGGTCACAGAAGCGGTCACGGCGACCTCGGCCGTCGATGATCCGATGAGTGACGCTACCGCGCTGCGGAATGCTTCCTGCTGGTCGAGCCATCCAGTAAACGCTGTGCCCTCATTAGCCCAGCTGTCGAGGTACGAGTGATAAGAATCCAGCACATGTGTGCTCATCGCACCGCGGGCGTTGCTTGCAAGATGCACCTTCCGCTCCAACACCGGAAACTGGGAACGGAAGACTTCGATACTGTGGTCAACATTCACTGCAGTTTCGGTAAATCCGTTCATTGCGTTCATTCGTGCTCCTGACTTCCCACTTCTAATGGCATGCGGACGTTGGACGAACCGATCCTTGCCTGAGAACAGGAATCGAAGGGTGCACAGCCACGGCCCCAAGTTAATCCGCTAACTGTGATGTCGGTCATAGGCCTAAGGCTACGGAGCGGGCTGGACATCAATGAAGACGGAGTTTTGGATCGCCGAGATCAGCTCTGCTTATGCCTTCCTGGAAATTTTGCGCTCACCCAGTACCGCGTTTGCTATCGGTCCCACCGATGGCTGTTATCGAAAACCACTATTTGATCTATGTCCATGGGTGCCCTAATTTATCCAGAGCCGGGTCGCTCACTTTTGGAGGAATCTGGATTTTTTAGAAGTACGGCCAGATAGAGGAGAAACGATGGGCAGGAAACCAACACCATCGCGTCGGTTGCGCGGAAAAGAGCTTCCCTCGGGCTCGATCGGTCAGCCGTGATCCATGAAGCGGTTCGCTCGGCACATGAACAGCAGAAGCAACCTGAGGAACGGTGGGTTGAGCTGCATGAGGGCACCAATATCTGCGCCACCGTTTCGCCGGACGGTTCCTGTTTGGCATTCGATTTACTCGGGATGCTGTGGACCCTGCCCATCTCCGGCGGCGAAGCCCGCCCTATCGGCGACGAATTTGCCGACGCAACACAGCCGGACTGGTCGCCTGACGGCAAGACCATAGTCTTTCAGTCATACCGCTCCGGCAATTTTCACCTATGGCGGCTGGATGCTGACGGAACCAACCTTCGCCAGCTGACAACCGGTCCGTTTGATCATAGGGAACCAAGATTCTCACCAGACGGCACTCAGATCGCCTTCTCCTCCGACCGCGAAGGCAGTTACGGGATCTATGTACTCGACCTTGCCTCCGGCAAGGTGACGGCCTGGGCCAACAGCACTTCTGAGGAGGGAGCGCCGAGCTGGTCCCCAGACGGCACTCGACTGGCGTTCACCGTCGATGCCGTGGCCATCGATTCCGTCGACGCCGCGGGCAATCGCCGTCGCCATGCAAAAGTCGATGACGCCCTGGTGCATGCCCCTAGCTGGAGCCCCGACGGACTGGACATAGCCTACGTCGTCTTCGACGGTCAGCTACACGGTCCCCTCGGCTTCGGCCCGACGAGACTCGTTGTAGGGGGTAACACTGTCACATCGATGGACGAGGACGTGTTCCCGTTCAGGACGATCTGGCTGTCCGCACGTGAGGTGATCTATACAGCGGACGGAGGAATCCGCCGTCGTAACCTCGCCACCGGTTCCGTCACAGACGTCGAATTCACCGCCATGGCGCGGGTCACCCGTCGCCAGGAACTTCCCAGGCAGCCGAAACGAACGGACGAACGTGCCCCGATGGGTATCGTCGGCCCCACGTTGTCGCCGGATGCAAGCAAAATCGCTTTCTGCGCGTTAGGCGATATGTGGCTCACGCCGGTGGACGGCGGCGTGCCGCAACGGCTCACCCACCGTTCCTTCGTCACCGACCCGGCCTGGTCTCCGGACGGTCGCTCTCTCGCCTACACCTCGGACCGGTCCGGAAACCCCGACATATGGATCCGCGAACTGAGCACAGGAGCGGAGCGCCGGCTGACTGCCTTCGGATTCCCTGCCGTTGCGGCCGCGTGGTCGCCGGATGGCAAACGGATCGCCTTCCAGGACCATGAGGGCGCCACGTATGTTGCCGATGTCGAGACGAGTCAGGCGTCAAAAGTCCTTGGACCGATGTGGCAGCCTGGCCGGCCAACATGGTCGCCCGATGGTGCAATCCTGGCCTTTGCCGCAGTGAAGCCTTCATCGGTACGGTTCCGCGAAGGGCACAACAAAATCCTCACACTGAACCTAGACACCGGGAAGACAAGCTATTTCGATCCAAGCCCACATCGTTCGCTGAGCACCAGGGGTTACGACGGTCCAGCCTGGTCCCCGGACGGCTCCCGCATGGCGTTCGTGATGGGCAGCACGCTTTGGGTCATCCCGGTGGATAACACAGGTCGCCCGGCAGGCCCTGCACGGCGACTGACAGATGAAGTAACCGATGCACCGACCTGGAGCGGCGACTCGGCGCGACTGCTATACCTTTCACAAGGCCGCCTCCGCCTGATTTCGGCTGCCGGCGGGCCAGCAAGAACCATCCCTATCGCCTGGCCGCGGATTCGTACGTCTTCTCCGAAGAAAACAATCATCCACGCGGGCCGCCTGTGGGACGGTGAGTCCCAGGGACTTCGTGAGAACGTGGCAATTGTCATCGAAGGTGACCGTGTTGTCGACGTCGGGAAGCCGTCCGAAATCCGCGGCGGGCAGCTCATCGACGCAAGCAATCTTACGGTGATGCCTGGTCTGGCCGACATGCACGTGCACCCCCACATGAGGGGCAAATTCTTCGGTTCGCGTCAGGGCCGTATCTGGCTCGCGTTCGGTATCACGACCATCCGATCACCCGGGGACCCGGTGTATCAGGCGTTGGAGGAGCGTGAGGCGATCACGGCCGGCCGTCGGATTGGACCACGCTACTTCGGCACCGGAGAAGCAATTGACGGCAGCCGGGTTTATTACAACTTCATGCGTCCCACCACACCCGACGACCTCGAACTCGAGCTCAGCAGGGTGGATGGATTCGACTACGACTTGGTCAAAACCTATGTCAGATTGCCGATCACCTCGCAGCGCACCGCAATCGAGCGGGCCCATCGCAACGGGCGATGGGTCACCTCCCACTACCTCTACCCGGCCGCCCTGTTGGGTATGGACGGTGTGGAACACCTCTTCGGCTCGAACCGGCTGGGCTATTCACAAACCATGACGCGCCGCGCCCGCGCCTACGACGACGTAGTCACCATCTTCGGCGAAACCGGAATGTCCATCACACCGACCCTGTCGATCGCATCCGTGCTACTGGCAAACGACGATTCATGGCTCATCGACCGACGCATAAGGGCGCTCTATCCGCCCTGGGAATTGGAAGCCCTCGCACAAAAGGCAAACCTCGTGAGATCCAGTCCCACAGTAACCGAGACATTGCGCGCCGCATTGGCATCGCAAGTGTCCGTCGTGCAACGCATCATGAACCGCGGCGGCCTTGTCATCAACGGCACCGATGCGCCCATTGACCATACAGCTGTTGGCACGCACCTCAATCTGCGCGCCATGGTGGCTCACGGCATCAGCCCTTACGACACTCTGCGCACCGCCACACACAACGCCGCCACCGTACTAGGCGCCAAGCATGAACTGGGCAAAGTTCATCCCGGCTTCCTGGCAGACTTGATCTTCGTCGAAGGCGACCCTCTAAGCGACATCACCGCCGTCGCCAACGTCCGCAAGGTCATGGCACAAGGAGTGCTCCACGAAGTCGACGACCTCCTCAACCCGGTGCAGGACGACCATCCCGCCACAGACCCGGACCCAGCCACCCATGTGATCGACGCCCGGAAGCAGCCCTACGGGAACGAATTGACCGGCCAGAAGCTGCCCGCCACTGGTTGCTGCTAAACCTGCAGTCCCGATTTATATATCAACGAAGTCCCCCCGACGCTCCAAACCTAGTCCCCGGCCCCCGCTTTGTCCGGCCACCAAATACCTCCAGGAATCAGTATGACGCTCCCGATTGCCGCGACATTTAGGTCCATTACCGCCACTTCCCGCTTGAACTTGGATTCCCAGATTGACCAGGCCGTGCAGGCCCTCCTCGGCCCAGCCACCGAGCAGAAATGCGGAATGCTCGTCACCCGCGACAGCTTGGACGGTTTTACAGTGCGACTTAGTTACTCGCTGCCATTCGGTTCCGTCCACGAACGGGACGAGTGGGCCCGCTGAGGACCTTACAGCGTCCCGTCGACCCGCGAGAGTACGCCGAGGAACAGAAACATGCTCCAGCCCGCGCCCTTCCAAATCACCTGCAAGGTGACAATCCGGACCTCGATTCCATCCGAACACAGCATGAACCAGCAGAATCACCGCTGTCTCTCATTCTGTTCGCTCCATCATCGCTGGGCGGGCCCTCCGCGCAACCAGGGCGCTAACGCGCCGGAACCAATCCAAAACTCTTGCTCGGCGCTCCTGCGTCACTTCTCCCTCGCAAACTTTTGGATTGTCCCCGGTACCCCAAGTTGCACTCCACGCCCTCAGCCCAGCGCCTGATCCTCTACCAGAACGACGCCCAAAACCAACGGCCACAGTTCACCACGAACGGAGGAATCACGACATGGAAGCGCTCACCATCAAATCCCCCCGATGATTGCTCAGCCGGTTGCACCTCCCCCGGTGGCGGGCCCGACTCCCAGCCAGACAAGGGCCACTCCGCCAATGCTTGCCGGATCCTGCCCAAAAACTGCACCAAGGCTATGCAAAACCACGGCTGCTCTTGATCCAGCAGCGCCATGGTTAACCCAGCAACAGCCCAATGGAACCAAAGCCGGTCACACGGCAGGCAACGACAGAACCTGGGATCTGGAGAAAGCCATGAACCTGGCAGTAGCCTTGGACAACCCATCAGTCGTCGCGTCACCGGTCAGCGTGGCTGGCTTAGATGAAGCGCATCACAGCTTCCCGCCCCATTGTCGGCCCCTCCTCCGAAGGCATACACAATCATGTGTTGAGCGGAATCAGCTGCCCGACCACAGGATGGTGGACTTCATCGACCGTTGCGAAGACCTGGACCTCCGGGAGCCGCATTCACGACGGCGGATCCGACATCTGGCCCGACTGCCGAGACTGAAACCCTGCTGCAATGACTCCCCATGTCAGGTCCTGTCCGATTTTCAGACTGTGCAGCCGCGCCCCTCTCGTCGATTCACCCACGCGAAGCCGGAGCAAGCCGGCGATGAGCTGCGACAAGACCCCGCAGATCATCGCACACTCCGCACCGCGAGACCGGCCGATGAATCACCCGCGCCGACATGCCCCGCAGGTCATCCCGTCTCGGCTGTGCTGCCGGCAGACACGGACGAACCGCATCAGGCCACAGTCATTGTGACGATACGCTTCAGTGCGGACGCACCACTCTTTCAGCCCTTCCTTCCGTGCTCCTGCCTGCCGGATGCACCGCAACCGGGACCGCCCCGCCGCCAACCACAGCTCACGAGAACGGGACCACAGTGTCCCGCCCCGCCGACTTTCTCGCTCCGCAGCGCGGTGAGGTCTTTCTCGCCAAGCCCGGCGGCGGCGGTGCCGTCGATAAGTACCAGCCCGTGGGGCGGACGAGGGTGCCGGCAGCGGCCAGGAGGCTGGATTTGCCGGACCTTGAGGACAGGATTTGATCTCAGACTGTCCCAGGCCCGCCTGCAACAGGTCTCCCAATAGGCTCTGTCTTCTTTTGTTTTTTGGCCTGCTCAAGAAGTTCGACCATCCAGGGCCGATGCCCGCGGCGGAACGTCATGCCTGCCGGAAGTCCTTGCACTGACGAGCTGGACCCGGCTACGTCGATGGTGATCCGACCCCCTGCCAGTGGCGCGTTTGTAATGTGCAGGCTGCCATAGGATTCCGGAAGGACCGGATCCATCCAAAGGCCGCCCTGGGATACATGGGCGTCGTAGCGCATCAGACTCGTCAGCAGATGAATCGGTGTGGTAGCGGCCCATGCCTGGGGCGAGCACGCCGTCGGATAGGGTACAGGTGAATCAAGATGCCCTCGCTCAATACCGCAAAACAGCTCAGGCAACCGGCCGCCTGAGTGCTCAGCCGCTTCCAGCAGGGCGGTAGCGATCCGCTGCGCCTGCTCCACGAAGCCATAGCGCATCAACCCAAGCGTGATAATCGCATTGTCATGTGGCCATACCGAGCCGTTGTGGTAGCTGGCGGGGTTATAGGCGCCCATGTCGCTGGCAAGGGTTCGAACTCCCCAACCGCTGAACATCTCCGGGGACATCAGCCGTTCCACCACTAGAGGAGCCTTCTCCTCGTCGACGATGCCGGTCCAGAGGCAGTGTCCCATGTTGGACGCGCACGCGTCGACCTGCCTCTTGCGCCTATCAAGGGCGACGGCGTAGTAGCCGCGGTCGGGCAACCAGAATTCCTCGTTGAACCGTTGCTTCAACGTCGCGGCCCGGCCTTCAAGCTCGGCCGCAAAGGGCGCGTCCCCGTTATCGTAAGCCATCCAGGCACGCGCTAAATATGCGGCATACACATATGCCTGCACCTCGCACAATGCGATCGGCGCTTCCGCTAAGGTCCCATCTGCAAAATTTATCCCGTCCCAGGAATCCTTCCAGCCTTGATTGACAAGCCCTTGCGGATTGAGTCGTTCATACTCGACGAACCCATCGCGGTCCTTGTCCCCGTAGGTCCAGATCCATTCCAGCGCCCGGTCGGCATGCGGCATCAGGGCGGAAATGGTATCCGAGGCGAAGCCCCAGCGGCTAACTGAACCCAGGATAATCACAAACAGGGGTGTAGCGTCGACGCTGCCGTAATAGGCGGTCTTGCCACCCAGGGACAACCCGCTGGAGACATCCAGTCTGACCTCGTGCAGGATTTTTCCCGGCTCCTCCTCGCTCATTAGGTCCACTACTGAGCCCTGACGGTCCGCCAGAGTCTGCAGTGTCCCCAGTGCCAAGGAAGGATCCACCGGCAGTGCCATGTGCGAGGCCAACAGCGAGTCGCGGCCGAATAGGGTCATGAACCAAGGCGCACCGGCGGCAACCACCACCCGGTCCGGATGGTTCGGATCCTCAATGCGAAGGGAGCCAAGGTCGTCATAGCTGCGACGCAACGTACGTTCGATGGAGCGGTTTTCCATCTGAAGTACCGGAATTTTGGCGACCCACTCCTGTCGGCGACGATCACTGGGGGACAGCTCGCCGGCGGCCGGATGCACAAACGGCGCCCTAGTTTTGATTCCGTCAACGAGGGGCACCACAGTGACCAGCGTGCTCCACTCCCCGTGCGGCGGGACAAGCACCCTGTAGGTCAGGGCCTCGGGCGTAATCTCAGCACCGGTCGCCTTGATGACGACGCCCTTCCGGGCATCCTG
This sequence comes from Arthrobacter sp. M4, assembly GCF_020251205.1. Classification (GTDB taxonomy): domain Bacteria; phylum Actinomycetota; class Actinomycetes; order Actinomycetales; family Micrococcaceae; genus Arthrobacter. Next base: position 78,182 of record NZ_JAIWYX010000003.1, read on the forward strand.
CCAGGCCGCCCGGATTGTCAGCGAATCGCCATCAGGATCACGACTCTTATCCCAGCTCCGTCGGATCCGTGCTTCCTTCACCTCGAAAAGATCCGCAAAATCAGCCTCGATGCCCACTGAAACGACACATTCTGCAGGATTCAGGCCATAATTCAGGACCGTGATCTGCTCCAGGATCCCCGCGTTCACTTCGCGTAGCCGCTCCACGAGCAGTGGGCTGTCCGCGTACCCGTCCAAGCGGGCAACACGGGAAACGAACAGCCCCCGGTAGGGCTCCTTCGTCTCGGCAGCCAATGGCTCCAGCGGCTGGTTATTAATCGTGAGGCGCCAACCGGAAAGGATTCGGGTGTCCTCGAAGAAAACGCCGTGGGGAAATTCAGGATTGAGATCGCCGTTCGTCGATGAGATACAGAAAGACGTCCCCTCCACCAAGGTGATCGTCCCAGCGCCTAAGGGCCCAGCCGCCGTATCAAGATTCCACCCTGCCATCTAAGCTCCCCGACAAGAGGCCTAAGACATCCTGCGCCCCCACCGCCCTCATGATATTTATGGACCCTACGCTTGCCTCCCCCGCAGCGCCAGAGACCAGGATCCCGAGTGAGGTCCAAAGGGCAACCGCAGATCGAGTGCTGAGGGACGAACAACGAGGAATAAGGGAGATCGATCGCATTGGGTGACCTGGCCTCTCGCATCTTTCCCGTTTACACCATCTAATCGTTGCTGACCTGGCGTCTACCTTGCAGCCTGACTTGGACTGGCCCGATTCTGTCCTTCAGGAAATCGCCCGCACCGGCTGTCAAGCATGAACTGTGACCAAGAATGGAGTCGTGTAGGCCTGTAGTGATGCAGACGGCAGCGTTTCACAGTCCTGACTGGTAAGGGGCCCTCACACGGGTGAGGTGAGCGATCATTTCGTCTCGCGCCGGCTGTGGCAAGCCGGAGCGGATAGCCTGGAGAGCGGATTTGTACCCTTGCACGGACATCTGCTGGTGCGCGGTGTTTCCAGGCGGATGCGCAGTCAGCGCCTGCAGACGCCGAAGAACGGTGTCGAGCACCTGCTCCCGTGCAATTCGTGTGATGGCAGAGTGGATGTCCCACTCGGTTATCGGTTTCCCTGCTGCAGCGTCGATTTCAGTGATCAGTTGGGTCAGTCGGGCTGCGTCTTCGACCGTGCGTCGTTCCGCAGCCAGTCCAGCGAGTTCCGTCAGAAGGTGGATCCGCACCGACGTCACTTGACGCTTCGCCTCATGCCCTGCTTGCACCCTATTTCTGACGATGCAGACAACGAGATCCTCGCTGTCCGCTCTCAGCACATACCCCCTGCCTCGCTGCGCGAGGATACCGAGACGTGTGAGACTGTTCAGGGCCGAGCCGACCGTGGATCGACCAAGTCCCAGGCGATCCGCCAAATGGGCCAGTGTCGGAATGCACTGACCTTGGCCGATGCTCGAGCCCGCCAGGCAGGTCATCAGCTCTGCCACGGCCTGAAACTCCATCCAGTCATCGTCTGCCGTTTCTGCTATGGATGAGAATGCAGTCATGGGCCCTCCTTTCGCTCACGAACGGTTTGATCCAAAATCTTCCGTTTATCAGGGGCGGGCATCCGCGATGAGAGGGCCATGGCCCGTTAATCCCCTGCCCCCTGCCTGCCATGCGCCGATTGAGCAGGGGCGCACTGCCACCTGCACCAGCCGCGATTATTCTTGTGGTTATGTCGTCTTCTGGCTGAAGCTTTCGATGCTGTCTGCGGCGATGGTCGCGTATAGGCGCCGTGTCGCGCGGTCCATGTGGGCTCTCATTGCGACTCGTGCCGACTCGGCATCCCCGTCGATAATCGCGTGCAGGATTGGGGTGTGCATCGCCAGTGACGTTTCCGTTTCGCCCGCGGATACGATCACCCTTGTAGCCCAGACGCTCAGCATGGACTGGAGACTGCGGAGTACTCCTGCAAGTACCTCGTTCCTGGCCGCATCTGCTATTGCCAGGTGGAACTGAACATCCCAATCGACATATTCGGATGCCGTATTGTCCTTTCGGCTCATTTGGTCGATGAGGTGCTGGAGTCTCCCGATATCCAGGCCGGTACGCCTTTCTGCTGCCAAGCCAGCCAATTCCACTTCGAGTGTCCTTCGGGCTTCAACCACTGCCTCCGCCCTGCTGGGGCTCAGAAACACGCCCCACTCAAGGACTCGGGGAAGGAGGTCGGTTGTGCCGTTGCGCACGAACGTTCCGGCCGATGGCTTCATTTCAAGAACGCCAAGGAGGCTCAAGGACTTGAGCACGTGGCGCAGGGCGGCACGACCCACCCCTAGTTTCTCGGCCAGCTGCCTTTCCGCCGGTAGGCGCATTCCTGGGCGCATCTTCTCGGCTGTCAGATAGTCCATCAGCTTTCGAATCAGTTCCGCCTCAGGCGGCTCATGATCTTCCGTTTCAACCGGAAGCGGGGCGTCCATTGCCATGCTGGTTCCTTCCTGGGCGACGAAGCTCTCTCTCCTAGAACTATACCCGATTTACAGAAATTGGTTATCCAATTTTGAGTTACGGTTGACCAATACGTGTGACCCGCGATACTGTTTCATCACATCCACCGAGGATGTTGGGTTGCACGGGTGAATCTGACCCATCCGATCGACAACGAGGTCAATTCGCGCCTCGGCCTTATGTCCCGTGGTCGACATAGATGTAGGCCAACAGGTTCATTCGATGTCGCCAGGCCGCCATGGTCCGGTGTCTCCCCTATGTCTTCTCGGTCCGCACATCGGCGTGCATGCGCCTGAAAGGATCCCGCTGTGACTCTCGAAGTTCCCTTCAACGCCAGGCTCCTGGACGAGCTGCTCGAGCAGCATGACATGGTCGCGGTCATCGCCACTTCCAAGCACAACGTCCAGCACCTGTTGGGCGGTTACAGGTACTTTTTCTTCGCGATCTCAGAGGCGACAGGCATCAGCAGGTACCTCCCGGCGCTCGGCATTCCACGCGGGGACCTTGATAGCTCCTTCTATGTCGGTGCCGGCAACGAGAACTGGGGCACGGAGGAATACTCCACGTTCTGGGTGCCTGACGTGCAGAACGTGAGTTGGACCAGCGCCCAGACGGCAGAGGTTGTTGCAGAATCCCTGCGGGCCAGGGGAATCGTCTCCGGTCGCGTAGGCATCGAGAAGTCGTTCCTTCCCGCGGATGCCCTGGATGTCCTCAGGGACCGGCTCCCCGATATCGAATTCGTTGAAGCGCTACCGGTGTTCGAGACGCTTCGGGCAGTCAAAACGCCATATGAACTGGAACTGGTCAGGGCCGCTTCTGTTGCCATCGTCGAGTCAATGGATGCCGTCTTCGGGCAGGTGAAGCCAGGAATGACGAAGAAGGATATTTCCGAAATGTTCCGCCGGGAGCAGACCAACCGTGGTCTTTATTACGAATACGCGCTCACCACGATCGGCGGGGGGAACATGAACAGGTCCCCTTCCTCGGCAGTCTGGGAGTCGGGTACCACGCTGTCCCTCGACTCAGGCGGCATGCTCGATGGGTACATCGGTGACCTTTCCCGGATGGGCATCGACACCGAGCCGACACCCCGGATGGTCGATCTGCTGAACCAGGTCGAGGAAGTCCAGCAGGCCGCGCGGACGGTGATCCGGGACGGGGCCCGCGGCGGCGACATCTACGACATCGCCGAGAAGACGATCGCGGGCCTTCCCGACGGGCAGAACATCCGCTTCGTGGGGCATGGCATGGGACTCATCACGCACGAAGCACCCCGCCTGACATCCACCGGCCCGGTGCCCTACCCGGGCACCCATCGGGAGCTGCCCCTGGAATCGGGCATGGTTCTTTCCATCGAGTCCTGGTTCGAAGACTACGAGGCAGGATTCATCAAGATGGAGGACACCATCATCGTCACGGACACCGGCTGGGAAGCCCCCGGCGATGAGTGCCGCGGATGGAACCGCACCGGCGGACGCATCTAGCCGGCCGGCAAACCCAACTTTTCCGGGAGAGAACATCTCGCCCGCCTGGTCCAAAGGACATGAAACTTGAACAGCACAAATGACAACGATCGTCCAGGATTGAGCGAAAAGCTCGGCTCCGGCCGTCCGGTCGTCGGCCTTATTGTGAAGATGGTTGCACCGGCCCCCATCGAGTTGGCAGGACACCTGGGATTCGACTTCGCGCTCATCGACACCGAACACGGTGTCGGAGGAGCCGACCTCGATAACCACATCCGCGCCGCCGACTCCGTTGGCCTGCCCGCTCTCGTCCGCGTCGGCGAACTCAACCGGTCCGACATCGCCCGCGCGCTTGACTCCGGCGCTGCCGGGGTGGCAGTCCCCCAGGTATCCACCCGCGAAGAAGCCCTCCAGGCAGTCAGCCTGGCTCACTATCCGCCAATGGGCTCAAGGGGTCTGGCCACCAGCACGCGGGCAGGCCGTCAAGGAACCGTGCCTGGAGGTGCCCACATTCAGAAGGCGAACGCCGAAACCGTGGTCGTCGTCCAGATCGAGAGCGAAGCAGGAGTGGCAAACGCACTCGAGATCATGAACGTGCCGGGAGTCTCAGCAGTATGGATCGGTCTGACCGATCTCACCCTCGAAATGGGCCATCTCGGCAACCCGGGCCACCCCGACGTCCAGGCCGCGCTTGAATCGATCCTGGACGCCGCCGAACGCACGAATACGCCGGTGCTCATGATCGCGGACAGCGACGAAGAAGGCCAACAGTGGACAGAGCGCGGAATCCCCGGCCTGCTCGTCAATTTCACGACCATCATTTCCCGCTCGCTGCGCCAGATCCTGGGCGCACACCGCTCGGAACAACTTCAAAGGACCCTCCCATGACCGAAGAATCAACCTTGCACACTGACGTCCTGGCGCGGATGCGCCTGGATCGAAGAAGCGCCCTCGTCACCGGGGCCGGCCAAGGCATTGGCCGCGGCTTCGCCCTCGCCCTCGCCCAGGCAGGTGCTTCCGTCACAGTCGTCGACCTCGACAACAGCCGGGCTGAGAGTGTGGCTCACGAGATCGTAGCTGCCGGCGGCAAGGCCATCGCGGTAAAAGCCGATGTCACCGACGAGGACGCCGTCCAGAACGCCATCGACCTGACCATCGCCGAGTTCGGCGAGCTGACGATTGCCGTCAACAACGCCGGCATCAACCGCAATGCCGCGGCCGAGGACACCACCCTCGATGACTGGGACCTCCACCAAAGGATCAACACCCGCGCTGTCTTCCGAAGCTGCCAGCTTGAAGCGGCCTCCATGCTGCAGCGCGGCTACGGGAAGATCATCAACACCGCCTCCATGTCCACGCTCCTGGTCCCGCATCCGCAGAAGCAGATCGCCTACAACGTCTCCAAGGCCGGGGTTGTCGCGCTGACCAGGACACTGGCAGCCGAATGGGCGGACCGCGGGGTCAGGGTCAACTGCATCTCTCCCGGTATTGTCCGCACTGCCCTTATCGAGGAATCCGACGAGCTGCGTCCCCTCGTAAGCCGATGGCTCCAGGACATCCCGCTGGGCCGGCTCGCGGAAGTCTCCGATATCCAGGCAGCCGTCGTCTACCTTGCCGGCGGCACGTCTGACTACATGACCGGGCACAACCTCGTGATCGAAGGCGGCCAGTCCCTGTGGTGAGGCTCGCAAGAGGCGCCTTGGCCCTGAGCAGGCACCGCCGCAGCCCGGGATTTTGAACCTTTCAGAACGAAGGTATGACATGACACAAACTTCAACAGAGCGGCCGTCGATGGTCTTTGACCACGTCGGGCTGGTGGTTCCGGACCTCGTTGAGGCCGTGGATTTCTACACCGCCGCGTTCGGTTTCAGCGTCGACTCATGGGAAGCCGACACCGACGTCAACCCCGATGCCATCGGCCTGCCCGGAGAACAGGTCCGGCTCCGCGGAGCCATCCTCAATGGCGGGAACGCCCGGCTTGAACTGCATCAGTACTTGCACCCGACCGGGACAGCTCCGCGCCGCGTCAGCGACCAAGGCATCGGACATTTCGCGTTCTCAGTGGCGGACATCCATGAGTCTCACCAGTACCTGGCAGGACTTGGAGTCTCTTGGAACACCGAACCGAACTTCATCGCCGACGGGGACCTGGCCGGCCGATGGTGGGTTTACGGCAAAGACCCCTGGGGCAACGTGATCGAACTCGGTCAGAACCCCGTCACCTAGACATCCCTACACAAGGAGAAACAAGAAGCCATGACTTCCATCTTTTCACTGCTCGGTGACGAGCCGGTCGCTGAGAGGATCGGTTCCCTGCGTGAGCTCAACTCGCTGAACCTGATCGTTCTCGACTTCGCTCCCGAATCCGATCCGGCCGAATGGGTTTATGAAGGCGCCTCACGTTTGGTCCGGCATTTCCGGGCACAATCCGAGTCAGGAGCGTTCACCCGCAACCGTCAGCTCGTCATTGCGACGTTCGCCTCGCCCTCGACCGATGAGCAGATCGTCCATCGGGCGGCGACTGTCCAGTCGCTGCGCGGAATCATCCAGTCCGTCACCCGCGAGTTCGCGCACCGTCTGGAACCGCTGAACTTCGTGGCAGTTGACCGGGACGCTTTGGACAAGCTTACGTCCACCCTCGACTACCTTGACGCGCCCGACGGCGGCTATACCGCGGGATTCACTTTCGACCTTGAACAGGAGAAATCAGCATGAGTGTCCTTGTTACCGGCGCAGCAGGGGCCATTGGATCGGCCTGCGTGGATGCCTTCGCCAGTCACGGTATCGAAGTCCTTGCCCAGGACCTTGACGCTTCGTCCCTCGAAGGACGCGAAGGGGTCACGCCGATCTCGGGCAACCTCCAGGACCCTGGCGTTCTTGCGCGTATAGGCGAATTGGCTGAACAAACCCGCCTGACGGCTGTTGTTGTGGCGCACGGTATCGCCGGCTCCTCTGCCCTGCCGGACTGCACAGAGGAATTCACCGACCGCGTCTTGCGCATCAACTGGAGCACCATCCCGGCGTTGTTCGACGCTGTCGAAACGACGCTCACCCGCAACCAGGGCAAATACATCGCCGTGGCATCCCAGGCCGCACTCGGAGGGGAGTCCGAGAACATCGTCTACTGCGCGTCGAAGTTCGCCATCAACGGGTGGATCCAGGCAAAGCAAGACCTCGGCGGACCCATCTCGTTCCATTCCATCTGCCCCGGGGCGACCAACAGCCCGCTCCTGATGAAAGCGCAGAAGCAGTTCGCCGCCGCGGCGGGCCAAACACCGGAAGAGTATTACACCCAAAGGGCCAAGCCGATCTCCCTCGGCCGATACGGCGAACCACGGGAAATGGGCGCCGCCGCATACTACCTCTCCCAGCCCGGCCCCAAACCCACGATCCTGCCCGTCACGGGCGGAGACGTCCTCCTCTAAGGCGGTGGTAGAAATGCAGACGTCTGAAAAACCTCAGACCACGCCGGCACCACCGGAGCGGTCGGTCAAAGAGGAACTCAAAAAGAAGAACCCGTCCCTTGTCCTCGGTCTCCGCGCCGTAAGGACTGGTCCGGTTCTCATCCTTGTCCTCCTGTGCATCGTGCTGTTCGCCGCGACGCCGGACTTCCTCACCGCCGGGAACATCGCCAACATCGGAATCCAAACGTCCGTCGTCGCGATCCTTGCGCTCGGTCAGTTCCTGGTGATCCTTACCCAGGGAATCGACCTGTCGGTCGGCTCGGTCCTGTCGCTGGCCTCGGTAGTCGGAGCGGGACTCTTCGTGCACGCCGGGATCGGAGAATTCGCGATCCTCGCCATGCTGCTGGTAGGCATGCTCGTCGGTTTCGTCAACGGATTCGTCCTGACGAGGTGGCGCATCCCGCACCCATTCATCGTCACCCTGGGCACCCTGAACGTCGCAGGCGGCGCAGCGCTGCTGCTCTCCAACGGAAGCGCCATCCTCGGTTCCCCCGCGATCGCCAGTTTCCTCGGCACAGGCCGCCTTCTTGGGATACCGGTCCCGGTCATCTTCACGATCGTGCTGGCCACCCTGGCGTGGCTGTTCACCAACCGGATCCAGGCCGGCCGCTGGCTCTACGCCCTCGGCGGCAACCCCGAAGGCGCGAAGCGTGCCGGCATCCCGGTCAAGAACCTCTTGACGATGGCCTACGTCCTGAGCGGGCTGTTCGCCGCATGCGCAGCCATTGTGCTCGTCGGGCGCACCTACTCGGGATACCCGATCGCGGGCCTGGGCCTGGAACTTGACTCGATCGCTGCTGTGATCATCGGCGGCACGAGCTTCTTCGGAGGCCGCGGCACCGTCGGCAACGTCATTGTCGGAGCCCTGATCCTGGGCGTCCTCCGCAATGGGCTGAACCTGCTGAACGTCAGCTCGTTCTGGCAACAGGTCGCTATCGGCGTCATCCTCGTCGTCGCCGTCGGCATCGACGTGCTCCGCTCCGACATCGAGAAGAAGATCCGAACCGCGGAAGCAAAGGCGCTTGCATCATGACCATCGACAATTTCACCGACACCACGGGCGCTGCGGTACCCCTGCTCGAGGTGAAGGACGCTGTTATGCGGTTCGGGGCGGTCACCGCCCTCAACGGAGTCAACCTGACCCTGAACCGCGGCGAGATCCTCGCGCTGCTCGGCGACAACGGCGCCGGGAAATCCACCATGATCAAATGCATCAGCGGCGTCCAGCAGCTCAGCGAGGGACAGATCTACCTCGAAGGGCAACCCGTCTCCCCCAGGACACCCAAGGAAGCCCGCGAACTGGGAATCGAAACGGTCTACCAGGACCTCGCCCTCTTCGACAACATGTCAGCAGCCCAGAACTTCTTCGCCGGCCGCGAACTGACCACCCCGAAATGGATGGGGTCCGCGGGGTTCGTCCGGCGCAAGGCGATGGTGAAGGAATCGGCAAAAGTCCTGGAGCGGCTGCAGGTCGGCGTGCACGACCCCAACGGCCCCGTCGGACTGATGTCAGGCGGCCAGCGCCAAGCCGTCGCCGTCGCCCGTGCAGAGGCCTGGGCCAAGCGCATCGTGATCCTCGATGAGCCCACAGCCGCGCTCGGGGTCCGCGAATCCCGCAACGTCCTCGAACTGGTCAAGCGGCTCCCGCAGAAGGGCATCTCCGTCATCCTCATCTCCCACAACATGGAAGAAGTCATGGCACTGGCGGACCGGGCCATCGTCTTCCGGCAAGGCCGGCTCGTTGGCGAAGCGATACCCACCCCAGAGAACCACGAAAAGATCGTCTCGATGATCGTCGGTGCGGACACCCTCAAAACCTGGTCCTGACGGACCCGGCCCTGTTAGAACCTCTCAAATCTCATGGCAACGAAGGAGTTGTTTCGTATGAAAAAGAAGTTCCTCTTAGCAGCAACCGTGGCAGCATCAAGCCTCGCGATAGCCCTCACAGGATGCAGCGGCGGGACCCAGGCATCATCATCCGGCGGCGGAAAGACATTCACTGTCGGCATCGTGCCCAAGACCCTGCAGAACCCCGTGTGGCAGGGTGTGATCAAGGGCGCAGACGACGAAGCCAAGGCCCTCGGCAATGTCAAGATCAAGACCGCCGCATCCAACACAGAGGAAGACATCGCGGGCCAGATCAACAAGATCCAGGACCTGATCACCGGTGGAATCGATGCCCTCGTTGTGGCGCCCAACGGGGACTCACTCCAGCCTGTGCTCCAGCAGGCCATTAGCCAAGGAATCCCCGTCGTGCTGATCGACACCGACATCCCGACATGGAAGGACAAGACGAGCTTCGTCACCTCGCAGCAGTCCGAGTCTTCAGCGAAAGTGAATGAAGAAATCGCCAAGGCCCTTGGCGGAAGCGCGTCAGGAGCTGAAGTCGGCATCCTCGATTTCCCCGGGAACAACACCGTCCAGGCGCGTGTCGACGCTGCCAAGAAGGTCTTCCAGCAGACCGGCATGAAGATCGTCTCAGAGCTTCCCGGAAAATGTGACCGCGCGACCGCCCTGAACTCCGCGACCGACATGCTCACCGCGAACCCGAACATCAAGGCAATCTTCGGCGGCTGCGGCCAAGGCGCAACCGGCGCCGCCCAGGCGGTCCAGAACGCGAACAAGAATGTTCTGGTTACCGGATTTGATGGCATCAATGACGAGTTCAACGCCGTGAAGTCCGGAAAGATGCTGGCCACCATCCTCCAGGACTTCCCGGCCATCGGGAAGCAGGCCCTCGACGCAGCTGTCGACGCTAAGAACGGCAAGACCGTGCAAAAGACCTACGAAGTCCCCGGCATCCTCATCACCAAGGACAACATCGATAAGTACAAGCCGGCAGGCTGATCTTCCCAAATTCGGGCGGCCCTATCTCTAGGGCCGCCCGAAGCACTTTTGTTCGCACACCGGTCGCAGCACGTCCGGAAGGATCTTCATGGCAACCACCGAGGCAATCAAGTCTGTGGTTCTCACCCTGGAACTCCCGGACGACAACGACTTCGATCGAGTCGTCATGCTGCAAGCCAGGGAATAAGCACCGAAGAATTCCTCCGCAAACGTCCCGAACGGATACCGATGGGACGCTTCGCAACAACGGTTCAGACCGCGGCCGGTTACCTCAGCAACCCAAAATCAACACCCCGTTCCTGATCGCCGCAACAGGCGGCGTGGTGCGCCATCAGCCGACCAACCCGCCGCAACCAGGCGGCAACCCCGCTGCTGCCGAATGGCGCGCGGCTAAAGCCGCCCATGACGCTAAACGGTTCGAATCTACCAAGCCGCACATCCCTCTGCGGCATGTGCAGGGCGGGGTAGCTTCATCAACATTTGAAGGCACGATGGCGGGCTGGCCTCGCACCATACCTGCCGGAAGGATCGTCAACGATGAGCAATGTCGCCGTCATCGGGCTCGGCGTCATGGGTCTGCCCATGGCAGTGAACCCATCCAACGCAGAACACACAGCTGCCAGTCACAGCCGCCGCAGTGGACCGACCGAACCTATCGCAACAGAATTGTCCAGTTCCGGCATCAACGAAGCAGTCTCCCTAAACGACATCATGGGAATCGGCATCATGGGCGTGTCCATGAATGATGACCCCGGCGAAGCGCATCATCCGGTCGATGGGCCGACGCCCCAACCTCAGGATCCCTGCTCCGGGCCGGACCGCCTGCCCGGGGCTTCCAGGGTGGCCGAAGCAGTCCAGGATGCAGACATTGTGCCGCACAGAACCTGGTGCACCCTGATGAGGAACCCGAAGGAGGCCCTTCAAAGAATGGATGAACTCGGATACCTCGTTGATGAAGAGACCCGGGCCAGGTTCGACCTGCCCGACAACTGACCGCAGAAGTAGGGAGCATCTCAAGGCGTTGCCAGTTCCAGAAGTCATCTGCACCGGATCATGCGGAAGCGCTGGAAGTCAACGCCGATCTGAAGGACAGCACTGGCTCATTTACCGCCCGCCCCGTGGCTGGTCCTGTCCGCCCCGTGGCGTTCCGCCGCCTGCATGCTTTCGAAGCCGCGCAATCGTCGGCTAGTTCCGTCAGGTGCCGAGGGTGTAGTCCTCAAGCTGTACCGCGGCGCCTCGGACCGCGGCCTCGATTACCTGAAGGGCACGATGCCGTCTGCCGGGCCGACCGGTACAGGTTTGCCTTCCAAGATCGCATCACCCAATGCACGGTAGTAGTCGAGATAACGTTCTGCCCTGAGCGGGAATCCAGTTTCGCCCCCGGGTGCGTCAAGGTTGCCAGCCTACCGTCCTGGTGAACGCCAAATCCGTCATCCCCAGGACGCCTTCCCCCGATCAACTGTGACTCTTGGGGCTCGAGTCCCTGAGGGGTCAGCATTCCATGGGATCCAACGATCCTGAACCGAGGACGAAACGCAGGTGCAACGGAATTCATCCAGAGCCGCGACCGGACACCACTAGCGTGCCGGAGTGTCACAAAGGAGTTATCGTCGCTTACGGCCCCAAGGCGGCGGCGGTCACGTTCGGCGTGGATTTCCACAACATCCCCGAAGAGTTGCAGCGCCTGATCAATCAGGTGGGGACCAAGATCATAGAGGACCCCGCCGCCGGAGCCCGGCTCGGTGACATCCCTCCATCCAGCACCGAGCTCTGGTTTCCAGCATTCGAACGCGGACTCGAACTGCCGGACTTCTCCGAGGGCGCCGCGCTCAATCGCTTCCTTGACTGTCAGGAAATCTCCATCCCATCTTCGATTTTGAAAAACTCAAAGCGTTACGCCGCGGTCGGCCGCTTCGTTGACGACGCTCACGGCCACGGGGACCTGACCGCGATTGGCTTGTCGATGACGACGTTGAGCCGTGCTGCCATCGCTTTGCGGGCAAGTGGAGCATGACTGTCATTGGGGCTTCCTATCACCCGAGGTCAAACTCGGAAGCACCGGAAAACAGCTCCTCCGGCGACGAAATGATCTCGGTCTGCGGGTAAAGGGTTCTGGCCTCTGCCATTCGTAGGGTGGATGATGTCACGATTGCCTCCCGTGAGAAGCGGGGTTCTGCGGCTACGAGTGGTGTATGGAAGACACGTCCGGCCATGCCGAACCCGATGACCGCAGTGCGAATGAGTTTCATTGTTTGCCTTTCAATGGGGGTCCGATGCCTGGCGGAAGCTGGGCGACGGCCGATCACCTTCGTCTCAGAAACCATCTGAGATGGGATATTGTTTGGCCCACACGTTCTCGACAATCCGCTCCGGACGGGAAAATCCGATGACGGTCGTGCCCGTTGTCTCGGTGAAATCGTCGATGGTCACGGTGCAAGCGCCTTTGCTTCCGCAGTTCGGATCTTCTTCTCGATGTCGGAGCGGAGTACGTCAATGCCGACGGCGACGACGAGGATGACGCCGATGCCGACCTGCTGCCAGAGCGAGCTGACATTCAGCAGGAAAGTTCTCGCGTGCTAGGACCCTCACCTCATGCCCGCCTCCACGATCTCTAGACGCGCCAACCAAAATTCGTACTAAGATACAAATTCTGAACTCTGAGTATAGTCATTGACTCTGTGGTGTGGTTCACTATCTTCAAATGCAGTCCTGCGCGAGAACCTAAGGAGAACCATGGCTGAGGCATCGTCCATTCAGGTCGGCCACATCGTGAGCGAAGACGGAACCCGTGCCGGTTTTCGCAAGCTCGGAACTGGACCAGCGCTCGTTCTGATCCATGGCTCGTTGGCTGATGGGGAGGAACACCTCCCTTTGACCCCAGCCCTCTGCGGATTTCACCGTGTGGGTTGCCGACTCCCGAGGGAGGGGCCTCTCAGGGCGATTTCCCCGGGTCATCGAGGCAGGAATTCACACCACCCACTCCCCTGCCCGATACGGGGCCATGGGTGAAGCAACGCTCTCGCAGCGGGTAAGGGGTTTGGATCTGATCCGGGCCAAGTCAACCGTGGGACTGAGCTCGGACACCGACGAACTCCCTCTCGGCGGGATGACGGAGGCGATGCATATGGCCTGGCTCGGCTACAACGAGGCCGCCGCGGACCCGACGTTCCTCCCGCCGACATCGGTTCTGGCCATGGCCACCCGCGCTGGCGCCGTCTCACTGGGCTGGGATGACCAAATCGGAATACTTGCGCCTGGAATGCGGGCGGACTTCGTGGGTGTTCGGATCGATGACTGGCGCTATCCCGGTGCCGCCCGCACCTTGAGCAGCTACCTTTCCCAAGGGAGCAGCAACGATGTGGACCTTGTCGTCGTCGATGGCCGGGTCCTGATCGACGGCGGCGAGTTCACTTTCCTTGACGAAGAAGAACTGCGCGCCGCCTTCCTGGACATGTCCGGTGCCGTCGCACGCTCCCTTGGACAAACGAATCACGGTTCCTGACGCGCACCAAACCCGTTGCGGCCCCAAAAAGCGGGCGTTCCCAGAGCCCAAAAAACCGCCGCTCCAGCAAGCCTGGCGCGCATCCACAACTCAATCTCCACAGAGAAGGAATCGACCATGACAACGACGTCGGAAACCACAGCTTTCACCTACCAGAGTCTTCTTGAAGCCATCCAGCCGAACTCGGGTGGCCGTGAGATCAGGGATCCAGCCACCGGCCAAACTGTCGGGCGCGTAGCGGAGCCCGACATTTCGGAGCTGGACGCCGCCATCCAAGCTGCCCGCGCCGCGCAGCCGGCATGGGATGCCCGAGGCCACGAGCAGCGCAGCGACCTGCTTAACCAGGCGGCGGATGCAATCGAAGCAAATGCAGAGGCTCTGGCCCAGCTGCTCTCCCGTGAGCAAGGCAAACCGCTCAACGGCCCGAATGCCCGCTTCGAAGTCGCGGCGTGCAGCGCATGGTTGCGGGCAACAGCTTCATTCACACTGGAACCGGAGACCCTCGTGGAGGAATACGGCGCCCGAGCTCAGCTCTTCTATCGGCCGCTCGGCGTTGTCGGCGCCATCGGCCCCTGGAATTGGCCAATGATGATCTCCGTTTGGCAATTGGCCCCGGCCCTTCGCATGGGCAACACCGTCGTTATGAAGCCGTCGGAGTATACCCCTCTCTCCGTGCTTGCTCTGGCCGAGGTAATCAATTCAGTCCTCCCGGCAGATGTGCTCACCATCATCCCGGGAGGGCGTGAAGTGGGTCAGCGCCTTGCCGAACACGAAGATATCGCCAAGGTCATGTTCACGGGCTCCACTGCCACGGGCAAGGCAATCATCCGTTCCTCCGCAGATACAGTTAAGCGGTTGACTTTGGAATTGGGAGGCAATGACGCAGGAATTGTGCTCCCGGACGCCGATCCCGCCGCGATCGCCGAGGGCCTGTTCTGGGGTGCGTTCATCAACACAGGCCAGACATGCGCAGCTTTGAAGCGGCTGTATGTACACGAGGACATCTATGACGAAGTCTGCGAAGCTCTGACGTCGTTCGCCCAAAACATGCCCATGGGAATCGGCGTGGACGAGCACAACATGCTCGGACCGTTGCAGAACAAGGCCCAATTCGATGTCGTGGACCGTCTCGTGCAGGCAGCAAAGGATTCCGGCGCGCGGGTGCTGCTTGGCGGAGAACCGGACGTCGACCAGCCCGGTTACTTCTACCCGACGACGTTGGTCGCCGATATCGACAACGACAATCCGCTGGTGGCAGAGGAACAGTTCGGCCCTGCGCTGCCAATCATCCGATTCAGCAGCGTGGACGAGGCCGTGGCCAAGGCAAACGCGCTCGACGTCGGATTGGGCGCCTCGGTGTGGTCCTCCAACCCGGCGGCTGCGCGCGAAGTCGCCGCACGCCTTGAAGCCGGCACTGTGTGGATCAATAAGCACGGCGCAATCGATCCACGGGTGCCGTTTGGCGGCGCCAAGCAATCCGGCTACGGCCTTGAGTTCGGCGTCGAGGGTCTGAAGCACCTGGGCGCCCCGCAGATTATCAGCGGCTAGTCATACGGATGGGGTGGGGTGGTGCTGCACACCGAGCACCGCCCCACCGTGCTAGGGGGTCAGGCCATCGAGCAAACGCTTGAAGGCAGACAAGAACTTCTTCGGCTCCATCGCGTCGCGGGCAATTTCAATCCCCGCTTCGCGAAGGCATCCGACGAGTAGCACCGCGGTTTCTTCTGAGTCGACATCGCTGCCAATCTCACCGCCTTCCTGGGCCAAGCGCAGCTCCTTGTGTATCGCGGCGAGGGCGGCCGAAGAGCCCTCGCCACGTTCAACGCGGCTGGCAAACAACGCCGGACCTGCCACGTTATAGAAGTAGCCCCTGTGATGGTCCTCAGTGAGGGCAACCATCGCACGTGCATAAGCCATGACGCGGTCCTGCCAGGTGCCCGCCGAGTCCGCCAGCCGTTGCGCCGTGCTGACGAGCTCACGACCAACACGCTTGTAGGCCTCTTGGAGGATTTCATCGCGGCCGCCCTCAAAATGCGCGTAGACCGTGCCGCGGGACATGCCCGCCTGTGTTGCCAACCGATCGATGGTGACGGCATCGACGCCTTCGGCAGAGATGATCTCCAGGCCGGCACCGCTTAGGTCGTATCGTGTTTGCTCCCGCCGACGTTCCCTAAGGTTCATCGAAACGGGCTTCCCGGTCGCTGCAGTCATACAGGCTCCATGGTCGGAAGAGACAGGATATAGCTCGAAGTCTCATAAATTGGCTCTTATGGATCGATTCTAGACGGCGAGTCCAAAGGGCGTGTCAGGCCTCTGGAATCAAGAAGCGAGCAGGAGTAGCGTCCATGGCAGAAATGACGACGCCGGCAAACAGTCCTCCTGCGGACAGCGGCGCCGCCAGGGCACTCTGAAGCGAGCTTCACTTAGGGGCCGGGATGGCTGGATGGAATGCTGACACCGCGGCAGGTCCGTTAGGGGCGGGAACCGTCACATTGGTTGAAGGTTCATCGTTTTGCATTTCCATGGCTAACGGGGACATCCAGTCCGAGCATCCGCATGGCGTCTTTTTCCAGGACACACGCATCGTGTCCCGCTGGGTCCTGAGCATTAATGGCCAGCGCATTGAACCGTTGGCCGCAGAGACCAAGGAGCCGTACCGGGCGCTGTTTTCAGGACGCGTGCCTCGATCGGACGGGTACGCGGACAGCCCGCTGATTGTGGAGCGGCTGCGCGAAGTTGGTGCCGGCATCCAGGAACAGATCACACTCCGCAACTACTCGACGCAGCCAGCCGAATGCGTCGTCTCTCTCGCCATCGACGCAGACTTCGCCGACCTTTTCGAAGTGAAGGAGGCTCGCATCCAGCGGCACTGGGACCAAAGGCGCCAGGTAGGCGGCGACTCACTGACCATTAACGCGGCCTGGCACGAGGTCCGCAAGGGCATCGTGGTGCAGGCCTCTGGTGCCGACCTAACACCGGTCGGCCTCAGCTATCAAGTGACGATTGCACCCCACGGCCAGTGGACCTCCATCCTCACCGCCGTGCCAGGCGGCGAGGCAGCCAATCCGCCACCGCCGTCGTTCGTTCACCTTGACGCCGACGGGATGACCCGCAGCGACCGTCGCCGGCGGGAGTGGGTGGCAAAAATTCCCCTGCTGCACATGGGAAACCGCTCCATCGAACGCACACTGCGCCAAAGCTATGACGACCTCGGTGCCCTGCGCATCGAGGACCCGGACCATCCGGATCGCGTGGTGGTGGCCGCCGGGGCGCCCTGGTTCATGACGCTGTTCGGCCGGGACTCGCTGCTGGCCTCGCAAATGGCCATGCCTGTGGACCCCTCCCTTGCTCTGGGCACCCTGCAGACCCTGGCGGACCGCCAGGGCAGTGTGGTGGATCCGATCAGCGAGGAGGAGCCGGGCAAGATCCTGCACGAAGTCCGGCTGGATGTTTCAAGTGGCCTGTCCCTCGGAGGAAAGTCCGTCTATTACGGCAGTGTCGATGCCACTCCCCTCTTCGTTTGCATCTTGGGCGAGGTGAGTCGCTGGGGCTTCGCCAAGGAGACCATCGCCGCTCTGCTCCCCCACGCTGACCGGGCCATGGACTGGATCCGCGACCACGGAGACAAGGACGGCGACGGATTCGTGGAGTATGAGCGCCTCAACCCGCGGGGGCTGGTCAACCAGGGCTGGAAGGACTCCTGGGACGGCATCAACTTCGCTGACGGCACCCTGGCCGAGCCGCCGATCGCCCTCTGCGAGGTCCAGGCCTACGTCTACCACGCGCACATGGCCCGCGCCTGGATGGCGTACGACGCCGGCGACCCGGCTCTGGGGAACAAACTCGCCGAGCGGGGAGCGCAACTAAAGAAGCGGTTCAACGAGCAGTTCTGGATGCCTGACCGCGGCTATTACGCCATCGCCCTGGACCGCAAAAAACGGCAGGTCGACGCGTGTGCCTCCAACATGGGCCACTGCCTCTGGGTCGGGCTGGTGGATGAGGACAAGGCTCCGCTTGTCGCTGAGCGGCTCATGTCCCCGGAAATGTTCAGCGGCTGGGGCGTGCGCACCCTGGCCAGCGACATGGGCGCCTACAACCCCGCCAGCTACCACAACGGATCCGTGTGGCCACATGACAACGCCATCATCACCCAGGGACTGATGAGGTACGGATTCGTAGCCGAGGCGCAGCGGATCGCCACGGCCCTGCTGGAGGCGGCCGAATACTCCGACGGCCGATTGCCGGAGTTGTTCTGCGGGTTCGACCGTGAGCAGTTCGCAAGACCAGTGCCCTACCCGACGGCGTGTTCGCCCCAGGCCTGGGCAGCGACCACGCCGATCCTGCTGATCACGAGCCTCATGCGGTACGACGCGCACGTTTCCCTGGGAGGGGTATGGATGGACCCCGCGCTGCCACAGTCCTACGGGGACGTGCACATCAGCAACGCCCCCATGAACGGTGGACGGATCACCATCAATGTCACCAACCACGAGCCGGCAATTCAGGGATTGCCTGAAGGAATAGTGTTCCATCGAGGGCACCGGCCCTCAATGAAGGAGCTCGTGGCACAGGCAGGCCGCATCGCCAATCCGTAGCGATGGTGCCACAGCAGCAAAGTCGTGCCCTTTGGAGTCAGACCGTGGCTCGCAATCCGCTAAGCATCCGTTCAAAGGCGTCGAGAAGGCTGCCAGCCAAATCCATGTCTCGGGCTACGGCCATGCCCATTTCCCGCAGGCTTCCCGTCAGCAGAATTGCGGTCCCTTCAACATCAGTTGCGGGATCAACCTCACCGTCCCTGATGGCTCTGGCCAGCTCACGATTTATGAAGTTTAAGGCAGCCTTGGCTCCCTTTCCCCTGCCGGCAGTGAAGCCGAGAAGGTTTGGTCCACTGATGTTGTAGAAGAATCCAATGTGCGAATCGGAGCACAGCTCCACCATCGCCTCCGCGTAGCCCGAGATCCTGTCAATCCAGCCCTCGCGGGATTGAGCCAGCTCCGCGGCGGCCTCAACGAACCTTGTACCGATATGTTCGTACGCTCGAAGCAGCAGTTCGTCCCGGCCTCCAGGGCAGTGGGCGTACAGCGTTCCGCGTGACATTCCGGAATCCTGCCTTACCCGTTCTATGCTCACGCCATCCGGACCTTCGGACGAAATGATGGCCAGGGTGGCCAGCAGCAGATCCTCCTTTGCCCGTGCCTGCTGCCGCGCCCGCAGCGACCCTTCGGGAGATCCCTTCTTCGTCAAGGTCAGTCCCATCTGGTTTCCTCTCGTGGCGGAGGAACCTCGGTATCGCGCCCCCCCCTTTCGAGCCATTCTATCCTCTGAAAACAAAAAATAGACTCAGAGTCTAGATTTTGACCATGTGGTGTGGTTCACTTTTTCTAGAGAACGGCGAACGGACGCTGCCGGAGACTCAGCCGGTCCCGAAGCGGTCTTCCGCACAGACCTGGAAATCACATAGGGAGATCCACTTTGGACCAAGCACTTGCAGTAGAAACGGTACGTGGCGCACTGGGGCAATATGCGCTTCCAGAAAACACGCCGATTGAGTTCGTCAAGTACCGCGAGAACTACGTATTCCGAATTCGTCCCGAGGGGCGAACCTCGTACGCCGTTCGACTTCATCGGGCGGGATACCGCTCTGATTCGGAAGTCAAGAGCGAGCTTGAGTTTCTCAGGGCACTTAGGGCACGGGGCGTGGATGTCCCCGAGGTGCTTCCGACGGCGGATGGGGACCTACTCTGCCTCACCAAGGGAAGCGATGGGATTACGTATCAGATCGATGCCCTGGTTTGGGCCGAAGGGGCAGCGCCCTTAGGGGACATTGTGGAGGCATTTGAAGGAACTGCCCGCCTCAGCCCGGAGACCTTTCACGAACTCGGGCTGTTGGCCGCAACGCTCCACAACGAGGCAGCGGCCATCGGCGTCGTAGAAGGTTTTGACCGTCAGGCATGGGACGACGAAGGCCTGGTTGGGGAAGGGGCCCTGTGGGGTGATCCGTGCAGCATCAGCGAGCTTTCAGTGCAGGAAGTCGCGCTGCTGAACGATGTCAAGGTCGCACTGAAGCATGAGCTTGCGTCCTTCGGCAGGAGCGCTGACCGGTATGGCGTTATTCATGCGGATTTCACACCGGAAAACATTCTGGTCCGCGGCGAGGAGTGCATCCTTATCGACTTTGACGATTTTGGCGAGGGCTGGCACTTGTTTGACCTGGCCACCTTAATGTTCTTCTACTTGCCCCACCCGGATTATCGCGAATATCAGCGCAGCGCCTTCGAGGGGTATCGCTCAGCCAGGCCGCTGCCGGAGGAGCACCTGAAGACGTGGGACGCCATGCTGCTCGCACGCGCTTTGACGTATATGGGCTGGGCATCAACCCGACGTGGGGACGACGCGGCAGAATTCGTCGTCAGCCACGTCGTCCCCCTGGTCCTGGACATGGCGAGGAACTATTCCCGGCTTTCGGCGGCCCATTAGCCCGCCTTCCACACCATCACCGGCGTCGTCCATTGCCCGGGCGCCTTAACCAAGAGCCGGCGCATTCTGCGCCCAGTCATCCACTGCAATTGCCGGGCCTCATTTGTGATGCCCAAAAACGGAGAGATACATGCCTAACACACAGAATCCACGTTCCCGCCCCAAGCAGGGTAAAGGCTCTGCCTCCGGGCTGCTGGCCCGAAGGCGACAGACACTCGGCGTCCATTCCCCGTTGTTCTATGATGAGCCAATCGCCTTGGTATCCGGGGAAGGCGTGTGGGTGACGGATGTAGACGGCCGGACGTACCTGGATGCGTACAACAACGTGCCCCACGTGGGGCACTGCAACCCCGTCGTTGTAGAGGCCATTTGCGCCCAAGCGTCACAACTGAACATCCACACCCGCTACCTGAACAGCCAGGTGATCGATTATGCCGAGGAACTCGTGGCGACCTTCGGCGCGGGACTGGATAAGGTTTCGTTCACCAACAGCGGGTCCGAGGCCAACGACCTTGCCTTCAGGATTGCCAACCAGCGCACCGGGAACACCGGCATCATTGTGTCCGACTTCAGCTACCACGGAAACACGTCCCTCCTGGCGGATGTGACCACGGCTTTGCCGACCAGGAACGGACTGTCGGATAATGTCCGGGCCATCCGCATCCCCGACCTGGATGCCGCCGGCAACGACCTCTCTTCGGCGCTGCTGTTCGAGAAGGGCATCCGCGAACTAGATGCTGCCATTGAATCCCTGAACAATGAGGGCTTCGGGGTGTCCGCATTCCTGTTCGACCCGCTGTTTTCGACTGAGGGACTCTGCAGGCTTCCGGACGGCTATCTCCAGGCCCTTCAGCAGCGTATCCACGCGGCGGGCGGCCTGGTGATTTCGGACGAAGTGCAGTCAGGGTTTGGCCGCACGGGTGAGGCGATGTGGGGCCACGAGCTGTCCGGCCTGACGCCGGACATTGTCACGATGGGTAAGCCAATGGGCAACGGTCACCCGATCGGCGGCGTGGTCACCCGGGCCGAGTTGCTGGACGAGTTTGGCGCCGCCAACCTCTACTTCAACACCTTCGCCGGGAATCCCGTCTCGGCCGCCGCGGGCCGGGCCGTCCTGCAGGTCATGAATGACGAAGACCTGATGGCGAACGCCCAAAGCACCGGCAGTGGTCTCAAAGACGGACTGGAACAGCTGGCCGCCCGCTTCGACTTTGTTAGTGCCGTGAAGGGCCGGGGCCTGTTCTTCGGAATTGAGCTGCTCTCGGATCCGAAAACCGGTTTGTCCGCCCCGGCAGTCACCAAGAAGCTCGTGGAAAACATGAAGTCCAACAACATCCTGATCAGCAAAGTGGGCCGGCACGAAACCGTGCTCAAGATGCGGCCCCCCCTCGTCTTCAACAAATCCCACGCAGAACTCCTGCTGGAGGGGCTGGAAGCCAGCCTCAACAACATCTAAAGCACCAATGTCGAGAACAACTTTTTGATCGGAAGAACATGAATCCCTCGCAAAACAAACCCCAAAGGGTCGTCATCACCGGCGGCGCATCAGGCATCGGGCTTGCTACCGCCCAGGCCTTCTTGGACGAGGGCGCAAGAGTGGGCATCATTAGCCGTTCTCCGCAAAGCTTGGACAAGGCCCTCCACGGACCACTCTCCCAGTACCAGGATGGCAGATGCCACGGAATTGTGGCTGACGTTGCCGACGAAGCAGCCATGGCCAATGCCTTCAAGGAATTCGACACCCTGCTTCAGGGCATAGACACAGTCGTTGCCAGCGCCGGGATAGAGGGCGAGATGGGCAACGCCGTGCAGGACGTGACGTCCAAGGATTTCCTCAGGGTCCTGGAAGTCAACGTGCTGGGTGTATTTCACGCCGTGAAGCACGCCCTGCCCTTCCTCGCGGAACAGCAGCACGCCTCGATCACCATCATCGGATCCGATTCAGGTTTCGTCGCGGTTCCAGGAATGCTGGCCTACAACGCCTCCAAGGGGGCGCTGGTACAGCTCACCAGGGCCCTGTCCTTCGAACTCTTCGAAGCGCACGGGATCCGGGTCAACAGCGTCTGCCCGTCCATCGTGGATACGCCGATGGCCAGGCGCGGCCTGGGTGTCGAGAGCTTCGACGACGCGGAATTCCCCGTAAACACACCCAGTGACATCGCCGGGACAGTCCTCTTCCTTTCCGGCGAAGGCTCCCGTGCCATCAACGGGGCCAATATCCTCTCGGACTTCGGCTATTCGGCCAGGTCCTCCTTTCCCGCCTGATCACTGCCCGGGCACAGTCCCTGGCCCCTGCACCGACGCAAAGGCCAGTCAGAAAGAGAGTTACCCATGATCAATCAACTTCAGGAGCAGGTACCTGCCGGTGCGGACAAACTCTCCAGGGACTCCCTGGGTGTTTTCGGCGTCGTCTTCCTGGTCCTTGCAGCCGTCGCCCCACTGACGGGAATCATTGTCATCACGGCCCTTGGCCTGGCACTCGGCAACGGCGCCGGAATGGTCGGTTCCTTCATTATCATCACCGCAATACTGCTGCTCTTCGGCGTCGGCTACGCCCAGATGTCCAAGCTGCTCGTCAGCGCGGGCGGGTTTTACGCCGTCGTCCTCAAGGGCCTCGGCAAAGCAGCCGCGCTGGTAGCAGCGCTGATCGCAGTGCTCGGCTACAACTGCTTCGTAGCAGGAGCGATCGGGACAATGGGCTTCTTCATGCAGACCGTGATCGCGCAGCTCACCGGGCTGGACATTCACTGGTTTATTTGGAGCCTGGTGGCAGTGACCGCCGCCTTCCTGCTGAGCCGCCAAGGCATCGACTTCAGCGCCAAGGTCCTTGGGGTTGGGCTGATCCTGGAGATATCCATCCTGGTGATCTTCGATATCGCTGTCCTGGTCCGCGACGGCTACACGCTCGACGTCTTCAACCCCGGCGTCGTGTTCTCCGGCGCAGCGGGCATCGGACTCCTCTTCGCCGCCAACGCCTTCGTTGGGGTGGAAGCCACCGGCCTGTTCAGCGAGGAGGCCAAGAATCCCCGCCGGACAATCCCAAGGGCAACCTACACAGCGATCGGCTTCATCGGGCTGCTGGCAGCCGTGACCACGTGGGCGATTGTGAGCGCGCTGGGAACAGCCGAGGCGCAAGGCACCGCCGCCGAACACCTTGCCACCGGCGACCTGATGTTCGTCCTCTCCACCGATTATCTCGGCGAGGGACTCACCACACTCATGATGATCCTGCTGCTGGTGAGCCTGTTCGCCGCCCTGATGGCCCTGCACAATTCCGCTACCAGGTACATCTACTCCCTGGGCCGCGCACGAATCCTTACTCCCTGGGTGAGCCGGACCCGGCCCAACGGCGTCCCCCAGCGCGCATCGATGGCGCAATTCACCTTGGGAACTGTTGTCGCCGGACTGTTCGCTCTGTTCGGCCTGGAACCTCTCACATCCCTTATTCCGAGCATGACGGGTTTCGGCACCCTGGGCATCCTCGCCCTTCAACTGGTGGCCACCCTGGCGATTGTTGTGCATTTCAGGAGAACCCGGGACCGGCGCCTGTGGAGCACCCTGGTGGCGCCAGGTATTGGCCTGTTGGGCCTGGGTGCCGTAGTGGCCCTGGCCATCAGCAACTTTTCGGTGCTGGCCGGCTCGGACGCACCAGTGATCACCATGCTGCCCTGGCTCCTGGCCGCGGCGGTTGTCGGCGGCCTGATCCTCGCCCAGTACCTTCGCAAAAGCAAGCCCGAGATCTATGCGGGCCTGGCCGAGGACCTCGAAAGGATGCCGCTGGAGAACGGTGATACTAGGGCAGCTCCGGAAGAACCGACATTTAACGTAACTCGTGTATAACCCCCACCTCGGCGGCCATGTCCTGACGAACAAAGTTGATCTGATAGTCACCAAGGCGGGAAGAGGGATACGCGATGTGGACCGTGAATGGAGCTGATGGGCGGGAAGGTATAGTCGCGCTAGTGCCGGGCAATTACGCCGACTTGGCGATCCTGGACCGAAACTCCATCACTTGCAATATCGATGAATTGTCTGAAAATCGCGTCCTGCGGACGCATGTCGGGGGTCGCATCGTCCACGACGCCGGATGGGAGCCTGCTGCCGCAGCGGGATCTGGAGCCTCAGCCAGCGGTTGCATTACCGGCGTCGAAAATCCGTGGGAAAGATCTTGAACTATATACGTGAGACGCAAGCATTCGCCGGTTCCGATAACAGCAAGAGCAATTCCTCCGAAGGTTTCTGGCCAGAAAAAGCCTCGAAAGAAATCCGTTGTGTTCAGGACTGGGCTTCCCTCGGCAGGAAGCATGTCAAGGTCATATGCGGAGGCCGGCTAAAGAAGGAAGGCAAAGTGGAAATCGTAAGTCAGGATTCCGGGAATATTTTGTTTGGGGAGTTCCGGGCCTGATCCACGAATGTCTTTTTTGAGGTGGCCGAATGATATGAATTGCACGTAAAGCGTCATACAGTTGAATCGGGTTATAGTCACTTCTGCCCTTTGTGAAGGCCCATAATGCGTCAAGATAAGCGTGGACGCACTTCGGATATAAGTCAGGGGGCGAAATAGGAGCTGGCCGAAGATGGGCCGCCCACGGCTTTTCAAGAAGACTTACGGCAGCCTGCGCTTCTGGATCCTTGGCAACTCTCTCCGGACTATCTAAACGAAATATTTCAAACCTCTCGGGACAGGCTTTCGAGCGAACAAGAATCAATTGCATTATCGACAATAGGCGAATTTGCGTCTATTAGTTCATCGCCTGGGCACCACCTCTATTTTCTGCTAATCACCCTGAAGGACTCCTCATGAAACTACGCTCCATTTCATTCGCGGCGGCGATACTGGCCACCGCAACCGCTCTCGCGGGCTGCGGAACAATCAATGACGGGACCACGCATCCTGCCGCGACCGGTTCAACAAAAGAAGTGAAGAAGATTCTTTTCGACTACCCCTTCACAGCCCTACCGGTATATGCGGCCGTCGTGAAGCACGCCCAGGAAGAGGCGGCAAAACAGCATGTGACACTTGAGCTGACAAACGACAACATGGACCTCACGCAGCAAGTTACCAACCTGACAACCTACCTCAACAAAGATCTCGACGCAGTGGTCTCGTTCCCGGCGGATGCGGCAAGTTTAGAGAACCTCTCACGCCAATACATCAACTCCGGTAAGTACTGGGTTAGCTATGCGAACTCAATGAGCACCCAAAGCGCGCTGCTCGGGCTCAGCGCCCACCAGTCAGGTCTCGCGCTCGGCGAGCACGCCGGCAAATGGATTACCGACAATCTCGGGGGCACGGGCAAAGTACTCATTGTCTCCGACACTACGATGAGATTCTCTTCCGAGCGGACCCAGGGGATGGTAGATGGGCTTAAAGCAAGCGCTCCGAATGCTGTCATCGTTTCACAGCAAGCAGGCGTGACTCCCCAACAGGGCCTATCCGTCACGACGTCTGTGCTCTCCCAATACCCAGACCTGAACGTCGTTCTGACAACTGCAGGAGATGCCGCGCAGGGCGCGTATCAAGCGCTGACCACTGCGGGACGGGATCCGAAGGATCCCAGAACCTACGTAGGAGGACTAGACGGCAATGCCTACGGACTCCAGCGGATGCAGGAAGGTGCGTTCTTCCGCGCACAGGTGACGCTCTCCGCAGCGGACATCGGCAAAGCGATTGTCGATATTCCGATCTCCCTCGGCAAAGGTGATACGAATGCGGGCATCGAGGTGCCGATCACTCTACTCTCCGCGGATACGCCGGACCTGGCCAAGTACATTTCGGAATTCAGCGGCTAAGCAGGCTCCGAACAGCCGACATACCAGTCCAGGAGAACTCAGACCATGACCGTAAGCCTCACGGATCTAACGAAACGCTACGGCGCCACGACAGCCCTCGAAAACGTCAGTCTCACCATCAAATCGGGCACCGTGCACGCCTTGTTGGGACACAACGGTGCGGGGAAGTCGACCTTGATCAAATGCTTGGGCGGCAGCATCCGGCCGAGCTCAGGGACAATCAGGCTCAACGGCTCTACTCTCGCACACCTCAGCCCGCGAAGCGCGATCGATGCCGGCATTTCCATCATCTACCAGCATCTTGGCCTGATTGACCACCTGACAGTGGCGGAGAACATGTTTCTGGGCACGGAGTTGACTTCCGGACCGTTCGTAAAGTCACGCAAACAGGTAGCTATCGCGGCGAAGTCCTTGGCCCGAATAGGCTCCAGGATCGATCCCTCGACGCCGATTGCAGAATTGTCGAGCGGCCAGCGCCAAATGGTCGCCATCGCCAAAGCAATTCAGCGAGACGCGCAACTCCTCGTACTCGACGAGCCCACAGCAGCCCTTTCGCCGGTCGAGGCAAGAGCCTTAGGCGCTCTGGTTGGACGCCTGCGTTCAGAAGGTCTGGCGATTCTGTATGTCACGCACCTCCTGAACGAGGTCATGGCTCTGGCAGACGAAGTCACTGTGCTTCGTAACGGTCAAGCGGTGTGGGCGTCAGACATGCGGACCGTTGAAAAGGCGGACCTCGTCCGTGTCATCAGCGAAAGCTCGGACACCGCACCCCGAGATACGCATGTGATCGACCGCTCCGGAAAACCAGCGCTTGCAGTGACATCCATCGATACGCGCGCTGACGTCGATAGTCTTGGGGCAGAGAAGTCCACGTCCCTCCCGATTGAGGTCTACCCTGGTGAGATTGTCGGCCTCTATGGTCTGATTGGATCCGGGCGGACCCGCCTGCTGGAATCGCTGTACGGCGCGCGCACGGACTCCCGGGTTCAATTTGAATTGAACGGGTTGGGTGCTACCGCCCAGGCTCCTCGGGACGCACTTGCCAAAGGAATTGCGTTAGTTCCTGCTGACCGCCATAAGCAGGGACTCTTTCTGAGTCTCCCGGCTCAGGAGAATACAGTCACGAGCGTGATGTCCCTGCTCTCGCGTACAGGGTTTAGACATGTCGCTCGGGAACGTGACGTCTTCAACGATGTCGCAAACCTGATGTCCCTTAGACCGCACAACGGCAGCCTCGCCGCAGACCGGTTCTCGGGAGGCAATCAGCAGAAGCTTCTCATCTCGCGCTGGGTCAACCAGGCTTCCAAGGCACAAGTCCTCCTCGTTGATGACCCGACGCAGGGTGTGGACGTCGGAGCGCGCGGAGAGATCTACAGGGTTCTCCGCCAACTCGCTCGGCTAAAGGGAATGGGCATTCTCTTTTCCACGAACGAACCAGAAGAGATCATGGCTCTCGCCGACCGGTGCGCTGTAATCGAGCGGGGCCGAGTCAGTCAGGTCATCGACGTTTCCGACACTAATGCAGAAATTCTGCTTTCCACCATCCACCCCACCAATACAAGACCAACACCCTATTCCGAAGGGCAACTCGTATGAAGCACCCCCTAGGACATCGAGTCCTGACGTTCCTTGCCGAGAACCCGCTGTTTTTCCTGCTGATCGTAATGATGCTGATCGTTCAGGCCTTGACGGGAGCGCTGCTCAACCCAGCAAACCTTCGAGGCGTCGGACTCGATGCCGCCATTATCGCGATCGCCGCAGCGCCCGCCGCGATGCTCTTCATCTCGGGGTACATCGACTTTTCGATCGGCTCGGTACTGGCGCTGAGCGGCGTCGTTGCCGGCCTCATCATGACGCAAGGCGGGGACCCAGCCATTGCAATCATCTCAGCAGTGGCCGTCGGTTCACTCGTCGGCCTCATCAACGCACTGTTCACCACTATTTTGGGGCTTTCCGCCTTCGTCACCACTTTGGGGACGATGATCGCTGTTCGGGGCATCGCCCAGCTGCTGGCCCCGCTGCCGGTAAGCAACTTCGGTTCCTCATTTGGCTACCTCGGAGTTGGAACCGTCGCCAGCGTCCCGCTTGCCATCTGGATCGCGGCCGCAGTTCTGATCCTTGCTGCCGTTTTTCTAAGGCGCACAGCACCCGGACGACACGTTTACGCAATCGGCGTCAGCCGCGAAGCTGCCTACCTTTCCGGAATCAAAGTTCGAACAATCCCGTTCGTGCTTTACATCCTTTCAGGTGCCGCCGCTGGCCTTGCGGGTGCGATCACTGTGGCCAGGCTCAACAGCGCACCCGCAGGGCAAATCGGCCAAGGCTTCGAACTGGCCGTCATCACCGCGGTGCTGCTCGGCGGCGTTGCCTTGTCCGGCGGGTCCGGGAATGTCTTCGGCGTTCTAATCGGAGTCGTCTTTCTCGGCGTCCTGAACAACGGCCTCGTGCTCCTCAACGTGCCGAACTTCTGGCAGAACGTCGCCAGCGGCCTCGCGCTCGTAGCCGCAATTGCTCTCAGTCTTCTGACCGACAGGATTCGGTACCGGCTCGTCATCATCGAGGCACGCCGCCTCGTCGAGGCCGATTCAGCGATGCCAGCCGCAGTCACAGCGGGCTCGGGCGAGCGGTAGCAGACTTCAGCAGACATCCAGACGGTCACCCTTCGACACTCCGATGCCTGCATTCTGGGACACATCATCAAAGTATTTCGAGAACCGGAAAGATCAAGGAGAGAAATCATGGACGAAGCCCTTTCACCTGACCTCATCGTCGTCGGCGGCCCGGTCTACACATCTGACCCATGGGCTGAATGGGCCGAAGCCTTCGCCGTCAAAGATGGAACAATCGTCGCAGTCGGCTCGGAAGCCGAGATCCGGGGGCTGACCGATGACGCCACCAGTGTTCTCGATACAGGCGGAAAGCTCGTTCTTCCGGGCCTAAGCGATGGCCACATCCACCTCGGTCTGGGCGGCAGCCAGGCAGCATGGGAGCTACCGATCCTGCCCACCGACTCCAAAGAGGAAATCTTCGACAAGATCAAGGAATGGTCAAAAGATCTTGGTCCCGACGAATGGATCGTCGGCGGCATCGTCGGCAGCACCGTCATGGACACAGTGATGAACGTCGACGACCTGGCCTCACTGGATGAAGCAGCCGCAGGACGCCCGGTACTTCTGCGCGACGACTCCATGCACAACCGCTGGGTGAACACACGCACGCTCGAACTGATGGGAGTCACCGCCGACACTGCCGACCCCGAGGGCGGGGTCTATGTCCGCGACGCCGCAGGCTCGCTTACCGGGGTACTCCACGAACTGGCCTCGGCAGAAGCCGAAGCCGCTCTTGATTCCTCGATCGCCGACCCTGACCTGCGCAACAAAGTTTCCCTGAAGAAGGCCCTGGAGACCGTGAACTCGTTCGGAATCACGGCAGTCCAGGATGCAGCCACGATGGAATATTCCTGGAAGGCGCTTTCGGCCATCGAAGCTGAAGGCGGCATGTCTGCGTGGGTCGTCGGATCCATGCCTGCCCGGCCTTTCATTGAGGCGGGGAAAGTCGGCGAAGAGCTCTATGAGATTGCAGCCGGGAACCGGAGCAAACATCTACGGCCTGACTTCGTGAAGTTCGTGCTCGACGGTGTTCCCATGACACGAACGACTGCGATGCTGCGGCCTTACATCTGCCATGACCACGAAGACCCTGGTTATACCGGCGCCTCTTACTGGACACTCGAAGAGCTACTGGCAGCAATCGAGGACTGCTACGACCGAGGCCTAAACGGCAAACTTCACGCGACCGGAGACGCTTCCGTTCGTCAGGTGCTCAACGCGGTCGAAATCATGAGAGAGAAACACGGCCCGGGCCCGATCTTCCAAATCGCACATGTCGAATTCGTGGACCCTCTCGATGTCCCGCGGTTTGCCGAACTTGGCGTGGTCCCCGACGCATCCCCATACATCTGGTACCCCGGCGTCATCCAAGAAAGCATCGCGAATCAGATTCCCGCAGAAACAGTCAACGCAAGCTGGGCAACGAAAGACTTCATCGACACGGGTGCTCTTCTCGCCGCCGGCTCGGACTGGCCGTGCGTGCTGCCCTCACCGGATCCTTGGATCGGAATTCAAACACTCGTGACCCGGGCGAACATCGACCCGGTCGTGCCCGGGGAACTCAATCCCTCGCAGAAACTCACCATCCACGAAGCGGTCGCCGCCTTCACACGAAACCCTGCGGCAGCCATGGGCCTTGCGAATGTAACAGGGTCGATCAAGGTCGGCCTCTCTGCCGACTTCATCGTCGTTGACCAAAACATCTTTGAAATCGACGTAACCCGGATCCACGCCACACAAGTCGAAGCCACCTACTTCGAGGGAAAAATGGTCTACACGAGAGCGCGCGCCTAAGGTCAGTTGCCTGAGCAGCGCGAACCAAAATCGTAGAAAACTGACAAAGAAATCCGAGGCTGAGGCTGCCCAAGCTGGTGAGGATGACCAAGGAACCGGGTCTGGTGGAACAAAAGATTGGCCAGCTACTGTTCGACCAGGCGCGGCCCTTGCCGGGTGGTGTACCCCGTTGACGAAGAAAGCAACCTCGTGAGCGTCCTGCAGCTCGCCCACCGCGCTGATGTGGACCGGCCCAGGTAGTCCCAAACAACCTCCAGTAAATGCCCCTTGACCGTTTAACTCACTCCGGACCTCTGTTGTAGGCGTCCATATGCCCGGCGGTAGCGTCGAAGACCGGCGGGCCGACGGACGGAACGATGGTCCGCCGCGGACGCCCCGGGCGACGTAGCACGCACTATCGGAAATTTAGTGCAGGTGTACTGGATCAGCTAAGGCTCACGTGCCAGAAACGATCGCACTGGCGATAACTTACGTCTGGGCGCCCCAGGTCTGCAGGGGCAGCTATTGGCCAGGGGCACGGATGATGCGTCGTTGGGTTGCCACGGAGATGGCTGCGGTGCGGTTGTCCACGCCAAGTTTTTCGTAAATGTGCACCAGATGGGTCTTCACGGTGGCCTCGGAAATGAACGTCTCCTTCGCGATAGCCCGGTTGGATAGTCCTGTCGCCAGCAGCTCGAGCAGCTGGATTTCCCGAGGGGTGAGCGCCGCAGCAGGATTCGCCACGCGGTTCATCAGCAGGGCGGCTATTTTAGGGGCTAGGGCGGTCTGGCCAGCGGCGGCAGCTTGCACGGCCTGCCGGATTTGTTCGGGCGGTGCGTCCTTGAGCATGTAGCCGCAGGCGCCCGCCTCCACGGCGGCCAGAATGTCCGCGTCTGTGTCGTAAGTGGTCAGGATCAGGACCTGCGGAGCCTCTTCGAGGAGCCTGATCCGCGTGGTTGCCGTGACTCCGTCCATCCCGGCACCCATTTGCAGGTCCATGAGCACGACGTCGACCGCCTCATCCAGAGCCTTTAGGCGTTTGAGTTCCTTAAGCGCTGTGTCACCGTCGGCCGCCTCCGCCGCTACAGAAACGCCCTCGAAATCGGAGAGCATGGCCCGGAGCCCGGCCCTGACCACAGGATGGTCATCTACCAGCAGAATGCGGATGTGTTTCATGGTGCTTCCCCCTTGTAGATGTCGTCCACGGGCAGGCGGAGCGCCACGGTGGTGCCCTCCCCTGGTGCTGATTCGAGTTCGAGCGAGCCATTCAGCGCGGTGATCCGTTCAGCCAGGGACAGGGTCCCGAAACCCCTTCCGTCCGTGCGGGCATGGATGCTGTCATTCATGCCGGACGGGTCGAAACCGACACCGTCATCGTAGATATCCATGGTGACTTCGCTGCCCAGGAAGGCTACTGTCACGACGGCGTTGCTCGCCTTGGCGTGGTCCCTGACGTTGGCGAGGCTGGCCTGGGCGGCGCGGAGCAGGGTCACCGTGTGCTGTTGCTGCAGTTCGACGGGGTCGCCGTCGACTTCCAGGCGGCACCGCAGCTCCGATTCCCTGGCTGCCGCGCTGTTTTCCGTTTCCTCGCAGAGCCGGCGCAAGGCCTCCATCAGGGAGGAATCCTGCAGTTTTGGTGAGGCGAGGCCGCGGACGAAGTTCCGGGCTTCGGCCAGGTTCTCCGAGGCCGTGTGCTGTACCAGTGCCAAGCGTGCGGCCGCGGTTTCAGTGTCTCCGTCGGCGAGTGATTTTTCCGCTGCCCGGGCCACGAGCACGATGCTGGACAGCCCCTGGGCGAGTGTGTCGTGGATTTCCCGGGCGAGCCGTCCGCGCTCGGCCAGCACGCCGGCGTCGTGCTGGGATGCAGCCAGTTCCGCACGGGTGCGGCGCAGTTCCTCTGCTGCGCGGCGTTGGTTTTCCGCCTCGCGGTACAGTGCAAGATAGCCCAGCCCAGTTACAACGGAGAACACGGCGCCAAATAAGGGACCCAGGACAATGGCGAGGTGCGGGGCGGCCATTCCGCTGGCAGCCCACTGAGCGGCAACCACCGCCACGGTCATCAACGTGATCGTCAGCAACGCGATTCGCCGTGTCAGCAGGTGCAGGTGCAGGAAGAAAAGCGGAAATGCCACCCAAGCGAACTCGGCGCTCCCGGCCAGCAGGATGACCCACAGGGCAGTGACAAGACCGATCCACAGGACGCCGTAGCGGCGCGGATCGAATGCCGTTCTCCCTGTGGCGAAGCGTTTTTCCAAAACCGTGCCGGTCAGGTAAGCCACAGCCAAAACAAGCGCTGTCCCAACCCAGACATACCGCAACGGGGCCCCGATCCCGGAGGTCAGAAGTCTCAGGACCGCAACACCCAGGAGGGCGGCGAAACCGACGTGCAGTGTCACCCTCAACACGCGCAGGATTGCAGCCGAGGGTGCAGCCTCCAAGCCTGTCGGCGGGTTACCGGGTCCGGTGGTTTCGATCCCAACCCTGGGACGGAGTGGTTCAGTGACGGGCATTGAACCAGCTTATGCGCGCCAGGCCCGGGCGGGATCATCCAAACGATTGACCCGGGAATCAACCATTCCTCCCGCGCACATCAACCAACTCCCCGATGATCCCGACGCCTAACGGCGCGACAGTGAATACACAAGCCTTTCCCCGCGGCCGCACCGCGCCGAACCCGAAAGAAGGACAACGTGTTTCTTGCCGTCCGTGACATCCGTTTCGCCAAGGGCAGGTTCGCCCTCATGGGCGCTGTCGTTGCCCTGATCACCTTGCTGCTTGTCATGCTGTCCGGCCTGACAGCAGGCCTTGGCGACCAATCGACCTCAGCTATTGCCAAACTCGGCAACAACAACGCCGGCAGCGCTGGTTCCCGGGCGGTCGACACCATCGTCTTCGGCGCTCCCGGGACCGATGAACCAAAGGCCTCCTTCACCGAAAGCGAGATCACTGCCGCTCAGCTCGACAGGTGGAAGAACCAGCCCGGCGTGCAGAGCGCCGAGGCCCTGGGCGTCGCCCAGGCCCGATTCCAGGCCGTGTCGGCCAACAGCGGCGCGACCACTGGAACTACCAACGTTGCCGTCTTCGGCGTGGCATCCGATGGGCGACTGGCGCCCGCCCCGGTCACCGCCGACACAGTCGTCATCGGTCAGACCGTGGCCAAGGCCCTGTCCCTGAACACCGGCGACAAGGCCAACATTGGGGGAACTGAGCTGACCGTCAGCGCCATCGTCCAGGACCAGTGGTTTTCCCACACCAGTGTCGTCTGGACGCCCCTTCCCACCTGGGCCAAACTCGCCCACCTGACCAACCCCGACCAGCTCGGCACCGTCGCCGCCATCACCTACAAGGACGGCGCCAGCAT
This sequence comes from Arthrobacter sp. M4, assembly GCF_020251205.1. Taxonomy (GTDB): domain Bacteria; phylum Actinomycetota; class Actinomycetes; order Actinomycetales; family Micrococcaceae; genus Arthrobacter. The sequence continues at coordinate 111,952 of NZ_JAIWYX010000003.1, forward strand.
CGACGAAACCGCCGCCAACACGGCAGCGAACACCCTGAGTACTTCACGCAGCGGATCATTCCAGGCACTGGGCTCCTACAAAAGCGAAAACGGATCCCTCACACTGATACAGGCCTTCCTCTACGGCATCTCAGCCCTGGTCATCGTCGCCTTCCTGACCGTATGGACACTCCAGCGCACCCGCGACATAGCGGTCCTCAAAGCCATGGGCGCATCAAGCGCCTACCTCCTCCGCGATGCCATCACCCAGGCGGCGATCGTCCTGGCCGCCGGGGCCGGAATCGGCGGCGGCTTCGGCATCCTCGGCGGCCTCGCCGCGGCCCAGACAGCACCCTTCCTGGTCAATCCCGCAACAACACTCCTGCCCATCCTCGGAATCATCGCCCTCGGCCTGGCAGGCGCGGCACTGGCCGTCCGCCGAGTCACCAAGGTCGACGCCCTGATTGCCCTCGGCGGGAACTAAACCTTCCCCCGGCCGGCTAGTTCGCCGTCGAACCATACCTTCCACGCCCAGCGCCCTCTGAAAGGAAACAACCCCATGTTCGCCAGCCCTGCCGCGCTGAACCTCGTCAACATCACCCTCGAATACCCGGACGGCAACGAAACCCTCAAAGCCCTCGACGCCGTGAACCTCACAGTTCATGCCGGACAGATGATCTCCCTCGTCGGCCCCTCAGGCTCCGGGAAATCCAGCCTCCTGGCCACCGCAGCCACCCTCATCCGCCCCACCCATGGATTGGTAAACATCGACGGCACCGACGCCACAGGGCTCAGCAACAACGACCTCACCGCACTGCGACGCGAAAAAATCGGCATCATCTTCCAACAGCCCAACCTGCTCCCCTCCCTCACCGCCGCAGAACAACTCATCATCAGCGACCACCTACGCAAAAAGCCCCTCAAGGCCGCCCGGGCAAAAGCCACGGAACTGCTCGACGTCGTCGAACTCAGCACCACCGCCGACAAACGCCCGCACCAGCTCTCCGGCGGCCAACGCCAACGCGTCAACATCGCCCGCGCCCTCATGGGCGACCCCAAGATCCTGCTCGTGGACGAACCAACCGCAGCCCTGGACCACGAACGCAGCGACTCCATCGTGCGGCTCCTGCGCCACGTCACCGACGAGTTCCAGGTCGCCACCATCATGGTCACCCACGACACAGAATTCGTGCCCCTGACCGACTCCGTCGCGACGATGCGGGACGGCAAACTCACCGCCCCGATACCTGCGGCGTTCTAATAACCCGGCCCCTCCGCGCTGAATAATAAATGCAAGGATCAGTGGGCTCACAGTGTGGGCGTCCCGGCGTGCGGGGTCCGCTCCGTGGGCAACCGCAACGTGGCACAGCTACCACCCTCGCCGTACCCGGAAGCTAAACTCGCTGGCTTCTCCGAGCACCGGGACCGGGTCCAGGCCCGCTTGCGCCGAGCTCCACGCGGCGGAGGGTTCCTAAATCCAATTGAGCATCGCGCGGTCCGTGGAGGGTGGGACGTGAACGATCTTGAAAAAAATTGCAAAGCAGATTGAAGACGAACTTTCAGTCGAACTCAGCTGCCACTGCACCGAGATGCCGACTGGCGACGTCCCTTTGACCGCTGTCTTGATTCATCCAGAACTACAGATGATCGCTCGGCACCTTGAAGCTAGATGGCATAGTCGGCGCCAGACGGTGCGTGATTTGTCGTGTCCTGCTGAATTGCCATGTTTCCAATACTGTGGCAGGCAGAACATTCTAGCTTTGCGACGTGCAGGGCGCGGGGGCGGGCGACACCACCATGGAAAGTTCATCCCTAGTTAACCTCTTTCAGTGAACTTAGTTCCACGATTTCCCTATGATCGAACCCATGGAACAGATGCGTGTGATGACCGTGGGCGACGTTGTCGGCCCTGAAGCGGCGGAGTGGCTCGGTGCTCGTCTACCGGAGCTGCGGGAGCGGTACGAGCTCGACTGGATCGTGGTGAACGCCGAGAACGCGGCAGTGACGGGTCCGTCTCCGCACAACGGGTTCGGAACGACCAGGAAGGAGCTCGATGTCCTCGTCGCCGGCGGTGCGGACGTAATCACCGGCGGGAACCACTCCTGGGATGGGCCCGAGGTGGCAGAGTCGTTCGCGTATCAGCAGGTGCTGCGGCCGCTTAACGTTCCCGAGACCCGCGGGAAGGGTGTGCTCACGGTTGGTGCGGGCGACAAGACCCTGACCGTGGTGAACCTGATGAGCCCGGGTGCGGTCGGTCCGCATTGCCTGGCCCCGAAACCGACCGACCTGTGGGATGCGTGGACGGGACTGGTGGAGAGCGGCCTGCTCGAGGGCACGGTCATTGTCGATCTGCACAGCGGCTCGCCGTCGGAGAAGGCATGGTTCTCGGGTGCTGTCGACGGGCAAGTCGCCGCGGTCGTCGGTACCCATACCCACGACGGGACAAAGCACGCGCACCTGCTGCCCGGCGGCACAGGCTTCGTCGCCGAACTGGGTATGGTCGGCCGGCTCGGATTCAGCGGGTACGGCTTCGACCCTATCCACTTCGTCATGGAGTGCCGCGGTGAGGACACGTCATCGTTGCCGCCGTACCAGCTCGCCACCGGCGACTTCACCATGGGCGCCGCGATCTTCGACATCACTGACGGACTGACAACCTCCGTCGTGCGCATCGACGCCGACTAACCATTTTTCTTCCTCAATTACACGACCCAGTCATAAGAGAGCAGCCATGATTCCCATTTCCCATGCACGCCGATGGTCGCGTCGACTCTCCGTCGCGGCTGCGACGGCGGCGATCGCCGCGCTGACGATCAGCGCGTGTTCCTCACCTTCACCGGCGTCGAGGTCGTCTAGCACCGAAGTGCCGTCGACGATCACGATCGCTGACCACGCGATCCCGCAGTCACTGGATCCAATGAGTTCCGCCTCTTACGAGACGACGCAGCTGACGTTCCTCTGGGGCGGCTACATCACCAACTACGCCGACGGGAAAGACAGCGGCAGCCCCCAGCTGGCGGAGTCAGTCGCCGCGACGGCGGACGGACTGACGTGGACGATCAGGCTTCGTTCCGGTCTGAAGTTTTCCGACGGCTCGAACTTGACGTCGAAGGACGTCGTTGCCACCCTTGAACGGATCCTGAGGACCCCGAACGTCGCCGGTGACAACTGGATCGGTCCTGCGCTGGGCAGCATCAAGCAAGTAGCCGCGCCCGACGACGTCACGGTCACCCTTGCCATGAACCGCCCGTACCCGGGGATGCCAGCCGCACTCTCGACCCCGGAGATGGTGGTCCTCCCCGCCTCGGGCATCGCCGAAGGGGACAGCTTCTGGAAGCACCCGATCTCAGCCGGCCGCTTCAAGTTCGACACGCTTGACACCACCAACGGCAAGTTCACCCTGTCGGCGAACACCGGCTACTACGACACCACGCCGCGGAAGGTGCAGAAGATCAACTTCATCGCGGTTACCGACGCCGCCACCCGGCTCGCGCAGCTCAAGAGCGGCCAGGTCGATTACGCCGACAACATCCCGGGCAACCTGCTCTCGCAGGTCACCAGCCCCTACACGCTCGACACTGCGAAGTGGAACGGCGGCCAGATGGCCCTGTCGGTCAACTTTGGTGACCCGATCGCCGGCGACGCCCGCGTGCGTCAGGCGATCTCCCTTGCTGTGGACCGTCAGCAGATCGTCACCTCCGCGCTGGGCGGGGAGACCGTCGGTCTGCCCCTGTACGGCATCCCATGGAACCAGGACAACGACTCCCCCAACGTCAAAGCCACCAATCAGGACATTGCCGCGGCAAAGGCGAAGCTCAAGGGCACCAAGTGCGAGAACGGGTGCACGATCCCGCTGATCACTGTGACGGATTCCGCGTGGCAGGTCCCGCTCGTCGCGCAGGTCGTACAGCAGCAGCTGAAGGCCATCGGCATCAAACTCGAAATCGAGAACACGACTTTCACCCAGGTCGGTGATCGGCTCAAGCAAGGCAACTGGGGCCTGTTCACCAGGTGGATCGGCTACTACGAGAACACGCAAACCTACCTCGGCGGGTATATCTACGGCGACCCGGCGTCGGGCAACAACGCGAACTTCTGGGGCACGTGGCCAACCAAGCCTGACATGCCGGGACTGAAGACGCTTTCGGACCAGCTGAAGACCGCAACAGGGGCCGACACCCCCGCCCTGGTGGAAAAGATCAACGAACAGTACTCCCAGGAGCTTCCGTCGATCCCGCTGACGACCCTGAGCTACGTGGGAGCATCCCGTTTCCCTAAGGATGTCATCCACAGCGTGGGCGCCTCCTACATGGTCCTGCCCTAACGGCCGGGAGGGGCCCGCACGGCGGGCCCCTCCCCCTTCCCATTTCCATTCGCCCACACCGTTTCCAGAGAAAGCGCTGCAGATGTCCACAGCAGTCTTACCCAGCCCGGCGGGCCGCCGGATCGGCACTCGCGCAAGCAGACGCGTCGCGGCCATTGGAGGCCCCTTCCTACAGGCGATCGTCGTGACGCTGCTCGTGATGGTGATCACCTTCTTCCTCATCAGGACGCTCCTCGGCGACCCGGCAGTCGTCCTCATCGGCGGCAACACCGGCGCCAGCCCGGAACGCATCGCTGCGCTGCGCACCCAGCTCGGTCTGGACAAGCCGTTGCCGGTCCAGTTCCTCGACTACGCGACCGGGCTGCTCCAGGGCAACCTCGGGAACTCCTTCCAGCACCCCGCCAACACCGTGGCGAGCATCATCGCCAATGGCGCCGGCGTCACGTTCGCACTCGTCGGGCTGACGCTGTTGATCTCCTGCCTGGCCGGGATCGGCCTCGGATTGTTCGCCGCCGGCACCAATTGGCCCGTGCTGGACAACATCATCCGGGTGCTCTCGCTCCTCGGCCTCGCGGCCCCGGGCGCCCTGGTCGGTCTTGTGCTCATCCTAACCGCGGCCCTCGGCGGTGGCCTCTTCCCCGCAGGCGGGTGGGGCAACGGCTACCCCGAAAATTTCCAGTACCTGGTCCTGCCGGCAATCACCGTATCGTTCTGGCTGACCCCGATCATCCTGCGCGCCGTCCGCGAACGTGCCGGGGACGTGCTGCAGGAGCCCTTCGCCGAGGCTGCAGCCGCCCGCGGCATGTCCATGACCCGGCTCATCCTTCGCCATGTCGCCCCCAACTGTGCCGGCCCCGTACTGACCATCATCGGCGTCAGCCTCAGCTACCTGGTCAGCGGCGCCGTCATCGTCGAGATCGTCTACGGCCTGCCCGGCATCGGACGGGCGATGACGACCGCCGTCGGTTCCCTGGACTTCCCGGTAATCCAGGGCATCGTTCTCCTCACCGGCGCCGTGGTCGTGGTGCTGAACATGATCGCCGAAATCGCCTCGCGCATCATCGATCCCAGGGTCGGCCGATGACGGACATCGTCGGGCCTTCAATCCCCGCTGGAACGCCTCAGGCCGCCACCGCCCGCCGCGGCCACACCGTGTATCTGCGCGTGGAACGGCTGGTCGGTCTAGTCATCGAAGCCGCCCTCGCATTGGCGTTCATCATCGTGCCCGTGGCCAGCCCGATTTCCTCCTCGGACATCACCTCCTTGCCCCTCGCTCCGCCCAGCGCCGAGCACCTGTTCGGCACCGACCAGCTTGGCAGGGACATTTTCGTCCGCACGTTCGAGGCCGGCCGGATCGACCTCGGCTTGATCTTGGTTAGCATCGCCGCTGCCGCGGTCGGCGGGGCACTCCTTGGCCTCTTCGCCGCGTACCTGCCCCCGATAGGCCGGATGGTGATCAGCAGGGTCACCGACGCGACGATGGCGTTTCCATATATCGTCCTCGTCATCGGCCTCGCCGCAGCGCTCGGTAACCGGGAGCTCATCTCCGGACTGCCGCGCGGCGCCGCGGCGATAAGTATTGCAGTCGTCATCGCCTGCTGGCCGCCCTACACCCGGTTAACGTTGTCCCGCGCGCTCGTGCTCCGTGAGCGCGACTCGATCATCGCCGCGCGCGTCCTTGGTTACGGGCCGATGCGGATTTTGTTCAGCCACATCGGGCCCGCCCTGGTCCCAACGGTCGTGTCCTACGCCGCAACCCAGGCAGTCGCGACCACTGCGCTCGTTGGATCGCTGGCGTTCCTCGGAGTCGGCATCGCCCCGCCGACACCCGAACTGGGCCAGATGATGGCCGAGAACATTGCCCTCCTGCCGGTCGCCTGGTGGCCATCGATCATCCCTGGCGTCGTCGTCCTCATCCTCGGCGTCGGCTTCGCTCTCATGGCCGACTCGACCTCTGAAAGGAACACCCGATGACCGCCCTCCTCGACGTCCGCGACGTCAACGTAACCATCGGAGCCACGAAGGTCCTCACTGACGTTTCCCTTAGCCTCTACCGTGGTGAAGCGGTTGGCATCCTCGGTGAGACCGGCTCCGGGAAGACCATGACCATGCGCTCCATCGCCGGGCTCCTCGGCACCGTCGGCGGCCGCATCGACAGTGGTTCGATCCACATCAACGGCCGTGACATAACCCACGAATCCCTACGCAGCCGCCGCCGCACCCTCCGCGGCGTGGTGTCGATGGTGCCGCAGGGGAGCATGTCGAGCCTGGACCCGCTGCAGCGGATCGGCAGCCAGGTCAGCGAGGCGCTGCAGCTGACCCGCGCCGGCAAGGCCAGCGACGCGGACGTCCGCCACGCGCTCCATGCTGTGCGGCTGACCCCGACAGCTTCGCTGCTTCGCTCCCGACCCCACGAGCTATCCGGCGGCATGCGGCAGAGGGTAATGATCGCTCTCGCGCTGGCGTCCCAACCACGTCTGCTCCTGGCAGACGAACCGACCACCGCGCTGGATGCGTCCGTGCGCACCAGCATCCTGGACCTGTTCACTGAACTGCGCGTGGAACGGCAGCTCGGACTCGTGATCATCTCCCACGACATCAACGCGATTGCGTCCGCGACCGACCGGGTCATCGTTATGAACCGGGGCCGCGTCGTCGAGACCGGCCGCACCTCCGAGGTGCTGGCGAACCCGCAGGACCCCTACACGCAGGAGCTGATCAGCGCTCTGCCGGAGCGTACCCCCCGCGGGTACTACCTCCCGGCCCGGCGAAGCACCGACGACCCGAACGCCACTGCCAATGGCGGGCATGTCCCCGTGCCCGCCCGCTCTATGCCCACTGCGGGCGTGTCGACCATCGAGGCGCAGGCGCTTGACTTCTCATACGGCGATCGACAGATCCTCCACGACATCTCGGTACGCGTCCGCGCCGGCCAGCGGCTTGGCATCGTCGGAGAGTCCGGCAGCGGCAAGTCCACGCTCGCCAGGCTGCTCACCGGCGTCCTCCCGTCCCGGCAAGTCACCGTCAACGGGACGCCCTGGCGCCGGTTCGGGAGCAGCCAGCCGGAACGGCATGAGGTGCAACTGATCCTGCAGGACCCCTTCGCCTCGCTCACGGAGACCCAGACTGCGCTGGCGACCGTCCAGGAGGCCTGCCGGACAGTGCAGAAACTGGCGCGATCAGCAGCAAGGCAGCGCGCACTGGAATTGCTCGGATCCGTGGGACTCAGCGGGGACCTCGTGCACCGTCGTCCCGCCCAACTCAGCGGCGGACAGTGCCAGCGTGTGTCTATCGCGCGTGCCCTTGCCGCGAACCCGTCCATTCTCATCGCCGACGAACCGACCTCGGCGCTGGACCTGTCGGTGCAGGCTGGCATCGTGAACCTGCTGCTCACCCTGACAACGCAGCGCCCGCTCGGGCTCGTCGTCGTCTCGCACGACCTCGCCGTCATCTCCCACCTCTCCGACACGATCGTGGTGATGGAGCGCGGGTGCATCGTTGAGTCCGGTCCGACCGACCAGGTCCTGTTCCAGCCCAAACACCCGTATACGCGCCAACTGGTCTCCGCGAACCCGTGGCTTGCCGCGAACGCGGAGAGCAACCTTTACGGCAAGATCCGGCCCGGGGCGGACGCATCAAAGCTCATCGAAGCGCTGGGTGAACAACCGGTTATGGTGCGCGCCGGTAGCGCGTCCGACGCCTAGCAATGCTTGGATAGAAGTATGCCCTCTAACTCCACGTTGGTGCCGCCCACGAGCCAGGACCGCGGCACACTGATCGCCCGGATCCGTGCGCTCACCCCGTCGATGTCACCGGCTCAGGCGGCCATTGCCAATGTCGTCCTCAGCAGCCCCGGCGACGTCGTCCGAATGACGGTCGGCGATCTGGCCACCGTGTCGCAAAGCTCCGTGGGCAGCGTGGTGCGGTTCTGCCAGGACCTTGGACTCAAGGGGTTCCATGAGTTCAAGCTGCAGCTTGCCTCGGAGGCGCCAACGGACGCCGGTGAGCGGGACCTCGTCCAGGATGGGAAACCGGGCTCGATTATCGCGTCCGTGTTCCAGTCAACGTCCCGTTCGATCGCCGCGGCCGAATCGAGCATTGACCCGGAAGAGTTCGAGCGCGCCGTGCACGCGCTGAACAGCGCCCGACGGATCGTGCTCGTCGCCACCGGCCCCTCCGCGCCGCTGGCGATGGACACCGCCCTGCGGTTCCGCAGCGTGGGCCTGCCAATCGAGCACCCGACCGACCCGATCTCGCAGCATATTGCCGCGTCGATGCTCACCGATGCTGACGTGTGCCTGGCGATCAGCCACACAGGCAGGACGCGGGAGACCGTCGCGGTCGCGGAAGCCGCCCGTGACGCCGGCGCGACCGTTGTCGCCGTGACGAGCTTCTACCGCTCACCGCTGGTCGCGGCCTCCTCTGTCGCACTCGTGGCCGGGTCCGGGGAGACCAGGTTCCAGATCGAGGCGATGACAAGCCGGTTTATCCACCTCGCCGTCCTGGACGCGCTGTACTCCGCAGTTACCGCCGGGAACGCCGAACGCACCTTGCGCGCTGCGGCGTTATCCGCCCGCGCCGAAGAGACGCATCGCATCTAAACGCGCGGCCTGTCCGAACAATGCACATCGTCCGCGCGCGGAGGCGGTGGCAGGATACAAAAACGGCGCAGCCCCTTGAACCGGGAGCTGCGCCGTTTTCGTCCCCCGGTCTACGCCCAGGCGGTGGGTTTGTCGAGAGCGTTGAATTCGAATTCGGTCAGGACGCCGTAGTGGTCGCTGGCAGTCGGGTATTCGTTGAACACGACCTTGCTGCTGTTGATCACACTCTCTACTTCGAGGTGATTCTCTGTCGAGCCGGCGAAGACGTAGTCGATGCGCCGATGGTGCGGTTCCTGTACCCAGTAGTTCGGGACAATCCCCTGCGCGTCGACGACACTGCGCTTGACCCAGGGGCTGTCAGTTGTCCATGTGAACCCAGGGGTGCCGTCGCCTGCGATCGCGAAGCTGTCCCGGAACGCAGCGCTGCGGCCGTTGATCGCGGACTTGCCGGTGTAAAAGCGGATGCAGTCCTGATCGGGCGCAGCATCAAAGTCGCCGGCAAGGATCGTCGGCGCGGTCTGCCGGCGACGCTCCTCAAGCTCAGTGATGAATAGTGCCTGCTCGACGCGCGCCGCCTCCCGGGTGAATTTGAAGCTCGGACGGGCGCCGAGGAACAGCATGTCCACACCGATCGGGAGCGGGATCACCGCCTCCCACACATAGGGACCGTCCTCGGCAGGCAGCGCGTGCACTCCGATGCTCTTCGGAGCCCATCGCGTCCCGACGGCGGTGCCCCACGCAGGCCAGCCGACGTCCGTATAGTCCGCAGCGTGGTGCCAGTGCAGCGGTGAGTTCTCCGAGACCAGCTTGAACGCGTCCCGCTCCTGGGTACGCACGACCTCCTGCAGAAACACGATGTCGGCGTCATGGGTGCGAAGCCCGTCCAGCAGGAGCGCGTCGCGCTTCTCCCCGTCTCGCGGGTCCATCCAGATATTAAGGGTCAGCACCCGAAGGTTCATTTTTTTAGACATGGTGCGATCGTAAATACCAAATGTGAACGTTGTTCCGTCTGGAGGTGAACGATTGAAGTTAATTCCACCCGGAAGTCAGTGGCCGGCGAGATCACTGAAGTCGATGTCGAGCTCGACCCGGTCTGCACGGAACCGTGTGCTGGTGTACTGCAGCGGCGTGCCGTCGAGAAGGCTGTTCACAGACCGGACCACCAGCACGATTGACCCGGAGGGGAGGTTCATGTCCTCCGCCTCGACCCTGTTCGCAATCCGGGCGCTGACAGCGCTCCAGGTGCGCACGTAGTCATCGATGCCGACCGCACGGAGCGCCTTCGTGACCGACCGGGTCTGCCGCAGGTGAACATCGAGATCCGGCGTGAGTGCGACGTCGAACCAGGCCGTCGAGCGCGCGATCGTCGTCCCGTTCACATCGGCGACCGTCTCGATCTGAAGTGCCGGCCGGCCCTCCAGGCGGAGGCGGGACGCCACCTCCTGCGGCGGATTCGCAACGATTTCCGATGCGATCGGCCGGTTCGAGGTGGCATCAGGCTGACGCGCACTGTTGCTGAGCCGGGTCCGCAGTCCAATGCGGTGCACCAGCAGGGTGTGTGGCACGACAAAGGTTCCGCTGCCCTGGCGGCGGGCGACAAGGCCCTCCTCAACCAGGACTGCGATCGACTGCCGGATCGTGTTGCGGTGGACGCCGAACCGGTCTGCGAGCTCGCCCTCGGTGGGCATCTTGGTTTCGGGCGCGAACGAGCCATCGACGATCTCGCTGCGGAGCTGGTCGGCGATCAGACGCCACGTTGAGTAACCGGTGGCGGAACGAGTCAGGAAGGTCATGATCTTCGAATACTACGCCTGGCCATGACTCCCCGGAAAACCCGCCGCTACCTGTTCATCTCGTGTCCATCCAATAGACGTCTAGATAAGTAGACAAATCAGCGGGCATCTGGATACGTTTAATTCATCCAGATAGCTGGACAAATTATGGAGGTTGAAGTGACGAGTTCGAATGAGGCCAGCGACGCACGGAGGCGGTGGATGCGGGTCCTCGCACACGCATCAAGGCCGCAGCTCGAAAGGGCCTGGGCGGCCTGGGACGCCAAGCCCGAGGTTGAGGCGATCCGCGGGCCGGAGGCGGGGCTGGTGATGGTTCGCGGCCGCGTCGGCGCCGGCGGTGACCGTTTCAACCTGGGTGAGGCCACTGTCACCCGGGCCACGGTGCGGCTGCACGGTGTGCCGATGACAGCGGACACCGTCGGCAGCGCGTACGTGCTGGGCACTGATCTCGAGCACGCCTGGTTCGCGGCCGCGTTTGACGGGCTGCTTGCCGACGAGCAGCTGCGCGAGCGGGTCCTCAACGATGTGATCGCTCCGCTGGAGCGCGGGCAAGAGCACTACGACAACGACCGCCGCGCTGAGGCGCGCAGCACGAAGGTCGACTTTTTCACCGTCGCGAGGGAACACGCATGAACCACGCTCCCACCACCGTACCGGCGCCCGGGTTCACCGACCCGACTGCCGAGTCGCAGCGCGTGTTCCGCGCCGTCCTCGACGCGTTCGCCCATCCGTGCCGGCCGTATCCGATCCGGGGACTGCCGGAGGCACCCGACGGGCTCGGCGCCGGGCTCGCCGTCGTGGCGTTGGCGCTGTTCGATGAGGACGTGTCCGTGTGGCTGCACCCTAAGCTCGCCGTCAGGCGCGAGGTGACCACCTACCTGACGTTCCACACCGGCACGCGAATCACCGGTGCCCGCGAGGGCGCGGACTTCGTGATCGCCACACCTGACACGGTCACACCGTTCAGCGACCTGGCGCTGGGCACCGACGAGGCGCCGCACCAATCCGCAACGATCATTATCGACGCCGGCGCCCGAGGCGCCGGTGCGCGCTTCACTGCCACCGGGCCCGGGATCGAGGGGTGGATTTCGCTCGATGCTCCGTGGGCACCCGAAGGGTTCGCGGACGCGTGGGCCGGCAATGCTGCGCTCTTTCCCCGCGGCGTTGACGTGATCGTGGTCTTCGATGATCACGTCATCGCTCTTCCCCGCACGACGCGGTTGCGCCGCGCGGTGCCCGACACGGCCAAGGAGGCCTGATGTACGTCGCAGTCAAGGGCGGTGAGAAGGCGATCGCGAACGCCCACGCGCTGCTCGCAAAGGAGGGGCGGGGTGACCCCAACGTCCCGGCTATCGGTCAAGACGCCGTCGCCGGACAGATGCCGGTCCTGGTGTCCCGCGTGATGACCGAAGGCTCCCTGTACGACCCGAAGCTCGCCGCGCGGGCCATCCTGCAGGCCCAGGGTGACGTCCTCGAAGCCGTCACCCTCGTGCGCTCATACCGGACCACCCTGCCGCGGTTCGGCTATTCCGAGCCGATCGACACTGCAGGGCTTGACCCGCAGCGGCGGGTATCCGCCACGTTCAAGGACATCCCCGGCGGCCAGCAGCTCGGCGCCACCTTCGACTACACGCACCGCCTGTTCGCCGAACCAGCCGGCGACGGGCCCGTGCCAGGCGACGCCGGCATCCACCACGTGCCCATGCCGCGCGTGTCCGATCTGCTCGGCTCGGACGCGCTGCTCGAACCCGACCACGCCGCAGACTGGGCCGACCCGGAACCGGCGGACCTGACTCGTGAACCCACCGTGCATCCGATGAGCCGGGCCGAGCGGCTGCAGGGGCTTGCGCGCGGTGACGAGGGGTTCCTTCTCGCCCTCGGGTACTCCACCCAGCGCGGGTTCGGAAACACCCACCCGTTCGCCGGCGAGATCCGCGTCGGCGAGGTCGAGATCGAGTTCGATGCCCCGGACCTCGGGTTCTCGGTGCCGCTCGGCCGCATTGAGGTCACCGAGTGCCAGATGATCAACCAGTTCACCGGCAATGCCCACACGCCGGCCCAATTCACCCGCGGCTACGGCCTGGTGTTCGGTCGGGGCGAGCGTAAGGCCATGTCCATGGCGCTGGTCGACCGGGCACTTCGGGCCGGCGAATTCCAGGAACGCATCGTCGCCCCTGCCCAGGACGAGGAGTTTGTCCTCAGCCATGCCGACAACGTGCAGGCCGCCGGCTTCGTAGAACACCTAAAGCTACCGCACTACGTCGACTTCCAGGCGGAGCTGCACCTAATCCGGCAGCTGCAGCGGGAGCACCACGACAACGCCGCAGGCAGCGAGGAGACCAACACGTGAACCCTGACCAGATTGAGTACAATATTGGCTACCTTGACGAGCAGACCAAGAGGATGATCCGCCGGGTGCTGCTCAAAGCGGTCGCGATTCCCGGCTTCCAAGTCCCGTTCGCGTCCCGCGAGGTGCCGCTGCCGCGGGGCTGGGGCACCGGGGGCGTTCAGCTGACCGCTGCGGTAATCGGCGCCGATGACACACTCAAGGTCATCGACCAGGGCGCCGATGACACCACGAACGCCGTGTCAATCCGGGCGTTCTTCCACAAGGTGGCCGGGGCAGCGACCACGACCCGCACTGAGGACGCGACGATTATCCAGACCCGCCATCGGATTCCCGAGGCCTCCCTCACCTACGGCCAGATCATGGTCTACCAGGTGCCGATCCCGGAGCCGCTGCGGTTCCTCGAGCCCCGAGAGACCGAAACCCGGCGTATGCACGCCCTGAACGAATATGGACTGATGTACGTCAAGCTCTATGAGGACATCGCCCGCTACGGGCATATCGCCAAGACGTACGACTACCCTGTGCTGGTCAACCACCGTTACCTGATGGCCCCGTCCCCGACCCCGTCGTTCGACAACCCGAAGCTGCATCAGAGCCAGGCGCTCCATATCTACGGCGCCGGCCGCGAGAAGCGCATCTACGCCATCCCCCCGTACACCGACGTGGAGAGCCTTGGGTTCGATGACTTCCCGTTCGAACCCCAGCATTTCGATCAGCCCTGCGCGATCTGCGGATCCACCGGAGTGTATTTGGACGAGATCATCACCGACGACGCGGGCGGCGTGATGTACGCCTGCTCCGACACCTACCATTGCGAACGCACCGCCGCTCGCCTAAACGAAGAGATACCCGCATGAGCGACGAGCGTCCCCTCCTGCAAGTCCGCAACGTCGGCCACCGCTACGGTGATTGGCTCGGATGCCGCGACGTGTCGTTTGACCTTTGGCCAGGGGAAGTCCTCGCGATCGTCGGCGAATCCGGCTCCGGGAAGTCCACCCTCCTTAACACCCTTTCACAGCGGCTCGATACCAGCGAGGGCAGCATCCGGTACCGGCTCGACGGCGGCGACGTGGTGGACCTTGCTGATCTGTCCGAGAGCGCTGTCCGCCGCCTCTGGCGCAGCGAGTGGGGCTTCGTACACCAGAACGCCGCCGACGGTCTGCGGATGCACGTCAGCGCGGGCGGCAACGTCGGGGAACCGCTGATGGCGAACGGCTGGCGGCACTACGGCCGCATCCGGGCCGCGGCGACCGACTGGCTCGAACGCGTAGAAATCCCCCGCGACCGCGTCGATGACACGCCCGCCGCGTTCTCCGGCGGCATGCGGCAGCGGCTGCAGATCGCCAGGAACCTGGTCGTTTCGCCGCGGCTGGTGTTCATGGACGAGCCCACCAGCGGGCTTGACGTGTCCGTCCAGGCCCGCCTGCTGGACCTTATCCGCTCCCTGGTCAGCGATCTGGGCCTCGCCATGATCATCGTGACCCACGACCTCGCCGTGGCCCGGCTCATCTCGCACCGGACCCTCGTCATGAAGGACGGTCACGTGATCGAGTCCGGACTGACTGACCGGGTCCTCGATGACCCGCAGGCCCCGTACACCCAGCTGCTCGTCTCCTCGATCCTCCAAGGATGACCATGACCACCAACCAGCCCATTCTCGCCGTCTCCGACCTCGACAAGACCTTCACCATGCATTTACAGGGAGGGCAGGGGCTCGCCGTGATCCGCGGGCTCAGTTTCGACCTGCACGCCAGCGAGTGTGTCGTCCTCGGCGGAGCATCGGGCAGCGGCAAGAGTTCGATCCTGAAAATGGTGTACGGAAACTACGCCGTCGACCGAGGCAAAGTGCTCCTCCGCGCTGGCGGTATCGATATTGATATCGCCACCGCCGACCCGCGCGAGATCCTCGCGGCCCGCAGGCACGCCATGGGATACGTCAGCCAGTTCCTGCGGTGTGTGCCTCGGGTGCCCGCACTCGAGGTCGTCGCCGAACCCCTCATCGAGCGGGGTGCCGACCCGATGGACGCAGAGGAGCGCGCTGCCTCCCTGCTGTCACGGCTCGGGATCCCCGAGCGGCTGTGGGGATTGCCGCCGGCGACGTTTTCCGGAGGCGAGCAGCAGCGCGTGAACATCGCCCGCGGGTTCATCGCGGACCTGCCGATGCTCCTGCTGGACGAACCCACCGCCTCCCTGGACGCCCGGAACCGGCGCGTGGTCGTGGAACTGATCGCCGAGAAAATAGAAGCAGGAACCGCGATGCTTGGCATCTTCCACGACGCCGAGGTGCGCGAAGCCGTCGCCGACCGCGTCATCCCTGTCGAGGACTTCACACCGATGGTCAGGGCCATGGCATGAGCCACCGATACGCGGTGTACGCCCTGCCCGGTGTGGAACGCACGGATGCCACCGGCACGCTGCTGCGGGAACGTGCGGAATCCTGGCTCGGGCGCAGCGTCACCGGTACCGCCCCCTCCGGAGGCGTGCCGGAGGGGTGGACCCGCGCCTCCATCGACCGGATTACCGCCGACGCGAGACGGTACGGGTTCCACGCCACCCTCAAGGCGCCGTTCCGTCTCGCGTCCGGGTACGGCATCGATGACCTTGCCGCCGCCACGGCACGGCTGGCATCGTCGATGCCACCGGTGACCATCCCGCGGCTCACGATCAGCCGGATCAACTGGTTCTACGCGATCACACCCGGCGAGGAAGCCCCAGGGCTGGACACCCTCGCCACGACCGTGGTCACCGAACTCGACTCGTTCCGCGCCCCGCCCTCTGCCGACGAGATCGCCCGGCGCAAACCCGACACACTCACCGACCGCCAACGCGCGCTACTCACCTCTCTCGGCTACCCGTACGTTCTCGAGGAGTTCAGGTTTCACCTCACTCTCACCGACCGCGTCGCGGACGGGCGGCATGAACACATCGAGCAAACCTTGCGGCAATGGTTCAGCGGCTGCCTCGACCGTAATGTCACCCTCGGCACAATCGCCCTCTTCATGGAACCGGAGCCCGGCGTCCCGTTCCGCATCCACTCACTGCACCCGCTGGAAGGCTCCCAATGACCAACGAACTCGTTCTGACCAACGCCCGCGTCGTGCTTCCCGATGAGGTGATCCACGGCACCGTAGTCGTCCGCGATGGCCAAATCGCGGACGTCAGCTCCGGGAACGCGGCCGCAGGGGAAAACCTCGACGGCGATTACCTGCTTCCCGGCGTCGTCGAACTGCACACTGACCACGCCGAGTACCACCTCCGTCCCCGCCCGGGCGTGGACTGGGACGCGATGCCCGCGGTCCTCGCCCACGACGCGCAGATGGCAACCGCCGGCGCGACCACCGTCCTCGACGCCGTCCGGCTCGGCTCAGAGCCCGGAGACCGCGAAACGGTCACCCGGTCCGCTCGGCGCCTCGCGGACGCGATCACCACAGCCGCCCGTGCCGGGGCCCTCCGCGCCGACCACGCGATCCATCTACGTTGCGAAGTGTCTGCGGAGGACTGCCTGGACCGGTTCGAGGAGTTCGCCGACAACCCTCGCGTGAGGCTCGCATCGCTGATGGACCACACCCCCGGCCAGCGACAGTTCGAAGACGTCGGCGAGTTCAAGCGCTACTACATCGGCAAGGGTATCGTTTCCGAAAGCAACATCGACGGATACGTCGACGTGCTCCTCGGCGAGGCGAAGCTGCACTCCGACCGGAACCGACGCGCCGTCGCCGAAGCTGCGCGCCGACGCGGCATCGCCCTCGCAGCACACGACGATGCAACCGTCGAACACATCCAGGAGTCCGTCAGCCTCGGTGTGCGAATCGCGGAATTCCCCACGACCGTCGTCGCCGCCGCCTCGGCCGGCGCCCACGGGCTGTCCGTCATCATGGGCGCACCAAACATCGTCCGCGGCGGCAGCCAGTCCGGGAACGTAGCCGCATCGGCGCTCCTCGACCGGGGGCTGCTGCACATACTCTCATCCGACTACGTTCCCTCCAGCCCGATGCAGGCCGTGTTCCAGCTCGTCACCGACGGAACAATCAGCATCCAGAACGCCGTCAAGCTGATCAGCACCAACCCAGCCAACGCCGTCGGAATGACCGACCGCGGGGAGATCGTCATCGGCAAGCGCGGCGACCTGCTCCGCGTCCGCCCCTACGGGCAGCCAGGCACACCGGAACACCCGACTGGGCTCACCGTGCCCATCGTGCGCGCCGTGTACCGGCAGGGCGGACGGGTCGCATGACCGAAGGAATGATCGGCCCCGGCGCCTTCGTCGCCGTCGTCGGCCCCAGCGGCGTCGGCAAGGACGCGCTCATCTGCGAGGCACGCCGACACGCCTGCCCCCATATCAGCCTCCCGAAACGGCACATCACTCGGGCGCCCGGACCAGGCGAGGACCACGTCCCAACGAACGAGGATGAGTTCCAGGCAGCCCGCGGCGCGGGCATGTTCGCCCTCACCTGGGACGCCCATGACCTCCAGTACGGGATCCCGAAGTCCATCGATGACGACATCCGCACCGGCCGGGCCGTCGTTGTGAACGTGTCGCGATCCGTCATCGGCACCCTCGCCGCCAGGTACGAGCGCCTCATCGTCGTCCGGGTGACAGTGTCCGAGGAGGTGCGCGCCGCCCGAATGCGTTGCCGTGGGCGGGAAAACGCCGACGAGATCAGCAAACGCCTGCGGCGGCCCGATCCAGCACCGGAATCCACTGCGGACAAGGAGATCCGCAACGACGGCACCATCGCGGAGGGAGGCGCGAAACTACTGCGCATTATCGAGGCTGCAGCAGGGGGATGCTGCCGCCCTCCCGGGCACCGATCCGCCACGTCCCAGTCCCCGATCGGACCCGGCACGCTGCCGGAGGCGGGAATCGTCCACGACGGGTCTACCATCGCCGACAGCGTTCTCGGCCGGTACACGGAAGTCGGTCAAGGTTCCAGGCTCGCCCACGTCGAGTTCGGCGACTACAGCTACTGCGACCGCTACAGCGATCTCGCGAATACCACCGTCGGGAAGTTTTCGAACATCGCCAGCTTCGTGCGGGCCGGAGCAACGGACCACCCCCTGGACCGGGCCACCCTGCACCACTTTGTCTACCGGTCAGAGAAGTACTGGCCCGACGCCGAGGACGATGCGGACTGGTTCGCCAAGCGGCGGGCACGCCGAACCGTCATCGGGCACGACACTTGGATCGGCCATGGTGCGCAAATTAAGCCGGACGTTGTGGTGGGCAACGGTGCAGTCGTCGCATCCGGCGCCATCGTCACAAGAGACGTTCCCCCCTACGCAATCGTCGCCGGTGTCCCCGCTAAAATCATCCGGTTCCGTCAGCCGCCCGAGGTGGTCCACCGACTGGAGCAGCTCGCCTGGTGGGACTGGGACCACGAGACGCTCCGCCAACGGCTCAGCGATTTCCGCTCCCTCGACGCAATCGGGTTCCTTAACCGGTACGAGCGGTAATAGCCGCGTGCCCACACCACTTCGGTGTCCGGCATCCGTACAGTAAGTTCATCCAACAGGCTCCGAATGCCCGGCTGCTGACGCTGAAGAAGCTCTTCGAAGCAGGCCTGTCAGACGACTCGATGGTGGTCCCTGGCACTGCGTCCGCGATCAGCCGCAGGTCGTCACCGCGTGTGATGAGACCCGCCGTCGATGAGTTCACAGCACGCTTGCCTTCAGCCATCGAGTAAAGCTATAGCCGCCGAGGAAGAAGCGTGCGCTCGCCGCGTGACAACCTATGACAGCGAGCTTCCGCACGCTCTTTCTCAAGGGCAGAGCACCGTTGTTTTTCAGCAGTACAAGCGATTCACGCGCATATCCCAAAGCGACAACAGAGTCGCCCGGCACAAAGGCGCCTTCTCTCTCATCGGCAACCGGGGCAAAGGGATTCTCAGACAGACCCATCCGGGACTTGGCGGTAAGAACCTCACGAACTGCGCGGTCCATCAATGCAACGTCCGCTTGTCCCGTCGCGAACCAATCGCGAAGCTCGCTGCCGAACCCTTGGGGTACATGCAGTTCAATGTCCAATCCTACATTGAGTGCCGCAAGCCGGCGTGCGGTCCAGACTGCGCCACGCGCTGGACGATGTGCAGATTCCCCACGGCGCCGTAATCGGAAACAAGCAGACCTTCGAACCCCGTCTGTTCTCTGAGCAGCGTCTTCAGCAGTCGAGTCGAAGCGGACACCGGCTCCCCGTTACCCCGACCGAGTTGTACGACGGCATGATGCCGCGAAGCCCAGCCAACGTAATCGCGGCCTGAAGGGCTTGCCATAGACTTCCACCAAGGTCGTGCCAGGGACATTGCAGTGGGCGCCATGCATACCGCCAGCCACTGTGTCCAGCTGGCCGCAGGCTGGCCAGCCACCGAGGCTGATCACTGGCCGGAGAGCACCGACCGGCGCCTTGGGTTTTAAGGTTCGAGAAGGAATCTTCGGATTAGACCGTCAAGAACCTCCAACGGGCCCGGGAGCTGCTGAACAGGAAGCCCCACCACCTCGGACTCCGCGCTCCTGTCCAGGCCCACATCGAGCTCCTCCTGCCCCAAGCTGTCTGAACAGCTGACTGCATCGGCGGATTGGCGATTGTACTGACAGATAGAATCCACCGTCCCTCGTTCGGGATGTGGGAGCACCCCGTGTGGCGCCCCAACATGCTCGGAGGTTTCGCTGGAGGGGTGCGCCATGGCTCCGCGAATCTCCTATACCGCAGCACGACGGTGCAAGTGCAGCACCCAGTCCTCTGGACTCGGCTTGTGGGGAACAGCCCACTCGCCCGAGGAACCGATTGATACCCCAGCGATGATATGGAATTCGCCGGTGCGCGGATCGAACCAGCGCGCGTCGTATTCGGCATCAGTATCGAGCCCTCGGAGGGTCCCCGTGCGGGATGTGCCGTCGCTGAACAGGGCCACGTAGAGGTCGTTCTCATCGGTGGCGAGGAATCCGCGACCGGCGGCTGCGAAGTCGCTCCAGGCCGGATCCGTGAATCTCGGCGTGAGCTTCCACCAATCCAGATCGCACAGGAAGCGGACACCGTATCCCAGTTGGTCGCCGGTCGCGGAATTCGCCCCCTCGAACCACCACACGCGTCTTGTGGTCGGGACGAAGAGCCACTTCGGCCCTTCCACTTCGCCCGAGCCTTTCTCTGTGGAGGTCACGACGCTGCTCTCGACGGCGGCTTGCTCGGGAGCGAGCTGGTATTCGGTTCCTGCGTCGAGGGGAGCGCCATCGGGCGAGTAGACATCGTTCCACAAGCCGCTCACGCCGTATCCATAGCCTCGCATGCCCGAAAGGTACGACTTGTATAGGGCGCTCAAGGCGTGTCGCTCGTCGGTCCAGAACTTCTCGTACGGAGATTCATACACGAGAGCGGGCTTCCCACTAGACCAGTATTCAGCGAGGATGCCAGTATCCCAGCTGTCGTCCCATTGCGGCTGTGCGGCGAAGCCGTCATGCCATTCCTCGTGGGCGAATCGGGAGCTTCGCGCGGTGGTGAGGTGCGTGCTCTCCTGATGCGGGAAAAGGGGGTGGCGATAGTCATCGGATGCCCGGAGGCTCTCGATCGCGGCCGTCCAGGGTTTCATCGCGTCGCCAACGAACATTCCGGAGAATGTGGCGTCGATCTCCTGGGCGATGGTCCAAATGACCGGATAAGCGCCATAGCGTGCCGCCCAGTACTTTGCCAGCCGCGCCATCCGCTGGGGGGTGTAGTCGTCGGGGAAGTCTGCCGGGCGGGCGACCCAGTCAATCATCGCGTTTGCGTGCACGAGCCCCGAGTCGGCGATGTATGCGAACTTTGCATCGAGGTTGCGCAGTCCGTCGAGTGCGGCCTCGGTGACTCCATGCCGGAGGTCCGCTATGGGTTCCTCGTCGGGCCCGTGGTGGCGGACTCCTTGCGGATGCGGGTGCCATATCGGCTCCGACTGATAGACGGTAAAGCCCTGCGCGACCCGTTTGTCGACGACGTATCGAAACTGGGAGGCCACACCCTCCGCGTTGGATGTGTTCCAGCGCTCGTGCGGCAACGCCCAATGTGTGTCTCCCAGGTAGAAGAACGGGGTGTCGTCGTCGTGGACGAGATGGTGGCCCGATTCCGCTACGCGGAGGAATCCGTGCCTGAAGAGATTGAGGTCGCCAGTGTACTCGTGCGCGACAATACGGGCGGTCGCTCCGTGCAGCCCGTGATCGTCCGGAGCGCTGCATGTCGTCTCCATCCGCCATTCACCCACCGCAGGCGGTGCGAAGCGCGCCTTCCATTGGTTTCCGCCATCCCAGAATGCCGGCCGTGTCACGGAAGCACCGTCGGGACCCACGAAGACCGCCTCGACCTCGATCTGGACGAAGGGATCGGTGTAGTCGTGCGCGGCGGACATCGAGAGCTCTACGCTCCTCCACCTTTCAGTGTGGATCGGAGTGTCTGATGTGTTCGTCATGATCACACCGCCGTGGCTTCGATGTGATTGGAGGGTGCCGGGACGAAGGCGTCGTGGATCGCCTCGGGGTGGGACTGGGGAAGGTGGTACGCAAGAACTCTCGGTCTGGTCATGTCCGTCCGTGTGGGCTATTTGATGGAAACGTTCGCCAAGCTCACGAGGTGCCGCCGGCGGCCAGCCGGTCGAGCGTCGCGGCGTCTTGGGCCCCGTTTGGGACGCTGGTGTAGTTGCACGGGTAGTGTCACCCCTGCTCTGCGAGCCGGAGGTGGATCTGTCGACCCCCCAATACCCATTCGGTCACGTAGATGTCGTGAGCATTCGCGATCGCGATGCCGTGCGGGCTGTTGAGCACTCCGTCAATGAGTTCCGGACGTACCGGCTCACTGTCGGAGTTGGCGTTCGGCCAGCCGGGAGCGGGCTCGCCGCGGCTGTCGCCGATCAGGGAGCGCACGCCGTCAGACTCGTCGACGGCGAGCACCGCGCCGAACAGGTCGGTCACCAGCAGGTCGTCGCCGCACTGGGCGATCGAACTCGGACTCGTCATCAGTTCGTGTGTGACCGCACGCACGAACTTGCCTCCCGGTTCGAGGAAGACCAGTCGTCGGTTGCCTCGGTCTGCGATGACCACAAGGCTGTCTGGCCCGCGCCGGTCGATGGCAATCCCATGGGGGCAGTTGAATTGGAGGCCGGTCTCGCCTCCGTCTATCGCCTCGGTCCACCCGTACGCCGTATGACGGTAAACTAGGCCGTCCCCGTAACCGTCGGAAACCCAGAGATCGTCCTGCCAGGGTCCCGAAGCGGTGACTACCGCGGCGGAAGTCGGACGCCAGGAGGGTGCCGGGGGTTCGAGGATCTCGAAGACACCGGTGCCCAGATCGAGCCAAGCAAGCTGGCCGGCAGAGGAGGCTGTGCCGGGGTCTGCCAACCACAGGCCGTCGCGGCCGCTTCGGCGTGCAAGGGTGATGCCGTGATTGACCAAGGTCGGTGTTGCCAACCCGGGACCACTCGCCGTTCGGCTCATTCATGAAGATGAGACGGCCGAGCCCTGGCTCCGCAAAGACGATGCGCCCGTCGGGCAGGACAGCGATCCCCGAATGCGACCATTCATCGTTGCTGGGCGACCAACCGTCAGGGGAGATGGTCGACCAGGCGAGCGCGGGAAGCCCGCTCCGCTCGCTCACTGCTCCCACTCGACGAGAACTTGACCGGTCGCGTGCGTCGCAACCGGATGCGCGAATGGAAGTGGTCGAAGCTGCTCGGCATCCACGAGCCGGAGCCCCGGCCACCGCTCCATCAGCGCCCAGACTGCCTCCGCGATGACAGTACGTGCGACCTGTTGCCCGACGCAGGCGTGGATTCCGTGGCCGAACCCGAGGTGACCGAACGCGTCACGAGTCACGTCGAACTGCTCAGGGTTGTCGAACTGGCGTTCGTCCCGATTCGCTGCTGCGACCGCGACCGATACCGACTGTCCGGTCTGCACTTCCAGCGATCCAATGGTGAGGTCCTCTTTCGCTGTACGGCTGAACAGCGTCACGAACAGCGATCCGACGCGGACGAATTCCTCAACTGCCGCCGGCATGCGATCGGGATTCGCCCCCAACCAGTCCCATTGCTCGCGGTGCAGTAGCAACGCTACAACGGAGGTGGATATCAGGTGGGCTACGGAATCGCGTCCGGCACTCAGCACCACGAGGGCGAGTCCCTCCTGCTCGTGCGGGCTAAGGTCGGATCTTACGAGGTCGCTCAGCACGTCGTCGCCCGGCTCCTGCTGCTTGAGCGCAAGAGCCTCCCTGGCGAAGTCGAACTTCCGTTGCAGTGTCGACTCCCCCACGAAGATGGGTGAGTACGCCGCCGAGAGTCTGTCCGGGACGCCCATCACGAGGCAGTGCACCTGGGCCGATATCGGTGCGGCGTAGGCGGACGTCAGATCGACCGGCCCGACATGCTTCGCGATCGATCCGATCTGTGCCTGTACGATCTCAGCGATCTTGGCTCGGTAGCTGCGAGCGGCCTTCAGACTGAACCTCGGCGCAATGGCTCTGCGCAGGCGGGCGTGCACGTCCCCGTCGTTGTCGAGTGGACCGCCCACACGAATCGACTCCTGCGCATCGGCATCGATGTCCGCGTGCGGGTCGCCTGGCATGGGCAGTCGCGTCGTCTCCCTCGTGAAGCGAGGATCCAAGAGGATTTCCTTGGCCAGCTCGTTCCGGGTCACGATCCAGCCGACGTGACCGTCGGCGTACTGCAGCGGGGTTGCGGCCGCTTCATCTCGCCATGCGGCCAGGGTCGGCGACAGCCGGAGTTGCGTTCCGTCCGTAGGGAGGGCGCGACCGTGGAGCGCGGGGCATTCGTTGGCTGCCCCCCTCGGATCCGATGGGGCTATGTCTTTCATGCGGCGACCGTTCCTTTCGTCTGCTCGGTCAATGCCAAAGTTCGTGCTTGCCGGAACTCTCGCGGCATGTTCCATCCGACAAGGCCGGTACGCCGACCGGAGACGGTGTACTCGGCGACGAATCGATCCGCGTCAAGATCCCCGGCGATGGCGACCACGGATTCTGCCGCGACGCACTCGCCGATGGCCGTGATCCTGTTGCCGAACAACTCTGTCCAGAACAGCGGATAGCTTCGCTGCGGCATGGGGTCGCCGAGCACCGCTCCCGCGACGATCTCCGCCTGATCGATGGCCGAAGACTGGGATTCGAGTCTTCGTGCGATGCCCGTGACTGGACTTCGCCAGCGGGCGACGTCGCCGACGGCGTAAACGTCCGGCGACGCCATCCCGCGGTGATCGCAGAGGATGCCGTCCTCGACGTCGAGCCCCGAGCGCGCGAGCCACGAGGTATTCGGGACGGCACCAATCGCCGCAACGACGACATCGGCATCCACACGCGTGCCATCGCTCAGGACCGTCGACGTGCGGCCGACACTCGCGAGCTCGCGTCCCGTTAGAAACTGGACGTCGTGGTCCAAGAGGAGCCGGTGGGTCCGCTCGGTGACCGCGCTGCCGAGCGAGCGGGGGCCAACCTCGGTGTGTCTGGCGACCAGCGTTGTAGGCAGGCCGAGCTTGCGGGTCGCTGAGGCGAGCTCGCACGCGAGTATCCCTCCTCCGAGGACCATGACGCGCTCCGCCCGCCGAAGCGCATCAGCCAGGCCGATCCCGTCATCGAGCGTGCGGAGCACCCGGACGTGCTCCTCCCCCGGTATTCCCGGCACTTGCCTCGGGCTCAGCCCCGTCGCGATCACGAGCGCGCCGTACCCGACCCATTCCGCGCCCAGGCGCACCCGGCGCGATGCGACATCCAGCCCGGTCGCTTTCACGCCCGGGAGATAGGTGATGCCGAGGGAATCAAGTCGTCCGGCATCAGCGAGCAGGAGGCGCTCGGGGCTCCACCCGTCAATCAGGAGTTGCTTCGACAGTGGGGGCCTGTTGTACGGAAGGTGGGACTCTTCGCCGACAAGCGTGATGGTGCCGACGAAGCCGCGAGCCCGCAGGTTCTCTGACGTCGCCAACCCGGCGATCCCGGCGCCGACCACGACCACGGACCTTGTCTCGGCCACGCCTATCCTCGCAGCTCGATCGCACGCGCAGGGCAGAGCGATGCGGCACGCCGGACCGATGACTCCTGGGAACCGCCGGGAGACTCTTCCAACAGCACGACGATACCGTCGTCGTCCTGTTCGAAGACCTCACCGGCAACCAGCGCGCATTGTCCAGCTCCGACACACGCGGACGTATTGACCAAAATTGAGAGCGACATCGGCTTTCCTTTCCGGGGGCACTCCCCCTGTCCTTCCCAATCATCACCGACGAATGACGCGAATCGAATGGCATAATTAGGTGGAACATGGATGATCCACTCAATGAGCTAGGCAACACCGGGGATGATGCCGCCAGTGCAGGCGGAGGACCCGCGGTGGTCGGGGCCAACTGGTATCAGTTCCGTCCTGGCCAGCGGATCAGTGTTCCACGCGTCGACGGCGTCTCGCTCATCTGGGTGCTTGAAGGCGGAGGCGAGCTCAAGCTGCCCACCGCCCGGTTCAGGGTGTCCGCCGGGATGTCGCTGCGCGTGCCCTGGCGCTCGGCCATCGAGTATCGGGCCGACGAGCGAGCACCGTTCCGCACCGGTGCCGTGCATCTTGTGCCCTGGCACGCGCCCGATGTCGAGGTCACCCCCCAAGTCGCGGTCGAGGGCGGCGACCTCTTCGACGTGCCGTGGCGACGCGGGACCGAGGGAGCCCCGCCGCCGGCACTGCTCGCTACTAGTTCCGAGAGGGGGCGACGAATCATCTCGCTCGCGACCTACTGCGTCGAGCGCTTTCTCGCCTCCGCCGTCACAGATCCCGTCGCACGCGCCCTCGGGGTGCTCATGCACGACGCCCATGAGTCATGGGACGGCGGCGGGACACTCGAGGAACGCCCGTCGGCACTGGCCCGCATGATGGATTACGTCTCACGGAACCTTGACCGCCCGTTGACGATCGCCGAGATCGCTCGTGCAGGCGGGACAAGCCCTGCCACGGCGCAGCGCGCATTCCGACGGTGGACCGGCGAATCCGTGCTCGCGTGGGTTCGCAGCCGCCGGATGCACGAAGCGGCGCGGCTGCTGCACACGACCGGTCTCCGCGTAGGAGAAGTCGCACACGCGGTCGGCTTCGACGACCCGCTCTACTTCTCGCGAGTGTTCGCCAAAACATACGGAGTTGCTCCGAGCAAGTATGCAGGCGGCATCTACTCTCCCCCCGCAGCCCCTCAGTGAGACTCGCACACGGACTATGCATGCGCCCGGTACATGCGCATTCAAGCTAGACCGTTCTTACTCCTTTGCATCCGTCCAGATGCCGGATCACTGTGCGGGGGCGAGGGAACCGAAGACCAACGCGAGATTCCGAGCGGGGCGAGCGGGCACGTGAGCGTCCTACTTGGGGACAAACCTGTTAAGTTCGTGAATGCGACAGGGCGGAGGAGCGAGCACTGGATGGATGAATTTCCGTCGTTGCCCATCTCGAACGGTCCAGAAGAGGGAGGGACTGGCCCGGCTTTTGTTGACTCGGGGTCTTAGGCCGCTTGGAGCGCGGTCCGGTTGGTTGTTCCATATTCGATTGGGGTGAGTTTCCCTTAACCGTCTTTGCCTGCGCCTGCGGTGGTAGGTCCGTTTGATCCACGTCGAAATTGCCAAACGCAACTGCTGTCGGGTGCGCCAACGCTGCCGGTTCAGGACGTTCTTCCGCAGCAGGGAGAAGAACGATTCCATCGCGGCATTGTCCGCGCGTTATCCGGCTAATGGTCCGGGAGGCCGGGGATTGGCCGGTTAAGGATTTAGCTGTTTCGGGCAGTTAGCTAAGTTGTTCTTCGTGGCGCCGCACGCTCGCGGCGAGGGTGTCGATTGCGGCGCGGAGGGTGGCGATCTCGTCGGTGAGGGCGGTATGGTGCCCCTGGTGGCGGCGCCGTGACGGTTCTCCTCGATTACGCCGCGGATCATGGTGTCCCGGTAGAGAGTGGCCCGGCCCAGGCCGGTGCGCGGCGGCAGCGGCGGTGAAAGTCACTGCCTGTCCGTTCCGTAGGAGCTCGGCGCAGGCGCGCTCGACGGTGTCGAGGGTGCTCGTGTTCGTCATGCTGTGGTGGCCTCGCTGATCAGTCTGTCGAGTCGGGTGATGAGTTGTTTGTGTCGGTCCGCTTCGGCGATCCAGCCTGTTGTTCGGCGTCGCGGGCAAGTGCCTCTGCATCAACGCGTTGCGCGGCAAGGATCGGTAGTGAGCTGGGCTCGGCGTGGAAGCTGGGGCAGTGCTCACAAATATTTACGTATGCGCACGCGCCCTGGGCAGAGGCCCGCAGGCAGAACCCTCCGGCCATGCGGGAGTTCAGCAGCGGGGTGTCTTTCCAGTCTTTTCCGCCGGTCATGTCTCTGAGAGGCAGGCTGGTCCTGCCGGTCGCGGGTGTGACTGCCTGTTGTTTGGCCAGATCAAGGGCACGTTCGTATTCGGTGCGCACGGTCGCGTCGAACAGTCGTCCTTAGCGCAGGCTCATCTCTGCAGACATGTGGCTGAGGAGCGCCATCAAGGCCTGCAGGGGATACGCCCGCGTTGACCAGGGCGGTGGCGTAGGATGTGCCGAAGCTGGTGCGGGGTGATGTGTTCGAGCCCGGCGAGACCGGCGGCGCGGTCGAGTTCGGCACGGACCGCCTTGCCCCGGCCGCCGTCCATGGTGGGTGAACAGGAACTGTGCCGGGCGCCGGTAACGCGGGTGTGGCAGCGGCCGCCCGTGCGATCTGGTGTGGGTTATGTGGTCGATCAGCTCCAGGATCTCTTCGTCGAGGGGACCATCCGCTCGGTGTCCCGTTTGCCGAGGGGGACCTTCAGCCAGCTGCGGTGGCCGGGGACTTCGTGGACGCACTCCAGTTCGAGATCGAGCAGTTCCCCGATCCGCAGCCCGCAGGCACGTTGCAGCCGCAGGGCGGCCGCGGCCAGTTCATTGCCGGGGACTCGGTGAGGACCTGGGTGAGGCGCCGGTCGATATCGACGGGCAGGTGGCGGGGCAATGTTTGGCGGGAGCTTTGGGGATGTCGTCACGGAACAGCGGCTTGCGCGGCGGCGCTTCGGGCCAGTCCCACTCGGCGATGTCGGTCAGGAACCCCATCAGTACGAGCACTCGCCGCGGGCGGTCAGCGACGGTGATACTCTCGCCGTTTTTGGTGTTGACGGCATCGATCATGCTGGTCAGGTAAGGCTCGATGTGCTTGCATCGATCGAGGGCTGCGACGGAGTCCAGATCCGGGTAGATGCCGGGCAGGAACTCACCGAAGTGCTTGAGCCGGGTCGCGATCGTTGACACGGTTTTCGGTCGGCAGGTTGCGCGCTTGCGGTCCAGGTAGGCGATCATCGCTGCCCAGATCGGCGGACGCACTCGGGCTACCGCTCGGCGAACGGAACCGGGCCACCGGCGCGGGGAAGTTCATCAAGGACTCCGAGGTGGAACAGCACCCGTTGGGCGTTGCTTGCCGAAGCCATGTAGTGGCTGTGGCCCTTGCCGGTGCGCCCCTGTCTGTCCCGGCAGGCCGCGGTGAACTCGGCCAGATCGGCCAAGGTGAGCTGTTCCATGCGCCGGCCGGTTTGGATGAGGAGCCTTACGGGCACCTGGGAGCCGGTGGCGAACCGGACCCGTTCGGTGAAACCGAGGTCGGCGGCCGCGGTCATGAACCGGTCAAGGTCTGCTGCCAGCGGGGAGTCTTGGACCTCGCGCCAGATGCTGGAGAGCTTGCGGTCCAGCAGGTAGTCATACCCCGGTCGAAGGCCCTGGTGGAGCATCAGGAAGGTGATGATCGCCGGGTAGCTGACCCGGCGGACAAGCGAGAGGGTGTCAGATGGTTTGTGAGGGGCGGTGTTCCTGACAGAAAGTCGAGAGACTGTGACCATGGTCGAGAAAGATTTCGCGAGGAGCGGCGGCGCGTGCAGCGCGAGGGTGTGGAGGCGCTGGAGGCTTCCGGCGTTTTGGATGAGTTGTATTCAATGATCGATGCGGGCCAGCTCCAGCTCGAGGGCAAGGATGGCCTGATTCAGCAGCTGATCAAGGCCGGCTTGGAGCGGGGCCTGCGGGCCGCGCTCAGCGATAATCTCGGGTATGAGAAGGGCAATGCGGAAGCGGCTCTGTTCCCGAACTCGCGCAACGGATCGTATCCGAAGACGGTCGCTTCCGTTTCCGGCGATGTCGAGCTGGCCATCCCCCGGGACAGGGATGGCACGTTCACTCCTTCCCTGGTTCCCAAGGGCTCGCGGCGGCTCGAGGGCCTGGACGAGATGATCATCAGCCTTTACGCGGGCGGGATGACCGTGCGGGACATCGAGCACCACCTGACGGCCACGGTGGGCACGGAGATCAGCCGCGAGACGATCTCCAAGATCACCGACGAGGTCCTCGAAGAGGTTCTGATGCTTTGCGTCGTCTTCTGTTTCTGGGCAGGGCTCTTTGTATCGCCGGCGCATTTTGGCAGTCCGTCCTGTTAGTCCGAGACCCCGTCCGGTATGGCGCAGGGCCGGGGTCGAAGGTGCCCTGGTCCGTTGCAGGAAGCCCGCCTCGGTGCGGCTCATGGAGGAAAGCGGCAGCTGCAGGACCTCGCTTACCCCTTGAATTGAACGGTTTGGGCAGTGATGAGCTGTGTCGAGATTTCCGCGGCTGAGTGAGTTGACAATTTTGAGGTGACGGGTAGGAGCTCCCTCGAAGGATCTCGAAACCTTGCGCGTCGTAGGCGGAAAGCAAAGCACTCCTTGCATTCTCGATTGTGTTGCGCAGCAGACGATTATTGATGCAGTTGCTCTGACGGAAGTCGCCGGGACGCAGTGAACGCGGCGTCGTTTTTGCCACAGTTCGGCGTGGGCCGGCTCGTGCTGGCTCGCAGGATCACCTCCCCCGCCAGGTCGACGTTGTCGATCTGTCTGCCGATTGCAAGGTGAACAGCTTGTGTGCCGATTTCTTGGATAGGGAGCCGGACGGTTGTCAGGGTCGGCCAGAAGTCAGCCGAATCGGGGATGTCGTCGAAGCCTGCGATGGCGTAATCGCGAGGAGGCTCTAGGTGCAAGCGGGCCAGGGCCGTGATGGTTGTCAAGGCTACCCGGTCGGTGACACCGAAGATCCCGTGCCTAAGTCCTTCCTCCCCGTCGCGTATGATCTGTCGGCGGATCTGGGCGGCGGCGTCGCGAGCCCCGTCCGACCTGAGGGAGGTATGGACGACTTCGGCTGGATGCACATCTGCGATCTGGAGGCCGGTGACGAATCCGGCGCGGCGGCGGTCCAAATAGGCCCGGTCCTCAGCTCCTGTTACGATCGTGAACCGTCGACTCCCTTGGGCAACCATGGCGGCAGCGAGTTCGGCTGCCCCCTTCTCCTGCTGGAGCCCGAGAACCTTCTCGCTGCCAGAACCGCAGCCCAATGCCTCGCTAATGGTCACGAGGCGTCCGCCCGTCGATATGTATCGGTCTGCAAGCTGGCTCAGGGGGGTCTTTCCGGCGTCCGAACGATGACGAATTGTGGAAGCCAGAATGATCCCCTCCACGCCCTGGGACACGAGGGCCCGCAGCGCCGCCAGATCCTCTTCAGCGCTGTCGCCGGTGCTCGCGAGCACGAGCGTCTTCCCGCTGAGTCCGCAGGCTCGGTGCACACCCTTGGCGATCGAAGACGAATACCAGTCGCCGATGTCGTGGACGACGAGGCCTATCAGTCCTGTCGAGGATCCGACGAGTGCTCGTGCTGCAGCATTGGGCCGGTAGCCGAGTGAATTGGCGGCAGAATGCACCTTCTCCGCGGTAGCAGGGGGCACCTTTCGCCCTGCGGCACCGCTGAGCGCACGTGAAGCCGTGGCTATGGACACTCCAGCATGCCGGGCGACGTCAACAATTGTTGCCGACATCGTGCGGTGACCTCAGCTTGTACCACCGCGGCTTCTCTGCTCGCTCGGAAAGCCTTCTGACGCTGTACTCGTCGAACTCAACGATGCGCCGCTCCCCGTAATCGGAGACAGCCCAAAAAAGATTCATTTCGGGCATCAGCTCTTCCACGATCCCTATGAAATGAATGGACTGGTCGAACCGGGCCTCGATCCTGTCGTCACGGGACAGGAAAGCGCAGGACTCGACGTGATCCTCTATTCCTGGTTCCTGCGCCATGTCAGCCTCTCATCGCCGGAGCAGATGCTGTGGAACCACTCAGCTGGACCGCTCGCTCGTGCTGCCCCCCGGCAAGGATTTCTTCGCCGGCCCCTGGCAGGCACAGGACTGCTTCGGTGCCTTCGGGGATAACGACAGCCACACGCAGGATTCCGTCTGCCTGATCCCATCGGACCGACGCGAGACCGTGGGGGGTCTCGAGGCTCGTCTGCGCCCAGCTGAGGTCCCCGCCGGGCCGGGGTGCAATGAGGATCCGGCGGTAGCCGGGCTCGATCGGAGCGATGCCCCCCACGGTGCGGTGGAGCCAGTCGACGATGGCGCCGAGGGCGTAATGGTTGAAGCTGGTCATTTCGCCTGGGTTGATCGTCCCGTTGGGGAGCATCGAGTCCCAGCGCTCCCAGATCGTCGTCGCGCCCATCGTCACCGGGTACAGCCATGACGGGCATTCGGTCTGCAGCAGCAGCCGGTAAGCGGCGTCGAGGTGCCCCGTCGCGGTGAGGGCGTCAGTGACGAACGGGGTCCCGGCGAACCCAGTGGAGATCCGATAGCCAGATTCTTGGACGAGCTCGGCCAGGCGCCGCCCCGCGAATTGCTTGTCAGACTCACCCAGAATCGCGAAGACGATGGCAAGTGCGTAGACCGTGGTGCAGTCGCTCTTGATCACCCCGGCGGTTAGGTAATGCTTTGTGAAGGCTGCCCGCAAGGACATAGACATATTGCGGAACTCGGCCTCGGCCGCCCCGTCCCCGAGAACCCGGGCTGCCTGGGCGACGAGGTCCGCGGTGCGGAAGGCGCATAGGGTCGCGACGACGTGGGCGTCAGCCTTGGCCTGCGCCGCCTGATCAGCAGGGGCGTCGGGGTCGAGCCAGTCGCCGAACTGGAAGCCTCTGTCCCATAGACCGTTCGGGGAGAGCTTTGAGCGGAGCCGGCGGGCGTGGGAGACCATCGAGGGGAAGGCCTCCTCAAGCACGCGGCTGTCTCCATACGCCTGCCAGAGCGCCCATGGCACCCACACAGAGGCGTCGCTCCACAGCGCTGTCGTGTCCGGAACGGGAAGTTCGCCGGCCTTAGCATGCTTCAGCACGTCCGGTACGACGTAGGGCACCATGCCGTCGTGGTGCTCCTGTTCGAGGGCGAGGTCGCGCAGCCAATCCCGCAGGAAGTCCTTGGCGTCGAACAGGAAGCACGCACTCGGGGCAAAGGCGGCGATGTCCCCGGTCCAGCCCAGGCGCTCGTCGCGCTGCGGGCAGTCCGTGGGCACATCCACGAAGTTTCCCCGCATCCCCCATACGGCGTTCTCGTGCAGCCTGTTCACGAGCGGGTTTGATGTCTCGAACTTACCCGTCCGGCGCAGGTCCGAGGAGATCACGACGGCGGTCAGCCCACCGCCCGCTGACAAGGCAGCGCGGAGCCCCGCGATGCCCTCCGGCCAGCCATTGACCTCGACGTAGCGGAAACCGTGGAACGTGAGCGTCGGCTCGAACACGTCCTTCCCGCCTGAGAGCGTAAACCGGTCCGTCGCTTCCGCCGACCGCAGCGGACGGGTTCCCAGCTCACCGTGCTCCAGCACTTCGGCATGTCGGAGCGTCACCACAGAACCTTCAGGGCCGGCGACCTCCGCCCGTACCCAGCCCACGATGTTCTGTCCGAAGTCAAGGATCACCTTCCCCGAAGGCGACTCCCACATACCGACCGGTGGGAGCTCCGCCTGGCGCCGAACAGGTGGTCCGATGTAGGGCTCAAGTGGCGCCATATCATCGACCAGCTCGTGGACGCCCACCCATCCCGGTGCGGCGAAACCGGGACTCAGCCAGCTCGCGTCGTACCTCCGCGCGTCGATGTCCTGCCCGTCGTACAGGTCATTCGACATCGTAGACGACGGCCCAGCCGCCCACGACGCATCGGAACCGAAGACCTGCTCGTGCCCGTCGGCGAACCGCACGCGAAGCTCTGCGAATCCAGCGAGCTCCTTCCCGTAGAAAGCAGACCCGCCGGTCCAGGTCAACCGACCTCGGTACCAGCCGTTCCCGAGCGCCAATCCCAGAACTGTGGTCGGGCCAACGAGCGCGGTCACATCCAGCTCCGCGTACCGCACCCGCCACTCGTACGCGGACCACCCGGGGGTCAGTAGGTCCTCGGAGGCCCGCCGACCGTTCACCCAGGCCTCGACGATGCCAAGGGCTGACAGGAATAAGGTGGCAGAGGCGACCTTCCCATGGCCCTCCTCGAGGTGGAACTCGCCACGCACCAGCGGGGCGCCGCCGAATTCGGCATCAGGTGAAATGAAACGGGCATGCCAGAAAGACATGGCAATCTCCAGTCGTTTGTTCTTGGTGGATGTGTGGCTGCTACACCGGCAGGATGAATACGGTGGGTTCGCCTTCGTGCCAGGTGACGGTGATGCGATGGCCGCCTTCGACCAGGGCTTCAGCGTTCACCTGCGGCAATGGCTTGCTGTCAGCGCCCCGGGTCAGGGAGACCACGGTCGCGATGACTTCGCCCTGCGTGACGGTACCTGTGGCAAGCCACGGGACAGCGACGTAGTCGCCGAGGGGGGTCGCGTCCTTCTCTATGACGACACCCGCTTCGGTAAGTCCGCCCAAGCCGTGGATGGTCGAGATGAGATCACCGCTTGCCGCCTTGGCAGACAGGTGTGCTGAACGGGTTTCGGATTCAGAGTGGGGCTGTTCGGAGGACGCGACAGGCCAGCCTCCGATGCGGAGCGCCACTGCATCCGTTGCCTCTTCCACGCGTGCCAGACGCACTTCAGTGCCTTCCCAGACGGCTGAGGCGACCGTGAGCACGGGCCCTGGTGTGCTGGTCCCGGACTGGTAAGCGCCGAAGTTTGCCGTGGGGTCCTCGTCGGATTCGATCCAGCGCACCCGCCCCTGGGATGCACCGACGAGCACTCCGTCGTCCAGTTCACCCAGGAAAAGCGTCTCGAACCCCGTGCGGTGGGTGGGACGGCCTGCCTTGTCCAGCAGCACGACGGCATTGTCCAAGGGATTGTCGCTGGCGGGGCCGGCCAGGGGCGGGACGGTTGCGGTCGAGTAGCCAAGTCGTGCATACACGGGGGCATCGGCTGTCTGGGCGCCCGCCTTCTGGTGATCACTGCCGTGGTTGAGGATGGTCACGAATCCGTCCTCACGTCGGCCGGAGACCAGCCAGCCTGGTGCTTCGATCACCCGGGAGATGTTCCCGGCCTCGATCGGCAGCGGCTGCTCCAGGGCGGTCCAGACCGGGTGGTTTGGAGGCAGGAGCATCCCTAACGTCCCTAGGGATGCCCAATAGGGTGATCCCGGGCCGGAGTAGGTCTGCCGCATCGCCGGCCATGCGCCGTGCCAGCCCAGAGTGAGCAGACCATTCTCGTCGAACGCGCCCCGTTGTTCGAAATGGGTCACGATGCCGGTGACGGCTCGCCGGAGGAGGCCGGGGTGATGCTGGCCGGCATCTGTGAGCGCCGCCACCCACAGCGGTGCGGCGGTAGCAAAGCGGTACACCAGACTCCGGCCGTGCACGAGCGGGGACCCATCCGCGCCGGTCAGGCACAGCGCGTCGTCCGTGTAGCGGCCGAGGTCCTCCTTCCACTGCTCGATGAGCGACGGGGGGCACAGTGCGGCGGGGACCTCGAACAGGTGGGTCCACAGAAGTGGGTAGGTGTGCAGCATCCAGCCGACATAGTGGTCGAAGTGCCGGCCCGGCCCGTCGCTGAGCCAACCGTTGGCCCTGCGCATCCATGCGTGGGTGGCGAGGTCTTCCTCGATGTCGGTTGCCGACCAGGGGCCGCCGTTCTCGCGGAGGAACGATTCGACCATGATGCGGAACCATACCCAGTTGGAGGGCGGGTACCAGGTGCCCATGATGCCGGACAACCAGTTCACGGTGTGTTCGCGGACCCGGTCGTCGAGCCGGTTCCAGAGCCAGGGCCGGGTCATCTGCAGGCCGATCACCAGCGAGGCGGCTTCCACCTTCGTCTGCAGGAGCTCCTGGGGACGGGGCCATGCCTCGGGCGAGTCGGGGTCCATGGCCGCGCCCAGGCCGCGGGCATAGCGCTCCATCAGGTTCCAGGGGTCTTCTCCGTTGCGGCCAGCGACCAATGATGCGGCACCAAGGAAGGTTCGGGCGAAGCCCTCGATTCCGTCGGAGACCCAACCGTTGCGGCTCACAGGTCCAGGCAGGTCGATTCGGGCGCCACCCGGGGATCGATGTGCTTCAGGAGCTGTCACCATGCGATCGACGAATGCTTCCCAATGGGTCCTGGTCCAGCCCGTGTACGGCGACCTCACGAAATCGAGGTCCGCGTTCATGCCTGCACCGCCAGGTTCTCCCGGGTGATCGGGCTCAGCGGGGGCAGATCCGCGGCGTACCGTACAAGCTCCAGAAGCACAGCATCTGTCATCCTCCGGGTCTCCGAGCCGATGGAACCGGCCAGGTGAGGCGTCAGGATGACGTTCGGAAGGTCGTACAGCGGCGAATCTGCGGGCAAAGGTTCAGGATCGGTGACGTCAAGGATGGCGTCCAGGCGCCCCGAGACGCAAGCATGTTCGAGTGCAGCACCGTCCACGAGTGCGCCGCGGGCAGTGTTGACGAGCGTGGCTCCGGGCCGCATCCGGGCAAGCTCGGCTTCGCCGATCATGTGGTGTGTCTGCGGCAGGGATGGTGCGTGAAGCGACAGGACGTCCGCACGCACCAGGGCATCTTCCAACTCTGTGGGTTCGGCGCCGGCCGCGAGCACCTCGGCCGGGTCCGCGTAAGGGTCCACTACTAGGATCGGGCCTGTCTCAAGCGTGCGCAGAAGGGCCACGACACGGCGGCCGATGCGGGAGAAGCCTACGATGGCGACTGTGCGGTTTCGGCCGCTGAGCTCTCCCCGGAGTTCCCGGTAGGACCAGTCCTGCCGGAACCGGCGGGCGTCCTGGGCCAGGAAGGGAACCTTCTTCAAGGCCCACAGGACCGCTGCGAGCGTGTACTGTGCCACGGGCTCAGCGTTAGCGTCGGCGGCAGACGTCACCAACAGGCCTCGCCGGAACACCGGCTCGCCCACATGTCCGCGCACGCTTCCGGCCGCATGCAGGACTGCCCTGAGCCGGGGGGCAGCCTCCAATACGTCCTCGTCGAGCGGTGGGCATCCCCAGGAGGTGATCAGTACCTCTACCTCAGCCAGTCGGGAGCGGACTTCGGGAGAATTCAGCTCTTCGGTCGCAAGGGGCGTCCCAACGGCTGCAGCTTCATGGAGCCGGGACAGCTCGGCTTCGCCGAACTGCGATTTCAATGTGTCCGCGTCCATGGCCAGGAGCACCTCAGGTTTGCGGGGTGGCGGGGTCAGCTTGGGCTCGTGCGTCTCTGCACGATTCATCGGTGCCTCCAGTTGATTGGTGGCCGCGGCGGATGCTCGCGGGTGGCGGTCAGGGATTTTCGGCAACAGCGCGGACGGCTTGGCCACGGTGGTCCTCCGAGAGTTGGTCAAGAAGGCCGTTCAGTGTGCCGGCGTCGCTGACGAGCTGGCCAGGGGAGTCGGAATTCACGAATTCGAGGAGGACATCGGTCTGGCTGGGCCGCTGGTTCAGGCGTTGCAGGACCGCGAGCCAGAGGTGGGCTCGGGCCGCAAGTGAGTGGCGCTCGTCCTTCGGCCACCAAGAGAAGGCGTGCACCGCGATGACTTGGTCGGCGAGCAGGTCCAGCCCAGTAAGCGCGTCGTCAGCGGTCAGTCCCTGAGGCGGCTGCCAGTAGGTTCCCATCAGGCCGCCGCGGTCGATGTGCGCCAGCAGTGCCGCTGTGGAGTCGGCGGTGTCGGTCAGGGTACCGGCGTGGAACTCGAGTCCGACCATCACACGTGAGGACGCGGCGGCGTCCGTGAACGCCCGAGCATCCTCGACGACGGCTTCCCAGGCGCGGTCATCTGTGTCGGCGGACCCTCGAGTGCCCGCCCAAACCCGAATCCGGGGCGCCTCCAGCGCCGCGGCTGCGTTCAACACCGCTTCATGCTCCTGCTCAGTACTGGAGCCGAGTCGGAGGTACGAGCCATACGAGGCCACGGCCAGCCCGGCGTCGACAGTGCGGGCCCTAACTTCTCTGGCCAGCGAGATGTTCCCGGGGGGCACATGGATGTCCGCGCCCCACTCGATCGCCCTCAGATTGGCCTCCGACGCGATACGGATGACCTCAGCAGGCTCTTGGGAGCGTAAGGTTACCGAGCATACACCGGGCCGGATACGGTGGGGCCGTTCAGGCATCCCAGTCCGTTCGGGTGGGTACAGGCTCATCAGGGATTGACCTCAGCCGACATGGTGTGGACGTTTGGCCGCGCCTTGGAGGACGCCAGGCCGAACACCCGGCGGATTTGCTCTAAATGCCCTGTGCCGTGCACCGTGTCAGGCTCGAGGTAACTGCCCTCGGTCCATTCGTTCCAAGCATTGATGGTAATCAGCGGAGCCTCCGTCTTCCGCACGAACGAGCGCACCTTCTCGAGGGCACGCCCGAACTGCTCCGGCGTGGCATCGGAGATGACGTTTGTATGCGGATAACCCAGGTCCGGGTTATAGCGATCGGACTGGACCGTCCGGGGCGAAGGGTCCCAGCCGACCGTGACGTTGGGAAAGAAGGGGACGTGGTAACGGCCTGCCAGAGTATCCCACCCCTCCTCGGCCTGGTCGAGCATCTCCCGATACGGAGTCTGCAGATTCGGCATCGCGTAATGGTGTACCCAGACATACGAGGTCACGCTGTCGAAGCCGAGGCGATCTACGAGCGCCTCCTCATTCATGGCGATGCCATCTTGGGGCAGAGCGGTCTTTTCACGGCAGACAAGATTGAGGTGAATGTCGGGATGGCCTGCCCTGGCGGCACGTACCCTGAGCCCGTCGAGAGCAGCCTTCGTTTGATCCACCCCGCCAAGTCCATCAATGAGAGTGGCCACAGAGTAGATGGACAGATATGGCCGCCCACCCAGGCGGAGGTAAGCCGGGTGGCTGAAGTACCGTTCAATGATGTAATCGGTCGCAGCCTCGAACTGCGCCGCGTCCACAGTGCCTAACTCAAGGTTGGTCGCCGGGGTTGCGCTCTTCCAAGGATGGATATTGGTCCAATCGTGGTTCGCCCACATGAGGGCAAACTTCATCCCGTGAGCCAGCGCGCCGGGCATGAAGGCCTCCTCCAGCGGCCGCTCGAGGTAGGGCCGCCCGCTGTACCAGTACCAGTCGAAGAGGAATGCGTCGACGCCGTGAGTGGCGGCGAGGGTCATCTTCTCCCCCATCACGGCGGGGTCGGCCTCGTCCTCGTACCCGTGGGCAGGGACGCGGGGCTGCTGGTGCCCCTCAAACCGTGGGCCGGCTTGCTTAAGGAGCTCCCACTCGGTCCACCCCTCGCCGTGCCACTGCTCGTTGCGGGGGTCGAGATGGTAATTCGGGAAGTAGTAGGCCGCTACGGTCACGTCTCGTTCCCTTATCCCCGCTGCCTCGTCGGCAGGCGCTTCCGGGAGCCGGGGAATACGTGTAGTTCTGTCAGTCACAATGTGATGTTATTGGAGGGGAATGCCGTTCACATCGGTCTGGATTGAGGGAAAGTAGGACGAAATTGGCATCGACTCGATCGAAGCCCCGCTACGAGTCGGCGTCGGTGTTCAACCCCGACGGCCTGCCGGTCTGGGCCGACCGCCATCGGCTCGATGGCGAGGTCGCGGCGCACGAACACGACTTCTTCGAGATCGCACTGGTCACCCAAGGCCGTGCGCTGCACATCGCCGCGGATGGCGACTATACGATCCAGCCGGGAAGCGCCGTCGTGGTCCCCCCGAACCAGTGGCACGCCTACGGGCAGTGTGAGGACCTCGTCGTCTTCGACTGCTTCGTCGCTCCCGAGCTCATCGACAGCACGCTGTCGTTTCTAGACGCTGAGCTGCCGCTGATGCAGACTCTCCACACTTCGAGCCTGCCGCTGCCGCAGCGGATCCAGCTAGGCCCGCGGGACCTGAGCCTGGCGATTGCCGAGCTGTACAGCATGAGCGACGTCAGTCCGGCCCGGCGCTCACGGATTCAGGTCGTCGGGCACCTGCTGATCTACCTCGACATCCTGAACCGGGCCTGGGCCGCTGACCGCGAAACCCACAAGCTTGTCCCCCTCCACCCCGCCGTCACCGGGGCAGTGCAGCTGATGGAGGAAGACCCTGGCCGCAGCTGGTCGTTGGCGGACCTCGCCTCGGCAACGTGCACCGAGCGCACCCATCTGGTCAGACTGTTCCAGCGCGAGCTAGGCGTGCCTCCGATCGCCTATCTAAACCGGTTGCGGGCGCAGGCCGCAGCGAGGCTTCTGGTCCAGACCGATGAGCCGATCGCCCAGATCGGGGCACGACTGGGCTGGGAGGACGCCAGCTACTTCGCCCAGCGGTTCAAGAATGCATACGGCCTCAGCCCGTCCGCATACAGGAAGAGAGCGGTGAGCGGCGAGAGCCGCTACCATTTGGCCGAAGCCCACCTGCCGGTGAGCGGCGCCCGCTTCGACACGCGGACCGGGAACTGAAAGGCAGCCTCCCCTTAATCCTGGCTGCCTCGCAACCAGACGTTCGGCCCCCCGGAACGTTCAATCGGCCAATAATCTCCTATTCATGAATTCCTGGCACAAAGACGGCCCACTTCCCCAACCTGGCCCGATTCGCCGGGTGGTCCATGATTGGTGAGCGGCGTGCGGTGAACCCACCGCCACCGACGTCGATGCCTTCACGCAGCCTGCGGCATACCGCCTCCCGTTTTTCGTACCGGCCGGCCCTGAACAAACTTGAATTTCCGCCCGCAAGTTTTCGTTCATAGAAGCTTGTAAGCATGACGGTGCCGCGATTCGATCGGTGTCAATTCTCTCGTAGTTCTCGTCAACCCGGACCATGGTCGTTTCAGCCATCCGCAATTAGGCTCCTAATCAGGAGCGAATACGGGCACAACCGGGGCGATGAACCGGAGGTCGCAGAGATCTCCAGAGTGAATGCGAGCCAGAGAAAAAATTACGCCGCGGAGTATTGAGCCCAAGATGGAGCGGACCAACAGCGACTGGCTTTCGCGATCATGAGCTCGGGGCAGCTGCTCATGGGTCCAGATGCCTGGTCCGGCCATGGATATTGATAGCTGTTTACAGGTGGGCTCGCGGAGCTGGCCAATGAACGGCATCAGGTTAGTTAGTAACAGCCCCGGCACAGTCTGGGTCTTATGAAGGCAAGGAGGCCTATAAATGGCCATTGACGTGGAAGCCAGGCCGGCCGTTGCCGACCTCATTGGCGCACGCGGAAGGCGACGGACTGGACAACGTTTCAGTCGAGACAAGTTGCTTGTCGTTTTGGGACTACCAGGGGCAATAGTCCTGATCCTGTTCCACTATGTACCGCTGCTCGGCAACATCATCGCGTTTCAGGACTTCCAGCCTTACACCGGCATCACCGAGTCGCCGTTCATCGGTCTGGATAATTTCAGGTTCTTGTGGAATGGCGACACCTCATTCTTGAGGGCCTTGACGAACACGCTTATTTTGACATTAATCCAGACGGTCTTCGTTTTCCCCGTTCCGCTTGCGCTTGCACTGCTGCTCAGCAGTTTGGCCGGGGAGCGGCTGAAACGGCTGCTGCAGTCGATCCTATACTTGCCACATTTTCTTTCTTGGGTGATCGTGGTTGCGATTTTTCAGCAAATGCTCGGTAACGCCGGCATGCTGAACACATTCCTGGTGCAAAATGATCTGCCCAGCTTCCACATCATCGGCGTACCCGAGTTGTTCATGACGCTTCTCACCTCACAGGCAATCTGGAAGGACGCTGGCTGGGGGACAATCATCTTCCTTGCTGCGATCTCCCAAATTGACCAGGAGCAGTATGAAGCTTCTGCGGTTGACGGGGCGAATGCTTGGCAGCGGTTGTGGTACATCACCTTGCCTTCGTTGAAGGGGATTTTCATTTTGTTGCTGATCCTCCGGTTGGGGAACAGTCTGTCGGTGGGATTTGAGCAGATCATTCTGCAGCAGGGGTTGGTCGGGCTGGAGACCAGTGAGGTCTTGGACACCTGGGTCTATAACAAAGGCATTATCGGCGGAGACTGGGGCATGTCGGCCGCCGTCGGCTTGGTCAAGAGCATTGTCGGAATCTTGATGGTGATGGGCGCAAACAAGCTGGCCCACAAGTTCGGCGAGCAAGGGGTATATCAGAAATGACCAGAATCAAAGAGATCACTGTCCGAGCATCGAAATCGTTCAGGCCCTCAAGAAAAGAAAAGAAGAGGCCGGTGTGGATGGAGAAGCCCAACGTCCTCGTGCAAGTGCTAAAGTCCGTTGCTCTTGGCGTTTCTGTACTTTTGGTTATCATCCCATTCTGGTCGATCATCGCGACATCACTCGCCGATCGGCAGACGCTGGATCAGTCCGCCGGTGGCATGGTGCTCTGGCCGGGAGACGCAACGTTATCCGCTTACGCGTCCATCCTGTCCGGTGGCGTCGTCACTCGAGCATTGATCATTTCAATCGGAATCACAGTGGCAGGTACAGCTCTTTCCCTGGCTGCGACTGCCGGGCTAGCGTACTGGCTCTCCCGGCGCGGTGCTTTCGGAGCCAAGCCCATACTCTTGCTAGTTCTCGGATCCCTGCTCTTCAGTCCCGGTCTGATCCCTAGCTATCTCCTCGTGAAGGAGCTCAATCTACTGGACTCTTGGTGGTCGTTGATCCTGCCGGTGTTGGTCAATGCCTTTAACGTGATCGTGATGAGGGCGTTCTTCCAAGAGCTCCCGCAGGAGCTGTTCGACTCTGCCTATATTGACGGCGCATCCAGCTTCACCATCTTGACCAGGATCGTGCTACCGGTGTCCAAGGCCGTCTTTGCAGTGATCGGATTGTTCTACGCTGTCGCCTATTGGAACGCCTTCTTCAACGCACTGCTATATATCCAGAGCACCGATAAGTGGCCGATGGCCCTCGTGCTGCGAACTTTTGTTGTGAACCAGACCACTATTGCTGGTGACCAAGTCGGGGCATCTGCTGAAGCCCTGCCACCTCAACTCCAGCTGCAGATGGCCATCCTGGTTGTGTCGCTGATTCCAATCTTGCTCGTGTATCCCTTCCTGCAACGGCACTTTGCGAGGGGCGTCATGATCGGCGCCGTCAAAGGGTAGTTCGTGAAACCTATAGAGAAAGAGGCTAAATATGTCAGAAATCGCGTTTAACCGGAGGACGCTTCTTCGAAGTGCGGGTGGAGCAGCACTTCTGCTTGGCAGTGGTGCACTGGCTGCTTGCGGACCCGGAGGCGGGAACAACGTCAATTCGGTCGAGACGAACTCAAAGATCGTTTTGCCTAGGTACATTCCCTACACCGGGGTCACTCCGGATTTCCCGGCCACGGAGGCCGGAATCGATCCCGCCTTTCGGAACTATCCCAAGCAGCTTGCCCGCTCGGTCACCGAAATCCCGGCCAAAGGCGGGTCATTGGTCGGGCTGTCCAATATCTACCTTCCAGCACCTCCCACACCTGACGCCAACAGCTGGTGGGCAGGGCTGAACAAGCGCCTTGGTGCCGACTTGAATATGCAGATGGTTCCGGCCGCGGACTACACACAGAAGTTCGCAACTACGATCGCCGGCAATGAGCTACCCGACATGATTCAAATCCCCAGCACACCCAACCTGCCCGATCTGCTGGCAAAACGGTTCGCGCGGTTGGACGACCACCTCTCCGGCGACGCAATCAAGGACTACCCCAATCTTGCCAACATCCAATCTGCCCAGTGGAAGCAGACTATTTTCAACGGCGGCATCTATGGAATTCCCATTCCGCGCAGCCGGGTTCAATTTTACTCTTTCATTCGCCAGGACCTGTTCGAGAAATACGGAGTTTCGCCCGAGCCCAAAGGCCGCGATGAGCTACTTGAGACGGCGAAGGCACTCACAGACCCCAAGGAGCGGCGCTGGGCGTTCGGCAGTTGGGAACATCTCCGGTTGTATCTGCTGGCCCAAAACGAAGCGCCCAACGGATGGCACGAAGAAGGCGGTAAACTCACCAACGTTTACGAGACTGAGCAGTACAAGCAGACCATCAATGACATCGCAGATTTCTGGAAGGCCGGTGTCGTTCACCCCGATTCCTTCTCGGCCACGCTTCAACCGAAGGCGCTGTTCAATTCAGGAACCATCGCGATAAACGCAGTCGATGGCATGACCGCCTGGAGTCAATACGTCACCGACAACGCATCCAACCCGAACTTCAAACTCGGTGTTATGCCAATCTACACACGCGATGGACGCTCACTCGCACCGTGGCAGCTTGGCAGCGGCATGTACTCATTTACTGGATTGAAAAAGCAGGACGATCCGAACAAAATCAAGACCATTCTGCGGGTACTCAACTGGCTCGCGGCGCCGTTCGGAACTGAAGAGTACACCTACGCCAAGTTCGGTCAGGAAGGTGTCGATCACACTGTCAGCGCCGACGGCGTCCTTTCCTTGACTAAGCAGGGAATCACCAACACAACCCTTCCCATCCGTTACTTGGCAGATGCCCCAATCACCCTCTATCAGCCTGGACGGCCCGGCGATGCCGACACGCAGTACACCTACCAGAAAAAAATCATGGCGAAAACCATAGCAAACCCAACAGTGGGCCTCTACTCCAACACTGCCGCCACTAAAAATGTGGGGGCCGACAAAGCTATGGTCGACGGAGTGAAGGAAATTATTCAAGGCCGCAAACCAATGTCCTCGCTGGATGAGCTCATTAAGAAATGGCGTACGGACGCAGGAGACGCCATGCGCGGCGAATACGAACAACAATTACAAACCGCGGGAACCAAGTAATCCGGAAGGCAGCCAGCCAAGGACATTTTAATTAGTGTCGGATTCCACTTGATTGCACAACGGCGATGGTGGACGATGAACAACTGCTCATCGTCCACCATCGCCCTCCGGGACTTAGGGCACCTTCGAGAAGGGCTTGCCATCCCAGGCCCGTTTACTGGTCCAATCCGCTTCCCCCTGCCAAAAGGGGTGTTCTGGCAGGAGGCCGAGAGGCAGAAATACCGTTGCGCACAAATATAGGCTTCCTGTCGATATGTAGTTTTCGCCAATGCCCGGCTGATCGCCGCAGAAACCGATCCGCAGCCAACCGTCAGGGTCGAACGTTCCGGGAGCTTCTATCATGCGGCGGATCACGGCCGTGAGGGCGCAACGAACCTGGTTCGGTGCGATCTCCCCCGGAAGAAATCCTTGCAGAACGGCTTGGGACAGCAGTTGAAATGCACCGAATCGGTAAGCAAGGGATCGCCCGATCGGTGGGAAGGTTCCTTCCGGGGAAATCAGTCGTTCCTGCTGGGCCGAATGCCGGGCCGCACGGTGAACTACATCAGCCGTCATCTTCTCCCACTCCGGCGCTTGCGTTCCCATTGTTTGCAAAATATCGACCATCATTGGCTGAATGACAAAGCTGTTGTAGTAATCCCAGTGAAATTCCGGCCCATCGCCGTAAACGCCATCCCCTAAATACCATTCCTGGTGTTTACGCAGGGAATAGTCGATTCGCATCGGATCCCACTTTTCACCAAGGAGATACAAAGCCGTCTCTGTCATGGCTGCGAACAGCAGCCAGTTGTTATAGGCAGGTTTTCTCGATCGGGTGGCTTTTAAGGAATCGGCTACATTTTGCTGCACCCCTCCCTCAAGCTTGCCGAGCAGTTCCTTTGGCGCCCGGACCAGAGCATGAGAGAGGAAGGCGGCGTCGACGATTGGCTGATGACCGTGCGCAAAGTTCATAAAGTCCGGCGATGATGGGTCGGTCGCAGCATCAATGGCCTCTCTGGCCAAA
Source organism: Arthrobacter sp. M4 (assembly GCF_020251205.1). Lineage (GTDB taxonomy): Bacteria > Actinomycetota > Actinomycetes > Actinomycetales > Micrococcaceae > Arthrobacter. The sequence continues at coordinate 156,895 of NZ_JAIWYX010000003.1, forward strand.
GCTGCCATCTCACTGCGGCACTCCTCTTCCTCACCTGACAATCCCGTCTGTTCCAGCCAAGGTGCCATCCCGGCGAGTAATCGTCCGAGCGCTTCCAAGTAGGTGTACTCACCTCGATCGTTTGTTGTGCCCTGGACGGGCATCCGCTCCTTCAACTTACGTTCTGACAGTGCAGTCAGCACCGGTTTACCGATCTTCAGCAACCACTCCAGCCATTGGTCACGATCCACTGTTACATCAGTCATCGTTATGTTCTCCCCTAATGTCGTAATGCATAACTAACACTCCTTTTGATGGCTCGTTCGTCATAAATTCCACATTATGTGCAGATTCAGGCTTATGGAATGAACGATGTTTTGCCAAAGTAGGACAAAGTTGCACTTTCGCTGGATATGGAAGGATCTTTGGTGCGACGTTGTTGTTTTGCGATGCGTCGACTTCAACTTTTTCCTAGTTTCAGTCAATCCACGGCCTATGAGTGCCAATCGGACTCTCTATAGCCTCTTTCCTATGATTGATATCTCCACTTCCCATGCCAAAAAGACCTTGTCAGCTGGCCCGCTTGTCGGCGCCTACTACTTCCCCAATTACCACGTCGACCCTCGTAATGAGGTTTGGCATGGAAGGGGGTGGACTGAGTGGGAGTTGGTGAAGCGCGCTGAGCCTCGTTGGCATGGGCATCAGCAACCCCGCGTCCCGTTGCTCGGATATGAGGACGAGGCGGATCCTGCCGTTATGAATGAAAAAATCGCGTTAGCAACGATGCACGGCGTGAATGCTTTTCTGTTCGACTGGTACTGGTATGGTGACCGGCCTTACCTCCAGCGTGCTCTTGAGGATGGCTTCATGCCTGTTGCAGGGGCGGGCGGCATTCGGTTCGCATTGATGTGGGCAAACCATGATTGGACCAACATTCACCCCATGAAGCGGGGCACGTCACAAATAATCCAAGAACATGGCGGACTGGATGCCGACCAGTTCCGTGCTGCGACCGACTACATGATCGAGCGGTACTTCAAACACCCGAGCTATCTGGTTATCGAAGGTCGCCCGATGCTACAAATTTACGACCTCCCTACTTTGGTGCACGGGTTGGGCAGTATTGAGGCCGCTCGCATCGCGCTTGATGACTTTCGCCAGCGCGTGGCTGACGCAGGGTTGGGCGACATTCATTTGAACGCCATCGTGAAGGACGTCACCGTCCTGCCCCAGGAAAGCGCCGGCTTTGACGGACCCGGCTTGGTTGCAGCGCTTGGATTCGACAGCGTCACCTCTTATGTTTGGGTTCACCACGTCGAGTTGCCTGAACTTGAAACGTCCTATTCGGTGGTCGCAGACCAGGCTGCGGACGGTTGGGAAGTTCTCTCCTCGCGTTACGCCGTCCCCTACTATCCCAACGTCACCGTGGGCTGGGACTCCTCGCCCCGCACCGTGCAATCAGATATCTTCGACCCGGCCCAAGGCTATCCCCACACCAACACCATTGCGGACGCCACGCCTTCGGAGTTCGGGAAGGCCCTGGAGCGAGCTCGCGCCTTCGCTCAGCGCTCAGATTCCCCTCTGGTCACAATTAATGCCTGGAACGAGTGGACCGAGGGCACGTATCTTGAGCCCGACACGGTCCATCGCTATGGCCATCTTGAAGAGATACTTCGTGTCTTCGGGGGTGACAGCTCTAAATTCACCACGGCGCAGAGCCCAGGAACGCCAGCCTAGTGGAGAGTCCATAGTCCTTCCGAAGAGATACGGCATCAGCCGGGACTCGAATCAGAAGGTGCAACCTGGAAAGCCGCCACCACCTTGTCCGACCCCACGATCATGCAACAGATGGCCGCATCCCTATTCTTTGGATCTGGATGGGTTCTGCCTGTTGCCGGATGAACGCGGGAATGGGCTGTTGCCGGTGCCTCGTGGCACCGGCAACAGCCTTGGGGTGCAGGGTGGCTAGTGGGCGTCGTCGGCCGTTGCTCCCTCTGCCGCCGCGGGGATGTGGACAGGGTCGGCCACGTGCTGGTGCTTGCGGGAGAAGAGAACCGCGATTCCGGAGAGTGCCCATGGAATGGCTCCGAAGAGGAACGCCGCCGTGGCCCAGTTTCCTCCGCCGGAGAGGACCGTGGCGGCCAGCGCGCGAGATGATCGCCCCGATGGGTCCCACGGCGGCGACCAATGTTGCTCCGCGTCCGCGGATGCGGGTGTCGTAGCGTCTTGGTGGTGCCTCCTCGCAATGCTGTTTCTCCGAGGTGCGGGTCCCCTTAGTGCTGCTATGTCACATGCTGTCCCTTCGGCAGGTCTGGACCTCCGATGCGAGTGACTGGGCGGGGACGACAGGGAAACGCGCGCGGGCTCCGTGTCAAAGCAAATCGAGTTCCCGCGTGAGGCCGAACGGAACGTCGGGGCTGAGTGCGACCTCGAAGGTGGTGGCATCGAACCTCGTTACGACAATGCCGCAATCTGCTGCTTCCCTACGGAGCAAAGCGCACGTCCGTTCAAGTTGCTGGTCCCTTGATTCAGGGTCCTCAACTTTGACGGTGATCCTTGAGGTTTTAGGGGCATGCTGGCTCACCTTTCTCGTTTCAATTCGGAGCGACACCTGTGAATTGAAGGGCTGTGAAATGAGTTCTGGCGAATTGGGTCACCACGTCGAAGTCGAGGTCTGCACCACGCAGGGCGGCGATGGCCTTGATTATCAGCTTCACGGCGGCGACGGCGATCACAGTGGAGACGACCAGGGCTCCGACCGGATCCAGCCAGACCGGCCTCACTGCGGGTGACGGGCCCCCGATACCGCCCAGGCGAGACGCGGGGTACTACCCGCTGTCACTAATAAGTCCACGCAGTCCTAAGCATCCCATGCGAGTCTGAAGCCGATGCTGGATGAGCGTTCGATGCCGAGGCCGGGCAGCAGGAATTTCAGGCTGAACGAGGGGTCCTGAACGCCTCCGTCGGTGTACCAGTCGGAGCCTGTGGTGCGATGGTCGCTTCCGCCCTTGAGCATGACGAAGCGGGTGACGCCGTCGCTGTGTTCGCTTTCAGTCCAGTTCCAGACCGCAGGGGTGCTGCGTTCGAATCCCGGTTGTTCGGCGGCGAGCTGCCATTCAAATTCGGTGGGGAGGCGCGCGCCGGCCCATGCGGCGTAGGCGCGGGCATCGGCTAGGGAGATGCCGGTGACTGGGGCGTCGTTCGGTGCGCCTTCTGTACCTGATAGGAATCGGTTGTCGACGCTGGGTCGATAACCGGTCCGTGTGAGGAAGTTACGGAAGTCCGCAACTGACACTTCCCGCAGTGCCACGGCCACAGGTCTGTCGATCGCGATACTCAGTTGCTCGCTGCGCTGGTCGTGCAGGCGCGGCGGAAGTGGCTTCCACTCCTCGACGTACGGGGCTCCTTGGTAGAAGCCGGTTTCGCGGCGGCGGAAGGTTACTTCCAGCGTCCGGGCGCCGGGTTCGAGGACAATGGCGGCTGCCGGGAGGGTCGTTACTTTGCCAGGCTGGTGGGCGATGCGAACTGCTTGACGGCGCGGGAAGCGGGTGTCTGCTGAACCGGGATCGGCGGCGGCCGCCGCCATCAACGCCGCGAGGCCGGATAGTTCAGGTGTGCCGGGTTCAAGCTGAAGGACGCCTGTGACTCCACGCGCCGGCACTGTCACCGATCGTATGTCTGCAGCTCCTGTGGTGATATCAAAGCGCCGCGTTCCGGCTACGGGGACATTTGCGAACGGGTCCCCCGTCCAATCAATTTCGCTGCGGTTCACGATCGTCCACAGCGTTGCGCCGGCGTGTGACCAGCGGGAAACGTATATACCTGCCTCGATCGCCGCGGCGGTTGCGCCCTCCAGCGGTGACCAGTCGCCGTGGATCAGGAGGTCGGAAAACTGCCGCTGCACCCGGAGCATCCGCCGAAGCGTTGCTTTGTCACGTTCGTTCCAGCCAACCCAGACCCCGAACACGGTGTCCCAGACGAGCATGCCTGTGCCATTCATCCAGGCAGATTGGAGCTCGGAGCTGTGGTCGCGGTTCCAGCGCCGCGTTGAGTGCATCATGTGACGACGTTCGTACCAGTGGGCGCGCATCACGCCCGGCGCCTCGGAGTCAGCAAACCATTGCGCCCAGCTGAGCTGGTGGTCTTCGATGCGCTGGTTCGGGACGCGCGACTCGCCTTCCAGGACCTGCGGGGGCGTGGCTACGCGGAGGGCGCGGATGAGGGGTGCATCTCCTTCTTTCATGGTGTCCAGGAACACGCCGTCAATGCTGAGTTCGGATACGAGGGATGCCAGTTCATCTGCATCGCTTCGCAGGGCCCGGCGGGTTCCGATATCCCAAGGGTTGTAGTCGACGAACACTCGAAGGCCCCGGGCGTGCAGGCGGTCGATGACCCCTTCCAGGCCAGGAACGTCGCGGTAATAATCGAACTGGTTGCGATCATCGATACCGATGACCGGGTAGGCGTGCCAGAGCACAATACCGTCGAGCCCGCCCTGATCAGCAATGGATTCGAGGAAGGCATCCACGGTGAACTCTTGCCGTTCGTGGTCGAACAAACGTTCGTCCCACAACCAAACCTGCGCTACGGCATAGGCGGCGCTGGCCCAACTGGTTGCTTTGTCGTCGTAGGCGTCACCGCTGTAGGCAAGCCGGGCTTTGGCTTCCCTTCGCCATGCCGACAGGTCTTCACGCCATCCTGGCCAATCGGCAGGGTCATCGGGTGCGGCGAAGATTTTGGCGATGTCACCAATCGAGGGATCGATGATCCCCCCGGGTGGCAAAGCGGTCGGCTTGTCGATGGCGCGTGGCACGAGCGGGTTGAACTCGTTGGTGTTCTCTTCGTCCGGGTCAAAGCCCGACTTAGTTGATTGAATGGAAATGGCGAATCTCCTCCAAGGTGGGAATGGACGGGACGGCGCCGTGCCTCTGGACCGAGATTGCTGCCGCTGTGGTGGCAAATTCGGCAGCACGGATCAGGGCGCCAAGGTCAAGCGTTCCACGGGTTTCCTGGTCCAGTTTTGCGGCCAGCGCACCGCAAAAAGTGTCACCTGCGCCCGTTGTGTCGACAGCGGCAACGCGACGACCTGGGACGAGTACCGGTAGTTCACCTGGCACACAGACGATCGCGCCTCGCGGGCCGAGGGTAAGGATGACGGCCGGGCCCAGTTCGCTGAGCGCCGAGGCAAGCGCGTTCTCGTCCTCGTTTTGGGTCTGATTGCTGCGGGTTTGTGCTGCGAGGTGCCTGGCCTCGTGCTCATTGACGATGAGGACATCAATGCTGGCCAGAAGTCCGGCGGGAAGCGGCTGGATGGGTGAGGCGTTGAGCACGACGGTCGTGGACGCCGCCCGGGCGGCGTTGGCTGCGCCGATGACTGCTGACATGGGGGTCTCCAGCTGCAGAACCAGGACGTGGGCACCGGCAATGGCGGCGTTTTCACCGACATTGAGCATTTCCAGGAGACGGTTTGCTCCGGGGTTTACGACGATGGCGTTCTCCCCGTTGTCGTCCACGGTGATTATTGCGGTTCCGGTAGGTTCGGTGACGCGACGTGCCTGTAAGGTCACGCCGGCGGCTGCGGCCTCGGCAGCCAGACGGTCCCCGGGCTCATCGGTACCCAGGGCAACGATAAAGGTCACTTCCGCTCCGGAGCGCGCCGCCGCAATGGCCTGATTGTTGCCTTTACCGCCTGCGACGACGCTCACGCTCGCGGCGAGGACCGTTTCACCGGGGGAAGGGATGCGTTCAACTCGATACACGAGGTCGCGGTTGGCGCTGCCGAGGACGACCGTGCTCATACAGCAGCCACCACCAGGGTCCGCGCAGCGAGGTCACTGAATTTCACACCGGAGAAACCAGGAACGGAGGTCGCCAGCCTGTTGTCCAAGGGGTCTATCCACTGTGCAGGCAGACCGGCGGCACCGGTGACAGCACCGGCGATTGAGCCCGCGGTGGCGCCCACGGAATCGGTGTCCCATCCCCCTGACACGGCAAGAGTGATGGTTCGTTCGAAGTCGCCCTTGCCCCGGGTGAGGGCAAATGCGAGCAGGGCAGAATTATTCACTGCATGTACCCAGTGCAGGTGCCCGAACTCGGCGTGCAGAGCATCGACGGCGGCCTCGTCGCTAAGATCAGCGTCGCCCAACTGAACTCCTCGTCTGATGGCGGAAGCGTATCGACTTCCGGCCGGCACGACGGAGAGGCCGGCTTCAACAGCCTCCTGCACGGTCGCCCCTGCAACAGCTGCTGCGCATGCCCCGGCAGTAAACATCGCCCCATAGAGTCCGGAGCGGCCGTGGCTTAACCGGGCGTCCACCCAAGCCAGCCGTGCCGCGGCGACGGGGTCTCCCGGGTTTGCCCACCCGTACACATCGGTGCGGATCTGAGCCCCGATCCAATCCCGGAACGGGTTCTGGTGCCGACCGGCGATTTCGGGCTCTATACCGTCCAATAGGTTTCGGTAGACAATCCGTTCAGCGGTGAAAACCCGGCCGCCAGGCAGATTATCCAGCCAGGACTGGGCCACGTTATCGACCGTGAAGGAATGACCTGCCGACTCCAGAAGGCCGAGTGCGATCAGTGCGAAGTTCAGATCATCGTCCTCCGGCATCCCATCGATATTTTCCACGAGGCTGTTCTTCCCACTGCGGCGGTTCCAGGGGTAGCGCGTCGCCGTCGCGGCGTCCATCCCGACCCCAGTGAAATACGACTTCAGGGGCCAGTTCCCGGTCGATTGGCCGATCGCCCGGATCCCTGCCAGGGAGACTTTTTCAACCGGCTTGCCCAGGAGGCACCCCGAGGCCCGGCCCAGCCACCCACCAAGTACCCGGTCTTTCAGGTCTCCGGCACGTACGCCTGCGTCTGCGCCGAAGGCCGTGCCCGGGCCCGCTGCGAGGATGTCTTCAAGCACGTCAGGTTCTGCGGCCACCAGTGTGGCCGGGTCGGGCCGCTCGTCTAGCTCGGTAAGCAACCGACGGGCAAGGCGTCGCAGTGCTGGCGGTGCCGGGTGCGGCGTCGCGCCGGAAACAGCCGCGTGGGGTTCTCCCCCTGCACCTTCCCATTGCAGTCTGATGTCTGCGACGTCACGGCCGTCCTGTTCTGCGGCAGCCAGGGCGTGCGGCAGAAGGTCTTCAGGCTGGGTCCAGCTCAGGCGAAGCATCAGGCCACCCCGTTGAACGCTGCCTGCGCCACGTCGACGCTCTGGGCGCGTTCTGGCTGTTCCAAGTCAAGGGCCTGGATGACTGCTGCGTCATAGTGCGCCCGTTCCAGGTCCTTCTGGAAGATTTCCGCAGCGATGTCGGCAAGTTGATTTGCATAGGCATCGAAATCCACACGGCTGGCTTCTGCGATGGAATCGAGCCAGTCGGTCGCTACTGCTGCCATGCCGCCAATGCCTCCAGCGAGGGAACCGACCATGCTGGCGATTGAATCGGAATCACGGCCGTAATTCGCGGCCCCCAGGATGGTCTTCCGGAAGTCGCCGTTGTAGGCCACAAGCAGGCCGAGTGCTACCGGGAGCTCCTCGATTGCCTTGGTACGGGACGGCAGGCGTGCGTCCATGTTGGGTTCGCGGTACTTGTCGCCAACGGTGTCGAAGGGCCGGATTGCGTCCCGCAGGATCACGCCGATCTCTTGGTCTGTTGCATCATCTGGAATGCACGTTGCTGCCTCCACGACCGCTTCGATCGCGGCCTTGGAGCCGTCGTGGGCGTAGCGAAGGGCTGCGTCAATGACAGAGCCAACTGTGGCCCCGGGTGCTACTGCGGCTGCCACGGCTGCGGCGAATATACCGGCTGCTTCGCGTCCGTAGCTGGACTGGTGTGCTCCGGCGATGTCGATGGCTTCCATGTAGGCCCTGCGGGGATTGCCGGCATTAACGATGCCCACGGGAGCCATGTACATGGCAGCGCCGCAGTTGACGACGTTGCCCACGCCTGCTTCCCGCGGATCAACGTGGCCGTATTGGAGCCGGGTCACAAGCCACTTTTCTGCGAGGAAGACACGCTGCAGCAGGATGGACTGGCGTTCCAGTTCCGGGATCCACCGCATTTCTGTTTGGAGCAGCGGGACAAGTGTTTCGGCTATGGCGAAAGCGTCCAGGTGGTCGCGGTGCTTGTCGTAGACCTGGATGAGGGCCTGGGTCATAAGGGTGTCGTCGGTGATGTGGCCGTCACCTTTGTGGTACGGACTGACGGGGCGCGCGGTTTTCCAGTTGTCGCCGTAGTAAGGGGGGACGATCCCTGTGATGGGGCCGTTGTACCGTTCGTTGATGGCCTCGGGGCTGAAGCCTTCTGCTGCGCCTGCGATGGCGTCTCCGATGGCCGAGCCCGCCAGGACGGCCGCCGTTCGTTCACGAATCCAGTTCATGTGGGTTCCTTTTCGTTGTGTGCCCTCGGCTGTTCGCCGCTAGTGGTTGATTCCGGTCCAGCCGTCGACCATTTGCTTGCTGAGCTGGTCCGACGAGATCTGCCCGGCCAGGTACTGCTGGTAGCCCGGAGTGGCAATAGTCGTCTTCCAGCTGTTGTACTTTTTGAGGCTGTTGAAGGATGGATTGACCAGGTTCTTGCCCGAAGCGATGATCTGGGCCCAGCCGTTCTTGCCGTTGGTCAGCTTGGAGAGCGCGTCCAGCCCCGATTTGGTTGGCGGAACTTGCCCGTCGGCGAGGTTGATCTTCGCGAGGTTGTCGGCCTTCATGTAGAAGTTCACAAACTCGGCTGCGCCCTTCACGTTCTTCGACTTCGCATTCACTGACAGGGTGATCGGCGCGGCCAGCTGCGAGGCGCTCTGGCTGCCCTCGAGCGCCGGGAGCACCGTCCATTCGAAGCCGGCGGGCACCTCAGAATCGATGTTCGCAATCTGGTAGGAGCCAGCTACTGTCATAGCGGCCTTTCCGCCGTAAAACGTGGCAAGCACATCCGAGCTCGATTGAGTTACTCCGGTTGGGTCGACGTATCCGCTCTTGATCATCGACTGAACGCGCTCGGGCACTTGCAGTTCGTCGTCGCCGAAGACTGCTTTCGCGTCGTTACCCTCACCGGTGAAGTACTTCGCGCCGAAACCCGTGCCGAGGTAGGCGAACGCCGAGGTCGGGCTCTTAAGACCCCAGGTCAGGCCGTGGACGCCGCCTTTGGTGGTGTCCTTGGCAAGCTTCTGGAAGGTGTCCCACGTCATCGTGTCGCCGGTCGGCATCTGCACGCCGTCCTGTTCGAGCAGCTTCTTGTTGGCGAACACTACGTAGGTCTGCTGTTCGGTTGGAGTGGCGATCAGTTTGCCGTCGACGGTTAGGGCATCCTTGGCTCCGGCGTCGATGTCGTTGACGGTCTCCGCTGGGAGAAGTTTGCTCAAGTCAGCCAGGTTGCCGGCGAACGGCAGGATATCGCTTGGTGAGATGGTTTGGATGATGTCGGGGGCGACCCCACCCGAGAACTGTGTTGTGAGCTTGTCCTGGAGGTTGTCTGCCGGTGCCTGAACAAGGTTTACCTGGACGTCAGGGTTGGCCTTGTTCCAGTCGTCAACCAAGGCTTTGGTTGCTGCGATGGCGGCAGGCTGGTTGTTGAAGTACTGGTAAGTGAGGGTCGTTTTCCCGCCCTCACTCGAGGTTGAGGGGCTTGAGCACCCGCTCAGTGCGAGCAGGGCGACCGTGGTCGCTACCATCGTGTGGCGAAGCTTCATCACTTCATTCCTTTCGGTTTGGGTTAGTGCGGTGGTGTGTTGAGGTGTTGCGTTGGCCTGTCGGCAGGGCCCGGCGTCAACCCTTGACGGCCCCTGCGAGGAGCCCTCCGGTCAATCGACGCTGGAGAATGGCGAAGAAAATCACGCTTGGGATGGACGCTATGAGCGCTCCGGCGGCGAGCGGACCAATCTCGGAAAGGCCCTCCCCGTTCGAGAAGGTGCTCAACGAGACCGAGAGCGTGAAGTTTTCAGGTGATTGCAGCAGAACAAGAGCGAAGAAGAACTCGTTGTAGGCGGCAACGAAGGTGAAGATCGCCGTCGCGATAAGCCCGGGCTGCAGGAGCGGGAAAACGATGCGGGTTAGTACCTGCAGTTTCGTGGCACCGTCGGTAGCTCCGGCCTCTTCGACGTCGACAGGGATTGCCGCCACGTAGCCCTGCAGCATCCACAGCGAGAAGGGCAGGGTGTAGACGACGTAGACGGCAATGACACCGCCCAGTGAGTCGACAAGCCCGACCATCCGGAGGATGAAGAAGAGAGGCAGTATGAAGAGCGCGACCGGGACGATCTGGCTCACCAGAACCCAGCCCGATCCCATAGCCCTGATCTTGCCGCGGTAGCGCGCCAGCACGTAGGCGCCGGGAACAGAGATGATAACGACGATCACCGTCGTCACTACAGATACAAAAACACTGTTCCACGCTGCCCGCACCAGCCCCTGTGCCTCGAACGCCGCGGTGAAGTTGTCCAGGGTCGGCTGCAGCGGTACCAAATTAACAGCGAGCGAGTTCAGCTCAGCCGGTGACTTGAATGCTGTTGAGATTAGCCAAAGGAAGGGGAACCCGAGAAAGAGCAGGAAGCCCGCAAGAAAGACGTACTGAAGGGTTCGTATAAGAACTGGTTGGTTCCTCACGCCTGGACCCCTTTCCGAAAGTTGCGGAGCAGGAAGGCCGAGAGCACGATGACCAGGAAGACCACTATGACGTCGGTCATGGCAGCGGCCATGCCCGTGTTGCCGTTCCTGAAAGCTTCGATGTAGACGAACAGCATCGGCAGCAGTGTTTTGCCGCCAGGGCCGCCTGCGGTTAGCACGTAGATGATTCCGAATGAGTTGAAGTTCCAGATGAAGCTCAGCGAAACGATTGAGATGATGGTCGGCTTGAGTGCCGGAAGTGTCACGTGAACGAACCGAGACCAGGCCCCGGCTCCATCGACGCGCGCCGCCTCCAGCAATTCGACCGGTACCTGCTGCAGACCGGCAAGGTAGCTGATCGTGTTCTGCGGCATCCCGGCCCACACGCCCACCAGAATCACGGCCGGTAGCGCGAGTGAGAAGTCCCCCAACCAGTTGATGCGCGGTCCGCCAAGGCTTGTGATGAACCAATTGAGCGGGCCGTTTGTGGGCGAGTAGATCATCTGCCACATGATTGCGACGACCACCGGCGGCATGGCCCAAGGAATGATGGCCAGCAACCGTGTGACTCCGCGGAACCTCAGATCTGTGTTTAGCAGCAGCGCCAAGGCGAGTCCACAGACCAGTTGGAGCGCCGTCACAGAGACCGACCAGATGGCTCCGATACCGAAAGCGTTCCAAAAGGCACCGTTTCGCAGCAACCGTGCGAAGTTGTCGACGCCGACGAATCCTGGTGCGGATTCGCTGATCAGCTGGGAGTCGGTGAATGCCAGTGATACCCCGATCAGCAGCGGCACTACGCTGAGAATGATGACCGGAATAAGCGCCGGTACGGCCAAAACGACGGCCTCATTGCGCTGACGCCTGGCGAGTGCGGACTGCTTTCGCGATCGCGCTGTTGGCTTAGGCACTGTCGCTTCACTGCGTGCTTTCAATTCCAGCGGCATTAGTAGGTTCCTTCCGGCTGGGGTGGGAGGGTGGATGCGCGGACCTTGAGAACGGGATCAACGGTCAGCAGTTCAGGGTCACGGAAGGGCTCCTCAAATCTCTTCAGCAGCAGTTGTGCTGCCTGCCGGCCGCGCTTGGCCGCTCTCAGTGACACGCTCGTCAGTGGGGGGTTGAATACGGCAGCTATCTCGGTGTCGTCGATGCCGGTTACTGCGACGTCGGTGGGTACTTGCAGTCCTGCCCCCACGCATGCACTGATGGCCCCGACGCCGATGAGGTCGTTTGCTGCCACGATGGCATCGATGGGCTCCCCTGCTCCCTTGAGGTTCTTGATGAGCTTGTTGCCCGCCGCCAGGCCAGCTGCTGCCGTGAAGTCGTCGGCACAGATCATGTGCCCGGATGAATACGACAGCGCGTGATGGGACGCTGCCGTCTCGAATCCGAGCTGCCGTGCAGCGCCCGGGTTGGTATCGAGCGGGCCGTTAATGAAGGCGATATGCCGGCGGCCCGTCTCAACAAGGTGAGCGACGGCCATTTCCACGGCTTTGGTGGAGTTCACGCGTACCCGGTCGATGGCCACCTCTTTATCCAGCGATCCGATGACAACCACTGGCACGACGCACTCTTCAAGAGCGCGCCGAAGTTGCGGGGTAACCCGAATTGGCGAAATGATCAGGCCATCGGCCACGCCAACGTTCAGACTTCGTACGAGGTCGAGCGTTTGTTTCATCTCGCGGCCCGTGGATGAGACACTGAGCCTAATGCCTCGATGGCCCAGCTCATGCTCAATCGCCCTCAGCATGGCTACGTAATTAGGGTTACCGATGTCATCTACTGCGAACACAACTTGACGGGTTCCGCCCAAGCGTAGAGTCCTCGCCGTCGCGTCCGGCACATAGCCTAATTGCTTGGCCGCAGAGCGCACTTTCCGTACCGTTTCAGCACTAGCTGACTGACCGGTAAGCGCCCTTGAAGCGGAGGCGATGGATACTCCCGCCAGACGTGCGACCTGATGGAGGTTTGGCTTTTCCTGCATGCTTCTCTCCGTTGAGATTGAAGTGTAAATCGACTTGTAAACGTTTCCACTGCTGGGCAGAAATACGCCTACTTCTTTGAGTCGAATATGTGCTGTCTGGAAGTTGGAAACGTTTACAACAAGGCAAATTTGGAAACGTTTACAAGGACTTTCATAGATTGCTCATACCATACGTGATGTATGCCTCAGTTGTCTAGAGGCTCACCGAGCTTTTTCCTTGGACTGCCCTACCGTCACGAACACCCCCGCCAGAGAGCCTGTGAGAGGCCGACTGGAATGCTGCGAGCAGTGGGAGGTGAAGCCAGTAAGTGGGGCGTGTCATCTTGGCCACTCCCCTATGACCCCAAGAACTCATCCAGAAAGCTCGCTACTGAGGTCGTCGACGCCGCCCAAGAAGCGCTGCTCATCGGACACTAACCGACGCGGAAACTGCGACATTTACCGCTGCGGTTCACATCTCGGATACGCCCGATAGTTTGAGCATGAGACGTGTCCACCCAGGGTCGTGTCATTCGACGCCAGCGGTAAGTCGACATCGAGCGCTGGGGCGGCGCGATTTCATGTCTCATGGCAATTAAGGACGAGCCGGCATTTTCCGAAGCTGTCTGCAGAGGTTAAAATTGCCGTCCCCTGCGGTCCCAATCTTCCTGCGGGCTTCTTCTTCGTTCCAGAACGGTGTGTCGTTGCGGCGAACGCGGAGCAGGTGGCCGAAGAAGATCACATTGACTGCGAAGAGCGCAGCCGCGATGAAAAAGCCTACGGGCTCCCACTCCCTGCCCGACACGATGCCCAGATTCAGCAGCATGAGGATGGCGCTGAAGGTGATTTGGACCAGCACTGCCCCGAAAATGAATCTCAAGCTGCCACGCGTCATTCGTGGTTCCAGCCGCTTGCGGCCTTTGGTTTCCGCCATATTCGGAGCCTACAACTGCGGTACCGAGTCCGGCCGCCGGCTCTTTCTACTTTCCGTCGGCATCCGCTGGTCAGTTCGGCCAGCTCCGAGGCGCGCATGCCGGACAGCGCTGAAGTGAGGATGTAGGTGGCCGAGGTGACGGCGTAGATTATTGAGTCGAGTTGGTGCCGGGCCATCGGAGTCGTCCAGGGCACTTGTTCGCCGTCACGGTGCCGGGGAACGAGCACTGCATTGCGGCACCAGGGGTGTTGCAGGCCGCACTGTCTGACCCAGCGTTCCAGTTCGGGGCGGAGCGACTCCAGGTCCCGGCGATGGCCCATCGCTCCTGCGTTCCCGACGACGAACGGGTCCAGCCCAGGTGCAGGAGCGGATCGCGCGGATCCCATCCATACTGGGGTCTCCGGGTGACGGTAGCAGTGGGGGTCCGCGGGGCGGGGATTCCGGCCTCGCGGTGCTGCTCGATGGCTGCGCGCAGACGGCTGATCTCCACGACGGGCAGGCCTCGTCGCGAGGCGGCGTCGCGCTGGTCGGCTGCCTTGCCCCGAGCTGCTTCCTCCGCCAGCAGCGGAGCGATCCTTTCCACCAAATAGAGGCAGCCGGCCAGCAGAGGCCGCAGCAACGTGTCAGGGACCGGCGGTACGCGGTTTTCGCCGCCGCGCACATACCCGGCGACCTCGTCCGAGCTGTGACCGGACCATGGGGTGAAACCGGGCCGGTAGCGATTGGTAAGGATCTCGGTATAAAGGGCGAGGAACTGCGGAGCGCGCGCCATCGATGCCGTGGTGGCAGGCGAGAGCAGCCGGTCAGGGTCTGTGATGCTTCGCGATACGGCCAGGTACTCGTCGCAGTGGTGCTGGCGGACCTGCTCCAGCGTCGACACACCGGCCGCGGTGAGGTGATTGAACCACAGCGTGAGGCGTTTGAGTTCATTCCAGAGCGAGCTCGGGTTCATCGGTGCACGGAACGCCTGCGGGAGGGTGGCCACGTCCGGGTGCAGGGGAGCCAGACGGGCCATCAGGTACTCGCGGGCCACCTGCCGCCATCGCGGGTTCTTGATCGTCGTGAAGTCCAGGATCTTGCGGTGCGTACCCATGCGTCGGCCAGGCCGGTGAGATCCCAGATGTCCTCGTCGAAGACGGGTCGGGGGCTACCGGGCTCGCGTCGCAGGCCCGCGGTCTCGATCACCGGCATCGCGTGGAACGAATGCCGCCGGGCCGGGCCAGGGACGGCGACAGGACTGGTGGTCATGGGGATTCCTCAGGATGCAAGGGCAGGAACGGGTCAGGCTCGGCGACCTGGCTGGCAGCTGCGTCGATGGCAGCGTTGCCGAAGCGGGGCAGGATATGTCCTCATCCAGCCGGATGGAATGGGGGGCCGAAGACCTGCAGGAATTGGGCGGCGGTCATATGCGTGGCCCGCCGGGTGAAGTATTCCTTGAGCCGGAGCAGGTTGGGCAGGTGGCGTGGCGCGAATGCCGCGCGCGGATATAGCAGGCACACCCATGGGCGGGCCGGACATAGGGTGCCTGCGGGTGCGAGCGGGCTGTCCAGGGGACTCGCGCAGGCGGCGACGAAAACGTCCTGCTCACCGGAGAGGAGTGCGTGGATGACTTCCGTGTCCAGGCCCGCTTGGCCGACCAGATCAGGGAACGCCGTGGCGAAGGTCGCAGTATCCTCGGCGCCGGTGATGACCGGTGGGCCGGACATGCGGCGGATGTCTGCGTGCGCCTGTTCGATGATGCCGTCTAGGGCGTCCAGTTGGGCGGGAGTGTGGGAACTGAGATAGTGGTCGCCTTCGACTCTGGCACTGTGGTTGGGGTCGATCGTTGCGCGCCCGGTCCACGCGCTACGGTCACGCCGCTAATGGTAGGTAGCCCGGATCCGCCCGCCGTGGAGCGGGAGCGGCTCTCCGTGGTCGCCAAGCAGACCGGATGATGCAATCCATCGTCGGCGTCGGGCCTGTTCGCGCGGGGCGGCGTAGATCTTGGTCCGGCGGGTCCTCTGGCCGCCGCGGTCAGGGCCGAGGTGAAGCCACAGGTGTCCGGATAGGTCCCCCGCGTGCTTGCCTAAGGGCGCCGGGTGTTCCAGCCACCGGTCCAGCAGCCGCACGGCATCGATCCCGGGGCAGGTTGAGCGCCTCGTTCCCGGTGCGTCCCTTGCGGTAGGGGAGCAGAATCGTGCTTCTCGACGTGCGGGTGATGTTCTCGAGTTTGAGGCCGTCGATGCCGTCAGGCACGATCCCGGTGCGCATCCCGAAGAGGGTGAGATAGGCCAACGCCGTGTCCGTGTCCGGGAACAGCGCGCCCTGAGGCTGCGCGATCTGCGCGGGGTCGACACCGCTTTGCTCCGCGTCGAGTTGCCCGGTGGCCGTCCGGGCAGCGATAGGCCCGGAATGAAGCCAATGCCACGCCAGGTTGTCTGCTGTGACTCCGCTGACTAAAGGATCGGTTCCGCGAGAGGCCGCCGCCAAGCTTGCCCGGTGTGCCTGGTGGGATGCGGCGATCCACTCGATGCATGCAGTCTCCAGCCGTCGCCATTCGCCGTCGCTGTAGGGCACGTTAGGCTGACTCTTCGTCGCTTGATTGATCCGTCGTCCTGCCAGACGGGCAAGGATTCCGTGCTCCAACCCGCCAGAGGCTTCCTGGAACGCCCTCAGCACCGTTCGGATCCGCCGTCCTCGGTGGTAGTCACAGGTCAGCCAGGTTCCTTCCTCACTTTTCATGCCGCAGTTCGTCGGGATCGCCGTCACGCTCACACTGATGCCTGTTGGCGAAGACTTACGCTAAGGCATCCCCATCGTCGGGTGCCCCGCATCTGCGCATCTGGCATCAACAACGAAAACGTCGGATTCGGAGTCTGATTAGACGGATTTCCGATCGCCGGACAATTCTTGTCCCGATTTGAACCTCCCGTCATGCAGTCTGGGCAACACATAGCTATGAACCAGCGAAATTATCGCTGCTTGTCATTCTGATACCCGCATCATCGCTGGGCGGGCCCTCCGCGCAACCAGGGCGCTACCGCGCCGGACACTCATCACAAACTTTGTTCGGCGCTCCTCCGTCGCTTCCTTCCTCACAAACTTTGGAACCGTGCCCGGTCCCCCAAGTTGCACTTCAGGCCCTCAACCCAGCGGTTGATCCTCTACCAGAACGACGCCCAGAATCAACGGCCACAGTTCACGAGTACCAAAGAGGAGAGAACCGAAAATGGAACCGCTGACCATCAAATCCCCCGCCGACGTGCTCGCCTTCATAGGCCACACCCTCGGCTTCTGGCCCCGCGAAAGCCTGGTCTGCATCACCCTCAACCAGAACCAACGCATCGGAGCCACGCTCCGCATCGACCTGCCCAAAACCGAGCGCGAGCGGCTCCCGTACGCCCAAACCGTCGCCCACTACCTAGCCAAAGACGAACACGCCACCAGCATCCTCTTCGCCGTCTACACCGCAACACCATGGAACCCCGGCCAGCCAAAACCCCAGGCCCGCACCATCGCCGCACTCACCGGCGTCATAGCTGAACGCGGCCTCACCATCAAAGACGGACTTCTCGTCGGCAACGACACCTTCACTCAGTACGACGGCGGCTCCGCTGAGCTCCCGCCGATCCCGCTGACCGCTACCCAAACCAGTGCTCTCAACGCCGAATACATCTACCGCGGCAGCGCCATCGCACCCACCGACCGCATCACCCTGCCCGCACCGACCAAGCAGGCAGCCAACGCCGACGGCGTCAACGAACACATCAACGCCATCCGCAAACTCAATGCCGACACCGCGATCAGTCAAGGCCGCAAACTCTGGTCAGAAATGCTCGACGCCACAACCTACCCCAGCGAAGAAGACACCATCGCCCTGATCGCCAACTTCCACTACGCCGCCATCCGCGACCGCCTCATCGCCGACATCCCAGGCCTGGACGAACCCATTGACAGAATCCTCTTCGCCCAAACCAACGGAACACCCCACTGGTCACGCATCGAATGGGCCCAACAACTCCTCATCCACGCCTACACCCGAACCAGCCAACAACATGCCGCCCCCATCCTCACCGCCATCGGCTACATCAACTGGTGGGAAGGCAGAGGCAGCAAAGCCCACCAATTCCTCCAACTCGCCCTCGAAGCCGACCCCAACTACCACCTCGCACGCCTCAGCGACCAAATGGTCGGCTCCGGCATCGTCGCCGGCTGGAGCACCGACAAAAACAAAGCCCACCCACAACACGGACTCGGCATGCCCTGACAATCAGAGCTGCAATCGAGAGCGGAGTTGTTTACGAATGCGAGGCTCGATCATCAAGCCAGCAGGCCCTAGACGTTCAACATGTGCCTCGTTTCTATTGTGCTTGGCCCGACTGGAAACCCCTGTTTAGGCTCTAGCTTCTGGAGACTATCCAGATATGGGCGTTTTAGCCCTAGATTTCGCGGTTCTTGGAAGTAATGACAACTGCCAAATAGTCGCTCGTTGCCGCTGATTCTGGTGAGTTAATGGTGAGTCGGTTGGAAATGGAGCGAGCCGTCTGGCTCCGCCGTACTTAACTGCTCGCAGCCCGGATAAGCTTCGAGCCCGGAGATATCGAAGCCGGTGACGATTCTTGAACCCGCCCCACATTGGTACGTCACTGGGCGTGCCTGGCTCCACCCTGTTCAGGCAGAACGCTTCCGCTGGCCACAGTTTGGCGATGACGCACGGTTGCTTGTCATTCTGATAGCCCGATTATCGCTGGGCGGGTCCTCCGTGCAACCAGGGCGCTACCGCGCCGGTTCGGTCAATAACTTCGCTCGGCCGGGACTCCTTCGTCCCTTGTTTCCCAACGGAAGTTTTTTGACCGAACCGGTCCCCCAAGTTGCACTCCGGCCCCTCACCCAGCGGGTGGTCCCCTACCAGAACGAGCACCAAAACCAACGAGCACGTGTCAATGGCCATGGGGAACGGAAGCAACCGACTACACCATCTGGCAGACCGTGCCCTAAGCGTCAAACGAATTGACGGCTCATTTCAGTTACAACTAGGCAATTCTGACTCGAAAAGTCCCAGATGCATTCCGAACGAGACAAATAGTGGTGAGACACCTTTACGAGACGCAGAGAATCCAGGACTGCCACCAAAGCTGCCGGTCTAAAGCGAAGCCTGGAGGGTCGTCTCGAAAAGCTGTTGTTTCTCAAGACATCGGGCTGCTCAAGGAGCGAATACAGGCGAACCACGAAATCGCCTAATCTGGTTTCCGCTCTGCCCCGGCCATGCGGAAGGTGGATGCAGTCTCTCGGATGACGCTGGTGGTGAGCTCACGAATTACTTGTACCCATTTGAGGAACTGACGCGCATCATCCACAGAACGGACCGTGGGGTTGGATTGCCACCAGAAAGTGCCGCTAAGCAGCGGCCCAGGACCCGGTTCGTAAAGATCTGGTGGATCGAGTTGCAATACCTGCTTCGTGAGCGGGATGCTCTCTGGCTCGCCGCTGGTCCAGCAATGCGGGAACGACTTCTCAAGCTGCGTGAGACCGATCACTATACGTACCTGTCGCTTCCGGAGATAGCCGCTCTGCAGGCATCCCAGGACGAGGGAAACGACGCATACATTCCTCCCGGGCAGATCGGATGCTGCGCTGGAGAGAAACCTGGCTCCGGCAGGGAGAAGCGGACACTGAGCTTTCTGGTGCAGCGCAAGCAGTGCTTGATCCTGCCTGGTTTTAGTTAGATGCACTACCGGCGAAGAGCTCAGCCTGTTGGAGTACTAGCTCAATAGCCTTCTCCTCGTGGTCCGGTGGGTAGTCGTATTTCGCGAGTAGCCGGCGGATCTTGGAACGCATGGCCGCCCGGACAGAGTGCTTGAGTGACCAGTCAATCGTGGCACTCTGCTGGACGGCGTACACGAGATCCACGGCAATCTTCTTGAGGGTGTCGTCGCCCATCTGCAGGACAGCTACGTCGTTCTGCACTATGGCGTCGTAGAAAGCCGCCTCAGCCACAGAGAGACCAAGCCCGTTGTGCCGGTCATTCTGGTGGCGCAGGTCCTTGGCAAGCTTTACGAGTTCGGCGACGATTTCGGCCGTTGTCAGCGCGCGGTTGGTGTACCGGTTGATTGCCTCGTCGAGCCGTTCGGAGAACTTCCGCGCCTGGACGATGTTGGTGCGCTGGACGGTGCGGATCTGGTCGTTGATCAGCCGACGGAGGAGGCCCATCTGGAGGTTGGGCTTTTCCTTGCCCGCTAGGCTGTCGAGGAACTCATCTGAGAGGATCGACAGCTCGGGTGTTTCGATGCCCGCGAGCTTGTAGATGTCGACGACCTCGTCGGCGGCGATGGCTTCGTTGACGAGCTGCCCGATTGCTGTGTCGATCTCAACGGCACCGCTGCCTGCCCGCCCCGAGTCGGGGTTCTGGATCTTCAGGATGGCTGCGCGGACGTCGGTGAACATGCGCACGTCATCGCGAATTGCAGCTGCCTCGTCCCGGGCGCCGCAGAGTGCGAAGGCTTTGGCCAAAGCGAGCACCTGATCGAGGAAGCGGGCGATACGGTCCGGGTCTGCCATCACGAAGTCGAGGACAAGCGCGTGCTGTGCGAGACGGGCGGCGGGATCCAGGAGCGGTGAAGAGTCGTAGGTGCAGGCGTGGAGGAGTCCGCGCACGATGTCGTGCTTCTCTAGCATCGCGGAGACGATCTCTTCGATCGGTACCCCTGCCTGGTCCCGGTCGCTTGGGGAGTACTCTGCCAGTGCCTTGCGCAGGTTGCTTGCAACGCCGATGTAGTCGACGATCAGTCCGCCCGGCTTGTCGCGGAAGGTGCGGTTGACCCGGGCGATGGCCTGCATGAGGCCGGCGCCCTGCATCGGCTTGTCGATGTACATGGTGTGCATCGCCGGTGCGTCGAAGCCGGTGAGCCACATGTCGCGGACGATGACGATCTCGAGGGGGTCGTTCGGGTCCTTGGCCCGCAGCTTCAGATCTTTTCGGGTCTTCTTGTCGTAGATGTGCCGCTGGTATTCGGCCGGATCCGCGGCGGAGCCGGTAATGATCACCTTGATCTTGCCCGTCGTCGAGTCGTCGCTGTGCCACTCCGGCTTGAGCTTGACGATCTTGTCGTAGAGCTCGACGGCGATGCGCCGGGACATCGCGACGATCATGGCCTTGCCGAACAGCTCGGTGCGGCGCTTCTCCCAGTGGTCGACGATATCGCCAGCGATCAGATCGAGACGGTCATTGGCGCCCACGATAGCCTCTAAACGTGCCCACTTGGACTTGGCGCGCGTGGCCTCGTCTTCCTCGGCCGTCTCAGTGATTTCGTCGGCGAGCTCGTCGATCGCGGCATGCACGTCGGCGTCGAGGGACACCTTCGCAAGCCGGGACTCGTAGAAAATCCGTACGGTCGCGCCGTCCTCGACAGCACGGGTGAGGTCGTAGACGTCGATATCGTTCCCGAACACCGCGCGGGTCGACTTGTCGTTCGACTCGATCGGGGTACCGGTGAAACCAAGGTAGGTGGCGTTGGGCAAGGCATCGCGCATGTGCTTGGCGAGTCCCGCCTTCAACTGTCCGGTCCGATCGTCGAGTGACTCGCGGAATCCGTACTGGGAGCGGTGGGCCTCGTCGGCGACCACGACGACGTTTCGGCGGTCGGTCAGTACCGGGTTGGCGTCACCGCCGGCTTCGGGGGCGAACTTCTGGAGCGTGGTGAAGATGATGCCGCCCGATGCGCGGCGGAGCAGGCTGCGAAGATCCGTTCTGGAGTCGGCCTGGACGGGCTTTTCCGGCAGAATCTCGGCCGGCGCGAACACCTCGCCGAAGAGCTGATCGTCGAGATCGTTGCGGTCGGTGATGAACACCAGGGTCGGGTTGCCCATCCGAGGATCGCGCATACTCTTTGCCGCGTAGAGCAGCATCTCAATCGACTTGCCGCTGCCCTGGGTATGCCACACGACGCCACCTCGGCGGTCACCATCCGGGCCGGCTGCCTCTATGGTGGATTCGACCGCTGCGTTGACAGCCCAGTACTGGTGGTACTTTGCGACACGTTTCACCAGCCCTTGGGACTCGTCGCTGAAGACAATGAAGTTCCGCAGGAGGTCGAGAAAACGCCCCTGGCCGAAAACTCCCTTGACCAACACCTCGATCGCGGGCAAGCTCGCCACGACTTGAGGGCCGTCAATCGTCTTCCAGGGGGCATAGTGCTCAAAACTACCTGTGAAGGACGACA
Organism: Arthrobacter sp. M4; assembly: GCF_020251205.1. Lineage (GTDB taxonomy): Bacteria > Actinomycetota > Actinomycetes > Actinomycetales > Micrococcaceae > Arthrobacter. The sequence continues at coordinate 178,554 of NZ_JAIWYX010000003.1, forward strand.
TGGCGGCGCTGAGGCCATCGCTGATGACCGTCACCGCGTTCGGTGTGAACACCGAGGGGATGTCATGACGGTAGGTCTGGACCTGGTTCCAGGCCCCCTTAAGCGTGGCATGCTCGTCAGCGAGGTTCTTCAGCTCCAGCAGGCCGAGCGGAATGCCGTTGAGGAACACGACCACATCCGGACGGCGGTTCTTGCCGTTCTCGATAATCGTGAACTGGTTAACGGCGAGCCAGTCGTTTCCCGCCGGGTCATCGAAGTCGATGAGGCGGACGCGGGTTGTGCGGATGGCACCATCAGAGCCGCGATGCTCAACCGGAACCCCCGCGGTCAGTAGCGTGTGGACGCGGAAGTTCTCCGCGACCGGGTTCTGAGACTCTGCACGGTCAAGGCGCTTGATCGCCTCATCAACCAGAGACTCGTCGAGGCCGGGATTGATCCGAACAGCTGAAGCCCGGAGCCGATTGAACAGGTACACCTGCTGGTACGACGTACGTTCCGCCCCAGTCGTCCCGGGCGCGATGTCCGGGCCGAAAGAAGTGGCGTAGCCCAGCTCCCGGAGGTACTGGAGTGCCCCGAGCTCCACCATTGATTCGTTCACGGCGGTCATGCGAAGGCCTCCGCCAGTTCCCGCTCGGATTCTGCCAAGCGGATATGCCCGGAGAGTAACTCGGGCAGGAGAACATCCCGAAGTGACACGAGCTTCAGCACTTCCTGCTCCGCGACCAGGAGGCGCTGCCAGAGCGGTCTGAGATCCTCATCGAGTTGTCCAATGACGTGACTGCAAGGTAGGTCAACAAGTGTCGAGTCCAAATGACCGCGCTGGATATGCCCCATGGTCGTCGCCTTGTCCTTCGCGATCCGTTGGAAGATCTCGATCACGGCTTCCACACGATCAAAGACAAGCCAGGCAGGGTAACCACGCGGGATCACTTTGAAAATGTGCTGATTGACAATCGCCTCGTCTCGGGCCCATCGATAAACGCCGAGCGAACCTGACCACGACATTAGGATGTCTCCTGGGCGAACAGTCTTGTCTTCTGGAACGTCGAGGTCGGTATAGACAGTCGATGGCCCGGGTCCGGAGTTCAGGTCAGCGATCCGAACGACCATACGCCCAGCACCCGTTGCGCCTTTGGTGTAGGCACCTCCGTTAACGAACCTAGCCAGGCTGGAGGCTGGGACAGGTTCCGACTCTACTTCAAGTAGTGCATTGACCTTGGCGCGGATCAGCTGAGGAATGAGGCGGATCAGACGCTCGTTCGACTCGATCTTGTCTTCCAGACGTTCGAGAACTCCGACTATGAGTTCTCGCACGCTAGTTAGGGGAGGAACAGGATATGAGAGGAAGTCGGCCCGGCTAAGGGCAACCACTGCGCTTCCTGTAGCCCGCCCGGCACAATAGGAACGGTAGGCCGGCGTCCGCAACAGCCAGTAGATATAACGCTCGAACGCCGGATCTCGCTCTCGAAAGACAAGTCGGACCGTGTCCTGAGTCAGTCGGCCCGAAGGCACGGACTGTGGGAGGCGAGCGACTGAGCCGATCATCTCGCCGTCCTTGGTCGCTCCCTTGAGAGAGACGAACAGGTCGCCGGGCTCCAGCATCAGCTCAGATGGGCACTCGCCGCCATATGTCTTGAAGTCACCCCTGAAGCCGCCACCTGGAACGATGGAGCCTAGTCCAAGCAGAGCTGGACCTGGCGCCCCAACAAGGGCCCCCTTGTAGGTCTTTCCGCGAACGAGCTTCACATAGTCGTCTAGGACAGGCATGTCACTCAAAACCCAAGGCCTTCATCCCGGCTCGGATCTCATCTTCCAGCCCGTTCCCCTGTTCGAACTCGGCGTACAGCTCCTTTGTGAGCCGTTCAATCTTGTCGTGGATCGGTTCGGCGTCGGTCTGGGCTTCTTCAGTTCCGACGTAGCGGCCGGGCGTAAGGACGAAGTCGTGCTGCTTGATCTCGTCCAAGCTCACGGCCTTCACGAAGCCGGGCACGTCTTGGTAGCCGCCGTCATGGTTGCGCCATGCGTGGTATGCGCCGGCGATTTTCGCGATGTCGCGATCGTCGTCGAGGACCCGCAGGCGACGGGTCTCCATATCACCGAGCTTGCGGGCGTCAATGAAGAGAACTTCGTCCTGACGCTCGCGGTGCCCGTTGCCATGGCGCTCCTTCGAGACAATCCACAGGCTGACTGGAATGCCGGTGTTGAAGAAGAGCTTGCCCGGCATGGCGACGACGCAGTCGACAAGCTTGGCCTCGACCAGCTTCCGGCGGATCTCGCCCTCACCGCCGCTCTTGGAGGACAGGGATCCGTTTGCGAGCACGAACCCGGCAGTGCCCTTCGGGCTGAGGTGGTGGATGAAGTGCTGTACCCAGGCGAAGTTGGCGTTGCCTTCGGGTGGCGTGCCGTATTTCCAGCGGGGGTCATCGGCGAGCTTGGCGTTCCACCAGTTCGAGACGTTGAACGGGGGGTTGGCCAGGATGAAGTCCGCCCGGAGGTCGGGGTGGAGGTCTTGGCTGAAGGAGTCGGCTGAGCGGTCGCCGAGGTCTGCCTCAATGCCCCGCAGCGCGAGGTTCATCTTGGCGAGCTTCCAAGTGGTGTCGGTGTACTCCTGCCCGTAGACCGAGATATCAGTCCGTTTGCCTCCGTGCGCCTTCACGAACTCCGCGGACTGGACGAACATGCCGCCCGAACCACAAGCCGGGTCGTACACACGGCCGTGGAACGGCTCGAGCATCTCTACGAGGGTCTTGACCACGCTCCGGGGCGTGTAAAAGGCACCGGCGTCCTTTCCGGACTCTTTGCCCGCGAACTGGCCGAGAAAGTATTCGTATACGCGGCCCAGGACGTCGTCAGCGCCGTGGTCGTCGCTCTCGGTGAATCCGATCGAGCCGATGAGGTCGACGAGCTGACCGAGGCGACCCTTGTCGAGTCCCTCGCGCCCGTAGTTACGCGGCAGCACGCCCCGGATGGTGGGGTTCTCCTTCTCGATCAAGTCCATCGCCTGGTCGATCTGCTGCCCGATTTCGGGCAGCTTGGCTACGCCCTGCAGGTATCCCCAGCGTGCCAGCTCGGGCACCCAGAAGACGTTGTGGCTGGCGTACTCGTCGCGGTCTTCCAGGAACATCTGGCGGCGAGCCTCGTTTGGGATGTAGTCATCTGAGTCCGGGTCGCTCAAGGACACCTCAATCGTGCGGCGACGCTCCTCGAAACGGTCCGAGATGTACTTGAGGAAGACGAGACCGAGAACGACATGCTTGTACTCGGAGGGCTCTTGGTTTCCCCGGAGGGCGTCCGCGGCATCCCACAGCCGCTGTTCGAGCAACTTGACCTTGACAGCGGCCTTTTTCGGAAGACGTGTCATCAAGAACGCCCTCCGCTAGATGTAACAGGTCGTTGACGGTCGTTGACCAAAAAATCCTCCGATATATATGAGCAACCAAATTGGGTGCTTGAAGTGTTGGCGGCAACGCGTACGAGTCGCAGTCGCGCATACAGCATGTCACAAGCATCCAATTCCCAGTGACGACCTAGCCCGTTGCTGTCCTGAGCTACGAAGGTGGAGAAAGGCCTGCTCATTCAGCACTCGCTACCTGTGCTTGCTCCTGGGTCGTCTCTTGAGCGCGGCCGCCGTCAGGAGCCGTAGCGATAGTGAAACTTCCGCTAGCCAATGCATTGCGCACGGCCGACATGTACTGATCAGCCCGTTCCGCCGCTGCCTTCGCTTCTTCCGCGAATCGGGTGAACTGTCGGAATATCTCGCTGGCGGCCCTTTGCTCCTCTATGGGGAGTGCGGGAACCAACAGCTGGCGAATATCGACGCGCTGGACAGTGGCCCCTGACAGCATGGCCTGATTGTGGTCGGCCATAAGCTGCTGAGCCACGAAATCTGCATCCCATGCATTTTTTGGTGGTCGGACGAGCCCGAGATTACGGTCAACCTCCGCCCCTCCTTCGTCCCTGCAAACAAGTGTGATGATTTTTCGTCCCACGTTTGCGACCAGCACGTCACCACGCTCCGCGATCACCGGTTTGGTGCTTCGTGTTGTCTGCACGGGGAACATTTCGGGTTCGCCGGAACGAAGAGAGCTGAGCGTATAGACCTTGTGCGTCGTGGCCGAGTCTGCAGCATCAGAATCTTTCGGCTTCGTGTAGCTGCCTCGTGGAATGCAGAGCATGAGTTCTGAAACGGGCCGGAGGGGTACTGCGTCTACTTGCGGGGAAAGATCTTGCGGACTAGGTGGCGCCTCCCATGCGCGGATGGTGTTCTCCAAAGCCGCTATATCTTCTTGCACTTTTTTCGCGACTTGATCGGCTCGGTCCTTGGATAGAGGTGAAAGTGCAGCAAGCCATGATTGTGGTGTCGGTAAGGCATCTGGCGCCAGGAGTTTCTCCGTAGGAACCTCAACCGACATATTTGTTGTACCGCTCCCCCCGTCACGCCAAGTGGACAGGATCTGTATCGCCGATGCGTAAGCTTCCCATTGCTGTTCCTCGGTGGTGTTTGTGTGCCTATTAGAGAATGCGCGGGTATCGGGAAGGCGCATCATTAGGACTCCACGAGATTCAGAATGTGCACGGAGAACCAACACCGAGACAGGCAGCGCTGTATTGAGCTGGCTGTTTCCAGGAAGGCTAATAACGGCTTCAATTGCTCCTCTGGCGATCATTCGGGCCCAGACTTCGCGCGCTTTGCCGCCTCGTGTAAGTGCAGCGGTGGGCAGGACAACTGCCGCGTACCCTTCTTCGGTGAGCTGCTCGAATGCGGCCTGAGGCCAGAGCAGGTCAGCCTGACCCTTCGGTGGCGCGCCGAATAACCATGGCCTTAGTGCGTGGGTTTCCGAAACCCGGAGCCCGAAGGGCGGATGGAGCACCACTCTGTCGTAGGACGAACCGTCCTCTGATTGGAGAATGTCAGCAATGTCCAGGTCCGCAGATAAATCCCGGAGGAAGAGCTGGCATGCTGCAGCTTCGAGAGCCGGTTTGTTGACGTCATTACCGACTAGCCGAGCACCTGGTCTGGTTTCGGATGCAGTCAGCAGAGTACGCCCAAATCCGCAGGCCAGGTCAGCGAAGGACCTTCCGCCTGGTGGCAGGATGCCGTCAAGGAAGCGCGCAAAGGCACGGGGGGCGGAGTGGACGTTCAGCGGTGATTTGGCATTCCTTGCCGTTGCCTCGATTATGTCCTCAGCTGCTTGGGACAGATCGGAAATGTCGGCAATGACCGCGCAGACATGCTCCAACTTAGGCGTGTCACCCCAGGCCTGCCGGACGAGTTCCAGTGATCCTCGAATGGCTGAACTAACGAGTGGACTGCTACGGGTGAGTTCCTGAGCGGCAGCAGTAATCACTGGAGAAACATCAAAAGTCCCTCCTTGAGAATGCATTTTCCGGCTGCTGTTTGTGACCATATGAATGAGGCTCGTACCGGAGCGCCGAACCCAATGTTCTGCGCACAGGAGCGGCAGAAGTACTTCCACAAACCTGTCCACTGGAACAGCGCCGCGAATGGTGTCCGCCAAGACGAAGGCTTGAGGACGATTTACGACCTCTATGTTTTTGGACTTCAGCCACGCGGTCACCTTCGCAACTGAAAATAGTGGCCGGGCGGCGTTCTCGTTCACCGGTTGCGGGAAGCTCTTATCCCTAATTCGCCAGTTGCTGACTGTGGATGGCGCCACGCCGGCGAGGCGGGCAATCCCTGAGGGGTTAATAAGCTGTTGTTCAGCAACATGAGCGGTCATCAGGCGGCGTCCAATCCAGCGATTTCAGTGCGTAGTTCAATTGTTCGATGGGCAGCTAGGCGCAACCGCTTAGCCAGGGACTCCGACCGGGCAACAACAACTACCTCTGCCCCACGTCCGGCAAGGGCGGAAATAGAGGTTGCGAAGCCCCCATCTCCACTCCCCACATGGACCTTGGAAAAGCGGTACTCGAGTCCTTCGGTGTCAAGTACCTCTTGCAAGGCCAAGTCCGCACCGTCCTTCCCAGGCTTGTAGAGCGACCGGCAGTTCCGCAGGTCGGACAAGGCAATCGCCAGCAACCCTTCGGTGCTCGAAACACCAACGATCACCAAGTCGTGATTAGTCATAGGCACCTGTCCCTTGTAGGCGGCCAAGAATGCATTGATAGCTGTCACTTCGATCTCGCCCGTGCCCAGCATGTTTTCAATATCAAGCAGGTGAACCGATCGACCATCTCCAAACATTGTATTCCCCATTTCGTACTAAGAGTTTATGTTTTCAGAAACACTACGCCCCCTCAGGGGGGCTGTCAAGCAAGAGTTTATGTTTTCAGCAACAGCTTCGACATTGATGTTCACAACTATGTTCAGGATGTTTTGCCCTTGGCACTAAACAGATCAGCTCCCCAATTGCCCCCTGGCCCGCCTTCCCAAGGGGTCGGTAGCCCGATCCTCCGATCAGATTCACGGGGCAGGATGCCCCGTCGGTTGCTCACCCTGCTACTGGACGAGGTAGTGCTTGTAGTGGTTGTAGTGCTTGCAGTACTCTACAGTACTTGGTATGGTTTCACTACACTCCTAATGATCCCCAAGAAGTATGGAGCACATCATGAATGACAACGAAGGTTTCTCGCTCATCTCGGTTCCGAATGAGTACGTCGGGGACGTGTACCGGCTCCTCGCTGACTTATCCGAACGCCAGGATCTCGCGGAACGCGGCAGCCTGGTCCCCACCGAGGCGCAAGCCAACGGCCGGCTCTGGCCCCTCGAGAAGCTCATCCAGTTCGCCAACGACCGATCGAAGACCGCTTCGATCATCGGAGAGATCCTGGACGTCCTCGTCGATCGTCCCGAACGTCGGCTCAGCATCGACGAGCTCGCCAAGCAAACTGAACGACCTCGCAGCCAAGTCAAGATGGTTTGGACCCACCTCGGCCGCACCATCCGCGCCAGGTACGACACGAAGACGTGGCCGCTCACCGCCAAGTGGGCAGCCAATATGGAACCCCGCCCGGAAGGCCCAAACGTCGTGTACTACTGGCTGACTGACGAGCAGGCGGAACTGTGGAAGCAGGCGCGCGACGCCAGCCGAGACAGCTGACGCACTGAGACAAGGAAGAGCGGCCCGGGTGATCCGCGGGCCGCTCTTCCTTTCGCCGGGCGCGCAGAAAGCCGGACGATCACCATGCTGCGGGAGCCCGGTGACACATTTGTCGTTTCAGGAGTCGACTGCAGACGCTCCCCCGAGTTCCGTGGTTGTGCAGACGAGATCTATTACTGCGAATCACAGGAAAAAGTTACGGACGTCCGGCAGCATTCTGTCTCATCTATGGATCCGTTATCAGGACGGCAACAGCATCGTGTGTGCGGTTTTGAAAGTCCCCGTTTTTCCCGCGATTCCAAACATCCTCGATCGTCTCAGCAATGTGTCTCAGCTGGGCCTTTCTCAACAAAGGGAAAGTTGCCTTTGATGACGAGCAAGAGGGAGTCTGCATGGGGAGCATTGGATACGCCAGGGTAGCACCGGTGATCAGAACGCGGATCTGCAGCACGCGGCGTTGAAGGCGGCAGGCTGTCATCGGATATTCACTGATCATGGCGTGAGTGGGTCGAAGGCCAGCCGATCTGAGCTGGACAAGATGCTCGATCACCTGCGTAAGGGTGACGAGGTCGTGGCCTGGAAGCTAGACCGCCCTGGACGCAACACCCGCACCTGCTGGCCCTCATCGACGATCTGGAACGCCAGGGCGTGCACTTCCGCAGCGTCACGGAAGGCATCAGCACAGCGGGGCGGATGGGCCGCGCCATGCTCACCGTCATCTCCGCAATCGCCCAGCTCGAACGCGATCAGCTAATCGAGCGGACCAGGGCTGGCATGACCGCGGCCTCCGAACACGGATGAAAGGGCGGGCGACGGGAAGTCACCGCCAGCCACGCCAAAGTCAACCGTGCCCGCGATCTGAAAGCTCAAGGGCTAAGGCCTGCGGACATCTGGAAGATCATTGGCGCCAGCCGGGGGCTACCGTCTACCGCTACCTGCGTTTGGAAAGCAAAGAAGTGACCTGAGCGAAACACGCCGCAACTGACCGATAGTTGAAAACAAAACCGTGGGGGCCATGGAGGCGGGCATACGACAAGGCAGGGTTCTAGACTTCCTACCATGACAACCCCGAAAGCGGCAGCTCCCCCCGCAGTTCAGAGGTACTGGAAAGCTGTTTCAAATATTCTGCGTACCGAATCACAGGATATTGCTGGACTCATTACCCATAGTGGGACCAGGGGTACAGCCGACGAGAACTCGATAATCAAGGTTCTTGGACAGGTGTTGCCACCGTCTACCAGGGTCTCCAACGGCGAAGTCATAGACGCAGACGGAAAAGTCTCCGCCCAGATGGACGCGCTGGTCCTTTCCAACACCTCGCATCCGATTCTTTTTGGCCAGACTCCCGATGAACTGATTTTCCCCGTCGAATCAGTACTTCTGGCCATCGAGGTCAAGGGGAACTTGAGTAAAACGGATGTCGAAGAGGACATTGTGGAGAAGGTCAGAAAGCACCAAACGCTGAGCAGTCCTGATCATCCCCTCCCCGTTTTCGCGGTGTTCGCGCATGAAGCAACTTCTCATCCCAAGACTGTTGCGAAATGGTTCTATGGACTACCAGAAGATGCCCGTCCCAAGTTTTTCCTGGTGAACGATGCCGCCTTGTTTGGGATTCTTGACCCCAGCTCCGCTGACGGCTACGAAATCGTCATGCCGTTTGCGCCGAAAGCCGGGGAGGGTAATTCAAAGCCCGTTGCAGAGTTGGGGGGCGCAGAGACGGGCTTCTGGAGGCCCCTAAATCTTCCCATGGGCGACCAGGTTCGGGTTGACCACGGCGCAGGGATGCTGCTGTTCGTCAAGGCTGTTTTGGACGTCCTCAGCGCAAGAGGATACGCCGATGTCGCTTGGTTGGAACGCTACCTCGACAAGGTGAGCAGCAAAAGAATTCGTTACGGCAAGGACAGCGATCCTGTTATGGAGCTTTCGTGACAATGACGACGCCCGCGGCGTCCAGGAAGTCCTTCACTGTGCAGTTGTCGATACCGAGGAATGCGCAAGCTTCGGGCACGGTGCATCGGTCTTCCAGCGTCAGTTCCTCGTTGGAGACCACGATAACCTCGTAGGTCGAGGCCAGCTGCTGCGCCAGGACGACCGTCGCGAGAGCTTGCTGCTGGTCGGTCTCCTCATTGTTGATATCCATGATGTGCTGCTGAGAGGGAGCCAGGGCGAAGTCAACGCAGACGGACTGGACACTGTTGTAGTTGACTTTCGCATCGTTCTTGAGGATCCTCCAGCCCGATGCGGCCCAGATCGTTACAGGTTCGCCTCTGGCGTACTGCTGCCGTTCATTCTTCGCGGCCTCGCAGTAGATGACACGAGACTTATCCCGAAGTTCTGTCAGCTGCTCAGTGAGCGTGTCGTCGTCGACTGCTAGCTCATTCAGAGTCTGCAGGGCTGAGCTGTCGAGTACATAGATCTGTGCCACCTCTACACGGCCTCCCGGCCGAGTGCGAGGAAATTACGAAGCTCGTTTTGGGACTTGAGGTTGAGGCTCTTCCGGACTTCAATTTCAGAGACGGCAGCATTTTGAAGGGCCTCTCCAAACAGCCTGGCTATTCCAGTCCCATAGGCAGACAGCCGCTTCTGCACCCGCGTCTGGCCTCCGCGGGCGAATCCGTCCTGTGCGGGCTCCTCGAAACTGCCCGAAACCGCATCCACAAGGCCGGCGCTGGCGAGTCCCAGCTGCTTAAGGCGGATGGCGACAGAGTAGTAGCTGCAGAAGAAGTATCCGGCGATGCGTCGAACGGAGTCGATGTCATCGTCTTGAATAAATCCCTTCTTCAGGTATTTCCCCATGTAGAAGGTGAGCTCCGGCTGGGACATGAGGAACGCCGCCGCGAAGCGGTTGCACCAGGCTTCCTCGCTTGTGCGGGACTGCAGATCATGTTTGTCGCACGCCTTGTCGACCCCACGTAGCAGATGCGCCAGTTCATGTAGCAGAGTAAAAGAACGAGCTGCGGGGTGTTTCACAGCCGAATTGACGAAGACCAGGGGCACATGATCGTGGTGGAGGGTGAAGCCGCGGAGCGCGTCACCCTCCACCGGTAACAGATTTGTCATGATGCCGTGGCCTTCTAAGGCTTCCCTGATTGCCACGAACAACTGAGTCTTGCTTGTAATATGTCGGCGGCGTTCCTGAACGTCGCCCCACTGCAACCACCGGGCAACGACGGCCGCTGCTCGTTCCGGCGTTGCATTTGATGGGATGGAAGGGAGCCGAACGGCGTCGTGCCCCAGCTCCCTGGTTATTTTCTCAGCCGCCTGTTGGCGTCGCTTCGCGTCTCTAACCGCTGCACGTTCATCGGGGCTGAGAGTTCGCGCTTGACCAGCATTGGACATGGGAGCCCGGAAATTGGCATCCACCGAATGCCGGCTTGTTTCGGGCGGCGCTGGTAGGGCAAAGAAATAGACCGATCGGCGCGTCGCTCTCGCGATGTACTTGAGGGCTTCCTCGTCAAGGGTGACCGGCCCGGCAAGGGGTAGGGACTGCGCGGCGCTTCCCCTTAGCCCGACAGCTGCAAGGATCTCGTCCCTGTTAACCCCGGCATCCTCCAGTGCCCACTCAAGAACATCTCCTTGAACGGTGGCTTCAGTCATGTTGGCAATCCTAGGCCCTTCTGAACGTTTTCTAGGCTACGTGGGCCTTGTTGCCGGCCGTAGTCGGCGTCCTGCTGGCGGCGATACCCCGCTGGCCGCCGCTGGGTCGCTGTGGCGGCGCCTGCATCGGCGGTCTTGTCCCCCTGAGTGCTAACCCTCTCGTAACCAATCATGTTGCCACGTCAAAAAGTCTCCGCTCTGGGTTTTGACCAGCTTTCATTTCGAAAACCAGTTTTGACCAACAATAAGAGGCTTTCTCGACGTTTTTTGGCGGCAAGCCGCTGGCTAGTCAGAAACGGTCGTTATTGACATTGGAGGAATCACAGGCGCGAGCCCTTGAATAGAGTGGGACCTCGATACAAGTAACCTTGACGAGTGAAACGTGTCCTGGGGCTGATCTGGAGAATCGTCGTTGCCTTGGTCGCCCTGGCTCTTGTCGTCCTGAAATCAGCCACAGAAGTTAAATTCATTGGCGGAGATCCTCAGCTCGAGTTTGTACTACTAGTCGCCGCCGGCACCGCGGTCTTCCTAGAATCTGTCGTGAAGGCTGTCCAACTTGCACGGCGACCTGCTATCGAAACTAAGAGGAAGCGCCTTGAAAAGACTGTTCTTGGCTGCCTTCAAGCCGTGAGTACGTCCACTTCCATCGACGTATCGGAGATTGGGGGGTCAGTGTTCGTTACCCGCCGCCCCTTCCCATGGCTTATGTTCCAACGCAGTTTCCCTTGGTTGGGCGTCAGGCAGGTTCTAAAAAGAGTTCTACGCTTCCGCCTCAACGACGAGCCCCAACCATCAAAAATTCGGTGGACTTTAGAACGGGGCGCTATTGGGGCAGCCGCTAAAACAGGCCAACTCCAGCACGCCTACTGGACTGACTACGCCAAACAACTGAATACGGCGGCCGGCAGCGAAGCGGCTGTCTACAAAAGCGTTCCCATAGACCAGCGATTCGGTCTAGGCCAGGAAGACTTCTGCCGTATGGCTCGAAAGTACTCGGAGTGCCTCGCGATACCTCTGGTGGACTCGATGGGCACCAAAATTATTGGAGCCCTGTCCATAGACGTCCCTTATGAGAGCGCTAGAGCCAGCCAAGGACGCATGCTCAACTCAACCGAAACCACGCGTGCCGTAGCTTGCGCCGCGGTCGTCGCAGACATCATCCTTGACCAAAAATCGGTGACCGGAGTGGCCCAATCGGTTATCCGCTACCACCTCGCAATCGCTGCGAAACAGGACCTGGGCCTGCGGGCTGCACACCACGGTGCGCAACCACCGGCACCGGCACGGCTCACAGCAGCCGGCAAGCGGAACCTCCAGGACATCCTGGCCTCTTATCAGGCCGAGGGCCGGCGGCCAGTAACTACTCCGCTGATGCCTAAGTAGAGGATCATCAGTGCCCTAACGACCCGCTCCCCCATCGCTGGACAACGGTGACGTCAGAAACCGTCGTTCTTGCATACGACTGCTGCATCCTTTGGGGGACCCCGGATTCTGGTGTCAAACTGGACGCAACCAACGATCGGAGAAAACGTGGTGCGGGTTCGCCCGACGGCAACCGTCAGTGACTGGCTTCTCTCGGTGGCGGAAGTTCTTCCCCTTCCGCATCGCGCTGTCCCCCCATACACGCTCGGTGAAGCGGTCGCCGAACTCGGCGAGTACGCTCAAGCGGTCGATGCTTCGGAGTGGAATTTGAGGTTCGCCAGGAACAATCGCCGTTCCTTGCAAACTGAGATTCAGGCGCAGTCTGAGGCCGTCGGGGGACGGCTTGGAGCTTTAGTCGTCCCTCTCCTGGATGACCTTCGCGATGACGCTAACCAAGAGGCTATTGTTGCAGCGGCTACTAGGTTCGGTGAGGTGTGGCACTCAGAGATAGCGGTCACTGACGCATTCCGCGATCTTTGCGCCGCAGCGAAGGTCTTCGGGATGACCAGCCGTGCGTTGCGGCGACTGTCAGCCATCATCGCATCGCAAGTAGGGCCCGCCGCACACAGTTCCTTCTCGTTGCTTAGCCACGCAGCCGATGCGCTAGTCAACACGGAGGAGGACTTGGCTCGCGGGCGCGATGCACCGATTCCTGAGCCACTGACGGAAGAACACCGGCTTGGGATGGCGAAGGACAGTCTTGTTGCCGCACCGGTGGGCCGGGTAGTCGTGTGGACCGTGTATTACCGCGCCCTTCTTTCAGGGATGCGCGAAGTTATAGGCTCGATGACGTTCCTGAGAGCGGATTGGGCGCTTCCGAATGCTTTTGAGCACGAACTACACGACTTCCCAGAACGTGCCGAGCTGCGCGGGATCCGCGAGAAAGTAGGCTGGCTCGAAGATCTCAATGTCGAAGCGCTGAAACCGGAGAACCGACTCACCCTCGTTCGTATCGACCTCGGCGAACGGCAGGTCGCCGGCGCTGAAGAGGAAGCCCGGCGTCGAATTGAGGCAGTAATAAGCGTCGCCGTCGAGGCAGGCGGCGTCTCTTGGCAGAGCGCAGGCGCAGCTACCGTACTCCTTGACGGAAAGGTTCGCAGCTCTTCCCTCGGACTCACTGTCTGCAACGTTCCGGTGCTAGAGGATGACACCTACGGGATGGGCGGCACAGCCGAGATCCTCAGCAGCGTCGCAGATCAGTTCGGCGATGCCCTGGCCAAGGGACCCATGCCCGAGCGGCTCGTCGAAGCGCTGACCTCGCTCCGTGAGGCACGGATGACTGATCATCGCGACGTTCTCTTCTACGGGGCGCGTCGGGTCACGCCTCGCATAGCGACAGCGCTCGAGGACCATGCGATGGAACTCTTCGCATCCGTATTACGGGTGCCTGCGGCAGACTTGGCTACCGCCCTCCAGCGTCGAGAAGCGCTCCGTCAAGCAGACCGTCGAACAGTAGGCCAACTGATGGCGCCATTCAACGAAGCATGGTCACGCGAACGATACGAGGGGCGGGAGGAGCTCGAACGGAGAATCTCCAAATACAGCCGAGGTGGAGTTCGCGTGGTGTCAATTGCGAAGGCTGTTGCCCTCCAAGACGAAATTCGCGCACTTCCGATGTCTGAACTACAGCGCGCAGATCTGGAGGATGCGCTTGCGATCTGCACTGATCCGGACCGGGAGCGACAGCACCTAGAGGAGATGTGGCGTGAAACGGAATTGCTTCGTAGTCGCCACCGACGTGTTCGGAACGCTGTCAACCATGGTCTGCCACTCCATGAGGTTACGCTGAATAGCATCCGCAACTATGCCGCCGACACATCGAGGACGGCGTTGAACATCGCCCTCACCTGGTTCAAAAACGGCGACCCGGGTGCGGCCTTGCTCCAGCGAGAAGAGAAGGCCTGGACCGACCAAATGGATCGGATCGGTCGCGGCATGAGTTGGGCTGAAGAGAGCGCGCAGACCGAGGAAGAATCGTAACCGCAACCGAGCAAACCGACTCGTAAGTGTCAACCGATAGCAACCGGGTAGCTTGTAAGGTGGTAAGCGGTCTTACGGAACCATTCCGGGCTGTATCGAAGAACCCGCCCCGTCAGCAGCAAGCCCCTTGCTGTTGCTCAGTGAGGGAAAGTCCTGCGGGCCGCTGGGGGTCAATCATTTTCCGAGGGCGGATGGTTCTGGTGAAATCGCTCAAGCTGTCGGACGTCACCACGGCTTAGGAAGTCCGGGCTGTTTATCGGCCGGTTCCAGATTCGTTTGAGCGAGTCCGAGTAACGAAGGAAGTAGAAGCTGTTGAACTTCCCGGTGTCCGCCGTCATGGCGGGCACCGTTGCGATTCCCGAGTCGCCGGGACTGATGACAAAATCTCCGGTGTGGGAGGACAGGACGGGCATCGGCCGCCACTCGGTCCCGTTCCAATACCTCACTTCGACCATCGACAGCGGGTGTGGAGTCGCGTTGTGAACCGAAATTTCGTAGGTGTAGGGAATGTTCATGCCGTTGCCTCGGAGTTTGAGATCACTTGTTACAAGTCGAGCCTCGTCTTTGCGCTTGCGGAACGTGCGAACGCACCACACGACTAAGCCGATGAAGGCCAGCAGCAAAGGAACTACGACACCCAGCCCGCCAAAGCCGTCGTTGAACTCGAGCTTCTCGAAGAAGTCACTTATTGATTCTGAGCTGTTCGATGGCGATGGCGCTGGTGATGAGGACCCAAGAGGTACAAGATATGGCACCCGCTTACGATAGCTGACCATCCTGAAGGCGGCCCACGACGGATCCCCCTGTCCGGCGATGGATTGCGGGGACGCTGCGGCAGTCAGGCCTGGGGTCGGCTAGCGACATGGCCGCCGTTCACTGCGCGCCCGGTAGGACCGCCGGCCCTAGACTGTCGGCACACCAAGATCGAGTAACAGTGGCGTTCCCCCCGACGTAGCGTGGTGCGTATGAACAAGAAGGAGGTCCACACGCACCAAAGCCGTTACAGGTTCTGCAGGGACTGGCAGACGGTCTCTCTCGAGATCCTTCGGTTTCGAGAGAGACCAACTGCAGTCTCAGGACTGCTTCCTAGCCCAGCTCATATCTGACTTGGCGTAAAGCCAACTCGGACGCCAGTCCATGACACTCTGCCGACTCCTCTCAGAACCTCTTTCGACAGCCCATACGACGATTCCACAATCGCCTCACGCTGCAGGCTGCGCCTGCTCTCCCACCTCTTACACCTCTGGCATCCAAGGACTGACCGTGGCACTCCCTCACGCCGAAGTCATGTCGCCGGGCTGTCCTTCCTTGATGAACGAGCGTGTCTAGGAGGAACTGCGAGGAGTGCAGGAGCAGCTTCGAACCCAGCCGCATGTCGCAGCGGTACTGCTCCACCCGCTGCGCCGATAGGCAGCGCGACCGTCGACGTCGGAACGCCCGTCGACCAGCGGACACGCCCGCATCCGTTGACTCAAACGCCGAGGCAGCGCGCCTCGCCATAGAACTCGAAGCAGCCAAGCGCCAACTCGAAACCACATCCAAGGCCTGCCAGCAACGCCTAGACGAACTTCAATCCAAACTCCGCTCCCAAGCCTCCGAAATCGACCGACTCGAAGCAGATAGCTCCGAACAACTCGAGCGAATCAGCCTCCTCCACAGTGAAGTTGCGCGCCTCAAGCGAGCCCAGCGGACCAATGTGCAAGACCTCGCACACGTGGCGGCTTGGCTCGTGTCAGTAGCTCAGGCCAAAGGCGTCGCACTTGACGTCAAGACCTTGGACATTCTCCGCCGTCGTGGTTGGACGCCATCACGACGAAATTCAGGAGCACCACGGGCATGACCATGTCCATCGCTAGGCTTTCCGCGCAATCAGGACTGAAGTACCTGTTCAAGACCACCATGATGGACGATGTCAGCACCCCTCCCCCGGACGCCACCACGTACTACATGCAGGCTGGGACGCCTCAGGGCCGCTGGATCGGCAGCGGACTCGCCGGCATCGACCGGAGCACCGGTGACCACGTCACCGAAACTGACGCGAAAGCGGTCTTCGACCGCGCCGTCCATCCCGACGCCGGCACTCCCCTCGGAAGGCCCCACGGCCAACCAACCATCACCCAGGCCGGAGACGGGAAGCCCACTGCGCGTCACGCCGTCGTCGGCTTTGACCTGACCTTCAGCGTTCCCAAGTCTGTGTCGGTTCTCTGGGCGCTGAGCCCCCGCAGCGTTCAGGACCAGATCCTCGAGACCCATCACGACGCTGTCAGCGCAACCCTCAAATGGCTCGAAGAGAGCGTCATCCACACCCGCGCGGGGCGGAACGGAGTCGCGCGAATTAGCACTTTAGGTGCCGTCGCTGCAGCGTTCGATCACTGGGAGTCGCGCAGCGGCGACCCGCAACTTCACACCCACCTCGTCATAGCCAACCGCGTCCAACGCACCACCGACGGCGCCTGGGTCACCCTTGACTCGCGGACGCTCTACAAGGCCGCCGTCGCAGCCAGCGAACACTACAACGGCTTGCTGTTCGACGCCCTTCGCCGGAATCTCGGAACCGACACCACCATCAGCGAAACCGGAACCACCAGCCACAACCCCAGCCAGCAACTCACGGGCATCGACAGCGCCCTGATTCGCGAATTCTCCAACCGCTCCCGCCTCATCGATATTGAAACCGACCGGCTTGTCGCCGAATGGAGTAAGGAGCACGGCCATCCCCCAACAGCAACCACCATCATCAAGCTTCGCCAGCAGGCAACACTGTCCACACGTGTCCCAAAGACTGACCAACCCAAGCCTCTTCACGAACTCTCAAAGCAATGGCGTGCACGTGCAATTGACAAGGGCTTCGACACGAACACGGTCCTGGCCGCCACCATCAGACGCTCTCACGTCACGCCCTTCGCGCGCTCTGATTTCAACGCGTCCTGGGTTACCGCCGTCGCGTCCCTCACCCGTGAGCATGTTGGGGCCAAGCGCGCCACCTGGAACCGGTGGAACCTGCTCGCAGAGGCTGAGCGGGTCTGTGCACAGATCCGGTGCCGGTCTTCGGAGGATCGCAACGCGCTGATTGAACTCGTCGCCACCGCCGCCGAACAACAATCCGTGCCACTGAACGAGTACCGCTACACCCTTCCTCCAGAGGCCCAAGCTGACATGAAGCTCGGGCAGCGCAGTGTCTTCGACTTCCATGGCTACCGTCTCTTCACGGACGCAAAGACGCTCGCACGCGAAGAAGCCGTCATGGCGGCAAGAAACGACGACGGCGGTCCGGTCGTGCCTGCGACCGTCACCATGGACGCGCTCAATGAATTCCGGCAACATGGCCGGTTTGAGTTACACGGGGACCAACGTGCCGCAGCTGCCGAGGTCGCGCTGAGCGGCAATCGCCTCGACGCCCTCGTTGGACCGGCAGGTACCGGCAAGACAACAACCCTTGGTGCGGTGAGGGCTATTTGGGAGGCAGAGTACGGCGCGGGCAGCGTCGTCGGATTGGCCCCTGCCGCTGCCAGCGCCGAGGTGCTCGGCAGGGAGCTGGCGGTGGCCACTGAAAACGTGGCGAAGTGGCTTTACGAGTCCATGGGCCAAGGTGCGAATGGTCGGGGGGAACGATTCTTTGATCTCGAAAAGCGATTGGCCACGGCTCGGGCGGACGCAGGTCACTGGGTCCTCCGCTATGGGCAAGAAGCCACCCGCCTTG
Source organism: Arthrobacter sp. M4 (assembly GCF_020251205.1). GTDB lineage: Bacteria > Actinomycetota > Actinomycetes > Actinomycetales > Micrococcaceae > Arthrobacter. Next base: position 196,314 of record NZ_JAIWYX010000003.1, read on the forward strand.
CAGCCGAGCAGCAGCGATGGACCTTCCATCCAAACCAGCTGATTATCATCGACGAAGCCTCCATGGTCTCCACATTCCAACTCTCGGAACTCGTCGGCCAAGCCCAAGATGTGGGGGCCAAGATTCTCCTGGTGGGCGACCCGGCACAGCTGGACGCCATTGACGCAGGAGGCGTTCTCGGGTGGCTTGACCGGCAGGGCAAGACAACTCGACTCAGCACCATCTGGAGGTTTGAGGATATTTGGGAGCGGGAAGCGTCATTGAAACTCCGAACCGGAGACTACACGGCCATTGGGGACTATGAGCGGCATCAACGGCTTCGGCACGGCAGTTACATGGAGGTGGTCGATCAGGCTTACCGGGCCTGGCAAACAGATGCTCGTACTGGAAAGTCATCCATTTTGATTGCCGCGGACAATGACACCGTCAACATGCTGAATGAACGTGCCCAAGCGGATCTCGTGGTTCAGGGCCTCGTGGATGCCGAAGAGACAGTCCCTTTAAGCGATGGTTTACACGCTGGGCGTGGAGACACCATCATCGCCCGCCGCAACGACCGCAATGTCGTGGACAGCAACGGCGACTTCCTCCGGAACGGAAGCCTGCTCGACGTCGTCAGCCTTGGTAGGCGTGACAACTCCCTTGTCGCGACGCGACGCGATACTGGGGCGAGCGTCACCCTTCACTGTGACTATATAGGGTCGGCAGTCGAATTGGGCTACGCGACGACGGCGCATCGGTCGCAAGGGATCACGGTTGATACTGGCCATACCGTTGTCACGCAGGGCAGGCTGACCCGTGAGCTCTTATATGTGAGCATGACGCGGGGTCGATCCGGCAATTACGCCTACGTGAGCGAAGGCGATTCGTCAGACCACCAGGCTCTCGACCCTGCCCTGCGGCCTTCGTGGCGGACGATTCTGGGAGAGATCCTTGCCGCAGAAGGTGCTGAACGAACCGCTCATGAGGTTGGGGAAATAGAACGTTTGAAGGCTGACAGCCTGGAGCGACTAAGTGGGGAGTACGACTATCTGGCACAGATTGTCGCTTCCGACGACCTGTCTCGAGTTCTCGAGCTTCACAGAGCTGAAGTGGTTGAGGAACTAAAGAAGTCGCCGTCATGGGGGCCAGCCGTCGCTGCATGGCGCCGGGCCTCGAGCTTCAACCGCGCAAGTGCAGAGCGTACCGTCGTGCAGGCTTTAGAGAGCATCTCTACTGCGGTGGATACGGCAGCCGTGATTCACGCAAGACTGCGACAACACCGTGATCCAACACACAGGAGCGAACTTGACCCTTTGTCGGAGCATCTTCGAACTGATCGTCCTGATCTTGCTGATCTGCTCGCCCAGGTGAAGGCCCGAATTGCGAGACGCACAGACGACGTCGCATCGAATGCCATGCTGTTCGAGAGCGACTGGAAGCGAGGGCTAATCGAGTCCGTGGGGCCAAGTGAATCGGAGGTCGTGAGCGAAATCGTCAGACGCGTCGCAATCTTCAGGGACCGATGGGGCGTTTCGGATTCTCCCCTGCCTTTGGGACCCATTCCGTCTGACTATGAATGGGAACAAAGCGAGCAAAGAACAATAGTTGAAACGGAAATCGAACAGATCAAATTGCATTCGATCCCACCGACATCAGAACAGGGCTCGATTTATCAATTAGGTTCCCAGCGCGACGCCCTTATTGGAGCCGGCTGGCAGCTCTAATCTGGTTGAAGGGGAAAATGTTGATAGCCAACCCAGTCCTTAAACCAAGGGTGGCGACAGTCCCACTGGTCCTAGTCAGCGCGGCTGTCTCGATCGGCTGCGTTCTTTTTCTAATTGTTGTGCCCGCTGCGACCCAGCCTTGGTCGCCGGCAGTAATAGTCAGCGGGGGAGTTCTTCTTTCAGCAGTCCTCGTCCTCGCCGCTCAATGGTGGACACGAGCACGACGTCGCCACGCGTGGGCAGTGTATGCAAACGAAAGGTGGGCGATGCTGACTGCCACCAAGCTCGCGGCCGGTACGACGACGGAAATAACCGTGCTCAGTGTCGACGAAGTACAACCCACAGGATCTTGGATCACCATCAACTGGAACCGCTTCGGCCATATTCAACATGCCTGGCTGGAGGCCTTGCCTGAGTCGATCTGGCCGGGGTCGGTCCTCTTGGTGGCCCCCGATCCGGAGCAGGTGAGGCCAGGGATGCCATGGCCCGAAACGTACTTCATCCAGGCGTCGGATTGTCTCGCATCGGCGCCTGCCGACGGTCAGCCAAGCACACGTCTGCCCGGCATTGTGCCAAAGTAGTCAGCTTGAGGTGAACACATGTCCGCCGAGTGGCTGGAAGCAACGCCCTCGGCGTCCCAATCTTCATCCTGTGGGAGGAGGGTGGAACCCTGCGTACCAACCAAAGCCGCTGGGAGCTCCCTGAACGCCTGTACGCTACATACCCGATTTCATGGTAAGACCCGGCACAGGCAGACAACCGAATAATTGCCAACGCCAAACCCACCCGTGTTCAGATCTTTGACACCAGTCATTGTTCCTATAGCCGATGGGTGCGCCTAGGCAAACAGAGTCGACATCGCAAGGGAGAACTGCGGCAGGCGAGTGGCGTGGTGCCCAATCGAAACTCCTCCATCGTGGTAACAAGAACCATGGTGGAGATTGTCGCGACGAAGCGCACGACGCTTTATAGAATGCTCGAAGGCAGCACGCTCGAAACGGCTCTTACCGAGGCACGCCGGGAGTCCGATGATGATTTTACGGTAACCGATCTGACGATGGAACATCGTCCCGCCCGTCTCGTCGCCGGATCAATAGCGACGAGCGCGAAGTGGGCCAACGACGTGAAGATCCTCACCGGGCACTCCGTCTCGCTGTCGAACAGTTCACCCGGAGCTGCGCTCCTGATTCAAGACATGGACAAGATAATCTGGGCTCTCACCTGGGGCACCGGATTCCATTTCCTCGATTCCGAACAAATCGACTTCGGATTCGGATCACGCGTCGTCGCCCGTTCCGCGCTTCCCTCCGAGGTGAAGTCGCTGACGAAGACAGTGCTCGATCACCGGGCGCGCGTCGACCGCAGCTCGATGCCGAACGGCAGCACTATTCGAGACCTGGGCGTGGACGGCTACGGCGAGGTTGTCAGCAGGATCGAAGCGAAAGCCGTGATCGGGGATCTCGCGGTCGGCGACAAGGTGATCCTGCTCCGCGCCGCTGATTCCTTGAATGTCCCTCTCGCGAAGTCGCCCGAACGCCTCATACGAGACCTAGGCGTACTCGCGGCGCTGTCCCACCGGCCCGTGCTCCCTGGTCTCGAGAGTCTCGAGCAGCTTATCGCCCTCAAGCCGCAGGACAGTAGGGTTCCTGCGCTCGACGATAAGCTGATCGATGCTTTGCTCTCGTCCCAGACTCAGCGGCTGGGAGTGTCGTGGCCGCACGAACGCCTTGACGTCTATGGCCCGGTGATGAGCGCCAAAGTGACTGGGTTGGGCGACCGCAAACGGCGGGTGTTCGAACAAGCGCCCGAGATCAGCGATCTCATCGAGTGGTTCGCTGATGTGCCGCGTCAGGAGATCTTGGACCGCCTTAGAACCGTGAAGATCGAGCTGCACAGCGACGCCGAACCGCAGAGCAATACGCTCGTCTCCACGCCGGTTCCACTACGCCGATGGCTCGCCTTCGAAATAGAGGACGACAATCAGCGGTTCTGCCTTCACGACGGGAACTGGTACCGGATGGACGATCAGTACCTCGCCCGGATTGACGAGCGTGTCAGCGAGATTCTGGCGGAGCCGGCGTCACTGACGCTTCCTCCGTGGGGGCAAGAGAAGGAGGATGCGTACAACAAGCGCGCCGCTCAGGTCCTGTCCGGATATTGCTTGGACAAGAAGCTGATCACCACTCCCCTGCATTCCCGCGGAGGAATCGAGCCGTGCGATGTGTTCGTCGCACCCGGCGTGCTCATCCATGTGAAGCGTGGCCGCCAATCCTCCGATCTAAGCCATCTGCTCGCACAGGGGCTCGTTTCCACCGACGCTCTCGCGCGTGACGAGAACGCTCGCTCCGCGTGGAAGAAGCGGATCTTGGAAGAAAGTGACGGTGCGATCGAGGACGCTCAGCTAAAGGAAGTCATTCTGGCGGTCGGCAGTGAGCGACCCGTCACCGTCGATACCTTGTTCACGTTCACCAAAGTGAATCTCGTGAAGCAGTTCGACGCACTCCGCTACTTGGGTGTCCAGGTACATGTGGCTACGGTGAGCCCGCCTCCGCAGGATTGATAGCCGCATGCGTAGCAGTTCAGTCAATCGCCGACGACCTAGAATCACGACCCCGCCAACCGAGCCGAGCCCGAGGCGCCTCCGCGGAGGGCTGCGGATATCAGCAGCATGCGAAGTCGCTCGCGATCAGGAGCAACCCCGGCGGCGATAGCGGCTGACCACAGCGTAGCCTTCTGACCAATTCTGTATGACAGTCCGACGCTTAGTTGTCATACACACAACGACGCGCTGGAAGGCCAAATGGCGAGCTACGTCGACTTCCTGATACGCGAAGACCGCTGGACAGTGCTGAAGCCCCATCTCGAAGGCAACGACAACGGGAACTCGCATCACCGCGTGCTCGACACCTATCTGCGGATGCTGTCCGAGTACCGCCGCATCATGGACAGCCGGAAGGCGGCCTTAGCCGGCTGGATTACCTCCTGACGCGGAAAGAGCTGGAGCGGTCGCTGCGGCAGCATCCACGCGTCCAATCGCCGGAACACGGAGGACTAACCGATGGAACGATCGTCAGTAGCGGCGCTGCTTCGGCGAAAGACTTGCTGCCGCATCCTGAAGCCCGAACACGGAGGACCAAAGCCAAAGCTACACAGGGCAGTTCCGCCCTTCAGGTCCAGGGACTGATCAGCTAGAAGTCATCTTCCCGTCTTCCTGCCAGCGCCTTCGTCAGGCGCTCAATTTCCTTGGAAAGTCGGGCCACCTCTTCGCGAACGGGGGCTTCGGTTGCTTCCAATTCCGCGGCCGTCTCCGTGGCGACTTGCTCCACTAGCCACGAGGCTACAGCTGCTGTCACGACACCCAGGACCGCGATGCCCCCGATCATGAGTCCGGCGGCGACGAAACGTCCCAAAGTCGTGACTGGGAAATGGTCGCCGTATCCAACGGTCGTAATCGTCGTCAGGGCCCACCACAGGGCGTCCCCAAAGTTTCGGATGTTGGAGCCATCAGCGTTCTCCTCCACATCAAGAACTGCGAGTGCTCCTGCGTAGGTCAAGAGCACTGCGGAGCCAAGGACGTACGCCAGGATGCGTCCGCGGAGAGCGTTGCCGGCAGCCCGATGAAGAACTCTCAGTAGGGTAACCAAGCGGAGGAGGCGCAAGGGACGCAGAACAGGGAGTGCCAGAATGAGGAGTTCATGCAGGTTCCGGACGAACCATCGAACCCGCTGCGGAGCCAGCACGAGGTTCACCAAATAGTCCACAATGAAGAGCGCCCATGTGACCCAGACTATGACCTCAAGGGCGACCGAATCCGAGTCAGGAAGGTTCCCGATGACTTGAACCGAGTACGCGGCGAGGAAGGCGATTGCGGCTATGGTGAGTGGCCATTCCGCGTAGCGGCGCCACGATTCCTGAGTCATGGGTGCATCCTACGACTCAGACGCGCCATGCCTTACCCTCGTTGACGGACTTTTGGTGCCGTCAGGAATCCATAACAGTCCACGCAAGCGCTTTATGTCCCTGGCCGCCGTCATGTTGGATTTCGGCCCGGGCACCCCCATCGACACTACATTTATCGAGCCAAACAGGTGACTGATGCGGCCAGCAGCCCGCGTTCGAACAACAACTCGAGGTAGCGTTTTGGATCCTCGGACTTGAGGCGAGTTGGCCGACTGCTACAGGATCTTAAGGATATGAATCGGATGATGGCCGGCTCGAAGCGGAAGGTAACCATCCAGACGCAACGACGGTGCCATTGTCGAGTCTCCTAGGAACGAGACTTCCGCTCGTTCATGTCGGGAACATCAATGGCACCGCCGTTGCGGTATGCAGCTATTGTCTGGCCGAGGGGACGGACTAGGGCAGCTCAGAGTTCGAGTAGTTTCGAGCCAAGGAAATCAGGAGATGCACCCCCTAATCGAGCGACGCAAAGGTCCGGGGCACAGACACTCAGAACGTCATTTCATTCCCTGCCGCTGCGCCGAAAGGGGACGCCATCACCGGACCCTTGGTAGCAATGTTGTAGGCAGGTGCCGCCGCCTCGGGCGAGGCTTGGACACCGGCATCGACTTCTGCGTCAGCGGAAGCGGCGGCGCGGGGCGAACGCTGGTACGTCGATGTGCCGAATCGCAGGTCGGGACCGATGGTGTCAGCCACGATACGACGGGCCTCCCGTCGTTCGCCGTCCCTTTCGAAGGCACGGAATTCGAGTTCGCCGGAAACCGTGACAGGATCCCCCTTCTTCAGTGAATTGGAAGCGTTCTCTGCAAGCGCCCGGAAGGCGGACACGTTGTGGAAGACTGGGTCGCCGTCCTGCCATGTCCCGTCTGCGCCCTGGATGCGCTGGTTTACGGCCACCCGCAATTTGGCGTGAGCAATTCCAGACTCGCCGTAGCTAAGTTCAGGATCCGCGACGAGGTTACCCGCGATGTTGACCGGAATCTTGGTACTCATTTTCTATCCTTTCCTCGCAGACGGGACTTTCCCGCCCCACGCATTGCCGGACGCTAAGGACCGGACATTTCCAACCCCCTGGATGGTCCAGCCGGAAGCTCCAAGCCGACATAGGACTCCTCGCCCTCGACCCGCACAGATCGCTCGACCGGCGGAACCTTTCCGCCGAATCCGGGAGGTTCAGTGACTTCGAGGATGCCCTTGCACGCGGCCGTCACCCGGCCAAGCACGGACTTCGCAATGTCAATGCGTGATCCGGGAAGCCGACGGGATGATGCTTCTCCCGAAACAGAACCTTCCGTCTCGATCACCGCGTCAGCCCAGCCGGCCAAATAGCTCGCGGATTGAGGGCCACGATCGATGCCGTGGGCTCGAAGCACCGTGTACGCAACCGACTCAGCTTCGACCTCGGCAAGGCCGCGATGGTCCACGCTGCTTCCATACAGCCGGCCGACGTCGTCATCGGGCCCATGAAGCAGCACATGCCCAAGCTCGTGCGCCAGCACCGCTGTCCGCTCCTCGAAATTCAGCCACGCACCTACCTGAACCTGATGCTCAGAAAAGTCGGTGAAGCCGCTCGTCAGCCCGTACTGTGCATCCGTGACTTGGACCTTGAAACCGTGCCGGCTTGCAACATCGCTCAGCGATTGCCAAAGCGCCGCAGCGTCCGCTGCTGAAGGAGCAACGGACCGGGGAACCAGAAGAGGCGTGCCTTGAGTCTGCGAAACATCAAAAACGGCCTGGCCCCGCCAGCCAGTAATGAGCGTCTTCTTCCCTTCGTCGACGGCTCCCTGTGGAAGGTTCTCCCCTGCAAGCATCCGCTTATGAGTGCCATCGGGCATCAGGATCTGCTGAACACGAGCCGTGCGCGGCGCAATCACCCACAGTGCATGCTCTCCGCGCAGGACGGTCCGGCCGTGGCGCTCCCACTCCTTGTATCCAGCTACCAAGGTGGGTTCGTCCGTACCACGCTGGGCCATCTGCATCATGAGCAGAGCGACATTCCCACCGGAATAGCGCCAGAGCGAGGCGGAAGCATCCAAAAGAACCTGCCAGTGGGATGACGACTCCACAGCTTTCGCCAGGATCGTGTGAAGACCGTCCATCAGCCTCTCGACACGTTCCTCTGGAGTCATCCGTCCGCCGAGATCAGTCTGACCAAGGCCAGAGTCAGTCGTAAGAGATGAGGGAACTTCAGAACTAGCGGCCACGACAGCCACCCTCCAAACTTCTTGGGACCGCAGCACAGCTACGGGGACACCTGTTCATGCCCGAAGGAGCCGGAACAACATGACTTAGATCCCCAGTTGATGGGAGGCGTTTTGCCATTCCAGAAACTCAGGATCATCCGTGGCCAACAACCGAGGCGTCGGCTCTTTGTGCGCCTGCAAGCCGACACAACCTGCTGTCCGGGTATGCATCCGTAGGCGTTCGACGGCGTGGGGCAGTCTTTCATGGAAGGCAAGTGGACCGAAGCCGCGGTCTTCATCCGTATAGGAGGCCAGCTCGGCACGCTGCAGCGCGTACAGCTCAGCAACAATCTCAGGGTGCCGCCACCAGCAGTCCGGAACTACCGACGTCGTTAGCTGATAGGTGGCCACCAGCCATCTGACCCAAGCCGTCAGCGAAGTCCAGACCTCGCGCGCCTGTTCAGGAGTGAGCTCGCGCCAACGACGTGTTACAGCTTTCGGACTAACTGATGCGTTGAAAGCGGACCGGAAAAGCTGCGCGGTGATCTCGTCGTCCCCGATCGGCCCAGAAGTAGGAATGTCGAATTCATCGGCCTCATCATGACTCAGCATCACGCGTTCCTTCACTCTCTAACTGACGACGCCTATGGCCATCAGCCAGCACGCGCTCTGTCTCTGCCTTGGAGCGTCCTAGCTCAGCTGCATCCTTGCGCTTATGCCATTCGCGCAGATCCAAAAGGATCGGCCTGGTGCGACGACCGAGCATGAGCGCTGTGCCTACCGGAAGACGTCGGATCTCGTCCAAGGCGATGACTGGAGTCTCACGGATCTGCTCACCGTCCTGCCGGCCCTGGGAGGACCACGAGCGTGTTGTCAGAGTCAGGCTTCGCTCCCCCAGCAGCCCCGCCAGCGAGCGCAGATCGCGTTCATCTGAGCCACCACCGAAAATCACCTTGATGATCGCCGAGTCCCAGATCGTGGCGGCCTCGTCTATGGACCAGCCTGAGCGTGCCTGTGAGAGCGACTGGAGCACCACAAGGGTCGAGATACCAATGCCCCCGCCATCCGCGAGTGCCACCGGCAATCCCGGCCATGGAGCCAGGTTGGCAATCTCGTCGAGGATCAAAGACAAAGGCGGATCGAGCCGGCCCCCGGGTGACACAAAGGCCATTTCACGGGCCGCATTGTCAATGTCATCGATCAAGGCCGACAGATACGGTCCCGCCGCTGCGGCTCCTGCCTTGGTGCCAATTAGGTACAGAGTCCCGCGATCGCGAATGAATTGCTTGGGGTCGAACTCCTCAGCCTCATCTTGGGGGTCCAAGGCAGCGAGTACTTTAGGCGACGACAACGGCGCTACCGCCGCCGAAACACCAATCCAAGAGTTGGAGGTGTTTCGCGGATCGTCCTCAAGGATCCCCATCAGGTCGGCCTGCCACCCCAGCGCCGCACCAGGGCGGCCCAGCACCTCCAACGCTTCCCGCGCCAGAACCGGGCTGGAAGACCATCGCCGGAATGCCCGGACCCCTTCCCCGGATAAGGCGGCAGCGTGAAGTAGGCCCTGCAACACGATCAGCGAGCGCTTTTGCCATGCAGCGTTCTCGCCCTTCATCTCTGTATCAGCAGTAATGACCAACGCACGTCGGGTGGCAATGTCCGGGTCCTCACAGCCACGCACAGGAGACCAACGAAGAGAAGACGGGATCCCCGACATGCCTTGAGGATCGAAAACCGTGACCGGCCTACCTCCCGTAGCACGCGCCCTCATCGTCACCACGAGGTTGTCAGCCCGAGTGGACGTAGTGACCACTGCGCCAGGGGCATCGAGGATGGCATTGATCACGACGTACAGGCCTTTACCTGAACGCGGCGCTCCCTGGATCACCATCGACTCCTCCGTAGAGACGTGGACAGTGATGCCGCGGGACCGTCCCAATGTCCAGGAAACGTCCTGAATGGTCGGCCGGGCGAGACCGGGACGCGTGAACTTGCCCCGTTTCCTCACGGCCCTAGAGCCGAAGTCATGCAGAATCTCAGCCCGACGAGCCACTCCATCCCTATTTAGAATGTCCTGCCGGAGCCAAGCGCCGGATTGTTTCCACCGGCGCCACATGACGACAGAACCCACTGCGAGCGCAGCGACCACGACGAACACAGGCCCAAGCAGCCACCAGACACCCTCCAACCCAACCGCGCACCCATTCGGCGGGCGGACAACCCAGTCCGGCCTATTCACTACAAGCCCGACGACGGCCGCCGGGTTGAAAAACGACGGCGGCATGGTGCCGCAGCGCCAGGAGACGACCAAATTTGCAGCCCCTTGAACGAGCACGCAGAGGCAAACATACGCACCGGCCGCCATAAGACCGGCAGTTACGAACGGACTGTTTGAGGCAGAGCGTGCAGCCATGGCTCGCTCACACCATCCGCTCGTCGGTGCCGAAAACCGCTAGTTCGTCGGTCGTCACTCTGTTGGCCACGATGAAGGATCTGTTCCCGACCTTCCAAAGACCCACGCCTTTGGGGAGATTCTCCACATGCTCACACTCAGCTTCGGTCAGCCCGAGGGCTTCCTTGGTGAGTCGCATGGCATCGTGCTTTTGCCGGTAGATGATCCGTGTATCAGCCTCAGTCAGTAGTCCTAGGGCCTTTTGTCGATGGCCGCTGGTGCTGTCTCCGATCTCATTGAGGTCAGCAACCTTATGCATGATGAGGATGTTCGCGATTCCGTATGTGCGAGCCAGCCGCCACTGCTCGCTCATCTTGGCCAACATGTACGGGTCGGCGAGCATCCGCCAGCCTTCGTCGTACACAACTAGCCGCTTGCCGCCGTCGGGGTTTGTAATGGCCGCTTCCAACCAGGTGGCACCGCAAGCCGCCGCCAGTGACAGCGCCTGCTCAGAGGCGCCAATGAGCGCCGACGTGTCCATGACCATCATGGGGGCATCAGCGTCAAAGGCTACGGTGGAAGGCGCATCGAACATTCCTTCGAGATCGCCTGATACCGTGCGCCTCAGGGAGTGGCTGACCGCTGTTCCGCCATCTGCCCCGACTAGGGCGGTCATCTCCTTCGACGGTCTCAAGAGGTGGTCCAGCACCATGGGCAGGGTTGGGTTCGAGTTCTCCGCCATGGTCTCCATGAGGGCGATGTCCAGGGCGGTGTGCTCAACCGGGCGGAGGGGCGTGCCTTGCCGCATGAGGGAAACCAAGGCCACCAACAGGTACCGCCTTCGTTGGCGAACCACCGCCTGCCACTGCTGTTCCGTCAAGGCACTCGGCCGCGGGCCGGCGTCGAGAGGGTTAACCCTCGCCGGACGTCCCGGACCAACGGAAATGACCTTGCCGCCAACAGCTTTCGCAACGGCGACCCACTCGCCTTTTGGATCGGACGCGACGGCGGCCTTCCGGCCGAGCGTGATTGACCGCGTCACCAGGGACTTCCCGCACATGGATTTGCCAGTACCGACCGTTCCGATCACCACAATCGACGGCCCACTGATGACGCCCTTGTCGTAGAGGATCCAGGGATCGTAGGAGAAGGCTCCGGAACCAAAGACGTCCGTACCGATGTAGGTGCCCTCATGTCCCAGGCCCGACTCCGTCAGGAACGGATAGGCTGCCGCAAACGTCATCGTGGAGGCACGGTGGGGTGCAGGACGGAGCCGATGCGGGCCACGTAAGGAATTCGGCCCCTTGCTCCCCCAGTCGCCGCCAAGTTTGAGGCTTTGGCGGTCCGGTTCGACATTGTCGTCTGTGGGGCTTGCCCACCCGGACCGGGCCAGTCGGATGCGGCGATCGGCCTTCCGCTCAAGACGTCCGTTTGTCGAGGACAGATACTCAACGGTTTGCTGCGCTCGCTTCACCTCAGCCCCCTCCCCAACGGAAGCCCGCCGGCCACGAAGGCAGCCCACTGCTGGCCATAAAGAAGACGCAGCTCCACGAATGCGCCTGCAGCGGCGGACTCAAGTTCCTGCCTGTGCCGCGCCAAGTCCTCTAAGGACGCTGCCGTGATTGTCAGGTAAGCCGCGGGTCGCACGTCCCCATGGCCGGCGACGATTTCTTCTTCCCTTTGAACCACTTCTTCTTCCTCTGCCCGTTGCTCACGTGTAAGCGGTCTGTCAAAGCGCGCGTTGATCCGGCGTCGCGTCTCATGTGCTTCCTGGGCCGAGCGAATATCGCGCAGAGCTTCAGCGGTAGGCACGGCCCGGATGACCTCCGTGAAGGTGTGGCGGAACTCGCCCACATAGATCAGCGGATGAAGGAAGCCAGGGAAGACTTTCTGCCGTGGCCACTCTGCAACCCAGAACGTTTGGTGGAATCCGGAATCGGTTCGGAGATAAGTCCAGTGCTCCTCCACTCCCATTGGTCCGCTCGGACCTGGACCGGTTCCTTGAGATTCGTCCTGAGATTCCGACGCTGGACCGCCCCTTTTGGAGACGGCCTTCAGGTTGGGCAGGGACGCCGGATCAAACGCTGCCCGAATCAACCGAAGCAGTCCCCTCTCAGGCAGCCACTCCTCGACTTTCACGCTGTGCGTCCCGAGAGCAGTCTGGATAGCCTCGACCTCCATGTGCAGAACACGCTCGATGCCAACCAGTCCCCCGCCAGACTCTCTGATCCGCCGTCGAGCTTTGCTTGTGTCCACGACGATGGAAACCAACAGTTCGTGGCTCATCGTTGATCCGGCCGCACCGAGCAAGTCCTCGTAGGCGCGTTGGCCCCAGGTTCTTTCTTCGGAGCCCTCGGCCCGTTCTTGGGTGTTTCCCTCGTAGAAATCCCACAAAGCCGAAGAGGGATAAGGGACTGTGTAATCCTGAACCGCAATTCGCGCGATGCTTGAGCGCTGCGCCATTCCAGCCTGCACTCGCGACCATGCTTGGACAGCCCACGCCTTATCGTCAGCGTCCAGTAGGGCGAACGACCTCGTGCTGCAGCGAAGAACAGCAACAGCTTCCTTTCCGCGACTATCCACTATGAAGGCCTGGCCGTTCGTCGTAGTTCGAAGCTCCAGATTCCCGAGGCCGCCAGGCAGAGCTAATCGTCCCGCAAGCTGCGGTACTTCCGGCCTTGCCAGAAAACGTGTTTGTCCAATTGCCGCCCGGTAAAAGTACAAGGCAATTTGTGTTGCCCAGACTGGAAACGGAATGCGCGAATACTGAAGCAGTCCGAGCAATAACAGTCCCAGCCACATTGGACCGGCCGCGAAGAGTCCCGCAGGACCCCGTATGGCGGAGGCGACAATGGCGACCATGACCCCGCCCCCGATGATCAGGAGCTGATACCACTTGAGGCCTAAGAAATATCCCCGACGCTCGTATCTGGGAAACTTGACCGCAGTCAGGGTCCTGGAGTCTTCAGACATTCGGGCTACCTCCCGTTGGAGAGTCGATTCGGGGCGGTGGAGGTTTCGGAGACTGCACCTTGGCAGCGCCTGAGGGGCTGAAGTCGTGCTGGCTCTCGCGAGGTGGTCCCATCGAAGACCCAGCTGGAGCCTTTTCTGCGGTTACCCGTGTTGGTCCAGACATGGGCGTCTCCACGGCCCCAGTGGCTGTTCCTTGAAGCTGGTGTGTGGCCGTTGCCGAGTGAGATGACCCAATGCTGAGCTGGTTTCCACTGCTGCCGTTCTCTTGCGCGGCTGTCGAGTGGCCAACAGGAGCTAAGGCACGCGTTGGGAAGATGGGCCGACTGGAGTGGATTGGGCGGGTCATCGAAGATCGGCTCACCATGCTGGCGAGGGTGAGACGGCCACCGGTCTGCCTGCTGATCTGTCTCGCCGCAACGCTGGTGCTTCGCGAGAGAACATGGCCGCCGCCTGCAGTTTGTGCTGCTGCCGCGAGTTCGCCACCCGCGAAGCTCACGAGACGCAGAGCCATCAGCGGCGCGCCGCATGCGAGGGCCATACCTACAGTTCCGGCCGCTAGACCCGCGAATGACTTGGCCTCCGTGAACAGTTTGACCGCCACCGCCAACACGGTGGCGGCCAAGGGTTTGGCGAGTAACAGCGCGACGACGACTTCACACCATCTTCCTGCCCAGGACTTTGTCTTGTCCCACGGCAGCAGCATCAGAGCCACCGGCGCGACGGCGGCCAGCACGACCAGTGCGAAGGACCGGAAGATCATCGAACACATCAGGATGAAGGCCAGAATCCAGACAACAATGACCGCCATGGCCGTGACAATGACGGCTCCAGCAGCACCACCATTAGTGCCTGGAGCCAAAGAGACGACGTTCCATTCCCTGCCCGAACCTTCAGGTGCCCGCTCAAAGCCGAACAGCCTCATGAACACCAAGTACGGATCCGAACCAATGGATTTGAGGAGGGCAGCGGACGCTTCGTCACTGGCTTTCGTCAGTTGCCGAACCACGTACACGGCGCCGCCAACCAGAGGAACGGCGACGGCACCTCCAGCCAGTGCCCGTCCAATCCGGCGGGGCTGCTGGCTCAGCAGACCTGACAGGATCTGGAGGATCATCACGACGACGAGCGGGGTCATCATGACCACCACCCACCAACTCGTAACCCCTTCTATCGAGAGCCATTGGGAATCGTCAACGTCCGAAGCAGTGAAGGCTCCTGTGATGAACGCCCAAAGCCAGGACGCGATGTTCTGAAGGATGTTGGCGAACAGCGCTGTGACAGCACCCATGGCGCCGTCGTTGGCTTGGGAGACTAGGCCGCATCCGGGCGGCCACCAGCCATTGAGGTCGCACTGAACCGGCATAATCTAGAACCCCAATGGAAAGGCTGTCTGGGACCAAAGAATGTAGCCGTTGATTCCGCCGAGAATAGCCGCCACGGGCCCAGTCCAGAGCAGGATCATGCCCCCGCCGGAGGCAAGCCTGGACGATTGGCTGAGTTTGCCAGTCAAAAGCATGGCGGCCCCAATGATCGCCACGATGGCGATCACCACAAAGGCACCGACAAGAATGCCTCCGCCGATCTGCTTCAGGGATTCAAGAAAAGGAAAGTTCGCGTTTGGTGTGATCCCAGGATCCACCGCTGCCAAAAACATGGCTGCTCCGTCCGTCGTTTTCCATAGAGTGAGCAAATTGAGCTCGCGGGTTCATGGAAATGACGGGGTGGAGCGACATGACTTCGGGTGCGCACCAGCATGGCGACCATGAGACCAAGTTTAAGGGCCGCGCGGACTGCCCGGGGTTTACATACGCGCATTTGGTTGCCGCGGGGGCTCATTCTCTTCTCGAGAGGTATCCAAGAGAACTTCTATACTGCACGTCACCAGCAATACAGAAAGTGAAACCGAAACGATCGGCTCAGCATGAAAGAGGGCATCAAGTTGCGGTAAGCCGATGACATTGTCGCTGGAAGCGATTTGACCTTACCGAATTCAGAGATCATGATCTGAACATGGCAGCAGTAGGCAGTTCGTTTCAACCAAGGTACAGCGATCCCACATCATTCAGGTCGCTTAGAATCGAAGCATGGCGCCAGTTCAACGCCATGGAATTAGACCTGCGTGCACCATTGACCATCATTACTGGCGCGAATGGAACCGGAAAAACAACCCTTCTGACACTGGTGGGAGTCCACTTTAATTGGCAGATCCAGTTGATCGGAACGCCCATCCTGGATGATGAAGGCCACCTGACGTTCAAGCTTGGAACAGACCTGCAGGTGGAACTTAAGTCTCAAACACCTGTGGTGGGCCAATTGCCTCACTACGGCCCTCCTCAGTTTGTACCACCACCTACATCCAAAATTGGATCCCTTCAATATGAGAACGGCGTTCAAACGGACCTTCTCGTTCCAGAAGGACAAAGCCCTCAGTTCAGTGTGCATTACGAGAGGCAGCAGACGGTTGAGGGCTTATTTCTCAACTCTCATCGCAGTATCAGTGCCTACCAATCAGTAAACTCCATTCCGGCCCGATTTTCTCCAGCCAAAGAGCTCCTAGATGCTTTTTACAACGAGATCAGATCGCGCTTCTTTGGTACAAACTCTCCAAAGACAAGCATGCTTGTGATGAAGGAATCATTACTCGCTGCGGCAATTTACGGCGAAGGGAACTCGTCGGTTGTTGCAGATGAAGAGGCGCAAAATGTTTGGGATGGTTTCCAAGAGACACTCCGCCTCCTTCTTCCGGAGGAATTAGGCTTCCGAAGGCTAAAGGCCTCTCCTCCCGAGATTCTATTGGAAACAGAAACAGGTGACTTCACAGTCGACGCTTTGTCGGGAGGGCTGAGGGCTATTTTCGAACTCGCTTGGCAGATTTTCTTACGCTCACACAACACCGACAGCTTTACAGTATGCATTGATGAGCCAGAAAATCATCTGCACCCTTCACTGCAGCGGTCTTTGATGCCCAGCCTTATGAAGGCGTTTCCCAAAGTGAAGTTTCTCGTTGCCACGCATAGTCCTTTTGTGGTTAACTCGTCAGTAATTGCAAATGTCTATGCTCTCGAATACGATGAATCGCATCGAGTTAGCGCAAATTTGCTGGATATGTCCAAATCTGGATTGTCTGCAGAGGACACCTTGCGTGATGTGTTGGGACTGGGCAGCACTCTACCGATATGGGCCGAGGCGAAATTCAATACTATTCTTGCGGCATTCACGACGGCTAATCCAACCCCACAGATGATCGGTGACCTACGGGAGGAGCTGGCCCGGGCCGGACTCTTATCCGAGATGCCACTGGCCGTGGAGACGTTGGTAAGTGGCAGTCAGGACGAGCCGGGTCAGTGAGATCGCTGAAGAAACTCCCAGAACCCGAAGTTGTAACAGCAAATCAAAAGGTCTGGACAGAAAAATATTTAGAGGCAAAGACTACGGGCCAGAAATTGCCCAGCGCGTGGAGCCATCCCAAGATACGCGAAACACTTCAGGCAGAGACGGATAGTCGCTGCGCCTACTGCGATAGTCACCTAGCTCACGTGGCCTCATCGCACATTGAGCATTATCGACCACGATCATTGTATCCCGAGCTGGTTGTTGCCTGGGAAAATCTCACAGTGGCATGCCCCCGATGCAACTCATCGAAAAGTGACCTGTTTAGTGAAGATTTGCCATTCATAAATCCTTTTCTGGATGAACCCGATGAACATTTTGTCTTTTTTGGAGAGCTCGTGCTAGCACCATCCAGTCAGCGCGGCGAATACACTATTAGCGAATTAGGCCTAAATAATGACGATCTAATGTCTGCGCGCAAGCGACGACTTAATAATATTGTTCAGCTCGTGTCTTCATGGCATAAAGCACATGACTTGCTTAAGCCGGGGATTTTGGACGAAATCCGGAGGCAGCTTGATCAGGGTGAGTATCAGGCTTCCGTTAAATCTCTTCTTAAAACATTGAATTTCAAAGTCTAGCGACAAACAGAACGGAATGAATGCTCGAGACTGCAGAAGGGGACCGTTCGCGGCACAAGAGTTTATGAGATGGCTTAGGACTCTCGGACGGGTCAATGTTGCAGGTATAACTCCAGCAGATCAAAATATTCGGAACCAGGATTCCAGCTTACCGGATGTAGCAACGTCCCCGCAGCCGGGTTCAAGGCGCTGTACATCATCCCATCACCCGCATAAATCCCTACGTGGCCCCAGTTGTCAGGACCCTGCGGATTCTGAACCACCAGATCTCCAGGCTGAGGATTCTCCGTCCGCAGGCCCACTCTCCACTGCTCCACGCGCGGCAATTCAATTCCGGCTTGTCGATAAATCCACTGCACATAACCCGAGCAATCCCACGCCTTGAAGGCAGTGCCACCCCAGACATACCTTCCGCCCAAGCCTTGCTGAGTGAAACGAAGGATGTCCTGCCGAACCTGACTCAGGTCCGGGGATAGCCCCGGAGCAGGCATGGCAGAGAATGATCCTTGGCAAGTTGTTGGCTCAGTATTCCCCTCTAACACCCCCACTATCGCTGTCGCCGCAGGTTCCCAACGGGCATACAGCTCAGGAAATGCAGAAACTTGAACAGACTGGGCGGCCGCGCCTTTATCCATTGATTGCCAACCAGGAATGTCCAGAAGCCCTCGAGGGCTGCCACGATTAGGACCCGCCGGCCCCCCGTAAAAGGCTCGGGCGTTGTACGTCGCATCCATCAACTGCTCGACAGTCCCCCAACCAGCCGCTGGCCGCTGTTGAGCTGACCCGATGGAGTCGTGATCATTCCCAACACCGTCATTTGGATATTGGAGGGATGCCGGAACGCTCGGGTTGGCAAGCATTCTCAAACTGGATTCCTGAAGCGCCATCATGATGGCAATAATCTGGCCGGCGCGCGGCACTCGTAACTCCTTGCCGACGGCAATGTAGGCCCTGGCAACGGACTCCTGCCGGGACGTTAGCTCGTAAAGCTGCTGACCGCCGTCGCGAATTTCCAGAAGTGCAGCGTTCCGCCCTTGCCTAGCACCAGATCCGCCCGCGACCGAATTGCATGACGCCGGCGCCTCATCAGACCTTGCAGCGAGCACCGCGATGCCACCAAGAAAGGCCATCGCCGCCACCAGAAGCAGGGTCACAGTTGACGCAGTGCAAACCCGAAGAAGTGAACGCCTTTTCATCAGTCCGACGACAGCCAGATGTACCGGCATTAATACACGATCCTGTCGGGATCTGCATAAAAGCCGACCATGGCACAGCGGTCAATCGGAGCTGCGGCTGCAGGCGGGCAATTGACCATAACACTAACGAGCGCCAAGTAGTCCCGACGGCCATTGTTCGACTCGTCCTTGACCCGAACGGTCACTGTGCAGACATGGAGCCCAGCCCAAGGAGCGGGATAATCGCGCACCTTGGCCAATTCGTGGTCGCATCGGAGAGACTCCGTCACGCCAGTCCGGCGTGCACCCTGGTCTGCTAAATCAGCAAATGTGCTGGCGGTGACGCCTGTGCTCTCAAACTCCCGCGCCAGCACGGTCAACGGATTCGATCCGTCGGGCAGCAATTCCCACCAATCGCGGATCCGGGAATAGACGTCGGAATACGACGACCTTCGCGTATCCCAGGTGTAAATTCTCTGTGCGGCCGCGGCGGCGAGCGCCCGGTAATCGAGCGTGTGCGGCAGACCGCCGTCGTTCGCTTCCTTCTCAGCAGGGCCAGTGGGTGCCTTGCCCGGAATCGAGTCCGACGGCGGCACTGTCGCCTCAGAGGGCGCCGAGGGGGCCGCCGTCGCCCTGGACGCTCTTCCCCCGTCAGGAGCCGACGGCCACAACAGGAGGAGCCCGCTGGCAAGTACCAGGCCCCCAACCAGCGCGGCCAACAGATACACACGAGCGGATCTGCGAAACGAGTGCATCCTCGCCTCCTAGACGAGCGAGCCAGCGCCGCTTTGGAGAACGCGCCAAGCGGTTCGATACAACTGCCTGGCGAAGCCGATGTTCACGGCGACATACCGCTCAGTGACACCGAGCTCAACGGCGAGAGCCCCGAGTTGAGCAGCCCGCTCCGGCCCTCGCAAACCTGGGCGGACAATCGTATCGGCCACCCTCCTAAGAATGGTTGTTGGCAGGCAGTTCGCGGCGCATCGGCAAAGACTGTCGACGTCGGAAACTGACCCAGGCTCGCAGTTGAGGGCTGCATTGATCGTCTTGGCGGTCTGTCGGACTACCGTTACCGCATGCCAACGCCGGCGGTCTTGTGGCGACGGCGGTCCATACCTCCGGGGCGCGGTCAGGCTCGCCGTTGCAAGCCTCCATGTTTCTTCGTTGACACTACGGTGTACCATGCCAAGCATTGTCTGCGCCCACGCCTGATCGACCAGTTTCTCGGGGCTCCTGTCCAAATCTCGATCCAGACAAAGCACGGCAAGCGTGTCCGTGACTGGCTCGACGTCGGACGTAGTGGCCTCAACAAGCAGCGGCAAGGTTTGATGGCTGAATTCGCGGCGGATATAGGCAGCGCAGACATTGCCGCAGACGCCCTGAACCCAGGCGCCGAAGGAAACACCCGGAATCCGGTGGTAGCGCCCCTTCGCGACTCCGTCCCACACCGCAAAGCGAATGTCTTGCATAACGTCGTCGACATCGCAGGACCGCCCAATGCGCGCCAGGCGCGAAATAACATACCGATGGACCCCGTCTACGGCGGTCATTATCTGATCTATAGGTATTGCGGTCTCTGTGGCTGTCGGTGCGCTTCGTAGTGAGACATCCACTGCCCCGAGGTATGGTGCTTGCTCATTGCTTTGATTTGCCGTGGCTTCGACGTCCATGGCTTCACCGGCTTCGACTATCGAATTGAACACTTCGAAAGCGGCATAAAGCCGCTCGTAAATGGATTCCGGAATCCGACCAGCATCAGCAAAACGTTACATGAATTATTGTCAAAGATAATTAAAGTATCGTCAAGGCTGCGGTTCTTACTTTTTCGAGAGCCTTCCGGAAGAATGCTGTCATGCCGAGGATTACGCAGCCTGAGGACGCCGCCTGGTCGGCGGACGTCGAGGCTGCCGTCGCGACCTTCGGTAACCGGTCCCGGAATGAAATTCTCCGCTATCTGTCAGCCCACGGGCCGGCGACCCGCGGCGACATTGTCTCAGCTGTGAGTGCGGGCGAGCCCAGCGTCGCAAAGCATCTGACCGCTTTGGAGGAGGCCGGCGTTATCGTCGTCGACGTCGAACCAGGGCGCCGACACGGCCGCTCGCCCCGCTATTCAGCCAACACGAACCGCATCAAGGAACTGCTGGACGCTCACCTTAAATACCTGTTGGAAAAGTAGAAAGCCCGACGGCGGCACGCCCCTTGGTCTGTTAGCCCAGGTTTTGCGGCTCGTCCTCTTCGTCAGATCGCAGCTTGGCGGCAGCCTGCTCACCCTCGGGATGCCGGCTGATGTCCTTATTGAGGTACTCGGTGATCGCTCGAAGGGTTTCCGGTGACACGTCCCCCAGCGTTCGAGCGGCAAAAGACTTAACTCTCGCAGCGCGTAAAGACTTCACAAACTCAAGCTGGGAGTCAATGCGTTCGGGCAGGTCCGTGGTCCCGCCATCAAGAAGATATGAAGCATCGACGTTGAAGATTTCACAAATGGCTGCCAGCACCGATGGATCGCTGACGAGCCTTCCCGTGCCGTCTTTCATATAGAACCAGCGGGCCCTCGAGATCGTAATTCCCCTGGCCGCCAATTCCTCTTGGACTTCACGGAATGTGACGGGCTTTCCCCGCTCGGCAACTGCAACGTCCAGGAGCAGGTTTAGCCTGCGTGCGAGTTCGGCCTGAGGGGTTAGCTTCGCATGTTCCAAACGAGATTCGTCGCCAGACACTCGGTTTACCCCCTCCGTTCGTCGGTGGCCGCATTACTGCTCAGTATTCCGTGGGTAGACAACGCCTGCAATAACTCGGCGAGCGCCTGGAGGTTCCATCTGTTGCAGAACGAGCGTATCGTCTTTAGCTGTAGACCCGTCTACAGCTAAAGAAAACTTCTCATCAATGGTTGTGGTCTCCATGGCGAATATCTTGATGAATCCTGCGCGAAGCCTCCTTGTACGCTTCCTGATCACGCACGGACCCGCAACGTGCACGGAGATTGCAGCGGCTCTGCATGTCGCGTCACCTACGATTCGCCGGCACCTCGCTCTGCTGTCCAGCGCAGGAATTGTCAAACATATTCGGGGCCAATTCAAAGCTCAACCGGACGCAATCCGCAGGCAACTCGACGAACTCGCGGCTCTATTTCAACCGGCCGGCAATGATCCCAGGAACCGAGCGACGGAACCTTCCCACTTCTCGACGTCGCCGTTCCACTCCAGCGAATGGCCTGGCACTTCGAATCGAACCAGCTGAACCAGATCTGGGCGCGACCTCGCCAGCCGTTCCGAGACCACAAATGGTGTCGACTTATCCTCCGCTCCATGCAGCACGAGTATTGGAGTCCTAAGGTCAGCGGCCCGGCTTACCCAGTCCAGAACCTGGAGGTCGATGCGTTCCTTCAATCCCGTCACCCAACGCATCTGTGTTGACTGCAGAAGCCCCAGCCCGAGCAGTGCCACAGGCTTCGGCAGCCCACTTGCTCTGCCATTTGAGGTCAGCGTTGTGGCCCAGTCCAAAACGGGAGCGTCGAGGACTAGGCCGACTATGCGGTCTGAGTTGGACGACAAGTCTGCGAGACGCAGCGCGATCGAACCACCCAGCGACCACCCAAAAAGCACGATGCGCTCAGCACCTCGACCAATGGCATATTCCACCGCCGCTTCCACGTCGAGCCATTCATTTTGGCTGAGCGAATAACGGCCATCGTCCGACGGCGGCGCCTCGCCGTCGTTGCGAAAGGACACCACTAGCGATGTGAAGCCGAACCGATGTGCAACGGGCACACCACGCAGGGTCCCTGCGCGTTTACCGCCCATCCCATGAATATGAATCGCCCACGTCGACCCAGGCCGCTGTAGCGGTTCGAATTTCCAGGCTGGCGCTGTCCCGCCATCGACCGAAATTGCCACGTCGTCATACGGCAAACCAAGCTGCTCTGGTCTTGAGTATGCATAGCCACTCCAGATCCCTATGTTTGCGCTCCGAATGTCGCCATAATCGACTCGCTCAACGACGCGGGTCACGGTCCCCTCGCCGGCGTCCACAACCTCGCCGACGCAGGCGTGCCCGGAGCCGTTGGCGAACCAGATACTGTAGCGGCCGCGAGCACGTGTCAGCGGTGACGCAGGCAGCTCTACGAGTAAGGTTCCGTCGTCGCCGTCGAACACTCTGAGGATCCGAAGATCCTCCTTACGCGCCTTCGTAGGCACGGCGATGCGCCTGGCAAAGTAGCCCGCGCCCAGGAAACCGGCCAATCCTAGAAGCGCAGCGGCGACCGTCAATCCAGCGATTACCCTAGTAACTTTCTTCATCACCCCGCCGCATCCTTTCGTCGATAACGTCCCTGAGGCGTGCCAGGGTATCTGGCGAAATCCCTTGCAGCTGCCTAGCTGCGAAGTTTTTGACGCGCGTTTCACGCATGGAGCGGAGGAGCTTGAGTTGGGCCTCCACGAGGTCTGGAATTTCGGCGGATTCATCCAAAAGGTATTGGGAGTCAACCCCAAAGAACTCAGCCAGATTCCTGAGCAGCTCCCGCTCCGTCGCCATCGAACTGTCGCCGGAGCGCATATAGGCCCATCGAGAGCGAGACAAAGGAGTACCTTTTGCTGCCATATGCTCGCTGATCTCTCGGTACGAAAGTGGTCCTGATCCTTGGGATTCGTACAGATCAAGCAAGAGATTGAGCTTTCGAGCGAGCTTTGCCTGGGGATTTTCCATGGACTCGCCTGATGAGGACGTCATCTATGCAGGTTCCTTCTGGCCTTTTCAGAACCTCCGATGGCATCTATCCGCGAGCCGCGGTGCGAGGCCAGATAGTCTTCGGCGCGACTCAAGGTTTCTCGGTCCCTATTGCTCAATAGAGTTGCGGTAGCAGGTTCCATAAGGAGCGCATCCTGGATTTCAACGAGCATGCGATGCAGGCGTCGATTCGCAGCATCGACCTGTTCGTCCGTTACCGCAGGAGGTGGCAGGCGAGTCTCCATACGAGCCTCTGTCATCTTCTCCCACACAGGTGCAAGGCTCTCCCCCAATTCAATGACCCTCTTCAAGTCACTTCGTCCGGTCAGTCGACGGGCTACCGGCGGCAACGCAAGACCAATGCACAAGAAGGTCATTGCCCCCACGACACTTGCGTCGTAGACCAATGACAGCGCCGCCATTGTCCGGACGTCCCCCATGAGATGCGCTATGTCCATTCCCAGAACGGACAAGGCGAGAACGAGGGCCAGCACGCACCCGATTCCAATAAGAGTGAACCCGATACGAAAGTACGGCCGCGCCATATCTCCGCGGAACCTAAAGCAAACTACGCCGGTTAGGGCAACCACAGCTCCAATGTAGATGAATTGAATGGCGGAATAGACAGCTGCAGCCCATTGGTCCCCATAATCCTTCATGAAGTTTGTGGACGAGTCTGTGGCGTCAATTTGGACGAAGGCCACAATCAATCCCAGGATCACCAAGCAAAGAATGCCGAGTCCGATGCTGTCTTTGCGAGCCATATCCTCACGTGGATCTGCCGCACCAAGGATGGCCTTGGAGAGGAAGTAAATCCCTACCACCATCAGGATGTTGGCGCAGACGTCCAAGACGTTTCTGCTTCCAAGGGCTCTGTCGAGCGCAAGGTAGATCGGGTCTATGTTCAAAGTCAGAGAAGTAGCGATTGTCAGGGCTGCAATAAGAATGCTGTGGTCCATGCGCCGCGTAGTACCGGGCAAGAGGCATAGCACTAATCCCCAGATGACAAGGGCCGCAACGAGTTGAGTCATCCGAAGATCCGCTCGAAGGAGCGCGGCTCGATTGCGCTGTCACGAATTGCAGCAGCAAGGAGATCGGCGAGAGTTTCCGCAGCAGCTTCCACCTCATCGACGAAGCTGCTGCGGTTCAGAACCTTCCTCACCAATTCCCCGTTGAGATTGGGAAAGAGGCTCTCTGCGTATTCCGCGGAGACACCCAACTCATCATGGCGCAAGATCATGTGCCCGAGTTCGTGAAGGATGAACTGCTGCCTGTGCAGTGCTGACGGCGAGACGGCATGAAGGATGATTTCACTGGCCTCCGTTGAGAGCCAGAGCCCGCAGACGGATCCGCCGTTCAGGACAGGTGCGACGTCGATTTCGATCGGGCGGCCTCTCAGTACCTCCACTATTTCAACGAGGCCATCCAAGGTCAGGTGGTTCGGAAGTCGAAGGGATTTGAATGCGTCTGCGGCTACGACCGCCGGAGTCGATCCATGCACTGATTGTTCTTCCACGGCGCCCCTCCTCGCAGCGGACAGCTCGGCCATCAGGATCGCTTTCAGATCGAGACGCGCACAAACTGCATTCACGTCAATTGAACGCCTCCCCTCTGGACATGTCCAGAGCACTTGGCTGGCTCGAAGTAGTTTCCATGACGCTGAAGAAGCGACTCATGCAGTCATGTCCGTTTCAATTGGAGCGCCCATGAACAGCAAACCAACTAGTGAGTCTTGGGAGTTTCCATGGAGCTTGAATTCTTCGAACCAGCCGAAGCCGCAGCCCTCATGCGCTGCACAGAAGCATGGCTCCGCGAAGGAGCCTCCAGCGGTCGGTTTCCCCACGCGTGTTGGGGAAAGGGGAAGATCATATTCACCTCGGAACACATCCTAGAGATCGCTCGGTTAAGTGAGATCCTCCCCGGCGGCAATGGCACAACGAATTCCACCCCAGTCCAGTCCGGCTCCGCGGGAAGGCTGATCGGGACGCGAGCCAGAGCACGACTTGCTCCTGTAAATTGACCCTGTTCGAGTGAATTTGCCCGCAGTTCTGTACACCGGGCCCGATAGTGCGGATTCCCTGACGGGCGAACCCCAAGATGAGCAGGTACCTTCGACGACTCTTCCCGACGCGACGCTTGGCCGCGGATCGTGTGGATGCCCGACCAGTGCGAGTGGACAGCACCTCGGATTCGAAGTATGTTCCTGAACATGGTCCGCCGAGCTCGTGACGCCGAGATACCTAGGCGGCAGTGACTTACCTGCAACCCGCGGGATGGACGCTGCCGCAGGAACTCGGAGCGTCACATGTCCCGTACCGACAAGACCCAGCCGTTTCGCGTCCGCCTGTGGGACGGTACCCTGCGCCGCGTCGCTGTCCACGATCACCGTGACGGCATCTGCGACCTGCCCGCCAACGTCCAGGAGGACCGTAGGCAGGTCGTCACTAACGGCGGCTTCCTCCCCAATCGGTCCTGCCACTGGGAGTTCCAGTACACCGGCTCCAAGACATGCTGCTGCTCGGTCTGCCACGACGGAGACGGTCTGCGCCATGAACGTCGGGCGGAGCGTCATCGGAACCGCCGCGAGTTAGCCAATCTGCTGAAGTTGGCCCACCACGACTGGCGCAACATCGACTGACCGACCACTCAGCCGAGTTCGCATCGGATTCATTTCTGTGTCCCTTGAGACCGATATCGGCGCCACCCGCGCTTAAAGTGGGCCCAGCGTGTCTAACTACTGAGGAGGACATGCTGGGTCCGAACACCCGGAGATGCTGAACATCACCGGGCATGGTCCGTCCTCCAACACCGAAGTCCTAGCCGGCCGTTGACCGGACATCTTCGTATTTCCCTGAGCATTCTGTGTTTCGCTGCGAAAAGGTGTGGATATCAGCGGACCTTGGCAGCTTTGTGAGAGTCTAAGGGCGTCTTGGCGTCGGCGTTGAAGTTCAGCACTGGGGACTGCTGATGCTTGGCATCAAGCGGGTTTGAACCGTGAGGCCACCAACTTGTGCATCGCAGGGACGTCGATCTCGCCCGTAGTCTCCTGTACAAGCAGTTCGGTTAGCCGCTTCGGCCAGAGTACGTGAACGCCTTGCGTTGAGAACGAGCCACCGATGAGGGGCCAGTCGGCTTCGACGAAGCAAAGTGCCCCTGTCACCGGTGCATCGTGGAAGAGGTTCCGAACGGTGTCGACCTGTTTGAGCGCCCCATCGATCAACTTCGTGCAGTCGCGCCCGCCGACGAGGAACTTCTCGGTGCGTGGCCGAAGAATCCCGCCATCAATCTTCAGCTCGGGTCGCCCCTTGTACCGCTTAGCGTCAATCACCCAGATTCCGGCGGTAGTTATGGCGATGTGGTCGATGTTTGCCTTCGACCCGGGGATTCGTCGGTCGTGAAGGACTGCGATTCCATCGGTGGCTAGGGAATCGAGTCGGGCACCGAGGCGCTCCTCGCCGATGGCGCCTCGCTCCCAAGACTTGGTGCTCTGCCGCTCGTCCGAGAGGGCCACAGCGATGACGCCGATTGGCCCCCATTTCTTGCGGAGGTTTTCTTCATCCTTGGCCTTGCGACGCTCGTATTCACGTCGGGCCGATGATCCTGCTACTCCAGACTCGGTCCGCGACGACCCATCAGAAGGTGATTCGAGATCCGGCGCGGATTCCATGGCCCCTTGGAGGCACTCCAAGCAGGTGAGGGTCTTCGCCTCGCTCTCGTAGATCGCTTCCGTCCGGGCCGGAAGATATCTACCACATGCCCGGCACGTTCCGGGATACCGGAGACTCATCTGCTTCATGAGGATGCGCACTGGCTCATCGGCACGACGGCATCTCGCGCGTTCACAAGGATCTTCTTGGGCACGGGATCAGTCTGCCAACGGACACGCCCGCTGTGAAGGCATCAGAATCATGACCGTGGCGGAGAAGCCGCCACCGTATCCGTTACTCGCACGGAGCGTGCGACTCCCAACTCTAAGTCGCTGCCGGTGAGTTCTGTCAGGTATCCCTGCGTTGGCACGCCGCGAGCTAGGGATCCCCAACGCAACGCTCAGGAGCCCGCACCTCGTCCGAGCCATTCTACGGGTCATCATTGCGGCGTCCGCTAAAGGATGCATCACCAGGCAAGGTTGGAGCGCAGTCCAGAACAATTTTCCGGCGCGTGGCCATGCCTGAACATGACTCCGCAGCGGCGTTCGAGATCCCGCAATCGGACTTCTCAGGAACAAGTTCTGAGGAATCCTGCTGACCCCGCCCGCGCATGGAAGGTCACCGAATGTCCGTTGTCGCCATGGAAGACGGCTTCGGAGCCCGCTACCGTGATCGTGCCCGCCTGAAAACGGTTTCCCCAGCCCGGGGGCCGATTGCCTTGGCCGTCGTCTAAGGGGTGATCTAATTGTGTAGTGCCTCAAGCATCACCACGTAACGGTCGCAGCGGCACAAACCCCGACACCGACCGCTCCATCGCATCTGCCGTGGCCTGCAGGGCTTCCGGCATCAAGTGCCCGTAGACCTGCTCTGTCGTCCGAGTGGAAGTATGCCCGAGATGCCGCGAGATCGTGAACAGCGGAACCCCATCCTGGATTAGCCAAGACGCATGTGTGTGGCGCAGATCGTGTATGCGCGGCGACTTCGTCAGTCCATTGGCTTTCGCGGTCTTCACGGCCGGCAGCCAATAGTGCTGCCAGTACACCTGTTGAATGATCCGCCCACCTTTCGGCGTAGTGAACAGAAGATCTTTCCCCGGCCGACCGGCAACGAGCGGAATCAGCAGCTCCACTAGGGCGTGGTTGAGTCCGATAGTGCGCTTGCCGGCGCCAGTCTTTGTTGGGCCGATGTAGTACTGGTTCTGGCCGTCACGTTTCCAGGCCTTGTTTATCCGCGCTGTGGGCGGCTTGGAGAGCAAATCAACGTCCGCCACAGTTATTGCCGTGGCCTCTCCAAAGCGGGTTCCCGTCATTACGAGAAAGTTCGTAAAGGCCTTGTACCGCTCCGCCATGCCCTCAATAACCATGCTGAACTCGGCATGAGTGAGGAACATGGCTTCATCCTCAGGCTTTTGAAGGTTGGGGAGCTGTACGCCGCGGCAAGGATTGCGAGGGATATATTTCAACTGTTCGGCCGTATTCATGGCCGCCGAGATCAATCCGTGCACGTTGTGGATCGTCTTCGCTGAACGGCCCTTTGCCGTCATCGACTTCACCCAATGTGCTATATGCCGGTAGTCGAGCTTATCCACTGGGATGTGGCCGATCACGTCCCGCACATGAAGATCGAGCATCGTCTGATAAGTCCTGGTGGTTCCGCTCGAAGGGCGGATCAGCAGGTCGATGTGTTCCTGAATGACCTCCGCGACGGTCGGCACCAGCTTCGCATTGGTTAGGATTGCGTGCTGAGCGATTTCAAACGATTGGCCGTTGGCATCCAACAGCCGTCTGAGGGTCTCGGCCTCCACTTGCGTGGCCACCGTGAGGCCCTGCTGCTCGTGGGTGTTCGGGTCCCGCCAGCAAACCATGAAGGACGATGTACCGTCCTTTTTTGTCCGTTTGCGGATACTGGCCACATAAAAATGCTAGGCCCGTGTCAACAGATTTGGGGTTTTTGTCAACACCCAACCTTTAAACAGGCCCTGACCTGCCGAAACACTGTGCCCGAGGTGGGACTCGAACCCACACACCTTTCGATACCGCATTTTGAGTGCGGCGCGTCTGCCAATTCCGCCACTCGGGCATGTGCCGCTTCCGTCCGCGCTCCCCCAACCCCATGACCCGGAATCTGTGAGCAACGCGATCTGCCGCAGCACGCGAAACTACTCTACATGCAGATAGGCTGATTTACAGAAACGCACCCGCGCGGTGCCGCAAGGTGCGCTGCAATAAAGCGGTCGCAGTTGCGGGCCCAACTAAGATAGACGTGAACCCGCCGTATCGTAACAAGGAGATCCCGTGTCAGAACAGACGGAGTCAAAGCCCACTTCCCAGCCGGCGCGCCGCGTCGTGGTCGCCGAGGACGAGACCCTCATTCGCCTCGACATCATTGAAATCCTCAAGGGCGAAGGCTTCGACGTTGTAGGCGAGGCAGACAACGGCGAAAAGGCCGTTGTGCTGGCCAACGATCTCAAGCCGGACCTGGTCCTTATGGACGTGAAGATGCCCGTTATGGACGGTATCTCGGCCGCGGAAAAGATCGTCAAGGCGCGGATCGCCCCTGTTGTATTGCTCACTGCTTTCAGCCAGAAGGAACTTGTGGAACGCGCGCGTGACGCCGGCGCCATGGCGTACGTGGTGAAGCCGTTCACGCCGGCGGACCTGATCCCGGCCATCGAGATCGCCCTGTCCCGCCACGAGGAGATCAAGGCCCTCGAGAACGAGGTCAGCGACCTTCAGGAGCAGTTTGCCACCCGCAAGCTCGTGGAGCGCGCCAAGAGCCTCCTGACCACCAAGATGGGCCTTACCGAGCCTGAAGCCTTCCGCTGGATCCAGAAGACTTCCATGGACCGCCGCCTGAGTATGCGTGAGGTCGCCGAGACCATCATCAACCAGGTCAACTAGCAAACACGCAAGCCCCGGCCAGGTCGGTTCCACTGCCCAGCCGGGGCTTTGCTGTCTCCAGATTTCCGCAAACACAGCCGCGTGCACAGACGGCAAAAGAGAACAGGGAGGGGCCCTGCCGATCAGTCGGCAGGGCCCCTCCCTGTTCATCAAAGACTTACTCCTTAGGAGTCGTCTTCTTCTTCTTTTCCGGCCACGGGCCAAGCTTTTCCTTGACCGGGGCTTCGCCACTGCGCGAGGTATCGGCGAGGTCGCCCACCTTGTGCACCTTCAGCGAGTTGGTGGATCCGGCCTGTCCGGGAGGCGAACCGGCGGCGATGACCACCAGGTCACCGTCCTCGACAATGCCCATGTCCAGCAGGCTGCGGTCCACTTGTGCGGTCATCTCGTCGGTGTGCCCCACGGTGGGAACGAGCACCGGGCGGATGCCCCAGGTCAGAGCGAGCTGGTTCCACACGTTCTCCAGAGGAGTGAACGCAAAGACCGGCTTGATCGGGCGAAGACGGGAGAGGCGGCGTGCCGAGTCACCGGACTGAGTGAAGGTACAGATGTACTTCGCCTCTAGCTGGTCAGCAATTTCGACGGCGGCTCGGGTGATGGCACCACCGCGGGTGCGGGGCTTGGTGCCCAGCGGAGGAACGCGCTCCAGTCCGTGCTCTTCGGTGGACTCGATGATACGGGCCATGGTCTTGACCGTCTCGATCGGGAACTTGCCGACGCTGGTCTCGCCAGACAGCATAACGGCGTCCGCGCCGTCGAGGACGGCATTGGCGCAGTCCGATGCTTCTGCACGGGTGGGGCGCGGGTTGTCGATCATTGACTCGAGCACCTGGGTGGCAACGATGACCGGCTTGGCCCAGCGGCGGGCCAGCTCGATGGCACGCTTCTGAACGATCGGCACTTCCTCCAGCGGAAGCTCCACGCCGAGGTCGCCACGGGCCACCATGATCGCGTCGAACGCGTCGATGATCTCGTGGAGTTGGTCCACTGCCTGCGGCTTTTCAATCTTGGCGATGACCGGGACGCGGCGGCCTTCTTCGTCCATGATCTCGTGCACCCGCTTGATGTCGGTTGCGTCACGGACGAAGGACAGGGCGACGAGGTCCACGCCTCGGTTGATGGCCCAGCGCAGGTCGTCCTCGTCCTTCTCGCTCAGTGCGGGAACATTGACGGCAACGCCAGGCAGGTTGATGCCCTTGTTGTTGGAGACAAAGCCGGGAACGGTAACCTCGGCGACCACCTTGACGTCGTCGACCTCAATGGCACGCAGGGCGACCTTGCCGTCGTCGATCAGGAGCGTGTCGCCCACACGGACGTCTTCAGTGAGGCTCTTCAGCGTGGTGGAGCAGATCTCCTTGGTGCCGGGGACGTCTTCCGTGGTGATCGTGAAGATATCGCCGACTTCAAGGGCGTGCGGGCCATCCTCGAAACGTCCAAGGCGGATCTTGGGTCCCTGAAGGTCAGCCATGATCGCCACCGGCTTGTGCAGCTGGGCAGCAGCCTTGCGGACGTTCTTGTACGTGTTGTCGTGCACGGTGTAGTCGCCGTGGCTCATGTTCATGCGGGCCACGTCGACGCCAGCTTCCAGCACGGCCACGGTGTTGTCGTAGCTGGAAATTGCCGGTCCGAACGTGGCAACGATTTTCGCGCGTCTCATATACCTACCCTATTGGTGTGATGCTGGATTGAGCTTGCTTCAAAATGAACTTCCAATGTCCCCGCTCCGTCGTAAAGCACAACAAGCGCTCATCGGAACGGGGACGGGAAGTTATAGGACCGAGATGGCGCGGTCGGTCGGTGCTACAGGAGCAGGGAGAATGGTGTCGCCCATCAGGAATTTGTCCACAGCGGCAGCTGCGGCACGGCCTTCCGCGATGGCCCACACGATGAGGGACTGGCCACGACCGGCGTCGCCAGCCACGAACACACCCTCGGTGTTGGTCATGTAGTAGCCGTCGCGGGCCACGTTGCCACGGCCATCGAATTCGGCGTGGACCTGCTCGGTGATACCGGCGGGCTCGGCACCTGTGAAGCCGAGTGACAGGAACACCAGGTCCGCCGGGATAATGCGTTCCGTACCAGCCTTCGGGAGCCGCTTGCCGTCAACGAATTCAGTCTCGGCGACCTTTACGCCCGTGAGCTTTCCGTTCTCGCCGACAAACTCAACAGTCGAGGCAAGGTAGGTACGCTCGCCGCCCTCTTCGTGGGCGCTGGCGACCTCGAAGAGGTTCGGGAACATTGGCCACGGCTGGTGCGCCGCACGCTCCAAGG
Source organism: Arthrobacter sp. M4 (assembly GCF_020251205.1). Taxonomy (GTDB): domain Bacteria; phylum Actinomycetota; class Actinomycetes; order Actinomycetales; family Micrococcaceae; genus Arthrobacter. Next base: position 228,211 of record NZ_JAIWYX010000003.1, read on the forward strand.
GAGGCTGCTTGCCAATTGCAAGTGTGGTCACGGAAGCGGCCTGCTGGCGGTGTGCGGTGCCGATGCAGTCAGCGCCGGTGTCGCCGCCACCGAGGATCACGACGTGCTTGCCGCGGGCATCGATGTGGTTGTCCGGGCTTTCTCCGGCCACCAGTCGGTTGGACGGAACCAGGTAGTCCATGGCGAAGTGGACGCCGTCCAGGTCGCGGCCCGGGATAGGCAGATCGCGCGGGACCGTGGCCCCGGTAGCGATGACAACCGCGTCATAACGACGACGGAGCTGCTCCCAGGTGACGTCCTTGCCCACGCTGACGCCGGTACGGAATCGCGTGCCTTCGGCCTTCATCTGCTCCAGGCGGCGGTCAACCTGTTCCTTCTCCATCTTGAAGTCGGGGATGCCGTAGCGCAGTAGGCCACCGATCTTGTCGTCACGCTCGTAGACGGCAACGGTGTGTCCCACGCGGGTCAGCTGCTGCGCGGCTGCGAGGCCGGCAGGGCCGGACCCGACGACGGCGACGGTCTTGCCCGTGAGGCGGGCGGGCGGCAGCGGCTCAACCCAGCCGTTCTCGAACGCCTCATCAATGATGGACACCTCCACCTGCTTGATGGTGACGGCGGGCTGGTTGATGCCCAGCACGCACGACGCCTCACAGGGTGCCGGGCACAAGCGGCCGGTCCACTCCGGGAAGTTGTTCGTGGCGTGCAGGCGCTCGATGGCTTCGTGGCCCTTGCCGCGCCACGTCAGGTCGTTCCACTCCGGGATGAGGTTACCCAAGGGGCAGCCCTGGTGGCAGAACGGAACACCGCAGTCCATGCAGCGGCCGGCCTGGCTCTTGAGCACGCCCTTGTCCTGGGCTTCGTAGACTTCCTTCCAGTCCATGATGCGGACTGGAACAGGACGCCGTGGCTGCGTTTCCCGCTGCCGTACTTTCAGAAAGCCGCGGGGATCAGCCACCGGTTACCTCCAGGATTCGAGACCATACTTCTTCGCCGTCGGGGTCCAGGCCCTCTTCGATGGCGTCGAGACGTGTTTGCAGGACAGCCGCGTAGTCACGCGGCAGTACCTTGGTGATGCGCGCAGCGGTGTCGTCGAAGTTGTCGAGCAGGCGCGCTGCCAGGGCGGAGTCGGTTTCCTCGACGTGCTTGACGAGGAGGCCGTGGACGATGTCGCGATCCTCGGCGTCCAGTTCCCGCAGTTGCAGTTCGCCGGACTCGAGTGCTTCCTTGTTCACGCGTTCCGTGCGCAGGTCCAGCACGTAGGCGGTTCCGCCGGACATGCCAGCGCCAAAGTTGCGGCCGGTCCGGCCGAGGATCAGCGTCTGGCCACCGGTCATGTATTCGCAACCGTGGTCACCAATGCCTTCGACGACGGCGGTGGCACCGGAGTTGCGGACCAGGAACCGTTCGCCAACCTGACCGCGCAGGAACAGCTCACCGCTGGTGGCGCCGTAGCCGATGACGTTGCCGGCAATGACGTTCTGTTCTGCCGGGAACACGTTGGTACGGTCCGGACGAACGATGATGCGTCCGCCGGAAAGGCCCTTGCCGACGTAGTCGTTGGAGTCGCCGTGCATGCGGAGGGTGATGCCCTGCGGCAGGAAGGCGCCGAGGGATTGCCCGGCCGTCCCGTTGAGCGTGACGTCGATGGTGTCCGTGGCCAGGTAGTCCGTGCCGAAGATCTTGGTGACCACGTGGCCGAGCATGGTGCCCACGGAACGATCGGTGTTGATCACGTCGAGTGAAATCTTCACCGGCGAGCGGTCGCTCAGCGCTTCGGCGGCCATGGTGATAAGCCGCTGGTCGAAGTGCTTGTCGAGCTCGTGGTTCTGACCGGTCAGGTTCCGCAACGGAACATCGTCGTCGAACTCCAGGCCGTGCAGGATCGGATCCAGATCCAGGCCGTCAGCCTTCCAGTGGTCGATCGCTTCACGGGAGTCAAGCACCTCGGCGTGGCCGATGGCCTCCTCGAGGCTGCGGAAACCAAGCTCGGCAAGCAGCTCGCGTACCTCTTCTGCCAGGAACTCGAAGAAGTTGACCACGAATTCAGGCTTGCCGGTGAAGCGGGAGCGCAGCTCCGGGTTCTGCGTGGCAACGCCAACTGGGCAGGTGTCCAAGTGGCAAACGCGCATCATGATACAGCCGGATACCACCAGCGGAGCAGTGGCGAAGCCATACTCCTCGGCGCCAAGCAGGGCAGCGATGACAACGTCCCGCCCGGTCTTCAGCTGACCGTCCACCTGAACCACAACGCGGTCACGCAGGCCATTGAGCATCAGTGTCTGCTGCGTCTCGGCGAGGCCGAGCTCCCACGGAACACCCGCGTGCTTCAGGGAGTTCAGCGGCGAGGCGCCGGTACCGCCGTCGTGACCGGAAACCAGTACGACGTCGGCCTTCGCCTTGGTCACGCCGGACGCGACGGTGCCGATGCCCACCTCGGAGACGAGCTTGACATGGACGCGGGCCGAAGGGTTGGCACGCTTGGCATCGTAGATGAGCTGCGCCAGATCCTCGATCGAGTAGATGTCGTGGTGCGGGGGCGGGGAAATGAGTCCAACACCGGGGGTCGAGTGACGCGTGCGGGCCACCCAGGGGTAAACCTTCTGCGCCATCAGCTGGCCACCCTCGCCTGGCTTCGCACCCTGCGCCATCTTGATCTGGATGTCTTCAGCGTTGGTCAGGTACAGGCTGGTGACGCCGAAGCGTCCCGAAGCGATCTGCTTGATTGCTGAACGGCGCTCCGGATCCAGGAGCCGGTCGATGTCCTCGCCACCTTCACCGGTGTTGGACTTGGCTCCCAGCCGGTTCATAGCGATAGCGAGGGTCTCGTGGGCTTCCTTGGAGATGGAGCCGTAGCTCATGGCACCCGTCGAGAAGCGCTTCACGATGGACGAAACGGGCTCGACTTCCTCAAGGGGAACGGCCGGACGGACTCCCGTCTTGAACTTGAGGAGCCCGCGCAGGGTCATCAAATTCTCGGACTGGTCGTCAACACCCTTGGTGTACGCCTTGAAGATGTCATAGCGGCGTTCGCGCGTGGAGTGCTGCAGGCGGAAGACCGTCTCCGGATTGAACAGGTGCGGTTCGCCGTCGCGGCGCCACTGGTATTCGCCGCCTCCGAGGAGTGGGCGGTGCGGCTGCTCGATGCCGTTTTCGGGGTATGCCATCTCATGCCGTGCCGACACTTCGGCCGCGATGACTTCCAGGCCAACGCCGCCGAGCTGTGAGTGCGTACCGGAGAAGAATTCGTCCACCAGTTCCTGGGACAGGCCCAGCGCCTCGAATGTCTGTGCTCCACAGTAGGACGCGACGGTGGAGATGCCCATCTTGGACATGATCTTCAGGACGCCCTTGCCCAGGCCCTTGATGAGGTTGTAGACGCCGTCCTCAGGGGTGACTCCGGTCACCTCGCCGGTCCGAATGAGCTGCTCAACGGACTCCATGGCCAGGTACGGGTTCACGGCCGAGGCACCGTAGCCCACCAGGACTGCGACGTGGTGCGTCTCGCGGACATCGCCAGCCTCCACCACAAGCGCGGTCTTCGTCCGGTTTGCGCTGCGAAGCAGGTGGTGGTGTACGGCGCTGACCAGCAGGAGGGACGGAATCGGGGCCCACTGGGCATTCGAGTCACGGTCGGACAGCACGATGTACTGCACGCCGCGGTTGATCGCGCCGGAAACCTGCTCGCAGATTTCGGTGAGGCGTGCACGCAGGGACGCCTCACCCCCTTCGGGGCGATAGAGGCCGCGCACCTTCATGGCGACCTTGTCGCCGTCGGCGTTTTCAATGTTGGCGATCTTGGCGAGCTGGTCGTTGTTGATGACCGGGAAAGGCACCGATACCTGCGGCTGGCGTACCTGCTTGGTGTCCAGGAGGTTTCCATTAGGGCCAATGGCGCAGGTCAGGGAAGTGACGAGCTCTTCGCGAATGGCATCCAGCGGCGGGTTGGTGACCTGCGCGAAGGACTGCACAAAGTAGTCGAACAGCAGGCGCGGGCGCTTGGACAGCACGGCAACAGGTGTGTCCGAACCCATGGCGCCCAGGGGCTCAGCGCCGGTGCGGGCCATCGGGCCCAGGAGGATCTTCAGCTCTTCGGTGGTGTAGCCGAAAGTGCGCTGACGGATGTTGACGGACGCGGCCGTGTGCACAACGTGTTCGCGCTCTGGGAGGCTCTTGAGGTCGATCAGATTGTCCTTGACCCACTCGGACCACGGGTTGGCGGATGCCACCTCGGCCTTGACCTCGGCGTCGTCGATGATGCGTCCGGCGTCCGTGTCTACCAGGAACATCTTGCCCGGGGACACGCGACCCTTCTTGACGACGTTGGCGGGTTCGACGTCGATGACGCCCACCTCGGACGCGAAGACCACCAAGCCGTCTTCCGTGATCCAGTAACGGCCGGGGCGCAGGCCGTTGCGGTCCAGGGTGGCGCCAACCAGGTTTCCGTCGGTGAAGGACACGGCGGCAGGGCCGTCCCAGGGCTCCATCAAAAGGGAGTGGTACTCGTAGAACGCCCGGCGAGCCGGATCCATGGTGGCGTGGTTCTCCCAGGCCTCAGGGATCATCATCATGATGGCGTGCGTGATGGGCCGGCCAGACAGCCACAGCAACTCGGCGACTTCGTCGAATGACGCGGAGTCTGAAGCGCCAGGGGTGCAGATCGGGTAGAGCTCTTCCGGGGTGTCTCCGAGCAGCGGGCTGGCCAGCTGGGACTGACGGGCGCGCATCCAGTTCCGGTTGCCCTTGACCGTATTGATCTCACCGTTGTGGGCAATGGTGCGGAACGGCTGGGCCAGCGGCCACGAAGGGAACGTGTTCGTGGAGAACCGGGAATGGACAATCGCGAGCTTTGTCTTGAAGCGCTTATCGGAAAGGTCCGGGTAAAACGGCTCCAGCTGCGCCGTGGTCAACATGCCCTTATACACGATGGTCCGAGAGGACAGCGAGGGGAAGTACACACCGTACTTGTTCTGGGCGCGCTTGCGGATGCGCCAAGCGCGGGAGTCCAACTCGTTGCGGTCCAGGGCCTCGCCCGTTGCGGACGCAAGGAACGGCTGGGAGAAGTAGGGCATGCAGGCGCGAGCCATGGCACCCACAAGGTCGGCCACAACCGGGACCTCACGCCAACCCAGCACAGTCAGGCCTTCATCGGCAGCGAGAGCCTCGATGCCGGCTTTCGCGGCGGCGGCCTCGCGCTCCTCGGCAGGCAGGAAGGCCGTACCCACGACGTACTGGCCTGGGGCGGGCAGCTCAAACTCCGTCACGGCGCGGAAGAACTCGTCCGGGATCTGCATGAGCAGGCCGGCACCGTCGCCCGTCCCCTCATCGGCGCCCACGGCGCCGCGGTGCTCAAGGTTGCGCAGCGCGGTCAAGGCGGCGTCGACAATGTCGTAGCCCGGCTCGCCGCGCAGCGTAGCGATGATTGCCAGGCCGCAGGCGTCCTTCTCCTTGTCCGGATTGTAGAGACCCTGTGCCTCTGGCAGCGCTGCAAAGCGCTTGAAAGGCGAGAGCGCAGCCGTGGCATGGTCCGATTCGAACCAGCTGGGGCCGTTAAGAGTTTGGGTCATGGGAGACGTCCTTCCTCCTGATCGTGCGTATGGAAGGGACAACGTTGGCCCCACCTTGTTTGCCGGTTGATGGGCACAACAAAGCGCTAGTAATTGGAAATTGTAGGCCAGGCGGCGCCGCGGAACGAAGAGTTACGCACGCCACTGGCCCAGGCTTGACCGGTCAGAAGCTGTCTGCTTCATGCCGGGCCTGCCCGGTTGCCACGACGCTGTGGATTTCGGGCCTTCCGAGCGGTTGCTCTGGTGCCCCTCTTGCCGAGGCTGGCATACATGGTGCCGCCAGCCTTCGACGCCGGGCCCAGCTGCGCTGCCTCCGGCACCGCCGGTGGCACTAGCCTCCGCTGAAGACTGGCTGCCGGCAGCGGGTTCCCCGCTGGATTCTGAACCGATGTCTCCTCAGTCAGAATCGCGGACTGGACCTTTTTGGTTATCTGGGAGGTTACCACGCGCACCACTATCTGAGACAGCCTGGTCCGGATCACGGACTGTGGTGCTGGTCACTCCAGAAGTGTCCTGGTCAGGCGCTACAGCGGCTGCCCGGCGGCCCCGAGGTCGTGCTGCCGATTCCTGAGACTGCTCATCCTCCCGACGGACATCGTTGTCATCGGCGCCCTCCGGGACTTCAGAGGCGTCTTCACGTGCCGCTGAACCGTCGGCCGATCCTGCTTCATCAGCCGATTCTGATGGCTCGGCCTTACCGTTGGACGATGGCACCGCTGCGGCACCCGCACCCTCTTCAGATCCTTCCGCTGGTTCCTTGCCCGGCAGGTAGGGAGTGTCCGGAACCGGACGACCCTTGAGGCCCAGGAGGAAGAAAACGACGAGTGCTACGACGAACACCAGAATGCTGGTCCACACGTTGAGGCGCGTGGTAAGGCCGAACAACGTAACCTGCTCGGCGTCATCGATGCGCAAGGCTTCGATCCAGACGCGGCCCAGGGTGTAGTAGACCGCGTATAGCCAAAACAGCTGGCCACGCCTGAAGTGGAAGCGACGGTCCAGCAGGAGGAGGATCGCCACGCCCACCAGGTTCCAGACGGACTCGTAAAGGAATGTGGGGTGGAAGAGCGTGCCCGCGGGCATCCCGGCGGGGAAGTTCGGGTTGGTGGGATCAATTTCCAGGCCCCAGGGCAACGTTGTGGGCGCACCAAAGAGTTCCTGGTTGAACCAGTTGCCCCAGCGTCCAATCGCCTGGGCCAGAAGCAGGCCAGGGGCCGCGGCGTCGATAAAGGCCGTTAGCTTGACGCCCGCACGGCGACAACCAATCCAGGCGCCGAGGGCACCAAGGACTACCGCGCCCCAGATGCCCAGGCCGCCGCGCTGGATCTGCGGAATCAGGGAGAGGTCGCCCGTCCCGTCAAAACCGGGCCCGAAGTAGGCATCCGGCGAGGAGAACACGTGATACAGACGACCGCCGACAATGCCAAAGGGAATGGCCCAAATTGCGATGTCCCACAGGCTTCCCTCTGGGGCCTTTCGGCTCTTCCAGCGGGCGCTCGTCAGCCAGAGGCCGACGATAATGCCGGCCAAAATGCACAGGGCGTAGGCGTGAATCCGCAACGCCCCCCACGGCAGCGGAATGTCGAAACCGGACCAGGACGGGCTCGGGATACTCAAGGGGGCAAGTGCTGCTGCGTGGAGGGCTGTCTGCACGGGCTAGGCCTCTTCCTGCGTGGTAGCGGCAGCGGCGGGCTTCTGCAGTCCGACGCTCAATTCCTTAGTGAGCTGCCCCACGGCGTCCACGCCGCCGTCGCGAATGGCCGCGACCAGCGCCGACCCAACAATAACGCCGTCCGCGTAGGAGGCAATCTCCCGAACATGTGACGCATTGGAGACGCCAAGGCCGACGCAGACCCGTTTCGCCCCGGCGGCATGGGTGTTGGCTACAAGTTGCTCGGCGCTGCTGCTGACTGCCGCGCGCGCACCCGTAACCCCCATGATGGAGACGGCGTAGACGAAGCCACGACTGGCCTCCACCGTCATGGCCAAGCGCTCGGGACTTGACGACGGGGCCACAAGGAACACCCGATCAAGACCATACTTATCCGACGCCGCAAACCATTCGGAAGCCTCATCCGGGATGAGGTCAGGGGTGATCAGTCCTGCTCCCCCGGCTTCGGCGAGGCGCCGTGAAAATTCGTCGACACCCATCCGAACCACTGGATTCCAGTACGTCATCACCAGCACGGCCACATCCGTAGCTTCGGTAATTCCGCGAACGACGTCGAAAACACTTGCAACCCGGAAGCCGTTTGCGATCGCCTCGGTAGTGGCAGCCTGGATGACAGGACCGTCCATCACCGGGTCCGAATACGGAATGCCGATTTCAATGAGGTCGGCTCCATTACGGGCCATGGCGATGCCGGCGTCGATGGTGGACTGCAGATCCGGGTAACCAGCGGGAAGGTAGCCAATAAGGGCCGCACGGCCCTCGCGGTGAGCGCGATCGATGGCAGCCGCGGACTTACTGGTGATCTGTTCCGACATCACTTCTGGACCTCGCTGGAGTCTGCGGCGGACCCCTGCGGGCCCTTGGGCTTGCGTGTGGACAGGGTAGTTCCCTTGACCTGGCCGTTCTCGTCAAGCATGTCGAACCACTCAGCGGCCGTCTGGACATCCTTATCGCCGCGGCCGGACAGGTTGACGATCACGATGGTGTCCGCAGGGTTTTCCTTCCCTTCCGTCAGGCTTCGGCCAACCCTCAAGGCACCGGCCAAGGCGTGCGAAGACTCGATGGCCGGGATGATGCCCTCGGTGCGGCACAGCAGCCGGAAGGCGTCCATGGCTTCGGCATCCGTGACGGGCTGGTAGCTGACGCGGCCAATGTCGGCGAGGTAGGAGTGTTCCGGACCAACGCCCGGGTAATCCAGACCGGCTGAAATGGAGTGCGATTCAATAGTCTGGCCATCCTCGTCCTGCATGAGGTAGGAACGGGCACCATGCAGCACTCCAGGGCGTCCCAGGGTGATGGTCGCAGCATGACGTCCTGTCTCGACGCCCTCTCCCCCAGCTTCGAAACCGAAAATCTTGACGCTTGGGTCGTCCAGGAAGCCATGGAAAATGCCGATTGCGTTGGAACCGCCGCCGATGCAGGCGCACACTGCGTCCGGCAGGCGGCCTGTCTGTTCCAGGATCTGGGCGCGGGCTTCCTCGCCGATTACCTCGTGGAAGAAGCGGACCATGGCCGGGAACGGATGTGCACCCGCCGCAGTGCCTAGCAGGTAGTGGGTGTCGTGGACGTTGGTCACCCAGTCCCGCAGCGCGTCATTGATGGCGTCCTTCAGCGTCTGTGAGCCGTTGGTCACAGGGATGACAGTGGCTCCAAGCAACTGCATCCGCGCAACGTTGAGCGCCTGGCGCCGACAGTCCTCGGCACCCATGTACACCACGCATTCAAGGCCCAGCAGTGCGGCCGCTGTGGCGCTGGCGACACCGTGCTGCCCGGCACCGGTTTCGGCGATAACCCGCGTTTTGCCCATGCGCTTGGCGAGCAGCGCCTGGCCAAGGACGTTGTTGATCTTGTGTGAACCGGTGTGGTTGAGATCCTCCCGCTTGAGGAAGATCCTCGCGCCCCCCGCATGCTCGGAGAAGCGCTTGGCCTCCGTCAGCAGCGACGGCCGGCCGGAGTAGTTCTTGTTGAGCTCGTGCAGCTGGGCGATGAATTCTGGATCAGCCTTGGCCTTCTCGAACGTGTCCTCGAGCTCATCCAATGCAGCGATGAGGGACTCAGGCATCCAGCGGCCACCGTAGGAGCCGAAGTAGGGACCCGGGGCGTGACGCAAAGACGCCCCACCCTGCAGGAATGCCTCGGCAGCGTTTTCTCCTGTGCTGGCCGCCTGCGCGTCCACCATCAGTCTCACCATCCTGTTCCAGTTTGGTTTGCTGGGATGACCAGCGTTTTGGGATTTCCATTGCCGCAAGGCAGGAGGGGGCGCCGTTGGCACCCCCTCCTCATTTCAGTTCCTGACGGCTATGGCAGCGGCACCCGCCGCCTTGAATTCATTGATGCGTTCCCGCGGCGTTGCGTCACTCACCAGTGCCTCGCCCACAAGGATGGCGTTGGCACCGCTGGCGGCGTAGCCTGCCACATCCTCAGCGTTCCGTACACCGGATTCGGCGACAATCACGGCTTCGGCAGGGATCTGGTCGGCAAGTGCCGCGAAAAGTGAGCGGTCGACGTCGAGCGTCTTGAGGTTGCGTACGTTGACGCCGATGATGCGGGCTTGGGCTGCGACGGCGCGTTCGATTTCCTCCGGGGTATGCGTCTCCACGAGCACATTCATGCCAAGCTCATGGCTTAGCTCGGAGAAGTCACGGAGTTGGGCATCGGAAAGTGCCGCGACAATGAGCAGGATGAGGTCAGCGCCGTGGGCGCGCGCTTCCCAGATCTGGTACTCGTCCACAGTAAAGTCCTTGCGGAGTACCGGGATGTCGACGGCGGCACGCACCGCGTCGAGGTCGGCGAGTGTTCCGTTGAAGCGCCGCTGCTCCGTAAGGACGCTGATCACCGACGCGCCCCCCTCGGCGTATTGCCGGGCCAGTTCGGCGGGGTCGGCTATGCCTGCCAGATGACCTTTGGAGGGGCTCCGGCGCTTGATCTCGGCGATGACCTTCAGTTCCTCGCGACGGGACGACGGACCGCCGAGTGCCGTCCACGCGTCGCGGGCAGGCGGCACATGCGCTACTCGCTCTTGGAGTTCAGCCAGGGTGACAAGGCCCCGGCGGGCCTCCATATCCTCCTTGACACCGACAATGATGTCATCCAGGACTGTCACGACTAGTGGCCGGAGTTCTTCAGCTTGCTGCCGCCGACGCCGAAACCGGCCTTACGCATGGCCCAACCCACAATGAGGCCAGCCACAATCACAACGGCACCTGCGACGAAGATCGGAGTGTTGGCGATCACGAAGGCGATGGAGGAAATCAGCGCACCGACCAGCATAACGATCACGCAGGTCCACGCCGCCGGGCTGTTGCCGTGGCCCAGGTCGGTACCGTGGGTTTCGGGGGCGGTGGCAGGTGCCTTGGATGCGGACACAGTGGTTTTGCTCATGGAAGTCTCCTCGGAATCAATGCTGCTTACATTCTGCCATTTATTGGGAGCCTCCCCGACATCGGGATATGCCGGATGTCCGCGGAATGCGTCCCTGCGACGAATCGCCGCCGTTTACGTTGGGTCCTCACCGCGCGTCAGGCGGTCCCAGCTGTCAATTTCGTCAACCGGTCCCGACGCCTTCCTGCCACGGAGAGCGGAGGTTTCGTACTTGGTGCGGGATCTCCAGTGCCTGCCGGCCGGGACTATCAGTAGGGCCACTGCCGCGAGGAGCCCTGCAGCGACAATTGCCAACACCGGGTATGCGGTGGCTGTAGCGTTCGATTGTCCGCCCGAGACGCCGGTGACGGCTGCGATGGAACCCTGCGCCGCAGCGAGCGGATTTGCCAGCACGGTAGCAGCTGCCACGGCAATGCCAGCGGCTGCGAAAACCACAATGCCGGAAATAATCCATCGCGACACCCGACCTGCGATTGACGCAGCGAGTGCCCCCGCCACCGCAACTACAGCAAGCGCTGTCACGGCAGTCGCCGCCTTGCTGCCCTGGACCTGGAGCTCTCCCCCCGCGACTGCGGCCGAATCCACATGCACAACGATCCAGCTTTGCGTGGTGGTACCGAAGACCGCAACGGCCAGTAGCGCGGCGAGCAGCACCAGGGTGGACTTGCGTGCCCAAAGGGGGACTGACGGCTTGTGCGGCCCTGTGTGGACGTCACTTGGCGTATCGGTCATCGAGCGGTGGTCCCGCCGTCGTCGATTGTGTCCGCCAAGGCCTCTGGCGAGACCGCCCGGGTGGCTGCCGGCACGGAGTCTGCGGTGATGTTGTGCAGCGACGCGGCGGTGTGGACCGCACGCAGCGGAGCTGCCGCCTTGTTCACCGTTTCCAGTGCTTCGGCGGGTTTGTTGGAGTCCGCAACGATGCCGCCACCGGCCTGAACGTAGGCCCGTCCTTCGCGGAGCAGTGCGGAGCGGATAGCAATTGCCATGTCCATGTCGCCCGCGAAATCAAGGTACCCAACGACCCCGCCATATACGCCCCGACGATGCGGTTCCAGCTCGTCCAAAAGCCGAAGGGCTCGGGGCTTCGGCGCACCCGACAGCGTTCCCGCCGGGAAGGTGGCCTTCAAGACGTCGTATGCCTTGGCTTCCGGGGACAGTTCACCAACCACCGTCGACACCAGGTGCATGATGTGGCTAAATCGCTCCACCTCCATGAACTGGGTCACGTCCACGGTGCCGGCCACGCAGACTTTGGAGAGGTCGTTGCGGGAAAGGTCGACAAGCATAAGGTGCTCGGCGCGTTCCTTCTGGTCGGCGAGCAACTCTTCCGCCAAAGCCTTATCCGCTTCCACCGTCTTCCCACGCGGGCGTGAGCCGGCAATCGGATGCGTAATGACCTCGCCTCCTGTGACGGTGACAAGGGCTTCCGGAGAAGAGCCGACAATGGAGTACTGACGGCCGTCCGCATCCTCCAGGCTGAAAATGTACATGTAAGGGCTGGGGTTGGTGTTCCGCAGCACGCGGTACACGTCGAGCGGATCGGCCGGGCAGTCCATCTCGAACCGGCGCGAGATCACCACCTGGAACACTTCGCCGTCCACGATGGCTTCCTTGCCACGGTCAATGGCCTCAAGGTACTTCTGCTCGTCCCAGCGCTCCTGCACGCTCGAGGCGAAATCCAGGACGGAGTTGTCCAGCACCGAAACTGGCTGCTCCACAGGCGTGCTGATACGTGTCAGCAGCGACTTCACCCTTGACACGGCGTCATGCCACGCCTGGTCGACGCGTTCGGAGCTGTTGTCGAAGTTGATCGCGTTGGCGATCAGCAGGACTGTGCCGTCCACGTTGTCGTGCACGGCCATGTCTGTGACGAGGTTAAGCGCCAGTTCCGGCAGCTGCAGGTCGTCTTCCGGCGGACTGGTGAGCTTCTCCCAGTGCCGCACCGACTCCCAGCCAAGGAAGCCGACAAGCCCGGATGTGAAGGGCGGCAATCCCTCGAAGCGGTCCGTCTGCAGGGCTGCCACGGTGTCGCGAACAGCCTCTACTGGGTTGCCGTCAACGGGCACGCCGACAGGAGGCGCGCCGATCCAGTGGGCCTGGCCATCCTTGGTTGTCAGCGTGGCGCGGGAACGTGCTCCGATGAAGGACCAGCGTGACCATGAGCCTCCAACGGCCGCGGACTCCATGAGGAACGTACCGGGCTGACCCTGGGCGAGCTTGCGGTACAAGCCGATGGGTGTCTCGGCGTCCGCCAGTACTTTCAGCCGAACGGGGATTACGCGGCTGTGGACTGCGAGTTCGCGGAACTCTTCCAGGCCCGGGGTGATGATGCCAAGGTCCTGCATGGCTGTTGTTCTCCGCCTTTTCGAGGATGCTGGGTGGATGGTCGTGCCGGTTTAGCCTTCCGGGCCGGCTCAGTCCCGGTGGCCTTCGACGACGGCATAGCTGCGGTCATCAAAGCAAGTGCGGGTTCCCGTGTGGCAGGCTGCGCCTACCTGGTCCACACGGACCAGCAGGGCGTCGCCGTCGCAGTCAAGGGACACAGATTTGACCCACTGGACGTGCCCTGAGGTGTCGCCCTTGCGCCAATACTCCTGGCGGGACCGCGAGTAGAAGGTGACCCGCCCCGTGGTCATGGTCCGGTGGAGGGCTTCGTCATCCATCCAGCCGAGCATCAAAACCTCGTTCGTGTCGTACTGCTGGATGATCGCGGCTACGAGGCCGGCAGCGTCCCGCTTTAGGGCATCGGCGACCTCCGTCGGGAGGGGGCTTTCAGTGGCACCCTGCAGGTACACGGCGGGCGGTGGAGAGAGCGGTGGAGTGGGGACGGGCTGTTCAGACATCAGACCAAGTCTAGTGCCTCCCGGGGGACGCAAATTCAGCGGCGGTTCCAGTGCGCAACTGCTTGGCTGTCGTGCTAGTTTCACAAGTGATGCATTTCGTCGATCCTTCCCGCGAAGTACTGGCCGAAACCCTCCTCGCCGCCGGTCCTGACTCCCCCACGCTCTGCGAAGGGTGGCTCACCCGGGATCTTGCCGCGCACCTCTTCCTGAGGGAACGCAAAGCAGCTGTAGGGATCGGACTTCTCGTCAAAAGCCTGGGCAAGGCATCGGACAAGGCCACCGCCAAGCTGGCGGCCAAATTGAAGACGAACGACGACTACGCGGAACTCGTCAACGCCTTCCGGGCGGGTCCTCCTCCGTTGTCGCCGATGAAGATCAAGGCGTTGGACGAGTCGTCCAACCTGATCGAATACTTTGTGCACACCGAGGACATCCGCCGGGCAGTGGATCGCTGGGCTCCGCGCGCCCTGGACGAAGCATATTCTGACGCGCTCTGGGACGAGTTGATCAAGCGGGCCGCCATCTTGTATCGCGGGGTGGATCTCGGCATCGTACTGGTGCGCCCTTCAGGGCCCCGGCACGTGGCGAAACGCGCTCCCGTGTCCGTAGCCATCGTGGGCGAGCCGGGCGAGCTCCTGATGCATGCCCACGGCCGCACCGGCCACGCCCTGGTCACTTTCGAAGGCCAGCCCGACGCCGTCGCGTTGTTGCAGTCGGCAGAAATCGGCCTATAGCAGGCAGCTAGGGCCCAAGTCGCCTGAACATACGTGAATGGCCCGCCAAGTGCATACGCACCGGCGGGCCATTTCTTTCAGCTCGGTCTTCCTAGCGGACCGCGAAGCCGGCTTCGCGGATCGCGTCCTTGACCTGGGCGATCATGTCGTCCGGCCCAAAGTGGAACATTGACGCCGCCAGCACAGCATCGGCGCCAGCTTTGATGGCCGGCGGGAAGTGGGCAGGAATTCCGGCGCCACCGGAGGCGATGATCGGAACGTTCACTGCACCCCGGACCAGCCGGATCAGTTCAAGGTCAAAGCCGTCCTTGGTGCCGTCCGCATCAATGGAGTTCAGCAGGATTTCGCCAACGCCCCGGGCAGCAGCCTCCTTGGCCCATGCCACCGCATCGATGCCGGTACCCTGGCGTCCGCCGTAAGTGGTGACTTCGAACCCTGACGGCGTTGGTGCATCACCAGGCCGTGTACGGCGGGCGTCGACGGAGAGGACAAGCACCTGGGAGCCGAAATGACGGGTGATTTCATCGATGACGTCTGGCCGGGCCACCGCAGCCGTATTGATGGAAGCCTTGTCCGCCCCGAAGCGGAGCAGCTTGTCGACTTCCGCGACACCTCGGACGCCGCCGCCTACGGTCAACGGGATAAACACTTCCTCGGCGGTGCGGCGGACGACGTCGAAAGTTGTTTCCCTGTTGCCGGACGATGCCGTGACGTCGAGGAAGGTCAGTTCGTCGGCGCCCGCATTGTCATAGCGGTGGGCAAGCTGCACGGGGTCACCGGCGTCGCGAAGGCCCTGGAAATTGACGCCCTTGACCACTCGGCCCGCGTCCACGTCCAGGCACGGAATGACGCGTACGGCAACAGCCATCAAAAACTCCTCTGGTTTTGCGGTGGGCCCACTGGGAATGGGCGATTTCGGAGGTCAGATACGGCAGGCGTGGATGCTGCTGACAAGGATCGCGCGGGCACCGAGGTCGTACAGTTCGTCCATAATGCGGTTGGTTTCCTTTTTCGGAACCATCGAGCGGACAGCCACCCATTCGGAGTCACGCAGTGGGGAGACTGTGGGCGACTCCAGGCCGGGGGTCAGCGCGGCAGCGTCCTCCACCAGGTCCTTCCGGATGTCGTAGTCCATCAGCACATACTGGCGCGCCACAAGCACTCCCTGCAGGCGCCGAATGAGCACTTCAATTTCCTTGACCGTCCCGTTCGCCGCGCCACCCTGGCCTGTACGGCGGATGAGCACAGCCTCAGACTTGAGGATCGGCTCGCCGAAGATTTCCATGCCTGCGGCTTTGAGGGTGTTGCCGGTCTCGACCACGTCGGCAATGGCGTCCGCGACGCCCAGTCGCACGGAGGACTCCACGGCACCATCCAGCCGGACTACCTTTGCAGAGATGCCCCGCTCGGCAAGGTAGCCGCGGAGCAAGCCGTCGTAGCTGGTGGCGATGCGCTTTCCGGCAAGCTGTTCGACGCCGGCGAAGTCACCGACGGGTCCGGCGAACCGGAATGTGGATGCAGCAAAACCGAGCGGCAGCAATTCTTCTGCCTCGACCTCCGCATCCAGCAGCAGGTCACGGCCGGTGATGCCGACGTCGAGGGTTCCTTGTCCGACGTAAACGGCGATGTCGCGGGGACGGAGGAAGAAAAACTCGATGTCGTTGTCCGGGTCCACCATCACCAGTTCGCGGCTGTCACGCCGCTGGCGGTAACCCGCCTCGGACAACATGGCCGAGGCGGCTTCGGACAGGGATCCCTTGTTGGGGACGGCTACTCGCAGCATTTGGGGTCTTTCTGGGTTGGATTGGTTTCAGTCTGGGACAGGCACACGGCCACGCTGGCACCCATGTCCGGCTTGTTGCCAAGTTCGCGGCTTTCGTCGGCGTCGCGGCGAACTGGGTGGCGTGGCTACAGATGCTTGTAGACGTCTGCCAGGCTGAGGCCCTTTGCGAGCATGAGGACCTGCAGGTGGTAAAGCAGCTGGGAGATTTCCTCGGCAGCGGCTTCGTCTGATTCGTACTCTGCAGCCATCCAGACTTCAGCTGCTTCCTCCACGACTTTCTTGCCGATGCCGTGGATTCCGGACTCCAATTCGGCGACGGTGCGGGAGCCCGCCGGTCGGGTGGCGGCCTTCTCGCTAAGTTCTGCGAACAGCGTCTCGAAATTCTTCACGCCCTCAAGACTACTTGCTCACGAGCCAGAGCCATGACTCGGCCCATTAAGTGACGACGGGGATGTGAGGGACAACACACGTTGCCCCTCACACCCCCGTCGTTCGGAGTTCTAAGGAATCAGAACTGCTTCAAGGTCACTGCGGTCGCCAGTGCGGCGGTCACTGCCTCGTGACCCTTGTCTTCCTTCGAATCAGGCAGCCCGGCCCGGTCCAAACCCTGCTGTTCGGTGTCGCACGTGAGCACACCAAAACCAACTGGAACTCCGGTACGGACGCTCACGTCGGTGAGTCCCGACGTCGCGGCCTGGCATACGTAGTCAAAGTGCGGCGTGCCGCCGCGAATCACAACGCCAAGGGCGACGACGGCGTCATAGTGCGGCGCGAGCCGCGCCGCAGCGACGGGAAGCTCGAAGCTTCCGGGGACGCGAAGTACGGTGGGGTTGTCGATCCCGGCTTCCTTGGCGGCCCGCAACGCGCCGTTCAGGAGGCCATCCATGATCTGCGTATGCCAGCTTGCCGCAACAATCGCGAGACGCAGTCCGGACGTCGTCTCGCGATCAAGGGTGGTGAGGTCAATGCTGGGGGCGCCGTGTCCGCTCATGTGGTGTATGGATTCCGTTCAGTCTTGTTCGTGGTCAAAGGTTCCGGTGTTTTCATAGCGTGCTGATCCGGCATGTTCTGTCTCCAGGCTCAGCAAGTGGTCCATACGGTCCTTCTTGGTCTGCAGGTACCTAATGTTCTGCTCTCGCGAAGGTACTTCCGTGGGAACCATTTCGACTACCTTCACACCTGCCTGGGCAAGCCGGTTTTGCTTATCCGGGTTGTTGCTCATCAACCGGATCTCGTGCAGGCCAAGTTCCGCCAGGATCTGAGCCGCTGCCTTGTAGCAGCGGGCATCCACCGGGAGGCCGAGCTGTTCATTGGCCTCGACGGTGTCGAACCCCGCCTCTTGGAGGGCATAGGCCTTGATCTTGTTGGCGAGGCCGATTCCACGGCCTTCTTGTCCGCGCAGGTACAGAAGGGTGCCGCCTTCTTCGTGGATCAGCTCCAGGGCGTAGGCAAGCTGTTCACCGCAATCGCAACGGTACGAGCCCAACACGTCTCCCGTGAGGCATTCGGAGTGCAGCCGGACGAGCGGCGCCTTGCCGTTGCGCGGCGGAGTTTGCGAGCTCACCGCGAGGTGTTCAACGCCGGTGGCCAAGTCAGTCCAAGCCTGGGCAACAAAGTCGCCGTAGGCCGTGGGTAGTTGAACCACAGGCCCGCCGCTCACTGGATGGGGGGCACAGGCCGTCGCGGCGCCCTCGTGCTTGCTTGCCGTCATCATCTCTCCTCGTCTACTGCCGTGCCGGATGCCAGTCCACCGGAAGCCTTGCCTTCCAAGTAAGACACAAGGTCCTCGATCGAAATCAAAGGGCATCCATGAACCGCGGCGAAATCCCTGAGGCTGTCCAGCCGCATCATCTCGCCGTTGTCGTGCACTACTTCCGCAATCACGCCGACGGGTTCCAGGCCGGCAAGCCGGCAGAGCTCCACTGCGGCTTCCGTGTGTCCCGGACGCTCGCGCACTCCACCCTTAACGGCCCGGAGCGGGAAAATATGCCCGGGCCGGGTAAGCGAAGCTGGAGTACTGGAAGGTTCTGCAAGAAGACGGGACGTCAAGGCGCGGTCCGATGCCGAGATCCCCGTGCTGATCCCCGCGGCAGCATCGCAGGAAACGGTGTAGGCCGTGCCTTTGGAGTCTTGGTTGACTTCCACCATCGGAGGCAGGTCCAGTGCGTCGGCACGGGCCGCGTCCAGGGGAACACAGATTACGCCGGAGCTGTAGCGAATGGTCCAGCCCATAAGTTCTGGGGTGGCGTGCTGCGCGGCAAAGATGATGTCGCCCTCGTTCTCCCGGTCTTCGTTATCAACTACCAGGACGGGGTGCCCTGCTGCCATTGCGGCAACGGCGGTTTCCACGAGGTCGAGGCCGCGATGTGGAGAATGCGCCCGCGTTGTTGCAGCGTGGCCTGGGTCTTGGGCAGCAGGAACCGCATGGGTGTCGATGAATTCGTGTGTCCGGACGCTCATGATGCGGTCTCCTGTCCAATGGCAACGGGGGTTCGGAGTTCGGTGTGGGACTGCCCGGCGGCGGGACGAGCCGCAAAGGCAAGCAGTCGTTCGGCATATTTGGCCAGCACGTCGACCTCGAGGTTCGCCCTGCCGCCGAGGCCTTTGGCTCCCAGGCCGGTTTCCTCAAGCGTCGTGGGGATAAGTCCCACCTCGAACCAAGGAGATGGTTCAGCGGCCTCGCTGACGGCCGTCACCGTGAGCGAGACGCCGTCGACGGCGATGGACCCCTTCTCGGCGATGTAACGTGCCAGCCGGGCCGGGACTGAGAAACGAAGGCGATCCCAGTTGCCTTGCGGTTCGCGTTCAAGCAAAGCGCCGACGCCGTCGACATGGCCTTGGACGACATGGCCGTCAAGGCGGCCGCCTGCCGGGACGCATCGCTCAAGGTTGACCTTGTCGCCTGGGGCGAGCTCGCCGATGGTCGTGCGATCCAGTGTCTCCCCCATGACATCGACATTGAATTCCTTGCCGGCAATTTCGGTGGCAGTCAGGCACACACCGTTGACTGCGATCGACCCGCCATGCGGCAGGTTGTCAGCCGTACTCGGAGCGCTCAGTCGGAGTGTGGCGCTGGAGTCGCCGTTGTGCTCCAGGGACAGGACCGTGCCCTGCTCGGCAACGATTCCGGTAAACATCAGTGTCCTCCTGTGGTGTGCGCGGCGGGCATCGCACTGTCGCTAAGCCGTTGTTCTTCTGACCGGGCATGGCTTTGTCCGGGGGTGTCTGTGCCTTGTCGGACAGGCTTGAGGTGAAGCCTCAGGTCCCTGCCGAGTCGGCGCACGGAGCCACCTCCGGAGTCGTCCCAATCCCAATGCTGGGCGGCGGTGAGGGTCTTGATTCCAAGCCCCTGGAGCGCCGGCGTACCGGAGCCCAGGAGGGTTGGCGCGATGTAGACCACCAGTTCGTCAACGAGGCCAGCGGAAAGGAAGGCACTGAGGATTCGGGCGCCGCCTTCCACCATGACGTGCCGGACTCCCTGCTCAAACAGCATCGAAAGGGCCTCCGCCGGCTCCCGGGTCCGCAGATGGGTGAAGTTGCCATCAGTTCCCTTCACAGCGGCATCTTCAGGGATGTCGCGAAGTCCCATCACGGCACGCAGCGGCTGGCGGCCAACGGCGTGGCCGTCCCCATCGCGGGCTGTCAAGCGCGGGTTGTCGATCAGCACGGTCTGGGTGCCTACCAGGATGGCGTCAATGAGGCCACGCAGTCCGTGGTTGTCCGCCAATGACTCAGGGCTGGAGATCCACTGGCTGGTACCGTCCTCAGCGGCTATCCGGCTATCGAGGGTTTGGGCGATGTGCAGGGTTACAAAGGGTCGTTTGGACGCAACCGCTTCGAACCACTCCCTGTTCAGCTCCAGCGCCTCGGACTCTTCGACGCCCGCCACCACTTCCACGCCCGCGGCGCGGAGGGTTCGTGCCCCTCCGGCGGCGGGACCGTGGGGATCGTCAATTGCGTACACGACCCGTGCGATTCCGGCCGCAATGATCGCTTGTGAACAGGGACCGGTACGCCCCAGATGATTGCAGGGTTCGAGCGTAACCACCATGGTGGTGCCAGCTAGGTCCAGGCCTCTCCGCCGCGCTTCGGCGATAGCGTCCGCTTCGGCATGCGCCGTACCCGCGCCACGATGAAATCCCGTGGCAATGGTGTGTCCCCTCGAGTCGAGGATGACGGCGCCAACCAGGGGGTTGGCGCCGCGCGGGCCGCCCAGCGCAGCTTGGAGGGCTTCCTTCATGGCGGCCACTTCAGTGACCGTAGCTCCGGCCGGGACCTTGGCGCCGGACACCGGAAAAACGTGAATGTCATGCTGGACGGCCGTCATAGGGCCACCTCAGCTGTAAAGCTCATTTCATGGTGTGCAGGAACAGCAGGCTGGCCCGCTACTCGCACGTCGAAGAGCCATCGCAAAGAGTCCATATGCGTCGTTCCTTCCCTCGGGACCGCGATGGCTCCGGGGGTGAACGACAGCAGACTGCACAGCATCAACGGATGCCACACAGCGCTGTACGTGCTTCTCCCATCCAGACTTTAACTGTCGGTACCGGAATTCCACCGGTTCAACCGCCTGCCGACGTTCCCATCCATGGGATGGGAACTTCGGCTCACGGGTCGCGGACTATGACCGCCGGTTCGGACTTACACCGACCCCGGAGCACGTAATGTGTGTTGCTATTGTGGCACAACCTCGGCGTGCCACGTGCTATTCCCGTCAGCGGGAGAAATATTCAGCGGCTGCCGGCGGCGCGCAGGCGATCGATGGCAGCTGCCGGGTCTTGGTGCCCGTAAACGGCAGAACCGGCCACAAATACATTGGCTCCGGCCTCCGCCGCCCGAACAATGGTTTCCTCGGTGATGCCGCCGTCCACCTGGATTGCCACGTGTACGCCGGAACCGTCCACGGCGGCACGAGCCCGACGAATCTTCGGAAGGGTCACGTCAAGGAACGCCTGTCCGCCAAACCCCGGTTCCACCGTCATGATGAGCAGCATGTCCAACTCGGGCAACATGTCCAGGTAAGGCTCAAGGGCCGTGGCCGGGCGGAGCGCCATGCCTGCCTTGGCACCGCGGGCCCTCAGTTCGCGTGCCAGCTTGATGGGTGCGATAGCGGCCTCGGCATGGAACGTGACCGAATCCAGCCCAAGATCCGCATATGCGGGCGCCCAGCGGTCTGCGTCCGCGATCATCAGGTGCGCGTCCAGGGGAACGGGGCTCACCGCCTGAATGCGCTGCACCACCGGCAGGCCCAACGTGAGGTTGGGGACGAAGTGGTTATCCATAACATCGACGTGCACCGCATCGGCGTTGCTGATCCGCTTTAACTCGGTCTCCAGGTTGACGAAATCCGCAGACAGGATGCTGGGGTTGATACAGCACTTAGACACGGCGGTCCTCTCGTTTTGTGAGTGAAGGCTAGGCAGCGTGGTAGCTGGAACGGTCAAGGCTTCTTGCGGATGAGCGCCATGAACATGGCATCAGTGCGGTGGACATGGGGCCACAGCTGCGCCGTCTGCCCGTGGCCGGCGCCCAAGTTCGCGCTAAGGCTGACCGCATCGAGGGCCGCGCCGGCGTCGATTAGCTCCAGGTCCTCCCGCTTGCGCAGGACGTCCTCTACAACCGCGGTTGTTTCCGCCGGATGCGGTGAACACGTAACGTATGCCACCACGCCGCCGGGTCGAACTGCCTGGATGGCTGCAGAAAGCAGCTCGCGCTGAAGCGGCCCCAGATCTGCAAGGTCATGTGGTGACCGCCGCCATCGCGACTCTGGCCGCCGCCGAAGGGCACCCAGGCCGGTGCAGGGCACGTCGGCAAGGATCCGATCAAAGGAGCCAGGCTGCTCAACTCCCAGCTCCCGACCATCACCTATGCGTACAGACCACGCACTAGCCGGAACTGGCGCGAGTGCCTGTTTAACCAGCTGCGCCCGATGGGGAGCGGCTTCGTTTGCCAGCAGCGTTGCGCCGTGCTGATGGGCGAGGGCAGCCAGAAGCGCGGCCTTTCCGCCCGGTCCGGCGCACAAGTCGAGCCAGCGTTCCGGCCGGGAGGAGTCGTCGATTCTTAGCGGCAGGGCCGCCACTGCCCTGGCGACCAACTGTGAACCGACGTCCTGAACGCGCGTGGTACCCCCACGCACTGTGGCGAGGCGTCCCAGATCCCCGCCGCTGGACAACGCGGAGCCCTCTACCAGCGGTCCCGGCTGGGCACCGTTTTCCAAGGCTTCATCCAAGCTGCCAAGTCCGGGAAGAGCAACGAGGTTGACCACCGGGGCGTCGTTGTCGGCTTCCAGCAGGAGGTCGATTTCGTCGACGGGGCGGCCGTGGGTAACCAGGGACTGTCGAAGGGCACGGACGATCCATTCAGGATGGGCATGCTTTACCGCCGCGATCCGCACAGGGTCCGTCTCGTCCTTGAGCAGGATGCCGAGCCATCCGTCGATGTCGTGGGCCGCAACCCTGCGCAGTACCGCGTTTATTAGTGACGATGGTCCGGCGCCGATGACTGCCCGGGCAAGGCCAACCGTCTGGTCGAGCGCGGCGTGCGCCGGCACGCGCATTGCCAGGAGTTGATGGACGCCTATCCTCAAAGCATCCAGGATCGCAGGATCGAGCTGAGTGAGCGGCCTGTCGACGCACTGGGCCAGAATGGCGTCGTAGGTTCCTTGGGCTCGGAGGGCGCCGTACGTGAGTTCAGTGGCAAAGCCTGCGTCCCGGCGATCCAGCCGATGGTGCCGGATCCTTGCTGGCAGGACCAGGTTGGCGTAAGCGTCCTCCGCAGCGACGGCGCGCAACACCTCGAAAGCGACAAGGCGCGCCGGTTCCGCACGCCGCGTCCGCTGGGAGGGCGCTGTGGCTGAATAGCCTCGTTTCGGCCCCCGGTTACGTTCGCGGCCCTGATGGTCGCGGTGTCTATCACCGCCACCCTGGCCGCCATCAGTGGGGCCTCCACCACCCGATCGCGGTTTCCCTCCGCCAGTGCCTGAGCCCCGCCAGGAACCAGTACCGCGACCCGGACCTGCGCCATTGCCGGAACCGGTTCCGTGCCCTTTTGAGTTGTTCATTCGAAAACCACGCTTTCAACGGAGGCCATGCCTCGAGCCCAGGCTGCGGCGTCCATCATCTTCTTGCCGGCCGGTTGGATCCGACTCAGCTGAACAGGGTGCGAACCCGTGCCCACCAGGACGGCACCACCGTCAAGGCGTACGTGGCCGGCAGGGAGGTGGTTTGCATCCGCACGCAGTCTTAGCGGCTCCAGCTTGATGCGTTGCCCGGCCAGCGTCGTCCAGGCACCCGGTTCGGGCGTGACGCCGCGGGCGCGCCGGTGAAGCGCAAGGGCAGGCTGATTCCAGTCCAGACGCCCGTCGTCGAGCCCCAACTTTGGGGCGAGTGTCACATCACCGGATTGCGGCACCGGGGCGGCCGCACCGGCGTCGACCGCGGTCAGCGTGCGGACAAGAAGTTCGGCGCCGCTGAGGGATAACCGGTCCAGAAGCTCGCCTGCAGTCTCCTCCGGGCGGATGTCCTCCGTGAGGGTCCCAAATACTGGACCCGTGTCGAGGCCTTCCTCCAGCAAAAACGTGGACGCACCTGTGATGTCGTCACCAGCGATCAGTGCTCGTTGAACAGGTGCCGCTCCCCGCCACGCGGGCAATAGGGAGAAATGAAGATTGATCCAGCCGTGGCGGGGGATATCCAGGGCACTCCGGGGAACCAGGCCGCCATAGGCGACGATCGCGGCGACATCCGGTTGAACTGCGGCGATACTCTCCACGGCCGACGCGTCAAGCTTTGCGGCGCGGATCACGGGAATACCCAGTTCCTCGGCCCGGGCGGCAACGGGCGATGGCGTAAGGATGCGCTTCCGGCCGAGCGGGGCGTCCGGGCGGGTGAGGACTGCGACCACATCGAACCCTGAACGTATAAGGGCATCCAGGGAAGGAACTGCCACTGCGGGGGTTCCGGCGAAGAGCACCCTCATGCGGACGCTCCAGTGCCGGGGCGGCCAAAGCTGCTGCCCGCGCCGAAGGATGAACCGACTGTCTTGGCGCGCTCGGCAGCGGTACGCGCTG
Organism: Arthrobacter sp. M4; assembly: GCF_020251205.1. Lineage (GTDB taxonomy): Bacteria > Actinomycetota > Actinomycetes > Actinomycetales > Micrococcaceae > Arthrobacter. Next base: position 252,256 of record NZ_JAIWYX010000003.1, read on the forward strand.
CAACCGAGTCGTAGTTGGCATTCCGGATAGCGCGCAAGGCCGACTTACGGTTGTCCCCTTCGAGGCGGTCCGTGAAAAGAATGCCGTTCAAGTGGTCGGTTTCATGTTGGAAGATGCGAGCCAGCAGGTCCTCAGCTTCGATCGAAACCGGGTTGCCGTGCATGTCAACGCCTGTGAGCCGGGTGGCACGATGCCGCTTCACGGGATATCCGAGCCCGGGAATGGACAGGCACCCTTCGGGCTGTTCAGCCTGGAAATCCTCGCTGTTTTCCAAGACGGGATTGATGACGTGGCCGCGCACGCCGTCCATCCGATACGTGAAAACCCGCTGACTTACTCCGATCTGCGGCGCTGCCAAGCCGGCACCGTCAACGTCCTCCATGGTTTCCATCATGTCGGCAACCAGCCGCGCCAGCTCGGGTCCGAAGTCCTTCACCGGCTCTGCGACGGTGCGCAGCACCGGGTCGCCGATGATTCGGATACTCAAGATGGCCATGCGTCAGGTGTCCTTAGCTGTCGGAGTGGGATTCGGGCTGTCAAAAGGCGCCTAAGCCAGTTTAGTGGAGGGCTGCGCGTACGACGGCGGCGCGATGGGCAGCAGGGCGGACCCGGCGGCCGCTGTGTCTGCGGACATTTCCCATACACGCTTCAAGGCACAAAACTTCCACCAATGGTGCTTGAGCACGTCGGGATTGGCCCTTTGCGGCCGGACCTCTGTCTCGCCAATTGCGACAGCCAACAGGACAGGGTCGTCCCCGTGCTTCCAGGGTTCCCACTCCCCCGCCACGGGATCCACCAGGCTCTCCTCGGCCTTCATTCCAGCCACCAACTGCATCACGACTTTGTCGTCGAGGCGTTTCACCGTGCCGTCCCTTGTTGTCCCCTTGGTCTTGTAATCGATAAGGCACGTTCGGCCATTGATCCTGGCCACTAGGTCCAAGGTGCCTGCGTAGCCTACTGTCGCGTTCCAGATGGTGATTTCCGGCGCTAGCGGCTCAACGCGGAACAACTCCCACCACTCATCGAATCGGTTGGCAAATGCTTCCTCGCCATGGGTGGACAAGTCTTGGCGGGCTTCCTGCATCCGGTGCGGACGGCCCAGCGCCCGCAATGCCACTTGCTCACAGTAGTAGTGGACCCGATCCCCGCGACGGGCTGCATCCTCCCTATAGACCTCCGCGGCGCGTGCCGCCTTATTGACCGCCTGACGAATCCGGGCGGGACTGCCCAGGAGCTCGGGAAGTTCCGGATCACGGGCCAGACTGTTGGCTCCCATGTAACTGAACCATCCGTCAAGGCTGTGGGCCTGCTGTCCGATCACCGTGGTGATGGACGGGACGGCGAAAGGTTCCGAAGTGGACCGGGCATACATCCGGCCATACTCGGTTGCATGGGCAAGCAACGGATCTGTCATACCGACACTCTTGCATATGGTTCAGACATTGAACGTGGGCCCCTAAGTTCCATCCAGGTAGTTCGAAACTGCACACGGGAGGTCCAGCAACGGGAGGTCCAGCAAACGCAAAGGTCCCGGCCAGCTAATGCCGGCCGGGACCTGAATATATGTGGGCGATACTGGGTTCGAACCAGTGACCTCTTCGGTGTGAACGAAGCGCGCTACCACTGCGCCAATCGCCCGGTGCATAAAAATGCTAGCCCACCCGTCGCGTAAACAAAAATCGACTTCCCGCCGTCCAGAAAGTTGCTTGAAGTGAGTGCCCGAACTTGCCAAAGCGCTGAACAGCGCCTCGAATCACATATCTGGAATTACAGGGATGTAAGCCCGAAATTCCGCGTCAAATCAAGGATCCAAGGGGGCACATGCGCTCCCCAGAGGACTCGATTTGGAGTTTCCAGAAACCTCCTATAGAGTTTTTACTCGTTGGTGAGCGACGGAGCGCCTAAAGGGCCCGGAAACACAACCAACAATGCGGACGTAGCTCAGCTGGTAGAGCACCACCTTGCCAAGGTGGATGTCGCGAGTTCGAATCTCGTCGTCCGCTCGCAGGACACTGTAAACGCAAGAATTCGCTAGGAATTCCTGCCAACACGGTGGGTTGGCCGAGAGGCGAGGCAGCGGCCTGCAAAGCCGTATACACGGGTTCGAATCCCGTACCCACCTCGGTGAAACCATGATTTTCCGGCAATGCCGGAACTCTGGGCGATTGGCGCAGCGGTAGCGCGCTTCCCTGACACGGAAGAGGTCACTGGTTCGATCCCAGTATCGCCCACCAAGGCAAGAATCTTGCCTGTTGATGATGGACCATTGGTTCACATCATGCGGACGTAGCTCAGCTGGTAGAGCACCACCTTGCCAAGGTGGATGTCGCGAGTTCGAATCTCGTCGTCCGCTCTCTTTTCTTTAACCCACCCGGTGCATCCCGCCGGTCCGGGGCGATTGGCGCAGCGGTAGCGCGCTTCCCTGACACGGAAGAGGTCACTGGTTCGATCCCAGTATCGCCCACGCATAAGGCAGCTCCCAGGAGCTGCCTTTTTTGTTGCCCATCTTCCATTTTGACTACCTGTAGTCTCTTGCCCAGTTGAACAAATCATCGGCAAAGCTGATCAATAGTCCTCAATAAAAATCGCTTTTCCTCATGTGATTCGCGTCGCATACTGTTCAACGGCCCTTATCCCCTACCTCTGGCCCTATTCCCTACCTTTGGCAAGGAGCAGCCATGACACAGCAAAGCCTGGCCCGATCGGTCATGCGCAAAAAACCTATCGCGGACATTGAGGAAGAAAACCGGCACAGCGGACTTTTCAAAAGCCTTGGGCTCTGGCAGCTGACTGCCATCGGGGTTGGCGGCATTATCGGCGTCGGAATCTTTTCACTTGCCGGCCTGGTAGCCCACGGCGACGCCAACAACCCGGGCGTCGGCCCCGCAGTGCTGATCTCGTTCCTGGTTGCCGGGCTGGCATCCGGTGCCGCCGCCCTCTCCTACGCGGAATTTGCCGGGATGATCCCGCGGGCCGGTTCTGCATACACCTATGGCTACGTCGCGCTGGGAGAGATCATTGGCTGGTTCATCGGCTGGGATCTGCTGCTGGAATACATCGCCATCGTGGCCGTCGTTGCCATTGGAATCTCGGGCTATTTCGACGCTTTCCTGTCCGGAATCGGTATCCATATGCCGGCTTGGATGACCTCCACCGTGGACGAAGGCAAAGGCGGCGTTATCAACGTGCCAGCCATTCTGGTCTGCTTCCTGGTCACGTGGATCCTCAGCAGGGGCACCAAAACGTTCGGACGGTTCGAACTTGTGGCAGTGGCAATCAAGGTGCTGCTGATCGTTTTCATCATTGGCCTGGGCGTGTTCTACATCGACACACGCAATTTCAACCCGTTCATGCCGAGCGGCTTCGGTCCCGTCTTCGCCGGCGCCGCCACGGTGTTCTTCGCGGTCTTCGGCTATGACGCCATGAGCACCGCAGCGGAGGAAGCCAAGGACGGCAAGAAGCACATGCCGAAGGCAATCGTGCTTTCCCTCGTTATCGCCATGGTGCTCTATGTCGCAGCGACCCTGGTCCTGACTGGCATGCAGAACTACCAGGACATCGACCCCAAGGCCGGCTTCGCCTCCGCCTTCGCCGGCGTTGGCTTGCCGGTAATCGCCACCATCATCTCGGTCTTCGCGGTGCTCTCCATCCTGACTGTTATGCTCACGTTCCTGTTGGGAGTAACCCGCGTCTGGTTCAGTATGAGCCGCGACGGCCTCCTGCCGTCTTGGTTCGCCGCTACGGACAAGCACGGAACGCCACAACGAGTCACGTGGATTGCCGGTTCCGCATCCGCCCTTCTGGCCGGTGTTTTCCCCATCAAGGAAGTTGCCGACCTCACGAATATCGGCATCCTTGCTGCCTTCGTGGTGGTGTGCGTAGCGGTCATCGTATTCCGCTACCGTAAACCGGACGCACCCCGCACGTTCCGCCTGCCGCTCATGCCGGTGCTCCCGGCCTTCGGCGTGTTGGCCTCGGGCTTCCTCATCGCGCAGCTGCACTGGGCGACGTGGGCGCGCTTTGCTGTATGGCTGGTCATTGGCTTGGCCATCTACTTTGGCTATGGCCGCAGGCACTCCCTCATGAATCCCTCGAGTCCGCGCCACCTGGAATCAAGCCGCGTCTAGGCGTGTTGCTACACCGCAACGCAACATCCACGTTTTTGGCTAAATGCCTTGGCAGCTCCGATGACACAGGTCTACGATCGAATCCGGAGGAGCGACCTGGCTCCGCGACGGAAAGGAGGTGCCCGTGGGATTATTTGACGATCTGAAGGGCAAGGCTCAGGACCTCATTGACGGCAACGAGGAAGCCATCAAGGAGGGCATTGACAAGGCCGGAGACTTCGTCGACGAGAAGACCGGCGGCAAGTTCGCCGAGCAAGTTGATGCAGTCCAAGGTGCCGCTTCCGATTACGTCGCCTCGCTGAGCGGACAGGACGCGTAAGCGCCCCTCAGCGAAGAGGCCAGGCAGCCGGTAGATCCGGCTGGAGCGCCATTCAGTAACGTCAACAGGGCACCGGTCCCGCCGCGAGGCGGCGCCGGTGCCCTCGGCGTTTTAAAGCCAGTGTTGATGGGCTACTGAGTCCCCGAGAGGATTACTACCAGCTCGGAACGTCTAGGAGGGCTCGTGGTTCTGGCCTTCGCGGGCCAGCGCAGTCAGGCGGGACACTGCCCTGTAGTACTTCTTCATATAGCCGCCCGCCATCATGTCCTCAGTGAAGATCTTGTCAAAAGGAACCCCGCTGGCGAGGATCGGCACGTCCTTGTCGTAAAGGCGGTCGGCGAGGACCACAAAGCGCAGGGCAACCGCCTGTTCGGTGATGGTTTCCACGTTCCGCCACACAACGCCGTCGATCCCGTCAATCAACTGGCGGTAGCGGCTGGGATGCACACCGGCCAGGTGGTCCACGAGCGTGCGGAAATCGTCCACCGCCACGGTCTGCCCGTCGAACTCCGCGTGCATCCGGTGCTTGAGGTCTTCCGTCTTCATCGGCGCCGGCGCTGCCGGCAACCCTCGGTGGCGGAAGTCCTCGCCGTCGATCCTGACGACGTCGAACTGGTCAGCCAGGACCTGGATCTCGCGTTGGAAGTCGACGGCGGCAAACCGCCCCTCGCCCAGGGCCCCGGGCAATGTGTTGGATGTGGCGGCCAGCCTGACTCCTGCGTCGGCCAGCTCCCGCATCAGGCGGGACATCAGAACGGTGTCGCCCGGGTCGTCGAGTTCAAATTCGTCGATGCACACGAGCTTGTAGCCGCTGAGGGCATCGACGGTCTTGCGGAAGGACAGGGCACCAACCAGGTTGGTGTACTCCACGAACGTGCCAAAGGCCTTGGGGCCGGGCGTTGCGTGCCACAGCGAGGCCAGGAGGTGCGTCTTGCCTACACCGAAGCCACCATCGAGGTAGATTCCCGCTCGGGAGTCGGACTTCTTGGCGAACAGCTTCTTAAACAGGCCACCACCTGAGTCCGAGCCCACGCCGGTGGCAAAGTGCTCCAGCGCCTTGACGGCCCCCGACTGGCTGGGTTGGGCAGGATCGGGACGGTAGCTGGCGAATGACACCTGCCCAAAGCGTGGGGATGGATAAAAGCCCTGCAGGAGTTCGGCCACTGAAACGGCCGGTTTACGCGCAGCAAGTTGTTCGATCTGTACCAAGGTGGTCCATTCTGCCAGTCACTTATCCCCAGCAAGAATACCGGCAAGACAGGGGGCCTGGAGGATTCGTGATGAAGGCCATATGTCCCCATATGAACGGCCCCGAAGCAATCCCGGCGAGGCGTCGCTAGTGTTGGACACGCCGGGCAGCCACAGGGTGTCCACGGCCCGGTCCCGTCCGTTGTCAGTGAAAGGCCATACACATGCCCTATCCCGTTGAACAGAACGAGAAGTTCTCTGCGTACGCCAGCCCGGAACGCTTGGTCTCTACCGAGTGGCTTGCCGCAGCCCTGGAATCCGGCGCCGTCGCCGATGGCAAGCTGGTTGTCGTTGAATCCGACGAAGACGTCCTGCTGTACGAGACCGGCCACATCCCCGGGGCCGTCAAAATCGACTGGCACACCGACCTGAACGATGAGGTTACCCGCGACTACGTCGACGGCGCAGGTTTCGCCGCCCTGGCCCAGGCCAAGGGCATTTCCCGTGACTCCACTGTGGTCATCTACGGCGACAAGTCCAACTGGTGGGCCGCCTACGCCCTTTGGGTCTTCACACTGTTCGGACATGAGGACGTACGCCTCCTGGACGGCGGCCGAGACAAGTGGATCGCCGAAGGCCGCGAACTCACCACCGATGTGCCCACTCCCGCCGCCGGTGAGTACCCCGTCATCGACCGGAACGACGCCCCGATCCGCGCCTTCAAGGAAGACGTCCTGGCGCACTTCGGCAACCCGCTGATCGACGTCCGCTCCCCTGAGGAATACACGGGCCAGCGCACCCACATGCCTGCCTACCCGGAGGAAGGCGCGCTGCGCGGCGGCCACATCCCCACCGCTGCCTCCATCCCTTGGGCCCGTGCGGCAGCCGAAGACGGCACCTACAAGACCCGCCAGGACCTTGAAGCCCTCTACTTCGGAGAAGCTGACCTCAAGCCCGGAGACGACGTCATTGCCTACTGCCGCATTGGTGAGCGCTCCAGCCACACATGGTTTGCCCTGAAGTACCTGCTGGGCTTCGAGAACGTCCGCAACTACGACGGCTCCTGGACGGAATGGGGCAACGCTGTCCGCGTGCCGATCGTCAAGGGTGCCGAGCGCGGCAGCGTCCCGGCCAAGTAAATATCCAGCCTGCGCTGAGGTATCCAAGGGGTGCCGTTGGGCCGCCGGAAGGCGGGCGACGGCACCCCTGCCGCAATGTTGCGACCCAGACAACGGGTTCTGGCCCGCGACCCCTTAAACTTGAAGTGATGAGTACCAACACCTTGCCCGCCGCCCTCGCGGAAATCGTTGACGACTTCCAGGCGTTGTCCGAGCCCGAACGCCTCCAGCTGTTGCTGGAGTTCTCCCGTGGATTGCCGGAACTGCCGGAGCGGCTGCTAAACCACCCCGAATTGCTGGAACAGGTAGTCGAGTGCCAGTCCCCGTTGTTCCTGACAATCGAAACGGAACGCAAGGACGACGGCGAAACCACCGGTTACCGATTGTTCTTCAAGGCTCCTGCCGAGGCACCGACGACGCGTGGCTTTGCCGGCGTCCTCCATGAGGGCCTGGATGGCTTGACCGCATCCGAGATCCTGGCGGTTCCGGACGACATGCCTGAACTGCTGGGCCTCACCCGTGCAATCACTCCCCTCCGTATGCGCGGAATGACCGCGATGCTCGGTCGAATCAAACGCAAGGTTGCCGCGGCCGACCGCCTGCGAAACTAGGCAGACTTCTCACGTGGCAAAGAAAACGACGTCACAGGGAACGCCGGCCACAGCCGTCCTGGCTGCGGCCGGCGTTCCGTTTGTACTCCACCCCTACACGCATGACCCATCGGCTCCCAGTTTCGGCCTGGAAGCCGCTGAAGCCCTGGGTGTTGACCCGGCGAGGGTCTTCAAGACGCTTATGGTGGACGTCGAAGGGAAGTTGGCTGTCGGCGTCGTCCCCGTCTCCGGAAACCTGGACCTCAAAGCCGTGGCCGCCGCGTTGGGAGCCAAAAAAGCCGCCATGGCTGATCCCAAGGCGGCGGAGCGCCGCACCGGCTACGTCCTCGGGGGTATCTCACCCCTCGGCCAGCGCCAAGCCTCGCCAACCGTGGTGGACGACTCGGCCCTCGAATTCGACACGGTCCTTGTGTCGGGCGGCCGCCGTGGCCTGGACATCGAACTTGCTCCGGGGGACCTGGTCAGGCTTACATCCGCCAGTACTGCCCGGATCCGCACACTCGTCTAATCATCCCGGTCGTTGGGGGCAACCAGTTGCCGCGGAACAAGCTGCCGCCTGAGCCAGGCACTCACCACGCGCTCCCATTTTTCGGGGTCGACATTCCACTCCTTCGTATGGCGAGCCCCGTGGAAGGGTTCAAACGTCACCATTTCCGGGTTCTTCGCTGCCACGCTGGCAGAGGGCCCGTACGGGACATAGTCGTCGTCGACGCTGTGCACAATAAGTGTGGGAGTCCTTAGTTCGACGGCCCGCGCTTCCCAGTCCAGGGCCTTGAAATCCACCGGGGCCGCGAGTCCGGTTAGCCGCCGACCCAGTGCGTGCCCCAGCATGAGCTGGCCGTACCGTCCCACAGCGTAGGGAATCCCATTGAGCCGGGCGTGGTGGGCCAGGACGTTGACCCAGTCCAGGACGGGTGCATCCAACACCAGCGCCCGGATGAGATGGCGGTAGCGCGACAGGTCCGCTGTTTGCAGGCATATCGCGCCGCCCATCGACCAGCCCAAAAGAACAACTTCCCGGGCACCGCGACCCAATGCATATTCAACGGCGGCCTCCACGTCGCGCCACTCCGTTCCGCCAAGCCCGTAACGGCCGTCGGGTGCCGAGGGCGCAACGCCGTCGTTGCGATAGGAGATCAGCAGGCTCGGCAAGCCCAAGGACCGGACCGTCCTGGCCGCCCGAATACCCTCCGTACGAGTCGCCCCCCGCCCATGGACCATGATGGCCCACACGTCCGAAGAAGCTTCAGTACCTGCCGGCACAAGCCAGGCCGGTGCCGGACCAACCTCGACGGCGATCGTCACGTCCTCGTACGACAAGCCGGCTTCGGCGGGCCCTGGATAGACTGCACCGCTCCACCAGCCACGTCGGGCCGTTTCCAGCGTGCCGCTGTAGACCTCTTCCACGACTCGCTGCACGGTTCGTTCCCCAGGTGAGTAGGAAAGGATCCTGCCGATCCGCGCGTGGCCCCTGCCGCCGTCGAACATCAGGCTGAAGACGCCATCCACGGTTGTGTCCGGAGTGGCGGCAAGGATGACACTGCGCTGCACTCCGTCCCGGAGGACCGCCAGGACCTCCTGGTCCTCTACTCGTATCCGAACCGGTGTGATGATCCGGCGGGCGAAATAGACTGCGAGCGCCGACGAGCCAGCAGCGAGCAACGCAGCCACGCCCCCACCGACCGCTGCGCCAATGGCGGCCCAGGCAGGGCCGGATGGTCCTCGTCGTCCCTCTCCGGAGTCGGACGCGCGTAACCCCGCCGCCAGTGCGGCTCTTGGCGAAAGAGGACGAGATGGCGCGGCGTCGCCGACGATTTTGGCTGGCATTCCTCCATTCTGCACTGAACACGGAGGCACTTTGTGCAGACCGCTGGCCGCCAAATCACCGGCTGTGGGACGTTCTGGCAGCGCCCCGTGGGGACTACGCTGGGTGCATGAGCGATCCAATCGTGATTCTGACTGAAGAACCGCTGGGGGCGGACGACCGCATCAATATCGCCAAGCTGGTGGACGGCGGAAGCTCTCCGTTGGTTGTGCTGGTGCCCGCCAACACAGAGCGCCATTTGCTGGTGGACTTCCTGGAAAACCTGTCCATGCTTGACATTGCCAAGGCTTTCCGCGAGTTGCTGTCTTCGGCGCCCGATCCGGAGGTCCAGCGCACCGCAGCGAATGAGACGCTTGCCGCATCGCTGGCTGCCTTGCAAGGACTTGGAGGCGGGGTCACGGGCGAGATCGTGAGTGGCGGTGCAGTGGCCGGCCTTGTCGCCAAGGTGCGCGAACTCGATGCCGGCCAGGCGGTTGTGGTGACGCGGCCGCACGCCATCGCTGACACTTTGCATACGGACTGGGCCAACAAGGCACAGGACCAGCTTGGGTTGCCGGTGCTTCACCTTTACGCGGGTTCGGGATTTATCGGGGACTCCTAAACGTTGGCCATTGCATGAGCAATTCACAGCAGCCCGACCGTGCCGCGGGAACACAGGCCCCGGCGACGCCTTCGTCAACAGGTCCCCTGAGCGGGGAAGCGTTCACGTCGCCGGCTTTCCTCGGCAATCGCGACGGATCGCGCTGGTCCGATCCCAAGTCATTGACGGATCAGGACTGGCGGCGGGAACTGACTTCGGAGGAATTCCGCGTGCTCCGTCAGGCAGGGACAGAGCGCGCCTACACCGGGGAATATTGGGATATGCACACTGAGGGCGTCTATGAGTGCAGGGCCTGCGGGACCGAGCTCTTTACCAGCCGGGAGAAATTTGACTCGCATTGCGGTTGGCCGTCCTTCTGGGCACCTGCCGCCGAAGGCAAGGTTCGCTACCTCCACGACCGGACGTTTGGAATGGACCGTGTCGAGGTACGCTGTGCCACCTGCGATTCGCACCTCGGACACGTTTTCGAGGGCGAGGGATACGGGACGCCAACGGACCAGCGGTATTGCATCAATTCCATTTCCCTGCGTCTGGTGAAGGCTGACGATTCGGAGTAGCTTCCCCACAAAGTACCGGGCCGGATCGATGCCCCTGGCTGCGGCTAGGGGCATCCCTGTGGGAGTCTAGCAACAGAGTTTCTAATGCTTGATCACTTTTTGCATTAGTGGATCTGCTGTAGGGATACGCTCGCATCACAAGGACGCACTCGCACCGAAAGGGCCCTACGATGACTACTATTGCCGCCGCACCCCTTGCAAAAATCACGCCCGACAACGCGGCATGGATCGCACTCAAGACCGCTGCCACCGCACTGCAGCCCCTCCAGGCCCAGGACGGTTCCATCCCTGATCCAACCGGGCATGGGACGGCCACGGTGTACGTCGACGCCATTGTGGGAGCCATCGAGACGCTCGCTCCGTACTTCCCCCACGATGCCGGCTACTTGGAACTTGTGACCGAGGACTTCCGTGCCTGGCGGGATAGCGGTTTTGGAGTCCCGGACTTCCTTTCTTCCCTGATGGCATTCCGGCCCCAGGAATATCGTGCGGACGGCCTCCAGCATCTGGTGGTCTTCCCCATGTACACGCAAAACGGCAGCACCAGCAGGCTCGTTGAAGCTGTTTTGGTTGAGGTCATTTGGCCGGACTTCATCGCAACCTTGGAGGCCGGCAACTACTCCAACAAACTTTTTGTACCGATCCGGTTCCTCGATTTCACGCCCGGCTATGACACGAATTCAGCTGTACTGTTCCCGGAGACCGTGGCGGTCAGCTCCACTCCGAAGTTCACCTGGGGGGCTATCTTCGCTGACAGGGAGGCAGCCCGCTTCCGGCGTGTGCTCAAGGCCGCCGCGGCAACGACGTCCTTGCAATTGCCGCCAGGGGCAGCCGAGCTCGTGGAGGACCAAGCGCTCACGGAGCGGACGTTCGTGATGTGGGACCTCATCCACGACCGGACACACATGCGCGGGGACCTTCCGTTCGACCCGTTCATGATCAAGCAGCGCATGCCCTACTTCCTGTATTCACTTGAGGAACTCCGCTGCGACCTCACAGCCTTCCGTGAAGCGGTGCGGATTGAACGGGACGAGTCCGCGCCTGCCGAGGCCCGTCGCCATGCCAAATTGGTGCAGTACGCCGTGATCTTCGACCGCATCTTCCGATTCGCCATAACGGGCACCCGCGTCAGGAACTATGACGGACTGGGCGGCCAGCTGCTTTTCGCGTGGATGCACCAGCATCGGGTGCTGAACTGGACCGACAGCCAGCTGAGCATCGACTGGCAGGAGGCCCCCGGCGTCGTGGTGGAGCTCGGCGCCCGGATTGAGGAACTCTACTGGCGTTCCATCGACCGGCCCAAGACGGCCCACTGGATCGCCGCGTACAACCTCATCTCGGCAACGCTCACGCCCAACCCCGCGTCCGTGTGGGCAAAGGGGCCTGACGCCCTGGCCTTGGACGGCCCGCCTCGTGGGCTCACCGACCAGGTCCTGGACGACGAATTCCCGCTGTCCATGTTCTACGAAGCCCTCGAAAAAAAGCTGCGCACGGTTGTCGCCTCAACTTCCGGGATCACCGCAGCCACAGCCTTGGATGGAGCCTGATGGAGGGAAGCACGCACATTGGCCCGCTGACGGTGCTCGTCACCGGCGGCAGCAGCCCCTCCGGCATAGCGGCGGCGCGGGCCGCGAGGTCTGCGGGCCACCGCGTTTTCACGGTGGGCTCCGACGAAGGCCGCATCCGCGCAGCTGCGGCGCAGGCAGGCGAAGGGATCACGCCCCTTGTGTGCGACCTCGGTTCGCTGGAGCAGGTCCGGATGCTCGCCGACACCATCCACGCCAAGGCAGGCGCAGTAGACGGAGTCATCCATCTGGTGGGTGGCTGGCGGGGAGCCAATGGCATCACGGACCAGTCCGACGACGATTGGGACTTCCTGGCGCGTTCGGCCATCACCACTGTTCGAAACGTGACCCGGGTATTCTTCGACGACCTTGCAGGGTCGCCGAAGGGGCGCTTCGCGATGGTGACGTCCACCGCCGTCGCACATCCGACGGCGGCGGGCGCCAACTACGCCGCCGCGAAGTCGGCCGCGGAAGCCTGGACGCGCGCCGTCGCGGAGGGGTTTGGGCCGCGGCCGCACAGCGCCGCGGTGATCTTCGCGCTGCAGGCACTGGTCGACGACGGCATGCGTCGCCGTCGTCCCGAGCGTGACTACTCGGAGTTCACGGACGTCAGGGACCTGGCCGCTGCCGCCGTCGGACTCTTTGACCGGCCAGCCGCCGAGATCAACGGCCGCACGATCCTCCTGGCGCCCTCCCTAGACTGAAAGCGTGAACGAACAAGTGAACAACCCAGCACCAGCCCTGCTGCCTGAGGCCACCGAAGGAACCGGTGCCCGGGTGGCCGAGGCCAATACGCATCCCGCGCAAAGACTGCACGACGCGTCTGTCCGCGGATTCGCTTCGGACAACTATTCCGGCGCCCACCCAGAGATCCTTGCCGCCTTGGCAGCAGCCAACGACGGACACCAGGTCTCCTACGGCGAGGACGCCTACACGGAGCGCCTTGGCGAAGTGATGGAAGAGCAGTTCGGTACCGGCATCGAAATCTATCCCGTGTTCAATGGGACAGGTGCTAACGTCCTTGCGTTACAGTCCCTGCTCCCCCGCTGGGGAGCTGTGGTGTGCGCCTCCACTGCGCACATCAACATGGATGAGAACGGCGCCCCTGAACGGGTAGGCGGCATCAAGCTGCTGCAGATCCCAACATCCGATGGCAAGTTGACTCCGGAACTCATCGACCGCGAAGCGTGGGGCTTCGGCGACGAACACCGCGCCCAGCCGCTTGCCGTCTCCATCACGCAGACCACCGAATTGGGGACGTGCTACACCCCGGATGAAATACGCGCGATTGCCGACCATATCCATGCCAAGGGAATGAAACTCCATATGGACGGTGCCCGGCTGGCTAACGCCGCGGCACACCTCCAAGTACCGTTGCGGGAGTTTACCCGCGACGCCGGAGTGGACATCCTCTCCTTCGGCGGCACCAAGAATGGGCTGCTTTTTGGCGAAGTGGTGGTCGCCTTGAATCCGCTCGCGGCCCACGGGCTGATGTTCCTCCGCAAAATGAACATGCAGCTCGCCTCGAAGATGCGGTTCATCTCCGCGCAGTTCATCGCGCTGCTGGAGGACGGACTGTGGCTTCGCTCCGCCGCGCACGCCAACGCCATGGCATCCCGGCTTCGGGCAGCCGTGGACCAGATCGAGGGTATCCAGCCAACTCAGGCCACGGAGTCAAATGGCGTTTTCGCGATCCTCCCGGAAGGCCTGGCAGACCGCCTCAGGCCGGAGTTCCGGTTCTACGACTGGGACCAGGCCCGCCGCGAAGTGCGCTGGATGTGTTCCTTCGACACGACGGAGGAAGACGTCGATGCCTTTGTCGCCGCAATCAAACGGGAGCTGGCTGCCAGATAAGGTGGCCACGCGGGGCGGCGTGCCTGCCGTGAATCGCCGCCCCGCCCGCATAATCTGCCAAAGTGAACGCACTAGCACAGGTTCCCGCGGACTTTCTTCACGCTCTGGGAACGCTTCGAAAAGCACGGTGCCGCAGCGAACTGCACCTTGAAGAAATACCGGCGCCCTCACGCCTGGCCCCGTACGCCGTGGCACTCGGCGCCGAGGTCTGGGCCGGCCCTGCCGGGCCTAAGGCCGGCTCGCGCCGTACCCTCGGACTGCCTGGGCCCGTCCAGGCCGCCGACGAAGGCCGCGAAGAACTCGCCACCGGACGTTTTATCCTCCTTCACGACCCGGAGAGTTCGCCTGTCTGGGAAGGACAGTTCCGGATCGTGACCTATATTCGCGCCCAATTGGATGCCGAGATGGGCAACGACGCCATGCTCGGTTCCGTGGCTTGGACCTGGCTGGTCGAAGCCCTGGAGAACCACGCCGCTCCCTACCGGGCGGCGGGTGGTACGGCAACCCGCGTCCTGTCCGAGAGTTTCGGCACCCTCAAAGACCGCCCGGACACCATCGACATTGAACTGCGCGCCTCGTGGACACCCACGTCCTCGGACGTACAGGACCATTTGGAGGCCTGGTGCGACATGGTCTGCACTTTCGCGGGGCTCCCACCGCTTCCCGACGGCGTCACTCCCCTGCCGTACAGGCGTCCTGGCCGCGCATGAAGCACGCAAATCAAGCTCTCTTTCGGTTGTCAGTCGGTAAACTAGTCACACCATGACCCCACAAGATCCGGATAACACCACAACCGGCGACCCGGTTGCTGAACCCGCTCAACACATCACGGTAGACGGCTTTGACGCCAAGGTCCCGGTGATCATTGATCTCGACGTTCCCCGTGAGGGTGTCCCCCTCGTCATCGACACGCTGGCGGGCCTGGAACGATGCGCTGCCGCCATAGCCGCGGGCACCGGGCCCGCGGGCGTCGACGCCGAACGCGCCTCGGGCTTCCGCTACGGCCAGCGGGCTTTCCTGGTACAGATCCGCCGTGAAGGCGCGGGGACCTGGCTCATCGATCCCGAACCGTTCGATGACCTGAAGATCATCAACGAGGCGCTCCGCGGCGTCGAATGGATTCTCCACGCAGCCACCCAGGACCTGCCCTGCCTGTCGGAACTCGGCATGTGGCCTGACAAACTCTTCGACACCGAACTTGCAGCGAGGCTCGCCGGACTGCCCAGGGTCGGCCTGGCGGCAGTCATCGAGCAACTCCTCGGTTTTGGACTGGCCAAGGAACACTCAGCCGCGGACTGGTCTACCCGCCCGCTTCCGGAACCCTGGCTGCGATACGCGGCCCTCGACGTCGAAGTCCTCGCGGAACTCCGGGAAGAACTCATCGAACTGCTCGAATCGGACGGCAAGCTGGAGTTCGCCCGCCAGGAATTCGAAGGGATCCTTGCAGCCGGGCAGGCTCCGCCGCGGGTTGATCCTTGGCGCAAGACGTCCGGCCTACATCAGATCAGGGATCGCCGCCAGCTGGCGGCTGTACGCGAGCTGTGGCTGGAGCGGGACCAGCTGGCCCGCAAGCGCGACGTCGCGCCCGGAAGGCTTATCCCGGACTCTGCCCTGGTGGCCGCAGCCAAGACACTTCCCAGCACCGTCCCACAGCTACTGGCCACCAAAGGATTCCATGGCCGTTCTGCCCAGCGGGAAGCCACCCGCTGGCTGCGCTGCATCGCCACGGCCCGCAGCCTCGACGAACTTCCGCCCCTGCACCTGCCCACAAACGCTCCGCCGCCGCCCCGCGTATGGGCCGACCGGGACCTGGATGCCGCCGAGCGGCTCGCTACCGCCCGACCGCTGCTGGCTGCCAAAGCCGACGAGCTGAAACTTCCTGTGGAGAACCTGCTGACGCCGGACTACCTCAGGCGGGTGGCATGGCGTCCACCGCGGACGATCTCCGAGGAGTCCATAGCGCAGGAGCTGAGGACATTGGGTGCCCGTGAGTGGCAGATCTCCCTTGCGACGCCCCTCATCACCAAGGCGTTCCTTGACCCCCAACCGCTGCCTCCCAAGGAAGCCAAGGCCGCCCAGGACTAGGCAAGCCGATCGCAGCGTCCGCAAATCCCTTGCAGCCGCACTCCTTGCCAGCTAAGTTACTCACGAGTAACATAGCGGACAACTACCTGCCCGTGCCCCGCGCCGGGCCGCGCTGTCCCAGAGGAGTACACGTGATCCCCACCCGGAAGAACCCGACCCTTCGATCAGTCCGCGACGTTGTGTTCGTTGACGGTGTCCGCACCCCGTTTGGCAAAGCCGGCGACAAGGGCATCTATGCAGGCACACGGGCGGACGACCTCGTGGTCAAGTGCATCCGCGAACTTCTGCGGCGCAACCCCTCCCTGCCGGCCGAACGCATTGACGACGTTGCCATCGCCGCCACCAGCCAAACCGGCGACCAGGGCCTCACCATCGGCCGCACCGCTGCGCTGCTCTCCGGCCTCCCAGCCACGGTACCCGGATTCGCCATCGACCGTATGTGCGCCGGAGCACTCACAGCGGTGACCACCACTGCCAGCGGCATCGGCGTTGGCGCCTACGACGTCGTCATTGCCGGGGGCGTTGAACACATGGGCAACCACCCAATGGGAGCGGGCGCGGACCCCAACCCGCGCTTCGTTTCCGAGCGACTGGTGGATCCGGCGGCCCTCAACATGGGCAATACTGCAGAAAACCTGCACGACCGATTCCCGAGCATCACCAAGGAGCGTGCCGACGCCTACGCAGTTGAATCCCAAGCGAAGCTCGCGGCAGCCTACCAGGGCGGAAAGATCCAGCCCGATCTGGTCCCCGTGGCGGCGCAGAAACCCGGCGAGGGCTGGAGTGTCCACAGCGTGGACGAACCGCCAAGGCCAGGAACATCCATGCAGGACCTGAGCGGGCTCCGCACCCCGTTCCGGCCGCATGGACGTGTGACGGCAGGGAACTCCGCAGGGCTCAATGATGGGGCCACTGCCTGTTTGCTCGCTTCCGGCGAGGCTGCTGAGGAACTGGGGCTGGCGCCGCGAATGCGCATGGTCTCGTTTGCCTATGCGGGTGTCGAGCCCCACGTGATGGGCATCGGTCCCGTGCCGGCAACGGAAAAGGCCCTCCGGAACAGCGGGCTCTCCATCGATGACATCGGGCTTTTCGAAATCAACGAAGCCTTCGCGGTACAGGTCCTGAGCTTTCTGGACCACTTCGGAATCGCCGACGACGACCCGCGTGTCAACCGCTACGGCGGAGCCATCGCCGTCGGACATCCGCTGGCCTCTTCCGGGGTGAGGCTCATGACCCAACTCGCCCGGCAATTCGAACAGGATCCCGGCGTTCGGTTCGGCCTAACAGCCATGTGCATAGGCCTGGGCATGGGTGCCGCGATCATTTGGGAAAACCCACACCATGCAGACTACAGAGTTGTCGAAGCAGCGTCCGAAGGAGCCGCAGCATGAGCGCCGCCGATTTCAAGAACCTTGCCGAACAGTTCCCCGGTGAACTGGTCACCCATTCCTATGTGCAGGACGTACCTTTGCCCGCCCCTACTGGGCGGCCAAGTCCTGGAGTGATGGCCCTTGTAACCCTGGACAACGGACAGGACCACACGAAGCCCACAACCCTTGGCCCCAACTCCCTCCTGGAGCTTGGAACTGTCCTGGAGGTACTTAGGCAACGCGCCTCCCGTGGCGAGATTGCCGCCGTCGGCGTCACCGGAAAGCCGCACTACCTCGTAGCCGGCGCTGATCTGTCCGCCGTAAAGACGCTCAAGGAACGTGAACACGGACTTTGGATGGCGCAGCTCGGCCACCACGTCTACGGATCCCTGGCCAACGTGGGAGTCCCCAGTTTCGCGTTCATCAACGGAGCGGCACTGGGCGGTGGCCTTGAGCTTGCGCTGCAATCCACCTACCGCACTGTCTCCTCGGCTGCTGGCGCGCTGGCCCTGCCGGAAGCCCTCCTGGGACTCGTCCCAGGCTGGGGCGGCGTGTACCTGCTTCCCCGCCTGATCGGGCCCGAGAACGCCGTCAAGGTGATGATCGAGAACCCGCTCAGCAACAACCGCACCCTGAGCGGGGCACAGGCCTTTGAGCTGGGCGTCGCCGACGCACTATTCGAGCCTGCAGATTTTCTGGAGCAATCCATTGCCTGGGCATCCTCGGTGCTCAGCGGAGAGGTTGTACCCGCGCGGAGCCAGGCAGTGGATCCCTCCGAGCCTGGCGTTGCCCGACGTTGGTCCGCGGCCATTGCCAGCGGACGTGCCCTGGTCGAGGCGAAGACATCCAATGCCTCCCCGGCCCCGGGCAAGGTCCTGGACATCATGGAAGCCAATCGCACCATGACCCAGGCCGAATCCGCAGCCCTGGAGTGCGAAACGTTGGCGATCCTTATGCAGTCCGATGAATTCCGGGCCACGGTCTACGCGTTCCTCGATCTGGTACAGAAACGAAGCAAGCGGCCCGCCGGAGCGCCCGACCGTTCCCTCGCGCGCCCCATAACGAAAGTAGGCGTCGTGGGAGCGGGCTTGATGGCAGGGCAGCTCGCCCTCCTCTTTGCACGGCAGTTGAAAGTGCCCGTGGTGATGACCGATATTGACCAGGAACGCGTGGACCGTGGAGTTGCCTACGTCCACGGCGAAATCGACAAGCTCCTGGACAAAAAGAAAATATCCCCAGATTCGGCCAACCGCACGAAAGCACTGGTTACGGGGGCGGTCTCCAAGGAAGCATTCGCAGACGCGGATTTGGTAATCGAGGCCGTCTTCGAAGAGCTGGCAGTCAAGAAGCAGGTGTTCGCCGAGGTGGAGGCGATCGTGTCTCCCGAGTGCGTCCTGGCCACCAACACGTCGTCCCTATCACTCACCGCAATGGCTGAGGCACTGCGAAATCCGGAGCGCCTGATCGGTTTCCATTTCTTCAACCCAGTGGCCGTGATGCCACTGGTGGAGGTTGTCCGGGCCCCGAAGACCGACGACGGCGTGCTGGCTACTGCGTTCGAACTCGCACGCGGCTTGAAGAAGTCTGCGGTGCTGGTGAAAGATGCTCCCGCCTTTGTGGTCAACCGCCTTCTCCTGCGGCTGATGGGTGAGGTTATCGCCGCCTTCGATGAAGGAACCCCCGCCACCATTGCGGACACGGCGCTGCGGCCCATGGGACTTCCCATGACGCCGTTCGACCTGGCCGCCATGGTTGGCCTTCCCGTGGCCCAACATGTGCAGGAGTCCCTGCACGGTGCCTTCGGCGAGCGCTTCCCAGTTTCACAGAACCTGCAAAAGCTGATCGACAACGGCGTGAAGCAGTTGTGGGCTCCGGAGCCGGCCACTGATTCCGGCGCCCGGGAGATTCCCGCGTCTACCCTCGCCCTCCTCTCGTTTGGCTCCACCCCGTCCACCGCCGACGAGTTGCTGCGGCGAACACAGGATGCCTTGGCGGAAGAGATTGGGCTCATGCTCGCCGAAGGTGTTGTGGCGGCGCCGGAGGACATTGACCTGTGCATGATCCTGGGCGCGGGCTGGCCCCTGTTCCTTGGTGGCATCACTCCTTACCTCGACCGGGTAGGCGCCTCTGAGCGAGTCAATGGGCGCCGGTTCCACCAGCCTGGAAAGGCATCAGCGCCAGCTTAGGGCCCGGCCCACTTTGCGGGGTGTCAGGTCCGGGGCCGGGCTGCGAAAGCTCCAACTGCGTTGACGAGCTCCGCCAAGGCCTGCTCAGGCTCAGGGTCTGCCACAACGCGCGCATTGGGCGGCTCCCCCCACAAGCCGCGAAAGTCAGCCACTGTGGTGCCCACCAGGCGCGGTGCTTCCGTCTCGACGTGGACAGTTGCCGTGCGTGTGCGGAAGGGCGTAGTGCCGATTGCCACGCACGCGGCGAAATAGTCGTGGATGTGGGCCAGATAGCCTTGTCCGTGCTGCTGGTGAAAGGCGAAGTAGAAACGCAGCATGTCGCTCAACTGGCGAACAAGTTCGTTTGAAGCACGGCTTCGAGTACCGTTGGCTTGCCCTGCGGAAGCGACTTCGGGCTCCGTGCATCCCGCCCGGGCAGCGAGGGCCGCAAGGTGTTCCGGCCGCATCTCGATCCGCTCGGTTGTTTCGAGGGCGCAGACCAGCGGCAGCTTCTCCTCCGGTTGGCCGGAGTAAGCCGCAAAGACCTCGGCTGCAGCATGGGGATCGACGTGCGTATTCCATTCGGCCGTTGGCGTCGTGTTGCCCTGGTAGTAGTAGCTGCCGCCCATGATCACCACATTCTTGAGCAGCTCGGGCAGGCGGGGTTCGGCACGCAGCGCCAGGGCGAAGTTGGTCAGCGGCGCCGTCAACAGGGCGGTCAGCTCACCGGGCCTCGCCCGTGCGGCCTCAACCCAAAGTTCGACGGCGTCGCTCGCCGATACCGCGCCTTGCGGCACCGGAAGCTGGGCGTAACCGACGCCCTGCGGACCGTGCGTCTCCGGTGTTGTCACGAGGGGCACCGAAAGCGGTGTCCGGGACCCGACGGCGACAGGGACCGAGGGGCGGCCGCATAGTTCCAGCAGTGCAAGGTTGTTGAGGGCGACCTGGTCCGCGGCCACGTTCCCGGGGGTGCTGGTCACCGCCACGATCTCCACTTGCGGCTGGCTGCACAAGTACGCCAAGGCGAGGGCATCGTCGACGCCGGTGTCGCAGTCCAGCAGCAAGCTCACGGGTCGCCGGTCCATGTCATCCATTCCGGCTAGAACAAGGCCACTTTGGGTGTGGGCGGGAAGATGTCGTCCAGCTCAGCACGCTCCTCGGGACTCGGGACCCACCTGACTGCCCGTGCATTGGTTTTCACCTGCTCCGGCTTGGTGGCCCCCGCAATGACGCTGCTCACTGCCGGCTGCGCGGCAAGCCACGAGAACGCCACCTCCACCTCCGTCAGGCCGCGTTCCTTGGCGAACCGGCTGAAGCGCCCCAATTGTTCCCAATCGGCATCGTCCACAAGGTTTGTGCGTGTGTGGCTGAGTCGGGAGCCGGCCGGAGCGTGCCCGGGAGAGTACTTGCCGGTCAGCAGACCATTAGCGAGTGGAAAATAGGGCAATACTCCAAGGCCGTACGCCTGTGCTGCGGGAAGCACTTCGAGTTCGGCCCGGCGGTCCAGGAGGTTGTAATGGTTCTGCGACGAAATGAAGCGCACTCCCCCGCGCAGCCGCGCCACGTACTCGGCGTCGGCGATCTGCCAGCCCGCCCTGTTCGAATGGCCTACATAGCGTACTTTCCCGCTGGTCACGAGGTCATCGAGCGCCGCCAAAGTCTCTTCGACGGGGGTGATCGGGTCCGGCGTGTGGTACTGGTAGAGGTCGATCCAATCTGTCCCGAGGCGACGGAGCGAGGCTTCTAGGGCTGTGATGATGTAGCGCCGTGATCCGCGGGCCCCAAAATCCACTCCGTTCACGCCGCGCATGTCCATGCCGAACTTCGTTGCGACAATCGCTTCCTCACGCCTCTTTCCAAGCGATCTTCCGAGGATGCTCTCGCTGAGGCCTGGCTCACGGCCATAGACGTCCGCTACGTCGAACAGGGTTATGCCCGCGTCGAGGGCGGCATGGACAACGGCGTCCGAGCCCTCCTGGGTCTCCGTGGCAGTACCGGGGCGGCCCAGATTGTTGCAGCCAAGTCCCACTACGGAAACGGTCAGGCCAGAGTTGCCAAGGCGTCGGTAGGTAGTCATGTTTTCACCCTATACCGGCGCCGTGGCCGCCCCAGCGGGCTCAGCCTTGAGGACCGAACTGCATTCCGTGGTCTTCCAAGGCCTCATGCAACTGCGCCATGGCCGTTGGACCGATTCCGTGAAGCGCCAACGCCGGCTTCTCACCATACTCTACGAGCTGCTCCAGGGTCTCGATCCCCTCGTGGGCCAGCGCCCTTCGTGCCGGGGCTGCCAGCCCCTTCGGCAGCGGCGTATGTCCCGGCCAGTTGCTTTTCGGAGCCATGGGAGAACCCTTCTTTGAGCGAGGTGGTCCTTAGAGGGTAAATCCGGTCCCGCTTTTCGGCGAGTGCTTGAGCTTGAATGCTTCAGGATCCGAGTACGGCGCCGCGGCAATGCTGAGCTTGGTGGAATCCAGCCCCTCTGCCCGGACGCAGACCTTGATGGCGTTAACGGCTTTTGCAACGTCCGGGCACAGGCAGAAAATGTTGAGCCGGGCGTTGCCGAGCGTAGAACGTTCGACGGCGCCCAAGCCCCGCCACGCCAAGTGGCTGGCCAGGACGGCTTTGGCTTTGCGTTCCATGTGCCGGTCACGTTCAGTGCCGTCTTTTGTCTTCAGCGCAAACTGCGCCACAACCCAGAACTGCTCCTCTGCAGGGATTTCGGCATAGCCGTCTTCCGTGCATTGTGCGGCGAAGGCCGCCATCAAGTTGTCGGCCGCGGCCTCGTCGTCGACGTCCGTTTCGTCGGTAGTACTTTGGTGGCCCACTGCCCCGTGGTTGACAACCACTTGCTTGTATTCCTCGTCATACCACGCTTCGCGGAAGGCCAGGGATCCGTCGTCGTCCCGGCGGTACATGCGTATGATGCCGCTCATAGTTTGGGGATGCTTCCGGTGGTGGGATGCTCCTGCCCGGGCAAGGGCCGGGCAAAAGGCACTTTGGTGCCCAACACTTGGGCCACTACATCGTGCGTGATCTGCTGTGCTGTGAGGCCCACGCGCTCAAGAACCTGGCTGCGGGTCCCATGCGACAGGAACTCTACGGGAAGGCCCACTTCACTCAGGGCCGTGTCTACTCCGGCCGTCCGCATTTCCTGGCGGATCCTTGAGCCTACGCCGCCGGCGCGGACACCGTCCTCCACGCAGACGACCAGGCGGTGGCGGGCTGCCAGGGCTATGACGGACTTTGGCACAGGCAGCAGCCAGCGGGGGTCTATCACGGTTGAGCTGATGCCTTGGGCACCGAGGCGCTGGGCAACCGCCAAGGCCAGTTCCGACATCGCACCCACGCTGACGATGAGAACATCGTTCTCGGTAGACCCTTCCGGCCGACGGGCAAGGATGTCCACACCGTCGTGGAGCCGCTCCAGCGCCTCAACTTCGGCTCCCACGCTGCCCTTCGAGAAGCGCACGACGGTGGGGGCATCACTGATCGCCACAGCTTCCCGAAGTTCCTCGCGGAGCCGTGTCGCGTCGCGGGGCGCGGCCAGGCGCAGGCCCGGAACAATCTGGACCATGGCCATGTCCCACATGCCGTGGTGGCTTGCGCCGTCGGGTCCCGTCACGCCGGCGCGGTCCAGGACAATGGTGACGCCGGCCTTGTGGAGGGCCACGTCCATCAACAGTTGGTCGAATGCCCGGTTCAGGAAAGTCGCGTAGACAGCCACAACCGGGTGCAGCCCGCCAAAGGCCATCCCCGCTGCGGAAGTGAGGGCGTGTTGCTCAGCGATGCCAACGTCAAACACACGCTTGGGGTGCCTGGACGCAAACTTGTGCAGGCCCACGGGGATCAGCATGGCCCCTGTGATGCCCACGATGTCCTGGCGCTCGTCCGCGATGTCCGCAATTTCATCGGCAAAGACTGATGTCCACGACTGGGCACCCGGAGCAGCGGCCGGTTCCCCTGTCTCCGGGTCGATGATGCCAACGGCGTGGAACTGGTCCGCCTCGTCCGCGAGGGCCGGTGCATAACCATGGCCCTTCTCGGTGATGGCATGAACAATGACCGGTCCACCGTAGTTCTTGGCCGTCTGGAGCGCATGCTCAAGGGCCTGGAGATTGTGGCCGTTGACGGGGCCGATGTACTTCATGCCAAGGTCTTCGAACATACCCTGCGGAGCCCACCAGTCCTTGATGCCTTTCTTCATGGCATGCAAGCTCTTGTAGGTGAATTGGCCAACGGGCCCGCTGCTCTGCAGCTTCTTCTTCCACCAGGCCAGCGCACGCTCGTAGGCCGGCGTGGCCCGGAGGGAGTCGATCGTGGGACGCAGCGAGGCAAGGTAATCGGCAAAGCCGCCAATGGTTGGCGCGTAGGACCGGCCGTTATCGTTGACCACAATCACCACGCGGCGGCTCTTGTCCGCGGCGATGTTGTTAATGGCTTCCCAAGCCATGCCACCGGTGAGCGCCCCATCACCCACTACGGCAACTACGTGGCGGTCACTTTCGCCAGTCAATGTCCGGGCACGGGAAATACCGTCAGCCCAGGAGAGCGAAGAAGAAGCATGCGAACTCTCGACGATGTCGTGCTCCGACTCGGAACGGTCCGGGTAGCCGGACAGGCCGCCCTGCTGGCGCAGGGTGCTGAAATCCTGCCGGCCCGTGAGCAATTTGTGGACGTAGGACTGGTGTCCGGTATC
Organism: Arthrobacter sp. M4; assembly: GCF_020251205.1. Taxonomy (GTDB): domain Bacteria; phylum Actinomycetota; class Actinomycetes; order Actinomycetales; family Micrococcaceae; genus Arthrobacter. Next base: position 276,334 of record NZ_JAIWYX010000003.1, read on the forward strand.
GAAAACGAGGCTGTCACGGGGCGAATCGAAGATGCGGTGCACAGCAAGCGTCAGCTCCACGACTCCCAGGTTGGGACCAAGATGGCCGCCGGTCCGCGATACGTTCGCGATGAGAAAGTCCCGGATTTCCCCGGCAAGCCGGGTCAGCTGTTCCTCGCTCAGCTTGCTCAGGTCCTGCGGATTCCGGATGGTCTCCAAGAGTCCCAACGGCCCCTCCTTAGGTGTTCGACGTGCCTGTTAACTCTAACGCGTCGGCTGGTTGGGTAACGGAACGCCCTGCGGCCCGGAAACGCCTTGGATTCCCCCATCTCCCCTGGCGAATGCGACGCCGCCAACGAGGCGGAACGGCCGCAGCCCCGGCCGGTCAGTGACCAGCCGGGGCTGCGGAAAGCGGTGGTTGCCGCCCATGCAATGGCGTCAGTTCGCGGAGATCTGGCGCAGTACGTACTGCAGGATGCCGCCGTTGCGGTAGTAATCCGCCTCACCGGGTGTGTCGATGCGGAGCACCGCGTCGAAGGACTTGGACGTCCCGTCCTCAGCCGTGGCCGTCACCTTGAGCGTCTTGGGCGTAACGCCCTTGTTGAGCTCGGTAACGCCCTCGACGGCGAAGGTCTCCGTGCCGCTCAGGCCCAGGGTGTTGGCGGATTCGCCGGCCGGGAACTGCAGCGGGAGGACGCCCATGCCGATCAGGTTGGAGCGGTGGATACGCTCGTAGCTTTCGGCCAGGACAGCCTTGACGCCGAGCAGTGCCGTGCCCTTGGCAGCCCAGTCGCGCGACGAACCGGAGCCATACTCCTTGCCGGCCAGGACCACCAACGGCGTTCCCGCAGCCTGGTAGTTCTGTGCGGCGTCGTAGACGTAGGCCTGCGGGCCGCCTTCCTGGGTGAAGTCGCGGGTGAAACCGCCTTCGACTCCGTCCAGCAGCTGGTTCTTGATGCGGATGTTCGCGAACGTACCGCGGATCATCACCTCGTGGTTGCCACGGCGGGAACCGTAGGAGTTGAAGTCCTTGCGCTCCACGCCGTTGGCCAGCAGGTACTGGCCAGCCGGGGTGTCCGACTTGAAGGAACCGGCCGGGGAGATGTGGTCGGTGGTGACCGAGTCGCCAAGCTTCAGCAGGACGCGGGCGCCGCTGATGTCCTGGACGGGCTCCGGCTGGGCCTTCATACCTTCAAAGTACGGGGGCTTGCGGACATACGTGGAGGACTCGTCCCAAGCGAATGTGTCACCGGCGGGGGTGTCGAGGGCACGCCAGCGGTCGTCGCCGTCGAAAACGCCCTCGTAACCCTTGGCGAACATGCTTTCGTCGATCGAGGAGTCGATGACCTGCTGCACTTCTACCGGGTTGGGCCAAATGTCCTTGAGGAAGACTTCATTGCCCTCAGAGTCCTGGCCCAGGGAGTCAGTCTCGAAGTCGAAGTCCATGGTGCCGGCCAAGGCGTAGGCGATGACCAGCGGCGGGGAGGCCAGGTAGTTCATCTTGACGTCCGGGTTGATGCGGCCCTCAAAGTTGCGGTTACCCGAGAGTACGGCAGTCACGGAAAGATCGTTGGCCTGGATAGCCTCGGAGATCTCCGGCTCCAGCGGACCGGAGTTTCCGATGCAGGTGGCGCAGCCGTAGCCGACGATGTAGAAGCCAAGCTTCTCAAGGTACGGGGTCAGGCCGGACTTCTCGTAGTAGTCCGTGACCACCTTGGAGCCCGGCGCAACAGAGGTCTTGACCCACGGCTTGGCGGTGAGGCCCTTGTTGACGGCGTTGCGTGCCAGCAGCGCTGCTGCCAGCATCACGGAGGGGTTGGACGTGTTGGTGCAGGACGTGATCGAAGCGATCGAGACGGCACCGTGGTCCAGTTCGAATTCGCGGCCATCTGCGGTCACCACATGAACCGGCGACGACGGGCGGCCTTCTGCGCCGTTGGCGGCAGACTCGACGCGCGGTGCATCTGTGGCATGCGCGTCGGCGTGAGTGAAGGACGGCGCGTCGGAGGCCGGGAAGCTTTCCTCGAGCGACTCATCAACGCTGCCGTCTTCAATCGCGACGTAGTTGTGGATGTCCTTGCGGAACTGCTCCTTGGCGTCGGACAGCTCGATGCGGTCCTGCGGGCGCTTGGGGCCGGAGATCGACGGAACCACCGTGGAGAGGTCCAGCTCAAGGTATTCGGAGAAGCGCAGTTCGCGGGACGGGTCGTGCCAGAGGCCCTGTTCCTTGGTGTAAGCCTCCACAAGGGCGACGTTCTCTTCGGAGCGGCCGGTGAGGCGCAGGTAGTCGAGCGTAACGTCGTCGATGGGGAACATGGCGGCGGTGGAGCCGAACTCGGGGCTCATGTTGCCGATGGTCGCGCGGTTTGCCAGTGGAACGGCGGCAACGCCGTCGCCGTAGAACTCGACGAACTTGCCAACAACGCCGTGCTTCCGCAGCATTTCGGTGATCGTCAGGACGACGTCGGTAGCGGTGGCACCGGCGGGAATCTCGCCGATCAGCTTGAAGCCAACCACACGCGGGATGAGCATGGAGACCGGCTGGCCCAGCATGGCAGCCTCGGCCTCGATACCGCCAACGCCCCAGCCGAGGACGCCAAGGCCGTTGACCATGGTGGTGTGGGAGTCGGTGCCGACACAGGTGTCCGGGTAGGCGCGCAGGACTCCGCCGACTTCACGGGTCATGATGGTACGGGCCAGGTACTCGATGTTGACCTGGTGCACAATACCGGTTCCCGGCGGAACGACCTTGAAGTCATCGAAAGCCGTCTGGCCCCAGCGGAGGAACTGGTACCGCTCGCCGTTGCGCTGGTACTCGATTTCCATGTTGCGTTCCAGTGCGCCAGCGTTGCCGAAGACGTCGATCTGGACCGAGTGGTCGATAACCATCTCTGCGGGCGCCAGCGGGTTGACACGCTTGGGGTCGCCGCCGAGGTCCCTCACGGCCTCGCGCATGGTGGCAAGGTCCACTACGCAGGGGACGCCGGTGAAGTCCTGCATGATGACTCGGGCAGGCGTGAACTGGATCTCGGTGTCAGGCTCCGCCGTCGGATCCCAGCCGGCCAGTGCGCGGACGTGGTCAGCCGTAATATTGGCGCCATCCTCGGTCCGCAGGAGGTTTTCAAGCAATACCTTGAGGCTGAACGGAAGGCTTTCGGCGCCTTCAACGGAGTTCAACCGGAAAATTTCATAATCGGTGCCGGCGACATTAAGCGCGCCCTTGGAACCGAAGCTGTCCACAGTGCTCATGGCAGGACTCCTCTCGCAACAGTTTCATCTTTGTCGCGCGGTTGGCCGCTAGCCAGTTAGGCAAACCTTACTACTTTGAACGCTGGCGCGCGGGCGGCTCTGGCCATAGGGCACGACACAGGACTACGAGGCCATCGTAGTCGCAAGTACGCGGGTTTGCCCCCTACAGGCCTGGGACCAGCAGTGCCACTGTTTCCAAGTGGTGCGTGTGCGGATAGAGATCGAAAGCACGCAGGTCTTTGAGCAGCCAGCCCGCCTGCCTGAAGTAACCGAGATCACGTGCAAAGGAAGCCGGATCGCACGAAACATAGGCGATGGCCCTGGGCCTAGTGGCCACAAGCTGGCTCACGACGGCTTTGCCTGCTCCCGCCCGGGGAGGGTCCAGAAGTACCGCATCGAAACGGCGCGCGCGTTGCCGCAGAACCTTCTCCACCCTGCCCTGGATAATCTCGACGTGTGCCTCGCCGTGGAGGTTCTTTCGAGCGTCCTTGCTGGTTCCCGGCGCACCCTCCACGGACAACACGGAACCGGTGACGCCTACTGCATCTGCCAGCGGCGCCGTGAAAAGACCGGCACCGGCGTAGAGATCCGCGACGGCGGCGCCCGGGGTGAGGTACCCCCCGCCGCCCAGGAACTGCGTCACTGCACCCACCAGCGTTTCCGGCGCATCCCGGTGGATCTGCCAGAAGCCGTCACCTGTGACGCGGTAGCTGTGCCCCGCCGCAGATTCCTGCACCCAGGTGCGGCCACGCAACTGGAGGACGCTGCCCGTTTCAGGGTCGAAGCTGGCGGCGGACACGTCGTCCGGGAGGCCAGTGAGCACACGATTGAGCCGTTCTGCGGAAGCGCCCTCCGCCGGTGCCAGCAGAACGAGCGGACGAGAGCCGTTGGCCGGGGCGGCTACCTCCACGCGAGTAACACCCGCAAGGTCCAGTTCCCAGAGGCGAAGCTCGTTGATGGCCCCCAAGGCAAGTGGCATTTCCTTGACGGGGATGATGTCGTCGGACCGGTGGGCGTGCATGCCCAGCCGTCCGTCGGCTGTCACTGCGAAGCTGGCTCGCGTCCGCCAGCCCAGGCCGCCGTCGTCCGCCCCAACCGGCTCCACCGCCGTCGGACGATCAATTCCGGCGAGCCGCCTCAGCTGTTCAGCCAGGACTTCGCTCTTCAGCGCGCGCTGGCGCTCGAGCGCAACATGGCCGAGTTCAGCCCCGCCAACCGGCGGACGGCCTTGGCCCCACGACGACGGTGAGTCGGCTTCCGCCCAAAAATGTCGGACGCGGTCTGCAGACGGTTCAAGGATGTCGACGGCGTCGGCCCGCCAAAAGCGGGACTTCTCCCCTGCGTCCGTGAGCCGGACTCGTACCTTCTCTCCAGGCAGCGTGTGCCGGACAAAAATGACGCGACCTTCGTGGCGGGCGACGAAGTGCCCGCCGTGGGCGATTGGACCGACGTCGACCACGAGTTCCTGCCCGGCTGCCTCGCTCCCGTTTTCTGGTTCGCGGGCGTCCGAGTAGCTGTTTGTCATTGGATGTCCTGCAGTGCCTTTGCTTCTTCAGAGGATTTGAGCTGCCAGGGAACGCTGGCAACCATAACGCCGGGCTCGAAGTGGAGCCTCGTCTTGATCCGCAGCGCCGTTTGGTTGTGGACCAATTGTTCCCACCACTTTCCCACCACGTACTCGGGGATGTAGACCACAATCAGGTCGCGGGGAGAGTCGCGGCGCATGTTCTTGACGTACTCCATGATTGGGGTAATCGTCTCGCGGTAGGGGCTGGCAAGGACCGTCAGCGGAATGGGAATGTCCAATTTTTCCCAGTCTGCAACCGTGTGGGCTGTTTCCTCAGGATTGATGTCCACAGTGATCGCGTCCAGTCGGGACGGTCGGGAGGCGCGGGCGTAGGCCAGGGCCCGGAGCACCGGTTTACGCACGTGCGAGACCAGCAGCACCGCGTGCACGCGGGTCGGAAGGGCACGCGGCGAGGAATCCTCATCCACGGCAAGCTCTTTGGCGACGTTGTCGTAGTGCGCCCGGATGCTCCACATGATGAGGAACAGCACAAACATTGCCAGCAACGCGATCCAGGCGCCCTGCTCGAACTTAGTGATGAGCACAATGGTCAGCACCAGACCAGTCATGCCGAAGCCGATCATGTTGATGGTCCTCGACCGCAGGATCCGCAGCTTGGTGGGTGTGTCCCGCACCAGTTTCAGTTCGCGCCCCCAGTGCCGGATCATGCCGAGCTGGCTAGCGGTGAACGAAATGAACACACCGACGATATAGAGCTGGATCAGCTTGGTGACGTCTGCGTTGAACGCGAGGATAAGGACCAGGGCCCCAGCGGCCAGCGCCAGCACACCGTTGCTGAACGCGAGGCGATCACCGCGAGTGCGGAGCTGTCGCGGGAGGTAGCCGTCCTGCGCCAGGATCGACCCAAGCACGGGGAAGCCATTGAATGCGGTGTTGGAGGCAAAGATCAGGATGACGCCCGTTGCGGCCACCACGACGTAGAACGGGATGGAACCGGCCCCGAAAATCGTCTGCGCAATCTGGCTGATGGCTGGGCTTTGGATGTAGTCATGCGGAAGCGGCTGCCCGTTCAAGAGGAATTCCTCCGCCGGGTCCAGGACAATGTGGACCTTCGTGGCGTTTGCCAGGTAGAGGATTCCGCCGAGCATCGCTGTGGCGACTATGCCCAGCATGAGCAGCGTGGTGGCGGCGTTCTTGCTCTTCGGCTTCTTAAAATTGGGTACGCCGTTGCTGATTGCCTCCACACCAGTGAGGGCCGCTGCTCCCGAGGAAAAGGCCCGCAACAGGAGAAAAGCTCCTGCCAGCCCCACGAGTCCTTCATCAAAGCCAGCCGCAGGAACAATATCGAACTCGGCGGAAGGTGCCTGGCCCAGGGTGCCCGTGACGGCCTGAAAAATCCCGACGGCGGTCATGCCCAGGATGGACAACATAAAGATATATGTGGGAACTGCAAAGACTGTTCCCGCTTCCTTAATACCCCGCAGGTTGACCAGGGCCAGGATCACAACACCGACCGTGGCGATCAGTGCCTGCTGTCCATGCAATTGGGGGACGGCGGCAGTGAGGTAGCTGGCCGCGGATGACATCGACACTGCGACCGTCAGGACGTAGTCCACCAGCAAGGCCGAAGCCACAGTCAGGCCTGCAAACTTGCCAAGATTAACGTTCGCGATTTCGTAGTCCCCGCCGCCTGACGGATAGGCATGGACATTCTGCCGGTATGAGGCAACAACCGTGAGCAGGACCAGCATGACCGCAATGCCCACCAACGGTGAGAACGCCACGGCACTGACACCAGCCAAGGCAAGGGTAAGCAGAATTTCATCCGGGGCGTAGGCAACCGAGGACAGAGCATCCGACGCGAAAATCGGCAATGCGATGCGCTTGGGAAGCAGCGTGTGGGTCAATCGGTCATTCCGGAAGGGCCGGCCCACAATGACGCGCTTGGCGGCATTCAGAATTGTCAGCACTCCACCAAAGCTAGTCTGATTCTGCCCCGATGTCATGACGAGGCGGTGGCCCGGTAGAGTCTTACGCAGCGGCCCCCACTGGGTTCGCTGGACACTCATGCATAGAGTCAGGAGGGACACGTGGCCCACTTCGTCATTATGGGCTGTGGCCGTGTCGGCGCGACGCTCGCGCACACACTTGAGGATTCCGGCCATTCCGTGGCCATCATCGATCAGGATGACCGCGCGTTCCGCCGCCTCCGCGGCGGGTTTACGGGCCGAAAGATCACCGGCGTCGGTTTTGACCGTGACACCCTCAAGCAGGCAGGCGTGGCCGAGGCCTATGCTTTCGCAGCAGTGTCCAGCGGTGACAATTCCAACATCCTGGCAACACGCGTTGCCCGCGAAACTTTCCACGTTCCCCATGTCGTAGCCCGCATTTACGACCCGGGCCGGGCGGAAATCTACCAGCGCCTCGGTATTCCCACCGTCGCGGCCGTCCGCTGGAGCGCCGACCAGGTGCTGCGCCGCATCCTCCCGGAACAAAACCTCGCGGGAGACTTCCGCGAACCGTCAGGCCGCCTTGTGCTAGCCGAGGTGGAACTGCACGAAGGGTGGATTGGCCACTCGCTGGCCTCCATCGACAAGGCCGCCAAGATCCGCGTGGCATACCTGACCCGCTTTGGTGAGGGCATCCTGGCGGAGCCGGACCTGGCCTACCAGGAAGGCGACACGGTTCACGCGATGCTCGCCCTTGACCGTTCCTCCGAAGTAATCCGGATCCTGAGCAAAGCTCCCGCCAAGGAGGCGTAGTGAAAGTCGTCATCGTCGGGGCCGGAAGCGTCGGGTCCTCAATCGCCCGCGAACTGCTGGCCCACAATCACGAGATCCTGCTGATCGATCTCAAGCCGGAAGTCATCGGACGCAGTGGCCTTCGGGGCGCACACTGGCTGGTCGGCGACGCGTGCGAGCTCAGCACGCTCCAGGAAGCGAAACTTGAAGACGCCGACGTCGTCGTTTCCGCAAGCGGCGACGACAAGGTCAACCTCGTTGTGTCCCTGCTCGCAAAGACCGAGTTCGGCGTGGGCCGTACCGTTGGGCGCGTCAACAACCCCAAGAACGACTGGATGTTCAACGACTCCTGGGGTGTGGACGTGGCCGTCAACACGCCGCAGCTCATGACGGCGCTCGTGGAAGAGGCCGTGGAAATCGGCGACTTGGTGCGGCTGCTCACTTTGCAGACGGGCGTTTCGTCTCTGGTGGAGTTCACGGTTCCGCACGACTCGCACATCATTGGCAGCACTGTTGGCGGCATCGACTGGCCTGAAGACTCCACCTTGGTGGCCATCTTGCGCGACCACGCGCCCATCACCCCCAGCCGGGACGATGTGATCGACGGCGGCGACGAACTTTTCTTCGTCACCACTATCTCCGCGGAGGACGGACTCAGGGAGCTATTGTCGCCGTCGAGCGCCACAATGGCGACGGCTGGACGTCCCGGCGAGCCTTCCGCGGATCAGCCCGCGGAGGACGACGGTTTCGACGGTTGATTTGCCTGGCCCGGCTCCGGCCGGGTCAGCAGCCAGGCCACCCAGAGGCCCAGGATGTAGAGCGGGGCTCCCATCAGGAGCCTTGTGGTTGCAAGTGCCGCCAACCCCGCTTCACCCATGAGGTAGAGGGGAACCTGTACCACCAGCCTGAGCGCCAGTACGGCCACCACCACCCAGGTCCCCAGGCGGTAGACGCGGACGCGTTCACGATCCTTGCGCCATTCGATGCCCTCGTTCCGCACGAAGCCAAACAGCAGGCCAGCGACGGGCCACTTGACGGCGATCGAAACCACCATGGCCAAAATGTAGGCAACGTTCGTAAAGAACCCTGGCAGGTAGAAGTCTTCCGCCTTGCCTGTTGTGTTCGCCAGCCAGGCGGAAATGCCGACACCAATAACACCGGCCAAGGCCTGCGTGAGCGGCCGGCGCTGGACCAGCCGCACCACGGTGAAGATTGCCGCAGAAGCCAGAGCCGCCACGAGTGCCAGGGTCAGGTCCCTCGCGGCGGTAAAGGTCACCAGAAAAACAAGACCCGGAACAATGCTCTCCGCAATGCCCTGGGCGCCGCCTGCGGACTTGACCATGTCAACGTGGCCGCTGCTGGTGCGTTGGAGTCCGGCCTTCCGTGCGTAGTCCTCAGCCACACCCGCCAAGGTCTGCGCAGGCGTGGCAGGCGGAACATCATCGCCCGGCACTGAACCTGGGCCCCGCGTTCGGAAGCCAGAGGATTCTGCAATGCCTTGCGACTCTACGTTGCCTGACGACTCCGCACCGTGGGTCGGAGCATTGGTCTCCTGGCGGCCATTGCTTTGGCCGTTAGGGTCGTTGCTGCTGGTGTTATGGCTGCCGGTCACTGGTATTCCTTACGGGACAGGATGTCGTAGCGGGGGTTGAACATGGTGGGCAGGCCGTCGCGTTCGGTGACCATGCCTTCCAGTCGGACCTCAACGCCGGCTTCGATTCCAGGAACCCTCCGCCTGCCCAGCCAGATCACCCGGAGCCGGGCTTCCGGGACACCGCGCTGGCGCTCTGCCTCAGTGTCCGTAACGATCGCGGAGAAGTAAGCCTGGTCACTGGCGGGTTGATAGGTCACCGATTCGATGAAGCCAACGCATGTCACCCGGCCGCGTGGAGGCAGCCCGGAGATCGGCAGGGCGGAACCGGCCGCCTGCTCAGCCAATCTGGGTAATCTCCGGTCCCCGCTCAGGCCTTTGGAAGGCCGGCGCGCCCTGTGGCGCACCGTGCTGGCCCGGTGCAGCAGCGTCCTTGGGGAGCCGGAGTTGGAGGAGGTCACGCGGTGGCATGGGGTTGTCTCCGCGCACCACAACAACCTGGCGGAAAAGGTCCTCCAGCCCGGCAGCTGCTTCGCGGTCCAAGGCGGCCTCGCCACCCAGGACACCCCTCAGGAACCACCTCGGACCGTCGACACCCATAAAGCGGGCGGCCCGGAAGCCAAGTGAACCGTCGGCTGCCTGGGCCGGCAGCTTGGCAATGAGCTCCTTGCCGAAGGTTCCGTCGATTTCCTCCGTCTCACCACCCTGGCTGGCCACCGATTGGCTGATCTGCTCCCGAATTTCGGCCCATAGACCTTCGGATCGCGGCGCCGCAAAGGCCTGCAACTGGAGACTGGAGCCTTCCAGGTCCATGGTGACGGCTACTACGCGCTGCGTGGCCTCTTCCACTTCCAGGCGGAGCTGCAGTCCTTCCCGAGGGGCGATGAGCAACGCACCGAGGTCCACGTACCCGTCTTCGCTGTCGATCTCGCTCGCGTCGAACGGACCCTTGAACGGGCGCAGGTCGCCCTTGGCTGCCGGAGCTTCCGACGCGCTGTCGATTTGCTCGACGGGCTCGTCCTGCTGCACCGCTGCCGACTTTTTGCGGCGCCCAAAAACCATCGGTTATCTCCTTAGTCGAGGCCCGCCTGTCCACATGCCGCTGCACGGCCGGGAAGGGGAGGCAGGCCACTGGTTAGGGCCCTTAGGCGGCAGGGCCGGCAAATCCCCCAGTAGATCCAAAGCCGCCAGCTCCCCTGACGGATTCGGAAAGTTCTTCAACAGCCACGAACTGCGCGTACTCCACACGTTGGATGACCATTTGTGCAATTCTATCGCCGCGGCGGAGCTCGATGGCCTGATCCTTGTCTGTGTTAAGGAGCGTCACAGCAATTTCACCCCGGTAACCGGCGTCTACCGTTCCGGGAGCGTTAACGACCGTCAGGCCATGCTTTGTGGCCAGACCCGAACGCGGATGGATCAAAGCAACGAATCCGTCTGGCAGGGCGATTGATACTCCTGTGGGAACAAGCTTCCGTTCTCCCGGCTCCAGGACGACGTCCACCCGTGCCCGGAGGTCAGCCCCGGCGTCGCCAGGATGAGCGTAGGACGGCGCCTCAAGCCCGTCGTCGAGCATTTTTAGCTGGACTTGGAGGGTGGGAGAGCCGTATGTCGGCGCTGCGGTGCCGGCCAGGCTGACAGTTGCAATTTCATCGCTCACAGTCATCCACTCTATCGGGTGCCCGATCCATCGCGTGCCAGAGATGAAAAGGCCGTGGAAAAGTGGAAAGCTGAGCCCATGCCTGATTCTCCTGTGCCCTCCCCTGCCCCGAACCCCGCCTCCGGGGGACAGGGCAGTCCGCGCACACTCTTCGAAGAAAAGCTGTGGCCGTCATGGTGGCTGTGGCTGGTTGCCGTAGGACTTTCGTGCGCCGGAATCCTGGTGTTCGCTCCGATCAGCATCGCAGCTGGAATCACGGCAGCGATAGTACTCTTCGTCATCATCACGACCCTGCTGGTGCTGTCCACACCCCGCATTTCCGTCACGGCAGACAGGCTCCAAGTTGGCCGGGCAAGCATCGAACGGCAGTTCGTCGGTGAAGTCCAGGCCTTCCGCAAGGCGGAAGCTACCGCCGAACGTGGCCCCCGGCTCAACGCGCTGGCCTATTTGTGCATCCGTGGTTGGGTTGACCCCGTGGTGAAAATCGAAATCACCGACCCTAACGACCGAACCCCTTATTGGCTAACGTCGAGCCGCAAGCCGGAAGAACTCAGAACGGCACTGGCAAAGCCGGGAGCTTAGCCCTCACACTCCGTGCAGTAGAACTTCCCGTCCCTCTCGATGGCGATTTGGGAGCGGTGCTTAACGAGGAAGCAGTTGGCACAAGTGAACTCATCGGCCTGTGCTGGCAACACGCGGACCAGTAGCTCTTCCCCGGACAGATCGGCGCCGGGAAGTTCGTAGGCATCGGCCAGCTCGGCCTCGTCCTCGTCCACGGAGGGCGATTGCTTCTCCGTCCGGCGGGTCTTGAGTTCCTCGATTGAGTCCTCGCCGGCTTCCTCTTCGGTTTTCCGAGGGGCGTCGTAGTCTGTGGCCATGGTCCCTTCTTTGTAGTATCCCGGGCGGCGTTCACCGTCCGGCACCTGGCGGGCCTTCGTCCGCCTGCGTCATCGATGTAAACGCCGCAGGCAGTGGTTTTGTGCCCGACTGTCCGGCCGATTTTCCTCCCCGCCTGAGCGAATGTCCATAGCCCGGAAAGTCCGCATCCTTCGGTGGCCGCGGACCCAAATCGTGCCAGAACGAAGGCCATCCAAGCCCGGCATTTGGCCGAAATTCGCGGCACGCCCTCCCGCCTCACGGGATTTGGTCCGGGCGGGTGGCAGAGTTTCGACTGACAGCAATGCCATGGTGGAGGGTTTGATGAAGGATCTACGGCTGGTGGGCGTCCACGACGACGGCAGGCACCTTCTGTTGAGCGGAGCCGGCGGCGAGATGTTCCGGCTGCCCATCGACGAGGCCCTCCGTGTGGCTGCCAGCCGAACGCCAGCGCAGGTTGCGGCACGGGCCAGTGCTCCCCCCGTGGCGATGTCCCCGAGGGATATCCAGGCAAGGATCCGCAGCGGAGCCTCGGCGGCCGAGATCGCTGAGCTATCCGGACTGCCCCTCGCGAACGTCCAGAGGTATGAAGGGCCCGTGTTGGCCGAGCGTGAATACGTTGCCGAACAGGCTCGCAAAGTCGAGGTGGCCGCTCCGGTGCCGGGGCATGACGCCTACCGTGCGGCCTTCGGCGACCACCCGGCAACTCTCGGCGAAATGGTGTCACATCGACTGACTGCCCACGGAATCGATTCATCCACTGTTGAATGGGACTCGTGGCGACGCACCGACGGCAGCTGGACGGTAGTGGCGCGTTTCGAACCGAATCCCAGCGCGGCCACTTTCATCGGCGAAGAACCGCCAGCCATGTGGACCTTTAGTCCAGCCCGGAAATCCCTCCACAACGCCAATCGCTGGGCTCAGCAATTGAGTGAACTCGAACCTTTGGACGGCCCAGTACCAACGCGGCGCCTCACCGCCGTATCCGACCGGCCCTTTGATGTCGAGGCAGACGCCAGCGATACGCGGCCCGGACCCACCAGCTCTGCGCGGGAGGCGGATGGCCTTTTGGACATGCTCCGCTCCCGTCGCGGGCAGCGTCTGGGCGTTGATGAAAACGGCGACGACGCGCTGGCACTTTTGCTCACCAATGGAGTTCCAGCGGCACATCCGCGGCCTTCGGAGGTGCCTTCCGGGTCAGACGGTTCATCGTCGCAGAACTCACATGACGACGATCAGGATAATGCCGCGGAGATCTCCGCAGAGCAGTTAGACCCATCGGTTGAGGGCCCGGAAACACAGGGAACGGAATCGCCGGAAGAACCAGAGCAGGGAACCGGCGATCGTCGCCGTGACGGCCGTCCATCCATCCTCTCGCGCCTGAGCCTGGCTCCCCGCCACGAACTCGACCCTCGGCACGATGAAGGCGATTCCTTGCGGTTACATGATGGTGTCAGCACTGACACCCGCGAGATCACGGTAGTTCCGGGGCCCCTCCGCGTGGTGTCGCCGTTCGCCGCAGGCAGGCCCGCCAAACCACGGCAGGAGAGCGCATCCGGAGAGGGTAATTCCCCGGCACCCCAACGGGCCGGGCTGGACGAACTCATTGGCGGATCACCTCGCGGCGACAGCCGGCCGCGCGATGCTTCCCCGAGGGGAGAGTCGTCAAGGCAGGGGGCAGGTCCAATACACGCAGCCGGTCACCGCGAGGGATCGTCGGGTGCCCGCCCACAGGAACCCGAAGTAGGCAGTACCACCCAGGCAACACCAACGAGCCCAGTACAGTACTCGACCCAGGGGGTTAACCGCGCGGAGGGGCAACGAACCGGCCAGGGCAATGGTCCGGCGGACGGGCCACAACGCCCGGGCGAGGAGAACGCGGTCGAACGCCAACCGTCCCGGCCCAAGCGTTCCAGCGTGCCAAGCTGGGATGAAATTGTTTTCGGCACACGCGGCGACTAACCAGCGCGCGATGCGCGAAAAGTTGCGCTAACTATTGGTGTTGCCAGTACCCTGCACGCCGCCGGTCCCCTGCCAAAGGCAGGCATCGACGTCGAACGGCAGGCTTGCTTCGCCACCGGCCATGAGCCTCGCTCCATGGGCAGTTACGCGCCGCATGTAGTGCCTGCGGCACAGCGTTTCATATTCGATCACGGGTTCGAGTCCGTGGGAGCCGCTGCCCTCACCGGACATTTCAACATCCCCAACCACAACTTGGTCGCCTTCGACCACCATCACTCCGTCGACGGTCCGGGCATTGTGCGTCGCCCTCCTGCCGCACCAGCACAGGGCTTCCACCTGCAGGACTTGCACTCGGTCTGCGAGCTCTATCAGTCGGCGGGAACCGGGGAACAGGTGTGTCCGGAAGTCGGCGGTGATCCCGAAGGCAAAGACGTCGACATCCATCTCGTCCACCACACGGGCCAACTGCTCGACCTGTCCGGGTGAATAAAATTGCGCCTCATCGCAAATGAGGTAGTCCACGCGCTGGCCCGCAGTCCGCCGGCGAACCACTTCTTCCCAAAAGTCAGTCTCTTCCTCGACCTCAACGGCATCCGCACGAAGGCCCAGCCTGCTGGAGATTGTGGAGTCCCCCGCCCTATCGTTGCAGGAGAATCGGACACCCCCACGGCCGCGCGCCCGGTGGTTGTGGTCCATTTGCAGCGCCAGTGTGGACTTGCCGGAGTCCATGGTGCCGGAGAAGAAGATCAGTTCAGCCACGCCGTCCCCTTCGGCCAACTGCAGGGAAGCACAAGAACGGCACTTCCCGCTCGGCCCTGGTCAGGGAGCCGTGCTGCCCCACCACTTCCAGCGCAGTCGGCCGAACACGACGCGTATCGTACAGGGCCAGGCTGTCCCGGGCGGCGACCATGATGTCGCCAATCCGGCCCGCGACGCCGGAACGCAGTCCGCCGAACAAGCCGGCGGCGACAGCCTCGTCCCGCGTGAAGACCCAGACCCGTTCGCCGAAGCGTTTCCGCCATGCCGCCAGCAAGGCTTCCCTGCCGCTGTCACCCACGTCTGGTTCCAGATACAGGTGAACCATGCGAGGCTCCCCTGCTGTGTGGCGGACGCCAGCCACGAGGCTTGGATCTGCGGAGTAGTCGATTCGCTGCGACTCGTGCACGTCCAACATGCCGTGGTCCCCGGTCACGATGATGGTGGTGCCGGCGGGCAGCTGCTGGGAAAGTCTCTTGACGGTCGAGTCCAGCTCTTCCAACTGGTGTTCCCACTGCTCAGACTGGCAACCGTAACGGTGGCCGGCCTTGTCGAGTTCGTTCAGATAGAAGTACATCAGGGAACGCCCGCCACCGGACATCGCATCGGCAGCCGCTGTGGTCCTGGCGTGCAGCGAATTCCCGCCCACAAACCGTCCGCCGCGCAGAGCTGCCTGGGTCATGGGCGAATTGCCAAACTGGGGCAGGCTGACGGTCACGACGTCGGCATGCTCGGCGACCCGTTCGAAGACTGTCGGGAGGGGCTGCCAGCTGTAGGGATCGACGCCGGCGTCCCAGTTCCCAAGCAGGTTGACGACTTTGTCCTGCAGGGGGTCGAGTACGTCATATCCCACCATGCCGTGCTGCCCGGAGGGCTGGCCCGTCCCCAAACTTGCCAGCGACGCCGCAGTAGTAGACGGAAAGGCAGCGTCGATCCATACGGGGACCTCGCCTTGGCCACCCGCAGCGACCGTTCTCAGGAAGGGAGTGTGCGCGGACTTTTGTTTGAGCAGCGTGCGGCCAAGTCCATCAGCCAGCACTACGCAGACCCTGTCCGCGGACGGGAGACCCAAGGCATTATCGAAGCCGGGCAATCCCATGCTGGCGGCTGCGCTGGTGAGGACCTGGGCTATGGAGCGGTCCACGTACATAGGAGCCGCGGGAAGCCCCGCCGGTCCGGCTGCCTCAGCAGCCCCGGCAATGGAAACGTGCTGCTGTGCAGGCCCCATGTCAGCGCTGGTGTCCGCGGCTCAGGCGGTTCCCGAAGACTCCGGTGCGCGGACGGGGAGCCGACATCGCCGGAGCGTGGCGTGCCGGTGCTGAAGCGCCGGTGTTGACTGCCCGCAGCGCACGGGCAAAGTACTTTGCGTCCTGGACCGCCTGCAGGCCATCGGCCTCGGAACTGATTCGGAGGACAATGTCTTCCTGGGCGATGGTTCCGGTGTAGCCGTGGTCCGCCTCGCACTGGGGATCACCGCAACTGGCCGGCCCGATGTCTATGCGCTGGCCCCCCGACCATGCAATGGACAGGGTCACTTCACGCACGGGGTCGGTGGGCTTGTAGTTCTGCGGCTGCGCGTACATGTAGCTCAGGACCACCGAACGGATCTGGGCAACTGGCACGGACTCAGTGGATATCTGGGCGACGATCTGCTGTCCGGCTTCGTCCAGTTGCTGGTCGTCGACGTGGGTAATGACCAGCATGTCATCCGTAAGGACCAGAACCGTGATGTGGCGGCGCACTTCAGCTCGGTCGAAGTGGGTTTCCAAGTGGACAAGGTGGGCCAGGCAGTCCCGGCCGTCCAAGGCGTCGTCCACTACGTCCCCCACCAGCCGTGGGTAGAAGCCAGCCCGCTCGAGGGCCTGGTCCAGGCTCTGCCCCTGCGATTTGTGGTTGTGCACCAGATGGTGTCCGGCATGCGGCTGGGGCGTGGGAGGCTGGGAGGTCATGTCCTCCATTTTCACAGATCCGAAGTGGACTTTCCTAACTGTGGAACCGTCCCCCCGGGCACGCTGCACCCTCGGCCGACGCCCAAACGAGGGCAGCCAGCCGCCGTCGAAAGCTCAGCCCAGAAGCGCCCGACGGGCGCTGTCTGTCCGTTGGGCCGCGTTGCCGATCCAGACGTCAGCAGCCAGGATCCGCGCACCATCCGTGCCCGCCAACACTGGGTTGAACTCAACCAGGACCACTCCCGGCAGGTCGTCCTTTAGGACGGCCAGCCTGGCCGCAAGGTCTTCCAGGGCCGCAATGTCGACGGCGGGAAGGCCCTGGTAGCCGAACAGCTTCCGGGAGGCCCTCGGGGCGCGGATAAAGTCGTGGACGTCGACGGCGGACAGCGGCGGGACACGGTGCGCCCAGTCGTCGAGGAGGTTTACGGCGTCCCCTGCCAGCCCAAATGACACCACTGGACCAAGCAATGGATCCTCGATGGCGCGGAATGTGCAGGCCTGGCCGACCGGAACCATCGACTGAACCTCGAGCTCCGTTGAGCCGTACGGAGCCAGGGCCCGACGCATGTTGGCGATATTCCGGCGCAGCGATTCGGCATCACGAATGTCCAGCCGGACGCCGCCCAGGTCCAGGCGATGCTTGAGTGCCGGATCCGTTGTCTTCAGTACTACAGGCCACCCGAGCCGGTTCGCGGCCGCCACCGCATCGTCGTCTGTGGTGAACACCGCGGAGGGAACAATAGTGATGCCATAGTGTCCCAGCAGTGTTGCCGCGTTTGCGGCGTCGAGGCGTACAAGCTGTTCGCCGTGGAGGGATTGCAACAGTGATTCAAGCAGTTGCCGTGCCGCATCGGTGTCACAGCCGTCGGGTTCCTGAAACAGTCCTTGATCCCGTTGAAGCCACTGCGAGTAGTGCACCACGGCGGCGAGCGCCGCGACCGCTGCGCCTGGATTGGCATAGGACGGCACGGTTGGGACGGCGCCGTCCTGGCCGTCCCGAATCGGCAGCAGCCCTTCCACGTTGACTGCAGGGTCCAGAATGCCGGAAAAAGCAGCGACCGCGGGTTTGCCGGCGGCGGAGGCGCATCCGGCGATGATTTCCGCGGTTTGTGTTGCGTCGAGGCTGCGGCCCGGAAGGAAGGCGCAGATGAGCGAGTGCACGTTGTCGCTGGCAAGTGCCGCTGACAAACGGTCGCTTAACGCAGGCCCTGCGATGGAGGCACCGGCGTCGAGGTCGATGTCCGTGACCGTTCGGTCAATGACGAGTCCGCGGGATCCCGCGGACTCGGCAATAACGGATGCGAGGGCAGCTGAGTTGCTGGCAACCGCGATGCGTGGTCCTTTCGGGAGCGGTTGCCCGGAGACGATTTGGGCCACGTCGGCCAGTTCTTCGATGGTGGCCACTTGAATGACGCCCGCCTGTCGGAACATCGCCTCCAGCGCACCTGCGGGGGCTTGGCTGGTTCGGACGATGTGGCCGGGAGGGAGCCTGAGCCCCATGACATCGGACCGGGCCAGGATTACCGGCTTGGTGCGCGCCAGACGGCGGGCCAGCCGGGAGAATTTCCGTGGGTTTCCGACTGATTCCAGGTAGAGCCCGACTGCGATGGTGTCGGCGTCGTCTTCCCAGTACTGCATGAGGTCGTTTCCAGACACGTCAGCACGGTTCCCGGCCGACACAACACTGGACAGGCCAAGGCGGCGCCGGTAGGCGGCGGCATATAGCGCGACACCGATGGCCGATGACTGGCTGAAGAGGCCGAGCCGACCGGTCCGTGGGAGGGACGGCGCCATGGAGGCATTGAGGGAGACATCCTTGTTTGTGTTGACGATCCCCAGGGATTCCGGGCCTATGACCCTCATCCCGTAGCTCCTTGCCAGCCGGACCAAGGCACGCTGGCGTTGGAGTCCGTCCTTACCGGCTTCCGTAAACCCGGCGGAGGCAATCACCACGCCTTTCACTCCAGCGACGGCGCACTCCGTGACTACTTTGGCCACCTCTTCGTACGGCACGGCGACCACAGCCAGCTGCACGGTTTCAGGAACCTCGGCGAGTTTGGCGTAGGACTTCATCCCTGCAAGTTCGAACGCTTCGGGGTTGATCGCGTACACCGGTCCGGTAAAGCCGCCGTCGATGATGTGTTCGAGGAGTTGGTATCCGACGGTGCCCCACGCCCGGCTTGCGCCGATAACAGCCACCGACGACGGCGCCAGCAGGTCCCGCACGCTGCGCGCCTCGGCGCGGTGCTCGCGGGCTTCCATGACGGCGCGGGACTTCATTGTGGGGTCGATGTCGAACGCGACGCTGACAACACCGTCGTCGAAGTGGCGCTGCACCTCATAGCCGGCGTCCGCGAACACCATAAGCATCTTCCGGTTCTCCGGCAGAACCTCGGCCGTGAAGCGGCGCACGCCATTCTCCAGTGCGGCGGCGGCGAGGTGTTCCAGCAGGATCGAGCCGATGCCGCGGCCTTGGTGGGCGTCCGAAATATTGAACGCGACTTCCGCCTGGGAGCGGTCCTCCAGTCGGTCGTACCGGCCGATCCCAACGATCTTTCCAGCGATGGTGATGACAAAGGCAACCCGGTCCCGATGGTCCACTTCCGTGAAGCGTTGAAGCTCCTTCTCAGACAGTCGTGGCTTGAATGAGAAGAACCGGAGGTAAATTGAGTTCTGGGACTGCCCGGTGTGGAACTCCTGGACGGCGCCTGCGTCATCGGGCGAGATCGGCCTGAGGTGCGCTGTGCCGCCGTCCCGCAGTACGACATCGGCCTCCCAATGTTCCGGATATACGCCGGCCCCGGGCTGATCCACCATAGGCTTAGCCTAGCCAAGACCTCTGCAGTACACCGTTAAGGATTCACCGACTCCATGGCCCGCCGCCAAAGCCCCGTCCATTCAGGCGAAGATACTTCGGACTACACCGAAAATATCGTCGACATCGATGTGACCTCCGAAATGGAGGGCTCGTTCCTCGAATACGCCTACTCCGTGATCTATTCGAGGGCGCTGCCCGACGCCAGGGATGGGCTGAAGCCAGTCCAGCGGCGCATCCTGTACATGATGAGCGACATGGGGCTTCGCCCCGACCGCGGCCATGTCAAGAGTGCCCGCGTTGTGGGTGAGGTCATGGGTAAGCTCCACCCCCACGGTGACGCCGCCATTTACGACGCCATGGTGCGCATGGCGCAGGACTTCGCCCTGCGGCTTCCGCTGATCGACGGCCACGGCAACTTTGGATCGCTCGACGACGGCCCTGCGGCCCCCCGTTACACAGAGGCCCGCTTGGCTGCTGCGGCCCTGACGATGACGGACCATCTTGACGAAGATGTGGTGGATTTCGTCCCCAACTATGACAACCAACTGACCCAGCCGGATGTACTGCCGGCGGCGTTCCCCAATCTGCTGGTCAATGGCACCACAGGCATTGCGGTCGGCATGGCCACGAACATGGCCCCCCACAACCTTGGCGAAGTCATCGAAGCGGCCCGGCACTTGATCGCCAACCCTGATGCGACGCTCGAGGACATCATGCAGTACGTCCCGGGCCCCGATTTGCCATCGGGCGGCCGCATCGTGGGCCTGGACGGCATCAAGGACGCGTACGAAACCGGCCGGGGCTCGTTCAAGACGAGGGCAAAAGTTGAGATCGAACAGCTCTCGGCACGCCGCACAGGCCTTGTGGTCACAGAGCTGCCGTACATGGTGGGTCCCGAGAAAGTCATCGAGAAGATCAAGGATGCCGTCAACGCCAAGAAGCTGACCGGCATCAGCGACATCCTGGACCTCACGGACCGCAACCATGGCCTGCGGCTGGTCATTGAGCTGAAGAACGGCTTCAACCCCAACGCAGTGCTTCAGCAGCTCTACCGGCTGACACCGATGGAAGACTCGTTCGGGATCAACAACGTCACATTGGTCGACGGCCAGCCGCAGACGCTCGGCCTCCTGGACCTGCTCCGCGTGTACGTGGACCACAGGCTGTCCGTGGTGCGCCGGCGCACATCGTTCCGCCTTGGGAAGAAGAAGGACCGGCTCCACCTCGTGGAGGGCCTGCTGATCGCCATCGTGGATATCGACGAAGTCATCCAGATCATCCGCTCCTCGGACGAGGCGGCAGCTGCCCGGGACAGGCTGATGTCCATCTACGACCTGACGGAGATCCAAGCGAATTACATCCTGGAGCTTCGGCTGCGTCAGCTGACCAAGTACTCCAGGATCGAACTGGAAAAGGAGCAGGACGAGCTCCACAAGGCGATCGCCGAATTGGAAGCCATCCTCGCTTCTGACCAGCTTCTGCGGGAGCTAGTCTCCGGCGAACTCGAAGAGATCGCAAAGGCCCACGGCACCCCGCGCCGAACGGTCCTCCTGGAATCCGAGGCCGTGTCGCCAACAGTGGCCGCGCTGGCGACCGCACCCGGCCCCAAGGGCAAGGCCGCAGCACTGCCCCTCGAAATCGCCGATGACCCCTGCTGGGCCATCCTCAGCGCATCCGGACAGATCGCCCGGACCACCGGCCAGGAACCAATGGCGGAATCGGGCCCGCGCAGCAAGCATGATGTGTTCCGTTCCGTGGTCAAAACAACGGCCAGGGGCGAGATTGGGGCTGTTACCTCGCAGGGAAGGATGCTTCGGCTGCAGGTGATGGACATGCCGCTGTTGCCCCCCGTGTCCGGCATTCCGAACCTTACTGGCGGGGTCCCCGCCAAGGACTTCGTGACGTTGCCAAAGGGCGAAACACTCGTTGCCTTTGTGCCGTTGGATACGGTCCTGGCCATGGGAACAGCGCAGGGCATCATCAAACGTGTTCAGCCGGAATATCCCCTCAACCGCGAGGACTGGGAGATCATCACGCTGAAGGACAAGGATCACGTCGTGGGAATCGCTCCCGCTGCGGAGGACGAGTCGGACTTGGTATTTATCACACGCCAGGCACAGTTGCTGAGGTTCCCGTCGGCAGTGGTCCGTCCCCAAGGCCGGACCGCGGGTGGCATGGCAGGCATCAAGCTGACCGCCGGGGACTCCGTCATCCACTTCGGCGTTGTGGCGCCGGGAGATGACACTGCAGTTGTGGTGACCATTGCAGGCAGCAATGGCGCCCTGCCGGGGACAGCTCCCGGCACCGCGAAAGTTACCGCCTTCGCTGAGTATCCGGCCAAGGGCCGCGCCACAGGGGGCGTGCGCGCACACCGGTTCCTCAAGGGCGAGGATGTCCTATTGCTGGCTTGGGCGGGCCACGGCCCGGCAAAGGCGTGCGCCGCAAGCGGTGTGGCGAGGGCACTGCCGCAGGAACACGGCCGCCGCGACGGCTCCGGCATCCCGCTCTCCCAGCCCGTGGACGACATCGGTCCGAGCATGGCCTGGCCATCGGACGCAACGGATACGCGAGTAGGCCCGGCGCAAGCCGCAACCGTAGAAACACCAACGGAGTAACTGCACAACCCGCGGAGGAATGGGGACAGCCCACAGGGCCGTCCCCATTCCATTGCAAGGGATTACGGAGCCCCACGCATGCGGTCGCAGTGAGGTTCCGGCGTATCACATTGTGTATTGCCCGACGCTCAGAATGTTGCCTTCCGTGTCCAGGAACCAGGCAGCCGATGATCCGTCCGGGAAGGAAGCAATGCCGTTTTCCGTCTTCAGCCCGGGAAAGTCGTATTCCTCAAACTGGACGCCGCGGGACCGAAGTTCAGCGACTTCAGCGGAAAGGTCGGGGACCATCCATCCAATTTGCGTATTCTTGGCAGTCCCTGCATTGTCGGTCTGGTAGAGCATAAAGCCGGTACCGCTTCCGCACCTGTACTGAAAATTGTCTTCCGCGTCCGGATTATCTGGTTCCAAGCCCAGCTTGTCCCGATAGAACTCCCGTGCCCTCTTGATATCGCTTGCCGGCAACACTGCGGCCACTGGCTGATCCTTGAGCATGGCTCTCACTTTCCAGGCCCACCCCCAGAGCGAACTTTACTCTTGTTCCGATCCGAGGGAAGTACCCCGGCCGATCCGCCTTGGGCCGTGAGGCTTGACACGATGAGCGGGGCCTAGACTGAGGGCATGCCGATCATTCCCGATGAAAAAGACTGGACGTGGGTTATGACCCGGCCGTGCCCGGAGTGCGGGTTCGACCCGGCCGGTGTCACGCCCTCAACCGTTGCCGGGACGGTTACCGCGCTGCTTCCCAGATGGCGCGCCGTCCTCCGGCGCCCGGCCGTCGGCACCAGGCCTAATGACCACACTTGGTCACCCCTCGAGTACGCGTGCCATGTGCGCGACGTCTTCGATCTATTCGACCGCCGGCTCAACCTGATGCTTAGCGACGACGCCGCCAAGTTCGACAACTGGGACCAGGACCAGGCTGCACTCGATGGCGACTACGAGCACGCGGACGCGGAGGAAGTTGCCCTGCAACTCACTGCCGCTGGCGAGGAAATCGCTGCTTCATTCGCCTCAGTGACGGAGGATCAGTGGGACCGGACGGGTTTGAGGAGCAACGGCTCGGAATTCACAGTGCTTAGCTTCTCCCGGTACTTCCTCCACGACGTGGTCCACCATCTCCACGATGTGGACGGCTAGGCGTTGACGCGCCGTCCCTGACGGTCCACGGAAACCCTGGCGCCGGGCAGATCGTCGGCTGCATCCCCACCGCCGAGGACCAGGACCGAGTCACTGTCGTCGATATCGGCTGGGTTGTGCGTTACCAGGATGACTGTCCGGTCCGCCAGGCCAACGCGAAGGTCAGCGAGGAGCATCCGCGCGGACTCAGCATCCAGGTGTGCTGTGGGCTCATCCAGCAGGATGACGTCGGCCCCGGTCAGGAGTGTTCTGGCCACAGCGAGGCGC
The DNA here is from genome assembly GCF_020251205.1 of Arthrobacter sp. M4. GTDB lineage: Bacteria > Actinomycetota > Actinomycetes > Actinomycetales > Micrococcaceae > Arthrobacter. The sequence goes on from NZ_JAIWYX010000003.1 coordinate 299,462, forward strand.
TGTCGCTCTCCCCCGCTCAGAAACGCTCCGCCTGGGCCTATGCGGGAGTCCAGGCCGTCGTCGAGCCGTCCCAACAGGGATCCCAGCCCGACCGCCGCCACCGCATCGCCAAGCTGGCGTTCGACGTCGGCCGCCCCACCCCCGCTCGGTAGGCCAAGCAGGAGGTTGCCCCGGATAGTCGAATCAAAAAGGTGCGCCTCCTGGGGACACCACGCTGCGGACCCGCTCACCTCCGCCCGACCGCCAACTGGCTCCAGGAACCCGAGCAGCACCGCCATCAGCGTGGATTTGCCTGAGCCTGAGGGGCCGCGGACGGCCATCCACGAACCAGGCCCTGCCTCCGCGGCGACGCCCTCGAATATGGGGTCCGAGTGCGGCCAGGCAGCAGCCAGGCCCTCAATTCGTACCCCGTCCCGGCCGTCTTCACGGTCCGGCACACTAACCAACCCGGTGTCGGAGGAATCGAGCGTCTTGTGGTCCAGCGCCCCGGCTGCGGCCACCCGGCCCAGTACTTCGCGGAGGGCCGGGAATTGCCGGACTGCCGTCGTCGCGGCCGCACTCGGCTCAACCAGCGCCAGTAGCAGCAGAACAACGACGGCGACAGTCGCCCCGGCTGCGGAGCCGTCCGCTATGGCCGGCACCGTCAGCACCGCAGAGGCGACGGCGGCAAGGGAGCATGCCAAAGTGGTCGCTGCCTGTCCCAGGCCGTCTGCCCAGGCCGATCGCTGTGATGCGTCGGTAGCGGCGCGATCAGCTTTTCCGATCGCGGAGAGCACCGGGGACGACACCCTATTGGCCATCAAGTCGTCCCTCGCGTCGATCGCGGCGGCCGCGTCACGAAGAACCCTGACACGCAGCCTTTGCTCGGCGCGCGCGGCCATCCTGTCCCCTGCGAGCGCCAGGGCCGGACCGATCAGCAGGGACACGACCACAGCTGCCAGAACGGCGGGCACTGCTGCCGGCAAGACGATGACGGCGACAGCAACAGTCCCTCCTGCGACGGCAAGGGCGGCGACGGGCGGAAGAATAACGCGCGGAAGAAGATCACGGACAGTGTCGACGTCGTCAACAACGGACCCCAGCACCGTTCCGCCTTGGAGCAGTCGACGGAGCGACAGGGCGCGACGGCTGAGTGATGCCCACAGGGCTCCGCGCAACTTGGTGACGGTGGCGAACACCGCGTCGTGCAACGCCAGGCGCTCACAGTACCGGAGCACCGCGCGACCGATGCCGAAGAACCGCACGCCGACGATTGCACCCAAGAGGTACAGGATAGGTGGCTGTTCACTGGCCCGTATGATCAGCCAGCCGGACAGCCCGGAAAGCGCGGCAGCGAAGCAGGCCGCAAGGACGCCGAGGAGGGCAGCTCCGGCAAACCGCCAGCGCAAGGGCGCCAGCAGTCCCAAAAGTGTCGATAACGTTCCCGGAACGCCACCGCTGGCTGGGGTTTCATTCGGCACGTAGCTTGGGGCCGGATCAGGCGTGGAGGCTGCCGTGATTGATCGCGTCGCGTGGTCCCCGGTGCTCCTGCCTATCGTGGGGAGGCTTCGGAGCGCGGTGCCTGGCCGACCCTGATCTGGCTCAACGTCCACTACGTAATCTGCCAGTGCGCGGGTCTGTGCGTCGTGTGCCACCAGAAGCACCGTCATATGTGCGGGCAGGTTGCGGATTGCCTGGTGCACGGCATGGGCTGCGACGTCGTCGAGGTGGGCCGTGGGCTCGTCGAGCAGCAGAAGAGTGGCGCCCGCCTCGATCCTGGCCAGTCCGCGGGCCAGTGCCACGCGCCGCAATTCACCAGGGCTGAGCTCGGCTGGATGGCGAGCCGCCAGGTGGCTGGCTGCAGCGCCATGAAGGCACCGCAGGACCGCGGCCGCTAGGTCCTGCTCGCTTCCCATCCCTGAGAGATACAGGAGTACTTCGTCACCGACAGTGGCGGCCACCATGGTCGGATGCTGCGGCACCCACGCCACGCGGTTAGCGTCGAATCCCGAATAGCGTCCCTCGACCGAGGTTTTCGATCCGTCGTCGCGGACCGTGCCCGCAAGCACGCCCAGGACGGTACTTTTCCCGGAACCGCTGGGCCCGGAGAGTGCCGTGACGGTTCCGGGACGCGCGCTGAACGTCAAGGGCCCGACGGCGGCCTGCCGCCTTCCGTCGTAGCGCACCGTCAGCCCTTCGACCTCGAGCCCGGAAGGGTAGTGCCCGGAAGGGTCGTGGCCGGAAGCGTTGTGGCCTTGGCTTGCAGTCACGCCCGGCGGGCCCTCCTGCTTATTGCTTTCCACGGTGCTGGGCGTTGCAGTCCCTGGCGCGCCGGCGGGGGCGGCAGCGAGCACGGCGTTTGCCGCGGCGAGCGCCACCCGCCCCTCATCGCTGGCGTGGTGGGCTGTTCCCAGTTCCCTGAGGGGCAGGTAGCAGTCTGGGGCCAGCAGGAGAGCGAGGAGGCCGGCTTCCAACGGCATTTCCCCCGCAACGAGCCGAACGCCGATAAAGACCGCCACAACCGCAACGGAGATGGTGGCGATCAGTTCCAGGGCAAGTGACGACATAAACGCCGTGCGCAAAGTACCCATGGTCCGGTGGCGGTATTCGTTGGACAGCTCTTCCAGGGCTTTGCGCTGTCCCGCGGCCCTGCCAAGCCCTACCAGCACGGGGAGTCCCTTGGCGAGTTCCACAATGTGCCCGGAAAGTCGTGACAGCGTCGCTTGGGCTTCCCGAACCCGCTCTTCGGTGTGCCTGCCAATGAGCACCATGAACAGCGGAACAAGGGGAACGGTGAAGACGATCACCAGTGCGCTCACCCAGTCCGCGAGCAGGATGCGCGCTCCAATGATCAGCGGAATTACGGCACAGTTGACCAGGGCGGGAAGGAATTGCGTGTAATAGTTGTCCAGTGCGTCCAGGCCCTTCGTCGCCAGGATCGCCATGCCACCGTCGCTGCCGACGGCCGCCTCAGCCTGCCCGTAGCCTATGTGGCGTCCACGTGGCGACAGGGCTGCCCCAAGCAGCGAGGCACGAAGTTCCTCCTTCACGCCGAGCGCTGCACGACGTGCAGCTACGGATTGTCCCCAGACCGAGACAGACCTCAGGATCGCCCCGGCAGCACCACTGAGTACTGCCCCGAAGATTGCGTTCCCGACCGGTCCGGCGGCGCCCGCGTCGCCGGCCGCGAGGGCCGCCAATAGCGTGGCTACGGACTGGGCCAGCAGTATGAGGGACGCGGCCTTCATTGCGGCAAGGAGCCCGAGCCACCACAGGGCGAACCGAGTGGACGGACCGGAGGGGAAGGTCGGCCTCATGGGTGCGTTATTCCTTGTCTGCGAGGACCTTGGCCGCGATGGCAGGGAGGAAGCCATGGGCGGGAGGGATGTGTGTCGTAGCCACGCGCCGCCGGAACACCCAGTAGGTCCATGCCTGGTACGCGATGACGATGGGCAGGCCAATGGCCGCGGCGATGCTCATGAGGCTCAATGTGTAGTCGGAGGACGAGGCGCTGCCCACGGTCAGGCTAAAGGACGGATCAATCGTGGATGGCAGGACAACGGGATACACGGCGCCAAAAATCGCTGCCGCCCCGGCCACGATCAGAAGCGCTAGCCCCACAAATGGCCGACGCTCAGCGCCTCGGCGCGCAAACAACCAAGCAACAGCAGCGGCAATGGCTGCAATGACTGTTGCTGCCCACGTCCATGGCCTGCCGGTAAGCGCCTGAACTGCGATTACCCAGGCAAGCATCGGAAGGATTGCAACGGGGAGCCAGCGCACCAGCCACTGCCGCGAACGTACGCGAACGTCGCCGTCGGTCTTCAGCGTCAGGAAGGCCAGCGCGTGCACCAGTGCGAATCCGACGACGGCCAAACCACCCAGAACCGCGTATCCACTAAACCAGGCGAATGGTCCTCCGCTTCGGTCGCCATTGGCATCAACGGGCAGGCCAGTTGTGGTCAGGGCCAATGCTGCACCCACGCCGAACGCGGCAACGAAGGAGCCAAGGGCGATAGCCCAGTCCCACCCTGACCGCCAACGCTCCGAGTCCACCTTGCCGCGGTACTCGAAAGCAACAGCGCGGAAGATCAAGGCTACGAGGACCACCAGCAGCGGTAGGTAGAGCGCCGAGAACAGGGACGCGTACCACAACGGAAAGGCTGCGAAGGTGGCGCCGCCCGCTGTTAGGAGCCACACTTCGTTGCCATCCCAGACCGGGCCAATGGTGTTCAGCAGAACTCGCCGCTCGGTGTCATTGCGGGCAAAGAGTTTCATCAGCATGCCGACGCCCAGGTCGAATCCCTCAAGGAAGAGGTAGCCCGTCCATAGGAGGGCGATGGCAACGAACCAGATGGTGGGGAGGAACTCCATGATGCTCTCCTCAATCTCCCTAGTAGGCGAACGCCAGGACGTCGGTGCCGGCGGGAGGCGGCGTCCCGCCGTCGTCCTTTCCGGCCGGTTGTTTTTTGGATTCGGTGAGTTCCGGCATCGCCGAGGCGACCCCTCCCCGGGTGTACTTGACCAGGAGGCGGACTTCGACGATTAACAGGACGGCGTAAATGGCGGTCAGAACAACAAGCGAGGTCATGATCTCTCCTGCCGACACGCCAGGCGACACGGCAGCCGCGGTAAACATGAAGACCTGGTCTATGCCGGTGGGGTCCGGGTTGGGCGCCACCACGAACGGCTGTCGGCCCATCTCCGTAAAGATCCAACCGGCGGCGTTGGCACCAAAGGGAGCAAGGATTCCGAAGACAGCCAGCCTCATCAGCCAGCGGGCGCGCGGTACAACACCCCTTCGCGTAACCCAGAGCGCCAGCATGGCGGCGAAAGCTGCAATTCCGCCAAAGCCGATCATCGTGCGGAAGCCCCAGTAGGTGACTTCCATGACCGGGACGTATTGAACCTCCTGCCCGGCCCGGTCGCTGTAGAGCGGCTTGTTGGGCACGTGGGTACCGTATTTGTCCTTGTATTCGTCCAGCAGGCTGTTCACGCCCTTCACCTCCGTGGTGAAGTCACCGTTCGCCAGGAAGGACAGGATGCCGGGCACTTCGATGACAGCCACAATGTCATCGCAATTCTTGGAACCCAGGTTTCCCACGCTGAGGACGGAGAAGCCTGTGCCATCATGGCAGGCTGCTTCGGCGGCAGCCATCTTCATGGGCTGCTGGACGAACATCAGCTTGCCCTGCAGGTCTCCGGTGAAGGCCGTGCCCGCGAAGGAGATCATGGCCACGACGGCGCCAATCCGGAGCGATTGGATCCATACCTGGTAGTCGGTCTTGTCACGTCCGGCAATGTCGGCCACACCGGGTACCGCACGACCCTCAGCGTCCACCGTGTCGATGCCGTCGCGCCGGCGGCGCCACAGGTGGTACCAGGCGATTCCAAGCAGGAAAGCCCCGGCAACACCGAGCGCACCGAACAGGGTGTGCGGCACAGCAACAAGGGCCGTGTTGTTGGTGAAAACCGCCCAAGCGTCCGTCATGACGGGCCGTCCATTGACCATCTCAACACCCACGGGATGCTGCATCCAACTGTTGGCCACAATGATGAAGTAGGCGGAGAACAGCGAACCAATGACGGCGATCCAGAGACAGGTGAGGTGGACGCCCTTCTTCAACTGCTTCCAGCCAAAAATCCACAGGCCGAGGAACGTCGATTCAACGAAGAAAGCGAGCAGGGCTTCCAGCGCCAGCGGAGCACCGAACACATCGCCAACAAACCGGCTGTATTCACTCCACGCCATACCGAACTGAAATTCCTGCACAATGCCTGTGGCGACGCCCATGATGAAGTTGATCAGGAAGAGCTTGCCCCAAAACTTGGTCATGCGCAGGTATTCCTGCTTGCCCGTCCGGTGCCAGAGCGTTTGGATGACGGCTACCACCAGGCCCAGGCCGATGGTCAGGGGCACCATCATGAAGTGATAGACCGTGGTGATTCCGAATTGCCAACGTGCGATTTCCAAGGCGTCCATGGCTGTCCTTTGTCCGGCGGCCCGAGGTGCGGCCTCCAACATTTCTACGCTTCGTAGAAATTCCAACTTCTACACAGTGTAGAACAAATCGGTCCCAGTGTGGACACCACTCTTCCAGCGCGCCACTATGCGTGCAAGGGTGCGCCACGCCGCATGTTCTACTTCACGTAGAATGGCTCATACAAACGCGGTAGATTGATTGTGGAATGTTGGATCATCGCCCACCGGGAAGCACTGCACCAAAACGCAATGCACCAGCCGGGGAGTGGAAAGTAGGGACGTGAAAATGGCGAGTCTTGGGGAACTTGAGCGGGCTGTCATGGATTTGCTGTGGGCGAGCCAGGAGGCTGTGACTGCCAACACAATGCGCGACCTACTGGCCCACAATACGGGAACCGACGACGGCGCAGCCGCCCACCCGGGCAAGGAACTGGCCGTCACAACTGTCCTGACTGTGCTGTCACGCCTGGAGAAGAAGGGCCTGGTGGAACGCGAGAGGGGCACGCGCCCGCACCGCTACCAGGCGGTGTCCAGCCGCGCGGACCACACGGCCGAGCTCATGCATGAAGTGTTGGGATCGGCACCCGACCGCGAAGCAGTCCTGGCGCGTTTCATCGGGTCGGTCACCGAAAGTGAAGCAGCGACTCTGCGGAAACTGCTCGGCCAAAGCTGACCCAGCATGTTCTGGACCTCATACTTTCTGGCGGTCCTTGCATTGGTACTGGCTTGGCCGGTACCTGTACTTCTTTCGCGGGCTGAATGGCCTTCACGGGCCCCGTTCACGGCCATGGTCCTATGGCAGGCAATAGCCCTCGCTGGTGGTTTGTCGATGATTGGCGCAATGCTTGTCTACGGCCTGGAGCCTGCCGGTGACAACCTTATTGCCGGGCTGCGCACCCTCGCGGGAATGGTGTTTTTCAATGCGCCAACAACGTCCCTGGGTTTTTGGCACCTGTTCGCCCTCTCGGCAGCCGCGCTCCTCACGGCCCACCTTGTCTTCACTCTGCTGTTGACCTACGTGAAGATCGAACGGCAGCGGCGACGCCACCGCGAACTGCTGGCTCTTCTTGCTTCCCCTGACGCCGGAGGACCCGGCACGCTGGTCATCAACCACGATTCCCCAGTGGCCTACTGCCTACCCGGAGGCGCACGATCCGTGACCGTGCTGTCCGACGGGTTGATGGCCGCATTGGAACCCAACGAACTCCGCGCGGTACTTAACCACGAGAACGCACACCTAAGCCAACGCCACGACCTGCTGCTTTGGGCTTTCGCCGCATGGCGTCAGGCGTTGCCCTGGTTCCCCACAACGCGGTTGGCGCAGGTAGCGGTCAACTCCCTGATCGAGATGCTCGCCGATGACGCCGCCTTGAAGTCCGAAAGCAAGGCCACACTCATCCGCGCCATAGCCATCGTGGCAAGCGGAGCGTCACCCAGCAACCCGGCCATGGGGCCCCTGGGCAACAAGAAAACGACGACGGACAGCGACTCGGGCGGTATGGTTACGTCGCCGGCCGCCACAGGGTCCGACGTCGAGGATTCCGCGTTCGGTGGCAGCGGCGGCGCCGCCTCCGCGCGGACGACTGCGACGCGGGTGAGCAGGCTTCTCTCCCCCAAGCCGCCCTTGGCCCGGGGATTCCGAGCCTTGGTGCTGGCGGGATCCGCCCTGCTCCTGGCCGTGCCCACGGCCCTGCTCTTCGTGCCGGGGTTGCTGGGTTAGGACGTTATCCGGGTCAGGCGCACAGTCCGGACCTGTGGCCCTGGTCAGGCGTCGATGCGTTCCCGATCAAGGCTGGCCGCTCCCGCAATGATGAAGTCCTTGCGTGGGGCCACGTCGGAGCCCATAAGCAGGTCAAACACTTCCTCGGCGCGCTGTGCACTCTCAATGGTGACGCGGCGGAGAGTCCTGTGCCGCGGATCCATGGTGGTCTCGGCGAGCTGCTGGGCGTCCATTTCGCCGAGGCCCTTGTAGCGCTGGATCGGCTCTTTGTAGCGCTTGCCTTCCACGGCCAGCTTGGCCAGCAGTCCGTGCAATTCGGCCTCAGAGTAGGTGTACATCATCTCGTTGGCCTTCTGGCCAGGGTTGATAACCTCCACGCGGTGCAGGGGCGGAACAGCGGCAAAGACCCGCCCCTCTTCAATCATCGGGCGCATGTACCGGAAGAATAGCGTGAGCAGCAGCGTTCGGATGTGGGCTCCGTCGACGTCGGCGTCCGTCATGAGGATCACTTTTCCGTAGCGGGCAGCCTCGGCCACAAAACTCCTGCCGGAACCGGCACCCACAACCTGGATTAGCGCAGCACACTCTGCATTGGACAGCATGTCCCCGACCGAGGCCTTTTGCACGTTCAGGATTTTGCCGCGGATCGGCAGCAAAGCTTGGAAGTCCGACGAGCGAGCCAGTTTGGCTGTACCGAGGGCCGAGTCACCTTCAACAATGAACAGCTCCGAACGTCCCACGTCGTCAGTACGGCAGTCCGCTAGCTTGGAGGGCATGGAGGAAGTCTCAAGCGCATTCTTTCGGCGCTGGGTTTCCTTGTGCACCCGCGCCGAGATGCGCGACTTCATCTCGTTGACGATCTTTTCCAGCAATTGAGCCGATTGGGCTTTGTCGTTGCGGTTGGATGAGTTGAGTTTTGCGGTGATCTCGTTCTCCACCACCCTGGCGACGATTGCACGGACTGCGGAGGTTCCCAGGATTTCCTTGGTCTGGCCTTCGAACTGTGGCTCGGCGAGGCGCACTGTGAGCACCGCTGTCAGTCCGGCCATGACGTCGTCTTTTTCGATCTTGTCATTGCCGGCTTTGAGCCTTCTGGCGTTGGTTTCCACCGCCTTGCGGAAGGTTTTCAGCAGGGCCTGTTCAAAGCCTGCCTGGTGCGTTCCCCCCTTGGGAGTGGCGATGATGTTCACGAAGCTGCGGACGGCAGTGTCATAGCCGATCCCCCACCTCAGCGCGATATCGACTTCACAGTCGCGTTCGACTTCGGCGATCTTGCTGTGTCCCTTCTCATCCAGGACCGGGACGGTTTCCTTGAACTTCCCGGCGCCGTGCAGACGCCACACATCCGTAACGGCGGTGTCCGCGGCCAGAAAGTCGACAAACTCGGAGATGCCGCCGTCGTGGTGAAAGATCTCCTCGTGCGGCCCGCCCTCCCCCGGTGTTCCGGGCAGCTTTCTTTCGTCCCGAACAGTGATTTTGAGACCAGGGACCAAGAAGGAAGTCTGGCGGGCCCTGGCAGCCAACTCTTCGTAAGAGAACTTGGCGTCAGGCGTGAAAATCTGGCGGTCAGCCCAATACCGGATGCGCGTGCCGGTGACACCACGCTTGGCCTTCCCGACTACGTCAAGGACGGAGTCCTCAATGAAAGCTTCGAAGGGCGACGCCGGGTCCAGCCTCGATCCCTGATCCTTGAAACGGCCGGGCTCCCCGCGCCGGAAAGACATTTGGTAAGTCTTCCCCCCACGGTCCACCTGGACGTCCAGGCGGGCTGACAGGGCATTTACCACTGAAGCGCCCACGCCGTGCAGGCCGCCGGACGCCGTGTAGGACCCGCCGCCGAACTTGCCGCCGGCGTGAAGCTTCGTGAAAACAACTTCGACGCCGGTCAGGCCGGTTTTGGGCTCAACGTCCACGGGGATACCGCGCCCGTCATCGTGGATTTCAACCGAATTGTCCTGGTGGAGGATCACTTTGATGTCGTGCCCAAAGCCCGCAAGGGCTTCGTCCACGGCGTTATCGATGATCTCCCAGAGGCAGTGCATCAGGCCGCGGGAGTCGGTGGAACCGATATACATGCCCGGACGTTTCCGAACAGCTTCCAGACCTTCCAGTACTGAAAGGTGCCTGGCGGTGTATTCAGAACTCGGTACCACTGGCGGGTTACTCCTCTGGAAATCTGCAAAAACGGCTTGTCCTAGGCTAACTGGCCTCGGCCCCAAAGAGGGTGTGCCACTCCTGGCGGATGGGGTTGGATCACCGTGATGTTACCTACACGTGATACGCGCTGAGCGAAAGTTGAGCCAATCTTGCATAGGTTTGGCATCGATTGCTGGTTATATGGACGTACTGAATTACTGAAGGAGGCAGACATGGCAACAGCAGTGGCAGACCGCACGCTCAACGCCCTGGACCGGTGCGATCGCTGCGGGGCACAGGCATATGTCCGGGTTGTACTTGAATCCTCCGGTGGGGAATTGCTGTTCTGCGCACACCACGCACGGGCAGTGGAGGCGAAACTGCGGCCGCTCACGTCGAGCTGGCACGACGAGACCGACCGGCTGCATGAAAAGGAACCCGTTCCCGTCGACTAGACCAAGCAAACGTTAAAGGCAGGTCCCCTTCTTGGAAGGGGGCCTGCCTTGTTTTATGCCCCTGTCACCCATGCTCAGCGGGCCCCTCACCGCATCGCGACCGGGCATGACGGCGTACGGCAAACATACGCGCGGCTGACTCCGGGTATCACAAATACTGGGAATCAGCCGCGCCGGCCAGCGTGTGGCCAGTGTTTTTTGGACGGGTATCAGTCCAGGTAATCCCGGAGGACCTGGGACCGGGACGGGTGGCGAAGCTTTGACATGGTCTTGGATTCGATCTGGCGGATACGCTCGCGGGTAACGCCGTACACTTTTCCGATTTCGTCTAAAGTCTTCGGCTGGCCGTCGGTCAGCCCGAAACGCATCGCTACAACGCCGGCCTCGCGCTCAGACAGCGTGTCAAGGACGGAATGCAACTGCTCCTGGAGCAGCGTGAAGCTGACTGCGTCGGCGGGCACCACAGCTTCCGAATCCTCGATGAGGTCCCCGAATTCGGAGTCGCCATCCTCACCCAGCGGAGTGTGGAGGGAGATGGGCTCACGGCCGTACTTCTGGACTTCGACGACCTTCTCCGGTGTCATGTCCAGCTCGAGGGCGAGTTCTTCCGGAGTAGGTTCGCGGCCAAGATCCTGCAGCATCTGCCGCTGGACACGGGCCAGCTTGTTGATGACTTCCACCATGTGCACCGGGATACGGATGGTCCGTGCCTGGTCCGCCATGGCACGCGTGATGGCCTGCCGAATCCACCAGGTGGCGTACGTGGAGAACTTGAAGCCCTTGGTGTAGTCGAACTTTTCCACGGCGCGGATAAGGCCGAGGTTGCCTTCCTGGATAAGGTCGAGGAAAAGCATGCCGCGACCGGTGTAGCGCTTGGCCAGCGACACGACCAGACGGAGGTTGGCCTCCAGCAGGTGGTTCTTGGCGCGCTTTCCGTCATGAACGATGAATTCGAGTTCCCGCCTGAGCTTCGGCGCCATACCGCCGTCGTCGTTCGCGAGTTTTTCTTCGGCGAACAGGCCAGCCTCGATGCGGAGCGCCAGGTCAACTTCCTGCTCAGCGTTCAGCAGGGCTACCTTACCGATCTGCTTCAGGTAGTCCTTAACAGGGTCAGCCGTAGCACCGGCGGACATGACCTGCTGAACGGGTGCATCATCATCGTCAGCGTCGGAGTAAACAAAGCCGGAGCCGGTGGCCGCGGGGGCCTTCTCGCTTTCTTCCTCGGTCTCCTCTGCTTCCTCGGACTCGTCCGTGAGCTCAGACTCGTCGGGCGAAGCCGAGTCGAAATCCTCTTCCTCGTCGACCTCGGCGTCGTCGATTTCCTCTTCGTCTTCGGCCTGGCCTCGGGCATTCTTGCCAGCGGCCTCGGCCGCTGCCTTGGCGCCGGGCTTAGGCCCGCGCTTCTTGGGAGCCGGCTTTCCCGAAGGGTCTGCACCTTGGGTTGAGTCCTTGGCTGCGCGTGTAGCCGCGCGCTTGGCAGATGCGCCCGCGTTCGTTTCTTCGGCGGACAGTTCGGCCTGGGCGGCGGGTTCCTTCTCGACGGAAGACGGGGTCACAGAAAACCTTTCTAGCGGCGGTCTGTGGAATCACCATGGGGGCAACACCACTATGACCCTGTCAAGTCCGCGGTAAACATCACGTGCAACCGCCGCCTGCAGGGCCACTTAGTAGAACTGCTGACGACTCTGGATTGTTCCCGTCGGGAACTTTCCGGACACGCAAACGCGGACCCAACCGGGTCTCGGCATCCATTGTCGCACGGTTTTCAGCACAAAGGCACGCCATGACGCGTCCAAGTGGCGTTTCGACCGCATTCCACGATCAGCAGGACCCCGAATTTTAGGCCGCGGCGGTGCCAAACCGTCGCCATGCTGCTTCGGACCGCCGCGCCCAGCCGCACAGCGTTCCCCGCAGGACCACTTCCTGGAGGAGTTCGGCCAAGCGGTAGCTTGGCAGTTCCCTCAAGGCCGCCCTGTACAAGGAATCGGCGTAGGATCCCCTTCCCCTACACCACTCAATCCAGCCTCGCAGCGTGAGGCAGGCGGCACGCGCCTCGCCCCCACCGAAACCTGCCAAGGCCTTGAGCATGTCGTCCAGCGTCTGCATTGCTGTCCAGTCCGGCACATCAGGTGCAAGCCCCAGCAGGACGTCACCATAGGTTGCTGCCACCGCTGTGGTCCCGTGTACCGCGACCGCTGGAGCGCCTGGGCTTCCGTCCTCGGACGGCCCAGCCTTGCATACCGTCCTGGTTGCCTGAGCACTTAGCTGCAGCAACTCGACCGGGACTCCGTCAGGCAACCCTGCATCGCAGCTCTCGGCGTCCATAAGGAAACCGAAATCGTCCGCTCCGCGATAAGCATCGGCAAACCCGGCAGCGGCCATAACCGCTATTGCATCGCGCCAACCGGGAACGCGTAGAGTCGCCCGAAGGAAATTGGCAGATTCCAGCGAAATCTCACCCGAACGCAGCTTTTTAGCCACGCGGAGACTGCTCCACATATGCAAAACCGCTTCGAAGCATGCCCTGTCACGCCAGTGCGGCTCAAGTAGACTCAGGAACCCGTCTTCCGACGATTCGCTGCCATCCTCAGCCGTGGCAAGCGACCGCATATAGGGAGCGCAGTCCCCATAGATGTCCACGTCCGAGGGCGCCTGCCGGACCGAACTGCCCCGGTACACCATCTCAGCATTCACGCGGCTGTCCTTGATCAGCTGGACGCTCCTGCCAGGGAGGGGGCAGCATCGTTCGTCGTCGCAGCTTGCGTCTCGCCAGTACTCGTGGCCAACCAGCCATGCGACCTTAACCGGCGTCCCTGATGCAGCCAGACGCTCTGCGAGCGAGCTAAGCATGGGACGCCAAGTGCCGCCCACGCTGTTCGTCTCCCAACCGCTATCTGTGAAAACGGCGAGAAGCACGCCGTCGGCCTTTTCATCGGCGGAAAGATAATCGCTGACCTGTTCCGCGAAAGCCGCCAGTTGATCCGGCCTGTCCGTGTCCGGCAGGTCCACGCGCAGCGTGGCACCGAGTGAGTTGCCCTGCGTGGTCATGGCCACCAGGCTTTGATCCGGCCAGTAACCCAGGACGTGTGGAACGAAGCCGAGAATATCCTCAGGGGCAGTGGCGATCATGGGCTTGTCTAATGTCATGCTTACAAGCCTTGCCGGGAGACCTGAAGCCGTACCAGACACCACTGCGGCTATGTGGATCTCACGGGTTATGTGGATAATCCAGCGCTTGAGCCACGCCTACTTGACGGCGCGGGATCGCCGCTGTTCCAATCTGGCGCGCCTCTGTTCTGCAAGGGTCTTTAGCAGAGGTGGGACGTGTACACCCTGCGCGGCCATCTGCCTGCGCACTTTGCGGCGAGTCACCAGAATCAGGACTGTGCCCAACGCAAGCAGGACATATTGGATGCTGAAGGCGATTCGAAAGGAATCCAGGCTGTACAGGTCACTGGAATAGCCAGTTACGCGGAGCACGTCCAGAATTAGTCCCACGGCGAAGATCGTGACCAGGGCCGCAATAAATCCGCCCACATTGACTATGCCCGTGGCCGTACCAATGCGCTGTGCCGGATTGAACGTGCGGGCGAAGTCGAAGCCAATCATCGAACCCGGTCCACCTATGGCAAGGACCACAACAAGCCCGGCGAGCAACCACAGAGGTGCGTGGCCTGGCCACAGCAGAACCGTCGCCCATGCCAAGGCGGTGGCGCCGGTGATGAGCAGGACCATGGCGGAACGGCGCATGGGGTGACGGGACACGAATCGGCCAAAGCCGGGACCCACCACAATCGCCGTCGCCACAAAGAGGGCCATAAGGGCGGAGACTGTTCCCGGATCCAAGCCCTGTCCGGACACCAGGAACGGGTATCCCCATGTCATCGCGAAGACGTTTCCGCTGAATTGCACCGTGAAATGACTCCACAACCCCAATCGGGTTCCCGGTTGCTGCCATGCACGTGTCAGCGAGACTCCGGTAGCCCGCAGCCCCTGCGCGGGCTCCCGCGGCGGGTGCCCGGGCGGGACGTCGCGCAGCAGGGCCAGAACCAGCACCACGGCCAATGCCGACATCGCAGACAACGTGAGGAACGCCGGAGTCCAGCCGGAAGCGTGCAAGAGGAACGCAAACGGCACCACACTGAACAACTGTCCAAGTTGTCCGGTCATGCCCGTCAGCTGCGTGACCACCGGTACCCTGGCGGGCGCGAACCACAGGGGAACCAGGCGCAGAACTGACACGAACGTCATGGCGTCCCCCGCGCCGACCAGGACACGCCCAAAAACTCCCCCCGGAACAGTGTCCGCGTTGGCGAGCTGAAGCTGGCCCAGACCCATCAGAACCGCGCCGGTGGCAATCATGGCCCGCGATCCGAAGCGGTCCACCAGCACACCCACTGGAATCTGCAGCCCGGCATACACCAGCAACTGCAGCACGGTAAAGAACGAAATAGCGGCTGCCGTGGCGTGGAATCTCTCCGTCGCTTCAAGGCCGGCAATGCCGAAAGACGTCCGCTGCGCCACGGCCACCAAGTAGGCGAAGACCCCAATAGTCCAAATCAGCCAGGCGCGGGGTGCATTCACCCTTCAATTATGCCCAAGGCCAGCAGGCGGGCGGCAACCGCCGTCCATTCCCTGGCAGGCTGTCCCAACCGCTAGCCAGCTCGGCTACGGGCGAACGTCTTTGCGGGCCAGATAAGCCTCCACAGCGGCACCCAGCTCATCCGCGTTGGGCAACTCATCGTTTTCCCCCGCCAGCAATGATCGACGTGCGGTGCCCTCGGCTTTCTCGTCGTAGCGCGCCTCCAACCTGGACACGACAAGCTGGATCTCTTCGGAAGCCTCAACCTGCTCCGCGATCTGGCGCCCAACTTCCCGGCCTACTTCCCTCAGGCGGTCGGTTGGAAGCATCAACGAGGCAGCGGCGCCCAAGTACTCCAGGCCCGCAACGGCAGCGTTGGGGTACTCGGCGTCCGCCAAATAGTGCGGGACGTGGATGACGTATCCTGCAACGTTCCGTCCAGCCTCCACCAGACGGACCTCGAGGACATGCCCAATGGCAGCGGGAACCTCAACCGTTGGCTTCCAGCTCGAAATGCCCTCAATGAGGTCCGGCCGATTTCCGTGCACGGTGACGCCCACGGGCCGTGTGTGCGGCACCGGCATGGGAATTGAATGGATCCAGGTCACCAGGTTGACTTCAAAGTGTTCCACGAGCCTCACTACGGCGCGGGCAAATCGCTCCCACTGGAGGTCCGGCTCGAATCCGGCCAGCAGGAGGAAGGGCTGTCCCAGCCCGTCGCGGAGCCTGTACAGGACCAGGCGCGGAGGCTGGTAATCCTGGAGGTGGTCCTCCACGAACGTCAGATGCGGTCGGCGCGAGCGGTAGTCCATGAGCTGGTCGGCGTCGAACTCGGCCACCACATCTGCGCCCAGTGTGTCCAGCAGCTCAGCATTGATTTGCTTGACCACGTGCCCTGCATCGGCAAAACCGGTGAACCCCATCACAAGGTTGAGGCCTTTCAGGCCTGGGTCGTGAAACAGCTCCGGATTGCCCACATAAAGGGCGTCGGGATCCAGCAATGAGCCGGCGATCCGGTCAATCACGGCATGTCCTTTCGCGTAGGCGGGAAGTCTAGGGTGGGCGCGTGCACTGCCGTTCGCCGCGGCGGCCTGACTGCCCTTCGTCTTTTTACAACGCTGCCAAGCGTGCAGGCATTCCTTACACCAATGTGCCACAGCTCTCATGTCTGTTGCCCCACGAAGCAGTGTGGAGACTACGATCGAACCGGGTCGGCCGAACCGGCCCGTACACCGCAGACGCCGTTCAGGGACGACGCCGGCCGGTTCCGCGCGGAGGCGAAACATGCCCCCGTTGCCGCGACATCTCAGAAAGTGAGGACACATCCCCGTGGTCAAGACTAACGACATCACCCTGCGGTCCATTTCCAAGGATTTGAAAAGGTCACCCAGCGACGCCCTTGTGGTTGGCGTCGGCCAAGGAAACGAAGGTCCGGTATTGCTGGACAACCCGTTGTCGGCAAAGGCAGCCGAATCGCTGGCAGCGTCGTTGAAAATCCTGGGTGTCACTGGTGCCGCAGACCAGATGGTCCGCCTGCCGGGGATCGCCGAAACCGGGGCCGATGTACTAGTCCTGGCCGGCGTGGGAAAGCTCGGGACGGACGGCCTCAGCGAAGAGGCGTTGCGGCGGGCTGCGGGCTCAGCCGTGCGCCAGTTGGCGGGCCTCAGCTCGGTCACTCTTGCCTTGCCGTCCGCGTCGCTCGGCGATGCCGGAGCCGTGGCGGAGGGTGCCGTCCTTGGCGCCTATTCCTTCACCGAGTTCCGTTCCAACAAAGACGGACTAAAGAACCCGGTTGGCACGGTCAAGATCTTCACGGAATTCGCCGGCACCAAGGACTTCGACCGCGTGCTGGACAGGGCAATCACGGTGGGACGGGCCGTGAATGCTACCCGTACCTTGGTCAATCAGCCGCCCAGCCATTTGTTCCCGGAGAGTTTCGCCGAAGCGGCCCGGGAATTGAGCAAGGGCCTGCCCGTCAAAATTACGGTCTGGGACGAGAAAAGGCTGGAGAAGGAAGGCTTCGGCGGCATTCTCGGGGTCGGCAAAGGCTCCGTCCGCCAGCCGCGACTTGTCAAAGTGGAATATTCGCCGGCAAAGGCCGAACGCAAAATCGCTTTGGTCGGCAAGGGCATTACCTTCGACACGGGCGGAATTTCCATCAAGCCGGCGCTCGGCATGGGTGACATGAAGAGCGACATGGCGGGTGCCGCCGTCGTCCTTAATACTGTCCTGGCGATCGCACAACTTGGCCTTCCGATCAAGGCGACAGCCTGGCTTTGCATCGCGGAAAACATGCCGTCGGGCGCCGCGCAGCGGCCTGCGGACGTCCTGACTGTGTACGGCGGCAAGACTGTGGAGGTCCTTAACACCGACGCCGAAGGCCGCCTCGTCATGGCCGACGGCATTGTGGCCGCTGCTGAGGAGCAGCCTGACGTCATCATCGATGTTGCCACGCTGACCGGCGCCCAGCTCATCGCGCTCGGCAACCGTACGGCGGGTCTGATGGGCGATGAGACCGTGACAGCGGCGCTGAAGGAGGCATCCGACAAGGCGGGCGAGGTGGCCTGGCCCATGCCCCTGCCGGAAGAGTTGCGGGCCAGCCTCGATTCGCAGGTCGCTGACATTGCCAACATCGGCGAACGACACGGCGGCATGATGACCGCTGCGGTATTCCTGCGCGAATTCGTCGGCAAGAACGCCGACGGCGAGCTCATCCCCTGGGCCCACATCGACATTGCCGGCCCGTCCTTTAATAACGGCAGCCCGTGGGGCTACACACCCAAGCAAGGAACCGGGTGCACCGTCAGGACACTGGTCACTTATGCGGAGGGTCTCGCCGCCGGCACCACCGCCTAGTTGGGCGCCACCGCCGAGTTGGGCAAGGACAGAAAGGACGACGGCGGCCCGGTCCGGCATTCGGACCGGGCCGCCAAATGGCCCGCGCACCGGCGGGCCACCACTCCCCGGATGCCCGCAACGGGGCGTCCATCACTCGCCCACGTGACTCTGGCCACAAGCGCCCCACAAACGCCTCCGGAGGGTGGAGCATGGATAGGTGGTTCGCTAAGGTGAACCACGGTAGTCACAAATGCAAGAGAACTTTGGTGCTGGCATAATCACGGCAGAACAAGTTCCAAGACCAGATGATGCGTTCTTCGCGTGTCATCGTTCACGCGAGGGAGCGTCTAAGTGGCCGATCAGGCAACTGCGCAAGAATTCGACATCCTGGTACTCGGTGGCGGTAGCGGCGGCTACGCCACAGCCCTGCGTGCCGTACAACTGGGCTTCACCGTTGGCCTCGTTGAGAAGGCCAAGCTTGGTGGAACGTGCCTTCACAACGGCTGCATTCCCACAAAGGCACTGCTGCACTCGGCGGAACTTGCTGACCATGCCCGTGACTCTGCCAAGTATGGCGTGAACGTCACGCTCGACAGCATCGACATCAATGCCGTCAACGCATACAAGGACGGCATCGTCGCGGGCAAGTTCAAGGGCCTGCAGGGACTCATCAAAGCCAAGGGCATCACCGTCATCGAAGGTGAAGGCAAGCTCCAGGGCACCGACACGATCGTTGTCAACGGCACTGCCTACAAGGGCAAGAACATTGTGCTTGCCACGGGTTCCTACTCCCGCTCGCTCCCTGGCTTGGAAATCGGCGGCCGCGTCATCACGTCAGACCAGGCCTTGGAACTGGATTACATCCCCAAGAGCGCCATTGTCCTCGGCGGCGGTGTGATCGGTGTGGAGTTCGCCTCCGTGTGGAAGTCCTTCGGCGTCGACGTGACCATTGTCGAGGGCCTTCCGTCGCTGGTCCCCAACGAGGATGCTTCCATCGTCAAGAACCTGGAACGTGCCTTCAAAAAGCGCGGCATCAAGTTCAGCACCGGCGTCTTCTTCCAAGGTGTGGAGCAGGACGACAACGGTGTTAAGGTCACCCTGGTTGATGGAAAGACCTTCGAAGCCGAGCTCCTCCTCGTTGCCGTTGGCCGTGGCCCCGTGACGGCGAACCTGGGCTATGAAGAGGCAGGCGTCACCGTCGACCGCGGCTTCGTCATCACCAATGAGCGCCTGCACACCGGTGTCGCCAACATCTACGCGGTGGGCGACATCGTCCCCGGCGTCCAGCTTGCCCACCGCGGCTACCAGCAGGGCATCTTTGTTGCCGAAGAGATCGCCGGGCTCAACCCGACCATCGTTGAGGACGTCAACATCCCCAAGGTCACCTACTGCGAGCCGGAAATCGCCACCGTCGGTTACACCGAAAAGGGTGCCAAGGAGAAGTTCGGCGAGGACCAGGTGGAAACCCAGGAATACAACCTGGCTGGCAACGGCAAGTCTTCCATCCTCGGCACCGGCGGCATCGTCAAGCTCGTGCGCCAGAAGGACGGCCCGGTCGTCGGCGTTCACATGATTGGCTCGCGCATCGGTGAGCAGATCGGTGAAGCTCAGCTGATCGTCAACTGGGAGGCCTACCCGGAGGACGTCGCCCAGCTGGTCCACGCCCACCCCACTCAGAACGAAGCCCTGGGTGAGGCCCACCTCGCCCTAGCAGGCAAGCCACTCCACGGCTAAGTCTCCCCACGAGACACCTGGGCTGTGCACCCGGCACAACCTGCCGGGTGCACCGCGCCCGATCAACAACGCATTCATCCGCACAAAGATCAATAAGGAGAACGGGGACGACATGTCTGAATCCGTTAACTTGCCCGCCCTCGGTGAGAGCGTCACCGAAGGAACCGTCACCCGCTGGCTCAAGCAAGTAGGTGACCGGGTAGAGGTGGACGAGCCGTTGCTCGAGGTTTCCACCGACAAAGTAGACACTGAAATCCCCTCTCCGATCGCAGGCATCATCGAGGAAATCCTCGTAGCTGAGGACGAGACCGCCGAGGTTGGCGCTCCGCTTGTGCGCATTGGCGACGGCTCGGGCAGTGCAGCTCCTGCCGCCGAGGCACCTGCCGCCGAACCTGAAGCCCCTGCCGCCGAAGAAGCTCCGGCAGCGGCCCCGCAGGAATCGGCACCCGAGGCCCCTGCCGCCGAAGCTCCGGCTGCTGAAGCCCCTGCCGCCCCCGCTGGCGAAGGCCACGAGGTTACGCTGCCCGCCCTGGGTGAGAGCGTTACTGAAGGTACCGTGACCCGCTGGCTCAAGTCCGTTGGCGACAACGTCGAGGTTGACGAACCGCTCCTTGAGGTTTCCACGGACAAGGTCGACACCGAGATTCCTTCTCCCGTTGCCGGCACGCTGCTTGAAATCCGCGTCAACGAGGACGAAACCGCAGAGGTCGGTTCTGTGCTCGCCGTCATCGGCTCCGGCGCAGCACCTGCTGCTGCCCCCGCCCCTGCCGCACCGGCCGAATCAGCTCCGGCTCCCGCAGCAGCCCCGGCTCCTGCTCCTGCCGCTGAAGCAGCACCGGCACCGGCTGCACCTGCCGCACCGGGGGCCGCAGCCCCTGCCCCCTCCGCAGCCCCGGCTGCTCCGGCACCCGCAGCTGCCCCGGCAGCGCCCGCCGCCGAATCCAACTACGTCACCCCTCTGGTCCGCAAGCTGGCCAACCAGCACGGCATCGACATCGCCAGTGTTTCTGGAACCGGCGTCGGTGGACGCATCCGGAAGCAGGACGTCCTCGCAGCGGCAGAGGCAAAGCAAGCGGCTGCAGCCCCTGCCCCGGCGGCCCAGACTGCGGTCCCCAAGGCGGCACCGGCTCCCGTCGCAGCGTCGTCGCTCCGGGGTACCGTGGAGAAGGCTCCGCGCATCCGCCAGGTCATCGCCCGCCGCATGCGCGAGTCCCTGGACGTCTCCACGCAGCTGACCCAGGTCCACGAAGTGGACATGACGAAGGTCGCCAAGCTGCGCGACAAGGCCAAGAACTCGTTCCTGGCCCAGAACGGCGTCAAGCTGACCTTCCTGCCGTTCATCGCCAAGGCCGTGGCCGAGGCATTGAAGCAGCACCCCAAGCTGAACGCCGCGTACGACGAGGACAAGCAGGAAATCACGTACCACAACGCCGAACACCTGGCGATCGCTGTGGACACGGAGAAGGGCCTTCTTGTTCCTGTCGTCTCTGACGCCGGCAACCTGAACCTCGCAGGCCTCGCCTCCAAGATCGCCGACGTTGCCGACCGCACACGCAACGGCAAGATCGGTCCGGACGAGCTCTCCGGTGGTACGTTCAGCATCACAAACATCGGATCTGTGGGCGCGCTGTTCGACACTCCGATCATCAACCAGCCCCAGGTCGGAATCCTGGGAACCGGTGCGATCGTCAAGCGCCCGGTTGTAGTACAGGACGAGAACGGTGACGACTCGATCGCCGTCCGCTCCATGATGTACCTGTCCCTGACGTACGACCACCGACTGGTCGACGGCGCGGACGCAGGCCGCTTCCTGCAGACCCTCAAGGCGCGCCTCGAAGCCGGCGCATTCGAAGCCGACCTCGGTCTCTAGGCTGGTCCGCTGGGCGAAAGAAGCTAAGTAACCCTGAAACACACAACGGCGGGGCATGAACGGGAGGAATTCCTCCCCTTCATGCCCCGCCGTTGTTTCACTGCAGGACCAAATGGCCACTCCGCTGCCGGCGTGTGTTGAACTTCTCCTGACGGCCAGCGCGGCTTTGCTACAGGACGTAGAACCGTCTGGCTACACTGAGGGCATGAACATCGTCTACAACGTCATGGTCTTCCTGCACATCGTCGGCGCCGCCATGATCATCGGTATCTGGATCGGCAACATGAAGAAGCCGATCGTGCACCCCCGTCAGTTCGATGGTGCCATGACACAGCTCGTCACCGGCATCGTGATGATGGGGTTGATCCCGGCCCTCGGCAAGGACGCCAACTACTTCAAGCTTGGCATCAAATTTGCCATCGCCCTTGCTGTCGCCGTTCTGGCGTTTATCGGCATGCGCCGCTTCAAGAAGGGCGAAGACGTGTCGAAAGGCCTGGCACACGGTGTCGGTGGACTCGCGCTGCTCAACGCCGCCATTGCCACGATCTGGGCCGCATAGCTTCCTGCGCACCTGAACAGCGCCTGCCCTCCCCCGGCGGGCACTTTCTCTTTTGCCGAACCGTTTGTCCCGGACGACTGCCGCGAAAGATCGGGTCATAATCCTCCGAGAGCGGACACCCCGTGCATGGTGCCTGCGAAGTACCTAGGATGGAACGCGGTGGCATCCGGCGCCCCGCCGGCTGCCAATACGCAACGACGCTGAGGAGTGGACATGGCTACTACACGCACCGCACACACCGTATGGAATGGCAACCTTATCGAAGGAGCCGGCACCACAACCCTGGACAGCTCGGGCCTAGGAACCTTCGACGTCACCTGGAAAGCACGTTCCGAATCCGCAAACGGCAAGACCAGCCCCGAAGAGCTCATCGCCGCCGCACACTCGGCGTGCTACTCCATGGCCTTCAGCAACGGTGTGGCCAACGCAGGTTACACGCCTGAGGAAGTCAACACCAAGGCCGACGTCACTTTCCAGCCGGGCGAAGGCATCACCGGCATTCATCTGACCCTGGTTGCACGGATCCCCGGGATTTCCGAGGAAGAGTTCCAGAGCCTGGCAGACGACGCCAGGGTCAACTGCCCGGTTTCTGGCGCCCTCAAGGCAACCCCCATCACCCTGGACGCCACACTCGCCTCCTAGTAGCGGGACAGCTGCTTCCCGTCGGCGGTCCCGGCAGAGAAGCAAAGGACCCCTGCCACCGCCTTTGCAGCGGTGACAGGGGTCCTCTTTGTTTGAGCGTCAGCGGGCCTGCGGGCGGGCAGGCAGCGGGGCCGGACGCAGGTTACGGTAGCCCTCGCGCAGAGGGGGGCGGTCCGTGGGCAGTTCCTGGATCATCTCCCTAAGTGCCCCAATGCCATATTCAAGCTGGGGATCGATTCCAGCCGCGTAGGCGTGGGGCGGGAACGAGACATGGATATCGGGTTCGACGCCGAAGTTCTCAACATCCCAGCCGACTCCGCCGGCAAACCACGTGGCATATCGCGGCTGCGTCACGCCGGTACCGTCCGCGAGCGCAAACCGGTTGTCAATGCCAACAACTCCGCCCCAGGTACGGGTACCGATGACCGGTCCGATGCCCCGAAGCTTTGAAACCTGGGTGATGATGTCGCCGTCGGACCCGGCAAACTCGTCCGAGAGGATGACCACTGGGCCGCGCGGGGCGTGATGCGGGTAGGTACGTGGCTTTTCGCCTCGCGGCATGCTCCACCCGGTCACCTTGCGGCCAATGAGCTCAGCTACCAGTTGCGAGGTGTGTCCACCGCGGTTGCGGCGTACGTCGACGATCAGTCCGTCAAGGGATGTTTCGGTGTCCAAGTCGCGGTGCAGCTGGGCCCAGCCGTTGGCGAGCATGTCAGGTACGTGCAGGTAACCGAAACGCCCGGCCGATGCCTCTCGGACAGTCCGACGGTTGGCGTGCACCCAGTCCTGGTAGCGCAGGCGTTCCTCGTCTTTGACGGGAACTACAGCGATCCGTCGCTGCCGTCCGGCGGCCTCACCGTGTGCCGGACCATTCAGAATGGTAAGTTCCACCGTGCGGTTGGCAGCGCCAACCAACTGCATGGCCGGGGACCGCTCTGCGGAAAGCTCGACGCCGTCGATCGCCAACAGGACGTCCCCCGCCTTCGCGTCTGCGCCGGGGCGGGCCAGCGGCGATGTAGCAAGGGGGTCGGAGGACTCGCTGGCAAGAACGCGCGTAATCTGCCAGCCGGCCGGGGTCAGCTCGATGTCGGCACCGAGGCGCCCTTGCCCGTTGCTACCGGGTTCAGTCACTGCGGCGGGCCTTACGTAGGCGTGCGAAGTCCCCAGTTCACCGTGCAGTTCCCAGAGCAGGTCAACCAGGTCGTCATGGGATCCGAGCCTGTCCACCAGCGGACGGTAGCGTCGATAGACGGAGTCCCAGTCCTGGCCCGCCATGTCTTCTGTCCAGAAAAAGTCCCTTTGGAGACGCCATGCCTCGTCAAAGGCCTGCCCCCAAACCTTGAGCGGATCGAGAATGACGCGGATGCGGTTTAGCTCGACCTTTACGACGTCGCCCGAATCTTCATCAGCCTTTGAGGCAGCCGGGACGGCAGTCACCTGCTTGTCCAGGACATAAACCACCTTGCAGCCGTCCGCCGAGACACGATAGCGATCCACGGCTGGCACGAGCGTGGTCTGCTTGCGCTTGGCAATGTCGTATCTCACCAGCGCGGGCGGCTGGTTCTTGTCTTCCAAGGAGCCGCGGCCTTCGCCGGTCACCCCGGACAGCGGCGTATCCAGCCAGAGCAATGCTCCGTCGGTCACCGAGAGCGACGAGTAGTTGCCTTGCGGGACCGGAACTCCGATAACCCTGTGCGCGAGCCCCTCGGCGTCGATTCGTACCTCTGGGACGGACTTGCCTGCAGTGTCGTCAACTCCCGCAACCGGAGACTTGGCGGCCTCGGCACCGACGTCGTAGACCTCCGGACCGAAGGGGGATGTGGTGTCAGCCGTGAGCGCAATGAGGTACGGCTTGATGGGACTCGGGAAGGCCAGATCAAAGGCATGGCCGTCATACACAGGGTCGAAACTTCGATTGGACAGGAAGGCGATGAATTTGCCGTCGCGAGTAAACGCGGCGGACTCATCGCAGAAGCGGCCGTCCGTTACATCGATGATTCCCTCCTGTGGCGCTGCCGGACGCATGGTGCGCAACCTGCTGCGGGAACCGAACGCGGTCACGGGCTCCGACCAAAGGAGCCACTGGGAGTCCGGGGACCAGGCAAGGCCTTGGATGGTCCCTTCGCCCGCGCTTGTCAGCAGGCTCACGCCACCACCATCCACGGATGCCATTAGGACGTCGCCAAAGGCGGTCCCTATGGCCAGCCAGCGTCCATCCGGGCTGGGCTCGAGCGAAGTTACGCGGGAAGGCCCTGGCACCTCCATGCAGACGGCGTCGCTGGGTGCTTTACCCGATTCGGTGGCCAGCCTTCCAGCAGCATCGGCGGCCACACTGACGGCGTCGTGGCGTGCGGCCGGAACCGCCACGTTCGTTGTGGTTGGCTCCGCTCCGGCGACGGTGGAAGCGGCGACCGGACGCGGCAATTCCTCTGCTGGCACCTCCGAGGGCCGGGAAGGTGTCGGTACGTAGGTGGTGCGCACCTGCACGTCCCCAACAATCGCCCTGACATAAACGGATTCGACGCCATCATGGTCGGCTACATACGCGATGCGACCGCCGGCCATGGGCCTGGGGAGCCGCGCCCTTACACCGGGAGTGGCCTCGACAACACGGGATGGACCATCCTTGTGCCGCAGCCAGTGGATGGTGCCGTGCGACTCGACGGCACTGGCAGTTCCCGTAGCGCCCGGGACTACTTCGCCCAGGTGGGACTGGACTTTGAGCGGCGCGGGGCGGCGCCCTTGTGAAGCCGATCCCAACTCAACGGGGATCCGTACAGCCTCGGCATCCAGCGATTGCAGCAGCCAGATTTCGCCAGCCGATTCAAAGACAATTCGGCGGCCATCCGTGGCGGCGTGCCGCACGTAGAAATCCTCATGGTCTGTGTGCCGCCGGAGCTCACTGCCATCCGGAAGAACTGAGTAGAGGTTGCCGTGGCCTTCGTGATCGGACAGGAACGCAATCCGGCCGTCCACCCACATGGGGTCCGTCAGGTTGCCCTCGAGCTCGGGAACGAGTTGCACAAACTCCCCGTTGCCATCCGCATCAATCCACATCTTTCCTGATGTGCCTCCGCGGTATCTCTTCCACCATGCCGGCTCCCTGGAAAGCACACTCGCGATGACAACTGGGCGCTCATCTCCGATTACGGGACCAAAGGAGACCGACTCCACGGGGCCAAATGGCAACTCGGCGGCCCAGCCGCCGTCGACGGGAAGACTGTAGGCGAACGTGTGGCGGCTATCTGCCTGCTGGAATGCGCTGGTTACCACAATGTCGCCTGATGCCGTGAAGCCCTTGACACGAGTACTGGAGTGGCCGAAGTAAGTGAGCTGACGGTAGTCGCCCCCATCCACGCTGGCAGTTACCACTTCCGGCGCGGTGCCTTGGACAGCTGTCCACACAATACGCGTCCCGTCCGGCGTAAACCGGGGATTCCGGGCGGGTACTTGTTGCGAAGATACGCGCCACGCACGGCCGCCTCCGAGAGGCGCGATCCAGACGTCGTCTTCGGCCACGAACGTGACCAGGTCCCCATAAACATGCGGGTATCGGAAGTAGCTCGAGGAGGTCATTGTTCGATCATAGTCAAGACTCGCGCATGCCCTGCCTGGCACCCCGTGCGGGCGCCACATGGTGAGATGGACCATGAGAATCGTGGTTGCGGGAGCCTCCGGACTTATTGGTTCAGCACTCGCGTCGCGGCTTGCCGCCAACGGGCACGACGTCGTCCGGCTGGTTCGCCGGCCTCCCACTTCGGCGGGGGAATCCTTTTGGAATCCCGACACCCAGGTTTTGGACCCCGCCATCCTCGACGGTGCCGACGCAGTGGTGAATCTCTGTGGAGCAGGAATCGGCGACCGCCCGTGGACCCGCGGTCGCCTGCGAACGCTCGTGGACTCCCGGCTTCACCCAACCCGGACGTTGACCAGCGCAATGCGGAAACTGGCCAATCCGCCCGCCGTCTTCCTCAGCCAGTCCGCGTCGGGTTATTACGGGACAGGGCACGGAAAGCAAACGCCAGGCCGAGCCGGACATGCCTCCAGCGTCCTCCCCCAGTTGCGGGAAAACGCCCCAGCCGGTGAGGGAGTTTTGGCGCGGCTTTGCGTGGATTGGGAAAAAGCGGCCCGTACGGCGCCTCTCGGTGTTCGCGTCATCACACCCAGGACGGGCGTTGTCCTCAGCCGTTCGGGCGGTGCTCTTGGCCGACTTATGCCACTGCTCAGAGCCGGTCTCGGTGGTCCCTTGGGCAACGGGCTTCAGCACTGGCCTTGGATCACCCTGGATGATGAAACGGCCGCGCTCGAGTTCTTGCTGACCGCCGATCTTGAGGGTCCGGTGAATGTGTGCGCGCCTGAGCTGGCTGATGTCAACGCGATCATTTTCGCCATCGCCTCTGCTCTCAGGCGCCCTGCCCTTTTCCGCATGCCTGCCCCACTCTTGAAACTCGCTATGGGCCATTTGGCCGACGAGCTCATCCTGGCAGACCAGCCGCTTGACTCGGCACTCCTGGCGTCAGCAGGCTTCGCCTGGACTCATCCGACTCTGCAGGACGCGGCGCGTTGGCTGGCTGGGTGAGGTGGACGACCAGTGCAAGAAATGGCTCGCACTCAGTCAGGTGTCCGAATCTCCGTTATTCGCCAGGCACCTTCGTGGCGCTTCAAGCTGAGGTCAAGCAGCTGCGCTTCGGATGCAGGCTTTGTCCGAACGATGGCGCCGGATTTCGTACGCTCCTGGTAGGCGGACGATGAGCTAAGCACCCTGACAGTTGCCGCATCGGCAGTTCCTCCCTGCCTCAATTCGGCGGTGCTGATGACAGTCGCGAAACCCTCCAGCATCACGCCTGCCTCCGTGAGCTCTGCCCCCAATCGTTCGTCCGAAATGGCCGCCGGGGAACCCGCGACCGTCACCTGGGTCAACAGCGCAACGGATCCGGTCCGCAACGCCTGGGACCGTAAAGCGGCCAACCCACGGACCGCTTCCACTGGGTCCTGGGAGCCGAGTTGCCCAGCGACCTTGGCGGGCACGTCATTGCCAGGGTCAACCGTGGCGGCAGGGACGGCCGGCACGATGTGCGGCATCGAACCTGTGGCTAGCGCCACGCCTACCCCAAGGATTGCCACGACGGGCAGACACACAAGGAGCGCCCTCCGGAGCGCCGGATTGCCTCGGTCGCCCGCGGCAAAATCGGCTGTCTGGACCGGGTGTTTTGGTGCCTCGTTCCTTCCCGCCCCTATTGACTGGAAGCGACTTGACTGGAAGCGACGGGGCAAGCGAGGCGTCAGGCCATGGGCAGGTCCAATGGAGGCCCTGACCGAACGGCAAAGACCACGGACAATATTTAGGCGTTTGCGGCGCTCCGGGCTTCTCATCGTCAGCAGTTCTGGCATGACACTGGGGTGCACGGAACCGTACAAGTCCACCGGCTCCGGGGCAGCACAACGGAAAACCGCCCGGGCAAATTCGGCAGCCGTCGGGCGTTCGCTTACATCGGCGTGCAGCCCGGCTTCCAAGACGACGGCAAGGCTCGGCGGAACTTCCGGGACCAAAAGCGTCAAGGGCGGCCGGCCCCTCGCCTCCTCTGGCGGTGTGCCGGTCAGCATAAACCAGCCCAGTGCCGCCAAAGAGTACAAGTCACGGGCCGGCTGCAGCGAGGAGCCGTCCGCGGGCTCCTGAGGATCCATGAAGCCTCCTGTGCCCGCAAACTCTTGCTGCGGGTCCCCCACCATCCTCCCGAGGCCGAGGTCTGACAGAATCGGTTTGCCTTGACCGGTGAGCAGCACGTTTCCGGGAGACACGTCTCCGTGTACCGTTCCTCGCTGATGAAGGTAGGACAGGACCTGCGCCATAGGTATAAGCACGGTGACGGCCTCGCCCACGGCCAGCCGCCCTCGAGACCGTACGAGTTGGCCCAGGGACCCCCCGGCGGCGTAGTCCATAACTAAGCCAATAGTTTCGCCCTCTGGAAATATCACCGGGATAAGGTCATGGACGCCTATCAGGTGTTCATGACTTTCGGAACTGAGCCGGATTTCGCGGCGCACGGCGTCTGCGTCCAGGCCGGCGCCCGGCTGCAGGCACTTCACCGCGAACAGCGCCCCATCCCGTTCACTTCGCGCAAGCCATACGACGGCCGAGGAGCCCCGCCCTAGTTCACGGACCGGCGTCAGGCCGCCAAAGGTGGGAATGCCGACGTCGACCGCTGTGTCGGCGTCGACCGTCACTGGCCGTGGAGCCGCCGCATGCCGCCCATGGCGCCCGGGCCGGCCGCCACGGGCGGTGTCTCGATAATCCATGCCCCAGATTCTTGCCGATCGGGCGCAGCAGGGACAGAAGTTATCCACAGCTACGCAGGGCGATCAGGACGAACCGAACGTGACTGAGAGCTTGGCCACAAAATCCGGCCCCGCGCGGCAGTAGGTCTAAGCTTGAACCCATGACTCTTGAGTTTTCCCAGTTGGGTCTGGCACCGGAATACGTCGACTACATGGCAGCCTGGTCCGTCCAACGCGAACTCCACGACAAAGTTGTCACCGGAGAAGCACCGAGCACCGTCCTGTTGTTGGAGCACGCGTCTGTGTACACGGCAGGCAAGCTGACAGAAGACCACGAGCGACCGTTCGACGGCACGCCGGTTGTTCCCGTGGACCGGGGAGGAAAGCTGACATGGCACGGACCCGGCCAGCTCATCGCCTACCCCATCATCAAGCTGAAGAACCGCTCAGGCATCCGTGACTATGTGGAGCGGCTGGAAGCAATCATGATCTCCGTGATGGCCGACTACGGAATCAACGCCACCCGAGTGAAGGGCCGCGCAGGTGTCTGGATCACCGCGGACCACAAGGGCCCGGACCGCAAGATCGCGGCTATCGGCATTCGCGTCCAGGATGGGGTCACGATGCATGGCATCGCCATCAACTGCAGCAACGACCTCGCACCGTACAGCCAGATCATCGCCTGTGGCATCACGGACGCAGGTGTCACCACAATGTCGCAGGAAACGGGCCGGAACATAACGCCTGGGGACATTGTTGACCGCATCGTCGAAGAATTCCGCAAGCACGAAGAAGCACTAGTTTCGAGTTCCGAAGGAGCACTCCTGTGACGCTGGCACCAGAAGGCCGCAAGCTGCTGCGCATCGAACAGCGCAACGCCGCAACCCCCGTGGAGCGCAAGCCGGACTGGATCAAAGCCAAAGTCCAGATGGGTTCGGAATTCGTCGGGCTAAAGAACCTGGTTAAAAAGGAAGGCCTCCACACAGTCTGTGAAGAGGCTGGCTGCCCAAACATCTTCGAATGTTGGGAAGACAAGGAAGCCACCTTCCTCATCGGGGGTTCCGAGTGCACGCGCCGCTGCGACTTCTGCCAGATCGACACAGGCAAGCCCTCTCCCCTGGACCGCATGGAACCAACCAAGGTTGCCCGATCCGTGCAGTCGATGCAACTGCGCTACGCCACCGTCACGGGCGTCGCCCGCGACGACCTT
Organism: Arthrobacter sp. M4; assembly: GCF_020251205.1. GTDB lineage: Bacteria > Actinomycetota > Actinomycetes > Actinomycetales > Micrococcaceae > Arthrobacter. The sequence continues at coordinate 329,446 of NZ_JAIWYX010000003.1, forward strand.
GAAGACGAAGGCGTCTGGCTGTACGCCGAAACCGTCCGCAAGATCCATGAACTCAACCCGGGCACCGGCGTCGAGCTTCTTATCCCGGACTTCTCAGGCAAACCCGAGCACATCCAGGCCATCTGCGACTCCAAGCCGGAGGTGTTCGCCCACAACGTGGAGACCGTGCCCAGGATCTTCAAGCGCATCCGCCCGGCCTTCCGCTATGAGCGTTCCCTGGACGTCATCACGCAGGGCCGTGACCTGGGCATGGTGACCAAGTCCAACCTCATCCTGGGCATGGGCGAAACCCGCGAGGAAGTCTCCGAAGCGCTCCGCGACCTGCACGAGGCTGGCTGCGACCTCATCACCATCACCCAGTACCTGCGCCCCTCCGAACGCCACCTCCCGGTAGACCGCTGGGTCAAGCCGCAGGAATTCGTAGAGCTGCAGGAGGAGGCCGAAGAGATCGGATTCCTCGGCGTTATGAGCGGCCCCCTCGTCCGATCCTCCTACCGTGCAGGCCGCCTCTGGGCCACGGCGATGCGCAAGAAGGGTTGGGAAATCCCGGCCGAACTCGCGCACATCGAGAGCTCCGGATCCACCCGCCAGGAAGCCCGCACGCTGCTTGCAGCGCAGAGCTAATCCTATTTGCGGGCGCAGATCCCGAAATATCCAGGCAGTAGTACGGGGACCGTATCCGGGGCATTTCCGGGTCCGGTCCCCGAGCCGTATCCCGTAGAATTAATGCACTATGGCGAAATCCCCTGATTCCAGCAATTCGACGTCGGCTGCCGATTCGTCCCGGCGCGGACTCTTTTCCCGCAAGCCCAAGGAAGCGAAGGCCAAGAAGCCAAGCCGCCTAAAGCAGATCGGCGAAGTCTTCAACATGACGCGCCGGCATGACCCCACGGTCCCGTGGCTTATGCTCCTTGCTTTCCTTGGAGTTGTGGCAGTCAGCCTGCTTGTCGGTCTCTTGCTGCAGAACTGGATCACAGCGCTCATTATCGGTATTCCGTTGGGGCTGCTTGCCGCAACGTTCATACTGTCGCGCCGCGCCGAGCGTGCGGCCTTCGCCCAAATCGAAAACCAGCCCGGAGCCTCGGGCGCCGCACTTAGCACGCTCCGCCGCGGTTGGGTCACCGAAGAACAGCCCGTTGCCGTCAACCCCCGCACCCAGGACGCCGTCTTCCGTGCAGTTGGTCGTCCCGGCGTCGTGCTTGTTTCCGAAGGACCCACGCATCGGGTCAAGCCGCTCATTGACGCGGAGCGCAAGCGCCTGTCCCGCATCCTGCCCAACGTGACGATCCATGTGATCGAGACTGGACGCGGCGAGGGCCAGGTGCCCATCAGCCAGGTTGCCAGGAAGATGGGCAAGCTCAAGAACGAACTCACCAAAGTAGAAGTGAACGCCGTCAGCAAGCGGATCTCCTCGCTGGGCAACCGCCTGCCAATTCCGAAGGGAATCGACCCGTACAAGGCGCGGCCGGACCGGAAGGCCGCTCGAGGCCGCTAAGCCGCGGCGACGGGGACCGATCGCCCAGTAGACGGAAGCAAACCGCCCCGGACGCACTGAACATTTTGTTCGGTACGTCCGGGGCGAAGCTGTTACTGGATCCTGCTACGGCAAAAACGCCTACATTCGGACCAGGACGGTATTCATTGCTTTGTCGTGGAGGCCGCGCTGATCGGGATCGAAGATCACGGCGGGAATCACCAGGCACAAAAGAACAGTCCTGACAAAGGCTGCCAGTGGTCCGGCAGGCCCGCCACCCAACCTGACAACGTGGATTCCAACTACCCGATGGCCGATGCTGTAACCAAGGGTGCCAATGAGGAGAGTCTGCTCGACGGCAAAGATGCCCAATGTTGCCCATTGATTTGCGCCGAAGGCAAAATTGCTGATCAAGAGGGCAATTGTCCAGTCGATGACGATGGCGAAAATTCGCCTGGCCGCCCGCGCCACTGAACCTGGCCCTGACTCCGGAAGGCCGAGACGTTCACCGGGGTATTTGGAGATGCCTGAGGTGTCCGGCCCGGTAAGCCATGAACCCATGTCCTTGCGATCAATCACCCTTAAAGCCTAACTGCACCGCGCCGAATCATCGCCCCGGGAACTGATATTGCCACGGGCTCCGCTTCCTTGAATTCCCGCGGAATTGTTCATTCTGCGGATGCGCATGGACGCAACAAGTGGATGCCGACTAGCGTTTACATATTGGGCAATTCTGTAACCTGCCTGAAACAATACGGACACTCCCGGGAAATGCCACATCCCTAGGGTGTTAGCAGTTGCCAGTAACCACCGGGCGGGGGGATTTTTTGTGTCTTCCCGCCCCCGGAGTGCGCTGCACCAGACGGCCGCGAGGCCCGCTATTTCTTATGCATAAGGAGCATAGATGTTCAAGTCTGCGGACGAAGTCCTCAAGTTCATCAAAGACGAAGACGTTAAGTTCGTCGATATCCGCTTCACCGATCTCCCCGGCGTCCAGCAGCACTTCAACGTGCCGGCTAAGAGCGTTGATGCAGACTTCTTCGTCCACGGCCAGCTCTTTGACGGATCCTCCATCCGCGGCTTCCAGGGCATTGCCGAGTCCGACATGCAGCTCATTCCGGATGTGACCACCGCCTTCCTTGACCCCTTCCGCGTCGAGAAGACCCTGGCCCTCAACTTCTCCATCGTGAACCCCCGCACCGGAGACCCGTACCACCGCGACCCGCGCGGCGTAGCTGAGAAGGCCGAGGCCTACCTGGCTTCCACCGGCATCGCCGACACCGCATTCTTCGCTCCGGAAGCAGAGTTCTACGTTTTCGACAACGTACAGTTCGAGTCTTCCCCGCAGGGTTCCTTCTACAAGGTCGACTCCATCGAGGCACCGTGGAACACCAGCCGCGAAGAAGAAGGCGGCAACCTCGGTTACAAGACTCCGTTCAAGGGCGGCTACTTCCCGGTTTCCCCGGTTGACCACCAGGCGGACCTGCGTGACGCCATGTGCGTAAACCTGGACGAGGTCGGTCTGATCGTCGAGCGCTCCCACCACGAGGTTGGTGCCGCTGGCCAGGCCGAGATCAACTACAAGTTCGACACCCTCGTGCACGCTGCTGACGACCTGCAGAAGTTCAAGTACGTCATCAAGAACACCGCCTGGGAATACGGCAAGTCTGTGACGTTCATGCCCAAGCCGATCTTCGGCGACAACGGCTCCGGCATGCACTGCCACCAGTCTCTGTGGAGCAACGGCGAACCGCTGTTCTACGACGAAAAGGGTTACGCAGGCCTGTCCGACACTGCCCGCTGGTACATCGGCGGTCTGCTGAAGCACTCTTCCGCCGTCCTGGCCTTCACCAACCCGACCGTCAACTCCTACAAGCGCCTGGTCAAGGGCTTCGAGGCTCCGGTCAACATGGTGTACTCGCAGGGTAACCGCTCTGCCGGCATCCGTATCCCGGTCACGGGTTCCAACCCGAAGGCCAAGCGCATCGAGTTCCGCGCCCCGGACCCGTCCTCCAACCCGTACCTCGCCTTTGCCGCCCAGCTGATGGCCGGCATCGACGGTGTCCGCAACCGCATTGAGCCGCCGGCTCCGATCGACAAGGACCTCTACGAACTGCCCGCCGAGGAAGCCAAGGACATCCCGAAGGCTCCGGGCTCGCTCGAGGAAGCGCTCGAAGCCCTGCGCGAGGACAACGAGTTCCTGCAGGCCGGTGGCGTTTTCACCCAGGACCTGATCGACACCTGGATTGACTACAAGTACGAGAACGAGATCAAGCCGCTGGCCCTGCGCCCGAACCCCTACGAGTTCGAGCTGTACTACGGCGTCTAATCTGACTCATTGAAGCAGTCGTAGTGCTGCTCATGGGAAAGGCGGCCCCACTTCGGTGGGGCCGCCTTTCCATTTGTCGGCGCTCCTAGGCCTGGGCCTCCTCGGCAGCCCTTACTGCCTGCCGTACTTCTTATGGACTGCCTGCTTGCTTACACCAAGGCAAAGCGCGATTGCTTCCCAGGACAAGCCCTCCTGTCGCGCCCTGCGGACCAGGGATGCCTCCGCGCGACCCACTTCCTTGTGCAACTCGGCAACGGCTTGCAGTGCCTCGGCTGGCCCCTTGCCATCCATTGATCCCACCAGGGTCTTCATCCGCTCCACCTCCATGGCGTCAACCTTAGTTGACACAACTCGGCTCGTCAACGAAGGTTGACACCGGGGCCGCATCGACCATCCGGAGACAAATGAGCGTCAGTTCCCGTAAAAGGCCTTCTGGAACACTGCGCGGGCCTGCCGGCTGATTCGGAGGTAGTCCTGCTCGAACGCCGTGGCCATCCCTGCCTCATAGCCGCACCAGCGCGCCACGGCTTCCAAATCACGGCGCGACGACGGCAGAAGGTCGGAGGAACGACCCGACCAGATCACGTTTGCAGAGCGGACACGGCTGGCCAGTCGCCACGCCCTTCGCAAGAGTGCCGCATCGGCAGCCGAGAGAAGTTTGAGCTTCTCAGCGGCGGTGAGTGCCTCGAGAGTGGATGTAGTCCGAAGCTCCGGGTGAGTACCGGCGTGCTGCAGCTGAATCAGCTGAACCAGCCATTCGACGTCGGACAGCCCTCCCCTGCCTAGTTTGACGTGCCGCGCCGGATCGGCGCCCCGCGGCAGCCGCTCCGCCTCCACCCGGGCTTTGATGCGACGGATCTCCCGTACATCCTGCTCGCTCAGCGACTCAGGGTACCGGATGGGATCAATCATCGCCCTAAAATCGCGGGCAAGGTCATCGTCGCCGGCCATGGGCTCGGCACGGAGAAGCGCCTGTGCTTCCCAAATCAGCGACCAGCGCTTGTAGTACTCCGCGTAGGATTCCAAGGAGCGAACAAGGGCGCCGCTCTTGCCTTCGGGGCGAAGGTCGGCATCCACCGTCAGCACCCGTTCGGCCATAATCGCCGGCTTGAGGGGCTGTGTCAGCAGGCTGGACAGGTGGCCAACCAGCGCATTGGCCTGTTGCTGGGCTTCCTCGTCGGAGCAACCGGGCAACGCCCGATGCACGTACATTACGTCGGCATCGGATCCATAGCCGATCTCCCGACCGCCCTGCCGGCCCATGGCCACCACCAATAGTCGGGTCTTCAACGGACCGTCCGCTGAGACGATCCCCTCCGCGACGTGCAGGGCCCCGAGGACGGCGGCGCGGTCAACGTCGGCCAGCGCCCTGCCCACGTCATCCTGCTCCAAGAGTCCGGCGCTATCGGCAATAGCGATGCGGAGCGTTTCCCGTCTGCGGATCAGTCGAATCAGCCGCATCGCGCTTTCTGGATCAGAGTGGCGGGACATCTTCGACTGGATTTCCTGCCATTGGGCAGCGAAATCAACCGGTTTGAGTTCCTTGTCCGTGCCAAGCCACGCAACCGACTCCGGCGACACTTCCAGGAGGTCTGCAATGAGCCGCGAGTTGGACAGGACATGGCACAACCGCTCCGCGGCCGCCTGTGAATCGCGGAGCATGCCCAGGTACCAGTGCGTTGTCCCAAGGGACTCGCTGACACGGCGGAAGGCGAGCAGGCCGGCGTCGGGATCCAGTCCTTCGGCCAGCCAGTCGAGGAGGATCGGCAGGAGCTGCCGCTGCAGTGCCGCCCGGCGGCTGACACCGGCGGTGAGCGCCTGAATGTGGCGAAGTGCGCCCTGCGGGTCGCGGTAGCCCAGCGCCGCAAGGCGCCCCTGCGCCGCTTCGGGGCTCAGCCGCGCGTCTTCGCTGCTCAGCTTTGCGGCAGTGTTGAGCAACGGCCGGTAGAAGATGCGCTCGTGCAGTTCCCGCACGGACCTTTTGGTCTTCTGCCAAGTGGACACCAATGCATCAGGATGGGGGCGCTCCAGCGAGAAGGGTCCCAGCACAGCCTTGGCCAGGTAGCGCAACGATGTTTCACTAACCGGCATGAGGTGCGTCCGGCGGAGCTGGAAAAGCTGGATGCGGTGCTCCAGGAGGCGAAGGTAGCGGTAGGCATCATCGAATGCGCTTGCGTCAGCCCTCCCGATGTACCCGCCGGAGGAGAGCGCCGCAATGGCCGATGTTGTGTCACGCTTACGCAGTGATTCGTCGGACTTTCCGTGCACCAGCTGCAGCAGTTGGACGGTGAACTCGACATCGCGAAGTCCCCCGGGTCCGAGCTTGATCTGTCGCTGCTCCTCCCCCGCCGGAATGTGGGAGGTGACGCGGCGGCGCATGGCCTGCACGGATTCGACGAACCCCTCCCGTCCGGCCGACGCCCACACAAGTGGCGTCAGGGCTTCCTCATACCGGGTGCCGAGTTGGCGGTCGCCTGCGATGGTGCGGGCCTTCAGCAGCGCCTGGAACTCCCAGCTCTCAGCCCAGCGGTCATAATAGCTAACGTGGGACGCCAGCGTCCGGACCAGCGGCCCCGATTTCCCCTCCGGCCGCAGGTTGGCGTCCACCTCCCAGAGCCCCGGTTCCCGCCCGGGAGAGCTAATGGCCCGCGAAATACCGGAGGCAAGCGCCGTGCCTATTCTCGTGGCCAGGGTGTCTTCCAGTCCGGGCGCGTCAATGACGTAAATAACGTCGACGTCGGAGATGTAGTTGAGCTCGCGGGCTCCACACTTGCCCATGCCGATGACGGCCAGCCCGACGGCGGCAACGTCCTCGGCGTCGAACGTCACCGCTGCTTCGGCGCGGGAAACCGCCAAGGCGGCCTCAATCGCAGCACCGGCAAGGTCTGCCAGTTCCGCGCCGGCGAAAGGCATGAAATCGGTGGGTGACGCCGCGCAGAGGTCCTTAATGGCCAGTTCGGCCAAACCGCGCCGATATTCGGTCCGCAGTGCAGCGTAGGCAACCTGTCCCGTAACGCCTGCAACGGGGCGGGTAGCCGCCGGATCCGCCTGTACCGACTTGAGCAGCCGCGCGCGGAGCACTTCAGGGTCCGCCGACAGGGGCTCCGGGCTTACCCGGGTGTTGAAGATATCCAAGTGCTCCGGGTGCCGGATCAGGAATTCACCCAGGGCTTCAGACGCACCAAGGAGCCGGTAGAGAGGCTCGCTCCGGTCCACATCCGCCGCCGCAAGTTCCCGCAGCCCCTGGTGCTTCTCAATCAGCCGGACGAGGGACTGCAGCGCGGTATCCGGGCTCGCGGCCATGTGCAGGCCCGCGAACAGGACGTCCTGGTCGATGCCCGCGAGTTCAGGGGCAGCGAGGAACCGCTCCCCCTTCTCCAAATCGCTGAATCCGGCTGAGATGAGTCGGCGGGCAAGGCTCATGGGCGCTGCCTAGAGAATGCCCAGGTTGCGCTGCAGTTCGTAGGGGGTCACCTGCAGACGATAGTCCTGCCACTCCGCACGCTTGTTGCGCAGGAAGTGCTCAAAAACCTGTTCGCCGAGGATCTCAGCGACAAGTTCAGATTCCTCCATGGCCTTGATGGCGTCGTGCAGGCTGGCCGGCAGTGGGTCGTGTCCCATTGCGCGGCGCTCGGCGCTGGTAAGCGACCAGACGTCGTCCTCCGCCGCCGGAGGCAGGTCGTAACCTTCTTCGATGCCTTTCAGGCCGGCACCGAGGAGCACAGCGTAGGCCAGGTAGGGGTTGGTGGCCGAGTCGATGCCACGGTATTCGATGCGGGCTGACTGGCCCTTTCCTGGCTTGTACAGCGGAACACGAACAAGTGCGGATCGATTGTTGTGGCCCCAGCTGAGGTAGCTGGGGGCTTCCCCACCGCCCCAGAGCCGCTTGTAGGAGTTCACAAACTGGTTGGTCACCGCGGTAAATTCCGGTGCGTGGCGGAGGATGCCGGCAATGAACTGCCGGGCCGTGCGCGACAACTGGAACTCGGAGCCACCTTCGAAGAAGGCGTTGGTGTCCCCCTCGAACAGCGAGAAGTGCGTGTGCATGCCCGAACCGGGGTGGTCGGTGAAAGGCTTGGGCATAAACGTGGCGTAGATCCCCTGCTGCAGGGCTACTTCCTTGACGACAGTGCGGAACGTCATGATGTTGTCCGCAGTCTGCAGGGCGTCCGCATAGCGAAGGTCGATCTCGTTCTGGCCCGGGCCCGCCTCATGGTGGCTGAACTCGACAGAGATCCCCACGGACTCAAGCATGGTCACGGCTGTGCGGCGGAAATCCTGGGCAACACCGCCCGGGACATGGTCAAAATAGCCGCCCTCGTCAACAGGAACCGGCGCACCGCTAGGTCCAGGCTGAGCGGATTTGAGCAGATAGAACTCGATCTCCGGGTGCGTGTAGCACGTGAAGCCCATGTCCGCCGCCTTGGCCAACGTGCGCTTGAGGACGTTGCGGGGGTCGGCGGCCGACGGCTCGCCGTCGGGAGTCAGAATGTCGCAGAACATCCGCGAGGTCTGTTCGGTTTCTCCGCGCCACGGCAGGATCTGGAACGTGGACGGGTCCGGTTGGGCCAGCATGTCTGATTCGTACACACGGGCAAGGCCTTCGATGGATGAGCCGTCGAAGCCAAGGCCTTCATCGAAGGCACCTTCAACTTCGGCAGGAGCCAGGGCGACCGATTTGAGGGAACCGACAACGTCGGTGAACCACAGGCGCACGAAGCGCACATCCCGCTCTTCGATCGTCCGCAAAACAAACTCTTGCTGGCGGTCCATATAGGGCCTCTTTCCGGGTCAACGTCCATGCCGCGGAACCTTGTCTGCGAATCCGGCGGCAACTCAGCATTCACTCTACTAAGCATTGGCCCTCATTGCTGTCCTCCAACGCCTCGTAACACAGGGTTTACGTCTGTGTTCACCGCCACTTTGGTGGCTCGCGTCCCACGCGCGGCACTACGCTCTTCTCATGGCCTCAAGCAACCTTCCCGAACCCGGCTCCGCAAGCGAACTCCCGGCCCCCTACGGCAGCGGCCCATCCGCCGTCGAACAGGGCAGTCCGGCGTCAGGCAGCCAGGCGGCAAGCGGCCCGGTGGCGGGCAAACCTTTATCCCGGATCCGCACGCATCATCTGAGGCAGGCCAAGGCAGCCGGCGATCGCTTCGCCATGCTGACCGCCTACGACCAGTACACGGCGGAAATCTTCGACCAGGCAGGCATCGAGGTATTGCTTGTGGGCGATTCCGCCTCGAACAACGTGTTCGGCAACGAGACCAGCCTGCCCGTGACAGTCGAAGAACTGCTCCCGCTGTGTCGGGCCGTGTCCCGTTCAGCCCGGCGTTCCCTTGTAGTGGCGGACCTTCCGTTCGGCAGTTACGAGGTCTCCCCCGCCCAAGCCGTTGCCACGGGCGTGCGTTTCCTCAAGGAAGGGCTGGCCCACGCGGTCAAATTGGAAGGCGGCGCTTTTTACGCCGATACCGTACGGGCCATGGTCCAGGCAGGAATTCCTGTGATGGCGCACATCGGCTTCACCCCGCAGAGCGAGCACTCGCTGGGCGGCTACCGGGTGCAGGGCCGCGGCGATGACGCCGCCCGGCTTGTCGAGGACGCAGTGGCCCTGGAGAAGGCAGGCGCATTCTGCGTCCTGATGGAAATGGTCCCGGCGGAAACAGCCGCCGCGGTGGACGCCGCAATCGAGGTCCCCACGATCGGCATCGGCGCAGGGAACTCAACCACGGGCCAGGTCCTCGTATGGCAGGACATGGCGGGCCTGCGCGGCGGGAAAATGGCTAAGTTTGTCAAGCAGTACGCGAATCTGCGCGCCACGCTTTCAGAGGCTGCGCGCGCCTATGGCGAGGAAGTCCGGTCCGGGCAGTTCCCTGGCCCGGAGCATTCGTTCTAGTCGGAGCATTGGCCGCGGCGGAACCTCCGCTCGTGTCGCGGCCTAGTCTTCGTCGTCTTTTTCCCAGGCCTCATTGCGCGCCTGGACCTTCTCCAGTGCGTGCTCGGCCTCTTCGCGGGTTTTGTAAGGGCCAAGAAGTTGCGTCCAGTCGGAAAGGGCGTCCTCCTCGATTTCGTGCGTCTTCATGTTGTACCAGTACTCGGTCACAACCCCTCCTTGTCATCGGACGCCGCCGCCGGATGCTTGCGTCAGCGGCTGCCAGCGTAACGTTGGCGGGCTCTAAGTCCACGGAGCCCGTTGTGTTAGCTGCGTCTCTTCGGTCCCTTATATGATCAATCTATGCCTTCTCTCGCCTCGACAGCACCCATTGGCACGCTCGCGCAGGGGACCATCAGTCCCCAGCGCGCGGTACCTGCGTCGATCCCGCGGCCAGAGTACGTAGGCAAGAAGGCGCCGGCCAAGTTCACGGGATCGGAAATCAAGTCGGCCGAGACGATCGAAAAGATGCGGATCGCGGGGCGGATCGCCGCCCAGGCCATTGTCGAAGTTGGAAAGCACATCCAGCCCGGGGTCACCACCGACGACCTCGATAGGATTGGGCACGAATTCCTTCTAGACCACGACGCCTACCCCTCGACGCTGGGCTACCGTGGCTTCCCTAAGTCGCTGTGCTCGTCGCTCAATGAGGTGATCTGCCACGGAATTCCGGACAGCACGGTGATCCAGGATGGCGACATCCTGAACATCGACATCACGGCGTATATCCACGGCGTCCACGGTGACACTAACTACACATTCCTTGTGGGCGATGTCGATGAAGAATCACGGCTGCTGGTGGAACGCACCCAGGAGTCGCTGAAGCGGGCCATCAAGGCCGTAGCCCCGGGACGCGAGATCAATGTCATCGGGCGGGCCATCGAGTCCTACGCCAAGCGCTTCGGCTACGGAGTGGTACGCGATTTCACGGGGCATGGCGTGGGCGAGGCTTTCCACACGGGGCTGATCATCCCGCACTATGATGCTGCCCCTGCCTACAACACGGTCATCCAAACCGGGATGACCTTCACCATCGAACCAATGCTCACTCTCGGAACCGTTGAATGGGACATGTGGGCCGACGATTGGACCGTGGTCACAAAGGATCGTAAGCGGACAGCGCAGTTCGAACATACGCTCCTGGTCACGGAAACCGGCGCGGAGATCCTCACGCTCCCCTGACTTCCAGCCAGACCATGCGGCAGATCATTGCAGCATGCCACCCTTCCCTGCCACGAACGGAACGAGAGATTGAGCAGCAAAGACGAAAAATCCCACAAGGCCCGGCACCTGATCGGCATCGACATTGGCGGAACGGGTATCAAGGGCGGCATCGTTGACCTCAAGAAGGGCAAGTTGGCCGGTGACCGTTTTCGCATCCCAACGCCGCAGCCGGCAACCCCCGAAGCCGTTGCCGACGTCGTAGCGGAGATCGTCAAAGAACTGTCCACCCGCGAAGGGGCCCCCGACGCCGACACCCCCGTTGGCGTAACGTTCCCCGGGATCATCCAGCACGGTGTCGTTCGCTCGGCGGCGAATGTGGATAAGTCTTGGCTTGACCTCCCCATTGACTCCATGCTCACCGAGAGGCTGGGCCGCCCGGTTGAGGTTATCAACGACGCCGACGCTGCGGGCCTCGCGGAAGCACGGTACGGCGCAGGTGAAGGCGTAGACGGAACTGTCCTGGTCATTACGCTGGGCACCGGCATTGGCTCAGCCTTTATCTTCAACGGCCAGCTGGTCCCGAACGCCGAACTGGGCCACCTGGAAGTTGACGGCCACGACGCTGAGACCAAGGCGTCCGCGGTGGCACGCGAACGTGACGGCCTGAGCTGGCAGGAATATTCAGTGCTGCTGCAGCGGTACCTGTCGCATGTGGAGTTCCTGTTCTCCCCCGAGCTTTTCATCATTGGCGGCGGTATCTCCAAGCGCGCTGACGAGTACTTCCCGCACCTGGATTTGAGGACCAAGATCGTCACGGCCGAACTGAAGAACGACGCCGGCATTGTCGGTGCGGCGCTTGAGGTGGCCCTTCATCACAAGCTGGCAAAATAAGTCCAGCCCAAGGCCAAGTACAAAGCGTTGGCCCCGGAGTCCGTCCAGCGACTGACTCCGGGGCCTTCGTTTTCATGAGCCCTTCACCGAGCTGGCGCGGCCGGGGGAAACCTGGAAGAGATTCCGGCGGCGGTGTTGGCTTCCCCTCCGCGGCCGCCGCCGGAGTTTTAGGGGCTAGAGAGGGCTTTTCTCGGGACTCTTCCGTGCCTCTGCCTGCGTGGACCCGCCTTCATGGCGAAGCAACGCAATGGCCGCCTCAAAATCTTCCAAGGATTCAAAGGCCTGGTACACGCTGGCGAATCGCAGGTAGGCTACCTGGTCCAGCTTCTGGAGGGGTCCGAGGATAGCCAACCCAACCTCGTGCGCGTCAATTTCGGCAGCACCGGAAGCCCGGATCTGCTCTTCGACTTCCTGGGCCAGCATCGCCAGATCGTCTTCGGTCACAGGGCGTCCCTGGCAGGCTTTGCGCACGCCGTTGATTACCTTGGTGCGGCTGAACGGCTCACCAACGCCCGAGCGCTTGATAACTGAGAGGCTGGTTGTCTCAACGGTGGTGAAGCGGCGTCCGCATTCGGGGCACTGCCGCCGACGCCGGATCGAAGAGCCGTCGTCGGCCATCCGGCTGTCTACGACCCGCGAATCAGGGTTGCGGCAAAACGGACAGTACACGTCAGTTCCTCCCCGGAGTGGCAGAAGCATCCAGAATGTTTCCGGCCTTTTGCCGGAAACAGTTTGTTCCGGCTTCCATTTTATGGCGCGGGCCACCCTAATGACAAGGCTGTAATTACTATATGTAGTGTTTGTAACACCATATGTAGTGGCCGGGGCGGTTGTTTAGCCTCCGGTTCTGAAGCGGATCTTGACAGCGTCCCCGTGGCCAGGCAGGTCCTCGGCGTCGGAGAGGCTGACGATGTGGGTGCTCACCTGCTGCAAGGCATCCCGGTTGTAATTGATCACCTGCACCGCCTTGAGGAACGTGGTGACGTTCAGGCCCGAGGAGAACGCGGCGGTGCCACTGGTGGGCAGTACGTGGTTGGAGCCGGCGCAGTAGTCACCCAGGCTCACGGGGCTGTAATCGCCAACAAAAATCGCACCTGCATTACGGATTCGGGTAGCGACGGCCGGGGCATCTGCCGTCATGACTTCCAAGTGCTCGGCAGCATACGCGTCACAGACGGCTACTCCCTGGTCAAGGTTATCGACGAGGACCACGCCCGATTGCGATCCGGACAGCGCCTCACGGACCCGGACGGTGTGCTTAGTGGTTGCCACCTGCCGTTCGAGTTCTTCCTGCACCGCTGCCGCCAGTTCGGGTGAGTCCGTGACCAGGACCGATGCAGCCTTGGGATCATGCTCGGCCTGGCTGATCAAGTCCGCCGCCACGAGGGCAGGCTTCGCCGATGCATCCGCCAGGATGGCGATCTCGGTAGTGCCGGCTTCGGAGTCGATCCCCACAACGCCTTTAACCAGCCGCTTGGCAGTTGCCACGAAGATATTTCCGGGGCCTGTCACAACGTCGACGGGCAAGATCGGGGCTTCTCCGCGGTCGCCTTGCACGCCATACGCGAATGCTGCGATGGCTTGGGCGCCGCCAATGGCATAAACCTCGTCGATTCCCAGCAACGCCGCCGCAGCAAGGATGGTTGGGTGCGGGAGGCCGCCAAACTCTTTCTGCGGCGGGGATGCGAGGGCGATCGAGGAAACGCCCGCCGCCAGGGCTGGAACCACATTCATGACAACCGACGATGGATAGACGGCCAAGCCGCCCGGCACGTACAGGCCAACGCGCGCAACCGGGACCCAGTTCTGGCTTACGACGGCGCCATCCCCCAAGGGGACGTCGACGACGGCCGGCCTCTGGGCGTCCGCGAATTGGCGCGCCCGGTTGATCGACTCCTCCAGGGCGGCACGAACAGCCGGGTCGAGGCTGGCCAGCGCCTCTGTTAACGCCGACTCCGGAACGCGCGGGTGGGCCTGCTCAACGCCGTCGAACGCTTTTGCAAAGCCTGCCAGTGCCTCAAAGCCGGAATCACGTACAGCGGAAATGATGTCCATGACTTTGGCCTCAGCGTCCGCCACCGTCTGGTGCTGCGCCCGCGGCACGGCAGCACGCAACTCGGCCAGCGTCAAAGTGCGGCCCCGGAGGTCAATGGACCGGAAGGCTACGGCGTCGGAGGTCGGTGAAGTTTGTTCCGCTGAAAAGGTCACTCGGCCATTTTACGTGGCCCCCGCCCGCACCACGTCCAGGCTACGCCGCATCTGGACCCTGGGCGCGGCCTGCGCCCATCAGAGACAGGATGAATGCCGAAAGGGCCAGGCTTCCTGGCCAAACCAGCAGCACGGTCCAAGACCGCAGGGAGAATGCGATGCTTGGGTTGGCTGACGTATCGACCGGGCCGGCCCACCAGTGGCCGACGAGCACACCAGTACCCCAGGCCAGCGCGGCACCTGTGGCACTTCCGATGACGGCCAGAAGCAAACGCCACACGGGATGCCGCTGGTACTGCCTTCCGTCCAGGAGGACGGCCGTGAAACAACCCGGCAGGAGGAACAGCGCAGCGAGGGTCAGGTCGCGCGGCAGCCAGGAGGCCGGGTCCGCCCCGGTGCCGAAAGCCGGGTTTCCGGAGAGGAGGTTCCGGCCGCCCGGGGCGAGCAGCCACCAGGCCACCCCGACGGCGATGCCTCCCACGGCGGGAATGACCGCCCAAGCCCACAAATGGCGGGTCCCGGGACGGCGACGGTGCCTTGCGGCCCCTGCTTTCGGCTTATCGCCGCCGTGGGTATTGATCGGCTCCTCGGCGCCAGTCTGCGCACCTGAGGCCGCATCCGACGTCGTCATATCCGTCGTCGGGACCGCGTGTTGGCGCCCGGCGGGAGCGTAAAGTTCACCGTAGGACGTCATGGAAGCGTCCGGCCGGGCAAGGCCTTGTTTCGCGGAACGCGGGCCCTCGGCCGGAGGTTGTGTCATGACATCAACATTAACAACAGCCAGTGCAGGAGATCGATTACCGTGGCCCCAGAGAACGCAGCCTTCATAGGCACGTTCAAGGAAATGTTCCGTCGGCACGCGGCGGGCGTTGCCATTATTACCGCCAACCATGAGGGCACCCCCTTCGGTTTCACCGCCACTTCGGTGGCCTCGCTGTCAGCGGAACCACCCCGGTTCACGTTCAACATGGCCCGCAGTTCCAGCTCATGGCCTGCCGTCTCCAACGCCACGTACATCGGCGTTCACATGCTGGGGCTGGAGAACCAGGCATTGGCAGATAGGTTCGCCAAGACGCGGAACCGTTTTGAGGGCGATCACTGGGAAAACGGCCCCCACGATGTGCCAATCCTCAAAGACGTCACGGGCTGGCTCGTCGGAAAAATCCAGATGCGGCTTTCCTTCGAGAACAACGCCGTTGTGGTGGTGGAAGTTGTGGACGGGCAAGTAGGAGAAGACGGCAAGCCGCTGCTCTACCATTCAGGCGGCTACAGCCAGCCTGCTCCGCTGGATTATGAAATCTAGGGCTAACTGTCTAACTGTCCAGGCAGGCCGGGCCCAGCAATACCTTTAGGTCGCCAAACAACGCCGGGTTTGGATTGACGCGCAGGTGCAGCGGTAGCCCCATAACCTCCACCTTGGTGTCGCTCATCAGGTTCAGCCGCACCTCCGAGTTACCCCGATGCGTCCGCAGTACATCGCCCAGATCCGCAACAACGGTCTCAGTGGCCTTGTGGACAGGAAGG
The DNA here is from genome assembly GCF_020251205.1 of Arthrobacter sp. M4. GTDB lineage: Bacteria > Actinomycetota > Actinomycetes > Actinomycetales > Micrococcaceae > Arthrobacter. The sequence continues at coordinate 344,968 of NZ_JAIWYX010000003.1, forward strand.
GTGATGACGACTGGCCCATTGACGCTTTCGCTCAGGTCCGGGACGCTCAACTCCATGGCATTGAGTGTGACCGCTCCGTCGTCCCGCCGCTGAAGTCGTCCCTTGACCACAACAATCAGGTCTTCTGCCAGTACCGAGGCGATGGGTCCGTAAACCTGGCCAAAGAACATCACTTCCATGGAACCGCCAAGATCCTCAATTTCGGCGCGTGCATAGGCGTTGCCGCTGGCCTTGGCGATTCGTCGGCTAAGGGACGTGATCATTCCAGCGATCGTGACAATGGCCCCATCCTGTGGACCGTCCTCGCCAATCACGGAAGTGATTGACTGGTCAGCATGCTGGCTCAGCACGCCCTCGAGGCCTTGCAGGGGATGGTCTGAGACGTAGAGGCCCAGCATGTCCCTTTCAAAGGCGAGCTTGTCCTTCTTGTCCCATTCGGGAAGGTCCGGGATTTCCGTGGTGAGCGACGCCTCAGGCTCCTGCTCCTCGAACCCGGCAAACAGGTCGAACTGGCCAATGGCCTCGTTGCGTTTGAGCGTGATGACGGAGTCGATGGCTTCCTCGTGAACCATCGCGAGGGAGCGTCGTGGGTGACCCAGGGAATCGAAGGCCCCCGCCTTGATCAACGATTCAATGGTGCGCTTGTTGCACACCACCGCGGGCACCTTGAGCAGGAAGTCCTTGAAGGAGGTGTAGGCGCCCTCGCTGTTCCGGGCGGCCACCATGGACTCCACCACGTTGGCTCCAACGTTGCGCACGGCGCCCATGCCGAAGCGGATGTCGGTGCCTACTGGGGTGAAGTTGAGCGCGGACTCGTTGACATCTGGCGGGAGCACCGTGATCCCCATCCTGCGGCACTCATTGAGGTACATCGCCAGCTTGTCCTTGTCGTCGCCAACAGACGTCAACAAGGCTGCCATGTACTCCGTGGCGTAGTGGGCCTTGAGGTAGGCGGTCCAGTACGAAACCACTCCGTACGCTGCTGAGTGCGCCTTGTTGAAGGCGTAGTCGGAGAACGGGAGCAGGATGTCCCACAGCGTCTTGACTGCAGCCTCGGAGTAGCCGTTGTCCTTCATGCCCTGGGCGAAGCCGGCGAACTGCTTGTCCAGCTCTTCCTTCTTCTTCTTACCCATCGCGCGCCGCAGGATGTCGGCTTGGCCAAGCGAGTAGCCGGCAAGTTTCTGCGCGATGGACATAACCTGTTCCTGATACACGATCAGGCCAAAGGTACCGCCGAGGATTTCCTCCAGGGGCTCCGCGAGCTCCGGATGGATGGGGGTAACGTCCTGCAGCTTGTTCTTCCGCAATGCGTAGTTGGTATGCGCATTGGCACCCATCGGACCTGGACGGTACAGGGCCAGGACAGCGGAGATGTCTTCGAAGTTGTCAGGGCGCATCAACTTCAACAAAGACCGCATCGGCCCGCCATCGAGCTGGAAAACGCCAAGGGTGTCGCCGCGGGCCAGCAGCTCATACGACGCCGGATCGTCCAGCGCGAGGTCCTCGAGGATAAGGTCCTCGCTCCGGTTGAGCTTGATGTTCTCCAAAGCGTCGGTGATGATCGTCAGGTTCCTCAGGCCGAGGAAGTCCATCTTGATCAGGCCAAGGCCCTCACACGTCGGGTAGTCGAACTGCGTGATGACCTGGCCGTCCTGCTCGCGCCGCATGATCGGAATGATGTCGATCAGCGGGTCGGAGGACATGATGACGCCTGCTGCGTGGACGCCCCACTGGCGCTTCAGCCCTTCCAGGCCCAGCGCGGTCTCAAACACCTTCTGCGAATCGGCGTCCGTCTTGAGGAGCTCGCGGATCTCCTCGGCCTCGGAATAGCGCTTCGCATCCGGATTGTGGATGTCGTACAGGGGCATGCCCTTGCCCATAACGTCAGGGGGCATGGCCTTGGTGAGCCGCTCGCCGGTGGAAAAGGGGTAGCCCAGCACGCGCGATGAATCCTTGAGCGCCTGCTTGGCCTTGATGGTGCCGTACGTGACGATCATGGCGACGCGCTCGTCGCCATATTTTTCGGTGACGTACTTGATGACCTCGGGGCGGCGCCGATCGTCGAAGTCGACATCGAAGTCGGGCATGGACACGCGGTCCGGGTTGAGGAAGCGCTCGAAGATCAGGCCATGCTCAAGCGGGTCAAGGTCCGTAATGCGCATCGCGTAAGCGGCCATGGAACCGGCTCCGGAACCACGCCCGGGACCAACACGGATTCCGTTGTTCTTGGCCCAGTTGATGAAGTCCGCAACCACCAGGAAGTAGCCGGGGAAGCCCATCTGCGCGATGACGCCCACCTCGTAGTTGGCCTGCTGGCGGACTTTGTCCGGGATGCCGTCCGGGTACCTGTAGTGCAGGCCCTTCTCAACTTCCTTGATGAACCACGATTCCTCGTTCTCCCCTTCAGGGACCGGGTACCGCGGCATGTAGTTGGCCTTGGTGTTGAACTCGACGTTGCACCGTTCGGCGATGAGAAGCGTGTTGTCGCAGGCATCGGGGTGGTCGGAGAACAGTGCCCGCATTTCCTGCGGCGACTTGAGGTAGAACTCGTCGGCATCGAACTTGAAGCGCTTGGGGTCCGCGAGCGTGGAACCGGACTGCACACAAAGAAGGGCCGCGTGCGAGGCCGCATCTTCTGCGTGCGTGTAGTGAAGGTCGTTAGTGGCCACAAGGGGAAGGCCAAGGTCCTTGGCGAGCTTGATGAGGTCAGCCTGCACGGACCGCTCGATGTCCAGGCCATGGTCCATAAGCTCGCAGAAGAAGTTCTCCGGCCCGAAGATGTCCCTGAAGTCGGAGGCAGCCTGCATGGCTTCCTTGTAGAGTCCCAAACGCAATTTGGTTTGGACTTCGCCCGAAGGGCACCCGGTGGTGGCAATAATGCCCTTGCCGTAGGTCTGCAGGAGGTCCCGGTCCATGCGCGGCTTGTATAGGTAGCCCTCCAGCGATGCCAGGGAAGACATCCTGAACAGGTTGTGCATGCCCTCGGTGCTTTCGGCCCACATTGTCATGTGGGTATAGGAACCCGCACCAGAGACGTCGTCGCGGCCCCCGTCGCCCCAGCGGACACGGGTTTTGTCCTGACGTGCGGTGCCCGGAGTGAGGTAGGCCTCCACGCCGACGATGGGCTTCACCCCGGAGTTGCGGGCCTTGTTCCAGAAATCGAAGGCGCCAAAAACGAAACCGTGGTCCGTGGTGGCAAGGGAGTCCATGCCGAGTTCCTTGGCATGGCTGAACAGGTCCCCCAACCTGGCCGCGCCGTCCAGCATCGAGTATTCGGTGTGGTTATGCAGGTGGACGAACGAGGCATTGCTTGAGGTCACCACGACAGTCTACCGGCCGGCCCTGTCAGAAATCGGTAGCGGCCTCAGGCGTTGCCGCTGGCAAGCAAGTCCAGCGCGTACTGCAGGTCCGCTGGGTATTGGCTGGTCACTTCGATCCACTCTCCGGTCCGGGGATGGTTGAAGCCTAGCCGTCGCGCGTGCAGCCATTGACGGGTCAGGCCAAGGTTTGCGGCCAATCTGGGGTCCGCTCCGTAGGTGAGATCGCCTGCACAGGGGTGTCGAAGGGCGGCAAAGTGCACACGGATCTGGTGAGTGCGCCCTGTTTCAAGATGGATCTCCACCAGGGTTGCCTTGCCATAGGCCTCAACAACCTCGTAGTGGGTCACCGAAGGCCGACCGTCTTCGATGACGGCGAAACGCCAGTCGTGGCCGGGATGCCTGCCGATGGGGGCGTCGATGGTGCCTTCCAGCGGGTCAGGGAGGCCCTGAACGACGGCGTGGTACACCTTGTCGACGGTCCGTTCCTTGAAGGCACGCTTCAGCACGCTGTAGGCGTCCTCCGTTTTGGCGACAACCATAACTCCCGATGTGCCGACGTCGAGGCGGTGGACGATGCCCATCCGCTCCGGCGCACCCGAGGTCGAGATTCTGTAACCGGCACCGGCGAGTCCGCCGACTACGGTGGGACCAACCCAGCCCGGAGATGGGTGGGCGGCAACGCCCACGGGCTTGTCGATGACGACAAAGTCCTCATCGTCCAGCAGAATGTCCAGGCCTTGCACGATCTCCTCCACGACTTCCAGCGGGTCCCGCCGCTCCGGCACTGTCACTTCCAAAACCGACCCTGCCGCGAGCTTCGCGGACTTCCCGACGGCGGTGCCGTCGCTTCGCACGTTGCCCTCAGCCAGCAATGTGGCGGCAGCGGACCGGGAGATACCCAACAGTTTGGACAGCCCGGCATCAGCCCTGCTGCCGTTCAGCTCGTCAGGTACGACGCAACGGTCAGTCATGGCCGCCGCTACCCTGGCCGCCTTGGTTTTCCACGCCACTGTCCGACGCCGGTCCCTTGCCGCCGTGCCGGGTGCCATCGAGGCCAACGCCGCGCAGGGTAAGGAGACAGATGATCACGACGGCGGACACCACTGCCGAATCGGCAATGTTGAAGATCGCGAAATTGGGCAATTGGATAAAGTCGACAACGTGACCCATCGCGAACGACGGCTCACGGAAAAGCCGGTCGGTTAGGTTGCCGAGCGCACCGCCCAGCAGGAGTCCGAGGGAAAGCGCCCACCAGACGGAACCAAGCTTCCGCAATTGGAAAAGGATAGCCACGGAAACCGCCGCCATCACGATGGTGAACACCCACGTGACATTTTCTCCGATGGAGAATGCGGCCCCGGAATTGCGGATGTAGTACCAGTGCAGCAACGGCGGAAGGACAGGAATCCGTTCCCCCTCCACCATGGTGCTGGTGACCCATAGTTTCGTGAGCTGGTCAAAGGCATAAGCGAACACAGCAAAGCCGGCGAAGAGCCAAAGCAGCGCCGTGCGACGCGGACGCCGGACTGCCTGCGCGGACTGCGGGATTTCCCCTGATGGAAGATTGCTCATAGTACTTTCATTCGGCCGCGGCCGTGCGCCGCGGACTTAACAGCAAAAGCCGGCGGCCGAGGAATCCTCAGCCACCGGCTTTCAGAATACTTGCTAGACCTCTGCGTTGGCTTCGCCGACCTCGGGGGCGGCAACCGAACCGCGAGCGTCCAGGTCGCGCAGCTGGCCTTCGATGTAGGCCTTCAGGCGGGATCGGTAGTCACGCTCGAAGCCGCGAAGCTGTTCGACCTTACGCTCCAGCACCGAGCGCTGCTGTTCGAGGGCACCGAGGATCTTGCGGGACTTCTCCTGGGCGTCGTTGACAAGGCTGCTCGCCTCAATCTGCGCCTCGGCGATGATCTTTTCCTTCTGCTGCAGGCCATCAGACACGTGCTTGTCGTGCATCTGCTGGGCCATCGCGAGCAGGCCGGCGGCAGACTCGGCGGACGCAGTAACACCGGAACCCTGGGCTGCCGAGGCAGCAGCAGCTGCCCTCTCTGCTTCCTGCTTCTTAGCAGCGTCAGCAGCGGCCTGGGCCTCAGCTTCGGCCTTGGCGGCAGCTTCCTTCTCAGCCTTGGACGGAGACGGGACCTTGTCGACGACAGGAGCAGCCGCGGTGACGCTTGCCTGCGGGGCCGAACCGGCTTCTGCGAGCTTCTTGCGCAGCTCGTCGTTTTCCTGGTTCAGACGGCGCAGCTCGACGACGATTTCGTCAAGGAAGTCGTCGACCTCGTCCTGGTCGTAGCCTTCACGGAACTTGGTCGGCTGAAAGCGCTTGTTGACAACGTCTTCTGGCGTCAAAGCCATCTGGTCACCTCATTGGTCTAGTTAGTCAGGAGGGCCTTCCGGCCGTTCAGGACTACGGTACCTAACTATCAACTGCTTCCTCTAATTCAACACGATCGTGCTGGCTTAGGGAATTTGCCGGGCCGGCGCCCCCATTCGGCGGCCGAAGGACCGGCTTTGTGGCTTTTCCGCCGTCAGGCGAAGCGGCCAACGATGCCCATGGCGATACTCACACCAATAAACAACGCCAGGAAACCCAGGTCGAGAGATACTCCGCCCAGCCTCAGCGGAGGGATCAGTCGACGCAACCCCTTTAGCGGCGGGTCCGTGATCGAATACACAACGTGTGCGGTCACCAGCGCTGCTCCGCGCGGACGCCACTCGCGGGCAAACATCTGGACCCAGTCATAAACAAGGCGGATAAGAAGGGCTACGAAGAACAACAGGAGCGCGATGTATATCAGGCCGAAAATGAGTCCCACAGGTTAATTCATATCCTCTTGTTGCTCTGCAATCCATTCGCGTCCAGCAGACGGCCTGATCAGAGAAGGGTAGTGCCAGGCCGACATTGCCAGCCCGGCACTACCCTCGGCCAGCAATTCAGCTCTGGTTGAAGAAGCTCGCCTGGGGGTCGCTGCCCTTTTTGTCATCGCCAAGGACCTCAACATATGAGGGAGAAAGCAGGAAGACCTTGTTGGTGACCCGTTCGATGCTTCCGTGAAGCCCGAACACCAGGCCGGCAGAGAAATCAACGAGCCGCTTGGCGTCTGCTTCGCCCATGTCCGTGACGTTCATAATGACAGGAATGCCGTCACGGAAGCTCTCGCCGATGATCTTGGCGTCGTTGTAGGAACGGGGGTGGACGGTGGTGATCTGCCTCAGGCCGGAGGCGTCTTCGCGGCTCGAGGCCGCACGCTTGATGGGGGTCACGGGTGCGCGGTATTCCTCTTCGGCAACGACAACGGGAGGGGCTTCTCGAACGATTTCGCGGACTGGCGCAGGAGCACGGCGTTCCTCACGCTCATGGTCGCTGGGACGGTCACGGTCGTCGTCCTTGTGCAGCATGTGCTGTTCAGACTCGTAGTGTTCGTCGCCGTCGGCGAGCCCAAGATAGATCATTGTCTTGCGCAGAGCGCCAGCCATGGTCGACTCCAATCGTGTCTGCAGTGGGCGGGCCGCCCATGACTTGACACTGGTGGAACTCTGGCCCGCCGCTTCCAATAACTTTGACGCTACCGCACGGCTGGACGCGATCCGAGAATATCGGAGCCAATCCGAAGGTGTGTCGCCCCGTGGCGGACAGCCTCTTCCAAGTCCTGGCTCATACCTGCCGAAACGCCTGTGGCACCGGGGTGTGCGCTTCTGAGGCGCTCAGAGATACCAGCCAGCTTTTCAAAGGCGGCAGACGGATCGGCGCCGAGAGGCGCAACAGCCATGACACCGGCCAGAGTCAGCGATGACGCGGCCGCGATCCTGTCCGCCAGGAGTCCGACGTCGGCCTGGCTCGCCCCGCCGCGGTGACTGCCGGCGTCGTCATCCAGGCTGACCTGAATGAAGCAGTCCATTGCCGGGCGGGCGGTGGCGTCCTGTTCAGCGGACACGGCTCTCGCTAGTGCGTCCACTAGCTTGGGCCGGTCAATGGAGTGGACGACATGGGCATAACGCGCCACCGATTTGGCCTTGTTTCCCTGCAGTTGGCCGATGAAGTGCCAGCGGACGTCCAGGTCGGCAAGTTCCTCGGCCTTGGCCGACGCCTCTTGGTCGCGGCTTTCGCCGATGTCCGTCACACCCAGGGCAGCCAGGCGTCGAATGTCCTGTGCAGGGTGGAACTTGGTGACAACAATCAAGGCAGGCTCGTCCGTGCGGCCAGCATCAAGCGTTGCCTTGGAGATCCGCTCGCGAACGGCCTCCAAGCGCGACTTGAGCTGGGCCAGCCGCTCGTCGCCTGTCCCAAACTCGTGCCCTTGGCCGAGGGCCTCAGTCATTGATCCATACCAATCCGGCAAAACGGCCTGCGTTCTTGTTTCTTCGGTAGGAGAACAGCGCCTCATTCTCCAGCGTGCATTCGGCGACGTGGTCCACGCCGACCCCGGCCGATTCCAGCTGGGAACGCACGGCGGCAGGCAAGTCCAAGGAAGGCGTGCCCCACGAAGTGAGCGACGAGGACTCCGGTACCGCAGCAACCACTTCGGCCTGCATCTCCGCGGGGACCTCGTAGCACGCGCCGCAAATCGAAGGGCCAACCCAAGCCTTTATCTCCGCGGCCCCGCGACGGCGCATTTCCGCGACGGCTGCCGGAACAATCCCCAATGCTGTGCCGGGACGGCCTGCGTGGGCGACCCCGAAGACCGGGCGCCCGCTGTCAGAAGTGCCAACGAGGACAACCGGAACACAATCGGCCACCATAACGGCTAGCGGCTTGCCGAGCGACACCATGGCATCTGCCGTCGGCACGCCACCGTGCCCGTCGACGTAGGCGACCACATTGCCGTGCACCTGGTTCATGAAGTGGAAACGCTCGCCACCGAGCCCCACAGCTGACTCCAAGGCGGCCCTGCGCCTCGTTACGTCGTCGGGATCGTCACCGGTGTGAAGCGCCAAGTTTCCCGTACTAGTGTCAGTGAACGCCACGGACACCCCGGGCAGCACTTCCTCCTGCCAAAACACGCCCGCTTGTTCTCCTTGCCTCCTTGCGGCCCACCGTGGCGCCGCAATCGAACGACCTTACTTGAGGAAGTCGGGAACGTCCAAGTCGTCACTGCGGCTGCCGGACAGGTCAGGTTCTACGATCGACGGGAGGTCGACGTCGAATCCGGCATCGGACGGAACGGACGTGGGCCGCGCCTGTCCCCAGTTGCTCAGGCTGGAAACACCGGCGCCAGCGTGCTGCGGCACCGAGCTGTGCTGCGGCGCAGCGGTTGGAGCGGGAGGCCGTTCGCTGGACTGCTGGGCAGGTGCCTGCGCACCCTGGCCGGACTGCTGTGCCCCGGACTGGTTCATGGAGGGCGAGGTGGCTTTGACGTCGTCGAAGCCGGCAGCGATGACCGTGACGCGGGCCTCGTCGCCAAGGGCATCGTCAATGACGGCACCGAAGATGATGTTTGCTTCGGGGTGCGCGACTTCCTGGACCAGGCGGGCAGCCTCATTGATTTCGAAGAGGCCCAGGTCCGAACCACCCTGGATGGACAGCAGTACACCGTGCGCACCGTCGATCGAGGCTTCCAGGAGGGGCGAGGCGATTGCAAGTTCCGCAGCCTTGACGGCGCGGTCCTCGCCACGGGCAGAACCGATGCCCATCAGGGCGGAGCCAGCACCCTGCATAACGGACTTGACGTCGGCAAAGTCCAGGTTGATCAGGCCAGGGGTCGTGATGAGGTCGGTGATGCCCTGGACACCGGAGAGCAGCACCTGGTCAGCGGACCGGAAGGCGTCTAGGACGGAGACGTTGCGGTCACTGATGGACAGGAGGCGGTCGTTGGGGATAACGATCAGCGTGTCGACTTCGTCACGAAGGGCATCGATTCCCGCTTCGGCCGAACCGGCCCGGCGGCGGCCTTCGAAGGTGAATGGGCGCGTCACCACGCCAATCGTCAGGGCACCAAGGGAACGTGCGATGCGGGCCACGACAGGTGCACCGCCGGTGCCCGTGCCACCACCCTCGCCGGCAGTCACAAAGACCATATCCGCGCCGCGGAGTACTTCCTCGATCTCATCCGCGTGGTCTTCCGCCGCCTGTCGGCCGACCTCGGGGTTGGCACCTGCGCCCAGGCCACGCGTGAGTTCGCGGCCGACATCGAGCTTGACGTCGGCATCACTCATAAGCAGAGCCTGAGCATCGGTGTTGATGGCGATGAACTCGACCCCGCGCAGGCCGACTTCAATCATGCGGTTGACTGCATTCACGCCACCGCCGCCGATGCCGACGACCTTGATGACGGCCAAGTAATTCTGCGGTGCTGCCACGTTTCGTGCCCCTTGTTTGTGTCCTATAGCGAAACTGATCGAGTCCAACTTGAATCCTTGGACCTTAACCCTCTAGTTGAAGGTTATAGTTATGTCAAGTAACTCTTGACTGCGACGGTATTTGCTCGGAAACCGACATTCAATGACCGCCTCCGCGTGTCGTCCGATTCCCCGCCAATTGGGAGAAAGGCATCGCATCTCCTACCTCGTGAACGGCTGCCGCGGCGTGCTGACGTCGTATATGGACACGGGGTTTTTGGGATCTTGGGGCTTCTTGAGCAGGGCCGCCAGAACTTTTGCCTTCAGCTCCTTGTCCGCCTCGTTTCCCCAAACGACAGTCTTCCCGCTTGTGAGTTTGAGTTCCACCGAATCGACGGACTTGGCAGAAGCTGTCGCCATCTGGGACAGCACATCAGGCGGCAGCGTCGCCAGGACGGCGGTAATTGCCGAGAACAGTTCCCTACCCGCTGGAGTCGTTCCGCCGTCGATAACCGGCAGCGACACCGACGCCGGATCTTTGGTGGCCGCCAGTTGGACGCCGTCAACATCCACCAGGAGGAAGTCGGCCCCTTGCTTGACCAATGCCACGGGAACCCGCTCAGTGACATGGACAACCAGCTCGGAAGGCGGATGTGCTTCAGTCTTCACCGAGCGGATTTGGACGAGAGGTTTCAACAAGGAATTCACGTGGTCCGTGGTCACCTGCGGAAGCGGCGTGCCCTTGACGGGTTCCAGCGCTGCCGTCACCGCATCAGGGGTGAGGAGCTTTGTGCCGGTGACTGTCACGGTTCGCACGGCAAGGAACGGAGACCAGATGGCCCCGGCAATGATGCCAATGGTCACCAGGGCGGCAGCGCAAGCGGCCAACATGATGTTCCGCCGAAGCCTGCGACCACGTGGTTCGGGAAAGGCAAGGACGTTGTCCTTCCGGTCCGGGCCGCTGCCCTGGCCACCACCGCGTTTGATGCCCTTGGTTGTCCGTCCCGTCCCTTGACCACGATCCTTCGCCGCGGAATCCCGGCCCATGCCGGACTTGGCGGTCCGCTTACCTTTCTTCCGCCCGCCGCCTTTGGCCTCCGGCTCACGAGCGCCGAGATCTTCCACCCCGCGCTCCACGCTGATGACCACGGGATCCATTGCCTTGTCCCGGATGGAACTTGAGGGTGAGCCGGCACCCTCTGACTGCGGGATCCCGCGCGTCCCGCCAGTCTGGTTCGAAGGCCGGAAGGTCGGCCGGCGGGTGCTAGCCACCCAAAGACTCCACGATGAGCGGACCGTAGGCGGTAACGTCACCCGCGCCGACGGTAAGCACGATGTCACCTTCCTGCGCCACGCCGGTCAAGGCCTCTACTGCTTCCCGGCCCGGGCCCACAAGCCTGCCGTTGCCCAGCCGATCGGCGATCAACAGGCTCGTAACGCCGGGAATGGGATCTTCGCGCGCCGGATAGATCTCCAGTACGAAAGCTGTATCTGCCAGGCCCAGTGCAGAAGCGAACTCCTCCGCGAATTCCCGTGTACGCGAAAAAAGGTGCGGTTGGAACAACACATGGACCTTGTTGCCGCCGGCCACGGACTTTGCGGCAGCCAAAGCCGCCCGAACCTCCGTGGGGTGGTGGGCGTAGTCGTCGTAGACGCGAACCCCCCGGCCCTCCCCCTTGAATTCGAAGCGCCGCGAGGCACCAGTGAAATGCGCCAGTGCCGCGGCCGCCACGTTGGGGGCCACACCAAGGGAAACGCCGACGCCGAAGGCAGCGGCCGCGTTGAGGGCGTTGTGGCGCCCCGGGACCAGCAGTTCCAGGGGATAGCGGCCGTCGGCCGTGGCGAGCCAGGTGTTTCCGGGGCCGCCGTCGTCGAGCCTGATGTCCGAGTCGTCTGAGGTTCCGTAGCGCAGTACCCTAGTCTCCCCGCGGCCCGCGGTCCGGTCCGCCAGCGCACGGGCACCGGCGTCGTCAGCGCAGGCAATCAGCACGCCGTCTGCCGGGAGGAGCGCGGCGAAGGAATCGAAGGAGGCGTGGACAGCCTCAGCAGTTCCGTAGTGGTCCAGGTGGTCGGCCTCGACGTTCGTCACTACGGCAACATTGGGCCGATAGTTCAGGAACGAGCCGTCCGATTCGTCTGCCTCGGCCACGAACACGTCGGACTCGCCATTGGCCGCGTTGACCCCCAGGGCAGGAACGTTGGCACCGATGGCAAAGGACGGGTCCAAGCCGGCTTCCTTGAGCATCACGGTGATCATGGACGTGGTGGTGGATTTCCCGTGGGTTCCCGCCACAGTCACCACGCGGTCACCTGCCATTGTGGCGGCCAGGGCCTGGGATCGGTGCAGGACGGGCAGGCCCGCCTGCTGGGCGGCGACGAGTTCCGGGTTGTCCTTCCGGATAGCCGAACCTGCAACAACCGTCTGCGCGTCACCAAGGTTCGCTGAATCATAGCCGACGGCGATCCTGGCCCCTGCGGCGGCCAGCTCCGCCATAACGGGCAGGTCCTTTGCGTCCGAACCGCTGACCGGGACGCCCCGGGCCGCCATGATGCGTGCGACGCCGGACATGCCAACGCCGCCGATGCCGATGAAGTGCACCCTCCCCAGGCTGGCCAGCGCCTTGTCTGCTGCTGTCACGCCGCCACCGCCTCAAGGACGAGCTCGGCCATGCGTTTGTCCGCGTCTCGTATCCCAAGGGCCGCGGCTTTGCGGGACATCTCGTTCAGACGTGCGGAATCGGAGAGCAACGGGACAAGTTCCCGTTCCACCCACTCCGGTGTCAGGGACTTGTCCGCGACCAGGAGTGCGGCGCCGTCGTTGACGAGGGAGGCGGCGTTGAGCGCTTGCTCGCCGTTACCGTGGGGAAGCGGTACAAAGACGGCGGGGACGCCTACGGCGGCGACTTCGCAGACCGTGGCGGCTCCCGAACGGGCCAGGAGGACGTCCGCTGCCGCGTACACGTTCTCCATGCCATCGACGTACTCCACCTGGCGGTACCCTTCTCCGCTCAGGGAATTGCCCGAAGAGTCCAGCACGGTCTTGCCTTTGCCCGTGATGTGCAGCGTTTGCACTCCGGCATCCGCCAGTGCCTTCAGCGATGCAGAGATTGTTGCATTGATGCTCGCTGCCCCGGAAGAGCCTCCCGTGACAATCAGGGCCGGCCTGTTTGCTTCCAACCCCAGGGACGCCCGGGCAGACTCCCGACGGGACTCACGGTCCAAGCCGGCGATCGCCTTGCGCATGGGCATGCCTACGTGCCGGGCATGGCGGAGCCTCGTCTGTTCGAAGGCGACAGCCACATGGCGGCTAAACAACGCGCCCACCTTGTTGGCCAGCCCTGGCCGGGCATTCGCCTCGTGGATGACTATGGGAATCCGACGGAGCCGCGCCGCCAGGTACATCGGGGTGCACACATAGCCGCCGACCCCCACGAGGACATCGGCTTGTGCTTCGTCCAGGATCTTTCCTGACTGCCGTACGGCACCCAGAAGTTTTCCCGGGAGCCTGAACAGCGCGGCAGACGGCTTCCGTGGGAAAGGAACACGGTCGATCGTCGCCAGGGTGTAGCCGGCGGCCGGGACAAGTCGGGTCTCCATTCCCGTGGGCGTTCCGACGGCCACGATTGCGGCGTCCGGCCGCGCCTCGCGAATGGCGTCGGCAATGGCCAGCAGCGGGCTGATGTGCCCGGCAGTGCCACCTCCAGCCAACACGACTGAAAGCGGTCGATCTACGGAGGGCTGCCCCTCTCCTGGATGGAGCCTGTCGGCCGACTGTGGGCTGTCCTCGGGCAAACGCTGGGAGTTCATGGAGTGCTAGGTACGCTTTCGTGCTTTTTTCGCCGGCAGCTTCACGAGCCGCTTGGGCCGGATATGGGGCGCCATCTGTGCGCGGGCCAAGGACAAGACTACGCCGATGCCGCACAGAGACATGAGCAGGGCAGAACCACCGTAGGAAATAAACGGCAGGGGAACGCCGATCACCGGAGCAAGACCCGTCACGACGGCCATATTCACGGTGCCCTGCCCGAGCAGCCAGACCATGATGGTTCCTGCGAGGACGCGCTGGAACATATCTTCCTGGGCAACCACCACCCTGTAGATGGCCGCGCCGAGGATCGCAAAAAGGACCAGGACCACAAGCGTTCCGGCAAGGCCAAGTTCTTCGCCAATGATGGCGAAGATGAAGTCGTTATGGGCCTCGGGAATCCAGCTGTACTTTTGTCGGCTCTGGCCAAGTCCAACCCCGAACCATCCGCCCGACGCAAGCGCGTAGAGCCCATTGGTGGACTGGTAGTTGACGTCCGTGCCATCGGCGCAGACCTGCCCCGTCCAGGACATGATGCGGCACATGCGGTTGGGGCTTGCTATAGCCATAACTGCCACGGCCAAGCCACCCACTACGGTGCCCAGCCCGAAGAGATACAGTCGGACGCCGGAGAAGAACAGTCCAGCAGCCACGATGATCATCACGATCATGCCGGTGCCAAGGTCATTCCCCGCAAGAACCAGGCCAACAACGCCGATGGCCACCGGCACCACAGGGATGAGGGCGTGCTTCGCCTGGTGGATCAGCTTTGCCTTGCGTGCCAGCACCGTGGCCATCCACAGGGCAAGGGCAAGTTTTGCGGCCTCCGAAGGCTGGAAGGTAAACGGGCCCACCTCGATCCAGTTCTGGTTGCCGTTGGTGCTGGTTCCAATCAGCAGAACGAGTCCCAGAAGGACGAAAGCAACAATGATTGCCGGCCAGGCGAGCCGTTTGAGCCATTGCACGTTGACGCGGGACAGGACCAGCATCAGGACGATGCCGATTGCCGCGAACATCCCCTGCTTCAGGGCTGCCGAGTAGGGTGACTCCCCTGCTGCAATGGCTTCAACACTGGAGGCCGACAGCACCATCATGATGCCGATGGCGGTCAGCGCAAGCGTTGCTCCCAGAATGAGGTAGTATGTCGATCCGTTCCGGGACCTTCCTGTGCCTTCCAGTGCCGTCCAGAAACGCCTCAGGCCGCGAACGGGAGGAGCCGTCTTTGGCGCGCCGCCTGCTGGCGCCACGGACCCAAGGTTTCGGTCCCGCGTGCGTGGGGGCGTGCTGACCATCGCTACTCCTCGTCGGTCTGTGCCTGCCCTTCCACGAGCTCGCGAACTGCCTGGATGAAAGCGTCGCCACGGTGAGCGTAGGAAGAGAATTGGTCCATCGAAGCAGCCGCGGGGGCCATAAGCACGGTATCGCCGGACTCGGCCACCTGCGCCGCCGACGCCACCGCTTGGGCCATGACAGCTTCACCGCGGTTCGCGGCTCGATCTGCACCGGCACCAGGCCCTTCGGCTGACTGCTCTTCTCCAGTGTCGCCCGTGGGCTGCGGTATCACGGGAACGTCGGGGGCGTGTCGGGCGAGTGCCGCCTCGAGTTCCACCGTGTCCGTCCCTATCAGCACAACGGCCTTGAGTCGCTCCGCATTGTCCTGGACCAGCTGATCGTAGTTGACACCCTTTGACAGGCCGCCGGCGATCCAGACGACGTTCCTGAATGAAGCGAGTGACGCTGAGGCTGCGTGTGGATTCGTTGCCTTGGAGTCGTTGATCCAGAGAACTCCGCGCTGCTTGGCCACTGCCTGGATGCGGTGGTCGCCTGGCGCGTAGTTTCGCAGACCCTGCCTTACGGCGCTGGCTTCGACCCCGTAGGCGCGGACCAGGGCAGCGGCAGCAAGCGCATTGGCAACCATGTGCCGAGGGGCCACCGGGCCCAGGTCAGACAACGCTGCCAGCTCGGCAGCGGAGTTCTTGCGGTCCTCGATGAACGCCCGGTCCACCACCAAACCCTCGACGATGCCCACCATGCTGATTGCTGGTGACGACGTTGTGAAGGCAACGGCGCGGCAGCCCTCCACAACGTCTGCGTTCTCTACCATCCGCTCAGTTTCGATCTGCTCGGCGTTGTAGATGCAGGCTTTCTGCGTGTGCTCGTAGATCTTGGCCTTGTCGGCGAGGTAGGAGTCGTATGAACCATGCCAGTCAACGTGATCCTCCGCGACATTGAGGCAAACGCTGGCGACGGCGGAAACCGATTCGCTCCAGTGCAGCTGGAAGCTGGACAGCTCCACGGCGAAGACGTCGTACTCCACGGGGTCGCGGAGAGCATCGAGGATCGGCGTTCCCACATTGCCCACTGCGATGGCTTTGAGCCCGGCGGCCTGGAGCATGGCCTCAGCCATACCTACAGTGGTCGTCTTGCCGTTGGTGCCGGTGATGCTCAGCCAGTCTGCGGTTTTGCGTCCTTCTCGTTCACGCAGCCGCCAAGCCAGCTCAACGTCGCCCCACACCGGGATATGGGCGCGCTTGGCAGCGGCCAGCAACGCTTGGTCGGGACGCCAACCTGGTGACGTCACCACAAGTTCCGGGCGTTCGCCGTCGATTTTTGGCAGTGCCTCCACTGCGTCCGGGCCTAACAGCACGTCCGCAGCTCCAACGATCCGAAGAGTCTCCGCCTGCGCCTGGGCTTTGGCGGAGGTCGCCGCGTCAACGACGACGACGCGGGCACCTAGCTCAATCAACGTGTCCGCAGCCGCGAAACCCGAAACGCCGATGCCCGTGACGACCACACGCAGGCCTGCCCAGTCCGAATCCCAACTGGTCAGGCCCTTGAGCCGTTCAGCGAGAGCTGCAACATTGCGCACGTTCACAGGAGCACCACCCATTCAGCGTAGAAAATGCCAAGCCCGGCGGCTACAAAGAGGCCGCAGAGGATCCAGAAACGGACCACCACAGTGACCTCGGCCCAGCCTTTGAGTTCAAAGTGATGCTGGAGAGGGGCCATCTTGAAGAACCGTTTGCCCTTGGTGGCCTTAAAGTAGCCCACCTGGATGATGACGGATAGCGTGATCAGGACAAACAGCCCACCGATGAGGCCCAGGAGCAACTCCGTGCGGGACATGATCGCGAACCCGGCAATAGCGCCGCCGATGGCCAGTGAGCCCGTATCCCCCATAAAGATCTTTGCGGGCGATGTGTTCCACCACAAGAAACCAACCAGCGCCGCGCTCATGATGGCAGCAAGCAAAGCCAGGTCCAGCGGGTCGCGAACGATGTAGCAGCCCGATCCTGCTTCCCGCGGCGAGCCGCAGGCCTGGTTGGACTGCCAGATGCCCATGATCGTGTACGCGCCAAAGACCATCACTGCGGCGCCGGCAGCAAGCCCGTCCAGGCCGTCGGTCAGGTTCACCCCGTTGGTGGCTGCCGTCACGATCAGGTTGGACCAGATCACGAATAGGATCGCTCCGAGGACCGTGCCGCCAAATGCCAGGTTCAGCCACGGAATGTCGCGGACAAGGGAGATCTGGGTTGAAGCCGGCGTGATCCCCGCAGAGTCCGGGAAGTTAAGGGCCAGCACGGCGAAAGCGATACCCACAACGCCTTGCAGGATCAGTTTGGCCTTGGCGTTCAACCCCAGGCTTCGCTGTTTGGAGATCTTGATGTAGTCATCGAGGAACCCGACAAAACCCATGCCAACCGCCAGGAAGAGGAGCAGCAGCCCTGACGCGGAGGGCCCCGGAGACCGGGGATTCATGAACCACATCAGCAAATGAGTGACCGAGTAGCTGATCAAAACCGCAGCGACGACGACGGTTCCACCCATGGTGGGCGTCCCGCGCTTGGTGTGGTGGGAAGTAGGTCCGTCGTCCCTGATGAACTGGCCGTAGCCCTTGTTGACGAGGAAACGGATGAACAGGGGCGTGCCGATTAGCGCCGCGAGGAGGGCAACGCCGGCGCCGATCAGTAGTGCGATCATTGCTGTTCGTTCCCTTCAGTGGCGGCAGTCGGAGCTGCGCTCTTGACGTTCTCAGGGGCCGGGGCGGCCTGTGCTATCCGATCCCCCAGATGCCTCAGGCCCACGCCGTTCGAGGACTTGAACAAAACAAGGTCGTCCGGCCTCAGCTCTGACTGAAGGAGCTCAAAGGCCTGGTCCGCCGTCTCAGTGAAACTGCATTCGTCCCCCCAGGAGCCTTCCTGGATGGCTGAAATGTATAGGGGCCGGGCTTCCCGCCCCACCACCAGCAGCCGGTCGATGTTGAGCCTCACTACCTGGGTGCCGACGGCTGCGTGTTCGCGAATCGAGTCTTCGCCGAGTTCCAGCATGGCGCCCAGCACCGCCCAGGTCCTGCGGCCCCGGCCCAGGTCAGCCAGGGTGCGGAGCGCTGCCCGCATGGACTCCGGGTTGGCGTTATAGGCATCGTTGATGATGGTGACGCCGTCAGCGCGTTCGGTGCGCTCCATGCGCCAGCGGCTTACAGGCGCCTGGCTGCTGAGCGACGCAGCGATATCGGCGGCGGGAATGCCTGCAGCGAAGGCAGCGGCAGCTGCAGCCAGGAGGTTTGCGACGTGGTGCACGCCAATAAGGCGGCTTGAGACGCTTACTGGCTGTCCGCCGTCGGGCAGTTGCAGATCGAATCCCGGGTGGCCTTCCGGGCCAGTGGAAACGTTGAGGGCCCGGACGGCGAGGTCGTCCGGATGGCCGCTGGAAGACGTAAAGCCAAGAACGGTCGCTGTGGTGCGGGCGCGCATGGCGGCAACCCGGGCGTCGTCCAGGTTGAGGATCGCCGTGCCCGCATCGGGAAGCGACTCCACAAGCTCCCCCTTGGCCTGTGCGATGTTTTCGACGCCGCCAAACTCTCCTGCGTGCGCTGAACCAACACCCAGGACAACGCCGATCTCCGGGCGCACGATGTCTGCCAGGTAGGCGATGTGGCCGATCCCGGTGGCACCCATTTCGATGACCAGGTACCGGGTGTTGTTGTCGGCGCGGAACACGGTGAGGGGCACTCCAACCTCGCCGTTATAGGAGCCTTGCGGCGCCACAGTGGGGCCGGCCGCGGAGAGGATGCCTGCCAGGAGGTCCTTGGTTGTGGTCTTGCCCGCGGAGCCGGTGATCCCGATGACGGTCAGCTGCTCGCCGACGGCCGCCCTGGCGGCCCGCATGCGGCGGACGCATTCGGCTGCCAAGGCCCCCATGGCCAGGACAGCGTCTTCTACGACGACGGCGGGAAACGGCTTGCCATCGGCGTCGCTGACTTCGCGCTCGGTCAGCGCGAGCACAGCCCCGTTCTCGAAGGCGGAGCCGACGAACGCGTGGCCGTCGGCGTGTTCGCCGGGCTTGGCGACGTACAGGGAACCTGGCTCGGCCTCACGCGAATCCGTGACCACTGAACCGGGAACAATGTCCGGGTCCGCAGCCAGCCGGCCATTGGTGATGTGGGCGATTTCCGCCGCTGTGAGTGCAATCATGACTGTCTAGGACTCTATCCGCTCGTTCGTGGAAACGCTGAATCCCCTGGCTGTCAAGGACTTCCGCAGTTCAACCCTGTCGTCGAGGGCAAGATTGACGCCTTTGACTTCCTGCCAGACTTCATGGCCCCGCCCTGCGACAAGGATCGTGTCCCTTTCCGTGGCGAGTTCGACAGCCTGCCGAATGGCCTCTTCCCGCGGGTAGGCCTCGATAATTTCGCACCTCAGGCCCTCCGCCGTCCTCGCAGCCTCGGCGCCCGCCAGTACTTCCGCGCGGATCGCCGCAGCGTCCTCGTCGTGCGGGTCGTCGTCGCTGACAATGACGACGTCGGCCAGCCTGGCCGCGATGGCACCCATTGTTGGGCGCTTGCCCTGGTCGCGCTGCCCGGTGGCGCCGAAGACCACGATGAGCCTGGAGTCCGGCGCCGGCGACCGCACGGCCTCCAAGGCCCGCTGGAGCGCGTCCGGGTTGTGCGCAAAGTCGACGACGGCGGCTGGCGCCGTTGAGACGAGCTGCATCCGGCCGGGTACAGAAACAGTGAATGGATCGTGTTCGTCCAGGGCAGCCTGGACTTCCGCCAGCGGCACGCCGGATTCGAGAACCATCGCAGTAGCCAGCGCAGCATTGGCGACGTTGAAGCTGCCTGGCAGCCCGGTGTGCACGCGAAGGCTGCTGCCACCGCGGTGCCGAAGTTCGAACTCGGTCCCGAGGCCCCTGGCCCGCTGGCCCGCCACCATCCAGTCGACAGTGGGAGACTGCGGCGCGCCGGTATGGTCGGCTCCCGGTTCCCCGACGGCGGAAGCCACGGTGGACAGTGTCGCGAGCGGAAGCGGAGCTTCGGCCGCCAGGCGTCGTCCCCAGTCGTCGTCGACCGTTACCACGGCGCGGCGCGCGCGCTCGGGTGTGAACAGTTCCGCCTTGGTCAGGTAGTAGTCCTCCATGCTGCCGTGCAGGTCCAGGTGGTCCTGCGTCAGGTTGCTGAAGCCAACAACGTCGAAGCGTACGGCGTCCACGCGGTGGAAGGACACAGCGTGGGATGAGACTTCCATGGACGCGGCATCGAGGCCACGCTCGCGCATCAGTGCCAGCAGTGCGTGGACATCGGTGGACTCGGGTGTGGTCAGGAGGCTCGGGATGGCGTCAGCGCCAGCCAGGATTTCGATGGTTCCGATCAGGCCGGTTGTCCTGCCGAGGGCACGCAGCAGCGAATTGATGAAGTAGGTGGTGGTTGTCTTGCCGTTCGTGCCGGTGACGCCGAAGAGCGTAGGCGTATGGCCATCATCGGGCTGGCTCTTGTAGATCAGCGACGCCAGGCGCCCAGCCAAAGTACGTGGCGAATCAACAACCAGAACTGGGACGCCCGTGTCGGCGGCAAGCGCGAGGAGCCTGGCTCCGTCGTCGTCCGTTACCACTGCAACTGCCCCGGCTTCGATGGCTTGTGCAACGAAGTCGGCACCGTGCCTGCTGCTGCCCGGGAGGGCCAAGTACAGGTCGCCAGGCTGCACGGAAAGCGAGTTCAGGCTGATTCCCGTGACGTGGATCGACTCCGCTGCGGGCAGCGCGACGCCCAACTCCTCCGCAATCACGGAGAGCGGCACGGCTGCGACAGCAGTGGGCCGGAATCCCTGGCGTTCAGCAGCTTCGGCGCCGTCAGCGCCTGCGTTCGTGGGGGCCTGGTTCTGCTCTGACAAAGGACTCTCCGTTGGTGCGAATTACTGCGGGCAGGCCGCCTGCCACGGCGGACAAGGGCGCGGTTGTCCGATTGGGGTGGACCGCGCCACAAAGCTTACTTGACGAACTGCGGCAAGCGGACTGGCGTTCCTGTGGAGGGCGGTACGTTATAAGTACGGAGGACCTGGCTCATGACGGAACGGAAGACCGGTCCGTTGGTAATTCCGTAGATGCTGCCCTTAGGCCGTTGGACGACCACTTCCACAATGAATCGGGGATCGTCCATAGGTGCCATGCCAACCATGGAGGCTGTGAAGCCGTCAAAGCCGGGAAGCCCGTCTTCACGAGGCGCCTGGGATGTTCCAGTCTTGGCCCCCACACGGTACCCGTCAATTGCTGCTTCCTTGATCTGCCCCTCGGTGACCGCACTTTCCAGGATGTCCCGAACCTGCTGGGCTGTCTCTTTGGACACCACCTGGCGGGGATCCTTAGCGGGCACCTTCTCCTCGGTGCCACCGGGGGCGATATAGCTGTCGATGAGTCGAGGCTGGAGCATGACGCCGTTGTTGGCGATGCTCTGGTAGGCACGAACTGTCTGCAGCGTTGACTGGGAAACACCCTGGCCAAACAGCACTGTGTACTGTTGGCGGCTGTCCCAGTTGTCCGGTGTTGCCAGGATGCCGCTGGCTTCTGCAGGCAGGCCGATATCCGGTGCTTCGCCGATGCCGAACTTCTTCAGCCACTCATAACGTTGCTCCGGACTCAGCCGCTGCCCCGCCATCACCGTTCCCGTGTTCATCGACCAGCCGAGGATCCCGGCGAGGGTCCTTTCCTCGGTCCCGTGTTCGAAGGAGTCTGTGAAGGTTTGGCCGTCCACGGAGTAGGACGGAGGAATGGTGAAGTGCTCCAGGGGGTTTGACTTGCCCTCTTCGATCAGGGCAGACGCCGTGATGGTCTTTTCCACCGACCCCGGTTCATACGCGGCGGTGACGGCGCGCACGCCACGGTCCTTGGCATCCACGCGTCCGGGGTCATTGGGATCCGGAGCATTCGTGTCCGCCATCGCCACCAGGTTCCCCGTCTTGGTATCCATGACCACAATGACGCCCCATTCGGCACCAAGCTTATTTACCTGGCTCTGGATCGCCTGCTGCGCGAAGTACTGGATGTCCGAATTCAGGGTGAGCTTTACGTCGTGGCCATCCACCGCAGGGGTCAGCTGATCAGTTGCCACCGGGATGCGAAGGCCATCGGCACCAATCTCGAAAACCCGCTTGCCAGGGGTCCCCTTGAGCTTCTCCTCCTGGGTCTGCTCGAGGCCTGCCTGGCCGGTGGTGCCATCCTTGAGGAACCCGACAATCCCGCCGGCTACGCTGCCGTTCGGATAGACCCGCTTGCTGATTCCCTCCGAAGCGACACCTGGGATCCGTAATTTGGTAATACGATCCTCAATGTCCGGTTTGACGTCCTTTGCTACAACGTAATACCGCTTCTCGCCTGTGACAGCTTCCGTGACCTTGGCTGTATCCATCCCCAGCAGATTGGCCAGTTCCGAAATGCCCTGGCTGCGGCTGACAACCTCGATGGAATCCGTTTGCATATTAAAGCGCTTGAATTCCGCCGTCTTCGTGTTGACCGTTTGGTCCACCACAATGTTGTAGCGGATGACGCTGCTGGCCAGCACGGTTCCGTTGGCATCGATGATGCGCCCGCGCTGAGCCGGCAATTCCACAGGAGTTAGCCGTTTGTTGAGTGCGGCCTCAGCCATGCCGCCAACGTCCAGCCCCTGGACGAAGAACAGCTTGCCGCCAACAACCAGCAACAACGTCAACATGATGCCGAGGCCGATTCGCAGGCGCCGGGTGGTGGCCGGCACTTTGCCTGTCTTCAGTTTGCCAGTGCCTTTGGCCACGTTGGGTTCCTTGCTGTTGCGTACTGTTGTCAGTTGGCTACTGGCCAGGCGCCTTCTGCTTCGGAGCCGGGACAGAGCCGCCGTGCAAATCCACCGCGCGTGGTGCTGCGGCGGGCGCAGGGCCCTGGGAAGCCTGTGCGGCAGCTGCCGGAGCCTGCTTGCGGCTCTCCAACGGATCCTTGGCCGATGTTGGCGGCACCACCGCGAGCTGGCCTGAGACAGCAGGGGCGGCGATCACGGCTCCTGGGTTTTCCGTCTTGACGGCCGGAGTCGCTTTGCCACTGACAACCATGGTGTCCAGGTCGATCTGACCCTTGACCGTGGAAGCAACCATTCCCAATTCTGTAGCCTTGGCAGCCAAATTCTGCGGAGCTTCATGGTTCTGGACTTGCTGTGTCAGGTCCTGGTTCTGCTTTGTGAGGCCTGCTGCCTCGGCCTTGAGCTGGACCAGTTGGTACTGCGCCGTGGATACGGAAATATTCAGCACCAGGACTGTCATCAGCGCTGCCGCCAGGACTGCGAAGCAAAAAACAACGAACGGGGCCCGGCGCCTGCCCGGCGCGCTCCGCACTACGGACAGCGGTGTGCGAGTACTCCGCCCCGTCGAAGGTGCCGGTAGGGCACGTGCCGTGTTGCCCACCACGGACGTTGCGTTCCTGGCTGCGGCGGTGCTCATTGCGCTCTCCTCGGCTTAATGCGTTCGACGGCGCGCAGCCGGGCGGAGGCTGCGCGTGGATTTTCGGCGATTTCCTGGGCGGTTGGCACTTCCGTGCCCCTGGTGAGGGTTTTCAGTTCTGGTTTGTGTTCCTCGAGTTCAACCGGGAATCCCGGGGGCGCCGAGGACTTCGAGCCGGCTTGGAAGACCGCCTTAACGATCTTGTCTTCCAAGGAGTGGTACGACATAACAACCACACGTCCGCCCACAGCGGTGGCAGCCACCGCCGCCGGAACTGCCCGCTCCAGGACTTCCAGTTCCTCGTTAACTTCGATCCGCAGGGCCTGGAAGGTTCTTTTGGCAGGGTGTCCGCCGGACTTGGCCGCACCAGTCGGAACAACTCCTCGAATCGCCTCGACCAATTGGCCCGTGGTGGTGAATGGAGCCGTCGCACGCTGCTGGACAATGCGGTTTGCTATGCGGCCGGCGAATTTCTCCTCGCCCCACTTGCGAATGATGCGGACGAGGTCTTCCTCGCTGTACGTGTTAACGACATCAGCTGCTGTTTGCCCCCGGCTGGTATCCATTCGCATGTCCAGGGGCGCATTGTACGAGTAGGCGAATCCACGCTCGCGTTCGTCCAATTGCAGCGAGGAAACCCCCAGGTCCATCAGGATGCCATGGACTTCCTGGACGCCAAGGTCTGCCAGGACATCCGGGATCTCGTCATACACGGCGTGGACAAGGTCCGTCCGCGCGGCGAATTGCGCCAACCGCCGGCCTGCAAGTGCGAGAGCTTCTTCGTCGCGGTCAATGCCGATGAGGTGAAGGTCCGGGAACCGCTGGAGCATCGCTTCCGAATGTCCGCCCATGCCTAGCGTGGCATCAATGGCGATGGGTGTGGTTCCGCGGGAACGGGCAGCTTCGAAGCCGGGGGCAAGAAGGTTGATGCACCGGTCGCGGAGCACAGGAATATGGCGCTCGGACGTAGGCTTTGGCTGTTCCTGCTCATCCATTCCGTGATCCGCCCCCTCTCATGCACCCGGTCCCGGTGTTGGTGCTTCTTAAACCGGATCCCCATCCGCGCCCCCGTTGGCCTGCCTGGCTCCGGGGAAGTTGAGCCAGGTTGACCTGACGGCGGGCGGCTGGAGATCCCGTCCAAGAAGCGATTCTTGCTTCGCCCGGTCAGAAGAAGCCCGGGAAGTTCTCATCGTCGGTTTCCGAGAAGGCGGATTCCTTCTCGGCGAGGTAAACGTTCCAAGCCTGGGCATCCCAGATTTCGGCGCGGGTACCGGCCCCAATGACGGCCAGTTCCCTGTCGAGCCCTGCATATGCCCGAAGCGCTGGCGGAATCGTCACGCGCCCCTGCTTGTCGGGTACCTCGTCAGAGGCTCCAGACAGGAAAACCCGCATGTAATCCCGTGCCTGCTTGGAGGAGATCGGCGCCTCCCGCATGGACTCATGGATCCGTTCGAATTCCCGCTGGCTGAAGACGTAGATGCAGCGTTCCTGCCCCCGTGTGAGGACAAGACCATCGGCTAGTTCCTCACGGAACTTCGCGGGGAGGATGATCCGGCCTTTCTCATCCAGTCGCGGTGAATGGGTGCCAAGAAACACCGGCCCCACCACCCGTCTGTCAAAGGTGCCCGCAACAACTCCAGCGCCGCCACTACCCTCTTACGCCCTCCACTTTACTCCACAAGTCCCCACAGTCAACGCGACACGGGCGTTTTCGGCTCCACTCGAGGGGTTTCCCACCCCGGGAATTCCGCGGATTCGATGAGCGGGGAGCAAAGTGGAGGAGAAGTGGAGGACCAACCCATTGCTGGGCACAAAAAAGACCCGCCGGGGCGGGTCTGGTTTTCGTATGGCGGTGACTGCGGAGCGGGCGGACGTGTTTGACGTCGGGACGGTGTTTCGGCCTCCTTCTAGACCGGCACCCTCGAATCGACTGCTATGCCTGGCATAAGCAACGCGGGCTTTTGTCCGCGGCTAAATCAGCTCGTGGTGAACGGAAGCTTAGCTTTCGCCGCGGCGGCGCTCGTCCCAGCGCTCCTCAAGGTTGTTCATAAAAGAACTGCGGGACTTGCCTTTGCGGCCTGCCTTGCGCGCCTTGCCTGCCGCAGAGCTGCGAAGCGTTGCGAAGTAGACGCCAGCACCCATGACCACGAACCCGAGCACGCCAAGGAAGATGTTCTGCAGGGATACACCAATGAGCAGCAACAATACGCCGGCAACAGCAGCGAGAACACCGATGATGATATGCCGGGTAGACCAGGCGCGGCCGGGATCCGAGCCCATAGAGTTGGCAAACTTCGGATCGTCCTCATGCAGTTGCTTCTCGAGTTGCTCGAGGAGCTTCTGTTCGTGCTCCGAGAGGGGCATCACGACCTCCTTTAGTCGGCCAACGCCCGGACTGGACGCGGCCTGTGTGTCTTTTTTCATCAACGATCAGGGTCAGCAAAACGTTCCCCAAAATTCCCCGTCAAGACACGGAACATCGTGATGAGACACCGAACGATCGTTTTGTCCAGACGTTCGAAATCTATGTATCTCTAGGATAGTTTGTCGGGCGCAGTTCCAAAAGACGCCGTGACGCTCGTCGCACCCCGGAAAACCGCGCCGTTACTGCCCTTCGGGACGGTTTTCACGGTCAAGAAGCCGGGCCGGAAGGACGCTTCTTGCGCCGAAGCGCTCCGCCACCTTATCCAGTGCCTGCTCTGCCGAGCGCCAGTTGTCGTCCCGTCTGTCCAGGCTGAGCTGAAGGGATGTTTGCGATGCCGGCTCCAATTGCTCAGCGCGCACACCGACCAGTCGCACGCTCATGGGCCGGTCACCCAGACCCTCCAGGAGTTTTACCGCTGTAGCGTAGATCAACTGCGCGCTGTCCAAAGGGGTGTGGACAGTATGGCTGCGCGTGACAGTAGAGAAGTCGGCGTAGCGAAGCTTGAGGGCTATGGTGCGGGCGAGCATGCCCGAGTTCCTGAGTCGGATCGCGGTCCGGTGTGCCAAACGCAACAGTTCGCGGTGAAGGACCTGGTCATCTGCGGTGTCTATGGCAAAGGTTTCCTCGGCTCCAATGCTCTTCTCCAGCCTGACCGGCGTCACAGGCCGGGGATCGAGCCCCAGGGAAAGCTGGTGCACGTGCTCGCCGGAAGCCCCCAGTACTTTTCGCAGCGAAGATGCCGGCGTCGCCGCGACATCTGCCACTGTCCTGATGCCAAGACGGGAAAGCACCTCGACTGTCTTTGCCCCGACGCCCCACAGCGCGCTGACCGGAAGAGAATGGAGATACTCCAGCGTCCGATCAGCCTCGATCATGAGAAGTCCGTTTGGCTTGCAGCGTGTAGAGGCAATCTTGGCCACAAACTTGTTGGCGGCAATACCTACGGACGCAGTAATTCCCAGCTCAGAAGCGATTCTCTGGCGGAGCAGGCGAGCTATCTCCAGTGGCGGGCCCAGCCGCCGAATCGCTCCTCGAACGTCAAGGAACGCCTCGTCCACGCTGAGTGGTTCGACGAGGTCCGTGATTGAGCCAAAGATTTCCATGACTTGCCCGGAAACCTCGTAATAGAGATGGTGGCGAGGCTCGATGATCACGGCGCCGGGGCACATCCGCATGGCAACGGCCATTGGCATGGCCGACTTCACACCTAAGGCTCGGGCCTCGTAGGACGCAGAGAGAACCACGGAACGCTCAGCAGGGAATCCGACGATGACCTGCTTGCCGCGAAGGTCCGGCCGCGTGCGCAACTCCACGGACACGAAGAAGGCGTCCATATCCACGTGCATGATCCCGGTGCGCCTGAGTTCCCCAAGTCGTTCGGCACTCAGCTCGCCGCGCTCCAGCCCCTGCGCCCCGCGGGAGTCGCCCGGAGCGTCCGCTGCACCTCTCTCCGGTCTCACAATCGCAATTCTATTCCGTGGCACTGACTAGACTGGAGGCACATCCGGCGTCGTACACCGAAGGAACAAATACCCGTGAAGCCCAACGCCCACCCCCGGACGCTCGGTCTGGCACTCGTCGCCGCCGCCGTCGTCCTGGCCGTTCCTGCATGCAGCTCGGGTTCTCCTGGCCCTGCCGGCCCGGCTCCGGCGTCTGCGGCATCGTCAACTGCCTCCTCGACGGGCAGTGCTTCCGCCACAGCATCAGCCAGCCCTGCTCCGTCCGCCACGGTTGGCACGTTGATCTCCGGCTTTCCACAAAAGCTCATCCCTGTGATGCCCGGCGCCACCGTGGTATCCAGCTCGTTCGAGAAAAGCGGTTCGCCGGCAACTGTGGCTCTAGTGGGAACCATAAAATCTCCGGCTTCTGCCGTGATCAGTTTCTATGCGCAGGCCCTGGAAGCACAGGGGTTCAAAGCCGTTCCAGGCGATGCGGTAGGCAGCATCGCCTCAAAGGATTTCCTGCGTGGTGAAAACGAAACCGTGAACGTTTCGGTGGTTGAGGTCGCAGGGCAGTCGACGTTTACTGTGGGCGCCAACGTCGCTGCCGAGTCGCTAAAGTGAGCGCGTCCGAGCAGCTCAGTGCCGAGCGGCCACGACTCGAGGAAGAGCAGTCAGCCTTCGTAGGCGCCGTTGCCGATCGCCTGGCCAGTTTCGTTGCCGGCCACCGTGACATGATGGCCTCCATTTCAGCCGACACAGCCCCCCTTGTCGATTCGATCGCCACCCTTGTGACCGGGGGCAAAAGAATGCGGGCCTTGCTGTGTTACTGGGGCTGGCGCGGCGCGGGCGGCGCACCTGGGGACAATGTGGTGGTCACTGCTGGTGCAGCACTGGAGCTGTTCCAGGCCGCAGCCCTCATCCACGACGACATTATTGACCGTTCGGACACGCGGCGGGGGGCACCGAGCGTACACAAGCGGTTCAGCCATCTTCATTCGGCCGAAGGCTGGGCTTTGGACAGCGAGCGGTTCGGTCACGCTGCCGCGATTCTCACAGGAGACCTCTGCCTGTCTTTCAGCGAAGAATCATTCAGTGAGATTGGACCTAAAGCTGCTGCGGGCACGCCTGCCCGGACCATCTTCAATTTGATGCGTGCCGAGGTAATGGCGGGGCAGTACCTGGACATCCTGGAGGAAGTCGCCGGTCCCGTCAGGGACCGGAAGGCAGCAGTCCGCCGCGCGGAAACTATCATCCGGTACAAGTCGGCGAAGTATTCAACGGAGCACCCGCTGGCCCTTGGCGGCGCGCTCGCCAATGCACCGGCTGACCTGCTGGAGGGCTACTCGGCCTTCGCGCTGCCCCTTGGAGAAGCCTTCCAGCTGCGCGACGACGTCCTGGGCGTTTTCGGCGACCCCGCCACCACTGGTAAGCCGGCAGGCGACGATCTCAGGGAAGGAAAGCGCACTGTCCTTGTGGGCCTTACCCTTAGCCAGGCGAAGCTGTCCAAAGCCCAACACCTTGACAGATCACTCGGGCGGGATGACCTCACGGACGAGGAAGTGGAAGAACTTCGCCGGATCATCGTCGAGTGCGGCGCACTCGCTGCCACCGAAGAAAAAATCTCAAGTCTCAGCGACAGGGCTTTTGCCGCCCTGAAGGGACTGCCCATCGATGAGCTGTCAATGGCTGCCTTGGGGCAGATCGCACGGGCAGCTGTCCGCCGCTCCGCCTAAACCTACGACAAGGCCCATGCCGTCCGCCGCACTGCCGGCGACGCACGGCATGGGCCGTAAATTTACTGGTTGCCTGGGCGAATGACGCTTACCACGCCAACTGCTGTGCGCGCCGCCGGATTTCCGTCTTGCGCCCCTCACGAAGAGCGTCAACGGGGCGGCCACCCAATGATTCGTCTGCGGTGAACAGCCAGACGATGAGTTCCTCGTCTGTGTAACCGGCGTCGCCCAGCACCGCGACTGTTCCTTTTAAGCTCTCCAGGACGTGCCCGTCCTGGAGGAAGGCAGCAGGCACGGAGCGGATGTTTCGTTCTCCGACCCGCAGCGCCACGAGGGCCCTCTCGTCCAGGAGTCCGTGGATTTTGGTGATGGGAACATCAAGAAGCTCTGCCACGTCGGGAAGGGGAAGCCATTCGCCAACAAGACTTTCTACATTACTCACGGATCAAGCGTGCCACGCGCGCAGGCATTGCGCCTAGCGGCAACATGGGCGGGCATGAGTGAATCGCGCGACACTCCGAAAAATACTGCCTAGCCGGGTAAAGCGGGATTCCTTGTGCTAATCGCAATTCTGTGAGAGATTCACTTTGATCACATTCGCACCATTGATAACTTTTGTAACACCAACAACATTGGTATCACTGGACACATCGGTGCCCTTACGGAACCGCCGCTTAGATGAGGAACGGCCCATGACGACGCCCCGCTCGCCGAAGAACACACCGAGCAAGCCCATGATCGCCGCGACGACGGCGGCCCTGCCTGCCGTCGTACTCTCATCCTTGGCTATGGCCCAACCTGCGGCGGCGGCACCTTCCCCGCAGCCCCGCAAGATCCCGGCCACGCTGGCGGCGGCTATCGAAGCGAGTTCGGCAACCAGCACCGGCGGCATCATCCCGGCGTCTTCTGTTTCCACTACGCTGCCATCGATCCTTCAGCCCTTCGCCCCGTCCGCTCCGGCCGAATACACCATCGTCCGCGGGGACACCATCAGCGCTATTGCCGCGCGGTTTGGCCTGAACACCGGTGACGTGCTGGCGCTGAACAACCTGCAGGCCAACACGATCATTTATCCTGGCCAAAAAATCCGCCTGACGGGCAGCGCAACCCCTGCACCAGCCCCCCAGCCCTCCCCTGCTCCGTCCGGTGGCGAAGGAAGTTACGTAGTCCGCTCCGGCGACACGCTGAGCGCTATCGCCGCCCGGCACGGAGTCTCGCTGAAAGACGTTCTGGCATGGAACGGACTCAACATGCAGTCCATCATCTACCCGGGCCAGAAGATCAAGGTTGGCGGCGCTCAGGCACCGGTCCTGGCTGTGCCGGCACCGTCAGCGGCACCTGTTTCGGCTCCCGCCCCGGCACCGCTGGCCAACTCCGGTTCCTACACCATCAAGGCGGGCGACACTCTGGGCGGCATCGCCGCGCGCCACGGCGTCGGGCTTTCCGCTCTCCTGGAGGCGAACAAGCTGTCCGCCACCACAACCATCTACCCCGGCCAAAAGCTGGCGATTCCCGGCGTCTCGCTGCAGCCGGCCGGTAGCGTTACACCCCTGGTGCCGGACTCCTTCCTTGGCTTTACGTACCCCAAGGCTGTTGTTGATTCCGCGAACAAGAACAAGGCCCTGCTGAACGCAGCGCCGGTTCCCAGCCGTGAACAGATGAAGAGCATCGTCGCCGACACTGCCCGCAGGATGGGCGTGGACCCTGCCCTCGCCCTCGCGTTCGCCTACCAGGAGTCGGGGTTCAACCAACGCGCGGTCTCCCCCGCCAATGCGATCGGCACCATGCAGGTGATCCCCTCGTCGGGCGAATGGGCATCAGATCTTGTGGGGCGCCAGCTGAACCTGCTGGACCCCTATGACAATGCCACTGCGGGCGTCGCCATCATTCGTGCACTGTTGCGCACCAGCAAGGACGAAGATACGGCAATCGCGGGCTACTACCAGGGCCAGTACTCCGTCAGCAAGCACGGCATGTACGAGGACACCAAGCAGTACGTGGCCGCCATAAAGGCCCACAAGAAGAATTTCAGTTAGAAAGTTCGGAAACTTACCGACGGGCCCGGATCACAGATCGATTCGGGCCCGTTTTGTGCCTAGTACCATCGAATAGTGCAGGAAAACGTTACGGACCATCTCATCGGGACCCTTGTGGACGCCCGCTACCTGGTGCGATCCCGCCTTGCCCGCGGCGGCATGTCCACCGTTTACCTCGCGACGGACCAGCGGCTGGAACGCGACGTTGCGCTCAAGGTCCTCCATCCGCATTTGGCCAATGACCCCGGTTTCCTGGATCGACTGGGACGCGAGGCGAAAGCTGCCGCGAAGCTTTCGCATCCGCACGTGGTGGGCGTCCTGGACCAGGGCGAAGACGGACATACCGCCTATCTGGTCATGGAGTACATCAAGGGGCACACGCTGCGCGATGTCCTGCAGACGCGCGGCGCGTTGCCTCCCCGGCTGGCACTTGCCCTCATTGACCCCGTCATTGAGGGACTGGCGGCAGCCCACGCAGCCGGCCTCATCCACCGGGATGTCAAGCCGGAGAACGTCCTGATTGCGGACGACGGCCGTATCAAGGTAGGGGACTTCGGGCTGGCCCGTGCCGTCACTGCGACCACCAGCACTGGCGCCCTGATCGGGACGGTCGCGTACCTGCCGCCGGAACTCGTGCTTGGCCAGGCCGCCGACGCCCGCAGCGACATCTACTCGGCGGGCATCATGCTCTACGAATTGCTCACCGGGCAGCAGCCGTTCCAGGGAGAAGTCCCGATCCAGGTCGCGTACCAGCACGTGAACGGCGTGGTGGAACCGCCGTCGTCCCAAGTTCCCGGGCTCGCAACGGACCTGGACGAACTCGTTCAGTGGTGCACGGCGAGGGACCCGGAGCAGCGCCCCGTGGACGGCTCAGCCCTGTTGTCCGAATTGAGGCACATCCGCACTAGCCTCAGCGATGAGCAACTGGACCTCGCACCGAATGGGTCAGCACAGGCACACGCCCACCAAGCGCCAGCGGGCGAGGCTCCCACCGCAGCGTTGACAGCAGCCGCACTTGCTTTGGCCGGTACATCGGCCGCCGCTTCCGGGGGAACAGCAACAGAGGCCGTTCCGCTGGCGGGTCGTCCCACCGAATTAATCGGTCGGTACAGCCATCCCACCGAGGTCATCTCGGGGAAAAGCAGCCCGACGGCGGTCTTCCCCGCTTCTCCCGGCTCGATACGCGGCGCGGTACCACCAAGCGGCCCGGCATCGATCCTTCCCGCCTCGCCATGGCCGGACGAGGGCGACGACGACGCGTGGCCACCCGGGAAGCGGGAGGCCAAGAGGCTGGAAAAGCAGGCGGCCAAGGACCGCGCCCGGGCGGCAGCCACACCGGTGCGGTCGCTCCGCACCGGCGATTCCCGGCGTCGCGGGCTCATCTGGACCGCCGTGATTGTGGCCCTTGCGATATTGGCCGCCACAGCCGGTTGGTTCTTTGGCATGGGGCCCGGATCGCCAGGCACTGTGCCCGATGTCAAAAACAAGACGGCAGCCGAGGCCCAGGCCTTGCTCCAGACAGCCGGTTTCCAGTCCGACACGAGGGACGTCTTCGACGACGACACGGCAGCGGGCCGATCCGTGGGCACAGAGCCGCAGGCCGGTGCCGAGATCCGGAAGTTCCAGCGCGTGTCCGTGTTTGTGTCCAAAGGTCCCCAGCTTTTTCCACTTCCCACACTGACGGGGATCACCCTTGACCAGGCGAAGACCGCATTGAACGCGGCTCGCATGGCTCTTGGGACCATCACCGAGCGCTACGACGACCAGGCCGCAGCCGGAATTGTCATTGCCCAGGATCCTGCCAAGGATACGCCGTCAAGGCGCGGCACCCCGGTGGCCCTTACGGTATCCAAAGGCCCGCAGCCCATCCCCGTGCCGGATGTCCGCGGGATGAGCCAGGATGAGGCAGTCAAGGCACTCCGGGATGCTGGGCTCAAGCCCGTCATCGCCGAGGAAACCGTGAACGACAAGAAGATTCCCAAGGGTGCCATCGCAAACCAATCCCCCGCCAATGGAACGCTGACCCGCGGCGCGCAGGTGACGCTCACCGTGTCCAAGGGTCCCAAGATGGTCCAAGTGCCCAGCTACATTGGCAAGCAGGCAAGCGAAGCCCGGAGGGCCTTGGAGAAGCTGGGATTCGATGTGAAGGTCAACAACATCCTTGGCGGATTCTTCGGGACGGTACGCGACCAAAATCCGGTGGATACAGAGGTACCTGAGGGCTCTATCGTCACCCTGACAGTGGTCTAAGACGGAGCAGCACCAAAAAGGGAGGCGCAGGGCCCTGCGGCCCTGCGCCTCCCTTTTGATTGCCTGCTGGCCTATCGCTTGGTGAGCGCCCCGGCGACGAGGAATGCCATCTCCAACGACTGCATGTGGTTCAGGCGCGGATCACAGACTGACTCGTAGCGGTCCAGGAAAGCGTCTTGGTCGATGGGGTCGGAGCCGCCCAGGCACTCGGCGACGTCGTCTCCGGTCATCTCGACGTGCAGGCCGCCTGGAACGGTGCCGAGGTTGTGGTGAACTTCAAAGAAGCCCCGGACTTCGTCAATGACATCATCAAATCTGCGGGTCTTGTAGCCGTTGGGGGACGTCACGGTGTTGCCGTGCATGGGATCCGTAACCCAGAGAACCTGGGCGCCTGAGGCGGTGACCTTCTCCACGACAGCGGGAAGCTTCTCACGAATATTCTTGGCACCCATTCGAGTGATGAAGGTCAGCCGGCCGGCCTCGCGGTTCGGGTCCAGTTTGTCGATGAGGCGAAGCGCGTCATCTCCAGTGGTGGTAGGACCGAGCTTTACACCGATCGGGTTGCGGACGCGGGACAGGAAATCAACGTGTGCGTGGTCCAATTCGCGGGTCCGCTCACCGATCCACAGGAAGTGGGCCGACGTGTCGTACGGCAGGCCGGTGCGTGAGTCGATCCGGGTCAGGGCCCGCTCGTAGTCCAGGAGAAGCGCCTCGTGGCTGGCGAAAAATTCAACACGCTTAAGTGCCTCGAAGTCCGCGCCGCACGAGTCCATGAATTTGATGGCGCGATCGATGTCCCGGGCCAGGGACTCGTACCGTGCGTGGGCGGGGTTCTCCGTGAAGCCCTTATTCCACGTGTGAACGAGGCGAAGGTCTGCGAAGCCTCCCTGGGTAAAAGCCCGGATCAGGTTCAGCGTCGCGGCCGAGGTGTGGTAGGCCTTCAGCATGCGGCCAGCGTCGTGCGCGCGGGATTCAGGCGTGAAGTCATAGCCATTGACGATGTCCCCGCGGTAGGCAGGCAGCGTCACCCCGTCGCGCGTTTCGTCATTGGACGACCTCGGCTTGGCAAACTGGCCGGCCATCCGACCCATCTTGATCACAGGCATTGCGGCACCGTAAGTCAGCACCACTGCCATCTGCAGGATGGTTTTAACCCGTGCGCTGATTCTGTCCGCAGTGGCGGCCTCGAAGGTCTCAGCGCAGTCACCACCCTGCAGGACGAAAGCCTTGCCCTGGGCGGCCGCGGCGAGCCGCCCGCGAAGTATGTCCACCTCACCGGCGAACACCAGCGGAGGGAGGATGGAAAGCTCGCGTACTGAGGCCTCAAAGACCTCCCGGTCAGACCACGTTGGCTGCTGCGAGATAGGCAGTTCGCGCCAGTCATCGAGGCCTGGATAGTTAGCTGCGCCGCTCTGGGCGGTGCTGGTCAGCAAACTGGCAACAGAGGGAGCGGGTTTCGAGGATAGCTCAGTCACCCTACAAGAGTAGTAGCCCGCGGAGGGTTTCCGGCACACGGGCTTCATGGCGCCTCTGGGAGGCGTCACAGTCTGGAGGGGCCTAGGAATTCTCCTCTGGCTCAGGAGGCTTTCCGGCCAGCCGCTGCTTGACCACGGAAGCGTACTCGTCCACATATTCCTGGCCGGAAAGTCGCATCAATTCGTACATGATCTCGTCGGTCACGGAACGTTGGATCGCCCGATCTTCCTCCATGCCCTGGTAGCGGCCGAAATCCAGCGGCGGACCAAAGATCACTCCGATGCGTCGAATGTTGGGCACACGCTTGCCAATGGGTTGCACCTTGTCAGTCCCGATCATCGCCACAGGCACCACGGGCACTCCGGTCTGCAAGGCAAGCTTTGCGACTCCCACTTTTCCCCGGTACAGCCTGGCATCGGGGCTCCGGGTACCCTCCGGGTAGATCCCCAGAAGACCTCCCGACTGGAGGACCGCCATCCCTGCTTTCAACGACACTTCGGAAGCGGCGCCGCCTGAGCGGTCCATTGGAAGCTGGTTGGTCAATCTGAAGAACAAGGCGGTGAGCCGCCCTTTGAGACCGGTTCCCGTGAAGTACTCGGACTTGGCAAGGAATATCACTGGCCGGGAAACCATCAGGGGAAGGAATATCGAGTCGGAGAACGACAAATGGTTGGAGGCCAGGATTGCCGCTCCGTGCTCGGGGACGTTGTCTAGTCCCTTCACCCAGGGCCGGAACAGCAGTTTGAGGATCGGTCCCAGGAAGATCCGCTTCATCACCCAATAGAACACGTTTGTCCTTTGTCCGGCCGGTGGCC
This sequence comes from Arthrobacter sp. M4, assembly GCF_020251205.1. Classification (GTDB taxonomy): domain Bacteria; phylum Actinomycetota; class Actinomycetes; order Actinomycetales; family Micrococcaceae; genus Arthrobacter. Next base: position 380,283 of record NZ_JAIWYX010000003.1, read on the forward strand.
CGCGGCGTGCCCGGCAGTCCTCTGCGGCGTTGCACTGCAACCCTACTCTAGTGAGAATTGCCCGGAACAGTGACACGATGGACACATGACTGAAAGCAGCACCCAAGGGTCCCCTGCCGCATTCTCGTATGCCGGCCACGGGTCCAGGGCTGCTTTTGGAGTCGCGATTTGCCATGGCTTTACCGGCAGTCCCTTGAGCGTCCTGCCGTGGGCGGAGCACCTGTCCAAGCTAGGCTTCGCCGTTGAGGTTCCTCTGTTACCGGGCCATGGGACTGACTGGCGGCAACTGGCCAAAAGCGGCTGGAAGGAATGGTATGGCTGTTTCGAGCGCTCATACCTCGCACTCGCCGGGCGCACCGAATCGACGTTCGTCGCGGGCCTGTCAATGGGCGGTGCCATAGCCATGAGGCTCGCTGCACGGCATCCGGTGGCTGGCCTGGCACTCGTGAATCCCGGCCTAACCTTCTACGACCGACGGGTCCGCTTCGTCTCCATGCTCAAGTACGTGATGCCGACTACGGATCCCATTGTTGAAGATGAACCAACGGCGGAAGCAACTGACGACGGCGACTATTCGCGCACACCGCTGGCGGCTGTCCACGAACTCCGAAAACTCTTCCAGTCCACCCGCCGCTCCCTGCCCGGCATCACGGCGCCGGCCGTCATCTTCGTATCAGCAGTAGACGCCGTTGTACCGCCGAACAGCGTGGGCCTCATCAAGCGTCACATCCGCTCCCGGGAGCTGCAGATTGTCCCGCTTCCGCATAGCGGGCACGTCGCGACGCTCGATATTGACGCACCGGTCATCTTCGACCAGTCCACGGACTTTTTCCTCCGCCATGCCGCCTACCCGGTACCCTCGGAGTCATCATGAGCCCACAACCAGACCACACCCCCTTCACCAGTCCTCATACTGGCGCCGGCCCGCGGATCGGCGTCGTTCTGTCCCATGGGTTCACCGGAAGCCCACACGGCGTCCGGCCCTGGGCCGAGGCCTTGGCGGCGGAGGGCTTCGCCGTGCGCGTGCCACTTCTGCCGGGCCACGGAACCACCTGGCAGGACATGGCAACGCGACGCTGGCAGGAGTGGCACACCGCCGTCGACGACGCATACCGGGAACTGGCGGCCGAAAGTGACCTGGTCTTCGCGGCGGGCCTGTCAATGGGAGCTACCCTGGCCCTCCGTATCGCAGCCACACGGCCGGTTGCCGGAACGATCATCGTGAACCCCGGCCTCAACATCGATGATCCCCGGGTAGCCATAGTGGGCGCGCTCAAATACGTCCTCAAGACAACGCCGGGCATAGCCAACGACATCCTCAAGCCCGACCAGGACGAGGGTGCCTACGCCCGCACACCCGTCGCGGCGGCCCACGAGCTCAAGAAGCTCTACAAGGACACACTCAAGCTGTTGCCGCGTATCTCCGCGCCGGTCCGCGTGTTCCGTTCCACCACTGACCACGTCATGTCGGACGCAAGCATGGACCTGCTGCGCAAACGGCTCACCAATGCACCGTTAGAGGTGAGCCTGCTGCACAACAGCTACCACGTAGCCACACTGGACAACGACGCTCCTGAGATCTTCCGCGGCTCGGTTGACTTCATCCGCCGCATTGCGGACCAAGTGGCAGGCACAGCTGCCGGAAGCGGTGCTGCCGCGAAGGACGCCTTCAATGAACAGGCCTGACTCAAACTCAGCCGACCAGAGCGCCAACCGGGACGAAGATGCGGTGTGGCTCGACCTCGTTGCACGGTTGGAGGCCACAGACTCAAGTTCCGTTGGCTCGCCCGACGAGCCCACCTTGCCCGGCCGGGCTGTCATTCCGGAGGTTGACAGTGGATCGGCCTCCCCGCCGTCTTCCGGCGTTTCCTTCCAGGACTTCGATCCCCTGGGCCTGTCCCGCCGCCTGCCGGCAGAACCGCCCGAGCCTGAACCGAGTGGTATGGCCGAGCCCGGCCCTCGTGACTACGAGGCCGACGACGATGAGGGCTTTGTGCCCGAAGAACCTCCCAGCCTCGAGGGTGTGGAGCCGCTTGTAGTCCTCGCCTGGCTTGGCGCGGTTGGTGGACCAATCGCTTTACTGCTGTCTGCGATGTTCTGGCGCTCGGCTCCGCTGGCAGCGATCCTGGGCATCGTGGCAGCCTTCGCGGCGTCCGTCATCTTCCTGATCATGCGCCTTCCGCAGGAGAAAGACGACAACGACGACGGCGCCCGCGTCTAAGGCATCAACGTGAGGCAGCAACCCTGGAGAGGTCGGCGGCGCCAATCAGCCCGGCGCGGGGACCGAGTGCTGCCAAGGCAATAGTTGCCGGGGGTCGGAAGCCACGACCTGTGAGGTTTCTGGCGAATGCCCTGCGTGCGGGAGCCACAAGCAATTCGCCGGCGTCGCACAGTCCACCGCCAATAACGAACTTCCCCGGGTCCAGGGCCGCAGCAAGGTTCGCCAGGCCAAGGCCCAGCCATTCCCCCACGTCTTCCAGCAACTCTCGGGAGGCCGCGTCGCCCGCCCTGGCGAGTTCCGTGACGGTAATGCCTGAGATCGTGTCCGGGTTGCCGTTGGCCGCCCTCAGGAGTTCCTGTGCAACCGGGGAATTGGCCCGCGCGAGTTCCCTGGCTTCACGGCCAAGCGCATTCCCCGAGGCGTACTGTTCCCAGCAGCCACGGTTTCCGCATTCGCAGCGGTGCCCGCCGGGAACGATGATCTGGTGGCCAAACTCCCCCGCCACACCCCACCGTCCGCGTTCCACACGCCCGTCGATGACCATGGCGCCGCCGATCCCCGTTCCGAGCGTGATGCAAACCAGCCGGTCCTCACCCTGGCCCGCACCAAAGCGCCATTCCGCCCAAGCGGCCGCATCGGCGTCGTTGGCCAGCAGTACCGGGCGACGGAGCAGGCGCTCCAGGTTCTCCCGGAGGGGCTCATTACGCCAGGCGAGGTGCGGGCTGAACAGCACAGTGCCGCCGTCGAGGTCCATCCACCCGGCAGCACCGATGCCAACCGAGCCGATGGCGTGGTCTGAACTGAGCTCATCGACGAGTTCCACAATGACCTGCTCCACGGCCCGGGGGTCCGTGCCGGGGGTCAGCCGCCGGGCCTCCCGAATCACTGCCCCGGAGCGGTCCACCACGCCGGCCGCCACCTTGGTGCCGCCGATATCGATTCCGATGGCGAGCCCGGACTCCGCGCGGGCTCCGCGTCCCACCTTGCCGTGCACGGCTGCGGAGCGGATGGCCCTTGTTGACGACCCGGCCCAGGCATCCTGGCGGCGCGCGGCCACTCGGGCGGAGTGCGGGTTCCTGCGGGATCGTTCTGCGTGCATGGAATCCATCCTAGGGCGGCAATGCCGGCACCTCCGGGACCCGGGATACCGATTGGCAGTTTCGACACAAGTGGCGCCCGGGTCCCATACCACCTAAAGTTACTGGCCAGTAGGTGAAATAGGACACAGCTTGATCAGACGGCGTACTAGAGTTAGAGCAGCCCCGTTATGGTCTGTGGATATCAAAGGAGCTATCGTGCGTGAATTTGCTGTTCCGCCCCTCGTCAGTGTGGCCCCCGAAACCAACATCACGGACCTTGTGCTCCGCCAGGCAGCAAAGCCCAGCAACCCGGTTCTCTTCTCCCGGCTGAACTCCGCCGGGCAATGGCAGCATATCCGGGCTGTGGACTTCCTGGCCGATGTCAGGGACCTGGCCAAGGGGCTCATCGCGAGCGGCATTGGCCCGGGCGATCGGGTAGGCATCATGTCCAGGACACGGTACGAATGGTCGCTCGTGGATTTTGCGATCTGGTTCGCCGGCGGGGTCTCCGTGCCAATCTACGAAACGTCTTCACCGTCGCAAGTTGCCTGGAACCTCGGTGACTCCGGAGCCGTGGCTGCCTTCGGCGAGGCCGCACATCACGAGGACATCATCAGGCAGGCCGTCGCAGCCCAGGGCCTCGGCGTCCTCAACGTCTGGCAATTGGAAGGCGCGGGCCTCGAAGCCCTGCGCTCGGCAGGCAGCGGGGTCAGTGACGAGGAGCTTGAGGAACGGCGCAGCAAAGCAAAGCTCGACGACCTGGCCACCATCATCTACACCTCAGGCACTACTGGGCGCCCCAAGGGATGCGAGCTGACCCACGGCAACTTCGTCGAACTCTCGGAGAACGCACTCGCCGCCCTGGGAATGATCGTCAATGAGAACGCGCGCACCATTATGTTCCTTCCGTTGGCCCACGTCTTTGCACGGTTCATTTCGGTGCTTGCCGTAGCAGCGGGGACTCAGGTGGCCCACACTCCGGACATCAAGAACCTGCTTTCAGACCTGCAAAGCTTCCAGCCAACCTTCATCCTTGCGGTGCCGCGTGTGTTCGAAAAGGTCTATAATTCGGCCCTGACCAAAGCGGAGGACGGCGGAAAGGGCCCCATCTTCCACAGGGCGGTGGACACCGCCATTGCCTACTCCAAGGCGCGGCAGGCTGGTTCGGTGGGACTGGGCCTGAGGCTTCGGCATGCGCTGTTCGACCGCCTTGTCTACGGCAAGCTGCGCCACGCCATGGGTGGCCATGTGGCACACGCGGTGTCCGGCGGCGGTCCGCTAGGCGAGCGACTCGGCCACTTCTTCCAAGGCATCGGCCTGCAGATCCTGGAAGGCTACGGCCTCACGGAAACAACGGCGCCCGTGTCGGTTAACACGCCGTCGCTCATCAAGATCGGCACGGTCGGCTCGCCACTCCCCGGCAACGCGGTAAGAATCGCCGATGACGGCGAGGTACTGGTCAAGGGCGTCTGCGTTATGCGCGGCTACTACAAGCGCGATGACCTCGCCGCCGAAACGTTCGACGACGGCTGGTTCCGGACGGGTGACATCGGTGAACTGGATTCGCAGGGCTTCCTCAAGATCACCGGGCGCAAGAAAGAAATCATCGTCACCGCTGGCGGCAAGAACGTGGTCCCCGCGCAGCTTGAGGACCAGATCCGGGCAGACGCTTTGGTCTCTCAAGTGCTGGTGGTTGGTGATAACCGACCGTTCGTCGGGGCGCTGGTGACCTTGGACCAGGAGGCGCTGCCGGGTTGGCTGGAGCGGCATGGCCTTCCGTCCGGCACCACGCTGGAGGATGCCAAGAACAACGCGACCGTCAAGGCAGCAGTCCAGGAGCTCATCACCAAGGCCAACCAGTCGGTCTCCCAGGCCGAGGCCATCAAGGCATTCCGGATTGTGCCATCCGACTTCACGGAGGCGTCGGGCCATCTGACCCCTTCCATGAAGGTCAAACGGGCACAGGTTATGAAGGACTTCGAGAACGTCATCGAGGAGATGTACGCCGCTCCGAAGCCTTCCTAGGCCTCTCCAGGAGCGGCGGACTTCCAAGCGATTCGCATGATGGCAAGGCAGCGGGCCCCGGGCGTTACGCCCGGGGCCCGCTGCCTTGTGCTGGGTTGTGAAGTTACTCGACGACGATCAGCAGGTCGCCACCCTGGACCTGCTCGACGGCGGAGATCGCCAGGCGCGTCACGGTACCGGCCACCGGGGTGGTGATGGAAGCTTCCATCTTCATGGCTTCGATGGTTGCCACCGTGTCACCTGCGTTGACCTTGTCGCCGGCCTTGACGGTCACAGTAACAGCGCCGGCAAACGGAGCTGCCACATGGCCGGGCTGGCCGGGGTCAGCCTTCTCTGCGGTCTTGACGTTGCTGACCACTGAACGGTCGCGGACCACAACAGGGCGTGACTGGCCGTTGAGCGTGCACATGACCGTGCGCATGCCCTTCTCGTCAGGCTCGGAGATAGCCTCGAGGGACGCGATGAGCCGAACACCCTTCTCCAGGGTGAACACATGCTCCTGTCCGCGCTGGAAACCGTAGAGGTAGTCACGGGTGTCCAAGACGGACAGGTTGCCGTACGTCTCCACGCTCTTCTGGTAGTCCTTCGTCGGACCAGGGAAGAGCAGGCGGTTGAGGGTGTGGCGCCGGGTCTTGGAGTCGCCCGTGAGCGCTGTGGAATCCTCGGCCGACAGTTCTGCGTCGCGGACCTTGATGCTCCGGCCCTGAAGGGCTTTGCTTCGGAACGGCTCGGGCCAGCCTCCGGGCGGGTCACCGAGTTCGCCGGACAGGAATCCGATGACCGAGTCCGGGATGTCGTAGTTCTGCGGGTTCTCGTTGAAGTCCGCCGGGTCGGCGTTGAGGCCCACGAGGTGCAGGGCAAGGTCACCGACCACCTTGGACGACGGCGTCACCTTCACAAGGCGACCCAGGATCCGGTCCGCAGCGGTGTACATGTCCTCGATGGCTTCAAAGCGTTCGCCCAGGCCCAGCGCGATGGCCTGCTGACGCAGGTTGGACAGCTGGCCGCCGGGGATCTCGTGCTGGTAGACGCGGCCTGTCGGACCCGGGAGACCCGACTCAAACGGTGCGTAGACGCGTCGCACGGCCTCCCAGTACGGCTCAAGGGCGCTGACATTGGCCAGGCTCAGGCCGGTGTCCCGCGGTGTGTGGGCCAGGGCCGCCACGAGCGCGGACGCTGCGGGCTGGCTAGTGGTGCCGGCCAGCGAGGCGGAGGCGACGTCAACGGCGTCGACCCCTGCTTCCACGGCGGCAAGCAGCGTAGCCAGCTGCCCACCGGCAGTGTCGTGGGTGTGCAGGTGGACGGGGAGGTCGAAGCGCTCACGCAGCGCGGACACAAGCTTGGCGGCAGCTGCAGGCCGCAGCAGGCCGGCCATGTCCTTGATGGCCAGGATGTGGGCCCCGGCGTCGACGATCTTCTGGGCCAAGTCCAGGTAGTAGTCAAGCGTGTACAGCGTCTCGTTCGGGTCGAGAAGGTCGCCGGTGTAGCACAGGGCCACCTCTGCCACCGCGGTGCCGGTCGCCCGGACGGCGCGGATGGCCGGAGCCATCTGGTTGACGTCGTTGAGCGCATCGAAGATGCGGAAGATGTCAATCCCCGTGGCTGCGGCCTCATTGATGAAGGCCTCGGTGACTTCCTCCGGGTAGGGCGTGTAGCCCACCGTGTTGCGTCCGCGGAGCAGCATCTGGATACAGATGTTCGGCATGGCCTTGCGAAGGGCAGCCAGGCGGTCCCACGGGTCTTCGCCAAGGAAGCGCAGGGCCACGTCGTAGGTGGCACCACCCCACGCCTCGACTGAGAGCAGTTGCGGAAGCAGGGTGGAGACAGGGGGTGCGGCGGCCACGAGGTCCCGGGTGCGGACGCGGGTGGCGAGCAGCGACTGGTGGGCGTCGCGGAAAGTCGTATCCGTCACTGCGAGGGCGTTCTGGTCCCGCAGGGCCTTCGCGAAGCCTTCCGGGCCAAGTTCCAGGAGACGCTGCCGGGATCCGGCCGGAGCCGTACCGGTCACCTTGGGCAGTTTCGACGCCGGGTCTGACGCGACTTTGAGGTCGCCGTTGGGCTTGTTCACCGTGACGTCGGCAAGCCAAGTGAGGAGCTTGGTGCCACGGTCGGCAGAAACCCTGGCCTTGAGCAGTTCGGGCCGCTCATCGATGAATGAGGTGGCGACGTTTCCGGCCACGAAGTCCTTGTCGTCGAGGACTGCCTGCAGGAACGGGATGTTGGTGGAGACACCGCGGATACGGAATTCCGCGAGTGCGCGGCGCGCACGGGCGACTGCTGCGGGGTAGTCCCGGCCGCGACAGGTTAGCTTGACCAGCATGGAGTCGAAGTGGGGGCTGATCTCCGCACCCGAGTACACCGTACCGCCGTCGAGCCGGACGCCCGCGCCGCCGGCGGAGCGGTAGCCGGTGATCTTTCCGACGTCGGGCCGGAAGCCGTTGGCGGGGTCTTCGGTGGTAATGCGGCACTGCAGGGCAGCACCCTTGATGGAGATGCTCTCCTGGCTCAGGCCAAGGTCAGCCAGGGTCTCCCCTGACGCGATGCGCATCTGTGCTTGGACCAGGTCAACATCCGTGATTTCCTCCGTCACGGTGTGCTCCACCTGGATGCGGGGGTTCATCTCGATGAACACGTGCTGGCCGGCGCGCTCACCCGCAGTGTCGACGAGGAATTCGACGGTGCCGGCGTTGACGTACTTGAGGGCCTTCGCGAACGCCACGGCGTCGCGGTACAGAGCCTGGCGGATCGAATCATCCAGCTGGGGAGCCGGCGCGATCTCGATGACTTTCTGGTGGCGGCGCTGCAGCGAGCAGTCGCGCTCAAACAGGTGGATGACATTGCCCTCGGCGTCGGCCAAGATCTGGACCTCGATGTGTCGCGGCCGGAGTACGGCCTGCTCCAGGAACATCGTCGGGTCGCCGAAGGCGGCGTCAGCTTCGCGCATGGCGGACTTGAGCGCCTCCGGAAGAGCTTCCCGGGTTTCCACCCGCCGCATTCCGCGGCCGCCGCCACCGGCAACCGCCTTCGCAAAAATGGGGAAGCCAATTCCATCCGCCGCTGCAATCAGCTCGTCCAGATCCTTGGACGGTGCGCTGGACTTCAGGACTGGGACACCGGCACGGCGCGCGGCCTCCAGCGCGGAAACCTTGTTTCCGGCCAGGGTCAGCACCTCTGCGGGTGGCCCAACGAACGTAATGCCCGCTTCCTTGGCGGCCTGGGCGAGGTCCGGGTTCTCGGACAGGAATCCGTAACCCGGGTAGATCGCGTCCGCTCCGGCCTCCTTGGCGACGCGGATAATCTCATCCACATCCAGGTAGGCACGGACGGGGTGGCCCTCTTCGCCGATCAGGTACGCCTCATCGGCTTTCTGGCGGTGGATCGAGTTGCGGTCCTCATGAGGGAACACCGCAACGGTCTTAGCGCCCAGCTCGTAGCCGGCGCGGAAGGCCCGGATCGCGATTTCACCGCGGTTGGCCACCAGAATCTTGGAAAACATACTTCTCCTGCATCATTGCGGGTGTATCGGTAGGTGGTCACAGTGTGTAAGACAGCTAGCATCAAACACAAATCTTTGTGGCAACCATCACAGCACAGGGCGTCATGTCCAGTGTACGTGGCAACATTCAGGGCGCGCCTGCCCGGACATGGGCATAGCAGCCGCGCCGGAACGGGCTTTGAACCCCGACTCACATATGATGTTGAGGGGTCTCGGAAGGCACCGCATTCCGGCGGCGGCTGGAATGAAAACCGCATCACGGCAACCGGGCGTTAGGTTTTGGGTTATCAAGTGCAAGTAGTCAGCATCAGCAGCCTTAAAGGCGGCGTCGGCAAGACATCCGTAACCACAGGCCTGGCTTCGGCGGCCCTTGCAGCAGGTATTCCGACCCTTGTCGTCGATTTGGATCCACATGCCGATGCCACTACCGCCCTAGGAGTACAGCCGGGCGATCACCTCGACATCGGACGCATGCTCCGGTCTCCCCGCCGTGCACGCCTGGCAGAGAACGTTGTCCCAAGCGGCTGGGTTGAGCGGGTAACCGGCAATGGCCACGGACCTGCAGTCCTCGATGTAGCCGCCGGTTCCGCGTTCACCGGCATCTATGACCGCCCGGACCTTGGCAAGCGGGACCTGCGCCGTCTTGCAGGCGTCCTTGCCGGCACAGACCACTATGACCTTGTGCTGGTCGACTGCCCGCCGTCGTTGAATGGACTCACCCGCATGGCGTGGGGCGCCAGCGACAGCGTGGTGCTAGTTGCCGAGCCCGGCCTGTTCTCCGTGGCAGGAACAGAACGCACTCTCCGCGCTATCCAGCTCTTCCGCCAGGAATTCGCTCCTAACCTTTCACCCGCCGGCATCGTCGCGAATCGCGTCCGCAGCGGATCAGCCGAACACACATTCCGCCTCTCTGAAATGCAGACGATGTTCGGCGAGCTGCTCTTGAGCCCCCACATCCCCGAACAAGCGAACTGGCAACAGATTCAGGGTGCCGCCCACGCCGTCCACCACTGGCCGGGCGATTCCGCGAAGAATGCTGCCCGATTGTTCGATACCCTCCTGAATAACCTCACGGGGCCGTCAACGGCAATGCGCGAACGGCGTATTCGCTAGGCACGCCCATCACGCAGGAAGGCCGCCTCCCATGGGAGGCGGCCTTCCTGCGTGTCTAGGTTATTCAGTACGTCGGGGCTATCCAGTACGGCGGGCGCGGCGCTTGCTCAGTTCGTCGTCGGGAAAGACCTGTTCGGCGGCGTGCTCGCTGGGAAGCTCCGCGAGGCTGCCTTCCACTTCGCGCCAAACCCGTCCAACGGCGATACCGAAAACGCCCTGGCCGCCCTGCACAAGGTCGATGACCTCGTCCGCCGACGTGCATTCATAGACGCTCGCCCCATCGCTCATGAGGGTGATCTGGGCCAGGTCCTCTACCCCGCGTTCACGGAGGTGTTCCACTGCCGTGCGGATCTGCTGCAGGGAAACGCCAGTGTCAAGAAGGCGCTTCACGACCTTCAGGACCAGGATGTCGCGGAAGCTGTACAGGCGCTGGGAGCCTGAACCTGCGGCGCCCCGGACTGCGGGCTCAACCAGCCCTGTGCGGGCCCAGTAATCCAATTGGCGGTACGTGATGCCTGCCGCTTTGCATGCCGTGGGACCGCGATACCCGGCATCTTCATCCAAAACGGGGAGGTCCTCCGTAAAGAGAAGGCCCTGGGCACCGCTTGCGGGCATTGCAACGCCTGCTGTCGAGGCCTGCTTTAGCTCGCCTGCTTCGCCTTTCGGACTCACGTGAACCCTCCTTGTCAGAAGTTCCCCTGGGGAACTGCAGGCACCAGCCCACACGACAAAATCCAGTCGTGTAATTTCAGCGGCGTCCGCACCTTCCAGTGTGACTTGCGCGGCTGTTGCGTGCAATGGGAACTTGATACCTTCGACGTTAGGCGCGGCAGGCCCCGAGGTCAAAGATGTGCGGACGATTTTCGCGGCGTGTCGAAACATTCAGCCTGAGGTTTAACCTTTGGGGCTTCAGCCTTCGAAGTCTTCGGGCTCCACGTCGTCCAGGAATTCACGGAAGCGGCGCATTTCCCGCTCTTCGTCCACAACGGGAGGCTCGGCTTCCTCGCTCTCGTCATGCTCGGTGATGCGAACGCCAGCCTCCTCCATCACCGCGTCCGCGCACCAGATCCGGCATTTCGCCCGCAGTGCCAAGGCAAGCGCATCCGAAGCCCGTGAACTGACTACCGTGCCGTCGTCGAACTGGAGCTGGCCGTAGAAAATGTTGTCCTCAACGGCCACGATGTTGACGCTGATAATGGCGTGGCCGAGGGCTTCCACGACGTCTATGAGGAGGTCGTGCGTCATGGGGCGCGGTGGAACAACGCCCTGCTGGGCCAGCGCAATGGCGCTGGCCTCCGGCGTGCCGATCCAGATGGGCACGTGGCGGTCACCGTGCATTTCCTTGAGGAGAACGAGCGGCTGGTTGGAGGGAAGCTCAATCCGCACTCCGACGATCTCTACTTCAATCACGAGGATTCCATCCGGGAGATACGGTCTTGGACAAGGGCCCGATGCAGGCTAAGGCACAGGTCGCTGATTTCCCGAGCGGCTTCAGCAGCCCGGGCCTGGGAGGCAGCATCCCGACGGGAAGTCAGGGGTGCCACCGCGCGTTCAACCAGTCCGAATTCCCTGTCGGCCGCCGCCTGGAATGGCCGGAGGTGGCGCGGTTCGAGGCCGTGGCCTTCGAGCTGCACACACGCGCGTGCCACTTGGAGGGCGTGCTCATCGAATTGGCCGTTTACGTGGCTGATGAGGCCAAAGTCAAGCAATGACCGTAGCAAAGGAACGCTGGCACCGGATTCCGTCCGGAGCTGCTCCTCGGTCAACGCCCGCGCCCGCCCCTTGAGCTCGGCAGCGAGCTCGTCGGAAACAATTCGCGGTGAGACGGTCACGCCGGGCGGCAAGTTATCCGGCCTCTCGCCCCGGTCGATGGCGTCAAGGTAGTCCTTGATGACCTTGAGAGGCAGGTACTGGTCGCGTTGCAGGGCCAGGACAAAGCGGAGCCGTTCAACGTCGCTGTCCGAGTACTGGCGGTAGCCCGCGGGCGTGCGCTTGGGGTTGATGAGCCCCTTTTCTTCGAGGAAGCGTATTTTTGACGCAGTCATCGTAGGGAAATCATCGCTCAGCTGCGCGAGGACTTCCCCGATGTTGAGGACCAGCGGTCCGCGTCGTTCAGGCTGGGCCATTGCCACAGGCAACTACCCCGATATCAGCCCTGACCCGTGGAGCGGGCGGGGCTCAGGTAGTAGGTCAACCGGAACTTGCCGATCTGCACTTCATTGCCGCTCTTGAGCTGCACGCTGTCCACCCGGTCCTGATTGACATATGTGCCGTTGAGGCTTCCGGTGTCCACTATCTCGAAACCGGCACGGGTGCGGCGGAACTCCACGTGCTTGCGGGAAACGGTGACGTCGTCCAGGAAAATGTCAGCATCAGGGTGCCGGCCGGCCGTGGTGGTGTCCGAGTCGAGCAGGAACCGTGCGCCGGCGTTGGGGCCGCTGTGCGCGATCAGCAAGGCAGATCCCGGTGGCAGTGCCTCAACGGCAGCGCGCTCCTCCGGCGCCAACTTCGGGGGAATGCTGGGTTCGTCGCGGATCGGCGTGAGATGGATCGAGGTTGTCTCCGACGCCGGCTGTTCAACCGCGCCCTGCCCGCCGGCTTGGTTCAATTCGCCACCCATGGAATCCTCCTCATCCCCCGCGGCTGTCCCCTGCCGCGGTTCCACTACGCCCGGATCGCCCGGGCCGCACACCTGTTCCTGGCCCGCCGATCCCGTCCTCGTTAAAAGGAAGTCAGGCCCGGCGGGCCGGTTATGTTTTAGCCTACCTGCTGTTCGTACTCGGATGCACTGAGCAGGGATTCAATGGCGTCGGCCTCTGCCAACCGGACCTCGATGAGCCATCCGTCACCGTACGGGTCAGAGTTGATGAGGGACGGGTCCGTGTCCAACGCCTCGTTGCGGGCCACAACTTCGCCGCTGACGGGAGCGTAAATGTCGCTGACGCTCTTGGTGGACTCGACCTCGCCAACCACGTCGTTGCCCTTGATGGTGGTTCCGACTTCAGGCATCTGCGCGTACACGACGTCGCCGAGGGCGTCCTGGGCAAAGTCGGTGATGCCCACCCGGACCACACCGTCGGAGTTTGGGGCTGTCACCCATTCGTGCTCGGCAGTGTAGGACAGGTCTTCGGGAATGTTGCTCATCGTTCGCCTTTCAACGGTACGGTCCGGGACCACTCGGCGGCCCGGTCATCCGGCCACCGCTGAAAGTATAGGCATACTCACCCATCGCCACACGGTGTCTGGAATGATGGGGCCTATGTACGGCCGGAAGGGCGCCGAGCCTCGGCCGCTGAAGCAGCCGAAGGAGTCCGGCCATGCCTGAAATGCCTGAAGTTTCCGCTCTCGCCTCCTTCCTGGCCGAGCGTCTGGCAGGTGCGGAGGTCACCAAACTGCAGTTCGGCGGATTCTTCGTCTTGAAAACCGCTGACCCTCCCTACACTTCGTTGATTGGACGTGTGGTGGAATCCGTGTGGCGCCGGGGAAAGTTCATCATCATCACCACGGCCCCTGGTACGGCTGGGCAAGCGGACGGCAACGAGCGAATCCATTTACTGTTCCATCTGGCCAAGGGTGGCTGGGTGCAATTCCACGACACGCTCCCCCAAACCAAGCTCAAGGCCAGCAAAGTATTCATAGAGGCAAGATTTGGTTTCAGAAAGGACAACGGCGAATTCGGATTCGACATCACGGAAATGGGATCCTTCAAGCGGGTGGCAGTTTATGTGGTCCGTGAACTTTCAGAAGTCGCCGCGGTTGCGTCCCTGGGGCCAGAGCCCCTCGAGGAAGAATTCGACATCACGGCTTTCCGCCAACTCCTGGGCCGTCGGCAACAAATCAAGGGGCTTTTGCGCGACCAGAAAATCATCGCGGGCATAGGAAATGCGTATAGCGATGAAATCCTGCACAAAGCCAAGCTTTCGCCTTACGCCTTGGCCGCCACCCTTACGCCGGACGAGGTGAACACGCTGTTTGCCTCCATGAAGGGAATACTGCAAGACGCCATGGACGAGGCCGCCGGGAAACCACCCTCGGAGCTGAAGGACTCCAAGCGGGCTTCAATGCGGGTTCACGGGCGGACGGGACAGGCCTGCCCGGTCTGCGGTGACACTGTCCTTGAAGTGTCCTTCTCCGAGAGCTCGATGCAGTACTGTCCCACTTGCCAAACCGGTGGGAAGCCCCTGGCTGACAGGCGGACGTCCAAGTTCCTGAAATAGTTCCTTCCGGCCAGAAAGCAACGACGCCGACCCACACCATCCGCCCGACCCGCACCATCCGCCCATCCCGCGCCGACTGCTAGCCGGCTGCGGCGTCCACAGCCCGGCGGTCGCCGTCGGACACTGAAGCGGCGGCTGAACGTTCGGCGCCCTGCCGCCCTTCGGCGTCGTAGTTCACTTCGCGGGGCTCCGTCTTCGCGGCCATCCGCGCGGCGGCCCGCGCCGCGGCCATAACTGCCACGGCTGCTGCGGTGATGGCTGCGCCCGCCCAGATCGGCGATGTGTAGCCCAAACCGGCACTGATGGTGGCACCCCCGATCCAGGCACCCAGCGCGTTGCCCAGGTTGAAGGCACCGATGTTTGCGCCTGAGGCCAGGGTCGGCGCAGAAGCTGCGTACTTCATGACGCGCATCTGCAGTCCGGGGACCGTCGCGAAGCCAAACCCACCCATAAGGATCAGGGAAGCGACAGTAGCCACGGCGTTGTCCGCGGTCATGGCGAAGAACACAAGTACAACGGCGAGCGCGGCCAGGATGGCCAGCAGGGAGGCGTCGAGGGAGCGGTCTGCGGCGCGGCCGCCAACCGCATTACCGATGAAGAGCCCGGCGCCGAACAACACCAACAGCCACGGGACCGTACTGGAGGCAAAACCGGCAACTTCGGTCAGAGTGAAGGCGATGTAGGTGAAGGCGCCGAACATTCCGCCAAATCCGAGGATAGTTACAACGATTGAAAGCCACACCTGGCCTGAGCGGAAGGCGGCGAATTCGCGACGCAAACTGGCACCTGGCTCGGCCGGCGAAGACGGGATAAGGATCGCGATGCCGGCGAGGGCCGCAACTCCAATAGCTGTGATGGCCCAGAAGGTGGACCGCCAGCCGAGGCTCTGGCCCAGGAAAGTACCGAACGGGACGCCCAGGACATTGGCTGCGGTAAGGCCGGTGAACATGATCGCGATTGCGCCGGCCTTCTTGTGCGCGGGCACCATGGAGGACGCGACGACGGAACCGATGCCGAAGAACGCACCGTGGCAGAGTGCTGCGATGATGCGGCCCGCAAGCATGGCTAGGTAGCCGTCGGCAATCGCGGAGAGGAAGTTGCCTGCGATGAACAGCACCAGCAGGGCCAGGAGAACAACTTTACGGGGCAGGCGCGTTACCGCCGCGGTGACAAGGACGGCTCCGACCACAACGCTCAGTGCATAGCCAGAGATGAGCCAGCCAGCGGTCGCTTCAGAGACGGCAAAATCCGAAGCAATTTCGGGAAGGAGTCCCATAATGACGAATTCGGTCAGTCCGATGCCGAAGCCGCCTAGGGCAAGGGCAATCAACCCAGCGGGCATGGTGTGCTCCTCAGTGAAGGGAAATCGGCCCCGAGTGGATGGGCGTCGCTGGGAACCGTAGAATAATAGTTGCAGACGCCGTATATATAGTTGCATGCGCTAGATAATTGCGCAAGCAACTATCTGTCATGTTTTGAAAGACGGGCGCGGTGCATGCGCCCGAAAGCGCTGAGGCCGACAAATCAGCCGATGATCAAGGAGCAATGGGATGGGCATCAAAGATGACGCCGTGGAAGTACGCGCCCAAGGCTGGCGGACGCTGGCAGCCCTACATGGACGCATCGAGGCGGAGTTGGAGAAGGCGCTTCAGGCCGAGGTCAACCTGTCAGTGGTCGAATACACAGTGCTTGAGGCGCTGAGCCGCCAGGACGGCTGGCACATGAGGATGCAGCAGCTCGCCCGGGCAACCGCCCTCTCAAGCAGTGCCACCACGCGCCTGGTCAACCGCCTTGAGGACCGGGCGCTCTTGCGGCGCGTGCTCTGCGCGGACGACCGCCGCGGAATCTACACGGAACTGACCGACGCCGGAGACAAACTCTTCCGGACCGCACGCCCCGTACATGACGAGACGCTCGCCGCGTCCCTCGCGGATGCGGAGGAAGTGCCCGAACTGGAACCGCTGGTTCGTGCACTTGCGGCGCTGTCTGCGGAAGCATCCAATGCTGGCTGACGGGCTTATTTGGGGCTGACCGGCTCCACGGAGGCCACGGCGTACGGCTTGGTGGCTGACCTGCGAAGCGGCGGACGCAGCCGCATTTGGTACGGGACATCCATAAACGTGGCGCGGGGATCCATTTGAACCACCAGCAGCGGCTCAGCCTTTGTGGCATCCAGGCGCACCACCATGCCGTCCCGTCGCCCGTCCACTGACAGCGGAGTGGAGGGCTCTATGGCGGTCTCCTTCAGCCTTTCGCGATGCTCCGGGCCTGCCGCGAGGAACAGGATGCCGTGGGACAGGCCCACGACTTTCAGGGGGATTAGGTCTTCGTCCGGTGGCGTCGGCTCTTGAGTTTCAATGACCTGGTTTGTCCCTGCCCCAGGACGCCCTGTGGCAGAGAGCGGAGGCTTCGCGGGCACGGGTGGGCGATCACACTCCTTGCACCGGGCCCTGCCTCCGACATCGGATAGCCAGGTCACCAGCAGGCCACGGGGCGAGTGCTCCCACTTTTCCGCGACGACTTTGCACCAGACAGTGTGGTACTTCGTGCCGTACTTCATCACATAGACCTGCTCGTTCCCCAGAAGGGGTGCCCCGTCCCCACGACGCGCAGCGGGTTCTACCGGCTTAAGTTCGCCCAGGTTATTGGCTTCGGTTTGGGTGGGTCGGATGGCGTTGAGATATTTGCTGACCAATGGATTGGCTTGGCGCTTTGGTCTTGGCACGGAACTGCGGGGCCTTTCTGTGCGGCTGGGGTGCGCTCGCACGCGCCCCGGATGAACCCCCCGTAGTTAACTTGCTGGTTTTTCGTGGATGTTGCCAGTCGGACAGACCAATTACTACAACGAGAACGGACGGACCACATACCGTCCCGCGTCTTGGACTCTAGGATACTCGTCTCCCGCGCGGGAGATGCGGCCACGCTTTCTGCTCTGCGGGGTGCGTTTGGCCGGAAACGACAAAGTCCTGGTGAGACTACCGTCTCACCAGGACCTGTTCTGTCGGGCTGACAGGATTTGAACCTGCGACCCCTTGACCCCCAGTCAAGTGCGCTACCAAGCTGCGCTACAGCCCGTCAGTTCTGCCGTTCTCCGCCCGCGGGTAAACCCTCGGATCTCCCCCAAGCAGTCCGGCCGAACCACCTCAAAAAGCTTACACGATGTTCGGCGCCATCAATGCCACAAGCTCTTGGAGGCCGTGTGATGCGCGTCGCATTTAGCGCTTCTTCCCACGCTTTTCGCGCACACGCATGCTGACCTCGATGGGCGTGCCCTCGAAGCCAAACGTCTCGCGGAGCCTGCGGGTGATGAAGCGGCGGTACCCGGGGTCCAGGAACCCCGTGGTGAAGAGCACGAACTTGGGCGGACGGCTGGATGCCTGCGTGCCGAAAAGGATTCGCGGCTGCTTGCCACCGCGCACAGGGTGCGGGTGGGCGGCCACCAGCTCGCCGAGGAAAGCATTCAGGCGGCCCGTGGGGATGCGCTTATCCCAGCCTTCAAGGGCTTTATCCAGGGCGGGCACCAGGCGGTCCCTATGCCAGCCGGTCTTGGCGGAGATGTTGACTCGGGGCGCCCAGTCCACGTGAGCCAGGTCGTGCTCGATTTCGCGCTCCAAGTAGCGGCGGCGCTCTTCGTCCAGCAAGTCCCATTTGTTGAAGGCCAGGACCAGCGCGCGTCCCGATTCGATGGCCAGTTGCAGGATGCGTACGTCCTGTTCGCTGAGGACCTCATCGGCGGCCAAAAGGACGACCGCGACCTCCGCCTTTTCGAGGGCGGCCTGCGTCCGCAATGAAGCATAGAAATCGGCGCCCTGCGCCATGTGCTGCCTGCGACGGATGCCTGCCGTGTCCACGAAGCGCCAGGACCGGCCGCCGAGTTCAATGAACTCGTCCACCGGGTCACGGGTAGTACCTGCAAGGGTGTCGACCACCACGCGCTCACTCCCGGCGAGCTTGTTCAAGAGCGACGACTTACCCACGTTTGGGCGGCCGATCAGTGCGATGCGGCGCGGCCCGCCGGAACGGTCAATGGTCTCCACCTGGGAGAATTCAGGCAGGACATCCATCACGTGGTCCAGCAGGTCCGCGACCCCGCGTCCGTGCAGGGCCGAGACAGGGTATGGCTCGCCGAAACCAAGGCCCCAGAGGACAGAGGCATCGGCTTCCTGCGCGAAGTCGTCCACTTTGTTGGCCGCGAGGATGACTGGCTTCCTGGATTTGCGCAGCATCTTCATGACGCCTTCATCGCTTGCCGTGGCGCCAACAGCGGAATCGACCACAAAGAGCACGGCGTCCGCGCGCTCAACGGCCATTTCCGCCTGCTCGGCTACGCGAGCATGGATGCCCCTGGCATCGTGCTCCCAACCGCCGGTATCCACGATGGTGAAGTTCCGTCCGTTCCATCGGGCCGAATACATCACTCGGTCACGCGTGACGCCAGGGGTGTCTTCCACTACGGCTTCCCTGCGGCCGAGGATGCGGTTCACCAGGGTCGACTTCCCCACGTTGGGGCGGCCAATGATGGCAAGGACGGGGTCCAGGCGAACGGGACCTTCCTCCCCCTCGTCCGTGTACTCACCGCTGAGGAGAGCGGCGTCGTCCTCGTCCAGCTCATATTCGTCAAGGCCCGCACGGAGGGAGGCTGCACGAAGTTCGGCCTCCTCATCGTCCAGGGCGGCGATGTTCTCCGCCACCTGGTCAGTGCCGGTGGGCGTGTATTCGTCGTCGCCGGCTACGCTTTTGCCGGACTTGTGAGTCGTATCGCTCATTGCACTTTCCTTAGCGGTGGGCTGCCGGAGTTCCGGCTGCTTCGTATTGGCTGCGGGTATCTGTATCGTCATCCCACGACGCGGTTTCCGGGCCGTGCCCGTCGGGGCTGGCCAGGATTTCCGGGTCGCGGGGCAGGAGATGCCCGGACCTCTGGACTTCCGCCTGGACGTGGTCCGCAAGGGCTTGACGAATCTCGGCCGCGGCCCTGTCCATTGAAACACGCCCCGGCTCTCCCGGTTCGCGGATCACCTTCATCGGCGGGCCGAAGCTGACATAGAGCCGTCGGCGCGGCCGCGGAATCGTGTCCTTGTGCTCGTCGCCGGTACGCGTTCCGAGGACTGCCACGGGGACCACCATGGCACCGCTGTTCAGTGCGAGCCAGGCGACGCCGTTGCTTATGCTGCCTGCGTTGCCGCTGCCCCGGGTACCTTCCGGCAGGATACCCACGCAGCGACCCGATTCCAGCAATTGCTTGCCGCACTGCAGCGCCGCACGATCGCCCGCGCGGTCCACCGGAATCTGGCCGGATGCGCGCAGCACACGGCCCAGGAAACCGCTGAACATCTCTTTCTTGACCAAAATGTGCATGGGCCGCGGTGAACAACCGAACATCACGGGACCATCCAGGAAGCTGATGTGGTTCGCCGCGAAAATGACGGGTCCGGAGGCGGGCACATTGGTCCTGCCAACCACGCGGGTTCTGTAGACAAGGTGGTCCAGGACCCAGCCGACAGGCCGGCTCCACAACATGGTCCAACCCGGTGGGGCGGTAATGCCTTGGACCACGGTCAGCCGCCGTAAAGGATGCGGCCGACGATGTTTAATGCGGCCTTGACGGTCTGTTCGAAGTCCAGGTCCGAAGAGTCGAGGGTAACCACGCCATCCGCCGCCTTGGTGAAGTTCACAACGGTGGAATCCTTGGCGTCCCTCTCCAGGACCTGGACGGCCAACTGCTCGGCGTTCTGCGACCCGCCCAACTGGATGCCACGACGACGGAGCCTGGCTTCCTCGCTGGCGGTCAGGAGAATCCGCACTTCTGCCTGGGGCGCCACCACGGTGGTGATGTCGCGGCCCTCGATCACCATGCGACGGTTGTGTTGCTCGATCAGTCGGCGCTGCCGACGGATGAGCTCCGTGCGAGCACCAAGGGTGGTGGCAACGGCGCTGACAGAGGAAGAGATCCGGGGCTCACGGATGTCAGGGGTCACGTCGACCCCGCCAACCGCAACGTATTCCGTGGCTGCCGAGGTGCTGATGTCTAACGGCATTTGCTCGGCAGCCAGCTCGACGGCGGCGCTGTCCTGCAGGTCGACGCCCGAGTCCAGGCAATACCACGTCAGTGCACGGTACATGGCACCGGTATCCAGGTAGGCCAGCTTCAGGCGCTGGGCTACTTCGCGGCTGATACTCGACTTCCCGGATCCGGACGGACCGTCGATAGCGATCACCAGCGGTTTGCCTGGCCGGACCACTTCCTCCGGACCGAAGAGATCCTTTAGCTCAAAGTTGTCGTGAGTCATTACTGGAGTACCCGCCATCCGCGATCGGTCAGGGATTCAACTAGGAGGTCGTGCTTGCTAGGCAGAACGGAGATCTCCACCATGCCGACGTTCTGGCCAGAGGAATGGTCCAGGCGGAGATCCTCCAGATTAACGCCGATCTCGCCAATCTCCGTCAAAAGCCGCGCGATCTGGCCTGGCCGGTCCTCCACCAATACGGTCAGCCAGGAATAAGCCTGCGGCGGTCCACCGTGCTTGCCCGGGATCCTCGCCTGCCCCGCGTTGCCCTCGCTGATCAGTTGGGCAAGATCGAGCCTGGCACCCGGCGCCAAAGGCGCTTCGAGCGTACCGATGAGACGGTTGAGGTCTTCCCGGACTCCGTAAAGTTGGGTGACGATTTTTTCCGCGTTCCCGCCCAGGATCTGCACCCACAGTGTGGGGTCGCTTGCCGCGATACGCGTCGTATCCCGCAGCCCGTTGCCGGCAAGCGACAAGGCGTGCAGCGGCGTGTCCTGCAGGCGGCTTGCCAGGAGGGACGACATCACCTGCGGCAAGTGGGACACCAGCGCAACGGCCTCGTCGTGTTCCTCCGGCGTGAATTGGGATACGACGGCGCCGAGGTCACCGGCCAGCGAACGGGCAGCCTGCAGCGCGTCCAGACTTGTCTCCTCCGACGGGCACACAACCCACGGCATCGAGGTGAATAGCTCACCGCGTGCCGCCACCGGACCCGACTTCTCCCGTCCGGCCATCGGGTGGCTGCCAACGTAACGCGAAAGATCCACGTTCCTGCCGCGCAGGTCTGTGAGGATGTGCGCCTTGACACTGGCGATGTCAACGACGATGGCGGCCGGGTAGTCGCGCAAGGCGCGCTCGACGACGTCGGCCGTTACGTCCGGTGGCGCCGCCACAACAACAAGCTGCGGCGCATCGCCGTCGAACTCGGAGAGGGGCCTGCCGGCTCCGATGTCGACTGCGACCGCTTGGTTGGTCGGTGAGGGGTCGGCCAGGTACACCGGCACACCGCGGCCGCGGAGGCCGAGGCCGATGCTGGTACCCAAGAGGCCCGTGCCGAGGATGATGACGGGGCCATCCAGGTGACCCCTGCCGTGGGAGTGGAAGGCAGCCACTTGTTAGAGCCCCACAGACGCCAGCAGGTGGCCGATTTCCTGCCTGCCAAGGCTGCGGACGCTCCCCTGCCGCTGGTCGCCCAGGCCGATGGGCCCAACCTTGACGCGTACCAGGCGCTGCACGGGGAATCCAACGGCGTCGAACATGCGGCGCACAATGCGGTTGCGTCCCGAGTGCAGCACAACTTCGATCAATACGCGGCCCGGCGTGGAATCCACGAGCTTGAAGGAGTCAACCGTGGCGATTCCGTCCTCGAGTTCAATGCCCTCCTTGAACTTTGCGCCGACGCCCTGCGGGAAGGGGCCCCTGACCTGCACCAGGTATGTTTTGGGCACCTCGTAGGAGGGGTGCGTGAGCCGATTGGCGAGTTCCCCGTCGTTGGTGAGCAGCAGCAGCCCTTCGGTGGCAGCGTCGAGCCGCCCCACGTGGAAGAGCCGTTCTCCCTTGGTCTTGTTGCCCTTGAGATAGTCGCTGATGCATGGACGACCCTCCGGGTCCTCCATGGTGGACACAACGCCCCGTGGCTTGTTGAAGACCAGGTACAGCAACTTTTCATCGAGCTGAAGTCGGATGCCGTCCACGTGGATGACCGCCGTCTGGGGATCTACGCGCATACCAAGTTCAGTGACTACCTGGCCATTGACCTCGACGCGTCCCTCCAAGATCATTTCCTCGCACACACGACGCGAAGCTACGCCAGCCTGGGCCATGACCTTCTGGAGCCGCACACCTTCCGCGTCATACTGCTCGGACTGCTCAATGTCACGACGCTGGCGAACCGGCTTCCGGACCGCCCCCAGGTTCTGGCCGAAGCGCTCGCCGCCGAAAGCCCGCGTCCCGGGCTGCTGGGTTCGCTGCTTGGGCTTGGGGGCTCCAGGCGTTCCGGGAGCTTTCTTGGATCCGGGCTTGTTTGCACCGGGCTTCCTGGTCCCCGGCTTGCGCGCGGACGGCTTGCCTCCGACGTCGTCACGGCGCTTTCCGGTACCGGCTGCCCTGGTGGGGTTGTCCGGGTCAAAGGGCCGTTCCTCGCGCGGGCGCGACGAACGGTACGGACGGTCGCCGTATTCGCGGCCATCCCCGAACCCGCGGCCGGAGCGGCCGGCAGCACCCCCGGTGGAGCCGCGTCCTCCGCCCGAGCTGCCGGAAGCGCCCCGCGCCGGCGTTCGGCCGAAGCTGCTGCGTTGTGAGTCGTGTCGCTGTGATCCATTCCGTGATGAACCGTTACGTGGTGAACCCTGGCGTCCCGCCTGTGTCATGACCCGTCCTTTTGTTGTGGTACCTGGCAGATGCCGTCCAAAGACAACCATAGCCAGCGGGACAGACAGCGTCTGCCCCGTATGGTCCGTCGGGCGGTTCCCGACGGAAAGCCTGTTTGCGGATGCGCGTTTCCGCCCACCCGGCTGTTGCTGCCGCCCCAGGGCGAGCGTTGCCCGCCTAGACCCTTTCGGCGTCGTAGTATTCCTCGATGCCATCCAGTCCCGGAAGGTGCGGCGCGATCTGCGGGAGCTCCTCGACGGATCCGATTCCCAGCCGTTCCAGGAAATAGGACGTGGTCCGGTAGAGGATGGCGCCGCTTTCCGGCTCCGTTCCTGCCTCCTCGATCAGCCCGCGCTGCACCAGCGTCCTGACGACGGAATCGACGTTGACTCCCCTGATCGCGGACACCCTTGCCCTCGAAACCGGCTGGCGATACGCCACAACCGCGAGGGTTTCCAGCGCCGCCTGTGTCAGGCGGGCCGTTTGCCCTTCAAGGACGAACCGTCCGACCACAGCCGCGAACTCCGCTCGCGAATAGATGCGCCATCCGCCCGCGACCTTGCGCAATTCGAATCCCCGCCGCCGGGATGTCGACCCCGCCGGAGCGCTCCTGACGGTATCTTCCGTGGAAGGTTCCGATGCGGCCTGCTCAGCGGCCTTAACAGTATAGCCGTCATATTCCAGCCGCAGCTCTTCCAACAGCTGTTCCACGCGCTCCTCGGATAGGTCCAGCCCGGCGGCAAGCTCGGCGGACGTGGCGGGCTCATCGATAACCATCAGCACGGCCTCGAGGGCGGCAAGCTCTCCCCCGGGCAATTCGGCCAGGGCGGAAGCACTGTCGCTTGTGCTGTTCATGGGATGCCTGCTTCCTTCGCTGGAGACGGATCATTGTGGGGCGCGCCGGGCAATCCGTCTGCCTCTGCTTCGCTGGGTGGACCGGCGTCGTAATCGTCCGCGACGTGTTCGCTGCTCCAGCCGGCGTCGGGCCCCGACCACCGGACGGTCAGTTCTCCCAATGGCGTCAGCTGTTCAAAGGCGACCACGCGATCCCGGAACATCTCCAGGAGCGCCAGGAACCTCGCGACGACCACCAATTTGGATTCCGCTCCCGCCACCAGGACCCGAAATGACAGCGGGCCACCGTGCCGCAGCAACTGTCCGATGATTCCGGCCTGCTCCCGCACGCTCACGGGAGGGGCATGAAGGTGGTCGAGCCCTACTTCAGTGGGCGGTTTCTCCTTGGGGCGCAGCGCCTTGGCAGCCAGCCGGGCAAACTGTTCCGGTGTGTGGCGCCAGACCAGCTCCGGCAGCATGGCGGCAAAATGCGGTTCCAAGGACCCTTGGCGGGGAAACCGGAGGCTTTCGCGATCAAATGTGTCACCGATCAGCGAAGCGACCTCCTTGAAGGCCTTGTACTGCAACAGTCGGGCGAAGAGGAGGTCCCGTGCCTCCAGGAGGGCAATATCTTCCTCGTCTTCAACCTGCCCGGACGGTAGGAGGCGCGCAGCCTTAAGATCCAGCAGCGTCGCGGCAATAACCAGGAACTCGCTGGCTTCGTCGAGGGCCCACTCCTCCCCAAGCGCCTGGAGACGACGAATGTAGCCAATGAAGTCGTCTGTCACGGAGGACAGCGCCACTTCGGTGATATCCAGCTGACGCTTGGAAATCAGCCCCAGGAGCAAATCGAACGGGCCGGTGAAGTTTTCCAGCCGGACCTCGAAGCCCGTTTTGGGCCCGACGCCGGACTCGGCGGCCTGCGCTGGCATTGACGACTAGGGCGCGCCGCCGCGCAGGATGAGTTCCTTGGCCAGGTTCCGGTAGGCGTCTGCGCCGACGTGGTTAGCCGCGTAGCTGGTGATTGGTTCCGCGGCGACCGTCGCGTCGGCGAACTTGATGGACCGCCGAATGACGGTTTCGAACACTTTGTCACCGAAGGCTTCCACCAGGCGCGAAATGACCTCACGGCTGTGGAGTGTGCGGGCGTCGTACATGGTGGCCAGGACGCCGTCCACTTGGAGGCGGGGGTTCAGGCGGTCCTGCACCTTGTCGATGGTCTCGACGAGGAGTGCCACGGCCCGCAGCGCGAAGAACTCGCAGATCAAGGGGATGATGACGCCGTGGGCCGCGGTGAGGGCGTTGACAGTGAGCAGTCCCAAGGACGGCTGGCAATCGATCAGCACCACGTCGTAGTCGTCCTCGATGCCCTTGAGTGCGCGATCCAGGACCTGCTCGCGGGCGACCTCGTTGACGAGCTGCACTTCGGCAGCCGAAAGATCGATATTGGCGGGAAGCAGGTGGACGTTTTCGACGCCGGTCTTCTGGATGGCGTCACGGATGTCCACTTTGCGGTCCATCAGGACGTTGTAGACGGTGAGGTCCAGTTCGTGCGGATTGGCGCCGAGGCCGGCGGAAAGTGCGCCCTGGGGGTCGAAGTCGACCAAGAGGACGCGGCGGCCATATTCCGCGAGCGCTGCCGCAAGGTTGATGGTGGACGTGGTTTTTCCAACCCCGCCCTTCTGGTTCACCATGGCGATCACCCGTGCGGGGCCATGGCTGGACAACGGCGCGGGCTCGGGAAAGTCGCGCAGAGGACGGCCCGTGGGACCCATGATCGCGTCGTCCAGCTCAAGATCGACACCTTCAAGAGTTGCTGAACCCCGTTCGCTGCTCACGTATCTATCCACACTTTCGATGACGGTGATTTCCTGCTTCCGGCTCGAAGCCTGAGCGCTTGTTTCCCACCTAGGCTACAGGCCTCGACACGGTATTCGAGGGAACTTGACTTTCTCCGCCTTTTGAGCCTTTACCTTCTAGTTGAAGTAGAAGGTTGGCCTTGGCATGCCGGTCCGGGCACAGCGAAGGCGGGCATCCGGTGGGATGCCCGCCTCTGTTCTGCTGCGCGGCGGCTTGCGGCCGCTGTGGCTCTTAGGCTGCTGCGGTTTCGCGTTCCGGAGCGTCGTGGCTGGTCAGCATGGTCCGTTCGTCGAACGGAACTTCGCCGGTCAGAACGCGACCGACCTGCTCCCGGTCGATCTCCTTGACCCAGGTGCCGATGAGGATGGTGGCTACGGCGTTGCCGGTGAAGTTGGTCAGGGCGCGGGCCTCGGACATAAAGCGGTCGATGCCAACGATGATGCCAACCCCGCCAAGCAGTTCGGGCTTGTGGGCCTGCAGTCCGGCAGCCAGTGTTGCCAGGCCGGCGCCGGTGACGCCGGCTGCACCCTTGGAAGCGATGATCATGAAGACCAGCAGGGAAATCTGGGCTCCGAGGTCGAGCGGGGTGCCCATGGCGTTGGCCACGAAGAGCGAAGCCATGGTCAGGTAGATCGCGGTTCCGTCCAGGTTGAAGGAGTAGCCGGTGGGGACGGTGACGCCCACTACGGGCTTGGAGACACCCAGGTGCTCCATCTTGGCAATGAGGCGGGGCAGCGCTGCCTCAGACGAAGAGGTGGAGAAGATGAGGAGGTACTCGCGGGCAAGGTACTTCATGAGCTTGAGGATGTTCACGCCGGCCACGATCTGCAGCAGGCCGCCAAGGACCACGATGATGAAGATGGCGCAGGTGATGTAGAAGGCCAGCATCAGGGTGAACATGCTGACGATCGCCTGGACGCCGGTTGCGCCTACGACGGCGGCAATGGCACCGAATGCGCCGACGGGCGCCAGCCACATGATCATGATGAGGATACGGAAGACGAGTGCTTGTCCGTGGCGTACGGCCTTAAGGATCGGCGTGCCCTGCGTGCCCATCCGCTGGAGGGCGAAACCGACAAGGATGGCCGCCAGGAGCGTGGGCAGGACAGGGATGTCACCGGGAATGATGCCCAGGAGGAAGTCCACCGTGCTGTCAGTGGCTGCCTTCTTGTTGGGGTCGTAAGGAACCAGTTTGAGGCCCTCGCCGGGGTGGATGACGTTGCCGACCACCAGGCCGATGGCCAGTGCGAACGTGGACATCGCCAGGAAGTAGCCGAGGGCCAGTCCGCCCACTTTGCCAACCGTCGCAGCCTTCGCAATCGAGCCGATGCCGAGGACGATGGTGCAGAAGATCACGGGCGCGATCATCATCTTGATGAGCTTGATGAACCCGTCACCCAGGGGCTTGAGCGACTTGCCCACCTCCGGGAAGAGCAGGCCGACCACTGCGCCAAGAACGACGGCGGCAATGACAGCAATGTAGAGGTAGTGCGACTTGTCGAGTCCCTTGCGGGCGCCCTTGGCAAGTTCTGCCGACTCTCCTCGTTGAGAGGTCATTGGTCTTTCTCCTTTTGGATACTCTGGGAGGCGCTGCGGTCCTTCGTCGCGACCACGTCGCCGGGCTTGTGTGATATCCATCATTCGGCAGGCCGTGACATGCATCACTGTTGCGTTCATATTGGTCGCAGGCGCATGACGAAAAGCCGAGATCTGACCATCGGGGACGCGGTGCCGCCAGTAGCAGCTGGAAGGAGGCCCGCAATTGCAGGAAAGGAGTCGCGGCATCATCCGGAACTGGAGCATCGCTAGAAGGCTGTTCGTGGCCAATCTGCTGTTCTTCCTGGCCCTCACCGGCATCGTGGGAACGGCGGCGGTGCTCGACGCCCGGCAGCGGGCCTACGATGACGCAGGACGACGGATGCACGCGGTAGCTGCCGCGATAGCGGCCAGCCCGCAGGTCCTGGAAGCAGCCGGCTCCGCGGACCCCTCGGCAAGGCTGCAGCCATACGCCCTCAAAGTCATGGCCGATGCCCAGGCTGACTTCATCACGATCATGGCCCCGGACCGTACCCGTTGGACGCACCCCAATCCCGACGAGATCGGCAAGCCCTATATCGGCACCATTGAACCGGCACTCCGCGGCGAGGCATTCACGGAAGTGACGGCTGGGACACTCGGTCCGTCCGTGCGGACCATCGTTCCCGTCAAGGACGGCACGGGAACGGTGCGCGCGCTGGTAGCTGCGGGAGTCACGGTGCGGACTGTCGACGTCGCACTGTCCAGCAGGCTGGCGGCGTTCGCCGTCGTGGCGGGAGCCCTGCTGGTTGGCGGCTCACTGGCCGCATGGGTCTTGGGCCGCTACCTACGCCGCGTCACGCGCGGCTGGGGTCCCGAGCAGCTGGCCCAGCTTTTCGCGTATTACGAATCCGTCCTGCATTCCGTCCGCGAGGGTGTGCTCCTGATTGACACCAAAGGCCGGGCTGTAATGTACAACGACCAAGCCGCCGAGTTGCTGGGGCTGCCACGTTCCGAGACCCACCCCTCCCCGGAAAAGGCGCCAAGCCTCGCCGAACTACGGCTGGAAGGGAGCCTCAGGGCCCTCTTCGAATCCGGCCGAACGGCCCATGACGAGATCCACCTGACCGGTTCCCGTATCCTTGTGGTCAACCAGGCCCCGGCCGTCGGACCGCCACAAGGCGGCCGGCACCGGCCCGCCGTGTTCGGTCACGTGGCGACCATTCGAGACCGGACGGAAATCGAGGCGCTGGGAAGCGAACTGGAAACCATGCGGACGCTCTCCGATGCCCTGCGAGCGCAGACCCATGAACACGCCAACCGGCTGCACATGATCGTCTCCCTCATGGAGCTCGGCCGCCCGGACGACGCGCTCGACTTTGCCACCAAGGACCTGGAGCTCAGCCAGCGGCTCACAGATGACATCCTTGGCGCGGTGGACGAGCCGGTGCTGTCCGCCCTCCTGATGGGAAAAGCGGCCGAGGCGCATGAACGTGGGATTGAACTGGAGGTGGATAGCTCAGGGACTCCACGGTTCGACCGGCTGGCGGCGCAAGATCTGGTGACGATCCTGGGCAACCTCCTCGACAACGCGATGGATGCGGCCGCGGATGCGCCCTCACCGCGCCGTGTATGGGCGCACGTTCGCGGAACGGCAAAGAGCGTCGAATTCACCGTACGCGACTCGGGCCACGGCATCGACCCGGCGTCCGTGGACGACATCCTCCAGTATGGGTTCAGCACCAAGGCCAATGGCTCGGGAGGCCGCGGGGTTGGTCTTGCACTCGTCCGGCAAGCCGTCAGCAGGCTGGGCGGTAGCATGGCCATCAGCAACCCGGGCGGCGCGCAGTTCGACGTCGTTTTACCCACCGACCCGCCCGCCGAGGGCGCTAAGGAAGACTGAACGTGACTGACATCCGAGTGCTCGTCGTCGAAGACGAACCCGTAGCCGCCGATGCCCATGCCGTGTACGTGGGACGAGTGCCCGGCTTTTCCGTAGCAGGCACAGCCCCTGACGGCCAGTCTGCGCTGCGGCTGCTCGGCGAGTTCGCCGCGGCCGGCTCCCCCATTGACCTGGTGCTCCTGGACATGAACCTGCCGGACTTGCACGGCCTTGATGTGGCACGTCGCATGCGGTCGTCAGGGTACTTCGCGGACATCATCGCCATCACGGCTGTGCGCGAGTTGAACATTGTCCGGAGCGCGGTATCCATCGGTGTAGTGCAGTACCTCATCAAGCCCTTCACTTTCTCCACGTTCGCGGACAAATTGGCCAGCTACCGGACCTTCCGGGAACAGTTGGCCCCGTCCGCGTCGCCGAGGTACGGAGCGTCGCAGAGCGACGTCGACCAGGCGTTTGCCAGCCTGCGGGCACCCACTGAACTTCCGCTGCCAAAGGGGCTGTCGCCGTCGACCCTTGACGCCGTCAGGGAACTGATCAGCCGGCAGGCTGGCGCCGTGTCCGCCAACGAGGTCACGGAAGCGCTGGGGATGTCGCGCGTCACGGCCCGCCGTTACCTGGAGTATCTCGCCGATGCAGGTGTGGTCACCCGTTCCCCCCGCTACGGAACGCCAGGCCGCCCGGAGAATGAGTACCGCTGGAACAAGGCGTAGCTGATTACCAGGTCCTTCTTCTCCATGCCCACGAAGCTGGATTCAGGAACAGTTGCGGTCAAGGAACACGACGATCCCTTCAATGCGTATTGCGTCGATGGGCAGGTAGTTTCCCTCGAATGTGTATACATTAGGCCCCATTTTCAACCCCTGCTAGCACTTCTCGGGTTGCTGTGTATACACTGACGTCATGCGCGCTAGTGACCGTGCCTATTCGGCACTCAAGGAGGACATCCTGGAATGGCGCCTCCTCCCAGGCACAGTCCTAGCGGAAGTGGAGCAGTCCGAACGCCTCGGAGTGTCCCGGACGCCACTGCGGGAGGCCCTTGGCCGGCTCACCGCTGAAGGACTCGCGACGGCGGCAGGCGGCCGCGGCGTCGTCGTCACCGCCATCTCGCTGGAGGACATCGACGAACTCTTCGAGCTGCGGGAGACCCTGGAATGCAGGGCCGCGGCGCTCGCCGCCCAGCGCGGCGACCGGAGCGCTTTCCTTGAACTTCACAGGGAGCTACTCAACGCCACCGAGCTCATCAACAGCAAAGATCCCGGCCGCCACGCCTACTACGCCCTCGTGGGCCGCCTCGACGAAGCCATCGATGGGGCCATTGCCAACTCCTACCTGGCCCAGGCCATGCGGTCCCTTCGCGTCCACCTTGTCCGCGTGCGTCGCCTGGCCTCCGACGACGACCAGCGGCTTCGTGCCGCAGCTGCGGAACACGCTTCGATCGCCGAAGCCATTGCGGCCGGCAATCCGCGGCTCGCCGAAGCCGCCACCGTTGTCCATTTGCACCGCAGCCTGACGCATTTGAAGGCAAGCCACAAACCCCATCAAAAGGAGTCCCATGGTTAAGCAGCACCACGTCCGTGTTTACAAGAGCGAAGAGAACCTTGCCCGCGAGGAGCAGCTGGCGCACAAGATCGCGGTTGTGGCCGCCGACGCGGTGGACGTTGTCCCGGAGGTCACGGAGATGGTGATTAACCGGATTATCGACAACGCCTCGGTTGCGGTGGCGTCGTTGAACAGGGCGCCGATCGTGGCGGCCCGGGCGCAGGCATTGACGCACGGCCCGTCGGCGAACGGCAAGGGCGCCCTGCTGTTCGGCATCGATGAGCGGGTGTCTCCCGAATGGGCCGCCTGGGCCAACGGCGTGGCGGTCCGCGAGCTGGATTACCATGACACGTTCCTGGCCGCGGACTACTCCCACCCGGGTGACAACATCCCGCCGATCCTGGCCGTGGCCCAGCACGTCGGCTCCAGCGGCAAGGACCTGATCCGAGCTATCGCCACCGGGTACGAGATCCAAGTGGACCTGGTCAAGGCCATCTGCCTGCACAAACACAAGATCGACCACGTCGCCCACCTTGGCCCATCCGCCACCGCCGGGATCGGCACCCTGCTCGGCCTGGACGTGGAGACGATTTTCCAGTCCGTGGGCCAGGCCCTGCACACCACCACCGCCACCCGGCAGTCCCGCAAAGGTGAGATCTCCACCTGGAAGGCCCACGCCCCTGCCTTCGCCGGGAAAATGGCCGTGGAATCCGCAGACCGGGCCATGCGCGGGCAGACCTCCCCGGTGCCGATCTACGAAGGCGAGGACGGGGTGATCGCGTGGCTGCTGGACGGACCGGACGCCTCCTACGAGGTACCGCTCCCGGAACCCGGGGAGGCCAAGCGCGCCATCCTGGATACCTACACCAAGGAACACTCCGCCGAATACCAGGCCCAGGCCTGGATCGACCTCGCCCGCAAACTCCACCGCGAGCATCCCGAGACCTCAGACCCGAACAACGTCCGGTCCGTGCTGATCAAGACCAGCCACCACACCCACTACGTCATCGGCTCCGGCGCCAACGACCCGCAAAAATACGACCCCACCGCCTCCCGCGAGACCCTGGACCACTCCATCCCGTACATCTTCACCGTCGCCCTGCAGGACGGCGCCTGGCACCACGTTCACTCCTACGCCCCCGAACGCGCCGCCCGCCCGGACACGGTGGAACTGTGGCAGAAAGTCACCACCGTCGAAGACCCGGAATGGACCCGCCGCTACCACTCCCTGGACATAAACGAGAAAGCCTTCGGCGGCACTGTTGTCATCACACTCACGGATGGAACGGTGATCACGGACGAGATCGCCGTCGCCGACGCGCACCCCCTCGGTGCCCGGCCGTTCGCCCGGGAGCAGTACGTGAACAAGTTCCGCACCCTCGCCGCCGGAATCGTCGAGGAAGCCGAAATCAACAGGTTCCTCGCCGCCGTCGACCGCCTCCCCGAACTGGGCCCCGGCGAACTGGACCAACTGAACATCACCGCCGCCCCCGGAATCATCGACCCCACCAACGCACCCAAGGGCCTGTTCTGATGCTGTACTCCAAAACCACCCCCGAGCAGAAGCGGCTGAAGCTGCGCGAACTGCTCACCTCCGGGACCATCCAGCAGTTCCCCGGCGCGTTCAACCCGCTCTCCGCACGGCTGATCGAGGAAAAAGGCTTCCCCGGCGTCTACATCTCCGGCGCCGTCCTCGCCAACGACCTCGGCCTGCCCGACATCGGCCTCACCACCCTCACCGAAGTCGCCACCCGGGCCGGACAGATCGCCCGGATGACCGAACTGCCCGCCCTGGTGGACGCCGACACCGGATTCGGCGAACCCATGAACGTCGCCCGCACCATCCAGGAACTCGAAAACGCCGGCCTGGCCGGCTGCCACATCGAAGACCAGGTCAACCCCAAACGCTGCGGCCACCTGGACGGAAAAAACGTCGTCGACCAGGACACCGCCACCCAACGGATCCGCGCCGCCGCCGACGCCCGACGCGACCCGAACTTCCTCATCATGGCCCGCACCGACATCCGCGCCACCGAGGACGGAGCAGCCGGGCTGCAGGCGGCGCAGGACAGGGCAAAAGCCCTCGTGAACGCCGGCGCCGACGCGATCTTCCCCGAAGCCATGGCCACCCTGGAGGAATTCCAGGCCATCCGCGACGCCGTCGACGTGCCCATCCTCGCCAACATGACCGAGTTCGGCAAAAGCCAGCTCTTCACCACCGAACAACTGCAAAACATCGGCATCAACATCGTCATCTACCCCGTCACACTTCTGCGCATTGCCATGGGCGCTGCAGAGCGTACGCTGGAATCGATTAAGGCCACCGGAACTCAGGAGGGACAGGTGCCTCAGATGCTCACCCGTTCCCGCCTCTACGACCTCGTGGACTACGAGGCCTACAACCACTTCGATACCAGCGTTTTCAACTTCCAGGTACCGGGGACCCGTTAGGACCTGGACCAAGAGTCCAGTAACCGCAGCCCCGGCGCCCGGGGCACCGCGCACGAGGAACGAAGGAGTTCAGCATGGCTGACGCAGACATCAAAAAAGGACTGGCCGGCGTCGTGGTGGACTACACCGCGGTTTCGAAGGTCAACCCGGACACCAACTCGCTGCTCTACCGCGGCTACCCTGTGCAGGAATTGGCGGCGCGCTGCAGTTTCGAGGAAGTCGCCTACCTGCTATGGAATGGCGAACTGCCGACACAGGACCAGTTGGCCGAATTTACGGCCCGCGAGCGCGCGGGCAGACCCCTAGACCCCGTGGTCAAGAGCGTCGTGGACACGCTGCCGACGACGGCCCACCCCATGGACGTGTGTCGCACCGCCGCATCGGTCCTGGGGGCCAGGCACCCGCTGGCAGAGGACTCCTCCCCCGAGGCGAACATGAAGAAGTCGATCGACATGTGGGCCGCCATGCCCGGGATCGTTGCCTATGACCAGCGCCGCCGCCGCGGCCTGGACGTAGTACCGCCACGCGACGACCTGGGCTACTCAGCGAACTTCCTATGGATGACCTTCGGCGAAGACCCGGTGAACGAGGTCATTGAAGCCTTCAACGTCTCGATGATCCTGTACGCGGAACACTCATTCAATGCCTCCACCTTTACCGCCCGCGTGGTCACCTCCACGCTGTCCGACCTGCACTCAGCTGTTACCGCCGCCATCGGCGCGCTCAAGGGACCGCTGCACGGCGGTGCCAACGAGGCAGTAATGCACACTTTCGACGAGATCGGCATCCGCACCGAAGAAACCCTCGAGGAAGCCGCCGTTCGCGCCAAGGCTTGGATGGCCAACGCCCTGGCGCAGAAGAAGAAGATTATGGGCTTCGGCCACCGGGTATACAAGCACGGCGATTCCCGCGTCCCCACCATGAAGGCCGCGCTGGACAAGATGATCGCCTACTACGGCCGGCCAGAGCTCCTGGGCCTGTACAACGGGCTGGAGCAGGCCATGGATGAGGCCAAGGGCATCAAGCCGAACCTCGACTACCCTGCCGGACCCACCTACCACCTCATGGGGTTCGACACAGCAACGTTCACTCCATTGTTCGTGGCCAGCCGCATCACTGGCTGGACAGCCCACATCATGGAGCAGCTGGCTTCCAACTCGCTGATCCGCCCGCTGAGCGAATACAACGGTCCGGAGGAACGGCACGTTCCGTAGTACTCACTCGAACAACGACGGCGGGCCAGTCACCACTCACGGTGACGGCCCGCCGTCGCACTTCACTGCCGGGGCGGCTAAGCCAGTTCCTTCCACTCGGTGCTGTGCACGTGCGCGACGTTTTCGTTGTCTTCATCCAGGATGACTTCCACCGCGAGCCTCTGCCCGTTAATGAGCGCGGGAAGCCAATGCTCTGCGTCAGCCCACATGTGGGTCACGGGCAGCCGGTCAACCAGGTACCACTGGGGCCTGATCTCGTCGCTTTCAGATGGCTCGCCGATCCACGACTCGGCGAGGAAAACGGTGGTGAACATATTCCATTCCGGCCGTGCGGGGAACACGAAGTCCACGGTACCGGCCATGAGCAGGTCCTCCGGGCGCACGATCACATGGACCTCTTCGAGGACTTCCCGGCAAACGGCCTCAACGGCGGTCTCCCCCGGTTCGACATGTCCGCCGACGCCCACCACCTTGCCCAGCCCGAAGCCGGTCTTCTTCCGACCGAGCAGCACTTCCCGGCCTGTGTCGCCGTCGCGGAGGAAGAAGCAGAGGGTTACGTGGTCGGCTGTCATGGGACCAAGCCTACGTCTGCTTCCAAAGATCTCCGCCGTTGCTACAGTGTGCCCATGAGCGAAGAGGGGGCGGCCCGCCCCATGAGCGACACGCCCGCGATGGCGCGCGGCGCACAGCGCAGCAAACAGGCAGTGCGCAGCCCCGAGAATTGGGCGCCTGGCTGGTTGGTACGCAATCCGCTCTACTGGGGTTGGGCATGGACAGGCTTCTGGGCCCTCCTCATTGTGGTGGACGAATTTGTGGACCTGGCTGGCTGGACTTGGTACCTGCTGGTGGGGATGGCAGCGCTGCCCACTCTGATGGCCACGCTCGCAGTCCTTCAGGCAACGCCGCGCAGGCACCTAAAGGCCGTAGGAGAATCTGTCCTTGCCCACTTCTTCGTGCGGTTCGTGGCGCTGGTGGCTGCGTTCCTCGTGTGGGGAATCTCGGTAGTGATGAGTGCCTCGATTTCCACCACCATCCAGTCGCTTGCCGGGGACAATGAGCGCGAAGTGACGGGCCTTGGACTCAACTTGCTGGCCGCGTCAATCCCGCTGGTCGTGTCAGTTCTATGGCTGGCCTTTATCGTTCGCTGCGCGTGGTTCCTCCGCCGGCTCAGGGGCTGGCGTCAGGTTCCCGTCACGTCCCGGGTTCCCAAGAAATTCCTGCGCGCCCAGCCGCGCATGCGGCGCCTCGTCATTGGCCTTGCCCATCCGGGCCTGCTGTTGGTCGCAGGACTTGGCACCTCGGTGCTGGCGCTGTTACTGGGTGCCCTGGAGCTCACCATCAATGTCCTGAAGTAGTCGCCGGGCCAGGCCCCGCCGGAAGCCAGAATCAGCCAAGTGCCCGCGGATGCGCCGCCGCGTAGACCTCACGGAGCGTATCCGCCGTGACCAAGGTGTAGACCTGCGTTGTAGTGACCGAAGCATGCCCCAGCAGCTCCTGAACCACGCGAACGTCGGCACCACCCTCGAGCAAATGAGTAGCGAACGAGTGCCTCAGCGTGTGGGGCGAGACGTCCTTGGTGATCTTGGCCTTGTCCGCAGCGTTCTTGAGGATCGTCCAGGCGCTTTGCCGGCTGATCCGGCCCCCGCGGGCATTGAGGAAGAGAGCTGGCGTGCCCTTGCCCTTGCCGGCCAGCTCGGGCCTCCCGCGCACCAGGTAGGCGTCGATGGCCCTGGCACCAAAGGAACCCAGTGGCACAAGTCGTTCCTTGGAGCCCTTTCCGAATAGGCGAACCACCGCCGGTCCGCCGTCAGCTCCGGCCAGCGCCACGTCGTCGATGTCCAACCCTACGGCCTCGCTGATGCGCGCGCCTGTTGAGTACAGGAACTCAAGGAGCGCCCTGTCTCGGAGTCCAGTGGCGGTGTCGACGGCGGCCGCCTCCAGGATTCTTGTGACTTCGTCCACGCTGATGGCCTTGGGCAGCCGCTTGCCGGGCATCGGCGGGTGGACATCGCTCGCCGGGTCCGCCGCCGTCGTTCCCTCCAGGGCCCAAAACTTGTGCAGTCCGCGTACGGCAACCACAGTCCGGGCAGCAGATCGGACGCCGAGGGCGGCCCCGCCGTCGGAACCGTCCGCCAGCGCTTGAGCGAAAGCTGCGACGTCTCGGCGCGTGATGACCCCGGGGCTGCTGATGTCCCGGCCAGTCAGGAAAGTGGCATACCGTGCAAGGTCCCGGCGGTACGCCGCCAGGGTGTTAGCGGCAAGTCCCCGCTCCACGCCCAGATGCTGCAAGTAATCGGAAATAGCGCGGTGGACCGCGCTGGCCTGCTGGGCTGCTGCCTGCTCCGGCACGATCAGCGCTGGCTGGGGTGCGCCGGCCACGGCGCGTCGGCGGGCCGAAGGCTGCGGAAGCTGTCGGCCCTGGCCGCCGCTGCGGCGAGAATCCCGACGACGGCCGACGGGTTGTGAAGACGGCCCTCCAAGACGGCGGCCACGGCCTCGTCGAGGGGGACCCAGTGGAACTCGATCTCAGCTTCCTCGTCGGTGCGTACGTGCCGCCCTGCCTCCGGGACCTCGCCCAAACCCCGGGCGAGGTAGATCCGGATGGCCTCACTGGAAGATCCCGGCGAATTGAAGAAGTCGGCCAGAACGTTCCACGTGCTGGCGGTGAGGTCCGCTTCCTCAGCGAGCTCCCTGGCGGCACCAACCACAAAGTCCTCGCCTTCGATATCCAGCAGGCCGGCAGGAATCTCCCACAGGTCCATGCCAACCGGATGCCGGTACTGCTTGAGCAGGAGGATTTCACCGTCCACGTTCATGGGCAGCACCGCGACGGCGCCCGGGTGGTCGATGTAGTCCCGCACCAGCGTTCCC
Organism: Arthrobacter sp. M4; assembly: GCF_020251205.1. Lineage (GTDB taxonomy): Bacteria > Actinomycetota > Actinomycetes > Actinomycetales > Micrococcaceae > Arthrobacter. The sequence continues at coordinate 417,275 of NZ_JAIWYX010000003.1, forward strand.
GTCCCCTCACTGAGCTGGAACTTGTCGCTGACTACGTCCCAGATTCGGCCTTCGTAGACCTTGCTGGACGACAAAAGACGGCGCGGACTCAGCGTGTCCGAAACCTGCCGAGTTGTTTTGGAAGTTTCGGGTGTGCCGGGCATCGCGCCGTCCTTTGTGTGGTTGCTGTCTACTTGGCTGCTACCTTGCGTCCAGCCGAGTCCGTCTCCAACGATTCCATCACATCATCGCGGCGCTCGAGCGCAGCCTTGACGAGTCCGGTGAAAAGCGGGTGCGGGCGGGTAGGCCGCGAGCTCAGTTCCGGGTGTGCCTGCGTAGCCACGTAGTACGGGTGGACTTCCTTGGGAAGCTCCACGAACTCGACGAGCTTGCCATCAGGCGAAGTGCCGGAGAATACCAGGCCTTCGGCAGCGATCTGTTCGCGGTACTTGTTGTTGACCTCGTAGCGGTGCCGGTGACGCTCGCTCACCGTCGTGGCGCCGTAGGTATCCGCGACCACGGAACCTTCGGTCAGCTTCGCCTCGTACAGGCCCAGGCGCATGGTTCCGCCCAGGTCGCCCTTGCCTTCCACGATGTCCAACTGCTCTTCCATTGTGGCGATGACTGGGTACTTGGAGTCGGGCTCGAACTCAGACGAGGACGCACCCTCCAGGCCCACCACGTTGCGCGCATATTCGATGACCATGCACTGCAGGCCGAGGCACAGGCCCAGGACCGGCAGCTTGGTCTCACGGGCATACTTGAGGGCGCCCAGCTTGCCTTCCAGGCCGCGGATGCCGAAGCCGCCAGGCACACAAATGGCGTCAACGCCAGCCAGGGACTTCTTGGCCCCGGCCAGGGTTTCACACTCGTCAGAGGGCACCCAACGGATCTTGACCTTGGCCTCGTTGGCGAAACCGCCGGCACGGAGTGCCTCCGTCACGGACAGGTAGGCGTCCGGGAGGTCGATGTACTTACCGACGAGGGCAACCTCCACCTCGTGCTTGGGGTTGTGCACCGCGTTCAGGAGCTTGTCCCACTTGGTCCAGTCCACATCCTTGAAGGGCAGGTCAAGGGCGCGCACGATGTAGGAATCCAGGCCCTGGGAGTGCAGGGTCTTGGGGATGTCGTAGATGCTCGGGGCATCTGCCGCATTGACCACGGCGTCGGTGTCGACGTCGCACATGCGACCAATCTTCTCCCGCATGGCATCCGGGACTTCACGGTCGGAGCGGATGACAATCGCTTCCGGCTGGATGCCAATGGAACGCAGCGCCGCAACCGAGTGCTGCGTCGGCTTGGTCTTCAATTCCTGGGATGGTCCAATGTACGGAACCAGGGAAACGTGCAGGAAGAACACGTTGTTACGACCGATGTCCTGGCGGACCTGGCGTGCGGATTCGAGGAACGGCTGGGACTCGATGTCGCCCACCGTGCCGCCGATCTCGGTGATGATGACGTCCGGCGCGTTCTTTCCCTCAGCGGGCAGCCGCATCCGGCGCTTGATTTCATCGGTGATGTGCGGGATGACCTGCACTGTGTCGCCCAAGTACTCACCGCGGCGCTCCTTGGCGATAACCGTGGAGTAAATCTGGCCGGTGGTGACATTGGCGGATCCTTCGAGGTTCTCGTCGAGGAAGCGCTCGTAGTGTCCAATGTCGAGGTCGGTTTCGGCGCCGTCGTCCGTCACAAAAACTTCGCCGTGCTGGAAGGGGTTCATCGTGCCGGGATCCACGTTCAGATAGGGATCCAGCTTCTGCATCGTCACGGACAGCCCGCGTGCGCGCAACAGGTGGCCAAGGCTGGAAGCCGTCAGCCCCTTGCCGAGCGAGGACGCCACACCGCCGGTGACAAAGATGTGTTTGGTCGTCTTGGAAGAGCCCTGGAATCGGGAATTAACACGGGAATTTGATCGCTGCACCACGGAATTCGAGCTTATCATCAATTGGCCCTCCCTCGGGTTCGGTCCTGTTTCCCCAAATGCTCAATGGTCGCCCCGCAACGGCCTGTGGTTCAAGAGCCAGCACATAATGCGGAGCCTCGGGAACCGCATTCGGGGCTTACGGCAGGACCTTGCGCCGGGGGACCTAGGCTTGCGGCAGCCGGGCGTCGTCCAGCAGTTCCTGGGCGTGTGCCCGCGCGGATTCCGAGTCCTCCTGCCCGGCCAGCATGCGCGCCAACTCCTTGACCCGCTCTTCGGCGTCCAGGAGTTGCACGTCACTGGACGTGAAACCGCTGGCTGTATCGCCCTTGGCACCCCGAACGGACGTCTTGATGACGCGGATGTGCTGGTCCGCAAATGCCGCCACCTGCGGCAGGTGCGTAACCACCAGAACCTGGACGTGGCGGGCCAGCATGGCTAGCCGTCGGCCGATTTCGACGGCGGCACGGCCGCCGACGCCCGCGTCGACCTCGTCGAACACAAAGGTTGGGACGGGATCGACGGCGGCAAGGACCACCTCTATGGCCAACATCACGCGGGACAGTTCACCGCCCGACGCTCCCTTGCCGAGCGGACGGGCGGGGGCGCCTGCGTGCGGCTGAAGCAGGAAGGCGATCTCGTCACAGCCGTGTGGACCCAGCTCCTCACTGCTATCCACGGTGATGACCAGGTTGGCGTCCGCCATGGCCAGGGCGCTGAGTTCGGTGCTTACTCTGGCCGAGAGCTCCGCGGCCGCCTTGGTGCGGGCTTCGTTGATCGCTCCGGCCATGCCCCGCAGGCGGGATTCTGCTTCGGCGACTTCGGCTTCGAGTGCCTCGATCCGGCTGGAGTCGTCCTGCAGTTCATCCAGCCGTGCGCGGGAAATCTCAGCCCATTGGAGCACCTCGTCGATGCTCGGGGCGAACTTACGAATCAGCTTGGCGAGGGAGGCACGGCGTTCCTCGACCTCCGCCAGCCGTTCCGGTCCCTCACTGTCCAGGGAAGCCTGGTAGCTGGACAGTTCCGCGGCGATGTCGTTCAGGACAAAGCCCACTTCGGCAAGCCGCTCTGCAGCTGCCCTGAGGGCCTCGTCATGCTCAGCGACGTGCTCCAGCGTCCGCTTGGCACTGTCAACCAGCGTTGTGGCATCGCCCGATTCACCGAACTCCTCAGCGATAAGCGCCTCGTGGGCAGCTGCCGCCGCGACACGCAACTCTTCGACATTGGCCAGCTTGGTGGCCTCCGCCTTGAGCGCCTCGTCTTCGCCGGGCTGTGGATCGATATCGTCGATTTCCTTGAGCGCTGCCTCAAGCGATTCCGCCTCACGCAGGCGCTCCCGCGATTCACTTGTTAGCGTGGATAGTTCCGATTGAGCGGACTTCCAGTTGCCGTAGAGCTTTTCATAGTCCGCCAAGGCTGTTGCGAGTCCCGGACCGCCGAAACGGTCAAGGGCTTGCCTCTGCGCGGCGGCACCCTTGAGCCGAATCTGGTCGGATTGACCGTGGACCACCACAAGGCTTCCACCAAGGTCGGAAAGCACACCCACCGGCGCGGAACGGCCACCCACGTACGCCCGGCTCCGGCCGTCCGATCCCAAGCGTCGTGCCAGCAGTAGCTCCGCGACGCCGTCGAATTCTTCCGCCTCGCCACCCGCCTCGCGGGCGCGGTTGACGGCGTAGTGGCCCGGGTCGAGCTTCAGAAGAGCCTCCGCTGAGGCGGACTTCGCCCCGGTCCGAACGGCGCCGGCGTCGGATCGGTTGCCGAGGAGAAGCCCGACGGCGGTGACCACCATGGTCTTGCCTGCGCCGGTTTCACCCGTGACAACGCTCAGCCCAGGGCCCAAAGGGAGCGTGGCATCCGTGATGACGCCAAGGTCGCGGATGCGGAGTTCTTCAAGCATTGATCACTTCCCTGTGGAGTCGCTGGTCTCTCCGGCAGCGGCGCTGCTGTCGGCGGATAGGGGTGGCATGTGGCGGGGGGTTCGCACCAAAGGGATGGGTCCCGTGTGGACTTCCCCAGCCCGGGGAACCGGGCCGCGCCAACCATGGATTGGCAGTTCGAACTTGCGGACCAGACGCGCGGAGAACGGCGTCAGGTGAGTCCGTGCCAGCCGTACTGGCCTGTCTGAACGGGTGATCTCGATTCGGGCCCCCGGCGGAAGGTCGACGGACCGCCGGCCATCGCACCAGATAACGCCCTGGGCATCCGTGCGGTTCAGGACCTCAACGGCCAGCTTTGACCGGGGCGATACAACCAGGGGTTTGGCGAAAAGCGCATGTGCCGCGATGGGTGCGATGACCAGGGCTTCCACCTCCGGCCACACAATGGGGCCGCCCGAGGAGAACGCATAGGCAGTGGATCCCGTGGGGGTGGCCACCACAATGCCATCGCAGCCAAAGGTTGTCAGCGGACGTTCGTCCACCTCGGTGACGACCTCCAGCATCCGCTCCCGGTTGGCCTTCTCAATCGCGGCCTCGTTGAGAGCCCAGGTATGCCAGATCTTTTGGCCTTTCACCCACACCTGGACGTCGATGGTCATCCGTTCCTCAACCGTGTATTCACGGCTGGCAATCCATTCAACGGTCTGGGCCAGGTCTGCCCGTTCGCTTTCGGCCAGGAAGCCGATGTGCCCAAGATTGACTCCGAGGAGCGGCACATCCACACTTCGGACGAGCTCTGCGGCCCGGAGTATGGTGCCGTCTCCGCCGAGCACCATACCCAGCTCAACGTCTTCCAGCCTGACGTCTTCGTGAAGGATCTCGATGGATGAGTTCAAATGGCCAAATTGCTCCAAGTCGTTGAACTCGGATTTCTGAAGTACGGGGACCAGGCCGGAAGCATGCAGTTGACCGCACGCCTCGCGGGCTGCGCGGATCGACTCCTCCCTGCCTGTGTGTGCAAGGACCAGTACGCGCCTGCTCATGGATATCCGCTTTCTAATGGTTCGGCCAGAGGTGTTCCGTCAATGCAGCAACGTCGGCGTCCCGCTCTTCGATCTTAGGCAACGGAGCCCCAATCCGGCGCCTTATCCACAAGAAGTACTCGACGTTACCGTCCTGGCCCGGCAGGGGGCTGGCGGCCAGGCCCATAAGCTGCAGTCCGGCGTCGACGGCGGCAGATGCCACCCGCGCGACGGCGCGGCGCCGTTCGTCCTCGGAAGTGACGACGCCGGTCTTGCTCAGCCTCTCCCGCCCTACCTCGAACTGCGGCTTGACCATCAGAACCAGGTCGCCGCCGTCGTCGGTGCAGTCTGCCAGCGGGCCAATCACGAGCGTCAGCGAAATAAAAGAGAGGTCGGCCACCGTCACCGCCGCCGTACCGCCGATATCCCCCGGAGTCATGTACCGGACGTTGAGTCCCTCGTGCACTTCAACCTGCGGGTGGTTGCGAAGTGAATCGACCAGCTGGCCGTGCCCGACGTCGACGGCCACCACCTGATGGGCTCCGCGTCGCAATAGGACGTCGGTGAAGCCGCCTGTTGAAGCACCGGCGTCGAGGCAGCGCTTGCCTCGAACGTCCACGTCGGGGAAGGCATCCAAAGCTCCGGCCAGCTTATGCCCTGCCCTGCTGACATAGCGGTCCTCGGCGTGGGCAGCAACATCAAGTGAGGCGTCGTGAGCAACCTGTTGGGATGCCTTCGCCAGAACAAGCCCATCAAGGCTTACTTTGCCATCAGCTATCAGTTTGGCTGCATGGGTTCGCGACCTGGCCAGCCCGCGGCTGACGAGGACCTGGTCCAAACGGGGCATGCTCAGGAGCCGACCCTTCCTGGACCCTCCAGGCCGCTGTCGTCGCCCGACGCCGCGGCTTGTGGAAGCCCGGCGGGCGCCGCCGCAGGATCCGCGTCCAGCGCCGCCATGAGCCCATCGTGCATGGCCTCATACAGTTCCCCGTGGTTGGCCACGCCCACTCCCGGGATGTCGTGGAGTTTGGACATCACCGAGTCCACCATTGCATCTCCCGTCGGCTGGGCAGGCGCAGGCCACTCGGAGCTTGCCGTACTCTCGGAGCCGTGGTCCGCGTCGATGCGATCGGTCATGGCCACCAGTTTAGTGATCCAGCCATTCAACACCGGGACGCGTGGCGGATTCCGCCTCTGGTACAGCGTCCCACCAGGCGGCGCAGGCCGCACGCCAGGAATCGATGTCCTCCGGTGAGCCGGCAATTCGCACAGTGCCGTCAACTACGGTGGCGGACGCCGAACCGCAAGTGAAGGTGCCCTCCATGGCCTCGATGGCCGGATACGGTTCATAGAGCCCACCGAGATCCTGAATGACATAGCCGGGGCGTTCGTCCGTGCGCGCCGCCAAAATGGTCCGCGGGGTGTCGACGCCGGTAAGTACCGCCGCCGTCGCAAATCCCGCCCGGTTGCCGCCCAGGATGTCGGTGTCCAACCGGTCACCGACCACCAGGGGCGCCTCAGCGCCCAGGCGCTTGGCGGCGGCCAGGAACAACGGCGCTTCCGGCTTCCCTGCCACCAATGGTGTCTTTCGCGTGGCAGCGGCGACGGCCGCCACCAGTGTCCCGTTCCCTGGTGCGATTCCCCGGGCCTGGGGAATCGACATGTCCGTATTCGTAGCCACCCAGAGTGCGCCCGCGGCGACGACGTAGGAAGCCTCAGCCAGGTCCTTCCAGCCGATCTCCGGGTTGAAGCCCTGGACAACGGCTACAGGTTCCTCCTGCGCGCTGTGGACCGGGGTGAGCCCCACAAGTTCTATTTCGTGCGCCAGGGCCGCGCTGCCAGTGATCATAACGCGGGATCCGGACGGCAGCATCGAAGACAGTAGATCCGCCGCGGCCTGCGAAGAGCTCACCACCTGATGGTCCTCCGCTGGGGCACCGAGCTCGCGCAAGTGGGCGGCCACCTGCGCAGGCGTTCTGGAAGCGTTGTTGGTTACGTAGCCAAGTCCGACTCCCACCTCGGCCAGCCGCTGCAAGGAATCCACCGCACCGGGGATGGCGTGGGGACCGGCATAAACAACCCCGTCCAAATCGGACAGGACAGCATCGAAATCGGCAATCAGGGCGTCGTCAGTCATTCAGCGTTCCTGGAGTCGGAGTTGCCAGCTGAGCCCGTGTTTTCTGCGGAATCTTCGTAGGAGTCCTCGTGTTCAAGAACGTCAAGCTCGATGGAGTCCTCATCCGATTCGGCGTCATCGGATTCGAAGTAGTCCGGCTCCGCGTCGTCCAACTCCAGCTCAGCGTCTTCAATTTCCTCGGGAAGAGTCTCCTGGGCCGCAAAATCCGCGGCTGGTTGCGCTGTCTGGTCCGCAGCAGTCTCGAAGTCAGCCTCTTCAGCTTGCGCCTGGCCCTCGGGCTGTTCCGCGTCGGCTTCTGCGGATTCAGGCTGTCCGGCCTCGGGGGTCTTCGCCTGGCGCGCTTTGCGAGCTTCTTCCTCGCGGGCTTCTTCTTCCTCGTCCCAGCCCAGGTCGATGATCTCGGGTTCCTCGAGCTCGCCCATGCCCAAAGCATCCTCCGCCACGCCCGCCTGCTGACGCCACGTGGCTGCCTCTTCATTGCGCCCGACACCACTCAGAGCGTCGGCATAAGCGCGGAACAGCCTGGGGCTGTAGGAGAAGGCCCGGTGCATGTCCAGCTGGGGGATTTCAAGTTCTGCCACGGCAGCCTCAGGCTGGCCGAGGTCGGTCCGTGCACCGGAAGCAACGATGGCGAGCTCCACTTTGCCCGGGGCGTCAAGGTCCTGGGCTTCAGGAGACCGTACTACATCCAAGGCCCGGTCAGGCCGGCCGAGTCCCCGCTCGCAGTCCGCCATGAGGGGAAGGTGAACGTTGGAGCCGCTGATCCGCCGAAAAGTACGGAACTCGCGGAGAGCCTCGCCGTAGTGCCCTGCCGAGTACGCCGTGAGACCCACAGCCTCGCGGACAGCAGCCAGGCGGCCGCCACGGCGGCTGGCTGCCAGGGCGTGCTGGAACGCCAGCTCAGGCTCATCATCAAGGAGGCGACCAGCCATCACGAGGTGGCGGGCTACCCACTCGGCGTTCCTTGCTTCAAGGGTCCTGACCTGCAGCATGGTGGGCCGGTCCAATTCCTGGCCGGTCACGTCAGAGTCGATCAGCGGCGAACGCTCACGATCGGCGCGGTTCGAGCTACGCAGGTCCCCGGCATTTGGTGCGGGACGGCCTTGAGGCTCGTCAACGAATTCCGGTTCTACATGGCCAGATTCAGCCGGCTCAAACTTCTTGGGCCCGCGCTGGGGGCGGTCGCCGAAAGGCCTGCGGTCCCGGTCACCGAATCCCCGACGGTCACGGTCACCAAAGCCCTCACCATCACGGCGCGGACGATCCCCAAAAGGCTTCCGGTCACGATCACCAAAACCCCGACGGTCACGGTCACCAAAGCCCTCACCATCACGACGCGGACGATCCCCAAAAGGCTTCCGATCCCGATCACCAAAACCCCGACGCTCACG
>NZ_JAIWYX010000040.1 GCF_020251205.1 Arthrobacter sp. M4
TGTCGCCCGCCACGTAATTCCCCAGGGCTTTCGTCACGTTATTCCTCAGTGCCTGGTGACATGGTAATCCTTCTTCGCGGCGGCAGGTCCGGGGGTTAGGCCCGTTTTTCGTTTGGTCTTTGCCTTCTGCCTTCGCGCTGGACGGGTTCAGGTGTTGGGGCGGCTGCGTGCCCGGTAGGAACCCGTCTGGATGGTGATCTGGTGGGCGTTGTTCACGAGCCGGTCCAGGAGGGACTCGGCGACGACCTGGTTCGGGAACAGGGGGTACCACTGTTCGGGTGCCCGGTTGGTGGTGACGATGATCGAGCGGGCGGGGCGTTCGTTGACGATCTCGTAAAGGTCATCGCCTTGGGCGGGGGTGAACTCGCGCATCGCGAAGTCGTCAAGGATGAGCAGGTCGGGTTTGGTGTAGGCACGCAGGCGCCTGGGCCAGCTCCCGTCGGCGTGCCCGCCGGCGAGATCGGCCAGGACCCGGGAGGTAGGGGCAAACCGGACGGTGTGCCCTGCCCGGAGGGCCTGATGCCCGAACGCGGTAGCGATGTGGGTCTTGCCGGTGCCGACCGGGCCGCTGATGATCACGTGCTGGCCGGTGCGGACCCATTCGGTGTTGGCAAGGTCGCGGATGCGGGCGGCGGGGATGCCGGGGTCCGCGGTGAAGTCGAAGTTCTCGATCCTTCCGTCGGATTCGAACTTCGCGGCCCTCGTGCGCCGCTCCAGTGCCGCGGAGTCGCGGCGGTTGATCTCGTCCAGGCACAGGGACTGGAGGAAGTCCAGGAATCCGAGCCGGCCGTCGGCGGCCTGGGCGAGACGGTTCTCGAGGGAGTCGAGCATCCCGGACAGGCGCAGGGCTCGCAGGGACGCGGCGAGCTGGGTGCGGTCGGCACCGACAGGTCCCGGGCCGGTACTGGTCGTGATGGTCATGGTGGTCTCCTTGTTCTTCGGCCGGGGTCAGCTGGCGGTGAAGGCGCCGGGGCCGCGGAGGTAGGCCCCTGCGCCGTTGTCGCCGTTGGGTCGTACGGGCAGGACGGTGACGCCGGCGGCGAGCAGTCCCCTGACGGTTTTCAGGGTCGGGTCCCCGGCCGCTGCCGCGGCCGCGCAGGCGGTCTCCACCGCCTCGGGGCGGTGCGTGCGCACGAGCCGGATGATGCCCTGCGCGGCGCGGATCCGGTGGACCAACGGTTCCTCCAGCAGGCCGTCGATGAGTGCCGCGGCGGCGGGGCCGATCAGGGACGCGTTCTCGCGGCACCACGCCGCGTCGCGGGTGAAGAACCCCGCCGCTGCCGGCGGGTAGTCGGACAGGTCGGTCTGGCGTCCCTTGGCGATCCTGGGGTGGACCTTCACGATCGCCCCGTCGAGATGGAACTCGACCATCGTCGCGCTGACCCGCACGTCCAGACGGGTCCCGACGAGCTGATACGGGACCGAGTAGAGCACGCCCTTGACCGAGGCGTGGCAGTCCGACCCGACCGTCGCGGTGCGCCATTCGGCCGGTTCGAGCCTCCTGGCCGGCAAGGGAATCAGGGCCGGACGCTCCACGGCAGTGAAGACCTCCCAGGATGTCTGTCCCGCCAGGGCACGCGGCCTGCGGGCGCCGGCGACGTCCCGGCACCACCGCTGGGCTTCCGCGCGCATCTGCGCCAGCGAGCTGAAGGACTGTCCGGCCCAGAACGAGCCGCGCACGTACTGGACCATCCGCTCCACATGCGGTTTGTCCTTGGGTCTGTTGCCCCGTGCGGGATCAATCAACGTCCCGTAATGCCCGGCCAGCTCGGCATAGGCCAGGTTGATCCTCGGATCATAAAGATCCGGGGTGATGACACCGGTCTTGAGATTATCCGGAGTGAGCCGGCGCGGGACCCCGCCGAAAAGCTCGAACGCGGCCACGTGCGCGTTCGTCCACGTCAGCTGGTCCATCCGCGTCGTGGGAAAAACGAAGAGCTGCTTGGAGAACGGCAGCGTGAGCACGAACGCCCAGACCCGGTGGCCCCTGCCGGTATCCGGGTCACGCCAGTTCCCGAGCAGGCCGTAGTCGACCTCTCCGAGCTCTCCCGGCGCGGACAGCGGCTTGAGCACCGTAACGGCCCGTCCCGCCCGCCCGGCATCGGGCAAAGTCGCGGCCAACCACCGGTAAAACGAGCGCTGCGAAGCCCTGACCCCGTGCTCGTCGACCAGGCGCTGGTGGACCACCGCCCCGGCAACCCCGGCCTCCAGCTGCTCCCTCACCCACTCAATCCGGGCATCAAACTCCGGCCAGGTGATCTGCCGCAGCCTGCCGTCCACGGCCGTCGGGAACCAGCCCGCGACCAGGTCCTTCCACTCCTCGGCCGCGAGCCCGAGCCCGGGGACCAGGCCCTCGGCCTCGGCCGGGGCCAAGTACTTCTGCACAGTCTTCCGGTCCATGCCCAACGACACCGCGAGCTCGCTCTTCGAGCGACCAGCGTCCCAATGCATGAACAGTTCGATCAGATCCATCGCTTCCACACTCCTACGCGCCAAACCACGAACCCCGCTTCCGGCCCGACCATCGGACCCGAGGCAAGACTCTCGGACAAGGCACCAGCGGTGCGTGACGTCGTCCCCATGGGAATTACGTGGCGAACCGCCGCTCAAAGTGGGGAATTACGTGGCGAGAACCCACCTAAAGTGAGGAATTCCGTGGCGGACGACA
>NZ_JAIWYX010000041.1 GCF_020251205.1 Arthrobacter sp. M4
CCCGCCGGAAGGTTGTCTATTTGTTTGTCGCCTTGGTAGCAGTAGCCGGAACCTGCTGCTGGCGTGATTCCCGTGTCCGTGTTGGTCACGGTCCAGCGAAGGTACGTGGAGCAGTTTTGCAGATCCAGGAACACCCCGCCAGGGGAGGCCAGGTTGAACCGGTATTGGTCGTGGGAGCCCTTCGTTTCCAGGTTCCCCTCCCCGGGGCCCGGCACCCCGTTCGACACCGACACCGGCAGACTCACATCAAAGGTCTGCACGCCGACAGGCATCAATGCAAACGAATACGTCCCCTGCACATCATTGGAGCCTCCAAAGTCCAGCATGTACTGCCCCGGCGGAAGATTGCTAATCTCCTTGTCTCCCTGAGAGCAGTACCCGGTGGCCGGAGTGGCGCCGGTGCCTGTGTTGGTAAGGATCCAGCGAAGGTTTGGGCTGCAGTTTTGCAGGTCAAGCAGCACCCCGCCTTGGGAGGACTGGCTGAAGCGGTACTGGTCGTGGGAGACTTTGGTTTCCAGGTTCCCCGCCCCGGTAGCTGGCAGGCCATTGGAGACGGAGGCGGGCAGTGCCACGTTGAACACTTCCGGTGGGACGAGGTCCAACTGCATGTGCAGGTTGTCGATTCCGATCGCCTTGTGCCCGGCAGCGCTCATGCCTGTTGCGGTAAGTTCCGCTTTGAGTTGAGAAGCTGTGTGATTCTGAGAGAGCGCCACGGTATAGATGGAGAATGGGACACCGGTGGACAAAGTGCCGGTGAGACGGGGAGTTCCCAGGCCTGTTGGTGTTTGTCCGGAATCGGGGAATGTGGCACTCCAGGACGTGGTTCCGTCGATGTTGAGGCTAATTTTCTGTTCAACGCCGTCGTTATCCCAGTTACCTAATAGGAGCAGATCGAAACTGATTCCTGCGTTGACGTGGGCTGGGAGCTCCTTAGTGACGAAACCGTATTCGTTGCCGATTATCGGCCCGGCATATCTGGTTGTTGCTGCATCCGCGCTGATGTAAACGTCATCGAAATTGGACGGGACATTCTCTTCGAAATCGACCGTGAGTGCGCCCGAGGAGTCAACTGTTCGGGCGTCGGCGCCGACGATGTTCGCGGTAATAGCGGATGCCGCGCCAGCGAAGGAGTTGTCTCCGGTAGTGAGGACGTCGAGGGTGCATCCGTCGAGAAGGGGGCCTCTGACCACACCGTAGGACGTGCAGATGGCTGATGCGTCGCGTATTTGGAGTTCGCTGAAGTCACCAAGTGTCGTGATTTGGCGTGGATATGCACGGTCCGTGAAGGTGGCTGTTGATTGGCCGGAGTCGTATGTAAAGAAGGAGTCTTCGTTGCTGATCCGCCATGAGTCGGCGAAGGTTCCGTGTAGTGTCTGTGGGCTCGCTGTGCGGCTAAGTTGCGTGCCGTCCCTGAGTGCCAGGTCATCGTCTACGCTGCCGTTGTTGTTGCCAAGGAGCCCTGCGGTCTTTGTGTCTGGCGGGAGATAGAATCGCGCGCCGTCTGTCGGGTTGTAGAGCATCATGGGCCTGAGGCTCTGGCCTGGCCAAATGGCGAGGTACTCGTCTCCGGATCGGAACAGGGCAGCGCCCCTGTCGAAGTACAGGTAGCCGCCGTCTGGCACCGTGGCTGGGGCGTGATCCACCATCACGCCCCCGTCGCCGAGTTGAACAGGGTGGCCGTCAAGGCTGAACGCGACGACACTCAGTCTGGAAAAGGTTCCCCACATGGCCGGGCTGAAGCGGGCTTGGACACGGAAATCCCACTGTTCCGATGAAACCATGTCGAATTCGCCGACGGCCTGAAGGTCGTATTTCAGCCCGTCGATGGTCATGATGTGCGGGTCACCGTAGCTGCGTGCGTTGACGGACTGCCAGAAGGAGAGCCATTTCTCTCTTATCTGGAGGCGAAGTTGCTCCGCGTTTTCCCCGAATTCTCTCCATGATTCCGCTAGCTGCTGTGTGTAAAGGCCCCAGGTGATTCGAACGGTTTCATCCACACACAGCGCATCGCACTGCACCGTCGTTGGCGCCGGTTGTGGGACCTGAGCAGGCACCGGGAACTTGCCGGTCGGACTCTCGGTTTCAGGCAGCTCAACGAAATCCGGGGCGGGGATACTCCTTGGGTACGTTTTCGGTTCTTCCGCGGTATAGTCCTTGTCCCGGTCACTCTCCTGCGGGCGTGTGACTGGCCGTATCACCCTCCCAAAGCACGCATCCCTGGATTTCTCTTCGACCACCAGCATGCCCTGCGTGGTGGGGGAGGGAAACACCGAGAAATTCGCGAATAGGTCCTGGGCAGTTTCTTCACAAATGCCGACGCGCACACGGAATTCGTCATTGAGCTCCTTCGGGATCGTCGCAGGGACGACTTGCATTCCCGTGACGTTTAGGAGGATATTCACGTACCCCTGGATCTGCTGTCCGGTCTGATAGAATTTGCGATTCCATTTGCCTTTGACCTCGATAACCTGCATTGGAACAGTCAGGTTAGTGTGGTCATAGAGCAGAATGTCCGGCCTTTCCGTCGTCTTGGCACTCGGAAGGACCGTTTCCCATTGGATATC
>NZ_JAIWYX010000042.1 GCF_020251205.1 Arthrobacter sp. M4
CAGTCCCAGAGTTGGGCGCCAAGTTGGGTTCGTTTGATCGCGCCGTATTGGATCTGGCTGGCCAGCGAGGCGAGCACCTTGGTGAGGTCCAGCACCGCTGGTTCCCACACGTCTTCCGGGTCGAGCCGGGCGAAGAACACGGTCCCGGTGTAGCCGAAGTCGACGGTCCTGATCAGGCCTTCTCGTGTAGCGCAGGCGATCCGGGCCGAGGTGCCAAGACCCATGCCCGTCAGGAGAAGGTCGCGGCACTGCTCCAGAGTGCATCGAACGGTCGACCAGCCAGAGGAAACGTAGTACGTCCCCTTGGCCAGGACGCACCATTGCAGGGCCTTTTCAATCACTGGCTCCATCGTTTCAGGTCGGCTGAGCCAGACAGTGGGTTCCTGGGGGTCCATGTGGCCCTCAATGCAAAAGCCGGCGGTGAATCCGACGAGCTTCACATCGGTGTAGTCGACCGGATTGCGCTGTAGTGGCACGGCCCGGATGGTGCCAAATCCGCCTGCAGCCGCCAGTGCATCTCCCAGATCATCGAGGATTTTGTCGGCTTCCTCGGGCTGCTCAACGCCATGGATGGTTAGCACCGGTCCTCGCGGGCTGGCGGCGACGCCGCCTGGTGCAATTCTCGGGCCCGTGGGTAGGTCCAAAGTATCGCGAGTTTTCGTCAGAATCTCCTGGGCTTCCTGTGGGTCCAGAGGAGACTGATAGAGCATCCGCAGTGTTCCCATCTCGCGCCATTCGCTGATGATTCCCTTGGCATAAATGAGCACCTTGTCCATTTCGACTCATCTCAACTCGAGGCTGTAAGTGCCAGTGGTGTCATTGATCCCGGTGATTTCCAGCGTGTACTGCCCCGCCGGGAGATTGTCTATTTGTTTGTCGCCTTTGTAGCAGTAGCCGGAAGCCGGGCTGGAGCCGGTGCTTGTGTTGGTGATGCCGAACGGGGTAGCCAAGCCTTCCGCCGTCTCAATTACGTTTTGCGGCCATTGGGTCAGGAACGACCAAGGCATGTTCTCCTCGCCGAGGAACTTCACCCGCATCCAAGGTGCCGAAACGTTCGGGCGGCCCAGATAGACCTCGCGAATGTCGGAGCGCTTGAGCCCGCATTGTGGTTTGGGCCGACGGATTAGCCCTTTGATCTGACTGCTTCGGCCTGTGCGGTTGTCATGAGCAAAGGTTCGATGGATCTGCGGGCCTCCTCCAGTGTTTCAGGCTCCGGAAGGGGACCTTCAAACCAGGCCGCGAGGTCCGTGTGCTCAAGGATGGTCGAAGCGGCACCGGCGGGTTCTGCCTTCCAAATGGGCGGCAGCGGTGCGGGTAAATGGTGTCCGGGGCCGAGGAGTTGGACACCGAAGGCATCCGGAACAAGGCTGTCCATCAGGGAGCGGCCGACGCTCGCGTACTTGAGGTGCGGCCGTTCGGGCCAGTCGTAGTCTTGGAAGACGTCCCAGAGGGCAGTTCCCAGCCTAGATCGCTTAATGCAGCCATACTCTGCCTGGTCCGCCAGGGACGCGAGGAGTTCTGTCAGAGCAGCGACCGCCGGTTCCCAGCTTCGGTCCGGATCCAGACGTCCGAAGTAGACGGTGCCGCGATCGCCGAACTCAACACTTCGGATCTCGTCCGGCCCCGTAACGCAGGCCAGTGAATCCAGATTGATAGGAGTCGATCCCGTGGCCAGAAGTGCCTTGCGCTGTTCCGCTGTGCATTTCACGTAGGACCAGGCGGTGCCCACGTAATGCGTGCCCGACGGCAGCTGACACCATTCAAGAGCGGCATCGACGACGGCATCCATCACCTCAGGCGGGCTGATACGTCTGGGAGAACGAACTGGGTCTGTTTCGCCGAGCAGGCAAACCCCGGCGATGAATCCGAACATGTCCAGATTCGGGGCGCCGACGAGCGGGTGCTCATCGGGAAGAGGCCGAAGGGCGCCGTGAATGCCCTGGGCTTCCAAGCCGGAGGCCAGTGCGGCAAGAAGTCCATGTGCTTCGGCCGAGGAGGCTATTCCATGGATCGCAACGACGGCTCCCAACGGGCACGGGGCTACACCGCCTAGCCCCGTACCCGCGGCCGGCAGCTCCAGGGAAGCCCTAACGCGCTCCAGAGCCTCCACCGCCGCGGCTTCCGGCAGCTCTGACTCAAAATAGGCCCGAAGCACACCGATCTTCGCCCAGGAACGCACGATGGGCTTGGCGAACAACCGTATAGATTCCATAAAATCAGCTCAAATTGAACGAGTAGGGGCCGGAGGCGTTGTTGGTCCCGGCCCATTCCAGCACATAGCCACCGGCGGGCAGGTTGTCGATCTGTCTGTTGCCGCTGTAGCAGTACCCCGTTGCCGGAACCACTCCGGTGGTGGTGTTGGTCAGCGTCCACTTCATGTAGGAGGGGCAGCCCTGGTCCGCGAGGAACACCGACTGACCCCCGGCCGGGACCGTGAAGCGGTACTGGTCATGGGCGCCGGTGGTTTCCAGGTTCCCCGCACCCGTCCCCGGAACCCCGTTGGACACCGACACCGGCAAGGTGACATC
>NZ_JAIWYX010000043.1 GCF_020251205.1 Arthrobacter sp. M4
TTTATTCGGTTGTGTTGTGTTGTTGGTTGGGAACCGCATAGTGGACGCGTAGCACATTGAGGGGCAATGAGGATGTGTGTGGTGTAAGTTGTTGGCCTATTAGTACCGGTCGGCTTCGACAGTCGTTGGTCCTGTCTTCCACGTCCGGCCTATCAACCCAGTGGTCTGCTGGGGGCCTCTCCCACCCTGGGGGTGGATGGAAATCTCATCTTGAAGCGGGCTTCCCGCTTAGATGCTTTCAGCGGTTATCCCATCCGAACGTAGCCAATCAGCGGTGCACTTGGCAGTACAACTGACACACCAGAGGTTCGTCCGTCCCGGTCCTCTCGTACTAAGGACAGCCCTTCTCAAATTTCCTGCGCGCGCAGCGGATAGGGACCGAACTGTCTCACGACGTTCTAAACCCAGCTCGCGTACCGCTTTAATGGGCGAACAGCCCAACCCTTGGGACCTACTCCAGCCCCAGGATGCGACGAGCCGACATCGAGGTGCCAAACCATGCCGTCGATATGGACTCTTGGGCAAGATCAGCCTGTTATCCCCGAGGTACCTTTTATCCGTTGAGCGACGGCCATTCCACAATGTACCGCCGGATCACTAGTCCCGACTTTCGTCCCTGCTTGAGATGTCTCTCTCACAGTCAAGCTCCCTTGTGCACTTACACTCGACACCTGATTGCCAACCAGGCTGAGGGAACCTTTGGGCGCCTCCGTTACTCTTTAGGAGGCAACCGCCCCAGTTAAACTACCCATCAGGCACTGTCCCTGACCCGGATCACGGGCCGAAGTTAGATGTCCAAAGTGACCAGAGTGGTATTTCAACGATGACTCCACCGCCACTGGCGTGGCCGCTTCACAGTCTCCCACCTATCCTACACAAGCCACTCCGAACACCAATACCAAACTATAGTAAAGGTCTCGGGGTCTTTCCGTCCTGCTGCGCGTAACGAGCATCTTTACTCGTAGTGCAATTTCGCCGAGTTTATGGTTGAGACAGCGGGGAAGTCGTTACTCCATTCGTGCAGGTCGGAACTTACCCGACAAGGAATTTCGCTACCTTAGGATGGTTATAGTTACCACCGCCGTTTACTGGGGCTTAAATTCTCCGCTTCGCCCCTAGGGGCTAACGGGTCCTCTTAACCTTCCAGCACCGGGCAGGAGTCAGTCCGTATACATCGTCTTGCGACTTCGCACGGACCTGTGTTTTTAGTAAACAGTCGCTTCCCCCTGGTCTCTGCGGCCCACACCCGCTCCGGAAAGCTAAGTCTCCATCACGGGGCAGGCCCCCCTTCTCCCGAAGTTACGGGGGCATTTTGCCGAGTTCCTTAACCATAATTCTCTCGATCGCCTTGGTATTCTCTACCTGATCACCTGTGTCGGTTTAGGGTACGGGCAGTTCGAACCTCGCGCCGATGCTTTTCTAGGCAGCATAGGATCACCGGATCCCCCCAAACGGGAGTCCCATCAGATCTCAGGCACGTCATCCAAGACACAGCGACGGATTTGCCTATCGCTGACCCTACATCCTTGGACCGGGACAACCATCGCCCGGCCCGGCTACCTTCCTGCGTCACACCTGTTAATACGCTTACCTCCCGGGATCAGATCCCGCGCTCCACCAAAACCCTTCCCTCCAAAGGAAGGTCGGGCAGGCTTCGGGCGGTTAGTATCCCCCGCTTGGTATGGGCGGTCCTTCACCGGTACGGGAATATCAACCCGTTGTCCATCGACTACGCCTGTCGGCCTCGCCTTAGGTCCCGACTTACCCAGGGCAGATTAGCTTGACCCTGGAACCCTTGATCATCCGGCGGACGGGTTTCCCACCCGTCTTTCGCTACTCATGCCTGCATTCTCACTCGTGTAGGCTCCACCACTGGTTCACACCGCAGCTTCACCGCCCACACGACGCTCCCCTACCCATCCACACCCCTGAACCCC
>NZ_JAIWYX010000044.1 GCF_020251205.1 Arthrobacter sp. M4
TTCGTGATGTCCCAATTACCATCACCCCGGGAAAACGCCACCGGAATCGTCGCCCACCCCGGCGTCTGACGGACCAGGGCAATATCCTTGCCCCGCACCGCCGTCGGGGTCTCGTGGGGCTCAAAGACTTCCAGCGAAAAAGCCAGGACTGCGGCCGACACTTCTCGGATAACATCTTCAGCCTCTGACCATGTTGGTTGGAAACTTCTACCGCATTCGATGGTGAAGCCCATAACCAGTGGCTTGGTTGAGTCGGCAAAGTGCCGGCTAAAGGCATAGTCGTCGCTGGCACCCGACGTTGGGTAGAGGCCGTAGGCCGGCTCGGCAGGGTAAATCCCACCGCGAACGTCCTTGACGGCCGAGCTCATGACCCCGCTCAGTTGGACTACGCGGTCCAGGTCCGCCTGAGTGATGAATTCACCATAGACCCCGTCATTTGGCCGGCCCCGCACAGGGTCGAAAGCTGCATTCAGAAACGTCTGTGTACTCTGCGCTGTCTGGTTTTGGTCGCTTCCCCAACTGTGGAGGATCACAGGCACGGCACTGTGGACATCGATGTGCCACCGTAGCTGCGGACGATTGTCGAGCAGCCAGACCACGTTGCGCGTCTCCGGTTCCGAAGCCACGGATGGGCCGCGGTACACATTGGGATCACAGGGATTCGCTGAAGTGCGGACCCCGGCGTCTGGCGCGAACTTCGCAGTGTGGTCCCACAGAAAATCAAAGTTGCGGTTGATGTCGACGCCGACGCAGCCTCCACCGGAAGGGTGGGGTCGGCGGTTCTTCCGCCATTGCGAGACTGCTGTCTGGCTGAACCGCCTGCCGTCGGGGTTGACGCAGGCATAGAGGAAGAGGTTGCCCTGATCCAGGACCTGCCGAATATCCGACGACGGGAAGTAGCGACCGCCGTAGCCCAACCCGCTCCCGGCCGTGTAAGCCTCGAGCAGGTCGGCGGCGAGAGAGACCAAAGCGTCAGGCGGCACCCACTCTCGGGCGTGGACGCCGCCCAGCACCAACACACCGTCCAGCGACGGATCCGACCCCAGCCTCAGGCAGTGGCTGGTCCGACCCTCATGGGTCGAATTGGGCAGGGTGATGAGTTCCGTCAAGGCAGGGTACTCCGTCGCCAGGCTTTGCAGTGCCGATTCGATCTCGTCCACATTCATGTAGGCCATGGCGTTCAGCGCTTCTCTCCCAGTCCACGTACCCGTTCGCCCGCGACCTCGCGGCCGCGGTTGTCACGGCTGGCAACGAACCGGTTAAGTGTGCTTACTTCCGCTTGCCGTTCCTGCCCGACGGCGGTGAGGTTCTCCACGGTCCGGAGTGTCACCCGCGCGGCGGCACGGGAATTCTGGGCGGCGTTGAGTTCGTCTTCCGGGAGGAAGGCGTCGATGACATAGCCCTCGTCCTCCTTCCGCGCGATGCCGCGACAACCGAGGTCAGCGTTGGTTTCGTCGGCAAATGCGCGGAGATCATCCAGGGTTGCTCCCCGGATTTCGAAGTGCATCAGTGGGCTCCCGTTCATGGGGCTCATTCCTCCCGGTTTCTGTCTACTGTTCGGCGATGTGATTCAAAGGACGCGGCTCAGCGGTAGTCACCGTTGATGACCTTCACACCGCCGGTGGGTGCCCAGGACGGAATGAAGTTCGGGGCGGCTCCGTTG
>NZ_JAIWYX010000045.1 GCF_020251205.1 Arthrobacter sp. M4
GTCGCGCCGACTTGTCAAAGAGGCGTTCTGAATCTCCATTGCCACGTTTACGAGTCGATTGAGTGCGCATCAATCGGATCAACCGGCGCCGTGAATTCTTCCGTGTCACCCCGCACCACGTTCTGGAGGCGCTAAAGTCTCACGAAGCCGACATTGTGGAGTGGATCGAAGACCTGAGGCTGAGGAATACCGCCTGAACTTGGACCAGGTGCAGCTGTGACCGGGCAGCCACCAGCCCTTCACTCGCCACGCCACCAAAGCACAGTGACGCTCCCAGAAGCAGGTCAGGGGTATCATTCCGGGTTGGGAGCGCGCGGGGATGGCCTCCGCCGCACGCGAGGGGGACTCACATGGGATTGCCGGCGAACATCTTTCGCGGCATGGACGGGTTTCCCGGCCCAACATAGGCCTCGGAGTCCTCGGCTACGCGGATGCCCGCGCAGAATCACCGAGCAATCAGACGCCGGGCTCCCCTGGCATATCCCGTTCACGTGAACGGGCTCAACATCATCGCGCTCTGGGCGCACCAACACACGCCGGATCTGCGTTAGTGCACGTCACGCACGAAGTCGTGGACCGGCACAGGGACTTCCTGGGCCAGGGCCGGGCCCTTCTCATAGGCGACTTCAACAGCAACACTATCTGGGACCGTGAACATCCTGATAGGAACCATCCGGGTCACCATCAACGGCAAGTCCACGCCCGTGCGGCTCATCGGCATTGACATCCCGGAGGTCAGTGACCCGCGCAAACCCATCCAGTGCTTCGGACAAGAAGCATCCCGCCGGGCGCATGAACTCCTGGACGGCACCCAGGTCCGGCTGGTATAGGACCCCACCCAAGCCCGGCGAGACCGCTACGGCCGCACCCTCGCCTATGTCTGGCTCACCGACACCGAACTCATCAATCAAACACTGGTCAACGAGGGCTACGCCCGCGAATACACCTACCAGACGCCGTACAAATACCAGGACGCCTTCCGCGACGCCGAAAACACAGCCCGCACCGCCGGACGGGGAGTCTGGAACCCCGCCACCTGCGCAGGCAACACCAACTAACCACCACCGCCCCATTGCCGGCGGTGACGTCGACCACCTGCTGCTTCGCCAAAGGGCCGGTCGTGCCCCATGTCCATTCAAGAAACCCGGACCCAGCCGATTAATCATGTGGCCAGCCTCGCCGCGCGCAATGAACGAGTATGCAACCAAAGACCACATCGGAACGGGAGCTCCCCGGAACCCGGCCCCACTATCTGTCAGCCATGAGGCGGCCCAGCTCGCCCGGCGGTCCCCCCGCGACAGGCCCGGTGCGGGTCCCTGCTAGGAAATGACTCCCGCCCTCCGCTCAGATGCACCAGCGGCAGGTCATGTAGCTCTCTCACCCGCTCGCACCATGAAGGTCTGACCGAAGTGATTGAGCCCTCCCGACCCGGGGCGCCGTCAAAAGAATTCCAGAAAAACTTACGCCAAGGTCATGCAGAAGCCCTCGAAAGTCCCCATGAACAGGTATGAGCACCGAAGCCCCAAGCAGCAACGCAGCACCACCACTCCCCCGCCGGCCTGGTCACGCCGCTCCGGCTGCACCAGACCATGAATGAGTGAGAAGCGAAATCTTCGCCGAACCACGAGGAAGGAAGCATCGGCCACGC
>NZ_JAIWYX010000046.1 GCF_020251205.1 Arthrobacter sp. M4
CCCGCAGGATTCTGCAGACGTCCAGCCCGCCGCCGTCGGGCAGATTCAGGTCCAGCGTGACCAGCTCCGGCACCATGCCACGGACCAGGCCGATGCCTTCTTCCCCGGTTGCAGCTTCGGAAACCTTGAATCCTTTGCCCTTCAGGACATGCACGAGCAGGCCACGGATATCAGGATCGTCCTCGATAACAACAGCGCGGCGCGGACCCAAGGCAGAAGACATAGACCAATTAATTTCGCACAGACACCATTTGTCACATTGGCCGCAATATTCGAGACGGCCAGATCCCAGAGACAGTCGATGCTCTTGGCACGATGACGTGGTGTTGTTGCTCGGCAAGCCATTGGCGGTCAGTGCCGGCCAGCTCGCGCTTTCCGGCGAAAGCCTCGTTCGAGCCCGGGATTTGACCGGCAGACTATTAGCCCAAGACTCAGGGCCGCACTGGCCAGAGTCAGACGGTTTCTGCTTTGCTGCAACCAGATGCCGCGGTCCGCGCAACACCCCGACGCCACGACGGCCGCACCTCATGCAGACACGCCCCCCGCATCGACAAATGACAGCGGCGCCGGCACGGCACCAGCCTGACTGGGGCCAACAGATACCTAATGACTAGGTATTGCGGAATCGCTTACCCTGTTCATTTGGGTGGCGGCAGGTCAGGGGCCAAGGAGCGCCAGCGGAACCACAGCGACACCGTCGGATCGCCGGTAGGCGTGTTCGCCCGTCGTGACGAGGACACGGTCGGCGACCATGTCCCCGATCTGGGCGTGCAGCCAGTTGAGGTGGCGGACGTCCTTGTCGCTGACCGACTCGCTGAGTTTGACTTCGATGGCCAGGACTCGGCGGTCCTTTGCTTCGACGATCAGGTCGATCTCGTGGTCCGTCTCCTTGGTGCGCAGGTGGCCGACCTGTGCCGAGGCGGCCGCGGCATATACCCTGACGGTCTGCGCGACGAGGGACTCATACAGCGCGCCGAGCCAGGTGCCGGCCGTCGCGGCCACCCGATCGCCGGAACCCTGCAGCAGCCCGGCTTTGCCGACGCCGACGAGGCGCGCTGCAAGGGCAG
>NZ_JAIWYX010000047.1 GCF_020251205.1 Arthrobacter sp. M4
CTGGTCCGTCAGACGCCGGGGTGGGCGACGATTCCGGTGGCGTTTTCCCGGGGTGATGGTAATTGGGACATCACGAACGGCGCGGCACCGAACTTCATCCCATCCTGGGCGCCGACGCCCGGGGTGCGCGTAGTAACAGGCGACTTCAATGGGAACGGGCTGACCGACGTCGCGCTCGTACGGCAGCAGGCGGGCTGGGCGACGATTCCGGTGGCGTTTTCCCGTGGTGACGGTAACTGGGACATTACCAACGGTGGGGCACCTGATTTCATCCCGTCCTGGGCCCCGACGCCCGGGGTCAAAGTGATCACCGGTGACTTCAACGGCAACGGCCTCACCGACATTGCGTTGGTGCGGCAGCAGCCGGGGTGGGCGACGATTCCGATCGCGTTTTCGCGCGGCGATGGGAACTGGGACGTCACCAACGGTGCCGCACCGGATTTCATTACGGCGTGGGCGTCGACGCCGGGTGCCAGGATCGTGACCGGCGATTTCAACGGCAACGGCCTGACGGACATCGCTCTCGTGCGGCAGACCCCGGGCTGGGCTACGATTCCCATTGCTTTTGCCCGCGGTGACGGGAACTGGGATATCACCAATGCGCCGGCGCCGAACTTCATCCCGAACTGGGCAGCCACTCCCGGCACCCGGATCGTCACGGGTGATTTCAACGGCAACGGCCTGACGGATATAGCGTTGGTGCGGCAGACGCCGGGTTGGGGAAGCATCCCCATCGCCTTCGCGCAGGGTGACGGGACGTGGCAGGTCACCAACGGTGCGGCGCCGGACTTCATCCCAAGTTGGGCGCCGACCCCCGGCGTCAAGATTGTCACGGGGGATTTCAACGGCAACGGGCTCACGGATATCGCCCTGGTGCGGCAGACCCCGGGCTGGGGAAGCATCCCCATCGCGTTCGCGCAGGGCGACGGGACGTGGCAGATCACCAATGGTGCGGCACCGAACTTCATCCCCAGTTGGGC
>NZ_JAIWYX010000048.1 GCF_020251205.1 Arthrobacter sp. M4
GAGAACCCGCTTGACCTGGCCACCTCCTACACCGGCGAGTGGCTGCCGTACGCGTACTCGCCATTCCTCCAGTCCGCAGGCGGCGACCTGATCAACCGCGACGGCTTCCAGAGCGCCCAGGGCACCCTTAACGGTGAGAAGGCTGTCGATTGGGCCAACTGGTTCCGCGGCCTCGTCACGAAGGGCTACATGGCCCAGAAGAGCGGCAAGGACCCCGTGGCGGACTTCACCAACGGCAAGAGCGCGGTCCTCTACATGGGCTCGTGGGCCGGGGACAAGGCCAGGGCCGCCGTCGGAGACGACCTCGTCGTCATGCCGAACGTTGACCTCGGCAACGGCCCGAAGATCGGCGGCGCGTCATGGCAATGGGGCGTGACCACGGGATGCAAGAACACCGAAGCGGCGATGGACTACCTGTCCTTCACGCTCAAGCCTGAGAACATCGCGAAGGTCGCGAAAGCCACCAGCACCATCCCGGCAACCGATGAGGCCGCCGCGCTCGTCCCGGCCTACGCGCCAGGCGGAGCAAATAGCATCTTCCGCGAGTTTTCCAAGAAGTACGCCGTCATGCGCCCTGAGACTCCGGCCTACCCGTTCATCTCCACGGAGTTCGGCAAGACCGTCCTGGACATCCTCTCCGGCGCCGACGCCAAGGGCGCCCTGGACAAGGCCGTCAAGGACATCGACGCGAACATCAAGTCCAACAACGGCTACAAGAGCTAATCAAGCTACGCGGGGCGCCGGCCGCCGCCGGCGCCCCCACCCTTATCCCACGACTTTCCAGGAAACACCATGACCATCAACCAGCAGGCAACCACCCGTCCGCCGGCACCGCAGCCGGACGCGGGGCGCCCGAAGCAGAAGGCCGGCCTGAGCACCGCGAACCGCCGCGAGGAGCGAACCGGCTGGGCGATGCTCACCCCTGCCATCCTTCTGCTCATCA
>NZ_JAIWYX010000049.1 GCF_020251205.1 Arthrobacter sp. M4
CTCCTGGACGAGATCGAGGATCCGGACGGAGCAGGTTCAGCCGTTCAGCTCAGGTTCGAGTGCCCCATCGTGCGCCGCGGGTCGGTAGCCCCGCCCCGGCAGCAGTAAGCGAGGACATCGCGCACCCCAGTTCTCCCACGAAGTCTTACCGGTTCCGTGTGGGCCGGGTGCGGCTGCTGCAACAGCCGCACCCGGACGGAACCACCTTCCCAACCACCATTTCCAGCAGTAGAAGGACAACGTTAATGAAGACGACGCTCAAGCGGCTCCTGGCAGTTAGCGTAGCAGCAGCAACTATTGGAGGCGGTCTTGCCGCCTGCAGTTCGGGGGGAGGTGGCTCCAAGGACGGAGCCAGCGGCGAACTGACCCTTTGGACCCATAATGCGGGCAACCAGGAGGAGCTTGCCGCGATCCAGTCGCTCGTCGATGAATACAACGCCAGCCAGAGCAAGGTAAAAATCAAGGTCCAGGCGTTCCCGCAGGACTCCTACAACGATTCGGTCGTCGCTGCGGCATCGGCCAACAAGCTGCCCTGCATCGTCGATATCGACGGTCCGAACGTCGCCAACTGGGCCTGGTCCAAGTACCTCGCTCCGCTCAAGCTGAGCGCTGATCTGGGCAAGAACCTTCCCGCGACGGTGGGCAAGTGGAACGGCCAGGCTTACTCGGTCGGCTACTACGACGTCGCCCTTGGCCTGATGGCCCGCAAGTCGGACCTCGCTGCCGCGGGCGTGCGGGTGGCCACGGTGGACAAGCCATGGACAAAGGACGAATTCGAATCCGCCCTCGCCTCACTCAAGAAGCTTGGCAAGTGGGAGAACCCGCTTGACCTGGCCACCTCCTACACCGGCGAGTGGCTGCCGTACGCGTACTCGCCATTCCTCCAGTCCGC
>NZ_JAIWYX010000004.1 GCF_020251205.1 Arthrobacter sp. M4
AAAACGCCGACGGCGTCACCAGGGGCAAACTTTGGGCCCGCCTTCGGTGACACAACCCTCGGAAAACCGGACCGCCGTCGTCGGGCGCTGCCCAAAACCTGCTTTGCATGACAGCACAATGTCCGCCACAAAACGGAAGCCCCCGTTCCGGAGGGAACAGGGGCTTCCGAACAGCAATCCTGTTTACTTGGCCTTTTCGAGGATCTCAACCAGGCGCCACCGCTTGGTAGCGGACAGCGGGCGGGTCTCAGAGATCAGAACCAGGTCGCCGATGCCGGCGGTGTTCTGCTCGTCGTGAGCCTTGATCTTCGAGGTGCGGCGAATGACCTTGCCGTACAGCGAGTGCTTAACACGGTCCTCGACCTGGACAACGATGGTCTTCTCCATCTTGTCCGACACGACGTAACCACGGCGCGTCTTGCGGTAACCGCGCTGCTTGACGGCGCCAGCGGTCTCGGTGTTCTCAGCCACCTTGTTCTCCTGCTCGCTCACTTGGCGTCCTCTCCAGCCTCAGCCTCGGCCGTTTCAGCCTTGGCCTCTGCCTTCTTGGACTTCTTGTCTTCCTTGGCTTCCACAACCGGTGCGGCAACCTCGGCACGAATGCCCAGCTCGCGCTCACGGAGCACGGTGTAGATGCGAGCGATGTCACGCTTGACCGCACGCAGACGACCGTGGTTCTCCAGCTGACCGGTGGCGGACTGGAAACGCAGGTTGAACAGCTCTTCCTTGGACTTGCGGAGTTCCTCAACGAGACGCTCGTTGTCGAAACCGTCCAGCTGTGCGGGTGCGAGATCCTTCGACCCTACTGCCATTTCTATTCACCACCTTCGCGACGCACAATGCGTGCCTTCAACGGCAGCTTGTGGATTGCAAGGCGCAGGGCCTCGCGAGCTACCTCTTCATTGACACCGGAGAGTTCGAACAGAACCCGGCCCGGCTTGACGTTTGCGACCCACCATTCCGGCGAACCCTTACCGGAACCCATACGGGTTTCGGCAGGCTTCTTGGTCAGGGGACGGTCCGGGTAGATGTTGATCCAGACCTTACCGCCACGCTTGATGTGGCGGGTCATGGCAATACGGGCGGATTCGATCTGACGGTTAGTGACGTATGCCGGGCTCAGGGCCTGGATACCGTACTCACCGAACGTGACCTTGGTGCCGCCCGTAGCAGCGCCGGAACGACCCGGGTGGTGCTGCTTACGGTGCTTGACTCGGCGTGGGATAAGCATTTAAGCCTCTCCTCCTTCTGCTGCGGGAGCAGCAGCTTCAGCGGCCGGCGCTTCAGCGGCAGCAGGAGCTGCCTCAGCGGCCGGACGGTCAGTACGACGGCGGCGCTCGCCACCGGGACGGCCGGGGCGGTCCCCGCCACGGCCGCGGGACGGAGCAGCAGCAGCCTGCTGAGCCAGTTCCTTGGCGGTGACGTCGCCCTTGTAGATCCAAACCTTCACGCCGATGCGGCCGAAGGTGGTCTTGGCCTCGTAGAACCCGTAGTCGATGTTCGCGCGCAGGGTGTGCAGCGGCACACGGCCTTCACGGTAGAACTCGGAGCGGGACATTTCGGCGCCACCCAGGCGGCCGGAGCAAGCAACACGGATACCCTTGGCACCGGCGCGCTGTGCGGACTGCATGGCCTTCTTCATGGCGCGGCGGAAGGCCACACGGGAAGTCAGCTGCTCAGCGATGCCTTGGGCAACCAGTTGGGCTTCGATCTCCGGGTTCTTGACCTCGAGGATGTTCAGCTGGACCTGCTTGCCGGTGAGCTTCTCGAGCTCGCCGCGGATGCGGTCGGCTTCGGCGCCGCGGCGGCCGATTACGATGCCTGGACGTGCCGTGTGGATGTCCACGCGGACACGGTCACGGGTGCGCTCGATCTCGACGCGGGCGATGCCTGCGCGCTCCATACCGGTGGACATGAGCTGACGGATCTTGACGTCCTCGCGAACGAAGTCCTTGTAGCGCTGTCCGGCCTTGTTGCTGTCAGCGAACCAGTGCGAAACGTGGTCGGTTGTGATGCCGAGACGGAACCCGTGCGGGTTTACTTTCTGTCCCACTTAGCGAGCCTCCTCTTTCTCCGGGGTAGCGACTACCACGGTGATGTGGCTGGTCCGCTTCTTGATGCGGTATGCGCGGCCCTGGGCACGCGGCTGGAACCGCTTCATGGTCGGGCCTTCATCAACGAATGCTTCGCTGATGATGAGGTCTCCTTCGTCAAAGGCAACGCCGTCGCGGTCTGCGAGAACGCGGGCGTTGGCCACTGCCGACTGAACTACCTTGAATACCGGCTCGGAAGCTGCCTGCTGGGCAAACTTCAGAATTGCCAGAGCCTCATTCGCTTGCTTCCCACGAACAAGGTTGACGACGCGCCGGGCCTTCATAGGCGTTACGCGGATGTGGCGCGCAATTGCCTTGGCTTCCATTGCTTTCCTTCTCTCGTCTATTTCCGTAGAACGAGCGCCTAGCGGCGCTTGCCCTTACGGTCGTCCTTGACATGGCCGCGGAAAGTCCGCGTGGGAGCGAATTCGCCGAGCTTGTGCCCGACCATCGACTCGGTGACAAACACCGGGATGTGCTTGCGTCCGTCGTGAACGGCGATCGTGTGACCCAGCATGTCCGGGATGATCATCGAACGGCGGGACCAGGTCTTGATGACGTTCTTGGTGCCCTTTTCGTTTTCCCTGGCGACCTTCACAAAGAGGTGCTGGTCAACGAAAGGACCTTTTTTCAGGCTGCGTGGCATGTTTCCAGGCTCCTATCGCTTGTTCTTGCCAGTACGACGGCGACGAACAATAAGCTTGTCGCTCTCTTTGTTGGGACGACGGGTGCGGCCCTCGGGCTTGCCGTTGGGGTTGACCGGGTGACGACCACCGGAGGTCTTACCCTCACCACCACCGTGCGGGTGGTCAACCGGGTTCATGGCGACACCGCGAACGGTCGGGCGAACACCCTTCCAACGCATACGGCCGGCCTTGCCCCAGTTGATGTTCGACTGCTCGGCGTTGCCGACCTCGCCGACGGTTGCACGGCAGCGCACGTCAACGTTGCGAACTTCACCGGAAGGCAGGCGAAGCTGGGCCATGCGGCCTTCCTTGGCGACGAGCTGAACGGAAGCACCAGCGGAACGGGCCATCTTGGCACCGCCACCCGGGCGCAGTTCAACAGCGTGGATCACGGTACCAACCGGGATGTTGCGCAGCGGCAGGTTGTTGCCCGGCTTGATGTCAGCGTCGGGGCCAGCCTCGACGAAGTCACCCTGGTTCAGCTTGTTAGGGGCAATGATGTAACGCTTGGTGCCATCAACGTAGTGCAGGAGGGCGATGCGAGCCGTACGGTTCGGATCGTACTCGATTTCAGCAACGCGGGCGTTGACGCCGTCCTTGTCGTGGCGACGGAAGTCGATCAGACGGTACTGGCGCTTGTGGCCACCACCCTTGTGGCGGGTGGTGATCTTACCGGTGTTGTTGCGGCCGCCAGTCTTGGTCAGCGGGCGAAGCAGCGACTTTTCCGGGGTCGATCGCGTGATTTCGGAGAAGTCGGCCACGCTGGAGCCGCGACGGCCCGGCGTAGTCGGCTTGTAATTACGGATTCCCATTATTTATTCCTCGTTAAAGTGGTCTCCGCTACGCGAGCGGACCGCCGAAGATGTCGATTGTGCCTTCCTTCAGGGTGACAATCGCACGCTTGGTGCTCTTGCGCTGTCCCCATCCGAACTTGGTGCGCTTACGCTTACCGGCACGGTTGATGGTGTTGATCGAAGCGACCTTGACGGAGAAGATCTTCTCCACGGCCAGCTTGATCTCGGTCTTGTTCGAGCGGGGGTCCACCAGGAAGGTGTACTTGCCCTCGTCGATCAGGCCGTAGCTCTTTTCCGAGACGACGGGTGCAAGCACTACGTCGCGCGGGTCTTTGATGGTGGCTGCGCTCACTTGGCATCCTCCTCGTTCTTTGCCTTGTTGGCGACGAACGCCTCATAGGCTGCCTTGGTAAAGACCACGTCGTCGGAGATGAGCACGTCGTAGGTGTTCAGCTGGTCTACGTAGAGAACGTGAACTTCCTCGAGGTTGCGCACGGACAGTGCGGCAACGTCGTTGGCGCGCTCGATCACAACGAGCAGGTTCTTGCGCTCGGAAACGGTGCGCAGAGCGGCCAGAGCTTCCTTGGTGGACGGCTTGGTGCCGGCGACCAGTTCGTCAATGACGTGGATGCGGCCGTTGCGGGCGCGGTCGGACAGGGCGCCGCGGAGAGCAGCAGCCTTCATCTTCTTGGGGGTGCGCTGGCTGTAGTCGCGCGGCGTCGGGCCGTGGACGATGCCACCACCGGTCATGTGCGGTGCACGGATGGAACCCTGGCGGGCGCGGCCGGTGCCCTTCTGCTTGAACGGCTTGCGGCCAGCACCGGAAACCTCAGCGCGGGTCTTGGTCTTGTGGGTACCCTGGCGCGCAGCAGCGAGCTGTGCGACGACGACCTGGTGCAGCAGCGGCACGTTGGTCTGGACGTCGAAGATCTCTGCGGGCAGGTCAACCTTCACAGTGTTTGCCATTGGATTAGGCTCCCTTCACAGCGGAACGGACGAGCACGACCGAGCCGCGGGCACCGGGGACGGCACCCTTGATCAGGAGCAGCGACTTCTCCGCGTCAATTGCGTGAACGGTGAGGTTCAGCGTGGTGTGACGCACAGCGCCCATGCGGCCGGCCATTTTCAGGCCCTTGAAGACGCGGCTCGGGGTGGATGCGCCACCGATGGAACCGGGCTTGCGGTGGTTCTTGTGCGCACCGTGGGAGGCACCGACACCGGCGAAGCCGTGACGCTTCATAACACCGGCGAAGCCTTTACCCTTGGTGGTACCGACGACGTCGATCTTCTGGCCGGCCTCGAAGAGCTCAACAGAAAGCTCCTGGCCCAGCTCGTAGGACGCGGCGTCAGCGGTGCGCAGTTCGACGACGTGGCGGCGCGGGGTAACGCCGGCCTTCTCAAAGTGGCCAGCCAGCGGCTTGGTCACCTTGCGGGGGTCGATCTGGCCAAAGCCGATCTGGATGGCGGCGTAGCCGTCGTTGTCAGCGTTGCGCAGCTGGGTGATGACGTTGGAGTCAGCCTGGACGACGGTCACGGGGATGAGCTTGTTGTTCTCGTCCCAAACCTGGGTCATGCCGAGCTTCGTGCCCAGCAGGCCCTTAACGTTGCGGGTTGCGGTCATAGTCTCTCAGCACCTCCCTAAAGCTTGATTTCGATGTTCACGTCGGCGGGCAGGTCGAGACGCATGAGCGAGTCGACGGCCTTCGGCGTGGGGTCGATGATGTCGATCAGACGCTTGTGAGTACGCATTTCAAAGTGCTCACGGCTGTCCTTGTACTTGTGGGGAGAGCGGATAACGCAGTACACGTTCTTCTCCGTCGGCAGCGGCACCGGGCCGACTACCGTTGCGCCTGCGCGCGTGACCGTCTCAACGATCTTCCGGGCTGAAACATCAATGACCTCGTGGTCATATGACTTCAGCCGGATGCGGATTTTTTGTCCCGCCATGTCGCCTGACTCTCTTTCGATAAGTGCTGCACTGTTTACTTGCCTATTGCATGTGGCTGCCGAAGCATTTGAAGTAGTACTACCACCAGCCGCACAAGCTGAATCCGGACAATTCCGGGTTCCTCAACCTGCCGGCCCGCCGACCCCCGCGGTCGGGCGTGTCGCGGTCAAAATGACACACGCGCGCCCTTATTCCTTTGAGGGACTGGGTTATGTTTGGGCTTCAGCTTGGACCCTGACACCCGGCATTATCCGGATCGGGACGCGAAGAAGCGCTTGAACAACTCATCTAGTATGCCGGAGATCGAGCCAAGAAGCCAATCGGAGCGGGACGGCACGGTGAGGCCACCGGGGCTGGCATTGCGAATTGCCAGACGGCGACATGAAGATAGGGGCATGACTGCCCGGGACACGCCTGCGGTGGAGGACCTGGCGCAACGCCTCAGGCCCGGCTTCGTGCTTGGTGTGGCCGCGGCGGCCTTCCAAATCGAAGGGGCTGTGGCAGCCGACGGCAAAGGTCCGTCCACCTGGGACGCCTTCGCCGAGCAGCCAGGCAGCATTGTGGGTGGTGACTCCCCCGCAATAGCGTGCGACCACTATAACCGTTCAGATGAGGACGTCGCCCTCCTGCGCGAACTCGGCGTGGACTCCTACCGCTTCTCCCTGTCTTGGCCGCGTATCCAGCCAGATGGCCGGGGTAGCATCAACCAGCGCGGCCTGGACTTCTACGACCGCCTCATCGACAAACTGCTGGCTGCTGGCATATCACCCATGGTGACGCTGTTCCATTGGGACACTCCCCTGCCGTTGGAGCGCGACGGCGGCTGGCTGGCACGTTCGACGGCGGAACGTTTCGCCTCGTACGTGGCCGCAGTGGCGGCTCGCTTCGGTGACCGCGTGGCACAGTGGGTGACCCTTAACGAACCGGTGTCGGTTGCCCTCCAGGGATACGGCCTTGGCGTCCATGCCCCTGGCCGGAAACTCTTGTTCGGCGCACTGCCTGCCGCCCACCACCAGCTGCTTGGCCACGGACTGGCCGTACAGGCACTCCGGGCTGCCGGCGTCGTAGGGAAGGTTGGAGTGTCCAATATGCACTCCCCCGTTCGCCCTGCGAGCAACACGCTCCTCGACCGGATCATGGCTAGGGCCTTCGATGTGCTCATCAACAGGATCTACGCCGATCCCATCCTGCTTGGCAGATACCCCAATCCGCCCATACAGGTCCGCCCCTGGTTCAGGGCATTGCGCAGGGTGCCGGCTGCCGATCTCAGGACGATCAACCAGCCCCTGGATTTCTATGGCGTCAACTACTATTACCCGGTCCGGGTAGCTGCCGGCGTTGGACCGGGCGGGACGCCAGAGGGCAACGCAGCAGCGCAGGCTCGCTTGCCCTTCCATCTCAAGGACTTTCCCGAGTACGAGACAACGGGCTTCGGCTGGCCCGTTGCGCCCGAACACCTCGGCATCCTCTTGCGTGAAATCAAGGACCGCTACGGCAAGGCGCTCCCGCCCGTGTACATCACGGAAAGTGGTGCAAGCTTTCCCGAACCCGGGCATGTCTCCGGGCCCGTGCGCGACGTCCGGCGGATCCGTTATCTGGCAGAGCATCTGGGGCACGCGCTCAAGGCCACCGGCCCGGGCGGGCTGGCACACGACGTCGAACTTCTGGGTTATTACGTCTGGACGCTGCTGGACAACTTTGAGTGGGCCGCCGGTTACTCCCAGCGTTTCGGGCTGGTGCACGTGGATTTCGACACACTCAAGCGGACGCCCAAGGATTCCTACTACTGGTACCGTTCGCTGAGCAAGGCCCGCCTGGCCTGACGGTCCCGCTCATTGATTGCGGTTGGCCCGCCTAATCTTCTTGGCGCGCTCGATTTCGTGCTTGAAGTACTTACGCCCCCAAAGCACGCCGGCGCCTACGGCCACCACAATGACCAGGAAAATGAGCCATTCCATGGCTGCTCCTTTCTCTCATCAGCAACGCTACAAAAGAAAACCCCGCCGCACGAAGCGACGGGGTTTTCTAAGGTCACGGCTGGCTGCGGGGCAGCCCTCCGATCACCGATCTACAAGCAATGACTACTTGAGGATCTTGGTGACACGACCCGAACCAACGGTGCGGCCACCCTCACGGATAGCGAAGCCGAGGCCCTCTTCCATAGCGATCGGCTGGATGAGCTCAACGGTCATCTCAGTGTTGTCGCCCGGCATGACCATTTCGGTGCCCTCGGGGAGGGTGATAACGCCGGTCACGTCCGTGGTACGGAAGTAGAACTGCGGGCGGTAGTTCGAGTAGAACGGGTTGTGGCGGCCGCCTTCGTCCTTGGAAAGGATGTAGACGTTAGCCTCGAAGTCGGTGTGCGGGGTGATGGAGCCCGGCTTGACAACAACCTGGCCACGCTCGACGTCGTCGCGCTTCAGACCACGAAGCAGCAGACCACAGTTCTCGCCAGCCCAAGCTTCGTCGAGCTGCTTGTGGAACATCTCGATACCGGTGACGGTGGTCTTCTGGATCGGGCGGATACCAACGATCTCAACTTCGGAGTTGATGGCGAGGGTGCCACGCTCGGCGCGGCCCGTCACCACGGTGCCACGACCGGTGATGGTGAAGACGTCTTCGATCGGCATCAGGAACGGCTTGTCACGGTCACGAACCGGGTCCGGAACAGACTCGTCAACAGCAGCCATCAGGTCCTCAACGGACTTGACCCAAACCGGGTCGCCTTCGAGTGCCTTGAGGCCGGAAACGCGGATAACCGGAGCGTCGTCACCGTCGAAGCCCTGGGAGCTCAGGAGCTCACGAACTTCCATCTCAACGAGGTCGAGCAGTTCCTCGTCCTCAACCATGTCAGCCTTGTTCAGGGCGACCAGCAGGTAGGGAACGCCAACCTGGCGGGCGAGCAGAACGTGCTCGCGGGTCTGGGCCATGGGACCGTCGGTTGCGGCAACCACCAGGATAGCGCCGTCCATCTGGGCAGCACCGGTGATCATGTTCTTGATGTAGTCAGCGTGACCCGGAGCGTCCACGTGGGCGTAGTGGCGCTTCTCGGTCTGGTACTCAACGTGGGAGATGTTGATGGTAATACCGCGCTGGCGCTCTTCCGGAGCAGAGTCGATCGACGCGAAGTCGCGCTGCTCGTTGAGAGTCGGGTACTTGTCGTACAGCACCTTGGAAATGGCGGCAGTCAGCGTCGTCTTACCGTGGTCAACGTGACCGATGGTGCCGATGTTGACGTGCGGCTTAGTCCGCTCGAACTTTGCCTTTGCCACAGGTTCCTCCTAGAACGATTTCAAGTGACTTGCTTCTCGGCCACGCTTTTCGCGGCAGAAACTCCAGCAAGTCTACTTGGGGGCTTTGTTTTGATGAAATTGCAGATTCAGGAACCACTGGTAGTTCCCAGACCCTGTTCGTACGGGGGACGGGGCCGCGGCGTCATCCGCCGCCCCGCCGCCCGTACCGGATGCTTTTCCCCTAGAGGAAGCGCACCCAGGTTGCACCGGGTGATTACTCGCCGCGGGTCTTCTGGATGATCTCGTCGGCAACAGCCTTCGGGACCTCGGCGTAGCTGTCGAAAGTCATCGAGTACACAGCGCGGCCCTGCGTCTTGGAACGCAGGTCGCCGATGTAGCCGAACATCTCGGACAGCGGAACGTTGGCCCGAACGACCTTCACGCCTGCTGCATCTTCCATGGACTGGATCATGCCGCGACGGGAGTTCAGGTCACCGATCACGTCACCCATGTATTCCTCAGGGGTACGGACCTCGACGGCCATCAGCGGCTCGAGGAGAACAGGGTTGGCCTTGCGGGCACCTTCCTTGAACACCTGGGAGCCGGCGATCTTGAACGCCATTTCAGAAGAGTCAACATCGTGGTAGGCGCCATCGAGCAGGATTGCCTTGACGCCGACCATCGGGTAGCCGGCCAGGATACCGAACTGCATGGCGTCTTGGATACCGGCGTCAACGGAGGGGATGTATTCACGAGGAATACGGCCACCGGTGACCTTGTTTTCGAATTCGTAGAACGTGCCGTCCGTAGTTTCCAGCGGCTCGAAGGAGACCTGGACCTTTGCGAACTGGCCGGAACCACCGGTCTGCTTCTTGTGGGTGAAGTCGACCTTCTCCACGGCGCGCTTGATGGTTTCGCGGTACGCAACCTGCGGCTTGCCGACGTTTGCCTCGACCTTGAATTCACGGCGCATGCGGTCAACCAGGATGTCCAGGTGGAGTTCACCCATACCTGCGATAACCGTCTGGCCGGTCTCCTCGTTGAGGGACACCTGGAAGGTGGGGTCCTCAGCGGAGAGCTTCTGGATGGCGGTGGAGAGCTTCTCCTGGTCACCCTTGGTCTTCGGCTCGATCGCCACGGAGATCACGGGCTCCGGGAAGCTCATGGATTCCAGGACGATCTGGTTGGAGGGATCGCACAGGGTGTCGCCCGTGGTGGTGTCCTTCAAACCGATGGCTGCGTAGATGTGGCCAGCGGTGGCTGCGTCGACCGGCATTTCCTTGTTGGCGTGCATCTGGAACAGCTTGCCGATGCGCTCCTTCTTGCCCTTGGTGGAGTTGACCACCTGGGCACCGGACTCGACGTGGCCGGAGTACACGCGGATGAAGGTCAGCGTGCCGAAGAACGGGTGGGCGGCGATCTTGAAGGCCAGGGCGGAGAACGGCTCCTCAGCGCTCGGCTTACGGGTCAGCTCGGTCTCTGCGTCGCGGGGGTCGTGGCCGATCATGGCCGGGACGTCCAGCGGGTTCGGCAGGTAGTCGACGACGGCGTCCAGCATCGGCTGCACACCGCGGTTCTTGAACGCGGAACCACAGAAGACCGGGTACAACTCGGAGTTGATGGTCATCTTGCGGATGCCGGCCTTGAGCTCGTCAATGGTGAGCTCTTCGCCTTCGAGGTACTTCTCCATGAGTTCCTCGGAAGCTTCGGCAACCGTCTCCACCAGCTGGGCACGGTATTCCTCGGCCTTGGCCTGCAGGTCGGCCGGGATCTCCTGGACCTCGTAGGAGGCACCCATGGTCACGTCACCCTTGGCATCGCCAGGCCAGACAAAGGCCTTCATGCTCAGCAGGTCGACAACGCCAACGAAGTCGTTCTCGGCACCGATCGGCAGCTGCATGACCAGCGGCTTGGCACCGAGGCGGCTGATGATGGTGTCGACGGTGAAGTAGAAGTCGGCACCGAGCTTGTCCATCTTGTTGACGAAACAGATGCGGGGGACGTTGTACTTGTCAGCCTGGCGCCACACAGTCTCGGACTGCGGCTCCACACCTTCCTTGCCGTCGAATACGGCTACAGCGCCGTCGAGGACGCGCAGGGAGCGCTCAACCTCAACGGTGAAGTCCACGTGGCCAGGGGTGTCGATGATGTTGATCTGGTTCTTGTTCCAGAAACAGGTCACGGCCGCGGACGTGATGGTGATGCCGCGTTCCTTTTCCTGCTCCATCCAGTCCGTCGTCGAAGCACCATCGTGCGTTTCGCCGATCTTGTGGTTCACACCTGTGTAGAACAGGATGCGCTCGGTGGTAGTGGTCTTTCCGGCATCAATGTGTGCCATGATGCCGATGTTGCGGACCTTGTTGAGGTCTGTAAGCACGTCCTGTGCCACGGGGTCTCCCTTTCGGATGAACTACACGTTCGCCGCCGGCCCGGCGGGCCGGCGGCGACCGGGAAGTATTACCAGCGGTAGTGGGCGAAGGCCTTGTTGGACTCGGCCATCTTGTGGGTGTCTTCGCGGCGCTTCACAGCGGCACCGAGACCGTTGGAGGCGTCCAGAATCTCGTTCTGGAGACGCTCGGTCATGGTCTTCTCACGGCGGGCCTTGGAGTAGCCCACCAGCCAGCGCAGAGCCAAGGCCGTGGAGCGGCCCGGCTTGACCTCGACCGGAACCTGGTAGGTGGCGCCACCAACGCGGCGGGAGCGGACCTCAAGGGAAGGCTTGACATTGTCCATGGCCTTCTTGAGGGCTGCAACGGGGTCGCCGCCGGTCTTGGCACGGGCACCTTCGAGGGCACCGTAGACGATGCGCTCAGCGGTGGACTTCTTGCCGTCGACCAGGACCTTGTTGATCAGCTGGGTGACCAACGGGGAACCGTAGACGGGATCGGAAACGAGCGGCCGCTTGGGGGCCGGACCCTTGCGAGGCATATTACTTCTTCTCCATCTTTGCGCCGTAACGGCTGCGGGCCTGCTTGCGGTTCTTGACACCCTGCGTGTCCAGGGCGCCACGGACGATCTTGTAGCGGACACCCGGGAGGTCCTTCACACGACCGCCACGGACGAGCACAATCGAGTGCTCCTGCAGGTTGTGGCCAACACCCGGGATGTACGCGGTGACCTCGATGCCACCGGTGAGGCGGACACGGGCAACCTTGCGGAGGGCCGAGTTCGGCTTCTTCGGGGTGGTCGTGTATACACGCGTGCAAACACCGCGGCGCATGGGGTTGCTCTTGAGGGCGGGTGCCTTGGTCTTGGAGACCTTCGGCGTGCGGCCCTTGCGGACCAGCTGGTTAATCGTAGGCACTTTCGTGTTCTCCGTTATATCTGGAGCAGGCGTTTCCGACCGCTCACTTATTGCCATGCCTCGCCGCCCGAGCTTTGAAGTTGTCTCCAGAGCAGCCGAGGCGAAGCCTTCAATAGTCGCATTGCACGCTCATGGCCGTCCCGCTGTCGGAACGTCTCCTAGGCATGCAAAAATGTGGCATCCGTTGCACAGGAACCCTGCAACCCGGAAACGTCGCTCGGACCCTGCCTCTCGGCTGAATCGGCGCACTCATCCACTGCCACAAATAACAATCGCAGACCAGTCTAGCACGGCGGGGAGCCGCCCCCTAAACGGCGGCGGCCGCCGTCATACATGGCACCACCGAAGCCGCCGGACGGTGCTCAAGAGGCGTGCTGAAGAGGCGTGCTGCGGAGCCGCAGTCCCAGTGAAAGCGGAAGGGCCCCGCACTTGCCAGTGCGGGGCCCTTCGCGGTCAATCTCAGCGGAAGTCGTTGCCGAGGTCGTAGTCGTCCAGCGGGATGGCGTGGAACTCGGGAGTTCCGTCGCCGCCCAGGGAGTCGTAGGAGAAGTCGGTGAAAGCGCTGGGGCCTGTGAACAGGCTTGCCTTGGCTTCCTCCGTCGGCTCCACGGTGACCTGGGTGTACCGCGGCAGACCCGTACCAGCCGGGATGAGCTTACCGATGATGACGTTCTCCTTGAGGCCGAGCAGCGGGTCGCTCTTGCCTTCCATGGCCGCCTGCGTGAGGACGCGGGTGGTCTCCTGGAAGGAAGCAGCGGACAGCCAGGACTCGGTGGCGAGGGACGCCTTGGTGATACCCATGAGCTCCGGACGGCCGGATGCCGGCGTCTTGCCCTCGGACACCACGCGGCGGTTCTCGTCCTCGAAGCGGCTGCGCTCGGCCAGTTCACCCGGGAGCAGCTCGGAGTCGCCGGACTCGATCACGGTGACGCGGCGCAGCATCTGGCGGACGATGACTTCCACGTGCTTGTCGTGGATGCCAATACCCTGGCTGCGGTACACGCCCTGGACTTCGTCCACCAGGAACTTCTGCGCGGCACGCGGCCCCATGATGCGCAGAACCTGCTTCGGGTCCACCGGACCGTTGATCAGTTTCTGGCCGACGCTGACGTGGTCGCCGTCCTCGATGAGGAGGCGCGAACGGCGCAGCACCGGGTAGGCGATCTCTTCCGAACCGTCGTCCGGAGTGATCACCAGGCGCATCTGGCGTTCGTTCTCCTCGATGGAGATGCGGCCCGCAGCCTCTGCAATCGGGGCAACACCCTTCGGGGTACGCGCCTCGAAGAGCTCCTGGATACGAGGCAGACCCTGGGTGATGTCGTCGCCACCGCTGGCGGAGACAGCACCACCCGTGTGGAAGGTACGCATGGTCAGCTGCGTGCCCGGCTCACCAATCGACTGCGCGGCGATGATGCCGACCGCCTCACCGATGTCCACGGTCTTGCCTGTAGCCAGGGAACGGCCGTAGCAGAGCGCACACGTGCCAACCTTGGACTCACAGGTGAGGACCGAACGAACTTTGACGTTGGTGATGCCTGCGGACAGCAGCTTCTCGATGACGACGTCACCAAGGTCGGTGCCGGCCGGAGCCAGGACGTTGCCCTCAGAGTCGACGGCGTCCACCGCGAGGGTGCGTGCGTAGGCGCTGTTCTCGACGTTCTCGTCCAGGATCAGCTCACCATTGGAGTCCGGTACGGCGATCGCGACGTTCAGGCCGCGCTCAGTGCCACAGTCCTGCTCGCGGACGATGACGTCCTGCGAGACGTCCACCAGACGACGGGTCAAGTAACCCGAGTTGGCGGTACGCAGAGCCGTGTCAGCCAGACCCTTACGGGCACCGTGCGTGGCGATGAAGTACTCCAGGACCGAGAGGCCTTCACGGTAGGAGGACTTGATCGGACGCGGGATGATCTCACCCTTCGGGTTGGCCACCAGGCCACGGATACCCGCGATCTGGCGAACCTGCATCCAGTTACCACGTGCACCGGAGGACACCATGCGGTTGATGGTGTTCATCGGCGACAGGCTGTCGCGCATGGCCTGTGCGATCTCGTTGGTTGCCTTGTTCCAGATTTCGATCAGTTCCTGTCGACGCTCGTCGTCGTCGATCAGACCCTTGTCGTACTGTCCCTGGATCTTGGACGCCATGGTCTCGTAGCCGGCAAGGATGCCAGGCTTGGAGTCAGGCACCTCGATGTCGGAGATAGCCACGGTGACACCGGAACGGGTTGCCCAGTAGAAGCCCGCGTCCTTCAGGTTGTCCAGCGTTGCCGCGGTGACAACCTTCGGGTAGCGCTCCGCGAGGTCGTTGACGATGCGGGACAGCTGGCCCTTGTCGGCAACAGCCTCAACCCACGGGTAGTCCTCCGGCAGGGTTTCGTTGAAGATAACCTGGCCGAGGGAGGTCTCCACGAGGGCCGGCTGACCCGGCTCCCAGCCTTCCGGTGCTTCCCAGCCCGCGTAAGGCACGAAGTTGTCCAGGCGGATCTTGACCTGCGAGTTCAGGTGCAGTTCCCGAGCATCGAACGCCATGATGGCCTCAGCCACGGAGGAGAACACCCGTCCCTCGCCGGCGGAGCCGACGCGCTTGGTGGTCAGGTGGTACAGACCGATGATCATGTCCTGGGAAGGCAGGGTCACCGGACGTCCGTCGGACGGCTTCAGGATGTTGTTGGAAGACAGCATCAGGATGCGGGCTTCGGCCTGGGCCTCCGGGCTCAGCGGCAGGTGGACAGCCATCTGGTCGCCATCGAAGTCGGCGTTGAAGGCGCCACAAACCAGCGGGTGAAGCTGGATGGCCTTACCTTCAACAAGCTGCGGCTCGAACGCCTGGATACCGAGGCGGTGCAGGGTAGGTGCACGGTTGAGCAGCACCGGGTGTTCGGTGATGATCTCTTCCAGCACGTCCCAAACCTGCGGACGGTAGCGCTCAACCATACGCTTGGCCGACTTGATGTTCTGGGCGTGGTTGAGGTCAACCAGGCGCTTCATCACGAACGGCTTGAAGAGCTCCAGCGCCATCTGCTTGGGCAGACCGCACTGGTGCAGCTTCAGCTGCGGGCCA
The DNA here is from genome assembly GCF_020251205.1 of Arthrobacter sp. M4. Lineage (GTDB taxonomy): Bacteria > Actinomycetota > Actinomycetes > Actinomycetales > Micrococcaceae > Arthrobacter. Next base: position 15,123 of record NZ_JAIWYX010000004.1, read on the forward strand.
ACCACGATGACCGAACGGCCGGAGTAGTCAACGCGCTTACCGAGCAGGTTCTGGCGGAAACGGCCCTGCTTACCCTTGAGCATGTCGCTCAGGGACTTCAGCGGACGGTTGCCGGGGCCCGTGACCGGACGGCCGCGGCGGCCATTGTCGAACAGGCTGTCAACAGCTTCCTGAAGCATGCGCTTCTCGTTGTTGACGATGATTTCCGGCGCGCCAAGGTCCAGCAGTCGCTTCAGGCGGTTGTTGCGGTTGATCACGCGGCGGTACAGGTCGTTCAGGTCGGAGGTCGCGAAGCGGCCACCGTCCAGCTGGACCATCGGGCGCAGTTCCGGCGGGATCACCGGGACGGCGTCGAGCACCATGCCGAGCGGGCTGTTGTTGGTGGTGAGGAATGCGTTGACCACCTTGAGGCGCTTCAGCGCACGGGTCTTGCGCTGGCCCTTGCCGTTCTGGATCACGTCACGCAGGGCCTCGGCCTCAGCCTGCAGGTCGAAGTTCTCCAGGCGCTTCTTGATAGCTTCGGCGCCCATTGACCCTTCGAAGTACATGCCGTAGCGGTCACGCAGCTCGCGGTAAAGGCCTTCGTCACCTTCGAGGTCTGCGACCTTGAGGTTCTTGAAGCGGTCCCAGACCTGCTCCAGGCGCTCGATGTCGGCGTCCGCGCGCTTGCGGACGTTTGCCATCTGGCGGTCCGCGGAATCGCGGGCCTTCTTCTTGTCAGCGGCCTTGGCGCCTTCACCTTCGAGGCGGGCAAGCTCGTCCTCGAGGTCGCGGGCAATCGCGGCGATGTCGCTGTCGCGGTTGTCAACCATCTGCTTCTTCTCGAGGTCGTGCTCGACCTGGAGGTTGGGCAGTTCGGCGTGGCGGTTCTCGGTGTCCACGCTGGTGATCATGTAGGCGGCGAAGTAGATGACCTTTTCGAGGTCTTTCGGAGCCAGGTCAAGGAGGTAGCCCAGGCGGGAGGGAACGCCCTTGAAGTACCAGATGTGGGTAACCGGTGCGGCCAGCTCGATGTGGCCCATGCGCTCGCGACGCACCTTGGCGCGCGTGACTTCAACGCCACAACGCTCACAAACGATGCCCTTGAAGCGCACGCGCTTGTACTTGCCGCAGTAGCATTCCCAGTCACGGGAAGGACCGAAGATCTTCTCGCAGAAGAGGCCGTCCTTCTCGGGCTTGAGGGTGCGGTAGTTGATGGTTTCCGGCTTCTTGACCTCGCCGTAGGACCAGTTGCGGATGTCATCCGCGGTGGCCAGGCCGATCTGCATGAGGCCGAAGGAGGATTCGCTGGACATAGGGTCCCTGTTCTCTCTTATCTCTAAATTCTCAAGTCTTGGTTGCGGGATGAGGCGGAATCCCGGGGAAGGCCTTGGTGCGCCAAGGAACCTTCCCCGCGGGAACCCTTAGACCTCTTCTACGGAGCTGGGCTCTGCGCGAGACAGATCGATACCCAGTTCCTCCGCAGCCGTGAAGACTGCGTCATCAGAGTCACGCATTTCGATGGCGGTGCCGTCCGTGGAGAGGACCTCCACGTTCAGGCAGAGCGACTGCATTTCCTTGATCAAGACCTTGAAGGACTCGGGAACACCCGGCTCAGGGATGTTCTCGCCCTTGACGATGGCCTCGTACACCTTGACGCGTCCGTGGATGTCGTCAGACTTGATGGTCAGCAGTTCCTGCAGCGTGTACGCCGCGCCGTAGGCCTCGAGGGCCCACACTTCCATTTCACCGAAGCGCTGGCCACCGAACTGTGCCTTACCACCCAGCGGCTGCTGCGTGATCATGGAGTACGGACCGGTGGAGCGGGCGTGGATCTTGTCGTCCACCAGGTGGTGGAGCTTCAGGATGTACATATAGCCGACGGAGATCGGGTCCGGGAACGGCTCGCCGGAGCGGCCATCGAACAGACGGGTCTTGCCGGAGGAGTCGATCAGGCGGTCGCCGTCACGGGTCACGTTGGTGGAATCCAGCAGGCCGGAGATTTCCTCTTCGCGGGCACCGTCGAACACCGGGGTGGCAACCGTCGTCTGGCCGGTTTCACGCGGCAGGTTCGGCAGGTTCTTGACCCACTCGGGCTCGCCTTCGATCTTCCAACCAGTCTTGGCGACCCAACCGAGGTGGGTTTCCAAAACCTGGCCGACGTTCATACGTCCCGGAACACCAAGCGGGTTCAGGACGATGTCCACCGGAGTACCGTCGGCGAGGAACGGCATGTCCTCCACCGGCAGGATCTTTGAAATAACACCCTTGTTGCCGTGGCGGCCTGCGAGCTTGTCACCGTCGGTGATCTTGCGCTTGGCGGCGACGTAGACGCGGACCAACTGGTTCACGCCCGGGGGAAGTTCGTCGTCGTTGTCGCGGTCGAAGACGCGGACGCCGATGACGGTACCGGACTCACCGTGCGGCACCTTCAGGGACGTGTCACGAACCTCACGGGACTTCTCGCCGAAGATGGCGCGCAGCAGGCGCTCTTCCGGAGTCAGTTCGGTTTCACCCTTCGGGGTGACCTTACCGACCAGGATGTCGCCGGCCTCAACTTCGGCACCGATGTGGATGATGCCGCGCTCGTCCAGGCCAGCCAGGACCTCTTCGGACACGTTGGGGATGTCACGCGTGATTTCCTCGGCACCGAGCTTGGTGTCGCGGGCGTCAATCTCGTGCTCCTCGATGTGGATAGAGGACAGAACGTCCTCCGACACCAGGCGCTGGGACAGGATGATGGCGTCCTCGAAGTTGTGGCCTTCCCACGACATGAATGCCACCAGGAGGTTCTTGCCGAGGGCGAGCTCACCCTGGTCCGTTGCCGGACCGTCGGCGATGATGCCGCCAACTTCCAGGCGCTGGCCTTCGTTGACCAGGACGCGGTGGTTGTAGCAGTTGCCCTGGTTGGAGCGGGCGAACTTGCTGATGCGGTAGCTCGTCTCCGTGCCGTCGTCGTTCAGCATGACCACGAGGTCAGCGGAAACTTCGGTGACAACACCGGCCTTCTTCGCGATGACAACGTCACCGGCGTCGACGGCGGCAGCGCGCTCCATGCCGGTACCCACCAGCGGGGCTTCGGACTGGACCAGCGGCACAGCCTGGCGCTGCATGTTGGCACCCATGAGGGCTCGGTTGGCGTCGTCGTGTTCGAGGAACGGGATCAGGGCCGTAGCCACGGACACCATCTGGCGCGGGGAAACGTCCATGAACTGGACGTCATCTGCCGGAACCAGAACGGGCTCGCCGCCGCCACCACGCTGACGGACCAGGACGGTCTCCTCAGCGAAACGGTTGTCGGCATCCAGCGGTGCGTTGGCCTGGGCGATCAGCACCTCGGCCTCGTCGTCGGCCGTCAGGTACTCGACGTCGTCGGACACAACGCCGCCCTTGACCTTGCGGTAAGGGGTCTCAATGAAACCAAACGGGTTGATGCGTCCGTAGGACGCCAGCGAACCGATCAGACCAATGTTCGGGCCTTCAGGGGTTTCGATGGGACACATACGGCCGTAGTGCGACGGGTGGACGTCACGGACTTCCATGCCCGCGCGGTCACGGGACAGACCACCGGGGCCAAGGGCCGACAGGCGGCGCTTGTGGGTCAGGCCGGACAGCGGGTTGTTCTGGTCCATGAACTGCGACAGCTGCGAAGTTCCGAAGAACTCCTTGATGGCTGCCACAACCGGACGGATGTTAATCAGGGTCTGCGGCGTAATGGCCTCGACGTCCTGCGTGGTCATACGCTCGCGCACGACGCGCTCCATGCGGGACAGACCGGTACGGACCTGGTTTTCGATCAGCTCGCCGACGGCGCGGATGCGGCGGTTGCCGAAGTGGTCGATGTCGTCGATCTCGACGCGCAGCTCCACTTCCTGGCCGTCGCGGACACCCGGGATGGTCTTTTCGCCGGCGTGCAGCGCAACCAGGAACTTGATCATCGCAACGATGTCTTCAACGTGCAGGACCGAGGCATCCTTGTCGCCCAGCGAACGGTCGATGCCCAGCTTGCGGTTGATCTTGTAGCGGCCAACCTTGGCCAGGTCGTAGCGCTTCGGCTCGAAGTAGAGGTTCTTCAGCAGGGCCTCTGCAGCCTCAACCGTGGGCGGCTCGCCCGGACGCAGCTTGCGGTAGATGTCCAGGAGCGCGTCTTCGCGGGTTTCCGTGGCGTCCTTCTCCAGGGTGGCGCGCATGGAGTCGTACTGGCCGAACTCTTCGAGGATCTGGCCCTCGGTCCAGCCGAGCGCCTTCAGCAGTACCGTGACGGACTGCTTGCGCTTGCGGTCGAGCCGCACGCCAACCTGGTCGCGCTTGTCGATTTCAAGCTCGAACCAGGCACCGCGGGACGGGATGATCTTGGCAGTGAAGATGTCCTTGTCACTGGTCTTGTCCGCGGCGCGCTCGAAGTAGGCACCGGGGGAACGGACCAGCTGGGAGACGACAACACGCTCGGTGCCGTTGACGACGAAGGTACCTTTCTCCGTCATCAGCGGGAAGTCACCCATGAACACGGTCTGCTGCTTGATTTCGCCCGTGTTGTTGTTCATGAACTCGGCCTTGACATACAGCGGAGCCGAGTACGTGGCGTCACGGTCCTTGCATTCGGCCATGGTGTACTTCGGGTCGGCGAACTCCGGCTCGGAGAAGCTCAAGGACATGGTGCCCTGGAAGTCCTCGATCGGGGAGATCTCTTCGAAGATGTCGGCCAAGCCGGAGGTGGTGGCGACGCTCAGGTCACCTTCCTCGACAGCCTTTGCTACCCTGGCCTGCCAGCGCTCATTGCCGACGAGCCAGTCGAAGCTGTCCGTCTGCAGGGCAAGGAGATTCGGAACATCCAGGGGTTCGTGAATCTTGGCGAAAGAGAGCCGGCGGGTTGCACCATCGGTGCTGGCGGCGTTGATAGCGGTTCCTGCGTTATTTACATTAGAGGTGCTCGAGGCGACCAAGAGGGATCCTTCCACAGACCTTCAGGCGTTTTCCGATCTCCCCCGTCTGCTTCCCACGAGGTGAATCGCAAGAAACACGTCCGGTTCCGCTATATGACCCGGGTCCCATCTGTCCCTCCCCATGGACCGGTGAAACGGCATGGAAATGGAGCAGCTGAGAGGCAAAGCCCACCGCTATATGAAGGCTGAAGGTTAACAGGGAAGACGCAAATATCCACAATACGGCAAGTCAGCCTATCTGTCTACCCCACTTCGTTCCCGATTGCAAGCACTGTTGCCACAGGCACCTAACACCTGATCTGGAATTAAATGGAATTCCGCGCTCTGCCACTGCGTTGGAATGGATAGGGCTGCCGCTGTGGCCCTGGCGTTTGAATGGCTGGGCCGAGGTGCAGCCTGTACCCTAGGCCCACAATCCCCGGATGGAAGAAGGATCATGAGCAACTCCCCCGGCAACAACGATGTTGTCATCCTTTCCGCGGCCCGCACCCCGCAGGGCAGGCTGAACGGACAGCTCGCCGGCTTCACCGCCGTCGAACTTGGTGCCCATGCAATCCGTGCCGCTTTGGTGGCCAGCGGCGTCTCTGCCGACAAGGTGGACGCCGTCATCATGGGTCAGGTCCTCCAGGCTGGCGCTGGCCAGAATCCCGCGCGGCAGAGCGCGATCGGCGCGGGGATCGGCTGGAACATCCCAGCCGTAACGATCAACAAGGTCTGCCTCTCAGGGCTGACGGCCGTCATCGACGCAGCACGGCTGATCCGGACCGGCGAGGCCACCGTAGTGGTGGCCGGAGGCCAGGAGTCCATGACCCGGGCGCCGCACCTGCTGCCCGGTTCGCGGCAGGGATGGACCTACGGTGCTGTCCAGGCATTGGATGTTGCGGCACACGATGGCCTGACCGACGCCTTCGACGGACATTCCATGGGCTTGTCCACGGAGAGCAAGAACCTCACGCTTGGTATCGACCGGCTGTCCCAGGACGAGGTGGCCGTCGCGTCGCACCGACGGGCGGCAGCCGCCGTCGAGTCCGGCGTGTTCGACGGCGAGATCGCACCAATCACTGTCAAGCAGCGGAAGGGCGAACCCCTGGTTCTCAGCAACGATGAGGGCATTCGGCCGCAGACCACGCTGGACACCCTGGCCCCGCTTCGCCCGGCGTTCGCAACGGACGGCACCATCACGGCGGGGAACTCCTCTCCCCTGTCCGACGGTGCCTCCGCGCTGGTCCTGACGTCCCGCGCCTACGCGGAGGAACACGGCCTGGATTACCTCGCCCTGGTAGGCACGCCAGGCCAGGTGGCGGGGCCGGACAACTCCCTGCACTCCCAGCCTGCCAATGCCATCAAGCGTGCCGTCGAACGGGCCGGATGGCGCATGACTGACTTGGACTTCATCGAAATCAACGAGGCCTTCGGCTCAGTTGCCGTCCAGTCGCTCAAGGAACTCGGCTACCCGCTGGAGCAGTGCAACATCCACGGCGGTGCCATCGCCCTGGGCCATCCCATCGGGGCCTCCGGCGCTCGGCTCGCCGGGCACGCTGCCCACGAACTCAAGCGCCGCGGCACGGGCAAAGCAGCCGTTTCGCTCTGTGGCGGCGGTGGACAGGGCGAAGCCCTGCTGCTCTACCGGGACTAGCTATAACCACCAGATGCACAGGATTGGCGCATGACACAAGACGCAAATAGGTCCGGGCGCGAACGTTTCCTCGCAGACGCCGAGGCACGTGGGCTGGCCGTCGACGTCGTCGAACGGGCGGCGGCAAAGTCGCTCGAAGAGGCGGCGGCAATCCTGGGCATCCGGCCCGCCGACATCGTCAAGTCGCTTGTGGTGAAACACAAGGACGGCAGCTTCTTTTTTGCACTGGTCCCCGGCGACCGGCAAATCTCGTGGCCAAAGCTTCGGGCCCTGTTGGGAGTCAACAAGCTCTCCCTACCCACAGCGGAAACCGCCTTCGAAGCGACGGGCTATGAGCGCGGAACCATTACGCCCCTGGGCAGTTTGACTCCGTGGCCTGTCTACGCCGACCAGTCGATCGCGGGACGCAGGATTTCCATGGGCGCAGGCGAGCACGGCTATAGCGCGTTTGTGGAAGCGGACGACCTTGCCCACGCACTCAATGCGGTTTTGGCCGACATCAGTGACCCATTGCAGCAGTAGCTCCCCGCACGGGGTTAATGGGGTTTAAACGCAGGATCCCCGCCCGGATGAACCGGACGGGGATCCCGTCGAAACAGCAAGAGTTACTTGAGGGTAACCGTTGCGCCAGCTTCTTCGAGCTGAGCCTTGGCCTTCTCGGCAGCTTCCTTGGTGGCGCCTTCGAGAACAGCCTTCGGAGCACCGTCAACCAGGTCCTTGGCTTCCTTCAGGCCGAGGGAGGTGATAGCGCGGACTTCCTTGATCACTGCGATCTTCTTGTCGCCAGCAGCCTCGAGGATGACGTCGAATTCGGTCTTCTCTTCAGCTTCTTCAGCAGCAGCGCCGCCGCCAGCCGGACCAGCAACTGCAACAGCAGCAGCGGTAACTTCGAAGGTCTCTTCGAAGAGCTTGACGAACTCGGAGAGCTCGATGATGGTCAGTTCCTTGAAAGCTTCGATGAGCTCTTCGTTGCTGAGCTTCGCCATGGTTGGCGTCCTTCCTTTATGGGTGCCGCCGCAGTTCTAGCCGCGCGCACCTGAGTTTGTTAGTGGGAGAACCTAGTTCTCTTCAGTTGCGGCTTCGGCAGCAGCTTCAGCGGCCGGGGCCTCTTCTGCAGCGGGAGCTTCGGCAGCAGGAGCTTCAGCAGCAGCCGGGGCGCCGCCTTCTTCCTCCAGCTTGATACGCAGGGCGTCGATGATACGTGCAGCAGCGGCGGCAGGTGCCTTGAGGACACCGGCGACCTTGGCCAGCTGCAGTTCACGCGACTCGAGAGCTGCCAGGGCAGCAACCTCGCTGGCGTTCAGAGCCTTGCCCTCGAAGTAGCCGGTCTTGATGATCAGCTGCTTGTTGGCCTTGGCAAAGTCCGTCAGGCTCTTTGCGGCTGCAACTGCGTCGCCCTTGATGAAGGCGATCGCGGTGGGGCCAGAGAGCTGGCCCTCGAATGCGTCAACGCCTGCTTCCTTGGCGGCAATTGCCGTCAGGGTGTTCTTGACGACGGAGAACTTGGTCTCCTGGCCGAGAGAAACACGAAGCGCCTTAAGCTGTGCAACAGAGAGCCCGCGGTATTCGGTCAGGACAGCGGCGGTCGATTCCTTGAAATCGGTGGTGATCTCAGCTACTGCAGAGATCTTGTTGGGCGTTGCCATAACCCTCCTTCCGGGGAATAGTGCCGGTCTTCCGGGTCCCCGCTCACAAGAGAGCTGCAACTAAAAACGCCCCGCGCAGATGCACGGGGCCATGCTCAACACAGCTATGCTGCGGAACCTTGCTTCGTTCACCTGCGTTGGCCGCCCTAATATCAGGGTCCTTCGTCTGGAACTCCCCTTTGCCTTCCGTGCACCACTGCAGTGTTGAGCAGCGCCCGGGAGAGAGGATTTCCATCAACCGACGGTCTTTGGTGGTTCAAGCTTACGCGAGACGCCTATCGGCTTACAAATCGGGCATGGGCCGGCCAGCCGGTGCCCTACTCCGACGTCTGCGCCTTGGGTCCCCTGTCCGGAAGTTCCTTCTGCCAAATCCCGGTGACGCCCGCCGTCGTAAAGCCCAGCTTCCGGTTGACCGTCAGGAGGTAACGGTTCTCCGGGGCGTTCCAGGTATAGATCACCCTGGCATCGGGGAACTGCTCGCTCAGCCGCTGCATATTGGCCACCTTGATGAGCAGTCCGAGCTTGTTGCCGCGGTGGTGCTGGAGGACCAGTGTGTCGTCCTGGAAGACGACGTCCTGCCGTTGGGCCAGCACGCTGATGGTGGTCAGGCCCACCAACCGCCCGCTAGCAACATGTTCGACGGCGGTGACCACCGTCCGCCGGCCCTGGGCTATGGCGACCTCCTCCGCTTCGCGGAGGATACCGGCGTCGAACACCATGTCACGGTCTGCCGGAACGGCGAGTCCCTCGTCGTCGTCGGATGTCTCGCCGGCTGCGTTCTCCAAAGCTGCAACTGCCTCCAACCACTGCGCCGGGCAGCGGTCCGTCCAGTGGTGCAGGCGGTAGCGGCCGCCGTTCGCTTCCTCCGCTTCCGCCTGCAGGTCGGCAACGAGTTTCGAGTCCAGCGGCAGGGCGCAGGAACTGAATTGCTCGATGTGCTGGAGCGTGTAGCCGGTGCGACGGGCAAAGTCGACCTCACGGCTGGCCAAAGGGACAAAGCCCTGGCCACTGTCCGGGACCAACTGGTTCGCTTCGGTGCCACTGAGTGACGACGCCGGATGGTTCGTATCAATCAGGATCATGGTGCGTCGTTCGCTGCGGGCCAGTTGCTCCGCGGCCTCCAGCAACTGCCGGCCGACGCCCTGGCGCTGATATTCCGGAAGTATGTCCAGCGTGAACTCGGCGATGTCTGTGTTGTCCACGAGCGGCAGCGCGATGTCCACAGTGCCGACGATATTGCCTTCCACCCGGGCAACCAGGATGACCTGGCGCTCATAAGGATCGGAGAGCTCAAGGAATTTCTCCAATGGCGTGTAGGCAAGGTCGTCACTGCCCCACACCTGCATACGGACCTTCCGGCTCACTTCCACGGCGTCCAGGAAGTCCTTGGCATCAGGGGCGTCCAACGAATCGGGAATCCAGAGCTGGCCGATCTCCACGGGAGTCGTCATATGGTCCTCTTCTGCCATTCACCGTCATATCCTGCCGGGCGGAATCCCAGCGTCACGTTGATCGCCAGCATATGTTCGTTTTCCTCGGCGTTGAAAGTCATGACACGCTCCACTGCCGGAAACCTTTCACGAAGCCTGCGAAGGTTAGCGATTTTGATGAGCATGCCGAGTCGATGACCGCGGTGGCGACGCATCACCAGGGTGTCATCCTGGTCTGCAACCCAGGGCTTTTCCGGGTCCACATAGATCGTGGTGTAGGCGGCCAATTCCCCGCTTCGCCGGTGCCGGGCAACTGCCGTCAGCCCTATCTGGCCTTGCTCCCGGGCCGTAGCTTCAACTTCCCTAACCCGTGCTGCGTCCCAACGCTCGGCCTCTATTTCCAAACCCCCGGCCGGGGAATCGGTGCTCATGCGTCCCATGATCGCCGCCATTTGGTCCAGGAGCTCCGCGGGACACTGGTCGGTCCAAGTGAGTACCTCATAATCCGAACCAGCTATTCGCTGTGCTTCCGCCTCCGCATCCGACCAGTCCTGGTTCTCCTTGAGGTCCAGCACGCTGAACCGCGTGGTCTGCTCCAACCGGTAGCCATGCCGCAGCGCGAATGCCGCGCCGGGAGCACTTTCCGGAACTCCACCGGCACCAGTGACCGGGAACAGCAGTTTGGAACTCGCGAAGCCCTCCGGGTGCTCAGTGGACGACTGAAAAATGTGGCGGCCATAGCCGGCGGCGCACTCCTCCACCCGAGCCAGGAGCGCACTGCCGATACCCCGTCGCCTTCGCTGGGGCGGCACTTCAACCCTGAGCCAGGCCGAGTCCAGGTTGTCCCGCAACGCGGCATAACAGAACGCCACGCCCGCAACGCCCGCCCGATCCCTCGCCACAAAGACGGAGAGCGTGGAGTTGTCTGTCGGGCGCCAGTCTCCAAGCCTTGAGCGTGGTGTGGGTGCGCGGTCCAAATTGCCCCAAGTGTCGAGAACCACGGCGTCAAGTGCCTGGCAAACCTCACGAAATTCGGAGGCGTCGTCCCCATCAGGCGTGGCGGGCAGACGCAGTTCCTGGATCTCGATTTCAGCAATGTCCCCCATCACACGCACAGAATATCTAGGCGTGTGCCCGGGGCGATAGGACCCAAAAGCGCAACAGGACCGCCCGGCGATGCCGGACGGTCCTGCTGGTGATGCTAGTGGGCTTTACGCCTCGGTGAGCACCTTGGTGACGTTGGGGTCAACGGTGATGCCCGGGCCAAACGTGGTGGTGACGGTGGCCTTCTGGATGTAACGGCCCTTCGAAGCGGACGGCTTCAGGCGGAGGACCTCATCAAGGGCTGCGGCGTAGTTCTCGGCCAGCTTGACGGCGTCGAAGGAAACCTTGCCGATGATGAAGTGCAGGTTCGAGTGCTTGTCCACGCGGAAGTCGATCTTGCCGCCCTTGATGTCGTTGACAGCCTTGGTGACGTCCGGGGTCACGGTACCGGTCTTCGGGTTCGGCATGAGGTTGCGCGGGCCGAGGACCTTACCGAGGCGGCCAACCTTGCCCATGAGGTCAGGGGTGGCAACCGCGGCGTCGAAGTCGGTCCAGCCGCCGGCGATCCTTTCGATCAGGTCGTCGGAACCAACGAAGTCGGCACCGGCTGCGATTGCGGCCTCCGCCTTGTCGCCCGTTGCGAAAACCAGGACACGGGCCGTCTTGCCGGTGCCGTGCGGGAGGTTGACCGTACCGCGGACCATCTGGTCAGCCTTGCGGGGGTCAACGCCGAGGCGGAATGCAACCTCTACCGTGGCGTCGAACTTGGAAGGGTTGATGTCCTTGGCCAGGCTGACTGCCTCGAACGGGGAGTAGACCTTACCCGCCTCGATCTTGGCCGCGGCTGCCTCATATGCTTTGCTGCGCTTTGCCATGCTGCTTGTTCTCCTTGTGCAGTTGTGGTCTCCGGACCGCGCTCGGCCCTGCCACTACGACGCCGGTCCCAGCGCTACGCGGGAATCGTCGTCGTTCTCTAATTTTTCATTGGTGCGGAACCGGGGTTCCGCGGGTTTGTCGAAGACTATTCGACGGCATCAAATGGTCGAAAGTCTCCGGGACTTACTTCCGGCGAGTGCTTCGTTCCTCAGCCCTCACCGTCCGTTCATTCCTCGACTATTCGACGGTATCGAATTTGTCGAAAGTCTCCGGGACTCACTTCCGGCGAGTGCTTCGTTCCTCAGCCCTCACCGTCCGTTCATTCCTCGACTATTCGACGGTGATGCCCATGGAGCGGGCGGTGCCGGCGATGATCTTCTTCGCGGCTTCAACGTCGTTGGCGTTGAGGTCCTCGAGCTTGGTCTTGGCGATTTCCTCGACCTGGGCGTCGGTGAGCTTGGCAACCTTGACCGTGTGCGGGGTGGCGGAGCCCTTCTGGACACCCGCTGCCTTCTTGATCAGTTCCGCAGCCGGCGGGGTCTTGGTGATGAAGGTGAAGGAGCGGTCTTCGTAGACCGTGATCTCCACCGGGATAACGTTTCCACGCTGGGATTCCGTAGCGGCGTTGTACGCCTTGCAGAATTCCATGATGTTGACACCGTGCTGACCAAGCGCAGGGCCGATCGGCGGGGCCGGGTTGGCGGCACCTGCCTGAATCTGCAGCTTGATGAGGCCGGTGACCTTCTTCTTGGGAGCCAATGTAGGGTCCTTCTCTCAATAGCGTCCTAAGGCACAGGAGCGTGCTTCAGGTTCTTGGCCGCCATGGCAAGGCGACCGTCCGCGTTGATGCTGCTAAGCGGGCAGCTCCAGCGCGAAAACTGCGGGTCAACTAGATCTTGGAGACCTGGTTGAAGGCGAGGGTGACGGGGGTCTCGCGTTCGAAGATCGACACCAGGACCACCAGGGTCTGGGATTCCGGCTTGATCTCGGAGATGGTTGCCGGGAGGGTCTCGAACGGGCCCTCCTTGACGATGACGGACTCGCCGACCTCGAAGTCGACGGCGACCGGTGCGGCCTGCTGCCTGGCCGGCTTGCCCTTCTCCGCGTGCTGTTCCTCGAAAACAGGCGCGAGCATGGACACAACTTCATCCAGACGCAACGGAACCGGGTTGTGTGCGTTGCCGACGAAGCCGGTGACACCCGGGGTGTGGCGGACCGCACCCCACGAAGCGTCAGTCAAGTCCATGCGGACCAGCACGTAGCCCGGGATGCGCACACGGTTGATGACCTTGCGCTGGGCGTTCTTGATCTCGACGACCTCTTCCATAGGCACCTGGATCTCGAAGATGTAATCTTCCATGTCCAGGGTCTGGATGCGGGTCTCAAGGTTGGCCTTCACGCGGTTCTCGTAACCGGCGTAGGAGTGGATGACGTACCAGTCGCCTTCCTGGCGTCGCAGCTTGGCCTTGAACTCCTCAAGCGGGTCGGCTGCGGCGGAAGCGGCAGCAGCAGCGAAGGCATCGCCTTCCTCAGCAGCCGGGTGGTCGGTGTCCGAATCGGCATCGTCGGACACGTCGGCAGCGTCGTCGCCGTCGGCGAATTCGGGCGCAGCGAACTCGGCCGCGTCCGCGTTCTCCGCGGCGTCCGTGGCCTCGTTCAGCTCAGTCTCAGTTACCTCGAGCTCGTGCTCAGACACTTGGTCTCCTGCTTCCTCATTGCCTAACATGCCTATTTAAATGGCTCAATTCCGCAAGCCTTACGAAATCCCCGAATTCTCGGGAATCTCCGCTCGGCTTGCGGAGTGCTCCGCTGTTAGCGGTCGGTGGGCCCGGTGCCGCCGAAGATCCACCCAACCGCGGTACCAAAAGCCAGGTCCAGCACAGTCACGATGAGCATCATGATGGCTACGAACACCAGCACGACGGCCGTGTAGTTGACCAGCTCCCTGCGGGTCGGCGCCACGACTTTCTTGAGCTCACCAATAACCTGGCGGACGAAAAGGGCTATGCGCGCAAAAATTCCGGCGTTGGACTGCCTGACGGGACGGCCCTTTGAGCTGCTGGCAGCTGTTTCGGTCACCCGGTCCTCACTCATCTATGCAACGTCGTCGACCATGGCTCTGATCAGAGCCATGGTTGCTGCGCTGGTTCCGGCATCCCGCCGGAACCGCCTGCGCAGGGCAGACAGGACTCGAACCTGCAACCTGCGGTTTTGGAGACCGCTGCGCTACCAATTGCGCCACTACCCTATGGCCCGCAGCGCGGGCCTGGCCGACCTGGACCGTCCGGAAATCATACTCATGAAAAGCGTTTCCGCACCAATCTGCAGGCGCTGGCCATTGTGGTGTTTTTTCGACACCGGTGAACCAGTTTACGCAAGAACTGCGTGTTAGTCGAACCGGGGCTCCGCTGGCTGATTCAGCCGCATGCACCCTGATCTGACATCCCAGTGACGCATTCTGTGCGCTTCCCCGAAGAGGTCCGCAGAACAGCATAGAGTAGATCACGTCGATTCCCACCATCCAGCCACGTGCTGCCGCGAAGAATGGTTCACTCATGTCAGCCGCATTGCCTGCCGCCCGCATCTCACAGCGAATCTCCGCCATCGCCGAATCAGCCACCCTTGCGGTGGACGCAAAGGCCAAGGCGCTGAAGGCAGCGGGCAGGCCGGTGATTGGATTCGGGGCAGGTGAACCCGATTTCCCGACTCCCGACTACATCGTCGAGGCCGCCGTCAAGGCCGCTGGCCAGCCGAAGTACCACCGTTACTCCCCCGCCGCGGGCCTCCCGGAACTCCGCCAGGCAATCGCCGACAAGACGCTCCGCGACTCCGGTTACGCCGTCGACGCCTCCCAGGTGCTGGTCACCAATGGCGGCAAGCAGGCTGTTTACAACACCTTTGCCACCTTGCTGGATCCGGGCGACGAGGTCATCATGCCCACGCCGTTCTGGACGACTTACCCGGAGGCGATCCGCCTGGCAGGCGGTGTCCCCGTGGAGGTTTTCGCAGGTCCGGAGCAGGGTTACCTGGTCACCGTGGAACAGCTTGAGGCGGCCCTGACCGAGCGCACCAAGATACTGCTTTTCGTCTCACCGTCCAATCCCACCGGAGCTGTGTACAGCCCGGAACAGGTTGCCGAGATCGGAAAGTGGGCGGCATCCAAGGGACTCTGGGTTGTCACTGACGAAATCTACGAGCACCTGACCTACGACGGAGTCCCGTTCACTTCTATCGCCACGGCAGCGCCGGAGCTCGGCGACAAGGTGGTCATCCTCAACGGTGTGGCGAAGACCTACGCCATGACCGGCTGGCGCGTTGGCTGGATGATCGGCCCCAACGACGTGATCAAGGCCGCCACCAACCTGCAATCGCACGCAACCTCCAATGTGTCCAACATCCCGCAGATCGCAGCCCTCGCCGCAGTGTCTGGCCCGCTGACCGCTGTGGAAGAGATGAAGGTGGCGTTCGACCGCCGTCGCAAGGCGATCGTCGCCGGCCTGAACGCCATTGAGGGCGTGGAATGCCCGACGCCGACCGGCGCCTTCTACGTATATGCCGACGTCCGCGGGCTGCTGGGCAAGGAGTTTGAAACGGCCAGCGGCCCGGTCCGCCCGTCGACGTCGGCAGAGCTCGCATCGCTGATCCTGGACGAAGTCGAGGTGGCCATTGTTCCCGGCGAGGCCTTCGGCCCCTCTGGGTTCGTCCGACTGTCCTATGCCTTGGGCGACGACGACCTTGCCGAGGGCGTCTCCCGCCTGCAGAAGTTCCTGGGCGGCGCAAAGTAGCCAACCGAACGCGCAACGCTCCCGCACCGAAGTTCGGTGCGGGAGCGTTGTTTCTTAATCCGCAGGGGTTTGTTACTTAACGCGCTGGGGGGTTGAGGGCGTTCAATACCGGGGAATAAGGAGCCGTCAGAGCAGGCGCCGCTCGGCTGCCCACTTGGTCAGCTCGTGGCGGCTGGACAGCTGGAGCTTGCGCAGCACCGCGGAGACGTGGGTTTCCACTGTCTTGATGGAGATGAAGAGTTCCTTGGCCACTTCCTTGTAGCTGTACCCTCGGGCGATGAGGCGCATCACTTCCAGTTCGCGGGCCGAGAGTTTGTCCAGCTCGTCGTCTGCGATGTCCGCGGGCGCCGTGCCGAAGGCGTCCAGCACGAAGCCCGCCAGCCTTGGCGAGAACACAGCGTCACCGCCGGCAACCCGTACCACGGCATCGGAGATTTCGGTGCCGGAGATCGTTTTGGTCACATAGCCCCTGGCCCCGGCCCGGATGACGGCCACCACATCTTCGGCGGCATCCGAGACACTGAGGGCCAGGAATCGGGTTTGGCCCAATAGCGCGGCCGAGCCTGCGATAACCTCACGGCCCCCGCCGCCCAGGCCACCGGGAAGGTGGACGTCCAACAGCACAACATCGGGGCGCACGGCTGCGATCACGGCAACCGCCTGCTCCACCGTGCCAGCCTCCCCCACTACGTGGATACGCTCGTCAAGATCCGCTTTGAGGCCGGAGCGGAAGATCGTGTGATCGTCCACGATCACCACCCGTACGCGGCCGTCGCTGGAGCCGTTGGCCTTAGCCTGGTTGTCTGGCTGGCTGCCCGACGTCGGTATGCCGGTGCTTGGCATGGTCTTCCCTTCAAATAGATTCCCGGTCACTGTCCGTCGCCGTTCGCCGCCGCATCCGCAGGGAGGACCAGACGGATTTCGGTACCTTCCGAGCTGCTGGAGATAGTTGCAGTGCCGCCATGGCGTTTCATGCGGCCCACCATCGATTCGCGGACGCCCAGGCGGTCTTCCGGCACCGAGTCGAGATCGAAGCCCGGGCCGCGGTCCTTGATGAAAATTTCACTGCCGGCATCGTTGCTTTCAAGGTAAACGGACACAGATCCGCCGCCATGCCGGGCCGCGTTCAGCATCGCTTCACGGGCCGCCTGGACAAGGGCTTCATGCTTCGGGGTCATGGCGACGTCGCCCACGCTGACCACGTCGATGGCATATCCAATGTGGTCTTCAACTTCCGCCGCGGCAGCCTTGATGCGGTCTGCCAGGCGCCCTGAGTCCCGGGAATCGTCCCGGTACAACCAGCTCCGAAGCTCCCTCTCCTGGGCCCTTGCCAGCCGAACAACATCCTGCTCGTTGCCGGCCCGCCGCTGAATGAGCGCCAGCGTCTGGAGGACGGAATCGTGGAGGTGCGCAGCTATTTCTGCCCGTTCGGTTTCGCGAACCCTGCCTGCGCGCTCCGCCTCAAGGTCGCGCCAGAACTTCAGCCCCCAGGGAAGGAGTACAAGCGCAACGCCGCCGAGCACCGCCACGGAGGCCAGCAGGGCAAGCCAGGTCTGTTCCCACGATCCGGAACCCGACACCATCACCAGGACACCGGCGACAACCAGGGCCAGGCCCGCACCCAGGCGCATCCAACCGCCGGCCTGGTCCGCCTTGGCTTTGTCCACCAGGCCGGCCCGTCGGGTTTCATCCAGTTGCATCCATGCGATGGCCGCGCCACTCAGGATCGCGGCGGCCGGAATGAGCGTGCCCAAGGGCACGTCCACTCCGAACTGCCTAGCCAGCAGCAGCCCGGCGACCAGCAGCAAGCCCGCGCCGAGCAGGATTTCCTTGGCGTACGGAATGGGCCGATACCGGAACCAGGCTGCAGAGCCCTGAGCTGCGGACTCTGCTGTGTACGCTGCCGCACCAGCACCAGTACCAGCACCAGTACGTGCACCGGCAAGGCCTGCGGTGGCCGGCCACGCTTCCGGGGTCGACGGCGGTTGGCCGGGTGGCAAGTCCGCCGCGCCAGTCCGGGGCGGAGCCCCAATCCAACCCGTGACCCCGGCCGAACCCGGAGCCCCAGACCAACCCGGGGCCTCAGCCCAATGCGGAGCACCGCCCGCCGGCGGGGACGGAGCAGGAAATTGCGGAGCGGCAACCGGCATCGTCACCGCGGTGCCACTTTCCGACGTCGGAACTGCCGCCGTCGGGGTCTGATCCGCACTTGGCGAAACGGCAACTTGAGGCGTACCCGCCGGAGATCGCGGCACTGCAGCGTCCGGCGGGAACGCGACTGCAGAGGGGAAATCAGGGCCGGGCGGAACTGGGGCATTGGGAGAAGTCGTGGGCGCCACAGCGCCCTGGTCGGGGTATGGCTGCTGCACTCCGTACGGCAGACCGGTATTTGGTTGCTGCCCAACGTATGGTTGCTGCACCAGGTACGGCTGACCGGTATTTGGTTGCTGCCCAACGTATGGCTGCTGCCCAACGTATGGTTGCTGCCCCAGGTACGGCTGACCGCCATATGGTTGCTGCCCCATGGGCAACTGGCTGACGGCGGGGGCGATGGGAGACGCGGGGCGGCGAGCGGCTCTGCGGGACCGTTCGTCCGCCGTCGGGACCATGATCCACAGCCACGCGTAGAAGACCAGGCCAGCTCCCCCCGCGAAAGCAGCAATCAGCATTCCAATGCGGACATTCCGCACCGGCCAGCCCAAATGGTTGGCCAGTCCGGAACACACGCCGGCGATGATCCGGTCGCCGCTGCGGACCAGCGGCGGCCGGACGGGAATGCTTGTCATGGATCCATCCAAGCACGGATCAGGGTCTCCCGGACCGGGTTCGCCGCATCTTCAGGGGACGCTCAGGGACGTCTCAGGGGATCCCCCAATAGAGCGGACAAGGTCTCGGGCGGCAGGATCGAAGTATGAACCCGAACAGTGTGAACAGCAACGACGACAAGGGCGAGGAACCCGTCGGAGCCGAAGCAGCCGCAGGCGCCGGAACACGCGCCGGAGCCGAAGCAGCCGCAGGCGCCGGAACACCCGCCGGAGCCGAAGCGGGCTCCAGCTACGCGGGAGCCCCATCTGACGCAGGCGCGTCCGGTTACGCGCCATCCGATTCGGCGCAGCGCGGCCCCGCGCCGTCCGAGGCGAGGCAGAACTTCTTCGATTGGATCCGAAGTCACGGCGTTTACCGCGGACCGGACCGATGGGTGGGCGGCGTCGCAAGCGGTATCGCGCACCGCGTCGGAATAGATCCGCTGATCGTCCGGGGCATCTTTATTGTCCTGGCCCTCTTCGCCGGCATTGGCGTCCTGCTCTACGGCGTGGCCTGGGCATTCCTCCCCGAACCGGACGGCAGGATCCACGTCCAGGAGGCCGGTGCCGGGCGGTGGACGGCAGGCATGACCGGTGCAGTCATCACTTCGATCATCGGACTTCCCGGTCTGGGCCGTGGCTTCTGGGGCTGGGGCTGGAACGACGGAGCCGCCGGCATCTTCTGGGCCCTGGTCTGGACCTCGCTGATCGCCTTCTTCATCTACTACCTCATCCAGCGCAGTCGGAATCGAAATGGAGCGCCACGAATGAACCCCCCTTACCCCGGCGGCCCGTACGCCGGCGGCCCCGCCTACGCGGGAGAGGCTGACACATCACACGCCTACGGTGCTACCGCCTATGGCGCGCCTGATGCGTCAACCGGTTCCGCCGGCGAGAATCCAACGTCGCCGAACACCTCAGCGTTTTCCTCCACCGGAACCATCCCGAGCGGCAGCGGCACCGGGCGTGGCCCAAGGATGAATGCACCTGTTCCGCCCTATCTGCCTCCGGGACCCGTGCCACCCTCCGGCGGCTTCCCCGGCGCCGGAGTTCCAAGCCACCCGCATCCCAGAAGGACCGGACCCGGCGCGGCAATCGTGGCCGTAGCTGCGGGCGCCGCACTGGTTACCGGCGGAACCATTAAGGCGCTCGACGCCGGAAATGTCATCCAACTCGGTGATGCAACCAATGCAGTGGTTTGGGCATCCGGTGCGGCGGTGCTGGGGCTTGGCATTGTCATCGCAGGGCTTCGCGGCCGGTCGTCCGGCTTCATGAGCTTCCTGGCGATCGTGGCATTGCTGGTAGGTACGTTCTTCAACTTCGTACCCCGTGGCGACCGATTTGCCTTCCACGACGCAGACTGGGCACCTGTGAGCATCCAGCAAGCGCAGTCCGGATTCGAGGTCACCGGAGGGCGCAGCACCGTGGATTTGCGCTCCATGGGCCTGGCAACCCCGTTGTCCTCCGACGTGGTGGTTCCAGTGGACGTCACGGCAAGCAATGTGACGGTGATCATCCCCAACACGGTGCCCGTCGAGATCCGGGCAGACATGGCCTTCGGCAACCTCAACCAGGGCAGTGACCGCCGAGGCGGGCAATTCAGCGACGCGCGGACCCAGTACAACACTGACAAAAGCGGCGCCAAGCTCGTCGTCAAGATCAACGGCGCTTTCAGCAACGTGACAATCCAGGAAGGAAACTAACGTGAGCACTTTTGACTCCTCCTCCCAATGGCAGGACCCACAAGCGAACGACGCCAGCCATCAGCCCGGCACAGTCCACAACGAACCCGAAACACAAGATCGGGAACCGCGCGTCGGGACCATCGTGTGGGGACTCGTCATCATCGCCCTGGCCGCCCTGATCGTTATCTCGAAGCTCGGGCTGGTGGTCCTCAACGGAACCTATGTGCTCATCGGACTCATGATCGGCGCGGGCGCCGCACTCGTTGTCGGCGGACTGCTGTCTATTCGCGGAAAGCAAGGCAAGCGCGGCGGCAACTGACCGGCGCGCGGCGCTCAGACGCCCAAGCCTCAACGGAACCACACTCAAGAGAAGATACCCGGAAACCAGTCCTCTTCAACGGGCTGGTTTCCGCGCAGCTGGCGGGTATCCACAGCAAGCCCGCCATTCTTGACATGACAAAGCGAAGCCAGCAAGGAAGGCTAGGAACATGGAGAAGTTTTTCAGCATCGTACGGGGCCTCGGCCTGAAGCGCGGACCGGAACGCTGGATTGGTGGCGTGTGTGGCGGCATAGCGGCGAAGCTCAACGTGGACGTGGCCTACGTCCGCATCGCCTACCTGCTGTTCTGTTTGCTCCCCGGTCCGGCGTTTGTGCTGTACATCATCGCCTGGCTGGTGTTGCCTGACCAGAACGGAGCCATCCGCCTGGAGTCTTTCCTCAACACAAGGTCCGGTAACCGCCCCTAGGGCTGTTTCTGGCCTGTTACGTGGCTCTCACCCGCTGTGGGATGAATTTTTGTGTCGCACCCCACATTCGCGCTTACAATCGTTGAGAGCTCAGCGTGGCGCTCTGCCCGTATTCCCACAAACCAGGATTAGAGCGCAAAGTATGAAAATCGGAATTCTCACCAGTGGTGGCGACTGCCCCGGCCTGAACGCAGTGATCCGTGGAGCCGTCCTTAAGGGCATCGCCATCCACGGTCAGGAATTCGTCGGGTTCCGGGACGGTTGGCGCGGCGTCGTTGAAGGCGACGTCATCGACATTCCCCGCACCATGGTCCGCGGTATCGCCAAGCAGGGCGGCACCATCCTTGGCACCTCCCGTACCAACCCGTTCGAAAACGGCGGTGGTCCGGAGGTCATCAAGGGCCACATGAAGCGCCTTGGAATTGACGCGATGATCGCCATCGGCGGAGAAGGCACCCTGGCTGCGGCCAAACGGCTTACTGACGCCGGCCTGAGAATCGTGGGCGTTCCGAAGACGGTGGACAACGACCTCGACGCCACCGACTACACCTTCGGCTTCGACACCGCAGTACAGATCGCCACGGAAGCGATCGATCGCCTGCGCACCACTGGCGAATCCCACCACCGCTGCATGATCGCCGAAGTCATGGGCCGCCATGTGGGCTGGATCGCCCTGCACGCAGGCATGGCCGCCGGAGCGCACGCCATCCTCATCCCGGAGCAAAAAGTCACCATCGAGCAGATCACGGAGTGGGTGCAAGAAGCCCACGACCGTGGCCGTGCTCCGCTGGTTGTGGTCGCAGAAGGCTTTGTCCCGGCCCACCTTGAGTCGCCGCACTCGGAGCGTGGACTGGACACCTTTGGCCGTCCGCGCCTGGGCGGCATCGCAGACCAGCTGGCGCCGGAAATCGAAGCCCGCACCGGCATTGAAACCCGCGCCACGATCCTTGGACACATCCAGCGCGGCGGCGTCCCCTCGGCATTCGACCGTGTCCTCGCCACGCGCCTGGGCATGGCAGCCATCGACTCCGTGGTGGAGGGTCGTTGGGGAACCATGGTCTCCCTCAATGGCACTGACATCGACCACGTGGGATTCGATGCTGCGCTGGGCAAGCTCAAGACGGTTCCGCAGCACCGCTACGACGAAGCCGCAGTGCTTTTCGGCTAGCCAATCCGCTTCGGCTGTACGCTGAATCCATGAGCCTGGAGCCCACGTCCGCTGACATCATCCAGCTGGCGTGGGCCAGGCATCTGGGCCTCGCGGACACGGCCTTCGCTGAATCCGTCGCCAAAATTGCCGCGGGCGGGAACGGCGGCGGAATCGCCACACGCATCCTGCGAATTGACCCTTCAGCCCGCGAGGTGACGTTCATCCGCCTCTTTGGCTGCTCGGCCCTGGTGGGACCGGACTGGGTGATCGACGCAGCCGCCGGCCTTCCGGATGAAGAACTCGCCCAACACGTCACCCTGCTGAGCCTGACCCGAAGCTACGGGGGCCACGGCGGGGGCTCCGCCGCGCTGTTTTTTGCCGACGACCTGCCCCTCATTCAAGCGGCCGAAGAGCTCACAGTGTCCCACGGCAACCCTGAGGCCATAGAACTCGAAGGCTTATGCCCACCCGACGATGTGCACGAGGCCGGCATATCCGAACTGGAGCACCGCTTCACCATCATGCACTCGGAGGACAACGGACCACGTTATCCCGTGGCCTGCGGCGCCTATGGCGAGTGGGAGGGGTTCCTGGCCCACATGGGAGTCCTGGTCCCGCCACAATTGCGGCGCAATGGTCTGGGCACCCTGGCCGCATCCATCGCCGCGCACGAGGCGCTGGCAGCGGGTTACACCCTCCAGTGGCGCGCCGACGTCAGCAACAAGGGCTCCCTGGCCCTGGCCCGAAGCCTTGGCTTCGTTACCGGCGGGCTTGAGGCCACCGTCATGCTCGGGTGACGTCCGCCTCCGCGGGTCGCGTGGCCGCACCCCAGCCGTCCACCGGCTTGGGCTTCGCGAAAAAGACAGCGACGGCGGCACCCGCCACCACTATGGCAGCCGGCAGCAGTACTGACTGGGCCATCGCCGTCGAAAATCCCGCGTGCAGCACTTCAGGCAACTGTCCGGAGACCGGCCGCTCACCCGACGTCGCGCCGGTCATTGCCGGAAGTTCAGCGGCGAGCCTTGCCTGAATAAGGGCAGAGACGGCGGCAGAACCGAGCACGGCACCAACCTGGCGTGTTGTGTTGAAAACGCCCGACCCGGCACCGGCCTGTCGTGGCGGGAGGTTGCGGACGGTCGCGTTGGAGACCGGTCCCCAGATGCAGCTATTCGCGAGTCCCTGCAGGGCACTGGGAAGTAGGAACAGCCAAATGGGCGTCTCCGGCCTCAGCAGGGCTGAACTCCAGCCGATGGCAGTCGCCAGGAACAACAGCCCCGCGGCCGCGAACCATCGTGGATTGATGCGGTCGATCAACTTGCCTACCACCGGCGCCAACGCTCCGGAAAGTACGGCCATAGGGATCATTAGCAATGCAGACTGCGTGGGCGTCAGTCCCCGCACCACCTGGTAGTAGAAGATCATCGGCAGCGGGAACGAAGTGATAGTGAACCCTACGGTCATGATTGCCGAGTTCCCGAGCGAGAAATTGCGGTCCCGGAAGAGTCCGAGGGGCAGCAGCGGTTCCCCGCCCCGCCGCGTCAGGACCCACTGCCACACCACGAAGGCCGCCAGCACCACCAGTCCGCCTGTGATCAATCCCCAGACCGTGACGGGGCCGGCGACAGTTCCCCAGTTGAAGCTCTGGCCTTCCTGAATTCCGAATACAAGGAGAAACATGCCGGCAGCGGACAACAGGACGCCCGGGATATCAAAACTGTGGCTGTGCGTGGTCAGGGCCGGTACGAACCGCTGCACCAGGAGGAAACCAACCACGCCAATCGGGACGTTGACGAAGAAGATCCACTGCCAGCCGAGCCCGTCCACAAGGATGCCGCCGAGTATCGGCCCGATGAGGACAGCGGCACCAGCCGTAGCTCCCCAGAGGCCCATGGCGGCGCCGCGGCGATCCGGCGGGAAGATGCGGGTGATGACGGCCATGGTCTGGGGTGTCATCATGGCCGCGCCGAAGCCCTGGACAGCCCGGGCAGCAATCAAGGTGCCGACGTCCCCGGAGAGACCGCACCACAGCGAGGCGAGCGTAAAGACCACCAGGCCGGACAGGTAGAGCTTCTTGGGGCCGAATCGGTCGCCAAGCCGCCCCGTGATGAGCAGCGGCACCGCGTAGGAGAGCAGATAGGCGCTGGTCACCCAGATCACGGAGTTGATGTCAGTCCGGAGCCCCTCCATGATCCGTGGGTTCGCCACTGACACGATGGTGGTGTCGATGAGGATCATAAAGAACCCCACCACGAGGGACCACAGGGCGGGCCACGGCTTTGCGACGTTTTCCATCAGCTTTCCTTCCGTCTTTGAAGCCGACCGGTTGCTTGGCCGCCCGGCGGGACGTCAGCCCAGGAGCTCTAGGATCTCGGTCCGAGCGAACATCTGCGCGGCCTCGCGCGCCGATGGCTGTCCGGCGTCGGGGTCTGCACCGGCGTCGATAAGCACCCGGGCAACGTCGACGTAGCCCTTGAACGCCGCGCCGGCGAGGGGTGTTTGTCCCCGGTCGTTTGCCGCGTTGGCATCTCCACCGTGGTGGAGAACCAGCTGCACGGTGTCGGCGTGCCCATGGTAGGCGGCGAGCATGACGAGCGAGTCTCCTGCTGCGTTTGTGAGCGTAGCGGGGGCGCCGGCGTTAAGGTATCCGCGGAGGAGTTCCGTGTTGCCTTCCCGGGCCGCGTCGAACAGCGTGTGGGCCAACTCCACCGCTTCCTGGTCTACTGCCTGCTCTCCTGCGGCTTCGGCGCCACTTTCGCTCATCGATGGGGTCCTTTCAGGAATCCGGTTTGCCGGCCCACCACCTGTCCGGCATCAGGGGCGACAATCAGCTCTTGGGCGGCAGCGTACTCTTCGTCGCCGTCCATAACAGTCAGCCCGTCATCCGGCGACACCGACCGCTTGATGACCGCCAGCGCAACCGGACCCATTTCGTAGTGCTGGGCCACGGACGTCACTGTACCCACCTTGCGCTCACCGGCCAACACGTCGCTGCCGGCGGCGGGGAGGGTGTGCTGCGATCCATCGAGCTGCAGGAAAACCAGCCTCCGCGGCGGGTGCCCCAGGTTGTGTACACGCGCGATGGTTTCCTGGCCCTTGTAGCAGCCCTTAGCGAGATGAACTGCCGTGCGCAGGAGGTCCAGCTCATGCGGGATGGTCCTGTCGTCAGTCTCGGCGCCGAGCCGGGGCCGCCACGCTGCAATCCTCAGCGCCTCGGACGCCATGGCGCCCGCCAGTTGCCGGCCTTCCACGGCCGCCTCCAGTTCCGCTGCCGGAATGAGGTACTCAAACCAGGGGCGTTCCTTGCCGGGGTGGCTGCTTTCCTCCACAGTGCTGTACGCAAATCCACCGGGACCAACATTCGGCCAGGGGTCCTGCCAGACCAGCCGTCCATCCCACTCCGGGACGGCCTTTGTTGACCCCATGACGGCCCAGTCAGCGGACACGTCTGCCACCTCGACGCGAAGCATGAACTTCATCTTCTCCAGCCATGCGGCCAAAGGTGCGGCCTCCTCGGCTTCCACGATGAGCCATGTGGTCTGCCCGTCGTCCACCACGCGCGCGTCAAACTCGATCCGGCCCTGGATGGTGAGCAGGAGCAATTCGCTCGCCACACGAGGCTGGAGGTTTGTCACCTGCTGCGAGGAGAGGGTGTTGAGCCAGCTGAGCCGGTCCGGTCCGCTAACCGTTACCACTCCGCGGTGGGAGAGGTCGACGACGGCGGTTCCGTTCGCCAGGGCGCGTTGTTCCCGCAGGGGCTCACCGTAGTGGGCGGCAACTCCGGCGTCCAGCCCGCCGGCCATAACCGCTCCGGGGCGCGACAATAGGGGGCTCTTGTAGCTCATATGTAGTAGAAGTCCTTGGTGCTCAGCGGTATTCCGGATTCTCGAAATCGAGTAATCGCCATCCATTTTTCCGGGAGGTCGACGTAGGCGAGGAACGCCGGGTTGCGGAAAAGCCGTTGCGCGTGGCTAGGAGACCTTCTTGAGGAAGGCTGAGGCGTGAGCTTCCAGCGACTTGCCTTCGGAAGCCACATCCCAGCGCCACAGCAGGTTTCCATCCACCAGGCCGAAGATGCGTGTGGCCGCGGTGTATTCCTTGGAGTGGCTTCCGCGCATCACCATGTCCGTACTCAGGTGGACCTGTGGGCCCTTGATCTGGCCGTAGTAAAGTTCCGTAATCCCGCCGGGGTGCGTGATGGAGACGGAGATGTCGAATCCGCCGTCCTTGTTGCGACGGGCCTCCACATCATCGGCGCTTTTGAGGACCGGAACGATGTCCGGCGGTACCAGCCCGGGGCCGCCGTCGGCCTCCTGCAGTTCCCGCTCAAGGGCCCAAAAGCCCAGCTCAACACTGAGGGGGCGAAGCTTGGTATTGTCCTCGTCGCTCAGCCAACTTTCCGCCCTGTACTGCAGGTACGGAAGTCCGTTATGCGTAAAGGACACACGTTGGACGAAGTGCTCGGAATCTTCGTCACCGGCTCCGAGCCTGCCCGTTCCTTCCCACTCGCCAATGAGCCAGGAAAGAGGAACCAGTTCGGGTGTCAGATCCGTCGGAATTTCGATTGGCACTGCAATTTACCTCGGGCCGAAAGTCTAAGGCAGGCGCTTACTTCTGGCCCTTGAACAGGCGGTAGACCACAAATCCGGCAAACCAGGCCATGGACAGGCCGGCGATGCCAAGCAGGACGAGGAAGAAGATTTCAAATGCAAGTACGGACATGATGCCATCCTAACCGCTAGTAGATGAGTAGTTTGTCTATGAAGTAAGCCAAGGAACCCACCGCCCAAACCGGGGCCACACCCATGCCGAGCACCGCAGGAAAATTCAGCGTCCCGCGCCGCAGCGTCACCATGCGCCGGAAGCTGACCAGCATGGAGCCCATGACGACGCCGACTACGGCGGCGGGGATCACGGCGATATCGGACCAGACCAAGCCCGCCAACGGCGCCACAAGTCCGGCGGCGATGATGCCTACCGGAGCAACGATGCGGTCCGGCCACCGGATCAGTCCTGCAGCAACGGCGACTCCTGCGCTCAGGCCCGCCACCAGGACCATTTCCTTAACTCCGTTGAACCGCGCGCCCGCGATCCAGCCCGAGCCCAGGCACGCCAGCAGTACACCTGCGCAGCAGCCAAGCGTCGATTCGAGCCGCTGGACCTGTCCAGTGCCTCGAATCAACTGGATGACAAAAACGGCGATCACGCCGAGAGCAATGAATCCCGGAGTCCAATCCAGGAATCCAGGCGGCTGGGTCAAGGCCGCGGCTACGGCTGCGCCGATGCCAGGGAGGGCGATTGCGGCGGCAAGGGTCTTCTTGGCGGGGACCGCCAGGAAATGGGGCCAGCCGATTCCGACGGCGGCCGCCGCGAGGATGCCGATAGCCAGAAGGACATCCTGGGAGCGGAACGTGCCGGCGATAATGACGGCAAGCGCCACCAGGCCGACCACTCCGATGCTCCACGACTTCATTCCGCCCCCGATATTCGCACCCTCAACACCCTCTTCTCCGGACTGCGCTGTGACCGGACGCCTGCCTCAATCCTGCCTCATGTGTCGTAGTTAAGTCGCAATCGGGACGCGGCGGCATTGTGAATCAGTGCCCGCGACGGGCCCCTTAGGTATACTCAGATTCCAACCACGCTACCCGCGGCGGATATGTTTCCCGGTGCCAGCCGGGAGCAGGCCACGCCGTGAACAGTTTGGTACCGGCCGGTGAAAGCCCGGTTCAGTCGCCCGATGATGCGCGGAGAGCCCCTTGGAGGAACCATGTCGCACATCCTGCTCCTGACGAACAGCACCGGTTCATCAGTGGACATTCTGCCTGCCTTGGAGTTGCTGAATCATAGGGTTCACATCCTCCCCGCCGAGCCGACTGCCCTGCTGGAAACCGACCCCACAGACATCGTGTTCCTTGACGCGCGCAAGGACCTGGTGGGGGCCCGTTCCCTGACGCAGCTCCTGAAAGCCACCGGCCTCAGCGCCCCGCTGATGCTTATTCTGACTGAGGGCGGCATGGCCGCTGTCTCTTCTGCCTGGTCCG
This sequence comes from Arthrobacter sp. M4, assembly GCF_020251205.1. Taxonomy (GTDB): domain Bacteria; phylum Actinomycetota; class Actinomycetes; order Actinomycetales; family Micrococcaceae; genus Arthrobacter. The sequence goes on from NZ_JAIWYX010000004.1 coordinate 42,888, forward strand.
TTGACGACATCGTGCTGGATTCCGCCGGCCCGGCCGAAGTCGAAGCCCGCATCCGACTTGCCGTGGCACGCGCGGTACCGGAGCAGGAGGACTCGCAGACCGAGATCCGGGCTGCCGGCGTCGTGATTGATGAGGCGAGCTACACCGCACGCGTGAACGGGCAACCGCTCAACCTGACATTCAAGGAATTCGAGCTCCTCAAGTACCTTGCGCAGCACCCTGGCAGGGTCTTCACGAGGCAGCAACTGCTGACTGAAGTCTGGGGCTACGACTATTACGGCGGCACGCGCACGGTGGACGTCCACGTCCGGCGCCTCCGCGCCAAGCTTGGTGCCGACCACGAGAACCTGATCAGCACGGTCCGCAACGTCGGCTATCGGCTCACGCTGGTCCGGCTGCCGGAGGACGAACTCTCCGAGGCCTAGGCGGCCAGCCATGCTACAACAAGCAGGGCCCGAACTCAGTGAGTCCGGGCCCTGCTTGTTTGAAAGTGGAGGACATACGGGTCGAACGTATCGAGGCCACCCCACTGGTGGATCCCCCTCGCATTCCGCCCCTGCGGGCCGAACGGACTTATGACTCTACACGCCTTCTCCCACAGACCCAAATCTGCTCCGGGCAAGGGCAGAACGCCGTTCGGGGTGCAAAGTCCGCGCCTGCGTATAGCCTTTACACCATGAGCCCTGCGCACCCGGAGAACTGGCCAGTCATCGTCGTCAAAGGTCCCGTTGACCAGGAATTGTTGAGGGACTTCACCGCCCTCACCGCAGCGTCCGAGGAGTCGGACGGCAACCCGCCGCTGTCGGAGCAGACGTTCGTGATGCTCCGCGGAGCGGACTCCGGCGACCATTCAGTATCGTCCTTCGCCCTCTATGCCCCCGATGAAAAGTCCGATCCTTCAACCGGCGAGGATCTGGCGGGCTTTGCCGTCGTCGTTGACGCCCCGGACGGCTCCGGCGTGCTGGAAATCGCCGTCCACCCCAGCTACCGCAACCAGGGCGTTGGTGACCGGCTGGTGGGCGCCGTCAAGGAGACCCGTGGCTTCGAAGGGCTGAAGGCCTGGTCGCATGGCAACCACGAGGCCGCCGCGGACCTCGCGGCGCGCTACGGATTCGGCCCGGTCAGGAAACTTTGGAAAATGCGGCTTATGACCACGTCGTCCCAGCAGCTTCCCGACGCCGGGCTGCCGGACGGTGTCGCGCTGCGCACCTTCGTGCCGGGCCAGGATGAGGCCGCCTGGCTGGCCGCCAACCGGGCAGCCTTTGCCCACCATCCAGAGCAGGGGGCCCTGACACGCGAAGACCTCGAAGCGAGGATGGACGAAAGCTGGTTTGACCCCGAGGGATTCTTCCTCGCGGAAAATACCGACGGTGAGCTCCTGGGATTCCATTGGACCAAAATCCATCCGCGGCACGGCGACCACCCCGCGATCGGTGAGGTGTACGTCGTCGGGGTTACTCCGGCGGCCCAGGGAATGGGGCTCGGAGAGGCCCTTACCGTTGCCGGAATCAAGTACATGCAGGACAAGGGCTTGCACGCCGTGATGCTCTACACGGATGCCGACAACACAGCGGCTGTTTCGCTCTACCACAAACTCGGCTTCGTCCGCTGGGACGTTGATGTGATGTACGGCCCAATCGCCTGAGCCGTGCGAAGTAATCCCTGATTCGTGCGGCCCAACCCTTGTAGTGTTGAAGGGAACCCGTCCTAACGAAGGAGAACCTCAATGCAATCGGATTCGGCCACTGCCACGGCTGACACGAAGGGTGCCACACTGCCCGTCCGTTTCGGTTCCTCCGAGGCGCCGCCCGCCCGCGCCACCCAGGACCGGATTGACATCCCGGAGTTCGCGCCGAACCTCGAACCGGAAGGCGACATCAGCCCGGATCGGTTCCTGGACCGCGAACTGAGCTGGCTCGCCTTTAACGCCCGCGTCCTTGAGCTGGCTGAGGACCCGGACCTGTTCCTGCTGGAGCGAGTCAACTTCCTCTCAATTTTCGCGTCCAACCTGGATGAATTCTTTATGGTGCGCGTGGCTGGCCTGAAGCGCCGCATCGCCACCGGACTGGCGGTTCCCTCCCCTGCGGGCCTGAGCCCCATACAGGTCCTGGAACAGATCGGCGAGGCAGCCCACACGCTGCAGGAACGCCACGCCCGGGTCTTCGCCGAGCAGATCAGGCCAGCACTCGCCTACGAGCACATCCACATCATGCGTTGGGATGAACTGGATGACGAGGCGAAGCACCAACTGAGCGCCATGTTCGACGAGAAGGTTTTCCCGATCCTCACGCCGCTCGCCGTGGATCCGGCGCACCCCTTCCCGTATATTTCCGGCCTTTCCCTGAACCTCGCCGTTGTTGTCCGCAACCCGGTCAGCGAGAAGGAACTCTTCGCCCGCGTGAAGGTTCCGGACCAGTTGCCGCGGCTGGTCTCAATCGATGGCCCCCGAGCCGGCGCCATACCCGGCCGCGTGGCACGTTTTATCCCCCTCGAAGACGTCATCGCCGTGCACCTGGACAAGCTGTTCCCCGGCATGGAGGTCCTGGAACACCACTCCTTCCGTGTCACCCGCAACGAGGACGTCGAGGTTGAAGAGGACGACGCCGAGAACCTCCTCCAGGCTCTGGAGAAGGAACTCCTGCGCCGCCGGTTCGGCCCGCCCGTGCGCCTCGAGGTGACCACGGACATCAACCCCAACATCCGGGCGTTGCTGGTGCGCGAACTGGGCGTGGAGGAGTCCGAGGTGTATTCCGTTCCCGCTCCGCTGGACCTTCGCGGCCTCAGCGTCATCGGCGGAATCGACCGTGCCGACCTGCACTACCCCAAGCACGTGCCACACACCTCGCGCTTCCTCAAGGAATCGGAAACATCCAAGGCCGCCAACGTGTTCGCTGCCATGCGTCGCCGCGACATCCTGCTCCACCACCCTTATGACTCGTTCTCGACGTCGGTCCAGGCCTTCCTGGAGCAGGCTGCGGCGGACCCGAAGGTCCAGGCCATCAAGCAGACGCTGTACCGCACGTCCGGTGACTCGCCGATCGTCGATGCCCTCATCGACGCTGCAGAGGCCGGAAAGCAGGTCCTGGCGCTTGTTGAGATCAAGGCCCGTTTCGATGAGCAGGCCAACATCTCCTGGGCGCGGAAGCTGGAGCAGGCCGGCGTGCACGTTGTGTACGGCATCGTGGGCCTGAAGACGCACTGCAAGCTATCGCTGGTAGTCCGGCAGGAAGTGGACGGATTGCGCCGCTACTGCCACATCGGCACGGGCAACTACCACCCTCGCACCGCGCGGTACTACGAGGACATGGGCCTGCTGACGTCCAACGACCAGGTAGGCGAAGACCTTTCCAAGCTCTTCAACCAGTTGTCCGGTTACGCCCCGAAGTCCACGTTCCAGCGGCTCCTGGTGGCCCCGCGCTCGGTCCGCTCCGGCCTGATCGACCGGATTGAGCACGAGATCAAGAACGCCCGCGAGGGCATCCCTGCCCGGGTACAGATCAAGGTCAATTCCATGGTGGACGAGGCCATCATCGACTCGCTGTACCGTGCATCCCAGGCCGGCGTGAAGGTTGACGTGATTGTGCGCGGAATCTGCTCGCTGCGTCCGGGGGTGCCCGGCCTCAGCGAGAACGTGACCGTCCGGTCCGTCCTTGGCCGGTTCCTGGAGCACTCCCGCGTCTTCTCTTTTGCCAACGGGGGAAATCCGGTGGTGTACATCGGTTCGGCCGACATGATGCACCGCAACCTTGACCGCCGCGTCGAGGCACTGGTGCAGCTGTCCAACCGAGAAGACATCCACGACGTCATTGAGCTGTTGGAACGCTACCTCGACTCCGAAACCTCCAGCTGGCATCTTGACAACGAGGGCATGTGGACGCGGCACCACCTGGATGAGGACGGGAGCCCATTGCTGGACGTGCAGTCGTGGCTGCTCGCCTCCCGCTCCCGTCAGCGCGCGGCTTCCCGCCGATAGGGCCCGCCGTTGAAAAACGACGATGCCTTGGTGGCCGACCAGACTGACCACCCCGGTGAGCAAATCGCCGTCACGGCTGCCGGTGCCATCCCCTGGCGCATCCACCACGGCGCGTTGGAAGTCCTGCTCATCCACCGGCCCCGATATGACGATTGGTCCTGGCCAAAGGGCAAGATCGACGACGGTGAGACCATCCCCGAGTGCGGCATGCGCGAGGTTGAGGAGGAAATCGGCCTCAAGGGTTCCCTGGGCATTCCCTTGCCGCCCATCCACTATCACGTGGAGGCAGGGCTCAAAGTGGTGCACTATTGGGCTGTCCAGGTCACGGATCACCGCATCCGGCCTGACGGCAAGGAAGTCGACAGCGTCATGTGGGCCGCTCCGGACCGGGCCGCATCCTTCCTCAGCAACCCCACCGACGTCGACCCACTCCGTGCCCTGGAGAAGGCCCACTTGCGGGGAGAGCTGGACACCTGGCCCCTCATTGTTGTCCGCCATGCCAAGGCCAAACCCAGAAGTTCCTGGACAAAAGCCGAAGGGGACCGTCCTTTGGCCGCGACCGGACAGCGCCAAGCATTGGCCGTGCAGCGGCTGCTCCGTGTCTGGAATCCGGAGCGGATAGTCACCAGCCCCTGGAAACGCTGCATCGCCACCATCGCCCCCTACGCCAAGGTGGCAGGCGCCAAGGTCAAACTCGTGGACGCCCTGACGGAACACCACCATCAGCGCAACCCGAAGAAAACCGCAGCGGCCATCGAGGCACTTTTCGACAAGCAGGTGTCTGTGGCGGCCTGCACGCATCGTCCGGCGCTTCCTACCGTCTTTAGGGCGTTGGGCGGCCATATGGGGGCTGAGCTCCGGTCCCAATTGCCGACGTCGGATCCGTACCTGACCCCGGGAGAAGTCCTGGTGTTCCACGTCGCCAAGGGACCCGGAAAGCGGATCGTGGCAATCGAACAAATCAAGCCCTTCGACGACTGAGGCGTTCCGGCTGGCGGGTCCCTTCTGAGGTTTCCGCCAGCCGCGCCCGGTGGTGACGCCGCGCCTTCCAGTGGGAGGACCCGCCTCCAGTAAGCTGTAGGCGTGAGCATCGCAACGCCCTATGAGGATCTCCTTCGCGACGTCATGGCCAACGGAACGCACAAAGCGGACCGCACCGGGACAGGCACACGGAGCGTCTTTGGCCGCCAACTCCGATTCGACCTGAGCAAGGGTTTCCCGCTCATTACCACCAAGCGCGTCCACTTCAAGTCCGTTGCCGTGGAACTGCTGTGGTTCCTCCGTGGAGAATCCAACGTCAAGTGGATGCAGGACCAGGGCGTCACCATCTGGGACGAATGGGCAGACGCCGATGGCGAACTGGGCCCGGTTTACGGCGTCCAGTGGCGCAGTTGGCCCACCCCCGACGGCGGCCACATCGACCAGATTTCCGCCCTCATGGAAAGCCTGCGGACCAACCCTGATTCCCGCCGGCACATCGTTTCCGCGTGGAACGTCGCCGAGCTTGGATCCATGGCCCTGCCGCCCTGCCACGCGTTCTTCCAGTTCTATGTGGCTGACGGCCGGCTGTCCTGCCAGCTGTACCAGCGCTCGGCCGACATGTTCCTGGGTGTTCCCTTCAACATCGCCTCCTACGCCCTGCTGACGCACATGATTGCCCAGCAGCTCGGCCTCGAACCCGGTGAATTCGTTTGGACTGGCGGTGACGTCCACGTCTACGACAACCACGTGGACCAGGTCAACCAGCAGCTCAGCCGTGAACCGTTCGAGTACCCCCAGCTGAAGATCCGCCGGACGCCGGCATCAATCTTTGAGTACAACGTGGAAGACTTCGAGGTGGTTGGCTACCAGCACCACCCGGCAATCAAGGGGGCGGTGGCTGTATGAGCGAGGAGACAACCCCGGAGACTGGCAGCATCCCCCAGGAGTTCACCACGGAGGTAGCCGCATCCGTTACGGGCGTAGGGCTTATTTGGGCCCAAACCAGCGGTGGAGTCATCGGCAAGGGAGGCACCATGCCATGGCATTTGCCCGAGGACCTCAAGCACTTCGCCCGGATAACCACCGGCCATCCGGTGATTATGGGGCGTAAAACCTGGCAGTCTTTCCCTGATCGGTACCGTCCCCTTCCTGGCCGCACCAACATCGTGGTGAGCCGGCAGAAGGGCTGGGGCCAGTCCCCTGAGGCGGAAGGCGCGATTGTGGTCTCGTCGCTGGACGAGGCGCTCCTGGAGTCCCAGTTCGCCCCTGGCTTCGAGACCGTATGGATCATTGGCGGCGGCGAGGTCTTCCGCCAGGCTGTCGACCTTGCCGACGCCGCGGTCATCACCGTCATCGACTCCGAGGCTTCGGGCGACACATATGCCCCCGAACTCAGCGAACATTGGACATCTACGTCCAGTTCCCCCGCCAAAGGCTGGCAGACCGCCGCCAACGGCACCAACTACCGGTTCACGCTGTGGCGCCGGACGGAAGAATCCTGATGCTCACCAAATCCGAAACCCTGTTCGTCCTCGGCTACATGCTGCTGCCACTGCTGGCGCTGCTGTCGGCAGTTGTTGGCCTTTTGATGATCCTGGGCGGCGACAAGATCCTGGGAGCCATCGTCCTGGTGGTCGTCACGCAGGCTTTCGCGTTTGGCGCATACTTCGCGCTCAAGCGGCGCAAGGCAGCGGTCCTTGAGGAGCAGGCAACTCCCGAGCAGTAGGGCCTGCCCACCCCGCCACACGTGCCCGACGGCGGCAACCTGGGGTCCGGCGTCGAACGTTCGGTTAACTTTCCTGCCGCCGAGGTGACGTAACCGACACCCTGTCAAGGGCCGGCGAAATATACACTGGACCAATGACTACAGCAGCTAATCCGTCCGTTGGACTGGTTGGTTGGCGTGGAATGGTCGGCTCCGTCCTCATGCACCGCATGGAGGAGGAAGGCGACTTCGCCAACATCAACCCCGTCTTCTTCTCCACCTCGAACGCCGGAGGTGCCGCACCATCATTCGCTGAGGGTGCCGGCAAGCTCCAGGATGCCTTCGACATTGAGACGCTGGCGAAGCTGCCGATTATTGTCACTGCCCAGGGCGGCGACTACACCAAGCAAGTCCATGGTGAGCTGCGCAGCCGCGGCTGGGACGGCCTGTGGATCGACGCGGCCTCCACCCTGCGCATGAACGACGACTCCATCATCGTCCTGGACCCGATCAACCGCGACGTCATCGACGCCGGGCTGGAAAACGGCGTGAAGGACTACATCGGCGGCAACTGTACAGTGTCGTGCATGCTGATGGGCCTCGGCGGGCTGTTCAAGAACGGCCTCGTCGAATGGGGTACGTCCATGACCTACCAGGCTGCATCCGGCGGCGGTGCACGCCACATGCGGGAGCTCCTCAGCCAGTTCGGTACCCTCAACAACGAGGTCAAGAGCGAACTGGAAGACCCCGCTTCGGCCATCTTGGAGATCGACCGGAAGGTGTTGGCCCACCAGCGCACCGATATCGACGCCACGCAGTTCGGCGTTCCCCTGGCCGGCTCGCTGATTCCGTGGATCGACGCCGACCTCGGCAACGGCCAGTCCAAGGAAGAGTGGAAGGCCGGCGTGGAGACCAACAAGATCCTCGGCACAGATGCTGAAAACCGCGTGGTGATGGATGGCCTCTGCGTTCGCATCGGAGCCATGCGCTCACACTCCCAGGCCCTGACCCTCAAGCTCCGCGAGGACCTCAGCGTCGGCGAGATCGAGAAACTGATCGATGCCGACAATGAATGGGCCAAGGTGATCCCCAACACCAAGGAAGACTCCATGCGGGACCTCACGCCAGTTTCGGCCTCCGGCACACTGAACATCCCCGTTGGCCGTATCCGCAAGATGGAAATGGGCCCCGAGTACATCAGCGCCTTCACCGTGGGAGACCAACTCCTGTGGGGTGCAGCCGAGCCGCTGCGCCGCATGCTGAAGATCGCCAACGGCACTCTCTAAGGATTACGCGGCAATTTCGTCCCTGGCCCGCTGTTTCGTTGTGGCAAAGCTACGAAACAGCGGGCCATGGACGTGTTCAGCGGGAGTGCCTTATCTGGACAGGAAGTCCAAGTACTTTGCGGCCTGGACCTCGAATGAGCGCTTTGCTGCTGGGCTGAGTCCATCGTTGTCGAAGGGGACGGGCTCCACGCGGATGTTCCTGCCGCTTCCGCTCCGGACCCACGTGCCAACGATCTTTCCGCCCTGCACGATCATTCGTTTGAAGACCCCATTTCCACCGGGGACTATTTGCTGCGCGAACTCAGGGGGCAGGACGAGGTCCCGATCCGTGTAACCCAGCAGGAATTCGTCGAACCCGGGCAGTGCCAGCACCGCTCGGGAGCCGGGGACCCCGTCGTCCAGCAGCGCCGCGACGTCCGGCGAGAGCCAATACGTTGTCTCCCCCAGCGTCAACTGCTCCAATTTGTCCCTGACATGCTTCATGGCCGCACGAACCTCGGTGAGCGGAGTGAAGCTCCACCACGCGAAATCGCGCTCCGTCGCGGGACCGTGGCTTTGCAGATAGCGCAGCAGCAGTTCGGCCACCCCTTCTTCGCGGTCAACATTCCGGGACTTGGGGATCCACTCGTCGAACGCGACGAATAACTGCTGCCCTGCGGCTTTCCCCGATGTGCCCGCCGTCGGACCCTGCACCAAATGGGCTTCCTGGCAGAGGATCCATAGCAGATGCACGCCTCTTTGCGCTTTGGTGGCCTGGCCCGCGGCTTCGAAAGCCGCAAAAAGCTCCTCCCTGGTAGCACCCTTTCCGGAGGAGACCAGCTCCTGTGCGATATCCCGGCATTTGGCAACGTCGTTGGCGTCGATCCCCAACTGGCGGTGACGGGTGGCCGTGTTGGCCTTCATCCGCCCCGACGTGACGCCGAGGATCCACTTCAGGTCTTCCGGCGCGAGGAAATGCAAAGTCCCGCGGAACGGCCAGGAACGGACCATGGTCCCGGTGTCCAAGGCAGCCCTCACATCTGATTCCCCCGCCCCGCGAACGCGCTGGCCAACCGCCCACAGCGCAGAGGGCAGGTCCTGCGCCTGCATGGCCAGCATCCTCCTGGCGGCAGTGGCAACATCCTGAAACCCATCCCCCACCAGGCCTTGGCTGGCAAGGCGGAGGCGTCCCATGATCCCGGGTGTGAGGCGCGGTGTTGGCGCGGATCGGCTTCCGTGGCTGGGCATGCCTTCATCCTAAGCAGACTCTGAACTGCCTCCCAGCCCACTTTCAGTGAGGTTTCCTAGAGTGGAGTAATGCTTTTCGGTGGGCTTGGACCGCTCCTGCGGCCGCTAAGCCGACGGCTCGCAGCCGCCGGCTGGTGTTGTGCTGCGGTAGGTTTGGCTGCCGGCCTGATGGTGGCCGTCGGAAGCGGCGTGCGGGTATCAGCTGCAATGGCGGCTATCCAGTCGTTGGGGATCGGTGCAACCGCTGCGGCGAGCATCCTGCTCACGTTGGCCGCGCTGAGCCAACCCGCCACGGACAACAATTCCACGGCAGCGGGCAGTCCCGGGGAATTCCAAGACGATCATGTGGACGCCGAGTGGCAATCTGCCACAGCCGCTGCCCATGTGCGCAGCTTCCTCCTGGCCGCCGTTGCAATGCTGGTAGCCGTGGTGGGCTTCGCGGTCGCGGGCTGGATGCAGCCGAACGGACCGTCACCGCAAAGCATGGCCTTCAGCCAGATCTTCCTGCTGGGCGCGGCCACCTGCGGGCTGACCTTCATGATGCTGCACAAGGTGGCACCCTCGCACCGCGGGCGGACTGACTCCTAGGGACCACAGCTCAGCTAGTGACTGCGCGGTCCCACGCCCCGTGTACTCCTAGCCCATACGCTCCTGTTCGTAATGCGCCCACAACTGCCTGGCAGGGTGCCGGCGGACTGACGTCCGCCAACAGCCTGGCTAAAGCGACAGGCCGATCAGTAGGGGTTCCGGGTGCAGCAGGATGCCAAAACGGTCAACGACGCCGGCACGCACCTCGCGCGCGATCGCCACGACGTCCGCCGCGCTGGCTCCCCCTCGGTTGGTGATCGCCAAAGTGTGCTTGGTGGACAGGGAAGCCCTGCCTCCTGAGACGCTGGACGGTTCCAGTCCGTAGCCTTTGGAGAAGCCTGAGCGGTCGATGAGCCAGGCAGCGGAAAGCTTGACCTGCCCGTCCTTGCCTGCAGGGTACCGCGGCGCGTCGTCGGGCAATTCGGCGGCGTCAGCCTCGGACACCACCGGGTTGGTGAAGAACGAACCCGTGGAATAGGTGTCGCGGTCTGACGCATCCAGCACCATGCCCTTCGAAGCGCGAAGGCGCAGCACCTCCCGGCGGACATCATTGGCGTACGCGCGCTGGCCGACGTCGACCCCTAAGGCCCGGGCGAGTTCCGCGTAACGGATGGGCGCGCTCATCCGTCCCAGCGGGAGCTGGAACTCGACAGTCAGGACCACGTAGCGCGGGGAGCCCTCAACAGTGGTTTGCTTCAGGATGGAATCACGGTAGCCGAAGCGAAGTTCAGAGTTGGTAAAGGTCTGGACGGCGTTGCGTTCCCGGTCCCACGTCCGCACGGCCGCGATGGTCTGCGAAACGTCCGCACCATAGGCTCCAACGTTCTGCACTGGGGTTGCGCCCGTGGCGCCGGGGATCCCGGACAGCGCTTCCAGTCCGGACCAGGCGTGGAGTACGGCGTGCTCCACGAGCGCGTCCCAGTTGTGGCCGGCCTGGACTACCACTGAAACCCCGCCGCAGGTGTCCTCGCTGGTTACTGTGAAGCCCTCCGAGGCGATCTTCAGCACGGTCCCCGGGAAGCCGTCGTCGGACACCACCAAGTTGGATCCACCACCGACGATGAGCAGCTTCTCCCCCACCGCGTCCGCCGTCCGAACGGCGTCGATGATCTCTGCTTCGGTGGCCGCCTGGCGATAATTGGCGGCGGGACCGCCTACTTCGGCGGTGGTCAGCTGGGAAAGAAGTGTGGTGCTCACCCGATTAAGCCTATGTGAATTGCTGAGGGAGATTTGACGCCTTCGACCTCCCTGACAAGTCCCTACGCGCTTTTCCGCAAGACCGGGGCCAAAGCAAGGCTCAATGCCTGCAGCACCAGGACAGCCAGGAGGGCGTGCAGGATGCCCCAGTGTTCGGCCAGGGAGCCAAGCAGCAGCGGTCCACCCAGGAACGCGCCAAAGGCGATGGTGGACACTACGGAAACCCGGGCGGCGGCACGGATGGGGTCGTCGGCTGCCGCGGACATGCCCACGGGGAAGCCGAGGGATGTTCCGAGTCCCCACAGAGCCAGACCGCAAAATGCCAGCCATGGCGCAGGGGCGAGGACAAACAGGCCAAGCCCGGTAAAGGCCGTGGCAGCGCAGCAACGCATCACAGCTACCCGGCCGAAGCGGTCCAGCAGCATCGTCCCCGCGAAACGCCCTACCGTCATAAAGGTCACGAATACGCCGTACCCGGCTGCGCCCGCGGCTTCGGATTGTCCGTGGCCATCCGCGAGAGCCAGCGCGGCCCAGTCCCCCGCTGCCCCCTCGGACAATGCAAGGCCCAGCACCAGCACGCCCAGGGTGAGCGTCCGCGGTTCGCGCCAGGCCCGGGCTATCATCCGTTTGCTGTCGAGCCGGGGCGGCTTGCCGTCTTCGATGGCTGATGCGGCAATGATGGGGATCGGCCCCGTGGAGGGGTCCTCAAACGTGTCAGGTTTCCGCTGGGCAACGGGCTTGCCCTGGACGGGCCTGCTGTCCGCCTGGAAGGATCGCCCGGCACTCAAAACGATCGCCGCGACGACAACTCCGGCGATGCCAAGGTGCCAGGCGACCGGCAACTGGCTTGCTGCCGCCCATGCCCCCAGACCGGCACCGGCAACAGTGCCGAGGCTGAACCCGCCGTGAAGCCGCGGCAGGATCTGCCGACCGATGGCACGCTCGACGGCGGCACCCTCCACATTCAAGGCGGTGTTCCATGTGCCTGTCGCCAGGCCGATCAGGGCGAGTCCCGCCGCTGCCACCGGGAAGCTGGACAGCACACTGGTGCCCAGGCCCAGGCAAAGCAGACCACCCGCAACGAAGACGCTGGCAACCCGGGCAGCCAACGCGGAGCCGAGTCTTAGGACCACCAATCCGGACAAGGACACAGCAGTGAACGAAGCCGCGGTGAGGCAGACAAGGAGCAGGCCAACCGTCGACGGCGTGAGGTCCAAGCTGTTGCGGATGGCCGGCATCCGTGACACCCAGGAACTGGCTGTCAAGCCGCTGGCAACGTAGGCGGCCAGGACAGCAAAACGCCACCGGGCTGTATCAGCCTCGGTGGCGCCTATGCCGGTTTTGACTATGAGACTCAAGGTAACTTCACTACCGCTTGCGATTTCATCAGGACTCTCTGGCCGTCGTACGTGACGGTGAGGTCGACGCGGGCTGTCCGCGCGTCAGCATCGATGGCGCCGACGGCGCCGGAAACCTCAATCACCGCGCCGGGTTCCCCGGTCCCGGTGGTGTCGGCAACGATGACGGGCTTTGTGAAACGGGTCTGGTAGTCGACGACGGCGCCCGGGTCGCCCGCCCAGTCGCTGACCAGCTGGACGGCGGAACCCATGGTGAACATGCCATGGGCGATCACGCCAGGGAGTTCCACACCGGTGGCGAAGGCCTCGTTCCAATGGATCGGGTTGAAGTCGCCGGACGCGCCGGCGTACTTGACGAGGTCCTGCCGCGTCACGGCGATGCTGCGGGTCCCGATTTCCTGTCCGACGCTCAACTCTTCAAGCTTGGGTGCCATGGGATTACTGCCCCTCTCCGCGGACAAGGATGGATGACGTGGTGGTAGCCACCTTTTCGCGCTGTGTGCCGTCGCCGACGGCGAAGATTTCCGCCCGAGTTGTGATCATGGCGCCGCCGCCCATTGCCCGGACGCCGTCGACGTGCAGTTCGGCGATGAGCTGGTCCCCAGCGACGATAGGCCTGTGATGGGTGAAGCGCTGGTCTGCGTGGACCACGCGGGAGAAGTCGATGCCGGAATCCGGATCTTCGATCAGCTGGGCGTCGGCTCGCTGCGCGACAATGATCGCAAATGTCGGCGGCGCCACCAGGTCACCGTGTCCCAGGGCTTGGGCTGCCTGCACGTCGAAGTGCGCAGGGTTGGTGGCTTTCACGGCGCGGGCAAACTCACGGATCTTTTCGCGGCCGACGTCGTACACCTCAACGGCAGGGTAGCTGCGGCCCTGCAGGTCCGGATTAATGGTCATGGTCAAAACCCTATCGGCCCATGGTTGGGCGACTCGAAGTGGTTACGTCAGGAGTGCTTGTTTCTTGGTGCTGTTACTTCTTGATCCGGCGGCGCATTTCCTGGCCGCGAACCACCAGACCGACAATGTGCAGGACCAGCCCCAGACCGATGACAGGGAGGGACAACGTGGCCAAAACCTGGTTGTGGGTCGCGTTGCCGACGATCGTCATGATGATACCGACGGCGATGAGGGACATCGCACTAAAGACCAGCGCTTTATAGGTGGTGGAGGCGGTGGACCAGAATTCGTTCAACACCAGTCAAGTTTACCGGCTGCGGGATGCCCGGAAGAGCACGCGCAGATGGGTACCTGCCAGGGGCGGGCGGACCTTTGAGGGCCGGCAGACATTTGTCAGAACAGCGCGTCCTGCAGGGCCGGTAGTTCGGTGGTGTGCGGACCGAACTCGATCCGCCTTCCCTTGAGCTCTCCGAGGTCTGCCACAAACTGTCCATCAACGGATCCGCCACCCGCGTCGGGCAGTCTGGCCAAGGCGACCGCCCCCGACAGTGATTCAATCAGCAATCCGTGGCCGCCGCCGTCGAACCCTTGGGGATAAGCGTGGCGACGCGGGGCGCCGAACAGTGGTGCCTCGGCAGTGGAACCACGGCACACGGCGTTGGCAAACGCTGGCCGCTGCCACTGCTCCTCCACAATGGTGAAGCCGGGGAGCTGGACGGTTTCCAATAGTTCGCGGACTCGGGCGGCCGCCTGCTTATTGATCATGGAAAGTTCGACGGCGGGACGCGGGTCCAGCAGCGACGCCGCCTTGGCGGCCCGCCGGACTTGTTGGACGATTCCGAGCTGGCTGGTGACCAGATCCTCCAGCAGCCGGACCACACGGCCGTCTTCGGCGTGGGCCACGTAGCTCGCGTGGACGGCACCCTGCTCGGCCAGTCGGTTCCATTTCCTGGGCCCGGATGCGGTCCCCACCTTGGTGGTGCCCCCGGCGAACGTAGCGATGTACAGCCAGTGCGGCTGCATGAGGTACTCCCTGAGCCCCGGAGGCACGTTGCCGCCGCGGTGGAAGTCATGGATTAGCCGCGAATCGTCACGGGCGAAGCATCGTCCGCACTGCCTGCCGCGTTCAGCGCGGGCCGTCGACGGGCACGGAACATGGGTGGAATCGGCGGGCCCATGGACCTTGACGTGGCCAAGGCACCACAGTCCTGGATGTACTTGAAGACCCAAAACGTCAGCGGGCCCCAGCGGCACGGCCGTCCGCTCACCGTTCGGTGACTGGACACGCAGTGCCGGGGACCCGCCGTCGGACGCGTGGCCGTCCCAAGCAATGCCATGAACAAGCAAGGTCATGGTGCAAGCAACGTCATGGTTGGAACCTCAGATGGTCTTTGAGCGAAAGGCCGCTCAGAGCGCGGGCTGGACGCCAAAAGCGACAGCCAACTTCATGATCTTCTCGGCGCGGCCAAGGCGCGGCAGGTCCGATCCGTCGCGGATGACGCGGCCGTTGGCCTCGAAGTCGTTCATGAAGTCGGTAGCCCAGGCGACGTCCGACGGCGTGGGGCTGATGACTTCATTGATGACAGTGGTCTGGTCTATGGCCAGGCAGAGCTTGCCCGTCATGCCCATCATGACGGTGACGCCCGTTTGCTCGCGCAGGATGGGGTGGTTGGTGCCGACGGTGGGGCCATCGATGGGGCCGGGGAGCTTGCCGACGCGGCTGGCGACAACCAGCTTGGCGCGCGGGTACGCCATGGCTTCCTGGGTGTTGGCCATGCCGGTGTCGCGGCGGAAGTCGCCGGATCCGAAGGCCAGGCGGAAGGCGCCCTGCGCACGGGCGATCTGGTTGGCTTCCTCAATGCCCAGTGCGGATTCCACCAGGGGGATGACGGGCGTCTTGCCGTCCATGCGGTGGAAGCTCTCAGTCACCTGGTCCGCGGATTCCGTCTTGGCCAGCATGATGCCCAGGAGACCCGGCGTGCCACGAAGTCCGGCGAGGTCGTCGGCCCAGAAACGGCTGGTGGCGTCGTTGATGCGCACCCATGCCTGCCCACCGCCGGACAGCCAGTTGACCACGTGTTCGCGGGCCTGGTCCTTCTGGGAGGGGTCAACGGCGTCCTCGATGTCCAGGATGATGGCGTCAGCCCGGGAGCCGGCCGACTGGTCGAACAGCTCCGTCTTCATGGCGTTCACAAGGAGCCAGGAACGAGCGATGTCGGCGGGGATGGTGCGGCTGTGGGACCGAACGGATTCGGCGGCGGTGCTAGACGTCATAGATATACCGTAGCCGTCCTTGCAATCCCTTTGGGACGAATCCTGCGCCGGTGTGAGGATCAATACGAACAAAACCAATGTGACCGCGTGTCGTAGCCGCGGACAGGCTATTTTCAGCTGACTCCGACAATTTTTAGGACCGTGCACAGGGATAGCGTTCCAAGCGAGGAACTCTGCACGGCGGGCGGCGCCGCGCAGTTCCGCTCGGCGTCGAGCGACTGGTCAAGGCGGTTCCGTGACGCCTGGGACAGCGTCCAGCCCAGAGGCGGGTCGATGGCTGGTTCGCTCTTCGGGGCAACGACGGCGGTCCTCGCCGCACCAAGGAGGCCGCCCATGGCGGCAGCCGACCGGCACGCGTCGCTAAGGCATGTGTCGGCGGATTGCTGTAGCCGCTGCAGCCATGCTTCGGCTTCACTTTGGGCGTTCTTAGCCTGGATGCCGGCCAGTGGCACAGCCAGTTCGGCGATGGGCTGGGGCACTCTGGCCGTGACGTCGGCGCCCGGTGAATTCCGGACGTAGGCAAAGACGGGGACAACGTAACTGAACGCGGCCCCCGGAACTTGGGAGTCGCCGTCGGCCTCGTCCACTAGTTGGTTATGGTGGGCCACAATTCCCCGGAGCCGGCCCCAAAGGTCACTGACAGTCCCTAGCCCCGAACCCTCGGCGTAACCACCGTCAATCGCTTGGAAGGCATCGGGAGTGTTGCAGGAACCGGCGTCTCCCGACGAACGGGCAGGCGAACCGGAAGGGCCTGCGTAGCGGAGCCGAGCCGCAGGGGAAATGATGGGGAAACGCGCCGAAACCATGGCTGCGGTTGACCACGCCAGGCTGGAATCGCAGAAGCCGTTTGCGGGACTGAAGTAATCGATGGTGACCGGGGTTCCTCCAGTCTCCTCACAGCCCGGCACGGAAGCAGCCCTATCAGCAAAACTGGCCTCCGCCGCGGGCAGTTCCACTTGGCTCAGGACCAGCCTGCATCCGGAACCTGTAACCGTGGAATTCAACAGCAGCGCACCGGCTACACCGCGAACGTCGGCGTCGAAGCGATCAGCGAGCTGAGGGGCCGCTGTTTCCCACTGTTTCTCCATGAGTCCGGCCCTGTCATGCCAGCCGTATTCGCTGTGGCTCCAGTTAGGCAACAGGAGGCCAGTTCCCCCACCCACAAGGTCCGAGCCGAGGGTGCCGCCGACGCTTGCTGCGAGCGCCTCAGGCGCCGAGAGGGCGTCGGCCACGTTGGAAAGCTCCGGACCGCCCCGAACGTCCATGGTCGCGGGCCCTTGCGCATCCCGGGACGCATACTTCGTTGCGAGGACCAGTCCCAAGGAACCGCCACTCACGCCACTGGACAACAAGATGGCGTGCCTGCCGCATGTTGTGGCGGCAATCGTGTCCAAGACCTTGGCCGTCCAATTGGCCGCACGGATGCCGCCGCCTTCAGCAGCAAGGACAATCATCGGCCGGACGGTCCGGTTGGCCTTTGCCCCGGATAACCCTCCTGGACGATCGCAGTCCGATGATTGCCCGAGCCAGCGTGTGAACTCGGATTCCAGGGTGGCGCGGGCGGAGCCCGCTGCTTGTCCGGGCGGCAGCTGACGCGGCCGATGCATGAAGTCGCCGCCGCCGAACACCTGCCCCAAAGCCAGGGCAGCGGCGATGAGGGTCAACAGCGGATTGGCCCGGAGGCCCATTACGTGGAAGATTTCCAGCGGCCGCCTCTCCTGGACCCACACCATCACGACGCCCAACAGCAGCGCCCAGGCTCCAACTCCCACGACGGCGGTCGCCGAGACACCTAGGAAAGCGGTAAAGGCGGACGGTACTACCAAGAGCAGGACAATTGACGACGCTGCAAAAGCGAGGACAATCCACCTGGCGATAATGGACCCCGGGCCCGGCTCACGTCGGGGGTCGGGGCCGAGCATCCCGGGAGTGTAATGAAGCAGCAGGCTCTTCAGCGGAAAAATGCCAAGTGCCAGCAGGATTCCGGCCACAAGAAGTGCGCTGGCTGACAGGGACCACCACGGTGGCATAGCGGCCCTGCCGTCGCTATTCGGCAGCGCCAGCATGGCTACAGGCGCGGCAAAGGACCGGACCAGCGCCATCCCCGATACCGAGATCAGCGCCGCTGCGAGGTTGTCACCGCCCCGCCACATGTCCACGCTGCGTTGGGGATCCATGGGATGCGGACTAAGGCCGAAAGACCCCACGGGAAGAACCGCGAAGATCACAAGCGAAACAACAAGCAGTCCCAAGGGCATGGTGAGGAACAGGCTGAACTGCCACCAGTTGGTGTGGCCGGCCAGTTCCGGAGCAACAAGCATCACGCAGATAAGCGCGGTTAGGAGCAACAGCGGACCTACGACCCAGAGCAGACGGCTGGGCGGGGCAATCGCCGCGAAGCCGTCCATCCACAGCTTGCGGGCTAGAACGGAACGCATCCTGGCCACTGCGAAAAGGGCAGCTGCCACCAACAGGACCCAGAGCGAGTTGAGCCCAAAGCGCAGGAGGCCTGCCCCGTCCTCCGCCCATATTCGCTGGGAATCCGGCATCTGGTCCGATACTCCAGGGATCGGCAACAGGGCGAAAACAGCGATGATTGCCACGGTTGCGGCCGGAAGCCGGTGGAACTGCAGGACACGAACAAAGCGGACAGCTCTTCCCCAGAGACTGGCCCGGACTCCGGGATACGCAAGGCTTCCGGCTAGGACGGACGCCAACAGCAACCACTTGAGGTTGCTTGTCACTGCCTGCAAGCCCGCCACGGAGACGGCGTTGCCAGCAACAAGTTCGCCAATGCCGGCCCTGATCAGGAATCCTTCGGCGACGTCCACCACGGCAGCGGCCACGGCAAGAATGCGAAGCACAATGGATCCGTCCAATGCCCGGACCAGCAGCACGGCATAAACGACGGCGAACACAACGTCAGCTCCCGTATGGATGCCGACAAGAACCTCCAGGCGGTGTGGCTCCGACACCGAGGACCAGATCCGCCACGTGTCGCGCGGCTGCCAATCACCAAATCCGGACAGGATGGCGATACTGCTGTTCAGTCCGTCGCGATTGACCAAGCCGGCGATGAGCCTGTCCACCTCCGCCATGGCGATCCACAGGCTCACCACGGCGGCCAGGAGGCTCGCTGTCACCCAGCGGGACAAGCGCTCCAACACACCGGCAGGAATGGGTGGATCCGCTGCAAGCGCCATGACACTCCCCCATCATCGGGCAACACCCCTGCCGATTGCTCCGGCGTTTGCGTTTGCGCCAGGGCAGATCCAGCTCGCCCAGGGCCTCTTGGCTGAACCAGACGAGGTGTCCCTGAGAAAGTGAGTGCATGATGCGCCCAGTCCAAGGCGCTGTCAACGAATCCTGGCCCATTCGGGGTGCCCGGGGTCATGCCGGGCAACGGCACGTAGCACTTCGCCATGTGTCCCAAGGTTGCCCGAAGTGACCCCGGATTTCCCGCGGTTTCGCTGGGTTTCACCCGGTTTCAGAGCGTTACCGGCGGGCTTTTGGAGGCCATACAAAGTGCGCTTACATCGTTCCCAACGTTCGGCACGATCCCCAATGCAACCGGACGGAACGGCAAGAACAACCCCAACCACTCACAGAAAGTACCTCCTATGAAACTGCACGCTCCCCTCCTAAGCCTCGCGGCCGCCGTCGTTCTTTCACTGACGGTTTCCGGCTGCGGCGCGTCAGCGGCAGCCCAAAGCGGAGGCGCATCAGGGTCCACCGAGACCGAAGTCAAGGAACTCCGCTACCAGGGCTCGGCGAACAACGTCGGTCTCGCCGAACTGGCCGCGGACCTAGGCTACCTCGGCGACATCAAGCTCAATTGGGTCGGCAACACCATCAGTGGCCCGCAGGACATCCAATCGGCAGCCACCAACCAGACAGACTTCGGCGGAGCGTTCGCCGGGGCCGTGGTGAAGCTGATCGAAGCAGGAGCTCCCGTCACCGCCGTGGTCAACTACTACGGCGAGGACGCGAAGACCTTCAACGGCTTCTACGTCAAGGCAGATAGCCCCATCAAATCCCCCCGTGACCTCATCGGCAAAAAGATTGCAGTCAACACCCTTGGTGCGCATTCCGAAGCCGTCATCAACACGTACCTCAGCAAGAACGGCCTCAGCCAGGATGAAATCAAGCAGGTCCAACTGGTAGTCCTGGCACCCAACGACACCGAAGAAGCAGTGCGTCGCGGCCAGGTGGATGTTGGAAGCCTGGGCGGCGTCCTGCAAGACCATGCCGTTGCCACAGGCGGCTTGCGATCGCTCTTCAATGACTATGAACTCTTGGGTTCCTTCGCCGGCGGACAGTATGTGCTCCGCAACGACTTCATCGAAAAGAACCCCAACACGGCGCGGACCTTCGCCACGGGCGTCGCCAAAGCCATCAAGTGGGAGACCGAGACACCGCGCGACGAAGTGATCGCACGGTTCAAGAAGATCATCGACGCGCGCGGACGCAATGAGAGCACGGCGAACCTGCAGTACTGGAAGAGCCCCGGCGTGCCGGACAACGGCGTGATCAAGGACGAGGACTTCTCCCGCTGGTCCGCATGGCTGAAGAGCACGGGGATCGTCAAGAACGACCTGACGCCCTCGAAGTACTACACCAACAAATTCAACGACCTCGCGTCAGCGAAAAAGGGATAGTGATGACCGCCAAGATCAGCCTCCGCAATGTCACCAAGCAATTCACCGTTCGCGCCGGCAAGGGCTCCAAGGCCGCCAGCGGCTCCCAGGCCGGCACCGGCTCCGGCACCGGCTCCGGCAACGGCTCGAAACAGCCCACCGTACTGACAGCCCTTGAGTCCCTGAGCCTCGACGTGCGCGACGGCGAATTCCTCACCTTGGTGGGGCCAAGCGGTTCCGGCAAGACAACCTTGCTGGACCTCCTGGCTGGCCTATCAACGCCCACTTCCGGGGAGGTATTGGTGGACGGCCAGCCGGTGCTGGGGCCAGGCAAGGACCGTGCCGTGGTTTTCCAGCAGTACGCGCTGTTCCCTTGGCGGACGGCCTCCGCCAATGTGTCGATCGGGCTCGAAGGCAAAGCCACCGACGGGCGCAGGCTCACCCGCCGCGAGCGCGCCGCCAAGGCAAGTGAATACCTCAAACTGGTTGGCCTGGCCGGCTTCGAGGACCGCTATCCCCATGAGTTGTCGGGCGGCATGAAGCAGCGCGTGGCTATCGCCCGGAGCCTCGCTTACGAGCCCGACGTGCTGCTCATGGATGAACCCTTCGCCGCGCTCGACGCCCAGACCCGTGAACAACTCCAGGACGAACTCCTGCGGATCTGGCGGGCAACGGGCAAGACGATCGTCTTCATCACGCACGGCATCGACGAGGCGGTGTACCTGGGCCAGCGGGTTGCCGTCCTGAGCGCCCGTCCGGGACGCCTCAAGGAAATCGTGGAGGTGGACATCCCCGACCGCGACGGGGACGAGGACATCCGCTCGCACCCTGCCTTCGTCGAACAACGGCACAAGGTCTGGACGTTGCTGCACGACGAAGTCCGCCTCGCCCAAGACGCAGGCCACCGCAAGATCCTGCCCGATGGAACTGCACCGGACGAACCTGCAGGCAACGAATCCACCCTCGAAAGGAGCGCCGCCTGATGAGCGCAACACTCACCCAAAAGCCCGCGGCGAGTTCCGCACCCCCGCAAGCTCCCGCCGTCGGGCATTCCGGTCCCTCTGACAGCGGCCAGCGAAACCAGGGCACGACGGCGGTACTCGCCTTCCTTCGGACCGCCGCGGTTAGCGCCGGTTCCGGCGTGTGGAAGGCGGCGGGGATTCTTGCCTTCCTGGCTCTTTGGGAACTCGGGCCGACGTATCTGGCAAGCCCGTCGACCCGGGTATTTCTACCGCCGTTGCACGAAGTCCTGGCCGCATGGAGCAAACTGTACGACGCCGGATCCATCCAGGGGCACTTGGCCGCAAGCCTCACTCGCTCGGTATCTGGATTCGGGGCAGCCCTCGTGGCTGGCGTGTCGCTCGGTCTGCTGATCGCTTGGTACGGACGGCTCAACTCGGTCCTCAACCCGCTGCTGGAACTCTTCCGCAACACCGCCGCATTGGCCCTGCTGCCGGTCTTCACTCTGCTGCTGGGAATCGGTGAGGAATCCAAGATCAGCATCGTGGCGTATGCGGCGTTCTTCCCGGTGCTGCTCAACACGATTGCCGGCGTCAAGACCGTGGATCCGCTGCTCATCCGGGCGGCAAAGTCGCTCGGCCTCTCAAGCCTCGCACTGTTCCGCAAGGTGATCCTGCCCTCGGCGGTCCCGACCATTTTCACGGGAATCCGGATGGCCGGAACCGCCTCCATCCTGGTCCTGATTGCCGCGGAAATGGTGGGTGCCAAGGCCGGACTCGGCTACCTGATCGTGAACGCCCAAAGCAGCTTCCTCATCCCGGACATGTACGCCGGCATCCTCACGGTGTCCATCCTTGGCTTGGCCGTGAATTTCCTGCTCGTGGCCTTGGAACGGCACTTCTCCCGCTGGCGGACCGCCGTCGGCGCGGGCTCCTGAGGACGCCGCTCCCCAGGACCCTAATTCAGACCCCAACCACCACAACCCGCATCAATCACCACAAGAAAAAGGAAATGAAATGACCGTCATTACTGAAACCAAATTGGAATTCAAGAAACTCGGCGCACGCATCGGCGCCGAAATCCGCGGCCTGGACCTCAGCGGGGACCTGAGCCCTGAGCTTGTGGCCCAGATCCGTGCCGCGCTCAACGAGCACAAGGCCCTGGTCTTCCGGGAAGCCAACGTCCTCAGCGACGAGGCCCAGGTGAAGTTCGCCAGCCACTTCGGTCCGCTGACCAAGGCCCACCCCACCGTGGCCTCAGTCGAGGGCGAGGAGAACGTCCTGCCCGTGGACAGCGAAAACGGCTCAGCCAACAACTGGCACACCGACGTCACGTTTGTGGTCAACCCGCCGCAGGCTTCGACGCTCCGCAGCATCGAGCTGCCAGCGTATGGCGGCGAAACGCTGATCGCTTCCTCGGCCGGGGCCTACCAGGACCTGCCGGAGGAGCTGCGGAACTTCGCCGACACGCTCTGGGCCATCCACACCAACGACTACGACTACTCAGTCCCGAAGAACCTGGAGCACGCCAACGCCGAGGAGCGCCGCGCGGAGTTCACCAGGATCAAGTTCGAGACCGCGCACCCCGTGGTGCGGGTCCACCCGCTGACCGGCGAGCGCGGATTGTTCATTGGGGGCTTCGCGCAGCGCCTGCGGATCGTGGGCCTGTCCAACACGGAGTCCAAGGACATCATCCGCCTGCTCCAGGCCTATGTGACCCGGCCTGAGAACGTAGTCCGCGTGAACTGGGAGGCCAACCAGCTGGTGCTCTTCGACAACCGCATCACCCAGCACTACGCCCCGGACAACTACGACGGCCAGCCCCGCAAGCTGAACCGCGTGACCATCGCGGGGGACATTCCGGTGAGCATTGAGGGCAAGCAGAGCCAGGCCATCCAGGGTGATTCGTCGGTCTACTCGGTTGTGGCGCCGCTGAACTGAGTCCTAAGGGGTGAAGCGCCGTGAGCTGTACCGCCGGCTGTAGCATGCTGGGCGGGTCCGGGAAACATACTTCCCGGACCCGCCCAGCTTTTTTAACATCCAGATTCTCCCTGCTAGGGAATCGCCTTTCCCCTTGCAGTGGTCCAGAGCGAGTACCACTGAGTCCTGGTCAGGGCCTCGGCCACGCGGGCGGCATCGGTACAGGCGGCAATGCGGTCAGGACGAGTGCTGCCGATGACCGGTGAGATGCCAGCAGGGTGCTTCATCAGCCAGCCAAGCAGGACGGCCTCTGGCGTAGCGTGGTGTTCTTGTGCGAGCGCTGCGATGAGTTCCGCAGTTGCCGTTTCCGGAGATTCTCCGTTCGCGGATTCCTCGCCTGCTGCTGCCCCGGTGTAAAGGCCCCGGGCAAGTGAACCGTACGCCTGCAGCTCAATGCCCTGGCGCATGCAGTGCTCCAGCGTGCCGTGCGGGAAGTTGATGCCGTTGCCGTCAGGATGGTTGACCAGAACGGTGCTCTCCAGCCAGTCCCGCTTGAGCAGGCTCATTTCCAACTGATTCGCAACGATTGGGGTTTCAAGGCTGTCCTGGAGGTATGCGATCTGCGCGGCAGACATATTGGACACGCCCAATTGCCGCACCTTGCCTTCCGCCATTAACTGCCCGACGGCGGCAGCCACCTCCCCGGGGTCCAGCAGCGGATCGGGGCGGTGCAGCAGCAGGACGTCAACGTAGTCCGTCTTGAGGCGTTCCAAACTGCCGTTGACCCGTTCCAGGATCGCATCGCGGCTCAGGTTGTAATGGCCAGGCACGCCCGGGCTGCCGAGCCGGATACCGCACTTGGTCTGGAGGCGGATACGCTCGCGCAGACCTGGGGTTCGGGCCATCACTTCACCGAACACGGCTTCCGATTTGCCGCCGCGGTAGATGTCGGCGTGGTCGAAAAGCGTGACGCCGATCCCCTCGGCGGCTTCGATGGCCGCCGCGGCTTGGTCGATGTCCCCGGTGCCATACTCCGGGGCGTCCCATGGGCCGCCGAGGCCCATGCAGCCGTAAATCAAACGGCGGGATTCCGCGGTGGTTTCAGTCATTACTCCACTCTTTCATGGCTGTGCTTTTGATAATGGGCAGGATTAGGCCAGCGGGGTCACGGTATACGCGACGAAGCCTCCGGCGGGGTCCTGGTACCAGGACCCCGCCGGAGGCGGATTCATCAACTATTCAGCTATGCCACGATCCAGGCGGTGGTGGCACCCGGCAGCTTGCCGCCCGTGGAACCGTCTCCCAAATCCAGCGGTCCACTGCTGACGACGACGGTACCTGCCGGAAGTTCAACCGGTTCGGTCCCAAAGTTGGTCACCGTGTGCCAGCCGCCCGGTCGCACGAAGTGCAGCACGTCGCTGTCCGCGGTCGGAATCCACTCGAGCTCCTCGGCGGCCTGCAGCTGCGAGCGCAGGGCCAGGGCGGCGCGGTAAAGCTCGAGCGTTGAACCCTCGACGCCGTCCTGGGCCGCCACTGCGAATCCTCCGAACCATTCCGGCTGCGGCAGGTGCGCGGTGGCTTCGCCGAAGCCGAAGGACGAACCGTTGTTCTCCCACGGCAACGGCACACGGCAACCATCCCGGCCGACGTCCACGCCCTTGTTCCGGAAGAACGTGGGGTCCTGCCGCTCCGAGTCCGCGATGTCCCCTACTTCCTGCAGGCCAAGTTCTTCGCCCTGGTACAGGTACGCGGAGCCCGGAAGGGCGAACATCAGGAGCGATGCGGCGCGGGCGCGGCGCAGGCCCAGTTCGACGTCGACGTCCTCCAGCTTGCCGCCGTCGAGCAGCCATTTCTTTCCGGCCTGGCCCGCCATGATCTCGGCCTGGTCGGCAGCTTCGGCAAGCGGCAAGCCATAGCGGGTGGCGTGCCGGACGACGTCGTGGTTGGAGAAAACCCACGTTGACGAGGCGCCCGAGGCGCTGGCCTCCCCGAGGTTCTTGGTGATGATCGTGCGGAACTGCTCGGCGTCGAAGTCGGCCTGCAGAAGGTCGAAGTTGAAGGCTTGGCCCAGGCCCTCGGGGCTCGCATAACGGGCACGGCGGTCCGGGTGGACCCAAGCTTCGGCCACGGCAGTCCGCGGCGGGTTGTATTCGTTGAAGAGCTGACGCCATTCGGCGTAGATCTCGTGGACTTCGTCGCGGTCCCAGTACGGGTGGGAGCCGTCAACAAAGCCGTCGACGCCGGTGTTGTACTTCGTCTGCAGCTGGGCCTTGGATGGCAGCGGCTCGGCCATGTCCTTGGTCAGGGCATGTGCAACGTCGATCCGGAAACCATCAACGCCACGGTCGGACCAGAAGCGCAGGGTCTTGAGGAAGTCGTCGCGGATCTCCCGGTTGGCCCAGTTCAGGTCAGGCTGTTCCTTGGCGAAGATGTGCATGTACCACTGCCCGGGGGCGCCGTCGGGTTCGGTGACGCGCTCCCAGGCGGGCCCGCCGAACACTGAATCCCAGTCCGACGGCGGCAGCTCGCCGTTTTCGCCGCGGCCGTCGCGGAAGATGTAGCGGTCCCGGGCAGCGGACCCCTTCGGGGACTTCAGGGCTTCCTGGAACCATTCGTGGCGGTTGGAGGAGTGGTTGGGGACGATGTCCACGATCAGCTTGATGCCGGCCTGGTGCAGGGCAGCCGCCATCTCATCGAAGTCTTCCAGCGTGCCCAGGCGGGGGTCTACGTTGCGGTAGTCATCGACGTCATATCCGCCGTCGGCCAGGGCCGAGGGGTAGAACGGGCTCAACCAGACGGCGTCGATTCCCAGCTCCTTCAGGTAGGGAACCTTGGCAGTGATGCCCTTGATGTCTCCCAGGCCGTCGCCGTTCGAATCGGAGAAGCTGCGGGGATAGATCTGGTAGACAGCGGCCTGGCGCCACCAATTGGGATCGGCCATGCGGTCGGAATCGGTCAGGGATGCCAGCGTGGCGGTGGTGGACAAGGGTTTCCTTTTCTTTGGGTTGTTATTTGGTTTTTCGGATATTTGCGAAGGCTGCTAAGTGTTTATTGCACAATGCGTATTCGTGGCTCGTCCCCAGGCCAGGGGTACAGTGCCGTCATTGGAGCGGCCCTTGTTGGGCCGTCATTGCCTGCGGCTGAAGGCGGGCATTCGTGGCTGGCGGAGGCGTGGGAGATGGCGGCCAGAATAAGTTCGACCTCTGCCCGTTCCAGTCCAGGGATAACGTCGGCCAAATTGATTTCTATGCCCTCAGCCAAGGATGCTGCAAAGAGTAGAAATTGCTGTTCAACCTTCGAGCAGCCTGCAATGTGGTACGGAATCGAGGCGAAATCGACGGAAGTTCTACCCGTCAGGCCATCCGGGCAGACCCAGGGGTTGATGTTTTGGGCGAACCGGCCGTGGAAGCCTCTTAACAGCATCTCCACCGCGGCCTCGTAGCAGTAGTCTCCGGTTGCCCACGCGCGCAATTCCGATGAAAGCGTCGTTCCGTTGTGCCCCTCAGGCGCGTATTCCCCTGACCTGACCGGAATCATCGATGCCGGGTTCTTGGCCGCGGGTCCTCATCGCATTCCCTGCATGACACGTTTGACGCAGCCCTGGGGGCTGGACAGCTGAATCGAGGGGAAATCAACATTGCTCCTTTGCAGCTGGTCTTGCAATGGCGGTCATGTCCATTGGTCCGTGGAGGCGGCCGAACAGTCATCTGCTAGTCCGCGGAAAACTGAGTCCCAATTTTTATTTAGGAACTAAATTTAGAACCTCAAGTATTATGTGTCCAAAGCCATAGGGAGGTCAACAGGGATGTTGGACGTTACGGGTGCTACGCCTCAACTGGCGCGCAGGATCAACGCCTCGGCGGTGCTGGGGGTCATGCGGAACTCAAGCGTCGTGACAGTCTCAGAACTGATCGAAGCCACAGGGCTGACGCGCGCCACCGCAATTTCTGTGTGCGAGGAACTCCTGGGGCGTGGCTGGATTCGCGAACTCGACACTTTGCGCACCGCAGGCGGATACCAGAAAGGCCGTCCTGCCCGACGCTTCGAATTAGAGGAACGGGCCGGCTTTGTCCTCGGAATCGACGTCGGCGCCGCCAAGACAACCGTGGTGGTCGCGGATCTTCGTGGCGACACCGTCGGCAAGGCGAGCCTTCCCTTCACCTCGTTCGACATCACGTCCGACGAACGCGTCGGAACCATCAAACTTGCGGTCCAGCAGGCCCTTGATGACGCGGACACCGACGCCTCGCACGTCCTCGCCGGCACCGCGGGTATCGCCGCCCCGGTTGATAGGGAAGGGAATATCCTGGCGAGCCAGCAATTCTGGGCGCAGTTCGACGTCGGCCTAAAGTCAGCATTCCAGGAGCAGCACGGCTGGACGGTCCAGCTGGAAAACGACGCCAACCTAGCGGCGCTCGGTGAGCGGTGGCGCGGTGCCGCTGCCGGCGTCGACGACCTTGTGGTCATCCTGTCCAGCGAGCGGTTCGGGTCCGGCGTCATGGAATCCGGCAGACTGTTGCACGGCACCGGCGGCGGCGCGGGCGAAATGGCCTACTTGAACATCGTGGAAGGCGTAGGCAGCACCCACGGTATTGCCTTCCTTGCCAGGAACTGGGCAGAGGAGGCTCTGAAGGGCAAAGCGAAGTCGCTGCTCCGAAAAAAGCCCGACGGCGGAACTTCCGTGGAGGCTGAGGATGTCTTTGCTGCCGCGCGGCAGGGGGACAAAGTGGCCCAAAGCATCCTCGCACGGCTCGCCGATCGGGTTGCCCGCATCGTGGGAACGGCCTCTACTCTCATCAACCCGGAGCTTGTAGTGCTGGGCGGCGCCGTGTCGGGATCGGTGTCCGCTATCGTGCCGACCATCACCGCACTGCTTCCCGAGTACACGGCCACTCCCCCGCGCCTGGCTGCCTCCACACTCGGGGATCGGATAGTGACTGTGGGTGCGGTGCGCCACGCCCTGGACTACGTGGAGGCCAACTCCCTGGACCTGGAGCTGGCAGGAGCCTCCTCCTAGTTCCCCAAGGCCTCATCCACCGGGACGGACCCGTCACGGAAACGGATGGTCCGCCCGGCCGTTTCGGGGCGCTCCAGGACAGCGGCTGCCACCAGCGCCACATTGGCTCTCGATGTCGCAGTACTGCCGGGGGCGCCATGCTCGATCACCTCAATCAGCCCGCTGCCCGGCCCCTCGGTGAGTGTCCCGGGCGCCAGCATGGTCCACGCGAGCGAAGTGCCGCGCAGGTACTCGTCGGCGGCAGCCTTGGCTTCGGCGTAGTGGAAGAAGCTGTTTTCCGGCGGAACGCCATGGTCCTTGCGGGAACCCACGTAGGACACCATGACATAGCGCCCGACGCCGGCCTCCGCGGCGGCGTCCATGGAGCGGATCGCGGCGTCGCGGTCCACTGCGTAGGTTCGCGCAGGGTTGCCGCCTCCGGCGCCTGCAGACCAAACCACCGCGTCGCGGCCGCTGAGCGCTGCCGCGATCTCCGCCGTCGTCGACTTTTCAACATCAAAGACCGACGGCGTGGCGCCAGTGGCCGCTACGTCGTCGCTGTGTTGTGGGTTACGGATGAAGGACGCGACCTCGTGCCCTTTGTCCGAGAGGAGCCTGGACAACTTGAGGGCGACCTTGCCATGGCCGCCAATAATTGCGATGCGCGTCATTGGGCCATTATGACGCGGCTACGGCTGTCAACTGAGCGACGGCGCCCCTCCTCTGCCAAGACCAGGAAGCAGCACAGCTTGGACAGCGGCGTCGACGTCCGGCCGGAGATCCCTGTCCTGGGGATCCGAAAACAGCGCCAACGCGGTATCAAAAGCTTGCCTGAATTCTTGATTCATGAATTGGTCCGATGTCCTGCCCTGAAGGCTCAGGGCGCGGGCAGCGGAGACGAGTTCCACACCAACGATGGTGGAGAGCGCCCGAACACTGGACCCCAACCGCGCAGCTCCGACACTGGCAAAACTCGCATCTTCTTCGGCGCCCAGGGACAGAACCACCGTTTGCGTGCTGATCGGCTGCGCGTTGCTCCGAAGATGCCCCGCCGCGGCCGCTGCAACGTATTCGAGCATCATGACTCCCGACTGTCCCGAGTCGTCAGCTGCCAGGAATCTGTTGAGTCCCGTGTAGGCAGGGTCGCAGAGCAGGCTGATCCTGCGAAGATTTGTTGCGCAGGCGGAGCCCAACGCCAACTGCAGGGCATCAATTCGCCTGCCCAGGGTGGTCATTTGGAATAGACCGTGGTGGGCGACCCCATTGGTGCCCTCCTCCGCGGATCCGAACACCAACGGATTCTCGTGGCCCGCTACAACCAATCTTTCCAGAAGCAACTTGAGCTCCCCGAGCTCGTCGGCAACGGAACCGAGCACTTGTGGGAGAGTACGCAGGCAGTATGGGTCTTGGATCCTTGCCGGGCTCCCGAGCCCCTCCACAAGACCGCGGAGCTTGCCTGCAATGTCGGCAACCGCCGGTGAATCCGCCGCCCTGGCGACTTCAGGGCTCAGCGCCTCGGCGTTACCGGACATTGCGACGAAAGACAGGGCACTGACCATCGTCAGGTTATCCACCAGCGTTGCCAACTGCTGGTGGGCAATGACGGCTTGGGCGATGGTAAGCGCGTTGGAGCTGATGAAAGGCAAGGCATCCTCCGTGGCCCAGCCGTCAAGAGCTTGAGGGATCTCGCCCCCATCCAACGTCCGGCGCTCGCCGAGAAGGGTGAGGGCCGTCCCGGCCAGCGCCGGCAAGTCGGCAGTGCCGATGCCCCCGAACTCCCGCACCTCCGGCAGGGCGTCCGCGTTGAGCATGTCCTGCAGGGCCTCCGCGATCTTGGGGTTGATGCCAGACGCCCCGACAGCGAGTTGGGAGAGCCTGACAGTTAGCATGGCCCGCACGGTTTCCCGATCCAGTGCACGGCCGGCGTCCACAGCGTGGCTGCGCAGTAGGTTAAGGCCGTGGCTGTCCTCGCCCGAGTCCAGCGTCACCGAACGGTTGGCGCCCACACCCGTGGATCGGCCGTAGACCGGCCGCTGAGCTGCGGTGGCGCGCGCGGAGCGCTGGGAGGCCGACATCCGCTGAATTGCCGACGCCGACAAGGTCACGTGAGTGTCTCCCGCAGCCACCGCCGCGATGTGAGCAAGGTCAAGCCGGCGCCCGTCGATTTCGATCACGGACTGATCCTTTCAAGGGAGGGTGGTCGGTACGGGCTAACCAGCCGGGCGGCGGTCCTTCGTGAAGGAGCGCATCGCTGCCAACCGCGTTAGGAAGGTCGCTCAGCGACCGTAGCGACGCCTGTCGGTTGTGTCTAAGCGACGGCGAAGGGCCATCGCCCGGCGAAGCTGCAACGGCGCGTGCTTACTTGCCTTCTGCCATGGGGATGCGGACTCCGCGCTCGTGGGCAACATCGACGGCGCGCTGGTAGCCGGCGTCGACGTGGCGGATGACGCCCATGCCGGGGTCATTGGTGAGGAGGCGCTGGAGTTTCTCGGCCGCGAGGTCGGTGCCGTCGGCGACGGAGACCTGGCCGGCGTGGATGGAACGGCCGATGCCCACGCCGCCGCCGTGGTGGATGGAGACCCACGTGGCACCCGAGGAGGTGTTGATCAAGGCGTTAAGCAGCGGCCAGTCCGCTATCGCGTCGGAGCCGTCGGCCATGGCCTCGGTCTCCCGGTAGGGGGAAGCCACCGAACCGGAGTCCAGGTGGTCACGGCCGATCACGATGGGCGCCTTGACCTTGCCTTCCTTGACCAGCTGGTTGAACAGCAGGCCGGCCTTGGCGCGTTCGCCATAGCCAAGCCAGCAGATCCGGGCCGGGAGGCCTTCGAACTCAACACGGTCCTGGGCTGCGTCGATCCAGCGGTGCAGGTGCTCGTTCTCCGGGAAGAGTTCCTTGATGGCCTGATCGGTGACCTTGATGTCTTCCGGGTCCCCGGACAGGGCGACCCAGCGGAACGGGCCAAGGCCCTCGCAGAACAGCGGGCGGATGTAGGCCGGGACGAAGCCGGGGAACTCGAAGGCCCGTTCGTAGCCACCCTTGCGCGCTTCATCACGGATGGAGTTGCCATAGTCGAACACCTCGGCGCCCTCGTCCTGGAACTCCACCATGGCCTGCACGTGCCGGGCCATGGACGCCTGGGCCTTCTTGGTGAAGCCCTCCGGATCGGCCTCCGCCTCGCGGTGCCAGTCCTCCACCGTGATGCCCTCCGGCAGGTAGGACAGCGGGTCATGGGCGCTGGTCTGGTCCGTGACGATATCCACGGTCAGTTCCCCGGCACGGTGCCGGCGAAGGATTTCCGGAAACACCTCGGCCGCGTTGCCCACGTACCCCACCGACCAGCCGCGGCGCTCGTCCTTGGCCGCCAGGACCTTGGCGATAGCGGCGTCCAGATCCGTTTCCACCTCGTCCAGGTAACGCTTGCCGGCGCGGCGACGCAGCCGGGACTCATCGACGTCGACAATCAGGCAGGCGCCGTCGTTCAGCGTCACCGCCAGCGGCTGGGCGCCGCCCATCCCGCCGCAACCGCCGGTAAGGGTCAGCGTTCCGGCAAGGGTTCCGGTGCTTTCCGCGCCCGCCGGGTGCCGTCCCTCTTCACGCAGCTTCCTCCCGACGGCGGCAAACGTCTCGAACGTGCCCTGCAGGATGCCCTGGGTGCCGATATAGATCCAGGAACCCGCAGTCATCTGCCCGTACATCGTCAGGCCCTCGGCCTCCAGGCGGCGGAACTCCGGCCAGCTGGCCCAGTCACCCACCAGGTTGGAGTTGGCCAGCAGCACACGCGGAGCCCATTCATGGGTGCGGAACACACCCACCGGCTTGCCGGACTGGACCAGCAGGGTCTCGTCGGCCTCCATGGTCTCCAGCGTCCGGGTGATCGCGTCGAACGCAGCCCACGAACGCACAGCCCGTCCCGTGCCGCCGTAAACCACCAGGTCATCCGGTCGCTCGGCAACCTCCGGGTCCAGGTTGTTCATCAGCATGCGCAGCGGCGCTTCGGTCTGCCATGACTTGGCGGTGAGCTCCGTGCCGCGGGCAGCCTTGACCGGGCGGGCTCCAGTAGTGAAATCAGCTGTCACTGTGTACTCCTCGAAAATCCGCGCAGACTAAGCCAGGTTCTTGGACTTCAGCCAGTCCTTGGCGATCTGGGCAACGTCCTCGAACTTGGCGGTGCGGCCGTTCATCTGGATCAGGTCCTCAGTGGTCAGCGCTGCGGAAACCTTGTTCAGGACGTCCTTGACGGTGTCCGTGGACTTCTTCTGGTTGATGACAGGAACGATGTTCTCGGACAGGAACAGGTTCTTGCTGTCCTCCAGGGCCACGAGGTTGTTCTCGGACAGTGCGGGGTCCGTGCTGAAGAGGTCAGCTACCTGTACCTGACCGGAAAGGAGGGCGTTCAGCGTCAGCGGACCGCCGGCGTCGAGCGCTGAGAACTCCTTGAAGTCGAGGTTGTAGACGGACTTCAGGCCGGCAACACCATTGATGCGGGTCTTCCACTCCGGCGGACCACCGAGGACGAGGTCCTTGGCAACGGGCTGGAGGTCGCTAATGGACTTGAGGTTGTATTTGTCAGCCGTTTCCTTCTTGACGGCCAGGACGTCCTTATCCTGTGCCTTGGAAGCGGTAAGCGTGGTCAGTCCGGAGGGAACCTTAGTGCCAAGTTCCTTGGTGACCTCTTCTGTGGAGACGGCCTTGGTCGCCGGGTCGAGGTACTGCAGGAGAGCACCTCCGTATTCCGGCATCAGGTCGATGGAGCCGTCCTTGAGTGCGGGGATGGTGACTTCTCGGCTGCCGATGTTCGGCTTCTCGGTGACCTTGACGCCTTTCGCCCTCAGGGCTTCGGCGTAGATCTTGGAGATGAGCTGGCTTTCCGGGAAGTCAGCGGAGCCCACGATGATGCTGTCCGTAGAGGCTGCGGCCTGCGTGTTGGAGCTCATAGGGTCGCCGCCGCCGCAGGCGCTGAGTGCAATGGCGGTTGTTGCCGCGAGTGTGATGCCAGTCAGGAACTTTTTCATCTGAATTCTCTCTGGAACGGCCGTGCAAGGGCATGCTGCGGCCAAGGTGGGGGGAAATGTGGTGATAAGTGCTGCCGCCGCCGGGTGGGACCGGCAACCAGCGATAGGGGTTTAGACGGTTACGGGGGTTTTCACGGCTTCGACCGGCGCGGGTGCCGACTTGACGGTTCGTCGGGTCAATCCGGGTGAGACGACCCTGTGGGTGATGAAGGCCAACAACTGGTCGAAGAACAGGGCCAGCAGTGCGACAAGGATGGCGCCGGCAAGCATTTGGCTGTAGTCGTTCTGGGCCTTTCCGTCGATCAGGAGCCGGCCCAGGCCGCCGAGCGAGATATACGCGGCGATGGTCGCCGTCGAAATAATCTGCAGCAGGGCGCTGCGGACACCGGACAGGACCAGCGGGAGCGAGCACGGCAGCTGGACATCAGTAAGGATTTTCAGGGTACGGAAGCCCATGCCTTTGGCGGCGTCGACGGCGGCGGCGTCCACCGCGCGCACGCCGGCATATGTGTTGGTCAGGATTGGCGGGACGGCGAGCAACACCAGCACGATGAGGCTCGGGAGGATGTACCCCATCTTGGACGGGAAGGCCGGGGAGATGAGGAGCACCAGCAGGATCAGCAGGCCCACGCTAGGGAGGGCGCGCAGGGCATTGGCCAGGCCGGCAATCAGGAACACGCCCTTGCCCGTTACGCCGATGTAGATGCCCAGGGGGACAGCGATGACTGCGGCTATTCCGAGGGCGATGAGCGAGTAAAGCAAGTGCTCACCGATCAGTGTGGGGATGCCGTCCGCACCGGTCCAGTGTGCGGGGTTGAACAGGTAGTTCATCATGATGCCACGACCTTGGGAGTCCACGGTGTCAGCCACCGGTTGAGAAGAATGATCAGGCCGTCCAGGATCATGGCAAGGACCACGCAGAGGACGATGCCGGCAATGATCGGAGTGAAGAAGCGCAGCTGGAAGCCCTGGGTGAACAGGGAGCCAAGTTGCGGAATGCCGAGGAGTGCGGCCACGGAAACGAGGCTGACGTTGGACACCGCGGCCACCCGGAGACCGGCACTGATGACGGGTACTCCCACCGGGAGCTCCACCTTCAAGAGGCTCTGGTAGCCGCGATAACCCATGGCCTTGGCGGCTTGGACGGTATCTTCAGGCACCGAATCAAGGGCGTCGGCCACCACTCGGACCAGCAACGCCACCGTGTAGATGGTCAGTGCGGCCACAATGTTTAGCGGGTCCAGGATCTTGGTGCCCAGGACCAGCGGCAACAGCACGAACAGCGCCAGCGAGGGAACCGTGTACAGGAGGCCGGCAACGCCCACCAGCACTGGATAGATCCTGCGGTTTCGGTGTGCCAACCAGCCCAGCGGCAGAGCGATCAACAAACCAAGGACCAAAGGGATGACAGCCAGCAACACGTGCCAGCCGAGAAGAAAGACAATGTTGTCGAACTGGCGGCCCAGCCATTCAAAGTTCATCGGGCCGTCTCCAGATGTGGTTCCGCCTCGATGGCCTTGACGACGTCTGAAGCCGTCACGGTGCCGACCAGCTCGCTGTATTCGTTGACTACGACGCCCCGACGGCTCGGCGAGGACAGTGCGGCGTCGAGCAGCTGGCGCATGGTTCCTGTGGATGACGCCGATGTGCCGCTGAGGTTCAGGTGTTCCCTCCGCACTTCACCGGTGACCAGTTCGGGCTGTGCCCAACCAAGGGGTTTGCGGTTGCCATCGATCACCAGCACCCAGGCGCCGGCCGACTTGGCCTGGGCCTCGGCGGCGGACGCACCGAGCTGGACGACGGCCTCCTCGTGGACGGTGACGGTGCCGGCCGCGGTGGTGAAGCCGAGGGAACGGTAGCCGCGGTCACGGCCAACGAAGTCGGCCACAAATTCGTCGGCCGGTGAGGTCAAGAGTTCGGAAGGCGATGCCATTTGGGCAAGCTTTCCACCTACGCGCATCACTGCCACCTGGTCGCCGAGTTTTAGTGCCTCGTCAATGTCATGCGTGACCATGATGATGGTTTTGCCGATCTCTCGCTGCAGCCGGAGGAATTCGTCCTGCAGCTGGGAGCGGACCACCGGGTCCACCGCGCTAAACGGTTCGTCCATGAGCATGAAGGCGGGGTCCGAAGCCAGGGCACGGGCGACGCCGACACGCTGCTGCTGGCCACCAGACAGCTGCCAGGGGTAGCGCTTGGCGAAGCTCGCTGGGAGGCCTACGCGTTCGATGAGTTCAAGGGCCTTCATCCGGGCTTTCTGCCGGCTTTCGCCGAGCAACACCGGCATGGTTGCCACGTTGTCCACGATGGTGCGGTGGGGGAAGAGACCTGCGTGCTGGATGACGTAGCCGATTCGCCGGCGCAGTAGGGCGGCATCCATTCCGGAGGTGGGTTGGTCGTCGAGGTAGATGGTTCCGCTGGTGGGCTCGATGAGCCGATTGATCATCCTGAGCGAGGTGGTCTTGCCACAGCCGGACGGTCCCACCAGGATGGTCAACTTGCCGGTGGGCGCCTCAAGGTTTAGCCCGTCGACGGCAACGGTCCCGTCCGGGTATGCCTTGGTCACATTTTCAAACTTGATCATTTAACTTCCATGCTTTCCTGGGGCACTTCATGGTTTCCGGCGGGCTCAGTGAGGATGTTGTCAGCCACCCTCACCAGTTCCTCGCCAATCTCTTGGGCCTTTTTTTCATCCAGCCGGTAGCTGGGCACAACGATGCTCAGGGCAGCCACTATCCGGCCACCGATCACAATGGGCGCGGCAACTGCAGTGACGTCGTCTTCCACACCGCTTCGGACTATGGCGAAGCCGCGGTGGTTCTGTCCGCCGGTCAGGACTTCGCCGGCGGCGGATCCTTCCAGCGGAATGCTGCGTCCGACCCAACTGGTGTGCCGGACCGAATGCGTTCCTTCCACAATTGCTATATAGATTCCGGTTTCCCCAGGACCGGGAATGCTGAGATAGCAGGACTCGCCCGTTTCGGCCACCAACCGCTTCATGTGCGGAGTGCAGAGCGATACCAGGGATTCCTGGCCCAGTGCCAAGGCGCCCAACTGGATGACGCGTGCACCCGGGCGGAAGTTGCCGCCCGGTTCACGTGTCACGAATCCGCTGCCTTCCAGGGTGCGGAGGAGGCGGAGTGCGGTGCTGGCCGAAAGGTCGACGACGCGGGCAGCGTCGCTCAGGCTCAGGGAGCCATCTGTACAGACCGCGCTGAGCAGGGCCAGGGCCCTTTCGACTGTTCGTGTGGAAGAATCTGCGGCCACTGCCCGACCTACTTTCGAGTGGTCTGAATCACTGCTGTCTTGCCACTAAGTAAAAACCAACTTTCATCGAATGGCAAGGCTTTTGGTCAAGATGACGCAACATCCATGCCATCCGGGGGCTTGTGAACCACCGCCGAGAACGGGCTGTTTCGGTCGTGTTGCGAGCGTGTTAACTGTGACGGGCAAGGCTCTCAAGGTCTTGTCATGCAGTGGCAAGTGGTTTTTACTTGGTGGCAGCTTGGCAACAATCGGAGGTTACGTGGAAACCGTCAATCAGCTCCTTGACTCCATCAAGGACGTGGGCCGCGACGCGGTGCGCGGAGGATATTCAAGAGCCGTCTACTCGACGGCAGAACTCGATCTGAGGGCCTGGTTCATCGAGCAGGCGCAACAAAGGGGCCTTGCCGTCGAGACCGATCGGAACGGGATCATCTGGGCTTGGTGGGGCAAACCCCAGGACGGCGCCCTCGTCACCGGGAGCCACTTGGATTCCGTTCCAGGCGGCGGGGCCTTTGACGGGCCGCTCGGCATCGCTTCGGCGTTGGCCGCCGTCGACATCCTCCAGTCCCGCGGTACGGAGCCGCGCCGCTCCCTGGCTATCACTGTGTTCCCGGAGGAAGAAGGTTCCCGCTTCGGTGTGGCCTGCCTGGGCTCGCGGCTCCTCACGGGGGCCATCGACGTCGATAAGGCGTTAAACCTGCGCGACGGCGACGGCAACACATTTGCCGACGTCGCCAAGGGCAACGGCCTGGATCCCCGGCATATGGGCCCAGACTCCGAAGCCCTGGGCCGGATCGGTGACTTCGTGGAACTCCATGTGGAACAGGGCAGGGGGCTGGGTGAGAACGGCCCGGCCATCGCCGTCGGGAGCTCGATCCTGGGCCACGGCCGCTGGAAACTGAGCATCCACGGCCAGGGCAACCACGCCGGAACCACGCTCATGGCCGACCGCGCAGACCCCATGGTCGCGGCGGGCCAAATCATCGTCGCCGTCCGCGACACCGCGGCCAGGCAGCCTGACGCCCGGGCCACCGTGGGGCGCCTGACGCCCGTGCCGGGCGGCACGAACGTCATTGCGTCCCGCGTGGACATGTGGCTCGACGCCCGCCACCCGGATGATGCCGTGACGGCTGCCCTGATCGAGTCGATCTATAAGGCTGCCCGTGACATCGCCGCGGGCGAAGGCTGCACGATATCCCTCACCGAAGAGTCCTATAGCGGTACCGTGCATTTCGATCCCGGTCTCAGCCAGCGAATCAGCGCAATCCTGCCCGATGCCCCTGTACTGGCCACCGGAGCCGGCCACGACGCCGGTGTCCTCGCGGGACACGTTCCCTCAGCCATGGTGTTCGTCCGAAATCCCAGCGGAATATCGCATTCCCCGGAAGAGTACGTGGCGGACGAGGATGCCGCGATCGGCGCAACCGCCCTCGCCAAGGTCCTGGAGGGTCTGCTGTGAGCGGCATTTGGTGCCAATCGGCTCTCATCGACGCTGACGGCGCTTCGACGACGGCATCCGGCGTGCGGCTGGAAGTACAGGACGGCCGCATCTCCGAAATCATCGCTGGAGTCCCGCCCCAGACCTCTGACCAACTGCTAAATGGTGTCGTCTTCCCTGCAGCCGCCAACGCCCATTCGCACGCGTTCCACAGGATCCTCCGCGGACGGACGCACGACGGGCGCGGGGACTTCTGGGTGTGGCGGGAGCAGATGTACCGCAGCGCCGCGGAATTGACGCCAGAAAAGTATGAAAAGCTCGCCGCGGCCGTCTTCGCCGAAATGGTGGTGTCAGGCTTCAGTAGCGTGGCCGAGTTCCACTATGTCCATCACCGACCCGACGGACAGCCATATGCGGAAGCGCACGCCATGGAACTCGCGCTGGCCCGTGCCGCGCGGGCAGCCGGAATTCGCCTGACCCTACTGGATACGCTCTACCTTGCCGGCGGCATCGGATCCCCGCTCAGCCCTGAGCAGGCACGTTTCGGAGACGCCGACGCCCAAGCTTGGCTGGACCGCCTCGCTTCGCTGAGGAGCGAAATAGCTCGGCACTTCGACCCGGACGTGATCAGCGTGGGAGCTGCCCTTCATTCCGTCCGCGGGGTGCCCGACGGCGCTCTTAAGACTGTGTCAGAGAAACTGCCTCACGACATGCCGCTGCACATCCATCTGAGCGAACAGCCCGCCGAGAACAAGGCGTGCCTGGGCGCCTACGGTGTCACACCGGCTGGGCTGCTGTCCCGGCACGGACTTCTGTCCCGTCGGCTGTCGGCAGTCCACTCCACCCACCTGACCTCGGAGGATATCCAGCTCCTTGGCAGTGCTGGTGCAACTGTAGTGATGTGCCCCAGCACCGAAGCAGACCTGGCCGATGGAATCGGACCTGCCCGCGCATTGTCCGACGCCGGCGCGAAAATTGCGCTGGGCACGGACCAACACGCCGTGATCGATCCATGGGTGGAAATGCGCACGCTCGAGCATGGCGAAAGGCTGGGTTCCGGCCAGCGTGGGAGGTTCTCGCCGCAGGAGCTCCTCCGGGCGGCGACGGAAGGGGCCGCAGACTCGATGGCAACACCGATTGCCCCGGCACTCTTGCAAGTTGGTGCCGTCTGCGACTTGATGGCCGTGGCTCCGGATTCGGTACGAACCGCCGGTTCCATGCCTCAGCAGTTCCCATTCAGCGCCACGGCAAGCGATGTCACCGACGTCATCATCGCTGGCGAACTGGTGGCCTCCAACGGCGTCCACCGGCGACTCGGTCAGCCCGGCCACCTCTTGGCTGAAGCCTTGAAGGAATTCTCCTAGCAAACTCTCCTTACTAGAAGGTGGCCGCTGGGGCGTGCTCCCGGCCCTAGCAGCCGAGTGCGATTCACGCCAAGAAAGAATCTTCAACAAAAGAAAGCCCCCGGAATCTCGCGGATTCCGGGGGTTTTGTTCTGTAGCGGTGGGGAGGCTCGATCTCCCGACCTCACGATTATGAGTCGTGCGCTCTAACCAACTGAGCTACACCGCCATGAATGAGGAAAACCTGCGTCAAGCCGGTCAAACCGCCTTGACACAGGCCCTCATTCCGAGCCCCCCACCGGAATCGATCCGGTGACCTCGTTCTTACCAAGAACGCGCTCTACCACTGAGCTAGGGGGGCAACGAGTAAATACTCTACCCGAAGATTTTGGCAGCAACAAATCGGGATCGGAGGCCGCTGGAGGGGCTTCGTCACAGTTTGCGAACGGCCAACCACACCCTCATTGAAGGCAGCAATTTCCGTGTGATTTAGCACTTTTAAGCAGCGCTGGGGACCCAAAAAGCCGGGCTGAAACGCCGAAGAGCCGGCTCGTCATGAGCCGGCTCTCCGGTGCGGTCTTCAGTTAGCGAATAGTGGTGTTTACCACTTGCCCTTGCGGTTGAAATCACGGTGTCCGCCATCGTTGCCGTGGCGGGGCTTCCGGGCACCGTTTCCGTGGCCGCCGAAGCGGGAATCGCTGGCCTGCCCACGGTCGTAACCGCGGTCGGAGCTACGATCGTAGCCACGATCGGAGCGCTCGGAGTAGGAACGTCCGCCGCGATCTGCGGAGGAACGCTCGCCGTCGTTGCGGCGGAAGTCACGCTTGAAGCCACCGTTGCCCTTGAAGTTGCCGCGGCCGCCTTCGTAGCCTCCGCGGCCACCTTCGCGTTCACGGTTGGGACGGCGTCCAGAGTCCAGCTCAAGGTTGATCAGTTCGCCACCGATCCGTGTGCGGGAGAGTGCACGCAACTGCTCGGGCGACAGGTCCGCGGGAAGCTCCACGAGGGAGTGGTCCGAACGGATGTCGATGCCACCAATCTGGGAGGACGACAGGCCGCCCTCGTTGGCGATGGCCCCAACAATTGAGCCGGGAAGCACCCGGTGACGGCGGCCCACCGAGATGCGGTACGTAGCGTTGCCTTCAGTGACCGAGCGGGACGGTCCACGGGAATTGAAACCGTCACGGCTGCGCTCGCGCTTCTGGAATTCAGGCGTGGCCGGCAGTTCCTGGACCAGGAGCGGCTGCCCGCCCTGGGCCATAACAGCCAGTGCTGCGGCGATCTCCGAGGCGGGGACGTTGTGCTCTTCCTCGTAGGAAGCGATCAGGTCGCGGAACAGCGACACGTCCTCGGACTCCAGGGTCTCCGTGATGCGGTCGGCAAACTTGCCGAGGCGCAGGGAGTTGACCGTCTCCGCAGTGGGCAGGTGCATCTGATCCACCTTCTGGCGGGTGGCTCGCTCAATAGCCCGCAGCAGGTACTTTTCGCGCGGGGTCATAAAGAGGATGGCGTCACCGCTGCGGCCTGCGCGGCCGGTGCGGCCGATCCGGTGCACGTAGGACTCTGTGTCGTGGGGGATGTCGTAATTGACCACGTGGCTGATGCGCTCCACGTCGAGGCCGCGGGCTGCGACGTCGGTGGCCACCAGGATGTCAATTCGACCCTCGCGCAGTGCGTCAACAGTGCGTTCACGCTGCTGCTGGGGAATGTCACCGTTGATGGCGGCGGCCTGGAAGCCGCGGGCTTTAAGTTTGTCGGCGAGGTCCTCGGTAGCCATCTTTGTACGCACGAAGGCGATAACGCCGTCGAACTCTTCTACCTCAAGGATGCGGGTCATCGCGTCCAGCTTGTGCGGGCCCATGACCTGGACGAAGCGCTGGCGGATGTTGGAGCCAGTGGACGTCTTCGACTTCACCGAGATCTCGGCCGGGTCATTGAGGTATTGCTTGGACATGCGGCGGATCTGGCTGGGCATGGTGGCGGAGAAGAGGGCCACCTGACGGTCCTCCGGCGTCTGCTGGAAGATCTGCTCCACGTCCTCGGCGAAGCCCATGCGCAGCATCTCGTCGGCCTCGTCCAGGACCAGGTACTGCAGTTCGGAGAGGTCCAGCGAACCCTTCTCGATGTGGTCAATCACGCGGCCAGGCGTACCAACAACCACCTGGGCACCACGGCGCAGGCCAGCCAACTGCGGGCCGTAGGCGGAGCCACCGTAGACGGGGAGGACGGTGAAGTCTTCCATGTGCTTGGCGTAGGAAGTAAAGGCTTCGGCAACCTGCAGCGCGAGTTCACGCGTCGGCGCAAGCACCAGGGCCTGGGTCTTGCGGGACGGGCCGTTGAGGTCGTGGAGCTCAGCCAGGCGGGAGAGCGCCGGCACTGCAAAAGCTGCGGTCTTTCCCGTACCCGTCTGGGCGAGGCCGACGACGTCGCGGCCTTCCAGGAGCAGCGGAATGGTGGCTGCCTGGATGGGGGACGGCTTCTCGTAACCGACGTCCTGCAGGGCAGCGAGGACGCGGGCGTCCAGCCCGAGATCGGTGAAGCGAACGCCTTCTTCGTCGCTGTCGTCGTCAAGGGAAACTTCGGGAGCCGGGGTCTCGGCTGCCTCGGGAGCCGGGGTCTCGGCTGCCTCGGGAGCCATTTCCTCGGTGGCCTCAGTCTCTTCGACGTCGACGGATTCGTTAAGGTTCTCGGGCATGGGGAAAATCCTCATTCATAGGGCCAGGCGGCGATGCCCCGGGTGGGCTGGGCCGCATTACGGGT
Source organism: Arthrobacter sp. M4 (assembly GCF_020251205.1). Taxonomy (GTDB): domain Bacteria; phylum Actinomycetota; class Actinomycetes; order Actinomycetales; family Micrococcaceae; genus Arthrobacter. The sequence continues at coordinate 84,710 of NZ_JAIWYX010000004.1, forward strand.
TGCGGCGAACCGGGCAAGTGCCACGCCCTGCTGCACGCAAAGAAGTCCGGCGCTATCGCAATCCCATGGCAGGACTTCACGCTGCATCTCTTGGCTGCTATCCCAGCAGTCTGTACAGCGTTTTCTTCAGCCGGCTCTCCCTATGAACTGCCCGGAAAAGCCCGGGCCCCAACACTAACCAGTCCTGCCTCAAAAATTGGGCAGGAAGAAAGGGATTCCGGAGTGGGGGATGTATCCATTGTAGGGCATGCCGAAAACAAGGCTTGACCAAGGGCCCAAAGACCGCAGTGAGGTTAGGCACACTTTAGGCAGTTCGTATTACGCAGCCAGTCACTCCGGAGTGACGCCGTTCCGCCGGAGGACCCTTTCAAATTCCTCCTGGTATTCGGGCTGTAGCCTGATCTCCTTGTCCGCGTCGGCATCAAGCAGAAGCTGGACATCTTCCGGGGTGGGGTTGCTAAACCATTTCCCTACCGTGACGCCATGCTTGGGCACGAAGATCCGGTGAATATGGTCCCCGGCAGTTATGGTTCCGGTCTTGACGACGCGAAGGTAGGTGCCGACGCGTCCGGCCTGCGTAAATCGTTTGACCCACTGCGGCTCGTTCATAAAACGCTGGAACGTGTCGCACGGAACGCGCGGTGAAGTGACCTCCACTTCGACGTCCAGGCCGATACGCCACCGTTCCCCGATGACTGCACCGGTAGTCTCGATGCCGCTAACGCGCAGGTTCTCACCAAAGATGCCGGGCGGAAGTTCCCGTTGCAGCTGTTCCACCCAATAATCCGCGTCCGCCTGCGAATAGGCGTACAGGGCCTGGTCCTCTCCCCCGTGGTGGATGCGGTTGGCCTGCACGTCCCCGTGAAGCCCCAGCTTGTGGACCTTGACCGGACCGTCCACCGGGCGCTTGTCGATGGCCGTGGTGCCGACGCGTCCCTCCGCGTCATCGAGAAGTTGATAAACGCGGCATACGGCGATCACGGTTGCGGTCTGCATGGCACCAGTCTACGGTCGGGGCGGCCGCCACGATGGTGCCCCGGTATCGCGTCCCTGAACGCTTTTTCATAGTTGCTCCAAGACGAAAAAGCGGTCCAGGGAAACGGTTGGCAGGCGCATGCCCGGCGCGTTTGCTCAGTACGCTTGCTCAGGGATCGAAGCGGTAGCCCATTCCAGCTTCTGTGTGCAGGTGCCTTGGCGACGACGGATCGTCCTCTAGTTTTCTGCGCAGCTGGGCCATGTAGACCCTGAGGTACTGCGTTTCCTTGGCGTACGCCTGGCCCCAAACCTGGGTGAGCAGCTGCTGCTGAGTCACCAGGCGGCCGGCATGCCGGGCCAGAACCTCCAAGATGCTCCATTCGGTGGGAGTCAGCCGCACATCGGTGCCTCGACGGACAACCCGCTTGGCTGCGAGGTCAACCGTGAAACCAGCGGCCGCCACCGTTGGCGGTTCATGGTGGGACACGGCACGCCGGGAAGCCGCGCGGAGCCGGGCAAGCAGCTCGTCAAGGCCGAAAGGCTTGGTGACGTAGTCGTCCGCACCGGCGTCGAGGGCCTCCACCTTGTCCTGCGAACCGTGACGGGCCGATAGCACGATGATCGGCACGCTGCTCCAGCCCCGCAGTCCCCTGATGACATCCACTCCGTCCATATCCGGCAGGCCAAGGTCCAGCACCACGATGTCCACAGGGCGGGACGCGGCTGCCTTCAAAGCGTCCGTTCCAGTTCCCACGGTGGTGGCCTGGTACCCGTGCGCGTGGAGGTTGATTTGCATGGCCCGCGCCAAGCCTGCTTCGTCTTCAACGATGAGCACCGAGTTCACAAGCGCCCTCCCTTCTTCACGGCATCGTCGGTCCCGACAGTTGATGCATCCTCCGACGCTGCTCCCGGCGAAGCGGTACCCGACCACAGCGGAAGGGTGAGCACCATCGTCAAGCCTCCTCCCGGCGTCGGCTCCGCCTCCAGTGTGCCCGCCATCGCTTCGGTAAATCCCTTGGCCACGGCAAGTCCCAGGCCAATGCCGGATGCACTGCCGGCGGCGCCGGGGCCACCCCCGGCGATGGCTCCCCCGGCCAAAGGCGCGTCGCCCCGGCGTTGGAACGGCAGGAACAGGTCCGTCGCAGCCCCGGGCGGAAGGCCCGGCCCGTGGTCGATGATTCGAAGTTCGCTGGCGGGCCTGCCGGATACCGTGACGCCGGCGCCAGTCCTTGCACTCAGAACGATGTCCGACCCCGGGGCGTACTTTGCCGCGTTCTCCACGATGTTCGCCACCACGCGCTCCAGCATTCCGGCGTCGGCTTCGACAGGCGGAAGGTTCGGCTGAAGCTCGTTGCGGACCCCGGCCGCCTGGACGCCGCGAAGGGCCTCCGGCAATACGTCCACCCAGTTAGTACGGCCGAGCAGCGGGTTCACGGCATCGGCAGTGATTCGAGACATGTCCAGAAGGTTCCCCACCAGCAGGTCCAGTCTGTCCGTGTAGCTTTCGATGGTGGCCAGCAGTTCCTGTTCGTCCGACGGCGAAAAGGTCACCGCGTCCTGCCGCAGGCTACTCACCGCCAGCTTGATGCCCGCCAATGGCGTGCGAAGGTCATGCGACACGGCACGAAGAATGGACGTGCGCATCGTATTTCCCTCCTCCAGCCGAACATTGTCAAGGCGGCTCTGGGCCAATTGCTGCCGGTCCCGCAACGCCACAACGTACGCCCCGAACGCACCGAAGAGCCGGCGCTGCTGCTCCGACAAGGGACCGCCATTAAGCAACAAGGTGTAATGGGCATCGACGACGGCGGCGTGGTCAGCAGCGGCGCGCGTCACCGGCGGGTTCACTCCCGCAGTGGCCACCACCCGCCAATCACTGCGGCGGTCCGTGCCACGAGAGACGTCCGACAGCAGGGTAATGGCGTCCATGCCGAGGTTGGCCCTGACTTTCTCGAGGAAAGATTCCAGGGTGCCGTCCGAGCGGAGGATCTGTAAGGCAAGCCCGCCCAAGGCCTCGGCCTCCGCGCCGAAGCGCGCCGCTTCCTGGGCACGCTGCGTGGCCAGGCCCACAGCCAGCGCCACCGAACACGCCACTGCAAGGAAGATCATCAATGTGAACAAAGTCGAGAGGTCGGCGATCGAAAAAGAGCCGACCGGCTCGGTCGAGAAGTAATTCAGGAGCAGCGTGCCCAGCAGCGCCGCGATGATGGCCGGCCAGAGTCCGCCGATCGCAGCTACTGCCACTGCGGCCGCCAACTGCAGCAGCATGATCATGGCGAAGTTCCGGTAGCCAACCCCAGTCACCAACATTTCGACGGCGGGAGGCAGCGTTACTGCCAGAATCAAACCGGCCACGACACGGCCCCTGCCGATACCCCTCACGGCGGGTAGCAGCAGGGCTGCTGAGTTCTGTTCCCCGGCGGCCATGGGACCATTCTGGCACGCAGGGCAGTGGGCAGTTCCGCGGTGTCACAGGCAGGGGCTAGGCTGGCTTCATTGTTCATTTCCTGCTGTTGGCCGGAGCAACTGAACACGGATTTACTCCCAAGGCGTTGCCATTGCAACCGGGCGTTCTTGGGCGCATTAAAGGGGGGAAGTCGATGGACCCGTCCACTGGCGAAGACCGGGAGCCTGCCAAAAAGCCGTCCGGCAACGACGGTGCGCCTGAGGAGCAACAGCAGGCTCCGGCATCGGGCCCATACGACGGCGGCGGAACAGACCAGACAAACCCGGACGGAAGCGGGACCGGCCAGACAAACCCGGACGGAAGCGGGACCGGCCAGACAAACCCGGACGGAAGCGGTACCGGCCAGACAAACCCGGGCGACGGCGCGCCGCCGTCGGAGGAATCGGGAACTTCATCCGATCTGCCAAAGCCGCCGCCCTGGCAAGTCCCCAAACCCGAACTCCGACCCGAGCTGCTCAACGAGCCCGTTCCCACCGTTGACCCCTTCGCAGCCGAACGCAATCGGGAAGCGCAGGTGCGCAGGAAGCGCTCCCAGCGCCGCACCGTCGTCGTAGGCCTCGGGGTCACGGCCCTCCTGGCCGGAACTATAACTGCCATCGTGGCCAGCAACGAACAAGAGGCGGACTACGCGCAGGTCTGCTTCGACGACCAGACCGGTGAGCGCGTCGATGATGCGAACTGCGGCAGCTCTGAGGGCCGGGGCTCCGGTGCGTACGCCTGGTACTTCTATTCACGCGGCGCCAGCGTACCCGCCGTCGGTCAGAACCGTTCCAGCTACCCGAGCGCCACAAAAACGGTGCCCAGCGGCGCCAAAACATCCACCGGTTACAGCACCAAGGGCGGAACGGTGAGCCGGGGCGGATTCGGCGGCAGTGCCAAGAGCGGGAGCGGCGGCTCAGGGAGTTCCGGCGGCGGCAAGAGCTCGGGAGGCTAAGCAATGAAAAGGCTTCCCTCCGAACCGCGCCCTGACTGGAAAGGCAAGATCGAGGAACAGGGCCTGGTTTTCTCCACCACCACTATGCCGGACGGTCGGAAGATCGAGTACTGGCATGAAGGCGCGTACTACGAGTTCACCATGGACGAAGTGGAAACGCTGGAGAAGACCGCCGAGGACATGCATGCCATGTGCCTGGAAGCTGCCCAGTTCCTGGCCACAGGGGCGATGGGGGGCATCGGGATAGGATCCCAGGCGCTTGAGTTGGCGTCGGAATCGCTGCTGGCCCGGGACATGGATATCTACGGGCGCTTCGACTTCATTTACGACGGCCAGGGCGGCCCCGCCAAGATGCTCGAATACAACGCGGACACACCCACCGGCCTGATCGAAGCTGCCGTTGCCCAGTGGTTCTGGCTACAGGATGTGTTCCCGGAAAAGGACCAGTGGAACGGTATCCATGAGGCGCTCATCCGGCAATGGAAGAAGCTGCAGTACCGCACGGGCATGAGCACACTGCACGTGGCGCATTCCGAGGCCGAGGAATCGGGCGAGGACTGGATGACGGCAGCGTACATGCGGGACGTCGCCAGCCAAGCCGGGTGGACCACCATCGGCATCAACATGTCGGACATCGGCTGGGACCCGAACCTCAACCGCTTCGTGGACCTGGACAACTATGTCATCAACACCATCTTCAAGCTGTACCCCTGGGAGATGATGATGAAGGAGCCTTTCGGTCCCAGGCTGCTGGAACGCGCGCACAATCCGCGATGGGTGGAACCGGCCTGGAAGATGCTGCTGTCCAACAAGGCCCTGCTCGCGGCGCTGTGGCACCTCTACCCCGGTCACCCCAACCTGCTGCCCGCCTACCTGGACAACCCCGGACCGCTTAACGAATGGGTGGCCAAGCCCTTGCACGGACGTGAGGGCGACAACATCCGCATCCACGCCCCCGGCCTCGAGATCGACCAGCCCGGAGACTACGGCAGGGAAGGCTGGTGCTACCAGCAATACCAACCCCTGCCGGACTACGACGGCAACCATCCGGTTCTGGGCCTGTGGGTGATTGACGGAGAATCCGTGGGATGCGGCATCCGCGAGTCCGACGGTCCAGTGACCGATTACTTCTGCCGCTTTGTACCAAACACCATTGACGCCCCCGCACCTCCGCCTTTGCCCGGACAATCAGGACACACAGGACAGGGAATCGCCTTATGAACACCACGAGCCCCGCCCCCGCTCCCGTGGCCTCCAAGGGCCTGCGGGCCGGCATCCTCGACCTTGGCGACTCTGTCATGCTGGGCCTTGCCTCCACTGCCCCGGTCTATTCCCTGGCAGCCACGCTGGGCCTCATTGTGGCGGTCAATGGAAACTACACACCGCAGATTCTGGTCCTTGGTTTTATCCCGGTACTGTTCATCGCCTTTGCCTTCCGGGAGCTCAACAGTGCCATGCCGGATTGCGGCACCACGTTTATCTGGGCCCGGCGCACATTCGGCCCCTGGGCGGGTTGGCTGGGTGGCTGGGGTGTGGCACTTGCGGGTGTGGTGGTGCTGGCCAACCTCGCCCAAATAGCCGGGCAGTATTTGTGGCTGTTGGTCGGCGACGGGTCCCTTGCCTCCAACAAGTGGCTGGTGACAGGGACAGGGGTGCTTTTCATCGCCTTTATGACGTACGTGAACCACCGGGGCATCCGTTTGGGCGAGCATGTGCAGCGGGCACTCACGTATGTCCAATACATCTCGCTCGGGATCTTTGCGCTGGCGGTCATCATTCGGATTGCCGGCGGGCCCGGCGAAGGCCAGGCGTTCGACCTGGAATGGTTCAATCCTGTGGGCGCATTCGGAGATCCCGGCGCTGTTGTTCACGGAACGCTGCTGGCACTCTTCATTTACTGGGGCTGGGACACCTGCCTGGCGCTGAACGAAGAGACTGAGAATCCCACCACCACGCCTGGCCGCGGGGCCGTGATCTCGGCATTTGTCCTGGTCGCGATCTACGTCTCGGGCGCTTTGCTGGTCATGATGTATGCCACCGTGGGATCTGAAGGCATCGGCCTAGGCAATGAAGCCAACAAATCCGATGTCTTCCTGGCCATGAAAGACGTGGTCCTGGGCCCCTGGGGATGGCTCATTGTCCTGGCGGTCCTGGCCTCTGTGCTTTCCTCGACGCAGACCACCATCCTGCCGACCGCCCGCGGAACGCTGTCCATGGGAGTTCACGGTGCCCTTCCGCCGCGGTTCGGAAAGGTCCACGAGCGCTACCAGACCCCAGGGTTTTCCACGCTGACAATGGGTGGCGCAGCCATTGCCTACTACGTGGCCATGAGCATCCTGAGCGAGAACCTGCTTACGGACTCCATCAGCGCCATCAGCCTTTTCATCGCTTTCTACTACGCGCTCACGGGATTCGCCTGCGTGTGGTTCTTCCGCACCACCCTGCGGGAGTCAGCCGGTGCCCTTTGGCTCCGGGGCATCCTTCCGCTGCTGGGCGCCCTGATGCTGACTGCGGCCTTCTTCGTTTCCGCCGTGCAAATGTGGGACCCCGGATACGGCGACTCCCAAATCTTCGGGATCGGCGGCGCCTTCGTCAGCGGCGTAGTCCTGCTGGGATTGGGCGTGGTCCTGGCCATTGTGTGCCGCTTCGCGCCGGCCACACGCGGCTACTTCACAGGGACGGGCATAGCGGGCACTCCGGGCACAGGCTTACACAACGCAGGCACGCCAAGCGCAGAGGAGTCCGCGGGAGCCTGAGTCCCCCTAGGATGCTGGAATGAGCCATTCGACGACGAACTCCACCGATATCCTTGAACTCGATTCGCTGCTGACTGACGAGGAATTGGAAGTCAGGGAACGCGTTCGCGACTTCACGGACCAGCGAATTCGGCCAAACATCGCGCGCTGGTACAACAATGGCGAGTTCCCGCCCGAGCTGGCGCTTGAACTGGGTGAACTGGGCGTCCTCGGGATGCACCTGCACGGCTACGGCTGCCCCGGGCGTTCCGCCGTCGAATATGGCCTCGCCGCCCTTGAACTGGAAGCGGGCGATTCCGGGATCCGTACCTTTGTGTCGGTGCAGGGCTCCCTGGCCATGACAGCAATCCGCAAGTGGGGTTCGGAAGAACAGCGGCAGCAGTACCTCCCGCGGATGGCGGCTGGCGAGCTGATTGGCAGCTTCGCGCTGACTGAACCCTCCGCCGGCTCGGATCCATCGTCCATGACGACGGCGGCAACCCGGGATGGTGCGGGCGAAGGCTCCGGATGGGTCCTCAATGGGGCCAAGCGCTGGATTGGGCTCGCGTCCATCGCGGACGTTCTGGTGGTGTGGGCCGTGACGGAAGACGGCATCCGAGGCTTCCTGGTCCCGGCCGATACCCCGGGTGTGACCATCACGCCCATCGAGCCAAAGCTCTCGCTTCGGGCCTCCATCCAATGCGATATCAAGCTCGACGGCGTTCGGCTTGGCAGCGAAGCGCAGCTCCCGGGGGCCGTCGGCTTGCGGGCAGCCCTGTCCTGTTTGAACGAGGCTCGCTACGGAATCGTGTGGGGCTCCATGGGAGCGGCCCGGGACTCCTACCTGGCCGCCCTGGATTACGCCCTGAACCGGACGCAATTTGGCAAGCTCCTCGCCAGCCATCAGGTCACGCAGGAAAAGCTCGTGAACATGCTCACCGAGATCCAGAAAGGGACGCTTCTTGCCCTGCATTTGGGGCGGCTCAAGGACTCGGGCAGGCTCAAGCCGGAGCAGATCTCGCTGGGAAAGCTCAACAACGTCCGCGAAGCCATTGAAGTCGCGAGGCAGGCCCGGACCATCCTGGGCGCGAACGGCATCACCCTGGAGCACTCCCCCATGCGGCACGCCGCGAACCTTGAGTCGGTCCGCACCTACGAGGGCACTGACGAAGTGCACACCCTGGCCATTGGACAGCACATCACGGGAATCTCCGCGTTCCGCTAACCAGAAACCCTCCCTCAGGCAACTGCGGGAGGGTTAACTGAGGGAGGGTTCTTGCCCGGAGAGCAGGCTACGCCTCCACGGGCTGTGGCTCGCGCTGTGTGGCGCCCTTGCGGATGCTGGCGCTGATCACCGCAGCCACGGTGCAGAGCGCAGCGGCGCCCACCCACGCCACCGTGTAGTGGCCGGTGGCGTCCCGGACATAGCCGGCCAGGATTGCGGCAGCGGCGGCCCCCAACTGGTGGGCCGCGAACACCCAGCCGAACACCACAGAGCCGTCCTTGCCGAAGACTTGCCGGCAGATTGCCGCCGTCGGTGGCACGGTGGCCACCCAGTCCAGGCCGTAGACCACCACAAACAGGATCATGCTGGGTTCCACGGTTGACCCCAGCAGGAGGGGCAGGACAAGGAGTCCCAAGCCGCGGAACTGGTAGTAGACCGCCAGCAGCACTTTGGGGTTGAAGCGGTCCGTCAACCAGCCGGACGCGATGGTGCCGACGATGTCAAAAATCCCGACGACGGCAAGCAGCCCGGCCGCCGTCGTTTCCGGCATGCCGTGGTCATGGGCCGAGGGAATGAAGTGCGTACCGATCAGGCCGTTGGTGGTGGCGCCGCAGATTGCGAAACCGGCAACGAGGGCCCAGAACGTACGGACGCGCGCGGCCGAGGCCAGCACCCTGAGAGCCCGCACCGCGGCGTTGGGCGCTGTAGCCTCGGGCGCCGCGACTTTGGTCGAATCGGCCGTGACCGTAACTGGCCGGGTGGTGCGTTCGCCCAGGCTGCTGGCGTCCGCCGCTTCGTCAGGCTCCCCTTCGTCAGGCTCCATCGCTTCGTCAGGCTCCGGGGCACCGTAGGGACGGGCTCCGACGTCGGCGGGCGAGTTTCGCAACCACAGCAGGACCAGCGGCACAACAGCCAGGGCCCCGGCGGCCACCAAGAGCGAGGCACCTCGCCAGCCCGGGTCCTGGGCAAGGGCCGCGATGAACGGGAGGAAGACGAGTTGTCCTGCGGCGCTGCCGGCGGTGAGCACACCGATTACCAGGCCGCGCCTGGCGGCGAACCAAGTGTTGGCGATGGTGGCGGCAAAGACCAGAGCCATGGATCCTGTGCCGAGGCCAATCAGCAGGCCCCACGTGAACAGGATTTGCCATGATTCAGTGACAAACACCGTCAGCGCGCTGCCCAGGCCAATCAGCACGAGGGCCATCGCCGTGACGCGCCGGATACCAAAGCGTTCCATCAGGGCGGCGGCGAAGGGCGCTGTCAGGCCAAACAGGACGAGGTTGATGCTGACTGCCCCGGACAACACGGTGGTGGACCAGCCGAACTCCTGCTGCAGGGGCACCATAAGGACACCGGGCGCGGCCCGGAACCCTGCGGCTCCCACCAAGGCCAAAAATGCCACTGCGGCCACAATCCACGCCGGGTGGAGCCTGGGCCTCCCGGGTTTCGACGTGCGGACGTCGGTCATCTGGGGTGCGCTCAAGGACGTATCTCCGTTCCGGATAGGGCCGTGGCCGAAGGAGCTGTTGCGAGGGGTACGGGGTCGGGCGTTCGAGTCAGGCTGTGCCAGCTGGTATTGGCGGCCGTCAGCGGCTTGCCGCAATGTGTGCAGGTATCTGCTGAGGACGTGGGGTTGCCGCATTCGGCGTGGATGATTCGCATATGCGCGCGCTCAGCGGGCGCCTCCACGTATTTCTCGGACCACAGGATCAATGCGTTCAGGATGGGCAGTGTGTCTTCGCCTTTTGCCGTCAGGACGTACTCCTGCCGCGTCCTGCCGCCGTCGCAGTAGTTCCTGCGCTCCAGCAGGCCAGCTGCAACCAACGTCCCCAACCGTTTGCTCAAGACGGCGTCAGCTATGCCAAGGCGCTGTTTCATGGCATCGAAGCGGCCGTTGCCGAAGAACACTTCCCTCAGGATCAGGCTTGTCCATGGATCACCGAGTACGTCGAGTCCACGGGCCAGACTGCAGTTCTTGGAAGACCAGTCAGAGCGAAGGGGCATACCGCAAACCCTAGCTGACTATCTTGAAGAAAGCCAGCACAGCGGCGGGAGCCCACGGTCGGCATGGCACCTGGACCCGTGTACTACGGCCACCCGCACCATCCGCATGCAGTACCCGCCCCACGAGTACTCAGGGCACACAAGTGACCTAAGAGGTACCGCTGTGCAAACGGCTGAGTGGCGCCCACCAAAAAACAAGTAGTTGTGGCAGTAAAGTCGCGTAGTTATTACTCGGGCGCTTATTCACGCCAATTTTTACACTGGAAATCCCTAGGGCGGCGATTTGCCGGACGCGGAGAGAAACCCGCAGGCCGCAATTCGCCAATTGGCAATGCACCACGCATGGACTCACCTTTTCCGGGTCTCACGGGTCCATCACCAGCGCGCGGCGGGCTTCGTCCCGCGATGCAGCGCGGGTGCGATGCCAGCCCAGGGTCTGCCGCCGGCTGACCCCACATTCTTATCAGGCTGGGGAAATCCGATGAATCAGCAGAAATTAGAACAGAGAATTATCACCGACGGCCATCAAATTCAGCTGGCAGTCCGGCAACGCGAATTACGAATTCCGCGCAAAATCCAGGCCCTTTTCCTGTCAGGAACAGTACTGGCGGCCGCAGTGACCGCCGCACTGAACTACGGGGGCCACCAAACCCCGGCGGGCCCCCTCCGCATCTCCGAACCGGCGTCCACCGAAATCATGGTGAAGCCGTTCCACAATCTGCTTGCCGCCCCTCTGGTTCCAGATGCACAGGCACCCTCCGCGGCAGCACCCGCCGCCCAGGCGCCAACCGCGAGCCAGGTACCGGCCCTTGCGCCGGCAGCACCCGCCCCTGCCGCCCCCGCTCCCCAAGCAGTGCAGGAACCCGTACCGGCACCCAATCCCGACGGAAAGCTATACACCGTAGTGGCCGGTGACACGCCGAGTGCCATCGCTGCCAGATACGGCGTCGATCTTTCGGCGATGCTTGCAGCCAACGGACTTGGCGCCTCCAGCGTCATCGTCCCCGGCCAAGTGCTCACATTGAGCGGGCCTCCCATTGCTCAGAAACCGGTAGCCGCAACTGTGCCGGCTCCAGCTGCTCCCGCCGTCGCCCCGGCTCCCGCCGCAGTGGCAGCGGTACCTGCACCGGGCACGCACACCATCTACATTGCAGGTTCCGGCGGGCAATCGATGGTGGACGCCTGCATCGGTCCAATCCATTTCACGCCAACGGACGCCTACTCACTTTTCATCACGGAGCACGACTTCTGTGGCGGCTGGGCGCGCTTCTCCGGCATTCAAGTAGGCGAGACCGTGAATATCGCTGGCTACGGTACGTACGCCGTGACGGCACGCGGCCAAGTGCCGCAGGGCGGCACCACCAACAATGTGGCCGCAGTCTTTGGCGGATTCCCGCGGGCGATCCTGCAAACCTGCATCCCCGGCACCAACCAGATGCTCCTGATCGCCCTCAATTAGCGCTGCTAGGCAGCGCCATCAAGCCCTGCCCGGGGGACCGACCCCGGCGTCGGCTGGACAACCAGCCGACGCCGGGACGGCCGGTAGGCCAGGGCCCAGTAGGTCATCAAAGCGATTCCACAAAGAACGCCCAAACTGGATGCCGTCAATTGCCACTGGGTCTGTGGATCCTTGCCCCATTCCGCAGCCCCTGCCCAGACGGCGAGGTACTTTGGCGTCAGGTAGAACGCGACGGCGGTAACCCCAACAATGGTCCAGCCGGCAAGGCGCATGCGTCCGCTGCGGGAGGGGATCCGGTGCATAGCAAATGCCATGGACGGCAACGCGACGGCTATCCAGACCCAGTGGTGCGACCATGAGACCGGGCTGATGAGGAGCATCAGCACCGCTGTGGCGGACACGGCAACGAAGTTCTCCTCGGCAGCCACGGTCCAGTGGATGATGAGCGCGGCGAGCACAACGAGTACCAGTGCAAGTACCAGCCACAGGAGGTTCGTAGTCGGCGCGTCGGGCATGCCAAGGTGCAGCAGGAGCCCCTTGACGGACAGGTTGTCCACGTAAGCCGGGCCACCGATGCGGCCAGTGTCAGGAAGGATCTTGGTCCAGAACGTCAGCGAGGCGTTCGGCAGGACCACCCAGGCAAGCGCGATGGAGCCCAAGAATCCAGCCGCCATCCAAGCCAGGGCTTTGAAATCGCGGCGGACCAAATAGTAGAGGCCGAACACCAAAGGCGTGAGTTTGATGCCCGCGGCGATTCCCGTCAACAGGCCGGCCGGCCAGCGCAGTTCGCCGGCTCGGTCCTTCCCGTAGAGAGCGAAGTCGGCCAGGATCAGGCCCATCAGGATGATGTTGATCTGGCCGAAGTCGAAGGTGTCGCGCCATGGCCCCAGCAGCAGGATCGCGGCCGTGGCCAACAGGGCAACAGTCCGAAAGCGTGCGTCGGCAAAGGCGTCGCGCCAGCGGCGCAGGCCAAAATAGTGCCGCGCCAGCCAAGCGGAGACGACGGCGGCACCCGCCAGCGCCGTCGTGATGAATACCAGTTCGCTGGTCTTGATGGGAAACAGCGCTAGTCCCGCGAATAGCAGCGCAGCAAACGGCGGATACGTGAACGGCAAGCCGTCTCGAGGCGCGTAAAGCTCGTTGACGCCAGCCTCACCGGTCTGCAGCACTCGGGAGCCGCCGTAATAGTAGACCTCGAAGTCATTCATCAGCGGAATGTACGCCGAGTACAACACCAAGAGGGCAACGACGACGGCCAAGGCGCCTGCCGCCGTCGTCAGCCAGCCGAGCGGCACCGCGGGCGTGCCCGCAGACGCCCGGACCTTGAAGGTCATGCCGCGCCGATCCGGGAGATGGCTTGGTCAAGGTCGGCGATCAGGTCCTCTACGTCCTCGATGCCGCAGGAAAGCCGCAACAGGTTGACCGGCACAGCCAGCTCCGTACCTTTCACGGATGCATGTGTCATCTCGGAGGGGTAGTTCATGAGGGATTCGATGCCGCCCAGGGATTCGGCCAGGGTGAAGACGGAGGTTGACTCGGCAACCTTGCGTGCTGCGGCCTCGCCGCCCTTGAATTGGACGGAAACCATCCCGCCGAAGCGCTTCATCTGTCGCTTGGCCAGCTCGTGGCCCGGGTGCGAGGGCAGGCCGGGGTAAAGCACGGACTCAACCTCCGGGCGTTCCAGCAACCACTCGGCCACTGCCTGGCCATTGTCGCTGTGCCGGTCCATCCGGACGCCCAACGTCTTCAGGCCGCGTGTGGTGAGGAACGCGTCCATCGGTCCGGACACCGCGCCCACGGCGAACTGGACGAAGCCGATCTGCTCGGCGAGCGCGGAATCATTAACGACGACGGCGCCGCCCACCACGTCGGAGTGGCCACCGATGTACTTGGTGGTCGAATGGACCACAATGTCGGCGCCGAGGTCCAGTGGCGTCTGGAGGTAGGGCGACGCGAAGGTGTTGTCCACCAACAGGAGGGCACCGGCGTCGTGGGCGATGGACGCAATGGCGGCAATGTCAGAAATCTTCATCAGCGGGTTGGACGGAGTTTCCACCCACACGATTCGGGTGTTGTTGCCGGCAACAGCAGCACGGACCGCGTCCAGGTCGGACATGTCCACCGGGGTGTTGCCGATTCCCCAGGGGCCCAGCACCCGGTTGATGAGCCGGTACGTTCCACCGTAAGCGTCGTTGCCGAGCACGATGTGGTCGCCAGGGCGCGCCACGGCACGAATGAGCGAGTCCTCCGCCGCCAGGCCGGAACTGAAGCTGAAGGCATGCGCTCCGCCTTCCAGGGCCGCCAACTGCTCCTGCAGCGCGTCACGTGTGGGATTGCCCCCGCGGCCGTACTCGTAGCCCTCCCGCAGCCCGCCGATCCCGTCCTGTGCGTAGGTGGAACTGAAGTGCAGCGGCGGAACTACGGCACCGGTGCGCGGCTCGAAAGCCTGGCCGGCGTGGACGGCGCGGGTGTTGAAGCCGGCGTTGTTGGTGGCAGACATGGCGCTCCTGTCAGGTGCTCGGGGTGGTGGTCAGTTGCTGAGGTAGGCAAGGAGGTCGTGGCGAGTAAGAATACCTACGGGCGCACCCACGAACGTCACCATGACGGTGTCGACGTCGGAGAGCAGTTCGCGGGCCGCGGAGATGCTTTCCAAGGAACCGATGACCGGCAGCCGCGCGCCCATGTGTTCCGAAATCTTATCGGTGAGTTTCGCCTCGCCACGGAATAGTTTGGTGGTCAGGCTGCGCTCATCCACCGCGCCCAGTACTTCGCCCATCACTACGGGCGGTTCCTGGGACAGAACCGGGATGTGGGAAACACCAAACTCGTTCATGATGTTGATGACGTCGCGGACGGTCTCATTGGGGTGTATGTGGACCAGGTCCGGCATTTCACCGGTCTTGGACTTGAGGACTTCGCCAACGGTGGCCTCCTCGCCGCCGGAAAGGAACCCGTAGGAGCGCATCCACTGGTCGTTGAAGATCTTGGCCAGATAGCCGCGCCCGGAGTCCGGAAGGATGACGACGACGACGGCCTCCTCGCCGAGGTCCCTGGCGGTTTGCAGGGCTGCGACGACGGCCATGCCGGAGGAGCCGCCCACCAGCAGCCCTTCTTCCCGTGCCAGCCTGCGGGTCATGGCGAAGGAGTCGGCGTCGGTCACCGCGATCACGTCATCCGGCACGGTCTTGTCGTAGTTGGCGGGCCACATGTCCTCACCGACGCCCTCGACGAAGTACGGGCGTCCGGTGCCGCCTGAATACACGGATCCCTCAGGGTCCGCACCGATGATCCTGACGCGGCCCCCCTCAGATTCGGGACGGTCCTTGGAGATATCCCTGAGGTAGCGCCCAGTGCCCGTGATGGTGCCGCCGGTCCCCGCGCCGATGACAACGTGGGTGACCTTGCCATCCGTGTCCCGCCAGATTTCAGGACCGGTGGTCTCATAGTGGCTTCCTGGCGCTGCCGGGTTGGAGAACTGGTCAGGCTTGAAAGCACCCGGGATCTCCGTCACCAGCCGGTCGGAAACGCTGTAGTAGCTTTGCGGGCTGTCCGGCGCCACGGACGTGGGCGTCACCACAACCTCGGCACCGTAGGCTTGCAGGACGGCACGCTTGTCCTCGCCCACTTTGTCCGGGACCACAAAAACGCACTTGTAGCCCTTCTGCTGGGCCACCAACGCCAATCCGACGCCGGTATTTCCCGACGTCGGCTCCACAATGGTTCCGCCCGGCTTGAGCCGGCCGTCCCTTTCGGCTTCCTCGATCATCTTCACCGCGATCCGGTCCTTGATGGACCCGCCGGGATTGATGTACTCGAGCTTCACCAGCACGGTGGCCTTGATGCCATCCGTTACGTGGTTGAGCTTGATGAGCGGGGTGTTGCCAATGAGGTCCAGGACGGATTGGGCGTACTTCATAGGACAAAGTTACCGTCTCGATGTGCCCTGTACCGCGCGGCAGGGCTCGTTGCGAACATCATGCGGCGATGTGCCGCTGATTACCGAAGAACCGGCGGCACATCGCCTGATTTGGGATTGCGTTTGCCTCTCCTGTGTTACGCGCCCATGTCGTTGGCCGCGGCTCCCTCGCTGGTGGCTTCCTGGCTTGCACCGGTTTCAGCGCCAGCACTTGGATCGGTCTGCCACAGGCCAAGGATGTTGCCCTCAGTGTCCTTGAAGTACGCGAAGTACCCCATGCCCGGGACCGCTCCCCTCTCCTGGACCGTTGAGCCGCCAAGCTCGCCGATGGCGCCCAATGCAGCGTTGATGTCTTCAACGTCCACAGTGATGATGGGAGTGGTCAGCTCGCCGCTCCTGGCCATCATGCCCCCGTTGATGGCCCCAGGTTGCAGGGGCGCTCCCGTCTTCTCGTCCGCGGGAGTGGTGGTCACCGCGCTGTAATCCATCTCCGGGATCGGATTGATGTTCCAGCCGAAAGCCTGCTGGTAGAAGCCCCTGGCCCGCTCCTGGTCATCCGCCGGTATTTCAAAATGCACTATGCCGCCCATTTGCACCTGTCCTTGGTCACGGAAGAAGGCGCGGTGGCCCGCGCCACACATGGGAGTCTAATCCGGGCGGCACAGGGACATAAGGCCGCCAGGGGGAGGGATTTCAGATTCCGTCAGTGGGACGTGCAACGATTATGAGGTGACCATCGTTGAAGCTCCCCCGGGCCTGGCTGCCGCGGCGGACGCCTCGTTGAGGTGGCACTCCGGCGGACGGATTCCGCTTCTTGCCACCCTGGGTACATTAATGCGCGGCAACGGCGACCCCTCCTTCGCGGTTCTGCCGGGCAGCTTTTGGACGGCTTTTTCCACGCCCGAAGGTCCGGCAACCGTTCGCCTGCAACAGTCCGGCGAGGGGATCGACGCCGTCGTGGACGCCCAAGCCTGGGGCCCCGGGGCCGGGACCGCCGTCGAATCCGTTCCCCGGCTGTTGGGCCGCGACGACGACTGGTCGGCCTTCGACGATCCGGCTTTCCAGGCCACCCTCCCGCGCTTTGTATCAGAGGCCCGACGCCGGAACCCTGATGTGCGGCTGCCCTCCACCGGGCGGGTGGTCGACTCGCTGGTGCCCACCATCCTGGAGCAAAAGGTCACCACCATCGAGGCCCGCAGGGGCTACCGCTACTTGATGTACCGCTACGGCACAGCGGCGCCCGGGCCGCGCGGTGCCATGCCTGACGGCCTGCTGGTCGCACCCACGCCGGAGCGTTGGCTCAGTGTTCCTTCCTGGGAGTGGCACAAAGCCGGTGTGGGACCCCAACGTTCGGCTACCGTCATGCGGGCGCTGCGCTCGGCGTCGGCCCTTGAACGCCTCGCCCTGTTGCCGGCGGCCGAGGCCGGAACCAAGATGCAAACGATCCCCGGAATAGGGATCTGGACGGCCGCGGAAGTGGTTCAAAGGACGCACGGCTGCCCGGATTCAATCGCAGTGGGCGACTACCACCTGGCCAGCTACGTCGGTTACGCACTGACTGGCCGCAAAACGGACGACGCCGGAATGCTGAAGCTCCTCGAACCGTGGCGTGGGCACCGTCAGCGCGTGGTGAGGATGATGTATCTGAGCGGCTTTCGCAAACCCACGTTCGGGCCTCGGATGACTATCCAGGATCACCGTGGCTACTGACGCGGCCGGTATCCTGAACAGCATGACTGCACCCATCGACCTCATTGCCACATTTATCCCCAACGAGGGCGAGTTCTTCCGTGTGAAGCTTGCCCTGGAAATCGCCATCGACGAGGTTGCCAAAGAACCCGGCTGCATCCGCTACGAACTGACGGAAGCCACCGAGGACAAGCTGGTGCTGACAGAGCGCTGGGCGTCCCAGGAGGACCTCGACAAGCACTCCAAGGGCGTGGCCGTGCAGGACCTCAACGAATCCCTGAGCGCGCTGCTCGCGGAGCCGGTGAAGCTGGAATACGTCTAAGCTGGCCTGCGCAAATAATCGGGCGGGAGCCGCAGACGCTGCGGCTCCCGCCCGATCGTGTACTTGGAAGATTAGTTGTTCTGGGCGCGCTGCTTGGCGACGTGGGCGTGGACTTCTTCCATGTCCAGGCCCTTGACCGCCTCGATGACCTGCTCAAGCTGCGGGCCGCTCAGAGCACCGGGTTGGGCGAAAACCAGGACCTTTTCCCGGAATGCCATCAGCGTGGGGATCGAGGAGATGCCGGCCTCTGCGGCGAGCTGCTGTTCTGCCTCGGTGTCCACCTTGGCGAAGAAGACGTCCTGGTGTTTGTCCGACGCGGCGTCATAGACGGGCGCGAACTGCCGGCAGGGCCCGCACCAGGCGGCCCAAAAGTCGACCAGGACAATGTCGTTGCCCTCAACGGTCGCTGCGAACTGTTCTCCAGTGATGTCAACTGTAGCCATGATTCCACGGTACGCGAGCAGCCCACGGAAGTCGCCCCGGAATCCCCGATGTTCGCTACCCGCGTCAACGGGAATAAAACGCGAAACCCCGGAATCACACTGGCCCTCCCGAGGTATTCACAAAGCCTGAACAAGTGTTTAGCATATTAAACATGCGTTCAGCATCCGCTGACGACCTCAGCGCCCGGGCCCGAATTCGGGACACCGCCATCGGCCTGTTTGGCCGAATGGGTTTTGCACGCACCACAGTTCGTATGGTGGCGGGCGAGGCCGGCGTCAGTCCTGGCTTGGTCATCCACCATTTCGGCAGCAAGGAAGGCCTTCGCCTCGCCTGCGACGAATTCGTCATTGCCGACTCGGCGGAACGCAGCATCGAGAAGGCCGACCCATCCCGCGTGGGAGCGCAGATCCGCGACTACCTCGCCAATCCGGACCAGTACGCCGACGAGATCGCGTACATCCGGGAGTCCCTGCGGGACCAGTCCGAGGCTGGCGACAACTTCTACGACGCTGTGGTCGCCCAGACCCGGGACATGATCGAGGCCGGTATCGCGGCAGGAACCGTCCGGGACTTCGAGGACGTCGATACTGCCGCCGTCGTTATGGCCAGCAACAGCCTGGCCATCCTGGTGCTGGGCCGCCATATAGCCCGGGCGCTGGGAACCAGCGTCCTCGGCCCGGACATGCTTACGCGGCTCACTATTCCCACCATGGACATCTATACCCATGGCTTCTTCAAGGACACCAGCCACCTTGACGCCGCAAAGTCAGCTTTCACAGAAACTGAGCAACAGTAAAACGGAGGGGGAATTTCCCCATGAGCACGGAAGTCACATCAATCGAATCGGACCTTGCGGTAGTCGATGTCCGGGGACTGCGGAAGTCTTTCGGACGCCGGGAAGTGCTGCACGGCATCGATTTTTCCGTTCCGGCCGGAAGCGTATTTGGCGTCATCGGTCCAAACGGAGCCGGCAAAACCACCACAATGCGGTGCCTTTTGGACATCATCCGGCCGAGCGGTGGCTCCATCCGGGTGCTCGGCCGCGATCCAAGGACGGCCGGTCCTGCCCTTCGCCGACGGATCGGCTACCTGCCCGGCGAGCTATTCCTTGAAGGCCGGGTAACAGGCCGCAGGATGCTCGAACACTACGCAGCCATTAGCGGACCCGTCCGGCCTGGTCGCATCGAGGAACTCGCCGAACGCCTCGACCTGGACCTGGGACGCCACGCACGCAAGCTGTCCAAAGGCAATAAGCAAAAGCTCGGACTGATCCAGGCCTTCATGCATGAACCGGAATTGTTGGTCCTGGACGAACCCACGAGCGGCCTTGATCCCTTGGTCCAGCAGGAGTTCCTGGCCATGGTCCGGGAGGCACAGGCAGCGGGGACCACCGTGTTCCTGAGTTCGCACATGCTCAGTGAAATCCAGCAGGCCGCCGACGAAGTGGCCATCCTCCGGGATGGAAATATCGTCACCGTGTCCACGGTGGATGCCCTGCGGGAGTCGGCCGTCCGCACTGTGCGCTTCACTGCTGCAGAATCCCCCTCCGATGTGCACGCGGCGCTCTCGATGGTGCCCGGAATCAGGGACGTGTCATTCCAGGAGATTTCCCCGGCCCAACCCCTCGGTCCCGGGTTCGCTGTGGAGGTGTCGGCGAAACTTGAAGGCGCCGGCGTCGGGTCACTGGTGCGGGCCCTCGCGCGGCTGGACCTCGTGGAACTCGTGATCGAGGAAGCCGACCTCGAAGAATCCGTCCTCACCCTGTACGAAGCAGTTCCCGTCGAAACAACCATCATCAATACTCCGGCACGACGGTCCATAAGGAAGGTCCGCAGCCATGTCTAGTCCCATGCCCCTGCTAAGCAAATCTATGACCGATTCCTGGCGCTCCACCCTGGGTTGGGCGGCGGGCCTCTGTGGAGCGATCCTGCTGTACCTCCCGCTCTACCCGTCGATCGGCGGCGGTACGCAGATGCAGCAGATGATCAACGCCCTCCCCGCCGAGATGACCAAAGCGCTGAACTACGAACAGATCGCCACCGGCCCCGGGTACGTCCAGGCCACAGTCTTTGGCCTGTACGGATACCTGCTGATGACCATCGCAACGGTTGCCTGGGGCGCAGCAGCCGTGGCTGGCGATGAGGAAGCCGGCCAGCTCGAGCTCACCCTTGCACACGGCGTGACACGCGCACAGGTGGTCTTCGAACGGGCTCTTGGCATCGCCCTGCGGATCCTTGTCCTGTCGATTCTTGTCTTTGTCCTGGTTATGGCACTGAACGGGCCGTCCCAGTTGCAAATCGACGCAGGCAAGCTGGCCGGAACTATGGCACTGTTTGCGGGACTCGCCCTATTGAGCGGGACCACCGCACTGTTGGTGGGTGCCTTGACCGGACGCAAAGCCTATGCGCTGGGCGCCGGCGCGGGCATCGCCGTACTTGGCTACCTGTTTAATGCCCTGGGCAAACAGAGCAACAGCACCGAGTGGTTGCTGAATCTCTCGCCCTACCACTGGGCGTACGGCAACTCGCCGCTGCTCAACGGCGTCGAGATTTCAGCGGCTTGGGGGCTTCCTGCTATTTCGGCCTGCCTGGTACTGGCCGCGGTGGTCGCGCTAAGAAACCGCGACGTCGGCAATTAGGGGTGGGCGACGGTCGCCTCCCCTGGGGCTCCAGTCAACCGTTCAGGCCCAGGCGTGCGGTGCTGGTTTCCCCGTGCCGGGGAGTGCCGTCGACTCGCGCCATTCGTGGATCCATGCAGGGAGCTCCAGTTCCGCTGGAGGTTCACCAAAGGCCGCAATGACCTCTTCCTGGGTTACCGGCCGTCCCCTGCTGAGCAATCGGGTGGCGATGTACGCACGGGCGAAGATTTCGCCGTCGGCCACCATCCGTTGCTCGAAATAGATGGCCTTCTGGTCCAGGCCAATGATCCGGGTTTCGATGGTGTAGCGCTGCCACAACTGTAGCGATTTCCGGAAGCTGATCGTTTCCCCGGAGGCGACAGGGGTCCATCCGCGGAGCCGCATCGCTTTCCACACACCGCTACGTGCCAGCAGGTCGAAGCGTCCGAGGTCCATCAGTGAAAAATACATTCCATTGTTGACATGCAAGGCGATGTCAATGTCCGTCGGAAGGACCCGCATGGGGAGCGACGATATGTCCCAGATCGAGAGCCGGGTACGGCGTGCAGACGCAAATAGCGTCACTAGGGTGCGGACAAGCAAGTGCATTTGGCCATGTTACCCACCGGTAACATGGCCGGTCTACACCGGCTGGGTCAGCGCGGTCGCGACGTGCATCAATTTGGGGATACCGGTTTACCCGCGGTTAACACTGCACATGCAGAATGGCTGAAATTATCGGCCATCCATTTCCGATTCGCCGCCGTGACGAGCGTGGCGGATCGCCGGGGAGAAGGAGTTCCCATGAGCAGCAGCACCATCGACGTCACCGCGTGGCCTGAGTTGCCCGTCAACCACGAGGTTTTCCTTGAGGACAACCGCGGGAGTGTCATTGAGGGAACATTGGACGGCATGACCCTGGACAGGACAACACTGTGGGTCCAGCTACGGGGCGGGCTCGGCCGTCGCCTGGTTCATCGCCTGGACGGGTACGAACTTCGAAGCCCCTCGACAGTCTGAGCCTGGGCATCCTTCCTGGCCGAGGGAGGACGCCCAGTCAAACGGCATGGCGCGTCCGCGGCTCAAAGTTTCTTTGTGGAAGCACATGAAAAAAACCCCGCCCGATCTGCGTTTCCGCAGTTCAGACGGGGTTTTCCTTGGTGGCAGATGAGGGATTCGAACCCCCGTAGGCAGTGCCAGCTGATTTACAGTGATTTGACCGTCGTGACCGGCAGGAACTGCCCATAACCTTCCGCCCGGAATCTAGGTGAAATTCGGGGGTTCGACGTCCTGCTCATCACCTCGCACACCCGCTTGTGCTCGGGCGTATGTGCTCACGGAGTGATCACCTGCATACCCTCATCTGTAGCTTCCGGAAACGCTCCACATCAGCCAGTGGGATGCGGGTCGGTGAGTTGACCTTCCCGGTGCCTGTCTTGTACGCATTCGGGAACTTGCCCTGGCGGGCGAGCACTCGGACCGTTTCCGGGCTAATGGACAGGATCTCAGCGACTTCCTTCACTCGCAGGTCCTTTTGAATTTGCCATTCTTTGCTTGTCATGGCCACACAGTAAACGCCCATTAGACCATTGACTGAAAGTCCCTAATCGTCCCGGCGAGCCGCCCCAAATCTCCCTAGTCAAAGCCCCAGAAGACTCCCCAATCTTCCCTAGTGGCGTTTCTAACATCTATTGATTTGTCGCCCGGTGGTCGTACGATCTGCTCATGAAATCAATAATGGGGGCAGCCGCTGCGGCGGCAATTTCACTTTGTCTGGCCGGCTGCGCATTCAACGCCGGAACCGCAATTCCTTCGCCAACACCAACACCAACACCAACCCAGCCGTTGATCACGAAGGCCAGAGACTCCTGCAATGTCACGGATCCCGATTACGCCCCGCTGGGTGATGGGGGTTATTCGATCACGTTAAAGGGCAAGCCCAAGTACGGAGGTGGCCTGCCGATGTCAGACATCGCCTGCATCCTGAAGGCCGTCAACGTCCCCGACAGCGTCGTGTCCCAGATGGACTCGACACGGGCTCTGGACGGCATGCAGAGGGCATCATGGGACAAGATCTCGGCATCCTGGACTTATCACCCTGACAACGGCTTTAGAGTGATTCTCAGCGAATCGAAGTAGTGCTCAGGTTATCTACAGGGGGTCCCGAGTGGGGTTTTGGCGTGAATCGCGTAAATGGTGGATAGGCCCAGAATATGCGTGGGACAACCTTGGCCGGGGCGAATCGAATGGTGCAATGTCGCAGGGATCGATCAGGTATGAATCTGCTCGCCGTTGGCCACTGGTCTTTCCTGATGTCGAAAGCCTACGAACATTTTGGGCGACTCTTGAGCGCTTCGTGGTACCAACCGAAGCGGAAGCTGCAGCATTTCGAGAAGGAACCCAAACCGGAAGTATTCAAGCAAATGTGATTGCATGGGTTCACGGAAAGATGTTCACGTCTGTCGAGGATTTACTCGAGTACCCCCAGCGGAACCTTCACGAGTTGAGGCTCGAGGCTTTGGGTCGCCCTGGGCATCACGTGACAATATGGATGCATCTCAGCAAAGCAAATACAGACCTCTCGCTGTTTCGTGCGACTGGAGGCTATGTCTTTGTCTCCGGCACGGAGGTCCACAACAACTCGGCAACGATGGTTTTCCGTGACGTTGTCGATACATTCCTAGCCATGACAAGACCAGCCACTCTTTGGGAGCGACTTCGTCGCGCACCCATCGTGACCAAGCTGTCAGAAGCAGAGCTCTATGCCGATTCCAGAGCAGCCAAGGTCAGGTGGCAGTCATGGGTCGGGGCAGCGATAATTAGCCTACTTGGTGGCTATGCCGGGGCATTCTTCCAGCAGATTCTCAAATGATTTCAAGGGAATTCCAAGGAACCCTTCGGCAAAAGCCCGCTCTATCCCTCTGAGCTACAAGGCCACACCATCCAAACGAATGAATGGAGCACTAGGCTAATCGGACCTCGCCACTGTCCGCAAAACACCCGAGGGCCGTTGTTAGGCGGATCAGAAGGGGTTTGCGATGGGTCCAAAGGGTCTCCATCGCTGCGCCAGTACCCTGCCAGAAGGGATTCAGCGGCGAGATTCCAAGGCGACGACGATGCGCTTCAGGTATCCGATGACCACCAATAGCAAGCCACCCAGACTCAGCGAAATGGTCAGGGCGATGCTTGCGCCTGTCGGCGCTGTCATGAATGCAAGGATTAGCCCAAGGATGGTGACGATGATTCCGAAGCCGATCAGGGCGTCTCCAGGAGTCTTGGTCTTCTTTGAACCTGTTGTTTGAGTCATGGCCCTCATTGAACCATGCCGAACCCAGTGGATCGCCGCTGGAAACGCAGGAATCCCCGGTGTACTTACCGGCTTTCTGGGGCCTACGCTGGGCGACATGGAGCTATACGTGAACTGCTTGGGGTCTCAAAAGCTTACAAGAGGCCAGCCAGCGGCTATGTGGAGGATGAGATTTCCCTAGGAAGTCTGTCAATAGCCCAGTGCGGGCCCCGAAAGCGAAGGGCAGGTCCCTGACTAGTCTTCCGGGTCGTCTTGGTGTACTCGGCTCGGCGCCTCAGGTTTCCGCTGGGCCTCTCTGCTCTGCCTCCTGCGGCCTACCAAAAACACGCTCACCAACCCGACGAGGTCCACGGTACCTAGAAATGCACCGGCGACTTCGGCTCCGCCGCGAATCAAATCGTAGGAAAAGTAACCGAACGTCAAGGCGACCAGGAGAGCGCACCCTTGACCTACGTACGCTCTAATGTCCGCGCCCTTAGTAACCCTCTGCTCGAGGCTCTGGCGGTGTGCGGCCTGTCGTTCTGCCATCGCCAGAATACGTTCGGGTGCACTCGGGAGTACTTCACCATGCTCTCGCATGATGAAGGGGGGAGGTACCGGGCTTGAAAACTGGCCTTTGAGAAGTTCCAATCGCTGTATTACGGTTTCCCTATTGTCTTCGTCGAGAGGGATGCCCTCAAAGACTTGGTCTATGAGGGCATCTTCATCGGGATCAACCGCCGCGACTTCAGCGTCAGCAGGCTCGGAGTTATCTGCTTCCGCCTCAGGTGCGGAGGCCCGGTCACTCACAGTGCAGCGGCGCCGTAGGCCGCTACCAGGTCATCACCGACTGCAGCCCAATCTTGGAATGTTGCTCGCTCGTCAGCGGCCTCTGGCGTCGAACTGACGTTATAGATGCAAACGCCATCACCCGTTAGGTCGAACACCTGCGCCGCTCCTGAGACGAAGCTGGGCATGCAAAAGAGCAAGGTTGCTCGATTCTTGTTGCTCATCCTCGCCTCCTTCAGGATTTTGTCCATATGCAACGGTGCCCCCCGAGATTGTCATATGCTTGCAACGTCTTGCGTCATGTGTATGTTCCGGATGATATCACCTGAGCTGCGCATGGGTCTTCCCAAGTCCAAACTACTTTGTCATGAAAGCTGGGCTGCGCATACAGCCGCCCAGCTGATCAAACGAGGCTGGCATCGACCAGGGCGGATTCCCACGCCTCGAGCGCCAGCGCCAGCGCTTCATCGTTCGCGCCGGGTGCGTGGCATGCTGTCTTCCCTCTATGGATGGGCTTGATGGTTTCGAAGGCTAGCTGATTCGGTATCAGCCGATCCGGTTGAATGGCTTGGTATTACTGGGAACTTTGGGACAGTGAGCACAGGGTGAGCACAAATCGGGATTCATCGCGACGGCCTCCGCTGCGCGTCCTGGTTCGCCCGGAAGATGGCCGACTCAGCTTGGTCGTATGCGACTGACCGGACAACCGCCTGGACCTCCTCGCCAGTGAAGGGGTTCGTCACGATGGCGGTGAGATTGATGACGGG
Source organism: Arthrobacter sp. M4 (assembly GCF_020251205.1). Taxonomy (GTDB): domain Bacteria; phylum Actinomycetota; class Actinomycetes; order Actinomycetales; family Micrococcaceae; genus Arthrobacter. The sequence continues at coordinate 110,339 of NZ_JAIWYX010000004.1, forward strand.
CTGTTGTTGGGGCGGAAGCTGCCCGGTCCTGTTCATGTAGTCCAGTGCCGGTAGTCCGATGGATTCCGCCGAAGCCCGCTTGATTACGAACTCCTTGGGCGTGAGCATCGCCGGCACGACGTCCGTCCCTCGTGGAATGAAGGGCGACCCACCGGCGGCCAGATAATTGATTGGACCGCCATCCGCCCTGTACTGGGGAATCTCCCCTCCCTCGGAGCGGTAGGCGTTGCCGGTGGCGTACTGGTTCGCGGTGTTCATCGCGTTCGCCGTGCCGGTGTCCCCGGAGTCACGGACGGTACTGATCCGTTCCTGCGTGTAGATCGTCACGGTCTTACCGGTGAGGGAGTTGATCGCGTTCTGGAAGCCCTGCAGCTTCAACTCGGCCTCGGCCTTGTCAATGTCCAGTTTCGTGGGTTTCACCTTCAGCTTGTCCACGTCGTACAGCTTGTTGATGTAGTTCTGGACCTCCTCGGTGAGGAGACCCTGGGATCTCATCGATTCTTCAAGCGCTGCCTTGGACGCCCCGTACGCGGCGGTGCCCTTCTCCGTGGACCCGGTGGCCTTCGCGACAGCCTCCGCCGCGGCCTGGTCCGCGGTGGCTTTGTTCTGCAGGGCCTGCTGGTTCGCGACAGCGGCCTCGGTGGTGCCCTGGATCGCCAGCCCGTTGGTCTGGAACGACTTCGTGACGCTGTTCGTCGCTGCTGCGGAGCGGGTTTGAGCCTGCTCCAGCGATAGGCCAGTGCCGTTCAGCACCTCCCAAGCCTCTTTGAGGAGGCCTGCAGCGTTGTTCTGCAACTGCATGGCGAGGGTTTGCGCCTCGGTGGACTCTTTTGCCTTATCCATCGCGGCAGCGGCCTGCCCGTACATGCTGACGGACGTGCCATACGTGTTGGCGTTGAGCATCAGGGCGAGCGACTCAGCGTCCGTTGCCCGGGCCGTATCCTGCTTGATCGTGGTCAGCTCTTTGTGCGCTTCCAGGTTGTCCTGGATGGAGTCCGAGTTCGAGCGGATCCCGTTGGTGAGGGTCTCCTTTGCATGGGTCAGGCGAAGCGACGTGTCCGTGAGGTTCTCGTCGCCGCGGCGGAACTCGGCGCGGCGGTCGATCGCTTCAGCCATGACCTCGTTCACGGTGTCAATCGCGTCCTTGTTTCCAAGGATGGCTTTCGTCACGGTCTGTGTGGACAGGCCCAGCGACGCGGCGGCCTCCCGCATTTCCTTCGTCGTCGCCGCATGCGCTGCCTGTAGGCGGACGTTCTCACCGATCAGGCCATTGTCCCGCTCCACCGCGTCACCATACGAAACGAGGGACGCTGTGCCCTGGTCTGTGGACACTGCCGAGGTGGCGGCCATGACGCCCAGCCCTGCGATTGCGGCCGTCAGGACCCCAACTACCGGGACAGCGAGGTTCGCCATGACGCCAGTGAAGCCGATGGCCTCGGCAACAGTGATGATGGTCCGCGCCATCGTGGTGTTGAAGGCGATGTTCATCGCTGGACCCAGCGCAGTTGCCGTTGTGAGCAGGCCGGCGAGGACGGGAAGCGGAAGGCTGTTCAGCCCGTCCGCGATGCCGCTGAGGACCGTGATCACCACCGGGCCCAGGGGCGCGAAGGCTGCCAGGATGTTGCCGCCCAAGGTCACGAGATTCTCGATGAGCCGCATGACACTTGGGAGGTTCTGCTGGGCGTAGACGATGAACTGGGAGAAGCCATCGCTGTTGGTGAAGGAAAACAGCCAAGTCACGAACTTGCCCAGTTCCACACCGCCCTGCTGCAGGAGCGGGTTCATTTTCTCCAGCCCGGACAGGACCCCGCGGAGTGCCGTGCCGCCCATGTTGCCCAGCAGGGATGACGAGTCCCCGATCATCCTGTTGAGGAACGGCATCCGGTCATTGATGCCATCCACAGACTGCGTGAAGGCGGTGAGCATACCAGCGGCCGAGGTCTGGGAAAGTTGCAGCATGTTGGCCTTCAACGAGCCAAGCTGCGCGGCGTACTGGTTCCCGACATCGGACCCGGATTCCATTTCCTTCTTGATGCCCACCACTGCAGCCACCCCAGCCCCGGCCATGACACCAAAAGCGGCACCCAAACCGATGGCGGCGGCGCCGATGGGCGCGGCTGCCGACAAGATTGCGGGGGACATAGCAATGAGGACGGACAGACCAGACACGTGCCGGCGGTTCGCCTCATGCGCCCGGTTCACGGCCCCGGTGTTTTTATCCTGCTCCTCTGTGGACTTCGACTTCGCTGCTGCGAGTTTCGCTTCAGCGTCCGATTCGGCATCAACGGCACGTTTCAGGGTCAGTCGCGCCGAGGCCGCCTGGATGGAATCGTCGCCGTACTTCTTCGTGACTGCGTCCAGTTTCTCCTGCGCGATCGTGGACCGCATGTAGGAGTTTTCGAGGTTCCGTTCGGCCTTCGCGACGGCCTCAAGTTTCGCGAGGGCGGGTCCGACATTCGCGTCGACCTTGACCGTGGGGGACAGCGAACCAACCTCCCGGGCCTCCGCCCGCGCCTCATCCATGCCCCGCTTGAAATCAGAGCGATCAAGGGTGAGTTTGGCGTCAATCGAGCCAGTCGTAGTTGGTCCGGTCATGTCTCAGGCTTCCTTGCTAAGTAGCTGGTGGCTTATTGCATTGCCTTATGGATCTCTTGGCCGAGGATTTCCAAGACCTTGGGGGTCTCGGTCTCAACGGCCGACGTCAGGTAGAGGCGCTGACCGACTTCATGCCGCAGAATTTCGTACTCCTGGTAGCGGGCGTACGGTCCGGGGTAGTACACGGAAGCGCCACTCTTGTCGATGGCATTGACCGTCGACGCCCCGGCCCGGAGGTCCCCCGATTCCAGTGGTGTACGGGATACGGCGACCTCCCGCAAATGCTCCATGGCCTTGAACGCGGCATCGGGGATGGCGGCATCTACCCGTTCCTCGATCCCGTCAAGGTAGGCTTCGAAGCCTTCGCTGCCGCTCATTTCGGCCTCGGTTCACGCCCGGCCAGGACAGCGTCTAGACGCCCCTCCTGCTGGGCTTTGACGATCTCCTCCGGGCTCATCGTCTTGAGCTGCTCAGAGGTGCACTGGGCGTCGTCCTGGGCGGCGCTCATTCGGCGTATGCCTCAGCCTCGGTGATCACCCTCAAGTTGTTCCGCTTGATCACATCGTCAGGGAACGGCTCGTCTTTCGCAGTCACAGCACCGTTGGGGCCGCGGTAGAAGTACTTGGCAGAGTTCTCAGGGGCCTCTGCGTCAATCGCGGCCAGGTCGCCGAACAGGTCCTCGCCGGCATCCACGAACTCGAGGTGCTTGTACTTGTTTTCACGGGCAAGCATGTTCAGTGCGCGGTTCACAAACACGTTGATGTCAATGGCGTCGACCCTGCGTCGACCGACGATCACCCCGGCGGCTGATCCGGGATACCCATTAGCTGCAAGCCTCACTCCCCCATGCGTAGGCGCTGCCCCTCCCGAGTGCTTCTGCTCCGGGATACCCAGGCTTTCGGCCCGGCGGCGGAAGTCCCGCACGTTCTCGTTGCGTGCCTCGGCCGCTTCGTAAAGTTCCCGAAGAGCATCCACAGCGGTTTTCAGCTGCTTGCTGAACTTCGCTCCATCGCCCTTCACTTGGGCTGTGATGTCAGCGTTCAGGGCCTCGCAGGCGTCGATGCGTGCCGCTTCACGCGCAGCTTCTGCCTTGCGCTTTGCCGCTTCCTGCCGGAGCCGCACAAAGCCAAGGAGCCCGCGTGCCCGCTCCACCTCCTCGAACGTGACAGAGTCGTCGCCGGAGCGGACTTTTTCCTCTAGCGCGCTGACCAATTGCTCGGCCTCGGCCGCTTCCCGTTTGGCGTCGGCAATGATCCGGTCAGGGTGGAGGTCTTCAGTGCTCATGCTGCCTGGTTCCTTAGGACGTTTTCCAATGAATCGATGTCAACTAACCAGCTGCGGTGGCCTATGCGCTTCGCAATGACCCGGCCGGACGCTGCAAGCCTCCGCACTTGACGCTCGCTGCGACCGGTCCGGGCCGCTGCTTCCATGACACCTAACCAACTGGTTGCACCCATCCTTGCCGGGACGCGTCCGATAAAGGACGCCACGGCCGCTGGCGCAAGCTCAGCCCCCGATGCCTCCTGCAAAGCACGGAACACGGGCAGCGCCCAGACCTGCACGCCGGCGCCGTTCTCGCGCATTTGCCGCTCCTGGTCGCGCATGAGCGACCGCAGGACCGCCGCGGCCACTGGACCTCGCACAAGATCGTCAAGGGATGGTCCGGCGTCGCAGGGCTGGGACTGGTCTTTTGTGATCACCCTGTGTTCACGTCCGCGAAGTGGCCAGTATTGGCGCGGGTTTTGGCCCTGTGAACTGTTCCCCAATCAGCTCACCTGACCGTCATCATCGTCAATGTCAGCTTCAATCAGGTGCTTGTGCCCATCCAGCCAAGCCTCGAGGTCTTTGAGGCTCCGGCTCCTCGGGCGTCCGAACACAAAGCGGTTGGAGCGTGCCTGTTCATCTGCTGGCACCACTCCCCTGATTCCGGGCGCCTCCGCCACTATTTCAGCCCTGAGCCGGGCAGCTATTGCTTCTTCAGCCTGCACTAGCCCGCTGAGGTCACGCCCGCCGCTTCGGCTCGCCCTCAAAGTCTTGAGTTTCCGGTTGGTGCGCTCAATCTCACGGAGTGCTGCCACGCGGTGTTTGTTATCCGTCTGGCGCTTTCTCCGTGCTGCCCCGGTCCGCAATGAGTCGCCTGCCAGAGCCGCGAGGCGGCGCTCCACAGCGTCTGTCTCGCTCGCTGGGGACAGGATCCGCGCCAAGGCCTTGATGGCGTCCACGGACGGCCGGCGCCGGGCCTGCTCCAACCGGGATATGTGCGTGGTGCCGATGCCAGCTAGCTTCCCAAGCTGCTCCTGGGACAGGCTCAATGCCTTCCTCATGGCACGCACCTCGTCGCCGAACGGCCGAAGTCGCTCCCGCTCCTCGGCAGGGACGAGGCCGCGAGTGTCCGTGTTGCCGTTCAGCTCCGGCCCAACATGCGTATGTGCGGATTTTGGCTTTTGACCGGTCACCTCGTTTCGGTCAGGGCTTGGCCCAACATGTGCGGGCACGCGGGCCGCGTCGAAACCGTTTCCGGCGTCCGAACGGTTCGAATGGACGTCCGGCCCAACGTGCGCATAAACGTGTGGAGGGTTCGTACCGTACGAATACGATGTCCAATCAGGCCTAACGTGCATGTCTGCGCGTGGTGTTTGCGCACCGTGCGCATTCGGGGTTGTCATTTGGCTGCTCCGGTGGGGTTGTTGGGGCAGGTGGGTTCGTGGGCGAGTTCTGTTGTCCAGGCCATCCATGAGTCGGCGGCAACAGTTTCGATGGGGACGCATTGCTCGCACTGCGATGGGCGGATGTAGGCGGTCATGCTTGGCTGCCTGCGGGGTAGATCGGGAGCCATGTGGGGTTGAGTCCGGGGCCCCATTCTTCGGGCCATCCGGTGCGCATGAACCGGGCTGCTGTGGCGGCGAGGGGGATGGGGCCTTCGAGGTCGCGGCGTGCAATGAGGGCGGTGACGGCGTAGTCGTGTTCCACGAGGATGGTTGCTCTGCGGCCGGTGCCTTGTTCGCTGATGCGGAGCACGCCCATGCCGAGGCATTGGGCGGGTAGTCCTGCTGGTTCGGGGTCGTTGATGAAGTCGATGCTGTGGATGGTGTAGTTCGGGTGGTCGGTCATGCGGTTCTGTCCTCAATCTCGGGGGCGTGTAGGTAGCGTGGTACGCCGTCGTCCGGTCTGTTGGCCCAGGCGTACTGGGCGGGGACGTTGTTTGTGCTGTGGTACGCCTTGGTCCATGGGCTGGGCTTCTCGGCAATCTTGGCTTTGGCTTGCTCGAGGCGTTCGGCGTTGCGCTTTGCCCGCTGGTCCTTCTTCCACTGGATCTCATCGGCGACGCTGAGTCCTTCGGGTGGTGTGCCTGGGGTCCAGTAGTCCTTGCCGAGGATGGCGTCGACGTCGATCTCTCCCGTGTGGTTGGGGTCATCGGTCCAGCACTCCTGGTTGAGCCATGTGGCCGGGGCTTTGGTGTACTTGGGGTCTTGGCCTTTGCGGTGAGCTGCGTAGCCTCGAGCCCCTGCGAGGAGGTCCTCTAAGGTGGCGCCGTTCTTTCGGGCTTTGGCGTAAGCCGTGACGGCTGCTCCTCTGCTTACGTGCTTCGGGTACACCTCGTACCAGGCCTTGAAGTCCTCATCCATCTGCTTGGCCTTGGTGGGTGCAGCGAGTGGCGGAGGCGGAGATATTCCTATGAGTTCTTCCTGAGGTTCTTCCTCTACTCCTAGGGGGCAACGATCTGTTGGGTCAGTACCAACAATCTGTTGGGTCAATGGGGCAACACTTTGTTGGGGCATAGGGGCAACGATCTGTTGGGGCTGGATTGGTTCAGGTTCGACCACTGGGGCAACAGATTGTTGGGGCTGGCCGGACCTGTCGAGATGTAGGGAGTACTCGGCCCGGTTCTTGAACCTCGCATCGCCGCTCGAGACGATGGCACCCTCTCTGGCCAGGCGGGCGACGGCCTTGCGGACGATCTCGTGGACGCTCGCCCTTGCCTTCCGGGCAGCCTCAGCCTCGGGGCTCAAGTCAGCGTCGTCGGGCTTTGCTGGCACTTCCTTGCCAAGTGCCGCGGCGAGGTCGTCGCGGCCGGCGAAGTACTTGGGAGGGTTGCCGTTGTCCATGGATACGAGCGCCATCCGGCACAGCACCCTAAAGGAGCGATCATCCAGGGACGCCCAGTGAGCGAAGGCAAGGGCCACGTTTCCAGCACCCAAGGTGAGGCACCTCCAATCTTTAGTTATGTGGTTAGTTGGCGATCTCTGCCGCGATGTATGCCTCGCTCCGGGCCAGCTTCCGGCGAAGGAAGTCCAGCCCGGACGGCCGCACCATCGTCGTGGTCGTGGGGACCGTCTCACCCCGGCGGTTGGTGTAGCTGCCGAGCTTGACGTCAAAGTGGTCCATGTAGCGTGCGTACGGGAGGTTGTTGCTCTGCAGGATGCCCAGGCGCCGTAGGTCCCGGAATAGGATGTTCGGGCCCCATCCGAGGGCCTTCGCGGCCGCCTGCATGGAGTAGAGCCCTGCGGAGTCGATCAGGGCGTCGTAGGCTTCAACCTTGGGCGCTACGGCCTCCAATTGCTCGCAGGTGTCCGCGAGCTGCCGCAGGGCCTCCGCGAAGCTCTGCGGCAACTGATGCGCTTGGTCCGCTCTGTAGGAGCCGGTGTTCCGGATCTCGGGCAGGACTTCGTGCGTGACCCAGCGTTTGAACGCCTTAGCCCCCGGGACCTGGCTGCCAAGAATCGCAGCGAACAGGCCCGGTTCGGAGATGACAGCCATGGATTGCCGGCCTCCGGGGGTGTGCAGATCCCGCACACCCTTATCGTCATCATCGAGGCGCCTTGTGAGTGCAGCGGTGGCGGAGTATCCGAGGACAGCGGCGACGTCGGCGGCCACGAACCATGGGGCTCCGTCGATGTTCTCGGTTCGGATTGTCTGGCCGGCGTAGGTGAATTGCTGGATGGCGTTCACTTATCAGCCACCTCAAGCCACTTGTCAGCCGCATCAAGAATGGCCAAGCGCAGACCGATGATGGTCTCGATACTCGAGTCCTGAGCAGCCCTGACGGCAGCTGCTGAAAGCTCCGGGAACGGGAGGCTCCGCCGATACCTGAAGATCACTTCTGCGATCTTCTCAAGAGGCCAGTCCGGGCGGATCATCGAGATCAGTACAAAGAGGGACTGCCACACGGGACGCTGGACGCCAGCGTATGGATCCTGTGCCTCTGCCGGTTCGGCAGCCTCGGAATCGTGGAGTGCTATCGTGGTCATGATCTTTACTTCCAATCTGGTGCGGGTTGGATTTCTGGGAGCCAGGTGGTGCTGGCTCCCTTTCCTTTTGCTCGGGGAGATCTCCCCGTCTACGCAGCGTCTGATGGCGTGCCGTCGATCTCTTCTCCGTTGAGCCACGCAATGAACCTCTTGCGTGGAATCCGGATGCTGTTGCCGATTCGAAGGGAGGGAATGACACCCTCCCGAACGGCTGCATAGAACTGGTTGATGCCCATGGGGACCATGGGGGCCGCCTCTCTCGGCGTCAGCGTGAGCGGCTCTTGCTGTTCTGCCATTTCAAAGACTCCTTTTGTGTCGGCACCCTACGTCAAAGGGTTACGAGTTCCAGTAAATAACCGATCGGCACCTTTCGTCAAGCCATACCGACCATTCTTGACGGACCATCACTGTCTCGTGGAATATTGGGGTCATGAAAGTTCAGTGGGAACAGTTTGAGGGTTCAGTCGAGATAGCCCCCGGAGTAACGATCTGGAGCCGGGCGAAAACGACTATCGAGCCCTACAAGGGATATCGAGTTGACGCCGAGGTATCCGTGGCGGAAAGCGGGAGGGTGGAAATTGATTCGCTGACAGTAAGTCGTTTGCCCGGCGGAGAGCCTGTCACCGGCGAGGCTCTGCGTAAGGTGGCCGTCCAAAGCATCATCAGGGATGCCGTGAAAACGGGCATCCAGCAGAGCATCGGCAGCACGATAGCTCCCGGAACGCAGGTTTCTGCGCTTGGGATGATTCCAACCGAGGATGCGGTCCGGTTGAAACACGAGGGGCCAACGGCAGAAACCCTCGAATGGGTGGGCAGGATTTACCGCGTAAGTGAGCTGATTGACAGCGCTCCAACCAAGGCGGTTGAGGAGACTTTCGGTATCTCCAGGAGCACGGCAGGGGCTTGGATTGGCCGTGCACGAGCCGCTGGCCACATTCCCCCAGTGGATAAATGATCAAGTCACTGAAAGGTGGAGGAAGGTAATGGCGAAAGTAACCAGGCGGTGCGGCTGCCGCGACGAGAACGGCAAGCAGTACGGGGCGAAGTGCCCGAAGCTCAAGAACTACCGCCACGGAACATGGGGCTTCCGCCTCTCGGCCGGCTTCGACCCCGTCAGCGGCAAGCGTCGCTACCTGACGGACTACAGCTACGCATCTTCGGGGGACGCCGAGGAGGCCATGCGGGAGGCGGAGAAGCAGCTCCGCGGCCAGGTCTACGACTTCAAGAAGACGACCGCGGCCGCATACATCACGGAATGGCTGGACGCGCAGGAACAGCACTCCCAGCTCAAGCCGTCCACGCTGCGGATGTACCGCGCCTACGTGGACAAGGACATCGCCCCGGCGTTTGGCCCGAAGCTGCTGCTGCGCGACCTGCGCCGGGCGCACGTGGCTGGCCTGATCAAGACGCTGCAGGACTCCGGCCGCGGGCCGGTGACCATCAAGAGGATCCACGCCACACTCTCCAGCGCACTGACCGACGCTGTGCAGGACGGACTGATTGCCGAGAACGTGGCCGCCGGCGCTCGCCTGCCCAAGGTCGAAAAGAGCAAGGTCAAGGTGTGGGAGCCGGGTGACGCTGGGAAGTTCCTCGACTTCATCGCGGGCTACGAGAACATGGACAGCCACGGCCGTCCCAACGGCAAGATAGGGCACCGCCTCGCCGCGCTGTTCGAGGTGGCCATCCTGTCGGGCATGCGCCGCGGTGAACTGTGCGGGCTCCGCTGGGAGGACGTGGACCTGCCAGGCCGAAGGCTGGTCGTCCGTGTCCAGCTGGTCCAGGTCGGCAAGATCGTCGTTGAGGGCACCATCAAGACCGACGCCGGCCAAGACCGCGTCGTTGCTCTCTCCGACCGTGCCGTGGCCGCACTGATCGCGTGGCAGTTCCAGCAACAGCAGGAACGCCAGACATGGGCAGAGGCGTACACGGAGTCAGGGCGGGTGTTCACGTACGAGGATGGGCGCCAGCTCCGCCCGGGCTACGTGTCCAAGCTGTTCGAGCTCATGGTGACCAAGGCCGGACTGCCGAGGATGCGGCTGCATGACCTGCGCCACCTGCATGCGTCCCTGATGCTGGCAAGCGGCCAGGACCTGGCCATCGTGTCGAAGTCCATGGGTCACAGCAACAGCCAGATAACCCGCGATCTGTATGCGCACATGGTCGGTGACGCGGCCCGGAATGCGGTCGAGGGAGCGGCGTCTCTGCTGCCTGCACGCAGGACTGTGCTCACAACTGTGCTCACAGAGCAATAAAAAGGACCCGCCCGAACCTCCGAAGAGATCCTGACGGGTCCAAATTTCCCTAGATTCCGGGCTTGTGGCAGATGAGGGATTCGAACCCCCGTAGGCAGTGCCAGCTGATTTACAGTCAGCCCCCTTTGGCCGCTCGGGTAATCTGCCGAACTTCCTGAGAAGATCACTCCGTCCACCATTCAGGAAACTTTCCGTTTCCTTCCGGTCTTCGGGAGCAAGACAACCTTACAGAACTTCTGGCTAAGAATCGAATCGGGCCCTAGGTGGCCGTGATTCAGACGTATTACCACTGCTTATGGGCCGGGCGAAGGCCACAACCCGCCACCCGCATTCCCTGCCGAGGAGGCCGGACTAGGCGTCCCCGAGGATTCTGCCGGCCAGCTTGGCCTCGAACCGCTCAGCGTGCTCCACCGTGATCTGGTTAAGGGCGACCGCACGCTGCAGGTCGCTGCGAACACCCTCCATACGATCCTCCGCCGCTTGCACAGGACTGAGAACCACAGAAGCTGCGACCGCAGCGGCTGCCATGGCTCCCGCTGCGGCCACCGCCGCCGTCCCGATGGTTCCTGCGGCAGCCTTTGCTACTGTTCCTGCGGAACCGGCAACTGCTGCGGCGGAAGTGGTGACGTAGCGGATGGCCTTGGTGGGCATGGCGTCCCTTTCGACGAAAGCTCGTACAACTTCCTCAACTCTGACGGTTCCGCTTCAGTTCCCGCCGTGCGTCTGCTGTGAATCAACTGTGAGCATAGACAGGCGCCGCGTTACTCCTCTGTGGGCTGAAACCCGGGCTTCCACGACACCTTCCGTACTAGGCTGGACAACAGACAAGCGGGCCCCGTAGGCGGGTTCCGACCCCCACAAGCGAAGGAGAGTCATGGCAGGCGAATCGACGTTCGACGTTGTCAGCAAGGTGGATAAGCAAGAGGTCGCCAACGCCCTCAACCAGTCCCAGAAGGAAATCGCCCAGCGTTACGACTTCAAGGGAGTCGGGGCGGAGATCGACTTCAGCGGCGAAAAGATCCTGATGAAGGCCAACTCTGAAGAACGGGTCAAGGCTGTGCTGGACGTATTCCAGTCCAAGCTCATCAAGCGTGGAATCTCACTCAAGTCCCTCGACGCTGGCGAACCGTACGCCTCAGGCAAGGAGTACCGGCTGGAAGCGTCCATCAAGGAGGGCATCGCGCAGGACATCGCCAAGAAGATCAACAAGATCATCCGCGACGAGGCGCCCAAGTCCGTAAAGTCCCAGATCCAAGGGGACGAACTTCGCGTCTCCTCCAAGTCCCGTGACGACCTCCAGGCAACCATGGCCATCCTCAAGGACTTCGATGAGGCCGACCTCCAGTTCGTCAACTTCCGCAGCTAGGACCGTTTCTGCCGCGTGATTACAGGGAACTTTTCCCCGCAGTCCGCGCAGAGTCCGCAGAATCCCCGAGGACCGCAGCGATCAGCCTTGATCCTGCGGTCCTCGTTTTGTCTTCGGCTGTGGGCCACAGGTGGGAGTAAGTATTCAAGGTGATCGAAGGAGTTGCGTGGCCAAGGGCACGCTGCACGGTCACAACGTCACACCCATCAGCGATGAGGCCGGAGGCGTAGAAATGCCGGAGGTCATGCAGCGTGAACTCGCCTATGCCGGCAGCCTCGCGGACCTGCCGCCATCGGTCAGCCGCCGAGTTCCGGTTGAAGTAGGTTCCGCCATACCCGAAAAGCCATCGCTCGTCACCGAAGACGCCGATGGTCTCAACGTGCCGTGCGATGGTCTGGATCAGTTCACCGGCCACGTAGACGACGCGCTCGGAGCCGTGCTTCGGCGGAACAACCTCGGCCTCTGCTTTGGTGCTCCCCTGGATCTGCCGAGAAACGCTGATGGTCCTGCGCAGGAAATCCACGTCCGCCAATTGCAGGCCCGCTGCCTCGCCCAGGCGCAGTCCTCCGAAGGCACAGACAGAAATGAAGGGGGCAAACCAGTCTGGTGCGGCCTCAAGTGCCTCCCCGACCTGCTCAGGCGTAGGAATGGTCATTGCAGCTTCACGACGGCGTTCACGGGGCAGCTTCGCCCCGGTGCAGGGGTTTTCCGCGATGACCTTATCCGTGACTGCGGCACGGAAGGCGGAGCTGATGATGTTGAAGTAGACCTTCACAGTGGCTGGGGCCAGTCGAGCTGACATTCCCTTGACCCAAGCCTGCACATGCGAAGGCAGGATTGACCGTATCTGGGATTCCCCGAACGTGGCCACTGCCAGCGCCTGCTCGGCTTTCAGCTTGGTCCCCGTAGCCCAAACCTGGGCAGCGGCCCATTGCTCGAACCACTGAGCGAACGTGATCTTCCCTGCCTTCGGATCCACGTACCGGCCTGTGACAACAGACGCCGTGACTTCATCAAGCCACCTCTGGGCGTCTATCTTCCGCGGGAAGTGCCTGGCATGCTCTTTCCCAGCGCCGTCCCTGTAGCGAGCTCGCCAGGAACCGTTGTCACGCTTCTGGATGCTCGCCACTAGTTCGCCTTAGCCTGTTCGTCAGGCTGGCCAATAAATCTTTCCCACGCCGCGAAGGGATCAGTGTAAATCTCTTCGATTGTCTCTGGAATCGGCTCATTGCGAGCTCGCTTAAGCGCCATTTCCGGGGTTCGGCCCGACAGCATTGCCACCGCTGTGGATGCAATCTCTCGCAGCCTCTCATCCCTTTCTGTCATGGAGACCGTCGTTCCTTCCCGCAAGAAGTGTTCGAGTTGTTCTCTGCTCGCGATTAGTCGGGACAGGCCGCTTGTGGCGGTCGTGAAGCTTTCACCCAGGGACTCGAGTCGGTGAATAAGGTCGGCTTCGAGGCGACTGTACTCGGCTACCAGCATCATCTTTTCCAGCGATACGCCAAGCATGGCTGCGATGGCCCTAGCCTCACCTAGCTTGACAGGCCGTTCACCTGACTCAATCCGAGAAACGGTTGTCTGATGAAAGATTCCCCAGCCGGACTCGATAAGTCTTCGACTCAGTTCGCCTTGAGACCATCCGAGTCGCTCTCGGTGCATCTTCATGTTCGCCCTGAACCGTTCTTCATCAACGTCAGGTTCTGGCATTTCACTCATATCCACACCTTCTCACCAATCAGCATTGACAGTCAACACAATTCAGCCTTATGCTGATTCGTGTAGAGAAAAATCACAAGACGTTAGGAGAGTGGCATGGACACGTTCCCTGAACTTTTAGTCATCGATGAAGTGTCTGAACTGACGCGAATCCCTGTCGCCACACTGAGGTATTGGCGGCATCAAGGGACTGGCCCCAAGGCTGCTCGGCTCGGTGGACGCCTGGTTTATAAGAAGGCTGACGTTATCGGCTGGGTCAATCAGGCATTTGAGAGCGCGGCCTGATGGCAACCACCGTCCGGAGCACCACGGGAACGGCCCCACTGACCTTCGAACAGATCGGCCCTAACCAGGTACTCATCCAGCTTGAGGACGGATCCCAACAGATATACCGACTCAGCGACCTGCTTGCGGCTCTCGGTGTCCCAGCACCGGGAACGAGCAGCACGCAGTAACGCACAAGGGAACCCCTAACCCCCTTAGCAACCACCACCACGAAACGTAAGGTCTCTCAGAACCATGTTGAACGCAGCCACCACCACCCGACCCACCAACCGCCGTGCAGCCGAATACCCCAGTGTTCTCCTGCACTACGTCCGCAAGTCCAACATCACGGAATCAGCCGTTCTCGGAACCGACATGCACGCACTCTGCGGTTTCACGTGGACAGCCGACAAAACCAATTACGCTGCAACCGCGAATCCGGGCCGATCCAAAGGCGTGATCTGCCCAATGTGCGCCGACATGTTCGCCAACCTTCCCGTAGGAGGCGGCGAATGAGTGTCCGTCCCGTTCTCGAAATCGACCTCCGGCAGTACGTCACCCCTGGGGACAGCACCCCCAACTACCCGGCATTGATCCGCAAACTCTCAGGCACGCAATTGCCCGGAGGAACAGTGATCAACCTCAGAGTCCACAACTTCCCAGTGTTTGAGGAAAACCTGTCATGGGTCCGCCCGGACTTCCACATCCAGCCGACTGGGCCTAGCTGGGAGAACAACTTCGAATGGGCGCAAGCCCTGTACCGCATCCAACAAGCCGAGGCTGCGTGACAGCAGCCACCCGAACCGCCCTGCGTGTAGATGAGCGCACACGCAGGGCACAACCCCTTGAACAAACACCACGCAGCCAAGGACAAGAACTTGACCGAATCCAAGCTCGCCCCCTCCGTCACAGCCGACTGGCTTCTCTCCCAGTACTTCCCGCCCGTCAACTACGTCATTGATGGAATCATCCCCGAGGGCCTGACTCTCGTAGTCGCCCCACCAAAATTCGGCAAATCATGGTTCGTTCTGGACCTCGCCGTGAACACCAGCAACGGAACACCAGCCCTCGGTTGTGTCCCCACCAAAGCCGCCCCTGTTCTATACCTCGCCTTGGAAGACGGGCTACGCAGGCTACAAGGCCGACTCCGCACCCTCGGCGTCACCCATGCAAGCAACCGCCTCTCTTTCCTCACCCAAGTACCCCGCGGTGACATGCTCGCAACCATCCAGGAGTACATGGATCTGCATCAGGGCAAGAATCCCGTGGTCATCCTCGACACTCTCGGCAAGGCAATGCCCCCGGCCATCGGTGGGGAAACGCAGTATGACCGCGACTACCGGGTAGTGGGTGCCCTGAAACGGCTTGCTGACGACAACCCCGGCTCAGCGGTGATCCTTGTCCATCACACCCGCAAGATGGAGTCCTCGGACTTCCTTGACGCTGTTAGCGGCACACAGGGCATTGCCGGTGCTGCGGACACGATCCTCGTCTTCAAGCGCTCCCGCCTGGATAAGCAGGCAAGCCTCCTAGTCACCAGCCGTGACGCAGCCGAAGGCGAGTACCTGCTGGACCAGCCAGACACGGGCAAATGGGTACTCGCAGGCGGATCCCGCACAGAAGCAGCGAACGCCGCAGCCGCAGCCAAGAACACTGAGGACGTTGGCGACAGGATGGCGGAAGTCATTGCCCTGATAGGCAGGTACCCCGAGGGAATACGGGCCAAGGACGTTGCGACATTGCTCCACTTGGACGACGGACAGGCAAGGGTGTACCTGCGAAGGGCTTTTGAAGCAGGCCGCATCGAGTGCCCCAAACGTGGCCTGTATACCCCTGTTACATCTGTTACGAGTGTTACTTCCGACCCTGAATTATTCGAGAACGTAACACAAGAAACACATGTAACACCCCTATCTGGGGAGGCCGCATGACTGACGCCGAGCTGGCCGAGTACTGGAAGTTCCAAACCATCTATTGGCGGAACCTCGCGCTCACCTACCATCAGGCGCTCTTGGCAACTAAGAACCGTCCCGAACGTCATCACGGGCACACCACATTGCACCGTGATCCCACAGGCACCAAAGCCGTCAACAACGTCACACGCGAACGCCGGAACAAGAAGGACTCCTAGCAATGGCTTACGACTACTCAGAGAAACAGATTGAAGTCTGGGACTGGCCAGCACAGGCCACCACTTGGCGGCTCAAGGCCGAACATGCCAAGCAGGAAGCCGGCTACTGGATGCGCAAGGCCATGGCGCTACAGGCCCAGCTAGACATGTACCAGCAGAGGGAGGAAGCCGCATGACACATCCATTCTTCTCAGATCCTTCCGTGGCCAGTCTGCTTACTCCTGACGTTGTTGCCTTCTTGCTGGCCAACCAGCCGCCCGAGGATTCCTCACCCGAGTTCAGGGCAGGCTACTGGGCAGGCAAGGCAGCCATAGCACACCTGGAAACACTCGAACTAAGGCAGCGGATCCGCGAACTAGAGGCAGACGCATGAATTTCAACCGCCCATTCACCACAAGCCCAGACAGGTACTGGGAGAACGTCGAAGGCTCCTTCCGGACATACGCCAAAGCGGCAGTAATCCAACACTCAGACGGAACCCCATTACCTGGCGTGGCGGTATTCCGCGACAAAGCACTACTTGGCATCCTCACCACCGAAGATGCCCTTCGCCTATCCAACGAACTCGTAGACGCAACAGAAAGGACACCCAGCTAATGGACTGCAAATGCACCGAAGTAAAACGCATGGTCATGTGCGAGCTGGGGCGCGGCAACGGCCCCTGCCTCAGCGCACCGGACACACCGCAACCCACCAACACGTCAGAACCCCCACTACTCGGTTCTGACGCCCTCATCAAAACCCTGGCGACAGCACTCGGCGGGGCCAGCGTAGTAACCAACATCGAAGGAAACTAACCACCATGTTCCATGAAATCCGCAACGTCTCCCGCACCTTCAACAACCTCGGCGTCAACCTCCCCGCTGAATCCGCGAACGCCCTCGAATTGGCCGACGCCATCCTTGAGAGCACCACGGAATCAGCCGGCGCGGCCCTCAACCAGTCCATCATCGACGGCGAAACCACCATCAAGAACATCGCTGACAAGCTCCGCGAAACAGCCCTCGCCATGCTCATAGCCGAACGCATCCCACAGGCCGCGCACGCCACACAGGACGCCGTAAACCGCGCGTTCTTCGCAGGGATCCGCAACAACGCTGACGACCTCGTAAAAGCCCTCAGAACGCCGTTCGACAAGGCTGCGGCAACCATCACACAAGCAGGTCGACACTTCGCACCAAACGCCAACCCTGGCACTGTCCTCGCAGCAGGCGCGGACGCAGCCAAGGCATGGGAGAACCTCGACGCCGCACGGAACACCATGATCCAGATCCGCAACGCACGCACCATGATTGCCGACGCGGAACGCGACAACATCCCCAAGTACCTGCACTACATCGAACCAACCAACGACCTCGCACGAATCAACCATGCCGAAGCCCTGTTCCAATCCATGGGCGACCCGTTCCACCAGCTCACCTACGCTGGCCACAAGCTGCGACTCAACACCGCAGCAGAAGCCAAGGCGATGCTTACCAAAGCCACAAGCGCAGCACATGGAGCAGCACAAAAGGCCGAGGACGCAGCACGCGCCGCACGCATCGCAGATCCACACTCAGAGGTCAACATCCGCAAGGCACTCGCAAGCGCCTAGCCACAAAGACCGCTGGCCTCCCTCACCTAACAGTCTCCGAGGGAGGCCAGCACCCCCCACCGGGGTACACCAAAGGGGCAAGGCGACCTAGACCGCCGGTGAGGGCGCTCGGGTGTTTGCAAAGCAGTTAGACCCAACAGGAAGGAGGCCGGCAGGTGCCTGGCCCGAAAGCTAATCCGATGAAGCCGAACTCTCGGCATCGCAGTCCTGGCGCTAGATCCGGGCTGATTGAGCTGCCCGCTGAGGGCTGTGATTTGCCCGTACCGACGCTGCCGAAATCGGGAAATTGGTCCACGGAAGATAAGAAATTGTGGCGAAATCTCTGGAAATCACCGCAGGCGAACGAGTGGGACGACAGTTTTATCCCTGCTGTGGCCGCTTATGTGTGTCATGCCAGGGCTGTTTATGAGGGTACGGCGAGTGCTTGGCAGGCGCAGGAGATGCGGCATCTTGGAGGGCAGCTTGGTCTTACTCCTGCCGGGATGTTGGCGCTCGGTTGGGTGATCCGGCATGAGCAGTAGGCGTCTGGCTAGACGTAATGCCATTGCTCCTGTCATTCCAATTTCGGAGGATCCGAACAGGGTTGTCCAACGGCAAATTGATTCCCCGAGAGGGCCAGTGAGGGGCTGGTTTAGAGGCGGCGTGTGTTACCGGGTCCGGATAGCAGGCGTCACTTACGGATGGGGCGAGGGGCCTGACGTGTGGGCCGCTGTGCTGGATGGAAGCTTCCGGCCAATCGACTTCGGCAAGCACAACAAATAACCGAATAGCGAGACCTTATGTTGTTGCCCGCTTATGGCGGGCTTTTTTGTACCCAGAATCAGGAAGTTGGTAGTCATGGCAGACCGCCGTGTGAAAGTGATCTTCAGTGCGGAGATCCAAAATTTTAAGAAGGCTATGGAGGAAGCCGCTCAGGCTACTCAGAAGACGAAGAAATCCTCTGAGGAATCGTCTCAGGCCGCTGACACTTATCTTGGGAAGCTTGTCCAGTCGGCTACCAAGAATAAAGAGGCTTGGGAGCGGACTGGCGCGGTCATTGCCGGTGTTGGCGCGATCACGGTTGCTGGCGTCGGGCTGGCGGTCAAGTCATTCGCTGACTTCGACAAGCAAATGTCCTCGGTGCAGGCATCCACGCATGAGACCAGCGGGAACATGGAGCAACTGCGCGAAGCCGCGATGAAGGCCGGTGCTGATACGGCGTTCTCCGCTACAGAGGCAGCGCAGGGTATTGAGGAACTAGCCAAGGCTGGCGTGTCCACGAAGGACATCCTCGCAGGCGGCTTGCAAGGTTCCCTCGACCTTGCCGCGGCTGGTGGTTTGGGTGTTGCTGAGTCGGCTGAGATTGCTGCGTCAGCTTTGACTCAGTTCAAGCTATCCGGTGACAAGATCCCGCACTTGGCTGACTTGCTGGCGGCTGGTGCTGGTAAGGCTCAGGGTTCCGTGCAGGATCTTGGGATGGCGTTGAATCAGTCGGGTCTTGTGGCGGCGTCCACGGGTTTGACGATTGAGGAAACGACTGGTTCCCTGGCGGCGTTTGCTTCTGCCGGTTTGACTGGCTCGGACGCTGGCACGTCTTTCAAGACGATGCTCATGTCATTGAACCCGAACAGCGCCGCGGCTGCGTCCAAGATGCACGAACTCGGCATCAGCGCTTATGACGCGCAGGGCAATTTCGTTGGCATGACGAAGTTCGCTGGGATCCTGCAAAACAGCCTCAAGAACCTGTCAGATGAGCAGCGTAACGCAGCTCTGAAAACGATCTTTGGTTCCGATGCCGTGCGTGCCGCGAATGTCCTGTATGAGCAGGGCGCTGAGGGCATCCAGAAGTGGACTGACGCAGTGAATGATGCAGGCTATGCGTCAGATACGGCACGGATCATGCAGGATAACCTCGCCGGGGATATTGAGAAGCTTGGCGGGTCCATCGATACGGTGTTCCTCAAGTCGGGTTCCGGCGCGAATGACTTCCTGCGCGGCTTGGCTCAGAGCGCTGAGGATGTTGTTGACTGGATCGGCAAGATCCCGGCCCCGATCCTCAATGCTGGTGCCGCGATTGGCGGCATTGTCGGTGTTGCTGCTCTGGGTACTGGCGCGTTTCTGAACTTGACTCCAAAGGTTCTCGAATCTATGGAGGCGTTCAACAAGCTTGCGCCTGCTGGGTCTAGGGCGCGTGGGGCGCTTGTTGGAGTTGGCAAGGCCGCTGCGGGGGCTATGACTATAGCGACTTTGGCAGTTGTCCTCGGAAAAATGGCCGAGGCGGACTACATGTCAAAGATCGATACGGGCATGGGTCGTGTCGCGAATGTCCTTTCGGATGTTTCGCATAACGTGCCCGGCGCTAATGCGGCGCTAGATACCTTGTTCAAGAACAAAGAGGGCAAGGATCTTATCAATGACGTAAACAGCCTTGATTCCGCGTTGAAACGGACTTTCCATCCTGACGCTGGACGTCAGTTCAACGACTGGGGCGAGAACCTGGCCAACATGTTTACCGGGCTTGAGGGATCCTCCCATATCCTTGCCGGGGCATTTGATCGCATCGACAAGCAGATGGCGACACTGGTTAGCAGCGGTAGTGCTGATAGTGCGAAGAAGATTTTCGAAACGATCAAGACTGCCGCGGAAAAGCAGGGCATCGGCATTGATGAGCTGAAGAAGAAGTTCCCCGAGTACGCAGACGCGCTCCAAGGCGCTGAGGCTGATTCGAAGAAAGCCGCTGAGTCTGGAGATAAGGTGGCCGGCTCAATCGAGGGCGTGGGCACTGCCGCGTCCGGATCAAAGGCTTCCGCTGAGGATATAGCCAAAGCCCTTGAGGATGTTGGACTTGCCGCGGACGGCTCCGTTACGGATATCGACAAGTTCACGCAGTCACTATTCAACGCTGGCCTGCTGAATCTGTCTGCCTCTGACGCGGCGATCCGATACCAAGACGCCATCGACAAGATGACCGAATCGGTCGCGAAGAATGGCACGTCACTTGATCTAAACACGGAGCAGGGCAGGGCTAACCAGGCCGCTTTCAACGACCTCGCAAAGGCTGGGATTACTGCCGCCGAGGC
Source organism: Arthrobacter sp. M4 (assembly GCF_020251205.1). Lineage (GTDB taxonomy): Bacteria > Actinomycetota > Actinomycetes > Actinomycetales > Micrococcaceae > Arthrobacter. Next base: position 130,565 of record NZ_JAIWYX010000004.1, read on the forward strand.
GCATGCCAAGGAAACCCTCGCTAGTCAGGGCTCAGCAGCGGCGCAGGCGGATCTTCAAAGTTCGCTTCGAACCAGCTATGACGACCTCGTTGCAGCAGCAGGTCAGCTTGGAATCACGGGTGATGCAGCGGACACGATGGCACGTAAGGCTCTCGGCATTCCCAAGAATGTCAATATTGACGCTTGGATCGCTGACCATGCGACACAAACCCTCGATGGAATCAAGGCAAAGGCTGACAATCTTGATGGCCGGGTTGTCAAGACGAAGGTCGAGACTCTTATCGAGACGATTGACAGGCATGTTCAAGAGTCTGAATACCGTGGGGATCCGCAGCTTGCTGGGTTGCCGCGCGGTTTCACTGGTGGCCGTGTCCGGTCGCTTATTGGGTTCGCTGACGGTGGCATCGTTCCTGGTGTAGCGCCGGCTGACCCAACATCTGACAACGTTTTGGCGATGGTCAGTGGGCAGCCTCTCATGGTGCGCTCTGGTGAGTGGATCATCAACGAGTCTAGCTCGCGCAGGTATGACCGGGAGTTGGCGGCAATCAATGCGGGCCAGTTCCCGAAGCTTCCAGGCTATGCGGTGGGTGGACGTGCTGGCCGTGAGTACTCGGCTCAGTCGCTTGGCTGGGCTCCAAACAGCCCTTCCAGAGGTGTTGGAGACGTGACCGTGTATGTAACCAATCCGTTCACGGGCGAAGAGGTACAGGCAGTGGTTCGAGCGGTGGCTTCAAACGAGGTCGCAGCAGGCATGAACCACGTGGCCACCATTGCGGGCGGGCGCTCCCGCTGAACTAGTGAGCCCCGAGTATGAAGATTCCAACATACTCGGGGGGCTCATGCTTTCCTATCGGGATTCGGGGCTTGTGATCTTTGCATGATCATATGATCACTATTGTTGCGCATATGCTCATAGTGATACCATCTTCTTAGTCTTACGTGGTGGTTCGACTGAGCAAATAGGAGTCCGCGCTGTGGTGGTTGCGGACTCCTATTGCTTTGCTGTGACATGGCCCAGTCCGCAACTAGTCCGCAAGAGGTCCGCAAAAGGCCAGTTTTTGCCCATCGACCTCAACCACAAGAACCGCGGAATCTAGCGGATTTCAACACCGGTCAACATCACCCAACCAGCGGACCCCAGTTCGTCAACTTCCGCAGCTAAGCAGGAGCAGACGGCCAGTTTTTGGCACCCCCTCCTACTTGAAGTCGCCCTAAGCGAAGGCCCAAACGACGGCCCGGTCACCGCCACCCCAGGTGACCGGGCCGTCGTCGTACTCCTTCACGCCCAGGTGGGCCAGCGGCGAACCGGACCCCACATTTCCGCCGGTTCCCTGAGTGGTCAAGACTGCACTGCCACTCAAGGCACTCAACACGCGCACCAAGGTTCGCACATCGGGTGGAGTAACTTTTCCGCGCAATTAGGACATGAATCTTTTGCCTAATCAGTTTCGACGTGTAAAGTCCTGTGTTTAGGTGAGCCTAAGATTGGCTCCCCTAACAGAAGGTGCTTTGCATGACAGCCAACTTCCTCATCGGCCTGCGTGAGGGCCTCGAGGCGACCCTGATCGTCGTCCTGTTGATGGCCTACCTCACTAAGAGCGGCCGCCGTGGGCTGCTCCCCCGCCTTTGGGCGGGAGTGGGCATTGCCGTTGCGGTGTCCGCCGCCTTTGGTGCCCTGCTGACGTTTGGCCCGCAGGGTCTCACGTTCGAGGCGCAGGAGGCCATTGGCGGAGGCCTGTCCATCCTCGCCGTCTGCTTGGTGACGTGGATGGTCTTTTGGATGGCGCGCACGGCGCGCACGCTCGGCAGCGAACTCCGTTCGCGCGTAGACGGAGTCGCCGACGGTGCTGCTTGGGGCCTGATCCTTGTCGCAGCCCTGGCTGTTGGCCGGGAGGGGCTGGAAACAGCCCTATTCCTGTGGGCGGCCGCCCAGGCCAGCGGCGAATCCTCGACGCCGCTTGTCGGAGCCCTGCTTGGGCTGGTCGTTGCCGCGGGACTCGGCTACCTGCTGCATCGCGGCGTGCTGAAGGTCAACCTCTCCCGCTTCTTCACCTGGACCGGCGCGGCCCTGGTGGTCATCGCGGGCGGCGTCCTGGCCTACGGAGTACACGACCTCCAGGAGGCAGGAATCCTGCCGGGGCTGCACAGCCTTGCCTTCGACGTCTCGGCCGCCGTGCCGCCGTCGTCATGGTACGGGACGCTGCTCAAGGGAACGCTGAACTTCTCGCCGGCCACAACGTGGCTGGAAGCAGCCGCCTGGATCCTGTACGTCATCCCTGTCATGTTCTTCTACCTCAAGACCACCGTGCGTCCGCCGGCAACACCGGTTGAGGCACGCTCGGCGACGCCCGTCGTCGCGTCCTAAACCGACCACGGCACACTCCAACAACACAACCAAGGAATCCCCATGCCTGGCTTGACCCTGCCCAAAAACCGACTAACCGGCACCCGCCTCGCCGTCGTGGCGGCCGCCGCTGTCCTGCCGCTGGCGCTGGCGTCGTGCACCGACAACGCAAAAGCCTCCGGCGCTGCTGACGGCCCCATCCAAGTGACCAGCACCAGCTCCGAGTGCAAGCTGTCCGCTTCGAGCGCCGCCAGCGGCAATCTCACCTTCGCGGTGAAGAACGATGGCTCCGAGGTCACCGAATTCTATGTGCTGGCCGAAGACGGGCTGCGTATCGTCGCGGAAGTGGAGAACATCGGCCCCGGCATCACCCGCAACCTGGTTCTCACGGCTCCGGCGGGCAAATACGTCACCGCTTGCAAGCCCGGCATGAAGGGCGATGGCATCCGGGCCGACTTCACGGTCAAGGACTCCGGCAACAAGCCCACGGTGGACGCAGACGCCAAGAAGCTGGTTGACGACGGCGTCAGCCAGTATGTCTCTTACGTCAAGGACCAGACCGAGCAGCTGGTGTCCGGCACCAAGGAATTCGCCGACGCCTTCGCCGCCGGAGACACCGCAAAGGCCAAGAGCCTGTACGCCTCCACCCGTATGCACTGGGAGCGCATCGAACCCGTCGCCGAGTCCTTCGGCGACCTCGACCCCAAGCTGGACGCCCGCGAGGCTGACCTGGAGCCCGGCCAGGAATGGACTGGATGGCACCGCGCGGAAAAGGACCTTTTCCCGCCCATGGATTACAAGCCGCTGACCGCTGACGAGCGTGCGGCCCTTGCCAAGCAGCTCGTGGCAGACACCGAGGAGCTGGGTAACCGTACACGGGCCGTGGAACTCAGCGCCGACAAGCTGGGCAATGGTGCCAAGGAACTGCTGGACGAGGTGGCCCGCGGCAAGGTCACTGGCGAAGAAGAGGTCTGGTCCCACACAGACCTTTGGGACTTCCAGGCCAACGTGGACGGCGCCCGCATTGCGTTCGAGAACCTCAAGCCTGCCCTGCAGCAGAAGAACGCCGCCCTGGCCTCCGAGCTGGACGCCAAGTTCTCCGCACTCCAGGCAGAGCTGAAGAAGTACGCCAAGGGAGACGGCTTCGTGTACTACAACGAGCTGAGCAAGGACCAGGTGCAGCAGCTCAGCGCCCTGGTGGACGCCCTCGGCGAGCCGCTGTCCAAGCTCACCGCGGCTGTAGTCCTGTGAGCGGCTGCCCTTTTGGCGGCGGCGAACAGCCGCCCACCAACCACACTGCCAACACTCCCGGCGCTCCCTCGATGCAGGCCGACGTCGACCGTCCCCGACTCTCACGGCGCGGCCTGCTGGGCCTTGCCGGTGTGGGCGGTGCCGGGGCTGTGGCGGGCATCGCCGCGGGCCTACTGGGGCATGATGCCATAGCCGCCGCAGCCGTTCCGCCGGCCGCCACCAATACTGTGGTGCCGTTCTTCGGCGAACGGCAGGCCGGTATCACCACACCGGCCCAGGATCGCCTGCACATGGCCGCCTTCGACGTCACCACGGAGGATCGCGCCGCCCTGGTCAAGCTCCTGAAGGACTGGACGGCAGCCGCCGAAGCGATGACGGCTGGCCGGACCACAGGCGCCACCGGCGCCGTCAATGGTTCCTATGACGCTCCGCCGGAAGACACCGGTGAGGCATTGGACCTCGACGCCGGCAAGCTCACCTTGACCTTCGGCTTTGGGCCAACGCTTTTCGAAAAGGACGGCAAGGCCCGATTTGGCTTGGAGGGTAGGCGCCCCGAAGCGCTGATCGACCTGCCGCACTTTCCCGGCGACGCCTTGGAACCGGCAAGGACCGGCGGAGACATTGTGGTGCAGGCCTGCGCGGATGACCCGCAGGTGGCAGTACACGCCATCCGCAACCTGGCACGCATCGCCTTCGGCAGGGCAAAAGTCCGCTGGTCGCAGCTTGGCTTCGGCCGTACGTCGTCCACCTCCCGGGCCCAGGCGACACCGCGGAACCTGTTCGGTTTCAAGGACGGCACCAACAACCTGAAGGCGGAAGACACCGAACTGCTCAAGGAACATGTGTGGGCCGGTGCCGGGTCCCGTCCCGGCGAGGCTTGGATGGAGGGCGGCAGCTACCTGGTGGCACGCCGGATCCGGATGCACATCGAGATCTGGGACCGTACTTCGCTGCGCGAACAGGAAGGGCTGATCGGCCGAACCAAGGGCGAGGGTGCACCCCTGTCCGGCGGCAAGGAGTTCACGGCTCCTGACTTCAACATCAACGGCAAGAACGACGAGCCCCTCATCCCCATGGACGCCCACGTTCGTCTGGCCCACGCGGACCAGAACGATGGGGTCCGCATGCTTCGACGCGGCTACAACTACACGGATGGTTCGGATGGTCTGGGCCACCTCGACGCCGGCTTGTTCTTTATTGCCTTCGTCAAGGATCCACGGACCCACTACGTGCCCATGCAGATGACCATGGCCAAGGAGGATGTCCTTGCCCTGGAGTACCTGAAGCACACGGGTTCCGGACTCTTCGCTGTGCCGCCTGGCATCAAGCAGGGCGGCTTCATCGGAGAAGGACTCTTCGCATGAACCGCGCCGTCGTCGATTCCGGCGGCGGCACGGGCTACGGGCTGACAAGTCCCAATACGGCAATGACGGCCCCGGGAACTCCGGGGCTGTCTGCCGTCATGCCCGCCGAAGACCCGTCCGGGCCCGCTGGCAGCGACATTACCCATCCAAGGACGAGCTCGGCTGAGCTCCGCCAGATAACCGTCGAGGCGAGCCGCCGGAAGTACTTTGTCCTCGGTGCCCTATGCGTCATCGGCTGGGCCGGATCCGTGGCGTTCGCCGCGTTTATTGACTGCGGAGCGGACATGCACCGAGTTGGACTGGCGTGCCACATCCTGGCATTGGTTCTCTCCTTTGGCGCCATCCTGGTGGTGGACTGGGTTGGTTTCCTGTGGCTCCTCGGAAAGCGGGACATCCACGACACCCGCCGCCTCGAAGCTGCGGCCCAGCCGCTAATCTGGGGCGGGCTGGCAGTGCTGCTGGTGTCAGGGGCCTTGATCAAGCCGGATATCACCAACCCAATGACCCAGATCAAGCTGCTCTGCGTCCTGGTGCTGATGCTGAACGGCATCGCGCTGGCACCGGCAATGAAACAGTTGCACGCCCTTCCGGCGGGCACGCACTTTACGGCGGTTGCCAAGCGCCTACGACTCCGGCTCCTCGTTGCGCTTTGCATCTCGCAGGGCTGCTGGTGGACGAGCGTGCTGGTCGGCCTGCTCAACAGCACCTTGCGTCGTTGGGCCGGCGACTAGCCGGGCCGCAGTCCCCAAGGCGGCCACGCGGCGTCGAACCTCAACCAGGGCGGCTCCACATAGAGCGTCCCTGCCGCGAAATGTACGCGAGCAGGGACGCCGTTTGGATGGCCTCCCGACCGGAACCCTCAGAGTCCGGCCATTCGCTCCAACCGGGTGATTCGATCCCGCATCGGCGGGTGGGTTGCGAAGAGCTTGGTGATCGCGCCACCGCGGAAGGGGTTCGCGATCATCAGGTGCGAGGCGTTAACCAGCCTCTGGTCCTGCGGAAGCGGAACCTGCTGCACGCCGGACTCGATCTTACGGAGTGCCGATGCCAGCGCGAGCGGGTCGCCGGTCAGCGCGGCACCATCCTCGTCGGCGTCGTACTCCCTGGTCCGGGAGATAGCCATCTGGATCAGCGATGCGGCAAATGGCGCCAAAAGTGCCATGGCGATCATGGCCAAGGGATTGGCGTTCCGACGGTCGCCGCCACCGAAGAAGAGGAGCATCTGGCCCACCGAGGTGATGACGCCCGCGACGGCAGCCGCTACCGATGACGTCAGGATGTCGCGGTTGTAGACATGCATGAGTTCGTGGCCCAGCACGCCTCGCAGCTCCCGAGCGTCCAACATGTGCAGGATTCCCTCGGTGACGCAGACCGCCGCATTCTGCGGGTTGCGACCCGTCGCGAAGGCATTGGGAGTCATGGTGGGCGACACGAAAATACGGGGCATGGGCTGCTGCGCCCGTGTGGACAGTTCGCGGACGATTGCGTACAACTGTGGAGCCTGGGCTTCGGAGACCGGGTAGGCGCCCATTGAACGGATGGCGATCTTGTCACTGTTCCAATAGCCGTACGCAGTGGTGCCAACGCCAATCAGGGCCATGATGAAAATGGGTGCCGAGCTCCGGGTGCCAGCCCCGATGAGAGCTCCAAGGCCCAGAAGCACGGCCCACAGCACGCCGAAAAGGGCCGCGGTTTTCAATCCATTGTGGTGGTTGTGCACGTCAGTACTTTCGCTCAGTGGAATCGATGGCACCAGGATGGGTTCCGTTCCATCCTAGAGACGCTCTGTGACATTAACGTGCCGCCATGGTGGCCGGTTCCGCGCTGTAAAGCCCGACGCTGCCTCCCCAAGGCCGGACGGTCCTTGGTAGGCTCGGCAACGTCGCGGAAAGGGGGATCCCATGGACACACCGCGCCGATCGCTCTACCGCTCATCGTTGTGGGAAATCGCCCGCCCCCGCGTGCCGCTGACAGTGGGGCACCTCCTCATTCGGCTGACCGACCCATCCGAGGCCTTCACCCTTGGTTCAGCCACCGACTGGCTGCGTTGCTACCGTGCTGCCGCCAGTGCGCTGCGCACCGTCGCTGGGGCCGAGCACATTGGCTTGATGTTCGCCGTCGGCTGGCACCCCCTAGGTGACGCCGTCGGCGAACCCGTCGCGGAATCCTCCACGCCGACCTTCCACCTGTTCGGCCGCTGGCCGGGAGAACGTACGACGCCGGCCGCACAGCTGCTGCTTCCGGCCCGCCGTCGGCGCGCCGCACCCCAGGATGACGTGGACGACGTCGACGCCGGACTGCGGGCGGCGCTGCCGGCCGCTGCGGTTCGTCCAAGCGATTTGGCGAATGAGGTCGGCCCGCTCGGCTCGCCCGGCGAAGCCGGAGTTGAGGGTCCGGGGTGGCAGGTGGAAGGCTCACCCGCGCACCGCATGCTGGTTCCTCGGCTACCCATCAATTCCATAGACGAGGCGGCACCTCAGGACTTGCTTTCGGCTGCACGCGTCCTGCAGTCAGGCCAAGCATCGGGCCCCCTACAGCACGCAGGTTTGAGTTGCGTGGTTGCTTACTCCGAGGCGACTACCTCAGCGGAAGGGCCTTCGGCACCGTCCCCCGGCGGGGCGGCCGCCGTCGCGAACCCCAGGACGGTGGTAATACACGTGCTCAAGCGGACCCGCGCGGAGGCATCAAATCCGCTGGAAGAGCTGCTTGGATCGGCAGAAGTTAGGCAAACCTTATTGTGAATTGCTCATAATAAGTGCTTCAATGGATTCATGACGGAGCACTTGGGACACCAGGAGGCGTGGGCTTCTGCCTTGCGCGCCCACGGACGCCGGGTGACCAAACAGCGCTTGGCAGTGCTGTCCGCCGTTCATAACCACCCTCATTCGCCGGCCGAGGGAATTCTGGCTGCGGCCAGGGCTGAGCTCCCGGAACTGACGGCGCAGTCGGTTTACGTGGTTCTCAGCGACCTTACGGACCTGCAAATGTTGCGACGGTTTGAACCTCCGCACTCCCCCGCCCTCTACGAGACTCGTGTAGGTGACAACCACCACCACGCAGTGTGCGTGAGTTGCGGGCGCGTGGAGGACGTGGATTGTGCGGTGGGACACGCACCGTGCCTGACACCGCACTGGAATGAACATTCAAAGCCGATGACCATCCAGATTGCAGATGTCCTGTACCAAGGCATTTGCCAAGACTGCCAGGCAAAACAAAAGCTTCCCCGATCGTAGATAAACCCCTACAAGAAATTAGGAGAAAGATGACTGCGGAAATCTCTGCGCCCATTTCGACTACACAGTCGGGCGCGCCGGTGACCTCGGATGCACATTCGAAGTCCGTTGGTGCTGATGGTGCGATTATCCTGACCGACCACTATTTGGTGGAGAAGCTGGCCCAGTTCAACCGTGAGCGGGTTCCGGAGCGCGTGGTTCACGCCAAGGGCGGCGGCGCGTTCGGTACGTTCAAGACCAGCTCGGACGTCTCCAAGTACACGAAGGCTGCGCTGTTCCAGCCCGGTGTCGAAACGGACATGCTGATCCGTTTCTCCTCCGTCGCCGGCGAGAACGGTTCCCCGGACACTTGGCGCGACCCCCGTGGTTTCGCCGTGAAGTTCTACACTTCCGAGGGCAACTACGACCTGGTGGGCAACAACACTCCGGTGTTTTTCATCCGCGACGGCATCAAGTTCCCGGACTTCATCCACTCCCAGAAGCGACTCCCCGGCACCCACCTGCGCGACGCCGACATGCAGTGGGACTTCTGGACCCTCTCCCCGGAGTCCGCACACCAGGTCACCTGGCTGATGGGCGACCGTGGCCTCCCGGCCTCCTGGCGTGAAATGCAGGGCTACGGCTCGCACACCTACCAGTGGATCAACGCCGAAGGCGAGCGTTTCTGGGTCAAGTACCACTTCAAGTCCAACCAGGGCGTCAAGTCCATTTCCGGCGACGAGGCCGCCGAACTGGCTGGCTCGGACGCGGACTTCTACATCCGCGACCTGTACGAAAACATCGAAGCCGGCAACTTCCCATCCTGGGAACTGCACGTCCAGGTCATGCCTTACGAGGACGCCAAGACGTACCGCTTCAACCCGTTCGACCTCACCAAGGTCTGGCCGCACGCGGACTACCCGCTGATCCACGTTGGCACCATGGAGCTGAACAAGAACCCGGAAAACTACTTCGCGCAGATCGAGCAGGCCACCTTCGCGCCGTCGAACTTCGTGCCGGGCATCGCTGCCTCCCCGGACAAGATGCTGCAGGCCCGCATCTTCTCCTACGCCGACGCGCACCGCTACCGCGTGGGCACCAACCACGCCCAGATCCCGGTGAACCAGCCCAAGAACCAGGTCAACAACTACAGCCAGGACGGCGCTGGACGCTACCTCTTCAACGCCCCTTCGGTTCCGGTGTACGCACCCAACTCCGTGGGCGGCCCGGCTGCTGTTGAGCCCGCGGTTGCCGGCGGCGGCTGGGAGAACGACGGCGAGCTGACGCTCGCCGCGCACTCCCTGCACACCGAGGACAGCGACTTCGGCCAGGCCGGCACCCTCTACCGCGAGGTTTACGATGACGCGGCCAAAGCCCGCCTCCTAGAGACCATCACCGGCGCTGTGGGCGGCGTGAAGAGCGCCGACATCAAGGAACGCGCCATCCAGTACTGGGCCAACGTCGACGCCGACCTCGGCGCCAAACTCCGCGCCAACCTCGGTGCCGGACAGGGCGAGTCCGCAGCTGAAGCAGCCAACAAGCTCTAAGGCTTCCCGCTAGCGGCCAGCCGGTGTGTTGCCGGATTCCGGCCTCACGTCCGCGTAAAGCACCCCGTCACTCACCAGAGTGACGGGGTGCTTTTACGTTGAAAGGATGGCTGTAACTTCAACTGATGGGTGTGAGGTCGTCCGTGTCCACATATGCCCCGGAACCTCTGGCCCTTGATCGCGCCCGAAATCTACGATGCCTGCATGGACACATTCTCAGGAATTCCGGGCGCTGCTTTTCAGTTCTATTCCGAGCTGGAGTCGAACAACAATCGTGACTGGTGGCTGGAGCACAAAGACGTTTATGAATCGTCAATCAAAGAGCCGCTAACACTCCTGCTTGCGGAGTTGGAAGACAGGTTCGGCCAGGCGAAGATCTTCCGTCCAAACCGTGACATACGCTTCTCGGCGGACAAATCGCCCTACAAGACTTATCAGGGGGCCATTGCTGGAACCAGGGAAGGAACTGGCTTCTACCTTCACCTCAGCTCCGACGGGCTCTTTATCGGTGGAGGATGCCATACTCAGTCTCCAGAGCAGATCGCCAAATTCCGCCAGGCCGTTGATGCGCCCGCCAGTGGCGAAAGACTGGAAAAAATTGTCAAAGACGTGGCGGACGCAGGTTTTGAGGTTGAAGGCGAGATGCTCAAAACGGTCCCCAAGGGCTACGACAAGGACCACCCCAGGGCGGAACTTCTCAAGCACAAATCCCTCTCCGCCGGAATAGCACTGGGCGAGCCCGACTGGCTAGCCACGCCGGATGCCAAGGAGGAAATCGCCGGTCGTTGGGAGCAGTTGCGCCCCCTCGTTGAGTGGATGAACCAGAACGCCGCTCCCTGATTCCGGCTGTTGAGCCCGCCCCTGGATAGCTGAAACCCCCTAGGCCGGAAGCAGTTCACGGGCTGAGGGGGTTTCAGGAAACCGAAGGGACTAACGTCCGTGGAAGGAGCTTCAGACCTTCGAGAAGTCTGATTCTTCGGCCGTATCCACAGAAGCTTTGGCCTCCGCGAACTTCTCGTTGAGACGCGAGTGCCGCTGACCGTACGCGAAGTAGATGGCGAAGCCAATGACTAGCCAGATGGCGAAGTAGATCCACGTCTCGACAGCCAAGTTGGTCATGAGGTAGAGGCAGAGTACCGCAGACACGATTGGCAGCACCTTCCCAAACGGAACCCTGAAGGCTGGCTTCAGGTCCGGACGCTTGCGGCGCAGGACCAGGATGCCCAGGCTCACTACAACAAAAGCGGAAAGTGTTCCGATGTTGATCATTTCCTCAAGAACGTCCACTTTGGTGAGGCCTGCAACCATGGCTACGGCGGCGCCGCAGATGATCTGAAGGCGTGCGGGCGTGGAACGCTTGGCGCTGGTTTTGGACAGGACCCGGGGCAACAGTCCATCGCGGCTCATCGCCAGCACCACCCGGGCCAGGCCCATGAGTAGAACCATGATCACGGTGGTGAGGCCCACAAGCGATCCGAACGCAATGACCTTGGCCGCGTCGGTGTTGCCCACGGCCTCGAAAGCCGTGGTCAGGGTGGGGCTCTCGGCTTGAGCCAACTGGGTGTAGGACACCATCCCGGTCAGGGCCAGGGAAACCAGGATGTAGAGGAGGGTCACCACTGCCAGACCACCGAAGATGCCGCGGGGCAGCGTTTTCTGTGGGTTCTTGACCTCTTCGGCAGACGTGGCCACCACGTCGAAACCGATGAACGCAAAGAACACCAAGGCCGCGCCGGCAAAGATACCCAGCGTTCCGTAATGGCCAGGAACAGCGCCCGTGAGGTAGCCGAAGAACGACTGCTTCATGATGTCGCTGGTGCCGGCGTTCTGGGTGGGAACGGATTCGGGCACAAACGGCGTGTAATTGGAGAACTTGACATAGGTGAAGCCCACCACGATCACGAACAGCACCACACCGATCTTGACCAGGGTGAAGATGTTGCCGACACGGGCAGAGAGCTTGGTGCCGAGTACGAGCAGCACGGTGAACACTGCCACGATCAGGAAGGCGCCCCAGTAAAGGTCGATGCCGCCAACGCCTATTGCCGGCGGGAGTTCGACGCCCATAAGGCCGAATACCTTACTGAGGTAGATGCCCCAATATTTGGCAATCACGGCGGCCGCGGTAAAGAGTTCCAGGACGAGGTTCCAGCCGATGATCCAGGCCAGAATCTCGCCCATGGTCGCGTACGTGAAAACATAGGCCGATCCGGCCACCGGGATGGCGGTAGCGAATTCGGCGTAGCACATGATTGCCAGCGCGCATGTGACGGCGGCAACCGCAAAGGACAGGGTGACGGCGGGGCCTGCGAAGTTAGCCGCGGCTTTGGCGCCCACCGAGAAGATACCGGCGCCGACAGCAACGGCGACGCCCATGATCATCAGGTCCCAGGTGCTTAGGGAGCGCTTGAGCTTGCGTCCGGGTTCATCGGCGTCTGCGATTGACTGCTCGATTGATTTAGTCCGGAAAAGGTTCATAAGAGGTCCACAATCTTGAGGGGTGTTAGAAACGGACCTATCAAGAGTAGTGTCCAATCCTTGGACCGCCATATTTGTCCCACATATTGAGATTCGGCATTTGGCCTCGGGAGCATCTGCGAAAGGTGGGACATATGCCTTTTCCAGGATTTTGCTGTCCGGCGGGCCTAGTATGCCGAATTCGCTTCGTCAACTGCTACGACAGGCGAGGCTCACGGTGGCAGTGCACCCCTTTGCCACGTTCGCTTTGACCTGTACTCCAGGCTTGCCTGACCCTTCCTTCCCAGCCTTGGGGTTGGATGGCTCACGCGGTGTACTGGTTCCCTCTTTCCCTCCCCTGGGTTTGGCAGGTTCGCCCGGCTTGCTGGCTTCCTCCTTTGCCGCCTTCTGATTAGCTGGCTCCCCCGGATTGTCCGCCCGCTCCTTTGCCGAGCCCGGCGCGCTGCTTTCCTGCTTGGCCGAACGCTGCGTGTTGGCTTCCCCCTTGCCCGCGCCCGGCCTGTCTGCATCCTCGTCGCCGGTTCCCGGGCTGGCCTCCGTTTCCTGACGGCCACTCCGCGTTGAGCCGCGAAGCGGACCCGTGGTGCCGTTCGCCACCGCGCCGCTGGGCACAGTTCCATCGGTCTCGGCGCCGAAAGAAGCGGCCTGGTCCGGACCGGCACCACCCCTCGGCGTCGAGCCCGGAGCAGGCTCATGCCTGTTTTCCACGGGAGCGCCATAAACGGACTCACGTTTCCAGTCCGGCCGCGTTCCCTCACCTGATGGCGCCGACGTCGGATCCGAGGTCTTTGTCCCCATTGCTGGTGGTGTTTCCGCCGGCGAAGGCGACACAGGCACAGCGCTGGATTGGACGTGGGGAAGGATCGACGCAAGGGTGCTTATGATTTCTGTTGCTCCAGCCCCATGCGCAGCTGCCACCACGGCCACGGCACTCAAAAAGACACTAACCGCCGTTCGAATTCCACGCTTCCACGACCCCAGACCCTGGATTAGGCTGCTCAATGCCGCGAACCAACCACTGGCCTGCATGGCGGCAACTGCACCTCCGCCTGTGTTGAGCCCTCCGGTGGTCAACCCAGTGGCCAGCGCGGCCGCGGCTGCAGCAATAAGTGCGACGGCGGCGGTCCTCATACCGGAACCGATGTCCAGCAATTGCGCGTAGATGGCAGTGCATTTGCTGCATTCCGCCAGGTGTGCCTCCAGCTTGGTCCGTGCACGTACACCAAGTCCACCACGAGCATAGGCGCCCAGCATCCCAATGAAGCCTGCACAGCCTGAGCCGTCCCTGACAGTCGAGATGTGCTGCTGAAGATAGGCCTGGCGGAGGCCTTCGCGGGCCCGGACAGCCAGGGCTGACACTGCATTGGCGCTGAGGCCGAGCATCGGAGCGATGGCTGAAGGCTTCATCCGGTCGATTTCGGTGTACCAGAGGACTGCCTGCCACCGTTCAGGAAGGGATTTGAACGCCTGGCTGACCGCCTTGGACTCAAAGGCGGCAAGGACTGGATCGTCCTCGGCCGCGAGGGGCTCTTGCACGTCGCGGCCGAGGCTTTGGCTTAAGTGGCTGGCTTTGAGCCGACCGGCCAGGCGGACGATGGTAGCGAAGAGATAGGCACGAAAGAACACATCCGGTCCCGATCCGGACCGCAGCACCGACAGGACATTGGCGAACGCCTCCGCGGCCAGGTCCTCGGCATCGGAAGCATTATTGGCATAACGGCGCGCGAAACCCACCGCGGCAGATCGGTGGCGGCGAAACAGGCCGCCGTACGCCGCGGTGTCACCGGTTCGTACCCTCGCGATCAACTGTGCGTCGCTGGAATCCGGCCACTCCTCAGCAGGCACAGCATCGCTGGGCATCTTTGGAACTCTCCCCCCAGAAGAGACAATGTCCAGTACATCCTAGGCCTGCGAATGCAGGCGACGCATCCATGCGGGTATCGACAGCGACATCCCCCGCAACGTGGGTTCCGGGGCACAGCACAGGAGGCCCCTGCTTTCGCAGGAGCCTCCCGCTGCCGGTCAGGTATTCCAACCATCGGCTGCAACCCAGGGACCGGGCAACCTCAGACCTGGAACCCTCCACCCTCCCAGCGTGGTGGGGGTCGGCGTTACTGTCCCCCCATTGATTGAGAGCGTGTGGAGGCGTTTTTATGACGCCACTTTGGCCACCATCTCAGAGCCGAACGTAGCTCTCAGAACCTCAGCACCACGCGGCCATCGATTTTCGCGTGCTTCATTTCATCGAAGACCTCGTTGACCTCCGACAATTCACGAGTGGAGACTGTCGGGTGGATCTTTCCCTGTGCATAGAAGTCGAGGGCTTCTTCCAAATCCTGCCGTGTGCCAACAATCGAGCCCCGGACGGTGAGGCCCTTGAGCACGATGTCGAAGATTGGCGCGGGAAAGTCTCCCGGCGGCAGTCCGTTGAACACGATGGTTCCGCCGCGGCGTGCCATGCCAATGGCCTGCCCAAAGGCTGAAGGATGCACCGCCGTCACCAACACGCCATGGGATCCGCCGGTTTTTCTTTGGATGACATCCGCGGGGTCTTCGTGCAGCGCGTTGACCGTGAGTTCAGCACCGTGCTGGCGGGCAAGTGCGAGTTTATCGTCGGCGATGTCCACAGCGGCCACCCGCATGCCCATCGCCACGGCATATTGGACGGCGATGTGCCCCAGGCCCCCGATGCCGGAAATCGTGACCCATTGGCCAGGCTTCGCCTCCGTCATTTTGAGGCCTTTGTAGACGGTAACCCCCGCGCAAAGAACGGGAGCAACTTCCACTGGATCCGAACCCGCCGGGATACGGGCGGCGAACCGCGTGTTCACCAGCATGTACTCGCCAAACGAGCCGTCCACGGTATAGCCGCCGTTTTTCTGGGCCTCGCACAGGGTTTCCCAGCCGGTGCGGCAATACTGGCATTCACCGCATGCAGACCATAGCCAGGCGTTGCCCACCAGGTCGCCGACGGCCAGGTCCGTGACGCCGTCGCCGATTTCCACAACTTCCCCCACGCCTTCGTGTCCCGGAACGAAAGGCGGGGCCGGCTTGACCGGCCAGTCGCCTTCGGCGGCATGGAGATCTGTGTGGCAGACTCCTGAGCTAATGAGCCGGACGAGTGCCTCACCCGGCCCCGGCGTAGGCCGTTCAACTTCCTTAATCTGCAATTCCTGTCCAAATTCCGTTACTACTGCTGCTTGCATCGTCGACATTGACGTTCTCCTTTGAGGGACTTTCAAAAGACTTTCCTGCGATCCGGCCTTGCGATTTCGTGTACAGATCGGTCCCCTGAAAACGCTTCTGAGGGGCGTGATCTGTACACAAATCTTTAGAAGAAGCCGAGTTTGTTTTCCGAGTAGCTGACCAGGAGGTTCTTGGTCTGCTGGTAGTGGTCCAGCATCATGGCGTGGTTTTCGCGTCCGATGCCTGAGGACTTGTAGCCGCCGAAAGCGGCGCCAGCCGGATAGGCGTGGTAGTTGTTGACCCAAACGCGGCCAGCCTGGATCTCCCGGCCGGCCCGGTAGGCGACGTTTCTGTTGCGGGACCAGACTCCGGCACCCAGGCCGTAGAGCGTGTCGTTGGCGATGCCGATGGCGTCGTCGTAGTCGCTGAAGCGAGTGACAGAGACCACCGGGCCGAAGATCTCTTCCTGGAAGATGCGCATCCGGTTGTGGCCTTCGAAAATGGTCGGCTGGACGTAGTAGCCGCCCGCCAGGTCGCCAGGCAGCTCAGCGCGGGACCCGCCCGTGAGGGCCTTGGCACCTTCCTGCTTTCCGATGTCGATGTAGGAGAGGATCTTCTCGAGCTGGTCGTTGGAGGCCTGCGCGCCCACCTGCGTTTGGGTGTCCAGCGGGTTCCCCTGGATGATTTTCTGCGTGCGGGCCAGGGCATCGGCCATGAACGAGTCGTAGATGCTGTCCTGGACCAGCGCCCGCGAGGGGCACGTACAAACTTCGCCTTGGTTGAAGGCAAACAACGTAAAGCCTTCCAGTGCCTTGTCATAGAACGCGTCGTTCCTCTCGGCGACGTCGGAGAAGAAGATGTTCGGGCTCTTGCCACCGAGTTCCAAGGTGACAGGAATGAGGTTGTTGGCCGCATACTGGCTGATCAGCCGACCGGTGGTGGTTTCCCCAGTGAAGGCGATCTTTCGGATACGTGGGCTGGACGCGAGCGGCTTTCCGGCCTCCACACCAAAGCCGTTGACTACATTCACGACGCCTGCCGGCAGCAGGTCCGCAACCAGCTCAAGGAGCACCAGAATCGACGTCGGCGTCTGCTCAGCGGGTTTGAGGACCACGGCGTTCCCCGCCGCCAGTGCCGGAGCCAGCTTCCAGACTGCCATGAGGATCGGGAAGTTCCACGGGATGATCTGGCCAACCACACCGAGCGGCTCGTGGAAATGGTAAGCGGCGGTGTCGTCGTCGAGCTGCGTGAGGCTGCCCTCCTGGGCGCGAACAGCGGAGGCGAAGTAGCGGAAGTGGTCCACGGCCAAGGGGATGTCAGCGTTCAGGGTCTCGCGGATGGGCTTGCCGTTGTCCCAGGTTTCCGCGACAGCCAGCAGCTCAATATTCTCCTCCATCCGGTCCGCGATCCGGTTCAAAATGGCGGCGCGTTCTGCGGCGGAGGTCCGGCCCCACGAAGGAGCGGCTTTATGGGCCGCGTCCAGGGCGAGTTCAACGTCCTCTGCTGTGCCACGAGCCACCTCGCAGAAGGCCTTGCCCGTGACGGGCGTGACGTTTTCAAAGTATTGCCCCTTGACTGGGGCCACCCATTCGCCGCCGATCCAGTTCTCGTAGCGGTCCTTGAACGTGACCTTCGAGCCGTCGGTTCCCGGCTGTGCGTAGACAGTCATTGCTAGCTCCTTTGCTGTGCTCTATGCCTGCTGCGGCTTGCGCCTGTCGCTGCGTTGCACTTGTGAGCCTAGGAGCGTGGACGTTGCAACCAGGTTGCAACTGTGTGAGGCAGATCACCCTATGCGGGCGCGGGGTTGAAATACGACGGCGTCAGGCCCGCTCAGGCTGACAGTTCCGCTTCCAGCCGCTCGAGTTCGGCGACGACGGCGGCCCTCTTGGGTGAGCGCGGCGGCAGGAGGCGGAGTGCGGCGAGCCGCACATCGACGTCGTCCCTTGCTTCAGGTAGGGCGGCGTACTTGAGCAGGGACTCGGCGCTGCCGTCCGTCAGGACGGCCTCCCGCAGCAGCTGCGAGACCCGCTCGCGGAGTTCGACGATGCCAGGAGCCTCGGACCTTGGCAGCACCGCGCCCTTGTAGATCTCCAGCGCGATCCGGTGGGCGCCGCGCTGGAGGCAGTTCAGGACGTTGAGTGCGTCGGGCAGGAGGTCGACCGGCAGGCGGTAAGGGCGCGACTCAGGAATGGCGGCAGGATCGAGCTCGGCCAAGACCTTCCGCAGCCGCACCATCTCCGCGCGCAACGTTACTGCCGATCCTTCTCCCGGATACAGCAGCGTACACAGTTCCTCTGCGCTGAGGCCGTCGCGTCGGGTGCTCAGCAAGGCGAGGATCTCGCTGTGCCGGGCGGAGAGGGGAACGGTTTTGCGACCCAGGCTCAGCAAGGCCTGGTCCCGTCCGAGTATTTGCAGGCTGTTGCGGTAGAGGCTGGGGCCGTTGCCCGCGGCGCGCGATGCCGCAGAGCTGCCGGTCCGGCGTCGGGCGCCTTCATGGTGGCTGGCGGCAAGCTGCAGCCGCTCAATGCGCAACTGCGCCTGGGCGGCCGCGACGGTCGCCTCCACGAGTGAGAGGGTATGGGGAGCGACGGCGGTCTCCGTGCCCGTGATATCGACGACGCCGAGGAGCGCGCCTGAGTCGGGGTCGTGGAAGGGAACTGCGGTGCAGCTCCAGGGATGGACCGAGCGTTTGTAATGCTCGGCGCCCGAGATCTGGATCCCGCGGCCCAGGGCGAGCGCAGTGCCGGGGGCGCTGGTGCCGACCCCGGCCTCAGACCAGTCGGTGCCGGCAACGAACATCATGCCTTCGGCCCGGCGTTGCATAGTGGGGTCACCCTCCACCCACAGGAGCCTGCCGAGTTCATCGCCGACCGCTACCAACAGCCCGCTGTCGTGGCTGGGCTGGACCAGAAGCTTTTGAATGACTGGCATTACGGTGGCGAGTGGGTGGGTCCGCCGGTAATCCTCGAGTTCCTCGCGGTCCATGACCAGCGGCGCCTCGGGCTGGTCCGGATTTGATTTGAGCTGCAAGGAACGCTGCCAGGATTCGTAGATCACGCCGCGGAGGCCGGCGCTGGTAAGTCCAGCGGTAGCTTCCATTCCAGCGAGTGCTGCCGAACCGGCGTCGAGGGCCTTATGGCCGGCGACGGCACGGCGCTGCAGCAGCCGTGCGGCGTCATCGCCGGGGGCTGCGGCGTTGAACGGATTCCTCATAGGGACTCCCGGGTGGCGCGCGCGTGTCCTGCTCAAGGTGGGTATGTGCGAACAAGCATAGCCCCGCCCTGCTGCAACTACTACGTGGACGGCCAGGGTTAGGCGCGGGAGATGTCGATCATTTCCTCGCGGGGAACCACCTTGACCCGCTCACGGACGATGCCGGAATCCGTGTGTTCCCTGGTCCAGGCAGCTCCGAGTTCGGCCTCGTGGGCGTCCAGCTTGTTCCAGCCTTCCCACGTGGTGTACTTGATTCCGCGCTCCTCCAGCAGGTCGATGATCGCCTGTGGGTCCGGGTTTTGGGCAGGCGGAAGGCCAAGGCGGTCCTCGAGAAGGAAGCCGACAGTCTCCAGCGCGTCGCCCTTAGTGTGGCCAATCAGGCCGACGGGTCCGCGTTTGATCCACCCTGTGGTGTAGATACCCGGCACCGGGTTGCCGTGCGCGTCCAGGACGCGGCCGCCGTCGTTCGGGATAACGCCGCGGCGGGCGTCATACTCCAACTCATCCAGCGGCGAGCCGTGGTACCCGATGGCTCGATAGACGGCCTGAACCGGGTACTCAAGGTATTCGCCAGTGCCCTTGACGTTTCCGGTGCCGTCCAACTGCATACGTTCGAACTTGATGCCGGTTACGTGTCCTTCACCGGCGGTGCCGTCCGTCAGGATTTCCACGGGGTTGTGCAGGAAATGCAAGTGCAGCCGTCGCGATGAGGGCTGGTCCGACTCGGCAGGTTCCTCCACCAGCCAGTTGGTCAGGGTGTTGACCATGGTCTTGATTTGGTTGTTGCTGCGAATTGCTTCGTCGGAGGCCTCGTCGAACTCGAAGTCCTCCGGATAAAGCACAATGTCCACATCCTTGGAGTGGGACAGTTCGCGCAGTTCCAGCGGGGTGAACTTGATCTGGGCCGGTCCGCGGCGTCCGAACACGTGGACGTCAGTGACGGGCGAACTCTTCAGGCCCTGGTACACATTGTCCGGAATCTCGGTGACCAGGAGTTCATCGGCGTGCTTGGACAGCATACGCGCCACGTCCAGAGCCACATTGCCGTTGCCGATCACGGCGATTTCCTTGGCTTCCAGCGGCCATTCGCGCGGAACGTCCGGGTGCCCGTCGTACCAGGACACAAAATCTGCCCCGCCGAAGGAGCCCTGCAGCTCGATGCCGGGAATGTCCAGGTCCGCATCCTTGATGGCACCCGTGGAGAAGATCACCGCGTCGTAGAAGTGCCGGAAATCGTGCAGCGTCAGGTCCCGGCCATACGTCACATTGCCCAGGAAGCGGATGTCACCGCGGTCCAGGACCTTGTGAAGGGCATTCACGATTCCCTTGATCCGCGGATGGTCCGGAGCCACGCCATATCGAATGAGCCCGTAGGGTGCCGGGTACGCCTCGAAAAGGTCGATGCTGACCTCCAGGTCACCGTCTTTGACCTCACTGGATTTCGTGAGGATATCGGCGGCGTAGACACCCGCGGGGCCGGCGCCAACAATGGCAACACGAAGCGGACGCTGGGAGGTTGATTCAGCTGAGTTGGACACCATGAGCCCTTCTGGAACTGGGATCCGCCCGTCGGGACAGGGCGCGCAGTTTCCAATTCTAGTTCGCACGCGGCGCGTGAGGCCGCATCATGGCGAGCCTCACACCCGCTTTGCCGTGGCAATCCCGGAATACACGCAGCGTGAATGGTGTTGTTGACGTTGTGCCCACTCCTGATAGCTCTGTCTCAGCAAACGATGTCCAAGCGGCCGACGCAGCCGGAAGCAGGGGCACGGCAGGAGGCACCAATCCGGTAGCCGACAGTTATGGGGGCACGCAGCCAACAAGCCGAAAGGCGAGCGACACCACCGCAGGGATCCTCTTTGGCATCGGGGCTTATGGACTGTGGGGCCTGTTGCCCTTGTACTTCCTGTCCCTGCAGCCAGCGGGCGCGGTGGAAATCGTGGCAAACCGGGTGGTATTCTCCCTGGTGTTCTGCGCCCTGCTCATCACAATCACGCGTGCTTGGACAACGCTGTGGAACGCCTTGCGGAGCCGCTCGGTCTTCGTCAGTTTGGCGATCGCGGCTGCCCTGATCGCCGTCAACTGGCTCACCTACACCTACGCCGTCACCACCGGCCAAGCCGTTGAGGCCGCCCTCGGCTACTTCATCAACCCACTGGTCTCGGTCCTCTTGGGGGTGTTTGTCCTCAAGGAATCACTGCGCCCGTTGCAGTGGGCCGCCGTCGGAATCGGTGTGGCCGCCGTGGGCGTGTTGACGGTGTCCTACGGAAAGCTGCCTTGGATAGCGCTGACACTCGCCATCAGCTTTGGCCTGTACGGCTTCGTCAAGAAGCGGGTGGGGCCCAAGGCCGACGCCGTCACAAGCCTCACAGTAGAAACCATCGTGCTGGCCCCGTTCGCCGGTGCCGTCATGGTCCTGCTGGCCGTCAGCGGCGCCGCTACGCTGGCAACCCAGGGCCCGGGACACTTCTGGCTCATGGCAGCGTCCGGCATCATCACTGCTGTGCCACTGTTGTTCTTTGGTGCCTCCGCCCGACGGTTGCCGCTTACCACCATCGGGCTCCTGCAGTACTTTGCACCGGTTCTCCAGTTCGTCGTGGCTGTGACCGTCATGCACGAGATCATGCCGCTGGACCGCTGGATCGGCTTCGGAATCGTGTGGCTTGCCCTGGCGGTGCTCACCGTGGACATGCTAGCCGCGGCCCGGAAGAACTCCCGTACCCGACGCGCTGCGCTGCGGGCAGGAACCCGCGCCGCCTGACCCGCTCGGCCTGACGGACTAAGGCGACCCGCCGCCGTCGGGCCTGATGGAATCTGCCGTTAGCCTGAACAACAAGAAACGTCCCTGCCCCGCTGTTCTGCTGTTGGGCAGCAGCGGGGTAGGGACGAAACAAGCAGCGTCCGACGGCGGGAGGCGGCTTGGGTGCACCAAGCCGCCATTGCCGGGACTACTTGGAACCGTGGACCGGGTTGCCCAGTTCGTGGATGGGCGTTTTGTGCGTTTCGCGGGCCCAGACGGCACCGATTACTGCCAGCACAGTTGAACCTGCCACAATCCACGCTGCCGGACCCCAGTTGGCTGCAACGCCACCTACAAGTGCCGTACCGAGCAGCGGGGTGAAGCCGGCACAGAGGATACCGATCTGCAGGCCGATCGCCATGCCGGAGTAGCGGACGCGCACATTGAACAGTTCCGCGAACCAGGCCGGGTAGATGGCGTTGGACATCGAGTACGTGCCTGCGGTGATGAGGGTGCTGACGACGAACACCAACGGGATGTTCGCGGTGGAGATGGCCCAGAAGTACACGAAGATGAGCGCCGTGGAGCCACTCACACCGGCGATGAATACCGGCTTGCGGCCGAACTTGTCAGAGAGGAACGCGAAGAACGGCTGGGAGGCGATGGCGATGACGTTGCCCAGGATGCTCACCCAGAGCATGGTCTGGGCGGGGATGCCCACGGACACTGCGTAAGCCAGACCGAAGGACTGCATGAAGGTATTGGTGACCGTCTCAAAGGACATCAGGGCGACCTGGATGAACTGCGCGGGGTGGGTCTTGAGCATGTCCATAAAGGGCAGCTTCACGAGGTCCTTATGCTGGGCCTTCTCCTCGAAGACCTCGGGCTCCTCAAGGGACCGCCGGACCAGGTAGGCCACAACCAGCACCAGCAGCGAGGACCAGAACGGGATGCGCCAACCCCAGGAGAGCCTGTCGGCGTCGCTCATGGAAGCAACGGGAAGGAACACCAGCGAGGCCAGGACGATGCCTGCGGAGATGCCGCTCATGGCAAAGGACGGGAAGAAGCCGCGACGTCCAATCGGAGACTCCTCCATGGTCAGCGCGGAGGCGCCTGCCGTTTCAGCGCCTGCAGACAGGCCCTGCATCAGGCGCAGCACCACCAGCAGGATCGGGGCGAGGTAGCCAACGGCGTTGAAGTCCGGGAGCACGCCGATGAGGAATGTGGCCGCACCCATCAGGACCAGCGTCATGACGAGGGTGTTCTTACGGCCGATCCGGTCGCCAAGGTGCCCAAATACAATGGCACCGAACGGCCGGGCAACATATGCGACGCCGAAGGTCGCGAAGGAGGCAATCAGCGAGATCGTGGCGTCGCCGGACGGGAAGAAGATCTTCGAGAAAATGAGCGACGCTGCCGTCGCATAGACGAAGAAGTCGTAGTACTCAAGCGCACCGCCGAGGAATGCAGCCAATGCGGCCTTCTTGGCACGGCGCAGCCGACGTTCCTGTTCTGCAACGGTGGTGATGTCCGGATCGGAGATCGCTGGGAGCTTCGTCATTGAGCTGGCCCTTCTAAGTTTTTGTTCGTATCGCGAACCAAAGTTCGCATGTAAAACATTTTAGAATGTGGGCCGGATCATAGTCAATGTCAGCATTGCGGTACCCCTTCTCCCCCGCGCGAGATGGCAGAAAATGCCAATGTTCTTGAGATTTATTGGTATTAAGTGCCATCTCGCGGGGAGGAACGGAAAGGGGCGCAGCGATGAAGCTGCGCCCCTTTGCGGGAGGTATGTACTTGTAGGCTTCGGCCTTATGCGTTCGCCTTGATGGCGGCAGCGAGGACTTCCAGGCCGTCAACCAGCAGTTCGTCGCCGATGACCAGCGGCGGCAGCAGGCGGATGACGTTTCCATACGTGCCGCAGGTGAGGATGATGACGCCTTCCTTCAGGCAGGCCGCGGCAACGGCCTTCGTCAGCTCCGCGTTGGGTTCCTTGCTACCGGGCTGGACCAGTTCGATGGCCAGCATGGCACCGCGTCCGCGGACATCACCCACAACATCGGTCTCGGCCTGGAGCTGGCGGAGCTTGCCCAGGGCGATCTCCTCAATGCGGCGTGCACGGCCGTTGAGGTCGTGCTCCTCCATGGTGTTGATCGCCGCAAGCGCCGCTGCACACGCAACCGGGTTGCCGCCGTAGGTGCCGCCCAAGCCGCCCGGGTGAACGGCGTCGAGCAGGTCCGCGCGGCCGGTGATAGCGGAAAGCGGCATGCCGCCCGCAATGCCTTTGGCCATGGTGATGATGTCCGGCACTACGCCCTCGTGGTTCACGGCGAACCATTCGCCAGTGCGGCAGAATCCGGACTGGACCTCGTCCGCGATGAAGACGATGCCCTTCTCCTTGGCCCACGCGGACAGCGCCGGCAGGAAGCCTTCAGCCGGGACGATGAAGCCACCCTCACCCTGGATGGGTTCGATGATGATCGCAGCAACCTGGTCGCCGCCGATCTGCTTCTCGATCATGGTGATGGCACGCTTGGCAGCCTCAGCCCCCGTGATCTCCGGGTTCTCCTCGCGGAACGGGTAGCTCATGGGCATGCGGTAGACCTCGGGCGCGAACGGGCCGAAATTGGTCTTGTACGGCATGGCTTTGGCTGTCAGCGCCATGGTCAGGTTGGTCCGGCCGTGGTAAGCATGGTCAAAAGCGACGACGGCGTCCCGGCCCGTGGCAAGGCGGGCCACCTTGACAGCGTTCTCAACTGCCTCCGCGCCGGAGTTGAACAGCACCGTGCGCTTGGCGTGGTCACCCGGCGTGAGGCGGTTGAGCTGCTCGGCGACGGCGACATAGCCCTCGTACGGCGTCACCATAAAGCAGGTGTGGGTGAAGTGTTCGACGGCGTCCTTGACGGCGGCAACGACAGCGGGATCGGAGGCGCCAACGCTGGTGACCGCGATGCCGGACCCGAGGTCGATGAACGAGTTGCCGTCGACGTCGCGGATGATGCCGCCGTCGGCGTCTTCAACATAGACCGGGACGCCCGAGGCGACGCCGGCAGCCACGACGGCGGCACGCCGGTTGGCAAGGTCCTGGGACTTGGGGCCCGGGAAGCCGGCGCTGACGTCGCGCTTCTGCTCCAGGCGGTGGCTGATTTCGTGTGCGGTTGCTGTCATTTGACGGTCTTTCTTGCTGATGAGTTCGTTGCTTGGCGTGCGGGTGTCAGGCGGCGGTATCAGGCGTCAAGCGCCGACATCACGTGCTTGATACGGGTGTAGTCCTCCACGCCGTACATGGAGAGGTCCTTGCCGTAACCGGACTGCTTGAATCCGCCGTGCGGCATTTCGGCCGTGAGCAGAATGTGTGTGTTGATCCAAACTGCACCGAAGTCCAGGTCGCGGCTCATGCGCATGGCCGTACCGTGGTCCGTGGTCCAGACACTGGACGCGAGGGCGTATTCCACCCCATTGGCCAGTTCCACGGCCTCGTTCTCGGAGGAGAACTTCTGGACGGTGATGACGGGACCGAAGGTCTCCTTCTGGACCACGTCATCGTCCTGCCGGGCGCCGGTGATGATGGTCGGCTCGAAGAAGAAGCCCTTTTCCCCTGCCCGGTGGCCGCCGGTCTCGATCCTGCAGTGGGCCGGGAGGTGGTCCACGACGGACGTCACGGCGTTGAAGTGGTTGACGTTGTTCAGCGGGCCGTAATAGTTGTCTTCGTCGTTCTGCGAGCCGGTGTGCAGGGTCTTGGTGTGTTCCACGAGGGCCGCCACCACATCGTCGTGCACAGAGTCCTCAACCAGCACACGGGTGATCGCCGTGCAGTCCTGTCCGGCGTTGAAGAACGCAAATTCTGCGATGGCGGAGGCGCTCTTCTTGATGTCCGCGTCCTTGAAGACAATGGCCGGAGCCTTGCCGCCGAGTTCCAGATGGGCGCGCTTGAGGCCCTTTGCGGCGCCGCTGGCAACAGCAACGCCGGCACGCACCGAACCCGTGATGGACACCAGGCCCGGAATCTTGTGGTCGACCATCAGCGCACCGGTCTCGCCGGTGCCGAGAACGACGTTGAGGACGCCGGCGGGCAGGATGTCCTTGGACAGCTTTGCCAGCACAAGCGTGGACTCGGGGGTGGTGTCCGAGGGCTTGAGGACCACGGTGTTTCCGGCTGCGAGCGCGGGGCCGATCTTCCAGATGGCCATCAGGAACGGGTAGTTCCACGGGGCGACCTGGGCCACCACGCCGATCGGTTCGCGGCGGACGTAAGAGGTGTGGCCGGCGAAGTATTCACCGGCTGACTTGCCCTCCATGATGCGGGCGGCTCCGGCGAAGAAGCGCAGCTGGTCGGCGCCCGCGGCAACTTCCTCGGAGGCGATGAGCGAGCGGACCTGGCCGGTGTTGCGGTGCTGGGCTTCCACCAGCTCGTCGCTGTTGGCCTCGATGGCGTCGGCGAGCTTCAGGAGCATCAGCTGGCGCTGGCCTGGAGTGGTGTGCTTCCACTCCTTAAACGCATCCCGGGCGGCCTCCATGGCGGCGTCGACGTCGGCTTCGGCGGACACCGGAGACTTGGCGACGACTTCGCCGTTGACGGGGTTGACGATGTCCAGCAGCGTCGTGCCCGTCGGCGTAACAAATTCGCCGTTGATGAAGTTCTGCAAGGTCTGAACCACGGTGTACAACCCACTTTCATGTGTCTGAAATCCCTGCGCTATGGCTGATCCGAGCCTATGCCAGGCGTCACACTCAGGGAATAGTCAGCTGCACACCGAGGACGGGCTGCTTTAGTGCGGTTGACCAGCGCCGCGATATCCTGAATTCCATGGCCATGTCCCTCGCCTCCCTCGTCGATGTCCAGTCCCTCCGGCTGAGGAAAGCAGGGCAGGCCGACACAACCTGGCACGAGGACATCAACTGGGTGGCAGTCACGGAACTGGAAGACCCGCAACGTTTCCTCAACGGCGGTGAGCTGGTCCTTACCACGGGCCTTCGCCTCAAAAGCGCCGCCGACCAGCGGCGTTTCGCCCGGCAGGTAAAGCGTGCCGGCGCCGTCGGAATCGGTTTCGGCACCGGCCTGACGCACGAGGCCGTCCCACAAGCGTTGCTCGCCGAAGCCAACCGCTGGGGCCTGCCCATCGTTGAAGTGCCGTACGAAACACCGTTCATCGCCATTGGCAAGCTGGTGGCCGATTCCCAGTCAGCTGACCATTACTCCAAGCTGGAGCGACTCCTGGCCGGTCACCAGATCCTGGCCCGAGCCCTCCTGACGGGCGGCGGACTCGATGAACTTCTCAGGCAACTTGGCAGCATGCTGCGGACGGATATCGTGTTGACCCAGTTTTCCGCCCAGTTGTACAACAGTGTTCGCGGAAACCCGGCGCCAACCGCCTCCGATTGGGCTTCCTACCCTATCCCCACCGGCAGGCGGGACGCCTGCACGCTGTGGGTCCGGCATCCATTCGGCGATACAGGCATCATCAGCTACGCACAAAACCTCATCAGCGTGGAGCTCAACAACATGGTGAAGCAACGCCATGCCCAGCGCGCCCTTGCCGGCCAGGTTCTTGAAGACGTCATCCACGGCGCCCTTGAAACCACCGAGGCGCAGCGCCGCTTGGCTGGCGTGGGTGTCAACAGCACTCGGAAGAACGTTGTGCTTTTGGCTGAGTCCACCGCCCATCACAAGCAATTGGCCGCGACGTCCCTGCCGCAGTCGCTGGACGGGGCGGTGTCCGCCGTCGTCGGGAAGGACCTCATTACTGTAGTCAACGACGACGGCAGTTCGGCCTCCGCCTTGGCGAAAGACTTCAGCGAACACTTGTTGGAGGCCGGTATCCACGCCGTCATCGGAATCGGTGGCGCGTACACCAAGCCCAACGGCCTCCGCTGGAGCTACTTCGAGGCCCGGGACGCCGCCGCGCACGGGCTGCCGGTCAACGAGCCTGAGCGGCTGAGCCTGACGTCCCTGCTGCTGGCCAGCGAGGATGTTCCCCTTGCAGATATGGCCAGTGAAGCGCTCACGCCGCTGCGAAAATTCGACGCCGCGCACGGCTCCGAACTGGTGGCCACCTTGGAAAGCTACTTGAATAACAATGGTTCGGTGGCGGCGGTGGCCGATGCCCTGACGTTGCACCGCAATACGGTCCGCTACAGGCTGGCCCAGATCACCGAACTCACGGGCTACGATCCTTCGCAAACTCCGGACCGCGTGCAACTGTGGCTTGCCCTGGCCGTCCAGCGACTGGGCTCCCGCCACCCCCGCTAGGCCGACCGCTTCTATGCGCCCCTCCCCTTGCGCGAGATGGCATTTAAGGACGATGTCGGTGCGGATTATTGCCATTAAATGCAAACTCGCGAGCTTGCAGCCTGGAAGGAGAAGTTCATCACAAAGCTGGAAACATCAAACGTCTAACGTCTAACCTTTAAGACATGGCAACTTCGACGACGGCACACTCCGGAACACACGCATCTCCCCAGCCTGCCGCCAAGTTTGCCGTCCCCAAGTCTGCGAGCGCCACCCCGGCCGCCTCCCCCAGTACGGCGGGCACCGCCGTCGGGCTTTCAGCCGCGGCACCGACGGCCACTTCCGCGACCCAGGCTCGTTCCGCCGTCGTTATGGGGATCCTTGCGATTGTCCTGATCGGCCTCAATCTCCGCGCAGGCATCGCCGGGGCGTCCACGCTATTCCACGATCTGCAGGCTGTGCTCGGCTACGGACCCGTTGTGGCATCGTTCCTGCCGTCTATTCCGACGATCTGCTTCGCCGTCGCGGGTTCCGCCACGGCCTGGCTGACCCGGCGAATCGGCGTCGAGAAGGCCATCATGCTGTCCTTGGCGCTGCTCGCGGGCGGTTTGTTGATCCGCGGCGTCCCGTCCACGGGCATGCTGGTTATTGGCACAGTGATCGGAATGTCCGGGCTGGCCGTATGCAACGTTGCGCTTCCAGCCCTCATTCGGCAACACTTCCCGGACAAGACCTCGCTGATGACGGCCCTGTACACATTCAGCATGACTACCGGGGCCACGGCGTCCTCCGTCGCGATGGTACCCCTGGCGCAGCAGCTCGGTTCGCCGTCGCTCGGTATCGCTTCGCTGGGACTCTTTGCCGTCGTCGGCATGGTGGCTTTCCTGCCGCTGCTGCGGCGCGGCCGGCAGTCGAAGTCCGGGACCGCTCAGCACGTGTCGCCCTGGCCGCTGCTGCGGACACGGAAGGGAGCACTGCTGACGGCCGCCTTCACCCTGCAGGCGCTTTTGGCTTATGCGGTGATGAGCTGGTTCGCCTACATCCTCACCGACCAAGGACTCAGCGCCTCGGACAGCGGCCTCCAATTTGGCCTGATGCAACTGGTATCCGTCCCTGCCGGAAGTATCCTGATCGCCATCGGCTCCAGGCAGTCCCGGCTGCGCCTGGCCTTCTACCTTGCAACGCTCACCATGGTTGTCGGTCTTGCCGCCCTGCTGGTACTGCCCATCGGGTTGGCCGCCGTGTCCGGCGTCTTTATCGGTTTTGGCTTGGGCATCTTCCCGCTCATCATGGTGATGATCAGCCGCAGCGGAAGCTCGACGGCGGAAACCACCGCCCTCTCAACGCTCGCCCAATCGGTGGGTTACCTGCTGGCGACGGCGGGACCGTTCGGCATGGGGCTGCTTCACAGTGCCACAGGCCACTGGATCCTCCCACTAGGGTTGCTGCTGGCGGTTGCGCTGGTCCAAGTGGTTGTTGGGCACGTGGTTGCCGGCATCGCGCCCGCTCCCCGAACCACCATCGGCACCCGTTCCGCCGCTACATCAAGGAGCACAAAGTGACCCTGGCACCTTCCTCCCGTCCCGTCCTCGCCGATGAGGTCACAGCCAAACTCCGTGACATGATCAGGTCCGGGGAATGGGCGCTTCAGGAACGAATCCCTGCCGAACCCGAACTCATGGCCACATTGGGTGTCTCCCGCGGCACCCTTCGTGAAGCCATCAAGGCCCTGGCCCATAGCGGCATGCTGGAGGTGCGCAGAGGTGACGGGACCTATGTGCGCGCTGTCAGCGAACTCTCCGGGACGGCCCGCAAGGCGTTCACGCAATACACGTCCGAGCATCTCCTGCAGGTCAGGCTTGCCCTCGACACCCAGGCCGCGCGGCTCGCCTCGGCCAACGCGGACGCCGAAAGCATCGCCGAGATGAGGCGACTCCTTGGCCAGCGTGTTGATGCCTGGCGTACGGGTGATTACGAGACGTGGGCGCTGGCCGATTGGGACTTTCACGAACTGGTCGCCCGCGCTTCGGGCAATCCGTTGCTCCATGAGCTTTACCGCTCCTTCAGCGGAGTCTTCCACGAAGACCTGCTCCAGCAGCGGCATCGGAGCGGATTTGAGGGCATTCCCGCTGCAGGGCATGAGGAGCTTGTGGACGCCATCGAAACGCGGGAGGCAGAAGCCGCGGTTGCATCCGTGACGCGGAACCTCAATTCCTGCACTTAGACTCCAGGACCCCTTGCGAGCGAAGCCCTGGAACTTATAGTTCAGTGCAGGCGGGTCACGCAACCGTGCAGCCCGGGATGCCAGGAGACGATCAGCGATGCCCTCGATGGATGGACGGATAGCCCTCGTGACCGGAGCGGCAGGCGGCCTTGGAAAAGCGATCGCCAAAGCCTTGGCTCGTGAGGGCGCAACGGTGGTAGTGGTTGGACGTTCCAAAGCGCGGGCCGAAGAGGCTGTCCGGGACATCAGTGAAGCCGTGCCGGACGCCAAACTCGAGCCGCTTGCCTGCGATCTCTCGTCCCAGGCGTCCATCCGCTCGGCAGCGCTGGAGTTCCTGTCCCGCCACGAACAGCTCGACGTGCTGGTCAACGCAGCCGGTGTGTTTCGCAAGGCACGTCACGTGACAGCCGACGGACTCGAACTCACATTCGCCACCAACGTTATGGGCTACTTCCTGCTAACAAAGCTGCTCCTGGACGCCTTAAAACGCGCCGCCGCTGATGCGGGAACCGCGCGGGTGGTCAATATCGCGTCCCGCTACGGGAATGGCCCTTTCACCACAAAAATAGACTTCGACGACCTTCAAACCGCGACGGGCAAATACAGCACCATGCGATCCACTCCCCCAACGATGCTTGCCCGTGTCCTCCTCACCCAGGAGTTCGCCGAACAATTACGCGGGACGGGCGTGGTGGTCAACGCAGTGCACCCGGGGCTGGTCAAGAATACGGCCCTCCTCAACGACGTCGGCGGGCCCTTCCGTTGGATCACCAATACGTTCGGCAAATCCACCGACGACGCCGCCGACACTCCGGTTTGGCTGGCCACTTCGCCCGAGACAGCGGCGGTTTCCGGAAGGCTCTGGTCCGCCCGCAAGGAACTACCGACGCCGGGGATGGGATCGGATCCCGGGGCCCGCAAGCGTCTGTGGGAAGAATGCGAACGGCTGTCCGGGTCCCGGTGAGGCTCCTGTTAACACGCTGACCGCGCCGCGCCGCCCGTCATGCTGCATGCCGTAGCTCGGTGCCGCGTAAAGTCGAAGCATGAGCGCAGCTGGAACATTGTTTGGATGGGCGTTCGGGGACCTCTCCCGGGAAGACGAACTCGGCTACCTGCAGTCACTGGAGGAAAAAGCCCTCAACAATGCCAGGCAACAGGCTGCCCGGTACGCCGTCAAGGTGGAGCCAGGAACTGAATCCTTCGCCGTGATCCGCAAAGGCGAAATGCTGGTGGATCTCGATACCGCGCCGAACACACTTGTTGTCCGCTGCACCGTGCACGTGGAGGGAGCCAACGCGTGGAAGCTGCATGCCGAGGGCCCCATGAACGGCTGAGAAGCCCTGTGTAATCGCGCGAGATTGCATTTAATGGCAATTAATCCGTCGAACATTGCCATTAAATGCCATCTCGCCAAGTGAGAAGTGAGGGACCCGTTCCGGCCGGACGCGCTAGACCTGCGCGGCCACTCCGTCGCGGGAAATGGAAACCATGTCCTCACGCGGTACAACCTTGACGCGTTCGCGCTGGACCTCAACTCCGTGCGATGTACCAGCCTCCGAGGCGGCGGCACCGAGGGCAAGCTCATGGGCGTCCAGGGCCAGCCAGCCTTCCCAGGTGGTGAACTTCACGCCGCGCGAGTCAAGGAGCTCGACGACGGCATCCGCCGCAGGAACCGAAGCAAACGGTAGGTTCTCGCGGTCTTCCAGCAGGAAGGTGACAGTCTCCAAGGCGTCGCCCTTGGTGTGACCGATCAGGCCAACCGGTCCGCGCTTGATCCAGCCAGTGGCGTAAAGGCCCGGCACGTGCTGGCCGTCGGCGTCCAGGACGCGGCCGCCGTCGTTGGTAATGACGCCCTTCTTGTGGTCGAACTCAACGTCCGGGAGGGCGGAACCGAAGTAGCCGATTGCGCGGTAGACGGCCTGTACCGGGTAGTCGATGAATTCGCCGGTGCCGCGGACGTTTCCGGTGCCGTCGAGTTCGGTGCGCTCGAACTTGATGCCGGAAACCTTGCCCGGGTTCTCGGCGTCGTCGTAAACCTCCACCGGGTTGTGCAGGAAGTGCAGGTGCAGGCGGCGGGAAGCCTTCAGCTCTGACAGATCCTCGGGCTGCTCAGCGATCCAGTTGGTGAGCGTACCCACCATCGTCTTGGTCTGGTTGTTGGTCTGGATCTGGCGGTCGGACTCTTCGTCGAACTCGAAGTCCTCGGCGTAGAGGATGATGTCCACGTCCTTGGAGTGGGACAGCTCGCGTAGCTCCAGCGGGGTGAACTTCACCTGCGCAGGCCCGCGGCGGCCGAAGACGTGCACGTCAGTGACGGGGGAAGCCTTGAGGCCTGCGTAGACGTTGTCCGGGATTTCGGTGACCAGCAGGTCGTCGGCGTGCTTGGACAGGACACGGGCCACGTCCAGCGCCACGTTGCCGTTGCCGAGCACGGCGATTTCCTTGGCCTCCAGCGGCCATTCACGTGAAACATCGGGGTGGCCGTCGTACCAGGATACGAAGTCAGCGCCACCGAAGGAACCGTCCAGCTCGATGCCCGGGATGTTCAGGTCCGCGTCCTTGATGGCGCCGGTTGCGAAGATGACGGCGTCATAGTGCGTGCGGAGGTCGTCGATGGAGAGGTCCGTGCCGTAGTCAACGTTTCCGAAGAAGCGGATGTCGCCGCGGTCCAGCACCTTGTGCAGGGCGTTCACGATGCCCTTAATACGGGGGTGGTCCGGAGCAACGCCGTAGCGGATCAGGCCGTATGGCGCCGGGTAGCGGTCGAAGAGGTCGATGCTGACGTTCAATTCACCGCTCTTGACGGCTTCGCTCTTGGTCAGGATGTCGGCGGCGTACACGCCGGCAGGGCCGGAGCCGACAACGGCCACACGCAACGGGCGCTCGGCGGATCCTACGGTGGTGCTTGATGACACGGCTGTGTTCCTTCTCGTTAGCTGGCTACTCGGGGCTTGTTGGGGGTTGTGGTGCTGTAATCGGACGTCTTGAAATGTTCAGGGGCATAGGGGCTCACGCGCACAACATCACCGATCACAATCACGGCGGGGTTGGCGACTCCCACTGCCTCCGCCTGCGCGGCGATGGTCTCCAGGGTGCCGATAGTCACGCGCTGCTGCGGCAGATACCCGTTCTCCACGATACCCACCGGCGTGTCTATGGGCATTCCCGCCTGCGCCAAAGCACCAACGGAATCGCGAAGTCGGTTGACGCCCATCAGGAGAACAACAGTGTGGTCCGGCCGCGCCGGAATCTCGGAAAGTTCCTCGTGCCCGGTCACCACGCTGAAGCCCTTGGCGAGGCCCCTGTGGGTAACGGGGATTCCAGCGGCGGCTGGAACCGAGATGGCCGACGTGACGCCGGGGACAACTTCAACGTCGACGGCGTGCAGGCGGCAGTACTCTGCTTCTTCGCCGCCACGGCCCAACACGTAGGGGTCCCCGCCTTTGAGGCGGACCACGCGGTTTCCGGCGCGCGCTTCATCCACCAGGATGCGATTGATCTCGGACTGGGGGACGGGGTGGTGGCCCGGCGTTTTGCCCACTTCAATCACGCGGACGTCGGGGGCGAGTTCGTTGAGCAGGGTGCGGGGGCCCAGGCGGTCGGCAACTACGACGTCGGCTTGGCCCAGCAGGCGCCGGCCGCGAACGGTGATGAGGCCGGCGTCGGACGGTCCGCCACCCACCAGGGCGACGCTTCCGACGGCGGCCGCACGACGGCGGCGCAGCGGCAGGTCGCCCGCTTCGAGGGCGGTGGCAACGGCGTCGCGCCGGGCCATTGCCCTGCGCGGGTCTCCCCCTGCGTTGACCGCGATCTTGACGTCGTCCACCTGCGCGACGGCGGGTGTCCAGGCAGCAGAGGATTCGTGATCGGAGGCGTTGACGCACCAAATTCGGCGTTCGTCTGCGTCGGCGGAAACGGCGGTGTCGACGTCGGCGTGGCCGGTGGCCGTCTGGACGAACCATACGCCGTCCAAGTCCGTCGACGAGTAGCGGCGCTTCTTCCAGACCAGCAGGCCGGCGTCGGCCAATTCACGCAGGTCGGCACAGGCATAAGGGGCGACGACGGTGACCTTGCCGCCGGCGTCGAGCAGCCCTTTGGCGCGGCGCAACGCAACGCGGCCGCCGCCAACCACCAGCACGGCACGGCCGAGCAGGCGCAGTCCCGTGGGGTAGATGTCCTGAATTGCCATGAAAAAACTGTAGGGCTGGCCCGTAATGTGCTTCAAAGGTCCAGACACAACAGGTCACGGTAGGTAACGGGGCGTCACATTCCGTTCATCATTGCTTTGCCTGCCAGCCGATCGCCGGAGCCACGTATTGGGCGATATTGGCCAGGAGTCTTGCGTTGTAGTCCACACCCAACTGGTTCGGAACCGTAATCAATACTGTGTCCGCGGCCTGCACCGCCTGGTCCTTTGCGAGGTCCTCGGCGATTCGGTCCGGTTCGCCGATGTAGCTCTTGCCGAAGCGGGACATGGCACCGTCAAGGATTCCTACTTGGTCCTTGCTGTCCGCTTGGGCGCGGAGGCCAAAGTAGTGCCGGTCTTCTTCGTCCACGATGGGCAGGATGCTCCTGCTTACGGAGACTCGGGGCTCAAAACCGTGTCCTGCGGCGTTCCACGCCTCGCGGAACATACTGATCTGTTCGGCCTGCAGCTGGTCGAAGGGGACGCCCGTGTCCTCGGTGAGCAGCGTGGAGCTCATCAGGTTCATGCCCTGCTCTGCCGCCCACACTGCGGTCTTGCGGGTACCGGCACCCCACCAGATCCGCTGCGGCAGGCCTGGCGACGTCGGCTGGATGGGTAGGAGGCCCCGCCCGCCGCCCACGTAGCGCGGGTCGGCCTCCGCAACCCCATGGCCGGCGATGGCGTGCCGGAAGACCTTTGCGTGGCGTCGGGCCATGGCGGCCGCGTCCTCCCCCTCGGCGGGTTCGTAACCAAATGCTGCGGCCCCGTTGAGTGCGGGCTCCGGCGACCCCCGGCTGATTCCGAGCTGCAGCCGTCCGCCGCTGATCAGGTCTGTGGCAGCGGCTTCTTCTGCCATGTAGAGAGGATTTTCATAACGCATATCTATAACGGCTGTGCCCATCTCGATCCTCTTGGTCCGTGCCGCGATTGCTGCGAGAAGCGGGAAAGGGGAGGCCTGCTGGCGGGCGAAGTGGTGCACACGGAAGAAGGCGCCGTCAATGCCGATTTCCTCGGCGGCCTCGGCCAATTCGATGCCTTGCAGGAGGGAGTCGCGGGCCGAAGGGGTTAGGGAGCCCTGGACGGGACCCCAGTGTCCGAAGGAAAGGAATCCGATGCGTTTCACTCCCCCGTCAACCACGGGCGCGCGCCTGGCATTCCCCAGGGCCACAAGGCCTGCACGGGAGCTGGCGATTCTATGGTTCGCTGAGCATTCGACGGTTCCCCGTGTATTCGACGGAGCGCAGCATCGTCTGCGGAGGGAACCATCGATCTGCGAACCATCGATCGGGGAACCAGAAGCGCAGGTGACGCAAGAGCCCGACGGCGGAAGTCGCGGTCGGCTTTCAAGTCACAGGCGTGCGGGCGGGGCCAGCCCAGCGGCCGTTTCGAAGGTTCCCTGCCCATGGGGTTAACCACCTTCCGCGCAGGGAACCATCGATCTGGGGAACCAGAAGCGCAGGTGACGCAAGAGCCCGACGGCGGGAGTCGCCGTCGGGCTCTAGCGTTACGGTGCGTGGGTGACTAGCGCGTGCTGCCGGCCAGCAGGCCGCGGCGGTGCAGGAGCCGCCGCTCGATAGGCGCGAAGACCAGCAGCTCGATGAGGATGCCCACGAAAAGGATGGCCAGGATCGCAGCCATCACCGTGGACATGTCGGACAGGGCGCGACCTTGGTCAAGGAGCGAGCCGAGGCCGAAGCCGATGGTCCCGCCCACTGCGATGATTTCGGCAGCCATCAGCGATCGCCAGGAGAAGGCCCAACCCTGCTTGAGGCCGCTGAGGTAACCGGGCAGCGCAGCGGGCAGGATGATCTGCACGGCCAGCTGGAAGCGGTTGGCGCCCAGGACCTTGCCGACGCTGCGGTACTGCGGCGGGATCTGGTCGACGCCGGAGATCAGGCCGTTGATGATGGACGGAATGGCGCCCATCAGCACCACGAAGTACACGGTGCCGTCGGTAAGGCCGAACCAGATGATCGCGGCAGGAACCCAGGCCACGGACGGCAGGACCTGCAGGCCGGAGATCAGTGGGCCGAAGGCCCGCCGGAGCGGCTGAACCTGCGCCAGGAGCAGGCCGAGCGGCGTGGCGACCACCACGCTTATGAGGAAGCCAATGACCCCGCGCTGCAGCGAGGTCCACACTGCCTCCTGGATTTTCCCTTCGCCCCACAGCTGGCCTACATGGTTCGCGACATCAAGGGGGCCCGGAACCAGGTCGCGGCGCTTGAAGCCGAGCGAGACGTAAATCTGCCACGCAAGGATCAGCACCACCAAGGCCGCGACGGGCAGCAGGATACGTGTCCAGTCGATGCCTGCTTTGCGGCCAGCGTCGGACTGGAGCTTGTCCAGTCCGGCTTCCAGGGCACGGAGTTCGTCCGGGTTGCCCTTGATGGAAGGTGAGGTGATGTGGCGAGTCTCAGACTCGAGGAATGGATCTTCGGGAGTCACTTCGGGTTCCGGGATAGCGGGGCGGGTTTCCTGGTCAGTTGGCATGGCGGCGGATCTCCTCGCGCAGGCGGCGGGTAATGGTTCCGGTGAGCTCCCCAGCGCGGCCCGGGTCGGTGCGGTGTTCCTCGGTGACGTCCCATTCAGCGACGACACGGCCGGGCCGCGAGGACAGCAGAAGGACACGTTGGCCCAGCCGGACGGCCTCGCGGACGTTGTGGGTCACGAAGACGATGGTGCGGCCGGTTTCCTTCCAGATCCGTTCCAGCTCGTCGTGGAGCAGGTCGCGAGTGATGGCGTCCAAGGCCGCGAACGGTTCGTCCATCAGTAGCAGCTGCCGGTCCTGGGCGAGGGCGCGGGCCAAGGCAACGCGCTGGCGCATGCCGCCGGACAGCTCGTGTGGCCGCTTCTCACCGGCTCCGCCAAGGTGTACGAGTTCCAACAGCTCCGTGGCCCGGGCGGCACGGGCCGCTTTGGACAGCGACTTGCCCTTGTCCGCGAGTTGGAGGGCCAGCTCGATGTTGCCGCGGGCGGTGAGCCACGGGAACAGGGCAGAGTCTTGGAACATGAACGCCGCCCCGTCGGACGGGACCTCCAAAGCGCCCGACGTCGGTTCCTCCAGGCCCGCAAGGATGTTCAGCAGGGTGGATTTGCCGCAGCCGGACGCACCAAGCAGCGCAACGAACTCGCCCTGCTCGATGGTGGCGTTGACGTCGTCCAGCACCGGGGCTCCGTCGCCGAAGCGCTTGCCCAGGTTCTCCAGTACGACTGGCATGGTCCCGTCCTTCGTGTTGATGTTCGGTATTACAGGTGTGCAGGCCGCCCCGTGCGTGGACCTCGTGTCCATTAGCCCGGGGCAGCCTGCGCTTGGTTTATTCCTTGCCCAACCCTGCGGCCGAGGTCTTGGTGTCGGAGACCTCGTTCAGTGCGCGGAGGTCGAAGAGGCCGTTGATGTCGGCCGGCTTGGTGGTGCCGGCGTCCACGCCGTCCTGAAGCAGCTTCTTGTAGGTTCCCGCCAGCGGATCCACGGAGAAGGTGATGTTCTTCAGCGAGCGATCGATCACGTTGTCTGGCAGCGGCTTGCCCGCGGTGTCCTTGAGGACTGCGTTGATGGTGCTTGCCTTCTCGGCGGCGGGGGCGGAGTTCAGCCATTTCACGGATTCGACGTGGCCCTTGAGCAGAGCCTTCACCGTCTGTGGGTGCTCGGCGGCGAACTTCTTGCTGACGATCAGGATGGTGGTGGTGAACTCACCCTTGTCCCACAGGTCCTTCTCATCCACCAGCACCTTCGCGCCAGCTTCGAGGACCAGGCGGGACGCCCATGGCTCAGGCAACCACGCGCCGTCGAGCTTTCCGTCTTGGAACAGCTTCAAGGTCTGGGCGTTCTCGGTGGGGTTGATCTTGACGTCGCCGCCGCCGTCGGGCGTCGTCTTGTAGCCCTGCTTGCCCAGCCAGGCGCGCAGCGCCACGTCCTGGGTGCCGCCCAGCTGCGGGCTGGCGAGGGTCTTGCCCTTGAGGTCGGCCGCGGAAGCAATTTCCGGCTTGACCACCAGCTGGGCACCACCCGCGGCGGCACCCGCGATGACGCTTACCGACTCGCCGCCGCTCTTGACGAAGGAGTTGATGGCCGGGTTCGGGCCGATGTAGGTGGCGTCGATGGCGCCGGCGTTCAGGGCTTCGATGGCGGCGGGGCCTGCGTTGAAGACCTGGGTGCTGAGCTTGGTGTCGCCGAGGTTCTTGGCGATGATGCCCTTGCTGACGCCGACCAGGGCGGGTGCGTGGGTCACATTGCCGAAGTAGCCAAGCTTGAGCTCCGCGGCCGGGGTGCCAGTGGCGACGGCGGCGGGCTGGCTTGCGTTATTGGCCGAGACTGCGGAGGCGACGGCGGCACCGGCGCCAAGAAGGAGGACGATGCCGGCGGCGACGGCGATCTGGATGCCGCGCTTGCGCTTGGGTTTGTCGTTCTCGCCGGCGACGATGCGAGTCGTGCCGGGAGTCGAAGACTCAGGGGTGTTTGCCATGGTTGGGGATCCTTAGATGCGATGCGGAGACGAAGGTGGGCTGATGTTCAGGCCCTGCTACATCGCCCCGTGTGGGAGAGGAAGGACCGGTCCGTTGACGTCATGGGTTTCACCATAGGGACTCGAATATTTGCCGTTCAACAAGTCGTAAATGCTGGGTCACGCGGGTTCATGCTGCGTCACATTGGGTATGAAAAAACCGCAACACACTCACCTCCCGGCCCGAAAATCCGGGCCAGAAGGGGTGCGCTGCGGTTCTTTGCGGACCGTAACGTCAGATAACGTAACGTTCGTCTTCATGGTCGCCAGGGTGGTCCTTAACCAGACCGGCGGCCAAGGTGTTGCCGTCGATGGGATCGATCACCAGGAACGCGCCAGTGCGGCGGTGGTGAAGGTAGTTTTCAAGCGGCAGCGGAGCCGCAAGGCGCAACTGGGCATGTCCGATGTCATTCAGTTCCAATCCGGAAGCCTGCTCCAGCTTGAACGTGGCCAGGTCCAGCTTTCCGCTGACGCTGCGGACAAGGGCCTGGACGGTGCGGGTTCCGTGCTTGACGAGTACCTTGGCACCTTCGCGGAGGGGCTTCGGGGAGAGCCAGCAGAGGGCCGCGTAAAGGTCCTGCGAGGCTTCCCTGACCGTGCCTGCAGCGGCAATCGTGTCACCGCGGGCGATGTCGATTTCCTCGGCCAGACGGATCGCCACTGACTGCGGCGCCGCGGCTTCCTCGAGCTCGCGGCCAGCGAAGTCGATTCCCTTCACGGTGGTGGTGCGGGGCTCGTGTCCCGGGCTCAGAACCGTGACCTTGTCGCCGACGCGGACCGAACCCTCAGTGATCTGGCCAGCGTAGGCGCGGTAGTCGCGGTACGCCTCGACGTCGAGCCCACCGGCCACGGCGTCGGGTGCCAGGGCGCCCTGCGGACGAATCACCAGCTGGACCGGAAAACGGAAGCTTTCCAGGTGGCTTTCGAGCTCGTCGGCCGCCGGGAGGGTCTCCAGGACCTCAAGCAGCGCGGGGCCTGTGTACCAGGGGGTGCGGTCCGAGCGCTCCACCACGTTGTCGCCGTCGAGCGCTGACACCGGGATGACCAGGAGGTCGGAGATCCCATCCGAACCCAGGCCCAGCTCGCGGGCTACCTGCTGCACGTCCGCCTCGATGCCGCGGAAGACGTCCTCGCTGAAGTCCACAAGGTCGATCTTGTTCACGGCCACAATCACGTGCGCCACACGAAGCAGCTGCAGCACGGACAGGTGTCGCCGCGTCTGCTCAAGGACACCCTTGCGGGCGTCGATGAGTACGACGACGGCGTCCGCAGTGGACGCGCCGGTCACGGTGTTCTTGGTGTACTGAACGTGGCCCGGGCAGTCCGCCAGGATAAAGCTACGGCGGTCGGTGGCGAAGTAGCGGTAGGCAACGTCGATGGTGATGCCCTGCTCGCGCTCGGCGCGCAAGCCGTCAGTCAGCAGCGCCAGGTCGATGCCGCCCTTCTCGCCACCAAAGCCGCGATCCGCGGAGGTGCGGGCCACGGCGTCGAGCTGGTCGGCCAGAATGGCCTTGGAGTCGTGGAGGAGGCGGCCCACCAAAGTCGACTTGCCGTCGTCGACCGAACCAGCGGTTGCGAAGCGGAAAAGGGTGGATTCACGGAGGCCGGTTTCCAGGAGTGCGGTTTCGGTGCTCATTAGAAGTAACCGTCCTTCTTGCGGTCTTCCATGGCTGCCTCGGAGATGCGGTCATCTGCGCGGGTGGCGCCACGTTCGGTCAGGGTGGAGGCGGCGACTTCAACCACAACGTCTGCCACAGTGCGAGCGTCGGATTCGACTGCACCGGTGCAGGACATGTCGCCCACAGTCCGGTAGCGAACCAGCTTAGTGATGACATCTTCATGCGGCTTGGGCTGGGAGACCTCACCAACCGCGCGCCACATACCGTCGCGCTGGAACACCTCACGCTCGTGGGCGTAGTAGAGGCTGGGCAGTTCGATACCTTCGCGCTCGATGTAGCGCCACACGTCCAGCTCGGTCCAGTTGCTGATGGGGAATGCACGGACATGCTGGCCCACAGTGTGGCGGCCGTTGTACAGGTTCCACAGCTCGGGGCGCTGGTTGCGCGGGTCCCACTGGCCGAACTCGTCGCGGAGGCTCAGGATGCGCTCCTTGGCGCGGGCCTTGTCTTCGTCGCGGCGGCCGCCGCCGAACACTGCGTCGAACTTGTTCCGCTGGATCGCGTCCAGCAGCGGGACGGTCTGCAGCGGGTTGCGCGTACCGTCGGCACGCTCGGCAAGTTCGCCGCGGTCGATGAACTCCTGGACGGAGCCCACCACGAGCTTCAGGCCGAGGCGCTCCACAGTGCGGTCACGGAAGTCAATGACCTCGGGGAAGTTGTGGCCCGTGTCGACGTGCAGGACCGGGAAGGGAACCTTGCCCGGCCAGAAGGCCTTGGTTGCCAGGTGCAGCATCACCACAGAGTCCTTGCCGCCGGAGAACAGCAGCGCGGGACGCTCAAACTCGGACACGACTTCACGAATGATGTGGATGGCCTCGGACTCGAGCGTGTCCAGGCTCGACAAGCGCTCCGGGGTTGAGACGCCGGATGCCGCCTCCGCCCCTTCGCCGCGCAGCTGATCTTCGATCAGCTCAGCGCGCGGCTCCGACAGCGGCTGTGGCCTTCCCGACGCTCGCAAGCTCGCGTCAGGTCCCTCGGCCAGAACCTTGGATGCCACTCCATGGGCGGCATCCGACGTCTCAGCAAGGTCCTCTTCCAGCACTGACAACTCCGTGTCCTCGTTGGTTGTGTAGGTGCTCATACGTGTAGCCCGCATTCTGTCTTGTCGGTTCCTGACCAGCGGCCGGCGCGGGGGTCTTCGCCCGCTGCTACCTTGCGCGTGCAAGGCTGGCAGCCGATGGACGGGTAGCCCTGGGCCAGCAGTGGGTTGACCGGCAGGATGTTGTCTTCGGAGTACTGGACCAGCTGGTCAAAGGACCAGGCGGCCACGGGGTTGACCTTGACCAGGCCGTTCTTCTCGTCCCAGGTGACCAACGGGGTGTTGGTCCGGGTGGGAGCCTCGTCGCGGCGGACGCCGGTGAACCAGAGCTCGTAACCCGCCAACGTCCGGTGCAGCGGCTCTACCTTACGGAGGGCGCAGCAGCGGCCGGGATCGCGGGCGAAGAGGTCCTTGCCCAGCAGGCTGTCCTGCTCGGCAACCGTGTGCTCAGGCTTGACGTCCACCACGTTCACGCGGAGGTTCGCAGCGACTTCATCACGGGTCGCGTACGTCTCTGGGAAGTGGTAGCCGGTCTCCAGGAAAAGGACGTCGACGCCGGGCAGCTGGTCCGCGACCAAAGCCGGCAGGACGGCGTCGGCCATTGAACAGGCCACTGCAACCGAGGGCAGCTCGAAGTTCCGGGCAACCCAGGCGATGACGTCGCGGGCAGGGGCGTCCCAGCCGAGCTCGGCTGCTCCGGCCTCGGCCAGGGCCTTCAGTTCATCGTTGGAGCGCTTGGTGGCAACGGGGGTCATTGCAGTGCCTCCTCATCAGCGGTGTGTGCCCATTCTGCGAAGGTCTGGCCTTCTGCGCCTTCGGCGACAAAGCGGCGAACAACGCGTTCCACGTATTCCGGCAGGTCCTCGGCAGTGACCTTCAGGCCACGGACCGTGCGGCCCAAGCCGGCTTCTTCACGCTCGGTGTTGGCGAGGCCGCCACCCAAGTGGACCTGGAAGCCCGGGGTCGGGTCGCCGCCGGGGGTCGGAAGCATCATGCCCTTGAGGCCGATGTCCGCCGTCTGGATGCGGGCGCAGGAGTTGGGGCAGCCGTTGATGTTCAGCGACAAGGCCTGCGGCAGCTTGCCGCTCTCGCTGAGGTCCGCGAGGCGGGTCTCCAGCTCGGCGATAGCCGTGGCCGCCGTGGCCTTCGTTTCCACGATGGCCAGCTTGCAGAACTCGATGCCGGTGCAGGCGATAGTGCCGCGCCTGAACAGCGAAGGCCTGGCGGAGAGGCCGAGGGCGTCCAGCTCGGCAACCAGCGGTTCGACCTCTTCCTTGGCTACATCCAGCACCACCAGCTTCTGGTGCGGCGTGGTGCGCAGGCGGAAGGAGCCGCGGGCTTCGAGGGTGTCAGCGAGCTTGCTCAGGGTGGAGCCGGAGACGCGGCCGACCGTGGGTGTTACGCCAATGAAGAACTTGCCGTCCTTCTGCTCGTGGATGCCCACGTGGTCACCGGGCGTGCTCGGCTTGGGGGCCGCGGGGCCGTCCGGGAGCTTGAAGCCGAGGTATTCATCCTCGAGGACCTGGCGGAATTTCTCCGTACCCCAGTCGTTCAGGAGGAACTTCAGGCGGGCCTTGGTACGCATGCGGCGGTAACCGTAGTCGCGGAAGATGCTGGTGACTCCCAGCCAAACCTCTGCGGCAACGTCAGGCGAGACGAAGACTCCCAAACGCTCAGCGAGGCGCGGGTTGGTGGACAGGCCGCCGCCGACCCACAGGTCGTAACCGGCGCCAAGCTCGGGGTGGACAACGCCCACCAGAGCGAAGTCGTTGATCTCGTGCACTACGTCCTGGGACGGGTGGCCAGTGATCGCGGACTTGTACTTGCGGGGCAGGTTAGCCAGCTCCGGGTCGCCGATGAAGCGCTCGGAGAGTTCCTTGATCAGCGGAGTCGGGTCGAGGATCTCGTCCTTGGCGATGCCCGCCACGGGCGAGCCCAGGATGACACGCGGAACGTCACCGCAGGCCTCGGTGGTGGACAAGCCAACGCCTTCAAGGCGGCGCCAGATCTCCGGGACATCCTCGACGCGGATCCAGTGGAGCTGGATGTTCTGGCGGTCGGTAAGGTCGGCCGTGTCGCGGGCGAACTCGGTGGAGATGCCACCGATCACACGCAACTGGTCGGTGGTGAGGGCGCCGCCGTCGATGCGGACGCGCAACATGAAGTATTTGTCTTCCAGCTCGTGCGGCTCGAGCGTGGCGGTCTTGCCGCCGTCGATCCCGGGCTTGCGCTGGGTGTAAAGGCCCCACCAGCGGAAACGGCCGTGCAGGTCCGTCCCGTCGATGGAGTCGAAGCCGTGCTTGGCGTAAATGGACTCGATACGCTCCCGGACGTTAAGTCCGTTGTCTTCCTGCTTCCAGGTCTCGTTGGCGTTCAGCGGCGTAGTGCCGTCAACCTTCCATTGGCCGTGGGGCTTGGCGGCAGGACGGGCGGTACGGGCAGGGCGCTTCGGCGCAGCCTGGTCCGCAGACGCTCCGGCTAGAGCTGTATCAGTCATAGATCGACTGTAGGGCGGCCCCGATTTCTCCAACAAAGGGTCCGGAAACGCTAAGTCACCTAGGGAAACATTTCGTCACGAAGGGCCCAGGGGCCTTGATCCGGGGCGTCTCGTGTGCATTTCGACTGGGTTTTTGGGTAGTGGTCTCAGCCATCGTTTCCCGCTTGACATTGCGAGTTTGTCAAGTCCCTGTAGAATCCTCGGCGTCATGGGGACAGCACTGTCAGCGGAATGACCAACCACTTTGTTGTTGATATTGGTCGCGGGTCCACGGCCGTTGTTGCCTATGAGCGCCACCCTGAGCGCCCAGCGGTAGGAACAGACCCGACGGCGGTCCCAACCATTGGTGGGGACCGCCTTCGGGTAGTTCAGGAAAGCTTCGCCAGAGCCGCGTCGTATCTTTCCAGGGCAATCTCTGCGAGCACCGGAGACGGCAGCAGCGGGTCCGAAACGATGTCCGCGCCTGCCTTGGCCAACTGGTCGTGGAAGTATCCGGTCGCCAGCAGGTACGAGGACACAATGACGCGGC
Organism: Arthrobacter sp. M4; assembly: GCF_020251205.1. Classification (GTDB taxonomy): domain Bacteria; phylum Actinomycetota; class Actinomycetes; order Actinomycetales; family Micrococcaceae; genus Arthrobacter. Next base: position 174,785 of record NZ_JAIWYX010000004.1, read on the forward strand.
CCTGTCCCCCGCCCTCGGCGAGTTCCGTGCGTAAAGCCGCAACGCCGTCGGGCACGTTTGGTTGGGCGCTGGCACCGTAGGCGACCCGGACGGGGTTCGGCAGCAACTCGGCGAGCTGCCGGGCCTGTTCCTCAGAATCCACAGAACCATCCGGCAGCGACGAGCCGGCGGCGGCGAGCAGGACGCCGTCGTCGTCCTTCAGCCCTGAGGCGCGAAGGTGCTTGACGAGCAGCTCGGCCAGGCGGCGATCCGGCCCAAGCGGGGCCGCGGCCACGACTTCGGGGCGGCCTTTGATCGCACGCGGGATATCAACCTTGACGTGGTAACCCGTGCTGAGAAGCAGTGGGACGACGACGGCGGGTGTCCCCTCCGGCATGCCGGCCACAACGCCGGACAGCTCGGGTTCCTGCACGTCGACGTACGCCTCCAAGACCTCGAGGCCGGGGCGGAGCTCGGCGATCTCGGCCAGAACCTGCCGGATTGCTGCCTGCCCCTGGGCGTTGGACGTACCGTGTGCGCAGGCGATCAAGACAGGGCTACTCATGGAAGCTAGCGTAACGTTGTGCCAGCATCATCCGCCCCTGCGCGAAGAAAGAAGCGCCTTCTTTGACTGCCTTTGACGTGGCCTTGGTCTGGCTGGATTTGGCCGGTGTATTCTTTTTCGCCGTCTCTGGCTCCCTGCTCGCGGCACGGAAGCAGTTCGACATCGTCGGCTCCGTCCTCCTGGCGTCCCTCGTGGCGTTGGGCGGCGGAGTCATTCGCGACATCATCATCAACGCCGGCCCACCTGCCGCCTTCGCCAACCCGGTTTATGTGCTGCCGCCATTATTGGCGGCCGCGCTGGTCTATTTCCTTTTCGCCAATGTGCAGCGCTTCACCTCTCTGCTGACACTGTTCGACGCCGGCGGGCTGGCTTTGTTCTGCATCACGGGTACCGTAAAGGCCCTTTCGGCAGAGCTGAACCCTTTTGCCGCTGTCCTGCTTGGAGTGACGACGGCGGTCGGCGGTGGCTTGTTGCGTGACATCACGGCCAACGAGGTTCCAGGGCTGTTCAATGCCCGCGACCTGTACGCGATTCCGGCGTTCCTAGGAGCCGGATTGACAGCTGTCCTTTGGGTGAGCGGGACGTTCAGTGCGTGGACCGCCGTGGGGGTTGCCGTCCTCGTATTTGTATTCCGTGTGACCGCCTGGCGGAGAGGCTGGCACGCACCCTTGGCGGTCCGTGGCTGGCACCGCTTCGGCCTTGATTCCACGGGCAAATCGAGGGGTTTGGATTAGCTAGGATTGGAGCATGACTGACATGTTCCTCGAGAAGTTCCGCGCGCTTGTCCCGAAATACCTCGAGGATGATTGGCAGCCAGAAGACGGTCTCACTGAAAAGGAGCTGGACGAGGCGCTGGCCGACCACAAGTTCAAAATCCCGCTGGTACTTCGTGAGTTTTACCTTGCCGTGGGTGGGTGTGACGACCTGATGGAGGCCTACCACTACTTCTGGGATCCCGAGGAACTCGAAGTCGATGACGAGGGCTTCCTGATGTTCCTTGAGGACGAAGAGGAGCAGTTCACGTGGGGTTTCCGTGTGGCAGACCTCAGCATTCCGGATCCCATCGTTTGGCGGCGGAATAACGCCCGTGGCCAGTGGAAGAGCGAGGACGGGACTTTCTCCGAGTTCGTCTTCGACATGATGGACTGGGCCTTCACCGACGAGGACTAAGGCTTTCCGAAGCGGGGCGTCGGCGGGGTGTCGACGCGGTGTCGACGCCTGGCCTTTGGCGTCCGGCGTCGCAAATTCCCCATCTTTGCCGGCGGCCTGCGGCGTGTCGCGGCAAAACGCCGGGCGAATGGCCCTTCCTCCCTGAGGTAATCGAGCGTGGTTCGCCCCTGCCGCACGGCCGATTCCACCATGACAGCGGCCTCAAGTGCTGGCTGGCAGCGTAAAGCGTGGAGTAATGTGTCGGCGACGCTGGCAACGGGCCGGCCTGATTCCGGAGGCCACACGCTCCCCCTGTGGACCACGGCAGTCCTTTCGGCGCCGTGCTTGCACAAGAGATGTACTCGATCGGGAACTGCGAGGCGCCAAAGGTCCAGGTGGGGTGCCGCGGAAACGCAGCAGAGGAGCCCATCGGCCAAGACAGCAACTACCATGTCCGCTTGCGAGTCCGGCAACGAGAGCACGCCATGCCGGAGCCGACGGATCTCGCCATTCGCCACGGCGCTTCGGATGTTTCGATCAGTGAATCCTGCACGCCTCAGCGTCTGAGTTCGCGCCACGGTGCCCGCGTGGGCAAGGAATTGGCGAATGTCCATGACTGCCAGTCCAACAATCCTGGTGGTCGCAGACACCTTCGGGGTGACCGTATGTGGAGAACCCTGGCCCGATTCCCCCGGAGCCGGTTAGGGGAATCCCCACTTTTCCCGGGCGATTAGGGGAATCCCCCACTTTCCGCAGCCCGGTTAGGGGAATCCCCCACTTTCCGCAGCCCGGTTAGGGAATCCCCCATTTTCCGCAGCCCGGTTAGGGAATCCCCCACTTTCCGCAGCCCGGTCAGGGAATCCCCCATTTTCCGCAGCCCGGTTAGGGAATCCCACTTTCCGCAGCCCGGTTAGGGAATCCCACTTTCCGCAGCCCGGTTGGGGAATCCCCCAACTTTCCGCAGCTGTCCCGGCATGTCTTCGCAACACGCCGGGACCATCAGGCCGTCAATTGCCAAATGTGGTGAGATTGGGCTGTCCATTTTTCTGAAAATCTTTTGACCAAGTTAGTTGCCGATATGACAGCTTTGTCATAAGCTCGTCAATGGGTCCACTAATTGCCTCCGGTGGATCTGATGCGAACGGAGAGGTGGTCCCGATTCGTTGCAGCGCATGACTCGTAGCGTTGCAAAGGATCGGGGCCACTCCGTTTGACAGGCGCTTTGGGCGATCCGCCCCCACCAGACACACCCTTTAAATGGCAAAGCGCCCGCCCCAATATTGGGAACAGGCGCCTTTGGGCGACGTGCCCCACCAGAACGCACCCTTAAATGGCAAAGCGCCTGCCCCAGTATTGGGAACGGGCGCCTTTGGGCGACGCCCCCAACAGAACACACCCTTAGATGGCAAAGCGCCCGCCCCAAAAAGGGAACGGGCGCGGCCAACAAACCTCAGCTGCTGCGGTCAACCACCGCGTAGGCGAAGTTGCTCAGCGACTCCTTGACCACGCCTTCCGGCAGAGGCGCGAGTGCCGCAACGGCATCTTGAGCCCATTGGCGGGCGATGACCCACGATTCGGCAGTCACCGGGTGGTTGCGAAGCGCCTCAACCGCCACGGCCAAGGCCTCATCTGAGCTGAGGTCGCCGTCGACCAGGTCCAGGACTTGTGAGGCCGCGGAATCTCCCTCAGCTGCGGCTTTCCGAAGCAGCAACACGGGCAGGGTGGGCACACCCTCCCGTAGATCCGTGCCCGGCGACTTGCCGGACTTGACCTTGACTCCTGTGACGTCGATAACGTCGTCGGCCAACTGGAAGGCCACGCCAACCTTCTCGCCGTACTCCACCAAGACGTTCTCGTAGACCGGGTCAGCACAGGCAAAGATGGCGCCGAGCTGGCCGGAGGCAGCCACAAGGGAGCCTGTCTTGTCCGCAATCACAGAAAGGTAATGTGCCACGGGATCCTCGTCTTCACGCGGGCCCACAGTCTCGTGCAGCTGCCCGAGGCACAGACGCTCGAACGTACGGGCCTGGATGCCGAGAGCGCGGGGGCCGAGCTCTGAAACCAGGATTGATGCACGGGCGAAGATGAGGTCACCCGTGAGGATGGCTACGGAGTTGCCCCAAACCTCGTGGGCCGTGGGCGCGCCGCGCCGGAAGGGCGCGGAGTCCATAACGTCGTCGTGGTAAAGCGTCGCCAAGTGCGTCAATTCGACGACGACGGCGGCCTGGACCACTTCGGGGCGGTCGGCGTCTCCGAGGTGCGCGCACAGCAAGGTCAGCAGGGGCCTGATCCGCTTGCCACCGGCCTCCACAAGGTGACGCGACGTTGCGTCAGCCAGCGGATCAGAGTTCGCAATGGCTTCGCGGAGCTTCTTCTCCACTCGCGCGAGGTTGGTTGTGATGGCAGGGCCGAGATCGGGGTCGCGGGCGATAGCGGCGAAACCTGCGGGCAGCTGGAGGCCTGTAGCAATGGCCGTGGTGTTCAGATCCGGCTCTACGGAGACCGGAAGTCCGTGACCGGCGTGGGTCCAGCTATGTTCGGCGGAGTGTGGCACGGGTTAACCCTAACGTTTACTTGCGGAAACCGCGGATTCGGCAAGGGATGCCTGCGGCGCTGCGAGGCTTCCCTGTGGGGAGGCGCCACGAGGCGCCATGTTGGAGGTGGCTGGAACCAAAAGTTCGAGCACGCGGATTACGCGGTCCTCGAATCCTTTGGCCGAGGGATCGGCAAGGTTGGCCAGCATCCGCACCACGAACTTCATGAGCCACGGGATAGGCATGCCGGTTCGCAGCGCGAGCTTCATCACCGCTGGCTTGCCGATAAGGGCAGCGAACATACGGCCCAGTGTGAAATGCGAACCCCATTGGTCCCGAACATAGTCGGCATACCGGGCCAGATGAGCGTCCGTGTCCTTGCTGGTCCAGCCTGCGGAACGGGATCTGGACTCAGCATCAACGATGAACTGAGCCGCATACCGTGCGGACTCCATGGCATAGGAAATGCCCTCGCCATTGAAAGGGGATACCATTCCGCCGGCATCACCGAGCAGCATGAGGCCAGGTGCAAAGTGGGGTGTTCGATTGAAGCCCATGGGGAGTGCAGCTCCGCGGATCTCCCCTACCTGGTTGTCCGGTGTAAAGCCCCACTCTGTCGGCATGCCGGCGGTCCATTCACGAAGGACCTGCTTGTAGTCCAGCTTGCCAAACTCCCTGGATGAGTTCAGGATTCCGAGCCCCACGTTGGATGTTCCATCCCCGACGCCGAAAACCCAGCCGTAGCCCGGCAATGGCTTGCCGCTTTTGCCGGGGAGTTCAAGCCAACCCTCCATCCAGTCGTCGTTATGGCGGGGAGACGTGAAGTACGTGCGGACAGCCACTCCAATGGGGCGGTCGTCCCGCTTTGGCAGTCCGAGCGACACGGCCGTCCGGGTTGAGTTGCCGTCTGCGGCAAGGACGACGTCGGCATGGAAGTCACGCGTCTCGCCCGTCTTCCGACCGGCGTCGTCAAGGACGGCAGCCCGGGCTCCGACAACTCGGCCGTCGTTGTTCCTCAAGGCCTCAGTGACACTGTGCCGCTCCAGCACGATGGCGCCAGCCGCCTGCGCATGCCGGGCCAGCTCCTCGTCAAAGCCAAGGCGCGTGCGGATGAGTCCGTAGTCCGGGAAGTCCGCAACTTCGGGCCACGGCAATTCCAGTGTGCGTCCCCCTGCGATTAGCCGCAGGCCTTTGTTGCGGCGCCAGCCCTGGTCCTCGGCATGCGGGAGTCCTAGCTTCTGGATTTCGCGTACTGCCCGCGGAGTCAGACCGTCTCCGCAGACCTTCTCCCGCGGAAAGCTGGTCTTTTCCAGAACCGTTACGGGGATGCCAGCTTTTGCAAGGTAATACGCAGCGGTTGACCCTGCGGGTCCTGCGCCAACAATCAGTACTTTCACGATGTCCTTGGAATCAGCGTCCTCGAAACTTGGCCCGCGCCGGAGTCGCTCAGCGCGACGAACGCTTGACCTGACGGCGAAGTTTGGCAACGGGAACACTTGGGCGGTGCTCGGACCCCGGCTTGTTGGCACGGTGCACGGCGACGATTCCGCCGCTGAGGTTGCGGTAAGTGATATCCGACCAGCCGGCCTCCGAAAGCCAGTGTGCCAGGTGGTCCTGGTCCGGCCATGCACGGATGGATTCGGCGAGGTAGACGTATGCACCCGGGTTGGATGAAACCTTGGTGGCGACCGCCGGCAGCGCGCGCATGAGGTACTCCGTATACATGGTGCGCCAGAGGGGGATGACCGGCTGGGAGAACTCGGCGATCACCAAGCGGCCTCCGGGCTTGGTCACGCGAAGCATCTCCTGGAGTGCCTTGTGCGGCTCATTCACGTTGCGGAGGCCAAACGAAATGGTGGTGGCGTCGAAGCTGTCGTCGGCAAAGGGAAGATTGGTGGCGTCCCCTGCAATGAAGTTGATGTCCGGGCGGCGGCGCTTGCCAACCTTGAGCATTCCGAGGGAAAAGTCGCAGGCAACGACGTCGATGCCGGCATCCGCGTAAGGTTCGCTGGAGGTGCCCGTGCCGGCAGCCAGATCCAGCACGCGCTGCCCGCGGTGCACCTCCATGGCCTCAACAACCACGCGGCGCCACCGACGCGTCTGGCCCAACGACAGCACATCGTTTACGACGTCGTATTTGGGGGCGACATCGTCAAACATCGTCGCAACTTCGTCCGGACGCTTTTCCAAGGATGCTCGGTTCACCCGTCAATTGTCGCAGACATCAAAGCCGAGGCATGCGCGGGCCCAGCGTATGTGGAGACCGCGTTACCGGACGGCGTATGTGGAAAACGTGGTAGTTCCTTAACCCACATAGCACCAGGCCGACGCCTGAACTCTTGGAAGCCGGGAGTACTGTTGTTCCATCATGACCAGCACGCTCCGTACGCTCACAGTCCCCCTCGACGATGACGCATCACTTGGGGGGCTGCCCTCTTTTTTGGTCCGGAATGACGTCCTCTGTTGGGCCCGCCGGGAGGCCGGACTGGTCGGATTCGGCGAGCTCACCCGCTTCACGGCTATAGGGCCGGATCGATTCCTCGAGGCAGACATCTGGTGGCGGCACCTGGTCATCGAGGCTGATATCACTGACCAAGTGGATCATCCCGGAACCGGCCCGGTGGCCTTTGGGTCCTTCGCTTTTTCCAAGACCTCCGCCCACCAGTCGCGGCTGATCCTGCCAGAACTCGTGGTCGGCATCCGTGACGGCCAAGCTTGGCTCACGCAGATGACGCTCGATGGAGACGAACTCACCCGTGCGGGGGCGCTTGCAGCCTTGCGCCGGTGGCTGGACGGCGAGGCCTCCCCGACAATCGAAAATAACGACGACGGCGAGGCGGCGCAGACGTCCGGGACTCCGATGACGAGCGTGCCTGGAATCAGCACCCAGCCGGCCACACTGGCCACGGGTGCCCTCAACGAGGCCGAGTGGATGCATGCGGTGGAGGCCGGGGTCCGCGAAATTCGCGCCGGAAAACTCGAAAAGCTCGTCCTGGCCCGCGACATTGTGGCGAGCCTGCCGGACGAGGTGAGTGCCGCCGTCGTACTCAAGGAACTGTCAGCGCGGTACCGCGAATGCTGGACGTACGGCGTTGACGGCCTGGTGGGCGCCACACCCGAGATGCTGATCCAGGTGGAAGGGCGCACGGCCCAGGCCCGCGTGCTGGCGGGTACGCTCGACCGGCGGGACGCGGATGGCGTGGACGGCCCTCCGCTGGAGTTTGCCGAACGGGTGCTGGCCGGATCGGAGAAGCAGCGGCATGAGCACGAGATAGCAATCCAGTCGCTCACCACACAGCTGGCACCGTTCTCCGAGGCAATGAACGCACACAGCGAACCTTTCATCCTGGAACTTCCCAACGTTTGGCATCTGGCGTCGGATGTCAAAGCCGAACTGGCGGATATCGAGGGCCACGTCCCCACCTGTCTGGCGCTCATCAACGCCCTGCACCCCACTGCTGCGGTGTGTGGCACGCCCACGTCGGTGGCAGGGGATCTGATTCGACGACTGGAGCACCTTGACCGGGGACCATACGCGGGACCGGTCGGCTGGCTGGACGCTGCGGGCAACGGGGAATGGGGCATCGCCCTCCGGGGCGCCGTCATCGAGGGCCCCCACACCGTGCGGCTGTATGCCGGCTGCGGGGTGGTTGAAGGATCACACCCTGAGGCCGAACTTGCCGAAACTTGGGCCAAGTTCCGGCCCATGCTCGAGTCGCTCGGAATCGAGCATGAAGCACCGGCCAGCGCGACGGCCTAGCGATCCGAAGAATCCGGGATATCAGACGGCCCCTGACCAGCGCTCTTGATTTTTGCAAACAGAAGTTATCCAATGGTGAAACTTAGTTGCCTGTGATGCACATCTCTCGTCGACCTTTGAGCGTTACACTATTAGACGTTTTGATACGGCATCCCCTGACACAAAAGGTAAAGAAATGCAGATCTCACGAATGATCCTTGGGAACCCCAAGGTCAAGGTAGCGGCCGTGGTCGCTGCCGGCGCACTCGCGCTGTCGGCTTGTGCCGGTGGCGGCAGCAGCAGCGCCCCCACCGAAGCCGGCGGTGTGAAGCTCCTCCAGTCCGGCAAGTTGACGGTCTGCTCGGACATCCCCTACGAGCCGTTCGAATTCGTCAAGGACGGCAAGAACGTCGGTTTCGACATGGACATTGCCGCTGAGCTCGCCAAGGACATGAAGGCTGAGCTGAGCGTTGTGGACAGCTCCTTCGAAGCCATCGAAACGGGCACGGCCCTCACGCAGTGTGATGTATCAATCTCCTCGATCTCCATCACGGACACCCGCAAGTCGGTTATGGACTTCTCCACTCCGTACATGGATGACGACCTGACCCTTGTAGCCACCACCGCATCCGGCATCAACGGCTTGGATGGAGCCAAGGGCAAGAAGGTGGGTGTCCAGCAAGCAACCACTGGCGCCCAGTACGCCAAGGACAAGGGCATCGAAGCACAGCAGTTCGAGGACACGGGCCTCCTGGTCCAGGCGCTCAAGGCCGGAACCATCGATGCAGCGCTCGGCAACCAATCCGTGCTGGCCTACGGCATCAAGGATGACAGCAAGCTCAAGCGTGTGGAGAACTACGCCACGGGCGAGAAGCTCGGCATCTCCATCAAGAAGGGCAACACCGCCATGGCGGAGCAGGTCAACAAGACCCTCAAGCGCCTCCAGGACGACGGCAGCCTGAAGAAGTACGAGACCACCTGGTTCGGCCAGGCCGCGAAGTAGCCACCACGGCCTAAGCCCGATCGCAGCGGGGCCCCGACAGGACAATCGCCAGAGTCCATGCGGGGCCTCAGCTGCGCACAACGATTGTGAGCACACCATGGCAATGACCGCCCGTCAACGCGCCAAAACCAGCCTCAACGTCCAAGCCGGAATCTTCGTGGTGGCCCTCGCCGCTGTGGTCCTGGCTGTGGACTGGAAGACCGTCAGTGAGAACGTCTTCAATTTCGCCAAGCTCGGACCGATGTTCCCTGGCATCATCCTGGTCGGCCTCAAAAACACCCTTATCTACACCGCCATGGCGTTTGTGGTGGGCCTCTCCGGCGGCCTCCTATTGGCGCTCATGAAGCTGTCCAGCTTCCCCCTCTACCGGTGGATCGCTACCGGCTACATCGAATTCTTCCGAGGCATCCCCGCCCTGCTGGTCTTCATTGCCTTCGGCTATGGCGTGCCGCTGGCATTCGGCTTCACCTGGGACGTCAACGTTGTGGTTACCCTGTCCCTGGGCATCGTGGCCTCGGCCTACATCGCGGAGACCCTGCGAGCCGGCCTGCAGGCAGTTCCGAAGGGACAGATGGAAGCGGCGCGCTCCCTCGGCATGCCGCACTGGCGCTCGATGGTCACCATCGTGATCCCGCAGGCCTTCAAGATTGTGCTGCCGCCACTCACCAACGAGGTCATCCTGCTCACCAAGGACTCCTCGCTGATCTACGTCCTGGGCCTCACAGCCTCGCAGTACGAACTGACCAAGTTCGGCCGCGACGGCATCTCCAGCCTTGGCGCCGGCCTGACCCCGCTGCTGGTTGCCGGTGCCTTCTATCTGGTGGTCACCATCCCCCTGAGCCTCCTGGCCCGGAAGTTCGAAAGCCGCGCAGCGCGGACCAAGCGATAGGCAGGACAGTCATGAACGACGTCGAACAGAACACCAGTGCGGCCCAGGTGAAGGCCGCCGGCGTAGCCATCAAGAACCTGCGCAAGTCCTACGGCACCAACGAGGTCCTCAAGGGCATCAGCCTGGACGTCTCTCCCGGGGAGGTTGTGTGCCTCATTGGGCCCTCCGGCTCCGGAAAGTCAACTCTCCTGCGCTGCGTAAACCTCCTGGAACAGCCCAACGAAGGCAGCATCCACGTGGGTGGTTTCGAAGCCACAGACCCTGATGTGGACATCGACAAAATGCGCCGCAAGGTTGGAATGGTTTTTCAGCAGTTCAACCTTTTCCCGCACCTTAATGTGCTGCGGAACTGCACCGTCGCGCAGACCAAGGTCCTCAAGCGCAGCCAGGCCGAAGCCGACGAAGTGGCTCGGCGCAACCTGGAACATGTTGGTCTGGGACACCTTGCGGACCGCTTCCCCGACCAGCTCTCCGGCGGTCAGCAGCAGCGTGTGGCCATCGCCCGAGCGCTGAGCATGGACCCGCAGCTGATGCTCTTCGATGAGCCGACCTCGGCGCTCGACCCGGAGACCGTGGGCGACGTCTTGGCCGTCATGCGGAACCTGGCACGGTCCGGCATGACGATGCTGGTGGTCACCCACGAGATGGGCTTTGCCCGCGAGGTCGCCGACCGAGTGGTCTTTATGGACGGCGGCGTTGTCGTAGAAGAGGGCTCCGCGGAACACGTGGTTGGCGCTCCGACCCAGCCGCGCACCAAAGAGTTCCTCCGCCGCGTGCTGGATCCAACCCACATCGAGGTTGTGGAAGAGTAAGCTCCCCGCTGTCCCGGCGCCATACGAAGTTCCAGGGCGTAAGAGAATCCCCGGAGATGCTGAGTTCCAGCGTCTCCGGGGATTCTTTATGCGGGCTTGATGAGGCGCTTCCTGTGCTACGACCCCAGCAGCACGGTGCCAACGGCGGCAGCCACCGCTTCGGTGATGCGCGTGTGCAGTGCACGAAGGCCTGAGCGGTCCGCGCGGACCTCAACGATGGAACGGCCCTTGAGCGGCGACTCGAGCACCGCGTCCAGCTCGGCCGCCGTCGAGACCTGTTGGTGTCCGACGCCGTACGCGGACGCCAGAGCCGCGATATCGACTGAGTGTGGGGTTCCGAAAAGCCGCTCGACGGCGGTGCCGTAGTTGCCGCCCGCCTCTACCTTGCCGTGCTCCAACAAGCCAAATATGCCGCCTCCAGCGTCGTTCAGTACGATGATCCGCAGGTCCGGGACCGGTTCTTCGGCGCCGAGGAGGAGACCGCCTGCGTCATGGAGGAAGGTCACGTCGCCCACCAATAGCGTGGTTTCTCGGCCGCCACCCAGTGCTATACCCGTCGCTGTGGAAATGGTTCCATCGATGCCAGCCAAACCGCGATTGGCGAAGACTGTGGCGAGCGGCGTGGCGGCAGGGGCGCCTGCCAGGTCCACGTCGCGGATTGCGTTGGAGGATCCGAGGACAAGGAGTCCCCGCGCGTGGGACCACACCGCTGCCCCCACAGCCGGACCGGTCAACGCTGCCAAACCAGGCCCTGTCGCGCCAGCGTTCGTGGCACCAGGCTCTGCGGCACCTGGCTTCGTGGGACCAGGCGCTACGGCACCAGACGCTGCGGCACCTGGCTTCGTGGCACCAGACTCTGCGGCACCAGACGCTGCGGCACCAGGCGCTGAGGCACCAGTTGTTGTGGCACCAGACTCGGTGTTGCCAGGCTCTGTGGCGCCAGGCCTCGTGGCCCCGGACTCGGTGTTGCCAGACGCAGCCCCTGCAGAACTGGCTGACGCCAGAACGCGCTCGACGGCGTGCTGGGCCGCGGCACCTGACATCACCCAGGCGTCCAGCCACTCGGCTGCGCCCCTGCCGGAGAACTCGGCGAGCTCGGACAGGGTTTCGATGGGTGTTTCACGCCGCCGACCAGGCTCGTACCACGCCACGGGAACGGGTTCATACAGCGCGGTCTCCAAGTCTTCCCGGGCCAGAAGCGCGGACACCGGGCGAGACAAGGTGGGCCGTCCAAACACGACAACCCGCTCAATGGGCATGGGTGAGTCCGGACCGAAATTGTCCAGCAGCAAGCGATACGGGCCAACCGCGTTTGGGCCAAAGCGCGCATTGGATGACGGTTCCGCGAGGAGCGGCAGGTGGTGGCTGCGCGCGAACGCTTCGGCGACGGGACCGGCGTCGTGCCCTGCCAGCACAACGGTTCGGCGCTCCGGAAGCTCCCTCGGCGACGGCGGCAGGTCCATCGGCTGGGGGCCAGCGTCGTAATGGAACGGCCGGCGCGAGGTGTGGGAGGGGAGCGCGTCGTCCGGAAGCGGCACAAGCGGCTCGCGGAAGGCGAGGTTCAGCTGGACGGGGCCGGGCGGTGTGCCTTCCAAGACACCGGTGGCAGCATAGATTCCGGTGTCGACCGCCCGCTGCGGGTCGTCACCCGCCGGGACGTCGACGGCGAACCGGACGTGTTCGCCGAAAATGTCCAGCTGGATTGTGGTCTGGTTGGCGCCGGTCCCCCGGAGTGCTTCCGGCCGGTCCGCGGACAACACGATCAGCGGGACTGCTGCATGGTTGGCTTCCATCACTGCGGGCAAAAGATTCCCTACGGCGGTACCGGAGGTGGTCACGACGGCGGCGGGAGCGCCCGTTGACAGGGCAAGCCCGAGTGCCGTGAAACCCGCCGCACGCTCGTCGATGCGGACAAGGAGTTGCACGCGGCCGGCGGCTTCAGCCTCGGCAAGGGCATAAGCAAGCGGAGCCGACCGGGAACCCGGAGCGACAACGACGTGCCGGACACCGCCGTCGACCAGGGCCTTTACGGCGATACGGGCAGCGGCCATCGAGGTCAGCAAAGTCACTGCTCCAGTCTATTTGCCGCTGAAACCCCGGAGATTGTGTACAGCTTCTACCCTGACGGGCGCGCATGACGGTACGAGCTGTACACAACAACTCGGAGGGAAGGAGAAACGCCCGCCTACCCTGGGTGGGTAGGCGGGCGTTCCAGGCCTTCTCTCTGAGGATTGCTGGCTAGCTGTCGGTGCGGAACACCTGGACGATCGACGGACGTGGTGCACGGACCTGGCCAGCGGCGGGTGTTACACCGGCCTGGACGTAGTCCGGGAAGTACGAGTGCGGTGCGTCGAACGTGCCTTCTTCACCCGGGTGCTGGACGGCGACGAACACGGTGCGCTCCTCGTCGTGGATCACGGGACCACAGGTCTCGGCATCGCGAGGCACGGACAGGAACTGCTCCACCTTTCCGCGCTCCTCGCCCTCAAGGGTCACCTTGAACAGGCCGTCGTTGTAGCCGATGCCGGAGGGCGCACCGTCGGTGGAGATCCACAGGTTACCGACAGAGTCGAAAGCAACGTTGTCCGGGCAGGAGATCGGCGACACCTTGTCCACCGGGTACCCAGAGAAGTAAGTAACGTCGCCCTGCGCAGGGTCGCCACAGACCATCAGCAGGTTCCAGTTGAACACTGTGGACGTCTGGTCGCCGGTTTCGGTGATCTCTACGATGTGTCCGTCGCGGTTGAGCGTGCGCGGATTGACCTCGGTGGCGCCTTCCTTGCCCGGCTTGCCGCGGTCGGAGTTGTTGGTGCACACAACGTAGACCTTGCCGCTGTGCAGGCTCGGCTGGACGTCCTCGCAACGGTCCATCTTGGTGGGGCCAACTTTGTCCGCAGCGAGACGGGTGTAGACCAGAACCTCGGCCACGGTCATGCCCGCCACCGCGGAAGCTCCGTCCACAACCAGCGGCAGCCATTCACCTGTACCGTCGAAGGCACCGTCTGCCGGGACCTTGCCCGTGCCGTCGATCTCGGCCGCGGGCGAGTTGCCGGTGAACTTGGCCACATACAGATTGCCTTCGGACAGAAGGTCCATGTTGTGGCGGCGGGCGGCGGCGGTGTCGCCAGGCTGGTACTTCTGCTTGGAGACGAACTTGTAAAGGTAGTCGAAACGCTCGTCGTCGCCCATGTATGCCACAACGTGTCCCGATTCGGCCACGATCACATTGGCACCCTCGTGCTTGAAACGGCCCATTGCGGAGCGCTTCTTCGGCGTCGAACTCGGGTCGAAGGGGTCCACCTCGATGACCCAGCCAAAGCGGTTGGTCTCGTTGGCGTAGCCGGCATTGCGGGTGTCGAAGCGCTGTTCGTCGAGTTCCCACTGGCGGGAGGTGGGCTTGGAGGTGAGACCGTACCGCTTGTCGCTTGAAGACGTTCCGGCAGACACAAAGTAGCCGTTGAAGTTCTCTTCGCCGGACAGGATGGTTCCCCAAGGCGTGGTGCCGCCCGAGCAGTTGCCCAGGGTGCCCTTGATCCAGCGTCCAGCCGGGTCGTCAATCGTCTTGACCAGCTCGCTGCCGGCGGCGGGGCCGGTCAGTTCGTAGACCGTGTCTGTCAGGTAGCGGCGGTTCAGCGGTGCACCCTTGACGTACGTCCAAGGCTTGTTCTTGTTTTGGCGCTCCAATTCGACGACGGTGAGGCCGTGAGCCGCACGTCCGATGGCCCGAACCTCTGCCGCCGGAAGGGTAGCCGGGAACATGATGCCTTCGTTGGTGTACTCGTGGTTGGTGAAGAGGAGGGCACGGCGGTCCTTGGAACCCGGGACGGGCAGGATGTCCGTGTAGTCGTTGTTATAACCGAACTGGCGTGCCTGCGCAGCTGCGGTCTGGTTGTTGATGTCGAATGCCGGCGAGTCCGCGAAGAGGGAGTCACCCCACCTGATGATGGGCTGCCAGGTAAAGCCTGCAGGCACCGTGAATTTGTCTACGGCGGCATCCACCGGCTTGATGGCGGTGAAGGACAGCTTGGATTTCTGGAGGCCGATCTTTGCGGCGGCGGACAGGCCCGCCTCGGTTCCAGCAGCGGAAGCAGGCTGGGCGCCGCCAAGGTTTCCGCCGAGTACTACGGCGAGCGCACCGGCGGCGCCGAGTCCAAGGGCCGCCCGGCGGGAAACAGCAGCGGAAGCTATGTCCCGGAAGTAGCTGTTGGAGCTGGTGTTGCAGACGTCGCCCGAGCACGCATTGTCGCACTTGAGCGCACAAGTGATGGGGCTGCGCTTGCCCTTCGTATGGCCGAACATCGGCAGGAGATTCAGTTTGCGGACCGTGCTTTCAGACATGAATAGCCTCCAAGAAGTGATCATGGGTCAGGCCCACCCTGTCAGTGCCTCCCTAATCTGAGAGGAAACTCTGGTTACGCGCAGGTGAACTCGTCTGAAGGTAGGCGTAGACGCTGCGGAGGCGGTCCAGCCACCACTGCTTCCGCTCCTCCCCTGCGGCGTACCGCTCAAGCAGTTCAGCGTCAGGCGCTACATCCCGCACGGTGATGGCGCCGTCGTCGGGCACTAGCGGATCCGTGACGATGTCCGAGGCGAAGAGCCGCACTGTTCCCAAGCCGCAGGCGTAGGGCAACTCCGGCAGCGCCGCGGCCAAGGCGAGTCCCGCACGGATGCCGACCGAGGTGTCCAGGGCAGAACTGACAACCGCCGGGAGCCCAGCCTGGGCGACGATATTCAACGCCCGGCGGACACCGCCGAGCGGAGCCACCTTCACGACGATCAGGTCGGCGGCACCGGCCAGTGCGACACGAAGCGGATCCGCTTCCTTGCGCACGCTCTCGTCCGCGGCAATGGGTACTGGAACTGCTTTGTCCCGGAGCCTTCGCCGAACCTCGGCCAGACCGTCGATATCCGGCACGGGCTGTTCCGCGTATTCAAGCCCGACGGCAGACAACTTGCTAAGGGCGCTGACCGCCTGGTGAACGTCCCAGCCGCCATTGGCGTCAACTCGTATGCCCGCGTCTGGAAGGGCATCCCGGACGGCAACGACACGTTGAACGTCGTCGTCCAGCGTTTGACCCTTTTCCGCGACCTTTACCTTGACCGCATCCACGCGCCCGAATCGGCCAAGGACCTGGGGAACCTGGTCTGCGGGAACGGCTGGCACGGTGGCGTTGACGGGGATCCTGTCCCTCAATGGCTGAGGATAACCGTGCCAGCCCGCTTCGATCGCGGACGCCAGCCACCGTGAGGCCTCCGCCTCACCGTACTCAGTGAACGGCCCAAATTCCGCCCAGCCGAATGGACCGCGAAGCAGGAGCGTTTCACGTTCCAAGATCCCGCGGAATTTGACCCTCATGGGCAGGGACACAACGTAGGCCCGGGCGAGTAATTCCTCGATGGGCGGGAGAGGTTGGGACGAAAAGGCCGTATCCATGGGGCTCGAGTCGGCAGGCATAAATTCAATCTACTGGGGGCTGGCTGCAGGACCCTCAAGCGATCGTCGCTATGTGGAAACACGCAGCAGAAAAGTGACCCAGAAGGATCTTGCCGCGAAGATACTGCCCGCGCACACTTGAGGCAAACAGCCACCATGGCATTTCACGCCAAGGATTGTTGAGGTGACACAATGTCGCAATCACCCGGACCGACTCCACCGCCAGCTGGGTGGTATCAGGATCCAGCAGGCAGCGGGCGGGCCCGCTGGTGGGATGGCCACGCCTGGACGGACAACTTTGGCGCCCCGCCCCAGCCGGGGCCTTACGCTTCCGTTCCCGGCTACCAAAGCGGGCCGGCCCAACCGGGCCCGTACCCACCTGCCCAACCGGGCCCGTACGCACCGACCCAACCGGGCCCGTACCCACCTGCCCAACCGGGCCCGTTCGCACCGGGCCAACCGGGCCCGTTCGCACCGGGCCAACCGGGCCTGGACGCACCGGGCCAACCGGGCCCCTACGCACCCAGTCCGTACGCCGCGCCCTATCGGCAACCGCTCCCGCCCCGGCCTGAGATCAAAGACGAGACACCCGTCTACAACCCCTTCATCTGGACCCTAGTGTTCCTCCCCCTCGTCTCCATTGTGCTGTTTCTCTTTTGGAATCCGACGTTCCGCGTGATCTACATCGGACCACGCAGTACGCCCACACTCGACCCGGCATCATGGCTATCACCGGTGTATTTCCTGCTTCTCCTGTCTAGCTTCCTTGTCTACGGTGGATCTGTACTGCTTGCCTTCCTGGACTACCAGAAGCTTGAGAGGGATGGTGTTGTCCGTCCCTTCCACTGGGCATGGTCCTTCCTCAACGCCACCGTCTACATAGTTGGACGCTCAATCATCGTGCATAAGGTGGCCAAGAACCGCGGGCTGGTTCCGATCTGGGTGCTGATCGGCGTTGTAGTGCTGAGCGCCATCGTCACCAGCGTCAAGATGACGGCCATGTTCTCCTCAATCATTTCGACATATCAGCAGTAGCGGCCCATCCGCCCGGGTCTGCTTCGCGGCCTCAATTCCCCACGGTCCTCACACGCGTTAGGTAGACTGCTGATGGACCGGGAAACCATCCCGGCCCGCCATGCACGGGAAGGACCGTTGGATGCAGCGCAAAGCCACGGCTTTAGATGTCGCCAAACGTGCTGGCGTGTCCCGAAGCGCCGTGTCGCTTGTCCTCAATGGCCGCGGAGAAGGGAATGTGGCCAAGGAAAGCCAAGACCGCATCCGCCAGGCCGCCGCCGAACTCAACTACTCCCCCAACGCCATCGCTTTGAGCCTCCGCAACCAGCGAACGCGCGTCATCGGCATCGTGTGCGATGACGTAGTGGTCAGCCCCTTCGACGGCAACATCATCGGTGGTGCCGACGAAGTGGCCCGAAGCCGTGGGTTTGTCACCGTCGTCATGGACACCGCGTTCGACGCCGGCAGGGACGCCGACGCCGTCAAGACCCTGCTGGACCGGCAAGTCGATGGGCTCATCCACGTAACGGTAGGCCTCAAGCCCTTCGACGTCCCGCCCGGCATGCTGAACGTCCCCGCAGTCCTGGCCAATTGCTACGACAACGCCCCGGCCCCAGCATTGCCGCATGTCATCCCGGACGAAGTGACTGGTGGCCGCGAAGCGTCCCAGCATCTATTGGGCCTGGGACACCGCGACATCGCTTACCTAGCTGGCAGCGACGAATCGCCAGCAAGTCCGCTGCGCATCCAAGGGTACCGGGACGCCATAGCTGCTGCCGGGGTTGCCATCCGTGAAGACCGGATCCAGATGGTCGGCTGGGATATTGAAACCGGCTTCCATGCGGCTATGAAACTGCTCGACGGCGTCCCCCCGGCCGAGCGGCCCACCGCCATCCTGTGCGCCAACGACCGCTTGGCCGTGGGAGTGGTGCTAGCTGCAAGTCGTCTGGGCCTGGTGGTACCCCGCGATCTCTCGGTCATGGGTTACGACGACGAATACAGGGTTGCAAACACCATGGTGCCGGCCCTCACCACTATGGCCCTCCCGCTTCGCGAGATGGGGGCGACGGCCATGACGCGGCTGCTGGACGCCGTCGAAAACCCCGACGGCGGCAGGCGCCGTTTGGAGCCGACGGAGACGATGGTTCCCTGCCGACTGGTGGTCCGCGATTCCACCGGTCCCGTCCCCGGCTCCCGCTAATTCACCGAGGCTCAGAAATCCTGCACGCGGAAATTCCCCAGGTTTGAAATCCTCCTAGCCGGGAAACCCGCGGATCCGGAATTCCAACACGCCGTTTCGCCGTCCAAACCTGGGGAAATTAAAACGCAGGACTACTCCGGCAACCCCAGGGCCCAGACCTCAGCGTGAGCCCGGCCCGGCAATTCCAGGTGCCATTCCTCATCCGGCATCGGGTAGGCGCGGATGGTCGTTGCAACCCCGTTGGCCCGGTACACCTCCACCACCGACGCGTCCACGAAGATCCTCAGTGACGCATCCGCGGCAAGGGATTCGGAGAAAACCACTTGGCGCCCGGATTCCCGGAAATCTGCGGCTTCCTCTGTACCAGGAGCGCTCTCCGAACCACCAGCTCGTTGAGAACCGGGAGCGCTCTCCGAACCACCAACTCCTCGAGAACCGCCAGCTCCCGCAGAACCCTTGGCTCGTGCGGAGGCAGAGCCGGAATAACCACCGTTTCCGCCGGTCTTGACGAGCACCAAACGCACTTCACCAGTGTCGGCGGCGATGCTGTTGCCCGGAGTCACCACGGCTTCGGCGGCGGACGGCAGCACCACTGTGCCACCGCGCGCCTTGGCCAGTCCGCGGTCCCTATAGGCATCGAGTTCCCGTGCCGGGGCTACCACCAGGGCGTCATCCACCACGGAAAGTTCCCGAGGAAACGTCAGTACGCCGGCCCAACCCGCAGCATCGATCTGGTCCTGAGTCCGAGGCCTCCGGCCGTCGCGGCCAAAGCCCTCGTTCGCCCACCCCCAGAGAAGCGCCCGGTCCTCCAGCGCCAACACCTGCGGGGCGTAGAAGTCCCTCCCCCGGTCGGTACGTCCACCGGCGCGGGGAATGAACATGGGAAGACCGGTGGCGGAATCCTCCCGGAGCGCCCCAATAAGATGCCCCACTCCGCTGGCGTGCTCGTGCTCGTCACCTTCCACCCACAGGGAAAACATCATGACCCACGTGTCCTCACCGGTTCCAGAAACGGCCGCCCCTGCACCGCCAGAAACGGCCGCCCCGGCGCCGCCAGAAACAGCCGCCCCGGCGCCCGAGGAACCCGCGCCCGCGGCCCAAGCCCCGCCCGCAGGAGCCGCCCCGGCGCCCGAGGAACCCGCGCCCGCGGTCCAAGCCCCGCCCGCAGGAGCCGCCTCTGCACCCGAGGAACCCGCGCCCGCGGCCCAAGCCCCGCCCGCAGGAGCCGCCCCGGCGCCCGAGGAACCCGCGCCCGCGGCCCAGGCCCCGCCCGCAGGAGCCGCCTCTGCACCCGAGGAACCCGCGCCCGCGGTCCAAGCCCCGCCCGCAGGAGCCGCCCCGGCGCCCGAGGAACCCGCGCCCGCAGGAGCCGCCCCGGCGCCCGAGGAACCCGCGCCCGCAGGAGCCGCCCCGGCGCCCGGGGAACCCGCGCCCCCGGCCCCGGCCCCGCCCTTAGGAGGCGTCCCGGCCCCGGCAGAACCACCCCCGCCCGAAGCAGGCACCCGCACCAGCTGGGGGCATTCCCAGATCTGTGCCAACGCGAACTCCGCGGCCACGGGATGCTCGGTGGTCAGCCAGATCCCCTCGTACTTCCAGTCCTCAATGTCGTCCACGGAATACAGCAGCACGGCGGCATGGCCCGAAGCCAAGCCGGCGCCCTGAATGGCATAACGGCGGCCGTTGAATCGGAAGATGAAGGGATCACGGACGGCTGTAACGTCGGATGGCATCGAAGCTGCAACATGTCCGTCCTGCTTCCAAGTCACCAGGTCCGCCGAACCGCGGGCGAGCGTCACTTGGGAGTGCCCGCCACCCGAGCGCACGCCGGAGTAGACCGCGGTGGGCGTGCCGCCGTCGTCGGTCACTACACCCGACCAGCAACCAAACTCATCCGGGCCGCCCGGCTGGGGCCGAAGGGCCACCGGGTGCTCGTCCCAGTGCACCAGGTCGGGCGAGCTAACGTGGCCCCAGCAGATGTGGTTGTGGCGCGCCGACTCAGGGTTGTACTGGAAAAACACGTGGTACCGGCCGTTGATGAAGCTGACGCCGTTGGGGTCGTTGATCCAACCCTTGGCCGGCCGCGGGTGAAAGTGTGGGAACGCCGGGTCCGGGTGGCTCGCCGCCGTCGCCGCAAAAGGCGTCGAGGAGGGGGCGTGGGCCAGTTCCGGGGGCAGCATGGGGTTCCTTTCCAGGGAGTTTGGTGTGAGGTCCGACGGCGGCAGGGTCGCCGGCGCCTTCAGGACCTCGGAGTCGAACGAGATGGTGGTAGAGGTCAAGATTACTTCCCTGCTCCGGCGGTGAGTCCGTCGCGCAGGGCACGCTGGCCAAAGATGAAGACCACCAGCGCCGGAATCATGGACAGGACCACGCCAGCCAGAACCACGGAGATGCTTCCTGTGCCGAGGTTGCCCTGCAGCGAGACGAGGCCCAGGGGCAGCGTGAAGTTCTGCTCGGAAATGGTCAGGATCAGCGGGCGGAAAAACTCGTTCCAGTGGAAGTTGAACGCCAGGATCCCAACAATCGCCAGGCCAGGCATCGCGAGCGGTGCATACACGGAGCGGAAGGTCCGCCACGGCGAGGCACCGTCGATTGCTGCGGCCTCGGCCAATTCACCCGGCAGCCCCAGGAAGTACTGCCGCATCAGGAAGGTGCCAAACGCCGTCGGGATGGCCGGGAGGATCAGCGCGAGGAGCGTATCGGACAGACCCATGCCGCGGATGAGCATGAAGACGGGAACAATCGTCACCTGCGCCGGAACCATCATGGTGGCAAGCACTATGGAGAACAACGCGCCCTTGCCCCGGAATTTCAGGTTGGCGAACGCGTAACCGGCCAGGGCTGCGGTGATCATCTGCCCGACGGCGATCAGCCCGGTGACGAGGGCGCTGTTCAGTACCAGCATCATCATGTTGAGCTGCTTGAACACCTGCCCGTAGGAGGAGAAGTCGGGGTTAAGGGGCAGGAACTGCGGTGGCAACTGGAAGGACTCTGCGGCGGACCGCAGGGATGTTGAAAGTGTCCACATCACAGGTCCAAGGATGAAGACAGCTGCCACCACCAACAGGACGATCCGGGCAACCATGCCCCAATCCAGCTTGCGGCGGGTGACGGTAGCAGGCGCGGCGGTGCGCTCTGACAAGGTGGTCATAACGGTGGCCTTACTGGTAGAAGACGAATCGCTTGCTGAGGCGGAACTGCGCGGCCGTGATGGCCATGATGATGAGGGTCAGGATGACGCCGATCGCGGAGGCCTGTCCGAATTCCAGCCGTTGGAACGCGGACTCAAAGATCACCATGACTGCTGTGCGGGTAGAGTCGCCGGGACCGCCGCGGGTGAGGACGTAGGGCTGGTCGAACACTTGGAGCGCGTTGATGATCGCCATCACGGAGGCCACCAAGGTTGTGGGGCTCAGCAATGGCAGTGTCACGTGCAGGTGCTTCCGCCAACCGGTGGCGCCGTCGAGTGAGGCCGCCTCATAGGTCTCCACAGGGATGGAGGCGAGGCCACCGATGAACAGGAGGAAGGAGAACCCGAAGTTCTGCCACACGTACACAAGGATGACGACGGCGGCAGAACCGGTTGGCGTAGTCAGCCACGGAACCGCCGGGATGCCGACCAGTGAGAGCAGCCAGTTCACAACGCCGAACTGCTCGTTGAACAGGTAGCGCATGAAGATGGACACCGACGCCGCGGACAGGATGAGCGGGAAGAAGAACGCCGAGCGGAAGAACACCCGCAGCCAAGATGGGAGCCTTTCCTGGATCAGGATGGCGAGCGCCAGGGCCAGGCCCAGCTGCAGGGACACAGCGAGCGCCACAAACACCAGGGTATTCACGAAGGAGACGCGGACTGTGGGGTCCTGCGCTGCCTCCACGAAATTGTCCAGGCCAACAAATTGCGGCGCGGAAATGATGTCCCAGCGGAAAAATGCCAAGAGCACCGACGCCACGATGGGTAGCAGGGTGAACAACCCCATCCCAAGGATGGTCGGGGCCAGGAATGCCCAGGGAAGCCAGCGCTGGCGTTCCCTGCCGGGGATCGAGACGGGGTGGCCGGGTCCAGCGGCTTGCCGTCGCTTGCTTGGCAAAGCTGTTGTCTGCGCGGTCATGCGTGCCTCCTCAGGGCCAACTCCAGGTCGCGCTGCATGGAGTCAAGTGCTTGTTTGAGCTGGCGCTCGTCACCGCTGACGGCCAGGGATACGTTTTTCATCAGGGCTGTCTCGACGGCGGCCTGCTGGGCTGGTGCCGGGATGGGGCCGGTTGTCGGGAAGCGGTCCAGAGTGTCGTAGAAGACCTTCCAGTGCTTAGGACCGGTCTTGGCGTAGAGCTGCTCGTTCACCATGGAACGTCGTGACGGCGTCGTGTTGGGGGTCGGGAACACCAGGCGCATGGCGTCCAGGGAGGCCGTGTACTTGACCCATTCCCACGCGGCGTCCTTGTCTTTAGCGGTCTTCATGATGGCGTAGCCGGCCGTGCCGAACTGGTGCCGCTGGCTGCGCCAGCGCGGGAAGAACTGGACGTCGAAGTCGTTCTCTCCCATGCCCGCCTCATGGAGACCCTGCACCCAATAGCCGCCTGCCGGCGTCGTACCTATGCGGTTGGAGGCGAACAGGCCGATCAGCGAGCTGCCGCCACCTTCTTCGGGGCGGACGCCCAGTCCATCCTTCACCAGTCCGCGGAGGTAATCGAAGGATTCGAAGACCCTGGGGTCGTCGGCGTTGGGTTCCAACCACTGGTACCCGCCGGAACGGAGGGACTTGGAGGGGTCGGAGGCGTAGAAGGTGTCCCACAACCATGTGCCGCCGGGGGCTTTGGTTTCCTTGAGGAAGCTGGTGTCGTTGGCGTAAAGCCACGGCACCACACCGCCAAAGAGCCGGTTGGTCCAGTAGTACGGAGTGAAATCGGAGGGCCGCGCCTTGCGCATGGCAGCAAGGGTGGCGCGGAAGTCCAGATGGGTCCAGTCGTCGGCGGGGCGGTCGAGCCCTGCCTGCCGCAGCGCCGCGGTGTTGTAATACATGTTGGCGGCGTTCCAGTCGATAGGGAGCTGGTACAGGCTGCCTTTGTACATGAACGCTTCGACGAGGCTGGGGTGCACGTCGCTGAAGTACTCCCGCATGTCCGCGGCGTCGCGGCGGAGGTACTCGTCAAGGGGGTGGGCCAGCTTCTCGGCGAAGAGCTGGGCGCCTTCCGTTGCGACGTATACGACGTCCGGCGGTGTGCCGGCCGCGACCATGGTGAGGATCTTGGTGAAGAAATCCTTCCAGTCGACGGCCTGGATCGCCTGTACCTTGATCCGGATTTCCGGGTGGACCCTTGCGAACGCATCGACAACGCGCTGGCGGGCTGCTGCGTCCGCCGCGGTTCCCATGATGGCGATGCTCAGGCTGTTGTCCCCTCGGCCAGGGATGTCGGTTCCTGACAGCCGCGGCCACGACGCCACGGTTGCCCCGATGATCCCTGCCCCCAGGGCGCTGAGGGCAGTCCTGCGCGAGATGTCGCGCAGCTTGCCATAGCTTCCGGGCATAGTTGGTTTTTCCTTCCTAACACGTGTTAGGAACTTTAGAACGCTTACCTAACACGTGTCAAGCGTCACATTTATGTGAATCCAATCCAGCGTCCGTTTTGCGCTCGGCGAGCTCGCAGAAACTTGTGGCAGTCTTGAAAGCGATGATGTTTCGTGAGCAGGGTTCCCGGCACCCGCAACACCCGCCGAAGGACCTCACTGCCGCCCCGGACCCGGCCCCTCGGCCAGCCGGAGCCGGGACTGGCCCGCTGTTCTTGCTAGCCACTGCAGCCTGCATCCTGGCCCTGGCCGCCACGTACTACTTCTTTGTTCGAACCACCACAGGCCAATACATCGACGAATCAGCCCTGGTGGAGGCCGTCGACTTCCATGGACCGACGGGCAAGGCCACCACCAAATTCCTGGACTGGCTTCCGGCGATTTCGCTTGCCATTGCCACGGTGGTTGTACTGTTCGTGACCATCATGCGCAGGCGGTGGGCAGCAGCGGGGATCGCGGTAGTCGCCTGTGTTGCCGCCAACCTGGCCAGCCAAATAATGAAGGACTGGTTCCCGGACAGGCCGTTCCGCGGCGTTCAGACCCTGGATCTAAACTCCCTGCCGTCGGGCCACACCACTCTGGCGGCATCTGCTGCAGCCGCCGTGTTCCTTGTTGTATCGCCCCGATGGCGTCCACTCGCGGGCTTCCTGGGCGGCACTTTCGCTGTGGCGGCCGGCGTGTCAACACTGATCAATCAATGGCACCGCCCTGCCGACGTACTAGCCGCGTTCCTGGTAGTCGGAATGTTTACCCTGCCCGCAGGCTGGCTGACGCTCCGTACGGGCAACCGCTGGAATGTATGGGACGGCTACGGCGAACACTGGGCTGCTTCCCGGTGGTGGGTGGCGCTGTCCGGGCTGGCTGGAGTTGTGGCAGCCATCACCGGGATCGTGTCCCTGCTCCAGATCTCCGCCGACTATGACACACAGGACACCCCCACCAGCTACTTCTGGGCCGGCGTCTCGCTGATAGTGATCACGGGCTATCTGTTTACCGTGGCCGGGACGCTGCTGTTCGGCCTGGCAGCCCGACGGCGGCGCTCACCCGGGCGGTAGGGCCCGATGGCGGCGCTCACCCGGGCCGCAGGACCCGACGGCGGAGCTCACCCCGCGGGCTGCTCGCCTCAGTAGTTCCGCCGATGCCTAGCCTTGGGAATCGCAATCGCGAATACCACCGCCGCGGCGAAACCCAGCAATCCTGTAGCCCACACACCCGCGGCAAGTGACATGACCGCCGTCAGCCCGGACAGCAGCACCGGTCCACCCGTTGCACCGGCATCGGCTATGAAGCGCCAAATCCCCAGGAACTGTCCCCTGCCCCTGTCAGGCGAAAAGTCGGCCCCCAGCGTCATGATGAGTCCAGAGCTGATGCCATTGCCGAAGCCGATTAGCAACGAGACCAACAGGAGCCCCACAAAATCGGCGGTCATCGGCATCAGGCCAAGCGAAATTCCCATAATCACCGTTGACGGGATGGCCACCCACAGCCGGCCCTTGCGGTCCATGAGCTTGCCGGCGGGGTAGAACACCAGCATGTCGATCGCTCCGGACAGACCGTAGATCAGTGCTGCTCCGGTGGCATCGAGTCCCAGATGGTCTGCCCACAACGGAATCACCACCTGCCGCGAGGCACGCAGTGCGCTGAGCAAAAGGATCCCGGCGCCCACAGTCATGAAGATTCCCGCGTGCGAGCCGGCGACGCCACGGAGCGTCGGCACCTGGGTGCTGTCGCCGTCGTCGTTTGTGTCCAGGACCACAAGATCCGGGATGGTCAGCGAAAGAAGCGCGGCCGCGGCCATCCCGGCCACACCCACCCAATAGGCCCCGCCAATCCCGGCAAATTGCATAACGGCGGCGCCTATGAAAGGGCCGATGAACACGCCGATGCGCGTTACGCCGCCCAGTGTGGAGAGCGCTCGGGCGCGGTACTCAATGGGGACCGCCTCGGTGAGGTACTTCTGCCTGGCGAGGCTGAAGACGCTGGCGGACATCCCGACGACGGCCATCGCTGCAGCCAGCAACCACACCCCGTGCGGGACCACCCAGGCGAGCCCTGCCGCCGTCAAAGCGACGGCGCTGGCCGCTGCCGCGCCGACGATGGACCAACGTTCGCCGAACTTGAGGGTGATGAGCGATGCCGGCAGGTTGAAGAACCAGGAGCCCAAGCCGATCAGAGTCACGATCAGCGCGGAGACGGCCACGGATGCGCCCAGGTCCTTGGCGGACAGTGCCACCACCGGCAAAATGGCGCCTTCACCAATACAGAACAGCAGCGCCGGGCCAAAGGCGGGAATCGCGATGCTTCGGAGGCTGAACGTGGTGGCTTGGCGAGTGGTGGTCATCCATTTCATCCTAGGCCCGCGTTCGCCCACGCCGACGCTCCGCCCCTACATTCCTGTTAGCGATAACTCGGATTACGAAACCGAATCGGTAGCGGTGTCAAGTCACGTCATTTGCATCGAATATGATGTGCAAGGAAATCGCCGCTGCTCCGCGGACCCCAGGAAGGCCAATGAACCAGCCCATGTCCGCAGGCTCAAACGACGAGCCAAGCGCCCCGCCCCGCCACATGAAGCCCGGCCATGCCCACCTCAGCCGGCGGGCGTTTGCCGGGGTCCTGCTGGGAGCTGCCCTGGGCGGTTGCGCGGTTGCCGCCGACGACCCTGTCCGCGCGCCCGCGAAGGACACGCTGGACGTCGACGTGGCGCTGCAGACCATCGATCCCAAGAACGCGCCTCCCGCTGAGCCCGAAGCCGTGGCCGTGCCTGCGGCACCGCCTGCCCCTCCCGTCCCAAGCAGGGACATGATCATCGCAAAGTACTCCCAACAGAAGCCGGCCCAATGGGGTTTGCAGTTACCGGGCATCCAGTCGCGTCTGGATCCGGGCGGCACCGGTCCGCTGCTAACGTTCGACTGCTGCGGCGGTCCAGGCGGCAGCGCCCTGGACCAGTCTCTGGTCGATACCCTCGCAAAGACGGGAACGCCCGCCATTTTCTTCCTCAACTCGCGCTGGATACAGGCCAACCCCGGGCTTTCCAAGTCCCTCGCGGACAATCCGCTGTTCGAGATCGGCAATCATGGCACCCGGCACGTCCCGCTCTCCGTGTCAGGCAAGAGCGCATACGGCATCGCAGGGACCAGCACCGCAGCACAGGTCTACGACGAGGTCATGGGGAACCAAGACACGATTTTCACCGTCACCGGCCGCAAGCCGCGGCTGTTCCGCCCTGGAACCGCCTATTACGACGACGTTGCTGTCGCCATCGTCCGTGACTTGGGCCTGGTTCCGCTCGGTTTCAGCATTAACGGCGACGCCGGTGCCACCTACCCTGCCGCCACAGTCACCCGTGAAGTGTCGGCGGCGAAAGCTGGCGATGTAGTCATCTGCCACGCCAACCGCCCGGGGGCTGGCACCGCGCCGGGCGTCACGCGGGCACTGGCGGATCTCCGCAGCCGGGGTATCCAGCCGACGCGATTTGCTGCGTAAGCGGAAACTCGCAGAGGGACCGGTGCGGCCGGCCAACAGCAGTGGCCGGCCGCAGATACTGCCCTCCTTCGCGGCTGGCAGGTATCCGTGCCCCCTGGGGGTGACGGAAAAGGGACACGCCCCGAGGGCGCCTGAGCCCTCGGGGCGATAGTAAATGCTGCGAATCCAGACTAGGTGGGAAAATCCTGAAATTGAGTGGTAAATCCGTCAAAATTGAGTGGTAAATCCGCCGGAGTTAGGTGGTGGCGAACAGGATTCTTTGTGAGAAATCCTTTACGCCTATTTCCACTCAGTTATACCAGCTCCCCCAGCCTCCTTCGGGATAGTTGCAATTCCATGGAGCCTGAGTTGCCCAATTCATGATGGGTCTCCATGACTCCATATTGAACTCCCACAGAGATGCTGGGACGCCGGCCAGGTGGCAATAGAGCTGTTCCTTCACGGAATCAGTCATCCGCCAAGAGTCGATGCCGAGCTTTGTCCTCAGCTCATCAACGTGCGCGCCCCAAGTGACTGGCCCGGAGAACGCAGCGCCCCACGCTGTAGGCTGCGCATTTACTTTGTATCCTCGAGGAACGAAGGTCACCCAGGCACTGCGGTACAGGTTCTGACCCAGCCACGGGTCAGCTGTTACTGGATAACGAATGCCTTCATCGCGATGTTCAACTATTTGCACGAGGCGATTCCCCTCGATGACATACCGAGTGGCCACTTCAACGCCGTCAGCATCCTTTGCCCACGGCGTTGCGAACCCGCCTCGAAAGCCACCATCCGCGCCAAATATGGCTACGGCGCCCTCTTCCAACGCCTTCAGGATAGAACCAGGTTCCAGAGAGAGATCGTACGTATAAGCGGTTGGAGCTGCGCTAGAGCTGATCGTGGTAACTATCTGCAGGGATCCATCGTCCTTGAGGACTGACGAGGTTGCACTCCCATCAAGGTTGTCGAAGGTGGCGAATCCTTGGGGGCTAGTCAGAGACTTCGACGCCCTCTTCGCGCTTGGCAGGGTGATGTCGATTCGGGAGTGTTTGGACGCTACACGAACCGATTCCGAGCTCTTCGACGGTAAATCCACAACGACTCCGTTGCGTTCTGCCCGAAGCCTGCCGTCCTGCAACTTGTCCATCTGATCGACTCGAACAGCACCCGAAGTGACCTGAGGTGGGAGGTTGACGGATAGCGCGTTATGAGCATAAGCCGGAGAGATCATTGCGGCAGTCAAAAGCAGAACAATAGAACAAATGAGCATTGCTGAATTTTGCTTCGGCAACACTTTGTGCCCCTTTCAAAGGTGCACCCCCAATCGCATGATTCCACAAGATTGGATCGAGCGGCAAGCATTTCTTCCAGCGAATTGCTATGCTTCGGAAAAATCGCGGATCAGCAAAGGCAACTTTCGTGGTATTGGAAGTTGCCAGACGGCATCAACAATCAAATAGACACAGTGAAGGGTTAGCAATGGCTTCCACACCGATCAAACACAGCATCGGCCCACAGACGTACATCCCGCTGATCATGCTCTTCACCGGATCGGCCATCGCAGCTACGACACTATTGCTCCGCACTAGCCGGTTCGCTTCCATCGAGAACCGAACTGACAGATTGGGGCCGGAACTCTATTCCGAACTCGCCCCTGCCCTTCCCATGGAGCGGTTTCTACTCATTGCTGGCGTCGTCGTGGCACTAGCTAGCCTCGTTTTCCTTGTGGTCACTTCCATGAGGGCAAGCAAAAGGGGCCGGCCGCTCAATCCAACTGCCTGAGCGTCGATGCGAGGCAGCAGTTTGAACAGCAGCATCCGGCTGGGCCCGAGGTCGCTACGTGCAGGCTGGTCTCCCCCGCCAGCATCAGATAAGCGGGGGTGGATCTTTGAGTACGCCAAAGGCGACCCGGTGACCTTCCGAGAGGTAACCCCGTTGACCGGGGGTTTGAGAACTCCAGCTCCGACTCCCTGGTACCTCGGCCGAGGCAGAACGGTCGTGTATGTGAAGACCGATCGAGGCGTCATCGAAGTCTCCGGCAGGGTGGATGGTCTAAAAGCCGCTGGCATCTACCCCACGGAGGAACACAAAGACACGAGCTGAGAAGCAAATCCGCGGACGAAAAATCTTGAGGCAAGGCACGCCCCCCATGGACGGTGCAGGGGCGTGAGCCTAGAATTTAACCGGTTTCCGGTGGGTCTGAGATTAGCCGGAGCCACTTACCTCGATTGCGAGGCTGCGGCTTGAACTGCAGCCTCCGGTTTGGCCCATGATCTGGGGGCAGCGGACTGCTCGCGGCAGTGTCCGCAGACACTGTCCGTGTCGAATCGCCAATCAAACCTTTGGTATATCAACCAAGTTCACGAGGTCGCGCCATGAACAAGACCCTCAAGCGGCTCCTTACGCTGCTCGCAGCATTCCTGCTTGTGTTCACCGTAGGAGTCACAACCGCTCAAGCAGCCAGCCCGCACTTCAAGCCTGGCGGCTCACCCGTCTGTACCGTGACGGTCAGTGGAAACACCGCAACCACAACCTGTAAAGCGACAATTGCCGGTCTGGGCAATGATGACCTCCTGGCCACCGTTACCGTTTCCGGTTTCGCCGTCTACCAGTGCCGCAACGGTGGCGGAAACGTAGCACCGGGCCAGAACAAAGTGTTGATCGGTCCAGCCGTGGCCCCAACGCTTATTGACAGCTCCGCTATCAAGAACGGCAACCTGACGCTCAATACCAACCCGGCTGTTCTTACGGCTCCAAGCCAGGTCACTGCCCAGCAGGCTGGCTGCCCGAACAACAACTGGATTGGCGTCAACCCTGTACTGACGGTGACGTCAATTTCGCTGGTTATTGAGCAACCTCCGGGAACGCAGATTTTCAACTGCTCCAAGACCGATCCAAACGGATTGACCGGTTCGGTGGCTCTCACCTGCTAATCGGCCATAGTCCACGGGTCACGTAGTTCGTCCCGGAAAAAGAACAGGCTCCGGACTGCTTCATAAGGAAGCGTCCGGAGCCTGTGCTGTTCAGCCGGGCTGTCTCGCCGGGCACCGCTTAAGCGAGAGCTGGTTAGACGTATCCGTCAACAATGGCCGCTGCGATTTCCTTGTAGGCGCGACGCGTTTCGGGACGCAAGACGTCCAGGGTGACCAGATCGCCGTCGGCCACTCCGCGGTCATGCGGAACGGCGATGAGCTGGCGGCACATGCCAGCCAAGTGCTCTTCGATGGCGTCCTTGTCCACACGGGACGAAACCTCATCCTTGTCTGTGATGACCACAATCGCGTTGCGCGCCAGTTCCTCGTAGCCGTGGCTGGCAAGCCATTGGAGTGTGCTGCGGGCGCGTTTGGCGCCACTGACTGCGTAGCCCGCGGCGATGATGAGATTGTTTGCCGACTGGAGGATGCCACTCATGGCGTTGTGCGTGACGCCGGTTCCGCAGTCGGTGAGGGCCACTGAGTAGTAGTTTGCGATCAGCTGCCGGATGCGAAGGTAGTCCTCGGCCGTCAGCGAGTCGGAAACTTCGGGGTCCTGCTCCCCCGCGATCAAGTGCAGGCGGCCGGCGTGGTGCATGTACCGGGACAGCTCGGTCAGCGAGTCAATGGTGCTGATGTTTCTCAGCATGTCCGTGATGGTGCGTGGCGTGGCCTTCTGATAGATCCCCTCGCCAAGCGCCCGTTCCACGAGGTCGCCGGAGTCCGGGTTCGCGTCGATGGCGCAGGGCGGGTCCCCCCGGTACTCAGCCAGTGTAAGGCCAACACCCACGGTGGTTGAGGTCTTCCCGATTCCACCCTTCAGGCTCAAGATGGCCGTGTTGTAGCTGCCGTGCAACTGGCGGGAGATGCGCCGGGCAAGAGCCATCTCTTCACGCTGTTTGGCGTTGGGTCCCAAATTCCAGGCACCGCGGGTCAGCGTGTAGATCGCACCGCGGAAGCCGCCTACCGGACGTGGCTTTTGTTCCTTGACGAACGCGCTGGGCGTTGTGATGAATTCGGACACGGTAGCTGCGGGGGCAAGGGCAGTGGCGCCGGTCGCAGCGAGCGGCACGCCGTCGTCGACTTTTTCGGCCGACTCAGGTGTGGTGGCCGGTTCGGCTCCACTTGCCGGCTCGGCGGCGGGTTCCGCAGCAGCGGAGGGTTCCGCGGTGGTCGGCTGGGGCGAGTCGGCAGAAGTCTCCGCGGCGGAGTCTTTAGCCTCCGACGACGGTGCCTCAGTTTCCGGGGCATTCCTGGCATCCGCGGCGGCGGCGGCTTCGGCCCACGAACTGCTTTGGACGGGTCCGCCGGGGCGGTTTCGGGCATTGTCAGCGGTGATGATTGGCATGGTTCCTGTCCAGGCATCGGAATCACCTTCCGCTCGACGACGATCGCGTCGGCTTCGAAATTCCGGTTGCCCTGCGTCTGCAGCAGTGGGATCTGAGCTCTCCACTGGTCCGGGCATATCTGGTCCCCCCATGACTCACAGCGCATGAAACCTGGCGCGCATCGTGTCGACTTACGTACAAATCGTCATTCTAACTGGAGGAGCCCGCGGAACAGCCGGGGTTTCGCCGCCTGTGAATGGCGGTAGGAGTTTGTGTACATTCCGTTCCCCATAGGAATGCGTTTCAGGGGTACGAGGTCTACACAAAGTCGTGGGTTAAGCGATCACCGCTGCCGGGCAAACGGTTCGCCACCAAAAGTGGCCGCTTAGACGCTCGTCTAAGCGGCCACATTCGGCAAACGCGGAGGGCAATTGAACTGCGCTTTTATCCCAACTCTTCCAACGCCTGGTCAAGTCTCGCTGTATCTGCCGAATCCATGGTGTTGTCGAACGTCACGTGGCGCGCATTCCGCCACTCGCATTTCCGGGATTCCTGGGCCGCCCAAAATTCCTCCCAATGCGCCAACTTCCACTCATCACGGGACAGGCCACGCGATACCAGCCGCTGCCGCAAGGCCTCCCCATCAACGCGGACATGCACCACAATCAATTCCGCATCGGGCCAGGAATGTTCGCGCCGAACATTGTCCAAATAATCTGCGTCCGGGAAATACCGTCCGAAAGGCGCATCCAGCACCACGGAATTCCCGGCAGAAAGATTCTCGCCAGCCAAGTCGAGGATCGATGCGTACTCCAGCGGCATGATGGCCTCCTGGTAAAAGGAGTTGTTATCCCGCTCGTTCTTATCGTCGCCGTTGAGTTCCAAGAGGAGTTCCACGAAGCGCCGGGTGGCCGTGTCCTTGTCGATGTACGCAGCGCTATGACGGCGGGCAATGAGCTTGCCGACGCTGGATTTGCCGGACCCGGCCGGCCCGATCACAAAGAAGACTTTGGGCGTTGCCAACTCAATTACTGCCTGTTCTGCTGAATGTTCTCTGATATGAATTCTGCCGAGGAAAGCCCGGCGGCGGGCGGGGCCAAAGCGCGGCCCGCACCCGCCGTCGTCGTTCGCTTTAACTATGCCGCTACGGAAGCCGGGCGGCGGTCCTTCACGAAGACGCCGTAGGACACAGCGCCGACCAGGAGCAGGATGCCGCCCACCAGGAACACCAGCGTGTAGTTTCCACCGGTCTCGTTGAGGATGTAACCCGTGACGATCGGCGCCAGGGACGCGCCCAGGAAGCCGCCGAAGTTCTGGATTGCGCCCAGGGATGCCACCTGGTTGGGGGCAGCGACGTCGGAGGCAAGCGTCCACAGCACGCCGATCGGAACCTGCGCGGCGAAGTAGCCGATGGACAGGAGCACAATTGCCAGGGCGGTGTTGTCGACGTAAGCCACGGGCAGCACCGCCGCAGCGGCCAGGACTGCGCCGCCAACGATCGGGAGCTTGCGTGCACGGATGGTGGGAACGCCGGCTTTGATGGCCTTGCTGGACACGATGCCGCCGGTGAGTACGCCGATGATGCCGCAGAGGAACGGAAGGGCGGCCAGCCAGCCGGCCTGGCTCAGGCTGAAGCCTCGGGCGGTCTGCAGGTAGCTCGGCAGCCAGGTGAGGTAAACCCACACGGTGTAGAAGATGCCGAAGGCGCCGAGGATCATGAACCAGGTGTTCTTGTGCTTGAACAGTTCGCCCCAGCCCACCTGCTTTTCCTTTTGCTCCGCGGCAGTGGCCTTCTCTTCGAACTCAGCGCCCTTGATGACGAACTGTTCCTTGAGCGTGGGGTCGCGGTAGATGCGCAGCCAGACGAGTGCAACCACGATGCCGAAAGCGCCGACCACCAGGAACATGCCCCGCCACGTCATGGTGAGCAGCAGGAAGGTCAGCAGCGGCGGGGCAATCGCGTTGGCAATCTGCGAGCCGGTGTTTACGATCGACACGGGCAGCGCGCGCTCGGTCTTGTTGAACCACTTGTCAGCCACCTTCAGGCCGGACGTGAAGAACGGCGACTCGGCAATGCCCAGGGCAACACGCGCGGCGTAGAGGAATCCAAAGGAGTTGGCCAGCGCGGAGATCATGGAGATGATGGACCAGAGCCCGGCCGCCCAAGCGAACATCTTCTTGGGGCCAAATTTGTCCACCAGGTAGCCCGCCGGCAGGTTCGCGATGGCATAGGGCCAGGAGAATGCCGAGAGCAGCAGGCCCATCTGGAGCGCGTTAAGGCCGAATTCCTTGGCAATCGTGGTGTTGGCGATGCTCAGGTTGTTTCGGTCCAGGTAATTGACGATGCCGCCGATGACAAGCAGCGCAATGAGGTACCACCTGATCCGCGGCTTCTTGCGCGGTTCAGTATTTGTGGCGTCGATCTCTGCTGATGCTTGGCTCATGCAGTTCACTCCTTTGTGTTCTGTACGACGGCGGCTGTTGCGTCCGGCCTGTCGGTGGGGGTGTTGGGGTCCGCCGTCGCGTGAACGCCCGACGGCGGGTGGCCGCCTTAGCGGCGAGCCTCGGCTATGGCAGCCAGGAAGGTTTCGGCGGCCCGGGCTACGGCGCGGTAGTCGCCGTCGTTCTTCTGGGCAGCTTTGGTAACAAAACTTCCCACGCCGACGGCGGTAACACCGGCAGCGAACCAGTCGCCGACGTTGTCCGGGGTCACGCCGCCGGACGGCATGATCGGGGCCTGCGGCAGCGGGGCGAGGATCGTTTTGACGTACTGCGGACCGGCGATTTCCGCCGGGAACAGCTTGATGATGTCCGCGCCGGCATCGAGGGTGTTGACCACCTCGGTGGGCGTGAACGCACCGCTGGCGGTGACCGCCTGATAGCGGTTCCCGACGGCGATCATGTTCGGGTTGAACTGGGGGCTGACCAGCAATCGCGCGCCTGCAGAGACCGAAGCGTAGGCAGCTTCGGCGTCGAGCACGGTGCCTGCGCCGACTGCAATGCCCTGATCGCCGTACTTGTCGGCGAGCCGCTCAATCACTCCCAGGGCGCCGGGAACGGTGAGCGGAACCTCTACGGCGCGGATGCCGCCATCGATTGCCGCCTCTGCGACCCTGTAGGCCTCATCGGCCGAATCGAGCCGCGCGATGAGCAGGGCGCCGGTGTGGACGATGGTCTCGAGAACTTCAAACTTGTTTAACATCGCTTATAACTTTACCCCATGGATTCACAGATCGGAACACCCTGTGAAAAGTTGTTAAACTGGTTGAGAGAGCGATAATGCAGGCATCAGGCCAGGAGGCGACAGTGAGCACACCGGTACGGCAACCCCTCATCCCGGAGCAACGACACCAGGAAATCCTGCGCCTGTTGCGCCGCGAAGGCGTGCTCAGCATTCGTCACCTCACGGACGCCATGAATGTCTCCCATATGACGGTCCGCCGCGACATCGCGGCACTCGAGGAGAGTGGGCAGGTACTCTCCGTCCAGGGTGGCGTGCGGTTGGCGGACTGGAGTGGCCAGGAGCCGCCGCGCGAGCGTGAGTCGCGCGCGCAATTGGAACTGCCCCGGAAACAGGCGATTGCTAGCCTGGCAGCGACTTTTGTGGAGGACGACATGGTGGTATTCCTCGACGCCGGGACCACCTGTCAGTCGGTGGTGCCCTATCTTGCAGATCGCAGGGACCTCACTGTGGTGACGAATGACTTCTATGTGGTGACCAGCCTGTTCGCGTACCCCAATGTGGAGACCATTCACACCGGTGGCGTTGTGGACGCATCGAGCGGCTCGAGCTCCGGTCGCCTGGCAGCCGAAACCGTCCGCGACATCAACCTGGATCTTTGTTTCATGAGCACCGGCACATGGAACATGTCCCGGGGCGTGACCACTCCTTCAATGGACAAGGTTGAACTCAAGCTGGCTGCCATGGAAGCTGCATCCAACTGCTACCTGCTTGCGGACAGCACCAAGTTCGGGACATTCGCCAAGTTCCGCGTGACGCCGTTGGACAAACTGGATGCCGTGGTCACGGACAACGAGTTGCCGGAGGAAATGCAGGAGAACATCCGCGAGCTTGGCGTAGAGGTGCACATCGCGCAGGCCGGTTGAGCGGTGACGGGTGAGCGGAGAGAAGTAGCCGGAAGTATCCAGGCCTTCCTTCATCGAATTGCCCAAAAGGGTCGCTTTGAAACTTTCAAAGCGACCCTTTTGGGCAAATGCATGAGGTTCAATCGAAGGGACGACGGTCGACCGCCGGGCATCGAGGTTGACGCCAGCAAAAACGTTCGACGCCGGCACTCGCCCGAGTGCCGAGCGAACCGAAGTGCCTAAATCCTCAGTGGTGCTGGGGCTGCGTTTCCTTCAGCCGCTTGATAAACCAGCGGGACTGCTCAGGACCGTAAGGAAGCACGGGAATCGCCTTGGTGGCGTCCGACGGCATATCGCGGATGGATTGCCGGGCCTGCCGCACGGCCGTGGACATGGTGTCCGCCATGGTCTTCACGAATTGGTCGCTGCACGGCTGGCCATGGCCCGGGATCAGGAATTGATAACGGTGCCGCAGCGCGGAAATGTGCCGCAGTGCGTCGGCCCAGTCCTCCGGGTACGAGTCTTCAAACGACGGGTGCGCACCCTGTTCCACAAGGTCCCCGGCGAAAAGCGTCGAGGGCGTCCCAACCAGCAGATCGCCGTCGGTGTGTCCACGGCCCAGATAGAAAAGGGTGGCGGTGAGTCCGCCAAGGTCCACCAGAACGGGCTGGTCCTTCACGATCGCGTTCGGAACCACAATTTCGACGGCGTCGCCCACGCCCGTTGCCATCTCAGGCTCGGCGCCGGAGACAAAGCGGCGCTGCGCGTCGCCGTCGTTGTCTATTGCCGACGCACAGTTCTGGTGCGCCCAAAACTCTGTGGCGCCGTCGTCCGCGAAAACGGCGTTGCCGAAGTAGTGGTCGTAGTGGGCATGAGTGTTGACCACCACCAGTGGAAGCTGGGTCTTTTGCCGGACGGCTGCCAGGATCTCCTTGCCTTGGCGGGGACCGCAACCGGTGTCGATCACCAAGGCGCGTTGACTACCCACCACCAGGCCGGTGTTGAGGCGTTCTCCCGCGGTTTGCAGTACATAGGTATCCGTGCCGACTTCAAGCCAATCTGACATTGTCACTCCGCATCCAAACGTTCTTCGGCAATATTCAGGCCTCGATTGTATCCACGGAAGTCTGGTGAAACCCTGCACTGCACGCCCATAATTGCCCCTACACAGGGTCGGCGTCTGCAGGCTCCGTTACGCATGAGTGGGGGTAACAGCCGTGAGTGCCTCACGGCTTTAAGGGGGTAGAGAAGTGCGTTTTTCGAAGCTTTGGAGCCTGTTCGCCATCCTGGTTGTTGCGTTCGGTGTGATGCTCGCGGGCATCCAGCCAGCCAATGCTGCACAGTCCAAACCGGCCAAGCCCGTTTCACCCAAGCCAGGGGCAACGGCGCCCGCGGCGCCGCAGCTCTCGTCGGCCCGCCTCAGGTTCGGCGCGGTCACCAACGGCGGTCCGCTGTCGACGTCGGAAATCACGGAGGTGGCCAACCTCGCGGGCGAGGTGCCGTCCATCGAGCTCTATTACAAGGACTTCGCCCAGCCCATACCGATCGCCGAACTCAATGCCGTCCGGTCAAGAGGCGCACTGTCGCTGGTGACGTGGGAGCCGTGGACGTGGGGTGGGGCACCGGTGAACCAGCCCGCGTACTCCCTGGACCGAGTGACCGCCGGCGATTTCGACGCCCACATCACCCAGTGGGGCAATGGCCTGCGTGATTGGGGCTACCCTGTGATGCTCCGCTTCGCGCACGAAATGAACGGCAATTGGTACCCGTGGGCCGAGGGCGTCAACGGCAACGAGGCCGGGGACTATGTGGCAGCGTGGCGGCACGTGCACGACGTGGTGGCCGCGACCGGTGCCACGAATGTGCAGTGGGTGTGGGCTCCTAATGTTCCGTATTGGGGCTCCACTCCCCTTTCTGGTCTTTATCCGGGAAGCGCATACGTGGACATAGTGGGGCTCGATGGGTACAACTGGGGCACGTCACAGTCGTGGAGTGTGTGGACTTCGCCGCAGGACCTCTTCGGCCAAGGCCTCTCCGAGCTCAGGACGTTGGCCCCGGGCAAGCAGATCCTGATCACAGAAACCGCTTCCAGTGAACTCGGCGGTTCCAAAGCCGACTGGAACACAGTCCTCGTCTCCTACCTCAACGCCCAACCGGACGTCACGGGCTTCGTGTGGTTCCACTTGAACAAGGAAGTCGACTGGAGGATCAACAGCAGCCCAGCCTCGGCGAGCGCCCTGGCCGCCGCGCTGGCAGCGCGGAGGTAAGGGCCCGACGTCGAAACTCGCGCCGGATGGGTGCGGCACCGAAGAGGGAGCTCAGTCCTGTTTGCCCTTGCCTTTGCCGCCGTCGTCGCCGGGTGTTGATTTTCCCTTGTCGCGCGGGGTGGGAACTTCGACGGTCTGGACTGGCCCTGGCACCACCACCGTCTGCACTGGCGACGGCGTGTTGCTGGGCGTTCCGGTGGGGATCGGGCTGGTCGGGCCAGCAGCTGGTCCTTGGAGGAGAGCCGCAACCGAAAGCGCCGCGGCCACGACTGTAGTCACAAGGGCAGCAGCGATGGTGATTCGCTTGCGTCGGCTGATGGCGGCCATCCAGGGGGTCCCGGCGCGGCCGGGAGGCGGCGACGGCACGGCGGAGCCAGCCATCTGCGACCCGGCAGGTACAGGTACACCAGCAGGTACACGGGCAGGCTGCGGAGGCCTCGTCGGGTGGTTGGTGGGCAGCTTCGCCGTCGGGGCCAGGAACGGGACCTTGGCCGGCATCGGCGGCAGGACCACCGTCGGTCCGGCCATCTCCGGCTGTACTGGAAGGCCTTGAAGAGTCGATGCGACCACCGCGGCTGTTGGCCTGTTTTCCGGGTTGAGGTCAGTCATTGCGGCAAGGATTTCGCTGACTTGTGGCGTCAGCCCGGAAGGA
This sequence comes from Arthrobacter sp. M4, assembly GCF_020251205.1. Classification (GTDB taxonomy): domain Bacteria; phylum Actinomycetota; class Actinomycetes; order Actinomycetales; family Micrococcaceae; genus Arthrobacter. The sequence goes on from NZ_JAIWYX010000004.1 coordinate 213,437, forward strand.
ATGATCGGTGCCCGATGAAGCCGGGCAGCGGCGGACTCCACAGGCGTGCCAGGGTATTCGGTTCGTCCGGTGAGGCATTCCAGAAGGACTAGTGCGAGCGAGTACATGTCGCTGGCTGGCGTCAGGGCAATGCCCCGTGCCTGCTCGGGGCTGAGGTAGTTGGCGGTGCCTACCGTCATCCCTGTGGCCGTCAGGCGGTGGCCTTCCACAATGCGCGCGATGCCAAAGTCTGCCAGTTTCACGCCGATGTTTCCGGCACTCTGCTGCGTTAGCAGGATATTGGCTGGCTTGATGTCGCGGTGGATGACGCCCTTTGCGTGCACCTGTTCCAAGGCGCTGGCCAACTGTGCACCCATGCGGACTGTCTCTTCAGGGGTGAGCGGACCTTCCGCGATTCGCGCCCGCAGGTCCCTGCCTGGGACCAATTCCATAACCAGGAATGCCCGGGGAAATGCTGGGTCGCGGGTGTCGGTTCCGGCGTCAAACAACCGCACCAGGCAAGGGTGGTCAAAACCGGCAAGGAGGCGCATCTCGGTTTCTTGGCGCAGCCTGAAATCCTCGTCGCCAGTCCCCGCAGAGAACAGCTTCACAGCGACGTCGCGGTGAAGCAGTTCGTCCTTAGCCCGGTAGACAGCGGCCATGCCGCCCCTGCCGATCAGCCCTTCAAGGCGGTAACGGCCTGCCAGCGGGGCGCCGTGGTCGGAGTCGGAAAGGGGGGTTTCCGTCACTCCGCTCCCCTCCGCCCTGCCGCACTCGCCAAACCTGCCTCACCTATCAGAGGGGAGGGCCCATCTGACTATAGCCGAGGGAGGAAAGGGGCGGTTGCATATGTACGCGAATTTAGGAGACACACGCGAGCACAACGTCAGTCCTGGTGAACGCGTCTTCAAAGCCAGTGATTTTCAAGCTGTGTCGAGGGCCCTAGGTCCGTTAAGTAGCCGGGACTAATGTTGAAATTGGAGGCGAGTTCGCGCGGCGTCCTCACATTTTCACCAAGTGGATGCGACGTGAAACACGATGGATCAGTCATCACTTATTGGCTTCGCCCAAATCTACCTAGTGGCAATGCTGGTTGCATTCCTACTTGCCTTGCCCTTCATTCTGCTTTTCGTTGTTCTCCTCATCGTCGGAGGTGCTGTGCGGCTCGTGTTCGCCCTCCTGAATGCACTTAGCAGGGCGCTGCTGCATGAGCCCAGGCCCAGGGAACGAAAGAGAAGACCGCACACCGGGCATTCCGGGACACCTAGGCTTTCCCCATAACTAGTGCGCCCTGTCGCCTTCGGTCCGCGGCGCGTGCCGCCCTCCGAGGCGCGTGCCGCCCTCCGAGGCGCGTGGCGCCGTCCGAGGCGCGTGCCGCCGCGGCGGGTGCGGTCCGAGGCGCGTGCGTCCGCGGCGCGTGCGGTCCGCGGCGCTTGCCGTCCGCGGCGCGAACGACGACGGCTAGCCGCCTTAGGCGTCCGCCTTCAGTCCTGCTTTCCCTTGGCTTTGCCATTTCCGTTGCCAGGGTTATCGGTTGGCTTTCCCTTCCGCTCCTGTTGTAAGGGGACTTCGACGGTCTGGACTGGGCCTGGCACCACAACAGGCTCTGCCGGTGCTTCCTCTGCCGGTGCTGGCACCACCATGGTCTCCACCGGCGTCGGCTGATTGCTCGGCACCTCATTGGATGGGGAAGGGCTAACTGGACTGGCCGCTGGTGCTTGAAGGAGGAAGGCAACCAAGGACAGCGCGGCAACCACCATTGCGGCAAAAAGGACTGCGGTGGCAGCCATTCGACTGCGCCGGCTGATTGCGCTCTTACGGGCTGTAGCGGCCACTGCAGCGGCCTTCCGTGGAGTCACGTCCATCCGCGGAGCTGCGCCGCCATTGGCTGCACCTGCAGGACCGGACGATTGTGCCCGGGAAGGGAAGCCAGCCAACTGGGACCCGGCAGGGACGCCGGAAGCAGGCAGTGTTGTCGCGTGGTCAGCGGACAGTTTCGCTGTTGGGCCCATGATCGGAATGTTGGCCGGCCTCGGCGGCACCACTACCGTTGGTTTAGTCGTCCGACGCTCTGCGGGCATGGCCTGAAGAGTGGACGCAACCACGGCAGCGGTCGGCCTGTTTTCCGGGTCTATGTCCGTCATGGCAGCAAGGAGTTCGCCAAATTCAGCGCTTAGTCCGGAAGGAATTGCGGGAGCCCGGTGAAACCGTGCCGAGGCCGATTCCATGGGCATCCCGGGATATTCGACTTGCCCTTTGAGGCATTCCAAAAGGACCAGGGCGAGCGAGTAGATATCGCTGGCTGGCGTCAGGCCCGTTCCCATCGCCTGCTCGGGGCTGAGATAGTGCGCCGTACCCACCGTCACCCCAGTGGCCGTCAGCCGGTGTCCCTCATTAGTTCGGGCAGTGCCAAAATCGGCCAGTTTCGCGTCGCGTTTTCCAGCAGGGTCTTCGGTCAGCAGGATATTGGCTGGCTTGATGTCACGGTGGATTATGCCTTTTGCATGCACCAGCTCAAGCGCGCTGGCGAGCTGTGCCCCTAACCGGGCTGTCTCCTCGGCTGTGAGGGGACCTTTTGCGATATGTGCCCTCAGGTCGCTGCCGGAAACCAGTTCCATAACAAGGAATGCTCGGGGAAATGCAGGATCGCGGATATCCGTTCCGGCGTCGAACAGGCGCACCAAGCCAGGGTGGTCGAATTCTGCCAGGAGCCGCATCTCGTTTTCCTGGCGCAAGCGGAAATCCTCGTCGTCCACGGGCCCGGCGGGAAACAACTTCACAGCAACGTCGCGGCCCAGCAGTTCGTCCTTGGCACGGTAGACGGCAGCCATGCCGCCCCTGCCGATCAGCTCGTCAATCCTGTAACGGTCCGCCAGCAAGGCGCCGTTGTCGGTGTTCGCGAGGGGTGCCTGTGTCACTCCGCTCTCCTTTTGCCTGCCGTAGTCACCGAATCCGCACCCCACAACGGTTCGCAAGGACCAATCGGGAAAGGCCGATTGACGCTTGGTTCAACTGCTGAGGGACAAAACGGGCCGGGCACGGTCCAAATGGGTAACCGTGCCCGGCTCGGGCGGCCACGGCTGGGCCATTCAATAACGAGACACCCCAGCACGTCTGACGAATAGTTCAAGCTCGGATCAGAGTCCGAGCAGTCGGTTCAGTAGATTCACAATCCCCTGCAAACCCGTGCCTTGGTCCAGCAATCCAGCAAGGCTGCAGAGCAGGTTACCAAGCAGGTTTCCTGGTCCGGGCTGTGCCGTGATGGTCAGGTGCACCTGGTTCAGGTCAACCACCAGGCCAAGCAGATCAAGATGGAGCGGCCCAAGCGTTAGGTCGAGTATCGAGCAGGCTGCGTTGGACACTACATTTGTGACACCGACGCTGGTCACCGCGTTCGTGATCTGAGTGACGACTCCTGTTGCTGAAGTCAGCGTCCCATTGAAGACGCCTTGTGCCACCAACTGACCGTTCTGGACTACGAACTGCGTGATATTGAAGGTTCCGGCGAGCGTGCTGCCGTCGGGCAACACTTGATTGATGGTCACTGGTGCGGCGGTGGCCTGTGGCACCTGAACAGCTGCTGCCGGCCCCGCGGCCGGTTGGACGGCGGAAGCCGGAGCCGCGACGCCGATTAAAAACGATCCCATGAGGGCAAATGATGCTAATGGTGCAATTAATTTGGCCTTCATTGTGGTCCTCCTGAAGCGGGCAACCACTAAGGCGTCCTCGCCGTGGCACGTGCCCGTTTCTATTTGATGCGTTCGGATGATGTGGATGCGTTGTCCTTGGAGTGGACGGAGAGCCCAGTAACGAACCCGTAGAGGCGTTTAAGGGGCACTGCCCAGCCTAATAGTAAGTATGCTTATGGTCAACGTTTTGGGCTCGCTACACAGAACCTGAACAAGTCCTTGACACGCTGCCAATTCCCGTGTCGACTCGCTTCGCAGGCTATTCGTGGAGAAGAAGACAACAGGAATCAGACCAAGGAGAACCGAAGATGAGCATGATCGTGGTGCAGGCGTTCACTACCCTCGACGGCGTAGTCCAGGCGGGCGGCGGCCCGGAGGAAGACCGCGAAGGCGGCTTCGAGCACGGCGGTTGGCAAGCCGGCTACGACGACGAAGAGGGCGGGGAAATCATCGCGGATTGGGAGAGCAGGACTGAGGCTTTGTTGCTCGGCCGCAAGACGTATGAAATCTTCGCGGACTCCTGGGGAATGTGGGATGAGAACGCCGAGGGCTTCCAGGGGGAGCTGACAAGGAGATACAACCGCATTCCGAAGTACGTTGCCACGCGGACACTGACGGAGCTGGGCTGGAAGAACTCCCACCTCCTGGGCCCCGACGTTCCTGGGGCCGTGGAGAAAATACGTGCGGAGCCGGGCGGCGAGATCCGTGTGTGGGGAAGCACTCAACTGATCAGGACACTGGCCGAGCATGACCTGGTGGCTGAGTACCGACTCTTTGTCCACCCGCTTGTATTGGGGACGGGCAAGAAGCTCTTCTCCGACGGATTCCCGCTCACCAAGCTCGCACTGGCAGAGACCCGCTCCCTGCAATCCGGAATCCTGGTCAACATTTACCGGCGGGCGGAGGAAGCTGAAGGTATATAACGACGGCGGCAACTAACGACGGCGGCGCTGGTCGCGACGGCAGCGACGCCAGCGCCGTCGTCGTTGGTGCCGCCGTCATCTAATAATGATTGCTGGACAGGAGGGCCATTTGGCCTCACTCTGGTGGAAAGCTCTAGAAGTGGGGCCGGACCAGGAGGCTGTAATGGCGATTTGGGCGACTTTCGGGCGAACGCTGCATCGACATCCGGCGGAGGTCCCGCAGCCACACCGGGAGTCAATCTCTTCGTCCGATCAGATCCGCAGCATGGTGGAGCCACGTTTGGCGGCGTTGGTGGGCGGCGTCGTCTCCGCGTTGCGGGCAGCGGGCCGGACGCCCGTACCCGTCACCGATGTCCATGGACGGCACTGGGCTCCGGCGTATGTGCTGGGAAGCCTGCACCCTGAGGCCGCTGTCCGTACGAGGGGCCTGGACCGGCAGGCTGTTGCGGACGTAGTCCTCGATGGGTCGGGGCGTCTGGCGCTTGACCACCCGGTGCTGATCACTGGCGGGGCGCTGCACCCTCTGCCAGTCAGCTGCCCCAGCCTGGCCGAGAGCTACGAGCACCTCATCCGCGGAGTCAGGATCGGCGACGAGCCGCTAGGTGGACCGATCTTCCTCAGCACCGACAGGGAACTGATGATCGCCAGGCCCTCTTTTGGGGCACGGCCATTGGACGAGTACCTCATCGGTCTCATTCAGCCCGCGGTGCATGTTGCCTCCGAGTCTTAATCGCCTACTGCGTGGCGGCCGCGTCGGACAATGAGAGGGTCCGGGCTGTAAACCACTGAAGTGTCTTTGCCGTCGTAGTCGAACTGGTTGAGGAAGAAGCGGATGGCGTTGATGCGCCCCCGTTTCTTGTCGTTGGACTTGATGGTGGTCCACGGAGCGTGGTCCGTATCGGTGCGCAGGAAAGTTTCTTCCTTGGCGTGGGTGTATTCCTCCCACCGGTCCAGCGAGGCAAGGTCCATGGGTGACAGTTTCCAGCGGCGGACGGGGTCGATTTGCCGGATCGCGAACCGGGTGCGCTGTTCGTGGCGGGTCACCGAGAACCAGAACTTTGTCAGGTGAATTCCGGAGTCCACCAGCATTTTCTCGAAAAGCGGAGCCTGTTCCATGAATGCGTGGTACTCAGGGTTGGTGCAGAAACCCATCACTCTTTCCACATTTGCACGGTTGTACCAGGAACGGTCGAACATCACGATCTCGCCCGTGGTGGGAAGGTGCTGGACGTAACGCTGGAAGTACCATTGGCCTTGTTCCCTGTCGGACGGCTTGGACAGCGCCACTGTTCGTGCCGAGCGGGGATCCAGGTGTTCAGTGAAGCGCTTGATAGTGCCTCCCTTGCCCGCAGCATCACGACCCTCAAAAACAATGACGTTTTTCTGGCCGTTATCCTGCCCCCAGTATTGGAACTTCAACAGTTCAATCTGCAGGCGGTATTTTTCGTTCTCGTACTCTTCCCGGGACATCCGCTGGTCATACGGGTAATCTTCCCGCCAGGTTTCCACGGCCGAACCGCCCGGGTCAATGAGCTCGGGGTCTTCGCCCTGTCCGCCGCGGACGGTGTACCCCTGCTCCACGAGGATGTCGATGGCCTCGCGAAGGTTGTCCCTTAGCCACCAGTGATCCCCTGGCGCCCATGGCTCGGCTGGCTGTGTCATCGGAATCTCCTCCTAGCATCCGCGCACAAGTGAGCGGAGTTTACCAAGCCGAATTGACAGGTCAGTGAACTGCGTCACTCCCTCCGACAATGAACCGCTCTCGAACATGAAACTGCTCCCCGGAAGTCAGAACTGAATTCTCAGTCCAACTTTCGGGGAGCAATTCAAACGAGGCCTTCCCTTTGTTGTAGAAGGAACGGGGACTCCCGTAAGTCACCCTGTTGGCTGCCTCCTGAGTTTTTCAGCCTCCTACCGCGGCGTCGCAGGCCTCGTGCGATCCAGCATGGATTTGCGCGAACTGGCTTGTGGCCGGTCCGAACTTGCCCTCCAGGCTCTTCACAAACCTCACGACGTCCGGCAGGCCACCCGGGAACTCCTCCGACGACCCCGGCGGCGAAATCGCCGAAGCCTCTATGCCAAGGCAACTCGCGTTGCCCGATGGCCCTGCCGCCATCACAGGCCCGCCCATGGCCAGCGCGCAGGCTCCAGAAATAGCCGCAGCCGCCACCATGCGGACGTACCACTTCCGGTTCATGGTTCCTCCTTTGTTCCTGGAACGTCGGTGAGACGCGAACGGGAGTTCATACAGACGCCCCGGTGGCACACAGTATCCCCCTGGCCACTCCGTGCTTCAAGCGCTGCGGCGACGGCGGGAATCATCAGTCCAGGTGGCGAATGCGACCTTTTGGAGCCGGATAAGGAGGCCGGGTCCTGAATATTGAATTTCGACGGCGGCCCGCCCCGCCATTCGCCGTCGGCCAGCGAACTCGCACCAAGGCCACCGCGCAAAGTGGGCAGAAAACAATGGCCGCGGCTCAAAGTGAGCAACGGCCGTCGTTGAAAGTTTGTCCCTTGAAAGGCGTTTGGCCGGGCTGACCGACCTTCGCGCGCCTGTACTCCGCTAAGTGAGCAGGCTGTAGATTGTCACGGCTAAAGCCGCCACAGCCAGCAGGGATACCAGAACGTAGGAAAGCATCCTCAGCCTGCGTTCCCTAAGCCCCCGCTTATGCATGCGGTCCAAATAGTTCGATTTCGTTCCCATGGTGTCCCCTCCACAAGATCATCGGATGGGGACAGAATAAGGCCGGGCGGCATTCCACCTGATATTGGCGTCGGACTGTGACAAAACGGGCGCTATAATGTCAGCCCTCTTACTATTTCCACGACGCCCATTCTTTTGGGTTTTTGCTCATGTCCCAGAATTTCTGGATTTCTGACTGTTAACTTCAATTCTTCCCCCCGTTTGCCCTGACTGCATGGCGAGCTTTCCCTAGGCAACTAACGTCGCGGGCGCGGCGCCCATTTTCCGGCGCCGATCCACGCATCCCTGGAGGAAATCATGAAGCGCACCATTGCGGCGTTTGCTTCGACCTTTGCGGTCGGCGCCATCATCGCCACTACAGTCGGTGCAGGCGTGGCCGGACCCGCTTCGGCTGCCCCAACCAGCGACGACGGCCGCGTCAAGAACGTCATCTACCTGCTTGGCGACGGCATGGGACGCACCCACGTCACCGCTGGCCGTGAGCGTTTTTACGGCGCCGCGGGCCGTCTGAACATGGAGACCCTGCCGTCCCACGGTTTCGTCAGCACGTACTCGGTCCAGAAGAACTCGGCGCAGCCGGGCCAGCCTGGCTTCGCCCCCAACTACGTCACCGACTCCGCGTCGTCTGCCACCGCCTGGTCGTCGGGAGTTAAGACCTACAACGCCGCCCTCGGCGTCGACGCCAAGGGCGCAATGGTTCCCACCGTCATGGAAATGGCCAAGCAGTCCGGCTACCGCACGGGCAACGTCAGCACGGCCGAGATCACAGACGCTACCCCCGCTGGACAGATGAGCCACGTCCTGGCCCGGGGTTGCCAGGGCCCGGTCTACTCCGCCAAGTCCTGCCAGGACACCGCGGTAACCGGTGGCGCTGAGCTGCCCACCAACGACCTGCGCGTCACGCCAGTGGCCAAGCAGATCGCCCGCAACGGCACCGCGGACGTGATCCTTGGCGGCGGCCTTAGCCGTTTCGACGCCAACGACGAGAAGGCCCTGCGCGATCAGGGTTACGACGTCCTCAGCTCGCCAACCTCCCAGACGGTCGCCACCAAAGACAGCCTGGCCAGCACCACCAGCGGCAAGGTCTTTGGCCTGTTCAACAAGGGCAACCTCACCATTGAGAAGTCGAAGCAGGACAACCCGGCGTCAGCTGAGGCCAAGGAGCCGACGCTTTCGGAGATGACCAAGAAGTCCATCGAGCTGCTGAGCTCCACGGACGGCAACCAGGGCAAGGGCTTCTACCTGCAGGTTGAGGGAGCCCTCATCGACAAGCGCTCCCACGCTAACGACGCAGCGCAGACCCTTGAAGAGATCAAGGCCTTCGACGACGCGGTGGCTGTCGCTATGGACTTCGCTAAGAAGGACGGGCACACCCTGGTGATCGTGACGGCCGACCACGAATGTGCCGGCTTCAACATCATCGAGAAGGGCAGCTTCACCAACGCCGAGGCCGCCAACCCGCCGGTGAACGTGGACAGCGGCAACCCCGCCAACAACTCCACGCCTAGCCGCGCAGGCGGGAACACGAAGGACAGCTCCCGCTCGACCGGCATCGTCAACGGCGCCGGTGCAAACGATCCGCACAACTTCGCCCCGGCAACGTTCCGCACTGCGGACGACCCTGCCAGCGTCAAGGACGGAACCAGCGAGGCAAGCCTCTGGCTGACGTACCTCTCCGGCAACCACACGGGTGCAGACGTTCCGATCTACTCCTATGGAGCGGGCTCCGAAAAGATGCAGGGCACGGTGGACAACACTGAGCTCTTCGGCATTGTGACCGACGCCCTCCGCCTCCGCTAACTAAACCTCGGTGCAGGGGCAGCCATGGCTGCCCCTGCACCATCCCAAGGACCACCATGAAGTATTTCCCAGCCTCCGCCCGACCAGCCTCCGCCCCCGCAGCCGCAGCCCGCACTGCCGCCGCCCTTGCCGCCGTCGTACTCCTCGCAGCGACCGGACTCCTTGCGGGCTGTTCTGCCGCCCCCGTTCAGCCCGGCGACACTGCCACGCGTGCGTCCGTGCGGACGCAGCTACCGGGGCTTGCTGCTCCGTCCGGCGAACCTGATGTCCCCTCCCTCAAAGACGCCCATCCACAGGCCGGACAGGCGGTACGGGCGGCCGGGCCCTTTGATGACCGCTTCCAGATCGACGGTCTCGCCTTCGATGGGCATCAGGTCAAAGGAACTGTCAGGATCACATCGGACGTCAGTGACCTGCTTGAACTCCAGATTGTGGCCGGCTTCTACGACGCGGCCGGCCAGCTGGTGGGTACTGCCCGCTTTGAGCACCACGCCGACGACGACGGGCAGCAGCATGCGGGTCCGCCCGAAGAGACCCAGGAGTTCAGCATCGCTGTTCCATCCGCCGCCGCCAACACGGCGGTCTCCGCTGCCGTGGCTGTCCCCGTCCTCGTTAACGAATAACTCCGCGGGGCAATGTTCGGGGACAAAAGGAAAAGCCACCACTCGAATCGAGTAATGGCTTAAATCTCTTCGATTATTTCCGGGCCGGCTCCGCCCCCAGATTGCGGAGCCAGCTCGGAAGTCGATACATTGCTCGCCCCCCATAAAAGCTAGCAATGCCTTTCGTCGCCTTTTTGCGGTCTCAGGGAGCCTGATGACTGCAGGGCGTATTTCGACGACGAATCCCCCAGCAACCCGTCGGCGTCACGTTGACACTTCTCCACCCGTGCCTTGAAGGCGTTGGGCGGCAACACGGTGTCCGCATCCATGCAAATGATGATGTGTGCGTCCTGGGCATACTTCTCCCACCCCCGTGAGTGCCACAGTTTGTGTTGGGTGTGCCAGGCGCGACAGTTCGTCAGCCGAGTCACCAGAGTGGCCGTTAGACATGGCCACGAACTGCTCCGACTGTCGCGCCTGGCTCAAGAGGCACCCCAGATTTGCCTCAAAGCCCGCCTCGCATGCGCGGGCACCAACACAATCATCCGAAGCCCAGACTCAGCGCCGTTCCGGCGTTCACGCAGTTCTGCCGTTGCACGGTGTGTGCTCTGGCAGCCCCAGCCTGCGGTCACGTCGGGCACAGCGTGCTCCTTCGAATGACTTCCGTCCCCGGCCCCAGTCCGAGGATCGTTGAAGCCATAGTGGAGGGGGATGCTCAGCAGATAATGCCGCAAACGCGAAAATTCCCAGAAGAATTAGCTCAAGATTCGCGCATTTGGGTGCGAATTCTGACCACCGCTCATTGCTTTCCGCAGGTGCCAGAACGGTCCGGTAGGCTGCCTGGCCAACGGCGGACGGAAGCAGCGCATAAAAAGAACCCGCGAGGTAGGTCTGGGGTCCTCGCGGGTTCAAGCCAAATGCCGATTACCTACGTGCTGCCATAGGCCGGTCCCTTCCAACAAGTCCTCACGTACGGGTGCCGACGGCGGAGGCGGCGCCCTGCGTGCTCCACCCCGGCCCCGTCCGCCGGCGGGTCGGGTATTGAACCAGTGTGTGCCATCGAAGCTGAGAGCAGGCTGAGCGGGCGGATTCCGTATGCGACCCCTTCCATCAACAGCATGCTTACGATATTGTCCTGTCCATCCGCGATCGGTCTCACCGCCTGGCGCCGCGGAACCGGCTCGGTGCCGGGATGATCTGCGGTCACTCTCACCGCACCGCTGACCTCGGCACCGGCCGGGCCTCCCCTCGCTGGGGAGGCCTTCCGCCCGAAATGGATCGAACCGATGACATCCACGGTGTAAACGTGGATGTCACTCGCCGAGCGGGAAAACCCGGGTCTGGCCCAAGAGGAAATGCGGGCGCATCCTTGGATCATGTACCGGGAGGACTCGCGTTCCAAGGAAGAAACCCCGCGTAGGCGTTGGGGCGTGAGAAAGCGCGCGACGGCGATTGCCGTCGTCGCGCTGGCTTTGGGGCTGGCGCTTGGCGCAGCGGTGCTTTTGCTCCTGTTGGAGTCGTCGTTGACATCGTGGTCGGATTCCGCAGCACGGCGCGACGCCAACACCATCGTCGCCGAGATCAAGGACGACAACATCAAGGATGCCCAGCAGTACTTGGTGGACTCCGCCCGTTCAGGCCAGTACGCGCAGATCCTCCAACCAAATGGTTCAGTGGCCGCTGGTTCCGTTCCGGCCGCCACCCAAACTGCTTTGACGGCCCTGCGGCCCCGTTCGGGGCAGACCATCACTGAGCGGGTGACCGACCTGCGGATCGCACCCGGTGAGGACTTCCTCATCGTTGCCGTAGGAGCCGAGGTTGGGGGCAAGTCTTACATCGTAGTCGTGGCAAAGAACGTCGAGGCGCAGGCACGGACGGTCATGACTGTGGCCTGGTTCATCGTCGGCGCTTCCCCGGTATTGCTTTTCGCCGTTGGCCTGGGCGTGTGGCTTTTGGTGGGACGATCCCTCCGGCAGGTGGAGAAAATTCGCGGGCAGGTCGCCCAAATCAATGCGCGGATGCTGGACGAACGAGTCGATGTTCCGCCTACTGCCGACGAAATCGCGGCGTTGGCCAGAACTATGAACGAGATGCTCGACCGCTTGCAGCAGGCTGACCGGGAACAGCGCCGGTTCGTCTCCGATGCCAGCCATGAGCTGCGGAGTCCGCTGGCCACGCTCAGCGCGGGGCTGGAGATCGCGGCAGCCGATCCTTCCGGGGCAACGTGGCAAGACATGAAAGACGTGTTGACCGGTGAGACTTCCCGCATGCGCGTCCTGGTGGAGGACCTGCTGACTCTCGCCAAAACCAACGACGGCGGCCTGCGCCTGGAGAGTGCCGACGTGGACCTTGACGACGTGCTGGGCGACGAAGTCCGGCGTCTGCGCGCCACCAGCAGCCACGAGGTCCAGGCGCAGCTTGATCCGGCGCGGGTGTCCGGCGACGTCCGTCGCCTTGGCCAGGCCGTTCGGAATGTCTTGGACAACGCCAACCGGCATGCGGTGTCCCGGATCAGTGTGGGGGTGCGCAGGGACCAGGATCTGGCGGTCATCACCATCGACAACGATGGGCAAGCAATTCCCGTGGACGAGCGGAGCCTGATCTTTGAGCGTTTCGTCCGGCTGGATGCGAGCCGCGCCCGTGAAAGCGGTGGGAGTGGCCTGGGTCTGGCGATCGCGGCTGCGATCATGGCTGCTCACGGCGGTTGGGTGCGCACCGTTGAAGCGCCCGACGGCGGCTGTCGCTTTGAGCTGGCCCTTCCCCTTGCGGGGGCGCCGGCTGTTATTCAACTCGACGAAGCGCTCTAAACACGTACGCTGCTAATTTCCAGCGGGCTCTTTATCGGTGGTGTGGGCGGGCAGATCGCTCTCCAACATGTAGCCGGCACCGCGAACGGTCGCCAGTGTCTGCAGGCCGAACGGCGCGTCGATCTTTTTGCGAAGGTAGCCGATGTAGACCTCGACTACGTTGTCTCCGCCGTCGAAGGCTGAATCCCACACGTTGTCCAGGATGTCGCCCTTGGACACCACCTGGCCTTGGTTTCGCATGAGGAAGTGAAGCAGTCCGAATTCGCGGGCAGTCAGGCTGATCGCGGTCTCGCCGCGCGTCACTCGTCGGCTTACTGGGTCAAGCCGGAGGGTTCCTGCTTCCAGCACCACGGGCCTGGCGGGCGCGCCCCGGCGGATCAGGGCATGGATGCGGGCCACCAGAATTAGGAAGCTGAACGGTTTGGTCAAGTAGTCGTCGGCGCCCAATTCGAAAGCGTCCGTCTGGTCGTATTCGCCGTCTTTGGCTGTGAGCATCAGCACGGGGGTCCAATTGTGGCGTTCACGCAGCTCACGCAGGACGTCGTAGCCGTTTTTCAGGGGCAGGTTGATGTCCAGGATGATAACGTCGTACGCGCTCTCCACCGCAGCCCAAAGCCCGGTGACTCCGTCATGGGCGACGTCAACCACAAACCCCTCATTGACCAAGCCGCGCCGGACAGCCTCAGCCAGCAGCCTCTCATCTTCCACGAGCAGCAGCTTCATGGCGGCGCCTCCTCCCCTTCCATGATCGCCCGACCATCCAGGTACTCCTAGCCTCGGTATTTCATGAGGGCGCAGGTCCTGGGGTGTGTTTAAGCGGCGAAAGGCGCTCCTGAACTGGGAAAATGTTGTTACCACACACCATTTCCGCGCACTTCAAGGGAGCACCTTTCTGGTGAGCAAGTCTACCGGGTTCTATCCGTCTGTCCGTGTTGATTCCGCCGGCTCCGGGGTGGTGTCCCAGGCTGGCGGGATCGTGCTCACCGAAACAATCCGCGCGACAGGGTTGATGGCAGGGTTGTCCGCGGCGCTGGAGCCCTGGCACAAGCCTTTCGCACGGCACGATCCGGGCAAGATTCTCACCGATCAGGCCCTGTCGCTGGCCACCGGCGGGGACTGCCTGGCTGACGTCGACCGGCTCCGGACCCAGCCGGAGGTTTACGGTTTGGTGGCCTCCGATCCCACGGTCAGCCGGCTGGTCAAGGTGCTCGCCACGGTCAACCCGGCCAAGGCATTGTCCGCGATCAACAAGGCCCGCGCCGAAGCCCGCGCCCGTGCCTGGTCCGCGGCCGGAGATGCCTCACCCCTGCACAACGCCAGCGCATCGAACCCGGTCGTGATCGACATCGATGCCACGCTCCTGACCGCCCACTCAGACAAGGAACACGCTCGTCCGACGTGGAAGAAAGGCTATGGCTTCCACCCGCTCGCCGCGTTCATCGACCACGGCACCGAGGGAACCGGCGAGCCCCTGGCGATCGTGCTTCGACCGGGGAATGCGGGCGCCAACACCGCCGCCGACCACATCCAGGTCGTCAAGGACGCCCTGAGACAACTCCCGTCCGGGCACCGGTCCGGGAGGAAGATCATGATCCGCACCGATTCGGCCGGCGGCACGCACGAATTCCTGCACTGGCTCAGCGCAAAGCACCGGAACCTGGGCTACTCGGTCGGTTTCCCGATCCACGGCGCCGTCGAAAAGGTCCTGCCGCTCATCCCGGACAGGGCGTGGACGCGGGCCTACAACCCCGACGGGGAAGAGCGCGACGGTGCCTGGGTCGCCGACATCACCGGCATGCTCGAACTCTCGGCATGGCCCAATGGACTACGGGTCATCGTCCGCAAGGAAATCCCGCACCCCGGCGCGCAGCTGCGCATCACCGACCTCGACGGCATGCGCTACACGGCGTTCGCGACAAACCAGGCCCGCGGACAGCTCGCTGACCTCGAGGTGCGGCACCGGCTGCGGGCCCGCTGCGAGGACCGGATCCGGGGCGCCAAGGACACCGGCCTTCAAAACCTGCCCCTGCACTCCTTTGGAGCGAACACGCTCTGGTGCCACCTGGTCATGCTCGCCGCCGAGATCACTGCCTGGGCGCAAATGCTTGCCTTCGCCGGAACCAAGGTCAGACGGTGGGAACCCAAAAAACTGAGGGCAAGGGTCTTCGAGATCGCGGGGAAGGTCAGCCGGCACGCCCGCCTGGTCATCGTGCATCTGGCCACATCAGCTCCCGAAACAACCCTGCTAATGAACGGCCTCGCCAGACTGAGGACCATCACGCCGCCATAGCCGGCCGGACAGCGACGAATCGACAGAGGAAGAAAAACCCGGGCGGCAGTGGAACCGCCCGCGCCCAACCGCCACGGTCAGCGGCCGTACCGTCACACCCTCATGCCAGAATCGACCATGTCAGGCAGCCGGTAAGCCCTGGACCCGTCGAAATCCCGCCTCATGAAAGATCGAGGCTAGGGCGTGGTGGCACCAGTTTCTGTTGCCTCAAATCATCGCGGTGTCTGCTGCAGATAACCGACCCCATGATTTGGTACTCGTGGCCGCAAGGGATTCGGAAGTCGGCACAATGCGCATTTGGGTGCGAATTCTTTCGGCATCGACCCGGTCTGGGCTGAAAGACAGCGGCCACATTGTCGGAACTTCCTTCTTCCTACTCCTAGACTAATTCCCAGTTCCAGTCCACCGACTAATGGCCACTCTCCGGGGTCATCGTGAATAATGGGGGTTCTTTTGAAAGCGCGATCTACTCCTTTGCCCAATTATCCGTTCAATTGGCCAGCGCCCGTTCGCTTTCTGCTGTGCGCTGTCATGGCATGCCTTCTGATGCTTTCCAGCCTGGCCGCCTCGAAACCGGCCGTTGCTGTGACGCCCGCCGTCATATCAGGGAAAGTGTTTGTTCCGGCCGGGCAAGACCCCTCTTTGACCATTGTTGACTTTCACAGCTTCACGCCAATCCCGCCAGAAGCTGCAAGCGTCCAGCCCGGAGCTGACGGCAATTACACAAGCGCCTCCCTGCCGGCAGGGACATATTGGGTCTCAGTGCGTGCAAACTTTGCAGATGTAGTGGATGGTGTTTACAGCCCGGATGGATCGGGCCAACGCAGCTACATTGACCTCAGCAGCGGAGGCACACGGACAGGTGTGGACATTACCTTGGAAGCTGCAGGCCACATAACCGGGTCAGTGTCGCTACCAGTCGGCGTAAACCCAGCGGATATTGAGATCTACGCCGCCGGAACTAATGGAGGCGAGGGAAACGCCTACCTGACAGACGGACATTTCGACATCGGCCACCTAAAGTCCGACACATACACGGTTTCGTTCTTTAGCACGCAAAATTCAGTAGCCAGCCAGTTTTACAACGGAGTAGCGGCAAAGTCCGCGGCGACGCCAGTCCAAATTGGGACTGGACAGACTGTCCGGAACATTAATGCCGCGCTTACAGTACCGGCCACCATCAGTGGACGCCTCACAGGGCCAGATGGCCAGGCCGTGTCCGGGGCAATGGTGGAGGCATTATTCGATCCTGGCAATGGATCTCCGTTGGCAGGGGTGGTATCAACCGAAACCGACGGCGCAGGCTCATACACTTTCAATAGGCTTGGGGCTGGCAGTTACCGGATCAAATTCCTCTCCAACATTCCAGGAACAATAATTGAGGAATTTTATGGGCAGACCGATATTGCTCCCACGGGAGTTGCCGTGACGGTGGTCCCCGGGCAGGTGGCCAATTCTATTAACTTCCGGCTAAAGCGTCCTGCCACAGTGGGAGGGAATGTCTGGGGCAGCCAGTTCTACCCCTCCGTTGATCTGCTGGATATGAACGGGAGGCTCGTCCAACGTACCCACTCGGACGGTCGGGGAAGGTTTGGATTCGGCAACATCTATCCCGGCAACTACAGAGTTGCCTTCGCCCGGGAAGACGGTTCCGCCGATGAGGTGCAGTACTACGACGGGAAACCCGAATCGGCGGGGATGGGATCCGGCGCGGTGTTGTCCCTCGCCGAAGGAACATCCACCAACCTGAATGGCGCCACGCTGCGGGCTGGGGGCCGTGTCACAGGTTCCGTCGTCGGACCGGACGGCAAACCGTTGGTCAATGCCATGGTTCAGGCGTTCACCGACGGCGGCGTGCTGGTGGCCCGGAGCGCAACTACAGACCAGTTTGGCGGGTTCTCGATCAGCGGCCTCAGCACAGGGAATTACAAACTGGTGGCCAATCCAGACGGGCGCCTGCCCGGGATCGGGAGCATGTACCTCGGAGACACCAGGGACGCTACTGCGGCACGGTCCTTCGCAGCTGCCCCCGGAGCTCTGACCGAAGTCGGTGTTATATCCTACGCTCCCCCGGCGCCGACGCCGTCGCTGCCTGGCCTTGCTGTCTCCATTCCACCCACGCGGTTCCTGGATACACGGAATACCGCGAAGGTAGGCCCAGGCGGATCGGTGTCCTTCACCATCGCCGGGGCTAATGGGGTCCCTGCGGATGCCTCGGCGGTCGTTATGAACATCACGGTGACCGAACCCAGTTCGTTCGGTTTTGTCACTGCCCACGCGTCGGGCACGCCGAAGCCAAACGCGTCGAACCTGAACTACGCCACCGGGCAGACTGTGCCGAACCTGGCGGTGGTTCCCATCGGTGCTGACGGTAAGGTGACCCTCTCCAACACATCATCAGGCAGCGTTCAGCTCATCGCCGACGTGGCCGCCTACTACCGCGGCGGCGTTCCGTCGGTTCCCGGGGCTTTCCAACCGATTAGTCCAAGCCGATTCCTTGACACGCGCACGGCATCTCGGGTGGGTCCCGGAGGATCTGTGGCGGTCCAAGTGGCAGGAACAGGAGGCGTTCCCGCCAACGCTGCTGCAGTGGTGATGAATGTGACAGTGACCGAACCTTCATCCTTTGGTTTCATCACCGCCTATGCTTCAGGATCTGCAAAACCCAACGCATCCAACGTCAACTACGCGGCAGGACAAACAGTTCCGAACCTCGTGGTAGTGCCCGTGGGTGCCGACGGGAAAGTGATCTTGTCCAATACCTCGTCCGGTTCGGTGCAAATTATTGGCGACGTGTCCGGGTACTTCTTGCCGGGAACTGCCACCGAACCAGGTGCCTTCGGGAAAATAGCCCCTACGCGCTTCCTGGACACCCGTACGTCCTCTGGTCCTGTTGCGGGCGGAAGCCGCGTCTCGTTTGCTGTCGCGGGAGTCAAGGGTGTTCCAGCCAACGTGGCCGGGGTTTGGGTGAACCTAACAGTCACCGAAACCCAGTCATTCGGGTTCCTGACGGGCTTCGCATCCGGGTCCGCCAAACCGAATGCATCCAACGTGAATTACGCCGGCGGACAGACTGTTCCAAACCTGGCTTACCTGCCCGTCGGGGCGGACGGCCGCGTCAGCGTGGCCAACACGTCTTCCGGCACCGCACAAATCATTGCCGATGTTTCGGGGTATGTGTTGAAGTAGCCATCCCGTCGACACAGGCAGTGATGTGCTGTAACCGTTCACGCGGGCGACCCCGGCCAGGATACTTCCTGGCCGGGGTCGCTTGGTTTGCCCGGCTTATCTGCCCGTGACCACATTCAAGGTCGGGCTACCTATTCTCAGCGCAGGTAGTAGCCGGAGACGTCCGCTATCAACTGCACACTCCCGGAGGACCGGTTGAACAAGGTCACCTTTCCGTCCGCGCCAACCGGAACCGTGACCGAATTCGGCACCGTCTGCCCCTCGGCGAAATTCACATTCGACGCATTCGGCCGCGCGGTCCCGGAAGCATACGCGGTGACAAAGCCAAAGGACTTCGCCTCCGTCACCGTCAGGTTGAACACCACCGCCGAAACATCGGCCGGCACACCATTCACCCCGCCAACCAGAAACGACACCGTCGAATCCGCACCCACCGCAGCCGAAGCGCGCGTATCCAGAAGCCGGGAAGGGCCGATGCCCTGGAAAGTGCCCGGAGCCGTTGGTGTCCCCGGCAGGTAGTAGCCGGAGACGTCCGCTATCAACTGCACACTCCCGGAGGACCGGTTGAACAAGGTCACCTTTCCGTCCGCGCCAACCGGAACCGTGACCGAATTCGGCACCGTCTGCCCCTCCGCGAAATTCACATTCGACGCATTCGGCCGCGCGGTCCCGGAAGCATACGCGGTGACAAAGCCAAAGGACTTCGCCTCCGTCACCGTCAGGTTGAACACCACCGCCGAAACATCGGCCGGCACACCATTCACCCCGCCAACCTGAAACGACACCGTCGAATCCGCACCCACCGCAGCCGAAGCGCGCGTATCCAGAAGCCGGGAAGGGCCGATGCCCTGGAAAGTGCCCGGAGCCGTTGGCGTCCCCGGCAGGTAGTAGCCGGAGACGTCCGCTATCAACTGCACACTCCCGGAGGACCGGTTGAACAAGGTCACCTTTCCGTCCGCGCCAACCGGAACCGTGACCGAATTCGGCACCGTCTGCCCCTCCGCGAAGTTCACATTCGACGCATTCGGCCGCGCGGTCCCGGAAGCATACGCGGTGACAAAGCCAAAGGACTTCGCCTCCGTCACCGTCAGGTTGAACACCACCGCCGAAACATCGGCCGGCACACCATTCACCCCGCCAACCTGAAACGACACCGTCGAATCCGCACCCACCGCAGCCGAAGCGCGGGTATCCAACAAACGGGACGGAGATACTGCTATGAGTGATCCGGCGTCTTTGGGCGGCTGGAACACCTTGGGTTCCGTCATAAACGCGTTTGGTTCTGAATTCTCCGCGCAACCAACGGCGTTACATGGATCGACGACGACATGATAGAAAGTCCCGGGCTTGAGGCCTCCGATGGTGCCACTTCGCGTTCCATCTATGGGGACAACCGTCGACATCACCTTCCCGCCCACGGTAGTAGGACTCTCTTCAGCCGTAATTCGATAACCAGTCAGCGGAGAACCTCCGTCAAAGGAAGGAGCACCCCAAGACAGCGTCAGCGATGTTGTTGTTCGTGACTTCAAGGTGGGGGCATAGATGATCTCCGGCGGCGTTGGTGGAACCTTTATCACAAAGGGCGGCGAGGCCAATGACGACTGGTAGCCGCTCATCGCTGAGATGGTGATGCTGTACGTTGAGCCGCCGCGTAGGTCAGAGATGGTGGCGCTGGTGGCGTTGGCTGGCTGATCCACTACCCGGGGAAACTGTACGTCCGTACTGGTCAGTATCAGGCGGTAGGCAGTTACGGACAAACCACGTTCGCGCGCGGGGGACCAAGAAACAAGAATCTTTCCGTAGCCGGTGGAAACGGCCTGCGGCTGAAACATCTGGGCAGCTGGCTGGGCCTGGATGGCCCGCGCTGTGGCCGGGGCTGTGGCCAGCTGTATGGTCGAGGTGGTGTAACCCGAATGCACCTCTGTTCCCTTGTTGTAGAGAACTCCGGCCAGGCTGAGATTCGAGAAGTCGCACACCACGTCAACTTCATTGCACACGTCCACCGTAAGGCCGGACAGGGCGGACGAATAATGCGCCGCAGGATAAGCCGGCAATGCAACAGTTATTCCGTTGCCCGGTTGAGCATTGCCATAGTTTGGTCTGCCGGAAGTTGCGGTTCGTGCAGGATCTGCAATCATAATTACTCCGGAAATTCGCCAGGCCCAAGAGCTTAGGAACGAGCTGGTTTGGTTGATGACAAGGGCTCCCTGGGAATAACCGACAAGCACCCATTTCTCGTCTGGACAACGCAGTGCTTCGTCTGACAAGTGATTAATGAGCGACACCGTACCGTCTCCGACGGAAGCGAAGTAGTTCCAAGGAGACTGAAGCAATAGCGCTATGGCAAGGTCATCTTTCAATACATCAATTGATGCTGCCGGGTAGTTCAGAGCCATGCTTCGCACGGTTTTCTTGGATGAAATATTTAGGGAGAGTTCGTCCACGGCGATTTGCACTTCCCTGCCGAACCCGGATTGCCCAGAGCCGGCAACACCCATGATCAAAACGTCCCGGCAGGTGGGATCCATGGAAGTTGCAGCAGGTAGAGCGGCGCGGCTCACAGTTTCAGCGTGGGCCGGAGCATTGGCTTGGAAAACAAGTTGCAGAAGAAGAATCAAAGCAGTCAACGCCGTCAGACCGGCGCGACGTTTCCGGAAGCTCATAAATAATCGCTTTCGCTGAGGATGGTTTCAAGGCCAAAGATGGACTCTTCGGAATTTCCTAAGAAATCGTGTGGTGCATGAGGTCCAGAAAGACCCGGGTCCCTATCTATGGGACCCGGGTCTGACTAGCTTGGTTGCTTTACTTAAGGGTGTAACCGGAAACGTCGGCGATGATGTGGACCGTGGAATACGTTCCTGATTCGGTGTTGGCTATGGTGACCTTGCCGTCCGAGCCGATGGGCAGATATGCCAGGTTCGGCACGGTTTGGCCTGCTGCGTAATTTACGTTGGATGAATTTGGTTTGGCTGCGCCGGAAGCGTACCCGGTGAGGTATCCGAAGGAGTTGGACTGGGTCACCGTGAGGTTGACCCAAATGCCGGCCGCGTTGGCAGGGACTCCGTTGAGGCCAGCGGCTTGGAAAGAGACGGCACCGCCGGAAATGACCGGGCTTGTTGACCGCGTATCCAGGAACCTGGTGGGCGTGATCTTCCCGAAGGCACCGGAGTCCACCGGGTCGCCGGGCAGGAAGTAACCGGAGACGTCAGCTATGACCTGGGCGGTACCGGACGAGGTGTTCGAAATAGTGACCTTCCCGTCTGGTCCAACCGGCACGACGGCCAGGTTCGGCACCGTCTGGGCCGGGCCATAATTCACATTCGAAGCGTTGGGCTTCGCTGATCCGGACGCGTAGGCGGTGAGAAACCCGGCAGCTTTTGTCTCGGTGACGGTGAGGTTCACGACGACGGCAGAGGCGTTGGCCGGGATACCGTTCACTCCGCCGGCCTGGAAGGACACGTTACCGCCCGCTGCGACCGGTCCCGTGGAGCCGCGCGTGTCTAGGAACCGCGAAGGTGCCGTGGCAACGAACGCTCCTGGCGCCGTCGGCGTTCCGCCCTTGAAGTAGGCCGAGATATCGGCGATCACTTGTGCGCTGCCGGACGAGGTGTTGGAGATGGTCACCTTCCCATCAGGCCCGACGGGTACGACCGCCAGGTTCGGGACGGTCTGTCCGGGCCCGTAGTTGACGTTCGAGGCGTTGGGCTTTACCGATCCGGAGGCGTAGGCAGTAAGAAAGCCTGCTGCCTTCGTTTCGGTAACCGTCAGGTTCACCACCACTGCAGAGGCGTCGGATGGGATACCGTTCACGCCCGCAGCTTTGAAGGAGATGGATCCTCCGGCCGCGACCGGTCCCGACAACGAGCGCGTATCCAGGAAACGGGTAGGCGTGATCGGTACCGAACCACCCGGGATGCCGGGGGTCGGGGCCGGGGCATAGGAAAGAATCCCCACATCCTTGGTGGCGCCTGCCGTTGCTGAGACCAAAGCGGCCGTGGCTGAGTCTTTAGTGTTTCCCGAATAGAGGAATCCGATATCGGGAATGCGACCGTCGGCGTTGACCTTCAACTTGTATTGTCCTGTGGTCAAGCCACCAATGGTGAAGCGGCCGTCAGGTCCTGTGCGGGCGCTACGGGTGACGAGACTGCCGTCTTCGGTGTAAGCATGGACCGCGGCGTCTTGGAGCGGCTGGCCGTCGGGACCGTTCACTTGTCCGGAAAAGCTGCCGCCCAGAGTCAATTGAGAATCGGCAAGGTTGGTCGCCTGCCCAGCTGTCACGCTAACAGCGGCGCCGGAGGCGAGCCCTGCGGACTCGTGTTGCCCCTGGTAAAACTGCGCTTCCTCCAAGGCGTAACCACTGCCTCTGTTAAAGGCAACGCGGTAGGTGCCAGCCGCTAGTCCTGAGAGTTCAAACTGCCCGGTGGATCCACCATAAGGACCCGTGCTGGCAACTGCGAAGCCCTGGGAGTCCAGTACCTGTATTTCCGTGGAATAGCTCGGTTGCTGTCCTTCGAGGTTGAGGAGTTTTCCTTTGATCGATCCGCCAATTGACAGCGAAGCGCTAATGTTGCTTACGGTCTGGCCGCTTTGGACCGTCACCTTCGTGGCCTGTGACGGAGTTGATGAGTTGCTGTACCACTTCGCCGCAAAGGAGATTGGGGTTAAGTCACTGCTCGCACCGCTACCCGAGAACCGGACCCTGTAGTCTCCGGGCCATAGCGGGCCCGATGTATAAGTCCCATCACTGCCCAATGGTGGGCCGGAGTTATACCGAGCGTCCACGTTGTAATCTGCCGCATCGCTCCAGCGGGTTGTTGCGGCAAACAGCTGATAGGTGCTCGCCTGCGCAGGGGCTGTGACGCTGCCTTTGATGAATCCACCCAGCACGAGAGGTACCGTCACAGGCAGGTTGGTTTCCTGACCGAGAACAGGAAAAACTCGTTGGGCAGATGGAATATCAGGCACACCGGGATAGAAGGTGTGTGGGATTTTATCGCTGGAGAATGACACCGTGGTGCGTCCCTCGCTGACACCCAATACTCGAAAGGTTCCGTCTGCCTTTACCTTCGCGCCTTGGTTTCCGTATCCGACCGCGATGGAAACGTTGGTGGCGATTTCACCTGCGGGAATTGAGACTTTGCCCGAAACAATGGCGCCAACGGACATTGTGGTATTGGCGACGCTGGCTTGTCCTTCGGTCAGCGTTCCGTACGCATACTCCGGAAGAACGTTGATCTGGTTTTGTCCATCGAAGTTAACGTTGTAATTGCCCCCTGGCAGCCCTGTAAAGGAATATGTTCCGTTCGCTGCGGGACTGGTTTGAGCCTCAACACAATCCATGTAGCTTGGTGGGCACGCCCGCAGATGAACCAGAACCTTCGTAACGTCCTCACCTATGGGCACAGTTACCGTGCCGGAAAGTGATGCAGTATTCGCTGCTGAGGCAGGACCAGCCCCCAATGGGACTAATAGGGTTGCCAATAATAGGGAAAGGAAGGGCACAGGATACAGCACCCTTCGTTTAGGGACTCGCATTAAGGAAACCTCCGGTCGTTCTGATGCGCAAACGGCAGAGGTCAGGTGCCCCCCCACCTAAAATGAGAGCTTATAGTACAGTCGATGGACAAACGGAAGATGTTCGAATATTTCTTTCCCTTTTCTGCCATTGGACGCACTGTGTCCAATGGCGACATAATCCAATCCTGATGACCGTGCCGAGATAAGGTGACGTCCATGCCGTCATTCGAGGGGTTCAGTTCTGTTGCTTGGTAAATGGACAACGTCCCGCCTTCGACCAGACGCGTACGCCATCTTCCTTATAGTCTTTTCAGTTTGTGCATTCCAGCCGGGCGGTCTTTTCCGCTTCGCATGGATTAAGCTGACCATCGCATTGTTGGGTTGCGGAGCTGCGATTTGGGCCAAACGGCATGGGCGGCTTCCTACGGCCATGAAAGTGGCCCTGGGCATTTGCGGAATCGCTTTTGTCATCGCGTGTCTTGTTGGGCCGGATCCTTTTGTGTCCCTTGTTGGTCGCTGGCCCCGCTATGAAGGCCTGGTGGCGCTCGGGACGTACCTCGGCTGTATGTATACAGGAGCAAAACTCCTTCCGGGAAGTCCCGAAAACGCAGGCCTCCTGACGAAATGTGCCGCGGTAGCATCCCTTGCCCTTGCTTTAGTGGCTACCCTCGAATTCTTCGGTTTGCGCCCTCTTGGCGGGGGAGAATTCGACCGCCCCGGGGCACTTTTGGGTAATGCAACGGACCAAGGAATAGTTGGAGCACTCCTCTTTGCCACGCTGCTATTACCGGCTGTTCGTAAACGGAGCTGGCTGCTTGTATCCGGCGCCGCCGCAGCAGCTATAACGGTGGCCACGTCCGGATCTCGCGCGGCTTTTGTTGCGGGGTTCATGAGCCTGGTTATTCTCTTTGCCACGTCGTGGAAGTCCTGGTCCCAGGGGCAGCGTCGCGGCGTTGCCCTTTTCTCCTTGGCGGCCATCGCCGCAGTTGCGGTTGCATTAGTTGTGCCCGCCAGTCGTGCGAGACTCATGGCATCTTCCACGGTCGAGGGTCGATGGTTGTTGTGGACTGAGAGTCTGGCCCTTTTCCAAGACCACATTCTGACCGGTGTTGGCCCAAGTAGGTTCGTTGACCTACTTCCCGCCTATCACGACACAATTTGGGCCGCGCAGGTGGGAACGGATTACCCGCCTGATGCACCGCATATGTGGATACTCCAAGCGGCCACTATGGGGGGATTAATCACGCTGCTGCCGGTCATTGCCTGCGCGGTCGGAACCCTATTCTTTGGCATACGCAACCTGGTTACCGCCCAAAATCCACTGGAGCGGGAAAGCAAGCTGTCATACTTGGCGGCCGCGTGTTCCTACGGCGTTGCGCTGATGACGGCTTTCACGTCTCCAGGTAGCGGCCCCCTTGCGTTCTTCCTTGTTGGAGGGCTGGTGGGTCTCAGCCGAGTCCCTAGACCAGTCAAGCAAACCAACCCAAAGCTGCGTGCAGGGGCTCGCGCGGTAGGAGTGCGTGTAGCGCTGACGGCCGCAGTGGTGGTCGGTCTGGTCCAAGCGATCCCCGCAACCATCGCCGAGTGGCCAATGAAAGCTGGCAAGGACCTGGTGGCCCACGGACAGATCCCACGAGCGGACCAGCAGTTCCTGGCGGCGGCAGCCTTGAGACCTTGGGACGCGGATACAGCCATGCTTGCTGCGCAGGCTTTTGCAGCGGCGTCTTCTGAGGGCAACAGCAATGCTGGGAAATCTGCTGTGACGTGGGCTGAGAAAGCCCTAGCGATTTATCCGGGTTCTGTGGAGTCGAAGCTGGCGCTTGCCGTAGGACTAAACGCCACCGGGCAAGCCCAAAAAGCGCGGGACATCCTCAATGAAACCATTGCCTCAGCACCATACAACGCCGAACTGTACATGCAGCGGGCAGTTTCGCAGGCCATCCTCAAAGATCCCGAAAGGGCAGTGTCCGACGCCCGCCGAGCCACCGAACTCAATCCGCGCGATGCCGCCCCGTGGAATCTTCTCTCGTCGATCTACAACTGGACTGGAAACACCCAGGAAGCCCACGTTGCCAGAATGAACGCCGAGAACGCACGGAGTGGTCGGTAGCTCGGATCAGGGCTCGGGGACCTCGCGTGACTCGGAGTAGATCTGGCAGCAATTATGGAAGTCAAAAACTTAACCACATCTGCTCAAAGAGTGCATAGTGGGTCGACCACGCCGAAATTGCTGTTCTCCTAAACAATTTGGCCGTCTGCGACCGTGGCCGCTTGGCAGAAGCCGTGGCTCTCTACGCTGCTGAAGCCCTAGCCCCTTTCGAAAGGAACCTCGGCGCCGACCACCCTGACAAGCAAAGGTGCACCAACAATCGTCAGCGGTTCGAAGCCAGTGTCGATGCGGGAAAGCCCTATAGGGCCATTGCCCGCCAAAGCATGGAATGATGCACTCCTAGGCAGTTTGGCCACTAGTTTCCCGAGGTTTCTTTTCTGATGGTGTGGGCGGGCAGATCGCTCTCCAACATGTAGCCGGCACCGCGAACGGTCGCCAGCGTCTGCAGGCCGAACGGCGCGTCGATCTTTTTGCGAAGGTAGCCGATGTAGACCTCGACTACGTTGTCTCCGCCGTCGAAGGCTGAATCCCACACGTTGTCCAGGATGTCGCCCTTGGACACCACCTGACCTTGGTTTCGCATGAGGAAGTGAAGCAGTCCGAATTCGCGGGCAGTCAGGCTGATCGCGGTCTCGCCGCGCGTCACTCGTCGGCTTACTGGGTCAAGTCGGAGGGTTCCTGCTTCCAGCACCACGGGCCTGGCGGGCGCGCCCCGGCGGATCAGGGCATGGATGCGGGCCACCAGAATTAGGAAGCTGAACGGTTTGGTCAAGTAGTCGTCGGCGCCCAATTCGAAAGCGTCCGTCTGGTCGTATTCGCCGTCTTTGGCTGTGAGCATCAGCACGGGGGTCCAATTGTGGCGTTCACGCAGCTCACGCAGGACGTCGTAGCCGTTTTTCAGGGGCAGGTTGATGTCCAGGATGATGACGTCGTACGCGCTCTCCACCGCAGCCCAAAGCCCGGTGACATCGAGTTAATCAACACACTAGCGGTCACAACGGGGTGGTGGCCCAGTCTAGGCTCATTCCGAGCGGAAATGGGCCACGATATTGTCAAACGGACTTTCGTTACTTGCGATATTCAGGTAATTGGAGCGGCGTATGGGATAGGCGGAGCGGCACAGGCCCCTGGTCAAACTGCTTCGCCGGTGTTGCTCGATTATTGCGAATGGATGACGCGGTTTTGCGGGTGGCCGCATATGCACCGCCCAGCAGCAATCCGAATAGCGCGGCGGTAGGGAAGCCATTTGGCATCGGTGCAACCGTCGAAACAGCTAAGAATGCCAACAACACGGCTGTTATGGTCACTTGCCCTGCGTTGCGCGTTCTGAACGACGTAATGATGGGCAACGCCACTAGTACTAAAAAGCCCAGTAAGAGAACGCCGCCTCCTTTGAGCATGAGCCATAAGTAGTAGTTGTGGGCGTAGTATGGCGCAGTGGTTGCGGTAAAGTAGGTTGCTGGCCCGTACGGCGCCTTATAGGCAGCGCCGAAGCCGTGCCCCCAGATGGGAGATTCGCCGATCACTGGCTGTATCAGTTCGTTCTCCTGAACACGAAACTGAGCCGACCCGTCGTTGCTGATCCCTTCGGACGTTAGCCCTTCGATTACACGCTCGCTGAAGCCGTTGATCTGAGTCTGCAGCCAGTCGGCGTTGATCAAGACTAATGCGCCTCCCAAAACGGCGCTAACTAGCACAGCACCGAAGACTAGTCTTAACAGGGCTGAGATCCGCGAGCCTGCACTTCCTGATGCCAAGAAGGCCCAAAATAAAGCCACGGCCACGGCCACGAGGTTGTTGCGGCTAAACGACACAAACAAGATGGCGACTGCAGGCACCACCAACGTGAGGGCGTCCTTGCCCGACACCGCTTTCGTCACGAGTCCACTGAAGGCGGCGCAGGCAACGGCCAGCGCAAAGAACGTAGCCGGCGTTATCAACCTTTCAGCACCAACTGATGCTCCTTGAAGTGAGGCCACCTCGGAACGGCCCATTAGCTCAATAAACCCGAACGAAGCGCCAAGCGTCATCAACAGTGACGCCCACAAAATGAGTGCCGAGGTCTTGATCAGCCCTTTGATCTTGACGAAGCTCAGGATGCTTGCACCGGAAATGACCCCAAGAATCACATCTATAAGCGGGCGAATATCGATGATCATTGGCCCCAGGGGGTTCCCAACATAGGTTCCCAACAGGACAGCGCCTGCGCAGATCAGTACAAAAAACGCAAGCGGCCATGGCATGCGCGGTCCGTGGGGTTTCCTGATGAGACTTGCCGCCACACATCCCAGCAGAGCAGGCTCGAAAAGGAACAGGCCACCAAAAGGCGTGGAGATAACTGTTGGCACAATGGATGGCAAAGCCAAGAATCCCGTGATGAGGGCGAGATGGAACATCCAAGCGGGCCGATACCAGACGATTAGTATCCAAATCAAGACGACAACTAGCGCCGCCAGCAACCATGGCACGAATAATGCAGCCAATGTACTGCCAGCAGCGGCGGCAACTGCCAAAGTTGCCCACTTCAGATCGTCCCCAGCGAGTCCGTGCGAGCGGTCGAAGATCTTAGCCCCCAAAATGTTCACAGTGCTCATGATATGGCCCGACCGATATCGCCGCGGTGGCGGGCACCGGACGCCAGTTGCTGATAGGCCTCAAAGTATCTGAGACCGAATTCCCTCTGCCCGGCAGCACTAAAGTGAACCTTGTCATTTGCGGAGTTGTACAGCCCTGCCGGAGCCTCGACAAAGGCAGTCAACGACATTCGCCTTGGTGTGTCACGATGGGCAGCATCAATCTTCGGGTAGCCGACAATGCCTTCGGCTAGTCCTTCACTCATTCGGTCCGGACTCATCTGGCCAATGATAAACGGCACTTCTCCGAAGCGTGTCCGAAACCCGACGATTAGGTGGTCCAGCATGGCTGCATATTCGTCTAGTTCAAGGTGCCAGGTGTCGGCTTCCCCCTGATGCCACAAAACTCCACGCAGTCGATTCGCTGGATGCGTCGCCAAGGCTTTGGACAGCTGTCGGCACGCGAATTCGAACAAGTTTACCGCGCCAGACTTGTCATTTGGGTCCCAAGTGAAGCCGTTATGAGGGAAGAATCCGGTCTCCCCACGGGCGGTTGGAACAAGCAGGACGTGTTTACCGCTCGCTCCTGCCGCCCTATTGCCAAACTCGACACCGAATCCAACTCCAGTGGCCCGTGTAAAATGCCACAGCGGATGCGTTCCCTCGAGGATTTGACCGGCTTTCCTGCCACACCCTGCAAACTGGTGCACCATAGAGTCAGCACGATCTAAGTGTGGATCAAAATCGGTGACGCCAGCACCCAGAGCATTAGACTGACCAGCGATGAGATAAACGTCGTATCCATCATTGGAGGGCTTAGCCCGGCGGCCCCCAAGCGCGTTCATTAATCTGCCCACGGTTAGGATCGTAGCGCCCCAATGTAACGCCCAGGAGTCATGGGTGCACTGCATCGCATAAAGTTACGCTCCACACCTAGTTTGAATCAGCGGTTCCCGGCATCGCATTTTGATGGGATTAAGGCTGATTCCCATGTCACAAATCAAGTACGGCCCCGCCCGGGTTCTGGATGCACTCAGCCACGAACCGCAGGAACCCGGCTGCTGTCGCTCCATCACAAACGCGGTGGTCGAACGCAAGCGTCAATTCGGTCACCTTCCGAACTGCTAGCTGCCCATCAACAACCCACGGTTTGTCAATGATTCGGCCGAGGCCCAGGATGGCAACTTCGGGGTAATTGATAATGGCGGCTGATCCATCAACACCGAATACACCGTAATTGTTCAATGTGAAGGTGCCACTCCCGAGTTCCTCCGGTGTTGCCTTACCCTCCCGTGCAACGGTAGTCAGCCGGCGAATTTCGGCGTCAAGCCTTCGCGCGTTTAGTTTCTCGGCGTGTCGAATCGACGGAACCACCAGTCCGCGATCCGTCTGCGCGGCAATGCCAAGGTTGATTCCGTCAAACGCGACAATCTCCTGGGATCCATCGTCCGCCGACTCAATACGCGTATTTAGTTCGGGATAACGTCCCAATCCGGCGGTCACAAACCTTGCGATAAAGGAAAGCAGACTCGGGGTGTTATTCGGGTCCTGCTTCTTGAGGCCGGCTCGAAGGTCGATGAGAGCCGTGGCATCCGCGTCCACCCAGACCGTGGCTTCAGGGATCTCCCTTCTGCTACGGGCCATGGTTGCAGCGATGGCCTTCCGGACGCCTCGAACCGGCTCACGTGAGGTCACACCAAGGCCTGTGCGCGAATCGAAGGAACCAGGAACTGCAACCATCGCCACAGGCTGAGGAGCTTCACGGACTGCCGGCTCCGGAACGGTAGTGTGCGCGATGGCAGCCTCTACATCCCGCCGCATGATGAGACCGCTATCCCCCGTGCCCGCTATGTCCTCCAGCGAAACGCCGTGATCGCGGGCCATCTTTCGAACCAAGGGCGAAATCACTGCACTGAGCTTGCCAGGAATGCGAGTCCTGGAAACTGGGAAATCGAGCGTTGCCTCCGTCCCCGTTGCACCAGTCGCTGTGCTTCGCTTTGGGCGCGTTCTCCTGGCCTCTCCCCCTCCTGATGTCCCATAGCCGATGAGTACATTCCCAGAACCTGCACGCTCTTCAGTTCTATACGTGTCTGCTGCTGCCGCCTCAGAACCTTCAGTCGAGCCGGATTCAGCCGCCTTTTCCCCAACTTCTTCCTTCTCAACCTGCATTTCCTCGGAAGCATTTATCGCCGCAGAAACTGTAATAAGCGGCCTGCCGACGTCGATGGTTTCGCCCGGCTGGCCATGCAATTCGGTGACGATCCCCGCATATGGTGTGGGAACTTCCACCATGGATTTGGCTGTCTCCACTTCGGCAATGGGCTGGTCGACGTGAACCTCGTCCCCCACGGCAACCAGCCAATTGACCAATTCCGCTTCAGTTAGTCCCTCGCCCAAGTCCGGCAGCAGGAAAACTTGCGGCTTGCCCTGCGCAATTTCAGTCATTGTCAGTCCTCCCACTGCAGGTCGTCGACGGCGTCGAGGATGCGGTCGACGCTCGGAAGGTAGTAGTGCTCCAGCTTTGGTGCCGGGTAGGGAATGTCGAATCCGGTCACGCGCCGGACGGGCGCGGCGAGGTAATGGAAACAGCGCTCCTGGATTCGCGCCACAATCTCCGAGGATATGGACGCAAAGCCTGGAGCTTCGGCGATCACTACGGCCCGGCCGGTCTTTCGGACGGATGCAGTGATCGTTTCGTCATCGAGCGGAACGATGGAGCGAACGTCCACAACCTCCAGCGATCGACCCTCTTCTGCGGCCGCTGCCGCGGCTGCCATCGCCGTCGGAACGGACGGACCGTAAGTAATCAGCGTCGCGTCCGTCCCGGTGCGTGCGACGACGGCACGCCCTTCGGTGCGCTGCGCATGGGTGCCGCTTCCGCCGTCGCTTAGTCCATCGTGCTCCCGGCGCAGGGCTTCGAGGTCTACTTGGTCCTTGGACCAGTAAAGCTTCTTGGCCTCCATGAATACGACGGGATCGTCCGAATCAATGGCCTCCCGCAGCATCCGGTAGGCGTCGCTTACGGTTGCGGGAGTGAACACTTTCAACCCGGGCGTGTGTGCGTAATAGGACTCGGATGAGTCGCAGTGGTGCTCTACACCGCCGATTCCGCCGGCGTATGGGACGCGAATAACCAGCGGAAGCTTCAGGCGTCCGCGGGTCCGGTTGTGCATTTTGGCCACGTGGCTGATGATCTGCTGGAACGCCGGGTAAGCGAAGGCATCGAACTGCATCTCGATGACAGGCCTCATGCCATTCATCGCCATTCCAACTGCCATGCCAACAATCCCGGATTCAGCGAGTGGCGTATCGAAGCATCGCTGCTCGCCGAATGTGGCCATGAGCCCATCCGTGATGCGGAAAACGCCTCCCAGCTGACCGACGTCCTCGCCAAAGACCAATACTGTGGAGTCTGCCTGCATGGCGTCTGCCAATGCAGTGTTCAGCGCCTTTGCCATGGTGACAGGCTGTGGACCTGTTGCTTCGGCAACCGCAGCAGCCTTAGCTGCAGCTCTGGCTGTTGCCGCACTAACGTTGCCGTTCGCTTCGGAGCTGGTGGTGACTGTGGGGCTCATCGTGCAGTCTCCTCACGTGTAGTTGCTTCGCGTGACAACTCGTCGGCCAACAGGGCGGACTGTTCCCTTAACTGGGGTGTTGGTTCGCTGAACACGTTGCGGAAGAGTTCCTGGGGATCAACCGGGACGTCCTCGCCCAGGCCCTCGCGCAGCTGTTTGGCCACGGCTTCGGCGTGCTCTGCAATCCTTGCTTCCGCCTCTGCATCCAGAAGACCTCGGCCTTGGAGATAGGTCTTCAAACGGCTAATGGGATCCTTGGCCATCCATTCGGCCACTTCACTCTCCGCGCGGTAACGGGTGGCGTCGTCGGCATTTGTGTGCGCCTGCATGCGATAGGTATTCGCCTCGACGAGCAGAGGTCCTGAGCCTTCCCGGGCCAGCTTGACGGCGCGATCCAAAACGGCCAGCAGGGCTACGAGGTCGTTGCCGTCCACTCGTTCCCCGGCCATTCCATAACCAACGGCCTTGTGCGCAAGGGATGGCGCCACGGTTTGGTGGCTGAGCGGCACCGAGATGGCGTACTTGTTGTTCTGGATGAAGAAAATGACAGGCAGGTGGAAGACGGCGGCAAAGTTTAGCGCCTCGTGAAAATCGCCTTCACTCGTGGCGCCGTCACCGCACATAGCCAGGACAACTGTCTTTTCCCCGCGGAGCTTGGCGGCGTGGGCAACTCCCACGGCGTGCAATAACTGCGTTGTGAGCGGCGTGCACTGGATACCAACATTGTGTTCAAGCGGGTCGTAGCCACCGTGCCAGTCGCCCCTGAAAATCGTCATCGCTTCCACGGGGTCCACCCCGCGTGCCATAACGGCGACGGCGTCGCGGTAGGTCGGGAACAGCCAATCGCCTTCGGAGAGGCACAGTGCAGCGGCTACCTGGCAGGCTTCCTGCCCGTGGCTGGAGGGATAGACGGCCATACGGCCTTGGCGAACCAAGGCGGAGTTTTGGTCGTTCACACGCCGGCCCACCACCAACTGCTCAAAGGCAGCAACCAACTCTGCGTCACCGGGTAGCGGGTACTCGTGACCCGCCTCAGTGCCTTGCTCCTCCCGTGCTTTGAGCTGCCCCTCTGGGTCCACCATCTGAATCTGGCGGTGTGCCGGCAGCATGTAGGCCTCAAGGCTTATACCGAACTTGCGCCGAACCTCTGCCTCCTGGGCATCGGCCTGAACGGCGTTGAGGTCCGTATTTTCGGCTGCTGTGTGGTCTGCGGAGATCGTCATTGGTCCGTCCCTTCTGTAGCCACTATTCGCCTTCAGTATGGTCCTGAACCAAGTTTCGTATCCACAGTTGGCAGGAATCATGGAGATCCTGCCTGAAAGAGCCTAATCTGAAAGACAAAACGCATTTGTGACGGCCCTTACAGCGGTCGGCATAGACGATTTGAAAGTGGTTGTAACCTCGCTCGGGAAGGAAGATGCGAAACTGTGGCGGAATCTGAGATGGAGCCGACTGCTGTTCCCTTGGATGACGTGGACCGCAACATCATTGCGGAGCTGACGCGCGACGGGCGGATGTCCGTGACGCAGGTTGCCGAAAACGTCCATATCAGCCGCGCCCACGCCTACACGAGGATCTCGAGGCTCACTGGCGAGGGCGTCCTGACAAAGTTCACGGCTATTGTGGATCCGATCAAAGCAGGTTTGCGGTCTTCCGCGTACGTGACCCTTAAGGTCCAGCAACACTCGTGGCGGGAGCTCCGCGAACAGCTGCGGGCTATCCCCGAAGTCCACCACATCGCACTTGTGGGCGGCGACTTCGACGTGATTCTTCTAGTCCGGGCCGTAGACAACATTCACCTCAGGAAGGTGATCTTCGATCAACTTCAATCAATGCCAGGCGTCGTGGATACGCAAACGTTCCTGGTGTTTGAAGACTTGGATACTCGCTAATCCGCATTAATCCGACATCTCAACGTAAATTTCTGACGACGAGGAAATAACTCGACGTTTACGCCAAGGAAATGATCACCTGCCTACGATCGAGGCATGGGAACGAAACAGCAGCAGGCATTTTGCGATACATGCCGTGCAACGACCAACCACATTACGTCCTATGGGCATTCGGCCATAGGAGTACTCGTTGCCAGCGTCCGGTGCTCCGAGCATTCAGACCGCACGAAGTGAATCCAATTAGTCGGCGCAGTCGGTGACGACATCGCAACAATGAAGGAGCCAACTTCCCGCGACGAACTGGCCCCGAAAACGGGACTGAGAATTCAGATCAAACTTTCTGGGAGCAGCTCTTTGCGGAACGGCCTCATACACCTTGACGCGGAAACTGGCGCTAACTCACGAAACGCACGACTCCGTCAAGACGGGAGCTAAGATTTCACTCCCCGATGCGATGATGAAAATCGCCTTGCGGCATGTGCACCTGACCGACGCATCAAAGCGACAACCACGGAACGTCACACCCTGTCTCGGGACTCATAGCCCTGAGATCATGCCAAAGCCCGTAATCGCGTTCATTTAGTTGGATTTCGTGGCCGCAGCCCGCGGCGTCGACTCTGGCCCTGGCCCTCGAAGATGAGTGGATTTAACGCCCCATAACAGTCATTAGAAGCGACTTCGTCATTGGCTGGTTTCATACGAGACTGCCATTGGTTGCGGCGTTCTGTCAGCGGTCACGACAATATGGGCGTAGTCAGCCTCTATCTTCAGGTGTAACGCCCCGCACAAATTCATACAGCCACCCTTGGCCCTAGGTACATGACCACTAAACTTCAGCAAAGTCGTAACACGATTTGCTGCCAGCCGTAGACTGATGTCTACCTCCACTCGGAGATGCTGGCACACGATTATCTGTTCAACGAAAAAAGGCCCTGAGAACGCGGTGGATCGAAGAATCTTGGTGCGCTATTAGCGATTTCAGGACGATCTTCGACATGTACGTCACGGCCATACAGTTCCTGAGAGGCTATCGAAGACGTACCGCCCGACCTGATGGTGTTAGTAGTTTTGGCGTGACTGAAGTCGCCTTGAAAAGCGGTTCTTCTACTAACTTAGACGTGCCCCACGTTCCGCGGAAGCCTATCTATCCGAGTCGGATGACTACGCTCCGTAACACAATTCTTGCCCGGTAGAATGTACTTGACGGGTCCGGTAATAAGAGCCGAGCATGACCGGCGTCAAGACTGCCGTTACAGAAATCGACATAAGGGGAACCGGTTTGGATTTACGCGACTATTTGCGGGTCTTGCGTCGCAATTGGCTGGTGATCGTCGCTGCAGCCTTGACGGGCACGCTACTCGGCGGAGCTGCGACGTTACTCACGCGACCGACATATACAGCTGAGACGCAGCTGTTCGTTGCAATTCAAAACTCGGGTTCTGTTCTCGAACTTCAGCAGGGCAATACTTTTAGTCAGGCAAGAGTTCAGTCCTACGTTAAGACAGTCGGCTCACCCGCCGTACTACAGCCGGTCATAGACTCTCTGGGCTTATCGACCACAGCCGACGAGCTTGCCCAACGAGTTAAGGCTAGCTCGGACATGAATACAGTGCTCATCAATATCGCCGTCTCGGACGGGTCACCCGTACAAGCCGCAGCCATAGCCCAAGGAGTAGCGGACAGCCTCGTCAAGGCCGTTGACTCACTTGAAAGACCTAAAAATGGCGGATCTTCACCTGTTGGTCTATCGATCATTAAGCCAGCAAAAGCGCCGACGCAGCCTTCAGCGCCTAACACGAGGCTGAACTTGATCGCAGGTTTCGTTATTGGGCTCATTCTGGGAATCGGAGCTTCAGTGTTGCGGACCACGCTAGATAGTCGCATCAGGGGTGAGGCCGACCTGCGCCACGTGACCAAAGCACCCCTACTCGGGGGGATTGCGTTTGATGGTGAAGTAACAAAGAAGCCCTTGCTTACTCAGTCGGCGCCCCAAAGTCCGCGAGCCGAAGCATTCCGGCAACTGCGAACCAACCTTCAGTTCGCGAATGTTTCAGGTCGAGCGAAAAGCGTCCTTGTGACCTCTTCTTTGCCTGGTGAAGGTAAAAGTACTACGGCGACCAATCTGGCTATTGCCCTAGCCCAGGCCGGACAGACCGTTTGCCTCGTGGACGCCGACCTTCGACGCCCGAAGATCAACGAGTATTTAGGCTTAGATCGCAATGCGGGTCTAACTACCGCTCTCCTAGGGATCGCTGATGCTGGCGAGCTGTTACAGCAGTGGGGTGAAGACAATCTGTTCGTTCTTACGTCAGGGCAAGTTCCGCCAAATCCAAGCGAACTACTCGGTTCCACTGAGATGGAACAGCTCATCACTCAGTTGGAGCTGTCGTTTGACACTGTAATCGTTGACGCTCCCCCATTGTTGCCTGTGACCGACGCTGCAGTGCTGTCTCAGCATGTCGGAGGTGTTCTGGTCGTCGTTGGCTCACACAAAATTCGCCAACAAGACCTTGCCAAGGCTCTTGGCTCGCTTGAAATGGTGGATTCAACAGTTCTTGGCATCGTACTTAATCGGCTGCCCGTCAAGGGTCCCGATGCTTACTCCTACACCTACTACAGTAATGACGCGCAGGTGGAACAGCGCAACGAGGAGGGTCCAGGCAAGCGCAAAGGACGGTCGAACCGTTCACCCCGTCGGCTCGAGGATTTGCCATCACAAGAGCGTCCGGCACGCATATTCCCGGCCGGACGGCGCTAGCAATCATCAGGGTCCAGATGCACTGATTTCCATGTCGAACTAGCGCGTCATTCAGGAGAATTGTGCCAAACATGAGGCAGTCCACCGTCGGCAAGATCTTTGCGATGCACTATCTGCGGGTTCCGTTCCGACAACGTGTACTGAATAAAGTCGTCTCGCTGGAAGGCGGAGACATGTACTCAGCAACGCTGCGAGAGATACTGGAGAAGTACCATGGCATAAAAGTTGGAGACTTCAGCTACGGCTCGCTCCTTAACCTTGGTTACTGCGATCCACAAACTGTCATTGGTGACTACGTTTCAATCGGTCCAAATGTCAGGCGATTCGGAGCATCCCATCCCCTCGGATTCCCCGCTTTGCACCCACTTTTCTACAACCCAGGCCTTGGCCTTGTGGCAGCACATCAAGACGTAGAGCGAAGCCAATGTTGGATTGGTCATGACTCGTGGATTGGCGCCAATGTCACCATTCTGCCCGGCTGCACCCGAATCGGTATTGGTGCGGTCATAGGTGCCGGAAGTGTCGTAACTCGTGATGTACCCGATTTCGCAGTTGTAGCCGGCAACCCGGCGAAAGTGCTGAAGATCAGATTTACCGATGAGAAACAAGCTGAGATTCTTGCAAGCGAGTTTTGGACTTTGAACCCGTCTGACGCATTTCGAACTGTTACCTTAATCGGGTCCCGAATGGAGAAAAGTGACCATGAAAACTGAGTCAGTGGCCGCAATAGTTGTTCACTACGAGAGTCCGTCAACCCTGGAGAACACTCTCGCCAGTTTGGCGCTTCATATAGACAAGAACAAGATTGTTGTAGTCGACAACTCGTCAACCTTGGAACGCAGCCAAATCGATGCTGACATAACCATCCTGGATGACGGGACAAATCGAGGGTACGCTGGCGGGGTCAATCGCGGATTCAGACATGTTCAAGAATACATGCCTGAGGTCACAGAAATCCTCGTGTGCACACATGAGGCGATTTTCCGCAGCGGTTCTGTTGCCGGGTTGATGAACACGGCTGCCCTCCATCCCGATGGGCATGTCGTGGGACCAAAACTAGTCAGTCAGAATGCGGAAGGTAATGAAGTCGTTTGGTCAAACGGGGGCAAGCTGGCACTTCCCTTCTATTACCCCACCCACAACACGCGCCCAGGGGCGTCCGGCACTAAGCGCGCCGATTGGATTGACGGTGCTGCGTTCTTGATCGACGCCAAATCGCTTGCACGTCTTGGGGGCATCCCTGAAGAATTCTTCATGTACATGGAAGACGTTGCTCTCGGAGTCAAGTGCGCGAGCGCTGGCATCCCCGTTGTAGTTAATTTGGATACAGAGGTCGAGCAAACGGCTAATGGGCCTAAACGGAGCTTGGCCATACGAAACCGCACCTTGCTAGCCCTTCGTTACTTCAACTTCTGGAAACGGATGATTGTTCTGATCGAAGTCTCAGCGAGGCAATTGTTGATGTCCGCCTATCCCTCGCAGAATTTCAGAGCGAAGGCCGTAGAAAGTCGGAAAGCAATTCTTGAAGCGAGGCGAATTGCCGCTTCATTACCTCCCATTGGTTCAGGTCAAGCTACTACTGGGAAACTGTAACCGTTCACTATTAAGGGCTTTGAACAGAATTGTCTGTCTCTCTTGAGTGAAACGGGGAAATCTGCGAATCAATAGTACGACCGTTCACAGTGGGCGGATGGCTGATCAGCAAGCCCTACCATAGAGTTCCCGCCAGGACGATGGTGAAAACCGGAACAACTTTCCGCCAACCAGCAGGAAAGTGTAGAAAGCGCCCACAACTGTGAATGCAACACCGAGGAATGAAACAGCAATAGCAGCACTAGTGAAGAGTCCAACGACTGCGCACGCCACGGCTATCGCCATGAGGACAATCGGAAACCATGCGTCACCAGTTGGCGAAACTGCAAAGTGCTGAAGAACTGGCGCCATACCCGCAAGTCCCACAGTTACGGAAGCGGCTGGAACCAGTAATTCCAGCGCCGGCCGAAATGCTTCCCCGAAGAGTATTGGAATCAGCAGGACAGCGGCGACGGTGGCCGAGGCTACAAGGGGCACACTAATGCACAGCGACACCTGCCAAGATAGCCAAGTTCTGTCGCGAAGCTTCATCTTCGGTGATCGTGCGTACGACGTCTGAATAAGCGTTAGATAGATTTGATAGGCCGTTTGAGGTATGAGTGCCACGACCGAATAGTAGCCGACCGTTTGCACTGTCGCCTGTGTAATGAAGATCAGGCTATCTGCCCGAACTAGTCCGGCCTCTAGGACTTGGGATCTCCACGCCCGCCAAGCTCTGCGGACCAAGACCCTGACCCTCTCAGCGTCGAACGGCGACTCTGGCGTGTTGCGTAGAAGCCTGCGCCTTGGAACCACAATCAAAAACATTTGCAAAAGCAATGAACCCGCGTTGAGGCCAACAACCACCGAAAGCTGAAGTACGTTTCCGAGGAATGCAGCGACAATCCCCACGCATAAGAAGAGGGATGCAGTAAGATTCGCCGCACCAAATTGCTTTGTGTGTCCAGCTACGATCAAAATGTTGGCGTCGATTGATTTGCTGGCGCTCATTCCGGCCAATGATAAAAAGATAACCGTCGCGATCCCCTCTGCCGGATCGAGTCGAAGGTAGCTGGTCAGCCCAACGCCCAGCACGGCCGCCACGGCCGAGGAGTAGATGAGAAGCCGCCTACCGCGCCTACTCCAGCCGTGAGCCTGTCCAAGATCTTTTGCAACATCTTGACGGGCCAGCAGGCCCAGCCCGAAGGCGCCGACCAAGCCGATGAACACCGAAGAGATCATCAGGATCGCCAGTTCACCCCTCGCCTGGGGGCCCAAAGCACGGGCGGTCAGGGGTGCAGTAACCAGGCCGGCTATTAGTGGCGCAATATTGCCGGCGAGGTGAAGAAGGATTCTCATCCTATGGCTTCCGGCGAGAAGTCAACGGCGAGCATTACGCGTCTCAGCCAACGATCTCCTAAAGGATCCATAGGCATACCGGGCTGAGCGGACAGGGCGAGCGGCGGCCAGCCTCATGAGTCCGTAACCTCTAAATGACGGTGTTCTCCACCCGGCCAGCCGTCGTCCGACTAACCGGGCCCACAGGGTTTCCCGACGTTCAACCTGATACGGCTGGATTGAACTGATCTCTCGGAGGTCGAGGGGCTCTGCGTGAATGGCGTTGGCCTTCATCGCGGCGACGATCGTTTCGTGCCCTCGGCGTGTGCGGGCGATGAGCGCGCTAACCCCCGCACCCTCCTCGAACGTAGGATATCCGCGTTCATCGGTGGTCCAGAAATCACCTGCAACGATGTCTGCACTCTCGCCAACGCCATCGGGGCATACCTTGCAACGCCACTGCATTGAGGGACCTAGCTGTTTTCCCCAAGACTCCTCGTACGACGTTGCCGCGGCAACACCATCAACAGTTTCCGCATAAAACTCCCCGGGCCATCCATGACCGCGATACCTCAGTGTCCTTAGCGGCGATTCGTCCGGGATCCCCAGCTCTGATAACAGGCGATCTGTCGCCCACTGGCTGGGAACGCCGGCACAGAAGAAGGACAGGAGTAGAGGTCTATTCTCAAGCTGCCTAAAGTCGCTGAGCTGCTTAAGCGCGGCAGCTTCGCAAGGCTTACCGATAACGGCGACGTCGGCATCAAGGCTTGATTCGTTTTCTGCCACCGACACAGGAGCGTAGCGGGAACTACTCTGGCGTTCCCTAACCGTCGGCATGCCCAACTGCACGACAACTGTGCGACGCGGCTCTGCAGTATCGGCTGCAGCCCCAATTACTTTGGCGGTACGGCCGGAACTCAATAACCAATCAGATAACGCCGACAAGACACCTCCGCTACTGCCCCGGAAACGCGTCTCCGAATCAACAGCCCACGCCCGCCAAGACGAAACTGCCCAGCCGAGCGAAGCCTCAAAGTCCCCGCCCGAACTATCCGGTCGCCGAACAACGAGGCCGGGACAAGTGGCACGAAATTCTTCTGTCGCCCGGGCATCCTGGCTTGGGTCCAATTCAGTCACCCGAATTGGTCTGTTAAACCCTGCATTGTCGAGGCTCATCCTGAGGCCAGGATCAATTAGGGCGCATGCGCCGCATCCCGAGCAGTTGCCGGAACTAACCACCGCACGAACGGCGTTGTCGAATTCTTTCAAGGACTATCTCACCTATACCCGGGCAAAGTCACCCAGACGGTCAACGACCGCTGAAAGCCTTCGTTCCGCCAGTTCCCGGACCTTTGCTGCTTCTTCCCGCAAATCGGGACGAGCAAGGATTTCCAAGGTCTTGGCTACGATCTCTGTGTCCTTTTTTAGATCCAGCGTGTGGTTCCAGCCCAAGTCTCCGAGAAGGGGAGCAAACTTTCTGGAATAAGCAAGCGGTATGGCCGGTGTACCGACAGAAAGTGCGTTGAGACAGGCGTGCATGCGGGCCCCAATCACAACGTTGCACCCAGCCACAAATGCCCGCACCTCGGGCAGGTCGGAAGGCACATAAACCTGGACGGCATCCCCGAATTCCGTTTTGAGGTCTCTGACTGCATCCATGTCGTTGTCTGTTGAAGGGTTCTCAATCACGTGCGGTATCAAGGTGACAGACCTACCCGAATCGAGCAAATTTCTGATCAACTCGCGCGTCATGCTTCTGTATTCAGCTCCAGAGACATGGGAGTCCGTGTTCCACAAGAGACCCGACACGTTCAGCCCAACGTCGGCCCGTTCGGCGCGCAAGGTCGGTTGAGGCAAAGCAAAGACCACATCTGTGGCCAAGCGGTCTGGCTCCCGACCGAGCTCTCGGGCAAAGCCCTGGCTGATGCTGTCCCGTACAAACACGGTTTGTGCGTTCCTGAGCGTGTGGCGCCCTGTCAACCTTCCAATACGGGTTTTAAAGGGCCCGATGGTCTGCGGGGCCATAATGACCGGGACCCCAGCCAACTTTGCCACGTGCCGCGTGTATGCCATTATGGCCAGTCTTTTCAGACCGTAAATGTCCGTGAAACTGTCGCCGGCCCCCGTGTCGAGGACGACGTCGTACTTCGACATCGCAAGACGAAGATCCCGGCTTCTGGTCATCAGTCCCTTCGCCACGATCTTCCCGGACAGCTGGGTACCAAGCGGCCCAACGTCAAAACTTTGAAAGTCAACGGTTGTGTCGTCACCCCATGCCCGTTGGGCGAGAGCAAAAACACCTTGGCTGAGGGCACGAACGCCTAAATTGCTGGAATTATCGTCAGCCCATAGGACCAAGACGCGCTTCGACAAATCTGTCTCCTAAGTCAGTCAGATCTCCGATTTGATTGCCTACTGAAATGGCATATGGAAATCTAGGTCATATTCGAGTTCGCGGGTTCTCTTGCCAATTGGAACTGCGGGAACGCCGGCAACAATGTCATAGGGTTCCACACTCTTCGTGACGACCGCCCCAGCCGCCACGACAGCTCCTTCACCAATCGTCACCGAGG
This sequence comes from Arthrobacter sp. M4, assembly GCF_020251205.1. GTDB lineage: Bacteria > Actinomycetota > Actinomycetes > Actinomycetales > Micrococcaceae > Arthrobacter. The sequence continues at coordinate 255,328 of NZ_JAIWYX010000004.1, forward strand.
GCAGAATCGTGGCACGCGAAGCCACGTAGGCGCGGTCTCCAATAACAACTGGACCACCTTTAGTCCCAAAACTCGGACTTTGCGGATCGTGCCCAACGGTAAACACTTGGACGTGGCCCCCAATATTGACGTTTGAGCCAATAGTCAATCCACTTCGTCCATCCAAGAAACAGTCATTCCCAATGATCGAGTTACTCTCGATGGAAATTCCCTGGGGTGCGAAGAATGCCAAACGCCAGTGAACTGTGGTCCTAGGAGCGATCTTCATACCCATGACCTGGCGGTAGAAGAAGATCCTGAATCGATGCCACGGAATTCGACCAACCACGAAGCCCAACCACAGTTTGAAGCCTTGAAGATACAAGCGCACTTTCGACTCAACCCACCAACTGCCGACGGAGATGTCCAGTGGCGGTGAGCAGGGAGTGTACGGATGACATGAATGCCTCTTGGCTGAACTGAGCGCTGAATTCTTCTGAGGTGGGCGTAGCCGGGGGCCTTGGATTGTCGTCCAGCAAGTCCTCTATCGGTGCCACATACGCACTCCAATCAGGACTGAATCCGCTTGCGACGTGCTCCGTGCCATACACCGGAGTGCCATACGCCATTGCTTCAACAGCTTTCGCCTTGATCCCACCCCCATGATCAATGGGAACAATCGCGGCATCGATACCGGAGTAGAAGTCAACGAGCGAATCGACTTTGCCCAGGACTTCGACAGGCTTACCCCAAGTGTTTACGATCTCTGATCCGAAGCCAGCGACCCTAATTCGGATGCCACGACCAGCCAAGTTTTCAGAGTGATGGTCAATGAAGCGCCGAATAGACATGACGTTTGGCGAATAGTGAAAATTACCAATGAAACCGACAGCGCGGGGCCTGTTCCGGCTGGTTGGAACAGTGCGTGGAACCTGTTTGATGGGGGTTGGAATCCAGTGACCGGGAGCCGCCCCCGGTATCTCCGACAATTCTGTGTCTTGATACCCGGCGAACACGTTTGCTGACGGCGCCAAAACCAACCGCTTCTGACGCGATTCCCAGACCAGACTCTGAAACATTCCGCCGGGGCGGGACCATATCGAAGCGTCGCCCATGGTGCGCGCATTTACGCTCCATAGATCCATCCAGTCAAAAATCATGGATGAAGCTGGCAGTGCCCTCGACGCGGCTTCGAAAACGGACGGGACTGTAATGACGTTGAGATCGGCTTCAGGCATGTTCGGCAATTCACCCTGAAGAGGCATTGGAAGAAGCGCCTTCTTCAATTTCCTAGCTGCACCAGGTTTTTGAACTCCTTCACCTACCGCACGAAGTGCATGGATCTTTACGTCAAATCCGAGCTGCATCAAGGCGTCATGCCACGCAAGAGCCCTCAGGCCCCCGCCGTCCCGAGGCATTTCTGAAAGGCCATACCAATAAACGATATTAGCTGTGCGCATCGATCTTCCTGCCTTCGTAGTTCCCTGCCGGATTCCAGAACTCCTGAAATTCCCTGCTGTAGGCTTCTATCGAGTATTTGGCCTCGTAGGTGCGCCTCGCGTTGGCACCCATCCGGATTGCCGTGCTTCGATCCAGCGACAACAATTGCGACGAAAGATGCTGGGCGTCACTCATTGTGAATAGAAGTCCGTCATGGCCTTCACTAACAACATCCCGGGCGCCTCCACCATTGCTGGCCACGACGGCGCGCCCCCTCGAAAAGGCCTCCAGAAGCACCAGGCCAAAAGGCTCCGGCTGATCGGATGGCAAGACCAAAAAGTCGCACAAATCAAGATAGGGAGTGATGTCCGACACTTCGCCGACAATTGAAATCCGGTCGGAATGCTTCACCGAAGCTGCGAGTTGGCGCACATCAACGCCAATCCCCACGCTAGGGGGACCGCCGAGTACGACCAGGTTCCCCGGACACTCCTCCTGGTCCCACGCCGCCAAGAGAGTTTTGTGACCCTTCCAAGAGTTCCATCGGCTAGCAACCAGAAAGGTGAGTCCTGGGCCGTCATGTGCTACCGGCATGAAATCGCGGTCCGATTCGCGGTGAGCGTTCAGGAGAGTCACGGCGCGTCCCTTCAGCCGGTGGGGCAAGGATTCACGCACTGCGTCGGAGATGCAAACGATTCGATCTGCAGCGCGAGCAAACGTCCCCAGAACCGGCGCTTCTTTGGCGGACCATATTTCCTGGACGTGGAGAGTCACGCGTTTGACGCCCGCGAGCCTGGCAAGCGGCATGCAAAGGACCATTGCCGAAGTAGTGCAATAGACCAGATCCGGTCGATCTAGGCGGAGCTGCCTCCAGGTTCCCCACATGCGCTTGATTAGTGGAAGCACTCCGCGGGGTCTCAAGTAACGACGACGCAGAACCGGAAGCGGTGAGATCCGGTTTTCTGCACCAAGCGAACCTAGATGGTCTTCCAGTGCATTCTGAGATGGCGGGAGATCATCAGGGAGATGAACAGTGGACTGGCGGCGATCCTCGTCTGGCAGCGCCTTCATAATCTCAAGCAGGATCTTGTCCGCCCCGTACATCTCATTGCTGGAGTGCAGGAAGACCGATTTCATCGCGACCTCAGCACCTTGGCTGGTACGCCTGCGACTACGGCGTTGTCTGGAACGTCCTTGGTAACGACGCTTCCGGCAGCGATGACGGCACCGGATCCAACTGTAACGCCGGCCGTAATTGTTGCACCGCTACCCACCCATACGTTGTCCCCAATTATGAGGTGTTCGCGTAGGACACCCTGGGACTTAATGGTGGCAGCGTTATCGTCGAACAAGTGGTTCTCCGAAAAGAGCCTCACGCCCGGCCCGAGCATCACGTCGTCACCGATTCGAATTTCGCCCGAACACCCAATAAAGCATCCGGCACCAAAGCTCGAACGATCGCCCACCCACAGGCCTACGCCAACTTCGCCTCCGTAGTAACTGGAGGGACGGATCATGACGCCTCGGCCGATGGAAACGTCTTTGCCGAAGTTGAGACCGCCTTTTGCCAGTCCTTGAACTTCGGCGAAATCTTCTATGACGAGCCGGCCTTCGTGCGCAATCATCTGTGGATTCGACACCCTCGCCCCACGGCCAATGAAAAGGGGGCCCCCGGACTTCCGGAGCCACACCTTCGTGGGCGTGCCCCGAAGCAGCATCGGAAGCGTCTTCAGCAACATTTGGAAAGTTGCCAACGTGTTGTGTTTCGAAGGCAACCCATCAAAGCGGAGGAGTTTCAATTTGCGACCACCTCCGTGTCCGCATCCACTCGTGCTTGCTCACGAATAGCAACTTCGTACTTTTCGCAGACACTGTCCCAGGTAAACCCTTCGCTGAGCCGCCTCAGCGCAGCGGTTGAAAGCCTTTCCTGGAGCTCGGGAGAGTCCATGAGCCGCCGGATTGCCTGCTCAATGGAGTCCGCCGTTGGTTGGCAGAACTCCCCTGCGTCCGCCAGGACCTCGCGGTTGTAGACAGTGTCCCGTGCCACAGTAGGCGCCCCGTTCGCCATCGCTTGGACAAGCGCAGGGTTGGTCCCCCCAACGCTGTGGCCGTGGAAGTAGGCGCCCGCATTCTTCCAAAGACTTAACAAGCGGCGATCATCTGCCACATGCCCAAGCCATCGCACGTTTGGGGACTCTTGCGCGAGTGTCTCCGCAGCTTCATCCAAGGGGCCGCCATAGCCGGAAGACCCAACAATGACCACGACGTGGTCTCTGGCAAGGCTTCGCGCAGCCTCAAGAAACTCGGGAATTGTGTTTTCCGGCACGAACCTCGCGACGGCAAGAACGTACTTGCGGCGCAGCAGCGGCGCTTCCAGAGACCCGTCAGAGCGTGCGGCTTCGCCACCATACGGAATGTAGACAGACGATCTCGCGAAATCTACCTGCCAGCGCCGCTGAATCTCCACCGAGTCAGCAACCAGAACCGTGCCGAATCGGGCAGTCATGCGCGCGCCTAGGCGGAAGACCGCTTTTGCGGCTTTGCCCCACTTGGCACGCTCCCACTCGATTCCGTCAACGTTGACAATCGTCGGGATGCCCCTAAGGGCCAGCAATGGAAGCCAGAACCCATTAGCAACGTTCATCACCACAGCAACGTCAGGTTTTGCGACCATGGCATGAAGGCAAGACGTCAGACCGAAACTCAGCGTACTGAGAGATTTGCTTTCGACGCCGCGCGTTTCAATAACACGCACTCGGTGATCACGATTCGGATCGTCATTTTTCTGCCCAGGACGCCCGTAGACAGAGACGTCCCAGCCTTTGTCTGCCAAATACGGAGCAAGCTTACGAACCGCAGTTTCAAATCCGCCATAGTAACTCGGATAACCACGCGTGCCGATAATAGCGACGGATCCCACCATAATTTGTGCCCCCATTGATGACATATCTAAGGCTGCCGCCCAGAAGAGACCGAGATTTATCATCCGTCACCTTAGTGACTGATTGGAACACTTCGCCATCACGTAGCATCCCGCGGTTCACGGTCGCATGTAAAGCTGATGTGACACTTGTCACATGCTTTCATTTATCGGTCATACTTTCTTTCCATAGAGTCATAGCACACGGGTCCCCTCCTTGGAGAGTCGTGACCAGTTTGGAGTATCAACATCAACAATAGGTTTCATCTGTTGACGGTTTATGAAACATTCCGGTGGAAGCAACGAACACCTGTAATCTCATGTGGGAGGGTCTCCCCCTGCCGACAACACTATGGGGGTGTTAATTGGGGACTGTCACAGACTGGCGGAACCGTACAGCTCGTACATTGCGAATTGTCGATGCGTTTGTGATCGTATGGGCCGTTACAGGTGCCTACGTCATCAGATTTGGGTTTGACCCTGGGCTCACTGTCACTAGGCACGAATCCGCATATTTAGCGTTCTCAGCCGCGTTGGCAGTCGTTTGGTGGACCATGCTCGGCATTTGGAACACACGACAAAGCCGCGTGCTCGGGGCGGGCCCGGACGAATACAAAAGAGTTGCAGCGGCATCACTCTGGCTATTCGGCCTAGTGGCCATCTTTTCTTATGTCCTTCGGATCGACACAGCACGGGGATACGTCGGCATTGCCCTGCCAGCTGGCCTAACAGGCTTGCTAATCGCCAGATGGCTACTGAGGCAACACTTAAATGTCGATAGGGTTAAGGGCAAAAGAATGTCCCGCGTACTTCTTGTGGGCGGGCCTGGCGCAGTTGCTCACTTGGCCTCCAGCCTGGAAGAAACGCGGCACGCTGGTTACTTGCCTGTTGCCGTCTACACTCCTGGCTCTCCGGCCAAACAACAACAGATTTCGGACTTACCCAATCTGGGGTCCACACCGGAAACAGCCCCAATCCTAGAGGCAATCGAACATTGCGACGCAGATTCCGTGGCGGTGTCTGCTGGCGTGCAATTACACCCCCAAACGCTGCGGCAATTGGGCTGGGAACTTGCCGCACGTAACGTCGGTCTCATAATGGCACCGGCGCTAATCGACGTTGCCGGACCGCGGATACACACGCAACAAGTGTCCGGGTTACCGCTAATTCACGTCACTACACCAACTCTTGATGCCGGGCAGAGAGTGGCAAAACGGCTATTCGATGTCTTTGTAGCTGGCGCCATGATTGTTGTCTCCGCACCGCTCATGCTCGTAGTGGCAATTCTGGTCAAGGTCGACAGCAAAGGTCCCGTCCTTTTCCGCCAGGAACGAGTGGGCATCGAGGGCAGCACTTTCAAGATGCTCAAATTCCGATCCATGGTGGTGGACGCTGAGGCCAGGCGCGCCGAGTTGGAGGCCAAGAATGAGGGCAACGGGGTCTTGTTCAAGATCAAGAACGATCCCCGGATTACAAGGGTTGGAGGCTTCTTGAGACGCTTCAGCCTCGATGAATTGCCGCAGCTGTTCAACGTGGTCGGCGGGTCAATGAGTCTCGTCGGGCCCCGGCCGCCCCTCCCGCGGGAGGTCGAGGCATACGAGCGGGACGTGCGGCGTCGCTTACTGGTGAAGCCTGGAGTAACAGGGCTATGGCAGGTCAGCGGTCGGTCCAACTTGTCTTGGCAAGATTCAGTTCGGTTGGACCTGTATTACGTAGAGAACTGGTCGCTCGCCGGCGACCTTGTGATCCTGATGCGAACAGTCAGGGCGGTATTCCATAGCACTGGCGCTTACTAGCCAGACGTCCCCAACCAAAGGAAAGCCATCGAATGAGCCGCACGCGGGTTTCAGCATCCAGCGAGGTACAAGACCCACTACGACGCCGACCCGCCAAGAGGCGAAGGAAGGCGCTGGTTCTGGGGTGGGTGTTGACCATCATTCTGGCAACGGCTGCCGCTGTCGGTTGGCTCGTGATGAAGGCCACTACTGTCCGAGCAGAATTAGAAGCGGCAGCCGAACTACTTCCCCGGTTAAAGGCAGATATCCTTGCTGACCGGAAGGATGGTGCTCTGGCGACCGCCTCTGAATTAAGATCGCACACGGCATCCGCCAAGGCCGCGGTAGACGATCCGTTGTGGAACATCGCTGTGGCTATTCCGTGGGTGGGCCCGAACTTTTCGGCAGCATCCGAGCTTGCCCGCTCTGCCGACGACGTGGCGAACCTAGGGCTGATGCCGATCGTAAACGTCTATGACACTCTCGATTGGGACCGGCTTCTTCCGGGCTCGAAGGAGTCCAACCTCGAACCGATCCGAAGTGCATCGTCCACTGTCACCTCAGCGGCGAACGCCATCCGACTCTCCACCGAACGTCTTAACGCCATCGATACTGGTTCTCTTATTCCTCAAATCGAGCGGCCCCTGACTCAGGCCCGAACAGAACTCAACTCTGTGCGCGATGCGCTGGATGTTGCCGCTGACGTTACGCGCCTGGCACCGGGAATGCTTGGGTCCGATTCGCCCCGTAAGTACCTGGTGCTCATTCAAAACAACGCAGAAATTCGAGCATCTGGGGGGATTCCTGGAGCACTCGCCGTTCTGACGGCTGACAAAGGCAAACTGACTCTTGGCACGCGGAGCAGCGCCGGAGCATTAGGAACTTTCGTACCACCAGTCCAAGTGGACCAAGAGCAGACGAATGCTTATTCCGTTCGCCTGGGTAAGTACATGCAGGACGTCAATTTGACCCCGGACTTTCCAACATCAGCGTCAACTGCGAAAACCATGTGGGAGCGCGGGACCGGCGAATCAGTCGATGGTGTCATATCCATAGACCCGGTAGCGCTTGGCTATATCCTGGACGCCACTGGGCCAATTCAACTTACGGGAGATGAAGTGCCCGGCGCGCGAACCAGTCTCCCGAAACAGCTAACTGGCGCCAACGTTGTGAAGACGCTCATGTCGGACGTTTACACGAACATCACCGACCCCAAAGCCCAGGACCAGTATTTCGCGACAGTTTCCGGTGAAGTATTCGGAGCCCTAGCCTCAGGAAAATCTGATCCAAAGAAGCTCATAGATGGCATCAGCAAGGGTGCTGCGGAACGTCGCATCGCAATTTGGTCTTCACACCGCGATGAACAGGACAAAATTGCAAACCACACAGTAAGTGGTTCCGTATCCGGCCCCAGCGTATCGCCTGCCCAATTTGGCGTGTACTTCAATGATGGCACCGGGGCAAAGATGGATTACTACGTCAAGCGATCAGTTCAGTTGGTACAGGTTTGCCCTGTGGACGGTTACAACCAAGTGAAAGTCCGCATTACGAGCACTAACACGGCGCCGGCTGATGCTGCTACGTCGTTGCCGGCTTACGTAACGGGAAATGGCGCCTTCGGGGTCCCACCGGGGCAGGTTCAGACGAACATCGTGGCCTACGGACCTACGCAATCGCAGATTGAATCAGCTGTCCAAGACGGTAAGAAGGTGCCTTTCGCGGCTAATTTCCACGCCAAACGGCCTGTCGGCTCCGTAACTTCTCTGCTAGCACCTGGTCAAAGCACCACCATTGAGTTCACGTTTGGAAAAATTGTTCAACACACTGACCCTGAATTAGTTGTCACACCGACAACAGAATCAGTCAAGAACGTAGCACTTCCGACACAACAGGAAACCTGCAATTCGGGACAGTAGCCATCAGGTTAACCCTTTGTAACGGGTCTGGATTTACTTTGCCCGGATAGTCAAGCGATGATAACGTCTGAGTTGGCACGACTCATGGGGGTTGATCAGTGGATCGCATTGGGATCCACGCCTGCATCATCTTGTAATGCAAAGGTCTCAGGGGGGACAAAATTGAAAAAGCTTATCGCGGCCGTCGCGCTTGCGGCCACCGTTACATTTGCCGGTTCTGCACCGGCAATCGCGGCCACTTATCCGGCTCCAACAACTCCGGGTACCGTTTCTGACGGAACCGTCGCACCGGGTGAAGTTTTCACCTTCTCCGGCACCGGTTTCCTTGCCGGTGAAACCATCACCATTACCGTTACACTGACCAGCGCACCCACGGCGATTGGCGGCTTCTCCGGCGGCGCCAGCCTGGCTGCACCGTCCAAGATCACTATCCCTGCTGCAACGCAGACCTTCACTACCACCGCCAACAGCTCGGGAGCGTTCTCCTTCCCGGTATCCGTCAGCCAGCCTGGTACCTACGCACTGGCCGCCACCGGCGCAACGTCTGGCAAGACCGTCACGGCTAGCGTGACTGTTGCAGCTACCGGCTCGGGTCTCGCCAACACAGGTGGCGGAACTGGCACTGGCCTGGCCAACACCGGCACCGGAACCGCACTGGCCAACACTGGTGCTGACTCCAGCCTGATCCTGTGGTCGCTGGTTGGTGCCGGCGCGCTGGCCGCAGGTGCAGCCTCCGTCATCACCGTTCGCCGCCGTGCGAAGGCCACCGACGCAGCGTAAGGCTAAATAAGCTCCACCAAGGCAAAGGCGCGGTACTCCAGAGAAATCTGGAGCACCGCGCCTTTTGCATTTCAGTTCACAATCGGAGCCCATGGCTGATTTGACTTGCGTTTTCGCGCATCAGGTTCCCTACAGAGTGCACGTCCTGCGATACTTTCCAGTTATGGGGAGGCATTGGCGCAGGCCGCGGTTTCAGCTTGAGCTGAACGTGACCATGCCATCAATACACACGTGGCAGTTACTCGGCCTCGGTCTACTGGCCGTGGCTGCCGTCGGGATGGCGGCTCTCGCACTCATGAGGCCAATGTGAGTCGTCTCGAATTTCCCATTCCTACCGAGACCTTCTGGCGCAGACTCCTTTTCGGCTATTTCGCAGTGCTAGGCATCATTGGTTTTTGGCCGACGCCGGTGGATAAGCCGGCGCAGGGAATGCTCATGCGGACCTTGAGCTTCTTGCATCGCCACGGAATCCCCGACTGGGTGGACTACGGCTTTACTGAAGCTACCGGAAATGTCCTGCTCTTCGTACCTGTCGGATTCCTGGCGACCCTCGCCTACCGCTCCAGAAGTTGGTGGGAAAACGCGGCTTTAGGGCTCATGGCGTCAGCATGCATAGAGATTGGCCAATGGCTCTTTCTTCCACAGCGTTACCCGAGCATCGAGGACCTAATTCTGAACACCTCTGGCACGATAGCGGGAATCTTCCTGGTCTATGTTCAGCGTCGCGGTATCGCAGCAAGTTGAAAGACGCGAGCCCCATCAGCTCGCAGGCGGCTTGCCCACCGAGGTGAGGAACGCCGTCGTGTCTTCCGCAACACGCTCCGGGACCTCCCACAGTACGAGGTGTCCCACGCCTGGATAGACGACGAGCTTTGCTCCATCGATCCGATCCGCGAGGGTTTCCTGGTGGCGACGCGGTAGCAGACCATCGTGGGCGCCCCAAAGGATCAGTGTGGGTCCGCGGATTGTGCCGGACTCGCTGGGTGGGTCAGCCTGGATTAGACCGTTCAGGATGCCTTTCCAGGCCCTGACTGGCATGCGCACACCGTCACGGATCCTGTCCTCGACAAACCACGTAGGAACTCGGTGCAGGAGTGGGAACCTCAGCAACGAATCCCGTACCCATTGCTCACCGACGGGATCTTTCAACGCGTCGACTTCGTCAGCAAAGGACGGGCGTGTTTGCAGGCTCAAAGGCGCACCAACCAAAACGAGCGCAGCAACAAGATCGGGATACATGAGGGCCAATTGCTGGGCGACATATCCCCCACTGGAGGAGCCCAGAACGTACACTCTGGAGACTTTCAGTGCTTCCAGTAGTGCAGCCGCGTCTTCAGCCTGTTCGGGCAACGAATAGCCGTCGTCCGGTTTGCTGGCCTCGCCTTGGCCCCTCAGATCCGGGGCGATTATCTGGAACCCTGGAAGCAGCGGAATCAGCCGATCAAACGTTCTTCTCGACTCACCCCACGGATGCAGGAGCAACAATGGCACGTCCCGGTGCGGTCCGGTCAACAACGTTGGCAGGGTGACGCCGGTGCGGATAGGAACCCTGCGGACCTCGGTCTCCACAGCATCACCGTACGCGCGATTATGACCGAAGTCACCGCGCCGCCGGCTATTCGTCCGCCCCTCGAGAACTGAGCAAGACACGCCGTAAAAGTTTTGTAAATGGTCGTGGACCTGACGCTTCCCGCCAAGTACATTGATGGGCACGGCTTCGTCCCTGGAGAACCCCCAACTCCCAGGGGCGGAGTCCATTGCGAAACCTCCATTTGCGGGCATAAAGACTAGGCTCCGGGCAATTCTTCCCCCAAAGAATCGTCCGGAGCCTTTCCCGTGCCCACAGCCTTCCCGTGCCCACAGCCCTCCCGTGACTCCTACCCCTTGAAAACCGGGGCCCGCTTCTCCTGGAACGCGCGGAAGCCCTCGGCGTAGTCCTCGGTCTTGCAGAGGCGGGCCTGCTCGGCGTTCTCCTCAGCCATGGAATCCCACAAACCAAGTCGCTGATCCCGAATGTGCGCCACCAGTTCCTTGCTCGCCTTGAATGCGCCAGTAGCTCCCGTGGCCACCCGCGCCACGATCGCCCGCGTCGCGTCCAGAAGCTCAGCATCCGGCATCGCCCTGCTGAACAAACCCTGCGCCACAGCCTCGGCACCACTCATCAGCTCGGCCGTGTAAATCAGATCCAGCGTCCGATGCATACCCAGGCGCTCGGCAAACAGCCAGTGCCCGCCCGAGTCCAACGTCGCGCCCAACTTGGCGAATGGGGAACCGAACTTGGCGTTCTCCCCCACATACACCACGTCGGTAGCCAAAAGAAGGCCCAGCCCGACCCCCAGGCAGGCCCCCTGAGCCGCCGCAAAGGTGGGTGCGGGGAATCGTGCCATCTTCTTCAACAAAGGCTCCACAAGGCCGCCCAGATACGCCTGGGCGTCGTCGCTCTCAGGGGTGACCGCGGAGATATCCCGGCCAGCGCAGAAGGCGCGTCCCTCACCGCGGAGGAGCAGCGCCCGCACCTCACCACGATCGGCGGCGGCAGCGGCGTCGTCGTACGCTTTGTCCAGTTCGGCGAGCGCAGCCTCATTCAGCGAGTTCAGCTTTTCCGGGGCGTTGAGGACAACTTCGGCCACGCCGTCGGCGATGGAAAGGGAGATCATTCGGGCTCCTTAGACGTCAAAGTCGACGGTGACTGACTCGGATGTGGGGTGCGACTGGCAAGTAAGCACATAGCCTTTGTCCAGCTCGTCCTGCTCCAGCGCGTAGTTCTCGTCCATGGTGACGGTACCCGAAACGAGCTTGGCGCGGCAGGTGCCGCACACTCCCCCGGCGCACGCGAACGGCACATCGGGGCGGACGCGGAGAGCGGCGTTGAGGATGGACTCGCGGGCGTGCGTTGGGCTGGAGACGTCGCCGGTGAGGCCGTCCAGCTTGAAGCTGATCTTGAACATGTCGCCGGAGTCGTCCTCCACCACGGGACGGCCGGCGTTGCCCTCTGGGCGGTCCGGGCGGCCGGTGGTGAACAGTTCGAAGCGGATGTGTTCCGGGTCCACGCCCCTGGCGGCCAGGGTGTCGCGACATAGCTGTACTAGTTCGAACGGCCCGCACAGGAACCACTCGTCCACGTCCTCGGCGTGCAGGGCGGACGTCAGGAGGGTCTGCAGCTTCTCGGAGTCGATGCGGCCAGTCATAAGCGGCGCAATCCGCTGCTCCCGGGACAGCACGTGATGCAGGGCCAGCCGCGACGGGTACTTGTCTTTCAGGTCAGCCAGCTCCTCCAGGAACATCACGTCCATGGCGGCCTTGTTGGCGTAGATGAGGTCAAACCGCGTATCCGGGTGGGCGGCCAGCAGCGTCCTGGCGATGGCGATCACCGGAGTAATGCCCGAGCCGGCAGCGATTGCCACGAAGTTGCCCGCCTGCCCGGCCAGCTGCATCGGGTTGTTCATGGAATTCATGACGTTGTACTGGGTAGGGTTGCCGTCGCGGCCGTGGCGGGAGATGAATGCGCCCTGCGGGCTCATGACGTCCAGCGTGTCCCCGGCCTTGAGCTCGGCGTTGGCCCACGTGGAGAAGATGCCGCCCAGGTCCTTCTTGATGGCGACGCGGATCTCGCTGGAACCGTCTGCGAACGTGCGGGGTTCGGCGCAGATTGAATAGCTGCGGCGGACCTCGTGCAATTCACCGCCGTCGTCCGGCAGTTTGGTGCGGAGCGCGACGTACTGGCCGGGGAGGTAGTCGTACTGTCCCGACAGCTCGGCCGGCACAGCGAAGGTGACCTCGATTGCGTCCTCAGTCAGTCGGCGCACCTCGGACACGGTGAGGCTGTGGAAGGACGCACGACGGCGGCTGGCCGTCTGGATTTCGGTGGTCATCTTGCTTCCTTAGAGGACTTTGAAGTAATCGAACGGTTCCTTGCAGTCCTGGCACACATACAGCGCCTTGCAGGACGTGGAACCGAAGCGGGTGAGTTCCTTGGTGTTCAGCGACGAGCACTGAGGGCACTTCACAGCCAGCTTGAGGCGGATGGGGCCCGAGTGACCGCCCGCCGCCGCACGTCCGCTGGGCGGGGCGATGCCGTACTCTTGCAGCTTGGCCTTGCCTTCCTGGGTCATCCAGTCCGTGGTCCACGCCGGCGACAGGACCAGGTTGATTCGGGTGTCTTTGTAACCTTGCTTGGCGAACGCCGCACGGAGGTCGTCTCCGATGGCATCCATCGCCGGGCAGCCCGAGTACGTGGGCGTGATGGTCACTTCCACCGTGCCGTCTTCGTTTTCTTGGACGGCCCGGAGGATGCCCAGGTCCTCAATCGTGAGGACCGGAATCTCGGGATCCACCACCGTGGCTGCGATGGCCCATGCGGTTTGCTGCGCTTCCGCGTCACTACCGCGCCCGACGGCGGTGCTGCCGCCGTCGTACTTCTCAGCGGCACTGCGCGCTCGGGTGACGTGCCCGACGGCGGTGCTGCCGCCGTCGTACTTCTCAGCGGCACCGCGCGCTCGGGTGACGTGCCCGACGGCGGTGCTGCCGCCGTCGTACTCTTCGTGGCTGCGGTTGGTCGCGGTGCGGGTGGCAGTTTCCATGGTGATCACCAGCTTGCTCCGGGGTGTTCGCGGGCCAGGACCTGCATCTCGGCAAGGACGTAGCCCAGGTGTTCCGAGTGCCGGCCGTCGCGGCCGCCGCCGAGCGATTGCGGCACGTTGGGTGTTTCGAGGCCGGCTTCGGTGAGGACCTCGCCGAGGAGGCGGTCGAAGTCTTCCTTCAAGCTTGACGGCAAAACGGCGACGCCGGCGTCCGCCAAGCGGGTGGTGAGGCTGTCGTCGTCGAACAGTTCATTCACGTATGGCCACATCAACGTGAGCCCGTGGATCATGCGACGTCGGGACTCTTCCGTACCGCCGGCCAGGCGCAGCACCCACTGGGCGCTGTGGTCCAGGTGGTAATCCACTTCCTTGACGGCCTTGGCGGCGATCGCGGCGAGGGTGTCGTCAGCGGATTGCGTGAGTCGGGAATAGAGCAGGTGCTGGTAGTTGCTCACGATGAACTGCCGGGCGATGGTGGCGGCAAAGTCGCCATTGGGCTGCTCGAACAGGTGCGCGGAGCGGAATTCGTGCTCGCGGCGGAAGTAGGCCAAGTCGTCCTCGGTCTTGGCGGGCTGGCCCTCTTCGGCGAGGCCGGCACCGGCGTAAGTGAGGAAGGAGCGGGCGTGGCCAAGTTGGTCCAGGGCGATGTTGCCCAGGGCGATGTCCTCTTCCAGCTCGGGCGCACGGGAGATCCAGTGGCCAAGGCGCTGCGCGAGGATCAGGGCATCGTCGCCCAGGCGCAGTGCGTATTCGGCGACGTCTTTGGCCGGCTTGGCCGTGCCGCGGCGGACCTCCAGGGCAATGTCCTCGGGACGGAGGGCGTTGCCGGGGGTGATGCGGGTGGCGGAGGCGGAGCCGTCCCCGGAAGCGCCGGCACCGGTCACGCCGACTGAGATGTCGCCGTGGCCTTCGATGGCGAAGTCTGTGGTGTTTGCCGTGTTCGCGTTTGTGTTCAGGTTCGTGTTCGTGTTCGTGTTTGGGGCGGTCACAGGTGCTTCACGCCTTCGCTCTTGGTGTAGTACGTGGCATGGCGGTAGTCCTTGCCCTGCGGGGACTCGAAGAACGAGCCCTTCGCGTCGGGATCGCTGGCGGAGATGGCGTCGGCGGGGACCACCCAGATGGACACGCCTTCATTGCGGCGGGTGTAGAGGTCACGGGCGTTGCGGAGGGCCATGGCTGCGTCCGGGGCATGCAACGAGCCTGCGTGCACGTGGGACAGGCCGCGGCTCGAGCGCACGAACACTTCCCAGAGCGGCCACGCGTGCGGATGGCGGGGGTCCGGGGCTGGCGTGCCGTCGGGGAGTTGCGCGCTGGATGCCGGTGGCTGACTGGGGGTGGGGTGCTCACCGGGAGCGGGTTGCCCGCCAGGGGTGGGCTGCCCGCTGCTCGTTGGCGTGGTGGTCCAGCTGGCCGGGTCCGCGTCCTGTCCGGGGAATTCCGGGTTACCGTGTGGGGCCACGACGACAGGGGTCCCCGGCCGGGGGCCCCCAGCCGCAGGGTTCCCTGGCTGAGCTTGCGAAGCTAGGGAGCGGCTGGGGACTTGCGAGGTTGGGGTGTCGGTGGGGAGGATCATGCTGCGTATTCCTTTTCTGCTTGCTTGCGCGCGTATTCGGCTGCCGCCTCGCGGACCCAGGCTCCGTCGTCGTGCGCCTGGCGGCGGCGCTCAAGCCGCTGCGCGTTGCAGGGACCGTGCCCGGCAAGGACGGCCTTGAACTCTTCCCAGTCCAGCGGGCCGTGCTCCCACTTTTTGGTCTCTTCGTTGAAGCGGACGTCCGGGTCCGGGAGCGTGAGGCCCAGGACCTTGACCTGCTCCACCATCATTCCGACGAAACGGCTGCGGAGCTCGTCGTTGCTGAAGCGCTTGATGTTCCACGCCATGGATTGCTTGGAGTTGGGAGAATCCTCATCCGGCGGGCCAAACATCATCAGCGCCGGGGCGTACCAGCGGTTCACGGCGTCCTGGGCCATCTGCTTCTGTGCCGGGGTGCCGTGGGACAGCTCAAGCAGGATTTCGAAGCCTTGGCGCTGGTGGAAGGACTCTTCCTTGCAGATGCGCACCATTGCGCGTCCGTAGGGTCCGTACGACGCCCGGCACAGCGGCACCTGGTTGCAGATCGCGGCACCATCCACCAACCAGCCGATGGCACCCATATCTGCCCAGGTCACGGCGGGGTAGTTGAAGATGGACGAGTAGCGGGCCTTGCCTGCGATGAGGTCTTCCGTCATCTGGTCGCGGTGCTGGCCCAGGGTCTCAGCCGCCGAGTAGAGGTACAGCCCGTGGCCTGCCTCGTCCTGGACCTTCGCCATGAGGATCGCCTTGCGCTTCAGGCTGGGTGCCCGCGTGATCCAGTTGGCTTCCGGCTGCATGCCGATGATCTCCGAGTGTGCGTGCTGCGAGATCTGGCGGAGCAAAGTCTTGCGGTAAGCGGCCGGCATCCAGTCGCGGGGCTCGATGCGGGAGTCCTCCGCGATGATGCGGTCAAAGTACTTTTGTCCCGCTCGTTCTGCTTCCAGTTCTTCCGGGGACAGCTCCGCGGGCACAGACTGAAGGTTCTGCGTTGCCATGGTTGCTCCTATGCATTCACCGATAAATATTTACCGACCGTTCGTTCAGAATATGCGGACGGTGGGAGCGCCGTCAAGCGTTGGAGCGGGTCATGGCGGGTGGTTGACTGAGTGGCTTTGGGAGCGCGGGCGGGGTGAATTCCATTGACAGGCGGGTAGAAGGGCCATACGCTCGGCGTCACTCAGGGGGATGAGTATTAGGGGCACCACTTGAAATTGAATACTTTGCGCGTCTCCGCGTCCATCGTGATTGCCGGGTTGATCGGTGCAGGGTCCTCGGGCGTGCCAGCGAACGCCGCGGCGACTCCGAAACTGGAGGCCACGCCGTTTGTTCTGGCCAGCGGTCACACACTCACATCCTCTGAAGCTCAGACCATGCTCGAAACACTGGCCCGGCAGCGTGTCGCAGATGTTCTCGTAACGACATCACCAAACCGGCCAACTTTGGTACCAGCACGATCGAGCAAGAAATTCAATGCAAAACGGGAAATCGAGAAACCCATAGTTGCGGCCCGCAAAGAGAGACTGAAGGGTTTCGGCTTCTACTACAGTTCAGCTTCTACGACGGTCAACGTCGTGGACATTTCCGGGACTGCCATTGAAGCAACTGTGAAGTTCGACGAATTATCAAAGATGTATCTGGCCTCATATGCGTCAGGGCCAAGCCCCACACCAGAACAGACGCGTGTCAGACAAACGGCCAGGTTCATCAACACAGGGGCGGGCTGGACCCTCGACGATTGGTCTCCCGATAACCCACAAGGCCTCCCCTCAGCGATTGTGGACCACAGCGCATCCGCGACGAACTTGAGTCCAGAGGTAAAGAAGCCGCAGCAGCAGGCAAACCCTGGCCAAATAGGAGCCATCCCCGGCACTCCAGGGAACACAAAACCAAAGCCTGGAACGGCCAGTGCTGCCGCCCACGCAGCGGTTGCCAGGTCGAGTGAGAATTCAACGAGCAACCTGCGAATTGCTGCTGCGCGCACAACCAACGGCGACGGCAACTACACAGCCGCCCTTGCCTCCACCGGGTACAACTACACCGCCATGGTCAACTACACGTACCAGTACTGGTACTACTACAACCCGAGCTATAACGCATACCCATCTGACTGCACGAACTTTGTTTCACAGGCACTCAGAGCAGGCGGATGGGGCATGGTTGACAACGCTACTTGGTACACCGACAACAACAATTGGTATTACTACCCTTGGGTGGCCACCAGGTCATGGACCTCTGTCGCGGACTTCTTCACCTTTGCAATCTACGGCAGCGGACGCACATACGAACTCGCCTATCTCAACAGCATGGGTCCGGCTGACGTTGAAATCGCTGATTGGGATGGCAACGGCACGAAAGACCACGCCATGATGGTGACTTCGTGGGCCGCTGGCGGCGGGTGGGCAGGTTACAACGATATCCGAGTGACGTATCACACCAATGACACTCGCGATATGTCTATCTGGAGTCTGTATGTCAATAACCCGGGAGGGATCTGGTATGCGCTTCGCACCTAGGATCGCAGCACTTGTGCTGGCCGTGCTTACTCTCGCTTCCTGTGGCACAGAAATGCGGGCACCGGACATGTCCACCAGAGACGAGTTTGCAAATCGAGTGATGAACGCGGCGTCCTCCGGCTCAGTGGATCAGGTTGAGAGGCTGGTACCGCAGGACCGCATCGGTGTCCGTCCGGGAGCCCAGAAGTTAGTCGACGCGGCCCGAGGATGGGACCCAGCGTCTTGGAAGGTTGGGCTTCGGCAGGACGTGCCGGAGTATGTCTTCGTCACGGTGACCCAACAAGGCCAAACCGGTCCAATTCGATACGAGATCTCCTGGAGCGGCGACCGTTGGGGATTGATTCTGGGAACATCAAAAAATCGCCCCAGCGACGGCGCAGAACCGGGCACGCCGGGGACCGGAACACCAAAAGTCATTGACCCGAAGTAGGTACGAATCACGGCTACGGGAGGGTGAGCGCCGATGCGGTTCGCCTCTTCATGTGGAATCCGTGGCGGGCTTATCCGCTGTGGGGTGGTGTGGCCGGCCGTTTCTAGGCCCGGCCGGCCACGGACCCGATTGGTCTTCAAAGCGGGTCCGCGCCCGATTTCAGGGGGTCGACTTTCGGGCGCGCCATGCGGGGGATCCTCCCCCACATCGAACGCTAAGCCCTGCGACGGACCTCTAAGTGGCCCTTCGCGTGAATTTGAGTGGTCTCTGTTACAGGAATTGAGTGTTCGAAGGCGGACAGTGTCGGTTCAAGTGAGTGCTGGCGACTTTCCACTCAAACTAACTCAGCATGACTGACGAGTTTGCGGACTCTGAGAGGAAAACATGAAGTGGTACCGCTGGGTACACCAGTTGGTTTTTGCGGCGTCCCTGGTACCGCTGCTTACGGGCGTCTGGGACCTTAGGGTTCGAATCCTTCTGCCCTTGGTGGCTCTGATTCCCTATGGCATCAATGAATCGGTTCTGGATCGGAGGGAAAAGGTCACGCTTGAACGCGCCAGAGAACTCGATCACGAGGATTCACTAGCCCACGCATATCGGGAGCCACCTCTACGGGGCTGACGGCCAACATCGAACCAGGTCTGCGCCCTGAATAGCTGACTTTGGACGGCCAGTCCAACGGCAAATTAATGAGTCAGCACGGGGGTACCGGACGTTCGTCCCAGGGCATATATTGTGCGCGAGCCAACGATTCGGGGAGAGGACTGCAATGAACGAGGCGACCGTCGACGGCCGGAGAATCGCGTTCCACGACACCGGTGCTGGGGAACCAGTCGTGCTCTTGCATCCCGGATTTGTGGCCGACGGCATGCTGCCGCTCCTGGAACGGCCGGAGTTTGCCGGTTTCCGGCTGATCGCTCCGCATCGCTCGGGCTACGGCGCCTCGGAGCCGCGGACTGCCCCCGTCGGAATGCGCGATCTCGCTCTCGAACTCCTCGGGCTCATGGATCAACTCGGCATCGGGAAGGCGCACGCGGTGGGACATTCCTTCGGCGCCAACGTAGCGCTGGAAGCCTGCCGATTAGCGCCCGGACGCTTCGCCTCGCTCGCACTGCTCGAACCGCCCTTGGGGTTCTTCATGTCGGAGCAGGCCACGGGCGTGCTCATGTCGGCGATCGGCGAGGCAATGCAGCAGTTTGCGGCCGGCGACTTCGAGGCGGCGTCCACCACCTGGCTGGATGGCGCCTTCGGACCGGGTTGGCAAGAGCCCCTGGACCAGAGATTGCCCGGAGCTACTGCCCAAGTGGTCAAAGACGCGCCTACGGCTATGGCCGTCGAAGGACGTGCGCTGCAGACCTGGCAGTTCAGCCCCGATGACATAAGCCAAATCTCAGTACCGATTCTCTCCGTGGTCCATCCGCAGGAGGGCTGGTCAGGCTTCCAGGAAGTCCACCAGGGGCTCGTTGCAGCGGGCGCCGAATCGCTAGAGGTTGAAGTGCCCTCTCATCTCCTCCAGGTGAACGACCCTGCAGCGGTGGCAGAAGGGGTTGCCCCATTCCTGGGCCGGCACTCCATCGAGTCCGCCACCGGAGTCAATTGACCGGTTAGCCGGGGGCCTGTTCAATTAGCGTCCGCAAGGTTCGCTGGCAACGTGAATTTGACCGTTGTTCCCTTGCCCGGATGGCTGTTCAAACTAATCGTCCCTCCGTGCCTTTCGATAATGCTCTTGCTGATTGGTAGTCCCAATCCGGCGCCGGGAATAGAGCTTTCCCGGGCGTGGCCCGCGCGGAAGAACTTTGTGAATGCCTGCTCCACTTCCTCCGGTCGCATACCGATGCCCCTGTCACTAAAGGTGCAAACAACCTCCTGGCCGTCACGATGTGCGTTGATCGAAATGACTCCCCCGTCCGGTGAGTACTTGATCGCGTTGGACAGCAAATTATGCAGCACTTGGCTGACTCGCTCCGGGTCGAATGCTGCCTTCACTGGCCGCCGCAGATCCATAACCAAATCCAAGCCGGCGGCGTTTGCATCAGGTGCCACAAGTGCTGCCGCGTCTTCGATGATCTGCCCGAGATCAGCTTCGGCCCACTTCAGGTCGGCGCCGTCAGACCCTGCGGCCATAAGGTTGTCCAACAACACCAGCAGCCGCTCGGCATTACGGGCGATGACGGCAAGATCGTCCCTAATTCCGGCATTGCCCGGTTCATCCATGAGCATCTCGAGGTAACCAAAGATGGAGGTTAGCGGCGTACGGACTTCGTGGGACATTGTCGTTACGAATTCGTCCTTGGCCGCAAGGGCTGTGACCAATGAAGTGACGTCCGCGAACGACAGAACCGAGCCTGTGAAGGCGCCATTCCGACTCGACATCTGGCGGGCAGCAACGCTGAAAGCACGTTGGCTCTTACCAGTTCCCGCCCAATAAAGTTCCTCGCTGATGGTTTCCCCAGCGGCGGCCCGCCGGACGGGGCTCCTATCCGGATCGATCGGTGTGGCCCTATCGCCAGCCAGCAGCTGAAGCATTCCGGCATCAGCTGCCTCCGTCTCGTCGTCGTTGGCGCGCGCCACGGCCGCACGGTACCGGCGGTTGACCAGGATGCTGCCGCCGTCGGGATCCACCACCCTGACGCCGACGCTCACAGTCTCAACCACCGTGTCAAGCAACTGCTGACGTTGTTCGCTCTCTTGCAGCAGGGCTGCGAGGTTCTTGTCGTGACGCTCCAGCGCTTGACGCTGCTGAACGACTTGGCGGGCTACCACATGGGCGGTTAGGGCAATGGTCGCCATGACAACCGTGACGAGGATCGCCCGGATCATTAGCGAAGGATCAAAGCCTTCACCAATGGCAATCGGCGGAAGGACCATACTGAGGATGGTGGCCACAATGGCAAGGACAACCCGGCCCTGGTTACCACCCACGGATATCCACACGACCGGAAAAACCAACACAATACCAAGAACGGACAGGTTCTGGCCGCCCGCTTCCCTGCTAAAACCCACGGCCAGGCAATCCAGGAAAGGTATTACCACAACGCTGCCGGCGGGCAATCGATCCCAGGGCATCGCGACGCAACAAATGAGCAGAAGTAGATGGGGCATCAATGTCGCCTGGAAAAGCGGGTCCCATAAAGGTTCTGGGCGGAAAACCGCACACGCCGCCAACACCAGGGCAACTGCCAGTGGCAGAGGAAGTTGGAACAATGTGATTCTTGTTCGAAGGCTGCGACTCCGGAAATAACCTTCGATGACCGACGAAAGTGGGTTGTTACGCATTAGCACCGCCATTTGGGGTGCCGACTAATTGCATTCATCGATGACCCCCAGGTTCATCAACAGCTGCTTTTTGGTCCCGGGCTTCTTGAGACGCCAATCGATCCCAGATTAGCCCCAAGGTGTGGATTACAGCGATAAATGTCCGTGATCTGCACCCCGCTCCGCAGAAATGTCCCCGAAAGCGTTTCGGTGACAGGCGACCGGACAATGTTTTCATCGCTGAGCGAAACAAGCGTTGTTCCCGGAGGTGCTGCGCTTTTACGCTGGGGCGCGCCCAAGAATGAGTCCGCGTTTGAAGTATTCGTAGAGGCCGTCAAAGATTGGCGCGGTGGCGGCAAGGACGGCGTCGTCGTCGAGGGTGATGGACAGGCCCCGGATGATGATGTCCAGGCCCGGGGCGGCAGGAGCGTCGAAGCGGTCGTCTTCGATGTCCGCTTCATGGACAAGCTCCGCGATCGCGTTCAGCACGGGGTCGTGGATCTCGTACCTGTGTAGGATGGTCTCGAAGCTGCAGTCCGGGCCCTGGTGCCCCAGTTCGACGCCGGGCATGTCGAAAGGGGTCGCATCGCTGGGGACGTCGGCGGGGTCGTCAACGTAGACGAACTCAGCATCAGCGTCAACCGCGCGGCGGATGAGCCAGGCGCAGGCGGCCCGGTCGACGTGCACACCTGAACGTGTGGCCCACTTCATCGCCCCACCTCCCTGGCTGCGGACCCTGGCGCAACGGCCGATGGTGCCCGGAGGATGGCCTTGATGGCGGCCCGGGCTATGTCGCGTTCGGCGGGAGGGAAGTAGTCCCTACGTGAGATCTTCCTGTGCTGTTGTTGGAGGCGCCTGGCAGTGCGGGCCCGTGCGGCGTCGCCGAGCGCCGTCGCGTCCCGGGCGTCCTGGGTGAGAGCGAGGTACTCCTTGCGACGCTCGTCCTGCATCGCGGCGACGATTTGGCGCTCCTGCGATGGGCTGGAAGGTTTCCCGACCCAAACCGTGGCGGTGCCGGCGTTTGCCTCGACCTCGGCGGCGATCCACTCGAGATGCTCTTTGGTGCGCGCATCTGCGGGAAGGGCAACCAGCCCGTCACCGAGCTGGGCCACACCCAGTGACTGCAAGCGCCGCCAGACCGCGACCCGGGGGCTGGAAGGCACCCGCGGCATCCGGTAATTCAGCAGCACCCAGGAGTCTGCGGTGAGGGAGGCAGTGTTCACTCACCCATGGTAATCGTGTAACCGTGGTTGCATTACAGTGGACGCGTTGGCCCGAACGATTAAAACCCGGAGGCCGCCCGGTGAGGAGGGGGCGCCGTCAGCGCCTTCGTCGTCAACGTCGTCATCCTCTGATTGACAGGAGACCCACCGTGCCGTTCCCCGCAACCCCTCCCCGCGCCGTCACCGGCATAGTGCTGGCAGCCCTCGCCGCCTTTGCGCTGACCGCCTGCTCCGGCCCGGCCCCCGCACCGGGATCAGCCCTGCCGCTGAAGCAGGTGCAGGACCTGCCGTTGCCCGGCGGGGCGACACGGCTGGACTACCAGTCCATGGACCCGACAGCACGCCGGCTGTACATCGCCCACATGGGAGACGGCACGGTGGAGGCCGTGGACCTCGACAGGTCCGCAATAGCGGGAACCGTCCCGGGCACGGCCTCGGTCCACGGGTTGATGGTGGCCCCCGACCGGCACACTCTCCTGGCTGCCGCCTCCGGGACCAACGAAGTTGCCCTCATCGACACCACCACGCTGAAGGAAACCGGCAGGGTGAAGTCCGGGGACCTTCCTGACGGCATCGCCTACGACCCAGCCCACGGCAAGGGCTACGTCTCCAACGAGCACGATCACGCCCTGACCGTCGTCGACCTCGCCACGAAGAAGGCGCTGCCCCCGGTGGAGGTCGGCGGTGAGACGGGGAACGTCATTTACGATCCCGTCTCCGGGAAGGTGTTCGTCAACGAGCAGAGCCACGGCGTGCTTCTCGTCATCGATCCCGCCACGGATGCCATCACGGACCGGATCAAGGTGGACGGGTGCGAGAGGAACCATGGCCTCTTCATCAACGGGGCCGAGCAGCTGGCTTTCGTCGCCTGCGAGGACAACGCCAAGCTCCATGTCCTGGACTTGCGCACCAGGGAAGTCACCGCGCGGTTCGATATCGGCGAGACCCCGGACGTGCTGGCCTTCGACACCGGCCTGGGACGGCTTTACGTCGCCGCGGAGGACGGCACAGTGAGCATCTTCGACGAGCACGACCGCACCCTCACCGCCGTGGCGTCGGCCAAGCTCGCCGAACATGCCCACACGGTCTCCGTCGACCAGGCCACGCACAGGGTGTACTTTCCCCTCCAGGACGTCAATGGCCACGCCGTCCTGCGCATCATGGAACCCACCAAATGACCAACAACAGTACCGATGGCCACAGCGCCGACACGGGGACGACGCCCGGTGCCCCGCGCGAGGAGGTTCCGTTCCGGAAGTTCCTGCTCTATTTCCTGCGGTTGGGCACCACCGGGTTCGGCGGCCCGATCGCCACCGTCGGCTACATGCAGCGCGACCTCGTCGAGCAGCGCGGCTGGATTGACCGGCAGGAATTCCTCGACGGCGTTGCCCTAGGCCAGGCCATGCCCGGGCCGCTGGCTGCACAGGTGGCCATGTGGATCGGCTACCTGCAACGCGGAGCCTGGGGCGCCCTGGCGATCGCAGCAGCGTTCATCGGCCCCGCGTTCCTGATGGTCGTGGCCGCCGGTGCCCTCTACACCGTGTACTCCGGCACCGGCATCGTCCAGGCCCTCTTCTACGGCAACGCCCCGGCAGTCATGGCGATCATCCTCATCGCCGCCTACAAGCTCCTCAAGCTCACCGACCGCCGGGACTGGCGGCTTTGGGCGATCAGCGCCGTCGTTTTCACGGTCACGGCCCTCACCGGTTCCGAACCCATCCCCCTGATCCTCGGCGCGGGGCTCGTTATCCTCTTCCTCGACGCCCCGCCGCGATGGCGGAAACCGAAAAGGAAACCGGCAAGCGACGAACCGCCGGCACCGCCCACGGCCCAGGGGCATGCCCTGATCCCTGCCCTTGCCGCTGCGCCCATGGCGGCCCTCGGCGCGGGCGGGTTGGCCACACTGCTGCCTTTGGGCCTGTTCTTCCTCCAGACCGGTGCCCTCGTCTTTGGTTCCGGCCTCGCGATCGTCCCGCTCCTGCGCGACGGCGTGGTCGATCAGCACCATTGGCTCGACCAGGCCCAGTTCCTCGATGCCGTCGCCATGGGCCTGATCACCCCCGGCCCGGTCGTGATCACCGCCGGCTTCATCGGCTACCTCACCGCCGGGCTGCCCGGCGCGATCGTGGCCACCGTCGGAATCTTCACGCCGATCTACCTCGCCGTCGTCCTGCTCGGAAAATGGTTTGTCCGCCACCGCGACAACGCGCGCGTGCAAGCCTTCGTCGCCGGGGCTACCGCCGCGGCGGCCGGCGCCCTGGCAGGTGCCGTTGTCGTCCTCACCCGGCAGGCCGTCACCGACTGGGCCACCGCCGCTATCGGCCTCGTGACGCTCGGGCTGCTGTGGCGGTTCAAGATCGGCGAGCCCTGGATCGTCCTCGCTGCCGGCATCCTCGGCCTCATCCTCCACCTTCCCCGCTGACCCTGCTCCGCACCCCAGGGCACTGATCAAAGGAACCCAACACCGCCAGGGGTGCAATGAAGCTAGATCTCCTTAATCCGGATGTTCCTGAACGCAACGCGGCCGCTGTGCGCCTGGAGCCCGACGTAGCTGGGCGCTCCTGGTCCTGAAGGCAGCCCCCTGCCGAGGATGGTGTTGGTCACTGTGGTGCTTTGGTGGCCGTTCAAGGTGACGGTGTAAGTCTGCCCAATCACGTCGATTTGAATATCATTCCATTGGCCCGGGGGTCGGCAACTGACGAAACTGTAGTTGGGATTGTCAACCCCGTAGATCGCTCCTGTGCGATGATTGTCCGCGCCGTCGGGCCTGGCTGTGTCATCAATTTGGATCTCGAACCCAAAGTGGACGGGAACCCATGCCGTGTTCTCATAGCCTTTGCTGCCGGGATCCGGGAACCGGACGAAGATCCCGGAGTTATCGTCGGGCCTGGAAAGCCGGAACCGGAGCCGAAGGCTGAAGTCGGGCGGCGTCGGCGTATTGCACCACACGAGGCCGAGGTCGCCTCCTGGCTCACTGACCAGTGCGCCATCCACAAGAGGCCATGCTCCCGGTCCGGCCACGCGCCAATGGCTGGTGTCTTCCCCGTCGAACAGAGTCGTATAGCCGTCCTCCGGCTCATAGGGGATGGCCAGGCCCGGTTGTCCGTCCGGTTGCGGTCCGGGCAGTGACGCAACATGCCTGGCAAGGCGCCGTGCCAGGGCGACTCCTGTGAGCATGGGGTTGGGGCTGCCGAGCCGGGGGAACGTCGCAGGCCCCAATGCATAGGCGTTCTCGACCGCGTGAAAGCGGCCGTTCAGGTCGGTCGAAGACGAGGAGGGATCCTCACCCATCCGGAGACTGGAGGCCTCATGATGTGTTGTTCCGAGCCCGTCCCTACGCCCACCGTGTGGAAGGGCCTGCTCTGCCGAGATGTTGCTTCCCACCGGTTTCCACTGGTTAGTACGCGGATTCACCAGCACCTCATAGGGATTACCTCCCGCGAAGGCCAGGGCCACCTCATCGCTGCATGCGTCCATAATTTCCCACATGTCGCCGTCGGCTTGGGAGGCGTTGATGGAGACGTATGCCCGCGGCGTTCCATAGTCCGTGTCGGCATCCTGGGTGATGGATGAGGCGTTGTTCCCCTGTTCCATTTCCCCGTTGGCTCGAATCGTGATGACCACGTGGGAATCGCTGGCTGCTGTGAACCGGTTCACGGTATCGACGTCCGGGATCTTTTGCCACAGTTCCGCTTCAGAGTTGTTGCCCTGCGGCCCAAGCCCGGCAGCGGTGATTTGAAGGTGGAAGTACCTGCCGCTCGTGGGTTCCTGTCCTTTCAGGAACAGCGCTGCTTCCGAGAGTTCCAGCACCGCGGGGTCTACCGGCAGCGACTCTCTCGGAATTCTGATGGTCAGGTTTGACCGCAAATGTGCCGCGAGACCCTTTCCAAGATGCTGCGTTTTCGGCAACCCGCTGAAGGAATTGAGCGCGAGCCTGGTACTTTCTATGGTTCCGGCCGCGATGACGACGACAGCACCCTGGGGCACCTGCACGTCACCGAGATTGGTCCGCACCCCGGTGACGCGCTGGCCGTCATCCACAAGTTGCTGCACGTGGCAGTTGGGAACAATCATGAGTCGGCGGCGCAGATTGTCCTGCCTTGGCCATTCAGCCCAGGTCGTCCGGGCAGCCTTGACCAGCAGGGGAACGGAACTGAACTTGTTGTTCGGGAAGGAACCCGACCGTGCCGCCGACTGCACCGCAAGAGGTGCCTCGAGCCTGGCCTCTTCCTTGAGGCTTGCGATGGTGTGCCCGTCCACGCCGGGAATGCCCAGAAGCTTCGCCACATCGGCGGCATCTGCGCCAGGCCCCAGCGCAGCCACAGCCGGGTGGTCCGGCAAATTGGCCAGGGGAACCATACCTATAGGAGTTGCGGCGGCAAGAACTTTCCTCAGGGCATTTTGCAGCGGACCGTAGATGAAATCGTTCGTCGTATCGCTTCCCAGCTGGGCCGCGGCGTCGGGATAGCCCGAGTCGGCGGTCAAGTCGGCCACCACGTCTTGAGGCCAGCCCTGAAGTTCATCGGCCACAGGCTGAGGCGACCAACCGCCCCAATAAAGGGACCGGCCTCCCACGCAGTAGGCGAGACCGGGAAACTTTGCATTCGAGTGCCACGGCAACCCCCACACTTCCGCCCGTGACCTGAAACGTTCGTCCGGATTCATATCCTGGATTGAAGTCGCCGCCGGAACATCGAGGCCGATCATCGGCAGGTTCTGAGTATGTTCTCCAACGAGCATTGGCCCCGCCTCGAGGACAAGAATCCGATGCCTATGGGCCGTATCTTCCGTGAAAAGGTGTTGGGCAAAAACCCCGCCGAAGCTCCCCCCTCCGATAACGATGACATCAAAAGGCCGGGCATCCGGGTAGTTTGCAGGATCTTGGGCGTCAAATACCTCGCGCAGGGTATTGCAGACGTAACGACCAAGTACGTCACGGCTGAAGATAGTGTCTGGTGTTGAAATAATTGCCACGGCACAGTCCCTTTCTCCCCGCGGCTGCTGAATAAGCTCACCTCGTTGACGGTGACCGGTGGTTTCATGATCAACGCTGGCGAGGGAGTATATTTCCACGCACGTATTGTCGGCGTGGAACTGAAAACAGGAGCAGAACTAATCGGCGCCACTCTAATCGCCGAAATGGCATAGCGGCATGATTTTGCCCGCACAGGTCCCGAAAATCAAGAACAATTTACAAATACCGAAGGATAAATAAATAGTGCCGACGCACCCGGACGGCTGAGGGGTTGGCGCGGACATCACAACGATGCCAGTGGTTCAACAACGATGCCAGTGGTTCAACGTCGATCACAGGGTGGGTCCGCGTTGTCGGCGTCCCCAACTCTCGCAAAGAGTCCGCTGGACCCCTATGGATGACAGCGGCCTTCCACTTTGAGCGAACGCTGGTTTGTGACAAGCGGCTTCAAGCAGTGGCGTGTTAATTTGGGGGTTCATGCCTACACCGCAAGAAAGAGCTGCCGCCGTGGAATCGAACCGTCCCGTCCGAATCCTCACCGTCTGCACTGGCAACATTTGCCGGTCCCCGGTGGCCGAACGCCTCCTGCAGGCCGGGCTGGACCAGATTCTTCCCGATGTCTTCGAAGTCCGCAGCGCCGGAACCCGCGCCTTGGTCGACGAACCCATGCAGCCCCAATCGGCCGAGATCGTCCGGACGTACGGCGGCTTCCCCGATGGCTTCCTCTCCCGCCAACTGACTGCAAAGATCCTCCGCGAGAGCGACCTGGTCCTGACAATGTCTTCCAACCACCGCGGCGAGGTGCTGCAACTGGATGCGTCGCTGCTCAAACGCACTTTCACTATCCGCGAGTTCGCCAGGATGCTAGACGTCGTGGCCGAGCGCGGCGAAGGCGCCGCACCGACGTCGGACCCCGCCTCGTTCTGGCGCGAGCTTCCGCGGCTTGCCGCCTCGGTCCGGCATCTCGCGCTGACTCACGAGCCGGGCGAGAACGACGTAGTGGACCCGTTCCGTCGGGCCCCCGAGGTGTACCGGGAAATGGAAGACCAACTGGCCCCCGCAATCCTCACCATCCTGCGCTTCGCCCGCGTGACCTCCGGCGCCTAGCGCCGCCGGCACCGCTATCGCCGTCGGCACGCTTTCGCCGTCGAACCACGACGGCGACCGTCACCCGATGATGGGCCGCTCCTCCGGGAGGCGGAACAGGCGTGGGTGCGAGGACAGCGCCAGCGCCGACGCCACAGTAATGGTGCCGATCCGACCGATGAACATCAGGGCCATGAGCACCCACTGGGCAGACTCGGGCATCAGATGCGTGATGCCGGTACTCAGGCCCGATGCGGAAAACGCGGAGACGGCTTCAAAGAGCACACGCTCCAATCCGAAGTCCGTAAGCATAAGCAGCAAAAGCGTTCCGGCAAGCACCGTGCCGAGGCCGATCAGCGCCACCGAAAGTGCTTGTCGTTGGACCGACGGGCTGATGGACCGGTTTCCAATAGTCACGTCTTCACGTCCGCGGACCTCGGTCCAGATGGCGTAGCCAAGGATCAAGAAGGTGGTGATCTTGATGCCACCGGCTGTGCCGGCGCTGCCGCCACCGATAAACATCAGCAGGTTGGTGACCAGCAGCGTCTCCGGCGACGCCGCTCCATAGTCGATGCCTGAGAACCCGGCAGTCCGTGGGAAAACACTGCCGGACAGCGACTCCAAGACTTTGCCGCCACTGTCCATCTGGCCCAAGGTCCCGGGCCTGTTCCATTCGAACGCTCCGAACAGGAGGGCACCCGCGAGGATCAGGAATAGGGTGCCAAAGACCGTCAGGCGGACATGTACTGTCCACTTCCTAAGACGCAGGCCGTCCCGGGACAGTGCCACGATCACCGGCAATCCCAGGCCACCGACTATCACAGCAACACACACCGGCACCACGATCCACGGGTCGCCACCGAACGCAGCCACATTGCCCGAGTACAAAGTGAATCCTGCGTTGTTGAACGCGGACACCGATTGGAACAAGCCATGCCAAAGGGCCGGGCCGGGGTTGTGGTCGTACTCGGACCAGAATCGGGCAGCCAGGAGGAGCAATACGATGCCCTCCGTGATGACGGTGATGCGCGCTACCCGGAGCAAAACGGCCCTGACATCGCCAAAATCGGGAGTCTGCGTCTCTGCTTCAGTGACCAGTGTTCCACGCACTCCCACGCCCTTGCGGACCTGGGTTGTCAGGAGGGTTGCCACCGCCATGATCCCGAACCCTCCCAGTTGGACGAGCACCAGGATCACTGTCTGGCCGAATGGGGACCAGTACGTGGCTGTGTCCACTGTGGACAGCCCGACAAGGCACACCGCCGAAACCGAGGTGAACAGCGCGGACATAACGGCATCCAGTTCGCTGGCCTCGGTGATGCCCGATCCAGCCTCAGAAGCGGCGTGGGAGGCTGGCAGCAGCAACAGAGCAGCGCCGGCGATGATCACCAGCAAGTATGCCAACGGAATAGACCTAATCGGGTGGAACAGCGCCCTCCGAAGCCCGGAGGTGCGTTCGAGCGAGGATTCCTGCGGCCGAATAGCGCTGCCATCCGGCCTGCCAACAACCCTTCGAGCCTGGTCCCTTGTGCCGCGCTCCCCTATTTCCGCGTCTTTCCCCCTCAGTTCGTGGCTCATGCTGGCCTCTCCTCCGGATGCCGCCGCCCGCCGTCGCGCTTTTACTGACGCTGAACGGTGGCGGCCACTGGTGGTCTTTTAGCGGAGGCTAACACCGCCACCGAGCACCGAGCCGTGGCATTTACGAAATCCTTACGCCGGGCGGGCTTGTGCTCAACAAGCCCGGGCTATGCCTCCAGAACTGTCAGGACAATGAGCACTACGTTGAGGCCCACAATGAGCACCGCACTGCAGATTCCGGCAATGCGCAGCGGGGTCGAGTCCACATGGACACCCATCACTTCACGGTCTCCGGTCAGCCGGATGAGCGGAATGAGGGCGAATGGGATGCCGAAGCTGAGCAGGACCTGGCTGACCACCAGGGCCCAGGTCGGCTCGGCGCCCATGCCAAGGACAGCCAATGCGGGAATAAGGGTGATGAGCCGGCGCAACATGATCGGAATGCGGACTTTGAGCAGCCCGCCCATGATGGTGGCGCCTGCGTAGCAGCCCACTGAGGTGGAGGCCAGCCCGGAAGCCAGCAGGCCGATGCCGAAAACCATCCCAACCACGGGACCCAGCGCGGAGACAATCGCGGCATGGGCACCGGCGATGGTGTCTGTGCCCTCGACGCCACGGAGGCTGGAAGCGGCCAGGAGCAACATGGCGATGTTCACGGCACCGGCCACCAACAGGGCTCCGACCACGTCAATGCGCGTGGCCCGGATGAGGCGGGTCGTCTGCTCAACGCCTGCAGACAGTCCGTGCCGGTCGCGTGCCAGCGCCGAGTGAAGGTAGATCGCGTGCGGCATCACAGTTGCGCCGAGCATGCTTGCCGCAAGCAGCACCGTCTCCACGCCGTCGAAGCGCGGCAGCAGTCCCGTCAGCGCCTCTCCCGGGACAGGAGGATTGACGAAGAGCCCGGTCATGAATCCCACTGCGATCACCACCAGCAACGTGATGATCACACTCTCAAAAGCGCGTTGGCCTCGCATGGACTGAATAGCGAGCAACAGCATGGACGCCGCCCCGACAATAACGCCACCGGCCAGCAAGGGGATGCCGAAAAGCAGATTCAATGCCACGGCGCCGCCGATCACCTCGGCCATGTCCGTAGCGCCCGCGACTACCTCAGCCTGCAGCCAGTATGCGCGGCGACTCCTCGTTCCCAAGCGACGCCCCAAGATCTCCGGCAGGCTCATCCCCGTCGCAAGGCCCAGTTTCGCCGACTGGTACTGCACCAGCACAGCCATGGCGTTGGCCGCCACCAAAACCCACACCAAGAGGAAGCCATGCTGGGCGCCAGCGGTCAGGTTCGCAGCGACGTTGCCTGGATCGACATAAGCGATCGCAGCCACAAAGGCAGGCCCAAGCAGAAGAAGCCGCCGCCAAAGCCGGGGGCCGGGGGCAGTTCTGGTGAGGAGGGCGGGAGCAGTCATTGGCACACCTTTGAGCGGGAACGACAAACAGTTGTTTTAGGGTACCCGAACTTTGATGCTCAGGTCTACCGAATAAATATGACTAATACCCCCGGACCTCGGCCCAGTTCGCGAATGCCCCCTGCGACCGCAACCAAAAGGTGTCCCATTCGTGGCCAAATTGAGGCCCTGTGATTTCCGCCACACATGGCCCAACGGTGGTACCGTCCGGTCATGAGCGGACGACGGCGACTGGTGCCGGCAGCGTTGCTGGCAGTTCTGATGGTGCTTGGCATCTTCCTCGCAAGCTGCTTCGGCAATGGCGGGCCCAGTCCGTCGTCGAGCAGTCCCAGCCCGACGACCAGCAGCCCCACGCCCACACCAACACCAACACCGACTCCCCCGCCGGCACCGGCAGCTCCTCAACCACCAAAAATCCCGGACCTGGCTCCAGGCGCGATGAACATCCTGGTGATCGGCAGCGACAGCCGCGGCAACGCCCGTGAGCAAGCGGCGTGGACAGCCGCAACCGGCGAGAGCCAGGACCACCGCTCCGATTGCCTGGTGCTGGTGCACATTCCTGCCGACCGCAAGCAAATATTCGGCATCTCGATCATGCGCGACATGTTTGTAGACGTTCCCGGCTACGGCACCAACAAGATCAACAGCAGCCTGGAAGTTGGCGGAATCCCAGAGGTGGTCCGAACAGTCGAATCACTCCTCGGAACGCATATTGACCACACCGCCATGCTGGACTTCCACGGCTTCAAGCTGCTCACCGATGCCCTGGGCGGCGTGGATGTGAACGTCACCACGCCATTCCAAGCGACATTTGAAACTCAGCACCAATTCGTGGCTGGTGTGAACCATTTGGACGGGCAGGCCGCACTGGAGTTTGTCCGCGAGCGCTACGCCTTTGTTGACGGGGATTTCCAGCGCGTCCGCAACCAACAGACGCTCCTCCGGGCAATCCTGGCCAAGGTCTGGGGAAGCCTGCAGGACCCAGCCACCTTGCTGGGACTGGTGCAGTTCGCAGCCGGTGACCTCGTGGTGGACCAAGGCTACGACTGGCTGTCGGTCGCGACCCTGGCGTATGGCATGCGGACCATAGACCCTGCTGCCGCGGTGTTCTTCACCTTGCCAACAGCGGGTGTGGGCAATGTTGGTGGCGCCTCGGTGGTCTTCCCTGACTACGGCGGGATCAATGAAGTAGCAGTGGCCCTGCGCGACGGCACCCTGCCGCAGTACGCAGCGGCGCACGGCTACTAAGGCAAAACCTCATTGAGTCCGATCTGCAGAAGCTGCGGTCTGGCCGTTCCGATCTTTATGCTGCAGAATGCTGCCAAATGACCCGGAGGTGTCGCAGTGACTCCCGCATCGGACGGTGCACGGCCGGAAGGTAAACCTGTCTCACTCTGGACTGTTACCGCCGGAACTACCGACTACCCCGCCTTGCGCGAGGACATGGAAGTCGATGTGGCGGTGATCGGGGCGGGCATCGCGGGGCTGACCGCCGCGCTTGCGCTCAAACGCGCCGGCCGCACGGTCGCGGTCATCGAGGCTGCCCGAGTCGGGACCGGCGTCACTGGCCACACAACCGGCAAAGTCACTTCCCTGCATCGGCTGGCCTATACCGGGCTCGCACGCAGCCACGGCACCGACACCGCCCGCACGTACGGGCAGGCGAACCAGGCCGCGATCGAGCACATTGCGCACGTCGTGGCCGGGGAGGGCATCGACTGCGACTTCCGCCGAGTCGCCAACTACACGTACACCGAATCCGACAATGCGCTGGGACTCGTCCGCGCCGAAGCCAACCTTGCCGCGCAACTGGGCCTACCTTCCACGTTCACCACCGATGTACCGCTACCTTTCGCGGTCAAGGGCGCGGTCCGGTTCGACGGGCAGGCGCAAATCCACTCCGTGAAATACCTCCAAGGACTTGCCCGGGCCGTAAACGGCGAAGGGAGCTTCGTATTCGAGCAAACACGTGCCCAGCGAGTGCACGACGGTACCCCCGGCGCTGTCGTCACTGAGCATGGCACAGTCCACGCACGGGACATTGTTGTGGCCACCAATGTGCCTTTCGACGCCCGCGGCCTGTTCTACCTGCGTTGCCACCCACACCGTTCCTACATCGTCGCCGGACGAGTGGACACCCCGCCCCTGGATGCTACGTTCATCAGCGCCGACGAACCGATGCGCTCCATTCTGACTCTGAACGTCGGCGGGACCAGTTACGTGCTGGCCGGTGGCGAAGGCCATCGCGTGTCCGAGGCCGGAGATACCAGGGGGCGCTACGGCAGACTCGCAGCCTTCGCCCACGATCGCCTGGACGCCACCCAGGTGGACTACCGCTGGTCTACCCAGGACGCGATGCCGCTGGACGGGATGCCCTACGTCGGACTCGCCTCCCCCTTTGCCAAGCACGTGTATGTCATCACAGGCCTTCGCAAATGGGGCCTGACGAACGGAACCGTGGCCGCGCTCATTCTTGCCGACACCATAAACGGCCAGAAAAACCCGTGGGCCCGTGTGTTCAACAGCAACCGGATCACCCCATTGGCCAGCGCCAGCCGGTTCGTCCGGGAGAACACCAAAACCTTCACGGCAATCCTGACGGGCAAACTCGCTAGCAGGCGACCCGGCCACGAAATCCTGGCCCCCGGGACCGGAACAGTCATCAAAATCGGCGGCCAGGACACAGCAGTCTACAAAGACGAAGAGGGGCAGGTCCGCACCCTCTCCGCAACCTGCACGCACCTGGGCTGCACCGTCGGCTTCAACCCCTCCGACACCACCTGGGACTGCCCATGCCACGGCTCACGATACGCCACTGACGGCACCGTCATCCAAGGACCAGCCACCAAAAACCTCGCCCCCGGACCGTCCCGCCTCCCGGAAGGCCTGGCCTAACAACGCACATCCCAGGGCGCTGTCCCCGGGGCGTCCACCAAGGGCGCCCCAAGAGACTAGCCGACAGGCTGGGACTCGGCCTCCCGCCGTCGGGCCTTCAACGCGGAAGCGCGGGTCCCGGACGTGCGGGTCCCGGACGCGCGACACCACGAGGGAACCGCCCTGGACAGCCGCATGTGCAGCCGCTCCGCACCTCCCATCATGCGGACCGAAATCGTCCAATAGGCGATACCTGCCATGACGGACAGCACCACGGCCAGTTCGGGCTGGTGTTCCTTGAAATCCGGGAAAATCACCCAGTGCGTCACGTAGATGTAGAGGGAAGCGCTGGCGATAACGCCCACCAGGCGGTGCAGGAAAGTAGGCAACGGGATGGCGGGAACCCACGCGATCAGGAGAATCCCAGCCACGATCGTTGCCTCGCGCCACGGGTTGTCGAAGTACCCCGGCACGGTCAGGACTATGAGAAGGGAAAGCGCCAGCCGCTGGGGCCACGTCCGTGCCCGGGCGATCGCCCAGCCCAGCGCGAAAAGCCAAAGCACCGGCCTGGTGTGGAGGATGTCGAACGGCACCAGGTTGTAGCGGAACAGCAATCCGAAGCCCATCAGCCCCACCGGAAAGGCGAGTGGGAAGCGCTTCTCCGCGCGGTGTGCCCACGGAATTGCCAGCAGCGCCATTATCCCCACGAGGCAGTACACCAGGACCTCGATGAACCAGAAGTGCCATGCGTCAGTCCACTCCACGGGCCCGATCATCGTATTCAGGAGGAACAGATTGGCTGTGGTGTAGTGGAATTTGTCGTCGGAGAGCAGCATCACGGCGGCAATGAAAGTCACGGTGGGCAGCACAACACGGGCGAGGCTTCGCAGCTGTCTGCGCAACCTGGGGAGTCGTTCACCGCCAAGCTGGAAGCGTGCGAAGTTGTAACCTGCGATTGCCATCAAGACGTGGGCGGTGCCCGGCCATTGGATCAGGTCAATGTGTGTGCTGATGATAGTCAGGATCGCCACGGCCCGAAGCGCAATACTCGTCTCCATCGGCGCGACGATCCGGCGGAAGCGCTTTGCGAACGCGGACCGCTTGGGCGTTCGGCGCGACAGGTCCTTGACGGGAGTGACGTGCCAGTTCGCGGGTAGGTGGCCCAGGGAGCGTTCAAGCCGCACAGAGGCCGCGACGTACGACAGCGAGTCGCCGCCCAGGGAGACGAAGGTATCATCGTCGCCGATGTCGTCGAGTTCCAGGGCGTCGGCGAAGATCCGCTTCACGTCGTCCGGTGAGCCGGCAGCAGCGGGGTCCGTGCCGTCGTCGGGCATTCCGTTGCCGTGTCCGGTGCCGCGCCCGACGGCGGAAGTCCCGACGACGGCGCCCGTCGCCTCAGTTGGCCCGGCTGGCTGGGCGGCGAGGGCGAGGACTGCCGGATAGTCGGTCTTTCCGGTGGCCAGGCGGGGCAGTTCCTCAACGGCGCGGATTACGACGGCGGCGCGCGGCAGCCCGAGGTCGCTCGCCAAAGTCTTGGCCAGCAGGCGCTCATCGTGTTGGCCCTCGACGGCCACTACCAGCTTCGCGTCCGTCCCGGCGCAGGCAGCCTTGATGCCCATCCCGGCGAGCAGCTTCTCCACCTGCCCGAGGTCGATACGCAGGCCTACAATCTTCACGAAGCGGCTGCGGCGTCCCACCACTTCAAACAAGCCGTTGGGGTGCTGGCGGGCAAGGTCGCCCGTGCGCAGTTCCTCGACGGTCCGACCAAGTCCGAGGTCCGCGGGAATCTGCGCGTAGCCGAGCATCACGTTGGGGCCGCTGTAGACGAGTTCGCCGTGCTCCAGGCCGGACACGGGATCAATCCGGAAGGAACCCCCTGGCACGGCCACACCGATGGTTCCCGAATTCTTCTCCGCAAGGTGCGGCGGCAGGTAGGCCATCCGGGCTGTGGCTTCGGTTGCCCCGTACATAACGTAGAGCTCCCAGCCCCTTCGCCTGCCGAGTGCGGCGTAGCGGGACACCGTCTCCGGAGCTAGCTTGCCGCCCGCCTGCGTAATGTAGCGCAGAGTGGGCAAATCCCGCTCCGCGAAGCCCGCCCGATCCAGCAGCTCGAAGGTGTAGGGAACGGCGGCGAAGGATGTCGCCTGGCGGTTTTGGAACAGTTGCCAGAAGCATTCATCCACCACGGACAAGCTGGTCAGCACCAATGCCCCGCCACGCAGCAGGTGGCTGTTGATGACTGAGAGCCCGTAGCAGTAATACATGGGCAGGGTGGTCATGGCACGGTCGTCCGCTGTGATGCCGAGGTATTCGGCGATGGACTCCGCGTTGGATTCGATGTTTTGGCGCGACAGCCGGACGAGCTTGGGGGAACCCGTAGAACCAGAAGTACTGAGGAGCAGGGCGAGGTCAGGATGCAGCTCGTGGATGGTGTGGGTGCGGATCTCGTCAATCTGCGGCTCGCCGGATACGGGAGCGCCTAGAGCACCAGACGCCCGAGCAGCCGACGCCGGCCGGATGACGACGTCGGGATCGTAGGCCTCTACAAGCGAAGCGAGCGCCGCCGGGTTGTCCGAGGGCGCCAGCAACAAGGGGTGGCCGCTCGACAGTGCCGCAAGGTAGGCCACCAGGGATTCAACGCTGTTATCCGCCGCAAGCACCACCAAACGGCGGGCATGGCCCAGGCGGTCAGCGAAATCCTGGACCCGTCCGGCCAATTCGGCGTAGGTGATCGACCGGGCGCCGGTGAGGATGGCGGGCCGGTTGCCGTGGCGGTCTAGGTCTGAAGCAAAAGAGACCCCCGCGAATTTAAGGGGGAAGTTCACCGCCCCAACGTAGAGGATAGCCTTACCTAACAACAACTGGAGTTAATTTGGAAACGCTTTCATGACGTAAATCGTCACGAGAGTTTGTACTGCGTTTGGATGGCGTCGGTTTGCCAAAGGTGGCCGCTTTCAGCCGTCCAAAGCGGCCACCTTTGGCAAACGACCGGGCAAACGGCCATTTCCGGCAAACGAACGAACCGAGGCGAACCGACTTCCACCCGTCCGCGACGTTCACCCGAGGCACACGGCCATTTCCGGCAAACGAACGAACCGAGGTACCGACTTCCACCCGTCCGCGACGTTCACCCGAGGCACACTTCCGGTTCACTGACGGGCCACAGACTGTGAACGATCGTTCGGCAGACTCGCGGGCATGACTGATTTCTCTCGCCGCACCCTCGTCAAAGGATCCCTAGCAGCCCTCGCCGCCGGTGGGCTGGCCACCGCCGGTGCTGCCGCCGTCGGGACCGCCCCCGCAAGCGCCGTGGCCGCAGCCCCGCTGGTCCGCCGTCGTCTCACGCTCCCCAGCGGCATCGCCACCGGCGATGTCTCCGCCGAATCCGCCGTCCTCTGGGCACGCTCATCCGACGCGGGCAGGATGGTCGCAACCCTGCGCGCCATCGACGACGCCGGAGACGTGTTGGGCGGCAAGGCAGCCTTCAGCCGCAGGCTCCGCGGCCCCTGGGCAACTGAAAACAGCGACTTCACCGCCAAGATCCACGCGGACAAGCTTCCGGCCAGGACCCGCTTCGCGCTGGACATCAGCTTCGAGGACGACGGCGGCGCCACCGGCCAGACGGTCAGCGGCACCTTCCGCACCGCTCCTGCCAGCAACGCGGATGCGGCAAACCAGGAGCAGCGTCGGCAGAGCTTCGTCTGGACCGGCGACACCGCGGGCCAGGGCTGGGGCATCAACGAGGAGATTGGCGGCATGCGCGGCTACAAGGCCATGCTGGACACCCGCCCCGACTTCTTCATCCACTCCGGCGACACCATCTACGCTGACGGCCCCATCTCCGCCACAGTCACGGAGAAGGACGGTCAAGTGTGGAAGAACATCGTCACGGAAGAGGTCTCAAAGGTTGCGGAGACCTTGAAGGAATTCCGTGGCCGGCACCGCTACAACTCGATGGACGCCAACATGCAGGCGATGTTCGCGAACGTTCCTGTCCTGGCGCAGTGGGATGATCACGAGACCCACAACAACTGGTACCCGGGCCAGATCATCGAAGATTCCCGCTACACCATCCGCGACGTCAACGTCCTGGCCGCCCGCGGCCGCCAGGCGTGGCAGGAAAACATGCCCATCTCTGAAGCTGCCACGCTGTGGCGGCCGGGCACTTACCAGGACGGCCAGTACCAGCCGGCCCGCATCTACCGGAAGATCAACCGCGGCCCGCAGTTGGACGTCTTCTGCCTGGACATGCGCACCTACAAGTCGCCCAACACTGACGGCAAGGAACCCTACGCCACCAACATCCTGGGCCAGGAGCAGGTGGACTGGCTCATCAAGGAAGTCAAGCAGTCCAAGGCTACGTGGAAGGTCATCGCCGCCGACCTGCCCCTTGGCTTGGTCGTCCCGGACGGCCCGGTCAACCAGGAGAGCCTCTCCAACCGCGACAACGGCGCACCGCTTGGCCGGGAACTGGAGATCGCCGGTGTGCTGAGCGCGTTCAAGAAGCACGGCGTCAAGAACGTGGTGTGGGTGACCGCGGACGTGCACTACTGCGCCGCCCACCACTACTCGCCGGAGCGCGCGGCTTTTACGGACTTCAACCCGTTCTGGGAGTTCGTGGCTGGACCGATCAACGCCGGTTCCTTTGGGCCCAATGCCCTGGACGGCACCTTTGGTCCCGAGGTTGTGTTCAACCGCGCAGGCCGCTTTGCCGGCGAGTCGCCGCGCGATGGCCAGAACCAGTACTTCGGCCACGTCGACGTCGGAACGGACGGCAGCTTCACGGCGAGCCTCCGCAACGCCAACGGTGAGGTGCTCTTCACGAAGGTCCTGACGCCGGAGCTATAACGCCTCCCCGCCCGGGAGTTTGTGTAGGTTTGCACCCCGCATTAGACGAGCGCAAATGGGTACAAGGTCTATACAGACTCCCGGAAGGCCGGGATGGATCCAGGTAACGGAGAGCGCGGCACATGGACCAGCATGAAGCCCCGATCCTCGATGGGCTGGTGGAGCACAGGCAATTGGACCGCTATGGCTTCACTCCGCCCGGGCATCGGCAGGGCCGGGGCGCCGACCCCCGCACCCTGGCAGCGCTGGGGCGGGAGACTTTTCAGGCGGATATCCTGGCCACGGCGGGCTTGGACGACCGTTCCTCCTCCCGCGGTCTGCTCAAGAAGGCCCAATCGCTCATGGCTGAAGCCGTGGGGGCGGAGCAGGCCTTCTTCTCCACCTGTGGCAGTTCGCTGTCCGTCAAGGCAGCCATCCTGGCCGTGACACGGGGAACCGGGGAAATCCTCATTGGCCGTGATGCCCACAAATCGGTGACTGCCGGGCTGGTGCTGTCCGGGCTTCAGCCTCGCTGGATCCGCCCGATGTGGGACTCCGAACTGCACATCGCCCATCCGCCGTCTCCGGACGCCGTGGAGGCCATGTGGCAGCGGCATCCGGATGCCGCGGCGGCCCTCATCACCAGCCCAACTCCGTATGGAACCTGTGCCGATCTTGCATCGATCGCCGATATCTGCCACAAACGTGGCAAACCGCTCATCGTGGACGAGGCGTGGGGTGCCCACCTCCCCTTCCATGACGACCTGCCAACCTGGGCCATGTCGGCGAACGCGGATATTTGCGTGGTCAGTGTCCACAAGATGGGCATGGGGTTTGAACAGGGTTCCGTCTACCACGTGCAGGGCGGCCTGGTGGACCCTGTCCGTCTATCGCAATGCGCCGATGTACTGGCCACCACCAGCGCCAACGTCATCCTGTACTCGGCGATCGACGGGTGGCGGCGGCAAATGGTGGAACACGGCCACGAGGAGCTCGCCCGGACGCTGGATTTGGTGGAAACAGTGCGCACCCGAATCGAACACATCGGAAGATTCCACGTCCTGCGGGACGAACTGGTCCGCAAGGAAGCCTCCCACGACCTGGACCCGCTCCACGTGCTGATCGACGTTTCCCAACTGGGAATCAGCGGATACCAGGCTGCGGACTGGCTCCGGGCCGAGCAGCGCATCGACGTCGGGCTGAATGACCACAGCCGGATTGAAGCCACGTTCTCCCAGGCCGACGGTGACGGGACCGCCGACCGCCTGCTCCAGGCTTTGACCGCCCTGGCGCAAGCCTCCGCAACCATGCCGGCTCCCCATCCGATGTTCCTCCCGGAACCTTCGGACCTGGAGATGGAGACCGTCATGCATCCGCGGGATGCGTTCTTTGGTCCCGTGGAAGTAGTGCCGGCCGAAGACGCCGCCGGTCGGATCGCCGCCGAGCAGATCACCCCGTACCCTCCGGGAGTTCCCGCCATCCTGCCGGGCGAGAAGATCAACGGGAAGGTGGTGGAATACCTGCGCTCAGGCGTTGACGCCGGGATGGTCTTGCCCGACCCCGCCGACCCGAGCATGAAGACCATCAGGGTAGTTCAGGAGTAACGCCATCCGCAGTATGCTCTGATCAGCACCGCTTTCTGCCTTGCCAAGGCACGACGGTCGGTGTTGTTCGCTTTTTGGGGAGGCCACTAACGAGGCGGGGGTCCGGTGGCAGAGGTGAAGCATGTGCGTCGGAGCCACAGTCTCCTGTGGTTCATCATTCCGGCAGGGGCGTCCCTGGGGATCCTGGCTACTGGGTTCAGCCGCGGAACCGGAACGGAAGAGGCGCAGACCTACGGCGATATCGCTATTCTGCTGGCAGCGTTAACTGCCTTCGTGAGCCACACGCGGGCTGCCATCCAGGCACGCGAGAACAGGGTGGCCCGGTGGTTCATGGCTGCCGGCCTGCTTGTTTGGGCCTCGGCCCAGGGGCTGTGGACGTATTACGGCGTCACCCTGGATCACGCCTACCCCTTCCCGTCTTTTGCGGACCTGGGCTTCACGGGGTACTCCATCCCGGTTGGCGTGGCCTTGCTCC
Organism: Arthrobacter sp. M4; assembly: GCF_020251205.1. Classification (GTDB taxonomy): domain Bacteria; phylum Actinomycetota; class Actinomycetes; order Actinomycetales; family Micrococcaceae; genus Arthrobacter. Next base: position 296,546 of record NZ_JAIWYX010000004.1, read on the forward strand.
TGCTGGCCCGGCGGTCCGGCCCTCGGCTGCCTTTTGTCCGATCCCTCCTTGACATCGGAGTGGTGGCCAGCGCCGTCCTATTCATGGCGTGGGGATCCGTGCTGGGGCCCGTGGCCTCCGATCAAGACGACGACCCGCTGTCCCACATCGCCCAACTGGCCTACCCCATCGTCGACGTCATGATGCTTTCCCTAGTCATCATCCTGACCATGCGGGCAGCAAGGGGCCACCGCCTGCCGTGGTTGTGCCTGAGTGTGGGCTTCCTGGTGCTTGCCCTCACGGACATCATCTACGTGAGGTTAACGTTCGACGGCGTCACGGGAACCACCGGTTCGCCCCTTGCCGTCGGCTGGGTGCTTGCCTTCCTGCTGGTCGGTTTCAGCCCGCTGCTCCCCGAATCGGAAGAGACCACGAAGGATGGCCGTGCCTACACGGCGGCATTGGAGCTTCTGCCCTACCTGCCCGTGTTCATGGCACCGTTCTTTTCGCGGAGCCGGCCACTCACCCTCAGTGATCCGGTCCTGGTCTTCACCGGGCTCACCGTGCTGGTGTTCGTCATCGTCCGCCAGGTGCTGATCGTCGTCGAAAATGTGACGCTCACCCGCAACCTTGAGTCCAAAGTCGCCGAGCGGACCGCCCAACTCGAAGACCTGGGCGCCATTGTGAACTCGTCCGGCGACGCAATCGTCGGAAAGACGGCGGAAGGTGTCATCACCAGCTGGAACCCCAGCGCGGAACGGATCTATGGTTACCCGGCGTCGGAGGCCATTGGCAGGAACAGCGATTTCTTCATCCCGGAGCACCTCCTGGCCATCGAGCACGCCATCCTGTCCGACGCAGCCAAGGACGGCAAAGTACATATTTATGAGACCGAGAGGGTCCGCGGTGACGGCAATTCAGTGGCCGTGGCAGTCACCATGTCCCCAATTCGCGGTCAAGACGGGATCCGGGGTGTGGCAACCATCGCCCAGGACATCACTGAACGCAAGGCAGCCGAGGCCGAATTGCTGGCGGCAAGGGAAGCCGCGCTGGAGTCCAGCCGGCTGAAATCCGAGTTCCTGGCAACCATGAGCCACGAAATCCGCACGCCGCTGAACGCGGTGATCGGCCTGACCTCGCTGCTGATGGATACTCGCCTCAGCGAAGCCCAGAGGCAGTACGCGGAAGGGGTCAAGGGCGCCGGCGAAGTCCTGCTTGCCCTGATTAACGACATCCTGGACTTCTCCAAGCTGGAAGCCGGGAAAGTGGAACTGGATATCGCGGCCTTCGATCCAAGACTGCTTGTGGAGGAGGTCGCAGGCCTGGTGGCAGAGGCAGCCCAGGCCAAGGACTTGGAACTCATTTCCTACTGCCACACGAACGTCCCGGCGAGGCTCCTCGGCGACGTTGTCCGAATCCGCCAAATCCTGCTGAATCTTTCGTCCAACGCGGTCAAGTTCACTCCGTCCGGCGAAGTGGAAATCCACGTGAAAATGCTGAGCCAGCGTGACGACAAAGCCGTCCTCCGTTTCGAAGTCAGGGATACCGGAATCGGCATCGGCGCGGGAGACCACCAGCGGATGTTCGAGTCCTTCGCCCAGGCCGATGCCTCCACCACGCGACGCTACGGAGGAACCGGCCTGGGACTCGCGATCTCACGGCGCCTCACGCAGGCCATGGGCGGCGAGATCGGACTCAGCAGCGAGGTGGGCCAGGGCAGCACGTTCTGGTTTGTGCTGGAACTCCCGATTGGCCAGGCTGTCGAGGACGACGCCGAACCGATCCCGGACCTGCTGACCGGGCTCAACGTGCTGGTGGTAGACGACAACGCCACCAACCGGCTGGTCCTGGAATCCCAACTCGCCGGTTGGGGAATGCGGCCGGTGGCCGTCCCGGACGCCCGCTCCGCCGTCGAAAAGGTCCATCAGGCGTCCGCTGCCGGCACGCCCTACGACATTGCCGTCGTCGACATGTGCATGCCGGAAACCGACGGCCTGCAACTGGCCCGCCAAATCAAGGCGGAAGAGGACACTCCGCCGCGCTTCATCCTGCTGACGTCCACCATGGAAGTGGACAAAGCCGGGCTGGCACAGGCGGGGATCCGCGAGCATCTCACCAAGCCCGTCCGCAGTTCCGAGTTCTACAACCGGCTCCTCCGGCTGATGGCCGTCAAGCTGCCGGCAGCCCGCGAACCTGCCCGCCAGGGAGCCGCGCCCAAGCCCGCGCGGTCGCTCGGCCGGCTGTTGGTGGCGGAGGACAACGAGGTCAACCAACTCGTCGCGCAGGGCATGGCAGCCCGCCTGGGCTACGACGTCGATATTGTCACCGACGGCGCCCAAGCGGTGGCCGCAACGGCCGCCACACGGTACGCCGCCGTCCTAATGGACTGCCACATGCCGGTAATGGACGGGTTCGAGGCCACGCGAACCATCCGGGGACGCAATGGAGAAGCCGGCCGGATTCCCATCATCGCCATGACGGCCGGAGCCATGGACGAGGACCGCGAGCGCTGCCTGGCGGCAGGCATGGACGACTACATCAGCAAGCCCGTGGACCTCACTAAGTTGGGGAACGTGTTGTCCCGCTGGGTGCGGCAGAGTGACGCGGGTGCGCAGACTGAGGGCCCGACGACGTCAAGTGACGCGGGTGCGCAGTCCGGGAGCCCGACGACGTCAGGCGCCGCGGGTGCGCAGTCCGGGAGCCCGACGACGGCAGGTGCCGCGGCGGAGTTGCCTCCCGAAGCGACCACACCGGGACTGCCGGCTCCCACTGAACTGTCGCCGTCGTCGTCGGGCCCTGCTTTGGACGCAGACCGGCTGGCTGTCCTCCGCGAACTCGGCCCAGGGGACGGGCTCGGGCTGCTCCCGGGGGCGGCGCGGGCGTTCCGCGACGAGGTGCAGCGGAGTGTCAGCACCTTGCGGCTGGCGCTGGAGGGCGGCGATGCGGACGCCGTGAGGCAGACTGCCCACAGGCTCGCAGGTGCGGCGTCCAACATCGGTGCCATGGGCGCGGCCGAACTAAGCAAGGAACTCGAGCGGATGGGCCGGGATGCCGGAGCGGAAGGCTCCGAGCCCGGCGTTGCGCTGGCGTTAACCGGCTCATCGGACGCAGCGCCCGCCATCCCGGAAGAAGTGCCATCGGAAGAAATACCAACGACGACGGCAGCGCCTTCAGATGACGCGTCGCCCTTTGTGGGTGGCCTGGAACTGCTGGCGCGGCTGGAGGCCGAACTGGCGGAGGCCGAAGCGGAGCTTGAGCGTTTGCTGTCAGAGTCCGGATGGGAGTCTGGTTCCTCATGAAGGTCCTGATCGCAGACGATGACCAGCTCTCGCGGATGATCACCAAGGCGGCCGTGGAGCAGTCCGGCCACGAGTGCATCGTTGCGGCGGACGGTGATGCGGCCTGGCAGCTGTTCCAGGAACATGCGCCCCAGGCAGTGGTCACGGACCTGATGATGCCGGGCCTGGACGGTCTGGCACTGTGCCGGGCCATTCGGGCGGCGGAAGACGGCTCGTACACCTACTTGATCCTGGTGACCTCACACGGCACCCGGAATGACGTCCTGGCCGGTATGGAAGCAGGAGCGGACGACTATGTCACCAAGCCGCTTGACCCGTTCAGCCTCCACACCCGGCTCCTGGCTGCCCAGCGAATCACGTCGCTGCATGCCGACCTGGCCCGGTACCGCCTCGCCCTGGCCGAACAGGCCCGCACCGACCCGCTGACCAAACTGCACAACAGGCTCAAGTTGTCCGAGGACCTGGACCAGCTGCACGCCCGCTGTGAACGCTACGGCAGGGACTATTCGCTGGCCATGTGCGACGTAGACCATTTCAAGAGCTACAACGATATTTACGGCCACCAGGCAGGCGACGCCGCGCTGGAGGCCATTGCCGGGGCCATAGCTCACCAAGCGAGGAAAGGCGACGGCGTCTACCGCTTTGGGGGCGAGGAATTCCTGTTTGTACTTCCCGAGCAGTCCCTCGCCGAGGCCCGTTTGGTGGTGGAAAGGGCCAGGGCGGCTGTGGGCGCGCTGGGCATTGTGCACAGCGGCGATTCCTCGGGGGTACTCAGTATCAGCGCCGGACTCGCCTCCTACGTGGAGGGACACCGCGTGGACTCGGAGCAGCTCCTCAAGGAAGCCGACCTTGCCCTCTACCGGGCCAAGGCCGCTGGTCGGAACACAGTGGCGGTGGCCGAATAGTCCCGTTCCCCCGCCATTTGAGTTTAGGCCGCCATCGCCAGCTCGGCGGCGTACTCTGCGATCGGGGCCACGATGCTCAGCTCGAAATCCGACTGCCCGGGATCAATGGAGGGCGGAAGGTGGTGGGTTTGGGAACATTCCTGCAGTTGCTCCAAGGCGGCTGCGTCAACCTTGGCGTGGCTGACGTCCACCACAAGGCGCAGGCCTTCCCGGAGATGGTTGGCGCGTTTGACTACTACATACAGTGCTTGAAGGCTTCGCGAGGTGACGTGGCCATGTGCTGCCACTTGCGCCTCGCCACAATCGAGGTCCAGACGAACAAGTACCCGGAGTTTGTCATTCACAATGCTCTCCCGTCCGTGGGTGGCCACGGCACAAAGGCCGGGGCCGGGCCGCGACGCTGCGGCCCGTGGCTGGCCGCGACGCTGCGACCGTGATCCACCCTAGACAGCAAATGTGATGCAGACAACATATTTCTTCGAAAAGGGGATATGACTTGCGGGGGACCCGGGACGCCGATAGCTTGGCGCGCATCGCGTTGTCGGTCCGGCTCTATATATTGAAACCATGACCCAGGCTTCCGCGTCCCCTGCCGATACATCCGCCCACACTGCTGACAGGGCTTCAGCAGTTCCGGCGGCACCAGTTGCCAAAAAAGTCCCCACCGAGCGCGTGCATCACGGTGACGTTTTCGTGGACCCCTACGAATGGCTCCGGGACAAGGAATCAGCGGAGGTCATAGCCCACCTCAAGGCAGAGAACGCATACCAGGAAGCCGTCACCGCCCATCAGGAGCCTCTGCGTGAAGCCATCTTCCAGGAGATCAAAGGCCGCACCAAGGAGACAGACTTGTCTGTCCCAAGCCGCAAGGACGACTGGTGGTACTACACCCGCTCTGAAGAGGGTAAGGAGTACGGCATCCAGTGCCGTGTCCGCGCCGCAACCACCGATGACCCGGTTGCCGACTGGACTCCCCCGGCGGTGGAGCCCGGCGTCGACGTGCCCGGCGAGGAGGTGCTGCTGGACGGCAACGTGGAGGCGGAGGGCAAACCGTTCTTCTCGGTTGGCGGCGTTGCTGTCACAGTGGACGGAAACCTGTACGCCTATGCTGTGGACAACTCCGGGGACGAGCGATTCACCGCGCGGATCAAGGACCTCCGCACTGGAGAGCTGCTGCCGGATGTGATCGAGAACGTGTTCTACGGCGTCGCTTTCTCCCCCGATGGCAAACGCCTTTTCTACACCGTGGTGGACGAGTCCTGGCGTCCGTACCAGGTCAAAGCCCACGTACTCGGCACGCCGGTTTCCGAAGACCAGCTGATTTACCAGGAAGACGACGTGGCCATGTGGCTGGGCTTCGAGCTCTCGTCCGACCGCCGCTACCTGGTTTTAAGCATCGGCTGCTCCGAATACAGCGAGACGCGGATGCTGGCGTTCGATAACTTCGACGCCGGGCTGACTACAGTGATCTCGCGGGACGAACGGATCCTCTACGAAGCCGAGCCCTTCCTGCAGCACCAGCCCGACGGCACCAGCGCGGAGCGGATCCTGCTCACGCACAACAAGGACGCCATCAACTCGATGGTCAGCCTGGTGGACCCTGCCGAACTCAGCAAGCCCCTGTCCGAGCAAAACTGGAGCACCGTCGTCGCGCATTCCGACCACGTCCGTGTCAACGGCGCCGGTGTCACCGCAACGCACGCCGTTGTGTCCATCCGGAAGGACACCATTGAACGCGTCCAGGTCCTGCCGCTGGCGGGGCTGGGAACCGAAACCCAGCAGGCCGCCGTCGAACCGGCCTTCGACGAGGAGCTTTACACTGCGAGTGTGTCTGGCACGGATTACAAGGCGCCCGTGATCCGCGTGGGCTACACGTCCTATTTCACGCCCTCCCGTGTGTACGACTTCGTCCTGCCCACCGAGCAGAAGCCTGCTGGCGAGCTCCTGCTGCAGAAGGAAAGCCCCGTGTTGGGCGGCTACGACGGCGACGATTACGTCGCCACCCGTGAATGGGCGACGGCGGCAGACGGCACCAAAGTGCCGCTGTCCGTGCTGCGCCACAAGTCCGTGCAGCAGGACGGCACGGCTCCGGGACTGGTGTACGGCTATGGCTCCTACGAAATGAGCATGGACCCCGGCTTCGGCATACCGCGGCTATCCCTGCTGGACCGCGGCATCGTGATGGTGATCGCGCACATCCGCGGCGGCGGCGAACTCGGCCGACACTGGTATGAAGACGGCAAGAAACTCAACAAGAAGAACACTTTCACGGACTTCATCGCCGCCACGGACTGGCTGGCGGGCTCCGGCTGGGTGGATTCCTCCCGGATCGCCGCGATGGGTGGCTCTGCGGGCGGGCTCCTGATGGGCGCCGTAGCCAACATGGCACCGGAAAAATACGCCGCGGTGTTGGCGCAGGTGCCCTTCGTGGATGCCCTGACCAGCGTCCTGGACCCGGAACTGCCCCTGTCAGCCTTGGAGTGGGAGGAGTGGGGCAATCCCATCACCGACCCGGACGTCTACGCCTACATGAAGTCCTACAGCCCGTACGAGAACGTCCACGCAGTGGCCTACCCCAAGGTTGCTGCCGTGACATCCTTCAACGACACCCGGGTGCTGTACGTGGAGCCGGCAAAATGGGTCCAGGCCCTGCGGAACGCCACCACAGGGCAGGAGCCGATCGTGATGAAAATCGAGATGGAAGGTGGCCACGGCGGCGCTTCCGGCCGGTACGTCCAGTGGCGGGAACGGGCCTGGGACTACGCCTTTGTGGCTGACTCCCTGGGCGCCAATGAGCTCTTGCCCGGAGCCGGGCTGAAGTAGCGGGATCGAAGGAGCACTTTCCACAGACTGTGAGGCGACCAATTTGACGGCGACCGCTGATATGGTGTTGCCACAGTCACGAGTTGCCGCGCAACGGCACCGCGCAACCGAGGGGGGACCGTGAGTGATGAAGCAGCTGGGGCATCGTCAACACAGCGTGTCGTGGTGGTTGCTGATTCCGATGCCGCACGCCTGGAGCTAACAACCGGCGCGCTGTCAGGGGCGGGTTTCCAGGTCCACACGGCCGGGGACGCCTCCACGCTGGCTGCAGAACTCAAACGGCGACACCCCGCCGTCGTCGTCCTGGAAAACGCCCTGACGCATAGCCTGCCCAGCCCCGGAGTCCCGGTGCTTTTGCTGCTCAATGCCGGGGACTCCGTGGACCTCGAGGCTGTGGAAACCTGGCGAGTGTCGGACTACGTCATCAATCCCCCGCGCCCGGAAGAGCTGGTCCACCGGGTTGAGACGCTGATTGGCCGCGCGCAGGAAAGGCACCGGCTTCGCAGCGACGTCGAGGCCCTCCGCGAGAGCCTCCGCAAGGTGTCCGCGGCCGTGCGGGCCACCAATGTCCCCCAACAAATTGCTGAACACCTTGTCCGCGGCTTTGGCGAGGCCCTCGGCGCCGACTACGTCTGGTTCGCAACCTTCCGCGACGAACGCGTCCCGCGCATCCGTGCCCAGTGGAACAGGGAGGGGCTCACGGAGGCGCGGGCGCGGCTGGGATCACGCGAAGACAAGGTGGCTGACGCCTCCAACCGCCTCTGGACCGAGGCGGATGTGCTGGCCGTCAACGACCATCGTTCCGAACCGACCTCGGCACTGGCCTCCACTTTGCATGGTTGGGCCGGCGAGCTCAGCGCGAGGTCCTTCGTGGCGGTACCAGTCGGGGAGGGCGAGTCTGCCCTTGGCGTCATCCTGGTGGTTATGGTCAACCAGGGCCATGACTGGTCCCGAACCGAGATCGCCTTGATGCAGCACGTCGCAGGAAACGTTGCCCACGGCCTCATCCAGGGGCACCTCATCAGCGCCCAGCAACAGGTCCTGCAGCAGCTCCGGCAACTGGACAAGGCCAAAACTGACTTCCTTGCCACGGTCAACCACGAGCTTCGGACACCGCTCACGTCCATCACGGCCTACCTGGACATGATCCGCGAGGGCGCCGGCGGCCCGGTTTCGGAGGGCGTTGAACGGATGCTGGAAGTCATCGACCGGAATTCGGACCGGCTGCGGCGGCTCATCGAGGACATGCTGACCGTTTCAAAGCAGGGTTCCAGTTCCAGCCTGAACCTCAAGCCGGTGGACATCGGCCAGGTCCTGCAGATCGTGGTGGCCACGCTTCGCCCCCTCGCCGAATCGCGGGACGTGGCGGTCACCCTGGAGGAACCCGCCGAGGACGTCAAGGTCAACGCCGACGAGGCACAACTGGAGCAGGTCTTCACCAACATCGTGGCCAACGCCATCAAATTCACGCCCGACGGCGGCACCGTGGGGATAACCTCGGAGCCGTCAGTAGCGGACGACGGCGGCCCGTCAGTTTTGGTGCGCGTGGCGGACACGGGCCTGGGCATCCCGGAGCAGGATCTCCCCCATGTCTTTACCCGCTTCTTCCGCGCGTCCAATGCCACGTCCACCGCAGTGCCCGGAAGCGGGCTGGGGCTGGCCATAGCACACGACATCGTCAAGCGTCACACAGGGCGTCTGGGACTGGCGTCCAAGCTGGGTTCCGGGACCACGGTGTCGGTGGAGCTTCCAGTCGGCGGGCCGTAACAATCACGTCATATTACGCAGTTAAAGAGTTGTCACAAACTAAAAAACGGATACCCCGGACTGTAGTCCGGGGTATCCAGAGGTTAACCCGTCGGATAGGCCAACCTGATTACTCAGGCGGCACCGATCACGGCCACCAACCAATTGTGGTGGAACTGGTGGTGTCCTTTGGAGGGGCGGCGTTGGCAGGGGCTGCAAAACCCGTAACCGCAAGGATGGCCGCCATAAGTAGTGATGCCGCAAGTTTTTTCATTCGCTGGACCTTTCGGCTTATGAGAATTTGGCTATGTGAATTGCAAAACCGTCACGCTGGATAGTATACGGGCATTCGCCCGATCAGGACATGGATAATAGGCTCATGCCTACTCCGCAGTTAACTCCACATCTGGTGGCTGAGCTGAGCGCCCGCGCCAGTTGGAAGAAGCGGGAGTACGACGTGGCATTCCGGGAGGCCGGAGAGGCTGCGGAGATGGCCCTCGCAGCGGGTGATGAGCTCGCCTGGTGGAACATGAAGTACCTCCAGGCGGAGTGCCTACGGGACAAGGGCGCCATCATGGAATGCCTCCAAATGGCAATGGATCTCAAGGAAAACGCGCTTACCGGAACGTCCGCGGAGCTTGGTTCCCGGGCGGGGACGCTGCTGGCTGTCTCCTTGCAGGGCCTTGGCAGGTTGCCGGAGGCGGCAACGGCGGCCAACGACGCAGCGAAGCTCGTGGCGGGCAACGTCAACCTGGTGTACCAGCACATCCTGGCCCAAAGGGCCCTTATCGCGGCTCTTGCCGAGGGCAGGCTGCTGGACGATGCGTGGCGTGAATGCCTGGTGCTGGAAACTCTTTTGGGCGACGCCGTTGACGAAGATACAGCGGGCAAGGGTTATTGGGTCATAGGAAATGTGGCATTCCTGAGCGGCCGTCTGGAGGACGGGAGCCGTTTCCATGACCTGGCCGCAGACAGGCTTTCACCCTCAAAAGATGTGGATTTATGGGCGCGTTTTAACCGGGCATCGGCGGAAATGCGGTTGCAGGCCAAGATCGCCGATGCGGCAACTCTGCGTTGTATTGAACGCGCGGAACTCGCCACGGATATTGTTGGCGGCTCCGAACGGGATCACTTGGAAATGTCATTGGTCCGCGCGCATTGGAATTTCCTCAGCGGCGATATGGCAGGAGCCATCGCGATCCTTGAACCGCTTTGTGCCAAATCCTCCATTTTGGCCATACAAACAGCTGCGGAAGCACATTTCCTGCTTGCCCGGGCTTTCCTGGGAGCAGGACGCGATGATGACGCCCGGCGAACCTTCGAAGAGGCGGCTAGGCTGTTCGATAGGGCAGCCGCCCCGGAGCGAAGCGCAGTGGTCCGTACACATCTGGAAGGTATCGGCCAGGAACACCTGGACGATTCCGACGGGGCTGCTGGAGGACCTGTAGGGGGTTAGATGTCAGATGCAGTGCGGGATCCCGGCGGCGACCCCCGCCTGGGCCGACTGCTGGACGGTATCGTCAAGCTGGCAGCAGGGGAACTGGACACACGCATAGAAGTGGACGAGCCTAGGGACCAAATCGATGCCGTGATCATGGGGACCAACATCCTCGCCGAGGACCTCCAGGTTATCTACCAAGAGCTGGAGAAGCGCGTCGAACTACGCACTCGCATGCTGCACGAGGCACACCTCAAGATGCAGAAGATGGCCATGACCGACTCCCTCACCGGCCTGTACAACCGTTCTGCGCTGGTGGCGGCCCTCAACGAGGCCCAGGCAACTGCAGAAGACGGCGGACCGGCGTCGGCCCTGTTGCTCCTGGACCTGGACGCCTTCAAAGGCATCAACGACTCCCTCGGCCACAGCACCGGCGACAGGGTCCTCACAACCGTGGGCGGCCGCATCCTGGAGTCCGTACGCGAAGGTGACCTCGTGGCCAGGCTGGGAGGCGACGAGTTCGCAGTCCTGCTGCCCAATGTGACGCCCGCCGAGGCTTCCACCATAGGCAACCGAATCCTCGCCTCATTCGAGGGCACGGTGGAGGTGGAAGGAAAGCACATCCGCTGCGGCGCCAGCATGGGACTGCGCATGGCCGAGCCAGGGCAGACGGCCGAGGACCTGCTGATGGAAGCGGACATCGCCATGTACGAGTCAAAGGCGGAGGGCCGCAGCAAGCTCAAGGTCTTTGAAGCCACAATGCTCCATGCCCGCCAGCTGAAGAACCAGCTGATCGGCGAGCTCAAGGACGCCATCTTTGATAACCAACTGGTGCTCTACTACCAGCCGATCATCGAGTTGGAGACCGGCGCGATCGAGGGTGCCGAAGCCCTGGTCCGCTGGAAGCACCCTTCCCGGGGCATGATCATGCCGGACGTTTTCATTCCCATCGCCGAGGAGACCGGGTTGATCTCGGAGCTGGGCAACTGGGTGCTCCGCGCCGCCGTCGAGCAGTTGCGCAAATGGCGGGCCGACCCGGTGACCGGACATCACAACTTTTCCATCCGCATCAACGTCTCCGCCGCCGACCTGCAGCGCCTCGAGTTCATTGAGGACGTCAGGGACATCCTGGGTGAGGCTGGCCTTGATCCTGCCCTGCTGGTGCTGGAACTAACCGAAAGTGCCGTCATCCAAGGCAATGACCTGGACCGCTACACGCTGGCGAGCCTGCGCCGGCTGGGCGTTGGGCTCGAGATCGACGACTTCGGCACGGGCTACTCCTCAATCAGCTACCTCCGAAAGCTCCCCGTAGACGCCGTCAAAGTGGACCGGACATTGCTCTCCGCCCTTGGCAGCGACCCGGCCCAGCCTGCCCTCATCGCGGCCGTGCTGCAGCTCATCCGCGCCTGCGGCCTTGGCGCCGTCTGGGAGGGCATAGAAACAGCGGACCAGGCCGAATACCTTCGCAGCATAGGCTGCACCAGCGGTCAGGGGTACTACTTCAGCCGGCCATTGCCCGAGCCTGAATTCACCGAGAAGCTCGCAAACAACAAGAGCTGGCCGGTGGCTGGCTAGCCGCCTGCTTTTTGATGCCGAAGCGCCCGTCGGCTGCTCCGCCACGGTCGGTTTAGCGTCTGAAAACGAAAGGTACGGAGCCGTCCCAAGCCCCCTAAGCTCTTGACAGCACGCGCGATCTAAGATTACCTAATGATCGTTCGGTAAATAAAAGCTGGAGGCAACGACGCATGGCTGATACGACCATCCCCGGTGTGGTCCACCACATCCTCACCAACGACTATGCCTCCGAGTGGATGGGGATCGAGGTCCTCAAAATCGACGACGGCCACGCGACCATTCGCATGGCCCTTCGCCAGGAGATGCTGAACGGCTTTGGGATGGCGCACGGCGGAATGATCTTCGCCTTCGCGGACACAGCCTTCGCCCTTGCCTGCAACCCGGCCAACCCGGGTCCGTCCGAAATCGACACCATCACCGTTGCTGCCGGCGTCGACATCAACTTCCTGAAGCCCGCATACCAAGGCCAGGTGATCACCGCCGTCGCGAACCGCCGCGCCCACACGGGCCGCAGCGGGCTCTACGACATCCAGATCTACGCTGCCCACGCTGATGCGGCGTCGGCAGCGTCCCCCGATGAGGCCCCAGGCGAACTCATCGCCGAGTTCCGCGGCCGCAGCCGCACGATTTCCAAGAAGTAGGACCACGCAATGACGCTCCACACCACAGAACCGGCCACCCCGTCCGCCGGCGGCGCCGCACACGCAGGCGGTGCCGCTCAAGCAGGCGGTGCCGCCGTCGTCAGCGGAACTGTTTCCAGCGATGCAGTCCTGGACCGCGAAGAGACCATCTCGCGCGACGAACTGGAGGCCTTGCAACTGCAGCGCCTGCAGCACACGGTGGCCTACGCGTATGAGCGCGTGCCCCTCTACAAGCGCAAGTTCGACGAAGCCGGAGTCCACCCGTCGGAGCTGCGGGAACTCTCCGACCTTGGCAAGTTCCCCTTTACCACCAAGGAAGACCTTCGGCTGGAGTACCCCTTTGGGATGTTCGCCGTCCCGCAGCACCAAGTGGCCCGCATCCACGCTAGCTCCGGCACCACGGGCCGGCCCACGGTGGTCGGCTACACCAAGAATGACCTCGCCAACTGGGCAACTCTCGTGGCCCGTTCACTTCGCGCCTCCGGCGTCCGCCCCGGCATGAAGGTCCACAACGCGTACGGCTACGGCCTCTTCACCGGCGGGCTGGGAGCCCATGCGGGGGCGGAAGCCTTGGGCTGCACCGTCATCCCGATGTCCGGCGGGCAGACCGAACGCCAGATCCAGCTCATCCAGGACTTCCAGCCGGACGCCATCCTGGCCACGCCCACGTACCTGCTGACTATCGCCGACGCCATGGCGCACATGGGCATCGACCCCACTTCTACGTCGCTCAAGTACGCGGTGTTGGGTGCTGAGCCGTGGACCGAGGAAATGCGCCACGAACTCGAAACCACCATGAACATCAAGGCCTGCGATATCTACGGCCTGTCCGAGGTCATGGGCCCTGGCGTCGCTGGCGAAGCAGTAGAAACCCAGGATGGAAGCCACATCTGGGAAGACCACTTCCGGCCCGAAATCATCGACCCCTTCGATCACTCCACAGTGTTGGACGACGGACAGCCGGGCGAACTGGTGTTCACCTCGCTGACCAAGGAAGCGTTGCCCATCATCCGGTACCGCACCAAGGACCTGACCCGTCTCCTGCCGGGCAGTGCACGTCCCGCGCACCGCCGCATGGGACGCATCACGGGCCGCAGCGACGACATGATCATCCTCCGCGGCGTGAACCTGTTCCCCTCGCAGATCGAGGAAATCGCCCTGCGCATTCCCGAACTCAGCCCGCACTTCCAACTGGAGATAACCCGGCCCGAGGGCAAGCGCATGGACGAGCTCACCGTGAAGATCGAGCGCCGGGAAACGGTGAGCGCGGAACAAAGCGCTTCCGCGGCCCGGTCACTGCGTGAGCAGATCAAAATCCATGTCGGCTCGTCCTGCGTTGTGGACGTAGTGGAACCGGGGTCCCTTGAGCGATCCAACGGCAAACTTCGCCGCATCTACGACCTGCGTCCTAAAGGCTGAGCCCTACCGTTCATGAGAAACTGACCAGTATGCCAACTGAGACCACCACCAAGCGCGGACGCCCGGGCTACGACCAGCAGTCCGTGTTGCAGATCGCCGTCGACGTGTTCAACCGCCACGGCTACGACGCTACGTCGATGGGCATACTGGCCGAGAACCTAGGCATCTCCAAGTCCGCGATCTACCACCATGTGCCGTCCAAGGGCGATCTGCTCAAGCTCGCCCTTGACCACGCACTCGGTGGCCTGGAAGCCATCCTGGAGGAGCCGGGGGCGCAGTCTGGTCCCGCCGACGCCCGCTTGGAATTCGTGGTCCGGCAGACCATCTACGTGCTGGTGGACCGCCTGCCGTTCGTGACCCTGCTGCTTCGCCTGCGCGGGAACACGGAGATCGAACGGGACGCGATGGCCCGCCGCCGTAGCTTCGACCACAAGGTTGCCGAACTGATTTCGGCTGCCCGGGAGGACGGCTCCCTGCGCCAGGACATCGATCCACGCACCGTGACCCGCCTCCTGTTCGGCACCATCAACTCGATTGTTGAGTGGTACAAGCCGGGCGGCTCGCTCTCCAAGGAGAAACTGGCCGACGACGTCATCACCATCGCGTTCGACGGTCTCCACGCGTCCAAATAACCCCCGCTTAAAACAGCAGATAATGCGAGCCACGAGGAACGTACGTCGCATTATCTGCTGTTTCTTTTGTTGAGTTTCAGCGCCGTGAGGCTCTGTGAGGTGCTCAGCGCTTAGTGCTTGACGGCTTCCAGCTTGAGCATCTTGGCGATGACGTTGTCCAGCTCGGAGTCGTCGAAGATCTTCTTCCAGTCGTCCTTGATGATGGTGTCCTTGCCGTACTGGATGGCGATTTCGCACGCCTCGGAGAACGGGTTGGAGCCGCGCAGGGCGTTGGTCAGCGCGATCTGGACGTGGCCGAACAGCATGGCCTTGGCGGCCTCCTCCGGTACGCCCACGGTGTGTACGGTCTCGTGCAGGGCCTCGTTGAGCAGGGTGCCGATCATGCAGGCCACGGTTTCCACGAGGGTGGGCTCCAGGACTGCCAGCTGGTACACGGTGACCCAGTGCACGTCGATGACGGGCGCGTAGATGGTGCGGATGACGGCCTCGGTGAGTTCGCGGGTAGCGGCGGGGGCGTCCTCGTCGATGGCTGCCACGACGTTCTGCGGGGCGCCGGCGCCGCCGAAGGTGTCGGCCCATTCTTCCTTGGTGGTCCGCTCCAGGAACACCGATGGGTGGCACGGGTGGGCAACGGCCTGCACAACGTCGTCGCGCTTGGCCAGCAGGCCGGCGTAGGCGGCGGCCGGGTCCAGCGTGAGCAGGACGGCGCCGGACTTCATCTGCGGCACCACGCCCTGGGAGACGACGCCCAGGACGGTGTCCGGAACGGCGAGGATCACGACGTCGGCGGCCTTGACGGCGTCGTCGGTTGCGGTGATCTCGCGACCCTCAGAGCGGACGCGGTCCTGTCCGGCCGGGCTGTTCTCCGAATAGAAAACGGTGTGGGCGCTCTTCTGCAGGTTGCGCGAAACGCGCATGCCCATCTTGCCACCGGCACCAATGACGGCAACGGTCAACTGTTCTGCTGACATTTCATTTACTCCTTAGGAAATCGAGGCTTTTCTGGGTCCACTGGTTCTCGAGGCGGATGGTCTCCTCTTCGGAGTCCTGCCACGGGAGCCAGTGCTCGACGATTTGGTTGATTTTTCTTTCTTTGGGTTGGATCTTTTGGACCATGTACTCGTAGTCCAGAAGGCCCTCGCCGAGGGGCGCGCCGGAGTAGGTGAAACCGACCCAGCCCTCCTTGCGGCTGAACGCAAAGTCTTTGATGTGCATGTTCAGGACATACGGTGCGACGGCGTCAATCACCTCGCGGGGCATCTCGAGGGCCGCCACGGTGTTGGCTGGATCGGAACAGATCCCCAGGTACGGGCTGCCGATCCTTTGCACGACGTCCAGGATGGTTGCGGTGGGAACCTGTTCGTAGGTTTCGATCGCGAGCTGCATTCCGGCGTCTTGGAAGGCGGGCAGCGCCTCCTTGAGGATCGCGTAGGCTTCGTCGGCGTCCGGTGTGTGCCCGGGCATGTTGAACATGGTCCGCAACAGACCTGTTCCGAGGATCTTGCCAATATGCAGGAACCGTTCCAGATGGTCGGGCCGGATGCCTTTGGTGCCGAGTTCCAGGGTGATGCCCAGGCGATCAGCGGTGGCGCGGATGGCGGCGAGGTCGTCGTCGGACATGGTTTCCAGCGGGGCGTAATCGCAAATCTGGAACAGGTCCACGCCCAGCTCCGCGGTACGCATGAGTGCGTCGTGGATACTCAGCGGGCTGGTCACCCGGTCCGAAAGCTGCCAGAAGAATGCGTAGCTGCTGAGGCCAATCCGGCTCATGCTGACACCTCCGCTGCCTCTTGAGCTTGGGGGACGGTTCCAAGCCCCGCGGGGGCCTCGAGGCGCTGGACTGCTTCATCAAGGATGGCCGAGAGGGCGGCGGGGTCGTGGGCGAAGCGGCCAAGGAACAGGCCCGCGACGGCGGTGTCCAGCTGGGCGAGCAGACCGGGTCCGGCGCTGCCGCCGTAGATGACCCGGCTGTCGTCCTGCCCTTCGCGGGTGGCCAGGTGGGCGTCCAGTCCCGCGATCACGCTGTTGATGTATTCCGGGGTGGCAGGTTCGGGGGCGCCAATCGCCCACTGCGGCTCATAGGCCACAATGGTCCGGCCGGCCCGCCCGATGCTGGCGGCCCGGTTGAGAACGGCATCGATTTCCGCTGCGCAGTACGCGATTGCTTCCTCGGCCGTGCCTTTCGCGGGCTCGCCGACGCAGAACACCGGGGTGAGGCCGTTGCGGTACGCCGCGGCGGTTTTAAGGCCGATCACATCGTCGTCCTCACCGAAGATGCGGCGACGCTCGGCGTGCCCCACCTCAGCGTAGGCTCCACCGATCTCGGCGACCATGGAACCGCTGACCTCGCCGGTATAGGCACCCAGGTCCTCCCAGAAAAGGTCCTGCGAGCCCGTGCCGGCACGGGTCGGTGTCAGGATCCGCGTCGCCTCGACAAGCACGGGGAATGCCGGGAGGATGAACAGCTCGATCCGGCCGTCCTGCACCGCGGGGTGGGCTGAGGCGATCTCGGCCACTGCGCGGCACCATTCCAAGGTGCGCTCGTAGCCGAAGTACATCTTCAGGCTCACGCCGATCACCGCGGTGCGGCGCGCGGGGCCGCCGGGCGTTACGGAGGTGACAGGACCGCCGCCGGGCGATATGGAGGCGATAGGACCACCGCCGGGCGCTACGGAGGCGACAGAACCGCCGCCGGGCGTTACGCCGTCGGGGTTAGCAGGATGTGACACCTTCGTAGTCCTTAATCAGGGCGACCTTTTGTGCGGAGGCGGAGGTCTCGTCGAAGGTGTACGTGAGCCATTCCTTCGCGAGGCGGCGGGCCAGTTCCAGGCCGACCACACGCTGGCCGAAGGTGAGCACCTGGGCGTTGTTGGACAGGATCGAGCGCTCCACGGAGAAGGAGTCGTGCGCGGTCACGGCGCGGACACCCGGAACTTTGTTCGCGGCGATCGCGACGCCCAGGCCCGTGCCACAGACAAGTAGCGCGCGGTCGGCCTTGCCCTGGGCCACCAGTTCCGCCGCGGCAATGGCCACGGACGGGTACGGAGTGTGCGATTCGGCGTCGACCCCAACGTCGGTCACAGACCCAACGAGTTCGCTGGCCTGCAGGTCCTTCTTCAGGGCTTCCTTGTATTCGTATCCGGCGTCGTCGCAGCCGACAACGATCCGCAGTTTCTCGCTCATGCGTTCTCCTTCAGGGTGCTCTGGTTGACGAGGGTGTTGTGGATGGCCCTGACAATCAGCGCCATGGACACGGCACCGGCGTCGGGGGTTCCCAAGCTCTTTTCGGCGTGCGGGCGGGCCCGGCCCATCAGGGGCAGCAGCTGCGCGGTGGCTTCGGCGGCATGCTCGGCCACGCTGGCTGCGGCACCCCAGGCCTGCCCAAGGTTCTGCCCGACGGTGACGCCTTCGGACAGCGAGTCGCTGAACGGTGCGAGGACGTCCACCAGGGTCTTGTCGCCCACGGAGGCCTTGCCGAAGTCCATGATCGAGCGCTTCGCCTCCGCAACGCCGGCGGCCATTTTCGCGGCGGTGGGTGCGTCGGTGTCCCCCACAGCTTGCCCGACGGCCCGCAGCGCCATCCCCCACAGCGCGCCCGAGGTTCCGCCGGCTTTGTCCGCCCAGGCGTCCGCGGCCAGGTTCAGGGTGGTGCCGGCACCGGCACCGCGTTCGACGGCGTCAGCGGCGGCTGCCGCGGCAGCGTGCACCCCGCGTTCCATGCCGATGCCGTGGTCCCCATCGCCGGCAACCGCGTCGATCCTGCCCAGTTCGTCCACGTTCGCGTCGATCACATCCCTCGCGGCACCAAGCGCGGCAAGGACGCGGACGGCCGCGGCACGGGATTCTTCCGAAGCAACCGGGATGGAACGTTCGGCGGCGTCGTTCCCGGCGGCGTCGTTCCAGGCGGCCAGTTCATCCGTGGTCAGGGCCTGGGCCGTGACGGCACCGCGTCGGAAAGCAGGCGCATCGCACGGAGCCAACCACAAGGATTCGAGTTCCTCGTCCAGCCAGAACAGGGTCAGGGAAGTGCCGGCCATGTCAAAGCTGGTCACCAGCTCGCCCACCTGGGGGTCCACGATCTCCAGTCCGGCTTCCTCAAGCAGCTGCGCGACGCGGCGGTAAACCACAAACAGCTCTTCGTACTTGACACTGCCCAGTCCGTTCAGGATCGGGACCACTCGGCGCTTCGACATCGAACCAGCATCGGACGCGCGGCTCTCGGCGACGCCGCCGTCGGCGCGGCGGTCGGTCACGCGGCCATCGGTAATGCGGCCGCCGGCGACGCGGCCACCGTCAACTGGGCCATCGGCGACGCGTCCATCGGCAACGCGTCCATGGGCAACGCGGCCATCGGTCACGCGGCCATCGGCAAAGCGGCCATCGGCAAAGCGGCCATCGGTCACGCGGCCATCGGCAACGCGGCTGTCGGCGACGTTGCCGCCGGACACAGTGCCGCCGTCGAGGTCTTCCGGAATCTCCGCGAGGAGGTCCTTCACCAGCAACTCGGCTAGCTCGTCCGCCGTCGGGATGTCCGTCTCCCGGATGCCAGGCTCGCC
The DNA here is from genome assembly GCF_020251205.1 of Arthrobacter sp. M4. Taxonomy (GTDB): domain Bacteria; phylum Actinomycetota; class Actinomycetes; order Actinomycetales; family Micrococcaceae; genus Arthrobacter. Next base: position 315,559 of record NZ_JAIWYX010000004.1, read on the forward strand.
GTGGATGCCCATGCCAACCGCCATCCGGCCCGCCGGAACCGTGAACAGCGGATCCTTCGCTCCCGGTAGCGTGCAGCCTGTGAACGCCAGTCCAAAGGACCGCGTGCGGTGGTTGGCGCGTTCAGCGACCTTGACGACGTCGTCCAGCGTATAGCCGGCCTCGGACGCGGCGGCAGCTACCTTGAACACGGTCAGGTCACCCGCAATACCCCGGCGCTTGTGCTTCTCCGCCAACGGCGCGGAGGATATGTCGTCCGTGACGGCGACGCTACGGCAGTCGATGCCGTCCGCCCGGAGTTTGTCCTGGGCCTGGGTGAAATGCAGCACGTCACCGGCATAGTTGCCGTAACTGAGCAGCACGCCGCCACCATTATCAGCGGCCTTCGCCACGCTGTAGACCTGCTGCGCGGACGGGGAAGCGAAGAGGTTGCCCATCGCCGCGCCGTGCGCCAGCCCCTGCCCCACCAGACCCGCGAAGGCCGGATAGTGACCCGAGCCGCCACCAATCACCAACGCCACGCTGCCCGGGGTGCTGCGCGTGCTGCGGGCCACACCGCCGGAAACGCGGCGCACCCAACGGCCATGGGAAGCGACAAAGCCTTCGATCATCTCATCAGCGAACGCGGAAGGCTCGTTGTAAAGGCGGGTCATTGCGGTTCTCCTGGGTTGTGTGGCTGCGGTTTTGCGTGGCGGTTTTTAGGCCGGATGTACTGTTCCCGGCTGAATGGGCTGACCGGGGCTGATTGGGCTGGCTGGGCAGGTGCGGTGTCAATCGGCGCGGCGGCTCGTCGCCGGGGTGAGGGACGACGTCGGACGCTCTGCTTTGCGGCGGCTCGTCGCCGGGGTGAGGGACGACGTCGGACGCTTTGCTTTGCGGCGGCTCGTCGCCCGGGGTGAGGGACGACGTCGGACGCTCTGCTTTGCGGCGGGCCGACGGTCCCGGCGGCCCGCCAAAGACTTACGGCTCCGCGTGGTGGCCGGCGCCTGTGGGATCAAGCGCTTCGGCGGCTACGCCCTGGCTGACGCGTCCGGCGCGGCTGAGGGCGACCATGAGGATGCAGGACAGGAGCATGAAGCCGCCCACCACGAACATCGGAACGGTGTAGTTACCGGTCCAGTCCTTCAACCAACCCGTGATGTATCCGGCGCTGAAACCTGCCAGGTTGCCCACGGTGTTGATGAGCGCGATGCCAGCAGCTGCCGCAGCGCCGGTCAGGAACTGCGTAGGCACGGTCCAGAAGTTGGGCAGGGCCGCGAAGATGGACATGGCAGTGATCGTGATGACGGCGATGGTTGCTGCCGGGGAACCAGCGAACAGGGCCAGCGGGATGCTCAGGCCGCCCACGAGGGCCGGGATCGCGATGTGCCACGTCTTGACGCCGCGCTTGGTGGCGTCCTTGGACCAGAAGTACAAAGCGAACGCTGCGGGCAGGTACGGGATGGCTGTGATGAGGCCCTTCTGAAGGACGTCGAACTTTGTGCCGTAGATGCCTTCGAAGCCGGCGATGATGGTCGGCAGGAAGAAGCCGAGGGCGTACAGGCCGTAGATGAAGCCGAAGTAGATCAGCGACAGGACCCACACTCGGCCGTTGCCGAACACGGTACGGACGCTGACGTGCTTGTTGCTGGCAACAGTCTCGTTCTTTTCCTTCTCCAGGGCACCGGTCAGCCAAGTCTTCTCGTCGGCGGTGAGCCACTTGGCCTTGGCTGGGGAGTCTGCCAGGTAGAACCAGGAGATGATGCCGATGATGATGGCGGGCAGGGCCACGCCGAAATACATAAAGCGCCAGCCTTCGAGGCCGAAGAACAGGCCGTGCTGCTGGATGAGGGCACCGGCCAACGGAGCGCCGATCACGGTGGTCAGCGGCTGTGCCAGGTAGAAGAGGGCCAGGATCTTGCTGCGGTGCTTGGCAGGAACCCAGAGGCTCAGGAAGAGGATGGCGCCAGGGAAGAAGCCAGCCTCGGCCACGCCCAGGATGAAGCGCAGGATGTAGAGCTGCTCAACATTTCCAACCCAAGTGAACAGCAGGGAGACGATGCCCCAGCTGACCATAATGCGGGCCAGCCAGCGGCGGGCACCGAACTTGTGCAGGGCCAGGTTGCTGGGGACCTCCAGCAAAATGTAGCCGATGAAGAAGACTCCGGACGCAAAACCGAACTGCGCCGCGTTCAGCGCAAGGTCCGTGTTCATGCCGTTGGGGCCGGCAAAGGAGATGGCCGTGCGGTCCAAATAGTTGATGAAGAACATCAGGGCGACGAACGGCACCAGCCGAACCGCGACCTTCTTGATGGCGGATCGCTCGACCGCCGTTTGCGTGGTGTCCACGTTGACTCCTTGGTGTATTCCACCCGTTGGGGGAAGCGCCCTTCTCTGGACGTGTTCGGGTTGGATTTCTCAGTCCGGACCTGCCCGTGCGGGCACGACCGGCTTTAAGCGCTTGAAAAAACGATAGGTCCAAAACGAAAATTGGTCAACCGGTTGACTGCAATGATTTTCTGCTCGCTCGTTCAGTGAGGCGGCGGTGGGGGCTTTGGCCGTGCCGTAGGGGCGCCATCTGTCAACGTCAGCGATGAAGGCTTGCAGTCGGGGTCACTGGCGGAGGCCGCCCGATCGGCGGCCTCCGCCAAAATACGGGTTGGCACGGCAGATGCTTCAGCGGGGGCGGCGCCATCTGTCAACGTCAGAGGTGAAGGCTTGCAGTCGAGGTCACTGGCGGAGGCCGCCCGATCGGCGGCCTCCGCCAAAATACGGGTTGGCACGGCAGATGCTTCAGCGGCGCCGGCGCCATCTGTCAACGTCAGCGATGAAGGCTTGCAGTCGAGGTCACTAGCGGAGGCCGCCAGGCCCAGGCCAGCCTGGGCAAAGATCGGTCATCCGGTTGCTACCCTGTGAAGGTGTCAGGAAATTCCGCCGCTGCAGCGGCCAAAATGAGCGCCGCCCTCACGCCGATGGAGCATGGCTCCGTTGTCTCGGAGGTCGCGGAACGGCTGCTCGCATACTTCACCAGCGGCGACATCGCGGTAGGAACCAGGCTCCCAGCCGAGCGTCAACTGGCAGCCTCGCTCGGCGTCGGGCGTTCCGCAATCCGGGAAGCACTGGCGGCGCTGGAAATCCTGGGAATTGTCATCGTACGGCCGGGCTCCGGCACGTATCTGCGGGACGGAGTTTCCGAACTACTCCCCCGCACGCTCAGCTGGGGGCTAATGCTCGGCGAACCCCGCACGCGCGAGCTCGTCGAACTGCGCAGCGGGCTGGAAGTTCAGGCCGTGCAGCTTGCTGCCCGAAGGATCACGGACGAAGCACTGGACCGGATGCAGGCAAACCTGGACGCAATGGAAGCCAGCCTGCATAACCTGAGCGCTTTTGTTGAAGCCGACGCCGCCTTCCACCGGGAAATTGCAGCTGCGTCCGGGAACCAGGTACTCCTGGAACTGTTACAGAGCATCCGATCACTTCTGCGAATCTGGGTGGACCGGGCCCTTACCGACGAAGGCCATGCCGCTGCTGCGCTGGCCGAGCACCGGGAAATCTTCCACGCCCTCAAGTCGCGGAATGTCGAGGCCGTGACCCAGGCCATGGCATCGCATATGGGAACGGCGTCGCGCCGCTTGCTAGCTGGCTACGACGCCGCCCAGTAACGCAGTCCCCCACACAGCGAGATGGCAGTTAATGCCAATCCCAGCGCCTGGAACCGGCGTTAACTGCCATCTCGAGTGATGCCAGGCTTTCTCCGGAGTTAGAGCTGGTACTCCGCCTGGACGCCCAGCGATTCGTGGATACACAGGATGTTGTGCTCAGTGTCCATGAACCAGGCACTCTTCTCATCAGGTGCGGTCCAAATGTGGTTTTTAGTCTTCATTTCCGGCAAATCGTAGTCCTGGAACTCGATGCCTTGGGCCGCCATTTCCTCCATAACGTGCTCGATGTCATGAACTTCGAAACTCAGGGCGGTATGCTCCGAATGCTTTCCGTCCTGGACCGGCATCAGCTGCAGCGTGTGGCCGCCGGCTGTGCCAAACAAGTCATTTCCGTCCCATGTCATCCCACGGTGCTGGAGTCCGAGCTTCTCGGCGTAGAAGTTCCGGGCCCGGGCGGCGTCGTCGACCGGTAGAACGGTAGTGGCTGTATCAAGGGCAAATTTCATAAAACACCCACCTCCTACGGAATGCATCTTACGCTCGGCCCAGTCGCCAAATCGATGGGTTTTGTGGTCCAGCTCCCCATATCCGCAGCGCAACCCGTCGCCCCATGAGGCCGGCAGGCATAAACTGTGCGCGTGAACTGGACGGACGAAATTCCGCCGTGGCTACCGCCAATCGGAGGCAAGGGACCACGACATCACCGCGGCCGGGCGCTAATCATCATCGGCCTGACCATCCTGTCCGGATTTATGGTTTTCGCGATCGTTTTGAGCGCCGTCGGTGGCCGTCACACCATTTACGGCCTATTGGTCGGCGCAATTGGCCTGATACTGCTTATCACCGGCCTCCTCCGCCGAAATCGGCGCTAAGCCTCATCAAACGCAACTAACGGCAATCCGAACGATCAGGACTGCCGTTACTGCGTTTTAGACGAACTATTTCTCGACGAGAGTGAGGACGTCGTATGTGGCCACGATCTCGTCATCCTGATTGGTGAGCACAGCGTCCCAGGCCACCTCGCCGTACTCATCAGTTTCGCGGGGCGTGATCCTCTTGGCCGTCAGGGTTACTCGGAAAGAATCTCCCGCCGCCACCGGCTTGACGAAGCGCAGGTTCTCCAGCCCGTAGTTGGCCAGCACGGGACCCGGCGCCGGCTCCACAAACAGGCCCGCCGCCCAGCTCAGCTGCAAGTAGCCGTGAGCCACGATGCCCGGGAAGAACGGGTTGGCTTCAGCCGCCTCCTGGTTGGTGTGGGCGTAGAAGGTGTCACCCGTGGAGTTCGCGAAAGCCGTTATGTCCTCCAACGTCACCTGCCGAAGCCCGGACCGCACGGCATCGCCGACCCGGAGCGTCGCCAGCGACTTCCGGAAGGGGTGCGTGGACTCGGTCTCAAGGGTGAAGTTTCGGTCGGCGCCGGTGTGCCAAACACCGGTAACCGCTGTAAGCATGTTCGGCGAACCCTGGATGGCGGTGCGCTGCATGTGGTGCAGCACGGAACGGATTCCGCCCAGTTCCTCGCCACCGCCGGCCCGGCCGGGGCCACCGTGGACCAGGTGGGGGACGGGCGAACCGTGCCCCGTGGACGTGCGGGCGTCTTCCCGGTTGAGCATCAGGACCCGGCCATGGTGGGCCGCGATCCCTGTCACCAAAGTCGAAGCCACCGACGGATCGTTGGTACAGACCGTCGCTACCAGGGAACCGCCGCCCCGGGCGGCGAGCCGCACGGCGTCGTCGAGGTCTGAGTAGCCGATCACGGAGGAAACGGGACCGAAGGCTTCCAGCGAGTGGACGGCCTCGGCGTCGACGTCGTCCCAGCTCAGCACCACTGGGGACATAAACGCGCCGCCTTCGACGACGCCAACGGTTCCGTCCGCGGAGGTGACCGACGGCGAATCGAGCGATCCGTAGGCGAGCTCACCGCCGGCGTCGAGCATGGATTGCACGGCGGCGCGAACGTCGGAGAGCTGCTCAAGGGACGCGAGAGCGCCCATGGTGACGCCCTCGGCGCGCGGGTCGCCTACAACAACGCGCTGCTCCACGCGCTCGCCGATGGCGGCAACGACATCGGACACCAGGTTTTGGGGCACGATGGTGCGGCGAATCGCTGTGCACTTCTGGCCGGCCTTGACGGTCATTTCGGTGACCACGGACTTGATGAAAGCGTCGAACTCAGGTGTGCCAGGGACTGCATCGGGACCGAGAATTGCGGCGTTGAGCGAGTCTGTCTCGGACGTAAAGCGCAGGCCGCGCAGGCCGACGCTCGGGTGCTGCTTGAGTGAGTTGGCGGTGGACGCGGAACCTGTGAAGGCGAGCAGGTCACGGTAGTCGAGGTGGTCCATCAGGTCCCGCGCGGGGCCGGAGATGAGTTGCAGCGATCCGGCAGGAAGGATGTTGGACTCGACAATGGCCTTCACCACCGCGGCCGCCACGTAGCCGGTTGGTGTGGCCGGCTTAACGATGGTGGGGACACCCGCAATGAAGGCGGGCGCGAATTTCTCCAGCATCCCCCACACCGGAAAGTTGAACGCGTTAATCTGGACGGCGACGCCGGGGATTCGAGTGTAGATGTGTTCCCCCACAAATGAACCATCCTTGGACAGAACCTCCATGGGTCCGTCCACCACAACCTGGGAGTTGGGAAGCTCGCGGCGACCCTTGGAGCTAAAGGTGAACAGCACGCCGATGCCGCCGTCTACGTCGATCATCGAGTCAACCTTGGTGGCGCCGGTCTGGTACGAAGAGCGGTAGAACTCCTCGCGCCGGCCGTTGAGGTATTGCGCCAGTTCTTTCAGCTTGAGCGCGCGCTGGTGGAAAGTCAGCTTGCCAAGTTCCGCCTGGCCTATGGTCCGGCCGTATTCGACGACGGCAGCCAAGTCGAGTCCCTCGGTGCTCACTGTGGCCAGCGTGGCGCCCGTGCTCGCATCCCGGACTGGGACGCCCAGGGGGGAGGCAGACTCCGGCGTCCACCAGGCATCCTTCACGAAGCTCGGGACGGTTTCAACGGCAGTGGCTTCGGGGGCGAATGCGGCTGTGGTCATCGTCGACGGGTCCTTCCAAGGAGGGGTCTCACGGCTTGGGCCAGGGATCTTCCCATGCGTTTGGCGGGATGATGATTACTGACCGGCCGTTCGGTAATGTAAATAGGGTACATGACGTTCCGCTTCAGCACACTAGTCCCGTCCCAGATTCCCGGCAGGTGAGGAAGCTGAGACACTCCGGAAACATGCCGCCGCAGAAAAGAAACATTGACCGGCTACGCTTCTTGACACTTGGACAACGAGGTCCAGCAACGAAGGGAAGTTCACCAACAATGTTTCTCTTGAGCGGAATCACCCTCTTTCTTGACGGCGGCCGAAAAGGTTTCAGCGGCTCGTGGGGTGAGGGCAATAACACTACGGATTTCCCCAGCGGCCAACTGACTTCCACAGCCTGGGCCGGCTGGTGGCATGACGAGGTCGCGGGCCTGGCAGAAAGGCCTGCCACCGCAGCAGAGTGAGCTCGCACGGCCCCGAAATGACGTGGAGTCAGCTCACGCGAAGCCAGCTGAGGCAGCAAATAGGGTACCGACCACCCGTTACAACGTGATGCCTTCGGCGTAGCCTCAACCCTGAGCGCCGAAACCCTGTGGCCGCCGGCCGCATCGCCGCTCCGAGGAGGCGTCACGATGCTAACCACGACCCAAACGCCCAAGCGGCGCCTGATGCGCTTCGTGGCAATGATGGCCGGGCTCGCCCTCCTCACTGGGCTCTCCACGGGACCGGCAGCGGCGGCTCCGGCCACTGTATACGTCGGCTTGGGCGATTCCATCGCAGCAGGGACTGGTGGCGGGCCGTCCAGTCCGCCTTGCCACCAGACCCCGGCTGCCTATCCTTCCAGCCTCGGAGGCGTGAACGTGGCATGCTTCGGAGCGACCACCGGTTCAGTTGTCCAACTGGAGCTGCCGTTTGTTCCCTCCAACGCTGCGCTCGTCACAGTCACAGTGGGCAGCAACGACGTGGGTGCCGGAAATGTCGCCGCCACGTGCACCAAGGCACCCGGTTCCCCGGCCTGCCAGGCAGCTCTTTTCGACTCGGTGGCCATCCAACTGCCAAAGCTTCCGGGTCGAATTGCTTCGATGGTGAAGGCGATCCGCCAGAAAGCGCCATCCGCGCAGATAGTTCTGACAGGTTATCCGCGACTATTTACGTCCAACCCGCTCATGACCCCCGAGCAATTGGCTACCACGCAGAGTGTCAACCGGGCTACCGACCTGCTGAACGCGTCCATCGCACTTTCAGCGTTGTTGAGCAGGGCGCGGTACGTCAGCGTCACGGACCGCTTCATCAACCACGGAGTCGGATCCTCAGATCCCTGGATCGTCGGTCCGCCATCCCTGTGCATTCCGACAGTCAACTGCCCCACTCAGCCTGAACAGTTATTCCACCCCACGGCTACAGGGCACATTCAGGGCTACTCGGCAGCCGTGGCTGCTTCCTTTGTTGGAGTAGGCTAACCCGCGCTTCGCCAGGCGGAACTCCAGGCCGCAGGCGAACCCCAGGCTCGGGTGAGCCGCAGGCCGCAGGCGAACCCCAGGCCCGGGCGAACCCCAAGCCGCAGGGCGAAACTCCAACCCGCAGGCGAACCCCAGGCCCGGGCGAGCCCCAAGCCGCAGGCGAGCCCCAAGCCCGGGCGAGGCATGCTCGCCACGAAGCCCCAAACTGCGGACGGACTCACTCCGACCAGTCGTAGAATCCTTTGCCCGTCTTCCGCCCCAACTCCCCTGCCGCCACCTTGTCCCGGAGGATCTGCGGGGGCGCGAACCGCTCCCCGAGGGTGGAATGCAGGTACTCGGCAATGCCTAGCCGAACGTCCAAGCCCACCATGTCTGTGGTTTTGAGCGGACCGGTGGGGTGTTTGTAACCCAGGACCATGGCGTTGTCGATATCCTCCGCGGAGGCGACACCCTCCTCCACCATGCGCATCGCTTCAAGGGCGATGGCCACCCCCAGCCGCGACGAGGCGAAACCGGGTGCGTCGTTGACCACCACGGCGGTCTTCCCGAGCGCCGTGGTCCAGGCCTTGGCCAGTTCCGCGAGTTCCGGGGCGGTCTCCTTGGCCACCACCACTTCGATGAGCGTTGAGGCCGGCACGGGGTTGAAGAAGTGCAGGCCCAGGAAGCTGCTCGGCCGGGAGAGCTCGTGGGCGAGCGCAGTGACGGACAGCGAGGAAGTATTCGATGCCAGGAACGAGTCCGCAGGAAGATGCTTCTCAACTTCCTTCAGCGCCGCGACTTTCAGACCGAAATCCTCCGGGACAGCCTCGACTACCAAGCCGCAATGCTTGAATGATTCGTAATCCGTCGATGTGCTGAAGCGGGACAGCGCTTGTTCCGCACTCTCCTCCAAGGCGCCCCGGGCCACGGATTTCCCGACGGCGTCTGACACGCGGGCGTGCGCACCTGCGGCAGCCTCGTGGTCGCGTTCGACGACGATCACGGTGGCACCCTTGATCAGGAACGCGTGCGCGATGCCAGCGCCCATGCGGCCGCCGCCCAGTACACCGATCACGTGCGGAAGTGGTTTGGCTACGGTCATTGCTGGATCCTGTCTGCCTCTGGGGTGGGTTGTTCCGCGACCTTGGCAGCCTTGCGCTCTGCCTTCTTGTCCAGGAACTCCTGCATACGGTCAAACTTGGCTTGGGATTCGAAGAGGATGCCCTGCGCCAGGGTGTCCACCAGAGGGTGCGCTCCCGCCGGCGCATGGAAAACTGCTTTGGTGATGCGCACGGCCAAGGGATCCTGGCGGGCAATCCGGTCCGCGAGCTTATGGGCAGCATCCATCAGCTGGGGAGCCTCGTGGATCTCAGTGATCAGGTTGATGCGGAGCGCCTCCTCCGCGCGCAGCACGGCGCCGGCCAGCAGGATCTCCTTGGCCAGCGGCTCGCCCACCAATTCCTTCAAGCGCCAACTGGCCCCAGCCGCTGCAAGGATTCCCAGGCCCGTTTCCGGATTGCCAATGCGCACGCTCGGCGTCCCGATGCGGAAATCCGCCGCATAGGCCAGTTCCGCGCCACCGCCCAGACAGTAGCCGTCAATGGCTGCGATGACGGGCATCGGAAGCTTGGCGATCCGGACGAAGATGGTGGAGTTGATACCCTGCAAGGCGTCGTCGCGAAGCCGTTCCCGGAGCTGTGCAATGTCCGCGCCCGAGGCGAAAACGCCGTCCCCTCCCGTGATGATCAGAATCTTCGGTTCGCGCTCCAACTCACCGCAAACACGGTGCAGTTCATCTACCATCTGCTGGTCGATGGCGTTACGGACCTCGGGCCGGTTGAGCGTCACGGTGACGCGGTCGTCAGCCTCATCAATCAGGAGGGTGGAGAATTCTGCCGGGTTGAGCGTCATGACACACCTTCCACGAGGAGTGCTGAACCCTGGCCGACACCTATGCACATGGTCGCCAGTCCGATCTTGCGGCCCGGCGACGAGGCTAGCTCGCGTTCCATCCGGCCCAACAGGGTAATCGCAATCCGGGAGCCGCTGGAACCGAGCGGGTGGCCCAGGGCAATCGCGCCGCCGTCGTTGTTGACTATCTCCGGGTCCAATCCCAGGCGGCGGATGCTGGCAAGGGACTGCGTGGCGAATGCCTCGTTGAGCTCCACCGCGGACAAGTCGTCAACACTGAGGCCGGACCGGGCCAGGATCTTTTGCGTGGCGGGAACCGGGCCAATTCCCATGATTTCCGGCTCGCATCCGGCAGAACCGCCGTCGATAATGCGCGCGCGCGGCATCAGGCCGTACCTGGCCACGGCAGCCTCCGACGCCACCACAATCGCCGAGGCTCCGTCATTGAGCGAGGACGAGTTGCCTGCAGTCACCACCGAACCGCCGGAAATGACGGGGCGCAAACCTGACAGCACGTCCATGGATGTGCCGGGGCGAGGCCCCTCATCAGTATCCACGACCGTTTCACCCTTGCGCGTTTTGACCGTTACCGCGACGATCTCGTCCTTGAAGCGGCCCCCATCAATCGCCGCGATGGCGCGCTCGTGCGAGCGGACGGCAAAGGCATCCGCGTGCTCACGGGTAATTCCATCAACTCGGGCAACTTCTTCCGCGGTTTCCGGCATGGAGAACGTCATTTTGCCACCGCGCGAAAGCTCACCCTTCTGGAAGAGGGGGTTGACGAAACGCCAGCCGATGGAGGTATCGAAGATCTGGCCTGGCTTGGCAAACGCCGCAGTGGGCTTCTCCTGGACCCACGGAGCGCGGCTCATGGACTCCACGCCACCGGCAACCACGATGTCCGCGGCGCCCGCCTTGATCATCTGGCCAGCCATGATGATGGCGCTGAGGCCCGAGGCACAAAGGCGATTCACCGTGATTCCGGGAATGTGGAGCGGAAGTCCCGCAAGGAGGGTGGCCATTCGCGCGACGTTCCGGTTTTCCTCACCGGCACCGTTGGCGTTTCCCAGGATCACCTCATCGATGGTGTCAGGATCGACGCCGGCCCGAGCCACCGCCTCGGCCACCACCAAAGCAGCCAGGTCGTCCGGGCGAACACCCGAGAGGGCACCCCCGTAGCGTCCGACCGGGGTGCGGGCACCACCAACAAGAAAAGCCTCCACCATGAGAACATCCTTTGCGCAGGGAGCATGGTCGCTAACTGAATAATTTACCGACCGTTCGTTCTATAAAGATTACACGGTGTGCTCCGAGGGTCAACAGATCCACCCTTCCGGCCTGGCCTCAAACCACCCTTAGTCCGACGTGTTTTGCCAGCAGGGGCGCAAGCAGTCCCAGTTGGTAGTCGTCAATGACCGCGCCGGCAAGATAGCCGATGCCATTGATACCCTCGAAGTCGCTGCCCCGCAGGTCCACGTCACTCAACTTGGCCGCCGTGACGTCCAAGGTGCCCACGATGCAGTTCTTCAACGCCACCCGCGAGGCGGTGCAGGCGCCGAGGTCCAGTTCATTGATGATGCAGCCGCTGAGCTGGACGTCCGTGAGGTTGGAGCCGCGCAGGTTGACGTAGTCCAGCTTGCCGCCTTCGATCGACACTGATTCCCATGTTCCGTCATAGAATTCGGCGGAGCCCCAGCGTGGATTGCTGATTCGGACCTCACGCCATGTGCTGCGGGACGCCAGCAGGACCGGCGCAAACGGCTCAGTGAGGACACAGTCCCTGAAGGTGGCACCACGCAATTGGGCTTCATGGAGGTTGACGCCTTGGAGTTCGCACTCGATGAAATCAGCGCCCGCCAGGTCCTGGCCTTCCGCCGACGCCCGACTAAACCTCAGCCCGTCATAGGATCCGCCACGCTCAAACTCCGGATCCGATTCCTCGCGCAACTCCCCAAGATGAACGCCTGGAAGGCGGGGCGCCGTGACCTTTGACTTCGCCTGGGCCATCACAGTGATTCCGCCTTCGCTGCGATCTCAGAAAGGTCCTTGGCCAGCGCCTTGCGGGTCATGCTCATGCCAAGTTTGCCGAACAGGGCCATGGTTAACCGGCTAAAGAAAGTTGGCCTGATGACCTCGGCGCCGAAGGTCAGCGTAAGGTCCGTGCCGCCGTCGCTCTCCAGCAGTGTGAAGCGGCTGGTGTAGTCTGCTCCGCCTTGGACGGCCTTGACCGTGGTGCTCCGCCGGGGTTCGACGTCTGCAACCCACATTTCCACGGTCTCGCTGCGGCCCATCATTGATCGAGTCTCCTTCCAGCGTGTGCCCTCACCATAGGGGCCTTCACTAAGCATCTGGATTGAGTCGATTCCGGAAAGCGTCCTCGCGGACCCCGGGATATCGGTAATAACGGACCACACTTGCTCCGGAGTAGCGCGGATGTGCTGGGTAAGGCTGGTGCTGTGCTCCATAAGGTCGAGCCTAGCGCCGGGGTGCGACGCTTTCTAAGCCCCGCAGGCCCGTATGTGGGCGAGAGCCAGTATGTGGATAAAAAGCGAATTGCTCCGCAGGTACCCGCATTTCAGACGGATACCTGCGGAGCAATCAAATGCTCAGGAGTTACGCGAACAACTCACTCTTCGGCTCGTTGTCCTTGACCTTGCGCCAGCCGAGCCACAGCAGCAAGGCGAAGAACGGGATGGATGCCAGAGTCCAGAGTCCGAGCATAAAGACCTCGCCCGTTGCCTTGTCTGTCATGGTGTCCATGCCGATCAGGACGGTGATGGCCGCCAGGGCAAGCAAGCCAACCCAACTGGTCCACGGCGATCCCGGCATCGGCAGGCTGGAAACCTTGCCCTTCTTGTGGCGCAGGGCAATCTGGCTGGCGAAAATGGACCCCCAACTGAAGATCACGCCGATGGACGCGGTGTTCAGCGCCAGGTCGAAGGCGTGGGAACCGCCAAGCCAGATGTTGAGCAGGATGCCCACCAGGTAGAACGCTCCGATGGCCAGGATGGCGGCGTACGGGACGTGGCGGGAGGACATCTTGGTGAGCCACTGCGGAGCGTGGCCGTTGTTGGCCATGGTACGGAAGACACGGCCAATCGAGTAGAGACCGGAGTTGCAGGAAGACAGGGCTGCGGTGATGACGATCATGTTCATAACGTCACCCACCCAGCCGAGACCCATCTGGCCAAACACAGTGACGAACGGCGAGGTACCGGCCTTGTACTGGTCCGAGGGCAGGAGCATGGCCAGCAGGAGCACGGAGCCGATGTAGAACACGCAGATGCGGAGCACAACAGCGCGGATGGACTTGGGAACTTCACGCGCGGGGTCCTGCATTTCGCCGGCGGTGATGCCCACCAGCTCGATGCCGTTGTACGCGAAGATCACGGCGTTGAGGACGAGGACCATCACCAGGGCGCCATGCGGGAACAGCCCGCCCTCGCTGGCAAAGAGGTTGCCCACGGAGGCGTGCCCGTTGCCCACCTGGGCGTTGGTGACCACCATGAAGGTGCCAACGGCCAGGAAGATCACGATGGCACCGACCTTGAGCACGGAAGCCCAGAATTCAAACTCGCCGAAGGCCTTGACGCTCAGCAGGTTCACCGCAACCAGCAGCAAGAGAGCGGCGATAGCGGACGCCTCCACCGGTACGCCCGGGAAGAAGAATTGGAAGTACAGGCCGATCGCGATGAGCTCCGCGATGCCGGTCATTCCCCAGTTGATGAAATACATCCAGCCGGAAAGGTACGCACCCTTTTTGCCGAACATTTCTCCGGTGTAGCTGACAAAGGAGCCGGAAGTCTGCCGGTACATGACGAGTTCACCGAGGGCCCTCATCAGCAGGTAAGCGATGACGCCGGCAATGGCGTAGGAGAAGATCAGGGCCGGACCCGTGGAGGCGAGGCGGCCGCCTGCTCCCATGAACAGTCCGACGCCAATGGCACCGCCCATCGCAATCATGGTGACATGGCGGCGGCCCAGGGATTTTTCGTAGCCCTCAACGCTGAGGTTAGTGGAAGTGGCGGAAGTAGCGGGGCGCGTTTCCGGGGTGGCCGGGGCACGCCGAAGGTCTGTCGTGGTGTCTTGAGGCACAGCGCTTTCCTTATTTTGTTGGGAAGGTGCCGGCGCGTCAATGGCAGGACTGCACACACAATATTCGGGCTTTGTCCCTAACAGGGTGTGTTTATTTAAGCAATCTGCTGAATCATCGAAGCGGACATCCGGCAAGCCCATCTTACATTGTGAAACCGGGTGCAAGTGACGCACACAACACGCGGCGGTCCTTGACCCGCCCAGAACAAGCCGATCCAAGACGTTGGGCGGCCCAAAAAATATAGTCTTCGCGGCTTCGGACAGAGCACAACAGCAGGGCCCGACGGCGACAATCACCATCGGCGGGCAACTCGCCGACGGCGACAATCACCATCGGCGGGCAACCCACCGTCGTCGCGCGCTGGCCAAACGCGAGCCGATCAGGCTACGAGTCCACCAAGGGCGCCAAACGCACGTAGGCTGGGGTTATGCGGACCATACCGCCGCCCGGCAGGCTTTACGATTTCTCAGGCTTGGATACGGCCGCGGTCGTACTTTACGTGGGCATTGTTGCCTTCTTCTCACTGGCCGGAACCTTGCTGGTCCCGCTCCTCAGGCCCTTCTTTGGCGACCCTGCCTCGGCGACTTTTGCGGTAAACCTGGCCTTCTACACCGCGGTTGGCGTTGTTGCGCTGACGGCTTCCCGGACAGTCGTGTCGCGGGACCTGCGCATCCTTGCCACACGGCCTTGGTTCACGCTCATGATGGTTCCGCTGTCCGTTGTTGCCATGCTGGTCCTGAGCGTTCTCTTTGTGACAATCACAGGCACCCCGCGGAGCTCCGAAAACCAACTGGCCGTGGAAAACCTGGTCCAGCAGATTCCCCCGTGGCTGGTGATCCCGCTGCTGGTTGTTGTGGGCCCCTTTGTGGAGGAGTACATCTTCCGCCACCTGCTCATCGGCAAGTTGAGCAAACGCGTCAACATCTGGATCTGCTGCGCCGCTTCCGTGTTCCTTTTCTCGTTTATCCACGTGGTTGGTCGGGAAGGCATCGAGCTGCCGGCGCTGGCGCCCTACTTAGGGATGGGCGTTGTGCTGGTGGCGGTGTACGTCTGGACGGGCAAGAACGTGATGTTCTCCTACTTTGTTCATGCTTCCAAGAACCTCCTGGCGGCCATCCTCATTTACGCGATCCCGCCGGACCTGATCAACCAGCTCCAGCAACTCTCCCCTTAGCCCCGAACCGGCCACCACCGGGCGGCGGGCGCAACGAGTTCTACATCGCCTGAGCCGCTCACTAGACTCTGTCTGTGATCAACGACTTCCCTGCACAGGTCTCCGACGTCTTCGACCCCACCCGTTGGCGGGCCGTCTCCGGCTTCGATGACTTCCAGGACATGACCTACCACCGGCAGGTGGAGCGCGCGGCGGACGGGTCAGTCGTGCGGGACCTGCCCACGGTGCGGATCGCATTCAACCGTCCCGAGGTCCGTAACGCCTTCCGCCCGGGAACTGTGGACGAGCTGTACCGGGCGTTGGACCACGCGCGCATGACGCCCGACGTCGCCACAGTGCTGCTCACGGGCAACGGCCCCTCCCCCAAGGACGGCGGCCACTCATTTTGCTCCGGCGGTGACCAGCGCATCCGCGGCCGCGAGGGCTACAAGTACGCCACGGGCGAGACTGCCGAGACCATCGATCCCGCCCGTGCCGGCCGCCTCCATATCCTGGAAGTCCAGCGGCTCATGCGGACCATGCCTAAGGTGGTTATCGCCGTCGTCAACGGCTGGGCGGCCGGCGGCGGTCACTCACTGCATGTGGTGGCGGACCTGACCATCGCGTCACGGCAGTACGGCAAGTTCAAGCAGACCGATGCCACCGTGGGAAGTTTCGACGCCGGTTACGGCTCAGCGCTCCTGGCCCGGCAAATTGGCCAGAAGGCCGCCCGGGAGATCTTCTTCCTGGCCCGAGAGTATTCTGCCGAGGACATGGTGCGCATGGGTGCCGTGAATGAGGCCGTGGACCATGAGCGACTGGAAGAAGTAGCGCTCGAATACGCCGCGGACATTGCCCGGCAGTCCCCGCAGGCTATCCGCATGCTCAAATTCGCCTTCAACCTGGCCGACGACGGGCTGGCGGGACAGCAGGTTTTTGCCGGCGAAGCCACGCGACTTGCGTACATGACGGACGAAGCCGTGGAGGGCAAGGAAGCCTTCCTGGAAAAACGCGACCCCGATTGGTCCCGTTTCCCCTACTACTTCTAGGCTGGCCGTTGTGAACATCGATCCCCTCCTCAAAGCCCTGGCCGACGCCCTCCACGGCGAGGGGCCCGCCGTCGAACTTTCCGTCGACGAGGGCGGCCAGCCGGTTGCATTGACAATCCAGACGCCAGGTTTCGATGACGCGGCAGTAGTCGTCCGTACCTCCGGGTCCACCGGCACGCCCAAGGCGACGGTCCTTACGGTCGAATGCCTGGCGGCCTCCTCCATGGCTACGGCCATTGCCCTTCGCGGCGAGGGTCAGTGGCTGCTCGCGCTACCGGTCCAGTACGTGGCCGGACTGCAGGTGCTGATTCGATCGCTCTTCGCCGGGACCCGCCCCTGGGCAATGGACCTTTCCGCTGGTTTCACGCCGGAGGCCTTCACCGCCGCCGCGCAGGAACTTACCGATAGGACCCGTTTCACGTCCTTGGTGCCGACGCAGCTGCAGCGGCTCCTCGACTCACCCAGCGCCGAGACCCTTGCCGTGCTGCGCCGCTTCAACGCGATCCTCCTTGGCGGAGCGCCAATCCCGCCCGAACTGCTCCAGGCCGCCCGCGACGCTGGCCTCAACGTCGTCAAGACCTACGGCTCCGCGGAGACCTCCGGGGGCTGTGTCTATGACGGCGTCGCCCTGGAAGGCGTTGAGGTGCGGATCGACGACGACGGCCGGATCCTCCTGGGCGGCGACACTATCGCCGCCGGTTACCTCGAGGGACCCGACGACGGAACGTTCTTCGAGGAGGACGGCATCCGCTGGTTCCGCAGCAGCGACCTCGGCGAGCTCACTGAAGACGGCACCCTCAGTGTGCTCGGCCGCGCCGACGACGTCATCATCACCGGAGGTGTCAAGGTTTCCGCCGCGCACGTGCAGGCGGAGTTGGAAAAGCTCGACGGCGTCACAGCGGCTTTTGTAGCGGGCGTTCCTTCGGAGCGCTGGGGCCAGGCGGTAGCTGCGTACGTCGCCGTTGATGGCGTCGCGGCGGAAGCTATCCATGCCCAGGCCCGAACGGCGATGGGTGCGCTGGCCCCCAAAACTATTCATGCCGACGTCGAACTCTTAATGCTGCCCAACGGCAAGCCGGACCGGATCGCGATGACCGGCAAGCTTGAGTCGCTGCATCAGGGAGAATAGAAGTCGTCCTTTCCACAGGCAGGCATTAGCTAGCCCCAGCACAAGACAACAACACGAGGTACAAACCGTGGCCACAGCCGCCCAATGGATCCAAGGCGCCCGTCCGCGCACCCTGCCAGCAGCCATCGCACCGGTGCTGATCGGCACTGCGGCAGCCTACGAGTTGCAGGCGTTCCGTCCGCTGAACGCGATCCTTGCTGCCTTTGTGGCGTTGTTCCTGCAAATCGGCGTCAACTTCGCCAACGACTACTCCGACGGCATCCGCGGCACCGATGAGGACCGCATTGGTCCCATGCGCCTTGTCGGTTCCGGGGCAGCACAGCCCGACCAGGTCAAGTGGGCCGCCTTCGGCGCTTTCGGCCTGGCCATGGTGGTTGGCCTGGCGCTGGTGGTCATTACGCAGGCCTGGTGGCTCATCCTCGTCGGGCTGGGCTGCGTGTTGGCGGCCTGGGGCTACACCGGGGGCAAGAACCCCTACGGCTACATGGGGCTCGGCGATGTGTTCGTCTTTGTGTTCTTCGGGCTGGTGGCCACGCTGGGTACGACGTACACGCAGGCCGGGCAGATCAGCCCGCCGGCCGTGGTTGGGGCCATTGGTACCGGTTTGATCGCGTGTGCGCTGCTGATGGCCAACAACGTCCGTGACCTTCCCACAGATGCGGCTGCCGGCAAGAAGACCCTGGCCGTCCGTCTGGGTGACCGCCACGCCCGGGAGAGCTACGTGCTAATGCTGGGGCTGGCCATCCTGCTGGTGATCGTGTTGGCGCCTGCCAAGCCGTGGATGCTTATTGTGCTGTTGCTCATCCCGGCGTGCCTGATGCCGGCCTGGCTGATGGTGAACGGGAAGAAGCGCAAGGGCCTGATTCCCGTGCTCAAGCAAACGGGACTCATCAACCTGGGTTACAGCGTACTGTTCGCACTTGGCCTGGTGCTGAGCCGCGGGTTCTGAGCCGAGCAAGGGGCTGGGCCGCGGGCGCTGAGCCACGGGCGCTGAGCCGCGGGTTCCAGCTGTGCGCCGCGGCACGTTCCCAGATGGGCGTTGCCTATCCAAGCGCTCGGCTAAGCGTCCTTGGGTCGCCGGTCGTTGTGGACGGTGATGTCCGGGTTCTGGTCCACCATGCGGTCTTCGGCGTCAGCATCGGCAACCTCGCCCGCTGTGCGGATTGGCTTGGCCTTACCGGAGAAGCGCTCCCGCATCTGTGCGGTGGCGGCATCACGCTGCTTCTGGAAGAACAGGTAACTCAGCGCGAAGGCGATCAGCCCGGCAAAAATCGCTGCGAGCACCAGTCCCGTCTGCAGGAAGGCGAACAAGACGAACAGGGGCACAAACAGCGCCAAGCGGATCAGGGAGTATTTCAAAAAAGCCACGCCCTTAAGTCTAGCCGCCGGAAACATTGCACTCTGATCACGGACAGTCCACTCCCAGCTCCAACGACTAGACTTGCTTCATGCTTCGAGTAGTTGCCATCGTTGCCGTTTTGGTCTTCTACGTTTACGGTCTGGTGGACGTGATCCGGACGGACCGCGGGGCCACGCGTGGCATTTCAAAGCCAGCCTGGATCGTGGTGCTGGTTGTCCTTCCGCTGCTGGGGGCCATCCTCTGGTTCGCCTTCGGAAAGCCCTACGCCCGTTTCACTCCTGCTCCGCGCACCTACAGCCACCCCACGGCACCCGACGATGATCCGGAGTTCCTCAGGAACCTTGAACAGCGCCGCCGTAACCAGGCCGAAGCCGAACGCCTTCGCAAGCTCCAGCAAGAGTTGAAAGAGAAGGAACGGCGTATGCGCGGAGAATCCAGCGCCGAGGACGGCCCCGCGGCCTAAGGCTTCCGCAACCTAACCGCACCACAACGAAGCCCCACCCCGACATAGCCCTGCCACCTCATAGCCCTATGTTCGGAATTACATCCGTGCCCTACCCTCGGAATTGCATCCTTTTGCCCCAAACGGCCGGAATAAGCGCGCGAGAACGGCCGTTTTTGGCAAACGGCTGGTGCACACTTCTCCTCCACATCGCTCGGATTCTGTGGACAGCCCGCCGCCTAAGCTTTGCAGCAGCAAGAATGCCGTATGCGCACGCCGCGGGAACTCCCCAGCCACCTTGTTGATCGGCCCTTCACAACAGCTGAAGCCACCAGATTTGGCATTTCTCGCCGTCGAACTCGGGCACAAGACCTCGTCTCACCCTGTCATGGAGTTAGGTTCGACCCAAGCTACTCGACGGAGGCGGACCCCCGGGAGGAACCATCAACGGATCTGAATCCAATTCCCAAGCAGAATTCAGTAAAGACCACTCGACTGTCACTGCTTGACCGCGTTCGCGCGCTCGTTACAGCCACCGGAGCCATCGCGAGCCACACGACGGCGGCTGCACTCTGGGGTATCCCTCTGCCCCTTGGGTTGAAGTCCTGCGATGTGGTTCATCTCACCCATCCCCACGGCAGGCGCGCTGTTCGGAGAAAGGGCGTCAAGGGCCATCAAGCGACCCTCGTTGAAGCCGACATCGTCCAGGGACGCCTTGTTGCCTGCACCTCACCCCTGCGGACTTGGTTCGACCTGGCACAGATTCTGACGGACGATGAACTCGTCATTGCGGGCGACCACCTATTGAAGCGCCAGAACCCTCTCTCGGCGGTGCAGGAATTGGATGATTTCCTGTCCCATCAACGAGGACGTGCTGGCTACCGCAAGGCGGTGCGCGCAAGGAGCCGAATGCGGCCGCGCACAGATTCACCCAAGGAAACCGAGGTGCGGTTGCTTCTTGTGGACCATGGCCTCCCCGAACCGGTCATCAACGTTCCCCTGTTCGACGAGGCGGGCCGTTGGGTCCAAGATCCCGACATGTCATACGAAGACTTCAAGGTCCTCATTCAATACGACGGCGCTCACCACGTAACGCCGCAGCAGCGAAGGAGCGACATCTTCCGGGATGAAGAGGCGAAGGACCTAGGCTGGCGCGTTGTCCAACTGACTCAGAGTGATCTGGACACTTCGGTTGGGGGCGTTCCGCGCGCCGTCGCACGAGTCAAGAAGGCGCTTCTTGGGCGAGGATGGACTGAACCCCAAAGACCCGCAGTCTCAAAAACTGCCTCGGAGGCGCAGGCTTGATGAACACTGATTTGCCAGAAACGGCCACTCTCAGCTCGTCATAACGGCCGTTTGTGGCAAACAACCGCTTCCGCATGCGCCAGAACGGCATTGTGGCAACCAATGCCTCGGAACCACCGCCGCCGGCCCACAAAAGGCCGCGCCGGGGCAAGCAAATGCCTCGGAACCCCCACCACCGGCCCACAAAAAGGCCGTGCCGCTACGGGATCTCCGGCTTATAGCCCCGAGTACGAGTGCAGGCCGTTGAAGAACTGGTTCACGATAGTGAAGTTGAACACCACGCACAGGTAGCCCACGATGGACAGCCAGGCCGCACGGGTGCCGGTCCAGCCTCGGGTGGCGCGGGCGTGCAGGTAGCCTGCGTAGACCACCCAAATCACGAAGGTCCAGACTTCCTTGGTATCCCAGCCCCAGAAGCGGCCCCAGGCCTTCTCCGCCCAGATCGCACCGAACATAAGGGTGAAGGTCCACCCCACGAACGCTACGGCGTTGATGCGGTAGGACAGGTTCTCCAGGGACAGCGCGTTGGGGACCAGTCGCATGAACCCCAGCTTGTCCGCACCGCCCGAGGCCAGGGTTTTCTGCCGGTGGGACTGCACCAGCTGCAGCGCCGACATGGCAAACGTCAGCGTGAACAGCGCCGATGACAGCACGGCGATGGATACGTGAATGACCAGCCAGTAGCTCTGCAGGGCAGGAACAAGGTGGCCAACCGGCGTCGGATACGCGACGGCTGCCGCCACGAGCATGATGGTCACCAGGCCAATGACAAAGGTGCCGAGGAACCGCAGGTCGCGCCGGATGAGGGCCAGCAGGAATACAGCCGCAGCAACAAAGGCACCCGTGGTGAGGAACTCGTACATGTTGCCCCAGGGCACGCGGCCTGCACCGATGGCGCGGGTGACGACGCCCGCCGCGTGGATCAACACGCCTAGGATCGCGAGTGCTACACCCACTCGAGCGGGAGCACGGCGCACAGAGCTGTAACGCATGTCGCCTCCCGCAGTGGTGTCCACGCCGGCAACCCCCGACGCCGGCGCCGCGCCGGAACCTGCGGGGGCACCGGTGGCGCTGGCCGTCGTCGGGCTTCCCACGGAACCGGCGGCGACGGCGACTTTGGTGCCCGCCGCTACCGCTGCGGCCTGCGCTGCTTTGAGGTCGACGGCCTGCAGGGTTTTGCTGCTCTTGGCGAGATCCCAGGCGAACGCGACAAACGCCACCGTGTACGTTGCAGCTGCAAGCAGCATAAAGAGCTCGCTGTACTGGCCCATGGTTTCGTTGATGGGGAACATTACTGGTCCTTCTGGGAGGTGGAATGTGCCTTGCTGGGAGCGTCGCCTGATGTGGATTCAGTGCCGGGCGGGTTTGCCGCGGTCTGGGTTTCGTCAAGCCGCCATTGTGCCCGGAGGAGCTCCTTGATGGCAGCGGATTCATTGGCGAGTCGGTGGTCTTCGCCGCGGGCCAGGAGACCAAACTCAACCATGGTACGGCCGTCTGCGTGTGTGCCCGTACGGACCCAGACACGGCGGCGGTTGAGGTAAAGGGAAACCACGAGGCCTGCGACGGCGACGAGGGCGAAGATCAGTGCATACTGCTGACCCGGGTTGTGATGGATATCCACGCCGATGTACCGCTTGACGCCGTCGAACGTGATGCTGCCCTTGCCCTCCGGCAATGTGTACGTCGCGCCGGGGGCCAGTGTGATGCCGCCTGCGGCCAGTTCACGGTTGTTGAGCGGCTTGAGGTTTTTCACATCGAGTTCAAAGACGTTTTGCGGCTGGCCCTTGTCCAGGCCAAGGTCGCCGTAGAAGGAATTCAGGCTCAGCTGCGGGTTGAACAGTTCCGGGTCGGCGCTGAAGGAGACTCCTTGCTCGGTACGGAACGCCGTAGGCAGGAAGAAGCCGACGAAGCCCAGCTGATCTGGCTTGGCGTCAGGGACTTTGATGACCACGGAGGAGTAGTAGTTCTCGCCCTGCAGCTTGGCAACCACCGGACCCTGAAGTGCTACGTTGCCGGCGCCGTCGCGCACCGTCACAACGGGCGCATAACCGTTACCGGTGAGGTAGATGCTGGTGTTCCCCAGGGTCACGGGGTCGTTGACCTTGAGAACCTTCTTTTCAGCCTGCGCATCCGGGGATTCCTTGGTGGTCACCTCGGCCCGGAAGTCGATGGGCTGGCCAAAGTTCTTGGGCGACTCGCGATCGAACTGGATGTTGAACTTGTCCAGCTGGATCGAGTATGGCTGCAGCCAGCTGCTCTGGAAATTTGTCCCCGGGGAGAACTGGTCGTAGCCCACCAGAGTGTTCACGAAGGTGTCGCCTTCAACCAGGATGCGTTGGCCGCTGTAGCCGAACAGTCCGCCAATGGCCACGGACACCAGGACGCCAATAAGGGAGGAATGGAAAACGAGGTTGCCAACTTCCTTGAGGAAGCCCCGCTCGGCACCCAGTGACGGCCGCTCGCCGTCGACATCGCGGACCTCAACGCGGTAGCCGCGCTTTTTCAGCACCTCAGCGGCGTCGCCAATGGCCTTCGACGCCGGGACACCGGCGTCCGCGGGCACCACCAGGGTGCCGTACTCGGGCAGTCGGGACAGCCGTGCCGGGGTACGGGGCGGTTGGGAGCGCATTGCCCGGTAGTGCACGATGGCACGCGGAACCACGCAGCCGATCAGCGAGATAAACAGCAGGATGTAGATGGCCGAGAACCAGACGGACGAATAGACGTCATAGAGCTGGAGCGCGTCCAGGATCTTGCCATAGTCCGGATGGTCCTTGATGTACTGGGTGACGTTGGAGGGGTTGGCCGGACGCTGTGGGAAAAGAGATCCCGGCACGGCAGCAACAGCAAGGAGAAGGAGCAGGAACAGCGCAGTGCGCATGCTGGTCAGCTGGGTCCACGCCCAACGAAGCATGCCCTTGATGCCAAGTGCGGGCAAGGCAGCCTCGGCCTTGGCACTCTCCACGGCGCCGGCCTTGGTGGAGGCGGAGGCTTCGGACGAGGACTCGTTGCGAGTCTTGTTTTTGGCTTTCACGCGCTCACTCATCAGATCGGCAACTTCACGTCAGTTTGGAACCAGTACTGCAGGCCCGTGACCCAGGAACCCCAGATGCCCGAGGCCATGAGGATGCCGAGGACAATCAGGATGGCTCCCCCCGCCCGCTGGATGGCAAGGCGGTGCTTCCGGAAGAAGGCCATCACGCCAATCCCCTTGCGCACCGCTAACGCGATCAGCAGGAACGGCACACCGAGGCCAAGGCAATAGACGAATGCCAGGAAGGCTCCTTTTGCCGCCGAGGATCCACCGGAGAGGCTGAGGAGTTGGACAGCGGAGTACGTGGGCCCAATGCAGGGGGCCCAGCCAAGTCCGAAGGTCATGCCCAGCAACGGCGCTCCCCACAGGCCTGCGGGAGGCCGCGCGTGGATTTTGGCATCGCGCTGGAGCCAACTGAACCCGCCCATGAACACGACACCCAAAACAATCACCAAGACGCCAAGGATTTGGGAAATCCAAGCATTCTGGGGTCCGGTCAGGAGGGCGCCAAGTTGTCCAAAGGCTCCGCCGAGCAGGACAAAGATCACGGAGAAGCCCAGCACAAAGAGGCCAATTCCGGCAAGCATCCTGCCCCGACGCTGCTTTTCCAAGTCGACGCCGGTCAGCCCGGTCACGTAGCCAAGGTAGCCGGGGACAAGCGGAAGTACACACGGCGAGAGGAACGACACGAGCCCGGCCAACAACGCCACTGGGATGGCCAGGAGCAGCGAGCCGTTCAGGATGGCTTCAGCGAAAGGACTGTTCACGATGCCGGGGACCCTACTCTGCAACCGCGGTGGAGATAAGCGCCTTGAGGGTGCCCTTCTCCAGTTCGCCGAGGACACGGGAAGCCACCCGGCCCTGTTTGTCCAGCACCAGAGTTGTGGGAACGGCGCCCGGCGGAACGATGCCGGACACGGACAGCAGCACCGCCCCGTCCTTGTCGTTGAAGCTGGGGTAGCTCACGCCAAACGTCTTCTCGAACGCCTCCGCCGTGGCTTTCTCATCCCGTAGATTGACGCCAAAGAACTGAACGCCCTGGTCCTTGTATTCCTGGTGAAGGCCCTCAAGGACAGGTGCTTCGACTCGGCAGGGCGCACACGCCGCGAACCAGAAGTTGAGGACCGTGACTTTGCCCTGGAAGTTGTTGGGCTCCACCTTGGTGCCGTCGAAAAGTGTTCCTTTCACGGCCACTGGCGCTTTTCGGTCGGCGGCGGCGAACTCCGTGACGGATCCGTCCCCTGCCACGTAGTTCTTGTTATCACCGGCTTTGGCCTGCTTTGCCAGGGCATCCTCCTGGGCGCAGGCCGACAGGCCCACGGTGGTGGCGGCAGCGAGGAGCATACCGCCAGCCGTGAGGAAGCGGCGGCGGGAAGTTTGGGGCTGGGATAGGGACTGCTGTGACACGGGCTCTTGCTTTGGGGTCCTTCGTTGGGGTGATGCCATGCTTATGCTCCCGGGGTGCTTGCGGCACCGGGGAGCAAGGCCGCCGCCGGTTCGCTGTACCGGACGCCGACTACTGCGCCGCCGTCGAGCGTCAGGGACGTCAGTGAGGTAAGGGTGCACTCGCGCTTGCGCGGGTCATGCCAGAGGGGGCGCCCTTCAGCCTTCAGCCGGGTGGCCCAAATGGGCAGCTGATGGCTGACAAGGATGGCTTCCGCGCCGTCGCCGCCCAGCTCAACGGCCTTCCGTGCGGCGTCGACGACGGCGGCCATCACTCGAGCGGCCTGGTCACCATATGCCTCTCCCCAGGAGGGACGGAAAGGGTTGCGCAGCTTGGCCCAATGTTTGGGCTTCATCAACTCGCGACCATTGACTTTGAGGCCCTCGAAGTAGTTTTCTGCTTCGATAATGCGGTCTTCGGTATGGATCTCCAGGCCGAGCACCTGTGACGTGGGCAGGGCCGTCTCCTGTGCACGCGTCAGGGGCGAGGCTGCAAGATAAACGAGGCGCTTGCCCTGGGCTGCCCGCTCGGCGAAGTGGTCAGCGAGAGTCTGCGCCATCTGGCGGCCCCGCTCAGAAAGGTGAAAACCGGGCAATCTGCCATAGAGGACGCCGGCAGGGTTGAACACCTCGCCATGGCGGAGTAAATGGACAGTTGCTTGGGGCATGTCTACCAGTTTCTCAAAGGGCATGGGTAATGACGAAATCTTCTACAGGAGGTAGAACACAAGAAATCCAAGAAAAGTTCCCTCAGGAGGAATAAAAGATGCAAATGCATGTTTATACTGGATGCAGCGGTTAGTTGAAACTTCAACGAACATCCGATTCCACCGAACAGCTACAAACCAAGGAGCAGCATCATGACCCTCCCCGCCAACGTAACCACTGGAACCTGGATCCTGGACAACTCCCACAGCGAGATCGCTTTCACCGTCCGTCACGCCGGCATCAGCAAGGTCCGTGGCCAGTTCAAGGAAGCTGAGGCCACTCTGGAGCTCGGCGAAACCCTGACCGACTCGAGGGTAACGGCCACCATCAAGACCGCCAGCTTCGACTCCGGCGACGCCAACCGCGACGGGCACGTCAAGGGCGAGGACTTCTTCGACGTGGAGAAGTTCCCCGAGATCACCTTCGTGTCCCGGCACATCAGGGGCAATGGCGAAAGCTTCGACCTGGTGGGCGACCTGACGATCAAGGGTGTCACCAAGGAAGTGTCCATCGAAACGGAGTTCAACGGCGTTGCCGTGGACCCCTTCGGCGCCACCCGAGCAGGCATCTCCGGTGAGACCACCATCAGCCGCAAGGACTTCGGCCTGACATGGAACGCCGTCTTGGAAGCCGGTGGAGTCCTGGTTTCCGACAAGGTTGTTATCAACCTTGAACTGGCCTTCATCGCCCCGGCTGCCTAGCCTTTCGACGGCACTCCGAACGGCGCCTCGCGCCCGGTTAGCCCCGGGTTGGAGGCGCCGTTTGGCATGTAAGCGAGTCATCCGGCAATTGTTCGGCGTTCACCCGTGATTTCGCGGCGATTTGGCCTAAAATTTCCTAGGATTCGGGTATTTGCAGGTCTACAGTATGGTTCCATGAGTAACCCAAACGATGTACCTCAGCCTGAGCAGCCGGGGGCACAGCCTCCGGAGTCACAAAATGTTCCTCCTGCGGGTTACCAGCCTCCGCAGGGTTATCAACCACCGCAAGGCAACCAGCCGCCGTCGCAGGGCTACCAGCAGCCTGCACCGGGCTACCAACAGCCGGGGCAACAGCCCGGCCAGGGTCGCTTCAAGTTCGAAATGCCTACCGATCGTCCCCATAACATCAACGACGTTCTACCCAAGGGCGGTTTCTCCGGCATGTTCAGCGTCGCCGGCCTGCCCATTGAGCTGAAGGTGTCCTACTGGATCTGGCTCATCGGCGGCCTGCTTGGCCTCCTCGGTTCAGTCATCGGCTTCTTCGGCAGTCTTGTCCTCTTCTCCTTCGCCCCGGGTGCTGGCGTTCTGGTGCTCATCCTCGTGCTCATCGCCCTTGCCCTGTCCGCTGCGCAGATTGTCCTGGCCATGCGGATGAAGGAAGGCAAGGAATGGGCTCGACTGGCACTAACGATTGTGGCCGGCGTCTCGCTGCTGCTCGCCATCCTTAACAGCGCCAGCTACGGCGGACAGGGCGGCACCAACTTCTTTGGCTTCGTCATCTCGGCCGTTGCAACCGTGCTGATGTGGCTGCCGAACTCGCAGATGTGGTTCAAGTCCGTCAAGGGAGCCACAGCCTAGGAGCAGTCAACAGGAGGCCGCGGCGAAATCCCCCGGGAAATCGTCGCGGCCTTGCTGTGTCCGGCCGGAGAATATCCTGCTGCGTCCGCCCGGAGAATACTTCCATTGAATGATCCCCGTAGCGTAAACGCGGGTATACGGTGGAACTAAGCCACGCTGGGGGGAGGCAGTTCATGCGGAAGCCCGGCAGCCATGTACGCCGATAAATGAGCAAAGGACCGTCATGAGCAATCCTCCAGTTCCTCCGCCCAACCGGGACGAGGCCGATTCCCAGAATGGTCAGGACAGCCAGCAAGACCAGTCCGGGCAGCCGGCACCGCAGTATGGCCAGTCAAGCCAGCCCCAATCAGGCCAGCAGGGCCAGTCCGGGCAGCCGGCACCGCAGTATGGCCAGTCAGGCCAGCCCCAGTCAGGCCAGTACGGCCAGTCCTCCCAGCCGCAGTATGGCCAGCAAGGACAGTACAGCCAATCCTCCCAGCCGCAGTACGGCCAGCAGGGCCAGGGTGGGCAGCAGAATCCGTACGGCCAAACACCCCAATACGGACAGCAGACGTCCCAGTACGGCCAGCAGGCACCCCAGTATGGTCAGCAGTCTCCGCAGTATGGACAGCAAGCGCCCCAATACGGACAGCAGGCACCGCAATACGGTCAGCAGTCTCCGTATGGGCAGTCGCCCTACGGCCAGCAGTCCCCTTACGGCCAGCCGTCCGCGCCGCCCTACGGCTACCCGAGCGAGCAGCCATCCACCACGTCCCGTGTCCCCCAGCTGGTGAACATCTCCTTCTGGCTGATCCTGGGCGCGGGCGTGCTGACTCTCGCTGGCATTCCGATCGCCTTGGCCACCATGAACACCCCTGAGTTCCGCTCCATCATGCAGGACGCGCTCAACCAGCAGGGCGCCCGCGGATCCGGAATCACGGTGGACGCCATCATGGGATTCACCACGACTTTCGTCGTGATTTTCTCAGTCATATTCGCTGGTATTTATGCCCTCGTGGCCTTCAAGGTCCGCCAGGGGAAGAACTGGGCCCGCATCCTCGGGACGGTCTTTGCCGCGATCTCCCTGCTCGGACTAACGTCACCGGGACTGGGCATCGTCACCATCCTTATGGGCGTCGCCGCAATCGTTCTGCTCTACCTGCCGGGCGCCGCACCCTATTTCCAGAAGCAACCGTTTGGCAACCCGTACGGCCGCTGATCACGGCGACCGCAAAAAATAGCTAGAACGACGGGCGCAGTCCCGGCCGGTCAGCCGACATCACGTCGGACGGGCTGGCCCGGGGTCTGCGTCCGTTGCGCGTGGTAGGCAAGAATCTGCAGTTCGGTGGCCATATCAACCTTGCGCAGGTTCACATACGGCGGCACCTGCAGAAGCACAGGGGCAAAGCTGAGGATGCTGCGAATGCCCGCTGCGATGACGCGGTCGCACATTTCCTGGGCGACAGTCGCAGGCAGCGCGAGCACAACCATGTTGGCGCCGGTCCGGTGCAGGACACTTTCCATGTCTGCCACATCGCTGACGCGCAACCAGCCAACCTCGCTGCCAATCACCATCTGATCGGCGTCAAAGATCGCCACGATATCGAAGCCACGGGATTCAAAACCACCGTACCGGGCCAAGGCTTTGCCGAGGTTACCGGCACCGACAATGGCCACTTTCCAGTCGTGCGTCAGGCCGAGTGCAGCCGCAATGTGCCGGCTGAGGTACTGGACTTCGTAGCCAACGCCCCGGGTTCCGTACGAACCTACATAAGAGAGGTCTTTGCGCAGGGTGCTGGAGCTTACCCCGGAGGCCTCTGCCAGGGCTTCGGAGGAGACTCGCTCCACTCCTTCGGCCAGCAGCGAATTCAGCGCGCGCAAGTAGAGTGTCATGCGGGCCACGGCCGCAGGTGGTATCTGCTTGGCCGCAGATTCCGGTTCCCCGGGGCCTGCCGCAGCGGAAGAATCCAGCGCAGTCACGATTTTCTCCATTGCGTCACTTGTGGTTCCACTGTAGAGCCCCGCCGCTTCACTGGACAAAGCCACCTCAACGTTTAGCCGGCCAAAGCCTTCCGAAGGGTGCGTTCCAGGCGCTGCTCATCGATCGTCCAGAAATCCCGTTGGATCCCGTCCACCAGCACCACGGGAATTTCCTCCGCGTACCGCTCACGGAGGGTTTCGTCATCGTCGACCAACTGCTCGCGCCAGGTGAGGCCGAGCCCAGTAGTGACGCGTTCGACGGCGGCGCGCGCCGCCGTGCACAGGTGACAGTCCGCTTTGGTGAGGAGGACGACGTCGGGAGTTGGCATGACTCAACCGTAGCCTTAGGTGCCGCACCACGTCGAAGCGGGTCTCGGCGTCGGGCGCGTCCGGTGCCTTACGACGGCGGGCTGTTGGACGATTGACTAGACTCAAGTCATGCCCGACGAGAAGAACGCCGCCGTCGCCAAGACGCGGGCCGCGACTCAGCAGCGCGGCGAAGCTGCCTTCTTCGACGTCGACAACACTCTCATGAAGGGCGCCAGCCTGTTCCACGTGGCGCGCAAAATGTACGAGCGGCGGGTGTTCACACTCTCGCAGGCCGCTGGTTTCGCGTGGAAGCAATTGAAGTTCATTATCCGGGGCGAGCACCTCGATGACGTGCATGCCGTTCGCGATTCGGCCCTCATGATGGCCGCTGGCCTGCCGGTAAAGGACGTGGCCACGCTCGGCGAAGAGGTCTACGACGAGATGATCGAGTCGCGGATATGGCCTGGGGCCAAGGCACTCGCTGAGCAGCACCTTCGCGTTGGGCGGAAGGTATGGCTGGTGACGGCTACGCCGATCGAGGTGGCTACGGTGATCGCATCCCGGCTTGGCCTGACAGGCGCTTTGGGGACCGTGGGCGAGATCGAAGATGGCGCCTACACCGGCCGCCTTGTGGGAGAAGTCCTGCACGGGCCCGCAAAGGCTGTGGCGGCAAAGGAACTCGCAGCCGCCGAAGGGCTGGACCTGCGCCGCTGCTGGGCGTACAGCGATTCCCACAATGACATTCCCCTGCTGAGCCTGGTGGGACACCCGGTAGCTATCAACCCGGACTCGCGCCTGCGTCGCCACGCCCGCGAGCATAACTGGCCCGTCTACGACTTCCGCGCAGGCCGCAGGGCGGCCACGTTCGGCCTCAAGGTTGCCACCGTGGGCGGAGCCATCTACGGACTGTGGAGGGGCTTCAGCAAATTCCGAGGTCCCCGCGTTTAAGCCGCTTTCCACTCGCGGACAATTCCTGCCCCCCTGGTAGGGGCTCTTGGCTGACAGGGAGGCTTCCTGGTTAAGTGCGGGGGCTCTTGGGTGACAGCGGGGCACCTGCCGACGGCGTGCTCCGGCTGACAGCGGGGCACCTGGGTGACAGCGGGGGCTCCGAGCTTCAAGGAGGCTCCTGACTGACAGCGGGGCTCCTGGCTTCAAGGAGGCTCCTGGCTGACAGCGGGGCTCCTGGCTTCAAGGAGGCCCTTGGGTAACAGCGGGGGCCGTTGGTTGACGGCGCGGTTCCCGGCTGACGGGAAGGCTCCTGGCTGACGGCGGCACCCTGCGTGGGACGGGTGGGGACACCTCCCCATTGCCGGGCCGTGGGCTCTGGCAGAGGATGGGGCCAGGACTTCCGAGGGGGAAACATGGCTTTGTATGGTGCGGACGTTGAGCAACTCCGGGCGCTTTCGAAGGCCTTAGCCGCGGGATCGACGCGCATCTCGGGCAAGGTCCGTGAACTCGATTCGCTCATTTCACACACTGGCTATTGGCACGGGCAGGACGCCCAGCAGTTCGCCGACGCGTGGCAGACGCAATTGCGGAAGCTCATGGATGATGTGTCGCGGAAGCTGGCCGATGCCGCCAAAACTGCGATGCTGAATGCGGATGAGCAGTCGAACGCCTCGGAATCTGGCGGTCAAGGCGCTTCATCCGTCCACATCGCCGCGGCGCCGGGCGCGCCCGCCGTGCAGCCTGGCCAGGATCCGCCGAAGGATCGGCTCACTCCGCAGGAAATCCTGGACAAGTACCAAGTCAGCGACGCCCGTACCACTGAATGGCCCTCCGATTGGGATCCGTTGCGGCTTGTTGTTGACCAGAGAACGGTCACTGAAAAGGAAGCGGAATTGCTGAATGGCCTGGGCCCCTTGGAGATGAATGCGTTCAAGGACATCCATGACGACGCTTTCGAAGCGGCAGACCAGCGCTTCCCCAGCCCGGACCAGAATGACGACCAGAATGATGCGTTTAGGCACGCCTATTGGAATGCCCTGATGGTCAGGGAATACGGCGCTGACTGGGCCGAGGATTACGCCACCGCGCATGAACAATTGCCGGGCAATCCGGGACCAAGGGAAGCCATGGACCTATACAACAACGAGGTGGGTCGTAAGATCGCGATCGAGCATCCTGACGCCGAACCTGAGGAACTCGCCAACCTGGTGGAACAGGCTGTGAGGAACGGGGACACCGTAGTGGTCGGGCCAGACCTACTGCCCCACCCTTCCAACGAGGTGCCCATGGAGCGGACAGGCGACGCCAACAACGCGCCTCCCGCACCTGGGCACGACCCCAAGTTCAACGACGAGTCGAGGACTACGTCGTGACAGTCCGATTCCCGCAACACCGGGCAGCGTTCAGATGCGTGCTGATCGTGCTCTGCCTAGCCCTAATCCAGACCCTTGCCGCATGCTCACTGGGAGGAAGCCCCATGCCCGAAAGAAATGACAAGCTGGACGCCAAGGTTTTGGAGGCGGCCACCACCGGAACAGAGCTCAAGCTTGCCGACGCCACGGATTTCGATTGGGATCAAGCCGGATTCGTCACGGAGGGGACCACCGCAAAGGACATCGAAGCCGCCTTCGGCGAACCGCTCACCAAGGAAAAGCGCTACACGGCTTCTCCAGCACTGTTCATATTCCTGATGGACGGCAAAGTCACCAAGGCAATCCGGATCACCCCGGATGCCTTCTTCGGCGAAGAATCGAAGAAGAAGTTCGGCAGGGAGGTAGTTCTGACACCGTTGGAGGGACGCCAAGGCTTCCTCAAGTGGCGTGAATAGGTGCTAGCTCCCCAACACGCACCGGGGAACGCAAAATGCCCGCCGCCTTTGCGAAGGCGGCGGGCATTACGCTTTGCAGAAGCTGTTTACTTCTTGTTGCGGCGCTGGTGGCGGGTCTTGCGAAGCAGCTTGCGGTGCTTCTTCTTGGCCATACGCTTGCGGCGCTTCTTAATAACTGAACCCACGAAAGTTCCTCACAAACTAGACAAAGTACCCACCAGCCGCGCGAAGTCCCTGAAGCAGGGCAACAAACCCGACAACTGACAGATTCTTACAATGACGTAAAACGTTCGTTAACAGGGTACCGCCTATCGCGGACCCGATTTGACCGTCCGCCCCTAAGGGGGCGGCGCAAGTCAGGCAGAGTTGGTTTGGCCTTCCACAACCGCACCTTTGAGGTACTGTTCGACGGCCTGCTCGGGCACTCGGAAGGACCGGCCAAAACGGACGGCTGGCATCTCACCGGAGTGGACAAGACGGTACACGGTCATTTTGGATACGCGCAGAACCTGTGCCACTTCGGCGACAGTTAAGAATCGCGCGTTCGAGAAGTTCGTCTCTGCAGACATTTCCCTTTATTCCTTTGCTAACAGCTTGCCTACGGCGGTCCCCAAAATAACTGGCTGCCCTGCCGATGCTGAGCCATCAAACAACCATGTTCTAGATACTCTAGAGGCTCATGTGGCTGTTGTGAAAGTGTCCTGAGCCACTCCACGGTACTCGTCTTTCGTAAAACTACTTACTCGCCGCGGCCTCCCGGCGCTTTCTGGCCGAGGCTGCCAGCTGCTCCAGAACCGACGCCGTAACGTCCCATTCCATGCAGGCATCGGTCACGCTCTGCCCGTACACCAGCTGGTCCCGCCCGGCAGCGTGGAGATCGACGTCGAGGTTCTGCGAGCCGCCCACCAGGAAACTCTCCAGCATCACCCCGGCGATCGGAGATTCAGCGCCCGCTTCGAGCTGCGCGCCGATCTCCAGGGCCACTTCAGCCTGGCGGTGGTGATTCTTGCCGCTGTTCGCGTGGCTGGCGTCGACGATAAGGCGCGGATTCAGGCCCTTGGCAGCCAGCTTCCCGGAAGCTGCCGCGACGTCGGCAGCAGCGTAGTTGGGACCTTTGCGGCCTCCACGCAGGATGACGTGGGTGTCTGGGTTTCCGGCGGTGGCGACCAGCGCCGCCCGCCCGTCGCCGTCGATACCCAGGAAAGTTTGGGCAGCCGCAGCAGCACCGCAAGCGTCGATGGCTACCTGCAGGTCGCCGTCGGTCCCGTTTTTGAAGCCGATCGGCATGGACAATCCGGAGGCGAGCTGGCGATGGATTTGGCTCTCGGTTGTGCGGGCGCCGATGGCGCCCCAGGAAACGACGTCGGCCATGTATTGCGGGCTTATGGGCTCCAGGAATTCGGTGGCGGTGGGCAGGCCGAGAGCGGTTACTTGCTGGAGGAACGATCGCGCCGCGCGCAGTCCCGTGGCAATGTCGTGCGTGCCGTCGAGGTGCGGATCGTTGATGAGGCCCTTCCAGCCGACTGTGGTGCGGGGCTTTTCGAAGTACGCACGCATGACGATCAGGAGGTCTTCCTTGTGCCGCTCGGCCTGGCTCACCAGCCGGCGGGCGTACTCCAGACCAGCCTTGGGGTCGTGGATGGAGCATGGGCCGACGATCACCAGCAGGCGGTTGTCCACGCCGTCCATAATGGCGCGGACCTGGTCACGGCCACGTTCGACGACGGAGCTTGCCTTCGGGTCCAGCGGCAACTCTTCGAGTAGCTCACCGGGCGTCGGAAGTGGCTCGAAACGGCTGACGCGAAGGTTGGAGGTGCTGGTGCGGGAGTCGCCGTGTTTGATGGGCAGTGCGGGTTCTGCGGCGGTGCTGGTCATTTGTGCGGGTCCTGTTCCTCACTCGGAGCGGGCCCCTGCTCAGAACCCGCCATTTGAAATGGCAAAGGGCAGAGAATCATCTCTGCCCTGCTGGCTCTGAAGGTGGTTGGATGCGTGTTAGCTAGACGCGGGCCCCTCCAGAGCCAACGAAAAATACGCATACCAACGATTAGTCATGTCCCATACCTTAGCCGCGTACCACAACGGTTTCCAAATTCGACGTCCCTCGGCTGGCCAAGGGAGCGTTCTAGGCCGCTGAAACTGCAGAGGTACTGAGTTGCTAAGCGCAGCTCAGCACCCCGCCAGTCGGTGCTAATTCGCTCCTGATTCAGCGGAGGTTTGCACGCTGATGCGCTGGCTTCCGGCAATAGCCAGGACGATTCCCACGGCAGCCGCGGACAGCGCACCGATGAGCGGCCAAACGACGACGTTCATTGGCCAGGCCGGGCCTTGGCTTGGATCAAGCCGGGAGGTGTTGATGCCGAACACCTGGGAACCGATCCAAATGTAGGCAATGACAAAAACAGCTACGGCTCCAAGGGCTCCGGCGATAATGAAGAGCCACTTCGTTGCTCTAGGCGTGTTCAATTCAGGCAATGTCCCACCCACCCAAGAAGCGAGACGCGCAAGCCATTGAATTTCAAGGTGATTTCCAAACACTCTTTCCCAAAGTGAGGTCGAGCGTAGGGATAGTCCAGTCCCTCTGTCAATAAGGCTCATGTCGCCATTTCGCAAGAGGCTTCCCGCTATCCCATGGGACAGGTAGTGTGTCAGCCAAAAAGGGGGAGGATCATGCGCAGCCAGCAACCGAACAACCCTTGGCCTCACGACATGGGAATCACAGTGGATCGCCTCCCAGCGTCTCTCGCGCTGCTGTTGTTCGTCCGTAGCGCATGGGGACTTACAGGTTTCTCAAGCATCCCACCTGTAGTTCCCGCACCGGACGTCGGAGGGTCCAGGCGGCCGGACTCGCCCGCCCTCGATGTTTGGGAGGCGCGCTGGAGACAAGCGTGGGATAGGGCCATTGCTTGGTACGACGTCGAGGACGAAAAGCACCAGCACCCAACACCCGAACTTATGAGAAGCCAATCCCGGCCGGGGCAGCCATTGCACCCAGCCCTACCGCCACTGTGGTCGGACGAATACGAGTTCGAAGGACTCGACCGGCAAGCCTTCACTCGCTGGTTCAACTCGGTGCGCCAGAAGCACTTGCGGCCGGTCGAGCCCAGCCCGGAACGTACCTGCCTCCCGGATCTTGTTGAGGCATGGAAGACGGGCCTCGATACCGTGATCGCAATGCCTTATGACGGGTATTACGCCAGGCGGATCACCCGTCGGCACATCATAGTGTCAGATGCCACTCACGAGGACCCCGCCCGCTTCAGTAGCGCCTTAAGGGAAGCCACGGCATCATAGGGTCGCGCACGCCCATTGAGTGGACCCATCCACCGGCCCATCGGCCACATCCGCCCAATGAAAGGCCCTGCCGCCAGAGTTACGGGCGGGATTCAGAATCCGGCAGAACGACTCGAAGTCGCGGGAAAAGAACCCTGCGACTGTGAGTTCTGACGTCGCGAGTGCTCCCGCATAGCGGCCAACCATTCTGGGCGTTCCATGCACAAAGAATAGTAGGCGCGTATCCGTACCAAGCCCCTCGTTGCCCCCGTTGCCTCATTGCAATACCTCCGGCAAAAGTTATTCGTTGCCTCATTTGAAAACCTCCGGATAGGTGCATCGTTGCCTCATTGCAATACCTCCGCGTGATGTCAGTTGTTCCAGGCGCGGTGGACGGTTTTGAGGGTGGCTGGCTTTTTCGCCAGGGCGAGGGTTTCCAGTTCGGCGGTCAGGGCCAGGATCTGGCGTGAGAGTGCGCCGGGTCTGATCTTCTTGAAGGCGGAGTTCATCTGGATGATCGGGCGTTTGCGCATCCGTTCATGCCTGACCCCGCGTTGGTGGGGTGTGGCCGGTGCGTCGTGCTTCTTGGTGACCTTGGCCCCGCGGCGCTGCTTGGAGAGCAGCTTTTGCTGTGGCAGCAGGTAGTTGGTGAAGATGCGGTCCAGTTCCCAGATTTCGTTGAGTTTGCCCAGTTCCGCGGCCGTGTCGTAGCGGAGGTACCCGACGAGCTCACGGACCCGGGAGAAGTTCTTCTGCTCCACGTGGGCGCCGTCGTTCTTGTTGCCGGGCCGGGAGCGGGTGAAGGTGATCTGGTGTGCGTGGCAGTAGGCCAGCAGGTGCTCGTTGATGAACTCCGAGCCGTTGTCCGAGTCGATGCCCAGGATGGGGAACGGGAACACCGCCGTGACGTGTTCGAGGGCTTCAAAGACCCATTTGGCGGCCTTGTTCCGCACGGACCGGTTCACCGTCCAGCCCGTGGAAACATCCGTCACCGTCAGGGTGAAGCAGAACTCGCCGAAGTTGGTCCCACCTTCGTGGCCGACCAGATCGATTTCGACAAACCCGGGCACCGCGTCGTCCCATTCGGCCCAGGTGCGGATCGGGATCTGGGACTTCAGCAGCGTGCCCGGCTTCGTGTGCGAGCGTCCCCGCGGAACCAGTTTCGCCCGCTCACCGGCCAGTTTCCGGTCGATGGTCGCCGCGCTCATGCG
>NZ_JAIWYX010000050.1 GCF_020251205.1 Arthrobacter sp. M4
GGGGTGCGGCCGAAGAAGTGTTCGCGGACGAACCCGCCGGATTCGGCCTTGTAGGTTTGGTAGTCCCCGTCCAGGGTGGTGTTCATCAGGTCCACGAGGTGCCCGCCGGTGTCCTTGGCGAGCAGTTCGTCCCATTCCCGGCCCCAGACGACCTTGATCACGTTCCAGCCGGCGCCGCGGAAGAAGGCTTCCAGTTCCTGCATGATCTTGCCGTTGCCGCGCACCGGGCCGTCCAGGCGCTGCAGGTTGCAGTTCACCACGAAGGTCAGGTTGTCCAGGTTCTCGTTCGCGGCCAGCTGGAGCAGGCCGCGGGATTCGGGTTCGTCCATTTCCCCGTCGCCCAGGAACGCCCAGACGTGCTGGTCGGAGGTGTCCTTGATGCCGCGGTTGTGCAGGTACCGGTTGGACTGGGCCTGGTAGATCGCGTTCATCGGTCCGATGCCCATGGACACGGTGGGGAATTCCCAGAACGCGGGCATCATCCGCGGGTGCGGGTAGGAGGACAGGGCGTGCCCGGCGTGGGACTTCTCCTGCCGGAACCCGTTCAGGTCCTCTTCCGTGAGGCGGCCTTCCATGAACGCCCTGGCGTACATGCCCGGGGACGCGTGGCCCTGGAAGAACACCTGGTCCCCGCCGCCGGGGTGGTCCTTGCCGCGGAAGAAATGGTTGAACCCGACCTCGTACAGGGTCGCCGCGCCCGCGTAGGTGGAAATATGCCCGCCGACCCCGATCCCGGGACGCTGCGCCCGGTGCACCATGATCGCCGCGTTCCACCGCATGTACGCCCGGTACCGGCGCTCGAACTCCTCATTGCCCGGGAACTCCGCTTCCTGGTCCGCCGGGATCGTGTTCACATAATCCGT
>NZ_JAIWYX010000051.1 GCF_020251205.1 Arthrobacter sp. M4
GGGCTTTTCCAACGCCTTCATCATCATGGTCACGGCCCACACTCCTCAATGCCTCCCGAACCACTCCACGAATCGGTCCGGCATTCACCGCGACCGCCGTTTCAGCCGTCATGATCCCTTGGTCCCGTTGCCCACTTTCCTCGCGTTCCTACTGCTGTGGAGGTTGAGAACTGACTTGTCGCGCAGCACTTGACATTGCAAAACGTTTTGCAGCATACTGTGATGTACCGCATACAAAACGTTTTGCAAAGGTGGTGACAGATGCCCAAAGTCGGAATCCGCGAGGTTTCGAAAGTGGCCGGCGTGTCTGTCACGACCGTCTCCCATGCATTGAGCGAGACACACCAGTCCCGTGTCAGCGCAGAAACACGCCAACACGTCCGCGAAGTCGCGGCTCGCCTGGGCTACGCGCCGAACCGGCTGGCCAGTGGCCTTCGGAACCAGCGCTCCTATCTGCTGGGCCTTGTGAGCGATGAGATCGCGAGCTCGCCCTTCGCAGGTGAGATGATCCTCGGCGCCCAGGACGCCGCGTACGAGCGGGGATGGCTCCTTATGCTCGTGGACAGCGGCAGGAATTGGACGCTCGAGGAAAAGCAGATCGACACCCTGCTGCAACACCAGGTCGACGGCCTGGTGTACGCGAGGATGTTCCACCAGCAGGCCAATGTTCCCGCCGCCGTCACAGGTGTTCCGGTAGTGCTGCTGGATGCCTTCGACGCCAACGGGAAGTTCTCCTCGGTCGTGCCCGATGAAGTCGAAGCGGCACGCACCGCGGTGAAGGAGCTCATCGATGCCGGC
>NZ_JAIWYX010000052.1 GCF_020251205.1 Arthrobacter sp. M4
GCCGGGCTGGCGCCGGTGCTTGTGTTGGTGAGGGTCCAGCGAAGGTACGTGGTGCAGTTTTGCAGGTCCAGGAACACCCCGCCAGGGGAGGCCAGGCTGAACCGGTACTGGTCGTGGGAGCCCTTCGTTTCCAGGTTCCCCGCCCCCGCCGCCGGCACCCCGTTCGACACTGACACCGGCAGGCTCACATCAAAGCTCTGCACATCGACCGGCATCAACGCAAACGAATACTGCCCCTGAAAATCGTTGGTGCCCACAAACTCCAGCGTGTACTGCCCCGCCGGAAGATTGCCGACCTCCTTATCCCCCTGGTAGCAGTACCCGGAGTTGATTGTCACTGAAGATCCTGTGATGGTGAGGATCCAGCGAAGGTACGTGGCGCAGTTTTGCAGGTCCAGGAACACCCCGCCAGGGGAGGCCAGGTTGAACCGGTATTGGTCGTGGGAGCCCTTCGTTTCCAGGTTCCCCGCCCCCGCCGCCGGCACCCCGTTCGACACCGACACCGGCAGACTCACATCAAAACTGTTTACTGCCAGCGGCATCAACGCAAACGAATACTGCCCCTGAAAATCGTTGGTGCCCACAAACTCCAGCGTGTACTGCCCCGCCGGAAGGTTGTCTATTTGTTTGTCGCCTTGGTAGCAGTAGCCGGAACCTGCTGCTGGCGTGATTCCCGTGTCAGTGTTTGTCACGGTCCAGCGAAGGTACGTGGAGCAGTTTTGCAGATCCAGGAAGACGGATCCGGCTGAAGCGAGGCTGAA
>NZ_JAIWYX010000053.1 GCF_020251205.1 Arthrobacter sp. M4
ACGACGGACCGACTCAGCGCGCCCCGCGCCCCTGCCGAACAACCGGGCGGCACGGGCTCCGGGGTCAAGGGCGGCCCAGGCCGTCGCGCCAGCGATCAAAGACCCTTGAGGCCGGAAAACCTGCCCGGTAACATCCGCGGCCCGGGGGCCTCAAGGACCCTTGACAACAATAGGAGCATCATTGTCAACACCGCCCCACTGAGAGATTTTGAACAACACAGAGCGACTGCCGCGCCCATTTTCAAGGGGGGCGCGGCAGTCGCTCTGTATTCGGGGTCAGGGGCCTTCCAGATTTGATGACCCTCCTGCCGGTTCTGGCCGAATCTGTCCGCAGCACTCGTACCGACTCGCATCCTCATGCCGTTGTCCTCCCTTCCGTCCCAAAGGCCGAAGCGAAGGAGGCCAGACACCCCAGTCCTGTTCCGGCGAAAAAGGTGCCTTCTCCTGCTCCTAGAAGGGGAACTTTTTGGCTTTCGGGGTACTGATGCCGGAACTCTTCAGCGGGTGATCCCGAAAACGCAAGGTGCAGGGTTGAGACTCGGTCGTGTCCCGTAAACCATTCCCCCAATCGGTCGGATCTGGTCTGAAGCGATAGACTCCGTCGGAACGGGAGACGGGCAATCTCCTGGTCCTGTTCCGACGACGATCGTCGGTCCTTGCTGATCACTTGAACTATCTTGGTGGCCATTGCCTCGGTGGGGCGGCTGCCCAGCGTTGTTTCCAGGCGTCGTCGGCAATCTCG
>NZ_JAIWYX010000054.1 GCF_020251205.1 Arthrobacter sp. M4
TGTCAAGTTGTTTGTGTACGTGGGGTGGAATTCTTATCGGTTTAGGTGGGGTTCTATTCGGTCGGGATAGTTCAGGACGAGGATCCCGAGAGCTTCGCTCCAGCCTTGTGTGACGCTGCCCTCGATGAGCTTGTGGACCGATTTGTGGTGGCCTTCTCGGGTTCTGCCGGTCAGCTTGCCCCGTTCCCGAGTGCGTTTGTCTTCGATGTTGCAGATGGCCAGCCAGAGAAGTTTCACGGCTGCTTGGTCGTTGGGGAAGTGTCCGCGGTTCTTGATGATTTTGCGCAGCTGGTAGTTCAGTGACTCTATGGCGTTGGTGGTGTAGATGACGCGGCGCACCGGTGGTGGAAAGGCGAGGAAAGGGATGAACTTCTCCCAGTTCTTGCGCCAGGTCCGCACGGTTGCCGGATATTTGCGGCCTAGCTCGGAGGCTTCGAAGTCATCAAGTGCATCCTGCGCCGCTTCGGCTGTCGGGGCAGTATAAATGGGGCGGAGCGCGGTGGCGACCTTCCGGCGATCGCCGTAGGCGATGAACCGCATTGAGGCGCGGATCAAGTGCACAACGCAGGTCTGGACGGTCGCAGTCGGCCAGGTCGCGGCGACAGCATCCGGGAAACCTGTGAGGCCGTCACAGCAGACAATGAGCACGTCCTTGACCCCGCGGTTGGCCAGTTCGG
>NZ_JAIWYX010000055.1 GCF_020251205.1 Arthrobacter sp. M4
CCGGGGTGGCGAGCTGGACCGGCCAGCAGCTCACCCTCCCGGCAGCGAAGTCCTACGAGATCGCCAAACGCGGCACCGGCAAGCAACAGGCCGCCACCACCATGGCATTCGTCAGGCTCCTCAAAGACCTCATGCGCGACAAGGACTTCGGCCACCGCTTCGTCCCGATCGTCCCGGACGAATCACGCACCTTCGGCATGGACGCGTTCTTCCCCACCGCGAAAATCTACTCCCCCAAGGGACAGAACTACCTCTCCGTGGACCGCGACCTCGTCCTGGCCTACAAGGAATCCGCCGCCGGACAACTCATCCACCCCGGCATCAACGAAGCCGGCGCCGTCGCCGCGTTCACCGCAGCCGGCACCTCCTACGCCACCCACGGCCAGGCCCTCGTGCCCGTCTACGTCTTCTACTCCATGTTCGGCTTCCAACGCACCGGAGACTCCTTCTGGGCCGCCGCCGACCAACTCACCCGCGGCTTCATCATCGGCGCCACCGCAGGACGCACCACCCTCACCGGCGAAGGCACCCAACACGCCGACGGCCACTCACCCCTCCTCGCCGCCACCAACCCCGCCGTCATCACCTACGACCCCGCCTACGGCTACGAAATCGGCCACATCATCCGCGCCGGCCTCGAACGCATGTACGG
>NZ_JAIWYX010000056.1 GCF_020251205.1 Arthrobacter sp. M4
TCCCGATCACCAAAACCCCGACGCTCACGATCGCCAAAGCCCTCACCATCACGACGCGGACGATCCCCAAAAGGCTTCCGATCCCGATCACCAAAACCCCGACGCTCACGATCGCCAAAGCCCTCACCATCACGACGCGGACGATCCCCAAAAGGCTTGCCCTCGCGGCTGCCAAAACCGTCACGGCCGTCCCTGGCGCGGAATCCGCGTGGATTTCCACCGGAATTGTTGCTCGCCCTGAAGGGGCCTCGTTCGTTACGATCGCCACCGTACTTGCCACGATTACCGCGGTTGCCGCCATTGTGCTCAGCCATGC
The DNA here is from genome assembly GCF_020251205.1 of Arthrobacter sp. M4. Classification (GTDB taxonomy): domain Bacteria; phylum Actinomycetota; class Actinomycetes; order Actinomycetales; family Micrococcaceae; genus Arthrobacter. The sequence goes on from NZ_JAIWYX010000056.1 coordinate 317, forward strand.
TGGATTCCTCCTTTTGTGAGCCGACCACTGGCCTGTGCGCAGCCGCTCGTAACCCTATGTCGTTGTGTAATGGATCGCCGTGGAGGCCGTTCCCGAGGGTTCAAGAGTGGTGCCTCGGGCGGTATGTCTCCCTTGTAATTCTAGGCGACCACGCACCGAGCAACCGAACGCAAGGGCGTCGTTCGGAGTACATGGTGGGAAGATTCACAGCAAAGCTGGAGCAGAAACACCCAACTTCAATCGCACCCTTTTGTTGGTTTAAATGCGTAGTCCCCGGGCCGTCTTTGGTCCGGGGACTACGTTGTGGTTATGTCCGGCGGTGTCCT
>NZ_JAIWYX010000057.1 GCF_020251205.1 Arthrobacter sp. M4
CCGACCAGATCGATTTCGACAAACCCGGGCACCGCGTCGTCCCATTCGGCCCAGGTGCGGACGGGGATCTGGGACTTCAGCAGCGTGCCCGGCTTGGTGTGCGAGCGTCCCCGCGGAACCAGTTTCGCCCGCTCACCGGCCAGTTTCCGGTCGATGGTCGCCGCGCTCATGCGCACCAGCAGCGCCGCCTGCTCGTCAGTGATGTCAAGCTCTCCGTCGCGGCGCAGCAACGGCACCAGCACCGGCAGCATCGGCGCAAGCAGCCTGCCGGCAGGTGCCCGAAGCACCGCCCAGCACTTGACCAGAGCGGGCAGCAGATCCGGGCCGTAGACCAGCGCCCTGCCCGGCCTGGGCCTGACGATCCTCAGCGTCAGGGCATTCCTAAGGGCCGCCCGGGCATAGTCGCGGTGCCAGCCGGTCAGATCGACCAGCTCGTCCAGGATCCGGGACTTCCCCGCACGATCAGCGCCCTTATAAGCGAGGGCCTTCTTCTTCGTCACAGCTTGCCGCTGGGCCATCGTCAGCTCCATAGAAAACGGGCATAACCCGCACCCGCCGCCAACACCCTCAACCACGCCGCTACGCGGAGGTTT
>NZ_JAIWYX010000058.1 GCF_020251205.1 Arthrobacter sp. M4
GGTGCCGCGTTTGGCGATCTCGTAGGACTTCGCTGCCGGGAGGGTGAGCTGCTGGCCGGTCCAGCTCGCCACCCCGGCGGTGCCCTCTCCGGCGGTGCCCTCGGGGGCGGTGCCGGTGGTGGGGGTGTCGCGGCGTTCGGGGAGGAATCCGCCCAGGGTGGTGCGGCGTTCCATCATGTAGCGGATTTCGGGGGCGTCCATGCCGGGGTGGTAGTACGGGGGCTGGTAGGGGTCGGCTTCCAGGGCCTGGTCGCTGATGGGGATGCGCAGGTGGTCGCGGAAGTCTTTGAGGTCCTGCAGGGTGAGTTTTTTCATTTGGTGGGTGGCGTTGCGGCCCTCGAAGTGCGGGCCCAGGCCGTAGCCCTTGACGGTTTTGGCCAGGATGACGGTGGGCTTGCCCTTGAACTCGGTGGCGGCCTTGTATGCGGCGTAGACCTTGCGGTAGTCGTGGCCGCCGCGCTTCAGGCCCCAGATGGCCTCGTCGGTGTAGTCGGCGACCATGTCCTTGGTCTGGGGGGTGCGGCCGAAGAAGTGTTCGCGGACGAACCCGCCGGATTCGGCCTTGTAGGTTTGGTAGTCCCCGTCCAGGGT
>NZ_JAIWYX010000059.1 GCF_020251205.1 Arthrobacter sp. M4
CGAAGAAGGATTACCATGTCACCAGGCACTGAGGAATAACGTGACGAAAGCCCTGGGGAATTACGTGGCGGGCGACAGGGACTGGTTCACCGATTACGAATGGCCCGAACGACCATACCTGATGCGCGGCAAGAGTCAGGCCGGCAGAACAATCGCAGAAACCTACGTCCCCGACGCGTTCGGAGTACAGCTCATCGGGCCCCGGCACCGCATCCCATCGGGATCGAACCAGTGGCGGCAAGAGCCAGCCCCGGGCAATCGAACCTTGCTGATCCACCGCGACCCCGCAGCGTGGTTCGCTGGGCCCCTCCCGGAGCCCCTCACGCTTGAACGAGCCCGCGAAGACCTCGCACCCATCCTGCTAACCAACGAGATTGCCGACGACGCCTGGAAACAACGCTGGGCAGCCGCCCCACCGAGGCAATGGCCACCAAGATAGTTCAAGTAATCAGCAAGGACCGACGATCGTCGTCGCAACAGGAGCAGGACATTGCCCGTCTCCCGTTCCGACGGAGTCT
>NZ_JAIWYX010000005.1 GCF_020251205.1 Arthrobacter sp. M4
ATCGTCAGCTCCATAGAAAACGGGCATAACCCGCACCCGCCGCCAACACCCTCAACCACGCCGCTACGCGGAGGTTTTCAAATGAGGCAACGTATCGGGCTGCGCGGAGGTTTTCTATGAGTCAATGCGAGGGGTTGCCCGTGCCCCTTGGACGGGCATAGCCTGAAAGTGGAGCATTCGTTCACTCAAGCCATGGGTGCCCCGCTCCCCCATCAGGAGATCGTCAATGCTGACCGCCTCCGCGCATTTCCAGCTGCTGGCTCCAAAGGTGCCCCCTATGGTGGCGCAATTGTTAGCAACTTTCCACAGCAATCCTGAATCTGACGGCTTGCAAAAGAATATTTCCGCAGCTCCTCCGGGCAAGTTCCCTCCCGGCGAGCGTCCCGCGCGTAGGCAGTCGGGGTAAACGCCCACCGCCTGTCGGCTGAAAGCCGTGGGGCATCAGTCATTTCTTCCCCGACTGGATCGCTTACGCCCCTTGCGCGGTTTTCGTCGCGCCCAAGCGGTGCCGGAGGCCCCAAGCTTCAGCCCGTCGTCGGACCCTATCCCCTTTGTGCGCTGCATCCCGCAGGCGCTGACAAGCAAAGCATCTCTCACTGGGGCACATTTTTGCCTCGCCACAACCCGTCGCCATTCCCAAATGAAATGGAGTCATCATGCAAACCGTGACCAAGTCCGTTGAGGTCAACGTTCCTATATCGGTCGCTTACAACCAATGGACGCAGTTCGAGTCTTTCCCGGAGTTCATGAATGGCGTTGAAGACGTTCGGCAACTTGACGACACCACCCTCCACTTCACCACCAAGGTGGGAGGCGTCAAGCGCGAGTACGACGCGCGGATCGTCGAGCAGGTTCCTGACAGGGTGATCAGTTGGGTGAGCACGGACGAGCCCCGCAACGCCGGAACCGTCACCTTTGAAAACTTGGGAGCGGGGCGGACAGGTGTCAGCGTCAAGCTGGAATGGCACCCGGACACGTTCGCCGAAAAGGCTGGCGCGGCCCTATCCGCAGACGAAATGCAAGTTGCCGCAGACCTAGACAAGTTCAAGGAATTCATCGAAGACCGCGGCCGGGAAACAGGGGCATGGCGCGGATCAGTGGAGCGCGGGACCGTCACCGATGAGACGCTCGGCACGGATGATCCTATGCTTCGCGGCACGGACGACATTTAGTACGCCCAAAGAAAGGAACAGCGAACCGTCACTTCCCCCCAGTAAGAGATTTGGATCAAACACAAAAGCCGACATTTGGAAGAGTAATGAAGAAGAGGTATGCCATGAGCGAGCGACTCAGCTCAACGCATGGCCCCAACCTAGAAGACGAACTGTATTTCCAGGAACATTGGGACTTTGAAGGAGCCGGCGGCGGGGGCGCCGGACATTCGTTAGACGACCAGTACCTGCAAGGCGTATACAAAGCGGTCCGGGAAGCTATTTTGGATGCCCCGGCAGACGTTTCACTCTGCTTTGACGATTTCCTGATTCGCGAAGAACACCGCCCAGCGGAGCGCCCTCCAGCGGAGGGCCGCCCAGCGGAAGGCCGCCCAGCGGAAGGCCCCGGAGGAAGCAAAGAGCAAACATAGCAGGTGGCAGAGTCGCAAAAATTCCTGGGCTACTACAAGCAGCCCGGGAGGTGGTGCAGACTCACAGGAGGCTGCGAAGTACCAGGGCCGCGCCGTCGTCGTACACGGACGCCGTGACCTCATCCGCTACGGCGAGCACCTCCGCCGGTGCCTGCCCCATGGCCACACCTCGGGCGGCCCACTCCAGCATTTCGATGTCGTTGCGGCCGTCACCGACGGCCACCGTGCGACTCGGATGTGTGCCGATCCGGCCCCGCAGCTGCTCAAGGGCACTGGCTTTGGTGACGCCGGCGGCTGCGATATCCAACCAAGCCGACCAGCCAACAGAGTACGTAACTCCGGACAGGCCAATGCTGCGGATGGCTGTGGAAAACTCTTCAGGCGTGTTCTCCGTGCTGAACACCACAACGCGGACGGCAGTGGATTGCAGCAACGTTTGGAAGTCCACACCGATCGCTTCCACGCCGAAGGTGGCGTCCTGAAAACGTTCCGTGGACAGGAAGTTCCCATCCTCGTCTTCCAGCGCGTATTTCGCTGCGGGCAGGCGCTTGCGGAGTGCTCGAAGGGCCGGGCCGGGATCGAAGGTGGCCTTGTGGATGACCTCGTAGCCGTCTTCAAGGGAAGGATCCAGCCGCAGCGTCACACCGCCGTTGCAGCACACGGCGTAGCCACGGTCCAGCCCGATCTGCTCAATGACGGGCAGCGCCGCATTCATGGACCTGCCGGTGGCAATGAGGACATCGTGTCCACGGGCTACAACTTCCCGTGCGGCCTGCCGGACAGAAGGGGTCATGTGCCCGTCGTGGTCCAGCAGCGTGCCGTCCACGTCCAGGGCAACCATGTACTTGTGATTGCGGTTCCACCGGTCATCGATGCCGGGTACTGATGTTTCAGTCAATAGTGTCATGCTCCAAGTGAAGCAGAGGGCTGTAACTGCAACTAGGACGAACGCCACAGCATCGTGTGAACATCCGGTTACAACTCACAGCTTGTCCACGGTGTGAGTATTAACTTGGGGCCCGCCCCCAGCGTCAACTCCGACGGCGGCTGCGCGCCGCCGTCGGACATTACGACGCCGGTGATCAAGCTACAGGACCGGCAGGACTTCCAGCCCGCCCAGGTACTTCTGCAGCGCGGGCGGGACGTTGACGGAACCGTCGGCGTTCTGGTGGTGCTCCAGGAGGGCAACGATCCAGCGCGTGGTGGCCAGGGTCCCGTTGAGCGTGGCGACGGCGCGCGTTCCCTTGGGTGTGCCGTCCTCCGTGATCACCCGTTCGCGGATGTTGAGGCGGCGGGCCTGGAACGTGGTGCAGTTGGATGTGGACGTCAGTTCGCGGTACCTGCCCTGTGTGGGAACCCATGCCTCGCAGTCGAACTTGCGCGCCGCGGACATGCCCAAGTCGCCGGCGGCTGTGTCGATGATGCGGTAGGGCAGCTCGCATTTGCCGAGCATTTCCTCTTCCCACGCGAGGAGGCGCTGGTGCTCCGCCTCGGCTTCCTCAACCGTGGTGTAGATGAACATCTCCACCTTGTTGAACTGGTGCACGCGAATGATGCCGCGGGTGTCCTTACCGTGTGAACCGGCCTCGCGGCGGTAGCAGGAGCTCTGGCCTGCATAGCGGATGGGGCCGCCGGAAAGGTCAAGGATCTCCTCAGCGTGGTAACCCGCAAGGGACACCTCCGAGGTGCCCACAAGGTAAAGGTCGTCTTCAGCGAGACGGTAGATCTCGGCGTCGTGCTTCACGTCGAAACCGGTGCCCTGCATGGTCTCCGGACGCACCAAGGTGGGCGTGATCATCGGGATGAAGCCGGCCTCGATCGCCTGGTCCATCGCCATCTGGAGGAGCGCCATTTCAAGGCGGGCGCCTACACCCCTCAGGAAGTAGAAGCGTGCACCGGAAACCTTGGCGCCGCGTTCCATGTCAATGGCGCCGATCAGTTCGGCAATCTCAAGGTGGTCGCGCGGCTCGAAATCCGTAAATTCGCGTGGCGTGCCAACAGTCTTGACCACAACATAGTCGTCCTCGCCACCGGCAGGAACGCCGTCAACAATGAGGTTGGGGATCACGCGAAGCAGCTCGTCCTGCTTGGCCTGCGCGGCATCGGCCTCAGCGGAAGCGGCTTTGACCGCGTTAGCCAGGTCCTTGACCTCGGCCAGCAGCGCCTGCTTCTCCTCACCCTTGGCCTGCGCCACCTTCTTGCCGAAAGCGTTTTGCTCGGCACGCAGGTTCTCGTAACGGATCAGCGCCGCTCGGCGGGAGGCATCGGCTGCGATGACGGCGTCCACCACGGACTCGTCGGCGCCACGGGCACGCTGGCTGGCACGGAACTTCTCCGGGTTTTCGCTGAGGTCTTTAACGTCAATCACCAAACAAGAGTATCGAATCCTTGGGGCGACACCCGTGACCTGACAGCTTCTCCACTCGCCGCTCCGGGCGGGATAGTGTGGGATTACCATGAGCGACTGGGTCCTCTACGCTGTCCTCGCTGGGGGTTTGGTCTTCGCCGTCTCCAGCTGGTGGGGCGTGCGCAAACTCAAGGCCCGCCACACGCGCAGTGCCGTTCAGGAGCCTGCGCATAAGCCGGAGTCCGGTTCGCAGAAGGTGGCCGTGATCCTTAATCCGGTGAAGAACAGGGCCGACGAAGCCCGACAGGAAATTACCAGGGCCTGCGTTCAGGCCGGTTGGGAAGCTCCCAAGTTCTTCGAGACCACCGCAGAAGACCCCGGACACGGGCAAAGCAAAGCCGCCTTGGACTATGGGGCAGACCTGGTCCTGGTCTGTGGCGGGGACGGGACCGTGAGGGCGGTCGCAGGAACATTGGTCCGCACCGACGTCGCCCTCGGCCTGGTGCCGCTGGGGACCGGCAACCTGCTGGCACGCAACATTGACCTGGACGTCAATGGGCTGGCCGAATGCGTCCATACGGCGCTCTTTGGGCACCAACGCTACATCGATACAGCGCGGATGAAAGTATCCAACAGCCTCACTGGCGAATCCGCGGAGCACACCTTCCTGGTGATCGCTGGAATGGGCATGGACGCCGAAGTGGTGAGCGACACCAACGACGATCTCAAGCGGACAGTTGGCTGGCTCGCCTACACGGAGGCCGGCGTGCGGCACCTTCCCGGACGACGCAAAAAGGTGAGCATATCCCTCAACGACGAGCCTGAACAGGTCCGCAAGATCCGCACCGTGCTCTTCGCCAACTGCGGCTTGATTCCGGGTGGCCTGGATTTCATTCCTGAGGCCATGATCGACGACGGCGTGCTGGATGTTGTGGTGATGAGTCCCCGAAGCGCGATTGGCTGGGTGGCGATGTACGCCAAGGTCATTTTCAAGCACAAACGGAGCTTGCCGGTTATGAACTTCTACCGTTCCGGCAAGGTGGTCATCAAGAGCAACGAGCCGATGGCCACACAGGTGGACGGCGATCCCGCCGGTGAAGCGACGACGGTGACGGTTCAGGTGCAGCCCAAGTCGCTGTTGGTTCGGGTCCGCGGGGATGCGCTCCCTGGCGATAATCCATCGGGCGCCGCGGGAACCTAGTCAACCGGGAACCTCGTCAGCCGGTCGAGTGGCCAGCCCTAGTGGGCCGCCTTCTTGGCCGCTTCGGCTGCGGCCTTAGCCGCACGCGCTTCCGATTGCTCGCGGATCATGGCCTGTTCCTCTTCAAACCGGAGGCGGTCGGCGCGATCCGCGTCATCCCCGTCCCAGTCCAGGTTTTCCGAGGTCGGCTTGGGGTTGACGATCATCCCCTGGCCGTCATTGTCTCTGCTGCTGCCCGACATGGCCTGCTCCCTCCCTTGGGGTGAGCATCCACCCTTTGTGGATCAAGCAAGCATACGCACAGTTGAATCGTTGTGAAAGGGGTTGAAGCCTCAATTATCTACGCCTTGGGCGAATAGAGTTTGTGTCCAGATCGTGCCATTATGGCCGGTCAAAACGGCATTATCTGTGCATAAACTCCAAGCTACGCAGGGGATTTGGGGGCAGTTGCCGGGCCGCCGCGCAGGATGCTGTCCACCCATGCATGCGCGGAGGCGAAGGCGGAATCGGAGGTGTGAGGGGGCACCACAGGGGTTTGCTCATCAGCCCGGGCATACGAACCGAGGAAGCGCGTGGCGGGGCTGATCCGGTGAAGTCCGGCCAGGGCATCCGCAACTCGGGCATCCTCTGCGTGGCCGTCAGCATCGATGCTAAAGAAGTAGTGGCCGAGGTATTGGCCCGTGGGCCGTGACTCAATACGACTGAGGTTAACTCCGCGAGTTGCGAACTGGTCCAAGATTTCCATCAGTGCGCCGGGGCGGTCCTCAGGCAGCGGAACCACAACGGTGGTCTTGTCCGCACCGGTCCGTTCAGGCAGTTTGCCCGGCTTGCTGACCAGGACAAAACGGGTCACCGCGCCGGGGTTGTCACCGATGTTCTCGGCCAACACATTGAGGCCCGGTTGTTCCTTGGCTACGAGGGGCGCACAAATAGCCGCCTCATAATGCGCACCATCTTCAAGCAGGCCCAACGCCGCCGCAGCCGTGGAAGATCCAGGAATGTATTCCGCATTAGGAATATTATCTTCCACCCAAAGGCGGCACTGCGCCCAGGCGTGGCCGTGCGTGGAAACCCGACGGACATCGGACAGTGCCACCCCAGGCCTGGCGACAAGGACGAAGCTAATCGGTACAAGCGCCTCGCGGATGATCCGCAGCTCCGACCCTGAGGCGATCGCATCCAACGTCGCCGTCACGCCACCTTCGACGGAGTTCTCAATGGGCACCATGGCCGCATCCGCCTGGCCATTGCGCACTCTCTCCAGTGCCGAATTGACGTTTGAACTTGGGATTCTGGTAGCTTCCGCCGCGTCCGGCACCTGCATCAGCGCGGCCTCGGTGAATGTACCTTCAGGACCCAGGAAGGTGTAGGTGACGGCGGACGAAGACATGCTGGTTCCTCTGTTGTTGCTCTCTGGATGGATCCGGGGGACTTACAGGACCACTGGTTTCAAGCCGTTGTCGGACACCATGGGCCTCCCAGCCTCGAACCACATATCCATGCCGCCAGCAACATTCAAGGCCGAGTAGCCCTGCCCCACCAGCCATTGGGCGGCGCGGAACGAACGCCCACCCGTGCGGCAGATGACGTAGAGGTCCTCGTCGGGGTCAAGTTCCCCAAGGCGCTCAGGCAATTGGTTCAACGGAATGTGCACCGCGCCGTCGACGTGGCCGGCTGCCCACTCGTAATCCTCCCGAACGTCCAGAATTCGGGCATCCTCCGGTACGTCGCCCGCGGGAACAGTCTCGAAGTCGCTCATGGCACGTCCTCCCTCGATTGGGCCTGCATGCTGTGCGGCCCCGGTATAGCCTAGTCTCCATACCTAGCCTAATCGGCCCCGTATGGAGGAGTTGCAGATGCCGGCAGAGCAGCCCACCATCCTGGCCACTTCGGGCGGCTATAAAAGCGGGCACCGATCCAAGCTGGAGTTCGACGCCTTGCTGCATTACGCCGTCGAACTTTCCGGGGTAACGGGCAGGGCGCCGCGGGTGACGCATCTGGGCACCGCCTCCGGCGACCAGCGCTGGTTCGCTGCCGAGATGGATCAGGCCGCACGCGTAGCGGGCTTCGACTTCAGCCACCTCAACCTCTTTACGATCCCCAACGTGGACGACCCGGAGGCGCACCTGCTGGAACAGGACGTGGTGTGGGTTAACGGCGGCTCCGTGGTGAACCTCTTGGCTGTATGGCGCGCGCACGGCTTGGATGCCATCATGCGGCGCGTGTGGGAACGCGGTGTGGTGCTCGCCGGCGTGTCTGCGGGTTCAATCTGCTGGTTCTTGGGCGGAACCACTGATTCGTTTGGACCTGAGCTGCGTCCTGTCCGCAACGGCCTCGCATTCCTGCCCTTCGCCAACGGCGTCCACTACGACACCGAGGAAAAGCGGCGGCCGCTGATACATCGCCTGGTAGCGGACGGCACCTTTGACGAGGCGCACTGCACGGACGACGGCGTCGGCTTGGTCTACCACGGAACGCGCCTTGCGGAGGCCGTCACGGAAGTGGACGGAAAGGGCGCGTATCGAGTAACTCGCTCCGTCGAGGCCGGCCGGGCTATCGCCGTCGAAGAGCGCCTGGAGCCAAGGTTTCTCCGCCAGGGTGGTTGATTAGGTGGAGATCCACGAACTTTCCGCGGTGGCCCTTCGTGCTGCCCTGGCAGCAGGTGAGGTGTCGGCCCTCGAGGTGACCCAGCACTTCCTGGCCCGGATCGAATCGGCCAACCGCTTGCTGGCTGCTTTTGTCACCGTCACCGCCGAGCAGGCCATCGCCGACGCAAAAGCCGCTGATCGGGCGTTTGCCAAGCTCCCGACGTCGGAGCGGCTCGGTGAACTGCCGCCCTTCCACGGCGTGCCGGTGGCGTTCAAGGATCTGACCGACGTAGCGGGCATTCACACAACACATGGCAGCGCGGCTTTGGAACACCGGCCGGCACCGGCCGACAGCGACCTGGTGGCACGATTCCGGCGCGCCGGCGCCGTCTCACTTGGCAAGACGCAGGTTCCGGAATTTGGACTCACCGCGTACAGCGAGAACCGGATCGCGCCCCCTTCGCGGAATCCTCACGCGCCAAGCCGGAGTTCGGGTGGATCATCCGGCGGCAGCGCCGCGGCTGTCGCGGCAGGCCTGGTGCCGTTCGCTCCAGGATCCGACGGCGGCGGGTCCATTCGCATCCCCGCGGCGGCCTGCGGGATACTCGGGCTGAAACCCGGCAGGGGCTTGGTGCCTTCCGGCGAGGGCCAGGGCGATCCGGCACGGCTGGTGGTTGCTGGACCGCTGGCCCGGACGGCGGCGGACGCGGCACTGATGTTGGATGTGTTGGCCGAACCCGAGCTCGCGCCGGGGGGCGGCTATCTGGCACGCATTGAGGAGGGGCCGCCGTCACTGACCATCGGGATGACCCTCGATAGCCCGTGGCAGTCCGTTTTCCCCTTCAGCGTTGAGCCCGAGGCACTAGAAGCCCTCCGGGTGGGAGCCGAGTTGCTCGCCGCTTCGGGGCATCGTGTAGTGGAAGCGTCGGTGCGGTACGACAATCGCTACGCAGCCGCCTTCACCACGGCTTGGACCTCGGGTGTGGGGAGCGCGCGGATCTCCCCTCAGCGTGAGGCCTTGCTGACACCGCTCACCAGGACTTTCCGCCGGCGAGCACAACAACGGAGCGCCGCCAAAGTCAACGAGGCGGTGGAGTTCCTGCGCGCTTTCGCCGCGGACACGATCACGCAGTATGCCCAATGGGACGTCATCCTCACGCCAGCTTTGGCGCAGACGCCGCGGCCCATCGGCTGGTTCACCGGCACGGCGACGGGCGGCGGCGCCTGGCCGGCCGCCGACTGGACTGGAGACCCCGACGACGACTACCGGCGCCAGTGCGAATTCGCGCCGTGGTCTTCCATGGTGAATGTCTGCGGCCTGCCCGCAATTGCAGTACCGGTGTATTGGACTGGCTCAGCCGGCACCTCCGACCGCGGGCTGCCGATGGGCGTTCAACTCATCGGCAAGCCCGGCTCGGAACTGCTCCTGCTGCAATTGGCGGCCCAGCTAATGTCGGGCGGTTCTGCGTAACCGCCTTGGCTAGTAGCCGCACCTGCCAGCGGCGGGACCTAGTAGCGGTAGTAGTTGCCGTACTGCGCGGCGAGGATTATGCCGAAGACCCAGAACAATCCATAGCCCAGGAGGCATAGGTAGCCAAGGACCAGGCCCGTGATGGACATGCCCTTGCCGGAAGGCTCACGATTGAGCGCCAGGTGTCCGGTGATGATCGCGGCAAGCTGCGGCACCATGAAGAAGCCCAGGAAAAGGGACGCGATGCCGCACACCAAAGAGGCGATGCTCAGGCCTTTGGGTTCATTTGGTACCCCGTAGTACGCAGGCTGGCCATAAGGACTCGGCGCCTGTCCATAGGGAGAAGGGCCCTGCGGCGGCTGCCCGTAGCTGCCCTGCCCCTGCGGGCCCTGTCCGTACGGAGACTGCCCGTAGGACTGTTGGCTGTACGGCGATTGGCCATAACCGGGCTGGTTCTGTCCGTGCTGGGGCTGGCCGGGTGCGGACTGCGACTGCGACTGGTCGCGCTGGCCAAACGGCGTCTGGCCGTACCCCGACTGCCCGTACCCCGACTGGCCGTAGCCGGACTGCCCATAGCCGGACTGTCCGTAGGCTGATTGGCCATAAGAGGACGGCGCCGCCGGCGGAGTCAGCGGTGTGGTCGGGGCACCGGAGCCCGCCTGTCCCCCGGCGCCGCCGTACGGCGTCGGACTCTCGGACGGCAGCTTTTCGGTTGGCGAGGTCCCGGCGTCGGAAGTCGCTGGCGCTGGTGCAACGTACGACGCCGGCTGGAAGCCGCCGTGAGTGCCCTCTTCTTTGGGCGCTGCCTCATCCTTGGGCGGGATCTCCTCGCCCTTTGCCGGCTCCGCGTTGTCCTTGCCTGGCTGATCAGTCATGATTTCCCCCTCCGAAGTCTCCTATGGAAAACAGTACCGCCGGATCAAATGGGAGGGCAGGCATTGCGTACAGCCTTGATCCACGTAAATGGTCGCGCGCATGAACTGCGGGTGAAAACTTCCATCGGAGTGGCGACATTATGCGTCACAGGACGTGTTTTGCAGGGTTTTCCTGCCCAGCCGCGAACCAGTCTGGCATGCTGTAGCAATGGCTAACCGTGCGGGCACTGTTGCCCTACCTCAGGACCTTGTTGACCTCACCGCACTGCTGGACGCGTATTACGACGTTGTCCCGGACTTAAGCGATCCCGGCCAGCGCGTGGCGTTCGGAACCTCCGGACACCGCGGTTCCAGCCTCAAAGCGGCGTTCAACGAACAGCACATCCTGGCGATCACGCAGGCGATCGTCGAATACCGCGCCGGCCAGGGCATCACAGGTCCGCTGTTCCTGGCGAAGGATACGCACGGACTGAGCGAGCCAGCGCAAAACTCGGCCCTTGAAGTCCTGGCTGCCAATGGCGTCAAGGTGCTGATCGACGCCCGCCACGGCTACACCCCCACCCCGGCCCTGAGCCACGCCATCCTCAGCTACAACAATGCACTTGGTCCTGGCGAACCCCAGGCCGACGGCATTGTGGTGACCCCAAGCCACAACCCGCCAGCCGACGGCGGTTTCAAGTACAACCCCCCGCACGGCGGCCCGGCCGACACGGACGCCACCAGCTGGATCGCCAACCGCGCCAACGAGCTCCTGGCGAACGGCCTCCGCGGCGTCAAGCGAGTCACACTCAATGAGGCGCTCAAGGCCGAGACCACCGGCAAGTTCGACTTCCTGAGCAGCTACGTTGACGACCTGCCGTCCGTCCTGAACCTCAAGGCCATTCGTGAAGCAGGCGTCCGCATCGGCGCCGACCCGATGGGCGGTGCGTCCGTTGACTACTGGGGCGAGATTGGCGAACGCCACCAGCTCAACCTCACCGTCGTCAACCCCACTGTCGACCCGCAGTGGGCCTTTATGACGCTGGACTGGGACGAGAAGATCCGCATGGACTGCTCCTCGCCATCGGCCATGGCGTCCCTGATCAAGCGGATGTCGGAGGGCGGCGCGGCTTTCGACGTCGCCACCGGTAATGACGCCGACGCCGACCGCCACGGGATCGTGACACCCGACGGCGGGCTCATGAATCCAAACCACTACCTGGCCGTCGCCATCGACTACCTGTACCGGAACCGCACTGGCTGGAGTCCCAACTCCGTTGTCGGCAAGACCCTGGTGTCGTCGTCGATCATTGACCGCGTGGCCGCTGGCCTCGGTCGGAAGCTGGTCGAAGTGCCTGTGGGCTTCAAGTGGTTCGTTCCCGGCCTGCTTTCCGGCGAGGGCGCCTTCGGCGGCGAAGAATCTGCCGGAGCATCCTTCAATAAGCAGGACGGCAGCGTGTGGACCACGGACAAGGACGGCATCCTGCTGGCCCTTCTGGCCTCCGAGATCACCGCTGTCACGGGCAAGTCCCCCAGCCAGCTGTACAAGGGCCTTACCGACCAGTTCGGCGACCCCGTCTACGCGCGCATCGACGCGGCAGCCACGCGTGAACAGAAGGCCAAGCTGGGCAAGCTCTCAGCCGACGATGTCACCGCCACGGAGCTTGCCGGCGAGCCCATCACGGCCAAGCTCACTTCCGCGCCTGGGAACGGCGCTGCCATCGGTGGCCTCAAGGTGGTGACGGAGAACGCCTGGTTCGCCGCACGTCCGTCCGGCACCGAAGACGTCTACAAGATCTACGCTGAGTCCTTCAAAGGCGCCGACCACCTGGCCAAGGTCCAGGCCGAGGCGAAGGCCCTCGTGGACAGCGTCATTTCCTAGCCTTAACCTCCACGAGTTGGCATTTAACGGCGGTCTTGAGTCAAAACACTGCCGTTAAATGCCAACTCGCGTTGGGTATTTAGACGGTGCGGACAACGTCCTCGTAGGCGAACTTCGGCTTGGCGTCTCCCCAGGCGTCAGGACCCGGATGGCCGATGTTCACTACCAGGAAGCTCTTCTGGTCGCCTTCCGGGAAGAACTCGGCGTCGATCGCGGAGAAGTCAGCGCCGGTCATCGGGCCTGCAGCGAAACCGAGCGAGCGGACGGCCAGGATGAAGTAGCCAGCCTGCAGGTGGGCGTTGTTGTTGCCCGTGGTAGCGGCGAACTCCGGGTCTGCGTCGTACATGCCCTTGGGCGCGGTGTAGACCGGGAGGAACTTGTCCCACTGTTCCTGCCAAGCGGTGTCGTAGCTGAGGATCGCAACCAGCGGGGCGGATGCCGTCTTTGCCTGGTTGCCCTTGGACAAGGTGTCGACGAGCTTGGCGCGGGCTTCGGCCGAGCGGACGTAGGTGACGCGGAGAGGCTGGGAGTTGAAAGCCGTGGGGCCGTACTTGGTCAGCTCATAGATGGCCTGGGCCTGCTCTTCGGTAACCTCACCGGAAAAGGAGTTGGCGGTGCGGGCTTCCGTGAAAATGGCGTCGACGGCTGCGGCGTCGATAACTGCTTCCTCGTGGGCGATGGTCATTGCATCTGCCTTTCGCTGGGGTGGCTGCTGCTTTCCATGGTTCCAACTGAGTGCGCCCGTGTCCTCTTCCCGTGACGCCACGTGAACTTGGACACACCCCCGTGCAAAACGTGTGAGGCACCGGGTGGGCACCACAGGCAACGGCTGTATCCTTTGCAGCGAACCCCAACTCACTTTTCCAGCGGAAGGCGCGCCATGAGCATGCTCGGAACCAAATGGAAGCTCCACGGCAACGGCACCACAATCCGGCCGGGCCACGTGGTGGCGCCCAACGAACGGCTCGCGTGGCCACTGACCATCGGCGTCGGGATGCAGCACGTCGTGGCGATGTTCGGCGCCACCTTTCTGGTGCCCATCCTGACGGGCATGCCTCCCGCAACCACACTGTTCTTCTCCGGCGTCGGGACACTCCTGTTCCTGGTGATTACGCGCGGCCAGGTGCCCAGCTACCTCGGGTCGAGCTTCGCATTCATCGCGCCCATCATCGCTTCGCAGCAGCAGTTCGGTGTCTCCGGTGCCCTAGGTGGAGTGGTGCTGGCCGGAGCTGTGCTGGCGTTGATCGGCGCCATCGTTCAGCGTTTTGGCGCCGAGTGGATCAACCGCCTGATGCCGCCCACGGTGACAGGCGCCATTGTTGCCCTGATCGGCCTCAACCTGGCTCCCGCAGCGAAGAACAACTTCGACGCCGCCCCGATCACCGCCGTCGTGACCCTCGGCACGATCATCCTGACGAGTGTCCTGTTCCGCGGAATTCTGGGGCGGTTGAGCATCCTGGTGGGTGTCGTCGTCGGGTATTTGGTAGCCATGGGCCGCGGCGAAGTGAACTTCGCCAAGATGGACGCTGCCGCTTGGGTGGGTCTTCCGACGTTCCAGACGCCTTCCTTCCATTTGGGCGTCATTGGCCTGTTTGTGCCTGTTGTGCTGGTCCTCGTTGCCGAGAACATCGGCCACGTGAAGTCGGTGGCCGCGATGACCGGCCAAAACCTGGACGGCGTCTCCGGCCGCGCGCTGATGGCCGACGGTGCCGCCACGGTTCTGGCCGGACTAGGTGGGGGTTCCGGAACCACCACCTACGCAGAGAACATCGGCGTAATGGCTGCCACCAAGGTGTACTCGACGGCCGCCTACTGGGTGGCTGGCCTCTTCGCCATCCTGCTTAGCTTCTCCCCCAGGTTCGGCGAATTGATTGCCACAGTTCCCCAAGGCGTGCTGGGCGGTGCGGCCACCATGCTGTACGGAATGATCGGCATCCTGGGTGTGAAGATTTGGGTGCAGAACAAAGTGAACTTCTCCAATCCGGTCAACCTGACCACAGGCGCCGTTGCACTGATCATCGGCATCGCGGATTACACCTGGACTATCGGAGAGCTGAAGTTCACCGGCATCGCCCTTGGCTCGGCCGCGGCCCTGGTGATCTATCACGGCATGAAGGGGCTGGCCCGCTGGCGCGGTACGGAGGCGGAGCCCGAAGCGGAAACCAGCGGCCTGCCGCCGGCTGCGAAGGCTGCTATCAATGCGGCAGCAAAGCGCGCGCATAAGAAGCGCCGGTAGCCGGAACCTGTCCCTGAAGCATGAACCTCTCGAGTTCGCCGGAAACGTCGGGCGAACTCGAGAGGTTCATCGCGGCCTGCACGTTTCCGGCGAACTCAGGCGCCCTCGAGCAGCTGGCTGGTAGCCACCGTCAGGTATTTGGCGGCGTTAGCGACGGCGTCGGCAACGTCCGGGGCACCATCAGACTTGCGCTGGGCGACGTCCAGCAGTTGGGCGGCGCCAACGACGCCGTGCCCCGCCAAGTCCTCCGGCGTCACGAGGATGCGGCCCGCCACCACCAGCACTGGGATGCCCCGTTCGCGGGCGGAGTCCGCCAACGCGATCGGCGCCTTGCCGGTGAGCGACTGTGAGTCCATGGACCCTTCGCCCGTGATCACCAAATCGGCCTGCTCCAACTGTTCCGCCAGTCCGGTGAGTCCCGCAACCAGCGCGAAGCCGCCTTCCAGCGTGGCGTTGGTCAGCGCCAGGAACGACGCCGGGAAGCCACCTGCCGCGCCGGCGCCCGGGACATTGACGTCCCTGCCCGTGGCGGACTGCAGGATGGTGGCCCAGTTGCGCAGCCCGGCGTCGAGCTTTTCGACGGCATCCGCATCGGCGCCCTTCTGGGGACCGAAAACGTAGGCGGCGCCTTCGGGTCCGTGGAGCGGGTTGCGGACGTCGACGGCGATGCGGAACTTTACGCCGGAAAGGCGCAGGTCCAGCTCGGAAATGTCCACGGACACGACGTCGGCCAGCGAACCACCGCCGAGCGGAACCACGTTGCCGGCTACGTCGAGGGGCTTAAGGCCGAGGGCGCGGAGGGCGCCGCTGCCGCCGTCGGTCATGGCCGAGCCGCCCACGCCCAGCACGATCTCGGTGGCACCGGCGTCGAGCGCGGCGGAGATGAGCTGACCGCAGCCATAGCTATGGGCGCGGAGGGAGTTCTCCGGAGTGGGTTCCATAAGCGCAAGGCCCGAAGCCTGCGCGGTTTCGATGACTGCCGTGGTGGCACCGGATTCTGTGCGCACGGCCCAGGCGGCACCCACCGGCTTCACGATGGGACCTGTCACAGCGTTGATCCGCTCCTCGTAGCCGGCAGCAACGGCGGCTTCGAGTGTGCCTTCTCCACCGTCTGCCACGGGGAACTGGGTGGCGACCGCGTCGGGGTACACGCGGAGCGCTCCCTCCGCTATGGCAGATGCCGCCTCCGAGGCGGTCAGTGAACCTTTGAACTTGTCCGGGGCGATGAGGATGCGCATGGTTCCTATCCTGCCATTTCTTCCCATGGAAAGCGCTTGCCCATCGTTCAAGGACCCTCAGCGTGCAGTGAGATGACGTAAGGCGGTCGGTGAGATGACGGGTTCGGCGCGTCCCGCCGTCGTACTGTCACCGGCACCCGAATCAGTCACGGGGAGGCCATTGCCCACGCTCCCTGAGCAACGACGCCAGAAGGTCGGCGCGATCGGTAACCAGGCCGTCAACTCCCAAATCCAAAAGCCGGATCATCCGCGCGGGATCGTTGACCGTCCAGACGTGCACCTCAAGGCCGAGTCCGTGGGCGCGGCGAAGGAACCGCGGCGTCACCACGCGCACCACCCCGTATCGCTCCGGGACCTGCAAGGCGTGGACGTCGTGCAGGATTCGCCGCAGCAAGGTGCCAGGCAGTATTGCTCCGAAGACTTTGAACACCACGGTAATCACGATCCCGGCCGACGAAGCCACGGGCCTGCTGAGGAGCCTGAGCACCGCCCGCCGCCTGCGGTCGGAGAAGCTCGTCACCAAAACGCGATGGTGGGCGCCGTGCCGCTCGATCGCATCGGCCAGTGTCTGGATCGATTGGACGGTCTTCACATCGATGTTGAAGCGTGCGTTCGGAAATTCATCGAGCAGATCATCAAGCCGGGGAATCGGGGCCCTGCCCCGGATGCGCACCTCGGCGAGTTCGGCGGATGACAGCTCGGCTATGCGGCCCGTCCTATCGGTGAGGCGGTCAAGGGTGTCATCGTGGAACGCAAGGATGACGCCGTCCGCAGTGGTGTGAACATCCGTCTCAAGATGGGTAAAACCAAGCTCGACGGCGGCACGAAACGCTGCAGCCGAGTTCTCCAGCCCGTCCAATGAGAAACCCCGGTGGGCCAAGGCAATCGGCCAGCCAGCTGGGCGATCGAAAAACGGATGGCGCTGCGTCACAGCGGAAGCCTAGCGCGGACCCCTGCCTTCGCCGAGGATCTTTGAGGGGACACCTGCCCTCATTGGCCCAGCAGATAATGCGGCGTGACCTTTTCGCAGCCCGCGTTATCTGCTGGATCCCTTCGGATTCCGCGCCCGGCGTTCTTCGCCGGACGCCTAGGCCTCCTGGAGAACGATCTCCACGCCGTCGCTGGAGTGAACCAACTGGCGGCCGCGACCGTCGTCGAGCGTCACCCAAACCACTGTGTAGTCGTGGGTGACGGCGTCCACGTGCCCGCCGGTCTCAAAACCCGGGTTGAGGCGCAGGGTAACCCGGTCGCCCTTGCGGAGGCTCTTCCATTCCTCCGGCGCGGGTTGCTCCTGGGTGGGGATCTCGGAGTTCAAAGCTGACCTTTTGCGGGCCATGGCTCCCCCTAATGGTCACGTGCTGGTTATGACGCTTTCAGATTAGGGAGCAGAGATTAACGCCGGTTGGATGCCGGCTGTGAGATTGGTGTCAGTTGGACCGCAGTTAGTTGGCGCCTGCCAAATGATCTTCAGTCCCCGCTCCACCCATGGCCGCCAATTTGGCCTCGAGGATCTGGGCCACACCGTCGTCGTCGAAGTGCGGTGCCTGCTGGCCTGCCGCGTGAATCGCTGCGGGATGGCCGCTGGCCATCGCGTAACCGTCTCCAGCCCAGCGCAGCATCTCGACGTCGTTGGGCATGTCACCAAACGCCACAACGTCCTTGGCGTCGATGCCCAGCGACGCGGCATAGCGGGCCAGCGTGACCGCCTTATTGACGCCCGGGACGGACATCTCCAGCAGGGCGTCGCGCGGCGCCGAATGCGTGGTTGCCACAAGATGCGCGACGGCGGGGCGCACCTGGGCCAGGAATTCGTCCGCCGTGCCGCGCCGGGTCACGGCCAGGAACTTCACGACGGCGTCATCCTCTGTAAGCGTCTCGGCCAGCGGAGCAGGGACAAACTCCTGCAACAACTCGCTGGTTTCGTTTTCGATGAAGCCGGGCTCGAGGTGGAAGCCACTGAGGGTTTCGGCAGCGAAGAGGGCGTCCGGGCGGAGCTCCTTGATGATGCGGCGAGCTTCCAGGACGTCGTCTTTGCTAATGCCCTGTGCGGAAAGTGGGCGGTTGGTCTCCAAGTCCCACACCACGGCGCCGTTGGAACAAATTACCGTTCCGCTATGGCCGAGCTGCTCCTCCAGCGGGTACAGCCAGCGCGGCGGGCGGCCCGTGACGAAGACAAGTTCGACGCCGGCAGCACGGCAGGCGTCGAAGGCGCGGATGGTCCGCTCACTGATCTTGCCGTCGTGTCCAAGGATCGTGCCGTCGATGTCGCTCGCTACCAGCCGCATCATGTCAGTTTACTCGGCGGGCTGATGGCCGACCCGCGGGAGCTGCCGGGAGCCGCCTGACGTGAGGGCAGCCCGACGTGGCGGCCGCCTGACATGAGAGCCACCTGACCTGACGGCCGCCTGACGTGGCAGCCGACCCGCGGGCGCTGCCGGGCGCCGTCGGGCTGTCCTTGGGAGGCCCGACGACGGTGCAGCTCGCCGCGAAGGCGACATCCCGCCATCAAGCTTTTATCCATGCTCGGTCCGTAACATCTATTGCATGCCAGCTTCCACCACCAAGCCGCCCACTTTCACAAGACTCAGCGCCTTTCCGCTGACGCCCATGGACGAAGATGGCATCGACGAAGCCGCGTTCGCGAGGTTGGTGAGTCGGCTCGCCTCGGCTGGCGTGGACTCGATCGGCGCGCTCGGCTCCACGGGCAGCTATGCCTACCTCACTCAGGCGGAACGTGCCCGCGTAGCGCGGATCGCCGTGCAGCATGCGGGCAATGTTCCTGTCATCGTCGGGATTGGTGCGCTCCGAACCAAGCAAGTACTGGCCTTGGCTGCGGATGCCCAAAACGCGGGCGCTGCCGGAGTGCTGCTGGCACCTGTTTCCTATCAATCGCTTACCGAAGACGAAGTGTTCGGGCTATACCAGGACGTCACGCGTGAGCTCTCCGTGCCGCTCTGTGTCTATGACAACCCAGCCACCACGCACTTCCAATTCAGCGACGAACTGCACGCCCGTATTGCCCATTTGCCGCACGTTGCGTCGATCAAAATCCCGCCTGTGCCTTCCGATTCTGACGCGGCACGGGCACGGGTTGACGGGCTGAGGTCCGGAATTCCGTCGTCAGTCACCATTGGCGTCAGCGGCGACGCCGCAGCCGTGGATGGACTCAACGCTGGCTGCGACGCCTGGTATAGCGTCCTCGCCGGACTCCTGCCCAAACCGTGCCTGGCGATAAGTCGCGCCTTCTCCCGCGGAGACATTGAGGGGGCCGCGCGGCAGTCGGCCCTACTCGAGCCGGTTTGGGCGCTCTTCCGAACCCATGGAAGCTTGCGCGTGGTCGCTACCATGGCTGAAGAACTCGGATTGACCGGGTCGCCCAACCTGCCCCAGCCCCTGCGAGCCCTCGACTGGGCGGGGCGGGCACTGGTCAGGGATGCCCTGCAGGCAATCGGCGTAGTGGACTGGTCCTAATTCCCCTGGGGATTCACGTGGCCGTTTAGGCTGTTTGGGCTTTTTTGGCGCTACGGCGGGCCCAAAGCAGCACTGGGATCAGCAGCAGGGACAGGAATCCGCCGGCCATGGACAGTGTGGCGTAGCTTGTGGACGCCATAACGACGCCGGACATGGCACCTCCGCCGGCGCCGGCGAGGGCGATGAGGACGTCGATGGTGCCTTGAATTCGCGGACGGTTTTCCGGCACTGTAGCGTCCACAACCAAGGCCGTTCCCGAAATAAGTCCAAAATTCCAGCCCAGGCCAAGCAGCACGAGGGCGAGGATCAGCGTCCCGAGCGAGTCGCCGGGAGCAAATGCCGCCACCACACCGGCTGCAAGCAGAGTAAGGCCTGACGCGACGGCCATGGGCGCCCGACCGACCTTGTCCACCAGCGCACCTGTCAGCAGTGACGGAAGGTACATCGCGGCAACATGCAGGCCAATAACAAGTCCTACGGCGTCCAGACCCTGATGGTGTGCCCGCATGTGGATCGGAGTCATGGTCATGATCGCGACCATGGCGATCTGCGTGAGGATCATGACCGCAGCGCCTGCATAGGCGCCCACGCCCGGCCTCGGAACGCCGGGGGTGTCCCGCACTCCGTGGTCAGCCTGTTTAGCGGCAGCGTTGATCTTTCGCGCCAACAAGAACGGGTCAGGGCGCAGGAGCGCAAACAGAGTAGTTCCAGCAGCCAGGTAGGCGACGGCTGCCAGCAGGAACGGTCCGGCAAGAGGCGGGATGCCGATGCTCGCGGCGAATTGGCCGAGGGGTGTGATGAGGTTGGGACCGGCCACGGCGCCCAACGTCGTCGAGACCATCGCGACGCTTACGGCCTTGCCACGCTGCGAAGGAGCGGCCAGGTCAGTCCCTGCGTAGCGGGCCTGGAGATTGCTTGCCGTGCCAGCGCCGTACACGAACAGCGAAACCAACAACAGGGCAACTGCGCCCGTCACTGCGGCAATTACTACCCCGATCGCGCCCAGTCCGCCCGCGGCGAACCCAACTCCAAGGCCGATGCGGCGGCCCCAGCGTTGGGTGAAACGACCCACAAGGAAAGCGGTCAGGGCTGACCCGAGCGTGAACAGTGCGGTAGGCGAACCTGACAGGCCGTCGTTGCCCAGCATCTCCTGCGCCAGGAGTGCTCCAACCGAAATTCCCGCCGCCAAGCCCGCACCGCCGAGTACCTGGCTGAGCACCACAACGGTGAGCGTGCGCTTCTGGACGCGGCGCTTATGTTCCTCGCTCGCATCAAGCGCGGATAACGTTCCGCGTGTGTCATCAATTGACGTCAAGTTCGATCTCCTTATTCACACGCCACTCACGACGCTACGCGACATGCTCGCATCTCAAGCCTTCTAGGTGAGCATGGTTGCACTCAATACAGTGTGTCGGCTGCTGGTGGACCTCCAAGTAGCTTTCCACCGAATGGACCGGGCAGATGCGCCAAAAGGACCCTGCTGCGGTGGCAGCAGGGTCCTTTCTTTGGTCGATAGTGTCCGTTTCGGGTTGTGGACTCTGAGCGCCAAAGGAATCAGATCGAGGCGCCCGAGCTCAATTCTGCGTAGAGCTTGGTGACCCTGTCCTTGATGTCGTCGCGGACGAGTCGCATGCGTTCCATGCCTTCGATGCCGCGTTGAGAGCGTTTCGAGGGGCTGATTAGCGGGCTCCGGCAGTTCCCAGTCCTCGTAGCGTTTGCCGGGGTAGATCGGGCAGGAGTCGCCGCAGCCCATTGTGATCACCACGTCAGAGGCCCGGACAACGTCGTCGGTGAGGGGTTTGGGGTAGTTCCGGGTGAGGTCCAGTCCCATTTCGGACATGGCGGTTACGACGGCGGGGTCCAGTTCAGCCGCCGGTTGGGATCCGGCAGACCGGACGGTGATGCGTCCCTTGGCCTCGACTGTGAGCAGGGCGGCGGCCATCTGGGAGCGGCCGGCGTTTTGGACGCAGACGAACAATACTTCGGGGACGTCGGTGTCGATGGCGCCTTTGGATTTGGCCAGGGCGTTGAGCCGGTCGGTGACGAAGTGTTCGGTGGTGGCGGGCAGGTGGGTGGTGATTTTCGCGGTGCGGGCCAGGGCGGTGTAGGACTCAAAGACGTAGCGTTCAATGGTTTCGGCGGCGAAGACACCGGTGAACCGTTCGGTGAGGCGTTCGCTGATGCGTTGCAGGACCTCGGTGTTGTCCTGCAGGCCCAGGCTGGTTTCTTGGTTTTCAGTCATGACAGCACTCCAATTTCGTGGATGACGGACTGATGGTTATTCAGTTCTGGCTGTATTCAATTGCTGTCGGAGCGGCCGTGGGCCAGTCCGGTGGGGATACCGATGAGGACAGGTTCCGGCGTGCCGCAGCACCGGCCCTCGATGTCGACGTCGTCCGGTGCGGGGAAATCGCGGCCGGTTGCGGTGTCGATGGAGCAGACTCCGGTTGCGGGCAGTTCCAGCTGCACGGTGTCGGCGGAATGGTGATCGCCGGCCAGGGCCGCGGCAACGGAGCGGACCTGTTCGTAGCCGGTGGCGAGCAGGAACGTGGGGGCGCGGCCGTATGACTTCATGCCCACGATGTAGAAGTCTTTCTCCGGGTGGGCCAGAAGTTTCGCCCCGTGCGGGGGAACGGTGCCGCAGGAGTGGAATTCCGGGTCAATCAAGGGTCCAAGCTGCACGGGTGCCTCGACGGCGGGGTCCAGTTCGAGCCGCACCTCGCGCAGTATGTCAAGGTCCGGGCGGAATCCTGTGCAGGGCACTATGACGTCCGCCTCCAGCGTGCGGCCATCAACTGCTTCGACTCTCACGTGGGAGTTCAGGGTTTTCAGGGAGCTGATGCCAAAGCCGGTGTGCAGTTCGATGGTGCCCGCTTCGACGAGTCGGCGCAGGCGGGAACCGAGCTGCCCGCGGGCGGGGAGCCCGTCCGCCTCGCCGCCGCCGTAGGCCTTCTGCCCGGATGCTCCCCGGACGGCCCAGAGGATCCGGGTGTCGGACTCTTCCCTGGCAAGGCTGGCCAGGCTGATGAGCGAGTTCGCGGCCGAGTGCCCGGCCCCGACCACCAGAACACGGCGTCCGGCGAAGGCGGCACGATCAAGGCCGGTGACGTCCGGCAGCGGCGAGGAAATCCGCTCCGCCGCGCCGTCTTCACCGAGGGCAGGGAGCCCCGAGGTGCCCAGCGGGTTGCGCTGGGACCAGGTGCCGGAGGCATCAATGACAGCTGCCACGGTGTGGTCACGGACTTCGCCGTCCTCATGCTGGACGCGGACGGTAAACGGAGTGGTGTCCCGATCCCGGACATGGGTTTTGTCCAGGCCCTGCCGTGTCACAGCGGTGACACGGGATCCGGTCTGGAGCCGGGATCGGATGGCAGGCAATGCGGCCAGCGGAGCCAGATAGTCGTCGATGAGTTCCCCGCCCCAGGGCAGCGCTGTGGGGCGGGGTGCTTCCCAGCCGCCGGCTTCCAGGAGCCGGACGGCGGCGGGGTCCAGGTTGAAGCGCCACGGGGAGAACAGCCGGATGTGCCGCCACTGCTCGATCGCTGCCCCCACGGTAGGGCCGGCTTCGAAGATGACCGGTTCGAGGCCTTGTTCGAGCAGGTGCGCGGCGGCGGCCAGTCCGACGGGTCCGGCCCCGATCACGGCCACCGGGAGGTTCTTCCTCGAATCCATGCTGTCCTCTTTCAATCCGTACCTGTGGCGGGTTGTTATGTGGGCCTGCCGGTCCCTTGTGGGGGCCGGCAAAATGCGTCGGCGGAGTTCAGCAGCATTCCTGGCCGGTGCAGCAATCTTCGTCGGAGCAGTCCCAGTCGGTGTTTCCCGTTGTCATCCTTTTCACCCCCTCCCTGATGGCAGTTAGGCGTGGGTGGATTCCTCCACCAGCGCGGTGGCGATGCTGTCCGCGTCCTGCAGGGCCGCGAGGTAGCGTTCGGCGTCCAGCGCTGCGGCGCAGCCGGTCCCGGCGGCGGTGATCGCCTGCCGGTAGCGGTGGTCGACGGCGTCGCCGCAGGCGAACACTCCGGGCAGGTTGGTGACCGTGGTGGGTGCTTGGACCTTGATGTAGCCCTCATCGTCCAGCTCGACCTGGCCGGCTACCAGTTCGGTGCGCGGGACGTGGCCGATGGCGACGAAGATGCCGGTGGCGTTCTGGCGCCGGGTTTCTCCGGTGCGGAGGCGGGGAAGCCGGGGAAATTTTCCACCTCGGTGGTGTTCATCAGCGCCCCACCCGCGGTGACCGCGCCCGCCAGGACCAGGGGCTTCAGGCCCGCCCGGGCGGCGTAGATCGCCGCGGTATACCCGGCGGGGCCGGAGCCTATGATGATCAGTTGTTCGGTGCTTACGTCAGTGCTCACGGGATTCTGTACCTGTCTGAGGACGGCGCGGGTTATCTGGCGGGGGTGATCAGGGACTCGATCAGTGCTTCCACGCGAGTCTTGATTTCATCGCGGATCGGGCGGACTGACTCGACGCCTTTGCCTGCCGGGTCTTCCAGGACCCAGTCCTCGTAGCGTTTGCCGGGGAAGTAGGGGCATTCGTCGCCGCAGCCCATGGTGATCACGACGTCCGAATCCTTCACCGCCTCGGTGGTGAGGATTTTGGGGATCTCGGCGGCGATGTCGATGCCGACCTCGGCCATGGCCTCCATGGCGGCAGGGTTGACCCTGTCAGCGGGCTGGGACCCGGCGGAACGGACCTCGATGTTTCCCTTGGAGAGGGTGGTGAGGAAGGCGGCTGCCATCTGGGAGCGTCCGGCGTTGTGGACGCAGACGAAGAGTACGGAGGGCTTGTCGCTCATGAGAGGACCTTTCGATCGGCCGCCGACCCATCGGCGGCGGCAGGAACAACAACAGCTGGGAAGAGGTATCGGATGAGGACAAACCCGGCGGCGCCGCCCAGCAACTGGGCAAGGATGAACGCCGGCGCGGAGGACGGGGCGATCCCGGCGAAGGTGTCGGTGATGGTCCTGGCAACGGTCACCGCCGGGTTGGCGAAGCTGGTGGAGCTCGTGAACCAGTACGCCGCGGCGATGTAACCGCCCACGGCGAAAGCGACCCGTCCGGCCCCGCCCGAGCGGACGGTGCCGAAGATGACCAAAAGCAACCCGATGGTCGCAATGACTTCGCCAAGCCACAGCCCCGTCCCGGTACGCTCATGCGTTGAGAGGGTCACGGCGTTCAGGTTGAACATCAGGTTCGCCAGCACGGTCCCGGCCAGGCCTCCCGCGAACTGGGCGACAACCAGAGCCGCCGCGGTGCGGATGTCCACCAGCCCCAGCGCCCGCTCAACCAGCGTCACCACCGGGTTGAAAGATGCCGAGACCGGCTGCAGGGCCACGATCAGAGCCACCAGCACGGCGCCGGTGGCGATGCTGTTCTGCAGCAACTGCAGGCCGACATCGTTCGGGGACAGTCGGGAGGCCATGACACCGGAGCCGACCACGGCCATGACAAGGAAAGCGGTGCCAACGAACTCCGCCGCGGCCCGCCGAATCAACCCACTCACCGGCCCTGTCCACCGATCAGCGCGCCAAGGTCCTTCAGGGCATCGGTTTGGGCACGGTAGTACACCCAGACACCGCGCTTGCTCCGCTCCAGCAGCCCGGCCTCGTGCAGGATTTTC
Source organism: Arthrobacter sp. M4 (assembly GCF_020251205.1). Taxonomy (GTDB): domain Bacteria; phylum Actinomycetota; class Actinomycetes; order Actinomycetales; family Micrococcaceae; genus Arthrobacter. The sequence goes on from NZ_JAIWYX010000005.1 coordinate 24,490, forward strand.
AGATGGTGGCTGATCGTGGGCTGGGACAGCTCGAAGGCATCGTTCAGGTCGCAGACACAGGCCTCTCCGCCCTCGTGCGAGGCCACCAGGGACATCAGCCGCAGCCGCACAGGATCGCCCAAAGCTTTCAGCAGCGGTGCGATCCCCTCGGCCTCTGTCTCCGACAAGGGCTCCCGGGACAGCGGCGAGCAGCACGCCACCGTCTGGACAGGTGTTAACTCCAAGGACATAGACACACGTAAATATTTACATCTGTCGATATTTAAGGCAAGACAGGGACGTCGGTCGGCGGTGGCCCGTTGACTGTTGCCGCATCGGGTAGCTTGCGGGCAACACTGGCCGAGGCGGTGATTTGCGCGGCCACCCTAGCGCGGATGAGTCCTACCGACTGAACGTCCCCGTCACCCTGCCGGTCGCCAGAACATGCCCCTTCAACGCCTGCGGCAACTTGTTCGCGTGGGCACCGGATGGCAGGTTCAAGTGCTCCACGTCCAGAGCGTGCACCCGCACAATGTAATGATGCAGCCCATGTCCCCGCGGAGGTGCCGCACCCAGATAGCCGACGGAATCGCCGTCGTTCTTGAGTTGCTTGGCGCCCGACGGCAGGGACGCGCCATCCTCGGCCCCGGCACCAGAGGACAGTGAAGTAACCGACGCCGGAATGTCCACCGCGGCCCAATGCCAGAACCCGCCGGCACCCGGCGCGTCCGGGTCGTGCACTGAAATGGCATAACTGAGCGTCCCCTGCGGCGCGCCCGACCAACTCAACTGCGGGGAAATGTCCCGCCCACCGTGAACGCCCATGCGGCCACTGCACTGCTCCAGCGGCAGCGTCGAACCATCGGTGAAGGAACTGCTGCTGACTGACAAAGTTGCTCCGCCGTGCAACGAAGCGAATGGATCACCGGACATCTCAATTACCTCTCTCCCGAATAATCCGGCTGCGGTAGGCCCGCATCCAACGTCAAGGAATCGCCGTTCATTTCGGCGCGGGTGGGCGGATTGGCGCCAGGCCTGGAGACCGTGATGGCTGCCGCCCGAGCCGCGTGCCGTAACAGCGCCTCAAGAACTTCGGCCGGCATGGACCTGAGCGAATGCCTGTATTGGCCACCTACCAGACCCCGGTCCACCAGCCCGGACAGCAACCCCGCCATAAAGGAATCCCCAGCCCCTACAGTATCGGCCACGGCCACCTTGGGAGCGGGAACATGAGCCTCGCCGGCAGCGGTAATTCCCCAAGGTCCCTCGGATCCGCGCGTCACCACCACCACTGCCGGGCCGTCGTCGGGCCCTCCGATGGCGAACCAGCGGCGGGCCGATTCCAAAACATCAACGCCGGGATACAGCCAGGCGAGGTCCTCATCGGATGCCTTGACAACGTCGGCCAGCTTCACGAATCTCTCCGTCTGCCGCCGGGCATAGTCACGGTCAGTAATGATGGTGGGCCGGCAGTTGGGGTCGAAGCTGACGGTGGCGCTTGGGTGGGCGTGTTCGACGGCGGCGAGCACCGTATCCGCGCCCGGCTCCAGCATCGTCGCGATGGAACCGGTGTGCAGGAGCGTGGCTCCCTGAAGCATAAAGGGCAAACGATCCTTCAGCCCGGGGAGCTCCCACAGGAGGTCGAACGTGTAGGTGGCGGCGCCGTCGTCGTTAATAAGGGCGGTGGCCACGCTGGTTGGCTTGTCGTCCGGCGGCAGTGGCACCAGAACTGAACTGGACCGTAGGTGCGCAGCTACGGAATCGCCGTATGGGTCGCGCCCATAGCGCCCGATGAACTGCACCGCGTGATCAAGCCGCGCCAGTCCGACTGCCACGTTGAGCGGGCTGCCGCCCACGTGGGCCTCGATGCCCGTGGAGCGTTGGACGACGTCGACCAGGCCTTCACCAATCACTGTGAGCATGCACCAACTGTGCCACGCTCACCGGCTCGCGGCGACCCCTGAAGTCAGGTTCTTTTGCCCGCGGGACGCCCCCTAAGCGAGCAGGCTCAACACAATCTCCCGGCACTTTTTATAAGCCGTGGCGCGGGGGTCGATCAGGGCAAAATGGTCTCCGGGGACCTTGAGCAGATGGGCTTGGCCACCTTGTCGATTGGCCGTATGGACGAACGTCTCGGAGAGGCTCATCGGCACGTCCCGATCCTCAGTCCCGTGCACCACATATACCGGCACAGGCAGTGGCAGCAGGTTCATGGGGTCGGCGTACTTGTGCCGCTGCGGGTACCGCTCGGATGAGCCGCCCATGAGGTTGAAGACCGCACCGTTGCTTAGGTTGAGCTTCTCGGCCTGCGCCAGGCTGAGAACGCCCGACTGGCTCACGACGCCGGTTATCTGGACGGCCTTGCCGTCGTCGTTCCGGTGCATCTGCCGGTCGGCGTCGGCCGCACTGATTTGGGACAGCTTGGAACGGCCCGCCGCCCAAACAGCGAGGTGGCCACCGGCCGAATGCCCTAGCGCCACCACTTTGTCCAGATTGAGGTTGTGGTCCGGAGCCACTTCACGAAGATGGTCGATGCCAGCCAGGACGTCCTCAAAAGTCTGGGGCCAACCACCGCCATTGCCGGCGCGGCGATATTCGAGGTTCCAGGCGATCATGCCGTGCGCTGCCAAGTCCCTGGCGAGGGGTTCACCGAGCTCAGCGCCATATTGCGATCGCCAATACCCACCGTGAATTACGACGACGACACCCTGTGGGCGGGTAGCACGAGATCCGTTGGCGGCTGGTTCCGGGATGAACAGCTCGCCCCACTGGCTGGGATGGTCACCATAGAAATACTTATGCCGCTTCATTACGCCTCCTCCCTACCGAGCCTATACCGTGCCACCGACCGGTCCGGAGAAAGCGATGCCCAGTTGGCGTGGCCGGACTGCCGCTGTTGTGCAGATGTACCTCACGTCATCACGATGGTCACATGCCTGAAATTGGTGGTGTACCTGAAATTAAGAGCCTCGCTGTCGGTGAAGTGAGCCTATCGATGCGGTGGTGGCCTTGCTTGTCTGATCAGGTTTCATCTGATCCGGCATCGCCGCCCCTGCTGTTGCTGCACGCCACCGGAGAGACGGCAGCGGACTGGGATTTAGTGGCTTCCCGCCTGTGCAGCAAACGGACCGTAATCGCTGTCGATCTGCGCGGCCACGGAGCCAGCGACTGGCCAGGGGTATATTCCCTCGAGCTGATGGCCCGGGACATCCTAGGCTTGCTTGGCTCCTTGGAATTGGGTGAGGTTGATCTTGTGGGTCATTCGCTCGGTGGCCTGGTGGCCTGCCTAGTGGCAGCCAATGCGCCAGTTCGGCGGCTCGTCCTCGAGGACGTCGGAGTTCCCCATTCGCGCCCTCCTGCCACGCCGGCCCGGCCTGAAGGAGAACTGGACTTCGACTGGGCCGTCGTGGAACAGGTGCGTCCTGAAATCGACAGTCCGGACCCGTACTGGCCAACGCTGATGGGCAGTATCAAGGCAGCCACCCTGGTGATCGGCGGAGGCCCGGCGAGCCCCATCCCGCAGCAACACCTGGACGAGCTGGTGTCGATTATGCAGCGCGGCAGCCTGGTGACCATCGACGCCGGGCACCTGATCCACTCCGGCAGTCCGAACGAGTTCACCGCAGCGGTTCAGGCCTTTTTGGACAACTAGTACGGAGTTGGTCCAGGGGCGCACTGTCTATACTCGGGTTCCATGAGCAGCCTTCCCACCATGGATGCAGCCACCTTCACCGACGAGCTACGCGCCCAATTCGATGTGTTCCTCGATGAGCACCGAGCCGCCCTTCACGACTGCCTCGACGGGCTTACTGAGCAGGAGGCGCGGGCTTCGCTGGTTCCGTCCCGGACAACCCTCCTGGGCTTGGTGAAGCACGCAACCTTCGTTGAGAAAGTCTGGTTCGACGAAGCGATTACGTGCCGAACGCGAGAGGACATTGGCATTCCCGCCACGCCGGACGAGTCATTCGTCCTGGATGAAGGCGACACGATTGCCGGCATCCAGGCGGCCTACCGCCTGGCGTGCGAAGAATCTCGACGTCGGACCGCTCCCCTTGGGCTGTCCGACGTCGTGAAAGGAAACCGGCGCGGTCCGCTGCCCCTGAGGTGGGTCTACCTTCACATGCTCCGGGAGCTCGCCCAGCATTGCGGGCATGCCGACATCCTCCGCGAACAGGTGCTCGCCGCCCGGGCCTGAACCCCAACGCCCGGGATCCACAACCAATGCAGCCGTCCCGGCTTCTGTCAGTGCCCCGCCGTAAGCTGGATTCATGGCTAGTAACTGGGACAGCTTGGACCCCGAACTGCGCGAATCCGTGCAGGCGAATGTGGATCTCTACGAGCGCGTCAGGCCAGCCCTAAAGCTCGTGACCCGGGATGTACTGCTGACCCTCCGGGACATGCTGAAGGACACTGACACCGTCCCGCTCTTCGTGACCGGCCGGACAAAAACGGTGGAGTCGTTCCGGGAGAAGATCTCGCGGACCGAAGAACCCCTTGAGCCGGGCGGGCCGCGGGTCCTCAAGTTCCCGGACCCCTTCCGCACGCTCAATGACATGGTGGGCGTGCGCGTTATCACCAAGCTTCCGGCGGAGAATGCCGCCGTCGCGAACCTGATCAAGCGCCAAAGGCAATTGTTCGACTGCCGCGGCGACCGGGAAAAGGACATCGGCTCCATCGAGTCCGGCACGTACGGTTACTCCAGCCGCCACCTAATCCTGCGAACCATCCAGAATGAGACCGTCAAGGAATACCAAAAGGTCTTCAATCCGGAACTCCCCGCAAATGGGAGCTACTTCTTCGAATGCCAAATCCGCACGGTGTTCGCCCACGCCTGGAGCGAGATTGAGCACGACATCCGCTTTAAGGCCAAGGACCCCCGCGCTTGGACCCCGCACTTCGACAGGCAATTCACCGCGACGGCCGCCATGCTCGAAACGGTGGAGGGCGCCTTTGCGGACCTGCACGAGCGTTATGAGGAAGTCCGCAGCTATTGGGACACCGAGGGCGAGGGAGCCACGCCACTCACGCCAAACCGCATCCGCGACGTTTGGCGAACGCTCCTCCCCCACGTAGACCGTAAAGTTGATGATGACTGGGGCTGGGCGGCTGAACTCCTCGCTGCACACGGACTCAAGCAAACAGTCGAACTTGCTGCCCTGCTGAGCGCCAATCGGATCACGGAGGTCCGCCAGGCGCTGGACCACCGTTACTCACCCGGGCCAGACCGTCTCTTGGACGACCTTTTGCTCTGGCAGTACGGCACCGCCCACATCGACCTCACCGCCGAGGCCCCCGACGTCGTTCCGCACCCGCGGCGCGACAGCCTCCAGCGCCGTTTGAAGCAGATCGAGCGGTACCTCCAGACGAATGCATAAAGGAACCGTGACGCCCGAGCAGCTGCAGTCAGTCCGCAACACCCTGCGATCACCGCGGCGGCTCAAGACAGAGGTTCTGGGCGCCCTTGTGGTGGCTCTGGCCCTCATCCCGGAAGCCATCGCGTTCTCCGTGATCGCCGGCGTCGATCCCCGAATCGGCCTGTTCGCCTCCTTCACCATGGGCATCGTCACTGCCTTGGTTGGCGGGCGCCCAGCCATGATCTCCGCAGCCACTGGCGCGGTGGCGCTGGTTATCGCTCCGGTCATGCGGGACCACGGCCTCGACTACCTAATCGCCACCATCATCCTGGCCGGTGTCTTCCAGATCCTGCTGGCCGCCCTGGGCGTCGCCCGGCTGATGCGGTTCATTCCACGCTCCGTTATGGTCGGCTTCGTTAACGCCCTTGCCATCCTGGTGTTTATGGCGCAGTTGCCGGAACTCATCGGCGTTCCGTGGCTGGTTTATGCCCTCACCGCGATGGGCTTGGTTATCGTCGTCGGCCTCCCCAAATTCACGACGGCGGTGCCGGCGCCGCTTGTGGCGATCATCGCCGTCACCATGGTGAGCAGCATTGCAGGCCTGGACGTGCCGACCGTCAGCGACAAGGGCGATCTGCCGAACAGCCTCCCCGGTGTCTTCCTTCCCCAAGTTCCCCTCACCTGGGAAACGTTCCAGATCATTGCCCCGTTCGCACTGTCCATGGCCCTCGTCGGATTGTTGGAATCGCTGATGACGGCCAAGCTCGTGGACGACATCACGGACACGCGCTCCAACAAGACGAGGGTTTCCGTGGGCCAGGGAACCGCCAATAGTGTCACCGGTTTCCTAGGCGGGCTCGGCGGATGCGCCGTCATTGGCCAAACAATGATCAACGTCAAGGGCTCAGGCGCGAGGACAAGGCTTTCGACTTTCCTTGCCGGGGCCTTCCTGCTGGTACTGGTTGTGGTGCTCGGTGACATTGTGGGCAAGATCCCCATGGCGGTACTGGTGGCGGTCATGATCTACGTCTCCTGCATCACCTTCGAATGGCACTCGATCTCACCCGCCACGTTGCGCCGGATGCCTAAGTCGGAGACGGCAGTTATGCTGGCCACCGTCGCTGTTGTGGTCGCGACGCACAATCTGGCCATCGGCGTCGGGATAGGCGTGCTCACGGCGATGGTTCTGTTCGCACGGCGCTGTGGCCCACTTCGCCACGGTGGACCGAACGGAACTGGAACTGAACGGCCAGACCGTGGCGACGTACCGTGTGGACGGCGATTGGAGTGTGCGTGCAGATCGCTCTACTGACGCAGGCTGCCGCACCGATGCTCAGGCAATCCGCGCCAACACAGCCCCCACGGTTACTATGCCGCCTGGACCGTGAGTGATGTCTTCAAGAGTCCCGGAGCGGTGCGCCGACACCTGGGTTTCCATCTTCATGGCCTCCAGAACCACCACAGGATCACCTTCCGCAACCTCGGCGCCCGGCTCCACCAGCCACTTGACCACGGTTCCGGACATCTGGGAGCGCAGTTCGGCGTCGTCCGCGCCGGTGGTACCAGGAGCGCTGCCGCCGTCGTCGAGTCTTCCAAGGCCGACGCCGGCAGGCAGCGCCGCGGCGCCACTCACCCAGGCGTCCAGCAAGGCTGCCGGAAGTCCGACCGCGAGCCGCTTGCCGTCGACGTCGACGCTAATGGTGCGCCGGGCGCCGTCGGGGGCGGTGTGGCTGTAGGCCGGGTCGGCCGGAATGTTGGCAGCGAAGTCCGTCTCGATCCAACGCGTGTGGACGGCCAATGCGGATTCTGAGGTGAAGTCCGCGGCGTTCAGCACCGCTCGGTGGAACGGCAGGACGGTGGCAACGCCCGCTATTTCCATCTCAGCAAGGGCCCGGCGGGCGCGCCGAAGGGCCTGTTGACGGTTGGCCCCTGCGACGATCAGTTTGGCAACGAGTGAATCGAACTGCGGCGGGACCAGGGAACCGGAGCGCACGCCGGTGTCCAGGCGGATGCCAGGGCCGGTGGGTCCGGCAAAAGCAGTGACCGTGCCCGGTGACGGCAAGAAACCGCGGCCAACGTCTTCTGCGTTGAGGCGGAACTCAAAGGCGTGGCTGCGCGGTTTCGGGTCATCCAGAACGCTGAGCGGGCGGCCGGCAGCAATGCGGAACTGTTCCTGGACCAGGTCGATCCCAGTAGTTTCCTCGGTGACAGGGTGCTCCACCTGAAGCCGGGTGTTGACCTCGAGGAACGCCACTGCGCCGTCCGCGGACACCAGAAATTCAACAGTCCCGGCGCCAACGTAACCGGCCTCGCGGCAAATATCCTTGGCTGCCTGGTAGATCCTGGCGGTTTGGTCCGCATTGAGGAAGGGTGCAGGCGCCTCCTCAACCAACTTTTGGTGGCGACGCTGAAGGGAACAGTCGCGGGTTCCAACAACAACCACGTTGCCATGGGTGTCGGCCAAAACCTGAGCCTCCACATGCCGGGGCCGGTCCAGGTACTGCTCCACGAAACACTCGCCACGACCGAAGGCCACCACAGCCTCGCGAACCGCGGAATCAAAAGCTTCTTCCACTTCGTCGAGGCGCCGGACCACTTTCAATCCCCTACCGCCACCGCCAAACGCTGCCTTGATGGCAATGGGCAGGCCGTGCTCCTCTGCGAAGGCGCGGGCATCGGCCGCCGAAGCCACGGGTCCGTCAGAGCCAGCGACTAGCGGAGCACCCGCACGGACTGCGATTTCACGGGCAGTAATTTTGTTGCCCAACTGACGGATGGTCTCCGGGGAAGGCCCGATCCAGGCGAGTCCGGCGTCCAAGACTGCCTGGGCAAAGTCGGCGTTCTCCGAAAGGAATCCGTAGCCCGGGTGGACCGCGTCGGCTCCGGATTCACTGGCGACGCGGAGCAGCTTTTCGATGTTCAGGTAGGTATCGGCTGGACTGTTGCCGCCCAGGGCGTATGCCTCGTCTGCGACTAAGACGTGCAGTGCGTCGGCGTCGATGTCTGCATAAACGGCCACCGAGGCGAGCTGGGCGTCGTCGCAGGCGCGGGCGACGCGGACGGCGATTTCACCGCGGTTGGCAATGAGGACCTTGCGCATTGAGTTACTGGCTTTCTTCGAGGAGGCGGGGAGTTGGGCGCGGCAGGAGGACCAGGCGTGGCTGGAGGCGCCAGGCCGGTTGGATGCGGATTGGGATCGGAGACGGCTTAGGAGCCGGGAAGGGACACAGCGCGGAAGCGAATGCGTCCGCCGATTGGCACTTGTGCAGCCAGGTCCAGATGTTCATCCACAAGCACACCGATCACCGGGTAACCGCCGGTAATCGGATGGTCGGCCAGGAATAGCACTGGCAGGCCGGCGGGCGGCATCTGGATGGCTCCGGCCACCGTGCCCTCGCTGGGCAGTTCGCCGTCACGACTCCGTTTGAGAGGCGTTCCGTCGAGGCGCATGCCAACCCGGTTGGACTGCGGGGTGACAAGCCAGTCCTGCGAGCACAAGGATTCGAGCGCGGCTTCGTCGAACCAGTCAGCCCTGGGGCCGGGGATGAAATCCAACACTGTCACGCCGGTGTCCGGGTATTCCGGCTGGATCTCCGGACTGCCCACCACGTTGGACACGGTGGCCACGCCAGCGGGGAGAATCTGTCCCTTCGCCAACGGTGCGGGGCCAATTCCGGACATGGTGTCAGTTGAGCGGCTTCCCAGCGGAGCAGCGACAGCGACGCCACCGCGGATTCCGAGGTAGTTGCGAAACCCGCTCTGCGGAGGACCCAGCTCCAAAGTCTCGCCGTCCAGCAGCGCAAATGGCGTTGCCATCGCGACAGTTCGAGCCCCTACGTTCGGTCCGGCGTGCGGGGCATGTTCCGCACTGGAGGCTCCCGACGCCGGCAGGATGGTGAGTTCCGACGTCGCACCCGTGACGGCCAGGACCTGGTCGCCAACGGCCTGAACGCGCAGGCCACCTGCCACTATTTCGACGGCGGCGGCGCCGGCGGCGTTCCCCACCAGACGGTTGGCGCGGCGCAGGGATCCACGATCAAGGGCTCCCGCGGCCGAAACACCCAGCGCGGCGTAGCCGCGGCGGCCGAGGTCCTGGATCAGGCTCTGCAAGCCGGGGGACACGACCCGCAGCCCGGCAGCCAAGACGTTCCCCTCACCCACTGAACGCTCGACGGTGGTGCCGCCCTCCGCCGTCGGATCGCCCCCAGCGGCCGCAGCGGAACCGGAGCCCAGTGTCACCAGTTCCCGAACCGCCCGGTATTGGACGCGGTCGCCCGGGCGTGCCAACGCAGGCTGCGGCCGGTCGAGGTCCCACATCCCCGCGGCTGTTCGGCCTATGAGCTGCCAACCGCCTGGCGACTGCCGCGGGTAAACCGCCGAGTAGTTGCCAGCCAGGGCCACCGATCCGGCGGGAACCGCGGTTCGCGGGGAACTGCGCCGGGGCACCTCCAAGCGGGTGTTCTCCCCCACCATGTAGCCGAACCCGGGAGCGAATCCGGCGAAGGCCACGGTCCACGTTTGCCCGGTGTGTGCGGCCACCACGCCATCCTCGCTGAGACCGGTCAGCCGGGCCACTTCGGCGAGGTCCTCGCCGTCGTACACGGTGTCAATCACCACGAGACCGCCTTCCGCCTGATGCGCCGACGCTAGATCCAATCCCGGAAAGTCTGCGGCAATACGTCGGGCATCGGCGGGTGACTCGGCGGTGACCAGTACGGTCTTGGCGGCTGCCAGGACGTCCACCTGGCCTGGAAGCGGATTTTCGAGCAGGAGGGCCTGCAGGGCCAGGACCTCCTGCATTCCCGGCAACTCGGCCAGGACGGCCCGGCTGCCAACCGGCCTTACGGACACGGCACCTGCAGGACGGTGATTGACCGGTTCGGCGGCGGCCGAGGTGATGGATGGGGACACGTCGAGCACAGTCATGACTCCCGTTTAGGCGTGTGCGTCCTGCAGGAGGGCTACTTCTTCCTCCGGCTTGGGGTCGCGGCCCAGCAGCATGCCAATGACGGTCACAACGGCTGCGGCCAACAGGTAGACCGCGATCAGATACCAGTTGCCCGTGGCGCCGTAGAGTGCAGTGAAGATCAGCGGTGCCACTGCGCCGCCCACCACACCAGCCAAGGTGTAGGCCAGGGAACTGCCTGCGTAGCGGAGACGGGCCGGGAACTGCTCCGTGATGAAGGCTGCCTGCGGGCCGTACATAAAGGCGTGGAACGCCAGCCCAACCACCACGCCGATGGTCAGCAGGACCACGGAGCGGCTCTGGATCATCAGGAAGAAGAGCGGGATCCAGATGGCGGTACCCACCGCGGCCACGCCGTAGACCAAACGGCGGTTGAAACGGTCAGTCAGGGCACCGGCTGCCGGAATAAGGAACAGCTGGAAGGCCGAGCCAATAAGAATGGCCGCCAGGACGTTCCCCGTGGTCATGCCGAGTTCCTTAGTGGCATAAACGGCCACGAACACGGTGAACAGGGCGTAGAGGACGTCAGGGCAAACGCGCGACAGGGCGGCGGCCACCAGCGCTCGGGGCTGCATGGTGAATACCTCGGCGATAGGTGCCTTGGGGCGTTCGCCGTGCGCCTGGATGGCCTTGAAGACAGGCGTTTCTTCGAGCTTCAGGCGGATCAGGAGGCCGAACACCACCAGAATGGCGGAGGACAGGAACGCGACGCGCCAGCCCCAGGCGAGGAAGGCCTCGTTGCTGAGTGCGCCTGCCAGGACGGCCAGGGCGCCGTTAGCCAGGAGGTTGCCGGCCGGTGGGCCGATCTGTGCAGCTGAGGACCAAAGCCCGCGCTTGGTGGGGTCGCCGAATTCGCTGGACAGCAGCACCGCGCCGCCCCACTCGCCGCCCACACCGATGCCTTGGGCCAGACGCAGCAGGACCAGGATCAGCGGGGCAGCGGCACCGATGCTGACATAGTCAGGCAACACACCAATCAGGACCGTTGCCACACCAATGAGCAGGAGGGTGGTCACCAGGACGTTCTTGCGGCCGATTCGGTCACCAAGCCGGCCAAAGATCACGCCGCCGATGGGCCGGGCAAGATAGCCCACAGCAAAGGCGGAGAAGGAAAGAAGGAGTCCGACGAACTCGTCGCTGGACGGGAAGAAGATCTTGGGGAAGACGACTGCGGACGCCACTGAATAGATGGCGAAGTCGTAGTACTCAAGGGACGTGCCTGTGAGGCTGGCGATATAGGCCTTCACGGCGCCGGTCTGGGGCCTGCCGGCAGCGGACGGCGTTGTCCTATTGGCCGGTGCGGATGCGGACATTTTGTTCCTCCGATAGTTGGGGTTAGAGGCTGGCTTTGGGTGCGATCAGGCAAACGGCTTGATGCCGATTCCTGTTTTTTCCAGTGCGGTCCGGACGGCGGCAGCCATGGCCACGGCCCCCGGTGAGTCGCCGTGCACGCAGATACTTTCAGCGTGCAGCGGCAGGACGGTGCCGTCGATAGCGCGCACCGTAGATTCGGTGGCCATGCGCAGCACGTGCTCGACGACGGCATCCGTGTGGTGGAGCACGGCTCCGGCCTGGGAGCGCGACACCAGCGTGCCGTCGGGGTTGTAAGCGCGGTCCGCGAAGGCTTCCTGGACGGGCCGCAGGCCTGCGGCCTCTGCCAGCCTGAGCACTTCCGAGCCGGGGAGCCCCAGGATCGCGAGCGACGGGTCAACTGACTTGACGGCGTCGACGACCGCCTGGGCCTGGGCGGTGTGGTGGACGATTGCGTTGTAAAGGCCGCCGTGCGGCTTCACGTATCGCACGCTGGCGCCGACGGTTGCGGCCAGTGCCTGCAGGGCTCCGATTTGGTAGACGACGTCGTCGGCCAGTTCCGTGGGACTGACGTCCAGGAACCGGCGACCAAAGCCGGCCAGATCGCGGTAGCCGACGTGGGCCCCAATTACGACGCCGGCTTCCGCGGCCAGGCGGCTCGTGTTGCGGATAACGCTGGGGTCACCGGCGTGAAAACCGCAGGCCACATTGGCGCTGGAGACGGAGCGGAACATCGCGGCGTCGTCGCCGAGCGTCCAGCGTCCGAACGACTCTCCGACGTCGCTGTTCAGGTCGATGCTTGCCATTTGTGATCCTCATCTCATTGAAGTCCTTGTTCTAGGATGCATCAATTCTCCAGATTGTTCAACGATTCAGCATTTCAACAATGGGTCGATCGTGTAAATTCATTGGTATGGCCAGTTCTGACGCGGGTGTACGCGCTGTTGCGGGGAGTTTCGGCGAAGCGGCTGCATCTCCCGCCGCCTCTGCTGCACGGTTCCGGGTCGCAGTGCCGTCCGTTGCCTCACGTGTGGCCGCCGAGCTGAGGTATCAACTGGCGGAAGGCACTCTCTTGCCTGGGGAGAAACTGACTGAGGCCACCATTGCCGAAGAACTGGGCGTTTCCAGGAATACGGTCCGGGAGGCCTTCGCGGAACTCGCCAGCGAACGGCTGGTGGTCCGTCACCCGAACCGCGGAGTGTTCATTGCGAGCCTGGGTGCAGGCGATATCCATGACGTGTACACCGTGCGCCGCGCCATCGAGGTCAGCTCCATTCGCAACGGCGGAAGCCCTGAGCGCATTGCGGCTGTGCGTGCCGCTGTCGAAGAGGGCCGGAAGGCTGCCGAAGCCGGGGACAACGAGGGGCTGGGCAGCGCCAACCAGCACTTCCACCGCGCGATTGTGGGCTTGGCCGAGAGCCACCGCCTGGACATGATCATGGCCCAGGTGCTCGCCGAAATGCGGCTGTTCTTCCACAAAGCCACGGTGGATGCGAAGTTCTACTCCGGCTGGCTCGAGGAAAACGACCGCATCTGCACCGCCTTGGAGGCTGGCCGCACGGAAGAGGCCGGGGAGCTCCTTTTGGCCTACCTGAACGCTTCTGAAGAAAAGCAGCGGTCAGTCCACGGGGAGTAGCAGCTGACTGCCCTGTAATTGATCCAGCGGCTATTGCGACGTACCGGGGCTGCAACCCGCACGATCTGCTGGATTAGTCAGGGATCTGGCTCGCTCCCGGACCAATCCACCTCACATGCTCAGCCGCGAGGACGTCGTGAACCTGCGGGCTGCCCTGGACCCACGCGCCCTGCCGGACGAAGACCACCCGATCCGTTCCCTGCAGCTTTGAGAAAATGAAGCCGCTGAGCAGGGAAACGTCATTTAGCACGCGTTCGTAAAAGCCAGGGCCGTAATGCAAATCTGGATCGTACCGGAATTCTGCACTTTCAAGGACCTCGCCATTCTTTTCAGGGTCCCCGAACAATTCACTGAGCGTAGGGCGGATGCCGCCATGACTGAGGAACTTGTTCCGAACTTCCTTCAACTTGTAGATCAAGTCAACTGTCTCCGCGCGCAGAATTCTGCGGGTTTTAAGGGCATCTTTGACCCTCTTGGAAAGGATGAGCTTATACACCAGGACGTTGTTTGCCGCCTCCGGATTCAGTGCCTCGGTCCAGGCCAAGTGTTTGATGTACAGCTCAATGACCCGGAAGAACTCGATGATGGCACTTTCCGGATCAGTGACGTGCGCCAGGCCCCGGGACAGCGTGAAGCAGGCCTGAATTTGGTAGGGATCGTTGGCGTTCTCCAGCTGGCGAATCGTGGCTGAGACGTCCTCCGGATAGCTGGGCTCGTCATATTCTTCCTGCGACGGGCGCGAGGAAAAACCTTCCAAACCGTCACCGGCACGTTCAATCAGGCCCACTCCCTCATAAATGCCGAGCAGGGCTAAGACAATTGAGAACTTCTTGAAAGCATCCTTCTGGCTGAGCGGCCGCGACGTTCGAAGAATAACCGACCTTCCACCGTCCCCCAATTCCAGTCCGTAGCGCTGCAGAACTTCGCTGAAGTCAGGCGATGGCATGAATGGAAATGCGTGTTCAAAACTCTTCGGCGGCGGGTCAGATGACGGAGGTTGATTCAACCCGAATACTTGAGGGCCACCAGGAGATTCCATAACCCAATTCTGCCCAGCTAACTCGCATTGAACACGGTGGCTGAGGGACCGGAAGTAGCGTGGTGCCCGCAGCCACCGTGACAGCTATTGCGGCGTTTTATGGCGCAAGGTCACGCAGAAAGTCGTCGCGCCGAGCATGGCGATGATGAGTCCGATGGCTGCATTGCCCCAAGGCAGGCTGGCAATTCCCACTGCGAACAGCATCACCGCCACAAGCCGGACTAGGTCCTTGCTCCTTCGACTCTCTCTTTCTTCGGCTGACGTTAGCCCGAGAATCTCATGCCACTTGCTTTGCGCCATCACACACCAATTCCACGAGACCCGAGGACGTTCCTCACGATGCTACCGACCATACCGGCAACACCTCCCAAAGTCGTCTCTAACGCCGCCCCTTCTTACGGGATCCGCGGCCACGGCCCTTGTCTGGGTTGGGCGCGTACCGCTGCGGCACGGAGGATTTGCCGGACTTTTTAGCGCCCGATTTTGCCTGAGCTGGATTGCCCTGCCCGGACTTCTTTGTAGAGCCCGCTGCCTTGGCTGCTTGCGAGGGCTGGCGGGAACTTCTTGCCGTGCGGCCACGGACGATTCCGATGAATTCCTCGATAACGTGGTCGGTGGCGTCCTGTAGCCAAGCGACGCCGATCTGCGTTGGTTCCGCACCGAGAAGCCGCCGAGCCACAGTGTCCTTGTTATTGAGGTGCCTGGCCACAGGCATGGGGAGCACCACCAAACCAGCTCCCGAAGCCGCAACTTGGAGGGCCATATCAGCACCGCCCATCTCGGCGACATCCAGGAAGGTCTCCTCAGCCAAATCAGCCAGGTCCACTTCCTCGAACACAGTGATCTCGTGGCCTTTAGCAGCCGCCACCGCAGGCTGCTCCTCGTAAAGCGGAATGACGTGCAAGCCCTCACGTTCCACGGGAAACCGTACAAAGCTGATGTCCGCCGAACCGTCGAGCAAAACATCCAGCTGCTCCGCCTCGTCGGTCAATGTCGCTTCGAGGGGGACGCCTGGCATGCGCTCTTCCCACCGCCTGATCCACTTCCCGGGCGTGACACCAGGGACATACGCAACGCGAAGGACAGCGCGGGAAGGGGATTCGTTGGATTCTGGCTCAGGCACAGCTTCACCCTACAGTTACGTCGGCAGCCAGTCAGGCCGGATATACAGCCACCGAGGCCGACTTCACCACAAAGAACGCCCTCAGCCCGGGCTCCAGGGCCAGGTCTGCAACCGCCGCGGGCGTTACGTCGGCCATAAAGCCGCCCGCTCGCACACGGATCTGGTCGCCATGGGGTTCAAGGTGGTGAATAACCGCAGGAAAAACGTTGCGAGGACTACCGTGCGGCGCTTCAAGGAAGATGGACACGGCCGACGGCGGAAACACTGCCACGCCAGCCTGGCCCGGCACCGCCTCGGGATCCAGATGCCCGGCAACGTGCAAGCCATCCGCACCTCGGAGCCCATCCGAAACCACAACGCCCGTATGGAGGTTCAGCCCCGCCAGCCCGGCGGCAAAGTGACTGCGCGGCTGTTCCAGCACCTGACGCGTTGGCCCCACCTCCGCAATCCGACCTTCCTCTAGGACCACCACTCGGTCCGCCAGGGTCAGTGCATCAACCACACCGTGCGTAATGATCAGCGCGCGGCGCCCGGCCAGAACCCGCTTAAAGAGGCTCCTCAGCATCGGCGCGGCATGGACGTCCAGGGCGGCCATAGGCTCGTCCAGCAACAACAGTTCCGGATCAGCTGCCAGGGCACGCGCCACCGCCACGCGCTGCGCCTGCCCACCCGAGAGTTCCGCCGGGCGCCGTTCAGCAAGTTCGACGGCGCCAACCTCGCCCAACCAGTGCAGCGCCGCATCGCGGGATGACTTCCGTGAATTCCCCGCCGAGCGCGGACCAAACGCAACGTTGTCCACAACACTCAGGTGTGGAAACAGCAGGGCCTCCTGCGCCAGCAATGCTGTTCCCCGGCGATGCGGCGGCCTCCAATCCGAACTGCCAGAGCCGACGTCGAACAGCACCTTCCCGTCCAAGACTGCCCTGCCGGCGTCGGGCCTTAACAGCCCGGCAATCAGGGAAAGTAGCGTCGATTTTCCGGCCCCGTTGGGGCCCAATATCGCCACCGTCTCGCCTGGCGCCAGCTCTAATGAGACGTCAAAGGCCCGCTCCTCGAGGCGGGCTGAAAACTCGAAGCTCACGCCGCCAACGCCCCGTCCCGACGGCCAGAACCAATCCCGGAACGGATACTAAGCCCAATAACCGCAACGGCAACCGCCACCAGCACTAATGACAAGGCAACGGCCGCATCAGCATCGGTCTCCCGTTGCAAATAAATCTCCAGTGGAAGTGTCCGCGTGACCCCCTGCAGGCTTCCGGCGAAAGTTAGCGTAGCCCCAAACTCTCCGAGGCTCCGGGCGAAGGAAAGCACAGCCCCAGAGGCAAGCCCGGGCAGGACAAGCGGAAGGGTGACCCGTCGCAACACCGTCGATGGCCGCGCGCCAAGGGTAGCCGCGACCGCCTCATAGCGGTGTCCTGCGGTGCGGACGGCACCCTCCAAGCTGACCACCAGAAACGGCAGCGCCACAAAGGTCTGCGCCAGGACCACGGCGGTGGTGGAGAACGCGATCTGAATTCCGGCGAACTCGAGGTAGCGGCCCAGCAGCCCTTGCCGGCCAAAGGTGTAGAGCAGCGCAATACCACCCACGACAGGTGGCAGCACCAACGGCAAAAGCGCCAAAGACCGGAGCAGGCGCTGGCCCGGGAACTCGGATCTCGCCAAGACAAGCGCCATCGGCACCCCGAGCACAACGCACAACACGGTGCTGGCCGCCGATGTCCGGATACTCAACCAAAGCGCATCCAGTGACGCCTCGGAGGTGATCAGGGGAAGGAACTGCGCCCAATTGACCCTCGCCACCATCGCCGCGAGCGGGAGCAGCACAAAAGCCGCACCCACCGCTGCGATGACGAACACCCACGCGGGAATGCCGCTGTAGCCGGTCCGCGACCTTCCGGCCGTATGAACAACAACCATCTACGGAACCCCGAAGCCTGCGGACTGCAGCACCTGCCGGCCTTCGCTGCCGGTCACCATGGCGATGAATGCCTTTGCCGCATCCTTGTTCTTGCTCGCACGCAGGGCCACGATCGGATACGTGTTTACGGCGTTCGAGGACTCCGGGAAGGCGATACCCTTCACCTTGTCCCCGGCACTCTTCACGTCGGTGACATACACCAGCCCGGCGTCGGCTTCCCCTGAACTGACTTTGCCTAGGACGTCCGTCACCGACGATTCTTCGCTGACGGGTGCCAGCGTTGTGCCGGTGGATTTTGCGACTGACTGGGTGGCCGCTCCGCATGGCACCTTGGGCGCGCAGACCACCAGCCGGACGCCCGGCTTTGCAAGGTCCCTGAAGCCGGAGACGCCGGCGGTATTGCTCGGCGGAACGGCGATGGTCAGGACGTTGGTGGCAAAGTTGACCGGCTGGCCTTCCGCGAGGGAGGCGTCGGTCAGTTTCTTCATATTGGTGGTGTCCGCGGATGCGAAGACGTCGGCCGGCGCGCCCTGCGTCAGCTGCGTCACCAGGTCCGAGGATCCGGCAAAGCTCAGCTTGACCTTGGTCCCCGGATTCGCTGCCTCAAACTTCGAAGCAATTTCAGTGAAGCTCGCCTTCAGCGACGCCGCGGCAAAAACTGTGACGGTACCGGATAGCTGGCCTGTTGAGGACCCCGACGCCGTACCTGAGCTTTGGGCACCGGCGCAGCCGGCAAGTGCCGCCGTCGTTATGGCCAAAACACCGACGACGGCAGACAGCCGGGCGGCGCGAAAGGGCCGACGGGCGGCCGGCTTGCGACTAGCAAAAATCACAGGAGACTCTTCCCTTGAGGCGTTTCGACGATCACAGTGGTCGCCTTGACCACGGCAGTAGCGACAGATCCTGGCTCAAGGCCAAGTTCACGCACGGCCTCGCTGCTCATCAGTGACACCACGCGGAAAGGGCCGCATTGGAGTTCCACCTGCGCCATGACCTTATCCATGGTGATGTCCGTAACCAGCCCAACAAAGCGATTGCGGGCCGAACGGCCGATGCGCGTGGGGTCGTCGGGCAACTGCGCCTGGTCCCGGGCAAGTGTTGCCAGCTCCAAGCCATCAACGGCCAACCTGCCGGACTTATCCTTGTGCGGCGTGAGCTGACCATTCTCGGTCCAGCGACGGACAGTATCGTCGCTCACGCCCAGGAAACGGGCTGCCTCTGAAATGCGAATGAAGAGCATGAGGCAAGTTTAGAACCGTATCTGCGGAGAATCACACCCAGGACTTCCGCAGATGCGTCATGACGGCAGCACCCACCACTTGTCGAGGACCAACCGCTGGACGACGACCGCCGGAATCTATAGGGTGCATCTCACTATTACTGGGGGATACATGAATTCAAACTGGCGCAGGACCTTTCTCGCGGTGCTCACTACTCTGTGCCTGCTGGCCGCAACTGCGTGTGCCTCTACCGTCCCCAAGGGGTACCCCGGCAAACAGAAAGTCACGGTGCAGGATCGGATTCTCAGCCGACAGGGTGATGCGTGGGACGACCCAGCCATCGGTGAAGGGTGGACGACTTCCCCGGCCTTTCTGGTCACTTCTCCGGAGCAGACGAAGGCTGCCCAGGCGCTCCACAAGGCGTCGCAGCGTTTGTCCCATGTAACGGATTCAGGTGTTGAACTGCAGTCGGGATCAACATCTGATCTGTACACGCCGGATTACATATCCCCGGTCTTCATAACGGACAAGGGACCGTTCATCTATACCGATACCGACGGCGAACTCACGCGGGCCATGGGCGTAAAGATGGTGGAAATCATCGTTGAGGAACTTGTGGCGGCGAATATCACCGCCGAGCTTTCGGCGCCTCCAAGGAGCTGGAAACCTTCACTGGACAAGGAATTCTCGCCTTCTGCATCATCAGCGGCGGCACAAACGTAAGCAGCCGTCGGCCTTCAACAATCCCTAGCGGCTAGGCTTGATCCATGACGTCCGCGAACTCCCAGCACATGAAGCCGGCTACGGCTGCCAAGAAACTCGGCATTTACCTGCCTGCCACTCCGCAGGAGTTCCAAGACAACGCACTGTCACGCGAGGAATTCGCTGAACTGCAGGCCAACCCGCCGGAGTGGCTGGTGGAACTGCGCCGGAACGGCCCTCACCCGCGGCCCGTTGTGGCACAGAAGTTGAACATCTCCATCGGCGGCCTCGCCAGGG
This sequence comes from Arthrobacter sp. M4, assembly GCF_020251205.1. GTDB lineage: Bacteria > Actinomycetota > Actinomycetes > Actinomycetales > Micrococcaceae > Arthrobacter. The sequence continues at coordinate 44,035 of NZ_JAIWYX010000005.1, forward strand.
GCGGAGTGACGGAAGCACTCACGACGGCGGAAATCACCGCACTGCTGCAGGCACCGCCGCAGTGGCTGGTCGTCGAACGCGCAACGCACGCCGCCGTCCGCAGCGAGGCCCAGCGGGTCAAGGATGCCAAGCGTGCCAAGGAAGCCGCTGAAGAAAAGGCTGCCAAAAAGGGTTAGCAGCCTCGTTACCACACGAGCGATGCGCCGCCGTCATTGACCACGGTGCGGCAAGAAATTAGCCCCTCGCGCGGACCCGACGCCCGGCGCATACTGAAATTGGAAGCGGTTCTTCGCGTCTCAGCACGCAGGTGCCGCCAATTCAGTGCGCCGGAGGTTCCCGATGCCCGCTGTGGCACAAGCTGCGCAATCCGGGATCCAGCTGTCCGCCGGACAGTTGGTGTTCTGGTGTGCCGTGCTGATCGCAGCAGTGACGTTCACAGTGTTTGCGCTGAGGCGCCGGTTAGTTTCCCAGCCAGTGGACAATGAAGCCGCAGAAGAACCGGATCCCCTGTTCTGGGACGCCTTCGGCGGCGCAGTGGTGATTTTTCCAGCGCTGGTGATCCCCTCGCTGGCGTCCCCTCTCGCCGGCCTATTCCTGCTTTTGCTCAGCGCAGCCACTGCGATCGGGACGCTTCTTGCTGGCAACAGCCTCGATGCCAGGCATTCCCGCCAGCCGTGGCGCCAGCCGGGATATAGCGGCGCCGATGTGCAGCATCGGGAACTAGTCGCCCGCTGGAGTCGGTACGAAATCGACCCCGGCCAGACCATCCTCTATCCAGCAATGATCGACGTTCGGGTGCCGGAGACGGCCCAACTCATCCGCGCCCTTCATGAGGCGGAACGGAGCCGGTCAGCTGTCGACGCCGACTATCCTGCCGCCGTCGAACGCTTAAGCCATGCGCTCCGGCAAGCCGAACGCGCGGCCGGCGTCCCAGAAAAGTTGTAACGGCGTCCCTAACCCGCCCTTTTGTCGCTGACACACAGGCGCGCATCAGCGAAAAGGCGGGTCAGGGACGAAGTTGGGAGCTAGCTAGACCGCGGCCCTCAGGGCAACATCAGCTGCAATGATCCGCGCTGCCGTCGCCTGGCCCATCCGGATGGCGCCGTCGACGTGCTGGTACCCTTCGGCAGCCAGGTCGGAGGAAGACCAGTAAATCGGACCAACCGGGGTGTTCTGGTCCTTGCCGTAGCGGTGCAGTCCGCCCAGGTCGTAGCTTGAGGCATACGCTCCGCGGGTCCATTCTTCGGAGCCCCAATCGGATTCGTAGTACACCTCAGGCGTCAGAGCCTTGTCGCCCAGGAAACCAGCGATTGATTCCAGGATGGCGCGCTTGCGGTCTTCGGCGCTGAGCTCGAAGACCCCGTCCGCCTTCTCGTCAGAGACGAAGCCCACCAACGTCCCACGGGTATCCCCATAGTTGGTGTTGTCGTAGACCTCCTGGACAAGGGCGTCTGCGCCGAAGCACGTGCCGGACAGCCCCTCCTCGCGCCAGAACGGTGTGTCGTAGACCGCGTGGACCTTGATCACCAAGCCCAGCGACTGGTGCTGATGCATCTGGTGCTGGCGCCGCGGCAACGGCGGGTTAAAGGACACACGTGAGTAGAGGTTGGGCGGAACCGCCATGATGACGAACCGGGCCGCCACAGTGGCGCGGTCAGAAACCGCCACAACGCGGTGGCCGCCGTCGCCATCCTCCTCCCAGTTGATGGTGCGCACGGGGCTGTTAAGGACGACGGCGTCACCCAGTTCCGCTGCCATCTTCAGGGAGACCTGCTGCATCCCGCCGATCACGCGCTTGTCCAGAATGAAATCCTCGTCCGTGAGGTGCGTAAACGAACCGGCCGACGCAGCCATCAGGACGGCCTGTAGGGCCGAGAAGGAGTGGGCCGGCTTGGTTAGCATTCCGCCTGCGATGAACAGGCCGATGTTCTTGCACGCTTCTTCGTCGGCTGACTGCTGACGGAGCCAGTGATGGAACGAGATGGTGTCCAGTTCCCGGGCCTTCGGGTGGGCCCAGGGTTCGGTGGGGCCGATCTCGGCGGCGAGTTCGTCGAGGATCGACACAAGCCGGTCCATCTCCCGCCGGGTGTCCTCGCCTACCGGAAACGTATCCCCTGTGTAGCGGGTGGTCCGGCCGTCCGGGCCCTGATATAGGGATTCGCCGGCACGGTAGCGGGAGTACATTCCGAGTCCCAGCTGCTCCAGGAGTCCCATAAGTGCCGTTTGGTCTGGGGAAACCCATTGTCCGCCGATTTCCAACATGGCGCCATCCACACTGTCGGTCCATGTCCGGCCACCCACGCGGTCGCGGGCCTCCAACACTGCGACGCTGAGGCCGGCCTTCGTGAGTTGGCGAGCTGCGGTGAGTCCGGAGGGGCCGGCGCCCACGATTACAACGTCGCGTTCCAGATGAAGCATGATGTCCTTTCCTGGTCGCCGTCGTTGGCCGACCATTAAATGAATGTCATTCATTTATCTCCAATATAGCGGTGGCCCGGCCCGCTGTGAAGCCCCCAAAGACCCAAGTGGAATAATGCTGAGGTCGCCCAACGAAAGGCCCGTCATGCCTGCACCCAGCCCAGCATCTGCCGGGACCACTCCCCGACGTCGTGCCGGCAGGCCCACCGCGGCGGTCCTGGACCAGACCGTCATCACCAAAGCAGCCGTGGACCTGATCAACCGAAAGGGCTACGAGGCGCTGACTATGGCTGCCCTCGCCAAGCAATTGCAGGTTGCACCGTCGGCCCTCTACAACCACGTGGCATCCAAGGACGACGTGATGCTGCTCATCGAGGACCACGTGGCGGACCTGGTTGATGTGTCCGCCTTCGAAACCGAGCCATGGGATGCGGCCGTGCGCCGTTGGGCATGGTCATACCGGGACGTTTTCTCCCAGCACACCCCGCTCATCCCGATCATTGCCGTGATGCCGGTTGCCAACGCTCCCAAGACCCTTGCAATGTACGAGGCCGTGACGGCGGGCTTCCGTCGCGCCGGCTTCCCCCAGGAACAGATCATCTCCGCGGTGGTTGCCCTGGAGGCCTTTATTTTCGGTGCCGCCTTCGACGTCAACGCACCGGAGGACATCTACGACGCCGGCAGCCTGGCTGAGCGGACCCCCAACCTCAATGCCGCCGTCGACAGCCTCGCGGCGCAGGGCCACAAGAGGCCCACCGATGTGGCCTTCAGCCTCGGCCTGGAGGCCCTGATTTCGGGTTTCGGCGCACTGCTGGCCGGGAAGGGCTAAGCCACCACCAGCAAACCGGTGGTGAACATCGCTGCCATCCCGGCCACCATTCCAACAACTGTGGGAACAGTCAGCACCCTGCCGCCAGGATCCTTCATCAGCGGCAGGATCTTGATTGCTACCTGCGCCACCGCGCCGGCACCGAGGCCAAGCAGGAAGGCCGCGAGGGCCGGCTGGAAAACGGTGGCTCCGAGGACCGCGCCAAGGATGGCCGGGGCGCCGGCGATCAATCCGAGCCCCATCAAACGCCACAAGCCCGCTGGTTGCCGGGACAGCGGGGTCACGATCGCCAGACCTTCAGTGGTGTTGTGCAATGCGAAGCCCACAATCAGGGAGGTGCCCAGCGCCAGCGAGCCGACAGCGTAGGCGGAACCTATCGCGAGTCCCTCACCAAGGTTGTGCAAACCGATTCCGACGGCAACAAGCAAAGCGAGCCGCAACCCGCCCGCCCGTGCCGGTCCGCCCAGGTCCGCGGCGGCACTCGAACCGGCATCCCGCCGTCGTACCATCAGCGCATCGCTGCCCTCCAGCAGCAGGTACGCCAGCAACGCGCCCAAGACCACCACCAGCGGACCGCCAAAAGCGCCATTCCCAGCCACCAGGCCAAAGGCCTCGAAGGCAGCGTCGAATGCCAGGAACGCCAGCAGTCCAACGGTCAAGCCCAGCAGTGCCCGCACCCAAATCGCGGGAGATCGCCGGACAAATGGCATCCACAACATGCCAAGTGCCACCGGGATCACGCCCACATACACCCCAAGCAACGCCATCAACCCAAAGAATTGTGTTCCTCGCTCCGGACTCGCCGCCGCGGCCGCGATGTCCGTGGTGAACTTCCCGCCCGTGGAGGTCACCAGGGCGATTTCATACGGATCGCCTTCCACCCAGTTGTAGCTGACACTGATCGTGGTGGACTCCAGCGGTGCCATCGTGGGACGGCTCTGCTCAAACGTCGTATAGAAGTCTGAAACGTTGACCTGCGCGATGGATACCGGATCCGGCCCCACGTTTCGCGCCGTGATGACTATCTGTCCCGGATCCAGGCGAATACTTTCGACGGCGACCTCCTCCTTGGGCGGGATGCCGCCGGATAACCCTTTGAGTGCGGGATTGAGCGCCGCGAAGAGCACGGCGACTACGGCGATCAACAAAAGTGGACCCAGCCCGAGGACCCAGCGACGCCAGCCGGCCACTTGTTTCCGGGACTGTGTGGCAGTCATGCCGCTGCCACCTCGAAGAAGCCCATCCAGCCGAGCTCGGCAAACTCGGTTTTGTGGGCGTGGAACATGTACTTCCCCGGGAACGGAAATCTCACTTCCACGATCCCGCGCTGTCCTTGGACCTGAGACACAGTGTCCGTGTATTCGCTGGGAGTCAGCATGGTGCCGGTCGGGTAGTAGTGGAAGAAATTGCCGTGGATGTGGAAGGAATTGACCGGGTCGTACTCCAGGACATTGATCAGGTGGATGCGGATCAGGGCGTTCTGGCGGACCCGGACAGGGTTGTCCATAAAGTGGAACGGAAGTCCGTTGACCGAATAGAACTCGTTGTCGTCGCCACCATCGGTGTTGTAGCCGTTCATGACCATAACCAACTCGTCATCCGCCGGCGGCCGGCCGGACTTTGGCTCGATGACGAATCCGCCGTACAGCCCTTTGGCAATGTGCGGAGCCAAGGGCGACTGGTGGCAGTGATAAAGATGCGTGCCGAACGGAACTGCGTCGAATTCGTATGTGAAACTCCGCCCCGCTGCAATGGATCCTGCCCCAATTCCCGGCGTGCCGTCCATCTCCGCGCGGTGAATGCCGTGGAAATGAAGCGTGTGCGGATGCGTTCCTTGGTTGGTGAAATGGATCCGCAGGGCGTCGCCCTCCTTTGCCCACAGGGTGGGGCCCGGAATGCGGCCGTTGTAGCACCAGCCCTTGAACACCACCCCAGGCGCGATCTCAAAGTCCTTGTCCACGGATACAACGTCCCACTCCCGCAGCGTCCTGCCGTCGGGCAGTGTGCTGGTGCGGCCGCGGTCAAAGTCGCGGAGCACCGCCGTCGGGTCCATGCCCGCCCGCGCGGGCGGCACCGATCCCCCGGCGAACCCCGGGTGCCCGGCATGGGTCCACATCGACGACGGCGATCCGCCGGCTTGGCTGCCAGGCTGTCCGCCGGCGTGCCCGCTGGAGGAGCTGCCGCCGTCGTGTGTGTGACCGGATCCGGCGTCGCCGGGGAGCAATGCCTCGGGCCGGCGGGACGGCCAGAGAAGTCCGACGCCGGCAGCGGTGGGCAGGGCGGCAAGGGCCGCGGCGCTCGAGAGCATGGCGCGACGACTCGGCAGTCCGGCGGTTTTTGCCCGCTCGTTCCGGGGAGTGTTGGTTTCCGGGGCGAATTCCGCGCACATACGCACTCCATTGATCAAACACCAATGTTAGATCACTCTAACATTTATCCTCTGCCACCCGACAGCACGCGTTGGACTTGTTAGAATCGAAGCCATGCCCGTTTCCGAGCTTTCCTCCACCGCACAGGACTATCTGAAGCTGATCTGGTCCGCTACGGAATGGGCGGACAAGCCAATCACGGTAGGCGTCATGGCGGAGCGTATCGGCGTCAAGCCCTCCACAGTCTCGGACGGAATCAAGCGCTTGGCGGCCCAAGGCTTGGTGACACACGCCCCCTACGGCAGCATCGAACTCACGGAGGCAGGCCGGGAACATGCCGTGGCCATGGTTCGCCGCCACCGGCTCCTGGAAACGTTCCTTGTGGAGATCCTGGGCTACGGTTGGGACGAAGTGCACGACGAAGCCGAGGTCCTGGAACATGCCGTCTCCGATCTCATGGTGGATCGGATCGACCGACTGTTAAAGCACCCTTCGCGTGATCCCCACGGCGATCCCATCCCACCGGCAGTTGGTACACCGGCAGCCACTGTCGGTTTCCAACTGGACCAGGCCAAACCTGGAAGCCAGGTCACAGTTACCCGCATATCCGATGAGGATCCGGACATGCTTAGGTACTTCACGGAACTAGGACTCGCTCCCGAGTCGCGCCTCACCGTCCGCGAACGCCGGCCCTATGCCGATGTGACCACCGTCCGCATCCACGGCCAGGACTCGGACATCGCGCTGGGGACCACTGCGGCGGCGGCCATCTGGGTGGTCGCCTAAACATTCCTGCTCCAAGAGGCAGTCAGTTTAGGGGGGCGACTTGTATAACAAGTCTTTGATTTATAGAGTAGGTTCGAGCCCGGCAAACGCGCGGGCGTGGGCGACGATGCTCCGACCCGGACCAAGGAGGACCCATGGGTTCCGTAGACCTCATCAGCCACGTCAAGCTCTCTACCGCAACCCTCCCCCTCGCTGTTCCCATCAGTGACGCCAAGGTGTTCACCGGAAGGCAGAAACCCATGACAGAGGTGGTCTTCCTTTTCGCCGAGATCGCCACCGAACAAGGCCGCACGGGCATCGGCTTCAGCTACTCCAAGCGCGCAGGGGGGCCGGCACAGTACGCACACGCCAAGGAAGTGGCAGAGGGCCTCATCGGCGAGGACCCCAACGACATCGGCAAGATCTACACCAAACTCCTGTGGGCCGGCGCCTCGGTGGGTCGCTCCGGCGTCGCCACCCAGGCCCTTGCCGCCGTCGACATTGCCCTCTACGACCTCAAGGCCAAGCGCGCCGGCCTCCCACTTGCCAAGTTCCTAGGCGCCTACCGCGACTCGGTTCAGACCTACAACACTTCCGGCGGCTTCCTCAACGCCTCGCTGGACGAGGTCAAAGCCCGTGCCACACGCTCCTTGGACGAAGGAATCGGCGGCATCAAAATCAAAGTGGGCCTCCCGGACACCAAGGAAGACCTGCGCCGACTAGCCGGAATCCGCGAGCACATCGGCTGGGACGTACCGCTTATGGTGGACGCCAACCAGCAATGGGATCGCGCCACCGCCCTGCGCATGGGCCGCCAGCTTGAGGAATTCAACCTGGTCTGGATCGAGGAACCGCTGGACGCCTACGACTTCGAGGGCCACGCCCACTTGGCACAGATATTGGACACGTCCATCGCAACCGGTGAGATGCTCGCATCTGTTTCTGAACACAAGGGGCTGATCACCGCGAACGGCTGCGACATCATCCAGCCAGACGCCCCGCGCGTCGGCGGCATCACACAGTTCCTCCGACTCCTGGCCCTGGCCGACGAACGCGGGCTGGGCCTGGCTCCGCACTTCGCCATGGAGATCCATCTGCATCTCGCCGCCGCCTATCCGCGCGAGCCGTGGGTGGAGCACTTCGACTGGCTGGACCCGCTGTTCAACGAGCGGCTTGAAACCAAGAACGGCCGCATGATCGTTCCCGACCGCCCCGGCCTAGGTGTCTCCCTGAGCGAGCAGGCCCGCGCCTGGACCACGGACAGCGTCGAGTTCGGCAACGGCGTCCCGGCCGGAGCCTAGCCTGATGGCCGACATAGGACCGCCGCGTAGCCTTGGAGGCATGAGCAAAAACCTGACCGTCGCCGTCGCCGACCGCCTTAGAGCGCAGATCGTCGACGGCGAAATCCAGCCCGGAGAGAAGCTCCCCAGCGAGAACACGCTGATCAGCAAGTTCAGTGTGAGCCGGACAGTGGTCAGGGCTGCGATTACCAGGCTTCAGGCCGAGGGACTCGTGGAGACCGAACGCGGACGGGGCAGCTTCGCGCTGACCCCGCCGCCGGACGCCGGCGCTCGAACCCAAACCGGGAGGCCTGTGGTCAGCCTTGAGGATCGCCTGAACCTATTGGAGTTCAGGATCGGCGTGGAATCCGAGGCCGCCGCCCTGGCGGCACGCAACCACTCGGACCGCCAACTCTCGGCGATGTCGACGGCATTGGATGGCTTTGCGGGCAGCGGTGGCCACCCATCCACGGCCATGAAATACGACTTCGAATTCCATCGGGCCATCGCCGAAGCATCTGCCAATCCGTTCTTCGCCGACTGCATTGCCGGACTTGGTCAAACCATGATCGCCATGCCCCGCACACGCCTTATGCCCGGCGGAGAACCGTACGCCCCTGAGCAGTTCGAACGCGTGGTCCAGGAACACACCTCTATATACGCGGCTATCGTGGAACGGGATTCCGCCGCGGCAGCGTCGGCCATGCGCACGCACCTGGGCAACTCCCGCCGCCGGCTACGAGCTGCGGCCCGCGCAGACTAGAACTCCCGCCTATGAACCCAGTAGGCAAGACAACAAAAAACCCCGATCCGAAGACCGGGGTTTTCATTGCGTGCGCGAGGGGGGATTTGAACCCCCACGCCCTTTCGGACACTGGCACCTGAAGCCAGCGCGTCTGCCGTTCCGCCACTCGCGCGCAACTTCTTTTGCTTGTCTGTTGCCAGTCTCTTGACGTTACCGGCTTCATCCCTGCAAAAGCAGCGAGATCAAGCATAACGGACACCGGGAGCAAAACACCAATCGAGCGCAGGAGCCCGTAAATCAGCCTCAATATCGAGCCCACTCGAACACCCGGTCTCTGCCCAGGAGGGTCCAGCAAGCCGCGGAAACAAGGCTAAGAACCTGTGAAAAGAGGTTGAAACCGACGAACCTTTTCGCGCTCTGGTGCGTTGTGGATTAGGGCCATTAACAGGGTTGGACAGTAGTATCGGGTGTAACGGCGATTGTTGCGCACGCACTCCGGCGTGTGCAGATAACTGTCCCTGGCACTTGCTTCTGCAGGACATCGGCACGGAAAGGAGAAGACCATGGGTCTGCTGGATAAAGTAGAACGCGGCATTGAAAAAGCCGTGGGCGCTGTCTTCTCCACGGGGTCCCGGGCGCGTGTTGAGCCAGTGGAAATTGCCAGCCGGCTTCGAAGGGAACTGGACAACAAGTCCATCACCATTGCTGCCGGCCGCACGCTCGCCCCTAATATCTTCGACGTCCTGCTAAGTTCCGAAGACTTCAGCCGTGCCCAGGAGTGGGGCACTCCGCTGGCCGAGGAACTCTGCGACGTTGTTATCCAGCACGTCAGGAGCCAGGGCTACACACTTCAAGGTCCCGTCCGGATCTCCTTCCTCAAGGAGGAAGCGAACCGCCCGGGCTCCTTTGAGATCGTCTCCAAGACTGAGAAATCCTCAGGCTCTGCCACTCCGCAGCGCCCGAATGTCCCCGCGGCCCCCACTCGCAATCCCGGCAAGCTCCAGCCCGTCCTGGACATCGCCGGGCAGCGTTACTCGCTGAACGCACCGTCTGTAGTTCTGGGCCGCTCGTCCGAAGCCGATATCCTCGTCGAGGACACCGGCGTTTCCCGAAAGCATCTTGAAATCCGCAACGAGAACGGGGCCACCTGGGCCGTTGATCTCGGTTCAACCAACGGAAGCTACGTCAACGGCCACAAGGTCAACGGCAGCGTGGAACTTACTGACGGTTCCACGATTTCGATGGGGCGGACCAAAATCATCTTCCGCCTCCTCCCCGTGACCAATGGCGGCCGCCCATGAGTGAACTGACTATTACTGTCCTTCGTTTCGGTTTCCTGATCCTGCTATGGGTCCTTATCTTCAGCATCGTGTCGGCCATGCGCCGGGACCTGATGATCGGCCGCAAGGCTGCCACGGGTGCCCCCACCGCGCGCCAGGTGCGGAAGGATCCTTCGCTGGCCACACCACCGCCGCAGCCCGTCCGGCAACAAGCCCGCCAGTTGGTTGTAGTGGAAGGTCCGCTCAAGGGCACTTCCGTACCGCTGGCGTCCAGCCCCATCCTGCTTGGCCGTGCCCAAGAGGCCACGCTGGTCCTGGAAGACGACTACGCTTCGGGCCGGCATGCCCGTTTGTTCCCGCAGGGTAGCCGCTGGTTCATCGAGGATCTGGGCTCCACTAATGGCACCTACCTGGCCGACCAGCAGCTCACTCGCGCCCTGCCGGTGGAGCTTGGCGTCCCCGTGAGGATCGGCAAGACGGTCATTGAATTGAGGCCGTAGCCGATGGCTGTTGCCCAGACCACCGAAGGCAATGCCGTGCCTGCCCAGCGCCCCTTGATCATGCGCTACGCGGCCCGTTCCGACGTCGGCAGGATCCGTTCCAAGAACGATGACTCCGCCTACGTCGGGCGTCACCTGGCCGTCGTCGCTGACGGCATGGGCGGACACGCGGGCGGTGACATTGCCTCCGCGTCGACGGTGCTGGACATGATCCACCTGGACCAGGACAACTACGACGGCGATGCCGAAACCGTCCTGGCCGATGAAATCCAAACGGCCAACTCCCTGCTTTCCGAGCTGGTTCACATCAACCCCAAGCTTGCGGGCATGGGAACCACGGTCACGGCGCTCCTCCTCGCCGAGGGCAAGCTGCACTTCGCCCACATCGGCGATTCCCGCGCATACCGGCTCCGCGGCGGCGCAGGCGGCACGTTCGAGCAGATCAGCGTGGACCATACCTTTGTGCAACGCCTCATTGACGAGGGCCGGTTGCTTCCGGAAGAAGCTGAGTCCCACCCGCATAAGAACGTCCTCATGCGCGTCCTGGGAGACGTCGATGCCAGTCCGGAGCTGGACCTTGCAACGCTGGATGTAGAACCCGGCGAACGCTGGCTCCTATGCTCTGACGGCCTGAACTACGTTCCGGGCAACGTCGTGGAGAAGGTGGTCCGCGAGACTCTAAGCCTCAGGCAATGCGCCAACAAGCTGGTCGAACTGACCCTCGCCGCCGGCGCACCGGACAACGTCACCGTGGTGGTTCTGGAAATCAACCAGGAGACCCACGACGACGTCAGTACGGACGCCGTCGACGTCGTGGCCCTTCCGGCGGCGGCGGACAAAATAACAGGCACCAAATCTGCCGATGAAGAGCCCGACGGCGGGACGGCAGCTAAGGCTCCAGCCGCAGCAAAGGCGGCCGCTGTAGAAAGTCCGGCTGCGGCGGCAGCAGCCAGCGGTAAAGCCGATGCCTCCGCTCAGCCCAAGGCCAAGCCGACTGCCGGCGCTGGCAGCGATTCAAAAGCAGTCCCCAGTGCCGCAGGTGGAACGCCATCCAGCAAGACTGCCGCACTGGCGTCAGAGGCTGCCGCCTCTTCCAGTCCCGCAACGGACGATCTCAAGGAACCAGACACCACCACAGATCCGCATCTTGGGGAACACCTGTCCGCCGAGGTCCTCCGCGAAGAACTGGCAAGCCGTCCGCACGAGTTAGTGGGCGCAGCCGCCGAAGCCGCGGAAACCGGCTCGATTCCCACAGTCGCCGGGCGAAGCGTCGCCCGCCGCGCGGCCACGGTCCTCACGCACAAGGCGGAGCAGGACCGCCTGGCAGCCCTCGAGGCCGAGGAAGGTACCCATCCGCGCCGCCGCCGCTGGATCACGGTGACCTTCGCCGCCGTCCTGGCGCTGTTCGTGGTGGCGGGCCTTTGGCTTGGGTACGCCTGGACCCAAACCCGTTACTACATCGGCGAATATGACCGGCGTGTAGCAATCTACAACGGCATCTCGCAGCGATTGGGACCCATTCAGCTCTCCACGCTGGAAACCGTGACCGAAATCCGCATGGACTCGCTGCCCGAGTTCACGCAGCAGCGCGTACGGCAGACCGTACCAGCCAGCGACCTCTACGACGCCCAAGCCATCGTCCGGAACCTGAAGGAAACGGGCAGCACCACGCCCGGAGAGTGCGCCAAGCCGAGCGCCAGCGCTTCCCCAACCGCCAGCACCGCCCCAACCGCCAGCCCGGGCTCGACGGCGCCGTCATCACCGGGTGCCCCGTCGTCAGCTGCGGCGGCCAGTCCGCAGCCCACCGGCCAAGGCAGCGCCGCGCCCAAAACCAGCCCGACGTGTGAGGTGGCGAAATGACACCTATTGATGCCGCCCCAAAGCCACGCCGGAACGTTGAATTGGTCTTGCTCCTGCTTGCCCTTGGCGTGGGCATCGGCGCCAGTGCCCTGACAGGACTGAATACTGACAAGTCCTTCGACAATGACTTCTGGTTCCAATCGAGCCTGCTGGCCGTCGCTGCCCTTGCCTTCCATGTGGTCCTGAGGATCCGCGCGAAGTATGCCGATCCGGTGATTCTTCCCATTGTCGTGGCCCTGAACGGTCTTGGCCTAGCAATGATCCACCGGCTTGATCCGCCTGGCGCGGATGCCGGCAACAACCAGCTCCGCTGGACCGTGGTCGCCATGGCCGTCTCCTTGGCGGTGATTTGGGCCTTGAAGGACCACAGGATTCTGCGGCGCTTCACCTACATTTCGCTGGCTGTCAGCGCCTTGCTGCTCATCCTGCCCCTTGTTCCAGGCATCTCCGCTGGTGAGATCCTGGGTGCGAGCGTCTGGATCAAGCTTGGGCCCATGACGTTCCAGCCCGGTGAAATCGCCAAAATCACCCTGGCCATATTCTTTGCCGGTTATCTTTCCTCCAACCGCGACCTCATCCTGTTGGCTGGCCGGAAGATCGGCCCAATGCAGTTCCCGCGGTTCAAGGACATGGGCCCCATGATCACTGCGTGGCTGGTCAGCATCGGCGTCCTGGTCTTCCAGCGGGACCTCGGCACCTCGCTCCTGTTCTTCGGCCTGTTCATCGTGATGATCTACGTCGCTACCAGCCGCATCAGCTGGGTGGTGATTGGCCTCGCCCTGATCCTGGGCGGTGGTTTCGCGGCGTCGCGGATCTTCTCCCACGTCGCCTTCCGCATCGACAGCTGGATCAACGCCTTTACTCCGGAAGTGTTCGGCCGTTCGCCAGGCGGCAGTGGCCAGATTGTCCAGGGCCTGTTTGGAATGGCCGACGGCGGGCTGGTCGGCACTGGCCTGGGGGAGGGCCGTCCGGACCTGGTTCCGTTCGCGAACAGCGACATGATCATTGCGTCGTTTGGCGAGGAGCTGGGCCTGATGGGCCTGTTCGCCATTGTCCTTCTGTACCTGATGCTCGTCACGCGTGGCTTCCGGGCCGCCCTGGGCACCAGGGACGCCTTTGGCAAACTCCTTGCCTGCGGGCTGTCTTTCGCAGTGGCCCTCCAGTGCTTCGTGGTGATCGGCGGCGTAACGCGCCTCATCCCGTTGACCGGTCTAACCACACCGTTCTTGGCGGCTGGTGGTTCGTCGCTGCTGGCCAACTGGATCATCGTTGGATTGCTCCTGATGATTTCGCACACAGCCCGCGGACCGGTGGACACCACACCCATGACCGAGGCGTCTCCGGCACCCGGAGCCAGCTCCATTCCCCGTAGGCCCTCCCACAGTCCCACAGAGGCGGTGAAGCAACAGTGAACCAGGCCATTCGAAGCTCTTGGCTTGCCGCCGTTGCCATGTTCGCCCTCATTTTTGGTGCCATCAGCTACATCCAGGTGATCGGTGCGGACGACCTCAACGGCAACCCGTGGAACCAGCGCGCCATCCTGCAGAACTACTGCAACAACCGTGGAGCGATCATTGTTGCCGGTACTCCGATTGCGGAATCTGTGACGGGTTCGGAGACCTGCAAGTTCCAGCGCAAGTACACCCAGCCCGAGCTCTACGCCGGCCTCACCGGGTTCTTCTCCAAGAACTACGGCTCCACCGGACTTGAGTGGGCGCTCCGGGACGAACTCGCTGGCAATTCGGACCAGCTGTTCCTGGATAGGATCGGGCAAATGTTCCTCGGCAGCCAGCCCAAGGGCGCTTCCGTGGAGCTGACCATCGATCCAGCCATCCAGAAGCTCGCGTATGACCTAATCCCCGAAGGTCAGCGCGGCCACATCGTTGTCACGAATCCGAAGACCGGCGCCATCCTGGCAATGGTGTCCAAGCCTTCCTACGATCCAAACCTCATAGCGACGCATGACGCAAACGCGGAAAAGACCAACTACGACGCCCTCAACAAGATCCCGGGTATCAACCTGAACCAGTCGGTCAGCGGACCCACGGGCGCCCTGCTGGCGCCGGGATCGACATTCAAGCTCATTGACACCGCCGCTGCCTTGAGCTCAGGCAAGTACAACAAGGACAGCCAGTTGCCTAACCCCAGCAGCCTCCCGCTGCCGGGTTCCTCGGCGAGCCTGCCCAACTACGCTGGCGGCAACTGCAACGTCAGGAACACGGCCGACTTTGCGTTTGCCCTCGAACAATCCTGCAACACGCCGTTCGCCAGCATCGCCCTGGACCTTGGCGCGGACGCCATCGCCGCGCAGGCCACCAAGTTCGGCTTCAACGAGGAGCTGGGCAACCAGCTGAAGCTTCCTTACGCCAAGAGTGTCTTCCCGGACAACCTGGACCGCGCGTCCCTGGCCCAGTCCGCCGTCGGACAGCGGGACGTTCGCGCCACACCGCTGGAAGTCGCCTTGATGACTTCTGCGATCGCCAATGGCGGTGTGCAAATGAAACCCAACCTGATCAAGACGGTCCGTGCGCCGGACCTGCGCGTCATCAACGAGCCTAAGCCCGAGGTCCTTCGGACCTCCACGACGCCGGAAATCTCCCGCCAGATCACCGAGTGGATGACCGGCGTCGTTTCCAAAGGCATTGGTGCCGGCGCGGCCGTTCCGGGCATCCAGGTTGCCGGCAAGACAGGAACCGCCGAACTCGGCGACACGGGCCTGAACAACTCATGGTTCACCGGGTTCGCCCCGGCCAACGACCCGCAAGTGGCCGTAACCATCGTCATGCAGGGCGTCGATGTGTCCACTGGCGCAAAGCTAACCAGTCCAAACGCGAAGAAGATTTTTGAGGCGGTGTTGAATAAGTGAGGCCTACGTCAGGAATCACACTCGGCGGCAGGTTCCAACTCACCAGCCGCATTGCCATTGGCGGCATGGGAGAAGTGTGGAAGGCCAAGGACCAGATCTTGGGCCGCGCTGTCGCCATCAAGGTCCTCAAAGAGGAGTACACGGGCGACCCCGGCTTCCTCCAGCGTTTCCGTGCCGAGGCGCGCCACACGGCCCTGCTGAACCACTCGGGCATCGCCAACGTGTTCGACTACGGCGAGGAGGAGGGTTCCGCCTACCTCGTGATGGAGCTTGTTCCCGGCCAGCCGCTGAGCAGCATCATCGAGCGCGAGCAGGTACTCTCGCCGGACCGGACCATGTCCATCATTGCGCAGACCGCGCGTGCCCTTGCCATAGCGCACGCCCAGGGCCTGGTGCACCGGGACGTAAAGCCCGGCAACCTACTCATCACACCGGACAACCGGGTGAAGGTAACCGACTTCGGCATCGCACGCCTTGCGGACCAGGTTCCTTTGACCCAGACCGGCCAGGTCATGGGTACCGCGCAATATCTTGCCCCGGAGCAAGCCACGGGCCAGACGGCCACCGGCTCCTCTGACATCTACTCGCTGGGCGTTATCGGCTACGAATGCCTCACGGGGCATCGGCCGTTTTCCGGTGAGTCGCAGATCGCCATCGCGTTGGCCCAGGTCAACGACGCGCCGCCACCGCTACCGGACACCCTGCCCACGCCTGTGCGCGCCCTTCTGATGTCCATGCTTGCGAAGGACCCCAAGAACCGCCCGGCAAACGCCATCAAGCTCGCTGAAGCGGCGGAGGCCATCCGCAACGGTGACGTTGAGGCCGCCCACGCCGCGGTTCCCGGCATGTTGCTGTACGAATCCGCCACGGGTCCCATCACCGCTCCGGTTAACGTCCCGACGGCACCCACCGGCGTCGTCAGCTCACCCTACGGCCGTGAACGTCCGACGGCGACTTCCGCGCTTCCCGTGGTCGGCGCGGCGGCCGCCGGTGCGGCCGCTGCCGCCGCCACGGCGGGCGCCGGCTCCGGCACGGGACAGGGGAACACCCTGCACCGGGCCAACGCACTGGCAGCGGAACGTGGTTGGGAACCCGGCAATGACGAGGATGAAGACACCTACGAGGAGCAGCAGGAACCACCACGGCGCAAGCGCAGCCCGTGGACCTGGCCGCTTGTCGCCCTGATCCTGCTGGTTCTGTTCGCGCTGGTAGGCTTCCTGCTGTCGCAGTCCGGGCTGTTCGCTTCTAACCAGAACCCCGGAACCACCTCCTCAACCAGCGCCAAGCCAAGCGCCAGCCCGACCACCAGGTCCGCGAGCCCCACACCCACGCAGACGTCCGCGAGCCCCACGCCCACTCAGACCACTGAGGCTCCGGTCAACGTCATCCCGGACGCCTACCTTGGCCAGCAGTACAGCAAGGTGCGCAGCGACCTGATTGCCTTGGGGCTTCAGGTCAACGGAGTGGAGGTCTTCAACCCAGATCCGGTTGGCACGGTCACACAGATCAACCCTTCAGGCCCGGTTCCGCGGGGTACCGTCATCACGGTGCAGTACTCCAAGGGTCCGGAGATGGTGACCGTTCCCACCATCGGCCCGGGCGCCACCGAGGCACAGGTCCGCTCGATCATTGAGGGTGCCGGACTCCGTTGGCAGAAGGGTGACCCGGTTGACGGTTCATTGGGTCAGGCGCCCAACACGTTCGTCAGTTCGGATCCCGCATCAGGCAGCAAAGTCGAAGCAGGATCGGTGGTTGTTTACCACTTGTCCAAGTCCATCGTGCCTACTGCAACCAATACCGCCACACCCAAATAAACTGACCCGCCAGCCTTACAACGGCTGTCCGGCCCAGCCCGGACAGCCGCGGGGAATCCCAGCGATTCCACCGAACCAAAGCAGCGCTCCAGCGCAGGCCGCCAAGCACCAGTAGAGAGGACAGCTCAGCAATGAATACCCAGCGTGTCCTCAACGGACGGTATGAACTCGGCGAACTGATTGGCCGCGGCGGAATGGCAGATGTTTTCCGCGGCACTGATACGGTACTTGGCCGCACGGTAGCCGTGAAGCTCCTGCGTGCCGACCTGGCCCGGGATCCACAGTTCCTGGCCCGATTCAAGCGCGAGGCCCAGGCGGTCGCCGCACTGAACCACCCGGCGATTGTGGCCGTGTACGACACCGGGGAATGCCCCGCCACGGGCCCTGGTGAGAATGTCCGGGTTCCCTACATCGTCATGGAGTTCGTCTCCGGCCGGACGCTTCGTGAGCTGATTCGAAATCGCGAACTCAGCATCGAACAGTCTGTGGATTTCGCCCTCGGGGTGCTTGCTGCGCTGGAATACAGCCACAAGGCCGGCATTGTGCACCGTGACATCAAACCCGCCAACGTGATGGTCACTGGTGGTGGGGAGGACGTCAAGGTCATGGACTTTGGCATCGCCCGTGCCATGGCTGATTCTGCAGCGACCATGACCCAGACCCAAGCCGTTGTAGGCACAGCCCAATACCTTTCGCCAGAACAGGCTCTGGGCGAAACCGTTGACGCGCGCAGCGATCTGTACTCAGCAGCGTGCCTGCTGTATGAAATGCTGACGGGCCGGCCTCCATTCATTGGTGACAGTCCGGTATCCGTGGCATACCAGCACGTCCGCGAGGCCCCAGAGCCGCCCAGCAGCCTCAACCCGCAAGTTTCCGAGGCATTGGACAGCGTTGTGGCCAAGGGACTGCAGAAGAAACGGGCCGACCGCTTCCAGGATGCCGCAGCGTTCCGCCGTGCCCTACGGGCGGCGATCAACGGCGTCGCGGTTCCAGCCCTTCCGGCCACCGAGGTACCCACTGACCCGAACGACATGGTTCCGTCCCCGCAGGAGGCAACCGCGGCACTGAGCGTCACCGGCGGCGGCTACGCGGACGACGCCCGCACTGTGGGTATACCTGCGACGCAGCTAGACGACGCCGTCCTGTCACTGTACGAGGCCCCTGACGAGGACAACCTGCCGCTGGAACTGCCGCAGGAACGTACGCGGACTCGCCGCCAAAGGTCGCGCCGCAGGCTTTGGGCCGCCACTCTGGTGATTTTCACGCTGCTCATCCTCGCCGGAGCCGGGTTCTGGCTCTACAACACCGTGAACCAGAAACCGCCGCCACCAGCCAAGATCGCTGTCCCCTCCGTGCAGGACTTAAGCGAGTCGGCGGCCCTGCAAAAGCTCTATGAACAGAACCTAAAGCCGCAGATTAAGCGGCTGCCGCACGACACCATCGCCAAGGGAATTGCGATCGGCACACAGCCGCCTGCCGGATCATCCGTGGATCCGGGGTCGGACGTCACGCTGAATGTCTCCGATGGTCCAAGCGCTGTGACAATCCCGGCGGACTTGCCGGGCCGGACAGAGGCAGCCGTTCGCGACGTCCTGAGGCAAAAGGGCCTGGTCGGTGCACCCACCACAACGTTGGCGAACAGCGCCACTGTGCCCGCCAACATGGTCATCACAACAAACCCTGCCCCGGGCTCAACCGTGGCTGTTGGCTCCACTGTGGAGATCATCGTTTCCACGGGCAAGGTCCTGGTCCCGCAGCTGGCAGGGCTCACTGTGGCTGAGGCGGAAGCCTTGTTGAAATCGAACGGCTTGGGCATTGCCGTGAAGGAAGCCGAAAACAGCCAAGTGGAGCCTGGCAAGGTCACAGGGCAGAGCGACCCCGTCAACAGTGCGGTGGAGCAGGGCAAAACCATCACGGTGACCGTGGCGAAGGCGCCGGCACCAAGTCCGACGCCCACACCCACGCCAACGCCGAGCAAGAGCAAGGCCCAAGGAACCCCGCCGGAGCTCCTCGGCTAGGCAAACTCCGGAAGGCTGGCACTCCGCGGAAAGCCCAAGGAAAGCTGGGCGCCGGGAAACGCTAGCGCTGGATCAGGGGGCTCAGCTTCGAAGCCCGTTCGGCGGCACCTGCCATACCCACGGACTCCAACCAGTTGCCGAGCATCTGGTAGCCGCCCTCAGTGAGCACGGATTCCGGGTGGAACTGCACGCCACACAGCGGAGCGGTCCGGTGCTTGAGCCCCATGATCACGCCATTGGCAGTCTCGGCTGTGATTTCCAGGACGTCGGGGATGGTCTCCCGCACGGCAGCCAGTGAGTGGTAACGGGTGGCGGTGACGGGAGACGGCAGCCCGGCGAAGACGTTGTCACCCTGATGCTCAACCTTGGACGTCTTCCCGTGCATCAACTCCGGGGCGTGCGTTACCGTGCCGCCGTAGGCCTCAGCCAGGGCTTGGTGGCCAAGGCAGACACCAAACATGGGCTTGTTGTTATCTCCGCACCACTTGATCAGCTCAATGCACACGCCTGCTTCGGCCGGAGTGCCGGGACCGGGGGAGATCAGCACGCCGTCGCGGGCTTCGGCCAATTCAATGGCTTCGGACAGAGTTACGTCATCGTTGCGCACCACGGTGGTTTCCGCACCGAGCTCCTGAAGGTAGCCCACCAGGGTGTAAACGAAGCTGTCGTAGTTGTCGACGACCAGGATTTTTGTAGTGCTCATGGCGGGCTTATGAACCAATCGTTGAGTCGGTGAGGGAAGTGAATTGGGAGATCCAGGGGAAGACGAACTGGACAAGCAGTACCAGCACGCCGGCCACAAGGGCTGCGGATGTCAGGATGCGGACCCAGAGTGGCCCAGGCAAATGACGGAAAATCCACGCGTACATGCGGCTATCCCTTTCCGTGTGCGGCTTGGACCTGTGCTGCGATTTCGGCTGGCGGGCCTGCGGAAACCGGCTGCCATCGCTCCAGGATGGAGTAGGCGATGATCCGTTCCTGGGCCCCGAAGCGCGGATTGCAGCTGGTCATGGTCAGGTAGCTTTCCGTGGGCGTGGCACCTGGCTGCGTCGGGACCGGAAGGATCACGTCAGTCCTGCTCGGCAGAACGATCTGGTTGTTTCGGAACACGTAGGTGTAATACGCGTCCTTGGTCTGGATATATATCCGGTCGCCCGGCACCAGTTGGTGGATGTTGTCCAGCACGGCGCCGTGCGTTTGTCGGTGCCCGGCTACGGCGAAGTTCCCTGGAGCCCCCGGCATGGTGGTATCCGGGTAGTGGCCCAGGCCCAGGCTGTCCAAAACGTCCGAGCTGGTGCCCTGGATGAGGGGACGTGTGTAGTCCTTGCCAAAGCGGGGAATGTAGACGATGCCGATCGTTCCGCCATGTGCCGGTGGTGTGGCAACAGGTGGCGGACCGTAGTCCACCGGGGCAGTGCCTTGGGTTGCCGACGGCGACGGCACCGCAGGAGCCAGCGGCCCCTTGAAATCCTGAGTGAAGTTCTTGATGACCTCGTCCTGCTTGGCGTCGGCCTGGACATTGGTCCACCAGAGTTCCCATGCGACGAATAGCAGCAGGATGACCCCCGCGGTGATCAGGAGCTCGCCCACCACTTGGATGATCATGCGGACGACGTCGGACCCCCGGCGCCGGGGGCGGCCACCGTTACCGCCGTTTTTCCTGCGTCGCCGTCCGCCGTCGTCGTTCCTGTTGTTGGTTCCGCTGGTCCAGGTGCCGGCATTACCGCCTTGGGCACGGGTACGCGCGCGGGAGGTTTCCTCATCTTCGCCTGGCGTTGCAGCCGAGACGTGCTGCTGGGCCAATGGCTCTCCTCCTGACAGGCGGGGACAGCGCCGGTTTCCCCCAGAACTCCGGCTAGACTTGACAGCTAGTAGGAACCCAGAACATACCGTGAGCGCTGCGACCGCTGACGATTTCCTCACTGCAGGATATCAAGCTGTTCGCGGCATCACGCGCTGGCCAAGGAGGATCTGTGCCCGAGTCCAAGCCCCGAAAGCGTCCTGTCCGCCGGACCGAGGAGACAACGTCCGCGCAGGCCTACAAGCCGAACCCGGTGTGGTACAAGCCTGTGATGTTCGGGCTGATGGTTATCGGCCTCCTGTGGATCATTGCGTTCTACATCAGCCAGGGCCAATTTCCTGTGCCTGCCTGGGGTTCCTGGAACATTGTTGCGGGCTTCGGCATCGCGATCCTCGGGTTCCTAATGACCACCCGCTGGCGCTCCTAGAATCCGCCGCCTGGGCTACCGCCAATTCCGACCTCACGTTTTGGCCACCGTCAGCGTCTACTAAGCATGGGACCACGACACAGCACGCTCACCTCGCCCCTTGGCCGCCTTACCCTGGTTGCCGACGGCGATGTCCTCAAGGGCATCTTCTTCGATGGCCACTGGCATATGCCGCCTCAGGAATTCTTTGGCAATCCGGCAGCTTCGGACGACGCGTTATTCAGCCTGGTGGGACAACAGCTGGACGAGTACTTCCGCGGTGCCAGAAGCAGCTTTGAGATTCCGTACCGCGCCGACGGAAAAGACTTCCAGCAACGCGTGTGGACGCGGTTGGAAAAGATCCCTTACGGCACCACCGTCACGTACGGTCAGCTGGCCGCCGAGCTTGGCGACCCGGGGATGGCCCAGGCAGTGGGCGCCGCCGTCGGACGCAATCCGATCAGCATCCTGATCCCGTGCCACCGCGTGGTGGGCCACGACGGCAGGTTGACCGGGTACGCAGGCGGACTGGAGAACAAACGGGCCCTCCTGGACCTCGAAGCGCCCGAATGTGACCGGGAAAGCCGGCTCTTTTGACGGGCTCACATTCCTACCCGTGGGATCGTCTACAACGTGATGGAACCCAAAAAGCCCTTTGAGCGGATCGTCCGCGAGCATGGACCCACGGTCCTGCGGGTCTGCCGTGCCGTGGTGGGGCCGGACGATGCAGACGATGCGTGGTCGGAAACATTCCTTTCCGCGCTCCGGGCCTATCCGGAGCTGCCACCAACAGCGAACGTCGAGGCGTGGCTAATCACCATCGCCCACCGCAAGTCCATCGACATCATCCGTGGACGGAACCGCAGGCCGGTGGCGGTCGCCGAGCTGCCGCCGTCGGAATCCAGGCTCGGCGTCCCAGGTGACCGCCAGGCGGACCTCATCGCCGCCATCCGAAACCTTCCCGAGCGCCAGCGCCAGGCCGTCGCTTACCATCACCTGGCCGGCTTGCCTTATAGGGATGTGGCCGAATTGCTGGGCGGCACCGCCGAGGCCGCCCGCCGCGCCGCGTCCGACGGCGTCCGGAACCTGCGTGCCCAGCTCACCGTTAGCGCCGAGCCAGTGAAAGGACAACGCCATGATTGAGCAGTTTGCCAACAACGGCTTTAAGCCGCTGGGCGGCACAGACGTGGCTGATCTTGAGGAACCGCAGGAGGCGGCCATGCTTTTAGCGCCGCTTAACAAAGCAGCGTCCGACGACGTCGGGCGGCTGGCCGGGCTCCTGGCCGAGGCTGCTGATCGCGAGGGCCTCTTGGATGTTGCATACCGCACCATCGATTCACCGCTCGGGGAGCTCCTCTTGGCAGCCACAGATCGCGGCGTGGTCAGGGTGGCTTTCTCCGTTGAGGGCCACGACGCGGTGCTGCAGGAACTGGCCCAACGGATCAGCCCTCGGATCCTCCTTGCCCCCGCCAGGCTGGATGCAGCTGCGCGCGAACTGGGGGAGTACTTCGCAGGGAAACGCCGTTCCTTTGACCTGCCGCTGGACCTGAGCCTGTCACGAGGGTTCCGGCTCAGTGTGCTCCACCATTTGCCCGATATCGCCTACGGACACACTGCCAGTTATGCCCAGGTGGCCGCTGCTGCAGGTAATCCCAAGGCTGTCCGTGCCGTTGGCAGCGCCTGCGCCACTAATCCCTTGCCCTTGATCGTCCCATGCCACAGGGTGGTTCGTTCGGATGGCAGCCTGGGCCAGTATCTTGGCGGCACAGATGCAAAGCGAACACTGTTGGACATGGAGGCAGCATGAGCGGGGCTTTGTTCCCACTGCCGGCCGAGCCTCGGGAGGTGGCCGCGGGCGCAGTGCATATGCCCGGTTGGCTGAATTTGGAGGAACAGTCCTGGATTGTCCACCAGTTCCGGCAATGGGCCGCTGGTCCGGTTCCGCCGCGGGCCGCCGTTATGCCGGGCGGACATAGGATGTCCGTTCGCACGGTCTGCCTTGGTTGGCATTGGCAGCCGTACCGCTACACCCGCGAAGCCACGGACGTGAATGGAATGCGTGTGCTGGAGTTTCCCGACTGGATGGTACGGCTGGGGAGAAGGGCCGTTGCAGAGGCTGGGTCAGTTGCGAGCGACCCTGGTGTCTACGGTGCAGGGGACCCGTCGTCGGACTTTTCTCCAGACGCGGCCCTGGTGAATTACTACGACGATGCGGCGACCATGGGTATGCATCAGGACAAGGATGAGAAGTCCAATGCACCGGTGGTTTCCCTGTCCATCGGCGACTCGTGCATTTTTCGCTTCGGGAATACGGCCACCCGTACCAAGCCGTACACCGACCTGACCTTGGCCTCGGGGGATCTCTTTGTGTTCGGAGGTCCCTCCCGCTTTGCTTACCACGGCATCCCAAAAGTCCTCCCGGGCACCGCGCCTGCGGGCTGCGGTTTGGACCACGGTCGAATCAACATCACCATGCGGGTCACTGGATGGTTGTAGCTGCCAGATTGTTGTAGCTGCCAGATTGTTGTAGCTGCCAGATTGTCATAGCTAGAGGGCACAATGACGCGTAGGACGCATAAGGACAGGACAAGCCACATGGACGCTCAAGCAACAACGCAAAACAACCCAAGCCCTGCCGCGGTGCCCAACACAGCTGAAAGCCACCCGGTTCCGGTTGAGCGGGTCCAGTCCGGCCCATCCCAGGCCTTGGGGACGATCATTGGCGAAGACGGCTTGGCGCGTCCCGCGTGGGCTTCTGTGGACCCGATGCTGCGCGATTACTACGACCAGGAATGGGGCATGCCTGTCAGGGACGAGCACGGCCTCTATGAACGCATCAGCCTTGAGGGATTCCAGTCAGGCCTGTCCTGGGCCACCATCCTCAGGAAACGCCCGGCCTTCCGGGCCGCCTTTGCCAACTTCGACCCGGAAATCGTTGCCGAGTACACGGAGCGGGACGTTGAGCGGCTAATGCAGGACGCGGGGATTGTCCGTAACCGCCTGAAAATCCAGGCCGCCATCACTAATGCCCGCGCCACGCTGGCCCTGCGCCAGGAAGGAGGGCTTGTGGATTTCGTCTGGTCCTTCCAGCCAGCCTCAACTCCAAGTCCCGCCACCATGCAGGACTTGCAGACGCAGTCTCCGGAGTCTGTCGCTTTATCCAAGGCGCTCCGAAAGAAGGGCTTTGCCTTTGTCGGCCCCACCACCATGCACGCGCTCATGGAAGCCATCGGAATGATTGACACCCACCTGGTCGGCAGCCACCGGCGTGGCAGCTCCGGCGTGTGGGTGTAGTTCCGCGGTTCCACAGAAGTGCACAACTTTATCCACAGGTGTGGAGAAAGTACGTGGACATCCCAGCAATATCCACAGAGAACGGCTAGTTGGAGCCGATCCAGGGTGAAGCCAAGCCTGCAGCACGTTATACCCAATGTGAATAAGGCTGTGGATTGTTGAGCTAGTTTCACGGAGTGTTCACGTTCCACCTATTGAAGTTGTCATCCTTGGGCGTGGATTCCGATCAAAACGACCTCTCCAGGCGTAGGGACGGCTCAGCAGGAGCTCTTCGGTGCTGTGGGTTTCCGTCCAAGGCAGTTACCCACTTAAGAACAGGCCGCTCTCCACAAGTTATCCACAAGTGTGGACAGCGCTTGGTGGATGTGGCGCTCTGGCCTGTATTTACGCGGATTGCGGGCCTGTGGAAGGATCCAAATCACAGGCCTGTGAGTTATTAACAGTGTTGATAAGTCTGTTGAAAGCCCAAGGCACGCACCCTCAACGGCAAGATTTTCCACAGACTGCGCGTGGAACCCCTACTTTTCCACTTAGCCACAGCCCGGGGCCTCAAAGTTATCCACAGATGTGGATTACTGATGTGGGAATCTCTTTCCAGGCGAGCACATCCGCGAGAAGACGAGCCAGGAGGTAGGAAAGCCTCTCGAACTACACGAATGTAAGTTACGCACAGTGTGGATAACGCCTGTGGAAAAGCAGGCTGACAATATGCGGCTCCCTGCGGCTTTCAAAGCATGGTCGCCAGCGAAGGCAAAAGAATGGGGCGCCCGCCAGACGACGTGCGCCCCAGTAGGGATGGGAAAGGGCCCTAAACGGGTCGGAGGACCGTCGCCAGGACCAGGGCAGCAAATACAAGCACCAGGGCGCCGGCTTGGAAGAGTCCACGGCGTCGCCCACGGGGTACGTAGGCCACGGCTGCGGCAGCCAGCGCGCCAGTAACCAACCCGCCCAAGTGGGCCTGCCAGGCAATCCCGGGTACCAGGAAGCCGATTACACCGTTGATGGCAATCAGCACCCAAAGTTGCCTGGTGTCGCCACCCCGATGGCGTTGGATCACCAGCATGGCCCCAAAGAGGCCAAAGATCGCACCTGACGCGCCAACTACGGGAATAGGTGGGTAGATGGGCGTGAGCAGGTAGAAGCCAACGGAACCGCCTACCGCGGAAAGCAGGTAGATCGCCAGGAAGCGTATGCGTCCCAGGAGGGGCTCCAGCGCCTGGCCAAAGATCCACAACGTGTACATGTTCAGCACGATGTGGAGGATGAAGCTTTGGGAGTGCAGGAAGGCGGCCGTCAGCATTCGCCACGGCTCAGGTTCAGCCAAGGCGGAGGCAAAAGCCATCTCCTGGAAAATCCAGTCGCCCGGCACAATCCACTGCAGGATATAGACGGCCACGCACGCCGCGATGATCGTATACGTCGCTACAGGCGGGCCAGGCCGCGCGGTGCCGCCATAGACGGACCGCGCGGCCGGCGTCGAACGCGCTGTTTCGTTGACACAGTCAACGCATTGGAACCCAACCGGAGCTGCTCGCTGGCATTCCGGGCAGGCTGGCCTGCCGCAACGCTGGCAGCGCACGTAGGAGGGCCGGTCCGGATGCCTGGGGCATACGGGGATCTCTGACGTTTGCTCTGCCGGTGGGTATCCGAATGACATGGGATAAGAAGTTAAAGCTGCTCGACGTCGATGCTGTTGATGACCACGTCCTCAACAGGGCGGTCGCCCATGCCGGTGCGCACGCCTTCAATGGCGTCCACAACCTTCTTGGACTCGTCGTCAGCTACTTCGCCGAAGATGCTGTGCTTGCCGTACAGCCAGTCGGTGTTGACGGTGGTAATAAAGAACTGCGAACCATTGGTTCCGCGGCCCATCTGGATGCCGGCGTTTGCCATGGCCAGCTTGTAGGGGGCGTTGAAGTTCAGTTCCGGGTGGATTTCGTCGTCGAACTTGTAGCCCGGGCCTCCGATGCCGCGGCCCAGTGGATCGCCACCCTGGATCATGAAGTCCTTGATGATCCGGTGGAAGATGGTGCCGTTGTACAGCGGAGTACCGGTCTTGTCCTCACCTGTCTCCGGGTGCGTCCAGGACTTCTCACCGGTGGCAAGGCCGACAAAGTTGGCGACGGTCTTGGGGGCGTGGTTGCCGAACAGGTTCACCACGATGTCGCCGAGGTTCGTGTGAATGGTTGCTTTTGCCGTTGCGATAGCAGTCATAGCGCCATTCTTTCATGTGGTGGCAACGCGGAACCTGTGCGGAAGCTGGTTCCGCGCTGGGTGAAATCACCCGCCATTCTGTGGGAAGAATAGCCGGTGGAGTGCAATCGACGTAGGCTAACAACAAACCATCACCTATATATCGGGAGGTAGTTGTGAAGAAATCGGACCGTATTGCACGCGACCTTGAGCACTCTGTCGCAACAAGTGTCGAAAATGCACGTGATTGGGCGGCGCCTCGCGTTGAAGCGGCAGTCCAATGGGCCGTTCCCCGGATCCAGCACGGCATCGACACAGCCTCCCCGAAAATCCAGGAAGGCCTGAAGTCGGCCGCCCACAACCTGGCTGATGGCGTCGCCACCGTGACGCCTCGCATCCAGGACGGTCTGGCCCATCTGGCGCCCAAGATCCATGACGCCGTCGACGATGCCACGCCCAAGATCCAGGAAGCCCTTAATAAGGCAACGCCGGCGCTGACCCACGCACGGGACGTCGTCGTCGAGGACTACCTGCCCAAGCTATCCACGCAGATTGGCCAGGCCTCGGAAGTCGTGCACAGCGCCCTGGAAGCAGCGCCCGCAAAAGTGGATGCAGTGGCACAGAAGCTGGTGGACTCCGGCGTCGTCCACAACCTGCAGGAACAGGCTCAGGCGAAAGGCTCGCAGCTGAAGGCGGCAGCAGAGGAAGCCACCAAGGTGGTTTCGAAGGAGCTGTCCAAGCCTGCCAAACCCAAGAAGCGCGGGCTGTTGATCTTCACGGTGATCGCTGCGGCCGTCGCCGCTGGCATAGCAGCCTGGCGCGCCACCAAGCCCGTAGAGGACCCCTGGAAGACCCCGACGCCGGTCACCCCAGCGGGCGGCTCCACTACGGGCACAACGACGGCGACTCCTGCCGCCGCGGCTGCCTCGGCCGAAGCAAGCGCCGCCAAGGCAACTGACAAGGTGCAGGGAGTTGCTGCCGACGTCGCCGAGAAGGCCGCCGATGCCGCCAAAGCCGCGGCAGAAAAGACCGCCGACGTAGTGGAGAAGGCGGGCGAGGCCGCTGAGAAGGTTGGCGAAGCTGCCAAGGAAGCCACCGGCAAGGTGGCCACCGACGCCAAGACTGCCATGCACAACATCGCGGCCAGCCTCCACAAGGACGACGAGCACAAAGAACCAGAGCACAGGGCCGAGTAGCCTCCGCTCCATCCCATCCGGGTGAGGGGACCCCGGGCGTACTGAACTCCAGTTCGCCCGGGGTCCCCTCAGTGTTTGTCCACCGGTAACCCGGACTGCCCTTGGCGGGAGGGTCCGGGTGCTAGATTTGAAGGGATGTCAGCTGATAGATCCACCGAGGACCTCCCGCTTCCATCTCCGGAGCCGCCGGGGGTGTCCATCATCATCCCGGCGTACAACGAGGAAAGCGTCATTCGGCAGTGCTTGATCGCCGCCATCTACCAGTCGGTCCCGGCTGACGAAATCATCGTGGTGGACAACATGTCCAAGGACCGCACCGCGGACATCGTCCGCCAAATGCAGCAGGAGTACCCTGAGAGCCCCATCATCCTGCTCAGCCAGGATCAAGCCCAGGGACTCATTCCCACCCGTAACTTTGGGTTGAATCACGCCACCTCCGAGGTCCTGGGCCGGATCGATGCTGACTCAGTGCTGGAGCCCGACTGGGTGGAACAGGTTCAGAAGGCGTTCACGGACCCCTCTGTCCAAGCCGCCACGGGCCCCGTGGTCTACTACGACATGCCCATGCGCCGCTTTGGCCTCAAAGCCGACGACAAGATGCGCCAGCTGATGCTGAAGCTGGCCAAGCACCAGTACCACTTTCTTTTTGGCTCGAACATGGCTCTCCGCCGATCGGCTTGGGAAACGATTCGGGACGAGGCCTGCCTTGACGAGAAAGACCAGATGCACGAGGACATAGACCTTTCACTGCATCTGGCCGAGCATGACCTCAAAGTGCAGTACTGGCCGCAGATGGTGTCCGGCATGTCGGCCCGCCGGCTCGAGGATTCCCCCAAGGACTACCGCTACTACGTGACGCGCTTCGACCGGACGTACAAGGCCCACAACGTTAAGAAAATGGCGCTGAAGGCGCCCATGGTGGTCTTTTTCTCCGTCTATTTTCCTGCGAAGCTCCTGCGCGCCATCCACACGGCCAGTTCCAGCCAGGCTGTGCGCCGCGGCGGCCAGTAACCCTCCGTTGGGGCCGCCAGCCGCACCGACCCGCTAGTCAGTGCCCAATTCGGCAATGCGCGGCTCGCGCGGCTTGCCGCGTCCATTGCGACCGTTCCGGCGCTGCCCAAGTACGACGACGGCCAGCCCCGCCAGGATGAGGGCCAAGCCAGCGTAGGTGCCGGCGGGCAGTTTCTCGCCAAGGAACACCGCGGCGAGGATGGCTGCTCCCGGGATCTCGAGCAGGATGGTCATCGAAACCACCAGTGGGCTCATGCTCGCCAGCAGGTGGTTGAACGCCGTGTGCCCAAGCAACTGGGCACACACGGTGATGGCCAGGATGCCAAGCCAACCGCGGCCGTCGAACCCTGCCAGCGGCTGCCCAACCACGATTGCCAACACGGCGACCAAAGCCGCGCACATCCCGTAGCACAGCCCCGTGTAGGTTCCAGTGCTCAGCGTCTGCCGAGCTTTGCCGCCGGCGATCGTGTATAGGCCCGCCAGCGCGCCGCCAGCAAGGGCCAGGGCGTCGCCCAGGAGCGCATCCGGGGAGACCCCCATGTCAAAACCCGTGATCAGCACAACGCCGGCCAGGGAAATACCTAGACCGGCAAGAACGGACCAGCGATATCTGGTGCCGCGGAACAACTCAAAAACAACAATCCATGCCGACTGCAGGCATACCAGAGCCGTGGCTGCGGCAACGGAAGTCAGCTGCAAGGAGGTGATGAAGCAGGCAAAGTGCAGGGCCAGGGCGGCGGCTGCCACAGCCGACCAGACAAACTCCCGCCGGGTCAGTCGCCCGAACGTCCGTGGTTCGCGGATGATCACAGGGGCGGCCATCACGGCCGCGCCGATGGCGTTGCGCCAAAAGGCGATGGCCAGGGCACTGACGCTGGTAGCGCCCAGGGTGGCGGCGATCAACGGACCGGAAGCGGCTACGCCCAAGACACCGAAGGCCGCGATCAGGAGGTTCACTTTCTCACCCTAGTCAGTCGCCACAACAAAAAAGCCCCGGCCGTGTTGGCCGGGACTCTTTCCCATGGTGGAGGCAAGGGGACTCGAACCCCTAACCCCCTGCTTGCAAAGCAGGTGCGCTACCAATTGCGCCATGCCCCCGTGGAAACACCCATCCATCCTATCCCAAGCGATTGCCAGCTTGTGACTGACCGTCGAGCGGACCTGGGCTAGCCAACCTTGTCGGTGGCCTTGCTCCAGTCAGATTTCCGGGCTTCGGACTCCTGCACTTTCTTGTAAAGCAGTACGCCTGCGATCGCCGCTGCTATAACAAGCAACTTCTTCACATGCACCCCGTTCCGGGCCGACTTTTGATCGGACCTTTACTTGAACCTGTGCTGGTTCCGTGGGCGTACCAGGACTTGAACCTGGGACCTCTTCGTTATCAGCGAAGCGCTCTAACCGCCTGAGCTATACGCCCCGATGCCTCATCGGGCCGAGACATGACTCTACAGCACATCCCGGCCCGATCTCAAATCGAGGGTTGACACCGCCGCAGGGAGCGGAATCGGGCCCCGAATTTAGTCGTCGGTGAGAGTGACTCCAATGCCGCCCACCAGGGTCGCGGCGATGTTGTAGAGCACAGCCGACAGCATGGACAAGGCCGTCAGGAGCACCACGTTGACCACGGCGATGATCACCGCGAACGACGCCACCTGGCCCAGGGAGGCAACCTTCTTTAGTTCAAAGCCGCCGCCTTCGGAGCCGGCCAGCGTCCCCAGGAGGCTGTCCACCTGGTTGAAGATGCCAGTCAGGTCCAGCACTGTCCACAGAACAATCGCCGCAACCACCGTCACAATGCCCAGGGCAACGGACAGCAGGAAAGCCATCTTCAGGACGGACCATGGGTCTACCTTGCTGATGAGAAGGCGTGCACGGCGCACCTTGGCCTTCGGAGCGGGCTTTACCAATCCAGGAGTCGTGGGCCGCTGGGCAGGAGCCGCCGGACGCTGTCCCGACACGGTGGGCCGCTGGCCGGGGGCCGGCGGCCGTTGTCCGGGAGCTACAGGTCGGGTAGCGCCCGGACCGCTGGACGGTCTCTGCTGCGGACGAGCCGGTGCATCCACCCGCGGAGCGGACGTCGGCTGCCGGAGTCCGCCGGGGACGCCCGAGCTCGGCTTGGAATATGAGTCGGAATTACTCACTCGTTACCTCCGGTGTTATCTTCGTTCGGCACCGAGGCACCGGACTGGTCTTCCGGTGCTATTTCGGCCGGTGTCGATGCCTGCGAACCACCGGCATCTTCAGCCAACGTTACGTCATCGGCCCCGTCGGCCGCCTGTTCGGCCGAGTTTTCGTCGGTCACCGGACCCGTTTCATCGGGTTCGGCTTCGTCTGTTTCGTCGCCCTCGAGGTTTCGTTCGCTGTTGCGTGCCACCTCGATGATCCGGTCGTTTTTGTCCGGTTTGGCGAAGATGACGCCCATGGTGTCGCGGCCCTTGGCGGGGACTCCGGAGACTGCGGAGCGGACCACTTTGCCGCCCTCCATGACCACAAGAACCTCGTCTTCTTCCTGCACGATCAGGGCGCCAACAAGATCACCGCGTTCTTCAGCAAGCTTGGCCACCTTGATGCCCAGGCCGCCACGGCCCTGGAGCCGGTATTCCTCAACGGCGGTCCGCTTGGCATAGCCGCCTTCCGTTACCACGAAGACGAACGATCCGTCCTGAACAACGTCGGCAGCCAATAGTTCGTCATCTTCACGGAACTTCATACCGGTCACGCCGGACGTTGCACGGCCCATTGGGCGCAGGGCATCGTCCGTGGCCGTGAAGCGGATGGATTGTCCCTTCCGCGAGACGAGAAGGAGGTCATCTGTTTCAGAAACCAGCTGCGCCGAAACAAGCTCGTCCTCCTCGCGGAGGTTGATGGCGATAACGCCCGCGCTGCGGTTGGTGTCGTAATCTTCCAGCCGGGTCTTCTTCACCAGGCCGCTCTTGGTAGCCAGCACCAGGTACGGCGCCTGCTGGTAGTCCCGCAGGTCCAGCACTTGGGCGATGTGCTCATCCGGCTGGAACGCCAGCAGGTTGGCAACGTGCTGGCCCTTGGCGTCGCGTCCGGCCTCAGCCAGTTCATACGCCTTGGCACGGTAGACCCGGCCGAGGTTGGTGAAGAACAGCAGCCAATGGTGGGTGGTGGTGACAAAGAAGTGTTCCACCACGTCGTCACCACGCAGCTGGGCACCCTTGACGCCCTTGCCGCCGCGCTGCTGTGAACGGTAGTTATCACTCCGCGTCCGCTTGACGTACCCGCCCCGGGTGATGGTGACCACCACTTCTTCCTCGGGGATGAGGTCTTCGATGGACATGTCACCGTCGAAGCCCATCAGGATCTTGGTGCGGCGTTCGTCTCCGTGCTTCGCCACGATCTCGGCGAGCTCGGTGCTGATGATGTCCCGCTGGCGCTGCTCGGACGCGAGGATCGCGTGGTACTCCGCGATCATGGCTTCAAGTTCTGCGTGACGGTCCTGGATCTTCTGCCGTTCCAGTGCGGCGAGGCGGCGCAGCTGCATGTCTAGGATGGCCCGGGCCTGAAGCTCATCGATGTCCAGGAGTTGCATGAGGCCGTCGCGCGCAGCTTCGGTGGTGTTGGACGCGCGGATCAGGGCGATGACCTCGTCCAGCATGTCCAGGGCCTTGAGCAGGGCGCGGAGGATGTGGGCTTCCTCTTCGGCCTTGCGCAGACGGTACCGGGTGCGGCGGGCGATGACATCCAACTGATGGTTGATCCAATGCCGGATGAAGGCATCCAGGGTCAGCGTCCGCGGCACGCCGTCCACAATGGCAAGCATGTTGGCCGGGAAGTTGTCCTGCAGCTGGGTGTGCTTGTAGAGATTGTTCAGGACCACCTTTGGAACGGCGTCACGCTTGAGCACAATAACCAGGCGCTGGCCGGTGCGGCCCGAAGTTTCATCGCGAAGGTCCGCGATGCCTTGGATCTTGCCGTCCTTGACCAGTTCGGCGATTTTGATTGCCAGGTTGTCCGGGTTGGCCTGGTACGGCAGTTCGGTGACCACAAGGCAGGTGCGGCCCTGGAGTTCCTCGACGTTGACCACGGCGCGCATGGTGATGGAGCCGCGGCCGGTTCGGTAGGCCTCTTCGATGCCCTTGTGGCC
The DNA here is from genome assembly GCF_020251205.1 of Arthrobacter sp. M4. Taxonomy (GTDB): domain Bacteria; phylum Actinomycetota; class Actinomycetes; order Actinomycetales; family Micrococcaceae; genus Arthrobacter. The sequence goes on from NZ_JAIWYX010000005.1 coordinate 76,791, forward strand.
CAGGATTGTGGCGCCCGTAGGGAAGTCCGGACCCTTGATCCGCTGAATCAGCGCTTCCAGCAATTCCTCACGGCTGGCCTGGGGATTCTCCAGCGCCCATTGGACGCCGTCGGCCACCTCGCGCAGGTTGTGCGGCGGAATGTTGGTGGCCATTCCGACGGCGATACCCGAGGAACCATTGACAAGCAGGTTGGGGAACCTGGCCGGCAGGATGGTGGGTTCCTGGTTCTTGCCGTCGTAGTTGTCCTGGAAGTCGACGGTTTCCTCGTCGATGTCCCGGACCATTTCCATGGCCAGCTGGGCCATCTTCGTTTCGGTGTATCGCGGAGCGGCGGCGCCGTCGTTGCCGGGAGAACCGAAATTCCCCTGGCCGAGGGCCAGCGGATACCGCATGGTCCAATCCTGGATCAGGCGGACCAATGCGTCGTAGATGGCCATGTCGCCGTGCGGGTGGTAGGTACCCATGACGTCACCCACCACGCGGGCGCACTTGTTGAAGGCCCGGTCCGGCCGGTAGCCGCCGTCGAACATTGCATACAGTACGCGGCGGTGGACGGGCTTCAGGCCATCACGGACGTCCGGGAGGGCGCGGCCCACAATGACGGCCATGGCGTAGTCGAGGTAGGACCGCTGCATCTCCGTCTGCAGGTCCACCTGCTCCACGCGGTCAGTCAGCACATCGCCTTCAAGGACGGCATCCGGCGTATCAGGAGTTTCCGAGGGGACTTCAGGGGTTTCGTCACTCATCGTCGTGTATTTTCCGTTTCAGGTATATGTCTGCTCAGGGATGTTTCGAGGTCTTGTGGACCCTTAGATATCCAGGAACCTGACGTCCTTGGCGTTCTGCTGAATGAAATTGCGCCGTGACTCCACGTCTTCACCCATCAGCACAGAGAAGATTTGGTCCGCCGCCGCGGCGTCCTCCATGGTGACCTGCAGCAAAGTGCGTCGGTCTGGGTCCATGGTGGTGTCCCACAGCTCGGTGTAGTCCATTTCGCCCAGACCCTTGTAGCGCTGGATGCCGTTCTCCTTGGGCAGCCTCTGGTTGTTGGCGATGCCCTTCTGGATGGTGTCGTCGCGCTCACGGTCGCTAAAGACGTAGTCGTGGGGAGCGTTGGACCATTTGATGCGGTACAGCGGAGGCTGGGCCAGATAAACGTAGCCGTTCTCGATCAGCGGACGCATGTATCGGAAGAGCAGCGTCATAAGCAGCGTGGTGATGTGCTGGCCGTCGACGTCTGCATCGGCCATCAGCACGATCTTGTGGTACCGAAGCTTGGAAATGTCGAAGTCCTCGCCAATGCCCGTGCCGAATGCCGTGATCATGGACTGGACTTCGTTGTTGCCCAGGGCCTTGTCCAAGCGCGCGCGCTCCACGTTGAGGATCTTGCCGCGCAACGGAAGGATGGCCTGTGTCTCCGGATTGCGGCCTCGCTTGGCGGAGCCACCTGCGGAGTCACCCTCCACAAGGTAGACCTCGCACCTCGACGGGTCCTTGGAGGAGCAGTCGGAAAGCTTGCCCGGCATGCCGAACGACTCCAACGGGCTCTTACGGCGAGCATTGTCACGGGCCTTGCGGGCAGCCATTCGTGCCTGTGCTGCCTGGATCGCCTTTCGTATGACGTCCCGGGCGGGGCCGGGGTTGCGTTCAAGCCAGTCACCCAGCTGGTCCGTCACCACGCGCTGAACAAAGCCTTTGACCTCCGAGTTGCCCAGTTTGGTCTTGGTCTGGCCCTCGAACTGCGGTTCGGACAGCTTCACGGAAATGACGGCGGTCAGGCCCTCACGGATGTCGTCGCCTGTGAGGTTGTCGTCCTTTTCCTTGATAATGCTCTTCTCCCGCGCGTAGCGGTTGATCAGCGTGGTCATTGCAGCACGGAAACCCTCTTCGTGGGTACCGCCTTCGTGCGTGTTGATGGTGTTGGCGTACGTGTGGACGCTCTCGGAGTACGCCGTGGTCCATTGAAGGGCCATTTCGACGGCGATCTTCCGGTCAGTGTCCTCCGTTTCGAACGCGATGACATCCTCGTGGACAACATCCACCTTCTTGCTGGAGTTCAGGTGCTTGACGTAGTCCAAGAGCCCGTCGTTGTACTGGTAGACAACGGTGCGGTGTTCAGCCACGACTTCGCCCTCGGCCGCCACCGAATCCAGGTCCAGGTCCGGATCTTCAACGGTCTTCTCGGGACGCTCGTCCACCAAGGTGATGCGCAGCCCCTTGTTCAGGAACGCCATCTGCTGGAAGCGGGCGCGCAGGGTCTCGAAGTCGAAATCGACGGTTTCGAAAATGGCATCGTCCGGGTAGAACGTCTGCGTCGTTCCGGTCTGGTCCGTGGGTTCGCCCTTGACGAGCTCGCCTTGCGGCTTGCCGCCGTCGGCGAACGACATACGCCAGACGTGGCCCTGGCGGCGGATCTCGGTGTCCACCCGCTTGGACAAGGCGTTCACCACAGAAATACCAACGCCGTGCAGACCACCGGACACGGCGTAACCGCCACCGCCAAACTTGCCCCCGGCGTGCAGGATGGTCATAACGACTTCCACTGTGGGCTTGCCCTCGGTGGGGTGGATGTCGACGGGGATGCCACGGCCATCATCCACTACCTTCAGGCCGCCGTCGGCCTGAAGCGTGACTTCGATGTGGCTGCAGTAGCCGGCAAGGGCCTCGTCGACTGAGTTGTCAACTACCTCGTAGACCAGGTGGTGCAGACCGCGGGGCCCTGTGGACCCGATGTACATGCCGGGGCGCTTGCGAACAGCCTCGAGTCCTTCGAGGACCGTGATATCGCTAGCCCCATATTCCCGGGGAGCCGAAGGGTTTGGTGCGGGGTTGTTCCCCCCTGTCGGCTGGACTGCCACGGTCTCTGCGTTTTCGCTGGCCACAGGCGCTTTCGACTCCTCTGCATTTCGGTGCCGGCAACCGCAGCCCCGATCTTTTGCAAAGGGAACCGACGGCCGCCAGCAGGCACGTCACTGATCACGCCTGGTTGGTGCTTTGCCCGTAGTCGATTGACCAGCGCGTGCGAAAGCGGCTGGAATCGGACTCAGTCATCGCTTTGCCGGCGCCCAGTTATCTACAAGCGATTCTATCGTGAAAACTACCGCGACCCCGCATCAACGGCGGTCGCGGCGCTGGGAAACTGCCGCTCACAGGCCACTGGCCCGCGCTGCAAGGCTCCAACGGTGGCATGAATGGGTGCCTATACAGCTCCGGGGCGTTGAGGCGCCCTGCATGCCGTTTACGCAACGTTCAGCTGAGCCGACTCAGCCGTAAGTGTCCCGCGGTCCGCGTCCGCCAACGCTGCGGCCGCCCTTGCGCCAGCTTGGAGCGGCGGGACCCAGCACCTGAATGCTGGTCACAACGCCCTCGCCGAGTTCCTTCCGGAATTTCTCCAGCAGGCTGGTGCTGAGCAGACGGAGCTGTGTGGCCCAGGCCGTTGAATCGCAGCGGACATGCAGCGTCGTGTCGGTGAAGGTTTCCGGGGTGCAGTGGGCGGCAATATCCGGCCCAACAAGCGAAGCCCACTCTGCCATCACGGAACCGACGGCCACCGGAGAGGTCCAGCCCCGCTCGGCAACAAGCCTGCCCACCACTTTGCTCAATCCCAACGGATCGCGCCCAGTGTTGTGGAATTGACTGAATCCCCTCGTGCCCGCGGCCTCGCCGCGCCCGGGCGCGCCGTTCCTCCCGGTGGTGCCGGACCTAGGGGCGGATCGCCGGACCTCACCACGCGCGGCTGCTGCTTCGCGGACCCGGTTCAACGCAGCTTGGGCTGCGTCGATCTCATCGGGGTCCCGACCTGGCTGGAGCCCCCCGCTATCCTTCGCCATCGATGCCTCCCGGAACCACCCTGACGCGCCGGCCCGCCAGTTCTTCCGGGATATCGGCGTCGACGGCGGCCGTCACCAGCACCTGTTCGGCGCTGGCTACGATGCCGGCAAGTTTACGCCTGCGCTGGACGTCAAGCTCCGCGAAGACGTCGTCGAGGATCAGGATGGGGGCGGAACCGCCCGTCATGGCGTCGTCCAACATGACGTAATAGGACGCCAGGCGCAGCCCAAGGCACATGGACCACGTCTCACCGTGGGATGCATAGCCCTTGGCAGGGGCGCCACCCAGACTGAGCACCAGCTCATCCCGGTGCGGGCCCACCATTGAGATTCCCCGCTCCAACTCCTTTCGTCGGGCGGCGGCGAAGGACCGCATATAGCGCGAGGCCAACTCCTCGATGGAAACGGATGACAGGTCCTCCGTAGCTCCGTCCGCGGTGGCGCCCTGCAGCTCAAGCTCCTGGCCACCGTCGTCGTCCAATACACCTTCCAGGGTGGAGCGGTAGGCGACGTCGGCAATCTTGGTGCCGTCTGTCAACTCCGCGTAGGCGCGGGCCAGATGCGGCCGTAGCCGCTCCACAATTTGAAGCCGGGCGTGAAGGAGTTGGGCTCCGGCCCTGGCCATGTGCTGGTCCCACACTTCAAGGGTGGCCTCGTGGGCGGAAGTGAATTTGCCGCTTCGCGCTGATTTCAGCAGTGCGTTGCGCTGCTTGAGCACGCGGTCGTAGTCGCTGCGCGTGGCGGCGTGAACTGGCATCAGGCTCACCAGCAACTCGTCCAAAAAACGACGGCGGTTGCTTGGGTCGCCCTTGACCAAGGCCAAGTCTTCGGGGGCGAAGAGCACGCTCTGGCAGATACCCAGGATGTCCCGCGCCCGGACGGGATTTCCGCGGTTAATCCGGCCGCGATTGGCCCGGCCGGCGTTGATTTCGAGCTCCACGATTGTGGCTTGGTCTCCGCGAACCAGCCTGCCCCGGATCATGGCGCGGTCGGTACCGAACCTCAGTAGGGGTCCGTCAGAGCTGACCCTGTGCGAACCCAGCGTGGATAGATAGCCGATGGCCTCCATTAGGTTGGTTTTGCCAATCCCGTTGGATCCAACAAGGACCGTGACACCCGGACCGAGTTTCAGGTCCACCTGGGCGTAACTGCGGAAATCCGTGAGCGAAAGGTGTTCGAGGTACACGCGTTCTGCCGGACTCCGGGCGCTACTTGGCGGGGCGGGTGGCGTGCCCGCCAAACTGGTGGCGCAGTGCGGAAACCATCTTCATGGCCGGGGAGTTGTCCTCGCGGGAGGCAAATCGCGCGAAGAGTGCGGCGGTGATGGCAGGGGCAGGGATGGCGTTGGCGATTGCCTCCTCCACGGTCCACCGTCCTTCGCCGGAATCCTCAACATAATCATCGATGGATTGCAGGCCAGGATCTTCGTCCAATGCCTTCACCATGAGGTCCAGGAGCCATGAACGGACCACCGTTCCCTTTTGCCAGGCGCGGAACGTGCCCGGAAGATCCTGCACGATCTCCTTCGCCGCGAGCAGTTCGTAGCCTTCGGCATACGCCTGCATCAGGCCGTACTCGATGCCGTTGTGCACCATCTTGGCGTAGTGGCCGGCACCGACGTCGCCGACGTGGACAAAGCTGTCCGCCCGTTCGCCTTCCGGTCGGAGGGCATCAAACACGGGAAGGGCACGTTCGATGTCCTCGGGAGCACCGCCTGCCATTAGCCCGTAGCCATTTTGAAGTCCCCAGACGCCACCGGAAACCCCGCAGTCGGCGAAGCGAATGCCCTTGGAGTCCAGGAGGGCTGAATGCTTCTGGTCCTCGGTGAAGCGGGAGTTACCGCCGTCGATCACCAGGTCGCCCGCACTGAGCTTCTCTGAAAGTTCGGTGATCACCGAGTTTGTGATCTCGCCGGCGGGCACCATCACCCAAATGATGCGCGGCGCCGGTATGGCTGTGAGGAGTTCGTCCAGGCTCCCGACGTCGGTCACTTCAGGATTGCGGTCAAGGCCTGTGACTTCAATGCCGCCCTTGCGGAGACGTTCACGCATGTTGAAGCCCATTTTCCCGAGGCCGATTAGTCCGATATGCACAATGAACTCTTTTCTGCTGTGGGCTGGATGGGCGAAGTAGCTTGCGGGCGCTGAATGGTGTTGACGTTAGACGCCGCTGGGCCGCGAGTGAGTTAGTTGGGCAGCCTCACTGGCATCACAAGGTAGCGATAGTCGTCCTGGTCGTCTCCATCAGCATCGGCCTGCGCTGTGATCATGGCCGGCTTCGGGGCGCTTGTGAACGAGAACCTGACGAACTTGGTTTCGATCACACTGAGGCCCTCAACCAGATAGTGCGGGTTGAATGCCACTGTGATGTCATCCCCGGTCAGGGTAGCTTCGAGTTCTTCCGAGGCCTGGGCGTCTTCACCGGTTCCGGCGTCCAAGTGAAGTTGTCCTTGGGTGAAGGCCAGGCGCACGGGAGTGTTCCGTTCGGCCACCAAGGCCACACGGCGAACGGCTTCCACGAGTTCCTGGGTTTGGACGGTTGCGTGGATTGGGGTGGATTCGGGGAACAGCGAGCGGATCTTCGGGTATTCACCGTCCACCAGCAACGAAGTGGTGGTGCGGCCACCGCTCTCAAAGCCGATCAGCCGACTGTCGTCGTCCGCAATGGCTACGCTCAGGTCTCCGCTCCCGCCAAGGGTCTTGGCAACTTCGTTCAAGGTCTTGGACTTGACCAGGGCGCTCGTGGAGATGCTGGGGTTGACCGGCTTCCACGGGATTTCGCGCATAGCCAGGCGGTATCGGTCTGTGGCCAGGAGCGTGATGAGGTCGTCCTCGATCTCCATGCGGACACCGGTGAGGATGGGCAGGGTGTCATCTTTGCTGGCAGCGATGATGACCTGGGATACGGCCTGGGCAAAGACATCGCCCGACACGGTACCGCTAACGGCGGGAAGCGCAGGGAGCGGGGGATATTCCGCCTCGGGCATGGTGGCCAGGTGGAAGCTGCTCCGGCGGCAAGTCAGCGTGACTTTGGTGCCATCGGTTTCGATTTCCACGGGTGCGGACGGCAGGCTTCGGCAAATGTCAGCCAGTAGTCGTCCGGAAACCAGAATCGTTCCTTCGACAGCAATGTCGGCCGGAATCTCAAGCCTGGCGGATGTCTCGTAGTCGAAGCTGGACAGGCTGACCGTCCCCGCTTCGGCTTTGAGCAGCAGGCCTGAGAGTACGGGGACGGGCGGCCGCGGAGACAACGACCGGGCTGTCCACGTGACGGCTTCTGCCAGGACGTCCCGCTCGACTCTGAACTTCACGGAAGTCTTCCGCCTTTCATTGCTGCTGTCAGTGCTGGTCCGCTCGCGTGGGCGAGCTGGTTCGCGCCGCTCGCCGCCTGTTGTTCCGTGGTCGCGCACGGTGGATCCAGAGTGCGAATCACAAAAACAGCTTCAGGGACGGGACGCATTGCTGACAGCTTAGCCGCATCCGTGGAGATTAACCCATCCCCAGCTCACAGGCTTGTAGTTCTGCTGGGCTCGGTCTGGGAAGTCAGGCCAAGCGGCTGTGCACTGTGGGGCCCTTCAGAGGGAGATTGTTGTTTGAGGGATTCAAATTTTTGGGATTCGTAGTGTTAATAACTCTTGTGGAAACTGTGGAAAACCCGCTTCTGCGGTGCGGATCCGCGGTTAAGCCCTGTTCATGTGTTGTGGGTGGGCTGGGTTTTAAACAGGGTGTGGATGTGGATTGCTAACCGGGGCGTTTTTGGGAATCCACAGACGGCTTAAGGGTTTTAAGCCCATTAACCGCGCTTGTCCCCTTAAGAATCCACAGGTTTATCCACATGTACTCGTTAATAAGGTATAGCTTGCCGCTACTCGGCCCTTGGCGATGTGGATTCCGGTCTCGTACGCGCCGGGGCTAGGAGTCCCGCTGCTGCTGCTTGATCCGGTTGGTCAGCTCGGTGACTTGGTTGTAGATCACACGACGCTCGGCCATCAGTTCACGGATCTTCCGGTCCGCGTGGATCACGGTGGTGTGGTCGCGGCCGCCAAGCTCCTGGCCAATCTTTGGCAGGGACATGTCCGTGAGTTCGCGGCATAGATACATGGCGATCTGGCGTGCAGTCACCAGAGTCCGTGTGCGGGACTTGCTGCAGAGCTCTTCCATGGTCAGCTTGAAGTACTCCGCCGTCTGGTCCAGGATCTGCTTCGCCGTGATCTCCTGGGCACCGTCATCGGTGATCAAATCCTTGAGGACCATTTCGGCCAGCGCGACGTCCACGGGCTGCCTATTGAGGCTGGCGAAGGCCGTGACACGGATGAGGGCGCCTTCCAGTTCACGAATATTGCTGGCGATCTTGGAAGCGATGTACTCGAGTGCGTCATCCGGAGCGGAAAGTCCCTCACTCTGGGCCTTCTTCCGCAGAATGGCGATACGGGTTTCGAGTTCCGGCGGCTGGATGTCAGTCAGGAGTCCCCACTCAAAGCGGGACTTCATACGGTCTTCGAATCCTGCGAGCAGCTTGGGCGGCTGGTCGGACGTGATCACAACCTGCTTGTTGTTGTTATGCAGGGCATTGAATGTGTGGAAGAACTCCTCCAGCGTCCGGTCCTTGCCCGCCAGGAATTGGATGTCATCGATCAGCAGCACATCGACGTTGCGGTACGTGGTCTTGAAGCTTGCGCCCTCGTCATCGCGGATCGAGTTGATGAAGTCGTTGGTGAATTCTTCCGAGTTGACGTAACGGACGCGGATTCCGCTGTAGAGGCGTCGTGCATAGTGGCCGATCGCATGCAGAAGGTGAGTCTTGCCCAGTCCTGAGTCGCCATAGATGAACAGCGGGTTGTATGCCTTGGCGGGTGCTTCGGCTACAGCCACGGCCGCGGCGTGGGCAAAGCGGTTCGAGGAACCGATCACGAACGTGTCAAAGACGTATTTCGGGTTCAGCCGTCCAAATTCGTGGGACGTGCTGGGCGGGGTGGGCTGCGGCTTCGGCTCAAAGGCGCCGCCAACAGCCGGCTCGACGACGGCGGGCGGCTCATCCTGGAGCGGCACCAAGTCGGTGTCTACGTCGATGGCGCATCGGATGTCATCCGAGAAGACATTGCGCAGGGCTTCGTCCAGTGCTTCTTTGACCTGGGTCTGCAGGACCTCGCGGGTCAATTCATTGGGAACGGCGACCAAGAGCGTGGAACCGATGAGGCCCTGGGCCTGGGCAAGGCCGACGAAGCCGCGCTGGCGGGGTGAGACGCGGTCATCCTGTTCCAACAGGCTGAGGACCCGGCGCCAGGAACTTCCGACAGTATTGGCGTGATTGGCTTCGTCTACTGTCATCAAGAGCGTTCCTAAGATCCTTGCTTGCCATCGGGCCGGCCACTGTTACGTCCGGACATATGCCATCGGAATCTGGGCCAGCGGTGAGTGTGTTTCCAAAGGAATCCACAGGGTTATTCACAGTCCGTGGATAATCGGCTACTGAGACACTCTAGGGGATGAAAAGGCCAGAAGATAGCTGGCCTCGGGCTTGTGGATAATTACATGGCTGTCGTTTCAAAATGGAGCCTGTGACCCACTTCATCCACAGGCTGGAGAGGTTAGTTGAACACAGCTGTGGACAGCTTGGAAAGGCTGTTTCGGTTTGACGCTGGGGTGTATTTTGCCCTAACGTTGTGAAGTCCTTTGTGTCCGTTTTTTGATCTGCCATGCCTTGCTGAGCGCACGTCGCCCGGAGGCTTCAGAGCAGCGGACATCAGCAAAACTTAGCGTCGGCCAGTTCTTTACTTTCTGATCGGGTGGACGCACCTTTGATCCACTGGAGTAACTAACGTGAGCAAGCGGACTTTTCAGCCGAATAACCGCCGTCGGGCCAAGAAGCACGGCTTCCGCCTTCGTATGCGCACCCGCGCCGGCCGCGCCATCCTGGCTGCACGCCGTGGCAAGGGCCGCGCCGAACTGTCGGCGTAATTACTGATTCGTCGGCCGCCATACCCTTTGTGAGTTAAGGTGCTTGCCACCCGTAACCGCTTGCGGACGTCGGCCGACTTTTCAACAACCTTACGTTCCGGCGTCCGCAATGGGCGCCGGAACTTAGTGTTATATACGGCGGCAATTGCTGCCGACGAACCCAGCCGGATCGGGTTCATTGTTTCGAAAGCTGTCGGGAACGCTGTCACTAGGAACCTCGTTAAGAGGAGACTGAGAGAAGCAGGGGCGCTGTCATTGCAAGCGCACCGTACAGGCCTGGCAGTTGTAGTTAGGGCCCTACCGGCCGCCGCCACGGCTGGCTGGGACGAGTTGCTGGCTGACTACAACGCGGCGCTAGCTGTGACGACGAAACGACTTGCCGGCGCGGCCCCGCGGGCCGCTTCGCCTCGGGAGCAGGGCATGACAGAGGGAGGAACACCGCGTGCGTAACCGGACTGCCGCCGTCGTACCCTCAACCAAAGCTGCTCCGCATCAAACCGCAGCGCCCATCTCAAAGGCTGCGCGAATGGTGGGTTCCTTCATCTGGAATCTTCCTCGGAACACTTTGATCGTGCTCCTCATGATCTATCGCAGGCTTGTCTCCCCCCTTTACGGGCAGGTCTGCCGATTCTTTCCCTCCTGCTCGGCCTATGCCCTAGAAGCTGTAACTGTTCACGGTGCCGTGAAAGGAAGCTGGCTGGCTGCCCGGCGCTTGGCCAGGTGCCATCCTTGGAATGCCGGCGGCGTGGACCATGTCCCCGCCGGACACCGCCACTGGCCGGAAGGCCGCACGCCCACAATTGTTGTACTGAACAACCCGGATCAGTTCTTGGCTGCTCAGGCTAATGAAGAAGGCCGCCCAGCGGCCTAACAAAATAGGGAAAACGTATGGACTTCTTTGAAACAATCATGTTTCCGTTCAAATGGCTGGTCTCAGCCATCATGGTCGGTTTTCATGACGGACTGAGCTTCATTGGCCTTCCGGCGGCCTCGGGCTGGACCTGGACGCTGTCCATCATCGGGCTGGTGCTCGTGATCCGTGCGGCCCTGATTCCGGTGTTCGTGAGGCAGATCAAGGCCCAACGGGGCATGCAGCTCCTGCAGCCGGACCTGAAAAAACTCCAGGACAAGTACAAGGGCAAGACTGACCAGCTGTCCCGCCAGGCCATGGCGCAGGAGCAGATGGCACTCTACAAGAAGCACGGCACCAACCCGTTCTCCGCATGTTTGCCGATGCTGATCCAGATGCCGTTCTTCTTCGCGCTGTTCCAGGTTCTCTCCGGTATCACTTCGGCAAAGGACAAGGGCCAGGGCATCGGAGCCATGAGCCACGACCAGGTGGTGCAGTTCGATCAGTCCAGCATCTTCGGCGCACCGCTGAACGCGACGCTGCTGCACGGCGGTGGCGGGGAGCACCAGGTGACGGTGGTCGTCCTGACGATCGTCATGATCCTTGCCATGACAGCCTCGCAGTTCATCACGCAGAAGCAGATCATGGCCAAGAACATGTCCGAAGAGGCACTGGCCAGCCCGTTCATGCGCCAGCAGAAGATGATGCTGTACATCCTCCCGATTGTCTTCGGCGTGGGCGGCATCAACTTCCCTATCGGCGTCCTGATCTACTGGACCACAACCAACCTCTGGACCATGGGCCAGCAGTTCTTCGTCATCCGCCGTATGCCGACGCCCGGCTCCCCCGCAGCGAAGGCCCTGGCCGAGCGTCGGGCAGCCAAGGGCCTGCCTGCGCTGCCGATCCTCGGTGGCAAGCGGGAGGAAGCCGAGGTCGCGCCCGCCGTCGTACAGCCCAAGGGGCAGCGCGTACAGCCGCAACGTAAGAACAGGAAGAAGAAGTGATGTCTGTCGAAAGCACTGAAAAAGCCGTGGCGAGCGACGAGCACGACGTAGAAGAAACGAAACCCTCTGCTGCCAGCCGTCTGGAAGAGGAAGGCGACATCGCCGCCGACTACCTCGAAGAACTGCTGGATATCGCAGACATCGACGGTGATATCGACATCGAGGTCCGCAACGGCAGGACGTACATTTCCATCATTGCCGAGGAAGACTCCTCCGGTTTGGAGAGCCTGGTTGGACGCGACGGCGAGGTCCTGGAAGCCTTGCAGGAGCTGACTCGGCTGTCTGTCCTCTCGGCCACGGAGAACCGTTCCCGCCTGGTGCTGGACATCAACGGCTACCGCAAGGAGCGTGCCGGCTACCTCCAGAAGATCGCAGAGGACGCCGTGGCGCGCGTCAAGGAGACGGGCAATTCAGTTGCTTTGGATCCGATGAGCGCCTACGAGCGCAAGATCGTCCACGACGCCGTTGCCGACCTCGGCTTCGTCAGCGAGTCGGAGGGCGAGGGTTCCGACCGTCACATCGTGGTTTCGGCCGACTAGCCGACCATGGTTGAGATCACTCCAGCTGAGCTCGAGGCGGCACAGAAGATCTTCGGTGACCGCCTTGATCTCGCTACCCGGTATGTCGAACATTTGGCGACGTCAGGGACGGAGCGCGGGCTGATTGGTCCGCGGGAAATCCCGCGATTGTGGGGTCGGCATGTTCTGAACTGCGCTGTCATTGAGTCCGAGATTCCGCCCAACAGCCACGTTGCCGACGTCGGAAGTGGTGCCGGGCTTCCGGGACTCTGCCTGGCGATTGCACGGCCGGACCTTAAGCTCACCTTGATCGAGCCCCTCGAACGCAGGGTGATCTGGCTGCAGGAGGTCGTTGACGACCTCGGCTTGGACAATGTCACTATCCTGCGCACTCGTGCTGAGCTCGCTGCCGGTCAGGTGACGGCCGACGTTGTCACGGCCAGGGCCGTGTCCGCGCTGAACAAGCTGGCTGGCCTGACCATTCCGTTGCTGGGCGGCAAGGGTGAAGTGGTGGCGATCAAAGGTCGTAGTGCGGCCGAGGAAATCGAGAAGGCCGCTAAGGTCATCCGCAAGCTCGGCGGCGTGGAGACTTCGGTTGTGGTGGTTGGACAGGAGCTTTTGGAGGAACCCACCACAGTGGTGAGGATCATCGTCAATAAGCCTGGGAAGATTAGCTAGCCCCAGGCTTGGATCCCTCAAGGGGTGCCTGCAAGCAGTTAGGCTAGAGAACGGCAGCCAGCGTTAGCTTAGAGCGGCGGCCAAGGCTGAATGAGAGCGAGAGTGTGACAGTGAGCAGTAGCGAAGCCTCCACGCAGCGGATCCCGCCGTTTATATCGTTGGGGTCCGCGCGGGCCTCCGCAGTACCACTCGCAGCAATTCAGTCACCGTTTAGTCATACCAATTCGGTTGAAAACGCAGCCGTTTCACGTGAAACCGAAATCGTTAGTGGCAATGTGATGGATTCCATCGACGATTCGAGTCCCATTGCCCGCCAGTTGGCTAACGAGACACGGCGCCGGGAGAGGCTGGATGGACGCAAGCTGCCCAGACCGAGCAAGACGCGGATTTTCACCGTCTCCAACCAGAAGGGTGGCGTCGGTAAAACGACCACCACGGTGAATATCGCAGCTGCCCTTGCCAGTGCTGGGTTGAACGTGATGGTCATTGACATCGACCCGCAGGGCAACGCATCCACGGCTTTGGGAATCGAGCACCACGCGGACGTGGACAGCATTTACGACGTCCTCATCAACGACCTTCCGCTCAAGGACGTCGTGGCGCCTTGCCCTGATATCCCCAACCTCATTTGCGCCCCCGCGACCATTCACCTGGCCGGCGCTGAAATTGAGCTCGTGTCCTTGGTGGCCCGGGAGCAGCGATTGCGACGGGCCATTGATCTGTACGCCAAGGAACGCGAAAAGAATGGCGAGCCGCGCCTGGATTTCATCTTCATCGACTGCCCACCCAGCCTTGGCCTGCTGACTGTTAATGCCTTCTGTGCCGCGGGCGAAGTCCTGATTCCCATTCAGTGCGAGTACTACGCGCTGGAAGGCTTGAGCCAGCTCTTGAAGAACATTGAGATGATCCAGAAGCATCTCAATGCCGATCTTGTAGTGTCGACGATTCTTTTGACCATGTACGACGGCCGCACGAATCTGGCCGCCCAGGTTGCTTCCGAAGTTCGTCAGCATTTCCCCAACCAGGTGCTTAGCGCCGTGGTACCCCGCTCTGTGCGTATTTCCGAGGCTCCGAGCTATCAGCAGACTGTGATGACGTACGACCCATCATCCAGCGGCGCGTTGTCCTACTTGGAAGCCGCTGCTGAAATCGCTGAACGCTAAACTTTTGACACACAGCAACAGCCTTAGCCCGGCCAGGCCGGGCTTTTCCATCGGAGGGACATACGCATGAGCGAGAAGCGACGAGGCCTGGGCAGAGGTCTTGGTGCACTCATTCCCAGCTCCCCAACGGCTGGTGTGACCACAAGCGGCGCCGCACCGTCCCGACCGGTTGACCTGTTCTTCCCTGAGTCGCGCAAGAGCCCTGTAGAGGGCGCGTCTGGCGATGGGGCTGCTGAAGACTCGGGCACCGCAAGGGCCTCCCGAGAAGGGGCGCCGGCGCCTAGTGCGGCGGAAGCTGAAGAACCAACGACGGCGAAGCCCGCTACTGCGAAGACGTCCCCTCAGCGGTCGGCTGGCAAGGCTCCGGCTCCCCAGATCGCGGAAGCCAAGGACACAAGCCGGAAAGTTCCGGCCGGGAAATCTGCGGCAAAGTCCGCCGGAGCTGACCCGGCCGCGGTGGGGTCGGCCGCGGATGAAGCTGCGGTTACTGAGGTCAATTCTGATGTTGACTTGGTTGAGGTGCCTGGTGCTCGGTTTGCGGAGATTTCGGTTACGGACATTCATCCCAACCGAAAACAGCCCCGTAGCGTCTTCGATGAGGACGAGATGGCCGAGCTGGTTCACTCAGTCAGGGAAATTGGCGTTCTCCAGCCGATCGTGGTTCGAACTTCCACTGAGGAAGGCCGGGAACCTTATGAGCTGGTTATGGGTGAGCGCCGGTGGCGTGCGGTCCAGGCGGCCGGACTCGACACTATTCCTGCGATTGTCCGGGACACCTCGGATGATGACCTACTCCGTGACGCGCTGTTGGAGAACCTACACAGGAGCCAGCTGAACCCATTGGAAGAGGCTGCCGCCTACCAGCAGCTCCTAGAGGACTTTGGCACCACGCACGAGCAACTGGCCGACCGCATTGGCCGGTCCCGACCACAGGTTTCCAATACCCTTCGCCTGCTTAAGCTTCCGCCGCTGGTCCAGCGCCGGGTTGCGGCCAACGTGTTGTCTGCCGGTCATGCTCGTGCCCTCCTTGCACTGCCTGATCCGGCAGCCATGGAACGCCTGGCTCAGAAGATCGTCGCCGAGGGCATGTCCGTTCGGGCAACTGAAGAGGCTGTAGCTCTTTATGAGGATTCAGAGAAGCCGACCAAGAACAACATCCCCCGACCGAACGCACGGCACGAACGTTTGGACTACCTGGCGTCGTCGCTATCGGACCGCTTGGACACGAACGTGAAGATCACGCTCGGTGCTCGTAAGGGCAGGGTCAGCATCGAGTTCGCCAGCGTAGAGGATCTGAATCGGATCATGGACGTGCTGAACCCTGGTTCGGAATCGTAGCGTCTGTTCGGGATTGCAGAGTTGGCCTGGGCTTGTAGGTCTTGGCTGCGTTTTGTAATTTGGTTCTCCATTATCAAAAAGTAGGGTCTGCCCATATTGTCTGTATGGGTAGGCCCTATTTGTCAGGGCTGGGAATTGCCGTCGCCGCGCTTGGCTGCACGAGGTGACCGTACTGGAGGCGCACTCGACGAGGTCATTGCCGAGAGAGCGCGTTTGGGTTCGCTGTATGGCGATGTGGTCGGGTCCACGTGTTTTCATCCGTCCTGGCATTTTCAGTGGCTGAGTATCCGACTATGTCTAGGCGTGGGGGCGGGGGCTGGGATCGCCGGCGGAACCTGTCTTTGTGGATGTCATGAATCAATCGGTGTCGATTACTCCTTGGCTGCGGCAAAGATGATGTGATCCGATCTCCACAAATTGGATGAGATAATCTGCTTTGTTCTGTTGATTATTTGGGTTTCATCTGTGTTCTTGAAGTGGAGCTGATGATGGATCGATCATTTTGTGTCGTGGCGTCTCGTTGAACAGCTGTTGCACTCTCAGAGTTCATGAGAAGCCATCAAGTGTCTACATTCCTGCGCAATCGGCCGCGACTGCAAGTGGAATGATGGCAGGCCTGGGCTGCTGGATCTGGCAGGCATTTGGAGCCGGGGGTATGGTGCGGCCCTCAGGCATGTCTGATTGGGTGGACCTAGTTCAGGTCAAGGCCGCTTGGGTAACGCTCTCATCCAAAACTGGTGCATGGTCGGCCGTAGTAGGCCGACGGAAAGGTACGGACTGCTGGGTTTGATTTGGTGATTCGCTCACTCCCCCGGATTGCGAAGGAAGGCATTTGAACGGACGACTTTTGGGCCTGAAGTTTCACGTGAAACACCACGGGCCAAATATCGGTGTACAGATTGCATCGCCGAAGCGTAGCTTTTGTCAGCAATTTTGTCGGTCCACGTTTCGATTCGCGCCGCTCCCGGAGAATCTCTTGATTGCGCCATGATGCGCAGCCACCTAGGACGAAGGCTTAGGGAGAGGACTCGCACGTCCTCAAGTTCGCTGGTGTGTGCGATTCTGAGATTCTGTCGCGTATTTGGACTTGCACCCATGACGGTGGTCAGCCGGGGGTGTTTCACGTGAAACAGCCGTCGAAACAGCCGGTGTGTCCGGGACTGTTGTTATAGTCCTGGGAGATGGCCCTTTCGGTACATCTGTGGTGACGATTGCATCTGCGCCCTGAGCCCTGAGCCCTGAGCCCCGAGCCCAAAGGCAGGGCAATTGCGCATTTTTGGCTGTCTACGGCAGTGGACGTGTGGACCGGATCCCAATCCGACATTGGCTTCACACTCTCGGTCACTGAGCAATTGGCGACTTCGCTGGATCAGCGACCTTCCTAGCTTTGGGTGCTTTTGCGCGAATCGCTGCAGGTGTACAGACTGGGTCGCAATGTACTGCTTCTTTGGATAGTTACCTGGGCACCAACTGCCTGGATGCTCTTGATGGCCCCTGTAGTCAGTTCTCCTTGTTGGTGGCGCACGTGAACGGTTGATGGAGCTTGACCCGGAGTGCCTTAGCTGAACCACCTGCTTCCGGAGTTCTCGCCGGAAAGCCTGTGGTGAATCGTTGGGTCTGCCGCGCGCCGATAGTCTACTCACAGCCAGAGTTTCACGTGAAACGCTCACGCTACCGCTGAGCCTGCCCGATCTCTTGGAGCAAGCTTGCTGACTTTCAGGTGAAGAATGGGGGCAGATCTGGCAGGTCTCGTCAGTGCCTGACAAGCAGTCATTCCCTCGGTCGGGTATCAACTGCCTGTGGGGCATCCAAAGGAACAGGTGCGCTTCGTGGCTGAGGCAATCAGGTTTTAGTTCCAGGATCGCTCTCAGTCGCGATCTATCTTTCCCAACAGCCCTAGCAGCTGCGGCATCGCGGCGGATTCGCGGCTGCGAGATCTATCACTTGTTTCACGTGAAACGCTCCCCTGGTGTCAGTGCCGCCGACACCTTGGTGCGGAGCTCCCTGCACGTCCCTCCGCTATTGCTCAGGCCTTGCAGCGGCTGTGCACCGGCACGCAGGTTCGCTCGAGGTTCAACTCATTGGGCGGACGACCGTGTTAGGTATTGGTCGCGTGGCATGCGCGATGCCAGGCATATGACCACCTTCCGTCCGCCCCAAATGAGCGAAGATTTACCACCATACGAGGACTGATCTAGTGATGAATTGGACCGGTCCGCGCACTGCCCGAGAAGTGACGAATCGTCCTGGACGGGCAGGACTCCCTCTTCGATCAGGACTTGGTCAGCGGTGAGCCGACAAGACTTCGGTGGGCAACGGCCGGCCATAGTGGGATGAGCTGTCATTACCAAGTAGAAGTTCGGCCAATGCTAAGTAGCCTTCTTACCCCTCCTTGCCGGACTAGTTCAGAGTCGATCGACGCCTGGGACCAGGCGTCTGGGTCTGTTTGCAGCGGCGGGGCCAGGGAACATTGCGCTTATGGGACGAAGCCCCCGAATCTGGGGACGGGAGCCAAATGAACGGCTTGGTGCACAAACTCGCAGTCCGCCGTACCAGTCGCCCCCATCACTGGTTTGGGGAAATAGGCAGGTTGAGGTGTCCACTGGATGTGGGTACCACTATCCAACGGTTGGCTTCCCGACAGCAGACAGCATCAAGATTTTATCTCAGCACCCACGACTGAATGGCTTCGCTCTCGCGCCGGGCACAGCGACTCCTTCTTGATCAGAGCTGGAGTTGGTGGTGATGGATGCAAAATTTCCATGTGTGGTTAGTAGTGCCGGCCTCCGCAACAAGCCGGGTAGGCGATGACATGACCTCCACGACCGCTGGCCATTGCAGTGCGGGAGGAAGCCATCAGTGCGTGACGTTTCGACCTTCGCTATTCCGCCGACACACCGGAAATCACTGGTGGGGTACATCGTGGAAAGCACGCGGGCACCTCCGATTTGGTATCCAGTTGTTGCCCTTCGTCTGGCATAGTACGAGCTTGGCCTTGGATCCAGCCGTTCCTGGTCAGCGGCAGATGGGCTTGGGGCAGCTGGGCGATAGTACTTGGTTTTGCCCAGTTGGTTGCGTCCCACTTCTGCGACTCAGCTCGGTCACGACAATGGGTAGTGTGCAAGTTCTGTGCGTCTTGCACGTTCTAAGAATTTCCACACGCGTTTTGGTTCGAACATCGTGAGTCCCCCAGGTCCCACCAAAGGAACAATGTCGTGCTGGCGTGGTGCCGCTGGGTGGTTCACTTCCTCGCGAGAAATTGCTCGTTGTCGGCGCTCGAAGCCACGCCCAGGCTCTTTATCGGATTCCGGCAAGGTGTTAGATCCGGCTAATATCCATGTTGCGTAGTCTGTGGACGGTGTGGATAAGGCTGTGGATATTGATGTGGATAAGTGTGTGGAAAATCGTTCCCTGCTCTCACAGTCGGAAGGTCAAAGGCACCCAATACTTCCCTTGCCTTTTGAGAGGTCTACGATCTCGAGCCACCGTTTCACGTGAAACGATGGCTCACCCCGAGCGCACCCGACAGTTCTTCTCCGGAAATTCAGTAAAGTTTACCGAAAATAGCGGAAGTTAGCGGTGTCACACGTGGCCAGGTCTGGATGTAGACAGGTCTAGCCTGTTCTGAGCAGGGCTATCCAACGCGAACTGCATCACTCTATTTTTCTCCACACACCAATGAAGTTATCCACAAGGCCCTCCTGTGACCTGTGGATAACTGTGTGCATAACTTATCCACCATTGCCCTGTCTGTATGGTGAATGAAGACCGTGCAATGAAGCGGCTTGGTACCGACTGAGCGTTTCCCGCCAGCGAAGTCGTTCCTAGAGCGGGCCCCATCCGCCGTTCTGCGGGGCGATTTGGAGCAGCAGAATACTTGATAAGGAATCGGGAGTGGGACGTCGACTTGCTCGCGGGTTATCCTTTCGGATTCCGATGTGCAATCTTGACGCGTCCTACAAGTTCGCATTCCCCCCATGGGCGCAGTCCAGTCTACTGTTTCACGTGAAACGATCCGAGTGAGGTCCCCAGTGCCATTGCTGCTTTGTCAGGGCCGCGCGCTCCTTCGCAGAATGCCACGGGGGCTCCACGGTGGGCAGCGGGTCGTTCCGCCTTCCAAGCTGGTTGGCCCACGAGATGGGGAAACAAGCATGCGTGTTCCAGTGTGTTCTTGTCCTTGTCCTATGGGCAGATTCATGACCTTGAGCTGGGAGCCACCATACAGACATACAGAGGGACTGCCCCCATTTAGTGCCCGAAGGGGTACAGCGCCGGATTGCTCAGCGTCCTTTGGCAGAGACTCTTCCGGTCATTTGGATAGCCCCGCGTACAGTCTGCTTGGTTACCGGAACGGGTCTTCCGCCGAAAACAAAAAGGGGCAGTGACCCTAGAGGTGCATTTCCAAGTTGTGCGCATTCCGGTTTCCACGCTGAGGCGCCGAAAGACACGTCGCTTCTCCTCCCGGGAGCTTAGTGGCCAGGATCTCGTCTGGACTCCCGACTTATACGGTAGACAGTGGCTGTGCTGTCCTCGGAAAGACGGAAAGACGGAAAGACGGAAAGACGGAAAGACGGAAAGACGGAAGGACGCAAGGACGCAAGGACGGGAAGTCGGAGAGACGGAAAGGCGGAGAGAGGGAAGTCGGAAAGTCGCTTGGACGGAGGTATGGGCGAGCAGAGTGACGGACGAGCAGAGGGACGCAAAAGCCGGACAGAACCAATCGAGGGATTGGTCGATTGACGGAAAGACGCCGAGGGCTTCCCGGGTCGAATCACCTCAGTGCTCCCCTGGGCAAATCATCGGAGTGTGGCCGGCACATTGGACACCGGCTCATGTCGAATAGGGTGGCTGTTGCTCCGAGTTAGAGGAGACCTAGCGCCCTACTTTTCCGACTCTGTTTAGTCGCCGAGTCTGGAGCCCACGCCAATAGTGGACCTAGACGGTTGCCTAATCGGGCTACATGGGTTTTCGATGCAAATACGTTCCGGCTGTATGCGGCTTACAGGGTCAGAGCCGAAATCGAATCGAGCCTGGGCTCACCTTAGAACAGGGCGAGCAGCCTGGATCAAGTCGTTGCAAAAGGAACTGGTCCCGACGCTGCTTCCCTAGAGCCCATTCTGAGTCGTCCTCTTTCAGCTCACGGGGAGCCCTAAGCATACGCGATGCCAGACAACGGTGGTGTGCGGCAGAGAGGACATACCGTCTTGCCTTCGATGCGGTGATTCTTTTGTTGTTTCCTGTAGAACTGATCGACGCTTTGTGGATGTAGAACCGGCCCGTCTTAGAGAACAGTGACGGAAAGGAAGTGTGTGCACCGTTAGGTCCGCGAGCGGAAGTGTGTGTTGGAGCTGGGCATACGCAACTATCCACCCACGACTGTTGGAGAGGCCACACGGCGTTATGTAGGATCCCACTGCCCACTTGGCGGAGAATCTTAGTCAGAATGATTCAGCTGCCAGTACTACACAGAGTTCGAACAATTTCAGTAGGTCCGGCGTACATAGTGGCTTGCTCCGCAGGGCTCACCGGGGTGTAGCAAGATGCAACGCGTCGACTTCGTTCAGCGTCGACGGAGTGTTCGTCCTCCTTGTGCCATCTGTCCGTCTGTTCCTTCTTGTCCGTCTGTTCGCTGCTGGCACATTTGTGGGAACTTCACCGTCCACGAGGCTCCGTGGTTCCAGGATGCGGGCGTCTAGCCGCCACTGCTCTTGAGAACTTGGCGGCACTTCTCGGCTTTCGCTCGTGGCTCGTAATGGGAATCAAGTTAATTCAGTAGAGCAAGCATGTTTTTTGAGGACTCCTGGACGTTTGAGAAGGCTACAGGCCCATCGGTGGTTTCACGTGAAACTCTGAATGCCTGGCGCCTAAGTGCGAGACAGGCGCAGCGGGCGCATGAAAGAGCGAGACACCGCTATTCATCCGAGTCCACGGTGATGGCTGAACCCCGCGACTCAAAGTAGCATCCGGGCGGGACCACGCATGGATTATGCACCTACCCCGATTGGGATCGGAAAGACCCAAATGGTCCAGGCAAATGACTGGTCCACCAAAGAATTAGAAACACGTAAAGTACCGTGGATCTTTCGACGCGTTACAGCATTCCTTGCAGAAGGCCTGGTGCGGCGCTTGCTGCTTCCCTCAGGAGTTCCTTGGTCGGCGGAAACCAACGATCGATAGTGCGTTTCACGTGAAACAGCCGCTTCTACCAGCCATCTGTCCGCGCCCCTGCGCCAACTTGGCAATCGACTCTCACCCCAAAAGGCGTTGTGGTTTCACGTGGAACATGAATCATTTCAGGCGTAAGACACCTACCCGGACGACGCCCGCCCTATGGGTGTGCCTGCGGCGCAGCAGGACGACGCCGTCCTTTCACTTTACGAGACCCCTGAGGACGAAAACCTGCCGCTGGAACGGCCGCATGAACCGGGAGATTTCGTTGCCTTCAAGGAGCAGCTATAGCCTTTGGGCAAGACTGGTCATCGCCGCAGTCGGTCAGTGCACAACTTGAGTTGATTGGGCAGTAGGGACGACAGAGTGAAATGAAACATCTCTGAATTGGTGGCGCCGCAATTGGCCGCGAATGACAAATCTTTGGAATGGTCCGAGATGCAAGATGCAAGATGCAAGATGCAAGATGCAAGGGGCCCTTGGGAATGGGCGCTCGAGTCCGTTCCCTAGAAGACCGAAAGGGTCGAGTAGTCCATAAACACAATCTGGCACGTGATTGTTGGCGCCAGTGCTGTGTGGATTCTTGGACTTGTCTGGCTGGTGCATTCTGAATTCGGGACGGGCCATCCAGTCTGTTCCACGTGAAACGGACTGGATGGTTGTACACTCCGGGAACAGCGTCGACTCTTTACCGGAAAGCGACAGGCCAAGGTTCGCTGCTACCGTCCGCGGCCGCCGTCCCCTACTGTCTTATGGCTGATCTGCCAGAAGCCATCCATTTCGTGTGGTGGTTGTGCAGCCCCTGGCGACCATGAGATGCAGTCGCGAAGGCGGAGTAATGTACTTTTCCAGAACCCGACCGCACTGAGCGCAGTCCCGCCGGCTAGGCGATGCGGTGGGAAACTACGGTGGCAATCGACCACGTAATGGCGCGTTCCCCCGACATAACCAAATCATGCGATAGCGATGGCCAAAAGCAGGACTGAAGCGGCGGCCGATTCCAGACACATTGTGAAACGCCAGATCGCGGGGCATCAGTAAAAAAGCCGAACAAAACAATCGAAAATTAATGAATACGCTATCAGCCGATGTCGATAAGCGTTGGCCCACCCTTCGTTCCGCCCTCAAAGCAATCCCGGAGGCATGTCCTGCGTCCTGCCGTAGCTTGGCGAAGCAGCACGCAATCAATGCAAGACCTACGAACGTCCAATAGATGGCTCACTCGCAGGCGTGTCCCATCATCTGTCCCGCTAGGCGTGTCCCATCATCTGTCCCCCAACGCTTGCCGCAAAGGGTGGCAGCGCCGGAATGAACCCGAACACACGAAGTCCAACAATCTGACGCCTACACGACTAGGGCTGGCACCTGCACCGGCGCTGCTACCCGCACCAGCACCTGCACCTAGCAAAGCAAGGTCCGGTTCTAGCTAAACTTTGCAGACCTAAGACCAAGGAATCCCTTGCCGAAATGAGTGTCGCAAAATTCGCTAAATCATGAACACGGTTTCGTGGTCAGGCTTGCCACTCGTCCATCGCCATAGCAAAGGAAGGTCCGGTCCTTGCCAAACGCTGCAGACCTTAGAACCAAGGAATCCCTCGCCGAAATGAGTGCCGCAAAGTTCGCTGAATCATGAACACGGTGTCGTGGTCAGGCTTGCCCCTCCTCATCGTCCCCATAACAAGGCAAGGCCGGTGCTGCCGAAGTGGAGCGGTCATTGCAATGTTGACCAGCCCCGGTGCGGCAGCACCGGCCTTTGCTCAAATGTGTCCGGAAGGCGCTTCCTCGGAATCCGAGAAGCAGCAGCTCAATTAGGACAGGACGTCAGCGAATTCTTTCTCGAAGAACTGCTTGGGCTTAGCGCCAATGACGGTGCTCTTCACTTCCCCGCCGCTGAACAGGTACACAGCGGGGATGGACGTGATGCCATACTCGGCAGCGATGGCGGGGTTGTCGTCGACGTTAACCTTCACGACCTCAACCTTCTCGCTGTATTCAACGGAGATCTCGTCGAGAATCGGACCGAGCTTGCGGCAAGGCCCGCACCATTCTGCCCAGAAGTCGACAATCACAGGCTTGTCGGCGGCCAGGACATCAGTGCTGAAACTTGCGTCGGTAACGTCTTTGGCGTTGCTCATTGTTTCTCTTTCCCTTGGTGTGAGTGGGACCGTGCCCGGAGGCAGCGAGTCGTTAGGACTGCAGCTCGGCCAGGTAGTGCTCGACGTCCAGGGCAGCCACACAGCCTGAGCCGGATGCGGTGATTGCCTGGCGGTAGGCGGGGTCGATTACGTCACCGGCGGCAAAGACACCCTTAAGGCTCGTCTTGGAGGTACGGCCTTCGACGGCGATGGTTCCCTCGGGGGTCAGTTCCAGGGTGTCCTTGACGAGTTCCGTACGTGGATCGTTGCCGATTGCCACAAAGACACCAGTCACGGGGAGTTCCGTTTCGGCACCGTCCACGCTGTTTTTCAGCTTAAGTCCAGTGACCTTGTCCCCGCCGAGAACGTCTTCAACAGTGGTGTTCCAGACGAAGTTGATCTTTTCGTGCGCCAGAGCCCGGTCGGCCATAATCTTGGAGGCCTTCAGGCTGTCGCGGCGGTGCACCACGGTGACCGACTTAGCAAACTTAGTAAGGAACAGGGCCTCCTCCATGGCGGAGTCGCCACCACCGATAACGGCGATGTCCTGGTCCTTGAAGAAGAAACCATCACAGGTTGCGCACCAGCTAACACCGTGGCCTGAGAGGCGCTTCTCGTTAGGAAGCCCAAGCTCACGGTAAGCCGAACCGGTGGACAGAATAATTGCCCGCGCCTGGAATGTCTCCCCCGTGCCGATGGTGACCGTCTTGACGTCGCCGTCGAGCTTTAGTTCGGTGACATCCTCGAAGAGGATCTCAGTGCCGAAGCGCGCCGCCTGCTTCTCGAAGTTCTCCATGAGATCCGGACCCATGATGCCGTCCGGGAACCCCGGGTAGTTTTCAACATCCGTGGTGTTCATCAGCTCGCCACCTGCGGTGACCGACCCTGCAATGAGCAGCGGCTTCATGTTGGCACGGGCGGTGTAGACGGCGGCCGTGTAGCCAGCCGGACCCGAGCCCACAATGATGACATCACGTACGTCTGACGTGGTGTTTGCTACCTCGCTCACAAGCGGTGAACCTCTTCCTTAGTCGATGCACCGGCTTCTCAGGCCGGCCACATGGCACAACCCGTGGCGTGTGCCGAATATTCCTGTGTTCTTGGGCACCACGATGTAGACGCCACCTACAGGTTACCGTCCGAGCTTCGAGGTACGAGTTTGCGTGCAGCTCGCGTCGTTAAGGCGCGTCATAAGTGGCAGCAGCCACCACACCAACCCAAAGGTGTTATTGCACCTTGACCTCGGCCAGGCGAAGGCCGTAGCCATAACGCGTCTTGGGAGCAGCGAGCTTGGGCAGCGTCTTGATGGACACGATGATGTACTGCGCCGTGCTGGGCTCCGTGAGCGGCATGGTCAGGTCCTGTGATGTGAAGCTGTTGGTCCCAACCTGCTTCGCACCATCCATAGCAGGGCGGTCGTTGGTGAACACGCTGATGCTTCCGCCGGAGGCACCCAACTGGCTGAGCGTAATCGAGGAGACCTGCGACGGCGCCTTTAGCTTGACCACCAGGGGCACTTCGGTAGCAAAGCCACCCCAGTTCTCCGTTGCGAACTCCATGTCCGACCAGTAGCTGGCAGCATTGCCGTCGAAAGCCTTGGCCAGGTCCTTGTCATATGTTGCGGCGAAGTCGAAGTTGCCCAATCGGGTGATGGACTCAATCGACGGCGGACCTGCCGCAGGCGCTGTGGTTCCCGTGCTCTTCGGTGATCCGGACGCTGAGCCTGTGGCGGGCGGGGCCGTAGTCGCATTGTTCCCGGCGGAAGGTTGGCCGCTGGGGAAAATGCTGCCCAAATTAGTGATCGCCAAAATTAAGCCGACCACCAGAACGGCGGCGAGGATGCCGCCGACCAGCCACCTCAAGGATCGCGGCTCCCGCTCGGGTTCGTCGTCGTAGTACTCGTCTTCCTCGTAGTCTGTGCCCGATGGCGGCGCCGACTGGAACGCCGCTGCGCCGGGAGAGATCTGCCCGGAACCGGGGTGCTCATCCGAGGAAGACTCAGAGTAGCCGTAGTCGTGGTCCGACCACAGGGACACTTTGGGCTTCTCCCCGGAGGCAGCGCCGCCGGCACCTGCCCCAGCACCGGCACCGGACCCCGCGGCGTCGAAGGCCTGCGTGGTCGGCTGTGCCTGGACGTCTTGAGCGGCCGTGTCAGCCGAATCAGGCTTACGAGCCATTTGATCGGTGCCCGCTTGACCGGAACCGGCGCCTGAGCCTACAACGGCATCCGAGCCCTCGCCGGATGTGCCCGTTTGGGCATCCGAGGACTTGCCACCAGCGCCCTTTACAGCGGCTGCAGCTGCCGTCGCAGCGGCGCCAGCACCCGCTGCTGCCGCTGCAAGCTTCGCGGCAAGGCCCTGGTGGGGAGCCGCTGCGGGACGCGGAGGCATGGGCGGAACAACCGGCGGACGACGGACACCTTGATCCGGGGCCTGAGTGACAGGCTGCTGACCGGTGGGACCGGGCCGGGACGCCTCCACCCCGTGCTCGCCGTACTTGATGTATTCGGCTTCGATCTCATCATCGTAGAGTCCGTCGTAGGGCTCGGGCTCGTTGGAACGTGCCTGCCCGAAAATTTCACTGCCCAGCGTGTCAGTGAAAAACGGCTCCACATAGGGCTCGTCTGAGGCAACCACCAGGTCCAGAAGGTCCGGGGCGCTGCTGTGGTTGGTGATGAGGTATGTGGTGTTGTCGCTGACGCCAAGGTCTAGGATCTGTACGTTGCCAGCACGTTCGCCCGTCGCAACTTCACGCGCACTCTGTGCGACTTGGTCGGCGTTCCCCGGTCCGGCGACGAGGATGCTGACCGGCCTGTTGAGCACCTGGTCCACGCCATCCAGCACCAGATCCTGGTCGTGCGAGGTCAGTACCGTGGCCGTGACCTTATACCGGCCGCCAAGTACTGATCCGACATCGATCGGGTGGGACACGAGTTCCTCCTAGGCTGTCTAAGGAGCTGCGGGCCCTTCACACTGGTCTTGTTCCAGCCGGTTGAGCCCTGGTTGGCAACTACCTGTACTAGCTTCTGATCCTAGCCGATGGGCGGCCAGCAGCCCGGGTCCAGCGCTTGATGTCACACTTCGACGACGTGATATTAGCGTCTCCGCCGGGTCCGCTGGGTGAAATGTGGGTTCTGCCCGAGCTCGCCCTGGTAAGTTCTCCGGCCCGGCAACGGGATCTGTGCCTGGTCCCCTCCGCCCTGGGCGGTGCTGGGAACATCCTCCTCAGGAAGATAAGGCCCGACGCCGGAACCTCCTTCGGTGCCAACGTCGGCACTGGCATCCACCTCAGCCTCCGTGCCGGCGTCGACCTCAGCCGCCGTACCGGCGTCGACCGTATTGGAAGCACTCGCCCCGCCCTGATGACTGCCGCCGTCGTGTGTCCCTTCTTCTGGCACGGGTCCCATCAAGGTGACTGCCGGCCGCACCCGCTGAATCTGTCCGGTCGCGGGGCCGGCCCGGAAGGACGCGGCGTCGAATTCGCCGGAAATGCGCGGAATCAGTCCGGTGTCGTCAGACAGAGTGGCGCGTTCGATGGGCTCGTGGTCCTCGGCTGGCGCGGGGCCACCGCGGCCCAGGCGGCCCAGCAGCGGCCTGAGCAAGTCTGCCAATTCGGAAACCCTGAAGAGGCGAAGCAACAGGAAATACGCCACCAGCATCACCGGTCCCACCACGACGATGGTGATCAACGCCGCGATTCGGTCACTCCAGGCGAAGCCGTCACGGTTATAGCTGCCCAGGAGCCAGAGGGCCACTGCACCAGCAAGGGCGGACCCGGCGGCGGCATAACCCATGCGGATGTAGGAGTTGGCGATGCGCGGGCCGTCGAGGTGTCCCAAAAGCCGGCGCAGGAAGAATGCGCTGATCACCACGGAGAGGATGTTCCCCACCATGTACAGGATGGCGATGGCAAAGATGATCTGGCCGACAGGCAGGAACTGGATGAGGAACGCGCCCACAACATTGACCACCGCCAGGAGCAGTTGGATGTAGAAGGGCGTGCGTGCGTCCTCGTTGGCGTAGAACACTCGGGACATCATGAAGTTGGCGCTCATAAAGGGCGTGCTAAGCGACAGGATAGTCAGCGTTTGCGCCAGCATCACGCCGTCCTGCTTGAGGCCGCCGGAGAAGAACATGCCCAACGGGCCGGCGAGGGCGAACAGGGCCAGCGCGCCGAAAACGGTGGCGACGGCCATGGTCCGCAGTCCGTGCGAGAGGGCGTCGCGGAGGGCGTCCCGGTCACCGTTCTGGGAGGCTCGCGTCATCCTGTTAAAAAGAACAGTGGCAAGCGACAGCGCAATGATCGAGTGCGGCAGCAAATACAGTTGGCTGGCGACCTCCAACACCGCGTTACCGGGAAGGGCCTTCGCGGTAGGGTCGCCAGCGTGCTCCAGCCTCAGGCGCTCAGCGCCAGGGATCGTAGCCACCTTCATGACATAGAGGAACGCCAACTGCCCGACGGCGGCAGTCAGGAGCGTCCAGACGCTCAGCTTCGCGGCGTGGCCGAGTCCGACGCCGCGCCAGCCAAAGCGCGGACGGATGCCAAGCCGCAGCCGCATGACGGGAATCAGCAGGATGGCGGTTTGGGAAACCACGCCAATAGTGGAGAACCCCGCAACCAGGAAAGTTTGGGAATCGCCCCAGTTGTCCAGGGTGTGCGGATTGGTGTTGTTTGAGCCGAGGAGCCAGATGAACATGCCAAGGCCGGCGATGGCCACTATGTTGTTCAAAATAGGCGCCCACATGGCCGGGCCGAAGGCGCCGTTGGCATTCAGGACCTGCGTCAGCAGCGCATAAAGGCCGTAGAAGAAGATCTGCGGGAGGCACCAGAACGCGAAGCTCACGGCAAGGGCTTTTTGTTGGGGTGAATATCCCTGCGTTGTTAGGTCGATGACCCAGGGTGCGGCCAGCGTCACCAGCAGGGTCAACCCCAGCATCACCAGCACAGCGAGTGTCAGGAGCCTGCTGATGTAGTCAGCTCCCCGGTCCGGCCCCTTGCTGGCTTTGATGATCTGCGGCACCAGTACGGCGTTGAACACACCGCCCGCAACCAGCAGGAAGATCAGGTTTGGCAGGTTGTTGGCATTGATGAAGGTGTCATTGACCGTTGAACCGAGGCCCAGCGCGGCGGCCAGCATCCACGTTTTGGCGAAACCGAGAAAGCGCGACACCAGCGTGCCAGCGGCCATGATGGCACCGGAACGCGCTTCTCCGGACTGGACGGACTGGGCTGATTTGGCGGCAGACATCGGCTTAATCGTCCCATGAGTGGGTGTTGAGACCCTTTAAGGGCACCCGCGGAACACCTAGAGGTGTTCGGGAAGGACCTCTCGGGCCAGGTCGGCGATCCGCCGCTCATTGGGGAAAGAAAGCTTGCGCGCCAACTCGTGGATGGGCACCCAGGCGGCGTCTACGGCTTCCTTGTCGGGGTCGTTTTCGATGGTCAGTTCGCCGCCGGTGGCCTCCAATAGGAAGTGGTGCACGGTCTTGTGCACACGGTGGCCGCTTACGGTGAACCAGTAGTCGATGCTGCCGAGCGGGGCCAGAATATTGCCCTTGATCCCCGTTTCTTCGGCGATTTCGCGGACTGCTGCCTGCTCGTTGTTTTCCTTGCCCTCCGGGTGGCCCTTGGGAAGGCACCACTCAAGGCGACCACCCCGGTTGAGGCGGGCAATAATCGCAACCCGCAATTCGCCGTCGGACGTGTCCACCACAACGCCGCCGGCGGAGATCTCCTCCACAGTGGGGAGGGAGGCCTGGACCGGGTGCGCGACGGGCGCGACGTGTGCACCGATTGCCGACGGCAACGGTGCGTTCGTCCTCCTGCCTGGAGCGCTCGGGATCGGGTTGGCCATGAAGTCCACTCTAACGACTCTTGCCCGGAGTTGATGACCGGAACATGACCTAAAGGTGGACGGCGGGAGACCGCGCTGAAGGTAACTGTGCACCAAGGTGGAAGTAAAATCTGCCAAGCTTAAGGGACTATGGCGCAGGTATTGGACAGCTCTTCAGTCAACTTTCAGATGGATCCGGTCGTATTGGACCTCGGCCAGCGATTCGTCGACGCCGGATTTGAGCTGTCCCTCGTTGGCGGGCCGGTTCGTGACCTCTTCCTGGGTCGATCCTCCCCCGACCTGGACTTTACAACCAATGCCACGCCGGACCAGACCATCAAGATCATCAAGAAGTGGGCGGACACCTTCTGGGAAATTGGCCGCGACTTTGGGACGATCGGGATGCGCAAGGGCGGCCTGACCATCGAGATCACCACATATCGCGCCGAGGCCTACGATCCGGATTCCCGCAAACCAGTGGTGGCATTCGGTTCCTCGCTCGCGGACGACCTCCTGCGCCGCGATTTCACTATTAATGCGATGGCCCTGCGGCTGCCTTCAATGGAACTCGTGGATCCCTTTGGCGGCATTCGTGACCTGCACGCTTCCGTGCTGTCCACCCCGGGCACTCCCGAGGACTCTTTCTCGGACGACCCGCTGCGCATGATGCGGGCTGCGCGCTTCGCTGCTCAGTTGGGTGTGGACGTACATCAGGACGTCCGCGAGGCGATGACGCGGATGGCCGAGCGAATCAAAATCATCTCCGCCGAGCGAGTCCGTGAGGAACTCGTCAAGCTCATTAATGGTGCCCATCCGCGCATCGGCATCGATCTGCTGGTGGATACCGGCCTTGCTGAGTTCGTCCTGCCGGAAGTATCCGCCCTGCGCCTTGAGGCCGACGAGCACCACCGCCATAAGGATGTCTACCAGCATTCACTGCAGGTGTTGGAGCAGGCTGTGGCGCTTGAGACCGGGCCTGAAGGCCCGGTTCCCGGCCCGGATTTCGTCCTCCGTTTCGCGGCGTTAATGCACGACGTCGGTAAGCCG
The DNA here is from genome assembly GCF_020251205.1 of Arthrobacter sp. M4. GTDB lineage: Bacteria > Actinomycetota > Actinomycetes > Actinomycetales > Micrococcaceae > Arthrobacter. The sequence goes on from NZ_JAIWYX010000005.1 coordinate 107,313, forward strand.
GCTACACGGCGATTCGAGCCTGGCGGTGGGGTTAGTTTCCGCCACCATGACGTGGTGGGCGCCAAGCTCACCACCAAGCGGATGAAGGCGCTGCGCTTCGATAACGACACCATCAAGGCCGTGGCCCGCCTAGTGGAACTGCACATGCGTTTTTACGGTTACGGTGACGCCGGCTGGACCGACTCGGCTGTCCGGCGGTATGTCACGGACGCAGGACCGCTCTTGGAACGCCTCCACCGCCTGACGCGCTCCGACGTCACCACACGCAACCAGCGGAAAGCGGACCGGCTCTCCTTCGCGTATGACGATCTGGAGCAGCGTATCGCGGCTCTCGCCGAGCAGGAGTCCCTGAACGCGATTCGTCCCGACCTTGACGGCGCACAGATCATGGAATTGCTGGACCTGAAGCCTGGTCCCCTTGTGGGTCGTGCCTACAAATTCCTACTTGAGGAGCGAATGGAGCACGGGCCTCTGCCCCACGACGAGGCTGTAGCCAGGCTGCGGGCGTGGTGGGCCCAGCAGCCGGAGTCCGTCGCCTTCACGAACGACGCTGAACCTTCCGATAACGGCTCCGCACCGTCCACCGGCGGCCCCGCAGCCGACTCGCCGAATACTAAGGAGTCCTAAGTTGAACGCACCCGCCAACACCGCACGTCCGCAGCTGTGGATCATGCGCCACGGCGAGACCGAGTGGTCCAAGAGCGGACAATACACCGGCCTGACCGATCTCCCCCTGACCGTAGAGGGTGAGCAGCAGGCAGTGGAGGCACGCAAAGTCCTTGAAGGGATCGACTTCGACTTGGTGCTCACTTCGCCGCTGCGGCGCGCGCGTCGGACGGCCGAACTGGCGGGCTTTCCGGATGCCGTGCATGAGCCGCTGGCCGTTGAATGGAACTACGGGGACTACGAGGGCATCAGCTCGGACCTCATCCGCAAGGACAACCCGGACTACCTGATCTGGACGGACGGGGTTCCCAACGGTGAAACCCTGGATGAGGTGGCCGCCCGTGCCGACAAGATCATCGCCCGTGTCCTGGAATCCGGGATGGATAACGTGCTGATTGTTGCGCATGGCCACTTTTCGCGCATCCTTACAGCCCGGTGGCTCGAGATGGACGCGCGGGAGGGTCGGCACTTCATCCTGGGCACAGCGAAGGTCTGCACCCTGGGGTGGGACAAGAAAACGCCCGCAATCGTGCGCTGGGGTCTTTAGGAAATAGACAACTTTACGGAATTTGTGAAATTCGAATAAATTCGGTGGTCAAGTCCGGATTGATCGTGTACCTTTTATTCCAGATCCTAGAGCGAATTGCCGGGATCATTTATGCGCTTCCTGTCGGCCTGAGCCGCCGGGGGCCTGGCGGAAGAGGAGGTTGGGAGATGATTACCTTGACTAGCGATTGGACGATTGACGCTGGCCATGCCCCGGCCTTCCGCTGCCGTGCGCGCAATTTTCGAGGCCTGTCCGCAGCCTGAAATCGGGGTCAGTCCCCTGGTCAATCCGGGCTGAACCAGCGATCTTCGCTCTGACACATATCCATTGCTGATGCCGCTGCGTGGCAATTTTGTGTCCTGTGGGCTAAAAGCCTGAGGGAAGAACCCTTCACCACGCCGTGTCCCGCGAAAAATCCGGGCTGGCTGCGATGCGTTCCCACCTTTGGCCTGTTACGCGTCGAGTGGATTTCAGCTATTTTGTGCTCCCGTTATCGGCCTTCTTTTATCTCAATGGCCGGTCTATTTGCCATGCCAAATTTGTCCCATGAGGACTATTTTCCGAAAGGAGGTGACTTGATGCGCAGGAAAGCCAAGAATTCCACCATATTCAACTGGAACCCAACCCCCAGGGACTGGAACCTCATCAATGGTCAGTTATTCGACCAGCGCCGTGAAGATGTCTATGTGATCCTCCACACCAGCGCGATCCGCTGACTAGTTGCGGCAAGATCGAGGGGTCATGGGGAGCCCACGCCAGTTAAGCAGGTCTGTCCAGGGCGTGGGGCTCCCCTTTCGCGGGCTTCATTTAGCGGACTGTATGCTCGAAACCATGCAGGAGACAGAGCCGCACCATCAGCCGAGGCGTGCGCGCTTTGTTGTTCCCAGCCGAGCTGACGCGCTGCTGCGCAACTTCACTGAGCTCATCGGCGGTCCTCTGGGACACCGAACCGAGCCGGGGGTTGTCCTGCCACGGATCTTCACCGTGGAGCGCGTACTGATCATCTTGACGGTGATCGCGGCGCTGCTTGCCGTAGTGGTCAAGAATCACTGCAGGCTCAACGGCTGGCAGATTCCCACCCAGTTCTACGCCACCTGCTATTCCGACTTCCCGGAGCTGTTTCGCAACCGCGGCCTGGGCGACGGGGTTTTCCCCTTCTTCACCCAAGGGAGCTACTTCGAGTACCCGGTGATCATGGGGGTTATTGCCGGGGCAACGGCTGCACTGGTACCCGGATCCGGCGTGAACGCCAGCCGCGTCCTAGGGTACTTCGACGTCAACGCCACCCTCGTGGCCGCCGTTTGGATCGTCACGGTCCTGGCAACTTCCCGAATGAGCGCCCGTCGGCCATGGGACGCGGCGATGGTCGCCCTGGCACCGGGCATCATTCTGGCCGGCCTGATCAATTGGGACATGTGGGCCGTTGGCATGTTGGCCGTTGCCATGCTGGCATTTTCCCGTGGCCGCCTGGTGGTGGCGGGCATCTTCATTGGCTTAGGCACGGCCACCAAGCTCTATCCACTGTTGATCATGGGGGCCATCCTTGTGCTGGCCCTGCGGACTGGAAAGCTGAAACCATTGCTGGTGACCGCCGCGTCCGCGGCTGGAGCTTGGCTGGCCGTAAACCTCCCGGTCGCTGCGATCAATCCAACCGGCTGGCGCTATTTTTTTGAGTTTTCCGAGGACCGACCTGCCGGCTACAGCTCCCTCTGGTTCGCCTACAACCTAGTGGCGGACCGGCTGCACTGGGTTCCTCTTGAGGCTGCCCTCATCAATACCGCCGGCACGTGGCTTTTCCTGGCTGCCTGTGGCCTGATCGCACTGTTGGGCATCACGGCTCCGCGACGCCCGCGGCTGGCGCAATTGGCGTTCCTGATCGTGGCGGCGTTTATCCTCACCAACAAGGTGTATTCGCCGCAGTTTGTTCTGTGGCTGGTGCCACTGCTGGCCCTTGCCCGGCCACGTTGGCGTGATTTCCTTCTCTGGCAGGCTGCAGAAGCCCTCCACTGGGGCGCTGTGTGGATGTACCTTGGCCAGGTAACCAGTGGAGGCCCTAGCCAGCACAACATAGATATGCCGTACTACGTACTAGCAGTTGTTGCACACATGCTGGCCACGGCATATTTGATGTTCCGCGTGGTGTGGGATGTCTGGGATCCGCACTTCGATCCGGTTCGCGTGCATGGAATGGACGATCCGCAAGGGGGCCCGTTTGCAGGTAGTCCTGACCGGTTACGCCTGGACCTGAATCGGCCTTCGGCCTCTGTGCTGCCGTGGCGGAGGGCCGTCAACCGGACGTAGTCCGTGTGAAGTTTTCACGACGTTGCCCGCTTGCTATGGTTGAGGCTGGCTAAAAGTTTCTTTTTGATACTTAGTACCTCAATGGAAGTTGGGTTCCTGCGTGAATCGTCGCCAGCTCCTGGACCGGGAAGTCGTACATAACGGCGGTGCCCCGTTGCCAGCAAACATCCTGGACCCGGATTGTCCATCGAGGGTAATTTTCCAGCGCGTAGGCGATAAATGGGCTTCGCTGGTAATTGAGGTTCTGCGGAACGGCCCGGCTCGCTTCTCCGAACTGCGGTCCATGGTTCATGTGGTGACGCCGAAGGTCCTCACCCAGACCCTGCGCACGCTGGAACGGGATGGCCTGGTGACCCGTACTGTGTATGCCCAGGTTCCGCCACGTGTGGACTACCAGCTGACCGATCTGGGCGAATCCCTCCTGGAGCCTTTGGGCCTGTTGCGACAGTGGGCGGAGAACAACGTCCCTGCCATCCTCCGGGCCCGTCATGCTTACGATGACACCGCGGATGAGGTCCTGCCCGCACGGTAGGTGACGGGCGCCGTCGTCGGCCCTACTGTTGCTGCATGGACAACCGCAACCCGGACGTTGACGCTTGGCTGCAGAAATATGACAACCCCAACAGGCAACTTGTTGCCGACATCAGGGCCTTCATCTTGTCCGTGGACCCATCCGTCGGCGAGGCCATCAAATGGCAAGCGCCCACGTTTATTTACAAGGGCAACATTGCGTCTTTCTTCCCCAAGTCAAAGAAGAACGTCACGCTGATGTTCCACCAAGGCGCATCAATCAGCGATGAGGGCGGGCTGTTGGAAGGCGAAGGCGAAGTATCCAGGGTTGCCAGGTTCCTGGATCAGGCTGATTTCGAGGCGAAGAAACCTGCATTGGAGGCCATCATCCGGGACTGAATTCGCACCAAGGGCTAGCCGGGGCGATTGGCGCCCGAACAGCGCGGCGCGGAACTGTCAGTGTCAGCAGGCATAATGGCCCGGGTGGGGAACCCTAGGAATATCGTGTTGGGCCTCGTTGCCCTGGTGACTGCTGGCACGCTGACGGCGTGCGACGACGGACGTGCTGGAGCGGAAAGCGGAGCCAAGCAGTTGGCCGCTGCCCTGTCGGCGCTCGACGTCGGATCGCTCACCCTGGATGGGATCCAACAGGATGCTGCGGCCAAGAGGCTGGCCGCGGTCTTCAAGGAACTGGCGCCAGCCAAGCCGAATGTCAGCGCCGGGAAAGTTGATCTCTCCAGTGACAAGGCAACGGTTCCGCTTGAGTATTCCTGGAAGGTCGGCGAAGCCGAATGGAAGTACACCACCCAGGCGACGTTGGCCAAGTCTAAGGACCAGTGGCGCGTCCAATGGACTTCGGGGATGCTCGCGCCGGAATTGACGGACGGTGAAGTCCTTGACCTCAAAGTCTCTACTGCCCAGCGCGGAAACATTCTGGGTGCAGGAGACGCGCCCATCGTCGTCGACCGCCCGGTTTATCGCGTTGGCATCGACAAGACCAAGGTGCCCGCAGAGCAAGCCGATGCTTCCGCCCGGGCATTGGCTGGATTAGCCGGACTCGATGCAACTACCTATGCCCAACAAGTGGCAGCGTCGGGCCCACAAGCCTTCGTTGAAGGCATTGTTCTGCGTGCCTTCACGCCGGAAATCAGCCAAGCCAAGTTGGCAACCATTCCCGGTGCAGTTAGCGTGCAGGACACCATGCCCTTGGCCCCGACTCGCACCTTCGCGCGGGCTGTGCTTGGAAGCGTCGGACAGGCCAGCGCGGAGCAAATCGAGAAAACCAACGGGGCGCTGCAGCTCGGAGACACTACGGGCAACGGCGGGCTCCAGGAACAATACGATTCCCTCTTGCGAGGCACTGACGGTGTGACCATCGGAGCCGTGCCTGCTGAACCCCCTGCCGGATCAGCGGCCTCGGCTCGGGAGTTGTTCGCGGTGAAGGCCGTGAGTGGCGCATCGCTCAAGACAACTCTTGACCCGCGGCTGCAGCAATTGGCGGAAGACACCTTGGCAGGGGTTGGCCCAGCGTCCGCGATTGTTGCCCTCCGTCCCTCGAATGGAGCGGTCCTCGCAGCGGCCAGCGGTCCAGGGAGCAACGGCTATAACACGGCGATGCTGGGTCAGTACGCTCCCGGATCGACGTTCAAGATTGTCGATTCCCTGGCAATGATCCGCAACGGTATGACACCCGATTCCAAGGTCAACTGCACGCCGACGCTGACCGTCGACGGCAGAACTTTCAAGAATGCCGAGGGGTATCCGGAAGGTTCACTGGGCTCGGTGACACTCCGCGATGCGTTCGCGCACTCTTGCAACACGGCGTTCATAGCCGCACGGGACGGCGTCAGCCAAGCCCAGCTGGAATCCGCGGCCACGTCGCTCGGGGTGGCTGTGGAGGCGCCCAAACTTGGTGCCGCAGCGTTCCTGGGTTCAGTCCCCGGCAGCGCGGAGGGCACAGAGCACGCGGCATCGATGATCGGTCAGGGCAAGGTCCTGCTGTCTCCCCTAGCGGCCGCGGTGATGGCCGCGTCGGTCGCCCAGGGATCTCCAGTCTCGCCCCAGCTTGTCCTAAACCCCGACGCCGTGCCGCAGCCTTCGGGGGGAGCGTCGCCGTCGGCTGTTCCGACTGGATCCGCTGCCGGGTCAGGTTCAGCGGTGCCATCCGGTTCTGCGCCGAGTGCCCAAGCAACCGCGCCGGCTACTCCCGTCACCAAGCAGGAGGCTGCCCAACTATCCGACATGATGCGCGCAGTGGTCACCTCCGGCCATGCAGGCTTCCTGACTGAGGTCCGGGGAGCTCCTGTGGGCGCCAAGACCGGTACCGCCGAGTACGGCAAGGAGAACCCACCGAAGACACATGCGTGGATCGTTGCTGTTCACGGGGACCTTGCCGTGGCCGTGTTTGTTGAGGATGGCGGACTGGGCGCGACAACCAGCGGCCCGCTCCTGAAGCAGTTCCTCACGGCCGCTGGGTAGCGTCTTGGCCACGGCGCTGCTTGCGCCTGGTGTCCCTAGGGCTCCATGGTTCCACGCGGTTAGGCACCAAAGGGGTGATATCCGTATCCAAACTCGGGATAGTTGAGTTATGGAGGGGAATCAGCGAACGACGTGTCTGGTGGTGGGTGGAGGGCCCGCTGGGATCATGTTGGGACTGTTGTTGGCCCGCGCTGGGGTCCAAGTCACGGTCCTGGAGAAGCATGCCGACTTCCTTAGGGACTTTCGGGGCGACACGGTGCACCCCTCCACGATTAGATTGCTCGACGAGCTCGGTTTGGGTGAAGGCTTCCGTGCACTCCCGCAAAGCAAGCTTGGCAGCTTCCGGCTTCCCAAGGGCGGGGGCGACGTCACCCTTGCCGACTTCGGGAGGCTACGGTCTCCGTACAACTACATCGCAATGGTGCCGCAGTGGGACTTCCTGACCTTCTTGGTGGAAGCCGCCCAAAAAGAGCCGACTTTCACGATCCGGCTGAACACCGAGGCCACAGACTTGCTGTACGACGACCGTGGAAAAGTCACAGGAGTGGCCTACCGCACCCGGGAGACCTCCGGCGGGGAGACCGGAACTGGTGAAATCCGTTCCGACCTTACGGTGGCGTGCGATGGACGGGGGTCGGTATTGCGGCAGAAGGCAGGGATGCTCCCCCGGGAGTTCCCGGTTCCCTTCGACACGTGGTGGTTCCGACTCTCCCGCAATCCGGACAAACAGGAGATTGCAAGCCTTACACCCCGTTTCGCGGGCAACGAGGTGTTGTTGAGCCTGACTCGGAGGGACTACTACCAAATTGCCTACATAGCGAGGAAGGGAATGGACCCGCAGCTACGCGCCGAGGGTGTTGAGCGTTTTCGCGGGCGCGTATCCCGCTTGCGGCCAGACTTCGCCGACCGCGTGGACGAGATCCGCTCCATGGATGATCTGCACCTGCTGGACGTTAGGCTCAACAGAATAGAGCGTTGGCACAAACCCGGACTTCTCCTGATCGGCGATGCCGCACATGCCATGTCCCCGGCCGGAGGAGTTGGCATCAACCTGGCCATTCAGGACGCCGTGGCGGCGGCGAAACGGATCGCAGAGCCGCTCCTCCGTGGGAATATCGGTGAAGCGGACCTGGCCTCAGTCCAAAAGCGCCGCTGGTTCCCCACAGTAGTAATACAGAACGTGCAGTTGCTTCTTCAGGAGGCCATTTTCGGCCCCGCAGTGCGCGGACAATTGGCCGGTCCCCCAAGCCCTGTGCTGTTCATGGCCCGCCACGTGCCCTGGTTCCGCAAGCTGCCTGCACTCATGATTGGCTTTGGTCCACGGCCGGAGCATGCCCCTGACTTTGCACGTCGGGAACCGGCTGGCGTTGGGCATTAGCCCGGTGCTGGACCGGGAACGGGAGCTGGCCAGACGGCGACGCCGCATGGCTGAACGCGCTGGTGCTGTACGGCCAACCTGGAAGGTCAAGGAGTGACCCACGCCGTTCTTCGGCGGTATGAAACCGAATTCACATCAAATGATCATGATTGATGATTAAATGATCATTGTCTGCTAACTTTGACTAGTGAAGACGGAAGACCGGCACCGGTTGATTGGAGACCTCCTGCGTAAGCGGGAGGAAATCACCGTTGACGAGCTCATTGCAGAATGCGGCGCTTCCGGGGCCACCATCCGACGCGACCTTGACGTGCTTGCCAGCCACGGAGTCCTTCGACGAATCCACGGCGGAGCCAGAAGCCTGGTGGCTCGAGGTGACACTCCTGGTTACGGCCAGCGGGAGCTGGAGGATCAGGGTGCCAAGGTCAGGATCGCGTCAGCTGTAGCCGAACTCTTGGGTGACCGTCAGTACGTATGGCTGGACAGCGGCTCAACTGCCACGGAAATTGCGCGGAAGTTGGCGCGTCGGGAGATGACAATCATGCCGATGTCCCTCCGCTCGGTTCAAATCCTGGCGGAACCTCAGTCCGGGAGCAGCCCGAACTTGCTTATGCCCGGTGGGAGCCTCGTCCCCGGCGAACTCTCCTTTCGTGGCCCCATGGCCGAATCAAATATTCGATCACTGCGCTTCGACGTCGCCGTCGTGACGCCCTGTGCAGTGTCCTTGAAGGACGGACTACTTGCCCACGACCTGGAGGACGCTGCGATCAAGCGGGCTGGCATCGAGTCCGCAGCCCGGGTTGTCGCCGCCTGCAGCGGAAGCAAATGGAACGCGAATGCGGTCGCCCTTGTGGCGGCCATGGAATCGGTGGATGTCCTCGTAACCGACCGGCAGCCAGACCCCAACGAACTTGACCAACTTGAAAGGCTTTCCGTGGAAGTTGTCACCGTATGACCGCGAACAAAGAGATCAACGTCCAGGCGGCAGCCGTGGCCACGTTCGTCGTCTTCGCCATGAACGGACTGGTCTTTGCCAGCTGGGCTGCCCGAATTCCCGCTGTGACGGAGGCCTTGAGCCTCACATCCGGCCAGATGGGAACCCTGCTGCTATGCATCGCCGTTGGTTCGCTGATTGCACTTCCATCCGCAGGCTGGGTTATCAACAGGATCGGAACCGGGAACACCGTCCGCGGCGCCGGCGTGGTGGTCGCCGTCGCTGGCCTGGGCATCGCCTTGGCCCTCAAGGTGGGATCGGTCATCCTGACCGCAGTCGGCCTGTTTTTCTTCGGCATTGCGATTGGCCTGTGGGATGTTGCCCAGAACATCGAAGGTGCGGATGTGGAACACCGGATGAAGCGCACCATCATGCCGCAGTTCCACGCAGCTTTTAGCGGTGGAGCCTTCATCGGAGCGCTCCTTGGAGCTGGTCTGTCCCAGCTAGGCGTTGGGCTCCCGGCCCACCTGATTGCCATCGTGGCCCTTGTTCTTCTAACCGGCCTTATTGCTCCCCGCTTCTTCATTCCGCACGCTGCCCCGGCCGAGGCCGCGGAGGTGGACGGCGAACGGGCCAAGCCCGGGGCAGCGTGGCGCGATGGCCGCACTCTGCTGATCGGCGTGGTGGTCCTCGGTGCCACACTCACGGAAGGCGCCGGCAACGACTGGATCTCCAAGGCAACGGTGGACGGCCTCCACGCTTCAGAATCCGTCGGAGCCATCTTGTTTGCTGTGTTTGTTGCCGGAATGACCCTGATGCGCTTCCTCGGTGGATCCGTGATAGACCGCTTCGGTCGCGTGCCCGTGCTGCGTGCCAGCATGGCAGCCGCTGCGGCGGGCTTGGCCCTGTTTGTGTTTGCCAACAACATCATCCTTGCGGGGATAGGGGCCGTTCTTTGGGGCGTTGGCGCGGCGTTGACTTTCCCCATGGGCATGTCGGCCGCAGCGGACGACCCCAAGCACGCGGCAGCAAGGGTTTCCGTGGTCTCGACCATCGGCTACATCGCGTTCCTCGCAGGCCCTCCCCTGCTTGGTTACCTTGGCGACCTCACAGGCATTCACCGGGCACTGTTGGCTATTGGGGCGCCGATTCTCCTTGCGCTGCTGCTCGCCGGCGCCGCCCGGCCCTTGAAAGCCAAGTCAGCATCCGCCGAGCGTCAGTATTCTCCCTGACGCATACTTTTTGGAAGGCCAGCCAGATAAGCAAAACAACGACGGCGGCAATCGCCGCTCCTGCGAACGTGTCGGTGAGCCAGTGAGCGGCTAGATAAGTGCGACTGAACATCATTGCCAGCACGCCTATGGTGGAGAGGATCCACAGCCAAGCCCGGGCAACCATAAGTGCCAGGACTACAACGAACGCAGTAGTGGCTGATACATGCCCTGACGGGTATGAACCAGTGTCTGTCAGAACCACGGCATCGGCAGGCCTTGGGCGCCCCACCAACCACTTGGCCAGTTGGGTCAGCCCGAGGGCGGCAAATCCGGCAGTGGCTACAAATGCGGCTGCAAAGGGCCGTCGGCGGAGCATCAGGAACACAGACAGTAATACGTGGGCCGCGAAGGCACCGGTGTACCCTAGCCAATTCAACACGGCATTCACTCCGTCCCAGAAAGGAGTGCGGAGGTCTTCCACCCATTGGTGCCAATCGGAGTCCAAGCCAATGAACGGCACGTTGAGCGGATCCGCAGCAAGCAGGAACCCAGGCACAGCCAAAGCGAGCAAGAGCGTGCTTCCGACGGCCACCGTGGCGCCGACTGGCAGGGGACGGGGATCGAAGAGCCTCGCCATGGCCCAATCCTAGCCATGTGACCGTTTGAGACCCATGGGATCACGGTCCTGATCTCACGGTGTCCAGGCTCTGGGTCCGGACAGATACCCATGGGAGCCGGCGGACCACCGCGCTAAGGTGGGCCTGTGCAGGAAATCTCCAGCCGCATCTACCGACGTGCTCTCGACCGAGGCTCCATGTCCAGCCGCCAGTTCCGGCGTTTGCTGTGGCACAAAGGACCGGGCAGGATCGCCGCAATGGACCGGACCCTGGTGAGGGTTGTTTCCCGATTGCCACATGGTGCCCACGACGGATTCTTCCGGGAGTTATCGGCTGCGGCCACCAAGGGCAAGCTGTGGTTTGCCGCCGCAGGCCTATTGGCCGTCATCCCAGGCAGGCCACGCCGGGCGGCTCTCCACGGCGTGCTGGCGCTAGGTGTGGCATCCGCAGTGACAAACATCGTTTTCAAGACGCTTCTCCCCCGCGCCAGACCGTTGCCGGAACATTTGCCCGTGTTCAGGTTTGTGCACCCCCAGCCCACCAGTTCGTCCTTGCCATCCGGGCACTCTGCGTCGGCGGTGGCGTTTGCCTTGGGTGCTGGAATGGTGCATCCCGGTGTTGGCCTGGCCTTGGCACCAGTCGCGGCCGGAGTTGCATACTCTCGTGTGCACACAGGAGCCCATTGGCCCTCGGACGTCCTCTTCGGTTCAGCGATCGGTGCATCAGCGGCGCTCCTAACCCGCCACTGGTGGCCAGTAAAACCGGAGGTTCCAGAACCAAGGAGGACTCCGGCACGCGCCCCGGAACTCCCAGATGGAGCCGGGCTGGCCATCGTCGTGAACGAGAAGGGCGGGTCCTATACGCCGGAAACAACCACCACCTTGCAAGAAGCATTCCCCAAGGCGCATATTTTTGAAATCTCGGACGGACAGGATGTTGCCGCCGAAATCGGCAAAGCGGCTGGCTCAGGTGCCCGGGCTCTGGGTGTGTGGGGCGGAGACGGAACCGTTGGCACCGCGGCGGCTGCCGCCGTCGAACATTCCCTCCCTCTTTTGGTACTGCCGGGCGGCACCCTGAACCATTTTGCCCGCGACGTATCGATTGACTCGGTGGAGACGGCAGCAACCGTTGCTGCCCTGGGCCAGGCCGTGCAATTGGACCTGGGCCATGTTCTGGTAGAGCGCGGTCTCGTCGACAGCCCCGAGAGTCTCAGCCTGACCATGCTGAACACTGCCAGCATTGGGGTGTACCCGAACCTGGTTCGTCGGCGTGAGCATCTGACGGCCGCCCTCGGCAAGCCCTTGGCCGGCGTAGTGGCGGGACTGCGGACGTTTGGCGCTTCAACCCCAACGCACGTCAAGATCAACGGCGTCCGGCACAAGATATGGATTCTGTACCTTGGCCGTGGACGCTACTACCCGCGGGACCTTGCGCCGCTGGTCCGCCCGGTTCTTGATGACGGCCTTTTGGACATCCGGATGGTCACCGCGGACGAGCCATTTGCCCGGGTGCGGCTGCTCTGGGCGGTCCTCACTGGAACGGCCGGGTCATCCAAAGTCACCCACCTACGTGAGGCGGACAGCCTGGTGGTGGAAGCCGACAACCAATCGCTTGTACTGGCCGTTGACGGGGAGCCTCTCCCGGGCGTTCGTCGGGCAGAGTTCACTGTCCGCCGCAGTGCGCTGGTGTGCTATGCGCCACACAGCGTCCTCTGAACCGCAGCAGTCCCCAGCGTGTGTGATGCGCCTCAAGGTGAACTGCCCCTCAAGGTGAATACCGAATCTCCGGATCATCCATGGGGAGTACCCTGATCGCACCCTGAATCATCCCTGGGATAGGCGATTTCCGTGCCATGCGTGACTAGCGTTGAAAGCACAGTCCCCAACATCCACCGCCCCACCCGAGCGAAGGGATCGCTTCCATGATCGAGGCAAGAGGCCTCAAGAAGGTCTACGGCGACAAAACCGCCGTCGATGGCATCAACTTCACTGTCCAGCCCGGTAAGGTAACCGGGTTCCTAGGCCCGAACGGAGCCGGAAAGTCCACCACCATGCGGATGATCATGGGACTTGACCGGCCGACGGCGGGTGACGTTACCGTCAACGGCAAGCACTACGCGCAGCACAAGGCCCCGCTACACCAGGTGGGCGCGCTGCTGGATGCCAAGGCTTTCCACACAAGCCGCTCAGCCTACAACCACCTGCGGGCCATGGCGGCTACCCACGGCATCCCGAAGTCCCGCGTGGATGAGGTCATCGACATGACCGGCCTTTCCGCCGTCGCCAAAAAGAAGGCAGGCGGCTTTTCATTGGGTATGGGACAAAGGCTGGGCATCGCGAATGCCTTGCTTGGGGACCCCCAGACGCTCATCCTGGACGAGCCCGTCAACGGCCTGGATCCGGAAGGTGTCCTGTGGGTCCGCAACCTTGCCCGCTACCTGGCACGCGAGGGCAAGACGGTGTTCATTTCCAGCCACCTCATGTCGGAAATGTCCCAAACCGCAGATCACCTGATTGTGATTGGCCGCGGAAGGATCATCGCCGACACCAGCGTGGAAGAGCTGATCGAAAGCCAGTCCCGCAAGCGCACGCGGGTCCGCACCGCCGAAACAACGCGTCTCGCTGGACTTTTGGCAGGCGACGGCGTCAAGGTGGCCCAGGATGAGCCGGAGACACTTGAAGTCTCGGGACTGGATCCGCACGATATCGCCCGCCTGGCCCTTGACCACCGTGTGCTTGTGTACGAATTGACCCCTCTGAACTCATCGCTGGAGGAAGCCTACTTCCAGCTCACCAGGGACGAGGTGGAGTACCACTCCCACCTCAGCCCGCACCAAGCCCCGCAACCAGCCGGCAACATCCCCGCGCCGGAAGCAACCACGGGAGGAACACAGTCATGAGCGCCACAACGTCCGCCCGGCACGCCGCCGGTACGCCGGCCACCAACAGCCCCTCACCGCTTGCCTCAGCTGCGGGTAACCACGGCGTCAACCTTCTTCGCGTACTGAACTCCGAGTTCCTGAAGTTCCGGACCCTTATGAGCACCAAGCTTCTGGTGGTGCTGACGCTCGTGGCGATTGTTGGGGTCGGGTGGCTTTCGGCCCTGGTCCGGTGGAACATCATCGACAGCATGGTGAAGGGCCTAGGCCGGAACGGCGGTCCTGGCGGCCAGAAGTTGACTGCCGAGCAGGCCGTGCAGTCCTTCCCTCCCGGCCAGGGGTTTGACCTCTACAACCTGCCCAATGCTGGGCTGAACATCGGTATCCTGGTCCTCGGTTCACTGGCCGTCCTGTTCATCGCTTCGGAGTACGCCACCGGGATGATCCGTTCCACCATGAACGCCGCCCCGGGCCGGATCTCCACGTTCGTGGCCAAGGCCATCGTGCTGGTGCTGATCTCCTACGTACTTTCCATCATCGGTGGACTCATCACGTTCGCACTGTCCCAGCCGATGTTTGAGGGCCTTGGCCTGAAACTCAACTGGGGTACAGACGGAGTGCTGTACAGCCTGCTCACCGGCGGCCTGTACGTCTCCGGTGTCGCACTGATCGGACTTTCCCTTGGCACGCTATTGAAGAATTCCGCGGGCGGTATCACCGTCCTGGTGGGCATTATGTTCGTCCTGCCCTTTGCTGCCAACTTCCTGCAGTTCGCCCCTGGCGAGTTCTGGAAGTACGTGCCCCAGTACCTGCCCAGCGAAGCCGCCGGCCGATTCCTAGCCATCGGCAGGGCAGAGGGGATCCTCGATCCGGCAATGGGTGGGCTGATCTTCCTCGGCTACGTCATCCTGTTCCTCGTGCCGGCACTTATCGCCATCAAGAAGCGGGATGTCTAAACCCCAGGCCACATCGGCCAATCTGGCAAAGGACGCGTCAGCCTTCCCGGCTGATGCGTCCTTTGCCGAGATTGCGGCACGGCGACGTGGCCGCATTAGGCGCTTCTTCTACGACCGTCCGCTGGCGATGGACGTTGTTGTGGTTCTCATTTACCTCGTGCTCGCGGCGCCGACCTTGATCGGTTCCGTTGTGGAGGGAAAGTGGCTCGCCGCCGTCGTTCTGTCCGCAATTGCGGCGGTCCTCATGGCCAGGCGCCGGTATGCGGTGACGGTGGCCGCCGTCGTCGCTGTCCTGGAAGTCCTGGCGACGCTCCTAAACCCTTGGGGCTCCAACGTTTCCGCAGGGCTGTGGTTCGCCCTCTATGCTGTGGGCGTCAGCCGGCCACGTGGCCGGGCACTCGTTATTTTCGCGCTGGCAAGCCTGCCGTTGTCCCTGTTGTACCTCTTTATGAGCCCCGATACGTTGCGGCCCAACGCCGAGGGAATGCCGGAGAACTTCCATCTGGTCAGCAACATCGCCGCATCGGTCTCAATTGTGCTTTCAAACTTGATCGCCCTTGGCATTGGTATCTCGGTCCGCCAGCGCCGCGAGCACGAACAGGAAGTAGCTGCGTGGGCAGCGCGGACGGCTCAGCTAGGTTCGGTCAACGAACGCACGCGCATCGCCCGGGAAATGCACGACGTCGTGGCGCACTCCCTGACAGTGATGATCAGTCTCTCCGACGGCGCCGCTGTGGTGGTCCGGAAGGATCCCGAGCGTGCCGGCGAGGTGCTGGGCGAACTGTCACGCACAGGCCGCACGGCGCTTGCGGACATGCGGCGCGTCCTGGGCGTCCTCAGGGACGAGTCGAGGGAATATCCGCCGCTGCAGCCGGTCGCCGCAGGAAACGACCTTTCCGCGCTCCTTGACGGCTTCCGCACGGCCGGGCTGCCGCTGCATGTCCAGTACAGTGGTCCCGCGCTGCCGGATGATCCGGCTTTTGGCCTGACTGTATACCGCATCCTGCAGGAGTCGCTCACCAATGTTCTGCGTTACGCCCGCGGCTTGAGCAGGGTGGACGTTGAGATCGCGCGCGACGGCGATGCGGTCACCATTGACGTGTCCGACGACGGCCGGGCAGCTTTTGATGACCGGGTACCAGCGGGCACCACCGCAAGTGGGGCGCGTGCCGCCGTCGAAACTCTCGGGGTGGGGCAGTTAGCTGCTTCCGGCAGCGGCGGCCCCCACAGCGGCGGCTCCCCCAGCGGGTTGGGGGCAGGCCATGCCGGACCTGGACCCCTCCCTTCGGGCCTCGGCACAGGACAGGGCATCAACGGGATGCGCGAACGTGCAAGGATCTTCTCTGGCAGCGTCGACGCCGGGCATGGTCCGCGAGGGGGTTGGCGCGTCCATACGGAGCTTTATTGGAACTCAGATCGGGGGAAATCATGAGTGAAGAAGGCAAGATCAAGGTCCTGCTGGTGGACGACCAGCCGCTGTTGCGGATGGGTTTCAGGCTGATCCTCGAGGGCGAAGAGGACCTGGAGATCGTCGGCGAGGCCTCTGACGGGGCAGAGGCTGTCCGCACCGTGGACGCTGCACGGCCTGACGTAGTCCTCATGGATATCCGAATGCCCATCCTGGACGGAATCGAAGCCACGCGAAGGATTACTGAATCCGGCTCCCCCGCGAGGGTCATCATCCTCACCACTTTCGACCTGGACGAGTATGCCTTCTCAGGGCTTCAGGCCGGTGCCTCCGCCTTCCTGCTGAAGGATGTGGCGCCAGCGGAGCTTGTCCAGGCAGTTCGACTGGTGGCCAGCGGAGACGCCGTGGTGGCGCCGCGAGTAACACAAAGACTGCTCGAAACGTACGTGCGCGGCCACCGGACGCCAGCGCAGCCAGCGCCGGACCCGTTGTTGGCCGAACTCACGCGGCGCGAGACCGAGGTCCTGGAAACCATTGCCGCCGGACTGTCCAACGCTGAAATCGCGCAGAAGTTCTTCCTGTCCGAGGCCACTGTCAAAACGCACGTCCGCAGGATCCTCAGCAAGTTGCAACTGCGCGACAGGGTCCAGGCCGTGGTGTATGCCTATGAAACCGGTCTGGTAGTGCCGAGCAATCCCGACTACTGAGCTCACAGCAGGCACACAGCATAGGTATGTTCACTCCATAGGCCACCGCTGTTCCATGGATGCATGACGAAGAACCAAGATAGCCGTGGCCCGCACCCCTACCATGACCGTGGGCTCGAGTTCGACCTCTCGGTCCTCCTCAGCCGCCGACGGACACTGGGTGTCCTGATCGGCGGCGGTGCCGCCGTTGCCCTCGCCGCCTGCACTCCGGGAGCTGGCAGCGGTACCAGTTCGACGGCGTCGGGCACCTCAACTGCCGCGGCAAGCCCTGGCGCAACAGCCAGTTCGACGACGGCACCGGCCTCCAGTGCGCCAGCGTCAGCTTCCGCAACGGTCACCCGGGCGATTGCGGAGTGCGGCGTGGAGATCCCGCAGGAGACATCCGGCCCCTTTCCAGGCGACGGCTCAAACGGTCCCAACGTCCTGGAGGCTTCCGGCGTCGTACGACAGGACATCACCACCAGCTTCGGCACGTCCAACACAAAGGCCCCGGGTGTGCCGCTCAAGGTCACCCTGACCCTGTTGAACAACTCGAACGGCTGCAAACCGCTGGCCGGAGCCGCCGTCTACGCCTGGCATTGCGACAGGGACGGGAAGTACTCCATGTACGACAACGACCTGGAGAATGAAAACTACCTGCGCGGAGTCCAGGAAGCTGACGCCAACGGGCAGCTCAGCTTCACCACAATTTTCCCCGGTGCTTACAACGGGCGATGGCCGCACATCCATTTCGAGGTGTTCGAATCGATGAGCAACGCCACTGACGCCGGCAGGGTCCTGCGTGTTTCCCAGATTGCCCTCACGGAGGCCGCCTGCAAGGACGTCTACGCAAGCGCCGGTTACGAAACCAGTGCCCGAAATTTCCCCAACACGCCCCTGACCAGGGACAACGTCTTTGGAAACGACGGCGGCATCTACCAGCTGGCAACGATGACCGGCTCCGCCTCCGGCGGCTACACGGCAACGCTCAACGTTACTGTGTGAGGGAGTGCGCGCTGACGCTGGATCCTGACATGACTCCCATCATTCCCACGCTGACCACTATGAGTACGAGGACAACCCAGCCGAGCAGCATGATTCCGTTGAGGATCACGCCTGTAACCGCCATGCCCTTTCCTGCGGGTTCCCTGCGGAGGCCAACAATTCCCAGGATGAGACCGATGCAGGGGGCAATGAACGTCCAGCCGAGGAAGATGCTGCACAAGCCGAGCACCATGGAGGCCACGGAGAAACCTTTGGGCTGGCTCGGCACCACCACCCAGGGAGCGGAAGCCGGACTGTACGGTGGCTGCTGCGGCGGATAGGCGGAACCTTCGGGGAACGGCGGCGGGGAGGCAGGAGGTTGTGACGGTGGCTGGCTCATAACCCGAAGGCTAGGGCACGGAAATCGGCACTGAGTGGTGTTTTGCCGCTAACTGAGTGGAGATTCGGCCGAAATTGAGTGTCCGCGGCGTTGGTTCACCTGAGTCCCACACCGGCATTGGCCGTGCTCGCCAAGGGGCCCTGACCACCGGACTAGACTCGGTGCCATGCCTTCAAACCCCGCTGCACTCGACCACATCCAGGACCTGGGCGCCTACGTCAGCGCGTCGCCGTCGAGCTACCACGCGGTACATGAGGCGGCCCGGCGGTTGGACGCAGCCGGCTTCAAGCGGCTGGACGAACTCCAGTCCTGGGACAACCCGACGCCGGGCGGCAGCTACATTATCCGCGACGGTGCCTTGATCGCTTGGGTGCTTCCCGAAGGCGCCGGGCCATCCACGGGGTTCCACATCATCGGCACACACACTGATTCGCCGTCGTTCAAGCTCAAGCCGAAGCCCACCACGGGCAAGTTAGGTTGGCTCCAGGCGGGGGTCGAAATCTACGGCGGACCCTTGCTGAATTCCTGGTTGGACCGTGAACTCCAGCTCGCCGGTCGACTCGTGACGCTTGACGGCACCGAGCACCTGACCGCGACTGGCCCGCTCCTCCGCTTTCCCCAGTTGGCGATCCACTTGGACCGCGCCGTGAACGAGGGACTCACGCTCGACAAGCAGCAGCATATGAACCCAGTATTTGGCCTGGGAGATCCCGCGCAGCAGGACTTGCTGGGACTGCTCGCCGCCAGATCCGATACGGCCACCCTTGATCCGGCCCAGATAGGCGGTTACGACGTGGTTGTGGCAGACACTCAGCCACCTGCGGTCTTCGGCGCCAACGACGAGTTCTTCGCATCCGGCCGCCTCGACAACCTGTCCTCCACACACGCCGGCCTCGTTGCCTTGATCCGCCATGCGGAGGCGCTGTTCGGCTCCGCCAGTTCAGGCAAGCCGGTGGGCGGCTCGGCGCCCATCGCGCTGCTCGCCGCCTTTGACCACGAGGAGATCGGTTCGTCGTCGCGGTCCGGCGCGTCCGGTCCGGTGCTGGAGGACATCCTGGTCCGCATCTCTGACGGCCTCGGCGCAACGGTGAGCGAACGTCGGCAGGCCCTGGCTGCGTCGTTCTGTGTGTCCGCGGACGCAGGCCACGCGGTTCACCCCAACTATCCCGAACGCCACGACCCCGCCAACCGGCCGGTCCTCAACGGCGGACCGCTGCTGAAGATCAATGCAAACCAGCGTTACGCCACCGACGCCACTGGCGCCGCGTTGTGGGCCGGCCTGTGCAGGGCGAGCGATGTTCCATACCAGGAATTCGTCTCAAACAACGCCATTCCCTGTGGCTCCACCATCGGACCCCTCACGGCTACCCGCCTGGGCATCCGGACTGTGGATGTTGGCATCCCCCTGCTGTCCATGCACTCGGCCCGCGAGCTGTGTGGCGTGGAAGACCCGTACCGCTTGGCCACCGTTGCCGAACGGTTCTTTGGTACTGCCCAGGGAACTTCCCAACCTCTGACTCGATAAAGGGCTCACTACCCGGCGACGCCGAGGACCAAGTTGATGGTGGCAGCCAAGATGACGGTACCGAAGAGGTACGACAACAGGCTGTGTTTGAGGGCCTCAGATCGGATGCGATGGTTCTCGATGGCGGTATCTGATACCTGATAGGTCATGCCCAGGCTTGTAGCCAGGTAGGCAAAGTCCGTGTACTGGGGTGGGCGCGGGTCGTTGAAATTGATGCCGCCAACTTCACCGGCGTCGCCGTCGGTTCCGGACCCGTAGTACAGCTCCGCGTAGCGAAGTGTGAACAACGTCTGGACCAGCATCCAAGACAGTGCCGTGCTGGCAAGGGCCAGGGCGGCGGCTCCCAAGGCGCTGCCGGGCGATTGTCCGGGTATGTGGGAAGCCACCACTACCATGCCCACCGCGGCCAAGCTTCCCAGATTGGCCGTAAGAATCAGGATATCTGTGGCCGTGCGCGAAGGATCCTCGGCGGTGGCGTGTGCTCGCGTCTCCACCGGACCCATGGGCCCGACCACCAGCCAGACCCAGACCACGTAAACAAGGGCAGCTGTGGCCCAGCCGACTGCCGGCGCCGCTAGGACGTTGCCTTGTAGGGCGGCCGTTAGGGAGGCAAGGGCTCCCAACACCACCATGACAAAAAAGCGCAAGCGGCTGCGCCGCCGTCGGGGCCGCCTGAGTGCATCCATGGTCCAACCCTAATCAGCGAACTAAGTCCGTTCGGGGAAGTCAGCCATTCCGTGGCGGCCCGTTATCCACAACCGCCGTCGTTTGACTGGCGCGCTGCGCTTATTCTTCCTAGCTTCCGCCGCAGGAGCATCCCTCCGCTCCTCAGCTGCCACTGCAGGCAGCCGCCAAGCGGTGGCTTGCCGACGTCGACGTATCCAAACTTTGGACCGGCGCCGTGACGGCAATCGGCTCCTATCTGGTGGTCTACGTCATCACCCTGTTGCTCATCATGATCGCAGCAGTCGGATCGGTGGCGATGGGCCATAGCCGCCTGCCGAGCGGACCCCTGCGTATCACAGACACGGAGCTCGCCGACGCCGGATCGATGCTCGGTCAATTCGGCGCCCAACTGATGGCAATGGCCCACTTCGGCGACCTTTCGGCTGAGTTCACCATGTCGTACTTCTAGGATCCGCATTCACAGTGGAGGACGAGACTGTTTTCCACATAGCGCTCCCGCACCCATTCCGTTCGAGTGTCGTCTCGAATAGCTTTGGGTGCGGGACATGCACTAAGATTGTGAAGTCTGTGCTGCGCCCCGATGCCGTTTTTGGCGGCCTGGGGGAAGCGCAAACATTCGCAAATGAACCTCCTGTTACGGAAATACCGTAGCCGCTTAGCCCAAAGGAGGTGGGTTCACATATGCGTCCTTATGAACTGATGGTGATCATCGACCCCGAGGTCGACGAGCGTACCGTTGAGCCGTCGCTTCAGAAGTTCCTGAATGTCATCACCGCCGATGGTGGAACCATCGAAAAGGTTGACATCTGGGGCCGTCGTCGCCTGGCCTACGACATCAAGAAGAAGTCCGAAGGCATCTACGCTGTGGTGAACTTCACCGCATCGCCTGCTGCCGCCAAGGAGCTTGACCGCCAGCTTGGTCTGAACGAGACCATCATGCGCACCAAGATCATCCGCCCCGAAGACCAGAAGGTTGCTGCTGAGTAATCAGCCACTTTCGCATCTTTAATTCGCAGGAAACGCACAAGGAGGCAGTAGATGGCAGGCGAAACCACTATCACCGTCATTGGCAATCTCACCAATGACCCGGAACTGCGGTTCACACCGTCAGGCTCGGCCGTAGCAAACTTCACCATCGCGTCTACTCCCCGGACCTTCGACCGCCAAAGCAATGAATGGAAGGACGGGGAAACCCTGTTCCTCCGCGCATCGGTGTGGCGGGAGGCTGCTGAGAACGTTGCCGAGTCCCTTACGAAGGGGATGCGCGTTATCGTCTCGGGTCGCCTGAAGAGCCGTTCCTACGAGACCAAGGAAGGCGAGAAGCGCACCGTTATTGAGCTCGAGGTCGACGAAATCGGCCCCAGCCTGCGCTATGCCTCCGCCAAGGTCAACCGCACCCAGCGCGCAGCCGGTGGGTTCGGTGGCAACAGCGGCGGCTTTGGCGGCAACAGCGGTGGCTTCGGCGGCGGTCCTGGTGGAAACCAGGGCGGCAACGCCGGCGGATGGGGCGGTGGCCAGTCTGCGCCGCAGGAAGACCCTTGGGCTACCCCGGGGGTCAGCAACGCGGGCGGCTGGGGCAACGGCCCCGACTCCGAACCTCCCTTCTAACCCAAACATTCACGTTCGACGCCGGACAACGCACTTGGCGCCGCGAGGCACCTAGGCGACAGACGCCGTCGAACACCACCATCCCGTGGATCCATTCCACGGGCTCCATAGAAAAGGAGCTCCACGATGGCTAAGGCTGAACTCCGTAAGCCCAAACCAAAATCCAACCCCTTGAAGGCCGCTGACATCACCGTCATCGACTACAAGGACGTAGCGCTGCTGCGCAAGTTCATCTCCGACCGCGGAAAGATCCGTGCACGTCGCGTCACCGGCGTTACCGTGCAGGAACAGCGCAAGATCGCGCAGGCAATCAAGAACGCCCGCGAAGTTGCCCTGCTGCCTTACTCCGGCGCTGGCCGCGGCTAAGGAAGGGATAAACGAACATGGCAAAGCTCATTCTGACCCAAGAGGTTAGCGGTCTCGGTACCGCTGGCGATGTTGTCGAGGTCAAGGACGGTTACGCCCGTAACTTCCTGCTGCCCCGCGGTTTCGCCTTGACCTGGACCCGTGGTGGCGAGAAGCAGGTTGAGTCCATCAAGGCTGCCAAGGCTGCCCGTGCTCACGCCTCTGTCGAAGCTGCCCAGGCCCAGGCTGCTGCACTGTCCTCCAAGGCTGTCAAGCTCGAGGTGAAGGCCGGCGAGTCCGGTCGTCTCTTCGGCACGGTCAAGCCGGCCGACGTTGCTGCTGCTGTTGAGGCTGCCGGTCTCGGCGCCATCGACAAGCGCAGCATCGAACTGCCGGGCCACATCAAGGCTCTGGGTTCCTACCAGGCCAGCGTGCGCCTGCACGAGGACGTTACCGCTGTGATCGACCTCGAGGTCGTCGCCAGCAAGTAGCCTCCAGCTGCGTCAAAGGCCCCCGATTCTGTTGCCGGAATCGGGGGCCTTTGCTCTGCCCATAATGCAGGGACTGGATGCTTAGAGCGCTCAGTCTTTGGTGGTGTCGAGTTCCTGCATGATGTAGTTGTAGCCGGTGCGGACCAGTTGCTCCAAAACGGCCGGATCGACGTCGTCGAGCCTTTTGATATACAGGCAGCCGACGCCGGTCTTATGCTTCCCGAGTTCGGGCAGCAGCCGTTCAGCATCGGGGCCGTAGATCAGGCCATAGAGGGCCAGCTCGCCCTTGCGTGGGGAAAATCCGACGGCGAGATAGTCACCCTCCCGGCCGCTGGCGCCCTTGTAGTGATAACTCCCAAAGCCAACGATGCTGGGGCCCCACATAACAGCGGTCTGGCCCGTGGTGTCGGTCATCAGGCGAAGCAGCTCAAAGCTGTCCGCCTTGCGACCAGGATGTTCGACGCTGGACAGGAACTCCTCGACGCTGGCGCCTGTGGGCACGGTTTTGTTCTCGGCCATATCCGTAGTGTGGCAGAGCCACAGCGCGGAATAAACGGACGCACTCCGCCGTTCGAATAGATGCAAATGCATGTAAAACTGGATTCGACCAGAGGAACCGAGGAGCCCGTAATGGAAACCCGCCGCATCACCGTACTCTCAGCAGGACTGGGCGTGCCGTCGTCGAGCCGGCTGCTTGCAGACCAGCTGGCCGCCGCCACCGAACGGGAACTAACGGCAGCCGGCTATAACGCGGTGGTCGAGGTCGTAGAGCTGCGCGACCTGGCGGTCGACATTGCCAATAACTTCGTTACCGGCTATGCGGCTCCCCGGCTCGCTGAGGTGATTTCCGACGTCGAGCAGTCAGACGGCATCATTGCCGTGACCCCGGTCTTCAGCGCCTCTTATAGCGGACTGTTCAAGTCCTTCATCGACGTGCTGGATCCCAAGTCATTGGACGGCAAAGCCGTCCTTCTGGGGGCAACAGGCGGTTCGGACAGGCACCAACTGATGCTTGACCACGCTATGCGACCCCTTTTCAGCTATCTGCGCACCAGGATGACGTCCACCGCTGTTTTCGCTGGTCCCCAGGACTGGGGAAATGGCGACGGCGGCACCTCGCTGTCTGCCCGCGTCGACCAAGCAGCCGGCGAACTGGTGCAACTGCTGGACGGCCCACAGCCTGGTCGAAAGGCTCCCGAGGTTTCGTTGCCGTTCGAACAGCTGCTGGCCGGGATTTCAGGGGGCCGCTAATCCCGGCCAAGGGCCCGCTGGCTTAGTCCTCAAGCAATTCGAGGAATTCGCGGGCCTGCTTCATGGTGATGTCGGAATGTTTGGTCAGTGCCAGCGCGGCACCTTCTATGTCTCCACTCTTGGCCAAGGTCCTGATTCGTCCATAGATTTCGTCGTTCAGCATGTTGCTGCTGACTTCCCGTGTGACATCGCCTTTGCTGACAATTGCGCGGTAGCGATATGGAAAGTGTTCGGGTTCGTCATCGTCATCCAAAAGATCCTGGGGGGACGGCTCTGGCTCCTTGAATGGCTGTGGATGGGCTGCCAGCGCTGCCACGGCATCCCGCGAAGCGCGAAGTCCTTCTCCTGTTGCCTGCAGGTACAGCTTGATCGCGGCCATCGCCTGACCCTGGGCAATGAGGGAATAGAGCTGACGGTGTTGATCTTCACTGAGCTTGGCAGCGGAATCGCGCGCCAGTTCTGCCGGGTCCTTGCCCTGGGACGACGCAGTTGGTTTGTCCTTGGTGGCGGCGATCCTGCGGCTAAGGGTCCTGCTGATCAGCAGCACGCCCACAATCACCACAAGCAGGATGACGAATGGGACCAGGAGGCTTTCCATTTTCTGAGCCGATCTAGGTGAAGGTGGCGGACGTTTTAGCCCTATGACTAGAGCTTAATCCAGATCGAAGTTATCCACAGCATATTCCGACGGCTCCATGTCTCTGCGAGAGCAGACTGCCAGTTCGGAATACTTATCGTGGCGCACATCACAAAATGGGCATGTTTTATCCCCATTGGAGCCCACCCGAGAGCTTCCTGGGACTTGGCTGACGAGCCCGGCTGTGGATGATCGCTGTGGAAAAGTTTCTTTAATTCACAGCTCGTGAATAACGTTTTCGCAGGTCATAGGCTACTTCTGAAGCAAAGATTTTTTGTTTCCACAGATTTGCCCACAGGCTGTGCACAAGGTGGGGCATGTATTCCACAGCTTATCCACATGGGCCGTGGGAACTCAGCTTTGCAGGGCTGAAAAGGGGCGCTACCGTTGCTGAGAACCAATTTTTGGGAGCCCCCCAAAGGGCAATTTGCGTAGCAATCACCTCTCCATCAGCCACCTAATAAGTGTGCCTGTGGATAACATGTGGAAACTGTGTGAACCCAAAAATGTGGGTGGCTGCTGGTACTCCTTGAGCATCGGCGGCGCTCCGCCGTATTCGGGCCACGTGTGGACGGCACGGCACCCCGGCAGGTGGCTTCGGCCTCCCCTGCCTGGAGGCATTGAGGTAGACCTTGGAGGACGGCTTTGTCAGTAACGCACCTGGATGCGATCGAGGGGACTCGCAGCTCGGAAGGCAGCCGAAAGCCTCCCCAAGACGTTGCCGCCGAACAGTCGGTCCTGGGCGGCATGATGCTGTCCAAGGACGCCATTGCGGACGTAGTGGAGATTGTCCGCGGACACGACTTTTACCGGCCCGCGCATGAAACCATCTACGAGGCCATCATAGACCTCTACGGCCGGGGCGAACCAGCGGACGCCGTCACCGTCTCGGATGAACTGACCAAGCGTGGCGATATCAATCGCATCGGTGGTCCGGCTTACCTCCATGAATTGATCCAGACCGTACCCACGGCAGCGAACGCAGGCTACTACGCGGAGATCGTTGCCGAACGGGCTGTGCTCCGCCGCCTGGTTAATGCCGGGACGAAGATCGTCCAGCTCGGCTACGGCCAGGACGGCGAGGTGGAGGACCTCGTCAACCAGGCCCAGGCAGAGGTCTACGCTGTGGCCGAGCGCCGCACGGCTGAGGACTACGTAGCGCTGAAGGACGTTATGGAGTCCACCGTCGACGAAATCGAGGCGTCCGGGCACCGCGGTGAAGGCATGGTGGGCGTGCCGACGGGCTTCTATGAACTGGACGAGCTGACGCATGGCCTGCACCCTGGCCAGATGATCGTTATTGCGGCCCGCCCGGCCGTTGGTAAGTCGACGTTCGCCTTGGACTTCGCCCGCTCAGCAGCCATCAAACACAATCTCACCACCGTGATGTTCTCCCTGGAAATGGGCCGCAACGAGATCGCCATGCGCTTGCTGTCGGCCGAGGCAACCATCAGCCTCCAGGACCTTCGCAAGGGCACCATCAAGGACGAGCAGTGGTCCAAGATCGCCACCACCATGGGCCGGATGAACGACGCCCCGCTATTCATCGATGACAGCCCTAACATGTCGCTGATGGAGATCAGGGCCAAGTGCAGGCGGCTCAAGCAGCAGCACGACTTGAAGCTTGTTGTGCTGGACTACCTGCAGCTGATGAGCTCCGGCAAGAAGGTCGAGTCACGCCAGCAGGAAGTGTCGGAGTTCTCCCGTGCCTTGAAGCTGCTGGCCAAGGAACTCCAGGTTCCCGTGATCGCCCTCTCCCAGCTGAACCGTGGCTCCGAACAGCGCCAGGACAAGCGCCCGATGGTCTCGGACCTCCGCGAATCGGGCTCCATCGAGCAGGACGCGGACATGGTTATCCTGCTGCACCGCGAAGACGTCTACGACAAGGAATCCCCGCGTGCCGGGGAGGCGGACATCCTGGTGGCCAAGCACCGTAACGGCCCCACCAAGGACATCGTGGTGGCGTTCCAGGGCCACTATTCTCGCTTTGCGAATATGGCGGGCGATTCGGGCGGCGGCGGCTTCTAGCGCGGCCCTGAGAGACCGACGTCGGATGAGGGCCCCTGCTGGATGAGGGCCCGGTCGATCCGGCCTAGCCTTCCGCGCTGGCGCCCGTGCGAAGCAGGTGGTCCGGGAGCCGGTTGCCCGGGGCGCGTCCGCGGATTTCCAGAAGATCGCGGGCATGGGCGTGGAGCCGGCGGTCTTCATCGGACACTGGAGTCCACGGTGGGATGGGAACCGAAGTCCCTGTCGCATCCCGGGCAACCATCACGGTGAGGCAGTAGGTGGTCAGGTTCATCTGGTGCCCCTTAGGGTCACCTGAGCGCACGTGCACGGCAATGTGCATGCCTTTCCGGCCTGTGTACACCAGCCGAGCCTCCACCTCCACCAAATGGCCGATCAGGAGTGGTCTATAGAAGCGGACGCCGCCCGAGAATACCGCCACGGTGTCCCGTCCGCAGTACCGCGAGGCGCAAACGTACGCGGCCTCGTCGATCCACTTCATCACAATCCCGCCGTGGACCTTCCCTCCCCAATTCACGTCTGTTGGGGCGGCCATAAAGCGCAGGACTATACGCTCTGCCGTTCCCGCGTCCGTGTATTCCTGTTCCTTCATGGCTTTTACGATTTGGTCGCGGACCTCAATACGCGCCAATGCATGCTCTCGCTGTTCGATCTCGTCCGGCGTGGAAGGCTCGAATTGTGGCACCGGGATTGGCTTGCCGTCGGGTCCCACGGCCACGAAGATCACCATGCACTGGCTGCGCATAGTCGCCTCGCCGCCCTTCGGATCACCGGAAGAAACAACGCAGCGGATGTGCATCGAGGATCGGCCCGTGTAGACGATGGTGGCTTCGACTTCCACCATGTCCCCGCTGTTCACGGGATCTGCAAAGTGGATATTTCCCACGTAGGCAGTGACGCAGTACGACTGTGCCCACCCAACTGCTGCTGCATAGGCGGCCTTGTCCACCCACTCAAGGACGGTGCCGGCGTCGACGGATCCGCTGTGGCCCACATCGGTGGGGGCTGCCAGGAAGCGAAGGGTCACGGAATGGGAGGGGCGCTCGCTCATGAGGCGATCATATCCACGGCCCAAAAGGCGGGGCACCATGGGAATTCTCACAGTGCGCAGCCCGCCAATTTCGTGTATTCACGTGGGGGAAAATACAGCGACTGGGAATTAGGCCAGGACCTTGAGCGGCGAGGCAGTCCGTCCGAAGAGGGCCCGGTCTGCTGAGAAGGCTCCGGCGCCGGTCAGCGCGAGGGCAGCGGCACCACCGGCGAGCAGCAGGACCAATTCGTAGCCGCCGTCGTTCACGAAAACGCCAGCGGGAGCGTGCACCAGGAACAGGGCGCCGAGCATATCCAGGGCCAGCAGGGCGGCGAAGACGCGGACCAGGATTCCGGCGATCAGCGCGATGCCGCCGGCCAATTCAAGGAACGCCACAATAGGCGCCACGAGTTGCGCGGCCGGGACTCCCATCTTGGTGAAGGCAGCCTGGGTACCCGCGATGGTGAATTCGTTGATCTTCTGCCAGCCATGCGCTGCGAAAATGAATCCGACGATGACGCGCAGGACGGTGAGGGCTGTGGTGGTCAGGGTGGACGTGTTCATGGAAGCGCCGTTCGTTTGAGGACAGTGGTCTAAGAAGCCCAAAAAGACTGGATTCATTGAAGCTTCAATAAACCCAGTCTTTCCAAGCACTAGTTGACCTGTCAAGTAATGTGACGTGGCTCAACCCATGAAATTCTTCCTAAGCCTCCGACGCGAAATTGAGGAGCACCTTTCCGGACTCCGCCGAATTGCGGGCCACTTCGAAGCCTTCCATCGCGCGTTCCAGCGGGAACTCGTGGGTAATCACCGGGGACACGTTGAGGCTGCCGTCGGCCAGCGCGGAGATGACTTCGTCGATTTCATCGTTGAACCGGAACGAGCCCCGGAGCTCGAGTTCGCGCGTGATTGCGAGCGAAATCAGGACCGGCTGCGGTCCGGTGGGTAGAAGGCCCACCATGACAACCGTCCCGCCGCGGGCAGCGCCGCTGATGGCGGACGCCAGGCCGTGGTGGTTTCCCGAGGACTCGACCACGATATCGGCTTCGACCGCCTTGATCGCTTCCGCGTCGCCGGCCATGAGAACTTCGTCCGCGCCAACCGCCTTGGCAATTTCCAGGGGCTTTGCATGCATGTCAACCGCCACAATGCGCGCCGCGCCGGCCCGCTTCAGCACTGCGACTGTCAGCGCACCAATGGGTCCGCAGCCGATCACCAGGGCCGTCTTGCCCTCCACGTCCCCCGCGCGGGACACGGCATGCCACGCGACACTCGTTGGCTCGATGAGGGCCGCTGTCCGCAGGTCGATCTGGTCCGGAAGGGCACGGAGCATACGAACCGGAAGGATGACGTAGCGGCTAAAAGCGCCGTCAGTGTGCGGGAACTGTGCTGCGCTGCCCAGATACGTGCAGCCGGGCGAGAGGTTCGGACGGTCCAAGGGATACTTCGCCGCACCTGGAGCAGGTGTGGCCGGATGGACGGCGACGGCGGTACCCACTTTGGGACCCGCGCCATTGTCCGCGGCGCGGACCACAACGCCTGAAATCTCGTGGCCCAGCACCATGGGAGCCTTCAGGATGGACTCCCCGGCGGCGCCATGGAGCCAATAGTGGAGGTCAGAGCCGCAAATCCCGCCATAGGCCACTTCTACGATTACCTCGTCCGCCGCAGCTTGACGCAGCGGAACCTCGTCAAGGCGAACATCCCCCGCACCGTGGGCCACCACTGCGCGTCCAGTGGTAGGGATCGTTGTAGTGCTCATTAGACAACCACCGTCATTCCGCCGTCGATGAATATGGTCTGGCCGTTAACAAAATCCGAAGCGCTGGACGCAAGCCAGACCGCAGGGCCGGCAAGGTCCTGGACGGTGCCCCAGCGATTGGCGGGGGTCCTGCCCAGGATCCAGGAGTTGAAAGCCTCGTCGTCCACCAGGTTTTGGGTCATTTCCGTGTGGATGTATCCCGGAGCGATCGCATTGATCTGCAGACCGGAAGATGCCCATTCAGCCGTCATGGCCCGCGTCAGGTTTCGGAGCCCACCCTTGGCCGCAACATACGGGGCGATGGTTGGGCGGGCCAGATCCGCCTGGACTGAGGCGATGTTGATAATTTTGCCTCGGCCCCGGGGAATCATGTGGCGGGCTGCTTCACGGCCAACCAGGAAGGCGCTTGTGAGGTCTGTGGAAACCACGCGTTCCCAGTCCTTGACGTCCAGTTCCAGCATTGGCACTCGATGCTGGATTCCGGCGTTGTTGACCAAAATATCCAGTGGCCCGACGTTCTCCTCCACCCAGCGGACCCCGTAGGCAGCTGCCTCGTCGTCAGTGACATCAAATGCGCAGCTGCGGATCCGGCCCTCCGGAAAATCAGCAGACATCAGCTGCTCAGCTTTCGCCAGCCTTTCGGTCGACAGCCCATTCAGGACTACCGTGGCTCCCGCCTCTGCAAGGGCACGGGCAAGGGCGTTGCCGATTCCCCGGCTGGAGCCCGTCACCAATGCCACCCGGCCGGTGAGGTCAAAGAGTGCGCTCATGCGAAAGGCCCCTGCTGCACCAGGTTCTTGGGGGTCTGTCCCTTGGCCAAGGCTTCCAGCTGTTCCTTCAGGAGCTTGATGATTCGTGGCTCGAATGCCGAGGCGTTACCTCCGATGTGCGGAGTAATGAGGGCATTGCTGGCCGCCCAGAGAGCGTGGTCCTCGGGGAGGGGCTCGGGGTCCACGACATCCAAGGCGCAGTGCAAACGGCCGGAAACCACTTCGCGGGTCAAGGCATCGGTGTCCACCACAGCTCCGCGGCCCACGTTGACCACCAGGGCAGCGTCCGGCAGGGCAGCCAGGATCTTTTCATCGATCAGCTGGTTGGTGCTGTCACTGAGTGGGAGGACCGTGACCAGCACATCGTGGTCTGCCGCCAAGGCTGCAAGCTCTGAAACGGAGTGAACGGTACCGTAGGCGTCCTCGCGGGCCGAGCTGCCCACGCGGGTGATGGTTACTTCGAATGGCTCCAGGCGGCGGTAGATTTCGTGCCCAATCCCACCGACTCCCAGCAACAGCACACGCCGGTCGGCAAGTGACCGGCGCCTTTCCGGCCGCCAGGAGCGAAGCTGCTGGTCGCGGACCGCCTGATCGATGCCGCGCAGCTTGGCGAGGATAAGCCCGACGGCGAGCTCCGCCGTCGCTGCCGCATGGACACCGGCGGCGTTTGCCACCGCCGCGTGGGGCCCGGCCGCCTCGGCGACACCGTCGTAGCCGGTGGACTGTGTCTGCACGAACTTCAGGTCCTTGACCTTGGCCAAGGCCCCCATATAGGCGCCCGCGTTCAGGTAGGGAAGGACGACGGCGTCAATGCCGTCCGGTGCCACGTCCCCGGGCTCTGAAACCATGTCCCACACAACGGCTTCCAGGTTCTCTGGAATCGGCTGGAGCTTGGCCAGGAGTTCTGGATCTGGGAGGCTGACGGTTCGCACTATTTGCATTGTTTTGCTTTCATTCGAGTGTTTCGGCGTTTGTGTCATCTTGTCTATTGCAGGTAGCGGAAAGCGGTCCACGAACCTTTCACCAGCGCGCAATCGCTTGTGTGCCGGGCGGCAAAGCAGGGGTTGCGAAGACCCTGGCCCACGCGGAGGGAAACCGGCCGTCCACAACCCAGGCAGACGAGGCTTGGTTTCTGCCGCCTGAGCAACTGACCTTCCTCCCCCGCCAAGTCCTTGGCGTCCCATTCTGTTCCGTCCGAGATGTTCAATGCACGCTTCATTGCTACTACCCCGCGGCGCGCCGGCGCGTTGTCTTCTGCACGTTCTCTAAAGTCATTCCGCTGGCAATTGCCAGATCAAGGACGTCTGCGTCGGTAAGCTGGTAGGCCCTGGCAATCAGTCGTTCGCGCTGTGTCTCCAGAAGCTTCCTTTTGCGATCGGCGGCCGAGAGTTCGGCTGTACTCGCTTGAATGGCGCTAAGGTGCGCGTCCCGTGTGGTACGGCTAGGGAAGAGCCCTTCATAAGACAGCCCAATTGTTCTAATAGTCCACGCGCTCTCTCCGGTGAGGGCAGCTATTTTTGCGACTGTCAGTCCGTCTTCCAGGGCCTGGGCAATCTGCTCGTTCCTTCTGGCCGTTAGGGTTCGCACCGTACTGGAGACTTGGGAAATCAACTGCCTTCGGAGAGCCAGGCCCTTGAAGAGCTTGTCCTTTTCCTTCTGGGGTTCCGAGTCCTTCCCCGGCTGCGAGGCGGAATGTAAGCGCGACCCGCGGCGCAGCTCCGACCCACCGGCGCTGGATCGGTAGCTGTACATAGCAACGCTCCTTTTGGCTTGGCTTGGCTTGGCTGACGGTTGATGGTTCCCCACCTGAATTAATTCACCTCCGCATCGATTCGCGGTAATACCAAATGACGGTGAATCCATAAGCAGATGCTTTGTCAGGGGTGTCATAAGCGGCACTTATCTGTCCACTCACAATATGTCTTATCCAAGACGGGGGCTGCTTCCATAGGCTCAGAGAAGCCACCCAATTCCCACAGCCCTTGCTCTTGGAGGAGACCATGCCCGAGTACCAGCCGGCGTCGCGAGTGACCCGAATCAAGGAATCAGCCAGCGTCCAGGCTGCTGCGCGGGTCCGCGAACTCAAGGCGGAGGGCAGGCAGATCGTCGACCTCACGGTTGGCGAACCGGACTTCGACACCCCGGAGCACATCAAGCAGGCGGCGATCGAGGCCATTGAAGCCGGTGAAACGAAGTACACGTCCGTCACCGGAACCCCCAAGCTGCAGGCAGCCATCCTCAGCTACGTGGAAAGCCGCACGGGCCTGCGTTACACGCCCAAGGAACTCACCATCGGTGGCGGTGCCAAGCAGGTGATCTATACGGCGCTTATGGCCTCCCTGAACGAGGGGGACGAGGTCATCATCCCGGCACCCTACTGGGTCTCCTACCCGGACATGGTGCTCGCGAATGACGGCACGCCCGTGATTGTTCCCTGCGGCGAGGAATCAGGCTTCAAACTCACCCCTGAGGCGCTGCGAGCCGCGATCACACCCGCCACCAGGTGGCTGATCCTGAATGCTCCTTCCAACCCGACTGGAGCCGTGTACTCCCGCGCGGAGCTTGAAGAGTTGGGCGCTGTCCTCCTTGAACACCCCAACGTTTACACACTCACTGACGAGATCTATGACGAGATCTATTTCGGTGAAGGCCGAATCACAAGCCTCGCCACCGCCGTTCCGGCTCTGCGGGATCGGATCCTGATTGTCAATGGCGTGTCCAAGGCCTATGCCATGACGGGCTGGCGGCTCGGCTATGCCGTGGGCCCGGCCGCCGTGGTGGCCTCAATCAACAAACTCCAGTCCCAAATCTCGTCTTGCCCTTCTTCGGTCAGCCAGGCGGCCGCCGCCGCGGCGCTGTCCGGCGACCAAAGCTTCATCACCGAGTCGGTGGAGGTTTACCGCTCCAGGCGTGACGCCGCCGTCGCGGGACTCAACGCCATTGACGGCCTGTCCTGCAGGACCCCGGAGGGTGCCTTTTACGCCTACGTGAATTGCTCCGGGGCCATCGGGAAAACGACGCCGAGTGGCTCCAAGATCCAGAGCGACCAGGACTTTGTCCTTTACCTTCTCGATGCGGCTTCCGTCGCCGTCATTCCTGGCTCCGCGTACGGCCTGGCACCCTACTTCCGAATCTCCTTCGCCACTTCACTGGAAACCATCAACGCCGGAGTTGAGGCGATCGACAAGGCCGTTCGCGCCCTGTCCTAACCGCCTTCTGATCAAAAAGCAGGAAAGAAAGATGCAGAAAATGATTCACGTCAAAACCAAGTTTGACCGCCCAGATCCCGACGTCGTCCGTCGCCTGGGTGCCTTTTCGTCGGCAACCATTCATGAGGCACAAGGACGAAAAGGCGCCCTGAGCCCGCGGATCAAGCCGATTGACCGCTCGATGTCCTTCTGCGGTCCCGCCGTCACGGTCAAGTGTGCACCGCAGGACAACCTTATGCTGCAGGTGGCAATTCACTACGCACAAAGCGGTGACGTTGTATTGGTTGGGGCGGGTGAATACACCGATGCAGGCACTTTCGGAGATGTCCTTGGTAACGCGATGGTCGCCAAGGGGATCGCGGCCATGGTCACCGATTCCGGTGTGCGCGACACACAGGACCTGATCGAACTGGGACTTCCCGTGTTCTCCGGAAGTATCTGCATCAAGGGCACGGTCAAGGAAACGTTGGGACCCATCAACCACCCGCTCGTTTTTGGCGACGAGATCGTGTACCCGGGTGACATCCTGCGCGGGGACGCAGATGGCGTAGTGGTGGTTCGGCAGGAGGAGGCGGAGGACGTCATCGCCCTGTGCCAGGCCCGCGATGACGCAGAGCGTGAACTGATCAAGGCCTACCACGCAGGCGGTACAACCATCGAGCTCTGCAAGCTCACGGATGTGCTGAAGGCCAAGGGACTCCTGGTCGAGGAATAAGAGCAAAGAGGAAGGCGCCCCCTCGAGGGGGCGCCTTCCTCTTTTATTGCGGCCTGTTTATTCAGGCCTGTTTATTTCGGTGTGCTTATTCCGAACCAGGGACCGGGAGAACACCAGGAACCGGGAGAACGAGGAAGGGACCCTGCCTAACGGCCAGGTCCCCTTCCTCGTCATTTCATAGCTTGTTCACGCTATTTCATAGCTTGTTCACGTCAAAGCGCTGGCCGATGCGGCCGCGCCGCTCCCCGAAGCCACCAGTGTCCACTCCGTGCTGTTGCCTCCGTAGCTCGGCATAATGCTGCCTTCGAAAACAAACAGGGGTTCGGCAGCTGTTTCGACCGGTTTCCACAGCCCATTCACAGGGCAGTGAAATCCCGTCCGGGCGGTGACGGACCCTCGCGATTCATTCAGCTGCCAGCTGGACTGATTGATCCTTTTCATTTTCAGCTTTTCCTTATGCCGTACCCACAAATAGTGGAACTTACGAATTGACCTAATAGTTCGATGGTAGGTTCGAAATTCAGTGCTGAATAAGACCAAAGTCGCGTGCCAGGATAAGCGGATCATATGGATGCCAGGGCTCAGGGCAGAGCTACTTCGGAGCCCCGCCATATGTAGTCAGCAGCCGGCTCTTGATCATCTCCCGCATCAGGATCAGTACCGCAGACGCGGCCTCGGAGAGCGGTTCGTGCTCGGCCGTGCACAGGGCGATCTTGCTCTGCAAGGCAGGCTCAACGATCTTCAGCACCTTGAAATTCTGGTCAGGGAACAGCGCGTCAGCTGCGGATTTGGGGAGGATGGCCGCGCCCAGGTTCTCCCCGATCAGCCGAATCAGCGACGGAACAGATTCAACTTCGCTGACAAGCTTCAGGCTCAGCTCCTTGTCGTGGAATCCCTTCTCCACGATTTGCCGCAGCGTATGAATTCGTTCCGGCAGGAACAAGCCCAGGGTTGACGCTTCCTCCAGGGTGACCGTTTGGCCATTCCCGACTTGCACGTCCGGGTGGGTTACGAGGTGCAGATCCTCCACGATCATCGTTGTGAATCGGACTCCGCGGATCTCTCCAGGCTCGTAGATCAGGGCCATGTCCAGCTTGCCGTTCTTGATGGATTCGCTGAGTACGCCACCAAAGATTTCGGTCAGGTGGAGGACGATGTCAGGGTATCTCTTGGCGACTTCCTGGACGATCTGCGGTGCCAGACTGGAGGCCATGCTGTACGGCGCAATGGCTATGGAGACCCGGCCGGAGGGTGCGGCACCAGACGTTGCAACGTCTTGACGGGCCTGTTCTACAAGGCGGAGGATACTTTGTGCATGGCGATAGAGGGTATTGCCGGCGGCCGTTGGCTCGACCCCCTGTTTGCTACGAATGAGCAGTCTTTGCTTGAGGTCCTTTTCCAAGGCTGAGACCTGCTGGCTGAGGGCCGGCTGTGCGACGTGGAGTGCCGCCGCTGCCTTTGTGATGCTCCCGGCATCGACGATTTTCACGAAGTATTCGAGCTTTCGTGTGTCCAAGGCCTTACCTTTCACGGCTCACAGTGCGAAGTGCCGGTGGGCCATAACCAAACTCTATGTAGGGACACAGAACTCGTCTTTGTGTGGCGGGTCACTCACCAGATAATTTGAGGTTCTGGACACTACTGGTCAAGCAATTCTAGTGGGTCCGGAGGCCAAGAGTCTTCTGGTTGGGAATATCCCGAACCTTCATTAATCAAGCGGCATGGATAATCTGCCAAAGGACCATTTGAAGATTCTTGGACTAATAACTCTAATTTCCGTCCGGCGGATTAGCCGGTTAGTTCATAGTCAGGAAAGAGTGCTCCATGAGATTCTCCCTCCGGTCCGGCATCGCAGCCACTGCGGTGGTGACCGCATCAATCCTCGGCCTCACCGCTTGTGGTGGCGGCAGCCCCGCTCCTCAGGGTACTGGCGCGGCAACGTCGGGTGAAGTGAACCTGATCGCCTATTCGGGTGTCTGGCAGGACCAGTACACCAAGGCCGTCATCGAACCGTTCAAGGCGAAGTACCCGGACATCAAGATCAACTTCGTTTCGAAGCGCTCCTCTGCCGAAATGCTGAGTGCACTGCAGGGACAGAAGAGCAACCCGAATACCGATGTCGCCATCATGGACCAATCTGTTTCTGAGTCTGGAAACAACCAGGGACTGTTCGACAAGGTGGACGCTACGGCAATCCCCAATCTGGCGAACGTCCCGGACAAGTTCAAAAACAAGGACGGCTACGGCCCGGTTGTAATGGTTGACGCCGTGGGACTCGTCTATGACACTGCTACCTTCCCGAAGGCTCCCGAGAGCTGGAACGCCCTGTGGGACAAGCAGTATGCCGGCAAGGTCAACGTCGTCGCCCCGCCTTCGCTGCTTGGCATCACCCTGACTGCCATCACTTCGAAGATGCAGGGTGAGGACTACACCAAGAGCATCGACGCTGCAACGGCTCGCCTCAAGGAACTGTCACCGAACGTCCAGACGTTCGCTCCGAACCCTGACGAGTACCAGAACGTCATCACGGGGCAGACCGTCCTGGGCCTGGGCCAGAACGCCCGCGGCCAGTACTACAGCGACCAAACGAACAAGAAGATTGGGGTTGCCTTCCCCAAGGAGGGCACGGCCTACCAGATCAACACGGTCAACGTGGTGAAGAACGCCCCCAATGCCGCAGCGGCCAAGACGTTCGCCAACTACGCGCTATCCGCAGAGGCCCAGACAGCCTTCGCCAAGGCCCTCTTCTACGCTCCCTCAGTCACCAACGTGAATCTGCCGGCTGAAGTCAAGTCCCGCGTTGTTCCCACAGATGGTTCGCTGAACATCATCCCGCTGGATGTTTCCTTCCTTGCCTCGGTGCGCGACAAGTGGACCGACACCTGGAAGCGCCAAATCATCAACAAGTAGCTCCTCTTTCATCGCGGTCCCCGCAGGAGAACTAACATCGTGAATTCCACAAAGTTGTCGATTGTCGACCTCACCAAACGCTACGCGCCTGGCCTTGAGCCTGCGGTAGACCGCCTCAACATGAGTGTGGAGGAGGGCCACCTGGTGGCCCTCCTCGGCCCCTCGGGCTGTGGAAAGACCACCACGCTCAGGATGGTGGCGGGGCTCATGGACCCTACCTCCGGCTCCATTGTTGTGGACGGCAAGGACATCACCCACACTCCCGTGAATAAGCGCGGTATGGGTATGGTCTTCCAGTCCTACGCGCTCTTCCCCCACATGGACGTTGCGCAGAACGTTGCCTTCGGTCTCCAGATGCGGAAGGTTCCGGCCAAGGAACAGGCAAAGCGGGTAGCCGCCGCGCTGGACATGGTCCAACTGGGCCACCTGGCCAAGCGGAAAGTCAGAGAACTTTCCGGCGGCCAGCAGCAGCGCATCGCCTTGGCCCGCGCCCTGGTGGTGGAGCCCACGCTCCTGCTCCTGGACGAACCGCTGTCCAACCTGGACGCGAAGCTTCGTGAAACCATGCGCACCGAGATTCGCTCCATCCAGCAGCGGACCGGCGCCACCACGCTGTTCGTGACCCATGACCAGGACGAAGCCCTGGATATGGCGGACCGGATCGCCGTTATGAACGGCGGGCTTATTGAACAGTTTGGCCCGCCGACCGAGGTCTACGAACGGCCGAACACCCACTTCGTGGCCAACTTCATCGGCCAGGCCAACTTCCTGACGGCCAACGTTGTGTCTGAAAACGGTCCCGCGACTGATGGTGAACGCTACTACAAGGTAGATATCGAGGGTCTTGGTACGTTCGGGGCCGTGGGCCACCCGGGGCTTACAGGAACGCATGAGCTGGTCATCCGGCCGCAGCGCCTGCAGGCCTCGCTGCACGCCCCGCTTGGCGCCAACTCCATCACCGGAACAATCGAGCGCGTGAGCTACACCGGAGACACCCTTGGTTTCTCGGTCAGGGCGGGCGAACGACTCCTGCATGCCCAGCTGATGACATCCAGTGCTGATATGCCGCGGCAGGGGGATACCGCGCACCTGTCCTGGGAGGCGGCGGACGCGTACATCATCCCCAAAACACCCCAGGGGCCGGCGTCGTGAGTATTACCCAGACCGAGCCACGTCAGGCGGACCGCCCGGGGCATGAGCCGGGCGCCTTGGAGAAGGCGAAAGTCGCACGGGATCGCCGAACCTACATCGCGCTGCTGGTGCCAGCCATCCTGGGGCTTTTTGTGAGCTTCGTCCTGCCTTTGGCGTACATGATCAGGATGTCCTTCAACCAGGGAGCTCCTGACGGCGTCATTGTGGAGACGTTCACGCTGGATACCTATATCCAGCCCCTGACCGACCCCTTCTACTGGCGCGTCACGCTGGATACGTTCCAGATGGGCGTGATTGTGGGAATCCTTTGCGTGCTGGTCTCCTACCCGGTTGCCCTCTTCCTTGCAAGGACCACCAGCAAGTACAAGGGCCTTCTCATAGCCATCGCAATTGCCCCGCTGCTGACCTCGGCCGTCGTGCGCACGTACGGCTGGATGGTGATCCTGGGGACCAACGGGCTTGTTAACTCGTCGCTCAAGGGCATGGGCATCATCGATACACCGCTCAAACTGACCAACAACATGACCGGTGTGACCATTGGCCTCGTGGAGATCTTTATGCCTTACGCCATCCTGGCCATGATTTCCGGGTTTGGCCGTCTGAGCTATCAACTCGAGGAGGCTGCCGGTTCCCTGGGCGCGAACAAGTTCAAGGTTTTCACCAAGGTCACGCTGCCGCTGAGCCTGCCGGGCATCCTGACGGCGTTCCTCATGGTCTTTGTTTTGTCGATCAGCACCTTCATCACTCCCCGCCTCCTCGGCGGCGGCAGCGTCCAGGTACTGGCCACTGAGATCTACGACCAAACCACCGGCCTGCTGAACTGGCCCTTCGCCGCCGCCCTATCGGTGATCCTGCTGGTGCTGTTCGGCGCAGTCATTGCCGTTTACCAGCGGATCACGAAGAAGATTGGAGGGTAGTGATGGCTGAGGCACCTCTTTTCAAGCCAAAACTCAAGGTTGGAAAACCGCTATTTGGGATCCTCGTTTTCCTGATGTACGTTTTCCTTTCGGCGCCGCTGCTTATTGTTTTTATCGTTTCCTTTGACTCGAACCAATTCCTGTCATTTCCACCCCAGGGCTTCACGTTCAAGTGGTATGAATTGCTCCCCAAGGAAACCACCTTTATGAACGGCCTGAGGATCAGCCTGATCGTCGCTCCTATTGTGACGCTTATTGTGCTGCTCATAGGTGTGCCCGCCGCGCTGGCGCTGGATCGGTTCGAGTTCAAGGCCAAGGGCGCCCTCCAGTCGTTCTTCCTGTCGCCTTTGCTTATCCCGAGCATTGTCCTGGCACTTGGGCTCGTGTTGCTGTTCAGTCCGCTTCGCCTGACCAATACCTATGCTGGAATCGTCATTGGACACGTAGCCATAACGTTTCCGTTTGTAGTTAGAACCACGCTGATGAGCCTGGCTACCAGCGACACATCGTGTGAAGCTGCCGCACGGATCCTTGGCGCGAATTCCTGGACTGTGTTCCGTCGGATTACGCTTCCGATCATCCAGCCGGGTGTCATTGCCGGTGGTGTCATCGCATTTATCGTTTCCTTCGACGAGGCAGTGATCTCGCTGTTCGTCGCGGAATCAGGGCTGCCGACGCTCCCTGTGAACGTCCTCCGATACGTAGAAAACCAGGCTGATGCCGCAGTCGCCGCGCTGTCCGTGATCCTGATCCTCTTCTCGTTGGTGGTTGTAGTGATCGTTGAGCGGGTCATGGGCCTGAGGAAGGCCCTCCGCTAAAGCAACTGTCGAATCAGGCCCCGCCGGCTGCCCTTGGGTGCGCCGGCGGGGTTTCGGCATGCGGTCAGGCCCGACGGCGGCGCCCACCGTGGTGGACGTCATAACAACCGGTTATCCCGGGACATCCAATAGGTCTTTGTGCCCGGCCAGAGGCCGGTGAAAGAATTCTGAACAGAGGCCAGAAGTGCCGGTAGAAGAAATCAGGCAAATCAAAACCTGCCGACAAAAACCCTGGTTGGTATTTGTGCCTTTTAAGATCGTTATCCCTGAGCAGGAAAAGAGAAGCACGTGAGCCCGACAATTGATCTCGTCGCAGATCTTGGGGAAGGATTCGGCACCTACACCATCGGCGATGACCGTGAATTGCTGGAAATCGTTTCTAGCGCCAATATTGCCTGCGGTTTCCACGCCGGCGATCCGGACATCATGAACGCGACGGTGGCCGAATGCGTCCGCAGGGGTGTCGGGATCGGCGCCCACCCCAGCTTCCCCGATCTGAGGGGTTTTGGCCGCCGCGCAATGGACCTCACCGCGGACGAGGTGAGGAACGACGTCGTCTATCAGCTTGGTGCCCTCTCAGCCTTCGCCGCCCTTCACGGCGCGAAAGTCTCACACATCGCGCCCCATGGGCGCCTAGGGAACCTCGTCGCCACCCGTGCCGACTATGGCGAGGCCGTAGCGGAAGCAGCCGCCGGCGTCGATCCCAACCTCATTGTGGTGGCCCAGGAAGGCGAACTGGCTCGTGCGGCCCGTTCCCGCGGCCTTGATGTCGCGATCGTGGGCATCGTGGACCGCGCCTACCAGGAGGATGGGACCCTTGTTCCCCGCAGCCAGCCCGGCGCTGTCCTGCACAATCCCTCGGAAATCGTGGACCGCACGGTTCGTATGGTGTGCGAAGGGAAGATCGCAACCGCCACTGGCTCGGACATCGACATCACTGCCGACACTGTGCTCCTGCACGGGGACAACCCCGGAGCAGTTGAGCTGGCGCGGCTGATTCGGAGTGAACTGGTGGCTGCCGGCGTACACATAGCTCCGCTTGCCGAGGTGCTTGACGCAAAGCGGAAGGCAGCCTGACATGCCTGCCCTGTCCGTGGCTTCCACGGAGACCTACGAGTCCGGCGACTCCGCCCTGCGCGTCGTGGCCATCTCCGACGAGCGCGAGGAAAACTGGCTTACCGTCCATCGGCTCGCGGGCTGGCTGGAGGGCTGCGGCGCCGAAGGAATTCACGGAGCCGTTCCAACGTACGACTCCGTACTGGTGGAGTTTGACCCTTACCTGGTGTCGGC
Source organism: Arthrobacter sp. M4 (assembly GCF_020251205.1). Taxonomy (GTDB): domain Bacteria; phylum Actinomycetota; class Actinomycetes; order Actinomycetales; family Micrococcaceae; genus Arthrobacter. Next base: position 148,412 of record NZ_JAIWYX010000005.1, read on the forward strand.
TCGCCAGGTCCGTGCATTCGTCCAGCTTGGCCTGCGGGAGCTCGACGCGACCGGAGCCTCGAGCACGGAACAGCGCGAATTCGACGTTCCGGTTGTGTACGGCGGTGAATATGGGCCGGATTTGGAGCGTGTTGCCGAATACCAGGGCCTGGATCCCGCGGACGTGATTCGCCTCCACTCTGAGAAGACGTACACCATTCGCTGCCTGGGTGCTCCGGCCGGTTCGCCCATGATGGATGGTCCGGCGTTTCCCAAGCCCGTCCCCCGGCTCAAGGATCCGCGTCTCAGCGTGCCTGCCGGGGCAGTTTCGGTGGCAGGGCGGCAGGCTGTCATCGCACCGGCGTCGGCGCCCGGAGGCTGGTGCGTCATCGGCCAGACTCCGTTGACTGTCCTCAACCTGCGAAAGGAACCGCTGGTGCCGTACAAGCCCGGAGACATCCTTCGCTTCCGCGCAATCGAGGCCGGCGACTTCGCCGCCTATGCGGGCAGGGAACTGGAGCCGAGGCCATGACCGGGCACATTGCTATCCAGCAGCCCGGCAAATCCGTAGTGACGGACCTTGGGCGTTTTCGCGGACCGCGGTTCGGGCTTCCTGTTAACGGCGCCTTGGACCAATACTCGGCACGGGCTGCGAACATCCTGGTGGGGAACGCGGACAATGATCCGTTGGTGGAGATCACGGCCCTGGACTTCAGGATGCGGCCGGACACGGACATCCTGATCTCGGTGACTGGCGCTCCGCTGACTCTTACCGTTGGCGGCCGCCCATGTAGCCAATGGGAACCGGTCTCCGTGTCGGCTGGCGAAACGGTGACCATTCGAGGCATTCACACCGGGCTCCGGGCCTACCTGGCCATACACGGCTCCGTTGAGGCGCCCACCCTGCTTGGCAGTTGTGCCCCGGATACGGTCATCGGTTTCGGCCTGCAGCTCAGCGAGGGGACTTCGCTGAGCGTCCGCAAGAGCGTCCACCCGGTTCGGCAGCCGTACTTTGACCTGCCGCTATTCCGTCTGGGCTTGGAACGCCCTGGCATGGGATCGGCACTCCTGGTTGATGTCACGGACGGTCCGGACTTTGCGGAGTTCGGCGACTCAGCCGCCCTGCTCTTCAACTCCGAGTACACGGTCAGCGGAAGGAGCAACCACATCGGTCTCCGTTTGGGTGGCCAGCTGCCCGAAAGAACCTCAACGGGTGAGGTCCTTTCGCGCGGCGTGCCGGTTGGCGCCGTCGAAGTTCCATCACGGGAGGAACTGCTGGTTCTTCACAGGGGGCGCGGCGTGACTGCCGGCTATCCCGTCCTGGCCGTTGCCACCAGCACCGGACTCGACATCTTGGCACAGGCGCGGCCGGGAGACAAGGTCCGCTTCAGGCGGACCACTGTAGCTGAAGCGACGTCGGCCCATCGCCGGTCCCGCCAGCAGCTTGAAACACTCCGTGAATCCGTCCAAACCGTCTTTGACCTTCTCGGCATCGGAAGCCGACCTGGTTGGCAGGACCTGGCAGCGGCCGCCTGCGGCTGAAACCCAAACAAAACCTGCCGCCACAGGCACTAGGCGTCACGACGCCCCATTCAGTAAAGGAATCTTCATGACCACAACCACACAGGCTGCATCGCAGCAGCATGAGCGGCTCACCGGCCGCCAAACGCGAAAGGTTGTCACGGCGGGTTGCGTGGGCATCTTCGTCGAACTCTATGACAACGGCATCTTTGCCTTTATGGCAGGAACGCTCGCCCTGGTGTTCCTCGCCCCGGGCAACCCTGACAATGCCCTCCTGTTTGTATTTGCCGGGTATGCCGTGTCCTTCTTCGTCCGTCCGCTTGGTGCTGTGGTCTGCGGGTACCTCGGAGACCGGATCGGCAGGCAAAAGCTACTTGTCTTTGTCATCCTGCTCATCAGCATTGCCACGGCGGGCATCGGGCTTTTGCCGGCCTACGCTGCCATCGGGATAGCCGCACCGATCCTCCTTGTGTTCCTCCGGCTCCTTCAGGGTTTCTCCGTCGGTGGCGAAGCCGCGGGCGCCATGACCTTCCTCGCCGAGCACGCTCCCGAGGGGAAGCGCGGTGTGATCACTTCCTTCGCGCAGATCGCTTCCTTCGCAGCACTGCTCACCGGAACGCTGGTTGCATACGCCATGTCGCCGTGGCTGACCCAGGCAGCGATCGATGGCGGCGGCTTTGGCTCGTTCGCCTGGCGTATCCCGTTCCTGGTCGCCATCCCCATGGGCATAATCGGCTGGTACATTCGCAAGGCCATCAGCGATACTCCGAACTTCGAGAAGCTCAAGGAAGAGGGCGGTCTGTCCAAGAACCCCCTCAAGGAAGCCTTCCAGTCGGCTGAACACCGTCGGGCCATGCTGCTTGCACTCTTCATTCCCCTAATGAATGGCTCCGGCTACTACGTCCTGTTCTCCTACATGCCCACGTTCCTCAAGGGCAAGCAGTTGAACTTCTCCATTGGTGAGGCTCTGCTTGTTACCGCCTGCAGCCTGGTGGCCATCTGCATTGCCATCCCGTTCATGGGTGCCCTGTCCGACAAGGTGGGTCGCAAGAAGGTAATCGCTGGCTCCGCGATCGCCATGGCTATCCTGGGCATTCCCTCGTACGCACTCATTGCCACGGGCAACATGGGCCTGGCCATCCTCGGCGCCAGCATCATGGCAGTTGTCTTCGCCGGACACACCGCCGTCATCCACATCCTGATAGTTGAGCTGTTCCCCACCCGCGTCCGCTATTCCGCCTACGGGCTTGGCTACAACATCTCCTCCGCAATCTTCGGTGGTACGGCGCCCCTGCTGATGACCTGGCTCATCAGCAGCACCGGGAACATCTACATGCCTGCCTTCTACGCAGTCATCACTGCGCTGGGGACCCTGGCAGCAGTCAGCACCGTCAAGGACCGGGCACACGAGCCCCTGCGCGACGCCTAGAAAACCCTCCCTAACCTGACCCTGGCACCGCCCCGGTGCCACCCAACTCCCAATCTGGAGAACCGATGTCATTTTCCGATTACTCCACGGCCCTCGTCACCGGGGCGTCCACCGGCATGGGTGCCGCCATTGCAGAACGGATGGCCAAGCGGGGACTTACCGTCCACGCCGTTGCCCGTAACGAGGAACGCCTCGCTGAGCTGGCGGCCAAGACCGGCGCCATCCCCCACGCCGTCGACCTGACCAACATCCGTGAGCTGGCTGAACACGTCCAAGGCCTGGAAATCGACGTGTTGATCAACTGCGCAGGTGTGTCCCGACCGGGCAACATCCTGGATTCCTCCGAGCAGGACATTGACGAGCTGGTGGACGTGAACCTCCGCGGACTCCTGCAGCTCACCAGGTTGGTGCTGCCCGGCATGGTCGCCCGGGACCGCGGCCACGTGGTCAACATCAGCTCAATCGCCGGTGTTTACAACTTCTACGGCCACACGGTCTACCACGCCACCAAGGCCGCGGTGCACCAGATCTCGCGCCAGCTCAGGAACGACACGGTTGGGAAGCGCATCCGGGTCACCGAAATTTGCCCCGGCCGTGTGGAGACCGAAATCTTCGGCCGGAACCTGGGCGGCACTCCCCAGGCCATGGAGGAAGCCTGGAAGACGTACTACGAAGGCTACGAGTCGTTGACCACGGAAGACATTGTCAATGCGCTTGACTACGCCATCGACACGCCCCGCCACGTCAATGTAGGCATGCTGGAAATTATGCCGACCTTCCAGGTCCCGGGCGGACTGGTCTTCGATCGCAGGGAGCCGGCCATCGAAGAAGTCGAGTAGTTTCCTGTTTGAGGTTGTGGCGGCACCGCACTCCGGCCGTCGGATTTACACGCTGCCGGCCACGTCGCTGAAGGTACTCAGTGGCCGGCAGCGCCGGTTTAGTTTTCCTTTGCGTGTCTTACCTCGACGCTAGGCTGAATGGGTGCATACCACCACCGCTTCCGACCGCCGATCCGACGCCCGGGACATTCTCCGCCTCGCAGTCCCAGCATTTGGCGCCTTGGTGGCAGAGCCGCTGTTCCTACTCGCCGATTCGGCGATCGTGGGACATCTGGGGGTGGCCCAACTTGCCGGCGTCGGACTGGCTACCACAGTTCTCCACACCGCTGTGGGGCTGATGGTGTTCCTCGCCTATTCCACCACTCCCGCCGTGGCCCGGGCCGTCGGTGACGGCCAGTTGGGCAAGGCGCTGGCTGCAGGGCGCGACGGCGTGTGGCTGGCCTTGTTGTTGGGCGTGGCCCTCGCTGTGGTCGGCGCGATCGCGGCCGATCCCTTGGCGGGACTGATGGGAGCCGCCGGGGACGTCCGGGGCTACGCGGTGGAGTACCTGCGCTGGTCCATGCCGGGGCTGGTTGCCATGCTCCTGGTGTTTGCCGGCACCGGTGTGCTGAGGGGACTCCAGGACACGCGCACTCCCTTGGTTGTTGCCACCGCTGGCTTCGGCGTGAACATCGCCCTCAACTGGTTCCTGGTGTACGGACTCCACCTGTCCGTGGCTGGCTCGGCCATCGGTACCAGCATTGCCCAGTGGGCCATGGCGCTGGTGTACGTGGTGATGGTTGCCCGGAACGCCCGTCGACACAGTGTTCCCCTTGCGCCGGACTGGCACGGAGTGCGGCGAATGACGTCGGTTGGGTCCTGGCTGATGCTCCGTACATTGAGCTTGCGCTTGGCCATTCTTGCCACCGTGGTTGTGGTAACCGCGCAAGGGGCAGTGAACCTGGCGGCCCATCAGTTGGCCATGACGATCTTTTCTTTCCTCGCCTTCGCGCTTGACGCTATAGCAATCGCGGCCCAGGCCCTGGTCGGCAAGGAGTTGGGCGCGGGCAACCCGGAACGCGTGAAGGCGCTGACCCGTACCATGGTGCGCTGGGGTGCCGGCTTCGGCGTGGTGACGGGCGTCGTCCTTGCAGCCGCGGCACCGTTTGTTGGCATCCTCTTTACGTCGGATCCCGCCGTCCATGCGGCATTGACGCCGGCGCTATGGGTGCTGGCCGCGAGCCAGCCCCTTGCCGGCGTCGTGTTTGTCCTGGACGGCGTCCTGATCGGGGCGGGTGACGCACGGTATTTGGCGCTTGCCGGCGTAGTAAACGTGGTTTTCTACGCGCCAATGCTGGCCGCTGTCTATCTTGTCCAGCCCGACGGCGCGGCGGGGCTGGTTTGGCTGTGGGTCGCATTTTCGCTCGGCTACATGGTGGCGAGGGGAGTGACGCTTGGGTTGCGGGCCCGCACGGACTCATGGATGGTTCTTGGTTCGCACTAAACTGGATAGGTGAGTCTTTCCTCCAAACCACAACCCGAGGGTGCGCCGGGTCCGTTGCCCGTGCAGGCCACTGGATCGCGTGACGTCCGCTGGCAGCCGATCCTGCTGCGGGCAGTGGTGGCCCTGGCGTTCGGAGCACTCACCATCTTCTGGCTCCAGCCGTCGGTTCAGGTGCTCGCGTGGGCCATGGCGGCCTATCTGGTGGCGACGGCCGTGACCCTCGCGGCGGCGCGATCGGTCCCGATGGTGATTGCCGGCGTCGTTGGTCTTTGCGGCGTAGCTTCGGCTGTCACCCAGTCCGACGCCGGTGTGGCGGCTTCCGCGGCATCCGGACTTCTGGTGCTGGGCGCCACGGAAATTGTTGCGGGACTTCGCAACCGCAAGCGCAACGCGCTTGCCAGGGACTGGCTCATTTCCGGCGTGATTGGGGTCGGAACGGCCGCATTGCTGCCCTTCTTCGTCAACCTTGGCGCGCACGCCCTGCTGGGAGTCGCCGGGGGCGGCGCGGTACTGACCGGTGTCCTCTGGGTCCTGTCCGGCTTGAGCCTTCGACACGATGGACGCCCGGCTCCGGCTGAGGCCGTAAACTAGTAACGGTGCGTTCTACGCCTTGTAGAACATTGATTGAAAAGCCGTGCGCATCTGGTCGCCGGCGCTTGGAGGATTGATAGTGGAAAACCACGAGCCAGAAGCTCCGCGCGGATTGCGGACCTCGGTCAAGGGTCCGCTGCTTTTCTCCGCCTTCTGGGGCGTTGTGGCGTTCTTCGCTGTGCTGATTTTCGCTTCCGGCGGCAGCGCACACGCGCCTCGGTTCGACCTGGCCTTCACTGCGGCCGGAATCGCGTTCATCGTGAGCCTGGTGATTGCTGCCATGCTTTCCATGAGCCACAAGGAGAATGCGGAACACCTCGGTAAGGGTTCCGGCGTGAACTTGAGCTCCAAGAAGCCCTCCCGCCGGGTGACGCTGGACCAGGACAAGCCGGAAGAGGACAAGTAGCCTATTGCCGGTAGGCGCAGAATCGCCTTGGTCCACGTAGGCCGCACGGAAACCTGCCTCTGGCTGCTGGGCACAGCTGAATCTGCTCTGGAATCTTCGCTTTTCGGAATCCATCCTGCCGCCCAGAGGTGAGCATGGGTCCGTGGCGGATGGTGCAGGATCATTTGTGCATTCAGACCGGGTCGCTGCTGATCGTCGGCGTAGTTCCGCCGTTTTATCAGAACGGCGGTGGCAGTTCGGGCGAGGGATCGTGATCTGGTGGCCTGGTGTCCGGCGGCGTGGGTGAGGGCTGCGTTGGTTTTGTTGCGAATCCAATCCGCCGCGGGTTTTGGAGCAGCGTGGGCGGATCGGCGGGCATGCTGAAGCTGGCTGGTTCTGTGGTGTAGGTGCGGCCGAGGGGTGAGGTCCAGCTGAGGTGGCCGGTTGGGGAGGTGTGTCTGTAGTTCCACGCGCCGATGGATTTGAGCGCGTGGTGCTTTTTGCAGAGCAGGGCGAGGTTGGCTGGGTCTGTTGTCCCGCCGTCTTGCCATTCGAGGGTGTGGTCTGGTTCGCAGGTGCTGGCGCGTCGGGTGCAGCCGGGGAAGCGGCAGGTTTTGTCGCGGTGGTTGAGGTATCTGCGGAGTGCTTGTGGTGGCCGGTAGGCGGTGCGTCCGACGCCGAGGGCCTCTCCGGTGACGGGGTCGGTGAAGAGCCGGTGCCAGCTGGGCGCGAGAGCGGCCAGTCGGCGGGCAGTGTGCGCGTCGATGGGGCCGTAGCCCTCGAGTTCAGCTGCGGCGGTGAGGTCCGTTGCGGTGCCTCTGGCTCCGGCCGCGGTGCCTTCCGCCACGGTGCCTCCGGCCGCGGTGCCACCGGTCGCGGTGGTGCCTTCCGCTGCGGCGGTTTCGGCTGTAGATGCGGCGCCTAGGGCGAGTCCGATGGGGATGGTGAGCACGACAGTGGGCTGGAACGGCGCGGTGCCGGGCTCGTCGGGATTACCCAATCCTGGGATCCCGAGCAGGCGTTGGATGAGGGCGTCGGCGCGGAGCTCGGACAGGGTGCGGTGTTCTGCCAGCGTGCGCGGCTCGGTGAGCATGCCGGAGGGTTGGGTGTTCGCCGCGTCTCCCTCTGTAATGCTGGCCTCGGTGGCCTGGGCTTCTGCTGCGCTGGCCTGTGCTGCCTGGGCTTTGGCGGTGCGGGCGTCGTGGTCCAGGCCGTTGTAGATGGCCAGGCCGGCTTCGGCGGGCAGGTAGGCGCCCAGGGTGCACATGCCGTCCGGTTCGGGGGTGAACCAGACGCTGCGTTCCCGCCGCGCCGCGGTGGTGCGGGCCTGGATGGTGTCGGGGTGGAGGCGCTCCCGCATCCGGCGCAGCACGGTCCGCAGTTCCGCGGGGGTGCGCATCCGGCCGTGCCGGGTCCGGGTGGCGTGCAGGGCCCTGCGGGTGAAGATGTCGGCGTGGTCGTCCGGGACGGTGCGGGCCTGGTCCAGGATCACCCGGGCATGCTCGGGGGAGATTTCACCGGTTTCGAGGGCTTCGAGGACTTCCCACCGGGGACCGTCCAGGTCCGCTGCGTCGTGCAGGGCCTGAGCGGCGGCGTGTTCGGACACGGCGCAGGCGGTGGCGACCTCGGACACGGCCAGGGCGTGGGCCTCGTTCCCGCCGAACCGCACCGGCTGGGATCCGCGCCGCCGGGACAATTCCTCGGTGTTCAGTTCCTCGGTGATGGCTTCCTCCGCGCGGGCCAGGGCGCGCAGTTTCATCGCGGTGGCCCAGGCGATCAGCCGGTCCGCGGCCAGGGCCACGTGCAGGGCGCCGTCCGCGGTGAGGCAGGACGCCAAGGGCAGCCGGACGGTGCCGGAGAGCAGGGAGTCCTCCTGGCCGGTGAACAACTCGACCGGCCAGGCGTCATCGCCGTCAACGAACGCCCCAACAACCATCCAAACCACCCCCCCTTCCCGAAGTACCTTCACCCTACGAAGAGGCACTGACATTTTTAGCCCCTTTGGTCTCCGGCAGCGTGGGGGGCCTGCTCGAAAGGTGGTTTGGGGAACAGGCCAGCTACGGCCTGACGGTTTGCGTTGGATTAGATGTTCCTACATATTGGGTATCTGCTTAGCTGAAGTACCCACTCGCGATTGCGACCCGCGTCAGCATTGACCGACTTCGCGCCACACGGGAAAATCGTGGCTGATGACTGCCACCATCAACGCTCTCATCGACGAGTACACGCGCCGGTATGTCGCCCACGACGCAGCGGGCGTAACTGAATTGTGCGTCTGCCCGTTCTTGGCAGTCCGTGAGGGGGTTCCGACCCATCTCGCTGACGGCAGCGCTGTGCGCGATCACTTCGCGACCGTCATCGCCGCGTATCGAGATGCCGGATATGCCAGCTTCTCTCCGGTCGCGATCGATACTCGTCAACTCGGCGAGCGGGCCGCTTTCACCACGGTGCGCTGGCATGCGATGGACGGAGACGGGAATGTAGTGCGAGATACGCTGACGACGTATCACGTTCTCGCGACACCCGCCGGATGGCGCTTCCTCTCGTACACGAATCACTTCTGAGGCGCCGATCGTGCTGCTCCATTGACATCGTGGGAGCGGAGGTTGGACTATCCGAGGTCGTTCGCGCCGTTCCAGGACTGGTTCAGCACCGACGAGGCCGGTTAAGGATCAGCATGGTCAATTGCGAAAGCGCCATGCCCGTCCAGATGATGAAGAAGAAACGGAAGCTGCCGCGAGTCATTCGCGGAGCCAAGCGCTTTGGCCCTTCCTCGCCCTTCATGGTCCGACACTACAAGGGCACGTCTTCTTTGGTAATGGGTTCAAAGGCACCGTCCGCGGCTGCGCGGTTTGGCCGAGCCTATTTCGGCGCTCAGACCCCGGCCCCCGTCGTCGGCGTTCTCTTCCTTAGGCCAGTTGCACATCCAGCGAGACCATTTATTCCGTATTTACTGTTGCGACCCTTATGGTGCGGCAGTCGGCGTGGGCTTCTTTCCCTTGCCGTTGTCCGTGCCCTTGCCGGGCCCCTTTGTGGCCGGGTCGCTTGTTGGGTCCGGTACGGTTGTCGGTTCCTGTGCGGGAACGACGGCGGGCGTGGTTGCCGGAGTCGGCGTCACTGTGGGCACTGAGGTGCTGGACGGGGACGGGCTGCTCATAGGGTTGCTGAGCAGTTCCGGCGTTTTTGTAGGAGTGGTGACGTTGGTGCCGGGGGGCGTCTGCGCTGTGAATATGGCGGCTGCAATCACTGGTGCCCCAACCGCCACCGCAAGGAGCAGGGCCATCAGGACGGCGACACGGCGCCCGGGATGCCGGGCAGGCGTGGCTGCGCGGCGTCCGCGCCCACTGCCGCTTTCCGAGGCAGCATCATTTTGGGCGGGTTCTTCGACGACATCGGCGAGATTGGCTGTTTCAGTGATCCTGGCGCCTTCCTCCGCCCGCCTTCGGCTGCGGCGGGTCGCGAACTCGCTATTCCCCGCATCGGCGTCACCATCCGCCGCTGCGCCCGCGAGGCGCGTGCCGCCGTCGTAATCTCCTGCCCGACCCTCAGCCCCTGGTCCGAGCGGCAGGAACGCCGTAGCCGAGGAATCGTCCTGGGTACGAGATCCCAGGGCCGGTGCGTGGTCCGGCATCTGCGGCACAAGGCTTGTGGGTGCCTGCGCGGAGGCTTCGAACGATGCCATAAGCTCACCCAGGATGCCCGCAACTACGGTGGCGCTGGGACGACTGCCGGGATCGAGGTCCGTCATTTCGGCCAGCAACCTGGCGAAGGCTGGCGACAGCGAATCGGGAATCCGTGGAGCACGATGCAGCCTGGCGGCCGCGGATTCCATGGGCGTGCCCGGGTATTCAGGAAGCCCACTCAAGCATTCGATGAGGACCAGTCCGAGGGAATAGATGTCGCTGGCTGGCGTCAGTTCACGACCCATTGCCTGTTCAGGACTCAGGTAGCTGGCGGTCCCTACCGTCATTCCCGTTGCGGTGAGCCGGCTGCCGTCCACAATCCGCGCAACGCCAAAGTCTGCCAGTTTTGCCGCTACCGTAATTGAGTCCGGGACCAGGATGTTGGCAGGTTTGATGTCGCGGTGTATGACGTCGTTCGAGTGTACTTGGATCAGGGCACTGGCCAGGCATTCGCCAATGCGGGCGGTGTCGGCTGGGGTGAGGCGGCCGCTGTCCAGCCTGTGGCGCAGGTTGGTTCCATGGACCAGTTCCATGACCAGGTAGGCTCGGGGTGCGTCCGGCTCGCGGTTATCCGTGCCCGCGTCGTAGAGGCTGACGAGTCCGGGATGGTCGAATCCGGCCAGTACCCGCATCTCCGTTTCCTGCCGCATGCGGAATTCGTCGTCTCCGGAGCCGGGGAGGAAGAGCTTGACCGCGACGTCGCGGCCCAGAGTCTCATCGGTTGCCCGGTACACGGTGGCCATAGCTCCATGGCCAACGGATTCATGAAGCCGGTAGCGCCCACCCAACAGGGCGCCGTCGTCGCCGCGGAGGGCGGGTGTGGGGGCGTCCGACGTGGCCATATTTTGAATCCTTCGCGCCGCGATCGACCTTCAGCGGGTCCTCCAGGCGCTCTGCTACACCCGGCCCGCGGTCCCGGCTAGGGGAGCGGCGGCGTTTCCGACTATACATAAGACACTGGCCAGGCACACTCTCGCCGATCATGGATGACGTCCTCATGCAAGTCACAAATAGCGGAGCGAAGAAACCGGACCCTAGAATTGGAGCCTGGTCAAGAAGCTGGCCGCATGAGGGATGTCATGCGTGCTGATACAGCCATTGTGACCAGTCCTCGAATTCTTACGCGGCATCCGGCCGTGCCCCTCTGTTGTGCTGTCCTACGGGATGCTGCGAGGGTCCCGTCCGACGGGTCGCGTAACTGTGGGGGCAGTCGAGGGACGTCGCAGCGGTGCCTGTTGGGGGCCGCTGCGACGTATCGGCCCAGAGCCCTTCAGCCCTCAAAGTGACTAGTCGGGCTGGCGTTCGTTAGCCGCTCGATCATTTCTTCGGCCACTACTCGGAGTTTGACGTTGCGGTTGCTCGATGCCCGGCTGAGCATCTCAAATGCTTCACTTTGGGAGCAACGGTTTTGCGCCATGATCATGCCCGAGGCCAGATCGATAGCCGTCCGGGACTTCATGGCTTCTCGGAGGTCATTGGCAAGTTCCTGTTTGCCGGCAATCCGGACTGCAAGGCGGAGTGCACGTTCAGCCTGGGCTGCGAATAGTTCTGTGCTGTGGATGATGGCGGGTTCAAAGGCGTCGGCGTCCAGCGCAAAAACGTTCAGCGCGGCTTTGGCGCCTTCATCGAGGGTGAGCGGCACGCCAAGGACGCTGAGTTGTCCGGCAGTGGCGATAGCGGAGCAGTATTCGGGCCACCGTGTGTCCGTCCGAGTATCAGAAACCAGAACAGTGGTGCCGGTGTGCATGGCATGGAGGCAGGGTCCTTCGCCGTAGGCGTGCTGGACCTCGTCCAGAATCTTTGCGTCGGGCGTGCTCCACGCGATGGTGGTGGTTTTCCTGTGGCGGCGCAGGGTGACGGCGCAATTCACGGCGGCTTCCATTGACGAGCTGACTGTCTCGGCCGCAATGTGGCAAAGGTCTTCCAAGAAGCTGGCGACGTCGTCACTGTCGATCACAAGATCTTGCAGGACCTCTGTGATGCTCGGTTCAATGGCAAGGTTCGCATTGGCGCTTAAATCCGGCTCAACCCTGTTCTCTTCCATTGCACCAGTCTAGGCGTGGGGGACATGGAGCGGATCAGTGCGGTCGGCAGATTTTCGGGTAGTTCCGGGTCAGTCCCCAGCTGCCGCCTTCCGCGCGCGATACGCGGCCACATGGGCGCGGTTGGCACAATTTCGGGTGTCGCAGTACAGCTTGGAACGGTTCTTGCTGAGGTCCAGCACTACGGCGTCGCAGTCTTCCGCGGCACAGATCCGGAGGCGTTCGAGTTCCTTGCTGCGGATCACATCCACCAAGGCCATTGCCGCCTCGGTCCCCATGCGGTCCGACAAGGGAGCTTCCGGCGGCGTAGCGTGCAGGTGCCAGTCCCATTGGTCGTGCTTGACCAGTTGGGGCAGGGCGTGGGCGTCGGCCAACAGCGTGTTCACGGTCTTGGCGGCCGTCGCCTCATTGGCAGTCCACAGCGTCGCAAGCCGGCTGCGGAGTTGGCGGATGCTCTGCAGTTCCTGGTCCGTCCGCGTGCGGGAACCGGTGAACTGTTCGGCTTTGAGGAAGGCGTCCAAGGCGGCCATGGTGGTCAGTGTGTCCTCGCCGTTGGCCGCAGTGTTGATGAGATTGACCACGCTACGCAGAGCCACCTCGGTGTCAGGGGCAAATATCATGTTGACTCCTTACATGACGCGGGCGTATTGTCATGAGCATTACCCCACTTTACTCCTGACAGGAGGCTGCAGTGTCAGCTGTTAAGAAGCCGGTTGACGCGGCAGGCTTCATGGCTTCAGGCCTTGGCGTAGCGCTGTTCTCCTCGGCTGTTTTTGGCCTGTCTGGATCCTTTGGGAAGTCGCTCCTGGAGACAGGATGGACGCCGGGGGCGGCCGTAGGTGCACGCCTTGCAGGGGCCGCGCTGGTACTGGCCATTCCCGCCGTCGTTGCCCTCCGGGGCCGCTGGCACCAGCTCAGGGACAACTGGCTGACCATCACTTTGTTCGGCCTCATCGGAGTGGCGGCCTGCCAGCTCTTCTATTTCAACGCGGTGGCCAGGCTCTCCGTTGGCGTGGCCCTCCTGCTTGAGTACCTAGCTCCGGTGCTCATTGTGCTGTGGCTGTGGATTTCGAGCCGCCGACGCCCGCGCGTGCTCACCATTGCCGGCACGCTGCTGTCCTTGGCTGGACTGGTCCTGGTCCTGGACCTCACCGGCGCGGTCAAAGTGGACGTCGTGGGGGTGATCTGGGGCATCGCCGCAGCTGTGTGCCTGGCCATCTACTTCTTTATCACCGCCCGACAGAACGATTCTCTCCCGCCCATCGTCCTCGCCTCCGGAGGACTGCTGGTGGGGGCCGTGGCCATGTGGGTTGCCGGGTTTGCGGGCCTGGCACCGATGGCTTTCAACACGGCCGACGCCGGCCTTGGTCCCTGGACTGTCCCATGGTGGGTATCGCTCGCCGGGCTGGTGATTATGTCCACCGTGCTTGCATACGTTGCCGGCGTTGTCGCAGCGCGCTCGCTGGGCTCCAAAGTCGCCTCCTTCGTCTCGTTGACCGAGGTGTTGTTCGCGGTGGTTTGGGCATGGCTGCTTCTTGGTGAACTCCCGGGCGGAATTCAGTTGTTGGGTGGAGTGCTGATCGTTGGCGGCGTGATACTGGTGCGGGTGGACGAATTGCGCGTCTCCCGTGCGGCGTTCGCCGTCGAAATTAACGACGGCGGTACGGGGGAGCGCGATCGGCTCACCGCTGGTGACTTTCCCGACGGCGGACACAAACCGGAACTGACCCGTTCCGCGCTCGACCATGCCAACGACGTCGAACCCGTACCGTGACTGCCCAGTGAACCCTTCCTGACGGGGCTGCGGGGCCCAAAAAACAAGTAGTCCGGGGGCCAAAATCGAGTACACCGGACCCGTGCAACCTGCGTAGTTGCGTCGCTACAGTGGCATTCCTCAGCGGTCAACGATGACCGCTCCGTCTCGCATCCTGCCACTGGGGGTCATCATGCGCAGTTCATCCTTTATCCCTGCACGTCCACGCCGCCTTGCCGCTGCCGTGCTCATTCCGGGCATCGTGACGGGAATGCTGATATTTAGCCAGCCAGCCAACGCGGCAACCACGTCACCTTCCGCCATCTGCAATGGCGTAGTAAACCAAATGGCCCACCGCGGAACCGTTCAGGAGAATCTCCTGAAAGCCGCAGCGCGCAAGAACGCCGACCTCATCGCTTCCCTCACTTCGCAACGCACTGGCCTGCAGGCCACGGCGGATGGTCTGCAGCGGGACATCGACGCGGCAAACCAAGCCATCGCCGCTCTGGATGCCGAGGAGGCTCGCCTCAATAGCGAGCTCACGACGGCCCAGACGGACCTGGCGGCCTTGGAGAAGGCGCGTGCGGGCGTCGCAACCTCCATTTCGGACACTGAGGCCGCACTGGCATCCCTCAGTCACGAACGGGACGCCGTGCAGTCCCAGCTGACGCCGTTGCTGGAGCAGCTGACCGCCGAACAGCAGGCGTCGGCACAGCTAAGCACCCAGGCGGAGGCGGTCAAGGGCCAGATTTCGGACTTGGCGGGTCGCATCAGCGCAGCGCAGGCCGAGCAGGTGACGCTCGAGGCCGCGGCGAAGTCCGCTGCCGATGCGCTTACGGCGAAGCAGGCTGAGATTGCCACCGCGGAGGGCGAGCTGGCTACTTTGGAGTCGCAGGCTCAAGCCGCAGCGGCCGATGTCGCGGTAGCCAAGCAGGCCGTGAGCGACGCAGAAACTGAGCTGGCTCGGCTGGAAGCTGCGGGCGAGGCCGCTCAGGCTGAGTTGGCTGCCCAACGGCAGCGCGTGGCTGATGCCCAGGCTGTGTTGGCTCAGCGTCAGTCCGAGGCAACCGCGGCTGCAGATGCGGTGGCGGCCAAGAATGCCCAGATCAGCCAGGCGCAGGGTGAGCTCGCGGCTCTCCAAACTGCTGCCCAGCAGGCCGCTGGCGCTTTGGCTGCCAAGAACGCGGAGATCAGTCAGGCGCAGGCGCAGCTTGTCACCTTGCAGGCGCAGGCGAAGGCCGCTGCGGACGCTGTGGCTGCCAACACTGCCGCTATTGATGCCGCGGCGGCCGCCATCGTTGGGCTGCAGAACCAGATCAGCACGCTCAACCCGCAGATCGCCGCCAAGCAGGCCGCATTGGCTACGGCTCAAAGTGACCTCGCCGCGCTCCAAGCGCAAAAGTCGACGCTGGAGAGCGAGATCGCTGCGCTCACCAATCAAATCAACACGCAGTTCCCACCGAATTCGAACTCCAGCGCCAAACGGGCCCTAATCGCCCAACGCGACGCCAAGCAGGTTGAGCTCAACAGCGTCAACGCCCAGATTGCGGACAAGAACACCCTGATCGCAGGCCTTTCGGGCGACCTGAACACACTGCAGACGCAGGTAAGCGCGCTGAACGCGCAGCTGCTTGCCAAGCAGCAGGAAAGCAGCGCCCTTCAGCAGCAAGCCGCGCCCCTCCAGGCGTCCCTGACCGCAGCCAACGCCGCCGTGGCGGCCAAGGAAGCGGAAATCAGCACGCTTCAAGGGCAGCTGCCTTCATTGCAGGCGGCCGTGACTGCCGCCAATAACGCTGCTTCCGCCAAGCAGGCCGAGTTGGCGACCCTCCAAGGTCAACTTCCCGCACTCCAAGACGCACTGGCAGCTGCTAATGCAGCAGTGAGCGCTCAGGAAAAGGTGGTTGCGGACCTTGAGGCGGCCCTGCCAGGGCTCGAGTCCGGAGTCGAGGCCGCGCAGCAGGCCATAGCGGATCAGAAGGTGGTCCTGGACCAGAAACGTGCTGCGCAGGCACAGGCGGAAGCGGCGCTCGCGGCGGCCAACAAGGCGGTTGACGACAAGAAGGCCGAGATCGCTGCGCTGAACGCACAGCTACCGGACTTGCAGAACGCGGTCACCCAGGCCGATGCGGCCCTCGCAGCGAAGAAGGCCGAGATTGCTGCCTTGAATGCACAGATGGATGGGCTGGTGGGCACGCTTGCCGGGCTCAACGCCCAGATCGCAGCCAAGGAAGCGGAGATCCTGTCCCTGCAGACCAGGGTTGCTCCACTCCTGGCGCAACTGGACAGCCTCAACGGCGAGATCAACGCTGCTGAGACGCAGTTGAAGTCCCTGCAGGAACAGCTCACGTCCCTCGACAAGCAGTTGACTGACGCCCAGAACGTGCTCCGAACGCTCGAGGCACAGAAGAAGGCGAACAAGGATGCAGTGGCAGCGCAGCGTGTTACCGTGACCAACCTTCAGGCGCAGCTGAGTTCGGTCCGGAACCAGATCAAGGCCATCGACAGCCAGATTGAGCTGGGTGGTTGCGTGGTCTAGGGGGCATCCCGGAAGGGCCTTCGACCCGGGTGACGTGTGGTGGCGGAGCCTGGCGATGAAGGCCCGACGGCGGGGCCCGGACAATGTGGTCCGGGCCCCTTCCGCTGTTCTTGGCCAGTTAAGGCGTGTATGCCTTGGGCAGCTTCAGCCCGCGCTTGGCCATCACGTCGCGCAGGCGGTTCGGGTAGTCAGTGATGATGCCGTCTACACCGGCGTCCATAAGGGCACGCATGGTGGGCTTGTCGTCCACGGTCCATGGGATTACCTGCATGCCGGCCGCATGGGCGCGGGAGACCATGTCCGCCGTCACGTAGGGAACGTAGCCCGGGTCGGTGACTTTGCCGTTCTGGGGCGTGCCGTGAACGGGAGAGATCGCGTCGAAGCCCAGGTGGGACGCAGCGTTAACCAGGTCGCCGCCGAAGTCGTCCGCGTCGATTCCGCCAAGCCAGGGGGAGGCTCCCGGCTTGCCGACCTGCAGGAAGTCCTTGTTGGTCAGGGCGACTGTCCGGACGTTGGGCTGGAGTTCCTTGGCGAGCAGCAGCGAACCCCAGTCGAAGCTCTGGATGGACACGCGGTGGAGCATGTTGGCCGCGTTGATTTCACGCAGGGCGACCTTCACGAACTCCTCGCGGGGTGCGGTCTGCTCCGGAGCGCCGGCCTCCACCTTGGTCTCGATGTTGAAGCGAACCTGGCTGGCGTTGTACTGCTTGGTCAGCTCGAAGACTTCCGCAAGGGTGGGCATCTTCTCGCCGGGGAACGTCTCCTGGCCCGGGAAATTGGCCTGCGGCAGCGAACCGCAGTCGAGGCTGCGCACCTGGTCGAACGTCAGGTCCTTGATGTACTTGCCGACATAAGGAAACACGGGGTCGCCCGGAGTTACCGGCGCGGTGTCCCGGCACTTCTTGTCGCTGATCTTCCGGTCGTGCGTGATCACTTCCCGGCCGTCGCGGGTGATCTGGAGGTCGAGTTCCAGCGTGGACACGCCTACGCGGAGTGCCTTTGCAAAGGCGGGCAGGGTGGACTCAACCGTGAGTCCCAGGCCGCCGCGGTGGGCCTCCAGGTCGAAATGGTTGCTGGTTCCGTTGGGGTTGGTATCTGCGGCCGAGGCAGGGAGGGATGTTCCCAGCGTCATGCCTGCACAGATGGCCGCTGCGGTCAGCAGCTTCGCGTACTTCATCTGAATCTCCAAAGGTGGTTGGGGGCCCGTTCAGGGCACCGACCACTCTTCTGCCGCGGCTTGAACCGTCGGGGGACAGGACGTTGCGCTCCCGTAAAGGAAAGGTGAAAGTGAACTATCGAATCGTGATGGTAAGCCGGGCGGTGAGTGTCCGACGTCGGGCGGTTCGGTTTAACGCCGGAAGGTCCGGACGAGTGATTCGCCCGGACCTTCGTAGAGTGCCGTGAGTGGCTTAGCGGGAAGCCTGCTCCTGCTCCGCGGCGTTTTTGGAGGCACGCTGGCCGGCTTCCTGGAGAGCCTGGGCCACCTTGTTCAGGGCGGTCATGTGCTGCCCGCGCCATTCGTTGCGGAACTTGTCAGCGTCCGGGCCCTTCCAGTCGGTGGCCTCCAAGACCTTGTTCAGCGTGTTGCGCTGGTTCTCGATTTCGTTGGAACCTGCCTGCAGCTTGCTGCCGAGGTTCTTGAGCTGGGCAATGTCTGCACCCCAAATAGCCATTGTTCTACTCCTCAGTTTCTTTCACGGACCCGAGCGGTTCGGCGTCCCCAGCGGCCTCCGGTCGGTTCCGGAAGATCCATTGACTCCAAGCTATCCCGGCCCAAAAGAAGGTGTCGATGGGGAAGGCTCCCCATGCAGGGGTGCCCATCCGTTCCGAAGTTAGCCCCGAGCCTCGCCGCGCAAGGCGACTGCCGCCGTCGCTGCCGTCAGCAGGATAACCGCAGCGATCACCAGCCCCATCCGCATGCCACCGAGGAAGTCGGATCCATGCCCTACAAGGGCGCCAAAGACAGCAACCGCAAGAGCCGCACCTACTTGGCGGGAGGTGTTGAGCGCACCGCTGGCGGTGCCGGCGCGTTCGGCGGGAACGCCGTCGAGGATTAATGCCGTCATGGTCGGAACGCCGATGGCACCTCCAATGGTCACCACGATCATGATGCCCGCGATGACAAGGGGAGAGGCCTCGGCCGCAAGACTCAGGATCACCAGCGCGGTGGCCATGAGCGTCAGCGAAGCAGCGATTGTCTTTTGGGGTCCGAGCCGCACAGCGATCCTTGCTGCCGCCACATTCATGAAAGCCCCTACCACTGTCATGGGCAAGAAGATCAGGCCCGTTTCGACTGCGGACAGGCCCCTGGCTTGTTGGAGGTACAAGCTGATGAGGAACACCATGCCGTAGAACCCAACGGTGAAGGAGAATCCGCCTCCCACTGCGACGGCGACGGATCGTGAGCGGAACAGGTCCAACGGAAGCATGGGATGTTTTCCCCGCGCCTGGATCACGAAAAACAGCGGGAGAGAAATTACCGCGGTAACCAGCGAGGCAATAACCGCCGGGGTGTCGAAGCCCGCCGCCCCGCCCTCGATGATCCCGAAGGTCAGGGTTCCAAGCCCGACGACGGCGGTCGCCTGGCCTGCCCAGTCGAACGGAACCGCGTGGCGCGGCGAATGGGCGGTTCGGGCGAGCAGGACGAGGGCGACCACGCCAACCGGAAGGTTGATCCAGAAGATCGCCCGCCAGGTTGCGAGTGTCAGGAATCCGCCCAGAACGGGTCCGGCAGCGGAGGCCACAGCGGCCCCGACCGCCCAGAATCCGATGGCACGGGCCCGCTCCGCCGCCACAGGGTAAGCCTGGCGGATCAGGGCCAGCGAGGCAGGCATGATCAGCGCCGCACCCGCTCCCTGCACGATCCGCGCCGCGATGAGGTACCCCATGTCCGGAGCGAAGCCACACGCAGCCGACGCCACCACGAACAGAATCAGCCCTACGCCATACGCGCGGCGGGCGCCAAGCCTGTCAACAAGGGCACCGGCCGACAGAAGAAGCGCGGCAAACGCCAGCGTGTAGCCATCCACCACCCACTGGAGCCCCGTGATGTCGCCGCCCAATTCGCGGCCCATGGCTGGCAGGGCCACGTTCACGATCAGCGCGTCGAGGGTGACAACAAAGGCGCCCAGGAAGGACGTAGCCAAGGTGAACGGGAACTTCTTGGACGTTCCGGGAGAGGCATTCTGGGTTGCGGAAGCGGTTGACAAGGAAGTCTCCTGTAGGGCGGAAGCAAGCCTGGCTTGTCGGCTCACTAGTGATGCAGACTTCGAGGCTACGGCTCCCCCGGATGATGAGGGAGGACCTGCTATTACCTGTACCAGCGGCCCCTGCTCCGCCCGGACCGATGATTCCCTGAGCATCAGATGTTGAGCGGCATCGACCGTGCAGGGAACCGTCGAATCGAAGGGGCTAGTCCTTTTTAGTAACCGACCGGCATCCTGGTTGTGTAGGGCTCTTCCAGGGTCATGGCCTCGTCCTCGTTCAACTCGAGTTCAAGGGCCGCAACGGCATCCGGCAGGTGATGCGGCTTGGTCGCGCCCACGATCGGAGCGGACACTACGGGATTTCGCAGTACCCAAGCCAGCGCCACCTGAGCCATCGGCACGCCCCTTTCCTCAGCTACACGCTGAACAGCTTCGGTGATGGGCCTGTCCTGTTCGCCGGAATAGCGGCTCTGGAGAGGATCGGTGTCTGCGCGTTGTGTGTGTTGGTCGTCCCAGGGGCGGGTTAGGCGGCCCTTGGCGAGCGGTGCCCAAGGGATACTGCCTACGCCCTGGTCGGCCAGGAGCGGGAACATCTCACGCTCCTCTTCGCGCTGCATCAGGCTGTATTGGTTCTGCATCGATACGAAGCGCGTCCAGCCGTTCAGGTCTGCGGTGTATTGCATCTTGGCGAATTGCCAAGCCCACATGGAGGATGCACCGATGTAGCGCGCCTTCCCGGCCTTGACCACGTCATGCAGTGCTTCCATCGTCTCCTCAACCGGCGTCTCGGGGTCGAAGCGGTGGATCTGGTAGAGGTCCACGTAGTCCGTGCCGAGGCGGGTCAGTGAGGCATCGATTTGCTCCATGATTGCTTTCCGGGACAAACCGGATCCGCCCGGTCCATCGTGCATCTTGAAGCGGACCTTGGTGGCGAGCACAACGTCCTCGCGGCGGGTGTAAGCCTTGATCGCGCGGCCAACAATCTCCTCCGACGTTCCGTAACTGTAGACGTTGGCCGTATCCCAGAACGTGATGCCTAGTTCTACGGCCTGGCGGAAGATCGGCTCGGCCGCGTCGTCGTCGAGCGCCCATTCGTTGAAGCCGGTGGACGTATCGCCGAAACTCATACAGCCCAGGGCGATCCTGCTGACGCGAAGGCCGGATTCCCCAAGACGGGTGTACTCCATGATGCTGTCCTCTCCATAAGTTGGCGTTTGGCTGCAACGCTACGCGCGTCCCGGAACGGCAGGGAGGACCTGTTACTACCTGTTTGGGCTATACGTCTTGGGGTTATCCACGACCCAGTCATTGACTGTGATCGGGTTCCCCGGCGGATATTCGACAATTTCCGTTCCGAGCAGCCTAAAGCCCGCCTTACGGCACAATGCATTCGATGCCACATTATGAATTTCTGGAAAAGCGTGAATGGGGGCATTTATGCCATTTCGTCGAGCCTCGTCCATGAGCAGCCGGATTGCCGTCGTGGCAACACCTTTGCCCTGATACTCGGGGAATACGCCCCAGCCTGTTTCAAATTGCGGCTGACCTTGCCATTCGCGCGGCCAATAACCGACGCTTCCCGCAGCAATTCCCGAAACTTCGATGACGAACATCCTGGTATTCCCGGAGGCGGCGGAAACGTAGCGTTCTAATCGCTGCTTGAGTTTGGTATCGGGCTCGGGCCCACCAAGGTGTTCGGTCATTTCGGGCGCATTGAGCCGCTTGATGAGGTCCAGATCTTCACGGCGCCACGGGCGCAAGGTGATGTCGACGTCGGACATGTCCCCACCCTAGTCCCGACGGCGGCAGGCGGAGCCCCGCTGCCGCCGTCGACCCGTCCGTCAGCGCGGCGTAGCCTAGCGGTATGTGCCGCAACATCCGAACCCTTCATAACTTCGAGCCCCGGGCCACCAGCGAGGAGGTTGAGGCTGCCGCCTTGCAGTACGTGCGCAAGATCAGCGGCAGCACCAAGCCCTCCAAAGCGAACCAGGACGTTTTCGACGAGGCCGTCCAGGAAATTGCCCACATCACTCAGCACTTGCTGGACCACCTGACCACCCACTCACCGGCGCGGAACCGGGACGAGGAGGCGGCCAAGGCCAGGGCGCGGGCTGCCGTGCGCTTTGGCACTGCATAAGGAATGGACACCCGGAAACTCAAGTACTTCCTGGCGGTAGTGGACCACGGAACCTTCAACAAAGCCGCCGAACACTTGTTGATCGCGCAGCCGTCCCTGTCCCAAACCATCGCGGGGCTGGAGCGGGAGCTGGGTGTGCCGTTGTTCCACCGGATTGGCCGCCGCGCCATCCTTAGCGAGGCTGGGAAGGAACTCGTGGGGCCGGCGCGACTCGTAATGCGGGATCTCGACGCCGCGCAGTCGGCGGTGCAGGCCACGCGGGGTGTCCGGAGCGGCCAGCTGGACATCATCACCATGCCGTCGCCGGGAATCGAGCCGCTGACCTCTATGATTGCGGACTTCACCGTCGCCTATCCCTCGGTCCGACTCAACGTCACGGCGGCGTTTACTCCGGAAGAGGTTATAGAGTCCGTCCGCAGCGGCAGTTCGGAGGTTGGCTTAGCTGGCTCGCCCACTCCGATCCGCGTTCCCGGAGTACAGGTTCTGGAGCTGGAACGGCAACCCCTGATCCTGATCGTCAACCCGCGTGCCGACAGCTTCGGTGCAGGGGATTCCATCCAGCGCGACGATCTGGGCGGTCATCGCTTGGTCGCCAGCCAGCGCGGTTCGCTGATGAGATGGCTTGTGGATGACGCGCTTGCCCATGGTGTGGAGGTTGAGATCGTCGTGGAAGTGGCCCATCGAACGTCGATCCTGCCGCTGGTGCTGGCGGGTGTCGGACACGCGGTGATGCCGTCGTCGTGGGCTCCAACCGCCCACAAGGCCGGGCTACGGACGCTGCTGATCGAACCTGTTTCCTACTTGGACGTGGCTGTGGTGAGCCGGAGAGAAGACCTGACGCCGGCCGCGCGGGCGTTCCTGGACGTGGCTGCGGAGCACGCTGCGCCTCCGGAAAAGCACGACGCCGACGCCAACAAGCCGAAATTTCAATAGGCCCCACCTATCAACCGCATCGGATCTTAGTCTTGGACGCTGCATAGGCCCGGCCCGTCTACTTGAAGAGGAAAGAGAAGTGTGACTCGCCTAACAGGCTCACAGGACTAAACACTCAACGAGGAGACAGGCACATGAGCGCCACTCAAACATTCAGCATCGCGTCCATCCCCGCCGACGGCGTGGGCAAGGAGGTCGTAGCTGCCGGCCGGCGCGTCCTCAACGCCCTGGCTGAGCAGTCCGACGGCAAGTTCGCGTTCCAATGGACCGAGTTCCCCTGGGGCTCCGAGTACTACGCCAAGACCGGCCAGATGATGGACCCCAAGGGCCTTGAAGCGCTCAAGGACTTCGACGCCATCTACTTCGGCGCAGTTGGCTGGGAGAACGTCCCGGACCACGTCAGCCTGTGGGGTCTTCGACTCAACATCACCCAGAATTTCGACCAGTGGGCCAACATCCGTCCGGTGAAGTTCCTCCCCGGCGTCCAGTCGCCGCTGCGCAAGGCGGACAACACCGAACTTGATTGGATTGTGGTGCGCGAAAACAGCGAAGGCGAATACGCGGGCCTCGGCGGACGCAACCTGAGCGGCCGCGGCCCCGGCAATGAGGTTGCCCTCCAGACGGCACTCTTTACCGAGAAGGGCTGCGAACGCATTATGCGCTTCGCCTTCGACCTGGCCCGCACCCGCACTGTCAAGAAGGTCTCAAGCGTCACCAAGTCCAACGCCCAGCAGTACGGCATGGTCCTCTGGGACGAAACCTTCAAGCGCGTCGCCTTGGACTACCCGGATGTGCAGACCGAAAGTGTCCTTGTTGACGCCATGAGCGCCAAGTTCATCCTGCACCCGGAGGACCTGTCCGTTGTGGTCGCGTCCAACCTGAATGCGGACATCCTGTCCGACCTCGGTTCCGCGCTCGCCGGAAGCCTGGGCCTGGCAGCCAGCGCCAACCTGAACCCCGAGCGCCGGTTCCCCAGCATGTTCGAGCCGGTGCACGGCTCCGCGCCTGACATCGCCGGCAAGGGCATCAGCAACCCGATCGGCGCCATCGCCAGCGCGGCCCTGATGCTGGACCACTTTGGCCTGCACGATGAAGCTCGCCGCGTCGAAGCCGCTATCGAGCAGACCACCGGCGCCGGCCACCTGACCCGCGATATCGGCGGCGAAGCAGACACGGATGAGGTCACCGAGGCCATTATCAAGGCGCTCACCCACACGCTCGCCGCCGTCTAGCGCTGCGCCTTAACACCCAGCAAGTGCCCGACGGCGGACGGTCGCCACAGCGAAAGCCGCCAGCCCGTCGTCGGGCACCAATCAGACAGCCGCCACGGCGGCACCCCCTTCAGCCCCTCTCCAGAGACATTCCACAATGAGGTAGGAATCATGGACCACGTCACCACCGGCCAGGCAGGGCCGGCTCCCAAGCAACGCTGGTACAAGCAGCTGTATGTTTGGGTCCTGACTGCCATTCTCATCGGCATCCTCCTTGGCTGGCTCGCCCCAAGCGCTGGCGTGGCCATGGAACCCATCGGCACCACCTTCGTCAACGCCATGAAGATGCTCATCGGCCCAATCGTCTTCCTTACCATCGTTGGCGGCATCGCCAGCGTGGCAGACCTTAAAAAAGTCGGGATGACCGGCCTCAAAGCCCTGACCTACTTCCAGATCGGCACTATCTGTGCCATGGTGTTCGGCCTGGTGGCCATCAACATCTTCCGCCTCGGAGAGGGCGTCAACGCGGACGCCAGCAAAATCAAGACTTCCGAATCGGCGGCCAAGCTGATCGACGCCGGCCAGCACCAGGAGTGGTGGCAGTTCATCACCCACATCATCCCCAACAGCATCGTCTCGCCGTTTGTTGAGGGCGACATCCTCCAGATCATCTTCATTGCGGTGGTCTTCGGCATCGCCCTGAACGCCCTTGGCAGGATCGGTGCACCCGTACTCGACGGCGTGCAGCGGCTCACCGGCGTAATGTTCAAGATCCTGAGCTTTATCATGAAGGCGGCCCCGCTCGGTGCCTTCGGTGCCATGGCCTTCGCTGTGGGCAAGTATGGCGTATCCTCGCTGACCAGCATGGGCGGACTCATTGCACTGTTCTACGTGACGTCCATCCTGTTCGTGGTGGTTGTCCTTGGCTCCGTTATGGCGTTCCTCAAGCTGAACATTTTCAGCATGATTCGGCATCTCAAAGAGGAGTACATGCTGATCCTCGGCACCTCCACCGCCGAACCAGCCCTGCCCGGCCTGATGCGCAAGTTGGAGCACGCGGGCATCAAGAAGGAGACGGTTGGCCTGGTGGTCCCCACTGGCTACAGTTTCAACCTGGACGGCGCCGCGATCTACCTGTCACTGGCCGCGCTCTACATCGCCCAAGCCACCAATACCAACCTCAGCATCCCGCAGCAGCTTGGCCTGCTCGCCGTTATGCTGCTCACGTCCAAGGGGGCAGCCGGGGTGGCCGGCGGTGGGTTCATCGCCCTCACCGCCACTTTGACCACCATCGGCACCATCCCCGCCGCGGGCATCATGCTGATCTTCGGCATCGACAAGTTCATGTCCGAGTGCCGCGCCCTGGTCAACTTCACCGGCAATGCCGTGGCCACGCTCTTCATCGCCTGGTGGGACCGCACGCTGGATGTGGACCGCGCCCGCAGGGTGTTTGCCGGCCAGGCTGTGGAGCCGCTGCCCAGCGGGGATGACTTGTCCCAATACAGCCACCACGCACCCAAGCATGACCGCAGCCCGGCCCTCTCGAAAAGCGTCTGAAATGCACAAACCCGCCCCCAAAATCGTGCGGACCCTGATTGCCCCCGACAAGTTCAAGGGCAGCCTGACCGCCGCCGAGGTAGCGGAAGCGTTGGCCGCGGGACTTCGTTCCGCGGCCTCCGCCGCGCCTGTCCACTGTGAACTGCTCCCTCTGGCCGATGGGGGTGACGGCAGCGTGGATGCGGCCGTCGCCTCAGGATTTAGCCTGCACAGCTGTACAGTGGCCGGACCTACTGGCCAGCCGGTCCAGGCGAGCATAGCGTTCGACGGCGTCACGGCCGTTGTGGAGGTTGCCAACACTTGCGGGCTGGGCCGCTTGCCCGACGGGAGGCTGGAACCGCTCGAGGCGTCCAGTCGGGGCTTCGGCGATGCTGTCCTCTTCGCGCTTGGCCTCCGGCCAGCCCGGATTGTGTTGGCGCTGGGCGGCAGCTCCAGCACTGATGGCGGCATGGGGATGCTCACCGCCTTGGGCTTCAGATTCTCTGACACCGACGGCGCCGAACTCCGGGGCAGCGGAGCCAATCTGCGGCGGATTGCTTCGGTCAGCCGTGAGGCTGTGCCGGTGCTCGATGGCGTAGAGCTGATCGTCGCCAGCGACGTGCACAACCCGCTGCTGGGCCCCCACGGCGCGCCCGCGGTCTTTGCTCCGCAGAAGGGCGCCTCACCGGATCAGGTTTCAGCGCTCGACGCCGGTCTGGCGCACTTTGTTTCCGTTCTCACCGACGCCGGGCTCACTAACGCGGCGGCGCTGGCCCACCATGAGGGCGCCGGCAGTGCTGGCGGCATTGGCTTCGCCAGCCTGCTGCTTGGCGCGAAGCAGGTGTCAGGTGCGGACTATTTCCTTGAGCTGCTGGATTTCGACGCCCGTGCAGAAGAATGCGAGCTGGTCATCACCGGCGAGGGCAGCATCGATGAGCAGACGCTGTCCGGGAAACTGCCAGCCGCCGTGGCCCGCCGCTCCGGCCCCCGGACGGTGATCGCCGTCGTCGGACGCTCCCTGCTCCCGAAGGAGAGGTGGGCGGAACTGCCCGTCTCCCGGGTCTATGCACTGGCCGAGTACACCGAGCTGGACTCATCAAAGGACGCGGCCCTGTCCGCCGAATTGCTGAGGCAGATCGGGCGGGACATTGGGGAGAGGCTGGCCTCTCCAGGAGATCATTTGCTCGTGGGGTAGGCGACCATCAGTCCCGCTGACGCCACCCACACAAGGCCCAGGCCCGCCACCGTGATGGCACCGCTGAGGCCGGTTGCGGAACCTGCCAAAGCGGCTCCCGCGGCTGAAGCCGTGACACGCAGGCCCGCGCCCACCGTGAAGACCTGCGATCGCACGGGCGGCGGGCTGTGGTGGCTCCGAAGGAAGAGCATTGCCGCCGCGCTGGATGCCGTGAAAACGCCGGACAGGCCAATGGCTATTACAGTCCAGAGCTGTCCGACGTCGAGGGCGGCGGCAACCGTAAGCATCCCGGTGCCGAGAAAGCCCACGGTCATCACAATGTGCGGGCGTGTCCGGGCTGGTCTCACTGTTTCCCATAGCGCGCCGAGAAGGCTGCCCACGGCGAATGCCGTGACCAGGAGGGCACCGTCCTGCGGTGAGCCAATTCTTTCGACCGAAAGGGCGACCGCGGCAACGGCAAGGCCGCCTTGGCCGAGCTGGCTCAGTGTTGATGCGGCGGTGACCACGGCCAAAGGGCGATGGCCCAGTAGCTGGCGAAGCCCCGAACTGACCGCCCGCCACACGGACACCCGTTCCGCAGCATGTGTCGGCAGTTTGATGACGGCCGAGCTGACTGCTCCGACGATGGCGGCGGCAGCCAGGACCCAAAGCGCTACTTGGGCCGGGAAGAGGACCACCGTGATGGCCACCAGTGCCGGGCCTGCCACAGCGGACACGTTGTAGGACAGGGCGTCGTAAGCGAAAGCACGGCGTCCGTCCGGGATCGCGTCGGCGACGAAACTTGAAAGCCCGCCCATATAAAAGGGAGAAACTGCCCCTGCTAAGGCCAGCGCCCCGACCACAACGGGAAGCGGCACCTGGCCGAGGAAAGCCGCCACAGCGAGGGCTGCAGCAGTGATTAGCGCAGAAGCAGTAACAAGGATGCCTGGATTACGGGCTCGGTCAAGGGCTACTCCGGCGATGGGTGCCGCGAGCACACTTGGACCCAATGAGACGGCAACGAGCGCTCCGCCCATGCTTACATCGTTCATTTGCTGGACGGCCAGGATCGGGAGCGCCACTGCTGAACCCGCTGTTGACAACCGTGACGGCACCGACGCCGAGAGATATCCGATCCTGCTCATAAGCCGACCCTACTCGAAACGTCAAACGTTTTACGTTTCCTCAGGTGACGAATCCAACTCGAGGGCCCGTCACGACTCGCTAGTTGGCAGAGCTCCGCCGGGTGCGATTCCTCTTTCTGTTTGGTCGTGGATCAACCCGCTCGCAGCGATTTCACGGATAGTTGTGATCCCGCGGGCTGCTGCCTTCTTATTGCAGTAGCGAACGGAGATAACCAAAATAGAGCCGCTATCGTCGAGGAGCCGAACGGAATAGCCGCCACCGGGAGCGTTGAAAAGTTCGAAGCGCCCGGCCATCAGGCAAACCTCCGCCCATGGCGCGGGGCGGTTAGGGAGGAGCTGCTTCGGGGGCTGGAATTCGTGTACCTGCCGACGGCAGGAAAGAGGATGGTCAAGGCGCAGGATCTCTCGGGGTAACTCGAAGCCTGCTGCTTGACCAAAAATCAGCTTACATCAAGTGACTTGAATCACGGAAACACTGAGCAGTTCCGGACGTGTGCGCCCAAATCTGCGACGATGTGCGAGGAATAACTACCAGGAGGGTGCATGCCGTACACCGTAGATTTCGTGAACGTGTCCACCGTTGGCTTGGAATCGTCGCCCGTGGCGGAGGCGCTGGCGGGACTGCGTGCCAACGAGGCGCGCTATTACAAAAACAAGTACGACCACACTTTCACAGTCACGCCCGCAGGTGAGGCGCCGGAGACTCTCGAGTGGGTGAACCGCATTCTCTCCGAGGAGCGCAACCTTGTCATCTCCGCCCGTCCGCTTGAGGTGACTTCCTTCGAGGTGGACGGTATTCGGATGGCATACGTGTTCTACGAGTCCGGCCTGTCAATCAACGTGATGTACGGCATCGAGGACGGAACCAAGCGGGCAGTGGGGTTCAAGCTCTCCGACGGCATGGACGTTCCAGAGGAACTCGCGTCAAGCTTCAAATTCGCACGCCAAAAATCAAAGCTGGCAGGTGTAATCCGCGGCTCGTACTTTGTGATTAAAGGCCAATACTGAGGGCGGTCCTGGATGCCTAGAGCATGATTTATGGGACAGCTGGACGCACCACTTAATAACGCACCCGCGCTTATTGACTTGCCCTCCCTACGGGAGCACTCTGGTAGCGCCGGTTGCCGATTCCAGGCAAGGAACGATTGAGGGGGACATTATGGCCTCGGTAAGTGTCAAGGCTCTCGAATCGAAGTCATTTGATGAGCCCGATGAAAAGCGTCGTCCACCCAAGACCCAGATTGATGTGGTCACCATCAGTGACACCACCGTGGGTAGGTTTACCTTCGAGCCCGGTTGGCGCTGGTCCGAGACGGTGAAGACCGTTGTCCATACGGACAGCTGCCAGGTTAATCACCTTGGATTCTGCACCGCCGGTGTACTAATGGTGCAGATGGATGATGGGACGCGGGCAACGATAACGCCTGGCAACGCCTATGCCATTCCCGCAGGTCATGATGCCTGGGTGGAAGGCGACGAGGCTTTTGTAGCCTACGAAGTCATGAGCGCCGCCACCTTCGCCAAACCAGACTGAAAAATCCCTACTTTCCAAACCGCCGCAACCGCAGCGAATTCGTCACCACCAACACCGAACTGGCAGCCATCGCGGCGCCCGCAATCATCGGGTTGAGCAGCCCCAACGCGGCCACAGGGATGCCCACTGCGTTATAGAAGAATGCCCAGAACAAATTGGTCTTGATGGTGGCGAGGGTCTTTCGGGACAGCTCGATCGCGTGGACCAGTTGCCCCAGATCGTTGCCCATCACCGTCAGGTCCGAAGCCTCGATCGCCACGTCCGTCCCCGACCCCATAGCAATTCCCAGGTCAGCCTGCGCCAAGGCCGCAGCGTCATTGACCCCATCGCCGGCCATCGCGACAATTGCGCCGCGCTCCTGAAGGCTCCTGACGGCGCCGACCTTTCCTGCAGGCAGGACGCCGGCTAGCACGTCGTCGGGAGCGATTCCGACGTCGGCAGCCACCCGGGCGGCAACGGCCGCGTTGTCGCCGGTCAGCAGCATCGGCCGGATGCCAAGCTCCTTGAGGCGCCGAATTGCCGCTGCGGAGCCGGGCTTCACGGTATCCCGCAGGGACACGATGCCAACAACGGCACCGTCCGCGGCCACCCACACGGCGGTTGCCCCGCCGTTTTCTTCGGCCGCGAACTGTTCGGCCTGGGCCTCACTAGGCGAGATGCCGTTCTCCAGCAGCCAACCGGTCCGCCCCACCAGGATTTCGCGCGAGGAGCCGTCCAGCACCACAGTTCCGTGCACTCCGCCGCCGGGCGCTGAACTAAAGCCGACGACGGCGGGCAGCGTCCCGCCGTCGGACGCCCCCACCCGGACGGGGAGGGAGGCCTTCGCGGCGGCCGCGATCGCGTGTGCGATGGGATGCTCGGAAGCCGACTCGACAGCGCCCGCCAGTAGCAGGACCTCGTCCTCAGGCACACCATCGGCGGCCAGCACGCGGTCCACGGCCAGTTTGCCCGTGGTCACCGTGCCCGTCTTGTCGAGCAGGATGGTGTCCACCGTGCGCGTGTCCTCGAGGACCTGAGGCCCTTTAATAAGGATGCCCAACTGGGCCCCCCGCCCCGTTCCGGTCAGCAAACCCACCGGAGTGGCAAGGCCCAGGGCACACGGGCAAGCGATCACCAGAACCGCGACGGCGGCAGTGAAGGAGGCACCAAGGTCGCCGCTGAGGGCCAGCCACAGAGCAAACGTCACCACGGCGATCACCAGGACCACCGGCACGAACACTGCGCTGATTCGGTCGGCAAGGCGGGCGATCGGGGCTTTGCCGGTTTGCGCTTCGCTGACCAGTCGTCCCATCTGGGCAAGAGTCGTTTCGGAGCCGACTCGCGTTGCCCTAACCAGCAGTCGGCCGGAAGTGTTGATGGTGGCGCCCGTGACGGGGCTGCCCGGCCCGACCTCCACCGGCACCGATTCACCGGTTACCAAGGAGGCGTCGACGGCGGACGCGCCTTCGGTCACCACGCCGTCCGTCGCGATTTTCTCGCCAGGCCGGACCACGAAGACGTCGCCCACATCGAGTTGGTCGGCGGGGATCTTGTATTCAACGCCGTCACGCAGGACCGTAGCGTCCTTGGCCCCCAGGCTCAGCAGGGATTTGAGGGCGTCGCCGGCTTTGGCCTTGGCGTTCGCCTCGAGATACCGGCCCAGCAGCAGGAACGTAGTCACAACAGAGGCGACCTCAAAGTACAGCCCGCCGCCAGCGGACATCTCCATGCCCGGATGTTCGGTCATGCTCGGATCCGCGAACAACTGCCACGCAGAGTAAAGGTAGGCCGCGATCACACCCAGGGAAACAAGCGTGTCCATTGTGGAGGCGACGTGCCGGGCGTTGATTGCTGCAGCCCTGTGAAATGGCCAGGCCGCCCAACTCACAACGGGCAAAGCCAAGACGGCCGCGGCCCAGCCCCAATTGGGGAATTGGGCAGCTGGGATCATCGAGATCACAAAGACCGGCAGCGTCAGGATCGCCGCCAGCCACAGGCGGGGCCTAAGTTGTCGCGCGGCGGGGCCGTGCGACATGTGGTCAGTGCGTTCGGCATGTTCCGCGTCACCGTGTTCGCCATGTTCTGCTGCGGTGACGGGCCCGCCCGAGTGAGCGTCGACGTCGGGCGTGTGAGTATGCCCAGGGTGAGCGCTATCAGTGTGGTGGGTATGGTGGGTCGGCGCCTCCCGAATGGTGGCTTTGTACCCGGAGGCGTTCACCGTATCCACGATTTGCTGGTCAGAAATGGCTTCCGGGACCAGGACGTGGGCGGACTCGAGGGGGAGGTTGACTGTGGCTTCCACGCCCTCGAGCTTTCCCAGCTTTCGCTCCACGCGATTCACGCAGGAGGCGCAGGTCATGCCTTCGATGTCTAGCTCGATGAAGCGGGTGCCCGGACTGTGAGTGGTTATGTGGTCGCCCACTCGAGGGCCTCCTAAGCTTCGTTGGCTACTACCAGGTAGCCCGCCTCTGCCACAGCTTCGCCGATCTCCGAGGCCGAGAGCTTCTGGGTGGACGTGATCGTGACGGTTGAAATGCCGCCCGAGTTCAAATCGACATCCACGTTTTCCACGCCATCAAGTGCCTCGAGCTCCTCGCTGACGGAGGAAACGCAGTGCCCGCAGGTCATTCCGGAAACGCTGACGTTGGTGGTGATGGTGGCGGTGTTCTGGCCCATAACGTGCTCCTTGGTGGCGAGTTTGTTGGTTTGGGTGAGTCCCAGCGCCTTCTCTCTTGTGGTGAGTCGGATGGGTTGTGGTGACATCGCTTGCTCCCTGGTGATGAGTTGGATGGTGTGGTGGCCGGCGGAGTTACCGCAGCAGTCGCCCGATGGCATCCGTGGCCTCCTTGACCTTCGCGTCAATTGCGTCAGCGCGCACGGAAGCGTCGGGCTCAGCTGCTGCGCCAACGACGCAGTGACCGATGTGCTCTTCGACCAGTCCCAAACTCACAGCGTGCAGTGCCTTATTGACTGCGGCCACCTGCGTGAGGATGTCGATGCAGTATTTGTCGTCCTCCACCATGCGCGCAATCCCACGCACCTGGCCTTCAATCCGCTTGAGGCGGCGCAGGTAGGCGTCCTTATTGGAGGTGTAGCCATGATTTACAGCTTGGTGCTGTCCCGCCTCATCAGGGGCCGACGGCGCGGCGTCCAGGAGGAGGGCGTCTTCCGTGTTGCTCATGGGACACAACTTTATACCCCCTAGGGGTATCTCGCAAGATACCCCTAGGGGGTATAAATCACACGATGGGTCTGTGGTGGTGTCAGTAGTCCCTGAGGCCCGCGCGGCGCTCAGCCGACGTCGGACGGTCCAGAACAGCCGCCACTTGCTCGTAGGTGGCAGTATGCCCAAAGACGTGACCGCAGTGGCTGCAGGTGTACGTGACCTCTACCAGGACTGATTGCGGGTGCCTGTGCGGCTCCGCCGAAAGGACTTGGAGGTGCCTGTCCGTGCGGCACGTGGAGCACCAGAGGTACCTGCCCGCGGACTCGGGCGTGGCATGGGATGAAGAGGAGTGCGGTTGAGCGACTGTCGGCATTGACTCGTTCCTTGTAGGGAGCGGGGCACTCATGGTCTATGGCAACCTACCTCCGGTCCCGGTGGCGGCCCTCCTGGCCCCAACTACGGAAGGGCGCGTCGCGGGACGGAGTCTGTTGTATCGCACGGAGAAGACGGCAACCTCGCAGAAATCTCCGCAGCCAGCCAGGCCACCCCTGGCATTTGGGGCGGCGACAAGGCCAGCGCCCGCCGACAACAGCGCGCGGGACGAAAACCCAGCCCGGTAATGAGACTTCCGGTCTCAATCCGTATAGAAACAATGGCTGGGCCTTGGCGTTATGTCAAGATCCAATAACGATGCTGGCGTGCATCATTGGTTGTACAGGCCTGAGTGGGTGCCTTTCAGGACGTTGAGTGAGTGGTTCCGGCGGCGCTCAATGGGTGTTGGCCGGCGCGCTTGTCGGCGGGCTTGCCGGCGCGTCTAGATCCATTTGTTGTGCTTGAAGGTGGCATACAGTCCGATCCCCATTGCGACCATAAGTCCAATCGCCATGGGGTATCCGAACACCCAATCCAACTCAGGCATCGTGTGGAAGTTCATGCCATAGATCGTGCCCACCAAGGTTGGCGCGAAGAGAATGGCGGCCCACGACGAAATCCGTTTTGTTTGTTCGTTTTGCGCGATGCTGGATTCGGTCAGGAGGCGCATTTCCTCGTTCTGGCGTTGCGCCACAAGGGCTGCGTTGACCGCCAAGGCATTCTGCAGCAGGGCACGGAAGGATGAAATGCGGTCGCTGAGCCGGAGCGTATGGTCCAGCACGTCGCGGAAATGATCCTGGAGATCGGGATCTGGGCGATGGTCCGGCGAGCCGCTCATCAGTTCCTGAAGCATGGCGGTCAGAGGGCCAGTGGCGCGCTGGAAGGTGATGACCTGCCGTGAAAGTTCGTAAATACGCTTGGAAACGCCGGGGTCACCGCTAAACAGGTCGTCTTCGATCTCGTCGATGTCGTTCTCCAAGCCCGCAGCCACGGGCTCGTACTCGTCAACCACCTGGTCCAGGATTGCATAGAGCACCGCCTCAGGTCCCAGGGCCAGGAATTCCGGTTGCGACTCCATCCTGTGCCGCACACGGGCCAGGTTCGGCGATTCGGCATGGCGCACAGTGACCACAAAATCCGGTCCGGCAAAGACATGGATTTCGCCGAATTCGACCTTTTCGACGTCATCCAAATACCGGGCCGGGCGCAACACCAGGAATTGCGTGTCTCCGTAGTGTTCCAGTTTGGCGCGCTGATGCCCGGTAAGCGCATCTTCCACGGCCAGTGGGCTCAGGTCGAATTCATCGGCGACCGAACGGAGTTCCTTGTCATCTGGGCGATAAAGGCCAATCCAAGCCATCCCCTGCCGCTGACGGAGGACAAAATATGTTTCGTCCAGGCTCTCCGGATCCCGAGTCCTGTGGCCATTCACATAGACCGCGTTGTCCACGATGCTCACACGCGCACCTCCCTAAATCGCCATCATAAGGGCGCGAGCTGGGTGCAAACCCGATACGGAGGTGCTCATGAAATTTGAAGTGGCAGCGGCTGGTTGCGTGTTGGTTCTGGCCGGCTTAAACCAAGAGCTCCGGAGTGCGTTATTGGGGGATACGCACTCCGGAGCGGTCTTGGGGCAGGTGCTCTCAGCTCCTGCACTAAACAGCTTAGACGGCCCTCAGGGCCTTGGCCACAACCTCGAATAACTACTTTCGCTTTAGTTTTAGGACCTGCGAAGAACCGGTTTCCGCAGGTCAGAGCGGGGTTCTCGGATCCGCGTTGCTTAGGCCGGCCACGTCACTCGGCGGGGTCTGTCGCCGTCGTTGGCTTAGCGCTTTGGCCACCGTCGCCCGCGCTGACTGGGCCGCCGCTGGTGGCAGAGCCGATGTCGTCGGCGCCGGGTTCATGGCTTTCGGCGGCGACTTCCTGGCTGTCTGCCACGTGGCTACCCTGTTTCGGCGAGGGGACGATGAGCACGGGGCGGTTTTGGTGGTGGCTCAACCATGATGCGACTGATCCGTTGAGCGCCTCGGAAATGCGGTGCACAAGGCTCCGGGCGGGCGTTCCCACGATGATCATGGTTGCGTGCACCTCGGCGGCGAGGCGGCCGAGCGCCCTGGCAGGATCCCCAGCCAGCATCCGAAGGGTCCAGTCCACCCCTTGCGAGCCGAACTCCGCAGTGATCAGCTCGCGCAGCTCCGAACGGACGGCAGAGATCGAGTTTTCTTCCTTCTCAGGATGGAGGGACAGCCGGTGGGTTTCCTTCGACGGGTCCCACTCCACGAGGTAACTGGCCTCGTCGACGTAGGCGAAGACGACCGGGGCGTCCATCTGCAGGGCCATATCCCGCGCCACACGCAGAACCTGGGTGTGCTGTTCGGGGAGCACACCTACCACCAAGGGAGCACGGCCGCTGAAGTTTTCCTGAACCATATTTCACATTGTGGTCCTGTTCGGAGCATGAATATAGGCCCTTGGTTGATATCTGCACCGCGGCGGCTAGCTGGTGCTCCGCAGAAAGTGGTGTCGACACAAACCTCAAACTTTGCGGATTCAGCCATATTTCCGGCGTGTCTAGCAGATTTTCAGTCTTCTCCCACCTTCACTCTGCTAATTATCTGCTTGTTATCGCGATATTGGGGGCTCCAGTTCCGTGGTTTGCCGAACCCGAAATCGACAGAACGAAGGATTCGGCAGTTCGTGAATAAGAGAACTCTTGCCCGGTCGGCGGCCGCGGCGCTCTCCCTTGCCCTGACGATTGGCCTGGGAGCTGTCACGGCCCCGGCGTGGTCAACAGTGATTGTGCCGCTGGAGGATCCCGCGCCTGCGGCCGCGCCGGCGGCCACCAGTGAGCAGGCAGCGGCGGAGTACGCCAAGCGGACGGGCATGGACGCCTTGGTCGATGGGAAGACCACGCCAACAGAAGAAACAGTTGCCCACCCGGACGGAACGTTCACCCGCAGCATCAACACCGAGCCTGTCCGGATGATCCATGAAGGGCAGTGGGAAGCGATCTCCACGATCCTGACCCGGGAGCCCACGGAAACAGGCGCCGTGTACCGGCCGTCGCTGGTACCCGCGGACATCGCCTTGGGTGTTGGCGGAGACGCTCATCTGGCGACGATCAAGGACGACGCCGGGCATGAGGTGAAGGAGTCTTGGCCGTTCGGGGCGCTGCCCGCCCCGGAGATCAAGGACAATACGGCCACCTACGCGGGTGTGCTGCCTGGCGTTGACCTGATCCAGGTGGTCCGCAAGGCCAGCGTCTCGCAGGTGCTGCGGATCAATTCTCCTCAGGCCGCGTCCGATCCCCGTTTGGCGCAAATGCGCATCTGGCTGGACACCAAGAATGTCCAGGTCTCCGAAGACGGCCAGGGTGGACTGACGGCCAAGGGCCAGTCATCCGGGCAGGAGGAACTACGAACGGGACAGGGCCGGTGGTGGGATTCAAGTCAACCCAACGCGTCAGCAACGGATCCCGGCGGCCACGGCATGACCAGCCCCTTCAAGCTATCCCTCGCCGCCCCTGACGGGAAAACCAACGAAGTCTTCGACATGGCCAGCGTGCTCGACGCGGACAACAAATCCGTGTACCCGATCTATGTCGATCCGGACTGGAGCGTGCTGCGGACCAATTACATCTACGTTGACAGTGCCTACCCCACCTCGTCCTACTTGAACGACGTTACGTACACCGACCAGACCTCGCACGTAGGGTTCCTTCCGTACTACTGGGTGACGGACGGACGGAACCACGTCACCCGATCGCTCTGGGATTTCAACACGACGCCGATGATCGGCAAGTCGATTTTCGCGGCCCGGTTCTACGCTACTGAGGTCTATTCTTCGTCCTGCCAGCCCACCCCTGTGAGCCTGTACCTGAGCGAACCGATCAGTTCGGCCACCACCTGGAACAACCAGCCCCGCTACTACATGAAGCTGGACACGCAGACGGTGGCCAAGGGTTGGTCGGCGTCCTGCCCGGCGGAAACCATCGGGTGGGACATGGGCCCTGCGAAGGACTGGATCTCAGGGTCCAGCACCTGGACCGTTGCTTTGAATGCTGACAATGAGGCTGACCCGCTGGGGTGGAAACGTTTCGACAAGAACGCGATGATCACCATCAACTATGCCGAGAAGCCGCAGAACCCGGTGGTGACCGGTCTGACTGGCTGCGCGTTCAAATGTCCGAACACTGCGGATGCCACGGGAAGCCCCGCGTACCCGGCGGTCACCCGGGAACAGGCGCCGCAGTTCTCCATTGTCTCCTCGGATGGCGACGGCGCCGTCGGCGGTGCCATCTACGTGTGGGGCACCCTCTACAACGCTGACAACCAGGCTGTCAGGTCCACCGTCAACGGCATCGCCATCCCCGGAACGGGAGGCACGGCGCTGTGGCGGCCCGATCCGCTGCCGGACGGCAAATACACCCTCCAAACCCAGGTATCCGATCAGTACCAACTGACATCGGCGATCGTGTCCATGACCTTCATCATCGCCACCGACCATCCCGGCCCGCCCGCGATCACAGTCGATCAAAAGATCAGCACCGGGACTGATCCGACCGGTGTACCCGGCAGCACCACCTACAACATCACGATCAATAAAACCGGTACCAAGCCTGTCTACGGTTTCGTGTACACGGTCCGCGCCGGAGGCCCGGCCCCCACTTATCCTGCTTCGCTGGCCTGCAACACCCGGGTCGAGGACTTCGTCGTTGTCTGCGCCACCGAGAGCCTGCAGACAACCATCGGCGCCATCGCGGAGACCACCACCATCACGGCCTGGGCGTTCGACATCGCCGGGAACGTGAACCTGCAAACCCAGTACCACAGCTCCCCGGCGAGTTCCTCGTTCAGGGTCGGCGGAGCCGCCTGGACACCCCAGCTGGTGCCCGTCACCCCGGCAGGGTCCGCTTCCTGGGTGCAGGTCACTGACCCGTTCACCAACCCGACCTCACAGGACTGCCGGCAACCCTCAGCCAGCCCGGCACCGGCCGTGGACGCGATGCAGTTCAACGGCCCCGGAGCCGTGTTCAAGACCGCATCCGCAGTGATTGACGTGTCCAATAGCTTCACCGTCGGCGGCTGGTTCTGCGCGGCCAGCCCGGCCGGGGCGTCGTGGCAGACCGCGCTGACCCAGCTGGACAACAACGGGGTGCCCGGCGGGCTGCTTCGTCTGGACAGCGCCGGGCGGTGGCAGTTCGGCGCCCGCGCAGTCAACGGCAACAGTATCCAGGCCGTATCCCCGCTGAACCCATCGCGGGGCAACGGCTGGTACTTCCTGCTCGCCTCCTACGACAAGGTCAACCAGCAGGTCAGGATCAGCGCCTCCCGCACCGAGGGCACCGCAACCTGGGTCTACGCCACCGCAGAAGGTACCCACACGGCATCCACCGGTGCGCAGCCGCTCATCCTCGGCGGCTCGTCCGCGGCCGGTGCCGAACCGTTCACCGGCCAGATCGTCAGGCCGATCGCAACCCAGCGGGTCCTGGATTCCGCCGAACCATATATCGACGCCTGGTCCAAGATCACCGGCAGCCAGCAGGGAGTCCTGAAGTGAGCATCCGACACGTCCTGACCCGCACGGGCCTGACCCGCGTGGTCCTGACCGGCACCCTCGCGGCGGCCCTGATCGCCTCCGGCAGCGGCCTGGCCACGGTTCCGGAACCCGCGGCGTACTTCACCCCGGAAGCCGTGAAACCCATCACGGCGGTCCCAACGGCGAACTGGAGTAACGACACGGCAGCGTTTCCGCTGCTCACCACCCCGGACGCGCCAGGCACCCACGCAACGGTCAACGGCGCCGAACCCGCCGTCATCAAGGCCGGAAACACCCCGGCCGAAACCACGACCGGCAACGAATCCGGGACCAGCCACGGACCCGGACGGGCGCTCTCCGCTTCCACGCGCATCGCCATCCCGATGGCCAACACGACCAACGACAACGGCTCAGGCAACTTCGCCGCGACGCCGGGATCTTCAGCGGGCAGCTGGGGCAGCAGCGGCCAAACCGGCGGGTTCACCTGGTCCTATCCGTTCCCGCTGCGCAACGCCCCGGCCGGGGCAACCCCTGCCCTGTCCCTGTCCTACGACTCCTCGCGCGTGGACGGCCTGACCAGCGCCACCAACAACCAGGCTTCCGTCGCCGGCGATGGCTGGGCCCTCGCCGGCCCCGGGCAGATCCGGCAAAAATTCACCCCCTGCATCGAACAGAACATCCAGTCCTCTTACGACCTGTGCGGCAACCCGGGCGGCCAGCAGTTCACCGTATCCTTCGGCGGCCGCAACGGACAGCTGATCAAAGACGAGGCCACAGGGACCTGGAAGCTGCAGACGGATGACAACACCAAGATCGAATACCTGAACGGTGGCGCCCCCGGCACCGACGAACAGGGATTCTGGCGCCTGACCGACACCGTCGGCACCCAGTACTACTTCGGCCTGAATCACCTGCCCGGCTGGGTGTCGGGCAATGGTACGAATTCCCTGGACGTAGTGGATGTCTGGGCCGCCTCGGCGGGCCAGCCTTGCTGGAAGGGCAGCTTCACGCCGAGCCACTGCAAGCAGGCGTGGTCTTGGAACCTGGATTACGTCGTCGATGTCAATGGCAACAGCCAGGCGTTCTTCTACACCCAGGACACCAACTACTATGCATCCCTGGCCGGATCCGGGCCCCTGCTCCAATACACCCGGGCCAGCCGGCTCACGCGCATCGACTACGCCATGCGCAAAGATACGGAACTGACCACCCCTGCGCCGCTGCAAGTGGACCTGGGCTATCTGGACCGTTGCGACGCCACCGACAGGATGGACTGCAGCAAAGGCAACGACGTCCCCGCAACGTATGCCTGCCCCTCGTCAGGAACCTGCAACACCCAGTCACCGACTTTCTACACCGACAAGCGCCTCAGGACCGTCACCAGTAAAAGCCGCTACGACGCCTCCAACTACCAGGCAGCCGACACCTGGACCCTCACGCACACCATGCCCGACCCGGGCGACGGCACCAAGCCGGCCCTCTGGCTCGCCGAGATCAAACACACCGGTGCCAACACCCGCTCCGGCGGTCCCGCCGTCGAGGACCCGCCCACCGTCTTCGGGGGCCAGACCCTGCAAAACAGGGTCTGGGCCGTGGACGGGCAGGCACCACTGGACCGGTACCGGATCAGCCAGGTCACCACCCCGACCGGTGCTACGCACGCCATCGTCTACTCCGGCGCGGACTGCACGCCCGGTTCGCTGCCCGGTTCGCCGGAAACCAATACCCGGCGCTGCTTCCCGCAGTACTGGACCCCCATGAACCCCATCCCGCAACCGACCAGGATGGACTACTTTCACATCTACCCCGTGCTGTCGGTGACTACGAACCCCGGACCGGGTGCCACCGGCAGCGCCATCATGGTCACGCGCTACGAATATCTCGGCACGCCGGCCTGGAAATACGCCGCCCCCAGCTACGTCTCAGGCTCCGCCGGGGCGCAGATCACCTGGTCCGTGTCAGCCGGCTGGCAGGACGTGAAAACCATCAGCGGACCCGCCGGTTCCACGGCCTTCCCCACGACCGTCACCACCTACCTGCGCGGCTTGGACCAAACCCCTGCGAACTCCACAACCCTGCGGACCTCCGATGTGTCTGCCACCGCTGTAGACGGAGCCACCACGGTCATCAAAGACTCCGTCTGGATCGCAGGGACCACCGTCGCGACCAAGAAGTACCTCGGGGACAACGGCGAAGCGCTGTCCTCCACCGTGACCGTCCCCTGGTCATCAGAGCCCACCGCCACCGCCTCGGCGGCCAGTGGGGGCGCGAAGGCCCGCCATGCCGGAACCCTGACCGTCAAGAACACCGACAAAAGCGGTTCAGCACCCGGCGGATGGCGGACCAGCACCACCACCAATACCTTCGACGGCTATGGACGCGTCAAATCCAGCTCCTCTACCGGCGACAACTCCATCACCGGTGATGAATCATGCACCGTGACCGCCTACGCGGACAACACGAACACGAACCTGCTTGCCCTCACAGCTACCAGTTCGACCCATAGCGGCACGTGCAACACCGATGGAACTGCCACCGGGGCCCTGCTTCGCGCCACCCGCACCCTCTACGACGGAAACAGCGCCGCCACCCCCGGGGCCGGCTACGCCCCGCCCGCCACCGGACGGGCCACCCGAACCGACACCGCCAAAACCGTGGCAGCCTCGAGCGTCACCGCGTGGACTAACGGACCGGACATCAGCTATGACGCCCTGGGCCGGGCTACCTCGGCCACGGACAACAACACCGGCACCGCCCGGATCACCACCACCGTATACACCCCGGCGAGCGGCCCCGCGGCGGCCACCACTGTGACCAACCCTGCCGGGTTCGTCGAAACCACCACCTACGACGACGTCCGCGGCCAGGCCCTGACCAGAACCGACGCCAACAACAACACCGCCAGCTACACCTACGACGCCTCCGGCCGCCCGTCAGCTTACTGGGACGCCACCCGGCCCAAAGCGACCACCCCGGTCCCCACGGCCTCGGCCACCTACCAGGTCTCCAAAGACGCACCGTCCTACGCCAGGACCCAGTCCATCAACGGCTACGGCGATACCGTCACCTCGTACACCGTCTACGACGGCCTCGGCCGCGTCCGGCAAACGCAGGCCCCGGCCCCCACCGGGGGCACTATCACCACTGACACCCTCTACACCGAAACCGGTGCCACACGGCTGACCCGGAACAAGTACTACATCGCCAGCCCTCCCGATGGAACTTTGCGCATCCCGACCATCGCGGTCCCCTCCTCCACCGAATACAGCTACGACGGCGCCGGACGGACCACCCGGGTCAAAGCGCTGGAAAACGACAACAAGGAGCAGTGGAGCACCCAGATCTCCTACACCGGGGTCGACGTCACCACAACCACCGGCCCGGGCGAGGAGTCCGCGACCAAAACCATCACCGCGCTCAACGGCAAAACCGCCACCCGGGTGCTCTACCACGGCACCGCACCCAGCGGGACAGCGGACACCACCACCTACACGTACGACGTGCTCGGCCAAATGACCGGCATGCGCGACACGGCCAACAACCAATGGACCTGGACCTACGACGCCCAGGGCCGGCAGACCTCCAGCAGCGACCCCGACAGCGGCGCCACCGCCACCAGCTACGACGACGCCGGACGGATGCTCACATCCACAGACGCCACCGGCATCGAAACCGGCTACACCTACGACGCCCTGGACCGCGTCCTGACCAAGACCACCAAGGCCCCCGGCGGGCAACCCCGCACCCTAATCGCCAACACCTACGACGCCGAGAAGAAGGGCACACTCAGCAGCGCAACCCGGTACAACGGGACCAATTTCGACCAACAGGTCACCACAACGCTCTCCGGCTACACCGCCGGATACCAGCCCACGACCACCACAACCACCCTCCCCGCAGGGCTGGGCACCTTCGCCAACACCCCCTACACCAGCACCGCGAAATACACCCAGACCGGAAAAATCGCCACCACCACCTCACCTGCCCTCGGCGGCCTCCCGGCCGAAACACTGACCACCAGCTACGACGCCCTCGACAACCCCATGGCTGTCACCAATACGCAGCGGGAAACCATCGCGGGGAACGCCCAATACAACAACCTGGGCCTGCTCGCCTCCTACGAGCAATACGACCGGAACCTCACCTCCGCCACCAACAACACCACCGGGAAGAACTCGGTCTACTTCTCCTGGGACGCCACCACCGGGCGGCTCGCCCAGCAATGGGCCATCAACACCGCACGCGGCACCACCGCCGACCTGGGGAAAACCAGCTACGCCTATACCCCCGGCGGGAAAATCCTCTCCCGGGACACCTCCTACGCCTCCCGGCCCAGCGCCCCGGCGGACTACCAGTGCTTCGACTACGACTACGCCTCGCACCTCGAAGCGGTCTGGACACCGGTAGACAAAACCTGCGCCACCGTACCGTCCGCGTCGGCCACGCAGGTCACCGGGCTCGGCGGACCCGCCCCCTACGCGCAAAGCTACGAATACACGCCCACCGGTGACCGGTCCAAGGTCAAACGCTTCGACGCCACCGGCAACCTCGCAGCCACCGAAACCTACACCTACCCAGCCGCCGGGCAGGCAGGACCGCACCGCCTCCAAACCATGACCACGACCGCAGGCGGCGGCAGCACGGCGACGTTCGCCTGGGACGCCGCGGGCCGGCTCACCAACCGCGCCGGACAACAAATCACTTACACCACCGACGGGCTGGTCGCCGGCACCAGCGGGGCCAGCACGATCCCGGCCAATCCCAACCCCTCCGCGGCGGGCGGAACACCCCCGCCCCCGACCGGCGGCGGCACCGGCACCGGCACCCGGTACTACAACGCAGCCGGGACCCTCGTCGGCATCACCGACGGCACGGGCACCACAGTCACGATCGGTGCGATCACGGCGCACGCCACACCCGGCGGCACCACCACCGCGAGCTGCACCTACAGCTTCGCAGGCAAAACCGTCGCGCAAAGAACGGCAGCCGCCGGGACCGTGAAACTGGCGTTCATCGTCAGCGACCGGGTCAACACCGCCCAAACCATCGTCCAGCCCACCAACGGCACCACCGGAGTCACCGCCGTCACGCGGTACACCGACCCGATGGGCCTGGCACGCGGAACCACGCAAACCGCCACCGGCGCCGGCGGCCACACGGCATCAACGGCGGCCGCGACCGGCGTCGGTTCCAACGCAGCCAACCCCGCAGGATTCGGCGCCGCCAACGGCTACCTCGGCGGACTCAACGACACCCACACCGCCCTGACCCATCTCGGCGCCAGAGACCTGGACCCGGTCCTGGGATTCTTCACATCCCCCGACCCTGTCCTCCACACCGACAAGCCCGCAGGATTCACCCCCTACGCCTACTCCGCCAACGACCCCATCAACTACTCCGACCCCTCCGGACTTGACTGGTGGGGAGATGTCGGGAACTGGTTCCACGACAATGCCGGAACCATCGCCGAAGTCGCCACCGCCGTTGTCGTCACCGTCGTTGTAACGGCAGTGGTGGCCACCGCGGCCACCGCATGCGTCGCCAGCGTCGTCTGCGGCCTGGCCGTTGCAGCAGGCATCGGAGCTGTCAGCGCAGCCGCCGGCTACGCCGTGGGAAACGCTGTCGACGTGGCCCTCGGCAACAAAGAAGCACCATCCCCGGAAGAATACTGGGGCGGCATGGCCGAAGCCGCCGGATGGGGCCTCATCGGCGGCGCCGCCGGCGTGGGCATTGGTTACGCCATTGGCAAAGCGGCCCCCATGGTCGGTGAATGGGTCGGAAACCTTCTCTCCAAACCCGGCGTTAGAGCAGCCAACAACGCACAGCGACAAATTGAAGCAGCCCGCCAAGCTGCGGAAGACAGCGCACAAGCCACACAAAACCTCGGCAACCGAGCCGCAGCTGTCAACGCATCAACAGGTCCGCAGATGGCCGCTTCGAGTGCGCCGACGGCAGCCACGAACCCTGTGTCAGGGACTCGTGCCGGATTTATTGCAGACGCTGAAGGAACCATTATTTCAACGAGTCGATCTCGCCTTGAGGGCGGCTTTCAGGGTGCCGGCTTTGAAAGCGCCCCCACGAAATCGCCAGGGATGCAATACACGCTGCCTGACGGATCAAAGGTTCGCATCATGGAACCGTCGGGGCGGGCTAAATTGAGAGCCTCGTTTACTGACGCGATTGGCAATGCAATTAATCCCTTCACAGGCAAGCAGCCACAACCTCCTCGAGGCGCCAAGGGCGCGGCCTGGAGGCAGACACTACGGGAACTAACACACATTGACCTTGGACCATGATTAAATTGGGAGATGATCGAGTCTTTAAAGGTGGAACTTGTACCTCTTTTACCTTTGAAGATCCAACATGCTGCGTTCACCGATCCGACCCTCACTCTGGCTGGAGAGACCTGGGCGTTCAGTTCACCCTCGGCATGGCGCGTGATCAAGGACGACGTTCTTGAATTCGGGTGGAGTGACGTTGAAGCCTCAGATATGGTGTGGGACCTGTGCGGCCTGTCGATCGTGGCGGTCGAGCCGCAGTCTCTGCGTATGACTGGTGACCCAGCATTTAGGCTGTCCGATGGCAGGTGGCTGGAAATCTTTTCCGATCACGCTGTCGACCCGTGGTC
Source organism: Arthrobacter sp. M4 (assembly GCF_020251205.1). Taxonomy (GTDB): domain Bacteria; phylum Actinomycetota; class Actinomycetes; order Actinomycetales; family Micrococcaceae; genus Arthrobacter. Next base: position 193,212 of record NZ_JAIWYX010000005.1, read on the forward strand.
ACTGCAGTTGCCCAGTATGACCTTCGTGGGTTCGCCCTCCGATCCATCGCAAACAACCTGATGAGTATCCGGCTGTAACAGGAGAGGGAATCTGGTTCTCTTCTGTTGGATGTAGCGGAACACGAACGGCAAATTGCTCACCGTCATCAGGGGACGTCGTCCTTGGCGCCGGGGGACCCGCGCTTTGACGACGGCCGGCTTCTCCATGATGGAGGTGAACCCGCCGCGTCGCTAAGGCTCTTGTCGTGTCGCACGGGCTGCCCGACAGGTACGTTTGCTCAGGAACTGGCCAAAAAACCTTGGAGTGCGGATCAAGGCGCCGACGACCGATATTGGCGCGAGCGGCCGAGGCAACACGTTGACGATCTTCGATGGTGGGGAGTGGCGATGGTTCAGTCCAGGAAATTGATTCTGATTGGCTACTGGGACGGTCCTGAGACAGACCCGTCGTGCCCCTCTCCCGAGGAATTCGTGGACCCGGGGCGGGATACCGAGGAGCGTGATTTCGTCGCCTCCTACTTGCAGATGGGGTTGATCGCGCGGAGCTTCATGGGGTTCTCGCGCTGCCGATTCTGTGGGCAACGGAACGGCAATCTGGAGTTAAGCGACGGCAGTTTCGTATGGCCGGAGGGCTTGGCTCACTACATCATGGAACATGCTGTACGGCTTCCGGACCGGTTCGTTCGACACGCCTTCGCTATGATTGACAGCCTTGAAAGCGCGTCACGAGACGTCGAATGGTGGCGAGGAATCAGCTCGATTAGGAAGTACTGAATCGAACTCAGTTACTCTCTTCCCCAATCATGCTCGCCCTGGTTGGCGTCGCCATGACCGTTGCTACCTTCAGGAAGAACGCGCCACGGCCGATGTGTGTCTGGAGGAGAGGCACTTCGAGGGCGGTGGCTGTACGGGCTGACATATGAGAGACGCTCGGTGGGAAAGGAATCCGATTAGGCGGGCAGATGACGTGAGAGACCTGATAACACACATCGAGCAATTCCTTGGCGCGATCGAGTCAGCAAGGACTGACCCCGACGACTGGATGCACTTTCAGATTGCCAGGTTTACCCCCCCAAGTGATGCCAGGGACTGCCGTTTACAGCACGATTGGCCTGAGTCGATACGGACTCCCCTCTGTACGATCAAACAAACTGATCAGACATGAACTTCTTCTCGCTACCCATACGGGCGAGAATGAAGAATACATCCCATCCATACTCAAGCAAGTCGGCGAAGAAGCTATACACAATAACAGCGCCTTACTGTCCGGCCAGGTCATCGGACCCCGTGGTTTCCTATCACCGGGAACAAATGTCAAGGCTCTATTTGTGAATTCTCCGGTCTTCCTCCCTGACGAGTTCGCAACTTTCGAAACGGATGAGGGCTCCGGTGTAATCGCTTGGCTCATACCTGTCACTGGGTCAGAGGCAACGTTTGTCCACAAGGCAGGGTGGGAGCGCTTTGAAGAGATACTGGACGAATCCAACCCCGACCTGTTCGACTGGCGGCGCAAAGGAATCGCATAACCTCAATCTGACAGCTTGAGGACGTCCTTAACCCCGGATCGTGGACACGCTGAGTCCAGCATTGGCTGGGGAAGCGAGATGTTTTCTAACTGTGGCCGAATAGCTCAAAGCCTTGGGCAGCGGGACTAGTTCAAATCCGCAGCTCTCGTTCTACGCCTGGCTTGACGCCGCGGGCGTCCGTGCAGGGCAAGCTGCGGACGACGCCACGGTACGGCAGCGGGTCACGGCCGCCAACGCCAGGGATCCGGCCAGGGATCCCTCAACAGGTCAACTTATAGGATTCCATAATGGGCACCGACGACTTTGAAATCCGCGTTCGTTCCAAGGGGTACGTCAAGCTCCCCTTGGAAGGTGATGTGTATGTTGACCATGAGCACGTCAAAGGCATCGACTACTCCGGCATGGGTATGAAGCACTTCGGCTCCCAAGGCTCAAGGTTCGAAGACTGCAACTTCTCCAAGCTCCGCCTGGACTCACTCGGCTTCGGTGACGGGAAAGAGAAATCGGAATACATCAACTGCACCTTTGACGGGTCCAAGTTCTTCTCAAACACCCTGCTGGGCAGGGCGCGTTTCGTGAACTGCAGCTTCCGCAACATCCGAAGCAGCCGCTTCCTGCTCTCAGCAGGGGACCTCATCGACTGTGTCTTCTCCGGACGGATGGACTCCACCCAGATCTGGGGCCACACCGGGCCTCGCGCCTACATCTACGGTGACTTCGCGAACACCATTGAGGGCAATGATTTCTCTGCCGTTGATTTCGGCGACATAGAATTCCGATGGGGGGTCGACCTGCAGAAACAGGTCCTTCCCTCTGGGCCCGATTACCTGTTCATCCCTGAGGCTGAAGCTGTTCTGAAGCGCGCCTACTCCGATGCGGCAATCCTGCAAGACCTTGAACCGCGCAAGGTGCTCTTGCGCATCATAGAGCGTGGTCTTGACAAAGTTGCCGAGGGCCAAAATGACCTCTTTTACTCAAAACGCCGGCTCCCCAAATCAGTTACCCGCAACTACGAAACATTCTTCGACTTCATCCGCCAGCGACTTTAGCTGCATATCGAAGCCCGCGCCGTTGAACGGGGGGAATGACTCCCGCAATTGGCTGTTGAGCCCTCGAGTTTGGCTGCGAGTTGGATCCGATCCGGGATGTCGAACGTCGAACGACAATCCCGTCCGTGACGCCCTGAAGTCGCTGTTCCGCTTAGGCGGTCTGCGCGCCCTGCACTTCATCCGATGGTCCGCTGGGCTCCGCGCGGTGGTCATCCCGCTTCCACCGCAGCGTCACGTTGAAATTCGACGACGTGCTGGCCGCCGCGATGAATGCCCCGGCCTCGGCGTGGAGGTCGATACCGAATTCCACTGTGACCTCATCTGGACGGTTTTTGATAGTGAAAAGCTGGTCGATGACGCTTTGGAGCGCTGGCTGGATATTCCCCAACGCGCGCTCGAATGTTTGCTGCGCACGGGCAAATACTCCAGTGTGATCGGCCCCTCCGCGGGTGACGACTCCACCCAATCCGGAATGAACCTCCACAAGAATGGAACTGCCACCTTCAAGCGGGAATTCAATCAGCTGAGCCACCGCGGCTACTCCCTTTCAACGCTTCGGTTGGCGGACGAATGCTTCTTCGCTGGAGCCACCACTAATACCAAGCCCGCAATTGCCACGATCACAAAGTAAGTAACGCCGGCAGTTGCGTCCTTGTCCAGAATGCGGGGGTGGAATGGGTATTCGGTGGAAAGCCAGATGGTCCATGGCAAGGACAATGGCACCAAGAGCGCCCAAGCAGCGAACCGATTCTCCGGAAATGCCTTGACTGCCCGGACACCCGCCCATAGCCCAAGCGCACTTGCGATGAAGCTGAACCAAATGGCGGCGGTCCCCCGGCTTTCCGACTGCGTATCAACAAGCCAGCCAGTAATGGCAACAGAAAAGATGGCTGAGCCCAGGATCAGGCGCCCGGTGGGTTTTCTGTCCGGGAACCCGGCCACGAGGAGCAAAACGTAGCCAGCGGGCATCACCAGTCCCGCGATAAAGTGCAGAAACTCGGCTCCTCCCGCGAACCACCAGTCGGAATTGCCCCACATGAGGTAGGCCGCAGCGGTCGCGCCAAGGATGCCAGCCGCGGTCAGCAACGCTCCACCGCCCCTCAGCCAACCCCTTAACAAATTGGTGGGCTGCATTGATTCGGCGCCGGGAATTTGCGCTGAGATGCTCGACGGCGGTTCGGACTTCTGCGGCTCGCCTTGCGGCCCGCCCAGCGGCGCGCGCTGGGGCGGGTTGGGTCGGGCGGACTCCAAGACAGCCTGCTCCGCGGCGGCCTTGTCCGCCGCAGCCTTGTCCGCCGCAGCCTTTTCGGTGGCCGCAGCGGCTTCCGCCGCATCCCTCTCCCGCGCCTCACGCGCTCGCTCCGCCGCTTGCTCACGCCTGGCCTGCTCCTCCCGCCTCGCCTGCTCCTCCCGCCTGGCCTCTTCTTCCAGAGCAGCGAGCCGGTCCCGTTCGGCGCGTGCCGCCGTCGTCAGCCCGTCCGGGTCCGCCGCCGCGGGGTCTAATTGCTCAAGCTCCAAAGCGACAGCGAGGACCTCCCGCCAGCCGCCGCCCGCTGCGTGGAAGCGCAGTTCGGACTGTAGATCGGACATACGCTGGCGGCGCTCGCACTCCTGGCGACGCGCGGCGGCATCTGGAAACTCCGGGTCCTTCTCCAGCCCGGCAAAGACTTCGGCCGCTGCCCGCCAATCCTCCGCGTCCTGGGCGGCCCTCGCAGCCCGATAGGCGCGTGATGCCTCGGCCCGTTCCACAGCTACGGCACGCAGCTCGACGGCTTCCCGGTAGTCGGGCTGCAGCGTCAACAAGTCATCCAACAGCTCCACCGCCAGGTCGTGCCGCCGCGCCCGCATCTCGGCCCGAGCCTGCACATACAGCGCGCGTAATTGGGCATGCATGGCCCGCTGCTGTGCCGCTTCATCAGGCTGCGCTGGCTCGGGCGCACGTGAAGCACCCGTGAAGGCGGCGGCCAAAGCGCCCCCGACGGCGGCAGCCGGCAAAGCAGGTCCGCCCGCCTTGGCGTCGTCCGATTCAGGCACGACGGTTTTACGCGAAGGCGGCCGGGTCAGCGTGAACAACTGCGTGGATCCGCCGCGCACGTACAGCGCTGGCGTTGCCCATTCCAAGGTCCCATCGGGGCTGGCCATCACGGAGATCCGGCCGACGCGAGCAGCTTCGTCCACGCCGCGGCCGTTGGCGATTGCCGCGTAGAAACCGTGCGCGAAGGCGATTGCGGCGGTGTCGCTGATGGCAAACTGCATGGCGGCCACCGCACTGATACCGCTGCGGACCAGCGTGGAAGCCGTACCGGAAAACAGGTCTTCCAAACCGATCTCACCCGAGGAGCACGAGTTCAAGACCACCAGCCGCGGCCTCGGCACAGCCACGCTCAACAGCGCCATAAACCGCACGGCACGGACCATTGCCGCCCTACTATCTGGAGCCACCAGGGCAATCCGGCCTTCATCGGTCCGGGCGTCGTAGTCCCCGTGGCCAATGAAATGCACCACGTGCCACGGGCCAGCCAGCAGCTTTGACTGGACGTCGTCCCACGTGCCGCTCGAAGCCCAGACCAGCTCGATGGTGCCATCGCTGATGGGGCCGGCGAGGGCCTGTGCCAAGTGGGCTTTCTCGGCGTCGACGTCGAGTCCGGGGAGGTCCCGCGGGGCCGCCACGATCCCCAATATCCGGAGCGGCGGCGCGATATCCAAAGGATTCAGGTTGAAATCCGCCGCTGGGATATGCCGAAGGAGCGGCTCCGTTTGGCACAAATACGACTCGGTCTCCGGATCGAAGAGCATCTCCCAAGGCATCGCCGCCAGCTCCGGTGCCGCGAGCCGAAGAACAACCCGGAGCTGCTCGCCGCTGTGCTGGGCCGCGCCCAGGCTGGCGCGATAAATGCCGTAGACCTCGCGGGTGAACAGTGCCTGGAATAATTCCTGGCCAACCTGCCGGACGGGCAGCTCCGCTATCGGTGTACTTCGCCGGGCCGAGACAGCGGACGCCAGGACCGTGGCCTCGAGCTCGGCTCGGCGGCGGAGGATCGAGTCGACATCGAGTTGAAAGGTCGCTGAGGCGTGCCCGCCCGCCGGTGCATGGACCACCCGCACCGTATATTCGTCGTGTTCAACGCTGGAGCTTATCTCCAGCTCAATATCACCATTCACGTCAGCCGCCGTCGCCAGCGATGCCATCCATGGACGCAGCCGGACACCGAGCCATAGCTAAAGATTGGCCCAGCACCGGGGCGTTCACAAGAGGGCCGCCAAGCCGCTCCCGTGGAGCGCCGCTCCAGGCACCTAAGGGCTTGAACGGGTGGTGCGCCGCGCCTAAGTTAGAGGCAGAAAGGGGTGGTCCGCAGTGGAAATCTACATGTGGTGGCTGGACCTGGATGTCGAACACAAGGAATGGCTGCGCGAGCATTTGCGCGCCGAGGAACTGCCGATGTCCGTGATTCAGGGCATCGCTGAGGCCGGTGGCCCCCATACAGATAGTCCCGACGGCGGCCTCACGGAAGCCGACTGGGAATTCATTGAGACACAGTCGGAGTTTGTCGACTGAACGCTGTTTCCCCTGAGGCGCTGTCCGAGCCGTCGTATAACGACGTCGTAGCCCGGCTTCGCGCTGCCGGTTGCGTTTTTGCCGAAGACGAGGCCCTGCTGTTGCTGGGCGAGGACCGCTCAGCCGCTGAACTTGCAGGCATGATCGAGCGACGGATTTCCGGCGTGCCACTTGAGTACGTTCTTGGGTGGGTGGAGTTTTGCGGTCGACGCTACGCCGTGGACGCGGGCGTGTTTGTGCCCCGTCGCAGAACGGAATACCTCGTTGAACTGGCGGTCGGGAAGCAGGTGGGTACGGCCGTTGAGCCCCCAACAAAATCACAGCCGACCGTCGTCGTCGACCTCTGTTGCGGCTCCGGCGCAATTGGCGCGGCGGTGGCCGCGCAACTGGAGGCCAAGGCAAACCGGCCAACAGAGCTTTACGCCACTGACATTGACCCGACGGCGGTGCTTTGCGCCGCGAAGAACCTCGCCGACGTCGGGGGAACCGTCCTCTGCGGCGACCTTTACCACGCGTTTCCGGCCAATTTGCGCGGCCGCGTAGACCTCCTGGTGGTCAACGCGCCATACGTGCCCAGCGACTCGATCCGGCTGATGCCGCCGGAGGCGAGGCTCTACGAGCCCTGGGTGACGCTCGACGGCGGTGCTGACGGCCTCGCGGTGCAGCGTCGGATAGCGGCCGACGCCGGAGATTGGCTAGCGCCCGGCGGTCGGCTGTTCATTGAGACCAGCGAGCAGCAGGCGCCCCAAACCAGGCAACTGCTGGAGCAAGCCGGCCTGATGACGACGGTTGAACACTCCGAAGACCTCGACGCCACCGTTGTGGCCGGCCGAAAGCCAGCCGGCAGCCCCAAGGAAACGGGGCGCTGAGCCAAAAAGTCGTTGCCACCCCCGTTGGCTGATGGTTGAGTGGGGAGCATGGCTAACGCAGAGAGTTATGTCTTGGCGATTGGGACCAAAAAGGGAATGTGGCTGGCCACAAGCCCTGACCGCAGCACCTGGTCCCTCTCCGGCCCGTTCTTTATCACGAGCGAAGTACCAAGCATCGGGATCGATACGCGGGACGGCAGGACCCGGATTATGGTGGGGGTCCGCTCCGAACACTGGGGGCCAACGGTGGCTCACTCCGACGACCTGGGCGCAACGTGGACTGAGCCGGACCACGGCGCCATCACTTTTCCTGAAGACACAGAAGCTGCACTCGAACGCGTGTGGCAGATCCAGCCAGACAGCGCCGAGCGTCCCGGAGTAGTCTGGGCCGGCTGCGAGCCGATCTCCGTGTGGAAGTCCACCGACGGCGGCGAGCACTTCGAACTCAACCGCGGACTCTGGGACCACCCGCATCGCACGGAATGGGGCGCCGGATTTGGCGGTCCCGCCGCGCACTCGATCCTCCTCGATTCGGACGAGGACCGCGTACTCATCGCCATGAGCACGGGAGGCGTTTACCGCTCCCTCGACGCGGGCGCTTCGTGGGAGCCGCGGAACCGGGGCATCCAGGCTGATTTCCTCCCGGACCGTTATCCGGAGTTTGGCCAGTGCGTGCACAAGATCGCCGCTGACGCGGCTGGCGGCGGGCGCCTTTACGCGCAAAACCACGGCGGCGTCTACCGCTCGGACGACGACGGCGGCACCTGGGAATCGATTGCAGAGGGCCTTCCAGCCGACTTCGGTTTCACGGTTCTGGCGCATCCGCATCGCAGCGGCACCGCCTGGGTAATTCCGATGCACGCCGAGGAACACCGGATTCCACCTGAGGGTCGGCTGGCCGTGCACCGCACGCATGATGCGGGTTCCACCTGGACCCGTTTGGACTCCGGGCTCCCGGACCACGAGTACAACGCAGTGCTCCGTGACGCCGCCTGGGTTGATACGGCCGAACCCACAGGGGTGTACTTCGGCACCCGCAGCGGTTTCGTTTACGCCAGCGCGGACGAAGGCGAGACGTTTGCGGAAGTCGCGTCGCACCTGCCCGATGTTTTGTGCGTCCGCGCGGCAGTCCTGAATGGCGCTGCCTCTGATGCATCCGTAACCGGTAGCCATGGCTGAAATCAAGGGTGCCGCCAACGGCAGCAGCACCAGTTCAGCGGATTCTGCGGAATACTCGGTGCTGCTGCCGGGGGTCTTGCAGCCACTCGTCGGCGGACAGTCCTACCTGACTGCGTCCGCCGACGGGGCTGTGACCGTGGGGCGTCTCCTGGACCTGGTGACCGGGGATTACCCGATCCTGGCCCGTCGCTTGAGGGATGAAACCGGTGCCCTCCGCCGCTACGTGAATATTTACGTGAACGGGGATGAGGTCCGGCGTCTTGATGGTCTGAAAACTGAGGTCGCCGCGGGCCAGGAGATCCTGATCGTTCAATCCGTGGCGGGCGGCTAGGGCCTGCTGCGTCCGGGTCAGCCGGTTAGGCGACGCGCCAGACGCTGCATTCGTCGGTATTGATGGCTTTGCGCATTCCGCTGAGCTGGTCCATGATCCAGACGACTCCGATGCCCGGCGCCGTTTCCTGGACGCTGCCCCTGCGGATAACGACGTCGTCGTAGGCCGGTCCGACGGAAAGGCGGGCTTCGATCTGATCGCCCCGGTGAAGCTGGTCCAGGGCGCGTATACGTGTGGTTCGGGGTGTTACATCCTTTAGCATCATGACCTCCCAGGTCTGCGGGGCCGTCAGCGTTTTGCCGACCCTTCAATACTGGCGTCGGAATGTTGCCGGACTATTTCCCGGCAGTAAGGGATGCGTTAGTTCTGGGGAAAGTGTGTTTCGCCGGTTTCCCGAATCGTGACCTTTCCGGCAGCGCCCGGAAGTTCGGCGCCGCGCGTGCGTGCCGACGTCGGGCTTCTTAAACGGCGAGGTGCCCCTGAACCGTTCAGTTCAGAGGCACTCTCGGGTTTTGCTCGGTTAGGAAACCTGCAAACCACCATTGATGTCGTAGGTGGCAGCCGTGATGTAGCCGGCTTCCTCGCTGAGCAGGAAGTTGATCAGCGCGGCAACCTCCTCGCGGGTGCCGACGCGCCCCATCATGATGCCTTCGGACATCTGGGCCTTGCGCTCGTCAGAGAGCGTTCCACCCATGATGTCGGTGTCGATGGGGCCCGGAGCCACGGCGTTGACCGTGACACCGTGCTCGCCGACTTCGCGTGCCAGTGCCCGCGTGAAGCCGATGACCCCGCCCTTGGACGCGCTGTAGGCCACCTTGGAGTAGGTGCCGCCGCCACGCTGTGCGGAGATCGACGAGATGCTGACGATGCGGCCAACCTTGCGCTCGATCATGCCCTTCAGCACGGCCTGGCTCACCAGGAAGGTACCGCGCATATTGATGTCGAAAACGCGGTCCCAGCCTTCAACGGTTTCCTCCATGAATGGCACCGGGCGGCTGATGCCGGCGATGTTGGCCAGGCCAACAATCGGGGGCAGCCCCGCCTCAATCTCGGCGATTGCGGCGTCCACCGAAGCCTTGTCCGAGACGTCGGCACCGAGGCCCAGGGTCGGCACGCCGAACTTGTCAGCTACCTCAGCCGCGGCGGCTTTGGCGTCAATGGCGTTGATGTCAAGGATGGCAACTGCCCATCCCTCGCTTGCCATCTTGTCCGCAACCGCGCGGCCAATGCCGCGGGCGGAGGCGGCGCCCGTCAGGACGACGGTGCGTTGGGTGGGGAAAGGGGTGGTGTTCACGGCGATGGTTCCTTAGCTTGCTTGTCTGGTCCGGGAGTTGTTCGGTTAGGTTTCAAGAGCCTTCGACGGCGGCACGCGCCTGTGCACTGGAGTCGCCTTCACGGCGGCGACGGGCATACAGGTACGTGGCGACGCCGGTGACGGCGAGGCAGAGGGACAGGAAGAGCAGGCCGCTCTGATTGCTGCCGGTGGCGTCCTTGAGCAGGCCGACGGCGTACGGGGCCACGAAGCCGCCGAGGTTGCCAAGCGAGTTCACCAGCGCAAGGCCGGACGCCGCGGCAGCACCGGTCAGGGCTGCGGACGGCATGGACAGGAACGGGGCGATGGCACCGTAGATGCCCATTGCGGAAACCACCAGTCCGGCCATTGCCAGCACCGCGTTCACCGGAAGCAGGTAGCCTGCGGCCACGAGGCCAACACCGGCCAGGATCATGCTGGCCGAAGCGTGCCACGCACGCTTGCCGGTCTTGTCGGCGCGCTTGCTCCACCAGTAGACGAAGACTGCTGCCACTGCGTAGGGGATCAGCGTGATGAAGCCGACTTCCGTCGTCGAGAACTTGCCGAGGGCGGCGATGATGGTGGGCATCCAGAGACCCAGGCCGTAGATGCCGCAGACCAGGCCGAAGTAGAGGGCGGAGTAGACCAGCGTGCGCTTGTCCTTGAGGCCGGCCAGGAAGTTGTGGTGTCCCTTGGCGGACTTCTGGGCCAGTTCGGCGTCCATGGTGGTGGCGAGCCATTCGCGCTCGTCGTCGGCCAGCCACTTGGCGTCGCGCGGCTTGTCGGTCATGAGGATTGGGGTGAGGATGCCGAGGAGTACGGCCGGGATGCCCTCGATGATGTAGAGCCACTGCCAGCCGTGGAGCCCCAGGATCCCGTCCATCTGCAGAAGGAGGCCGGAGACCGGTGCGCCGAGGGCGTTGGAGATGGGCTGGGCCAGGATGAAGATGCCCAGGACGGTAACGCGCTGCGCAGCCGGGAACCACAGTGTCAGGTAGAAGAGGATTGCCGGGAAGAAGCCGGCCTCTGCCGCGCCCAGGAGGAAGCGGATGATGTTGTAGCTGGCTTCGCCATTCACCAGGGCCATTGCCGCGGCGAAGAGCCCCCAGGTGATCAGGATTCGAGCAAGCCATTTCCGGGCGCCGAAGCGGTACATGCCGGCATTGCTCGGCACCTCCAGAATTGCGTAGCCGAGGAAGAAGATGCCAGCGCCCAAGCCGTATGCAGCCGCAGAGAGGCCAATGTCCTCGCTCATCGTGAGCTTGGCGAAACCTACGTTATTGCGGTCTAGATAGGCGATGAAGTAAAGCAGGACGATCAGGGGCATAAGGCGACGCCGCACTTTGCGGAGCGTGCGTTCCCCGAGTTCGCCAAGGGCATTGGACTGCAGGGTGAGTGAAGTCATCGTTGACCTTCTAGTCGGTGCGCTCCGGCTCGACTACTGTGGCGCGGCTGGAGCTTGATGGGGTTTCTTTTCTTACTATCAGATGTCTGACATCTGACTATGATTTAGATCATAGCACTCACATGATGATGTGCAAGAGGCCATCCGGGCTAAGCCACTGGCGGGGCGCCTCCGGGCTCCACGAAGCGATGGGTACGCTCGATCTCCACAATCTTCGGATCAGTTTCGTCGGCGCCATAGTCCGATGGGCGCGTTGTATCTTCTCCCGTCGGCACCTTCAGGGCCCGCAGCACGAGGGTCAGCAGCGCGCTGACGATGAGGTTTAGCGCAAAGGCAGAAACGGCGATATAGACACTGAAGTCCGTCCCGGGAATGGGGGCGACGGATCCGCCAAAGTGCGCGTGAGTGACTGGGTTGACCACGTTGTAGGCGGAAATAGTGCCGAAGGCAATGCCGGCCGCCCATCCGGCCAGCAAGGCCCAGCGGTCAAACCAGCGCGTATAAAGCCCGACGACGACGGCTGGGAACGTCTGGAGGATCCAGATTCCACCGAGGAGTTGCATGTTGATGGCCGTCGACTGATCCATGGCGATGACGAAAATGAGCGCGCCGACCTTCACTACCAGGGAGACGATCTTGGACACGTTCGCCTCAGTCTTGGCATCGACGTTGGGGCGGAAGAAATCCCGGTACACGTTCCGCGTGAACAAATTCGCAGCGGCGATGGACATGATGGCTGCTGGTACCAATGCGCCGATGGCGATGGCTGCGAGGGCAATCCCGGCGAACCAGGCAGGGAAGTGGTCCAGGAACAGCTGCGGGACAACAAGTTGCGGGTTGACGGAGCCATCAAGGTCAACCGGCTTGGTGCCCGCTTGGATGGCCACGAAACCCAGCAGGGCCAGGAAACCCAGCATGAGCGAGTACAGGGGAAGGATGGCGGCGTTGCGCCGGATGGTGTTGCGGGCCTTCGAAGCGAGGACTCCTGTCACGGAGTGTGGATACATAAAGAGCGCCAAGGCCGAGCCGAGCGCCAGGGTCCAGTACGCGGAGTAGTTGCCTGGCCCGGGGATGAACACGCCCGCGGGCTTTCCGGTTGCCTGGTTCACCGTGCCCAGCTTGGTCTCCGCTGCGCCGAAGATCGTGTCCCAACCGCCGAACTTGATCGGAAGGTAGATCACCGCCACGATGACGGAGAGGTAGATAAGCAGGTCCTTCACCACGGCGATCATGGCTGGCGCACGCAAGCCCGAGGTGTAGGTATAAGCGGCCAGCACAACGAACGCCAGGATGAGCGGCATGTCCGTCAGCAGCATGTTCTGGGAGCTGCCGAGGCCTAGCACCGTAAGGACGGCCTTGATGCCAACAAGTTGGAGGGCGATATAGGGCATCGTGGCCACAATGCCCGTGACGGCGACGGCGAGCGATAGCCAGCGGCTCCCATAACGGCCGCCTACGAAGTCCGCGGACGTGACAAAGCCGTGTCTGTGGGATACGGACCACAGCCGGCTCATGATGATGAAAATGATCGGATAAAGCACGATTGTGTATGGAACGGCGAAGAAGCCGCTCACAGCCCCGGTGGCCCACATCGCCGCGGGCACGGCGACGAACGTATAGGCCGTATAGAGGTCCCCGCCCAGCAGGAACCAAGTAATCCAGGTTCCGAAGCCGCGGCCGCCCAGCCCCCATTCATCGAGGCTATGCAGTCCCTGCTCTCCGGTCCGGCGCCAGCGTGCCGCCATAAAACCCATAATGGCAACAGCGACGAAGAGCAGAATGACGATGATGAGCGCGATCCAATTGATCTCACGTCCGTTCATCGCTGATCACCTTCGCTCGCTGTCCCGGCTTGGCCTTCTGCCGGCAAGCTGGCTGCCCGGGCCGCCGCCCGCCGTCGTCGATCCTCTGTTGTCACCAGCCAGTACGCGATTCCGCTGAGCGCCGCGGAGATGGGCACCCAGAGCAATTGATACCAGTAGAAGAACGGCATGCCGCCCACGCGGGGTGCAGCGAATGAGTACGTCTGGGGCAAGAGAGGGAGCAGGATCGCCGCGGCAAGGAGGATTCCGGCGATCACGTAGGGCGTGCGGCGTGCGGGGCCCCGGGTGGGCGTCTCCCGAGTGAGCCGTCGGCCTCGGGGAACGGGTGGATTGGGGTGGTGGTTCGGGTCAGGACCATCATGACGGGACATCCGGGACCTCCTTTTCAGCCCCACCCCCGCTCTCCGGCGTCGCGGAAAGTGGCTGGACGGAGGGTACAACCACCCTCCTCACCTCTTTTGTACCGCTACAGCAACCACTCCGGAAGGGCTCAGCGGGTGAGAGGAAGTCCGCCCAAACTTCCGCAGCGCTTACCCGGCAAGGAGGCGGCGTGCGGCGTCGGCTATGTGGCGGGAAGAAATTCCTGCCGCGTCCAGGAGTTCCGCGGGCTTACCGGACCCGGGCAGGCCTGATACTGCCAGGAGTGACGGGCGCAGCTCAGTGATTTGGCCGGCTAACGCCTCCAGCACGGCGGATCCGAGCCCGCCCTGCGGATAGTGGTCCTCGGCCACCACCACGCGGCCACCTGTTTCCCGGACGGATTGAACCAGGGTTTCCCGATCGATGGGCTTCACCGAGTACGCATCGATCACCCGGGCCGTGATCCCTTCCCCGGCGAGCTCGTCCGCCGCGGCGAGGCACTCGTAAAGGGTCACGCCGGCACCCACCAGTGTGACGTCGTCGTTCTTTCCGGCCCTGTGCACTTTGCTGCCGCCAATAGGGAATGTTTCCTCCGGCCCGTAAATGACGGGATACCCGCCGCGGGTGGCGCGGAGGTAGGTGATGCCGGGGGTGTCGGCCATGGCTTTCACCAAGTGCGCGGCCGATGGTGCGTCGGCCGGGTAAAGCACTGTGGAGGAGTGGATGGCGCGCATCGCGGCAAGGTCTTCGAGGGCCATCTGCGACGGACCGTCCTGGCCGATTTCGACGCCGGCGTGTGTTCCGACAAGGCGGATATCGGCTTCCGAAACACCGGCCATCCGGATGAAATCGTAAGCCCTTGATACCAGGAACGCGGCAAAGCTCGCGGCAAACGGAATGTAGCCCCTGACGGAAAGGCCCACTGCGGCGGCCACCATTTGCTGTTCGGCGATGTACATCTCGAAGTACCGCTCGGGCGCGGCGTCCTTGAATTCGGAGGCATGGGTTGAGTTGCCCACCTCGCCGTCGAGCACAACGACTTCGGGGCGGGCGGCGAGTGCGGCGACAGCAGCACCGAAGGCCGCCCGGGTTGCCACCTTGTCATCCGGTTCCCAGTTGGGCAAGTTCACGCGTGCGCCGGGATCGGGGACGATCGCGGGTTCCAGCGGTTCCGGTACCGACGTGGCGATTCTGATGCTGCTGGTGCCGCCAAGGGATTCGATAGCCCGATCGGCCATATCCTCTGGAAGGGCCTTGCCGTGCCAGCCGTCCTTATCTTCGACGTCGGGGGCTCCCTTGCCCTTGATGGTCTTGGCGAGGATCACCGTAGGACGGTCAGGATCAGTCACAGCATCGCTAAATGCCTCATCGATCGCGGCGAGGTTGTGGCCGTCGATGCGGATGGCGCGGGCGCCAAACGCTTCCACGCGCTGTGCGTAACGGTTCAGGTCCCATTCGAATTCGGTGGGGCCGTTTTGGCCCAGGCGGTTCACATCAACTATCGCCGTCAGGTTGCCGAGCTTGTAGAACCCAGCCTTGTCCAGCGCTTCCCACATGGAACCTTCGGCCAGTTCACTGTCCCCGCAGAGGACCCAAGTGTGATAGCTGAGCTTGTCGAGGTACTTGCCTGCCAAGCAAACCCCGACGGCGTCCGGCAGTCCCTGCCCAAGCGATCCCGTGGCAACATCCACCCAGGGGAGTTCCGGCGTCGGGTGGCCCTGCAGCCGGCTGCCATGCTGGCGGTAGCCGCTCAGCAACTCCTCCTCGCTGACGACCCCCACTGCCCTGTAAATCGAATAAAGAAGTGGCGACGCATGCCCCTTGGAGAAAATGAGGTGGTCGTTGTTCGGCGTGTCCGGCTCATCCCAGTTGTACTGGAGGTGCCTGCCGAGCAGGACCGCCATGAGGTCCGCGGCGGACAACGACGACGTCGGATGGCCTGACCCTGCCTTGGTGCTGCAGCGGATCGAATCGACCCTCAACTGCGCGGCAAGCGCGGCGAGCTGCTCGAGGTCGTAACGCTGGGCGGAATCGGTGATTGTGGACATGGATGACGCTCCTGTTCGGCGGGAGAATGGGTAGCACCCGCGGCTTGAGTGCGCGTTTAAACTCCGGTGTTCAGGCTATTCCGGGCAGCCGGGAGGGGCAAGGGCATTGACGGCCCTCCTTCAGGCCCGCGGCCGCACCCTGAGCCACACGAATTCGTGCGGCTCCAAGGCAAACCCCTGGTCCAGGCGCACCGGAGCGTCGACCAATAGGCTGTGCCCGCTCGCTTCAAAGCCGGACAGCGTTTCCGGACTGATAACCTGCCGGTTGTCGCTGAAATTGGCCAGTGCCAGAACAACCGAGCTGGTTCCGGGACGTTGGTAACCCAACACTCCCGGGTTGTTCGTACGAAAATCGATCAAGTGCGTCCCAGCCAGCTCCGGAGTCTGGGCGCGAACCTCGGCCATGCGGCGCAAGCCGGCGAACACGGCGCCCTCCGCCGTAGCAGGATCGTGCCTCTTCTCAAACTGCTCCGCCGGGAAGTGGGGCCGGTGCACCCAGCGGCTGTCGGCGTCGTGCCCTTCTTCCTGGGCGTAACCGTAATCGTTGAGCTGCCCCACCTCGTCCCCGAGGTACAGCAAGGGAATGCCGCCCGTGCTGAAGGCGACCGAGTGCGCCAGGAGGATGCGCTTTACCGCCTCCGGTGATCCGTCCTCCAATCCGCAGAGTGAAGCAGTTGTCCCGGAAATCCGGCAGTCGCCCGTGCGGGGGTTGTCCTGAAAAGGGACGCCGCGGGCGAAGCTGCCTGGGAAGCGGTTGACGTAGAAGGAGTTCAGGAAGCGGCGGTGATCGAAGCCGTTGATTCCAAACTCCGCGGCATCCTCGTCGGCGAAGGTCCAGCCGATGTCGTCATGGCTGCGGACGTAGTTGACCCAAGCCGTCTGGGCGGGGAGATTGTGCCGCCGTTCAAGGGCCTGCGCCAGCAGGGAGACGTCCCGGGTGGCCAGTGCCTCCCAGGTCAACGCCATTTGCAAAGGGTTATAGGAGAGTTGGCACTCTTCCGGATCGATATACATCGCCACTTCGTCCGGGTGGACTATGGCTTCTGATTTGAAAAGCAGTGACGGCGCCGCGATCCGGCAAACAGCGTTGAAGGCCTGCAGCAGCAGATGAGCTTCAGGAAGGCTCTCGCACGGTGTTCCCAACCTCTTCCAGATAAAGGCCACTGCGTCCATCCTGAGAATGTCCACGCCCTGGTTAGCGAGGAAAAGCATCTCACCGGCCATCGCCCGGAAAACCGCAGGATTGGAGTAATTCAGGTCCCACTGGAAAGTGTGGAAGGTTGCCCACACCCAACGACCGTCCGGCAACTGCACAAATGAACCAGGATGATCGTCCGGGAAGATCTCCCTGGCAGTTTGCTCGAATGCGTCCGGCATTGTCCGGTCAGGATAAATCCAGTAATAGTCGCTGAATTCCGGATCACCCTCGGCGGCCCGGAGGGCCCACTCATGCTCGTTCGAGGTGTGATTGAAAATGAAATCGACCACCAGGCTAATGCCGTTGGCTCGAAGTTCGCTTGCCACGGAGCGCAACTGCTCCATTGTGCCCAGCTTCGGATTCACTTGGCGATAGCTCGACACGGCGTACCCGCCGTCCGAATTCGGTTCGGGAGCCAGGAAAAGTGGCATCAGGTGCAAATAGCTGAGCCCAAGTTCCTTGAAATATGGAATTCTTGCCCGAAGACCCTCCAAATTCTCGGCATATCGGTCCACATAACAAACTCCGCCCAGCATGGTGTTGGACTGGAACCACGCCGAGTCGCCTTCCCGCTGCTGGTCGACGGCCTTCAGCGCCTCCGACCGCGTCGCCCAGGAGTGGCGGGCCTCTGCTACGAGGCTGGTAAGGTGGTCGAGCCAATCTGGCCGGGAACCGTACAAGGAATGGAAGAGCCTGGCTAGGCGCGGGAAGTGTGCATCGAAACGGCGCTCGAACGCGGCCGCATGCGGATCGCCGGCAGCGGGCCCGGCGTCATCCCGCAGCGCCTCCAGTACGTGCTGCCGTGCCGTTTGCTCCACTCCTGCAAAGTCGTCCATGCGTGTGCGCCTTCCTAGCTTTCGAATACCGCAGGCCCCTCTGATGGATCACAATACTGACCGCGCTTTATGCTTCACCAGAGCGGCCCCACCGGACTCGCAGAGCGGGAGGGCAGCCCCTTTCATCGCTGTCCCATCGCGCCTAGACTGATGGCTCCCGAGGCACTTCTAGGAGAGCGCCATGAGCACCATCCCTCCAGACCCAACCCGCGAACCCGGCCCGCTGGGCCCCGATCCAACTGCGGACCCACGCGAAGATCCAGGCGCCGTACCCGGGCCGCCGAAGGAAGTTCCACCGCTGGACAACCCGGAAGAGGACCCAAACCGCCCGGACATTCCGCCGGTTGAGGATCCCCGGCGGAACGACCCAACCGAGCCCCTGGCACCGCCGCCAGAGGAATAGGCGCCAGAGGAATAGGCGCCAGACCAATAGTGGTTGGAAAATAGTCGCCGGCATCAACTGCTCAGGAGGCCAGGCATGGCAGCGCAGACAGTGGCGGATTTCCTGCTTGAACGCCTCAGGGCTTGGGGTGTTGAGAAAGTATTTGGCTATCCAGGGGACGGAATCAACGGCATTTTGGTGGCATTTAGTATTGCCGACAACCAGCCCAGGTTTATTCAGGCACGCCACGAGGAAATGGCCGCTTTCGAAGCCGTCGGCTATGCGAAATTCACCGGAAAACCTGGCGTTTGTTTGGCGACATCCGGCCCGGGTGCCATTCATCTGCTGAACGGTTTGTACGACGCCAAGCTGGACCATGTCCCCGTGGTGGCGATCGTCGGACAGGCCGCGCGCAGCTCCCTCGGGGGTTCCTATCAGCAGGAGGTTGATCTCCCGGCGCTGTTCCAAAACGTCGCCTCAGAGTATTGCGCACTGGCGACGGTGCCGGAGCAGCTGCCCAACGTCGTCGACCGCGCTATCCGGATCGCAACAGCCAGACGCGCACCCACGGCGATTATCATCCCCTCCGACGTGCAGGAACTGGACTACGCTCCGCCGTCGCATGCCCACAAGATGGTGCCATCCAGCCTGGGCAACCAAGGCTTCCCACGCATCCAGCCAGATGAGGGCGCCATCACGGCTGCGGCCGGAATCCTGAACGAGGCCAAGAAACCCGCCATCCTGATTGGCCAAGGCGCCCGGGGCGCCGCAGCCGAGGTGGAGCAGGTGGCGCGCACTATTGGTGCGGGCGTGGCCAAGGCCCTGCTCGGCAAGGACGTCCTGTCCGACGAACTGCCCTTCGTCACTGGCTCCATTGGGCTCCTGGGAACCCGGCCGAGCTACGAGATGATGCGCGACTGTGACGCCCTTCTGACCGTCGGCTCCAACTTCCCCTACAGCGAATTTCTCCCGCGGCCCGGCCAGGCGCGCGGTATCCAGATCGACATCGACCCCACCCTGGCGGGCCTCCGCTACCCGAACGAGCTGAACATCGTCGCTGACGCCGCCCTGGCGCTTCGCGCGCTCCTGCCACAGCTCGAGCCCAGGGAAGACCGTTCCTGGCAGGACGGCCTCGCCCGAAAGGTCGAACGCTGGTGGGAGACAATGCGGGCCGAGGCATTGGTGGCAGCCAACCCCGTGAACCCGATGCTCTTGTTCAGCGAAGCGTCGGGACGGCTCCCGGACAACGCGATTGTTACCGCGGATTCCGGCTCATCCGCCCACTGGTACGCCCGTCACCTCACATTCCGTGGCGGCATCCGAGGCTCGCTTTCCGGCAGTCTGGCCACCATGGGGAACGCGATCCCGTACGGAATCGGAGCAAAATTCGGCCATCCGGATCGCCCGGTGATCGCCTTCGAAGGCGATGGTGCCATGCAGATGAATGGCCTCGCGGAACTGGCGACCATCGCCCGTTATTGGCGGGAGTGGGAAGACCCGCGCTTTGTGGTCGCCGTCCTGCACAACAACGACCTCAACCAAGTGACGTGGGAGCTGCGCTCCCTGGGCGGGTCGCCGTCGTTCAAGGAGTCCCAGGACCTGCCTGACGTCGACTACGCGGCTTTTGCCCGGACCCTCGGCCTGGGCGCCCTTTCAGTGGATGCCCCCGACGACGTCGGGCTGGCTTGGGAGGCGGCGCTCGCCGCCGATCGGCCAATGGTCCTGGACGTCCGTACCGACCCGGACATTCCACCGATCCCGCCGCACACTACCTTTGAACAAGCGCTCAACGCCGCCAAATCCCTGGCGAAGGGCGATGCGGCGGCCTGGGGAGTGGTCACCAAGGGCCTCAAGACGAAGGCGCAGGAGATGCTGCCCCACCGCAAGGCCGGCGACGAGGAAGGGCGCGCCTAAAAGCGCGGGGTTGGACTAGGCGTTGACTGTCTGCCGGGCGCGGTAGCCGTCGGCCGCGTAAACGCCAAGGACGCGGATGTCCGTTGTGAAGAACTCAAGTTCTTCCAGCGCGCGTCGGAGTCGCGGGTCCTCTGGGTGGCCTTCGACGTCGGCCATGAACATGGTGGCAGTGAACTCGTTGCCCACCATGTAGCTCTCCAGCCTGGTCATGTTCACTCCGTTTGTCGCGAAGCCGCCCAATGCCTTGTAGAGGGCTGAGGGGACGTTGCGGACGCGAAAAACGAAGCTGGTTATCGCCGGGCCCGGCAACTCTTGCTTGCTGGGGAGGGTGCGCTCCCGCGCCAGGACAACAAAGCGGGTGGTGTTGGTGGGGTCATCTTCGACGCCGGAGGCCAGGACCTTGAGTCCGTAGAGTCCCGCTGCGAGCGGCGGAGCGAGGGAGAGTTTGCGGGGGTCATTCCATTCCCGCACTTCCCGGGCCGAGCCGGCGGTGTCCCCGGCGATGACGGGCTTCAGGCCTGCCTCGCGGATGATTCGTCGGCATTGTCCCAGCGCATGGATGTGGCTATGGACTTCCGTGGCATCCTCGATGGTGCTCCCCGGAATGCCCAGGAGGTCGAAGTGGATAGGCAAGAAGTACTCACCAACAATTTGCAGCTTGGACTGGGGGAGCAGGACGTGAATGTCGGCCACACGCCCGGCGATGGAGTTTTCAATGGGGATCATGGCCAGATCAACGGCTCCGGTGGAGACCAGCTCAAAAGCATCCTCGAAGCTGGCGCATGGCACGCTCTCGAGTTCGGGGAACATTTCCCGGCATGCGAGGTCCGAGTTGGCTCCCGGCTCTCCTTGGTACGCAATCTTTTGGGCCATGATGCCCATCGTTTCACCCAGCCCGCCCAGCGGCCCAACTGAGTCGCATTAGGAAGATCTAGGAAGACGTTTTGGTCATGTCTGCTGCCGACGCTGGAGCTGGCGGCCGCAATCAGCTCCTCCACGGAGGAGTAGCGGACCACCAGACTCGCGGCACCGAAGACTTCGACAAAGCACACCGAAGTCATAGACTGTGAATGGTCGTCGGTGAAGCAGCCGCCGGGGGCAGCGCGCCCGAATTTGGGCCCCACTTGCGAGGCATACCTGCGATGACGAAAACTTCGAAGTCCCAAGGCCGCAGCGATTCACGATTCCGGGACGTACAGACTGGAGACAAGGTCCGGCTCCGCGGACTGAACTTCCGTGTGGTGGATATGGAACGCGAAAACAAGCTCGTTCACCTGCGTCTGCAAGGTGCGGACGGTGAGATTTCCACGTTGATTGGAGTCCCCAAGGCTCCATTGCCTGTTGGCCAGGGCCGCTCGGAGATCATGGGGGCAGTACCCGGGGAGTGACCGGGTGAGTGCCACCTCGACAGCCTCCGATAATCAGGTCATCAGTCCCTGGCTTTGCGCGGAGGCGGATTGCTTGAAGGCCTATCTTCCTGGTGCTTCTGGTGCTGGGCATATGGCAGCGCCCGACGTTGCGGCCTCAAGAGGGGCAGTCGGTGGGGACGGCGTTTGTGCATCAGCAAGCCTCGAAGGTGATAGGCACCGCGGTTGGTCCTGACGAGACGGATACGTCCGACGTCGTGCCGGCAGGTGCCGGGGCCGCGGCCCCGACAGGAGAGATGATCTGCATCGACTCGCTCCTGGAAAGCGGGAGGTGGCGCGCCCGAGGCTTGAGCGAACTGTCCTTCCACATTCAGGCTATTCCCGCCCGACGACGGCAGGCAAGGAAAATGCCGACCTCACCTTCAACTGCGTCTAGCTTGGCAGGGGACTGGGTACCTGTAGTTGAAAGCTGATTTTGCTCAGAAGCAATCCGCCGATACGAGGAGGACCACCATGGTGGACCGCATTGCTGAGATATGGGGAACACGGACGCCGTACGGCAAGGACGGGCAGTGGCCAGTGCGTGTGGACCGGAAGATGGCAGACGGAGTGGATGCGGACACTGTGGATCGCTGGTTCCAGTCTGCCTGCCTGCTTTGCAGCAACGGATGTGCTTGCGACATAGCCGTGAAGGACGGCGCGATGGTGGGGATCCGCGGCCGCGCCGATGATCGGGTGAACCACGGCCGGCTGGGGCCCAAGGGTTTGTTCGGAAGCTGGCAGGGAATGTCCCACCCGGACAGGCTCACCTCTCCGCTCATCCGACGGAACGGGAAACTTCAGGAATGCAGCTGGGACGAGGCCATGGAACGGGTGGTGGAACGCAGCCGCTCCCTGCTGACAGAGAAGGGCCCACTCAGCCATGGCTTCTACACCAGCGGCCAACTGTTCCTGGAGGAGTATTACGCTCTCGCCGTCATTGGGAAAGCGGGAGTCGGGACGCCCCACATGGATGGGAACACCCGGCTATGCACGGCCACCGCCGCATCGTCCTTGAAGGAGTCATTCGGGGCAGACGGACAGCCTGGCTCCTACCGGGATATCGACAGCTGTGAGGCGTTATTCCTTTTCGGCCACAACATGGCGGAGACGCAGACGGTTTTGTGGTCGCGCGTCCTGGATCGTTTGGCTGGACCGGACAGGCCTGCCCTTGTGTGCGTTGATCCGCGCGACACTGACGTAGCCCGACACGCCGATGTCCATTTGGCGATCAACCCGGGCACCAACCTGGCCCTCATGAATTCCCTGGTGCGGGAGCTCCTGCACAACGGATGGGTGGACGAGGACTATGTCCGGGCCCACACAGTGGGCCTGGAGGAACTGGCCTCCGTAGTGGAGCAGTGGACACCAGAGGCCGCGGGTTCCCTGTGCGGAGTGGACCCCGGGCTGATACGGGAAGCGGCGCGGATCTTTGGGACTACGGACCGGGTTTTGTCCACGGTCCTGCAGGGCTTTTATCAGTCTTCCCAGGCCACGGCCTCAGCCTGCCAGGTCAACAATTTGCACCTGCTTCGCGGAATGCTCGGCAACCCAGGGCGTGGATTACTGCAAATGAACGGGCAGCCCACCGCACAAAACAACCGGGAATGCGGTGCCGACGGCGACCTCCCGGGTTTCCGGAACTGGGCCAACCCGGAGCATGTTCAGCAGTTGGCCTCCCTGTGGAACGTCGACCCGTTGGTGATCCCGCACTGGGCCGATCCAACCCACGCGATGCAGATCTTCCGATACGCCGAGCAAGGCTCCGTCAAGTTCCTGTGGATTTCCGCCACAAACCCGGCGGTGTCGCTGCCGCAACTGTCCCGCATCCGAAACATCCTGGCCAAGCCGGAACTGTTTGTTGTGGTGCAGGACCTGTACCTCACCGAAACCGCGGAGGTGGCCGACGTCGTGCTTCCAGCGGCGGGCTGGGGTGAGAAGACGGGCACATTCACCAACGTCGATCGCACTGTCCACCTGTCCGACAAGGCGGTAGAGCCGCCGGGGGAGGCCCGTAGCGATTTGGACATTTTCCTGGACTACTCGCGCCGGATGGGGTTCACGACATTGGACGGATCACCCCTGCTGGATTGGAGCGGACCGGAGGATGCGTTCGAGGCGTGGAAGGAGTGCTCCCGCGGACGGCCGTGCGACTACACCGGGATCACGTACCAGCTTCTTCGCGGCGGCAGCGGCATTCAATGGCCCTGCACCGACTCCCCGCCCAGCGGCACTGAGCGGCTTTATAGTGACGGCACCTTCCCCACCGAACCGTCCTATTGCGAAAGCTACGGGCACGATTTGCTGACAGGAGCGAATGTTGGACCGGTGGCGTTCAAGGCCATGGCGCCCTCCGGCCGCGCCATCCTGAAGGCCGCCGATTATTCACCACCGCATGAAATGCCCGACGAGGAATACCCGCTCCGCTACACCACAGGCCGTACTGCCTACCAGTTTCACACCCGGACCAAAACCGGTCGATCACGTCAATTGCGCGCCGCTGCCCCCTCCGCGTGGGTGGAGATGAGCGTGAGTGACGCGGAGGCGGCAGGCCTTGCCGAGGGGGATATCGTCCGGGTGGTCTCCCGTAGGGGTGAGCTGCAGGTCCCGCTCCGTATCGGTGATGTGCGGGCCGGAACGGTTTTTGCGCCCTTCCACTACGGGTACTGGGACGCGGCGGCAGGGTTGGGCGCAGGTTCCACGGTGTCCGCTTCCTCAGCGCCCCACACCACCGCGGCGAACGAGCTGACAATCACCGAGTGGGATCCGGTATCCAAACAGCCGGTGTTCAAGAACGCGGCGGTTCGGATCGAGAAAATCTCCGACGGCGACCGCCCGGCTCCGGCGCCAACTACGACGGCGTCCCGGCCCGCCGTCGTCGATCATCAGGCAGTCCCGCCCGGGCGGGCAGTTCCGGGAGAGCGGGCTGTTCCGCCCACTTTGGGCGGGGCGGATGCGGAGGCTGAAGAATTCATTGGCGGGGAAGGAGAGCCGGCATGAACCTGTCCGTATACCTGGGGCTTCTGCACAAAGCCGAGCAGACGTTGGCCGACTCTTTCCGGCAGGTCGCAAAGGGGCATGGTGAGGAGCCTGACGTGCACTTCCTCTGCCAGACGCTGGCCAAACAGTGCGACGAACACCAGCGGGCACTCCAACCTTTGGTGGACCGTTACGGCGAAACACCGGAAGCGGAACCCGAGCGGCTGCATGCGGAGGGACTTAGTGAAACCCGTCAGGGTCCCGTTGGGCTTTTGCGGGACCTGCAGGACCTGTATCTGCTGGCGAGTTTGGTGGATATCACCTGGGGCATGGTCAAACAGGCGGGACAGGCCTTGCGGGATTCGGAGATGCTGGCGGTGGTGGACCAGTGTGACAAGCAGACAGCCGTCCAGCTCGCCTGGCTCCAATCACGCATGCGGCAGGCCGCACCCCAGGCCCTACTGGTGGCGGAGTAGATCGATTACCTGCTTAGGCGCGTGTGTCGTTTAGGCGCCTGTCTCGCGGTGGGGTTGCGCCACGGGCTTAGACTCCGCTGAACGGATCTCCCGAAGGAAGACCGAGGCGCCCACGATGACCGCGACGGCCAGGAATTCGCTTTGCCAGTTCTGGAAAGACTCGAACCAGAACTGGGATGTGCCTAAGTAATCCCACACCGTGGCGGCTGGCTGGCCGTGGGCCAATTGCTCTTCGCTGTACAGGCGCGCGCCACCCAGCGCGTGGGCAACGAAGGACCCCACGAAAAGGATAAAGAATAGGGCGGACAGGGAATGCTCGTAGATTTTCAGGGCCCAGCCTCCCCTGCGAACGGGCCAAGGCGTGTTTTGCCCTATTGATGCAGTGCGCGGGTCCTGGTCCTGCGGGGCCGGCTTGTCTACTGGTTTGGATTCCGAAGAGCCCTTTTGGAACAAATACGCAGTCAGCACCACGTACATGCCCATCTGCAGGAATTCCGATTCCCAGTTCTCAAAAGTTGCCTCAACAAACGCCCCCGTTGTGAGGAATTCCACGAGCGAAACGGCCGGCTGCCCATGGGCCTGCTGGTCTTCGCTGTAGGCGGCAGCTCCGGAGATCACCATTCCGCCGAAGAAGATCAGGAACAGGGCAATATTGGTCAACAACAGTCCGCGATCACGGATCCACGTCTTCATCGCACCTCCGCTTGTCCTATGGTCTCGATAGCCCTGGGCGATGTCGACATCACGCGTGATCCGCGGCGTGGTGCGGGTTGCTGGGCGCCGTGTCATATCCGGGCTATGGCTTCGTCAAGGCTGAGGATTGGCTGCCGATACTCACTCGAGAGGATGCCCAGCATATTCCGGGCTGATTCTGGGTCCTCGGAAGCGAGTGCCTCCCTTGCATAGGCCACGCGAATGTTGTGGGCAAAGGCGTCGGCGCCAGTCTGGGCCACACAGTTGTGGGCCGAAACCCCGGCGAGGATGGCGCCGTCGACCTTCCAATTCCGCAGCCGCAGCAAAAGGTCTGTGCCCAGAAAGGCGCTGTCCCTTGTTTTGACCAATTGGGAGAGGCCGTCCACGTGAAGCCCCGGAACAAAATCGGCTTGCCTGCTGCCCCGGAAGATGAAGCCTTGGTCATCATCCAGCATATTGAGCGTCCACGTAGACCGATCCCGTTCATGTTCAGTCTTGACGAGCACAACAGGAGCTCCCTTGTCCGACGCCGCAGAAATTAGCCCGTTACAGGCTTTGACCACGCTGGCCTGCCTTTTCCTTAGCCCGGGAGCCTCAAAGTAGGCATTCTGCATGTCAATGATCAGAACGGCCATCATGGCGCTTGCACGCTGGACGGGCGGGTCTCCGGCAAGTTCTTCAGCAGTGTGTCCTCCCCTGCCTTCTGGGGGTTAACGGGGTCCGGGCGGGGTTCCCCGCCCGGACGCCCGAACCTTGTTTCAACTGGGGGTGATTGCCTCCGTCTAGCTGTATCCGGTCAAATCCGGCTGCCGCGGGAGCGGCCGAAGACCCAGCCGAGGACGGCCAGAATCAGCAGGATGATGCCTACCCACAATAGGAAGTTCAATGCGGAATTGAATCCTCCGACCAGGAGCAGAACGATTGCGATAATGCCGACGATGGCCAGCAGTCCATTCATAGGTTTCCATCCTTTCAGGACGTCACACCTTTTGGGCCGGCGATATTTCGCCGGTGCCTCCCGCTGGGTGCGGCGGTCTTTCCGTATGGTCCGTCCCTCCCGTTCTAGGAACCCCAGTCTTGGACGGATCATTAGTAAGCATACTGATGAAATGCTGAAATGGCACCCCTTAGGTGAATTTTTGGCTAGTTGGGGTGTTGCGTGCCGTGAGGACAGGCCTCGGACCAGCTGCTAGGCGGTAGTCCCGTGGACGTACTTCTCGTAGTCTTCGTAGGTCTGGTCCATGTGCTCATCCATGGCCTTGCGGGCAGTTTCCGAATCGCCAGTCAGGATGGCCTCCAGGACTCGGCGGTGGAACGCAATCGCGTGCTCTTGAATCTCTGGAACAGCGGAGGTGGCACGACGGGCGACGTACAGCAGTTGGCCCAGTTGCGCGAACAACGCCCTGACGAACGGGTTCCCTGAGGCTTTGAGGATGGCGTCGTGGAAATCGATGTCCGCCGCGACGAATCCCTCGAGGTCTCCGGAGGAGTGGAAATGCTCCATGTCCTGCACGGCCTGCCGCATGCGCTCGACGTCCTCATCGGTGTGGCGCCTGGCCGCTAGTCCCGCCGCACCCGTTTCCACCATGCGGCGCATCTCGATAAGGCCTACGGCCACCTCGTCCGCGCCATTGCCGTGGGCAGCCGCACGGAGGATTGCGTCCAGTCCGGTCCAGTTGTCCGTGGGATTGACGAACGTGCCCCGACCAGCCTTCACATACAGGATGTTTTGCGCTCGAAGAGCCTTGAGGGCCTCACGCACTGTGAGCCTGCTGACGTCGTTCCGGGCCGCGAGTTCGAGCTCGGTGGGGATGGCGTCGTGGGGCTTGAGCCGCCCGGCAAGGATGTCGTCCAGCAGGGCATCGACGACGTCGTCGACGAGAGTCCTGCGGCCCATGGCGTGTCCCAACTTCCTGAATTTCCACTACCCGAGCGGCTCAGCGGCCAGGTTGGCACCGCCGTCGGTCTTTTGATTCTTTCAGAAGTTGCGCCGCGACTTCGACGCCGTCCGCAGATCGGGCGCCGGGATTACTGCGGGGGACGGTCGACGGCGGTGCGCTCCACCGCGGCAAGTGTCGCCTCGCCTGGTTCGGCTGGCGTCTGCGGCCACGAGTGGAATCATGTCAATTGTGTTTTGTCCATCACATTCCTGCCCACTTTCTGTGGGCCTTGGATAGACTCGACGGCGGCTGCCTCAGAGACGAAGTGGCTACACGATTCTCAATAATCAAAGAAAGCAATGACGCATGATCTTTGAATCACACTCTATGACCCTGAAAATCTGGGACCGCTCCACGATGAACCACACGCTGGATGCCGCAATTCATGACATTTCCACCAAGGCAAACGCCCCCAAGGACCAGGTCAAAGTAACCCGCAGCGGACCGAATGTGTTTACCCTCAGCCTCGCCGGCGAATTTGCCAGGGAAGCTGTACCGCAGGCTGGCTAGCCTGCGGCGAGCTGGCATAATCCGCCCAATAACTGAAACTGCAAAATGCCGCCGCAACATTCTTGCGGCGGTATTTTGCATTTACTGCCGCGTGTTTTCCGGCGTGTTTTCCGGGGCGCTCTGCGCGTAATACCCCTCGATATGCTCGGCAATAAGACGCGAAGCAAGTTCGGCGTGGCCATTCCCAATGGCTTTGAGAATTTCTTCGTGTTCGGTGCGGAGCCGGGCCAATGCAGACTCCCAACTTGGCAGTCTGGACATGACGTTCGCGGTGTAGACTTGGATGGCCTCGCGGAGCGAAGCCAGCATTGCACTTACCACCACGTTGTCAGCCGCTTTAGCCAGGGCAAGGTGGAAGCGGACATCAAGGTCAAGGAAGGCTCCCGTGTCCGCCGTGGCGCGCATTCCCTCCAGCAACTCTTCCGCCTCCGCCAGGCCAGGTGAATCCGGCTGAGCGTGTGCGGCGGCCCATGATTCCAGCAGAACTCGGGTCTGGACCACGTCCGCTACGGGGAGGTGTTGCGTTGCCATGTGAAGCCGGATCGCGGAGGCGAGGGCCGCCGTCGGTTCAGCGATGACTACCGTCCCGGCATCCGGGCCGGACCCGACTCCCGCACGAACGACGCCCATGGCTTCGAGGATCCGCACAGCCTCACGGACCGAGGTGCGGGACACGCCCAGCTGCTCCGCCAGGGCGCGCTCGGCCGGGAGCCTTCCTCCAAGGACCAATTTGCCGCTGGAGAGTTGGGCCTCCACCCATTCGAGGACCAGCTGATGTGCACGCATGGGGAAATAGTACCTTGCTGTGGTCTGACCACATGGATTAGAGTGTGGTCAGACCACACTTCCGCTAAGGCGGATCCACACCCATGCGTAGTCCACAGGAGCTGGAGAAAGCAATGACGCACACCGTTGAACCGAGCACTTTGGCGACTCCCGCCGTCGGACTTTCACCGCGGAAGCTGCCTCCGGCACTCCGGCGGCGCGTCCCCAGATACTCCGATCTTGCGCCGTTGATGCAGTTCAAGAAGCCCGAATTCAGCAAGGCTGCGCGGCTCAATCGGGCAAGCACCATCTGGGAACTTCGTGACATTGCCAAGCGGAGGACACCCAAGGCTCCATTCGACTACACGGACGGGGCGGCGGAATCGGAGCTCACGCTGCGTCGAGCCCGGGAAGCCTTCCAGGACATCGAATTCCGTCCGGGCATCCTTCGGGACGTCTCCAGCATCGACCTCAGCACCGAGATTTTGGGCCAGGAGTCGAGGCTGCCCGTGGGAATCGCGCCCACCGGCTTTACGCGGATGATGCAGTCGGAAGGGGAATACGCGGGCTCCCAGGCGGCTGAGGCTGCTGGCATCCCCTATACCTTGTCAACGATGGGCACGGCGTCCATCGAAGACGTTGCCGCGGCAGCGCCCGCAGGCCGCAACTGGTTCCAGCTGTACCTCTGGACTGACCGCGAGCGATCCCTCGAACTGATCGAGCGCGCAGCCAAGGCCGGCAACGATACGTTGATGGTGACTGTTGATACCGCGGTGGCGGGGGCACGCCTGCGCGACGTTCGCAATGGCTTGACTATCCCGCCGGCACTCACGCTGAAGACCGTGCTGGATGCCTCCTACCGGCCCGCATGGTGGATCAACTTCCTCACGCATGAGCCACTGACGTTTGCTTCCCTGTCCCGGTACTCAGGCACGGTGGCGGAACTGATCAACTCCATGTTCGATCCCACCCTGACCTTCGACGACCTGGACTGGCTGCGGGACACCTGGAAGGGGAACCTGGTGGTCAAGGGAATCCAGACGGTGGACGATGCCCGCAAGGTTGTAGACCATGGGGCGGACGGCATTGTGCTGTCCAACCATGGCGGACGCCAACTGGATCGCGCGCCGATCCCGCTCCACTTGCTGCCCGAGGTTTCCGCGGCGTTGAAGGCGGCCAACAGCAAAGCTGCAATCATGCTGGACACGGGCATCATGAGCGGTGCGGACATTGTTGCCGCGCTTGCCCTCGGTGCGGACTTCACCCTGATCGGCCGCGCCTACCTCTACGGCCTGATGGCCGGCGGCCGGGCTGGCGTGGACAGGGCCATCCAGATTCTGGAGAAGGACATGGCCCGCACCATGGCGCTGCTGGGGGTCAGCAGGATCTCGGAGCTGAATCCGGACCACGTGAGGCTACTGGGTCGGTAGCTGTGGGATCATGCGTCCATGAGCAGCGAAGACTTGGAAGTAAGCGCTCTGGCCATCAATGTCACCATCCCTGAGCCGCTCCGCTGGATGGATACCCGACGAGGCGAGGTCTTCAGGCTGACCACGCTCAACGTCCGGTTGCTTCCGGATGGTCACCTCGCGGCGAAGGCGTATGGCAAGCCTGTGGCGGGTGGTCGTGGAACGTACGTCTCGTTCCGCGTCCCCGACCGGCCCGAACTGGCTGAACTCATCGCCCAGGCTGCCACTCGGGCAGGCGGGATGTGGGCGGCGCATCGTGGCTTGGGCTGAGATTCTTGTTTCAGCTACGGTAGGCGGCTCGGGCGGAGGACACTAGGTGTCCCTGCCCGATCAGGGTCCAGGGGCACCGGGCTGAGCAGTACGGCACTTCCGCGGTGAAGCAGGCCGTCGGACAAGGCCTGGCATCGCATCCCGCCCCGTCCCCGCATGGCCGCGTGTGCTCCTGGCGCCAGCATCTGATCCATCCAGGCGCATGGATGTGCGGGTCGTCCGCCTTTGAGTCGAACTACCGATCCCTGCGATTCGATGGCGAACTCCTGTCCCAGCAATGGAGCCAGTTGGGCACCCCTGATGACAACGTTTCGCCTGGTCAGGAGGGGATTGAAGGGCTCGACACCGAGCTCCGCGGCCATGGCTTCGAGGGCTTCCACTGCAATCAGCGTGATGGCGGCGTCCATGTGGGCTGCCTTGCCGAAGAAGCGATCCCCGACGATCCCCTTGCCTGCCACAACCTCTACCTTCTCCGCGTCCGTGGTGGGCACATCGGCAGCGCCGTCCCGGGTCCGGCCAAAGTAGGCATGCGCCGGCGAGACCAGCAGATGCAGGATCTCCACGTCATACCTGAAGTTTGGCGTCATGTCTCCACGCTAAACCCATCGGGCACGGACCAGGCCCTGCAAGGCGGGCATCGGGAGAAAAATGCTTGACGGATCCTGCGAAGCCGGTCCATAGTTATCGTATACGATTTCGTACTCGATGAAGTGGAGGCGCTGTGACCGAGCAGTCGAACGCGGTGCAGTCGAACGCCGGGCAGTCGAACGCCGGGCAGTTGAACGCCGGGCAGTTGAACGCCGGGCCGGGCAAGACTTCCCAAGGCAACCCAGACCAACTCAGCCAGGAATGCCTGGACCGCGCGCGCAAAGTCATCGCAGTGCACATCAACTACCCCAGCCGGGCGGCACAGCGGGGAAGGACCCCGGAGCTGCCGTCGTATTTCCTCAAGCCGGCTTCGTCCCTGGCCCTCGGGTCCCAGGATGCGCCGGGCACCGTGGAACGTCCGGCAGGATGCGAATTGCTTGGCTACGAGGGCGAAGTCGCGTTGATCATCGGCAAGCCTGCCCGGCGCGTGAGCCTCGAAGATGCGTGGAGCCACGTCGAATGGATCACTGCCAGCAATGATCTGGGCGTCTACGACCTTCGCTATGCGGACAAGGGCTCCAACCTCCGTTCCAAGGGCGGCGACGGCTTCACTCCTGTGGGACCCGGACTTATCCGCGCGGACGCCGTCGACCCAGCCAAGCTGCGGATCCGCACCTGGCACAACGGCGTAGTGGTCCAGGACGACACCACCGAAGACCTGCTCTTCCCGTTCCCCCAGCTCGTCGCCGACCTCTCGCAACTGCTCACGCTCGAGGATGGCGACATCATCCTGACCGGCACCCCGGCCGGTGCGTCCGTCGCCAACCCAGGTGACGTCGTCGAGGTTGAAGTCAGCGCCGGCGCCGTCAGCACCGGCCGCTTGGTCACCAAAGTGACGGAAGGTTCGACGCCGTTCGCCGACTTTGGTGCCCGGCCGAAGGTTGACGACACGCAGCGGGAAGAGGCCTGGGGCTCGCGTGAGGCGGCTGGCCTGCCTGCTACCAAGACCCCTGGGCTTGCGCCGGAACTGAAGAAGAAGCTCGAAAGCGTCGCCACGGCCACTCTTTCTTCGCAGATGCGCAAGCGCGGCCTGAACAATGTGAGCATCGACGGCCTGGAGGCTACCCGTCCGGATCGCCGCGTTGTCGGGTTGGCCAGGACGCTGCGTTATGTGCCCAACCGCGAAGACCTGTTCAAGACGCACGGCGGCGGATTCAATGCCCAGAAGCGCGCCATCGATTCCGTGAACGAGGGCGAGATCCTGGTGATGGAGGCGCGCGGGGAGAAAGGCACCGGCACTGTCGGTGACATCCTGGCCCTGCGCGCCCAGGTTCGCGGCGCCGCGGCCATCATCACCGACGGCGGGGTCCGCGATTTCACGGCTGTCGCGAACCTCGACTTGCCCACGTACTACGCCAACCCGCACCCCGCCGTGCTGGGCCGCCGGCATATCCCGTGGGACACAGACATCACTATTGCCTGCGGCGGCACCACAGTGCAGCCGGGGGACATCATTGTGGCCGACGCCGACGGCATCCTGGTGATCCCACCGATCATCGCCGAGGAACTGGTGGATGAATGCATCCAGCAGGAAAAGGAAGAGGCGTTCATCTTCGAGATGGTCCAGCAGGGCAACAGCGTTGACGGCCTGTACCCCATGAATGCCACGTGGCGGGCCCGGTATCAGGAGTGGGAAGCAACCCGGAAGGAGACCGAAGGTGACTGAAACCGCCGTCGAGATTAAGGCCGGCAGCAAATCCGAGCAGGCCTACGCGGCCGTTAAAGCGCGAATTGTGGAGGGGACCTACACTCCCGGCTACCGGCTGGTGCTCGCGAAAATCGCTGAGGACCTGGGCTTCAGCGTGGTGCCGGTGCGTGAAGCGATTCGGCGGCTCGAAGCCGAGGGCTTGGTGAAATTCGAACGGAACGTCGGTGCCACCGTGTCCGGGATCGACCCCACCGAGTACCTCTACACCATGCAGACGTTGAGCATCGTGGAGGGCGCGGCCACCGCCCTGTCGGCCCCGCTGATCGGTGGTGCCGACATCGCGCGGGCACGTGCCGTGAACCAGGAGATGCGTGAGTGCTTGGAGCACTTCGACCCCGTCCGGTTTACGCAGCTGAACCAGGACTTCCACAGCGTCTTGTTCGAGCACTGCCCCAATCCGCACATCCTGGACCTCGTGCATCGTGGCTGGAACCGGCTCGCCTCGCTGCGGTCTTCTACGTTCCGTTTTGTTCCCGGCCGTGCCAAAGAGTCCGTTGAAGAACACGAAGCACTGTTGCAGCTCATCGAGAACAACGCTGACGCTGACGAGATCGAGAAAGCGGCCCGGCGCCACCGCAGCGCCACCCTTGATGCCTATCTGGCCCAAACCAAGCACTAAAGCCAGACCAACTACCAATTACAAGTTAGGACTTCAGCGATGACGACCTCAGTAGAAACCACCAAGCACTACGTTCCTGAAAATCTGCCCACGCATATCCAGCACTTCATCGATGGCAAATTCGTTGACTCGATCAGCGGGAAGACTTTTGATGTCCTCGACCCGGTGTCCAACCAGAATTACGCCACGGCTGCAGCCGCGCAGACAGAAGACGTCGACCTAGCTGTCGCGGCGGCCAAGCGTGCTTTCAAGGAAGGCCCGTGGTCAAAGATGCTGCCGCGCGAACGCTCGCGCGTGCTGCACAAGATCGCCGATATCGTCGAGTCCCGCGATGACGAACTCGCCCTTCTCGAGAGCTTCGACTCCGGCCTCCCCATCACCCAGGCCAAGGGGCAGGCCCGCCGCGCTGCCGAGAACTTCCGCTTCTTTGCCGACCTCATCGTTTCCCAAGAGGACAACGCGTTCAAGGTGCCCGGCCGCCAGCTCAACTACGTGAATCGCAAGCCGATCGGCGTCGCCGCCCTCATCACGCCGTGGAACGTCCCCTTTATGCAGGAGTCGTGGAAGCTGGCCCCGGCAATAGCGACAGGCAACACCGTCGTCATGAAGCCGGCCAGCTACACCCCGCTCTCCGCTGTGCTCTGGCCTGAAATCTTCCGCGAGGCAGGCTTGCCTGACGGTGTTTTCAATCTGATCTTCGGGTCCGGCAGCGTTGCGGGCGACTACCTCGTCAAGCACCCCGACGTTCCGATCATCTCATTCACCGGTGACAGCTCCACCGGTGCCACCATCTCGACCGCAGCGGCCCCGCAGTTCAAAAGCCTCTCGCTCGAACTCGGCGGTAAGAGCCCAGCCGTTGTCTTCGCCGACGCCGACATCGAGGCCGCCCTCGACGCCACGGTCTTTGGCGTGTTCAGCCTGAACGGTGAGCGTTGCACTGCCGGCAGCCGTGTCCTGGTGCACCGCGACATCTACGACGACTTCGTGACGCGCTTCGCCGAGCGCGCGAAGAACATCGTGGTTGGCATTCCGAGCGACCCCGGCACTGAGGTCGGCTCCCTCGTGCACCCGAACCACTTCGACAAGGTCATGAGTTACATCGAAATCGGCAAGACTGAGGGTCGCCTCCTTGCCGGCGGCGGCCGCGCCGAGGGCTTCCCCACGGGCAACTACATTGCACCCACAGTCTTCGCTGACGTTGCACCCGACGCACGGATCTTCCAGGAGGAGATCTTCGGACCCGTTGTCGCGATCACCTCCTTCGACACCGACGAAGAAGCACTCGAGCTCGCGAACAACACGAAATACGGCCTTGCCGCATACGTATGGACCACCAACCTAAAGCGCGCGCACAACTTTGCACACGCCATTGAGTCCGGCATGGTGTGGCTCAACTCCAACAACGTCCGCGACCTGCGCACGCCGTTCGGCGGCGTTAAGGCCTCCGGCCTGGGGCGCGAAGGCGGCTACCGGTCGGTCGACTTCTACACCACTCAGCAATCGGTGCAGATCACCCTCAACGAGGCCCACTCGCCTAAGTTCGGCAACGTCAAGGATGCAGCCGAAACCAGCGACAGCTAAATCTTCCCCAAACCCTTTCAACGAAGAGAGAAACCCCATGAACGCCCAAGCCTCATCCAACAACGTCATTCCCAAGCCTTCCGTGCCGGCTCCGGACATTGTCCGCTGCGCCTACCTTGAACTCGTGGTCACGGACCTGGCCAAGTCCCGCGCGTTCTACGTGGACCTGCTGGGCCTGCATGTGACCGAAGAGGACGAGAACACTATTTACCTGCGCTCCTTCGAGGAGTTCATCCACCACAACCTGGTACTCCGCAAGGGTCCCGTTGCCGCGGCCGCCGCGTTCGCCTACCGCGTCCGCACCCCAGAGGACGTGGATGCTGCAGAGGCGTACTACAAGGAACTCGGCTGCCGGGTGGAACGCCGCAAGGAAGGCTTCACCAAGGGCGTGGGCGACTCCGTGCGCGTCGAGGACCCGCTGGGGTTCCCGTACGAGTTCTTCTACGAGGTGGAGCACGTTGAGCGCCTCACCCAGCGCTACGATCTGTACTCCGCCGGGGAACTGGTCCGCCTTGACCACTTCAACCAGGTCACCCCGGACGTCCCGCGCGGCCGCAAGTACCTGGAGGACCTGGGCTTCCGCGTCTCCGAGGACATCAAGGACTCCGATGGCGTCACCTACGCAGCCTGGATGCACCGCAAGCAGACTGTGCACGACACTGCACTCACCGGTGGCAACGGACCCCGCCTCCACCACATCGCGTTCTCCACGCATGAGAAGCACAACATCATCCAGATCTGCGACAAGATGGGTGCCCTGCGCATCTCCGACCGGATCGAGCGCGGCCCCGGCCGGCACGGCGTGTCCAACGCCTTCTACCTCTACATCCTGGACCCGGACGGGCACCGCATCGAGATCTACACCCAGGACTACTACACCGGCGACCCGGACAACCCGACCGTCACGTGGGACGTGCACGACAACCAGCGCCGTGACTGGTGGGGCAACCCCGTGGTCCCGTCCTGGTACACGGAAGCCTCACTAGTCCTGGATCTGGACGGCAACCCGCAACCGGTGATCGAGCGCACGGAATCGTCCGAAATGGCCGTCACCGTGGGCGCGGACGGTTTCAGCTACACGCGCAAGCCAGAAGACAGCGGTGAGGCTGCCGCCGTCGAGGGTTTCAAGCTCGGCGCCCAGGTCTAAGACGATGTTGGACGCGAAAACCATCGAGGCCATCGCGGACGAACTCGTGGAAGCGGGACGGAACCGCAAACCCGTCCCGCGCCTGACCGTCCGGTATCCGGAGATGACCGTGGAGGATTCGTACGCGGTGCAGCAGCTGTGGCGCCGCCGGAACGAGGAAGCCGGGCGGACGCTGGTGGGCCGCAAGATCGGGCTCACGTCCAAGGCGATGCAGGCCGCTACCGGAATCACTGAGCCAGACTACGGCGCGATCTTCGACGACATGGTGCTGGAAACCGGCTGCTCCGTGCAGTGGGACCGGTACACCCACCCACGGGTTGAGGTGGAGCTGGCGTTCGTGCTCAAGGAAGGCCTGAAGGGCCCGGGCGTGGGTCTCATGGATGTCCTGAACGCCACCGACTACGTGGTTCCGGCCCTCGAGATCCTGGATTCCCGGATCGAAATGGAGGGCCGGACCATCGTGGACACCATTGCCGACAACGCGGCGATGGGCGCCATGGTGGTGGGCGGCCGTCCGGTGCGGCCCGACGCCGTCGACCTTCGCTGGGTTTCGGCGATCCTCTACAAGAACCAAACCGTGGAGGAAACCGGTGTTGCCGCCGGTGTGCTGGACCATCCGGCCAACGGCGTGCACTGGCTTGCCAACAAGATTGCGGCCCACGGGGACTCCCTGAAAGCCGGCGATATCATCCTGGCAGGCTCCTTCACTCGTCCGATGTGGGTGTACAAAGGGGATACCGTGCACGCCGACTACGGACCGCTGGGAGTCATCACATGCCGATTCGAGTAGACCCGGAACGCACGTTCAAGCAGGCCCTGGCGGCAGCGGACCGGCCCCTCGCCGGGATGTGGGTGTGCTCCGGCAGCCCGCTGATCGCTGAGCTCTGCGCCGGGGCCGGCTTGGACTGGATTCTTATCGACGCCGAACACAGCCCCAACGGGCTTGAATCGATCCTCGCGCAGCTGCAGGCGGTGCACGGCTACCCAGTTGACGTGATGGTCCGGCCGCCGTTCAACGACACAGTGTTGATCAAGCAGTATCTGGACCTCGGCGCCCAGAACCTGTTGATTCCCATGGTGAATTCCCGCTTGGAAGCCCAGGCCGCAGTCGCCGCAGTGCGGTACCCGCCGCACGGCGTCCGCGGTGTCGGCTCATCCCTTGCCCGCGCCTCGCGCTGGAACCGGATCCCGGACTACCTCGCCCGCGCCTCCGATACGGTCAGCGTCACCGTGCAGATCGAGTCGACGGCGGCCGTTGAGGCCGTGGAGGAAATCCTCGCGGTCGACGGCGTCGACGCCGTCTTCGTGGGCCCGTCGGACCTCGCCGCGTCAATGGGCTACCTCGGCGAGCAGGAGCACCCCGAGGTGCGTGCCGCCGTCGAACGCTGCATTGCCGCCGCCCATTCGGCGGGCAAACCGGCGGGCGTCAACGCCTTCAACGAGGCCACTGCCCGTGCCTATATCGACGCCGGAGCATCGTTTGTGCTGGTCGGTGCCGACGTCGCCCTACTGGCCCGCGCGACGGAAAAACTGGCCGACACCTACATCAAAACCGACGCCGACCGCCCGGCCAGCAGCTACTAACCGAGTTGTGGCTGGCGGCCGTCACGACCCTTGTGACGGCGGAGCCATCAGCGGTTAGCCCACGGACTTATCGACACAAACAGGGCCAGGATTTGGTCGTCACTAGCCCGCATGGCTGGCTTCGTAATCCGATGGCGGTAGCAGGCCTTCGCGCTAATTAGCCGACTGGGTGGCCGTGGGAGCAGACCACCTCGCCGGGAGCGACCTCGTGACCCTGGATACAAGTTCTTTGTGGGGCAAGGGGCTGGTCGTGGTGGGACCAGAACAGGCTGCTCGCACCTCCCGTGACGCCAGCGTCCTCACGTTTTAGCCACTCACCAAAATGCTGATGACGGGGTTTGCCGGCGTCGCGTGACTCGTGCCGGTGAGCGAATGGGTTCTTGACCATGGTGTCCCGTGACCTTTTCTGGTGCCGTCGCTGCGTCGTGGCAAATGGCGCGGCACAAAGAGTTTAGATCTCTCTGCCAGCCCCTACAACGGCAGGGCTGAATGAACAGCTTGTGCTGCAGGACACAGTCCCCTACATTTAACGTGTGTTCTTTATTAGAATCTCAAATTCTATTATCGAACAAGAGGGCGATCCATCCATTCCGATCCATCCAGTCCTTCAAGCTTTCTGGCGCGGAGCCCGGCCGGGACCCCCGCCCTCAGAACAACCCCCGAACAACCCCCAGAACACCCCAGAACAACGGAGTTCGAAATGACCCAGGCAGCCAACACGGCGCAACAACCCATCTCCGGCGATGCCAAAGAAGCGCGCCGGGTCCTGGCTGGGACGCTCGTCGGCACCAGCATCGAGTGGTACGACTTCTTCATCTACGCCCAGGCGGCCGGCGTCGTACTTGCCCCTTTGTTCCTCGCCCCCGTCGCCAAGGACAACCCCGGCCTGGCGCAGGTTCTGTCCTTCGCGACGATCGGCATTTCGTTCCTTTTCCGCCCGCTCGGAGCAATCGTCGCGGGCCATTTGGGTGACCGGTTGGGGCGCAAGAAGGTTCTGGTGTTCACGCTCATCCTTATGGGCCTGTCCACGTCCCTGATCGGTGTCCTCCCGACCTACGACACGGTTGGCGTCGTGGCACCGGTCCTGCTCATCCTGCTCCGCGTCCTGCAGGGATTCTCTGCCGGCGGCGAATGGGGCGGCGCGGCTCTCATGGCGGTAGAGCACGCACCCCGGAACCGTCGAGGCTACTTCGGTGCCTATCCGCAGATCGGTGTGCCCGTGGGCATGATCCTCGCGACCTTCACCCTGTGGGTCCTCACGACCGTCATGGGCCCGGCATTCAGC
The DNA here is from genome assembly GCF_020251205.1 of Arthrobacter sp. M4. Classification (GTDB taxonomy): domain Bacteria; phylum Actinomycetota; class Actinomycetes; order Actinomycetales; family Micrococcaceae; genus Arthrobacter. Next base: position 232,059 of record NZ_JAIWYX010000005.1, read on the forward strand.
CAGTGGGGTTGGCGGATCCCGTTCCTGTTTTCGATCGTCCTGATCCTGGTCGGCTACCTCATCCGCCGCGCAGTGGAGGAGAGCCCGGTCTTCCTGCAGCTCCTCGAACGGCGCAAGGAATCGTCCGCGCCGCTGGGCCAGCTGTTCCGCTACAACGTCAAGCAGGTGGTCCTGACCGCGGTCATCTTCATCGCGAACAATGCTGCCGGCTACCTGCTCATTGCCTACTTCTCCACGTACGCCGTCAAGGCGCTCAAGATGGATCAAGCGACCGTGCTCCTCGCGACCACGCTGGCGTCCTTCGGTTGGCTCGTCTTCACCTTGTGGGGCGGCGCGCTCTCAGACAGGATCGGGCGCGTACGTACCTTCCAGCTCGGTTACGCGTTCCTCGCTCTGTGGGCCGTGCCGATGTGGTTCCTCATCGATACGCGCAACATCCTTTGGTACTTCGTGGCGCTGTTCGTCATGACCCTCGGCCTCGGCCTGAGCTACGGACCGCAATCGGCACTGTACGCGGAGATGTTCCCCGCCAAGGTGCGGTACTCCGGCGTCTCCATTGGTTACGCCATGGGCGCGATCCTCGGCGGCGCGTTCGCGCCGACCATCGCGGAAATGCTCATGAACGAGTTCAAGGCCTCCTGGACCATCGGGATTTACATCGCGATCGCCGCAGTGGTCTCGCTCATTGGGGTCTCCCTGGTCAAGGAGACAAAAGGCATCGACCTGCACGTTGCCGAAGCGCACGCAGAGTACGTCCGCGAACACAGCGCCGACACCCACCACTAGCTCCCCACAACGAAGTAAGGAAAGCCCATGCATTTCCACCACCATGGTTACGTCTCCGGCAACCCGCGCGTCCAGCCGGCTGCCGGCGTCGGAATCAACCGTCCCGAGGAGCTTCCCGACGAGGTTGATGTCCTGATCGTAGGAACGGGCCCGGCCGGGATGATCACGGCCGCGCAGTTGTCCCAGTTCCCCGGCATCACCACCCGCATCGTGGAGCGTCGCCCCGGAAGGCTCGCCGTCGGCCAGGCAGACGGCATCCAGGCCCGCAGCGTCGAGACCTTCCAGGCCTTTGGCTTCGCAGACCGGATCATCGCCGAGGCATACCGCATCACGGAGATGGCCTTCTGGAAGCCGGACCCGGACGACCCGTCCCGGATCGTCCGGGCGGCCCGGGCGGTCGACGACGAAATGGGCATCAGTGAGTTCCCGCACCTCATCGTCAACCAGGCCCGCGTCCTGGACTATTTCGCCGAGTTCATGGCCAACTCGCCCGCCCGGATGAAGCCCGACTACGGCTACGAGTTCCGCGGACTCGAGGTCACGGACCAAGGGGAGTACCCGGTGATCGTGACCCTTGTCCACACCGCCGGTCCGGAGGAAGGCCAGGAGCGTGTTGTCCGCGCCAAGTACGTTGTGGGCGCGGACGGCGCTCGCAGCAAGGTGCGGCAGTCGATCGGCTGCACGCTGGCCGGCGATCAGGCCAACCACGCTTGGGGCGTTATGGATGTCCTGGCCGAGACGGACTTTCCGGACATCCGAACCAAGTGCGCCATCCAGTCCGGCACCGGCGGCAGCATCCTCCTGATCCCGCGCGAAGGAGGCCACCTGTTCCGGATGTATGTGGACCTCGGCGAGGTGGCTCCTGACAGCCAGGGCGCTATCCGCAGCACCACCATCGAGCAGGTCATCGCCAAGGCGAACGAGATCCTTCACCCTTACACACTCGATGTGCGCAACGTGGCGTGGAACAGTGTGTACGAGGTGGGCCACCGACTCACGGACCGGTTCGACGACGTCCTGCCGGACGAGCGGGGCCTGCGGACTCCCCGCGTGTTCATCACCGGCGACGCCTGTCATACGCACAGTGCCAAGGCAGGGCAGGGCATGAATGTTTCCATGCAGGACGGCTTCAACCTGGGATGGAAGCTGGGCCATGTACTCGAGGGCCGAAGCCCGGAAAGCCTCCTGTCGACTTACTCGGTGGAGCGCCAGGTCATTGCGAAGAACCTCATCGATTTCGACAAGGAATGGTCGTCGCTGATGGCCAAAAAGCCTGAGGAATTCGATGACCCCACAGAGTTGGAGGACTTTTACGTGCGGACGGCGGAGTTCCCTGCTGGGTTTATGACGCAATATGCGCCGTCTTTGATTATTGGAGACGCTTCGCAGCCGGGGCTGGCCACCGGGTTCAATGTTGGCAAGCGCTTCAAGTCCGCGCCCGTGGTGCGAGTTTGCGATACCAATCCGCTGCAGCTCGGGCATCAGGCGACGGCTGACGGCCGGTGGAGGATCTATGTCTTTGCTGACGCCCCTTCAGCCGGTGAGCCGTCCGGGGTTGCGGATTTTGCCGAGTGGCTTTCGAATGCCCCGGATTCACCGCTTGCGGCAACGCCGGAGGGCCTCGATCGCGACGCATGGTTCGACGTGAAAGTGATCTACCAGCAGGACCACCGGAACGTGGACATTGGAGCCGTGCCGCAGGCCTTCAAGCCGGAGGTTGGGCCGTTCAAGCTCACGTACCTGGAGAAGGTCTACGCCACGGACCCTGCCGCAGACATCTTCGAACTGCGCGGAATCGACCGCAGCGGCGCCGTCGTGGTGGTCCGTCCGGACCAGTATGTTGCCAATGTGCTGCCGTTAACCGCGACGGCGGAACTCGCCGCGTTTTTCGCGCCTCTCCTTTCCGCCGGGCGGACGGTCCGGATGGTTCCGGAAGAGGCCGTTCCCGCTGTTCGCAAGGCCGACCCGGACCTCGTCATCAGCCAGGCCTAGAAGGAACGCACGGAAGGGGACCCATGGGCACGTGTCCGCGGTCCCCTTCCCGAGACTCTCAGTCGGGACTAAATTGGATAAACCGGAGTGCTTATCCGGGCGACGGTTCAAGCAGGGGACCGTTCACAATTTCATCGGAAGACCACCGTGACCTCCCAACCAGATCTCAATCCACAACAACCTGCCGACACAGGACGTCAGCCAGCCGCAGTCCCGGGTCGCCCGGACTTCGACTTGCGGGGAGTTTATGTCCCGCAATCCGGGCTATTCCGTGATGATGACGGACGCGAGTTCTTTATCACCGCCGTGGAATTCTGGGAGCACATGACTGTAGTCAGCCTCTGCTGGAAGCGGAGGCCCGTGTCCGGGCAGGGGAGCCCGCCGCTGGTTGTCACCGATGAAAACGACCACGTACTCGGCGTCAGGCGGATCTGGTCCGTCGGAGCGCGGTCGATCCATCATTTCGAACCGGTCCCGAAGTCGTCGCGGGCACTGACAGTGTTGATCGCCAGGCTGACCGGCCCGCAGGAGCTATTTAGCTGCAGGACCCCACCGCCAAAAATGGAACCGCCGCTGTGATCCTGCAGGCATAGCTTCCATCAGGCCCGGGCAAGTTCCGCAGCACCACGTGCAAGTTCGGTGATCCGTCCCCAGTCCTTGGCCTCGATGGCGGCTTTGGGTGTGAGCCAGCTTCCGCCGACGCACGCAACATTCGGCAGCGCCAGATAGTCCGGTGCGGTTGCGAGGCTGACTCCACCCGTAGGGCAGAACTTCACGTAAGGAATAGGTGCCGCGATAGCCGCGAGGTACTCCGGGCCACCGGCAGGCCCAGCTGGGAAGAACTTCATTGCGGTCAGTCCACGTTCAAGCACGCCCATCACCTCGCCCACAGTGGCAACGCCCGGCAGCACTGGGACGCCAGTCGACAGCATGTAGTCCAGCAAGTTGGGAGTGACGCCCGGACTCACGAGGAACCGCGCGCCCGCTTCAACGGCGGCTTCAGCCTGACGGGGAGCGAGCACCGTTCCTGCACCCACCAGCATGTCCGGCAGTGCGGCAGCGATCCGCGCCAGTGATTCGAGCGCACTGGCGGTTCGCAACGTCAGCTCGATGACAGGCACGCCACCCTCGGCGAGGGCACTCGCAACAGGGACCGCGTCCGCGGGATCGTCGATGGTGACCACCGGAATGACCGGTGAGACCTGCATTATGGAGCTGGCGTCAGCCATGGAGGATCTCTTTTCTCAGGCCATCGGGCCCGTTCTCGATGATGCCGTACCAATGCTTGAGGAGGGTAATGAAACGTTCGTCTTCCGCGAGCGACTTGTCGAACACATTACGGACGCCCAGGAGCGTAGGCACCACCATATCGGCTGTACGGTTACCCGGTGCTGGCAAAGCTGCATGCAGGGCCTCCGTCAGTGGATCGTCCAGGCGATCGGCCGCCGTCGTGGCGACGTGCCGCATCCACGCGGCGACGGCGAGGGCCGCCCAGCGTGGTTCGCGTCCGGCGTCGAGGTTGTCCCGCACTGTGGTGAGCAGCCGAAGCCCGATCTTCTGTGAGCCATCACTGCCCACTTTGGCGGTGGTGTGCCCGAGGGCCGAGTTGCCAAAGCGCTCCAGGATTTGTGCGCAGTAGGCCTTGCCGTTCAGTCCATCCGGAAGGTCCATGACCGGGAGGACGTCGTCCAGCATGAGCCCTGCGCACGCCGCACGAAACGCGTCGTCGGATACTGCCTCAGCGATGGTTTCCTTGCCGGACGCAAGGCCGAGGTAGGCCAGCAACGAATGGCTTGCATTGAGCAGCCGGAGCTTGGCGGCCTCCCACGGCGCTACATCCGCCGTGAACACGGCGCCCGCGTCCTCCCACCGCGGGCGACGCTCGGCGAAATTGTCCTCGATGACCCACTGCATAAACGGCTCCGCGACGACTGCCGCTTCGTCGCGCAACCCGAGTTCCTGCTCTACTTCCTGAAGATCATCAGCAGTGGTAGCCGGGACCATCCGGTCCACCATGGTGCTCGGAAAGGCCGTGTTTGCCTCGATCCACGCGGTCAGCGGACCTGACTCCTCGGCTGGCAGGGCGGCGGCAAAGTCAAGGACAAGCCGCTTTGTCAGCTCACCGTTGGCAGGGAGGTTGTCGCAGGAGACCACGGTGATGGGGCCAGCATCCCTGGCTGCCCGGCGCTGCAGTCCGCGCGTCAACTGCCCGACGGCGGTAAGCGGGGCCGAGCCGTTGAGGTCCGCCATCACGAGTTCGTCGCTGAGGTCCAGCCCGCCTGTTTGCGGGTCGAAACGGTAGCCCTTTTCCGTGATGGTGAGCGTGATGATTGCGGTATCCGGGTGGCTGATTCGCTGGACAACTGCTTCGGGATTGTCACGTCCGGAAATGGCTTCAGTGATGCTGGACACGACTCTTACCGGTGCCGATCCCTGACCACGTTCGGAGACTGTAAACAAGCCATTCTGCGGCGCCAAGTGCCGGGCGACAGTAGCCGAACGCTGCGTCACACCGACAATTCCCCAAGTGATGTCGCGAGAGGCGAGCATGGCGTCCTCAGTGAAGACTGCTGTGTGGGCACGGGCGAACGCGCCGAGGCCCAGGTGGACGATGCCATTGCGTAGATTCTGCCGCGCGATGGCGGGTGAGGCACCTGCCTCGGCGAGCGAGACGAGGCTCAGGCGTGCGATGGCAGGCCTCCATTCCGTTCAGCCGCCACCCCTGCATGGGCGCGTGTTTGCTCAAGCGTCGGGATGAAGCCCGTTCCGCCTTTGCCTCCCACCACGAGTGACGCAGCCGCGGCACCCAGCCGAGCAGCATCCGCCAGCCTGTCGCCGAGCACCAGCCGTGCCGCCGTAGTCCCGATGAACGAGTCTCCGGCGCCGGTCTGGTCCACAACAGCTGGCGCCGGGACCGAGTGGATCCAGCCGCCGTCGTCGTCACTTTCCAGCTGAATCCCGTCCGCACCGCACGTGACGGCTACCCACGCAGCCCCCAAGGCACGAAGCTTCGCCGCTGCGTCCGTGGGGGAGTTTGCCCCGATGAGGGCGCGCGTCTCACCCGGGTAGGACGGTGTCACGAGGGTTGCGTAGGGCGCAAGTTCGGCGAGTACGGCCGCCGCGTCGGCCTGGCTTGTCAGACGCGGCCGGTAATTCGGGTCATAGATAAACCGCCTGGCCATACGTGCGGCTTTCACGACGGCGGCACGCGTCTCCGGCGAAATGGCACAGGCGATGCCGCTGGCAACCACAGCTCCGGCTGTTGAGATCACCGCCTCCTGGACGTCCTCGGGACTTAGCGTGGAGCCCACGCTGCCGCGTCGGGCGTAGGAGAACTCGCGCTCGCCATGAGGGTCGGAGTGCACCAAATACACACCCTGCTGACCCCTTCTGAAACGCAGGAGTTCCGTGGAGATCCCGAGCTCCGCCACTCGGGCCGCAATCGCTTGGCCGAGCTCGTCATCCGTGAGGACTGCCAGCAACCCAACGCGAGCACCCGCCGCGGCCGCTGATGCCGCCACGTTCAACGCGTCACCGGAGATTCCCAGCTGAGCCGGTACGCCGTGGCCGAAGGCAGCATCTGTGGCAACCTCCACTAGAACTTCACCCATCACGACGACATCGAAGGGCTCTGGATGGCCCACAGGGCTTGGTGTATGCATCAAGCGCCCCTCACCAGTCATGTACGGAGCCGTCGAGGCGGCGGTTGACGGGGAGGTACTTAGGATCGAAGGGGTACTTGGCTGCGGCTTCTTCATCAAACTCCACGCCCAGTCCGGGCTTGTCACCTGGGTGCATGTAGCCGTCGTTGAATGTGTAGGAGGTCTGGAAAACCTCACCGGCGGGATCGCGATGGCCCATGTATTCCTGGACGCCGAAGTTGGGGATGCCCATGTCAACGTGAAGCGCGGCTGCGAACGATACGGGGGAGAGGTCTCCGGCTCCGTGCGACCCGGAACGGACTCCATAGAGCTCGGCAAGGGAGAAGATTCGGCGCAGGTGGGTGATGCCGCCGGCGTGCGAAACCGAGGTGCGGATGTAATCGATGAGGCGTTCGGTGATGAGCTGCTGGCAGTCCCAGATGGAGTTGAATACCTCACCCACTGCGATCGGCGTGGTGGTGTGCTGGCGGATCAGCCGGAACGCGGACTGGTCCTCGGCCGGCGTCGGATCCTCGATCCAGAACGGGCGGTACTGCTCCAGCGAGGCGCCCAGCCGGCCGGCCTCGATGGGCGTCAGGCGGTGATGGACGTCGTGGAGTACGTGCACCCCGTAGCCAAATTGCTCACGGACGTGCGCCATCATCTTGGGCGCGAAGTCCAGGTAGGCCGTGGTTTCCCAGACGTCTTCCTGAGGAACGTTGCTGCTGGCCGGCTCGTAAAGCTTGCCGTCCACGGGCGCGATGCCGTAGGTCTTGTCCAGACCCGGGACGGCGGCCTGTGCCCGAATGGCCTTGTAACCAAGGTCCAAGTGGTGCTGGAAATCCGCGCTGAGGTCATCCAAGGTGGAGCCGCTCGCGTGCCCGTAAACCATAACGCCCTCACGGGCTGCGCCGCCGAGCAGCTCGTACACCGGCATGCCGGCGGCCTTGCCCTTGATGTCCCAGAGTGCGACGTCGATTGCGGCGATCGCCGTCATGGTCACGGGGCCGCGGCGCCAGTAAGCGCCCTTATAGAAGTACTGCCAGGTGTCCTCGATACGACGGGCGTCGCGGCCAACGAGGAGCGGACAGACATGCTCCGTGAGGTAGGCCGCGACGGCGAGCTCACGGCCGTTCAGCGTGGCGTCGCCGATGCCGGTCAGCCCGTCCTCGGTTTCAATGACGAGTGTGACGTAGTTCCGTCCCGGCGAGGAGACGACAACCCGTGCGTCGGTGATCTTCACAGCAATGGTCCTTCAGGGGTGGTTCGGAATGTGACGGAGAAATCTGGGTGATGCGGCCCGGTTGCCCAGGCCGCATCACGGGGAAGGTGTCAGCCCATGTGCAGCATGACTTTGCTGCTGCCGGAGCGGGGATCTGATGCGACACGCATGGCCTCTTCGGCTTGATCGATTCCGAAGCTGTGGGTCATAACTGGGGAAATATCCAGCCCCTCGGACATGGCCGTGAGTGCATCGGTGATCTCATCGACGAAACGGTAAGAACCGATCCATGTGATCTCACGCGTTACCAGATCACCCAGCGCAGCCTGCGCAGCAGCTCCGGGGAGATTGCCAACTTGGACGATGGTGCCACCGCGCGCTGTGGCGCGCAGGACTGAGCCGAGCACCGCTGGAACGCCGGATGCTTCGAAAACCAACTCCACGTCGTCGGGCAGTGAACCGTCGTTTGCAACGTTGCGGACCTCGTCAGCGCCCATGGCCGCTGCCACCCGAAGCGAAGCATCGCTGATATCCGCTGCGACAACGGTACGGGCGCCGGCATGTTTGGCTGCCGCGATCACCAGCGATCCGATGGGGCCAGCGCCGTTCACCAGTACATCCCTTCCGGATAGCCCGTCCTTACCGAGGACGGCGGAGGCCCGGTTCACGGCGTGCATGGCCACGGCTAGCGGCTCGGCAAGGGCGCCGTGCCGGGTATCCACGCCGTCCGGCAGGGTACGGATCTGCTCAGCCCGGACCAGCTTCCGCTCCACGAATCCGCCGTCGGTGTGCGGGTCGAATGCCGCTGAACCGTAATAGCGGACCTGTGGGTAGAGGTTGGTTCGGCCCTTGAGACGCTGCGGCATTACGCCGTCGCCCACTAACGTGGCCGGGTGAACCGTGACGGCCTGTCCCAGCTCGACGCCGGTGACGCCGTCGCCCAAGCGGGCGACCCGCCCGGCAAACTCGTGGCCCAAGACTAGCGGACTCTTTAGCGCTGCGGTTCCGGAAGCTCCGTGCTTCCAGTAGGACAGGTCCGAGCCACAGATGCCGCCCCACTCGACAGCGAGCAGCACCTCCCCGGGGCCAGGAACCGGCTCCGGGCGGTCGTCGACCCGGAGGTCGTTGGGACCATGAACTACAACGGCTTTCATGCCGCGTCCTCGAGACGGACCAGATCGCGTCCGCGGACTTCAGGTCCGACGGCGGCGGACACCAGCGTGATGAGCGAGTAGCCGATGAGCATCGCTGCGAGCGGCCACCAGTGGCCAGTGACGGCGGTGAGTGTTGCGGCGAGCAGCGGGCCAATGGCCGTTGCGAGAATGCCGCCAATTTCCTTGGCCAGGGCCAGCTGAGTGAAGCGCGTGCGGGCTCCAAAGAATTCGGCCATGGTGACGCTCTCCATCGAGAACAGGCTCAAAACGCCGAGGTTCAGTCCGATGACCATGGCCACCGTGATGAGGGTGGTGTTGCCGCTGGTGATCATGAGCATCATGGGAATCGCGAAGATTGTGGTGAGGATGCTGAGTGTCATGTACAGCGGCTTGCGGCCAAACCTGTCGCCGAGGATACCGATCGCAGGGACGGTCACGAAGCCCACCAACGAACCCCACATGATGGAGGACGTGCCCACGGTCTTGTCGACGAGGAGGACGGAGGCAAGGTAGCCGACCAGGAAGGTTTGGACGAGGCCCGAGTTGCCCGCCTGGCCGAAACGCAGACCCAAGGCGATCAGGAAGGACTTGCCTTTACGCTGGTGAAGCGCCTTTTCCAGCGTTCCAGTGCTCTTTTCCGCTTCTACGGCGGCAGCCTGGTGGGACTTGATGTCCTTGCGGCTGAGGGCAACACCATCAACCACATCCTCACGCTGTTCGAAGACCGGGCTTTCCTTGAGGGACCTACGGATCCAGACGGCGAAAATCATCAGCAGGAAGCTTGCCAGGAACGGGATACGCCAACCCCAGCTGAGGAGCTGCTCCTCGGATAGCGCGGCGATCAGGATGGCCCAGAGTGCGGACGCGCCCAGGGTGCCGGAGTTGGTGCCCAGGCTGACGAGGGAAGAAATCAGGCCACGACGACGGACTGGGGCGTATTCCGCCAGCATCACCGTGGCACCTGCGATTTCGGCGCCTGCGCCAAAACCCTGGATGAGCCGCAGGGCCACCAGGAGGATCGGTGCCCAGATGCCAATCATGGCGTACGTGGGCAGGAAGCCAATGAGGGTAGTGGATGCACCCATCAGGGCGATAGTGATGAAGAGAACCTTCTTACGCCCGATCTTGTCGCCCATGCGGCCGAAGTAGATGGCGCCCACAAGGCGGGCCACGTACCCGACGCCATATGTGGCCATGGCGGCTATGAGGCCGATAACCGGGCTGACGTCCGGGAAGAAGATCTTGTTGAAGACGATGGCGGCTGCCAGCGAATAGAGCTGGAAGTCCATGAACTCCATGGCGGTTCCAAGCCAGCCGGATACGGCTGCTTTAGCCAGGTCCCTGGTTGTCCTGGACTCTTTCTTGGTGGTGGCCGCCGCGATGCTCTCGGTCATCAGTGCTCCTTTGCATGCGATGAAGATGGGAGAAGAGGAAGGGGAGAAACTTCACTACCATACAAGCACTACCATTCTAGTTTGTCAACGGAATAAACTAGGGTCATGGCAAGGGGAACAAACGCTAACGGTCAGGCATCCAAAGCGTCTCAGTCGTCCGGCAGGACAGGCGCAGTGGACAGGGTAGAGGCGCCGGCAAAGGTGCAGGTGTCCGCCAAGTTGCAGACACCCCGGTTGTCCGTCCGCGATCAGACGCTGGACACACTGCGTCGCCGGATCATCTCCCTTCAGCTCCCGCCAGGTGAAGCGCTGTCAGAGAACGAGTTGGCCCAGGAACTCGGCGTCAGCCGGACGCCGGTGCGGGAAAGCCTGATCCTCCTGCGCGAGGAGGGGCTGGTTCAGGTGTTCCCCCAGATAGGGTCTTTTGTATCTCTTGTTGACCTCAGTCGAGTGTCCGAGGCGCAGTTTGTGCGCGAGGCCATCGAGTGTGCCTCCCTGGCGGACATTTCAGTGGACGCGCAAGGCATAGCGGGTCTGCGGAAGATCTTGGCCGCTCAGTCTGAGGCCGACGCCCACGGCGACATGGACGAATTCTTTCGGCTGGACGAGGACTTCCACCGGGAACTCCTGCGCTTGGCGGGTCATGAATCGGCTTGGGCCGCGGTCAACTCGGCCAAGGCGCACTTGGACCGGGCGCGCCGCATGAGCCTCATTGACGCCCGGCCGGTGTCTACGCTCATAGAGCAGCACACCGCTGTCGTCGATGCACTCGAGGCCAATAACCTGACTGACGCCGACAAATCCTTGCGCAGCCACCTCCGTGCCGTCTTCGAGGACGTCAAGCGTATTCAGGCGGCGACGCCGGAACTTTTCTCTGATGGCACGGCCAAACCCACTCGTCGGAGCATTGCCCGCTTGGGTTAGGCGTATACGCTGCTAGCGGTCGGAAGCCTTAGCTGCTTTCGCGGCCGCCTTTGCTGCCTGCTTGCTGGCCCGCACTTTGCTGAGCGATTCCGGATCCACGATGTCGGCAACCGAGAGGAAGGCGCCTTCCTGGCCGTATGGCTCAGCGGCCTCACGCCATCCATCTGCCTGCAGCCCGCGCTGTTTGCCCAGCAATGCGAGGAAAATCTTGGCCTTCTGCTCCCCAAATCCAGGCAAGGCCTTCAACCTGTTGAGCACCTCGGCACCATCGGGATCGCCCTGCGTCCAAATAGCCGTGGCGTCGCCGTCCCATTCGCGGTGCACCGTCTCCGCAAGGGCCTGAACGCGGCCAGCCATCGACCCAGGGAAGCGGTGCACGGACGGACTCTGCTTGAAGACTTCAACGAACTCTGCCGGATCGTAGCTTGCGATCGTGGCAGGATCCACGGACCCGATGCGAGCCCGGATCTTCTCCGGACCAGCAAAGGCAGACTCCATAGTCACCTGCTGGTCAAGCAGCATGCCAGTCAAGAGCGCAAAGGCGTCATCGCTCAGCAGCTTGTCGGCAGCGGGATCTCCAGTGATGTGCAGTTCCATGCGCCCCATCCTCCCACCTGCGCCGGTGCTCGTCATGCCTCGCCGCCCCACAGCGCCTTGCGCAGCAGGCGCTTCAGTTCTGTGGCCTCGTTGCCTGACAACACCGCCAGCTGCTGTTGTTCACTGGCCTCCGCCGCGGCCCGTGCCTTTTTGTGAATCTTGTGGCCTTCAGCCGTTGCCACGATGATTTTGGCCCTGCGGTCGTGCTTACCAGTTGCCCTCTTTACCAACCTTCGCTTTTCGAGTTCATCCACCAGGCTAACCACCTGGCTCGGATCCAGGCTCAGGAAATCCGCCAGCTCGCGCTGCGTGGGTTCCAACTCGCTGCAAGCAAGCGTCAGCACGGAGAAGGACCGTTCCCTGAGTCCGAAGTCAGCGAGGGCCCGGTTGTTCAAGGCCGAGCCGGCGGCATGCAGCTTGGCAAGCAGCAGGCCCACGTCCATGCCGATCTCTGCCCCCGCGAGTCGAGGCATCTGCGCGCCCTCTGTTTCCTGCTGTGTCATAGCCACCCAACTACTGGTAAAAAACAATCATTGACATTTTCAACGATCGGTATTCTCATTGATTGTGACAAGGATCTCACGAGGACGTGGGGTCGGCCCAAAGCAAAGGAGCAAGCAATGAGCTTGGACGGAAAAGTTGCCATCGTCACCGGCAGCGGGCAGGGCCTGGGCCTGGCCTACGCTCGGGAACTCGCTAGGCAGGGTGCCGCCGTCATTATTAATGACGTCAACGCAGAGAACGCCGCTGCGGCTGTCGGGCAGATTGAGGCCGACGGCGGGCGCGCCACCGCCGTCGTCGTGCCAGTGGGAGGTACTGACGCCGCGAAGGCACTGGTTGCGGCCGCCCTGGACGCGTTCGGCCGGCTGGACATCCTGGTCACCAACGCGGGGGTCCTGCGCGACAAGACCCTGCTGAAGATGACGGACGAGGACTTCGACGTCGTGATCAACGTTCACCTGAAGGGCACCTTCACGTGTGTCCGGGAGGCCTTTGCCTACTTCAAGGAAAACAAGGTTGCAGGCCGCATCATCACTATCGGCTCGCCGACGGGTCAGCGCGGCAACTTCGGACAGGGCAATTACGCCGCAGCCAAGGCAGGCGTTGTGGGCATGGTCCGTTCGTGGGCGCTCGAAATGAAGAGAGCCGGAGTCACGGTCAATGCGGTGATTCCGGTTGCCGCCACGGCCATGACCAGGACCGTGCCGTACTTCCAGAAGGCAGTCGAGGCCGAGGAACGCGGAGAGGACATGCCCGCGTTCTTCCGTCACGACCTCGGTTTTGGAACGGCCGACGATGTCGCGGGCCTGGTGGCCTTCCTCGCCTCCGACGCGGCTTCCGGCATCACCGGCCAGGCGATCGGCATCGGAGGAGACCGGCTGCAGGTCTGGACGCATCCGACCCCGGCCAGCACCGAATACCGCGACGGCGGCTGGAGTTACCAGGCGCTGCAGGAAAAGGCCGGCATCCTGTTCAACGGGCAAACGCTGGAGGGCGTGGGCGAAGAATTCCCGCCGTTGCCGGCCGAATTGCAGCCGTCCGAAACGGCTGGAGCACGCTGAGGTGTCCCGCTACGAACTGGGTATCGACGCCGCAAAGCTCGACGCCATCGACATGCACGTCCACCTCGAAGTGGACAGTTGCGGGCATGCCTCCCTCCCACAGGTTCTCACCGAGGCGTCCGCGAAATACTTCAAGGCCGAGGATCGCTCCCCAAGCTTGGACCGCATTGCCGAGGTGTACCGCGAACTGAACATGGCCGCCGTCGTTTTTACCGTCGATGCCCGGACCCAGCTCAAGCACCAACCCAACAGCATCCCGGAGCTCATCGAGGGCGCCGCCAGGAACAACGATGTCCTCATCCCGTTTGGCAGCGTAGATCCGCGAACCGGCGAGGACGCGATCGCCGGGGCGAAGCACCAGTCAGTGGAACTCGGGGCAAGAGGCTTCAAGTTCCATCCCAGCCTGCAGGGCTTCGACCCCTCCAACGAAACCTTCTACCCGCTGTGGGAAACCCTGCAGGAACTGGGCCTCCCGGCGATCTTCCACACGGGACAGAACGGCATGGGCGCAGGCCTTCCCGGCGGGTACGGCATTAAGCTGGCGTACTCCAACCCGCTGCTGCTGGATGCCGTCGCGGCGGACTTCCCTGGCCTGCAGATCATCATGGCCCACCCCTCAGTGCCGTGGCAGGACGAAGCCAACTCCATCGCCACACACAAATCGAACGTGTTCATTGACCTCTCCGGTTGGTCGCCGAAGTACTTCCCGGAGTCCCTGGTGAAGGCCTCCGACTCTGTGCTGCAGGACAAGGTGCTCTTCGGCACCGATTTCCCGCTGATCACCCCGCAGAAATGGCTGGGCGCCTTCGCCGAGCTGCCGTTGAAGGACGAGGTCCGCCCAAAGATCCTGAAGGACAACGCGGTGCGGCTGCTTGGGCTGGAAGGCTGAGATGAGTACGACGACGACCCCGGCCGCGGTGCCAGACTCACCGGCGTCCGCGGCTGCTGTGCCAGCCTCACCGACAGCGAAGCGGCTCTACGCCGTATCCGATTGGTACGACGCTGAGTCCCTCCTCACGGACGCAGAGCGCGGAGTCCTTGGCCGGCTCCGGGCCTTCCTCCAAGAACATGCGAAGCCGCTGCTCGCCGAATATTGGGAGCGCGGCGAATTCCCGGAACAACTGGCCCGGCCGTTGATCGACCTCGACCTCATGGAACCGGCCGAGCTCACAAGCTTGGGGCAGGGCCCGGCGCGCGGGATATACCAAGGTTTCCGCATTTTCGAACTCGCCCGCACGGACGCATCCCTGGCCACGTGGTACACAGCCCAGGCCGGGCTCTTCCGCACAGCCATCCGGGTCGGCGCCTCGGAGAATCAGCAGCGCGAATGGATGCCTCGGGTTGTGGACTTCACGCTCAAGGGCGTCTTCTCGCTGACCGAGCCGGAATCCGGTTCGGATATCGCCGGGGGACTGTCGACGACGGCACGCCGCGAGGGTGACACATGGATCCTCGACGGCGCCAAGCGCTGGATCGGTGGCGCGCTCACCGCCGATGTGCTGGCCGTGTTCGCCCGGGATGTCGCGGACGGGCAGGTCAAAGCCTTCCTCGTCGACCGGACTGCTCCCGGCGTCACGCTGGAGAAAATCCACGGCAAGACGGCCCTGCGCATGATGCAGAACGCGCACATCACGTTGGAGGGTGTTCGCGTCCCCGAGTCGATGCGCCTGCACAGTGTGAACTCGTTCCGGGACGTAGCAGCGATGCTTCGGGCCATGCGCTCTGATGTCGCGTGGATCGCCGCCGGACTCCAGGCCGGTGCCTTCGAAGCCGCCTTGAAATACGTCACCGAACGCAACCAGTTCGGCCGGCCTGTGGGTTCCTTCCAGCTGGTCCAGGAAAAACTGGCGCGGATGCTCGGCAACGTCACCAGCAGCCTGTCCCTGGTGGTCCGGCTGACCGAACAGCAGGCCCGCGGTATCTTCCGTGATCAGGATTCAGCCCTGGCCAAGATGCAAACCTGCCTGAACATGCGGGAAACCGTCGCGCTGACCCGCGAAGTGGTCGGCGGCAACGGCATCACCCTAGACACCGACGTCGCCCGCTTCCACGCGGACGCCGAAGCTGTCTACTCATACGAGGGCACCCACGAGATCAACGCCCTCATCGTCGGCCGCGCCCTCACGGGCGAAAGCGCCTTCACCCGCTAACATCCACCCGCTAAACCCCGACGACGGCCGGCTGGCTCCGCGAGGCCGCCCACCGCCGTCGAACCTTCCCCAACACACCCAGGAGGCAACGATGCCCAATCTCGTGGTCGATTTCGACACCCTGCTCACCATGTCCGGCGCCGACCTTGGCACCACCGACTACCGCCAGATCACCCAGGACCAGATCAACCTCTTCGCCGACGCCACGGATGACCAGCAGTGGATCCATGTGGATCCCGAGCTGGCCAAGGACGGCCCCTTCGGCGCGCCGATCGCGCACGGTTTCTTGACGCTGTCACTCATCATCCCGTTCTGGGGTGAGCTGTTCGACGTGGACGGCGTCACCACCAAGGTCAACTACGGACTCGACAAAGTACGCTTCACGTCCCCGGTCAAGGTCGGCTCGAAGGTCCGCATGCAGGCCAGCATCGCCGAGGTTACAGAGGTCAAGGGCGGCGCCCAGATCAAGGTCAACGCCACCATCGAAATTGAAGGACAGGAGCGGCCCGCCGTCGTCGCCGAATTCCTGGCCCGTTTTTACAAATAAACCCACACCGCTTCTCGTCCCCAAGGAACAGTCATGTCCGGACACACCACGCTCGCCCCTGCGAGCCAGACCGCGCAGCGCAAAGAGGCGCGCACGGTCATCCTGTCCAGCTATCTGGGCAGCACCATCGAGTTCTACGACTTCCTTCTCTACGCCACCGCAGCGGCTGTGGCCTTCCCCAAGGTTTTCTTCGCCGGCACAGACGAGTGGGTGGGTGTTATTGCCGCCTACGCAACCCTCGCCGCCGGCTATGTCGCCCGCCCGCTGGGCGGAGTCATCTTCGGACACTTCGGCGACAGGATCGGCCGCAAGGGCATGCTCATTGTCTCTATGTCCGTCATGGGCATCGCCTCTACGCTGATCGGCCTCATTCCCGGTGCCGGAATCATCGGACCTTGGGGTGCCGTAATCCTGGTCCTGCTGCGCGTCTGCCAGGGGATCGCAGTTGGCGGTGAGTGGGGTGGTGCTGCACTCATGGCGCTGGAGCACTCCGAACCGAGTAAGCGCGGCTTCGCGGCGTCGTTCGTGAACGCCGGTGCACCCAGCGGCGCGGTCCTCGGCACCGTCATCATGGGCATCTTCTCGGCGTTGCCGCAGGACGCGTTCCTGGCCTGGGGATGGCGCGTACCGTTCCTGCTGTCCTTCGTTCTGTTGATCGTTGGCCTGTTCGTACGGATGCGCGTTTCCGAAAGCCCGATCTTCGCCGAAGCCATTGCCCGTGAGAAGGCCCAAGGCGTCAAGTCGAAGCTGCCGCTCCTTGAGGTCCTGCGCAGGCCTAAGGCCCTGATCATGATCATGCTGGCCGGCGCCGCAGGTTTCGGCCTGCAGGTGGTGCTGCCGACGTTCTCTGTCACGTATGCCGTCTCCAAGGGAGCGCCGCAACAAGGTGTGCTGTACGCCTTCGCGGGTGCTTCGGCAATCTCCATCGTGTTCGTGCTGCTCGGTGGCCGACTTTCGGACCGACTCGGTCGCCGTCCCGTGATGGTGGCGGGACTCGTGTTGTTCGCCGCTTACCTGCTGCCAATGTTCAGCCTCTTGGGCTCAGGCAATGTAGCGCTGGTCTTCCTGGCCTTTACCGTGGCCCTCATCCTGCACTCCTGCCTTTACGGTCCGCTTGCCGCCTTCGTGTCCGAACAATTCGGAACCACTGCCCGCTACACAGGAGCGGCGCTCGGCTACCAGTTGGCCACACTGGTTGGCGCAGGCTTCACTCCGGGCATAGTGGCGGGGCTGTACAAGGACTCCGGTCAAAACGTCGGAACCGTGGCGGCCTTCCTCGCGGGTCTGGCAGTGGTGTCGATTGTGTCCATCCTGCTGACGCGCGAATCTAAGAACAACAACCTCGCGTCGGTGGGTTAGCCGGTTGAGGTAGGAGGACAGAAATGGACAACAACGGAGTTGGATCCTGGCTGCGACGCCGGGTGGCAAAGTCTGGACCTAAGACCGCCATCATCTCCGGCAGTACGGCCATCAGCTATGCCGAACTCGCCGAGCGTACCGAACGATTGGCCCAAGCCCTGCGCCGGCGTGGTGTGGCCAAGGGCGACCGCGTTGCCTACGTCGGGGAGAACCACCCGTCCTTCGTGGAGACTTTCTTCGCCTGCGGCCTGCTCGGAGCCATCATCGTGCCGCTGAATACGCGGCTCGCGCCGCCGGAACTGCAGTTCCAGATGCAGGATTCCGGCGCCCGGCTGCTGGTCGGTTCCGCAGCCCTGGAACAGCTGGCTGCTGCCGCCGTCCAATCTACCGGTGTGCAGTACCGCTTAGTGGTCGACGACGGCGCTGCCGCGGGTCCCGTCGTCGCGCCCCTGGGCGCAACCCAGGTGGGTCCCGTCGTCGAGCGCTATGAAGCGGCACTGGACGCCGTCCCCGCCGACCGCATCGAAGTGGCCGTGACGCTCGTCGACGGCGCCATGATCCTGTATACCTCGGGCACCACTGGGCGGCCGAAGGGGGCGCTGCTTACTCACGGCAATCTCACGTGGAACTGCATCAACGTGATCGTGGACATGGACCTGAACCGGAACGACGTCTCGCTGCTGATCTCGCCGTTGTTCCATGTGGCGTCGCTGGACATGGGGCTGCTGCCCATGATACTCAAGGGCGCCACGGTGATCCTGGAGCCGAAGTTCGACGCCGGCCGGGTCCTGTCCCTGATCGCGGAGCACCGCGTGACCACGTTGAATGGCGTGCCCACCACGTTCCAGATGCTCGCCGAGCACCCGGACTGGCAGACCTCGGACCTCAGTTCGCTGGACAAGCTGACGTGTGGGGGATCGGCTATGCCTCGGCGTGTCCTCGACGCCTATGAGGACCGGGGCATCGGATTCACCAGTTGCTACGGCATGACGGAAACCGCGCCCGGAGCCACCATGTTGCCCGTGTGGCGCTCGCGGGACAAGGCTGGATCGGCGGGCTTGCCGCACTTCTTCACGGACGTTCGGATTGCCGATCCATTGGGGGCAGTGGCTCCCGCCGGGGAGATCGGCGAGATTCAGATCTCCGGGCCAAACGTCATCAAGGAGTACTGGAACCGAACCGACGCCACACTGGACAGCTACGTGGACGGCTCCTGGTTCCGCTCCGGAGACATGGGGTATCGCGACGATGAGGGCTTCCTCTTCGTGTCGGATCGGCTCAAGGACATGATCATTTCGGGCGGTGAGAACATCTACGCCGCCGAAGTGGAGGCCGCCATTGCTGAACTGGATGCAGTTTCCGGTGTGGCTGTCATCGGCGTTCCCGATGAGAAGTGGGGCGAGGTTCCGCGGGCCATCGTCACGCTGCGGGAGGGTGCCTCGCTGACCGAAGCCCAACTGCAGGGCTTCCTGGACGGCAAGCTGGCACGGTACAAAATACCGAAATCCGTGGTGTTCGTGCAGGAATTCCCCCGGACTGCCAGCGGCAAGATCCGGAAGGTGGAGCTGCGGAAGCAGTACGCGGGGTAGCTCTGCGCTCCTTCCCAGTTACCAAATCCCTCACATCGCGAAATGCGGCGTGTCTCGTATGACACGCCGTATTTTGTGCGCCTGCGTTGAGTACGACCGGAAGCAACTGGGAAGAAGCGCACTTTCCCTCCCCGCCATGTTGAAACATCCGTTCCAGCTTTTTCATTAAGGTAATCCGCCCGTTTCATCCGTGAAACACGCAGAACATAGCGTTGGGGGCATCCCTTTGCGCCAGCGCGGCGCCAGCCAAACCAAACCGCGCCCGGCGTCCGGACTCCCGACGATAGGTTCTGCTATGAAGCCCATGGCCTCAGCTACGCCCGTGCCTGCCGCGCCTGTGCAGGATGCGCGGAGACAACCGCTTTACAAGTCCCTGTTTTTCCAGATCCTCATCGCCGTCGTCGCCGGTGTGCTGATTGGGCATTTCTGGCCCACTATCGGCTCCGCGTTACGACCGTTCGGCGACGGATTCATTCAGCTCATCAAGATGATCATCGCCCCGCTCATTTTCCTGGTGATCGTCACTGGCATCGCATCAGTGGGCGACGTCAAGGCGGTGGGCCGCGTCGGAGTGAAGGCGCTGGCCTATTTCACGGCGGCTACGTTGTTCGCGCTGGCCTTCGGTTTGGTGGTTGGCAACCTCGTTCAGCCCGGCGCAGGGCTCAACATCGATCCCAATTCCCTCAGCCAGGACGCGGTGAATGCCAAGACCACCACGGCTCCGCCCAAGGACGTCGGCCAGTTCCTGCTCGGCGTGATTCCCACGAGCGTTGTGGGAGCCTTTGCCAGCAACAATCTGCTGCAGGTCCTGTGCTTCGCGATCTTCTTCGGCGCCGCCGTCGTGGTGATCGGGAAGGAGCGCTGTGCGCCGGTCCTCAATGTCATCGACACCATCCTGGAGATCTTCTTCAAGGTCATGGCCTGGGTGATGCGGCTGGCGCCTCTCGGCGCGTTCGGCGCAATGGCGTTCATCATTGGCCAGTACGGCCTGGATTCCCTGGGCACCTACGCCGTCCTGATCGGCGCCTGCTACGGCGCGGCGCTCGTGTTCATCGCCCTGCTGTTCCTCATCGCGTGGAGCGTCGCCCGTGTTCCCCTGTGGCAGTTCCTGAAATACACCCGAGAGGAGTTCATGCTCGCCCTCGGTACGGCGTCCACCGAGTCGGTCATGCCCCGGATCATGGTCAAGCTGAACAACGCAGGCTGTTCCCGCAGCACCACCGGCCTGGTGATTCCGTCCGGCTACTCCTTCAACTTGGACGGCGCTGCGATTTACCTGTCGATCTCGCTGTTGTTCCTGGCCCAAGCCTTTGGACACCACCTCGACTTGGGCCAGCAGCTCGCGGCGCTCGGCATTTTGATGCTGACGTCAAAGGGCATGGCCGGCGTCCCGGGGTCGGCGTTCCTCGCGCTGTCCGCAACCGCGGGTGCGCTTGGCATCTTCCCGGTTGCCGGCGTCGCACTCCTTCTGGGCGCCGATCGACTTATGGATTCCATGCGCGTGGTGGTGAACCTGCTCGGCAACTGCGTCGCGACTTTTGTTGTGGCGAAATGGGAGGGTCAGTTTGACCGGGAAGCGATGCTTCGCGCCTTCCGCGGTGACGCTCCCGACGGCGGCTCCGCTGTTGAGCTCGACGAAAAATCGATCGCTGACGGCGGCATGGCGGTTGTTGCGTCGCAGCGGTAATTGACGAAGCGCGAATCAGCGGATGCTCCGACGGATGAAGCCGCCGGAGCATCTGCTGATTCCGGAATTCTCGTCCAAAGGGCGATGCGAAGACTGTTTGCTGCAGTCATTCTCAGCGCATTTCGCTTTCGAACGGACAGATTGCCTGTCGTAATAGTAATGACCCTTCGTGAACTGCCGTGTCACAGATATTGACAAAATTGTCATATCATTGATGTTTCCGGCGATGCATTCGCCGGCGCGACGTCAATGCAGCCAATCGTGAAGGGGACACCGATGCCGGGCCATTTTGAACTTGTAGACGCCAAACCACACGGGGTCCGGATAAACCTCGTCGATTCCGCTGGAAAGACTCTTGCAACGTCGGGGGCTTACGAAGACATGTCTGCAGCAGCCGCGGCGGTTATGGATATTCGTGAGGAGGCGGCCACCGCACATGTTGTGGATTGCACCAAATCCGCACAACGCCATTCTTGATAACGCCGTTTCCTGGGCGTTCATGGTTCGCCACGACACCAGGATCTGGACTTCCCTAGCCCCGATGGCCTCCCCGTGAAAAGGTGGATTCAGGCCGCTCGGCAATGATGCCAAGCGCGCAAAAGCACCAGGAACTTGGAGGGATCATGACGGATGTGATTGTCGTCGGCGTCGACGGCAGCGAAACGGCAGCCAAGGCAGCAAAGACTGCGCGGGGCCTGGCTCTGGCAGTTGGAGCCACCTTGCACGTCGTGAGTGCCTTTGAAGGTGACAGGACCGAGGTCTATGGCCAGGGAAGTGACCAAGTGATCGTGTCAGCCGCTGATGACGCTGAGAGGATCGCACGGGATGTTGCAGAGGACCTTAAGAGTGAACATCTGCAGATACAGCACTATGCCGTCCGGGGAGCTCCGGCCAATGCCCTCGTGGGACATGCGGAAACCTTCGGGGCGAGCCTGATCGTGGTGGGAAACCGCCGCATGCGTGGACTCGGCCGTGTCCTGGGAAGTGTGGCGAACAGCGTGGCCCACAATGCGCCGTGCGATGTGTACATCGTGAAGACTGACTAGCCTACGAGTGGTTGTGCAGACGGCCGGCCCATCCGTGCCTCAGTGCTCGGCGAGGTCGTCTGCTACGCGGCGCAGGTCTTGAGCCCAACCTGATGAGCGGTTGGGCTCGGGCGACGCGGCCTCGAAATTTCCAAGTGCTTCTGCGATGTCTTCCAAGGCTGCGGAGAGGTTCGCCTTTACTGCGGTGTAGCCCTCGTCCGATCGTGGGTCGGCCGAGGCGTCCTTGAGCACTTCCGCGCCAGCCTTGATGATCATTGAAGCTTCGAGTTCATTCATGGAGTGGTTCCGTCGGGCTGGAATTGGGCTGGTGTGCAGGGGCCTGCGTATCCGGGCTAGTCCGCCCGTCCTCGAACTCATGGGGCGGGAGCCGGTAAGCCATGAACTCCTGGTCGAAGCTAACGATGCCGGAGGCCACGGCGTCGAGTTTCGCTCGTATCAGTACCGACAAGGCTCGCCAGCGCTGCCGCGCGGTTTCTTGGGGCGTCTTTAGGGCGTGCCCTGTGCTGCGCTTCTGCAGCTCCTCATCTGCCGAACGAGGCAGCACCAGGATCATCCGGAACTGCTGTCCGCCAGATCTGAAGGCGATCGTGGCCCTACCGTCTTCGCGGATGCATCGGAGGCCGACGGCGCCGAAGTCGGAGAGCATGTCTTGGATTTCCGCCTGGGACGCCGAGGCGGTGATAGACGCCCCGCGGACGTAATTACTCCTCATGGCTCAGGGTGCTCCTGGCTGCCTGCGCTGCTGGCTGCTTGTGCTGCTGGTTTTGTCTGCAGTGTTGTTCGGGCTGGCACGCTCTCCGCCCCGGAAGGCCATGTGAATGGCACTTCCGGCGGCGACGAGCGGCGTCTGGGCAGTTCGGCAACCGCGCTACCCCTTGGCAGGTCTGGTTCAGGACAGCGGGCGGATGTCCGCGGCCTGGGGGCCCTTGGGGCCGCGCTGGGACTCGAATTCGACCTTCTGGCCTTCTTCGAGGCCTCGGTAGCCGTCCCCTTGGATGGCGGAGTAGTGGGCGAAGACGTCTGCAGATCCGTCGTCGGGAGCGATGAAGCCGAAACCCTTCTCGGAGTTGAACCATTTGACGGTGCCGGTGGTGGCCATGATGTGTTCCTTCTGTTGTTTTCCCGCCGCGGAGGCGGCGAGTTCCGCGCCGACGGAAGAGCCGTCGGGAGGTCTTTTATGGGGGCGCGTGTTAAGGGCGCCCGTACCTGCTGGCGATCGGGCACGCGAACGGGTCCCGGGCCGCGAGCCCCACCCTGTTGAGGTAGGCGATCACGATCCCGTAGGAGCGCCAGAGGCTGGTCTCGGTGTAGGGGACGTCCAAGGCACGGCAGTGCTCGCGGACGATCAGCCGAGCCCGGGCGAGGTGGGGTCGGGGCATGCTCGGGAAGAGGTGGTGCTCAACTTGGTAGTTCAGCCCGCCCATGAGCCATGTCGCCCACCAGCCGCCGGAGATGTTTCGCGAGGTGCGCACCTGCTTGGAGAAAAAGTCCAGCTTGGCATCGCGGGCGATCACGGGCATGCCCTTGTGGTTCGGCGCGAAGGTGGCACCCATGTAGAGGCCGAACACCGCCAGCTGTACGCCTAGGAAGGCAAACGCCATCCCCAAAGGCAGCAGCCAGAACAGCGGGACCAGCAAGAGCGAGAAGCGCAAGGCAAGAAGCGCCAGTTCGGTCCAGCGGCCCTTCACTGGAGCGCGGGAAAGCAGATGCCGGAAGCTCAGGAAGTGCAGGTTCAGGCCTTCCAGGGTCAGCAACGGGAAGAACAACCATCCCTGGCGGCGTGTGATCAACGCCCTTAAGCCTTTGGCGTTCGCCGCGTCCTCGGCCAGGAAGGAGATCGTGTCGACCTCGATGTCTGGATCTCGGCCGGCCCGGTTCGGATTGGCGTGGTGGCGGCTGTGTTTCGAGTCCCACCACGAGTAACTGAGCCCGGCCAAGGCTCCCAGGGCGCGGGCGAGCCTGTCGTTCGCCGGGCCCGCGGCCAGGATCTGCCGGTGGGCCGCCTCGTGCGCGAGGAACGACACCTGAGTGAACAGGACGCCCAACGCGGCGGCGATCAGCAGTTGGAACCAGCTCGCTCCAAGCAGGGCCGATCCTACGAGGCAGCCAGCCAAGACAGCCAGCAGGGCTGCGCTGAGGAGTGCGTAAAACACTGGGGTGCGCCGCAACAGGCCAAACTCGCTGACTGCCTGTGAGACCGCAATGTATGCACGCGTCAGGGGCGGGAAAGACTCTGCATCCGCGTAGCGCTGTGGGTTGAGTGTGCTGGGTGCAGGAAGGCTGGATACAGCGGTGATAAGTGAACCGTTCGATCGGCTGCTCGCGCCCTTGGGAGCGCTTTCAGACTATGGAAAGCCAAGGGCGGACTGCCGATCACTTTCAACCAGTCTACGCCCTTTGGCAACTACGCGAGTCCGGCGCCAGGATTCGGACCGCTGAAACGCTGGCACTATTTGAGGGATCAGCGAAGGAAAAGGCCTCCGTGATCCGGTCTGGGCGCGGGGTCCTTCCATCGATCGACGATAAGGTATCCCGGTGAAAACTGCGCAGGCCCCCGACGGCGCCAACCTCGCCTGGACCGAAGAGGGCACAGGGGAGCCTTTGTTGCTCATCGCCGGCCAAGCCACGGGACTGGACGGCTGGAGCCCGACGGCACGGGCCCTCGCGGAGTATTTCCGGGTGATTCGTTTCGATCACCGCGGCATCGGCAATAGCGCCAGAGGTGATGACGACCGCTACACCACGAGGTCATTTGCGGGGGACGCTGCGGCCGTTCTCAAAGCGGCCAAGGCAGAAGCGGCGAACGTCTATGGACATTCCATGGGCGGCAGGGTGGCGCAGTGGCTGGCGATCGACCATCCAGAGCAGGTGCGAACGCTCATTCTCGCGGCAACCAGCGGAGGAAAGCTCGCCGGGGCGGAACCCAGCCGCGCCGCGATGGAGACACTCGTCAGCAGTGACGTTGGTCGCTTGACCCCGTTATTCTTCGCTCCCGAGTGGGCCGCCAAGCACCCCGACGATGTACGCACGTTCTTCAACTCGAAGGCATCGGCCTGGGCAAAGTCCCGGCATTTCCGGGCCAGCCGGGCACACGACTCGTGGGCCCAACTCAGCAAGATCCAAGCACCAACGCTCATCCTCCACGGAACCAACGACGCACTAACACCCCTTCCGCACGCCGTAGCTCTGCGCCAGCACATCCCCGGTGCCATGTTGGTGAAAGTTCCAGGCGCAGGACACGGACTGCATCTGGACCATCCGGAAACAATCCATTGGATCCGCCAATTCATCGCGACCAAAAAAGGTCACCGCAACCAGGGGCTACTGAGCTAAAGACTGGGTCGAGGGACTGACGGTGCCTGCCCCTCGACCCAATTCTCTTCTTTCGAGCGCGGCGCAATACTACTTAGCCGGAGTAGCCGGACCATTTTCGACAAAGCTGAGTTGGAACCAGCCTATGACGAAAGGGGCCAACACGATCAATGTCATGATGCCAGCCATTGCCCACAAGATGAGCTGCCTCCATTTTGATCTGCGCAGAGTCGTCGTCATTGATGCGGCGACAACCAACAGCGGCAATCCGGGAAAGAGCGGAAAGGCTACGAATTCAAGAACCAAGAACAGCGCGAAGACCCAGTCAATTTTCTGGTAGAGACGATGGGGACTATTGCTGGCTGATGATTGCATTCGTGCGCTCATGGCTTCACCCTTTCAGGTTATCCGCCGACCTGCCATGCAGTGACGTTGCCGAACCGGTCCGTCTGATGGTGTAGTCCCACCTGAAGTGTGATGGGACTACCTTGGTACGCGACGCTCGCATCAAATCGGTAAAACGCATCGGCCACGGAGCCTGCCCCCGGTCGAGTACACTCCAAGACGGTTACCGACCAGCCAATGGCAATCCCACCCTCGGAGTGACACCAGTGGTACCCCGAATCCGTTGTGGAAGAGATCCAAGCATGGGTTCCATTCCAGTAGGTTCGACCGGTGTGCTTTTCAACCAGCGAGCCGCCCCAATACGTGTGCGTCCACAGACGAGTCCAGACGGAGCCTGCTGCAGCTGCGGACACGAGTGCTTGGGAATCAGCTGCGTTGAGGTTCAAACTGGGTGCTACTGCCACCACCTCTGCCACGGTTGCCTGGACAGCCGCCGATTCAGTCGTCGTAATAGTTGCTGAACAAAGCCGCGAAGCGTCTCTTGCAGCTTGATTCTTGTTGATCCCCTTTTCGGCGGCGATTGCATTGACTTCATCCAAGCAAGTTTTCGATGTGAAGAACGATTGCGCAGAAGGCGCGGAAGGGGCGGAGGGCGAAGCAGTTGCTGCAGTTGCTGTAGACACGACAAGCATTGAGCCCAGAAAGACCGTCAACAGGCTCAGCGATTTGAATTTCATACCGACTCCTAACAGGAGCGCACCCATGGCCGAGTCTTCAGGATTTTCCATTCGTTTGCAATAATCCCTGCGGCTTACTTGAGATCTGACTTATACGCTGTCCACCATTGCGGGGCAGAGTCCGGACCCGGGTGCGCAGGATTGAGTCCGCCCCAGTGAGGGCTGCTCCCTCGATTGAGACGCTAGATCAGCCACTGGGTCCCTAGGTGCCTGTGGGGCGGAAAATGAGTGGCGTAAGCCCCCAAAATAGGTGGAAATATGTTCCTGCGTGACGAGGGCTTAGGTGTCAGCCTCGCGCGTGCTTCCCCACCCGCACCGGATGCGAGCTCAAAATCGACAACCGGTTGAACGCATTAATCCCAATCGCCGCCATGCACAAGACCGCGATCTGCTGCTCGGTGTAAACGTCGCGTGCCCGGGCAAATAGTTCCGGGGAAGGATGCGAAATACTCATGGTGGTGATTTCCTCAACCAGTTCCAGCGCGACTTCCTCTTCCTTGGTGAACAGCCCTGATTCGGCATGCGCGGACAACAATGCCAGCCTCTGTTCCGTCTCGCCGTACTTACGAGCCCGCTTATGGTGCAGGTCCAAGCAAAATGCGCATCCATTAATTTGCGACGCCCGGAAATTCATCAATTCCAGCGTCTTGCGTGGGATCCCCGCCTCATCGGATGCCTCCACCACCTGATTGGCGTAATGCGTCAGGGTTTCGAAAGGCCCCGGAAGGTGCTTGTCGAGATACCCGGCGAGTACCGGCGTCGACTTCTCGGAGGAAGGAGTCAGCTGAGGCGAGGAAGACATGACCCGAGCCTACCTGCGCCGCCTCGCGGCACTGGGGAAGCGCGGATTAGGGTTGGCATGTGAAAGCGCCACAACAAGCTGAACCCAAGGCCGCTTCAGCCCCTGCCATCATTCCCCTCTACGCGGCGGGCTTCACCACGGCATTCGGTGCCCACGGCGTGGCGGCTGGCCTGGGTGCGGAGAGCAAAGACATTGGACTGAGCCTCCTGGGACTCGGCGTCCTGCTGGCCCTTTACGAGGTGGCCGAAATCTTCCTGAAGCCGCTTTTCGGCTCATTGAGCGACCGCTTCGGTCCCAAGCCAGTGATCGTTGGCGGCCTGATGGCCTTTGCCGCAGCTTCGCTCGTAGGCGTCTGGTCTGGCGAGCCGCTCTTCCTTGCGCTGGCCCGGCTCGGCCAGGGAGCAGCCGCGTCGGCCTTTTCTCCGGCGTCTTCAGCCGCCGTCGCCCGCCTTTCCGGCGGAAAGACCGGCACTTACTTCGGCAGGTACGGTTCGTGGAAGAGCCTCGGCTACGCCGTGGGTCCGTTGCTCGGCGCCGGAGCAATCCTGCTTGGCGGCTTCGGGCTGCTGTTCGCCGTCCTCGCCGGGCTGGCCGCCGCCGTCGCCCTGTGGACGGCGATCGCCGTTCCCCGGATTGAGCCGCTCCCGCGGCCGCGTTACTCCCTCCTGGACCTTGTTAAGCAGTCCACGGAGCGCAACTTCCTGGGTTCGACGGCGGTACTCGCCGCCAGCACGGGTTCGTTGGGCGCCGCTGTCGGCTTCCTCCCGGCGCTGGCGGTCCAGAACGGCTTGGGAACGGTGGGCAGCCTGGCGGTGGTGACCGTGCTCGCCGTTGCGTCGTCGCTGGTCCAGCCTCGCGTTGGCCATCTCCGGGACACGGGCAAGCTGCCCAGCCGGGCGGGCATGGTGGGTGGGCTCCTGACGATCGGGGCAGGAGCCGTGGTTGCCGCCGTCGTTCCGCTTTTCGGTGCAGGCGCCGTGGCCATCTACTTGGCGGCTGTGATGATCGGCGCCGGCATCGGCGTCTCCACGCCGCTCGCGTTCGCCCACCTGGCAGATACGACGCCGAAGGAGCGGCTGGGGCGCACCATAGGCTCGGCGGAGATCGGCCGGGAGATGGGCGACGCCGGTGGACCCCTTCTGGTTGGCGGCGTGGCCGTCGCCGCTGGCCTCCCATGGGGGCTTGGTGCCCTGGCGGCCGTGGTGGCCGCCGCAAGTCTCGCGGCTCCGAGCCGCGCCAAGGCGCCCGTCGGCACCTCGCTGCGTTGAGTATTGCATTGATCCTGCCTACCCCTTAGCCCCTACCGAAAGGTAGGGCCTGATGCGATGGTTGAGCCATGAGCGACGCCATCGGCCCGCAACCCACGGGAGACGATGCACAACGTCAGGGCCGTCCGCCGCGGCGCCTGCTTATCGGGGTGGTGGCAGCCCTTTTGCTGATCGTCGGGGCCGTGGCCGCGTTTATGCTGTTGCAGCGACCTTCAAGTCCGACTGCGCCGTCGCCAACGCAGACCCTGCCGGAGTTGCCGCCGGGACCAATGAACATCCTGGTGCTCGGCAGTGACATTCGCGGAAACGCCCGGGAAGCATTGCAGCGCCAGGAAGCCACCGGCGAGCAGGCCGACGAGCGCTCGGACATGATCATGCTGGTACACATTCCGGCAGACCGGCACAAGGTCTACGGCATTTCCATCCTGCGCGACAACTGGGTCAAAATCCCCGGCCACGGCGACTCCAAAATCAATGAGAGTCTCACGTTTGGCGGACCTCGTTTGGTGGCCGACACCGTCGGTTCCCTGCTGGGTACCCACATTGACCATTACGCCATGCTGGACTTCGACGGCTTCAAGAACCTCACCGATGCCCTCGGCGGAGTCGATGTCAACGTTACGGCACCGTTCACGGCCACCTTCGACACGCACCACACCTTCGCGCAGGGCATTAACAAACTGGACGGCCAAGCCGCCCTCGAGTTTGTCCGCGAACGCAAGGCCTTCCCCGACGGCGACTATCAACGGGCGCGCAACCAGCAGACGTACGTCCGCTCCGTGATGACTCAACTCCTCCACACCGGAAAAGTCACCAATCCGACGAACGCGCTGGAGCTCATCAAAGTCGTGTCGCCGCATCTGATCGTGGACCCGGGCTTCGACTCGACTGCGCTGGCAAGCGTGGCATATGCCCTTCGAAGCACGGACCCCGCAGCCTCGGTATTCTTCACGCTGCCTACGGCCGGTACGGGCACATCACCCGACGGGCAGTCGATCGTGCTGCCCGATTATGCCGGGATTGCCGAGGTTGCCGCCGCCCTGAAATCGGATGGGCTGGCGGGTTACGCCGCCTCCCATGGACTGTGAGCCAGATGTTGCACCCAGCCGAGGCAGCCAAAGCCGGCTGCCCCCGCCTTACTACCATCGCCTAGGCGTGCGTTGGTTCCTCCACCAGAGCCGTCGCGATGCTGTCCTTGTCGTTCAGTGCCGCGAGGTAGCGCTCAGCGTCCAGGGCCGCGGCACATCCTGTGCCCGCTGCCGTGATGGCTTGACGATAGCGATGGTCCACCACGTCTCCGCAGGCGAAAACGCCGGCTAAGTTTGTGACTGTGGTGGGGGAGTCCACCTTGACGTAGCCGTCCGAGTCCAGCTCCACCTGGCCTTGGATCAGCTCGGTGCGCGGGACATGGCCGATCGCCACGAAAACTCCAGTTGCCGCCTGGTCACGCGTTTCGCCGGTACGGGTGTCCCTGAGCGTGACTCCGCTCACCTTGCCGTCGCCGTGAATCGCCGAGACGGTGGAATTCCATGCGAACGAGATTTTCGGGTTGTCCTTGGCACGCTGAGCCATGATGCGGGACGCCCGCAGTTGGTCGCGCCGGACAACCACAGTCACGGATTTTGCGAAACGGGTCAGGAACGTGGCCTCCTCCATGGCCGAGTCGCCGCCACCCACCACCAGGATGTCCTGTTCCCGGAAGAAGAAGCCGTCGCACGTGGCGCACCAGGACACGCCGTGTCCGCTGAACTTCTTCTCGTCCGGCAACCCGAGCTCCTTGTACGCCGAACCGGTTGCCAGGATAACCGCCCGGGCCTTGTGCTTGTCACCGCCGCCGGTGACCACCCGCTTAGTGTGGCCTTTCAGCTCAACTGACGTGACGTCGTCGAACACTATCCGCGCGCCGAAGCGTTCCGCCTGCTGCTGCAGGTCGTCCATCAGTTCAGGCCCCTGGATGCCCTCCGGGAAGCCGGGAAAGTTCTCCACATCCGTGGTATTCATGAGGGCGCCGCCCGCGGTGACTGAGCCAGCTAGGACCAGAGGGTTCAGTCCTGCCCTGGCGGCGTAGATGGCAGCGGTGTAGCCCGCGGGTCCGGAGCCGATAATGATGAGTTGCTCGGTCATTTGTCCGTACTCCTAGTACTAGCGGGCCATGAACCATTCGGTGAAAGCCGAGGCTCGGCCGTCCGGCGCAAAGCGGATGATCCAGAGGTTGTCGTAGGTGGGCTGGCCGTTGAGATAGGTGGTGAGGCCTTGGACGTAGGCGGTGTCGCCATCAATCCCCAGGAGCGTCCACTCAAAGGTCCAGTCCTCGGGCTGGTCCTGGGCTTCGATCCATTTTTCGACAATCTCCGAATGCCCGCGCCACGGTGACGGATCATTGGGTCTGGTCTCGTAAACGGCGTCCTCGGTGAACAACGCCCGGATATCGTCTGGACTGTTGGAGGTCCATGCGCCCTCGTATCCCACCATCCAATTGGTCACGGTGAGGGGCAGTACCTTGTTCCCAGCTGCTTCGGTGCCTGCATGTTCGCTCATTGTCCCGTTGTACTGCGGCTGGCACAGCCGGGCAAGGCCTCACATCACTCAGCCGTACCCGGGCTACGGGCGGCAGGGGCTAACCGAGGGCCTTGAGGCGGTCCCTGGCGCGCTCGGCAGCCTGACGTTCGCGGGCTGCCAGCCGCTTGGCGACTTCCACGGCCCGCTCTGCCGACCGTTCGTCCCGTTCGGCGCCACCCAAGTCGGCCTCGGCGTCTTCCAAGGCATCCTTGAGTTCCCGGACCTTCGCTGCCAGTTTTTTGCTCCGGGCGGAAACTTCTGCAAGTCGCTCGGAAGCATCGGCTACGTCCGCTTCCGCTTCGCCCAGGCTGCGCTCGGCTTCCTCAAGGTCAGCCTCTGCGGCCTTCCGTTCGCGTTCTTGTTCAGCTTTGCGGCGTTGCTCCGCTTCGCGCTGCTTCTTCTCTTCCTCCGGGTCCTTCTTCTTCCGGGGTTCGGCTTGCTTCACGGACCGCACCGGCCGAGCAACCGAAGGAAGGCCCGGAACCGCGACGGCGTCCGTCAGGTCGACTGCCTCGAATCCGCTGCTTTCCAGCGGACGGACCAGCTGGCCGCTCCGAACGGCGGCTGCCGCGTCGTCGTCGGCCATTGCGGCCCGCAAGGTGCTTTCGACGTCGTCAGCTGCCGCCTGGCTGAGGTTCACCCCTTGCTGCTCCGCCAGTTCGCGGGCTTCGCGAACGACGGCGGTCAGCTCACGTTGGCGCTTTTGGCCGAGGTCGCGCAGCGCTGTCCGATCCAGTTGGTGCTGGGCCTGGAGGAGCGCCTCGCCTAATTCCACCAGGCCATCGATGGCTGGCGCGCGATGCCGCGCCAGCATGTTTATTGCCCACGCGGCCACTGGTGGCTTTGGCAGTTTCGCGATTCCCTTGGCCAGTTCCGCGTCGCCCTCGGCCTTGGCGTCCTTGGCCATGGCGTTCCGGGCGGCGGTGAATTCCGACGGCGCCAGGGCATAGAGCTCGACGGCGGCGGCGCTGAGGTCCATGCGTCACATCCTAGACGTGGCGCGGGGTGGAGTGCCGTACGGGCGCGGCTACCGCTTCTTCCTTGGCCAGCGGGGCCAACGGACGGTGGTCAACCACAACCCCAGCAACAGGGAATCCATGGTCATGAGTCCACCCAGCAGGTACGGCCACATATTCATGAACAATCTCCTGACCTAGTCCCCCAGCCAATCGATTGTTCCTCCAAGTGTGGCACGACGACTGCAGCGCGGGTAGTTGCTGATCCCAATACTTTCCTCCAGGTAACTCCCTTACTTTAAAGTGCGTATGCCGCAAACGGAATGCTTCCCTTCCGCGGGCAGTTGACCCCAGTGAGGGCGCCGCCAGAACAAACAACGACGGGCGGCAAAAACAGTTGGAGGAGAGCCAAATGTCGATTGTTATCACCGGAGCCACCGGACAGCTGGGAACGCTTGTTGTCAAGGAACTGCTGGGCCGCGGCGTGCCAGCCACGGAGATCGTCGCCGCCGGCCGCTCCGTTCAGAAGCTTGCCGAGTTGGAAGAACTTGGCGTTCGCACAGCCGAAATTGACTATGACCAGCCCGCCAGCATTGAGGCCGCCTTTAACGCCGGCGACACTGTACTGCTCATCTCCGGCAACGACATCGTTCGACGTCGGGAGCAGCACAAGGCGGTCATCGAGGCGGCGGGGCGGGCCGGCGTCGGGCATCTTGCCTACACCAGCGTGCTGCAGGCAGACAGCACCCCGCTGGTCCTGGCACCCGATCATGCTGACGCCGAAAAGCACATCAAGGCGAGCGGCATCCCCTTCACCCTGCTGCGCCACGGCTGGTACACCGAGAACTATGTCCCGACGCTGCAGCAGGCGGCCGCCACGGGTGCCGTCCTTGCCAGCGCGGGCGACGGCCGCGTTGCGAGTGCAACCCGGGCGGACTATGCAGCAGCCATCGCCACCGTGCTGACCACACCTGGTCACCTTGGTGCGATTTACGAGCTGTCCGGGGACTACGCCTGGGACTTCAACGAATTGGCTGACGCGATTGCCAGCGTCGTTGGCCGGGAAGTCAGCTACACGCCCTTGGACGCCGAGGAGCACGTGGCGGTCCTGCAGGAGGCCGGCTTGGACGCGCAGACCGCCGGTTTCGTGGCCGCGCTCGACGGCAACATTCGCGACGGTGCCCTGGCACACGTTACCGGCGAGCTGTCGCGCCTGGCCGGTCGGCCCACCACGCCGCTGGTTGATGGCCTACGGCCTTACGCGTCGGCTAACTGAGAGTCAGCCCCACAACCTCCGCGTTGTAGGCCTGTGACGAGCGCATGCTGCCGCGGAACCAACAGACTGCGTGCACGGACGGATCGCCGGGAACCACTATGGGGCGCAGGTTATCCACGGTGGACCCCTCGGTGACCGCTTCCCACTGCCAGGAGGCACCGCCGTCGGACGTGCGGCCTGAATAGATCTCGTAATGCTCGGTGCCCTGCCCGGTGCGCGGGTCGATTGGCGCGGAGATGTACACGTGGTCCAGATCGTAGGGGTCGATTGCCGCCAAGCCGGTGTAGTCCTGTTCGTGCGGCAGCAGCGCGGGGCCGGCGACGGCCAGCGGGTGCAGGACCCATGTGCCGCCGTCGAACCTCGCGTAGAGCAGGCGGTGATCGTCGACGTCGAGCCGCTGCACCCGCTGGAGCGGGCCGTTGACGTCGTTGGCGCGGCAGGAGACGACGGCGGCAAGCTGGTTTCCGTTCCGCCTCAGGTCAGTGGTCCAGCCATGGGTGAGGATGTCGCCGTCGAGTTCCATGCCAGCGCTGAAAATCGTGGTGAGCGCCGACTGGTTTATGCCCTGCGAAGAGAAGACGGGCTTGTTCACCACGGTTCCATTGGCGGTGTGGAGGGCGTCGTCCTGGATGTAGCCGTGGTAGATGCTGTTGTTGAAATCGCGGGGGTGGTGGTCGGTTGTGATGAGGTCGATCCGGTCCGTGCCGTTGGACGCGTAGCGTGTGTAGCCGTTGACGTAGCCAATTTTTGGCCGGGTGAAGAGCTTGCCGCCAAAAGTCCACGTCTGGCCGTCGTCGGCGGAGGCCATGATGCTGGGGTCGTCATTGATGGCCCGGACAAAGTTGTATGTCCGGGATTCCGCCTCCAGCCTGTGCAGGTTTGAGTAGGTGGCGCCTCGGCCATCGGCGAGTTCGGTCCAGTCGAAGACCTGCTCCGGCTCCCATTCGGAGGCGTCATGCGGGCGGGTGGATACGCGCCACCGGGAGTAGTTGTCGGTTTTGTGCTTCGCATACATCGCGAGGTAACGACCGTCCGTCCTGATTAGCAGGGCGGGCGCATTGTGGTCGTCCGACTCGAGCTGCTGATGGAGGACATGCACTGCTCGCTCACCCGTGACGAGGTTCAGGACGGCAACCTCGATGTTGCCTCCGCGTTGCCCTCCGCCCGGACCTTCCGGAGCGGCCACGGACCCAATGAGCAGGGTCTTGTTGGAAGGGTCGATCAGTGCGCGCTCGTCCTGGAACCAGCACCAGGCGCCGTTGTCGTTGAGGGTCAGGGGAGCGTTGGTCATTTGTCTCCTAGGTTCCTGCGGCACATGGTTATCGCGATGCCGGGCGCTGGGAAAGCGCCTTCCCAGATTATGGTCGGCGTCGGCGTGGAAGGCAGTGGCTTTCCGGAGTTCGATCAGAACCGAACACCGCGACGGTGCTTACGGACGTGCGGGCGGGGCCGTTGAATCGCGAATCACCAGTTCGGGTTCGACGACGTAGTGATGGGCGCGTTCTCCGGTGAGGATTTGCTGGTGGAGCATCTTGAACGTTGCGATACCCAGCGCCCGGAAGTCTAGCTTCATGGTGGTCAGAGGCGGCGAGAAGTAGGCGGCGGCGGGCATATCGTCCACTCCCACGATTGAAAAGTCGCGGGGTGCCCTGGCGCCGCGTTTTTCCATGGCGCTCATGAAGCCGAGGGCAATCTCGTCGTTGCTGGCGAAGACTGCAGTGAAGGTGCTGGGATCCGCTATGTTGCCGGCGCGGTAGCCGGAATCCGAAGACCAGTCCCTTGCTACATCGAGCACTTGGTGGTTGAGTCCGGCACCTAGCATGGCGTCGCGGTAGCCGCGTTCCCGTTCGCGTGCTTCATTGCGGGTTGACGGGCCGGCAACATGCAGGATGTCGCGGTGCCCCAGTTCGATGAGGTGATGGGTGGCTTCCCAGCCTGCGGCATGCGAATGGGTCCCCGCGGAGCCCTCGTCCGACGACGGAAGCTCGGACACGGTGATGAGGGGGGTTGAGTGGTCCCAACCCGTGAGCAAGCTATCGATGTCAGGGAGCGGCGACGACAAAACGATCCCGTCAACCTGCACGGACTTGAAGTGGGTGAGCGCGCGCCGCGCCTCGACTTCCCAGTTCTTTGCTTCGAAGTCCAGATCGAGTTGGGCGATGGTAAGTGTGACATCAGCCTCGCGCGCCGCAAGTCCCAATCCGGTCAGCACGCCCGAACTCCCGTAATTGAAGGCACCCATGTTCAGTACGCCCACGGAATTGGTCTTGCTGGTGCGAAGGGTTCGGGCGGATTGATTCGGCACATATCCCAGTTCCTGGATTGCAGCCGTAATCCGCTCCCGCGTCTCCGCCCGCACATAGCCGACACCGGTGAAATACCGGGAAACCGTCTGGGTTGAGACGTTGGCCAGTTGGGCGACGTCCGCCATGCTGGGCCGTGTCCCTCTCCTAGCCTTCGCCAAATGCCCGCCTCTTCAGCCCTTTTAGGGAGCCCGGTTCCTGTTCATTGGGGCTCCATTCACTACAAGTTTACGATCACCTGCACAGCGCCGCCGATCTGTCGCGATTGCTCAGCGTGTTTCCGTGACGTAGCGGCCTGGGGCTAGGTGGTGAAGCCTACTTTCAAGGGATTTTCTGCCTGCCTTGATGAAATATTGGTCAACCGGTTGACGTGGGTTATCGTAAACCCCCATACTCGTTATGGGCTAGGTCACACATACGAACTGCAATCAATGAAGGCAGGGGCCTGATTTTTTCTGTGACGCAGCACCCTCAACCCAAACTACGAAAGGACGCGAAGATGCGTTTGCTCGCAAAGGCAGCCGCAGCCTTGGCCACCGTCACCCTCCTGGCAGGGTGTGGCGCGGGAGGATCCAACTCCGGCAGCGGAGTCACCACCGTTGAGTGGTGGACCATCAACCTCACCGCCCCGGCTGCCAACCAGGCGATCGACAAGGTCATCGCCGACTTTGAGAAGGCCAACCCGGACATCAAGATCAAGCGAACTCCCCGCGCCGTGGACGCGCACAAGGACGCCCTTCGCACGGCAATCGGCACCTCCGCTGCCCCGGATATCTACGACTACTGGGCTGGCCCGGGTCTTGGCGGCGAACTGGTCAAGGCCAACGCCAGCGCGGACCTGACCGAGTACTACAAGCAATACAAATGGGACGAGCGCTTCACCGGCGCCGCCTTGGCTCCCGTGACCCAGTATGGCGGTTACCACGGTGTGCCCTGGAAGCTGAACGGCGAGGCCCTGTACTACAACAAGAAACTCTTTGCCCAGGCTGGCATCACCCAAACACCTAAGACCCTGGACGAACTGAATACAGCCGCGAAGAAGCTCAAGGATGCCGGCATCACACCGATCGAATTCGGCGGCACGGTCAACTGGCACGTCATGCGACTCCTGGACACGTTCCTGGAAGGCAAATGTGGATCGGCGACCTTCGACAAGCTGGTCACCAAGAAGGCCAACTGGGGTCAGGAATCCTGTGTGACGGACTCCTTCACCGAGCTGCAGACCTGGGCCAAGGACTATTTCAACCCCGGCTTCATCGGCATCAACAATGACGAATCCAGCGCCCTTTTCTACGGCGGCAAAGCGGCCATGGCGCTTGAGGGTGACTGGTTCAATGCCAGCATCGCAGGCCAGAAGATGAACCTGGACGATGTTGGAGTCTTCACGCTTCCCACAAGCACTAACCGGCTTTACGGCTTCGAGCAGGCGCAGTACATCACCAAGGACAGCAAGAACAAGGACGCTGCCGCCAAGTTCCTCGACTACTTCACGTCGACAAAGGTCCAACAGGAAACCCTCGGCCTCTTCGCGGTCCAGTCGGTCAACAAGGACGTCAAGCCTGACGAAGCGAAGGCAAGCTCACTGGACAAGGCCTGGGACGGCGTCTTCAAGAACGCCAAGGGGCTCTACATGAACAATGATCAGAACCTGAACCAGTCCCAGACCCGCGAATACTGGCGGATCCAAAACCTTGTGGCAACCGGTGGGCTTGATCCGAAGCAGGCAGGTGCCGAAATGCAGAAGTTCCTGGACTCCAGCAACTAGCTGCTTCCCAGGTGCGGCCGCAACAACTGCTGCGGCCGCACCTGCCGAACCTAGACAAGAGATCAAAGGCGAAATCCCTTGACAAAGCTCACAGAAACGCGCTTCACAGCCCAGGCGTCGGTGCCGCAAGGCCGACCCCAGCGGAAAAAGAATCTGGTACAGCGCATAGGCAAGGGCGGCTTCATCGCCTCCCTGCCATTCCTCGCTCCGGCCCTGGCAGCATACGTCGTCTTTGTCATCGCTCCGATGATCAGCGCCGTTCGGCTCAGCCTCTACCAATGGTCCGGCTACAACACGGATCCCCAGGTTTTCGTGGGGTTCAAGAACTACATCCGGCTCTTCACCCAGGATCCTGTTTTTTGGACTTCTGTCCAGAACACCGTGGTTTGGGTGATCTTGTCCCTGATCATCCCCACTACGCTCGGCCTGGTCATGGCTTTGGCGCTGAACCAACCGCTGGTTGGCCGAAACCTCTTCCGCTCGGTGTTTTACATCCCCGGCGTCCTCGCCCCGATCGCAGTGGCAAACATGTGGCGATGGATGTACAACCCCAACTACGGCGTCTTCAGCGAAATCTCCAAAACGCTGCACATAGGTGACGGATCGGGTGTGACCTTCCTCAGCGACCCCAAGGTGGCGATCTACGCGGTGTTCGCTGCCTTCGTCTGGCAGGTCGCCGGCCTCAACATGGTCCTCTTCCTCGCCGGCCTGCAGGGCGTGTCCAAGGAACTTGTTGAATCCGCCCGCCTGGACGGTGCCAACAACTGGCAGGTTTTCCGGAATGTCACCCTACCGGCCCTGCGTCCCACCGTGGTGATCGTTATGGTTCTCACAATCGTTCACTCCATCAAGGTCTTCGACCTGATCGTCGGCATGACCGGCGGGGGACCAGCCCAGTCTTCCCAGGTTCTGGCCCTGTGGTCATACACCCAGTCCTTCCTCAACCACGACTTCGGGCTCGGCAACGCCGTGGCAACAGTTCTGCTGGTCGTCACGCTCGTGCTCGTGGTCCCCTACCTGATCTGGTCGACCAAAGGAGCTGACGACCAACGATGAGCACCGCAACACTCCCTGCCACGCGCGTCCGAAACGGAATCAAGGTCCCCAAACAGGCCCGCGACTACGTGCGCATCGGCCTTTGGATCGCCCTCGTGATTGTTATGGTCATCTGGGCAATGCCGTTGCTCTTCGTATTCCTTACGTCAGTCAAGAGCGAATCGGACATCTTCACCACTTCGTCGTTCGCCATCCCAGGCATCCTGGATTGGGAGAATTACACCGAGGCGCTGGATACCGGCAATCTGGTCACCGCCGGCACCAACAGCCTGTTCATCGCCATCGTCAAGGTGCCTTTGGGCCTGTTTATCGCCGCAGCCGCGGCATTCGCGTTGTCCCGGATCCGGTTCAAGTTCGACACCATCATCCTGGGAGCCTTCGCGCTCGGATCCATGGTGCCCATTCAGGTGGCACTCGGACCCCTCTTCAAGACCATCCTCGACCTCGGACTGCTCAACAATCCCGTAGGCGTCATCCTGCCCTATATCGGCTTCGGCCTGCCGATGCAGGTGTTCATCCTGCACGGCTTCTTTACGGCCGTTCCCAAAGAGATCGATGAAAGCGTCCGTGTGGACGGCGGCGGCAACCTGCGCCTGTTCCTGCAGTTCATCCTGCCGCTGTCCAAGCCAGCTTTGGCTGCGCTGTTCATCCTGGATTTCGTAGCTACGTGGAATGAATACGCCATCGCCCTGGTGATTCTGCAGAACAAGGCATCCCAAACCGTGCCGTTGGCCATCCAAGGCTTCCAGTCCCAGTTCACCAGCTCCTATGGACCGCTGAACGCCTTCACCATCATGTCCATCCTGCCGGTCCTGATTATCTACCTGCTGTTCCAGCGCTACTTCGTGCAGGGCATGTTCACAGGCGCCGTCAAGGGCTGACGGCCTCCTGTCAGCGAGTCCTCCACGTTTCAAAGCAGAAAGGCCATCATGGCGACCTTTACCGCAAATACCCCCCTCTTCGAAGTCATGCGCGACCCGGCAGGGCACGAAATCCTGGCCAGCCACGTCCCCGACTTGGCAGCCAATCCCTTGCTGCACACGCTTTACCACTATCAGCTGGGACTGATCCTCGGGACCGAAGAGTCCCTCCGCAACGACCCGAAGAAAAAGGCCGAAATCCTCGCGGAAATCGAGGCCCTCGTCCCGGCTCCTGCAGGCCACGAGCGATTGGTGCGGGACATCGAACCCGCAACCGCGTACGAGCCGGAATCCGTGGAACGCGGCAGCGCCCCCGTCGACTACCCTGCCGACGTCGAAAAATGGCAGCGATTCGAAATCACCCTGCAGGGCCCATCCCACGGCAATCCCTTCACGGACGTGGACCTCTCCGCAGAATTCAGCGCCGACGGCCAGGTCCTAAAGGTCCCCGGTTTCTACGACGGAAACGGCACCTATCGCATCCGCCTGCTGGTACCGAATGAGGGCCAGTGGTCCTTCACCACCAGCTGCAACGCCCGCTCACTTGACCAGGTCAGCGGTTCCTTTACCGCGGCAGCCGCCGCTCCGGAATCGCGTGGTCTGGTCCGGGTGGCGGATACGTTCCACTTCGCTTACGACGACGGCACCCCCTATCTGCCTATCGGCACCACTTCTTACGTCTGGACCCATCAGGGCGACGCCCAGGAAGAAAAGACGCTGGAAACCCTGGCCAGCGGACCCTTCAACAAAATGCGCATGTGCGTTTTCCCGAAGTCCTACCTGTTCAACGAAAACGAGCCTGGGATCTACCCCTATGAGGGTTCCCTGCAGGAAGGCTTCGACTACACCCGGCCCAACCCTGCTTTTTACCGTCACCTGGAACTGCGGATAAGCCAGCTTGAAGAACTGGGCATTGAAGCCGACCTGATCCTCTTCCACGCCTACGACCGGTGGGGCTTCTCCACCATGAGCGCGGCAGCCGACGACCTATACGTCAAGTACGTCACCGCCCGGCTGGCCTCCCACCGAAACATTTGGTGGTCCTTGGCCAACGAATTCGACCTCATGTTCGGGAAGACCCTCGAGGACTGGGAACGCTTCGCAGCCATCGTGCAGGAGAACGACCCCAACAAGCACCTGCTCTCCATCCACAACTGCCGGGAGTTCTACGACCACTCCCGGCCGTGGGTCACCCACTGCAGCATCCAGCGGACGGACGTGTACAAGACCGCGGAGATCACCACCCAGTGGCGCCAGATGTGGCAGAAGCCCATCGTCATCGACGAGTGCGCCTACGAAGGCAACATCGACCAGGGCTGGGGAAACATTACCGGTGAGGAGATGACGCGCCGTTTCTGGGAAGGGGCCATCCGCGGCGGCTACGTCGGCCACGGCGAAACCTATGTCCATCCAGAGGACATCCTCTGGTGGGCCAAGGGTGGCCAGCTGCACGGAACCAGCCCGGACAGGATCGGATTCCTGCGCCGCGTCCTCGAAGAGAGCCCAGGCGGACGGCTGGAACCGCTGCCCGGGCATTGGGACGCTCCCAGCGCCGGCATCAAGGACCGGTATGAACTCATCTATTTCGGGTTCAACCAGCCCACCTACCGGCGCTTCGTGATGCCGCCGGGCATTCAGTACGAGGTGGACGTCATCGACACTTGGAACATGACCATCGAAACACTGCCCGGCACCTTTGAAGGGCGGTTCCGGGTGGAGCTGCCCGGCAAACAGTACGTCGCGGTAAGGCTTCGCGCAGCCTGAGAAGGAGAATCACATGTCACAACCCTTTGCAGGAAAGCTTGCAGGAAAGACTGCCCTGGTCACTGGTGGCGGTTCGGGAATCGGCCTTGCCGTTGCCCAGCGATTCACGGCCGAAGGGGCCCGGGTCTACTTTGCCGATATCAACCTCGAAGCAGCTGAGAAAGCCGCGGCATCAACCGGAAGCCAGGATGCCTTTGCACTCCACATGGACGTCTCTGACGAGGACAGCGTCAGCGCGGCGTACGCGGCGGTATCGGCCAATGGCCGCCTTGACATCGTGGTCGCCAACGCGGGTGTGCAGCTGTTCGGCCAAGATGCCAAAGTGGGAGACCTGGACCTGGCAGTGTGGGAGAAGACCGTGGCGATCAACCAGCGCGGCGCGTTTCTCACCCTGAAATACGCGGTCCGGGCGATGCAGGGCACTGGCGGATCGATCATCTGCACC
This sequence comes from Arthrobacter sp. M4, assembly GCF_020251205.1. Taxonomy (GTDB): domain Bacteria; phylum Actinomycetota; class Actinomycetes; order Actinomycetales; family Micrococcaceae; genus Arthrobacter. Next base: position 273,217 of record NZ_JAIWYX010000005.1, read on the forward strand.
GGAAGCCCTACTGCCGTTGTGGCCTGCGGACAAACGTTCACGGCCTACACCAGTTCCAAGGCCGGGGTCCATGGGCTGGCCCGTGTTGTTGCTGCTGACTACGCTGCCCAGGGTATCCGGGTGAACATCGTGGTGCCTGGCTACACTGAAACCCCGCTGGTCCAAGCCATCGCCGAAGATCCGGAAAGCCGGGCCGGGCTTGTTGATTCCACGATGCTGGGCCGCGCGGGAACAGCGGCGGACGTCGAAGGGATCATGGTTTTCCTCGCCAGCGACGACTCCGCCTACGCCACAGGCGGCATCTTCACGGTCGACGGCGGCCTAACGGCGCTCTAAACCCAGGGAAGGACGCGGTCAGCAGCGTCGCGGGTTGATTCGATGAGCCGCGCATTGGCTTCGTCCGAGCCGTTGGCCCACGCTTCAGCCGCGGGGCGGTCCATCCCGAATTCCACATGCCGATCGATGAGCCGGGCGAGCCGGAGCTCGCGGGGCGTCTCCAGGAACCATACTTCGCCCAGCGTTGCCCGGACGTCCGGCCACGGCGGCTGCTCCGCCAGCAGGTAGTTGCCCTCGGTGATCACCAGCGGAATGTCTGCAGGAACCGCTATCGACGCGGCAACGGGCTCGTCGATGGACCGCCGAAAGTCCGGCGCGTACACCACATCCTCGTCCCGCCGAGCCAGCCGGCGCAGCAGCGAGAGGTACCCTCCGGCGTCGAACGTGTCTATGGCACCCTTGCGGTGCCGCAACGGCGTCCCATCGATGATCGCGTTGCCGAGGTGGAAGCCATCCATGGGAACCACGATGGCGGCAAGCGGCGCCAGGTGGCGCCGCAGCCACTCCGCGAACATCGACTTTCCCGAGCCTGGCGAACCGGTTATGCCCAGCAGGAACCGCCCGCCGTCGTCGAGCTTTGACTGCAAGCCTTCGACGGCGGCGGCGATCGCCGGCACCCGCAGCGGCTCGCCGTCCAGGCGGGACAGTTCGCTCACCGCGCCAACCTTGCCTTGAGGCCGCCGATGATGACGTCGAGCCCGAAATCGAAGGCGAAATTGGCGCGTTCGCTGGTTGGTCCGGCGTGGCCCAGCGCCCGCTTCAGCGTCGGATATCCCTCCGACGGCGGGTCCCAGACAACCTCGGGCGCTGCCAGGTCCAAAGCGGCGCCGAGGGCAAAACTGTCGATGGTGGAAATCGCCGCGGTGACGTCCCGTCCCTTGAAACCAGCAGTTTCCAGCGCAACGGCGAGGTCTTCGTAGAGTCCAATGACGGCGGGATCCCTGACGGACTGCAGGACCATCAGGGGTGCCAGCCGGGGGTGCCTTGCAAAGGCGTCGCGGTATGCCCGGATGAGGATGCGCAGTGACCCTTCCCAATCGCTGTGGTCCACCGCCGCGTACGGGACTTCGGTGATGATGCGGTGGCGCAGGAGTTCCAGGATTTCGTCCCGCCCCGTCACGTGGTTGTAGATGGAGGATTGGCTGACGCCGATTCTCTTGGCCAGCTTGGGGAAGCTGAAATCGCCGGTTTCGTCAACGAGTTCAAGAGCCGCCGTTATCAGCGACTCGACGGAAATCAGTGGTTGGAGCGGGCGCCCCATTGGTTCTCCTGACTGCAGCTGGTGGTCGTGCTTCCAGCCTATGGCCAATTTCCGCACCCCTATTGTGCTCCGGGCCACACCGTTTCATAATAAACGAAAGCCTTTCGTTTAACTCTTCTTATACGGGGCTTCGTAAGAAAGGACGGACTCGTGCCGGAAACCCAAACCAGACCACCGGCGTCGTCCGCGAACGGCGCCCTCAAGCGAAACGCCCTCGGAATGGGCGGCATCGCTTTCCTCGTCATCTCAGCCGCCGCACCACTCACGGTGATGGCCGGCGTCGCACCCGTCGCCATCGGCGTCGGCGGGATCGGCGCCCCGGCCGGCTACCTCCTGGCCGGCATTGTGCTCACTATTTTCGCCATCGGCTTCATGGCCATGACCAAACACGTCAAGGCCGCCGGCGGCTTCTACACCTACATATCCATCTCCATGGGCAAAACCATGGGACTGGCCTCCGCGATACTGGCGATCATCTCCTACAACTGCCTCCAGATCGGCGTTTACGGGCTTTTCGCGGTCCAGACGCACGATATGCTCACCGTGCTCTTCGGCTTGGAGGTCCCCTGGCCGATCATCGCATTGGTGGCCGTCGCGGCCGTTTGGTTCCTCGGCTACCGCGGGATCGACGTCGGCGCACGCGTTTTGGGGGTCCTGCTCGTTGCCGAGACGGGAATCCTTGCCGTGATGGGCGTCGGCATCCTGGGTCACGGCGGCGCCGAAGGCATAAGCCTGGGCTCGTTCAGCCCGGAGAACGCGTTTGGACCGGGCGTCCTGGCGATCCTGGGCATCTGCTTCGCCGCATTTATGGGTTTTGAATCCACGGTGCTCTACCGCTCAGAGGCCCGCAATCCAGACAAGTCCGTGCCCCGGGCCATGTACATCGCGGTTGGCTTTATGTCAGTGTTCTACGCGTTCATCGTTTGGACGGTGGTGCAGGCGTACGGCGAAGGCAATGCCGTGGAAGCTGCAGGCCAACTGGCCAACGGCTTGTTCTTCCAAACCATCAACCACTACGTGGGACCTTGGGCCGAAGTAGTGATGTACATCCTGATCGTCACCAGCGTTTACGCTTCCCAACTGGCCTTCCATAACGCCATCAACCGCTATGTGTACATGCTGGCCCGGGACGGCGTCCTGCCGCGCTTCCTCAGCATGACCCATCCAAGATTCAAGTCCCCACACCGGGCAGGACAGCTACAAACCCTGCTTGCCGCCGTCGTTATCGCTGTCTGCGCGATGCTGAACGCCGATCCGTACCAGCAGCTCCTCATCTGGGTGAACACTCCGGGAATCTTCGGGATCGTTGGGCTGCAGGGGTTGGTCTCCGTCGCCGCGTTCCTCTACCTGCGCAGGAACCCCGACGCGATCACCCATCGCCTATTGGTTCCGTTGAGCCTGGCGTCGGCGGTGCTCCTGTTCGGGGTGGTGCTGCTGATTGGTATCAACATCGAGCTCCTGACCTTCGCCGACGCCTTCACGAACACCATCCTCATCCTCGTGACGCCGGTGGTCTTCGCCATTGGCCTGTTCATCGCCCGCTGGGTCCGCCTCCGCAGGCCTGGAACCTTCGACCGTATTGGAAGCTTTGAAACGCATGAATCCTGACCTGCTCATCCTCGCCGACACCATCCACACGATGGACGCCACTTTCCTGCCTGGCGACGGCCCGCAGGCCGTCGCTGTCCAGGATGGGGTGATTGTCGCCGTCGGGACCCGCGAGGACGCGGATGCCTGGCCGGCCGCGCGGCAGGTTCTCGACTTCGGTACGGCAGTTGTCACACCGGGGTTGGTGGACTGCCACTTGCACCCGGTGTTCGGGCTGGAACTTATGCGCGGTGTTGACCTCTCCGGGGCGCAGGATCTCGCCGAGGTGCGTGCACGTCTTCGGGCTGAGGCTGCCTTGGTGCCAGCCGACGCCGGTGACCCTTGGGTGCGCGCCTGGGGCCTCGACCCCAACTCGCTGGGTGCCTCCAACTCAATGGGTGCCTCCGCACCGCACCGGGACATGATCGACGACGTCGTGGACGGTCAACCTTGCCTCATCCGACTCTTCGACGGCCACTCAGCCTTGGCAAACTCGCGCGCCCTCGAACTCGCCGGCATCACTGGGCCGCATGAGTTCGACCAAGCCTCCGAGGTGGTCTGCGATGATCATGGCCGACCCACCGGGCTGCTCCTGGAGTCGGCCGCTATTGAACTGGTGGGGCGCATCATGCCTGAGGAGCCATTCGCGGACCGCAAGGTTCGACTCGCCGAAGTTCTGGCCAGCTTCGCCCGTTCCGGCCTCACCGGCGCGCACGTGATGGACCTCGGCGAAGGTTCACTGGAGCTATACCGTGCGTTGGAGTCCGACGGCGAACTGCCGCTTCGCCTGCGCATCTCACCCTGGTGCATGCCCGGCACCGGCGAGGAGGAATGGGCTTCGCTCGCTTCCCAGATCGGCGCCAGAGGGCGGCGCTGGGAGCTAGGGGGCATCAAACTATTCGTCGACGGCACGGTGGACAACGGAACAGCGTGGCTGTTCGAGCCGGACATCTATGGCCAGTCCACGGCGTCGTTCTGGCCACAGCCCGAGGAGTACGCCAATGCGGTGCGGTATTTCGCATCGCGTGGCATTTCGACGGCGACGCACGCCATCGGCGACGCTGGCGTGGCAGCTGTGCTGGACGCGTTCGAGTCCCTTGAGACCGAATCGCCTGCCGCCCATCGGATCGAGCATATCGAGACGGTGCCGGATTCCGTGGTGGAACGTTTTGCCGCGTCCGGCCTGGTGGCCAGCATGCAGCCCACGCACTGCACTCACTACTCGCGGGCTGACCAGGGCGACAACTGGTCCACCCGCCTGGGCCACGAGCGGGCGAGCAACGGGTGGCGCTGCGGCGACTTGCGCTCTGTCGGCGTCACTCTCGGCCTGGGCTCCGACTGGCCGATTGCGCCGTTTGAGCCGCTGCCGATCATCGCCGACGCCCAATTACGACGCCGGTCCGGTCACCGTGACGAGGAAGCGATCGTCCCAAGTCAGGCGCTTACGGCCCTTCAGGCATTGGAGGGCTATACCTCCCACGCCGCGAAGGCTGCGGGGGAGTGGGCGATCTCGGGTTCGATCTCCGTGGGCAAGCGGGCTGATTTCACGGTACTCGAGGCGGATCCCCTGGAGGTTGATCCGGATGGGTTGGCTGAATCGAAGGTGCTGGCAACGCTCGTTGATGGGCGGCTGCAGTACAGCGTTGCAGGGGTGACGCCCTAAACTTCCTGAACAAACAGATGGGTTTACTCCTCGTCGGGAGGGAACCCATCTGTGCCATTTCACCCAGCCAGCGCTTCGTGTTCCTTCTCCAGGAATTGCTCCCACCGCTGTATCAGTGGCCGTTCCTCGGGCTCTTCATCGGGCGGCGCATAAAGGGAGCGGACGAAGCCTGAGATCGTGGAGGGCTGGCCAAAATCTGCATAAAGCTGCTCCACAACAGCCAATGGGTCCGCCAGCAAGCGGCGCTCGAGGAACGCGGCCTTGAGCTGGAGATACAGCCACTTCCGCGCGGCTCCCGCGTCGCTGGATACCTCTGCCGGGATCTCGTCATGTTCCCGGTTGATGCCCAACAATTCCTCGACGCGGTCGGTTTCGTCGTGGAGTAGTCCGGCAAGCTCCTGCACGACAGGATCCGCGGAGCCGCGTGCAACTAATCCCACCGCCAGCTCAATTGTCTCCAGCGGTTTCACGTAGTAATGCCAGAGCCCAAAACGCAGATCGTCAGCGGATAAAGAGACACCTTCTCCCAAGATGAAGCCGGGCTCGAGTTCGAACGTGACGGTCATGGCGACCTCCCAATATCAGATTCCATTCAATGGCAAAGGGCTGGCGGCCTCCCGTAGAACCCTTTAGATTGTTCGTGATGTGAACATGCGTGCAGTATTCGAACTTTTGCAGTAGCATGGCTCACATAACTTGAATTCTCAGCGTTGCGGCCAAGTTGCACCAGACTCGCGAAGGAGCAGAAATGAGCACTCGCTCGGAGTCCTATCTGATCGGACTGATCGGCGACGGTGTAACCCCCTCGCTTACGCCACCCATGCATGAGCATGAGGGTCAACTGCAGGGCTTGCGCTACTTGTACCGACCCATTGACCTCACCAAACTCCAGCTCCCGGCCTCCAGCATCGGAGACCTCCTCAAGGCGGCGTACCACCTCGGCTTCAACGGCCTGAACATCACGCACCCCTGCAAGCAGCTGGTCCTGGAGCACCTGGACGAAGTCTCCGACGATGCCCGCCGCTTGGGCGCCGTCAACACCGTAGTCATCCTTAACGGCCGCTTCATTGGTCACAACACGGACTTCTCCGGATTTGCTTCGGCGCTCGCCACCGGCCTCCCCGACGCGAAGCTGGGCCGTGTAGTGCAGCTCGGCGCCGGAGGTGCCGGGTCCGCCGTCGCATATGCCCTGCTGTCCGCGGGGGTCAAGACGCTGGACGTGGTGGACGTGGACGCCGCCCGCGCCAAAGAACGCGCCGCAGGGTTGGCAAAGCTGTTTCCGAACTGCACGGTGACGGGCCGTTCGACGTCGGAACTTCCGGAGATCATGCCGCTCGGCGACGGCCTGGTGCACTGCACGCCTGTCGGCATGGCCGCCCATCCCGGTGTCCCCCTGGACATGGACCTCGTGGAGCCACGGCAGTGGGTGGCGGACATCGTCTACCGGCCCATCGAAACGCAGCTGGTCAAGGAAGCCCGCGCCAAGGGCTGCCAAGTACTCGACGGCGGCCGCATGGCCGTGGGCCAGGCCGTGGATGCCTTCCGAATTTTCACCGGCTTGGACGCCGACGCCGACCGGATGCGCTCGCACTTCCTGGACCTGATCGCGGCTGAAGAAGCAGCGGCGCGTGGCGTCGGGGAAACGGCAGGGGCCAGGTAGTGCGCACCGGCATCGCAACAGTCTGCCTCTCCGGAACGCTGAAGGAAAAAATGCAGGCCTGCGCCATCGCGGGCTTCGACGGAATCGAGATCTTCGAACAGGACTTGGTCACGTCCCCGCTGAGCCCGGAAGACGTCCGGAAAATGGCCTCAGACCTTGGCCTCGGCTTGGATCTCTACCAGCCCTTCCGCGATTTCGACGGCGTCCCGGAGGAGCTGCTGCAAGCCAACCTTCGCCGCGCCGAGGCCAAGTTTCGGCTGATGTCCCGCCTGGGCATGGACACCATCCTGGTTTGCTCCAACGTCGCAACCGCCACCATCGATGATGACGGACTGAGGGCTGAGCAGCTGTCCAAATTGGCGGACCTTGCCAAGGACCACGGCGTGAAAGTGGCTTACGAAGCCCTCGCCTGGGGCAAATACGTCAACGACTATGAGCACGCCTACCGCTTGGTCGACATGGTGGACCACCCCAACCTGGGCACCTGCCTGGACTCCTTCCATATCCTTTCCCGCGACTGGGACACAGCCCCCATCGAGGCCCTCAACCCGGAGAAAGTCTTCTTTGTCCAGGTAGCCGACGCTCCGAAGCTCTCCATGGATGTCCTGTCGTGGAGCCGTCACTACCGCGTTTTCCCCGGGGAGGGGCAGTTCGACCTCGCCAAGTTCATGGGCCACGTTGTCCGCGCGGGCTACACCGGCCCAATATCCCTGGAGGTCTTCAACGATGTCTTCCGCCAGTCCGACGTTGAGCGCACCGCCATCGACGCGATGCGCTCGCTGATCTGGTTGGAAGAACAGAGCGCGGCGTGGCTGGCGACACAGGATGCGGCCGTCCGCCGTCGTTATCCCATGGAACTGGCCACGCTGCCCAAGGTGGCAGAACCGGCCGGCTTCAACTTCGCCGAGGTCAAGGCAGACGACACCGCCGGCCTGGAAAAGCTCCTCGGCCAGTTGGGATTCGATTACCAGGGCCGTCACCGGACCAAGGCCGTCCAATTGTGGAGCATGGGCCACGCCCGGGTGATCGTCAATGAACAGGCGCCGCTACACACCGAACCGGCTATCGCGGCGCTTGGCTTCGACGTCGATTCCCCCGTGATCGCCTCGGCACGTGCCCAACAGCTCAAGGCTCCCGTCGTCCCACGCAAGGTTCAGGCCGACGAAGAGGTCTTCCAGGGCATCGCGGCCCCGGATTCCACCGAAATCTTCCTGTGCCAAGGCAACCCGGACGGCACGGCAGCGTGGACCCACGAATTTGGCGAGTCAGGGGAATTCGGCGCCGGCCTCGAGCAACCGAGCGGCCAAACTGCGGTGATCGACCACGTCAACCTTGCCCAACCCTGGCAGCACTTGGACGAGGCCGTCCTCTTTTACACCAGCGCCCTTGCTCTGCACCCGTTGCCCTACGCGGAGGTCGCCAGCCCCACTGGCCTGGTCCGCTCGCAGGTCATGGAAACGTCCGACGCCGCGGTGCGGCTGGTCCTGAACCTCGCCCCCATGACTCAGCAGGCTCCCCAGGAGCACATCGCCTTCGCGGTCCCGGACTTGGTGGCCACTGCCCGCGCAGCCCGGGACCGCGGCCTGGAGTTCCTGCAGATTCCAGCCAACTACTACGAGGACCTGGACGCCCGTTTCCACCTGGACCCGCAGTTCCTGGCAACGCTCAAGGACCTCAACCTCCTGTATGACCGGGACGCGGACGGCGAGTTCCTCCACTTCTACACGGCCACAGTGGGCAGTGTGTTCTTCGAAATGGTGGAGCGCCGCGGCAACTACCAGGGCTACGGTGCCCCGAACGCTCCGGTCCGCCACGCAGTCCAATACGAACAAAGCCACCACTAACCACAGAAAGGAGCCAGCCGTGCTGCAAGCCGTCAACCCTAAAAACCAAGCAGTGAACCCTGAAGACCCCGAGCAGAACGAAGCGGACGAGCTCGTCCCCGCTGCGGAACCGAAGGCCGGCCACGCACCGCTCGACGCCGCCGTCGAAACCCAGGCCGATCTCAGCGCAGAGATCCAGTCCATCGGCGATGCCTACCGCCGGGCCCTCAAGGACGGGGCAGCCCCGGAGACCCAGCCACGCCTGGACTACGCGCCGTACCGGAGCAGCATCCTGCGCCACCCCACTAAGAGCCTGCACCACGCGGACCCGGAGACCATCGAGCTGTACTCCCCGGCCTTCGGCCACCAGGACGTCCACGCACTGGAATCGGACCTGACCATCCAGCACAACGGTGAGCCGCAGGGTGAGCGGATGATCGTCCAGGGCCGTGTGCTCGACGGCGACGGCCACCCGGTTGCGGGCCAGCTGGTTGAGATCTGGCAAGCCAACGCTGCCGGCCGCTACATCCACAAGCGCGACCAGCACCCGGCCCCGCTTGACCCGAACTTCACCGGCGTCGGACGCTGCATCACCGGCCCGGACGGCTCCTACCGCTTCACCACCATCAAGCCCGGCGCCTACCCGTGGAAGAACCACCTGAACGCCTGGCGCCCCGCGCACATCCACTTCTCCCTGTTCGGCACGGAGTTCACGCAGCGCATCGTCACCCAGATGTACTTCCCGGGGGACCAGCTCTTCCCGCTGGACCCGATTTACCAGTCGATCGTGGACCAGGACGCCCGCGACCGCCTCGTGGCCGCATACGACCACAGCCTGACCAGCCCCGAATGGGCTTTGGGCTATCGCTGGGACATCATCCTGACCGGGTCCAAGCGCACCTGGACAGAGAACGAAGCTTTTGGCGCTTCCGGCGACGACGAGGAGTAGGCACAGCATGAGCAAGCTAACCGCAACACCCGGCCAGACCGTGGGCCCGTTCTTCGGCTATGCCCTGCCGTTCCCCAAGGACAACGAGCTTCTCGCTCCGGGCAGTCCGGGCAGCATCCGCCTCCAGGGCACGGTGTATGACGGCGCCGGACACACCATCCCTGACGCGATCCTCGAAATCTGGCAGCCTGACTCCGAGGGCAACATCGTCCAGCGCACCGGCTCCCTGGTCCGCGACGGCTACACCTTCACCGGTTGGGGTCGCGCCTCGGTGGGCAACACGGGCGTCTACACCTTCACGACGGTCAACCCTGGCCCCACAAAGCCCGGCAGTGCCCCCTTCATCTCCGTCACGGTGTTTGCCCGCGGCCTCATGAACAGGCTGTTTACGCGCATTTACCTTCCCGGGGACAAGGAAGCGCTGGCCAACGATCCGCTGCTCAGCTCCCTTCCGGAGGACCGCCGCAACACCTTGATCGCGCGCCGCGATCCCGACGGCGGACTCACTTGGGATGTCCGCCTGCAGGGCGAGGGCGAGACTGTTTTCCTCGATTTCCATGCTGACACTACGGAGGGCGCAGCACAGTGACCCCCAACGACGGCGACTTTGGGCTGCTCAGCCCCGTGTCGGCGTCGCCCGCTGTGGCGGCGCTGACCGGCGACCGCGCGGTCCTGGCCGCAATCCTCGACGTCGAGGCCGCCTGGGCAGGCGTCCTCGAGGATGCCGGGCTGGCCCCGGCAGGTTCGGCAGCCGTTGTCGCTGAAGCTGCCGACCCCGGCCTGTTCGACGTCGCTGACATCGCCGAACGTGCCCGCGGCGGCGGCAACCCGGTCATCCCCCTTCTGGCGGACCTCCGCCAGCAGGTACGAGCCGTCAATGTTGCTGCCGCTGGGGCCGTGCATAATTCGCTGACCAGCCAGGATGTGCTGGACACCGCCCTGATGCTGCTTGCTCGGCGCACGGTCACGGCTGTGCTGGCCGAGGTGAGAGGCACGACGGCGGCACTCGCCGCGCTTGCCTCGGAGCACACAGCCACGCTGTGCGTGAGCCGCAGCCTCACCCAGCATGCCCTGCCCTACACCTTCGGACTGCGCGCAGCGCAGTGGTTCCAGGGCATCGCGGCGGCGGCCGAGCGGCTTGCGGCTGTTACGTTCCCCGTCCAGTTTGGCGGTGCAGGAGGAACTCTCGCGTCGGCGACGGTGTTGACCGCCGACGCCGATGCGGACCCCTTCACGCTTGCCGATGCCCTCGCCGAGCGCCTGCACCTCAGTGCGGCTACCGCACCCTGGCACACCAACCGACTGCCCTTCACGGCACTGGGCGACGCCCTCGCCGCGCTTTCCGATTCCTTCGGCAAGATCGCCGCCGATGTCCTGTTCCTGAGCCGCCCTGAGGTTGGCGAAGTCGCGGAACCGCGGGCGGAAGGCAGGGGCGTGTCCTCGGCCATGCCGCAGAAGCAGAACCCCGTGCTGTCAGTGTTGGTCCGGAGCGCAGCCTTCCAGGCGCCCTCGCTGGGCGCTCAGCTGCACCTAGCCGCAGCTACCTTTAACGACGAACGTCCGGACGGTGCCTGGCACAGCGAATGGCCAGCCCTTCGCTCCCTGCTGGGCTTGGTCCTCGGCGCATCGATCCAGCTACGCGAACTAGCCGAGGGCCTGCAGGTCTTCCCGGAAGCCATGCGCCGCAACCTGGACCTCGCCGGACCGCTGCTGCTCAGTGAGCGTGTCAGCACGGTGGCCACGCCGTTGTTGGCCGGCGAGTCCGGTGACAAGACCGCCGCCAAAGCCCGCCTGCAGGAAGTCGTGGACCGCACGCTCGCCACCCCTGCTGGGCAGCAGGCGGACACCTACGCAAAGCTCCTCCGCGAAGCCATCCCCGCTGATCGCCTCAGCGATGACGAACTGGCCGAGCTGCTGGATCCCGCGGCCTACATCGGCCAGGCGACGGAGATCGTCAAGCGCATCCTGGCTGCTTATCCCGACTACACCCACCCGAAAGGAGCCCACCGTGGTTAAGCCGAACATCAAGGCGGTGCTGCTGTCCCCCCAGCGTGCCCTCGGGGACAAGCCCTTGTTGGTCGTTGGGCCGTCGCTGGGCACGTCCACAGTGCTGTGGAACGACGCTGCTGTCTTGCTGGGCGGCGAGTACGACGTGATCGCTTGGGACCTCCCGGGCCATGGCGTTTCGCCAGCCGCTGCCGAAACCTTCACCGTCGATGAGTTGGCCGACGCCGTTGTGGACCTTGTTGACTCCATCGCGCCCGGCGCCACGTTCCACTACGCGGGGGTCTCCCTTGGCGGCGCCACTGGGCTGCAGCTGGGCATTAAGCACGGCGAACGGCTCAGGAGCCTGTCCGTGCAATGCTCGGGGGCCAAAATCGGAACCCCGGAAGGCTGGCTCGAGCGTGCCGAGCTGGTCCGTGCGCAAGGCACTCCAGTGATGATCCAGGGCTCGGCACGGCGCTGGTTCGGTGGCGGTTTTATGGACCGCAAGCCTGAGGTCAGCAGCCGGCTTCTGCACTCCCTTCGCGACGCTGACCGCTTCAGCTATGCCTTTTGTTGTGAAGCGCTGGCTGCCTTTGACGTCCGCGCCGAACTCGGCAGCATCACAGTCCCCACCCAGGCGATTGCCGGCGTCGAGGATTCGGTGGTCCCGCCGTCGTATGCGGAAGAAATCGCTGCCGGCATCAACGCTGGCGGCGGCAACGCGGCCGCCGTGGCGCTCGACGGCGTCGCGCACCTTGCGCCGGCAGAGGCGCCTGGCGCCGTCGTTGAGTTAATGCGGAATTTCATGAAGGAGGCTGGCGCATGAGCGGCACTCAGGACCTTCCGGCAAGCGGCGCCATCCAACCCGGCGCCACAGCCAAGGAAATCTACGACGCCGGCATGGTGGTCCGGCGTGAAGTGCTCGGCAATGCGCACGTGGACCGCGCCAACGCCGGCAAGGACGAGTTCACGGACGACTACCAGGACATGATCACCCGGATCGCCTGGGGTGAGATCTGGACCCGCCCGGGCCTCAGCCGCCAGATGCGCTCCGCAGTGACGCTTACGGCGCTGGTGGCCCACGGGCACTGGGAAGAGCTGGCCATGCACGTCCGTGCCGCCCTGAGTAACGGGCTGAGCAGGGACGAGATCAAGGAAATCCTGCTCCAGACGGCCATCTATTGCAGCGTTCCGTCGGCCAACTCGGCCTTTAAGACCGCGCAGAAAGTCTTTGCGGACATTGACTCCGCAGCTGGAGCCTCAGGCACCGATACAGAAACAGAGGAAACCCTATGAATCAGGCTTTTGTGTACGACGCCGTACGCACGCCTTTTGGCAAGTTCGGCTCCGGTCTTGCCGCTGTCCGTCCGGATGATTTGGCTGCGCATGTGGTGCGCGAGTCGGTGAAGCGGGCCCCGGGGCTGGATGTTGAGCGGATTGATGAGGTGGTGTTCGGGAACGCGAACGGTGCCGGTGAGGAAAACCGGAACGTTGCCCGGATGGCGACGCTGCTCGCTGGCCTGCCGGTTTCCATTCCCGGGACCACGGTGAATCGTTTGTGTGGTTCCTCGCTGGACGCTGCGATCATCGCCTCGCGGCAGATCAACACAGGCGATGCTGACGTGATTTTGGTGGGCGGTGCCGAGTCGATGAGCCGGGCTCCGTGGGTGCTGCCGAAGACGGAGAAGCCGTACCCTGCCGGGGACCTGACCCTGGCCTCCACTACGCTGGGCTGGCGTTTGGTGAACAAGGCCATGCCCGCCGACTGGACTGTGTCTTTGGGCGAGGCCACCGAACGGTTGCGGGAGAAGTACGGGATTTCCCGGGCACGGCAGGACGAATTCGCCGCGGCCTCACACAACCTCGCCGCCGCTGCCTGGGACGAGGGTTTCTATGACAACCTCGTGGCTCCGGTGCCGGGCACTGACCTGGTCCGCGACGAGGGGATCCGCCCGGGCTCCTCCGCGGAGAAGCTTGCAGGGTTGAAGACTGTGTTCCGCCCGGAGGGTTCAGGGCCCGACGCTGGTACTGTCACCGCCGGGAACGCCTCACCGCTGTCCGACGGCGCGTCCGCTGCGTGGATCGGGTCCGAGAACGCTGCTTCGATTCTTGGCCTTGAGCCGCTGGCGAGGATCGCCGGGCGCGGTGCGCACGCCAATGACCCGCAGTTCTTCGGCTACGCGCCGGTGGAGGCTGCGAACAAGGCCCTCGCGAAGGCGGGCATCGGCTGGGACCAGGTGGGCGCCGTCGAACTTAACGAAGCGTTCGCCGCGCAGTCCCTGGCCTGCATCGATGCCTGGGGCATCGATCCGGCCATCGTGAACCGGCACGGCGGGGCGATCGCGATGGGCCACCCGCTGGGCGCCTCGGGCACCCGGATCCTAGGCACCCTGGCGCGCTCCCTGCAGGCCTCCGGTCAGCGCTGGGGCGTGGCGGCGATTTGCATCGGCGTGGGCCAGGGCTTGGCCGTGGTGCTGGAAAACGTCACTTCGGGTGTTAGGGGTTAGGCGATGCTGCAGTTTATTGACACAGTCGGCGAGGCTGTCGCCGGGATCAGGGATGGTTCCACGGTGATGATCGGCGGGTTCGGCAATGCCGGGCAGCCGTTCGAGCTGATCGACGCGCTGCTGGATTCCGGGGCCACGGATTTGACGGTGGTGAACAACAACGCCGGTCAGGGCGACCAGGGCCTGGCCTTGCTGATCAAGGAAGGCCGCGTGCGGAAAATGATTTGTTCCTTCCCGCGGCAGTCCGATTCCTGGCACTTTGATGAGAAGTACCGGGCCGGGAAGATCGAACTCGAGCTGGTCCCGCAGGGCAACCTTGCCGAGCGGATCCGGGCCGCCGGTGCCGGGATCGGCGGGTTCTTCACCCCCACCGGATACGGCACCATGCTCGCCGAGGGCAAGGAAACCCGCTTCCTGGACGGCAAATGGCAGGTGTTCGAAACCCCCATCCACGCCGACGTCGCGCTGATCAAGGCCCTGACGGCGGACCGGAAGGGCAACCTGGTCTACCGCAAGACGGCGCGGAACTTCGGCCCGATCATGGCCGCCGCGGCCAAGCACACCATCGTGCAGGTTTCCGAGATCGTCCCCACCGGGGCCCTGGACCCGGAGAACATCGTCACGCCGGGCATTTACGTCAACAGCATCGTCCGCGTCGCGGGTACCCCTGCAGAAAGGGCGGCATAGCAATGAGCACTGAAATCAGCATCCAACGCTCCGTCAAGCCGCTGGGCAAGGACGAACTCGCCGCCCTGGTGGCCCGCGACATCGCCCCCGGCTCGTTCGTGAACCTCGGCATTGGCCAGCCCACACTGGTGTCCAACTACCTCACCGAGGAACAGAACATCACCCTGCACACGGAAAACGGCATGCTCGGCATGGGCCCGGAAGCCGTCGGGGAGCAGATCGACGGGGACCTGATCAACGCCGGGAAGATCCCCGTCACGGAACTCCCGGGCGCTTCGTACTTCCACCACGCGGACTCCTTCGCGATCATGCGCGGCGGACACTTGGACATCTGCGTGCTCGGCGCTTTCCAGGTCTCCGCCACCGGCGACCTGGCCAACTGGCACACCGGCGCCCCGGACGCGATCCCGGCCGTGGGCGGCGCCATGGACCTGGCCACCGGCGCCAAGGACGTGTTCGTCATGATGACCCTGCTCACCCGCGACGGCACTTCCAAACTCGTCGAGGCCTGCACCTACCCGCTCACCGGCGTCGGCTGCGTCACCCGCGTCTACACCGACAAAGCCGTGTTCCTCATCGGACCCGACGGCGTCACCGTCCGCGAAACCTTCGGCATCACCCTCGAAGAACTCCAACAACTGGTGCCCGTGCCGCTCAAGGCGACTTCCGCCGTCGGGGTTTAACAGTGCGACGGCGGTAGTCGCCGCGTGGCGTCTACCGCCGCCTTGGCGACTACCGACGTCGCTATGTGATCTAGGCCATTAGGATAGAGAGTCAGCCGGAAGGAAGCGGGGGCGGGCAATGTCAGAAGCAGCAGTCGCGGCGGAAGCACCGCAGGCCAGCGACCAGTACGTTCAGTCGCTGGCGCGCGGTCTGGCCGTGATTCGTGCGTTCAATGCCCAACACCCGGTGATGACTCTCACCGAAGTGGCCTCGCGTACTGGCCTTACCCGGGCCACGGCACGCCGCTTCCTGCACACCCTCGTGGAGCTCGGGTACGTCCGAACAGACGGCAAGACCTTCGCCTTAACGGCGATGGTGCTGCAGCTCGGCTACGCCTACCTATCCGGCTTGTCCCTGCCGCAGCTGGCCCAGCCCCACCTCGAGGAGCTGTCCCTCAAACTCGGCCAGTCGACGTCGGCGGCAGTGTTGGATGGCACTGACATCGTGTACGTGGCACGCGTGACGACGCGGCGGATTATGACGATCGGCATTACTGTAGGAACCCGATTCCCGGCTTACGCCACGTCCATGGGTCGCGTGATCCTGGCCGGGCTGCCGCAGGACAAGTTGGACGAATACCTCGCAGCGGCCGATATCAAGGCCATCACACCGCGGACTGTCGCTTCGCGGGAGGACCTGCTGCGGATCCTGGATGACGTGCGGCGGCAAGGTTGGTGCGTGCTGGACCAGGAACTTGAGCTTGGCCTCATGTCCGTGGCCGCGCCGCTAAAGAACACTGCCGGAAAGGTAGTCGCGGCGGTCAACGTGTCCCTCCAGGCCCAGCACGTCGAGGCCCAACCGGACCCGCAGGCTTACGTGGCGTCCGTGCGGGACGAATTGCTGGCCACGGCGGCGGCGATTTCAGCGGACATCTCGGCGAAGCACTAGGGTGTTGCGGCGGTCAGTGCCCGTGCTCGCGCTGAAACTCCCCACCTTTCCTTCTCAGCCGGTCCGCGCACCCGGCGTGTCACCACGACACGCCAGCAACCGCCGTCGAACGTGGGGAGATTGCAACCGAGCTAATACGGCTTCCTGGCGTCCCCTACTGCCGCGCCGGGCACATCGGCTTTAGACTCGTGCCACCACGTGCAGCGGCGCGGCTGCACTCATCCGAAAGGGGTGGCGGTGAAGCTAGGCATTGCGCGCGAGCGCCGGGAGGGCGAACTCCGGGTGGCCGCGACGCCGGAAACAGTCAAGCAACTATGCGGCCTTGGCCTTGAGGTTCTGATCGAGTCGGGAGCCGGCCAAGCGTCCGGCCATGCCGACGACGACTATCGCCAGGCGGGCGCCCGCATCGTTGACGTTTTGGACTTGGGGGCCGTTGACGTCCTCGGCCATGTACGTCCCCTGGAACCGTCGACGGCGGCAAGCCTCCGCCGCGGTGCTGTCACCGTGGGACTGGCCTCGCCGTCGTCGGAGTTGCCAACGGTGAGGGCGCTCGCCGAGGCGGGTATCACCTCTTTCGCACTGGAACTGGTGCCCCGTATTTCGCGGGCACAATCCATGGACGCGCTCACGTCGCAGGCGCTTGTTGCCGGATACCGCAGCGTGCTCGAGGCGGCCATGCGGCTACCGCGGTTCTTCCCGCTTTATATGACCGCGGCCGGTACCATCCCGCCGGCTAGGGTGCTGGTGCTGGGTGCCGGCGTCGCTGGTCTCCAGGCGATTGGCACAGCCAAGCGGTTGGGCGCGCGGGTTTCCGCCAACGACATCCGGCCGGCGTCAGCCGAGGAAGTGGCCTCGATGGGTGGCACGTTCATCAGGCTTGACGTGGAGACTGCCGAGGCGGCCGGCGGTTATGCGCGGGAGCTGAGCGCGGACCGCGGCGCTATGCAGCGGAAGCTGCTGGCGCCGCACGTGGCACAGGCCGACGTGCTGATCACGACGGCGGCCGTTCCCGGGCGCCCGGCTCCATTGTTGGTCACGAAGGACATGGTGCAGGCTATGCGTCCGGGCTCGGTGGTGGTGGACCTGGCCGCTGAATCCGGCGGCAATGTGGAAGGCTCGGTCCCTGGGCAGGACATTTTGGTCCCCACGGCCGATGGTCGCGGCACGGTCACGCTGGTGGGCCTCAAGGATCCGGCTTCTGCCATGTCGGCCGACGCCTCGCGGATGTACGCCAAGAACGTTGCCAACCTGTTGGCGCTGATGACGCGGGATGGGATTGTCGCCCCTGATTTCGATGACGACGTGGTGGCCGGGACGTGCCTGACCCATGACGGTGAAGTGAAGCACGGTCCAACCGCAGAAGCGTTGGCGGCGCACTTGGAGGAATTGGCGTCGCAGTCTGGGAATGCGGCTGGGGCCCGGAACCAGGGGGCGTTGTGATGGAAGGCATCAGCCTGTTGACGATCACTGTGCTGGCGGTGTTCGTGGGCTTCGAAGTCGTGTCCAAGGTGTCCAGTACCCTGCACACTCCGCTGATGTCCGGTGCCAACGCGATTCACGGCATCATCCTGGTGGGGTCCATCATCGTGGCGGGGCAAGCGTCCGAGCCGTTGGTTCTCGCAGTGGCACTCCTCGCGGTGGTCCTGGCGACGGCCAACCTGGTGGGCGGTTTTGTGGTCACAGACCGGATGCTGGAGATGTTCCATGGGCGGGGGCCCGGCCGTGGAACCCGGGCAGCCGGGGCGAGGGCTGTAGACGACGCCGCTGTGGTGCCGGATCCGGCCGAATCCGCGGTTGTCGAAGCATCCAATCCAGCCCACGAAAGCGGTGCCCGATGACCCTCCTCGACCCGCTGTGGACCGCCCTGCTCTATCTGGCTGCGGCCGTGTGCTTCATCCTGGCCCTCAAGGGCCTCAACTCCCCGCGGACTGCCCGACGCGGAAACCTCGTAGGGGCCTTCGGTGCGGTGGTCGCCGTCGTCACGGTTTTTCTGTCCGTCAAGATGGACAACGTGCCTTGGATTATGGGCGCTATTGTGGTCGGTTCCGGGATTGCCGCCCCCGTGGCACGGCGGGTGCGCATGACCCAAATGCCGCAGCTCGTGGCCTTGTTCAACGGCGTGGGCGGCGGCGCGGCAGCGCTGGTGGCGTTGCTGGAACTCGCCCACACTGAAGATCCCTGGGTGCGGCTGGCCATCGTGTTCACTTTGCTGGTGGGCGCCGTGTCCTTCTCCGGCTCGGGTGTTACGTTCGCCAAGCTGCAGGAGCTGATGACCACGCGGCCCGTGGTGTTTCCGGGACTGCCCGTCGCCATGGCGCTCGCGCTGCTGGCCGGTTTGGCGGCGGCCGGAGCGATTGTGGGGACAGGTTCGACGGGGCTGGCGCTCCTGTTGCTAGCCGTCGGGCTTGTCGCCGGGGTGCTGCTGGTGCTGCCCGTGGGTGGCGCCGATGTGCCAATCGTCATCTCCCTGTTGAACGCCTTCACCGGCCTGGCGGTGGCGGCGTCCGGCCTGGTGCTGGGCAACGTGCTGCTGGTGGTGGCGGGCACTTTGGTGGGCGCCTCCGGTACCATCCTCACCCGCGCCATGGCGGCGGCCATGGGACGCAGCGTGGCCGGCATCCTATTCGGCGCCTTCAAGGGAGGTTCGACGGCGGGATCGACGACGGCCAGCGACCGTCCGGTCCGCTCGTCCTCCGCAGAAGACGTCGCCGTTCTCCTTGGCTACGCGCAGCGAGTCATCATCGTCCCCGGCTATGGACTGGCTGTGGCGCAGGGGCAGCACACGGCTGCAGAACTTGCGGAAGCCCTCGAAGAACGCGGCATTCGCGTGGATTTCGCTATCCATCCGGTGGCTGGGCGTATGCCGGGGCACATGAACGTGCTGCTGGCCGAGGCGAATGTGCCGTACGAGTCGCTCAAGGAAATGAGTGAGATCAACTCGGAGTTCAAGACCACTGACGTTGCTTTGGTGGTGGGCGCCAATGACGTGGTGAACCCTGCTGCCAAAACCACCGCCGGCTCGCCAATTTACGGGATGCCGATCCTTGAGGTCGGCGAAGCTCGGCAGGTGGTGTTCCTTAAGCGATCCATGCGGCCGGGCTTTGCGGGCGTGGAGAATGATCTGCTGTACGAGCCGCAGACCACGCTCCTTTTTGGCGACGCCAAGGATTCGTTGACCCAGGTGCTGGCCGCGGTCAAGGGACTGTAAGGCGTGGCTGAAATCCCTGCCCAACAGTCCGGTGACGAGGCGTCCGCTCGGTTCCAGCATCCAGGTTTTGCCCGGGCGTACGTCCGCGTGGTCGAGGGGATGAACGAACGTGGTGCCTTGGAACACCGGCGGAGCTTGTTGGCCGGTCTCCGGGGGAAAGTCATTGAGATCGGCGTCGGTGAGGGCTCATCCTTTGCGTTGTACCCTCCCGCGGTCACGCATGTGCTGGCGCTGGAGCCGGAGGATTCCTTGAGAAGTATCGCGGTTTCCAAAGCAGCGTCCGCTCCGGTGCCCGTTACGGTCCTAGCAGCTGCCGCGGAGAAGATCCCCGCTCGCGACGCCTCTGTCGATGCCGTCGTCGTGAGCCTGGTCCTGTGCAGCGTCGCGGACCAAGCTGCGGCGTTAGCGGAGATCCGCAGGGTCCTGCGCCCCGGTGGAACGCTGGCCTTCTATGAGCACGTTCGCTCCCACTATGCCTTGGTCGCTGGATTGCAGGACCTGGTTACACCTTTGTGGAAGCGTATTGCTGGAGGGTGCCACCCTAATCGGGACACGCTCGGAGCTATTGTTGCGGCGGGGTTCGCCATTGAGGAAAGCAAGCGCTTTGGTTTTTCGGCCCAGCGTTTGTCGCCGAAGACCGCGCACATTCTTGGAACCGCTAAGCGCCCGGAGAACCCACACTAACCGGTGGCGATGCGTCGGGGTTAGGCTGGGAGAACACCTTGAATGACAAACGGCCCATTCCAGGGCCCGAATGAATTGAGGTTGTTTTATGACCGTCAAATTGAATTCAAAGGCCTTTGACCATGCAAAGCACCTGGTCCGTGACGGCAAGGTGGTCAAGGATACCCGCGACGACTGGAGCGAGCACGCCCCGTCCACCCAGGACGAGAACAAATTCCTTGACAAGAACGGCAAGGCCGAATACGGCAAATGGTACTTAGGCATCGACGACGACCATCCCGACGACCAAAAGGGCCACTACAAGTTCCCGTTCGGTGATTTCAGCAAAATCCACCGTTGCGCAGTGATTTCCGCGGAGAGCCGAGCCAGCCAGAATGATTACGACGACATCCGTGACGCCCTCGGTGATTTGCTGAAGAGGATCGACGAGGACTAGGAACCGCGAGGGCTGGAAGCCCTCGCGGCCTGGAGTGGGGTTGCTTTAGCCCTGCCTGGCTTTCATCTTCGGGTTCTTTTTGTTGATGACAAAAACGCGTCCCCGGCGGCGGACTATTTGTGCGCCGGGAATTTTCTTCAGCGCCCGGAGGGAATTGCGAACCTTCATTGCGTGATCCTTTCTGTAGTAAGAGCTGTCATGCCTTCAGAGCGTGGACAGATCAAATGGGTCCTCTGCGCGAGAATCCGAAGCCATTTCGGCGTCGGTGAGTTGGCAGTTGCTCAGGAGTTGGGCGATTTCCTCGCCGTCCACTTCGTCCCCAGTGACCGCAAGGACGGTTCCCGCTAAGCCACCGAAACCGTCGCCGTCCAAGCGCGTGCCGTCGTCGTAATTTGCTGCCCACGGGCCGGTGTTTTCAAGCCAAACGCGGGGCCCCACGCCGCGAACGGCGATTCGGCAATCCGGGGCGGACGCCACCCAAAGCCGGCCACGCAGCCAGCAGTTCCCGGCGGCGAGGCGCGGCAAGGCCTCCTGGAGGCGACCGGGGTGCAGTGGGCGCCCGACGCGGTGCAGCACGGTGCGGAAATGGCTGCCTAGGCCATTGGCCGGCACCCGGACGGCGCCGGGGACGGAGCGCAGCACTGCCTCGCCGAAGTCGTGCCGGCCGGGCCGGAAGTCGCCTTCAAGCGTGTTGATCGCCGCGTGCGGCGCGATTTCCTGGAGCAGTTCAGTGCCGCGTCTGCGCAGACCCGGCGCCGCCGGCAGGAGGCCTGGGCCGGACAGCAGGACAGTGTCGCAGTACGCGAGTTCCTCGATGAGGAATTCGCCGGGCGTGCGCTCGTCTTCCGGATGGGCGGTGAATCCGGACTCGAAGAGGGTATGCCGGTCCCATAGTTGGTCTTCAACGGCGGCGGGGTCGCAGGCAAGGACGGCCGAGGCGATTGGCACCTCCGGGCCGATTCCCTGCCGCAGGCCTTGGACCGCGGCAGCCGCAGGGACCCCGCCGGGTAGTCCGACGACGATCTCCGATACGCCTTGATCCAGCAAATGCGCGACGGCGGGGACGACGTCAAGCCTCACGGTGCAGCTAAGGCAGTCGTGCTGAAGCACGGTTTCGCTGCGTTCGTACAGTTCGCCACCGCGGTAGAGGCGGCGGAGGACCACTCCGTGTTCTTGAAGATCATGGACGACGACGGCGGTGCCAGGCCGCGCGGCTGCGATCGCCTCGCATGCGGGTCCCCGGCCGAGGGGGTCAAGTGAGCTCACGACGATGATGGGCATGGCCACTATCTTACATGAGAATCGTTCTCATTAATACGGATAGGCAGATCCGGCTCGCGGAATTGCTGGAGGGTTCCGTCTGCTAAGTCGACGGGTTCATCCGCCGCTGCACGCGTTGGGCAACGGCTATCAGGCGAGCCGGCAGCTCCGCCTGCTTTTCTTCCTTTTCCATGCGATGGCGGGGGCCCACCACGGCCACGGCTCCTACGAGCGTTCCCACCGAGTCCCTCACCGGGGCGGCAAAGGCGATGATGCCTTCCTCGAGTTCCTCGATGGTGCTGGCCCAGCCGCGCTCCCGAACGGCCTTGAGTTCTCGAGCCAAATCCTCATGATCCGTGATTGTCTCCGAGGTGAGGGCTTCCAGCTCGTCTCCCAACACCGCTTCCACTTGTTCCGGCGCGAGCTCGG
The DNA here is from genome assembly GCF_020251205.1 of Arthrobacter sp. M4. Taxonomy (GTDB): domain Bacteria; phylum Actinomycetota; class Actinomycetes; order Actinomycetales; family Micrococcaceae; genus Arthrobacter. Next base: position 295,304 of record NZ_JAIWYX010000005.1, read on the forward strand.
CGAGCAGCAGCTTTCCGGTGGCTGATGCGTGATGAGGCCATCGCATACCGTACATCTCAGACATCTTCATTCCCAGTCCTTTCGGCGACGCCTGGAGCACCAGGTCCAGTTCGTACAAGCCGTGCCTAAGGCTGAAGGTGACTGTTTCCCTGGCTTCGTCCGCAAATTCTTCAAGGATGTCCTTGATTCGCGGAACTAAACCCGAAGCGGGATCGACAGATTGGGCGATTCGTGCGAGGTCCCACCCGAGGGAGTACAGCGTGTCCTGCCGGTCCACGATCCCTTCCTCCTCCAGCGTCACCAGGAGGCGGAATGTGGTGGCGCGTGCCAACTCGATCTTTTTGGCAACATCCGTGACTGTCATCGGCGCTTCTGACGCCGCCAGTGCACGCAGTATCCGGATTGCCCGTGTGACAGAGCGGTTGGCGTACGCCGGCTGGGCTGGTTCCTGACTGGTGGTCATCGTCGGTCAAGGCCTTTCGGGAAGGGGTATACCCAACCCTAATGGCCCCAGCGGAGGCTAGGTGAAAACCTTGCCCACGTCGTTTTCAGGACCGTCCAGTTGATGGATCGTCCTGGGCGTTTGATCCGACATCGGGCTCCCATCGGGTCATTATCCGATGCCCAGGCATGTTTCCGTCCCGTTAACATTCTGAACTCCGCGTTCAAAACTCTTGACGCTGTGATCGAGACCACCCTACGATTTTGATCATTCAATAACCAAGTTGTTCATTCAGTGAACAGATGGAGGCTAGTTCTTTGAATCAGATGCGTCTTTTTGCTTTCGACTTCAACGGTCCCGCTCATCTCTCCGCGGGCCTGTGGAGGCATCCGGACGACCGCGGGAACGAGTACAAGTCGGTGCAGTACTGGATGGAGTACGCCCGGATGCTGGAGGACGCGGGCTTCGACGGGATCTTTTTCGCCGACAACAACGGCTACCACGACAAATATCAGGGCAAGGTCGACGGCGCCCTGCGCGATGCCGCCCAAATCCCCGCCAATGATCCTGCTTTCCTGATTCCTGCCATGGCCGCAGCAACCCGTCACCTGGGATTCGGTGTGACCTCTTCAACCGCCTACGACCACCCGTACACCTTGGCCAGGAAGTTCTCCACCCTCGATCACCTCACCGGCGGGCGGGTCGGTTGGAATGTCGTCACCTCCTACTCCGATAGCGCAGCCCGCAACCTGGGAACCGGGACCCAAACCGCCCATGACGATCGATATGAGATCGCCGAAGAGTTCATCGACGTGGCGCTGAAGCTATGGGAAGGCTCCTGGGACGACTACGCCGTCGAGCGGGACAAGGCGACCGGAACGTATGTGGACCCGAGCCGAGTGCACCAGATCGGCCATGAGGGCAAGCACTTCACCGTGCCCGGGATATTCATCTGCGAACCGTCGCCCCAGCGCACCCCCGTGATCTTCCAAGCGGGCGGATCGCCCCGCGGCGTAGCACTTGCGGCGAAAACCGCTGAGGCCGTCTTCATGAACGCCGCCACCAAGGCCGGTCTGAAGAAGCAGATCGACGCGCTTCGTGCCAAGGCTGTTGAGGTCGGCCGCGACTCATCGCATATCGCCGTTCTCCAGATGATCACGGTCATCAGCGCCCCCACCGACGAGGAGGCGCAGGCCAAGTACCGCGAATACCTGGAGTACGTTGACTACGAAGGCGCCATGGCCCGATACAGCGGCTGGACGGGGCTCGACATGGCCCAGTTCGATCCGGACGAGCCCTTTGAGAACGTCCAAACCAACGCGGGTCAGACGATGGTGGACTTCTTCACGAAGATTGACCCGGACAAGCGCTGGACGCCCCGAGACATCGCCGAGTACAACGGCATCGGCGGCACTTCCCCGGTGATTGTTGGCGGCCCCAAGACCGTTGCGGATGAGCTGATCTCCTGGATCGACGAGACCGGCGCGGACGGCTTCAATATCTCGCACGCGGTCAAGTTCCGGGACATCCAGGACTTCGTTCGCTACGTAGTTCCCGAGCTGCAGGCCCGTGGTGCCATGCGCACCGCTTACGACGGCGACACCCTGCGGGAGAACCTCTTTGGCCCAGGCCAGGCGCGGCTCGCCGAAGACCACCCCGGGCTCGCCTACCGCAGCGCATTATCCGCCAAAGGCTCATTGAGCACCACGCCTTAACAGGCCTTCCAAGGACAACACCCATGAACACCGATGTCACGGCTCCGGCAGGAGCCATCACCGCCACCGAGTACCGGCAGGTCCTCGGGCTTCTCCCCACCGGGGTCGTGGCGATTACTGGCTTCACAGACGAGGGCAACCCTATGGGCTTCGTCGTGGGGACCTTCCAGTCCCTATCCCTCGAACCACCCCTGATCACCTTCTGCGTGGACAAGTCGTCCAGCACTTGGCCAACCCTACGCAACCTCGGGCGGTTCACCGCCAACATCCTCTCCACCGAACAGCTCCCTGTTTGTCGGGCCCTCTCCCGCAAGGGCGACGACAAGTTCGCCGGCATTGAGTACGAGGCAAGCCCTATCGGCACTCCCCGCATCCTGGGCTCCACCGCCTGGATCGACTGCCGGGTGGTCTCCGAAGTCGTAGCTGGCGACCACTACATGATCGTCGGATCAGTCACCGCAATGGAGGCCGGTGAAGGGGAAGCCCTCATGTTCCGCGGGGGCAAGTTCGGAGAATACCTCCTCTGGCCGAGCCCCGAAACGACGCCGGCAACGACGCCGGCACCCGAAAAGAAGAAAGCAGAAGAACGATGACCATGCTGAAGCGCATCACCGAGGCTTGGGCCCGGGCCTGGGGCGAAGGAGACACGGCGGCCTTCGAACAGATCCTCGCCAAGGACTACCGCCGCCACTCCAAGACCGGGGAGGAAGGGCTCGCCGAGGTCATTCGCCAGATCGAAGAGTCCCATGCCGCATTTTCCGATTTTCATGTGGACGTGCTGCAGGCCGTCGAAGGTTCTGAGCTCATCGCCATCCATTGGCAGAGCGCAGGTATCCACACCGGAACATACATGGGCGTACCGCCGACCCACCGTGCCGTGACGGTGAACGGTGCATCGTTCCTGAGCCACAAGGACGGACTCATCACCGAGGAATCAGTGGTCTGGGATCCCCGGGAGCTTCTTTCGTCCATGAATATCTGGCATCTGGGTGACCAGGTGGGGAGGAACGCGTGAACACAGTGGAGCTTGGAACACAGGCGACGGACCGTGCCGTGAATGCGAATGACGCCGACGTCCCTTTCATCCGCGTGAGGAACCTGACCAAGGTTTTCCTGGCGCGCAAGTCCAAGCGCATGCGCTTGTTCCCCGGAAGGCAGGCGGCGAAGGGATTCACCGCCGTCAATGATGTGTCCTTCGAGGTGCAGCGGGGTCAGATCTTCGTCATCATGGGCCTATCCGGTTCGGGGAAGTCGACCATCATCCGCATGGTCAACCGGCTCATCGACGCCAGCGACGGAGCCATTTCGGTGGGTGGCAAGGATGTCTGTTCACTGGGGCCCACCGAGTTGCGTGCCTACCGGAACCAGACCATCAACATGGTCTTCCAGCATTTCGGGCTTTTCCCGCACAAGTCGTTGATCGACAATGTGGCGTTCGGGCTGAAGGTCCGCGGCGTGGACAAGGGCATCAGGGAGGCCAAAGCTGCCGAGGCCCTGCGGCTCGTAGGGCTGGGGGACCGGATCCATGCGATGCCGGACCAGCTTAGCGGCGGCATGAAGCAGCGCGTCGGGCTGGCCCGGGCGCTGGCCACCGACGCCGAAATCCTGCTGATGGACGAACCCTTCAGTGCCCTGGACCCGCTTATCCGCAAGGAAATGCAGGAGCTGCTGATCAAGCTCCAGCGCAACTTCAAGAAGACCATCATCTTCGTGACCCACGACCTGAATGAGGCCATGTACCTCGGGGACCGGATCATGGTGATGAAACAGGGCAAGGACATCCAGAACGGCACCGCCCTGGACCTGCTTGAGGCCCCTGCGGATCCGTACATCGAGGAATTCGTCGCCGAGGTGGACCGCAGCCGGGTCCTCACCGCGGGGTTGATCGCCCGCCACAGGCATGTCGGGCAACCAGACGGCCCTGTCCGTCCGAGCGACGGTGCCGAGCGGGTCTCCGAGGGCACCGTCCTGCATGAATTGCTACCGGTCTTCGCAGCGGGCGCGGAACGCATCGGCGTCGTCGATCAACAGGGGGAATCCATCGGAATCGTCACCGCAGAGGACGTCTTTGCGGCACTCTCACCCAAGGGGTTCAGCAATGCGTCTTAATATCGGCGACTGGTTCGCGTCCATGATCAACTGGATGCTGGCCAACTTCGGAGGATTCTTCGACGCAGTCTCCTGGCTGGTCAACCTCCTTGTAGGGGAAGTGGCCAACGTCTTGATCGGCCTGCACCCGTTCCTGGTCATCGCGGTCCTCGCCGCAGCCGCCGCAGCCCTGACGCGCAGCCTTGGCCTGACCGTGTTTTCGGTGCTGGCGTTCCTGCTCATTGTTTCAATGGGGCTGTGGCCCGAGGCCATGTCCACCCTGGCCGTCGTGCTCGTCTCGGTGGTGTTCTCCCTGGCCATCGGCATCCCTATGGGGATCTGGGCCGCCCTGAACAACACCGTCAGCAAGATCGTCCGCCCGGTCCTGGACCTCATGCAGGCCATGCCTGTATTCGTGTACCTGATCCCGGCCGTGTTCTTCTTCGGCGTCGGCATGGTTCCCGGGATCGCGGCCACGATCGTGTTCGCCATCCCGCCCGCGGTGCGCCTGACCGAACTGGGTATCCGCAAACTCGACCTCGAGTTGCTCGAAGCCGCGACGGCGTTCGGTGCCAAGAGGAGCCTGATCCTCAAGGATGTCCAGCTGCCGCTGGCGTTCCCCTCGATCATGGCCGGCGTCAACCAGGTGATCATGCTTGCCCTGTCCATGGTGGTGGTCGCAGGACTCGTCGGGGCCGGCGGACTGGGTGGCGTCGTCGTCCAAGGCGTTGCCCAGCTCGATACCGCCCGCGGCTTCGAAGGCGGAGTCGCCGTCGTAATCCTTGCCGTCTACCTGGACCGTGTCACCAGCGGTGCCCAATCCCTCGGGGACGTCCTCCGCAGGAGGCGCACCCGCAAAGAACAACGCGCCGCGGCCGCAAGCGATCCAGCCGCAGCCGTCAGCTAATCCCAACCCCCAACCCCAACCCCAACGTATTGGAGATCCGCTTTGAAAAAGAAGATCGGGGCCTTTCTGGCCTCCGCCGTCCTCACCGTGTCCCTGGCAGCCTGCTCCGGAGTCACCACCGCCGCACCCAATTCCCAGGCAAGCAACAAGACCATTACCGTTGCCACAGTGGCCGGCTACGACGACGTAGTTGCCGTCAATGGCCTATGGCAGCAACTTCTCAGTGAGCACGGATACACGCTCCAGACCAAGCAGGTGGACTTGGCGGCTGGCTTCTCCGGCGTCGCCCGTGGCGACCTGGACGGCTACCTTGACGCGTGGCTGCCCAGCACGCACGGCACATACGTGGACAAGTACAAGGACCAGCTCCAAATTCTTGACAAGCCCTTCTTCACCAACAACCGCCTTGTCCTGGTCGCGCCGAAGTCGGTCCCCGAGAACACTATCTCGGAGGTCGTTCAGAACGCTGCAAAGTACGATTCCAAGATCGTCGGCATCGAGGCCGGATCGGGCGAGATGAAGCTCCTCCCCGACGTGCTGAAGAAGTACGAAGCGACGGACAAGCTGAACATTGTCGCGGGCAGCACCCCTGCAACACTGGGAGCCCTCAAGGACGCCACCGCCAAGAACAAGCCGCTCGTGGCCACACTGTGGCAACCGCACTGGGCCTTCTCCGAACTGCCAATCAAGGCCCTCGAGGACGACATGGGCGCTTGGCCCAAGCCGGACGGCTCGTTCGTGGTGCTCTCCAAGAAATACGCGGAGAAGAACCCTGAAGTCGTCAAGTGGATGACCAACGCCAAGCTGACCGACGAGCAGTTCGCAAGCCTGATGCTTGCAGTCAGCAAGGTCAAGGACCCCGTCGAAGGCGTCAAGAACTGGCTTCAGGCACCTGAAAACCGGAAGGCGACCGACAGCTGGTTCAGCTGACGAGTTTTACGCCCCATCCCAGTCAACAGCAGATAGGAAAACTGATGTCCCCACAACTCAGCGGCGTGCTCACCGCTTTGGCCACACCGTTCACCCCCGACGGCGGGATCGACGTCGCGGCGCTACCGTACCTAGTGGACCGTTCCATTGACGGCGGAGTCAACGGGGTGGTTGCCTGCGGTTCCACAGGTGAGTTCGCGACGTTGAGCGCCGACGAGCGCCGCCTGGTGGTTGAGACGGTGGTGGAGCACACTGCCGGCCGGGTGCCGGTAGTGGCGCAAACCGGTGCAACCAGCACCCGGGAGGCTATCAGCTTGTCCCGCCATGCGCAGCAATGCGGTGCCGACGTGCTTATGGTCGTGGCTCCCTATTACGACCCGCTCTCCCTGTCCGAAGCCAAAGCGTATTTCCGCTCCGTGGCCGAGTCCGTGGACGTACCGGTAATGCTCTACAACATGCCCCCGCAGACAGGGATCAACCTCGATGCGGACACGGTGGGGACGCTGGCCCGCGAAGTGGAGAACATCCGCTACGTCAAGGACTCCAGCGGCGACATGGGGCAGGCTACCCAGTTGATCCACCTGCACGGCGAGCACATCTCGACCATCGTTGGGTGGGACAGCCTGATCTTGGCGGCCCTGACCGAGGGCGCCGCTGCCGTCATGGCTGGCACGGCGAACATAGTGCCGCGGGAGATCGTGGCCGTCCAGCGGGCCGTCGCAGCCGGTGATTATGCCGCGGCCAAGTCCGAGTGGGCCCGCATCTATCCGCTGATCGACGCCATTCTTACCTCGCCGTACGTGCCGGCGGTCAAGGCCGCCCTCAACCTGCTCGGCCACCCGATTGGCTCACCCCGCCGTCCCACTGAGGACCTGGCACCGGCGTCCGTGGCGCGTATCCAGAATCTCGTTGCCGAGCTGCAGCTCGAGGCAGCGTACGCCTAACCCTTCCAATAACCAACAGGAGTGATAATGACATCTTCAACAGCCACCATTTCCGGCGCAGTGCGCCGTCCCACCGAGGCGACGCCGCTTCTCGCCGCCGGCGAGCTTCCTCCGACCCAGCACTTCATCGGCGGCCAGTTCAGCGCAGCAACTTCCAGCGAGACGCAGGCCATCGTGGATCCGTCTACCGAAGAGATCGTGTGCGAGATTCCCCAGGGCACCGCCGAGGATGTCGATGCCGCCGTCCTCGCCGCCCTCGAAGCCAAGGAAGCGTGGGGACGGACCCTGCCGAAACAGCGGGCGGAGATTCTGCTAGCTATCGCGGACCGGCTCGCCGAGAATGCAGACTTGCTCGCCCGGCTGGAAGCCCGCAACACCGGCAAACCGCTCATGGTGGCCGAGGACGACATCGCCAACTCCATCGACTCCTTCCGGTTCATGGCAGGGGCGGTCCGTTCCACGACCTCCATCGCGGCAGGCGAGTACACCGAGGACCACCTCTCCGTCATCCTGCGCGAACCTCTCGGGGTCATCGGTGTGGTGACTCCGTGGAACTACCCCCTGCTGATGGCAGCCTGGAAGATCGCCCCGATCCTGGCTGCGGGCAACACGATCGTGCTCAAGCCCTCCGAGCAGACCCCGCTGACCACGCTGAAGTTCGCGGAGCTGACCGCTGACCTGTTGCCTGCGGGTGTGTTCAACGTCGTCACAGGCCTCGGCCCGGTGGTCGGCGCTCGCCTGGCCGAGCATCCCAAGGTTGACATGATCGCCCTCACCGGATCCGTTAACAGCGGACGCGCAGTGGCCCGCGCAGCTTCTGAGACGATCAAGCGCGTGCACCTGGAGTTGGGCGGCAAGGCCCCGCTGGTGATCTTCGACGACGCCGACCTCGCCGCAGCGGCCGAGTCGCTGCGCGCCGCCGGATACTGGAACTCCGGACAGGAGTGCGGCGCCGGCTGCCGCGTGCTCGTCCACGAATCCGTAGCCGAGCGGTTCACGGAACTTCTGGTCGAGCAGGTGGGAAGCCTCGTGGTGGGCGAATCCACCGCCGGTGCCGACGTCGAACTGGGCCCGATGATCTCCAAGGCCCATTACGAGCGCGTCCTGGCGCACCTCGAACGCGCCCAGGCGGACGGCGCCAAGGCCGCTCTTGGCGGCGGTGCCCTCGAGGGGCCGGGTTACTTTATTGCACCCACCGTGCTGGTAGATGTTCCCAAGGGCGCGGCCTGTACGCAGGAGGAGATCTTCGGCCCAGTGGTCACCGTCGAGACATTCTCCACCGAGGAAGAAGCAGTCACCGGGGCCAACGAAGTTCCGTATGGCCTTGCCGCTTCTGTGTGGACCCTCAACGCGCAGCGCAGCCATGACGTCGCCTCGCGCCTGGATGCAGGCACCGTGTGGGTCAACTCGCATTTGGTGTTGGCCAATGAGATGCCGTGGGCCGGCTTCAAGAGCTCCGGCTACGGACGCGACCTGTCAGCCTACGCCCTGGATGACTACTCGCGCACCAAGCACGTCATGCACAACAAGGCTCGGTAAGCAGCTGAGCTTGGGTGCCAAGCCGCCGGGCGGAGTCTTGAAGCTGAGACTTCGCCCGGCGGCTTCATGCGCCCAGAACGCTGAACAACGGCTTCCTTATTCAGATTTCTTGCCACAAATCTGAATAAGGACCTCGCGAGCTCTCCGTCGAAGTCGTCACAGTACCGAGCGCTCATTTGTGGGAAACAAACTGCAGCCTGGTGTTCGGGGCGGCGAGTCGAGACTTCGCGTAGAGCCACGCAATTATTCCGAACAGCGGCAAGACGAACATCACAACCAGCCAAATCGCTCTGGCTGTTTGATCCAGGCGGTCCTCCCTTAGTACGTCGAACACGCCCCAGATGATGGACCCCAATATGAAAAGCACAGACAGTCCACCTAGGGCAACAAAAGGCCATTCCCAAGGTTCCATATTGCTCTCCCTCCAGTGGAGGTCAGGCTAGCACTCCGCCCAGGCCGGTAAACAGACTCCCCGCAGCGGACCTGCCAGGACGAAATAAACACCCAGTCTCATTGGGGCGCGGTTTACGCAAACGGCACTACAAGCTAGGCCGTAGATCCTGAGTTCGGCAGTGCCTTTGGGCCTGGATCTGGGCCAGCGCCCAAAGGCCTCAATAGGGGCAGGCGTCGGACTGCCATTGCCGCCTTCGCAAATGGATGTGGCTACCCCCGCCGCAGCCACTCCACAACCCGGTCCATGGTGCGGTCCGCGGCGCCGTCTTCGGGCCGGTTGAGGTGCCCGTGTTCCGTGCCCGGTTCGGTGATGACCTCGACGTCGATGCCCGCCGCCGCGAGCATCGCGCCGAACGCTTCGCCCGAGACGCGCAACTCATCGGCCTCGTCGTTGACCATGATGGTGGGCGGGAAGCCACGGAGTTGCCCTACAGATGCCGTACCCGGAATAGCAGCAGCCGGTCCGCCGGCAACAGGACCGCCGAGGTAGTTTTCGTACATTGCCAGCACGTTTGGCGCAGAAAACACATCAGGATCCGCCAACCCACCCAGGAGCGCCGCCACGTCGTCGGGCGTTTCCGGCTGCACCGCGTGCAGCGTCGGGTAAGCGAGGAAAACGCGAGCTGGCAGGCGCTCGGCCGGGCCTTCCAGCAATCGAATCACCGCGCCGGCGGTCAGGTTTCCGCCGGCGCTGGCGCCGCCAATGGCCAAGCGCAGAGGGTCAATCCCCAGTTCGGAAGCCTGGTTCAGCGTCCATTCCCAGGCATCCACCACATCGTCGGAGGGCGCCGGAAAATGTGTGTCATTGTCTTGGCATAGACGGTAGTCAACGCTTACCACGGTCACGCCACGCGCGGCGAAACCCCTGGATGTGTAGTCGGCTTCCGGCCAGTCCAGGGTTCCCTCGCGGAAGCCACCGCCGTGCACCCACACAAGACCGGAGCCGGCAGGAGCCACCGGCGTGTCGTCCTTGGGTGCGGCGGCGGGATGCACGCGGACGCGGATGGGGCCGTCGCGACCATCGATAACGCGGTCGACGCCGGTTCCCGCCTTTGCTGGGACAACACCTTGGGGCGAGGACATGCGGGCTCCTTTGCTCGAAGCGAAGTAAGTGAATCGATTCAGAATCCCACGCCAGGCCCTGCCTGCGCTAGCCCTGCCTGCGGGCTGGTCAATGGCCCGGATCCAGGAGGCAATGTCAGTGCCTGGTCAATTTCTCCTGGTCCGGCTCGAGGTCGCCGATATGGCCGGGCGCGTTCGCCGCCAGGACGCGCTGCACGAAGGCGCCATACTCATACATGAAGTGCCGAAGGAACTTAACCGTGCCCTCATCGCTGACTGTTCCGTCCTCGCCGAAGATTTCGGGTTGGAAGCGGATATACGCTTCGGGTGCGTTCAATTGTGGAGCATCCAGGAAGCTCAGAACGCTGCGCATGGACGACTGCATAACAGCCGTACCAATTCCACCGGGAGATGCACCAATAATTCCCGTGGGTTTCCGGGCGAAGGAATTAGTTCCCCAAGGCCGCGATGCCCAGTCAATGGCATTCTTTAGTGCGCCCGGAATAGAGCGGTTGTATTCGGGGGAAATGATGAGGATTCCGTCGGAGCTGGCGATAGCGTCCTTGAGTGCCTTTCCCTCCGGCGGGTAATTACTGTCATAGTCCCTGCTGTACAAAGGCAAGTCTTTGATGGGAATCTCGGTGAATTCGAGGTCCTCCGGAGCCAATTTGATGAGGGCTTTGGAGAGGGTGCGATTGATGGAACCAGTGGAAATACTGCCGACAAGGTAGCCAATTTTGTACGAGGCCATAGCGGGCTCCTTCCCGACGGCACGGACAACACCGCCGTCGTCGTTCGGGTGCCGGTGGGACCCGGCACAAATGCGAGCCTAGTCCGCAGGGCCTCCCAAAGGAACGGCGACCCGGGCAGCAAAGTGCCGGGCCGCCGTCGGGCTCTCAAACCGACCACGCTCCGGTGCCGCGGGGCCCGTACTCCAAATGTGCTTTTCCCGACGCCTACTCGCCGCGGAAGACGCGCTTGGCGACGGCCATCGCAGAAACGGCGCGGGGCCAGCCCGAGTAGAAGGCCAGGTGCGTGATGGCTTCAATGAGCTCTTCTTCGCTGAGTCCGTTCGATTTTGCTTTCGCCAAGTGGAAGTTGAGCTGCTCAGCGTTGCCGCCTGCTACGAGCGCGGCCACGGTCACGAGGCTACGGTCGCGGGGTGAGAGATCGGGGCGCTCCCACACCTGCCCGAACAGTACGTCGTCAGTAAAGGCCGCCAATGCGGGAGCGAAGTCGCCGAAGGCCTTCTGGGCGGCGGTGGGTTCGGTGGTAGTCATGAGTGTCCTTTCTGGGACTGACGTGGAAGGTACGACGGCGGGCTGGCGGGTTCAGCGCTCACTCGCCTTATTCATCCAAGCCCCCTTTACGGCTTGGAGGGAGGGCACTGCCGATACTGGTTATGGCAGTACCTCCCTGCTACCGCAGCGGCGCGCCTAGCATGAATGCCATGGACAATCGGACGGAAGTGCGCGAGTTCCTTTCATCGCGCCGCGCCAGGATCACGCCGGAGAACGCCGGGCTGACAATCTTCGGAGGCAACCGACGCGTTCCGGGATTGCGCCGTGAGGAAGCGGCCATGCTCGCCGGCGTCAGCATCGACTACTACACGCGGCTCGAACGCGGGAACCTCGCCGGAGTTTCTGAAAGTGTGCTGGAGGCGCTGGCCCGGGCACTCCAACTGGACGAGGCTGAGCGGGACCACCTCTTCGATCTGGCCCGCCACGCCAATGCGTCCTCCAGCAGCCGTCCGCGCGCGGTGAAGCAGCGGGTCCGTCCAAGCGTCCAGTTCATGGTGGACGCCATCACGGCGGCGCCCGCCTTTGTTCGGAACGGCCGGATGGATATCCTCGCCGCTAACCGACTCGCGCAGGCCCTTTACGCCCCGATGTATGCCGATCCGGTGCGTCCGGCGAACCACTCGAGGTTCATCTTCCTCGATCCTGCGGCCATGGAGTTTTATCCGGATTGGAATCTCGCTGCGAACAACAACGTGGCCATTCTTCGCACCGAATCAGGCAAGAATCCCTATGACAAAGGCCTCGGAGACCTCATCGGCGAATTGTCCATGCGCAGCGAGGAATTTCGGACCCGATGGGCCGCCCATAATGTGCGTCGCCACTACACAGGCAACAAGAATTTCCACCATCCAATAGTGGGAGACATTGAGTTGATGTTCGAGGCCTTGCAACTCGCCGAGGACCCCGGACTCACGCTCACTGTGTACCCTGCCGAGCCGGGGTCCAAGTCCGAGGAATCCCTGCGGCTGCTCGCGAGCTGGGCCGCGACTGAAGGCGCCATGCTGGATGCCGTCAGCGACAAGCACCTCCAACGGCCCTGATAGGCCTCGGCCCTGATAGGCCTCAGCACTGATAGGCCTCACCACTGATAGGCCTCCTAGGAGTACAAATGGAATACACCCGCCTGGGAACCACCGGCCTCCAGGTGAGCCGGATCGCGCTGGGCTGCATGAGTTATGGCAACCCCGGCACCGGATTGCACGGCTGGACCCTCGACGAGGACGCCGCCCAGCCCTTCTTCCGCCAGGCCGTGGAATTTGGCGTCACGTTCTGGGACACCGCGAACGTTTACCAGCAAGGCAGTTCCGAGGAATTCATCGGCCGCGCAATCGGCCGCTATTCCCGCCGCGAAGACATTGTCCTTGCCACGAAAGTTTCCGGGAAGATGCACGACGGTCCGGGCGGGAAGGGCCTGTCCCGTAAAGCAATCCTCGAGCAGATCGATGCCTCGCTCACCCGCCTTGGAACCGACTATGTGGATCTTTACTACATCCACCGGTTCGACCCGGATACCCCGGCGGAGGAGACGATGGAGGCACTGCACGACGTCGTTAAGGCAGGGAAAGTGCGCTACCTTGGCGCCTCGTCGATGTGGGCGTGGCAATTGGCCAAGCTGCAGCACGCCGCGAAATACGGCGGATGGACACGTTTTGGCGCGATGCAGGACCAATACAACCTCCTCAAACGCGAGGAAGAACGGGAAATGATCCCACTCTGTGCCGACCTTGGTGTTGGGCTGGTGCCTTACTCGCCGCAAGGCAAGGGCCGGCTCACACGCCCGTGGGGACAACAGACTGCGAGGTCCGATGTGGACGCTGTCGCCAGGACTTTTGACAGCCCCGCTGACCAGCCAATCATCGAAGCAGTGGAACGCGTCGCCGATGCGCGGGGAGTCTCCATGGCACAGATCGCGCTGTCGTGGGTCCTGCGAAACCCTGCGGTCTCCGCCCCGATCGTTGGCGCCACCAAGCCACACCATCTGGCCGACGCCGTCGCTGCGCTTGACGTACGGCTGAGCGACGAGGAAGTCGCCCAACTCGAGGCGCCTTACCGGCCGCAGTCACCCTACTGGTACTGACGTCCCCAGTGGTACTGATTGCGGACAGCCGCTAGTTAGCTGGAGAAAACAGCGACCCGCCGCCTCCACCCGAACCCCGGCCGAGGGTCAAGGGAAGGGCGACGGGTCGCCGTCGTACTGCCATGGAAGATCCCTGACCTGGCAGCGTTTCTTGCCCAAGACGCCGTACAGTGCCGGCACGGCGCCCCGGAACTGCTGGCGGCCTCAGTCCGCCAGCAGGCGGCCCCACCTTGGTGCGAGCAAGGGGGCGCCGGCAAGCTTGAGGGAGTGCCATAAGGTCACGGCCACGGAGTCGAGCACCGGCACGCCGGTACGCTCCTCGACGTCGGCCGCAATGTTGGCACCGTACAGATTCGTGCAGAGGTACACCAAGGCATCGGGCTTGGCAGCGGCGAGCTCCAAGGACCCCGGCAGCATCTCCTGGTCCGTGACGCGGGCAAAGGACTCGTTGTGGCTGAGGTCCAGGTGGCGGTGGTCGATCGTCTTGATGCCTTCCCGGGCGTAGGACTCGATCACAGCCTCGTTGACGTCGCCTGTGTAGGGCGTGAACAGGCCAATCCGCTCGGTGCCGAATTCCTTGAAGGCGGCCAGGTACGCGAGGGTGGACGTCGTGGCCGGGATGCCGGTGGCGTCCGTGATTTCGGCGACCAGCTCGTGATCGTGCGTCGCTCCAAGCCATGATCCGGAGGTGCCGTTCCAGGCAATGACATCCACTTCCGACGTCGCCAGCAGCTCTGCCGCGGCACGCATCCCGGCGGCGTCGAACTGCTTGTCAGACGATTCATCCAATGCGATCCGGGTGACATTGATCCGGGTGAAGTGCAGCGTGACGTCGCGGCGCTCGCCCAGGATGCGGTAGCTCTGCGGTTCCAGGCATGTATTGGAGGACGGCACGATCATGCCGATTCGGATGGGACGGGTTGTCGAAGGCATAGGAGGTTCCTTAGGAGACTGCGGAAAAAGGCGCGGCGGGCAGAGATAGCGGAGCAACGGCGTCGCGGTGCTCGGTGAAACCGTTGCGGGCCACGAAGCGGCCCACCGGGCCCGGATCGTGGAAACCGTCCGCGTCCAAAACCACCCGCCCGTTGGAAACGACGACGGCGGGCCAGCCGCGCAGCGTGAGGCCGTCGAACGGAGAGAAGTCCGTGCCCATATGAAGCGAATTGCCGTCCACCGACCGAGACTCGGACGGGTCAAGGATCACCAGGTCGGCGTCGAAGCCTTCTGCGATCACACCCTTGCCGGGCACCGCGTTGATCCGGGCCGGACCGGCAGCGAAAACTTCCACGAAGTCCTCAACGGCGGCACCGGCGTCGAGCATTGCGGTGAAAGTGACCGGCATCCGGGTCTCTACGCCCGGTAGGCCGTGCGGCATAAAGCGGACATCGTCCGTGCGCTCGCGCTTCTGGGACAGGTCGTAGCAGGAGTGGTCTGAGGAGATGGTGTGGACAGCGCCCGCGGCCAGCCGTTCCTTGAGCGCCGAAACGGTCTGGGCGTCACGCATCGGAGGGCAGCACGCGTACCACTCGGGGAAACGGCCCGCGTACACGGAGTCGTCCAGCGTGATGTAGTGCGGGCACGTCTCGGAGTAGGCATCCTGGCCGCGGCGGCGGGCCTGGCTCACCAGGTCTACGGCGCCGGGCGTGGACTGGTGGACAAAGTACACGGGAGCGCCGGCGTACTCAGCCATAGCGAGGGTCTCCTTGACCGAGATCTCCTCGGCCAGGCCCGGCCGCGTCCGGTGCAGGTGCTCGATGCCAATGAGCCCGTCCGCCGCGTGCTGCTCAGTGCAGTCCGCAACGATGGCATCGTGCTCGGCGTGGATGTATGTCAGGCCATCCAGGCGAACCATCTCGCGCATGACCTTGAGGATGGTGTCGCCGTCGGCCATGGTAGTGCCGCGGTTGGTGGTGTACATCTTCACGGAACGCACACCCTCTGTGGCCATTTGCTCCAGCTGCCACGGCACGGTTTCGTCCCACTGGACCACGGCGCCGTGCAGGGCGACGTCGCAACGGGATGCCCGGGCGAGCGCTTTCTTGTGGAGGATGGCTTGGAGCGGGCTCTCCTGTGCATCGCGGGGGATGCCAAAGTCGATGATGGTGGTGGTGCCACCCCAAAGGGCCGCCGTCGACGTGACTTGGAAGTCGTCCAGGGTGCGGTACCGGCCGGTCACCTGCGCCACATGGCAGTGGCCGTCCACGCCGCCGGGGATGACCATCTTGCCGCTTGCATCAATGGTGTGCTGCGCTTCGGGGACCGGCTGGGCGGCGTCGAGCAGTTGTTGGATTTTGCCACCGTCCACCACCACATGGGCGGTGTGCCGGCCAAAGCTGTTGACGACAATCCCGTTGGCAATAACGAGTTCAGGGATGTGGGACATCGGTGTCCTCCTACTTGGAAACGGAATGGTCGACGGCGGCAGCCGGCTCGGTGAGGGAGTTCTGCGCTGCGGTCAGCGCGGCGTCGAGGGTCGGCGACAGACCCCGACGGCGCTTGGCCGGCGGCGGTGCGAACGCTCCCTGGCGGTGCGGACCCGACTTGAGCGCCACGATGGCTTCCGTCATCCGGATTCCCGCGGAGATACCGTCGACCACGGGGACAGGGATCTGGCCCTCCAACTCGCGGGCCAGCCCGGCGAGCGGCGCTCCGGCGAGAATAACGACGTCGGCCCCGTCCTCGGTGACGGCCTGCCGGCTGAGTGCCAGGAGTGTGTCCTTGAAATCGGCTTGCACGGAGCCGATTCCGTTGAGGGACTCGTTGATCGAGCGGATCGAGGCGAGCCGGCCGCCGAGGCCAAAGTGCTCTACGCAGTCCCGGTACCAGGCTTTGATGCGGTCCGAGATGGCGATGATGGAAAAGCGGTGGCCTTGAAGGGCTGCGGCGCAGAGCGCTGCTTCCGTGATGCCGATGACCGGAATGTCGGTAAGTTCTTTGAGGGCAGGCATGCCCGGGTCGCCGAAGGCGGCAACTACCACCCCGTCAACGCTGCCGCCGTCGTCCTTTTGTCCGGCGGCGTATTCGGCGATGATTTCGGCGACGGCGCCGGCGGCTATGAGCGACTCGAAGCGGGTTTCGATGTATTCCACACCGTAGGCTGCCGTGCGCACCACAAGTTTGGTGTCCGGTCCGGCCGAGCGTAGGGCCTCGGTCTCAATCAGCGCTGTGACATCGTCACTGATGTTGGGGTTGATGACTAGCAGTTTCATGTTCTCTTCCGATGTAGCTGTGGTTCCGTCCGGCGGAAATCCTCTGGGAACTGTTCGCGGTACTTGCCAATGTGGGACACCGATTGGGCGGCGGCCCGTTCGGGGTCGCCGCTGGCGATCGCGGCGTAGAGTTCGCGGTGTTCCTGGATCAGTTCTGGCAGGTCGCTGACGTGGCGGAAGAGCCAGTGCATGCGTCCCTGTAGGGGTTCCAGCGCGGAGCGAAGGAAGTCGTTGTTGGCGATGGCTGTGATGGCGTCGTGGAACTCGGAATTAGCGCGGTGTGCGTCCATGATGGCGCCCTTGGCGAGGCAGCGTTCGGCCTCGTCCAGGAGTTCCTGGAGCTTTTGCAGGTCCTCTTTGGTTGCCCGGATGGCGGCGAGGCGGCAGGCCAGGACCTCGAGGGAGGTCCGGACGTCGAAGAGGTCCTCGACGTCCTTTGGCGACAGGCTGCTGACCTCCATGCCGCGGGATGCACGGTCCGTGATGAGGCCTTCCTGGCGGAGCATGCGCAGGGCTTCGCGGACGGGTAGCCGGGAGACATTGAATTCCGCTGCCAGGTCGCGTTCCACCAGCCGGGTGCCGGGGGCGTAGTGACCTTCGAAAATCCTCGAACGAATGGTGTCCCGCACTGTCTCCCTCAGGGGGCGGTCGGTGACGGGGGTTTCATCTGTTGTCAGCATCGTTACTCCATTCGTGCGTTTTTGGTGACTCTACGTCCTCACCGGCCCCAGGTGCTGGAGGGCTGAAACGGCCGAAGGCCTTTTCAAGGGCCGCTGCGACTGCGAGCACTTCACGATCATGGTAGGGGCGGCCAACCACCTGGATGCCTATGGGGAGCCCTTCCCGGGACAATCCGCACGGCACCACTGCCACCGGGAATCCGAGGATGCTGATGGCCCTGCAGCAGGATCCCAGCTCAGTCCAGGGAATGTCCTTGCCCTCGACCACGAAGCTTTGCTTCCTGGGATCCGACGCCGGCACGCTGGCCACCGGCAGCAGCAGGATGTTGTGCTGGTCCATGAACCGCAACACCTGCGCGCGGATCGCGTCGCGCTCCGCGGCGGCTTTGCGGTAGTCCACCACAGTGCCGGGCGTCTTGCCCAGCAGGGCCGCACGGAGCGTGCTGCCCAGCTCATCCTCGCGGCCCTTGGCCAGTTCCACTACCTCGGGCATGCCCTCGGCAGTTCGCAGGGCTACGAAGGCAGCCGCTGCCCGGTCGAGCCCGGGTGGCCTGCCGTGCGTCGTGGGAACGCCGAGGCCCTTGAGGGTCGCGGCGGCCGATCGTACGGCAGCAACCAGGTCGGCCCGGACGGGGTGCGTTCCCTCGTCCTCGAACCATGCACAGCTGATCCCGTCCAGGGTTTGGGCCGGATCTCCCAGCGGAACAGGGACTGTGGACGGGTCCACGCCGTCCGGACCGGCAAGGATTCCCAGCAGAATGCCCAGGTCCTCCACGCTCCTGGCCAGCCAGGCCACGGTTCCCAGCCGGTGGAGGGCGGACATCGAGTTGGGCGCTGGCAGGCTTCCGGCGGGCAAGCAATTTGCGGGAACGTACGGCAGGAGCCCCGTCTCCGGAACCAATCCGACCGTGGGCCGAAGGCTGGCCAGGCCGGTGCAGTGGGCCGGCCAGCGGATGGATCCGCCAAAGTCCGTGCCCAGTCCGAACGCGCTCATCCCGGAGGCTACCGCGGCGCTGTCTCCGCCGGTGGAGCCGCCCGACGTTAGGCCGATGTCCCAGGGGTTCCAGGTATCGCCGAAGAGCGGGTTGCGTGTGTGGGTTTCAACCGCGAATTCCGAACAGTTTGTCTTGCCGAGCAGCACCGCACCTGCCTCCTGGAGGCGACGCACCGCCGTCGCGGATTCCGCGGGGATGTAGTCCCCCAGGAGGGGGCTTCCCGCCGTCGAACGGAGTCCCTTGGTGGCCAGGGTGTCCTTGACCGTGAACGGCACACCGTGCAGGGGACCAAGGAAGCGGCCAGCCGCTGCCGCCGCGTCCGCGGCCTCCGCTTGGACGCGTGCCAACGGATTGGGGGTGACGACGGCGTTCAAGCGGGGATTCGCTTCAGCGATCCGTTCAAGGTGCAGTTCCAAACATTCGACGGCGGTCACGCGCCTTTCCCGCAGCAGGCCGGCCCACTCGGACATTGACAGAGCCGTGAGCTGTCGGCTGTCAATGGCGTTTGCCGAAGGCAGGGCGGTGTTGTTCATGTCCGTCCCTATCTTGTGGTGGCGGCTGCAGTGCCGGCGTCGTTCATGGTGATCTTCGACGTCTCTTTGGCCACGTAGACGCAGTACACCATAAGCAGCAGGGTGGCGGAGAGGTATCCGGCCACTGAGAACCCGGTGCTTGTCAGGGTGATCAGCTGGATGGCGATCAGCGGGGCGAAGCCGCCGCCAAAGACGCCAGCGAGCTGGAAGCCAACGGCGGAGCCGGTGTAACGGACCTTGGTTGCGAACAGCTCGGGGATGAACGACGCCACTGGGGCGTACATCGCGGCCACGATCACCAAGCCGATCGCCGGGGCGATCACCACCAGGAACGGGTCCTTGGAGTTGAGCATCGCGATAAACACAAAGCTGTAGATGATGCCGGCGACAGCGCCGCCGATCATCACGGGCCTGCGGCCTACACGGTCCGAGAGCGCACCGAACAGCGGGATGCTGATCATCTGCGCGACTGCGGAAACCGTGGATGCAGCCAGTGCCAGGCTCTTCGGCAAGCCGAGGTGTTCGGTTCCGTAAACGAGGACGAAGAGAGCGAAGATGTAGAAGGCGATGTCGCTGCCGATACGGGCGCCGACCGCCAGGGCAAGCTGCTTCTTGTAGTGCTTGAAGACGTGGAGCAGGGGAGCTTTGGCCTCTTCCTGCTTCTTCTCCGCCGCCTTCTTCTCGGCCGCCTCGAACACCGGGGACTCGGCGAGCTTCATGCGGATGTACAGGCCAATCGCAACCAGCGCGAAGCTGATCAGGAAGGGGATCCGCCAGCCCCAGGCCATAAAAGCGTCCTTGTCCAGGATTGATGTCATGAGCGTGAAGATGCCTGTTGCCAGCAGGAGGCCGGTGGGTGCTGCGGTCTGGACCAGGCTGCCGAAGAGTCCCCGGCGGCCGCTCTTGTCCGATTCGGTGACCATAAGAGCGGCACCGCCCCATTCGCCGCCGATTCCAATGCCCTGCAGGAAGCGCAGTGCAACCAGCAATGTGGGAGCCCAGACGCCGATGTTCTGGTACGTAGGGAGGAGGCCGACGGCAGCGCTCGCCAGGCCCATCAGCAGGAGCGTGGTGACAAGGACGTTCTTGCGGCCGATCTTGTCACCGAAATGGCCGAAGATGGCGGCGCCCAGCGGGCGTACCACGTAACCAACGGCGTAGGTGGCCAGAGCCAGCAGGAGGCCCGTGGCAGGTTCGGAGTTGGGGAAGAAGAGGATGGGGAAGACGATGGACGCTGCGGTGCTGTAAGCGAAGAAGTCATAGTACTCAAGGGTGGTGCCTACGAAGCTGGCGGCAACGACCCTCTTCATTGTGTTGCTGCCGTTCTTCAGCTTGCCATCAGACACTGAACCGTTGGTCTGGGATTTGATCGACACGGGCCCTCCTGGGCGATGTGACGGGCTCAATTGAGCTATTGAATAGGCGGTGGTGTCTGTTTGGGATCCCAAATATGACGGTAGATGCAGGACACCTTTGTGTCAATGAGTTTGGGATCCCAAACAGGGAACGGTGGGACGTGAAGCTAAACCGGCAGTCGCTTGCCGTAGTTCAGCGTCAGGACGGAGGCGCCCATAATGACGGCGGACCCGACGAAGTACAGCAGCGCCCAGGTGTAGGACCCGGTGGCTCCAACAATCAGGCCTACAACAATCGGGGTGACGAACCCGGCGATGTTGCCGCTGAAGTTCATTGCGCCGCCCAGGACGCCGGCGTTGGTGCGGCCGCCCAGAATGGACGGGATAGACCAGAAGAGGCCAACCCAGCGGAGGAAGAACAGCACCACGGAGAGAAGTACGACGGCGGTGATCGGGTCAGCGACGACGGTCACCCCTACCAGGCCGCCCACCACGACGACGCTGGAGATACCCAGCAGGGTGCGCATCACCAGGTTGGCGGAGCCGCCGGCGGCGCGCCACTTGTCAGCGATCGTTCCGCCGAGAATCTCACCGACGAAGCCTGCACCGAAGATCACGAACGTGGACCAGCCGATGGTCTTGAGGTCGAAGCCCTTGGCCTGGGCCAGGTAAAGCGGGCCCCAGGTCAGCAGGCCGTAGAACACGCCGTTGAATCCCAGCCAGCCAAAGCACATCGCCCAGAAGGAACGGAACTTAAGGTACGGGAGGAGGGCGCGCTTGCCCTTGCTGCCTTCTTTCGCCGCCTCGGCATCCTCTTCAGCATGGGATGCCTCGATGTAGGCGGCCTCCGCTTCGCTCACGCCGGGGTGCTTGCGGGGGTTGTCCCGGATGTACCACCAGACGGCGATGCCCATGACCACTGTGGCGATACCGGCGATGATGAACGAGTAGCGCCAGCTGCCGGTGGAGGCGATCAGCCAGGTGATGATGATGCCGCCGAGGCCGGCACCCAAGGGTGCCCCGGCGTCGAGGATGGTGGCGCCGCGGCCACGTTCCTTGCGGTGCATCCAGATGGCGTTGAGCTTGCCGCCAGCCGGCATCACGCCGGCTTCGGTGACGCCGATGCCCAGGCGGGCGATGAACATGCTGAGGAAGCCGCCGGCCAGGCCGGAGGCCGCGGTCGCGGCGCCCCAGCCGATGCACGACGCCGTGACCACCTTGCGGGGGCCGAAGCGGTCGATGAGCCAGCCGACGGGGATCTGCATGAGGGCATAGGTCCAGAAGAACGCTGAGAGGAGCAGGCCAACCAGCTCGGGGGCGAGGTTGAATTCCTTCTGGATGATGGGCAGGGCCACGGAGATGGAGCCGCGGTCGATGTAGTTGACCGCGACAAGGATGAGGAGCAGGACAAAGAGTTTCCAGCGGACGTTTGTGCGGCGGTGCACACCGTCCTTGCCGGGTTTGCCGGCTTGGCCGGTATCGGTTTGGGTGACTGTTTCAGTGTTTTGGAGGGACACAGCTTCTCCTTAGGGGGAGTCACGCGAGCGGGGATGGGCTGGGAGCCTTTGCATGGGTGGCCCTTCCAGCCGGACTCACTCCTCCGGAGCACTCGGCGCTGCTCTTCCATGGGAAGGCTGCGCCGCCGTTATCTGGAGTCCATTTTTGGGATCCCGGGTTGGGATCCCAAAATCAAATGTAGGTGTGGTGCGCGCCACTGTCAATGGGTTGTTGGGGTGTGGGAATAAAAGTGATTTGTGACTGGACTGCAAGTTTGTCGCGAGGCGACCCACTTCCTGTGCGCCCACAGTGCTGAGTCTTCGCTGACCGTTAACCTCGCGGTTCTTTTCCGGCAATGACCACTGCACCTTTGTCTCGTTCGCTGGTAATGAAAGCGCGATCATTCTTTGTGGCATCCAAACTTCCAAATGTTTCGGGATGTCCTTCATGAACTTATGAAAGCGCGATCATATGTGTTCGAACCTCTCCAAAGGAGCACCATGAAGCGCCGCACTGTCCTAGTCGGAGCCGCCCTTGCGGTCACCGGCGCCCTGTTCACCACCGCCTGCACCCCTCCCGGCCAAGCCTCCTCGACAGGCGGCGGGGGCGAGACCCTCGTGGTCTACAGCAACTCCGTCTCTGATGGTCGCGGTGACTGGCTCACCAAGGAAGCCGAGGCTGCCGGCTTCAAGCTCCAGCTCGTGGATCTGGGCGGCGGCGACGTTATGAACCGCCTGAGCGCCGAGAAGAATAACCCGGTGGCCGACGTGACGTTCGGGCTCAACAACGTCTATTTCGAAAAACTTAAGGCCCAGGGGGCCCTCGAGTCGTACACCCCGGCCTGGTCCGCTGAGGTGGACGCCGCCCTTGGCGACAAGGACGGCAAGACGTTCTGGCCGATCGTGCGCGAACCGATCATGCTGGTCTACAACAAGAACGCCTATGCCACCCCGGCGGACGCACCGCAGGACTGGACCGATCTTTGGACCAAACAGCAGTTCAAGGGACGTTACGAGACCCAGACTGCGCTCGGCGGAGCGACCACCCAGATGGTGATCTCCGGCATCCTGGCCCGCTACCCGGATCCCAACGGCACCCTCGGCGTATCCCAGCAGGGCTGGGACCAGATCAAGGCCTTCTTCTCTAGTGGCAGTCCCGCGGTCAAGGGCACGGACCTCTTCGCGCGTATGAAGGACGGAAAGGTCGACGCCGGCCAGATGTGGCTTGCTGGCAAGGCCAGCCGCGAGAAGCAGTACGGCATCGCCACGGAGGCGGTCAAGCCCGCCGTCGGCGTCCCCTACGCGGTACAGCAAGTCGCCCTCGTCAAGGGTTCCAAGAAGGCCGAGGCGGCCAAGAAGTTCATCGACTGGTTTGGCTCCGCGGACATCCAAGCGAAGTGGTCTAACAAATTCTTCACGGCCCCGACCAACACGAAGGCCCTGGCAACGGCAAACAAGGACGCGGTGACGCAGACTGACGCCTTCACTGCGCAGAAGATCGACTGGGCCCTTGTTGCGAAGAACATCGACAAGTGGGTCGAGAAGATCGAGCTCGAGTACCTGAAGGGCTAGGACATGATCGAGTTCCGCAACGTAGAGGTCCGCTTCGGCGACTTCGTAGCGCTGCCGGACTTCCAGCTGGAGGTCGGGGAGGGTGAATTCTTCACTCTCCTCGGCCCCTCAGGCTGCGGCAAGTCCACGGCTTTGCGCACACTCGCTGGCTTCATCGAGCCCGCCTCCGGCCAGGTCCGCATCGAGGGCAAGGACGTAACCCACCTTCCCAGCCACCGCCGCGGCATCGGCATGGTTTTCCAGAACTACGCGCTGTTTCCCACCCTCTCAGTGGGGGAAAACATCGCGTTTGGCCTCAAGACGGCCAAGACCCCCGCCGCTGAGGTCCGCTCGCGGGTGGGCGAGATTGCCCGGCAGGTCAACCTCACGCCCGAGCAGTTGGGAAAGAACGTCGCCGAGCTTTCCGGCGGCCAGCAGCAGCGAGTGGCGATCGCCCGCGCGCTTGTGCTTCGGCCAAAGATTCTCCTTCTTGACGAGCCGCTGTCCAACCTCGATGCAGCCCTCCGCAAGCAGCTCCGCGTCCAGCTCAAGGAACTCCAGCAGCAGTTCGGCATTACGAGCGTTTACGTTACCCATGACCAGGACGAAGCACTCACGCTCAGCGACCGCATCGCGGTTATGCGCGATGGCCGGATCGAGCAAGTCGCCACCCCGCAGGATATTTACTCGCGTTCGGCCACCGAATTCGTCTGCAATTTCGTCGGTGAGGCCATCCGCCTCTCGTCCGCGGACGTTGCGGTCCTCGCTGCCCGCGGTGGGGGAGTGGACCCCGCGCGGCCGGATTATCTTCGCGTTGAGAAAGTAAAAATAGCCGACGACGGCGGGACCTCGCCTACCGGAGCCGTCGCACTTTCCGGTCATGTCGCCTCTCGCACCTACCACGGCATGTTCAGCACGTATCGAGTGGATACGGCTGGAGGGCAGGTCCGTGCGATCGTAAAAGAGGATGGCCGACGTAGCTATGCGCAGGGCGACTCCGTGAAAGTCCTGGTCGATCCGACAGATGTCCTCCAATACGCGACCTCCGAGCCGCACACCGAGATGCTCTCCGAGCCTATGCCTGCAGGGGTCGCCCCATGAGTGGCTCCCTGCGCCAACTGCTGCGCTCCCCGCTCTTCCTGGTCGTCGCCGTCGTCGTTCTGTGGTTCTCCGCAGCTTTCCTGATCTACCCAAGCGCTAAGGTCCTCACCACAGTGTTCGCCCCGGAAGGTGAGTTCAGCTTCAGTGCCATCCAGAGGCTTCTCTCCTCGGAACGGGCCATGGACTCGCTTCGGAACAGTTTTGTGCTCGCCCTGGTGCTCTCAATGACGGTGAACGCTGTTGGCATCGCCATCGTGCTCATCACGCGGTACTTCGATGTCAAGGGTTCACGGATGCTGTGGCTTGGCTACGCGACAACCCTCGTCTATGGCGGCATCGTGCTCGTGGCAGGGTACAAGGTCATTTACGGCGAGCACGGTTTCGTCACGAAGCTCCTTCAGGGACTCATCCCCGGCCTCGACCCGGCATGGTTTTCCGGCATGTTCGCCGTCGTGTTCGTGATGACATTCGCGACCACCGGCAACCACCTCCTGTTCCTCGGAAACGCCTTGGCGAAGGTAGATCACCAGACCATTGAAGCTGCCCGGATGATGGGCGCCTCGGAGTGGACTGTGTTGCGCAAGGTGGTCATGCCGACGCTGATGCCCACGGTTTACGCGCTCACTATCCTCACCTTCCTTGGCGGCCTCGGCGCCCTCGCGGCGCCCCAAGTCCTGGGCGGAAAGGATTTCCAGACGATCACACCGATGATCCTCACGTTCGCCAATGCCCCGAGCTCCCGCGACCTCGCAGCGACGCTCGCGCTGATCCTCGGTTTCGCCACCATTGCATTGTTGGCTGTGCTCAACCGGCTCGAAAAGGGCGGAACGTACTTCTCGGTCTCGAAGGTCCCCACGGTCCTGCAACGGCAACGAATCCGGAACCCCCTGGCAAACGCCGCCATCCACGTGCTCGCCTATGCGCTCTTCGGGGTCTATGCCATCCCGCCCGTGCTCATAGTGCTGTTCTCCTTCACGAACGCCTCCGCGATCCAGAGCGCCACCCTGGGCTGGGACAGCTTCACCTTTGCGAACTATGCGCGGGTCCTCACCGATTACACCGCCATCTGGCCGTTCCTTGTAAGCATCGGCTACAGCGCCGTCGCTACAGTTGTGGTGGTTTTCGGGCTGCTCTTCGTCGCCCGGATTCTGCAACGCTTCCGCGGACCCGTCACGGCCGCCATCGAATACGTCCTCCACATTCCGTGGATCCTGCCCTCCACAATGATCGCCTTGGGGCTCATCCTCGCGTACGACCACGGCGAATGGATCGTCGGCAACATGGTCTTGACGGGGACGGTGGCGATCCTTGCGATCGCGTACGTCGTCCACAAGATCCCCTTCACCCTCCGTATGCTCAAGGCTACGTTCGCCGGAGTGGACGGGCACCTTGAAGAAGCCGCTTCGATCCTCGGCGCGGGCTCGTTCGAGACGTTTCGCCGCGTCCTGCTGCCGATAGTCGCACCGACCGCAGCCGCCGTCGCCGCGCTGAACTTCAACAGCCTGCTGGATGACTACGACACGGCAGTGTTCCTTGCGCACCCGTTGTACCAGCCGCTCGGAATCGTCATCAAGAACGCCACCAGCGAGGATACGCTCAGCGACGCTACAGCCCTTACGTTCGTCTACACCGTGATCCTCATGGTCATCACGGGGGCCACGATGTGGCTCGTCTACGGGCGGGGACTATCGCGCCCCCGGAAGCGCCGCCGTCGTACATCCGCCCTGCCTGCCACCGCCAAAGCGGGCAGTGAAGCAACCGATCCTACCCAGCCTGCGCGGTCTCTGGCCGGCGCCTCAAAGGAGTGACCATGTTCGGACAGCCCCGCTTTGCGGAGGTCAACGCACCTCTCAACGCCGCGTTTGCGGCCGCACGCCCGCTCGTGGCGGTCCACCGCGGAACGGGCTTGGGCACCATAGCGGAGAACACCTCAGCCGCAGTGTCTGCGGCGCTTCGACAGGGTGCGGAGATGGTGGAAATCGACATCGTGCAGTCCACCGACGGCGAGTTCTTCCTTTTCCACGACGGCTATGAGCCCATGCATTTCGGCCTCAGCCGCAACATCCGGGATATGACGGCAACGGAGATCCGCGCGCTCGAATATCGCTGGTGCTCCGACGCCGCAGGTGAGCGCTACGGTGTGGCCGAGTTGGCCGACGTCGTGCGCGGGCATCCGGAGGCGCTGTTCAATGTGGACCGCTCATGGTGGTTCTGGCGTGATCTCCTGCCGGTCCTCGACGGCCTGGACGTCCTGGGCCGGGCGGTGCTCAAGTCCCCTGTGGAGGACGAGTGGCTGGGGTTGCTTGCCTCGCACCCGGTCAAGCATGCGTTTGCGCCCATGGTGCGAAGCCATGATGACGTGTTGAGGGTCCTGACGGAGCCTGACATCAACACCGTTGGATTCGAACTGCTGGCCGAGTCCCCGGACCACGAATTCGCCCAGCCCGAGTACCTCGAGTGGCTGCACTCACGGGGCTGCTTCGCGCTACTGAATGCGATTAACCTCAGCAACCGCGTGCCGCTGTTCTGCGGCTGGGACGACGAGACCTCGGTGCTCTCTGATCCTGATCTCGGCTGGGGCGCGCTGGTGGCCCTGGGCGCTGACATCATCCAGACCGACTGGCCTGGCCTGCTTGTGCCATATCGCGATCGCCTCGCGCTGCGAGGGCCGGCACCCGTTGGGCAGGCTCTTGCCCAGTAGAGTGGTGGCCGTGGCAGGAGTGGGCGAGGGTATCCCGGGGGCATCGCCCCTGGGCGTGCGGATGGACGACGTCGCCGCGCGTGCCCAAGTTTCCCGTGCCACGGTTTCCCGGGTGCTCATGGGCACTGTCCCTGTGTCCGAAAAGACCCGGGCCAAAGTCCATGCTGCCCTACGCGAACTCGGCTATGTGCCGAACATGATCGCCCAGGGGCTCGCAGGGGGCCGTTCTGACCTTGTCGGGTTGCTTCTGCGCGGCCCGAGCAACCCTGCCTACGGCCTCTTGCATTCAGAGATCCAAATCCAGGCTGTAAGGCTGGGACTTCAGCTCATCACCGTTGTTCCGGCGCCTATGGAGCCCAGCGAGGCGGAGTTCGCTGCGCTCCGTCGCCTCCTGGGCCTTCGGGTGGGAGGGCTTATGGTCTCCACCGGAGTCATCCGCTCAACCGACTTGGAACCTTTCCTGGACACGGTTCCTGTGGTCTCCGTGGGACGCATCGAGGAACACCCCGGCATCTACGGCGTGAGCTATGACGAAGACACAAACGCTGCGATCGTCGCCGATCGTGTGGCGACGGCCGGACACCGCGCTGCCGCCGTCGTTATTACAGGCTCGGAACTGTCGACGGCGGAACACCGCCGGGGCCTGGGCATGGCCGCACACCTGGAGGGGCGCGGTGTGGACGTTCACCGGCTGGAGGCCTCCACGTTCGGCACGCACACGGACTGCTACGACGACGTCGTGGCGCTGAGCCGCGAGGGGCGAGCGACAGCTGCCTTGTTTCCTTCGGATATTCGAGCCCTGGGTTTCCTCGACCACGCCGACGCGGCGGGCGTGCGCGTTCCGGAAGACCTCTCCGTCACGGGCTTCGATGCGATTATGCCCGGTCTCAATCGCATCGGGCTCGCCTCCCTTCGGATTCCCGTTGCCCGCGTTGCCGAGCGCGGAGCGGAAGTGATGAAGGAGATGCTCAGAGACCGTGAAAGCGTGCCGGTGAGGCATGAGCGATTCCCGGGAGAGTTTGTGCCCGGAAGGACGCTTGCCGCACCAAGGTAAAGCGTGGCTGCTTGGAGACAACTTAAAAGGGCGAGGCGGGGCGAAACGCCCCGCCTCGTTGGCACCGGTTCGGCTCCCTGCGCCCGACTTTCGGGCTACGTGTTGCGATCGATTTTTGCAGGGTCTGGCTTCTCCGGTGCGGTTTCTAGTCCTGGCTCAGTGGGCCAGGGCTGGCTCGGTCAGCTGAAGCTTCTCCGCCTCAGTGGGTACAAAACCGGTCCTGAGCTCAGCGCGAAGCTTTTCGGTGTCCAGTGCGCGCTGCCATTTGGCGATGGCGACGCACGAGACGATGTTGCAGACGGTGCTGGTCAGGGCGCGGGCTTCGCTCATGAACCGGTCGATCCCGACGATGAGGGCGACGCCCGCCACGGGGAGGGTGGGCATTACGGTGAGGGTTGCAATTAGGGCGACGAAGCCACTGCCTGTGACACCGGCAGCGCCTTTGGACGTCAGGAGCATCATGCCGAGCATCAGGAGGATCTGGTCCCAGCTGAGCTGGATGTCGCAGGCTTGGGCGATGAACATCGATGCCAGTGTGAGGTAGACGGCCGTTCCGGTGAGGTTGAAGGAGTAACCGGTCGGCACAACGAGTCCCACAACGCCTCGGTCGCAGCCAATCCGCTCGAGCTTGGAGAGGAGGCGGGGCAGCACCGGTTCGCTCGAGGAGGTTGCCAGGACGATCAGGAACTCATCACGGAAGTATCGCAGGATCTGCCAGAGGCTGAACCCGGTGATCTTGGCGAGGATGCCCAGGCCGACGACGACGAAGACAATGCAGGCAGTATAGAAGGCGAGGATCAGCATCCCGAGGTTGCCGATCGAGTGGGCGCCGTACTTGCCTACGGTGAACGCCATGGCACCGAACGCGCCGATTGGCGCAACCTTCATGAGGTAGCCGAAAATGACGAAAAGCAGCCGGTTGAAGCTATTGACGACGTTGAGGGCGAGCTGTCCGGGCGCACCGAGCTTGCTGAAGGCAAAGCCGCACAGCAGGGCGATGACGAGCACGGGCAGGACCTCGCCGTCGGCGAAGGCTCCCACGAACGTGTGCGGGATGATGTTCAGGAAAAAGTCCACCGGGTTGCTGCTGGGAAGCTGGCCGGTGTACTTCGACGCGACAGAAGAGTCCAGGTGGGTGGGGTCGATGTGCATCCCTGCTCCCGGCTGGAAGAGGATGACCGCACCGAGGCCGGCGGCCAGTGCCAGGGCCGTGAGGGTGTAGAACAGGCCGAGCGAGCGGAGCAGCGTCGGCCCCACCTTCTTTGTGTCGGTCAGCGACGTGATTCCGCTGACGATCGTGCAGAACACGATCGGGGCGATCATGAACTTCACGAGCTTGACGAAGCCGTCGCCCAACGGCTTTAGCGAAGAGCCGAGGTCGGGCCACAGCGCGCCGACGAGGACACCGAGCGCCACGCCGATGAGTACTTGGACATACAGGTGCCCGAGGATGGATTTGATCTTCATTGAACAACTTCCTTGATTAGCCCCTATCCATGATGACAGGAGCTGGTCGATAAGGGCTATGCCGTCAGGGCCGCAGCTCGTGCGACGTCGATGTCGGCGACGGCAAGATGGCGGGCCGCCCTGTGGAGGGCGACTTCGCTGACGTGGCCGGAATCGTCGGTGACGATTTCAGTGGTGATGACGCCGGCCGGCGTGCCGATCCGCAGCAGCCGGGTTGCCTGGAGGGCGGCGTGCGCCGGGCCCAGGGCTTTGCCCACCACTGACTCAGGCAGGGCGGAAGCGACAGAGACCGCAACAGCGGATGTGAGGCCGATCGCGGGGTGGGGCGCGAGCATCGAGAGCATGCGAACCCGGACGTCGTGGCTGTCAGCCGTGATCATTCTTCCGTCCGAAGCGGTGTAGTCACCGGGGGGTGCCACGACCCCGACCTTCGGCACTGCGTTCTGTGGCGGTTCCTCCGGCTTCCTCAGCCCCATCGCAACAGCTGCCGATGCCCTGGCGGCGATGAGTTGGTGAAGGTGGTCGCCCAGGTTGCCAGTCATCGATGAGAGGTCGATGCCCAGACCGTCCGCCCGGAGAAAGACCGCCGGCGCCCCTGCATCGACCATGGTTGCGGCGAACGAGACCGTGCCAACGGTGAGCTGGTCCGCCATGCTCCCTGTCGGCAGGAGCGCACCCGCCGTCTGGCCCCAGGGGGCGTGGAAGGACAGGCTAACCGGGACGCCGGGGGCCTTGCTCCCCGGAACCCTGGCGTGGCCCGACGTCGGGACGCGACCGCCCGGCGTCGCAATCGTCCCGCTCAGCACGGCTCCGGTATTGAGGTTGCGCATGCGGACCCGCGTCGTTCCCTCTCCCGGGATGACAATCCCTGACTGAACGGCGTATAGGGCGATCGCGGTTGCGCAGTTACCGCAATTGGAGCCGAGCTCCACTGTGGGGTCCCCGATCCCTACCTGGGCGAAGAGGTATTCCAGGTCGGCCGAACCGTCAGGTGTGGCCGTGATGACCGCGGCCTTCGACGTCGTCGAGGTCCCGCCTCCGACGCCGTCCAACTGGCGCGCATCGGTTGCACCGAAGGCATCGGCCAGCAGTTCGATGACCTCTTCACGGCTACCAGCATGCTGGGCCACGTCCTCGGCATCGAAGAGCCAGCACTTGCTGGTGCCGCCCCTGTACCAGTGACCACGGAGTTGCACTTTCTTCTCCTTCACGACTCGTGGTGTTGCGCCTCACAGCGCCTGCTCCCTCTACGATCCGCGACTCGAGGTTTCAGCACAATCACAAGAATCTGCACAAAGGTCTACTTTTGCTAAACTCGGGCTATGGCTCTCTTCGATTTGCACAGGCTCCATCTGCTCCGCGAAGTGGGCCGTTCAGGGTCCCTGACCTCGGCCGCGACGGCGCTGTCTTTTACGACGTCGGCGGTGTCGCAGCAGATAGCCAAGCTTGAGCACGAAGTGGGTGTTGCGCTGATAGAGCGGCATCCCAGGGGCGTGGTCCTCACCGATGCCGGCCAGGCACTCCTGCACTACGCGGACCAGATCGACAGGACCATCGAGGCGGCACAAGCGGAAATGGACGAGTTCGCTGGCCTGCGCCGTGGCCAGTTGCGGGTGGGAACCTTCCCAACGGTTGGTGCCTCGCTCATGCCCGACGTCGTCCTCGCCTTCCGCGCGCGCCACCCGGAAGTGGCCGTCACCGTGGTCAGCGCCCGCCGCGCCGGCCTCATCGAGCGGCTGAAACGCCGGGACATTGAGCTGACACTGCTCTGGGACTACCCCTGGGAACACATCGAGGACCAGGACCTGAACCTCATGCCGCTCATGAACGACCCCACCGTGCTTCTGGTCCCGGCCGATCATCCGCTTGCGACCCGTCGATCCGTACGGATCGACTCCCTGCAGGAGCAGGAATGGATCGTCCGCGACGAGCATCCAGTGGCCGACGTCCTCCGCCGCGTCTGCCGTGATGCGGGCTTTGAGCCACGCATCGCCTTCGCTGCCAACGACTACCAGGAGACTCAGGGCATGGTTGCTGCTGGTATCGGCATCGCCCTTGCACCTCGACTAGCGCTGAGCGCGCTCCGCCCCGACGTCGTCGCGGTTCCGCTGGCCGGGTCTCCGGCCCGCAGGATCCTTCTCGCTCACCTCAGGAACCGCAGGCTCAGCCCCGCAGCGCAGCAGGCAGTCTCCGTGTTTCGGTCGACGGCTAAGGGCGCCAAGAACAAGGTGACAGCGGGCGCGGAAGAAATTGTCCGCTAGTCTTCCCGGTCAATCTCCAGATAGCTAAGCCCGCTCAGGTCGAGCCAATAGCGCGTAGGCGTCTCCACCAGTCGCAGCAAAACCCCCTCGCAGTCGCGGCAACGGACCACGATGCCGGGCGCGTCGGTGAATACCACGGCCTCGCCGAAAGCTTTGATCGAGCCGCAGTGCCTGCAGCGTCCAAGGGCGGCAATGATGTCTATGCGGAACACTTCGGATAATGCTCCCGCGACGGCATTGCCGTCTACGTGCGTGATGGGGTCGTGCGCGGCTCCCGCGATGTCCTGGTCCAGGGCTTCCTCTGCGCGGGGGTCTTCAGCCTGGGGATCCTCGGCGTCCGGACCAGGGAAGTGCTTGGCGTCGTTCATCGGATCGCTCCCGTCCCGCCAAAGCGCTCGGTTTTGATCGATGCCTCGGGATAACCCGCGGTCACCAGCCAATCCGCCACCGTCTCTACGAAGACTGTCTGTCCGCAGACAAAAACATCGGGTTTCAGGTCCACTGGAAGGACCCTTGCCAAAAGGGTCTCGGCGGTTAGGCGCGCTGGAGGCGTTGGCCAGCCCTCCGGCGTCGAGCGCGTGTAGACGTACGCAACCATGAGCCTGCCCGACTCTTTATTCAGGCGATGCAGTTCCTCCCGGTAGAACACCGTCTCGGGCGACTTGAGCGAATAGAGCAGCCGGAACTGGGAAGGGTTATCGGAAGCCTCGTGCGCTCGGATCATCGACATGAGCGGCACGACGCCGGACCCGCCCGCGATCAGTTGGACCGGGTTGACGTTGGCAGGCCGCCAAACGAACCAGCCACCCACCGGGCCGCGGATTTCCAACTGGTCCCCAACGGCCAGGTCCCTGACCAGGAAAGGCGATACTTCGCCGTCGGGCAGTTCATCAACGGTGATCTCAAGGTGCTCGTCCATGCCAGCCGATGCCACGGAGTAAGAGCGAACGGCTGTGTATCCGTCGTCGGCCGTGAGCCGGATGTCGATGTGCTGGCCGGCGACGTTGCCCATCAGGCCGTCCACGCGGAGTCCAATTGTCCGGGCGGTGGCGTTCTCCTGGACCCCGCTGACCACCTCGGCGACGCGCCACACGGAACTCACGGCAGCGACCTCACGAGTAGCGTTCCTCGCGCCATGGATTGCCGTGGAGATGGTAGCCATTCGATTCCCAGAACCCAGGAACGTCTTCGCCCGTCAATTCCAGCCCATGCACCCACTTGGCGCTCTTCCAGAAGTACAAATGCGGTACGAGCAGCCGGGCTGGTCCGCCATGGGCTCGTTCCAATGGTTTGCCGTCGAATTCCCAGGCCACCCACGCCTTGCCTCCAAGCAAATCCCATAATGGGACGTTGGTTGTATAGCCGCCGTAGGAATGCGCGGTGGCGAAGTCGCTGCTTGTTTCCACACTTTCGAAGAGGGTGTCCAAAGAAACCCCGCGCCACATTGTTCCCAACTTCGACCAACTGGTCACACAGTGAATATCCGTGGTGAATTCTTCCTGCGGCAATTCCATGAATTCATCCCAGGACCAGGAGAGTCGCTGGCCGTTCTCTGGAGCAATGAAGAATTCCCACTTGTCGGTTGGGAT
Organism: Arthrobacter sp. M4; assembly: GCF_020251205.1. Taxonomy (GTDB): domain Bacteria; phylum Actinomycetota; class Actinomycetes; order Actinomycetales; family Micrococcaceae; genus Arthrobacter. The sequence goes on from NZ_JAIWYX010000005.1 coordinate 328,754, forward strand.
AACGGGAGCAGGGCCGGCCGTAAGCACCGGAAAATCCCGTGTCTCATGCTGACCAGGAGGCAAGGCAGGATTTTCGGACTGCCGCCGTCCACGAAAACCAGAAGAAATGATTCCCACGATGCACCTCCGGAGTGGAGCCCCACCCGGCCAAAGGCCGTTGATGCCCCAACCATAGGGCAACTGCCGGGCGCGGTCTAGAGTGGTGCGTCTACCGCCCCCGCGCGGCTCCATTAACGAGCTTGCGCCCCGGCACTCCGGGGCGCAAGCTGCGCGGGATGAGAGGGAACTACGCCGTCACGGCCAGCGCGTCGATCTCCACCAGCATCACTTCATGCGGCAGGTCAACGAACACTGTGGTGCGGCTGGGCAGCTGTCCGCTGGGCACGTTCTCCGTGATGAATTCTCCGTAGACCTCGTTCATGGCCGCGAAGTTGTCCCTGGTGGTCAGGTAGACGCGGAACATGATGACGTCCTCCACGGAGGAGCCGCCGGCTTCCAGGATGGCCTTGACATTCTCAAGGGTGCGACGGGTCTGGACGCGGACGTCGCCTTCACCGATGTACTGGTTGGTTTCCGGATCCATGGGTCCCTGGCCGGACACCTGGAACACGCCACCTTTGCGGACGCCCTGCGAGAAGGTGTGGGCGGGGGCAGGGGCGTTGTCGGTGCGGACGATGGTCTTGTCGCTCATGCGGAGATTCCTTTCGGTTTGGTCCAGCCGAGGTCTTCGGAGATTGCCTCGGTGCAGGCTTTCAGGTCGGGGAGCAGGCCCAGCAGGCCCTCATAGTCGAGCATCACCACAGGCACGGAGAAGGAAGCCGCGGCAACTGCGCTCCCGCTCGCGTCCCGGATGGGAGCTGCGACGCAATGCACGAATGCCTCGTGCTCGGCGTTGTCGTGCGCCCACCCCTGCTTCTTCACGATGGCGAGTTCGTCCAGCAGGGCCTTGGGCGACGTCAGGGTGTTTTCGGTGAGTTTGACGTAGTTGATGCCTTCCGCAATCTGCTCCTGGCGAATGCGCGGCATGTCGGCCAGGAGGACTTTGGCCACAGCGGTTGAGTGCAGGGAAGCGGTCAGGCCGATGCGGGAGTACATGCGGACAGGGTGTCGGGATTCGAACTTGTCGATATACACCACCTCGTTGCCCTCGAATGCGGCCAGGTGCAGCGTGTGCCCAACCTTGGCGTTCAGCGCTGCCAGGTGCGGGTGCGCCACGGCCCGGATGTCCCGCTGCTCAAGGGCAAGGGACGACAATTCGAACAGTTTTGATCCCAGCCTGAATCGCTGCTTGTCGTCCCGCACCACAAAGCGCTTTTCCTCCATCGCGTGCAGGAGGCGCATCACTGTGGTTTTGTGGACGGAGGACTTCGACGCGAGCTCATCCAGGGTGGCTGGCTGGACGGCAAGTTCCTGGAGCAGGTCCAATGCTCGCATCAAGCTTTGGCTCATGGCATCTCCCTCTCGCTCTGGATGCTTCCCAAGTAACTGAATTGTCCCGCCGCGACGTGCAGGGCAGCCCACTCCTGGTCGCTGCAGCGCAGTATCCCTGCAAGGGTTTCAGCATCGGGCAGCGGACCCCGGTCGCCGCGCACCGTCAGCGTGCACGCCGCAGCAATGTGTCCCCTCCGAAGGCTTGCCTTTTGATCCAGGCCAAAGAGGTAGCCGCTCAGGTAGCCGGCAGCAAACGAGTCGCCGGCGCCCACGGGTTCCACCACGTCAACGGACAAAGCGGGCACTTCGTCCCGGCTTCCGTCGCGCCCCAGCGTGATGGCGCTGGTCGCCTCGTTCTTGACCACCACGACGGCGGGATCCGGGAGCAGGCGGCGCAGCTCACCTTCGTCGGTGGTTCCAAAGGCAGGTCCGGCCTCGTCCTTGCCCACGAGCACGATGTCCGCCTGGTTGGCGAGGTCCCGGAGCGCTGCCCGGTCGCGGTCCGCCCAGAGCGCGGCACGCCAGTTGACGTCGAAGCTGATAGTCCGTCCTTCGCGGGGAGCTGCGAGGATTGCCAGCAGCAGCTCGTGGCATCCGGAGGACAAGGCGGCCGTGATTCCGCTGATGTGAATCAGGCTTGCACCTGCCAGCAACTTGGCGACGTCGGGGTTCTCCAGGAGGGCGGGTCCCATTGCCGAGGCCGCCGATCCCTGCCGATAGTACAAAACTGAGCTGCCGCCGTCGGGGTTTTCTTCCTGGGCCGGAACCTTGACATAAAGACCGGTGGGTCGCTTGTGGTCCACCTCCACGGCGTCAGTCTTAACGCCGTGGGCCCGCAGTTCCTCGAGGATTCGCCGTCCAAAGCCGTCGTGGCCCACGCGGCCAATCCAGTGAGCGTCGAGGCCCATGTCAGCCAAGCCCATGGCGACGTTCGATTCGGCACCGCCAATGCCCAGGTGCAACTCTTCGGCGAGGTGCAGGGGAGTGTGGCGTCCCGGCGTCAGCATGGCCATGGTTTCACCGAGGCATACGGCTTTCAGCATGTGTGTATCCGGATTCCTTAGAGCTTTGGGGGAGGGGGATGAGGTCTTGACTCGTCATCCGAAGCAATGCTAAACATATCTGCAGCACTTTTGCAACGGTGATTGCAAAATACGCAACGCAGCCAAAGAGGGCAGCACCAAACCTTGCACCCGTGAAGGGATTGAACACAGGTGACACCATCAACCACCGGCGGTCTTGCCGCCATCGAAGCCAGCGCCCTTGCCGGATTGGGCAAAGAAGCCTTGGGCTGGAACCACAAAGCGGCCCCTGTAGCCGCTTATGGAACCTCCACCCGGGACTTCGCCGAGGCCCGTCATGCACTCGCTGAACTCCAGACGCCGCTGCTCACGCTCGACGCGGTTGCCATGGCGCACAACCTGGACACCATGGCTGCATGGTGTGCGCAGCACGGGGTTCTCCTCGCGCCGCATGGGAAGACCACAATGGCCCCCCAGCTATGGGCCGAGCAGCTCAATCGCGGAGCCTGGGGCATCACGCTCGCCAATTTCGCCCAGCTGCGTGTGGCCCGGAAGTTTGGCGTGCAGAAGCTTATGCTCGCCAACAGCCTCACTGACCCGCACGCAATTGAATGGGTGGCCGGGGAAGTGGCCAGCGGTGCCACCATCCTGTCCTGGGTTGATTCGACGGACACGGTGCACCGTTTGGAGCGAGTCCTGGCAGCCACCAACTCGGCAGGACTCGATGTGCTGGTGGAACTCGGCGGAACCGGCGGCCGGACCGGTGCCCGCAGCGTGAGCGCTGCCCTTGAGGTGGCCCGCTCCGTGGCGGCGTCCCCCTCGCTCCGGCTGGTGGGCGTTTCCGGCTACGAGGGTTCCCTGGCCCATACGGCAGAGGCCGGCAGCATTGCCAAGGTCCGCGCCTACCTCGAAGACATGAAGGAGCTGCACGAGTCGCTCCTGGCCGAGGCCCTCTATGACAGCGGCGATGTCATCATCACCGCCGGTGGCAGTGCCTACTTCGACGACGTCGTCGAGGTGCTGTCCCCGTGCATGACTGGGAATGGCGCCCCTCGGGTTAACCTGGTGATCCGCAGCGGAGCCTATGTGGCCCACGACGATGGCTTCTACCGCGGAATCTCGCCCTTCTCCCGCGAGCAGTTCCTGCGCGGCGGCGGCCAGCCGTTCCGCACAGCCATGCACGGCTGGGCGCGGGTCGTCTCCCAGCCCGAACCTGGCCTCGCCATTCTCGACGCCGGCAAGCGTGACCTTCCCGTAGACGAGGGCCTGCCCATCCCGCGGGCCATAGGGTCCGAGCTGGGCACAGCCATGGAGCCACTGGAGGGAGCCACGATCACCGCGGTCAACGACCAGCACTGCTTCCTGTCCTTCGACCCGAAAACCACCACGGTAAAGATCGGCGACGTTGTCAGGCTTGGCCTCTCCCACCCCTGCACCGCATTCGACAAGTGGACCCTCATCCCGGTCCTCGCGGACACTGACAACGACCCCACCGTCGTCGACCTCATCCGCACCTTCTTCTAGGACCCCGCATGAAGACGCTCATCAGCAACGCCGTCATCGTGGACGGCACCGGGGCCCCGCGCCGCGAGGGCGATGTCCTGCTCGACGGCGGAACCATCACCGTGGTTGCCGAAGCGGGCAGCCTGACGTCCCTAGGCACCGGGGCGGACCGCACCATTGATGCCTCCGGCCTGGTCCTCAGCCCTGGTTTCATCGACATGCACGCGCACTCGGACCTGCAACTGCTGGTGAACCCGGAGCACTACGCCAAGCTCAGCCAAGGCGTCACCACCGAGCTCCTCGGCCAGGACGGCCTCTCCTACGCCCCGGTGGACGACGCGACGCTTGCGGGGGTCCGGGAGAAGATCGCGGGCTGGAACGACAATCCCGCGGACTTCGACTTCTCTTGGCGAACCGTAGGGGAGTATCTGGACCGCCTGGACCGCCCGGACGGTGACGGCGGTCGCATCGCCACCAACGCGGCGTACCTTGTCCCGCAGGGAACAGTCCGCGCGCTCGTGATGGGCTTCAGCGAAGGCGACCCCACACCCGAGCAGCTCAAGGAAATGCAGGATGTCATCCGCACGGCCATGGAAGAGGGCGCTATCGGCATGTCCTCAGGGCTGACCTACACGCCGGGTATGTACGCCGGCACCGAGGAACTCGCAGCACTGTGCCGAACAGTCGGGGGACTCGGCGGCTTCTACGCCCCGCACCACCGCTCCTACGGCAAGAACGCCCTCGGCGCTTATGCGGAGATGATCGGCCTCAGCAGGGACACTGGCTGCGCCCTGCACCTCTCACACGCCACCATGAATTTCGCGGAGAACAAGGGCCGGGCGGGTGAACTGCTGCAGCTCATCGACGAAGCACTGGAAGATGGGGTGGACATCACCCTGGACACCTACCCGTACCTTCCCGGTGCCACCACACTCTCGGCGATCCTGCCGAGCTGGGCCTCTTCAGGTGGCACGGAGGCCACGCTGTCCCGGCTCCAGGATCCCGTGACCGCGGAAAAGATCCGCGAAGCCGTGGAGATCTACGGCTCCGACGGCTGCCACGGCGTCGTGGCGGAGTGGGACACCCTGGAAATCAGCGGCGTCCAGAATCGGGAGCTCGCGGGCCACGTCGGAAAGACCATTGCAGACATCGCGGCGGAGGGCGGAAGCGCGCCGTTCGAGGTGTTCGTGGACATCCTGGTCAAGGACCGACTGGGCACGGGCATCCTCCAGCACGTGGGTCACGAGGAAAACGTCCAGGCGATCATGAAGCACCGCACCCACACCGGCGGCAGCGACGGACTGCTTGTCGGAGCCAAGCCCCATCCCCGCGCCTGGGGAACCTTCCCCCGCTACCTCGGCCACTACTCCCGGGACCTCGGCCTGCTAGGGCTTGAGGACATGGTCCACCACCTCACCGGCAGGCCGGCCGCCCGGCTGAAGCTGGACCAGCGGGGGCTGATCCGCGAAGGCTACGCGGCCGACGTCGTCCTCTTCGACCCGAACACCATTCGCGACAACGCCAGCTATGAAAGCCCCCGGCAGCCCGCTGCCGGAATCCACTACGTATTCGTCAACGGCACGGCAGCCATCGACGACGGGAAGCCCACCGGTGCCCGCGCCGGCCGTGCCTTGAGACGATCCCCGGAAGGAACAACCAAAGCCAATGACTCCTGACGATTTCCTCCGCCAGCTTGAGGCGGACCGAACGCTCGCCGTCGTCCGGGCCGACTCGATCCCGGATGCCGCGGAATTGAGCCGGGCCCTCGCCGAGGGTGGCATCCGCGCCGTCGAGCTCACGTTCACGACGCCGGACGTCCTCACCCACGTCCGGCGCGCTGTCGAGACTGCGGGGCAGCACGGCGCCGTTGTGGGCATCGGGACCGTGATGACAGGAGACCAAGCCCGGCAAGCAATCGACGCCGGTGCACGTTTCCTGGTGACCCCGGGGATCCGGCCCGAGGTCGCCTCCGTGGCGGCCGACGCGGGCATCCCCTTCAGCCTCGGGGCCATGACTCCCAGCGAAGTGGCCCAGGCGCTGGATCTCGGCTCCGCCGTCGTGAAGATTTTCCCAGCCCGGCAGGTGGGCCCTGCCTACCTCAAGGACCTCCGCGGACCCTACCCGGATGTGAAGCTCCTCCCCTCGGGAGGGATCGACGCCGGTAACGCCGCCAGCTACCTCGACGCCGGTGCCACCGCTGTCTGTTGCGGCACCAGTGTGGTCCCTCCCGCCGCTGTGGCCGCCGGCCAATGGTCCGATATCACCGCTCGCGCTGCAGCATTCGTAGCTGCCATCGCGCCCAGCTCAGCAGAAAAGAACCCCTCATGAACGAATTCCTCGACTGGCTGCGGCACGACACCGCAGGCCTCCTGCTACTTGCAGGCGTTGGCATTGCCCTTCTCCTCTTCCTGATCATCAAGGTCAAGGTTGAGCCGTTTATCGCACTGGTCGGTACCGGTGTGCTGGTGGCCCTCATCGGCGGGGTCTCCGTGGAGGCCCTGGTCGGTTCAGCCACCAAGAGCAGCGACGCCCTCATTGAAAAAGGCTTCGCCGGGATCCTGGGCCACATCACCCTGATCATCGGCCTCGGCACCGTCCTGGGCGCAATCCTGGAACGGTCCGGTGGCGCGGAAGTCCTGCTGGGGCGGCTCGTGAGGATCTTTGGCGAGAAGGGCACGCCGCTGGCGATGGGCCTCACTGGGTTCGTCCTGGGTATCCCCGTGTTCTTCGACATCGGCATCTTCGTCCTTGCGCCGCTTGTCTACGTGGCGGCGGTTCAGGGCAAGAGGTCACTGGCCCTGTACGCCTTGCCCTTGCTTGCTGGCCTCTCCGTGACGCACGCCTTCCTGCCGCCGCACCCCGGTCCCGTTGCCGCCGCCGGGCTGTTCCACGTGGACCTCGGCTGGATCATCCTGATGGGCCTGATCTGCGGCATTCCTGCCTGGTTCGCCTCGGGTATTCTTTGGGGAACCTGGATCGGCAAGCGCGTTGCGGTCTCCGTCCCCGAGGACCGGGTCATTCCGGAAGCCGAGGAAGCAATCGGCCATGAGCCTCCCCTGAGTATGGTCCTGCTGGCCATCGGCCTGCCCATGATCCTCATCCTTGGCGGTACCTTCGGCAATATCTTCGCCCCCGAGGGTCCCCTCCGCGCCACCTTGCAGTTCTTCGGCAACCCGGCCATCGCCCTAAGCGTCGCGGTTCTGTTGTCCATGTGGCTGCTGGGCATCCGCCGCGGCATGTCTGCCAGCGAACTTAGTGAACTCACGGGAGCCTCGTTGCGACCGGTAGGCATGATCCTGCTGGTGGTTGGTGCCGGTGCCTTCTTCGGTGCCGTGTTGTCAGCCACCGGCGTGGGAACGGCTGTGGCGGGAACGCTGTCCAAGGCGGGTCTCCCGATCATCCTGTCCGCGTTCGTCATCAGCGCCGGCATGCGCATCGCCCAGGGCTCGGCAACCGTGGCCATCGTGACCACGGGCGGCATCCTGGCACCGAGCCTGGCAAGCGGTTTTTCCCAGCCGCAGCTGGCCCTGATCGTTATGGCGATTTCCTCCGGCTCGATCATCGCCAGCCACGTCAACGATGGTGGATTCTGGATCATCTCCAAGTACTTCAACATGTCAGTGAAGGACACCCTGAAGACTTGGACCGTGCTGGAGACTGTGCTCTCGGTGGTGGGCTTTGGGATGTCGGTTCTGGTGTATCAGTTCGTGTGAGCTAGTCGGCACAGACTGAGGGCGCCCCAACTGTGGCTGGGGCGCCCTCAGTGTTCTGTGGTTGACGTGATTCTGGCGAGTTTTGGGGGGCTAGGAAGCCTGTCCCCATTCGCGGACCTCTTGGGTCTCACCGAACGGGACTTCGCGACTGACTTCCACGGTATAGCTGTTGAAGTCGTGCTGCGTTACCAGGATGCCGTGACGGAGTTCCATTGCGGATTCGAGTGCGATTTCCTCGGCCGCATTAAGGTCTTGCTGGATGGTGCTGGCGTCGTCTGCAGTGATTTCGAGGACGAGCTCGGAGTGATGCTTGATCATAGATGCTCTCTTCTTGCGCAAACAGGATGGATGAGAGGGGCCGGGCACAGTGGTTCACGTGGCGCGGTTGCGCGGATGGAGCTTCATCAAGGAGATCGTGATTGTGCCCGACATTCATGGATGGGGCAGGCCTGCCTGAGAATCGGCGGCGGGGATCGGAACAGTCCGTACAACGGATTTCGCATTCTGTGCGATCCACAGACAGTTTCCAGCAAAGGCGGCCTATGTGCAATGACCCTTTTGCGGAAATTGACTCAGTGCGATGGAGATCACACCTGGGGTGCTCCGCGCCTGAAAGTCTTGAGCAAACCTTGAGCCGATGATGCGCGGATCCGAGCCGTTTCCTTGGGAGCGTATCGGAGAGTACTTGGTAACACCCGCGAAACGTGGGAACAGAGTGCATGAAGCACCCACACAGCCAAGGAATCAGGGGAAGTGATGGACAAGATCAACGGGGAGCAGCCTGCCGGCAATGGCGCCGAGGAAGCAGCCGAAGGCTCCCAGGCATCGGAATCCACCGAGCAGGAGACCAAGGACGAATCCAATGACGTCCGGTCCCAGATCCGTGAGTTTTTCCACTCGCAGTTCGGTGGCATCTCCAACATCTGGCCCTCTTCTGTTTGTGGGCACTGACAGCAATCTGTAGCACCGGGAAGGCGGCGTTCATATGCGAACGCCGCCTTCCTTTCTGGGATTTTGCTAAAACGCTTGATCAACATTGTGACCTAGGTTACTCTTGCTTTGATAAAACGCTTAAGCAGATTGGACGTCAGTGCCGATGACCCGCTCAGTTTTCTTCCAGCCCGCAGATGGATGGGTTGGCGACCTCATCCCTTTCCAGAAGGACGGGGAGTTCTGGCTCTTCTATCTCCATGAGGACCGCAGCGACCCCAAGCCCGGAACATCGTGGAACCTGGTCACCACCAAGGACCTGGTCCAGCTTGAAGACCATGGCATCTCGCTCCGTCACGGCGGCAAGGATGACCTTGATTTCAACGCCTACACAGGCAGCGTGGTGTGCGACCAGTCGGGTATCCATCACCTGTTCTACACCGGGCAGAACCCCCGCAATCTCGGCCCGGATGGCGCCCCTTTGCAGCTGGTTATGCATGCCACCAGCACCGACGGCATGAAGACGTGGGTGAAGCACCCCGAGCTGACCTTCGGCGCGCCGAAGGGCTATGAGACAGGCGACTGGCGTGACCCCTTCGTTTTCCTGGATGCCGAGGCGGGCGTGTGGCGGATGCTCCTGGCTGCCCGGCACGCGGATGGACCGGAGCGGCGCCGGGGCGTCATTGCCCAATGCGTTTCCGTGGACCTGATGGCTTGGAAGCACACGGAGCCGTTCTGGGATCCGCGCCGTTACATCACGCACGAATGTCCGGAAGTCTTCTCCTGGGGCGAGTGGTGGTACATGGTCTACTCCGAGTTTTCGGAGTCCTTCACCACCCGTTACCGGATGGCCAAGAGCCCTGAAGGACCATGGACCGTCCCGGAACTGGACAGCATCGACGGACGCGCCTTTTACGCCTCCAAGTCCGCCGAGCGTGACGGGCGCCGTTTCTTCTTCGGCTGGATTGCCAGCAGGGAAGACAACCGCGACGACGGCCCGTGGCAGTGGGCGGGCACCATGTCCGTCTTGGAGGCGCGGCAGAGTCCCAACGGAACGCTCGCCTTCGGCTTCGCGGACGAACTCGTGGACAGCTTTTGGGAAGATGTTCCCGCCACCTTCCACACGGAACTGCCGGCGACGCTGTACGTTCCAGATGGCTACAAGGCTTTGGTATCCAGCGAAGATATGCCAAGCCAGTTCTACGCCCGGGCTGTGCTGAATATCGAACCAGGAACCACGGAATGTGGACTGCTCCTTCGCTCGAGCGCGGACGGGGACAGGTCCTACATCGTCCGGCTGGAACCCAAGCGCGGACGCCTGGTCTTCGATCGCTGGCCGCGGAAAATCACCGGTGAAGCCCAATGGCACATCTCCGGTGATGTTCCCTTCGACATTGAGCTGGAAAGGCCGTGCGATCTTGGCCCCGGCGAGCACACCCTCGAAGTCATCGTCGATGGAGATCTCTGCGTTGCCGTGCTGGATCGCAAAGTATCACTCAGTACCCGAATCTATGACCTACCCACGGGACGGATCGGAGTCTTCGCAGGTGAAGGATCCGTCATCGTTAGCGACCTTGAAGTACGCAAGCGCACCGACAACTGAATAGCCCAACCCTCCTCCTCTCCGTTCGAATCAAGGGAGATTGCCGCAATGAAGAAGCTTTTCCGAACCGCCGCCCTCGCCGCGGCCGCCGCCCTGGCATTGTCCGCCTGTGGCGGCGGAGCGGCCAGCAGCCCCACAAACGTGAGTCCGACGGGGGAGATCAAGCCCCGGGAAATCTCATGGTTGCTATCCCGGCCCGCCGACGGCGCGGTCATCAACATCATGAAGAAGCTCGCCGCCGACTACGCCAAGGACCACCCGGGCTTCTCGCTCAACCTGATCACCACCCCGGACCGACCTTCCTATATCCAAAAGCTGGAGACCCTGGCCGCTGCGAACAAGCTTCCGGAGCTTTTCGATACCGACGCCACACCGTTCGCTCGGCAATTGGCCCAGCAGGGAAAGATGGTTGACGCTGAGAAACTATTGAAATCGCTGAACGTCTACGACAGCTACCGGCCCGGCGCCCTCGACTACCAGCGTTTCGACGACGGATCGCTGTACATGATTCCGTTCCAGTTCGAGCTGGAGTTCATCTGGTACAACAAGGCTCTCCTGCAGAAAGCGGGAGTGGCTGTCCCCAAGTCGTTGGACGACATCCCGGCAATGTGCACCGCACTCCGACAGGCCGGCATCACCCCAATCGCCATCGACGGCCAGGACCAATGGCCCTTGGAGCGCTACGTCGCCTACCAGCCGTTCAGGGCACAGGGTCCGGACTTCATCCAGAAACTAAAGAAGGGCGACGCCAAATTCGCCGACGCGGCTGGCCAGAAGACCGTTCAATGGCTCTCCTCACTGGGCAAGGCTAAGTGTTTCCAGGACGGATTCTCCGCCCAGGGTTACTCTGATGCACAGAACCAGTTCACGTCGGGACAAGCCGCCATGTACAACATCGGCACGTGGGAACTGCCCAGCCTGGCAACGGACAAGCTGAACCCGGCGGTGCGTAACGACGTCGACTTCTTCACGCTCCCAACCACGGCGGGTTCGGCAACCGCCGCAAACGAGTATGTCTCGCCGTCGGGCATCGGCATGGCCGTCAACGCCAAGACCTATGACCCGCTGGTGGCAGATTTCCTCAAGTTCGCCCTGAACAAGTACCCCACTGAGTACGCCGCCACGGGTGCGCTCTCGCCCACCACCAATGTGCAGACGACAGTCCCGGCGAACGCCACACCCCTGTACAAGAAGGCCCTGGACAAGGCCAACGACCTGGGGACCAAGCAGGCCATGCCTTGGGACACGCAGCTTGACCCAACCACCAACACCAGGCTGCAGCAGGAACTCGTGCTCCTGGTCCAGGGAAACACCACGCCGGAGCAGTTCACGAGCACGATGGACAGCACCATCGCCCAGAACGCCCCAAAGTTCTTCAAGTAACCGCAGCGGCGGGAGCCCATCCCGGGCTCCCGCCCCGAAAGGCCCCACAATGCTTCCCACTAGGTCACGGCTCTCAGTCCTGGTCTTTCTCCTCCCGCCCCTGCTCCTTTATGGCGCGGCAGTGCTGTTCCCAATCCTGCAATCGCTGTTCCTGAGCTTCTTCTCCTGGAACGGCATCAGCGACATGGAGTTCATTGGCCTTGCCAACTACCTCCGGATGTTCACCGGCGACGACGTCTTTTGGCGCTCCTTCTTCAACGCCCTGGGCTATCTGGCCATCTGCCTGATCCTCCAGTTGGGTGGGGCGCTTTTTGTCGCCAGTCTCCTGACTTCCCTGCGCCGGGGTGCCGAACTCATCAAGACCCTGTATCTCCTTCCAGCCGTGATTTCCACGGTTGCCATCGCTTTCCTCTTTGTGCGGATCTATTCGATAGATCCGGTGGGCCTGCTCAACCAGCTCCTGCATTGGATCGGCCTGGGCGATCTTGAACGTGCCTGGCTTTCAGACGTCAACACCGTCCTGGCCGCGGTCTCTGCCCCCGAAGGGTGGCGCTTCACTGGGCTGTACATGCTCATCATCTACGCGGCCTTGCTTGCGGTACCCAAGGAACTGGAGGAAGCCGCCATCCTCGATGGCGCATCCCGGTGGCAACTGTTCACAAAGATCCGCTTCCCCTTCATCCGTCCGGTGTGGATCACCACCGTGATTATGGCCACCACCTACGGCCTGCGCGGCTTTGACATCCCCTATCTCATGACCAACGGCGGCCCGGGCCAGTCCTCGGAACTGCTGACCACTTACATGTACAAGACAGCCTTCACCAGCACTGACTTTGGCTACGCCAGCACCATCTCGGTGTTCATCGTTATCGAGTGCCTTGTCGCCGTCGGCCTCATCCTCGTGATGCTCAAACGAAAGGCGGACGCATGACCGCGCAAGCAGCCCCAGTCACCAGGACGATCTCTGCCCTGCCAAGCAGCAGCCCGCCCTACCGCAGCAGGCGTCGGCCCAGCCTTTACAGGACGCTCTCGAAAACGCTGATCATCCTCATCGTCATCGTGCAGGTTTATCCGCTGGCCTGGCTGTTCATCACCAGCCTTCGCACGGAACACGACTTTGCCACCGGAGACCCATTCGCTCTTCCGGCAGCGCTGACCTTGGATAATTACGCGCGGGCCTTCCAGACCGGCAACCTTGGCCTGAACATCCTGAACAGCTTTATCGTCACGATGGGCGCCAACGTCCTGATCGTGATTCTAGGGATGATGGCTGCCTACGCCATCCAGGTCCTCGGTTTCCGGCTGAGCCACCTGGTCCGAGGACTGTTCCTGATCGGAATCATCGTCCCGGTCCAGATCGCCCTGGTTCCTTTGTTCATCGACTATTCAACCGTGAACCTGCTGGACACCTATCAATCGATGATTATCCCCCTGGCAGGGTTCTCCCTCCCGATGTCTGTCTACCTGTTCTCATCCTTCTTCGAATACATCCCGCGGGAGACCTACGAGGCAGCATCCCTGGACGGCGCCGGTCCGTACCGGATCTTCGGTTTGATCACGCTTCCCCTTTCGGTCAATACGGTGGTCACCGTTGTGTTGGTGAACAGCATCTTCATCTGGAACGACTTCATTTTCGCCAACACATTTGTCCTTTCCGAGGAGCTCAAGACCATTCCCTTGGGCCTGCAAAACTACATCGGAGCCATGGGGAAAGTAGACTGGACCGCCACGTTCGCGGCTGTTTGTGTGACGATCACGCCGTTGTTGCTGGTCTTCCTGGTGCTCAACAAAGCGATGATCCAAGGCCTTGAGAGCGGGGCGACAAAGGGCTAAATATGCCGCTGGTTAGACTAGGACGGGAGGGCCAATGACGTCTGGGAAAAGCTCGAGGGACACTGAAGCGGATTCGGTGCAGCCTCTGACGGCACGGAAGCCGGGTCACCCAGTTACCCTTCGCGATGTCGCCGAACTGGCAGGCGTATCATCGGCCACGGTGTCGCTGATCGTCAACAAAAAGAAGGATGCCCGGATCGGCGTTGAGACCCGGCGTCGTGTCCGGGAAGCCATCAACCAACTTGGCTATAGGCCGAACGCCATGGCCAAGAACCTGGTCAGTGGGACTTCCAGGTTTATTGGACTTGTTGCCGACGGTGTGGCTACCACCCCATTCGCGGGCCAGATCATCCATGGCGCACAGGACGAAGCCTGGAAGCACGGCTTTGTTTTGCTCGTGGCCAACACGGAAGGCGATGACGCCGTCGAAGAGGACGCCATTTCGATGATGCTTGAGCACAAAGTGCGCGGCATCCTGTACTCAACCTGGTTCCACCGTGCAGCCGAAATTCCAGCGGCACTGAATGAAACAGACTTTGTTTTGGTTAACTGCTTCGCTCCCGGAACCGATGCGCCCGCGGTTGTACCTAACGAAGTACAAGGGGGGCGATCCGCCACCGAAATCCTCACCCGGAAAGGCCACCGCAGGATCGCTTTTATCAACGCGACCACGCCAGCTCCGGCGAGGGACGGACGGCTTCAGGGGTACCAGCAGGCTCTGGCATCGGCCGGCATTCCCTTCGACCCGCATCTTGTGTTCGACGCCTACCCCGACCAGGAAGGCGGGTATGCGGCCGCCGACAAGCTGCTGGACCTCAACGTCACCGCTGTGTTCTGCTACAACGACCGAATGGCCATGGGTCTCTACGACGCCCTGGTCCGCCGCGGGATCTCCGTCCCTGACGATTTGGCGGTTGTCGGATTCGACAACCAGGAAGTCATAGCCGCCCACCTCCGCCCGCCGCTTTCGAGCGTGGGCCTTCCGCACTACGAACTGGGTGCCGCAGGAGTACGGCTACTGCTGGGAATCGAAAAGCCGGAGGGCTACCCGATGGTCAAAATTGAATGCCCTGCCGTTGAACGCGACTCAGTTGCTTCAACCGTCCCAGCCTGAACGCGCATCAAGTCGGTGGCGTGGAGCGGAGTTGCGCCCATCGTGTTGCACTGCTTGTAGGGTTGACGGGTGCGAGCCATTCTCCAGCGGGTCACCCGCGCTGAGGTTACCGTCGACGGCGAAACTATCGGAGCCATTGACCGGCCCGGGTTAGTGGTTCTCGCCGGAGCAACCCACACTGACACCCGAGATGACGCAGCGGCGTTGGCCAACAAGATTTGGACCCTGAGGATCCTCGACGACGAAAAGTCCTGTTCCGATGAGAACGCGCCACTCCTAGTGGTTAGCCAGTTCACGCTCTACGCGGAAACGCGCCGCGGACGCAGGCCGTCGTGGTCTGCCGCGGCACCGGGAGCGATCAGCGAGCCCCTGATCGATTCACTGGTGGAGGAACTACGCAGCCTCGGCGCAGAAGTGGCCACCGGACGATTCGGCGCGATGATGCAGGTTTCGCTGGTCAACGACGGCCCCTTCACCATCAGCCTAGACACGGCAGATTTCGCTACCCCACGCCGCGGTTAGCGTCCAGGAGGTCCGGCTCGAGCGACACAACGATCCGCACGCCGGGGCCGTCCTCCGTGATCCGCATTGTCAGGTTCCGGGCCAACAGCGCCTCTCCTGTCCCAAGAGCTGGCACGGCTTCCAGCTGGGCGGCCAGACGGCTCACAGCGGATGCCATGGCCCTACCCCAGTGCTGTGGATCACGGCTGGAGGCAATTGCCTCGCCAGCAAACTCAGTGTTGATAGTGTCCATCTCCAAAGACCTCTCTCGAAAGTGCTGTCCGCGACAGGTACCGGTATAGCGTTAGGTGCGATCCGGCGTCGGATCCTGGCTGTGGGCCAGGATTTCTGCCAGCTCGGCGAGCCGATGCGCGCGGGCCGATTCCGCTGGGGTGAATGGTTCGCCGGGGCGGGAAAAGACCAGCGGTCCATGCCAGGCCGTGGGGATCTTGAGCAGTGCAGAAGGGTCGACGGCGGCGGGCGGCGGGGGCGTCGAAAACGCACCGGCAGTTCGCGGCTGGCTATCCGACGGCAGGCCTGGGTGATGGGTCGACCCCTCGGTGTCCTGCGCCACGATGTTGGCGCCCAAGAGTTCAGCGACAGCGAGCGGCAGCTCATCGGGGTTGGCTGCCACGCGGGCCGCCAGGCTCAGCGCTTTCGTCTGGCCGTCGGCCATGGCCAGGGCGGTGGTTGGCCAAACGTGCGTTTCACGGCCACCGGCAAGATCCAGTGCCGCAACAATGTCGTGTTCCCGCAGGTGGCCTGGCGCCGAAAGCACAAATTCGTCCACCACCGTTCCGTCCATCGGATGCACGTGGATGCTGAGGATGTTTGTGTCCAGCCTGGCGAGTGATGCTGTGACCTTCTTGAGTGCGCCGGGCTGGTCCCTGAGGACGGTGCGCGCCCGCCACAATGCTGGAGCGTCGCTGAGTTTGCGGCGATGCCGAAGCGCCGGCGCGTGCAGCCAACCGCGGAGAACCTTCGCCGCGGAGGGCTCGGCAACCCAAATCACCAGTACGGTAGCCGTGACGGTCAACAGCAAAACCTTGGCTACGTAGGGCAAGTGGGTTTCCACCACCAGCGCATGTACCAGCAGTTCGATGGGAAGCATGATTGCAATGTTCGCGAGGGTCAGCCTTGCCTTCGGAGGTTCGGGCAGCTGACCGCAGACCTCGCAGGAGAGCTCGGCCGTGGCATGAGTTCTCACCTTGGGCTTCATGACACCCATGGTGCCGTGCGGCTGTTACCGCCGGATTGCCGTCGCGTCACGATTTGGCGCGGCCCGCCGTCGACCCCGATCCGCCGTCTAGCGCGGCCCGCGGAAGAACCCGGTCCGCCGTCGAACCCGGTCCGCGGAAGAACCCGGTCCGCGGTCGAACCGGATAGCCGTCGAGCTCCCCGTCGACCCGTCCCTAGTTGCGGTCGGCTGCGTTTTGCGAAGGCTGGGCGTCGCGAGTGGAGGCGGCCACCTCGGTCAGGAGGTCGCGGATCTCAGCGAGGAGGGCGGTGTCGGCCGGGATGGGTTCCTCCTCCGGTTCCTCAGTGGCGAGCCGCGCCTTGACCAGGCTGTTGATCTTGTTCATGGGCGCCACGAAGATGAAGTACACCACCGCAGCGGTGATCAGGAAGGTCACCAGTGCGGTGATGACGGCACCGAAGTCGACGAACGTCGCCGGGTTGTCCGGCCAGATCCGGAAGCCGAGGCCGTCCGCCTGAACCCCTCCGGCGGCGGCGATCACGGGGTTGATGATGTTCTTCGTGAACGCCGTGACCAGCGCGGTGAACGCAGTGCCGATGACAACGGCGATGGCCAGTTCGATGACGTTGCCGCGAAGAATAAAGTCCTTGAATCCCTTGAACATGGGAATGACCTCCGGGTATGGGCGGGTGATGTCAGACTCGGCCAGTGGGCGCAATAGGTACGCAGCAGTAGCCAACCAAGCGACGACGATACCATCGGCACCTCAAGACGCGTCCGTTGCTTTCATCACATTCGGTCCTGTTCCTTCCGTTCAACGGACTGCGGCTGCGCCCCGAGACGACTCCGAACGTACGATTCGAGGCGGACGACAAGGCCGCCGTCGGATAACCGTGAGGACAGAAGGCGGGCAACAGTGAAGACTTTGGCGGACATGTTCACGATAGGTCCGGCCAACAAGGACCACCACCCGGCCCTTCGCTGCGCCGTGGGCATCTTCGTGCCACTCATCAGCCTGACTTTGCTTGGCCGCCTGGACCTTGCCGTGTTCGCCTCCTTTGGTGCCTTCACCGGCATCTATGGCCGCAACGAGCCGCACGCCCAGCGTTTCCGAAGCCAGCTTCGCGCCGGCTCGCTCATGTTCGCGGTGGTCCTGCTGGCCACGCTGATGGCCCGCTTAAGGAGCGTCTTGGACGGCGCCGGATCCGACGGCGGTTTGGGGCTCGACGGCGGCAGTTACCTCTGGCTTTTGGTCCTGGCCACCACGCTGGTGGCCGGGGCCTCCTCCGTGGTGGCTGCCTTATGGCGGCTCAGGCCATCGGGCTCGCTGTTCCAGATTTTTGCCTTCGCGGCTATCGCTTCGATTCCGCAGCAGCCTCCCCTCGCCGAGGCGCTCTTGACGTGTGCCGCGACGGTGGCGTTCTGCCTGGCGCTCGGCATGTCGTCCCGAGTAGTGAAGAGCCACAGGGTGCCCTGGCGCTGGCCCGCTCCTCAGCGATTGACGGGTCCCGAACGACGGACGGCCTACCTGGAGGGGATTGGCTATCTGCTGGCGGCCGGCCTCGCAGGAAGCCTGGCGACCGTTGTAGGCGAGGCGCTGGGTTTTGGGCACAACTACTGGGCGATGGTGGCGGCCGTGGTGCCGCTGGTAGGGCACACCACACGGCACCGGGTGAGCCGGGGCCTGCAGAGAATCGCTGGCACCGTGGCGGGGCTCGTGCTGATGGCGGGCATCATCTGGCTGGCCCCCTCGCCCTGGCTGATGATCCTGATCATCGCCATTTGCCAGTTCGGTGCGGAGCTGTACATCACTCGCCAGTACATGGTGGCGCAGGTCTTCGTGACGCCGATTGCCCTGCTATCCACGCTGTTGGCGGCACCAGGCGCTGCGCCTGGGATATTGCTCCGTGACCGCATCGTGGAGACCGTGATCGGTGCCGCCGTCGGAGTTGTCGTGGTGACTGCGCCCGCCGTTTGGGCCGCGATGCGGCGGCCTGCCCAACCCAAGCGGGCATCATGGCGGTAGTCCAATCAGCGTAGGACGTGCCCGGCGGCTGAGTGCCTAAGCGGTAGCAGCCGGGCGACGTCGGAGTGTTTCAGGTGGCGTCCTTCAGGTTGGGCGACCCGGCTCCTGGACCAGACCTTAGCGGCTCGCAGGATGGCGGTCGGCAGTAGCTTCAGGCGAGCCTGAAGCGGAGCTGCCCAACGTCGTCGCAAGCGTCTGGGGGACGCCCATCAATGCCGCCGCTCCGATGACGCCGGCCAGCGCGAAAGCGTAGAAGCCCCAAGGGTAGGCGATGCCGGCGGCAACCAAGGTGCCTGTCACGGCAGGACCCACGATGGCGCCCACGCGACCGACGCCGGCCGCGAAACCGAGTGCCGTGCCGCGGAGTCGGGCTGGGAAGAGCTGGCTGACCCACGCGTACACCAGCACCTGGGAACTGAAGACGAACACGCCTGTCACGAAGACAGCCGCATTGAGGAGGAGCTCGCTCTGCATTTGAACGCTCAGGATGCCCAGGAAGGCGGCAGACAGGCCAAACCATAGGACGACGATCCGCTTGGTGCCGTGCTTATCGGCGAGGTGGCCTGCGATGACCAGACCTACAACAGCGCCAAAATTCAGCACCAGCAACAGGACCAAGCCAGCACTGACCGTGTATCCGGCCGAGGACATGAGCTGCGGCAGCCAGGTGTTCAAGCCATAGACGAGCAGCAGGCCCATGAACGAGGCCACCGCGATGCCCGCAGCAACCAGCGGATACGGCTTTTCCAGGAGTTCTCGGAGACCAGTGGGCCGGGGCTTTTGGGGTGTCGCGTCCGGGGTGGAGGGTGCGACGGCGTGACTCACATGGGTCGGCAAGGATTCGGGCAGTTTGAACCAGAGGAAGGGGAGGAGGACTAGGCCCGCGACGCCACCGATGATGAACATTGAGCGCCAGTTGGGCACGAGAAGCAGGGCCAGGAACGCGGTTGCGACGGCGCCGGCGTGGTATCCGGTCATGGTCCGGGTGGTCGACTTCCCGGCGCTTCCTGCCGGCGCATAGTCGTTCATGTAGGCGAGGGCGGCGGGGAGGCAGGCGCCAAGGCCCAATCCAGCGAGCATGCGCAGTAGGGAGAAGATCGCCACGGTGGGGGCGAATGCCACCGCGATGGTGAAAATGGAGAACGTCGTGACGCAGGCCAGGAGGAGCCTGCGTCGGCCGAATTTGTCCGCCAGCGGGGCAATGAACAGGGCTCCGAGACCAACGCCCACTAAGGAAATCGTGGCCGCAAAGGTAGCGCCAACGGCGTCGAAGCCGAGGTCTTTTGACTTGATCAGCGTGGGGATGACGGTACCCAGGACAACTAGGTCGAATCCGTCCAGGACCATGGCCAGCCAGCAAAGCCACACGGGCCACTGGGATTTCTTTGGGGCTGTCGTCATTGACATATGTGGTTCCTCGGTGCAGGGGTTGTTTTTGGGGCTGTAGTCGTGCCGCCGATTGTGGGCCTGCGGAGCAACTCAGGCAGCGTGAGATTTGTATCACCTGCCGGTGTTGCAATGAATACCAGATTCCATTGAATGGGCGATGGGCTGGCCCCACCCTGTTGGTCGGGGGGTCGCTTGGTGGACTTAGACTTGATCCATTGAATGGAATGAACCTAAGGAGGCCGTCATGGCCAACTCGGCGTCTGGCGACTCCGTAGTGGATCGCGTGGTGCGTCTTGTGGAGGCCTTTCCGCAAGGTTCCGCGTGGTTACAGCTGGCTGAGCTGGCAGAGCGTGCGGACCTGCCTTTGAGCAGCGCCCACCGCTTGGTCCGGCAGTTGGCGGACCACGGCCTCCTGGAGGTTGGCAGCGGCGGTGCGGTTCGTCTGGGGCTGCGCTTGTGGGAGCTCGCAAATCGGAACTCGCCGACATTGGAACTCCGCCGTGCGGCGATGCCCTTTATGGAGGACATCCAACAAGTCCTCAACCAGAATGTGAACCTTGCAATCCTGGATGGTTGGGAGGCGTTGTTCGTGGAACGCCTGTCCCGGCGTGGATCCGTAGCCAACCGGGCCCAAGTGGCGGGCCGCATGCCGGTTCACATTTCATCAGCCGGCCTGGCCCTCATGTCACACCAGTCAAAGGAGATCCAGGCTGACTACCTCGGTCAGTTTCACGACCCCGCCGGCAAAATGACGCATGAAGGGTTGCGGGCCTTGTTGAGCGAAGCCTTGAAGCAGGGCTATTCGGAACTGGCCGGAGTTGTAGATCCCGACACGTGGGGAATCGCGGTGCCCATCCTGGACGGAAAGCGGCGAGCGGTGGCCGCACTCGGCGTCGTGGTTCCCTTGAGCGAGGTGCGCCTGCAGGCGCTGGTCCCAGTGCTCCAAACGGCGGCACGGGGGATTGGGCGGCAGTTGGGCGGGGCCCAAAGATAGTGGCGTGATCACTTCGAGCCACGATTTAGGGATTCCCAGCACCTTAGGCTACGGGCAGAGTCAAGCCTCGATTAGACGTCCCGTGAAGTATCGCGAGTGCGTCTTCTGGATGGATTCCAAGGAGTCAAAACCCGCTAGGCGATCCATTCAACGGAATCTGTGTAACGCTGATCACGGACCTCACCGCACACTGAAATCCAGACAGCCAACACACCCTGAGGCAATGAAGCCCCCTGAGGCAATGAAGCAAAGGGTCCGCAGCGAAGCGAGGAAACCGTGGCACGCAAGACCATCACCACCCAGGTTGCCATCATGGGCGCAGGGCCGGCAGGACTAATGCTCTCTCATCTCCTGTACAAGGCCGGCATCGAAAGCACCGTCATCGAAGTCCGTAGCCGCGAAGAGATCGCAGCAACAGTCCGCGCGGGAATTCTGGAGCACGGAAGCGTCAATCTCCTGGTGGACTCCGGAGTTAGTGACCGCGTCCTCCGCGACGGCGACGAGCACCAGGGCATTGAGCTCCGCTTCAATGGCGAGAGCCACCACATCGACTTCAGCGACCTCGTCGGTGAATCCGTCTACCTCTACGCCCAGACTGAGGTTTTCAAGGACCTCGCCGAGCGGCGAGAACTCGACGGCGGCGACGTCCGCTACAGCTGCTCCAACACGCAGGCCTCGGAGTTCGCGGGACGGCCGGTGGTCCAGTTCACAGACTCGGAGGGCCAGGAATTCGAGCTACAGGCCGACTTCCTGGTGGGCGCCGATGGATCCCGCAGCCATTGCCGCTTTCAGGTCCCGGAAGCTGACCGCAAGTGGTATTTCCACGAGTACCCCTTCGCATGGTTTGGCATCCTCACCGAGGCACCAAAGAGCTCCAAGGAACTCATCTACGCCAACTCAGAGCACGGTTTCGCCCTCATAAGCCAGCGCAGCGACGACGTCCAGCGCATGTACTTCCAGTGCGACCCCAAGGAAAACGTGGGTGAATGGGATGACGACCGCATCTGGGCTGAATTCCGCCGCCGGGTCAACGGCAACGGCTTCGAGCTCAAGGAAGGCCCGGTCATAGACAAGATGGTCCTGCCGTTCCGCTCCTTTGTTCACGCGCCCATGCGCCACGGCAACTTGTTCCTCGCCGGCGATGCGGCCCACACCGTCCCGCCGACCGGTGCAAAAGGGCTCAACCTCGCGTTGAACGACGTCAAGGTTCTCTTCGAAGGCCTGGACAACTACTTCAAGTCGGGATCCACGTCCCTGCTGGACAGCTACTCGGACCGCGCGCTCGAGCGGGTCTGGAAGGCACAGCACTTCTCCTACTGGATGACCACAATGCTCCACCACGTACCGGGCGCCGACGAATTCGGCCGTGCCCGCCAGCTCGGGGAACTGAACTCCGTGATCTCCTCGCGGCATGGTCGCGCCTACCTCGCCGAGGCATACACAGGCTGGCCGTCCAAGTAGCCCAGCCCTAAGATTCGACGGCGGCAGCGGCCGATCGCCGTCGTCGTACTTTCCTTTATGTGTCGTCCGCCACGGAATTCCTCACTTTAGGTGGGTTCTCGCCACGTAATTCCCCACTTTGAGCGGCGGTTCGCCA
>NZ_JAIWYX010000060.1 GCF_020251205.1 Arthrobacter sp. M4
GCGATGTCACGGATTGTCATCCCGCCGGCGTAGAGGCTGATGATCATGTCATCCAGGCCGGTGGTCCGCCGCGCTCCTTTGGGCACCAACCGGGGAATGAAGGATCCCTCACGATCACGCGGAATAGCCAGGCCAACGTCGCCGGCGCTCGTGCCTAGCGTTTTTGGATAGGACCCGTTGCGGGAATTCGGCAGGAATCGACCGATCGGATCGCCCTTCTCATAGCCCAGGTGTCCGGTGAGCTCGGCCTGCAGACCCCGTTCCAGTGAGGCCTTGATCAGCTGCTGGATAAACCCATCCTTGCCGTCGAGCTCCAGCTCGCCCGAGTCGATCTGGGCCATGAGTTCGTCAAACGCACCAGACGCTTTCAAAGCATCCATGCTGCCCGCCGCCGCTGCCTTCCGGGCAAGCTCACCCGCCAGGGACTCGCCAGAATCTGTCATGGTCACAATGATTCTCCGATCAATCACCGATCAAAGGCTTCTACACAATCAATCTGACACCCCC
>NZ_JAIWYX010000061.1 GCF_020251205.1 Arthrobacter sp. M4
CGGCCGGCGATCAAGGGCCGCTCCGACGTCGATCTGGCCGGGTACGTGGACGAAATCCTCGCCTCCGGGTTTCCCGGCATCCGCAATCTTCCCGACCGGGCGCGGGCCATCCAACTCGACAGCTACCTCTCGCGCATCGTCGAGCGGGAGCTGCCCGAGAACGGCTTGAACGTGCGCCGTCCGGACGCGCTCCGCGCCTGGCTGGCAGCATACGCCGCGGCCACCTCGACGGACGCGGCCTACACCAAGATCCTCGATGCCGCCACCGCCGGGATCGTCGACAAGCCTTCCCGTGCCACCGTCGACAACTACCGTGAGCATCTAAGCCGGATCTTCGTCCTTGACCCGATCCCTGCCTGGGTGCCGATGTTCAACCCGCTCAAGAGGCTCACCCTCTCGCCCAAGCATCATCTGGTCGATCCTGCCCTTGCAGCGCGCCTCGTCGGCGTCGGCAAAGCCGGGCTGCTGCAGGGTTCCGGCGATCGGGTGGCCGCGACG
>NZ_JAIWYX010000062.1 GCF_020251205.1 Arthrobacter sp. M4
GCGAACACCGCTGCCCAGGCCCTGGCACAGGCGGCGGCCAACACCGCGGCGCGGGCAGGCGGAACCGGGATCCTTCACCAAGGAGCCCCGGGAGCCGGTCAGAGCACCTTCCCCCAACCCTCCGGCATGCTCACTGAGCCGCGCACGCTGGCAGAACACCGCACCCTGTCCGAACTCCGCGCCGACGCCCTCATCCAACGCCTCCTCGGGATCCCCGGACTGGGTAATCCCGGCGAGCCCGGCACCGCGCCGCCGTTCCAGCCCACTGTCGTGCTCACCATCCCCATCGGACTCGCCCTAGGCGCCGCAACCGCAGCGGAAGGAACCGTAGGGGAGGGTGGCGTCGCGGAGGGCACCACCGCGACCGGAGAACGAAGCTCAGCCGCGGAAAGCACCACCGCGGCCGGAGACAGCGCAGCGGCAGGCACCGCAGCGGCAGGCACCGCAACGGATCTCACTGCCGTGGCCGAGTTGGAGGGCTACGGCCCCAT
>NZ_JAIWYX010000063.1 GCF_020251205.1 Arthrobacter sp. M4
GAAGCCGACAAAATCCTCGATGATCTGGGAGATGCACTGGCGGCTGCAGGCGGATTTGGCACCATCCGGGCCGTGCCACTACAGCGCAATCCGGTCGACTACACCGATGTGAAGCTGGTCGGATTCACCGCCGGCTTTTGCATTGAGGGTCACATGGACCCCCAGGAACCCACTGTCTGGGTCAGCCGACCTGAAACGATGGAGCCAGTGATTGAAAAGGCCCTGCGATGGTGCGTCCTGCCCAAGGGGACGTACTACGTTTCCTCTGGCTGGTCGACCGTTCGATGCACTCTGGAGCAGTGCCGCGACCTTCTCATCACGGGAATGGGTGTTGGCCGGCCCTCCGCCGAATCGCCTGCGCTACACGAGAAGGCCTGATCAGGACCGTCGACTTCGGCTACACCGGGACCGTGTTCTTCGCCCGGCTCGACCCGGAAGACGTGTGGGAACCAGCGGTGCTGGACCT
>NZ_JAIWYX010000064.1 GCF_020251205.1 Arthrobacter sp. M4
CGGCTGACGGCCCACCGCCCCATGTCATAGTGCGGGAGCGCCACGCTGGTCAGGCCCGGCCAAAGCCCATCGGCGATGAGCTCGAAGTTGTCGATGCTCACCACCGAGAGGTCCGTTGGGATGCTCAGTCCAAGTCCGGCGGCGACTTCGTAGACCCCGAAGGCCTGAGCATCGCGGAAGCAGAACAGGGCCGTGGGCCGCCCGGGTAGGCCGAGAAGCTTCTGGGCCCCGTCCCGGCCGCCCGAAACCTGGGGAGCCTCCCGGGTGACGAGTTCGGGGTCGAACTCGACGCCGGCCTCTGCGAGGGCCTCCCGGTAGCCTTCGAGGCGTCCGGATGCTGCGGGGATGTCATCCCTGTTGTTGATGAAGCCGATCCGACGGTGGCCGGCATCGATGAGCTCCTTCACCGCGGTGCGTGCCGCTTCGACTTCATCGGGCACGACCGAGGAGAACTTCCCGT
>NZ_JAIWYX010000065.1 GCF_020251205.1 Arthrobacter sp. M4
GATCCGGACCGGCTCAAGGCGTTGCTGCTGGATAAGAAGCACCCGATCCAGCTGGTCATCGCGGGCAAGTCGCACCCGGCCGATGACGCGGGCAAGAAGATGATCCAGGACCTGGTGAAGTTCACCGACGACCCGGCCGTGCGGCA
Organism: Arthrobacter sp. M4; assembly: GCF_020251205.1. Taxonomy (GTDB): domain Bacteria; phylum Actinomycetota; class Actinomycetes; order Actinomycetales; family Micrococcaceae; genus Arthrobacter. The sequence goes on from NZ_JAIWYX010000065.1 coordinate 147, forward strand.
CCGGATCGTGTTCCTGCCCAACTATGACATCGCGATGGCCCGGACCCTGTTCCCCGGCTGTGACGTGTGGCTGAACAACCCGCTGCGGCCCTTGGAGGCCTGCGGGACCTCCGGGATGAAGGCCGCGATCAACGGCTCCCTGAACCTGTCCGTGCTGGACGGCTGGTGGGATGAGATGTTCGACGGCGAAAACGGCTGGGCGATCCCCACCGCGAACAACGGCGCCTCCCCGGCCGAACGCGACGACATCGAAGCCGCCGCCCTGTACGAACTGCTCGAAACCCAGGTAGCCCCCCGGTTCTACGGC
>NZ_JAIWYX010000066.1 GCF_020251205.1 Arthrobacter sp. M4
GACAGCATCCGGGAAACCTGTGAGGCCGTCACAGCAGACAATGAGCACGTCCTTGACCCCGCGGTTGGCCAGTTCGGAACAGACTCCGGCCCAGAACTTTGCCCCCTCGCTGGCCTCAACCCAGATGCCGAGGACATGCTTGATGCCGGTCAGGTCCACGCCCACGGCGATGTGAGCCGCCCTGTTCTGGACCTGGTGCCCGTCACGGACCTTGATGACGATGGCGTCCAAATACAGGATCGGGTACAGCGGATCCAAAGGACGTTGTTGCCACTCCATGACCTCGTCCAAGACCTCGTCCGTGATTTTGGAGATCGTTTCATGGGACAGTTCGGTGCCGAGCGTCGCTTCGAGATGATGCGCGATGTCACGGATTGTCATCCCGCCGGCGTAGAGGCTGATGATCATGTCATCCAGGCCGGTGGTCCGCCGCGCTCC
>NZ_JAIWYX010000067.1 GCF_020251205.1 Arthrobacter sp. M4
GGTGTGATTCCTGCCTTGCTGCCCGAAGGTGACATGGCGTTCAGCCGGGCAATTGCCCGGGCCTGGGCGATATACTCGATGCCGTCCCCGTTGCTTCCACATTCCGCGCGCTCATAGTAGTCGGGTGGTGTTCTGAAGACGCCTTTGTTTATCGGCGCGCCTTTCGGCTGAACAAGGCATTTGTCTTCGATGCGGCCTCGGCTGGTGAACATTTTTCCGGCAATACATGTGGGGGCTGACTGCAGTGCCTCAGAGTAGACAACGTTCGCAGGACAATCCCCGGCCACAAGCGTCGGCGCGATTGCCGAGACAGTCGCCGGCAAAGATGAGGGAACCGCATAAGAAGGCATGGCAGGTAACCCAGAAAGCGCGCAGGCGAGGGCGAGAATA
>NZ_JAIWYX010000068.1 GCF_020251205.1 Arthrobacter sp. M4
CCGATTGATGCGCACTCAATCGACTCGTAAACGTGGCAATGGAGATTCAGAACGCCTCTTTGACAAGTCGGCGCGACCGAACCAACAGATTTTGTCAAGGATGTTTATCTTCCTTATCTCGGTGGTTTGTCCTACGGTGCTGGCATTCACGAGTCTCGACTGGGGGAGAATCTGATGCAATTGGGGGACCGTCCTGCGCGTCGCAGTCAGGGTTTCGTTTTCATGCCGATATCTCACTCCTGGCGGAACCCGTCGAGACGCCGGCCCCCGACTGGTGACCACTTGACCTTAATGCGGCTTGGGATCCTTATTCTCGCCCTCGCCTGCGCGCTTTCTGGGTTACCTGCCATGCCTTCTTATGCGGTTCCCTCATCTTTGCCGGCGA
>NZ_JAIWYX010000069.1 GCF_020251205.1 Arthrobacter sp. M4
GGCAGCGACAATCGCACCTGTGGGGGCGAAGGTGAGAGCCTGCAGGACACGGCCGCTGGCGGCGACGAGGTCGGAGAATGGGCCGGCATAGTTCTGATGTAGTCCGGACCAGCTGGTCCAAGCCTCTGTCGTATCTTCCAGTCGCGCGAAGATGCGTTCCTGGTCCCACAGCGGCGGCGGCGAGTCCCAACTGGGCCTGTGGTGCAGCGCGAACCCGAGTGTGTCACCGGCACTCAGTTCCAGTTCTGCCCGCGCCGTGCCCCCGTCCAGGGTGAAGGGCACGGGACTGGACAGGGCCAGCACGTCAGCCCCTCCCCGGATCAGCAGGCCCCCGGGGACTTCCCGCAGCACTGGCTCGATGAGTCCGTATTCGGGCCGCGG
>NZ_JAIWYX010000006.1 GCF_020251205.1 Arthrobacter sp. M4
ACAGCCGGGTTGGTGCCATCCGTCAGAAGATTGGCCGTGCCATCGCCGAGGGCGACGTTTGCGGCGTTCCCGGTGCCGAGGGCCCCGGCGTCGAGGGCGTTCACTGTGGTGCCGCCCGCGGCGGCCGTGATGGCCGGGTTGGTGCCGTCGGTCAGAACATTGGCCGTGCTGTCGCCGAGGGTGGCCAGGTTGCTAATGCTTCCAAGGTCACCGGCGCCGGTGCCGAGCGTACCCGCGTCGAGCGCGTTAACCGTGGTGCCAGCGGCAGCGACGGTAACAGCCGGGTTGGTGCCATCCGTCAGAAGATTGGCCGTGCCATCGCCGAGGGCGACGTTTGCGGCGTTCCCGGTGCCCAGGGTCCCGGCGTCGAGGGCGTTCACTGTGGTGCCGCCTGCGGTGACGGTGGCGGCGGGGTTGGTGCCATCCGTCAGAACATTGGCCGTGCCATCGCCGAGAGCGACGTTTGCCGCGTTACCTGTTCCAGCGGTGCCGAGCGTACCAGCGTCGAGGGCGTTCACCGTGGTGCCGCCTGCGGCGACCGTGATGGCGGGGTTGGTGCCATCCGTGAGGACATTGGCCGTGCTGTCGCCGAGGGTGGCCAGGTTGCCAAGGTCGCCCAGCGTTCCAAGGTCACCGGCGCCGGTGCCCAGCGTCCCGGCGTCGACGGCGTTCACCGTGGTGCCACCGGCAGCGACGGTAACAGCCGGGTTGGTGCCATCCGTCAGGACATTGGCGGTGCCGTCGCCGACGGCGACGTTCGCGGCGTTCCCGGTGCCGAGCGTACCCGCGTCGAGCGCGTTCACCGTGGTGCCACCGGCAGCGACGGTAACAGCCGGGTTGGTGCCATCCGTCAGGACATTGGCCGTGCCATCGCCAAGGGCGACGTTCGCGGCGTTCCCGGTTCCCACGGTCCCGACGGTACCCGCGTCGAGCGCGTTCACCGTGGTGCCGGCGGCAGCGACGGTAACAGCGGGGTTGGTGCCGTCGGTCAGGACGTTGGCGGTGGATCCAGTCGCTGCGACGGTAGCCGCAGTCCCGCCGGCCGTTCCGCCAGGGAGTACGTTGGCCGTCACATTGCCGACAGTGACGCCGACGGCCGGGCTGGCGCTCGATGTGCCGCCCAGCACTGACACAGTGGTGTCTCCTGCATTGATAGTTGCCGTGTCTGCGGCATTGGCCGCCGCAGTGCCGAGGGCCAGGAGGCCTCCGGCGAAGAGGGTGCCAAGCAGCCCTCTACGAAGATTGCGATTCATGGTGGTTTCTCCTGAATGCCTAGTGAGTCGGGTGCGGCGTCCCAATTGGGGCACACCCGCGTTGCCGTCAGCCGCTGGACCTATGCGGTCCGCGCGGCGCGGCAGGCACTAGTCGGGAGAAGATCCGGGATCGAATGACACCGGCGCTGGAAGCCGGTCATTACGCGGAAGACCCGCGGGAGCCAAGGCGGCGGGAGGTGCAAGGCTGACCCCTTGCAGTACGCCTGCGGAGGACCCAGCGGAGTCATGCGAATTGACTGCCGAACCACTGGCCAGGCCGCTGGGCCAAGCAAGCGGTTCTTGGGGTGTCGGATAGTCCGGCGCGGTGGCCGGCAGGCTGCCCGGAGTTGCCGCGGCCTTTGCTGCGGCTCTTTCCGGAGACAGGGCACTGGCGCCGGTGGCCGCCAAAGCGGCAGGCCCGACGGCGGCATTGACGGTGTCCGGGGCGGCCTCAGGGGCGGTGCTGGCCAGAACGGACAAAGCGTTCTCAACTGGCGTGTGGGCCGCGGAGTTCAGGACCGGGAGGCTCACCGGATCAGGCACGAGGTCAGCCACAGGTCCCACGAGCTCCAGAACGGGCTGTACAACTTCGCTGACCTGCTCCGTCACCGGGATGGCCGGGGCAACGGTGTTGATAACCGGCTGAAGAGTCTCCTGCAGGGTGGTGTCGACAGGCCCCGTGACGGGTGATGTGACGGTTGAGACCGTGCCCTCGGGGACCGCGGATCCAACCACTGGCACACTGGCCACGAGCCGATCTGCGGCTTCCGCGACGCTAGCCACGGGTGGCTGGACCACGGGCGGGGGCGCTGTCACCGGCGCTGTGCCGGTTCCACCCGTCACGGGGACTGGGACAGGGGCCTTAGCAGGCGCCGATACTTGCTCGGCGACGTCACTGACGGCATGGCCAGATACTGCCTTGATCCCGTGCGCAGCGGTCTGCAGCAACGATGCAGCAGCATTTTCGTGCGCGGGGGGAGCGGGATGGGAACCGGTGCCGGCGTCTGCGGTGGCCGACCCTGCAGACAAAGTCAGCCAAACCGCAGCGCCAGCGCCAGCGAGCAGGGCAGAGCGGAGAAGCCGAACGGCGCGCGAAGTAGTGCGCTCACCATCCATCTTCGACACCCCCCAGCGTCTACCGGCAGATTTTCAACGGTTCGCGACCCATACTAGGTCCGTCCTCTGGGTTAGTCCAGAGTTTTTAGGACGACCAAGGACCGTCAGCGGGCGTCGTTTGGGTACCGGATCCCGAGTTGGGAGCGGACGCCGTCGAACAACCGCATCGTGCTGAGCGAGTCCTCCAGAGGCATCACGGGGCTCTCTGTAAGGCCCTGCTGGATGCACCGCGTCACCTCCCGCAGCTCATAGGTGTAGCCGATTCCAACTACGTCAAACCGTTCGGTGCGAGGTTCGTCCCAGCCGGTCCTGACCAGCAACTCCCTCGGGTTGTTGATGGAGCCCTGCGTCTGGAGGAAGCCCTTCGATCCCGCCACTGCCGCAATGCGGGGGCCGTGCGCCAGCAATGAGGAGGTCAGCTGGGCCTGGCTGCCGTTTGCGTAGCTGAGCGATAGCGCGTTCTGCGAATCGACGCCGTCTCCGTTCAACGTTCCGATGGCGCTGACGGACTGCGGAAAACCGAGCGTTCCAAGCGCCCAAAGCAGCGGGTAGACGGTGATATCCAATAACGCACCGCCGCCAGCGGCGGGAGACCAGAGGCGAGCCGTGGGGGAGTACGGCGCAGGGAAGCCAAGATCGGCGCTGACCCACTGGATCTCACCGATTTCACCCGACGCCGCGATGTGGAATGCACGCTGCATGCTGGGCAGGAACCGGCTCCACACCGCCTCCATAAGGAAAAGCTTCTTCTCCCGGGCCAGCGACACCAGCTCGGCGGCCTCCCGTGCGTTGACTGTGAAAGCCTTCTCGCACAGGACGTGCTTTCCGGCATTGAGGGCCGCCTTGACCACCTCATGGTGTTGGCCGTGCGGAGTGGCGACGTAGACGACGTCGACGTCGGGATCCCCAAGGAGCCGCTGGTAGCCGGGCACGCCGTCGTCGTCCCCGTAGGCTTTGGCGAAGCCGCGCGCGGCGGCGAATTCATCCGCGGACGACTGGAAGCGTGAACTAACGGCATACAGCGTCGCGTCAGCGAGCTGGGCCAGGTCTTCGGTCACTAAGTTGGCAATTGAGCCCGTGGCCACCACACCCCATCGCAGGCTCTTTCCGGTGGCGGCTCGGGGGTCCTGGTTCTCTTGGCTGAAGAGCCACGGCGTGGCGATGGGCGTTTTCATGAGCCCTATCTTGCCATCGGATGGGGTTGTGCCGACGCCCCCAACGCGCCGGCACAACCCCTGGCATCGACGATCAGCTGGCCGGCGCCGCCACCCGCTGACGGGAAGCCTCTTCGCTTAGCCTCCCCTGCTGCAGACGGAACCGTCGATCCGCCTTGTTGGCAAGGGAACGGTCGTGGGTAACCACCAAGATGGTGGTGTTGTGGTCCCGGCTCAGCGAACTGAGGAGTGCGATGATGTGTTCCCCCGTCTGCTCGTCAAGGTTCCCGGTTGGTTCGTCAGCGAGGATCAGCTTGGGCTCGTTGGCGAGGGCACGGGCGATAGCGACGCGCTGTTGCTCACCACCGGACAGCCTGTTGATCCGACGGCCATGCTTTTCCGGGTCGAGTTGGACTTGCTCCAACAGTTCCTTCGCCCTGGCAGACCTGGCAGCCTTGCGAACGCCCGCAAACTCCATGGGAAGCATCACGTTGTCCACAGCCGACAGGTTGGGTATCAGGTTGAACTGCTGGAACACAAAGCCGATGTCCCGCCGACGGTATTCGGTCAGCTTAGTGTCGGGCAGGGCGGCAAGGCTGACTCCGTCAACAATCACATCGCCGCTAGTGGGCTTGTCCAGAGCCCCGAGGAGGGACAGCAGTGTGCTCTTGCCACTGCCACTCTTGCCGACGATGGAAGCGAGCGTTCCCTTTCCGAGTTCGAAGCTGACTCCGTTGACCGGCTTGATGGTGCGGTCTCCGGATTTGAACTGTCGGACCAGGTCTTTGACTTCGATCATGATTACTCTCCTCGGAGGACTTCGATGGGACGGATTCGTGCCGTAAGCAGCGCGGGGACCAGCGCGCCGATGATCGCTACACCGAACACGGCTGCGACGCCGGCGGCCAGGATTTCCGGAGACACGCTGGCAGTCACGGAGGTCAGGAGCTGCTGGGCACCACCGAACGGGCCGCCGCCCGGGAATCCCGCTCCACCACCGGGGAAGCCGCCGGCCCCACGCTGGCCGGTACCCGCCGTCGTTGTTGTGTTGGTGCTGATCAGCGCGGAGGCGATGCTGCCGCTGGCGAAGGACGCGACGACGGCACCCACAACGCTGCCGAGCGTCGCCAAAACGAGCGCCTCAAGCACAAACTGCAGGCCGATAGTGCGGTTTGGGGCGCCGATCGCCTTCAGTACCCCGATTTCGCGGCGGCGCTCGCGGACCAGCATGACCATGATCAGCAGGATGATGAGTCCGGCGGTGGCAAGGGCCGCAATGAAGGCAACCAGTGAGATGCCCTTAACACTGTTCAAGGAGCTTACGGCAGTTTCCAGGTTGCGCTGACCTTGGGTCACGTCCGCTTTGTCCGAGCCAAGAGCGGCCTGGAGTGCCGTCTTGGCAGAGTCGACGTTCTCCATGCTGTTGACAGTGACGATCATGGTGGAGAGTTCATCCGGTAGGTTGGCCAGCTTCTGAGCATCGGCGAGCGTCAAATAGACGGCGTTGTTGCCGAACGCAGTTCCCGCATCGAAGGTCCCTGCAACGGTGAATGTTTGGCCGTTGATGGTGAAGGTGGAACCGACGGAAAGTTTGTTCTTCTCAGCGAGAGTGGTGCCGAGCAGAGCCTTTCCGCTGACTGCTTTATAGTCGCCAAGTCCGGTGCCCGATGTGATGTTCAGGGCCTTGCCGGTGCTGTCCACCTCGGCTTCGATGCCTGTGGCTGTGATGGGGAGGGAAAAGGCAGGCTGGGTCTGGTTAGCTGTGCCGTTGGGGCCAGCGGCGTTGCCTGTGGCACCGTTGCCGGTTCCGTTGGACGTGTTGTTGCGGTTCCCCAGGGTTCCGGCGTCGACGGCGGCAGTCAAGTTGGTGGTGACCGCGGTGGCCGCCTGGCCGCCGGGGCCGCCTCCCGGTCCGCCCTGGGTTTGCGTCGTGCCCGAGGTGCCTGACGCCGTCGTGGTCTCCGTACGCATCCTCAGCGCCTTGGTTCCCACCACTGACGTGACGTTCGGAACTGTGGCCGCCTTTGCCGCCTGTTCGGCGGTGAGCGGTTCGCCACCTCCTTCGAAGCCCTGGCCACCGGCAGGGTTGACAGTCAGCACGGTCCCGACGGACGCGTTCAGCTCCTGGACCTTGGCGCCAACGGCCTGGTTGGCGACGAGCATGGCGAGGGCCAACCCAATCGCCACGGTGAGGACCGCCACCACCGCCGCCGTTCTGATCTTGTTTCGGAAAGCGTTTCCGACGCTGCGCGCTAAGACGCTCACTCTTCTCCTACCGACAAGCCCGCCTGACTGGCGGGACGCTGCTCCCAGACTGGCGGCTGCGACTGTGCGGCACGAAAGGCGATGCTGTGCGCGGGCTGTGAGGGCTGGCCCGCGCCCTCCGCTGAAATTCCCCATCTTCGAAACAGAAAGCGCCGGTTCGTCGGCGATTCCGTGAGAAACGCCGTCGTCGGCTCCCAAAGGTGGGGAAACGGCGGCGGCGAGCCAAAACGACTGAAGCCCCGGTCGCCGTGGCGACCGGGGCTTCAGTGTTGGGAAGGACTACTTCGTGAGCGGCCCGAGGACCGGGTCGTCAACGTAGGCGGTCTTGACGTTTGCCTTGGTCACGATGACCGGCTCCAGCAGGTAGGCCGGAACGGTCTTGACCTTGTTGTTGTACGACTTGTCGTCGTTGATTTCCAGCTTCTTGCCGGCCTGCAGGTCCTTCGCCATCTGGATCGCGTGCTCAACGAGCTTGCGAGTGTCCTTGTTGATGGTGGAGTACTGCTCACCTGCCATGATCGACTTCACTGACTCAACCTCGGAGTCCTGGCCGGTGACCACGGGCAAGGGCTTGCCGGCGGCCTTGACCGACGTCAGGACAGCGCGGGCCAGCGTGTCATTCGGGGAAAGGACGCCGTCCAGGGAAGCGCTGCCGTAGCTTCCGGTCAGCAGCGTGTCAGCACGCCGCTGGGCGTTCTCAGCCTTCCAGCCCTGGGTCACAGCCTGCTCGAAAGCGGTCTGGCCGGAAAGGACCTTCAGGGTGCCGTCGTCGATCTTTGGCTTCAGGACGCTCATGGCGCCGTCGAAGAAGACCTTGGCGTTGGCGTCGTCCGGGGAACCAGCGAAGAGCTCAATGTTGTACGGGCCCGTGGGCTTCTTGGCCTTCAGGCCTTCCAGCAGGGCCGTGCCCTGGAGAACGCCGACCTTGAAGTTGTCGTAGGCCACGTAGTAGTCAACGTTGGGCGTGTTGAGCAGCAGGCGGTCATAAGCGATGACCGTGGCGCCGGAGTCCTTGGCCTGCTTCAGCTGGGTACCCAGCTGGGAACCGTCGATTGCACCCACGATGATGACCTTGGCGCCCTTGGTGACCATGGCGCTGATCTGGTTCTGCTGCTCCGAGACGCCGCCGTTGGCGAACTGAACGTCCGGCTTGAAGCCAGCCGAGGACAGCCCGTCGTTGAAGAGCTTCTCTGCCAGTACCCAGTTTTCGCTGGTCTTCTGGGGAAGTGCGACGCCGATCGAAGAGTTCTTGGGGAAGGCTTCGCCACCTGCCGTGGAACCTCCGCTGGATCCGCTGTCTGAGCGGCCGCAGGCCGTCAGCGCCAGCGCTGCGATAGCAGCGATCGCTGCCGCCTTTCCTGCTGTTCCAAACATTCGCATAACTTAGCTTCACTTTCTTTGTGATGGGTGGAGCGGGAAATTGACTGAAGCTGCTCAGGCTTCCTTGGAGATGACCTCTTTGGTGGAGGTGATTTCGTCCGGGGCGAGTTCTTCGCTTCTCCGGCCGAAATTCTTCAGCATCAGGCCGATGATGGACTTCTTGCCCTGGGTCTTGTTGTAGACGTCGAAGGCTACTGCGGCCAGGAGGACCAGGCCCTTGATGATCTGGGTGAGGTCGGCGCCAACACCCAGCAGTTGCAGGCCATTGTTGAGGACAGCCATAACCAGGCCACCAACGATGGATCCGATCACGGTGCCCACACCACCGGTGACTGCCGCACCACCGATGAACACGGCTGCGATGGCGTCAAGCTCCCAGCCAACGCCGTCGAATGGGCCAGAGGCGGTGGAACGGCCAACGAAGATCATGCCTGCCAGGCCGGCCAGGATGGACATGTTCATCATGACCAGGAAGTTGACCTTCTTGGACTGGACGCCGGAGAGCTCTGCCGCGTGGCGGTTGCCGCCTACGGCGTAGACGTGACGGCCGATTACTGTCTTGGAGGAGACGAAGCCGTAGATCAGGACCAGGACGGCAAGGATGAGGCCCGGGATGGGGAAGGACGTTCCCGGACGTCCGGTGGCGAAGAGGTACGTGGCGTAAAGGATGGAACCGCAGATCAGGATCAGCTTGGTGGCCATGACCCAGCCTTCTTGTACCTCGGCGCCGAGTTCCTTGGCATTCCGGCGGGCACGGAGTTCACCGAACACCACGAAGGCCACAGCCACGATGCCGATCAGCATGGTGAGGTTGTTGTAGCCGATGTTCGGGCCGACTTCGGGAAGGTAGCCGGAGCCGATGTACTGGAAGTCTTCGGGGACCGGGATGGTGTTGGACTTGCCGACGAATTGGTTAAAGCCACGGAACAGGAGCATGCCCGCCAGCGTCACGATGAACGCGGGGATGCCCACGTAGGCGGTCCAGAATCCTTGCCACGCACCAATCACGGCGCCAAGGACCAAGCCGAACAGGACACCCATGTACCAGGGGATGCCCCAGTCACGGATGGCGAGGGCCACTGTCACACCTACGAAGGCCGCCACGGAACCCACTGACAGGTCGATGTGGCCGGCGATGATCACCAGCACCATCCCGATGGCTAGGATCAGGATGTAGGAGTTGCCGTTGAACAGGTTGATGACGTTGCCGGGGGTGAGCGTCCGGCCCTCAGTGAAGATCTGGAAGAAGACAATCAGGGCGACGAGGGCGAAAATCATGCCAAATTGGCGTGTATTGCCGCCGAAGAGCTTCTTGAGCGCGTTCATGGTGAATTCCTTGTGTCCGGAAGAGTCTGGATGGGGCAGCCGTCAGGCTGACTTTCGGCTGGACGTCATGAGTTTCATGAGGCTTTCCTGGCTGGCTTCGTCCTTGTTCAGTACGCCGGTGACTGTGCCTTCGAAGATCGTGTAAATGCGATCGGAGAGGCCCAGCAGTTCGGGCAATTCGGAGGAAATGACAATGACGCCCTTTCCCTGGTTGGCCAGCGTCTGGATGATTCCGTAGATTTCGTATTTAGCGCCGACGTCGATCCCGCGGGTCGGCTCGTCCAGGATCAGCAGGTCCGGGTCCGTGAACATCCACTTGGCCAGGACAACCTTCTGCTGGTTGCCGCCGGAGAGTTTGGCAACGCCCTCCTCCACGCTTGGTGTCTTGGTGCGCAAGGACTTGCGGTATTGCTCGGCTACGGTGAATTCCTTGTTAGTGTCCACCACGAAGTTTTTGCTGATTGCCCGCAGGTTGGCGGCTACCGTTGTGGTCTTGATGTCGTCCAGAAGGTTCAGGCCCAACGACTTGCGGTCCTCTGTCACATACCCCAGCCCCGCGTCGATGGCCTGGCGGACGTTGTGCATTCGGATTTCCTTGCCGTCCTTGAAAACCCGACCCGAAATAAATCGTCCGTACGAGTGTCCGAAGATGGACCGTGCCAGTTCGGTACGCCCCGCCCCCATGAGGCCGGCGAAACCGACGATCTCGCCGCGGCGGACGTGGAAGCTGGAGCCCTTGCAGACCAAGCGGTCCTGGACCTGGGGGTGTCCCACTGTCCAGTCCTTGACCTCGAAGAAGACCTCGCCGATTTTGGGTGTATGGTCCGGGAATCGGGATTCCAGCGTCCGGCCCACCATGCCCTTGATGATGCGGTCTTCGTCAACGCCGTCGGCCTTCACATCCAGGGTCTCGATGGACTTGCCGTCGCGGATGATCGTGATGGAATCGGCAATCTGCTCGATCTCGTTGAGCTTGTGCGAAATGATGATCGAGGTGATGCCCTTGCCCCGGAGGCCGGAGATCAGGTCCAGCAGGTGCTGCGAATCTGATTCGTTGAGAGCGGCCGTCGGCTCGTCAAGGATAAGGAGCCTCACGGACTTGTTGAGCGCCTTGGCGATTTCAACAAGCTGCTGCTTGCCGACGCCGATTTCCTTGATGGGCGTGTCCGGGTCCTCGCGAAGCCCGACGCGTGCCAGGAGCTCCAAGGAGCGCCGCCTTGCTTCCGCCCAGTCGATGATTCCGCGCCGGACTGGCTCGTTGCCCAGGAAGATGTTCTCCATGATGGAGAGTTCCGGGATGAGGGCCAGTTCCTGGTGGATGATCACGATGCCGGCGTGCTCGCTGGCCCTGATGTCCTTGAACTGCTGCACTTCCGCCTGGTACACGATGTCTCCCGTGTACGTTCCGTGGGGGTACACACCGGAGAGCACTTTCATCAGCGTGGACTTGCCAGCGCCGTTTTCGCCGCAAATGGCGTGTATCTCACCTGCCTTGACTCGCAGGTTCACATTCGACAGCGCCTTCACCCCTGGAAATTCCTTGGTGATGGACCGCATTTCCAGAATTACTGGCTCCTGGTGAGTGGTTGGGGTCGTCATAGGCCCTGCGCCTCCAATGCGTGTGACGTCGTTGTCCGCCCGAAATGCCCGGGCGTTCTGATGAAAAAGTAAACTGGATTGCAGGTCTTGTCGTCAAGACTTGAACGCAACGGCCAGGTAACGAATCGGATTAGCTTCTGGCGATTCCGGCATGCTGGAACACCAAAGCGGCTGCTCCAAGGGCCTCAGCACGGGCTCCGAGGGATGACATTGCAAGGTGTGTGGTCTCGCCGACAATGGGTACGGCATGCCGTACCAGGCCCCTGCGGATGGGGTCCAGGAGGAGGTCGCCCAGCCCTGCGAGCGGACCGCCAACAACAATCACTTCAGGGCTGATGAGGTTGGCTACGTTGCCCAGCGCCCGCCCTACCGCCAGGCCCGCGTCATCAATGACCCGAAGGGTTGCCGAGTCCCGGGCAAGGGCGTCGCGGACAATCCTGTCGGGCTCGAATTTCTCTTTGCTGCCCCTGCTGAGCAGCTCGATCATGACGGTGGTGGAGGCGATGGTTTCGAGGCAGCCGCGGTTGCCGCAACGGCAAATCATGCCGTGCTCGTGGATGGTGGCGTGGCCGATTTCGCCCGTGATCCCCACGTTGCCGTAGTAGGGTGCGCCGTTGAGGATCAGCCCCGCGCCGATGCCCGATCCGATCTTGAGGAACATCAGGTTGGACACTCCGCTATGGGGTCCCCACGTCACTTCCGCCAAGGCGCCAAGATTGGCGTCGTTGTCAACAAATACGGGGAATTGCAGGGCTTCCTCCAGCCGATCCAGGATGTGGATTCCAACCCATTCCGGCAGGATGGCGCCCTGTGCCACGGTCCCTGTACGGTGGTCGATTGGGCCGGGTATTCCCGCGCCGGCGCCTACCACGGAGTCACGGTCCACACCGCTTTCCGCCATCAATTTGTCCAGCAGTTCAACCGCCGCCGCGATGCCGTCTTCAGCATGGTGACCGAGGGGCAGCTGAACGAAATCCTCAGCGATGATGTGGTAGCTCAGCGAAGCGAGGACCACCCGCAGGTGTCGGCGGCCGAAGTCGATTCCGACGGCCACCACACCGTTTCCGTTCAGTCTCACGTTGAGCGCGCGGCGGCCCGAACTGGTAGTGGGTTCGGTGGATACCAGCCCGACGTCCTGCATGATCTTGACGATGTTGGACACCGTGGCAGTGGAGAGCCCGGTTTGCCGGGCCAGCTCAGCCTGGGTCGAGGGCCCGTTGAGCAGGCACTCGATGATGCGCTGCTGATTCAAATGCCGGAGGGCCGTTTGCGAACCAGGTTTCTTGGGTGGGCTCTTCGTTGAGCGCGGCGTTGCAGGCATGACAAGTATCGTTCACTAATGTCTGTTTGTAGTCAAGAAGTTAACGCAACTCCAGTGAACACTAAACAGCGCGCGCGGTTCCTCGTAGGGACAATACATCCCGTCAGGGTGCATTCCGGGGCCAATTGTCCCGGTGAATCAGCCCTGCCCGGAGCTACCGTGGACGCACAGGTTCTGACCTGCAGGAATTCCGAGCAAAGGCGGTCACGATGCTTCTAGCCCTACTCCAGGCCAATGCCGTGGTATTGGACACGGAGGTCAACCTGGGCACAATCGACCAAGCCGCACAACGAGCAGCCTCCGCGGGCGCGCGCCTGCTCCTGACCCCGGAACTTTTCACAGTAGGCTACGCACCCGTCAGGGTCCGAGCGGAACTCGACCCCGATTCCCTGCCAGCGCTCCGGGCCCGGCTCCAGGACATAGCCCGCCGCCACCGGATCGGGCTGGTCTACAGCCTTCCTGCTGTTGCCCCTGACGGGAGCTGGCGCATTTCCGCCACTCTTCTGGACAGGGACGGCACGGTCCTTACCGACTACGCCAAAGTCCACCTTTTTGGGGAGGGCGAACGGAAGGCCTTTGGCGCCGGCAGCCAGCCGCCCGCCGTCGTCGACTTTCACGGAATCAAGGCGGCTCTGCTGATCTGCTACGACGTCGAATTCCCCGAGGCAGTCCGGACGGCCGCCACCCACGGAGCCCAGTTGCTCCTTGTCCCCACGGCGCTGTCGCATGGCTTCGACGCCGTGCCCCAAGTGCTGCTGCGTGCACGGGCGCTGGAGAGCCAGCTGCACGTCGCGTACGCGAACCACTCGGGAACAGAGGACGGCTGCATGTTCCTGGGCGGGAGCGTGGTGGCAGGGCCCGACGGCGGACTGCTGGCATCGGCGGGAACGGCAGCTGAGTTGCTGCTCGCCGAGGTCTCTGTGGATGCGGTCGATGCTGCTCGGGCGGCCGTACCTTACCTGGCCGATCGGCGGCCGGAGGCCTACCGGGCCTGGGGCCTCTGCGGCTCTTGAGCCGCACCCTCTGTCTCCGTATATTGCAGGGCGATCCACAGCTCCGCACGAACCTGCGCACTGTTGAGGTCTGCGTCGAGCAATTCTCCGATGACGCCGATTTGGCGGCGGACGCTGTTGCGATGAAGCCCCAGCGCCTTGGCGGAGGCATCCCAGCTGCCATTTTCGGCCAACCAGCCCCGCAGCACACCCATTAGAGCTGTGCGGCGCTCAGCGGGAAGGCTCAACAACGGCTGCAAGACGCGCTCCGCGAGCAGTGCGCCGGCTTCCGGGCCCAGCAGGCCGGTCACGGACCAGGCGGCCTCTTCCACCCTGATGCTTGCGCCACTTGCCAGCACCCTGGAGCGCAAGGCGGTTGCCCGCTGGGCCGCGGCCGTTAGTCCGGTGAGCTCTGTCGGGTCGCCCACCACCAGCCGCCAGCCCAGGCGCTCAACTTCAGCAAGCAAGCCCTCGTCCACTTTCAGGCGAGTGATTGCCGCGAAGCCATAGTCGGTGAGGGCCACGAGCTTGGTGTCGAACAGCCGCCGCCATTGGAGGACTTCCCGAACGGGGCTGTCACCGGATTCCAGTGAGTCGGCGGCGCGAACCCCTTGGATAACGCGCAGGGAAGCCGTGCGGCCTGCGCCGGCCGCTTGCGCCAACAGGTCTTTGAGGCCGCTGAGCTCCCGTGCTGCACCGGAGGACAGGACATCCGGGTTCAACAACAGCGACGTCGCCAGCTGGCTGGGTGCCAACGAACCGCTGGTGCGCTGACGAGCCAGCAACTCAAGGAGTCCGACGGCGGTGGACACCATGTTGTTCTGCGCGGCGGTGAGCGGCTTACCCGAACCGAGCACCAGCGCACCAAGGGTAGCGTCCCGATTGCTGCGCAGGGGATGGCCGACAACCACAGCCGAACCTGGTTCATTGAAACTGTCCATCTCCAGGCGCGGTCCGCTGCCGGCAAGTAGGCGCTCCAGGAGCCTGGCCATTCCTTCGTGGCCTGCAGCCGGAGCGGAACCTGCTCGCTGCGCCGTACCTCCTCCGTTGGGGGAGTGGGCTCGCGCCCGGACCTTTCCGTCCGCTCCGTAGGCCGCTGCCCAGACGGGCACGCGCTGCACCAGGGTGGCCAGCAGTTCATGTTCGGGACGGCTCGACAGCACAGCCCGCATCAGCTGTCGATTCGCATCTGCCAATTGCCGGAAAACGCGGGCGTTATCGGATTCAAGGAGCCGGGAAAACTCCAGGCCAATAGCTGCGAAAGGCAGGCTAGGCGGAACCAGCAGCAGCGTCAGGTTGTGCTCCCGGCAAGCGGAAACCAAGGCTTCCGGCACTGCTTCGAAGTATGGCTGGATGCCGAAGCCGAGGGCTGCGACTTTGGCGGACACAAGCCGCCTGACATATTCGCTGACCCTGGCCGCCGTTCCTGCCGCTCCCTGAAACGGCAGTCCGGCGGTCAGGATCAGTTCCCCGTCCAACAGGTAGGGCGTGGGGTCTTCTAGCTCACTGGGTTCCACCCATCGCAGCGGAACGTCGCCGCTGCCGCCGTCGTGCAGTACTTCAAGCTGCGGCGGCAGTTGCGCCAGAAACTGGTCCAGGGTGACGAATCCCAGGCGCCCGGCCTCCGGCTCAGCCGTCACGGCCATCCTCCTGGTAGTCCGGGCATTCGTAGCCGGCTGAATACGAGCGGGCGAGCCGCGGCGCGATCCGATTGATGATCTCATCACCATGGCTGCCGATCGCGGAGCCCCAATCGTCCGCGCTTGCGGCTCCGGTGGCAGGATCACCAAAAAGCACGGCGGTGTCGCCCACCCTGATGCCATCCGCCGAAGGGCCCAGGTCCACCATGAACTGGTCCATGCAGACCTTGCCGATCACCGGTACCCGTTTTCCATTGATACTGACAAGGCTCCTGCCGGTGATGCCTTTGGGGATGCCGTCGGCGTAGCCGAGGGGAATAAGACCCAGGAACCGGGGCTCGTGCGTGATTGACCGATGTTCGTAGCTGACACCGGTACCTGCCGGTACGCGCTTCACCATGACCAGCGGTGCCGTGGCGGTAAGTGCCGGACGCAGGCCAAAATCTGCGGGGTTGAGGTGGTCTGCAGGTGCCAGGCCGTAGATCGCCAAGCCCGCACGGACCATGTCGAAATGGAATTCCGGACGATCCAAGATGTTGGCGGAACTGGAGACATGGCGCAGTTCGGGAGCTAACCCGGCGTCGTGAGCAGCCTGCACCGCGCGCTCAAAGTCTGCGACGGCAGCGCTGTTGCCTGGGTGGGCGGGAACGTCCGCCCAAGCCAGGTGTGTCCAGATTCCGCGAACGCGCAACGTGCCGTCCAGTTCGGCCGCACGTGCGGCGGTCACAAGGTCTGCCCAGTCCTCCATCCGCGCCCCGCCTCGACTGAGGCCGCTGTCCAGTTCCAGATGGACGGCGGCCACCTTGCCCAGCTGCGTGGCAATGCCTGCCAGCACTCGAAGCTGCTCTGCGCTGCCAAGGGACACGTCGACGTCGTTTTCGAGCGCCTCGCGGATGGTTGCACTGGTCTGGGATGCCAGATAGAGCCACGAGAGGATGGGTGCCGTAATGCCGGCTTTGCGGAGCGCGACAGCCTCCGTGAGCTGCGCGGTGCCCAGCCAGTCAGCACCGGCGCTGAGTGCTGTCCGGGCGATATCCACTAAGCCATGGCCATAGGCATTGCCTTTGACAACGGCCATGAAATGCGGAGCTTTGGAGCGTTTGCGCAGAGCTTTGATATTGTCTGAAATTGCAGACAGATCAACGTTGACCTGTCCTGCGAGGGCCCCTTGGGCGAGGCCGTGTGATTGTGCAATCTGACTCATAGTGGAACATCATAGGGCATTTTGCACCGACGTGAGAGTTGGCTCACAGCCCTACTCTGGTTGCGGGGAATCCACCAACTACTCTCGAAGGGACGTCAATGGTGACCGTGCCTGATACCAAGACCACCGGGGCAGCAGCCCCCAATGCAGCAAAGATTTTCACTGCCCGCACTTCGCTGGGAGCCCAACTCCTGCGCCGCAAGCCAATCGGTCAACTCACGGAAGAAGCAGGGGGCAGTCAAGGCGGTCCCAAGCTCGTCCGCTCATTCGGTGTCCTGCAACTGACCATGATCAGCGTGGGGGCGACCCTCGGCACCGGCATCCTGGTCATCCTGGGCGAATCGGTGCCGCTCGCGGGTCCTGCGATCTGGATCTCTTTTGTCATCGCCGGAGTTGCGGCCCTCCTCTCCGCCGTCTCTTATGCGGAGATGGCGGGACTGGTTCCGGTCTCAGGATCCAGTTACTCCTACGCCTACGCCACCATGGGCGAGGGTGTGGCGTGGATCTGTGGCTGGTGCCTTGTCCTCGAATACGCAGTGTCCGTTGCCGCCGTCGCCGTAGGCGCCGGACAATATGTCAACGAGACGCTGGCGGCGTTCGGGCAGTCCCTGCCGGAAGCCCTGTCCCAACCACCAGGGGACGGCGGCGTCGTCAATGTTCCCGCCGTGGTGATCGTCGTCCTGGCCATGCTCCTCCTGGTCCGTGGTGCCAAAGAAAGCGCCTGGATCAACACGGCCATCGTCGTCGTCAAAGTTGGCATCCTGCTCTTCTTCTGCGCTGTTGCCTTCACGGCCTTCAACGGCGGCCACTTCGAGCCCCTGATGCCAATGGGCGCAGCCGGTGTTTCCGCTGCCGCCTCCCGTGTGTTCTTCTCCTACATCGGCTTCGATGCGGCGTCCACTGCGGGTGAAGAAGCGCGAAACCCCAAGCGTGACCTGCCGCGGGCCATCATGTTGTCCATGCTGATTGTCACCAGCATCTACGTCCTGGTAGCCGTGGCTGCTATCGGTGCCCGCCCCTGGGGGTGGTTCGATGGCACCGAGGCCGCACTCGTCCAGATCCTCGAGGAAACCACGCAGCAGCCCTGGATCGCGTTGGTCTTCGCAGTCGGGGCCGTCCTGGCGATCGCCAGCATTGTCCTCACTGTTTTGTACGGCCAGACGCGCATTCTGCTGTCCATGTCCCGTGACGGGCTGGTCCCGAGCGTATTCGGGCGCGTCTCCCAGCGGACCGGCACACCGGTTGCCGGGACCCTCATTGTGGGTATCGCCGTCGCAATCACCGCCGGGCTGGTGCCGCTCGGCGCCCTTGCCGATGCCACAAGCATCGGGACCCTCTTCGCCTTCGCACTGGTAAACCTTGCCGTGATCCACCTGCGCCGCAACCGCCCTGAGCTACCCAGGACGTTCAGGGTTCCGCTCTACCCGCTCACCCCTGTTCTCGGCACGCTCATGTGCGCCTACCTGATGGCAAACCTTGGTGCAGACACCTGGCTTGTTTTCGGTGCGTGGATGCTCGTGGGTGCCGCTCTCTACTTCGGCTACGGCCGCCGCAATTCAAGGGTCGCCGCGCTGGGCGAGGACGACTACCGTGACCTTATCAACAGGGCCTCAAGCCCGGAACGCGTGAAAGCAGAAACCCCATGACCATCGCTACAGAGCTACCCGAGGCGACGCGGACCCAAGCCGGACGTCCCCGCGCAGGGGAACAGCAACCGATCACCATGCTGAACCCGGACTTTCCCTTCAGCTATGACAGGTACCTGGAACACCCGGCTGGCCTGGGCGCGATTCCGCAGGTGCACCACGGCACGGAAGTGGCAGTTATCGGCGCCGGCCTGTCCGGTTTGGTCGCCGCATACGAGTTGATGAAACTCGGCCTCAAGCCTGTGATCTATGAAGCGGACCAGATCGGCGGGCGCCTCCGAACAGCTTCCTTCCCGTCTGCCCCGGACGTAGTGGCGGACCTGGGCGGCATGCGGTTCCCGGAGTCCGGCAAGGCCTTCTACCACTATGTGGACCTGCTGGGGCTTGAAACCCAGGAGTTTCCCAACCCCCTTGCCCCTGCAACGTCCAGCACAGTTATTGAGTTGGCCGGCAAGAAGCACTACGCCAACACCGCTGATGAGCTGCCCGTATTCTTCCGCGAGGTAGCCGATGCCTGGCGCTCTGCCCTGAACGACGATGCGGCGTTCAAGGAAATGCAGGAAGCCATCCGCATCCGCGACACTCGCCGCATCAAGGAACTGTGGAATGAGCTCCTGCCGCGCATGGACGAGCAGACTTTCTATGGCTTCGTAGCAGCCAGCCAGGCCTTCAAGGACGCTGGCTTCGCGCACCGGGAGGCCTTTGGCCAGGTTGGCTTTGGCACCGGCGGCTGGGACACCGACTTCCCCAACTCCATCTTGGAAATCCTGCGGGTTGTCTACACCGATGCCGACGACAAGCACCGCCTCATCAAGGGCGGAGCGCAAAGGCTGCCAGAGGCACTGTGGAGCCACGCGCCGTCGAACATGGTCCACTGGCCGGAAGGCACATCCCTGGCCTCCCTGCACAGCGGTTCGCCGCGGGGCGCCGTGGACCGTATCACCCGCGGACCCGGGGGAGAACTCCTGGTCCGCGAAAGGTGGGGCCGGGAGACGGCGTTCCCTGCCGTCGTTACCACCTGCCAATCATGGCTGCTGTCCACGAGGATCCACACTGAGGAATCACTCTTCCCAGCGGAGCTGTGGACAGCCATCGAGCGGTCGCACTACATGCAGTCGTCCAAAACATTCGTAATGGTGGACCGGCCGTTCTGGAAGGACATCGACCCTGCCACGGGCCGCGAGACCATGTCCATGACTCTGACTGACAGGCTGAACCGCGCCACGTACCTGCTGGACAATGGCCCGGACAAGCCAGCGGTCATCCTGCTGTCCTACACCTGGAACGACGACGCCCTGAAGTGGCTGGCCCTCGACGCTGACCAGCGTGTGGAGCTTATGCTCCATTCCCTGGAGCAGATCTACCCCGGCGTGGACATCGCCAGCCACATCGTCGGCCGTCCGATCACGGTCTCCTGGGAAGCCGACCCCAACTTCATGGGCGCGTTCAAGGCGAACCTGCCGGGGCATTACCGCTACCAGCAGCGGCTCTTTACGCACTTCAAGCAGGACTCGCTGCCCGCGAACCAGCGCGGCATCTTCCTGGCCGGAGATGATGTTTCCTTTACCGCCGGCTGGGCAGAAGGAGCCATTACCACCGGCCTGAATGCGGTGTGGGGCGTGGTGCACTACCTGGGAGGCTCGTCGGCTCGCGATAACCCCGGCCCCGGTGACCTGCTGGACGAGCTGGGACCGATCAGCCTGGATTAGTCCTGATGCAGCTCCCGGTGCGCGGCGGCGAGTTTGACGTAGCGCGCGGCGTTGTCCTTGACGCCGTCGAACTCGTCGTCGCTCAGTTCCCGGCGGACTTTGGCCGGGACCCCGGCCACCAGGGAGCGTGGCGGCACCACGGTGCCTTCAAGTACGACGGCGCCGGCGGCCACCAGCGAACCGGCACCTATGACGGCACCGTTCAGGATGGTTGCGCCCATGCCCACCAGGCAGTCGTCCTCCACGGTGCAACCATGGACAACGGCTCCGTGTCCTACGCTGACGCCATTGCCCACTGTGCACGGAAAACCAGGGTCGGCATGGAGGACCACGTTGTCCTGGAGGTTGCTGCCCTCGCCCACAGTGATGGTGGCGGTATCGGCCCGGACGGACACACCATAAAACGCGCTGGCGTCTTTGCCGAGGCGGGCGTCGCCGATGATGGATGCCGTGGGTGCAACAAAAGCCGAGGGATGAATGACCGGGGTGTCGCCCCCGAATGCGTAAACAGGTGCCATGACGCCAGCGTAGCGTCTATAACCCGGCTCCTAGGACGGTGTCCGGAGGATCAGGTATTGGTAGTGCTGCTCCCAAGCACCAGCGCCGGGACCGGAGTCCCGCCCGGCGCCCTCCGGCCATGTCTCGAAGGACTCCACAGAGCCGTGGGCTCCGAAGATACGCAGGACCGTGGCGTCGCTGCGCCGGCTGAAGAACCGCGGCGGATCTATGACGTCCTCCGGGTTGAGAACTTCTTCATCTTCCCCGGACCAGAGTCCGACGGCGATCGGCGCCCCTGGCTGTGCGACCCGCACCATTTCGGCAAGCACCTCATCGATGGCCGAGTTGGGAACGTGCAGCAGTGTGCTCATCGTCCAGAGCGAATGGAACGTCGCAGGGGCGAACGGCAGGCTCCTGCCGCTGGCCACGGAGGCCTCCAGCCGCCGGGCCCGGGCCTGGTGCACGCTTTCCTCTGATAAGTCGACGCCCGTGTAGTGGATCCCGGCACGCACAAATTCGAGGCCTTCGATGCCAACTCCGCAGCCAATCTCAAGGACTGAGCGGCGTGCCTCGGCCTTGAGCAGGTGGATAAACGCCTCGCGGTGCGCCACACGTTGCGACGTTATGGGAAAGGGGCGCATTGTGCGGGCACGCTGGTTGTAGTAGGCAGCCAGCCGTGCCTCGTTAGCATCGTGCCCGCCGTCAAGTGGGCCCTCGGCGCTGCGTCCCTTGGCCTGGCCGTTTATGGCGCCCGATAAATCAGCGCTGGCATCCATGCCAACAGCGTAGGACTGCGGCTAGTTGAAAACCACTGGCTAGTTGAAAACCACTGGCTAGTTGAAAACCACTGTCCGGGTGCCGTCCAGGAGGACGCGGTGTTCCGCGTGCCACTGAACAGCCTGCACCAGCGTCCGTCCTTCGACGTCGCGGCCCATCTGCACGAATTGCTCGGCCGTCCGGGCATGGTCCACCCGGATGACCTCCTGCTCGATGATGGGACCCTCATCAAGGTCGGCAGTCACGTAGTGCGCAGTGGCACCGATGATCTTCACTCCGCGGGCGTGTGCCTGGTGGTACGGCTTGGCACCTTTGAACGACGGCAGGAATGAGTGGTGGATGTTGATGGCCTTGCCGCTGAGCTTCGCACAAAGGTCATTGGAGAGGACCTGCATGTAGCGGGCCAGGACCGTGAGCTCAATGTCATGGTGTTCGATCAGCTCCAGCAGTTGGGCCTCGGCCTGCGGCTTGGTGTCCGGCGTGACGGGGATGTGGTGGAACGGGATCCCGTAGAAATCGGCCAATTCCTCGAGTTCCCGGTGATTGGACACAATGGCGGGTACATCGATGGGCAGTGTGCCGGTGCGCTGCTGGAAGAGAAGGTCATTGAGGCAGTGCGCTTCCTTGGAGCCCAGGATCAGCGTTCTGACTTTCTCCCCCACTGGCTTGACCTGCCAGTTCATGGTGAAGGCCGTTGCCACGGGCTCGAGTGCCGAGGTGAGCTCCCCGATGGTCGACGGAGTGTCCGCCTCGACGCGCATAAAGAAGTTGCCTGTGGTAGGGCTGCCGTACTGCTGCGAATCGGTGATGTTGCACCCGGCCTCCAGTAGCGCGCCTGCCACGGCATGCACGATTCCGGGACGGTCAGGGCAGGAGAGGGATACAACATAGGAGGAAGGCGCGGTCGGTTCAGTCACGGTTACCAGCCTACCTGCGCCAGCAGTCCACAATCCGGACGCCACTACCTGTCTGACTTTCGGCGGGGAGCGCGGTCTCCTGTAACCTTAACATCGTCGCGACTGGCGTTGGGTGGTGAACCACCAGGGAGCGGCGCCCATGAAGACCACGGATCGTACGCCTGGGCCGAGGGTCATGTTGTGCCGGCAAGCTGTCATGCCCGTAACCATCGGGACTGGCCACACCCCCAGCCGGTAGCCTGACCTGTAGCAGTTCCCGTTGCCCAACCAGGAGATCTTCGTGACTACGAACACCACCACGTCCACGAGCGTCAGCAACCAGCCGCTGGCCGAACTCGACCCCGAGATTGCAGCTGTCCTTGACCAGGAACTGGGCCGCCAGCGCGGCACCCTGGAAATGATCGCTTCCGAGAACTTCGCTCCCCGGGCCGTGATGGAAGCCCAGGGCTCCGTCCTGACCAACAAGTACGCCGAGGGCTACCCGGGACGCCGCTACTACGGTGGCTGCGAATACGTGGATGTTGCCGAAAACCTCGCCATCGAGCGCGTCAAGGCCCTCTTCGGCGCCGAGTACGCCAACGTTCAGCCGCACTCGGGCGCGCAGGCGAACGCCGCTGCGCTGTCCGCCATGATCACGCCCGGCGACAAGATCCTTGGCCTGTCCCTGGCCCACGGTGGCCACCTGACGCACGGCATGAAGCTGAACTTCTCCGGCAAGCTGTACGAAGTCGCCGCCTACCAGGTAGAGCAGGACACGTTCCGCATCGACATGGACAAGCTCCGCGAGCAGGCTATCGCCGAGAAGCCGCAGGTCATCATCGCCGGATGGTCCGCCTACCCCCGCCACCTGGACTTCGCTGCCTTCCGCTCCATCGCGGACGAGGTGGGTGCCCTCCTGTGGACGGACATGGCGCATTTCGCAGGCCTGGTGGCAGCCGGCCTGCACCCGAGCCCCGTGCCGCACTCCGACGTCGTGACCTCCACCGTGCACAAGACCCTTGCGGGTCCGCGTTCGGGCGTCATCCTGGCCAAGGAGCAGTGGGCCAAGAAGCTCAACTCCAACGTCTTCCCGGGCCAGCAGGGCGGCCCCCTCATGCACGTCATCGCCGCCAAGGCAGTTGCATTCAAGATCGCCGGTACCCCGGAATTCAAGGAGCGCCAGGAGCGTGTCCTGGAGGGCGCCAAGATCATCGCCGACCGCCTCAACCAGGCTGACGTTGCCGAGGCTGGTGTCTCCGTCCTGACCGGTGGCACGGACGTGCACCTGGTCCTGGTGGACCTGCGCAACTCCCAGCTGGACGGCCAGCAGGCAGAAGACCTCCTGCACTCCGTTGGCATTACCGTCAACCGCAACGCCGTTCCGTTCGACCCGCGCCCGCCGATGGTCACCTCGGGCCTGCGCATCGGCACTCCGGCCCTGGCCACCCGCGGCTTCGGCGCAGCAGAGTTCACCGAGGTTGCGGACATCATCGCCACCGCACTTAAGGACGGCTCCGCCACCAACGTCGAGGCACTGCAGGCCCGCGTCGACAAGCTCGCCGCGGACTTCCCGCTGTACCCCGGCCACGAGCAGTGGTGACTGTGGCCGACGCAGGGACTGAAAAAACAGCACAGGTCCTGGACGGCAAGGCCACTGCCGCCCAGATCAAGGCCGAACTGAAGGTCCGTGTTGATGCCCTTCGCGAGAGGGGCGTCACGCCCGGCCTTGGCACTATCCTTGTTGGCCATGACCCCGGAAGCACCTGGTACGTAGCCGGAAAACACAGGGACTGCGCCGAGGTAGGCATCCAGTCCATTCGCCGCGACCTGCCCGAGGACATCAGCCAGGAGCAGCTGCTGGACGTGGTGCGCGAGCTGAACGACAACCCCGAGTGCACCGGTTACATCGTCCAGCTTCCGCTGCCTAAGCACATCGACCAGGACGTCATCCTCGAGGCCATGGACCCGGAGAAGGACGCGGACGGCCTGCACCCGATGAACTTGGGCCGCCTGGTGGCCAATGTGGGCGGAGAAATGAAATCACCGCTTCCCTGCACACCCAAGGGTTGCGTGGAATTGCTGACCCGCCATGGCATCGACCTGAAGGGCAAGCGCGTCCTCGTGGTCGGCCGCGGCGTGACCATCGGCCGCCCTGTTGGGCTCCTGCTCACGCGCAAGGATGTCAACGCCACCGTGGTCCTGGCACACACCGGCACCGTGGACCTTGCCGCCGAACTGCGGCAGGCCGACGTCGTTATTGCGGCAGCCGGCCAGCCGCACATGATCAAGGCGGCGGACCTCAAGCCGGGCGCCATTGTGCTTGACGTCGGCGTCAGCCGCATTGAGGACGGCAACGGCAAGGCAGTGGTCACCGGCGATGTGGAACCGGCCGCTGTCAACGTCGCCGCTTGGCTGTCACCCAACCCGGGCGGCGTCGGTCCGATGACCCGCGCCATGCTCCTGGCCAACGTTGTGGAAGCAGCCGAACGCCAGGCCGGCATCGACTGACCACGGCGCTCCAACCAAGCGTAGGGCGGCTACTCCCCGGGGAGTAGCCGCCCTACGCCGTTAATCCGACGACGGCGCCGCACCTCGCCGGTAGGCTCGGAGTATGCCCCGCCGTTTCCATGGTCCGCCCACCGGCGCGATAGTGGTGGCCGTTGCCCTGATCCAGGTTCTGGGCACACTTTTCGCGGCTATCCACCAGGAGGACAGGCGCCCCCTGGACGCCCTGGCTATCCTCCTGCTGGTGGCGGGGCCCGCCGCACTCTGGCTCCGGAAACCAGCCCCCGGCGCCATGTTGCCTGTAACGCTGGCACTGACCGGGACGTACATCGTGCTGGACTATGCGTGGGGTCCCATCGCACTGTCCCTCGCAATATCCATTGTGCTGACGTCCGCTGCAGGGCTGCGTTGGCAGGCCTGGGCCGGGGCTGGAGTGGCAGCCGCCGGTTTCGCTTTGTTCACCTTTAGTCCGTCCGATGGAACCTGGGCGATCCGGGCGTCCACAGTGGGAGCCTGGGCCGCGATACTTGTGATTATCGGCCAGGGCGTCCGACGGCGACGGGAGCGCTTCGCCGAATACCGTCGCCGCCGCGAAGCCCAGCTCAAGGCGGAACGGGACGAGTACCGGCTGAACCTGGCCCGCGATATCCACGACGTCGTGGCGCATTCGCTGTCCATGATCAACGTCCAGGCGTCCGTTGCACTGCACCTCGGGTCGAAGGACCCGGAGAGGCTCCGTCCGGCGTTGGAGGCGATCAAAGAGGCCAGCAAAGAGTCACTGCTGGAAGTCCGCCAGTTGCTGGGCGTCCTGCGCGACGATGCCCCTCTCGGCCCGGCGGAACGGCCAGGCCTGGACCGGCTCCATGAACTCGTGGAGGCTGCGCGCCTTGCAGGCATTGAGGCGGTCCTGGACCAACGGATCGGAGTTCCGGTCGCCCGGGCGCACCAGGAGGCCGCCTACCGGATTGTCCAGGAAGCGTTGACCAACGTCGCCCGGCACTCGGGGGCCACCACCGCCGTCGTACTGCTTGAGACCGCTGATGGTCAGCTGACGGTGACCATCGATGACGACGGTGCAGGACTACGCGGAGCGGCGCCGGGCAACGGGCTGCGCGGCATGAAGGAACGGGCGGCTGCCCTGGGCGGTTCCCTCACCGTGGAACAGTTGGAGCCCGGGCTGCGTGTCAGGGCTAGGCTTCCCCTCGGTCCGCGCCCGGAGCCTGGCGCGGGGGAGCGGGGGCCGGAAGCGAGTGAGGAAGGCGTTTCATGATCCGCGTGTTGTTGGCTGACGATCAAACTCTGATCAGGGCTGGTTTCCGTGCACTGCTTGATGCTGAACCGGACATGACCGTGGTGGGCGAGGCCAGCACGGGACGGGAGGCGGTCAGGGTGGCGGTCCGGGAGGAGCCTGACGTCATCCTGATGGACATTCGTATGCCGGACGTCGACGGATTGCGGCGGGGGCCGCCGGATTCCTCATTAAGGACACTGAGCCCCAGGAACTCATCCGTGCTGTCCGCGTGGTGCATGACGGCGATGCCCTGCTATCACCTTCTGTGACCCGGCGCATCATGGCGCAACTCGCGGCAAGCAGCCGTGCGGAGTCCAAACGCGTCCCGCTGGACCAGGTGACCGAGCGTGAACGGGAAGTCCTGGCGCTTGTGGGGGAGGGCCTGAACAATGCCGAAATCGCCGACAGGCTGTTCATCACGCCGCTCACGGCCAAGACCCACGTCTCCCGCATCATGACCAAGCTTTCCCTACGCGACAGGTCGCAGCTTGTTGTCCTCGCGTACGAGTCGGGTTTGGTTCGCCCCGGTTGGAGCCAGTAGCCGGCTCGCGTCACTACCGGTTTCCCGAATGGCCTCCTGGGGGAGTAGGGAACCGGGCCAAGGTGACTCCCGACGGCGGACGCCCAGGTTAGCGCCTGGCGGCAGACTCTCAATAGAGCCGAAAGACGGCCCGGACCGGCAGGAGCCGGAACACAGAGTTGGGAAGACCGGACATGCTCACATCACTGATAACAACCATCGGTCAGGCGGCCGCCCAGGCGCCTGCCGCCGTCGTTATGCACGGGCCTTGGGGAGATGGCACGTATTGGCCGTTCTTCCTCCTGTTCCCGCTGTTTTGGATCCTGGTGATCCTCCTGTTCATCTTCGTGGCCAGGCGAACCTGGCGACGCAACCACTGCTGGGCTGCGAGCCAGGGAGCGGAAGGTGTCCTGAGGGAGCGGTACGCCCGGGGCGAGATCGACGAGACTGAGTTCCGGCAACGGCTGGAGGTCCTGCGGGCCCAACCGCCGGGCCGCACCGCCTGATTTCGTCCAGCACGCAAAGCGCCCCGCGACCGGCTTGTGTCCGTCGCAGGGCGCTTTGCGTGTTGGCGCGGCTACTTCAGCTGGCCGCGGATTTCCCCGCCGGGGAATGTCGGCGTGTGCACGTTGACGTAGTATGCGCCCGGGTCCGCGCTGATGGCGGCTAGAAGGCCAGCATCAGCCGTGGTGCACGCCGAGTGCGTCCACGTGGTCGCATGCTCCACCACTAGGGGGATGACGATGGGACCGGCCACCCTGCGCGGTGCTACGTGGATGTGCGCCGCAACTGCATTCGCGGAGAGGTTCTGCACTGACAACGTGTAGCAGAGTTCGCTGCCTTCGATCGTGTAGCTGAAGAAGCCGTGGGCGCCCGTATCGGAACCCGTGGTCTCCTGTCCCACGTTCAGGGGAATCGTCGCGTCGGCTCCCGCCGGTCCAATTCCGGTGGCGGCCAGCGCTGTTGCTGCGCCCACGACGGCCAGTGCTTTGAGTGTGGTGCGGTACTTAGTGTGCATGTTTCGTCCTCATATGGATTGCCCGATTCTGCAGCCCCAGTTGAGGTTCACGGTACGCGTGGGCGGGTTACTAGACAACGGCTCGCAGCGACCCTCCCAGGCTGCTTGTGCTGGGAAAGAGGAACGGATCCGAGACTCTTCTTCCAGAAAATGCCTGGCGGCTCTTTCACGCGTTCCAAGGCTCCACTAGTGTGCTGAAGGTGCACAATGAAGCAATCCGCTCCGCTTCGACGTCAGCCCGCTTCCCGATGAACAGCTCCGCGGTCATCAGTGCCGAAAACCTGACAAAAACCTACGGTGACCTGGTCGCCGTCAACGCCATCTCCTTTGAGGTCACGGCGGGGGAGTCGTTTGGGCTGCTGGGCCCTAACGGCGCCGGAAAATCAACCACCATGAAGATGATCGGCGGCGTCACTCAAAGGACATCCGGGCGGCTCAGCATCCTGGGACTCGACCCGGAGTCGAACGGTCCGGAGGTTCGCGCGCACCTGGGCGTCGTGCCTCAGCAGGACAACCTGGACGAGGAACTCAAAGTCCGCGACAACCTTCTGGTGTACGGCCGGTACTTTGGGCTGCCCATGAGCTACCTGCGGCCAAAGGCGGATGAGTTGCTTGCCTTCGCACAGTTGACGGACAAGGCGACGTCGCGTGTAGACGCTTTGTCGGGCGGCATGAAACGCAGGTTGACGATCGCCCGCTCCCTGATCAATGAGCCACGCATCCTCTTGCTGGACGAGCCGACCACCGGACTGGATCCGCAGGCACGTCACACGCTCTGGGACCGGCTGTTTCGCCTGAAGGAGCAGGGCGTCACCCTGATTTTGACCACGCACTACATGGATGAGGCCGAGCAACTCTGCGACCGGCTGATCGTGGTGGACAAAGGACGCATCATGGCGGAAGGCACGCCGGCCAGCCTGATCCGCCAGTACTCCACCCGGGAGGTCCTGGAACTGCGCTTTGGCTCGGAACGGAACTCGTCCATCGCCTCGCATCTGGAAGGTATTGGCGAGCGGTTGGAAGTCCTGCCGGACCGCGTGCTGGTCTATTCCTACGACGGTGAAGAGTCCCTTGAGCAGGTGTCAGCCCGCGGCTTGCGCCCGCTGACCTCGCTGGTGCGCCGCTCAACGCTTGAGGATGTTTTCCTTCGGCTGACCGGGCGGAGCCTGGTGGATTGAGGTGCCGAATATGAGTGAGACGGGCAGGTCCATTCAGAGGGCACATTCTCCCGCGGTGTCCGCCGCAAAGGCCCGGCGCTGGGGCTCGCTCTACTACGCGGAACACTGGCTTCGGGTGTTGGCGAAGTACGGCTGGTCCGTCTTCCTTTACAGCGTTGCCCAACCAGTTGCCTACCTCCTTGCCATGGGTGTTGGCCTAGCCAGCCTCGTGGATGCCAACGGCAGCGCAGCCTTTGGTGGCGTCGGCTATCTCGCATTTGTCGCCCCGGCGCTGGTTGTCTCCGCTGCCGTCATGACGGCGTCGGGCGAGTTCTCCTACCCGGTGATGGACGGCTTCAAGTGGCGGCGGGTGTACTACGGACCGCACGCCTCACCGCTGGCTCCGGAGCAGATCGCCACCGGCCACATCCTTGCCTGCGGGCTGCGGATCCTGCTGCAGTCCCTGGCGTACTTCGCCATCGTGGTGATGTTTGGTGCGGCTCCAGGACCTTGGGGTTGGCTCACCGCGGTGGTGGGAACCGTCTCAGGCCTGGCATTCGGCCTTCCGCTTATGGCCTATGCCGCATCCCTGACCAAAGATTCCGGGCAGTTCGCCTTGGTCCAGCGATTCATTGTGGTGCCCCTGTTCCTGTTCTCCGGGACGTTCTTTCCCTTGGATTCCCTGCCCTTGGCCGTCCGCTGGATTGGCTGGATTTCGCCCGTATGGCACGGCACAGAGCTTGGCCGCGTGTTCAGTTACGGCATGGAGGAAAGCCCGCTGCTGACCCTGGCCCACGTAGTTTTCCTCATCGTGGCCACGGTTGCCGGCTGGATCCTCACGCGCCGCCGCTTCGTTGTCCGGATGGGGGCCTGAGGCGATGAGCGCTGCAGCTGGTGCGCGGAGCGTCACGGACCGGGTGCGGGAACGCACGTTCGGTCCGCTCTATTCGCGGAATTCACGGGCCGTTGTGTCGCGTGGGCTTATGGCCGCACGGAGCAGTACCTGGCTGGTGCTGGTCTCCGGGTTCTTCGAGCCGGTGCTGTACCTGATTTCCATGGGCGTGGGCCTTGGCCCGATTGTTGGATCTGTTGCAGGCCCCGGCGGTCAGGAGATCAGCTATGCGGCGTATATAGCGCCAGCCCTGCTTGCTGTGTCGGCAATGAACGGAGCCATTTACGACTCCACGTGGAACGTCTTTTTCAAGATGAATTTCGCCAAGCTGTACCAAGGGATGCTGTATACCTCACTGGGACCCCTGGACGTAGCCATGGGGGAGATCTTCCTGGCCTTGCTGCGCGGACTGCTTTACGCCACGGGATTCACCATGGTTATGGCCGCCATGGGGCTCATTACCACCGCCTGGGCAGTCCTCATCATTCCCGCATCGGTGCTCATCGCCTTCGGTTTCGCCAGTTTCGGCATGGGCATCACCAGCTTCATGAAGACCTTCCAGCAGATGGACTGGATCAACTTCTTCCTCCTTCCCATGTTCCTGTTCAGCGCCACGTTCTATCCGTTGAGCGTTTATCCGCAGTACATCCAGTGGCTGGTCCAGGTCATGCCCCTTTGGCACGGTGTTGAACTGCTGCGCCAAATCAGCATCGGCCAGTTCACCCCCGCAACCGCCATCCACGTGGCCTACTACCTGGTCATGATCGTCGTAGGCATCGTCCTCACGACGTCCCGGTTGAGGGCGCTGTTCCTCAAATAACGACGGCGGCGCTGTTCGCCGCCGGTGGAAGCGTCCTGAACGGCATTGTGGGTTTGCGACAATAGACCCTATGCAATCTCTTGGCGACTCCCGGTCTTCCCTTCCTGGCAGCAGTGGCCCGCGGGGTCCTTTCGCAGGCTTCCGCATCGGCGGGCTGGGCATGACAGTGGTGATCATCGCGTTCATCGTGGCCGTGATCTTTGCTGCCAACCAGAACGACGTCATTGGTTGGATTGTCGCCGTTGTGTCCTTCGGCTGGCTCGCGCTGGCCACATTCGTCGTCTTGGGCATTCGCCGCGCTGCCAAGCGTGCAGGTGCCAAGTTTGCCGAGGCCCGCGATGCGTTCACGTCCGCTGCCGGACGCGGCCCGTCGTCGTCCTCCGCGGACCACGGCGGCACCCGCGTGGTTACGGAACGCACTGAAGCGGACGCCGTCCGCGACCTTAAGCTGGACCATTCCTTCAAGATCGTCCAGGTGCAGGTCCGTGTGGTTGAGGAAGAACGGGCCAAGCCCAACGCCAACCAGGACACCATCAACCGAGCCTTGGAAACGATCGCCATCACGGTGAGCAACGCCCGTGACATGCTCAAGTCTGCTGACGGCGGAGACGAGCCGGTGAGCGGAACCATCATCGACTAGAGTAGAGCGGGTGAGCTCGGCATTGAAGAAGGATTTCCTTCGCATCGCAACGGTCAACGTCAACGGGCTTCGCGCCGCCTACAAAAAAGGCATGGGCGAGTGGCTCGAGCCGCGCGAAGTAGACATCCTGTGCCTGCAGGAAGTCCGGGCTCCGGATGACATAGTGCGCAAGCTCATCGGCGAAGGCTGGCACATCCTGCACGCCGAGGCGGAAGACAAAGGCCGCGCCGGTGTGGCAATCGCTTCCCGCCTGGAGCCCACCGAGACCCGGGTAGGCATCGGTGATGACTACTTCGCGACGGCAGGCCGCTGGGTCGAAGCCGATTACGCCTTCCAGAACGGTGGCGGGGTAAACACCACGTTGACCGTGGTCAGCGCCTACGTGCATTCGGGCGAAGTGGACACCCCCAAACAAGTGGACAAGTACCGCTTCCTGGACGTGATGGTCAAGCGCCTCCCGGAGCTCTCGAAGCACAGCGACCACGCGTTGGTGGTGGGTGACCTCAACGTCGGCCACACGGAGCTGGATATCAAGAACTGGAAGGGCAACACCAAGCGTGCGGGCTTTTTGCCTGAAGAACGCGCCTACTTTGACCGTTTCTTCGGCGACGAGATCGGATGGAGGGACGTCCACAGGGGCCTGGCGGGTACTGTCAGCGGCCCCTACACCTGGTGGTCGCAGCGCGGAAAGGCCTTTGACACGGACACAGGCTGGCGCATCGACTACCACATGGCCACTCCGGCACTCGCCGACGCTGCAGTCGCGGCCGTCGTGGACCGGGCTGCGTCGTGGGACACCCGCTTCTCCGACCACGCTCCGCTGGTAGTCGACTACCGGCTCTAAGAACCGAAAGTTCCTTTCCTTATGACTTCGCCAACCACCACTGAAACCCCGGCTCCCGAGGACCTTCCCGCACGTCCTGCCACCACGGCCACAGGTGCCAAGCACCGTATCCTTTCCGGCATGCAGCCGTCGGCTGATTCCCTGCACCTGGGCAATTACCTTGGCGCACTGGTCAATTGGGTCCGCATGCAGGACGAGTACGACGCCGTTTTCTTCATCCCGGACCTACATGCCATCACGGTTCCGCAGGACCCCAGGGAACTGGCCCAGCGCACCCGTGTTACCGCCGCCCAGTACATCGCAGGTGGCGTGGACGTTGACAAGTGCACGCTGTTCGTCCAGTCCCAGGTGCCTGAGCACGCACAGCTTGCCTGGGTGCTGAATTGCATCACCGGCTTCGGCGAGGCTTCCCGGATGACGCAGTTCAAGGACAAGTCGCTGCGGCATGGCTCGGACCAGGCAAGCGTGGGTCTGTTTACGTACCCCATCCTGCAGGCCGCTGACATCCTCCTGTACCAGCCCCACGGCGTTCCAGTGGGCGAGGACCAGCGCCAGCACGTGGAGCTCAGCAGGGATCTGGCCAACCGCTTCAACTCCCGTTTCGGCGAAACATTCGTGGTACCGGAGGCCTTCATCCAGAAGGAGTCCGCCAAGATCTACGACCTGCAGAACCCGGGCGGCAAGATGTCCAAGTCTGCCGAGTCTCCCGCAGGCCTCATTAACCTGCTGGACGACCCCAAGATCACCGCGAAGCGAATCAAATCGGCCGTCACTGACACCGAGACCGAGATTCGATTCGACCGCGAGTCCAAGCCCGGCGTCTCCAACCTGCTGACCATCTTCTCCGGAGTCACTGGACGTCCCGTGGAACAGATCGTCGCGGACTACCAGGGCAAGATGTATGGCCACCTGAAAGTGGACCTTGCCGAGGCCGTCGTCGAACACCTCACGCCGATTCGGAACCGCGCTAACGAGCTGTTGGCAGACCCGGCAGAGCTGGACCGTTTGCTGGCCCACGGCGCGGACAAGGCCCGTCAAATTGCCTCAGCAACGCTCAGGGACGTTTATGCCAAGATGGGCTTCCTGCCCTACGGCGGAGCAGCGGGAAGCCACTAGGCGCATGCGCTCCACAGGCAGGCGGGACACCGTGACGGCACCTGGGATTCCCGGGGCTGTCCACACTGACTGCGGTTCCGGGGACAGCATCTGCATTGGTGTCATCCTCGGGTTCCCGGAGGACGTTGCCCGCGAGCTGCAAGAGTGGCGGGCCTCGTTCGGGGACCCAATGGCTGAGGTCATCCCTGCCCACATCACCCTGGTGACCACCACTCCCACCCAGGATTGGGAAGCCACAATCGCCCATGTCCGGGAAGTAGCACGGCAACAGGCCCCGTTTACGGTCACCATCTCAGGGACAGGGTCCTTCCGGCCAGTTTCTCCAGTGGTGTTCATCAGGGTGGAGGACGGCTTCGGCGAGTGCGTCAACCTGCATGAGCAACTGCAAACGGGACCCCTCGAGAGGGACCTTCCCTTCCCATACCATCCGCATGTCACCATCGCCCACGACGTCACTCCGGAGAGCCTCGATGAGGCCGAAGCGGCCCTGAAGGATTACAGTGCCACGTTCCCTGTGGCTAGCATGGGACTCTACGAGCACGACAGCAACGGCATCTGGCAGCTACGGGAAGAGCTGGAATTTGGTGGGGATACTGGCACGCAACGTACGGCGGAACGGGCGGCGGCAGGAAGACAAGGCCCCGCTTCCAACTGAGCGTTCCAAGCTCAAGCTGAGGCTCATTCAACGCCAAGTAGATTGGGGCCGGGCCAGGCGACAGGCTAACGCCGGGCCGGCGAAGTGGCTGGCGCTGCTGAACGTGTGGCTGGCGCGGCTGGACACTTTCCGCCCAATGCGTGCCTGGAAGCTGTACTCCCTCCGCCACGGACCGCTTCTCAGCGCAGGCATTGGCTTTACGATGTTCTTCTCCATCACCGGTCTCCTCGCCACAGGTTTCTCGGTGGCAGGGTTAGTTCTGCGCGGTCAGCCCCGGCTGGTGGACTCCACCGTGGAAAGCATCAGCTCGTTGGCGCCGGGCCTGCTGAAGACCGCCGGCTCCGACGGATTGGTGGATCCCTACGAGCTGCTCAACCCCACCGGGCTGGGCTGGACAGCCGCTATCGCTGCTGCTGTCACTGTCCTCTCCTCGCTCGGCTGGATAGCCGGACTGCGCGAAGGCCTGCGTGAAGTGGTTGGCGTGGACCCGCTGGAACAGAATCCGCTGCTCGTCAAAGCCATCGACGCCGGCACCCTCCTCCTGCTGGGTGTCGCCCTGGTGGTTAGTGGCGGTGCATCCATTGTCTTTGGTACTGCGGCAGGCTGGGTCATCGATTGGCTTCGCTTGGATGAAGCCGTTGCCGGTCCCCTGACGTGGTTGGTCCGCACCGCGGTCCCGCTTCTGCTGAATTGCGCGACTGCGGCAATCCTCTTTCGCCTAGGCGGGGGCTTGCGCTTGGGGAGGCGTGCCTTCGTGGAGGGAACAGTACTGGCAGGGGTGGGAACCACTATCCTGCAGATTTTCAGCACCGAACTCTTGGCCCGGGCCGGAGCAAACCCCATCCTCGCGTCGTTCGCGATCATCATCGGCCTGCTCATTTGGTTCAATCTGATCAGCCAGGTCTACTTAGTCTCCGCGTCCTGGGCGGCAGTGCGGGAGGCAGACGAGCAAGCCGAGGACACGCCGCCCAAGACCTTGGGCTCCAGGCACCGGCAGTTGCGGAGCTTCCCCACAAAGGGCAGCCCGCCCGAAGCTTAGGCTCAGAAACCTGGCTGCGGACTACTCCGCAGCGTGCAGGTACTGGTCAGACCACGCGGAGATGATCCGCGCCACCCTGGCTGCTTGTCCCTTCGCCGTCAGCAAGTGGTCGCTGCCTTCGATTGAGACGAAGCTGCGCGGGTGCCTCGCGGTACGGAAGATGTCGCTGGCGTTCTCGATGCCTACGGTGTTGTCGGTGGGGGAGTGCAACACCATCAGGGGGCGGTGCAAGGAGCGGATGCAGTGCGTCAGGTCCGCTTTCTCGAGGTCTTCCACAAAGTGGCGGCGAACCTGGAGCCGCTTGCCGCCGCCGAAGTCCACTTCAGCGCTGCCCTCGCTGAGGATGCGCTCAATCGATGAGTCGAAGAGATGCTCAGCATGCTTGGGCTGGAACGGCGCCCCAACGGTGGCCACGGCCTTGACACCGGGCAGGCTGAGGGCGGCCGACAGCACAGCGGCGCCACCGAAGGAATGCCCCACCAGCAATGAAGCCGGTCGGCCCAGTCCATCCAGATGCTCCGCAGCCTTGACCGTGTCTGCAACCTTGAGGCTGAAGGAGCTGTCCGCCCAGTCGCCGCCCGATCCGCCCAGGCCGAGGTTGTCGAAGCGCAGCATACCGACGCCGTCGTCAGCCAGCGCCTTGCAGATGCGTGCGGCCGCGGGGCTGTCCTTGCCGAGCGTCAGACCGTGCGAGAAAACGCCCCAGCCGCGAATGGGGCCCTCCGGAATGTCGAGGATGCCTGCCAGCATCTCGCCTGTGCTGCCTTGGAAGGAGATCTTCTCGGAGTGGTGCATTGCTTTCCTCTCTCAGTCGCCGGACTTTGTGTAGCTCAGGCCCCTTGAAGAGTGTATTTAGGGGATCATCTGCACAAACTCGGGAGACGACGACGGCGCCGTCCACCTGCGCGGTGAACGGCGCCGTCGTCGTAATTTCAGTCCGTTACATCTTGCGGGCCAGGATGGCCTGCTTGACTTCGGCGATAGCCTGGGTGACCTGGATGCCGCGGGGGCAGGCCTCGGAGCAGTTGAAGGTGGTGCGGCAACGCCACACGCCTTCCTTGTCGTTGAGGATCTCCAGGCGCATGTCGCCGGCATCGTCGCGGGAGTCGAAGATGAAGCGATGCGCGTTGACAATGGCCGCCGGGCCGAAGTACTGGCCGTCGGTCCAGAACACCGGGCAGGACGAGGTGCAGGCGGCGCACAGGATGCACTTGGTGGTGTCGTCGAAGCGCTCACGGTCCTCGATGGACTGGATGCGTTCCTTGGTGGGCTCGTGGCCCTTGGAGATGAGGAACGGCATGATCTCGCGGTAGGACTGGAAGAACGGTTCCATGTCCACAATCAAGTCCTTCTCCACGGGGAGGCCCTTGATGGGCTCCACCGTGATGGGCTTGGTGGTGTCCAGGTCCTTGAGGAGGGTCTTGCAGGCCAGGCGGTTGCGGCCGTTGATGCGCATGGCGTCGGAGCCGCAGATGCCGTGGGCGCAGGAGCGGCGGAACGACACGGAACCGTCGATTTCCCACTTGACCTTGTGCAAGGCGTCCAGCACGCGGTCCGTGCCGTACATGGTCAGCTTGAAATCGTCCCAGCGTGCCTCTTCGGAGACCTCCGGGTTGTAGCGGCGGACCCGAAGCGTGATGTTGAACGTGGGGATTTCGCCGCCGCCGCCGACGCCTGCGGGCAGCTCGATCTTCGAGGCCGGCTCAGCCATTTCGGTAGTCATTAGTACTTACGCTCCATCGGCTCGTAACGGGTGAAGACAACGGGCTTCGTCTCGAGGCGGATGCCAGCCACGGACTCGGCCGAGGACTCGGCGGTGACGGATTCGTCCTTGTAAGCCATGGAGTGCTTCATGAACTTCTCGTCGTCGCGGTCCGGGAAGTCTTCGCGGTAGTGGCCGCCGCGGGATTCTTCGCGGTGCAGGGCGCCAACAGTCATTACCTTGGCCATGTCCAGGAGGAAGCCGAGTTCAACAGCTTCCAGCAGGTCCAGGTTGAAGCGCTTGCCCTTGTCCTGGACCGTGACCTGCTTGTAGCGCTTCTCGAAGTCGGCGATGTCGCTGAGCACCCTCTGCAGGGACTCTTTGGTGCGGAACACCTGCATGTTGGCGTCCATGGTGTCCTGCAGTTCCTTGCGGATCTGCGCTACACGCTCGGTTCCGGTGCCGTTGAGCAAGTCGTCCAGCATGGATCGGGTGAAGGTTTCCGGGTTCTCGGGGAGCTCAACAAACTCAGCCGTCTTGGCGTACTCGGCGGCGGCGACGCCGGCGCGCTTGCCGAAGACGTTGATGTCCAGCAGGGAGTTTGTGCCTAGGCGGTTAGAGCCGTGGACTGACACGCAGGCCACTTCACCGGCGGCAAACAGGCCCGGCACAGTGGTGTCGTTGTCCTGCAGCACTTCGGTGGTGATGTTTGTGGGGATGCCACCCATGGCGTAGTGCGCAGTGGGGAACACGGGCACCGGATCGGTGAAAGGCTCAACACCAAGGTAGGTGCGGGCGAACTCGGTGATGTCCGGCAGCTTGGCTTCGATGTGTTCCGGCTCAAGGTGCGTCAGGTCAAGGAGCACGTAGTCCTTGTTCGGTCCGCAGCCGCGGCCTTCGCGGACTTCGTTGGCCATGGCACGTGCCACGATGTCACGCGGCGCGAGGTCCTTGATGGTGGGGGCGTAGCGCTCCATAAAGCGCTCACCATCCGAGTTACGGAGGATGGCACCTTCACCGCGGGCACCTTCGGTAAGGAGGATGCCCAGGCCGGCCAGGCCGGTCGGGTGGAACTGGAAGAACTCCATGTCCTCCAGAGGGATGCCGCGGCGGAAGGCGATGCCCATGCCGTCACCGGTCAGGGTGTGGGCGTTGGAGGTGGTCTTGAAGACCTTGCCGGCACCGCCGGAGGCGAAGACTACGGACTTGGCCTGGAAGACGTGCAGCTCACCGGAGGCGAGGTCGTAGGACACGACGCCGGCCACTCGCTTCTGCTTGTAGGAGGTGCCGTCCTCGCGGACTGCGTCCTCTTCGACCAGGAGCAGATCCAGGACGTAGTACTCGTTGTAGAACTCGACGTTGTGCTTGACGCAGTTTTGGTACAGGGTCTGCAGGATCATGTGGCCCGTACGGTCTGCTGCGTAGCAGGCGCGGCGAACGGGTGCCTTGCCGTGGTCGCGGGTGTGGCCACCGAAGCGCCGCTGGTCGATGCGGCCCTCCGGCGTACGGTTGAACGGCAGACCCATCTTTTCCAGGTCAAGAACGGCGTCGATTGCTTCCTTCGCCATGACCTCGGCGGCGTCCTGGTCAACCAGGTAGTCGCCGCCCTTGATGGTGTCGAAGGTGTGCCACTCCCAGTTGTCCTCTTCGACATTCGCGAGGGCTGCACACATACCGCCCTGCGCGGCGCCGGTGTGGGAACGGGTGGGGTAGAGCTTGGTCAGTACCGCTGTTCGTGCACGCTGACCGGATTCGATCGCGGCGCGCATGCCAGCGCCACCGGCACCGACGATCACGACGTCGTACTTATGGACCTGCATACTGGATGCTCTTTCTCTCTAAAAACTGTTGGTCGGCGGACCAGGTCCGCCCGGGGCGTTCCGATTCGCCCCAGTGGGGCGCCAGCGGAACGGATGGCGCTACGGCTTGGGGCAGAAGCCGCCGGGCAGCTGGACGCCGTCGACGACGGGGCACGGGTTGAAGGTGAAGATCACCAGGGTGCCAAGAATGACGATCACGGTAGTGGCCGCATACAGGACCACCTTGAGCCAGAAGCGGCTGGCGTCCTTCTCCGCATAGTCGTTGATGATGGTGCGGACACCGTTGGTGCCGTGGAGCATTGCGAGCCACAGCATGGCCAGGTCCCAGAACTGCCAGAACGGATCGGCCCATTTGCCTGCGACGAAGCCGAAGTCGATGGCGTGGATGCCTTCACCCACCAGCAGGTTCACGAACAGGTGGCCGAAGATGAGTACCACCAGGACAACGCCGGAGAGGCGCATGAACAGCCAGGCGAGCATCTCGAAGTTGCTTCGTGAGCTGCCGCTGCGCTGGTACTTGGGTGCGATCTTCCCGGAACCGGACTGTCCGCTGCGCGGGCTCTGGATGTTGGTGGCGGTCATGGCTTAGTGGCCTCCCAGTGCGAGGGACAGGTGGCGGATGGCGAAGCCTGCGAAGACGACCAGCCACACTGCCAGCACGATCCACAGCATCTGGCGCTGGTACTTTGCGCCCTTCTTCCAGAAGTCGACAGCGATCACGCGCAGGCCGTTGAAGGCGTGGAAGAGGATCGCGGCAACAAGGCCCGTCTCACCCAGGGCCATCAGGGGGTTCTTGTATGCGCCGATGACGGCTGTGTAGGCCTCAGGGGACACGCGCACCAGTGAGGTGTCCAGCACATGGACCAACAAGAAGAAAAAGATCACTACACCGGTGATGCGGTGTCCAACCCAGGACCACATGCCTTCACGGCCGCGGTACAAGGTGCCAGCTGGTTTTGTCGGCACTGATTAAACCTTCCTGCAACGCAGCGGCGCCGGCATGGGATCCACGCGGAGGAAACGCCTGCTGCGAGAGCACTCGTAGCTCAGGCTCAAATCTAGGCTTCGCTCAGAGCTTATTCAATTTAGGACGAGCTTGTTTCCCTTGAATTCCGCCCGAATTGCTTTATTTCTGCGCGTTTCCATCGGCCCTATGAGACGAATGCCACATTCCTTCGAAGTGGACCGGTCTGGTCCACTTCCCGGACGCCTGCCTATCTGGCTAGTCTTCGCCGTTCCGATACAGTAAAAAGCGTGACTACTCAGAACGTGACAGGCCAGGACTCGCCTTTGAACCGCTTTTTTGCGGTCATTCCGGCGGGCGGTACGGGGACCCGCCTTTGGCCGTTGTCGCG
This sequence comes from Arthrobacter sp. M4, assembly GCF_020251205.1. Classification (GTDB taxonomy): domain Bacteria; phylum Actinomycetota; class Actinomycetes; order Actinomycetales; family Micrococcaceae; genus Arthrobacter. The sequence goes on from NZ_JAIWYX010000006.1 coordinate 38,151, forward strand.
CGCAGCAGCCCCCAAGTTCCTTCATGACCTCACGGGCTCGGGCAGCACGCTGCTCCGCTCTACCTATGACCGCCTGGAGCCATTGGCCGGTAGCCGCGTCCTAGTGGTGACAGGCGAGGCGCACCGAACAGCCGTTTGCCGCCAGTTGCCTGAGCTACGCGATGCGGACCTCGTGCTGGAAAGCGAGCCGAAGGATTCCGGAGCCGCCATCGGACTGGCCGCGGCCATTCTGCACCGCCGGGACCCTGACATCATCATGGGGTCCTTCGCGGCGGACCAGGTGATCAGCCCGGACCAGCTTTTCCAGGAAACGGTCCGTGAGGCTATTTACACGGCTGCCCAAGGGAAGATCGTCACTATCGGCATCAAGCCCACGCACCCGTCCACCGGCTTCGGCTACATTCGCTCCGGCGGGGAACTCGACGTCGACGGGGCCCCCAATGCCCATGCCGTCGTCGAATTCGTTGAGAAGCCCAGCGAGGAAGTGGCACAGAAGTACCTTGAGACCGGCGACTACGTGTGGAACGCGGGTATGTTCGTCGCCCCGGTCTCGCTGATGCTCAAGCACTTGGAAGCCAACCAGCCCGAACTCTTTGCGGGGCTGCAGGAGATCGCCGCCGCCTGGGACACTCCGCGGCGTGCCCACGTCACGGCCCGGGTTTGGCCGACGCTCCCCAAGATCGCCATCGACTATGCAGTCGCGGAACCTGCTGCCGCCGCCGGTGATGTAGCAGTGGTGCCCGGCACTTTCACTTGGGATGACGTTGGAGACTTCGCTGCCATTGGACGCCTTAACAGTGCCAAGGAAGTGGATGAGGTCACTGTGCTCGGCGAAGGCGCCCGCGTCTTCACAGAGAACGCCAGCGGCGTGGTGGTGTCGGATACCAAGAGGGTCATCGCGCTCATCGGCATCAAGGACGTTGTGATCGTTGATACCCCGGACGCCCTCCTGGTGACCACCAAGCAGCACGCGCAGCGGGTTAAGGGCGCGGTGGACGCGCTGAAGGCCAGCGGCGACACAGACGTCCTCTAGGAAATCCCCTTCGCAGGGCCGAAAACGCGTAACTAATAGCATTCTTTCGGTCCTGCGGCGCCAGGGGTGGCTAGAGTTGTGCCGTGCGCAATTACACAACGGAAACTGAACCGACCCCTGTTGTGGGTCCCTGGCTGGACGATCTCCTGCCCGAGCTCATCGAATTCCGAAGGGACTTGCACGCGCACCCTGAACTTTCCTTCCAGGAGTTCCGCACTACGGACAAGCTTTGCGAGCGGCTTGAAGCTGTAGGACTGAAGCCGCGCCGCCTCGAAGGCACCGGCCTGATTGTCGACGTCGGCCAGGGCCCCATCGCCACCGCTATCCGTGGCGACATCGACGCACTGCCCATCATCGAGGAAACCGGCTTGCCGTTTGCCTCCAAGATCCATGGCGTCACGCACGCCTGCGGCCACGATATCCACACCACAGCGGTGCTGGGTGTTGCCCTCGTGCTGCAGCGGATGCATCAGGAAGAGCCACTCAGCGGTACTGTCCGGATCATCTTCCAGCCTGCCGAGGAGACCATGCCTGGCGGCGCCCTGTCCTGCATTGAGCAGGGCGTGCTGGAGGGGGTTCCGCGGATCATGGCATTGCACTGCGACCCAAGGATCAACGTTGGCCAGGTGGGCACACGCATCGGTGCCATCACATCGGCATCGGACACCATCAAGGTGGAACTCACGGGACGTGGCGGGCATACATCCCGTCCCCACTTGACCGAAGAGCTTGTTTTCGCCTTGGCGCAGATCGCCGTCAACGTTCCCGCCGTGCTTTCCCGCCGTGTGGATGTCCGTAGCGGCGTGTCAGTGGTGTGGGGCCAGATTCACGCTGGTTCGGCTCCGAACGCCATTCCGGCCACGGGGTTTATGGCAGGCACCATGCGGTGCCTGGACCGTGATGCCTGGCAGAGCGCTGGGGATCTCTTGGATGACGTTGTCAAGGAGATCGCGGCGCCTTATGGGGTAACCGTCCACCTGGAACACGTCCGGGGTGTACCGCCCGTAGTGAACTCGGAAGAAGAGACGGCGATTATCGAAGCCGCAGCCCGGGCAGAACTGGGCCGGCACGCCGTTGTCCTTACTCCGCAGTCAATGGGGGGCGAGGATTTCGCGTGGTTCCTGGCCGATTTGCCGGGCGCCATGATGCGCCTGGGTACGCGGACCCCTGGAGGCGAGGAATACGATTTGCACCGGGGTGACTACATCGTGGACGAGCGGGCCCTTGGCTGCGGTGTGCGCGTCCTGACAGCGGCGGCCCTGCGGACTATCCGCGACTTGGATGAAGGACCCGAAAACGCGAACATCTAGCCGTCTAGGAATAGTCCGGGAGAAATCCCGATCAAAAGGGAAACACTAGGCTACTCATTGGTAACAAAAGCCCAACGATCTTCGGATCGTTGGGCTTTTGTAATGCTCCTATGTGGTCTGCGCCACTAGTGTTAGTCATATCAACGCGCCTAGGCGCGGTGCTGCGAACCATTCAGTGAAAACAGAATTTCTGCCATGGAGCATCGAAACGGACACTCATTGATTCTCCGTCGTAGCGCGAACTCTTTCTTCCTGGAGGACAATTGAAAAACTCACTGCGTTCCACCCTTAAGCGCGGTTCAATGGCAGGCATGGCAACAGCGGGCGCTGCCGCACTCCTTTTGAGCGGCTGTGGAGCGCCGCCCAGCACCGGCGGCGGCACCAACACGGCCAGCAATTACATCGGCTGCATTGTTTCGGACTCTGGTGGCTTTGACGACCAGTCCTTCAACCAGTCCTCGTATGAGGGCATCAAGAAGTCGGAGAAGGACTTGGGAATCACCGTCAAGTCGGCGGAATCCAAGGCCAACAGCGACTATGAAACCAACCTCAATGGCATGATCGCTGCAGGCTGCAACCTGACCTTCACGGTCGGGTTCCTGCTCGGTGATGCAACCAAGGCCGCCGCCGGGAAGAACACGGACAAGCACTTCGCCATCATCGACTTCGCCTACTCGCAGCCCATTCCGAACGTCAAGCCGGTGGTCTACGACACAGCCCAGGCCGCCTATCTGGCGGGTTATGCGGCCGCTTCGGTCAGCAAGACCGGAAAGGTCGGAACTTTCGGCGGTATCAAGATCCCCACCGTCACCATTTTCATGGATGGCTTCTATGACGGCGTCCAGGCCTACAACAAGGCCAAAGGCAAGAACGTTGCCGTGGTCGGTTGGGACAAGGCCACGCAGGATGGCTCCTTCACCGGCGACTTCGAGAAGCAGGACACCGGCAAGCAGGTCACCAAGAACCTGCTGGACCAGGGCGCCGACATCGTGATGCCTGTGGCCGGACCCGTTGGCAAGGGCGCAGGCGCCGCTCTGCGCGAGGCCAAGGGTGCGGGCAAGGACGTCAAACTGATCTGGGTTGACTCCGATGGCTACCTCACGGCTCCCGAGTACAAGGACCTCATGCTGACTTCGGTGATCAAGAAGATGGATGAGGCGGTGGAGACCCTGGTGAAGGATGACAAGGACGGCAAGTTCTCCAACGAGGCCTACGTCGGCACGTTGAAGAACTCCGGCGTTGCGATCGCACCCTTCCACGATTTGGATTCCGCCGTTTCGGCTGACACCAAGAAGGAACTCGATTCCCTGAAGTCGGACATCATCTCCGGCAAGCTCGTGATCGAATCCAAGGCAAGCCCGAAGAAGTAGGGCTTTCGACGCGCCGCCAGTACCGGTCCAGCGGTACTGGCGGCTCGTTTTTGCCCTCATTAGGCTGGCATCACCAAATGGTGTCTGGCTGCGCAGCCGTCCCTTCGGACCAACAGAACGGTGGGAGTTGTGAAACTCGAATTGAAGGGGATCTCGAAGGCGTTCGGGACCTTTTACGCCAACCAGGACATTGACCTTGTGGTTGAGCCCGGCCAGATCCATTGCCTACTCGGTGAAAATGGCGCCGGCAAATCCACCCTCATGAATGTGCTCTACGGATTGTATGAGCCGACCGCCGGCCAGATTGTGGTGGACGGCGAGGTCATGAATTTCCGCGGCCCTGGCGACGCAATGGCCGCAGGAATTGGTATGGTTCACCAGCACTTTATGCTGGTTCCGGTTTTTACTGTCGCGGAGAATGTGGCCCTCGGCGCCGAACCAACCACGTTTGGCGGCATCCTCAGCATTGACCAGACCCGGAAAAAGATCCGCGAGATCTCGGACAAGTACGGATTCGACGTCGACCCGGACGCCTTGGTGGAAGACCTCCCTGTCGGTGTCCAGCAGCGCGTGGAAATCATCAAGGCACTTGTTCGCGAGGCCAAAGTCCTCATCCTTGACGAACCTACGGCCGTCCTTACGCCACAGGAGACCGACGAACTGCTGGACATCATGCGCCAGCTCAAGACCAGCGGCACGTCGATTGTCTTCATCTCGCACAAGCTACGCGAGGTCAAAGCCGTCGCGGACGTCATCACGGTTATCCGGCGAGGGAAAGTGGTAGGTGACGCTCCGCCGTCGGCCCCAACAGCGGAGCTGGCTTCCATGATGGTGGGCCGCGCCGTGAGCCTCACACTGGACAAGGGCCCTGCAAATCGCAAGGAAACCACCTTTGTGGTCAAGGACCTCACGGTCCGCGCACCGAACGGGACCTATGTGGTGGACGGGATCAGTTTCGACATCGCCCAAGGCGAGATCCTCGCCGTCGCGGGTGTGCAAGGCAACGGCCAGACCGAAATGACCGAAGCCATCCTGGGCATCCAGGAGCACGTCACAGGGTCCGTGACACTGGACGGCAAGGAGCTCCTGGGCCTTCCCGTCAAGGAGGTGCTGCGCTCGGGGGTGGGGTTCGTGCCGGAGGACCGGACGGTCGATGGGCTGGTGGGTCCGTTCTCGGTGGCCGAAAACCTGGTGCTGGACCTCTATGACAAGGCCCCTTTCGCCAAGCGGATGAGCATGAGCCCGGCGAAAGTGGAGCAAAACGCGAAAGCGAAAATCGAGGAGTTCGACATCAGGACTCCGTCGGCGGGTGCCGCCGCCGGAACACTGTCCGGCGGCAACCAGCAGAAGGTGGTTATGGCGCGGGAGCTGTCCCGCCCGCTGCGGCTGTTCATCGCGAGCCAGCCGACACGCGGCGTTGACGTTGGATCGATCGAGTTCCTGCACAAACGCATCGTCGCCGAACGGGACGTGGGAACACCTGTGTTGATCGTCTCCACTGAACTGGATGAGGTGATCGAGCTTGCGGACAGGATCGCAGTCCTCTACAAGGGCAAGCTGGTTGGAATTGTTCCTTCGGGGACGCCGAGGGACACGCTGGGCCTCATGATGGCCGGCGTCGGTGCGGAAGGAGTTTCCCATGAGCACTGAGGACAAGATCCCGCACGCAGAAGCTGATGATCCAGCGCCCGCTGCGGCAGAAGGACCAGTGACACAGGAATCCGCGGAGGACGTCCAGGCCGCGGACGTCGCCCTCGATACCGCTGGCGGCGCCCACGCCCCTTCGGCGGTTCCCGTGTCTTCGCAGAGCGGCGACACCGGCCACCGTGAAGCCACCGTGTGGCAACAGATCGTGCACGGAAATGCCTTGGTCTCGGTCCTTGCCGTGTTGGTGGCCCTTGTGCTGGGCGGCATCCTGATAGCAAGCACTGACAGCAACGTGGCCAAGACGGGAAGCTACTTCTTCGCAAGGCCAAGCGACTTCCTTTCGGCGCTGTGGAATGCGATGACACGCAGCTACGTCGCCCTGTTCCAAGGGTCCATTTTCAACCCACGCCAGGGCTTCCTGCCGTTCCTGGAAACCATGACCGTGGCTACCCCGCTGATCTGCGCCGCCCTGGGCGTCGCGCTGGCGTTCCGCGCGGGGCTCTTCAACATCGGTGCCCAGGGTCAGGTCATCATCAGCGCCACGCTTGCGGCGTACGCGGGCTTCACCTGGCATTTGCCGTTTGGGTTGCACATCCTGGTTGTCCTCGTGATGGGTGTCCTGGGCGGTGCGGCGTGGGGTGCCATCGTGGGCATCCTGAAGGCCCGAACGGGAGCACACGAAGTGATCGTGACCATCATGCTCAACTACGTGGCGCTCTTCCTGCTCGACTATTTGCTCAACACTCCGGCGTTCCGGCGCCCGGGGGAGGCCAGCCCTATTTCCCCGCGGCTGGACGAGACCGCGGCCTATCCCGGAATCTTCCCCGACTCGAGGCTTCACCTGGGATTCCTCGTCGCTGTCGCCCTCTGCTATGGCGTGTGGTGGCTGCTGAACAGGTCCACGGTGGGCTTCGAATTCCGGGCCGTGGGCGCCAACCCCGCCGCTGCCCGGACCGCAGGCGTCAACGTTCCCCGAGCCACGATTGTGGTCATGGCCCTCGCCGGTGCTTTGGCGGGCTTCGGCGGAGTGGCCCAGGTAGCGGGTACCGAAAAGGTGCTCACCGGCGGGGTCGCGGCGCAGATCGGTTTTGATTCCATCACCGTTGCGCTGTTGGGTCGCAGCACCCCGTGGGGAACGTTCTTCGCGGGCCTGCTTTTCGGGGCATTCCGCGCCGGCGCAGTCCAAATGCAAATCCAGACCGGAACTCCCATTGACATCGTCCTTGTGGTGCAGTCCCTCATCGTGCTGTTCATCGCGGCGCCGCCGTTGATCAGGTCGATCTTCGGGCTAAACCCCGGTAAAAAGAAGAAAATCAAAGCTCCCCGGCGTGCCGCCGTCGCAACCACCACCGGAGGTGCCAAGTGAGTACCGCAACTACCGCCCCGGCATCGGGGGCTGCCGCACGTACGACGGCGGGTGAGCGCCCGCCGCTGAAGGTTCCGGTTTCGCTGAGCGTCCTCGCGCTGGTGGCGCTGGTGTTCTTTGGGCTGCTGGGCCCGGGAAAGACAGCGGAGATGAAGGTCAGCGATCCAGGCGACGCCATTGTCCTGCCGTCGATCGCGATTCCCGGCCAGGTTGGCGGGATCGTCATGGGCGTCTTGTTACTCGCGGCTGCCGCATATTCCGTCTACCTCTGGACCCAGGGCCGCCGTTCGCCGCGATGGCTGCCGATTGTCTTCGCGGTGGTGTTCGTCTTCTCGTTGCTGGTCTGGATCGTGGCTGGCGCGCGCCAGCCGTCCATTTCCCTGGCAGGGCTCATCGCCGGATCGGTGACGCTGGCGGTCCCCTTGGTATTCGGTTCGCTGTCCGGCGTGTTGTGCGAACGAGTGGGGGTGGTCAACATCGCCATCGAGGGCCAGCTCCTGGGCGGTGCATTCACAGCCGCGCTGGTGGCAACGGTGACCCGCAACGCCTACATCGGGCTGATCGCCGCGGCTGCCGCTGGGGCGACGGTCTCCATGGTGCTGGCGGTGTTCAGCATCAAGTACCTGGTCAACCAAATCATCGTGGGCGTGGTGCTCAACGTGCTGGTCTCCGGCCTGACCGGCTTCCTGTTCGGCACCATCATGGTGCCCAACAAGGCCCTGTTCAATACGCCGGGCCGCCTGGACATTATCCCGATCCCGCTCTTGGCGGACCTGCCGATCATTGGGCCGATCCTCTTCCGGCAGTCGGTGGCCGGCTACCTGATGTACATTGCCGTGGCCGTGGTGTGGTTCGGGCTGTTCAAGACCAAGTGGGGACTTCGCGTCCGGGCAGTAGGCGAACACCCGCAGGCCGCCGACACGCTGGGCGTGAATGTCAACGCGACCCGATTCTGGAACGTGACGCTCGGCGGCGCGATCGCAGGCATCGGCGGAGCCATCTTCACCTTGGTGACCATCGACTCCTTCACGCAGGAAATCTCCGGCGGCCGTGGCTTTATCGCCCTGGCGGCCCTGATCTTCGGCAGATGGAATCCGATCGGGGCGTTCCTGGCATCGCTGCTTTTTGGCTTTGCCTATAACCTGCAGTCCATCCTGGGCATCATCGGCACCCCGGTGCCCAGCCAATTTATGGCCATGCTGCCCTATCTGGTGACTGTTTTCGCCGTCGCGGGCCTTGTGGGGCGGTCCCGGCCACCTGCGGCCAGCGGCATCCCGTACGTGAAGGGCTGAGCATGACGAAACAGCCCAAGGTCGACTGGACCGCGTTGGAAAAGGCCGCCGTCCAGGCGATGAAAAGCGCCTATTCTCCGTACTCGAAGTTTCCGGTGGGGGCCGCGGCCCTCACCGAGGACGGCAGGATCATTAGCGGGTGCAACGTGGAGAATGCCAGCTACGGGCTCACCCTTTGTGCCGAGTGCGCGCTGGTGGGCCAACTGCACCTGACCGGGGGCGGCAGGATCCGCGCCTTCTATTGCGTGGACGGCGACGGCGGTGTCCTGATGCCGTGCGGTCGCTGCCGCCAGCTCTTGTATGAATTCCGTGCTCCAGGCATGGAGCTCATGACCACGCAGGGCATCAAGACCATGGACCAGGTGCTGCCTGACGCATTTGGTCCCGAGAATCTGGAGGAAGCTGGTGGCACAGTCCACAACAACCGCGGAACCGTTTGACGCCGTCGACATTATTCGCATCAAGCGGGACAGGGGCACCCTATCCCCTGAACAGATCGACTGGACCATCGACGCCTATACCCGGGGTGTCATCGCCGATGAGCAGATGTCCGCCTTGAACATGGCAATCCTGCTTAATGGCATGGACCGTGCTGAAATCTCCCGCTGGACCGCCGCGATGATCGCCTCGGGCGAGCGGATGGACTTCTCTGCGCTGCGCACTCCCGACGGCGGCGTCAAGCCAACCAGCGACAAGCACTCCACCGGTGGGGTAGGGGACAAGATCACCCTGCCGCTGGCCCCGCTGGTTGCCGTCTTTGGCGTGGCAGTTCCCCAGCTTTCCGGCCGTGGACTCGGCCACACCGGTGGGACCCTGGACAAGCTCGAGTCAATTCCGGGTTGGCAGGCCTCGCTCAGCAATGAGGCCATGATGGCCCAGCTCCAGGATGTTGGGGCCGTCATTTGCGCCGCCGGAGCAGGCCTCGCCCCTGCTGACAAGAAGCTTTACGCCCTTCGGGACGTGACGGGCACCGTGGAGGCGATTCCGCTGATTGCCTCCTCGATCATGAGCAAAAAGATTGCTGAAGGCACCGGGTCCTTGGTTCTGGACGTCAAGGTGGGATCCGGGGCGTTTATGAAGGATGAGGCCGGGGCCCGCGAACTTGCCGAGACGATGGTGGCCTTGGGGACGGACGCCGGAGTCAAGACGGTCGCGCTGTTGACGAACATGAACACGCCACTAGGGCTAACCGCCGGGAACGCCATCGAGGTGGAGGAATCCCTGGAAGTGTTGGCGGGCGGTGGTCCGGAAGACGTCGTCGAGCTGACCGTTCGACTCGCGGAAGAAATGCTGGCCGCCGCGGGCGTCCACAACGCGGATCCTGCCTCTGCCCTAAAAGACGGCCGGGCCATGGACGTGTGGAACCGAATGATCAGAGCCCAAGGCGGCGACCCGACGGCACCCCTGCCTATGGCGCGGGAATCGGAAACTGTCTACGCCCCGGCGGACGGCGTGCTGGTAGAGCTGGATGCGCTGTCCGTTGGCGTGGCCGCGTGGCGCCTCGGTGCAGGCCGGGCCCGGAAAGAAGACGCGGTACAGGCGGGAGCCGGTGTGCGCCTCCACGCCAAGCCTGGCGCCGTAGTCCGAGCGGGCGAGCCGCTCATGACCCTCCTGACCGACACGCCGGAGAAATTCCAACGAGCCAGGGAGGCCTTGGAGGGTTCGGTGGTGATCGCCCCGGACGGCTCAAGGCCGGGGCAGCAGCTCATTATTGACCGGATCGCCTAGGCATGCCGGGAACCATGCCACGCCGCCACACGTGAGGAAACCGTGCAGGCAATCAACGATTTCATCCTCGCAGCCGCCAGCCAGCCCTGGGTACTGCTGCTCGTGCTGGCATGCTGCCTCATCGACGGTTTCTTTCCGCCGATACCCAGCGAGTCAGTAGTGGTCGGCCTCGCGGCTGTCTCCGCGACGGCCGGCGTGCCCAACGCCTGGGTGCTGATTCTGGTTGCCGCCATCGGGGCCTTCAGCGGCGATAACATCGCCTACCTGATAGGCAAGAAGATCGGAATCCACCGGTGGCGCTGGATGCGGACCATGCGCATGCAGGTTGCCTTCCGCTGGGCGGGCCGGGAACTTCGACGTCGGGCTGCGTCACTGATCATGGTGGCAAGGTTCATCCCCGTCGGTCGCGTGGCGGTCAACCTCACGGCCGGCGCCACGCATTTCCACCATGTCGAGTTCATTGTCCTCACGTCGATGTCCGGATTGTTGTGGGCCGGGTACTCCGTGGCAATTGGGCTGTTTTTTGGACAGTGGTTCGAGCACAACCACCTGCTTGGGGCAGTGATCGCCATCGTCTGCGCGGTGATCCTGGGCATCATTGTGGACCGCATCATCAACAAGGTCCGCGGTCCACTCCCTGCGGAGGAAAAGGACGCCACGCCTGACACACCGCTTCCCTGAACCGCCCACTGAGCTCCGTGTGAGCCACGGCGTAGCGAACATGGCTCAGGCCATGGGACACTGGAGAGCGACTTACGTCACGTTTCACCGTGTCAAGTCAAAAATTGTTTATGTCAGCAGTCGCCCAAACCGTCAAGGAGCGCCACCCGCGTGGAGTTTATTAATGAGGCAGTGCTCCATGCAGCGGGCCAATGGTGGATATACCCGCTGCTTCTGGTCTTCTTTTTCGTAGACGGCTTCGCGATGGTGGTGCCCAGCGAGACCCTGATAGTGGCGCTCGCGGCATTCTCACGCCACAGCGGCGAACCCAATCTGTGGATCCTCGGTCTCACAGCCCTGATTGGCGCCATGGCAGGCGACAACATGGCCTACCTGCTGGGCCGGAAGATCGGCTTGGAGCGCTGGAAGTGGATGCGCAGGCCCAAGGTACGCAAAGTCTTCACTTGGGCGCGCTACGAACTCGAAAAGCGCGGCGCCGTGCTGATTTTTACCGCCCGCTACATCCCTTGGGGCCGCGTTGCAGTGAACTATGTGGCCGGCACCACCGGCTTCCCCCACCGGAAATTCTTCACGCTTGACGCCTTCGCCTGTGTCACCTGGGTTGGTTACTCCTTGGGCATCGGCCTCCTGGCCAGTTCCTTCCCGTGGCTGCACCACAACCCGCTCCTTAGCGCTGGAATCGCGGTAGTTTTCGCTGTGATCCTCGGCATCGTCATCGACCACGTCCTGCGCTGGTGGCACAAGCGCCTGGGTCGGCACGATGTCGAATCCCTGGATGAAGTGGAACTGCCAGGCGACCACAAGCAACACATCGCCGCCAACCAGGATGCCAGCGTTGAAAATGGCGTCGTCGATCGGAGCGCTGTCCGCGGCCACTAGGCCGCGTCCCGCTCCGCTGGCTATCGCTGCTCGGCGCCCCCTAAAGTTGGATCGTGACTGAGCCCATTGTTGACGCCGCCCCTGCCATCGACTTCGACCTGAAGAGCCTTCCCAAGGTCTCCCTGCACGACCACTTGGACGGAGGTCTTCGGCCCGCCACAATCATCGAGCTGGCGGCCGCCGTTGGCCACACCTTGCCTTCCACGGACCCCGTGGCCCTGGGCGAGTGGTTCCGTGAGTCAGCCGACTCCGGATCCCTGGTCCGGTACTTGGAGACGTTTGACCACACCATTGCCGTGATGCAGACCAAGGATGGTCTGTTCCGCGTCGCCAAGGAGTTCGTTGAGGACCTGGCGGACGACGGCGTGGTATACGGAGAAGTTCGCTGGGCCCCGGAGCAGCACCTCCGAGCCGGCCTCACCCTGGACGAAGCAGTCGAAGCCGTCCAGGCCGGCCTCGAAGCAGGCACGGAGGCCGTCGAGGAAAGCGGCCGTCAGATCCAGGTGGGCCAGCTCATCACGGCGATGCGGCACGCGGACCGGAGCCAGGAAATCGCGGAGCTGGCCGTCCGCCACCGGCACAAGGGCGCTGTGGGCTTCGACATCGCAGGCGCCGAGGACGGTTTCCCGCCGTCGCGCTTCAAGGACGCCTTCACGTACCTCGCTGAGCAGAACTTCCCGGCAACGGTCCACGCCGGCGAGGCCGCCGGACTGGACAGCATCCAGTCAGCCCTGGTGGACGGCCGCGCCCTGCGGCTCGGCCATGGCGTCCGCATCGCGGAAGACATCACCGTGGACTTTGAGGAAGGCGATAACGCCGAAAGCTCCGAGTACGACGACGACGCGGCAGTCGGGATGGTGACCTTGGGCGAGCTTGCGGCCTGGGTCCGCGACCGGCACATCGCATTGGAGATCTGCCCCTCGTCAAACCTCCAGACCGGTGCGATTGCAGGCTTTGGCGAGGGCATCGAGCACCACCCCGTGGACATGCTCTACCAGCTTGGCTTCAACGTAACCATCAACACGGACAACCGGCTGATGAGCGGCGTGACCCTCACTGACGAGTTCGAATTGCTGGTTGAGACCTTCGACTACGATCTGGACGACCTGCTGGAGCTCACGCTTAACGCTGCCGAGGCTTCATTCCTCCCGCTCGATGAGAGGGAAGCGCTAGTGGAGTACATCAACGACGCCTACGCGAATCTTGCCTGAGCAGCACGCTGCCGACCGCTCTGCAGGCTCACCCGCCGCGGCGATCACCCAACTGCTCGGAGTGATCGCCGCGCTGCGGCAACACTGTCCCTGGATGGGAGCACTCACCCACGAATCGCTGGTGGAGTACCTGATCGAAGAAGCCTACGAAGTGGTCGAGTCCATTGAGGCAGGCAGCGAGGAAGAACTCCGCGGCGAATTGGGCGATGTGCTGCTCCAGGTAGTGCTGCATGCCCGGCTTGCGGAGGAACACGGCCGCTTCGACTTCGCCGACGTGGCTGAAGCCATTACGCGCAAGATGATCCGCCGCAACCCCCATGTCTTCCGGCCGGACGGCACCCTGCAGGACTCCTTCCCCGCCACGATTGAAGAAATCGAACGGACGTGGGACTCCATCAAGAACACTGAGCGTGCCGGGGGACGGAGTGCCCTTGACGGCATCCCCGACAACCTGCCTGCGCTGGCCCGGGCACAAAAGACGCTGGACCGCGCCGCACGCGCCGGTTTGGAGCTGCCCGAAACCCAGCGGGCCGGCGTCGTCCCTGCTGCTGTGGACGCCGCCACGGAAGCCGAGCTCGGCGCTTTGCTGTTCGCCGTCGTCGCTCAGGCCCGGAGCCGCGGCCTCGACGCCGAACGCGCGCTCCGCGGCGCTGTGCGGGAGTACCAGCGACGCGCCGGGGGAACTTCATGACGTGAGGCTCCCGAAGCCGTTCCGTAACGTGTACCACTCTCGACTAGGCTAATAGCGACGAGGACGTCCAGATTTTCCCTCTAGATTCCCAGTAACCGCTTCACCATAAGGAGCAAACCCATGGCGCTTATCGATGCCATCCACGCCCGCGAGATCCTTGACTCCCGCGGCAACCCGACCGTTGAAGTCGAGGTTCTGCTGTCTGACGGCCAGATCGGCCGCGCCGCAGTTCCGTCCGGTGCATCCACCGGTGAGCACGAGGCCGTTGAGCTCCGCGACGGTGACAAGGGCCGTTACCTCGGCAAGGGTGTCCAGAAGGCCGTCGACGCTGTCATCGACGAGATCGCCCCGGCACTCATCGGCTTCGACGCCACGGACCAGCGCAGCATCGACCAGGCCATGATCGACCTTGACGGCACCGCCAACAAGGGCAAGCTGGGCGCCAACGCCATCCTGGGCGTCTCCCTGGCCGTCGCCAACGCAGCCGCCGCCTCGGCAGACCTGCCGCTGTACAAGTACCTCGGCGGCCCGAACGCCCATGTCCTGCCTGTTCCGCTGATGAACATCCTCAACGGTGGCTCCCACGCCGACTCCGACGTCGACATCCAGGAGTTCATGATCGCCCCGATCGGCGCAGAGACCTTCTCGGAGGGCCTCCGCTGGGGCGTTGAGGTCTACCACAACCTCAAGGCCGTCCTGAACGAGAAGGGCCTGGCCACCGGCCTGGGTGACGAGGGTGGCTTCGCCCCGAACCTGCCGTCCAACCGTGCCGCTCTGGACCTGATCCAGGAAGCCATCAAGAAGGCTGGCTACACCCCGGGCAAGGACATCGCCCTGGCACTGGACGTCGCATCCTCCGAGTTCTACAAGGACGGTTCCTACAACTTCGAGGGCAAGTCCCTGAGCTCCGCGGACATGAGCGCCTACTACGCCGAACTCGTGGCCGACTACCCGCTGGTTTCCATCGAGGACCCGCTGGACGAGAACGACTGGGAAGGCTGGAAGACCCTCACCGACGCAATCGGTGACAAGGTCCAGCTGGTGGGCGACGACCTGTTCGTTACCAACCCGGAGCGCCTGCAGCAGGGAATCGACGCCGCCACGGCCAACTCCCTCCTTGTGAAGGTCAACCAGATCGGTTCCCTGACCGAGACCCTGGACGCCGTCTCGCTGGCCCAGCGCAACGGTTACACCACCATCACCTCGCACCGCTCCGGCGAGACCGAGGACACCACCATCGCCGACATCTCGGTGGCCACTAACGCCGGCCAGATCAAGACCGGCGCGCCGGCCCGTTCCGAGCGTGTTGCCAAGTACAACCAGCTGCTGCGCATCGAAGAGGAACTCGACGACGCCGCACGTTACGCCGGCCGCAGCGCCTTCCCGCGTTTCAAGGGCTAGTATCCGGGTAAACAGCTGACCGGTGGCTATGGTGGAAAGACCATAGCCACCGGTTCTGTTTAAGCGCGGCACCCTGGAAACCTTCCGGTGGGTGCTGCTAGCAGGCCGGATCACCGAGTACCAGCAGCAACCCGCCAGGCAAACACCGGGCATTACAGGAGTGTCATGGCCACCCGTCGACCCAAGGTACCCAGAGCCAACCCGACAGGTGCCAAGCCGTCCGGGCAGGCATCAAGGTCCGATGGCGATGTTATCCGGGCCGACTTTGGCGGCTCCGCCCAAGGCCCATCCCACAGCAGCGGCTCATCCCAGAGCAGCGGCGCCCGCAGCGTGGGTTCTTCCGGCACGGCTGGGCGAACTTCGTCCCGGACCACGTACCGCACCAAGGACCACGTCGCAGCAGGACAGTCGTCGGGCGCAAAGTCAGCGGCAGGGACCACCACGGGGCCTGGCGGCAAGGGGAAGCCTGCCGGGCGCACTTCTGGCGCATCCGCGGGAGCCGATCCGGACGCCCAGGCGCCTGTTCCGGCCAGGGCTTTTTCAGGAAGGTTGTTGGCTTTGGGCGTCGTCATGATCGCCATCACCATCATGCTGGCCCCCACGGTGAAGATTTTCTTTGAAAAGCGGTCGGAAATATCCGCGCTTGAGAACGAGATCGCAGCCAAAAAGGCCGAGCAGGAGAACCTCAAAAAGCAGGTGTCGCGCTGGCAGGACCCCAGCTACGTGAAACAGCAGGCTCGCGACCGCATTAACATGGTTATGCCGGGTGAAACGGGCTACTGGGTGTTTGGCGGAGGAATTCCGTCCGGCACAACGGAATCCAGCACCGGCACAGGAGCCTCCGGAAGCCCGGCAAACCTGCCGTGGGTGGACGCCCTGTGGGAGTCGATTCGACGCTCGGCAACCGACTGACAAAATCGCGGTGCCCGCCGCCGTTGCGCCCGTCCCGGCGCAGCTATCCAGGGCAGGAAGGGGTGGCAGCGCCAGTGGCAGACAACACTGCAGGCACGCCGCAGCAGACACGACGGCCATCAGCCCACGACCTTGAGGTCCTCAGCCGCCAGTTGGGCCGCCCGGTGCGTGACGTCGTCGAAATCCCGGCGCGGTGTGTATGCGGCAACCCCCTGGTGGCGGCTACCGCTCCGAGGCTGAGCACCGGTACGCCCTTCCCCACGACCTTCTACCTGACCCACCCGGTCATTACCTCCGCCGTTTCCAGGCTGGAGGCCGCGGGCCTCATGAACGACATGAATGACCGCCTGGCCGACGATGAATCACTTGCCGCGGCATATCGTGGCGCGCATGATGCCTACCTGGCCGCCCGCAAAGAAATCGGGCAGCGGGCCGGAACCGGAGACGTTCCAGAGATCGACGGCGTCTCCGCCGGCGGTATGCCCACCCGCGTCAAGTGCCTGCACGTCCTGGTTGGACAATCCCTCGCAGCCGGTCCCGGGGTAAATCCGCTCGGCGACGAAGCGCTGGAGGCCATCAAGGAGTGGTGGACCAAGGACCGTTGCTACTGTGACGGCGCCTGGGACACAACGGGAGAGGCACCGTCCAAGGACCTAAGCCGGCACGGACCCCAGGGGCTCCCGGAACTCGTCGGAAGGCCGGCACCGGTTCGCCGTTCAGCAGCCGACGAAGCATCAGCAAGCAACCTGGGGGAGGACCAATGAGCCGCGTAGCTGCCATCGACTGCGGAACCAATTCCATCCGCCTCCTGATTGCGGACGCCAACGGCGCCGCCGAACAAGGCGTAAACGCCCCGAAAGGTGGCCCGCTGGCCGACGTCGTCCGGGAGATGCGTGTGGTGCGCCTTGGCCAAGGCGTTGACGCCACTGGAGAGCTTGCAGCAGAAGCCCTGCAGAGGACCTTCGACGCCACTCGGGACTACGCGGACCTCATCCGTGAGCACGGCGCCGAGCGGGTCCGCTTCGCGGCCACCTCAGCAACGCGTGACGCGCGTAACCGGCAGGTCTTTGTAGATGGCATCCGCGAGCTCCTCGGCGTCGAACCAGAGGTGATCACGGGCGACGAGGAAGCGGCCCTATCCTTTGCCGGCGCCAGCAGCGTCCTTCCCTCGCCGGGCAAAAACCCGGTTTTGGTGGTTGACCTGGGCGGCGGCAGCACGGAATTCGTGTTGGGAGATGCCGACGGCGTCATTGCCGCCAGGTCTGTCGACATTGGCTGCGTGCGCCTTACTGAACGCCATTTGGCAGCTGACCCGCCCACTGCGGAACAGATCGCGGCCGCTGAGGCCGACGTCGACGCCGCCATCGACCTTGCAGCGGAGACGGTGCCGCTCAACCGCACCACCGCCGTCGTTGGCGTTGCCGGGTCCATCACAACCATCACCGCGCACGCCCTCGGTCTAACCGAGTACCAGCCCTCAGCCATCCACGGCGCAAAGCTGGACCTTGGCACTATCCGCGACGCGTGCACCAGCCTGTTGGAAATGACCCGCGAAGAACGGGCCAGGCTGCCCTACATGCACCCCGGCCGGGTGGACGTGATCGGCGCAGGAGCACTGGTGTGGCGGCGAATCCTGGAACGCCTTCACGAGGTCACCGGCGGGGGCATTGCAGCTGCCACGGCCAGTGAGCACGACATCCTTGACGGCATAGCACTGAGTATCCGCTGACCATCAGATCCGCCAACCACCGCATCCAGGGTGGCTGCACGCCTGAGGCGCTGCCGCACGCCCGCTGGCGGGTCGCCTGACGTAGAGCTGATTGGGGCACGAATGAGCATCCGACTTTCCCGACGCCGACGCGATGGACGCCGTCGCGCCGCCTCCCGTCAACTGGCAGGTCTGCGCGCACTGGCAGGGCTGCGCGCAGCTTCGCTGTGCCTGGCTGCGGCTCTGGCTTTGGCGGCAGCGGTTGGCGGACTGGCAACGGCCCCGGAAGCGCGCGCGGATTCGTGGCGTGACAAGCAATATTGGCTGAAGGAGTCAGGCATCAACGCGGCGTGGTCCGTCTCGAAAGGCGCCGGCGTCAAGGTGGCCATCATCGATAGCGGCGTGGACGGCAAGCACCCGGACCTCAAGGGAGCGATCGTCGGCGGAACGGACTCCTCCGGCGCTGGCGAGCCGGACGGCCAGAAGTCAATAGGCGCCAAACCTGAGCACGGAACATTGGTGGCGACCATGTTGGCCGGAAGGGGGCACCAGCCCGCCAGCCCATCGCCGTCGCCCGGAGCCACGCCCGCTCCCAACACGGTGGGTCCCGACGGCATCGTCGGCGTCGCCCCGGAAGCGCAGTTGCTGACCGTCTCCACATGGCTCGGCTCCAACAATCCTGCGGGCAGGAGCGACCAGGACCAGATCCCGGCCGCTGTCCGCTGGGCCGTGGACAACGGTGCCAAGGTCATCAACATCTCCCTTGGCAGCACTTCGCCCACATGGCCGCAAAGCTGGGATGCCGCGTTCCTCTACGCGGAGCAAAAGGACGTGGTCATCGTTGCTGCGGCAGGAAACCGCCTGGCCGGAAACGTGCAGGTGGGGGCTCCCGCCACGATTCCGGGCGTGCTGACTGTGGCAGGGCTGGACCGGGACGGCAAGGCAAGCATCGATGCCTCGTCCCAGGGAATCACCATCGGTGTGGCAGCGCCCGCGGAAAACCTGGCCGGTGGCCTCCCCGGAGGTGGTTATGCCGACTGGGCCGGTACCTCAGGGTCCGCGCCCATTGTTTCCGGAGTCGCAGCCCTCATCCGGTCCAAATGGCCGACGATGAGCGCCAAGCAGGTCATCAACCGGATTGTGAGCACTGCCAAGGATGCAGGCGCTCCCGGGAAGGACCCGATCTACGGCTTTGGTGTGCTCAACGCCGAGGCCGCGCTCAAGGCCGACGTGGCAGAGGCGGCAGCCAATCCGCTGGGATCCATTTCGGATTGGATCCGTGTGCACCGCAGGGGAGGGGAACTGAAACCGCCGGCTGCCGAGCAGGAACAGATTCCCACGAGCGCACCGCCCACGCTGCCCGAGCCGACAGTGCCAGTGGCCAAGGCCCCAACACAGCTGGACAGTGCCGTGCCTGCCTTTGTTGTGCTGGGCTTCGGTGCCCTCTTTGCGGCGATTATTGCTGGAGCCGCCATCCAGCTGAGAAAGGCCTACAAGAGCCCGGCGCTGCCAAAGGATGACGCCGAAACCGATGCGGTGGAGGTGGTGGGGGACAAGCCCGGCAAAGCCCCCGAACACCGCTAGTGAAGATTTTCACAAAGTGCTGTATCCTGATTTCATGGCAACCACCCCTCAGCTTATTGACCGTCCACGCGTGCTGGTCGTCGGCGGCGGCTACGTCGGCCTTTACGTGGCACTCAAACTGCAGAAGAAGATCGCGAACGCTGGTGGCGTCGTCACAGTCGTAGATCCGCTGCCGTACATGACTTACCAGCCCTTCCTCCCCGAAGTGGCCGGCGGCAACATCGAAGCCCGCCACGCTGTGGTGAGCCACCGCCAGCACCTGAAGCAGACCGAGCTCATTCAGGGTCGCGTGACCAGCATCGACCACGCCAACCGCAAAGCGGTTGTTGCACCGGCCGACGGCTCCGCCCCCTTCGAGGTGCCCTATTTCGACGTCGTCCTCGCCGCAGGTGCCATTACCCGCACCTTCCCGATCAAGGGCCTGGCGGACAACGGCATTGGCCTGAAGACCATCGAGGAAGCAGTTGCGCTTCGCAACAAGGTCCTCGACCGCATCGAGGTTGCCTCCACCATGACGGACCCGGCAGCGCGCGCCCGCGCCCTGACCTTTGTGGTCGTCGGGGGTGGCTTCGCCGGTATCGAGTGCATCACCGAGATGGAAGACCTTGCCCGCGCCGCGGTCAAGAACAACCCGCGCGTCCGCCAGGAGGAAGTCCGCTTCGTCCTGGTCGAGGCCATGGGCCGGATCATGCCCGAGGTCACCGCTGAGCAGGCTGAGTGGGTTGTCGAGCACCTGCGCGGCCGCGGCATCGAGGTCCTCCTCAACACTTCGCTGGACAACGCCGAGGGTGCGCTCAAGCTCATCAACCTGCCGGACAAGTCCCCGGCCCAGGAATTCGAAGCGGACACCCTGGTGTGGACCGCAGGTGTGCAGGCCAACCCGATGGTCCGTTCCACTGACTTCCCGCTGGAACCCCGCGGCCGCGTGCGCGTCCTGCCGGACCTTCGCATCGCCGGCGACGAGGGCATCATCGACAACGCCTGGGCAGCCGGCGACATCGCCGCTGTTCCGGACCTCACGGGCAAGGGCCTGCCTGATGGAACCTGTGTTCCGAACGCACAGCACGCGCTCCGCCAGGCGAAGAAGCTCGCCAAGAACCTGTGGGCTTCCCGCTGGGACAAGCCGCTGAGCGACTACAAGCACAAGAACCTTGGTGCTGTTGCCGGCTTCGGCGAGTGGAAGGGTGTTGCGAACATCAACCTCCTGGGCCGCATCGGCCTCAAGGGCGGTCTCG
Organism: Arthrobacter sp. M4; assembly: GCF_020251205.1. Taxonomy (GTDB): domain Bacteria; phylum Actinomycetota; class Actinomycetes; order Actinomycetales; family Micrococcaceae; genus Arthrobacter. The sequence continues at coordinate 58,199 of NZ_JAIWYX010000006.1, forward strand.
CTTGGCTGGCCCACCGTGGCTACCACGGCCTGGCCATGCCCACGGTTGAGCGCAAGATCCGCGTGATCTTCAACTGGCTGCTCGGCATGATCATGGGCCGCGACACCACCCAGTTGCTGGACCTCGACAACCCGCGCGGGGCCTTTGTTTCCGCGGCCACCCCTGCACCCAAGCCGGCAGCCGCATCGGCTCCGGCAGATAAGTCCGCGGAGAAGCCTGCCGACGCTAAAACGCCCGTAACGGCTGACGCTAAATAAGACCCCAATAATCCAAATCTGGTTGTCAAACAACGGCGGCCGTCCCCAAACTGCTGGTTTCAGCAAATAGGGGGCGGCCGCCGTCGTTATTTCCGGAGAGTACCTAGACTGATCCTCATGGCCGCCGTTACGGATCTTAAAACCCTCCTGACCTCCATGCGTCCGGTGCTCCGGGACGGAGACTTCGTCTACGCCTTGTGGCCCCATGGCCGAGCCCTCGAAGGGGACATTGAGGCGGCTGTCCGCGAGGCAGAGGGCCTCACCGTGGTGGTCACGCGTTCCGAGGCGGAACGGCTGGGCCTCTCATATGACTTTGTGGCCGCGTGGATCACTCTGCAGGTGCACTCGGCGCTTGAGGCTGTGGGCCTCACCGCCGCCGTGAGCAGCGCCCTGACGCACGCCGGCATCAGCTGCAACGTGTTGGCGGGATTCCACCATGACCACTTGCTGGTTCCCGCGTCCGACGCCGACCGGGCCCTTGAGGTCTTGGCGCTCCTTGGGCGGGGCCTGGTCCTGCGGACGGAGGGTCCCGCGGACCGCTCCGAGATCCTTTCCCTCACCTCGGAGGCCTTCGCGGTGTCGCCTGTTACCGGCCTGCCGGTTGACGGTACGCCGGAAGAAGTTCACTTGCTGCGCCAGCTCTTCGACTCCGATGACTACCTGCCGGTGTTCAGCATCGTGGCCGAAATGGGCGGAGAAATCGTGGGGCATGTTATTGCCACAAGGGGATGGTCCGATGAGCTGCCGATGCTGGGCCTTGGCCCCATCAGCGTCCAGCCCCATCTCCAGCGGCAAGGCATTGGCACTGCCCTCATGAACGAGGTCACGCGTCGTGCAGAGGCGGCTGGGGAGTCCGGCATCGCCCTGCTTGGCAGCCCGGTTTACTATTCACGCTTCGGTTACCGCCCGGCGTCGAGCCTTGGGGTCAAGGCCCCTGAGTCCGCATGGGGTGACCACTTCCAGGTGCTGCCGCTGAGCGGCTGGCCCGCAGATCATCGCGGCACCTTCCGCTACGCGGCCCCGTTCGCGGCGATCTAACGACGGCGGCAACGGACACCCACGACGGCGGCGTGGGTTACCATGGTCCGGGCGCCCCAGTAGCCCAATTGGCAGAGGCAGCGGACTTAAAATCCGCGTGTTGTGGGTTCGAGTCCCACCTGGGGCACAAAATGAAGCTACGGCTTTCGTTGCGTGTGCGAGGGAACCCTACCGGAGCATCGCGGACGACGCAGCAGGGGAAACCCTTGACGTAACGAGAGTTACAAGGCTGTGACCTGATTCACTCCGCTATCCCGTCGAAAGTGGACTAGCTTGATTCTTATTCAGGGAAAACCTGATCTATCGCATCAAAGGCAGTTCGCACCTTTCGATCGAGGAGATTAATCAATGTTTGATCTTTCCCAAGCGGCACCCCGGGCTGCCAAGCTGACCGTGCTTAGCCTCGGCGTCGCTCTTCTAGCCACAGCCTGTGGTGGCCCGTCCGCCCCAAGCTCGACTGGAACCACTTCTGCTGCAGCCGGCATCAACTGCCCCGCAGCGGGCGCAGGTGGCGGTAAGACAAGCCAGGCACCTGCACCCACGGGACAAATTCCTGCCTCGACCACCACAACGCCGACGCCCCTCAAACTCGGCTCGCTCCTGCCGACTACCGGTAGCCTCGCCTTCCTTGGTCCACCTGAAATCGCGGGTGTGAACCTTGGTGTCAAGGAAGTCAACGCCGCTGGCGGCGTCCTTGGCAAGCCGATTGAGATCACCCACCGCGACTCGGGCGACACCAAGACGGACACGGCTACACAGTCTGTCACGGCTCTCCTCGGTGGAGGCGCCCAGGCGATCATCGGTGCGGCGTCGTCCGCGGTCTCGAAGACCGTTATCAACCAGATCACTGGTTCCGGCGTCATCCAGTTCTCTCCCGCCAACACCTCCCCGGACTTCACCACGTGGGATGACAAGGGACTCTACTGGCGCACCGCTCCGTCCGACGTCCTGCAGGGTAAGGTCCTTGGCAACTACATGGCCACATGTGGCGCCCAGACCGTCGGCATGATCGTTTTGAACGATGCTTACGGAACCGGTCTGCAGAAGAACGTCAAGGCCGCTTTTGAGTCGGCCGGCGGCAAGGTTGTTGCCGAAGAGCTCTTCAACACCGGCGACACCCAGTTCCAGGCACAGGTGGACAAGATCGTGGCGGCCAAGCCCGACGCGGTCGCGCTGATCACCTTCGATGAGGCAAAGTCCATCATCCCGCTGCTGGCGGCTAAGGGCATCAAGGGCAGCCAGATGTTCCTGGTTGACGGCAACACGTCCGACTACAGCAAGAACTTCCAGCCGGGCACGTTGAAGGGCGCACAGGGCACCATCCCCGGAACGTTCGCCAACGAGGACTTCAAGAAGGCATTGCTCGGAATCGACCCGGCGCTGAAGGACTTCAGCTACGCGGGCGAATCCTACGACGCCGTGAACCTCATCGCGCTGGCGGCCGAAGCAGCCAAGAGCACCAAGGGCACGGACATTGCCGCGAAGCTCAAGGACGTCTCCCAGGGTGGCGAGAAATGCAACACCTTCGCTGCTTGTGTGACCCTGCTGCGGAACGGTAAGGACATCGACTACGACGGCCAATCCGGTCCGGTAACGTTCTCCGATGCAGGCGACCCCACGGAAGCGTACATCGGTATCTACCAGTACCAGGACGACAACTCGTACAAGCCGATCAAGGAAGAGTTCGGCAAGCTCTAAACCGCTTGACTGAATACCACTGAACAAAGACAGAACGCCCCGTCCGTAGCGAAACGGACGGGGCGTTCTGCGTCTGGCCCTCGATGGGGAACGCCAGCCGGCGCTAGTCTGCGTCGGCGAGGGTGCCGAGGTACAGCTGGATGACCTTAGGGTCCTTCATGAGCTCGCGCCCGGTGCCCGTGTAGGCGTCCTTCCCCTGGTCCAGGACGTAGCCTCGGTCGCAGATCTGCAGGCAGCGGCGGGCGTTTTGCTCCACCATGATCACGGACACGCCGGCGCGGTTGATCTCGTGCACCCTGAGGAAGGTTTCATCCTGCTTCACGGGCGAGAGCCCAGCGGAGGGCTCGTCCAGGAGGAGCACCGCGGGATCCATCATGAGGGCCCGTCCCATTGCTACCATTTGGCGTTCGCCACCTGATAGTGATCCCGCCCGTTGCAGCCTGCGCCTGCCGAGCTCGGGGAAGAGGCTGGTCACGAAATCAAACCGTTCGGTGTATGCCTTGGGACGCTGGTACATGCCCATCTGCAGGTTTTCCTCGATGGTCAGGGCCGCAAACACGTTGTTTGTCTGCGGCACGAAGCCTACACCCTGGGACACCAGTTTGTTCGCCTTGAGACCCGTCAGGTCCTTCCCGCGGATCACAACAGATCCGGAATGGACCTTCACCAGGCCGAACATGGCCTTCAGGAGCGTCGATTTACCTGCACCGTTGGGACCGATGATGCCGATCAGCTCACCCGGCCGCGCCTCGATGCTGCACCCGTTGAGGATGTTGACACCGGGGAGGTACCCCGCCACGAGGTCGGTCACCGTGACCACGGCGCCGTCAGACTCCGCTGTGGCTGCGTCAGCTGCCGCGCTTGTGGCGCTCATTTGCGATCCTCCTCTTCAAGACCGGACACAACGACTTCCGGGGCGATAATGCCCGCATCCTCAGTTCCGACAATCGATTCCTCGTCCGCCTCCAGGACAGCCTCGAGTTCCCGGATGCCTTCCGCAGCGCCGAGGTCGACGTCATGGTGTGCGCCGAGGTAGGCGTCGATGACAGCCGGATCCTTCATCACAACACCGGGAGGGCCTTCGGAGACGATCTTGCCTTCAGCCATGACCACTACCCAGTCGGCAATGTGCCTGACCACGTGCATGTCGTGCTCAACGAACAACACGGTCATGCCTTCGGCCTTGAGGTTCTTGATGTGGTCCAACAATGACTGGGTCAGGGCCGGGTTGACGCCTGCCATCGGCTCGTCCAGCATCACGAGCTTGGGCTGAACCATCAAGGCGCGGGCCATTTCCAGCAGCTTGCGTTGGCCGCCGGACAGCGAAGCAGCGTAATCGTCCTTTTTGGCGTCGAGCTTGAACTTTACTAGCAGGGCGTCCGCCTGCTCGGTGATTTCCTTTTCCCTGCCTCCCCAGATTGCCTTGAACAACGCGTTCCGGAGGAGCTCGCCTTGTTGGCGCGAAGCTCCCAGCCGCATGTTTTCCATTACGGTCAGCTTGCCCATGACTTTGGTCAGCTGGAATGTGCGCACCATGCCCATCCGTGCGACTTTGTACGAGGAAACGCCGGCCAGGTTCCGGCCGTCGAACTCCCAGGTTCCCGACTGGGGGATATCAAAGCCCGTCAGGAGATTGAAGAGGGTTGTCTTGCCTGCTCCGTTGGGGCCGATGAGGGCTGTGATCTTGTGCCGTGGGATCTCCAGGTACTCGACGTCGACGGCGTTGATGCCGCCGAAGCTCCTCGTGACGTCCCGGGCAATAACGATGGGATCGCGCTTCTTGCACCCCGGGCCAATCTCGCCTTCGGCGATAGGCCGCTCATCCGTCATGTAGTTGACGCCCTCTTCGGGCGCGACTTCCGTGTGGCTGACGTGGCTCATGCGAATGCCAACTCCTTCTTATTGCCGAAGACGCCCTGTGGCCTATAGACCATCAGCAGCATGAGGGCGACACCGACCAAGATGAACCTCAGCTGCCCTGCCTGGACGGTGGAGATGAAGGTGACCGCCCCGGACTCGATGAGGCCAGACAGCAGGTTTTGGGTAAGGGACAGCACGGCCCAGAAAATCATTGCGCCGACGATCGGGCCCAGGACCGTGGACATGCCACCAAGGAGCAGGACCGTCCACAGGAAGAACGTCAGGTCCGTGGCGTAGTTGGCCGGCTGAACAGAGCCTCGGGGAATGGTGAACAGCAGGCCCGCCAATGCACCGAGGATGCCACCGATGACCAGCGCCTGCATCTTGTACGAATAAACGTTCTTGCCGAGGGAGCGGACTGCGTTCTCGTCTTCGCGGATGCCTTTGAGCACCCGTCCCCAGGGGCTGCGCATCAGGAGCCACACGATCACGGCGGAAAGGATGACAACGGCCCAGCTGATTACCCGAACATAGAAATCGCGGTTGCTCCAGCCGAAGATGTAGGTGCCCGCCGGGAAGGGGTTGAAGGTGTCGAACTCCCTCTGGAATGAGGAGAGGCCGTCAGCGGAGCCGGTGATCCTGAACAGGGTGTTGGTTGTCACGATGTACCGCACGATCTCGGCCGCGGCGATGGTGACGATGGCAAGGTAGTCGGCACGCAAGCGGAGCGTTGGGACGCCCAAAAGCAGCGCGAACAGGGAGGCGGCGACCACTGCGATGAGCAGGCCGACAATGAACGGGACTTTGAACTGCAGGGTGGAGATGGCAAAGCCATAGGCACCAATGGCCATAAAGCCGGCCTGGCCGAAGTTCAAGAGCCCCGAGTATCCGAAGTGCACCGCGAGGCCCAAGGCAGCCAGGCCGTAGGCCGCGGTGGTGGGGGTCAGGAACTCGCCGAGGGCGAGAAGAAGGATATTTCCGATGTCCATTGTTGCTCCTAACCCACGCGCTCACGCCGGCCAAGGATGCCTTGGGGCCGGAAGAGCAGGACGACGATCATTACCACGAGTGCGCCGACGTACTTAAGGTCGGGCGGAAGGACAAGGCTGGTCAATTCAATGAAGATGCCCACAACCAGGGAACCGATGAGCGCGCCGAATACGGTGCCCAGTCCGCCCAAGGTGACGCCGGCAAAGATAGCCAGCAGGATTTGCGAACCCATATCCCAGGTCACGCCCGGCCGGTAGTAAGCCCAAAGAACGCCGCCGAGGGCAGCAAGCAGGCCGCCCACCACCCACACGATGCGGATGACGCGGTCAACGTCGATGCCGGACGCCGCGGCGAGGGCAGGGTTGTCGGCCACTGCACGGGTCGCTTTGCCGAGCCTGGTCCTCAGCAGGACGATGCCAACGGCTGCGATGACCACGGCGGAAATCAGCAAAGACCACAGTGTGTTGGGGGACACCGAGATCGGACCAATTTGAACGTCCGTGACCTGGGCCCCCGGCAGCTGTTGCGTAGCGCCACCAAAGAAGAACTGGTAGGCGTAGCGGACCGCGAGGGCGAGGCCGATCGAAACGATCATCATGGGCACCAGCGCCATGCCGCGTCGCCGCAGCGGGCGCCACAACGCCAGGTCTTGGACGTACCCGAAAGCCGCACCACCGGTGAGGGCGAGGATGACGGCAAGCCAGAAGGGAACACCCCAGGCGTTGAAGGCGAAGAGGGCCAGGGCCCCGAGGGTGACCATTTCGCCGTGGGCGAAGTTTGTCAGTCCGGTGGTGCCAAAGATCAGTGACAAGCCCACTGAAGCAAGCGCAAGGAGGAGGCCAAAACTGATGCCGGCCACCAAACGGTTGAGGATGCTCTGGCCGAGGTCCTGCTGCTGGACCACGATGCCTTTACCGAAGGCAAAAATCACTGACAGGTTGGACGTCTGGCTGAAGGTGACATTGCGGGGGTTTTCCTGGCCTTCTGCAAGTTTGATGCCTTGCGGGAGCGTGGAAGTATCCAGCTCCACCTTGTAGGTCCCTTGGACGGGGACACCTATGCTCCACTGACCATTTGCCGAGGAGGTTGCGGTTCCTTCGAAGCCGTTACCGGTGGCTTTGATCCGAACACCTGGAATGGGGGTTCGGGCATCGTCCCGAAGGAAGCCGCTGATGTTGTTTTGGAAGGTAGTGGGTGAGGGAGAAGGAGATGGCGAGGGGGTAGTCGCCTGGGCCGCGGGAGCGGCGATCATCAAGACGGCCAGGAGGACGGCGAATATAGCCCCCGTAACCTTCCGGATTCCTGTGGACCCTCTCTTGGACGGGCCCCGAGGTGTGCTCTGCAATTGGAAACCTCCACAGTGGGGGTGGTTCCGGCGGCGCCGTTGCTGCCGGTGCGAACGTTCACGGGCTTGGATACAAGCCCCATCCTGCATCGGCTGTGACATCCGTCACCCGTGATTTGCTTATGCTATCGCTCGACGGCGGCAAAAAGTGCTGCGGGCGCCTGCCCGCAGATCGCGATCAGATAACAACTGGAGATGGTTGAGCGACTGGGTGGAACTTTCCCGGACTACCGGGCGTGGGACTTGGTAACGTGAATTATCACTTGCACTTTGTCTAGGAGGACAGTAGCAATGGCCCTTGGCGGAAACCCGATCTTCAACGGAAAGAATTTCCGTGGAGCAACGCAGGCACCGCCTGTACCGCCCGCGCCCTACGGACAAGGCCCGTACGGCCAGAACCCTTACGCGCAGAACCCCTACGGACAGAACCCCTACGGACAGAACCCTTACGGGCAAACCACTTACTCCCAGGCACCTGGTGCCCCCGGACAGGCGTACGGCCAGCAGCCCTGGCAGCCCCAGCCTGGCATGACGCCTGAGCAGCTGGAGCACATGTACAGCCAGCCCTCGGCCGGGCCGGCCGAGACGGGACGCATGACGTATGACGACGTCATCGTCAAGACTGTCGCCTGCCTCGCCGCGGTCCTGGTGGGTGCGGGCATCACACTGTTTGTCGCCCCTGCACTGGCCACGGGCCTGATGGTTCTTGGTGCCCTCGGCGGCTTTGTGCTCGGCCTGGTCAACTCGTTCAAGAAGCAGCCGTCGCCGGCACTGATCCTGGCCTACGCCGCTTTGGAAGGCCTCTTCCTGGGGGGCCTCACCCGGATCCTGGACGCCATGTTCCCCGGCGTCGGCCTTCAGGCGGTCCTCGGCACGCTCGCTGTGTTCGGCGTGACTCTGGCACTGTTCAAGAGCGGAAAGGTCCGTGCGACACCCAAGCTCATCCGCTTCTTCCTGATCGCCACCATCGGTTACCTCGTGTTCGCCGTAATCAATATGGTCCTGATGTGGACCGGCGCGGTGAACTCGCCCTTTGGCCTGCGCACCAGCGTTGAGATCTTCGGGATCCCGCTCGGTGTGTTTGTTGGCCTCCTGGCCGTGGGCCTGGCTGCGTTCTCGCTGATCATGGACTTCACCAGCATCGAGGAAGGCGTCCGTGCAGGCGCACCCCAGCGGTTCTCGTGGACGGCAGCTTTTGGCCTGACCGTGACCCTGGTGTGGCTGTACGTCGAGATCATTCGCCTCCTGGCCATACTCAGGGGCGACGACTAGCCATTTCTGGTTGTTCCATAACGGGAGCCCTGCCGATTTCGGCAGGGCTCCCGTGGCGTTTGAAGTGTGGCCGACTCAGGACAGCCGCTCGTACACCACTGCCATTCCCTGTCCGCCGCCAACGCACAACGTCGCCAGCCCAAGGGTGCCGTCCGTCGCGCGCAGGCCGTTCAGGAGGGTGGTTGTCATCCGTGCACCCGTCATGCCAAACGGGTGGCCCAGAGCGATGGCGCCGCCATGGACGTTGAGCCGCTCCGGGTCGATGCCAAGTTCCCTGGCACTGGCGATCACCTGCACGGCGAACGCCTCGTTGAGTTCAATGAGGTCGATGTCTTTGAGGCTCAGCCCCGCGTGCGCCAATGCCCGGCGCGTGGCTTCCACCGGGCCCATCCCCATCAGCTCGGGAGAAAGCCCGCTGACCCCGGTGGCGACGATTCTGGCCAGAGGGGTGACCCCTAACTCCAGCGCGCGGGAGCCGCTCATGATGACCAAGGCCGCGGCGCCGTCGTTCAGGGGGCAGGCATTGCCCGCCGTGACCGTCCCGCCGTGGCGGAAAACGGGCTCAAGGGCCGAAACGCCCTCCAAAGTGACGCCAGGCCGCGGTGAGTCGTCGCGGTCCACCACTGTGCCGTCAGACTTCATGTACGGCGTGATTTCCCTGGCGTAGAAGCCCGAGGCGATAGCTGCCTCTGCCCGGTTCTGGCTGAGGACGGCCCACTCGTCCTGCTCCGCCCGGCTAATCCCGTGGCTGGTGGCCACGTTCTCCGCCGTCTGGCCCATGGCAATGTAAATATCAGGCAAGCGGCCACCCATGCGGGGGTCGGTCCACGGTGTGTTCGACTCAGCGCGAATGGCGGTGCGCCGCTCTGCACCGGCGAACACGGGGTTGTGGGTTGCGAGGTCGCTGCCGCCGGCGCCCGCCCAGTTCTGGTACCGGGAAACACACTCCACCCCACCTGCGATGATGGTGTTCGCCTCCCCGGCCCGGATGGCATGGAAAGCCATCCGCTGCGTCTGCAGGCTCGAGGCACAGAACCGGTTGACGGTGGCGGCAGGGACACCGTCCATGCCGGCAAGGACAGCGACGACGCGGGCAAGGTTGTTGCCTGCCTCGCCGCTCGGCTCGGCACAGCCCAGATACAGGTCATCGACGGCGGCTCCGTCGCCAGCGGCCTCAAGGGAAGCATCCATTCCGGGGACCTTGGCCAAAGCCGCGCGGACCATGGCGGTGGCAAGATCGTCGGGACGTACATCCTTGAGGGACCCCTTGAAGGCCCGTCCGATCGGGCTGCGGGCCGTGGAAACAATGACAGCCTCGGTCATGGCCCCAGCTTACGCCCGCCCGGCCGGGCCAGTTAGCCGAGGCGGCGGGCACCGTCCGCGGGGGTCACCGTAAAGATGTCCGGGGCTGCAAAGCCGGCGTCAGCAAAAGCCCGTACGACGGCGTCACGCACCTCAGCCTCGCGCTCCACCGGAGTCAGCGCGATGGCAGAGCCCCCGAAACCGCCGCCGGTCATTCTGGCGCCGATGGCGCCTGAATGTCGCGCGGTGTCGACGGCGAGGTCCAGTTCCGTGCAGGAGATTTCGAAGTCGTCCCGCATGGAGGCGTGGCTGGCGTCGAGCAGCGAGCCAATGTGTGTCGGACCATCACTGGTAAGCAGCTCGACGGTTTGCAGCACGCGGTCGTTTTCGGTGACCACGTGGCGGACGCGCCTGAAGGTCACTTCGTCAAGCAGTCCTGAGGCTTCTTCCAAGTCGTCGATGCCGACGTCGCGCAGCGCATTGACTCCCAGAACCTGGGCTCCGAGTTCGCACGAAGCCCGGCGGGAAGCGTAGCCACCGTCGGCGTGGGAATGCGAAACCTTCGTGTCGATGACCAGGAGTACCAGACCGGATTCCTCGGCTTCGAAGGGCACCAGCTGCACGCTTTGGTCACGGCAGTCCAGGAAAACGGCATGGCCCTTGGAACCGCGGAGGGACGCCGACTGGTCCATGATTCCCGTAGGGGCCCCCACAAAATGGTTCTCCGCGCGCTGGGTGGTCAGCACCATTTCCTCGGCTGCCAGGCCGGCGCCAGTGAGTTCGTTGAGCGCGCTGATCACGGCGCATTCTATGGCGTGGGATGATGACAGGCCCGCGCCAAGCGGGACGTTTGAGTCGAGGAGCAGGTCCATGCCAGGAACGTTGATGCCGCGTTCCTGGAGCGCCCAGATGACTCCTAGGGGGTAGGTAACCCAGCCCTTCGCGGAGCCTGGCTGGAGTCCCGCGGTGTCAACGGTAACCAAACCTTGGTCGCCGTAGGTGGAAAGCAGCCGGACAGTGGTGCCCGGACGGAGCTTGATGGCCACCCGCGCCGTCTTGTCGATCGCGAAGGGAAGAACGAACCCTTCGTTGTAGTCCGTGTGCTCACCGATCAGGTTGACGCGGCCGGGGGCCTGCCAGACGCCGTCGGGGGCTGAACCGAAGGTGTCCTCAAAACGGGTGGCGAGCTCAGCGGCTGCTGGAGCGGTGATCATGCGTTGGTGCCTTCCAGGACAGATGGTGCGGGCGGAACTGCGACGGAGCGCAGCCGCTCGGCGACGGCCTCGGGAGTGGTGTCGTTGATGAACGCTCCCATGGCTGCCTCGGATCCGGCAAGGTACTTGAGCTTGTCCGCGGCCCGGCGCGGCGACGTCAGCTGCAGGTGAAGCTGACCGGCGTCGCGCAGTGAGGGGATGAGCGGAGCCTGGTGCCAGGCCGAGATGTAGGGTGTGGGCGTCGGGTACAGCGCGTCGACCTTCTTCAAGAGTTCAAGGTAGACGTGGGCCAGTTCGTCCTTTTCGGCGCCGCTGAGTGCTGCGAGGTCGGGTACTTTGCGGTGCGGCACGAGGTGGATTTCCAAGGGCCAGCGGGCGGCAAAGGGTACGAAGGCGCTGAAGCTGTCACTTTCGAGCACCATGCGGCTGCCGTCCTTGCGTTCCGCCTCCAGCAGGGAGCCGATGAGCGTGGAGCGGCCATTCACGGATTCGTAGTGCTTCCCGGCCGCAGCGGCCATGACGGAAGCGCGCGGAGTGACGTATGGGTAGGCATAGATCTGGCCGTGGGGGTGGTGCAGCGTGACACCGATTTCGGCGCCGCGGTTCTCGAAGGGGAAGACCTGCTGGATTCCGGGGAGGGCGCTCAAGGCTTCCGTGCGCTGCGCCCAGGCTTCCACAACGGTCCGGGCGCGGCGTTCGCTGAGGCCACTGAAGGAGCCAGTGTGCTCCGACGTAAAGGACACCACTTCACAACGTCCGTAGGCGGGGCCCACAGTGCCCCAGCCGGGCTCGGATGGAATGTTGCCCACTGCCGGGCCAAGGGACGGAAAGCGGTTCTCAAAAACGACGACGTCGTAATCCGCCGCAGGGATCTCCGTCGCATTTGTGCTGGTGGTGGGGCAGATGGGGCATTGGTCGGCGGGAGGGAGGTGCGTACGGGTTTGCCTGTGTGCGGCTACGGCCACCCAATCGCCGGTCAGTGCATCGAAGCGGACCTCGCCTGGTTCTCCACGTGCCGGGAGTCCCCGAAGGTCGGGCGCAGCGTCGCCACTGCGCCGTTCGGCAGGCGAATCTTCGTCGTCGAAATAGATCAGCTCCCTGCCGTCGGACAGGAGAGTGCTGGTGATGGTGCTCATAGAAGTCCTTTGCACGGACGGGCCTGGGATCGTGATTCGATTCTCGCACACTCGAGTTGAAAAAACGATCAAAACAACAAAATTTCTAACAAAAGAGAACAATGCGCAGCCCTGTTCCAAGCAGCGGCAGAACCAACGTGGCCGTGGCTGTACGGTGGAGCCATGCTTCCCGATGCGCCCACATCATTGCCAGCCGGCGAGCCGGTCCGTTACGCCTCCGGCCGCCAGTACGAACTTCGCCGAGGTGACGCATACGCCGTAGTTACCGAGCTTGCCGCCGGACTACGTTTGTTCAGCCGGGCTGGTGTGCAGCTGACAGAGACCTATGGCGACGCCGAGTTGCCGCCGGGAGCAACCGGGATCACGCTGGCGCCGTGGGCTAACCGCGTGGAAGACGGAGTGTGGCACCTTAACGGCAGCAAGCAGCAACTCGACATCACCGAAGTTCCGCGGAACAACGCCAGCCATGGCCTGCTTCGCAATTCCGGCTATGCGTTGGTGGATGAGTCTGAGTTCTCCGTGACATTGGAGGCCACTATCTTCCCGCAGCACGGCTATCCGTTCCTGGCCCGGCACCGCGTGCAATATGCCATCGACGAGCAATTGGCCCTGCGAGTGGCCCAGACGTTCATCAACGATTCAGGGTCAGAGGCGCCCGTCGTCCTGGGCGCCCACCCGTACCTGAGGCTAGGCGATGTCCCTTCCGAAGAGCTCACGCTGACGGTCGCCGCCGCGACCCGCCTGGTGACAGATGACAGGCTTATTCCGCGCAGTACCCAGGCGGTCGACGGCGACTTCGACCTTCGGGGCGGTCGGATCGTTGGGGAGCTGGACCTGGACTCGGCGTATACGGACCTGGACTTCCGTGCCGGTGTGGCCCGCCATGTCCTGACGGCTCCGGATGGCCGTCAGGTCGCCTTGGAACAGGACGCTGCGTGCGGCTACGTCCACGTCTTTGTGACAACAAAGTTCCCAGGACGGCCCAAAGCCGTGGCCATCGAACCCATGACGGGACCGGCCAACGCCTTCAACAGCGGCGACGGCCTCCACTGGGCAGTTCCAGGGGAGACATTCACCATGAACTGGGGTGTATCGGCCACGCTGTAGCCGCGGCACTCAGGGCGCGGACGTATCGCCGGGGAAGGCAATCGGGGCTCCGGGCAGCGCATCCGGTTTTCATCCCTGACGCGCCTGCGGAAGTATGGGGTCATGACGCCAGCACAGGATAAGGCATCCACGTCCCAGAGCCCTGCCGTCCCGCCGCCCGCTGCTCACCACACGGGCCGGCCAACGAGTGATACGGAAATTGCCCAGGACATTCCGTACGGCATTCGTATCGCCGCGGCCTGGGCCTGGCGGATCGCGGTCGTCCTGCTGGTGGTGGGAGTGCTCGTTTGGCTACTGAGGCAGGTGAGCTTCCTCATCATCCCGATCATGGTAGCCGCATTGCTTGCCAGCCTCCTGAGTCCGGTGTCGGCTTGGCTGCGCCGGCATCGATTCCCGCGTGGCATGGCTGTCGCTGCCACCGTTCTGGGCTTCATAGGCCTGCTTGCAGGCTCGCTGGCCCTGGTGGGCCGCCAACTCGCCGTAGGGTTTGGCGAACTGTGGCAAGAGGCCCTGGCGGGAATCCAGCAGATCCAGGACTGGCTGCGGGATGGTCCACTCCATCTGACGGCTGACCAGATCGACCGGTACATCTCGGACGCCACCAACGCGATACAGAACAATTCCAGCAGCATCCTCAGCGGCGCGTTGTCATTTGGCAGCACGGCTGGCCACTTTGCCGCCGGCCTTGTGCTGGCCCTGTTTATCCTCATCTTCTTCCTGCTGGAGGGTGACCGGATCTGGCAGTTCCTGGTCCGCCTGCTGCCCCGCAATTCACGCATGGCTGTTGACGGCGCCGGACGCCGGGGCTGGACTTCCATGGTCAGCTATGTGCGGATCCAAATGTTCGTCGCCTTCGTGGACGCCGTGGGAATCGGCGTGGGTGCTGCCATCATCGGGGTTCCACTGGCCCTGCCGTTGGGTGTCCTGGTCTTCATCGGCTCGTTCATCCCCGTGGTTGGTGCCCTCGTCACCGGCGTTATTGCCGTCCTGCTGGCGCTTGTGGCCAACGGGCCGATCAATGCATTGGTTATGCTCGGCATCGTTCTCCTGGTCCAGCAGCTGGAAAGCCACATCCTGCAGCCACTCATCATGGGCAAGGCGGTGTCGCTCCACCCCGTGGCCGTGATCCTGACGGTGGCTGCCGGTTCCTACCTGGCGGGCATTCCCGGAGCCCTGTTCGCGGTCCCACTCCTGGCCGTAGCAAACTCAGCGATTCGGTATATTGCCAGCCGGTCGTGGGAACATGATCAGGGACTCGCCTCCGCTTACTATCGGCAAAGTGCCGAAGCAGCGGAATCTGACGAGGATCCGTCTATCAAGGAGACCCACCTGGGTCACTCCGGAACTGCCCGCGGCGGGGAGGCCACGGGCGCCAGCACAGCTGCGAACCAGAAGCTTGCCGATGGTCGCGCCGCTGACACCAACAAAGGAGAATAACCGTGAATACCCCTGAAGCACTGCCCGTCACGCTGGACGATGTCCTGGAGGCGCAGAAGCTGCTCGAGGGGATTATTACGAAGACTCCCGTGGAGTCGTCGCGGGCTCTGGGGAACATGGTGGGCGGCACCGTCTTCTTCAAATGCGAAAACCTGCAGCGGGCCGGCTCCTTCAAGGTGCGCGGCGCCTACGTCCGGATGGCCAGGCTGACGTCCGAGGAGAAAAAGCGCGGTGTAGTGGCGGCATCGGCCGGCAACCACGCCCAGGGCGTAGCCGTCGCGGCCAACAGCCTTGGCATCAAAGCTCGAATCTACATGCCGCTTGGCGTGGCCCTGCCCAAGCTGGCAGCCACGCGCAGCCACGGTGCGGAGGTGGTTCTGCATGGCCACAACGTCGACGAAGCACTGGCTGAAGCCCAGCGCTATGCGAATGAGACGGGCGCCGTATTTGTACACCCGTTCGACAACGTGGACGTCGTGGCCGGTCAGGGCACCATTGGGCTGGAGATCCTGGAGCAGGTTCCCGACGTCGACACCATCCTGATGGGGGTCGGCGGCGGCGGGCTGCTGGCCGGCGTCGCCGTTGCCATCAAGGCGCGCGCCCGCGAACTGGGACGCAACATCAGGATCATCGGCGTGCAGGCCGAAAACGCGGCCGCTTATCCGCCGTCCCTTGCTGCCGACGCCCTTGTCCCGCTCAAGAAGGTCTCGACGATGGCGGACGGCATCGCCGTCGGCCGGCCCGGACAGCTCCCTTTCAGTATCATCCGGGAACTGGTGGACGACGTCGTGACGGTGAGCGAAGACTCGCTGGCCCGGGCCCTCATCTTCCTGCTGGAACGGGCAAAGCTGGTGGTTGAACCGGCCGGCGCCGTGGGCGTCGCCGCCCTCATGGAAGGCAAGATTGAAAACCCCGGGACCACGGCCGTGATCCTCTCGGGCGGAAATATCGACCCCATGCTAATGCTCAAGGTGATCCAGCGCGGCCTTTCCGCCGCCGGCCGATTCATGACTGTCCGGATGATGCTGGACGACCGTCCCGGCTCGCTGGCCACGATCGCTCGTATCATCGCGGAAAACGACGCCAACGTGACCGGCCTGGATCACACCCGCGTGGGCGGCTCGATCAGCATGGGCGACGTCTCCATCACCATCAACCTTGAAACGAAGGGCCATGAGCACGGGGAACAGGTCCTTGGCGCACTCCGCGCCGAGGGTTTCCAGCCCATCGTGGTGCACTGACAGGAGGCTGTGGTGGTCCTGGGCACATCGGGAACGGGCCAACCCGAGGCGAGGCAATCCCTTGCGGCACGGGCCAGGGGCGGCCTGCTGTTCATGGGCGGTTTTGTGGTGCTGCTGTTCATCATCGAACTGGTCAATACCCTTACGTTCCATGGCCTCAACAGGACTTTCGGTCTCCGCCCGCGCACGCCCGACGGCATCCTGGACATCGTGACATTCCCGTTGCTTCACGCAAACCTGGGCCACCTGCTGTCCAACGCGTTGCCGTTGATGGTCTTCGGCTTCCTGGCGTTCCTCTCGGGCCTGCGCGTATTCCTGACCGCGCTGGCGTCCAGCTGGCTTGGATCCGGCCTCGCCGTCTGGTTCTTCGGGAGCGGCGGAGTGACGGTGGGAGCGTCCGGATTGGTCTTTGGGCTCTTCGCCTTCCTTCTGGTCCGCGGCTTTGTGAACAGGAGTTGGTGGCAGATCCTGCTGTCCGTGGTCCTGTTTTTGGCTTATGGCAGCATCCTGTTCGGCGTGCTTCCCAGTGTGACTGGTGCTGTTTCCTGGCAGGCCCACCTGGGTGGCGCGGTGGGAGGCTTCCTCGCGGCAATCCTGCTCAGGCCGCGCCTCAAGCATCCGCGGCAGGGCGAACTGGCTTCCTAATACGCAAAACGCCGGCCCTCCGAGTAGGAGGGCCGGCGTTTGCGGGCCTGTTTCGGCGCTTAGCTGTGCCCGCTGGACACCTTGTGGAGCATCGCTAGCCGAGGTAGGGCTTGGCGGAGACGATCTCCACCGCGATTTCCTTGCCGTTGGGGGCGGTGTAGCTCAGTTTGTCGCCTTCCTTGTGGCCAATAATCGCTGCGCCGAGGGGCGACTTCTCGCTGAAGACGTCCAGCTCTGAATCTCCGGCAATTTCGCGGGAACCAAGCAGGAATTTCTCTTCGTCACCGGCAATCTTGGCGACAACCAGCATGCCAGGCTCCACGATTCCGTCGTCGGCCGGGGCCTCGCCTACCTGGGCGTCGCGCAGGAGGACAGTCAACTGCCGGATGCGGGCCTCGATCTTGCCCTGCTCTTCCTTGGCTGCGTGGTAGCCGCCGTTCTCCTTGAGATCGCCTTCCTGGCGGGCTGCCTCGATCTTCTGGACGATCTCCGCACGGCCGGCACCGGAAAGGTGGTCCAGCTCTGCCTTCAGGCGGTCAAAGGCTTCCTGCGTAAGCCAGGCCGCAGGCGCGCTGTTGGTGGTAGACACGGACTTCTCCTTTTGGATCTGACAAGCAAAGACCCCGCCGGGGTGGCCACTCGTGAAACTCGTAACCGATTCAGCGGGGTGAAGGTATTGATCCAGTGTAGTCAAAGCTGTGGACAAACCAAAGCTGATTGAGGCGTGGCTCACAGCTTTGTTATTTGCCGCTATCCACGATCCAGCAGTTGTCAACGACGCCTGAAACGGCCTCGGACTCGGTGCGCAGCATCACGCGCTGCACGGTGGTCCGGCCTCCGTCAGCCCCGTCCTTGGGCTCGTTCGGGCCGACTTCAACGACCTTCCAGCCGACCACCGCGAACTTGGAATCGAGGGCCTTGACCGCGCATTTTGCAGTGGCCGCTGGGTATTTCACCACCTGGAAATCCACTTCGGTAACTGTGGCGTCAACCGTGCTGTAGCCGAGGTCCTTGAACGTCACGGGAGCTTGAGCAGAGGATGTTGCGATCCACGCCATTAGCCCCACCGCCGCCACCAGTGCCGCAATCACCAAATTGCGCCGCGCCGCGCGTGTCAAGGCACGCTTTTGGCCGCCGTAGCGATTGGCTAGGCTGGTACTTGCCGGCGGCCCGGCGTGTGATGGATCCTCGGAAGTCACCCATCCAGTTTAGGCCGTTCGCCGGTGCCTGCCTGCCGCTGGAAAATGACACCGCATCGGCAGGAGCCAGTACATCCGCAATATTGACCGCTGAAAGAGGAGTCGTCCTGCGATGACCGCGCCCACCACCTCCGCAGAGCGCTTTCGCCTGCTGGCCGTCCATGCGCACCCGGACGACGAGTCCAGCAAAGGCGCGGCCACAATGGCCAAGTACGCGGCGTCCGGAGTAGAGGTCATGGTGGCCACCTGCACGGATGGTTCCCGCGGCGATATCCAAAACCCTGCCATGGAAGAAGCCCCCCACCCCAAGCGGGATATGGCAGGTGCCAGGCGCCTGGAGATGGATCGGGCCGCGAAGATCCTGGGCATCAAGCAGCGTTGGCTTGGCTTTGTTGACTCCGGTCTTCCGGAGGGCGACCCCATCCCACCGCTCCCAGCCGGTTGCTTTGCCCTTCAGCCACTGGAACGGGCGGCCGCCCCGCTGGTTCGGCTGGTCCGCGAGTTCAAGCCGCACGTGATCCTCAGCTATGACGAAAACGGCGGCTACCCACATCCGGACCACATCATGGCGCACAAGGTTGCCGTCGAGGCATTCCATGCTGCAGGCGACGCCGAACGCTACCTCGGAACCGGCGAACCGTGGACCCCCAGCAAGCTGTACTATGACCGCGCCTTCAGCCCCGAACGCTTCCGCGCGCTGCACTACGCGCTTGAAGAGGCAGGCCTGCAGTCTCCCTACGCGGAGCGGCTCGCGGCGTGGCTGGAAGCGGACGCGGAAGGCCATACGCCCACCGAACCGAAGCACACCACCACCACGCAGGTGGAGTGCGGTGATTACTTTGAACTTCGCGACGACGCCCTTCGCGCCCACCGCACGCAAATCGATCCAGTCGGCTTCTTCTTTGCCGTATCGCCTGAGATGCAGCGCCGGACCTGGCCCTGGGAGGACTACACGCTGGTGCACTCCAAGGTGCAGGCTGAACTGCCGGAAAAGGACCTGTTCGCGGGGCTAAGATAGGAACTGGAAGAATTTCTATCAAGCGTAGAATTCGCTCGGACAGCGTTCCAGCGCCGGGGCAGTCCAACCCCGCACATCCAGAACCAACCAAAGGCCTAAACCGTGCACCACTTGATCCTCACCCTGGCTACCACTCCGTCGCCGGTGCCCTCGCCGTCGCTGCGCCCCGGGTTGTCGGAAGATCAGGTGACGCCCGGAACATGGGGCTTCATTTTCACAGCTTTCGTTGTGGTGCTGACCTCGTTCTTGATTGTGGACATGGTCCGCAGGATCCGGCGCGTGCGCTACAGGGCGCAGATGGAAGAGGCGCGCCAGGCCCCTGAGGCAGGAAGCACGGAATCTGGCACCGAGGCAGGCGGGGATGCGGACAGCGCAACCCGCTGAGCAGCCCCGGTCCGGCGGTTTCAACGCCCTAGGCTCCGAGCCCTCGGCCTACCTTCGCCAGCACGCCGACAACCCCGTGCATTGGCAACCTTTCGGCGATGAGGCCTTCGCTTTGGCAGCTTCCCGGGATGTCCCCGTCTTTCTTTCGATCGGCTACGCCGCCTGCCACTGGTGCCACGTCATGGCACACGAGTCCTTTGAGGACCAGGAGACTGCCGATTACCTCAACCGGCACTTCGTATCCATCAAGGTAGATCGCGAGGAACGCCCCGACGTCGACGCCGTTTACATGGCGGCCACCCAAGCCATCAGCGGCGAAGGCGGCTGGCCGATGTCGGTGTTCCTCACCTCCGACGGGCTGGCCTTTCACGCGGGTACGTACTTTCCACCGAAGCCCCAGCCCGGCAGGCCGTCCTTCCGGCAGGTCCTGGAGGCGGTTTGGGAGGCATGGGTTGAGCGCCGCGACGCCGTCGAACGTAATGCCCACGGGCTCGCCGGCAACCTCGCGGAGGCGCACCGCGCCGCGGCTGTCCAGCTGGATGGTCCACCGCTGGACGTTGAGCCGCGGCTCCTGTCCGATGCTGTCCGCGTCCTGGCGCGCTCTGAGGACCCCGACGTCGGCGGCTTTGGCAGTGCCCCCAAGTTTCCGCCGTCGGCCGTCCTGGAATTCCTGATCCGCCACGCCGCCGTCGAATCCAACACAGTAGACTCCGCCCGGGGCATGGCAGGCAGGACGCTCGCCGCCATGGCCCGCTCCGCCCTGTTTGACCAGCTCGACGGCGGATTTGCCCGCTATTCGGTTACGGCGGACTGGTCGGTTCCGCACTTTGAGAAGATGCTTTACGACAATGCCCAGCTCCTCCGGGTCTACGCGCACTGGATCCGGCTGGGCGGTGGCCCCGACCTGGCAGCACATGAGGCCGCAGACATAGCCACCCGAACGGCAGAGTGGTTGCTGCACTCGATGGGCCTGGGACCGGCGGAAAAGCCCGCTGCCGGAGGATTTGCCTCCTCCCTGGACGCCGACACGGTGGTCAACGGAGTTCATCATGAAGGTGCCGTGTACCTCTGGACTCCTGAGCAACTTGTGCAAGCGTTGGGCCCGGGGGACGGCGCTGCCGTTGCCAAGCTGATGGGTGTCGGCCAGGTGGGCACCGTGTCAGAGCTCGGTTCGCCCCTGCACCCGGGCGAGGCCCTTGAGGGTCCCGCGGCCCGCCTTTGGGCCCGTGTTCGTCCGCAGCTGCTGGCCTTCCGCAACGGGCGCGTCCAGCCGGACCGGGATGACAAGGTGGTTGCGGGATGGAATGGCCTGGCCGTCGCCGCGCTGGCCGAGGCTGGCGCCATATTGGGTGATCCGCGACTTGTTACCGCAGCTGTGGACGCTGCGGAGTACCTCGCTAAGGTTCACTGGAACCCTGGGAAGACGGGCCACGGGTGGTTGGCCCGGGTGTCGCACGAAGGCGAGGCGCGGGGGATAGGAGGGTTGCTGGAGGACTATGCCTTCGCTGCCGAAGGATTCCTGGCCCTCTACGCGGTGACCGGAGAGGAGCGCTGGTACTCCTTGGCTACTGATATCGCCGACGCTGCCATAGCCGCCTTCGCTCCAGGTGGACGCCTTGCCGACACCACCGGCGAGTCCGCCCACGTCCTCAACGCGCAGGGGCAGTTCACGGGCCTGGACCCCTTCGATGGCCCCACGCCCAGCGGCGCGGCCGCCTTTGCGGGTGTCTTGCTGACCCTGTCCGCCTATTCAGGCTCCCACCATTACCGTTCGATGGCCGGCAGCATCCTGTCGCTCCTGCCACCCATCGTCACCCGGGCGCCGCGCATCGCAGGTTGGCTGCTCGCAACGGCGCAGGCCGCCGTCGCCGGTCCCGTGGAGGCCGCCGTCGTCGGCCCGGATGGGCGCGACCGCCAGGAGTTGCACCGCGCGCTTCTCACCTCTTCCAGCCCCGGCCTGGTGGTTGCCGTCGGGACGGGCGACGGCGGGACGCCGGCTGTGCCCCTGCTGGAAGGCAGAGTGCCCGCTCGCGATGGTGGCCCACAGGTCTTCCTATGCCGGGACATGGTGTGTGATCTGCCTGTTCGCACCGTGGAAGACCTCCGCGGAAGGCTCCGGGAGATGGGCGGCTTGGCCGAATCCTAGTCCGTGCCGGAAGGGCTGCTAAGGGATCGCGTGGCCGAGCACGGCGACCATCACGGCGGCGAAATGGGCCGCGAAGCCGAGTACTGTGCAGACGTGGAAGAGCTCGTGGAAGCCGAAATGCTTCGGGCTGAGCCGTGGCCTTCGGGTGCCGTAAAAGACAGCGCCCGTGATGTAGAACAGTCCGCCCACGCAGACAAGGACCGCAGCGGCGACGTTGGCAGCGAACAGATCGCCAAGGTAGAAGACGGCTGCGCAGCCGAGGCCCACGTAGACGGGCACATACAGCCACCTTGGCGCATGGGTCCAGAGCACTCGGAATAACGCTCCCAGCAACGCTCCCGACCAAATGATGACCAGCAACGTGATGGCTTTGCTTCGGTCCAGGAGCGCCCAGGAGATTGGGGTGTACGTTCCGGCGATGACCAACATGATATTGGTGTGGTCCAGGCGCTTTAGGACAAGGTTGACGGCCGGACGCCAATTGCCGCGGTGGTAAACAGCGCTGGTGGCGAATAGAAGTATTCCCGTGACGGCATAGATGGCTGATGCGGTTTTGAGACCCGAATCGGGAGCAACAATCACCAGGATCACTCCGGCGGCCACTGCGAAAGGCGTTGCCACGGCATGGATCCAACCACGCCACAGCGGCTTGGGCAACGCCGCCGGAACGGGTGGCGGCGTGGGCACCAAGGGACTCGGCGGTTGCACTTCAGACACCACACCAGCATAACTTACGTTCTGGTAGGTTACCGGCTGGTAGCTTTTGGGACGTTTCTGTCGAGTGGATCGGGTTCACGTGCGGTGTGTGGGTGCAGGTAGCCTAGAGGTGCGCATTCAGCCGCGGTTCGTCGTCGTTTGAGGAAGTCAGGTGAGTATCCGGATGGAAATGCCCGGGTTCCTCTACGGCTTCTACGAACGCCAGCTCCAGCGCTCGCTCGAGCCGGACAAGATCCCGCAGCATATTGGCGTTATGGTGGACGGCAACCGCAGGTGGGCCCGTCAGTTCAATGCCCCCACCAGCCAAGGCCACCAAGCCGGAGCGGACAAGATCCTGGAATTCCTGGGCTGGTGCCGCGAACTCGGCGTAAAAGTTGTCACTCTGTACATGCTTTCCACGGACAACATGAACCGCTCCGGCGAAGAACTGGACCTGCTGATGGGCATCATCGCCAACACGATGGACCGCCTGGACGAGGATGAGAACATCTCCATCCATGCCCTGGGCGCCCCTGAACTTTTGCCTGACTACCTCGCCGATCGGCTGAAAAAGCTCACCGCCCGCACACCCGTCAGCGAAAAACTGCACGTCAACGTGGCCGTTGGCTACGGCGGCCGCCGCGAAATTGTCGACGCCGTCCGCGAACTCCTGCACGACGCCGTCACAAAGGGCCGCGACATTTCACTGCTGGCAGATGAACTGACGGTAGACGACATCTCACGCTACCTCTACACGAGGGGCCAGCCCGATCCCGACTTGGTCATCAGGACATCGGGGGAGCAGCGGCTGTCCGGATTCCTCATGTGGCAAAGCGCCTACAGCGAGTTCTACTTCTGTGAGGCCCTCTGGCCCGCTTTTCGCAAGGTAGATTTCCTCCGCGCCCTGCGGGACTACGCCGGCAGGCAGCGGCGCTTCGGCGCCTGAATAGCCGGCTAAAAAGTGATTTCGCTTGCCTGCCGCAGGTTATTGCGTGCGCCCCATGAGGTGAAATTCCATTTACGGGGAATTCACCTGACCGTCCCGCGGCGCGCCGCGTAATCGACTCGGAAATTTCGTGCCGGGGATTTACGTTAATCCCATCAGCAGGCAAACCGCCCGCTGATCGGGGAGGCCAGTAGATGGAGCGGAAGATCGCACCACTTACAGGGGAGGCCGCACCCGGCCTTCTGGCCGAGCCGCTTCACCTATAACCAAGCCGGGCGAGGCCCGGGGCTGGAGTCGATGTGGCTATTTCTGAAGTACTGCCCGAAGTCGCCTCAGACGAGGGAAGGAAAGCTACCTCTCGCGCCACGCGAGCAACTGCAGGGACAAGGACGGAGAAGTCCAGCAAGACCACCACTAAGACCGGTGCAGCGAACAAACGTGCTGCAGCCGGTCTTGCTGTTTCCGGACCCGTTACGGGCCGCAGCTACGTGATCGACACCTCTGTGCTGCTCTCAGACCCACACGCACTTCTGCGCTTCGCGGAACATGAGGTGGTGGTGCCAATCGTTGTCATCACCGAACTCGAAGGCAAACGTCACGACCCGGAGCTGGGCTACTTCGCCCGCAAGGCGCTTCGGCTTCTTGACGACCTGCGGGTGGAACATGGCGGGCTAAACCAGCCAATTCCCATCGGCAAAGACGGTGGCACTGTCCGGGTGGAGATGAACCATATCTCCACCGAAGTGCTGCCGGCTGGCTTCCGCGCGGGCGACAACGACAGCAGGATCCTTGCCGTCGCCCAGAACCTGTCCAACGAGGGCCACAATGTCACTGTGGTCTCCAAGGACCTTCCAATGCGGGTTAAAGCCTCGGCTATGGGACTCCAGGCGGACGAATACCGCAACGAACTGGTTCGGGACTCGGGGTGGACAGGTATCGCCGAACTGGAAGCCACCGAGGAGGAAATCGGAACCCTCTACGGCCATGAGCCAGTGTTCATTCCAGCGGCAGCGGAACTGCCCGTCAATACCGGGCTCGTGCTGCTTTCCAACCGCGGGTCGGCGCTGGGTAGGGTCGGCGCGGATAAGCAGGTCCGGCTTGTCAAGGGTGACCGTGACGTCTTTGGACTGCACGGCCGTTCCGCGGAACAGCGCCTGGCGATCGACCTGCTTATGGACCCGTCCGTTGGGATCGTCTCCATCGGCGGGCGTGCCGGAACAGGTAAATCAGCGCTGGCCCTCTGCGCCGGCCTGGAAGCCGTCCTGGAACGCCGTGAGCACCGCAAGGTTATGGTCTTCCGTCCGCTCTATGCAGTCGGCGGCCAGGAACTTGGTTACTTGCCCGGAACCGAATCCGAAAAGATGAACCCATGGGGACAGGCGGTCTTCGACACTCTCGGTGCCCTCGTGAGCCAAGAGGTCGTGGACGAGGTGATCGACCGCGGCATGCTGGAAGTCCTCCCGCTGACCCACATCCGAGGCCGCTCCCTGCACGACGCCTTCGTGATAGTGGATGAGGCACAGTCCCTCGAAAAGAACGTGCTCCTCACGGTCATGAGCCGCATCGGCCAAAATTCCAAGATCGTCCTGACGCACGACGTTGCCCAACGGGACAACCTTAGAGTCGGCCGACACGACGGAATCGCCGCCGTCGTCGAAACCCTCAAGGGGCACCCGCTCTTCGGCCACATCACCCTGACCCGCTCAGAACGCTCGCCCATCGCGGCGCTCGTGACGGAACTGCTGGAAGGGGCAGAGATCTAAAACCCCCAAGGTGCCGCCGTTGCATGAGCGACGGCGGCACCTTTCTGTCCCGGTCTGTCACGCGGCGGGGTCCCCGCCCCAGACGATGTGGCGCCGCACGTCGGTCAGGTTCATCGACTCGGCCATAAACAGATCATCCAACATGTATTCGTCCACGCCCAGGATCGTCAGCTCATGGCCGCGTCCCGCCGTCGTACCGTCCAAGGAGCGGCTGGAGACGCAGACAGCGGTCTCGACGTCGATACGCACCACGGTGGTGCCCGGCAGGCAGAGCGGGGCGCCGGGGTCGGCGGGACGGTAGGTTACGTTAGGCGTCACCACCGCCTCCCACGCGGGGCGGCCCTGGTGCTCCACTTCGCTGAGCTCCGCAACGTCGACGGCGTTGCTCGCCGGAAATTCGATGGGAACCGGAGCGTTCCCGGCAAGTTCCACCGGGTCCAGCGCCGCCGCGAACAGGCCGTTGCCAAAGCACGGCTCACCATAGGCGGCCTCAGGCCGTCGGGTGACGCGGCCGCCGTCGTCATAGACCGGGGTGACTAAATGCGCCGGCAACAGCCACGACTTCCGGGTGGCGCTGATGTATAAGCCGTCACGCGAGTCATTGATGCCCGTGGTGCTCTGCAGCAGCTTGCCGGCCAGATCCTCCAGCCTCAGGGCGCCGGGACGCCGGAGCCAGGCGCGGACGCCGTCGCCCGGGCCGGGTGTTTCGCGGTATTCAAAGCGGAGCGACTGCCACTTCCACGGGGAGGAACGGCAGAGGTTTCGGAACGTTGCCGGTGTCGGAGGCCCTGCGGCCGCCTGGCCGGACGGTCTGAACGACCACATATCCACATATTACGCGCGGCCCCCGGTGTCACAGCCGGGGGATCACGTAGCATCCAAGAGATGATCCGACGACTCGCTGAACTCTGGACTGGCTGCCCCATCGGCTTTTGGCTGGTCCTTGCAGCGTGCGCCTACTTCGTCTGGATGGCCGTGCGGCTCACGGTGATCGATGTGCAGCACCATCTCCTGCCAAACCGGATTGTGTTCCCGTCGTACGCAGTTGCCGGCGTCCTGCTGTTGGGCGCGGCCATCGCGTGGGCGGTCTGCGGATCCGTTTCTGCGACCGGGTCGGACCCCTCGGCGCAGCTTTTTGGAATCGCCGGTTTCCAGGCAGTGGCTGCCGGCGTCACGCTTTACGCGTTCTACTTTGTGCTGCGTGTGATCTATCCCCAGGGCATGGGCTTTGGCGATGTTAAGCTCGCGGGGGTCCTTGGTCTTTATCTTGGATACCTCGGTTGGGGCCATCTGGTGGCCGGCACCTTTGCCGCGTTCCTGTTCGGCGGGATCTGGGGACTTGCGCTAATCCTGGCCCGGCGCGGGACGCTCAAGTCATCAATCCCGTTCGGACCGTTCATGCTGGCGGGCGCAGCCGTAGCGATGGCGGCTTTTCCGGCCTGAACACGCTTTCAATGGCCTCCACCGGGTGAAATACTTACCGCCATGGCCGCCCCGGATTTTGTGCTCAAGCTGCGCGAGAAAATCGGCAACGATCCTCTTTGGCTGCCTGGCGTCCGGGGTGTTGTGCTGGACCAGGACAACAGGGTGCTGCTGTGCAAACGGTCGGACAACGGGCACTGGACGCCCATCACCGGCATGCTGGAACCCGGAGAACACCCCGCACCGGGACTGATCCGCGAAATCTACGAGGAGACCGCCGTGGTGGCGGAAACCGAGCGAATCCTTGCGGTTGGAGTGATCGGCCCCGTGACGTACCCCAACGGAGACGTGTGCGATTTCCTGGACATCGCCTTCAAATGCCGCTATGTCTCTGGCGAGGCGCGGGTCAACGACGACGAGTCGAGCGCCGTCGAATGGTTCCCCGCCGATGAGCTGCCGGAGATGAGCCCTGGACACCTTGCGGTCATCCGTCTGGCGCTCGACCCGGACCAGCCCACAGTATTCCAGATGGAATAGCCGGGCCCTCAGCCTTGAGGGCTCGAGCACCGGCGGCCACTGGGTCCAAATTACGACGACGGGCGGTGCCATCCGTGGGGATGGCACCGCCCGTCGTACTTATGTATTCGCCCTAAAGGCGCCTAACCCTAAGCCTTGTGGGCAGGGCGGGTCATGGTGGTGACGTCCAGGGCTTTGTCCAGCTGCTCCTCGGTCAGTTCACCGCGCTCCAAGTAGCCCAGCGACACAACGGCTTCACGGATGGTGAGGCCTTCGGCCACAGCCTTCTTGGCGATCTTGGCGGCAGCCTCGTAGCCGATGAACTTGTTCAGCGGGGTCACGATCGAGGGCGAAGCCTCGGCGAGGAAGCGGGCGCGCTCCACGTTGGCGGTGATGCCGTCGATCATCTTGTCTGCCATCACGCGGCTGGTGTTGGCCAGCAGGCGGATGGACTCCAGCAGGTTGGCGGCCATGACCGGGATGCCGACATTCAGCTCAAAGGCCCCGTTGGTACCGGACCAGGCGATCGCGGTGTCGTTGCCGATGACCTGTGCGCAGACCATGATGGATGCCTCGCAGATGACCGGGTTCACCTTGCCCGGCATGATCGAGGAACCCGGCTGAAGGTCCGGGATGGCGATTTCGCCGAGGCCCGTGTTGGGGCCGGAGCCCATCCAGCGCAGGTCGTTGTTGATCTTCATGAAGGAGATCGCGATATTGCGCAGCTGGCTGGAGCCTTCGATCAGGCCGTCACGGTTTGCCTGGGCCTCGAAGTGGTCGCGGGCCTCTGTCAGCGGCAAACCGGTGTCGGCCGCGAGCAATTCGATGACCCGCTCCGGGAAGCCGGCAGGGGTATTGATGCCGGTGCCCACAGCTGTGCCGCCCAGCGGGACCTCGGCAACGCGGGGGAGTGCGGCCTGGACGCGTTCGATGCCGTAGCGGACCTGGGCGGCGTAGCCGCCGAATTCCTGGCCAAGCGTGACGGGAGTGGCGTCCATCAGGTGAGTGCGGCCCGACTTGACGATGTCCTTGAACTCCTCAGCCTTGCGCTCCAGGGAAGCAGCCAGGTATTCAAGGGCCGGGATCAGGGTGTTGATCAGGGCAGAGGTCGCCGCGACGTGCACGGAGGTTGGGAAGACGTCGTTGGAGGACTGGGAGGCGTTGACATGGTCGTTCGGGTGGACAACCTTGTCACTCCCGGCGGAGGCCAGTGCACGGGTGGCGAGCTCCGCGATGACCTCGTTGGTGTTCATGTTGGACGAGGTACCCGAACCGGTCTGGAAAACGTCAATCGGAAAGTCGCCGTCGTACTTTCCGGTTGCGACCTCGTCCGCAGCATTGGCAATGGCCTCGGCAAGCTCACCGTCGAGCACACCTAGTTCAGCGTTTGCCAGTGCTGCGGCCTTCTTGACGCGGGCCAGCGCCTCGATGTGCGCGCGTTCGAGGGTCTTGCCGGAAATCGGGAAGTTCTCCACGGCGCGCTGCGTCTGTGCGCGGTACAGGGCGTTCGCGGGGACGCGAACCTCACCCATGGTGTCGTGTTCAATGCGGAACTCAGCAGTGGAAGTCATGGGGCTAGCTTATGGCGGCCTGCGTCCACTGGCGAAAACTCTTTGGCATGCTACGGGGGATGGAAAACCGCCGGCGGACAACACCGGCGGGTACCGGTTTAGATCTGGCCAATCCCGGCAACAAGCTCCGCACGGCCTTCACCAAGCTTGTACGACAGCCCAACAACGGCTGTCCGACCGTCCTCGATTGCGTCCGAAATCACACGGGAAGTGTCTGCGAGGCGTGTAGCCGTTTGCTTGACGTGCTCCACCACCATGTCGTTGACGTCCGCCTTGTCGTCCTTGCGCAGTGAGGTCAGGACGGACGGCGTAATGCGCTCCACGAGGTCCCGGATGAAGCCCGTCGGCATGGCTCCGGCTTCGACCGCATTCTTTGTGGCGCTGACGGCGCCGCAGCTGTCATGCCCCAGGATCACGATGAGGGGTACGTGCAGTTCGCTGATGCTGTATTCGAGCGAGCCCAGGACGGCGTCGTCGATGACCTGGCCGGCCGTGCGGACAACGAAGGCGTCGCCCAGGCCAAGGTCAAAAATGATTTCTGCGGCGAGCCGGGAATCCGAGCAACCGAAGATGACGGCGAAAGGGTTTTGCCCTTCCACGAGCGAGGACCGGCGGGATGCGTCCTGGTTTGGGTGCAGGGACTTGCCGGAGATAAATCGTTCATTGCCGTCGCGTAGACGGCGCCAAGCAAGGGCGGGGGTCAGGTAGGTAGCCACCCTACTTACTTTATGTGCCGCTGTTGCAGACTACGAAAGTGTTGCGGAGGGCTTCGGCGTCGCCGGCGGGGCAGCGTCCATGGACTTCACGACGGCGGCAGCCAGGGTGGCGAATTCGTCGAGTCCCGCCGTGCCGGTCAGGATGACGGTAGTTCCCCGGTACTCGAGGATCATGCTGTGGTTCTTGCCGTTGTCCCGGAGCTCCCAATCATGCCCACCGGCCGAGCGCTTGCCCGTGACGGGAGCGTTGTTGGTCTTCTGCAGGAGCCACGTGGGATTTGCCTGGCGCGTCTGGATGAGCCCAATAAAGTCCTGCTTCCGCGTGAGGTAGCCAACTTCCCAAGTAGGGACTCCGCTACCGCTGCCAGACTCCCAGCGGGCGTAATTGGGACTGAATGTGTCGCCCGTTTCCGGGGCCACAGGTGTGAATCCCGCCACATCGGCGGCGTTCGCGGCGACGGCGGAGACATTGATGTTCGGCCGGTACCCGTCGGTTTTCGGTGACGGGTTCATCAGGACAACCGGCAGGAAAGCAAGGACGCAGACCAGCAGGGCAAGCACCATGCCTATGACCGAGGCGTTCGCCCGCTTGGCCGCCTTGGGACTGAGGACAGGCTTGATGGGCGCCTGCTCATTGCTGCCTGCAGAGGCAGCGGTATGGGCACTTGTGGTGCCCGGCTTGGATGTGTCCTGCGTGTTACTCACTACTCAATAGTCCCTTATCCGCGCACCGAACACACATTCGCTGTGCACCCACAAGGTCGTTCCGGCTGGTGGTCATCCCAAGACCGGTCTGTCACGCTCCGACTATGATCATGGGTAGAGGAATCATCCCGGCCAACCATGGCCGGTCCTGGTCCCATGAATCGTCACTCGAAGAAGAGGTTCACGTGTCTCCAGAGCCAATGACCCAGCAGTACTCCACCATTTCGCCCTCGCTCGCTGTCGGCGTCGATGAACCAGACCGTAACCTCGCACTTGAACTCGTCCGCGTGACGGAAGCTGCCGCCATCGCAGGCGGCCACTGGGTTGGTTTCGGAGACAAGAACAAGGCAGACGGCGCCGCCGTCGACGCCATGCGTTCTTTCCTCCACACCGTCCACTTCAACGGCGTCGTTGTTATCGGCGAAGGCGAAAAGGACGAGGCTCCCATGCTCTTCAACGGTGAGCAGGTTGGTGACGGCACCGGACCCGAGTGTGACGTCGCCGTCGACCCCATCGACGGAACCCGCCTTACCGCCCTGGGTATCAACAACGCCTTGGCTGTCCTGGCCGTTGCCGAACGCGGTTCCATGTTCGACCCGTCCGCCGTCTTCTACATGGAGAAGCTGGTCACCGGTCCAGAAGCGGCGGACATGGTGGACCTTCGACTGCCCGTCAAGCAGAACCTGCACCTCATCGCCAAAGCCAAGGGCGTCAAGGTCAACCAGCTCAACGTCGTGATCCTGGACCGCGACCGCCACCGCCCGCTGGTGGAGGAAATCCGCGAAGCCGGCGCCCGCACCAAATTCATCATGGACGGCGACGTCGCTGGCGCCATCGCGGCTGCCCGCAGCGGCACCGGCGTAGACGCCCTCATGGGTATCGGTGGAACGCCCGAAGGCATCGTGGCGGCCTGCGCCATCAAGTCCCTTGGCGGCGTTATCCAGGGCCGCCTGTGGCCCACCAGCGACGAAGAGAAGCAGAAGGCCATCGATGCGGGCCACGACCTGGACCGGATCCTGTCCACCAACGACCTGGTCACCAGTGACAACTGCTACTTCGCCGCCACCGGCATCACCGACGGCGACCTGCTCCGCGGCGTGCGCTACCAGAAGGACCGCGTAATGACGCAGTCCATCGTGATGCGCTCCAAGTCCGGCACGGTCCGCTTCGTAGATGCAGAGCACCTGGCAAGCAAATGGGAGAACTGGGCTCGTAAGTAAACCCAACCCCAACCCCCCAACCCCAACCCAAGGTGCCGTGGCGCCTTGGGTGCAAAGGGCGACAGCATCGCTCGGCGGCTATCTCCTCGTTCCTCGTCGATTTTGACGCCGCTTTCGCGACACTGTCGCCCTTTGCCATATCCGGAACCTTGTGAGGGTTGCTGGCTGCAACATTCCGCCAAGGGCACCCTTGTTTGCGAGGTGCGTGGGGGAGGGAGAGGGCTTTAGCCCCGGCTCTTTCTGAGCTTGTTGGCTGATTCCTTGGCTTTGCGTGCTAGCGGCGCGGCTTTCTTTGCAAGCTGGTAGGCCTTCCTGGCCACCTCGTAGGCCCTGTAGCGGGTCTTCCTGACCGGGAGGTCCCAGGTTCCGGGGTAGCGGACTTCGTGGCCTCCGAAGGATTTTTTGAAGGCTGTGAAGCCCGCCCATTTGTGGTCCGGCTGGTCATCGGGGGCTATGCCCCAGAGGTCTACGTGCTTGAGGCCTTTTTGGTGGGCGTCGGCCATCAGTGTCACCAGGAGCGGGATGCCTGCGCTGAGCTTCCGGTGCGAGTCGTCCAAGGCGGCGTGCGCGTAGGTGCGGGTGTCCGCCGAATCGTAGGCCAGTGCCGCCGCGATGGCGGTGCCTTCCAGCTCAGCGATGAACAGCGTTGCTGCCCCTGTCGGCATCAGGGACCTCGCCACCGCAGTCAGGTACTCGTCGCTCTGCGGCTTGAAACCATTGCGGGCAGCTGTCTGGTGCAGGAATTCCAGAAGCACAGAGATCTCGGCGGGGTCCTGCGTGGCGCGGAAGGTCACGCCCTTTTTGTGGATATTCCGGTAGAGGTTGCGGTTGGTGGGCTTCATGTCCGCCAGGACATCTTTGAAGTCGCCATCCAAATCCACCACCCAGCTAAGCTCCGGCTGGAGGTTGGCCGGGGCAGGCCGGAGTCCGCGGGAACGGAGCAGAGTGTGTGCCTCGGCGGGGTCGAGGCCGACGGGTTCAATCCTGAGGCATACGGCGCCGATCCGCCTGGCCACATCTGTCAGTTCCGCTATGGCCGCGTCAAAGGCTTCCGCGGAGGGAGCCACGGGTCCATACGGCGCGTAAAGCACAGTGCCGGCCGGGTTCTTTTCTTCAATAGCCAGGGCACTCCAACCGTCGCCGGAGAGCTCGTGGACCCGCCGGCCCAGGGACCGCTGAAACTTCGCCCAGGCCGGGGTTTGCAGGAAAAACTCCACAGATCAGGCTCCCAATGCGGTGGTCACGGCGAATGCGATGCTGGTGCCCGAAGCGCCAGCGGCCAGGTGGACGTTCACGGGTTCCTCGCTTGCAGGGATAAACGCGCTGTCGCCGCGGCTCAGCGGGAGGTCGCTCTTCGGAGAATCCAGAACTACAGACCCTGCTGTCACAATAACGACGGCGGGACCCGTTTGGGCGAGCGGCATTGGTTCCGCACCCGGCTTTAGTTCAATGCGCTGTAACTGGAACTCTTTGAAAGGTGGCTTGTACAGCTCCTGACCCAGGATCGTCTCCGTCGCTTCGATCATCGGGACGCCCAATGACGCGAATTGAATGGTTTTCAGCAGCTCCGGAACGTCAATGTGCTTCGGCGTCAGTCCGCCGCGCAGCACGTTGTCCGATGCCGCCATCACTTCAACACCCAGGCCGCTGATGTAGGCGTGCACGTTGCCGGCCGGCAGGTAGATGGCTTCACCCGGCTCCAGGGAGACTACGTTGAGCAGCAGGGAAATGAGGACCCCAGGGTCGCCGGGGTAGAAGCCGTCGAGCATCAGGGCCGTGGTCAGTTCCGTTTCGAATCCACCAAGGGGCGCGCCAGAGCGTAGCGCGGCGGTAACGTGTTCCGTCGCAGCGGAAACCTCATCACCGCCGTTGATGAGCCGCGTGAATGCCGAGCGCAGTGCTGTTTCCTCGTCATCGGCGGAGAGGTCCTCCAAGACTGAGCGCAGTACCTTGGGCACGTCCAAGCCCGCGAGCTCCAGGAAGGAAATGATGTGTGCAAATACCTGGCTGGACACCGTAGCGGGCTTGAAGCCGCAAAGCGCCTGAAAAGTGGTGAGGGCGAAAAGCATCTCCGGCTTGTGGTTGTCATCCCGGTAATTCCGTTCGGTTGAATCCGCTGCGACGCCCGCCGCGTTTTCCCGAGCGAAGCCCTCCCGTGCCTGCTCGAGGCTCGGGTGAACCTGGAGCGACAGGGGTTGAGCTGCTGCCAGGATCTTGGTCAGGAACGGTAGGCGGGGACCAAATTCCTGCAAACTCGCGCTGCCCAGGTAATGCTCTGGGTCCTGCGCGATCAGGCCATCCAGCCTGGCGGAACCGCCGTCGGAGGTTTGGGCTTCTGACGGGGAATCAGGGTGTGCCCCGATCCAAAGCTCGGCCTCGGGGCGGCCGGAGGCACGTCGGCCAAGAAGCCCGGCGATCGCCGTCGTCGAACCCCAGGCATAGGGGCGCATCACATTCTCAAGCAGGTACACGGCAAGGGTCCTTGTCGATAGAGGCTCGGTGTCGAAGATCTTCGAGGCTGGTTAGTACTGTTCGGTTCCTTCTCCGCCGGTTGGCGGGGGAAGTTTTACTCACTTCAGGCGGGTCGGCACTGGCCGTTGGTGGCCACGAGGTCACGGATGGCTTGCTCATTGCCAGCGGCCTTGTAGCCGTTGAGCAGTTCGACAGTGATCGGCCGTCCGTCCGGGGTGGTCGTGACGGGCGTGAAGTCGCTGGGTGTCGGCGTCGGGGTAGCTTCCAGCGGTGTGCGGGAGCCATTGGCAGCTGCCACATTCCCTGACGCGCTGAGCTGCGCACCGGAGACACCTGCATTTCCTCCCGTCGTGCCGCCGTCGTCAGTTACCACGGGGCTGGACGGCACGGCCGGCGCTGCCTTGGGCGACGGCGATTGGGATTTGAAGAGTTCCTGGACACGCTGATGAATAACGTCGAAGTCCGGCACCGTGGAGAACGACGCGTCGAAGTCGGGTGGCCCGATGGTCAGCCGGGAAACCGGCTGCCCCTTGGACTTGATGGCGAGGTCCACGAAGCTGCCTAGCTGGGCCGAGGAAATGTTGGATTCCACGATCTTGGTTCCGGCGTTGGCGATGTCCTCGAACTTGGTCAGCAGTTTGGCGGGGTCGAGTTGTTGGAGCATTGCCTGTTGGACGCATTGCTGACGCTGGATACGGGCATAGTCGTCAACGAATTCGCGGGACCTGGCGTACCAGAGCGCGTGGAAACCGTTCAGGTTCTGCTCGCCTGCCGGGATCCAGCCGTCGGGCATGCCGTGGATGCCCGTTGCTTCGTCAATTACGGGGCCGCTGATTGGAACCCAGCCACCGCCCTTGATGCGGATGCCGCCCATGGCGTCGATCAGTTTGGCGAAGCCGTCCATGTCCACAAGGATGTAGGCCTGTACCTTGATGCCGAGGGTTCCGGAGACGGCCTCCAGCGTGGCCTGCGCCCCGGGATCCTCGACCCCGGGGTAAAGGTCCTTGTGGTTGTTGGTGACGTCGGTGTTGATGGCGTTGATGAGGCAGTCGTTGCCGCAGTCGTAGCCATCGGGGTACACCTTGCGCATCGGTGAATCCTCGGAGAACTGCGCGTTCTGCAGGTTCCTGGGAATCGAGATGATGGCGCTCTTGCCCGTATTCGCGTCAACGCTAATCACGGACAGGCTATCCGGACGGCGCCCCGTTCGGTCGTCGCCGGCGTCCCCGCCCATCAGGAGGAAGTTGTAGCGTCCATCCACGGGGTCGATGGCGGGACCGGAGCCGAAGATGCTGCCGATGGCGTTGCGCCCGACGTTGATGAGGTAGGCGGCATACCCCAGTGAGCCCGAACTCAGCACCATGGCGATCACCAGGGCCACAATGACGATGGGGCGCATTCCCGGGGCAAGCATGACTGGACGGATGAGGCGCAGGGTGTTGACGAACAGCGCCGCCCATCCAATGGCCAACGCCACCAGGAGGACGATGAGGACCAGGGATGAAATCGGGTGCGTCACGAGGCTCAGCAGTACGGTCCGATTAAGTACCGCCAAGAGGAGCGCCGCCACGACGAGGATCCAGCACCCCAGCGTTACGCGGAGGGCTATCCTGCCCAGTTTCCGGTCCCCTGACACAATCTGGGCACTGCCCGGAACAAACAGGGTAAGCAGGATCAGGACAAAGGCTCTCTTCGTCCTGACGGGTGCCGTTGCGCTGGCGGGGTAACGGACCGGATCAGTCATGACCGGCCGGGAGTCCTGCGGGGCGAGGTTCCTGGTGGACATTCGCGGACCTAGAGGCTGCCTCGCGCTGTGTTCTCTCGGGAGAACACCTCACTCACTTTGTGCCGAAGGTTAGCGCCCTTCTTGGTGGCCACGTCATTCAGTTCCTTGGCGAACTCCACGAGGTCCGTCCGCAACCGTTCGGCCAGGAGATCGGTGCCGGAAGCCAGCATTCGAACGGCCAGCAGGCCGGCGTTGCGGGCACCCGCTATGCTCACCGTCGCAACCGGAACACCGGCTGGCATCTGCACGATGGACAGAAGCGAATCCATCCCGTCCAGGGTCTTGAGGGGGACCGGCACACCAATGACCGGCAGCGGCGTGACGGAAGCCAGCATGCCGGGCAGGTGGGCGGCTCCGCCCGCTCCTGCGATGATGACGCGCAGGCCGCGCTGGTGGGCTGTCTGACCGTAGCGGATCATCTCCGTGGGCATCCGGTGCGCTGAGACGACGTCGGCTTCGAAGGGGATGTCGAACTCAGCGAGGGCCTCTGCGGCGGCTTCCATAACGGGCCAGTCCGAGTCCGAGCCCATAACGAGGCCTACGATCGGTGCTTCGGTGCTCTCGACGGTCATTCAGTCTCCTCTGTGGTGGCGCCTGCGGCGGCCGGTGACGGTGTGGCAGTGGCGTTGGAGGGCAGGCGGCCGTCGCGGATGGTGTCCGCCACGGCGGTGGCGCGCTGGCGGAGCGTGGCAACGTCCTTGGCGGATGCGCCCACCAGGTTGACGTGGCCGATCTTCCGGCCGGGACGCACGGATTTCCCGTAGCAATGGATCTTGGCTGCCGGCTCGTACGCCAGCGCCTGGGGGTATGCGGAGAAGAGGTCCTGGTTTTCGCCGCCCAGGAAGTTCTTCATGATCACCACCGGCCCCAAGGCGTCCGTAGCACCGAGTGGCAGGTCAAGGACGGCGCGGAGGTGCTGTTCAAACTGGCTGGTCACCGAGCCGTCCTGGGTCCAGTGGCCAGTGTTGTGGGGCCTCATTGCCAGTTCGTTGATGAGGAAGCCCGCGCCTACCCCGGGTGTTTCAAAGAGTTCTGCGGCCATAACACCTGTGACACCGAGTTCGTTGGCGATGCGGAGCGCCGCTTCCTCTGCGGCTGCGGCCACCTCCAGTGGGATCTCCTGGGCCGGGGCGATGACCTCGTCACAGACACCGTCCACCTGGATGGTGTGCACAACAGGCCAGGCCCTGGATTCCCCGCTCGGAGTGCGCGCCACTAGTGCTGACAGTTCGCGGGTGAACTCGACCTTGGCCTCGGCCAGCAGTGGGCTCATGGCTTCAAACCAGTCGGCAGTATCGGCCGCGTCTTCGGCGGAGCGGACGATGCGCACGCCCTTGCCGTCGTAGCCTCCCCGGGGAGTCTTCAGCACCACGGGCCAACCGATGCGGTCCCCGAAGGTCACCAGTTCGGCAACGGAATGCACTGCAGCCCACTCTGGGTTCGGCAGGCCCAAACGGTCAATCGCTGCACGCATCACCAGCTTGTCCTGGGCGTGTACCAGTGCATCCGGTCCGGGCTGGACATTGACACCCGCATCGATGAGGGCGCGGAGGTGCTCAGTGGGGACGTGCTCGTGGTCGAACGTCATAACGTCAAGACCCTTGGAGAACTCCAGAAGTTCGTCCAAATCGCGGTAGTCGCCCACCGGGGCGGTAGGAACGGCCTGGACAGCCGAAACGTCCTCGCCCTCGGCGAGTACGCGGAGTTCGAAACCAAGTGCTGTGGCCGCAGGAGCCATCATGCGCGCCAGTTGGCCGCCGCCAACCACGCCGATTACAGGAAAAGTCACAAGGTTCAGACTACCGAAAGGGCGTCCGGATGCCTGATTTTTGCCTCTTCCGGGGGCGTCTCCGGGTTGCGGTCGAGCCCGGTGTGAGCCTTATCAATGCCCAATTCACGGCAGACTCCAAGGAAAGCGGGCTAAAATGGGTACTCGGCCCATCGGCCCTGATGTCCACCGGCCTTGGAGGGTCATGATTACAACACTTACAGATCGTATCCGCGGACTTGCGTCACTTTTCTGGCGCGAGGTAGCCAAGTTCGGTGCTGTGGGTGGTGTGGCGTTCGTCATTGACAACGGCCTGACGTACTTCCTGATGCACGGCCCGATGTCCGACAGCGAGGCCAAAGCCCGTTTTGTCGGTGCAACCGTGGCCACGGTCTTCTCCTGGGTCGCGAACCGTTTTTGGACCTTCCGGCACCGCCGCCAGGACAACATCGTGCGCGAATTCGTGATGTTCGTGATCATCAACGGCATCGGTATCGCGATTTCCACCGGACTTACCGCACTGGCGAAGTACGGGCTTGAAATCACGGACAAGAACATCCTGTTCTCGGCCGGTGTGGTTGGCATTCTCGTGGCCACAGTCGTCCGCTTCTTCGCCTACCGCTTCCTGGTGTTCAACAAGGAACTGGACGAAGAGCCGGAGTTCTCGCACGACCACGAGATCCTGGAACTTCACCACAAGGCAAAGGCCCAGGCGCTGTCCAACAACCGGATCCCCACTGCGGCCGGAGTGCCCGCGTCGGTTGGAGTCTCCGAAGACGATGGTCCCGGGAACACCGGGGAAAGCGTTACGACGCCGGGCCGCTGACCCGCTCGTTTTCCAGCAGGTGCTGGCTGACTTCAACGTCGGCGTGCACCAGAACCACAGAACCATCTTCCTTCCACGCGCCAAGTGCGTGTGACAGGGCTGCTTCGAGTCCTTCGGAAGCCCTCACCAGCAGCCTGACACCGCCCTCCAGGGTGTCGGCAAAGGAATCCAGAAGCTCGCTGTGGCTATGTGGGGCAGAGCCCCCACTGATGGCGGCCAGGCCGCCGTCGGGCTCTTCATGGGCCATAAAGACGTCCCCGTGGAGTCGCACCTCCGCGGCGTAGTCCAGAACGCCGGCCGGGAGGTCGCCCGGCCACTTCATCGCAAGTGCCGCGAGCGGTACTGCCACCACAGCGTCAAAGCCGCTGCCGCCGTCGGGGTTGTCTGTCACCAAAAGCTCTGCGTCGCCGTCGTCCAACACAACTTCCATGCCCAACTGCCATGCTGCAAGGGCCCAGACAAGCGACTTCCAGTGTGCTGGCAGGTCGAGGCGCAAACGAGTGCCCGGGCGGGCGTCCAGCTCGTCCTGGAGGAAATTGCTGGTTTTAGCCACCCAGTTGTCCAGCACCCTGCCTGAGAGCTCCACGCGCTCTGAATCCGGTCCGTACCAGGTCAATCGCGGAGAAGTGGAGTGACCGGAACGCAGCGCAGTCATAAGGTTCATCGCCGGGGTGCTCATGGCTACATCTTGCCACGCACGCTTCATGACGGCTCCGCGGAACGTGATTTTTATCACTTTTCATAACGCACCCAACTGCTTGAATGGACGGGCGCCCCACCTCGATCTGCCCGTATTTCAGGGAAAAAGATCCAGTAACCGACAGCGTGATCCCGGTTGTTCGAGGGGATTGCGGGGTATCCGGTTTCCGGTGCCCCAACTCTCGGGCGTGGCGTGACATGAGTTTGGCAGATGTGGTGATTATTATCCCGGCGCGGCTTGACGCGGTTGTAGTTACACACGTGTAATTAGATATCGGAAGCCGTTGCTCATGGATCGGGGGAGTTCCCGGAGTATCAAGCGGCGGCTGCAACATCAGGAGGGACGCCATGGGGCATGCAGTGCGTATCCAGGAAGATGAAGTAGCAGTAGGGGCAGCGTCGGCTTATCTGGGCCGAGGCGTGCCGGGGGACTGGTATGTCGATCCGGCGGACCCGGAGGCGGCCAATAGGTTTGACCAGGCCGCCCATGAATCACTAGAAGACCAAGCCACGGCATTTCTGGCGGCCCATGAAGCCTTGCTGCCGGAACATGAGGACGACGACGTCGATGACGACGACTCGGGATCCTTCACTGGACTGGCCCAGCCCGTCTGGATCGGGCTGCCGAAGACTCAGGACTTTGACGACGAGGGCGAGCTTGGCTGGCAGACAGACGCCCTTTGCGCCCAGACAGATCCGGAGGCCTTCTTCCCGGAGAAGGGTGGTTCCACGAGGGACGCCAAGAAGGTCTGCGGGGCGTGCAACGTTCGTTCCCAGTGCCTTGAGTACGCGCTCGCCAATGATGAGCGGTTCGGTATTTGGGGCGGACTGTCCGAGCGCGAGCGGCGCCGGCTGAGGAAGCGAGCTGTCTGATTTCCGCAGAAGCACATGTTACCGCCGTCGTGGTTGCCCACAACGGCGGCAGCTACCTCCCCAGGACGCTCGCGGGGCTGGAGGACCAGACGCGTCCGGTGGACGCGGCCATTGGCGTTGACACCGGTTCCAAGGACAATTCGCTGCGTCTTCTTGAGGCCGCATTCGGCTCTGGTGCCGTAACCAAGATCGACGGCGGACGCCCCGGATTTGGTGCGGCGGTCAAGGAGGGCCTGCGGGCCTTGGAAACCCCACACACTGATCATGACTCGGCGGACCCGAATCTTGGTGGCAGTTCCGATCGCGACACCGGCCAAGAATGGATCTGGCTGCTGCACGACGACTCAGCTCCTGCGCCGGAGGCCCTGGCCGAGTTGCTCCACGCCGTGGAACGTGCTCCCTCGGTAACGGTTGCAGGTTGCAAGCTGCTTGATCGGAAGAACCCGCGCCACCTGGTGGATGTGGGGCTGTCCACGAGTTGGTGGGCCGAGCGGTTGACACTTATCGAGGCTGACGAGCTGGACCAGGGGCAATACGACGGCCGGACTGACATGTTCGCGGTGAACTCTGCCGGAATGCTGGTCCGCCGCGATGTCTGGGACCAACTGGATGGTTTCGATCCCGCGCTTCCGGGCACAGGGGACGACGTTGATTTCTGCTGGCGGAACCGGCTGGCCGGGAACAGGGTGGTTGTGGTCCCCTCCGCGAGGATGTTCCACCCCGTGGATCGTCCGCATGCGCTGGGCAACCCGCTCGCCGCTCGCAAGGCCCAGGTCCATCTGCGGCTCAAGCATGCGGCCTGGTGGGCCGTTCCCCTTCAGTGGTTTGGTGCGCTGTTGGGGAGCCTCTTCACCCTCCTCCTGAGCGTCATCGCGAAGGACCCAGGCCACGGTGTCGCCCAGCTTGGCGCAACCCTGGCTGCCTTGGGGCGGCCACTGGCGATCTACAAGGCCAGGAGGACCGCTGCCCGGACACGAAAGCTTCGCCGGGGAGTCATCCGGGGTCTGCAAACGTCGCGTCGTGACGTTTGGGCGCACCGGCGTTCCCTGATGGAGGCCATCGGAGACTACGGAATCTCCCCATATGGCCTTCACACGTGGTCCACCCACGCCCCTGCCGAGGAGCCCAGCGGCGACTCCAACGATGATTTTGCCGCACTGGCCACTAACGAGCGTGGCTGGATCGGCACCGGGCTCGTGGCCGCAGGCCTGATCGCCGTTGCGGCATCGATAGTGGGCCAACTCAATCTCTTCCGGGCCGACGGCGTTGCGGGCGGTGCGCTGCTGCCCCTGTCAACCGCGCCTGGCGCCATATGGGACAACGCCGCAGCGTGGTGGCAGCGTCTTGGAGTCGGCGCACCGGGACACGGGGATCCGTTCGACTACGTCCTCTGGGTCATGTCGATGCTGGGCGGAGGAAACGGCAACGCTGCCATGGTCTGGTTGCTGTTCCTGGCTATGCCGCTGGCCGCTCTCGCCGCGTGGTTCGCTGCCGCTGCGGTCACTTCACGCAGACGCAACAGGTTCCTGGCCGCACTTGTTTGGGCGGGAGCTCCGGCGCTTCAGATCGCGCTGAACCAGGGCCGCGTTGGCGCACTCGTAGCCCACGTGATGATCCCGTTGGTCTTCCTTGCACTTCTGCGAGCCACCGGTTCAGCCGTTGGGACCGGTGCTTACGCGCCAGGCCACCGCCCTGTCGACCCTGGCCCGAGCACCGCAACAGCCCAGGACTCGTTTGAGGCCACACAAGTCCCCACAAAGCCCGGCGTCAACGGCACACCCTCATGGACCGCCGCGGCGGCAGCGGGCCTGGCCCTCGCTGTGGTGACGGCCTCGGCACCGTTCCTGCTCGCTCCATCCTTGCTTCTTGTGGCCGCCGCGGGCCTGCTTTTGGGCCGACGGGGGCGCACTGTCTGGTGGTCCGTGCTGCCCAGCGTGGCTTTGTTCGTCCCGCTGGCAGTTACGGTTATCGACCGGCCGCGCGCCCTCCTGGGCGATCCGGGCCTGCCCCTCGGCAGCGATCCTGCACCGCTCTGGCAGCAGTTCCTGGGGCAGCCGTTGCGCTTTGATGCCGACGGCGGGCTGGCAGGCCTGTCCTTCTTTGGCCCTGCCACTGGCCCTTGGGCCCTGGTGCTGTCATTGGTGATTGGCGCGCCAATGCTGGTCCTGGCCCTCGCGGCGTTGTTTGTCCCGAGCCGCCGCACGCGCCTTGTCCGATTCCTGTGGGTGGCGGGCACCGTGTTGCTGGCTACCGGCTGGCTGGCAGGCCATGTGACGACGGCGGCCGACGGTAACCGCCTCGTGTCGCCCTATATCGGGCCGGCGGTTTCTGCTGCGGTATTTGCGTTCCTGGTAGCGGCACTCATGGGAGCAGACCGGCTCCAGGCCGCGGCAGCAGCGCAGCGCACCAGCCGGGCCCGCACCGTGGTTCTGAGGAGCGTTTCCACCCTTGCCGCCGTCGCGCTGGCCATAGGGCCGCTGGCGGGCCTCGCCGCCTGGAGCACCGGAAATCTGGTCCCGGCCCGCGCGGCGTCCCAATCCGGACAAGCGCAGGCGTCGGATGGCGCCGCGGCAGGCGATGGCAATGGGGCCGACAGCGGCGATAGCGCGGCTGGGGCCGGCAACAGTTCTCAGGCCGCATCAGCGGACTCGAAAGCTCAGCTTGGCGCTGGCCGCCTGGTTGCTCCTGCCCCGCAGCGCTCCTTGCCTGCCACTGCCGCGGACCGCGGCCAAGGTCCCGAACAGAGCCGGGCGCTCGTCATCACGGCGGGTGAAAACGGCGACTACACAGCGTCGCTGGTCAGGGGATCGGGCACCACGCTGGACGGCCTCTCGGCGGTTGCCGCGGCCCGTGGCATCCTCGGGGCACCCGGCGAGGAACAGCTGGGCAACGACGATGCCCCCGCCGCGTCCATGCGTCGGGTGGTGGCAACCATTGCAGCCTCCACTGGCGTGGACCCGCGGGCCGATCTCGAGCTTCTCGGCGCGGGCTTCGTGGTCCTTCGAAACTCGGACAGTGCTGCGCAGCTGACTGCAAGCCGGATTGACGCGGTGCCGGGTTTAGTGGCGGTTGGACAAACCGACGCCGGATGGTTGTGGCGCGTGGCACCTACGGCCGCAACGGATGGCGGCCAGTCTGACACAGCGCACCGAGCCCGCGTGGTGGACGCCGCAGGAGCCACTGTTGCTTCGTTGGGATCGGGGCCAGTCAACATCGACGCCGACGTCCCGGCGGGTGCGGAAGGGCGCTTGGTGGTCCTGGCCGAAAGGGCTGATCCCGCCTGGACCGCGTGGGTTGACGGTCGCCGGTTGACGGCGACAACGTCGTCCTGGGCCCAGGCCTTCACGCTCCCCGCTGGCGGTGGACACCTTGAAATCCGTTACGTTGCAACTGGCGAGCCATGGCTCGGTATCGCGCAGGCAGTAGTGATTGGGTTGACCCTGCTGCTGGCCATTCCGCTGCCCGCCGGGCGCCGCCCTACAGCTTTGACGAGGGATGAAAGTGCCCTTCGTAAGGAGTACAGCCATGTCTAATGCGCGTGTAGCCGCGGGGCGCCTGCGCAAACGGTTGGGCGCCATGGCCGGCATACTGTCCGCTGTGGCCGTGTTGGCGGCCGCCGCGGGGGCAGTGGCCGCGTCAGGATCGCTTCCGGGTCCTACGAGTGAACGCGTACTGGACCTTCCACTGGCCGATGTTCCCGCCGGGCGCGCCACTGCAGTGTGCACCGAACCTGCCAGGTTGCTGGAAGGCACCCCGGTGGGAACGGATCCCCAGTTCTCGCCGGTCTCAGGCAGCGCAAAGAGCTTCCTCAACGCCGTTGTACTGAGCGGCAAGGAAGGCGCCTTGCCCGGTAGCCGTATCACTTCCTTGGCCGGCCAGCAGGAGGCGGAAATCTCGAAACCGCCAGCTTCCACCGCCACGCCTGTGGCCGGCGCACCCGCCTTGAAGGCAGGCGTTGTTGCCCAGCGGCCAGTCAGCGCTACGGATGTGGTGGTTGCCGAGGCCCTCGGGAACCAGCAGCCCGCCATGGCTGCGCTGATGCACTACGGCGCCACAGACGGTGACCTTCGCGGCACGGCGGCCGCCGCGTGCCAGGCTCCCGCCAACGACTTCTGGATCGTGGGGGCTGACACAACAGTTGGCCGGGCCGCTGTCCTGGACCTCAAGAACGCTTCCGGGACGCCCGCCACCGTGAGCCTTGACCTCTATGGCTCCAAGGGCCAGGTCCAGGCCGCCGGAAGTCGCGGGCTCCTGGTGTCACCCGGCACCACACGTTCTGTTGTCCTCGCTGGACTGGCAGCCGGAGAGCCATCCCTGGCTGTGCATGTCCGAAGCGTTGGCGGGCCGGTTGCCGGCACTATACAGCAGAGTACGCTCCGCGGGCTGACTCC
This sequence comes from Arthrobacter sp. M4, assembly GCF_020251205.1. Taxonomy (GTDB): domain Bacteria; phylum Actinomycetota; class Actinomycetes; order Actinomycetales; family Micrococcaceae; genus Arthrobacter. The sequence continues at coordinate 101,858 of NZ_JAIWYX010000006.1, forward strand.
CGGCGGCGTCGACTTCCTGTCCCCGGGGTCGCCGCCGTCTGTGCGGCAGAACATGACAGGCGTGGAGATCTCGGACACCGGATCGCTGGGCTCCAAATCCGGATTCCAGGATGCCGTACCGGTGCTGCAGATCGCCGTACCCGGCGCGGCAGACGCCGTCGTGCAGGTCAAGCTCTCTGGAAACAATGGCCAAAAGAGCCTGCCCGGCGGCGGCGTGGTGACCGCGAAGGGCGGCTCCGTTACGCAGGTCCCGTTGACGGGTGTTCCGGCAGGTTCATACACAGTGACGGCGTCCTCCGACGTCGCAATAATCGCGTCCGTCCGCGTCACTAAGGGCAACAAGGCAGAGGATCCGCTGGACTTCGCCTGGTCGCCGGCCGCGGTTCGGCTGGGCAGCCAGCACGTTGTGGCCGTTCCTCAGGGGGCCGAGGCCCAGTTGAGGTTCGGAGCGCCGGATGGGCGGGCCAAGATCAGCCTTTCGCCCATAACCGCTGACGGCGCCGTCCGCAAGGCGGACACCCTCGATATTTCGGGTGGCACGACGGCGACAGTCAAGGTGCCGGACAAGGTGGAGGGTGCCGCCGTGGTCGGCTATGTGGTGTCCGCCGCAGGTGACCCGGCTTACGGCGCCGTGGTTCTGGGCAGGGATGGTCGCAACGACATCGCTGTGGCCGCCATTCAGCCAGGAGCGGCAGGACAGGAAAAAGTCCCTGTAGTGCTGGGCTACTGACCTTTTTGCCGAGCTGCTACTGGTAGCGCCGGCGGTACACGGGGTCCAGGGTTTCGGGAGCTACGCGCAACATCTCCGCGGTGTACTCCACAACAACGTCATGGACCAGGTCCGGGAGCTCTTCCGGACTGCCTGCGGATTGTTCCACCACCCTGCGGAACACCGTGATGGTGGGCGGCTCAGTCCCGGTGGCTGGGGTGTAGGCGCCCAGGGGAGCGGGCGAGCCTTGGGCAACGAGTTGCTCCAGATTGGGCGGGATCTCGTCCACAGCGAACGACACTCCGTCCAACTGCTTGTCCCACATATCGTGAAGCCGCTCGGCCGAATCAAGGACCAGGTCGTCAAAGCGCTCGGATCGCGTGCGGTGCCCAGGAACGTTAGGGAGCATGATTTCGCCGCGCAGTCCCCGGCCATGCCGGTTCCTCCTGCGTTGCCGGAAGCCCCGTGGCGTTGCCGAACCCCCGCCTTCTCCGTTTCCGGCGCCCAGATGGATGGTGAATCCTGGACTTCCCTGGGAGTCAGGGCCATGGTGCTTTGCCTGCATATATTGACTCTAGACCCGGCAGACAGCCAACGCGACATAACGTCCACCAGACGACTTGTGTCTTCGTACGGGGCTCAACGGTGAAGGGTGCCTACCGCGCGGCGCCTCCGTCAATGCAGGGCAGGGCCCATTGGTGCCGCTATTCTGGGATGCTGTGGGAGTCATTCGCAAGTGTTCCAGGTCAGCGTGCCGCCAGTCCGCAGTGGCGACGTTGACGTACGTGTACGCCGAATCCACCGCAGTGCTCGGCCCCTTGGCCACGTACGCTGAACCACACTCCTACGACCTTTGCGCCCAGCACGCCGAGTCCCTCACCGTGCCCAGGGGATGGGAAGTCCTTCGACTTGCCATGCCCGCAACGCCTCCGGAGCCGGGGCCCGATGACCTGCTTGCGCTGGCGAACGCAGTCCGCGAGGCCGCCTCGGCGCAGGAGGCGCCATCGCCCATCGTGCAGCGCCGCGCGGACCGGGCTTCCCTGGACATCGTGCCGCCTGTCGAAGGCACCCGCCGGGGACACCTCAGGGTGCTTCGCGAGCCAAGCTAGGCGAGCCGCTTCATCCACCGCAGGCGGCTGTCTGTGGGCTGTAGGCTTGGACCTGCACATTCGTCCGTGAACCGGCGCCTTGGCGCGCCAAAGCAGGGAGCCTCGTTTTATGCCAAAGGTCAGCCCCGAGCTGTTGTCCATCCTGCGATGCCCGGTGACCCACTCGTCACTGGTCCAGGAAGGCGATGAGCTCGTTTCGACGGCGGATGGCCCCTCCGGCGGCAAAGTCCGCTATGCCATCGAGGACGGTATCCCGCTGCTCCTGCCACCCGCGGAACCAGTTCAGGACAACGCTCCCGGTGCAAGCCAGGCCGCGTCCGCAACGGCCGACCCAGGACCTGACGCAGCTGCTGGATAGCCCGCGCTGACGCAGCTTCCCCCGACTCCACCCACCGGTACTAGCAAGGACTCCCATGACTTTCGACTACAAGGTTGCCGACATCACGCTGGCCGAGGCCGGCCGACACCAGATCCGCCTCGCTGAACACGAGATGCCGGGCCTGATGTCCCTGCGTGCGGAATTCGGTCCCAGCCAGCCGCTCAAGGGCGCCCGGATTGCCGGATCCCTGCACATGACCGTCCAGACGGCCGTCCTCATCGAAACGCTCACTGCGCTTGGTGCCGAGGTCCGCTGGGCTTCCTGCAACATCTTCTCCACGCAGGATGACGCCGCTGCCGCCGTCGTGGTTGGGAAGGGCACCCCGGAAGACCCGCAGGGTGTTCCGGTGTTCGCCTGGAAGGGCGAAACCCTGGAAGAGTACTGGTGGGCCACTGAGCAGATCCTCACGTGGCCGGGTGCGGACAGCAACCCGGAACTGGGTCCCAACATGATCCTCGACGACGGTGGCGACGCCACCTTGCTGGTGCACAAGGGCGTCGAATTCGAAGCCGCCGGTGAGGTGCCGGCAGCTGCCGATAACGAACTTGAGGAGTTCCGCATCGTCCTGGACCGGCTGCGTGCCAGCCTGGCCGCGGACCAGAAGAAGTGGACCCGGATCGCCGCCGGTATCAAGGGCGTCTCCGAGGAGACCACCACCGGTGTCCACCGCCTCTATCAGTTGGCCGAGCAGGGGCAGCTCTTGTTCCCCGCCATCAACGTCAACGACTCTGTCACCAAGAGCAAGTTCGACAACAAGTACGGCATCCGGCACTCCCTCCCTGACGGCATCAACCGCGCTACCGACGTCCTGATGGGCGGAAAGGTGGCCGTGGTGTGTGGTTACGGCGACGTCGGCAAGGGGGCAGCAGAAGCCCTGCGCGGCCAGGGCTCGCGCGTCATCGTGACGGAGATCGACCCCATCTGCGCGCTGCAGGCCGCCATGGACGGCTATCAAGTGGCCCGCCTGGAGTCTGTGCTGGCAGACGGTGACATCTTCATCACCACCACAGGCAACAAGGACGTCATCATGGCCGAGCACATGCTGGGCATGAAGAACAAGGCCATCGTGGGCAACATCGGCCACTTCGACAATGAGATCGACATGGCCGGTCTGGCCCGCATCCCCGGCGTCAAGAAGGTGGAGATCAAGCCCCAGGTCCACGAGTGGGTCTTCGACGCCGGTGCTGACACCGAGCGTTCCATTATCGTGCTCTCCGAGGGCCGGCTGCTGAACCTCGGCAACGCCACCGGACACCCCTCCTTCGTGATGAGCAACTCCTTCGCCAACCAGACGATCGCCCAGATCGAGCTGTGGACCAAGCGTGGACAAGCCGATGGCCAAGGCGCCTACGACAAGCAGGTGTACGTCCTGCCGAAGATCCTTGACGAGAAAGTGGCCCGGCTCCACCTGGACGCCCTCGGCGTCGAGCTGACCGAACTCAGCAAGGAGCAGGCCGAATACCTTGGCCTTGACGCTGCCGGCCCATACAAGCCTGAGCACTACCGGTACTGACACGGTGGGTGGGGGAAGTTGCAGCGCGGGTTGCCGCATGGCGCGGAGTAGCCTGTAGCTATGCGACGCCTTGGAAGTGGGCAGCGGCCGTCCGCTGGACACATCGCCCTGACCGCAGCGATCCTGCTGATCGCTGCGGTCAGCGGCGTCTTCGGGGCTACCGGGCCTGGAGCGGCGCACGCCGTCATCGAGTCCGAGGCGGGCACTCCAGAACGCACCATCGTCGGTTTGGCGACTCCCGTCGTCGCGCCCGTCCAGCTAAGTGCCACTCCGTCCGACGGCGCAACCCAGGTCAATCCGGCCGCGCCCGTAACGCTGAAGGCGGTTAACGGCACCATTGAGCGCGTGGCATTGACCGGCGCCGACGGCCAGTCAGTCCAGGGCGCCCTCGACGCCGGCAACACCAGTTGGACAGCCGCAGGTCCCCTTGCCTTCAACACCGATTACAAGTTCAGCTACACCGCACGCGACGCTGCCGGCAGGGAAGTGAGCAAGTCGGCGACGTTCACCACGGTTTCCACAGCCAACGAGGCGGACGCTGCTGTGTACCCGCTGGACGGCATGACCGTTGGTGTGGCCCAGCCGCTGCAGATTACGTTTAGTGAGCCTGTCCTGAACAAGGAAGCGGTGGAGAAGGCCCTGCACATCACCAGTAGCTCCGGGCAGGCGGGCGCGTTCCACTGGTTCAGTGACAGGATGGTCCGCTATCGCCCCGAATCTTTCTGGGCTGCGCACAGCACCGTCACCATGGACATGAAGTTATTCGGCGTGGATCTCGGCCGCGGGCAGATTGGCAACTTCAATAAGAAAGTCACCGTCAAGATCGGGGACAAGAAGGTGGCAGTGGCGGACGCTGCCGCGCACACCTTCACGGTGAGCATCAACGACCAGCCTGCGGGTTCGTGGCCCGTCACAATGGGCGACGAAAGGTTCCCGTCTGCACGCGGCTTCCTGGTCTTTATGGAGAAGCACCGGGTGGAGCACATGGACGCTTCCACCATTGGCCTCAAACCGGGAGACCCGGCATACTACGGCCAGTTGGACGTCAACTACGCTACGAGGCTCACGCCGAGTGGCGAGTTCATCCATCAGGCCACAGACACTGCCATGCCGTTCCTTGGCACAGCTAACCTCTCGCACGGCTGCATCGGCATGAGCGAGGCCGGCGCCAAGTGGGTCTTCGACAACATGACCGCCGGAGATGTGGTCCAGGTGGTCAACACCGAGGGAGACTACGCCAACCACGACGATGGATTCGGCGATTGGAACATCCCCTGGGCGGAGTACGCCAGGCGCTAATTCCTCCGTGACAACGGGCTCAAGCGTGCCTTCGGCTAAAATCGGAGGGTTGTTGTTCACTGCCGGCGGAGATTCTTGGGGGATACGCGCATGGGCCAGATCCGAACTGCAGGAAGGCGCCACAAGGGCGCCATCGTTGCTGTCCTAGCACTCTGCTCGGCGGTTGCGCTGGGGGCTATTGGGGTTTCCGCCGTACCCGTGCAGGCCGAGAGTGCGCTCCCGTCCGAGTCCGGGACTCCGGCACGAACGGGCGAGGGACCTGCCCTTCCTGTGGTCAAAGCCGTTGAACTCAGCGTCGTACCGGAGGATGGCGTCCGGGAGGTCAACCCAGCCGACGGCGCCTCCGTCAAGGCAGTCAACGGGACGGTCAGGAATGTCAGCCTGATTCCCGTGAAAGGCGGCAAAGCCGTCAGCGGTACCACCAGCCCGGACGGTTCAACCTGGAGCGCCACGGAGCCACTGGCTTTCAATACGCAGTACAGCTACTCATTCACCGTGGTGGACCAGGCCGGACGTGAGACAACGCAGGAACGCGGGTTCTGGACAGTATCGGCGGCCAATGAAGCGGATGCGGCCATCTTCCCGCGAAACGGAGCCGTGGTGGGCTCCGGGCAGCCCATTGAGATCAACTTCAGCGAACCCGTTGCCAATAAGGCCGCGGTGGAACAGGCCGTGAAGATTACGGTATCGTCCGGCCAGCCCGTGGCATGGCGCTGGTACTCAGACCGCAAGGCCCGGATCAGGCCGGAATCCTTCTGGGCTTCCAACACCCAGGTGACAGTGGACATGCAACTCTTCGGCCTCGACTTCGGCAACAAGATGATCGGCAACGGCAATATCACCTCGACGTTCAAGACGGGCCCGCAGCGTGTTGCGGTTGTGGACGACGTCACCAAGACCATGAACGTGTACATCGACGGCGTCCTTGTGAAGACTGCGCCCGTGACCCTTGGCAGCCCGGACTGGCTGTCACCTACTGGCTATGCGGTCATCATGGAACAGGAACGCAATTCCAAGTTCAACGCGGGAAGCATCGGACTGAAGCCCGGCGACAAGGGCTATTACCCGCCACTTGTGGTGGAATACGCCAACCGCTTGACGACGTCCGGCGTTTATGTCCACCAAGCGCTTGAATCGGCTTGGGGAGCAGTCGGACGGGCGAACGTCTCCCACGGTTGCGTTGGTCTTTTGCCTCAGGACGCGCAATGGTTCTTCAGCACCATGAAAACGGGCGACGTGGTCCAGGTCCTCAATACCGGGGCACCCGCCGTCGAGCCGTTGGAGGGCTTCGGCGACTGGAACATCGCCTGGGCAAGCTACGCCAAAGCGTTAGCGGCTGCTTGAACTGAAGGGCAGTCGGCCGATCCTCTCCGCAACCACTGAGCTCCTGCCGCGGGCGGCCGCCAGCCGGGCGTGTTCGCGACGCCGTCGTTCAGCGAGTACGGCGGCAAGATAGTCCTCCGGAGCAGTGCCCGCCGGCGGTGGGGGAGCGACATGGGCCGAAACCTCTGTGGCCAGGTCCTGGCCTAGCCGCATCCTGGATGGCGGCGACATATGACCGAGCTGCTGGAGGAATTGCCCGGCACGCCGTGCGGTCCCGTCGGGAAGGCGTCCGATGTCCGCGAGCTGCACCCAGGACACGAGGTACGGCGGAACAAACAGGGGGGCATTCGGTGCCACTCGCACGCGCTGCCGCAGCGCGTAGGTTCCGGCGGCTATGTCCCCAAGCCGCTTGGACTTGTCGTTGAAGAGCGCCACGAGCACTGCGAGCCCGCCAAGGGTCATGTAGATTTCCAGCACTCCGAGCAGGCCACGTATCACGGCGTGCCGAAAGCGGATGGAGCCGCCGTCGTCGCGCACCACGCGCAAGCCAACGGCGAGCTTCCCCAAAGAGCGGCCGCGGCTCAAAGTTTCCACCGTCACCGGAACCATCGCGAAGCAAAACACAAACAGCGAAATCGCGAGTGCCCGCCCGGCCGCTGGATCCAGGCCGTCGAACGCGGAACCAATGGCAAACATCAGCACAATAAACAGCGCCAGGTAGGCGAGCATGTCGATGAAGAGCCCGAGCGCGCGGGCACCAAAGGACGCCGGGCGCAACTCCAGCGCCACGGCCTCGCCGGTAATGATCGGATTGCTCAAAGTCGCCTCCCATGCGCGCCTCCACCCCAAGCTGGGCGCGGACGGCCGCCAACATGAAAGCAGTCTAGCCCCGCGTCCGGACTCCCTGCTTGGACGGATCCTGTGGCCTGCGCCGTCCAGGCGCTAGGGTGGTGCGCGTGGACATCGACGCATTTTCTACCGTGAATTCGGACAGGTGGCACCGTCTCCACGTCCTGGCTCACCAGCGGCGGTTGAGCGGCGTGGAGGCCGACGAACTCCTCCGCCTCTACCAAGCAGCGTCGTCCCACTTGTCACTCATGCGCTCGGTAGCCCCGGAGAGCGCCCTGACGTCGTCCCTTTCAGCCACCTTGGCACAAGCCCGGACGCGCTTCACGGGAGCCAGATCCAACGTCATGGAGGACGTGGCGGGGTTCTTCGCGGTGTCATTCCCGGCCGCTTTGTACCGCCTGCGCTGGGTGACGCTGTGCTGTGCAGTGGCCACTTGCCTGATTAGCTCGCTGTATGCGGTGTGGATCGGCACCAACCCGGACGTGCTCAGGGCGCTGGGGAGCCCGGACAGGTTGCAGAAGTATGTGAACGAGGATTTCATCAACTACTACTCGGAGAATCCTGCAGCGTCGTTCGCGGGAATGGTCTGGACGAACAACGCGTGGATCAGTGCGCAGGCCGTCGCCTTGGGTGTGACCGGAATCTATGTGCCTTACATCCTCTTCAGCAACGCCATGAATGTGGGTGTCGCGGCCGGACAGTTCGCAGCCGTGGGCAAGATGGACGTTTTCTTCAGCTACATCCTGCCGCACGGGATGCTTGAGCTCACAGCAGTGTTTGTGGCGTGCGCGGCCGGACTGGGAATCTTCTGGTCCGTGGTTTCGCCCGGTCCGAGGCGTCGCGTCCAGGCCCTGGCAGACGAGGGAAGATCCCTGATCACCGTAGCCTTGGGCTTGGTGCCGGTTCTGCTGGTCTCGGGCCTGATTGAAGCATTTGTTACTCCGAGCCCCCTGCCGGTCTGGGCCAAGATCACCATCGGCGGTGCCGCTTTGGCAGCTTTCCTCAGCTACATGGTGGTGGTTGGGGGACGTGCCTTCCGCGCAGGATACCGGGGCGATCTGGGCGAAGGGGACGCCGGGTACCGCGAGATCGCTGCGTAACTGACCTTACGGATCGGTTGCAATGTTCCCCGGATTGGGGTTGCTCCTCGTACCGGGGCGAGGACGGGCGGTAGGCTCGAACGAAGATACAGAAGCGTGTCGGCCGCCTGTGGTGGACTCGGCACGGGACGCCGACGGAAGTGAAGCTGCAGTGAGTGAACGAAACCCAACACCGAAGGACCCGGATCTGGATCTGCACGAAGACGGCCACGAACCTGCCTTCGATTGGATGAAGCCCGCCCCCGGTAGTTCGCAGCAATCCGACGACGGCGGCTCTGTAGGCCGCCCGGCCAACCCAACACAGCCAAACCCAACAGGCCCGGAGAGCCGGGCCGATCGCAGGGCGGCCGAGGCTGCAGCAGGTGCTGAACAGACGCCTACTGAACCGCACCCGACGTCGGCCCTTCAGATCCGGCCGTCCGAAGAAGAAGTGCGGCGCCGGCAGGAGCAGCGGGACCAGGCAGCGAAGGCCAAGCCTGTGGCTCCGAGAATCTACCAGGTTCTCTTGGCCATCTTCTTCCCGGTGATTCTCCTTGTGCTGGCTGTCCGGGCCGTTACCAGCCCGCTGTTCCTGTGGGTCGAATACAATCGACCTGGCTTTCCCGGCGATGGTTACGGCTTCAACACCGACGACCGAATGACGTACGGCTCCTACACAGTGGACTACCTCAGCAACTGGTCCGGCCCAAGGTACCTGGGTGACCTGGTGAACCGTTCCGGGGAGAAATTGTTCCTCGAGTCCGAGGTCTCACACATGGCGGATGTCAAGATGGTGTTTCTGTCCGCCATGGGCGCCGGGGCTCTGCTCGTCGTGCTTAGCATCGTTGCCATGGCCTACCTCGCCCGCCGCAGCAAGGGCGGGATACGTCGCGGTCTGTTCGCGGGTTCGATCGTGACCCTGGTGCTGATCGCGGTGCTTGCCACGCTGGCGCTCCTGGGCTGGCAGCAGTTCTTTACAGAATTCCATCGGATTTTCTTCGCCAGCGGCACGTGGACGTTCGCCCTCGAGGACACGCTGATTCGACTCTTCCCGGGTCAGTTCTGGGTTGACGCCGGGATTGTGATCGCAGGGCTCGTTGTGGTGGCGGCCGTTGTGACCTTTATCTTGACCTGGCCTACCCGGCGTCGCCGCGGCCTGGCTCCCGTCCGCGGCCAAGAGGGCGGCGATGAAGAGACAGATGCCAAGGACGCGTCTTCAGAAGCTGTGGAGCGCCGCTCGGCCTAGCGAGGCAGGGCACTGCCCTTGCGCCCGGTGATGGTGAGGAAGCCGTCGGCATCCAGGACGCCGGTGTCGCCGGTGTGGTGGAAGCCGTCGGTGAAGGCTTCGGAAGTGGCGGCAGGGTTGTTATGGTAGCCCCGGAAGACCCCAACCCCCTTGACGAGCACTTCGCCGTCCTCCGCTACCCGCACTGTTGTTCCCGGAAATGGGATCCCTGCCGAACCGGCGCGACGGCGTCCCGGAACGTTGACCGTGTAGGCGGCCGTCGCCTGGGTTTGGCCGTAGGCCTGCATGAGCGGTATGCCTGCACCGTTAAGGATGAACTCCAAGTCGGCCGCTTCGGGCGTTCGAGGTGCCCCGACAGCAATCGCGTGCTGGAGGTGGCCCCCAAATGCTGAGCGGACCCTCGGGTACGCCAGCCGTTGGTAGGCTGCGTGCCGTGCCCGGAGAAGCCAGCCAGCCCCTGTGCCGTCGCCATGGTGGGCTGCTTCCTCGGCTCGGGCGTATTCGGCTGCCGTTGCTTCAGCCCCGCTCATGAGGCCTTCCTTTGCCGTGCCAGCAAGCTCCCGGCTCAGGTGAACCAGTATGCCCTCATAGGCAGCCACATCCGCCACCAGGATGGACGGTTTGAAGGCGTCCAGTTCATCGGCCAGGTGGTTCCCGCCCAGGCTGTGTCCAATAGTTGTCCCGGCCGCCAGGCAGGACAGCTGAACAGCCCTGGCGGGTCCGTGGGCACCGGGCAGGGCCAGGAGCGCCCGTGACCCCGGAGCGCCCAGCACGTCAGGAAGGAAGGCCCCGGCGTTCCGGGCCACGAGGGCCAGGTTGGCATGCGTGATTTCACAACCCCTGGGCCGTTGCTCCCCGCTGGCCGGGTAGACGATCGACGCCAGTTCCGAAAGAGTGGCGTGCGAACGGTGCCGCTCCAGTTCGTCGTCCGCAACGCCACGTCCGACGCCGGCGAGGCTGGCAAAGTTGGGCGCCTCACCGCTGAAACCCATCCGAACGACGGCGATGGGATCGTCCGGTAGGGACGCGGCGCCGTCGATGGCCTTCCTGACGCGGGACGCAGTGTGCTCCGTGTCCACGAGGACCCGCAAAGCACCGGAGTCGGCGAGGACCCATTCGATGCGGGAAGCCGAGGAAGACCTATCCAAAGGAACGGTTACGCCTCCAGCCCACCAGACTGCGAAGTCAGCCACCGACCACTCATAGCTTGTCCGGGAGACGACGGCGACCGGCTCGCCGAAGCCGAGGCCGCTGGCGATGAGGCCTTTCGCCAAGGCAGTCACTTCGGCCAGGAACTGCTGCCCCGTCACGTTCAGCCAGCCGTTTGGATCCTGGCGAATAAACAGGACGTGCCCCGGATCCGCCTCGACGCGCTCCCGCAGGAGATCAGTGATATTGGAGGCAGGGTCCGCTTCGGTCAGCAGTGCTGTGCTCGCTTCCCTCATGAAACTGCTCGCCTTTCAGATCCAGGACGGCATCCACATCCGCATTCGCCACTCTTGGTAACCGATGATCTCGCCTGTCCATACCGGATAGAAGAACGCCGAGACGACCACCGCCAACACCACGAACAGAGCAACGCCGTACAGTCCGGATCGCCGCCTCCACGGCGGATCGTCCGGCCTGCCCAGCACCAGGCCAAGGCAATAGACGAGGGCGAGGATGAGGAAAGGTTCAAAGGAAATCGCATAGAAGAAGAACATCGTGCGGTCTGGATACATGAACCAAGGCAAGTAACCTGCGGCCACGCCGCAGAGGATGGCACCCGCGCGCCAGTCCCGTCGGCCGGCCCACCAGAACAGCAGCACCGCAAGTGAAGCTGCCGCCGACCACCAGATGACAGGGTTCCCCACGGACAGGATCGCCGAGGTGCAGTCCGCCAGCGAACAGCCGGGCTCACCTTGCTTGGGTGAGGCATAGTAGAACGACGTCGGCCGGCCCATCACAAGCCAGCTCCACGCGCTCGCCTCATACGGGTGTTCGGACGTCAGGCCCTGGTGGAATTTGAAGGCCTCAAGGTGGTAGTGCGCCAAGGAACGGATAGGCGCGGGTACCCAATCCCACGCCCCTGCAGGCTGGGTGTCGGCCCAACGCCGGTAGTACGCGTCCTTCGACAGGAACCAACCGGTCCACGTGGAAACGTACACCACTGCGGCCACCGGGACGATGCTAAAGAACGCGGGAATGCCATCCTTGAGGATGGCCGCAGCGGGCCAGCTCCGGATCCCGGCGATGCGACGGGCGGAGAGATCCCAGAGCACGGTCATGAGGCCAAAAGCTGCAAGGAAGAACAGGGCGGACCATTTGGTCCCGGCCGCAAGTCCCAGGCAGACTCCAGCGACGATCCGCCACCAGCGAATGCCCAGGCTTGGCCCGGAGAACAGCTGTCCGGGGCTTAGGCGGCCGCCCGTCGTCGAGCCTGCGAGTTTGGCGAGCCGCCGCGCCAGGCGCCGCCGTCCGTCGTCGCGGTCCAGCAGCAGGGCGCCAAAGGCGGCGAGCAGCCAAAACATCAGGAAGATGTCCAGCAGTGAGGTGCGGGACATCACCAGGTGGTGTCCGTCGACGGCGAGGAGCAGCCCTGCCAGTCCGCCCAGGATATGGGAACGGAACAGTTTCTGGGCGATGAGCGCAAGGAGGAAGACGGAGAGGGTCCCGGTCAAAGCGGCGCCGAAGCGCCAGCCAAAGGAGTTGTCCGCTCCGAACAGCCACATGCCGAAGGCGATCATCCACTTGCCCACGGGCGGATGGACCACGTATTCGGCGGAGTCCAGGAGTACCGCAGGGTTCCCGGCATTGAAGGCGTCGTTGGCTTTTTCCGGCCAGCTGCGCTCGTATCCGCTGACCAGGAAGGAGTAGGCGTCCTTCACGTAGTACGTCTCATCGAAAACCAGGCTGTGGGGATTGTCCAGCCGCACAAAGCGCAGGACACCGCCCACGGCCGCGGTCAGCGTGGGTACCAGCCAGAACCACAAACGCAGCGACGGCGGATAGTCCCGCCGACTATGGATTCCGCCGATAAGGCGATTCTGGAGTGCCTCCAGGGTGAATGCTTCCGGCGTTCGAACCAGCCAGTTGTACCCTTCGAGGTTTCGTGCCCGCGGGGCTCGCCCGGGCACGAAGGAACGCCCCCTGCCAGGATCGACGGGGGCGGTAACCGGGCTGTCTGGCCGGTTCGCAGGCTCGGTGGGGCTGCTGGCGGTTGACTGGGTCACCTGCCCCATCGTACCGGTGGCACCTTGGCGCCGCCTTGGCAGTGCCGGGTAGCGCACGGCGTAGCGGTGGCCCCGGGGCCTCCTCCGGGGTCGCGCGCAACGCAGCGGCAGTAGGCTTGGTGGGTGGACGATCAGCGCAACATTCCAGCCGACCCCTCCGTGACCGACCCAGGCTCCGGCACCCGGGATGACAGTCAAGGCGGTACTCCCGCGATCGCCGCGGATGGCACCGGAAGGATTGTGCTGGCGGCCACTCCGATCGGCAACATTGGTGATGCATCACCGCGCCTTGTGGAACTGCTGCAGACCGCGGATGTGGTGGCCGCAGAAGACACCCGGCGCCTCCACCGGCTGGCCTCATCCCTTGGCGTATCCGTCGGCGGGCGAATCATCAGCTACCACGAACACAACGAGGCCAGCAAGACTTCCGAGTTGCTGGACCAGGTTCGGGAGGGCAAGACCATCCTGGTGGTGAGTGATGCCGGAATGCCCGCTGTTTCAGACCCCGGCTTCAGGCTGGTGGAAGGCGCTGTGGCCGCCGGACTGACCGTTACCGCCGTGCCGGGCCCGTCCGCAGTCCTCACGGCCTTGGCGCTCTCCGGACTGCCCACCGACAGGTTCTGTTTTGAGGGCTTCCTGCCCCGGAAGGCAGGCGAGCGCAGCGCCAGGCTCGCGGAACTGGGCTCAGAACGGCGGACCATGGTGTTTTTCGAGGCGCCCCATCGGCTGGAGGCCATGCTCCGTGCGCTGGACGAGCGTTTCGGTCCGGGCCGCCGTGCAGCCGTGTGCCGTGAACTGACCAAGACCTACGAGGAAGTGCTTCGTGGCACCGTGAGGGAGCTCCTCCAGTGGGCGGAACAGAACGAAGTCAGGGGCGAGATTGCCGTCGTCGTTGCCGGCGCAGCGGAGGAAGCGCCGGCCAGGCCGGAAGACCACGTTGCGGCCGTCAACGAATTGGTGGCCAAGGGTGTCCGGCTCAAGGAGGCCGTGGCTGCCGTGGCTGATGACGCACGGATCAGCAAGAGGGAGCTGTATTCAGCAGTGCTTGCGGCCAGATAGGGCAAGGTCCCAAAAACCCGCGGAATCGCGCGGAATGTCACTGTGCAATCGCACAATCAGCGTCGATTCCAATAGTGCGTGAATGCGTAGACACTGGCGAGATTCCGGCGTTACCGTGGCAGTAATCCAAGCCTACGACGAAGGAGTCACCGTGACTGTAACCACTGAACGCGAGAGCGAACTGCTGGCTTCTGTCCCCACCGGCCTGCTCATTGACGGGCAGTGGCGGTCGGCTGCATCGGGCAAGACGTTCGATGTTGAGGATCCTGCCACTGGCAAGGTCCTGCTGACCGTTGCCGATGCGTCGGCCGAGGATGCGGCTGCCGCGCTGGACGCGGCCGCGGCCGCCCAGGATGCCTGGGCAGCGGTACCGCCGCGTGAGCGCGGAGAGATCCTGCGGCGGGCCTTCGAACTGGTGACCGAGCGGGCGGATGATTTCGCCCTGCTGATGACGATGGAAATGGGCAAGCCGCTGGCCGAAGCACGCGGCGAGGTTGCCTACGGCGCCGAGTTCCTGCGTTGGTTCTCCGAAGAGGCCGTGCGTGCCTTTGGCCGCTATTCCACGTCCCCGGACGGTAAGTCCAGGCTGTTGGTGCAGAAGAAGCCGGTGGGACCCTGCCTGCTTATCACTCCTTGGAACTTCCCGCTGGCCATGGCCACCCGGAAGATCGCCCCCGCCGTCGCGGCTGGCTGCACCATGATCCTGAAGCCGGCCAACCTGACCCCGCTGACCTCGCACTTGTTCGCGCAGGTCATGCAGGAAGCCGGACTGCCGGCCGGTGTCCTGAACGTCATTTCCACCACGACTGCCGGCGCCACCACCGGTCCGCTGATCAAGGACCAGAGGCTCCGGAAGTTGTCCTTCACCGGTTCGACCGAGGTGGGCCGCCGGCTGCTGTCCGATGCTTCGGAAACGGTGCTGCGGACCTCGATGGAGTTGGGCGGCAACGCCCCGTTCGTGGTCTTCGAAGACGCCGACCTGGACGCCGCCGTGAACGGCGCCATGATCGCCAAGCTCCGCAACATGGGCGAGGCCTGCACCGCGGCCAACCGCTTCATTGTGCAGGAAACTGTGGCCGAGGAGTTCGCGGCGAAGTTCGCGGAGAAGATGTCCGCGATGACCACCGCCCGCGGCACCGAGCCCGAGTCCAAGGTTGGCCCGCTCATCGACGCGAAGAGCCGTGACAAGGTCCACGAGCTTGTTTCCGACGCGGTGGCCTCGGGCGCGAAGGCCGTTGTTGGCGGCGCTCCGGTGGACGGACCGGGCTACTTCTACCAGCCCACCATCCTCACCGGCGTCAACGAGGGGTCCCGGATCCTGTCCGAGGAGATCTTCGGTCCGGTTGCGCCCATCACCACCTTCACGACGGAAGAGCAGGCTGTCCGGCTGGCCAACAACACCGAGTTCGGGCTGGTGGCCTACGTCTTCACTCGGGACCTGAACCGCGGCCTCCGGATGGGCGAAAAGCTGGAAACGGGCATGCTCGGCCTGAACGCCGGAGTCGTGTCCAACGCCGCGGCACCATTCGGCGGCGTCAAGCAGTCCGGCCTGGGCCGCGAAGGCGGCTTGGAAGGCATCGAGGAATACCTCTACACGCAGTACATCGGCATCGCCGACCCCAACGCCGGGTAACGCGGAAGCGGGCCGGGAGGGCCTAGCGCCGGCCCAGCCGCAACAGCAATTGGCCGGTCCGGCGCAACCCTCGCCCGGTTGCCCGGGTCGCCCCGGCCACTGAACGTCCAACGAGGCGGAACGGCCAGCCCGCGATGTGCCCCCAGCGGGACGTGACCGACGGCGGCAGCCATTCAGCGCGCATGCGCTTGAGCCAGCGGGCATTACCTTGCAGGGATGCCCGGACGGCTGCGATTCTGTCCGCCGCCGGCTGGGCGCCCTGACGCAGTGGCCGGCCGAAGCGGTGCCGCTCGAAGTCCCAGGTGAGGGATTCGACGGCGGCGTGGCCGGCGTCGTCGATTCCTTCTGGCTCGCCGAGGGCGCTGGAACCCCGCAGCCTTGCCGAAAATCGGCGCGGGGTTTCGCTGGCTGACGGCGGAACGCCGTAATCCGTGGCAAGATCCTGGAGCTCGGCCCAGGCCAGCTCCGGAGCGTTGGCCGGAGGGCCCTGGTATCTTCGGCGCCGCAGGAAGCCTCGGCGGGCGTTCCGGTCTTCGCCGGGGGAGGAGCGCTGCTGCAGCCTCCGCGCCCGGACTCCTGACCGGACCAGCCGCGGCGAGAGGGCAACCAGGACCGCAGCCACAACGGCCAAAGCGCCGTAGAGGAACGTCAGCGGGCTGGAGTTGGCGCCTTCGCCCCCGGCGGCTGCCGCCGGAGCGGGAAGCGGAGACACCGCCGGACCCGTCGCCGGTGCCGTTGGCAGCAGGACGTTGGGGTCAAGGTTGGTGCTCAGGTTGCCAGCGTCGGACTGTTCGGTGGCGTAGTCGGGGACCACGCCACGGGACGGTGTTGGCTCAAACGGCACCCATCCGAGGCCCTCGAAGTATAGTTCCGGCCAGGCGTGGGCATCGCGGGCGTCCACTTCGTATTCCTGGAAAGAGCCTTGGCCGGCAAGCGCCACGGCGTCGCCGGTCATGCGTCCGGGCGCGAAACCCACCGCGATGCGGCTGGGAATTCCTTCCAAGCGGGCCAATACGGCCATGGCGGACGCGAAGTGGACACAGTAGCCGCTCTTTTGCTCCAGAAAGTCCGCCAGCACAGACATGCCGTTGCCGTCGTAACCCCCTTGGACAGGCGCCTGCAACGAGTAGGAGAAGTCCGGTGAGCGCAAGTAGCGCTGGATTGCCAGGGCCCTGCCGTAGGGGTTGGTGGTTCCGGCCGCGACCGTGGTGGCAGTCCGGCGCACGATGTCCGGAACGTTCGCCGGCACCTGCTTGAACTCGTCGGGCACACCCACTGGCGCCTGGACGGCCTGCAGGAGGGACGCTGCCGTGATCTTGGGGGCAGTAGAAAACACAATGTACTGCTGGTTGCGGGACGTACTGCTGTCCGACTTGATGCTGAGCGTCGCCGGGTCCCAGGTCCATTGGCCGCTGAGCCCGGTGACTGATTCCGGGGCGAAGGGAACGGGAAGGTAGGGGCTGCTGAACTGGCCGCTGTCTACTGAGGTAATGTCCCGCGTTACCTCGCCTGTGATTCCGTAACCCGGAGTGATCCGGGCAGGCCCCACGCGCCGGGTGGAGTTCCGGTCGTCCGGGGACCACGATTCGCCGTCGAACCTGTCGATGGTCACGGAGCGCAGGTAGACAGGCCTGGATGAGCTGGACGTGTAGACGATCCGCCCTTCGTTGGTGGGGTTCCGCAGGCTGTTTCCCAGGGTGATCATCGGATTCAGCCCGTTGGAGGCACCCCAGGGGTTGAGCCGCGAGCCCTGCGGAAAGGTGCCGCGGTCGAATCCTGGTATTGCCAGCGGCAGGAACACGGCGATGGCCAGGGCAAGGGCACCCGTGATTGCCGTGCGCCGCAGGTGCCCTGTCCCGCGAGGAAGGCCGGACTGGGCATGTGAGTCCGGAGCGAACCATTGGCACGCGGCAAGGATCATGGCATAACCGGCACCCGTGGCCAGGAACCCTGCCAATCCGACGCTTTGCGGCTTGATGGTTGCCGGCACCACCAGCACTGCGAGGAGTCCGAGTCCACTGGTGGCGGGCATGGACAGCGGAACAGCCAAAGCATCCACCAGGATCACGATCAATCCCAGGCTGGCGCAGGTGACCAGGACGATCCCCGCGTTGGGAGCTACCGGGGCGCTCTCGGAGAGCACAGTGTCGCTGGCCCGGCGGATCAGTCGGCGCAGTTCTTCCATGGTCTCCGAGGTGGGGATCAGGCCAAAGAAACTGCGTTGCCTGAAGAACGTGAATGTCAGGATCAGGATGAGTGCTGCCATCGCGCCGGCACTCACCACCAGCGTCTTTGCACCAATCCAGCGGAGCGCAGCCAGCGCCAGGGCCACTACGATCACTGTGGTTGCCACCGGAAGATACCAGGCCCAGCCACGCAATACTCCGTTGAGGGACAGTGCTGTCCCCAGGACTGCGACAGCGATGGCTGCTGAGATGACCCAGGGGAAGGCGCCCGGCCCCTGCCGTCGCGGCCCGGACCCTGACCGAACCGGGCCCGGGCTCTGGGAGGGACCGGACGCGGCGGAACCCCGCCCTGGACCGCTTCCTGATCCCCTGTCTCGAACGGGCGTGGTGGTCATTCCATGCCCCCGTTCCGATAGACGGGTACGGCAGCCCCGCGCCGAACGTCCATGGCAGCGCTCGCAGCGGCCAGGATTCCGCCCTGGTCAAAGCTGGACCACGCCTCGGGCAGCGGCGTGCGGCGGGTGACTGCCACGGCCTTCCAGCCGCCCTGGTGCAGGGCGTCCAGAACTTCGGAGCCGCCGTCGAGCGTGCCAGCCAGGGAATCGGTGACGATGATGGCAAAAGCGTTGGCGCCGTAGCCAGCTGCGGGTGCCAACGATTTGGCTTCGGACAGGGACAGCGAGCCCAACAAGGCGAGCACCGGGCCACGGAGGCGATGGGCAGCAAGCTTGTCCATCAGGAGGTCCCCAAATGCGGCGTGCTCGGTCTCCGCGTGCGGTGCCTGGTGGTGGAGGTGATGGTGGTGTGGTGCTGCCAGCTGGATAGCCGCCAGCGACTCTGCAATCGCCTGAAGACCGGCGCTGCCGGAAAACTCCTCCGCATAGGGCTCGGCGGCGGACCGGGAATGGGCGAAGGCAGGCTCGCCGGACGCATCCATCAAGCGGAGCGTGTAGTTCCTTTCCGACAGGTGGGCGCACATGGACATGGCAGCGGTGACCACCCACTCAAAGTTTTCGCTGCTCAGCAACCCCAGCGGCTCTTCCGGGGTTGGGCCACCGATCACGGCGCTGGGCCCTGAGACGAAAGCTGAGTAGCGCTGGTCGAGGATGATGGTGGCTTCCGGCGTGGTCACCGACTCCTCCTGGCGGACCATGAGGGAACCGTGCCGGGCCGTCGCCGCCCAGTGGACGCGGCGCATGGGGTCGCCGTGCCGGTACTCGCGCGTCATCACGTCGTCGTCGCTGGGATTCGCCCTGATCCGCGTGGCGGTGACGCCGTCGTTTCCCCTCGCCCCGGCGAGGCCCGTGGCGGGAAGTTCGACGGCGGCCGGCGTCACGGTGAGGATGTCGCCGTCGTCGATGGCCTGGCGGTGCAGCGACAAGCCGAAGGGATCGCTGAACTCGGCCGTCACCGGGCCGATCAGGAATTGTCCGCGCTTGCCGGAACGCAGGTGGTATTCGTAGCGGCTGGTGCCGCCCGACGCCGAACGGGCCGGGAAGCGGAAAGCGGGGGCACGGCCGAAGCGGGGAGGAAGTTGTTCTTCCATCAGTACGCTGCCGGGCCCGGCCCCCGTCCGGGCGACTGCCAGGCGCACAGTGGTGGCGGACGACGCCTCTACCGTGGCGGGATTGAATTCCCGGAACACCTGGAACCGCGGCTTCAGCAGCCGGTTCCCGGCCAGCGCCAGCAGTGGCAGGGCAAACAGCAGGATCCCGAGGCTGAGGAGGTCGCGGCGGCCCATGATTTGGGCGAAAAGGAGGGACAGTACGCCGGCGGCCAACAGGCCCCAACCGCGACTGGTAAACATGTGCCTCGGCATGCGGTCTAGGAGCGCCATCGGTCACCAGCTATCCGCTATGTCGGAGGGATTCCCTGCGCCGTGTGTCCGGGACGGCGTCCGGGCTCACGGCAACGCCGGAGACGATGCTGCGGATGATGCCTTGGGGAGTGTCTCCTGAGCTGGCCGCCTTGCGGTCCAGGATGATGCGGTGCGCCAGGACGGATTCAGAAACGGTGATGACGTCGTCGGGGAGTACGAAGTCCCTGCCATCGAGTGCCGCGGTGGCCTTGGCTGCACGCAGCAGCTGCAGGAGGGACCGCGGGCTGGCGCCGAGCCTCAGCCTCGCGCTGTCCCGTGTGGCCCGGCCAATCGCCACGGTGTATTCCTTGATTGCCTGGGAGACGTACACCTGCTGGACGGTGGCGATCATGGCCGCGACATCCGCGGCGGTAACCACGGCCGAAACCTTGGACAGGGGAGAGATTGCCTGGTGTGTTTCCAGCATCTCGATCTCGGAGTCCATGTCCGGGTAACCCATTGAGATCCGTGCCATGAACCGGTCGCGCTGGGCTTCGGGAAGGGGGTAGGTGCCCTCCATCTCGATGGGGTTCTGCGTCGCCACCACCATGAACGGCTCCGCCAAACGGTACGACGTGCCGTCGACTGTGACCTGGTGCTCCTCCATGCATTCCAGCAGGGCGGACTGCGTCTTGGCGGACGCTCTGTTGATCTCGTCGCCGATGACAATGTTGGCGAATACCGCGCCAGGCCGGAATTCGAAAAGCCTCGAGGACTGGTTGTAGATGGAGACACCCGTGACATCGGAGGGCAGAAGGTCCGGTGTGAACTGGATGCGGCTGACCGTGCAGTCAATGGTGCGGGCCAGCGTCTTGGCGAGGAGCGTCTTGCCAACGCCGGGTACGTCCTCCACCAGCAGATGCCCTTGGGCGAGCAGGACAGTGAGGGCAAGCTTGGCCGCGTCCGCTTTCCCGTCTATGACCTTGTTGATGGCGCTCAGTATGCGCTCGCTGGCTTCGTGGAAACGTTCGGGGTCCATGACTTTTGCCTTGTGGCCGTTGAGGCCAGTTCCGGATGCGGGCACAGCAGAGAATCCCTGCCGATGGGCGGGGGTGTCGTCAACCGTGCTGTTTCGCTTTGATTCCATGGACAGCCCTTCAGCCGCGTGGGCGGGAAAAACCCGTTCTGTCGTACCAGACTACTCACTCAACTGCCCCGCCACCCAGAGAGTTCCGCTGAAATGTGAAGCAGGCTGTTGGTCTTGCGCCGATAGGGTTGAACCATGGCAGATTATGCTTCCGTTCCGGCGCCGTACCGAGTCCCCGACGACGCAACGTCCCGCCGGCAGTTCCCTCCGGCTCCGGAGCCGCTTCCGGTTCCGGTCATCGACAACCACACGCATCTGGATTTCCGGAACGGATTGGTGGAGGTATCGGTACAGGATGCTATGGACGCCGCCGAAAAGGTGGGAGTCCGCGCGGCGGTCCAGGTGGGCTGCGACCTGGAGTCCTCCCGTTTCACGGTTGAGGCGGTGGACGCGGACAACAGGCTGCTGGGGGCGGTTGCCATCCACCCCAACGACGCTCCACGCTACGCGGAGAAGGGCCTCCTGGAGGAGGCGATTGCAGAAATCGAAGCCCTGGCCGCCCACCCGAGGATCCGGGCCATCGGTGAAACCGGCCTGGACTTCTATCGCACGCACGGCGACGCGTTGACGCACCAGTTTTCCTCGTTCCGCCGGCACATCGACATCGCCAAGCGGCTGGGGCTTGCCCTGCAGATCCACGACCGGGACGCCCATGACGAGGTGGTGAAGGTCCTCGCCGAGGAAGGGGCCCCGGATCGCGTAGTGTTCCACTGCTTCTCCGGCGACGCCCGGCTGGCCAGGCTGTGCAATGAACGGGGCTGGTACATGTCCTTTGCTGGGACGGTTACGTTCAAGAACGCCGAGAACCTGCGCGAGGCTTTGGCAGTAGCGGATCCTTCCCTGGTGCTTGTGGAGACGGACTCCCCGTTCCTTACGCCAGCTCCGTTCCGGGGCCGCCCGAACGCCAGCTACATGGTGCCCTACACCGTCCGGGCCATGGCGGAATTGACAAGAACCGAACTTTCCGACATGTGTGACGAACTTAACAAAAATACCCGTAACGTCTACGGTTCGTGGAGCTGAAATATCGCCGTAAAACACGCGTAAATGCGGGCTAAAACGCCGCTCATAACCGCGGGAAAAATCAAACATTCCACGTATTCATTTTCCATACCGAGTATGCAGATTTCTTGGTGGTTTATAACGCTTCGGTTACAGTGGAAAACTATTGGCCGGGGTCGGGGAAGGCCTTCGGACAATTCACTGCATTCTCCAGAATGAGTGTGGCAACGCACTTGTCCACCACAGGTGCCCGGATTCACTGAGCCGGGCAAGCCATTGATGGCCCTGCGGGGGGACTTTTTTGTGCGTTTTTCCCCGTGCCCGGACGGACCGACAGTTACGGGCAGACGTGATCAAACTCTTCACATCGGACGGCAAGTTCAGCTACCTCAAGGTCGGCGCGCAGCTGTTGGTTCTCTCCGCGCTCGTGCTCGGCGTCGTTGCCTTCGTTGGCAACAACAAAACCATCACCCTGAATGTGGACGGCAAAGTTAGCTCCGTCCAGAGCTTTGGCGGGACCGTCGACTCGGTGGTCAAGGCTGCAAAGGTCGAGTTGAAGGATGCCGACCATGTGTCGCCGTCCCTCGACACGCGCGTGGAGAACGGCACCGTCATCAATGTGAATCTGGCCAAGGCGGTAACGGTCACCCTTGACGGCGCCCGCCGCACGGTCAACACCAACGCCCCCGACGTCGGCGGGCTGGTCTCCGAGCTCGGCGTCGCCAGCGCCTCCGCTGTCTCGGAACCGAAGGAATCCCAACTGGCTGTATCAGGATCCTCGCTGACCATCTCCACGCCCAAGACTGTCAGCCTGGTGGCTGACGGGAAGAGCTCCTCAAAGACCACGACGGCGGCGGACGTCGCCTCGGTCCTTCGGGAAGCCGGAGTCGCCCTCGGCGCGAACGACCGGGTTTCGCAGCCTGGCACCGCTCCCGTGGTCAACAACATGGTCATCAAGGTCTCCCGCGTGGACACCAGCAAGACCGACTCAGTCACCGAGAACATTCCGTTCGAGACGGTCAGCGCCGAATCCGCCGACCTCTTCAAGGGCGAGAAGAAGGTCACCCAGGCCGGTGTGCTCGGCAAGGTGGACAAAACCTTCAAGCTGGTACTCGTGGACGGCCGCGAAGCCTCCCGCACCCTCGCCTCCCAGAACGTGACGGCCCAGCCTGTCGAAGAGAAGGTCCTGGTGGGCACCAAAGCCAAGCCGGAACCAGCGGCCAACACCGGCGCTGCTGCCCCCGCCATGATGAACGAGGCCATGTGGGACAAGATCGCGCAGTGTGAATCAAGCGGCAACTGGGCAGCCAACACCGGAAACGGCTACTACGGTGGCCTGCAGTTCGACATCCAGACCTGGCTCGGCTCCGGCGGCGGAAGCTACGCCCCCAGAGCTGACCTCGCCAGCAAGGCCCAGCAGATCGACATCGCCAACCGCGTCTACGCCCAGCGCGGCCTCCAGCCGTGGGGCTGCGGCTGGGCAGCGTCCCGCTAGTCCCGCGGCATATCGCCATCCGGCGGTGTGCCGCCAACCGGGGGCGGTCCCCAACCCGCCACCATCCCCCCAATAACAGCAGGCTCCGCCCGATTCCGGGCGGGGCCTGCTGGCACTAGCGATACGATACCTAGGTGATTGAGCCGAATTCCCAGCCCTCCGCCGTCGCGCCCTTGCTGGGGGCCGCTGACATCCGCAGGCTCGCTGAGGAGATCGGCGTTCGCCCCACCAAGACCCTGGGCCAGAACTTTGTTATTGACGGCAACACGATCCGCAGGATCGTTGCAGCGGCCGAACTGGAACCCGACGAGACGGTCCTCGAGGTGGGTCCCGGGCTGGGCTCCCTGACGCTCGGGCTGATCGACGCCGCCAGGACGGTTGTCGCCGTCGAAATCGATCCAGTCCTGGCGGGAAAGCTGCCGGAAACAGTCCGCGCCTGGAGGCCTGACGCCGTCGAACGTTTCCACCTGGTGCTGTCCGACGCGATGAAGGTGACTGAGCTCCCGGTGGAACCGACGGCGCTGGTGGCCAACCTGCCCTACAACGTTGCCGTGCCCGTTGTCCTGCACCTGCTGCAGCACTTCCCGTCCATCCGCCATGGTTTGGTGATGGTCCAGGACGAGGTGGCAGACCGGCTGGCCGCGCGGCCGGGCTCCAAGATCTATGGCGTCCCCTCCGTCAAGGCAGCGTGGTACGGGACCATGCGCAAGGCCGGGGTTATCGGGATGAACGTCTTCTGGCCGGCGCCCAAGATCCATTCCGGGCTGGTCGCCTTCACGCGGGGCGAACCGCCCGCGACCACTGCCACGCGCGAACAAGTCTTTGCGGTCATCGACGCCGCCTTTGCCCAGCGCCGCAAGACGCTCCGCGCTTCCCTGGCCTCCTGGGCAGGCAGCCCGGCGGAAGCCGAACGATGCCTGGTTGCGGCCGGCGTGGACCCCCGAGCACGCGGCGAAGTGCTGGATATCGACGCCTATATCCGCATTGCCGAGGCCCGTCATCTGCCCGCGGACTGACGCCAAAACACGCCGCAGCGGCCGCGAAAACCTGGCCGGTGCGTCTTGGAGCCCGGCCACAGCATGCAATAGCTTGGTCGCATGAGCGCAGTGAAAGGGCGATTCGCCGCCAGGACCGTGAAAGTCAAGGCACCGGGCAAGGTCAACGTCTCACTGAACGTGGGGCCCCTGCGCACAGACGGCTACCATTCCGTCGCCAGCGTCTACCTCGCTGTCTCCCTCTATGAGGAGGTCAGCGCCACCAGCAGGCCGGGTGGGGACATCACTGTGTCCATCAGCCCGGACAGCACCCTGGACCTGGACGGCGTCGATATCCCGCTGGACAGCAGCAACCTCGCCTACCGGGCGGCGGCGATCATGGCGGACGTGTCCGAGCACAGCACCGGCGTACACCTCGAGATCACCAAACGCGTGCCGGTTGCTGGCGGAATGGGCGGAGGCTCGGCGGATGCTGCTGCCACCCTCCTGGCCTGCGACGCTCTGTGGAACAGCGGGCTGAGCCGCGAGGAGCTTGCGCATCTGGCCGCCGAATTGGGCGCCGACGTGCCGTTCTCCCTGCTGGGTGGGGCCGCAGTGGGACTTGGCGTTGGTGACCAGCTGTCTCCGGCCCTGGCGAAAGCGCAGATGGACTGGGTGCTGGTTTGCGCCGACTACGGGCTGTCTACGCCTGAGGTGTTCAAGACACTCGACCGCTTGCGTGACGCCGAGGGACTGGACGTGCCCGAACCCATCGAAGTCGACCCGAAGATCCTTCAGGCGCTGCGCGGGGGAGATTCGGAAGGGCTCAGCCGCCTGTTGGTCAACGACCTGCAACGCGCCTCCATTGACCTTGCCCCGCAGCTCAAGGACACCATCGGACTCGGTGAAGCCGCCGGTGCGCTCGCCGGTATTGTGTCCGGCTCCGGCCCCACCGTGGCCCTCCTGGCCCGGGACGGTGACGCCGCCGAGGTTCTGGCCGACAAGCTGCGCCACCAAGGCCACCAGGCGCTGGCCGTGCATGGCCCCGTGCCAGGGGCACGGATCATCTCCGATACGCTCCTGTAGTACCTCTGGCAGTTCCGCATCAGAAAGTAGTACCCATTGGCCCACCTGCTCGGCGGCGAAAACCTCTCCGTCACGTTCGCAACCCGCACCATCCTCGACGGCGTCACTCTCGGTTTGGAGGACGGCGATCGGATTGGCATGGTCGGCAGGAACGGTGACGGAAAGTCCACGCTGATGCGCCTGCTGGCACAGCGAACCACGCCGGATTCCGGCCGGGTCACCAAGCGCGGCGACGTCAACATCGGTTACCTTGACCAGTCGGACGTGCTCGACGCCGACCTGACGGTTGGGACCGCGATCGTGGGGGACCGGGCGGAGCACGAGTGGGCCGCCAACCCCAAGATCCGCGAAATCATGGGCGGCCTGGTGGGCGACGTCGATTGGCACGCCAACGTACATGCCCTGTCCGGCGGCCAGAAGCGGCGCGTCGCGCTGGCGAAGCTCCTTATTGAGGACCACGACGTCATCATGCTGGACGAGCCCACCAACCACCTCGACGTCGAAGGCGTCGCCTGGCTGGCCAGGCACCTCAAGACCCGCTGGCGCCCCAACCAGGGCGCATTCCTGGTGGTGACGCACGACCGTTGGTTCCTGGACGAAGTCTGCAACCGCACCTGGGAAGTCCACGACGCCATCGTGGACCCGTTCGACGGCGGTTACGCGGCCTACGTGCTGGCCCGCGCCGAACGCGACCGGATGGCGGCCGTCGTCGAGGGCAAGCGGCAGCAGCTGGTGAAGAAGGAACTCGCGTGGCTGCGGCGCGGCGCGCCGGCCCGGACGTCCAAGCCGAAGTTCCGCATCGAGGCGGCCAACGAAATCATCGCGGACGTCCCGGACCCCCGTGACACAGTGGCGCTCACCAAGATGGCTACTGCGCGCCTCGGCAAGGACGTGCTGGACCTGGAGAACGTGTCGCTTGAATTCGACGGCGGCACCGGCGACGGCGCTGGCGGAAAACTGTTCAGCAACATCACCCTGCGCTTGGCACCCGGTGAGCGCCTGGGCCTTGTGGGCGTCAACGGCGCCGGCAAGTCCACGCTCCTGCGGCTGCTCAACGGCGACATCGCGCCCAGTTCCGGCCGGCTCAAGCGCGGCAAGACCGTAGTCACCGCCGTGCTGTCCCAGGACGTGAAGGAACTCGACGAGGTTTCCGACATGCGGGTTGTTGAGGTCATTGAGCGGGAGAAGCGTTCGTTCTCAGTCGGCGGCCGCGAGTTCACCGCCGGGCAGCTGGTGGAGCAGCTCGGGTTCACCAAGCAGAAGCAGTGGACACCGGTCAGGGACCTCTCCGGTGGTGAACGCCGGCGCCTGCAGCTCCTCCGGCTACTGGTGGGAGAACCCAACGTCCTGATGCTTGACGAGCCCACCAACGACCTCGACACGGATACCCTGGCCGCCGTCGAAGACGTCCTGGACGGCTGGCCCGGCACGCTGGTGGTGGTCAGCCACGACCGCTACCTGCTGGAACGCGTCACGGATCACCAAATGGCCCTCCTGGGTGACGGCAAGCTGCGCGGACTGCCCGGCGGCGTCGACCAATACCTCGAACTCCGCGAAGCCGCGCTGGCGGCAGGAACGGTGTCAGCCGGCGTCGTCGGCGGAGCGGGAAGCCCGACGGCGGCAGGCGGCCCTGCGGCAACGGGGTCCGTGGCGGCGGGCTCAGGCGCGGCTTCAGGAGCCAGCGAGGCCGAAAAGCGCGACGCCAGGAAGAACCTCAACCGGATCGACCGCCAACTCGGCAAGCTCGCGCAGCAGGAAGAGAAGATCCACGCAGACATGGCCGCCAAGAGCGAGTCCGGCGACTTCGACGCGCTGGGAGAACTGAACACGAAGCTCAGGGATTTGCTCGACGAAAAGGAAGCCCTGGAACTCGAATGGCTCGAGGCGGCGGAGATCGTCGGCGAATAGCCCGCCGACTTGGCATTTGATGCCCATGTTCGGCGCCCGCACCCGCGTCAATTGCCATCTCGCGAGCGGAAGTGGGCCGCACGTCGCTCAGCGACCGGAGGCCGCCACCCCGGGTAGACAGCCACAGGCGACAGCTACTGGTCCCGCAGCTCCGGCTCCTTCTGCAGCCCGGTCAGGCCGTTCCAGGCGAGGTTCACGAGGTGTGCGGCCACCACTCGCTTGTCGGGTGCCCGGTTGTCCACCCACCATTGGCCTGTCATGGCCACCATGCCCACCAGCATCTGAGCGTACATTGCACCGTCGTCGGCGCTGAAGCCGCGTCGGGAGAACTCGTCGGAGAGGATGTGCTCCACCCTGGCTGTGACGTGCGACAAGAGGGTGGCGAAGGCGCCCTCCGGCTGTGACGGTGGTGAGTCGCGGACGAGGATGCGGAAGCCGTCGGTGCGGTCTTCGATGTACCCCAGCAGAGCCAGGGCCGCGCGTTCCACGAGGACGCGCGGTTTGGCTTCTTCTGCGAGCGAGTTGTTGATGGCGTCCAGCAGGATCCGGAATTCCGATTCAACGACTTGGCGGTACAGCCCTTCTTTTGAACCGAAGTGTTCGTAGATGACGGGTTTGGAAACACCAGCGGCCGCGGCGACTTCTTCGATGGTGGTGCCGTCGAGTCCTTTGGCGGCGAAGAGGCCGCGTCCGATTCCCACGAGTTGGAGGCGGCGCTGCGGCCCGGTCATCCTGGCTCGGACTGCCGCCGCGGGTGGCCGGGACGCCGTCGTTGTGCCGTGGTTCCCGTCCGCAGGTCCTGTGCTGTTCCTCACCCGTCCATCATGCCGCATGGGCGCTTTCCCGGTGGTGAGCCGGGGCGCCGGCGTTCCGAGTACGCAAACGCCGCGGGCACGTGGCAAACTAGTTACTTGTGTGTGCGTCCCGCCTGCGGGAACGGCGGTGTTTTCCGCCGTGGAGCACGCACGGTCCGCCCTTGTGTAATGGCAGCACGCCGGCCTTTGGAGCCGTGCAGTCTAGGTTCGAATCCTAGGGGCGGAACGGTTGGGGCACCTGCCGGTGCCTCGCCTGCGCACCGGATAGGGCGCGAACGGCGTCAAGTAGGATGAATCAGATGCCGAAGCCGGGCTTCGTTCCCGGGAAAACCGAGCAAGGAGAGCCCGTACGTGAGCCCCGCCCCCACCGGTCCAGCCGCCGTCGTCGTTCTGGCAGCAGGCGCCGGTACGCGCATGAAATCCCGTACCCCTAAGATCCTCCACGAAATCGGCGGTCTTTCCATGGTTGGGCACGCCCTGCGTGCCGCCCGGTCCCTCCAGCCACAGCGGCTGGCGATTGTGGTCCGGCATGAGCGCGACCTGGTTGAAGGCCATGTCTCCGCCCTGGACCCTGAAGCGCTGATCATTGACCAGGACGACATCCCCGGCACGGGTCGCGCGGTTGAGGCCGCCATCGAGGCCTTGGACGCCGAGGCTGAACTTGCCGGCACTGTGGTTGTGACCTACGGCGACGTTCCGCTGCTCACCGGCGAACTGCTTGGGGAACTGGTCAGTATCCACGAATCACAGGGCAACGCCGTTACCGTGCTGACTGCCGTCCTGGACGACGCCACCGGTTACGGCCGCATTCTCCGCGCTGCAGACGGCACGGTGGCCGGTATCCGTGAGCACAAGGACGCCTCGGAGGAAGAGCGCGCCATCCGGGAAATCAACTCCGGCATCTACGCTTTCGACGCCGCCGCGCTGCGCTCGGCCCTCGCCCACATCACCACTGACAATGCGCAGGGCGAGAAATATCTCACAGATGTGCTCGGCCTTGCCCGCGACGCCGGGGGCCGGGTAGCTGCACTGCCCACCGAGGACCGGTGGCAGGTTGAGGGCGCGAACGACCGCGTACAGCTTGCGGCGCTGGGCGCGGAGCACAATCGCCGGATCGTCGAGGCCTGGATGCGCGCAGGTGTCACGGTGGTGGATCCGTCCACCACCTGGATCGACTCCACGGTCACCCTCGACGAAGACGTCCGGATCCTGCCGAACACCCAACTTCACGGCAGCACCACCGTGGCGCGTGACGCCGTCGTTGGTCCTGACACGACGCTCACCGACGTGACGGTGGGTGAAGGCGCCACGGTGGTCCGCACCCACGGCTCCGGCTCCGTCATCGGCCCGAAGGCCAACGTGGGACCGTTCACGTATCTGCGTCCTGGCACCGTCCTGGGTGAGAAGGGCAAGATCGGCGCGTTCTACGAAACAAAGAACGTCACGATAGGCCGCGGTTCCAAGCTGTCCCACCTCGGCTACGCCGGGGATGCCGAGATCGGCGAGGACACGAACATCGGCTGCGGCAACATTACGGCCAACTACGACGGCGAGAAGAAGCACCGCACGGTGATTGGTTCGGGTGTGCGCACAGGGTCAAATACTGTTTTCGTCGCCCCGGTGAGCGTTGGCGATGGTGCATACAGCGGCGCCGGTGCGGTCATCCGCAAAGACGTTCCGCCCGGAGCCCTGGCCTTGAGCCTGGCCAGCCAGCGCAACGCCGAAGGCTGGGTCCTCACCCACCGCGCCGGCACGGAATCCGCCCGACGTGCGCAGGCAGCGCTGGATGCCCGCGAAGCTGCTCCCCAGAACCCCTCCAACACTCCGGCTATCACAGAAGAAGGCATACAGGCATGAGCGAAATTACGGCACACGGCGAGAAGAAACTGGTCCTCGCCGCCGGACGGGCGCACCCCGAGCTGGCGCAGGAAATCGCCAAAGAGCTGGAAACTGAGCTCCTGCCGATCGATGCCTACGACTTCGCCAACGGCGAGATCTACGTGCGCTCAGCGGAGAGTGTCCGTGGCACCGACGCTTTTGTGATCCAGGCCCACCCGGCCCCGTTGAACAACTGGCTTATGGAGCAGCTGATCATGATCGATTCGCTCAAGCGGGCCTCTGCCAAGCGAATCACCGTGGTTTCCCCGTTCTACCCGTACTCCCGCCAGGACAAGAAGGGCCGTGGGCGCGAGCCGATTTCCGCCCGACTCGTTGCCGACCTGTACAAGACCGCCGGCGCGGACCGCATTATGTCCGTGGACCTGCACACCGCCCAGATCCAGGGCTTCTTTGACGGCCCCGTGGACCACCTCATGGCAATCCCACTCCTGGCCGACTACATCCGCACCAAGGTGGAGGCGGACAACATCACCGTGGTCTCCCCGGACACCGGCCGCGTGCGTGTTGCGGAGCAGTGGGCTGAGCGCCTGGGCGGTGCCCCGCTGGCCTTCGTCCACAAGATGCGTGACCTCACGGTCCCCAACCAGGCGGTCTCCAAGACCGTTGTTGGCCAGATCGAGGGCCGTACCTGCGTGCTGATCGACGACATGATCGACACCGGCGGAACCATCTCCGGTGCGGTCCAGGTCTTGAAGAACGCGGGCGCCAAGGACGTCATTATCGCCTGCACCCACGCGGTGTTCTCCGAGCCGGCAGCCCAGCGCCTTGCTGAATCCGGCGCCCGTGAGGTGGTAGTCACCAACACCCTGCCGATTCCGGCGGAGAAGCGCTTCCCGCAGTTGACGGTGCTGTCCATCGCACCGCTGATCGCGCGCGCTATCCGTGAAGTGTTCGACGACGGTTCGGTCACCAGCCTGTTCGACGGAAAGGCCTAGCTGCCCCGGCCGTTTTCGGCAATGGCGGCTGCGCTGCTAAGCTTTTGGGGATACCTTGGCGAGGGAGAGCGGTTCCGGCTGGTAGTCATCCCCATCAGTGATGCTTCAACCGGGCTGCGAGTCTCCGTTATCGACTGGGTCTGAATCTCCTTCGACGAAGGGCGCGTCCGCTGTTGAGCGGCCTGCCGCCGGGCGTGGAAGGTCACCACAGACCTCCGCCCTTGCTGATCATCCTGGCCCTGCCTTGGCGTGGCCTCGTATCGCACCAGTAATCAAGGAGTAAACAATGTCTGAGCAGAAGCTCGCAGCAGAACTGCGCACCGAATTCGGCAAGGGCTACGCCCGCCGCGCCCGCACCGCTGGCCGCATCCCCGCCGTCATCTACGGCCACGGCGCAGAGCCGATCCACGTCACCCTGCCGGGCCGCGAGACCACCCTGGCTGTCCGCGTCGCCAACGCCCTGCTGTCCCTGGACATCAACGGCGAAGAGCACCTGGCCATCGTCAAGGACATCCAGCGCAACGCCCTGAAGCAGACCGTCGACCACCTCGACCTGCTGACCGTCCGCAAGGGCGAGAAGGTCACCGTTGACGTCCCTGTCCACGTGACCGGTGAAGTTGCCGCTGGCGCCGTTGCCAACCAGGAAGCCGTTACTGTTTCCGTCGAGGCCGAGGCCACCCACCTGCCCACCGCTCTTGAGGTGGACATCGAGGGCCGCGAGGCTGGCGCCCACGTCCACGCTTCCGACGTCGTCCTGCCCAATGGCGTCACCCTTCTGACCGACGCCGACACCCTGGTGGTTAACATCTCCGAGGCCGTTGCTGTGGCCGAGGAAGAAGCTGCTGAAGAAGGCGCCGAGGCTGCTTCTGAGGCTGCAGCTCCGGCTGAAGAAGCCGCAGCCGAGTAGCCTGTACTCGTTCCGGCATGCGCCGTGGCAGTGGCCGGGACCCGTGGGGTCCCGGCCACTGGCTTTCCAAGCTGCAGCTTCGGGCCCCCGCACGATCCCTCCCACCACCAATTCGAGGACTAATCCCATGACTGACACCTGGCTGATAGTTGGCCTCGGAAACCCTGGTCCGGAATACAGCGGCAACCGGCACAACGTCGGCCAGATGGTGGTGGACGAACTGGCCGGGCGGATTGGCGGAACGTTCAAAGCGCACAAGGCCCGCGCGCAGGTAGTTGAGGGCAGGCTGGGCATCGGCGGTCCGCGCGTGGTCCTGGCCAAGCCGATGAGCTACATGAACGTATCCGGGGGGCCGGTGTCAGCACTCTCGCGCTTCTTTGACATCGCCCCGGACCATGTTGTGGCCGTACACGATGAGATCGACATCCCCTTTAATACCGTCAAGCTGAAGCTGGGCGGGGGAGAGGGCGGCCACAACGGCCTCCGCGACATGACCAAGGCCCTCTCCACCCGTGACTACCTGCGCGTTCGCGTCGGCGTGGGCCGTCCGCCCGGGCGCATGGACACAGCCGACTTTGTGCTGCGGGATTTCAACGCTGTGGAGAAGAAAGACCTCCCGTTCCTGATAGGCGAAGCCGCAGACGCCGTCGAACTTCTTCTTGGCCAGGGCCTCCTGGCCGCCCAGCAAAAACACCACCCCGCGAAGGCCTGACGAGCCCTTTATAACGGCGCCTGAGTGGTGGTCCGCGGGACGTGAGTGGTCCGGCGGAGCACTTACTCAAGGGCGGCTCAAGTTTCCGTCAGTTTTCCCTTGCGGGGGTTCCTTACTCTACTTACTGGGAAACCTTGGGAGTACTCTACTCGTAACCGACGGAGGGACGGGGTAAAACCCTTGGAGTCGTACCTAAGGAAGCCATATGTCGATGGAGACGCAGAGCTGGGGCGATGCTTCGATTGCAGTGGAGCCAACTGGTGCTCGCGGAAATAGAAGCGCAGGACATCTGAAATGGTCCGAACTCGCGCGCAGCGTTGAGATAGAGCGGATTCGTTCAGCCCTTAGCCAGAATGGGTGCCTTGGCGTGATCATCACCGGCGCTCACGGCGTCGGGAAGACATCGCTGGGCCGCCTGGTGGTTTCATCTTTGGGTACTGCATCGCACGTCATCCACCTTCGCAGCAAGAACGGCGGCGAGCCCACCCCATACAACTGCTTTGGCTTTATGCTGGCACGTCTTGAGCAGCGGTTCCTGGCTTCGCCTACAGGCATTCTTCAGGGAATCTCCGCGATGATTCGGGACGACGCTGGCGACAAGGACGTTGTGATCGTGGTCGACAACCCGATGGGCATCGATGAGATGAGCACGGGTGTCCTGATGAATGTCCTGGCAACCGGAGCCGCGCGCATTATTGCGATCGCACCGAACGTCAGCGACCTGCCCGCCGACTTCCACTGGTTGCTCCAAGACGGCCGGCTGTCCGAGGTCCGGCTGGAGACCCTCACCCGCCAGCAGACTTCCGAGGTCCTGTCCGCCATGCTGGGCCATCGCCTCACCACGGCCCTCGTCAGCACTTTCCACACCATCACCGGCGGCAATCCGATGCTGCTTGAATCACTTGTCTCCGAGCAGCGACTGTCCGGCAACCTGGTCCTGGAAGGTTCCGTCTGGACGCTCCTGGACGAGGTTGTCCTGGAAGGCGGCCACGGCCTGGAGGAAATCGTGAGGGCCCGATGGCTGCGCGAGGACATTGAGACCCGGAACGTCATGGAACTTCTGGCGTGTGCCCGGCGCGTGCCTCTTCAAAGCCTTGCCGCGCTATTCAGCGCCAAAACCCTCGCGGACATGGAGGATTCCGGCCTGTTGATGGTGGACGACAGCGAGCGGCGGTGGGCGTCCCTTCGCCTGCAGTACGTGGCCGACGTCATCCGCAGCTGGCTGACGGTGCCAAGGAGGCGGAAGCTTCGCTCAATGCTCTTGGGAGACACCGCCCCTGAGCTGTGGGAGATGACGGCCGAAGACCTCCTTGGATATGCCGCCTGGACCCATGAATGCATGGAGCAGCTTGGTCCCGGACACGCGCTTGCCGCCGCGGGCGAGGCCGTGCTGCATTTTGACCCGCATTTCGCCCTGACCTGTGCCTCCGACATCCGCCGCACGGACCTGCAGTGGGTGGGAGCGCAGCAGCGAAAGGCCGAGGCCCACATGCTCCTGGCGGAGCACTGCGCGGCGTTGGATGCCATCGACGACGTAACGCCTGGACAAATCGATGAGCTGGACGCGGTTGCCCTGGTGGAATTCGTCTCCGTGCGTTGCAGCGCCCTGAGGAGCGTTGGGGGCCGTGCCGGCTCCGTTTCCCAAGTCCTTGATGAAACCCGTGACCGACTGGAGGAGTTCAGGAGGTTGGGCGGACCTGGTGCCGAGCGGCTGGACGAGGCCTTCCAACAGCTTCAGCTGGAGGAGTTCATCAACAAGGCCTACCTCGGCGAATACACGGACATCATCGAGGCGCTCGAGGAGGCCGCCGCTGATCGTTCGCCGCGCAGCGTTGGGCACAGTATCAACTGCGCCATCATCCTGATCGAAGCGTACGCGGTGACGGGACGCGAGTTGGATGCACTGCGCCTGGTGGACCAGACCAGCCTTCGCATCAGCAAGGGTCCGGACATCCCCGGACTCTGGGACCACTTCCGACTCCGTGCCTTTGGCGCCATGCTTCTGTCCGGTCAATGGCGGAGCTGCCTGCGACTGCTGGCGTCCGGACCTGCAGCCACTCCGTTGAAGCTTCAGCACCGGGGCGCGGTCCTGGAACTAGCCATTGGCGTGGCCAATCTGTTCTCCGGCCGCGGTGAAAAGGCCATCGATTCGTTGCTGTCCGCGGTGGCCCAGCTGGAGCACCGGCCCGTGATGAACCTGCTCCCTGTTGCCTACGCAGCCACGGCCTTCGCCTACGGCCAGCAGGGCAACTCGCCCGACGCCTACAAGTACCTCGCGCTGGCCGAGCAATCCGAAGGGCCCTCCAGCTACATCGTCAGCTGGGCCGGGCAATTCTGCGCAGACATGGCCCGGCGTTGGCTGGGTGAACCGGACGCCAGGGAGCGGTTGGTGGAGGCCGCCCGTGAGGACATCGCCCATTACCGCTATACGACCGCCGGTGTGAGCCTTGTGGGCGCCACGGTCAATGGGCGGGACGAAGACTTTATCCTGATGGAGGAGATCGCCGAGCACCGCCAAGGACCGCTGGCCCGCCTCTCCGGACTCATCGCCAAGGGCTGCCATGGCCGTAACCCGCGGACGATGATGGATGCAGCGGACGTGGCCGCCGGCTTGGAGCTCGATGCCATGGAGGCGCGGTGCGTCGCCCTGGCCCTGGACTTTGCCCGCCAAACGTCCGATTACAACACGACACGTCAGGCGCAGTCGCGACTGGACCGCTTGTCCCAGCTTGTCGCCGAGTTGCCCGTGATTCCCCGTGGGAACACCCCCTTGCTCACCGAGCGCGAACGCCAGATTGCGCGCCTGGCGGGCCACGGGGTCTCAAACAGGGAAATTGCCAAGGATATCGGCGTGTCGGTTCGCACAGTCGAGGGGCACCTCTACCAGGTGTTCGCGAAGCTGAGCGTGTCTTCACGGCGTGATCTCCTTGGCCTCGTATAGCCGATGGGACGGTGGTCCCGGAGGCCTCGCAGACGTCAACCCAGTACGCACACCGCCCCTGGTTGGTCGCCGGGAGTACATCACGGCAGCTGTCGAAGCGATCCGCGGGGGCAGCACCGGCGCCGTCCTCCTGGTTGCCGAGGCGGGCCTGGGCAAGTCCGTCCTGATTGAAGCGATCGCCTCGGCGTTGTCCAGCGAGATGATCGTGATGCGCGTCCATGGGACAGCCTCGCTGTCGTCGGTGCCATACGGCGTCCTGGCCCCCTACCTGGTGGACCTTCCCGAGGATCCCACCAACTCCCAAGTGGCAATCCTCCGGGCATTCTGGGCGCAATTCGAGCGCCTGCGGGCGGGCCGCGACCTGCCTCTTCTGCTGGTGGTGGACGATGCCCACGAACTGGACCCGGCCACCGCAAACGTGATTGTGGACCTCATCACGGCCAACTGGGCGAGGGTTGTGGCCTCTTCCCGTCCGCGCCCGGGGCTGCCCGAGGCGATGATGCAGCTCTGGTATGACAGCATGGCCGAGCGCTTCGACCTGGAGCCGCTCGACCGCGAGAACGTTGGAACCATTGCCGAGCACATCCTGGGCGGCCCGCTTGTCCCGGGCGCAATACAGATGCTCTGGAAGGCCTCCGAAGGCAACCCGATGTTGTTGAATTGCCTCATTGAAGACGCTCGCCGTGAAGGCAACCTCGCTAAAAAAGACGGCGTTTGGCTGCTCCTCCGTCCGCTGAGCAGCAGCGGCCCGGCGTTGACGGGGGTGGTCCGCAACCAACTCCTCCGGAGGACTCCGCAGGAACGCGAGGCCTTGACGATGATCGCCCTGGCCGAACCCGTGAGCCTGGACGCGCTCGAGGCAACGGCCGGGCCGGACATGGTGCAGGACCTGGTGGAAAGCCAATTGGTCTCCGTGGACAACGACGAGCGCCCGTCGCTGAGGCTTCGGCACCCCGTATATGGCGAGGCCATCCGGAACATGGTGTCGGCCTCACGCAGTCTCCAGCTCCGGCAGAGGCTCCTCACAAACCTGCAGGACAAGCCGCAGACTCCGGCTTCCATGCTCAGAATGGTGAACTGGGCGCTTGAATCCGGTGTCAGCGTCCCGGATGGCCAGCTGCTCTTGGCCGCGATCCATGCGGCAACAACGTTCCAGAACACTACCGCGATTGGGCTGGCCGCCCGCATCCGGGACACTCGACTCCGCCGTCGCGGTCGCGCCGCGGCGGCACGGGCCCACTTCAACGGCGGCCAGTACGTCGAAGCGGACCGGTCCCTGGAGGCTGGCTTGGGCGGAAACAAGTCCGACGTCGGCAGCTTGCGCGTGGGAGATACCCTCCTTCACGCGTGCATCATGAACGCGCTGGCGCGGCAACGGTCAACGGCGGCACCGGTACCGGAGGACGGAAACCGTGGTGGCGGCCAGGAAGCCGATCCTGCCGCAGACGGCGATTCGAACACCGTGACGACCCTCCTTGCGCTGCAGGCCGCCGGAAACTATTCCGCGCTGGCTGAAGCCCTTGACCGAGTAGATAGCATCGCCCGACCGGACACGTCTCTGGCCCCAGCGGCGGATGATGCCGCGGAGGAAGACTACGGGGCACAGCTGGCAGTCTTCGCGGATTGCCTTCGCTCCGATACGCTCCGGGCCCAGGGCGACCCCGTCGCCGCGCAACTGCCTGCGGATCGGGCGGCTGCCAGTCTGGCGGACGATCCAGCTGAGCTCTTCTTCTTCCCCGAGTACATCCTCCAGCGGCGGGTCTGGGCGGCCCTTGACGCCGGCAACTGGAAGCTGGCCGCTGACATCCTCGACAAGTACGAGGCAACAGCTGGATCAGGCCTCCTGACGTTCGGCGGCACCGTGGACTTCTATCGGGGGATTTCCCTGCTGAGGCAGGGACGTTTCGACTCAGCCTGGGCAACAGTCCGTCCCGCAGTTGAGTCGCTGCGCGTCAACGATCCGCTACAGTTGCTGCCCGCCGCCGTCGGGCTTGCCGCCTACGCCGGTGCCCGCTGCGGCGAGGGCGTCAAGGCCCAGGCCCTGCTGGAGGAATCCGAACGCACCCTGTGGCGCGGCCGCGGGGCTGAAGCCGCCTATGCCGGCATCCTGGCCGCCGCTGCACGTGAGACCTTAACCCGGGACGGCGTGGGCTTGGAACGGCTGCGGGAATTGCTGGCAGAAGCGCAGCCGGCCGGCGTCGAACTCCAAGGGCTCGCCGCATGGCTGGAACTCGGCCGCCCGGACGCCGCGCCGCGGACCCTGGAACTCACGGGGACCATGACGGGAAGCTGGGCGCAGGCGTGGAACCACTACGCGACGGCACGATCCAGTGGCGAGGCCTCCGTTTCCCTGGAGATGGGCGACGCCATCTACTCCCTGGGCATGGCCAGGTTGGCACGCGACTGCTACTCCCAGGCGGCAGGACTTTTTGAAGCGTCCGGAGAGAAGCTGAACGCACGGCAGGCCGTGATCCGCAGGGACCAGGCGGAGCGGGAACTTGGCGAGCAAACCGGGATGGTAGCCGAGCCGGCGGCGTCTCCGGCCAACCTTCTGACCCGTCGTGAGCGGGACATCATTGCCCTCGCCGTGGAGGGTCTGACGGACCGCCAGATCGCTGATCGCCTCATGGTGTCCGTACGGACCGTCGAGGGCCACCTGTATCGCAGCTACGCAAAACTCGGAATCCGGCGACGTGAAGAGCTGCGGGGCGCCGCTGGTCTGTAAGGAAAAAAATTTCGCGGATAGGACGGGGCTACTCAGCAGCTTCCAACTCACGTATTTGAGTAGTAAATCTCCCTCCAAGTAATAAATTCCGTGAATGGATAAATTGGTTTTGAGTACCCTCGGGTGACGTCGCCCGCACCGTCGCATGTATCGAGTACACCCGCGTACAGGTGCGCCGGATGCGCCTCCAGAAGTCGAGTAGTGGCTACGGATGTGCGGACCTTCGCCAAACGGTTGACTAGGACTCGTCAACTGGATCAGCGAGAAGGTCTCACGATGCGAATCCCAGCAGCTCAACTCGTGCACGGCACACCAGGCCGGTACGGAGCACTGGACGCGATGCCGGCCCCAACGCTGAAAACCCAGTTTCTCCCGGGTCTCTTTCGGCGCCCTGCATATCTACGAAGCGGCGCCCCCCAGACGGAGCCGGCGGCGTTAGAGTCTTCTGAGACCAAGGCTCTACCCCCAGCCGCCGCCGGCTCCCCAATTGTGGTCACGGCATGAGTGCCATCGACGATTTCCAGGCGCGAGCGGGACAGCGGGCTGGGAACGGTGCCGGATTTTGGCGCCGCCATCTTGTTGCCTTCGGTGGCCGGATGGACGGTGCCTGGGACCTTGACCTCGAGCATCCCGCTGCTGCCGATGTCCACTCCGGTTCCCTTTGGGCCGGACGGTACCGCCGGTGGCTCCGTTGGACAGATGCAGCCATCATCGTCACCACCGTCATTGCCGCGTATTCACTCCGGTTCGAGCCAAGCGACGCGCTGAACGGCCATTCGTGGAGGGGCGCCTCCTACATGCTTATCAGTTTCGGCGTCCTGGTTGCATGGCTGGCAGCACTGGAGGTCTTCCGCACGCGTGAGGACATTGTGCTGGGTATCGGCGCAGAGGAGTACAAGCGCGTCCTTGATGCTACGGTGCGGGTCTTCGGCGCCACGGCCATTGTGATGATCCTGTTCAACATTGACATCGTTCGGAGCTATTTCGCCCTGGCCCTGCCGGCAGGAGCGTTGCTGCTGCTGTTCAATCGATGGCAATGGCGGGCTTGGCTCAACCGGCAGCGGCGGTTCGGTCACTACCTCTCCAAAGCGATCGTCGTCGGCGAGAAGGCCGACGTCGAGTACGTCATAAGGCAATTTGGTAAATCATCCGGAGCTGCTTACGACGTAGTGGGCGCAGCGCTGCCCAATACCAGGGACCGCCATTTGGAGGTCGCTGACAGGATGATTCCAGTGCTGTGCGGAGTGGATGCCGACAGCATTGCCGCCAAGGTGCAACAAACAGGTGCAAATTCCGTGGTGGTGGCTGGCACGCTTCCCGGCGGAACACGTTCCATCCGCGAGCTTGGTTGGACGTTGGAGTGTACCCGTGCAGGCTTGGTGCTTGCCTCCAACCTCACGAACGTTGCCGGGCCACGAATCCACTGGCGGCCCGTGGAAGGCTTGCCCCTCATGCACGTGGAGCGGCCCCAGTTCACGGGCGGGAAGCATACGCTCAAGCGGGCGGTGGACCTAGCCGCCGCAACCTTGGCGTTGGTCCTCCTGGCCCCCGTGATGCTGGTGCTGGCCATCATCGTCCACCGTGACAGCGAGGGCCCCGTCTTCTTCCGGCAGCAACGCGTGGGCAGGGACGGCCAGCTCTTCACCATCTACAAGTTCCGTTCCATGGTGACCACTGCGGAGGCGGAACTGGCACGGCTGGTGCCCCGCAATGAAGGCGCCGGGCCCCTCTTCAAGATGAAGGACGATCCTCGCGTAACGCGCTGCGGACGCTGGATGCGGAAATACTCACTCGATGAACTTCCGCAGTTCTGGAACGTGTTGCGGGGCGACATGAGCCTGGTGGGGCCCAGACCCCCACTGCCGAGCGAAGTCGAAGGCTACAAAAGCGATGTCCGTCGTCGTTTGCTCATCAAGCCCGGAATAACGGGCCTCTGGCAGGTCAACGGGCGCTCCGACCTGGACTGGGACGAGAGCGTCCGCCTGGACCTGTACTACGTCGAGAACTGGTCATTGACCGGAGACATCATGATCCTGTGGCGGACCGTCAAGGTATTGCTGAATCCGGTCGGAGCCTATTAACCGCGCAGGCTTGGGCTGGCCGAAACGAAAGGATGCGTCACAATGGGGCTCAGAATCGGGTACGCCCCAGGTGCCTTCGATCTGTTCCATGTTGGGCACCTGAACATCCTCAAGCATGCCAAGAGCCGCTGCGACTATTTGATCGCGGGCGTGGTTTCGGACGAAATCCTGGAAAGCGTCAAGGGCCGCCGAGCCGTGGTGCCCCTCGCCGAACGGATGGAGATTGTCCGCAGCATCAGCTTCGTGGACATGGTGTTCGCCGAGATGGTTCCGGACAAGCTCCAGGTCTGGGAGGAACTCCGCTTCAACCTGTTCTTCAAGGGTGATGACTGGAAGGGCACAGCAGCCGGGCGAAAGCTCGAGGAGGCGTTCGCCGCCGTCGGTGTTGAAGTGGTCTACTTCCCTTACACGGTCCACACGTCCAGCACCGCGCTCCGCATGGCGCTCGAACTCATGGGTGAGCCGGCTGAGGCCGGCCGCCGCACGCGGGGCCGGGTATGACGATGCTGCGGATAGCGATGGTGGGGACGCGTGGTGTGCCGGCGCACTACGGCGGCTTCGAAACGGCCATCGAGGAAGTCGGGCAGCGCCTGGCGGCCAAGGGCCACGAAGTCACGGTCTATTGCAGGTACGTGGGCGAGCCCGGGCAGGTCCCCGACGTGCACCTCGGCATGAAGCTGGTGCACTTGCCTGCAATGCACAAGCGTGCGTTGGAGACGCTCAGCCACACCGGCGTATCGGTGCTCCACTTGCTGCGCCACAGGACCGACGCTGCCATCGTCTTCAACGCCGCCAACGCACCGTACCTCCCCCTCATTCGAGCCGCGGGCATTCCCGTTGCAACACATGTGGACGGCTTGGAATGGAAGCGTGCCAAATGGAACGGCATGGGTAAGCGCTACTACCGGATGGTGGAGGCGCTCGCGGTCAAATGGTCCGATTTGCTGATCGCCGACGCCATTGGCATCCAGGACTACTACCGCGAGCGCTTTGAAGCCGACACCGTGTACCTGGCCTATGGGGCGCCGATCATCGACGGCGGCGCGCATCATCGGCTCGCTGAGCTGGCCCTTCAGCCGCGCAAGTACCACCTTGTGGTGGCCCGGTTTGAACCGGAAAACCATATCCACCTGATTGTGGAAGGGTATGTCCGCAGCAATGCCGTGCACCCGTTGGTGGTAGTGGGATCGGCGCCGTACTCGAATGCCTACACCGGGCTTGTCCATGCCCTTGGAGACCAGCGTGTTCGCTTTGTGGGCGGCGTCTGGGACCAGGAACTCCTGGATCAGCTCTACGCCAACGCCCGGGTCTACTGGCACGGGCATTCGGTGGGCGGTACCAACCCGTCGCTGTTGCGTGCCATTGGTTCCGGGGCGCCCACCAACGCGTTCGACGTCGACTTCAACCGTGAGGTCCTGGCCGGCGCCGGCCGCTACTTCTCCGACCCCGACGACGTCGCTTCCCTTGTGATGCAAGCCGAAGAACCGCGCGGGCAGGCCGAGCTGGCCGAGCGGGGCGCCCTGGGCCGCCAACTGGCCCGGCGCTACGATTGGGACCTTGTGGCCGACGGCTACGAGCAGCTTTGCCTTGACCTGGTGGCCGCCAAGGTTTCTGCACCCTCACGGCACGCGAGGCGGACAGCACGAAGGCTCGCCCAGCACGTAATCCTCGGCCATCAGACTCCGGGGGCAGAACCGACGCCGGGAGCCAGGCAATGACCGGGGCCGAACTGACGCCAGGAGCCGGAACACCAGTTCGGTATTCCGGCTTCCGGAACGCCTTGGACCAGCTCCGGGGCGCGCAGAAGACCGCGGCGCGTGGAGCGCCAGCGTATTCGCGCTTCATCAACCGACGCCTGGGCCGCTACTTGGCCGCAGCGGCGTTAGCCGCAGGGCTGACGCCCAACGCCGTCACGGGCATCAGCGCAGTCTTCACCTTTGGTGCCATCGGGCTCCTCCTTGCGTTTCCGCCGTCGTGGTTGCTGGGCACCTGCGTGAGCTTTGCGCTGGTGGTCGGCTACGCGTTCGATTCGGCCGACGGCCAGCTGGCCCGCCTCACAGGGAAGGGGTCGCCCGCGGGGGAGTGGCTGGACCATATGGTGGACGCAGTCAAGACGGCGGCGCTGCCGTTGTCGCTGGCCGTTGCCCTCTTCCGCTTCGACGCGGCCGATCGGATCTGGCTGCTGGTCCCTCTGGGCTCCGCGCTGGTGTGTTCGGTCCTGTTCTTCTGCATGATCCTGACCGAGCAGCTCCGGCGGCAGCGCGGTGTTGAGTCGGTGGCCGACGACTCAGCCCGACCGTCCTGGGTGCGTTCAGTCCTGGTGGTGCCCATGGACTACGGGCTCCTATGCCTGAGCTTCCTGCTGTATGGGGCAGTGCCGGTGTTTCTCTGGGTTTACACCGCCATATTTGCAGCCACTGCCGCATTCCTGGTCCTGGCCGCCGTCAAGTGGTTCAGGGAGCTTGGGCGACTAGGTCCACAGCCATAAGCCGATAAAACAAGGTCTGGGGATGAACATGAAAGGCTCCGGGAGTCCGCAAGCGAATGGCAAAGACGCCAGCTCGGTCCGCGACGCGTCCGCGAAACGCCGGAAACGATGGATCGCGGCGGGGGCCGTCGCCGCGGTCCTTGCCATTGGAGCAGGGGTTTGGGCGTCTGCCCAGTCGGGCACCACGCCCACGGCTGCCCAACAAACCAGCCAGCCGACGACGGCGGCAGGCAGCCCGGGCGGGTCAGCCCCACCCACCGCCTCAGCCAGCCCCGCAACGGCTCCATCGACTCCTGCGCCGGCACCCGGAACGGCTTCGCCTGCTCCGGCAGAACCCGCGCCTGCGGCTACTCCGGGGCCGCAAGCCAACCCAGCGCCAGTGGATCGGACAGGCAAGTCCGATCAAGAACTGGCAACCATTGAGCAGCCCGTGGCCGCTCCTGTACCCCTGGTGGCGAAGAAGGAAGTCAAATCGGGGGTCTCCGCCACCATCACGGAACTTGAGGCCGTGCAGGGCGAAGCCATGGGCGTTGGCGAGGTGGCAGGACCATCACTCAGGTTTAAGGTCACCGTGACGAATGACACTGGCAGCGATATCCCCCTCGACACCGCCCTGGTCACCGTGTCGTTCGGCAAGGACAGCGAACCGGCCAGTGCCCTCAGCGGACCCAACACCTCGGCTTTCCCGGACAAGGTAAAGGCCGGAACCAGCGCGTCCGCCGTTTACGTCTTCAACGTTCCAAGGGAAGCCCGCGACCAGGTAACGATCTACTTCAACCTGGACGCCGGCACCCCCATCGCCACTTTTGAAGGGAAGGCCCCGGCATGACAGGAACACTTGTCGGTCCAACGCCGGACCTGGCCCGGGTTACAGCCCGGAAAATGCGGAAGGCCTCCAAACGGCTGCATGCCGTGGCGGCGATGGTCCTCCTGCGATGCATCAACCGCTTCTCGCACCAGCCTGTCACCGGGACCGCCGATGTGGTTGTGTCCATGACAAGCTACGGGGAGCGGATCCGTACCGTTGACGTCGCCCTGGAATCGATCGCCCGCGGCATCGCCAGGCCGCGCCGGCTCATCCTGTGGCTCGACGAACCCGAGGCCATGGACCACTTGCCAAAGGGCCTGGAGCGGCTAAGGGAACGCGGCCTGGAAGTGAAGCTCTCCCAAAACTTTGGTCCCCACACCAAATACTTTCCGTACGTCGCGTGCAATGGCCACTCGAATTCCCCGCTGGTCACGGCAGACGACGACATCATCTATCCGGACACCTGGCTGCAGGAACTGGTGGAGGCCAACCAAGCCCGGCCCACCATGATCCACGGACACTGGGTCCGGACGATCACGGTGAACGGCGGCAGCTTGACCGGGTACCAGGACTGGATCCGGCGCCGGGACACGTTGCCTGGTTTGAACAACTTCGCGCTGGGGGTTTCCGGGGTGATCTACCCGCCCAGGATGCTCAAGGAACTGAAAGCCCGGGGGGACGTGTTCCAGGACGCCTGCCCCGGCGCCGACGATATCTGGCTGCATTGGGTGGCCCTCCGCGCCGGGATTCCCGTTTGCCAAGTGG
Source organism: Arthrobacter sp. M4 (assembly GCF_020251205.1). GTDB lineage: Bacteria > Actinomycetota > Actinomycetes > Actinomycetales > Micrococcaceae > Arthrobacter. The sequence goes on from NZ_JAIWYX010000006.1 coordinate 145,940, forward strand.
ACGGAGTGTCACGGCATTTCCCCATGATCCCGGGAAGCCAGGCGAACACACTGAGCGACCTCAACGTTGGTCAAAGCCGGAATGACCACTGGATCCGGGCCCTGTACTCAACTGCGGATGTGTCCGCCATGACAGGGACATTCACTCAACGATGGAGCGCATGATGCGAGCTAGGTATCAGGCTGGGGATGGCGTTCGCACTCGGAGCATTTTGAAGACAGCGACGGCGGCACTCACCAGCGGTGCTGTCGCGGTGTCACTGGGTATCCTCGGCGTCGGCGCCGTTGCGGTTGTTACCGCCGCTCCGGCCGTTGCGGATACTGCACCCGCCGCCCCCACGCCAGCCACGGTCGCCGCGGATGGCCTGCCCACGGTCCAGCACAATGGCGTCGCCTGGGCGCAGGTGATCATCGGCAACAAGGTCTACGTGGGCGGTACCTTTACCGAGGCCAGGCCCGCAGGTGCCGCAGTGGGCACACAGGGCGTACCGCGCGGCAACATCCTGGCCTACGACCTCACCACCGGAGTCCTGGACAACGCCTTTGCCCCGTCCATCAACGGTGAGGTCACGGCGCTCGCAGCTTCACCAGACGGCAGTCGGCTGTATGCCGGTGGCTCGTTCACGGCCATCAACGGCGCCACGGTTTGGCGCGTCGCCGCGCTGAACCCCACAACGGGCGCCATCGATCTGAACTTCCTGCCCAAGATGTCCGCGTCGGTCCGGGCCATCGTGGCAACCGCCGACACCGTGTACATGGGTGGACTCTTTAACGCCGTCGGCTCCGTAACCCGCGGCCAGCTCGCAGCGGTCACCGCCTCGAACGCCACGCTCCTGCCGTGGAACCCCGTGGCCGCCGATGGCCGGGTCAACGCGATGGCGCTTGCCCCCGACGGGGCAAGCATGGTGGTGGGCGGAGCCTTCACGTCCCTCAATGGTTCCACCACCAACCCCGGCTACGGGCTGGGCCGCGTGGATACCAACCTGGGTGCGAATCAGCCCTTCCCGATCAACGGCAAGATCCGCGACGCCGGCCCCGGGGCGGCCATTACAGCCCTCGCCTCGGATGGCACCGTGGTTTATGGCTCCGGGTACACGTTCCAGGGTGGTGGAAACCTGGAAGGCATGTTCGCAGTCAATTGGGCGGACAACAGCACCAAGTGGATCGAGGACTGCCACGGGGACACGTACTCCATGGCACCCATAGATGACGTGATCTACGCGGCAGGCCACGCCCACTACTGCGGCAACGTGGGAGGCTTCCCCCAGACCCAGCCTTGGACATTCAACCGAGGACTGGCATTCACAAAGGCGGCCACCGGCGTGCTGACCACTGAATCCCACGGCTACTTCGACTACGCGGGAATGCCCGCGCCAGGCCTGTTGAACTGGTATCCGATCCTGGACGCCGGCACTTTCACCGGCCAGGACCAGGGGCCGTGGACCATCGCGGCACAGGGAGACTATTTGGTAATGGCCGGTGAATTCACTATCGTGAACAACCAGCCGCAGCAGGGCATGGTCCGCTACGCCAAGAGCAACCTAGCGCCGAACAAGCGCGGACCGCGCATCACGGGCGTGAACTTCAACCCCACCCTGTCTACTCCTGCCGCCGGGCAAATCCGAGTGCGCTGGCAGGCGAACTGGGACCAGGACAATGAGAACCTCAGCTACGATGTGCGCCGTAACGGTGCCGTGATTGCCACCTTCAACCAGGCCTCCACGTTCTGGAAGCGCCCCGGCATGACGTTCACCGATACCGGACTCGTGGCCGGACAGACGTACGGCTACCGGATCTTCGCCCGTGACCCGTTCGGCAACGAGGCCCGCAGCGAAACCGTCAGCATCGCCGCCGTCGGATCCGTTGACCCGCCGGGCAGCTATGCCCAAAGCGTCTTGGCTGACCAGCCAGCCAATTTCTGGCGGCTGGGCGAAGCAAGCGGTGTCACCGGGGTAGACCTCGCCGGCAAGGACGACCTGATCGTGAGGCCTGGTGTCACTTTCGGCGCCCCCGGAGCCATCAACGGCGACCCCAACACCGCGGCAACCTTCAACGCCACGTCTGACGGCGTTGCCAGCAGCCCGACCCTTGCCAACCGGCCCAACGTCTTCAGCCTCGAGGCGTGGTTCAAGACCGCCAGCATCAAGGGCGGCGAAATCATTAGCTACGGCAACTCCCAGACCACACCCTCCGCCGATTACGACCGCGCCGTCTATATGTCCAATGACGGCAAGCTCAATTTCGGTGTCCGGCCCCTCGGCAAGACCCGCACCACCATCAGCACCACGGCAAGCTACAACAACAACCAGTGGCACCACGTGGTGGCCACACTGAGTTCCGGCGGAATGCAATTGTTCGTCGACGGCGTGGCTGTGGCCTCGCGCACCGACACCACCACGGCGTGGCCAATCGACGCGTACTGGCGGATCGGCGGGGACAACCTCAGCAACTGGCCCCAGGCGCCCACCACAAGGTACTTCAACGGCCAACTTGACGACGTCGCTATCTACAACGCAGCCCTGCCGCTCTCGAGGATCCAGGCGCACTTTGTGGCTTCAGGCCGCAGCGTCAACGCACCTCCCTCCCCACCGGTAGCGGCCTTTGCAACGTCGGTCAACGGCCTCACAGTATCTGTGGACGGTACGGCGTCCTACGACGCCAATGGTCCGATCTCCAGCTACGCCTGGAACTTCGGGGATGGCAGCAGCGGCAGCGGCGTAACCGCGCAACATAACTACGCAGCCGCGGGGACGTACAGCATCACGCTGACAGTGACGGACAACAGCAACAACACCAACTCCGTCACCAAACCGGTGACAGTCACGGCGCCTCCGCCCAACAAGCCGCCAACTGCCGCTTTCACAGCCACTCCAAACAATCTCGTGGCGGCGTTCGACGCGTCCGCCTCGGCCGACCCCGACGGCACCATCACCAGTTACGCGTGGAACTTTGGCGACTCGGCGACCGGCAACGGCGCCACAACCAGCCACAGTTATGCCGCGGCCGGGACCTACGCCGTCAAGCTCACTGTCACGGACAACGCTGGCGCTACGGGTACGGTCACCAAGAACGTCACGGTGACAGCCCCCGCGGCCAACACCGTGCTCGCCGCGGACGCCTTTGGCCGGACTACCTCGGGTGGCTGGGGATCTGCGGACATCGGCGGCGCCTGGAGCGTCTCCGGGGGTTCCACGTCCAACTACTCGGTGGCCAACGGCACCGGAAACGTGGTCCTCACCGCAGCGGGTTCCAGCCGTACGATGTTGCTGAACTCGGTTGCCACGATGTCCAGCGACGGCAGGATCAAGGTAGCCGTGGACAAGCTGAGCGCCGGTGGAAGCACCTTCATTTCCTTGCTCGGCAGGCATGCAGGCAGCAACGACTACCGTGCCAAGGCCAAGGTCACCACCACCGGTGAAGTCTGGCTCTACCTCACCAAGGTGGTCAGCAACGTGGAAACCACCATTGCTGCGACGTCGGTGGCAGTGCCGGGCCTGACTGCCGCTCCCAATGATCCGCTGATCCTTCGCCTCAAGATCGACGGATCGCCAACCACTACGCTCAACGCCAAGGTCTGGCGCGCGGCTGGCGCCGAGCCCGCCTCTTGGCAGCTGACTGCCAGCGACAACACCGCTGATCTGCAGGCTGCCGGCGGAACCGGAGCTGTGGCCTACCTCTCCGGTGGGGCAACCAACCCACCTGTCACAGTCACGTTCGACGACCTCAACGTAACGGCGGGAAGCCCGCCGCCGCCGAACGCGGCGCCCACAGCGGCCTTCACTGCCACGCCCAACGGCCTGGCCGCCTCGTTCAACGGCACCGGATCGTCGGACAGCGACGGTACCATCGCCAACTACGCGTGGAACTTCGGTGACAACACCAGCGGAACAGGCTCGACGGCGTCGCACACCTACGCCGCTGCCGGCACCTACCAGGTGACCCTGACCGTGACGGACAACGGCGGGGCCACCGGCACCATAACGAAACCAGTCACCGTGTCGGCGGCTGCCCCGCCGCCTGCCGGCGTCCTTGCAGCAGATGCCTTTGGCCGCACCGCTACCAATGGCTGGGGCGCAGCCGACACGGGCGGCTCCTGGAGCATTGGCGGGGGAGCAGGCACCAATTTCAGCGTCGGCAACGGTTCCGGCAGCATCCTGACGGATGCCGGCACCAGCCGCGTGATCACCCTCCCTGGCGTCACTTCCACCAATGCCGACGTCCAGGTCAAGCTGTCCGCGGACAAGATCGGCTCGGGCAGTGGCATGTACGCAGGTGTCATCGGCCGGAAGGTGGGAGCCGACGAGTACCGTGCCAAGCTGCGGGTCAACTCCAACGGTGCGGCGATTCTCTACCTGACCCGGGTGGTGGCCGGCTCGGAAGTGACCATCCAAACGCTCACCATTGCCGGGCTCACCGTGGCCGCAAACGACCAGCTGCAGCTGCGCATGCAGGTGAGCGGCACCAACAACACCACGCTGCAGGCCAGGGTGTGGCGGGATGGAGCCGCGGAACCGGCCACGTGGCAGCTCACGGCCACGGACGCCACAGCATCTCTGCAGGCAGCAGGTTCCACGGGCCTGATGACGTACCTCTGGACCAGCACCCCGAACTCACCCGTCACATTCCGCTTCGACGACTACCGCGTAGGAACGCCGTAGGAAAAAAGGTGGCAAGCGCACTAATGATCAACGCGAAAGGAAACGCTACTCTATAGCTGATAGTGAGCGGCTCAGCGCCCACCACGCTTCAGGCGAAGATCCTGTGGAATGGTTTCGGGAGAAAGGCCACCGCGATGTCCTGGCAACGAGGGCTACCGCGACAGGTAACGCGATTCGCTCGGCGCAGCAGAGCCGCCCTCCTTTTGGCCGCCTGCCTATCGGCCTGGACACTCATCCTGCCTGGCACGGCGTGGGCGGATTCCGCGCCGGTGGACCCCAATGACCCCAGGACTCCGGTCACCGTCACCGCTGATAGCCTCCCCACCGCACAGCACGACGGCGTTGCGTGGCAGGCTGTCACGCTCAACGGCACCGTCTACGTGGCGGGCAAATTCAGCAACGCCAGACCCTACGGCGCCGCAGCCGGAACGCAGCTGGTGGCGCGGCGCAATATCCTGGCCTTCGATCTCGCCACCGGAGTGCTGAAGAGCAACTTCGCGCCCGTCCTCAACGGCCAGGCGCTCGCAATCACGGCGTCGCCGGACGGCTCCCGGATCTACATCGGCGGAGACTTCACCACGGTCAATGGAGTGACCCGAAACCGCGTGGCAGCCCTGAATCCCTCCACCGGCGCCCTGATCAGCGGATTCGCGCCGTCCATGGGGGCCAGTGTGCGGGCAATCGTTGCCAGCAACACCACCGTGTGGATGGGCGGAACGTTCACGAGCGTAGGATCGGCGTCGCGGAACCGGCTCGCTGCGGTCAATGCCAGCAACGGTGCGCTACTGCCGTGGGCACCCAACGCCGCCGACGGCAGGGTCAACGCCCTGGCGCTATCCCCGGAGCAGGGCCGCGTGGTGGTCGGCGGTGCCTTCACAACGCTCAACGGGTCCAGTAAGCCGGGCTACGGCCTGGGCATGGTAAACGCCACCACTGGAGCCTCTCTGCCCATCCAGGTCAACGACGTTGTGCGGGACGCCGGCACCGAATCCGCCATCCTTTCCCTGTCCAGCGACGGAACCACGTTCTACGGCACCGGCTACATTTTCGGCACGGGTGGCAACCTGGAGGGCACGTTCGCAGCCAATTGGTCGGACGCCCGCATCAAGTGGATCGAGGATTGCCATGGCGACTCCTATAGCGCCTTCGCCAGCAACACTGCTGTGTACGTTGCTGGGCATCCGCACTACTGCCAGAACCTGGGTGGCTTCCCGGAAACGAATCCCCGGACGTGGCACAGGGCAGTGTCGTTCAGCAAAGCAACAACCGGGACGCTGACTAAAGACACCCAGGGATACCCATCCTTCACGGGCCAACCCGCGCCCTCCATGCTGAACTGGTTCCCGGACATGGATACAGGTACCGCGAGTGGACAGAGCCAGGGTCCTTGGGCCGTAACCGGAACTAATCAGTACGTGGTGATGGTGGGGGAGTTTCGCAACGTGAACCAGAATCCCCAGCAGGGCCTGTCCCGGTTCGCGCTCAAGGAGATTGCGCCGAACAAGCAGGGCCCCCGTGTTACAGGATCAAGCTTCGTGCCCACGCTCAGCAGTCCCGGCCCAGGGCAGGTGCGGGTTCAATGGCAGGCAAACTGGGACCGCGATAACTCCAACCTGACGTACACCATCCTGCGCGACGGGAACCCAACCCCGGTGCACACCGTCTCCCAGCAGTCCACTTTTTGGCAGCGGCCCACCCTGAGCTTCACGGATTCGGGCCTTTCCGGGGGACAGCACAGCTACCGGGTATCCGTCCGTGACCCCCTCGGGAACGCAGTCACAGGATCATCAGTTTCCATCACCATCGCAGGATCAACAGGCAACCAGCCGCCGTCGGCGTCTTTCACCAGCACGGTCAACCAATTGCAGCTGAGCGTGAACGCCTCCGCTTCCGCTGATCCCGACGGAAGCATCGCTTCGTACGCCTGGAACTTCGGCGACGGCGGCACCGCCTCGGGCGTGACCGCGCAGCACAGCTACGCGACGGCCGGCAGCTTCACGGTGAAACTCACGGTGACGGATAACGACGGCGCCACGGCGACTACCGCTTCCACCGTCACCGTGGGCGGCGCCCCGGCCCAGTTCCTAGCCTCCGACGCATTCAACCGCGCACTGGCCACAGGGTGGGGCACCGCGGACGCCGGCGGGACCTGGACACTGAACGGCTCGTCGTCGTACTTCTCCGTGGGCAATGGTGCGGGCACCATCAACCTCGCCGCGGGCCGCGGGCCATCCGCCTACCTCGCAAGCGTCTCCACTGCGGCGTCCGACTCCAATGTCACGGTGAACGTGGACAAAGTCGGTAACGGCGGCGGCACCTTTGCGGGGATTATCGGCCGCCGCGTAGGCACGTCAGAGTACCGCGGCAAGCTCAAGATCGACGCCGCCGGCGCCGTCTCCCTGCAGCTCACGCGACTCTCCGGCGGAATCGAGACCACCCTCAGCCAATCCGGCACGGGACTCTCCGTCCAGGCCGGGCAGTCGCTGAACATTCGGCTGCTCGTCACAGGAACAGGGACCACTACGCTCCAGTCGAAGGTGTGGCGCACCGGAACGGCTGAACCCGGCAACTGGCAGGCCACGGCCACGGACACCGCCGCGGGGCTGCAGGGGGCCGGAGCCGCAGGACTGCTTGCCTACCTCTCCGGGTCAGCCACGAACGCACCAGTGAACGTCCGCTTTGATGACTTCACCGTGGAGGGCGGATAGGCGCAGCCTAGCTGTCGTAGCGGATGCCGAGGTTCCGGCCTTCGGCAAGATTCACGTTGTTGTCTTCCCACTTGTTGGTGAACAGGCCCGTGACCTTGCTCCGGGAACGGCTGATGATCCGGACGGGGTACTTGGAGCCGCTGCCGTAGTCGTACTGGTTGCGGCCCAGGAAGTTGTTCTGGACTGTCACCACGATGTCCGGATATTTGCTGCCGACGGCAATGTTGATGGACGTTTGGCCATCGTCCACCCAGTTCTTCTCGACCAGGACGTTGTTCAGCTTGGCAACGTTCTGCTGAAGCATGATTGTGCAGCCGCCATGCGTGCCGCGCGGGCTGGGGGCGCTGCCGGCTCCGGTCACGATCGAACCAACCAGCGTGTTGCCAACGATGCGGATGTTCTCGCCGCCCTGCACCTGGATCGCGTCGTTGTGCGTGCCGTCGCTGTGGGCGGGATCGTTGGACCAGAACGTGAGCTGGTTGACGTAGTTGCCCTCAATGGTCACGTTGGCCTGCACGGGACCGCCGGGTCGGTTGAAGACACCCAGGCCGTCGTTGGTGCGCGTGATCCGGTTCCGGCGGGCGGTGTATTCGTGTCCCACGATGCCGTCACGGTAGTGAGAGGGGCGGTCCGGGATGATGGTGCAGTCCTCGACCAACAGGTTGTAGCAGGACCCGCTGTTGGCGTCCACGATGCCAGTGTTGGAACTGGGGATCTGCTTGCCGCCGCGCAGGCGGCAGTTGCGGATCACTACGTTGCGGGCCCGGACTTTGATGTCGCCGTAGATATCCAGGTTCTGCAGGACGCGGCCTTCCTGGGTGATGATCAGGTCGGCCCCGCCCGTGTTGTATGGCGTCAAGGTGGTACCCGGGATGACGCCGGTGGTGGAGTCGGACGGCTTGTAGGTTCCAGGAATCAGTGAGCTGCGGGTGGTTGCCGCGGTGGCCGGTTGGGCGACGGCAAAGGTGGCGCTCAGGGCGCCAAGGACGCCGGCCATGCCAAGGCCAAGGGCCTTCCGTCTGGTGAAGTCATGCGAGTTGATCATTGTTATTCCTCAGTCAGGTTCGTGAATCCGGTTTGGTTCGGAAGTGGAGCTGATGCGCATACAAGAAGGAGTTTTGGGCAAGGGTTTTGGGCAAGGGGAAGTACCTCAGCCGACAGAGTCGGTTGAGCTGAAGCGGGGGATTGCGGCTTTGAAGGGTTAGCTGTTGTAGCGGATGCCGCCGTCGCGGCCTTCCACAAGGAAGGCCAGGGTGTCTGCCCAGCGATTGGTCTCCAGACCAATCACCGTGCTTGCGGCGCGGCTGATAATACGGATCGGGTACTTGGAGCCGTTCCCATAATCAAGCTGGTTGCGGCCCAGGAGGTTGTTCTGCACCGTCACGGTGATGTTGGAGTATTTGCCGTTGTCAATGTTGATGGAAGTCTGTCCGTCGTCCACCCAGTTGCCATCCACAACCACATTTTCCAGCTTGGCCACGTTTTGCTGGAGCATGATGCCGATTCCGGCGTGTTCCCCGCGGGGGCTGGGACCTGAACCGGCGCCTAATACCGCGTTTGCCACCACGTTGTTCCCGGCAATGCGGATGTTCGTGCCGCCCTGGACCTGGATGCCATCATTGTGCGTGCCGTCGCTGTGGGCGGGATCGTTGGACCAGAAGGTCAGGGCATGGATGTAGTTGCTCTCCGCGGTGACGTTGGCCTGTACGGGGCCGCCGGGGCGGTTGAAGATGCCCATGCCGTCGTTGGTGCCCTTGATGTGGTTCCGCTTGGCCGTGTAGTCGTGGCCCACGATGCCATCGCGGTAATACGACGGGGCATCCGGGATGATCGTGTTGTCCTCGACCACCAAGTTGGAGACGTTGGCATTGTTCGCGTCGATGATGCCGGTGTTCCCGCCAGGGATCTGCCTTCCACCGTGCAGGCGGCTGTTCTTGATGACTACGTTCTTGGCGCGGACTTTGATGTCGCCGTAGATGTCAAGGCTGTCCAGGACGGTGCCGTCGGTGGTGATCACGAGGTCGGCGCCACTGGTGTTGTAGGGCGTCAGGGCCGTGCCTGCCGGAACCCCGGTGGTAGCCTCAGTCGGCTTGTAGCTGCCGGTGACGAGGCCGGCGCGGCTGCCGGTACCAGTGTTTGCCAGCGGTGCGGGCTGTGCCGCCAGGTTCGCGTTGGCCGAGGTGCTCGGTTTGGGGGCGGCGGAGGCACTCGGTGTGGCCGACGCGGTGGGCGTGGCTGAGGCAGGCGCAGAGGGCGACGGTGCGGGCGTGCGGGTAGGGCTGGAGTCCTGCGTGGCGGACGCTTCGACGCCCGCGGAAGGACTGATGTTGCCGTTCTTCGCAGCGGTCTGTCCGCAACCCGTCAGTGCGAGTGCCGCTGAAGCCAGGACAGCCGCGCTGAGGGTGGTTGCCCGCAATTTCTTGTTTTCTGTGCGAATTGCCACGTTGTGTCCCTCTTCAGTCTTCTCCGGGCACGGGGAATTGCACAGACTTGCTAGGCAACTGCGGAAAAGACCGAGTCAGCGAGCGTGTAAATGTGCGGTGTCAAGGCAACTGGAATCGCCTGAGACCATGGCGGTGGGCGAGCCCTCATCCAACTGCTAGTTGACGTTTCCCGTAGGCATCCCCGACCCCGGCTATCTGAGCCACCACGCTAGTAGAGGTGCAATTAGGTTGCAAATTGATAACGGTGGTAACCCTGCTCTGATCCGTTAGATTGCAGCTCGATAACGATATGCGACACGCCGACGAAATCCGCGTGATTTCAGGCTCGCCGCACCGGCTTCGCGTCGGCGAAAACACAGGGCAAAAAACTTCCAGACCCACTGCGTAACGCGACGCGCGCTGTGGTGCGTGTATGGCGTGGGTCACTCTGAATCGTTATCTGCGCCGATACTCGCTGTAGACGTAGCCGAAGGCTCCCGACGCCATTCCTGCGCCCCGGGCAATCGTTCTCAGCCCTCGCGCCCGTTGTCCGATGGAGCCAGTGGCGGCGCCCACCGCCAGTCGTGCCATTCCGCCCAGGATGCGAATCCCGCCGAGACCCAGGTTCCGCGCGCGCTCGGCGGCCGTTTCCCAGGGTCCCTCCGCCAATTCCAGGCCCACGCGGGCAGCCGAGTTCCCGCTCCGTAAAGCGCGACGGAGCACCCAGTTACGCGTCAGCCGACCCACCGGAACGCGGTCCACCACGTACGCCTCGTCGCACCAGACCATCAGCTCGCCGAGCCGTACCAGGCGGCGCGTGAAAAGGGTGTCTGATCCGCCGCTGAGGCCAAACCGCTCGTCGAACTCCAGCCCGTGCGAGCGGATCTTCTCCAGGTCCAGGAGGAGGTTGTTAGTGGCGGCAACGGTAAGGCTGGTCCCGGTCGGCAGCCGCCTGCGGTCGAAGAACCGCCCTTCGCTGATCCAGCGTTCAGGTACCTGGGCATATTCGCTGATGACAGGACCAACGACGGCGGCAGCGCCGCTTGAGTGGTACAGCGCCAGAAGGTCTTTGAGCCAGTTCTCTGACGGGACCTCATCGTCGTCGATGAACACTAGGACATCGTCCTTCGAGGCCTCGTGAAGTGCCCTGTTGCGGGCCGCCGCAATTCCGGGTCGCGGTTCGTGGACATAGCGAAGGAGGGCTGAGGCGGCACTTTCCACTGTGGGGAGCCCGCTGGCCTCAGGGTCGTTGTCCACCACCATGACCGTGGCCGGCACGTCGACGGACAGGGCTTGGGCCAAGAGCCGGGGGAGGGCGAGTGCCAAGTCCTCCGGCCGCTTGTAGGTCAGCACGGCCACAACCACGGATTTGGGTTTACCGTCCGTCATGTGCCGCTCCATCCCGTGCATTCCCGTGCGCGGAACTTGCCTGCCTGGCCGGGGCATGTTGCGGATCGTCCAGGGCCGCGCGCTGACGCGAGAATAGCGTCCGGGCATGGCCCAGGAAAGGCCGTAAGTGGTTGCGGTGGACTATCGACAGGACGGCGGCGTCAACCACCAGGAATGCGCCCAACCCGGCTGCCGCCGTCGGGAACGCGGACCAGCCCAGCAGCGCCAGGCCCAAATAGGCGGCCGAGCCCCACAGCGCCCCGTGGATCGGCGGCCAGATGACAGCCAGCTGCTGGCGAATCCGCAGTCCGGTGAGCCGTGATTGGATGGCCAGCAGGACCGGAACCAGCGCCAAGCCTCCGGCGACCAAGCCGACGGCGACCCAGAAAAGACCGAACTGCAGCCCTGCCACGATGCCGCCAACTTGCAGGGCCGCTGCCAGCAATTCATACCGGATGATCAAGTTGCCCTTGCCGAGGCCCTTCATCAGCGAGGGGGTGACGTAGAAGATGGTTTCCCGCGCTCCGCCGATGGCCAGAACGCTGATGATTCCGGCGGCGGGGAGCCAGGCATTGCCCAGGACCAGGTGCACAAGGGCGGGCGCGGCGCAGGCCACGTAGGCCATGGCGGGTACCACCATCATCGCCACTACTTGGGTGGACGTGCGGAGGTGCTCGGCGAGCCTGGCTGGATCGTCCGCCGCGCGGGAAAATGCCGGGAACATGATCCGATTGACCGTCTGGCCCACCAGCTGGATGGGGATCACCATGATCCGGTACGCCATGCTGTAGAGGGAGAGCGAGGCCACGCCAAGAACCCTGCCGACCAGGATGTTGTCCACGTTCCGCGAGAAATAGGCCAGGCAGTTGGTGACGAAGACGCTCAGGCTAAAGGCCAGCAGCGGCCGCACCTCGCCCAGGTGGATGTTGGGGGCAGGCCCCCGGGATGCGGCCAGCAGGAGCACTGCCGTCACAACGTCGGTGGCCAGGACCTGGTACGCGAGCGCAAAGTAGCCGGCCCCAAGGAATGCCGCCGCAACGCCGGCAGCGGCGCCGATAGCCGCTCCAGCGATGTCTGCGCGGGCGACATGGTGCAGCAGCAGCTCCCGGGAAAGCATGGCCCTTGGCGTTATGGCGAGCGCCTTCAAAGGGATGGACGCCGCCAGAGGAAGGAGCAGCAACGCCACGGCGTCGGCCCGGAAGAAGCCTGCCACCGCGGGGGCCAGGAACACCGTGGCTGCCCCGAGCGCCACGGAGACGGCCAGATTTAGCGTTGCGGTGGCGCCGGCCGCCCGGCGGGTGACGCTGGCGTTCTGGATCAGCGCTGCAGACAGGCCCTGGTCCAGGAAAAGCCCGGTCAGGGTGACGTAGATGGTTGCCGCGGAGATGATGCCGTAGCTTTCAGGGCCGAGCAAGCGGGCCAGGACGATGGCGCAGACCATCTGGAAACCTTGCCGGGCCAGGACCGCCGCCAAGCTCCAGCGGACCCCGCGCACTGCGGCTCGTCCAGTGAATGATTCGGCACTTTTCATGCCCCCGCCGCCCGCTTGCGCTGAGCCGCGGTCTGCGCCGCTGCCTGGATGTGGTGCGCCATGCGCCGCCCGTACAGTTCCGGGCTGTGCCGTTCGACGGCGGTGCCCGCGTCCTGAAGGGCGTGCTCCTTGAATGTCGGCCAGTCGGCCGCAACCGCGGCCAGGGCGTTGCACAGTTCTTGAGCGCTGCCAGGCTCGACGAACTGGACGGATCGGTAGCCGCCCGCTGCTTCGCGAAGACCAGAGGTGTCGCTGGCCACCACGGGCCGCGCCGCCAAGAGGGCTTCCACGGCTGTGTTGCCGAAGGGCTCATCCAGCCTTGACGGCACCACTGCCACATCGGCCGCTGCCAGGAACGGCCATACCCAGGGCTGGAAACCGTGGAACCTGACGAGGTCCGACGCTCCAGCGTCCGCGACTTGGCGGTGCAACTTCTCCTCGTACTCCTCATTCCCGGGAAAGACGGCCCCTACGACGTCCAGTACGGCAGCTTGCCCTTGCCTGTTCAGCCGCAGGACGGCGTCGATGGCCACATCCACGCCTTTGCGGCTGGAAAGGCGACCTATGTACACCACCCGTAGTCCGCCGTCGGGCGTGTCCCGGGCTGCCGCGACAAGCGGCGGGCCCGGCACACCGTTGTAGACAACCGTGGACCGGCCGTCCAGCCGCCGCAAGGAGGAACCGAGGGTGTCCGCGCTGAAGCGGCTGTTGGTCACGATTGCGGAAGACACGGCCAGGGGGAGGGCCAGGAGCATGCGGACCAGATGCGGAGCATTGGCTTCGGCCTCGTGGACGTGCGTGACGACGGGAATTCCAGCGGCCCTTCCGAGAAGGGTCCAGAGGGGGACGGTTATGGTGTTCGCCAAAATGACGTCTGGCCGGCTGCCACGCAGAAGCCGGATCCCGGCGAACGTGCCGCGGACGGCCGTTCCTGCCAGCTTCAGGAGTCCGGCAGGGGAGAGGTAGCTCTTGCGCAGCACCGGTGTAGGGCAGAGGACGCTGTTGACGCCTCGGGCAGTGAGTTCCGGGATGAGGGGACCGGCAGAGGGGAGCGTGGCAAGGACCCTCGCCCCGGCGGCCAGCAGGCCGTCGACGGTCTCCAGCAGCACCCGGTCCGAACCGTAGAGGTCGGCACTCGGGTGGGCCACGAGGACGGAAAATTGCCCTTGCGGATTCCCCACAATGCCCCCAAGAAATACTTCGCGACGAAGAGCAGCACCGGACGGAAGGCTGCCTCCCGGGGGCCCTTGGAACGGCGGGTGGCCGACGTCATTGGAGACCATTCCTGTTCGCCCGAAGCTACCAGAAAGCCTAAGGCCGGGACTGGTGTTTGGCTAGGATTCCCGGGGTCTTCCCGCGCCGGGGCGGCCCGGTCAATAATGGTCCGATACAAGGTGCCACGGTCTCCAGGGACCCCTCCGGCCCGTCCGTGGCTGCCGGGTATGGGGGCTGCCTGTGGAATTGTCCGAGTACCTCCGCGCCATGGCACGCGGTTGGTGGATAGTAGTGCTGTGCGCCGTGATTGGACTCGCAGCAGCAGGCGCTGTTACCGCAACCATCGAGCCGAGCTACCAAAGTACCGTCAGGTTCTTAGTGGTGTCCCCCCAGGTCCAGGGGCAGTCGGCGTTTCAGTCCAATGAGCTCTCGAAAGGGCGTGTGCTGTCCTATGCGGCCCTTGTCAAGGGCGATAAGTTCCTGGAACGCCTGATTCAAGGCAATTCTGCTGGAGTGGCAGTCGCGGAGGCACAGCAGGCAGTTAGTGCTTCGGGCGACAAGGACACGCTGTTGCTGACAGTGGTGACCGCCATGCCGGATGCCGGCAAAGCGATGGCCGTGGCGTCAGCCATTGCGGCGAACTTCGGCCCCGCAATCAATGAACTCGAGGAGAAGGCCACCGCCACCCCGAATCCTTTGCCACAAACCGTCCTCAAAATCGTTGCGGGTCCAACGCCAACGGGAGCACCCGTCTCACCGCGCGTCACCCTGAACCTCGCTCTCGGAGCGGCTTTGGGAGCAGCGCTGGGAATCGCACTGACGGTTGTTCGAAGGCGCATGCGGCGTTCCCTGCGGACTCCGCAAGAGATTGAACTGGCAGCCGGGCTGACGTTGCTGGCCCGTTTCCCGCGATGGAACGCCGCCACATCGCTGGGGGGAAAGCCGCTGACTGGAAGCCTGTCGTTGCGCGGAATTCTGGACAATGACTCCGAATCGATGATCGAGGCGGCCGGTCAAAGACTGCGGACCAACCTGGATTTCCTCCCTCTGGAAGCGCGGATCCATACCGTTACGGTGACCTCCACCACCGCAGGCGAGGGCAAATCGACCGTGGCGTTGCTCCTTGCCCGTGCCTGGGCTGAGGCGGGGCATAAAGTCCTCCTGATCGAGGCCGATCTGCGGCACCCACGGCTGGCGGCCGATCTTGGCCTGAAGAAGAGTGCGGGTGTGGCGAACCTGCTGGCAGGGCAACTGCCCCAGAGCCAAGTGGTCCAGCCAACGCAGCAGGCGGGACTTTTTGCGTTGGCTGCAGGCAACGCTCCGCTGCGGCCCACTGAATCGCTCGCCAGCGCGGCCATGAAAGCTTTGTTCCCGGAAATCGGCTCCGGCTTCGACAAGGTGGTGATTGATGCGCCGCCCATGCTGCCGTTGAGCGATGCTGCCATCCTCGCCGCTATGTCGGATGGAGCGGTAATAGTAGTCGGGCATGAACGCGTCCGGCGGGAGGAACTGGCCGCAGGAGTGGAAAACCTTCGCTCAGTGGACAGCCGGCTCCTCGGGGTGGTGGTTAACGGGCTTCCGGAGCGGATGACGGAATTTCACCGCCGCGGCATCAAGCGTTCCCGGCAGGAACCGCGGCCAGAGGCTGCAGAGAAAGAAGTGGCAGCAGGGAAGGAAAAGGCCCTGACGAACCAGGAGGCAGCCCCTCAACGGCCGCCCGCAGCCCAGCAGGACGCGATGCTGCCGCGTCGCCGCAGCTAGCGGACTCACATGGCCGCAGGCGCCCAGCAGCCATCCGCAAGGGTCGTGAGCTGAATGCAGCTGGCGCTCTGGATTGCGTTGTGCGTGGCGGTGGCCTTTACGCTCCGGCGCCGCATCAGGCTTGCGGCTGCAGCTGTCCTGGCGCTTTGGTTCCTGGTACCGGTGGTCGGCAGCCAGTTGATCACAGACGTGGCCACAGGACCGTTGTCCGTGCATGCCGCAAGTTGGCTCATTGTCTCGATCTTCGTTGTCCGGCTTCTGGAGGATCCCCGTAGCATCGCGATCGTCCTTGCCCGCAACTTCCTTGTTTTCCTGGTCCTGCTCCTGGTGGTCGTCGCAGGCTTCGTGGCCTCCTTCACCTCGGAGGCGGGCGGAGGCATGGTGCTGCTGGTCGACCAGATCGTTGCCCCGATCCTGTTCTTCCTAGTGCTGCTGTCGGCAGCGTTCGATGACCCCCGCCTGGTGGTCTTCCTCCGCACGCTCCTGGTGGGCTTGGTTGCGGTGGTCTGCCTGGTGGCCTTGGCGCAGTGGCTGACCCACGATGTGCTGTTCTACGAGAGGGGGTTCCTGACCCAATACTGGTTCAATCCGGGCACGGACCGTTGGATGGGTACGCTGGACCAGCCCCTCGCCCTGTCCTTGGCTGTGTCTGTAACAGCGCCGCTGCTGGCAGGACTCCGCAGCAATTCCATGCAGGCGGTGCTGCTGGCCATCATGGGCACCGGTGTCCTGATCACCCAGTCGCGCGTAGGCCTTTTTGTGCTGGCGTTCGCGGTGGTCACAGTTGTAATTTTCGCCAAACGGCCTGTGTGGCTAAGGGCGGCACTGCTCGTCTCTATGGCTCTTGTAGCAGTGGCATTGGTGCTTTCACCCTTGTTCGCCGGTGTGGCAAGCCGCCTGCAGGACGATACGGGTTCGGCGGAGGCCAGGGCCCTCGCCTTCGAGTCTTTCATTGCCCACTGGCGGGACTACCTGATTGCCGGCCAGGGCATAGGAGCCAGTTATCGCGTGGCTGACCAGGCTGGCCTGGGGACCAGCTTCGAGAATCCCCTGGTGATGTACAGCATTGACATTGGCATCATCTTCGCCGTGATGTACTTCGGCGTAATGGCGTACCTGGTGGTCCGCAGTGCCACCCGCCACCAGCTCAGGGGCCTGACCCTCGCGGGCATCCTGGCCATCGTTGTACCCCAGACCTACAGTTCCCTGGCCACGCGCTCCGTGGCAGGCATCCTGGTCTGGACCGTGCTGGCCATGGTGGTCATGGCAGGGGACACTGCCGCCGAGGAGTGGATGCCATCCCGGTGGGCGCTGAAACGGATGAAGCGGCGCGCCGACGGGCACAGCGAAGTGCCGGGGCTGGCGCCCCCGGCACTGAGCTAACGACGGCGGTGCGCGCCATGGCCAAGCAGTTCGGCCGTCGTCGTTTTTTGGGTCTTGCGGCCGTCGGCGCGGTGGCCGGCATTGCCGGCTGTGCGGGCTGTCCGACGCCGCTGACCCCCGCTCCGGGGCAAAGTACCGCCGCGGCAGCGTTGGCGCCGGTGACGGACGTTCCCGCAGCTCCGGGCGGAATCCACACCCTGGCCGACCTCCTGTCCACGCCCAGCTTCTACATCGCGCACCGTGGCTCGGGCGACAACTGGCCGGAGCACACAATGCGTGCCTATGCCGGTTCTGTCGCGGCCGGGTTGAAGGCCCTCGAAGTCTCGGTGTGGGCTACTGCCGATGGCGTGCTGGTGTGCCATCACGACGCCAACACCAAACGCATGACCGGCTTCGACATGACGATTCCCCGTGCAAGCTACGCGGCATTGGCCTCGCTGCGGAACAACGCCAGGGCCTGGTTGGGCCCAGCCAGCAGCCTCGAACCAATCCCTACGCTGAAGCAAGTCCTCAACGCCTACGCCGCCACACACGTTATTTTCATAGAGGACAAGGAAGGCACCAACACCGAAGCCCTCCTGGCCCTGATGGACAGTTACCCCGATTCGCGCGACCACTTTGTCTGGAAACAGCCCGGAACCTCAACCGACCACCGGGAAGCCCACGCAAGCGGCTACACCACGTGGGGCTACTTCGGGACAGCGGACCTGGACAAGGCCGGCCAGTATCTTGACGCCGTCGACCTCCTGGGCGTCCCAAGCAGCGCCCCGGACGACACTGTCCGCCAGTTTGTGGCTACCGGACGCCCCGTCATCGCTTGGGAGGTGCACCGGCGGAGCGAGCGGGACCGGCTCCTTTCGCTTGGTGTCCGAGGCATGATGTGTTCCAACGTCCGCTACGTCCTGCAGCGCGAAGCAGTGGCCCTGCAGGACTCTTTCCGCGCCGGGCTTCGCGCGGCAGGAGACTTGCCCTGGGACGCCGCGAGTGACTGGACGCAGCAGCCTGACTTCCTCGACGAGGGTGTCCGGCTTGGCATCCCGGGATCGGCCGCCTACACCTTGGGTTCCATGGGCCCGGTGACCCTCGCCGGCTGGGGGCTTGAGGCCCAGTCGCGCTGGAGCGGGGTACTGCCGGCCGCTGACCAGGGCGCTGGCCTCGCGTTCGGCCAGGACGACGACGCCGCATGGAAACCGGGCCAAAGTCCCTTCAGCACGGGCTACGTGGTGGAACTCACGGCCGGAGGCCGGCTGGTGCTGTACCGGCTCTCCCCGGATGAAGCGCAGCCAACCCTGCTGGCTTCCTCGGACGGCAGTCCGCCCAAACCGGGAGCCTGGGAGCGCCTCAGCATCCTTGTCACGCGGCAAGGCATCGCCATCACCCGGAATGCCTCGGAAGGTGCCCCGCCCTCCAGCTCGGCGCAAAAGGTGGTTTCCGCGGATACGGCCTTCCGCGGCGGCTACTTTTCGCTCATCAAGGACGACGACGGCGGGCTGCCAGTGGAGTTCCGCAACGTCCGGGTCACTAGCATCGACGCGGATGCGGCCGTCTGCAGTTGAGCCTTGCTTAGGCCGCCCTTATGAGGCAGGCAAGGGCTCCCGTGGGATAATTAGGCACAATCGATGTGACGTAATCCCGGTCACTAATGCATTGATGCCGGGGTGCCAGCCACGGAAACAGGAGCCGCCCCATGGTCGCCACGCCTATCCATCTTCGGCCGTCAGCGACGGAGCTGGGAAACGAGGAAATACTTCGCATCCGCAATGACTTCCCGATCCTCGACCAGATGGTCAATGGCCAACGCCTGGTGTACCTGGATTCTGGTGCTACGTCCCAGAACCCAATCAGCGTCATCGAAGCCGAGCAGGAGTTCTACGAACAGCGAAATGCCGCCGTCCATCGCGGAGCCCACTTCCTTGCCGTCGAGGCCACGGAGGCATTTGAGGATGCCCGCGCCTCGGTGGCTGCCTTCATCGGTGCTGAATGGGATGAAGTGGTGTGGACGTCCAACGCCACCGAGGCCCTGAACTTGCTCAGTTATTCGTTCCTCAACGCCGGCCTGCCGGGCGCGGGCAGCGAGGCGGCGCGGTTCGCCTTGGGTGAAGGCGACGAAATCGTGGTGACGGAAATGGAGCACCACGCGAACCTCATTCCATGGCAGCAGTTGGCCATCCGTACGGGCGCAGTGCTGCGCTACATCCCCATTGACGATGTGGGAACACTGGATCTGGAAAAGGCCGCCAAAGTCATTGGCGACCGCACGCGGATTGTGGCGTTTACCCATGCGTCCAACGTCCTGGGCACCATCAATCCCGTGGAACAGCTCGTGAGGTTGGCGCGTTCCGTCGGTGCCCTGACGGTGCTGGATGCCTGCCAGTCGGTCCCGCACCTGCCAGTCCACGTCAAGGCTCTTGGCGTTGACTTCGCGGTGTTCTCGGGGCATAAGATGTTGGCCCCTACCGGTGTTGGCGTGCTCTACGGCAGGTCGGAGCTGCTGAACGCCATGCCGCCCTTCCTCACAGGCGGTTCCATGATCACCACCGTCACCATGGAGAAGGCCGACTTCCTGCCGTCGCCGCAGCGCTTCGAAGCCGGCACCCAGCGCATCTCACAGTCCATCGCCCTGGCGTCCGCCGTGAACTACCTCAGCGAAACAGGCATGGAGCGGATCCACGCCTGGGAGTCCATCCTCGGTAGCCGTCTGGTGGAGGGCCTGTCGGAGATCCCCGGCATCCGCGTCCTGGGGCCGGCGGCCGGCGAAGATCGCTTGGGCCTGGCAGCGTTCGACGTCGACGGCGTGCACGCCCACGACGTCGGACAGTTCCTTGACAGCCGGGGCATCGCCGTCCGGGTGGGGCACCACTGCGCCCAGCCGCTGCACCGCCGGTTTGGCCTGGCGGCCACAACACGGGCCAGCACCTACCTGTACAACACCACCGACGACGTCGACGCCCTCCTTGAGGCCGTCGCCGCCGTGCGGCCTTATTTCGGAGTTTGAGGAGACCATGGGACTCGACCAGCTGTACCAGCAGATCATCCTCGAACACGCCAAGCTCCGGCACGGCAGCGGACTGGCTACGGCGGCCTTGCCGGACGGTGACGCCCACGGCGAGTCGCACCAGCTCAACCCTGTCTGCGGGGACGAGATCACCGTGCGGGTAGCAGTAAAGGATGGGAGGGTCAGCCAGCTCCGCTGGGACGGAAACGGCTGCTCGATTTCCATGGCGTCGGCGTCGGTACTGTCCGAAATGGCGGAGGGCATGGAAGTGGCCGAGTTCACCGGGATGATCGGGACCTTCCGGGACGTGCTGCGTTCGCGCGGAACGGTAGCCGCGGACCCCGAGGTGTTGGGCGATGCCGCCGCCTTCGAAGGCGTGTCGCGCTTTGCAGCGCGTGTGAAGTGCGCCATGCTGTCCTGGGTCGCGGCCGAGGACGCCCTATCCCAGGCAACAACGTCGCAGGCAACAAAACCGGAGGCGTGAGCTATGGCCGGCCAAGTCCTTTGAAGGTCCAGCCGGCCGCCCGCCACTTGGCCGGGTCCAGGACATTGCGGCCGTCCAGGATCCGCGGTGAAGCCACCAGCGCCAACGTTTCGTGGGGGTCCAGGTCGCGGTAGATCTTCCACTCGGTTAGCAGCAGCACTGCGTCTGCCTTGGCCAGCGTTGCCTCCAGATCCGGTTCCAGCGGAAGCTCGGGGAAGCGCTTGGCGGCATTAGGCAGGGCCTGCGGATCCGTCACAGTGACCGTGGCGCCCTGCAACTGCAGCTGCGCGGCGGCGCTCAATGCGGGGGAATCCCGAACGTCGTCGCTCTCCGGCTTGAAAGCCGCGCCGAGCACGGCGATGCGCTGGCCCAGCAGCGTCCCGCCGCAGAGCTGGCGCGTCAGCTCCACCACTCGCGTGCGGCGGCGCATGTTGATGGCGTCCACTTCGCGCAAGAAGGTCAGGGCCTGGTCGGCACCGAGTTCGCCGGCGCGGGCCATAAAAGCCCGGATGTCCTTGGGCAGGCACCCACCACCAAAACCGATGCCCGCGTTCAGGAACTTGGGTCCTATGCGGTCGTCGATGCCAATTGCGTCCGCCAGGCGGGTGACGTCGGCGCCGGTTGCCTCGCACACTTCAGCCATCGCATTGATAAAGGAAATCTTCGTGGCCAGGAAGGAGTTTGCCGCAGTTTTGACGAGTTCGGCAGTCGCGTAGTCCATAACGAGCCTGGGCATGCCCTTGGCGAGCGGCTCTTCGTAGACGCTGTCAAGGATTGCGACGGCGGGGTGGTCTTCGCTGCCGTCGGGGACCCCGTAAACAAAGCGGTTGGGGTTGAGGGTGTCCGACACTGCGTGGCCCTCGCGCAGGAACTCCGGGTTCCACACCAGCATGGCATCCGGTTCTGATGCGTGGATGATTTCTTCCAGCCGCGCCGCTGTTCCTACAGGTACCGTGGACTTTCCCGCTACCAGGTCGCCCGGATCCAGGTACGGTGCCACTCCGTCCACAGCGGCGTCCACGAACCGGAGGTCTGCGCCGTTCTCGCCGCGTTTCTGGGGAGTGCCAACGCAAATGAAATGGACCTGGCAATTCTTGGCTGCCGACATGTCCGTGGTGAACCTCAGCCGCCCGGACTCCTCCACCTCGCTCAGTAGTTCGTCCAGGACGGGTTCGTAGAACGTGGCGTGCCCGTTGGAGAGCTCGGAGACCTTCGCGGGGTCGACGTCGATTCCTGTGACGTCGTGGCCCAGCTTGGCCATGCAGGCTGCGTGGACAGCCCCCAGGTACCCGCAGCCAATGACCGAAATACGCATTATGCCCCCAAATCGAAGCGCGCTTCCTCACAGGTTAAGGCTTGGGCTCCTGAAACGCATCGGCTTTCGGGGGAAATATATCGGGGATGCCGTCGCGGTCGTCATCACGCTGTTCTTCAAGCTCAACGCGGCGGTAGTGCCGGTTCCGGGCGCGGAGTACGACGGCGGCCAGCAGCGCGGCGGTCAGGGAACCGGCCAGGATGGCGGCCTTGGCATGATCGTGGTGTGGCGAACTCGGTGCGAAGCTCAGCTCGGCAATGAGCAGGGACACGGTGAAGCCCACACCGGCAAGCAGCGACAGACCCGCAAGGTCGACCCAGGCGATGCTGTCGTCGAGCCTGGCCCGAGTGGTTTTTGCGAGGACGTAGCTGGTGCCGAACACGCCAATTGCCTTGCCGAAAACCAAGGCCGCCATAATTCCGAGGGCCACCGGATCGCCGAGCGACGCACGCAGCCCCGCAAACCCGCCGAAGGCGACCCCAGCGGAGAAAAAGGCGAAAACCGGCACCGCGAAGCCGGCGGAAAATGGCCGCAGGCGGCGCTCGAGGCGTTCCGCAAGGGCTCCGCGTCCTTGGACCGGTACTGTGAAGCCCAGGAGCACTCCCGCCACCGTGGCGTGTACGCCAGACGCGTGAACCAGTGCCCAGGCTGCCACAGCCAACGGAACCAGCAGATACCACCGGCCGATGCGCCGCCTCACGAGGACCGCGAAGAGCCCAATCGGTGCGCACGCTGCCAGGAGCATCAACGGCTGGACGTTGCCGGAGTAGAAAAAGGCGATGATGCCAATCGCCAACAGGTCGTCCACCACTGCCAAGGTGAGCAGGAAAGTCCGGAGGGCCGCGGGAAGGTGTGTACTGATAACGGCAAGCACGGCCAGGGCGAAGGCAATGTCCGTGGCCGTTGGGATCGCCCAGCCCCTAAGTGTCCCCGGCCCGGCGGCATCGGCTTCGGCATTCAGGACAACCAGCGTATAGACCACCGCTGGCAGGGCGACTCCTCCCACGGCAGCCAATACCGGGACGAGTGCCTTGGCGGGGCTACGGAGTTCTCCGGTGCGGAACTCGCGCTTGAGCTCCAGGCCGGCCAGGAAAAAGAAGATGGCAAGTAGCCCGTCCGAGGTCCACTGGCCCAACGACAACTCAAGGTGCCATGGCGAATAGCCCAATTTCACGTCCCGAAGCGTTGTATACCACTCCGACGCGGGAGAGTTGGCCCAGATGAGCGCCGCCGCGGCGGCCGCCAGCAGCAAAGCACCGCCCACCGTTTCAGCGCGAAGGATGGCAGCGATACGGCGGTACTCGGGATAAGTGGCCCGGGAGAAAAGACGACGGCGGGCGATGGGTGCACGCTTCCTAGGCTGGCGGAAAGCCACAACGGCTCCAATCGTCACGGTTGGTCAGGGTCGGCAAAGCATTGCCGACCAGACTTCCCGGCGCACCGAAGACCAGTTTACCGGAGCGCGCAAAAAGGGGCCGGTGGTATCAACCACCGACCCCTTGCAGGTCTTGTGCTGCGGCTGTACTGCCCCCATGACGTACCGCCGCCACAACCCATGCCGCCAACCGGCCCGCTTGGCTAACTAAACAGCCCCGCTACGCCGATGCCAGCTGTAGCAACACCGAACACCATGGACACGGTCACCAAAACCACGTGGACCGTGAGGAAGCGGGTGGCTTTTCCTTGGGCGTCGCGGGCCCGGGGATCCTTCATCACGCGGCGCAGGAATTGGGGCCAGACAGCCAGCGACCACACGCCGGCGATGATCAGGACCCAGGCCGCGAGGGCGGGAAGCTGCACGCGACTAGTGCCTTTCCAGCCAGGCCTGGGCCTGCTGCGCCTGGATGTTGAGCGCCTTGCCGACCATGGGCTCCGCGGCGTCGGCGATCTTGCCACCCAGCAGGGGGACGGAGGAGGACACGGAGCCGTCAAGCTCCACGCGGGTGCTGTCACCCTCGGCAACAAGGCGCTGCACGGCCGTCACGTCCAGGGGAGCGCCGGAGATCTTGAGCGCGATGTTGCTCACACGGGAGCCATCAGCCGCGGGGGCTTCCCACTTCTCGGTCTGGGTGACGGTGAGCTTTTCGCCGACGAACTTGCGGGCGATTTCCGGGAGGCGGGTGGTGGGGAGGGTGCGAACGGTGGTGGTGGTGAAAGCGCCGGCGGTGTCGCCCTCGATGGCAAAGGATTCCAGCGTGCCGCCCACGTACTCGCTCGTGTGGCGCAGGAAGTCTTCGTCGACGAACGTTGCCGCCACGCGGTCAACGCTGAAGGGCAGGGTGGTGGAAGCGCTCAGGGCCATGGTGGTCCTCCGTAAGGTCTAGGGGGTCAAGCCTTATTAGCTCCCCAACATCCTATGACGGTTCCACGGGCGCCCGATGCCGGGCGTCTCATTGCCGGACACGGTAGGCTGGACGCACCCGGCATTCAACGAATTCCGGGCTTTCGTGTTGCCTGCACCACCCGGGAGGCCCGTCCATGAGTCCAGCCAGCAAGTCCACCGGCGGACAGAAACTCGACGGCGCGCGCCCTCTGAGCGGCCTGCGCAGGGCCTTGTCGGAGGATGCGACGTTCGCCCGTGTCCGTTCCGAGGCCGCCAAGCCCTTCAGCGTGCGCAGTAGCGACTACCAGGTAAGTGCTCCCACCGGGATGCGCGCTGTGCTGGTTGCGGAGATGGTTGAGGGGCTCTCGGGGGCAGCGAACGAAGGGCCAGGACCGGCTCCGGTGGTATTGGCCGTCACCGCCACCGGCAGGGAAGCCGAGGACCTTGTTGAGGCGCTCTCCGCCTACCTTCCCACAGATTCGGTAGCCGCCTTCCCCAGCTGGGAAACCCTCCCGCACGAGCGCCTCTCGCCGCGCTCGGATACGGTCGGCAAACGGCTTGCGGTCCTCAGGCGGCTGACGCATCCCGAATCGTCCGCGGCCCCGCTGCGTGTCGTCGTCGCGCCTGTCCGTGCCGTAGTCCAGCCCATTGTCGCCGGTCTAGGCGAACTGGTTCCGGTGACGCTCAAGGTGGGGCAGGAAGTGCCCTTCAGCGATGTTGTGAAGCAATTGGCCGATGCCGCCTATTCACGCGTGGACATGGTCACGCACCGCGGTGAGTTCGCGGTGCGTGGGGGCATCCTGGACGTGTTCCCGCCCACCGAAGACCATCCCGTCCGCGTCGAGTTTTTCGGCGACGAGGTTGACCAGATGCGCTGGTTCGCCGTCGCCGACCAACGCACGCTGACGTCTCTGTCCGGCACTATCCGGCATCCGGAAGAACTGCATGCCCCGCCGTGCCGCGAAATCCTGATTACGCCGTCGGTGATGTCCCGTGCCGCGAAGCTGAAGGCCGAGCTGCCGGCGGCCGCGGACATGCTGGAGAAGATCGCGGGCGGCATCGCGGTGGAGGGCATGGAGTCCCTGGCGCCGGTCCTTGTGGACGCCATGGTTCCGTTCGTTGAGCAGCTGCCGGTGGGGTCCCTGGCCGTGATCATGGAACCGGAGAAAGTGCGGACCCGCGCCCACGATCTGGCCGCCACCAACGCTGAGTTCCTGGAAGCGGCGTGGTCAACAGCGTCCGACGGCGGTGCGGCGCCCCTTGACGTTCTGTCCCATGCCGCCACCGACCTGGAGGCGGCGAGCTTCCGCTCGCTGGCGGACACCCGCAGTTCCTGCCTGGCCCACGACGTGTCCTGGTGGTCCGTGACGTCGCTGGCTTCGGACGAGGATCTTGTGCTTGATATCGACGTCCTCAATCTGCACGCCCGCGAACCGCGCGGCTACCACGGCGATGTGGCGGAAATGATGGATTTCATCGGCTCCCGTGTGAAGGACCAGTGGCGGCTGGTCGTTGCCACGGATGGACCGGGCCCGGCGCAGCGCCTCGCCGAGCTCTTCCACGATGCCGATATCCCGTGCAGCCGTGTTGATGCCCTTGACCAGGAACCACAGCGGGGCATCATCGAGGTGACCACCGCCGCCGTCGGCCGCGGTTTTGTCCTTGACGGGCTCAAGCTCGGCCTGCTCACGGAAGCCGACCTCCTGGGCCGTACCTCTGCTGTCTCCACCAAGGACATGCGCCGGATGCCGTCCAAGCGGCGCAACGCCGTCGATCCCCTCCAGCTGCACGCCGGCGACTTTGTGGTGCATGAGCAGCACGGCATCGGGAAGTTCGTGGAACTCATCCAACGCAAGGTTGCGGGGGGATCCGATGGCGTGCGGGAGTACCTCGTGCTGGAATACGCCCCTTCCAAGCGCGGCGCCCCGGGTGACCGCTTGTTCGTACCCACGGACCAGCTGGACCAGGTCACCAGGTACGTGGGCGGGGACACTCCGGTGCTGAGCAAGATGGGCGGCGCCGACTGGGCGGCCACCAAGTCCAAGGCGAAGAAGGCCGTCAAGGAGATCGCGGGCGAGCTCATCCGCCTGTACTCGGCGCGAATGGCGTCAAGGGGCCACGCGTTTGGCCCGGACACGCCGTGGCAGCGCGAACTGGAAGAGGCCTTCCCGTACGTGGAGACGCCGGACCAGCTCACCACCATCAATGAGGTCAAGGCGGACATGGAACGGGAAATCCCGATGGACCGCCTGGTGTCCGGTGACGTGGGCTACGGCAAGACGGAAATCGCGGTCCGGGCTGCCTTCAAGGCAGTGCAGGACGGCAAGCAGGTGGCTGTCCTGGTTCCCACAACCCTGTTGGCCCAACAGCACCACGAAACGTTTACAGAGCGTTTCTCCGGCTTCCCCCTTGTTGTGCGGCCATTATCCCGCTTCCAAACGGCCAAGGAGGCCAAGGATACGGCGGAGGGCGTCAAGAACGGCTCCGTGGACGTTGTGATTGGCACGCACCGCTTGCTGTCCAAGGAGGTGGAGTTCAAGGATCTCGGCCTGGTGATCGTGGACGAGGAACAGCGTTTCGGCGTCGAGCACAAGGAAGCCCTCAAGAAGATGCGCACCAATGTGGATGTGCTCGCCATGTCCGCAACGCCGATCCCGCGAACGTTGGAGATGTCGCTGACCGGTATCCGGGAAACGTCCACGCTGGCGACGCCTCCGGAGGAGCGGCACCCGGTGCTGACATACGTGGGCCCGTACACGAACAAGCAGACCTCCGCTGCTATTCGCCGCGAGTTGATGCGCGAAGGCCAGGTCTTCTTTGTGCACAACCGCGTCTCGTCGATCGAACGCATCGCCAACCAGATCCGCGAACTGGTTCCCGAAGCCCGCGTTGAGGTGGCGCATGGCCAGATGTCGGAAGGCCGGCTGGAGCAGATCATCGTGGACTTCTGGGAAAAGCGTTTTGACGTCCTGGTCTGCACCACCATCATTGAAACCGGTTTGGACATCTCCAACGCGAATACCTTGATTGTGGACGGCGCGGACAAGTACGGCCTGTCGCAGTTGCACCAGCTCCGCGGGCGTGTGGGCCGCGGCCGGGAGCGGGCTTACGCTTACTTCCTGTATCCGTCGGAGAAGCCGCTGGGCGAGGTGGCCTTGGAGCGCCTCAAGGCTGTTGCTTCCCACAACGAGCTGGGCGCGGGTATGCAGCTGGCCATGAAGGACCTGGAGATCCGCGGCGCCGGCAACCTCTTGGGTGGTGAACAGTCCGGCCACATCCAAGGCGTTGGCTTCGACCTGTACATCCGGCTGGTGGGCGAGGCCGTGGCGGACTACCGCGGCGAAGCCGAGGAGAAAGCTCCGGACATGAAGATCGAGCTGCCGGTCAACGCCCACCTGCCTCACGACTATGTCCCAGGGGAGCGGCTTAGGCTTGAGGCCTACCGAAAGCTCGCTGCCGCCGCAACGCCTCCCGCCATCGACGAGGTCCTGGCCGAACTCGTGGACCGTTACGGCGAACCCCCCGAGCCAGTGAAGAACCTGATAGGCGTGGCCCGCCTGCGGGTCGCCGCCCGGGAAGCCGGCCTGTCCGACGTCGCACTTCAAGGCAACATGGTGCGCTTTTCCCCGGCGCAGCTGCCGGAGTCCAAGGCCATGCGACTGAACCGCATGTATCCCGGATCCCAGGTCAAGGCGGCGCTCGATGCAGTGCTTATCCCCAAACCCAAAACAGCCAGGGTAGGCGGCCGCGACCTTCAGGACGCAGAGATCCTCGAGTGGGCCGGCAACGTCCTTGCCGCCATCTTCTCCGACGCCGCCGCTCCCGAAGCTCCGGCGCGTACCCAAGCGACTGGTCGATAGTCATGATGGGAGGACACCACGCCGCGTCAGGTGCCGCGGCGTGGGTAGCCATTGCCACCACCGGCCCTTACGCGCTGGGCTGGTACCCGCTGGACGCCACCGGCGTGCTGATCGGGGCCATGACGACGGCGGGAACCGCCTTGGTCTGCGACTGGGACCACCGCTCCAGCACCATCGCGCACGCGCTTCCGCCACTGTCCAACGCGATCGCCGTGGGGATCGAAAAGGTCAGCGGCGGCCACCGGCAGGGGACACATTCACTGCTGGGCGCCTCGGTATTCGTGGTGCTGGCTGCGTTCTGTTCGCAGTTCCAGGTGGACAGTCCCTGGGGACGCCTGTCTGTTGGAGCCGGATTGCTCTGCATGTTCATGATCAATATCGCGGCGAAGGCGCTGAAACTGTTCCCCAATTCCGGCTGGATAGCCAACTGGGTGTTTGCTCTGCTCATGGCCGGCCTTGTGACCTGGTTCGCGCCACATCAGTGGAGCTGGCTGCCGCTGTCCATGCTGGCAGGAGTAATGGTTCACATCGTTGGCGACCTCGTCACCACCGGCGGTGTTCCGTTGTTGTGGCCAGTGGTGATCAAGCCGCCCAAGCTGCTGCGGAAAGTCCCTGTGCTGAACGATGTGTGGAAGGCTAATGGCGCCCTGTCCATTCCGCTTCTGGGCAAGGCGGGATCCCGGCGTGAATGGCTGGTGCTGATCCCTGTGAGCGGCTACGCCATGGTGGGCATGTGCACCGCCGCTTGGAGTGCGGCCCAGACCCACGCGCCGGAGGCGGCATTGTTGGTGCAGAGCCTCATCCCAGCGCTGCGCTAGTCCCCAGACAGCAGAAGGCCCGGGCTGATGCCCGGGCCTTCCTTCGTCTGATGGGGTGCTGACTAGTGTTCGCCGGCCGAGTCAGAGCGGCCCAGGATGGTCTGCGGAATCCAGAATGCCAGGGCGAACAGGCCCAGGCAGACGGCCATCGGCCACGGGTTGTCCAGCGACAGGAAGGACAGCGAGTAGATCGCACCGAGGAACAGAGCGATCATCACCGCGAAGATGACGAGGCTGGATGCCAGGCTGTTCTCGTTCTCGATCGGCTTGCTGTACGTTGGCTTGGCCATTCCGTTCCTTCCTCAGCCCCGCAGGACTTCTCATTTCCGGCGCACCGGCAGCCGTCAGTAGGCAGAAGTTCCTTGTTCGCCTTTGACGATTGCAATGCCGGAGCTGGCGCCGATACGTGTTGCACCTGCAGCAATCATAGCCTGAGCGTCGGCCAGCGTTCGTACGCCGCCTGAGGCCTTGACGCCGATCCCAGGCCCCACAGTCCTGCGCATCAGGGCAATATCAGCTTCGGTTGCGCCGCCGCCGCCAAAGCCAGTGGACGTTTTCACGAAGTCCGCGCCAGCTTCCACGGCTGCTTCACACGCCAGGACTTTCTGTTCGTCGGTCAGCATCGAAGTCTCGATAATGACTTTGACCACTGCCTCCTCTGCATGCACCGCCTCGACCACCTTGGTGATGTCATCCACCAGCGTCCCCTTGTCGTTGGCCCTCGCCGCGGCAATGTTGATGACCATGTCCACCTCGTCGGCGCCATCCAGTACGGCGCCGCGGGCTTCGTAGGCCTTTACATCGCTTGGCGTCGCCCCGAACGGGAAGCCGACTACCGAGCATGTCAGGACGCCAGAGCCCTTGAGGGCCCTTGCCGCGGTCTTGACCCAAACAGGGTTCACGCACACTGATTTGAAGTGGTACTCGGCGGCCTCAGCGCAGAGTTTGAGCACGTCCGCTTCACTGGCTTCCGGCTTCAGGAGGGTGTGGTCGATGTAGGAGGCAATGCTGTCGGCGTCGGTGCTCATGGCGACCATCTTGCCACAGCGTCCTGTCAGGCAGCGGCGGCTGCCGCCTGAAAGGCGCCACGTACGCCGGCCAGCAGACCCGCGGCGCAGGTGCGTGCCGCAGTCTCAGCGGAAACCATCAGTCCCAGCCTGACGCCGTCGAGCGCTGCGGCATCCCCAATGGCCCAGACATCCGGCGCGGAGGCGCGGTAGTGCCGGTCCACCTCGATTCCGCCGGCGGGAGCGGTTCGGATGCCTGCAGTGGCGGCAAGTTGGTCCTGTGCGGTGCGTTCTTCGGCCAGCACCACCAGGTCGGCGTTCATGGTGCTGCCGTCCTCGAAGATGATGCCTGTGGCGGGCAGGACGGAGCCAGCCACGGTCGGCATGACGGACGCGGGCCGCAGCGAGGTGCGGACGGGCCGGACGCCGCGGGCGCGAAGGACAGCTTCGGCCTGTCCGGCGCTCGGCCCGGTGCCTACGAGGATGCCTAGCGGACGGCGGCCCAGGACACGTGTGACGTCCGTGACCGCCTGGCCGATGGTTCCGGCGTCGTCCACCGTGGAGTAGCTGAGGCAACGGGCGGAGCCGGTGACAGCGGGCTTGTCCGGGACGGAGCCCGTGGCGATGACCAACTGGTCGTAAGGGAATTCCATGCCGTCCACCGTGCTAACGGTGCGCGAGTCGCTGTCGAGGTACGACGCCGGCTGGCCGAGTCGGAGGGAAACCTGCGGCAGCGCTGCGGCCTCCAGGAGTTCCGTGGGGCAGTCGTCGCGGTTGCTGAGGAGCGTGATGGATCCGGGGTAGCCATGGCGGTGGAGGTGGTGGACCAGTGCCAAGGCGGCTGGTCCGGCTCCTGCAATGACGAGGCGGGTGCGGGCAGTGATCGCGGAGGCGGACATGGGTGGCCCTTTCGCTGGCGGTGATCGGTGGTTTGTTGTTGCCACCAGCCTAGGGAAACCGCTTTTCTGGGATGTTTCCCCGGCGTTGCCCGTTTACCACCGAACGTTCGCTGGCGTTTACTGACCGGTAATAACGTGGATCACACTGCGAGGCCCCCGTAGCGGCGGAAGGCCTCGCGCAAGCCCGAGCCTGCGAAGCTCGCCACGGCCGCCGCGCGTTGCCCAAGGCCATGCGAGCCCACGGGCTCAACCGATGCCAGCAGGGCGGCGGCATCGCCTACGGTCATTTGCAGCGTGGCCGCTGGCTGTCCGCCGATGTCCAGCCGGGCGTTGCGTGTATCCGCCCAGGCGTCCGGACCTGGATCGTCGTGGAAGGTCCGGGTCACGGTAACGTCTTCCCATGCTCCTTTGATCCTGGCTCTCGCTATATAGCTGACGTCTTCGCCGGTGGACTGCACGCGCCCGTCGGAGAGGAAGACCCTGCCCCCGAGCGCTGTGTGGTCGAGGTATCCGCTGAGCCGGGCATCGCCGCCCCCTGAGGGTAGGACCACCGTGGCGCGGAAGGTGACCGGGCCGCCGTCGTACTGTCCGTGCAGGGTGTCATTGAACCGCACGCCGGGGGCGGGCTCTGACATGGCTGTGCAGGACGGCTCCTTGGCCACGCCGGAGCTGGTCATGGTGTCCAGGTAGGCGCGGGCGTCACGGTAGCCCATGGCGATCAGCGTGTCCGCGTCGATGCGGCCCAGGTAGAACTCCGGGTCCAGCGGGAGCGGGTTCTCCGGCCTGACAACGTGGAGCACAAAGTCGCGTCCTGTCGCCGCTGCGGCCTCGAAATCGGCGTTGAGGGCGCCCATCGCACTCATTTCGATCATGTGGACGTATTGCTCCAACGGCCCGTCGCCCCAATAGGGGGAATTGCCGATGCACCAGATCAGCCACACTTCGTTGGCCCCGCGGCGGAGGGCTTCCTGGACGTTGGCGTCCCGCATCCACACGGCATCGGTCCAGATACGGCCGTCACGTCGCAGGGGAGTGAGGAAAATGGGCAGGGACATCCCGGCCGCCATAAGTTCCGCATCGATCTGGGTGGCGTCGATTGAATGGCAGCGCTTCTCGGTGAATTCGACCACGTTGAACGTGCCTTCCGTGGCGTCCGGCATCGACGCGCGGCGCCTGATTTCGGCGTCGTCGATCCCCAGGGCGGGGAAGACTTTGCCAAGCAACCCGTCTGCATCGCCGATCGCGGGCAGCGACCATGGCCCTTTGAGGTAATCACCAAGGGGCAGCGCCGAACCGAAATCTTTCACGTCCACGCCGGACCAATTGGCGCACATGTCCTGGGGCGAAACTCCGGACAGCATCATTCCCGCCGTCATGATGCCTCCGGAGGTGCCGTCAATATGGTCGAAGGTCAGCCCCTCTTCGGCCAGGGCGCGCACCACCCCGGCTTGCCAGGCCACGCGCATACCGCCACCGGCCAATACCAAGGATCGCTTCATGGAGTCACCGGCCTGCGCCAGTAGGCGAAGCAGAGGGCCGCCGTTGCCAGGTCGAAGAAGGCCACCAGCAGGGCCAGCGGTGAGAACACCGCCGCGAGGACTCCAATCCCGACGGCGGCAAAGGCTCCGGCCTTCTGCACGGCGGACCAGAGCAGGACCTCACGCGCTGGAAAGGGACGCAGGAGGGTATGGAGGAGGAGCCCGCCAACCACGATCATGAACATGCCGACGGTGCCGAAGAGTTGCCGGGCTGTTGCGGTTGGCTCGACTCCAAGCAGGGACAGGATACTTCCGCCGAACGGGATCTGCACTGCACCCGAGAACACTGTGATGACGGCTATCGCAGCCAGCACCGCGCGTAGCGGATCCGCAGCGGCCCACTGCGGAATCCTCACGAGAACGTCTCCAGAAGTTCCCCGCGATCCGCGAGGAGCCACACCATGGACACCCAAGTGGCCGTGGAGACGTAGAAGCGGATGTCGTTCAGGAGCATCCAGCGCATCAGCAGCGACCTGAGCTCGGCGTCATCCTTGAAGTCGCCGCCGCGGATCCGCACGTTGATAGGGATGATCAAGCCCTGGCCGACCACGGTGAGAACGATGATGCCGATCAGGCAGATGACGGCGAAGACCACCCGTATGGTTCCCCACTCTGCCCACACCATAATGCCGCCTGAGATGAACATGATGGGCACCACCACGGTGAAGAACTTGGTGGCAGCGCGGGTGGGGATACCGAAGTGCATATCCACGTTGTCCCGGGCCAGTGAGCGCCATGTGGGGTAGAGGAACCATTTCAGTACCCACATGGTCCCGACGTACATGGTGGCGCCGAACAGGAAGTACAGCGCGTTGAACATCAGGAACCAGTTCACGGCCTGATCCCGGTGTCAGCGGCTCCTGCGGGTTCCGCTGCGGGCACCCTGCTCCGGTCCGGTGGTTCCAGCCAATCCTGGCCCTGGCCCAGTCCCACCACGCTGTCCATCATGTCCCCGCCGCGGATAACATCCGCTTCGGCTTCTGTGGGTGCGGTGAGGAACCATGCTTCGTAGTGGTCGTCCAGCACACCATGGGCTTCCGGCAGCCAGGCAGTGAAGAGAGGCTTGTCGGACACATTGAGGCCCTTGAGCGGCGCAACGCCGGGAGCGTCTCCCAACACCAGCCTCGCCTTGGCCTGTGCACCAAACGCGACGTCGCCCTTGGCTTCGAAGTAGATGTCGGACTTCCAGAGCATGCCGCGGAAGGCGCAGTAGTTGGAGGCGGCCATCTTGAGGGGCAGGCCGGCGGGCTCAGGCCGCTCGATTTCGATGTAGCAGCCGAGCTGGCCGTCCTGGTCGTACTGCGCGGAGACTGAGGTGTCCGTGACCACGAAGTCCAGGTTGGCCTGGTGCTTGGGCATGCCCCAGATCCCTTTTCCGCCCTTGACGGAGATTTCCGTGCTCACTGGCAGGTCCACCACAAACTGGCCGAGTTTGAAAGTCTTCTGGAAGAGCAGGGGCAGGAGCGGTGGGGCAGGCCGTGTTCCGTGCGTGATGGCGATGGCCAGGGAGTACTCGATGTACTTGCCGATGTCCGTGGACTTGTAGTTCACCACCGTGACCACCAACAGCCCCTTGCCGCCGATGCTGAACGGACGCATTTCCCGGCCCGGCAGGATCGCTGCGGCTGCCCGCTTATTGATGGGGAACGCCGCCATCAACACCGGTGAGTCGTCCGAGTTTACGGGCATCAGGTAGGGGATGCCGTCCACCCTGGCATGGTGGCTGCGGAGTTGGTGCTGGCGGCGCGGCACCGGGGAGGGAATGAGCTTGAGCAGGGGCGTGATGAGTTGGGTGATGGTTTTCATGAGTTCAACTCCTGGACAATGATGGGAAAGGTGTCCTGCCAGGCCCTGGTTCCGAAGAACACATCCAGGTGTCCATAGCCGGGGAGAAGGTGCAGCGAGTCCTTGCCGGGGCGGTGGCCCTGGAAGAAGTGGAAGGTCCGTTCCTGGCTTTCGGGCAGGAAGCACAAATTGTCCTGGCCGGCCAGGAAGACGAAGCGGGCATCGGTTTGGGGTGCCTGGGCCACGAAGTTGCTGGGCAGCTCAGGATGGTTTCCTGCGGCCACCATGTGTCCGGCGCGGATACTCCGGCCCATCTCCTCGAAGAAGGTCACCGGCACTTCGGCGAACTCGCCCTTGATCCACTCGTGCGTGGCCTCGTCCAGGTTCGCGTGCGACCACAGCGCAGGCCGGCCGCTGCCGTAGGTGAAGCTCACCAGCTTGCACACAGTGTTGTCGCATTCCCTATGGCTTGCTTTCACCAGGAATCGGATGAGCCGGGAGAAATAGCCTTGCGATTTGTAACCCCATGCTGGCGACAAGTATGGGCTGAACAGCTTGACCACCGGCGTCAGGTAGTCGATCTTCAACCTGGAGAACGGCGGCACCACGGGGTGCAGGGACACTGCGTTGGAGACCACCGTGTCAACCTGCGGCAATAGGCCGGCCACGGCCGACATGGTGAACGACGTCGAACCCTGGCAGTGGATGACGGCCTTGAGCGTTTCCGCGCCGGTGGCGCGCAGTACATGTTCGACGGCGGCAGGATGGTCGTATACGGCAGCGTCAGCCAGCGTCCAGGACAAGGGGTCAAGGTCGATCGATGCACGCCAATTGAGCATCCAGACGTCCCAGCCGTTGTCCAGCAGCACGTCCACCAACGTGGTTTTGATCGGTGGCCTGAACAGTTCCGCCCTGACGCCGGAGCCATGGACCAAGAGGACGGGGCCTTTGGTGACTTCGACAGGCGAGGTGACGTGGACCAGGCTCAAAGGCGTGTCGTCACGGGCCTTGAACGGGATGACGTCCGTATGGTGATCAGCCCTGGTGATGGTCACGGCCTGGATCCTTTCCGTGAGATGGTGATGGGCTCTTCGAGGAACCGGACGTGCGGCAGCAATCCCGACGCCGGTACGGGACGGATGCCTGCGGTGGCCCTTTCCAGCGACCAGTCGTGGCACACTTCGTCCACCACCACCGGGTAGAGGGTGAGGGAGCCGTCTGGTCCGAGGTGCATCCGCAGGAACCCCTTGTGGTCTTCGATGGCCTGGCCGGACATCCGCCAGGAGGACACTTCTCCACCCCGGGTGCCCAGGATGAACAAGGCGAACGCCTCGCTGCCCAGCACCCAGCCGGACGCAAAAACCAGCAACAGCACAACAATGACGCCTACACCCGATGGCAACCGGGCCCAGGCGGACAAGAGCAATGCCAAGGCCGTTGAGACGCCCAACGCCGATGCCTGGTACAAGGCACCCCGGAGGCTCGTCACAGCTCCGGATGGACTACGTCCACGCCAGCGAAGCCACACCGCCACCACGCCTAGAAGCACCAGCGGAAGCCCGATAAACCAGAGCACCGGAACCAGGAGCCCGGCTCCTGCAGAGGCCTCAAGGCTGCCCATCAGGGACTGGCCGCGGACCGAGCTGTACACAGTCCAGCCCGCCAGGAAAATAACCGAGTGAAGCAGGCCCAGCAGGGGTCCGAAACCAGGGTTGCGGACCGGCAGCCAATACGGTGAGAACGGATTGGCGAGCCGACGTCCCAAGGCACGGCCCTGCGCGGGAGCCGGGTACGCCGTTGGTGTGCGTTTGAACCGCCGGCCGCGGGCGCCGTCGTTCTTTTGATCCAGCCGCGGAACCTCGCCGCCCGAAGCCGACGGCGACTCCACCGGTTCCGGGAGCGTGACTACGTCCGGCAGCCAATGCGTGTCCGCGAGGTAGGCGCCGCCGAGCCCGCACGTGATCAGTTGCGTCCGGGTTTCCGGCGCCTCCGCGTCCGCGATTGATTCACTGTTTTCAAACCGCGAATAGTGGTGCAGGTCCCCGCTGAGCCACAGCCGAACGCTTGCGCCGGTGTCTTCGAAGAGACCGGTGGCGGGGTTGAATCGGCGACGCAAATAGTCCTGCTCGAAGAAGTTGACCTGCCGGAAGGCAGGGGCCGAGGGCGAATCGGCGTACACCCAATACGGGGAAGCGAGGCAAAGGATGATGGCGTCGCCAGGCTGCAGCTGGGTCGTCACCGTTCGGTAGAAATAGTCCAGTTGGGGCTCATCGATGTACTGCCCCAACTGGCTGTCCAGGCCAAGCAGCCACCACCCCGGATTCCCCGGCCCGCCGGACAGCCGCACGCCAAAATAGCTCCTGCTTTGCACCGTCCGCCATTGGCCAATGCTGCGCTGCCGGGTGAACACCCGGATGAACGTGGTGAGGCCGTCATACCAGTCGTGATTTCCGGGCAGCGCGAGCATCACGTTGGCCGGTGGACAGGAAGTCGCCGGGGCAGCCGCTGCACCTGCCCCATCCCTACCGAAGGCTGAGCGATACGGGCCCACCATCCGGTCCTCGTAAAGCGCTGGCGACGCCACCGGATAGACTTCGTCGCCGCCGAGGACCAGGATGTTCCCCCGACGGAGTTGGCGGCCATCGATGGACAATTGCTCCTCTGCCAGCAGCAGCGCCACGGAATATGTGGCATCGAAACCGTCGCCAAGATCCGCCGTGAAGTCGATCCACAGTTCCTGTTGTGCCTCCAGCCCTTCGGGGAGCGTCGCCGGCAGCGGCAGCCCCTTTTCGACGACGGCGGGTTGCGCCGGCTGCCCCGCCGCCGGGAGGCGGTCAAGGCGCAGGGGGTCGCCCGGCAGGCCGGCCTCGAGTTCGCGCTTGTCCCCGAAATCGGCGAACAGCGTTGCGGCGGCGACTTTGAGCCCGGTACGGCCCAGGGAAATCGGGGAGAGCCAGCGGACAGGGTCCCGGGGCGTGAACCCGAGTTCGGCGCAGTGCCTGGCGAGCTCCCGGCGCTTCATGGCCTGGGGAGCACCGGAAACGGAGTGCGGCGGATGCCCCGGCCGTAGACTTTCCACAGTTCCCCAAGGAAGAGGGAGCCGAACGCTGCCAGCCCTTGCGTCGGCGCGGGTCCGGAAGCGCGGAACGTGGTCAGCTGGCGGGCAAAATCCAGTGGACGGATATAGAGCATCCCCGCCGCGGCAATCTCTGCTGGTGCATCGTCCTCCGGCTGGACGTGCCCCCGGAGGATCGTGGCGTAGAGCGTGGTGGTGTCCGGCCAGAGATCGAAGCCGCGCTCGTTGCGGATCGCCTTGAAGCCGGTGAAGGTCAACGGAGTGCCGCCCGGATCCCGCAGCCAGAGCCGGTAAAGCATCTTGCGCGCGGGTACCTCGGGCGTTCTTGCATCGCCGGACGTGGGATCAGCGACGAACAGGTTGAACCAGCCGCGCTCCACGGGGAGCCGCCCGCCAAGCTGATCCGCCACGAGGTACCCCGCGGCCGTGGCAGGGTGCAGCGGGTCCTCCGTGAAGGCGTCGATGTCCTCCGCGGTGATAGTGAGCTCGAACATGATCCGGTTGCTGCGGTCCCTGCCCAGCACTTTCCCACGCTCCGGATCCGTGACACCGGGGCTGAACCAGCCATGCATTTGCTCGGTGAAACTGACGGAGGTGGGAGCGCCGCCCGCGAAGTCGCCGGAACGCTGCGGGCTCGCCGCCAGGCTCCGGCTACCCGGGTGCATCCCGGCGACCCCCGCGGATTCGCGCTTGGCCTTCACACCCTTGGTGGCATCGGGCGCGAGCGACCGGGGAGCGCTGGACTCGTCAGGCACTGTGCCAACTGCCATGGCTCGCGTACGGGAGCCGGCAGCCTCACCGTCCAGGATGCGCTCGCAGGCCCGCTCCGCGAACGCCGCAATGGTGAGTGAGGGGTTGGCTCCAACGGGTCCAGGCATCGCGGCACCGTCCACTACGTACAGTCCCGGGTAGCCGAACACTTCGCCGTAGGAATCGCACACGCCCTCTGAGGGGTTGTCCGCGGCGGCGCAGCCACCCAGCGGGTGCACGGTGATGACGCGTTTGGCCCACCACAGCGGGTTGTCCACGAAGTCTCCGTCGAGTTGCCTGGCGATAGCTTCCATGGTGGAACGGACCCTGCCGAAATATTCAGTGGATGTGGCCAGCGTCCAGTTGATTGCCAGCCGCCCGCCCTGGAGGGTCATCACGCCGTCGGGAATGTCACGGCCCATCCCCAGCAACGGCAAGGAACTGGCGGACAACCTTCCATCGCCCAGGGCCGCGGCAAGGTCGGCGGAGATGTTGGAACGCTGGGCCTCGAACAAACGGTCCTTGAGCAGTTGCACGCCGACGCGTGCCGCGCGGCCGGCCACCTGCGTCAGCTGCGCCGTTTCCATGAGCCAATTCATGAACCCCGGGTAACCTGCGTCCTCAACGTAGTAGCCGCGGCCTCCATTGCCTCCGTCCACCGCGTCGGGCACGCGGATCGCCGTTGTGATGACCGGGCCGTGGCTTCCGGAGAGTTCCCGCACCCCGGGGCGCCCGTCGTCGTCGGGCTTTTTAGCCCCCATCACAAAGGTGAGGAGATCGCCGTTGCCGCAGAATCGGGTTCCGAGTGCCGAACTCAGCCCAGGCAGCGAGGCGCGGTTTCGCAGCAGCAGGAAGTTTGTGCCAAAAGTTCCAGCGGCAACCACAACGCGTCGGGCACGGATGGTGCGCTCCACGAGGAGCTGCCCGGCGTTGGCAGGATCATGGACGACGTAGCGGACTTCGTAGCCATGACCGAAGCCATCCAGCGGCCTGATACCCCGCACGTCATGGAAAGTCCGGATATCCGCGCCGGCATGCTTCGCCGCGGACAGGTAGTTGTGGTCCAGGGTGTTCTTCGCACCGGTGTTGCATCCGATGTCGCACTCGCCGCACAGCGTGCAGGTCACGCGGATTCCTGCCGCGCCATGGACGCTTCCGTAAGGAGCCTGGGCCAGGAGCTCGTTGGTGCCCGGCTCGGCGCCCGGCTTGGTGGCGAACGTTACGGCAATGGGCGGGCGTTGGATCTGCAGCCCCAAGGCCTCCGCGGTTTGTTCCATCGCCATGGTCTTGGGTGTGTCGCGGTAGGGGTAGGGCACCGGCTCCAGCATGGCTTCGGCGGCGTCATAGAAGGGGTCCAGGTCGGCCCGCGTGAAGGGCCAGTTTTCGTAGCCGCCCCCGGGCACGGGGGTTTCGCGCACGAACCACTTCTCGTCTTTGCGCAGCAGCACGTTGGCGTAGATGAGCGAGCCTCCGCCCAGGCCGCTGGACACGATCCCCTCGGCTCCACGGAACGTCCAGGCGTCGAAGAGCCCGTAGAGCCCGCGGTCGGGGTCCCAGAAGTTGCGGCCCATGTCCGACGGCGTCCGGGCGAAACTTCCGGGAGGGTAGGCCTTGCCCCGCTCCATGAGGACAACGGACTGCCCGCCCGCGGCCAGGCGGTAGGCAGCCACCGACCCGCCGAAACCGGAGCCGATTACAACGGTGTCAACGAATTCTTGGTTCCCGCCCCCCAGCTGGACCATGGGCGTTCCTCTCCGAAGGAAGTTTCCGGGGACTATACGCGCCATATTCCCACCGAGGCGGGAATCTGTCCATATGCTGGAATAATTCGAAAGAGGTCTCTCAGAGTCCGGGATTCAGACCCTGCGATTCAGACTCTGTAATTCAGACCCTGCGATTTAGACCCTGAGGCGGTAGCCCCGTTTCACCACGGTCTCCACGAGCTTGCCGTCAGGCAGCGAGGACCTCAAGCGGCTGACGGTCATATCCAGTGCATGTACGGAGCCGCGCAGCTCGAGCAGCTCTGACAAAGATTCCCTGGACAGCACCGCGCCACCCGCACCCAGCAAGGCGCGAAGCAGCAGCAGCGGAGCGGGGGCCAATTCCACGAGTTCGCCGTTGATCCGCAGCGCCCGGCCGCGAAGCTCCACGCTGCCGCTGCGGGTTTCCAACCGGCGCACGTGGTTCAGCGCCAGGTGTTCACACACCAGCCGGATGAGGGCACCCATGCGATAGCGGTCCGGGATCAGCGGGGTCAGTCCGGCGTCAACCAGCGGCTGGGCGGTCACGGGTCCGACGGCGGCAACGGTCACGGTGGTCTTCAGGCTGTCGACGAGCTGCTTGTACAGGCCCATCTCGTGGGCCGTGCTCCACATGGCGTCAACCGCAGGCGCGCTGGTGAATGTCAGCACGTCCAGGTTCCCGCTGCACACGGCCTCGATGAGGCGCGGCAGTTTGTCCTCGCCGT
This sequence comes from Arthrobacter sp. M4, assembly GCF_020251205.1. GTDB lineage: Bacteria > Actinomycetota > Actinomycetes > Actinomycetales > Micrococcaceae > Arthrobacter. The sequence goes on from NZ_JAIWYX010000006.1 coordinate 186,324, forward strand.
CGGGCTTCACCCAGCGGTACGGGGTGACCGTAAGGACGGTGGCGCCGGACATCCGGAGTCGCTCGATCTGGCGGACGTCGGTGTAGCCGTGTAACTGCATCGCCACCGTCTTGCCGCGCACGCCCTCGGCCAGGAGCATGTCCACGAGCGTTGCGGTGGTCTCGTCGCTGCTGATTCCGACGTCGGCAAGCCCGGCGGCGCGCACGGCGCCCCGGGCTTTCGGGCCGCGAACAAACATGCGGCAGGCGGACAGGGTCTCCAAGAGCTGCTCGCCGATCCCGAAGGAGTCGGCGGCCTCGCACCAGCGCCGCATGCCATAGGCCGTGGTGGCGATGCAGATATCTGGTTTGGCCTCGATGACGGCCCGCGTGTCATCGATAAGGCGGACGTCTTCCTGGACAGGGGCGATTTTCAGTGCGGGCGCATGCAGGACCTCGGCACCGCGCCGCTCCAAGGCTTCAATCAGGTCCCGGGAGCGGCGGTGCGAGGTGACGCCGATGCGGAAGCCGTCAAGGGGCGATTCTGCGGGGTCGGAAACAGAAGCTTCCGCGGGCATGCCGTTTGTTGCGGCGCCCGCTACTGCTTCAATCACGTTGGGTGGTGTCATTGTGCTTCCTTACGCCTCCAGCAGGGAGGCCGCCAGTCGATCGAGGTGGGCGGCCGCCCCCGCATGGTTAAGGTTGGCCTCCGCCACCCGCACCACCTCGCCGATGACCAGGACAGCCGGGTTGCTGCAGCCCGAGGACGCAGTGACAATGTTGCCCAGGTCGGAGATGGTAGTGCGCTGGCCCGGCCGGTAGCCCCGCTCCACGACGGCCATGGGCATGTCCGGGCGCATTCCGGCCCGGCGGAGACCCGCAGCCAGCTGCGGCAGGGTGCCAATACCCATAAGGACCACGATAGTCCCGCCCAAGCCCGCCAAGTGGGTGTGCTCATCCTCGGTAAGCGGCGCGTGCCCGGAGACCACGGTGAACATGTGGCTGACCTCGCGGTGCGTAACCGGAATGCCAGCGGCGGCAGGCACCGAGATAGCGCTCGTCACACCGGACACAACACGGACCGGGACGCCGGCGTCAACGCAGGCCGCCACTTCCTCGCCGCCGCGGCCAAACACGTAAGGGTCGCCGCCCTTGAGGCGGACAACGTTGTTGCCAGCCAAGGCGGCATCCACCATCAGCTTCTCAATGTCGCGCTGGGTGACCTTGTGGTGCCCCGGGCGCTTTCCGACGTCGACAAGTTCCGCCGAGGTGAGCCGGGCCAGTTCCTGGTAGGGAGCCAGACGGTCATAAAACACGACGTCCGCGTCCCGCAGGGCGTTGATGGCGCCGACTGTCAGGAGGTCCAGGGCACCCGGGCCGCCACCCACCAGGGTGACGTGTCCGGCCGGTCCGGCGGCCGGTTCGGTCGCCACGGGGATGCCTGCTTCGCGGCAGCGGCGCAGCAACGGCTCCCAGCCCGGCTGGCCGTCGTCGACTGCTGCAACCAGGAAGGGACGCTCGGGCAATTGACCGTCGCCGTCCGCGCCCCTGGGTGTGGTGAGACGGTAGACGACGGCGCCGGCGGCCTCAAAGCGGCGGACAGCCTGGCGGGCGGCGTGCTCCGAGCCGGTGACCAGGACCTCACGGCCCTCGAGATCGAGAGTCAGCTGCATGGTCAATCAGTTCCCTTCAGCCGTGGAGATTCCGCGGACCGGGATGGATGCGGAGGCGATGAGGACGCCGCCCTTTTCCTCGTTGGTGGCCGGACGGATCTGGCCGCGCTCCGGGACGAATGTGATCGATTCGTCCTTCTGGTCCGGGGCGTTGACGAAGGAACGGAAGCGGCGCAGGCGCTCCGGGTCCTTCAGGGTCTCGGCCCACTCGTCCTGGTAGGTGTCAATGTGCTTGGCCATGGCCGCCTCGAGGTCTGACGCGATGCCCAGGGAGTCGTTCACCACAACGTCCTCCACGTGCTTCAGGCCGCCGTCGAGCTCCTCCTGCCACCGGGCGGTGCGCTGCAAACGGTCGGCGGTGCGGATGTAGTACATCAGGTAACGGTCGATGTATTTGATCAGGGTTTCGTCATCCAGGTCCTTCGCGAGGAGCTGGGCGTGCGCGGGGGTAGCGCCGCCGTTGCCGCCGACGTAGAGGTTCCAGCCATCGGCCGTAGCGATCACGCCGACGTCCTTGCCCCTTGCCTCGGCACATTCACGGGCGCAACCGGAGACGCCCATCTTGAGCTTGTGCGGACTGCGGAGGCCGCGGTAGCGCAGTTCCAGGTTGATGGCCATGGCCACCGAGTCCTGCACACCGTAGCGGCACCAGGTGGAACCAACGCAGGACTTCACCGTGCGCAGGCTCTTGCCGTAGGCCTGGCCGGACTCGAAGCCGGCCTCCACCAGTTCCTTCCAGATGTCCGGAAGCTGCTCCAGGCGTGCGCCGAACATGTCGATGCGCTGGCCACCGGTGATCTTGGTGTAGAGGCCGTACTTCTCGGCGACGCGTGCGATGACCCCCAGGCCCTGAGGCGTGATCTCGCCACCGGCGATGCGCGGAACCACCGAGTAGGTGCCGTCCTTCTGCATGTTGGCCAGTGCACGGTCGTTGGTGTCCTGCAGTGTTCCGCGGCCGGCGTCGAGGACGTAGGCGGAGTGCTGGGAGGCGAGGATGGAAGCGACGGTCGGCTTGCAGATGTCGCAGCCGGCGCCCGTGCCGTACTTGGCCAGGATGTCTTCGAAGGAGGTGAGCTCCAGGACGCGGATAGCGTCGAACAGTTCCTGGCGGGACAGGCTGAAGTGCTCGCAGAGGGCCTTGGAGACTTCGACGCCGGACTTCTTGAGTTCGCCTTCGAGGAGCTTCTTGAGCATCGGCACACACGAACCACACTGGGTACCGGCACGGGTGCAGGACTTCAACTCGCCGAGTTCCTGGACCGGGGCGTTGCCTTCGCAGGCACCGCAGGCGTTGATAGTGTCGCGGATGGTTCCTGCCGCTACGTTGTTGCAGGAGCAGAGGATGGCGTCGTCCGGCAGTTCCGTTTCCGGAGCCTCGCCACCGCCGGCAGCGGTCAGGAACGCGCCCGGCTCGCCGGGGAGTTCGCGGCCCAGGAGCGGACGCAGGCTCATGTACGGCGAAGCGTCGCCAACGAAAATGCCGCCAAGGAGGGTCTTCGCGTCGTCGGTGGTGACGATCTTCTGGTACACGCCGCGCGCCGGGTCGGCGTAGACGATTTCGAGGGAGTGCTCGGTCTTTGCGAAAGCGTCGCCGAAGCTTGCGACGTCCACGCCGGAAAGCTTCAGCTTGGTGGCGGTGTCGAAGCCGGGGAAGGTGGCCTCGCCACCGTGCAGGCGGTCGGCCACGATCTCGGCCATGGTGTTGGCCGGGGCCACGAGGCCCAGGCACATCCCGCCGAAGTTGGCCACTTCACCGATGGCGAAGATGTCCGGGATTTCGGTTGCGCAGTAGTCGTTGATGACAACGCCGCCGCGGGGGCCAAGCGAGAAGAGCTGCTCTTCGCCTTCGGCAGCCCGGAAGAGTTCGTCGCGGGGCCTGACGCCGATAGCGACGATCACGATGTCGGCGGGGATGATTCGCCCGTCGGCCATCAGGACTCCAGTGACCTGGCCCTCGTCGTCGGTCTGGACCTCGGAGGGGAACACGCCACCGTGGACTTCGAAGCCCTTGGCCTCGATGAGGCGGCCAAGCGCCTGGCCGGCGCCCTCGTCCAACTGGGTGTTCATCAGCCACGGCGCACCGTTGATGACGATCGGGGTTGCGCCCAGCTGCTCCGTGCCGGCTGCGGACTCAAGGCCCAGGAGGCCACCACCAATGGTGACGGCGTTGACTTTCCGACCCAACTTCTCGGTGAGGTCGGCGATGGCCTGGTTGATGGCCCACACGTCTTCAAGCGTGCGGTAGACGTGGGTGTGCTCGGCGCCGGGGATCGGCAGGCGGGCCGCGTCCGAACCGGTGGCGACCACCAGGGCGTCGTATTCGTAGCTGTTGCCCGCGGCGGTTTCAACGGTCTTGGCGTCCGAGTTGATCTTGACCACCCGCTCGCCGGTCTTCAGGTCCAGGGCGTCGTGGTCCCACATGGAGGCCTCGCCGAGGGTCAGGTCTACGTTGGTTTCGGTGAGTGCCTTGCTGAGGGCCACGCGGTCGTAGGGGAGGTGTGCCTCTTCTGTCAGTACCGTGACCTGCCACCCTTCAAGTCCGCGGGTGTGCATGGCGTCGACGAAACGGTGAGCCGCTGGGCCGCCGCCGGCGACAACGATGCGGCGCTGGTTCTCAGGGGTGGAAGTGTGTCCGGTCACTGGTGGGCCTTTCGCAAAGGTTGCAGACGAAGCTCCGCAACTTGTCCATCCAGCCTAAGTAGGGGCAGTTTCGCATCAGTTACCCGATTGTTTCGTGATCTTAACTTCTGCATCACGAACTGATTTCCGGCCGTGTGAGGTCTCTTTTACGAGCCGGACACATTCTTTGCCTTCCAATGAAACACCCCGCGCCTAGCTTTTTTATGTGGCCGCAAACGGCCCGTGCCGGGCAATTGGGAATTATCCCGGGCCTAGGCTGGCTAAAGCGATAGGGGCTGAAATGACCGTAATTCTTGAACGTATTGAAGGACAGACCGCCGAGGCGGCCGCCACGTGGCACCGCGTCTGCGCAGTCACCGAACTGGAACTCTGCTGGGGCGAGGCCGCACTTGTTGAAGGCCACCAGGTGGCGCTCTTCCGTACGGGGCCGGAGACCGTCTACGCCACGACGCAACAGGATCCGGCCATGCTCTCCAACGTGATGGCCCGCGGCATCATTGGTTCCAAGGGCAGCCGTCCCACCATCGCTTCGCCGCTGCACAAAGAGGTTTACGACCTTGAGACCGGCGAATGCTTCACCAATCCGGAACTCCGGCTCGCCACCTACAGCGTTCGCCTTGTGGATGGGTTCATTGAAATAGCCCTCTGACTTCACGCAGTCCACAACTGCGATGCCCCTCCTGGCCGGTTCCGATTGTTTCGGAACCGGCCAGAGGCGTTTAACGGGCTCATGTGCCGAGGTTAACGGGCCCGTGCGCCGAGGCGTCGGCTGACGCGCTACAGCCCCAGCGCTTCGCGGACGTCGGCCAGGACAAGGTCCAGCGCCGAGCGGGCTGCCAGCCGTGCTTCAGGGAGTTCCGCCGCGGAATCCACCGGTTCGATGACTTCTACGTAACACTTCAGCTTGGGCTCCGTGCCGCTGGGCCTGACGATGACGCGTGACTGGTTCCTGGTGAGGTATAGAAGGCCATCCGTGGGAGGTAGGGACTCGCTGCCTTCAGCCAGGTCCGTCACGGTATCCACCGGCGATCCGCCAAATGACTCCGGAGGGTTGACCCGCAGCCTGTTCATCATGGCCTGCAAGAGCCCGAGGTCGGCAACGCGGATACTTAGCTGGTCGCTTGCGTGCAGGCCATGCACCAGGTACAGCTCGTCGAGCGTGTCGAAGATCGTTTTCCCGGCAGCCTTGGCAGCCGCAGCGAGTTCAGCAATGAGGACGGCCGCAGCGATGCCGTCCTTATCCCTCACCAGTTCCGGCGCAACGCAGTAACCCAGTGCCTCTTCATAGCCATAAACCAGACCGGGCACGCGGGAAATCCACTTGAATCCAGTGAGCGTTTCCGCGTGGTCGAAGCCCTTGGCGGCTGCGATTTGGGACAGGAGGCGTGAAGAGACAATGGAGTTCGCGAACACCCCCGCAGCTTCTTGGCCGGCTGCGGACCACCGGGCAGCCACGTGGGCGCCCAGCAGGGCACCCACTTCGTCCCCTCGGAGCATCCGCCAGGCACCAGTGTCCGGGTCGATGGCAGCCACTGCCGCCCGATCGGCGTCGGGATCATTGGCCAGGACGAGGTCCGCCCCGGCCATTTCGGCGGCGCCAATAGCGAGGTCCAACGCACCCGGTTCCTCCGGATTGGGGAAGCTTACCGTGGGAAATTCGGGGTCCGGTTCGGCTTGTTCGGCCACCATGGTGACATTTTTGAAACCTGCGGCGTTAAGTACGGATACCGCAGTGGCTCCACCGACCCCGTGCATAGGGGTTAATACGATGCTGATATCGCGGTGCGGGAAGTGTTCTGTATCTGCCAGCGCGGCTACCGCGGCGGCATAATCAGCCTCGACGGACTGCGGCAGCAGCGTCCAGCCGCCATCGGACATGGGGATCGGCTCCACGGAACCAGACACTGCTTCGATTTTCGCCGCTATCGCCCCGTCGATCGGTGGCACGATTTGGGCGCCCCGTCCTGAGTCGCCGACGGCACGGCCGCCGAGGTAGACCTTATAGCCGTTGTCCTGCGGAGGGTTGTGGCTCGCAGTGACCATTACGCCGCCGTCGCAGTCCAAGGCGTTGACCGCGTAGGCGAGCAACGGCGTCGGCAATGCCGACGGCATCAAGTACGTCTCAATTCCCGCCGCCGTAAAGATTGCGGCCGATTCCCGGGCGAAAACCTCGGAGTTATGCCGGGCGTCATAGCCGACGACGGCGCGTGGCCGGCTTCCGGGAGCCGCAGCGGCTACCGCTTCCAGCAAGTAGTTGGCGACTCCGGCCGCCGCACGACGGACGACAACGCGGTTCATCCGGTTCGGGCCGGGTCCGAGGGCTGCCCGAAGGCCCGCGGTTCCGAACTTTAGGGTGCCGCCAAAGCTGTCTTCGAGTTGCTGCCGGGCGGCAGGTACGCCGCTCGACGCGAGTTCGATGAGTTCGGTCAACGCCGTTGAGGTGGCGGGGTCCGGGTCCCGGGCAGCCCAATCGCGGGCATCGTTGATGAGCTGCTGGAAATCGGCATCCGTTGACGTCATGGACTCAAAAATAACAAGTCGCAGACTCAAAACTAGTAAGGGAGGCGCCGCAGATAGCGGCGCCTCCCAGCGTGGACGGGAAACAGGGGGTACGCTGCCCGCCCGGTTGTAGGCTGTCCGGATGCCGCGGGGTGCGCGGCATCCGGCGCTTAGTTGGCCGGGGTTACCGGCCTACTTGTAGAGGCCCTCGCCACCGACGCGGACGTTGGTGGGCAAGTAACCGAACGGGCCAAGGCCGTTCTGGCCGAAGCTGCGGTCAACCTGCGTCACGCCACCCTTGAAGTTGATCTTCACGGTGGGGGACAGGGAGCCGCCGCGGACGCCCTCGACGTTGTCGATGAAGGACTGAACCAGGCCGTTCGGCTGGACGTAGTGCGAGTAGGCCTGGAACTGGCGGCCGTTCTGCTTGGCGGAGGGGCTCTCCGGAGCATTGGCCGGCAGGTTCAGGTCGGTCGGGGAGCCGAGGGCAAGGCCGCTGTTGTTCACCGGCTGGAAGTCTGAGCGAATTCCGTCGCCGACGAAGCCGTAGACGCCGTCCGGACCGCGCATGCCGTCCGAGTACGTGAACTGGTGGCTGATGGTGTACAGGTAGTACTTGTTCTTGCCGTCTTCGTTCTGGATGAAGATCTGCGGACGTTCGGTCTGGTCGTTGACGCAGTTGGCGGACAGGATCGGCGGCAGGAAGTGCCACTGGGTCAGGTCCTTGTTGTCTGCTACAGCCAGGCCGACGTTGGCGGTCTGGAACCAGGAACCCGTGGTGTTGTTGACCTGGTCCACAGTTTCGGCGTGCGGGTCGCCCGGACGGTAGCCGAGGTCCTCCTGCTTGCACTTGTAGTCACCGCGGTTTCCGCCGGTGTTGCCCTCGAAGACCATGAAGGTCTTGCCGGGGTGGGCCGGGTCCTCGAACGTGTACGGGTCGCGGAAAGCGAAGCCCGGGTTCTGTGCCTTGGTCTGGTACATCTGTCCGTCCGGCTCCAGCAGCTTGGTGTGCTGGAAACCGTCGAAGGTCACGCCGCTCTTGTCAGCGTGGATGTTACCAAGGGCCTTGGCGATGACGGCGTCGGGGGCGATGCCGCCGCCACCGGCGTTGCGCTCTGCACGGTCGTAGAACGTGGTGGCCGTGTAGAACACGTTGACCTGGTCGCCTTGCATGAGGCGCGTGGATCCGGACCATTCAGTGTTGCCGATGGAGGTGTTGTCCAGGAACAGGTGTCCACCATAGTTCCACTTGTCCTTGGCCGGGTCGGCGTTGGTCTTGCGGAAGAAGTAGCCGATGCGGGCGTTCCAGTGGCGCTGGTCGAAACCGTAGCCTGCGTGGCGGTCTGCGACCAGGGAGAAGATGACGTCCCAGCCCTTGTAGCTGATCTGGTTCGCGTGCTCATCCGTCAGGGACCAGGTGTCCCAAACCCAGACGTCGTCATTCATGGCGGGGAAGTCCTTGGGGATTTCCGGCATGGTGACGTTCGGGCTCATGGAGTTCTGGCCGGGCTGAACATTGGCGTTGCTCTGGGCCATGATCTGCTTGGCGTCAGCGCGGGTCCACTTCGAGGTGAAGTTGGCCTCGGGGTCGTGGGCCTGCTGGGTGTGGACCGACGGCAGCGGGAACCCGGGGGTGGGTGCCGGCATACCGCTCGACGGCGGGTCGGCGGGAAGGTTTGCCTGCGCTGCCGGGGATGCCAGTAGCGTTGCGGCGGCCACGCCGGCGGCCGCTGCCAGGGACGCAGCCTGCCGCAGACGGCGACGGGGCCGTGCTGGGGTTGAGTGAGTTTTCATGCCTGCTCTTCTCGCGGAGTGTTTTTTCGTGGAAGACGGGCTCAATGGCCCGGACCGTCACTCCGGCGTCCCCGTTCGACGCTTGCGGCGCCTCCAGAGACGCCGTTGTATCAGGTGTTGGACGAGCCCTTTGTGGGGGCCGCGTCAGTGGCTTTGGCACGTCGACTTGCCGTAGCGGTTTCCACGGTAGGTGGGCTCTTGTGGGCAGCGCAAAGCGTGTTTCAAGGCCAAAAAATGAGATGTCAGACAAATGTGTGCAAGCGTTTACATCATTGATTGCGCGCGCGTGCCATAGGGGGCGCGGAGAGTCAAATGTTTAGCTTAGTGGGGAGAATCACTGGAGAATTCACATTGCGTTAACACTGTGTCAAGCCCGGACCTTCTTGACTTGACAGCAGGCTGATCTTCGGCGTGGGAGCGGCGCTTTGACTGGATGTGACAAAGCCACGTGACAAAGTTGAAGTTTCAACGGCGGTGCGGGAAAGCCGCGCGGGCTGACGCGAAATGTGAGCCGGATGGGCTCCTGGAAGCCGAATGTGACGCGAAGCGTTTAGAGGCGCGCGATGATGTCCGCTAGGAGGCGGGAGATGCGCGCCCCGGCGGCCAGCCCTGCCTCGATCACTTCCTGGTGGCTCAGCGGGGTGGGGCTGATGCCTGCCGCCAGATTCGTAACCAGCGAGATTCCGAACACTTCAAGACCGGCATGGCGCGCGGCAATGGCCTCCAGCGCGGTCGACATGCCCACCAGGTCGGCGCCGATCCGTTTGGCGTACTGCACCTCCGCCGGCGTTTCGTAGTGCGGGCCGTGGAACTGGACATAAACGCCCTCGTCCAGGCTAGGGTCCACTTCCTTAGCCAGGGAACGGATGCGCGGCGAGTAGAGGTCTGTGAGGTCCACGAACGTGGCGCCCTCCAGCGGCGACGTTCCCGTGAGGTTGATGTGGTCGCTGATGAGCACAGGCGTACCCGGCTGCCACTGTTCGTTAAGGCCGCCACAGCCGTTGGTGATGACGAGCGTCCTGCAGCCCGCCGCGGCAGCTGTCCGGACTCCGTGGACCACCGCCCGGACTCCCTTGCCCTCGTAGTAGTGTGTGCGGGCGCCGAGGACCAGGGCCCGTTTTCCATCCTTGGTAAGCACCGAGCGGATGGTTCCCACATGACCTTCCACTGCGGGAGCGGAGAATCCAGGAACCTCTGAAGCGGTCAACGTTGCGGTCGTCTCGCCAATCAGATCCGCAGCGCCGCCCCAGCCGGAACCAAGGATCAGGGCTACGTCATGTGTTTCGACGCCGGTCTCGCTGGCGATGTAGTCGGCCGCGGTACTGGCCGCTTCGAAGGGGTCGGAGTTCAGCAGCTCTGTGTTACTCACTGGTACAAAGTACATGGGGCCCGGAAGGTTTGGGTAGCAGTGAGGTCACGCTGAGTGGCAGGCAAACCTGCGATGGGCAAGAATTGACTTTTGTGACTACGCAACTTGACTTCAGCTCACCCCGCATCGCGATCCTGGGTGGAGGTCCCGGCGGGTATGAAGCCGCCATGGTGGCCGCCTCACTCGGCGCCAAGGTCACCATCATCGAGCGTGCCGGGCTTGGCGGTTCAGCGGTCCTTACGGACGTTGTTCCGTCCAAAACGCTGATCGCGACGGCGGACCTCATGACCCGTGTGGGGGCGGCAGGGGAGCTGGGCGTCAAGTTCGACCACGTCAACGGCGGTGCTTTCACCCCCGTGATGCAGGCCGACCTTAAGCACATCAACCGACGCCTCCTGAGCCTTGCGCGCGAGCAGTCCTCGGATATCAAGGCAGGGCTGGAACACCTCGGCGTTGAAATCATCATGGGCTCAGGCAAGCTGGTGGACGGAAACACCATTGAGGTTCTCACGTCCGAAGGCGTCCGCCGAGTCGAGGCAGACGCGATTCTGCTGGCGGTTGGCGCACACCCCCGTGAACTCCCCACCGCCCGCCCTGATGGCGAACGGATCCTGAACTGGGCACAGATCTACAACCTCGAGGAACTGCCCGAGGAACTTATCGTGATTGGTTCGGGAGTAACCGGCGCCGAGTTCGCGTCGGCCTACAACGGACTGGGATCGAAGGTCACGCTCATTTCCAGCCGCGACCAGGTGCTGCCAGGATCAGACACTGACGCCGCGGCTTCCCTGGAAGTGGTCTTCAAGCGGCGCGGTGTGAACGTCCTGTCCCGCTCCCGTGCCGAGGCCGTGGACCGCACGGAGAACGGTGTTGTGGTCACGCTCAGCGACGGTTCCAAGGTCACCGGCAGCCACTGCCTGGTGTGCGTCGGCTCCATCCCGAACACGGCCGGGATCGGCCTTGAGGAGGCGGGCGTGGCCCTCACCGAGTCGGGGCACATCAAGGTGGACGGCGTCTCCCGGACTACCTCGTCCAACATCTACGCGGCCGGTGACTGCACAGGCGTCCTGGCGCTCGCTTCCGTCGCAGCTATGCAGGGACGGATCGCCATCGCCCATTTCCTCGGAGACAGCGTCAAACCACTCAAGCTGACCCATGTAGCCTCCAACATCTTTACGTCGCCTGAGATCGCCTCTGTGGGCGTCTCAGAGGCAGACGTGGAGTCCGGCAAGTACCAGGGCGACGTGGTGAAGCTGTCACTCAAGAGCAACGCCCGCGCCAAGATGCGCTACACAACCGACGGTTTCGTCAAGATCATCGCCCGCAAGGGTTCCGGAACAGTCATCGGTGGCGTCGTCATGGGCTCCAACGCTTCGGAACTGATCTTCCCGATTGCCGTTGCTGTGACGCAAAAACTCCACGTTGACGACGTCGCCAGCACGTTCACGGTCTACCCATCGCTGACCGGATCTATTTCCGAGGCTGCCCGCAGGCTGCACGTCCACCTGTAAGGGAGTGCAACTCCTAGCCGCCGGACTGCTCAGGCAGGGGCGGCCTGGAAGTGTTTTTCGATGATCGCCTTGATGTCGTTGTGGCATCCTCCGCAGCCTGTGCCGGCCCGCGTGGCCTTGGACACTTCGCCCACTGTGGCGCAGCCATCAAGAACGGCGTCTTCGATGCTTGCGCCGGACACTCCCGCGCAGCGGCAGACGGTTCGGTCGGGGTCGTTGGCTGCTCCGCCCGCACCGTCCAACTGATCGGGTCCGTCAAGGCGCAGCAGGAGCGAACGGTCGGCCGGGAGCTCCGATCCGCGTTCGAACAGGAGCACGAGTTCCGCCGAAGTGCGCGGCATGCCTACCGAGACCAGGCCTTCGAGGACACCGCCACGCGTAGTCATCTTCACGTAGCGGCCGTGTTCGGGATCAGCCCATTGGGACACTTGCCGGCGTGGGCGGCCGTTGGCGGCCCCAGCCTCGAGGAGTTCATCGTCCCAGGGCTCGGCCGAGTTGTCCCCGGCGACGGCAAGGTCGATCCCGCGCGCCTTGAGTACAACTACGCCGGGCTTCTCCTTGGCGAGCGGAGCGAGCGTGTCTGCTGCCTCCTGGCCGCCTTCCGCCAGCAGGGTCAGGTATTCGGCCAGCCATTCTGCCTGTCGCCATCCGGGACCCACCAGGCCGGACGGACCCACGGCGTTGCGGCAGTCCAGGCAGTCCGAATCGGCACAGCGGACTTCCGCACAGTCGCCAATCGCGAACATGTGCGGCTCGTGGTAGGTCCGGAGGCAGTGATCCACCAGGATTCCTGTAGCCGTGGGAAGGCCGCAGCCTTCTGCCAGTTCGATGCGTGGACGCACGCCACACGACAAAACCAGCAGGTCGCCGTCGATGGCTGAGCCGTCGTCGAGCAGTAGGGCGGAGAAGCTGCCGCCGGGGCCAGCGGTCTCAATCGCTGTAGAGCGGGCGTTGCCCGCCATGCTGACGCCGCCGGCACGCAGGCTTGCCGCCAGGACGGATCCGCCGCCACGGTCAATGTTTCGGCCCAGGGGGAACGGGCCGTTGTGGACCACGGTGGTGCGGGCGCCTTCTTCGGCGGCTGCGAGGGCGGTCTCGAGGCCCAGAACGCCGCCGCCCAGCACCACAACCTTCTTCTTGCCGCGTACAGCCTCCCGCAGGACAGCCGCGTCGCGGAGGTCGCGCAAGGCCGTGACGCCGGCTGGCAGCACAGGACGGGACGGGTCGGGGTTCAAGCCGCGGAGGTTGGGGATGACCGGCCGGGAACCCGTCGCGAAGACAAGGCGGTCATAGCCCGGTGTGGTGCCGTCGGACAGTACCACCTGCTGCCGCGCACGGTCGATGCGCCGGACCTTCACGCCGAGCCGAACGTCGACGCCTTGGGCGGTGAGTTCAGCGGCGTCCGCCATGGCGAGGGCTTCCGCCGTCGTTCTCCCAACGCCGAGCTCCGCCACCATGACGCGGTTGTAGGCGGCCTCAGCCTCCTGGCCGATAACCAGGAGCTGGGCCAGTCCGCCCCGGACGGCGGGCAGCAGTTCCTCGACGAGCCGTGCGGCTACGGGGCCGAATCCGACAACAACAATCCGCTCGCTCATGAAGCCTCCTTAGCGCTGACCCATACCCGGCTGGTCTTGAATTCCGGCATACCGGAAGTGGGATCTGTTGCCGCCTCAGTGAGGCGGTTGGCGTTTTCGAGCCCCGGGAAATGGAAGGGCAGGAAAACGGTGTCCGGCCGCACGGCGTTGCTGACCTCGGTTCGGCAGACCACGGTGCCGCGCTCGTTGGTGACTTCGACGAAGTCGCCGGCGGAGATGCCGCGGGCAGCCGCCGCTGCCGGGTGGATCTGCAGCGTCGCTTCGGGCTGGGACGTGGCCAGTTCTGCGACTCGACGCGTCTGCGAACCGGACTGGTAGTGCTCCAGGAGGCGGCCGGTGGCCAGTGCCAGCGAACCGTCCGGGAACGTGCGCCGCGCACGCTTCGACGGCGTTACCGGCACCAGAAGCGCCTTGCCATCCGCATGGGCAAAGCCATCACGGAAAAGGCGCGGGGTTCCGGTGCTCCCGGCCGGGAACGGCCAGTAAGCGGCCTCTCCGCGGTCCAGCATGGCGTAGTCGATGCCGGAGTAGTCGGCCAGGCCCCCCGCCGACGCCAGGCGCAATTCCTCGAATACGGTCTCCGGGTCGTCGCTGAACGTGGAGGGAGCGTCCAGGGCTTCGGCGAGGCGGCTCATGAGCCACAGTTCGGTGCGGACGCCCGGCGGGGGAGTGAGTGCCCGGCGGCGCCGGATGACCCGGCCCTCAAGGTTGGTCAGCGTGCCTTCCTCTTCCGCCCATTGCGTGACGGGCAGGACGAGGTCCGCTTCCATCGCGGTTTCTGACATGAAGAAGTCGCACACCACCAGGAAGTCGAGGCTGCGAAGGCCCTCGGTCACGGCGATCGTATCCGGGGCGGAGACCACAATGTTGGCGCCGTGCACAAAAAGGCACTTGACGCCGTCGGGCTTTCCAAGCGACTTCAGCAGCTGGACGGCAGGCAGGCCGGCACCGGGGATGACGGACTCGTCCACGCCCCAAACTGAGGCAATGTGTGCGCGGGCCGCCGGATCGGTGATCTTGCGGTAGCCCGGCAGCTGGTCCGACTTCTGGCCGTGTTCGCGGCCGCCCTGGCCGTTGCCCTGGCCGGTGAGCGTGCCGTAGCCGCTGCGGGCGCTACCGGGCAGGCCGAGGAGCAGGCTCAAGTTGATGGCAGCCGTCGCGGTGTCCGTTCCGTCCACGTGCTGTTCGACGCCGCGGCCGCTCAAGATGTAGCTGCCGCCGGACTTGGCTCCCGCGGCGAGCCGGTGTGCTGTCTCGCGGATCAGGCTGGCCGGAACACCCGTGATTTGCTGCACGCGCTCGGGCCAGAACGCAGCCAGGCTGCGGACGAGTGCGGCGTAGCCGGTGGTGCGCGACTGGACGTATTCGACGTCCACCAAACCCTCGTGCACTACGGCGTGGGAGATGCCCAGGATGAGCGCCAAGTCGGTTCCCGGCATCGGCTGGAGATGGAAGCCGCCGCCGTCGCGAGTGAAAGCTGCCGTGGCAGAGCGGCGGGGGTCAACGACGATCAGCCCACCGGCGTCGCGGGCACCCTGGAGGTGCTGCACGAAGGGCGGCATGGTCTCGGCCACGTTGGAGCCGAGGAGGAGGATGACGGACGCGGAATCCAGGTCCTGCACCGGAAATGGAAGTCCACGGTCAACACCGAAGGCGCGGTTGCCCGCGGCCGCGGCGGAGGACATGCAGAACCGGCCGTTGTAGTCGATGCGCGAGGTGCGGAGGGCGAGGCGGGCAAACTTTCCGAGCTGGTAGGCCTTCTCGTTAGTCAGCCCGCCGCCGCCAAAGACGCCTACGGCGTCAGGTCCGTACTGTGCCTGGGTTTCCTTCACTGCTGCCGTGACCAGCATGAGGGCTTCGTCCCAACCGATTGGCTGGTGGACGCCGTCGGAACCCTTGAGCATCGGCTGGGTGACCCGGCCGGTGTGGTTCAACAACGACGCCGACGTCCAGCCCTTGCGGCACAGCCCGCCCCGGTTGGTGGGGAAGTCCCGTCCGGAGACTTCCAGCACGGGAGCTCCCTGGGCTGGAGTTCCACTGCTGGGGACGGCTGTGGCGGGCAAGGGGTCTGACCCCGGCTGTGCAGCCGGGGTCAGAGTCATGGCGCACTGCAGCGCACAATACGGGCAGTGGGTGTCGGCGCCATTGGGCATATTAGATGTGTCCGATCATGTTGCGCTTCTGGGCCGGGCGGATGTAGCAGGCCCAGGTGACGAGGAGCATCAGGGCGTAGGCTCCGACGAAGCCATAGAAGGCGCCGGTGTAGGAGCCGCTTGCCGCGTTGGAGGCATTCAGTACCTGCGGGATGAGGAAGCCGCCGTAGGCGCCGATCGCGGAGATCAGGCCCAGCGAGGAGGAAGCCAGGCGCTGGGTCTCAGCCGGAGTTGCCCCGGACTTGGCCGCACGGCTGGAGGTTGCGAAGATCACCGGGATCATGCGGTAGGTGGCGCCGTTTCCGAAGCCGCTGGCGACGAAGAGGAGCAGGAACAGTCCGAGGAAGAGCCAGAAGTTCTTCAGCGGGAGGGTCAGGATGACGGCCACCGTGATCACGGCCATCGAGGCGAAGGATGCCACGGTCATCCGGGCGCCGCCCATGCGGTCTGCCATCCGTCCGCCGTAGGGGCGGGCCAGGGAGCCGACCAGCGGGCCGAGGAAGGCCAGCGAGAGGGCGACGGCACCCACGGTGAAGGAGGAGAAGGACGGGAAGTAGTCCTTGATGAGCTTGGGGAAGACGCCCGCGAAGCCGATGAACGAACCGAAGGTGCCGATGTAGAGGAAGGCCATGACCCACAGGTGCGGCTCCTTGAGCGCTGCGATCGAGCCAGCCACGTCACCCTTGGCGCTGGTGAGGTTGTTCATGTATTTCCAGGCGCCGAAGGCTGCGATGAGGATCAGCGGAATCCAGACAAGGCCGGCCATGGGCAGGTTGACGGTTCCAGCCGCCAGGAGGGTGACCGCGATCGGGACGACGAGCTGCGCCACCGCCGCACCGAGGTTGCCGCCTGCCGCGTTGAGGCCAAGGGCCCAGCCCTTTTCGCGGGCGGGGTAGAAGAAGGTGATGTTGGCCATGGAGCTGGCGAAGTTACCGCCACCGAAGCCCGCCAGTGCAGCTACCAGCAGCATTGCTTCGAACGGAGTGGCCGGGTTGGAAACGCAGATCGCCAGGCCGGCGGAGGGGATCAGGAGCAGCAGCGCCGAGACAATGGTCCAGTTCCGGCCACCGAACCTCGAGACCATGAAGGTGTAGGGGATCCGGAGCGTCGCGCCGACCAGGCTCGGCATGGAGATCAGCCAGAAGATCTGGTTGGTGTCGAACTTGAAGCCGGCTGCAGGGAGCTGGACGACAACGATGGACCACAACTGCCAGACGACGAAGCCGAGGAACTCGGCGAAGATGGACCAGTACAGGTTTCGCTTGGCGATGGAGCGGCCTTCGTTTTCCCACTGGCCCTTGTCCTCTGCATCCCAATTGGCGATCCAACGGCCAGGACGGTGCTCAAGAACGGGGGTAGTAGCGGTGGCAGATACCTGGGGTGCATCCAGGATTTCTGCTGATCGGTCAACAGTCACGGTGTGCCTCCTTGCTGGGGACTTTGCACTTTCCAAGTTAGGTACGGCGCGTTTCGCGCTCTGTCGCCGTTTGTTAACGTGCTGTGACATTTGCCTATCGACGGCCTCACGGAGGAGTGAGAGCTTTGTGATGTTTCCGAAAATGAGAGGGCTCAACGCAGTGCGCAAAACAGTCCACATGGCGGACCGAATGTCCGGTCAGTGGACCGGGATCTTATTATTGATACCTCTATATCCCTTAGCCGGGCAGGCCCGATGATGCGTCCGTCTGGTGCGACTGAAAGCAATGCACACTAATGTCCTCAATCGCCACCGCCTCGGGGCAGGAGTCGACGCAGCCGGTTAACTCGCGTGGCCGCGTGATAGTCGCCAGCCTCATCGGTACCTCAATCGAGTTCTACGATTTCTACGTCTACGCCACGGCCGCTGTGCTCGTGTTCCCCAAGCTGTTCTTCCCCACGGCCAACGAAACAACACAGCTGCTGAGCTCCTTTGCGGTCTTCGGTGTCGCGTTCGTTGCCCGGCCCCTCGGCTCGATCATCTTTGGCCACTTCGGCGACCGGTTCGGCCGTAAGGGGACCCTTGTGGCTTCCCTACTGACCATGGGTATCGCAACATTCCTCATTGGCTGCCTGCCCACGGCCGAAATTCCGGGCTGGACGGTTCTTGCCCCGGCGCTGCTGGTTGTCATGCGGTTCGCCCAGGGCCTTGCGCTCGGCGGCGAATGGAGCGGTGCCGCACTCCTGGCCACGGAAAATGCTCCGTCAGACAAGCGCGCCATCTACGGCACCTTCCCGCAGCTCGGCGCGCCGATTGGCTTCATCCTGGCCAATGTGATCTTCCTGGTCTTCAGCTACACGCTCACACCGGCAGCCTTCGCCGCCTGGGGCTGGCGGGTTCCATTCCTGCTGAGCGCCGTGATGGTCATCATCGGTCTCTACGTCCGGCTCAAGCTCATCGAGACGCCCGCGTTCACCAAGGTCATCGAATCCAACGAGGTGGCCAAGCTGCCCATCGGCCGCGTCTTCAAGACCAGCTGGCGCCCGCTGATCCTCGGTACCTTCATCATGTTGGCCACCTACGTGCTGTTCTACCTGATGACTACCTTCACCCTGACCTACGGCACCAAGCCCACACTGGCCGGTGCCCAGGCCGCGGCGGAGAAGGCCGGCAAGCCTATGACCGAAGCGGCGGCAGCCGCCTTTGTTCCAGGCCTCGGCTACACCCGCAACGATTTCCTCTGGATGCTCATTGCCGGCGTCGTATTCTTCGGCATTTTCACGCTGGTGGCCGGTCCGCTCGCCGAGAAGTTCGGTCGCCGCAAGATGCTCCTGGGGGTCACGGCCGGAATCCTGGTGTTCGGCCTCCTCTGGGTGCCGCTGTTCAGCGGCGGCTTTGCTGGAGCCATGGCGCTTCTGGTCATCGGTTTCACCCTGATGGGCCTGACCTTCGGTCCCATGGGTGCGCTCCTGCCGGAGCTATTCCCCACGAACGTCCGTTACACAGGCTCCGCGGTTAGCTACAACCTGTCCAGCATCCTCGGTGCCGCCGTTGCTCCGTTCATCGCCGTGTGGCTTTGGGAACTAGGTAAGGGAAACACATTCCTTGTGGGCATCTACCTCAGCTCCATGGCCGTGCTCACCCTGATTGCGCTGTTCCTGACCAAGGAAACCAAGGACACGGATTACGAGAACAACGTGGCCTAGAGCCTGCTTGGCGCCCAGCTAGGCGCCATGAAGAAGGCCGGCCCCGCGCACCGTTGAGTGTGCGGGACCGGCTTTTTCATATGGCTTCTTAGTCAATCCGACGTGTCATCAAGTATGCGGCCCATCCGCGCGGCCAGCCACGGAGCCCGGACTGGCCCGCAATGCGTTGGATGTCGAAGTGGTCCGCGAACGTGGACTCCACATAGCCCGGCGGAAGAGTGATATTGCCAAACGGGAGCACCCCGGTGACGGCTCTCTCCCAGGGCCGCAGCTGCCACTCAAACGCCCAGAGCAGGAACTTCGCACCGGGTTCAGCCAAGGGGACAACATTGCGGATATACGCGGCCCTATGGGGCTCAGAGAGGTCGTCGAAGGTTCCATAATCGACCAACAGCCCAAACTGGCCGGCCACGTGCTGCAGCCCCGTAAGGTCGTCCACAAAAAATTCGACGGCGACACCCGCCTGCGCCG
This sequence comes from Arthrobacter sp. M4, assembly GCF_020251205.1. Taxonomy (GTDB): domain Bacteria; phylum Actinomycetota; class Actinomycetes; order Actinomycetales; family Micrococcaceae; genus Arthrobacter. The sequence continues at coordinate 205,130 of NZ_JAIWYX010000006.1, forward strand.
CTTTCGCTTTCGCCTTGCTGATGGCGGCAGGCGCAAAATCCACTGCCGTGACGTCGAAGCCGTGCCTCGCCAGGAAAATCGCGTTGTCGCCTTCGCCGCACCCGAGGTCGATGGCCCGGCACGGCTTGAGGGTTCCCTCGGAGACAAGCTCCACAAGGCTGGTGCGTGCAGGACCCACCCACGGCGGAGTGCCGTACCTGTACCACAGGTTGTACATCGCCTTCATGGCAGGCCCCCGGGCTAACGCTTCATGATGAGCGTAGCCGGGGGCCGGAAAACCGCAAGGGGTTAGCTGACGTCCTCGATGGTGGCGATGATGGCGCCCGCGGCCACGGTCTCGCCAGGCTGCGCTGTGAGGCCGTGGATTACGCCTGAACGATGCGCGGTGAGCGGCTGCTCCATCTTCATGGCTTCCAGCACCACCACCAGGTCACCCTCGGCGACCGTGTCGCCGTCGGACACTGCCACCTTCACCAGCGTTCCCTGCATGGGGGAGGTGAGCGCGTTGCCGCCGGCGGCGGTTGCCGCGGCACCCGCTGAACGGGAGCGCTTCTTGGCCTTGGCGGGCTTGGCGACGCCGGCGCCGGCGGGAGCGAGGCTGCCAAGCGTGGCTGGGAGAACCACCTCCAGCCGCTTGCCGCCGACCTCGACGACGACGCGTTGCCGCTCGACGGCGTCGGGGGCTTCAGCGCCGGTGCCATCCGGCACCCAGGCGGGCAGGTCATTGACGAAGCTGGTCTCGATCCAGCGGGTGTGTACGCTGAACGGTCCCTCTGCCGGGGCGAAGGCAGGATCCTCGACGACCGCGGCGTGGAAGGGGACTACGGTGGGCATGCCGGTGATGCGAAGCTCCGAGAGGGCGCGACGGGAGCGTTCCAGGGCCTGCTTGCGGCTGGACCCGGTCACCACAAGCTTGGCCAGCATGGAGTCGAAGTTGCCGCTGATGACCTCGCCGGCCTCGATTCCTGAGTCGACACGAACGCCGGGACCCGTGGGTAGTTTGATGGACTCCACCGTTCCGGGAGCGGGCATGAAGTTGCGTCCGGGGTCCTCGCCATTGATGCGGAACTCGAACGAGTGGCCGCGAACCTCGGGGTCGTCGTAGCCGAGCGCCTCGCCACGAGCCAGTCGGAACTGTTCGCGGACCAGGTCGATTCCGGTGACCTCTTCGGAAACACAGTGTTCAACCTGCAGGCGGGTGTTGACCTCCAGGAAGGAAATCGTGCCGTCCTGGCCGACCAGGAACTCGCAGGTTCCGGCGCCAAGGTAACCGGCTTCCTTAAGGATGGCTTTGGAAGATTCGTAGAGCCGCTTGTTCTGTTCGTCGCTGAGGAACGGGGCGGGTGCCTCTTCGACGAGCTTCTGGTTGCGGCGCTGCAGGGAGCAGTCACGGGTGGAGACGACAACCACGTTGCCGTAGGAGTCGGCGAGGCACTGGGTTTCCACGTGGCGGGGTGCGTCCAGGAAGCGTTCGATGAAGCACTCGCCGCGGCCGAAAGCCGCGGTGGCTTCGCGGACGGCTGATTCGTAGAGCTCAGGGATCTCTTCGCGCGTGCGAGCCACCTTGATGCCGCGTCCACCGCCGCCGTAGGCAGCCTTGATGGCGACCGGGAGACCGAACTCGTCGGCGAACTTCAGGACCTCGTTAGCAGATTCAACCGGGTCAGCTGTACCGGGCACCAGCGGGGCGCCTACCTTTTCGGCGATGTGGCGAGCCTGGACCTTGTCGCCCAGGGCTGCGATCGCCTCCGGCGACGGACCGATCCAAGTGATTCCTGCGGCGATGACGCGTTCCGCGAATTCGGCGTTCTCGGCGAGGAAGCCGTAGCCGGGGTGGATGGCGTCGGCGCCGGACTGGCGGGCAACTTCGAGCAGTTTGTCGATGACCAGATAGGTCTCAGCAGCCGTGTTGCCGCCGAGTGCGTAAGCCTCGTCGGCCAGGCGCACGTGCAGGGCGTCCCTGTCCGGGTCGGCATAGACCGCCACGGAAGCGATGCCCTCGTCCCGGGCCGCGCGGATGACGCGGACTGCAATCTCCCCGCGGTTGGCAATCAGTACCTTGGTGAGCGGGCGCGTGGACACAACCGGATTAGCTGACAAGATGACTCCTTCTTTCCATCAGGGAGCCTAGCCTGATTGTGAGGGTTCCGCCCATATTGCTGGCGGATTCCGCGTGTGATCCGCCGTGGCTTTGTAGGGATGCTACAAAGTCCACAGTTCCGTGATGCTTACGTTCGCGTGACCCAGCAAGTCCCGGAGCGTTGAGATGGAGAGTCCGACGACGGCGTGGGGGTCACCGTCGACCTTGCGGATGAAAGCGCCGCCAAGGCCATCGATGGTGAACGACCCCGCACAGTGGAGAGGTTCACCGGTGGCGATATAGGCTTCGATGTCCTCCGCGGACATCTCCATGAAGTGGACCTCGGCAGAGGAAACCGCGCCCACAGTTGCGCCCGTGCCTTCAGCATCTTCTTCGTCTATCGCCGTGGTCCGGCAGTCCACCAGCCAGTGCCCGGTGTGCAGGACACCGCTCGAACCGCTCATCCGGAGCATGCGTTCACGCGCGACGTTTGCCGTGTAGGGCTTGCCGTGGGCTTCGCCATCGAATTCGAAGACTGAGTCGCAGCCGATGACCAGCGCCCCTTCCGCCTCCTCGAGCGAGGCCACGGCTTCGGCCTTGGCGCGGGCCAGCAGCAAGGCGGTGTCGTGGGGGCTCGTGACGCCGTAATGGGCCTGGACTGCGTCCTCGTCGACGTCGGACACCAAGACTTCGTGGCTAATGCCGGCCTCACGAAGGAGCTTGGTGCGGGCAGGGGACTTGGAGGCGAGAATCAATCGGGTCACAGGACCAGCGTAGTGGAGCGCAGCAATCATAGGCGGTGGCTTAGGCGTGACCTCAAAGCTGCGCTCTAGGCTTTGGATGCTCACGCGTTTGTACAGCCGGCTTCCCCCATTCGACGCACGCGGGAGGCTACCGCGCGGGGAGCGCCTCCGGTGGGGGGCTAAAAATGTCGGACCCTCCTCGTAGGGTGAAGGTACTTCGGGAAGGGGGGTGGTTTGGATGGTTGTTGGGGCGTTCGTTGACGGCGATGATGCCTGTGTTCCGGCCGAGTTGTTCACCGGCCAGGAGGACTCCCTGCTCTCCGGCAGCGTTCGGCTGCCTTTGGCGTCCTGCCTCACCGCGGACGGCGCCCTGCACGTGGCCGTGGCCGCGGACCGGCTGATCGCCTGGGCCACCGCGATGAAACTGCGCGCCCTGGCCCGCGCGGAGGAAGCCATCACCGAAGAACTGAACACCGAGGAATTATCCCGGCGGCGCGGATCCCAGCCGGTACGGTTCGGCGGGAACGAGGCCCACGCCCTGGCCGTGTCGGAGGTCGCCACCGCCTGCGCCGTGTCCGAGCACGCCGCCGCGCGGGCCCTGCACGACGCAGCGGACCTGGACGGTCCGCGGTGGGAGGTCCTCGAAGCCCTCGAAGACGGTGAAATCTCCCCCGAGCATGCCCGGGTGATCCTGGACCAGGCCCGCACCGTCCCGGACGACCACGCCGAGATCTTCACCCGCAGGGCCCTGCACGCCACCCGCACCCGGCACGGCCGGATGCGCACCCCCGCGGAACTGCGGACCGTGCTGCGCCGGATGCGGGAGCGCCTGCACCCCGAAACCATCCAGGCCCGCACCACCGCCGCCCGGCGGGAACGAAGCGTCTGGTTCACCCCCGAACCGGACGGCATGTGCACCCTGGGCGCCTACCTGCCCGCCGAAGCCGGCCTGGCCATCTACAACGGCCTGGACCACGACGCCCGCACCGCCAAAGCCCAGGCAGCAGAAACCAGCGCAGCAGGAGCCCTGGCCACCGAGGCCGGCATTACAGAGGGAGACTCGGCGAACACCCAACCCTCCGGCACGCTCGCCGAGCCGCGCACCCTGGCAGAACACCGCACCCTCGCCGAACTCCGCGCCGACGCCCTCATCCAACGCCTGCTCGGGATCCCCGGATTGGGTAATCCCGGCGAGCCCGGAACCGCGCCGTTCCAGCCCACTGTCGTGCTCACCATCCCCATCGGACTCGCCGTAGGCGCCGCATCCGCAGCCGGAACCACCGCAGCGGAAGGAACCGTAGCGGAGGGTACCGCGGTTAGAGGCTCAGCCGCGGAAAGCAGCGCTGTGGAAACCACCACCGCGGCCGGAGGCAGCGCAGCGGGAGGCACCGCGGCCGGAGACGGAAGCCCAGCTGCGGAAAGCACCACCGTAACCGGAGGCACCGCAGCGGCAGGCACCGCAGCGGAAGGCACCGCAGCGGCAGGCACCGCAACGGACCTCAGCTCCGGGGCCGGAGGCACCGCAGCGGAAACCACCCCCGCCACCGGAGACGGAAGCTCAGCCGCGGAAAGCACCACCGCCACCGGAGACGGAAGCTCAGCCGCGGAAAGCACCACCGCGGCCGGAGGCACCGCGGCCGGAGACACCGCAACGGATCTCACCGCCGTGGCTGAACTGGAGGGCTACGGCCCCATCGACGGGCACACTGCCTGCCGACTGGCCGCTCTCGCGCCCAGCTGGCACCGGCTCTTCACCGACCCCGTCACCGGAGAGGCCCTCGGCGTCGGACGCACGGCCTACCGGCCACCACAAGCACTCCGCAGATACCTCAACCACCGCGACAAAACCTGCCGCTTCCCCGGCTGCACCCGACGCGCCAGCACCTGCGAACCAGACCACACCATCGAATGGCAAGACGGCGGGACAACGGACCCCGGCAACCTCGCCCTGCTCTGCCGAAGGCACCACGCGCTCAAATCCATCGGCGCGTGGAGCTACAGACACACCTCCCCAACCGGCCACCTCAACTGGACCTCACCCCTCGGCCGCAAACACACCACAGAACCAGCCACTCCCGGCACACCAATGCACCCACATGTGCCACTTCTCGAAGACCTCGGGCCCAGAGCACCCGAACCAAGGCCTTCGATCCACGCCTTGGTGCCTGACATACCCCCGTTCTGATGCAACAGTGGTTCCACATTGGCTAGATCCGAGGGAACGGGTCGGTGACCCGCGCACAGCGTCTGGCGCGAAGCTACCTTCCCATCTGGAACGGCGCGAGAGGTTCTCGAATTGTGCGGCGTCTGGCGCCTTGTTCATGGGGTCGCGATCATCCCGTTCAACGATCGACGCAAATTCTTGACGTCGATTCGAAGGGACGGTGGATACACGCTGCGAGCGGTTCCACTTTCCGGACATTCATCAATTGGGGCTGCGCAGTACTTGGGTGTCCGGATAACCAGACGGAGGCTGGTGAAACAAGAAGCCGCGCCTGGCCCGCTCCGTTGGAGCAAGACCTGGCGCGGCCCCTAGCAACCAGTTGTGGGGACGGCGACGCTCGCGGCGCAAATCTGGCGGCCCGTAGTCCGCCCGTTTCTGGGCCGGAGATCCCCTAGCGCAGAACCCGTCCCTAGTGCACCAGTTCCCGTCCCTTGACGCGACCGCTCCGCCGTTCCAGGCTGGCGCCTTCAACATCGACGTCCGGAAGGATGCGGCCCAGCCACTTTGGAAGCCACCAGGCCTTTTCGCCAAGCAAGTACATCACTGCGGGTAGCAACGTCATGCGCACAACAAAAGCATCCAGCAGCACGCCGAAGGCCAGCGCGAAACCGAGGGGCCGGACCATGGTCAGGTGGGAGAAGATGAATCCTGCGAAAACGCTGACCATGATGATCGCAGCAGCCGTGACCACGGCGGCGGCATGCCGGAATCCGGTTCGGACAGCGTGCCGGGCGGTCTCACCGTGCATGTACGACTCGCGCATGCCTGAGGTGATAAAGACTTGGTAGTCCATCGCCAGACCGAACAGCACCCCTATAAGGATGATCGGCAGGAAGCTCAGCACGGCGCCCGGGTTGGCGACGTCGAAAACGGGACCCAGCCAACCCCATTGGTAAACAGCCACCACGCCACCGAAGGCGGCCGCGAGGGAGAGCAGGAATCCGCCAGTAGCCAGCAGCGGCACCAGAATGGACCGGAAGACAAGCAGCAGCAGGATGAGCGAGAGGCCGACGACGATCGCCAAGTAGGGCGGCAGTGCGGACCCGAGCTTGGCCGAGACGTCGATATTGGCTGCCGTTTGGCCGGTCAAACCGATGGTGGCCCCAGTGGATTCGTGGATCGCGGTGCCCTTTGCGCGGAGTTCGGACACCACCTTGACTGTCCCCGCACTCGCCGGACCCTCCTTCGGGATGACCTGGAAGACCGCTGTACTCCGGTCATCGCTCAGGGCGACGGGAACGGCGGCGGTGACACCATCCACGCTGCGCAGCTGATCAGCGATGTCGTACTGCAGTTTGGCGGCGCCGGCCTGGCTCAGTCCCGACGGGAGTTCGCCTACGACGACGATCGGCCCAGTTACGCCTTCGCCGAACTTCGCCCTGGTGGTGTCATAGGCCTTGTAGGCCTGGGACTCGACGGGCTCGGAGCCGCCGTCGGGGAGGGCCAGTCGCAATTGCGAGGCCGGGACGGCCAGCAGGCCCAGCACGGCCGCGCCGGCCAACAGTGCGACCACTGGATGCCGGGTGACAAACCCGCCCCAGCCGTGAGTGCTGCGCTTCTCGTCCAGCTCGCGGTCCGCGGCCTCATGCCCGGGCTCGGCGTTGTGCCGCTCGGCCTTGGCCCACGCCCGCTTGGAGATGATACGGCGGCCAATGAGGGACAGTATCGCCGGGGTCAGGGTCAAGGCAACGACGACGGCGACCGCTACGGTTGCCGCCGCGGCGAGGCCGAGGACGGAGAGGAACGGAAGCCCAGGCACCACCAGGGCGGCCAGCGCAATGATAACGGTGAGGCCCGCGAAAAGAACCGCATTGCCCGACGTCCCGGTGGCCAATGCGACTGATTCCTCGGGATCCATTCCCGCGCGCATCTGCCCACGGTGCCTGTTGACGATGAACAGCGAGTAGTCGATGCCCACGGCAAGGCCAAGCATGAGCGCGAGCATAGGTGAAATCGAGCTCATACTGATCACACCGGTCAGCGCGAAGGTTCCGCCAACGCCCACCGCGACGCCAATGAGGGCCATCAACAGCGGCAGCCCCGCTGCCACCAGCGTGCCGAGCATGATGATCAGGACGAGGGCGGCCACCGCGATACCGATGATCTCCGACGCGCCGAAGAGTTGCGATACGTCTTCCGTGATGTCCTTACTGGCCAGGGCGGTGACCCCAGCGGAGGACGTCGCATGCACGATGTCCTGGACTTGCTGGCGCACGGCGGGGGTCACAGCGTTGATCGACGTCCTGAACTGCACCTGGGCGATGGCGGTGGTGCCGTCGGTGGAAACGAATCGCAGGCCTTCCGACGCGGCTTTCTGGCGCTTGCCGAGTTCCAGCTTCGCGGCACCGGCGGCCGCTTCCTGCATACCGGCGTCGAGCTTTTGCTGGCCGGCGGCCAGTTCCGCCTTGCGTGAGCCGAGCTGCGCTTCGATCTGCGAGGCCGGCACGCCTGCCGCCAGCATCTGTTGCTCGGCGGCCTGAAGCTGGGCTCGGCCAGCCTCCAAGGCCGCCCGGTTCTTATCGATTTCGGCTTGCCCTGAGGCAAGTTGCCGTTCTCCCGCCGCGATGTCGGCAGCTGCCTTATCCAGCTGCGCCTGGGTGTCGAACGGGTTCACGGTTGCCTGGACGTCCGGCAGGGTTTCCAGCTTCTTGAGGGCGGACGCCACCGCGTCCTTGCCTGCCTGGGTGAACTGGCCGGAATCAGACTGGAAGACGACGCTCGCGGAGCCGCCGGACGACTTGGGCAGCTCCTGCTTGAGCTTGTCCGCCATCTGCTGCGTTTCCGTGCCTGGAATCTGGAAGTTGTTGGACATCGTCCCGTGGAAGGCAGCCGCCGAACCGCCGACGGCGACAAGTACCGCCAGCCAAAGCGAAATGACCAGCCAGCGGCGACGGTAGGAGAACTTTCCGAGGCGATAGAGGAAAAGTGCCATGTCAATGCCGTTCGTTAGAGGGCGATAGTGGGACGGATGCGCCTGAGCAGGCGTTCAGTGCGCGGCGAAGCCGGAGCCGAGGAGGCCCATGGCATCGATGAGGTGCTGGCGGAGCTCGGCCAGCGATTCGGGGGAGAGATCGGATCCGCGGTTCTCGAACCAGACACTCATGGCTGCCTTACCGCACGAAATCACGGATCCGGCTAGGGCGCGGAGATACAACTCGCCAATGCCGTCACCGAATCGCTCACGGGCGGCGGCGATGATCTGGGCCGTGCAATGCTCCCAGGCTTCCAACTCCGAGCGGGCAAGCGTTCGGTCGCTGTGGGTCAGGCTGAAAAGCTCTGCCATGGGGGCCGCAGTCATCGGGTCCGCCAGGGCCATCAGTGCGGCACGGGCTGATTCCAGGACGGGCTCGTTGGCCGGGCGTTTCCGGAATTCGGCCAGGGCGTGTTCCAGGAAGCCGTCAGTCACGGAGGCGAGGGCGGCCTCGAGGGTGGCGAAGTAGTTGAAGAACGTTCGCCGAGAGATTCCCGCCTCCGCCGCGATGTCCTCAACCGTGAAGTTCCCCGGCCCCTTCTCCCGGAGCTGGGCAAGTGCGGCCGTGGCAATCGCCTTGCGGGTCGCGGCTTTGTTCAGTTCACGGCGCGATGGAGTTTGGGCGTCATCAAGGGTGGGGGAGCCTGAGGGGGAACTCATAAAAATACACTACGTGCAACTTTGCACTCTAGGCAAGTTTTCACTTGGTGCAATTTACAGGAAGGAGCACGGACACGCCGAGGGCCGGTTTCCCAACGGGGAAACCGGCCCTTGGCGCAGCGGCTTTGGATTTTGGCGTTCGACGCCGGCACCGTTCGACGGCGGGGCGTGTTCGACGGCGGGATGTGTTCGGCGGCGGGGCCGTTCGGCGGCGGGATGTGTTCGGCGGCGGGACTGTTCGGCGACGGGACTGTTCGGCGACGGGGCGTGTTCGACGGCGGGGCGTGTTCGACGCCGGCGCCGTTCGACGGCGGGGCGTGTTCGACGCCGGCACCGTTCCGCGGCGGGGCGTGTTCGACGCCGGCACCGTTCGGCGCCGGGGCGTGTTCGACGGCGGCACCGTTCGGCGGCGGGGCGTGTTCGACGCCGGGGCCGTTCGACGGCGGGCGCGTTCGACGCCGGCACGTCGCCTGGGGGCTATTCTCCTGGCGAGGGCTGCGCCCCGGGTGGGGTCGGCTGGGAGCCGGGTTTCGGCGTCGGCTGCGAAGCCGCTTGCGGTGAAGGTTGGCTGGTCAGGTAAATGGACTGTCCGGTGGCGCCCGGCTCTCCCTTTGCCAGCGGGATCGCGTATACCGCCGTGCCGTACGCGCAGACCTCGGTCCAATTGCTGCCCATTTCTGACGTGTCAAAGCGCATCGCGACGATTGCGTTGGCACCGCGTTGCTGGGCCTCGGCCACCATGCGGGCCATGACTTCCTGGCGGCTTTCGTAGAGCGCTCGGGTCATTTCCGGAAGTTCGCCGCCGCCGAGTGATCGGAAGCCAGCAAGCATCTGGGAACCGATGTCCCGGGAACGGACGGTGAGGCCCATGACTTCACCGAAGACGGCGTCGATCTTGTGGCCGGGAATTTCGTTTGACGTGACGATCAGCATGGACAGAGCCTAACGGCCGCAAGCAGTAATGGAACCGCTTAAACAGCGGGATCCTCCGGCGAACTCATCACAGATTCGCCGGAGGATCCGGTGGTGTTCAGCCCCTGGGCCGGCTAAGCCTTGGCGGCAGCCAACTCGCGCTCGGAGGAGTCAGATTCGCTGCGAGCTTCGGAGTCATCGATGAAGGCCGTGGCCTGGCGCGATGCGTTGTACAGGGACTCGTCCAGGATGCGCTGGCGCTTGGCCACCAGCGTCGGAACGAGCGCCTGGCCTGCCACGTTGACCGCGGTACGGCCCATGTCCAGGATGGGGTCGATTGCCAGCAGGAGGCCAACGCCCGCCAGCGGCAGGCCCACGGTGGATAGAGTCAGCGTGAGCATAACCACGGCCCCGGTAGTGCCGGCAGTAGCGGCAGAGCCGAGCACGGACACCAGGACAATCAGCAGGTACTGGCTAAGGTCCAAGTTGATGCCAAAGAACTGGGCCACGAAGATCGCGGCGACGGCCGGGTAGATCGCGGCGCAGCCGTCCATCTTGGTGGTGGCGCCGAGGGGAACAGCGAAGGAAGCGTAGCCGCTGGGAACGCCCAGGTTCCGCTCAGTGACGCGCTGGGTGAGCGGAAGCGTGCCAATGGATGAGCGGGAAACAAAGGCGAGCTGGACGGCAGGCCATACGCCAGTGAAGTACTGCTTGATGGAAAGCCCGTGGGTGCGTACCAGGATCGGGTAGACCACAAACAGAACCAGGGCCAGGCCGATGTAGATGGCCACGGTGAACTTGCCGAGGGAGCCGATGGTGTCCCAGCCATAGACCGCCACCGCGTTGCCGATGAGGCCAATGGTGCCCAGGGGAGCGATTCGGATGATCCACCACAGGACCTTCTGGATGACAGCCAGTGCCGATGCCGTGAAGTTCAGGAACGGCTCGGCAGCTTTGCCCACCTTGAGGGCGGCAATACCGACGGCGATTGCGATGACCAGGATCTGTAGCACGTTAAAGCTGACGGATGTGGTGGCAGCGGAGTCGGTGACTGTTGTGCTGGCACCGAGGCCGAGGAAGTTCTTGGGGAACAGCCCGGTGAGGAAGGCCCACCAGTCGCCCGTTTTACCCGAATACTCCGCCTTCTGGGTGATGCCTGTACCGGCGCCGGGCTGGAGCAATACGCCCAGGCCAATGCCGATGACAACGGCGATGAGGGACGTGATGGCGAACCAGAGCAGCGTGTTCCATGCGAGCCGTGCCGCGTTGGACACCTGGCGGAGATTCGCGATGGAACTCACCACGGCCGTGAAGATCAGCGGAACGACGGCGGTCTGCAGCAAGGAGACGTAGCTCGAACCGATGGTCTGCAGGGTGGCGCCAAGGCCGTTGGGGGAGGACTTGGTGCTGCCGGTGTACTTGGCAATGAGGCCGAGGACGAGGCCGATCAGCAGGGCGGCGATGATTTGGACACCAAAGGACCGTGCCCAAGCGGGGAGCCGGAACTGCGTCCGGGAAGGTGAAGTGGTGTTGGTTGAATTGCTCACCGGAAAACCGTAGTTGCCTTGCGAATACCACGGCGAACGCACATTGAGAAATGTTACGCAAATTCCCGTGATTCAAAGACGCGGCAACCCCGGTTTTCCGGCGAAAATTCAGGGTTTTATGAAGTTATTCCCACATCTGATGTGGTAAAAATCTCCTCAATCCTGCCCCAGTAGCGCACGCCGTAGTGTATCGAGGCCCACCGAACCAATGTTGAGTGCCGAGGTGTGGAAGGACTTCAGGTCGAAGCCGTCGCGGGTTTGGAGCTCTGCTCGAATCTCCTCCCACAGCCGCTGGCCCACCTTGTAGGACGGGGCCTGCCCCGGCCAGCCGAGGTAGCGGTTGAACTCGAACTGCAGTTGGCCCTCGCTGATGGGCAGGTTCGCCTTGAGGAATTCGAAGCCCTTCTCGGGAGTCCATGGTCCTTGGCCCCAGCGCTCGGGCATGTCCAGTTCCAGGTGCACACCGATGTCGAACACCACGCGGGCCGCCCGCATCCGCTGCATGTCCAGCATGCCCATGTGGTCACCCGGGTCCTTGAGGTAGCCGAGTTCGAGCATGAGCTTCTCCGCGTATAGGGCCCAGCCTTCACCGTGGCCGGACACCCAACACGCGTTTCGGCGCCAGTTGTTGAGCAGCTCGCGACGATACGTTGCAGTAGCAACCTGGAGGTGATGCCCGGGAACGCCTTCGTGGTAGACCGTGGTGGTTTCGGCCCAAGTGGTGAACGTGTCCTCGCCTGCCGGCACGGACCACCACATCCGGCCCGGGCGGGAGAAGTCGTCGGACGGGCCTGTGTAGTAAATGCCGCCCTCGTCTGTCGGGGCGATATGGCATTCGAGGGTCTTCATCACCTCGGGGATGTCGAAATGCACGTCTGCCAACTCGGCAACGGCTTTGTCGGAAAGCTCCTGCATCCAGGCCCTGAGGGCTTCTTTCCCCTTGATTTGCCGGGCGGGATCGTTGTTCAGGATCTCCTTGGCTTCTTCCACCGTGGCGCCGGGACGAACTTCACGAGCCACCTTCTCCTGCTCGGAGATCAGCCGATCCAATTCCTGGACGCCCCACGCGTAAGTTTCCTCGAGGTCAATCCGGGCGCCCAGGAACGCCCGTGAAGCCAGGGCATACCGTTCCCTACCCACTGCATCCTTCTCGGGCGCAGCCGGAAGCAGCTCGTCGCGGAGGAAGGAAGCAAGACCGGCGTAAGCGTCGCGCGCGGCGCCCGTTCCGGCGTCGAGCTTTTCCTGGACGCCCGCCGGAAGCGGTTGTCCATCGATCCGGGCGCCTTCCGCGAGTTTCGCGAAGAAGCCGTCCTCGGCGGCGAACTTGGTGGCCTGTTCGACGACGTTCCGCACCTGGCGGGCGGCCGCCACCTTGCCGTTAGCCTTGCCCGAGCGGAGCGACTCGATGTATCCGCCAATGGCAGCAGGCACGTTGGCTGCCCGGCCAGCGATGTGCTCCCACTGCTCCGGGGTGGCCGTGGGCATGAGGTCGAAGATGGCCCGGATGTCCTGCGCCGGAGATGCGATGTTGTTCAGGTCGGCGGCGTCCCAGCCGCTGGTGTGGACTTCCAGTTGTAAGCCGAGCCGCTCACGCATGGCATCGAGCGTGATGACATCGGATTCGTCCTGCGGTTCCAGTTGGTCCAGACGGGCCAAAGCCTCCCGAGCCGCGGCGGCAAATGCTTCCGCGCCCGCGGGGGAGTAGTCCTGGTACTCGGTCTCATGTCCCGGCAGGCCGAGGGTAGTGGCGAACGTTGGGTTGAGGGCCAGCAAGACGTCCGTGTACTCATCAGCGACGGCGTCGATGGCGGTGTGAGTGCGCACAGTGTTTTCGAACGGAGGAGTCATTCCCTGAGCCTAGCCGGGCACTTGGTGTCGTGAAAGGAACACTTGAAATGCCGGTATGTCGCCGCCCGGGCGCGGGAATAGCGCTCGATGCTCAGGCTGTTGCCTCAGCCAGGGCCCGTCCGGCTCGGCGGCCGGAGAAGATGCAGCCGCCAAGGAATGTGCCCTCCAAGGAGCGGTAACCGTGGAGGCCACCTCCGCCGAAGCCGCTTGCCTCCCCGGCAGCGAACAGCCCGGGCAACGGCGTTGAATCGGGCCGGAGCACCCGGCCCGACAAGTCGGTCTGCAAGCCACCGAGTGTCTTGCGGGTGATGACGCGCAGCCGGACCGCGATCAACGGTCCTGCCTTCGGATCCAGGAAACGGTGTGGTGCGGCCGTACGGGAGATCCGGTCGCCCCGGTATCGACGGGCGTTCCGGATCGCGGAGATCTGGCTGTCCTTGCCAAACGGGTTGTCCAACTGGCGGTCCCGCGCCTCAACTTCACGCCGGATGTTGTGGGGATCGAGGAGCGGCTCTGGCGTCAGGGCGTTCATTCGGTTGATGAGATCGTCCAGCGTATCGGCAACGATGAAATCCTCGCCATGCTGCAGGAACGCCTCTATGGGCGCGGGCGCCCCGGGCCGGATCCGGTCGAGGGTCTGGCGCACGGACTTGTTGGTGAGGTCCGGATTCTGCTCGGAACCGGAAAGCGCGAACTCTTTCTCGATGATCTTGCGGGTGAGGATGAACCAACTGTGGTCGTGGCCGGTGGCCCTCAGGTGGGCCAGCGTGCCCAGCGTGTCAAAACCGGGGTACAGGGGGCCCGGCAGTCGCTTGCCTGTTGCGTCGAGCCACATGGACGACGGCCCGGGGAGGATTCGGATGCCGTGCCCGGGCCAGATTGGATTCCAGTTCTTCACGCCTTCGACGTAGTGCCACATCCTGTCCGCGTTGATGATGTTGCCACCTGCGTTGCCAGCGATCTCCAGCATCCTTCCGTCCACATAGGCTGGAACGCCCGTGAGCATGTGCTCCGGCGGCCTGCCCAGGCCTGCCGGCCAATTCCTCCGGACCAGGCTGTGATCGGCGCCGATGCCGCCGGACGCCACCAGGACGGCTTGGGCAGAAAACTCGAAGTCGCCGATTGCCGTGCGGCTGCTCGGAGCTCCTCGCGGGGTATCGGCCGATTCCAGGATGGCGCCCCTGACACCGGTTACTGCACCGTCCTTGAGGATCAGTTCATCCACGCGGTGGCGGAACCGGAAGGTCACCAGGCCCTGCTCTGCTGCCTCCCGAACGCGTTGTTCGAAGGGTGCCACGACGCCCGGTCCGGTTCCCCACGTGACATGGAAACGGGGGACAGAGTTGCCGTGGCCAACGGCTCCATAGCCTCCGCGTTCGGCCCAGCCGACTATGGGGAAGAAGCGGATGCCCATGCCGTGCAGCCAGGACCTTTTCTCCCGGGCGGCAAAGTCCACGTACGCCTCAGCCCATCGGCGCGGCCACGCATCTTCGGGTCGGTCAAAACTGGCAGTTCCCATCCAGTCCTGGAGGGCGAGTTCGCGGGAGTCCTTGATCCCCATCCGACGTTGCTCGGGGGAGTCCACCAGGAAGAGCCCGCCGAAGGACCAGTGGGCCTGGCCTCCCAGGTTCGACTCGGACTCTTGGTCGAGCAGGAGGACCCGGCGGCCCGCGGAGCTGAGCTCCGCGGCAGCTACCAACCCCGCAAGACCAGCCCCAACCACGATCACGTCTGCGTCCATGGTTAGAGCATAGGAGTTGCCTAGCCCCTGCTGCGTCGCCAGGAACCGGGCCCCGGCGTCGGTTCCAGTCGCAGTTGCTGCCTACGCACCCAGTGCCGCACGCTCGGGGCTGACGGTGCCGGCGGCTGGGCGCTGCCCAGCGAAGAAATTACGACGGCGGACAGCGCCGCGAGCTCTTCCGGCGTCGGATTTCCCTTGGCCACCGAAAACAGGACTTCAGCAGGCTCCGCTGCCGCGTTGTATTCCGCGCTCATAGCGGGATGTTCCCGTGCTTCTTTGTGGGCAGGCTGGCCCGCTTGTCCCGCAGGGCCCGCAGTCCACGGATGATATTCAGTCGTGTGTCCGACGGCGCAATCACGGCGTCCACGTAACCGAGCTCGGCAGCTTGGTAGGGGTTGAGGAGTTCCTCCTCGTAGCCTTGGATGATCTCTGCCCGCTTCTGGTCGACGTCCCCACCGGAATCGGAAACCGCGGCCAGTTCGCGCCGGTAGAGGATGTTGACTGCACCCTGGGCGCCCATAACGCCGATCTGCGCGGTGGGCCAGGCGAGGTTCAGGTCGGCTCCAAGCTTCTTGGAACCCATCACGATGTACGCGCCGCCATAGGCCTTGCGGGTGATCACTGTGAGCTTGGGAACGGTGGCCTCGGCGTAGGCGTACAGGAGCTTGGCTCCGCGCCGGATGATGCCCTGGAATTCCTGGTCCTTGCCGGGCAGGAAGCCCGGCACGTCCACCAGCGTGATGATGGGGATGTTGAAGGCGTCGCAGTGCCGCACGAATCGGGCAGCCTTTTCCGAGGCGGAGATGTCCAGCGTTCCGGCGAACTGCAGTGGCTGGTTGGCGACGATGCCTACCGTGTGCCCTTCAACGCGGCCGTAGCCGATGATCACGTTGGGCGCGTACAGGGCCTGCATCTCCAGGAAGTGGCCGTCGTCGAGGATCTGCTCCACGACTTTCCGCATGTCGTAAGGCTGGTTGGCTGAATCCGGAATCAGCGTGTCCAGGGCAAGGTCATCCTCGTCGATCTCCAGCTCCTGGTCGTGTTCCAGCACGGGTGACTCGGAGAGGTTGTTGGACGGCAGGAAGTCCAGCAGTTCACGGACGAATTCGATGGCGTCCGCCTCATCGGCAGCAAGGTAGGTGGACGTGCCGGTAGTGGCATTGTGCTGGCGGGCCCCGCCAAGCGTTTCCATGTCCACGTCCTCGCCCGTGACGGTCTTGATCACGTCCGGGCCGGTGATGAACATGTGCGAGGTCTTGTCCACCATCACGACGTAGTCGGTGAGGGCCGGCGAGTACGCAGCTCCACCGGCACACGGTCCCATGATGAGCGAGATCTGCGGGATGACGCCGGAGGAGTGGACGTTGTTGCGGAAGATATCCGCGAACATCGCCAGCGAGGCCACGCCCTCCTGGATGCGTGCCCCGCCGCCGTCGTTAATGCCTACCATCGGGCAGCCATTGCGGAGGGCGAACTCCTGGACCTTGACGATCTTCTCCCCGTTGACCTGGCTCAGGGAGCCGCCGTAGACGCTGAAGTCCTGGCTATAGATCGCCACAAGCCGGCCGTCAACGGTGCCGTAGCCGGACACAACACCGTCGCCCAGGGGCTTCTTCTTCTCCATGCCGAACGCTGTGGAGCGGTGCACCGCAAGAGCGTCGAATTCTACGAATGATCCTTCGTCCAACAGCATGTCGATTCGTTCACGCGCCGTATTCTTGCCACGGGCGTGCTGCTTCTCGATCGCCTCGGGGCCGGATGGCTGTTCGGCCCGTGCCTGGCGGTCGCGGAAGTCGGCAATCTTCCCCGCTGTGGTTGTCAGATCGTGGCTCATCAAGTGTCTCCGGCTCCGTAGCTGTAGTTGGAGGCCGTGTCCGGTGGTGCCAGATTAAGTAGCATCCACACAACGGCCGGGCCCTGTTGGCTAGTCTAGTAACGCAGTTGGCGCAAACCGCTGTAGAAAACCTACAACTTTCGCGTGCCGCATCGGGCTAAGGAAATAAGTTACCCAAGAGTAACTTTTCTGGTTTACAGTGGTGGGCATGACTGTGGGCACCGAAGCTTCCCCCTCTCCCTACAAAGCCGCGGCTTCGCTGAAGGGCCGCACCATCCTGATGTCGGGCGGAAGCCGCGGGATCGGCTTTGCCATCGCACGCCGCGCAGCCGCGGACGGAGCAAACATAGTTCTTCTTGCCAAGACCGCAGAGCCGCATCCGCGCCTTGAAGGCACAGTCTTCAGCGCAGCCAAGGCGCTGGAGGAGGCCGGCGGCGCTGCGGTTCCCGTCGTGGGGGACGTAAGGAATGACGACGACGTCGCTGCCGCAGTGGCCGCCGCGGTCGGCACCTTCGGAGGAATCGACGTCGTTATTAACAACGCTTCAGCCATTGACCTGTCACGGACCGACGAGGTGGACATGAAGCGGTACGACCTGATGCAGGACATCAACGTGCGTGGCACCTTCCTCCTGTCCAAGCTGTCCCTGCCGGCGCTGCGGGCCTCAAGCGCCGGACACATCCTCACGCTTTCCCCACCCCTGAACCTTGATCCTCACTGGGCAGGGCGCCATTTGGCGTACACCATGGCCAAATACGGGATGAGCCTGACCACGCTGGGGCTGGCGGAGGAATTGCGCGGCGACGGGATAACGGTGAACTCGCTGTGGCCGTGCACGCTGATTGATACAGCGGCCATTCGGAACCTGCCGGGCGGCTCCGCCATGGCTCGCGCCGCCCGTGGTCCCGAAATCATGGCGGACGCAGCCCACGCGATCCTCACCGGCAGTAATCTGACCACGCCCGAGGACCGCGAGCGGAGCTCCGGAAACTTCTATACCGACGAGCAGGTCCTGCGGGCCGCCGGCGTGTCGGATTTCTCGTCCTACAGCCTGGGTGGTCCCGAAAATGAGCTGGTTCCCGACATTTTCTTGTGAGTGAAATCGGTAGGATTCAGCTATGGAAGCCCAACAGCCCGCCGTGCCTGAATCCGACGCCACGCCCGCCCTGGATGTGGCCGAACTGAGGGCCGAAGGCTTCCTCGCCGCAACCGGCATTCCCAAGCTTGTGGTGCTCGAGTCCACAGGATCCACGAATGCCGACCTGTTGAAGGGCGTTTCCGAAGAACCGGGGGAATGGCCGGACCTGGCCGTACTTGTGGCCGAGCACCAGACGGCCGCCCGGGGCAGGCTTGACCGGCACTGGGAGACGCCCGGCAGGTCGTCCGTGTCGGTGTCCCTGGTCCTGCGCCCTGTAAACGCAGAGGGCAGGCCCGTTCCCGCGCATAGCTACTCGTGGTTATCGCTGCTTTCCGCAGTGGCGCTCCGCGAAACACTGCGTGACGTCGCCGGGCTGCCCGCAGAAATCAAGTGGCCGAACGATGTAGTGGTCCGCGGCCGCAAGATCGCGGGAATCCTTGCCCAGTTGGGGTCGGCACAGCTGGGGGGCTCTGCCTCGGGTGCAAGCCCCGCCGTGATACTGGGAATGGGCCTCAACGTAACCCTCACGGCGGAACAGCTACCGGTGCCCACTGCCACGTCGGTGGCCTTGGAACAACCCTTAACCACTGACCGCACTGCGCTGCTCACGTCGTACCTCATCAACTTCTCGGCCCTGTACCGTAGCTTCTGCAACGCCGACGGCGACCCCCACGCCGGGTTGGCCCATGGGCCTTCACTGCACAAGCGTGTCGAGGCCGTTATGACCACCTTGGGTAAGGAGGTCCGGGCGCATCTGCCGGGCGACCACCAGCTGGTGGGGCACGCCTCGCGCTTGGACGAATACGGTTCCCTCCTGGTGGTGGACCACGCGGGCAAGGAGCACGTGGTGACCGCCGGGGACATCGTGCACCTGCGGGCAACCGAAAGCGGCTATGCGTAAAGAGCTCCTGCCCGGCGAACAGGTCATCGTAGTGACCCGCCGGCAGCCCAGGATGCTTATCCTGCCAGTCCTGGTTTTCATATTGGTTCCCGCGATTGCCGCCTACCTTGCCGCCTGGATCACCAAGGGTGGAGTCAAAGGCTTCATTCCTTTGGTGACTGCGGCGTGGACACCGTGGTTGCTGCTGGCATGCCTCCTGCTCGCGACCTGGGCCCTGCTGGGCTACACCGTCCCGCGGGTCCTGAAATGGCGCAGCGTCCGCTATTTCCTGACCAACCGCCGCATCATTGCCCGCTTTGGCATGCTCCGCCGGAGCGATTGGCAAGTGCCGCTGGCCGCGATCCGCAACGTTGGCGTCCACCAATCGATCCTCCAGCGCGTATTGCGTTCCGGGAATATATCCTTGGATACCGGGCATGACGCCGCCCTGGTGATGGCAGATGTTCCGGAAGCAGCAACCTTCCGGGCTTTTGTGCTTGACGCGATCGGCGAACTCCCGGATGGTGGGGACTTTGGGGAATGGCAGCTGAGAGAAGGTGGAGGAGATGAGCGCTGAGGAACGGCAGTCCACATGGGACATCGGTGAAGACACCGATGGCGGATCCGCGCCAGCAACTTCCGCCCTGCCCGTCCAGGACACGGTGCCGCCCAATTCGATGCCTCCCAGCGGTGCCCCCCAGACCGGGGTGCTGTCGGGCGACCGTGTTGCGGCCAAAGCCTTGGAGGCGCGGCTGCTTGGCGGGGAACGTAAGCTCCGCCGCCGTGAAGTTGCCGCCGGTGCCGGCGTGTCCCTGCTATCGGCACGGAAACTCTGGCGCGCCCTCGGCTTCCCCAACTTTGGTGACGAGGACGTGGCGTTCACCGAGCGGGACCAAGCTGCACTGAGCACCATCGTGGAGCTAGTCCGTGCGGGCAAGCTAACCGAAGAAGCTGCCATCTCCGTAACGCGTGCCATCGGGCAAATGACCGACCGCATGGTGGTCTGGCAGGTTGAGGCCCTTGTTGAAGACATGGTGGCCCAGCAGGGCGTTTCCGACCCAGTTGCACGCAAGATGCTGGTTAACGAGTTGCCCGCGCTCATCGATTCCATGGAAGAGATCCTGGTTTACTCATGGCGGCGACAGTTGAACGCAGGCGTCCAGCGCCTTGCACTCCGCGCCGAGGCGGGACTCCAGGCCAGCGAGGAGGGCCGCGACGGCGACGAAGATGATTCTCCGTTGCCCCTTGCCAGGGCCGTGGGCTTTGCCGACCTGGTCTCTTACACGAGCCTTTCCCGCCGGATGAATGAAAAGACCCTGGCACAACTTGTCCAGCGCTTCGAGAACAAATGCGCCGAAATCATCTCGGTAGGTGGTGGACGCCTGGTCAAGACCGTTGGCGACGAAGTGTTGTATATCGCGGAAACCCCTGCCGCAGGTGCCGAGATTTCACTTGCCCTGGCCAGGGCTTTTACGGAGGACGAAATTCTTCCGGAAGCACGCGTGTCCATGGTGTGGGGCCGTATTCTGTCGCGGCTCGGTGACATTTATGGGCCTACCGTAAATCTTGCCGCGCGCCTTACTGCCCTTGCCCAGCCCGGCACGGTATTGGTTGACGCCACAACGGCATCCGCCCTCGCACAGGACGACCGTTTTGTACTGGTCCCGCAGAAATCCGAAAATGTCCGCGGCTTTGGCGAAATTCACCCGGTTATGCTTGCCCGCGGGCGTGGCAAGGGCCTCGTCGTAGACTAAACCTCGTCAGTAATATTCTTGACTGGTTAGTCACGATTATTGACGGATTGCTAACTAACTTCCTAGTGGCAGCGCGTTAAGTTGGATGGGGAGCGGTCCCCATCGCGCGGGCGTCTACGGCGTGGTTATTGTGGGGTGCCGGCCACTGGCGTTGGTATTGCCCCGCATTGCGTGCGATAGTCATTGTGACTAATAATTCCGCCGCTGTATGGGGGTACTGCGGAATGTCACGACCGCCGGCTTCAAGCCGAGCTTTCGAAAGCTGCCTGGGGGCGGCTGTGATACAAGGGAATTGAATAGCTGTGACATCTTTCTTCGGCAAGCTGGGGCTGAGGAAGCGCCGAAAGAACATTATTGCCGCCACTGGCTCTACCGCGGCCTTCGCCATTCTGGTCGCTGGGGCTGTGCTGTACCCGGGGTTCAAGACCACCGAAGTGGACCTTAACGACGGCGGCGTGTGGGTGGTCAGCAAGACCAAGAACGCCGTGGCCCGGCTGAACTATCCGTCGAAAGTGCTGGACGGTGCTGTGACTCCGGCGTCCACTACCTTTGATGTCCTGCAGCACGACAGCACGGTTTTTGTGGACGATGCCTCCGGTTCCACCATCAACCAGGTGTCCGCAGCCAACATGCGCCTTGGCGGCGACCGGCAGCTTCCATCGTCCGCCGACGTGAGCTTTGGCTCACAGGTGCTGTCCATCACCGACCCCGTCAGCGGCAAGGTGTGGGCGACCTCTCCTTCCGGGCTCAACAGCTTCGACAAAGAAGGTTCGGAGCCAGCTCTGGTCGGTTCGCAGGGCATGGTCTCCGCAGTCGGCGGCGATGACCGGATCTACAGCGCCGATCCCCAGAAGGGCGAAATCACGGCCACCCGCGTGGACGCCAACGGCGAAGCCACCGGAACAGACGTCACCAAGGTTGACGGACTCAAGGGTGCCGGAAACCTTCAGATCGCCGTTGTGGGGGACCAGCCCGTGGTGCTTGACGCCAACGGCGGCAAGCTGTTCCTCCCCGGCGGGAGGCCATTGCAGCTACAGGACGCCCGCGAGGCGAAACTTCAGCAGAGCAGCAAAGGTGGCAGCTTCGTGGCGATCGCCACAGCGAAGGCCCTCCTGAAACAACCGCTCGACGGCGGGACCGCCGCCACCGTGACGTTCGGTAGCCAGGGCGTTCCGGCGGCTCCCGTCCAAGTGGGCGATTGCGTGCACGCGGCTTGGTCCGGGGCCAACAAGTACATCCGGGATTGCGGCAACGACGCCGACGACAAGACGCAGGATGTCCCCAAGGCCAGCGCCCAGCCGTCCTACGTGTTCCGGGTAAACCGGGACCTGGTTGTCCTCAACGACATCAACTCCGGCAGCGTCTGGATGGTCAACCAGAACATGCAACTGGTGAACAACTGGGACGATGTGGTCCCGCCCAAGAACGAATCCAACGACCAGGACAAGGACTCGGCGGACAACAACACCATCAACGTCCTCCCGGACCGCACCAAGCCCAACCGGCCGCCGGAAACCCGGCCGGACGAGCTCGGCGTCCGTCCAGGCCGCACTACTGTGCTGAGCGTGCTGGACAATGACTCCGATCCTGACGGCGACGTCCTGACAGCCGCCGTCGGAACCACCGGACCCAGGTCCGGCACGCTGCAGAGCATCTACGGCGGCTCGGCCTTCCAGATTTCGGTACCCGCAGACGCGAAGCCCGGCCAGGAAGTCTTCGACTACAGTGCCTCCGATGGCCGTGGCCTGTCCGCGGGCGGCAAGGTGACGCTCAACGTCGTTGGGCCCAACGACAATAAAGCGCCAATCTTCAAGCGGCAGGATCCCACCACGATCCTCGTAGAGCAGGGCAAGACTGTCAGCCAGAACATCCTGACGGACTGGATGGACCCCGACGGCGACGACCTGGTGTTGATGGACGCGAAGGCGGACAACGAAAAGGACCAGGTCAAGGTCCGCCGGGATGGCTTGCTGACGTACCAGGACTCCGGTGCGGCGCCTGGCAAGAAGACCGTCACCGTCACTGTCTGGGACGGCCGCGCAACGGCTACGGGCAAAGTGATCATCAACGTGCAGCCGCCGGGCGCGCTTGCGCCCGTGGTCAACGCCGACCACGTGACCGCCGTCGTCGGCCAGGACCTGGTCATAGCGCCGTTGAAGAACGACGCCGACCCTAACGGCGGTGCGCTGCGCCTTGCCCACGTTGAAGCCGCCGGGCCGGCCGAACTCGGCCCCGTGACCGACGGCGGGACGTTCACTTTCCGCAGCAACACGCCAGGTCCGGTGTACCTGACCTACATCGCCAGCAACGGTCCGCAAAGCAGCCAAGGGCTGATCCGTGTCGACGTTGAATCCGGCAAGGACAGTGGAGCACCTGTGGCCGTGCACGACGTCGCGCTGCTCCCGGTGGGCGGCAGCGTCCTGCTCGATCCCTTGGCCAACGACTCCGACCCGTCCGGCGGCGTGCTTGTGCTGCAGTCCGTGACTCTGCCCGAAAACCCGACGGCCTCCGTCAGCGTCATCGACCACAGCGTCCTACGCATCACGGACGTCATCGGCACCAAGGAACCGTTCGTGTTCCAGTACACGATGTCCAACGGCAGCAAGTCGGCCACGGGAACCGTCTCCGTGGTGCCCGTTCCGGCGCCGGCCGTCGTCGAAGCACCGCAGCCCAAACCCGACGAAGTCAACGTCCGCGTCAACGACGTGGTCACCATCCCCGTCCTGGCCAACGACACGCATCCCCAGGGCGAAAAGCTCAGCGTGGATCCCGTGCTGGCGCAGTCGGTTCCGGAAGCGGACGGCCACGCCTTCGTTTCGGAAAACACCCTGCGCTTCATCGCCGGCTCCGTGCCCAAGACGGTGCGGGCCATCTACAACGCCGTGGACCCACAGGGGCAGAAGAGCGCAGCTGCCGTGACCATCCACATCCTTCCATTGGAAGGCGCGGAGAACTCCCGTCCGCAACCCAAGAACCTCACCGCACGCGTGGTGTCCGGCGGTGCGGTGCGCATCCCGGTGCCGCTTGACGGCATCGACCCCGACGGCGACTCCGTCCAGCTGACCGGAATCGACAGCACACCAGCCATGGGCACTGCCACCGTGGGCAGCACGTTCATCGATTTCGTTGCCGCAGGCGACGGCTCAGGAACAGATACCTTCCGCTACAAAGTGGTGGACCGCCAAGGCGCGTCAAACACCGGTACCGTCACCGTGGGCATTGCGCCGCGTGGTGACGTGAACCAGAAGCCCACACCAGTGGACGACCAGGTCAACGTTCGGCCCGGCCGGCAGATCGCCGTCGACGCGACCGCCAACGATACTGATCCGGACGGCGACCTGATCCGGATCAAGGGCGATGAGATCGAGGCGGATTCCGCCCTTGACGCCCACGTGAGCGAGCAAAGCGGCCGAATTTTGCTGACCGCTCCCGCCAAGG
The DNA here is from genome assembly GCF_020251205.1 of Arthrobacter sp. M4. GTDB lineage: Bacteria > Actinomycetota > Actinomycetes > Actinomycetales > Micrococcaceae > Arthrobacter. The sequence goes on from NZ_JAIWYX010000006.1 coordinate 228,900, forward strand.
AAGGCACCGTGACCGTGCGGTACGGCGTTTCGGACGACCGTGGCGCCGTCGGTAGGGCCACCATCCGCGCGAATGTCCGGAACGACATCCCCTTGTTGGCCCCCATCGCCCGGGACGACCGTGTCACGTCCGCCCAGACGATGGGCAAGACTGCGGTGGATGTTCCAGTGCTAAAGAACGATGAGGACCCGGACGGCGTGGGGGAGAACCTCAAGATCAGCACGTCCACGCCGACCGCCCGGCCCGGCGATAAAGGCAATGTGGTTGTCCAGCTGGCCGAACAGCCGCAGTTGATTCCGTACACCGTGGAGGACGTGGACGGCCAAAAGTCCACCGCCATCATCTGGGTGCCCGGACTCGGCCAGCAGGTACCCACCCTGGCCAAGGATGAAGTGCTGGAGGTCATTGCCGGGCAGTCCGTCACGGTGGACCTTTCCGAGTGGGTCAAAGTGCGTGATGGCCGCAAGCCCCGCATTACCCAGACCGACCGGATCAAACTAATCGGTGCCGCTGAAGGCGACCCGGTGGCCAACGATGGCACGGCCCTCAAGTACACAGCCAAACAGGATTACGTGGGCCCGGGCTCGATCAGCTTTGAGGTAACGGACGGTTCAGGACCTGATGATCCCCGGGGCCTCAAGTCGACCCTGAGTATCCGCACCAAAGTGCTGCCGGATCCCAACCGGAACAACGCCCCAGAGCTGCTGGGCAGTAACATCGACGTGCCTAAGGGCGACAACACGGCCACGGACCTCGGCAAGCTGACCACGGACCCGGACCAGGGCGACCTGGACAACATGCGCTACGAGATCGTAGGCGCAGCGCCCGCGGGCTTCAACGTCTCAATGGACGGACACACGCTGAAGACCGCCGCCGCGGACAACGCCCAGCCCGGTGCCGCAGGAAGTGTCCAGGTCAAGGCCAGGGACCAGCGCGGGCTTGAAGCCACAGCCACGTACAAGCTGACTGTAACCGCGTCCAACCGGCCCAAGCCGGTGGCCAATGACGACATCGAACCTAACGCGGCTGCCGGGAAATCGGTCACGGTCAACGTCCTGGCCAACGACTCCAACCCGTTCCAGGACGCGCCGCTGAAGATCGTTGGTACGGCCACCGAGACCGGGCAGGGGACCGCCGTCGTGAACGGTGACTCCGTGACCGTCACGCCTGCTGAAGGCTTTACCGGTACATTGATCACCTCGTACACGGTGGCTGACAAGACCGGCGACCCCGCCCGCAACGCGACAGCCCGCGTCCGCCTGACCGTCAAGGACAAGCCTGCCGCTCCCACAACGCCGCAGGCAGCCAGCGTGGGCGACGGCACGGCACTCCTTAACTGGAACGCCCCTGCGGATCGTGGCGCGTCCATCACCAAGTACACGGTGCGCGGCGAGGGCGGCTTCTCCCAGGACTGCCCGGCGAATACCTGCACGCTGAACGGCCTGACCAACAACACGAAGTACCACTTCACCGTCACGGCGACTAACCAGTTTGGCGAATCGGCTCCGTCTCCGGCTTCTGCCGAGGTGCGTCCGGACGTCAAGCCGGACACCCCGCAGGCCCCGACACTTAAGTTCGGCGACAAGCAGCTCAACGTCACGTGGACTGCACCCGCCAGCAAGGGATCGCCTATCAAGGGCTACGACCTGGAAATCTCCCCGGCACCACCGGGACAGAACCCGCAGATCCAGAACCTGACGTCCACCAGCTATGTCTGGAAGGGACTCCAGAACGGCGTGGCCTATAAGGTGCGGGTCCTGGCCCGCAACGATGCCAAGGAGCCTTCCGAGTGGAGTCCTTACTCCGCATCGGAGACGCCTGCCGGTCCGCCGGCCCAGCCCGCGCCACCGAACGTCTCGCAGGCCGGATCCGTTGGTTCGCAAAGCCAGCTCCGCGTCACATGGGCCGCACCCAACAGCAATGGTGACGCGCCGTCGTCGTACACATTGACCACTCACCGGGGCGGTTCGCCGGTGGCGACCCAACAGGTGTCCGGGACCGCGCAGAACGTGACCGTGGACAACTCGGAAGCCGACTACACCTTCACAGTGTCGGCTACCAACAAGGCCGGCGCCGGGCCCGCCAGCGCGCAGTCCGCGCCGATTCGTGCGGCTGGCAAGCCTGGACAGGTGAACAGCGGATCCGTGTCAGCGAACGGCAACAGCGGCCAGCTGGACGTCAGCTTCACACCGCTAACGGCTGCCCAGCGCAACGGTTCGCAGGACAACGAAATCCGGTACAGCTACACCACCAGTTCCGGGCAATCCGGGCCCATCGCGGCTGGCGGCGGCACCATTTCAGGCATGCCGAATGGCACCAACGTAACGGTGAACATCATCGCGACATCCACCAAGAACAACATCTCCGGTGATTCCAAGGCGGTCGGAACAGGCAACCCGTACGGCCCACCTAACGCGCCCAACGTCAACGGCGGCAAGTCCGCCACGGGAGATCCGGATGTGCACTGGACGTGGAACAACCCGGCCACCAACGGCCGTGCGTTGGACCACTTCGAGGTCAGTTACGACGGCGGCGCCTGGCAGAACGTCGGAACGGCGAACCGTTATGACCGGAACGCGGGCGGCTGGGACAAGACGCACACGCTGGGTGTTCGGGCGGTGACAGTGACCCCCGGTAGCGCTGGCAGTGCCGATGCAACGTCAGGCAACGATCCGACGCCGCCGCCACCGGCGTCGAGCATTCAGGTAAAGGCCGCCGATGCGCGGACCTGCCCGGGCAAGCCGGGGCAGCCCGACTCGTTCGCGGACAACCCGCCGCGCTGCGGTGTCGGCTGGGTGGAACGGTCCTGGGGCCGCCTGAACATTGACTGCACCAAGGACATCTACGGCAATGGCACTCCGTGGTACCGCCTTACCGAATCCGCGAAGGCCGGCTGGTACGTGAAGTCCACCACGGTGGACCTCTACGGCCCCCGCCCTGGTGGCTGTTAGGCCTCGTGGGCTGCCAATGCCGCAAGCGTGCATAACAACTAAGACGAATAGATAGAAGAGGAATCATCCCATGACCATGACCAGCGAGCAGGCCGCCTGGTTTGCCGACACGTTCGAGAAGCTCGTGGCCAACGTGGGGCAGGCCGTCCTGGGCAAGACCCACGTGATTCGGCTGACCCTCACAGCCATGCTCGCTGAGGGCCACGTCTTGTTCGAAGACGCGCCGGGGACAGGCAAGACGTCCCTGGCACGGGCGCTGGCCGCAACCGTCCAGGGATCCCACAACCGCATCCAGTTCACGCCGGACCTGCTGCCTTCTGACGTCACGGGTGTGACCATCTACGACCAGAAAACGCAGAAATTCGAATTCCACAAGGGCCCGATCTTCAGCAATATCGTCCTTGCCGACGAGATCAACCGGGCGTCGCCGAAGACCCAGTCGGCCCTCCTTGAGGTCATGGAAGAATCCCGGGTCACCGTGGACGGCACAAGCTACGACGCCGGACGGCCCTTTATGGTCCTCGCCACGCAGAACCCGATCGAGCAGGCGGGCACGTACCGGCTGCCCGAAGCCCAGTTGGACCGCTTCCTCATCAAGACGTCCATCGGCTACCCGGACCATTCCTCCACTGTGCAGTTGCTCGGTGGCAGCAACATCAAAGACCGGTCCCGGGAACTGTCTCCGATCATCACCACCCAGGCCGTGGCGGACATGGCAGACCTCGCCGCCACCACCCACATTGACACCGCAGTGCTGGAGTACATTTCCCGGCTGTGCGAAGAGACCCGCAACGCTCCGGAGACGCGGCTTGGCGTGTCAGTTCGCGGTGCCCTGGCCATGGTCCGGGCGGCCAAGGTATGGGCAGCCGCGGAAGGACGCAACTTCGTCCTGCCGGACGACATCAAGGAACTCGCCGGAGTGGTGTGGACGCACCGCTTTGTGATGGATCCCGAGGCTGAGTTCTCGGGCGCCACCCCCGAGGCGGTACTTTCCCGCGTCCTGGCCGATGTCGCAGCGCCGCAACAGCGCGCAAGCGTCTGACGCCTCCACCACGTTCGGTCTTCGAGCCAAAGGTTTCTTTACATGTCGCCCAGCAATCCCTTGAAACGGGCTGCTGAACTCTTCAAACGCCCGGTAGCCGCCGCCCGTAACCGGACGGCAGGCCTCAAGCTGCCGGGACTCCAAGCCCTTCCACCCAAACTCCATCCTGCCGCCGTCTGGGGCGAAGCCAGCGCCGCGGCGGGTGAACTCGTGGGGCCAACCCTCGGCAAGGCCAGGCAACTATGGCTCCGGCACGTTTGGCCGGTTCTGTCGGTAGTCAGCATTCTCGGTTGGGCGGTCATCGCCGCAGCCGTGCTGCTGTGGGTCACCGGACGGCTGTGGGGCTGGCAGGAAGCCACGTCCGCGTCCATTGTGGCCTTCGTCCTTGTCCTGTGCGCGGTAGCGTTTATCGTCGGACGCTCGTCCTACGGAGTGGTCCTGGACCTGGCCCGCTCCCGTGTGGCCGTGGGGGATGATGCCGTGGGCAGCATCGCCGTCACCAACACCGCCACCAGGCCCCTGCTTCCGGCCTCCGTGGAACTGCCTGTGGGTGCTGCCACGGCCATCTTCCACCTGCCACGCATGAAGCCCGGCCAGACCCACGAGGACCTGTTCACGATCCCCACCGCGCGTCGGGCCGTTATCGTCGTCGGACCCGTCCGCTCGGTGCGGGCGGACCCGTTGCACCTGCTGCGGCGCCGGGTCCTCTGGACCGGGCCCCAGGACCTCTATGTCCACCCGCGGACTGTGGCCCTGGCGGGCTCGGCATCAGGTTTTATTCGCGACCTGGAAGGCATGCCGACAACCGAGCTGTCCAGCGCGGACGTGTCCTTCCACGCCCTGCGGGACTATGTCCCCGGCGATGACCGCCGCCACATCCACTGGAAAACGACGGCTCGAACGAACAAGCTGATGGTCCGCCAATTCGAGGAGACCCGCCGGGCGCACATCGCCATTTCACTCTCCATAAACACCGACGAGTACGAATCGGAAGCGGAGTTCGAAACCGCCATCTCGGTGGCCGCGTCGATCGGACGCCAGGCCATCGTGGAACAGCGCGAACTGGACGTCATCACCCAGGGCGGTCCGCTGCGTTGCGAAACGGGACGTACGCTCCTGGACGACTTCACCCGCATCGAAGGCACGCCGCTGCGGAAGACCGCCGTCGACCTTGCGAGGACCCTTCCTGACATTGTCCCCAACGCCTCGGTGGTCTTCTTCATCGTCGGCAGCCACGTCACCGCCACCCAGTTGCGGAGCGCGGCGGCGTCCGTTCCGCCGGGCGTCCGCAGCCTTGCCATCCGTGTGCAGCTTGGCTCCGCGGCCTCCCGCGCAGCAATCGCAGACCTGACCGTCCTCACTCTGGGTGAGCTGGATGACCTTGGCCTGGTGCTTCGAAAGGCGGCCGCATGAGCAACACGTCCGCACCCACGCGCCCACGCGACGCTGGCCGCCGCACGCGCCCGGAGGCCTCGCCTTTCCTGGATGGCAGGCCCGCGTGGCACACAATTGTTGACGCGTTGGCGATGCTGTTCCTCCTGGGCCTTGGCGTCCTGGGCTTCAGCCTCAGTTTCGGCGGCGACCCCTACTACCTCACCGCAGGCCTTGGCGGCATTGTGCTCGGCCTCGGGATCTCGGCGGCAAACGCACACTTCCGACTGGGACTCCTGTTCACCTCGGCGGCAACACTGGGTGCCTACCTTGTCCTTGGCACGGCCCTGGCTGTTCCGGATGCCGCGGTGGCGGTGGTGCTGCCGAGCCTTGATTCGCTGCGCACGCTGCTGCTTGGCATCGTTTTCTCGTGGAAGGACATGCTCACGGTTGGCGTACCAGTTGGTACGGCCGGGGGCATGCTGATCGTACCGTTCCTGAGTTCATTGCTGACGGCATTGACGGCAGGACTCCTCGCTTGGCGGCTGAAGAGCCCCTACTGGCCCCTGCTGCCCGTGCTGGTGCTGTTTGTCACCGGCATCGCCTTCAGCACCAGTGCCGGTTTCCTCAATGTCGAACGCGGCACCGCCCTAGCCATTTCGGCCATCGCCTGGGCTACTTTTAGGCGCGACGCACTGCGCCGCAGGGACACCAAGACGATCTCGGCGAACAGGCCCATGTCCGACGCCGGCACCGCAAGGAGGGCGCGCATCCGTCGGCTCGGCCTGGCCGCGGGAGTCATCGCGGCAGCCGTCGTCGTCACCGCCGTCGCATCGCCGCTGGTCAGCTCCGGAGACGACCGCAAAGTGCTCCGCACAAGCATCGTCCCGCCTTTCGACCCCAAGGACTACATCACACCGCTGGCGAGCTTCCGCGACTTCGTCAAGGACAAGAAGGACAACACGCTGTTCAGCGTGAAGGGCCTCCCCAAGGACGGTCGCGTGCGGCTCGCTGCCTTGGACGCCTACAACGGCATCAATTACACAATGGACCCCAACGGTTCCGGCAATTTCAACAAAGTGGGCGATGCACATTCACTGAATACCTTGGCTGATTCCGCAGGGGGAGCAGAGGGCAGGAATTACACGCTGAACGTGACAATCGACGACTACCAGGGCTTCTTTGTCCCCGGTGGCCGGCGCACCACGGGGATCAGCTTCACGCCGGGAACGGATGCGGCCGGCGGCCTGTACTTCAACCCCGGAACGGACACGGCTGTCACCACCAAGGGACTGTCCAAGGGGGACAGCTACTCCGTCCAGGTCTCCGATCCGGGGACACTCGAGGACGGCCAGTTGGCCCAATACGGCTTTGCGCCGCTGTCCATGCCTGCAGCCGAGGAAGTGCCGCCAATTGTGGCGTCGCAGGCGAACGAACTGACGGCCGACGCACCGAGCGCCATAGACCAGGTGCGGCAGCTTGAAGCCCATTTCCAGAAGACCGGTGCGTTCAGCAACGGACTGGTGTCCGACGGCCAGCTGCCCAGCCTCCCCGGCCACGGAGCCGCCCGCATTCGGAGCCTGCTGTCCGCCAAGCAAATGCTGGGTGACGACGAACAGTACGCCGTGGCGATGTCCCTGATGCTGCGCCACCTCGGTATTCCGTCGCGCGTGGTGATGGGCTTCTACCCAGATCCCAAGAGCCCGGAGAACGGGGCCGGCGAAGTCAAGATCACGGGTAAGGATGTCCACGCCTGGGTTGAGGTGGCCTTCGACCGCGCCGGCTGGGTGCCGTTCAATCCGACACCGCCCAAGGACAACATACCCATTCCGCCGGACCCGCAGAACAAGTCCAAGCCCAGGCCGCAGGTGTTGCAGCCGCCGCCCCCTCCGCAGGAGCCGGCTGAGCTGCCGCCGGACTCTTCACCGGATGCCCTCGATGCAGACCAGAAGAAGGACAACCCATGGCTCTTCTGGGGGCCGTTGCTGGGCGCCATCGGGACGGCGCTTCTTCCGTTGCTGATTCTCGCGCTGCCACTGCTGCTGATCGCCTTCCTCAAGGCCCGACGGCGGAAGGGCCGCCTGCTGGGCGGCGAACCTGCCCAGCGGGTCGGGGGAGGATGGAACGAGGTGATCAGTCTCGCCACTGACATGGGCGCGGCGATTGACGGCCGCGCGACCCGGCGTGAGACCGCCGTCGTCATCGCAGAGGCTTTCCCGGCGAGCAGCGCCGGCACCACCACCCTGGCACGCCGGGCCGACGCCGCGATCTTTGGTGAAGGCCAGCCCAGCGAAGAGGAAGTAAGGGCGTATTGGGAGGTTGTGGATGCGTCGCTGAAGGACATGACGGGAAGCGTCGGCTTCTGGAAACAGCAGCAGGCCCGTTTCTCCCCGCGGTCCCTGGTGGCGGAAGGCCGCAACGCACTGCGCAGGCAGCGCCTTGCGCGCGCTGAACACGACAGAAGGAACCGCCCGCAATCATGACCAACCACGCGGAACGATGCCCGCGCTGCCACCAGGCAGTGCGGGCCGGTGCTGTTTTCTGCACACACTGCGGAACGCCCCTCAACAACCGTGCTGCCCGCGGCGGCGTGAAGCCCCGCGATGCGGAACTCGGTAGGATCGCCCTATCGCCCGAGGCCGGCGCCATCGGTCAAGGGGTACCGCATGGTCACCACGTGCAAGGGGGAGGGACCACGATGGCCACACTTGAACTTGTTCCCGCGTCGGCAGGGAAGCGGCTGGGTGCAGCCATCCTCGACTGGCTGGGCCCTGCCGTTGTGCTGGCGGCGGCCTTCAGCATTGGCTTTGGGAGCATCACCCAGACCCGCAGCAACGGATTTATCGTCTATGACACGGCGTTGCTGTTTCTCCTAGGCGGAACCGCCAGCGGCGCCACCTTGGTCTACGCCATCGTGCTGCTGGCCATCGAAGCACGCAAGGGCAACACCATCGGTAACCAGGTCATGGGAATCCGTAGCACCGACCCCGATGGTTATGCGCCGGGTGGAGGTGCCGTGTTCCTTCGTGGCCTGGTGACCGGGGCGGGTTTGATTCTGGCCGTGCTCGCAGCGGTGTTGATGGGGGCGTTTGGCTGGTTAGCCGTGGCGCCGCTGGTTGTCGGACCGCTAATGCTCCTGGGCGTAGCGTGGGCCATCGTAGTGGTTGTTTCCTCGGCGTGGGACCGCAACGGCAAGCAGCGTGGCTGGCACGACAAAGCCGCCAAGACCCTGGCCTTCGACGTCAACGCCGGACGCAATCCGGTACTGACAGGCGGCATCCAAGGACCCTACAGCTTCGCGCCGGTAGACCTGCCTCCCGTCCAGGCTGTGGCCTCGCCGCTGCCGGGTTCGGCGGCCTCCCGGCCTGCCGTTATTGATCCCTTGGGCGGCTTGGGCGGGCAGCCGCTGGCTGTTACCTCCCATCCTGACGACGCCGTCGAACTCACACGGTTGCGCTCGGACGCCCCGGCGCCCGGGGCTGAACAGCACCCTGTGCTCCGCATTACCATCGACGACGGCCAGGACGTTGAGCTTCGCCATACCGCCCTGCTGGGACGCAATCCCGCCGCACAGCCCGGCGAAGCCGTGGACCAGTTGGTTCCGGTGTCCGATCCTGGCCGGTCCATCTCCAAGACCCACCTGCACCTCAAAAGGGAAGCGGATGGTATTTGGATAACGGACCGCAATTCCACCAACGGCAGCGCCGTAACCACCCCAGACGGTGCCCAAACCAGGCTTTACCCCGGCCATGCCGTCTTTGTACGTCCAGGGTCCGCCGTGCACTTCGGCGACCGCACCTTCCACGTAGGACAGGCATGAACGCACAACCTGCCGACGCAACGCCAGACGCAACAGGCGGCCCCGGTTTCCAGCTGAGCTACGGCTACGGGACGGACCGCGGCCTCCGGCGCGAACTCAACGAGGACTCCTTCATCGCCTCCGATCCGGTGTTTGCGGTCGCGGATGGAATGGGCGGCCACGAGGCCGGGGAAATTGCCTCCGGGATGTGCGTACGTGCCTTGGGTTCCGCGCCCGCACTTGCGACGGGTCTGCGGTCCGCCACCGCGCCCGAGCTGCAGCGGTGCCTGTTGGATGCCGACCACCAAATCCGGGAAGCAACTGGTGCACGGGCCGGAACGACGCTGTCCGGCGTCGTAGTGGTGGAACAGCTGGGGATTCCCTACTGGCTGGTGATGAACGTGGGGGATTCCCGGACCTACCGGCTTAGCCAAGGCGAGTTCACCCAGATCAGCGTTGACCACTCCGAGGTCCAGGAACTTGTGGACTCGGGGGATATCACCCCGGATGAAGCGGCCGTGCATCCCCGCCGCCACGTGGTGACCCGGGCCTTGGGGACAGGTGATGAAACCGACGCGGACTTCTGGCTGCTGCCGATTGAGGAAGGCGACCGGATCCTTGTGTGCTCCGACGGGCTCAACGGGGAGCTGAGCGATGAGCACATGCTCCGGATCCTCAGCACAGTCGCCCACCCGCAGGATGCCGTGGATGCCCTGATCCAGGCTGCCCTGCGCGGCGGCGGTCGGGACAACGTCACAGCCATTGTGGTGGACGCGAAAAACGTCCTGAACGACGCCGGCGTGGCAACCACCGCTCCGCGCCCCGGCTCCGAGGAAGCGGAAGAGGATACCCTCCCGCGTGCCGAGGCAACCGCGGCAACGGTCACCATCGAGCCGCCCGACATCACCCTCCGCGAAACCTCACCGCTGGAGTCGGAGCCGAATGCGGATGGCCATGAAGGAAATTAGCTACACGCCAGGTGCGTGGTTTGGCGTGGTTCGTAGCGGCACGGCGGTGCTGTTGTCTCCAGAGACGGACCCGGCTTTGGTGGCGGCCGTTTGGGAGCTTTTGGCCCGGCACACCGAAGCCCACGAGGTCCTGCACGAGGTCACGGACGGCTTTGGTGTCTCGTTGTCGCGGATTCCGCCCTTTGGGATCATCGACGCCACATCGGCACTTCGTGTTTTCCTGCGCGGGGACCTGGAGCTTGCCGTCACCACCGCAGGAAAAGTCGAGACGGTTCACGGCCGCGACGTGACCACGTGGACGGAGCGCCGCTTCGACAATCCCGAGTCGTACTTGCTGGGCATCCCTGCCGCCCGCGACGGCGACGGACGTGTAGGGCTGCCTCTTGGCGAGGGCGTGGTGATGCTCTCTGGCCTTGGCGTCGGACAGGCGGTGTCGGCTACCCACCAGGCCCCTGCGGAGACCGTGCTCCACTATGACGTTCCTGGTGAGGAAGACGGCGCGGATCTGGAGCTCACCATTATGCCGTCGCAGCTGGGCGATTCGCCCGACTCTGTTCCAGCGACGGATACTTCGGCACCAGCGGCCGCCCTGGAGTTCACCAGCAACTACGACCACCTGTGGGACAAGACAGTGATGCGGAGCATCGAGGATGCTGCCGTCCGCGTTGACCCGAACGCTGAATCTGACCCTGAAACTAATGCTGAAACTGAAGAGAGCGGAGACGGTGCAGGCGGGACCGGGGACTCAACTGCAGCCGACAATGTCCACCACCCCGAACCTGCTGCCCACTCGCCTGAGCTTCCCTGGACACCGCCATCATTGCTGCCCGGTGGAGGACTGGGTCGGCCGGCCAGTCCAAACAACCCGGCCGAACAGCGTCCCGGACAGGACCGCGTCCCGACCGGAGGGATCATCGGCGGCTCCGGACTGATCGATTCAGTGCCGTGGGGCCGCCCTTTTCCCGGAAGCCCGGCGGACAGCGCCCCCGGTGAAGCTTCCCATTCCGGCCAGACAACGCCGGCGAATCCGGTGGAGATCGCAGCGGACCCGGACCACGACGGCCAGACCGTCATGAAGGGCAGCCTCGGCGACTTGTCGGAGGCCCTCGGCGGCGGGCCAGCGGCGGCTCCGGAGGAACCGCCGTCGGGTTCTAACGCCGCCGCCAAGGCCAAAGGACCCCTGGTGCTGGGGCGCGTCTGCGGGCGGGGCCACGCCAACCCGCCCACCCATGCGCAGTGCGCCGCGTGTGGCGAGTCGCTGACCGGCGATGCGGTCCAGGTGTCGCGGCCGAGCCTAGGCAAAGTTCGCCTGTCCACGGGAGACGTCATTGACCTCGACCAGTCCCTGATTATTGGCCGGCAGCCGTCCGTTTCCCGTGTGCAGGGCGGGGCCATGCCCAAGCTCGTCCAAGTGGCCAGCCCGGGAGGGGATATCTCCCGTTCGCACGTCGAGGTCCGGCTGGAGGGCTGGCACGTCATGCTGTGCGACCTGAAGGCCACCAACGGCACCGTGCTGGTCCGGGAGGGCCAAGCACCGCGTCGCCTGGCGCAGAGCGAAATGGCCATCCTGCTGGATGGTGACATTGCCGAGCTTGGCGACGGCGTTTCATTGCGTTTCGAGGAGATTCCGTGAGTTCCAAGCGTCCCCCCGCACCGCCACCGCACATCCGCGGCTTCAAGTATGTAAGCCTGCTGGGTTCGGGAGGCTTTTCAGATGTGTATCTGTACGAGCAGGACAGGCCACGGCGAAAAGTCGCAGTCAAGGTGTTGCTGTCCGGACTGAAGACCGAGGGTGCCCGGCGGCGCTTCGAGTCCGAGGCTAACCTGATGGCGCAGCTGTCGTCGCACCCGTACATCGTCACGATCTACGAGGCGGAAGTCACGGAGGACGGCCATTCCTACCTGGCCATGGAGTACTGCTCCCGGCCGAGCCTGGACGTTCGGTACCGGCGTCAGCGTTTCAGCGTGGACGAAGTCCTGGCGATCGGCATCCAGGTTTCTTCCGCCGTCGAAACCGCCCACCGGGCCGGTATTGCCCACCGCGACATCAAGCCGGCCAACATCCTGGTGACCGACTACAACCGGCCAGCGCTCACGGACTTTGGCATCTCCGGAACCATCGGTGACGACTCCGACGACGAGGCCGGGATGTCCATTCCGTGGTCGCCGCCGGAACAGTTCCGGGGCGGTCCCGTCGACGGCGTATTGGTGGATGTGTGGGCCCTCGGCGCCACCCTTTACACCCTGCTCGCCGGACGGTCGCCTTTTGTGATGCCGGGGCAGGACAATTCCCAGCGCGAACTGATTTCGCGGATCACCAACAGCCCGCTCCCGCGACTGGGACGCGCCGATGTTCCGGAGTCGCTGGAGCTTGCCCTTTCGACGGCAATGGCCAAGACCCCGGAGTCGCGCTATTCCTCGGCACATGCCTTCGCCCTGGCCTTGCAGCGTATCCAGGCCGAGCTGAACCTCTCCGTTACGCCTTTCGAGGTGTTGGAGGAACCAAGCCACGGAGATGAGCGGCACCCGGATGACGGGGTAGAGGAAACCCGGGTCCGCAGCATCGCGGCAATCGACCCCGACGCCGGTGCCGGCGCCACCGGGCGCGGCGTAGGCACCGTGCTCCGTGGCTGGACACCGGATGGGTCTTCGACAGAAGCGCCGGCCCCTTCGACGGAAGCACAGGCTTCGCCGGCAGACGTAACATCCGGTGAAGATGACGCCACGAGGCTCCGCTCGGCCCAGGCTGCCGGCGGCACCACCGCAGGTGTCCCACTGGCCGCAACCGCAGGCCACGCCACAGCGCCCGTCGCCGACGTCACGTCGGCACCGAAGCCCGCGGAGAAAACCGAGCAACCGAAGGCGCAACTTTTCGCCACACGGTCACGTGGCCCTGAACTGGACCAGACCGTCAGCCGGCCGACGCCGGACCAAGACGAGGAACAAGCCGAACCACGCGACCACCGGAAGCGGCAGATCGTACTCGCTGCGGTTGGCGCGGCAGTCCTGGTAGTGGCCGTCGTCGTCGGTATTGTGCTTGGGGTTGGTGCGCCGCCCAAGGCGAAACCCACCCAAACGGTCAGCAAGCCACCGGCGGATGCGCTGGACAGCGGCAACGTCCCGGAGGTCGTATTCATCGCCAATTACAGCGTTTCCCCCACCAAGGTTCAGTTCACGTGGTCGAATCCGGACGAGAAGCCTGGAGACACGTATAAGTGGCGCGTCAAGACGGCAAGAGACGCTGGAACCTACACAAGCACGCCCCTAAAGCAAGTGGATGTGAGCGAGAACCCGTCCGAGCCCACGTGCATCCAGGTCATCATTGTCCGCGCCGACGGCACGGCTTCCCCGGGAGGCGAGGCCTCAATTTCATGCAAGCCGAAATAAGACAAGGAGCTCACCGGCGTAAGGCTCAGTGACAAAGGCGAATTGACAACAGCATTCAGCATTATGGGGGAGATGAGGAACTCATGGGTGATTTAGCCATTGATTTCTGCGGGGAGTGGTACGAACCGTCTGACGAAGATGTATTCGACATTGGTCGCGAAGGCGATTTGGAGGTTGACGACAACCCCTACCTGCACCGCCGTTTCCTCCAGATTGCCCGCTACGACGGAATCTGGTGGCTCAGCAATGTGGGCAGCATGCTGTCCGCCACCATCGCGGACGGTTCCGGGGGGATGCAGGCCTGGCTGGCTCCGGGCGCCCGGATTCCCCTGGTGTTCAGCCACACCAACGTCGTCTTCACGGCCGGCCCCACCACCTATGAGTTCGCTGTCCACCTCAAGACGCCGTCGTTCCGGCAGGAGGCCCGCGAGGACGACTCCGACGGGGACACCACCATCGGCCCCGTTGTCTTCACCGACTCGCAGAAGGCCCTGATCGTCGCCTTGGCCGAGCCGATGCTGCGGCGCGAGGGTACCGGTTTCAGCGCCATCCCCTCCTCGGCCGAGGCAGCAAAACGCCTTGGTTGGGCGCTCACCCGCTTCAACCGCAAGCTCGACAATGTCTGCGACAAGCTCGATCGCGTCGGCGTCGTGGGGCTGCGCGGGGGAGGCGGCAAGCTGGCCACCAATCGACGTGCCCGGCTGGTGGAACACGCCATTACTTCGCACCTGGTTACACCGGAGGACCTGCACCTGCTGGAGAAGATGCGGGGGGTCGACGAAGCGTGAAGTTTCGCCTCACACTCCGCCGGGAGCCGGCTGAAGCCAAGGACCTGGCCGTAACGGTGGACGGCCGCGCCACGGTAGCGGACATCGCCACCGAACTGTGGGCCGCGGACCCGGCCCGACGCGGCTCCGCACCGCCGTCGAACCTGTCCCTCCGCATCGATGAGGCGTACGTCGCCGGCGGTATGACCGGGATCGTCCTGAACCCGGCCGACAACCTCCTGGAGTCCGGGCTCCGTCCCGGCTCCACGGTCTCGCTTACCCAGGTCAGCCAGCAGTTCGCGACGCCGGGAAACGGAAACCGCGGCCCCGCGGCGGCGACGCTCCGCGTGCTGTCAGGGCCCGACGTCGGACGCGAATTTTCACTGCCTTCCGGCACCAGCTACATCGGCCGGGATCGGGACGTCGACGTCCGCCTGAGCGACCCGCTCACTTCCAAGCGGCATGCCCGGATCACCGTTGGTGAGACGGTGGAGATCGTTGACACGAACTCCGCCAACGGGCTCCTGATGGACGGCCTTCCGGTGACGCGTGCCACGCTCGGGTCGTCGGACACCATCACGCTGGGCGACACCAGCGTGGGGGTGGTGTCCCTGTCACGGAACCACGGGACCATGCCGACGTCGCCCCTGGTGGACTTCAACCGTTCGCCGCGTGTGGTTCCGCGTTTCGAGGAGCCCAAGCGCGTCCTGCCCGCCGGTCCCAAGCGGCCCGACCACCAGCCGTTTCCCTATGTCATGCTCGTGGCGCCGATGCTGATGGGCGGCATTATGTTCGCCGTCACGCAGAACATTCTCACCGTGGTGTTCATGATGATGATGCCGCTGTTCATCATTGGGCACTACGTGGACCACCAGATGCAGTCCAGGCGGCAGCGCAAGGAAGGCCACAAGCACTTCCGCAAGGCAATGCAGGCGTTCCGGGAAGACATCACTGCCAAGCAGAACATTGAACGCTCGGTGCGCCTGCAGGAGGCGCCCTCCGTGAGTGACACGGTGGACGCCATCTACAAGCTGGGCCCGCTGCTATGGACCCACCGGCCGGAGCACGGGGGTTTCCTGGGCCTCCGCTTTGGACTGGGCATGGGACTGTCCCGGATCGAGTTCGAGGAACCCGGCAACAATGACACCGAACCCGAATACATGCGGGAGATCCAGGAATGCCTCCAGCAGGTCCGGATGATCGACGGCGTACCCATCGTGTCCCAGTTGCGTGCCTCCGGGTCGGTTGGCGTGGCCGGTCCGCGTGGCCTGGTGGACGACGTCGCACGCGGCATGGTCCTGCAGGCGGTTGGCCTGCATTCACCCGCTGAACTTGTTGTCACTGCCCTTGCATCGACCCAGTCCCGGAAGCGCTGGGACTGGCTGCAGTGGCTCCCGCACGTTGGCTCCGGCCACAGCCCGCTCGGTAACAATAACGGCGGCGGGGACCATCTCGCCGCCGGACCTTCCGCGGGGTCGTCCCTGCTGTCCCGCCTCGAAGACCTGGTGGACCAGCGCGAGGCGGCGGCAAAGGATCCGCGGCCGGTGCCGCGCCCTGGGATCACCACTGAGAAGCCTGATGATGTGGCGGCTCCCATGCTGCCGTCGGTGCTGGTGATCGTGGAAGATGACGCGCCCGTGGACCGCGGCCGGCTCACCCGCCTGGTGGAACGCGGACCGGATTCCGGCGTTCACGTGATGTGGGTAGCCGCGGACACCCAGGCCTTGCCGGCCGCCTGCCGGGACTTTATGGCAGTCGACGGCGACAACGGAACCACCACCGGCCAGGTGCGCCTGGGCCGCCACAGCTACCCGGTCAGCTGCGAGACCCTTGACGCTGGCCTCGCGATGCAGCTGGCACGCATGATGTCGCCGTTGGTGGACGTCGGCAAGCCGGTGGACGATGACTCGGACCTGCCCCGGGCAGTTTCCTACGCCACCCTGATCGGCACGCAGTTCCTGGACACCCCGGAAGCTGTCTCGGAGCGTTGGCAGGAGAACAACTCCGTCCTCGCCTCGGCGGTCGCCAATCGCAAGGACAATGGCACCCTGCGCGCCCTGGTGGGTTCCAAGGGTGTGGAGCCGTTCTACCTGGACCTGAAGAACGAGGGACCGCACGCCTTGGTGGGTGGGACTACCGGTGCCGGGAAGTCGGAGTTCCTGCAGTCCTGGGTCATGGGCATGGCGTCCGCCTACAGCCCGGACCGGGTGAGCTTCCTGTTCGTGGACTACAAGGGCGGCGCGGCCTTCGCTGACTGCGTCCACCTTCCGCACACCGTTGGCCTCGTGACCGACCTTTCGCCCCATTTGGTGCGCCGTGCGTTGACCTCGCTGCGGGCTGAACTGCATTATCGTGAGCACCTGCTCAACCGGAAGAAGGCCAAGGACCTCCTCGCCCTGCAGCGTGAGGCGGACCCTGAGGCGCCGCCGTACCTGATCATCATCGTCGACGAATTCGCCGCCCTCGCCACCGAGGTGCCGGAGTTCGTGGACGGCGTGGTGGACGTGGCGGCCCGCGGCCGCTCGCTCGGCCTGCACCTGATCCTTGCCACCCAGCGCCCGGCAGGTGTCATCAAGGACAGCCTGCGTGCCAACACCAACCTCCGCGTCGCCTTGCGCATGGCCGATGAAGACGACGCCGTAGACATTCTGGGCGTTCCGACGGCGGCCTACTTTGATCCCTCGATTCCTGGTCGCGGCGCGGCCAAGACAGGCCCGGGCCGCGTCCAGGGGTTCCAAACCGGTTACGCGGGCGGATGGACCACGGAGAAGCCGCAGCGTCCGCGCATTGACATTGTGGAGATGGCGTTCGGTCCCGGCCAGAGCTGGGAGGCACCGACCCCCGCTGACGCGGTCAAGGAGGAGCCCACAGGACCCAACGACATCGCCAGGATGACCGGAACCATCATCAAGGCCGCTGTTCAACTGGGCATCGAGCCGCCGCGGAAGCCATGGCTCAATGAACTGGCCACAACCTACGACTTCTCCAAGCTGCCCAACCCACGCACGGATGAGCGGCTCCTGCTTGGTGTTGCCGATGATCCTGCCCATCAGGACCAGCCCACGGTGTTCTACGAGCCCGACAAGGACGGCAACATGGCCGTCTACGGCACGGGTGGCTCCGGTAAGTCGGCGGCGCTGCGTGGTATCGCCATCGCTGCAGCCGTGACACCACGCGGCGGTCCCGTCCATGTGTACGGCATCGACTGTGGTTCCTCCGGGCTCAGGATGCTGGAGGGCCTGCCCCACGTGGGCGAGGTGATCAGCGGTGACGATGTGGAGCGCGTTGGCCGCCTCCTGCGCTGGCTCAGCGACATCGCCGAGGATCGTTCTGCCCGTTACGCCGAGGTGCGGGCTTCCACTATCGTCGAGTACCGGAAGCTCGCCAATCGTCCGGATGAGAAGCGCATCTTTGTGATGGTGGACGGCATGTCAGCGTTCCGCGAGGCTTATGAGTACAGCCGCCTGTCTGCACTGTGGGATATCTTCCTGCAGTTGGCCACGGATGGCCGTCCCCTTGGCATCCACCTGGTGGTCAGCGGCGACCGGCCCAACTCCGTGCCGCCGTCGCTCCTGGCTTCCATCCAGCGGCGACTGGTCCTGAGGATGACTTCCGAGGATGACTACATGTCCCTGGACGTCCCCAAGGACGTGCTCAACCCGGCCTCGCCTCCCGGGCGCGGCCTGCTGGGCAGCCACGAAGTGCAGCTCGCCGTGCTTGGCGGCAACCCGAACCTGGCCCTGCAGGCACGCGAGGTAGCCAAGCTGAGCCAGGCCATGAATCGGCAAGGCCTGGACGCCGCACCGCCCATCCAGCGCCTGCCGGAGCAAGTGGACCTAGACATCCTGCCGGCCGGAGTCGGCGAACTGCCGGTTATCGGCGTCGACGACGAGAGCCTGGATCCGGCCACCATCACAGCAAAGGGACCTCTGCTGGTGGCCGGTCCGCCGGGAGCCGGCCGGACGGTTGCGCTGGTGACCATGGCCTACGCGCTGCGCCGTTCAAGCCCGGCTACCGAGCTGATCTATATCGGCTCGCGGCGGTCCTCGGTTGCGGCCCTGAAGATCTGGAACCGGTCCTTGGTGGGGCCGGACGCGGTGGAAGAAGCCATCGACGAGCTGGTGGACTACTCCACGGACAACCCCGGCAAATTGGCCATCTTCATTGAAGGGTTGACCGAGTTCACGGACACCTTGGCAGAGTCCGGGGTCGAGCGCCTGGTGACAACATCCATCAAGGCGGACCAGTGGGTGGTGGGCGAGTCCGAATCGTCAACCTGGTCGCAGGCCTGGTCGCTCGCCCAGCCGTTCAAGTCCGGCCGCCGCGGTCTCTTGCTGAACCCCGGTGACATTGAGGGTGACTCCCTCCTGAGCACGTCCCTGGGCAAGATCAGCACGGACTTCATACCAGGCCGCGGCTACACTGTTGGCCGGGGCAAGGTCCGCAAGCTCCAAGTGGCCATGCCCCCGGAAAACCGCGGTTAACCAGGGTCCGGCAGCCGCTGCGAATTTGCGGCGGCTGCCGGGCTGTAGGAAAATCCCTGAAACGTCCCCGACCCCGGGCCGCGTTCGTCCGGCCCAGCGGAGGTACCAATGACACACCGGACCCCAACCCGCCCTGCAAAGTTGCTGTCTGTAACACTCCTGGCCATCTGCCTGGCAGCTTTCCCTGCCCTTGCTGCCCACGCGGAAAACGACTGTCCACCGGGCCAGCCCCTCTGCCTGTTCCCGAGCAAACCAAGCGATTCGCCCAAGCCTGATCCCACCACCACCGCGCGGCCCACGACGCCGCCCGCACCGGAGCCGGCTCCCGTGGCGCCAGCCCCACCTGCAGCCCCGGCACCGGCTGCCTCAACCGCCGCCCCCGCGCCCGCTGAACCCGGCCCGACGACGACGGGGTCACCGTCCGCTGCTTCGACTTCCACCGTCACGCCCATTCCGAGCATGGCCGCGGCGTCCGCTGCGCCATCTTCCGAGCCCAACTGGAACAAGCCCGTCGAGAGCAGCAAGCGGGCAACCCAGGCGGCAGCCGTCGTCGCCAAGGATGTCGGCGGCGTGGACCTGGGCGGACTCATGGCGATCATGGGTGGGGTCCTGCTGATCGGCCTCGCGGGGTTGGCGTTTGCATTGTGGAGCCGGAACCGCCTGGCACAGCACTAGGCCGCTGTTGTGTCAGTGGGGTAAGGCAAGATAGTGCTGTGAGCACAACAGAGAACACCGCCACATCCCAGCTTGAGCCAGGAAGCATTCCGTCGGAAGCCGTTCGGGAGGAATACGACAAGCTCGCGGACCTCGTCCGGAAGTATCGCTATGCGTACTACCAGGAGGACGCCCCCACGGTCAGCGATGCGGAGTACGACCAGCTGTACCGCAGGCTTGAGGAATTCGAGGCGCTCTACCCGGAGCTTGTGTCGAATGACTCGCCTACGCAGGAGGTTGGCGGTGAAGTCTCTGCCGCCTTTGCCGCCGTCGAGCACCTCCAGCGGATGTACAGCCTGGAGGATGTGTTCTCCATCGACGAGTTGGAGGCCTGGATCCGGCGCGCAGAGGCGAGCGTCGCCGCCGTCGGGCAGCCCAAGGCCCGCTGGCTCACCGAACTCAAGATCGATGGCCTGGCCGTAAACCTGTTGTACCGGCGCGGCGAGCTGGTGCGGGCGGCCACCCGGGGTGACGGGCACGTTGGTGAGGACATCACGCACAACGTCCTCACCATCAAGGACATCCCCAGGCGCCTCGCCGGGGACAGCCACCCGGAAGAAGTGGAGATCCGCGGCGAGGTCTACATTCCCACCAAGGCCTTCAACGAGTTCAACGAGGCCCTCATTGCCGAAGGCAAAGCACCGCTGGCGAATCCGCGCAACGCCGCTGCCGGGTCCCTTCGGCAGAAGGACCCCGCGGAGACGGCCAAGCGTCCTCTGAGCATGTTCGTCCATGGCATCGGCGCCCGCGAGGGGCTGCCCACTACCAGCCAATCCGAGACCTACCAGCTCCTGAAGTCGTGGGGGCTGCCAACCAGCCCGTACTTCAAAATCCTGGACTCCTATGAGGAGGTGCTGAAGTTCATCGAGCAATACGGTGAACAGCGGCACAGCCTGATGCACGAGATCGACGGCATTGTGGTCAAGGTGGACGACTTCGCCACCCAGCGCGCCCTCGGGCACACCAGCCGGGTTCCGCGCTGGGCGGTGGCGTTCAAGTACCCGCCGGAGGAAGTCCACACGAAGCTCCTGGACATCCAGGTCAACGTCGGCAGGACGGGCCGCGTGACGCCGTTCGGCGTGATGGTGCCGGTGAAGGTTGCCGGCTCCACGGTGGAAATGGCTACGCTGCACAACCAGGACGTGGTCCGCGCCAAGGGCGTCAAGATCGGCGACATTGTGGTGCTGCGCAAGGCCGGAGACGTCATTCCGGAAATCGTCGGCCCCGTCCTGGCGCTGCGCGATCAGCAGGAACCGCCGGTCAGGGACTTCGTGATGCCCACTGATTGCCCCTCCTGCGGAACGCCCCTGGCACCCGCCAAGGAGGGCGACGTGGACATCCGTTGTCCCAATGCGCGCTCGTGCCCGTCACAGATGAGGGAACGGGTCTTCCACCTCGCTGGCCGGGGCGGCTTCGACATCGAAGCGCTCGGTTGGGAAGCGGCGGTTGCGCTGACCTCTGGCCCCGGACCGGATCCGGCTTCCATCGGCGGCTACCCTAAGCCGGAAGGTCCCGGTGTATTGGAAAGTGAAGCCCGCATCTTTGAGCTTGCCGCCGATTACCCCGGCAGTGAACTGCGTGACAGGCTGGCCGACGTCAAAGTTTGGCGGGAGAAGCGCTCCAAGGGCGTTGGCACAGGGCAATGGGAGCTGGTTCCCTATTTCTGGACCAAGCCCACAGCCAAGACCCCTTCCAAACCCACGGCGTCCACGGAGAAGCTCTTCGCTGAGGTCCAGAAGGCCAAAACCCAGCCGCTTTGGCGTGTCCTCGTGGCCCTTTCCATCCGGCACGTAGGTCCTACCGCCTCCCGTGCCCTCGCCAGGGCCTTCGGTTCAATGGACGCCATCCGGGCCGCCAGCCAGGAAGAGTTGGCCCACGTTGACGGGGTTGGCCCGACCATCGCCGCAGCGCTCAAGGAATGGTTCGCCGAGGATTGGCACCGGGAAATCGTCGACTCCTGGAAGGCAGCGGGCGTCCGCATGAAGGATGAACGCGATGGTTCCACACCCCGTACCCTCGAGGGCCTCACCGTCGTTGTGACGGGTACCCTGCCCAACTTCAGCCGCGATGAGGCCAAGGAAGCCATCATCACGCGAGGCGGCAAAGCGGCAGGCTCAGTGTCCAAGAACACCAGCTACGTTGTCGCTGGCGAGAACGCGGGCACCAAGCTCGATAAAGCAGAGCAATTGGGCTTGACGGTGCTTGATGAGGACGGCTTCCGGGCGCTCCTGGACCATGGGCCGGCAGGGGTTGGCGGCGGGCAGGGCCCCGCTGTCCCGGAAGCGGAGGAAGTGGCTGCCGAAGAGTTGCCGGAAAACGCGGTAGAGACAACCGGGGCGGGTTCATGACCGCGTCGAACGCAAGCGACGGCGACTTCCTGGCCGAACTCCTGGCCGTCGCACGGAGGGCTGCAGCGGCTGGTGCCGCCGTCCTGGCCACCCGGGACGGCGGCGTCCTCGCCGGTGACGGGACGCAGGAGAACAAGAGTTCGGGCAGTGACTGGGTGACAGAGTTCGACGTTGCCGCGGAGAAAGCTGTGAGGGAGGTCCTGGTCTCGGAACGTCCGGCTGACGTGGTGACTGGCGAAGAGGAAGGCACCACCCGGGTACAGGATCCCAGCGGGTTCCGCTGGTCCATCGACCCCTTGGACGGCACCACCAACTTCATCCGCGACATCGTCTATTACGCCACCAGTGTGGCAGTTGCCGACGCCGACGGGCGCTGGCTGGCCGGCGTCGTCAACGCCCCGGCGTTACGCCGGGAGTACTGGGCCGTTCGAGGAGGCGGCGCCTGGCGCCTGGACGCCGGGAGGTCGGCTCCGCGACGCCTCGACGGACCCGAGCCTGGGCGCGGAGCCGCGGGGTCTGCCCTGCTTGCCACTGGCTTCAGCTACGATCCGGGCATCAGGGCCGAACAATCCCGGTTCCTTCCCGGCCTTATGGACGGCTTCGGCGACATGCGCCGCCTTGGCTCGGCCGCCCTGGACCTCTGTCTGGTTGCTGACGGAACCCACGACGCCTACGGGGAACGCGGACTCAATGAGCACGATTTCTCAGCCGGTGCGCTGATCGCCGAGGAAGCTGGTTGCTGGGTGCGTCGGCCGCACCTGACCAGCCCCCTCGACGGCGGCCCCAGCGACGCAGAACGGCTCGCCGCCTGGACCTGCGCCGCAGGCATTGAGTTCTCGGGGCGGTTCCCGCTCGACTAGTTTGCGCGCTAGAAGCCTGAACCGATGGACGTGAGGGCAGGGCCTGCGGTGCCGGCGTAGCGGTTGGCGGGCCGTTCCAGGCCATAGTGCTCACGCAGGGTACGGCCGGTGTACTCGGTGCGGAACAAACCTCTGGCCTGCAGGATCGGGACCACGTGGTCCACGAACGATTCCAAGCCGGAAGGCAGGACAGGGGGCATGATGTTGAAGCCGTCCGCTGCCCCGGCGTAGAACCAGTCCTGGATAGCGTCCGCCACCTGCTCGGGTGTTCCGGTGAACGTCCGGTGGCCGCGTCCGCCGCCCAGGCGGCCGATGAGCTGCCGCACTGTGAGTTGTTCCCGCCGCGCCAGTTCAACGATGAGGGTATAGCGGCTCTTGGCGCCCTCAATCTCGTCCTCGCTGGGAAGATCCTCGGGGAGTTGGCGGTCCAAGGGGAGTTCTTCGGCGTCCACTCGCAGGGTCTTGGCCAGCTGGATGCGGGCATATTCGGGTTTGATCAGGTTGTCCAGCTCTTGTTCAAGCTCGAGGGCTTCCGCCTCGGTGGAACCGATCACCGGGACGATGCCGGGCAGGATCTTGATACTTTCCGGGTCGCGTCCTACGGCGGCGGTCCGCGCTTTGAGGTCGGTGTAGAAGGCCTGGGCATCGGCCAAGGTCTGGTGCGCGGTGAAGACTGCCTCAGCGTAGCGGGCAGCAAGGTTCTTTCCGTCCTCGGAAGAACCGGCCTGGACGATGAGCGGGTGGCCCTGTGGCGTGCGGGGCACATTGAGCGGACCGCGGACCTTGAAGTGCTTCCCTTCGTGGTCGATGGTGCGGATCCGCGTGGAGTCGCCCCAGACACCTTCGGATTTGTCCGCCAGAATGGCGTCGTCCTCCCAGCTGTCCCAGAGTTTCTGCGCCACTTCGATGAATTCCGCCGCACGTTCGTATCGTGCGGCGTGGGCAGGCTGGTCTTCGATGCCGAAGTTGCGGGCGGCGTCCGGTCCTGCCGTAGTGACCACGTTCCAACCGGCCCGGCCGCCGCTCACCCAGTCAATGGAGGCAAATCGCCTTGCCAGGTTGAAGGGTTCGTTGTACGTGGTGGAGGCCGTGGCAATGAGTCCAATGCGTTCCGTGGCGCCGGCGATGGCAGTGAGGAGAACGGTGGGTTCCAGTTTCCCCGCGGGGCGGCGGCCTACTTCGCCGAACAGAACGGGCGAATCAGCGAAGAAGATGGAGTCCAGCTTGCCGCGTTCTGCGGTGCGGGCCAATTTCTTGTAATGCTCGATTTTGCTGCTTGCATATGGGTCGGTCTCCGGCAGCCGCCACGAGGCTTCGTGGTGTCCGGTGCTCATGAGGAAGGCGTTGAGGTGGAGGGTGCGCTGCGGTGTGCTCATAGTGGCTCCTAATGGAATCGTGTGTAGCTGGGTTGGGTGGACGGAAGCGTTAGCTGGCTCGCGCCGTTGGGGCGTTGACGCCGAGGTCGGTCAGTAGTTCGCGGCGAAGGACTTCGTGGCCTGCGGGGTCAGCGGAGGATCGAACATCGGCAGTCACGCTCCGCACTGTCGACACCCGACCGTGGTCCAGAACCACAATCCGATCGGCCAATGCGATTGCTTCGTCCACGTCGTGGGTGACCAGCAGGACGGCGGGGCGGTGCGTGGCGACCAGTTCGCGGAGGAGTCCGTGCATCCTGATCCGGGTCAGCGCGTCCAGCGCCCCAAACGGCTCGTCGGCCAGAAGAAGTTGGGGATCCCGGACCAGGGACCTGGCCAGCGCCACGCGTTGCTGCTCCCCGCCAGAGAGCTGGTGCGGCCAGGACTTTTCCCGTCCGGCGAGGCCTACTTCGGCGAGTGCGCGGCGACCCTTCGCGTCGGCGTCGTGCTCCCGCAGGCCTAAGGTGACGTTGCCCAGCACGGTGTCCCATGGCAACAGGCGGGAATCCTGGAAGACCACGGAGACGCGCTCCGGAACGCTGATCACGCCGCTGCCGCGCACGTCGTGATCCAGTCCGGCGAGGGCCCGCAGCAGGGTGCTTTTTCCGCAGCCACTCGGACCCAACAGGGCAACGAATTCGCCGGGAGCGATGTCCAGATCGACGCCGTTGAGGACCCCCTTGGGGCCGAAACTCCGGATGAGTTCCCGCACTGAAACGGCGGGTTCAGTGGGGGAGGGAATGTTGACGGCGGTCAGCCCGCCAGGGTGCGCTGCCATGCGAGGGCCTTTCGTTCGAGGAGGCGGACTGCGGCGTCGGAGAGCAGGCCCAGCAGGCCGTAGACGGCGAGTCCGAGGACGATGATGTTGGTCTGGCCATACGTACGGGCGAGCTCCATCATGTAGCCGATGCCGCTGGTGGAATTGATCTGTTCCACCACCACAAGCGACACCCAGGCGCCGGTAACTGCGAAGCGGAGGCCTAGGAAGAAGCCGGGCAATGCACCAGGCAGCACCACTCGGCGGACGAATGAGGCGCGATTCAGGCCGACCGTTTGGGCGAGTTCCACGTAGCGGAGGTCGATCCCGCGCAGGCCGGCATGCGTCTGAAGGTAGATCGGGACGAATACACCCAGCGTGATGGTGAGGACCTTCATGGTTTCGTCGATGCCGAACCACAGAATGAGCAGCGGTATCAGGGCCAGGCCGGGGATGGCGCGCTTGATCTGCACGGGGCCATCGATCAATGCCTCGCCGATCCGGCTCAGACCCGCCACGAGGGCAAGGAGCGCGCCTGCCAGGATTCCGAAGAATAGGCCGAGGAACGCTCGCTGTGCCGAAATAGCGAGGTTCTCCTGCAAGCGTCCGTCGGCGATCAGTTCGCCCGCGGTCGAGGAAACTGTCCAGGGCTCGGACAGGATCCGCGGATCAAGCAGCCCAGTGGCAGAGCATACGGTCCACAGCAGCAGCAGGGCGAGTGGCCCTGCGAGCCAGGCCAGCCGCCGTCGCGGGCCGGGTCCCAGCCGGCGGGCAACTGGGCGGACGTTAGGGCACCCGGCTAGGGCCGGGTCCAAATGGGGTTCGACGACGGCGGCTGGCTCCACAGCATAGGGCACCGCGCCGGGGCCGAAGGCAACTGCTGTGGCCGTGCGTCCGGCGGCCATTAGGCACCCGCCTTCGCCGAGGGGGACGCTGCTGCGGCGGCAAAGGCAGTGCCGGCAATGGCCTCGAAGCGCTTGTCGTACAGTGAGGCGGCCTCCAGCCGGGGCTTCTTCTGCTCACGGGACAGCAGGTCGATGGTCTGCTGGTGGCGTTCGATGCCCTCTGACCAGGATGTCGGGAGGTCCTTCTTGCCCGCTGCGTCGATCAAGTACTGGCCGTCCTCCGCTGAGAGGCCTTGGTCCTTGATGTAGTAACCC
The DNA here is from genome assembly GCF_020251205.1 of Arthrobacter sp. M4. Classification (GTDB taxonomy): domain Bacteria; phylum Actinomycetota; class Actinomycetes; order Actinomycetales; family Micrococcaceae; genus Arthrobacter. The sequence continues at coordinate 254,923 of NZ_JAIWYX010000006.1, forward strand.
TCCAGCCATTCCTTGGGATGGTCCTCGATCCAGCGCTGCGCCTTGCCCCACACGCGGACGTACTCGGCGAGGGCAGCAGCCTTTGCCGGGTCGGCCAGGATTTTGGCGGGGGAGTATAGATGGCCGGGATCGTCACGGAGTCCGTGCCGCAGGGTGGTGGCCCCTTCGTTCTTGTACTTGGCCAGGTACCGCTTGATTTGCACGCCACCCAGCGGTGCGGCATCCACTTGTTTGCTGGCCAGCGACGTCGCGTAGACGTCGCCCGTGCTTGGCAGTTCCACCAGTTTGACGTCGCTTTGCTGCAGGCCGGCCTTTTCCAGGATGCGCAGCACCAGTGCGCCCTGCGCCTGTCCGGGGCTGTAGGCGATTTTCTTTCCGCGGAGTCCGTCCAGCGAGGTGATGCCCGTTCCGGGTGCGATGCCGAGTTCGTAGAGTGGGTGGTTTAGTGGGTCCTTGCGGTAGGCGCTGGCGATGATGCGCACGTCGAGCCCGGTCCAAGTGGCATGGATGGGCGGGATGTCGGCTACGGAGCCGGCGTCCAGGGCATTGGCGCGGAAGGCTTCGGTGGTTTGCGGGCCGCCGGAGATGTTGGCGAACTCGACGTTGAAGTTCAGTTCCTCGATCAGCCCGGACAGTTCCAAGGCCACGCGGACACTCGGATCTCCGACCTTGATGGTGGTGCCTGCGGGAACCCTGGAGGCCAAAGGCGCCGGAGCCGATTGGCTGGCCTGCGGACCGCCGGCAGTGGCCGCTCCGGAGCAAGCGCTCAGGAGGCCGATTGCGGGGAGGGTCAGCAGTGCGCCCAAGGCACGACGACGGCTGAGTTCGGTGACCGCGTGAGCCGCTGGAATACGGTGTGCAGCGAAGGACATGGCTGCCTTTCAGGAATGAGTTGCGTTGCGTTGCGAGGGCATGAAACTTCAGTCCCGGGCATGGGGAAGCGCGGGAGTAGGCGACAGTGGTGACGCCGCAAGCGGCCGGAGGTGCTCCGATAAGGGGAGGCTGTCCGGCGGCACTAAGTGTGAGGGATTCCCGTGTCCGGCGACTGGCTGACCGAGGCGCGAGCAGCCTACCGGTCCGGCCAGCCGCACTGGCCCAGAGCGGGATCTGTGCGATCCGGTCCTGCTGTCAGCGCGGCATCAGGAGCTCGGCGATGTCAACAGCCGGGCGGGCAGGGACAGCAGGAGCGAGCGGGCGCGTAGGCGTTCCGCATGGTGTGTGCCTCAGGCATTGGGTCCTCCTGTCTCCTGCTGGTGCAGTCTCTGTTCCCCGTCAGCGGGGAGCCCCGTCAGCGGGGGGTGGACACCACCTAAGCACGCCTCAACTGCCCTGCGCCAGCATCGTGACGAAGCACTTCAAAAGCCAGAAATCCGGCTCAACAGAACGCCATGCGGCAGACATGAAACGCCATGGAAAGCAATGCCGGGCCACATCTCGTCATCGAATTAGCTTGTTACCGCGCAGGGCTGGCATTGGGGCTGCAAGTGATACTTCCATCACGGATTCGGCCCTTTTGCCTGGGCCCGCCGCGCCTGCCCACTACTATTGACCGGTGCAGCCGCAGATTGTTATCCGTCCCGCCCATCCAGATGACTACCAGGACATCGCCCGCATTACCCGGGACTCCTATCTTGAAGCCGGACACTTCGACGATCCCGGCCACCCTTACATGCTGGCCATTCAGAATGTCGCGGACCGAGCCGAAAAGGCGCTCGTGTGGGTGGCTGAGCGAGCCGGACAGATCATCGGCTCCGTCACGCTGGCCCTGGCGGGGGAACCGTTCGCGGACATCGCCCTTGATGGCGAATTGGAATTCCGGATGCTTGTGGTGGATCCGGCCGTCCAGCGCAGCGGTGCGGGGCGGGCTTTGGTGGAGGCCGTCGTCGGGCACGCACGGACGCTCTCGGATGTGCACGCCGTCGTCTTGACGACGGGCAGCGGCTGGACTGGCGCCCGCGCGCTATACGAGAGGATGGGCTTCCACCGCGCCCCGGAACGGGACTGGTTTGTCCCCGGAACCGACATAAAGCTGCTGGTTTATCGGCTTGGGCTGCAGCCGCCTACAGTTGAGGCGACGTAAACCAGCGAAAGGCTATCCATGCGCACTATCTACGGCAGCGGCTCCACCTGGGAGCAGACCCTCGGCTACTCACGTGCGGTCCAGGTGGACAACACCCTGTACATTTCGGCGACGGCTGCCTCCGGCCCCGATGGCATTGTGGGAGACGACTTCTATAGCCAGACCAAGTACATCCTGGAGAAACTCGACACGGTCCTCAAAGACGCGGGCTTCTCCTATGAGGACGTCGTCCAGTCCAAGCTTTACCTGACGGACATCAGCAAGTGGGAAGATGCCGGGCGGGCACACGGCGAAGTCTTCGGCGAGATCCGCCCCACGCTGTCCCTAGTGCACGTGCTGCCGTTCCTCGACCCAAAGATGCTGGTGGAGATCGAACTCGTCGCCCAGAAAAGCGCCTAGCCACCAGAGCGCCTAGCCACCAGAGCGCCTAGCCGGTTACCGGGCCGGAACGCCGTATCGGTGTTCCGGCCGGCCGGTGGTCCCGTAGCGGAGCTGGATTTCGACGGCGCCATCATCGGCCAGCGATGACAGGTACCGTTGCGCTGTGGCGCGGGACACGCCTACTCGTTCCGCTACTTCTGCCGCAGAGTACTGGGCTCCCGGCTCGAGGGAATCGAGAACCGCGGCTTCCGTAGCGGAACGCGGCCTGTTGCTCGGCCCCACATCGCCCGAGATCAGGGCCCGCTTTGCGCGCTCCACCGTGTCCTGGTCCACGATGCCGTGGCTGAGGATCCGCCGGTACCTGGCGTACGCCCGCAACTGCTGGGACAAGGACTCGGCCGTGAACGGCTTGAGCAGGTACGCCAGGGCACCGCGCCGGAACGCGGTCTTCACGGAAACGGGGTCCGAGGCCGCGGTCAGCATCATTGCATCGATGTCCAACTGTCCCAACAGGTCCAGCCCCGAACCGTCCGGAAGGAAAACGTCCAGGAGCACCAGGTCAGGGCGAAGGCTGTGGACCGCCTGCAGTGCCTGCGAAGCCGAGTTGGTGGGCGTCAGCGCAAGGAAACCTGCCACCGAATCCACATAGGTGGCATGGAGCTTGGCCACGTGGAAGTCGTCGTCGACAATCAGCACGCGTATGTCCTCAGTCATGCGTTCCTCCCATTGCCTGCCACATCCTGTCGTGCGGCCATAGTTCCCGGCAGCCTGGCAGTGAATACCGCGCCCGGGCCACCGGGATGTCCGGCGTCCAGCACACGGACATCGCCGCCACGGCGACGGGCCAACTGCCTCACCAAGGCCAGCCCCAACCCTTGGCCGCCGCCCGCACGGGCCGGCCGTTCCGCCGTCGTGAACCCTTCCACAAATACCTGCTCAGGCGAAATGTCGCCCAAGCCGTCGCCGGAGTCCGCCACGACGATGTGCAGTGTGCCGCCGTCGACTTCCGGTTCGTCCAGCAGTTCGATTTCCACCCAGCGCTGGCCGGAAGAACCTGCGACGGCGGCATTCACCGCATTGTCGATCAGGTTGCCAAGCACCGTGGTGACGTCCTGGGGGTCCTTGACGTGTCCCCGGACCAGCGTTTCGGGGCCGATCCGCAGGTTTACTCCGCGTTCGTCGGCCTCGACGCCCTTGGCGCCGACGAAACCTTGGAGATAGGCGTCCTGCAGCAGTTCCATCTGCTCTACGGGGAATCGCAGCGGACCGGTGGCGGCTAGGCCCGCCAGATACTCGCGGGCCTGCTCGTGCTGTCCAACGCTCATAAAACCGGCGATGGTGTGCAGTTGGTTGGCGAACTCATGGCGCTGGGCGCGCAGCGCGGCGGACATGGTTCCGACGGCGTCCAGCTGGCGCGTGAGCTGTTGCAGTTCGGTGCGGTCCCGGAGCATCACCACCCAGCCGAGGTCCTCGCGGCGGTGGAGGGCTTTCCGTGCCCGTGCCACCAGTACGCGGTCGCCAGCCACAAGCTCCACGGGCTCAGCGTCGTGGGAGGCAGGCACGGTGAGGGTCTTCAACGCTGCCGGAACCGGGGCATCGTCCCACGGCGCGCCGGTCAGGTCCGGTGCGGGCTCGTGCGAACCGCCCAACAAGCGCCGGGCTGCGCCATTGAAAACGGTGATCCTGCCGTCGGCGGAGATGCCAATCACGCCGTCGTCCACGCCTTCCAGCACCGCCACCTGGTCATGCACCAGCGTGCTGATCTCCTCTGGCTCCAGCCCGAGCGTCAGCCGCTGCAGGCGCCGGCGCAGCAGGAACGATGCCAGGACGCCAACAAGGAGGGCCCCTGCCGCCGTCAACGCGGTGGGCACGATGTCCCGGGCCAGGCTTTGCGCCAGCGTCTCCATGGAATAGCCCACACTGACCTCTCCCACTACGGCGTCAGACCGGTCGGTGCTGTACACCGGAACCTTGGCGCCCGCGGAAGGGCCCAGCGTGCCTGTGTTGCGCGTTGTGATCTCCCGGCCGGACAGGGCTTCACTCGGGTCCGTGCTGACGCGCTCGCCGAGCCTGTCCACCTCGGGGTGCGCCAGCCGCAGGCCGGTCTCGTCCGTCACCACAACAAACAGGGCGCCCGTGCGGATCCTGGCGGCCTCTGCCGCGGCCATAACCGGACCCTCTGCCAGCACATCGCGCGGAGGCGTACCTTGCTCCTTGCTGATTGACGTCACTGTGGTGCGCAGGCTCGGGTCCGAGGCAACCGTGCGGGCCAGGGTCAGCGCCTGGTTCTCAGCCTCCCGCCCTATGCGGTCATAAGTGAGCCAGGCATGGACGGCAAAGCTGAGCAGGACCACCAGGATCACGACGCCCAGCTGGAGCAGCAGCGTTTGGGTGGAGAAGCGCAGGCCTAGCCGCTGCATCAGGTCTCCTTTGCTCTGTTGATGCGTCCTGATCCATTGAAGCACTGAGCAAAACGCGCAAAATGCCTTGAATGAGCAGTATGCCAATCAAATGAAGCAAACCCCCGGCCGTGACGGACGCCACCCTAACGTCTGTATTGCGCATCACACCGCCGTGATGCGGTTCATAGAAGTAAGGAGCCGGCTGTGCTGGTACTGCTTGGATTCGCCATGATTGCGGTGTTCATGGTGCTGATCATGACTAAGAAGCTCACGCCGGTTCTGGCGTTGATTATTGTTCCCACCGCATTCGGCCTGTTTGCAGGTGCCGGCCTTGGCATCGGCGACATGGTCCTCACCTCAATGAAGAGCATGACCTCCACGGCCGCGCTGCTCATGTTCGCCATTGTCTACTTCGGCCTGATGATCGACGTCGGGCTCTTCGACCCGCTGGTGAAGTTCATCCTCCGCAAGCTCGGCAACGACCCCGCCAAGGTGGTCCTGGGCACCGCCCTCCTGGCGGCGGCTGTTTCGCTCGACGGCGACGGATCCACCACCTTCATCCTCACCACGGCCGCCATGCTGCCCGTCTACCTGCGCCTGAAGATGAGCCCTGTGGTCCTGACCTGCGTGGCAGGCCTCGCCAACGGCACCATGAACATCCTCCCGTGGGGTGGCCCCACCGCCCGCGCCGCCACGGCGCTGAAGATCGGTGTGTCCGAGGTCTTCGTCCCCATGATCCCGTCCCTGATTGCGGGCCTGGTCATCGTCTTCGTCTTCGCCTGGCTGCTCGGCCTGCAGGAGCGCAACCGCCTCAAGGCAGCCCACCCGGAGATCTGGGGTGACCTCGCCGATCCTGCCGACGTGTTCGACGGCGGCGCCGGCTTCAGGAAGCCCGGCGCACCCCGCCCGGCCGGCACCCCGGCTGCTCCCGGCGGCTCCGGCGTCGCGGTTTTGGAGCGCACCGAACTGTCCGACGGCGGCTCCCGCACCGAACTTGCCGACGACGAAGCACTGGCCGGTACGGCACTGGACCCCAACCGCAAGACGCTGCGTCCGCGCCTGTTCGTCTTCAACCTTGTGCTGACTGTTGCCGTAATGACCATGCTGGTGCTCGACCTGGTTCCGCTGCCCTTCGTATTCATGGCGGGTTCGGCAATTGCCCTGCTGGTCAACTTCCCCAAGGTCAAGGACCAGGGCGCCCAGCTTGTAGCCCACGCACAGTCCATCGTGGCCGTGGTCAGCATGGTGATGGCCGCCGCAGTCCTCACCGGCGTGCTCAATGGCACGGGCATGGTCAAGGCTATGTCCGAGTGGCTCGTCCAGATCATCCCCGCGGATCTCGGCCCGTTCATGGCGGTCATCACCGGCCTGCTCAGCATTCCGATGACGTTCTTCATGAGCAACGACGCCTTCTACTTCGGAGTCCTGCCCGTCCTGAGCGAAACCGCCAGCCACTACGGAATCTCCGCCGCCGAGATGGCACGGGCTTCCATCACCGGCCAGCCGTTCCACCTGCAGAGCCCGCTGGTTCCGGCCATCCTGCTCCTGGTCTCCCTGGCCAAGGTGGAGCTCGGCGACCACCACAAGAAAGTCCTGTGGCGCACCGCTGTGATCTCCGTCGCAATGCTGGCTGTCGGGATGCTTACGGGAGCCATCGGTATCGGCTAGTCTGATCGTGTCCGCGGGAAAACCGTGGGCAAAACAGTGCCCGTCTGGTGCCCACTGGGGGACGCCGGACGGGTACTGCTGCGTCCGCCATAGGTCCATCCCCGTACACGTAGACTAGGTGGGAAACCAACCACATTTGCAGGGGAGATCCATGGCTGCGATCAACCGTGACGACGTCGCGCATCTTGCGCGACTCGCTCGCATTGAAATGAGTGCCGAAGAGCTGGACAGGATGGCCGGCGAACTTGCCGTCATCGTGGATTCGGTCAAGTCCGTCAGTGAAGTCGCCGGAGAAGACGTCCCGGCCACGTCCCACCCGATCCCGCTGAGCAACGTGTTCCGCGAGGACGTTGTGGGGCACGTACTGACGCCCGCTGAAGCACTTTCCGGAGCCCCGGACTCCGAGGATGACCGCTTCAAGGTCCCGGCAATCCTGGACGAGGAGTAGAGACATCCCGATGAGCAGCTTCGAACCAAGCACAGAATTGATCCGCCTCTCCGCCGCCGCGCTCGCCGCGAAGCTCAAGGCGGGCGAGGTCTCCGCCGTCGAGGTCACCCAGGCGCACCTGGACCGCATCGCCTCCGTGGACGGAGAGATCAACGCGTTCCTCCACGTCAACACCAACGAAGCCCTGGCCGTCGCGGCCGAGGTGGACGGCATCCGCGCCGCCGGCGGCGCAGCGGCTGAGGAACTCCACCAGCTGGCTGGCGTTCCCATCGCGGTCAAGGACCTTATTGTCACCATCGGCCAGCCCACAACGGCGGGCTCCAAGATCCTTGAGGGCTGGCGGAGCCCCTACGACGCAACCGTCGTGAGGAAGCTGCGCGCAGCCAAGATGCCGATCCTGGGCAAAACCAACCTGGACGAATTCGCCATGGGTTCCTCCACGGAACACTCCGCCTACGGGCCAACGCGGAACCCGTGGGACCTGGAGCGCATCCCCGGCGGTTCCGGCGGCGGTTCGGCTGCCGCCGTCGCGGCTTTTGAAGCACCGCTGGCGCTGGGCACGGATACCGGTGGTTCCATCCGCCAGCCGGGCGCCGTCACCGGGACGGTGGGCGTGAAGCCCACTTACGGTGCGGTATCCCGCTACGGGGCTATCGCCATGGCTTCTTCGCTGGACCAGATCGGACCGGTCTCGCGCACTGTCCTGGACTCGGCGCTGCTCCAGGAGGTCATCGGCGGCCACGACCCGTACGACTCCACGTCGCTGACGGACCCGTTCGACAACCTGGTGGCGGCAGCCCGCACGGGCAACGTTGAGGGCATGCGGATCGGCATCATCAAGGAACTGCACGGCGAGGGCTACCAGGCCGGCGTTGAGAACCGCTTCAACGAGTCCCTCGAGCTGCTCAAGGAAGCCGGCGCGGAAATCGTGGAGGTTTCCTGCCCCAACTTCAAGTACGCCCTCGGTGCCTACTACCTCATCATGCCGTCCGAAGTGTCCAGCAACCTGGCAAAGTTCGACGGCGTCCGCTATGGAATGCGCGTCCTGCCCAAGGACGGCCCGCTGACCATCGAACGCGTGATGGCCGCAACCCGCGCAGCCGGTTTCGGCGACGAAGTGAAGCGCCGCATCATCCTGGGTACCTACGCCTTGAGCGCCGGCTACTACGACGCCTACTACGGTTCGGCCCAGAAGGTCCGCACGCTGATCCAGCGCGATTTCGCCGCCGCCTTTGCGCAGGCCGACGTCCTGATCTCGCCCACGGCGCCCACCACGGCGTTCAAGCTCGGCGAGAAGCTCAACGATCCACTGGCCATGTACCTGAACGACGTCGCCACAATCCCCGCGAACATGGCAGGGGTACCCGGCCTGTCGCTGCCGGGCGGCCTGGCCGACGAGGACGGGCTGCCGGTAGGCATCCAGTTGCTGGCCCCCGCTCGGGAAGATGCGCGCGTCTACCGTGTTGGCGCAGTCCTCGAGTCCCTGCTCGAAGAAAAGTGGGGCGGGCCGCTGCTGGCACAGGCTCCCGTCCTGGATTCAAACTCAACCGTCGCGGGAGGTTCGCTCTAATGTCCGTTGACACCATCCTCAGCTTCGAAGAAGCCATGGAGAAGTACGATCCCGTCCTTGGCTTCGAGGTCCACGTGGAACTCAACACCAGGACCAAGATGTTCTCCTCCGCGCCCAACGTCTTCGGCGACGACCCCAACACCAACGTCAACGAGGTGGACCTGGGCATGCCCGGCGTCCTGCCCGTCGTGAACAAGGCCGCCGTGGAATCGTCCATCAAGATCGGCCTTGCGTTGAACTGCAAGATCGCGGAGTCTTGCCGCTTCGCGCGGAAGAATTACTTCTACCCGGACACTCCCAAGAACTTCCAGACCTCGCAGTACGACGAGCCGATCGCCTACGACGGCTGGCTTGACGTCGAACTCGAAGATGGCACGGTGTTCCGCGTGGAGATCGAGCGGGCCCACATGGAGGAAGACGCCGGAAAGCTGACCCACCTGGGCGGCCAGGCCGGCCGCATCCAGGGTGCCGACTACTCCCTGGTGGACTACAACCGGGCAGGCGTGCCGCTTGTGGAAATCGTCACCAAGCCGATTGAGGGTGCCGGCAGCCGTGCCCCGGAATTGGCCAAGGCGTACGTTGCTGCGGTCCGTGAAATCGTGAAGAACCTGGGTGTCTCCGAGGCCCGCATGGAGCGTGGCAACGTCCGCTGCGACGCCAACGTTTCCCTGCGCCCGCACGGCCAGGAACGGTTCGGCATCCGCTCCGAGACCAAAAACGTCAACTCACTGCGCGCCGTCGAACACGCCGTCCGCTATGAGATCCAGCGCCACGCTGCCGTCCTGGAGTCCGGCGTGCCGGTCACCCAGGAGACCCGCCACTGGCATGAGGACACGCGTTCGACGACGGCTGGCCGGGAAAAGTCCGACGCCGACGACTACCGCTACTTCCCCGAGCCGGACCTGGTGCCCGTGGTTGCCTCACGTGAATGGGTGGAGGAACTGCGCGCCACGCTGCCCGAGCCTCCCGCTGAGCGCCGCAAGCGGCTCAAGGAAGCCTGGGGCTACTCCGACCTCGAGTTCCGTGACGTCGTCAACGCCGGCGTCATGGACTCCATTGAGGAGACGATCGCTGCAGGTGCTGCTGTTGGACTGACGGCAGACGCCGCGCGCAAGTGGTGGATGGGTGAGATCGTTGGCCGCGCCAAGGCAGCCGACGTCGATCCCGCTGACCTCGGCGTTACGCCGCAGGCCATAGTCGAGCTGAACCAGCTTGTGGTGGACGGCAAGATCAACAACAAGATGGCTTCCCAGGTCCTCGACGGCGTCCTCGCCGGCGAAGGTGCCCCCGCGGAGATCGTGGAAAAGCGTGGCCTCGCCATGGTGTCCGACGACGGCCCGCTGCTGGAAGCCATCGACGCCGCCCTGGCAGCCCAGCCCGACGTCGCGGACAAGATCCGTGGCGGCAAGGTCCAGGCGATTGGTGCGATTGTTGGTGGCGTCATGAAGGCCACCCGCGGCCAGGCAGACGCCGGCCGCGTGCGCGAACTGATCCTCGAGAAGCTCGGCGTCCAGGGCTAAGCGCCGCGGAGCGAGTTGGCAGTTAGCGCGCGTGTTGCGCTTAAACATCGGCGTTAACTGCCAACTCGCGGGGAATGTCTGCGCTAAAAGTGATCCAATTCACAGGAAAAATCCAGTTGTTGGCGGGATCATGATGGCAGCAGCAGTGCTGTGGGATTTAAGCGCTACGGACTGACTGCGCCGAGAGGATATGAGCGATGTCCATGCAGCAGCTTCCTCCATTACCGGACCATGCACCGGGATCATCGTCCGGCTCGCCGGGCGGGAATGACCCCGGACGCCGCCTCAGGACTCGGCGGGCGCTGCTGGCCGGGGCCGTCGTCGTTGCTTTGAGCGGTGCCGGAGCGGCAACCGTCTGGGCGGCCACAGCTACACCCAGCCCGTCGCCGTCGGCCACGTCCTCCCCGTCACCCAGTGCAACTGGTAGTCAGAAACCCGGCAAGGGTGCCCAGCACCTCCACAGCGAGAGTGTGATCAAGAAGGCTGACGGCACAATCCAGACCCTGCTGGCCCAGCGGGGCACGGTGGAATCTGTGAGCGATACTTCGATCACGGTCAAGAGCGAAGACGGCTTCAGCCAGCAATATGCCATCAACGGCGACACGAAGATCACTCGACTTCCCGCAGTTGGTGCCGACGGCAAGGTGGCCAAGAATCCTGACGGTTCGCGGCAGAAGCCGAGTGATATCAAGGCCTCCGACCTCAAGTCCGGCGACACAGTCCGCATTGCGGGTACGAAGAGTGGAAATTCAGCGACCGCCAAGCGGATTGTCGCGGGTGACCTGCCCACTGCGGGCCAAGGCAAAGGGCATGGCTTTGGTTTCGGCAAGGAATTTGGCCGCGGCCATCACTTGGACGACTGACCAGCAACAACCAGTTCGGCCATAACATCGCGCAGTGCGTCGCACACCATCGCCACGGAACGACGCTTCAGGGCTTCCGGACGGGCCAGGATATCGATGCGGCGCACGGCGCTAACGCCAGACAGCGGCCGCAGCACCACGCTTGCGTCGAGGACCCTCAGCGCCGTGAAGCGTGGCAGTAGTCCAATCACGCTCCCGGCGCCCACCAGGGCGGCCACGGTGGAGTAGTCATTGATGCGGTGCAGCACCTTCGCCGGCCGCCCTGCAACAGCGATGACGGCGGACAGGACGTCCGCTGGAGAGTAGCCGGCCCGGCTGGTCACCCAGGGCTGTTCCACCACGTCGTCGGGCAACAGTATCTCGCGTTCGGCAAGTGGATGCCCGGCCGGCAGCGCGACATCGAGGGGCTCTTCCGCGAGCGGGATGACGGCTACCTTGTCGCGAGGCCAGGCTGGTGCGTGTTCCATGCGGTGGGCCAGGACCAGATCGTACCGGGCGGCCAACCCTGGGAAATCCTCTTGGGCCACGTCTTCGTCACTGAGTTTCAATTGCGGCGCCAGGGACGCGTTGATTCCTTCACCTCCCGGTGCGAGTCGTGCCGCAAGCGGCGCGAACAGCGCCTGCCCCGCACTGTGGAAGGCGCTGACGGTCACCGCGGAGTCGGGCGAATCGTGGTAGGCGCCAATGGCTGCCCGCGCGTCTGCCATGGCGTTCACGACGGCGGCACCCGCCTCCGCGAGGACGCGGCCTGCGTCGGTCAGCACCAGGGCGCGGCCCTCCTTGCGTGTCAGCGGAACGTCGACGCTCTTTTGCAGGAGCGCCAGCTGCTGCGAAACCGCCGACGGCGTAACCATCAAGGTCTCGGCTACGGCTTTGACGCTCCCAAGGTCGCCGAGTTCCCGGAGCATCTGCAGCTGATGGATTTCCATTTAGTAAATGCTAAATCGTTGATTGAGAAATACCTAGTTGTACTAAATCATCTGCGGCGTTTCAATGGACTGGAACGGCACCCTGCTCGAGTGAGGAAGATCCAATGAAGGCTCTCTTTAAGTCCGGCCCACGCGCCGGCTTCGACCTTGTCGACCGGCCCGAACCGGAGGCTGGAGCGGGCGACGTCAAGATCCGTGTGATGACCACGGGTATCTGCGGAACCGACCTGCACATCCAATCCTGGGACGCGTGGGCACAGAGCATCATCGAGACACCACTGATCCCGGGCCACGAGTTCTATGGCGAAGTGGTTGAAGTCGGCGAGGATGTGCGGGACGTCAAAGTGGGCGACCGCGTCTCCGGCGAAGGCCACGTGGTGTGCGGCATCTGCCGGAACTGCCGGGCAGGGCGCCGCCAGATGTGCATCCACACGGTGTCCGTCGGGGTGCAACGGGACGGTGCCTTCGCGGAATATGTAGTCATCCCGGAAACGAACGTCTGGGTACACCACGATCCATCCATCACGCCCGAGCTCGGCGCCATCTTCGACCCCTTCGGCAATGCGGTGCACACGGCACTCAGCTTCCCTCTGGTGGGAGAGGACGTCCTGATCACCGGCGCCGGTCCGATCGGGCTGATGGCCATCTCCGTCGCACGGCACGCCGGGGCACGAAAGATCGCCATCACGGATGTGTCCGCGCCTCGGCTGGACCTGGCCCGCCGCATGGGCGTGGACCTCGCCGTTGATGTCTCGCGGATGCGCGTCCGGGACGCCCAGAAGGAACTCGGCATGGTGGAGGGTTTTGACATCGGGCTGGAAATGTCCGGCCACCCCACGGCCCTGCCTGAGATGATCGACAACATGAACCACGGTGGCAGGATCGCCATGCTGGGACTTCCAAGCCAGCCCATCGACATCGACTGGGGCAAGGTGGTCACGCACATGCTGACGCTCAAGGGAATCTATGGGCGGGAGATGTTTGAGACGTGGTACGCCATGAGCGCCATGCTTTCCTCCAATCCGGTACTGCACGCCAACATCTCTGCCGTTGTCACTGATCGCCTTTCCGCGGCGGACTGGGAGAAGGGCTTTGAAATCGCCCGCGCAGGCGTCGGCGGCAAAGTGGTCCTCGACTGGACCGAGATCTAGGTTCGCAAAGGGATCCAAGAACTTTCACCAAGGGGAGCAACGCCATGTACTCAAGCATCAAGGACCAGCTGCAGGACGAACTCGACGAGATTCGCGAGGCCGGACTCTATAAGACCGAGCGACACATCGATTCGCCGCAGGCCAGCCATATTGCGGCCGGCCAGCTGGGCCAGGCCGCCACGGACGTGCTGAATTTCTGCGCCAACAACTACCTGGGCCTCGCTGACCACCCGGACATCATCGCCGCGGCCAAGGAAGCCATGGACAGCAGGGGATTCGGGATGGCGTCAGTGCGCTTTATCTGCGGCACCCAGGATCTCCACCTGGAGCTGGAGAAGAGTGTCTCGCACTTTCTGGGCACCGAGGACACCATCCTCTTTTCAAGCTGCTTCGATGCCAACGGCGGCGTCTTCGAATCCCTGTTCGGCCCCGAGGACGCGGTCATCTCCGACGCCCTCAACCACGCTTCCATCATTGACGGCATCCGACTGTGCAAGGCCCGCCGCTATCGCTACGCCAACCAGGACATGGCGGACCTGGAGGCGCGGCTCCAGGAAGCCTCCAACGGAGACCAAGATGCCGGAGTGGCCCCTGCCCGCCGGAAGATCATCGTGACGGACGGCGTGTTCTCCATGGACGGCTACCTTGCTCCGCTCAAGGACATCTGCGACCTCGCCGAAAAGTACGACGCCCTGGTGATGGTGGACGACTCGCATGCCGTGGGCTTTATGGGACCAACCGGCGCCGGCACGCCCGAGCATGCCGGGGTCTCATCCCGTGTGGACATCTACACGGGCACATTCGGCAAGGCCCTGGGCGGCGCCTCGGGTGGCTACGTCTCCGGACGTGGCGAGATCATCGCAATGCTTCGCCAGAAGGCACGGCCCTACCTGTTTTCCAACTCCCTGGCCCCGGCCATCGTGGCGGCAACCATCAAGGCGCTGGAACTGGTCCAGGGCTCCGGTGAACTCCGCAAACGCCTGTTCGACAACGCCTCGCTCTTCCGCCGACGAATGGTCGAGGAAGGCTTCGACCTGCTCGATGGCGAACATGCCATCATTCCGGTGATGTTCGGTGACGCCGTACTCGCTGCCAGGATCGCGGACCAGATGCTTGCCCATGGCGTCTTCGTCACCGCTTTCAGCTACCCCGTAGTGCCACGCGGTGCAGCCCGAATCCGCGTACAGCTCTCCGCGGCGCATAGCCCGGAAGACGTGGAAGCCTGCGTGCAGGCCTTTGTGGCCAGCCGGGCAGCAGTGGCCAGCTAGCCCCGGCATTGCGGACAGTCCGGCAGATCGCAACTCTGACAAGATAAGGTCATGGCACAGAGCTACGACGTTGTGATCGTTGGTGGGGGTATCGCCGGACTGTCCCTGGCCTCGGCCCTGGCGGGCCGGTGCAGCGTGGCCCTGGTGGAAGCAGAACAGACCCTCGCGTACCACACCTCGTCACGGTCCGCCCGACAGCTTATCCCCAGCTACGGCCCCGACGTCGTGCAGGAACTGACTATCAGGACGCTCGACGTCATCGCCCAACGGGACCGAGAGCTGCCGGTTCCCGTCCTCACACCCCGCAGCTTCATGTTGATTGGCGATGCGAGCAACGTCCGGGCCGAAGCCAGCGGACACATGCAGCCCATTTCGCATGAGGAAGCCCTCCGGCTCTGCCCCGCGTTGAAGCCGGAATCGTTCAGTGCGGCCGGACTGGACACGGGCTCGTTCGCCTGCAACGCACCAGTCCTCCTGGAGGACCACCGCGCCAGGGCCGCCGCCGGCGGCGTGGACATCATCACTGGTGCCCGTGTGCACTCCGCCCAGCGGATCGGCCAGGGCTGGCACCTCGGTGCGGGCCAGGAAGCCCTGGCCGCCGCCGTCGTCGTTAACGCCGCAGGTGCCTGGGCAGATGAGCTGGCCGTGATCAGCGGCGTGGAAAAGCTCGGGCTGCAGCCATACCGGCGCACCGCGGCGATTGTCGACGTCGAATACCCCTTGCCTGAAGGCGCGCCAATGGTGGCTGCGGCGGACAACAGCTTTTACTTCCGAGCGGAGGGAGAACAGGTTCTGGTTTCACCGTCGGAGGCCGTGCCCAGCGGTCCCGAGGACTCAAAACCGGCGCCCGGAGACGTCGAGCGGCTCATTGAGCGGCTCAACCAGCTCACCACCCTGGGCATCTACGCCGTCAGCCGCGCCTGGACGGGGCTGCGCACCGAAGCGGCCGACGGCGTCCCGGTCGCCGGATTCGACGCCGAGGCCCCCGGCTTCTACTGGCTCGCCGGGCAGGGCGGCTACGGATTCCAGACTTCCTCAGCGATGGCAGAACTGGCCGCAACGCAGATCCTGGGCGATTCAGCCGACACCGAGGGGAGTCCGGAATCCCGGACAGCATCGGCGCTCGCAGCCACCCGGTGGTCCATCCGCCGATAAAGAATGGCAACATGAGCATTCTCCTCGGCAACATCGGCGAACTGATGACCCAGGATGCGGAACACCGTGTCCTCCGCGATGCCGCGGTGGTGATGGACGGTGAACGGATCGCGTGGATTGGACCGTCGTCGCAGGCCCCGGCAGCGGATGAGTTCGTTGATGCCGGCGGCAGGGCCGTCCTGCCCGGCTGGGTTGATTCGCACTCGCACTTGGTTTTTGCCGGTGACCGCACAGCAGAGTTTGAGGCCCGGATGGCGGGGGAGTCGTACAGCGCCGGCGGGATCGCAGTGACGGTGTCTGCCACCCGTTCGGCGAGCGATGCGGACCTGGAACGGTTGACTGCCGGGCGCGTCGCCGAGGCGGTGTCCCAGGGGACCACCTATCTGGAGACGAAGACCGGCTACGGGCTGGACGTCCAGCAGGAAGCCCGGAGCGCACGCATCGCGGCGGAATTGGTGGATGAGGTCACCTATCTCGGCGCGCACCTGGTCCCGGCAGGAGTTGATGCAGAGGCATACACCGACCTGGTGTGTGGTCCCATGCTCCAGGCCGTCCGCCCTTACGTGCGCTGGGCCGATGTGTTCTGCGAACGCGGCGCCTTCACCGAGGAGCAGTCACGCAGGGTCCTCCAGGCCTGCAAGGAAGCCGGGCTTGGCCTGCGCGTCCATGGCAACCAGTTGGGAGAAGGCGCGGGGGTGCAGCTTGCCGTAGAGTTCCAAGCCGCCAGCGTGGACCACGTGAACTTTTTGTCAGGCAAGGACATTGACGCGCTGGCAGGGAGCTGGTCGGGCCGGAACGAAGCCCAGGGGAGCGGCCGGCGCGGCACCGTTGCCACCGTTCTCCCGGCGTGCGACCTCTCCACCCGGGCACCGCTGGCACCCGCACGTGAACTGCTCGACGCCGGCATTCCCGTGGCCCTGGCGTCCAACTGCAATCCGGGGACGTCGTACACGAGTTCCATGGCGTTCTGCGTCACCACTGCTGTGCTGCAGATGAAACTCAGCGTTCATGAGGCCGTCCGGGCAGCAACCTACACCGGTGCCCTCGCCTTGGGCAGGGAGACCGGCGACGACGTCGACGGGCAACGGGCGGTGGGTTCCGTCGTCGTTGGCCACCGGGCAGACCTGCACCTCTTGAACGCCCCTTCGGCGACCCATCTGGCCTACCGCCCGGGGATTCCCCTGACCCACGCCGTTTGGCGGAAGGGCAACCGCGTGGCTTAGGGCAAGATAGGACCATGCTGCTAGCGTCGCGCCGTCGTCTCCGGACAGAAGTGCTCATTGTCCTGGGCCTGTCCCTGGGTCAGTCAGCCGTCTATTCGGTGGTCCAACTCCTCGACAAGATGACCCGCGCGCCACTGTCCCAGGCGACGTCCACCCTGAACCGCTCACAGAGTCCGCGGGAATACTTCGACCTCACGTACCAGCTGCTCGATATCGCCTTCGCACTGGTGCCTGTGGCGCTGGTCTTCTACTTCCTCACCGTTCCCAGGCATCCTGGCGAGGAGGGACGAACGGCGTTTGGTCGGCTTGGCTTCGACCTGACCCGCCCGGGCAAGGACCTGCTGCAGGGCGTGGGACTCGCCGCGGCCATCGGCATCCCGTCCTTGGGGCTCTATGCGGCTGGGCGGTCGCTGGGGATCACCACCGCCATCATTCCCAGCGGACTCGACGCATACTGGTGGACTGTCCCGGTGCTCATCCTTTCAGCCATGAGGCACGCCGTGGTGGAGGAAGTCATTGTTGTTGGATACCTGATGGATCGCCTGGGCAGGTTTAGCTGGAGGATGCCCGTCGCGATCGGGGCCAGCGCAGTCCTCCGGGGCAGCTACCACCTGTACCAGGGCTTCGGTCCGTTTATCGGGAACGCGGTGATGGGTGTGCTCTTCGCGTGGCTTTACACGAGGACCCGCCGCGTTATGCCCCTTGTGGTGGCCCACGCCCTCCTGGACATTGTTGCGTTTGTGGGGTTCAGCCTATTTGGCAAAGTTGTGGGGCTTGGCTAGGTCTTAGATTGACCAGGTCTTAAAGCAGTTCGGCCGCCATCATCGGGCGTCGTCATTGACACCCGCTGATGGCGGCCGAAGCGCCTGGGCGAAGCGTCAGATCGTCACGGCGCCCTTGCTGGTTTCGAACGTAACGGACATGATGCCCGGTGTTCCGTGCGGTGCCACCCACTGCACTGCGACATCCTCCAGCGGCTTCTCCACCGGTTCACCCAGCCACTCCGTCACGCGCTCTGCGGAGCCCGCGATGGTGAGGCTGGACATCTTGACGTCACTGGCGTAGGCGTTGGAGGGGTGCAGCGTCGGGTCGCCTTCCCACTTGAGCATGTAGGGGACCTGGGGATCAGCGATGAGCCCCAGAATTCCGATCTGCTGCCAGACAAGTTCACGGCCGTCCGGGAACTTGCGGTTGCCGGGAACCGCGGAGCGTCCCAGGCGCCTTTCAAAGGGGGCCAGGTCGTTTACAGAGACACACCATCCCATCCAGCCCCCTCCGGCCGCTGAACGCGCCCGGACTGCCTGGCCAAACGGAGCCTTGTCGGATGCCGGGTGGTCCAGGACCTCCACGACTTCGACGTACTTGTGGTCTGCCAGGGGAATAATCATGTTGCGGGTTCCGAAGCGCGGGTGTACGCCCCCCTTGACGGCCTCAACGCCGAGTGCCGCGGAAATCCGCTCTGCTGTGGCCGCTAGGCCATCGTGTTCACAAGCGTAAGAAACGTGATCCATGCGCATGGCTTCATCTTGGCACTTTGTGATTGGCCTCTCAGCTTAGGGTTACCTAAGCTGAGGTGGTTGTTACTTGCAGTCGTAATGCTGGATTTTCGGAGCCCCTTGGTCACCCGCCAAGGTAGTAGCCGAACGTGTCCGCGATGAGTTGTACGGTGCCGTTTGAAGTGTTTTTGAAGGCAATTTTGCCGTCAGTGGAGATCGGAGTGACGGCGAAATTCGGAATCGTTTGGGCAGGTCCGTAGTTGACGTTGGAGCTGGACGGCAGGGCGGTTCCGCCCGCGAACGCGGTGATGTAGCCCGCCGACGTCGGTTCAGTAACAGTGATGTTCAGGGCGAGCGCGGATACGTTGTTGGCTGGCACCCCGTTGCTGCCTGTGACTTTCACCGCTATGAGCTGTCCCGGGCCTAACGGGCCTGTCACCCCGCCCACTCCGGTGCGGGTGTCCAATTGGCGCGCGGGCGATGCCAGGCTCTTGAAGGTTCCCGGAGCCGTAGGCGTGCCACCAAGGACATAGCCGAAACTATCCGCGATCAGCTGGACCGTGCCATTCGACGTATTCGTGAATGACACTTTCCCATCCACCGATACAGGCACCAGGGCGAAGTTCGGCACTGTCTGGCTGGGGCCGTAGTTGACGTTGGATGTTCCGGGCGGAGTGGTTCCCCCGGCATGTGCCGTGATAAAGCCCGACGACGACGGTTCAGTCACCGTGATGTTCATCGCTACCGCGGACGCGCCCGGCAAGATGCCTCCACGTCCGGCCACCGTGAAGGTAATCGTTTGGCCCGGTCCAACGGGTCCTGTTACGTTGCCGGTGCCGTCCCGGCTGTCGAGAAGCCTTGCGGGGCTGAGGGCCGAAAACGATCCGGATGCAGTCGGGCGTCCGGACAGGTAGTAGCCCGAGACGTCGGCAATAAGGTGCACGAAGCCACTGGAAGTGTTGGTGAATGACACCGCGGCATAGGGCAGCGTGCCGCCGGTTACCGGCGTGATGGCGAAATTGGCAACGGTTTGGCCAGGGCCGTAATTGACGTTCGACGTTGGCGACGCGGACATGCCTCCGGCCTGGGCGGTGATATATCCTGCCGCGGTGGTCTCGGTTACTGTGATGTTCATCGCGATGGCTGACACACCATTGCTTGGGATCCCGCCGCGTCCGGCGACCATAACAGTGATGGTTTGACCCGGGCCGATCGGCCCTGTCGGTACTCCTGTCCCGATCCGCGAATCGAGTAGTCGGTAGGGAGCCCGGGCAACGAATCCGCCAGCAACACTCACCGAACCGTTGCTGTCGTTGGGTCCTGCATACAGTAGGCGATCCGGCGACCCCGCGCCACGATTGGTGACGGTGCCCGTCGTGGCGGCAGCTGTGAGGGCTGACGCCACCTGCGCTGGGGACCAGGATGGGTGCAGGGCAAGCAACTGGGCAGCGGCACCAGCAACGTGGGGTGAGGCCATCGACGTTCCGTTGAGCTCGGCTACGGCATTGTCGGCTGTCATCCAGTCGGATGCAATCTTGACGCCCGGGGCAAACAAGTCCACGCAGGTGCCGAAGTTGGAAAAGGCAGCCCGCCCGTCGAAGCTATCTGTTGCCGCGACGGTCAAAGCATCTGGAACGCGTGCAGGGGAGAAGGAGCAGGCGTCAGTGTTTTTGTTCCCGGCCGCAACCGTAACTGTCACTCCGTCATTAATTGCGGATTGGATAGCGGTGTCCACTGCGGAATCGCCATCGGTTGACAGGCTCAGGTTTGCCACTGCGGGAGTGTTGTTCTGGTGGCGGGCCACTATCCAGTCAAGGGCCGCGATGACATCAGAGGTCCATCCTCCGCCGTCGCAGTCCAGTACTCGAAGCGGGACCAGCGTGGCCGACTTGGCCACACCGAAGTAGCTGCCGGCAGCTGTGCCTGCCACGTGGGTTCCGTGGCCATTGCAATCTTCGGTGGCGGGTTTGTCCGCGAAGGCGGTCCACCCGGCGGTCACGCGGCCGCCAAAGTCTAGGTGCGAGGCGCGGATGCCGGTGTCGATTATGTAGATGTCCACGCCCGAGCCTGAGGTCTCCGGGGTGAAGGATCCCGATAAGGGTTGCGTGCGCTGGTCGATGCGGTCAAGGTTCCACGGTGCGGGCGCCTGCGTCGCTTCCAGGGTCACGCGTTGGTCGCGCCGCACGCTCGAAACCCCGTCCGTTCGGGACAATTCCGCCGCTTTCTCCGGCGTGGCCGTCACAACGGCGCCCTTGAGCGCGTGCTCAAGGGTTTCCCCGACCCGGACTCCCTTGGTCTTCAGCTCGGAGGCTTTGGCAGCCGCGTTCGTGTCGCCGTCGAACGTCACGACATAGCGGTCCTCGCCGGGGCCCGGCTCCGGCGCGGGGACGCCCTCGGCGGAGCGAACAGGCGAATCGGTGCCGGCTACGGAAGGGGAGGGGGACGGATTGCCGGAATCCTCCGTCGACCACGCCGGGGCTGTCCCAAAACCTGACAGAACAACGGCGGCCACAAGGACGCCCAAGACCTTCGGAAAACGCATATGCTCCCCTGCATCGCACTGCCGGCAGTCGCCGAGCCCCAAAGCCGCACAACGCGGGCGGCGGGCCGATTCTACCGGTCAAAGCTGAAGCACGGGAACTCCCTCAGCGGCGGTTCCCGCCACGACGTCAGACTGGGACACATAGCAGTCACAAAGCTGTCACATTCTTGGGCCATGGCTGCAGCCCTTCCGTACACTTCATGGAAGGTCATGAGTGCCAGCGACAGCCCCGGCTTGCTGGCCGGCAACCCTCCACCGCGGCGGGGTGCCCCGGGTGAAGACCTGGCCTGTCGTACTGCTGACGGCGGGCAAGCGCGATGAAGAGGTCTATGACATGTCGATTACCGCGGCAGCCGAAACGCCATCGGAAACCACCAACGGGGAAGCCCTGAACAGTGTCCCGGACGGAACGGGCAGTATCCCTGAAGGAACTCTCCAGTACCTGTCCATCGGCGCCCTGGAACTCGAGGCCGGTGGCTTCCTGCCTGAGGTAACGCTGGCGTTTGAGACCTGGGGCAAACTCAACGGGGACGCCTCCAATGCCGTTCTCATCCAACACGCCCTGACCGGCAGCACGCACGTCACACGAGGCAGTAGTGACGAGGACGGCTGGTGGGAACAGTTGGTTGGGCCCGGCGCCCCCGTGGACACCGGAAAGTACTTCGTGGTGTCCGTCAACATCGTTGGCGGCTGTTACGGCAGCACCGGCCCCGCATCGCCGGGCCCCGACGGTCGCCCCTGGGGATCGCGTTTCCCCCTGGTGACCCTGCGAGACAGCACTGCCGCGGAAGCCAGGCTGGCCGATGCCCTGGGCATCGACAGTTGGTACGCAGTGATCGGCGGCTCCATGGGGGGTGCCCGCGCCCTGGAATGGGCAGTCACCTACCCCGAGCGGGTGAAGCGCTGTGGCGTGGTGTCCGTCGGAGCCTACAGCACTGCTGAGCAGATCGCCTTCGCGCAGGCCCAGACGCTCGCCATCAGGCAGGACCCCAACTTCAGGGACGGAGACTACTACGACGGTCCCGCACCGGAGGCTGGCCTAGCCCTTGCACGGCGGATTGCACATATCACCTACCGCTCAGCCACCGAGTTCGACGTCCGCTTTGGCCGGAACGCGCAGGGGACGGAAACGCCGCTGGAAGCCGCGCGCCTGGACCGCCGCGGCCGCTACCAGGTGGAAAGCTACCTCGACCACCAGGGCACAAAGCTGGTCCGGCGCTTCGACGCGAACAGCTACATCGCCATCACCGAGGCGCTCATGAGCCACGACGTCACCAGGGGGCGGGGCACGCTCAAGGACGCGCTCAGCCGCACCACGGCACACTTCTTCATCGCCGCCGTGAGCACTGACCGCCTGTATTTCCCTGCGCAGTCCCGTGAACTCGCTGACGCGCTGCCGGGCGATGTTCCGGTCTACCTCATCGAGGCACCGATTGGGCACGACGGCTTCCTCACCGAAATCGGCCAGCTCAACGAGCAGTTGCGGCAGGACTTCTTCGGCTGAATCAGCCGTCCATGATCTCCTGGCGTCGCTTCATGTAGTCCTCCAGGGAGATCTTCCCCTGCGTGAACAGATCATCGAGCTCCGCCAACTTGCGTGCCCGGTAACCTTTGGGCGCGGGTCCCGTATCGCTTGCCGGTTCCGGTGGAGCAGTAGGGCCCGACGGCGGCATGGCGCCCGACGGCGGCATGGCGCCAGGAGGCTGTTGGGGAACCGGCTGTTGGGCAATAGGGGGCGGGTACGGGCCGGGCGGATAGGAATGGGGAGGGTACGGGCCGGGCGGATAGGAATGGGGAGGGTACGGGCCGGGCGGCGGAATGATCAGCGGCGGCTCGTGGCGCGGGTCGCCGTAGCCCCGGTCCATGCCAGGGTAGCCCCGGTAGCCTCCGTAGTCCCGGTCCATGCCAGGGTAGCCACGGTAACCTCCGTAATCCCGGTTCTCATCGATAATCCGGCGATTGCGGGAGCGGTGATACATGCGGATGCCCACCGGAATGACCCATGAGAGCACGATGATCCAAAAGAACATGTTGTTCACGGCACAGCACCTCCCGGCTGTTCTTCAAGTTTAAGTCCGGCGCCTGGGTCAGGTGGCACCGCCCGCGCCGGAGATGCGCGCAGCGGGCATCCCCAGGAATTCCCCGTAGTCCCGGACCGCGGCGTCAATGGCCTGCTCAATGGCGTTGTCAACGGGAACTGTCATCCTGACGTCGACTTCGCAGCCATCCCGGAGGAAGTTATGCCGCCACCATCCGGCCAGTTTCCCGTCCAAGAGCACCACGTGTATGGGCAGTTCCGCCGTTGGGAAGACCGACGCCATTCCGCCGAGGTAGTGCCGGGTTTCCGAGTAGCCCATGATGTATTCGTCGTAGCACTGGATGAGGTCGATTCGCGGTCCCGCCCCGCCGTCCCAGTCCACGTCGTCGTCCGCTAGTCGCCCGCCGTCGTCGTACTTTTCCGTGAAGTGGAAGGCGACGCCGTCCACGTTTACCGTTGACAGCGCCCCGGGGTCCCGGTCCTCCGCAAGGGCGAGCCCGAGCCTCACATCCTTCTGGGTGAGCCCGGACCACGTGGCGCAGTCCTTCACCGTGGCCGGACCGCGGCTGGAAAAGTATCGCCACGCCAGTTCGGCCAGAGCCAATCCGGGCTCCACGGAAGGCTGTCCCACACGCTCCTCGAAGAGGGCATACGTTTGCTTCAACGCACCGCCGGGAGAACGCACGGGGATGCCGCTGACCAGCACACCGTTTACTTCGGCGTGCATAATCACGTAGGCGAGTTCGAGCCCCTTGCCGGCGAAGCCAGCGCTGCGAAGGACGTCCGCCAGTTCCTCGCGCGTTTTGTGGGCGCCCCCGGCAACAGCTTCGCCCACCAACTCGTCCCCGCGGCGGGCGGCCACTTCATCGAGCCCCGTCTGCCGGTACATTCCGCGGTTGATTTGGTGCAAGCGGGGAGCGGAGAGCGGCATGAGCCAGCCCAAGTCGTCCCTATGGACAAAATGCCAGGTGGGACGAAGGACATGCGTCCGGAGGATGCCTCCGTCCGCCACCGCCGCTTCGACGCCGCCCGCGCTCGCAGCCGTACTGCGCTGCCCGAGGGTCCAGCGCGCGTAGGCGAACTCCTGCGACTGGACCGCCAGGAGGTCCCTGAGCGCCGCCTGGGGCGTGGCTGCACGGCGCCCGCGCAGCCGCTGACTGCGGAGCCTGAGGCTGACCAGCGCGGCGGCGTCCATGCGTTAGCTAGCTTTGCGGAATGACGACGCCGGACTCGCGTCCAGTGCCGAAAACTGGTCCCGGCGTTGGCCGCTTGGGGCTGATTCCGTCCCCCGAGGATTGGTGCCTCAGGCGTCGGATGACCCACGGTACAAAGTACTCGCGGGCCCAGACCAGGTCCTCGGTACGCGCCTCCCGCCATGTCCGCGGAGGGAGGGGCTTTGGTGCCAGCGGTTCCAGGGTGTGCGGCACATTCAGCGCCTCCAGCACCATCATGGCTATTGTGTGGTGCCCCAGCGGAGAGAAGTGCAGGCGGTCCTCGTCCCACATCCTGGGATCGGCCAGTTGTCGCAGGGACCACATGTCCGCAACGATCGCGTCGTGCCGTGCAGCTACCGTGCGCAGGTTCTCGTTGTAAATCGCCACCTTGCCGCGGATCCTCGCCAGTACCGTGGACACGGTATCCGGCCCGTTGAAAAGAATCACTGTGGCACCGCCGGCGCCCAGGCGTCCCACAGCGTCGTCCAATTTTTCCGCCAGGGCGTCCGGGTCGCCGCCCGGACGGATGAGGTCGTTGCCGCCGGCGGAAATAGAGACGAGATCCGGCTTGAGGGCGAGGCATGGCTCCAGCTGCTGGTCGATGATCTGCTGCAGCAGCCTGCCACGGATGGCCAGGTTCGCGTAGGCGAAATCGTCGTGACCGCGGCTCAGTTCCTCGGCAACCCGGTCTGCCCAGCCACGATGGCCGCCCGGGCTGCTGGGTTCCGGATCTCCAATGCCCTCGGTGAAGGAGTCACCGATCGCTACGTAGCGGCTCCACGGGTGGGTGGTTGCACCGCTGACCGTCACTGAGTGGGCAATGATGTCGCTCACTGTTTTCCTGCCTTCCGCGTCGAAAGCCCCGCGGTGCTCCCGGTTCGGAAGCCCCTCGGGCGAAGCGTGTTACTTGTGGGTAACTGTAAGAATAGACCCATGACTGACGCCCCGGAATTCCCCGCCCCCGTTGTCCTCTGGTCCCACGACGAGCAGGAGCGTGCCGGCAGGCCACTGTTGGTCCTCCTCCATGGCTACGGAGCCAACGAACGGGACTTGTTCAGCCTGGCAGGGATGCTCCCCGAGGAATTCGCCGTGGCTTCCGTGCGCGCGCCCATGCCAATGGGCCCTGGGTTCACGTGGTTCCCGCTGACGCAGTCCATCGATTACTCCCTGGACGCCGTAAAGCACGCCGCCGACTACGTTGACGCCTGGCTCGACTCCGTTCGGGACGGGCATCCCTCTGTGTCGCTTCTTGGATTCTCGATGGGCATGGCGATGGCCACCACGCTGCTGCGGCGCCGACCGGCGGACTATGCGGCCGTCGTCGGACTTTCAGGGTTTGCCGTCGACGCCGGTGCGGACCCCACGTTCCGGGACGCGGAGATGGACGGAACCGTGCCCATGTTCTGGGGCCGCGACCAACAGGACCCCGTGATCACACCGGACAAGATCGAGTTCACCATGGGCTGGGTCCGCAAGCACGTGAAGCTCACCAAAGTGCTGTACACGGGCATGTGGCACGGCATCAACGAGCAGGAAGTGGGTCACGTCCGCGAGTTCCTGGCCCACGAGGTGCTCAAGGCCTAGCCGGGCCCCTAAGCCGACACCCGGACGGTCCGTCCGTTCACGGTCACGGTGTCTCCGGCGTGGAGCTGCCGGCCCCGGCGCTCTTCGATATCCCCGTTGACCTTCACCAGGCCGTTCCTGATGAGGTCAGCGGCCTCGACGCCGTCTTCCACCAGGTTGGCGAGCTTCAGCAGCTGGCCAAGGCGGATCATCTCATCACGGATGGGGATCTCTTCGATTTCCGGGTTGCTCATACTGCCATCATGCCTGACATAGGGTGGATGGAATGGCCCCATCATCCCCGCGAACCGGACTCCCGCCTGCCGCCGGACTGCTGGTGGCAGTCGTCGCCGGCCTCGCCATCCCGGTTCAGGGCCGTATTAACGGCGCCCTTGGAGTCAGGCTCGACGACGGCATAGCGGCCGCTGTGGTGAGCTTCACCACAGGACTGCTCTTGATGATTGTTATAGGGTTTGCACTGCCGAAAGGCCGGCAGGGGCTGGCCCGCATTCTGCCGGCCCTGAAGAACCGCAGTTTTCCGCCTTTCTATGCCTTGGCTGGAGCCATCGGCGCCTTCTTTGTGTTTTCGCAGTCGTTTACCGTGGGCATTTTGGGTGTGGCGCTGTTTACCGTCGCGACCGTGACGGGTCAGACGGTTAGCGGCCTGTTGGTGGACAGGACGGGATTCGGTCCCGGCGGCAGGCGGTCCATCACCCGCCTCCGGCTCTTGGGCAGCGTCCTGACGATCGCGGCCGTCGCGTGGGCGGTGTCGCCGCGGTTCGCGGGGGGATCCGCGGGGGCCGCAGGGGCAGCGAGCGACGTCGGCGCAGCGAGCGACGTCCGCGCGCTCCTGGCGCTCGTCATCCTGCCGGTCATCAGTGGTTTCCTCATGAGCTTCCAGCAGGCCATGAACGGCACCGCTGCAGTTGCCTACGGTACGCCGATGGCCGCCACGCTGGTGAATTTTGTTGCCGGATCATTGGTGTTGTGGGTTGCCTGGCTGATCAAAGTGGCCGTGGCGGGTGCCGGGCGAGAGCTCCCGGGGGAGTGGTGGTACTACCTGGGCGGCCCCATGGGGTGCGTTTTTATAGGCCTTGCCGCCCTGCTTGTTCGCAGCCTGGGCGTCCTGGTGACTGGCCTCGGAATGATCGCCGGACAGCTTCTTGGATCACTGGCCCTCGACATCGCGGTTCCGGCACCAGGTGCGGTTGTGGCGCCGGAGACAGTCCTCGGAACCATACTTACGCTGGCATCAATCGTTGTGGCCACTCTTCCATGGCCCAAGGGGGCCTTGGGGCGGAAGAGACGGCCAAAAGGCTTGTAGGCTAGGACACGCAACTTTCCTCAGACCTAAACCCCAACCCTTCCCACGCACCCTCCCGTCAGCCCTCCCCGGACAGCATGCCCGACTTGTGCGGAGGCGTATAGTTCGGGCGGGCCCGGAACCGCGGACCGCACCCAGCGGCCCTGTAGACAACATTGGAGTACCCATGGCAGCAAAATCCGTCCTCGACCAGATCATTTCCCTCGCCAAGCGGCGCGGCTTTGTGTTCCAGGCCGGTGAAATCTATGGTGGCTCCCGCTCTGCATGGGACTACGGACCCCTTGGTGCCGAACTGAAGGAAAACATCAAGCGCCAGTGGTGGCAGAGCGTTGTCCGTGGCCGGGACGACGTGGTGGGCCTGGACTCGTCCGTCATCCTGCCCCGCCAGGTCTGGGAGGCTTCCGGCCACGTCGAGGTTTTCTCCGACCCATTGGTGGAATGCCTCTCCTGCCACAAGCGCTTCCGCGCCGACCACCTCGAGGAAGAGTACGAGGAGAAGAAGGGCCGCCCCGCGGAGAACGGCCTCAAGGACATCGCCTGCTCCAATTGCGGCACGCGTGGCGAATGGACGGAACCCCAGGAATTCTCCGGCCTGCTCCGGACCTACCTCGGCCCCGTAGCCAGCGACGAGGGCCTGCACTACCTGCGCCCTGAAACTGCCCAGGGCATCTTCGTGAACTTCAACAATGTCCTCACCACATCCCGGAAGAAGCCGCCGTTCGGCATCGGCCAGATCGGCAAGTCCTTCCGCAACGAGATCACGCCGGGCAACTTCATCTTCCGCACCCGTGAATTCGAGCAAATGGAAATGGAGTTCTTCGTCGAGCCCGGCACGGACGAAGAGTGGCACCAGTACTGGATGAACGAGCGCATGGCCTGGTACACCGGCCTGGGCATCAAGCCGGAGAACCTCCGCTTCTACGAGCACCCGCTGGACAAGCTCAGCCACTACTCCAAGGGCACCACGGACATCGAATACCGTTTCGGATTCCAGGGCTCCGAATGGGGCGAGCTGGAGGGTATCGCCAACCGCACCGACTTTGACCTGTCTACGCACTCCAAGCACTCTGGCCATGACCTGAGCTACTTCAACCAGGCCACCAACGAGCGCTACACCCCATACGTGATTGAACCCGCTGCGGGCCTGACGCGTTCCTTCATGGCCTTCCTCATCGACGCTTACACCGAAGACGAGGCTCCCAACGCCAAGGGCGGCGTGGACGTCCGCACCGTGCTGAAGCTTGACCCGCGCCTGGCGCCCATCAAGGCGGCGGTGCTTCCGCTCAGCCGTAACGAGGACCTCTCGCCGAAGGCCCGGGACCTGGGCGCCCAGCTGCGCCGCACCTGGAACATCGACTTCGACGACGCCGGCGCCATCGGCCGCCGCTACCGTCGCCAGGACGAGATCGGCACGCCGTTCTGCATCACCGTCGACTTCGACACGCTGGAAGACCAGGCAGTGACCATCCGTGAACGCGACACCATGGCCCAGGACCGCGTTTCCCTGGACAAGGTGGAAAGCTACTTGGCCGCACGGCTGATCGGCGCCTAACCGTGGCCATCGCATACCGCGAATGGCGCGATGGCGACGATCTCGCCCTCCTGGAAATTTGGGGTGACCCGGAAACCCTCCCAGCGGAGCAGTTCCGGGCCGCCCTGGCACCGTCGTCCGAATCGCCGTGGCGGCGGTGCATCGTGGCGGAGGACGTCGTTGACGGTGTAGCGATCCCGGTGGCTGCCGGCGTCGTCCACGAGGCCTCCCTCCACCCGGAGCGGCTGTGGGCGTACGTCGAGGTGGCGCGCGACCACCGGCGGACAGGGATTGGTGCAACCTTGCTGACTATGCTTCGCCGCGAGGCTGAGCGTGCGCCGTCCGGAACCACCAAGCTTCGTTCCAAGATCCAGCCGGGCACCGCCGGCGCGGCCTTTGCGGAGTGGGCCGGGATGTCGCCCATCCAGCGTTCCCGCTTGGTGGTAGTGGATCCCGAACCGCTGAAGCTGCCGGTCTTTGGCGATGGCTCGGACGAAGCCGCCTCTGAGCGGATTGAGGACCTTGCTACCGGGTCCGTGGAGCTCAGCGATGTTGTTGGCCGCTACTACACCTCCGTCCACCACTGGGACACCCCTGGCGAGATCAGTATCGGCACGGTGCAAAGGCTCTTCCTGGACGACAGGACCGGGGCCCACGGCGCCATCGTTCTACGTGCTCCCAAGGCCAGTGCCTTCGGTGCCACGGTTCCGGCCACCCGGAAGGGCGCCATCCAGGCCTTCGCAGTCAGCTACGCGGTGGGCCGGGAGGACCAGCCTTCGGACGTCTTCCTCGGCCACGAACCTCGGCTGGACAGGGACGACGCCCGGGCCGCAGTTCGGGATCTCCTGGCGCTGATCGCGCATCGGTACCCGGTGCTCCTGGAACTGGACGACGCCATGGAAGCCGTAACGGCCGTCGTCGAACCGCTGCTGGAATCAGGCAAGGCGCGGCTCCGCGGTTCCGAGACTCTGGTTGTCAGCGATTAGCCGTGGGACACGGACATTCTCACACCCATGACAACGGCGAAACGTCGCCGGCAACACGTGCCTTAAGGAAACGGGCCAACTGGCTCCTCGCCGCGATCCTGATTCCCCTGGCGCTGCTGACCGTGGGCTCCATGGTGGCGTTGTGGCCTTCCGGCAGCAAGGAAGGCATCTCCTTCGCCAGCCCCTATGCCGCCGCGCCGGGTGTTACCTTCGATACCGGCCGGATCCAGTCTGTCTCGGAGGAGAGCTGCACGCCAACAGCGCAGCAAGGGCAGGCGAGCGGGCAGCAGCAGGGCTCCCTTTGCACTTTCGCCTTGACCGAGCCGGACAAGGGCGGGAA
Organism: Arthrobacter sp. M4; assembly: GCF_020251205.1. Lineage (GTDB taxonomy): Bacteria > Actinomycetota > Actinomycetes > Actinomycetales > Micrococcaceae > Arthrobacter. The sequence goes on from NZ_JAIWYX010000006.1 coordinate 284,615, forward strand.
TCCCGTCAAAGTAGTGATCAATCCGGACGTGGCCAAGTCGCATGGAGTCAAGCCGGGCGACAACATCCGGTACATCAACCTGACCGGAGTCCAGGCAGCCACAGGCCAGCAAGGGAGCCAGCAGGGCAACGGTCAGGACGCCGGCCAGCACGCGCAGGGCGGCCCCTCGTATATCTTCCTTGACTTTGTCCGTACGGTGCCCATCATGCTGCTCGCCGTCGTCTACGCGGTGGTGGTCATCGCCGTTGCCCGCTGGCGTGGCTTCCGTGCGCTCCTTGGCCTCATAGGGGCATACGCAGTGCTGGTCTCCTTTATGCTTCCGGGGCTTGTGGAAGGCAAACCGCCCCTGCTGGTGGCGCTCACAGGTTCAGTGGCCATCATGATCGGCGTCCTGTATTTCGCGCACGGTTTCTCAGCCCGCACCTCCACGGCGCTCCTGGGGACAATTTTCGGGCTGGGCATCACGGCGCTGCTGGCCGCCTGGGCTACCGACGCCGCGAACCTCGCCGGGGTGGGCAGCCACGACGCCGCCACGCTTGTGAACATGAGTGACAAGATCTCAATCTCCGGGATCATCCTCTGCGGGCTCATCATCTCCGGCCTTGGCGTGCTCAATGACGTCACCATCACGCAGTCGTCGGCCGTGTGGGAACTCTACGAACTGGCGCCGGAGTCCAGTGCCCGGACGTTGTTCTCCGCTGCCATGCGGATTGGCCGGGACCACATCGCATCCACGGTCTATACAATCGCCTTTGCCTACGCAGGCGCGGCCCTGCCCATCCTGATTATCGTGATGCTGTACGACCGGCCGTTGCTCGACGCCCTCACCAGCGCTGAGCTGTCTGAGGAAGTGATCAGGACGCTGGTGGGCTCTATCGGACTCGTCCTCGCGATTCCCGTCACCACGCTGATCGCCGTCCTGGTGGTCAAGTCCACCGGCCGGCGCCAAGCGGCCGAGCTGCCGGAATCGGCGGAGGTGCTGCCCGCCGTCGTCGACCACCTCGACACCGCCGAGCTGGCCGCCGTCGTCGAAACCCGCCGGCAGCGGCGGGAGGCCGAAAGGGCTGCCGAGAGGCGGGCCGCCGGGGACTAACTGCCCGACGGCGGACGGCGGCATGCGTGCCCCGAATGCCGATTTGCCCCGCTTTGAGAGAATAGATGGGTGACTGTTGTAGCAACCCCTCCCGCCCCGAAGCTCGAGCTTCCCCCGTTGAAGCTGGGCCGGATCACCGTGGACACCCCAGTCATCCTCGCTCCGATGGCCGGCATCACCAATACGGCGTTCCGCCGGCTGTGCCGCGAATACGGGGGAGGGCTGTACGTCGCGGAGATGGTGACCTCGCGCGCCCTCGTGGAGCGCACCCCCGAATCACTGCGCATCATCTCGCATGACGATGACGAAAAAGTCCGCTCCGTGCAGCTCTACGGCGTGGATCCCGTCACCGTCGGCAAGGCGGTCAAGATGCTGGTGGAAGAGGACCGCGCAGACCACATCGACCTGAACTTCGGTTGCCCGGTGCCCAAAGTGACCCGGCGCGGCGGCGGCTCTGCGCTGCCCTGGAAGATTGACCTCTTCACGTCAATCGTGCAAACCGCCGTGCGCGAAGCCTCCAAAGGTGACATCCCACTGACCATCAAAATGCGCAAAGGCATCGACGAGGACCACCTCACGTACCTCGACGCCGGCCGCATCGCCAGGGACTCCGGCGTGGCCGCCGTCGCCCTTCACGGGCGGACGGCCGCGCAGTTCTACTCCGGCCAGGCCGACTGGTCCTCGATCGCGCGGCTTCGGGAAGCCCTTCCGGACATCCCTGTGCTCGGCAACGGAGACATCTGGTCCGCAGAGGACGCAGTACGGATGGTGCGGGAAACCGGCGTCGATGGCGTCGTCGTCGGACGCGGCTGCCAGGGGCGTCCGTGGTTGTTCGGTGACTTGCAGGCCGCCTTCGAGGGCAGTGAGCACCGGCACCGGCCGGGGCTGCGGCAGGTCGCCGACGGCGTCTACCGGCACGCCCAGCTGATGATTGAGACCTTTGGCGACGAGGGCAAAGCGCTCCGCGAGATCCGCAAGCACATGGCCTGGTACTTCAAGGGCTATGTTGTGGGCGGAGAGCTACGCGCCAAACTGGCCACTGTGCCCACGTTGGAGGTCCTGCGCGAACTTCTCGACCAGCTGGACCTGGACCTGCCGTATCCCGGTGTGGATTCGGAAGGGCCACGCGGCAGGGCAGGGACGCCCAAGGCACCTGCTTTGCCCAAGGATTGGCTGCTCAACCGTCACATGGACGAGGCGCAGTCGCGGGACATCGCGGCGGCAGAATTGGACGTTTCCGGGGGATAAGGAGCCCCTGGCGCAAGGCTGTCGGTGATCCGTGGAAAACTGGACTGCATCAGCGGGAGTAGAGACTCCGGAGGAGGCAGATCATATGGGTACTGATTCACTGGCTGCGCCATCGCGCCCGGCAGCCATCCCCGGCTATTCGGCAACAGACTCCGAACGTTGGGTCGGGGAACCGCCTAAGAGCACCTATCGCTCGGACTTTGAGCGGGACCGTGCCCGCGTACTCCATTCCTCTGCCCTGCGGCGCCTAGGGGCCAAAACGCAGGTGGTTGCCCCTGACACCGACGATTTCGTCCGGACGCGCCTTACGCACAGCCTGGAAGTGGCCCAGGTGGGGCGGGAACTTGGCCGGGCCCTGGGATGCGATCCGGACGTTGTGGACACCGCCTGCCTGAGCCATGACCTGGGCCATCCGCCTTTTGGGCACAACGGTGAGTCGGCGCTCAACGAGGTTGCCCATGCCATCGGCGGCTTCGAAGGCAATGCCCAGACCCTTCGCCTGCTCACGCGGCTCGAGCCCAAAGTACTGACAACGGATGGGCAGCCCGCTGGCTTGAACCTCACCAGGGCCAGCCTTGACGCAGCCTCCAAGTATCCGTGGTCGGCGGAAGAAGCCCCCGTGATCCACGGCCAACGGACCAGTAAGTTCGGCGCGTACGAAGACGACCTGCCCATTTTCCAGTGGCTCCGCCACGGCGCGCCACCCAACCGTTCCTGCATTGAGGCCCAAGTGATGGATCTCGCGGACGACATCTCGTATTCAGTCCACGACGTCGAGGACGCAATCGTTGCGGGCCACTTCCAACTGCGCTGGATGGACAACCCGGACCATCGCGCCCGCGTGGTCGGCTACGCCAAGCAGTGGTACCTCCCGCACAACGACCCCGCGGAGATCGATGAGGCCTTGGCACGTCTCGAAGCCACCAGCGTATGGGTGCGGGAAGCCGATGGCAGCCGGAAGTCCATGGCCGCGCTCAAGGATATGACCAGCCAGCTCATCGGGCGGTTCTGCCAGAGCGCGCTGGAGACCACCCGCGCCGTCTACGGTCCGGACTGCCTTACCCGTTACAACGCGGAATTGATCGTACCGGAGCAGACGGTGATGGAAATCGCCGTGATGAAAGGCCTCGCCACTACCTTCGTCATCAGCACCGACCATCGGCAGCCCGTGTATGAGCGGCAGCGCGAGGTGCTGCACGCCCTGGTGGGCGTGCTAAACGCCACCGGTGACCGGCACCTGGAGCCCATGTTCGCTGCGGACTGGCGGGAAGCGAACGACGACGGCGCCCGCCTTCGCGTGGTCATCGACCAGGTGGCGTCGCTCACCGATGCCTCCGCCCTGGCGATGTACGAGCGCTTGGTGGGGAGCCTGCCATCGCTTTGGTGAGCCTCCACTAGGATGGTTGGGTGGCTGGCTTGATCAAACGTGAGGACATCGACGAGGTACGCCAGCGCACAGACATCAAGGAAGTCGTGGACGGCTACGTCACGCTCAAGGGTGCCGGTCTGGGAACGTTCAAAGGCCTGTGTCCCTTCCATGATGAGCGTTCACCCTCTTTCACTGTTCGCCCCCAGGTAGGCAGATACCACTGCTTCGGCTGTGGGGAAGACGGGGACGTGATCTCCTTCGTCCAGAAAATGGACCACACCACGTTCCACGAAGCCGTCGAAAAGCTCGCCGCCCGCATTGGCTACGAACTCCGTTACGAGGATGGCGGCACCGGACCAAGCCGCGAAGAAGTCGGACGGAGGCAGCGGCTCCTTGACGCCCACAAGATAGCGGATGAGTTCTTCCGCGGGCAGCTCATGACTCCGGGTGCACAGAGGGCCAGGGCCTTCCTGCAGGGCCGCGGTTTCGACCGCTCCGCGGCGGAGCAGTTCTCCGTTGGCTATGCGCCGCAGGGCTGGGACGCCCTCTTGAACCACATGCGTGGCCGGGGTTTCCACGACGCGGAGCTGAGGCTGACCGGGATGTTTTCTGAGGGGAACCGGGGCCTATATGACCGCTTCCGCGGACGCCTCATCTGGCCGATCCGGGATATAGCCGGGGACACTATCGGCTTCGGCGCCCGGAAGCTCTTCGAGGACGACCAGGGGCCAAAATACCTCAACACTCCGGAGACCACCCTCTACAAGAAGTCCCAGGTGCTCTACGGCATCGACCTGGCCAAGCGCAACATCGCACGCGACCGGCAGCTGGTGGTTGTGGAAGGCTACACGGACGTGATGGCCTGCCACCTGGCCGGGATTCCCACCGCCGTCGCCACCTGCGGTACCGCGTTCGGAACAGAGCACATCAAGATTGTCCGCAGGCTGCTGTCAGACGACGGCAGCGGAGGAGAGGTGATCTTCACGTTCGACGGCGATGCGGCGGGCCAGAAAGCCGCCCTGCGGGCGTTCGATGAGGACCAGAGGTTCGTCGCGCAAACCTTTGTGGCGGTGGAGCCTACCGGCGCCGATCCCTGCGACCTTCGCCAGCAGCGCGGAGACGATGCTGTGCGTGAGCTGATTTCCAGTCGTCGGCCACTGTTTGAATTTGCCATCAGGGCCTCGCTGAAGCGCCACAATTTGGACACGGTCGAGGGACGAGTCACAGCCCTCCGGGAGGCTGCCCCGGTGGTCGCGCAGATCCGTGACTCCGGAATCCGGCCTGCCTACACGCGGGAATTGGCTGGGTGGCTGGGCATGCCCATCGAAGAGGTCAGCCGGGCTGTAGGTGCGGCGGCCAAACGGGCGGCAGCGCAGCCCAGACAGGGTGCCCCCGGCCGCCCGGACCATGCCGGGCAGGGTGGGCCGGATACTTCCCCTTCCGGTGCCCTGCCGGAGGTCCCCGCGTTCAGCCGTCCGGACCCGAGGGACCCGCTTGCCGGCATGGAACGGCAGGCCCTTGAGGTGGTGCTCCAGGAGCCGGCTGTCCTTGCTGGCGGCTCCTGGGAGCGCTTCGAGGCGTCGCGTTTTGCCACGCCTGCGTATGCCGCAGTGCATGACGCCATTCGGGCCGCTGGGCTTGCTGCTGCCGCGGATCCTGTCGCTTGGGTGGAAGCCGTCGGCCGGAAGGTTCCCGAACCGCTCCGGCCGCTGGTGTCCGAACTCGCCGTCGTGCCACTTCCCGCGAATACACCGGAGGCGATGCAGCGGTACTGCCGCGACATCATGGCACGGCTTTTTGAGCTGCAGATCACCCGGGTCAAGGCCGACAAGATGGGGCAACTGCAACGACTGGATGCTGCTGCACACCCCGAGGAATTCCAGCGGCTCAATCGTGAGCTCATGATGCTCGAGATGGAGCGCCGGGCCCTCCGCCAGGAGTAGCTTCGGGCTCGATTTCACTTCGTGGCGCGGCTTTGTTAGGCTAGAACGCGCTGCATTCCTCCGTAGCTCAATTGGCAGAGCATTCGACTGTTAATCGAAGGGTTACTGGTTCAAGTCCAGTCGGAGGAGCTCACAATCCCCGTCAAGGCATTTCTTGGCGGGGATTTTTCATACCCGGCGGGGGTATTTCGCGAGACCTCTGGCGAAGCAAGCCTCGATTTCACTTTCGCGGAATTCCTTTGCTAAAGTCATACCTGCTTCATTCCTCCGTAGCTCAATTGGCAGAGCATTCGACTGTTAATCGAAGGGTTACTGGTTCAAGTCCAGTCGGAGGAGCGTCAGGGCCCCGCAACCGGAATTCACCGGCTGCGGGGCCCATTTTTTATTGCAAATAGGGCTGCTATACGAAATCCATCTCCACTTGGAGGAAGCGAACGGCTTCGGCCACTGCGGCCTGGAACGCCTCTTCCTCAGTGGGGGACTTCCTCGGTTCGCGGGGATGCCACTCATGTGGCGCGGAATACACCCGCGTAAAGCCGCTGCCCGGGGGAGCGTAGAAGATTCCAAAACGCTGGACTGGCCATTCGGGGGATGTCTCGGGTGCAACAAGGAGTGCTGCGTCGGCCGCGGGATTGAACCATTGCGCGATGGGCCGCCGACGATCCTCCGTAAAGAGCCCCGCTGCGTACAGGGCAGCCGATTGCGGACTGGTCACAGAGCACAGCCTGTCCCACCACATGGGCAGGATCCCTTCATCGATGCGCTGCCATGCGGCGGGGAGCGGGGTGCGGTCCTGCCTGTGAGGCACACAATAACTGTATCTCCGGGGCTGGACAGGCAACAGGGCACGCGGGCGGGCTTATCCCTGTGCCTACTTTCGCTTCCAGGGGCCTGGATTGACCCGGTAGAGCAGGGCGGACCCGACGACGGCGCCAAGGACCGCGCCGAAAGCCGGGTTGCCTGCCGCGCGGCCCAGCAAGAAGCCGATGACGCCGCCCAGCACGGCACCCAGAAAGAGTCCCCGGCCGTTTCGGGACGGTTTGCGCTTATTTGCAGGGGCGGATCGCCTGGGGTTTTGCTATGGGCCATTTCAGTGGATGGATGGAACAGTTCGGGGACGGACAACCAGCCACAGGGCTGAGATCGCGGCAACCATGCACGCCGCCTGGACAGTGGCCATCGGAGTCGCGGAGGAAACCCCCAACCAGCCAACGATGGGGGAGATGATACCCGCCATCAGGAACGTTGAGGCACCCAACAGCGAGGCCGCTGTTCCAGCCTGGGCACTGTGCCCGGACAAGGCAAGCACCTGGACGCAGGGAAAGGTGAGCCCGACGCCCAGGATGTAGAACCACAGCGGCACCAGAATGCCCCAAAGGCCGGCTCCGGCCATCTCCAGGCCGATCATTACCGCGCCCATGGTGAGCATCCAGAGTGTGGTGGTCGCTAGGATCCACTGTGGTGGGACCACCTTGATCAACCGCGAGCCGATCTGGACCCCGGCAACAATGGCAAGGGAATTGATGCCAAACAGCAGGCCATACTCCTGCGGGGAGAAACCGTGGACCTGCTGGAAAAGGAACGACGACGCCGACAGGTAGGCGAAGAGTCCGCCGACGTTGAAGCCGCCTACCAGAAGCATTCCGACGAAAACACGGTCGGTGAGCAAAACGCGGTAGCGCTGGGCCGCCGTCGTGCCTGAATTGCGGCGCAACGCAGCCGGAAACGTTTCCCGGATGAGGAACATCGCCGCAATGAAGACCAGCGTGCCGTATCCCGCAAGGACGAAAAAGATTCCGGGCCAGGGCATGATGAGGAGCAATTGCGAGCCAATCACTGGTGCCAGGATGGGCGCGAGTCCGCTGACGAGCGACATGCGTGAAAACATCCGCACCATCGCATAGCCGCTGAAGAGATCGCGGACCATCGCCATCGCCACCACACCGCCGCCTGCCGCACCCACGCCCATAAGAACACGGAACACCGAAAGTGTCGTGATGTCGGGGGACAAGGCGGCGCCCAGGGACGACAGGATGTGCACGGCCGTGGCAAGGATCAAGGGTCCGCGGCGACCAAAGGCATCGCTGAACGGGCCAACAACCAACTGGCCCAGGGCGAAGCCGATGGTGGTTCCAGTGAGGGTGAGCTGGATCGCGGCGGCGGACACTTTGAAGCTTTCCTCCAGCGCCGGGAAGGCCGGCAGGTAGAGATCCACAGTGAATGGGCCGAGCGCGGTCAGGGCGCCAAGGAGAAGGATGTAGAGGATTCGTCGTCGTCGGCTCAGGGCATCACCCGGATTGGAGGCAGTGGTCACGATCACCCATCCTAGGGCCCAAGAATCATATTTTTACAGCGTTGCAGGGCGCGCCACCGCTGGTTCCCTGAAGGTTGTCCGAAGCCTGAATGGTAGTTTGGTGGACAGGCGCGTTCGGGGAGCCGTAGCCGTGCCGCACCTATGCCGAATCACGCGTCAAGGAAGCAGGTAGGCGGAACCGATGACCGGACGTCACAGCAGCCGAACAAACCCCAGCCCCCGCCTCTCGGACTTGCCGGAGAACGTGAAGCTCGCCATTGGCCTCCTACCTCGGCAGCTCAACGACGAGGTCAGCCTCGCGAAGGCAGAGCTCAAAGACAAGGGCAAGCACCTGGGGGTCGCCGGTGCGGCCCTGGGCATCGCCGTAGTGTTCCTTTCGTTCCTGGTGGTGGCACTGATCGTGGCAGCGATCCTGGGCTTGGCCACTGTGATGCCGGGCTGGCTCGCGGCGCTTGTGGTCGGCGCAGTTTTCCTGCTGATCGTGGCCGTCGGAGCCCTCACCGGCACCGTGAAGTTCAAGCAGGCCATGCCGATGATCCCCGAGAAGGCAATTCGTGGCCTCAAGCACGATCTGGGAATCGTCAAGGAAGGCAGCTCCTTCGACGCCGCGATCCTGGATCCCAACTCACCCCAGGCCCTTGCCGCCAAGGCGGCCAAGGAAGCAAAAGCCGCCCAAGCCAAGGCGGAGAAGGCCGCCAAGGCCGCACATGAGGATGAAGTGCTTGGCAAGACGGGCCCGGCGCCGACGGAGGAGGAACTCCTGGAGCGCCTTGGACGGCGGCGGACGCACCTGACGGAAATCCGCGACGAGCTTGGCGTCCAGTTGGATGCGAAGACCCAGGGCGAGGCCCTGCTGAAGGACGCCCAGCGGCTGGTCGAAAGCGCCAGGACATTCGCGGCTGCCAGGCTGGCCGCCGCTGGGGATGCCTTTCCGCCCGACTTCGCGCAGCGCGTCGCTGACCGCTGGAAGGCCCTCGCGGCCTTCGCCGCATCGGCAACGGTCGTCGTCGTTGTCCTCCGCAGGCTCCTCAGGAAGTAGGGGATGGCCGGTGATCCGGCTATCAGCCACTGCACACCGAAAACTGCACGGCGCCTGATTGTCAGGGCCATCACTCATTCGCACCGCCAGGAGAAGGAAGGGGGACACGTGAGATTCATCGGCGCCGGAGCCCGGCCCGGCCAGCCACAGGTCGACCATGACCTGGTCTTCACGGTCCCAAACCTGCTGACGGTGTTGCGTTTTATGGGCGTTCCGCTGTTCGTCTGGCTGGTGCTCAGCCAGAAAGAGTACGGTTACGCAGTGCTGGTTTTGGCAGTCATGGGCAGCACCGACTGGGTGGATGGCTACATTGCCAGGCGCTTCAACCAGACGTCCAAGCTGGGCCGGATCCTGGACCCGATGGCCGACAGGCTCGCCCTCATAGCCGTTGCCGTGACACTTGCAATCGCCGGTGTGGTTCAGTGGTGGTACCTCGCAGCCCTCGTCATCCCGGACGCCATCCTGGCCACGGCTTCCCTGCTGTATTTCCACAGCCATCCGGACCTTCCCGTCAGCAGGATCGGCAAGATTCGGACAGCGCTCTTGCTGGCCGGAACGCCGTTGCTTGTGCTGTCCAAGCTCTCCGTGCCTCTGACTGAGGTGTACTTCGTAGCTGCCTGGATCTTCCTGGGGCTTGGCCTGCTGGGACACTGGGTGGCCGCTTACAACTACTTTTGGGCTATCGTCCGGAAAGGCCGCGGACTCCGAAACGGCGGCCAACCCCTGAACAACGACGGCGGAGCCACCTGATGGTCTGGCTTGCCGTTTTCCTGGCGGTCATGGGCGCCTTCTGCCTGGCCTTTGGGGCGCAGCGACAGGGCAGCGCGGTCAAAGCCGACACCGGCGGCCTGGCGCTGAGCTCCAACGGATTCCTCCGCCTGCTGCGTAATCCCCGTTGGGTGTTTGGACTGCTGCTATTGATCAGCGGCATGGCCATGAACTCGGTTGCCCTTGTGACTGCGCCCCTCACGGTGGTGCAACCCATCGGCGCGATCGCCCTGGTCATCACAACAGTGGTCAACACCAAGGACCAAGGACTGACAATCAACCGGGCTACGGTGGTAGCCATCTGTGCCTGCGTCACAGGGTCAGCGCTTTTTGTGCTCCTTGCAGTCAACGTCACAGAGGAAAACCACCACGTCAGCGCCAGCGACGAACTGACCATCGTCCTGCTGCTGACCCTCGCGGTAGGGCTGTTTGGCACGTTGGCGGCAGTGTTCAAGCACCGGATGAGCGCGTTTGTCTACATCCTGGGGGCCGGGGTGTTGTTTGGATTTGTGGCCGTCCTGACCCGAACCATCGGTAAGCACCTCCTGGACCCTAACGGCCTGTTCCTGCTGAATGTCCAGTGGTATACCGTGCTCGCGATCGCTGCTGCGGGTGGACTCGGTTCCTGGTTTGTGCAGAGCGCCTACTCCACTGGTCCACCGGACTTGGTCATCGCCGGACTTACTGTGATTGATCCCATAGTGGGAATTGCCATCGGCATCGCCATCCTTGGTGAGCTGCGTCCCGATGTGCAGGCTGTGACGGCGATTGCCATGGGTACCGCCGCAACCCTTGCTATCGTTGGGGTAATTGCCCTCAGCCGTCACCACCCCGAGGTCAGCAAGCGGCGCAAAGACGCCAAGCCGGCTTCCGGGAGGAGGAGCTAGGGCAATTGCATTACCCGGCTTGCGCACACCGCAGGTCCGGCTACCGGCGACGACACCACAGCGCTGATCGCACAGCGATGTTCGCACCGTGACAATCAGGAGTTCTCTACGTGACCATTCCCGACAGCAATAAACCCCTCACTATCCTGATTGCGGCGGACACGTATCCGCCACACGTAAACGGCGCCGCCCAGTTCGGATACCGGCTGGCCAAGGGAATGACGGCACGCGGGCACAACGTCCATGTCCTCGCCGGCAGGACGGACAAGGGCAAGAGCTTCACCGAATTCCGCCAGGAGGCCACGGTTCACCGCCTCCGCTCCCATTCCGTTCCCACGCACGAGTATTTCCGGATCTGCTTCCCTTGGGAGATCAAGAAAGAGATCAAGCTCCTCTTCGACAAGGTCCAGCCGGACGTGGTTCACATCCAGAGCCACTACATGATCGGCGAGCACGTGCTCTACGAGGCCGTGAAGCGTGGCGTCAGGATCATCGCAACCAATCACTTCATGCCGGAGAACCTGAATCCCTTCCTGCCATTCCCGCAATGGTTCAAGGACATCATTGGCCGCATCTCCTGGAAGGACATGGGCAAGGTCATGGGCCAGGCCGATGTTGTCACAACGCCCACCCCGCTCGCTGCCAAGGCCATGCACCAGCATGCATTCCTTCCCAAGGTCCTTCCGCTCTCCAACGGCATCGACTCCGCAGCCTACGAATTGGGGGCGGACGAGCAGATTGAAAAGGCGGCCCATCCCACGGTCCTCTTCGCCGGCCGGCTGGCCGAGGAAAAACACGTGGACGTCCTGATCGATGCCATAGCCAAGACCCCGTCCGCACTGGACATCCACCTGGAAATCGTGGGCGGAGGCGAGGTCCGGCCTGCACTCGAGGCCCAGGTAGCCCGGCTCGGCCTCAAGGAGCGCGTCAAATTCCTGGGCCTGGCAAGCGATGAAGAGCTGCGGGAGGCCTACATCCGTGCCGACGTCTTCTGCATGCCCGGCACCGCGGAACTGCAGTCACTGGTCACCCTTGAGGCAATGTCTGCATCCACGCCGGTGCTGCTGGCCAACGCCATGGCGCTCCCGCACCTGGTTCGCGACGGCGAAAATGGCTACCTGTTCACGCCGAACAACAGCGACGAGCTGGCGGCGAAGCTGACCCTGATGTTTGAACTTCCGACCGAAGAGCTGGCCTCGATGGGGAAGGCCAGCCGCGCCATGGTGGAACCCCACAGCATTGAGGGCACGCTGCAGACTTTTGAGGACCTCTACAGGGGCGCCAGTTACGAGGACAAGGTTCTCTAGGCAGAGGCGAGGCCAGCGACGGGTTCAGTGCGTACATGCAGGGTCCAGCGAGCCGTTAGTATGTCTAAAGTGTTTTTAGTCCGATAACCCAGATTCACCCTGGGGGATCGGTCTGCACGGGGCTATAGCTCAGCTGGTTAGAGCGCGGGACTCATAATCCTAAGGTCCTCGGTTCAAGTCCGAGTAGCCCTACACATTTCCTCCAGAACATTTCCTCCGGCAGGGCCGAGGATGACAGTCAGTCATCCTCGGCCCTTCTGCATTTTTGCGTCACGTGTTGGGCGGAACCATTGCGCCCGTAACCGCACCTGAGCTATGTTACTCATCGGTAACTTAATCTACCCGTCGGTAACAAAAGTCCCGGCAGCAACGTCAGGGTGCACTCAAAGGAGCGATATGTCCCAGGCAGCCATCGATACAGAAAACCTTCCCTATGCGGATGGAGATTTCTACGCCTTCGAACAATTGCTGACGTCCAAGGAGCGGGATCGCCTTGCGGAAGTCCGCCAGTTCCTGGCCCGCGAAGTGCAGCCGATTGCGGTGGACTGCTGGAACCGCGCCGAGTTTCCTATGGACCTCATCCCTAAGCTCGCGGAAATCGACCTCGTCAGTCCGGTGCGCCGCCAAGGCTACTCAAGCCTCTTCGCAGGCTTGGTGCACGCCGAAGTGACCCGTGCCGACACCTCCATTGCCACGTTTATGGGGGTCCACGACGGGCTCTTCACCGGATCGATTGAAGCCCTGGCGTCCGAGGAGCAGAAGGAGGCCTGGCTTCCGGACATCTATGCGCTCCGAAAAGTTGGTGCCTTTGGTCTCACTGAACCCCTTGGAGGTTCCGATGTCGCCGGTGGGACACGGACCACCGCCCGGTGGGACGGCGACGCCTGGATCCTCAGCGGAGCCAAGCGCTGGATCGGCAATGCCACGTTCGCAGATTGGGTGGTCATCTATGCCCGCGACGTCGCTGATAACCAGGTGAAGGGCTTCCTTGTCGATACCTCGCTTCCCGGCTATGGGGCGACAAAGATAGAGAACAAGATTTCGCTGAGGACGGTGCAGAACGCCGACATCACCTTGGATAACGTTCGTGTCCCTGGTTTCTTCAAGCTCGCAGGCGCCAACAGCTTCCGCGACGTCAATAAGGTCCTCAAGGTTACGCGCCTGGCTGTCGCATGGCAGGCGGTTGGCCAGCAGTTGGCAGCATTCGACGTCGCTCGGCGATACGCGGTGGAGCGGTTTCAGTTCGGCCGACCGCTGGCATCGTTCCAGCTTGTGCAGGAGCAGTTAGTGCAGATTCTCGGAAATGCCGTGAGCTCGATGGGCATGATGGTGCGGTTGTCCCAGTTGGAAGACGCCGGTGAAGCCAAAGACGAACAGTCCGCCTTGGCCAAGGCGTTCACTACAGCGCGGATGCGGGAGAGTGTTGCCTTGGGCCGGAGCATCCTCGGTGGAAACGGCATCGTGACCGACTACGGCATGGCCAAGATCTTTGCTGATGCTGAAGCCGTCTACTCCTACGAGGGAACGTATGAAGTCAATGCCTTGGTGACTGGCCGGGCTATCACGGGCGTGTCTGCCATCGTGTAGGTTCCAGGGGAAGCAGCACGGAAGGGCGCATATCCAGGACAAACGACAACGGGTTGACGTATTGGACACCCCGGCGCACGCCCCAGTGCAGGCATACGTCTGTTGGGCAGTGGCCACCTTGGACGGTGCCGATTACCTGGCCCTTCTCTACCCGCGCGCCGGCCTCGAGCGTGGTGGCTACCGGCTCAAAGCTGCTCCGGAGGCCAGAGCCATGATCCACTGTGATCACGGGACGGTCCACAACGACGCCCTCGAAGGAGACCGTTCCGGACTCGGGAGCTAGTACCTCGGTGCCGTCGCCCGATGCCATCAGGTCGACGCCCCGGTGTCCGCTCAGCCACGGCTTGGGCGGCGGGTCGAAGTGCTGGAGCACCTTGGGCTTGGGGGAGAGTGGCCATGACCAGCCGTATTCCGATTGTGGTTTGCTTTGCGTGTGGTCCGCCTCGGAGCTGCCCTTGGTGTCCGGCACAGGTGAGCTGAACGAGAAGCTAAGCGCTCCTGCAAGCAGGAGCCCGGCGGCTGAGAGACTGGGAATCTTCACAGGGCCAGTCTTCGGACCTGCCTCTATCCCCAGGAATGGGGTGGCCGGCCTATGTGGAAAACCGGTCTGTTCCGGTGTTCCGCCGACCTGGCAGCCGGTCTTTGGGGGCGACCCGCTGTAGTACACTTGATCCTGCAGTTTGCTGTGCCCACATGCTGTTGTGATTGCGTGTGGGTTCCAAGCTGACTTCGCGTATCCAGCCCATCCTTCACATGTCACTTGCCGTGTGCGGGAAGGATTGCGCCTCTTGCGGTCCTGCGGGGAAACCTGCTGGAAGAGGGCAATGGATGCCAGGAGCACGGCCCCTCCGGGCCACGCTAATCAACCGTCAACTAGTGGCAGGGTAAGAAGGTCCCCAGGGCTTTCTCATGAGTGACCTGCCGGAAGGAGCGTCGGCATGCCCGTCGTAACCATGCGCCAGCTGCTTGACAGCGGCGTCCACTTTGGACACCAGACCCGTCGTTGGAACCCGAAGATGAAGCGCTTCATCTTTACGGAGCGCAACGGCATCTACATCATTGACCTCCAGCAGTCGCTGTCCTACATCGACCGCGCCTACGAATTTGTCAAGGCTACGGTTGCCCACGGCGGCACCGTCCTGTTCGTCGGTACCAAGAAGCAGGCTCAGGAAGCTATCGCCGAGCAGGCAACCCGCGTGGGCCAGCCCTACGTGAACCAGCGCTGGCTGGGCGGTATGCTGACCAACTTCTCCACCGTTGCCAAGCGCATCCAGCGCATGAAGGAACTCGAAGAGATCAACTTCGACGACGTCGCCGGTTCCGGTTACACCAAGAAGGAGCTGCTGCTCCTCAAGCGCGAACTGGGCAAGCTCGAGGCGAACCTGGGCGGTATCCGCAACCTCACCAAGACTCCGTCTGTCCTCTGGGTTGTTGACACCAAGAAGGAACACCTCGCAGTTGACGAAGCCAAGAAGCTGAACATCCCGGTTGTGGCTATCCTCGACACCAACTGCGACCCGGACGAAGTCGACTTCCCGATCCCGGGTAACGACGACGCCATCCGCTCCGTGAACCTGCTCACCCGCGTGGTGGCAGACGCTGTTGCTGAGGGCCTCATTGCCCGCAACAACCGCGCCGCGGGCACCGAAGAGACCACGGAAGAGCCGCTGGCCGAGTGGGAGCGCGAGCTCCTCGAAGGCAACAAGGCTGCCGAGGCTCCGGCTGCAGCCGAAGGCACCGAAGGCGAAGCCGAAGCCAAGTAAATCTGGACGTTCCCCGTGCCGGTTTCCGGTCGCGGGGCCCCTGACAGGATGGTTGCCCACCAGGTGGGCAACCGTCCTGTCGGTCCGTAAACACAAATATTTCTAGACAGAGGGGTTCACATGGCGAACTACACTGCTGCTGACATCAAGGCTCTGCGCGAGCGCACGGGCGCGGGCATGATGGACGTCAAGAAGGCGCTGGACGAGGCCAACGGCGACGCCGAGAAGGCCATTGAGATCATTCGCATCAAGGGCCTGAAGGGCGCTACCAAGCGCGAAGGCCGCTCCACCGCCGAGGGCTTGGTTGCCGCCAAAGTCACCAACGGCGTGGGCGTCATGATCGAGGTCAACTGCGAGACCGACTTCGTTGCCAAGGCTGACAAGTTCATCCAGCTCGCTGACACGGTCCTGGCCGTCGCCGTCGAGTCCGGTGCTGCCGACCTTGAGACCCTCCTGGCCACCGAGGTCGAGGGAAAGCCGCTGTCCGAGGTCGTCGTCGAAGAAGGCGCCGTCCTGGGCGAGAAGGTTGTCGTCCGCCGCATCGCCCGCATTGAGGGTGCCACCGTAGACGCCTACCTGCACAAGACCTCCAAGGACCTCCCGGCCCAGGTCGGCGTTCTGTTCGCCGTCGACGGTGAAGGCGAAGCCGCTGCGACCGCTGCCCACGACGTCGCTGTTCACGTGGCTGCCATGGCACCGAACTATCTGACCCGCGAAGACGTGCCGGCAGAACTCGTTGAGTCCGAGCGCCGCATCGCTGAGGAGACCGCCAAGGCCGAGGGCAAGCCTGAGGCTGCCCTGCCGAAGATTGTGGAAGGCCGCGTGACCGGCTTCTACAAGGGCGAGGTTCTGCTCGACCAGGCATTCGCCAAGGATGCCAAGAAGACCGTGGCCCAGGTCCTCGAAGAGGCCGGCGTCAAGGCAACTGCAGTCGCTCGTTTCCGCGTCGGAAACTAGTACCACATGAAAAGGGGTGGCCACCACGAGTGGCCGCCCCTTTTGCATGCGCGGGGCCGGGCGGTGAATCGCCCGCGGCCCAGCGCGAACAGCTGACAGCACGATAATCTAGCTCCGAGTCCACCAAGGGGAAGGCACCATGGAAACCGTCAATACTGCAATCCAACCTGGCAAAAACCGGCGCCGTGTGCTTTTGAAGCTTTCAGGGGAGGTCATCGGCGGCGGCAAGCTCGGGGTGGACCCGGAGACCGTCCGTGCGATTGCCAAGCAAATCGCCGCTGCCGTAGCGGAAGTGGAAGTTGCCATTGTGGTTGGCGGTGGAAACTTCTTCCGTGGCGCAGAACTGTCCCAGAGCGGCATGGACCGCTCCCGCGCAGACTACATGGGCATGCTCGGCACCGTCATGAACTGCCTCGCCCTTCAGGACTTCCTGGAGCAGGCGGGAGTGGAAACCCGCGTGCAGAGTGCCATCACCATGGGCCAGGTGGCTGAGGCCTACATTCCCCGCCGCGCGATCCGCCACATGGAAAAGGGCCGCGTGGTGATTTTCGGTGCCGGTGCAGGTCTTCCTTACTTCTCCACTGACACCGTGGCCGCACAGCGTGCGCTTGAAGTCCACGCCGATGTTGTGCTGATGGCCAAGAGCGGCGTCGACGGTGTCTACACCGCGGACCCCAAGAAGAACCCCGACGCAGAGAAGCTTGATGTGCTGAGCTACGACGACGCGCTCCGCCGTGACATTCGCGTCATGGACCAGACCGCCATGACGATGTGCAAGGACAACAACCTGTCCATGGTGGTATTTGGCATGGAGGGTGAAGGCAACGTCACGCGCGCCATCCTCGGCGAACGCCTCGGAACGCTGGTTACGCCCTAGCACCGCTAGGATGAATCCAGACCCTTTCCGCTTGGCGCGGATCCTGACCGCTCACCCGTGACGGCAACGCCGGGAACGACTAATACATAGGAGACACCGTGATCGAAGAGACCCTGCTTGAAGCCGGGGAGAAGATGGACAAGGCTGTTGAGGTGGCCAAGGAAGACTTCGCATCCATTCGCACCGGCCGCGCAAACCCGGGCCTCTACAGCAAGGTGATCGTGGAGTACTACGGCACTCCGACGCCCCTTCAGCAGCTTGCCTCGTTTGCAGTGCCGGACGCTCGCACCATCCTCATCACCCCCTACGACAAGTCTGCTCTTCGCGACATCGAAAAGGCGCTGAGCGACTCCGAGGTAGGCGCCAACCCCTCCAACGACGGCAACGTGATCCGCGTCGTGATCCCGGAACTCACCCAGGAACGCCGCAAGGAATACGTGAAGATCGTCAAGGGCAAGGGCGAGGACGCCAAGGTATCCATCCGCAGCATTCGCCGCAAGGCCAAGGACTCCCTGGACAAGCTCGTCAAGGATGGCGAGGCCGGCGAGGACGAAGGCGCCCGCGGTGAGCGCGAACTGGACGCCATCACCAAGGCGCACGTCGAGAGCATCGACGAACTGCTCAAGCGCAAGGAAGCCGAGCTCCTCGAGGTCTGATGAACCCCGCTGAGTCTGCGCCCGCGCCTGCCACGCCGGGACAGCCCGGAGACGGCGCTGCTCCCGGGGCTGGCCGGAACGGTCGCCGGAAGTCGCCCCAGGCCAAGGCACAAAGCAACCCAACGCCCAAGGCGGGACGGAACCTGCCGGCGGCTGTCGGCGTCGGGCTTTCCATGCTGGTTGTGGTACTCGGCGGGCTGGTGCTGCTGCCCCTGGGCTTCGTTCTCCTGACCACCGCTTTCACGGTGTTTGGCGTGTGGGAGATTTTCAGGGCGTTGCAGGGGAGGGGGACCACCCTTCCGATCGTGCCTGTTATGACCGGCACGGTGGCGATTCCCTTGGCGGCGTACTTCGGCGGACAGGAGAGCCAGCTCTTTGCCCTGTTGCTGAGCTCGGCTGCGGTTATGCTTTGGCGGACCATTGAAGGCGCAGCAGGGGCACCCCGCAGCATCTTTGCAGGGGTTTTCACGCTGGCGTGGGTTCCTTTCCTCATCAGCTTCGCGCTGCTTCCCCTGCACGCCGTGTCCGGGGCTACTCCCGTTGGTTTCTGGCCTGATGGCAGGGTCCCGGAAGGCGCCTGGCAGACCGCGGCGATGCTTCTTTTGGTCGTCTCCAACGACACCTTCGGCTACCTCGTAGGATCGATCTTCGGCAAGCATCCAATGGCTCCGAAAATCAGCCCCAAGAAATCGTGGGAAGGCTTTGCCGGCTCGGTGGCGGGCGCGGCGCTGATTGGAGTCCTTGCCTGCCTGATCTTCCTGGACAAGCCGTGGTGGTTCGGCTTGGTCCTTGCCGTGGCCATGGTGGCTGCTGCAACCGCCGGAGACCTGGCGGAGTCCATGGTCAAGCGAGAGCTGCGCGTCAAGGACATGAGCAGCATCCTGCCGGGGCACGGAGGCGTGATGGACCGTCTGGACTCCATAGTGTTCGCGGCGCCTGTGTCGTTTGTGGTGTTCTCTCTTTTCTCAGGTGTTTGAAACCCTAGGCTGGATCGGAGCATCGCCAGCCGACAAGCAATGAAGGACTAGCAGTGTCAGTGGACAGCCGACGCCAGATTCCCGCGTCATTCGAGCGGGTGGAACGCAGCCGCTATGGCTACAACGCCAAGCAGGTGGACCATTTCCTCAAGCGAGCCCGGGTTTCCTTCGAGTCCCCCGCCGGTGCCGAGCATACGATCGGAAGTGTTGACGTCCGTACGGTTTCCTTCGATCCCGTAAAGGGCGGATACGACGCCGTTGCGGTAGACGCAGCACTGGATCGCCTTGAAGACGCTTTTGCCCGCCGGGAACGGGACGAGCTCATCGCCCTCCACGGCGAGGATGCCTGGTTGCGCCAGATTGGAAAGCTGTCCGGTGTCCTGCGTGGGCGCCTGCACCGGCCGGACGGCGAACGCTTCCGGCGCCCCGCCAAGAGGAACGCGCGGAGCTACAACACCGTGGACGTGGATCGCCTCTGCCGCCAGCTCATCGGCTATCTGGAAGAGGATCAGGCGATGAGTGTGGACACGGTCCGTCGCGCCGTTTTCCGCGCGGCGAAGGGCCAGGATGGTTATGAGGAGACGCAGGTGGATGCGTTCCTTGACCGCGTCGTGGAACTCATGGCTGCCATCGACTGAAGCTGGCCGACAGGGCCGGCCATCTGCTGAACTGGCGCCGCGCTACCGCTCGGAATCCGGCGTGGGCGTGGGGGAGACCGGGCTGAACGTGTTCCACGTTGCGCGATAGTTCCGGTAGCCGGACACGGCACACGCAACGAGGAACGCCGCACCCAGCAGGGACCCCAGCAGGATGCAGACGCCCAGCGGCGCACCAACAGCCCACCATATAGTCCCGGCCAGTAACGCGATCAAGACCGAATTGGCTGCGTTCATGAAGATCATGCTGCTTCCCGCCACGTGGCTGAACGTGCTGCGTCGCTCGAAGAAGTCGTACGTGGTGCGCGACCCGGACTGGTCATCGTGGACGCCGGCCATAAAGTAGCGTGCGAGCCCCGGGTCCAGATCCAGGTAAGCGGCGCGTAGCCGATTCATTGCCACGACGTACATCAGGTCCTCGAGGGCTACGTTCATGACACGCAGTTGCGTCAGGAGGCCGATGGCAACGTCCACAAACAAAATGGTGATGGCGAACGCCATGAACGAGTCAGTGAACCGTGTTGCCTGTCCTACCAAGGCCAAGCTCAGGAGACTTGCCGAAGTGAAAGTCAGGAACATGCTGATCCGGGTGAGCACCTCGCCTTGAGCAGTGCTCCGTGAGGCCAGTAGGCTCCAGTGCTCAGTAGCAAGAAGCTGGGCGCGGACGGTAGCTGAAGGGGCGGCGTCGGATTGCCCTGGCGTGACGCCCCCGACGGCGGATGGTGCGACGGCGGGATCGTCGCCGGTGTTGTTGGTCGGCCCTTGGCTCCGGAGCGGCTCCGCCGCGTTCGCGGGCATGCGGCCATTGTCCACCCCGTGAACCAGAAGCGGTAGGCCGCCCTAGCGCCCAGAGGTCCCGGGCACGAAGGTGCGTTCGGTTGCCAGCTTTCGTTCCGGCACGTGCAGTCGGGTCATGATCCTCGTGACGGATGCCGGCACGCGCCGTTTGGTGGCGCGGGAAACCAGGACCATCACCCCAAAGGCTGCAGGCACTGTCCAGGCTGCAGGCTGGGCCAGCCAGCCCGGCGTCGTCGAACCCATGACGGTTCCCGTCACCATGGCCCCGCCGCAGAGCAAGGCGCCGGTGGCCATTCCGGCTATGGCGCCGGCGTCGGTAAGTCCCCGCCACCAAATTCCAAGCAGGAGTGCCGGACAAATCGTGGAGGCTGTGAAGGCGAAAACCAGGCCCACGCTGCCGGCCAGGGCAAGGGAATCGCTGGCCAGGGAAAAGCCGAATGGCACTACGGCAGCCAGGACCGCGGCCAGGCGGAAGCCAGCCACGCTGCCGCCCAGGACGTCCTGGCTGATGACGCCGGCCAAGGAGACCACCAACCCTGACGTCGTGGAGAGGAACGCTGCGAAGGCTCCGGCCACCACCAGGGCGGACAGGAGTTCTCCGGCAGGACCGCCCACCAACCGTCCCGGAAGGAGCAGGACCAGCGCGTCGGCGCGGCCACCGTCGGCCAGTTCCGGGGCGAAGACTCGGCCCACGAGTCCGGACACGGTGGGGAACAAATAGAACACGGACAAAAGCCCAAGCACAATCAATGTGGTCCGCCGCGCAGAGCTGCCATCCGGATTCGTGTAGAACCGCACCAGCACGTGCGGCAGTCCGAGCGTGCCGAACAAGAGTGCCACCATAAGGGATATGTTTTGGTAGGCGCCCGCAGTCGGAAGCGAGGTGGGGTTCAATGCTGCGTCAGCCACCGGCGGGGTGTTGTTCCCGGCCAGCGACAACAGCACAAAGACCACCGGAACGGCCAGTGCTGTCAGCTTCAGCCAGTACTGGAACGCCTGCACAAACGTGATGGACCGCATGCCGCCCGCCACCACGGTGAGGCAAACCACGGAGACCACGGCCAGCGAGCCCAGCCAGGACGGTAGCCCCGTGGTGATGCGTAGGGTCAGGGCGGCCCCGTGCAGCTGCGGCACGATGTAGAGCCACCCGACAGCCACCACTACAAGGCTCGTGACCCGCCGAACCGCACGGGATTCCAGCCTGGCCTCCGTGAAATCCGGGATGGTGTAGGCGCCCGAGCGCCGGAGCGGCGCGGCAACGAAAAGCAGCAGCATCAAGTACCCGGCCGTATAACCGACCGGAAACCACAAGGCGTCCGTCCCGGACAACAGGATCAGCCCGGCAACGCCCAGGAAGCTCGCCGCGGAGAGGTACTCGCCGCCGATCGCCGAGGCGTTCCACCACGGCCGGACGGTCCGCGAAGCGACGTAAAAATCCCCGGTAGTGCGCGAGATGCGCAGCCCATAAAACCCAACAACCGCCGTCGCGACGGAAACCAGGACAAAGGCGGCGATGCCGACGGCGGGACTCACCGGAGTCTCACCCGTCCTGGGCCAGGTCGCGGTAGCGCGCCTCGTTCCGGGCAGCGGCCCGGTTGTACAGCCAGGCGCTCAGGCCAATCACGGGGTAGAGGCCCGCCCCCAGCAGCAGCCAGGCGAAGGGGACGCCAAGCAACTCGGCCTCAGCGATTCCCGGCACAAGGCCGATCAGCAGCCCGCAGGCAGTCAAGACCACCAGGAAACCGCAGGCCACCACCACGGCGAGCCGAAGTTGCGAACGGATGAGGGACCGGACGTAGACCTGGCCAACTTCGGATTCCAGCGCGGGCGACGACGCGGACAATCGCGGGGTTGGACGCGCCGCGGTCCTCGGAGCCGTCACCCTCACGCGGGTCATAGTTGCGGCCGCACGCGCGTAGCCTCAAGCTTTTCCCGAACCGCGGGCAAATGCCGGCGGCTAATGGGTAGTTCCGTCCCGGCCACGCGCACGCTGGGGCCTGTCGCGGCAAGCTTGATGTTCCCGACGTGGTTGAGCGACACCAGGTAGGACCGGTGGATCCGGATGAAACCGGCGTCTGCCCACTGCTGCTCCAAATCGCTCAACGGAACCCGGATGAGGTAGCTGGCCTCGGCGGTGTGGAGCCGGGCGTAGTCGCCCTGCGCCTGCACGTAGCTGATGTCGTCGCGCCGGATCATGCGCGTGGTGCCGCCTTGGTCGACGGTGATCATCTCCGGAGCGTCCCTGCCTTCCCGGAGCTCACAGATGCGGCTCACGGACTTGGCCAGCCGTTCCGCCCTGACGGGCTTGAGCAGGTAATCCACCGCAGCGAGTTCAAAAGCCTCCAGCGCACAGTCCTCATCCGCGGTGACGAAGACGACGGCGGGCTGTTGCCCACTGCGGGCGATGGCCCGGGCGATTTCCAGCCCGGAGACAACGGGCATGTGGATGTCGAGGAAAACGGCGTCCACCGGTTCGGCTTCGAGTGCGCGAAGGGCCTGGGTGCCCGAGGACGCGCGGTAAATGGTGCCGATCCGTTCGTCACGGCCCAGGAGGAAGGCAAGTTCTTCCACTGCCGGAATCTCGTCATCGGCGACGAGCACATTGATCATTGTCCTAGCGTAGCGCCGGGCAGCTGGGGCAGTTGCCGGGCCACCACTCGGGCCTGGCCCCCACTCGGGCCGGGCCCCCACTCGGCCGGGGCGTCAGGCTCAGGCGTCGTGGCCGGGCTGGGACTTTGGGACGCGCATGGTGATCAACGTGCCTTCGCCCGGTGCCGTTTCGATGACCAGTCCGTGATCGTCGCCGTAGACCTGCCTCAGCCGTGCATCGACGTTGCGGAGCCCAACGTGTTCGCCGTCGTTGTGTCCTGCCAGCGTTGCCCGAAGCTTTTCCGGATCCATGCCAACGCCGTCGTCCTCGATGGTGACTTCGGCGAAAGCCCCGGAGTCGTTGGCGCAAATGGTGATATGCCCGGGCCCTTCCTTGGCTTCGAGCCCGTGCCGCACGGCGTTCTCCACAAGCGGCTGCAGGCTCAGGAAGGGGATGACGGTGCCCAGCACTTCCGGGGCAATCCGCAGGCTGACCTGGACCCGGTCACCGAAACGGGCACGTTCCAGGAGCAGGTAACGGTCGATGCACCGCAGTTCCTCCGCAAGGGTGGTGAAGTCACCGTGCCGGCGGAATGAATACCGCGTGAAATCGGCGAACTCGACCACCAGCTCCCTCGCCCGCGCAGGATCGGTGTTGATGAACGAGGCAATCGCATTGAGGGAGTTGTAGATAAAGTGCGGGCTGATCTGGGCTCGGAGTGAACGGACTTCGGCTTCCACCAACAACCTCCGGGAAGCGTCCAGCTCGGCCAGTTCAACCTGGGCGGCAACCCAATCGGCAACCTCGCCTGTGGCGCGGACCAGCCCGGCACCGGGGGATCCGGCCTTGACGGCAGAGAAGGCGGCAACGCAGCCGACAACCCGTGAACCTACCCGGATCGGCGCGATGACAGCTCCGAAATCCGCGGACGCCGTGCCGCCCGGGCTTGGGGCGGTAGGCCCCGTCGCCGGGGCGAGGTGAGCGTGGCGGAGGGCGGAGGCGGGTAACACTGCCGTGTGACCGTCGTCGAGCGGTCCCGCCGCCAGCTCCATCAGGTGCGGGCGCAGTTCTTCGGCACCGCCGTCCCAGGCCAGGACACCGTCGGTGTCAGTGATAGCCAGGCCGTCGCAGCCAAGGATGGACCGCAACTGGCGGCCCGCCCTTGCGGCGCCTGACGGCTCCAGGCCATTACGGAGGGATTTGCCCGCCCGCGATGCCGCATGCAGTGTCCGGTAGGTGGCTTGTTCGGCGTCGCTGCCCAGGTCACGGAAAGCGCGGATCACCTTCAGTCCAACCCCGACGACGGCGGCGATCGCCAGGATCACGAGGGCTATCGCCACGATGACGGTCGCGCCCGTTAGTAGTGGTGAATCCGGCATGAGGCCAGCGTAGCCTCCCGCGTGTTCCGTGGTCTTGGACCTGCCGTTGGGCGCAGGACGGAGGCCGCTTGGCGACGGTGATCGTGCGGGCTCTGGAAGCCACGGCCCGGTCCGATGAATAGTGATCACAATCACACTGGCGGGCGATTGGAATGGTACGTCGGGCCCTGCCGGTGGTCTCTCACTACAGGAGGAATTATGGGTAATGACGCCCACATGCCGGACACTGGTGTGTCCGTGGACTTCCAAGAGGTCCAGCAGACGCCGCGCTTCCGGGAACTGCGCAAGCGTCACCGCAGCTTTGTCTTTCCAATGGCCGTAGCCTTCCTGCTCTGGTACTTCGCCTAC
Source organism: Arthrobacter sp. M4 (assembly GCF_020251205.1). Taxonomy (GTDB): domain Bacteria; phylum Actinomycetota; class Actinomycetes; order Actinomycetales; family Micrococcaceae; genus Arthrobacter. Next base: position 309,171 of record NZ_JAIWYX010000006.1, read on the forward strand.
GTGCTGTTGGCCGACTACGCGGTGGGATTCATGTCCACCAAGGTGTGGGGGAACGTCAACGTAGGCCTCATCCTGGGCCTGCTGCAGTTCGTCTCGACCTTTGGCATCACAGCCTGGTACGTCAGCTATTCCAACCGCCGGCTTGACCCCATTGCCCAGGAAATCCGTACGGAGATCGAGGGCCATGAGCATGACATGCAGACTGGCGCGGCAGCCAGGCAGGGGCGGTGAGCGGCATGGTACCCATGGTCAACGTCTCGGCCCTGAAGGACACCACCCTGCTGAACATGGGGATCTTCGCCCTGTTCGTGCTGGTCACCATGGTGATTGTGTTCCGGGCCAGCCGGAACAACAAGACCGCGGCTGACTACTACGCCGCCGGGCGCTCCTTCACCGGATCACAGAACGGAACCGCGATCGCGGGAGACTACCTCTCTGCGGCGTCCTTCCTGGGCATCACCGGAGCCATCGCCATCAACGGCTACGACGGCTTCCTCTACTCCATCGGATTCCTGGTTGCCTGGCTGGTGGCGCTCCTGCTGGTGGCAGAGCTGCTGCGCAACACTGGCAAGTTCACCATGGCGGATGTGCTCTCCTTCCGCCTCCGCCAGCGCCCGGTGCGGATTGCTGCAGCCCTGTCCACGCTAGCCGTGTGCTTCTTCTACCTGCTGGCCCAGATGGCTGGTGCGGGAAGCCTGATCTCGCTGCTGCTCGGCATCAGTGATTGGGGCGGCCAGTCACTGGTGATCATCGTTGTCGGTGCCCTCATGATCCTGTATGTGCTTATCGGCGGGATGAAGGGCACCACCTGGGTGCAGATCATCAAGGCCGTGCTCCTGATCGCGGGTGCCGCCGTGATGACGCTGTGGGTCCTGTCCATCTACGGTTTCAACCTTTCCAACCTGCTTGGTTCCGCCGCTGAAGCGGCGAACAATCCGAACGTATTGAACCCAGGCCTCCAGTACGGCAAGAGCGACACCAGCAAGCTCGACTTCATGTCGCTGGGACTCGCCCTGGTGCTCGGCACGGCGGCATTGCCCCACGTACTGATGCGCTTCTACACGGTTCCGACGGCCAAGGAAGCACGCAAGTCCGTGGTCTGGTCCATCTGGCTAATCGGCCTGTTCTATTTGTTCACGCTGGTCCTGGGTTATGGCGCCGCAGCGCTGGTGGGTGCCGACACCATCAAATCGGCCCCCGGCGGCGTCAACTCGGCTGCTCCGCTCCTGGCCTTCCACTTGGGCGGGCCACTCTTGCTTGGCTTTATCTCCGCGGTGGCCTTCGCCACGATTCTGGCCGTCGTTGCCGGCCTGACCATCACAGCCGCGGCCTCCTTTGCGCACGACATCTACGCGAACGTCATCGCAAAGGGCGGCGCCGACCCGGCAACGGAAGTGAAGGTGGCTCGGCGTACGGTGGTGGTGATCGGTATCCTGGCAATCCTCGGCGGCATTTTCGCCAACGGGCAGAACGTCGCATTCCTCGTGGCGCTCGCATTCGCCGTGGCGGCGTCGGCCAATCTGCCCACCATCGTCTACTCACTCTTTTGGCGGCGGTTCACCACGAGGGGAGCGGTGTGGAGCATGTATGGTGGCCTGGCTTCAGCGATTATCCTCATAGCCTTCTCCCCGGTGGTGTCCGGCGCCAAGACTTCGATGATCCCCGCGGCCAACTTCGCCTTCTTCCCGCTGAGCAATCCTGGCATTGTGTCCATCCCGTTGGCCTTCCTCCTTGGCTACCTCGGTACCGTCCTGGACAAGCGTGCGGAGGACCCGGCCAAGCAAGCCGAAATGGAAGTCCGGTCACTCACCGGAGTCGGCGCAGAAAAAGCCGTGGACCACTAATAACGTGGACCACTAACAAAAAGGTACGAGCTGTACACAAACTCCCGTTGTTAGTGGTGGTGGCGGCCCGAGTTGCCGCTGGTCGGATCGACGGCGGGTGGCGGTTGTGTGTGGCCACCGTGCGGCACTGCGCGCTGGCCCGCGAAGGACGCCGCGAGTCCCGGCGTCGCTACTGAAGAAACAACGACGGCGGCAGCGAAGGCAGCTGCCAGGAGCCGCCCGGTCCTTGGCTGGCTGTTCCTGCCGCCGTCGTTGATCAAAGGCTGCCGGCCAAGCCAACCGGCTGAGCCCAAACCCATGAGGCACAGCGCAAGGGCGGCCAGTTGGCCGGCATCGACAATGGGTGTGGCCTTGAAAAGGCCGCCAACAACGGCTGCCGCGTGAACGGCGGCCGTTGCGGCGAGAGCTGGAACCGTTGCCCTGGGATAAGGGATGGACCCCCTGTGCAGTCCCGTGAGGGACCATCCCAGACACCCAATTCCGGCAACAAGGGCGGCGGCGCCGGCAGCAACGGAGGTGCCTGTCCCGGATACCGGACCGAGTAGGTAGCCAGCGGCGATGGACAACTCAACCATCCCGGTGGCCAGGATGGCGAAACAGAAGAAGAGCAGCGCTGCCGCGCGAAGTGTTGGCCGTGCTGAGGCCTTCATGGTTCCTGTCCCTTCGTGTTGGTTATCGGCTGGCTCCGGCCCCTGACAGGGCTTGGCGAGACTGTAGCGGGTTGCCGAGGCAGCAGCGGGTTGCTATGCCCGGGCGGTTGCCGGAACTTTGTCCTGGGACAGGCCCACACCAAGCAGCACAACGGCGCTGGCCAGGTGCAGGACGTTGTCTGCTCCGTTCAGGGCGATGATGTTCAACGGGCTGCCAACCAGGAACAGGCCAAGGATGCCTACCAATAGGTAGACGGCGCCTACGGTCGAGTTCACTGTCCTGGACAGGGTGACGCCGTTGAGGCCGGAGTAAAGAAGGGCCGCACCGATGGCCAGGTGGATGACGTTGTGCAACGGGTTCACGGCGAAAATGATCAGGTTGGCGCCTTCAGTGGCAAAGAAGCTGGTCCCTCCCGTGACAAAGAAGCCGAGGACGCCGACCAGGAGGTAAACGGCTCCGAAGACGGTGGCGATCAAGCGATTGGGGGAAGTGCGCATTGGTCCAAACCTTCCAATGGGGCCGGTCCCTGCCGGCCGTCCTGCGAGGCCCCGGGCGGGGCTCTCACACGTCATTCGGACCGTTCGCGCTGGTGGATGGGTCTGGATGGAAGATTTTTTTGGCGCGTCGGGGATGGGCTCCTGGGACAGTTACCTCTTCGGCATCAGGCCTTGGGACGGAGACGGATGGACATCATCTTGAGCTGGTCCCGCCCCTCAAAGCGATAGGCAAGGTCAATGGTCTTACCCGAGCAGTTAAGGTCCCCGGCCACGTCCGCGGCGTTGTTGCCGTTCTGCGAGCTGACGTTGATGATGCCGTAGTTCGCCTTGCAGGAATCGTCGAGTGCCAGGCTTGCTATGCCGGAGTTGAAGTCTTCCCGGCTCAGGTTTTCCATGAGGGCCGGGTCCAGGTATTTGTCGTAGGCTTCGTCCGTTCGACCCTTGATGAGCAGGTTCGTAAAGTCGTCGGCGGTCTGTCGCGCTTTGCCTGTGCTGTTGCCTATTAGTCCGACGAGTACCAGGACACCAATGACAGCCAGCACCACTACGCCGCCGACGATGCCCAAAGCAATCCACAGTCCCTTTCTGCTCTTGCGCGGAGCCGGGTACGGTGCGCCGTACGGTCTGCCGTAAGGCCCCGGCGGACCGTATTCGCCTGTGCTGTATGGGCCAGTGCTGTATTGGCCGGTGTCCGCAACGTTGTCGGGATCGTTGGGTTCCTTTGCGTCGTCGCGGGAGTCGCGGGGCTCGCGGGGCTCGTTGGGGGTGCTCATGGCCAGGCCTTCCCGGCAGCCCTCGAACCCGCTGCCCTGTAGTTCGGGGGAGCGCCAATCGGATCCCCACAGCCGTCAATGCAGGTACAGCTTAACGCCGTGTGTCTGCTGCGCGGCGATGGGACGCGACAGGAAGATGGACGCGACGGGGAGCTGTCAACGTGGCACTTGCCGCGACGGGTTAGGGATTCCGCGGGCCCCGGTCCAGGAGCGGCTGTACACGGAAGGGGATCAACTCTCCCATGGCCAAGGCGGTATCGGTGCGCTCCACCCCGTCGCACGCCAGGATCTTCCCGTTGATTCGGAAAAGGTCTTCGGCATCCACGGCCACTACCCGAAGGAACAAGTCTGCGGAGCCGGTCAGCCCGTAGCCCTCCAGAATCTCGGGTATGCCCGCCAGATCCGTTGAAAGCTGGCCCAGCTTTTGTTGTTGGACGTGGACTGAGATGAATGCCATGAGCGGGTACCCCAGTGCCGAGGGATTGATGCGCCGCTCAAAGGACAGGAACGCGTGCTTCTTTTCCAGTTGGGCCACGCGCGCCTGGACGGTATTGCGTGATAGTCCCAGCCTCTGGGCAAGCGCAACCACGGTTCCACGCGGGTCCTTCGCCATGGCAGACAGGAGCCGAGTGTCAGTCCCGTCAAGAGTGTGCATGATGGCCATCCAAGCTTCGCATATTGCGCAAGATTAGCACGGTGCAGCCATATCAGACAGGGCATTGTGCTCAAGAATCACTGTAGTGGTTGTACCCAATGAGCATTGTGAGTAGGGTCACAATTAACTAGGGCAAAGACGCCTGGTGGTCGGCTGATCAAGGGACCACAAGTCCCGGATTCACCGGCACAACAACGTGAAAAGGTGCGATCGACTGTGTTGACGGAAGAGACGGGCCCCGGCCACCCCACCAACGGAGGTCCGGCAAACGGTACAGGGAGCACGCTGCGGACCGGCGGGAACCTGGTCCAGCTGATCAGCCCCGAGGGGGAGCGCGTCCACCGGCCGGAGTTCGACGTCTGGATCAAGGATCTTGGCGACGAGCAACTGCTAGCTTTGTATGAAGATATGGTGGTCATCCGCCGCATCGACAAGGAAGCCACGGCACTTCAAAGGCAGGGCGAACTCGCTTTGTGGCCACCCCTGCTGGGCCAGGAAGCTTCCCAAATCGGATCAGTGCGCGCATTGCGCGACGACGATTTCATCTTCCCCAGCTACCGGGAGAGCGGCGTCGCCTATTGCCGCGGAGCACGGCTGACAGAGATCGTCCGGACCTGGCGGGGCAACGCCCTCTACGGCTGGGACCCCCATCGGATCAAGATGGCCACACCGCAAATCGTTATTGGGTCCCAGACCCTGCATGCTGCGGGGTACGGCATGGGCATCCTGAACGATGGGTCGGACAACGTCACCATCACCTACTTCGGCGATGGGGCCACCAGCCAGGGCGACGTCAACGAGTCCTTGGTGTTCGCAGCCAGCTTCCAAGCGCCCGTCGTCTTCTTCTGCCAGAACAACCATTGGGCCATCTCCGAGCCTGTGACCGTGCAGTCGCACATCCAATTGGCAGACCGTGCCGTGGGCTTCGGCATTCCTAGTATGCGGGTGGACGGCAACGACGTCCTGGCGGTTATGGCCGCCACCCGCATCGCCCTGGACCGGGCGCGGAAAGGCGGCGGACCCACCTTCATCGAGGCGGTCACGTACCGGATGGGCCCGCATACGACGGCGGACGACCCCACGCGGTACCGTGATCCGAACGAGCTGGAAGACTGGGCAGCGAAGGACCCGATCAAGCGCCTGCGAACGCTGCTTGAAGCGAAAGGTGCCTTGACCGAGGAGCAAATTGCCGCCGTCGACCGCAAAGCGGACCAGGTGGGCGCTGATCTGCGCAATAGTTGCATCACCCTGCCGGATCCCCAGCCTATGGACGTTTTCGAGCACGTGTACAGCACACCGAACTCCTGGATAGAACGCCAGAAAGACCACTATTCGCGCTATCTCGCCTCCTTTAGCGGTTCCGGCGCTGGTGGATCAGGCAGTGGATTGGCAGAAGGCACACAAGAAGGAGGTGTCCGCTGATGTCACAGCTCACCTTTGCCCGCGCCATCAACGCCGGACTACGCAAGGCACTGGAAAACGACCCCAAGGTGGTGCTGCTCGGTGAGGACATCGGAATGCTCGGAGGCGTCTTCCGGGTAACCGACGGCCTTCAAAAGGACTTCGGCAAGCATCGGGTAGTGGACACGCCGTTGGCTGAATCCGGCATCGTCGGCACAGCCGTGGGCCTCGCCTATCGCGGCTACCGCCCTGTTTGCGAGATCCAGTTCGATGGCTTTGTCTACCCGGCGTTCGACCAGATCGTTAGCCAGGTGGCCAAGCTGCACTACCGCACGATGGGTTCAGTGAAGATGCCCATCACCATCCGGATCCCCTTTGGGGGCGGTATTGGGTCACCGGAGCACCACTCCGAGTCCCCGGAAGCCTACTTCACGCACACCTCCGGGCTGCGTGTGATCAGTGTGTCCAATCCGCAGGACGCCTACACAATGATCCAGCAGGCGATCGCCAGTGACGATCCCGTGGTGTATTTCGAGCCGAAACGCCGGTACCACGACAAGGGTGAGGTGGATGAGGCGGCGGACATCTCCACGGCACTGTCCATGGAACGGGCCCGCGTGGTGACGGAAGGCAAGGACGTCACGCTGGTGACCTACGGGCCGCTGGTGAAGACTGCCCGGGACGCCGCCCTGGCAGCCAAGGATGAGGGCGTCTCCGTGGAAGTCATCGACCTCCGATCACTAGCCCCGGTTGACTTCCCGGTCATCGAGGCATCCGTCCGCAAGACCGGACGACTGGTCATCACCCACGAGGCCGGGCAGTACGGCGGCCTCGGCGCGGAAATTGCCGCGAGCATCACCGAGAGGTGCTTCTACTACCTTGAAGAAGCACCCGTGCGCATCACTGGCTTCGACGTGCCATACCCATACTCCAGGCTCGAAATGCACCACCTGCCGGATCTTGACCGGATCCTGGACGGCGTGGACCGGGCGCTGGGCCGGCCGAATTCACTGAGCGGACTGGAGGGATGAGTGCCATCATGATCAAGGAATTCAGGCTGCCGGACCTCGGCGAGGGACTCACGGAATCGGAGATCCTCAGCTGGAAGGTCAATGTGGGGGACACCGTAGCGCTGAACCAGATCATCGCCGAGGTAGAGACGGCCAAGGCCGTCGTCGAAATCCCCTCACCATTCGCCGGAGTAGTCGCCGCCCTGCACGAGCAGCCGGGAACCGTCGTCGAAGTTGGCAAGCCGATTGTCTCGTTTGAAGTGGAAGACGCGGCCGGAGTGAAAGATACCGCCGGGGCGGAAGATACCGCCGCGGCGAAAGACACGGCCGAAGCAGAAGACGCGGCGGCAGCGGACGACGGCGGGACCTCGCCTGTGGAACGCGGGGCTCCAACCCCGACGCTACCGCGCCGCGAACCGAACCTTGTGGGCTACGGCGTTGCCCCGGAGCCCGAGGGGCATCCGGTCCGCAGGCCGCGGGTCTTCGCGTCGGCCATGGCCACTGATGCGCCGACGCCAGCCGCACCGGCCGCGTCGGCCACGGCCGCTGCTGCGCCGACGCCGGCCGTCCACAACGGCGACCGTCCGCGTTCTACGCCGCCCGTCAGGAAGCTCGCCAAGGACCTCGGAGTGGACCTGCACGAGGTCTCCGGCACAGGACACGGAGGGCTCATCACTCGCGACGACGTCCGCGGCTTCGCCGACAAGGCCCCCGGTGTTGAGGCCGTACCGTCGTCGGTGCCGCCGGCAGCAGCCGTGACGCTGCCGCCGTCGGGCGTTCGTGAAACCCGGACACCCATCAAAGGCGTGCGGAAGTACACGGCCGCGGCGATGGTTTCGAGTGCGTTCACGGCACCGCACGTCACCGAGTTCCTCACTGTAGACGTGACCGCGGGCATGGAACTGTTGGAGCGCCTGAAGGCCAGCCGCGAGTTTGCCGGTCACAAACTGACCCCGCTGACCCTCGTGGCTAAAGCCCTGCTCGTCGCCCTGCGCCGCAACCCCACGCTCAATTCCCACTGGGATGACGCGAACCAGGAAATTGTGCAGTTCCACTACGTCAATCTGGGAATTGCCGCAGCCACTCCGCGTGGGCTGTTGGTGCCGAACATCAAGGACGCGCAGGACATGGGACTGCTCGAACTGTCGGAGGCGCTCGCATCGTTGACGGAGACGGCCCGGGCGGGGAAGAGCACACCGGAAGACTTGTCGCATGGGACCATTTCCATCACCAATATTGGCGTCTTTGGCATTGACGCCGGCACGCCCATCCTCAACCCGGGCGAAGCTGCCATCTTGTCCATAGGTGCCGTACGCCCCACACCGTGGGAACACAACGGCGAAATAGCCCTCAGGCAGGTCATGACCCTGAGCCTGTCCTTCGATCACCGGCTGGTGGACGGAGAACAGGGCTCGCGGTTCCTGGCGGACGTCGGTGCGGTGTTGCGCGACCCCGGGATGGTCCTGACGATGGTGTGAGAAAACAACGGCGGATTCCGGCCGCAGCCGGGATCCGCCGTTTGCGTGTCCGCGTTGCTGATTGAAAGACGTCAGTGCTTGATTGAAAGACGTCAGTCGAAAGCGGTAAGGGCTGCGAGCGCCATCTGTTCCAGGACGGGACGGGCAGTCCTGGCCGCTACTCGGCGCCCGTGGCTGCGCAGTGCGTGCGGTGTGGAGTTGATCAGCCCGAAGGCCGCATGGGCCCGCACCCTAAGCCCGGCTTCCTCGGACGCAGGATATAGGCGTTGCAGCACGCCAACCCACACTTCCACGTAGCGTCCCTGCAATTTGCGGACGGTGGATTGGTCCTCTTCCGCCAATGAGCTGAAGTCCTGGTCCTGGACCCGGATCACGTCCGGATTGTTCAATGCGAAGTCCACATGGAATCGGATTAGTCCGGCCAGGGCGTCGGCAGGATCCTTGGCCCGGTCTACAACGTCCAGGCCGCCCTCCAGGAGATCGCGGCTGACGCTCAACAGCAGTTCCCCCAGTACCGCCTGCTTACCGGGGAAATGCCGGTACACGGCTGGTCCGCTGACCCCGGCGGCAGCCCCCAGATCCTCCAGCGACACGCTGCGGAAACCGTTCTCGGCGAATAGGCCTGCCGCAGCGGACAACAGGGCTTTCCGCCGGGTTTCCTTCGCCTGGCTGCGGCTGGTTTCCCGCTGGGAATCTGGCTGCGCTGCCACAGGACTCCTTGGGACGATCGCGGGGGCCTGGCCTGTAGGTTGAGCCGCCGCTGCGTGGACATTTCAGTTAATAGAGACTAACCTAAATTTCAGTTATTGGGGACTAACTGAACTGCGCAGGATGAATTGGTACTGGGGAGTCGATGGAGACCTTGACCAGCTTGGTGGACCCCTCCTCGGAGGTGTTCCAAAGCAACCACGTTGCACAATCGGCCCTCGTGGCCGAACTGCGGGAAAAGCTTTCGACGGCGGCACTCGGCGGACCTGCCAAGTCCCGCGAACGTCACGTGTCCCGGGGGAAGCTCCTGCCCAGGGACCGCGTGGACTATCTCCTGGATGACGGCAGCCCCTTCCTGGAATTGGCGCCTTTGGCTGCCCACGGCATGTACGACGGGGATTCGCCCGGAGCCGGACTCATTGCAGGCATCGGCCTGGTGCACGGACGCCACGTGATGGTGCTCTCCAACGACGCCACGGTCAAGGGCGGAACGTACTATCCGATGACCGTCAAGAAGCATCTCCGGGCCCAGGAAGTCGCTTTGGAGAACAGGTTGCCGTGCATTTACTTGGTGGATTCGGGGGGAGCCTTCCTGCCCCGCCAGGACGAGGTATTCCCGGACCGGGAACACTTCGGGCGAATCTTCTACAACCAAGCCAGGCTCTCTGCCGCCAAGATCCCGCAGATCTCGGCAGTGCTGGGATCCTGCACGGCCGGGGGAGCCTACGTCCCTGCCATGAGCGATGAAACAGTCATCGTCCGGAACCAAGGCACTATTTTCCTGGGTGGCCCGCCGCTGGTGAAGGCCGCAATCGGCGAAGTGGTGACTGCAGAGGAGCTCGGCGGCGGCGAGGTCCATTCCATGGTCTCTGGAGTCACCGACCATCTGGCGGAGAACGATGAGCACGCCCTCCACATCGTCCGGGACATTGTGGCTACGCTTCCGCCGCCGGCCGCGCCGGCGTGGGAGGTGGCCGCCGTCGTCGAACCCGTTGCGGACCCGGCCGAGCTGTATGGCGCGGTACCCACGGACCTCAACACGCCGTATGACGTCCGGGAGGTGATCGCCAGGATAGTGGATGGCCCCGGACCGGGTGGGAGGCCGGCGTTCCACGAGTTCAAGAAGAACTACGGCACCACGCTGGTGACTGGCTTCGCACGGCTGCACGGACACCCCGTGGGCATCCTGGCCAACAACGGTGTCCTGTTCAGCGAATCCGCACTCAAGGGAGCCCACTTCATCGAACTCTGCGACCAGCGCGGCATTCCGCTCATCTTCCTCCAAAACCTGGCCGGGTTTATGGTCGGCAAGGATTACGAACACGGCGGCATAGCCAAGAACGGCGCCAAAATGGTGACCGCCGTGGCCACCGCGCGGGTGCCCAAACTGACTGTGGTGATCGGAGGCTCCTTTGGCGCAGGTAACTACTCGATGTGCGGCCGTGCCTACTCGCCGCGCTTCCTGTGGATGTGGCCGGCCAGCCGGATTTCCGTGATGGGCGGAGCCCAGGCGGCCAGCGTGCTGGCCACCGTCAAGCGGGACCAGTTCGACGCCGCCGGCACTGACTGGCCGGCAGAAGAAGAGGAGGCGTTCAAAGCCCCCATCAGGCAGCAGTACGAGGAACAGGGCAGCCCGTACTATTCCACCGCCAGGCTGTGGGACGACGGCGTGATCGACCCCGCTGACACACGGACCGTACTGGGGCTCGCCCTCGACGTCGTGTCCCGGGTCCCGCTTCCGGACACCTCCTTCGGCGTTTTCAGGATGTGAACGGAATGGGCCCTGAAATGTTCCGAACTGTTTTGGTTGCAAACCGTGGCGAGATTGCTTGCCGCGTTATCCGCACGCTCAAGTCCATGGGCATTCGTGCCGTCGCGGTCTACAGCGACGCCGACGCCAATGCCCGGCATGTAGGCGAGGCTGACGCCGCTGTCCGGCTAGGCCCGGCACCTGCCGCGGAAAGCTACCTCAATATCGAGGCGATTATCCGTGCCTGCCGCGCGAGCGGAGCTGAGGCAGTCCACCCCGGCTATGGCTTCCTGAGCGAGAACTCCACTTTTGCGCGCGCCCTGCAAGAGGCCGGCATCGTCTTCATCGGTCCCGGACCTGAGGCGCTTGCGGTGATGGGGGACAAGATTCGCTCCAAGAACCACGTTGCATCGCACGGCGTGCCGGTGGTGCCGGGCATTGCGCGACCCGGGATGAACGACGACGAATTGGAAGTCGCCGCCCGGCGTGTTGGGTATCCGCTGCTGATCAAACCCTCGGCAGGCGGGGGTGGCAAGGGAATGCACATAGTAGAACGCCACGAAGACCTCATGGACGAACTCGCCGCGGCCAGACGTGTGGCCTCCGGTGCATTTGGCGATGACACATTGTTCCTGGAACGGCTGGTGCGTTCGCCCCGGCACATCGAGGTCCAGGTCCTCGCGGACAACCACGGGAACGTCATCCACCTTGGCGAGCGCGAATGTTCGCTTCAGCGAAGGCACCAGAAAGTGATCGAGGAGGCCCCGTCACCTCTGGTGGAAGCGGCGCAGGATCCGGCAGCATTACGAGACCGACTGGGTGAGGCCGCCTGCAATGCGGCCCGGAGCGTGCACTACAGCGGCGCGGGAACCGTGGAGTTCCTGGTGTCCGACGAGCACCCGGACGAGTTCTTTTTTATGGAAATGAACACCAGGCTCCAGGTGGAGCACCCGGTGACGGAGATGGTGACGGGCGTCGACCTGGTGGAGTGGCAGGTGCGGATAGCGGCGGGGGAGCGGCTCACGCTGGCGCAGGCCGACGTCGAACTGTCCGGGCACGCGGCTGAGGCGCGCGTGTACGCGGAAGTGCCGCGGCGGAGTTTCATTCCGTCGGCGGGGACCGTTCTGTTCCTGGATGAGCCGGATAGCCACGCCGGTGGGCCCGCCGACACACGGATCCGGGTGGATTCCGGGGTGAAACAGGGCCAGGGCGTGAGCAGTGACTATGACCCCATGGTGGCGAAAGTCATCGCCTGGGGAGCTGACCGCACGGCAGCGCTCAGTGCCTTGGATGAAGCCTTGGGAAGGTACACGCTGCTGGGCGTGGACACCAATGTGGAATACCTGCGGCTGCTGGTCAACGACGACGACGTCCGCTCCGGCCATCTCGACACCGGCCTCATCGAACGGAAGCTGCCGGGCCTGGGGTTTCGCGAGCTTGGCGACTCCGAAGTGGCCGCTGCAGCGTTGTACGCCCTGTCCATGGAAGGTCCGGCGGACGCCGAGCGGGGCCGAGGTCCGTGGCACCATCGAGACGGCTGGCGGTTGGGCGCACCGGCACCGCGTCGCGTCGCCATAGCAACGCCCGACGGCGGTATCAAGGACCTGCGGGTGTCCCGCACCGATCAGGCGGGAGAGTTTCAGATAACGGTGGACGGCGGTCCGGCTCACCTGGCGTCCCTGAAGCCAGGCCTTCCCGGGCCCGGCAACAGCGGCTATATGGCCCTGGAGTTCGACGGCGGGACCATCACTTTCGCTGTCGCGGTGCCGGCCGTACAGCTTGGCTCGAGCGATGCAGGCCTTGGCTCCGCGGCCCCGGCACCGTCCCAACTATGGCTCGGTAATGCCGGCTGGGCAGTTAGCCTCGGCCTCCCCAGCCGTGAGGAGCGGCTGCGACGAAAGCTGGCGGCAATCGGCAGGGTGGAAGGCGCTGCCGACCCGCAGGTGCGCTCGCCAATGCCGGGAACCGTGGTTTCCATTGGCGTGGGCAATGGTGACGTGGTGGACGCAGGTGAGGTGCTTGTGTCCGTTGAAGCCATGAAGATGGAGCACCGGCTGGTTGCGCCGATTGCCGGAACGGTCCACATTGCCGTGCGCACCGGGGACCTGGTCAAGGCCGATCAGGTGGTCGCCACCATCCACACTGCCCCGGCAAACCCTGTCCCGGCAAACCCGGCCCAAACCGACTCCGGTGACCCTTCCGGCGTCGTTCTTTCCACAACCATCCCCGAAACCGGCGGCGCCGTGGCCGCCCTTCAGGACTGAAGGAAGCAGCATGCCTGATTTTGAGCTCAGCGAGGACTACCAGGACCTCAGCGACACCGTACGGGAGTTCGCCGACGAAGTGGTGGCACCCGTGTCCGCCCGCCACGACGAGGAACGCAGTTTTCCGTACGAGGTAGTCAAGCAGATGGGGGAGATGGGTCTGTTCGGCCTGCCTTTCCCGGAGGAGTACGGCGGGATGGGTGGCGACTATTTCGCCCTCTCGCTGGCACTGGAGCAGCTTGGCCGCGTTGACCAATCCGTGGCTATCACCCTGGAAGCAGGGGTGTCATTGGGCGCCATGCCCGTGTACCGATTTGGTACCGAGGATCAGAAGCAGCAGTGGCTTCCCGACCTCGCTGCGGGGAAGGCCATCGCAGGATTCGGGCTAACGGAGTCCGAGGCTGGCTCAGACGCATCGGGAACCAAAACCACAGCACGGCTCGAGGACGGACACTGGGTGATCAACGGCAGCAAGGAATTCATCACCAATTCGGGAACCGACATCACACGCCTGGTGACCGTCACTGCTGTGACCGGGCAAAACGAGGCCCCGGGCGGAGAAGCCAAGAAGGAGATTTCTACGATTCTGGTGCCCACCGACACGCCCGGTTTTCGCGCGGAGAAGGCCTATAACAAAGTTGGCTGGAACGCCTCTGACACCCATCCACTGACCCTCAGCGATGTGCGCGTTCCGGAGGCCAACCTGCTGGGCCAGCGCGGCCGCGGATATGCCAATTTCCTGTCCGTGCTGGATGAGGGCCGGATCGCGATCGCGGCCCTGGCCACCGGCGCGGCCCAGGGCTGCGTGGACCTGTCCGTGAAGTATGCCAAGGAACGGCAGGCTTTTGGGCACAAGATCGGCGAATACCAGGCCATCCAGTTCAAGATCGCGCGCATGCAGGCGAGGGCGCACACGGCGCGCCTGGCTTACTACGACGCGGCTGCGCGAATGCTGGCGGGCAAGCCGTTCAAGACGCAGGCGGCCATCGCTAAGATGGTCGCAGGCGAGGCAGCCATGGACAATTCGCGGGATGCCACCCAGGTATTCGGCGGCTATGGCTTTATGAACGAATTCACGGTGGCACGCCACTACCGCGACTCGAAGATCCTTGAGGTCGGGGAAGGCACCACCGAGGTGCAACTGATGCTCATTGCCCGGGAGTTGGGTCTCTAACCCCGCAACGGAGGAAGGATCGACGATGATCGACAAGGTTGTTGCCAGTGCCGCAGAGGCAGTCAAAGACATACCCGACGGTGCCTCCCTCGCCGTCGGAGGCTTTGGACTGTGCGGCATCCCCGTCGCCCTTATCGACGCCCTCCATGCGCAGGGAACTACGGACCTTGAGACCGTCAGCAACAACTGTGGGGTGGACGACTGGGGGCTGGGCATCCTCCTCGGGGACGGCCGCATCCGCCGCACGGTGAGCTCCTATGTGGGCGAGAACAAGGAATTCGCCCGGCAATACCTCGCCGGCGAGCTGGAAGTGGTCCTCACCCCGCAGGGAACGCTGGCCGAGAAGCTGCGCGCCGGCGGAGCCGGCATCCCCGCTTTCTACACAAAGGCAGGAGTTGGAACGCAGGTCTCCGAGGGCGGCCTCCCGCAAAAGTACGACGCCGATGGCGGGGTCGCGATCGCTTCCGCAGCCAAGGAAGTGCGCACCTTTAACGGCACCGACTACGTGCTGGAGGAGTCGCTAACCCCCGACTTTGGGCTGGTACACGCCTGGAAAGGTGACCGGCACGGCAACCTGGTTTTCCACGCCACCGCAATGAACTTCAACCCGCTGTGCGCCATGGCCGCCAAAATCACCATCGCCGAAGTTGAGGAATTGGTGGAACCCGGGGAGCTCGACCCGGAACACATCCACACTCCCGGCATCTTCGTCCAGCGGGTAGTCCTCGCACCGGATGTCGAAAAGCGGATAGAGAAGCGGACGGTGTCCCTCCCGTCACCGAACACAGAGCAGGCAGGAGCGTAACCATGGAGTCGAACAGCAACCCGGACCTTCCTCCCCGCCCGGAAGCAGTTCGCCATGAATACCGTCGAGCGGCCGAGGGGCATCCCGGCGGCAAGGGGTGGACCCGCAACGAACTCGCGGCCCGGGTGGCCCAGGAATTGGAGAACGGCCAGTACGTCAACCTGGGCATAGGAATGCCGACCCTGATTCCGAACTACATTCCGGCAGGCGTCGAGGTGATCCTGCACTCGGAGAACGGCATCCTGGGTGTCGGTCCCTATCCGCGCGAGGACCAAGTGGACCCGGACCTCATCAACGCCGGCAAGGAGACGGTGACGGTCAACGCCGGTGCCGCGTTCTTCGACTCAGCCACCTCGTTTGGCATGATCCGCGGCGGCCACGTGGATGTTGCCGTGCTCGGAGCAATGGAAGTGGCAGAAAACGGCGACCTGGCCAACTGGATGATCCCCGGCAAGATGGTCAAGGGCATGGGCGGAGCCATGGACCTGGTGTTCGGGGCGAAAAAAGTCATCGTGATGATGGAGCACGTCGATCGCAGCGGCAGGCCCAAAATTGTCAAGGAATGCTCGCTGCCCGTGACGGGCAAGGGCTGCGTCGACCGGATCATCACGGACCTGGCGGTGATCGACGTCGTCACGGAGGGCAACGAGTCCCGGCTGGTGCTGCGCGAACTCGCCCCCAACGTCTCAGCCGAAGACGTCGCCGCGGCCACCGGCGTCGAAGTTTTTGAAGAGGACCAGGAACTGACCGTATGACGGACAAGCCCGCGACGCCCCAGGCCGCAACCGAAGCAAGCCAGCCGAAGGTGGTCCGTCAGCGCGGGCTGTATTTCGACGAATTGGAAGAGGACGTGGTGTACGCCCACCGGCCGGGCCGCACCGTTACCGAGGCAGACAATGTCCTGTTCACAACCCTCACCATGAACACACAGGCCCTGCACCTCGACGCCGCGTGGAGCTCGGGGCAGCCCTTCGGCCAGCGGCTGGTCAACTCCATGTTCACGCTGGCCACCATGGTGGGGCAGTCGGTCACGCAACTGACCCAGGGCACCATCGTGGCGCAACTCGGCCTCAGCGATATTTCTTTCCCCCACCCGCTCTACCATGGCGACACCCTCTACACGGAGACCGTTGTCACCGAGCGGCGATTGTCGTCGTCGCGCCCCGGCCAGGGGGTGGTGACCCTGCGGCACACCGGACGCAACCAGGACGGCATTGTTGTGGCGCTGGCAACCAGGAGCTGCCTGATGTGGACCAAGTCCGCGCACGAAGCGGCTGAAGAGGGGACAATCAGTACATGACGTTCACGATGGGCCCCGCGTTGTTGTTCTGTCCCGCCGACCGTCCCGAGCGGTACCAGAAAGCCGCCGAACGGTCTGATGCTGTCATCCTCGACCTGGAGGACGCCGTCGCGCCGTCCGAAAAGCAACGGGCCCGGGGAGCTATCCTTGCCCAGCTCGGCGCCGACAGCGACAGCCCGGAACTTGACCCCAGCCGAACCATCATCAGGGTCAACCCGGCAGGGACGGGGGAGTTCGACAAGGACCTGCACTGCCTGGCACACACTCCGTACCAGACCGTGATGCTCGCCAAGACGCAAAGCCCCGCGGATGTGAAAGCCCTGAAGGACTATCACGTCATTGCCCTCTGCGAGACCGCCGTCGGCGTTCTGAACGCTCCCGCCATCGCCGCCGAACCCAACGTTGTCGCCCTGATGTGGGGCGCCGAGGACCTGCTGGCCACCCTCGGCGGCACCTCCAGCAGGAACGACGACGGCGGCTACCGTGCCGTAGCGCTGCACGCCCGATCATCGGTGCTGCTGGCGGCCAAAGCCGCTGGGAAAGAAGCAATCGACGCCGTTTATGTTGCCATCCCGGACCTCGACGGGCTTGGCATTGAGGCCCGCGACGCGGCAGCGAGCGGCTTCGGGGCCAAGGCTTGTATCCACCCCAGCCAGGTGTCCGTAGTCCGTGACGCCTACCGTCCCTCGGAGGGAGCCGTAACCGCGGCCCGGGAGCTGCTTGACGCGGCGGCCGCCGCCGGCACCGGAGTGTTCCAGTATCGCGGTGCCATGGTTGACGAGCCGGTGCTAAAGCACGCCGAAGCCACGTTGCGCCGGGCCGGGCTTACTGCCAGCCGCTGAAGCCGCCTCACGTCCCGGCGGCCATGCTATCGCCGCTCCAGCCTCCGGGAGAGCGGCGGGATTGCCTCGGCCAGGTAGAGCCTGATCCATCGCTGGCCTGTTTGTTTGTGTTCGGCACGGGTGGAAAAGCGGTAGAGGTACGTTGTGGCGCGCACCCAACGGGGTTTCTCCCCGTTGAAAGGGTCTTTGCGGAGCAGCGCCAGGGTTTGTTGGTCCGCTTCCAGGAGTTTGGCCAGCAGCGCGTAGAACCACCGCTCGTGGACCGTGCGGAGCGGCAGGAACCACATGAGCCAGTCCAGGCGCAGATGGTAGGGCGCAAACTGCCTGGACAGCCGGTTCACATCGCCCGGTTTGCCCTTGAAGCCATATTCCTGCCAGTCAGCACCCTCATCCGGGTCTTCGTCCATGGTCCCTTCCACCGTCACTTCGATCCGGTCCTTGGTCACGGTGCCGAAAGCTCCATAGGTATTAACCAGTTGCCAGCGGTTGAAGCTCGCGTTCATAAGCTGTCCCCTGGAGAACAGGTTTCGGATAGGCCAGTAGCTCAGGACCAGCAGCAACACTGTGACGGCAAGGACGATGCCGACCCACCAGAGGGGCGAGCTGGCGGAGGACCCGGGAGCGGGAACCCAGGACGGCGGGATGATGGGAAGGACCGCATGCGCCACCGGGTCACTCACGGCGGCGAACGCCAGGACGATCGCGGACCAGTTCAGCCACGCGAAATTGCCGCTGGCCACCAGCCACAACTGGGTAAAGATAATGACCCCCGCGGCAATGCTTCCCACCGGCTGAGGCGCGAACAGCAGGAACGGCACCACCAGTTGGGCCCCGTGGTTGCCCAGGACCTCCAGCCTGTGGAACGCCTTCGGCAATAGATGGAACTGGCGGCTGAGCGGACCGGGCATCGGCTGCGTCTCGTGGTGGTAGTAGAGCGCCGTCAGGTCCCGCCACTCCTGGCCACCGCGGATCTTGATCATCCCCGCCCCGAACTCCAGGCGGAACACCAACCAGGCCAGCAACAGCAGGATGGGACGCGGCGGGGGCGACTGGTCCGAACCCAGGAACGCTACGGTGAATCCCGCTTCCAGGATCAACATCTCCCAGCCGAAGGCGTAAAAGGTCTGGCCGACGTTGACGATGGACATGTACAGCAGCCACAGGGACAGGAACGCCAGCATGGGAACCCACGGCGGACCCAGTTGGGGCAGGCCAAGGATGAGGGACGCGGAGATAGCCACGCCGATCCAGCAGACCGTGCGCAGGAGTCCGTCCGAATATCGCCAGGTGAAAAGCGACGGGCGTAACGGTTTGCCGATGCGCGCCAGGTAGGCAGGAACGGGCAAGAGTCCGCGCTCGCCGAGGAGCGCCGGGAACTGGTTCAGCGTGGAGGTAAAAGCCACAAAAAACAGCGCAGCGATGCCCCGCTGAAGCACCTGCCGTGCGAACCCGTATTCTGGCGCGTCGAACCAGGCAAGCCAGTCCACAATCACCACGCTACGCCTGAGCCGCTCCGGATCAATCCCCGGTGGCCATCAACCTCCCGCGACCAGGTCCCCGTAGGGCGCCTCGATCCCGAACCGTTCCCGGAGTGCCAGCCGTGCCGCAAACCACCCGGCCATACCGTGCACGGCGGGCCCTGGCGGCGTGGCCGACGAGCACAAATACACGCCCGGCACCGGTGTACGCCACGGGGCAGGGGACAGTACCGGCCGTTTGGCGAGCTGCCACATGGTCAGCGCCCCGCCGTAAATGTCCCCGCCAACGTAGTTGGCGTTATAGCTTTCCTGTTCCGACGCCGGTCGTGCCGTCGAGGCCAGGATGACGTCCCGGAACCCAGGCGCATAGCGCTCCACGGTGGCGGTAACGAGCTCCGTTGGGTCCGCTGCGGAATCGGGCGGAACATGGATGTAGGCCCACAGGACGTGCCCCCCCGGTTGGGCTCGGGTGGGGTCCAATACGCTCGGCTGGGCGGCCAGAACGTACGGTTCCCCGGGAATTCGTCCGTTCTGTACGGCGTTCTCCGCGGCAGCGATGCTTGCCCGGTCCCCGCCAAGGTGGACCGTGACCGCGCGTGCCACGTCGGGATTGGTCCACGGCACCGGCGCGGAAAGGGCAAAGTCCACTTTGGCTGCCCCGGCGCCAAAGCGGAAGCGGTGAATGGCCCGTGCATAACGCTGAGGAACGTCGCCGCTCAGCAGCAGCCGTGGCGACGTGTCCAACAGGGTCACCTGACTCCGAGGCAGTTCCTGCAGGGACGTCACGGTGTGGTCGCATTCGATCGTCCCGCCGTGGGCCTTGAGCTCGGCGGCAAGCGCGTCGGCGATGGCCTGCGTGCCGCCCGCCGGGAACCCCCATCCTCCCGCGTGGGCATGGACGGCCAAAAGCAATCCCGCCCCGGCCGATGCGAGCGACGGCATCCGCCCGGCCGCATGCGCCACACAACCAGTCAGAAGCGCGGGGGCGGACTCTTCCCGGAAGCGCACGTTCCACAGGGGAGTGCCCTGCTCCAGGCTGGCCAGGCCAAACCGGAATGCGGCCATAACGTCCCGCGGCACACGAAGCAGCGGCGACCCCGTAAAGTCCACCACGCCGTCGAGCCTGTCCAAAAGCGGGCGCAGCAGGCCACGCCAGGCCGCGCCGTCGCGGCCCAGCCCCTCAACCGTTCTTTCCAGGTCCCGCCACGCAAGCGCGGCCTTGCCGCCGGGGAGGGGATGCGCATAGGAAATCTCGGGAGTGATCCACTGGACTCGGTCCAGGAGGCCGAACGCGCGGAAGAACGGCGAGGCCACCGCGGCGGGGTGCACTGCCGAACACACATCGTGCCGAAATCCTGGCAGGGTCAGTTCCTCCGTGCGCAGCCCGCCTCCGATGTGCGGGGCCGCCTCCAGCACGCGAACGCTCAGCCCCGCCTTGGCGGCCGTGACCGCTGCCGCCAGGCCATTCGGACCGCTGCCCACCACCGTGACATCAGTCACGGAAGCCGTCCTGCTTGTGCGGTGTCCATGGGACACAGTCTGCCCGTCGCGGGCGGACCGCGCCAACCATGGGTGCGGGCGCGTGTCTTGCCTGCGGGATACTTAAGCCATGCAGCCGCGCACGATCGTCATCCTCGGGTCCACCGGTTCCATCGGCACGCAGGCGATTGACGTCGTCGACGGCGCCCCGCACCTTTTCAACGTTCTGGCCCTGAGCGCCGGCGGCGCGAACCTGGAACTCCTGGCGCGGCAGGCTGTCCACACGCGGGCTGCCGCCGTCGGGATCGCCCAGGGGGACGCGGCGGAACTGCGCCGACTGATTGAGGATGCCGCCGCAGTGGCCGGGCTCCGCGACTACCGGCCGGACATCTTCGCCGGGCCGGACGCCGCGGCCACCATCGCCGCCATCCCGTGCGATGTGGTCCTCAACGGGATCACGGGCTCCATCGGCCTGGCCCCGACACTGGCCGCGCTCGCTTCAGGCGCCACACTGGCACTCGCCAACAAGGAATCGCTGATCGTCGGCGGAAGCCTCGTGAAGGAAGCCGCCCACGATGGGCAAATTGTCCCAGTCGACTCGGAACACTCGGCCATCGCCCAGTGCCTCCGCTCCGGCCGACGGGATGAAGTGGACCGACTCATCCTCACAGCCTCCGGTGGGCCGTTCCGGGGCATGAACCGGGACGAGCTGCGCGGTGTGACTCCCGCGGAGGCCCTGGCCCACCCGACGTGGGACATGGGACTCATGGTGACCACCAACTCCGCCACGCTGGTCAACAAAGGCTTGGAAGTCATCGAGGCGCACCTGTTGTTCGATGTTCCGCTGGACCGCATCGACGTTGTGGTCCACCCCCAGTCCGTGGTCCATTCGATGGTGCAGTTCGTGGATGGCTCCATCATCGCCCAGGCTTCCCCGCCGGATATGCGCCTGCCCATCGCGCTGGGGCTTGGCTGGCCGGACAGGGTTCCCCGCGCAGCCAGCCCCTGCGACTGGAGCCAGGCCACCAGTTGGACCTTCGAACCCCTGGACCCGGAGGCATTCCCGGCGGTCAGCCTGGCCAAGGACGCGGCGAAGCAGGGGGGCACCTATCCGGCTGTGTTTAATGCGGCCAATGAGGAAGCGGTGGAGGCTTTCCACGCCGGCCGTATCGGCTTCACCGACATTGTGGATACGGTTGATTCCGTGCTCAGCGAACATTCAGGTTCTTCCGAGCTAACGGTTGAGTCTGTGCTGCATGCTGAAGAGTGGGCACGGACCCGTACCCACGATCGTTTAGCCAAGAGCATCCTCTAAGAAGCACACATCGTCTAAAGAAGCAGCGCCTCCCGTCTATGAATTCCGTCCTTCTCTTCATTCTCGGCGTCGTCATTGTGGCGGTCGGCGTTGCGGTATCCATCGCCTTGCACGAGGTGGGCCATTTGTTGCCTGCCAAGTTGTTCAAAGTCCGCGTGACCAAGTACATGATCGGTTTCGGGCCCACACTGTGGTCCAAGCGCAAAGGCGAAACCGAGTACGGATTCAAGGCCATCCCCTTGGGTGGTTATGTGGCCATGATTGGCATGTACCCGCCCAACAAGGAGGACGGCAGCGTCCGACCGTCCAGCACGGGCATGTTCCAAACCCTGGCATCGGAGGCCCGTTCCGCTGCCCATGAGGACGTGGGGCCGGACGACGCGAACCGGGTCTTCTACAAGCTTCCCGTCTGGAAAAAGATCATCATCATGCTTGGCGGGCCGGCCATGAACCTGGTCCTGGGTGTGGTCTTCACCGCCATACTGCTGATGGGCTTCGGCATTTCGATGCCCTCCACCACTATCGCTGAAGTGTCAAAGTGCCAGGTGAACGCCGGTCAGACCGTGGATCCGAATTCTGCTGACTGCAAGGCAACACCGGCCGCCGCAGCAGGGCTGAAGCCAGGCGACGTGGTCAAGACCTTCGACGGCAAGGATGTCACCAGCTGGGATGAACTGAGCGGCTGGATCCGCGCGTCCGCAGGGCGGCAAGTGTCGGTCACCGTTGAGCGGGACGGCTCCACAATCGCGACGGCGGTCACGCCGGTCCTAACGTCCCGGCCGGTGATCGGCGACGACGGCCGCCAGGCCAAGGGGGCTGACGGGCAGCCGCTGTACCGGGAGGTCGGTTTCCTGGGCATCGGAGCGCAGACCGCCCTGGTGCCGCAGCCGGCGTCGAGCGTTTTGCCTATGGCGGGCGAGAACATCAGGCAGGTTGCCGGGGTCGTCCTAAACCTTCCTGCCCGTGTTGCGGGCGTTGCGCAGGCCGCGTTCAGTGACGAGCCGCGCGATCCCAACGGGCCAATGAGTGTGGTGGGTGTCGGGCGCGTCGCCGGGGAAGTGGCGGCTATGGAGCAAGTGCCCGCGCAGGCCCGGGCCGCGGCCATGGTGGGCATCCTGGCCGGCCTCAACTTCGCGCTGGCTGTGTTCAACCTCATTCCGCTGCTACCCCTGGATGGCGGCCACATCGCCGGAGCCTTGTATGAAGGGGTGCGCAGGAGGGTGGCCAAACTGGCAGGAAAGCCTGATCCGGGTGCATTCGACATCGCCAAGCTGCTGCCCCTGACGTATGTTGTGGCGGGCTTGCTCATCGCCATGGGGGCCCTCCTGATCTACGCTGACATCGTCAAGCCGGTCAATCTGTTCGGCTAAAACGGATAGGGTAGCCGTATGACTGTTTTCGCTGTTGAGTACGTGTATGCCGCAGATTCCGAGGGAGCCCGCGACGAAACCCGTCCCGCCCACCGCGCCTGGCTGGCTGGCCTGGCAGAGGAAGGCAAGCTTCTTACAAGCGGTCCGTACGGCGACGGTGCCGGTGCCCTCCTGATCTTCAAATCCAACGATGAGGCCGAGCTCAACGAGCTGCTCAAGCAGGACCCCTACGCCGCCGAAGGCACCATCGCAGGTATTCGGACAACCGAATGGACGCCGGTGATTGGCATCCTGGCTCCCCACGCGGCCTAAGAGCCTTCAAGACGCAAACTACGATCCCCAAGAAAGAACCCAAGGAGTCCCCGTGACATCGGTCAGCCTGGGAATGCCGTCGGCCCCGCCACCCGTCCTCGCCCCGCGCCGCAAGACCCGCCAGATCCAGGTTGGCTCGGTGGGGGTAGGCTCCGAGCACCCCGTCAGCGTGCAGTCGATGACCACCACGCCCACCACGGACATTAACGCCACCCTTCAGCAGATCGCCGAGCTCACGGCCGCGGGCTGCGACATTGTGCGCGTCGCATGCCCCTCCGCCGACGACGCTGAAGCCCTGCCGATCATCGCCAAGAAGTCGCAGATCCCCGTGATTGCGGACATCCATTTCCAGCCAAAGTATGTCTTTGCGGCGATCGAGGCCGGCTGCGCAGCGGTGCGCGTCAACCCAGGCAACATCCGCAAGTTCGATGACCAGGTGAAGGAAATCGCGCAGGCGGCCAAGGACCATGGGACGTCCATCCGCATTGGCGTCAACGCAGGATCGCTGGACCCGCGCCTCCTGCAGAAGTACGGCAAGGCCACGCCGGAGGCCTTGGTGGAAAGCGCCGTCTGGGAAGCCAGCCTCTTTGAAGAGCACGACTTCCACGACTTCAAGATCTCCGTGAAGCACAACGATCCCGTGGTGATGGTGCGTGCTTACGAACTCCTGGCCGAACGCGGCGACTGGCCGCTGCACCTTGGCGTCACCGAGGCCGGGCCGGCCTTCCAAGGCACCATTAAGTCCGCCACCGCGTTTGGCGCGCTCCTTTCCAAGGGCATCGGCGACACCATCCGCGTATCCCTTTCCGCACCTCCCGTGGAGGAGGTCAAGGTGGGCATCCAGATCCTGCAGTCGCTGAACCTTCGTCCCCGGAAGCTGGAAATCGTCTCGTGCCCGTCCTGCGGACGCGCCCAGGTGGACGTGTACACGCTGGCCGAGCAGGTCACAGCCGGTCTGGAAGGAATGGAAGTTCCGCTGCGCGTTGCTGTTATGGGCTGCGTGGTCAATGGTCCAGGCGAAGCACGCGAGGCGGATCTTGGCGTGGCGTCCGGCAATGGCAAAGGCCAGATCTTTGTTAAGGGCCAGGTCATCAAGACTGTGCCCGAAAGCGAAATTGTTGAGACACTGATCGAAGAGGCCATGCGTATCGCTGAAGAGATGGGGGAGGCCGATGGCGAAGATGCTGTCAAAGGTAGCCCCGTGGTTAGCGTCTCGTAGCGACACGGCGGTCCGGCCGGGCCTGTCCGTCAGGGAACTCACCGGCTTGGACACGGACACCCTGCGCCAACTGGCCCTCACGGACGAAGTAGCCAACGTCTTTATCCTCGCGCATCTGGAGACCTCCGGAACGGCCGCCCCTACCCAGGGCGGCGCGCGGGTCTACGGTGTCTTCGACGGCATTGAGCTAATTGGCGCGTGCTGGGCCGGCGCCAACCTGGTGCCGGTTCAGTTGGCTCCGGACCTCGCAGGATACGTGGCCATGGCCGCTCATCAGTCCGGCCGCCGTTTCGCCTCGATCTTCGGGCCGGCGGACGCAGTACTCGCCCTCTACTCCCGCCTGGAGCAACTGGGGCACTACGCCCACGAAGTCCGCGCGCACCAGCCATTGCTGGTGCTCAGCGGACTGCCCGCAGTGTCGCCGAACCCCAATTTGGGCTTCGGCGACATGGCAGACTTCGATCGGATCCTTCCGGCCTGCGCGGCCATGTTCGAGGAAGAAGTGGGCTATTCGCCGTTCCTTGGCGGCAAGGAGTACTACAGCCGCAGAATCGCAGGCCTGATCCGGCAGCGGCATTCATTGGTCCATCTCGATGAAGTGGGCAACGTTATATTCAAAGCTGAGCTCGGAGCGGTGACCAGCGGGGTCACCCAGGTGCAGGGCGTGTGGATGAACCCGGACTACCGCGGACTCGGCCTAAGCGCCGGCTACATGGCCGCCGTCGTGGCCCTGTCCAGGGAGTTCGCACCCATCACCAGTCTCTATGTGAACGACTACAACACCCGGGCCCGGGCAACCTACGAACGTGTGGGCTTCAGCCAGCGCGGAACGTTCGCTACAGTGCTTTTCTAGCGGGCGAGTGTCCGCGATCACTCGCCTTTGGGGGAACAAATGAAGAACACGATTTTTGCGGCCAAATCAGCTTTGGCTGCGGTAATGGTGTGCGGGGCACTCGCCTTTTCGCTGGCTGGCTGTGGGGGATCGACGACGACCCCGGCCGGCGGCACGGCCGGCAGTTCTTCCAGTCCGAGCCCGACGCCCACACCGACACCAACTCCAAAGAAATACACCGCTGCAGAGCTTGAGGCAGTTGTCCACCAAATAACCGACGGTACTGGCGCGTCCCTCAAGGTAATTTCGCAAAAGGATGTTGCGGCGAGCCTTGAGCAGGTCAAGGCGTTGATGTCCCAAGTCACGGCGGAGCCAGCGACATGCAAGGACCTGGCCATGGCCGGACTCAACAGGCCTGTTGAGGGTGCCTCCATAGCCATGGGCCTAAACCAGGATGCTGCCACCGGAACGAGTAACGCCCTAACGCTTTCTTCTGGACTCGACAAAGCCGTATTGGATCAGATGATTGCCCAATCGGACCAGCAGTTGTCGTCTTGCGCCACCTTGAAGGTGACGATGCAGGGTGTCACGTCGACCGTCACGACTACCAAGGTCGCTGGTGTGGGGTCGGTTCCCGGAACGCTGGCCTATCGCTCGGACACCAAGCTTTCGAGTGGACAGCGGCAATCCGTGATCGTCGCGCAGGTAGTAAAGGACGATGTTCTGATCACCGCGACGGCGGGCGGTGGCGCCAGCGAAGAAGCAGCCAAGGACCGGGCCGGCACTCTTCTGGATCAGGCAGCAGCCCTCATTAAGTAGGCACCGCAGGGCGGACCTGGGGCACAGTGCTTTGCGGCGTCGATTCCTATACCGCGTCCAAGTCACCTGTGAGGTACCGCTGGACATTCGGCGCCACCAAACGAACCACTTCCTCGGGTGTCGCCGAAGCCAGTGGCTCCAAGCGGACCACGTACCGGACCAGCATCAGACCCATCACTTGAGTGGCCACGAGGTCGCCTCGCAAGGCCACTTCGTGCGGCGAACCAGGCACTCCGGCCATGATCCGGGAGAGGATAGTGCGGCTGACCATTTGCCGCATTAGCGCGGTCTTGCTTTT
Source organism: Arthrobacter sp. M4 (assembly GCF_020251205.1). Classification (GTDB taxonomy): domain Bacteria; phylum Actinomycetota; class Actinomycetes; order Actinomycetales; family Micrococcaceae; genus Arthrobacter. The sequence goes on from NZ_JAIWYX010000006.1 coordinate 335,445, forward strand.
GGAACCGATGGTTCCCCGGACGAATGCCACTAGGGCGTGCTGCATCGGACTGTCCCACAGCCGCAGGACGGCGCGGACTATTGCTTCGGCACGGACACCGGCGTCCAATTCATCCACGCCCTCCAGCACCTGGTTGGGATCGGCCGGCAACTCGACGCTCAGGGCAAACAGTTCGTCCTTGCCTGTGAAGTAGTGGTGGATCATCGCGGGATCCACGTGCGCTTCCCGGGCCACCTGGCGAAGGCTGGTTCCTTCGAAGCCGTGTTCCGCGAAGAGATGCCTGGCTGTCGCGAGGATATGGCCCCGTGAGTCTTCGCCGCCGGCGCGTCGGCCGCGCCGCGCAGTTGGCTCAGTTGCGCTCATGCCGTCCGCCGTCGGAGCGTCAACGATGCCAGCACCAAGACCAGGACCACAATCCCGCCAACCGTTCCGGCATCCCGCCACATGGCTTCGGTGGCATCGCTGTGGCCGGCGATCTCCTGGAGCGCGTCCACGGAAAACGTCAGCGGCAGGACGTTGGAGATTGCCTCAAGGACCTCGTTCATCCTGTCGCGTGCCACGAACAGCCCGCACAGCAGGATCTGCGGAACGACCACCACAGGCATAAACTGCACGGCCTGGAACTCGGTCTGCGCAAACGCCGAGCACAGCAAGCCCAGGGCCACACCAAGGACGGCGTTGATGACCGCGATCATGACCACGAGCCCGGGGCCGCCCTTGATATCCAAGTTGAAAACCCAGTAGGCCACCGCCGTAGCAACGAGCGACTGCAGGGACGCCATGAGGGAAAACGCCAGCGCATAGCCGAACAGCAGGTCCGCCTTGTGGATCGGCGTGGTCAGCAGTCGCTCCAAGGTGCCGGAAGTCCGCTCACGGAGCATGGTGATGGAGGTGACCAGGAACATCGCCACGAACGGGAAAATTGCCAGCATCATCAAGCCGATGCGGTCAAAGGTCCGTGGCATTCCTGGCGGGAGAACCTCGTTTTCGAAGAGGAAGTAGACGGCGGTCAGCAGGAGCGCCGGCACCAGCAGGATCAGGGCCACACTCCGATGGTCGTGTCGCAACTGTTCCAGGACCCGCCTGGCAGTTGCGAACATCATGAGTGCATTCATCACGTCACCGTCCTTCCTCGGGGGCGACCTTCGCTGCGGCCTCCGCGTCGCGGATGATGTTGAGGAAGGCGCGCTCCAAGTCGGAACTGTGCCCGCGTTCACCCAGTTCGGCGGGGGTCAGCTGCGCCAACAGCAGGCCTTCCCGGAGCAGCAGCAGCGATGAGCTGTGGCTGGCTTCTTCCATCACGTGGCTTGAAATCAGGAGTGTGGTACCGGCAGCTGCCATGGCTGCAAACCGCTCCCAAAGGTCCGCGCGGAGCACAGGATCCAGCCCAACTGTGGGTTCGTCGAGGATCAGCAGCTTTGGCCGCGAGACTAGCGCGCAAGCCAGCGATACGCGGCTGAACTCCCCGCCGGAAAGGTCCGCGGCCCGCTGTTTGGTGAACTTTTCAAGCCCGACGGCGGCAATCGCCGCAGCGATGTCCGGCGCCTTCATGCCATGCATGGCGCCGAAATAGCGAACATTGGCTTCGACGCTAAGGTCCGGATACACGCTTGGGTCCTGGGTCAGGTAGCCGACTTCATGCCTCAGGGAAGCGGCCCCTGCAGGCCTGCCGAGTACTGTAACCGTGCCTTTGGTGATCCGTTGGGCACCCACCAGTGTGCGCATGAGAGTTGTCTTTCCGCTTCCTGACGGCCCCAGCAGCCCTGTGATCCGTCCGGAGTCCACAGTGAAGTCCAGTCCGCGAAGGATGGTTGTGCGACGCCTTCTGACGTGCAGACCTCGGACGTCAATTGCAGTGCTTTGAATAGCTTCCGGCATCCGGGGGACATCCCGGGCGGCTTTGGCGATATGGGACATGGCTTCCTCCGTGGTCCCTCTGGCACTTCATCTGCGAGGCATCCCGGCCAGCCCTATAGGGAACTGGCCCAATAAATTCATCACCTGATGAATTTAAGGTAGACCTGCCCTGATGCGCGGTCAAGGTGGCGTCACGAAGAGTTCCCCCGTTGCCTCATTGCAATACCTCCGGCAAAAGTGATTCGTTGCCTCATTTGAAAACCTCCGGATAGGTGCATCGTTGCCTCATTGCAATACCTCCGCGTGATGTCAGTTGT
>NZ_JAIWYX010000070.1 GCF_020251205.1 Arthrobacter sp. M4
AGCCACAGGAGTGATACAACGACCATCGAAGTGACGACAGGAAGGAAGTAGACGGTGCGGAAGAAGTTCACGCCCCGGACCTTCACGTTGACGAGCAGCGCCATGCCGAGCGCTAGGCCGGATTGGAGCGGGACGACGACGACGGCGAAGTAGGCGACGTTGAGAAGCGCACGGTAGAACTGATCGTCCGCGAAGAGCCGCATGAAGTTGTCCAGACCGACGAAGGTCGGGGGGTGCGGCGAGATGAGCCGTGCGTTCGTGAACGCGAGGCCGAAGGCCAGGATGGCCGGGACGGCCACGAACATGATGAGCAGAAGGATGGCAGGGGTGAGCATCGCCCAGCCGGTTCGCTCCTCGCGGCGGTTCGCGGTGCTCAGGCCG
>NZ_JAIWYX010000071.1 GCF_020251205.1 Arthrobacter sp. M4
GCCGCGGAACTGGGCAAACTCAACGAAATCTGGGAACTGGACCGCATCTTCACCAACTACCTGCTGCCACAGCAAAAACTGCTCTCCAAGCAGCGCCGCGGGGCCAAGGTCACAAAGAAGCACGACGCCCCCGCCACACCCCACCAGCGCGCGATCAAACACGAACGGGTGCACAAACGCCCGATCATCCAAATGAACTCCGCCTTCAAGAAGATCAGACCCGGCGCACTCTCACGCCAGATCCTGGCCCTCACCGCCGAACTGGAAGCCCTCGCCCTGGCGAAAAAACCAGCCACCCTCAAAACCGTCCACCGCGCCTGGAACAACTGACATCACGCGGAGGTATTGCAATGAGGCAACGATGC
>NZ_JAIWYX010000072.1 GCF_020251205.1 Arthrobacter sp. M4
GACGAAGCGGCCCGCGTCGACGGCGCCGGATGGTTCAAGATCTACCGCCAGGTCGTCATGCCGCTCTCCGGCCCCGCAGTCGCCACGGTCGCCATCCTGACCTTCCTGCCCGCGTGGAACTCCTACCTGTGGCCGCTCATGGTTGTCCAAAGCGAGGAACTGCGTCCCGTCATGATCGGCGTGCAGTACTTCTTCCAGCTCAACGTCTCCTGGGGCCAGATCATGGCCTACACCTCTCTCATCACACTCCCGGTTGTGGCGCTCTTCATCGCATTCCAGCGCGCGTTCGTAAACAGCATCGCAGCCAGCGGGGTCAAGGGATGACCGCGAAGCCCGGCGATAAGCCCCACGTGCTCGTC
>NZ_JAIWYX010000073.1 GCF_020251205.1 Arthrobacter sp. M4
GGGCCGCCCTTGACCCCGGAGCCCGTGCCGCCCGGTTGTTCGGCAGGGGCGCGGGGCGCGCTGAGTCGGTCCGTCGTAGTGCGGGGTGATGGGCTAACGCGGAGTGTCGGCTCCCTGCGGTGGAGGGGTTAGGAGTTGAGCCAGGTTTCGTAGCGTTTGTGGAGGTCGTTGTCGTGGCTGAGTCCGCGTTCGAGTCGGGAGAGCGTGGTGGGCCAGACGTCCAGGGCGTCGGCGGCTTTCTGAAGGGTGAGGTGCTTGGCGGTGCGTAGGGTTCGCAGTGGTCCGCCGTCCGGGGCGGGGTGCGGGTGAAAGAGCTGGTCGTAGATTTCCCGGGCGACGTAGCGCTT
>NZ_JAIWYX010000074.1 GCF_020251205.1 Arthrobacter sp. M4
GCTCGTTCAAGCGTGAGGGGCTCCGGGAGGGGCCCAGCGAACCACGCTGCGGGGTCGCGGTGGATCAGCAAGGTTCGTTTGCCTGGGGCTGGTTCTTGCCGCCACTGGGTCGATCCCGATGGGATGCGGTGCCGGGGCCCGATGAGCTGTACTCCGAACGCGTCGGGGACGTGGGTTTCTGCGGTGGATCGTCCCGCTGCGCTCTTGCCGCGCATCAGGTATGGTCGTTCGGGCCATTCGTAATCGGTGAACCAGTCCCAGAGTTGGGCGCCAAGTTGGGTTCGTTTGATCGCGCCGTATTGGATCTGGCTGGCCAGCGAGGCGAGCAC
>NZ_JAIWYX010000075.1 GCF_020251205.1 Arthrobacter sp. M4
TTCAGCTTCCCGCTGCTGTTCATGTTCGTGTCCTCGCTCAAGCCGGACCAGCAAATCTTCGGCGACATGTCCTCCATCGCCGCGTTCCTACCCGTCGGGCATCTCTCGCTGGACAACTACGCCGGCGTCTTTGACCGGGTTCCGGCCGCGAGGTTCCTCATCAACTCTGTCGGCGTCTCCGTCATCACGGTCGTCCTGGGCGTGATCATCAACTCGATGGCGGCCTTCGCGCTCTCCCGCATGAAGGTCCGCGGCAAAGGCATCATCCTCACCCTCATCATCGCCACCCTCATTGTGCCGTTCGAAACCCT
>NZ_JAIWYX010000076.1 GCF_020251205.1 Arthrobacter sp. M4
TCCGGGTCCAGCACCGAGTCCGTCCAGCCCAGCTCCGCATCCGCAGCCCCACGCTTCTTCCACGACGCCCGCAAACGCTTCCGCACATCCTCGATGAGGGAGACGCGCATTTCGCGTCGCAGGGCCCAGACTTCCTCGTCGCTGACGTTGTAGGCAAGGTCCCAGCGGCCCTGTGCCTCGGCTTCGGCGCCGAATTTGCTGCGGGCCAGCTGGCCGATGCGCGGGTCCACCCAGGTGGGGACGTGGACGCCGTTGGTCACGGAGGTGATGGGGACTTCGTTGTGGTCAAAGCCCGGCCACAGACCGG
>NZ_JAIWYX010000077.1 GCF_020251205.1 Arthrobacter sp. M4
GTCTACGAGGCGGTCCAGTCCGGCTTCAAGCAGCAGGAGACCTCCTACGCATCGGCCATCTCGCTGGTGTTCTTCGTCCTCGTACTCATCATCTCTAGCGTCCAGCGCTACCTCACCCGGGAGAAGTCCTAACATGTCCGCCGCCATCAAGCCCGCCGCCGGTCTTAAAGGCCCCTCCCGCAGCGCCACGCGCATTCTCCGCCCCGGCACAGGGATCGGCGGATGGGCCCTCCGGATTGCCCTGGCCGTCATCTTCAGCTTCCCGCTGCTGTTCATGTTCGTGTCCTCGCTCAAGCCGGA
>NZ_JAIWYX010000078.1 GCF_020251205.1 Arthrobacter sp. M4
GAACGACCATACCTGATGCGCGGCAAGAGTCAGGCCGGCAGAACAATCGCAGAAACCTACGTCCCCGACGCGTTCGGGGTACAGCTCATCGGGCCCCGGCACCGCATCCCATCGGGATCGACCCAGTGGCGGCAAGAACCAGCCCCAGGCCAACGGACCTTGTTGATCCACCGCGACCCCGCAGCGTGGTTCGCTGGGCCACTCCCGGATCCCCTCACGCTTGAACGAGCCCGCGAAGACCTCGCACCCATCCTGCTAACCAACGAGATTGCCGACGACGCCTGGAA
>NZ_JAIWYX010000079.1 GCF_020251205.1 Arthrobacter sp. M4
TGAAGGATCCCGGTTCCGCCTGCCCGCGCCGCGGTGTTGGCCGCCGCCTGTGCCAGGGCCTGGGCAGCGGTGTTCGCCGGGTCTGCCTCTGTAATGCTGGCCTCGGTGGCCAGGGGTTCTGCTGCGCTGGTTTCTGCTGCCTGGGCTTTGGCGGTGCGGGCGTCGTGGTCCAGGCCGTTGTAGATGGCCAGGCCGGCTTCGGCGGGCAGGTAGGCGCCCAGGGTGCACATGCCGTCCGGTTCGGGGGTGAACCAGACGCTGCGTTCCCGCCG
>NZ_JAIWYX010000007.1 GCF_020251205.1 Arthrobacter sp. M4
GAACCCGGAAGCTAAGACCCACAGCGCCGATGGTACTGCACCCGCCAGGGTGTGGGAGAGTAGGACACCGCCGGACATAACCACAACGTAGTCCCCGGACCAAAGACGGCCCGGGGACTACGCATTTAAACCAACAAACGCCCATGGCGGGGACCAGCACCGGGACCGGTAAGGTGGCAGATATGGACAACCTGTTTAGCCATCCGGATCCCGGCATGCAGCCAACTCCTGGGCCTCTTGAGATCCTGGACCCCGTGATCAACTCGGTGGTTGTGCCTGCTACGGTTGCCCATGCCTTCCTGGGATTTACTGACCACACCCACCTGTGGTGGCCGCTTGAGAAACACGCAGTCTTTGGTCCCGGCTCGCACGTCGAGTTTGAGGAGAACCTGATTCTGGAGACCGCCGAGGACGGTCGAACCGCAGTGTGGGGCACCATCGACGACTGGCAGCCGCCCCTGTCCTTCCACGCGAGTTGGTACCCCGGAAGCACTGCCCTGTGGTCAACGGAATTGCGCGTGGCCTTCCGTGCCGTGGACGGCGGCACCGAAGTGCGTGTGGTCCATGATGGCTGGGAGGGGGCCGAGAAGCCGTCAGCCATCAGGGCAGAGTACGACGCCGGCTGGCCGCTTGTGCTGGCTTCGTATGTAAGGTTCATGGGCGGAAGCCCGGAAGCCGCTGAGGGCCAGGCGTAGTGAGTAGGAGCTCGACTGTCGTGACTAAGGTTCGACGGCTTTCTGCCGGGGACTGGCAACTGCTGAAAGCCATCCGCCTGGAGATGCTGGCGGATACCCCGATGGCCTACGTCGAAAGCCTCGAAGCCGCCGAACGACAGACGGATACGCAGTGGCAGGCCCGGGCCGAATCGATGACGGGTCCGGATAGCGTAACGCTCATTGCCGAAACAGCTGAACGCCAGGAAGCGGTGGGTCTCATGCGCGTGGTACTGAGGCACCCCCAGAGACCGGAACCTCCCGTACAGGCCGTGCTGACGGCCGTCTACATTGCCCCTAAGATGCGCGGCCTGGGAGTGGCAGATGAGTTGCTCCATGCTGCTTTGTTTGCCGCCGTCGAACTCGGCGCCGGGACCTTGGAGCTTGCTGTGCATGAAGATAACGCCCGCGCACGCTCGTTCTACCATCGTCACGGGTTTGCGCTCACGGGGGAGAGTCATCCTTATCCGCAGGATCACAGCCGTAGGGAACTGGTCATGGTGCGTCCGCTGGATTAGCACTTGATTCATCTCGTTAGGAAACAACAGGCATGCAAAGAACACTGCAAAGGAGCAGGAACGACCATGGAGCTTGAAGGACGTTCTGTGCTTACTGAGGCCTCGGAAGATTTCCGGCGCTTCGTCGCGCAGTTGGAGGAAGGCCTCACACCAGGGCAAGTGAGTCATGACGAGGGCATCCGGCGGCGCTATGCCACTGATGAGGCTCCGGTGCTGGACTTCCACCTGCCGCTCGTCGTGGTGTGGGCAGAGTCCGTGGTCGATGTCCAGCACTCCGTTCGATGCTGCGCGGCGTTCGGGATCCCCGTGGTTGCCCGCGGTGCCGGCACCGGGGTGTCAGGCGGCGCCCACGCCACGCAAGGCAGCATCGTCCTTAGCCTCGAACGGATGAACCGGATTTTGGCGCTGAACCCGGACGACGAGACTGCCGTCGTCGAACCCGGCGTTGTCAACGCCGAGCTGAACGAGGCGGCCGCAGTCCACGGCCTGATGTACGCGCCGGACCCGGCGAGCTACCGGCGGTCCACCGTGGGTGGGAACGTCGCCACCAACGCAGGTGGACTGCGGTGCGCCAAATATGGGGTCACCCGGGACTCAGTGCTGGCGCTCGACGTCGTTTTGGCTGACGGCTCGCTGATTCACACGGGACACCAGACTTTCAAGGGTGTGGCCGGTTATGACCTGGCCTCGCTTTTCGTCGGGTCCGAGGGGACTTTGGGCATTGTTGTTGGCGTGACTGTCCGGCTCAGGTACCTTCCCCGCGACGTGCACACCGTGGCCGCCTTCTTCCCCGACTTCAAGGCCGCGGCGGCCGGTGTCCTGGCCGTCGGCCGCGCCCGAGTTCAGCCCGCCATAATGGAACTCCTCGACGGCGGCACGCTCGCACAGCTCGACGAACTGCACGGCTCGGACCTCAGCGTTCGTGGCACCGCACTGCTTCTGGTCCAGACGGATGGATTCGGCGCAGCGGCGGAGGCCGCCGTCGTACGTGAAGTCCTCGCCGCCAGCGGTGCGGTGGTCACCATGGAGGTCAGCGAGGAAGCGGAGCGGCTGGTTGAGCTGAGGCGGAGCAGCCGCGGTAGCGAGGTCGACGACGAATTCCGGGTGGGTGAGGACGTGGCCGTGCCGCGGTCGCGGCTGGTGGACTATGTTGCCGAACTCGAGCGGTTGGCCGAGGTCCACAACGTTCGGCTCAAGGTGGTTGCCCATGCGGGTGACGGGAACCTGCATCCGACGTTCTGGGTGGATCGTGAAGGTCGGCAGGACGGATCGCGGGCCTATGTGGATGCGGTGTCCCGCCTCAACGCCGCGCTGGACGAGTCCGTGACGGTGGGTCTTGCCATGGGCGGGACCATCACTGGAGAGCACGGAGTGGGGCAATACAAGCTGCGCTGGCTGGGCTTGGAACAAGCTGAACCCGTCCGTGAACTGCAGCGCCGGATCAAGGAGCTATTCGATCCCGCTGGAATCCTGAACCCCGGGAAGGCGATTTAGCGCAAGGACACTGAAACAGCCAGCGATCCGGTGCTGCACAGCGATCCGGTGCTGCCCTGCGACCCGGGCTGCACGGTGGGCTGGCCGCCCGTTAGTCGTCGACGTCCGGGTACTCGTCCAGGTCACTATAACGGGACTCCTCGGTCTCTGCCTCGAGGATTTTCAGCATCTGTGTGTCCGGGTTGAGGATGATGGCGGCCTCGTCCCTGCGGTGGCGAAGCACGGTGTCGATGTACGACTGCACGGCCTCGGCGAGGGGAGTGTGGCGTTCCTGCTTCTCCGTCATGTACCAGCGGTGTTCCAACACTTCGTGGACAACCTCGGCAGGTTCCAGCTTTCCGGCCAGCTCACGCGGGATGGAGCGGACGATCGGCTCGAACACCTGGCTGACCCAGGCATGGGCGCTGATTTCTTCGTCGAGGTCCGGGTTGTTGTCGGCACGGAACGAGTCCATGTCGTTGAGCAGCCTGCGGGCCTGGTTTTCCTGCGCATCCAAACCGGTAAGCCGCAGCAAACGGCGCTGGTGGTGTCCGGCGTCGACCACTTTCGGCTGAAGCTGAATGGTGGAGCCATCCGCCGTCGTTTTGATGGCGTACTCCTCGACGTCGAAACCCAGTTCGTTGAGGCGGCGGATACGGGCGCTGACGCGCCAGCGTTCGCCGAGTTCGAAGGACTCCTTTTCGGTAAGCTCCGCCCAGAGCCTGCGGTAGGAGTCCATGATGAGCTCGCTGGTGGCCACGGGATCCACCTTGTCCTCGATGAGGCCGCCGTCCAGCAGGTCCATGAGTTCACCGGCGATGTTGACCCGTGCGATCTCCAGGTCGTACTCGCGCTGTCCGGTGGAGAGGTCCGGGTAGAGTTCGCCGGTTTCGGCGTCCACGAGGTAGGCGGCGAAGGCTCCCGCGTCCCGGCGGAACAGCGTGTTGGATAGCGAAACGTCGCCCCAATAGAAACCGATGAGGTGCAGGCGCACAAGCAGGAGGGCCTGGGCATCGATCAGGCGGGTCAGGGTGTCCTTGCGCAGCATCTGGGAGAACAGTGCGCGGTACGGCATGGAGAACTTCAGGTGCCGGGTCACAAGGACCGGATTCAGGGGCTTGCCATCGGGCGTGGTGCGGCCCGTGATGACGGCAACGGGTTCCACACAAGGCACGTCCAGCCGGGCGAGCTTCCGCAGCATGTGGTACTCGTGCCGGGCAACGTGCTCCGACGTTTCCTTGATGGCGATGACAGAGCCGCCCAGGTGTGCGAAGCGCACGATGTGACGCGAGATGCCTCGGGGGAGCGCCGCGAGGTAATCGGTGGGCCAGTCTTCCAGGGCAATGTGCCAGGGGAGGTCCAGAAGCTCAGGGTCTGTTGCAGCGGCAGTGATGTTCAGTGAGCCGATGACGCTGGCCGGGGGCGCGGAGTCCTTGGCGCTGGCCGGTTCGGTGCGCGGCAGCTTGCCGATCTGTTCGTAATCGGTGGGTTCGTCATGCCACTTGGCGCCGGTCTGCTCGGTCATGGCTCAATTCTTCCGTAAGGGGCGTGGGCTCGCACAAAGTTGCCTTCTTCGAGACCGAGGCCGTTGGGTTCTTGGCGGGAAAAGGCACCATGGCGTTAACCCGCACTGGCCGGGCTGCCGGGACCGAAGTCCACGGCAACCCGGCCAGTGCCGGATCAGTTACCTGGTGCCACGGGCAATTAGTCGCCCAGGCGCAGGCCCGTCTTGGTGTCGAACAGGTGCACGTGGCCCGGCTGAGGCGCAACGAAGATGGACTCGCCCTTCATCGGGGGGCGGCGACCGTCGACGCGTGCAACGATGTCGTGGCTCTTGCCGTCCAGCGTGGTGTGGCCGTAGACGTAAGCGTCGGCACCCAGCTCTTCAACGACGTCGACCTCAACCTGCAGGCCCTGGCCGGTGCTGACCGTCTCAAGGTCTTCCGGACGAACACCCAGGGTCACGGTGCGGCCGTGGGCCTCTTCAAGGACGTCGTGCTTGACCGGGTAGACAGTGCCACCGAACTGGACGCCGTCGCCGACGACCGGGAGTTCGAGCAGGTTCATGGCCGGGGAGCCGATGAAGCCTGCAACGAACACGTTCTGCGGCTTGTCGTAGAGGTTGCGGGGGGTGTCAACCTGCTGCAGCAGGCCGTCCTTCAGGACCGCCACGCGGTCACCCATGGTCATGGCCTCGACCTGGTCGTGGGTCACGTAGACCGTGGTGACGCCGAGGCGGCGGGTCAGGGAAGCGATCTGGGTGCGGGTCTGCACGCGGAGCTTGGCGTCAAGGTTGGAGAGGGGCTCATCCATAAGGAAGACCTGCGGGTTACGCACGATGGCGCGGCCCATGGCAACACGCTGGCGCTGACCACCGGAGAGTGCCTTCGGCTTGCGGTCCAGGTACTGCTCGAGGTCCAGAAGCTTGGCTGCTTCCCGAACGCGCTCGGCGCGCTCTTCCTTGGAGACACCGGCGATTTTCAGGGCAAAACCCATGTTGTCCGCAACAGTCATGTGCGGGTACAGGGCGTAGTTCTGGAAAACCATTGCGATGTCGCGGTCCTTCGGCGGAACGTCAGTGACGTCGCGGTCGCCGATCAGGATACGTCCGGCGTTTACATCTTCGAGGCCGGCAAGCATGCGGAGGGAGGTGGACTTACCACAACCAGAGGGTCCAACGAGGACCAGGAATTCACCGTCTGCGATCTCGATGTTGAGCTTGTCGACGGCGGGCTTATCAGTGCCCGGGTACAGACGCGTAGCGTTGTCAAAAGTAACTGTAGCCACAGTTATCGTTTCCCTTCACCGGCAGGTACGTGCCGGACGATCCGTTGTGAATGGTTCATTTTGTTCAGTTGAACTCCCCGGCCGGCAATGCCTAAGCCGAGGAGTATCGCGTGACGCCGCACGGTTAGCTGTGCGCCACGTCACAGAAAGAGTATGTCAGATTATTTGCGGTTGCACGCAAATGTTACGGATGTCACATGTGATCCTGCTCGCCGTCAGCGCCTGCGGCACCACCATTGACTGCCGTGCGTCGTTCGCGCAGAAGCGCTTCCAGCAGCTCGGCAACGTGGATGGGGTGCTCCACACGGAACTCCGCCTGAGTGAAATCCAGGCCGACTTTGACGCCCACATCGCCGGGGGCGAGGTGGGCAATCGCGTCCTCATCCGTGACGTCGTCACCGGCAAAAACGATGGCCGTTGCGCCGGTGGCCTGGCGAAGGAACGTGACCCCCTCGCCTTTGGAAGCGTGCACCACGGACGTTTCCAAAACGCGTTTGCCGGTCTTCAGGTAAACACCGGGACGGTCCTGAAGGACCGCCCGGGCAGCAGCCACGGCGTCCTCGGCGACGTCGTCGTCCGCCATCCGGGTGTGCAGCACGACTCCCGCCGGCTTCTCCTCCAGGACGGTTCCCGGCGCTTCGCTGACGATTTCCTCAAGGACCGTCCGCACCTCATGCAGGCGCTGGCGTTGTTCCGCGTCCAGCTCGAGGCCCGGGGAGCCTGGGCCAAGCCACGCCTCGGCGCCGTGGCTGCCGACAAGCAGCGTGTCCTTCGGTGGTGATGCCACAGCACGCAGGCTGGCGAGGGCCCTGCCGGAGATGAGTGCCGTCGTCGTACGCGGAAGGCTGGCGAGTTCAGCGAAAGCGGATGCTGCACGGGGGACTGGCCTGGCGGCGTCGGCATGGTCAACGATCGGTGACATGGTGCCGTCGAAGTCCATGGCGACAAGAAGGCGTTCCGTGGCTGCAACGCGACGCAGGGCGTCCAGCAATGCCGGGCTCAGCGTCAGGGGGCTGGCCTGCTCAGGAGTCATCCCGGACCACCTTTTCAGCGAGGGCTGAGAGGAAGTCAGCGGACCAGTGGTCGACGTCGTGGTCCAGGATCTGCTTCCGCATGGCCTTCATCCTGCGACGGGACTCCCTAGCGGAAATGTCAACGGCCTTCATGATGGCGTCCTTGAGTCCGTCGATGTCGTGCGGGTTCACCAGGAGGGCCTGCTTGAGCTGGTCCGAGGCTCCAGCGAACTCGCTGAGAACCAACGCGCCGGTATCCTCGGTGCGGGCAGTGACATATTCCTTGGCGACGAGGTTCATGCCGTCCCGGAGGGCGGTGACCAGCATGACGTCCGCGGCCAGGTAGAGCGCCACCATTTCCTCAATCGGGTAGCTGTGGTGCAGGTAGCGGATCGCCGTGTTTTGGATGGTGTCGTAGGTGCCGTTGATGTGGCCCACGGTGCCCTCGACTTCCTCACGCAGGAGCCGGTACTGCTCCACACGCTCACGGCTGGGGCTGGCAACCTGGATCAGGGTGGCGTCTTCCACTTTCAATGAGCCCTCGTCCAGGAGCTCTTCGAAGGCCTTGAGCCGGTGGCGGATGCCCTTGGTGTAGTCGAGCCGGTCCACGCCGAGCAGGATGGTGCGCGGGTTGCCCAAGTCCTCGCGGATCTGCCGGGCGCGTTCGATGATCGCCGGGTCTTTGGCTAGCTTGGTGATCTGGTCCACCGCGATGGAAATCGGGAAGGCCTGGGCCCGCACGACGCGGCTGACACCGCCGTCGGGACCCTTGACGTGAATCTGCTGCTGCTTGATAGTGGCGCCGGCGAAGCGGCGCGCGGAACGTGTGAAGTTTGCCGCGTCACTTGGGCGCTGGAAGCCGACCAGGTCTGCGCCAAGCAGGCCCTCCAGGATGGACTGCCGCCAGGGGAGTTGGGCGAAAATCTCGGGGGAGGGGAAGGGGATGTGGTTGAAGAATCCGATCCTTAGGTCCGGCCGGGCCTGGCGCAGGAGGCGCGGCACCAGCTGGAGCTGGTAGTCCTGCACCCACACCGTGGCACCCTGGGCGGCATGGCGGGCGACGGCGTCCGCGAACTTCTTGTTGACCTTCCGGTAAGCATCCCACCAGGTGCGGTGGTACTCCGGTTTAGCAATGACATCGTGATAGAGCGGCCACAATGTGGCGTTTGAGAACCCCTCGTAATAATGCTCAACATCGTCTGTGCTGAGCTGCACCGGAACCAGGTCCATGCGCTCGTGGTGGAATGGATGGACGGTTTCGTCCGGGGCGCCGTGCCAGCCCACCCAGGCGCCGTCCGTTTTGGTCATCATGGGCGCCAGGGCGGTGACCAAACCACCCGGCGAGCGGCGCCAGCCCTCGGTGGGATTTCCGGCGTCGTCCGTAGTGCTGCAGCGGTCTACGGGCAGGCGGTTGGACACCACCATAAAGTCGTAGTGCGACTGGTGTTGCGCCGCGTTGGCAGAGCGCTCAGGGGCGGTTTCTTCCGCCCCGCTGGTTCTGAGTTTTTCGCTTTCCGGTACTTGCATTTCTGCTCCCTGGTGTTGCTGTGACTCACATCCCACCCTATCCGCCGGGAAACTCGCGGGCTATTCGTCCGTTGGTTTTGCAGGGTGCTTGAGGGCTTTGGTGTCGGCCGGACTCGATTGGTTGAAGCGGCAAGCTCCCAGCTTTCTCACCTAAACTGGCCCTATTGCCCTGCCCGCTCCAAGACGCCGATCGACACGAGGAATTGATGAGCCCCGCAAACGAACCGCGCCTCTCCAAGGCCGAACGCACCGCCCAGGCCCGCGAAGCCGCCCGCAAGATCCGGGAGGAACAGCTGAAGAAGCAAAAGCGCAACAAGCTGCTCATTGGATGGGGCATCGTGGTGCTCGTCGTGGCCATCCTGGCTATTGTGGCGTTGATTGTTACCAATACCATCCGCCAGAATGCGCCAATCGCCGATTCGGGCCCGACGCCGGCCAACGGCAACGTCCACGGCGGCGTTACCCTGCTGGCCAATACCGACTTGGTGAAATCCGACGCGAAAACTGTCAATGCTTCCGACGTACCGCCTGCTCCGGCCTCTGCTCCGGCGGAAATCAAGCCTCCCGGGGCCGAAGCTGAGGCCGGAAAACCGGTAAAGGTTGTGGCGTACATCGACTTCATCTGCCCGGTTTGCAAGAACTTTGAATCCACGTACGGCCAGAAGCTCAATGAGTTGCGGAACGCCGGGAAGATCACCGTGGAGTACCGTGCGTTGGGCTTCCTGGACAGTCGCTCCACCACAAACTACTCGTCCCGCGCGGCCAACGCTGCTGCTTGCGTGGTGAACAGCTCCCCGGACAAGTACGCCGCGTTTGTTGACGCCCTGTTTGCCAAGCAGCCAGCCGAAGGTGGTCCGGGCATTTCCGATAACGACCTCAAGAAGATGGCAAGCGATGTGGGGGCTGCCAACATTGATTCATGCGTGGACGACAAGAAGTTCCGTCCCTATGTGAAGGTGGCTACCCAGGAAGCTGCGGCTATCGGTGTGACGGGTACGCCCACCGTGTTTGTGGATGGTAAGCAGTGGGGCAAGGGCGACACCGCCAACATTCCGTTCGACCAGTTCCTGCAGACAACTGTGGACGCCAAGAAGTAGTTTCTGCTCCTGCTGAAGAGGCGGCCCGCTCCGGTCTATTCCGGGGCGGGTTGCTTTGGTTCTGGGACCGATTTTGGTTCTGGGACCGGTGCTGCCGCCGGGGTGTGGGTGCGTTGGTTCCGGGCCCGACGGCGGTGCTGCCGCCGTCGGGATTTCCGCGCGCGGGAGGTCCTGGTTTAGGCTTAGTTAGCGCCCTTTTACGGGCGGCTCCGGGTTTCCGGAGAGGTCCCGGCCCGCCGGGACGCGCCTCCTTAGCTCAGTTGGCCAGAGCACCTGTCTTGTAAACAGGGGGTCGCCGGTTCGAATCCGGCAGGGGGCTCCGATTGTGGCTTTGATCTGCGGTTTTATTCTCCGGCTGGTGCCGGATTTGGGATCATTCCAACAAGGACTCACTATAAACTCACCATAATCAGTTGCCCAGTGGTGGGCTGGCTGCCTCTTTGAGAGGCCAGGGCCGTCTGCTAGCTCAGGCGTGAAGACCATGAGTGCGGCCCGCTTATCCAGCGCTTCCTTGTATTCCGTCCCGCCGCAGCGTTCCTAGTCACTCTTAACGCCTTTGAAGGTCTCAACGCGGCACGTTGCATCATGCTGGATAGATCCGCGCAGTATGGCTGTCTCTTGGGCGCAACACCATCATGGTCAGTGCCGAAGCGGTGAGGCTTACTTGGCAGAGGCCCAGCAAGGCCCTTGAGAGCCAGATCATCTCCATCGGATCGAAGATAATGAGGGCGAACCCTGCTCCCGCCAAGAGTGCCGCAGCTGAATTCGGCCAGTTGTCGATGTCATGAGGACCACATAGTTGTGGGCGAATTCGGCGTAGGCAGTGGTGCCCAGCCGCCAGACCTGGGCCCTGGTGACGTTGATAGCCGGTGTGTTGGGTTCGGACTTTGTTTTCATGGCGTGTGCATCTCGTTGTGCTCCAGGGTGCTGCTCCCGGGACCTGTGTCGTGGTCCCGGGAACAGTCTGTCTTTTCATGTCAGAGTTGTTGGACGCCGTTGACGCGCCTGCTGATCTCCAAGGGGTTGCCATCCTGGAGTTCCTGGGGCAGGAGGTGCTGGGGCATACCCTGATACGCCACGGGCCGGAGGAACCGGAAGATTGCCGCCGTTCCAACGGACGTCGATGACGACGAGGTTGATGCCGGATAGGGTCCGCCGTGGTGTTGCGCGTATGTGACCGAGACGCCTGTCGGCCACTGGTTCCAAAGGAGGCGGCCTGCCTTCCGGGACAGCAGCCGGATCAGTTCCGGGGCTATCTCGTCGTCCTCCTCGCCGTGAATGGTTGCTGTCAGCTGTCCATCGATGACACGTGCCACGTCCAGGAGTTCTGACTCGTTGTAATAGCTGACGACGAGCGCGGCTGGCCCAAAGCACTCAGCGATCAGGGCCTGAGGGTCGGCTAGAACGCTCGCGGCGGTGGTGTGCATTAGGGTCGGCGCGGGCGGGGCATCGTAGGCGCCTGAAGCTGTGACGAGCGGAGTGACGTCTGGGTGTTGGGCGAGTCGTTCGAGGGCGTCGACGTATCCTGACTGGATGCGGTCATTGAGCAGAGTGGCCGGTGCCGGGTGTTGGATGTCGGCGAGGGACTCCACCATGCCGGAAGCGGCCGGGACAAGCAGTATGCCGGGTTTTGTGCAGAACTGACCGGCCCCGAGAGTGTAGGAGTCTACGAATTCATGGGCGATCTGTTCCCCCCGGGCCTTGGCTGCCTTCCTGGTGACGAAGGTGGGGTTGACGCTGCCCAGCTCACCATAGAACGGGATGGGTTCGGGACGTGCATTGGCAATATCCAAAAGCGCACGCCCGCCTGGGATGGATCCTGTAAAGGAGCTTGCTTTCACTCGTTCGTCCATGAGCGCCACGCGGCCGGATTCCGTGCCAAAGATAATGCTGAAAACTCCGGCGGGTGCGCCGGCTTCTTCCAGGGCGCCCGAAACGATGGCCGCGGTCATCGCCGAAAGCCGCGGATGTCCGGAATGGGCCTTGAGGATTACCGGGCAGCCTGCCGCGAGTGCTGAGCTTGTGTCTCCGCCGGCGACGCTGAAGGCAAAGGGAAAATTGCTCCCGGCGAATACGAGTACGGGACCCATGGGTTCCAGCCTGCGGCGGATATCGGGTCGTGGTCCCATTCCCCAGTCGGGATCTGCATAATCGATGCGGGCATCCGTGTGGCTGCCTTCGGCCACCATCTCGGCGAACAATCGAAGCTGGAAGGTCGTCCGCTTCAACTCGCCCTGCAGCCGTGCCCCGGTCAGATGGGTCTCCTCGTGGGCGACCTCGATCAGACGCTCGGCAGCGTCGTCCAGGCGGTCGGCGACGTGATGGAGGGCGGAGGCGCGCTCTTCGGCTGTGGTTTCCGCCCAGATGGGAGCCGCGGTTTCGGCGCCGGTGAGGATGGCTTCCAGGGCTTGGGCGGTGGTCGGCCCGGGGAGGGTGGTGGTCAGTGCCATGTGCAGTGAATCCTTTTGGTTTAGTTTGCGACGTAGACGTGGCCGCGCTTCTTGGCTGCCCAGTACACAAGGACACTGAGCAGGCAGACCACCCCGCCGTAGACGGAGAACATCCACAGGAGGTGCTGCTGCTGGAGCCAGACCAGGAGGTACGAGGATGTGCCGCCGAAGATCGAAACGCCAAGCGCATATCCCACGGCTACGCCTGTCGTACGGATGTTCCGGGGCATCAGAGTGACTGCGATGTAGTTGTACAGACTCATGTTGATCCCCACGACAGTGCCGCCGAGAAACACCACCAGGGCGAATACTCCGATGCCGGGTTCGGTGTAGAGGAGAATTGTGAAGACAGCGGGAATCAGCAGCAGGCGGGTGATGATGAACGCCCGCGAGGGCCTGATGTGGTCGGCGAAGCGTCCAACGAAGGGGCCCATGATGATCCAGAGGACGCCCATGGCGGTGATGATTCCGAAGACGGCGGTGCTGTTTTCCTTGTGGACCGAGTTGGCGAGGTTTGGCAGGGCAGTTGTCCAGGCATAGTTGGCGATCTGCACGGCTCCAATGACCAGAACAACGCTCAGCAGGGCCAGCCGCGCTTTCCACAGGGCCTTCCACACGTTGCCTGTGGTTGCGTGAATCCGGTCGTGTTCGCTGGCGTGGTGCATGGCCTTTTCGACCAGCGTCTCCGGCAACTCCCGCCGCAGAACGATGACGAAAATTCCCATCAGTCCTCCGATGAGGAACGGTATGCGCCATCCCCATTCAGCCATGGTTGCGGACGGTATCGCCGCGCTGACGAAGAAGCTGATGAGGCTGGAGCCGAAAATTCCAGCTTGGATGAACGAGCCGCTGATCAGCCCTAGGAATCGCCCCTGCTGGCCCGGCGGTGCCAGTTCGATGGCGATCGCATTAGCCACCCCGGCTTCCGCGCCGGTTGCCAGGCCCTGGGTAAGCCGGATGACCAGGAGCACGATGCCGGCGATGATCCCGATCTGACTGTACGTAGGCAGCGCGGCGATGATCAGCGATCCGATCGCCATGGCGGATACCGAGAGCATCATGATCTTTTTGTGACTGAACCTGTCCGCGAGGGGACCGAGGATTGCGGCGCCGAGCGGGCGCGCGAAGAATCCAGCGCCGAAGACTGCCAGTGCTGTCAGGGTCGAGGCCACTGGATCTCCGGAGGGGAAGAAGTGCGGGCCCAGGAAGGCGGCCATGAACCCGTAGACGCCCCAGTCGTACCATTCCAGGAGCACACCGCCCCCGAGCCCGGCCGTCATTTTCCTGGTCGGCGCGGGTCGAGCTGTTGCCCGCTCGGCGTCATTGCTGAGCTGTGTATCCATGAGAGTTGCTCCTTGTTGTTCCGCTCTAAGAGTGTTCTGCGTATGGGAGAAGGATTTACTTGCCGGCAAATTGCGCGGCAGTTCCTGATTTGGCGAGGAAGTGTTCCATGCCGGTCGATTTGTCCTGGCTGTCGAAAAGACGGGCAAAGAGCCGCCGTTCCAACGCAAGTGCCGATTCCAGGGGCGTGTCGAGGCCGTCGTCCACCACCTGTTTGATGGTTTGCAGTGCCGCCGAGGGTCCAGCGCTGAATTGCTGCGCCCAGTCCATGGCGTGGTCCAGGACCTCGTCGGCGGGCACGACGAGGTCCACCAGCCCAATGCGGTACGCCTCGTCAGCGGAGATCTGCCGGCCCGTGAGCATCAGATCCTTGGCCCTGGCCGGCCCGATCAGCCGCGGTAGCCGCTGCGTGCCGCCACATCCGGGCATTATCCCCAGACGGACCTCGGGTTGTCCGAAGACTGCGTTGGCGGCGGCATAGCGCACGTCGGCGCACAGTGCCAGTTCGCATCCGCCGCCTAACGCGTAGCCCGTTACCGCCGCGATCAGTGGCTTCGACAGCCGGGCCAGGTCGTTGAATCCGTGCTGCAGGCCGCAGCTTCGCTTCCGGAGATCCTCCGGCGTCATCTTGGACATTTCTTTGATATCGGCGCCCGCGGCAAAAGTCTTTTCACCACCGTAAATAACGGCACTCCTGATCGCGGGATCAGCCTCTATGGCCTTTGCCGCCACGGCGAGTTCGTCCTGCGCCTGAAGATTGAGGATGTTAAGCGGCGGCCTGTGCAGGCGGAGCACGCCCACGGTTCCTCGGATCTCAACGCTGACAAACTCACCCATCAGACCATTCCCTCTTCGTGTCTTATATATCAGACGCATTCCGATATGTAAGCAATGTTGACATGTGATGGAACCCACGTCAAGAAGCGCAAACTGCGACATCCGGGCGCGGGCAGGGATGTGCTGCCCTCTTGACCTGGAGCTACCCTCCGGTTAGCGTTGTATGTCATAACAGACGTTGTCCGATATATCGACAACCAAGCAGTGATGAAAGACGGTTACGGATGAATACGAGTCAGGCGGCCGGGCCATACTCTCCCGGCGCGGCGTCCTTGGCGGGTTTGGGCTACGTCTCAGGGGCAGCAGCGATTGCCTCATCAACGAAATCCTTTCCCGACGGCGGGGCATGGAGGGTAGAGATCCCGTCCGTTGAAGGACCGGAATCAGTGCGGGCGGCGCTTGATGAAGCCGCCCGTCTGGGTGTTCCCCTGCACCGAATCTCTCAGGGTTCAGGCGTCACGATGCTCACGGACGCTGAAATTCTGGACATGGTGAAGATGTGCCAGGACAGCGACGTCGAGCTGTGCTTGTTTGCACGCCCGGGGGCAAACTGGGATGTGGGAGGAGCGCACCGAAGCGCGGCCGGGTCGATCGGGGCGCGCTCGCGCGGAATAGTCCAGCTCGGTGCGGCCGTCGCAGAAGTGGAGCGCGGTGCGGCGCTGGGGGTCCGCAGTTTCCTAGTCTCTGATGAAGGGCTGCTTTGGGCACTCCAGGGGCTTCGCGAGGCCGGCGCCATTCCAGCTGACGTCCAGTTCAAGACGTCCATCATGTCCGCCCCTGCCAATCCCGCCTCATTCCGGGTGAATGAACTTCTCGGAGCCGACACCATCAACGTGCCCTCGGATCTGTCGATAGCGCAACTGGCAGAAATTCGGGCCTCGAACGATGCCACGCTGGACTTCTATATTGAAGCCCCCGACAACATTGGCGGTTTCGTCCGTCATCACGAGATCTACGAAATCATCCGGGTCGCGGCCCCCCTGTATGTGAAATTCGGCCTGCGCAACGCCCCGGATGTCTATCCGGCCGGGGCGCAGCTGAATTCGATGATCCTTGACTCGACCAGGGAACGTGTCCGGAGGGCGCGCCTTGGATTGGACGAACTAGAGCGCAGTCCCTTCCTTCTGCCGATGTCCCCCACCGGCCGCAGGGACCAACCCCTCCCGAAACGGTTCCCCACAGGAGCCTAAATTCCCGATACAGACTATGTCACCGCCCAAATCCAATGGGCAGGAAATCATAAGGAAAGAGCCTCCATGAAAGCGGCAGTCTTATTTGAAGCCCAAATGCCCTTGCGGATCGAAGATATAGATCTTGAAAATCCAAGGCGGGGCGAGGTAAAGGTGCGGATCCAGGCCGCTGGCGTATGCCACAGCGACCTGCACTACATGAACGGCGACCTGCAGGGGAAGCTGCCGGCAGTGCTGGGCCACGAGGGCGTCGGTATCGTGGAGCGCGTGGGCGAAGGCGTGACACGCGTTGCTCCAGGGGATTCGGTCATCCTGACATGGCGTCCCCGGTGCGGGGACTGCGAATTTTGCACCAGCGGGCGCCCCGCCCTTTGTGCTCTCGGCCGCGTGCAAGGCGCAACCGGCGGCCTGCCCGACGGGACATCACGCCTAAGCCTGCAGGGGCAGAAGATCCACCACCTGATGGGCGTTTCATGTTTCGCGGAAGAATGCGTGGTCTCCGAGCGGTCCGTGATCAAGATCTCGCCCGATGTTCCGCCCGAGATAGCTGCGATTGCCGGCTGCGCTGTGGTGACCGGCGTCGGTGCTGCATTGAACCTGATGAAGGACGCCACAGGAGACGCCGTTGTGGTCATTGGAGCAGGCGGCGTGGGGCTGAGCGCGATGATGGGGTTGAACCTGATCGGCGCTTATCCCATCATTGCGGTCGATACCGTTGACGCCCGACTGGACCTTGCGCGCGAGGTGGGCGCAACTCACACGATCAATTCATCCGACCGTGACCTTGGCTCTGCCCTCGCCAAGATATGCCCCAATGGCATTAAGTGGGCGATGGACGCTGTGGGCATCCGCCAAACGCTGACGCAGGCTGTCGAAAACGTCGGTATTTCGGGAACTGTGGTGGCCGTTGGGCTTGGCAAAGTCGGCGCCACCTTCGAGGTTCCCATCAATGCGCTTGTGCAGCAGGAGAAGCGCATTATCGGGAGCCTCTATGGCTCATCCAATACCCTCGTGCAGCTACCAAAGATCCTGGATCTGTATATGGCCGGCAGGCTTCCCCTCGAAAAGCTGGTCGGGGAGCAGTACGCCCTTTCGCAGATCAATAAGGCCTATGGTGCACTGCAGTCGGGAGCCCCGGGGCGTTCGATCATCCTTCCCTCGTTCACCGGAGAAGACTACCTAGTGGAGAGCCAGCCCAAGTTGGTCGAAAGCTCCGCCGCCCCCTTGACCACCAGGTCAATGTAGTCCGCCTTCTTGCTGTCATCCAGGCGCAGGGTCGGAATGGAGATACTCATGGCTGCAACGCATTTGCCTGATCGGTCGTACACCGGTGCGGAGACACAGGCAACGTTTTCATTTGACTCGCTGTTCTCTTCCGACCAGCCGCGTTTGCGCGTGAGATCAAGCTCTGCGAACAGCCGCTCCCTGGTGCTGATGCTGTTCGCGGTCATGGGTTTGAGGGCCTCATCGTCGGGGAACAGCAGGTCGATTTCTTCGGCAGGCAGGGCCGCGAGGAGGGCCTTGCCTCCTGCGGTGCAGTACGAGGGGAGGCGGCTGCCAACGTCGGACACCAGACGGATCGAGTGCGTGCTGTCGACCTTGACGATGTACACGACATACCGGCCGTCGCGAACAACGATTTGCACAGTTTCGCCGCACTCCGCGGCGATCCGCCGGGCGCTTTCACGGCCCAAGGCAGCAAGGTCCAATTCCCGTTCGTACGCTCCACCCAACTGGAAAGCCCGAACCCCAAGCACGAATCGGCTCGGTGGCTCGGAAACTGCCTGCAGGTATCCCCGTTCGGCCAGTGTCCCTACCAGTTCGTGGACACTGGCCCGGGGGATGCCCAGCCTTTCCGTTATTTCCGGCACCCTCAGTCCGTCATTGTGCTCAAGGAACAGTTCGAGGATGTCCAATCCCCGCCGAAGGGCAGGGGCGGTAATGCGACCGTTGGGTTTCTCCGCACCCTGGGACACCGTTCGAGGGGTGGACGGCGTGGGGGCGGGAACAGTAGAGTTATACATATAAGACATTGTCTAACCCATCAGACAAAACCGCAAGCGTAGATGGGCAAGACACGCGGGCCGGATACCGGCTGGCGACTGACAAAGGAGTTACATGTCGTCTCTGCAGTTTAAAAACGCCCAGGCCCGGATGCTTTCCCGGATCGCGGCTACCAAAGAAAGCGCCGTGAACGGGCTTCCGCACTGGGCCGATCCAGAGACCGGCGAGTGGACCCTAACACCGGACGGGGACTGGACAGGCGGCGCCTACGTCGGCGAACTTTGGTTGGCGCACATCATCGATCCGTCCAGCTGCAGCCTCGAAGATGTTCACCACGCAATGGCCCTCATGGCCCCGCGGATCGAGATGAAGACAGCCTTCAAGGGCTTTGGCTTTTACTACGGCGCGGCCATCGGCAACATTCTCCTCAAGGATCCGAAGGCCCGGGAAACCGCCCTGAACGCCGCTCGGTCCCTGGCAGACATGTTCGACGAACGCCTTGGGCTTATACCCCTCGGCCCAGACGCCGAGGAAGCCGCCGCCACAGGGCCCGCAGAAAGCAGCATCGATTCCCTGCAGGCCAGCGGGCTGCTCTTCTGGGCCGCGTCGGAGCTCGCCGATCAACGGCTGGAGGAGATCGCAGTCCGCCACACGCGGCGTGTGCTGGAAAATCACGTCCGCGCAGATGGCAGCGTCATCCAATCCTCCACGCTCGACCCGGAGTCCGGTGCGGTGGTCAGAACCCACACGCACAAGGGGTACAGCGATACCAGCGTCTGGGGACGAGCCCAGGCCTGGGCCATGATCTACAGTGCGCAGGCCGCTGTTGTTCGTCCCGACGAGCCGCTGTGGCGGGAATACGCAAGGCGTACTGCCGACTGGTGGATCGCCAACGCCCCGGCCGACAAGGTTTCGTTCTGGGACTTTGACGATCCGGCCATCCCCGATACCAACCGGGACACCGCTGCCACCGCCATGGCGACGGCCGCGCTCCTGAGGCTCAGCTATGCACTCGGCGATGATGCATCAGGTTCCACCTATGAATCGTTCGCCCGCGAGAGCGCCGAGGCCTTGATCGCGGGATACCTCACACCTTGCCGGCCCGGCGACCAGCGGCCCGTCGGCATCCTCACCGGCGGCTGCTTCACGCGCAGGGGCACTGTAAGGAGTGTCGATGCCGCAACAGACGTTGAGCTCATCTTTGGCAGCTACTACCTGTTCGAGGCCCTCGCCGTCCTTTCCGGATCGGTTCCGGCCGGCCTCATCTAGCCAAAAGGCGCCGTCAGGGTAGGTTCTTTAAGAAGGAAGCACAAACACCATGTCCCACAACAGATCACTCCCGTTGGCCGGTATTCGGATCCTGGATTTTACCCAGGTCCAGTTCGGGCCGATGGCTACGCAGATCCTCGCCGATTTCGGCGCAGAGGTCACGAAGATCGAGCGCCCGAGGCTCGGAGACATCAGCCGAACTATCGACACCAAGTCCAATGGCATTGACGACAGCGCCAGCTTTCTGTCCCTCAACCGCAACAAGCGTTCCCTCGTCCTGGATATGAAGCACCCGGACGCCATGGGGATAGTCCACCAGCTGCTCGAGAATACTGATGTCATCGTGTCGAACTTCCGCGCCGGAGTCGCGGATCGAATGGGCCTCGGGTACGACGCGCTAAAAGAGAAGTACCCGGGCCTTATCTACGCATCCGGCACCGGCTTTGGTGAAACAGGCCCCCTGAACGGAATGGGGGGACAGGACATGGTGCTCCAGTCCATCTCCGGGGCCACGTGGCATAACCGCGACGTCGATGGCCGCCCAGCCATTTTCCCGACGCCATTCGTTGATTTTGGTTCAGGCATGGCGCTGGTGCAGGGAATCCTCATGGCACTGCTCGAACGGAATACCTCCGGCCTAGGTCAGCGAGTGGATGTCTCGCTCCTGGATACCGCGTTGTTCGCTCAGATGCAGGAATACACGCAGTGGATGATGCGACGGTTCGAGAACCATTGGGAGAGGGACAACCTGGTCGGCTCCTTCAAGACAGCAAACGGTTGGATCACCGTCGTCGGACTGTTTCGTCCGGATCCCCTGGAGGCAATTTGCAAGGGACTCGGCATTGAAGACCTCACCGCCAAGCCCGAATTCGCGACCGCGGAACTGCAGCTAGAGAACAGGGCTGCGCTCTGGACACTCCTTGACGAGCAGTTCAGCCGCTTCACCACGGACGAAGCAGTCCAAAAACTCAGCGCCCATGGAGTCCTGTGCGGGCCTGTCCTGGACTACGACGGCGTCCTGACGCATCCGCAGGTCGTTCACAACGACGTTGTGCGCACATTGGACCACCCGGTCCTTGGACCCACGAAGGTGATCGACAATCCAGTGCGCTTGTCCGCGGCCACCGACAGGCCGTACGAAACCGCGCCGCTGCTGGGCCAGCACACGGAACAAATTTTGGTGGAGCTCGGATACTCGCTGGAGCAGATCGACGAGTTCGTCGGAAGCGGCCTCGTCGGTCGCCCCTCCAACGCGACTCTCGTGTAGCGGGGGTGGCCGCTTTCCTTGGCCGAGAGCCTTCGGCAGCGCCGCCATTTTGAGATCAGAGAAGGCATGACATGAAGACTGAACAGCGTGGTGCGACAACGGCAACAGAATACGTTGCACGGCTCGATGTCGACGGATATTCACCACCTTGGGACGACTTTGCTTCGTTCTTCGAAAGCCGGACAGACGACGACAGGACCTACCTCATCGCGATCAGCCGGTCTCAAGGAACACGGTCCGAGTGGACGGTGGCGCAATGGAGGAATGCCGTCTACAGCGTGGCTGACGAGGTGACACGCCATGGGGTAAAGGCCGGGGACAATGTTGCCGTCCTGGCGCACAACACGCCCGAGACTCTTGCCTTCACCTTCGCAGTATGGCTACTGGGTGCCTGCGTCGTTCCGCTGGATCCTCGCGAAGGCGATGGGCGGCACAGGGAAATCTTGCAGGATTGTGCGGCCCGGTGGATCGGTGTGGACGCAGGACCCGAATCGGTCGCCCGGGCACGGCGCCAGGAATCGGTGGAACCGATCGTTATCAGTGGACTTATGTCCACCCAGCGCAGGGGCCGGCCTTGGACCCCTGCTACGTCGCAGACGCTAGAGGCCCCTGCCCTTCGGATGCACACCAGCGGCACCAGCGGGCGGCCCAAGGCGATCGTCATTCCCATGCGCAGCATCCTGCTCAACTCAGATGCGATGAAGGAAGCATTCGGCTGGACCGCCGAAACCAGGGTCCTGACTGTCTTGCCCATCAGCCACGCAAACGGCCTGCTGATCAACAGCTTCCTGCCCTGGTTCGCCGGGGGATCAACGGTACTGGTAGACAAGTTCAGTGGCAGCACGTTCTGGTCCATAGCCAGCGAGACCCGCGCGACGACGAGCAGCATTGTGCCCACAGTTCTGGAGTATCTGCTGGCGGCAGAGGGCGACCACGGGAGATCCGTGATGAAGGAAGTCATCTCCGGGAGCGGCCCTTTGCGGGCTACGGCAGCATCCGAATTCGAGCAACGTTTCGGGATACCCGTCCGGCAACTGTATGGGCTCTCTGAGACTACAGCTGTACTGACGGCTACGCGACGAGGGCCTGACGGATTTCTTGAACCCCGCCTGCGAAAGTCCATTGGGACAGCTGTACCTCACGCCGAGGTACAGGTAATTGATCCGAGCGGCGCTCCTTGCGGGCCGGGTGAACGCGGGGAAATCGTGGCCCGCGGCGGCATGCTCATGACCGAGTACGCGAACAATGATAATGCCAACGCGGAAGCGTTCGCGGGCGGCTGGTTCCACACTGGCGACCGCGGCTACTGGGAACTCGGCTCTGACGGCAATATCTGGTTCTTCCATGAAGGGCGTCTGCGCGAAAGCATCGTACGGGGCGGTCTGAACATCGCCCCGCAGCTGATCGATGAAGTCGTAGCCAACCATCCGTTGGTGCAGAGTGCTGCAGCCATTCCCTTCGCCAACCGCTGGCAGGGGGAGGAGATCGCCGTTTTCGTGATCGCCAAGGGAAACCTGACGGAGCCGGAGCTTCTGGCTTGGTGCGCCGAACGGCTTGAGCCGCACATGTGCCCCAAAGTGGTCATCTTCGGAACAGAAATTCCATCTACCACCGTGGGCAAAATCCGCCGCACCACTTTGGCCCAACAGCTTGCGGGTGAACTCGCACGCTTCTGGGACGCGTCCTTCCGCTCCGGCGAAACCCAGGAGATTAGTGGGCCAGCAAACGCCCGGCCGATGGAGGGACCAAGCGGATCGGCAAGTTCGTGACGGCGGCCCACCAAAAATCAGTGGCTTCGGGCCACCGAACAGCCGCTGTCAAAGCAAATACAACAAATCAGGAGATACAAATGGGAACCCTCAACCGCACCATACCGGCCCAGTACGGAGCAGGCTCATGAGCGTCGCAACCGAAATCGGAGCACGGCACATACTGGCCAACGCTGAAGGATTCGCAGACCGGCTGGCAGCAAGGGCGGAAGCCATGGACCGGAGCGGAAAATTCGACAAGGAGATCCTAGACGAAGGCGCGGCTCTTGGCTTCGTAAAGTTGATCTTCAACGACGACCTGGAGCTCGACCTGTCCCGCATGCCGCTGGTACATGAAGTGACTGAGCGCATCGCCAGCGTCTGCCCCCCGGTAGCCATGGAACTTGGCGTCATGCGGCTCGTTTCGTACTTGCTCTCGCGCTTCGCGCGGCCGGAAGTCAGGGACCGTTGGCTGAAACCGACCATTGAAGGCCAAGCGTATGGATCCTTCGCCCTGACCGAACCGCACGCCGGAACGGACCTCCGCGGCATGACTACGCTAGCCCGCCGGGAAGGCGATAACTACATCCTCAACGGACAGAAGTGCTGGGTCGGCTTCGCGCCCGTGGCCTCCTACGCCATCGTCCTGTGCAAGCAGGAATCCACCGAACGGGATGCCCCTACCCTGGCCTTGGTGGTCGATATGTCCAGCCCGGGCGCCAAGGGCGAGCCTGGACCGGAGCTGTCGGGATTCCGCGGGCTCTCCAACGGCAAGCTCTCGTTTGACAATGTGGTTGTTCCGGTCGGCAATGCCCTGCAGGTGGACGGGTTCGCTGGAATGATGGATGGTTTGAACATGGCCAGGATCGACGCAGCCTCCTATTCCTGCGGCATCCTTCGAGCAGCTCTCGAAGTGAGCGTGGAGCGGGCCACCACACGAAGCGCGTTCGGCAAGCGCATCGGCGATCTCCCAAGCATTCAGATCAAGCTGGGCCGCATGCGCGCGGCCTACCACGCGGCCAGGGAGCTGGCCATGCGCGCTACGGAGACCTACATGCTCGGCAATGGCGGCGACCAGGACATCATCTCCATCGCCAAGATGACAGCCAGCGATCTTGCCCGTGAGCACACCGATCAGGCGATGCAGATTTTCGGTGCCACTGGACTCATCGCCTACTCCCGAGTTGAGCGGCTGCACAGGGACGCAAAAGCCACGCAGATCTTCGACGGCACCAGTGAAATCCATGAAACCATGCTCGGACGGCGGCTCGTGAACGCCTTCGCCAAGGATGGCCACAGTGGTTCGTTCATGCCGTCTTGGGAGACCGTGCGCACAACCGAGACTCCCACCGGCGCCTGACTCTATTCGCACTGGGTACGCGCTCTCTCCCTTACGGCCACATGGGGGGGGTGGGGGAGAGAGCGCCCTTGCGGCCGCACAGAAACCGGCACCTCCGTTACCTTGATTCAGGCCCCGGTTACCACGGAGCTGGTCGTTGGCAGCATACGACCAACCACAACGGCCGTTTTCCTGAGTTCCCCCCCACAACCCAACGGGTCAGATCCTGGGTGCTGACGCCCTGATCAGGATCGCAGCGGAGCTTGCGGTGACCGGCGCGCTCCTTGTCGTTGATGAGGCCTATCGGGGGATGCCCTTGGGATTGTCGCAGGTCCCTCCGGCCGTTGCCGCCCTCGTACCCAACGGAGGGAAATACAGAATGAGGAACCCTCCACCAAGGTAATCGCGGCGCCCAGCGGCCCCGCAGCGGTGCCAGCATTCCATCCAGCCATTTCCGGCTCCTTCAACCGCCAAAATCCGGGCTGGGGCCGTGCATCGCCGCCTTGCCGCGCTGCATAGACGCTACGCTCATGCACTTGTTGGTGCTGGGGACTTGCCTACTTGCCCGCGCACCGTTGGTGCCCTTCGTCGTGGGGACAGCGGCACGTCAAGCGGGCAGATTCCATGACCAAAATCACGTGGGATCCCAATTGCGGTTTTTCATTGACCACCGTAGTCTACGCGCTTACGGTGTTCGTGTAACGAAATCGCTCTCTCGCATCATGGAAACCAATGCAAAGGCGCCATGGTTGGACCAGGAATTGCGGAAGATTTTTTAGGAGCAACGATGCCCCAACCTGACTCTCCGCCGCTTACAACCACCTCGACCATCGAGGACCGCAACCGAACATTTAGGCGAATCGCGCTGCGAATCCTCCCCTTTGCGACCGCGGTGTACATTCTTGCCTGGCTCGATCGTGTCAACGTCGGTTTCGCCAAATTGACCATGCTCGACGACCTCGGATGGAGCGACGCCATCTATGGTGCCGGCGCCGGGATCTTCTTCCTGGGCTACTTCTTATTTGAAGTACCGAGCAATCTGCTCCTGCAGAAGATCGGTGCACCCAAGACAATCCTCCGCATAGCCCTCGGGTGGGGCGTCGTGTCCGTGCTGATGGCCTTGTGTTCAGAGCCCTGGCATTTCTACGTCCTGCGATTCCTTCAGGGTGCCTTCGAAGCTGGCCTGCACCCCGGCCTCATCCTCTACCTCACATTCTGGATTCCGGCCCACCGCCGTGCCCGGTCCATAGCCATTTTCATGTCCGCCTCTCCCATAGCCCTGTTGGTGGGCAGTCCCTTGGCCGCGTACATCATGACAAGCACGGATGGCCTACTGGGACTTGCAGACTGGCAATGGCTTTTCATCGTGGAAGGCTTCCCTTCGATCATTCTGGGCATCTTGGCCGTGTTCGTCATGACAGACAGACCGAGTAATGCCAAGTGGCTGACGCCAATCGAACGTGCGCACGTGGCCTACGAATTGGACATGGAATCCGCACATCTCGATGGACGCGAGCACAAGTTCAGCGGCGCCCTGCGTTCCAAAACTGTCTGGGTTCTTATCCTGACGTTGTTCTGCATCATCACGGGCAACGCCACGCTTTCCTTCTATGGCCCTAGCTTGATCACTGCTGCGGGGTTCGGTGACATCACCAGTGTCGGCTGGATCATGTCCGGGGTCTTCCTCTTCGGATGGCTCGGGATGATGGTCAATGGCTGGCTGTCTGACCGCCACCGTGAATCGCGCTGGCACGCCGCCTGTGCAGCAGCCCTGGGGGCTTCGGGCCTCATCGCCGCCGCAATGGCTCAAGAGGCCGGCAGCGGTGTGGGCGTAATTTTGGCTCTTGCCTTGTCAGCGGCCGGAACCATGGGCTCAATCCCGGTTTTCTGGAGCTTGCCGCCGCGTTTTATGTCCGGTATGGCATTGGCCGCCGGCCTGGCCCTGATCAATTCCATTGCCAACCTGGCAGGCTACTTCGCTCCACAGTTCCTGGGAGCAATGAAGACGGCTACAGGTTTCTACTCAACTGGCCTCTACGTCATCGCAGGGGTTGAGTTCGTAGCCGTGGCATTGATTCTGCTCTTTATTCGCAAGCAATCGACCGTGGCGAGTGAAGCTGATTCATCTGAAGCCAGTGAAACGGTAGCGCCATAGGAGGCAGAACCCCATGGAATTTCCCCGTAAGAACACCGTTTGCGAGCCCTAGACAATCGCAAAAAAAGCAAAGGAGCGATGAGTTTGACGATCTTGAATGACACCCTTTCGGAGTGGAACGTGGAGCTTCCACGGGAAACCTTTTCGAACAGGTCCATGGAATTGCCCGACGAATTGATCCACGGAACAAGCGATGTGCACGTCCACAGTGGTCCTTGGCTGAAGTCCTGCCCCGGACGCCTGGACCCGTTTCAGATAGCGGAGCAGGCCAGGGCAGCCGGCATGAGGTCGCTTGTCTTCTACGACCACACCCTTGGCATAAGCAGCGGAACCGCATTGCTTGCCAGCCGGCAGGTCCCCGGAATCGACATCTTTGGAGGAATCATCCTGACGAGTGTCCTCGGAGGCCTGAATCCACGGGCGGTGAAGACGGCGCTCGGGTACGGTTCCGGCGCGAGGTTCGTACATTTCGGTGCTCATTGCACGCACTACATGGCCAGCCACGAGGGCAGTTATGTCAATGGCAAACCCGTTCGTTTCAAGGACCAATACCCGAAATTCGCCCGCGACGAACTGTCCAAGGCGATCCGAATTCCGTTGGATGGGCTCATTCCGGACGAACTGAAAGAAATACTGACGCTCATAGCTGAGCAACCACACGTCCATCTGAATACCGGCCATGTTTCAGTTGACGAAGCCATTCGCCTTGTCGAGCTGGCGATCGACTTCGGAATCAAAAAGATCGTTGTGGCGCACCCCTGCAGAAGTCGCATGACTATTGACCAGCAGAAAGAACTTGCACAGAAAGGCGTAATGCTGGAAGGCGCCGTATCCGATTGGATGTTCCACCGAGGCCTGCCGCGTACCAACTATTACGTTGAGCGGGAATGGGCCGACGAGATCGCCGGGATTGCAAGCACGCCAGAGCTAAGCGGCGGGGTGGTGCCTTGGGCCAAGCAAATCAGGGAAATCGGCGTGGAGCATTTTGTACTCGGAACGGATTACGGCATCCGCTCCGGCCCCACGCCGATTGAGGGGATGCGCACACTCATCAGCACCTTGCTCGACCTTGAATTTACCTCAGAGGAGATTCATACGATGACCAAATGGAACGCAGAGCGCCTGCTGGACCTCGATTAACAATCCCAATTCCGTGGGGCGGTTGCCGCAGGCTGTTCCGGGTCGCGCGGCCCAATGAGGCCCGGCGCGGCAACCGTCCTACCCTCCGGATTATCACCAAAGATCACGATCTGATCGGACCAAGAAATGTCTGTCGCAGAAGATAACTTCCACCCACTCCGGGAAACTGTGTGGGAAACGCTTCGAACCAGGATTTTCGAAGGGCGATATCCACCTGGGACGTATCTGGTGGAGCGGGACCTCGCAGCGGAGTTCAACGTTTCCAGGCTGCCTGTCCGGGAAGCCTTGAGGATGCTCCGCCAGGAGGGTCTTCTGGGCGATCCCGGGCATCGCGGTGCTCCGATCAAACCGCTAAAGGCCAAAGAAGTGGAGGACCTCGCACATCTCCGCAGGTCCCTTGAAGTTCTGGCGTGCCAGCTGGCAGCACACCGGGCAACACAACAGGACCTTGCAAGATTGGCCAGCTATCTTGAGCGCGCCGGCCTCTGCCTGGTCCGGGGAGCTGAGGCCGAGGCGTACGAAGCAAACATTGAATTCCACGCAGAAATCGTCAAGATCGCCAACAACGACTTCCTAAGTTCGGCGTTTGAACCAGTCCAGGGCCGGATGAATTGGCTTTTTCATCAACCGAGAGACCTTCAAGAACTCACCAAGGACCACCGTGAGTTGTTTGCGGCCTTAGCCAGTGGCCGGGTGGACGTTGCTGCTGCGGCGTCGGCGGCACACATCTCCAAGTACCCGGCTCGGTTTCCGCGCTCGCCGCATCAAAGGACTCAGTTCGAAATGATCTCCTCAAACAACAAGCTTGTGCCCAAGGTCAATTAGAGCCACGAAGCCTCAATCGAGATCCAGGACCTCCAAAACAACCTCAACAACGTCCCCTTCAATAACACCAGCAGCGGTACGCACGGATTTTTTGACCGGGAGCAAATAGGAATTGGTTTTGCTGTCCGGGAAAATTGAGGTGGACCATTGGTGCCCGGAAATTGACGCAACGACCTTGAGCGATCCGAAACCGCGACGGAGCGGCGGCGATTCCTCCCTGATCTCGGTGGCGACTGATTCCGGCAGGGTGACAAAATGCCAACCTCCTTCCTCCCGATAACGCCACAACTCGGAATCAAAGGTATAAGAGACGGCCATTTGCCGAGTATTTCAACTGTGGCCTGGAGGCGCACCCCCTCTGCACCGGCTAGTCTTCGTGGGCCGCCGCTTCATGGCTCGTCGGAATGTCGTGCGCGGCGGCCCATTCACTCACATCGTGGCGTTCGATTGCGGCAGCCATGAGCTCTGGGAACAGGTCCGGTGTGCAGGCGAACGCGGGAACACCAATACCCGCCAGGGCCGCGGCATGGTTGGCATCGAATGCCGGATGGCCGCTGTCACTCAAAGCCAGCAGGGCGATCATCGTGGCCCCGGAGCCCACAATTGAAGCTGCCCGACGCAGCATTTCTTCCGCAATCCCGCCCTCGTAAAGATCGCTGATGAGCACCAAAATGGTTTCTGTTGGCTGGGAGATCTGGCTTTGGCAATAGGCCAGTGCCCGGTTGATGTCAGTGCCCCCGCCAAGCTGAACTCCAAAGAGCACGTCCACCGGGTCGTCCAGCTCGTCCGTCAGATCAACAACTTCGGTGTCAAAAACCACCAAGCGCGTACGCACCGAACGCAGCGAACTGAGCACCGCCCCGAACACACTGGAGTACACCACGGATTCAGCCATCGAACCTGATTGGTCGATGCAGAGGATGATTTCGCGTTGAACCTCTGTGCTTCGCCTGGCATATCCCACGAGCCGCTCGGGAACTATGGTGCGGTATTCGGGCTGATAGTGCTTGAGGTTGGCTGCGATTGTTCGGTTCCAATCGATATCCCGATGCCGGGGACGCCGAGTCCTCGCCGCCCTGTTCAGTGCCCCCGTGACAGCCTGGATTGTCTTGGCGCGCAACCGTTCCTCAAGTTCGTTGGTCACTTGCCGGACCACTGCCCGGGCCGTCTCGCGGGAATGCTTCGGGATCACCCGACCGAGTCCAACGAGCGTGCTGACCAGGGAGATATCCGGTTGGACGGTGCGCAGCATTTCTGGTTCAAGGAGCATTTGTCTCAGGCCAAGCCGTTCCATGGCATCGGATTGCATCACCTGCACCACGGTGGACGGGAAATAGCCACGAATGTCGCCGAGCCAACGTGCCACCCGCGGACTGGAGGACCCCATGCCGCCACGTCCTTGCGGCGTAGAGTCGTACAACTCAGCCAATACCTGATCACGCCGCGCGTCGTCAGCGGACAGCGCCACACCCTGTCCGTCAGCCGTAGTCACGCCGTCGGCCTCTTGTCCGCCAAGCACAAGGCGCCAACGGCTTAACCGGTCACGTCCAGTCGCCCGTCCGTCGTTATCGGATATCACGCGCTCGCCTCCCATCCCAGATACCGTGCCATCGCACGAATCGCAGGCCCTGCCGCCGCAATGTCCAGCGAACTTGTGTCGCCCGGGCGCTGGGCCGGAGCTGTGCCGCGGCTCAACTGCTCGCCGATCTCCCTCCGCTCCGGGCGGCTGAATACGGAGAACGTCCTTCGCAGCAAAGGCAGGACGTCCTCAAAGACCTCATCGTCCACTCCGGCTACCCAGTCATCGACGATCTGCAGCAGGCGCCGGTCGTGGATGAGAAGCACAGCATCCCCGGACAGGAATCCGTCCAGCCACGCTGCTGCCTGGGGAGCCGGGGTGGCCACTGACAAGCTTCGGCTGAGCCGGGACGCAACGTCGTCCCGATCCAACAAACCCGCATCCAGCAATAGTCGGGTGGCGCGCCCCGCAACGGAACCATGAATCCGATCAGAACCAGCAACAGCCGCCAAAGCCCGGTGCCAATCCTCCAAGGACAGCTCAGGCAGGAGAGACAGGCCATGTTGCGCGGAGTCGACGGCGCGGCGCATCACGGCTGCGGCATCGTCGTCGAGCCCTGAACATGCGGTCGGCAAGCCAACCGAGGCACGCACCACTGCCGCATCCAGGATCCGCCGCACCTCAGTAACATCGACTCCCCGGACATTCCCGTAGCGACAGGTTCGGGCCAGTGGCGCAATGGATTCCAGCAGCGGGGGAACATCCTGCTGCAGTGCCGTGCGTTCAGCCAGCACCTTCACCACGCTGCTGATTCCGTCCGGGAGATCAGCCAGGAGGCAGTCGGCAAGCAATTCGCTGAGGTCCGTTAAGCTGTCCGCGTCCTGGGCGCGTTCGGCCACAAACGTGGCGGCGGCCGAGGCCACGGTGGTGCCATAGCGACTGGCCTCCACAACGGCCACAGCCAGTTCCGGCTCCCAAGAGAGTGTCCAGGCCTCCTTGAACGTACCCGTGGTCCGGCCGGTTTCAGTGGGCGTACCCCAGTGGATTCCGAGCAACGCCAGCCTGTGGAGGAGCACCGAGCGGGCCAGCTGATTCGGCTTGCGCAGGTCGATGGCTATCACCTCCTCCAATGCGCTGGGCTTCAGCCGGAGGCGGCTCTGGGCGGCAGCCAAATCAGCGGCCAACGGAACCGTCGGCGCAGACTCCGGCACGCTGCCCAGCTGATGGCCAACGGTGAGTTCGCGGTGCACCAGTTTCATCGGCAACGGAGAGCCTTCACAGAGCACGGCTTGTGCGGCGTCGTCCAGCTCCGCGAGTCCCGGGCTCGGCCGGCCCCGGACGGCGGCAAGGGCATCCGCCATGCGGCTGGCCTCCACCACAGAAGCCGTTGAAGCGTCCAGTTTCTCGCGCCGCAGTGTTTGGGCAACCCGCACAAGCCAAGTGCTCGCGACGTCGGCGGTGGAGCCTCGGGTGGTCCAGTGGGCAAACAAATGCTGGTACCAACCGGGGGCAGTGACGCCAGCACCGTAGCCGCTTTGCAGGCTGAGCCGGCCGGAAGTCCAAGGAACCCAAGTCGCGGACACTTTGGTTTTCGGCAGTCCCGCCAACACTTTGTTGTCGGCAGCGGCCGGCGGAAAATTCGCCGGTACCAGGGCGGGTGCGTGGTAAGCGCCGCAGACGACGACGATCCGTCCGTGACCTTCCCGGATCGCGGCACGCAGCAGTCGCCGCATCGCCGCTTCCCGTCGGACATTTTCGACGACGTCAGGATGGTCCGCTGGCCGATCGTCCACTGCGCGGATCTCGGCTATGGCGTCGGTGATCGCCTCGAAGCGGTCTGCGGGACCGGCGTCGCGGTGTTCCACCGCATCCTCCCACCAGCGCTCGGCGTCGCTGTAACCGGCGGCCTGAGCCAGCATCCCAATGGCATCGGGGCGGTACGGCCGCTTGGGGCGGGTGTCGCCGTCGGGGGCTTCCGCGACGGGGACCTCCGGAGGTGACCCACTCTGGGACGGGTCCGACGACGGTTCCGCACCTGACGGCTCCTCCGTCGACGACGGCGGCGGGGACGTCGACGACGGCGGCGAAGGCGGCGCTGCGGCGGGCCCGCCGTCGATATGAAGCGCCAAACTGTGCGCCGCCGGAAGGTCGATCGCCCGGACGGGAGTCCCCGTAGACAAGGCCCAGCGGATCGCCACCCACTCGGGTGAAAAATCGGCCACGGGGTAAAACGAGGCCAGCCGCGGTTCGTCGCTCGCATAGATCAGTGCAGCCACCGGCGGCGACATTCCAACTTCGCCGGCCAGCGGCAGGACAGCGTCGAGCTCCGGCGGACCCTCCACGAGCACAAGGTTGGGCCGAAGTGAGGCCAGGGCCTCGGCCACCGAACGTGCCGAACCGGGCCCGTGGTGCCGGATCCCTAGGACATGGACGTCAGTCATGGGTCAGTGCAGCTTAGTTGGACGATTCAAGGTCTCGGCAGGCCCGGTAGAGATCTTTCCAATCGGGCCGGTTTCGGACTACGGTCTCCAGGTATTCCTGCCAAACCACCTGATCCTGCACAGGATCCTTCACCACTGCCCCCACCAGTCCGGCAGCCACGTCCTCGGCGCGGACGGTACCGTCCCCAAAGTGTGTGGCCAGCGACAAGCCGTTGGTCATCACGGATATTGCTTCCGCCGTCGACAGCGTAGCGGTTGGTGATTTGAGCGTGGTGCGCTTGTCCTGTGTCACCCCGGAACGCAGTTCCCTCATCACGGTGACAACCCGGCGGATTTCGGAGAGCGCTGCCAGATCGGCGGGGAGTTCCAGCGCCGTCCCAAGACTGCGCACCCTGGTGGCAACGATCTCCACTTCCTGGTCCAGGCTGTCCGGCAGGGGGAGCACAACGGTGTTGAAGCGGCGACGAAGCGCGGACGACAGATCATTGACGCCCTTGTCCCGGTTGTTGGCCGTGGCGATAACGTTGAAGCCTTTACGAGCCTGGACTTCTTCGTTGAGCTCGGGAATCGGCAGGGTTTTCTCGCTCAGGATAGTGATCAGCGAATCCTGCACGTCCGAGGGAATGCGCGTCAGCTCTTCCACCCGGACCAGGCTGCCGGTCTCCATGGCACGCATTACCGGACCAGCAACCAGGGCAGCGCGGGAGGGGCCATCGGCGAGCAGCCGCGCATAGTTCCAGCCGTAACGTAGCGCCTCTTCCGGTGTGCCCGCCGTGCCCTGCACCACCAAGGTAGAGATTCCAGAGATTGCAGCCGCAAGGTGTTCGCCCAGCCACGTCTTTGCCGTCCCAGGTACGCCAAGCAGCAACAGGGCCCTGTCCGTGGCCAGTGTGGCCACGGCCATCTCCACGAGACGGGCAGAACCAAGGTATTTCGGCGTAATCTGCGTGCCGTCCGGGAGCGTGCCGCCAAGGACGTAGGTGGCTACAGCCCACGGGGACAGTCGCCAGCTGGGCGGCCTGGGGCGGTCGTCGACGGCGGCCAGCGCCTGGAGTTCGTCGGCGTACGCGTCCTCGGCATGCGCACGCAGAATGTTCGCGCTGGAGCTTTGGGCATCGGTCATCGGAAGGCCTCCGTCAGCGATTGTCGGAACGATTGGTATTGCACCACATCACGAAACACACGACGCCGAGGCGCGTCGTTGTCGGCACGTTCTAGCAGGCGTCGGCACTGTTCGGCTGCCTCCGGCGGCAGAGCCGAGGGGAGGAAATCAGCCACCATGGCAGCGAGATAGCCGCCCTTTTTCGAGGTGATCAGCGCCAGTACTTCATTGGCCAAGGGCGTGCCCCAGGGCCTGGGCAAATCACGCAGCAGAGGCATCACTGCCAGAGCCTGCTCCGTACCTGACTGGATGAGGCGCACTATGGCGTCCTGGCGCTCGCCTGGGGGCAGGCACTTCAGCAGGCGTGCATCGGAACGGACGTCCAGGAGGGCACGTACCCAGTCGACGTCGGCGCGCAGCACCGCCGCCTCGACAATCGCGTTTATCACGCGGGCCTCCCCGCTGAGCAATGTAAGCGTTCCTTCGGGATCGCGGCCCGACGCTGAGGTCCAGACGTCCAGCGGGGCTCCGCGGATGATGGTATCCAGGCGCCCCAGCCTGTCTGGCTCACGGGTGCGGGGATCAGCTGCGATTCCGTCCCGGAGGGCTGCGGCGTCCGGCGTTCCGGGCAGTTCGATCTCGAACTGCTTTCGCAAGAGTCCTTTGACGTGGAGCAGCGGGCGCAAACGTGCCGCCATTCGCTGGGCACGGGAGCTGCCCGGAAGCCGATCGAGAAGACCCGCGGCGATTTCCCGAACCGTCTTTGCTTTGTCATCCAAAGCCCTTTCCAACAGTTCTTCGTCCGCGGCCTGGATGTTAAGGGCGAAGACTGCCAGGTGGGCTGCGCGTTCGCGGGCGCCGAGGTTGTCCCAATGCCTTGTCAGAAGTTCTCGCGCAACATTCGGATCGTTCCGCCGAAGGCGTTGGAGAACGGCAGTGGCCTCGGCGCTGCCCAACTCAATCCATTGTTCGAACTGCGATGGACTGCTCATCGCAAGGCTGCTCTCCGCAGGGCTGCTCGCCGTCGTGCCGCTCGCCACGGCACTGCTCGCCATGCCACCGCTCGTCATTGACGGTCGAGTGCGGGCCCCGGCGGGGCCTGCTAGATCCTGCAACCATCGGCCCCGCGTTCCTATAGCGGGGTCCAGGCGCTCCGCGATAACCGCCTTGTTTTCCGCCAGTGTGAGCAGCGCAGGAAGCAGCCGGTGGGGAACCCGCCGTCGTGCTCTTTCCGCAAGACCCAGCCAGTCCGCCACCAGTTGGTTTCGTAATTCCAGTCCCACGGGCGGCTGCGTAAGCAGCAGGTCCAGCAACCGGGCCGCATCGCCGTCGGCCTGCGGGACGTCGTCCGGCCCGGCGGGCTGCGGCAA
Source organism: Arthrobacter sp. M4 (assembly GCF_020251205.1). Lineage (GTDB taxonomy): Bacteria > Actinomycetota > Actinomycetes > Actinomycetales > Micrococcaceae > Arthrobacter. The sequence goes on from NZ_JAIWYX010000007.1 coordinate 33,126, forward strand.
GGCGGAAGCCTCGACGTCGAGGGGCCGACGGGCAGCACGCGTGGCGACATCCGCCAGGGCAGCTTGGTCCAGCAATGATTCTTCGCGGGACAGGCCATCGGGTGGGCGGACTCCCAATTCGGCAGGCGGCGCGGGAGCCGCATGCCGGCCTGTGCCCACAAGCGCCGCAGCCCTGAGGTCGTCCAGCCAAGTCATGGAACCACCACCGAACCATCCACCACCAACGACAGCGGACGCACGCGTCCCTCGTCCAACTCACAAAACACGTCCACCGGATGGCCACCCGTGAGCGCCAACAGTGAATCCAGGCTCGCATCGACAACAGGCAGGGCATCACCAAACTCGTCCTGCAGCCAACCGGGATCGCCGGGGCATACACGCACTCCACTAAGCAATACCGGCCTACGGTCGCGCCAGGGAGAGAGGGCCACGGCAGCCGCTTCCGCGTCCAGCGCCTGGGCAATGCTGCAACCCTCGCCGAGGCTGGCCGCCAGTCCCCGCGGTGATATCGGACTGGTGAACATCGCCCGCCGGGGCGCCGAACCGGGGTAACGCGCCACGGTAACGTCCAGAACCGCCCCTGCCAGCTGGGGCACCGTGAGTGCCTGTCCTTGGGCAGCGAAGTCCAGTACGACGACGAATGATCCGTCCGGTGCGCGTAGCCAGGTGCGCTGTTGCTGAAGTCGCCCGTCATCGCTGCGGTGGGCACCGAGAACAAGCCACGGACCGGGAATGGCCTCTGTCTCCTGAACGTCCGCGGACGCCGTGGCCCACCCCAGGGTTGCCCTCAAATCGGCAAACTCGCTGGGACTCAATTGATCCCGCAAGGTCCAGGCCTTGGTTAGCGCCCACCAGCGGCCTGCGCGCAGCAGCAGGTGATCGGCCCAATCGGGGCGGGCATGAACATCCGATCCCATGGCGCGAACCTGATCCGCCAGGCCCGGAAGCTGAGCGTCCACAAGGCGCGCCGCCACACCGTCCCACCAGGAATAGGGCTGCGTCCGCGCGGAGGCGAGGCCCGTTCGCACCAGGTCCGTCAGCCACCGGGCAAAGTCCGCGATGCCGGCATCCATCAGCGTCAGCCGCTCGGCGAGGCGCTTGGCCTGGGCCGCTGGGTCCGCTGCTTGGTCAGACTGGCGCTGCTCGCGTGCGGCCGAGCGGCTGGCCCGCTGGGCAGCCCACTCCTCAGCAAAATCGGCAGTCTCGGTGCCGGACTCAGCTGCCTCGCCGCGGGCCCAAAGAAGCAGCAGGGCCAAGGCGTGCTTGCAAGGGAATTTCCGGCTGGGGCAGGAGCAGCGGTAGGCCGGGGCCGCGATGTCCACGCTCACCTGATAAGGGGTTTTTCCGCTGCCCTGGCACTTACCCCAAACCAGCACGTCATTGCTGCCGGTGTCAGACCACGGCCCCGGCCGGGCAAGCTTGCGGGCAGCCGCAATGGAGGATTGATCCGGCGCAGCGCCGATCACCCGTTCCTCGGTCCACCGCGCCATAGTGGACATTCTGCCCGATGCCACAGACATTCCACTATGCTCCAATTCGGGACAGTGCATTGGGGGGCCGTGGACCGCTGTTCAGACGCCGCCGGCCGCAAGGCCTGCGGCACGTCTACGTCGGAGGATGCCCAAGTGGAATTGGACAGGCCCACCCTGCTAGTGGTTTTCGGAGGCACCGCCTTGACCATGGCGGTGCTGTTCTATTTCGATGTCTATCGCCGCGGCCGAGCGGAGATCGCCGGCTGGTGGTGTGCCGCCGTCGGGTTTTTTGCGGTGACGGCCGCTGGTTTTCTACTCGATGAGCTCCTAGGGCTCGAGTGGGCCTATGACGTCGGCGTTGGATTCATGGTGGCCGCGAACGCCTGCATTTGGGGCGGTGCGCGGTCGATTTCCGGCCGATCGGCTCCCAAATTCGTGCCGGTGGCGCTCTGGGCAATCGTCACGCTGGCCGCGTTCGGGGCGGGTGAAGCTCCCAGTAACCTGGGCCGGGCCATCGTGGTTGCACTTATGGGCATCGCGCTCGCCTGGGCCGCCCTCGAGATGCGGCGTGCGCCGGCAGTGGCCAGGTCCAAAGCGATATTTGTCCTGGTCGCCGCGGCCTGCTCCGCCTACTACTTTGCCCGCACCATTGGGCTGTTGGTGCTTGGCCCGGAGCACCACATCTTCCAAGGACTGTTCAGCCCGGGGGTCAGCCTGGTGGCAGCCATGCCGGTGCTGATTGTCGCGTCTTACAGCATGACCTCGTTCGCCACTGCCCAGCTCACGGCGGAGTTGACGCTCCTTGCCAGCACGGACCTGCTCACCGGACTCCTTAATAGGAGGGCGTTTATGGAGGCAGCAGCCCGCCGCATGGCGGCCGTGGCGGATCCCGACGACGGCCTGGTCCTGGTTATTGCCGACCTGGACCGGCTAAAGGCCGTGAACGACACCTTCGGCCACCCTGTGGGCGACGAAGTGATCAGCCTCTTCGGCTCGGTATGCCGGCAGACCGTCCGTTCCACTGACCTGGTGGGACGTTACGGGGGCGAGGAGTTCATCCTGCTGCTGGACGGCGCCGACGCGGCTTCAGCGGAACCTGTGTGTCAGCGCATCAACGACCTGTTGGCCGCCGGGAGCGAGGGAACGGCACAGGGGCGCGTTTCCGCGAGTTTCGGTGCGACGACCGTCCGCCAACATGACACGCTGGATGGCACGATCCGGAGGGCGGACCAGGCCCTGTACGCCGCTAAGCGGAGCGGCAGGAACCGCTTTGTGAACGCCGAGGACGGTTAGGAGTTTGTGTACGTACCCTACTGAGCGTTAAAGGGTATTAGCTGTACACAAACTCCTTAGAGGCCGGGAAGGGTTGGCGCCACCGTCGCCGGGTTGGAAAAGTCGTCGAGGGAATCCGGGATGACCACGTGCTCCACGGGAGCTTCGCCCATGGCAATTAGCAGTTCGTTGATTGAGATCTGGCCTGTGAGTTCGCCCGGACTGTCTGCGCTCATAAATCGACCTTAGGTGACTGAGTGGCGGAGCCGCGGGTGTGACACGGCAGCAGTGCGTCCGGCGGCCGCGGCTTCCATCACTTCCTCCATGTACGGGGCACGGACTGAACCGCTGATCTTGCAGTCCAGGAGGAGAACCCCTTGGGCTCCGGCCTCGGCCCAACGCGACACAGCTGAAAGATCCTCCAAACTCCGCACCGTGGATGCCTGCGCGCCTAAGGCCTGGGCGAGTCCTGCGAAGTCGACGTCGGGGATCAGCATTGGCTGTTCCGTCACCCCGAGCGACCCATACTGGTGGATTTCGGCGCCGTAGGCAGAGTCGTTGAACACAACGATGACCCCGCTCCGAACTGTACGAATTACCGACTCCAGGTCCGCCAGCGCCATCAGCAGGCCGCCGTCGCCCGTTGCCAATACCACCGTGGACTCCGGTGCCGCGGCGCCGGCCCCCACTGCGCTCGCGAGTCCCAGCCCTATGCTCTGGAATGCCGTGCCCACCATGTTGAGCGCATGGGGGCCGGGCACGTCCCAAAACATCGGTGCCCAGCCGATGAAATGGCCGCCGTCCTGGACCACCACACGGTCCTTAGGCAGTAGCCCATCCAAGGCAGCAGCCACGGACCGCGGGTCGAGCCGTCCATCACCGGCGTACCCAGTCCCGGCGTGGCGGTGAAGGGCTTCAGTAACAACTTCCGCTGAGACACCGGGCCACGTGTAGGAACCGTGCCGATGGTCCGGAAGCAGATTGATCAGCTGCTCGGCTATGCTTCGGGCGTCGCCACGGAGGAACAGATCGACTCGTGGGTGCGTCGGCCCTGATGATACGTCCACCTGAATCACTGTGGCGGCCGGACCGAACAGCTGACCGAAGCGCATAGTGAACTGGTTGAGCCCGGCACCGGCAACCAGTACCACGTCTGCATCCGCCATGATCGCCGCCGCCGACTCGGTGCCAAAGCCGCCTGCAATGCCAAGATCCCTGGGTCCCTCCGAGAAAAACCGGCGGGCGAGCGCCGTACCTGCAGTCAGAGCGCCGAGCCGCTCAGCCAGTCGGCTCAGCGCGTCGCCTGCCTCGGATAGTCGCGCGCCGCGGCCGGCCAGTAGCAGTGGACGCTTTGCGCCCGCCAGCAAGGCAGCAGCCCGGGCCAGCGCTCCCGCGTCCGGCGCAAACTGCTGCGGGGTCGGATCCACAGACGGCGACAGGCCGTCGTCGTACTCCACCACCGGCTCGGTGGCGAGGTTGTAGGGGATGGCGAGGACGACGGCGGTGCGGTTCGCGAGGGCGTGTCGGACCGCCTGCTTGGTGACGCGGCCGGCGTCGTCCGCTGTTGCCGTGAAGGTGGGGACACCAACGGCGGCAGCGAGCCCGGTTTGGTCGACGTCCCAGGCGCGCACACCGGCGGACGGTGCGTCCCCGGCGACCAGGACCACTGGGATTCCGGCACGGGCAGCTTCCGCGAGGCTGGTTACGGCGTTCGTGAAACCGGCGCCGTATGTGGTGGTGGCGATGGCGAGCCGACCGCTGACCCGATAGTAGGCGTCGGCGGCGGCCACAGCGGCAACCTCGTGGCGAACGGCGTGAAACGTCAGGCCGGCGGCCTCCGCGGCGTCCAGGAAATAGGCATTGCCGTTGCCCATGAGGCCAAAGACATCTTTGGCATGGCGGGAGAGAACATCGGCAATGCGGGCGGAAATGGACAACGGAACAAATGCGGTCACGGAATCTCCTGACGGACATATGGTTTGCGAATTCCATATGTGTCTGCGGAGTTGTTCCGTTATTGCCCCTTTTGAGGACACCGGCATTCGATGAGGCCTGACCCGATGAAGACTAAGCCAGGATGGCGGGGACGTTCAAGTGCTTTGAGCGATCGAGCCCGTTAGTGGATTCCGGGCGGTGTTTACGTGGACGTGACAGCGGGGAAACGGCGTCACAATGGCACGAGGCTAGCTTGGGTCCATGTTCACGGCATTGCTGGGGCGCGTGGTCGCCTGGATCGAGACAGCGTACTTCCACGACATTGTTGAGGAATCCTCCCAAGGAATTCTCGAAGCGACCCGGTGGGGATGGCTTCCGGCACTCAGCGGCGTCGCAATCGCCCGCGACACGGTGGCCGCGCGCCCGGATGGTCGTGACTGAGGGCGGCTGCATAGCTGGCGTGTCGCCCCGTCGTTCCGGGGGAAAGCGGCCCGATTTGTATTCTTGAACACACTATTCGTGGATTGCCTGTACTATGCCCTAAACTGCTTCACTGAGGTGCCAGATTTGGTGCCTGGATTGGCACTATGCAGCAACGAAAGTGAACCCAAATGGCTACCGATTACGACGCTCCACGCAAGACAGAAGAAGATTCTCCCGCTGAGTCGCTGGAGGCCCTTCAGGCGTCCCGTGGCGCAGGTGCCCAGACCGCGGTGATCGACGTCGACGAAAACGACACGGCTGAAGGAATCGACCTCCCGGGTGCCGACCTCTCCGGAGAAGAGCTCACCGTCATCGTTGTACCGGAGCAGTCCGACGAATTCACTTGTTCCTCCTGCTTCCTGGTCCGCCACCGGTCCCAGATCGCACTGGAGAAGAACGGCCTCAAGTACTGCGTCGAGTGCGAAGGCTAGGTCCCACGGCCTGCAGGCCCCGTCAGATCACATGCGGTCTGGCGGGGCATTTTTGTACCCGGCGAACTGTGCCCGGACGGCCCGTTATCGCACATTACGATCGGGTCTGTGACGGCCTCGCAAAAGGCCCTTCCGTAACCGTTTAGATGCCGCTCAATAATCGCTCCGTGACCACCACCGGGCCTCATTAACGGTTGTGCGCCGAAGCGGATACAACCCATCTTTTTGCCCTTTCCCGCTCCTAGTCTTGACGTATCAGGACACACAAAAGGAGGTGGCCCGGCATGAGAAAGATTCATGCTTTGCTGGTGGCACTTTTGATGGCTGTGGGACTTGGCCTGGTTGCTCCCGGGCCCGCTTCGGCAGCCTCCTTCTGCGGACTCGTCTGGGGTTCGTTGCAGAAGTCGGCCCCAGGGTTAAGCCAGGCACAGGTAACCAACGTCCGGACCGGTCAGCATGAGTGCTACGACCGGCTGGTAGTGGACCTCAATGGAAAGGTTGCGGGTTACACCGTGAAGTACGTACCAGCGGTGGTCCAGGATGGTTCCGGGCTACCGGTCCCGTTGCGCGGCGGAGCGTTCATCCAGGTAACGGTTAACGCGCCGGCGTACAACAGCAGTGGACAGCCCACGTACAGCCCGGCCAACCCCAAGGAGCTGAGCAACGTGAATGGCTACCGGACTTTCCGGCAGGTGGCGTTCGCGGGCAGCTTTGAAGGGTACACAACCATCGGGCTCGGCGTCCGCGCCAGGCTTCCGTTCCGGGTCTTCACCCTGGACGGGCCGGGGACAGGTTCCCGGCTGATAGTTGACGTAGCTCATCTTTGGTGAGCTGAGCAGCTGGCCCCATCAGCAAAGAGGCCTTGTTCCTGATGGATCAGGAGCAAGGCCTCTTTGCTGATGCGCCTAGCCTATTCAGGCACCACCAGCGCCGGAGTGTCCCTGCGGATGGTCTCCCCACGGAAGAAGCCAGGGCGGACACGGGACATGATGAGCATGAACACAGCACCCATCGCCAGGATGCCAATGCCCAGCACAAACACCAGGCCTACGCCAAAGATTTCCGAGCCGCTGCCGAATTCCGGCGCCCAGCTGTCCACAGCGGTCTGGACGAAGACAACAAATAGTCCTATGCCTCCCACCAACGGGCAGACGAACCGCAGCATGAGGTTGCGGAGGCTGCTGAAGGCTGTCTGCCGGAAGTACCAGGCACAGGCGATTGCGGTCAGGCCGTAGTAGAAGCAGATCATGAGGCCGAGGGCCAGGATGGTGTCGTTGAGGACGTTCTCGCTGACCACATGCATGATTGCGTAGAAGCCCGCGGAGAGGGCGCCGGCTGCGATGGTGGCGAAGCCCGGCGTCGAGAATTTCCGGCTCATGTGCGCGAACGGCTTGGGCAGTGCGCCGTAGTGCGCCATGGCCAGGAGGCTGCGTGACGGCGAGGTGAAGGTCGACTGCAGGGACGCGGCGGAGCTGGACAGGACCGCCAGCGACATCAGGATGGCGAATGGGCCCATGACCGGGGACGCCAGCGCCGTGAAGACATTGGCATGGTTCTCCTCGTTGTTCAGCCCGATGCCGTCTGTGCCGACGCCGGCGAACATCATGGTGGCGATGGTCACCAGCAGGTAGATGCCCAGGACAACGACGGCGGTCAGCGTGCCGGCCGCGCCGGCAGTCTTTTTTCCATTGGCGGTTTCTTCGTTGACGGTCAGGCAAACATCCCAACCCCAGTAGACGAAGATCGACAGCGAAATTCCGGCTGCAACTTGTCCGAACGTCTCGATTTTGGTGACGTCAAACCAGTCCCAGCTGAAGGGAATGGCGGTTTCCGACGTCGACCAGTTGGCGAAAGCCATGGCGACGAACAGTCCCAGGACCAGCAGCTGGAAGCCGACCAACCCGTACTGCACGATCTTTGTGGTGTGCAGGCCGCGGTAGCTGACCCAGACTGCGAGGCCTACGAAGACAAAGCACGTGGCAACGTTGAGCGGCTTGTTCGCCGAGAGGTCGGCAAGCTCCGGCGAGCCGGTGAGCTGGGCCAGGAAGAGGTAGAAGAAGTCCACCGCCACGCCGGCCAGGTTGGAAAGGACGATGATGTTGGCTGCCAGGAGCCCCCAACCGCCCATCCAGCCAATCCACGGGCCGAACGCTTTGGTAACCCAGGTAAACGTGGTGCCACTGTCCGGCGAGTCGGCGTTGAGCTCGCGGTAGGCCAGGGACACCAGGATCATCGGAATGAATCCGATCAGGAAAATCACGGGAAGCTGAAGCCCGGCCTGGGCCACCGTTGGCCCAAGTGCGCTTGTCAGCGTGTAGGCGGGAGCGATGGTTGAAATGCCAAGGACTACGACGGCGAGGAGCCCCAACTGCCCCGTCTTCAGTCCTTTGCCGGTAATGCCGTGTGCGGAGCCGGGGGCGTCCACCACGGCGTTGTGTGTGCCGATTGTCTGGCTCATGTGAGGGCCCTTCTGTTCGTGGCCGGAAGTAGCTAGCCGGCCGCAGGCTGTTGCTGCGTAATGCAGTGGATGCCTCCGCCGCGGGCGAAGAGCGGACGTGCGTCGACACTGACTACGCGCCGCCCGGGGTAGGCATCGGCGAGAATGCGCAAGGCCTTCTCATCCATGGGGTCGTTGAAGCTGCAGGCGATCACGCCGCCGTTCACCACGAGGTGGTTGATGTAGCTGTAGTCCACAAAACCTTCCTCGTCGCGGAGGATAGTGGGAGCGGGAACTTCGATGATGTTCCAATCCCGTCCTGCGGAATCCTGCGTGGTGCGCAGGAAGCCGATGATTTCCCTGGACACCTCAAAGTCCGGGTGTTCCGGGTTCTGCTGGCAGTGCACAAGCAGGGTTCCAGGGCTGGGGATCGCCGCCACTATGTCCACGTGGCCACGCGTGCCGAACTGCTCGGAATCGCGCGTCAGGCCACGGGGGAGCCAAATGACTTTTGTGGCGCCGATCGTGCGGGCCAGTTCAGCCTCGACGTCGGCCTTGCCCAGCCCCGGGTTGCGTGCCGGATCCAGCTGTACTGTCTCCGTGACCAGCACCGTGCCGTGGCCGTCCACTTGGATACCGCCGCCTTCGTTGACCAGCGGCGACGGAACGTGGCGTGCGTCGGCGCGGCCCGCGATGTCCTTGGCGATCAACCCGTCTTTGTCCCACGCCGCCCACTCCTGGGCGCCCCAACCGTTGAAGACCCAGTCGACGGCGCCCAGCCGGCCGCCGTCGTCGAGGACGAACGTTGGCCCGATGTCCCGCATCCAGGCGTCGTTCAGCTCCGCGGTGACGATGTCGACGTCGGGCCGCAAGTATGCGGCGGCGACGTCTTCGTCGTCGGGATGTACGACGACGGTGACCGGCTCGAAATCGACGGTTGCGTTAGCGACGGCGGCCCAGGTGGAGCGTGCCTCATGGGCCGCGTCCGGCGTGTCGCCCAGGGTGTAGCCGGCGTGCGGGAAAGCCATCCAAACGCGCTCCTGTGGAGCTGTTTCTGCCGGCATCCGCCAGGCTGTCATGCCTTGACCCCCGTCGGCAGGGCCTCGATGCCAAACGGCGCGTTGTGGTTCACCGGCTCTGTCAGGCGGGCGTAGGTGTCCGGCCGACGTGTGGTGAGGAAGGGGAAGAGGGTCAGCCAGTCCTTGCGCTGGTCAAGGTCCAAGTCCGCCACAAGAACGGCGGATTCGTCCCGTGGAGCCTGCACCAGGATGCGGCCATAAGGGTCCGAAATGAAGGATGAACCGTAGAAGTTGAGTGTCCCCTCGCAGCCCCAGCGGTTCGGCGCCACCATAAACAGGCCGTTTGCGATGCCGTTTCCTACGATGACCTGCTGCCAAAGCGGCTGCGTGTCAAAGTCAGGGTGATCCGGTTCTGATCCGATGGCCGTTGGGTAGACCAGGATTTCCGCGCCGCCCAACGAGTACATGCGGGCCAACTCTGGGAACCATTCGTCCCAGCATGTGGGCATGCCGAGTCGGGCGCCGCCGAGTTCGGCGGGGGAGTGGACTTCGTAAGCGTCGGACGCGGCGGGGCCCTGTCGGAAGAACTTGTCCTCGTAGTAGCCGGCGGTTACGGGGATGTGCAGCTTGTGGGTGCGGGCCAGGAGTTCGCCTTCCGGGGACACCAGGATGGCGGTGTTGAGTCCAAGGCCGTCGTCGCTGCCGTCCGGGTTCTCGGCGCGCTGGTACAGCGAGGCGTGGACCGTTACGTTATGGGCGCGGGCGGCGGCCGCTGCGAAGGCGAAGGTGGGACCGGTGAGGAGGTCCTCGGCAATGTCGGATGGTCGGATGCCTTCGCCCGGCTTGTTGTCCGGGCGGGTGTCTGCCGGGTAGCGGGAGAGCGTGAGTTCGGGCAGGAAGACGACGGTGGCGCCGAGTGCGGCGGCCCGGGCAATGCCCGCGTTGAGTTCGGCGTGGAGGACGGCTGTGTCCTCATGCCAGCGGTGCTGGACGACGCCGACACGAAGGGGCGTGCGGGTGGAGGCTTCTGTGCGGGCCAGGGAAACGGGAGCTTCCAGGCTGGTGACTTCAATCATGGTTTTGCTTGTTTCTCCGTGTGAGACGGTGGTCACTAAATGAATGACGTTCATTTAGTATGGACGGAGAACGGCCCGGGCGCAAGGGCTAAAAATGAACTTGGCTCATTTTTGGCTTTGTCCTGTCACTTTCCTCGGACAAAGTGGAGGGACTGGGCTCGTAGATCACAAGCGCAGAGCCCAGGAGTTGATGCGCTCCAAATTTGGCGGAGCTGCGTAGCGCCTGAGCCAAGGGTGATGTCGGTGTTTAGTCAGCCAATCGGGCGGTAGTACCGCGGACCACAAGGGCGGGCTCGATGAGCTTGTGTTGGGGTGCGATGCTTGGGTCCTGGATTCTGGCCAGCAGTGTCTCCGCCACGTCGATTCCCACCAGATCGCTGCGGTTGTCCACTGACGTCAGGTCCAGGTAACGTGACTTGGCCAAGGGGGAGTTGTCGTAACCGATGACGGAGAGATCCAGGGGAACGGAGAGTCCCCGGGCCTTGGAGGCCGCGAACGCGCCAAGCGCCATGGTGTCATTGGCCGCGAAGATGGCGGTGGTGTCCGGGTATTCGTCCAGTAGCCATGAAGCGGCCGCGTAGCCGTCTTCTTCGGAGGTTCCGCCTGTTTCACCCGCGATTCGCAGTTCCAGGCCGGCGTCGAGCAGTCGGCTGCTGAACCCGGCGCGGCGGTGCGCCGCCGCGCCGTCGCCGCCGGACGCGTGGGCGATGCGAGTGTGTCCCAACGCCAGCAGGTGTTCGGCCGCCATCACTCCGCCGCGGTCGTCGTCGTTCGTGATGAGGTCCGCGCCCAGAGGGACGCCCTTCCGCCAGCCCGCGACGACGGTGGGCACCCAGGGCGCGACGCCCGCCGTCGGTTCGAGCATCGATTCGCTGGGCTCTGCGGCGATGACCAGCCCTTCGACGTGCATTGCCAGCAAGGCGTCACTGGCCTCTTTGATGCGGTGCTCGCTGGGGCGTGAATCAGCCAGCGTCACTTGGTAGCCATGGGGCGAGAGGACGGACTCCATTCCCCGCAGGAGATCCACGAACCAGGGGTTCCGGTAGTCGTCAATGAGCAGTCCGATGCTTTTCGTGCGACTGCTGGCGAGCGTTGTGGCGGCGCGCGAGGGCCGGTATCCGAGCTCCGACATTGCCGTCAGGACAGCGTTGCGCCGCTTGTCGCTGACCTTCGAGGGATTCTGGAGCACGAGCGAAACCAAGGAGGGAGATACGCCTGCTCGCTTGGCCACGTCGTAGATCGTCGGGCGACGCGTTCTTGAGCTGTTCAACGTCATCAACTGACCCCTTCCTCTCCGCTTTTGAGGATAACCTCCAGAGGATTGACAGGACATATGGACATTAGTAATCTACTAGTCCAGCGCAAGATTGTAGCGCTCCAAAAACTGCCGCAACGGGCTCATGCCCGGGCTGATTTTCGAAGGAGAAATCAATGGCTGAAAGCCTAGGCGTCGCCGTCATCGGTGCAGGGATGGCCGGGAAAGCCCACGCTGCGGCCTACCGCGCAGCGTCCACTCTCTACAACCCGGTGCTTCCTCCGGTGCGACTCGTTTCCATCGGCGACGTTAATGCCGAATTCGGCTCCCTCGCCGCCCGGCGCTTCGGCTACGAACGGCACGACACCTCATGGCAGGCCATCGCGGAGGCAGAGGACATCGACGTTGTCAGCGTCGTCATCGCCAACTCCCTGCACCGCGAAGTGGTGGAGGGCCTGCTGGCAGCCGGCAAGCACGTGCTGTGCGAGAAGCCCCTGAGCGACTCCATCGAGGATGCCCGCGCAATGGCAGAAGCAGCCCATGCCGCCGAAGCAAAAGGCAACATCGCGCGCATTGGGTTCACCTTCCGTCGCACTCCCGGCATTGCCGCCATCCGACAGCTCATCCAGAACGGCACGCTGGGCCGGCCGCTGCACTTCAGCGGCCGCTACTGGACCGACTACGGCTGCAGCCCGCAGGCGCCCATGAGCTGGCGCTACAAGGGAGGGCCGGGTTCAGGTGCGCTCGCCGACGTCGGAAGCCACCTCGCGTATGTTGGCGAATTCCTTTGCGGTGACATCAAGGCCGTCTCCGGCGGCCAGCTGTCCACCGCCATCGCCAAGCGCCCGCTTCCGCTGGGCGCGGTTATGGGTCATGACCATGCCGCAGTCAGTGACACTTTCGAGGCTGTGGAGAACGACGACGTTGCCTCCTTCTCGGCCGAATTCGAGCAGTGCATCGGCTCGCTCTCAGTCTCCCGGGTTGCTGCAGGGCACGCGAATTCGCTGATGTTCGAGGTGTTCTGCGAGAACGGAGCCGCGTACTTCGACCAGCGCCGTCCGGCTGAAATCGGGCTCTTCCTCTCTGAAGGTCCGTACGCGCAGAACGGCTACCGCCAGGTCATCCTCGGCCCGGACCACCCCTACATTGCCGGTGGTTTGGCCATGGATGCGCCCAGCGTTGGCTTCGGCCAGAATGACGCCTTCGGCTACCAGGCGCGAGCCTTCCTGGAGGAGGTGGCCGGCAGGCCCGAGTCCGAGTCCCTGCCCCGTTGCGCCACGTTCGACGAAGGCGTGCGGAACATGGAGATCCTTGGCGCTGTGGCAGCCTCCGCCGGGAACAATGGAGAGAGGATCACGCTGTGAAGCTTGGTGTCTACAACGCAATCCTGCACGACCGTCCCCTTCCGGAGGCATTGAAGGTCATTGCAGACCTTGGGCTGACCGGAATCGAAATCAATACCGGCGGCTTCCTGCCCGCGGTCCACGTCCCAACCATGGACCAGATTCTGGAAAGCGATGCAGCCCGGGACGACTACTTGGCGATCTTCGATGGCACCGGTGTGTCCATTGCTGGTCTCAACTGCAACGGCAACCCGCTGCATCCCAAGCCCGAGATCGGGGAGAAGCACGCCGAGGACATCCGCCGGTCGATCCGCCTCGCTGAACGCCTGGGCCAGAACCGCGTGGTGACCATGTCCGGCCTTCCGGGCGGCGAGCCCGGCGCCACCGTCACCAACTGGGTGGTTAACGCTTGGAATTCCGCGGCGCTCGACGTTCTGGATTACCAGTGGGGCGTTGCGGCTGAATTCTGGCGGCAGACGGACCGCCTGGCCGCCGATCACGGCGTCAAGGTCGCCCTGGAACTGCACCCGCAGAACATCGTGTTCAACACAGCGGATGTCTACAAGCTCATCGAGCTGACCGGTGCCACCCATGTTGGCGTGGAGCTGGATGCTTCCCACCTGTTCTGGCAGCAGATGGACCCGGTGACAGTTGTCCGCGAACTCGGCTCGCTGGTCTTCCAGGCCGCAGCTAAAGATGTCAGGGTAAATAAGGACAACGCAGCGCTCTACGGTGTGCTGGACAATAGCTTCCGCCGTCTCTCGCCGGGGGAGAACCGCACCAACCTCGGCGGAAACGAGTGGGCCAACGAGTGGCCCAAGAATTCCGCCTGGGACTTCGTCGCGCTGGGCCGTGGCCACGATGCTGCCTATTGGACGGAGTTCCTTCGCGCCCTTCACGACGTGGACCCGGGCATGCTGGTCAACATCGAGCATGAGGACGTTTCGCTCGGCCGGATCGAAGGGCTGGAAGTGGCGGCTAAGGTCCTGCTGGAAGCGGATGCGGCCTTGGAGGCTTCGTTGAACCCCGCGGTCTAACCATCCGCGAGATGACAGTTAATGCCCGTGTCGGGACCAGACATTGGCATTAACTGTCATCTCGCGCTACCGGCGGCGGGTCAACATCTTCAGCACGCTCTCCTTTACTGCGTTGTACGGCGGATAAGCGAAGCGGAGCGTGTCCGGGCGCAGCGGTTTGTTGAGGGTGGACCGTTCGTGCGAAAAGGTCCGGACGGAATGTTCCCCGTGATAGGCGCCCATTCCGCTGCCCCCTACACCGCCGAAAGGGAGTCCTGGAACGGAAAGGTGGGCAGCAGGAACGTCGTAATTCAGTGCGCCGGAGGATGTCCTTTCGGCGAAAGCCCGCCGGGTTTCGCTCGCGGCTCCGAATAGATACAGCGCAAGGGGCTTAGGGCCGGTGTTGATATGGCGGATAGCCTCGTCCTGCCCGTTGACCGCCACCAAGGGCAGGATTGGTCCAAAGATTTCTTCCTTCATAACGGCGTCTTCCGCATCCGGCCGCACGAGCGTTGGGGCAAAGTAACGGGTGGCCGCCTCTCGCTGACCGCCGTGGACCACAGTGGTTCGGTCGACCAGGCTAGACAGCCTGTCGAAGTGCCGCGCGTCAACGATTCGTCCGTACGAAGCACTGGAGGCGGGATCGCTCCCGAACAGGCGGGTGATCGCCAGCTTGAGTTCCCTTTCAAGGGAGTCGAGGAGTGCCGGTTCCGCCATGACGTAATCCGGAGCCACACACGTCTGTCCGGCGTTCATGAACCTCGCCCAGGCTATCCGCGTGGCAGTTTGTGCCAGGTTCCTGCTGTCGGCTACATAAGCTGGGCACTTTCCTCCCAGCTCAAGGGTCACTGGGGTTAGGTTCTCTGCCGCCGCCCGCATGACTGCACGCGCAGCGTCATGGCCTCCGGTGAAGAAGACATGGTCAAAGCGTTCAGCGAGCAGAGCCGTCGCCTCGGGGACCGCACCCTCCACAACTTCCGCATACGGAGCCAGGTATTCCCGGACCAGCCGGGCCAAGATGGCAGAAGTTGCCGGAGCGAGTTCGCTTGGCTTAAGAACGGCGGTATTTCCAGCAGCCAACGCTCCGGCAAGTGGCGAAAGTGTCAGGTTGACCGGATAGTTCCACGGTCCGATGACCAAGACGGTTCCCAAAGGTGTCAGTTCGGTCCATGCCTTCGCGGGCAGCAGCACCCGCGGTACGGGAACCGGGCGGGGGCGGAGCCAACGCTCCAGGTTTCGTTCGATGTGCGCAATCTCGCTCAATGTGAAGCCGATTTCCGTTGCCAGCGACTCGCCGCGGGGCTTTCCCAGGTCTTCCTGTAGTGCGCGGACAAAATCGTCTTGGTGCTCGGTCAGCATCTTGCGCATGTTGAGGAGGACTTTTAGCCGGACGGAAAGCGGCTGGCCACTGCCGCCCGCAAATACAGCACGGGCACGGGAAACGGTGGAAGCTGCATCCATAGGGAAAATCTACGCCGGCCGTTCCAAGGAATCTCTTGACTTCCGAATACTTAAGCGAACACTCAAACGGCCTCCTCGACGCGCTGCCGGCCTACGTGGAAAACGTCTAGGACCAATCCACGCTGGATGCAAGGGTTCGGGGGACCATGCCCCCGAACCCTTCGGCGTCAGCAGGCCTTGCGCCATCGGCGGGACGGACCTCGTCGCCTAAGTCACTTTGCCACCGGCACCTGCCGCAGCTTGACCGCGCACAGCAGGGCCGCCGTCGTCATTAAGGCCAGCGCGATTGCAGATGTGACGTGGACGCCTGATTCAAAGGCTGTGCGGGCAGCTGCCTCGAGGGCGTGGCGGGCCGGATCCGGCAAGGCGTTGGCCACGTCCAGCGCGCCGGCCAGGGTTTCCCTGGCGCGGCCGGCGTCGGCTTGCGTAAGTCCGGCGGGAAGCGCGAGGTTGTGCTGGTACGACGCCGTCAGCAGCGATCCCAGCACGGCAGTACCCATGAGCGAGCCCACTTCGTATCCGGTTTCCGAAATCGCCGAAGCGGCCCCCGCCTTCCCAGCCGGTACGGACCCGAGGATGAGATCGTTGGAGATGGTCTCGGCGGAGCCAACCCCGACGGCGAGAATCACCATGGCGGTCAGCAGCCACACCGGGCCGCCGGAATGGTCGCCGGCACCGGCTATCAGGTAGCCGCTCGCGCTGAGCGCGAGCCCGCCCGACACCACGGCACCAGGCCGTACGTGCCGGACGAGTGGGACAACCACAAAACCGGCAACGATCATGGCGATCAGAGCGGGCACCATGGCGAGCCCTGCATTCATTGGTGAGCGGCCCTCGACGAGTTGCAGGTGCTGGGCAAAAAAGAAAATGAACCCGTTGAGGGAGAACAGGGACAGCACATTCGCAATGATCGACGTACTGAAGACGCGGTTGCGGAACAGCGCCATGTCAAGCAAGGGGGAGTCCGCCATGAGCTGCCGGCGCACAAAGGCCCATCCCATCAGGATGCCAAACAGGATCAGCGCCGCGGGCAGGAGGCCGAAGCCCTCTGTGGCGGCGACCTTGATTCCATAGACGGCAGGAGCCATCGCCAGCATCGACAGCACAATGCTGGGAACGTCTACGCGTCCGGGATTCGCATCCTTGGATTCTGGAATAAGGGATGGTCCGGCAGCCAGCAGCGGGAGCAACAGCGGCACCGCGACGAGGAACACCGCGCCCCACCAGAACTGCGCTACAAGCCAGCCACCCAGTATCGGCCCCAGGGCTGCGCCGCCGGAGAAGCTCGCAGCCCAGATGGCGATAGCAAGCCGACGCCTTCCTGCATCAACAAAGATGTTCCGGATCAAAGACAGGGTAGACGGCATCAGCATGGCACCGAATAGGCCCAGGACCGCTCGTCCGGCAAGAAGCCATTCGGCTGTGGGTGAGAACGCCATGGCCACCGATACTGCGCTGAACCCAGTGCTCCCGATCAACAACAGCCTGCGCCGGCCGATCCTGTCACCCAGATTGCCCATCGAGACGAGGAGCGCCGCAAGTACCAGGGCGTAGGCATCCACAATCCACAGCAGTTGCACCCCGCTTGCCCGCAGGGTCCGGGCAATTTCCGGAAGCGCGAAGGTGAGCGCCGTGTTGTCCACGGCAACAAGCAAGACGGGAAACATCAAGAGCGCCAAGGCGGACCAATCCCGCCACGAAGCTGAACTGAGCGTGGTCGGTGAGTGCTGACGGATGGACTGTACGGACATAATCGAAACTATACCGTCTGGACGGTATAGTTTCAAAACGACATGAGGTTTCCGGTTCGACGCCGCGCACGAGAGATGATGGAGCCATGCCACGTAAACCGGTTGCCAAGGACGCCGTACTGGACGCCTTCGAGGCGCTCCTGATCGAAGTGGGGGAGCGCGCCGCCACGCTTGACGCAGTTGCGCGACGGGCAGGTGTCTCCAAGGGTGGCCTGCTCTATCACTTCCCCAACAAGGAAGCCTTGATCGGCGCCCTCCTGGAACGAATGGAACTTCTGGCCGCCCAAGACGTCCAGGAGATGGCGACGGCGGAGGAAGGGGCAGCGGCGTACTTCATCCAGTCCTCCCTCTGGGCGAATTCGCCGCTGGACCGTGTGCTAGTGGCAGCCACAAGGCTGGTGGAAGTGGCCCATGAAGAGACGCGGATCCGCTTCGCCCGCGTTCAGCAACAATGGTTGGACCTTCTGGTGGACGACGTCGGACCGGACACTGCGGCGGCCGTCCGGTACATGGGGGACGGGCTGTATTTCAACGCGATGCTGACCGGCGGCCCCGAGGGCCCGGCGCCTGAAGCGAAGGCCGACGTCGGACGCCTCCTTGCCGCCGTCGAGCGCCTCCGCCGCTAGGCCTTCCGGGCGGCAGGCCAAGCGAGCGGCCAGGGTCTTCCGGCAGGAGCGCTAAAGATTGGTTCGCATTTGCGGAGCGGTCACCGGCGTAGGACAATTAGACCTTGTGACAGCCGTCTCGCGGCTGGACCGCGCCAACGCCCAGTTGGCAACCAACAACTACATATGCCTTTGATCTGCGGCGGGAGAGTCCTGTTGCATTGCAGCAGGCGCCGTAGGAGCAAATCCTCCCCAGGAATCTCTCAGGCCCCTGTACCGCCGCGGCAAGGCAACTCTGGAAAGCAGTTCGCATTCAACCCACGCCTCAGGCGGGGTAACGATGCGCGCTCACCGACGGTGCAAGCGGGCCTTGGCAAGGCCATGAAACGCGGAAACTCTCAGGTCCAAGACAGAGCGGGGAGGAATCCGAATCACTGTGGCGTACCTAACGCCGCCTGAGTAATGGAGTTCCTTCGTGACGGTTAGTTCAGCCTCCACAACTTTCGTCGACCGGCATATTGGCGCGCGCCGCCAGGCCGATATAGACACGATGCTCAAGGCCGTCGGTTATGACAGCGTCGAGTCCCTTGTGGATACCGCGGTTCCCAACGACATTCGCCAGGACAAGCCACTCTCGCTGGTGGGCAGCAACGAGGCCCTGAGCGAAGTTGAGGTGCTTGCCGAGCTGCGAAAGCTTGCGGCGAAGAACAAGACGGCGGTCCAGATGATCGGCCAGGGGTATTACGACACGGTCACTCCGCCGGTGATCCGCCGCAATATCCTCGAATCCCCGGCCTGGTACACCGCCTACACGCCGTATCAGCCGGAGATCTCCCAGGGCCGTCTCGAGGCGCTCCTGAACTTCCAGACCATGGTGCAGGACCTGGTTGGCCTGCCCATCGCCAACGCTTCGCTTTTGGATGAAGCCACGGCGGTGGCCGAGGCCGTGTTGCTGATGCGCCGCGCCAACAAGTCGAAATCAGAAACAGGCGGGAAGACCGTCCTTGACTCTGATCTTCTTCCGCAGACCATCGCCATTGTGAAGGGCCGCGCGGAGGCTCTTGGTTTTGAGGTGGAGGTCGCCGACCTGTCCCAGGGCCTCCCTGACGGCGAGATCAACGGCGTTGTGCTGCAGCAGCCGGGCGTGTCCGGCCGGGTCTTCGACCACTCGGCCGTGATCGCTGAGGCCAAAGAGCGCGGCGCCCTGGTCACCGTCGCCGCCGACCTGCTGGCGCTGACGCTGATCACGCCTCCGGGCGAGCAGGGCGCCGACATTGCGGTCGGTTCGGCGCAGCGCTTCGGCGTCCCGCTGTTCTATGGGGGCCCGCATGCTGCCTACATGGCTGTCCGCATGGGCCTGGAGCGTTCGCTGCCCGGCCGACTGGTGGGCGTTTCCAAGGACTCCGCCGGTGTCCCGGCCTACCGCCTGGCGCTGCAGACGCGCGAGCAGCACATCCGCCGCGAGAAGGCCACGTCCAACATCTGCACGGCCCAGGCACTGCTGGCGATCGTGGCATCGATGTACGCCGTGTACCACGGCCCGGACGGACTGAAGGCCATTGCCGAGACCACGCATGGCCACGCCCGCACCATTGCTTCCTCGCTTCGGACCGCTGGCTTGGAGGTGCTGCACGCCAGCTTCTTCGACACCGTCACCGTCCGTGTCCCGGGCCGCGCTGCGGAGGTGGTTGCCGACGCTGAGGCCCGCGGGATCAACCTGCGCAGCATCGACGCTGACACTGTCGGCATCTCTGCCGATGAGACCACGACGGCGGCAGTCGTCGCCGAGGTCCTCGCCGCCTTTGGCGCGTCCGTGGCTGACGCGGCTGCAGGCACCGACACCGCGTTTGGGCTGGCTCCCGCCGTCGTACGCTCCAGCGACTACCTTCAGCACCCGGTGTTCAGCACGCACCGCTCGGAGACCCAGCTGTTGCGTTACATTCGCAAGCTGTCCGACCGGGACCTGGCGCTGGACCGGACCATGATTCCGCTGGGTTCGTGCACCATGAAGCTGAACGCCACGGCTGAGATGGAAGCCATTTCCTGGCCGGAGTTTGCTTCGATCCACCCGTTCGCGCCGGATTCGCAGACCGAGGGCTGGCGGGAGCTGATCGCTGACCTCGAAGCGCAACTGACCGCGATCACCGGCTATGACCAGGTGTCCATCCAGCCGAACGCCGGTTCCCAGGGTGAGTTGGCAGGCCTGTTGGCCATCCGTGGGTACCACCTGTCCCGCGGCGACGAGCAGCGCAACGTCTGCCTTATCCCGGCTTCCGCGCACGGCACCAACGCCGCTTCGGCGGTGCTGGCGGGCATGAAGGTGGTTGTGGTGGCCACCGCCGCCGACGGCACCATTGACCACGATGACCTGAAGGCGAAGATCGAGGCCAACAGGGATGTTTTGTCCTGCATCATGATCACCTACCCGTCCACGCACGGCGTGTACGACGCCGACGTCCGCGAGGTCTGCGACGCGATCCACGAAGCCGGCGGCCAGGTGTACATCGACGGCGCCAACCTGAACGCGCTGGTCGGCCTGGCGCAGCCGGGCCAGTTCGGCGGGGACGTGTCCCACCTGAACCTGCACAAGACGTTCTGCATCCCGCATGGCGGCGGCGGACCCGGCGTCGGACCGGTTGCCGCGAAGGCGCACCTTGCCCCGTTCATGCCGGGGGATGCCACTAAGTCCGCGCACGAGGACGGTCACGGCGTCGCGATCTCGGCCTCCCGTTTCGGTTCCGCCGGTGTGCTGCCGATTTCCTGGGCCTATGTGAAGCTGATGGGCGGCGAGGGGCTGACCGAGGCCACCAAGTCCGCGCTGCTGGCCGCGAACTACGTCGCGTCCCGGCTGAACGAGTACTTCCCGGTGCTCTACACGGGGGAGGGCGGGCTCGTGGCGCACGAGTGCATCCTGGACCTGCGTGAGCTGACGGCCAAGACCGGCGTGACCGCCGAGGATGTGGCCAAGCGCCTCATCGACTACGGCTTCCACGCCCCCACCCTGGCGTTCCCGGTGGCCGGGACCCTGATGGTGGAGCCCACCGAGTCCGAGGACCTGGGCGAGATCGACCGCTTCATCGAGGCGATGATTTCCATCCGCAAGGAAATCGACCAGGTGGCCAATGGCGACTTCACCGTCCAGGACAGCCCGCTGCGCAACGCCCCGCACACCGCGGCCGCCGTCGTGTCCTCCCACTGGGAGCGTTCCTACCCGCGCGAGCAGGCCGCCTTCCCGGTCCGTTCGCTCAAGCAGGACAAGTACTTCGCGCCCGTTGGCCGCATCGACGGCGCGGCAGGGGACCGCAACCTGGTCTGCGCCTGCCCACCGCTCGAGGCGTTCGAGGACCACTCCGGCGACGAGAATTAAGGACTCCACAAATGACTGAGAATTACACCGCGCTCTACGACGAGCACAAGAAGCTCGGCGCCTCCTTCACCGACTTCGGCGGCTGGCAGATGCCGCTGAAGTACTCCTCCGAGCTGGCCGAGCACCATGCCGTGCGGAAGTCCGCCGGACTGTTCGACCTGTCCCACATGGGCGAGGTCTGGGTCACCGGCCCGGACGCAGCCGCGTTCCTGGACTACGCCCTGGTGGGCAAGCTGTCCGCGATTGCCGAGGGCAAAGCTAAGTACTCGCTGATCTGCGAAGAGGACGGCGGCATCATCGACGACCTGATCGTCTACCGCCGCCCCTCCGAGGTGGAAGGCGCCGGGAAGTTCCTGGTGGTTCCCAACGCGGGCAACGCCAAGACCGTCGCCGCCGAGTTGGCTGAACGTGCCGCCGGTTTCGACGTCACCGTCCAGGACGCCTCCGCCGAGACCTCGCTGATCGCGGTGCAGGGCCCGAAGGCCGAGTCCATCCTGCTGCGCCTTGTCCCGGCGGACAGCCACGAACTGGTCACCGGCCTGAAGTACTACGCCGCCGTTGAAGTGCCGTTCGCGTTCGACGGCGGAGCGTCCGACGGCGGCACGCGGCCGCTGCTGCTGGCCCGGACCGGGTACACCGGCGAGGACGGCTTCGAGATCTTCGTCTCCAACGATGACGCTCCGGCCCTGTGGCAGGCCATCCTGGCTGTTGCCGAAGAAGGAGAACTCACCCCCGCAGGACTTGCCTCCCGCGACTCCCTCCGCCTCGAAGCCGGCATGCCCCTCTACGGCAACGAACTTTCCCGCGACGGTGACCCCTTCGCAGCGGGCCTGGGAGCCGTGGTTTCCCTCGCCAAGGAAAGCGACTTCGTGGGCCGCGCAGCCTTGGAAGCCAAAAAGGCCGAGGGGGCCGGAACCACCACCGGCCGCCGGTTGGTTGGCCTCAAGGGACTCGGGCGCCGCGCCGGTCGCAGCCACTACCCGGTGCTCAAGGACGGCACAGTGGTAGGTGAAGTAACGTCCGGCCAGCCGTCCCCGACCCTCGGGTACCCGATCGCCCTCGCGTATGTCGACGTCGAGCAAGCGGAACTGGGTACGGCCCTCGACGTGGACCTCCGCGGAAAGCCAGAACCCTTCGAAGTGATCGCATTGCCGTTCTACAAGCGCCAAAAGTAAGCCGTTCGCTGGTCGGATGGGCAGCCACAAGGTCACGTTGGGCGCGGGTCCGTGGTCACCTTGGGCCCGTCGGGGCCGACATCCTCTGCATGCTCGGTCGCGAAGACGCCCGCTGAGCGGACGTGACGCTCCCTTAGACGCATGCTGCCGGATGCCGGTCCCGGAGGGGCCGACAGGGTCACCTTCGGACCTGCGCGGCTTGGGCGCCTCGAGCCTCATCGATGCCAGTTGGTCACTCTGTTTTCGGGGCGCTTGATGGACTTGGGCTCAGCGGTTCAGGCGGGTTCGGTCTTTCTAATACAAAGAGTGAAGTGGAGCCACCTGCCGCAGGTCGGGTGGTCGGGTTCGGGTAAGTTCCGGCGTGCTGGGATTGACCGGACTGGATCGCGGGAACCACGGGTCCTCCGTCCCTGAGGGGGCAACTGCTCTTTCCGGTCGGTACGCCCAAACCTGAGGTGACTAAGGGCACGGAGGAGCCGACGCATTCTGGAAGAACGTTTTCTAGAGGCGGATGGCGTGTGCTGGCGGTACTTGACCTCTAGCGGCGGGAAAAGCGGGTTCCGGAAGCGTGCGTCTAAGGGAGCGTCACGTCCGCTCAGCGGGCGTTTTCGCGACCGAGCACGCGGAGGAACTCGCGACCCGCCGCGTAAAGGCGACCACGGTCGGCGCGCAAGGCGACCGCCGCGATAAAGGACCGCATGCAAACTCGCGGCCGGGAGCGACCGCAAACAGTTTTCGAGCAAACTCAAATAACGTAAAGGAAAAGAAACATGGCCAAAGTTGCCCCTGAATTGCTTTACTCCGAGGAACACGAATGGGTTGCCCGTGAGGGTGGAAACCAGTTGTCTATTGGAATTTCTGCTGTCGCCACCGATGCCCTTGGCGATATCGTGTACGTCGACCTTCCGGAGGTTGGCTCGTCGGTGACTGCGGGGGAGACCTGCGGTGAGGTTGAGTCCACCAAGTCCGTCTCGGACCTGTACTCCCCGGTAACTGGCGAGGTTACGGAAGTCAATGGCGCCGTCGTCGACGATCCAGCGCTGATCAACAACGATCCGTACGGTGCCGGTTGGCTGTTCAAGGTCGCAGCAGAATCGGACGGTCCGCTGCTTTCCGCTGAGGAGTACGCGTCAAAGAACGGAGGCGAACTGTGAGCATCGCAGCAGGCACCACCGGGTTTGAACAGGTAGTGTCGCCAAGCCTGGACGCTGACTTGTCCGCGCTGGATCCCGAGATCGCGGCGAAGATCGATGACGAACTGCGCCGCCAGCGCTCGGGCCTCGAAATGATTGCCTCGGAGAACCACACCGCGGTGGCCGTGATGCAGGCGCAGGGCTCGGTGCTGACCAACAAGTATGCCGAGGGCTACCCGGGCAAGCGGTACTACGGCGGTTGCGAGCACGTTGACGTGATCGAGCAGCTCGCCATCGATCGGGTGAAGGCCCTGTTCGGTGCGGAGTTCGCGAACGTGCAGCCGCACTCCGGTGCCCAGGCCAATGCCTCCGTGATGCACGCGCTGATCAAGCCGGGCGACACCATCATGGGCCTGAACCTGGCCCACGGCGGACACTTGACCCACGGCATGCGGATCAACTTCTCCGGCCGCCTGTACAACGTGATCCCATACCAGGTCCGTGAGGACGACCACCGGATCGACATGGCAGAGGTGGAGCGACTGGCCCAGGAGCACAAGCCGCAGCTGATCGTGGCTGGCTGGTCGGCGTATGCCCGGCAGCTGGACTTCGCCGAGTTCCGCCGCATCGCGGACTCCGTGGGCGCCTACCTGATGGTGGACATGGCGCACTTCGCCGGCCTGGTGGCCGCAGGCCTGCACCCCTCGCCGGTGCCGCACGCGCACGTGACCACCTCCACGACGCACAAGACCCTCGCCGGTCCGCGCGGCGGGATCATCCTCACGAACGACGCCGACATCGCCAAGAAGATCAACTCGGCAGTGTTCCCCGGACAGCAGGGCGGACCGCTGGAGCACGTGATCGCGGGCAAGGCCGTGGCCTTCAAGATCGCCGCGTCGGAGGAGTTCCGCGAGCGGCAGGAGCGCGTTCTGGCCGGGGCCCGGATCCTGGCCGAGCGCCTGGCCCTGCCGGACGTGGCGGCGAAGGGCATTTCTGTGGTGTCTGGCGGCACCGACGTGCATCTGGTGCTGGTGGACCTTCGCAACTGCGAGCTCAACGGGCAGCAGGCGGAAGACCGGCTTGCTGCCATCGACATCACGGTCAACCGAAACGCCGTCCCGTTCGACCCGCGCCCGCCAATGGTTACGTCGGGTCTGAGGATCGGCACTCCGGCACTGGCCACCCGCGGCTTCGGCGAGGCTGCGTTCCGCGAAGTCGCGGACATCATCGCCGAAGCGCTCATGGCCGACGCCGACGCCGACCTCTCCGCGCTCCGCGCTCGCGTGGAAGTCCTCGCTGAAGCTCACCCGCTTTACCCGCGCGTTGCCGGCCTGGCATAGCTAGGCTGGATTACAACGGCGCGAAAACTACGACGCCGGGCTGGCGCCACCAGCGCCAGCCCGGCGAACGAAGCCAAATCGCATGTGGTCCGCGACCCGCGGACCTTATGCCCACCGGCAGCATCCCTGTCGGCCCCAACAAATGCAGTAGTAAGGAAATCGTCAATGGCTGTTGGCGTTTTTGATCTTTTTTCGATTGGTATAGGTCCGTCGAGTTCACACACCGTGGGTCCGATGCGGGCTGCAGCGGTGTTCGCCAATGAACTCCGTGGTTCCGGCCTGCTCGAGGGCGTGGCGTCGCTGCGGGTGGATTTGTACG
Organism: Arthrobacter sp. M4; assembly: GCF_020251205.1. Classification (GTDB taxonomy): domain Bacteria; phylum Actinomycetota; class Actinomycetes; order Actinomycetales; family Micrococcaceae; genus Arthrobacter. The sequence continues at coordinate 58,016 of NZ_JAIWYX010000007.1, forward strand.
GGTCTTTGGCGGCGACAGGTCGGGGGCACGGGACAATGACGGCAGTGCTGCTGGGCCTGGAAGGCTACCACCCGGAGCTGATCCTCCCCGAAGAGGTGGAGGAGCGGCTTGCCGCGATCGCGGACACCGGAGTGCTTCACCTTGCCGGCGCGGTGATGTCCGACGGCGGTGCTATCGCTGGTTCCGAGGGCGGCAAACCGTTGCGGTACGGCGTGGAGGACATGGTCCTGCACCCGTTGACCGTGCTTCCGCGGCACACCAACGGCATGAAGTTCGCCGTGTCCGATGCCGAGGGCGAGGTGCTCCACCACGCCACGTTCTTCTCCGTCGGGGGCGGGTTCATCGTCCGGGAAGGCGAGGAGGATGCGGCGCAGCAGGAGCTGGACGAGTCCAAGAAGGAACTTCCGTTGCCGTTCCGTACCGCGGCGGAGCTGCTGGGACGCTGCGCTTCCAAGGGCCTGGGCATCAGCGACATTATGTTCATCAACGAACGCGCCTCACGATCTGAGGAGGAGATCCGCGATGGACTCCTGCACATCTGGTCAGTGATGGACAACTGCGTCAAGACGTCCCTGAAGCGTGAAGGCTTGCTGCCCGGCGGACTCAAGGTCCGCCGTCGGGCGCCGGACTGGTTCGACAGGCTCAAGAAGGAAAGCCCCAGCCAGGACGAGGACTACTACGACCCGGCGTACTGGCAGGAGTGGGTAAACCTGATCGCCCTGGCCGTGAACGAGGAGAACGCCTCCGGCGGAAGGGTGGTCACTGCCCCCACGAACGGGGCCGCGGGGATCATCCCGGCTGTCCTGTTCTACGCGCTGCACTTCGCGCCGGGCATGGACAAAGCCACCCAACAGGACCGCGACGACATTGTGGTGCGGTTCCTCCTCGCAGCGGCTGCGGTAGGGGTGCTGTACAAAGAGCAGGCTTCGATCTCCGGTGCCGAGGTCGGCTGCCAAGGCGAGGTGGGCTCCGCGTCCTCGATGGCCGCGGCCGGGCTGGCCGAGGTCATGGGCGGCACTCCCGCCCAGGTGGAAAACGCCGCCGAGATCGCGATGGAACACAACCTCGGCCTGACCTGCGACCCGATCGGCGGACTCGTGCAGATCCCCTGTATCGAACGCAACGCCATTGCTGCGGCAAAGGCAATCAACGCCGCGAAAATGGCGCTATGGGGCGACGGCAGCCACAGGGTGTCCCTGGACGAAGTCATCGTCACGATGCGCGAAACGGGCAAGGACATGAGCCACAAATATAAGGAAACAGCTCTGGGCGGCCTCGCCGTGAACGTCGTCGAATGCTAACCACAGCGTAATCGCTGGGTGCGGCCCCGCCTTCGATGGGTGGCGGGGCCGTCCTCATCGCTTCAATACACCGCAATGCCTACAGCCTGATTTGGGTAGCCCTTTCCAGGAGAATGGGGGCGGGTTCCTCTCCTAGCGCTCGCATGCCCCTTGCCAGGCGGTCGGCGTTTACCAGGCCGTTCATTTGGATGCCGGTGAGTTCCTGGAGTTGGCGGATCGGTACCTGGAACGTGCGAAATGGACCCAAGGGCGGTGGTTCGTCGGCTAGCAAGCGTTCCCTTTTGACCTTTTCAAGGTCCACTTTGCCCATGAGCGGCGTCTGGTCCACCAGGAAACCTGCGGCACCCAGGACGGCGTTATTGGTCCAAGCGGCGATTTTCCAGAACTTCAACGGAACCTTTACACCGCGGTATGGAGGATCGTCGTCGGTGAACACCGGGCCGGTGAACACGCTGATCTTGGCATCATGGGCATCAGCATGCTCCAGGACGTGGTTCTCCAACCCGACCCAGAGTTCCTTCCCCTGGTTGAAGTCGTCGATTTGTGGTGCCGCATTGGTGAAAGAGAATGTTTCCTGGTTGGCCTTCTTCGCGGTAGCTGAGTCACCCCACACGGGATCCAGCCTCCGGACCAGATGCCCCCGGTCAAAGGCGTTGTTCTTGTAAACCTCAGGGCCGGCCTGTTGCTCCTTGGGAATGCGCTCGTCGAAGTGCCACGTGCCCTCCCGCGCCAAGGGATCCAACTGGCTCCCGTTGATGTTCACGCCGACAATCGACGCAAGCTTCCGCGACGTGTTGAAGCGCACGGAGAAATGCGTGTAATCCAAAAGAACTGTTGCTTCGAATGGACTGGGCAACTCAAGGTCAGCCCGCAAAAAGTCATTACTGTAACCCCCGCTCATGCGTACAGCATGGCACTACGGTCCGACACTTTACATACCCGGCCGCGGGCCTCGATTCGGAGTCAGACCGTGGTGCGTGGATAAACTTGAGGCTGCACCCGGGCCACACCCGGGCAGTACCGAGCTTAGGCATGCGATCGATTGGACACGGCCCCCTTGCGACAATTCACCGCCCGTTTCGCCACTGTCGAAGAAATTGCCAACTGGGACGCGCACGTCACCGCCAACCCCAATGGCGGGAACCTGCTTCAGTCCGAGGCCTTCGCCGAGGTGAAGCAGCACTTCGGTTGGAAGCCTTTGCACCTCGTTTATGAGACCGCGGACTACTCCAGCTACAACCTCGTCCTGGAAAAGTCGTTTCCGGTCCTCGGCAAGTTCTGGTACCTCATCAAGGGTCCCGACGTCGCGGACGTAGCGGACATCGCGGGCATCGTTAGGGCCAACGCGGACTTTGTGGCGCGTGAAAAACTGGGTGTGTTCGCTATCAAGATCGAACCGGACATTATCCTCACGGAGGAAACAAGGGCGGCCATTGAAGCCACAGGCCTGGTCAAAACCCCCAACCTCCAACCCAACGACTCCACCGCTCTCCTGGATATCACTCCTGACGAAAACCAACTCCTTCGAAACCTCCACTCGCGGGGAAGGAACGCGGTGCGCCGAGCCATTCGTGAGGGCGTGGAGGTGCACAACGTGGACCCCACGGAGGAAAACTTCCGTTCCATGTATGGCCTCATGACCACCACAGTTGAGGCCAAATCGCAGGTACGGGTGCGGGAGTACGGTTACTACGAGCAGTTCTGGACCAACTTCATCAAGCGTGGCCAGGGAAGAATGCTCTTCGTTTATGAGAACGGTGTCCCCTCTGTCGGAGCGTTCGTGATTAACTATGGACGCAAAGGAACATACAAAGACGGCGGATCCCTCCAGAAACGCAGCCAGTACGGCGACTCGCACCTGGTCCAGTGGACCGCTATCAACCAGGTCAAGGAACTTGGGTGCACAGAGTACGATTTCTGCGGCACTCCGCCCAGCGACAAACTCAAGGACACCTCCAATCCGTTCCACGGCCTAGGCCTCTTCAAGACAAGCTTCAGCAAGACCGTGACGGACTTCGTGGGATGTTATGACCAGGTCTTGAGCCCACTCAAATACAAAGTGTGGACGCTGGCAGGCGAGCGTATCGCCCGCCAGCTGTACACTCGCCGGACTGGCCGGCAGTTCTACTGACACCACCACTCCAGGGAGTCTCGACGTCGTGACCGAACGACCCGACGCAGCAGGCGGGCGCCCGCAGACCGACGGGCTGCCCAAGACGCAGCCCCTCCGGCCATCCCAGGTCAGGCACAACGCCAGCGCCAAACGCATGCTTCGGCGGTTGGTACAGGGCGAGAATCCGCCCACTGCGCCCATGACCATCGTGGACAGGCTCGCCGGGAGTCCCTACGCCAATCCCATGATCCAAGTGGGCGGGAGCGTCGACGTTTCCGCACGGAAGACCATGGATTTTGCCCTGCACATGGCAGAAACCATGTTCCGCTACGGAGCCGGCGCCCTGGAGGTCGAGACCAGCATCATTGCCGTCACGGCCGCCCTGGGGCTCAAGCACATCGAGGTGGACATCACCAACCAGTCCGTCGCGATCAATTACGCGCCCAGGGGGGACCAGCCACCCATCACGCTCCTCCGCGTCGTAAGGTCCTGGACCAATAACTACGCGGGCCTGGCGAAGGTCCACCAACTCGTCACGGACATTGTGGCTGGGGGCGTCAGCCGCGCCGACGCGATCGGCCGCCTCGATGGCATCATTCGCAGTTCAAAGCCCTACCCGCGCTGGATGGTCACCTGTGCGTTCGGTGTCTTTGCGGCCGTGTTCGTTGGTGTGCTGGGCGGCGGGTTAATGGCGTCCGGGCTCGCTTTTGCCTCAAACATCCTGGTGAGCCTCTTAGCCCGGCAGATGGGCCGCTGGCGTGCCCCTGACTTCTTCGCGACGGCGTCCTGCGCCTTTATGGTGACATTCATCGCCTTGATGCTCCGCTGGGCTGGCGTCGACATCCCACCTTCAATCGTGGTTGCCGGCGGCATCCTGCTGCTCCTGCCAACCGGACGGCTCGTGTCGTCCGTCCAGGACGCAATCAACGGCTTCCCGGTGACGGCCGCAGGCCGGTTCCTGTCCACTTTCCTTTCCTTCGGCGCAATTGTGGCAGGCATCGGCGTCGCGTTTGTCCTTGGCGATCGGCTCGGCAGCCAGCCGATCGACGTCACGCAAACATTCCCCGACGCGTATCCACTGTGGGGCCAGGCCATCCTTATCGCCATTGCAGTGGTGGCCATTGGTGTCACGGAGCAAACCCATCTCAAACTCCTGATGCCCACCGCGGCCGTGGGGCTCGTTGGGTTCTTTGCCCTGTGGGCGGCCAGTGCGGTGGGTTTGGGAGATCGGCTGTCGCCCGCGGCATCGGCCGTGGTGATCGGCCTACTGGCGCGGGTGGTTGCCCTGAGGCTCGGGGCGCCGCAGTTGGTGGTGGCTGTTCCGGCGGCGCTGATTCTGCTGCCCGGTCTCAAAATATTCCGGTCCATGTATGTTTTGACGGTTGAGGAAACAGACATCCTCCTTGGCGCCGGAGGCATGCTCAACGCGGCCGCAATCGTGCTTGGTGTCGCGGCGGGGATCGTGCTGGGCGACAACCTGGCCCGGCCGCTTACGCGCAACTTGGCGAGCAACGAACGACGGCGGGTCCGCCGCCGCTAGCCGCACCAGATCCCGGACTGGTTTAGATCTGGCCGACCGGAAGCTTCTTCTCTGCCTGGAAGACGTCCTCGACGCGGCCTTGGGCCCAATATCCGGACAGGGATACCTGCGAACGTGCCAGTCCCCTCTCTTTGAAAAGAACGTCGCGGAGGCCTTTCATATACCCGCGCTCGCCGTGGGCAAACACATGGACGGTGCCCTCCGGCCAGTCGGCATCCCGCACGGCAGAGACCAGCAAATCGCTGGAACCAGCGCTTACTCCGCGCCGCATGAGCCACTTGAGTTCGACGCCGGCAGGAGACTTGATGTCCAGGATGTCCGCCTCGGTGTCCACCTCCAGGAATGCCAGCCCCTTGGAGTCCTCAGGCAGCGATTCAATGGCCGCAGCGATGGCCGGCAGGGCGGCGTCGTCTCCGGCGAAAAGGTGCCAGTCGGCGTCGGGGTCCGGGTTGTAGGCGCCGCCCGGTCCCGTGAAGATCAGTTGGTCGCCCGGCTGTGCGGAGGCGGCCCAGGGGCCGGCCAGGCCCTCATCGCCATGGACCACGAAGTCGATAGCCAATTCCCGCGCGGCCTCGTCCACCCAGCGCAGGGTGTAGGTCCGCGTGTAGGGCCACTGCTCGCGGGGCAGGACGTCCCTGACCTGCCAAACATCCAGCGGCTCCGGATAATCGACCCCGGGCTGCGGGAAGACGATCTTGACGTAGCGATCCACAAACTCGTTGTTCCTGAAATCGGCAAAACCCGGTCCGCCCGCCACAATGCGTATCAGGTGCCCTGAAAGCCACTCGCTCCGCAGTACCGTGAGCGTGGTCTGTGGTCGCGACGAGCGCGTGGATGAGGTTTCCGCAGGCAGTGAGGACATGAGGCAAGCCTAAGCTAAGCCACGGCCGGAAGCTCCCACATGACGGGCTCGGCTCCCTGCTCGACGAGCAACTGGTTGACCCTGCTGAAAGGTTTCGAGCCGAAGAACCCGCGGGCTGCGGACAAGGGGCTTGGATGGGCCGAGGTGATGACGGGCGTCCCATCCAAGAGCGGCAGCAATGACTCGGCTTCCTTGCCCCACAGCACGGCCACCAACGGCATCCGCCCGCCGTCGGCTGTCCGGCGCGCGGCTAGTGCCTTCACGGCAGCCGCTGTGACAGCTTCCCAGCCGCGCCCCTTGTGGGATCCAGCAGCTCCGGAACCGACGGTGAGGACCCTGTTCAACAGCAGGACGCCCTGGTCCGCCCACGCGGACAGGTCGCCGTGGACACGGGCTGGAAGTCCGACGTCGGACTCCAGTTCCCGGTAGATGTTAGCGAGGCTGCGCGGCAGTGGCCGCGTCCGTGCCGAGACAGCGAAGGACAGCCCGACGGCGTGTCCCGGCGTCGGATAGGGATCCTGGCCGATGATGAGGACCTTGACCTGGTGCAGGGGCTGCTGGAATGCGCGCAGGATGTTGGCTGGCTCGGGCAGCACCTGCACCCCGGCAAGTGCCTGATGGGACGCGAATTCGAGTGCCCGGCGCAAATCGCCCTCCACGGGGAGGAAGGCCTCGGCCCAGTCGTTCGCCACGAGGTCCGTCAGGGGAGCAGTCGCCATTGTGGCCAACGCCTGGGCATCGTCGCTGGTGGTGCTGATATCGAAAAGCGTTTCTTCCCTATGCACGTTTCCATTGTCCCCGAGTGTGGGGAGGGGAGTGAGGGAAGGACCGTCCAAAACTGGGCGCGGCCAAATGACATAGCTGTTATTCATCCGTAGCATAAAAGGACCGTCGGCTTTGAAGAAGCACAATCAATCGTTGAAGGAGTGCGTGCCGTGCCGCATGCAGCAGCAGACCAAATGGCACAGGATGTGGCCCCAAATAATGTGGCCGTGGATCGGTCTGGCCCCAACAAATCGGCGAATGACGGTGAGGACGGTGCTTTGGCGCTGGACTTGGGCGCCAGTGTTCGGTCCGATTCCCAGCTAGGGGAACGGGACCAGCGCATTTTGGCACTCGAACGGCAGTGGTGGAAATACGCGGGGGCAAAAGAACAGGCTATTCGGGAGCTTTTCGATCTTTCCGCGACGCACTACTACCAGATCCTCAATGCCTTGATCGACACCCCGGAAGCACTGGCGCACGATCCAATGCTTGTGAAGAGATTGCGTAGACTACGTACGTCACGCCAGCGGGCGCGCACCGCGCGACGGCTGGGCGCCGACGCCTGACAGCAGGGCCCTGCGGGCCGCATCACCATAGCAAGGACTTCGCTTCACTATGACCAGATATGCCCGGGATGAATTCGACCGTGTTCCGCAGAACTCGTCGCGCCAGGGCGTTCACCGTGCCCCCACGGATACACCGCGACGGTCGCTGGTTCCGATCCTTGCCACTGGCATCGTTGCGCTTGCGGTTGGGCTGGTGTGTTTCCTAGTGCTCCCGAAGCTCGGATTTACCCCGGTCGGCTCGGGCACGAGCGTCTCCACGCAGAGTGCGCAGAAGCAGGAAGGCGGCGAAGCGCCAGCGGCCACGACCTCTGCAACGCCAACTCCTTCCCAGCAGTCGGCAACCACCGATCCGACCGCAAGCCCCAGCGCAACACCCACGCCAACGCCAAGCTCCGCCGTCGATAAGACCGCCGTGGTTTCCGTCTACAACGGGACCACCACGGGCGGCTTGGCGGCAAAGGTGGCGACCCAGGTCCAGGGCGGGGGATGGCCCTTGGGAATCGTGGGTAACTGGGGCGGAGCGCCGCAGACGGCATCCGTGATTTTCTACCGCGGCACCGCACAGAAGGCCAATGCAGAGGCCCTGTCAAAACTCCTTGGAATTGCCACCCTGGTGGACTCCACGGACTTCCAGCAGCCCCTTGTTGTGCTCGTGGGCCCGGGCTACCGCTGAGCACTGGCCGGGCCTTCAGGGGTCCGGTTACGCCTGAATAACTATTGGCAGATGTTTCAGCGCCGAGCGGCGCCCGTCGGCGGTGAGTGTGGTTACAGTAATTGCATCCGGTCCGGAATAACCCGGGCGCCGGACTATGCAAGCTGAAAGTGTGGGCATTATGGCTTTGGGGACCGTCAAATGGTTCAACGCTGAGAAGGGCTACGGCTTTATCACGGTGGACGGCACGGGTGACGATGTCTTCGTTCACTGGTCGGCCATCCAAATGGACGGTTACCGTGCGCTGGAAGAAGGCCAGCGCGTCGAGTTCGAAATCGGCGAAGGACAAAAGGGCCAGCAGGCAGAAAGCGTCCGGATAGCGTAGTGCGCCTACCGGCCGGAAGGACGCGGGCCCTACCGTGCCGTGGGAAGGATGCGCACCTTCGTGGCACCGTAAACGCAGCGTGCCTTTTTCTTGCGTCAGCCCTTTTGTTATCTGCGTGCTCCGCGCCGTCCGGCAACGTCCGCGTTAACGGGGCGGGCGCCGAAGGGGACGCGACTTTGCGTGTCGGACTCATTCTGGACAACACAGGTTCCGGCACGTTCCTCAACGCCGCGCAAATTGCCGCCGCCCGGCTGGCCATACAGGAGGTCAATGCTGCGGGCGGACACAAGGGCCGGAACGTTGAGCTGCTGCCGTCCACGCTCAGCCAGGACACCGCCGCGCAGGCGAGAGCTCTGGTGGACGCCAAGGCGGACGTTGTGATCGGGCCAACCGACTCCAGCCGGGCGCCTGCCGCCGTCGACGTCCTGGCCCGGGCGAAAATAGCCGTCATTTCGCCCGCCAACACCGCCGCGGGGCTGAGCAGCTATAACAGCGCCGGCTTTTACTTCCGTACAGCAGCTTCTGATGTGGCGCAGGGAGGCGTGCTGGCCGCCCTCGCCGGTTCTTCGGGGGCCAAGCGGATCGCGATCCTCCGCGAGGGAGGAAGTTACGGCAAGGACGTTGGCGGAGCCACAAAGTCCGCGTTGGCCGGAGCCGGGGCTGAGACGGTTGCCGACGTCGAATTCACGCCGGGGAAGGCAACAGCTGCCGTGGACCGGGTCAAGGCCGCCACACCAGATGCCGTGGTGCTGGTGGCACGCCAAGGCGCCCAAGGTGCCCTGGCCGAGCTAAACAACGCAGGGCTGTCCGGCTCAAAGATCCTGCTGAGCGACGGTGCAGTCCGCCAGTACGGTGCCGAGTTGGGCTCCGGGGCGCTTAATGGCGCCCGGGGCGTGATGCCGGGCGTTTTCCCGTCGGCCGACTTCCAGAACCGGCTGGTGGCTATCGACCCGGGCCTCAAGGACATGACGTTCGCGGCGGAAACCTACGACGCCGTGAATCTTGCCGCGATTGCCGCTGCCGCCGCGCAGGACGACGCCGGTTCCTCCATCGCGGCGTGGCTCACCACGATTTCCGGCGGTTCGGTGAACCAAGCCGTAGCAGGCACCAGCCCACAGTCGCCGCGAACCGCGTGCGCCACCTACAAGGAGTGCCTGTCGGTCCTGTCTTCGGGCGGGACTCCTGACTACGAGGGACAATCCGGACCTATCAACTTCGATGATCATGGCGACATCACGTCCGCCAGCTACATGGTGTTTACCTACGCAGGCGACAACAAGGCCTCGCTAACGGGCACTCGATCGGTCGGCAAGAACGGCTAATTTGCCTGATCCCGCTTCGCTGGGAGCGAATCCCCCTGCGGCAGGGAATGGTGCATGAGCTTTCTGCTTGCACTCGACCCTAGTGAGTGCTAATTATTGACTTAGCACTCCCAAGGGTGGACTGCTAATCGACCGCCGGTGCTGCATCGGACTCCGGGCGATGTACAGCACTCCCGGGGGCAAGAACAACCTTGCCAAGGTGAGGTGCGGGGCTGCGGCATACAGAGGCCGTACGCTTCGAACCGTCCGTCGCGGGCACCAAGGCACCAGGAACCTTCTTATCGACTGTCCCGAAAGGACTACCGCCGTTATGGCCAAGATCATTGCATTTGATGAAGAGGCACGCCGCGGCCTCGAGCGGGGCCTGAACACCCTCGCTGACGCCGTCAAGGTCACCCTCGGCCCGCGTGGACGCAACGTCGTCCTCGAGAAGAAGTGGGGCGCCCCGACGATCACCAACGATGGTGTGTCCATCGCCAAGGAGATCGAGCTGGACGATCCTTACGAGAAGATCGGCGCCGAGCTGGTCAAGGAAGTTGCCAAGAAGACCGACGACGTCGCCGGTGACGGTACCACCACGGCAACCGTTCTGGCCCAGGCGCTGGTCAAGGAAGGCCTCCGCAACGTTGCTGCCGGCGCTGACCCGCTGTCCCTGAAGCGCGGCATCGAGAAGGCCGTTGACGCCGTTACCACCGAGCTGCTGGCTTCCGCCAAGGAAATCGAGACCAAGGAAGAGATCGCTGCCACGGCGTCCATCTCTGCCGGTGACACCCAGATCGGTGAACTGATCGCCGAAGCCCTCGACAAGGTGGGCAAGGAAGGCGTCATCACCGTCGAAGAGTCCAACACCTTTGGCCTCGAACTCGAGCTCACTGAAGGTATGCGCTTCGACAAGGGCTACATCTCCGCGTACTTCGTCACCGACGCAGAGCGCCAGGAGACGGTCCTCGAAGACCCGTACATCCTGATTGTCAACTCCAAGATCTCCAACGTGAAGGAACTCGTTGCGGTCCTGGAGAAGGTCATGCAGTCCAACAAGCCGCTGCTGATCATCGCCGAAGACATCGAGGGCGAGGCCCTGGCCACCCTGATCGTCAACAAGATCCGCGGCACGTTCAAGTCCGTCGCCGTCAAGGCTCCGGGCTTCGGTGACCGCCGCAAGGCCCAGCTCGCCGACATCGCCATCCTGACCGGTGGCCAGGTCATCGCCGAGGAAGTTGGCCTCAAGCTGGAAAACGCAACCCTCGAACTGCTGGGCAAGGCCCGCAAGGTTGTTGTGACCAAGGACGAGACCACCATCGTCGAAGGTGCCGGTGACCCGGACCAGATCGCCGGCCGCGTATCCCAGATCCGCGCCGAGATCGAGAACTCCGACTCCGACTACGACCGTGAGAAGCTGCAGGAGCGCCTGGCCAAGCTGGCTGGCGGTGTTGCGGTCATCAAGGCCGGCGCCGCTACCGAGGTTGAGCTCAAGGAGCGCAAGCACCGCATCGAGGACGCTGTCCGCAACGCTAAGGCTGCTGTTGAGGAAGGCATCGTCGCCGGTGGTGGCGTTGCCCTGATCCAGTCCGGTGCCAAGGCATTCGCCAACCTGAACCTGATCGGTGACGAAGCTACCGGTGCCAACATCGTCAAGGTTGCCATCGACGCCCCGCTGAAGCAGATCGCCTTCAACGCTGGCCTCGAGCCCGGCGTTGTTGTGGACAAGGTCCGTGGACTGCCTTCCGGCCACGGACTGAACGCCGCCACCGGTGTTTACGAGGACCTGCTGGCTGCAGGTGTCAACGACCCGGTCAAGGTGACCCGCTCTGCCCTGCAGAACGCCGCTTCCATCGCCGGTCTGTTCCTGACCACCGAGGCTGTTGTGGCTGACAAGCCGGAGAAGGCCGCTCCGGCCGGCCCGGGCGCCGAGGACATGGGCGGCATGGGCGGCTTCTAAGCCCCCCTCGCTGACCAACCAGCCATAAAGTTCGACGGCGGTCCCCGCCTCTTCGTTGAAGGGGCGGGGGCCGCCGTCGGCGTTAACAACGGTCGGACGGGCCATCCGAGCTGGCTTGAGTGTCGGTCGTGTCTGGCAGGATGGAATTATGACGATTGTTGCTGCTGCCGACGGTTCCGCCCTGGGCAATCCTGGTCCTGCGGGCTGGGCTTGGTATGTTGACGACTCCAATTGGCGCGCCGGGGGGTGGCCTCATGGAACCAACAACCAAGGCGAGCTGATGGCGGTGCTGGACCTGCTGCGGCAGACGGCGCATTTACCTCACGAAGACCTGCAGATTCTCTGCGACAGCCAATACGTCATCAACTGCATCACCAAATGGATGCCCGGGTGGAAGCGCAAGGGATGGCGCAAGGCCGACGGGAAGCCTGTGCTGAACGTTGAGCTCCTTAAAGACATTGACCGGGAGCTTGTTGGCCGCCGCTACGCCTTCACCTGGGTTAAGGGCCACGCCGGCCACGACTTGAACGAAGCCGCTGACGAGCGTGCGCGGGCCGTGGCCACGGCCTACCAGCAGGGGACAGCTGCGCCCACAGGGCCCGGCTTTATTGGGTCCACGGCGGCCACCAGGGCGGCAGCATCCTCGGCTGGTGCCGTCGCAGGACAGGAAATCAACCTGGCTGCCGCCAGCCCGGGCGCTAACGCAGGCACCGGCAACGCCGCCCGCGTGGGCCACGCCACGGTTACCGGGCAGGGCGCAGGTTACTCCGAAGGTGCCGGTTCAACCCTTGTAGCTACTACGGACACGCGCCGCTCCGCCAGGGACAATTTCGCCCTTGTGGAGGACGAGATGTCCGAGGTGGACCAGCTCGAGCTCTTTGGGCCGACCGGCACCGAATCCGAGCCACGCAACGACGAAGAGCCTGATCTGTTCAGCGTTCTTGAATCCGAGCAACCCGCCGTGCGCGAACGGCCAGCCGAGGACATTGTGGTCGAACTTGAGCGGGAACTCCTTCGGGCCGACGTCCGCGCCGACCCTGGCCGGACCGGTGTTCTCCTCCATCCGGATTTCACCGAAATCGGTGCGTCCGGACGGCTGTGGACTCGGGACGCCATGATGATGGCCCTCGTGGAGGATCCAGGCGAGACGCGGGACCTGGAACTGCTGGGAGCGGACCGGATAGGTGAGAACGCCATTCTCCTGAACTATCGGAGCTACTCCCGGTCCGGCACCAGCCTTCGAAGCTCCCTGTGGATCCTCGACGGCGGCCATTGGCGCCTGCGCTTCCACCAAGGAACCCCGGAAAAGCTGTAGGCCGTCCAGACCGGCACCGGCCTTGGCCTTTCCGTGGCCTCGGCCTTTCCGTGGCCCCGGCCCGGCCTGAAGCATACCGCTGTTGGTTCCTCAATATGTGAAGCGCTGGGTGTTCCCCTGCTCCGTCTGGAGGTAACTGGTAGCGGCGGAGTCGAGCGCGGCGTTAATCGACGCGAGGGACGCCTCCACCTTGTTCTGAGTTGCTGTCCATTCAGTAATCAGGGCCTGGAAGTTGGTTGCGGCAGAACCCTTCCACGTGGCCTGCAGTTCGTCCAGACCGTGCTTCATGGCCTGGACATCGGCGCCAATGCGCTCCACCGTTGAGCGGATTTGCGTGGATTTGAGCTGGAGCAGTTCTGTGTCGACGGAAATGATGCTCATGGTTTGCCTCTCCTGAGATTTGGCCGCGTTGCGCGGCGGGGCCGCTATGGCCACAGTTCGAGGCTAGGAGGGCACGCGAGGCAGGACACTGCTCCGTGTGCCGTATGTGGAGAAGCCGGACTAAGTGGAAAGCCTAGTGGCCCTTGTGGCTCAGTGGCTTAGTTGCCCTGTTGCTCAGTTGCTCAGTTGCGTCGTGCGGCGTCAGACTGGCGGTATTCAGTGCCTTCCGAAGAACCGGTGCCTCGGTCAGAGCTGTCCGCGGAGCGGCCCACGGAGTCCTCGGCCTCGGGGGCTGGCGGTTCGGGACGATAAGGCAGGCTGACCACCAAAGTCGCGCCGCCGCCGTCGGTGGCTTCAACCCGAACGTGTCCGTGGTGTGAACCGACAATGGCGGCCACAATGGCAAGGCCGAGTCCGCTGCCGCCCGTATCCCGTGTGCGGGAGGTGTCTGCACGGTAGAAACGCTCGAAGATCCGGGGGGCCTCATCAGCCGGGATGCCCTGTCCGTGGTCCCTGATCTCCATAACGGACATCGCGGCCGGCCCGGCACCGCGGACACCAACGGCGATCTCGATCGGCGTCCCTTCAGGCGTGTAGCGCAAGGCGTTGCCCACAAGGTTGCCCAAGACTTGCCTTAGCTTGGCCTCATCGCCGTGGACCGGCGCCGGTGACGCCTTGGGGCCGTCCAAGCCGCACAGCGTGATCCGACGCCCAGATGCCGTTGCCTGCGAGTCCACCACGGCGTCATGGGCAAGCAGTTGCAAGTCGACGGGCTTGAGCTGGAGCGGCCGCTGCTCATCGAGGCGGGCGAGCAACAACAAGTCTTCCACCATGGACCCCATGCGCTTGGCCTCGCTCTCGATCCGTCCCATGGCCGTCGCAACGTCCTCTTCGGTGGGCAGCGCGCCGTGCCGGTAGAGCTCGGAGAATCCCCGGATGGTCACCAGCGGAGTGCGCAATTCGTGCGAGGCGTCGGCGGCAAAGCGACGCATGCGGGCTTCGGAAGCGGCGCGGGCTGCGAAGGAGGCTTCGATATGGGCGAGCATCGCATTGAGCGAACTAGCTAGCCGTCCCACCTCAGTTGCCTCATTCTCGATTTCAACACGGCGGGACAGGTCGCCGGCGGCGATCGCGGCAGCGGTTTTCTCCACCCTGCCCAGCGGCCTAAAGGACCTGGCGACGGTCCAGGTGGCTATGAAGAACGCCAAGATCAGCGTCAGCAGGCCCACTCCCACCACAACAAACGTGGCGTGTTCCATGACCTTGTCCACGGGGGACAGGGGAAGCCCTACAAGCACCACGGCCTGGTTGTCATTGCTGTCCACCACGTTGACGGCAACAACACGCCAATTTGCGTTGTCGGTGCCCTTGACCTGGAATGGTTCAAGGTCCCGGATTCTGGCCTCGGAGGGGGAAACGCTGGTGAGGGCCGGCCTGTCGGTCTTGCTGCCGCCGAAAACATACGGGGCTTGGCCGGAGCGATACAGAATCAGCGAATAATCCGTGGGGACGGCCGGGTTTGGCTCCTGAAGCTTGTCAAAAGATTGCTGCCGCTGGGCGAGTTGGACCGCACCTCGGAGTTTGTCATCCACCTGGCCCTGGAGGAAGCTGCGAACCAGTGTGAGCGTTCCAGCTCCCGTCGCCGTGAGGGCAACCAAAAGCAGCCCCATCATGATGGCGACGAGCTGTGACCTCAGGGAGGCCGACTTCCAACGGTTTAGCAAGATTAACGCTTTTCGGCCGTTCGCAAGACGTAGCCAACGCCGCGCTTAGTTTGGATCAGCGGCGTGGAATCGGGATCGATCTCCACCTTGCGGCGGAGGTACGAAATGTAGGACTCCACAATAGACGCATCCCCGTTGAAGTCGTACTCCCACACATGGTCCAGGATCTGCGCCTTGGAAAGAACCCGGTTGGGGTTGAGCATGAGGTAGCGCAACAGCTTGAACTCTGTGGGGGAGAGGTCGATGACGGTGCCGCCGCGGCGAACCTCGTGTGCGTCGTCGTCAAGCTCCAGGTCGTCAACGCGGATGACCGCGTCGTCGTCCTCCAGAGGTTGCGTCCGACGCAGCACGGCGCGAATGCGGGCCACAACCTCGTCCAGGCTGAAGGGCTTGGTGACGTAGTCGTCTCCACCCACCGTGAGGCCGGTGACCTTGTCCTCCGTGTCGTCCTTGGCCGTTAGGAACAGGACCGGGAAGTGCTTCCCGGCGGCTCGGAGCCGCCGTGTCACGGTGAAGCCGTCCATGTCCGGCAGCATAACGTCCAGGACGGCCAGATCCGGCGAATGCTGGTCGGCTGCGGCAAGGGCATCGCGGCCATTCGCCGCCGCCACTACCTCAAAGCCTGCAAACCGGAGGGACGTGGAAAGCAACTCGCGGATGTTCGGTTCGTCATCAACCACAAGGAGCTTTGCTTCGGGGCCGTTCTTCTTCATGGCATCCATGATGCTCCCAGATACTGGGAGTTGTCTGGATGCTTGTTGGGAGTATCCTCACGCTGGGCTAGGATCCGAGGGCCATGCTAAGCGCGAGGGCTGTCATGGTCGCTGCTATGAGCACGTCCAGGATGCGCCAGGAGGCCGGGCGCGCAAAGACACCCCGCAGCAACCGGGCGCCGAAGCCCAGAGCCGAAAACCACAGTGAACTTGCCACCATGGCACCGGCACCGAAAGCCCACTGCATGCCCGGTCCCTGCTCAGCCGCCAAGGACCCCAGCAACACCACCGTGTCCAGGTAAACGTGCGGGTTAAGCCAGGTGAAGACCAGAGCGGTCGCGACGACGGCACACGCCTTAGTTGCTGCTGTACCAGCCGGGTGCTCGACGACGAGAGCGGCTTTTGCCACGACGGTTACCGTCGGGGACCCGCCGCCGGCTAGCGCGGAACGTTGGGCGCTGCCGCCGGTGGCGGTGGCGTGCTCGACGGCGGCAGGCACCTGATCGAGCTCAGTCACCAAGTGCCTGCTTGTGAACACCCGCCGTGCCGCCATAAATCCGTAGCAAAGGAGGAAAGCTGCGCCCAGATACCTGAGGACAACCACCACAATGGGCGCCGACTCGACCACCGCGCCCATGCCAACAACCCCGGCAGCAATCAGCAAGGCGTCCGAAAGTGCGCACACCAACACAATTGGCACAACGTGCTTGCCGAGGATTCCCTGACGCAGGACAAACGCGTTCTGGGCCCCGATCACAACAATGAGGGCGAGACCGGCCGCGAGCCCTGTGCCCGCGGCCTGGAGGAATTGAACAAACTGCATGTATTCGACGCTATGGTCAAGCGACGCAACAGACCAGCTAAATATTCTAAGGATGATTAAGCTGTTCTTATGCCTCGCTTCTCATCCGAACAACTGGAGACCTTCGCCGCAGTCTTGGGTGAGGGCACGCTAGAGGCGGCTGCCCGCCGGCTGCACGTCACGCCGTCGGCCGTTTCCCAGCGGCTCAAAGCGCTGGAGGAGCGGGCCGGCCAGGTGCTGCTGCAACGCAGCAACCCTACGGAGGCGACGCCAGCTGGACAGGTGATTTTGCGGCTCGCCCGGCAGTTGGCCTTGCTCGAGGATGACGCCGGACGGGAACTGGGGATTTCCGGACAGGGGTCCCAACATGTCGCCATGCCACTTGGAGTCAATGCCGACTCGCTGGCTGTCTGGTTCCTGCAGGCCCTGGCCCACGTTCCGCCGGACCTTCAGGTCACCTTCGAACTCCACCGTGACGACGAGCAGCATTCAACGGACATGTTGCGCTCCGGGACGGTCATGGCTGCGGTCACCGCCACTCCGGAGCCGGTGCAGGGATGCCGCGTGGAGCCGCTTGGCCAGATGCGGTATCGGGCAGTGGCGTCGCCGGCGTTCGTTGCCCGCTGGCTCCCGCAACTCGACGACGGCGGAACGGTCGCCGCAAAGGCGCTCAACGCGGCGCCCGCCGTCGACTTTGACCGGAAGGACTCGTATCAGTGGCGATTTGTTGAAACGTTGTTCGTGAAGGAGACAGCGCGGAAGAAGGCATCGCAGGACAGACCGCCGCTGGGCCCCCGGCACTACGTTCCTGCCGCGATGGACTTTGCCCAGGCCATCCGCCTGGGTCTTGGCTGGGGCCTGGTTCCGGAAGCACACTGCGGCCCCGACCTTGCGGAAGGCACCCTGGTGGAGTTGGCCCCAAACGACCCCTTCGACGTCGCGCTGTACTGGCAGCGCTGGAAGATCCAGTCACCGCTGCTGGACTTGGTGAGCGCAACTGTCAGGGAAACAGCTTCAAAGCATCTTCACGGTTAGCCCTTGGCCACGTCCTTGGCGTCCATGATCCTGTAGGCGTAGCCCTGTTCCGCCAGGAAGCGCTGCCGCTTGGCGGCGAACTCCTGGTCCAAGGTGTCCCTGGCAACCAGGGAGTAGAACCTCGCGGCGCGGCCATCCTGCTTCGGTCGCAGCAGTCGGCCTAGCCTTTGTGCCTCTTCCTGTCGGGAGCCGAATGAGCCGGACACCTGAATGGCCACCGAGGCCTCAGGAAGGTCAATGGAGAAATTTGCCACCTTGGAGACCACCAGCGT
The DNA here is from genome assembly GCF_020251205.1 of Arthrobacter sp. M4. Lineage (GTDB taxonomy): Bacteria > Actinomycetota > Actinomycetes > Actinomycetales > Micrococcaceae > Arthrobacter. Next base: position 75,703 of record NZ_JAIWYX010000007.1, read on the forward strand.
CTTGACCTCGCCCGCACGGAACTGGTTAAAGAGCTTTTGCCTAAGGCGGACTGAGGTGTCGCCCTTGATGACGGGGGCGTCCAGACGCTCGCCGATCTCGTCGAGTTGGTCGATGTATTGGCCGATCACCAGCAATTGCTCGCCGCGGTGAAGCGACACGATCTCCTCAACAAGCGCGGTTTTGGTTTCCGTGGTGGAGCACAGGCGATATTTGTCTGCGTCGTCAGCCATGGCGTAAGCCACGCGCTCGTCGTTCGGCAGGTCAACGCGCACCTCCACGCAATCCGCAGGTGCAATGTACCCCTGTGCCTCGATGTCCTTCCAAGGTGCGTCATACCGTTTGGGCCCGATCAGGCTGAACACCTCACCTTCGCGTCCGTCCTCGCGAACCAGCGTTGCGGTGAGCCCCAGTCGGCGGCGGGCCTGCAAGTCGGCCGTCATCCGGAAGATCGGGGCCGGCAGCAGATGGACTTCGTCGTAAATGATGAGTCCCCAGTCGTGCCCGTCTACGAGTTCCAGGTGGGGGTAGAGCCCACCCCGCTTGGTGGTGAGCACCTGGTACGTGGCGATCGTGACGGGCCGGACCTCCTTGACCTGCCCGGAGTACTCGCCGATCTCCTGCTCTGTGAGGGACGTCCGCTTGAGCAGTTCGTCCTTCCATTGCCGGGCGGCGACCGTATTGGTCACCAGGATCAGCGTGGTGGTGGAGCTCGTCGCCATCGCCGCCGCGCCCACCAACGTCTTGCCGGCACCACATGGGAGAACGACGACGCCGCTGCCGCCGGCCCAGAAGTTTTCCGCGGCCAGCTTTTGGTAGGGGCGCAGATGCCACCCTTCTTCGTGGAGCATGATCGGATGCGGCGTCCCATCCACGTAACCGGCCAGGTCCTCTGCCGGCCAGCCCAGCTTGAGCAGCAACTGCTTCAACTGGCCCCGTTGGGAAGAATGGACAACTACGGTCTCGCCGTCGATGCGTGGACCAAGGAGCGGCTCGATTTTCTTGGCGTGGATGACCTCTTCCAACACGGGGTAGTCGTCCGTTCTCATCACCAGGCCGTGCCGGGGGTCTTTCTCCAGCCGCAGCCGGCCGTAGCGGGACATTGTTTCTTCAATGTCGATGAGCAAGGAATGCGGTACGGGAAAGCGCGAGTAGCGGAGCAGTGTGTCCAGGACCCGCTCCGCATCCAGCCCGGCCGCCCGTGCGTTCCATAGGCCCAGGGGCGTCAAACGGTAGGTGTGAACATGTTCCGGGGCGCGCTCCAGTTCCGCGAAGGCGGCGATCGCGTGCCTAGCCTCTGTGGCCAGCTTGTGCTCGACCTCCAGGAGGATGGTCTTGTCGCTTTGAACGATTAAAGGACCGTCGGTCACTCTATTCTCCCCGTGTAGTCAAAGGTTGATCGGGTTCCGGTGCGCGGTCCGCCGACCTGATGACATTTGCCGGTCCGACGTCGATGATCCTGTGCAGGGAAAGAACCCGTTCGGTGTCCCGGCGGGGATCGAAGACGCGCACCCGTCCGCCGGAGACTGATACGGGAACCACCGTCTCTTCCACGGCATTCCCTTCACCGTCCACTACGTTGATGGAAACTGCCTGCCGCAGCCGGATAGCGCGGTGCAGCGCCTCCAGCCCAAGCTGCGTAACAGTCTCGGCCCCGGAAAACCCCGAACTCCCTGCGACACGGTGATGCTGGCGCAGCGTCGCCAGCTGCGCGTCGACGTCGTCCTCCGAAGGCGCCGCGCGCGGTGCCGTGTAGACCGGGCGTGCCGCGGCGACGGCAAGCGAGCGCTTGAGCCGCACGCCCGAGTCCTTTTCGTCCAGCGTGGGCGTGAGGCCCAACTCCCGCAGTACCCTGGCTGTTTCCCGGGGGCTGGCTGCAGATGTAAGCACGGTTGGCGCCAGCTTCACAAGCCCCAGGGAGCTGGCGCCGGGCTCGGCCAGCAAATCCGTGATGGCCGCTTCGTCGTCGCTCTGGATGAAAGCTGCCGCCGTGGCTACGCGGAGCCTGCCATGGCGCGACGCCGTATCCGCCACCATGTATTCCAAAGGCTGCGGCACCGCCGTCGCGCTGTGTTCCCGGAGGAAAGCCAGCAAGGAGGCCGCGTCGAATCCGGAATCAAGCGCCCTGCGGATCGACTCCTGGGAGAAGCGGTAGATCGTGGCGGGGCCTTGCCCCTCTGCATCGGCCATCCCCTGCAGCCGTCTGCTTAGCTCGGGGGAGAGGTATCCGGGTGCTACGGCAGTAAGGTCCGCCTGCAGCAGAAAGTGGTTCAGTGCCGCGGGCAGGTGCTCACCGAGGATTTCCAACGCCTCGTCAGGGCGGTCCGCGGCGATTGCCGAACCAAGCTGGGTCAGCGCGCCGGAACCCATGAGGCCAAGCAGTTCAGCCTCGTGCAGGATCCCATCCACCAGCGTATTGAATCGCCGCGTCATCCGCGGCTGCGCCCAGTCGGCCCGTTCAAGGACGACGGCGGCATCGAGCACAGGCGCCCGGCCGTCCGGCGCGCCCGCCTCGGTGGTCAGCTCGGCGAGGATTTCCAAGACCCGACGGCGGACCAACGGGGCATCGGGGCGCTGGGCTTCGCCGGACAGCGCGTTGATGGCGGTCGATCCTTGTCCGCGGTGGCCTGTTGATGCCGGCTGCACTGGACTGCGGTTGCGCGAGTTGACCGACTGCGTGGCGGCTGCAGCTGGTCCCGGAACGCCCATCTGGCCGGGAGACGGCTGCCCGACCATGGACGGGACACGCTCGCTGGACAGCCATGCGTTTACCAGCCACAGCCATTGTTCCTTCCGGGGCAGTTCCAGCCATTCCAGCGGCGACGGCTGGACCCAGGTGGAACTGTCAACATCCAGGCGCAGCAGCCCGGACAGTGCGCAGAGTTCCAGTAACAGGGCCGTCTCGCCCACTTCCAAGCGGATCGCATCGGCAAGGCGACGGAGTTCGCGGACTCCCACGCCCCCGGTCCTGAGCGTCGTCAGCGGCTGGGCACGGACGGCGGCCACCAGTTCGCTGCAGAGGCGCAGGGTTTCCGCGATGGCTCCCAACGCGGCATTCCGCCGTAGCAGTGCACTGGTCTCGCCCAGGGTGGGCACCGGTGGCTTGCGGAGGAAGTTGGGGATGATCGCGCCGCCGCGCAGGGCAAGGCCGACACTGTGCGGCAGTTCTACGTGGGCCGCGTCCAGGGGCACCAGCAGGCCGCGGGCAAGCAGCCAATCGACAGGTCCGACGTCGGGCGCCTCCTTGGCGAGCGACAAGCGGCGCTGCGCCTGCGGCACCGCCCCCATGGCCCACGTGCCGAATCGATCCAGCAGCGTCCTCGTTCGTTCCGGCGCCTTGGAGAGGATGGTCTCGAGCCGCTCAGGTGAGGAAGTCCAGTGCTGCAAGGCAAGGGCAGCTTCGAATGGACTTCCGGCCTCTTTGATGTCAGCACCCGCCGTGCGCAGTTCGGAGACGATCTGGACAACCCGCTGGGCGAACGCAGGCAGCAGGCGCACCAGTTCGGTATAGCTGCGTCCTAGTCCGGCAGGGTAGATGCCGATGACCTCCTTGAGGCTGCCAACGGGAAGGTAGTACCTGTGCCGTGAAGGGGAATCCGAAAAGCCCGATGGCGGGTCCACGCGCTGCAGGAGGGCCAGGTCTTGGAGACCATGGAGGATGGGCTCGAGCCCGGCGATGGTGGCCCCCGCAATCACCTTCTTAAGCTCTACCGCCGAAACACTGTGTCCCGTGTCTGTGTTGGTGGTGAGGTGGACGGCCTCGATCACCTGGAGTTGGGGCTTGGTGAGGCGCTCCAAAGCACGCTGTACGCTGACCCGGGAACTTGCGCGGGCAGCGAGGGCAGCGAAGTCCGGGACCGGGGGAGACATGAGGTCGGGACGCGCGGCAAAGAGCGAACGCAGCGAGTCGTCGTCGCGTGCTTCAAGTTCGTTGCTGAGAGCGCGAATGAGGGACATCACCTCAACGTTACCGCTTGGCCGAGGGACCGTTTCCCGGAGAACCTCGGCAGGAATGTAGTGCTCCGGAGATTACTGCTGCCGGCGGCGGAGGACGCTGTCTACCACCAAGTAGACCAGCAGGATAAACGCTATCGGAAGTCCATACAGGGCCGTGGCCGTCACCCAAGCCGGAGCGATGCCTCCACCTGCGGCAATGGCCATGACGACGCCGACGGCCGCCAAGGACAGGACGGCCAGGACAGCGGCAACAACCGTCAATGGCCGGCGGAAGCGGTTCGGAATCATATGAGCAACGCTAACAGCAGCGGAAGTCCGGTTTTGCCTAGTATCGCGTGCCTACTGTGACGCGACGTGTGTGACGGGGGCCGCCAAGGCGCGTTTCGTGGCCCGGGCACGATAACCTTGAATGAGAGTAGACCAGCACAGACCGGACCCAGCCACATCAATGAAGAGCGATGTCACAGCGAGCGTCCTGTGGACCCCGCGGGTGCCCGTGGTTTTGTGCTGGGCGGATATGCCCCATGCGATACATGAAGAAGGTTGATTAAGTGCCCACCGGCAAGGTCAAGTGGTATGACAAGGACAAAGGCTTCGGATTCCTCGCGGCCGAAGACGGTCAGGAAGTGTTCCTGCCCAAGTCGGCGCTGCCGGCTGGCTTGAGCGATCTCAAAGCTGGAACACGCGTTGAGTTCGGTGTCGCTGACGGCCGCCGCGGCGCCCAAGCCCTCGGTCTGCGCGTCCTGGAGAAGACCCCCTCCATTGCCCGGGCCAAGCGCATGAACGCAAAGGAACTTGCACCGCTGGTCCAGGACCTCGTATCAGTGCTGGACAACCTTTCCGGCACGCTTTCCTCCGGCAAGTACCCGGACAGCAACAAGGGCAAGGCCATCGCGGCTGCCCTGCGCAAGGTCGCCGAAGAGCTGGACGCCTAGGGCCGCGCATGGCTTCGGAATTCGCTCGGGCTGACGTGACAGCCGCTGCGCCTGACGGTGCAGCGGCCTCAGTAGATCCTGCCTCGGACCCGTCCGGGAAGCGTCAGCCTGCCGCGAGGCGCCGGGCGGGCGTTCCGGTCTGGCGTGCTGGAAAGCCCGACGCCGTCCTGGCCGCTGCCATCGATGTCGCCCGGGAAGCGATCACCACGATTGCCCGCCCGGATGAAATTGGTGCCCACGTAGCTGCGCGCACCGAGGGCGACAGGTTGGTAACCCACCTGTTCGAATCCCGGCTGCCTGGTTACGTTGGCTGGCACTGGTTCGCCGTGGTGACCCGGAACTCCCGTTCCAAGGTGGTCACGGTCAGCGAACTCGGCCTTCTCCCGTCGGAGGACTCGGTCCTGGCTCCCGAATGGGTGCCTTGGGCTGAGCGGGTGCGCCCTGAGGACACCGTGCATGAGGACTCAGCGGATGAGGACTCACCGGATGAAGACCCAGCGGATGAAGATCCAGCGGATGAAGAAGAAGCCGGCGAGGGGGATTCAGATAGCGACGCCGGGGCCCGCGACGACCACGAGGCAGAAGGTCTTGAGGCGGCGGACACCGCCGCTGACGGCGATGTAGAGCCCGACGACGAAATTGACGGTGCTTCTGAGGCGGTGGAAGGGCACTAGGCCAGCCTTAAGGCCTCCAACGTGACGGGCCGACCGGACATCATCGTGATGAGCCGACCGGACATCATCGAAGACAAAAAAGGCGGCACCACCCCGGATTCCCTCCAGGATGGTGCCGCCTAGCTGTCTTGGCCGGGCGCCCTATTTCCGGAGCTCGCCCACTACGTAGTCAATGCTGGCCAGCAGAGCGGAAACGTCATCCGGTTCAATGGCAACGAACGTGGCGATGCGCAGCTGGTTGCGGCCAAGCTTCCGGTAGGGCTCCGTGTCAACGATGCCGTTAGAGCGAAGGATCTTGGCGATGGCGGCCGCGTCGATGGAGTCGTCGAAATCGATGGTGGCAATCACGTTGGAGCGGTCTTCGGCCTTAACAACAAACGGCGTCGCGAAGTCGGAGGCCTCTGCCCAGGAGTACACACGCCCTGCGGACTCGGCTGTGCGCTTCGCTGCGAAGTCCAGGCCACCGTTGTTGTTGAGCCACTGGACCTGGGCGTCAAGGGTCACCAGGGTGCTCAGGGACGGAGTGTTGTAAGTCTGGTTCAGCTTGGAGTTGTCGATTGCGGTCTGGAGGTCCAGGAAATCCGGGATCCAGCGGCCGCTGGCCTTGATTTTCGCGGCGCGTTCCAAAGCAGCGGGAGAAAACAGGCCAAGCCACAGGCCGCCGTCGGACGCGAAGTTCTTCTGCGGTGCGAAGTAGTAGACATCCGACTCCGCGACGTCAACGTCCAGGCCGCCGGCGGCGGACGTTGCGTCGATCAGCACCAGCGCGCCCTCGTCAGCCCCCGCCACGCGCTTCACAGGAGCGGCGACGCCGGTGGACGTCTCGTTCTGCGGCCAGGCATAGACGTCCACGCCGGCTTCGGCCAGTGGCTCTGGACGGCTGCCGGGCTCCGACTTGATGATGGAGGACGCTTGGAGGAAGGGAGCCTTGTTGGTAGCAGCGGCAAACTTGGAGCCGAACTCGCCGAAGGACAGGTGTTGGGCCTTCTCCTCCACGAGGCCGAAGCTGGCAACGTCCCAGAACGCTGTTGAACCGCCGACGCCGAGGATTACTTCGTAACCGTCAGGAGCCTTGAAAAACGTGCTAAGACCATCCCGGACCGATCCCACGAGGTTCTTCACAGGTGCCTGGCGGTGGGAAGTGCCCAGGATGGACGTGGATGCGGCGGACAACGCTTCAATCTGCTCTGGGCGGACCTTGGAGGGTCCGGCGCCAAAGCGTCCGTCCTTGGGCAGCAGATCGGCGGGGATGGTGATGCTGTTGTCGCTCACAGTGGCTCCAATGGTCAATGTTCCGTCGAGGGGGTCGTGGCAGGCGGCATCGGCTGCACCTTTTCGACTCCTGCCCATTCTGCCCGAAGCTGCAGCGGCGGGGTGAACCGGGGTGTCAAAGTCCGCAAAGTGAGATGCTGCGCCAAGTTCGCGAATTATCCGGACTAATTCCAAATAAGCTAGGATGGTCCTTGGCGTAGCGGGGATTTCTTCTGAGGAGCTGAGCGGGATGACCGATCTGATTGATACAACCGAGATGTATCTTCGGACCATTTTGGAGCTCGAAGAAGAGAATATTGTGGCCCTGCGTGCCCGCATTGCTGAGCGTCTGCGCCACTCCGGTCCCACGGTCTCGCAGACTATCGGTCGCATGGAACGGGATGGCCTTGTGGTCGTTTCCGGGGACAGGCACTTGGAGCTGACCGAAACAGGGCGGAAACGCGCTACGGAAGTTATGCGAAAGCACCGGCTGGCTGAGCGGCTGCTGGCGGATGTGATCGGCCTGGACTGGGCCTACGTACACGATGAAGCCTGCCGCTGGGAGCACGTCATGAGCGAGCGGGTGGAGAAGCGGCTGTACGACCTGCTCAACCACCCCACCGAATCGCCCTACGGAAACCCGATCCCCGGTCTTGAAGCACTGGGCGGCAGCCCTGCCAAGCCGTTCTCAGACGGTGTGATCAACCTCCTGGATGCCATGGCCGACTATTCCTCGGGTTCGACTGTCGTAGTGAGCCGGCTGGCCGAGCCTATCCAGGTTGAGCCCGAGCTCCTTCTGCAGCTCGAGGAAGGCGGAATTCGGCCGGGTGCCCGGATCTCGCTTGAGCGGGTGGGGGAGTACATCTCAGTCCGCGTTGCTGATATCGAGGGCGCGCTGGAACTGCCTCCTGAAGTTGCTGCCCACGTGTTTGTCACCATCGCCTAACCGCGCTTCCGGTCACATCTGGAGACTGGCGTGGCGCAGATAACGGAATTGTTACTGCAGGGCTTTAATCGCCTATAGTTGGCTACTAGCGCCGATACCAAAGCGTTACCTGAACCGGAGCCGAGCTCTGCCAACGGTCCAGGTGTTCTACACATTTATTGGCAGAGGCGGGGGAACCACAAGCGGCCGTTTCGGACGGCCTTGGGGTGAAGCCCGCTGCGGATGCGTGAAACCGACGGAGGTCCTCTAGGGGATACCTCTGTGCCTTGAGCGTGTCTGCTGTGGGCCGGGTCTTGGAACTCTCTGACCCGAATCCGACAGCTAACTTCGTAGGCTTCAGAGAGGAAACATAGTTGACCACGCAGAACGTCAGGGGTAGACGCCGGGCGGCGGCCCCCGCTGAGGTGCAACGCTCTGCCGGCGTCACCTCCGTGCAGGAACCGGCGCAGGACCGGCCCAGGTCCTACCGACGCCGTCGCGGTCCGCTCGGCCAGGTAGCCGACTTCGCTGCCGCCAGCGGCGTGGGACAAAAGGCCGGTATTGCCCTCGCGGCCACCGGCCTGGCCCTCACCGTTACTTTCCCTGGCACGAGTGCCGTAGTGGCAACGTCCGAACCCGGAAAAGCCCCTTCAGCATTGGCGCAGGGTGCCCAGCCCGAGGTTTCGGCCGCATCGTCGGCAAAGATCGACTTCAGCCGGGCCGCGGTGGCGACCAAGGCTGATCCGGACGGCCGACTTAAGTCGTTACTCAGCGCACAGTCTGTGGGTTCGATCACCAGGGCAGCCTCCACAGGTACCCTTGGGGCTCCGCTGGACCAGCTGATCCCGTCGTCGCCCTTTGGCTACCGCGTGAGCCCCATCACAGGTGGCTTCGGCGAGTTCCACCGTGGCCAGGATTACGTGGCGCAATGCGGAACTCCGGTCTATGCCGCTGCAAGCGGCAAGGTAACGTTTGCGTCCTGGCATCCTTTTGGTGGTGGCAATCGCGTAGTGATCGACCATGGCAATGGCCTTGAGACCACTTACAACCATCTATCCTCCTTCAACGTCCAGGTGGGTCAGGTTGTCAGCCGCGGCCAGACTGTTGCCATGAGTGGCACAACGGGTGCTTCCACCGGCTGCCACCTGCACTTCGAAGTGATGGTCAACGGCGAAGTCGTTGACCCCCTCGGCTGGCTATAACCCTTCTTGATTGTCGTCTATCGCATACGAGTTATCGTTCGTGACCTGAATGTGACATTCGAACCAAACTCCTGTACCGTCGTATTCGCACCGGCTTTTTAGGGAGCTGGTGTTTCCGGATGGATTGCCTAGCTCTGCCACCATCTGGAACTCCGTTCGCAAAACATCGTCTGGCAGAGGCGGGGGAACCAATTTTGGCCTTCTTGGAAGGCCTTGGGGTTAAGTCGCGGAAGCTTCTTCGGAAGCCAAGCGGCCGGGTGCCTCCCACCCGAATCCGACAGCTCACCTCGTAGGCATTGGGAGAGGCTACCTCGTGTCTTCACGCAGCAACCTTGCGCGCCATCGCGCAGACGCGGTTTCCCTGAATCCGCTTAACACCCTTACCAAGGCTGTTGCCACCAATGCCGGCACCGTAGGTCGCCAGGCCGCCGCTGTAGCGGCCGCATCGGGACTCTTGTTGACCGCTGGTCTTCCTGCGCACGCAGACTCCAATGTCAACGTCTCCGCTTCGGAATCCGGCTCCACGCAATTGGTTGTGACTGCGGAACCAACGGCCACCGTGTCGTTTGAGCGCCCCGCGATCGCCACCAAAGCGGCTCCCAAGATCGAGGCACCCAAGGTAGAGGCCCGCTCCATCACGGCCGCAGCCGACGAAGCTGCGGACGCAGCGTCTTCCGCTGCCACGGCCGGCCTCGCCGCGATCGCCTACACCGGGATCGGCAGCCCGTACCTCTGGGGTGGCACCACTCCCGCCGGTTGGGACTGCTCTGGCTTCACTCAGTGGGTTTACGCACAGGCCGGGATCAAGATCCCGCGGACCAACGCGTGGACCATCATGAAGCCCACCTCCACGCCGGCCCCCGGCGATCTAGTCATGCAAAACGGCGGTGCCCACGTGGGTATCTACGTCGGTAACGGCATGATGATCAGCGCGCTCAACCCCTCGCAGGGCACCATCCTGCACGCAGTGTCCGCAACGGGCACGTCCTCGTTCTACACCCTCCGCTAAAGGAATCCGTTCGGGGCGATCCGGCATGCCCCCAAGATGCCGGCGCGTCCAAAGACCGCAAGCTGCCACCCCGGCTTGAGGAATACGAAAGAGAGAAATGATGAGTACTCGTGCAAATACCGTTGCACGGCACCGCGCCGAGGTGACCAAGACCAACTCGATCGCCGTCATTGCCAAGGCTGTGGGCGACAACGCTGGCGGCATGGGCCGCCAGGCTGCCGTTATTGCTGCCGCCTCCGGCCTGGTGTTGACCAGCGGTGTCGCAGCCAACGCTGCGGAAACCAACGTTCAGCGCGAGTCCACGGTGACCTCCAGCCTGGACGTCCAGGCTGTCACGCAGGCCAGCATCTCTGCTGAGTCCAGCGTGTCCATCTCCTACGAGAAGCCGGCCGTCAGCACCGTGGCCGCTCCCGTCGTCGAGGCTCCCAAGCCTGTTGAGGTTCAGGAAGCAGCCCCGGCCCCTACGCTGAAGGTCAGCTCCACCGTTCAGGCGTCCGCGCCCACCAAGACCCCGGCTAGCGGTCTGGGGGCCTCCATTGCCGCCGCTGCCTACGCCCAGCTTGGCGTGGCCCAGGACTGCACCATGCTGGTGACTAACTCCCTGGCGGCCGTCGGCATCAACTACCACGGTTGGCCGGCCGGCTACCTCTCCCTCGGCCGCACAGTGAGCGCCGCTGAGGCACAGCCAGGCGACTTGGCCTACTACCAGAACGGCGGCATGGGCATGGCGCACATCGCTGTCTACGTTGGTAACGGTATGGCCGTCCACGGCGGCTGGAATGGCGGCACCACCGCCCTCTACAGCGTCAACGTGGGCTCCGGTCCCGTTTTCATCCGCGTCGGCGGCTAACGCATAGAGCACAGAAACACCCCCGCTTGCCTTGGGGCAGGCGGGGGTGTTTTTTGCTTCCGTGGACGCATTCCCGGCCCTTTTCGGTATCTGACTTTTGATGTTCCGCGAGGTGGCCTGCACATGAACTCTCATCGACACTGAGCCGATTTGCCGCGCGCGATTCGTTGAACCGGGCCTGCACTGTTTACTCTTGTCTTGTCGATCCATAGCCCGCACATGCAGAGGGCAGCCGGCCCTCGTGCCCCTGGCGGGTGCGGCCGTGAAGAGGTATGTGCATGCGCACACTCGTTCTGAATGCTGGATATGAACCGCTGGCGGTAGTTTCCTTCCGCCGGGCGTTGGTTCTTGTGCTGACTGGAAAAGCTAGCGTGGTGGCCGAAGGCGACGAGCCTGTCGTTGGGCCGCAGGAGATTTTCGGACGCCCTTCCGTAATTCTTCTCAACCGCTACATCCGGCCACGGTACAACAGAATCACAGCCGTTAGCCGTCGGGGCGTACTGCGCCGTGACGGACACCGCTGCGCCTATTGCGGTAAAGCTGCACACACCATTGACCACGTCCACCCAAAATCCCGCGGCGGCGCCGATACCTGGGAGAACCTGGTGGCGGCGTGCCTTCGGTGCAATAACGCCAAGAGCGACCACACGCTCGCGGAGATGGGCTGGAAGCTGAAATTCACTCCAGCGGCTCCAACGGGCACAATGTGGCAAATCAAGGAACTAGAGAAGCCGGCACCGGACTGGGACCCTTTCCTGTTGCCGGAATCGGCTGCCTGAGTTCCTAGGAGGAATAGCGCGTCCGGCCTTCAACACAGCTAGGCTGGACGCGTGTTTTTCGATGCCGTGATTCTTGCTGGGGGCAGGTCCGCCCGGCTTGGAGGCGTGCCCAAGTCCAGCTTGGTGGTTGAGGGCGAATCGCTGCTGGACCGTGCCCTTAGAGCCGCCTCCAAGGCACAACATACGGTGGTCGTTGGGCCTGATCCCGGACGTCCGTTGCCTTGGGGAACGCTTCTCACGCGGGAAGACCCACCCTTCACAGGGCCCGCGTCCGGCATAGCCGCCGGCCTCGCTGCGCTGGCTTCGGCGACGGGGAAACCGTCCCCGTGGACATTGGTCCTGGCCTGCGACATGCCCAACGTACGGAATGCCGTTGGAGCCCTCCTCGATGCCCTCACGTCCGGCACGGACCGAGATGGCGTAATGGCTGTTTCGCCCTCCGGAAGGAAACAGCCCTTGGCGGGAATCTACCGCAGTGAGGCGCTCAGGCAGGAAGCGGCGTCGGCTGCTCAATCGGGAACCCTAACCGACGGTTCTGTGTTCGCTCTCCTTGCTAGGCTGGACCTGCTGCCGGTGACCGTCCCCGAGCACTCCACCGCTGATGTGGACACTTGGGACGACGCCGCGGCACTGGGGGTGGCGCAGCCATCTCCCGCAATCCAGGACAGCGGCACAGGGAGGCAAATCGTGAAGAGCCAGGAAGAAACGCTCGAGGAATGGTGCCGGACCCTGCTGCGGGCTTTTGAGTTGGAAGACGTCGACGTTGATGTCAATCGCGTACTCTCACTCGCTGGCGTCGCCGCCCACTCGGTTGTCCGGCCAGCCGCACCCCTGACCACCTTCATTGCGGGCTTTGCCGCCGGCATGGCCACGGGCTCGGGACAGGCTCCGGACACAGCGTCTATGGATGCTGCCCTGGCACTGGCCCGCAAACTTTCCGAGGAGTACTCCGCGCCGGAGACCGTCCAGGAATGACCGACGCCGCTGAACCGCGCGCCGTCGAGACCGAAACGGTACAAGACACTTACACCGCAGAGTCTGACACCGCTGAACCCGGACCGGACTCCGCACAGCCTCGAAATCTAGCGCACACATGGGTTGAGGCGCGTGAGTTGGCTTTTGGCTGCGCGTCGCCGATTCCTGCGGGGCCTGTTGCGTTGTCCGCGGCCATTGGCCGGGTTCTGGCGGCTGACGTGGTGGCTGTGCGTGATGTGCCGCATTATGCGTCGTCCGCGATGGATGGTTGGGCGGTGAATGGTTCCGGGCCGTGGGTTGTGGTGGAGCCTGGGGTTTTGGCGGGGCAGGGCGGTGTTTTGGCGCCGCATCAGGCTTCTGTGATTGTGACCGGTGGGTTGGTTCCCGCGGGGGCGAAGGCTGTGCTGCGTGCTGAGAGCGGGCGGATGGATGTTGACGGCGAGGGTCTTCCGGTGTTGGTGCTTGGTGAGGGCGCCAGGCCGGGTGAGCCGGGCAACGGTCAGCACATTCGTCCGGCTGGTGAGGAGGCGTCTGCCGGTGAGGTGTTGATCAGGGCGGGAACGGTGCTGAATCCTGCGCATGTTGCCATAGCTGCTGTGGCTGGGCTGGATGAACTGCTGGTGTTGGGGAAACCGGTGGTGAGGCTTGTGCTGACGGGTTCGGAGGTGGTGACTTCCGGGGTTCCGGAGCCGGGTCGCGTGCGGGATACGTTTGGGCCGCAGCTTGGAGCGGTGGTTGGGATGCTGGGCGGGATTCCGGCCGGGCAGGTCAGGGTGGGTGACTCGTATGACGAGTGGCTGGCCGCATTGCAGGACACCCCGACGCCGGAAGACACTGCGGGGGAAGGCACCGCGGCGTCCCGGGACGAGGTGTCGGAGGGTGGCCCGGCCTGGCAGGCAGGGCCCGGTGGGCAGCTTGCCGACGTCGTAATCACCACAGGTGGTACGGGCAGGTCCGGAACGGACCATTTCCGTGCGGCGATCGCTGCGCTGGGCGGGCGGTTGCTGATCGACGGGATCGCGATGCGGCCGGGGCACCCTGCGGTGCTGGCGGAGCTGCCGGATGGCAGATTTGTGGTGGGGCTGCCGGGGAATCCGTTGGCGGCGATGATGGCATTATTCACTATCGCCGGACCGCTGCTGGCCGCCCTGGGCCACGGGAACATGCCCGACGTCGGGGAGGTGCCGTGCGGGGTGACGATCGACCCGGACCCGGGACGGACCCGGTTGATGCCATTCCGTCTGGTGTATGGGCTCGCGTCCCCGGCCCAGCACTCCGCTGCGGGGATGATGCGCGGTCTGGCCTCCGCCGATGGCGTGATGGTGGTCCCACCGCACGGCGTCCAACTGGGGGAGCCGATAACGGCCTTTCCCCTTCCCTGGGGACCGCCGCTGCCTGAGCCAAAGACGACAGAGAAGCCTCGAAAGCCGCCTACCAAGGCTCAACGGCGCAAGAGTCCCTCCGAGCCAGTCGACTGGAGCGCCCTTGATGATGAGTGAAATCGCCTTCCGAGTGAACTGCGCCCTGTAGCCCCGCTACTGGCGCTATCCCTGATGCAGCGCTGCCGCCTGCTTGTTGGCGCCCCTGCGCGGGCACAGTCATGATGGTCTTATGGGACGTGTGATTCAGCGGCGGAAGGTTCATCGGTTTTTGTTGGATGGTTCGGATGCTGCGTTGGAGTTTCCGGTGCGGTTCCGGGAGGATGTGCTGGCGGTGGAGGAGCCGCTGGAGATCCGGGTTGGTGGGTTGTCGTTTGCGGTGACGATGCGCACGCCGGGTGATGATTTTGATCTGGTGGCCGGTTTCCTGGTCTCGGAGGGCGTGATCCGTGAGGCGACTGAGCTGGTGTCGTTGCGGTTCTGTGCCGGGGAGGATGAGGACGGGCGGCAGACGTTCAATGTGGTGGAGGCGCAGCTGCGTCCGGGGGTGCCGGTGCCGGAGACGGGCCGGAAGGTGTACACGTCCAGTTCGTGCGGGATTTGCGGTACGGATTCGATCGAGGCGGTGCGCAAGACGCTGGCCTTTGACCTGCGTCGGGACCCGCTGAGGGTGCCGGTGGATGTGCTGGCCGGGTTGCCCGGCAGGCTGCGGGAGGCGCAGGCGGTGTTTGACAAGACCGGCGGTGTGCATGCCGCGGGGCTGTTCCGGATCGGCGGGCGCGGGGAGCCGGAGCTGGTCTGCCTGCGGGAGGATGTGGGCCGGCACAATGCGGTGGACAAGGTGGTTGGCTGGGCGTTGCGCCAGGGCGGGCTGCCGTTGTCCGGGACGGTGCTGCAGGTTTCCGGGCGGGCCTCGTTTGAGCTGGTGCAGAAGGCTGCCCTGGCCGGGATTCCGGTGCTGGCCGCGGTGAGCGCCCCGTCCAGCCTGGCCGTGGAGCTGGCCGAGGAAACGGGCCTGACCCTGGTGGGTTTCAGCCGCGGCAGCAGCCTGAATGTCTACGCCGGCAAGGACCGCATCAGCCCCGCCCACAACACGGCCCCACAACAGAGGAGTTCGTGACGAAAGCTTCCGAACCCGCCGAAGCTACCGCTTGGTAATTTAGCCCTAAGGCAGTAGATTTTATCCATCGATTGGAAGCGGTTTCTTATGAACGGGGTTGTGATCCGCTATGCCCCGGCCCCAGGTTGCCCCCAACATCACCACGCCTGGCCGCCCACCCGCAGCTAGCTAAGGGGATTTGAATTGCACGACGACCGCCGTCTTACGGAAGTCCGTCTTGAGCGCTTCGTCAGGGAGCGGCTCAATCCAGCCGTCTACACGCGGAGTATGCCGCTAAACCTAGGCTGTTGGGAGGCCCCGGGGGAGCCAGTACCAGTTGCCGAGGCATTACGCCAAGACTTCGCCCCTCAGGAGCATGGAGCGCCGTGGGGGCTGCCCTGGGGGACAACGTGGTTTCGACTCCGCGGCGAGGTTCCGGAGGGCTGGGGTGTTCGGCCCGGCACCACTGTGGAAGTAGTGGTGGACCTCGGCTTCAACGGGACAGCTCCAGGCTTCCAGTGCGAGGGGATCGCTTGGCGCCCGGATGGCACCATCATCAAAGCCATCTCTCCCCGCAACCAACAGGTGCCGCTGAAGCTCCTGGGCGGGGGACTGTCCATCGATTTTTATGTCGAGGCCGCCGCGAACCCGGATGTTGCCAACAACTGGACGTTCGCCCCCACGCCACTGGGTGACAAAGCCACCGCAGGTACGGATCCGGTATACAGGCTGGGTCGGATCGCCGTGGCCGAACTGGATGAGGCCGTCTGGGAGTTGCAACAGGATGTCTGGACGCTGAGCGGCCTGATGCACGAGCTGCCAGTGGAGCTTCCTCGCAGGCACGAAATCCTCCGTGCCCTGGAACGCATGATGGACGTCATGGACCCCGACGACATCGCCGGAACGGCAGCCGCAGGCCGGGAGGCCCTGGCTGATGTGATGCATCGGCCGGCGTACGCTTCCTCACATCGTCTCGTGGCTACGGGGCACGCCCACATCGATTCGGCGTGGCTCTGGCCGGTTCGTGAAACCATCCGCAAGTGTGCCCGCACGTTCTCCAATGTGGTGGCACTGATGGACGATCATCCGGACTTTGTGTTTTCCTGCTCGTCGGCGCAGCAATACGCCTGGATCAAGGAGTTTTATCCGGAGCTTTTTGTCCGTATCCGGGAGAAAGTGAAGTCCGGCCAGTTCGTTCCTGTCGGCGGCATGTGGGTGGAGTCAGACACCAACATGCCTGGCGGTGAGGCCATGGCCCGGCAGTTTGTGGAAGGCAAGAGCTTCTTCCTGGAGGAGTTCGGCGTGGAGTGCGAAGAGGCTTGGTTGCCGGACTCGTTCGGTTACTCGGCAGCACTCCCGCAGATCGTCCGGGCGGCGGGCTCACACTGGTTCCTCACTCAGAAGATTTCCTGGAACCAAGTCAACCGGATGCCGCACCACACCTTCAGCTGGGAAGGGATTGACGGCAGCCGCCTTTTCACCCACTTCCCGCCCGTGGACACCTACAACGCCGAACTCAGCGCCCGGGAACTAGCCCACGCCGAGCGGAACTATCGTGACCACGGCCGCGGCAGCATTTCACTGGTCCCGTTTGGTTACGGCGACGGAGGTGGCGGCCCCACCAGGGAGATGATCGCCGCGGCCCATCGGACCGAAGACCTGGAGGGGTCGCCCAGGGTCCGGCTGGGGTCCGCCCGGGACTTCTTCGTCGAGGCCGAAGCTGAGTACTCCGGCCTGCCTGTTTGGGTGGGTGAAATGTACTTGGAGCTGCATCGTGGCACCTACACCAGCCAGGCCCGGACAAAGGCCGGGAACCGGCGGTGCGAACACCTCCTGCGGGAGGCGGAGCTTTGGTGCTCGACGGCGGCGGTCCGCTCCGGTGGGACGCACCAGTATCCAGCCGCCGACCTTAAGAGACTGTGGCGTCTTGTGCTGCTGCAGCAATTCCACGACATCCTTCCGGGAAGTTCGATCGCGTGGGTCCATCAAGATGCCGAACGTAACTACGCCGCGGTGGCACGGGACCTTGAGCAGATCATCGCCGGCGCCACAGCCGCATTGGTGGGCGAAGGGAATGGCGAATTCCTGCTCAACGCTGCTCCCCACGAACGGAGCGGGGTGCCCGCCCTTGCTGTTGCGCCACTGGTGGCCGCCGACAATCCGGTAGACGTTACTGAAGCGGATGGCGGTTACATCCTGGACAACGGCATCATCCGGGCCGTCATTGACTCCAACGGTTTGATCACCTCGCTGCTGGACCACGCAAGCGGCAGGGAGGCCATCGCGCCAGGGCAGTTCGGCAACCATCTGGAACTCCACCGTGATACGCCCAATGAATGGGACGCCTGGGATGTGGATGAGTTCTATCGGCGAAACGTCACCTCGGTGACCGAAGCCCGCTCCGTGACGCTGGAGCGCGGCGGCTGGGACGCCGTCGTTGTGGTGGAGCGGCTGGTAGGTTCCTCTGCCGTCACCCAACGCATTCAAATGGCGGCTGGCGGTGAGTCCCTGGCCATTTCCACCGCGGTGGACTGGCAAGAGAGTGAGAAGCTGCTCAAGATCGGCTTCCCCTTCGATGTCAGGGCAGAGCGCTCCGCGTCGGAGACGCAGTTCGGCCATGTCTTCCGGCCAACTCACGTGAACACGTCGTGGGAAGCCGCGAAATTCGAAATCTGCGCCCATCGGTGGATTCACGTGGGCGAGCCGGGGTACGGAGTCGCAGTCTCCAACGCCGCCAGCTACGGACACGATGTAACCCGCTCAGTGCGCTCGGACGGCGGCACAACCACCACGGTGCGCGTCTCCCTGTTGCGTGCCCCCAAGTTCCCGGACCCCGGTGCGGACAGGGGACGGCACGTCTTGGACATCACAGTCCGGCCTGGTGCGACGATTGCGGACGCCGTAGAGGAGGGATACCGCACCAACCTGCGGCCGCGCGTGGTGAAGGGCGGGCACGGCGTCGATCCGCTGTTCACGGTCTACAACCAGGCCATAGCCGTAGAGTCCGTGAAGCTGGCCGAGGATGGTTCCGGCGACGTCGTCGTGAGGTTGTATGAGTCCCTGGGCGAACGGTCTTCGGGGAAGGTAACGGCCAACTTTGCGACGTCGGGTGTGCAAGCCGTGGACCTCCTGGAACGGCCCACCGACACCGCTGGAGTCTCGACGGGGAAGGACGCCGCTGAGCTGACGCTGCGCCCATTCCAGCTGGTGACCCTACGGTTCCGCCGCTAGCCAAAACGCCACGGACTGGAACGAGTTCTGAATGCACAACAGGGACCGGCCAGTTGGCCGGTCCCTGTTGCCTACATAGGCTGAGTGGGGGCGGTCCCCAACAGCCCGCCACCACTCATCCCCCCAATAGTGCTTCTGCAGGCGCCACAGGTACTGAAACCCGTTCTCCGCTCCCGCACCTAGGCAGCAGCTGCTTTCACACATTCATGATTGTTGCACGTTCTAATGATTTTGTGAAAGCCGTTACGAAGCTTTGCCGCGAACTCTGTCTGTCCGCACCCCTGGAACTGGGCCGTTTTGGCGGCGGGAGACTACCTTGGATAGGCCAATTCCGCCCAGGCCCAGCGCAATCGACAGGGCGGCCGAGTAGTTGATCAAGGGTCGAAGCCATGCCAGGGCGGGCGGAATCAACGGGAAAGTCTGCGAAATCACCAGCAGAACCAGGCCCAGCATGAACAGGGCGGAGGCCACGCGAAGCAGTAGCGGGCCGTGGCCCACTACCGTCCGCCAGATTCCGGGAAGCAGGCAGGCTGAGACGTAGCCGGGGTAGAGGCGACCCAGTGCGGCGTAGGCTTCGAGGCTGTGGCTGAAGGGCAGGCCGGTGAGGCCCACTGAGGAACCCCGGGTGTCAGTCAACAGGAAGAAAAACACCGTCAACCCAGCCACGACCGCCAGGACCGCCAAACCTATTGGCCCTCGGATAGCGCGTACGCCATTGGGGGAGCCAAAACCCTTCGCGGCCTTGACGCCCACCAACAGGAAGGTGGCGTAGAGGATAAAGCGGAGCAGGAGGTTGGTCAGGTTGATCCCGCCCAGAAGCGCATCGATGGTCAGATAGGGTCCCTCGATGCTGAGCAGGATGGCGAACGTGATGAGGGCGAAGATCCAGAACAACGAGCGGTTGTGGCCCCGCAGGGCCCCCGGTAAGCGAATCATCGTAATGGCCAGGCAAACAATCAAAGTGGCCCAGGGCAGGACGCCTGTCATCCGAGGTTCTCCCAAATTCTTTCTGTGTTTTCTTGGTCTTGTTCGTGGCGCCGGAGCGTCTTCCCCCAGGCCTGGAGCCGGTCTCCGGCCAACAGGGCGAGTTCGCCGTCCGTGAGTGCGTTGAGTGCGGTCCGCCGGGCATCGGGCGGCCATCCCGCTTCGGCCTCGGTGATGAGTCCGATGGCGACCAGTCCCGCCGTCGGGCCGACTCCCGCGGCCCGGGCTGTGGCGAGGGCCAATTCTGGCGGCATCCGGTTGGCGGTGAGGTGGGCGGAAAAGTTTTGGGGGGCAATCCCGGTGATGTCGCTGACGCGTGTGCGCAGTTCGCCATCGTCAATGGCGTCCACCCAGTTCTTGACCGACGTGGGGTGCATGGGATCGTCAAGGTCGGCTGCGGCTTTGTTTTCCGGTCGGGTTCGCTCGATGAGGGCCTGCAGCATGTCCAAGGTTGAGACGAGGCTAATCAATTCACCGGGGGAGGGTGCAGGCAGCGGCCCATGAAGCTCCGAATACGCCTCAAAGGAAGCGAGCGAATCCAGCGGGTTTATGCCGTAGGCCCTGCTGATGCTCACAACCGTGGTTTCGGCTACCTTGCCGCGGACCATCTGCTGCGCCAGGGTGGTTCGCTTCACACCGGAGATCCGGCTGATGTCTGCCATGCTTTCCTGGGGCGCAACACCGTTCAGCCAGTGCTGGAACGCCTTGGACGGGAGAGGCATGGAGGACTTTCTGCGCAAGCCGCCAGACGGCGGGGCCCGCCTGCGCTATCCGCGGGCAGGTTTTGAACTGTTTCTGCGTTAATTTTACGGGGACGGACGCGTGAACTATGCTTGATGGTCGAGCCCGTCGGTCCGTACACCCCCCAAGTCCGGACCGGCGGGTTCTTCTATGGCCGGACCCGGCTGAGAGGATAACAACATTGACTGCAACCTTAGTTGCCAGGGACCTCAGCGGTGGTCACGGTCACCGGACCCTTTTCTCCAATCTGTCGTTTACCGTCGCCCCGGGTGACGTGATCGGCGTCGTCGGCGCCAATGGTGCCGGAAAGTCGACACTGCTGCGGATTCTTGCCGGCGTCGACAATCCCCAAGCGGGGGCGGTGAGCCTGGCGCCGTCGGACGCTTTCGTCGGCTGGCTCCCGCAGGAACACGAGCGGAAGTCCGGCGAGACCATTGCCGCGTACATCGCCCGCCGCACGGGCTGCGCCGCCGCAACACAGGACATGGAAGAGGCCGCGGAGGCGCTCGCCTCCGGTGCGGCAGGCGTGGAAGAAGCGTACTCGCGCGCGTTTGATCGTTGGATGGCTTCAGGGGCCGCCGATCTCGACGAGCGGATCCCCGTTGTCCTTGCCGACTTGGGATTGGAACAGGGCACCGATGCCCAGATGACAGGCCTCTCGGGAGGCCAGGCTGCACGCGTGGCCCTGGCGGCGCTCCTCCTGAGCCGTTTCGACGTCGTGCTCCTGGACGAGCCAAGCAATGACCTTGACCTGGACGGACTGGCCAGGCTGGAGTCCTTCGTCCAGGGACTGCGTGGTGGGGTGGTCCTGGTGTCCCACGACCGGGAGTTCCTGGCCCGTTGCGTGACTGCCGTCGTCGAACTGGATCTGGCCCAGAATTCGGTGGCGGTGTACGACGGCGGTTACGAGGCCTTCCTGGAAGAGCGCGCCGTTGCCCGCCGCCACGCCCGGGAGCGCTACGAGGACTTCGCCGCCACCAAGGCGGATCTGGTGGCGCGTGCCAGGACCCAGCGCGAGTGGAGCTCACAGGGTGTCCGCAACGCGATGCGCAAGAATCCGGACAATGACAAGATTCGCCGCTCCGCCAACACCGAGTCCTCGGAGAAGCAGGCCCAGAAAGTCCGGCAAATGGAGTCCCGGATTGCGCGGCTCGAGGAAGTTGCAGAGCCACGGAAGGAGTGGCAGTTGCAGTTCAGCATCGGCCAGGCCCCGCGTTCCAGTTCAGTGGTGGCGACGCTCCGTGGTGCCGTGGCCCGGCAGGGTGACTTCACTTTGGGCCCTGTGGACCTGCAGCTGAACGCCGGCGAGCGGATCGGCATCACTGGTCCCAACGGGGCCGGCAAATCCACGCTCCTGCGGCTTATGCTCGGTACCCAACAGCCCGACGACGGCGACGCCTCCATGGGTGCGTCCGTTGCCGTCGGCGAAATTGACCAGGCTCGAAGACTGCTCGACGGCGGGCTGCCGCTGGCCGCCGCCGTCGAAGGCGTGCTGTCGGATTGGCCAACAGCCGAAGTTCGCACGCTGCTGGCCAAGTTCGGCCTCAAGGCCGACCACACAGCACGCATAGTTGAGTCACTGTCACCAGGGGAACGCACAAGGGCCGCGCTTGCCTTGTTGCAGGCACGGGGCGTTAACCTCCTGGTCCTGGATGAACCGACCAACCACCTGGACCTGCCGGCCATAGAGCAACTTGAGCAGGCGCTGGAGAGCTACGACGGGGCCCTCTTGTTGGTCACCCACGACAGACGCTTGCTGGACAATGTCCGGCTGGATGCCCGTTGGCACGTCGACAACGGGAAAGTCAGGGAGCTGGCTTCATGAGCCGAGCCAGCTGTTTGAGGAAGGAAGCTTCGGCATGAGCATGGATCGCGTGGCGTGGAGTTCGCTATACAACATCACTCGTGCCAAAACCGGTTCGCAGCCGTTCTCGAAGGCCACGCTCAAGCGGGTTCTCGCCTTCGCCAGGCCGCACCGGTCGAGGTTGGTGGCGTTCGTTCTGGCGTCGATTGTGACCGCCATCCTTGCGGTGGCGACGCCGGTGCTCGCCGGGCAGGTGGTGGATGCCATTATTGCGGGTGCAGGCGCCAATGTCGTGATTGGCCTCGCGTTGCTGATCGCCGGGGTGGCCATTGCGGAAGCTGGATTGGGACTGCTGACTAGGTGGCTGTCCGCAACCATTGGCGAAGGTGTGATTGTGGACCTTCGCACCCGGGTGTTCGACCATGTGCAGCGCATGCCCATCGCATTCTTTACGCGTACCCGCACCGGCGCCCTGGTGAGTCGCCTCAACAACGACGTCATTGGCGCCCAATCAGCGTTCGCGGGAACGTTGTCCGGGGTGGTGAGCAACGTCGTCGCACTGGCCCTGACGTTGGGCGTTATGCTCAACAAGTCCTGGCTGGTCACGGTGCTTGCCATGGTCCTGCTGCCCATCTTCCTCATCCCTGCCCGTCGCATGGGTGGCCGCCTGGCCGACCTGCGGCGCGAGTCCGCGGGGCACAATGCCGCGATGAGCACCCAGATGACGGAGCGGTTCTCCGCCCCTGGTGCCACGCTGGTGAAGCTCTTTGGACGGCCGGAGGACGAGTCACGGGAATTTGCCCTGCGGGCTGGTCGAGTGCGCGATATTGGCGTGCGGACGGCCATGCTCCAGTTCACTTTCATCACCGCCCTGACCCTGGTGTCCGCCCTGGCGCTGGCCCTTGTGTACGGGCTGGGCGGTTGGCTGGCCATCTCCGGGCAGCTGGCCGCGGGCGACGTCGTGGTGCTGGCCTTGCTGCTCACCCGCCTCTATGCGCCACTCACTGCACTGTCCAACGCCCGAGTGGAAGTCATGAGTGCCCTGGTCAGTTTTGAGCGTGTCTTCGAAATCCTTGACCTGGAGCCGCTGATCAAGGAAAAGCCGGATGCTGTGGCAATCCCGCCTGGCGCCGTGGCGGTGGAGTTCGACAACGTCAGATTTGCTTACCCTTCCGCGGACAAGGTGTCCCTGGCCTCGCTTGAAGAAGTGGCCACACTGGATACACGCGGTGGAGAGGAAGTCCTGCACGGGATCAGCTTCCGTGTGGAACCCGGGCAGACCGTTGCCCTGGTGGGTTCCTCGGGTGCTGGAAAATCGACCGTCGCCCAGTTGCTCTCCCGGTTGTACGACGTCGACTCCGGCGCCGTCCGCTTAGGCGGCTCTGATGCCCGGACCGGGTTGGACGTCAGGGACGCAACGTTCAGTTCCCTCCGCGACACCCTCGGGATGGTGACCCAGGACGGTCATCTCTTCCACGAGAGCATTGCCTCCAACCTTCGGCTCGCAAAGCCGGACGCTACGGAGGACGAGATGTGGGATGTGCTGCGCCGGGCCCGCCTGGAAGCAATGATCCGCTCGCTACCGGACGGGCTGGAGACAGTGGTGGGGGAGCGTGGCTACCGGCTCTCCGGGGGCGAGCGCCAGCGGCTCACCATCGCGCGCCTGCTCATTGCCCAGCCACGCGTCGTCATCCTGGACGAGGCGACCGCCGCGTTGGATTCCACCAATGAAGCCGCGGTTCAGGCTGCCCTTGGGGAAGCGCTGGAAGGCCGTACCGCCGTCGTTATTGCCCACCGCTTGTCCACTATCAGGGCCGCTGACGAGATCCTGGTGGTTGAAGACGGCAACATAGTGGAACGCGGCACCCACATCGGGCTTCTTGCGGCCGACGGCCGTTACGCAGAGCTGTACCGTACCCAGTTTGAAGAGGCGACGGCCGTTGCGCGGGAGGCCGTGCCTGAAGCGTAGCTGCGATTCCTTATGCGGGTTTCAGTGCAGTTCGCCAGGCGCCAACTGCCTTGGCTACGGCAAAGGACCAGGTGGCGCTGCTGCTAGTGCCCGCCGTGGGCTGTGGCACGTCAGCCTCTTCGGCAACCTGGCCACCGGCGGCTTCCCACTGTTCGGTCCACCCGCTGGGCGGGGTGGTTCCCGGAGATGCGGCGTCGAAGCCCAGACCGCCTATGAGCATGGCGCCATTGCTGGCTGTGGTGATGCCCGGCAGGGTGATGCTCGTTGCGGAATAGGTGGTGTCCACGGACGTCGTAACGGTGGCGTCAAGGGGCGAACTTTGGTTTACCCCGCGGTAGGCCGTGATGCCTCCGCCCCATTTGACTGCGCTGCTGAGGGTCCAGGTGAAGCTGCCGGGGTCTCCTGATGCAACCACGTGGTAATACACAGAGACCCGAGCCCCGGACGACGACGAGCTGTTGATGGACAGGGCGTTCACGATCGGCGTCCATCCACTTGGTGCTGTGGGCGTCGGGTTGAGGTCGGTGGTGAAAGCGGCAATCAGGAGGTCGCCGGCTGTGATTCCCGCGGGTGCGGGGAGCGTTAGGGCCGTGGTGGCTGTTGCCGAATAGACGGTGGCGGAGCCAACAGCGGACACTGAGCCCGTTGGGCCAGGGCTGGGTGCTGTCGCCGTGATAGTGCCGCTGCTGGAGCTTGAGCCACTGCTGTTGGTGACTGCCAGGGCAACGGGGTAGCTGCCGGCGTTGTTATAAACGTGTGAGGGGTTCTGGGCAGCGGATGTGCCGCCGTCACCGAAAGTCCACGACCACGACGTCGGCGCTCCGGTGGACGTGTCTGTGAAGTTCACAGTCAGGGGTGCTGTTCCTGTGGTTGGCGATGCTGTGAAGGAGGCGATGGGCGCCGCCGGTGGGGGCGGTGGCGGTGGCGTGCCAAGGCTCCTGTCCGAATACCA
Source organism: Arthrobacter sp. M4 (assembly GCF_020251205.1). Classification (GTDB taxonomy): domain Bacteria; phylum Actinomycetota; class Actinomycetes; order Actinomycetales; family Micrococcaceae; genus Arthrobacter. Next base: position 100,417 of record NZ_JAIWYX010000007.1, read on the forward strand.
GTAACGTTTGGTCACATTGTTGCTGGCCATCACAACGATGCCGGTGGTGGCATCTACGCCTTGCTTAGTGGTGGTTACGTCGTTCAGGTTGGCCGAGGATCCATCCTGGATCACCGGAGTGCCGCGACCGGATCCAAAGACGGGATTGTCCATGGAAGCCGTTTTTTCGTAGATGCTCCCGGCGACGCCGGAGAATGCGCACCCGCTAACGGACGTGGAAGGTGCCGTGTGGAAGGCATGGACCAGGTTGTTTTGCGTATCCAGGAGGATCTGCGGTCGCGTAACGCAGTCACCCGCGGTCGCGATCGTGGATTTAGTAAAGGAGCCGGTACCGGGCCTGAACACCAGCAGTTGCAATTCCGGCAGCGTGGGATCCGAAGAGAAGTCGTTGAAGCTTGTCTTAATGGCGGCGAAGACCCGTCCAGACGTATCCGCTTGCAACGATTTGACGTTCATATGGTCATCGGCTTGTCCCTTGGCCTTGACAGCCGGCTGAACGTTCCATGACGAGGCCGCGGTGGGGGCCGTTCCGTCGGTGCGGGTCGCCCACCACATGGTTCCGGTGAGATGGTCGCTCCACATAACGCCCATCTTGTTGTTCCGGTAGGCCACGATCGCGGAAATGTCATCCGGCGCCGGAGTCGGGTCTGGAACTGGCAACACAAACGGGGTCGACCAGCTGGTCCCTCCCGGGGCGGAATTGTTCACGTAGACCGTGTTGGTGTATCCGGAAGTGGAATTCCCGGATACCTGCGTCCACGTGGCCCAGATCGCTCCGGTGGAGTCCTTATCGATGGTCATGGACTCGCTGCTGTTGTTGTTGATGGTGGTTGGGAAGCCAGCATCAAGGCTGTATATGCCTGCGGAATAGCTATAGCGGTACAGCTTGGCGGGCTGGCCGGCCACCGAAGGCTTAGGGGTCCCGTCGCCAGTGATCGTCACCGCGTGGGAGGCGATATACAGCCGCGAACCATCCCACAAAGCGTCGGCCAGGGTATTGCTCCGCGAGTCATTCCGGACGCCCGTGTCCACCCACGTCTTAGTAGGGCGATCCAGGCGGTAGATGCTCCAGCCGCTGCCCGTGGTCCACATGTCGGCCCACCATGATCCGTCATTCCACCAGAGCTTGCTCTGGGGTTTGTCCGAGGTTGGGGGATTAACGACGCCCGAATAACTGATGCTCTGAGTGCCGTAGTCTGCGGCGGCCTGGGCGGGGCTTGCTAACCCTGCAAGTCCGGCGATCGCCAGGCAAAACGCCAGAAGCTCGCTTACATAGCGACGCTGGTAGGATCTCATCGCGGCCCTCCGTACAGCGGGACGAACGCATGGACGCCTGAGACCCTGGTGCCAAACATGGTCTATTGAGAGCTTACGCCTCTCTGAAAGTGGCGCAATACATCGCCGACAGCGATTTTCCCTACGATTCGGAAGCCGACAAGAGCGGCAGGATATGGTCCGTCAGCAGGGGTGCCAGATCGTCGGGATGCTCGTCCTCCATGTCCAGCCAGCGGATCTCTGCGATCTCAGCCGAGGGGTGTGCCTCCCAGTGACCGGGGGCCGTGAACACCGTAGCCTCGATGTCGGTGGCCGCTTCATTGGCCGCCGCAGCGAGCCAAACACCCAACGGCTTGAGTTCATGCGGTGCAACGTTGATGCCTACTTCTTCGGCGAGCTCGCGGGAGGCAGCCTCGGCGGCGGTTTCGCCTGGCTCGGGTTTTCCGCCCGGATGCATGAACTTGTCCGTGCCGCGTTTCCGGACAGTAAGAAGCCTTCCCGCGGCGTCGAAAACGCACACCGCGCTGACCACAATCACGGACGTCTCAGGCATGATTCCTCCTCAGCCGGGATTCGAGCAGCAGGTCCTTCGCCGGCCCGCGAACGTCCCAAACGTAGCTGAACTCGTCCGGCCCGAGCCATTCATAATGCACCACATAGGTGTCCGGGTCGCACCAGTGCTGGTCGCTGCTCTGCGTTGCGGCAAACCCCATGCGGTGGAAGGGACGCCCATCCGGGAAGAACATGTCCATGGCCGCAGCATCTTCCGTGGGCCGCAGGACATACTCGCGGTAGGCGGATCCCGCGTGGTCGCCCCATTCCATGGTTCCGTCTTCGCGGTAGTCCAGGCCGCCGTCGTGGTTGGGTTTGTAAAGGGCGACGCCGGTAAAGGTGCCGGCGCGGCCCGAGCCGCGGTCCCGCATGGTCCGCTCCACGGACCATGCTCCTGACAGGTAAGCGCGCAGGTCCTGGGTGGGCTCCTGGTCTTTCAAGTGCCCTCGATTGGATTCGAACCAACGACACCGGCTTTAGGAGAGCCGTGCTCTATCCACTGAGCTACGAGGGCCTGCGCCTTTAGAGCCTGTACAGGCCGCGGGCACGCATACAAGCATACAAGCTGCACGTGTCCGCGACACACCACCCAAAGCCCGGCATCCAGGGGCTCAAACTCTGACGGCTAGGCTGGCGGTCATGAGTGACCGCAGCGCAGCACCCCAGGCCAGCCTGGAACGGGCAGGCCTGATTCCGGATGGGCTTCCTGACTCTGCTTCCACAAGGGCCTACATCGGTGGCTGGGCGCAGCTGAGCGTGGTGCAATACTTCGTCGCTGAGTCTGCGGTCATTGAGGCGTGGGCAGGTCCCGTTCCGTACAGCCGAAGGACGGGTTTCATCAGCGACCTCGGGGCAATCAACTGCGGAGACTATGAGGGCCGTGCCGTGTGCTCGCCGCTGCACCTGCTGATGAATGCCTCGTTTGTGGTTCAGGGGCTTGGCCTCTTTCTTGGGGCGCTGCTGGTGAGCACAGCGTTGCTCTGTATCGCCGCGAGGCCCGGTGTGCGGCCGGATCCACAACGGCGCAAACCGTGGCTCGGTGCGGCCGCAGTGCGAATTTTGACTGCATTTGCCGGGGCCGGGACAGTGATCGTGGGATTGGTACCGGAAGACCTGCTGTCGCCGTGGCATCTGTTGGGCGCCGTGACGTTCTTCGTGGGTGGCGGTACTGCCCTCCTGGTGCTGGGGATTCTTTGGCTGCGCCACACTGGCATGAGCTGGTTCATTGGGGTCTGCGGCGTAGTGACCCTTGTGGCGCTCGCGGTGGGCGGCCTGACGGCCATGCATGTGCCGGAGCCCGGGACCCTCGAGCGGCTTATGGCCTATCCGGTGACCATCGGCTATAGCGCGGCGGGACTGGTCATCGCCCAGCGGGTCAGGAGTCGAAGAGCGGAGCTTAGACACGCACGGGCATCGGGCTGATTTCTGCCAGGCCGAGTCCCGCCGAACTGGGTCTATTCGGCGTCCCGACGGCGGGTCTATCCTGTGCCGTATGACGACGGGGGACAGTCAATGATCGCGGCGGCGGGCCGATGACGGCGGACGGCTCATGACGACGGCGGGTGGGTCATGACGACGGCGGGTGCGGCGGCCGCGCGCGATCGCGCTTTGTTTCCTGACGTCGCAGGCCGTCGTGAGTTGGTGGGCGGTTGGGCCTCCCTGACCCTGATTCACTACTTTGTGGTGGAAGCCATCGCGTTGTCCGCTTGGCGCGGCACGCCGGATTACGACCGGCGGGCCCACGTGATCAGTGACCTTGGCGCGGCGCACTGTGGACCCTTCAATGGCTACGTCGTCTGTTCGCCGCTCAACTGGCTGATGAATGGTTCGTTTGTCCTGCAGTCGCTTGCCATGGTGCTGGGCGCGTTGATGCTGAGTACCGCGGTGTTGTCCGTCGCGGCCCAACCTGGCAGCCGGGCGGTCCGGCCTACTAAGGCGGCCCTGCTCTCCAAGGGTTCGCTCTTGCCCCGGAACGCCAGCCTTAGCGGCGTACCGTGGCTTGCCGCCGGAGCTGTGCGGTTGCTCATCCTGATTGCGGGCGTGGGACAGGGCATTGTGGGCGTGGTTCCCGAAGATACAAACCTCACGCTCCACTTGACTGGAGCCGGGATGTACTTCATTGCCGGCCCTCTATCCCTGCTGGTCCTCGGTGTCGTGTGGGTAAAGTACACGGCGATGGGCTGGATGGTGATTCTCTTCGGCGTAGTTTCCTCGTCGGCAACCGCGTACGTCCTGGCGGCAGGCCTCCGCGTGGCCGAACCAGGCGCCATCGAGCGCACCATGGCGTATCCAATCATCCTTGGCCTGTCCCTGGTGGGCCTCATAGTGGCCCAACGCGTTCATCGCCAGCGGAAGCTTGTCAGGACCGCCGCGCGGTCCGCCGGCCAAGCAGCACAGCAGCGCCACCCGCAAGCAGGCTCAGCAGGAACAGCACCCACCCCGCGACCGTAAGGATCGAGGCCAAAGCCACGCTCCCGGCGTCGGGCGTTGAAGCCTGGAGCGCACTATCAATGGCGACGTTGCCCCAGAGCCGAACCACGGCAAAGAGAATCGGCAGCGCCCACAGCGCCCAGCGTAGCGCTTTGCGGGCCACGTTGACACCGATCAGCAGCAGCCAGCTGAAGCCGAAAATCAGCGGGAACAGCATGCCTGCGGTTTTGTGGACGTAGTTCAACTGGCCGCGGGCTTCGTCGTCCATCACGTTGCGCAGCTGGGCCACGTAATCGGTCGAAAAGCCTCCGAACATTGAGTCCGGCATCGCGAGGCCGTTGGATAGCTGGGTCATTTGGTTCAGGACGAGCAGATGCAGGTACCAGAAGAGGAAGACGCTAGCTACGACGCCCGCGATCACGATCAGGTTCGCATTGCTTTGCGCTTTTTGCGGGGTGCGCTGCGTGGTCGGATTGACCACAGGCGGCACGTGACGTTCCGGTATAACGGCCTTCGCGCCGTGCTTTTTGATGCGCTGGGCGGGAGTTTTGGCCATGTGTTCATTATCCCGTACGCCTTCTGACTCAGGTGGCGCTGCCCCTTAAGCTGGAGCCATGACCACGGGCAGGCACACCGCATTGGAACTCGATCCTTCACTCAGCGACATCCAGTTGGCTTCGGCGCTTGTACGGGAAGCCGGCCAATTGGCCCTGCTGATGCGGATGGGCGGGTTGCAAAGGGAACGGAAGACCTCCGTGTCGGACATCGTCACCGCCGCAGATCGCGCCGCCGAGGCTTATGTCCTTGAGCAGCTTCGCCGATGCCGCCCCGAGGACGGCATCCTGGGCGAAGAAGGTTCCTCGGTTGCCGGCACAAGCGGCCGGACCTGGGTAATTGATCCCGTGGACGGGACCTACAACTTTGTGCACGGTTCCACATATTGGTGCTCGGCGATTGCGTTGAAGTACGACGGCGATTCCCGGGCAGATCACGCCTCTCACCCGGGCGGCGGCTCCGTCGACCGGAACCCGGATCCCGAGGTCGTTCTGGGCGCGATTTACCAGCCTGAGCTGGACAAGCTCTGGGTGGGAGGCACGGAACACCCTTCTACGCTGAATGGCGATCGGATCCTTGCCCCGGCCGATCTGCCCCTGGCGGAGCTTGGTGCTGCGACCTACATCCACCCCATGTGGCTGGCGAATCCGATCTGCGCGATGCCCTGGCATGCGGCTGCGATCTCGGCCGCGTCCCTGCGCATGCTGGGTTCGGGCTCCTGCGATCTCGGCAGGGTGGCCGATGGCGAGATCGGCTGCTGGTTCCAGCACAGCTGCCCGGAATGGGACTGGCTGCCGGGCAAGGCGATCGTCCGCGCGGCCGGCGGGGACACCGGCGTCGTACGCGTTAACGGACTGGACTGGTTCCTCGCGGGAGGCCCGACGGCGGTCCGCGAGCTCCGCGCGGCCCTCACCTCGGGGCCGGACTTGAGTTAAAGGGCCCTCCCAAGCTGGACCGATGGTAGGTTCACGGGCCGGTTTCTTCCGGCACTTGTCCCCATAGCGGGGCGCCGGAACATGAGTGTCAGAGGGACCGCCTAGACTTGTAAACACCATGGATATGTTGTTTGACCCGTACGCAGACGGTCCCTTCAAGGCGGCAACAAAGGCGGCTCCGGCCTTTATGTCGGCCATAGACAGCGGGCTGCCGGCCACCGGATCTGGCCGAACAGGCGGGTCATCGGGCAGCGATGAGGCGGGCTCCCAACACGGTCATTCCGCCCGTGCGGAGTCGCTGTTGCAGGGACTCAACCCGCAGCAGGAGGAAGCTGTCAAGCATTCCGGAAGTCCGCTGCTGATTGTTGCTGGTGCCGGTTCTGGAAAGACACGCGTGCTTAGTAACCGCATTGCGTATTTGATTGCTACGCGCCGGGCACACCCAGGCGAGATTCTGGCAATTACGTTCACCAACAAGGCCGCAGCGGAAATGCGCGAGCGAATCGAAGCGTTGGTCGGTGGCCGAGCAAAGATCATGTGGATTTCCACGTTCCACTCGTCCTGCGTGCGCATTCTGCGGCGTGAGGCCACCAATGTTGGATTGCGCTCCAATTTCTCCATTTACGACTCCACTGACTCCCTGCGCCTGATCACGCTTGTCGCCAAGAATTTGGACCTGGACCCCAAACGCTTTGCACCCAAGTCCATCCAGCACAAAATCTCGGCCCTCAAGAATGAGCTCATCGACGACGATTCGTACGCCGCCTCTGCCAATTACGGTGATCCGTTCGAGCAGGCTGTGGCGGAGGTCTACAAGGGCTACACACAGCGGCTTCGCCAGGCTAACGCCATGGATTTCGATGACCTCATTGCCCAGACGGTGTTCATGTTCCGTGCTTTCCCTGCGCTCGCCGAATCGTACCGCCAGCGCTTCCGCCACGTCCTCGTCGACGAATATCAGGACACCAACCATGCCCAGTACGCTTTGGTTCGCGAAATCGTCGGTGAGGGGCCGGGCGCCAGCGAGCTGACCGTCGTCGGCGACTCAGACCAGTCCATTTACGCGTTCCGCGGTGCGGACATCCGCAACATTGTTGAGTTCGAGAAGGACTACCCGGACGCCCGCACCATCAAGTTGGAGCAGAACTACCGCTCCACTCAGAACATTCTTTCCGCCGCCAACTCGGTGATTTCCCGCAACCCGAACCGGCCGGAGAAGCGGCTGTGGACGGCTGAGGGCGACGGTGAAAAAATCATCGGCTACGTCGCGGAGAATGAGCACGACGAGGCCCAGTTCATCGCCAAGGAGATCGACAGGCTCCAGGACGAATACGGGCTGCGCCCTGGAGACGTCGCTATTTTCTATCGCACCAACGCGCAGAGCCGCTCCATAGAAGACGTGCTGGTACGTGTCGGCCTGCCGTACAAAGTGGTGGGCGGTACGCGGTTCTACGAGCGCAAAGAAATCAAGGACGCGCTGGCGTACCTCCGCGTGCTGGTTAACCCGGACGACGACGTCAACCTCCGCCGCGTCCTCAACGAGCCCAAGCGTGGCATTGGGGACCGGGCCGAGGGTGCTATTGCTGCATTGGCGGAACGTGACCGAATTTCGTTCATAGCGGCCGCGCGTCGTGCCGACGAGGCCCCGGCTATGGCAACACGCTCGGTGAATGCCGTTGCAAGCTTCGTGAAGCTGCTCGATGACCTGGCCGAAGTGGCAGAGGGCTCCGGTGCGGCTGCTGCGCTTGAGGCAGTGCTGGAACAGACGGGCTATCTGGCCACACTGCGGGCAAGCTCCGATCCGCAGGATGAGTCGCGGGTGGAAAACCTTGCCGAACTGGTGGCCGTGGTTCGCGAGTACGAACGCGACAACCCCGAGGGGTCCCTTGGTGACTTCCTGGAACAAGTTGCCCTTGTTGCCGACGCTGACCAGATCCCGGATGCGCCGGCCGGAACCCCGGACGAAGCTGCGGCAGCAGTAGCCGAAGCGAAGCGATTGGGCGTTGTCACTCTGATGACCCTGCACACTGCCAAGGGCCTGGAGTTCCCGGTGGTTTTCCTCACAGGTATGGAGCACGGGATTTTCCCGCACCAGCGTTCCGCTACTGATCCCAAGGAGCTCGCCGAGGAACGGCGCCTAGCCTACGTGGGCCTGACCCGGGCGCGGAAGCGGCTGTATGTGACGCGGTCCGAGGTCCGGAGCCTGTGGGGCCAGAGCCAGTACTATGCCGCCAGCCAGTTCATCCAGGAAATCCCGCCGGAGCTCGTGGAATGGAAGCGTGAAGGCAACACCCGCCAAGCCGCATGGAGCGGCTCGTCCGGTGGGTCGGGCCGCTACGGCGGATCTTATTGGGGGGCTGGCACCTCGCGCGGTGCCGGGGCCAGCGCCACGGCAGGGTTCGACGCCGATGTGCCAGCTTCCGTTGTCCGCAACCGTGTGCAGCCCCAAAAGGAAGTCATTTCCCTGGTTGTTGGGGACAAGGTCAATCACACCAGCTTCGGCAACGGAACCGTGATCGGACTCGAGGGCGCGGGGGACAAGACCGTGGCCAAGGTGACCTTTGACGTGGGGGAGAAGCGATTGCTCCTGCGGTATGCCCCGCTGACCAAGGTGGATTCGTAGGCGCTGCTTAGAACCCGACATAATGGAAGCCATGCGACGGACTGTTCTGGGGATTCTGGCTGGCCTTCTGCTCGTAACAGCAACCTCCTGCACCGTCACCACGAAGGACCCCGACTACGTCACCCCCGCGGCCCTACCGCCTTTGGAACAGCTCAAGCAGGCACCGGTCTCGCAACCTACTGCGCTCGCCGCTACTGGTGACGTGCTGGCCTTCGTGACCGAGGATCGCAACATCGTCTGCGCGCTGACTTCGGCCAAGGGCGACAATCTCAACCTGCCCTATGAAACTAACTCCTTCGCCGATCCTGCGAACACCAAGCTGGCCACTGTTCCCATTGCCCACTGCGAGCTCGCCCACTACCCGAAGCCGGACTCGAAAGACATCAAGGACGACTGCGCAGGTACCGGCCTGGGCTACCTGGGCGGAGCCGCCCTTGTCAGGCCAGACAAGGCGGTCTATGGCGAATGCCGCTCCGGCGTCACCCAGATGGAAGCTGAATTCGGGCCCAAGGGAACCAAGAACGGCCCCATCTCACAACTTCCGGTCCTCGAAGATGGCCAAAACATCGAGCGGAATGGACTCCGGTGCTCCGCCTACAACGGGGGAGTTGCGTGCGGAAATGTTTCGGCCGGCGTCGCATTCTTCGTGAGCCGCTCCACCTACCAACTCGTGGAGCCCCCGGAACCCACGCAAAGTCCCGGTACCCAAGCGCCCACGCCTGCCACAACAGCCCCAAAATCCGCGTAATATAGCGCTTTTTCTACGTTCGATAGAACTGTGTGGTTACTCACATAAAAGGTACTGTTGATCAGGCGGGACCTCTCCAAGGGCTAAAGTTCCCTGTGGAACTTACGTTATGTGACCGGCGTTTACGCCGCTTCTCAGCGCGTACCCTCCGCAGCTGGCCATCGCGGTCACCCGTGGTGTCCGGCTGTCAAGAAACTACTTCGACGTAGAAGGACACAAACCGTGGACCTGTTTGAATATCAGGCGCGCGATATGTTCGAAAAGTACGGTGTCCCCGTACTCGCCGGCATCGTGGCGCAGACCCCTGAAGAAGCAAAGGCTGCTGCTGAGAAAATCGGCGGCGTCACCGTCGTCAAGGCACAGGTAAAGATCGGCGGCCGCGGTAAGGCCGGCGGTGTCAAGGTTGCAAAGTCCGCTGACGAAGCTCTTGAGCACGCCACGAACATCCTCGGTATGGACATCAAGGGCCACACCGTCAACAAGGTCATGATCGCCCAGGGCGCTGACATTGCTGAGGAATACTACTTCTCCATCCTTCTGGACCGTGCAAACCGCAACTACCTGGCCATGTGCTCGGTGGAAGGCGGCATGGAGATTGAGCAGCTGGCCGTGGAGCGCCCCGAAGCTCTGGCCAAGGTTGCCATCGACCCCGCTGTTGGCGTCGACCAGGCCAAGGCTGACGAGATCGTCGAAGCTGCAGGCTTCGCTGAGGAACTGCGTGGCAAAGTGGCCAGCGTCATCCTCAAGCTCTGGGATGTGTTCAAGAAGGAAGACGCCACCCTGGTGGAGGTCAACCCGCTGGTCAAGACCGGCTCCGGCGACATCCTCGCCATCGACGGCAAGGTCTCCCTGGACGAGAACGCTGACTTCCGTCACGTGCACCACTCCGAGTTGGAGGACAAAGCAGCGGCCAACCCGCTGGAGTCCAAGGCCAAGGAACTGGACCTGAACTACGTTAAGCTCGATGGCGAGGTTGGCGTGATCGGCAATGGCGCCGGTTTGGTTATGTCCACCCTGGATGTTGTGGCCTACGCAGGCGAGAACCACGGCAACGTGAAGCCCGCCAACTTCCTGGACATCGGTGGCGGTGCCTCGGCTGAGGTGATGGCCAACGGCCTGTCCATCATCCTGGGCGACGAGCAGGTCAAGAGCGTGTTCGTGAACGTCTTCGGTGGCATCACCGCCTGTGACGCCGTCGCTAAGGGCATCGTCGGTGCCCTCGCGGAACTCGGCAAGGACGCCAACAAGCCCCTGGTTGTCCGCCTCGACGGCAACAACGTTGAGGAGGGCCGCCGCATCCTGACCGACGCCAACCACCCGCTGGTCACCCTGGCCGCAACCATGGACGAGGGCGCCGACAAGGCTGCCGAGCTCGCCTTCGCCGCTAAGTAAAGGGACGCGACAATGTCTATCTACCTCAACAAGGACTCCAAGGTCATCGTTCAGGGCATCACGGGTGGCGAAGGTACCAAGCACACCGCCCTGATGCTCAAGGCCGGCACCAACATTGTTGGCGGCGTGAACGCCCGTAAGGCCGGCACCACGGTCCTGCACGGCGACAAGGAAATCACCGTTTTCGGCACCGTCAAGGAAGCCATGGCGGAGACTGGCGCAGACGTTTCCATCGTCTTCGTTCCGCCGGCATTCACCAAGTCCGCCGTCGTTGAAGCAATCGAAGCCGGCATTGGCCTGGTTGTTGTCATCACCGAAGGCGTCCCGGTCCAGGACACCGCAGAATTCTGGGCCCTGGCCCAGTCCAAGGTGGACGCCGACGGCAAGCAGATCACCCGCATCATCGGCCCGAACTGCCCCGGCATCATCACCCCGGGTGAGTCCCTGGTGGGCATCACCCCGGCAACCATCACGGGCAAGGGCCCCATCGGCTTGGTCTCCAAGTCCGGCACGCTGACCTACCAGATGATGTACGAACTGCGCGACCTCGGCTTCTCCACTGCCATCGGCATCGGCGGTGACCCGGTCATCGGCACCACGCACATCGACGCTCTGGCCGCCTTCGAGGCAGACCCGGAGACCAAGGCCATCGTCATGATTGGTGAAATCGGTGGCGACGCTGAAGAGCGCGCAGCCGACTTCATCAAGGCCAACGTCACCAAGCCGGTTGTCGGCTACGTGGCTGGCTTCACCGCGCCTGAAGGCAAGACCATGGGCCACGCAGGCGCCATCGTCTCCGGTTCCGCCGGTACCGCCCAGGCCAAGAAGGAAGCCCTCGAGGCAGCAGGCGTCAAGGTCGGCAAGACTCCGTCCGAGACCGCCCAGCTCCTCCGCGAAGTCTACGCAGCCCTCTAGGACTGCGACCCGTGAGGGTCCCCTGAGGCCCTGAAGGGTCAACATACAAGTACGACGGCGTCCGTCACCTTTTCGTCGAAAGGTGACGGACGCCGTCGTTGTTGTTTAACCCGCCCTTCCTTCGATAGTCCAGATTTGTTAGTATGTCAGGACAAACTATCAAAGGAGAGGAAACATGCCCCTCGTGAGGATCGACGTCAATCAAGGGCGCAGCCCCGAACAGCTCAAGGAACTCAGCCAGGCGATCCATGATGCAATCCTGGCCGAGTATGGCATCCCGGAGCGCGACTACTTCCACATCGTGACCGAACACCCTGCGGGTCAGATCTTTGCCCAGGACGCGGGATTGGGATTTGAACGCACATCCGGCGTGGTCATGATCCAGATTTTCACCCAGGGTGGTCGAAGCCAGGAGGCCAAGGAGTCCCTGTTCGCGGCGATCGCAGGCCGGCTCTCCGAGTTGGGTGTCGCGGGTGAAGACGTGTTCCTTGGGTATGTCGAAAACACCCCCGGAGACTGGTCTTTCGGCTTTGGCCGCGCACAGTATGTAACCGGGGAGTTGGCTGTGCCGCGCAAATGATGTTGGCGCTAAAATAGCGCAGTATGCCATGTTGTAAATATGTCAGTACAAACCTTTGACAGGACATAAAAACTGGTGCAGAGTAGTGGTTGTGGCCCGCCTCACGGAGGGCCCGCCGGCACCGGAGACGCCTCCTGAAGGGTGCAACATCCACAAAGAGAAAGGTCATTGAACATCGTGACCCACGAGCTGCTTACGATCGGGCGCATCAGCGTTGATATTTACCCGAACGACATCGGGGTGGGACTGGAGGATGTGCAGACCTTCAGCAAGTACTTGGGTGGTTCGCCGTCTAACGTGGCGGTGGCCGCAGCGCGGCACGGTCGCCGCACCGGCGTCATCACGCGGACCGGTGACGATCCCTTTGGCAACTACCTGCACGGCGAACTGAAGAAGTTCAAGGTGGATGACAGCTTTGTCACCCCGGTACCGGGACTGCAGACGCCAGCCACTTTCTGTGCCATCCAGCCCCCGCACGACTTCCCGCTGTACTTCTACGGCCGTTTCCCCACCGCCCCAGACCTGCAGATCAAGGCTGAGGAACTGGACCTGGATGCCATCCGCGACGCCAAGATTTTCTGGTCCACCGTGACTGGCCTGTGCCAGGAACCGAGCCGCGGCGCACACATCGCCGCGCACGAGGCCCGCCCACGGGCTGGCTTGAAGGAACGCCAGCACACCATCCTTGACCTGGACTACCGGCCGATGTTCTGGGCCTCCGAGGAAGAGGCCCGCGCTGAGGTCGCCAAGATCCTCCCGCAGGTCACTGTCGCGATCGGCAACGACAAGGAATGCGCCGTAGCCGTCGGCGAGGGCACGCCGGACGAGCAGGCCGACCGCCTGCTGGCGGCCGGCGTCGAGATCGCCGTCGTCAAGCTTGGCCACGAAGGCGTCATGGCGAAGACCCGCACTGAGCGTGTTGTTTCCGCTCCCGTGCCGGTGGACACCCTCAACGGCCTTGGGGCCGGCGACTCTTTCGGTGGGGCTTTTGTTCACGGCCTGTTGTCCGGCTGGCCACTGGAACAGGTCCTGGACTACGCCAACGCGGCAGGTGCCATTGTTGCCTCGCGTCTGTCCTGCGCTGACGCGATGCCGACGCCGGCGGAAGTCACCTCGCTGCTGTCCGAACGGGGCCGCCTGGTTCCTGATTCTGCTGCCGCTGTCTCCTCCGCCGGCGAGACCGTTCCCGAAGGAGCAAGCCGATGAGCCTGAAAACTGTCCCTGGTATCGCAGGAATTAGCGGCGATCCGCGGCGCTACGAGCACCTGAGCCGTATCCGTCTAGAGGACCCGGACGCCGTGGCCCGCGCTGCCGCCTCGCGCCGTCGTCATCCGGGCCTGAAGTACGGCCAGCAGAACTTCATTGTTGCCGCCGACCACCCGGCCCGCGGTGCGCTGGCAGTGGGCAGCGACCCGACGGCGATGGCGGACCGGCGGGACCTGCTGGATCGCCTGCAGATCGCCCTGGCCAACCCGGCGGTTGATGGCGTCCTTGCTTCGCCGGACATCATGGACGACCTGCTCTTGCTTGGCGCCTTGGAAGGCAAGCTGGTGTTCGGTTCGATGAACCGAGGCGGCCTGGCCGGTCTGGTGAACGAGTTCGATGACCGCTTCACCGGCCACACCGCGGCTGCCCTGCAGGCATTGGGCGCCGACGGCGGCAAGATGCTGACGAGGATCTGCCTTGAGGACCCCGACACGGTATCCGCCCTGGAAGCGACCGCCAAAGCCGTCGATTCCCTGGCCGAGCGGAAGCTCATCGCGATGGTGGAGCCCTTCCTGTCCATTCGTGACACCAGCGGCAAGGTCCGTAACAACCTTTCAACAGACGCGGTGATCAAGTCCATCGCGATCGCCGAGGGCCTAGGTTCCACAAGTGCCTACACCTGGATGAAGCTGCCCGTGGTCGCGGACATGGAACGCGTCATGGCCGCCACCACGCTGCCTACGGTGCTGTTGGGCGGTGACCCGGATTCCAGCCCGGACGAGGTCTTCGCCAGCTGGGGCGCCGCCCTGGCACTGCCGGGCGTTCAGGGCCTGACAGTGGGCCGGACCCTGCTGTACCCCAAGGACGGCGATGTGGCCGGTGCGGTGGCTACCGCCGCGTCGCTGCTGCAGACGTCCCCCCGCATTCCAGTGAACGTATCGGAGTGACCCGAATGACATCCTCTACCCGCAGAATGACCGTGGCCCAGGCCGTGGTCGAGTTCCTGTCCAAGCAGTACACCGTGGATTCGGTGGGTGGCACCGAGTATCGGGAGCGGCTGATCCCGGGGACGTTCGGTATTTTCGGGCACGGCAATGTTGCCGGCGTCGGCCAAGCGTTGAAGCAGTACCAGCAGCTGGATCCGTCCGTGATGCCTTATTACCAGGGCCGCAACGAGCAGGCCCAAGTGCATCAGGCCGTGGGTTATGCCCGGCACACCCGCCGCCGGCAGACTTTCGCCATCAGCACCTCGATCGGCCCGGGGTCCAGCAACCTGCTGACCGGTGCCGCTTTGGCGACCACCAACCGGCTGCCGGTGCTGCTGTTGCCGTCCGACACGTTCGCGACACGCGCGGCGGACCCGGTGCTGCAGCAGCTCGAGCTGCCGTACGCTTACGACATCACCGTCAATGACGCGTTCCGGCCGTTGTCCAAGTTCTTCGACCGGGTGACCCGCCCGGAGCAGCTCTTTTCGGCGTTCCACCATGGCCTGCGGGTCCTGACGGACCCTGCAGAGACCGGTGCGGTGACGATTTCGCTGCCGCAGGACGTGCAGGCCGAAGCGCTGGATGTTCCGGGGGAGTTCCTGGCCGAGCGTGAATGGCGGATCCGCCGCCCGGAGGCCGAGGATGAGGACATCCGCCGCGCCGCGGAGGCCATCCGGGCCGCCAAGCGGCCGCTGATCGTCGCCGGCGGCGGCGTGCTCTACGCCTTTGCGAACGAGGAACTCGCGAAATTCACCGAGGCGACCGGCATTCCGGTGGGCAACACGCAGGCGGGCGTCGGAGTGCTGCCGTGGGACTCGAAGTACTCGCTGGGCGCGATTGGCTCCACGGGCACGACGGCGGCCAACGCCCTGGCAGCGGAAGCCGACCTCGTCATCGGGATCGGCACCCGCTACGAGGACTTCACCACCGCGTCCCGCACGGCGTTCCAGAACCCGGACGTGAAGTTCATCAACATCAACGTCGCCCCGATCGACGCGTACAAGCACGGAACTACACTCCCGATCGTGGCCGATGCCCGCAAGGCCCTGGTCAAGCTCAACACGGCTTTGGGCGGCTACCGCGCCGGCGCGGACCTGGAACAGCAGGTGGCGGCGGAGAAGAAGCGCTGGAACGCCATCGTGGACGAGGCATTCGACACCCGGCACACCCCGCTGCCGGCGCAGAACGAGATCATCGGTGCCACCAACCGGGCCATGGACGCCCAGGACGTGGTCATCTGCGCCGCGGGTTCCCTGCCCGGTGACCTGCACAAGATGTGGCGCGTCCGCGACCCGTTCGGTTACCACGTCGAGTACGCGTACTCCTGCATGGGCTACGAGATCCCGGGCGGGCTGGGCGTGAAGCGCGCAACCCTGGATGAGGCCAATCTGAAGGCCGCCGCAGGCGGCGACGACGGCAAGGTGCGCGACGTCGTCGTGATGGTGGGGGACGGCTCCTACCTGATGATGCACACCGAGCTGGTCACCGCCGTCGCCGAGGGCATCAAGCTGATCGTGGTGCTCATCCAGAACCACGGCTACGCCTCCATCGGCTCGCTGTCCGAATCGCTGGGCTCGCAGCGCTTCGGCACCCAGTACCGGGTCCTGGACAAGGACAAGCACAGCTTCGACGAGGGCGACAAGCTGCCGATCGACCTGGCCACCAACGCCGAGTCCCTCGGCGCTAAGGTCATCAGGATCGAACCGGGCGAGAAAGTAATCGCCGAACTCGAACAGGCTATCCGGGACGCCAAGGCCGCGCCGGAAGGCACCGGCCCGATCGTGATCCACGTCGAATCCGACCCGCTGCTGGACGCGCCGAGCTCCGAATCCTGGTGGGACGTGCCCGTCTCCCAGGTCGCCGAACTGGACTCCACTAAGCAGGCCTTCCAGACCTACATCGACCACAAGTCCCGCCAGCGCAAGCTGCTGGGCTGACCTCCCGGGCAAACTTCAGCTACAGAGCAAGGAATCATAGATGACAACGTCAACGTCGACTGCCACCACCACTATCAACCACTTCATCAACGGCGCAGAGACCCCCGGCGAGGGCGACCGCACCCAGCCCGTGTACAACCCGGCCACCGGGCAGGTCACCGGGGAGCTGCGCCTGGCCAACAGGTCAGACCTGGAAACCGCCGTTGCCGCGGCGAAGAAGGCCGCGGAGAAGTGGGGCGATATTTCCCTCGCCAAGCGCACCGCGGTGCTGTTTAAGTTCCGCGAGCTTGTCGCCGCGCACGTGGACGAGCTCGCCCAGCTGGTGACCGCCGAGCACGGCAAGGTCCTCTCCGATGCGAAGGGCGAGATCGGCCGCGGCCTGGAGGTCATCGAGTTCGCCTGCGGCATCCCGCAGCTGCTCAAGGGTGAATACTCCGACCAGGTCTCCACCGGCATCGACGTGTTCTCCTTCCGCGAACCGCTGGGTGTGGTGGCGGGTATCACCCCGTTCAACTTCCCGGTGATGGTGCCGCTGTGGATGGCCCCGATGGCCATCGCCACGGGCAACGCGTTCATCCTCAAGCCCTCCGAGCGGGACCCCTCCCCGTCGCTGCTGCTGGCCAAACTCTGGAAGGACGCCGGCCTGCCGGACGGTGTGTTCCAGGTCCTGCACGGGGACAAGGAAACCGTGGACGGTTTGCTGACCCACCCGGACGTGGACGGCATCTCCTTCGTCGGGTCCACGCCGATCGCCAAGTACGTCCACGAGACCGCCACCAGGCACGGCAAGCGGGTCCAGGCCCTGGGCGGGGCGAAGAACCACGCGATCGTGCTGCCCGACGCCGACCTGGACAACGCCGCCGACCACCTGGCCGCCGCCGCGTTCGGTTCCGCGGGGCAGCGCTGCATGGCGATCTCGGTGGCCGTCGCCGTCGGGGACGCCGCCGAGCTGCTGGTGAAGAAGGTCGAAGAACGCGCCCTGGCCGTGAAGGTCAACAACGGCACCGTCCCCGGCGCGGAGATGGGCCCGGTCATCACCCCGGCCTCCAAGGACCGCATCCGGAAGATCGTCACCGACGCCGCCGAGTCCGGTGCCGCGCTGGTGGTGGACGGCCGCGACCTGGTGGTCCCCGGACACGAGGAAGGCTTCTGGGTAGGACCCACCGTCCTGGACCACGTGAAGACCGGAATGAGCGCCTACACCGAGGAAATCTTCGGCCCCGTCCTGGTCGTGGTCCGCGTGGACAGCCTGGAAGAGGGCATCAAGCTCATCAACGCCAACCCCTACGGCAACGGCACCGCGATCTTCACCTCCTCCGGCGCCGCGGCCCGGAAGTTCCAGCGCTCCGTCACCGTGGGCATGGTCGGCATCAACGTCCCGCTGCCCGTCCCGGTGGCCTACCACTCCTTCGGCGGCTGGAAGAACTCCCTCTTCGGCGACAAGCACATCTACGGCCCCGAAGGCGTCTCCTTCTACACCCGCGGCAAGGTCATCACCTCCCGCTGGCCCGAAACCCACCACGCCTCCGGCGCCTCCTACAACTTCCCCTCCCACGCCGACGACAGCCACGCCGTTCGCCACGACGGCATCGCCGAAGGACTCCCGGACGAACTGCACGGGGGAGAAGACACCGTTCCTGGACGCGCCGACGACGAATCCGAAGGCCGAGGACGCCGCGACTAATCGCGGTCCAGCGGGCCAGGCAATCGACCCAGTGCACGTCGACAAGAGAAAGACAATGCTGTCATGACTGAAGTAGAGAACAAGCTGATCATCGGCACGGCCCCCGACTCCTGGGGCGTGTGGTTCGCTGACGACCCCAAACAGACGCCTTGGCAGCGCTTCCTCGACGAAGTGGCCGAGTCCGGCTACAAGTGGATCGAGCTGGGCCCGTACGGCTACATGCCCACGGATCCTGCGCGGTTGGCCGAGGAACTGAAGCAGCGCGACCTCAAGGTCTGCGCAGGTACCGTCTTCACCGCCTTCCACCGGGGTGCGGACCAGTACGACATTGCCTGGGAGCCGGCTCGCAAGGTGGCCGAACTGACGGCCGCAATGGGTGGCGAGCACATCGTGGTCATTCCGGCCATGTGGCGCGACGACGTCACTGGAGAGGCGCTGGAGAGCGGCCAGTTGAACGACCGTCAGTGGGCGGATCTTTTCGCTGGCCACAACCGCATGGGCAAGGTCCTCCTCGAGGACTTCGGCCTCAAGCAGCAGTTTCACTCGCACGCTGACTCGCATGTGGGCGCCCAGGAGGACATTGAAACGCTCCTGGCGTCCACGGACCCGCAGTACCTGAACCTCTGCCTGGACACGGGCCATGCGGAATACTGCGGCGCCTCGAGCCTCGAACTGATCAAGAACTACCCTGACCGGATTGGCTACCTGCACCTCAAGCAGATCAACCCAGAGGTGCTGAAGAAGGTCAACGAAGAAAACATGACGTGGGCCGCAGCCAACCTGGCCGGCGTCATGACCGAACCGCCAAGCGGCCTGCCGGACCTGCGTGCCGTCATCGAAGCCGTGGAAGGCCTGAACCGGCCGATCTTCGGCATCGTGGAACAGGACATGTACCCGGTAGCGTTCGATGTGCCTATGCCCATCGCAAAGCGCACGCGCAACTACCTGCTCTCCTGCGGTTCCCGCACCAGAGTTCAGTAACTCGGGCCCACTAGCCAAAGCCGAATTTTCAAAGGACAAAGAAGACCATGACTGAAACACTCCGCGTTGCTGTCATCGGCGCCGGACGTATGGGTGCCGACCACATCAAGCGGCTCCACACCCGCATCCACGGCGCTGAAGTTGCCGCCGTCGTCGATGTTGACCTGGCCCGCGCCCAGGCGGCTATCGAGGGAATTGAAGGCGCCGTGGCGCTGGCAAGCGCCGAAGAAGCCCTCAACAACGGCGACGTGAACGCCGTGCTGATCGCCACCCCGGGTTTCCTGCACGAAGAGATTCTGTACAAGGCCCTTGAGAAGGACATCCCGATCCTCTGCGAGAAGCCGCTGACGCCCGATGCCGAAAGCTCCTGGAAGGTAGTCCAGGCGGAGGTCGCACTGGGACGCAAGCGCATCCAGGTGGGCTTTATGCGCCGCTTCGACGCTGAATACGCATCGCTGGGTTCGGTCATTCGGGACCAAGAACTCGGTGAACTGCTGATGCTGCACCACCAGCACCGCAACCCAAGCACGCCGGCCGGCTTCACCAACGAGATGCTGATCAACGACTCGGTGGTACACGAATTCGATGCCATCCGCTTCTTCACCGGTGAGGAAATCACGTCCGTCCAGGTCCGTCTGGGCAAGCCGACCAGGAACGCTCCCGAAGGCCAGCACGATCCGCAGCACGTCCTGATCGAGACCGAATCCGGGGTCCTTGCCGACGTCGAGATCTACGTGAACGCCAAATTCGGCTACGAGGTGGCCACGCAGGCCAGCTTCGAGGACGGAATCGTTAGCATCGGCGGCGACGGCGGTCCGTACGTCCGTTCGGCAGGCCGTTGGGGCGGAAAGGTCACTCCCGGCTTCGAGGAACGTTTCGGCGCGGCTTACGACGTGGAAGTCCAGGCATGGGTGGATGCTGCCCGTCGCGGCGAGATTGGCGGCCCGACCGCGTGGGACGGCTACGCCACCGCAGCCTGCTGCGAGGCCGGCGTCGAAGCCCAGAAGTCGGGCGAGAAGGTCAAGGTCCAGTTGAATTCCAAGCCGGAACTCTACGCCTAGGAGCCTCCAAATGAAGATTGCCCTGGATCCCACACCGTTCCACCACAGCCACAGCCTCCTGGAATTTCCCCGCGTGGCTGCGGACCTCGGCTACAAATACCTGCAGATGACTCCGCATGCGGACTTCATCCCGTTCTTCAACCACCCGAAAGCTGACGACGAGCTGGTCGGCCAGCTGAAGAAGGCATGCAAGGACGCCGACGTCGAGATTGCATCGGTGCTCCCTGTGCTGCGCTGGTCCGGGCCCGACGAGGATGCCCGCGAAGCTGCAGTCCGCTACTGGAAGCGTGCCATCCAGATCACCGTTGACCTCGGCGTGAAGACCATGAACACCGAGTTCAGCGGTCGGCCGGAGAAGGCGGAGGAATCCGAGCGTGCCTTCTACCGCTCCATGGAGGAATTGCTGCCGATCATCGAGCGCGAAGGACTGGATGTCCTGATTGATCCGCACCCGGACGACTTCGTGGAAGACGGCCTGGCCGCGCTCCGTGTGATCCGCGGCGTGAACTCGCCCAACATCGGGATGGTGTACGTTGCCTCGCACACCTACCACATGGGGAACAAGCCACTGGAAATCATGCGGGCTGCAGGCGACAAGCTGCGGCTGGTCCACGTTTCCGACACGATGAACCACCACGCGTCCCATGGCCTGCGCTATATCACCAACCCGCCAGGCAATGCTGTCCGCGTGCATCAGCACCTCAAAATCGGCGACGGCGACGTCAACTGGGACGAATTCTTCGGCGGCCTGCATGAGATTGGCTTCCTGGACAAGGAGAACACCGTGATGGTCTCCAGCGTCTTCGCCGAGAATGAGAATAATGAAGAAGTCTCGCGGTACCAGCTGGAAACCATGAACCAATACATTCGTAAGGTTTCTGCATAACGCAACACCAGATAATGGCCGGCGTCGGGCCCCTATTTCCCAAAAGAAATGTAGGGGCCCAACGTCGGCCGTTTTTTTACATTTGTTCCACCCGGTTTACATTCCGGCCATATCCCTGGGGTAGCGTCGCCTTACGACAAACAACTGAATGGGGGCACTATGCGCAAGGCAGTAATTCCGGTAGCGGGTCTTGGAACCCGGTTTCTCCCGGCCACCAAGGCCACTCCCAAGGAAATGCTGCCGGTGGTGGATAAACCCGCCATCCAATACGTAGTGGAAGAAGCTGTCAGGGCGGGCCTGCGCGACGTACTGATGATTACGGGACGGAACAAGCGTCCGCTCGAAGACCACTTTGACCGTGTGCCGTTTATCGAACAGACACTCGAAGCCAAGGGAGACCACCAGAAGCTCGCGGCGGTTCGGGAGGCTTCTTCCCTGGCAGACATCCACTTTGTGCGACAGGGCGACCCGAAAGGGCTGGGACACGCAGTGCTTCGGGCCCGCAGCCACGTGGGAGACGAACCGTTCGCTGTGCTGCTGGGCGACGACCTGATCCACGAGGAAGATGAAGTCCTCGCCACAATGACCCGCGTCCAGGAGGAGACGGGCGGCTCCGTCGTGGCGCTTATGGAAGTTTCACCGGAGGAAATCAGCGCCTACGGCTGCGCCGACGTCGTTTCCGTAGGGTCGGGCGATTACGTGAAGGTCCAAGGGCTCGTGGAGAAGCCTGAGCCCGGGTCGGCGCCGTCCAATCTGGCAGTGATCGGCCGGTACGTGCTGCACCCAAGGATCTTCGACATCCTGGAGGACACGCCTCCGGGCCGGGGAGGGGAGATCCAACTTACCGACGCGCTACAGGAACTCGCGGCTTCGCAGGGCGAGGGTGCTGGCGTTTACGGCGTCATTTTCCGGGGACGGCGTTTCGATACGGGCGACAAGCTCAGCTACATCAAAGCCGTGATTACCATCGCCCTGGAACGGCCCGAGCTTGGCGACTCGCTACGCGACTGGCTGGACGATGTGAAAGCTCCCGCGCTGTAGCCGCACGTTCGCGAAGCCGGCTAAAAAACTAGGCGGGCTCCGTTGGGGGAGCCCGCCCAGTCATTCGCTTTCTAGCCGGAGAACGGCAAGCGCGCGTCGATCTGCTGTGCGTCCCAGGACTGACGGACCCAGCCATGGTGAGGATCGTCGCTGATGAGCCACTCGCGGACAGGGCCCGGCCCCGCCATAACGTTCAAGTAGTACATGTCGTATCCTGGCGCAGCCATCGCGGGCCCGTGCCAGCCGTAGGGAACCAGCACAACGTCGCCGGTGCGGACTTCCGCGGCGACGTCAATGGGCCGCTCGTCTGAGGCGTAGACGCGTTGGTAACCGATCGCGTCCGCATCGGCCGGGGCACCCGATTCCTCCGCCACGCGTGTCTCGAAGTAGTAGATCTCCTCCAGCTGCGTCTCTCCGTCCTTCTCCTCATCGTGCTTGTGCGGCGGGTAGGACGACCAGTTCCCGGCCGGCGTCAGGACCTCGCACACGATGAAACGGTCTGCCTCCAGGGTGGCTGGGGTACCGAAGTTATGGACCTGTCGCGAGCAGTTGCCCGCGCCGCGCAGCTCCACAGGAGTTTCGGCCGCACTGACCAAGCGGGTTGGGTAGGCCTCCTTGGCCGGAGCCGTCGCGACGGCCACCCTACCGCCGTCGGCGGAGGAAATGGTGACGGCCTTTCCAACGCCGCTGTACAGGACGTCGCTCGGCCCATGGAAAACGGACTGCCGTCCGGCAAGCTGGTGCTTGACGCCGTCGACCTCCACCGTGAAGGCGCCATTGAGCGGCACTACGATCCGCTCTTCGGTTGCTGCCGGGAGTTCGACGGCGGCGCCGGCACTTAGCGTGGCGACCTTCAGCCCCGTGTGGGCCCAGCCGTCAACGGCGAGCGCGGAGTCGGAGGTTCCGAGCGAGATGTCCCAGTCGCCGTCGGCTGCGGTTCCCAAGGGATAGACCCAATTGGCCATAAGTGCTTATTCCTTACTGTTTAGCGACTGTTTAGCGCTATTTCCCTATTGTTTAGCGCTGTACAAGTGTCATTTCGAAGCTGTATTGGTCGGCCCGGTAAACATGCTGGCCAGTTTCCACCAGGCGTCCCGTGTCATCCACAGCGGTGCGTTCCATGGTCACAAGGGCAGAACCCACTTCCGTTTCCAGCAGCGGCGCCTGGTAATCGTTGGCGATCATGGCACCGATCCGCTGGGTAGCGAGGCGGAAATTCACGCCGCCGCGCCGAAGGATGGAGTACATGCCCTCTTGGGAGAGCATGTCCTTGTCCATTTGGATGATGTCGTCCCGGACCCAGTTCTCCATCAGGGCCAGCGGCTTTCCACCCACTTTGCGGAGCCGGGTGAAGTGGTAGACCGTGGCGCCTTCCGGCAGCTGCAGGGCGGTACGGGTGGCCGCATCCGCAGCGACGTGGTCAAAGCTCAGCACTTCTGTGGTGGGCTGCTTGCCGTTGTTGCGGAGGTCGTCGTAAAGGCTGGACAGTTCCAACGGCCGGCGGACCTGGCTGGAAACAACCTGAGTTCCGACGCCGCGTTTCCGGACCAGGAGGCCGCTGCGGACCAGCTCATCCATCGCCTTGCGCATGGTGGGCCGGGACAGGTTGAACTGTGCGGCTAGGTCGATCTCATTGTCCAAACGGCTGCCGGGTTCCAGCAGTCCGCTGTGGATGGCTGCTTCGATGCCCTGGACGACCTGATGATAGAGCGGCACAGGGGAGTTGCGATCGATATTGAGACTGAATTGATTCGCCATGGGCTCTCCCTAGTGCCTGAGGCGGCGTGCGCGGCTGATCGCCGTGGTAATGCCCTCCGCGCCGCCTTTGTCCGCTATTGTACGTTTGATAGGACATACTGCCTTTTTGATCATAGCAGTGCCGCGTGCCCGGTCAAGGGCACCACGCCTCGGGGAAAGACAGAGCCCGACGGCGGAAAGGGCCTGAGTGCCAGAGGTGGCCGCTACATCCGTTCCCGGCACGCGTCGACAAACGCGGCAAACGGTTCCACTCTCTGCGCGGCTGATGGCTGCGCTGCTTCAGGGTGCCACTGCATGGTGACCACCCACCGCTCCGGATCCTCAAGGGCTTCCACGGTGCCGTCGTCCGCGACTGCCGTGACCACCAGGCCTGGCCCGACGTCGTCGACCGCCTGATGGTGGCCCGACGCGACGGTGACGGTGAGGCCGCTGTCCAGCCGGCGCTTATAGAGGCCCGCCATGCGGGACCCTGCGGAAAGTTCGACGTCGTGCCACGCCCAGGTGTCCTTGGTAGCCTGCATGCCTGCCGCGGGTGAGCCCGGCGGGGGGCTCCTGTGCACCACGCTGCTTTGGGGGATGTCCTGGATCAAGGTTCCGCCGTAGAGCACATTGACGAGCTGATGTCCGCGACAAATGCCCAGCAACGGCACGTCCGAGCCGAGCGCCGCACGGGCCACCGCGAGGTCCAGTTCGTCCTGCTTCGGATTGACGTCATAGCAGGTCTCCACAGGCTCCTGGCCGTAGAGCCTCGGATTCAGGTCGCCTCCGCCGGGAAGAAGCACGCCGTCGAGTCCTTTGACGGTGGCCTGAAGCTGCCCGTTGTCCGCCGGACCTCCAAGCGGTACCGGCTCCGCTTCGACATCGCGCACCAGGTCCACAATGGCACTGAACATCCGGTGGGCTTTGCCTACCCGGGCGTCGGCGCCCTCAGGATTGCTGAGCCGGACGGGGATGCCGATCCGGGGAATCGCGGCCATAGGTACATTCTGCCGTGGTGGCTAGTCTTGGTCCATGAATCCGTCCGGCGCACTCAATCCCAGCCCCCGAACCCTCGACGTCGAGAGCGTGGAACATTTCGACAGGCTGGTCGGTGCCGGAGCATGGTCGATGCACGGATGGCATGCCCAGTCGCTGGATCTCCGAGGCCGGACCGCCCAGCTTAATAACCTGGATGCCCAAGGGGCCATTTTTCTCGGCTGCACATTCGACGACGACGCCGTTGAGGACTCGCTGCGCAGCCGTGGGGCGTTGATCTTCCCCAAGCTTAGGGGCATCCCGTTCAACCCTTACCGCGGCAGCCTCTACAGCGCGGCCGAGCTATACACGGACATTCGCGCGAAGGAGTACGAATCCACTCCCGACGCAAGGGTTTACCACTGGAGCATGTTGCCTGGGCAGCGGACAAGCCTGGACGCCACGCTGGCCGCGGCACTACATGATCACGCTATTGGTAATGCCCTCGAGGAGCTCCTTGGGAACGGCTGGGCTGGAGCCCGATTGGTGGGAGTCATGGGTGGGCACGCGGCACCGCGCGACAGCGGCGACTTTGCTGCCGCAGCCTGGCTGGGCAGGCTATTGGCGCTCGCAGGGTTCACGGTGGCCACGGGTGGTGGCCCCGGCTCCATGGAAGCAGCGAATGCAGGGGCCTATCTCAGCGTCCTGCCCGAAACCGAGTTCCGCTCGCAGTTGGTGGAGCTCTCCGCGGTGCCAGGCTTCAGGCCGTCGGTGACTGCCTGGGCGAGGACCGCTGAGCGCGTGGTGGAACGGTACCCGGGCGGGACGGAATCACTGGGAATCCCCACCTGGTTCTATGGGCACGAGCCACCAAACCTCTTTGCCTCGCACATTGCCAAGTACTTCGCCAACTCCGTTCGCGAGGCGATCCTACTGCAGCTGTGCAATGCCGGAACCGTGTTCCTTCCCGGATCGGCGGGAACGGTGCAGGAGATCTTCCAGGACGCGTGCGAGAACTACTACGGTGCGCCGGAAAAGATCACGCCGATGGTTCTGGTGGGGAAGGAGCACTGGCAGCAACGGTATCCGGCGTGGCCCATGCTGCAACGACTTGCCGAAGGGCGGGACATGGCGGACCGCATCTTCCTGGTGGACAGCGTCGAGGAGGCGCTGGAGGTCGTGGCCGGATAAGAGCCGGCTATGAGGTTGAGTACAGCTTGTATCCCTAGTGTGGGGCGCGGCCGCCCAGCCGCTGTGTGACGTTGCGGGCGGCGGCCACGCAAGCTTCGGCCAGGGATTGCAGGGTTTCCGGGGAGACCCGGAAGCGTGGCGCCGGAATGAGCACGGCCGCCACAACGTTGCCGCGGTGGTCGTACACCGGAGAGGCAACGCCAACTTCGTCAAGCGACGTCTCGCCGTAGTTGACCGCCCAGCCCCGCTGGGCAACCTCCCCCAACCGCTGCAGGTATGCGTCCAAACCGGCATCGTCCAGGCCCGGCATACTGATCGCCCCACTGCGAAGGAGGGCCCGCACCCTGTCCGGATCCTCGGCGGCAAGGAACACCTGCACCGATGAGCTGAGCGCCTCACGGTATCGTGCTCCCAGCGGGGCCGTGTGCTTGACCTGATGCCGGCTGGGGATTTGCTCCACGCACATGGACTCGTTGTTGTTCCACACCATCAGCGCGCTGGTTTCCCCGGTCCGTTCACTCAGCTCGCGCAGCACTGGATAGGCGACGCGACGCTCGTCCAGCTCAGCAAGCAGGGGCCCGGCCACAGCGATCAGGCCAAGGCCCAGCCGGTAACGGCGGGTTTCCGGGTCCCTTTCCACAAGGTTTTCCTGCTCAAGGGTAGCGAGGATGCGGGACACACTGCTCTTATGCATCCCGATCCGACCCGCAATCTCGGTGACGCCCAGCAACGGCTCCTCACTGGAGAAGCTCCTGAGGACAGCAATGGCATTCACAATGACGGACGCGCCCTTGGTATCGCCCTGGGCGGCTGGGATGTCTGTGGTTTCTCGGGGAGTCATAGTGCCCACCATCTTTCCTCATGGACGGCCCCAGGTTTGCACCTGTGGCGCCATCCCCTGGGACCCGCCATGGCGGAGGAAGGCCCGACGACGGCCGGCAGCTGAGGTGCCGTCCGCCGTCGGGCCGTTACTGATGACCGCGGCGCTAGGCGCCGATGATGTTGTGTTCCGGGCCGAACGGGAACTTGGTGATGTTCTCGGCTCCGTCTTCACCAACCACCAGGATGTCGTGCTCGCGATAGCCACCCGCGCCGGGCTGGCCGTCCAGCACGGTGATCATCGGTTCCATGGAGACCACCATCCCGGGCTCCAGGACGGTGTCGATGTCCTCGCGCAGTTCGAGTCCGGCCTCGCGGCCGTAGTAGTGGCTCAGGACCCCGAAGGAGTGGCCATATCCGAAGGTGCGGTTGGCGAGCAGGCCGTGGGAGACGTAGATCTCGTTGAGCTCCGCGGCGATGTCCTTGCAGACGGCGCCCGGTTTGATGAGTTCGAGTCCACGTCGGTGCACTTCGACGTTGATGTTCCACAATTCCAGCGAGCGGGCATCCGGTTCGCCGTAGAACAGGGTGCGTTCCAACGCCGTGTAGTAGCCCGAGGTCATGGGGAAGCAGTTCAGCGAGAGGATGTCGTGCTTCTGGATTTTCCGGGTGGTTGCCCAGTTGTGGGCGCCGTCGGTGTTGATGCCGGACTGGAACCAGACCCAGGTGTCGCGGATTTCCGAGTCCGGGAAAGTCCGTGCGATTTCGTGCACCATGGCTTCCGTGCCGATGAGGGCCACTTCGTATTCCGTGATGCCTTCGGCAATGGCGTTGCGGATGGCCTCGCCGCCCAAGTCGCCGATTCGGGCGCCGTGCTTGATGACTTCGATCTCCTCGGCGGATTTGATCATGCGCTGCCGCATGGCCGCCCGGGCAACGTCCACCAATGCCGCGGATTCGAAGGCCGCCTGGATTTTGTTGCGGTTATCCAGCGGGAGGGAGTCGTCCTCGACGCCCAGGCGGCGAACGTTCACGCCCCGGGAGCGCAGGGATTCCTGGATCGCGTGGATGAAGTTGTCCCGCCGCCAGTCGGTGTACACCAGATTGTCCCCGTAGCTGCGGCGCCAGGGCATGCCGGCGTCGATGTTGGCCGTGATGGTGACCGTGTCCTCAGCGGTGACCACCATTGCGTATGGGCGTCCGAAGTAGGTGAAGAGGAAATCGGAGTAGTACTTGATGGAGTGGTAGCTGGTGAGGACAACGGCGTCCAACTGCTTTTCGGCCATGATGCGGCGAATGCCTGCCAGGCGGCGTTCGAACTCGGCGTCGGAGAACGTCAGCGGCAGCTTCTGTCCGTTGTGGAGCACCTTGAGGCGCTCGAGGCGGGAAACGTCTGCGGCTTCGTTCTGGGGAGTTGTGTCGACGACGGTCATGGGGTGTGTTCCTTTCAATGGGTGTTGCGTGGATTCAGTCTTGTTGCAGGGGCTTGCGGGATGTTTCCGCGGTGAACAGGACTGCGACAAGGGAGATCAGGGAGGCCGCCACGAGGTACCAGCCCGGCGCGAGCTTGGACTGCGTGAGGCCGATAAGCAATGTGGCCATAAACGGTGCCGTTCCACCGAAGAGGGCGTTGGAGAGGTTGAAGCTCACTGCAAAGCCGGTGTAGCGGACGGTGGTGGGGAAGATTTCGGCCAGGAAGCTGGGGAGGGTGCCGTCATTGAGCGTGAGCATTCCGCCCAGGAGGACCTGCACTAGGACAATGACGGCGAAGCTTCCGGTGTCCAGCAGCATGAACGCGGGGACCGTCAGCGCCATGAAGAGAATCGACGCCGTGATAAGCATGCGCTTGCGGCCGAACCTGTCCGAGGCAAGGCCCGTCAGGAAGATGAAGCCGATGTAGCTGGCCAGTGCGATGGTGGTGGCCAGGAACGACTCGGCTGCGCCGAAATTGAGTTCTTCGGACAGGTACGTCGGCATGTAGCTGAGGATTACGTAGAAACCGACGGCGTTGAGCAGTACAGCGCCCGCCGCGATGATGAGCTGCTTGCGGTACGTGGTAAACATGGCCAGCGTGGGGACCTTGACCGGTATGTCCTGCTCGGCGAGGGACCGGAACGCCGGGGTGTCCTCAAGTTTTGTCCGAATGTACCGGCCGATCAGGCCCATGGGGGCGGCGAGGAGGAACGGCAGCCGCCAGCCCCAATCGTGCAGCTGTTCGCTGCTCAGCACACTGCTGAGCAGCGCCGCCAACAGCGAACCGAGCAGCAGTCCGGCTGCCGTACTGGCAGGTACGACGGCGGCATAGGCACCACGGCGGTTGGCCGGAGCGTACTCCACCAGGAAGGCGGAGGCTCCGGCATACTCGCCGGCTGCGGAGAAACCTTGGACCACGCGGACCAGCAGCAGCAACAGCGGGGCGAGGAAGCCGATGGTCGCGTAGCCGGGTATCAGGGCAATGCAGAACGTGGCGACCGACATGATGACGATGGAAAGCGACAGTGCTTTCCGGCGGCCCAACCGGTCGCCGAGATGTCCCCAGACGAAACCGCCCAAGGGACGGATAAAGAAGGAGATGGCGAAGACGCCGAAGGTGGCCAGCAGAGCGGTCTGGCGGTCCGACTCAGGGAAGAAGACGGAGGAGATGATTCCGGCCAGGTATCCGTAGACGGCGTAGTCGAACCACTCAACGAAGTTGCCGATGAAGCTGGCCATGATGACCCGGCGCCGGGTGTCCTTGCTGGTGGCCGTCGTCGGATCCGGAGCGATGTGCCTGTCCACGATGCGATCATGCGGCATATGTTCTGGCGCGACGCTGCTGCCATCGACGATATGTGACTCCGCTGCCGAGGTGCCTGCAAGGGCTGAAGGGGAGGAAGTTTCGTTACTCATGGTATCCACCAATGATTCTTAGGGTTGCAAGGAATGCAACATGGTTGCTTCAGATTAGGTGGTGATGCCAGCCACAGTCAATGGTTGTTTTAGAAGCCCGCCCAGGCGCGCGCGAGATGGCATTTGATGGCAATGTTTCGCCGAAACATTGCCATCAAATGCCATCTCGCGAGGGGTGGGGACGGTGGATGGGGCGTGGGAATGGTGGACGGGATGGTGGACCTCGGCCCCGTTGGTAAGTTGAAGCTGCGCTCTAGTTGCATTTAGCACAACTCAGTTGTGATTTTTACTGTACTGTCCGGACGAAATGCCGTTTCGTCTTGCTGGACGAATCTATTGACACTCTGCTGTGACGACTGTCATATTCATTAGTACGCGCCATGCGCACCGCGTTGCATATAACGCAATCGCACGCCGAGGGCAAAACCGAACGCGGTGCACCCCAACGAGCTTCTCGAAAGGGACCTGCCGAGTCAGACCGGTGGGTTCCTCACGATGTACAAGGAGACCTTGCAGCATGACAGAAACCAGCTATGACTACGTCATCGTAGGAGGCGGCAGCGCCGGTTCCGTTCTGGCCAACCGCCTGAGCGCCGACGGAACGCACAGCGTCCTGGTTCTTGAAGCGGGCCGCAGCGACTTCCCGTGGGATCTTTTCATCCAGATGCCCGCGGCCCTCACCTTCCCCAGCGGCAACCCCTTCTATGACTGGCGCTACCAGTCGGATCCCGAGCCGTACATGCACGGACGTCGGATCGCCCACGCCCGCGGCAAGGTCCTTGGTGGCTCGAGTTCCATCAACGGCATGATCTTCCAGCGCGGAAACCCCCTCGACTACGAGCGGTGGGGAGCGGATCCAGGCATGGAAACCTGGGACTTCGCCCACTGCCTTCCCTATTTCAACCGCATGGAGAACGCGCTGGCAGCCGATCCGGACGACGAACTGCGTGGTCACTCGGGTCCGTTGGTGCTCGAGCGAGGCCCGGCCACCAACCCGCTTTTCCAGTCCTTCTTTAGGGCAGCCCAGGAAGCCGGATTCCCCCTGACGGACGACGTCAATGGCTACCGGCAGGAGGGCTTTGCGGCCTTCGACCGCAACGTCCACAAGGGCCAGCGGCTCTCCGCGTCCCGTGCGTACGTTCGCCCCAACTTCGGCCGGCACAACCTTGAGGTCCTCACCCGGGCCTTCGTCACCAAGGTCAAATTCAAGGGCAACGTTGCCACGGGCGTCACTTACCGCCGCAACGGCAAGCTCCACACCGTCAACGCGGGTGAGGTCATTCTTTCCGGCGGCGCCATCAACACCCCGCAACTGCTGCAGCTCTCCGGCGTGGGCGACGCCCAGCACCTGAAGTCCCTCGGCATCAACCCGGTGGTCAACCTGCCCGGCGTCGGCGAGAACCTGCAGGACCACCTCGAGGTGTACATCCAGCACGCCTGCACCCAGCCAGTGTCCATGCAGCCGGCCCTCGACGTCTGGCGCATGCCGTGGATCGGCATGCAATGGCTATTCGGACGCAAGGGACCCGCGGCCACCAACCACTTCGAAGGCGGCGGCTTCGTCCGCTCCAACGAGGACGTGGCCTACCCCAACCTAATGTTCCACTTCCTCCCGGTGGCTGTCCGCTACGACGGCCAGAAGGCCGACGCGAAGCACGGCTACCAGGTGCATATCGGACCCATGTACTCTGACGCCCGCGGCAGCCTCAAGATCAAGTCCACGGATCCCACTGTCCACCCGTCCATGATCTTCAACTACCTCTCCACTGACCAGGACCGCCGCGAATGGGTGGAAGCCATCCATATCGCCCGGGACATCCTCGGCCAGTCCGCCATGGCCCCGTTCAACGGCGGCGAGATCTCTCCCGGCCCCGGTGTCCGGACGGACAAGGAAATCCTCGACTGGGTGGCCGAGGATGCCGAAACCGCACTGCACCCGTCCTGTACCGCCAAGATGGGGCCGGCGTCCGATCCCATGGCCGTGGTCGACCCGCTGGACATGTCCGTGCACGGCACCAAGGGCCTGCGCGTCGTGGACGCCTCCGCGATGCCCTACGTCACCAACGGCAACATCTACGCCCCGGTGATGATGATGGCCGAGCGCGCCTCGGACCTGATCCTTGGCAAGACCCCGCTGGCCGCACAGCACACCGAGTTCTACCGCCACGGAATCTCCCCGCTGGAGAGGGACAACTCAGTGCGCGGCAAGTCCGCAAGCGGCCAGGCAGTAAGGGGCTAAGGCGATGACCATAACGGAAACCGAGACGAAGACCGTCCGCGGCATCTTCATCGACGGTAGTTGGCAGGAAGCCTCCGACGGCGGCACGACAGTCGTGCGCTGTCCGGCGGACGG
The DNA here is from genome assembly GCF_020251205.1 of Arthrobacter sp. M4. GTDB lineage: Bacteria > Actinomycetota > Actinomycetes > Actinomycetales > Micrococcaceae > Arthrobacter. Next base: position 132,168 of record NZ_JAIWYX010000007.1, read on the forward strand.
ACGTGAGGTGGCTGTTGTTGCCTCCTCCACCGTCGAGGACGCGGAGCGGGCGATAGCCAGTGCCCGGGCCGCGTTCGACGGCGGCCCGTGGCGCCGGATGACGGACCTCGAACGCGGTGAGGTACTGCTCCGCATCGCCGGGCTGCTTGAGCGGGACAAGGCGATTTACGCCCGGGCCGAGTCGCTGGACACAGGCAAGCGCCTTGTCGAGGCCGAATACGACATTGACGACATCGCCGCGTGCTTCCGCTACTACGGCAAGGTGGCAGGCCTTGATGCCGGCCGGGTCATCGACACGGGCCGGCCGAATGCCATCAGCCGCGTGGTTTACGAACCGCTCGGTGTGTGCAGCCTCATCGCGCCGTGGAACTATCCGCTCCTCCAGGCCGCCTGGAAGGTGGCTCCGGCTCTCGTCGCAGGAAACTCCTTCGTGCTAAAGCCCAGCGAGCTGACGCCGTCGACCTCCATCCTGCTGATGGAAACACTGGCAGAGGCGGGGGTTCCCGCCGGTGTCGCGAACCTGGTCACTGGAAAGGGTTCCAAGGTGGGGCCGGTGCTGAGCTCGGACCCGCGGGTGGACCTCGTCTCCATGACTGGAAGCCTGGCCACTGGACAGACCATCATGGCGGCCGCCGCGGACACGGTGAAGCGCGTCGCGTTTGAGCTCGGCGGAAAGAACCCGAACATCGTCTTCGCGGATGCGGACTGGGACGCCGCCGTCGACAACGCCCTGACCGCAGTCTTCCTGCACTCCGGCCAGGTCTGCTCTGCCGGGGCCCGGCTGGTTGTCGAGGAAGCCATCGCGGAGCGCTTTGTTACCGAGGTAGTGGAACGGGCAAAGAAGATCCGGATGGGCGGCCCCTTTGATCCCGAGGCAGAAACTGGCCCGCTCATTTCGGCCAAGCACCGTGAGCAGGTCCACGCCTACGTCCAGGCCGGCATCGCGGAGGGTGCCGAGCTGCTGTGCGGCGGCTACATCCCCGAGGACGGCGTGCTCGCGGACGGCTTTTTCTACCCGCCCACCGTGCTCGGGAACTGTCGCTCGGGCATGAGCGTGGTGCGTGAGGAGTCCTTCGGTCCGGTGCTGACCGTGGAAACCTTCCGGAGTGAAGCCGAGGCCATCGCAATCGCCAACGACACGGAATACGGCCTGGCGGGGGCGGTCTGGACCGCGGATGCGTCGAAGGCGCAGCGCGTCGCGGGCGCCCTCCGTCACGGGACGGTGTGGATCAACGACTACCACCCGTACGTACCGCAGGCGGAGTGGGGCGGTTTCGGCAAGTCCGGCATTGGCCGTGAACTTGGCAGCGCCGGCCTCAACGAATACCGCGAGGCTAAACACATCTGGCAGAACATCCAGCCTGCGCCCAGCGGCTGGTTTGGCTCTTCAGCGTCGGGCACGACGCACGGCTAGCTCGGGTATTACCGGCTAGGCACTACCAAGGGGGAAAACGGCCGGGTACGCGCACATACCAATGGGTGCGCGTTCCCGTCCGAGGACCACGCCCGCCCCATGGGGGCGGGCCACCATCGTGCTATTCACTTCAGGAGCTCAGATGTTAGAACCCAGAAAGAGTGCTGATTCCAGCGGAATGGACGAGTTTGGCTATGCCCAGACTCTGGACCGCAGCATCGGCAAGTTTGCCAGTTTTGCCGCAGGGGTCAGCTACATCTCCATCCTCACCGGCGTTTTTCAACTGTTCTACTTTGGTTTTTCCACTGCCGGACCGGCCTACGCCTGGTCCTGGCCCATGGTTTTCGTCGGCCAACTTATGGTCGCGCTTTGTTTTGCTGAACTCGCTGGCCGCTACCCGGTGGCCGGCTCCGTCTATAACTGGGCCAAGCGGCTTGCTTCCGGTACCTGGGCCTGGCTGGCGGGATGGCTGCTGCTGATCTCGTCCATTGTGGCGCTCGGGTCAGTTGCCCTGGCGCTGCAGATCACCCTTCCGCAGCTGTGGTCCGGATTCCAGATGGTGGGGGACGGGACCGGGCAGTTCGACTTCGCGATGAACGGGGTCCTGCTGGCCAGCATCATGATCGGCATCTCCACCCTCATCAACGCATTCGGCGTGAAGCTGATGACCATGATCAACAGCATCGGTGTGTTCGTGGAACTGATAGCCGCGGTGTTGCTGATCGTTGCGCTCGTTTGGAATGCCGTGCGCGGCCCTGAAGTCCTGCTCGACACCACGGGCTATGGGGAGGAAAACCCCATGGGCTTCCTGGGAGTATTCCTTATCGCCGCCATGGCCTCTGGCTACGTCATGTACGGCTTCGACACCGCCAGTTCTTTGGGCGAAGAAACCAAGGATCCAAAGCGCACTGCACCGAAGGCCATCATCCGTGCCGTCACGGCGTCCTTCCTCCTGGGCGGGTTGCTCCTGCTGGGTGGCATTCTGGCCGCTCCGGACCTCAGTGACCCCAAGATTGGAGCTGCCGACGGCGGCCTGCAGCACATCGTGCTCTCCGTCCTGGGCGGACCTTTTGGCAAGGCGTTCCTGGTCTGCATTGTTGTGGCCGTGGTGGTCTGCACGCTGGCAGTCCACGCCGCCGCAATCCGCATGATGTTTGCGATGGCCCGGGACAACAACCTCCCGTTCAGCCGCCAGCTCAGCAAAGTGGACCCCGTCCGCCGGACACCCACCGTGGCTGCGATCGTTATTGGTGTCCTGGCCGTTCTCCCGCTCATCGTCAATGTCATGCAGCCGGCCATCTTTACCATCGTGTCCAGCATCAGCATCGTCCTGATCTACCTGTCCTACCTGCTGGTCACGGTGCCGCTTCTCCGTCAACGGTTCCTTAGGAAGTGGCCCATCCGCGACGGCTCCTCCGAGGAGGGCTTCAGCCTGGGCAAATGGGGAGTGCTGGTCAACATCCTCGCCGTCCTGTGGGGCGGGGGCATGACGCTGAACCTGATCTGGCCGCGGCAGGAAATCTACAACTCCGTGCCGCCGTTCGAGTGGTACCTCCAGTGGGGCGGCGTCCTCTTTGTCGGAGCAGTCGCAATTGGCGGGGTCCTGCTTTACCGCCTCAAGATCCGGCACCAGACCGGCGTCCTAGCCGAACATGCGGCATCCGTCGCGGCCCACCAGGCCTCCGGCGATTCCGGAGACTACGGGGACTCCGGAGACTTTGGGCGGGAAACCCATCCGGCCACTGTTTCGGCAACCATCGGGCGGGAAAGCCAGCCCGCCGCCGTCGGGTTTGAAAACCGCGGTGCCGCCGTCGGCCAGGGAAGCCAGCAGCCCGCCGTCGGGACTTCGGAGAAGCCCGGGCGTCATGCACCTGTTCGCTCGGTGGACTGAGAAGGCAGCACCCAAACCGGTCAGCTATGGTGGCAACGGGTGTTGTTGCCGAAGGGCCTTGGGGTCCACGAAAGGAACACAGCAAACATGGTTCACAAAGTTCAAGCGGTCGTCGCCAGGGAGAAGAACGCTCCCGTTACGGTGGAGACCATCCTGGTGCCGGAACCTGGTCCGGGCGAAGCCTTGGTGGACATCCTCACCTGCGGTGTGTGCCATACGGACCTCCACTACAAGCTGGGTGGAATTACAGACGATTTCCCCATCCTGCTGGGTCACGAAGCGACCGGTGTGGTCAGCGCCGTGGGGCCGGACGTCACTGAAGTGGCTCCCGGCGACCGCGTCATCCTGAACTGGCGGGCTGTCTGCGGCCAATGCCGCGCTTGCGCCAAGGGGCAGCCGCAGTACTGCTTCAACACGCACAACGCCACCCAGAAGATGACCCTCGAGGACGGCACCGAGCTGTCGCCGGCGCTGGGTATCGGGGCCTTTGCGGAGAAGACACTGGTGGCCGCCGGGCAGTGCACCAAAGTGGACGACGAGGTGGACCCGGCCGCCGTCGGCCTGCTCGGCTGCGGTGTGATGGCCGGCATCGGTGCGGCAATCAACACTGGTGAGGTCAAGCGTGGCGAGTCCGTGGCCGTGATTGGCTGCGGCGGTGTGGGCATCGCCGCGATCGCCGGCGCCAAGCTGGCCGGCGCCACCACGATCATTGCCGTGGACATTGACGACAACAAGATCGAGATGGCCAAGAACCTCGGTGCCACGCACGGCGTCAACTCCCGCGAGCAGGACCCGGTGGAAGCCATCCGGGCCCTCACCGGCGGCAACGGTGCGGACGTGGTGATTGAAGCCGTGGGACGTCCGGAGACGTACAAGCAGGCCTTCTATGCCAGGGACCTGGCTGGCCGCGTTGTGCTCGTGGGTGTCCCGACGCCGGAGATGAAGCTCGAGCTGCCGCTGCTGGACGTTTTTGGCCGCGGTGGCTCGCTGAAGTCCTCCTGGTACGGCGACTGCCTGCCTTCCCGCGACTTCCCGATGCTGGTGCAGCACTACAAGCAGGGCAACCTGGACCTCGACGCCTTTGTCACCGAACGCATCGGCATCGACCAAGTGGAGGAGGCCTTCGAAAAGATGCACGAAGGCAAGGTCCTCCGCTCCGTTGTGGAGATCGACCCGGCGGTGGTGCAGTAATGGGCGCCACTATTGAAAACCTGGTCACCTCGGGCACATTCTCGCTCGACGGCGGCACCTGGGATGTGGACAACAACGTCTGGATTGTGGGCAATGACGAGGAATGCGTAATTATCGATTCCCCGCACGACGCCGAGGCGATCATCAACCAGGTCCGTGGCCGCAAGGTCCTGGCCATCCTGATGACCCACGCCCACAACGACCACATCGGGGCTGCCCGGGCAGTGGCGGATGCTGTGAATGCTCCCATCTACCTGAACCCCGCAGACCTGGTCCTGTGGGAGCACGTCTACCCGGACACTGCTCCGGATCGCGAACTGGCAGACGGCGACGAGTTCGAAGTGGGCGGGACTACGCTGCGGGCCATTCACACACCGGGACATTCGCCGGGCTCCACATGCTTCTATGTGGAGGAATTGGGCACGGTCTTCACGGGCGACACGCTCTTCAATGGTGGCCCGGGTGCGACGGGGAGGTCCTACAGCGACTACCCGACAATCCTCACGTCCATCCGCGAACGGCTGCTGACTCTGCCGGAGGACACCGTGGTTCGCACCGGACACGGTGAGAACACCACCATTGCGGCAGAGCGGGAAACCCTGGCCCAGTTGGCCAGCTAGGGCGGTTAGTGCGGCCAGTTGGCCGTTACCACCTTCTATTGAATAGAGAACGACGGCGGCACTCCGGATGGGGTGTCGCCGTCATTCTGTGCCCGTACAAGGTCCTTTGGACCTTGGCTTGCGACGCGGCGGAGCCTGTGCAGATCTTGCCGGAATCCTGTGCCAACCTTGCGCCGACGTTGATCCTCCTTGGCGACACTCGAAATGAGTAGTTCAGGGACGGCGGTCTAAGCACCGGGCGTCCCACGGCAGGGGAGCGGCTGGGGGCCGTGCCGGGAGGCGGTGCACACCATGGAAAGAATTCATATCGGGCGAAGGTTGTTGGCCATAGGGTCAAAGACCCGGGCACTCTTCGGATGGGGTGTGCGCATCGTCAAACCCACGCCCCAGCGACACAGGGACCTGCAGTTGGTGGAGCACTCGCGGAGGATCCACGCCCTCGCCAAGGCACTGGCAAAAGCACTGGATGAGTGCCACAGGGCGTCGAGCTGGCCGGGCGACAGGCTGCCCGTCAGCCACGAGGCCGCGGAGAAAGTGGAGCGGCTCACCCGGCGGATCCAGCTCGAGACGGAAGCGTACCTCCGCGTCCAGGCCCGGCTGCTGCCGGCGACATAGCAGTCACGCCTTAGCAGTCACGCCTTAGCAGTCGCGACATCGCAGTCCCGCCGGACTGACGCCACTTCAACTACCGGCCGGCCAGGCGGCTAATCCGGCCTAGTCACGGGCCTAGTCACGGCTGCGGAGTGCAGGCGCGGACCCGCCCGTCCCTTTTACATGGATGCCGCCGGCCAGGATCCACCAATACGGGTCGTTGGCACCCAAACGCCGCCTGAGGATCCGGTGGCCTTGGTCCCTGGCACTAGCGCGGCGGCTCAGCCACCACGCGGCATGCCGGACGAGTGCCCGCCAACCGCCTGCGACGGCCATCAGGATTCCCGTCCGTTTACCCTACGATCGTCCACCAGCCGTCCGTCCACCAATCGAGCCACCCCCAAGGGATTCTCTTCGCGCAGGGCCTCCGGCAGGAGGTGCTGCGGGAAGCCCTGGTAGGCCACGGGGCGGAGGAACCTTTCGATGGCAGCGGTTCCTACCGAGGTGCTGCCGGCTGCCGTTGTGGCGGGGTACGGGCCGCCATGCTGCTGTGCGTACGTCACGGATACGCCCGTTGACCACTGATTCCACAACACCCGGCCTGCCTTGCGGGTTAGCACTTCCACCAGGTCCTCCACGCTGCAGGATTCGGTTCCCTGGATGGTTGCAGTCAGCTGCCCCGCAAAAGTTTCGGCGAGCGCCGGAAGCTGGGACTCGTCGTCGTACGTCACCACTACGGAGGTGGGACCGAAGCACTCGGTTTGGAGCGCGTGCGGTTCGGCGAGGACATCGGCGGCTGTGGTGAGCAGCAGAGTCGGGGAGGGCGGGTCCGCCAAGGGGTCCTTGCCTTGCGCCAGGACGGTGATGCGCGGGTTGGCGGCCAGTTCCTGCAGGACCTCGGTGTAGCCGGACTGGATCCGGTCATTGAGCAGTGGCGCAGCGGACGGCAGCGCGGCTTCCCGCAACGCTTCTACGAGGTCCGAGCCAGCCGGGACCACCAGCGTGCCGGGCTTTGTGCAAAATTGGCCTGCGCCCATGGTGAACGAGCTGATGAAACCCTCAGCAATTTCCTTGCCCCGTTCAGCTGCTGCGCGTTCGGTCACGAAAACGGGATTGTTGCTTCCGAGTTCGCCGAAGAAGGGGATCGGCTGGGGACGTGAGCTAGCGATGTCGAACAGGGCCCGCCCGCCGGGGATGGAGCCGGTGAAGGAACCCGCTTTGACCCTGGGATCGCGGAGCGCGGACGCTCCTGCCGCTGTTCCCGTGATGAGTGCGAAGGTCCCGTCAGGTGCGCCGGCGGCTGCGAGGGCCCGGACTACGACGTCGGCGGTCAGCTTGGACAGCGCGGGGTGGCCGGAGTGGGCCTTCAACAGCACGGGAGAGCCTGCCGCCAAGGCTGAAGCTGTGTCGCCACCGGCAACGGAGAATGCGAAGGGGAAATTACTGGCGGCGAAGACAACCACTGGTCCGAGCGGTATCAGCATGCGCCGAAGGTCCGGTCGCGGCGCTCCCATGGGCCAGTCCGCGTCCGCGTGGTCGATCCTGGCGCCGAGGTAGCTGCCGTCGTGGAGCACTTCGCCGAAGAGGCGCAATTGGAAGCTTGTGCGTTTGAGCTCGCCACGAAGACGCGCTTCGGCGAGTCGAGTTTCGCGTTGGGCAACAGGAACCAGCTGGTCTGCGGCAGTGTCGAGGCCATCCGCGACGGCGTCGAGCAGCTTGGCGCGTTCTGCCGGTTGCAGGGCGGCAAGTGGCGCCGCTGCGGATTGCGCAGCCGCCAGGAGGGTTTCCAGCTCAGCGTCGGTGGTGGGACTTGGGGCGGTGTTACTTGCTGTGGCGGTATGGGTGGTCGCGGTCATTGCGATCTCCTTCCGGGTTGGTGGGGAGTTAGTTCTTTTTCGTTTGGAGGTTCGTTTCCGCAGGCTCTGCGAGGGCAGTCAATTCACCGATGGCAACGGGCGCAGCGAGCGGTCGCTTGGCGGAACCGGCGAGGGACCCGACGCTTGGCGCGGCCCCCTGGTTTCCGGTCCCTTCACCAAGGCAGGCCGTGGCGAAGCCGCAGACGCGGCCTTGGCACCAGCCCATTCCCGCACGGGTGAAGGACTTGAGGCTGCGTGCGTCCCGTGCGTCCAGCAAGTCGCGGGCGTCCGCGATCTGGCCAGCTGTGACTTCCTCGCAGCGGCAGACAGCGGTGTCCGGCGTGAGCCATTCCTGCCAAGACGGCGGAATCGGGTGGGCCTTGTGCATGGCTTGGGCAAATTTCCTGTGCCGCCACATTGTTTTGGAGCTGCTAAGTGCCCTGCCGCGGGCTGCCGCCGTTCCGGCAGCGAGTCCTTCCAATACGGCCAGGGACGCACCGCCGACGCCGGTCACCTCCCCGGCAAGGTAGAGGCCCCGCACGCTGGACTGCTGATGCTCGTCGACGACGCCCACCAGCGAACCGTCCGCATCCAGACGGGTCTCCGCGCCGAGGGACAACGGGAGCTCCATTTGGGGCGTGAAGCCCCAGCCGAAGCCCACCACGTCCACACCCTGGTAAATCCGCTCCGTGCCGGGGCGTACCCGGCCAACCGAATCGACCTTGGCTGTGCGCACGCCGGTCACGTGGTTGGTGCCGAGGACTTCCGTGACGATGCTGCGTTGCCGGTAGGGAATGCGGTGGCGGGCAAAGATTGATGCGTACTCGGCGCCTTCCAAGGCCTTGCCCGGCACTCCCGCCGCGGCACGAAGGTGTGGCAGCCAGGCAGAGCCGGAGGATGACTCGAGCACGGCAAGCACCTGTCCGCCGGCCTCGGCGACACCTGCCGCCACGGGCAACAGAAATGGTCCGGTACCGGCGATGACGAACCGCTTCCCGGGCAGCGCAGCGTTGCCTTTGATAAAGGCTTGGATCCCGCCAGCAGCCATGGCGCCCGGCAGTTCCCAACCAGGGACGGGGAGCTGGCGGTCGTAGCCGCCCGGGCAGAGCACCAAACGAGGCGCGACGACGGTACGGGCGACACTGGAGCCATTGTCCCGCGGGGGAACCCCCGCTACGGTGGGCGTCGTGCGCAGCGTGAAGCCGCCGTCGTAGTTTTGGGCCATCCACACCTGCAGGCCCGGCAAGTAGGTGATCCGGCCGGCGGCCCGGGCGGCATCAAAGCGGCTCCGCAGGTCCACGTAGGTTCGCCAGCCGTGGTGCCCACGGCCATCCGGTTCGGGGACGATCGTCTCCGGCCGGTGTCGCCAGAACTGGCCGCCCGGCTGGGAACCGGCGTCGACGACGGCGACTGCGGCACCGGCCTCGGCAGCTGCGACGGCGGCGGCAAGTCCGGCGGGACCGGCGCCTACCACCGCGACGTCAGCGTTCACGCCGTCGTTGCCAGGGCGGTTGCCGGCCGGGCTCACGCCTGGCCCCTTTCGTTCTGTGGGTAAGTGCCAATGATCTGCATGCCGTCGCAGGCTTCCACCAGGCAGGCGCGCTGGTTCGGCACGTCGTCCACCTCTACCAGGCAGTCGAAGCAGACACCGATGCCGCAGAACAGCCCCCGGGGACGCCCGTTTTTCCTGGTGCTGCGCCACGCCGTGATGCCGTTGGTGGCCAATGCGGCCCCGACGCTCTGGCCTGGTGCAGCCGTGAGGACACGGCCGTCGACCGTCAAGGTTACGGCGTCTTCAGCGCTGCTGGGCGGCGAGGCGTTATGGTGTGCGTTCATGCGGTGGCCTCCTCTGTGTGCTCTGTAACGGTGGTCGACGCACCGCTGAATTCCTCGCCAAAGCGGGCCGGTGCGAAAGGGGTCAGGTCAAGGTCCGGGGACTGGCCAGCCAATGCCTGCGCCAGCAGCTTGCCCGTGCCGGCCGATAGTCCGATGCCCGCCCCTTCATGCCCGGCCGCGTGCCACAATCCGGGAGCACGGTCGTCGTGGCCAATAACCGGCAGGTGGTCCGGGCAATAAGGGCGGAATCCGTGGTAATGCCGGATCGCCTTGATGCGTTCGAGGAACGGGAAAAGCGACACGGCGTTCCGTGCCAATAAGCCCAGGGCCTCAGTGCTCACCGTTCGGTCGAAGCCGACGCGCTCGCGGGTGGAACCGATCAGGATGGTGCCGCTGGGGGTGCCCTCAACTACCGGAGAGGCCTGCAAACCGGCATCGGAGCTGCCCACGTTGTCGATGTATTCTGCGGCATACACCTTGTGGTGGACCATGGGCGGCAGCGGTTCGGTGACCATAACGAAGCCTCGCCTCGGCAGGACGGGGACGCTGACTCCGGCCATGGCGGCGAGTTCTCCGGCCCAGGTGCCCGTGCAGTTCACCACCGCACCGGCCGAGAAGTCTCCCCGCGGCGAGCTGACACCGGTGACGCGGTCGCCGTCGCGCAGGAATCCGGTGACGGGTGCGTCGGCCACGAAGCGGGCACCGGCCTGGCGGGCCAGCCGGACCAGATGAGCCGCCACGAGCATCGGCTGGACCTGGCAGTCCTCCCGGTAACTCGCCCCGCCCAGCGCCTCGGGAGAAATGTGCGGTTCGGCTTCGCGGAGCGCCTCGCGGTCCAGTTCCTCGACGTCGACGCCGTAGCCGGATTGCGCGGACATCACGCGGTGCAGGGAGGCTAGGCTGCTCTCGCGGGAGGCAACGATGATCCCGCCCTTGGCCTCGAACTCCCACAGTTTCTTGTACTCCGCAAGGTCGTTGTGCCAGACGCCGAGGGAGTAGCGGGTCAGTTCCAGTTCGGGGCCCAGTTCCTTGTCCGAAACCAGGATGTTCCCTTCGCAGGACGAAGACGTGCCGCTTGCCGGCAGGCCTTTGTCCAGGACAGTGACCGTGAGGCCCTGCTGCGTGGCGAAATAGGCTGTGGCAGCACCGATCACCCCGGCGCCGATGACCAGCACATCGCTGGCTGGGGTCATGTCTTTTGCTTCCTGTTGGTGGTTTGCGAGCCAGCGGGCGGTGTCTCCTGCTCGCCCGTTGCCCAGAGACCGCGGGCGTGGCCGATGTGGCGGTGCATCAATTCCTCAGCCGCCGGACCGTCACCGGCTTCGATAAGGTCCAGCAGGACGTGGTGCTCCTTGGCCGAATCCGCCAGGCGGTTGCTGTCACTGAGCGCCTTGAGACCGTATAACCGTGTGCGGGTCCGCAGGGATGTTGCCAGCTCCACAAGTTGGGCGTTGCCTGAGTGGCGCAGGAGCTCGGCGTGGAAGTCACGATCCGCGGCAAGGTACGCCGCCAAGTCGCCTTCCCGTGCGGTGTCCACAATGTTGTCCGCCATCCGGCGGAGCACGGCCATGCCCGACGGCGGAACGGTGCCCGCGACGTCGCCCACCACCGGCGGTTCCAGAAGCTGCCGGATTTGGGCGATTTCGTCGAGTTCACGATCGCTCATGGTGGTGATCCGGAAGCCCTTGTTCTTCACCGTTTCCACCAGTCCTTCGCGCGTAAGGTCCATCATTGCCTCGCGCACAGGAGTGGCCGATACGCCGAAGGCCGCCGCCAGCGCCGGAGCCGAATACAGTGTGCCCTCCGTGAGCGTGCCGGCGATGATCGCTGCCCGAAGGGACTCCGTCACGGATTCGCGGAGGCTGTGCTGGCGGCCGAGCGGGGCGATCGGGAGCTGGTTGTTGGTTGGCACGGTGAGCACTCCTTGGCCGGAATTCATGGTCTGGTGCCTCCTTCATACACCAATGCAGCAGTCACAAGGTCCTCCCATGCCATGCCCACGCCCGCGTAAAGGCAGGGCTTGCCGGGGGTACGTTGCAGCTTGCCAGCCACAAGTTCTCGCAGGTTGACCGGACGAATCGCCTCCCATTCTTCGGCGCTCCGGGCGGGGATGAGGTCGCCGGCTTCACGCAAAGCGGACGCACGTCCTTCCACGACTACGTCGCTGCGCCGCACCAGGGTGGCGTCCACTTCGCGCGCGTCGAGGCCGTGCTGGCCGATCGCGGCCACCACCGCGCCGGGGGCGACCAAGCCGCCGTCGAAGAGCGGGGTGCTTGACGACGTCGCGCAAATCACGACATCGGCAGCCGCCAGTTCTTCTTGGGTCCCGTCATCATCCTCCGCCTCAGCGGCGCGGACCACGACTCCCTCTGCGGCGAGCTGCGCGATGAGGTTCTCCACACGGTCCCGCCGCCGGCCAACGACGGCGAGACTCGCCCCGGGGAGCACCGCGCTCGCCGCCCGAAGGTGGTTGACGGCCTGGATGCCGGTACCGAAGACGAGGACCCGCGGGTTCTCCACGGCACCGCCAGGAGCGGCGGCCAGGATGTGCTTGACCGCGAGAAGTGTGGTGGCCGGAGTACGGACCGCTGTGAGTTCATTGCCGTCGATAGTTGCGAGCGGGGCCAGGGTGTCCGAATCGAAGAGGATATAGACGCCCTGGATCTTTTCCAACCCGCGGGAAGGGTTGCCCGGTGCCACAGTCAGGGCCTTGACTCCGCTGTACCGGCGGCCACTGGCGGGCATAAGCAGGAATTCGCCGTCCGGGGCAGGACTGAACAGTCGTCGGCCGTCTTCCTCCGGGTCCACATCGTCAAGGAGGGCGCGCTCCAAAGCGGCCACCGCCGTCGTCCACGGAGCCGCCGAACGCACCCTCGCGGCGCTGAAGAAAGGCAGCTTCACGTTCTCCGCTGTCATAGCAGGAACCCCGTGGGGAACGGGTCGGTGGGATCCAGGAAATACTGTGCAGTTCCGGTTAGCCAAGCTCGTCCCGTTACGGTGGGGATGACCGCCGGACGGCCAGCCACTTTGGTCTCCTCCACCAGGCGGCCGACGAAGCGAGAGCCGATGTACGACTCGTTAATGAAATCGGTGTTGAGCGTGAGTTCTCCCCGGGCATGCAATTGGGCCATGCGCGCACTCGTACCGGTGCCGCAGGGGGAACGGTCGAACCATCCCGGGTGGATCGCCATGGCATGCCGGGAATGCTGCGCCGTGGAACCGGGAGCCTTGAGATAGACGTGGTGGCAGCCGCGGATGTCGTCCCGTTCCGGATGGACCGGCTCATCTTTGGCGTTGATGGCGTCCATGACCGCCAGCCCGGCTTTCAGCAGATCGTCCTTCCGCTTGCGCTCAAAAGGCAGGCCCAAGCTGTCCAAATCCACGATCGCGTAGAAGTTGCCACCGAAGGCAAGGTCATAAGGTACCGTGCCGTGGCCAGGGACCTCTACCGAAGCATCAAGGCGGTCAACGAAGGACGGAACGTTGCGAATGGTGACTGACTCCGCGTGCCCGTCCTTCACTGCCACCTCGGCAATGACCAGCCCGGCCGGCGTGTCCAGCCGGACCGTCGTGACTGGCTCAGTAACCTCCACCATGCCGGTTTCCACCAACACAGTCGCGACGCCGATGGTCCCGTGCCCACACATCGGTAGCAACCCGGACACCTCGATGTACAGGACGCCAAAGTCGGCGTCCGGCCTTGTTGGTGGTTGGAGGATTGCACCGCTCATCGAAGCGTGGCCACGGGGTTCGTACATGAGGAGCGTGCGGATCCAATCGCTGTTCTCCATGAACCATAGTCGCCGCTCAGCCATCGTGGCGCCGGGGATCGTGCCGACGCCGCCCGTGATGACGCGGGTTGGCATGCCTTCGGTGTGCGAGTCCACAGCATGGAATATGCGGCTGGTTCTCATCGAGTGCTCCTTTTCTGATCGGTTGTGTTGGCTGCCGGGGCTGAGTTCGCCGGGGGAGCGGCCCTTAGGTGGGTGGCCCTGGGCGGCTTCGCCGGGCGGGCGGCCGTTGCGTGGGCGTCCGTGGCGGCTTCGCCGGGCGAGCGGCCCTTAGGTGGGTGGCCCTGGGCGGCTTCGCCGGGCGGGCGGCCCTTCGACGTCGCTTAGACACGGTCAAAATGCGCCGTTCCGGTCGCTGAGCGACCTCCTCGGCGCGTTTGACCGCGATGCGCTCCTTTTCGAAGGGCCGACGCCCGGCTTGTTGGTCCCTCACCTTTGGACGACTGGTCAATGGCTGATGGCGGCTTTGCACGTCCGTCACTTTTGATCGTCCTCCTCAGCGCGTTCGGCCGCGATGCGCTCCTTTTCGAAGGGCCGCCCGGCTTGTGGGTCTGTCACCTTTTTGTCGAACGTCAGCGCCCGCATGCTCATCCGTTCACCTTGATCGTCCTCGGTGAGCGGGCCTGGGGGTAGGGGTAATCGTGCGTGACGAGTTCCCCACCGACCCAAGCTCGCCATGGACCATCTTCCTACTTGTAGCCCTTGGCTAGGGCTGCTTCTGTGTCTCGGGTGACTGCTGCTCGGGCTTCGGGGGTGAGGGGGCCTCGGGGTGGGCGGCAGGTGCCTCCTCGGAGACCGACAATATCCATGGACAGTTTGATCGACTGGACGAACTCGGTCTTGCTGTCCCAGCGCAGGAGGGAGTGCAGGTCGCGGTAGATTTCGCGGGCGCGCTCCAAGTCCGCTACGTCGCCGGAAGTCGAAAGACGGTAGAGCTCCAATGTCGATTCCGGGATGGCGTTGGGGTAGCCAGCCACCCAGCCCACGGCTCCGGCCAGGCCCATCTCCACCACTGTGTCGTCGGTGCCGATCAGCAGGTCTACTTCCGGGGCCAGTTCCTTGATCTCGTAGGCCCGGCGGACGTCACCCGTGAACTCCTTGACACCAACAATCAGGCCTTCGCCGTGGAGGCGGGCAATCAGCTGGGGAGTGAGGTCCACCTTGGTGTCGATCGGGTTGTTGTAAGCCACGATCGGCAGCCCGGCGGAGGCGGCAAGGCGGTAGTGTTCCACCACTTCGTCATCGCTGGCGCGGTAGGAGTTCGGGGGCAGCAGCATCAAAGCCGATGCGCCCGCCTCTGCTGCCTGCTCAGCCCACCTTTGTGACTGGAGACCGCCGTAGGCTCCGACGCCGGCCATCACCGTAAAGCCTTCAGGGGAGACTTCGACGGCGGTGCTGATGACGCGGGCGCGTTCCTCCTCGCTCAGGGTCTGGTACTCGCCCAACGAGCCATTCGGTGCCACGCCATCGCAGCCGGCATTCGCCAGGAAACGGACATGCTCGGCAAACGCGTCGTAGTCAATGCTGAGGTCATCCTTGAAGGGCAACGCAGTGGCAACGAGTACGCCATGCCAGGGTTTGCGGGATTCGTTCATCTTGGGGTCCTTTCGGTTGTGGCACACGCGGCGCCGTCATTGCGACCGTGAGGTACCTCACGGCCAATTTACCATGTGACATTGCACAGAGGGGTGGGAGGGGCGGAAAAACTTTTGGTGCGATGGGGTCAGCTTGCGGGAACCACGTACTGCTTCTCGGCTACCTTGCCGAGTCCCTCCGACAGTCCGGCGCCGGTCAGGAGTTTGGTGATGGTGCCGTCCTTGCGCTGGGCAACAATTCCGGCGTCCAGGGCTTCCTTGAGGCTCGTGTTGCCCTTGGTCAGCGGGAAGGCGGCTTCAGGGGCGTTCTTGATGGCGCCGACACGCGGGTCGGGCTTCTCGTTGGCCAGGGCCACCTTGACGCCTGGGATGTCCTTGAACTGAAGTACCTGTACACCGTACGCGTCGACGTCGGCATCCAGCCGTCCGGCGTCGAAATCTGCTTTCAGTTCCACGCTGCTGGGGTAGGTGACCAGGCGATCGCCGAGGATCTTCTTCAGGTCCTCAACCCACAGGTAACCGTCAATGGTTCCCACTTTGTTCATCTTTTCCAGGTCCGCCACCGTGGTGGCGCCGGTCTTGGACGCGATGCCCATGCCGTCCAGGTAGGTGGAAGCTGAGAAGTCCACTGCCTTGAGCCGCTTTTCGGTGGCGTCTATGGTCCCGAGCGCCAAATCGATGTTTCCGCCGGAAATGGACTGGACGGCATCGGCGTAAGTGGCCTGCTGGTAGACGGGAGTGAGGCACTCGTCCTTGGCCACCTTGTTGACGATCTCGATGTCTATGCCGGCCGGCTTGCCGCTGTTGTAGCTGCTGAAGGGTGGAATATCGATGACGCCGACGGTCAGCTTGCCCTGGGAGACCGTCTGAATGCCTTGGTGCTTGGGCGTGCAGCTGGAATTGCTGGCATCCGAGGCGCCGCCGCAAGCAGAGAGTCCGACGGCGATGGCGGCGGCGGCGGTGAGGATGCCGACGCCTTTGAGGCGGTTCGTGTTCATACTTCCTCCTGTGGGAGTTGGGTGTTGGTGTGGTTGGGCGGTTAGGTGTGCCGGGCCATTCGCTTCTCGAAGAAGACTGTGATCCACGTGGCCGGCATTGAGATGACGGCGTAGCAGAGGCCCGCGAGCGTGAAGATCTGGAGGTAATTGAAGTCCTGGCTGCCAATGTTGTAGGCGGATTTCATCAGTTCGGGGACAGCGATGGCATAGGCCAGCGACGTGCCCTGGAACATCTGGATGGCAACGCCCATCAGCCCGGGAATGGCCGAGCGCATGCCCTGGGGGAGCACCACCCTGAAGAACGTGTGATGCTGCGCCAGGCCGAGGGCGCTGGAGGCTTCGAGTTGGCCGCGGGGTACGGACTGGATGCCTGCCCGCATGATCTCGCTGGAGTACGCTGCCGCATTCCAGATCAGCGCCAGGCAGGCGGCCGTGATGCTCTCGAAGGCAATGCCGAACTTTGGCAGGCCGTAATAGAAGAGGTAAAGAATCACCAGCGCAGGAGCTCCGCGGCCGATTTCGACGACGGCCAAGCCCAAGGTGCGGATGGCCAGGTTCTTGGTGGACACCATAAGGCTCAGCAACAGCCCAAGGGGGTAGCCGGCCACGATGGATACCCCGGCAATCAGCAGGCTGACGCCCAGGCCGGACATCATTTGCGGGAGGTAGGCCGCCCACTCTGCGAGCCACGTCATGCGTACACAGCCTTCCTCATGCGGGAGTCGAGTCGACGGGATATGTAAGCCACCGGCAGGCTGAGCGCGATGTAGATGACGCCTACCAGGATGTAGGGCAGGATCCCTTCAACCGTTGGATGCTGGCGGGCGAACGCCTGGGACTGGAAGACCATTTCCGTGACGATGATGGTGGAAGCGATCGAGGAATCTTTGAGCAGCCCGGTCAGGTAGGTAGCGATGGAGGGAGAAACGATCCGGAAGGCCTGCGGCACCATGATGCTGTAGAACGCAGTTCCACGAGTGAGGCCAAGGGCATCCGCCGCTTCACCCTGTCCGCGGGGCACAGCCTGCAGCCCACCGCGGTAGATCTCTGCGAGGTAGGCCACGGACACGACGCCCAGGCCGACAATTGCGGCGCCCACCGGATTGAACTTGAACGTGCCGATCTGGATGCCGAACTTGAGCAGGAACAGCCACACAATGATCGGAACGCCCCGCACAAAGTCGACGAAGAGGCGGGAGGCGAGCCGGATCGGAAGCTTGGGCGACGACAGTCCGACAGCAACGGGAATTGCTCCGACGATGCCGATCGCAAATGCGCTGAGTGTCAGCGTGATCGTCATGGGCAGCCCCTGCAGGACTGCGGAGAGTGCATCCATCTCAGCGCTCCAGCACTGCGCGGAGGAAGCGGCGGGTGCGTGTTTCCTGGGGATCACTCATGATGGCCCGCGGATCGCCCTGCTCGATGATCCGGCAATCGGCCATTACCACCAACGTGTCGGAGACGTCGCGGGCAAACTGCATTTCGTGGGTCACCACGATCATGGTCATTCCGTCGGCCGCGAGCTCCCGCATGACAGCGAGCACCTCGAGCCCCACTTCAGGGTCGAGGGCGGACGTCGGCTCATCGAAGAGCATGATGCCGGGATTGAGCGCCAGGGCCCGTGCGATGGCAATCCGCTGTTGCTGCCCGCCGGAGCACCTCGAGGGGTGCTGGTGCGCCTTGTCCTTCAGCCCCACGCGTTCAAGAAGCTGCATCGAACGCTCATCGGCCTCTTCTTTGCTGCGTCCAAGGACCTTTTGTTGCGGAAAACTGATGTTCTTGAGGGCGGACATGTGCGGGAAAAGGTTGAAGGATTGGAAAACCATGCCCACCGTGCGCCTCAGCGCGGCAAGATCGCGGCTGTTGACGTCTTTACCGGGCTGGATGGTGTGTTGTGCCACCTGGATGGTCCCGGAATCAGGGCGTTCCAAGAGGTTGATGCATCGGAGAAATGTACTCTTTCCGGCGCCGGAAGGCCCGATGAGGGCCGTGACTGTCCCGGGTTCGACATGTAGGGAAACGTCGTCGAGGACGACGTGGTCGCCGTAGCGCTTTGAGATGTTGTCTAGCTTGATGCCCAGACGGGGCGCGAGTTGGCCATCCGCAATTTGTGCAAGGGTCATAGCGATCTTCCATGTATGGAGCGAGGGACCGACGTGGACCGACGGAAACGATCAAAACCAAAAAGTGATCTACGTCATGTGATATGTGCAATGGTACATGTCACTAGAACCCGTGGGAAGACCCAATTTTCTGAAGCCTCACACCGCCGAAGTTCTGAGCCGAACAGCACAGGCGTTGACGCCAACAATGATCAGAATGCCCGCCCACTGAATGGGATTCAGGGCCTGTCCCAGGAAAAAGGCACCGATCAGGGCGGCGTACACGGGATTTACGCTCATCAGGATTCCGAAGAGGTTGGCCGGCACCTTTCGAAGGGCCAACAAATCTGCGACATACGGAATCACCGAGGCCAGGACACCCGCGCCTGCAGCGTACAAAAGGGACAGGGCATCGGGCGCGTGGGTGGCAAAAACGACGACGGCGACCGGCAGGAACAGGGCCGCAGAAACGCCCGTGGCAGCCGCGGTGCCTTGGACTCCGGGGATCCGCCGACCCACTGTGCGGTTGAGGAGAATGTAGCTGGCCCAGCAGAGGGCGGCCACAAGGCCCAAGCCAATTCCGGGGTAGTCAGTCGAGGCGCCGGGCTGGGTAACGCTGATGACTCCGATCCCCGCAGCAATAGCGCAGGTAACACCGGCCCAGCGCTTGAAGCGACTGCCGCCGCCGTCGACGTTTCTGCCCTGCAGAAGCGCGATGGAGAGCGGGCCCAGGAACTCAAGCGTCACCGCAAGTCCGAGGCCCACGCGCTCAATTGCCGCGTACAGTGTGAGGTTCATGGTGCCGAACACCACGGCCAGCAGGATCACCGGCCACAATTGTTGCCGCGTAAAGCTCCGGTACCGGGGGCGCACGACGGGCAGGAGGACTGCGGCGGCGATCAACTGCCGGACGGCAACAACGCCCACCGGACCCATTACGGGAAATGCCAAGGATCCGCTTGCCGCGCCCACCTGATTCGACAGGGAACTGGCCATCAGCGTGGCGACGCCCACCGCTCCATCGGCTTTTTGCTTGCTCATGGAAGAAGTGTGGGACCGTCGGCAGGCGTTCTCACAATGCACGGAACGCGCTATTCATGCAAGAAACGCATGAATAGAATCGCATCGTGAGTATCGAATTGCGGCAGTTGCGCTCCTTCGTTGCCGTGGCGGAAGCCGGCACGTTCACGGATGCCGCAATTGACCTGGGGCTCTCGCAGGCCGCGGTCTCCCGAAGCGTGGCGGGCCTTGAGGCCACGCTTGGCGTTCGACTGATCCATCGCACTACCCGCAGTGTGTCGCTGACGCCGGCAGGGGAGCGGGCCATCGCTTACGCGCGGCGGGCGATTGCCGCCGTCGGGGATCTGGAAAAGGCGGCGCGCGAAGGGGCGGGCACGATTCGCCTCGGTTATGCGTGGTCGGCCTTGGGCGGCCACACCGCCGAGCTGCAGCACCGATGGGAACAGGAATCCACGGACACGGAACTCCTCCTGGTGAAAAGCAATACCCCGACGGCGGGACTCCAGGAAGGTGCCAGCGACATGGCAATCCTGCGGAGGGTGCCGCAGTCCGGCGCCTTGGCATACGAGCAGGTGGGTGTTGAACGACGCTTCTGCGCCATGGCCTCGGATGACGTACTGGCTCGACGGCGGACGGTCACCCTTGCGCAGATCGCCGGCGGAGCCGTGGCTATCGACTCCCGGACGGGCAGTGCCACCGTGGAGCTCTGGCCGGAGGGCGGTCCCCCGGCGAAGATCATTGAGATCCATGACATCGACGATTGGCTGACCGTCATCGGCAGCGGAAGGGCCCGCGGAGTCACCGCAGAATCGACCACTCACCAATATCGGCGGCAGGGCGTGGTGTACCGGCCGGTTCGTGACGCGCCGGCGATTCCGGTAAGTGCGGCGTGGCGAAAGGGCGAGTTCCCCGCATCCGGAGCCCTGCTGCTTGGCCTGCTTAAAAAGCTGTACGGCGGGCTGGAATAATCCAGCCCGCCAGCTTTTTCGTGATCATGTCACAGGGGGTCAACTGCTAGGCGGTTCCTTGCAATCCGACCGTTGGCCATGACCAACTTCAAGTGTTCTTCCGGCTTGGCGAGGACGCTGATGTCGTCAAGCGGATTTCCACTGACCAGGATCAGGTCGGCGAAAGCGCCGGGAGCTATTTCGCCGATTTGGCCAGGCATGTTGACGAGTTCGGCACCCATCAGGGTTGCAGAGCGGATCACGTCAATGGGCTCCTGGACCTTGGCACGAAGCACGAATTCCATGAGCTGGTACTCATGGCCCTTGCCGTGCAAGTCGGTGCCGTAGGCGATCTTGACCCCGGCCTTGCTGGCCCGGATCAGGGAATCGAGTCCTGCCTCGAGGACTCCGGAAAGTTTGGCCCGCTTGTCTTCCGGAAGTGCGCTCAACTGTGGTTCCTGTGTGAGGTACCAGAATGTGACCAGGGTGGGGACGTAAAAAGCATCCTTCGCCAAGAATAGGCGAATGCTTTCATCGTCCAGGAAATTGCCGTGCTCAATGGACCGGATCCCGCAATTCAGGGCCCGATTCACCGCTTCGGCTGTGTAAGCGTGGGCCGCGATGTAGCGGTGGGCCATGTCCGCTTCTTCCACGGCTGCCCTCAATTCGGCTTCCGTAAAACCCAGGGACTCCATTCGCATTTTGGAAATCACGCCGCCGCTCACAGTCAGCTTGATGTGGTCCGCGCCGTCGCGGAATTCCTTGCGAATTCCGCGACGCAATTCCACCTCCCCGTCAACTACTTTGGTGAGCGCATGGCCACCGGTCGGAGCGAAAATGGGGCCGCCGAACTTGAGCCGGGGCCCTTCGACAAGTCCTTCTTCGATGGCCCTCGCGATGCCTGCGTCAGCTCCACCCATGTCCCGTACCGTGGTGAATCCCCGGTGCAGCATGTCCCGAAGGACCACCGATGCCCGGGCACCCACGTAGTACGGAGACCATTCCAGGAGGTCGTTGAAATTGCCGGAGACCTGCATGGGGTGCGAATGGGAATCGATGAGGCCCGGCATCAACGTCATTCCCTGGGCATCAATAACCTGCGCGCTGCTTGGAATTGAGCTGTCATCTGCCACGGCCGCAATGCGGCTCCCCTGAACCACCACGGTTTGCCCCAAAAGGAGTTCACCTTGCCTCACGTCCAGGACGGCGGCGTTGCGAACGGCGATCGGCGAATTCTGCTCTTGCGTGAAGGTCATTGAGGAAACTCCGTTATCGGTCTGCGTATTTCTGGGTCGTTGGTTTTGACGGAGACTGAGATGGTGGCGTTGCGTCCGTCTGCGCTATTGCCTCAGGATTCCCGCCCCCAGCTGATGCCATCGCCTGGTCCTTGTTGATGTCCTCCAACGTGCGGCCCTTGGTGCTGATGCCGAAGATCAGGACGCCCAACGCTGCAGCGAGCAACACCGACGTCACCATGGCGAAGACCCCGCCGAAGCCCAGCTGTGTGTAGCTTGCTCCGATGATGATCGGGGCGCTAATGCCGCCGATGCGACCCACTGCGGATGCAGTGCCCATGCCGGTTGCCCGAAGCTTTGTTCCGTAGAGCTCAGGCGTGTAGGCGTAGAGGCCTGCGTAGCAACCATTCATAAAGAAGGAGAGCATGCAGCCGAAGATCAATACCTGGGTGTTGTCCTGGGCATTCGACAGCAGGAATGCAGAGGCGGCGCCGCCCGCCAGATAGAAGGAAATGGTGAATTTACGTCCGACGCGCTCGTTGAGGTATGCCGCGCTGTAGTAACCCGGAATTTGGGCGATAGTGATGATCAATGTGTAGGTGAAGCTCTTGGTCATGGTCATCCCGTTTGCCACCAGCAGGGAAGGAATCCAGACAAAGAAGCCGTAGAAGGCAAAAGTGACGGAGATCCAGAGAAGCCACAGGACAGCAGTTGTTCGCGCGTGCCCTTCTTTGAAGAGCTGGACGAACTGGAACAACTTGGGCTTTTCCTGACGTGCTGTTGCGGTTTGCTCGCCAGCGCCAACCTCGCCAGCGCCAACAATGCGCCTTCCCGAAACCGGCTTGAGCTGGCCTTGCTCCAGGCTCGTGACTACGTCTTCAGCGTCTTGGAGTTGCCCGCGGCTCATCAACCAGCGCGGTGATTCGGGCAGGGTGCGCCGCCACCAGAGGAGAAGCAGGATGGGCATGGCGGTGACAAGTTGGCCGAACCGCCAGCCTTCGGGGTGTCCCGCGACCACGAACGTTCCCAGGAGTGCGGCCGATACATAGCCCAGGGAGAAGAAGCCTGCCACGGAACCGACAAAGAGGCCGCGCTTTGATGCAGGGATGAATTCCGCAATGAATGTGGGGATGATGGCAGCTTCGGCGCCGATGCCGATACCTGCGATGACCCGGCAGACAAAGAACATCTCCCAGTTTTGGGACGTAGCCGCGGCAACCGTCGCCAGGGCATAGAGGGCCAGGGAGTACATCATGACCTTCCGGCGCCCAATGCGGTCACCGGCCACGCCAGCTACCAGGGCACCGATCATGATGCCGATCAGCAGGGAACTTCCGATCAACCCGGTCTGGGCGCCTTGCAGCTTCCAGAGTGGTGTGATCACCGGAAGGATGTAGGAAACCAGCGAGCCGTCCATGCCGTCGAAGAGCAGGCCCAGGCCACCTATCAAGGCAAGCTTGTAGTGCGGTTTGGAAATGGGCATGTTCTCCATGCGGGAGATGACGCTTTGTTCGGTGGTGCGATGCATTATCTAAATCTCCACTTCGGGGAGGGACGAACTAGGAAAAGTGCGTCGAAGAGGCGAAAGCAATAGGTGTTGGGATGGCAAATCTTGGTTAGATTCCTTGCCGCCTGGCCTGAGACGAGGTGTCAGCCGGCTAGGAGCTGTGTCAAGCGGTGTGGTTGTGACTTCCACAACATGTTTTGTATACCAAACAGCTTAGAACCGGAGTTTGCTCTCTGTAAACCCCTAAATCTTTCGATTTTTGGTATACGAAAATTAAGCCCTGGCTTATGGCGACAGGGTCTCGCGCCTAAGTGGCAGGCATCCCGGCGTAATACCCGCGTCCGCAAAGGCGGCGGCTGGGGCAGCAGGCGGTATGAGGCCATTAAGCTTGCAGTAACCATCGATAAGTCGGGGCGGATTTTGGGTGTGGAACATGCAGGCCGCCCGAGAAGCCGCCCCGAGGCCGCGTGAAATGGAGGCACTGTGAGCGAGGAGTCAGCTGCTCCCTTTGAGCCGGAGGCAGACCGGATTGCCCGTGAGTTGCGCCGCCAGATCATCGATGGCGAGCGGACCCCCGGTTCGAGGCTGGTCGAACGGGAAATTGCCGCCGAAATGGGCGTCAGCAGGGTGCCCGTTCGTGATGCACTCAAGAAGATCACCGCAGAGGGACTTGCAGTTGCCCGACCGCATTCTTGGGCAATTGTCCGCGAATTCACTGAGCGGGACATTGATGAGCTGATAGAAGTTCGCTACGCCTTGGAGACGCTGGCCTTTCGGCTCGCCGCCGAGACCGCGGACAAGGAAGGCCTGCGATCGCTGGAGGAGCAATTGGATCGCCAGCGGCAGGCCGCACACCACGGCGATGTCATCGAAGCGCGCCACGCAGCAGCAGACTTCCACAGCGCGGTGACCCGCTTGGCCAATAACCGCTTGCTGGACGAATTGTTCCAAGTGACGGACAGCAGGATGCGGTGGCTTCTTTCCCAGCATGACGATCTGGAAGCGATGTTGGCCGAACACGAGCGTCTCTATGAAGCCGTGGCTTCAGGCGACGGCACTATTGCTGCCCACCTGGCCGGCAAACACGTCCGCGCCAGCCGGATGACCGCCGTCGGGAAGGTCTCCGAGCACTAGGCATCGCTTGGCGTCAGCGCCCTCCTGCCCTGTCAGCTTTGACCGCGGACCGACGGCGACACGCCCCCAAAGGGCCTATCGCTTCGCGTCAGCTCCCTCCTCTCCTGACCTCGTTAACCGCGGACGACGGCGACACGCCCCAAAAGCGCCTGTCGCTTCGCGTCAGCTCCCTCGTGCCCTGACCGCTTTAACCGCGGACGACGGCGACACGCCCCCAAAGGAGCCTGTCGCCGTCGTCGTGATGTTGAAAAGGGTCAGGGGCTCGCTGTGGAGTCCGGGAACTAACCCCGCAACCGCAGCATCCCGGGGTCGAACAGCGGCTCAGCCGTGACCGTGGCCGGGATGCGCTCGCCGAAGTACTCGATCTCCACGGGATCGCCTTCAGCCACGTCTGCCGGCAGCCATGCGTACGCGATCGGCTTGCGGATGGAATAGCCGTAGGCGGCGCTGGTGACGTAGCCCGACGCTTGGCCGTTCGCGTACACGGGTTCCTTTCCAAGCACCATGGAGGTCCCGTCGTCGACGGTCAGGCAGCGCAGTACCTTATCCGTCACCTCTTCTTTTCGGGTGGCCAAAGCCTCGGCCCCGATGAAGCCCGTCTTGTCCTTCGCAACGGCGAAGCCAAGCCCGGCCTGGTAAGGGTGGTGCTCGGAGGTCATGTCGGTGCCCCACAGCCGGTAGCCCTTCTCAAGCCGCAGGCTGTTGAAGGCGCCGCGGCCAGCGGCGATGATGCCGTGCTCCTGCCCGGCCTCGAAGAGAAGGTCCCACAGCTTGAGGCCATACTCCGCCGTGGTGTAGAGCTCCCAGCCGAGCTCGCCCACATAGGAGAGCCGCATTGCGGTGACGGGGATACCGCCCACGCTGACCTCCTTGGCGCGGAAGTAGCGAAGGCCGTCGTTGCTGAGGTCGTCCGCGCTGACCTTGGCAATCACCTCCCGGGCAAGCGGCCCCCACAAGCCGATGCAGCACGTGCTGCCCGTAATGTCGGCCACGTGCACCCATTGGGACGGGTTCGCCGTCGACTGCTTCCTGGCCTCAACACGCAGGTAGTCGAAATCGACGTTGCTGTTCACTCCCAGCTGGAACGATTCCTCCGCGAGGCGGGCGACGGTAACGTCGCTGCGGATGCCGCCGTCGGGTGCCAGCAGAAGGCAGTACGTCACCGCGCCAGCTTTCTTGGCGATGTTGCCGGTGCTGAGGCGCTGTAGGAGGGATAGCGCGCCGGGGCCGCTGACCTGGAGCCGCTTGAGCGGCGTCATGTCATAAAGCGCGACGGCGGTACGCGTCTTCCAGGCTTCGGCGGCG
The DNA here is from genome assembly GCF_020251205.1 of Arthrobacter sp. M4. Classification (GTDB taxonomy): domain Bacteria; phylum Actinomycetota; class Actinomycetes; order Actinomycetales; family Micrococcaceae; genus Arthrobacter. The sequence continues at coordinate 157,201 of NZ_JAIWYX010000007.1, forward strand.
GAGATGGGGGAGTGGAACATCGCGGACCACGAATCACGTTCCGGCGCCTGCCACTCTGCCGGCAGTTCGGCCAGCAGACCGCGGTTTGCTTCGAACCAGTGCGGGCGTTCCCAGGCGGCGGACTCCAGGAAGAAGGCGCCGAGTTCCTTCTGGCGTACGTGGAACGGGCTGACGCGGACATCCCGCGGCGATTCCTTGGGCTGCAAGGGATGCAGGACGTCGTAGATCTCCACGAAGTTCTGCTGTGACGTCTCGCTGACGTACTCGTCGGTGGTTTGGACCTTCTCGAAACGCGTGAGCTCGCAACCGTGCAGGTCAGTGTGCGGCTGGCCGTCGACCAGCAGCTCGGCCACAGCTTTGGCTACGCCCGCCGAGTGGGTGACCCAAACGGCTTCCGCTACGAACAGTCCGGAAAGGTCGGGAGCCTCGCCCACCAGCGGGCCGCCGTCGGGGGTGAAGGAGAAGATGCCGTTGAAGCCGTCCTCCACGTGGGCACCGCGCAGTGCCGGGAGCAGGTCCTGGCTGTCCTGCCACGATGGGAGGAAGTCCGAGGCCGTAAAGTCCAGCCGGGACGGCATGCTGTGCTCGGACATCTGGTTGGCACTGAACCTCGGGAGCGTGTCCATGTCCACGGGCATCGGCCGGTGGGCGTAGCTGCCAATGCCGATTCGGTCGCCGTGCTCGCGGTAGTACAGATCGCGGTCCTGGTAACGGAGGATAGGCAGCCGTGCGCCGTTGGGCATCTCGTTGACGCCGTGCAGTGTTGGGAGGGAGGAAGTCTTGGCGTATTGGTGGGCGAGCGGCAGCAGCGGCACTTGCAAGCCTGCCAGCTTGCCCAGTTCGCGTCCCCAGAATCCTGCGCAGGACACCACAATGTCTGCCCGGATGATGCCGGCAGACGTCTCCACCCCGGTAACCCTGCCCGCCCAGTGAGTGATGCCCGTGACGGTGGTGGAGCCCAGGTACGCCACTCCCGCCTCGCTTGTGCGGCTGATCAGCAGTTGGACGGCGCGGGCTGCGGAGGCCAAGCCGTCGCTGGGGACATGCAGGCCGCCCAGGATCCGGTTTCCGTTGGCGAGGGTGCCCATGTTCAGCAGCGGGTAGTGCTTCTCGCACTCGTCCGGGTCGATCACGCGGGCTTCGACGCCCCAGGAGGCTGCATATCCCAGCTTGCGCTTGAGGTCTTGGAGGCGTTCCTCGGTAGTGGCCAGCTCCAGGCCACCGAGTTGCTTGAAGCAGGAGACTCCGTCTTCGCTGAGGGAGAGCAGCTTGTTCACGGTGTAGCTGGCGAATTCCGTCATGGTCTTGGACGGATTCGTCTGGAACACCAGCCCGGGCGCGTGCGACGTCGAACCACCCGCAAGATGGAGCGGGCCCTGTTCAATCACAGTGATATCGGTCCAGCCGCGGCTGACGAGTTCGTCGGCGAGGTTGGTGCCGACGATGCCGGCTCCGATGATGACGACGCGTGGTGATGCGCTCATGTGTGGTGTTCTCTCCTGGGGATTGGCGTTAAGGACGGGTCGCGCTGGGTGGACCTCGCTTCAGCGCGTATGGCGGTGTCTTAGGCGCCGGACACGTGGCCGTTGACAGTCAAGCCGGGAGGAAGGTTGGGGGCTTCACTGGATTCGATGACCACGATGTCACCGTCAATGACCTTGACTTCGTGGACGCGGACCGGAAGTTTGGCCGGGGGTGCGTCCACGGAACCGGTATGCAGATTGAACTTGGATGCGTGCAGCGGGCACTCGACCCAGCAGTCCTCCACATAGCCGTCCGCCAGGGAAGCATCCTGGTGGGTGCACGTGTCGTCGAGGGCAAAGAGCTCGCCTTCCTCGGTGTGGAAAACGGCGATGGGCGGGGCGGTGTCCAACCGAATGGCGTCGCCGGGAGCGAGCTCACTGAGTGGGCAGGCCTTGTGCATGATGGACCCTCTTTTTCGTTCAATCTCGTATGGTGCAGTGCATCCGCTGAAGCCGATTCTCTGTTCCAAAACACGCAACAACGTTCGCTATTAGCAACAGCGTGCTCCAGCTCACAGTTGTTGTCAAGGAGTTGCTATTTGTTGAGATGGCCTTTTGCCCTTGACGCTGATCGTGGCAAGCATCACGCTGTTGCATATAACGCTTCCTGTTGCGTAAGAAGCAATTGAAGATGGGTGACAGCAATGCAGACGCGTGGGGCTCGTGGGAGCCTCCCTCGCCGGACTTTCGGGCCTTCACCTGGCTAATGGCATTGACCTGGTTTCCAGCGCCGTTAGCTCGGCGGGTATTAGTCTTGTGCCTTCATTAGGTGGCGCATTTCGCCGATTCCGCGGACGTACGTGACAAGCTCGTCTCCCGGGGCGAGGAATCGTTGGGGTTTTCGTCCCACTCCCACTCCGGGCGGCGTGCCCGTGAAGACGACGTCCCCCGGAAGTAACGGCGTGATTTTGGATAGGCGGGCAATAATCTCTGGGACCGGAAAGACCATGTGTGAGGTGTTGCCCTTTTGGACTTCTTCACCATTGATGGTGCAGCCCAGTTCGATGCTGTTGGGGTCTTCGAATTCATCGGGGGTAACAAGTAAAGGACCTACTGGCCCGAATCCGGGGAACGACTTTGCCAGGCTGTATTGCGGGGCCGGACCTGAAGACTGCATTGCGCGCTCCGAGAGGTCCTGCCCCACGGACAGCCCAGCCACGTGGCTCCACGCCTTTCAACAGGGATATGCTGGCCGCCACTACCGATAATTGCCACAAGTTCAACCTCCCAGTCCACGGTTCCCGGTGGGAGGGCAACGGTTCCATATGGCCCGGCGAGTGCAGTGGCGAATTTCGTGAAGACAGTGAGGTCTTCAGGTACAGCAAGGCCGGCCTCGGCAGCGTGGTCTGCGTAATTGAGCCCGATGGCAAAGATTTGCCGTGGCTGGGGTGCCGGGTTCCCGAATTCTTCGTGGGGCGCCTCGGACAAGGGTTTACCCCGTACACCTTGTAGCGTCTGAATGAATTCCCGGAGTTCGTCCCAGTGTTCGTAGCATTCCTGAATTCGCGGGCTGAAGCGACCGCTGGATGCCTGCGAGATATCGATAAGTTCGCTTCCACGGGTGACGAACATTAGCCGATTGGAAATATTGGCCAGGCGCATGCGTGGTCCTTTTCTTGAACAGCCTCGAAAACAGGGAGTTAGTGCGAGGTGTGTGGCTGGCCCCTGATAGGGGCCGGCCACACACCTCGCAATTGGCCTAGCGGTGCCGTTGGGGGTTGCCGTCAACAAGCCGGTTGACGTTCCAAGGGTTTGCGTCCTGCAGGGGAGCTGGGCGCAATTGTTCGGGGAAGTTTTGGTAGGCGACGGGGCGAAGGAACCGGTAGATGGCCAAGGTGCCCACGGAGGTTGTCTTCGAGTCGGAGGTTGCCGGGTAGGGGCCGCCGTGAACCATGGCGTTGCCAACTTCCACGCCGGTAGGCCACCCGTTCACGATGATCCTGCCCACTTTCCGTTCCAGGGCCGGAATGAGTGGCGACGCCACAGCGTAGTCATCCTCGGTCACGTGCAAAGATGCCGTCAACTGCCCGTCCAGCAGGCGGGTGGCCTCAACCAGGTCCTCAGCCGCCTTGTAGCGAACCACCAGGCTGGCTGCACCGAAAATTTCCTCGTGCAGGACCCGGTTGGATATGAACACGTCCAGATCCGCCTCAAAGACAGCGGGGGCGGGCGAATTCTCGGTGGGACCGCTCTTCCCGCGTCCGATCAGGTCCACGTCCGCCACCGCCTCGAGGGTGTTGTAGCCGTGCTCCCAGGCAGAGGCGATCCCGCCGCTGAGCATGGTCTGTCCGGAAAGAGCGGTAACCGCGTCCGTGACGGCGGCAGTGAATCGGTCGCCTGCCTCGCCTACGGGAACAAAGACTAGTCCGGGTGAGGTGCACAGCTGGCCGGAGCTGCCAGTAACGGACGCGATGTACTGGTGGGCAAGTGCTTCAACGTCGCCGCCGAGCGCACCCGGGAAAACGTACACAGGGTTGATGGAAGACATTTCGGCGTAGACCGGGATGGGTTCCGGCCGTGCAGCAGCGGTGCGCATCAGTGCGGTGCCTCCCGCCCGTGATCCGGTGAAGCCCACAGCCTTGATGGCCGGGTCGGCAACGAGCTCCTGGCCGATACTTGCGCCCGAGCCATAGACAAGGGAGAAGACACCGGGGTGAAGGCCGAGGTCCGTGACAGCCTTGACGATGGCCTGGCCGACCAGTTCGGCGGTCCCGGGGTGGGCGTCGTGGGCTTTGACGATCACGGGGCAACCCGCCGCGAAAGCAGAGGCTGTGTCGCCGCCCGCCACGGAGAAGGCAAGCGGGAAGTTGCTGGCACCGAAGACGGCCACGGGGCCCAGCGGAATCTGGCGTTGCCTGATGTCCGCCCGGGGGAGGGGCTTGCGGTCAGCTTGGGCGGGATCAATGCGGACGCCGCGGAAGTCTCCCTGCCGGACGACGTCGGCGAAGAGGCGCAGCTGCCCCGTGGTGCGGGTACGCTCTCCGCGGAGCCGTTCCGTGCCGAGGCCGGTTTCCGTGGAGGCTCGCTCGATGAGCTCGTCACCGATGGCATCGATGTTGTCCGCAATGACTTCCAAAAACCGTGCGTGTTGTTCGGGTGCCAGGCTGCTGAAGGATTCGAAAGCGTCGTCGGCGGCGTCCGTGGCCGTCTTGAGTTGCTCGTCGCTGATCAGGCTGTAGGCCGGTTCCAGCTGTTGGTTGGTGGCGGGGTTGATCCCGTAGGTATTGCCGGTGGTTCCAACAGTGGTTTTCCCGGCGATGAGGGAGTGTCCATTGAGAGTCATTGTGGCGCCTCCTGGGCGGTTGAAGTTCTGTTTAGCCGTTGCCGTTGCCCAGATGCCAGATCCCCAGTGCTGAAAGAAGTGCACGTGGATCCCAGACGACCCCATTCCTCGACGAGTTTGCCGCCGTCGAACCTCAGGAAGGAGGCCCCTGTGACGGTGACGCGTCGGCCGGTGGCCGGCACGTCCATAAAAGTTCCCTGATGGGTTCCCTTTGTTTGCCAGTGGATGGCGGCGGTTTCACCATCCTCAACAATGTGAAGGATGTCCGTTGTGGAATCCGGGAACGCCGCGTGCATGGCTTCGATGGTCTTCCGCAGGCTCGAGTAGTCTTCGCTGCCCGATTTTGAGCGGCGGACGTAACCAGGAGCAATCAGCTGCTCGAACGCTCCCAGGTCCCCCTCGCCCCACGCGTTGTTCCACGCAGTGAGAATGGTGTCGCGACGGCTCATGATGCGTTCCTTGCTGATACGGGTTCCGGGGCCGCCTGCGCCGCTGCCTCCGGTGCCGGCACCTCGATGGGCTGGTACTGGCCGAACTTGCCGCCCCTGAAGAGCAGGGCGTCGCCGGTTCCTTCTTCCATGTTCGTCACGGCGCCGACCACCATGTAGTGGTCGCCCACAACAACTTCCGCGGTGACGACGCAGTCGATGTAGGCGATGGCTCCGTCCAGATGCGGGGTTCCCAGAGGGCCGGTGCTGTAGGGCAGGTCGTCGAATTTCCGGGGTCCCTTGCGGGATAGTGACCGGCAGACGTTGAGCTGGTCGTCGGCGAGGATGTTCGCAGTGAAGTTCTGGAGCTTGCGCAGTTTCGGCCAGGTGGAGGACGACTTGTCGACGCAGAACATCACCAGCGGCGGCTCCAGTGACAGTGACTGGAAGGTGCCGACGATCAGTCCGAGTTTCTCGTCGTCGTCGTTGACACCGGTGATGGCCGTGACGCCAGTGGGCAGCTTACCCAGGATCTGGCGGTAATAGGCGGGAGTAATCTCGGCCACTGGAGTGGCGGAAGAGGTGATATCCATGTCAGTGATCCTCGATCAGGGTGGTTGGGTTAGGCAGTTTCGCGGAAGCTTCCAAAGCGCCCGCCGTGGAAGATGAGGGGTGTTCCCTCACCGGACGTCATTTCCCTTAAGCTCCGCCGAGACGTTGCGGCCGGCGCGGAGGCCGCTTTCGATGGCGCCGTCGAAGAAGCCGGCCCAGATGTTGGCGATGTCGCTGCTGGCGAAATGGAGTGCGCCTTCGCTGGCCTGCTGTGCGGCGTGGTACTTGGTGAGCTGGCCGGGACGCTGGATCTGCCAGGTCTCCTCGGCGTAGGGATCGGACATCCAGTGGTGCCCAGCCACCTCCAGGACTTCGAGGTCGTCGCGCCACACTTTGATGGCTTCCTGGACCTGTTCCATGTCCGTCACGTCGATCCGGGTCGAGTCGGCACCAAAACCGACCAGGACGGCGTCGTCCTCTCCGATGAACTCGGTGCGGATCACGGACAGCGGCTTGTCCTGGGCGGAGTAGGCGAAGAACGGCTTGATGGGGCCACGTGCTCCCCGACGACCGACCCGGATCCAGGCCTTGACGCCCTGGGACGCAGTCCTTTCCCGGCTGGCGGCAAGCTTGCCCTCGGACAGGGCCGGCTGGACGTCCAGCTTGTGCAGCACGTTCTGCGGGAGCGTGATGACTACTTTCTTGGCCTGGATTTCCCGGCCATCGCCGAAGGTGACTGTGGCACTATCCGAGTCATGGCGCACCGCGGTGACCGGAACGCCCAAGCGGATGTCGGCGTCGGCATCCTCGGCGATCGCCTTCACCAGCGTGTCATTGCCGTTCTTCAAGCGGAAGATCGCCGAAGCCTCATGCATCAGGTGCCAGTGGCCGGAGGATCCGGCGGTCCAGCGCAGTGCGTTGACGTAGGCGCACTGGTCCAGGGGAGCGTTGAAGTGGCCCACCCAAGCTGCTTCGTTGGCGTTGCGCTCATCCTCGGAGAGGTCCAGCTTGTCCAGAATTTCCTGCAGGTTGTACTGGTCCACCTCGGCCAGGTTCTCAACCGTCAAGGGTGCGTCTGGTCGGGGCAGCCACTTCATGGTGTCTTCCAGCAGCCGGGTCATGCCAGGATCGATGAGTTCCATGAAGTCCTCCAGCGTGCCGCGGCGCACTTGGTTGCCAGCCAGCCAGAACGTTTCCTCCGAGCGCGGGCCACGGGAAACTTCGAGGCCGTAGCGCGTCACTTCGGCCCAGACGTGGGGCTGGGTCCAGTGCAGCCAGTTGCCGCCGATTTCCAAGTTCTGGCCCAGGCGGCGATCGGTCCACAAGCGGCCACCAAGACGATCGCGGGCTTCCAGGACAACCACGTGGTGGCCGCGGTTGCTCAGCTCACGGGCGGTGACCAGGCCGGCAAGACCGGCACCGATGACGACTACGTCGGTCTGTTCAGTCATTGAAGTTTCTCCGTTGATGTTTCTGTTGTGACGGCGCTTAGCGGCTGGCACCGCTGAGGCGCCGAGCCCGGTATTGTGCGGCGGGGTGGGCTTCCAAGGCGTATTTGTGGCCCGGGAAGAGCTTTTCGCGCAGCGTCACCGGTTCCTGGTCCTCTGTGGGCGCCTGGGCCACGAGGCCCTGGGCGCGCAGTTCCGGCAGGGCAAGTTCAATGAAGTCTTCCCAGCCTCCGGGCTTGGTGATGTAGCTGAGGTTGACGCCGTCGACGTCGGCCTCGTCGCGCCAGCGGCGCAGTTCGGATGCGACGGTCTCTGGCGAGCCGACGATCGAGGAACCGGTGCCACCGACGGCAAGGAATTCCGCGATCTGCCGCGGCGTCCAGTCCCGGTCCGGGTCGGCCTTGGAGAACATGTCCACCATGGACTGGCCCGCCTTCGTTCCGACGGACCGCAGGGGGATATCGAGTTCGTACTCGGACATATCAATGCCGGTCCAGCCACTGAAGCGTGCCAGGATGCCATCGATGGGTGCCGTCTCCACAGCCTTTTGGTACTTGGCTTGGGCTTCTTCGTCGGTAGGCGCGACGACGACAGTAAGAAGGATGACGATCCTAACGTCCTGGGGGTCGCGGCCAGCTTCGGTCACCGCCTGGCGGAGCTTGGCACCCGTACGCTTGGCGCCCTCCACGGAGGTGCTTTGGATGAACACCGCCTCGGCGTGCTTGCCGCCGAAGGCCATGCCCCTCGAGGACGACCCTGCCTGGAACAGCACCGGAGTGCGCTGCGGGGAAGGCTCGCAGAGGTGGAAGCCCGGCACGCTGAAGTGTGTGCCGGCGTGGTTGATCGGGTGAACCTTGTTGGGGTCCACGTAGGTGGCCGATTCAGTGTCGCGGACAACAGCGTCCTCTTCGAAGGAGCCCTCCCAGAGCTTGTAAACCACGTCCATGTATTCGTCGGCCAGGTCGTAGCGCTCCTCGGGAGTCAGCTGCTGCTGCTTGCCGAGGTTCCTCGCGGCGGCCTCTGAGTAGGAGGTCACGATGTTCCAGCCCACGCGGCCCGAGGTGAGGTGGTCCAGGGTAGTGAACTTGCGGGCCAGGAGATAGGGCGGCTCATAGGTTGCCGAGCAAGTGACGCCGAACGTGAGGTGCTTGGTTACTGCGGCCATGCCACTGATAAGCACCGTCGGGTCATTGATGGGAAATTGTGCTGCATCGCGAAGCGCAGCGTCCCCGTTTCCACGGAACACATCGTGATAACCGAGGTTGTCGGCAAAGAAGATGCCGTCGAATCCGGCCTTCTCAAGCATCTGGGCAACGCCCGTCCAGTACTGCAGATCGGTATAACGGTGGCCTTGATCGCCTTCGGCGCGCCAGGATCCGGAGGTCAGATGGGCGGGAGCAAAAAACGTCAAACGCAAACAGGTTTAGCGGAGCATTCTTCATGGCGGCGGCTTCCTTGAACTCGTGCCGCTCAGCGCGACATCTTCATCTACAAACGTTCAGTTTGTGAACACTATGTTCAATTTAAGATGTTAGCCATCTCACTGTCAAGGCGCAGGGTGAGTCTTGCCAAGTTGAGCAGGATGTGTTGACGCTGAATGTGTCGCATGCCATATTTTGATCATCACGTTCGAAAAATGAACGTCACACAGAGTGTCGACACTCCCGCCTTTCATCCCGCCGAGCACGTACTTGCCGGCATGTTCAAACACGTTCGAAATAGCGCGATCTACAAGGAAGTCCATCGTGAGTACACCTGTTACACCGGCCACTGGGCCGTCGCTGCGGTCGTCAACGGAACAGGACCCGCAAAAGAAGAGGTTCCTTTACAAGCTCAGCGCAGTGATCGCTGGCGGCATGTTTATCGACGGCTTCATCCTGGGTGGCATCGGCCTCGTTATGCCTGCGCTGACTTCAGATCTGAGCCTGTCTGCCACGTGGCAGGGCCTGATTGGCGCCTCGGCGCTGATCGGTATCTTTTTCGGGGGACCCATCGGCGGCTACTTCGCTGACAAGATCGGCCGCAAGCCGATGTTCATTGTGGACCTGGCCATCTTCCTGCTTGGCTCGGCGGCGCAGTTCTTCGTTGCCGATGCATGGCAGTTGTTTTTAATCCGCCTGCTCATGGGCATGGCGATCGGTGCCGACTACGCCATCGGCTGGCCCCTGCTCGTGGAGTTCTCTCCGGCCAGGTTGAGGGGCAAGCTCATGGCCTTCCAGGAAGTGGCCTGGTACGTCGGGTACCTTGGCTCCTACGCCCTGGGCTACTTCCTGTCCACCTCGATCCACGCAGACTGGCGGATCATCCTGGGCATGAGCACAGTTCCTTCCCTGATCGTCTTCCTGCTCCGCCTCGGTACACCCGAATCCCCGCGCTGGCTGGTCAGCAAGGGACGGATCGACGAAGCGCTCGCCATTGCCAAGGAGCACATGGAAGAGGCCGATGTCAGGGACCTGGCAAACGAGAAGCCTGTGCGTCCCGATTTCCGAAAGCTCTTCTCCCCGCAGTACCGGAACGCGACGATCTTCGTCTGCATGTACTGGGTTTGCAATGTCACGCCGTACTTCGCCATCGGCACGTTTGCGCCTATTGTCCTCGAAAGCCTGGGTGTTGAAGACGGACTGACTGGGGCATTGTTGCTCAATGGTGTTGTTGTCGCCGGTTCCCTGGCGGCGATGTTCCTCATCGAACGGGTCGGCCGCAGAAAGCTGTCCATTCCGCCCATGTGGATCAGCGCCGTGGCCCTGGTTGCCATCGGTCTACTGGCCCATGTTTCGCCGGTCATTATCCTGGTCAGCTTTATCACAACGCGATCTCCACCGCCCTGACCGGTGTGTATCCGGGTGAAGTCTTCCCGACGGAAATCCGCGGTGCGGGCGTCGGATTCGCCACCGCGTTCTCGCGCATCGGCGCCGCAGCGGGAACATTTATCCTCCCGCTATCGGTTGACGGCCTGGGCATTGGGACCACGATGCTGATCGCCGCCGCCATCTGCGTGGTGGGTGCCGTGATCTCCCAGTACCTGGCACCCGAAACCAAGGGCCTTAGCCTGAGCGACACTTCAGCTCCTCTGGCAAAGGCTGCGGTGAAGTAGTTCCCGGACAGCCCTGGAAAGGAACGTGCCCTGCCGGTCCAGACCGGCAGGGCATCGTGCCGATATCGCCCGCCGATCCATTTGCAACTGGCATCACACCCGGCATCACGCAGGGGGAGCCCGGACTGGCCGAAACGATGCTTGCCCTCGGTTTCCGGTTGTGCCCATTGCTACTGACACCCGTCTTCTGGCAGTTGCTGCGCGCAGTACCGATTCGGCGGCAGAAAAGCTGGTGACGGGCATTGGACGCTGCCGCTGCCATGAGTTAACCCTGTGAGCACACAAGTCCCGCCGCGCACTATATTGAACACTCCGTTCGCCAGTTGACAGCCTAGGATGGGAAACGCAAACAAAATCAGTGGCCATCAGGCCCTGAACCGACGTGAGAACCGGGAGCGGAAATGGCAGCGGGACAAAGCGCGGCGGTGGAGGCGGCAGAAGCTGCCACCGAAGAAGGCGGCGACCTGACCAATAAATCGGTGGTCAAGGCCACGGTCTTGCTCAGCGAACTCGGTCGCCACCGGCAGGGAATCACCGTCACCGAAATAGCGCAGGCAGTTGGGATGACCCGTCCCACGGCTTTCCGGCTCCTGCTGACCCTGGAACAGACTGGCTTTGTGGACCGTGTAGATAACCGGTACATGCTTGGATGGCAGATGGCCCGACTTGGCCGGCTGGCGGATCCCTACGCCGGAGCTGTTGCCAGGATTCAGCCCGTCCTGGATGAATATGCAGCCAAGCTCAAAGAAGCCTTCAGCTTTGCCATGCTACGCGGCGAATTGGCTTACGACGTGATTGCCGAAGCATCAGCCTCCCGCTACCTAAATGTCACCCACATGTTTGTTGGTGGAACATACCCCCTGCATGCCAGCGCCACAGGAAAGCTCCTGCTCGCCGAACTGAGCGACGAACGGATCATCAAGGAACTGCCCGCGAAACTGGAGTCCTACACAGCTCACACCATCACCAGCCGCGGCGCGCTGCTCAAGGAAGTGCACAAGGTCCGTGAGCAGGGCTACTCAGTCATCGACGACGAACTTGAAGAAGGACTCTTCGCGGCGGCTTGTCCTGTGCGTGACAGCGCTGGGGAGCTTCTGGGGATTATTGCCATCCAGGGACCCATCCAGCGGCTCAAGTCGGAGCGACTGCCCAAAACGATCGATCAGTTGCACCAGGCCGCGGAGGATGTCGCCAAAGCTTTGGCCTAACTGAGCCGCTTCATCGCCTCGCGGGCGCTCGGAAGCTTCGCTACTGATGGTTCCGCGCACTAGGTGACGGCTCAGCGCGCTATGTGGCCGCCCGTGCGTAGATGACGGTTCGGCGCTCTAGGTGAAGGTTCAAGGCTAGGCGCTGGCCATGGCGACCAAAGTTTCACGGGACGGGTACATCCAGCGCACGTACTGGACTGGCACTCCAGCACGGTCGGCAACCACCGTGTGCGTCACGGCATCCGGACCTTCTGTGCTGCTCACATCCTTGATGCTGGCGATGAGGGCCGCCGTGCGTCTTTCGTTGCGTTCCCGGAGGATGTCGGAGACCGGCTTGGGGGCTTTTGGCTTCGGCTTCTGGCGCCAGTGCGTCATAACTTCACCTCTGATGTTTCTTGCTGGACCGGGGTTATCCCGCCATGTCCGGGAAAAGCGAGTCCTCGTAGTCCGTGGGCGGAGTTTGAATGGGTTCACGCTGAGGCTGCTCGGCCAGGGGCAGTATGGCCGGCGAACGGTGCCGGCTTCCTTCAGTGGACCTTTCTCGTCGTGTCATTCCCATCAACTCCACGCATCTTCAGCGGCAGGCCGGGCCTAGGCCGCGTCAGCATTTTCGAGGTAGAGTCCCGCCCACGGTGAGCAGCTCAGTTCACCGGCGCCGTTCACCGCGAGTGACGGAACTTGGGCGGGAACTGCAGCGTGGCCAGCCCGTACTGTGCGGCGCATCTGGCGGAAGGCATTGGCGAAAACGCGATGCATTGTGGACATCTCAGGCTCCTCGCTTTCGAAGGGAGCCTCAAGGGCTCCGGTGATTGACGTGTTCGTTTCTCTGGGAGCCGCCTTTGGCTCGATGAGAAATTGAACGTTGCGTTCATACTTCGAACGTGCTTCTATTGTGTCCCTCCTCACGTCGGATTGCAAGATTTTTGGGCAATATTTTGAACGCAATGTTCATGAGCTGAACGCTGCGTTGTGGCGCGCTGAGCGACGCCCTCGAAATCGACGCCCGTGGTGACGCGGAATTACCGGGGCCGGTACCCCATCTTTGCGCTAATGCGCAGTCCTGCCTCGGTGATGGCCTCGACCAGTCCGGGCACTTCTTCTGGTTTGAAGCGGAAAGCCGGGCCCGAAATGCTGACGGAGCCGATCACTTCGCCCAGATGGTTGTAAACCGGCACAGCCATGGAGTTCAGGCCAATCTCGAACTCTTCCAACGTCACGGCGTAACCGTTATGGGCAACGTCGATTAGCTGCTTCTCCAGGATCTTGCGGTCCGTAATGGTACGGGGCGTCCTACCCGGAAGGCCTGTTTCTTTGAGGATCCGCGTTCGTTCGTCGGCAGGCAACGCAGCGAGCAGGACTTTGCCACTGGATGTGGCATGCAGGGGCGTTAGGCTGCCCACCCAGTCAAAGGTGGCGAGCGTGGATGGTCCCATTGCCTGGTCCACGTTGACCGCATAGTTGGATCGCAACACAGCGAGGTTGACGGTCTCTTTCCATTCTTCGGCCAGGTTCTCCAGGAAAGGCCTGGCCTCACGAACCAGGCTAAGGCGGCCGGGGATGGAACTGGCAAGCCGCAACACACCGAAACCGAGTTGGTATTTTCCGCGCTCACTGTTCTGGTGGACTATTTCCCGGGTCACCAATGACCCCAGCAACCTGGAAACTGTGGATTTGTGCACGCCCATTTCCTCGGCGATCTCACTCACGCCGGCGTGTCCGTCCCGTGCCAGGATCTCCAGGACCTGGAGGGCCCGGTCCACTGACTGCACGCCGCCTTGCTGACCGCCTTCAGCTTCGACGTCGGCCTCAGATTCGTAGTTGACGGTCATGATCCATGCACCCATGTCCATTCCAGGGCCCGCAAGCCCTCCACAAGGTTCGGAGCGTCCTATCGTTTAGCTCCACGTTTCTGATCCTAGACCGGTAAATGTGACCCAGCCGACATTGCGTTAAGGCGCGTTAAGAGAGTTCAGGCCAATGGGAGCCGCATCAACACGCGCGGAAATCCGTTCAGCACGGAATCGGTGTCAGCCGCTTTGTTAAATCCTGCTTCTTCAAAGAGCTTCCGCGTGCCAACGTACGCCATCGTGAGATCCACGCGATGGCCATGGTTATCCACAGGGTAACCTTCGATGGCGGGTGCCCCGTAGCTTCGGGCAAAGTCCACCGCACCCCGAAGCAGGTGGTGGGAAATGCCCTTGCCGCGATGGCCGGGCCGTACGCGAATGCACCACACAGTCCACACGTCGAGATCGTCCACATGCGGAATCTTGCGGTTGCGGGCAAAGCTGGTGTCCGCGCGCGGGTGGACAGCCGCCCACCCAACTACCTCGTCGCCGTCGTACGCCAGCACCCCGGGCGGCGGGTCGGCCGCCACCAGTTGTTGCACGAGCTCTCCACGTTCCGTTCCGCGCAGTGTGACGTTCTGCTTGGAGCCGATGCGGTAGCTCAGGCACCAGCACACGGTGGCATCGGGCCGCTTGGGCCCCACCATCGTCTTGACATCGTCGAATCGCGTTGCCGGGCGAACTTCAATGGCCATCCGGGCAATACCCCCTTCGCTAAGCCAGCATTCCAGATCTACCGCACGCCCTTGCCCTGCGCCATGGCGATTGCTTGCTAACTACCCGTTCGGGTAGGAGAAACCGTCCTTTGATGGCGTTTTGCCTATCCTTTTTGCCCATCAATATGGAATTCAACAGCTTTTTCCGAAGGAGGATTCCATGAGTGTCATCGCAGATACCGATCCGGTGGCGCTGGCGGACACCGCCCAGTCCATTGCCGGCAATCTGCTTTTGATCCACGACGAGATCGGCCGCACGGCTGCCGCCGTCGACCCGCACCAGGTTGCCGCACTGACCACGGAACTCAAGGCCGCTGAGCGGATTTTCGTCACGGGTGCGGGCCGCAGCGGACTCGTCCTCAAGATGGCCGCAATGCGGCTGATGCACCTTGGCCTCAGCGTCCACGTGGTGGGCGAGGTCACCGCACCGGCTATCCGTGAAGGTGACCTGCTGCTCGCTGCGTCGGGCTCCGGCACCACTTCCGGCGTGGTCAAGGCAGCGGAAACGGCAGCCCGCCAAGGCGCCCGCGTCGCCGTCTACACCACCAACCCGGAGTCCCCGCTCGCCCAAGTTGCGGACGCCGTCGTACGTATCCCTGCCGCACAGAAGACCGACCACGGCTCCACCGTCTCCCGGCAGTACTCGGGCAGCCTGTTCGAGCAGGTCCTTTTCACGGTGACGGAATCTGTGTTCCAGAGCCTGTGGGACCACGATGCGTCAGCGGCCGAGGATCTCTGGCTGCGGCACGCGAACCTCGAGTAACCACCTCCACAAGTCAGTACCAGTAATAACCAAAATAGAAAGTAGAGTTCCCCGTGAAACTGCAAGTCGCTATGGACGTCCTCACCGTCGAAGCTGCCCTTGAACTTGCCGGGCAGGTCGCCGAGTCAGTTGACATCCTGGAGCTGGGCACCCCGCTCATCAAGAACGCCGGCCTCTCCGCCGTGACCGCCATCAAGAGCGCGCACCCGGACAAGATCGTTTTCGCCGACCTGAAGACCATGGACGCCGGGGAGCTTGAAGCCGAGCTCGCTTTCGGTGCCGGCGCTGACCTGGTCACCGTCCTCGGCAGCGCCGACGACTCCACCATCGTCGGTGCCGTCAAGGCCGCCAAGGCGCACAACAAGGGTGTTGTGGTTGACCTGATCGGCGTGGAGGACAAGGTTAGCCGCGCCCAGGAAGTCCGCGCCCTCGGTGCCAAGTTCGTCGAGATGCACGCAGGTCTGGACGAGCAGGCCAAGCCGGGCTACAACCTGAACGTCCTTCTGAACGCCGGCGAGCAGGCACGCGTGCCGTTCTCCGTGGCTGGTGGCGTGAACATCTCCACCATCAACTCCGTCCAGCGCGCCGGCGCCGAAGTCGCCGTCGTCGGCGGCGCTGTCTACAGCGCCGAGGACCCCGCACTGGCAGCCAAGGAGCTCCGCGCCGCGATCATCTAGTCGCCCGCATTAGGTACGACGGCGGCCCGCGCCTTCCGGGATTTTCTCCCGGAGGCGCGGGCCGTCGTCGTTGTTGTGGAGTTTGACCGGGGCAGGGTTGCATTAGCTGGTAAGCGCTACAGTGCGGAAGCCGCAATTGCCGCTGGAAGAATCCGGAGTGTTGGACGTCCGCGCTGCAACGCGGTAGCGGTTGCAGTAGGAGTCGTGACATAGGTAAGAGCCGCCCCGCATCACCCTGCCGGCTCCGATCGAGGGGCCTTGGGGATTGTCCTTGGGGGAGTTGCGGTAGTACTTGGGTAGGAACCAGTCGGCGCACCACTCCCACACATTTCCCGCCATTTCGTAGAGTCCATAGCCGTTGGCCGGGAAGGATCTCACCGGGGCAGTCCCCACATAGCCGTCGTCCTGGCTATTGCTGGTGGGAAACTTGCCTTGCCAGATATTGCATCGGTGCTGCCCGTCCGGAGTGAGGTCGTCGCCCCACGCGTATCGCTTGTCGTGAAGGCCTCCGCGGGCGGCGAATTCCCACTCGGCCTCGGTGGGCAGGCGACGCCCCGCCCAGGCGCAATAGGCCAGGGCATCGTGGTGGGTGACGTGGACCACGGGATGGTCGGGTATCTCTTTCCAGTCTGAAGAGCGGCCGGCTGGATGGGCCCAATCAGCGCCCTTGACGTTGAGCCACCATGGGGCTCCGGCCGCGGCGCCAATGATGTGGTCCTTGGGAGCTTTCGCAAGCAAATGGAACACTGCGGAGCTGCCGTACTGCTCGGCTTCGGTCCGGTAGCCGGTGTCCTTAATGAAGCCGGCGAACATTTCATTGGTTACGGCGGTGGCGTCTATGCGGAATGCGCCCAAGCGAACCGGATGCACCGGAGTTTCGCCGTCCGACGCATAGCCCTCATTGAAGCCGTCGCCCATCAGGAACTCACCGCCCGGTAGCAGGATGTCGTTGTGTTGTGTATTTGGGCCAGGGGCGACGGGCAGGTTCTTGTTGTCGTGGCTTGGCTTGAGCCCCAGTTCGAGCAGATTGTCTCCTGGGGTCGATTCGCTGTACCCGGCGCTGCGCGTAAAGGCGCCCTTTGATGCTGAACAGCATCCTTCAGCATGCGGCGTTGGCATCCCTTGCATGATCACCTCGTTGTAAGCCTCCAATCGAAGACCCTCTCTATTAAGCCAGAGGGGAATTCGGGTCCTTGGGAGGATTCCATTTGTGTCATTGACAGAGTACTCCACTTGTGCCATCCTCGGAAGTAGAAAACGTGACGCGGGTCACGGAGAACTAACAATGGAGTCAGCGATGAAGCTGGAGCACATCCTTCTGGGCGTCCTGCTGGAACACCCGAGCACTGGATACGACCTCAAAAAATACTTGGATACGCATGGCCGCTTCCTACGGTCCAACACCCAGATGAGCCAGGTCTATCGCTCGCTTGGGACCATGGAAAAGCAGGGCTGGGTCACGCATGATGTGGAACCACGGCCGGGGGCGCAGGATGCCAAGACCTACCGCGTGACCGAAGAAGGTGCCACGGTGTTCCTCGATTGGCTTACCGGGCCTTACCACCCGCCAACGCGCTTCCAGGATCCGGAGCTTGCCGTGCGGCTGACGTTCGCAGGCTTTATGAGCGCCGAGCAACTGCTCCGGATCTTGGACACGGAGATCCAAACGCGCCAGGACGAAATCGCCCGCTATCGCCACCGCGACCGGCGGCAACAGTGGGCGGCAACGATTCCCTTTGACACTGAACTCGCTGATGCGCTGGGGGAGCGGCTGCACCAGTTGGGTGCGGCAGCCATCGATACCCACATGGCAGCCATGATCGAGCTCCGACGCGACCTCCTTGACGGGAAGCTGTCTTCCCGCTCGCTGACAGCCATTCCTGGCGAAATCTTGCCCGAGCGGTTGTCCTGATATGCCGCGCCCGGCCCTAGCCCCGGGCGTTTCTCAATGGACACCACGCCATATCTGATTTCTCGTGAAAGGACCCGCATGAGGGCCATCATCCTTATGTTCGACAGCCTTAACAGGCACATGCTTTCCCCCTACGCGGCGAACACCATTGTTAACGCGCCGAACTTCGCCCGACTTGCTGCGAAGTCAACTACCTTTGAAAACTTCTACGCCGGTTCAATGCCGTGCATGCCCGCCCGCCGCGAAATGCACACTGGGCGCTACAACTTCCTGCACCGCAGCTGGGGTCCGCTGGAGCCCTTCGACGATTCGATGCCGGAGATGCTCAAGAAGGCCGGGATCCACACCCACTTGGTGTCCGACCACCCGCATTACTGGGAAGACGGCGGCG
The DNA here is from genome assembly GCF_020251205.1 of Arthrobacter sp. M4. GTDB lineage: Bacteria > Actinomycetota > Actinomycetes > Actinomycetales > Micrococcaceae > Arthrobacter. The sequence goes on from NZ_JAIWYX010000007.1 coordinate 175,043, forward strand.
CCACCTATCACCCCCGCTACAGCACCTGGGAATTCTTCCGCGGCCAGGAAGGCGATCCCTGGAAAGGTGTCGTCTCCCCGGCGACGGGCGACGGCGGCGACTGGCGCTCAGGAATGAAGCGCCAGGACCTCATCAACCGTTCCTACATGCCCACTGAAGCCGAGCATTCGCAGACCCAGACGGTGGATGCTGGCCTGCACTTCATCGACGTGAACCAGGCCGCGGACCAGTGGATGCTTCAGATCGAACTCTTCGATCCGCACGAGCCCTTCTTCACGCACGCCGCGTACAAGGCGATGTATCCGCATCGCTACGACGGACCTGAATTCGACTGGCCCGGCTACCAAAAAGTCACCGAATCCCCTGACCAAGTGGAGCACGCCCGCTACGAGTACGCGGCACTGGTGTCCATGTGCGACAAGTCCCTTGGCCGGGTTCTGGATGCGATGGACAAGTACAACATGTGGGAAGACACCCTGCTGCTGGTCAACACGGACCATGGCTTCCTGCTGGGCGAGCACGGCTGGTGGGCCAAGTCCGTCCAGCCCTGGTTCAACGAGCTGGTGCACTTGCCGATGTTCCTCTGGGATCCACGCACGGCAGGCCGTGACACAAGGCGCGGCGCGCTGGCGCAGACCATCGACATCGCACCGACCATGCTGCGGTACTTCGGGCTCGAGCCGACGCCGGACATGCAGGGCCGGGACCTCGCTGCAGTCCTCGACGACGATACACGGATCCGTGAGGCGGCACTTTTCGGTATCCACGGTGGCCACGTCAACGTCACTGACGGCCGCTATGTCTACATGCGCGCCGCCGTCGACTCCTCCAATAAGCCGCTGGAGGACTACACGCTCATGCCCACCCACATGCGGAGCCGTTTTGCGGTCTCCGAACTCAGCGAGTGGGAGCCAGGCGAGCCGCTCAGCTTCACCAAGGGCCTTCGCACCATGCGTATACAGACTAAATCGTTGATGAACCCCTGGGTCCACGGAACCCTGCTGTTCGACCTCGAAAACGATCCCGAACAGTTGCAGCCGCTCCTGGACGACCAGCAGGAACTGCGGATGCTCCGGCTCCTGGCGCGACTGATGCACCAGAGCGACGCACCGCTCAGCCAGTTCGAACGGCTTGGCATCCCGTTCGATTCCGAACCCGCAGAGGAGCACCTCCTGGTCCGGTCTCAATCCGAAAGGGCCGGCAACGCCCTGGAACCTCTGCCGCCGCTGGAGAGCTTCCCGGACAACGGCGCAGCCCTCACAATCCCCGTACTGGAGCTGCTCCAGAATGACGCCGCCCGGGAGATCCTCAGGCAACACCTGCCGCACCTCGTCTCTACCGAACTCATCAACATCCCGGCCCAACTCAGCCTGTACCAGCTGGCCGCAGTCAGCCCGGTACCGCCAAGCGCACTCCGCACAATCGCCGACACCATGGCCGCCCTCCCCACGGCCTAACCCCAGCACCCTGACAACGCAGACAGGACCTCACATGACAACGCACCCCAGCACACCCACGGTGGCCGAACCCAACCACGTTGAAGGCTCTGCCGAGGCCCGCCACGTTCCGCACCGGTGGCGGAACCTGGCAGTCCTCACCGGCGTCACCGTTGTCGACAACACGGAGGCCGGACTCAGCGCCACTTTGTTCCCGACCATCGCAGCGGCACTCAAGCTGCAAAGCAGCCATCTGGGTCTATTGGCCGCGCTAGGCAAGCTCATCGCCGTCCCTGCAGGTCCGGCATGGGCGTGGTTGGCTGGCCGGATCGGCCGGCGGAAGGCCCTGGTCGCTACAACCTTCGTCGGCGGAGCGTTCGGCATCGCGGCTGGGTTTGCTCAGGACTTCGTCCAGCTCCTGATCTTCAACACCCTAATGTCGGCAGCGATCATCGGCGGAAGCCCCATCGCCAACGCCATCATCGCCGACTCCTTCGATGACAGCCAGCGGGGCAAGGCCGCCGGCTACTTCTACGGGTTCATCAGCTTGATCAGCTCCTTCGTAGGCCCGGTCATTGCCCTCTTCACCGGACTGTCCGACGGCTGGCGCTATGGCATGTGGGCCATCGGCGCCATCTGCATCGTGGCGGGCGTTGCTGTCGCCGCGCTCCTCAAGGATCCCGGCGTAGGAGCGTCCGAGAAGCAGCTCGCAGATCTGGCGGGTCGCGAACGGCTCACACCTAAAGTCACAGTCCGCTCCGTGATGTCACTGTTCCGCATCCCGACCTTCTCCGTGATGATGATGTCCCGCCTGCTCTCCGGACATCTCCTGATCGCCATCTTCGGCATCCAGTTCCTGGTCGCAGAGCGCGGCTTCACCAACGCAGTCGCAGCCATTGTCTTGCTTCCCTTTGGCCTGGGCTACTTCGCCGGTACGGTCGGCGGTGGCTGGCTGGTTGGGCTTCTGGACCGCGTCTTCCCCCACAATGGCCGCGTGGCTTACCTCCAGGGTGCCCAGGTGCTGTTTGCCGTCATCGCGTTCGTTGCCACACAGTTCTCCTACAACACAATCGCGGTCTACGGCATCTTCTGGGCTCTGATGGGCTTTGCGCAGGGCGCCAACCCGCCAGTCAACCGCCCGATCGTCGCCGCCGTGATCCTTCCCGAGTTGCGCGGCCAGGCGTTCGCCATCTTCCTGACGGTCTTCGAAACCATCGGCTGGGCCGTGTTCTCCCTCGGTGCAGGTGCCCTGGCATCCTCGCTGGGCATCCAGACCGTGTTCCTTTGGACGCTGGTCATCCTGATGCTGGTGAACGCGCTGGTGCTCACTGTCCTCCACCGTTTCTATCCACGCGATGTTCGCCGGGTGGTCGACGAGCTGGAACGCCGCCGAGCCGAAGCTGCGGTGAGCTAGGGCCTCATCTGCCACATGCTCCGGAGGGGCTGCCCATGGCATGGGCGGCCCTTTTGGCGTTTTGGCCCTCTCGACTCTTCCGTGGGGGCGCGTGCTAGGGAATGCTGGGTGCCGGGCACCACATTTATGGAGGGCTACGTGATCAACATAGAGAACTACCTTCGCTTCGAACGAGTGGACGACGTTGAAAAGACCGACGCCGGCCTGCTGGCCAGGCTCCATGGCGAACAGTTACGGATTGAAACGGTCCGGGACGACGTGGTGCGGCTCAAGATCAGTCGCGGCGGAGTGTTCGACGACGGCCCGACCTTTGCGGTGGTTGCTGACACGTCCGTGGGGGCTGAGTTCAGCGTTTCCATCGATGAGGAGTCCGCGGTCCTCCGGACAGCTTGCCTGGTGGTCACCTTGGGGTTGGATCCGTTCCGGATCGATGTGCATCGCCCCGACGGCAGTACCGTGCTCGAATCGGCCCGCGACGACGAGGGGTACCTGAGCTACGCGACCCTGAACGACGCCTTCGCCGTCGCGAGGACTTGCCTTCCCGAAGACGCCATTTACGGGCTCGGTGAGAAGACCGGTCATCAGGATAGGAAGGGAAGGGACTTCACTCTCTGGAATACGGATGTCCTTGACCCGCACGCAGCAGGAGAATTCACCAAAGGGAAAGCGGTGGATGATCCCCGTGGTGACTTCACCAGCACCGAATTCGATCCGTATTATGTGTCAATTCCATTCTTCTATCACCAGAACCAGCTCTCCGGGAAAATGTCGGCGTCCTTTATGGACAACGGTTATCGCGGGAACTACGAATTCTCCGATCCGGAGCAATATCGTATCCATTTCTCCGGCGGCCAATACACTGAGTACATTTTCGCCGGACCCGGCATGCCGGAAATCCTGGAGGCTTACACCTGGCTGACCGGACGCGCCGCATTACCGCCTTTGTGGTCACTGGGTTATCACCAGTGCCGCTGGTTCAAATACACGCAGGACGCAGTGGAAGCGATGGCCAAGCAGCACAGGGACCACCAGATTCCCTGCGATGCGTTATGGCTGGACATCGACTACATGGACGGCTACCGCGTTTTTACCTGGAATGCAGAGTCCTTTCCGGACCTGGAGAGTTTGACTGCAAACCTCAGCTCCATGGGATTCCGGCTGGTGACCATTGTGGATCCCGGGGTCAAATATGATCCGGGATATCGCGTCTTTGACCAGGCCGTCGACCGGGATGTTCTCTGCCGGACCGAGGGCGGCGACATTTATATCGGGCAGGTCTGGCCGGGAAAAACCGCATTCCCCGACTTCGTCACGGAAGAGGCCCGCGAATGGTGGGGCGAACTGAACGCCGAGCACGTGAAATCGGGCGTGGCCGGAATCTGGAATGACATGAACGAGCCCGCCACGGGGGCCATCCCGCCGTCGAGTATGCGCTTCGGCAAAGGCGAGTATTCGCACGAGCGCTACCACAACCAATACGCCCTGCTGATGGCCATGGGCACCACCACCGGACTGCTGGAAGCGATGCCGGAACTCCGGACTTTTGTCCTTTCCCGGGCCGGATTTTCGGGCATCCAGCGCTACGCAGCCAATTGGATGGGCGATAACGTAGCCCGCTGGGACCACCTGTGGATGAGCATGCCTATGGCTGCAGGTTTTGGAATTTCCGGCCAACCCTTTGTTGGTGCTGATATCGGCGGCTTCGCGGAGAACACCACTCCCGAACTGTTCCTGCGCTGGATGCAGTACGGCACGCTGACCCCGTTCTGCCGGAACCACTCAATGTCCAAGAACTACCAATACGCGTGGGTGTTTGGCGACACGGTCCTGAAGCATGTCCGCGAAGCGATTCGCCTGCGTTACCGCCTCATGCCATACATCTACTCCAGCTTTGTCCGGGCGGGCGAGACCGGAGAGCCCGTGCAACGTCCGCTGGTTTTCGACTACCAATACGATGCCACCGTCACGGCCATAGACGATGAGTATCTGTTCGGGCGTGACCTCCTGGTGGCACCCGTCCTGGCGGCCGGTACAACGTCAAGGCAGGTCTACCTTCCCGCCGGGCGATGGTACGACTGGTACAGCCTTGCCGCCATTGACGGACCCCAGCACGTCATAGCTTCCACGCCGATGGACCGCATACCGCTTTACGCCCGCGGAGGCGCCGTCGTCCCCATGTGGCCCGAAGCGCCGGCGTCGACGGCCGGATACTTTCCCGACGTCGTCGAACTTCATTTCTACGTTCCGGAGGACGGCCACGCCGCACACCACTCGCTGCTGCAGGAAGATGACGGCATCACGTTTGCGGCCAACGACGGCGATCGCCTGCGGACAGAATTCACGGCCTCGCGGTCCGGCTACATCGTCACCCTGCGTGGAAGGGCAACGGGCAACGGCTATCCCGAGTCACTCCGCCAAGCCTTCCTGCTGCTCATCCACGGCGCTTCGCCCAACACCGTTAGGATCGACGGCGAAACTGTTGACGTCGGGAAATCGGGCGGGTTGGCCAGCGTGGAAATTCCCAACACGGGACAGTCGTTTACCGTGGAATTCGCAGTGCCATAGCCTCCCCTGTGAATGTGTGGCCTGCTTTCACAGCCTCCTGACAGTTTCCGAACAGGCCTGCCCGAACTTCGGAACGCATTGTGGTGTGTGAGGGGGTGCAGACAGGCGCCTCCCCTACGAAGCCGTTACCGAACGGCAGATCGAGGAGACACCACATGTCACGAACCAAAAGAATCACGCTCGGCATCGCCGCCGGTGCTTTAGCCCTGGGCGCTGGTCTTGGCGTCACCAGCATGGCAACCGCCGCTGAGACGCCCACCCCGAGCCTCAGCGCCACGTCGTCCGCGGGCAGCACCGCGCCAGCCGACGGCCAGGGACACCACGGGCATAAGGGTGACCGTGGCCAGCTCGCCGCGGAGCTCGCCACCAAGCTCGGCGTGGATCAGGCCAAGGTGACCGAAGCACTTCAGGCGTTCCGGGATGCCAACAAGCCCACTACGCCGCCGGCTGAAGGCACCAAGCCTGACCGTACCGCCATGGAGACGGCGCTGGCCAAGTCCCTCGCCGAGAAGCTCGGCATTGAGGAGTCCAAGGTCACCACGGCTCTCCAGGAGATCCACGCAGCGGAGCAAGCGGAACGTGCGGCTGCTTTGAAGACCAGGCTGGACAAGGCGGTCACTGACGGCAAGTTGAGCCAGGCCGAGGCGGATGCCGTAACCAAAGCCGTTCAGAACGGCGTGATCAGCGGTCACTAACACCGCTTGATCTTTTTCGGGCGAAGGCCCGAGCGAACGGTCCCCGGAAGTTTCCTGGGGGCCGTTCCGCGTCTGACGCGTCCGACGCCGGTGACGTCGCCGCTGCAGGCACCTCACCGCCGTCGGGCGTTCAGTTATTTGGCGCGGGCGGCGCGGTGGAACCGCGGATCACAAGGTGGGGCATGCTGCTGCGATCGACGACGGGCGCGTCCGGATTCAGCAGCCGGTCCAAGGCTGCGGTCCCGGCCGCTCGGCCAAGCTCGACGGCGTGCAGGTCAACCGAGGTCAGGTCGATTCCGTGGATCCGGGCGATTCTGGAGTTGTCGTAGCCCACAAGCGATAGGTCGTCAGGAATGGTTAATCCCCGCGCATAGGCAGCTTCGCGGACGCCCAGGGCGAACTGGTCGTTGTGCGTGAAGACAGCAGTCGGCCGGTCCGGGCCCTCCAGCAGCGATGCAGCCGCCCGCTCGGCCGCCTCCTGTGAATAGTCTTCGGCCGCCACAACCTGCGGGACCAGGCCCGCCGAACGCATTGTTTCCTCGTAGCTTTGACGGCGACCCTGGTGCCCTTCGTACAACGGACCGGCAATGTGTGCGATGCGTGTGTGGCCGAGGCCAAGCAAGTGCTCCGTCGCCGCGCGGGCTCCGGCGCGGTCGTCCGAGTACACGCTGTCCACGCCCTCAACCCGCCGGGCGACGCAGACAATGGGCACCGTGCCGGCCAGTTCGCGGACCTCGTGATCGGGATTCAGCAGCGTGGCAGCGATGACGATCCCCACCCTGGCTTCGATCAGTGAATCCATGGCCACATGATCAACAATGCCGGTGGAGTGGGACACGCTCAGGATGAGTCGGTTGCGGTTTTGGGGGATTGCCAGCCGCACGCCGCTCAGGATGTCCGCGTAAACCTCGTTGCGGAGGTCAAGCAAGTAAAGCCCGACGGCGGACCGCCGCTTGCTTGCCAGATCGGCGGCGACGGCGTTGGGTCGGTAGCCTAGACGCCTGGCTGCATCGAGGATTGCCTGCTTGGTTTCGCCGCTTACTCCGGGCGCTCCGCGGAAGGCGAAGGATACGAGGGTCCTGGAAACTCCCACTTCGCGTGCCACATCCGCCTGGGTGACAGGCCGATGTGGCCCCTGCGCCGGCGGAGTCATGCCTCCATCCTCCCACTGCCTTTGTCAGAACAAAATTAAACTGTTTGTCAGTTTGACCTTACATTTAAGACTTTCGCGCGTTAGTCTTGTTCAAGCGCGGCACACAGTGACCGCTCCAGACGACAAAGGAGTCCTTATGTCTGCAACTCAAGCGCAGCGTTCGGGTACGGAAACCCAGCTTCCGCCGCTCACCGACGGACCGCATCGCAAGCGCCTTGGGCTTGTTGCCCTGATCGCCACGTTCGGCGGCCTGCTCTTCGGCTACGACACCGGTGTTATCAACGGCGCACTCCGTCCGATGACCAGCGAGCTTTCACTTACTCCATTGACGGAGGGCGTCGTGACCAGCTCGCTGCTGTTCGGCGCCGCCGCTGGTGCGGTCGCTGGTGGCCGCCTCTCCGACACGTGGGGGCGTCGGAAGACGATCATCCTGCTCGCTGTTCTGTTCCTTGTTGGCGCACTCGCCTGTGTATTCGCGCCGAACTTCGAAATCATGGTGGTCGGACGCGTAATCCTCGGCCTCGCCGTCGGCGGTGCCTCCTCAGTGGTACCTGTCTTCCTGGCCGAGTTGGCGCCTTTCGAGATTCGCGGCTCCCTTGCCGGCCGCAACGAGCTGATGATCGTTATCGGCCAGCTGGCCGCGTTTGTGGTCAACGCCATCATCGGCAATGTATGGGGTGAATTCGGTGGCGTTTGGCGCATCATGCTCGCCGTCGCCGCACTGCCGGCCCTGGCGCTGTTCTTCGGCATGCTGCGGATGCCCGAGTCACCACGCTGGCTCATTTCGAAGGGCCGTACACAGGATGCCCTCGCGGTCCTCAAGACCATTCGTTCGCCCGAACGCGCTGAGGCGGAGATGGCTGACGTCAAGCACCTTGCGGACGAGGAAAAGGACATGAACCTGTCTGGCTGGGGCGCACTGAGGAACAAGTGGCTTCTGCGTATCCTGCTTGTTGGCATCGGCCTGGGTGTGGCTCAGCAGCTCACCGGTATCAACTCGATCATGTACTACGGCCAGAACGTTCTGGTTGAGGCTGGCTTCGACTCCAGCGCCGCCCTTATCGCCAACATCGCGCCCGGTGTTATCGCCGTCGTCGGTGGCGTAATTGCCCTCAGCATGATGCAGCGTGTCAACCGCCGCACCACCCTCATCACCGGCTTCACCCTGACCACCATCTGCCACTTCCTCATCGGCATCGCATCCATCGCATTGCCTGTTGGCAACCCGGCGCGTCCGTTCGTGATCCTGTTCCTGGTTGTGGCCTTCGTTGGTTCGATGCAGACCTTCCTCAACATCGCCGTGTGGGTGATGCTCTCCGAGATCTTCCCGCTGCACATCCGTGGCTTCGCGATCGGCGTCTCCATCTTCTGCTTGTGGATCGCCAACGCCATCCTGGGCCTGTTCTTCCCGTCGCTCGTTGCCGCGGTGGGGATCACGGGCACGTTCTTCCTGTTCGGCGTGGTGGGCATCCTGGCCCTGATCTTCATCTACACACAAGTTCCCGAGACCCGCGGCCGCACGCTGGAAGCGCTTGAGGAGGATGTCACCACAGGCGCCATCTACGTGGTTCACAAGAAGTAGCCTTTAGCCGCTTCAATTGCCTGGCGCCCCGCCCCGCTCTGTTGTCCGGAGCGGGGCGCTTTGCTGTCTGTTGCTGCCGAGAGGAACGGGCAGGATATTGCCGGTTTACCTTCTTTTGCTGCCTTTATCGCCCTGAAAATGCGATTTCGGCAGAATGTTGCCGAAAAGCTCATTTTAGGTCTCTGTCTGCTGCACGAGCCATCAGACTGGAGGAATCGCCTTTCGAAGGATCTGTGCTCCGGGCGCCCACAGGGAGCTCCGATTCCGGGGTGCTGCGCTTGAAGGCTGAGCTAACCGGCAACGGATGAGGGCGGGTTGCGCCAGCGAATCGCACGGCCATGTGGAGGGCGGCCAACTTTCCACCCCATCCACAAACCCCATCGGGTGGGAGTTAGAAATTCTTGCTGCAGGGGCCTGTGCCCAGCTTTGCCAGGCCGGCCAGGTCGCCCGCCGCGAAGTCGTGCACTGACGAAGCCTCGTCGTACATCAACTGCGTCGGATCGTCCACGTGGTCCAGGCCCAGCAAATGGCCGAGTTCGTGCATCACTACGGCAGCTCCGACGTCGCGCCCGTTCCAAGCGGTCAGCACCTGCCGGAACTGCGCGGCATCAAGCGACAACGTCCCCGTCACGTAGGCCTTGTACCCGTTGCTGAGCCCGATCGAAGAACTGCCGCCGAGTCCGATGGTCTGGCCCGCCAAGCGCGGAACCACCGCAGGCGACGTCCAAGCGATGAGGACGGGAGCCCAGCGGTCGCCGTACTTGTCCGGCTGATAGCTGGCACGCCCATCTGCCGGGAGTTCGTCGGTGGTGCCGTCGTAGACGAACTTCAGCCCGGTTGCCTGGCTGACCTTACGGACGGCGTCATCAATGATCTCCCGCCCGGCGGACGGAGCGAGCGCGTCATTGATGACGTAATGGATGGGTCTGCAGGGGGAGTAGCTCACGGGTTGGCCGTCGGCTTTGACGGTTAGGAACTTGTACGAGTTGCTGAAGTACTGGGGCGCCGGCGGGTACCCGAGTGGAGAGTTTCCTTCCTCGAAACCGGGGTGCGGTTCGTGGCGCTGGCCGAATCCTTGGAAAGAAGGGGATGGCGCACCGGAGACCGCGCTTCCGGGCAGAAGGTGGAACTCGCCGCCAACGTAGGCGGCGGCGCACAATGCCGTGATCAGTGACAGCAGGAACGCGACGGCGGCCCAGCTGCTCTTCTTGAGTCGTGCGGGTCGCAGGGCGTGTTGCTTGGCTCCTAGGGCGGGCTGGCTTTCGGGGGCCGTTGCCCGCTGTTCCGCCAAGTTGCCCGCCGGCCCGGCGTCTAGTGGCGCAGGGCTGGAAGGCCCGACGTCGGACGGCGCCGGGTTGGCGGGCCCGACGTCTAGTGTCGCCGGGTTGGCGGGCTCGACGTCGGACGGCGCGACTTCGCGTCCGGCGTCTAGTGTCGCCGGGTTGGCGGGCTCGACGTCGGACGGCGCGTCTTCGCGCCCGACTGCAGGCCGCAATGGATCCAGCCCCGGATATTCCAAGCCGGTACGTGCCAAGCGCACGTGCTCCGCCTTTACCTGGCGCAGATGCCGCTGGCGGACCTGGTTGTTGTGGCTGGCCGCATGCCGTGGGCCCACACGGCTTGGCCGGATGGCGGCATGGGCCGGGGCATGGGGTGCTTCCTGGATGTTGGTACGACGCATCTGCGCGCTGGAAGATGGATCGTCCGGCCACGCCGGAGACGGTCTAGGTTCCAATTGAACCCCCTGCCACGGCTACTGTGCCACGGGCTGAGACCTTCTCCGTCGGCGTCTTGTGGGACAGCTTAGATCGGGTGCGTCGGTCAGTCCACAACCTTCGCCGGTTAATTACGCCAATGCGGTGCAACAAAGCGAGTGGGCGAGCTCAGACTGTGTCGGCTCAGAGGTCTTTCCGGCAGCTTGCCTTGCTGAGCTTGTAGAGGCCGTTGAGGTCCCCGTCGGCCAGCCCGTCGGGAGCACCGATTTCCGGGTACATGAGCTGCATGGGGTCGTCAACGTGGTCCAGGCCCATTACATGGCTCAGTTCGTGCTGGATCACCGCGGACACGAACGCACGGCCGCCCGATTCCTGCAGCAACTCCCGGATCTGGGGTGTGTCCAGCTCCAGGTTCCCCGTTACGTAGCTCTTGGGACCGTTGCGGAAGCTGTACATGGTGCTGCCGCCCGTCCCGATGACGTCGCCTGCAAGCGCTGGCGCGCTGTCCGGCGTCGTCCAGGAGACAAGCAAAGGCGCCCAGCGCTGGCCGTAGGCCCCAGGCTGGTAGGCCGGGCGATCCTCGCGTGGTTCTTCGTCGGTGACCCGATCAAACACAAAGTGGATCCCCGTGGCCCGTGAAATCTTGGCCACGGCGTCCTCAATCAGGCCGTCGGCGGCGGCCGGCGCAAGCTTGTCGTTCACGACGTAGTGCAGCGGCCGGCAAGGGGAGTACCCAACCGGAGTGCCGTCGTCGTTCATTGCCAGGAACGCGTAGGAATTGCTGGCCGTCCGCGGCGCCACCGGATGCCCCAACGGCGCGTCCGCCTCTTCCACCCCGGGCGGCGGGGCTTCGCTGCCCGACGCGTTATCGCTTTTGGCAGCAGGCTGCCGAACGGTTTGGTCAGCATGGCCCGGGGCCGAACCCGAGGGAACGGAAATGAAACCGTGCCCGGAGGCGAGACCTGGCAGGAGCGTTGCCAGCGGCCCGCTTTGCCGAAAAGCCAAGAAGAACAGCGAGGCTGATACTGCGGCCACAACGAAGATCACATATCGCCAATTGCGTGGCTTTCGACGGGCCCGTCGACCCGGAGTATGTTCGCCTATTTGCGGCTCCAATAAATGCTCCCTGTTCGCGTGCGTCACGTTCAGGGGCGCCTCCGCACGGAGATGGGCGCCGTGGATACGTTAGTGGGCTAAAGCTTTGTCGTCCATTTTTGCGCCGTTTGCCTGCTATTTGACGCTGGTTTGGCACCCGACGGCAGCCTCAACGGGATGTTTTAGCCAACTACCGAACCGAACGCCATGCCCAAGACGTAGGTGGCCGCGGCCGCACCCAGGCCGATCGCCAGCTGGCGCAGCCCGCGCGTGAGCGGTGAGGTACCGGAAAGAAGTCCGACGACGGCGCCGGTAGCCAGCAGCGCGACGCCCACCAGGACACCTGCCGTGACCAGCGCGGCAACGCCGGTCAAGCCGAAGATGAACGGCAGGATCGGCACAATGGCACCGGAGGCGAAGAAGCAGAAACTGGAGAGGGCGGCGCCCCATGCGGTGCCGATGGTTTCGTGCTCTTCGGCAGGCTCTTCCTTCTCCGGCTGCAGCGAAAGGCTGGGGTCGCAGTCGCAGTTGAAGACCCCCATACGCTCTGCCGCCCGGTGCTCTGCCGCTTCGTGGGACATACCGCGGGCCAGGTACACGAGGACCAGCTCGTTGTGGTCGATGTCCAGGGAAGGTGCCGCCGTGAGGGTGGCCTGCGTGGGGCGGGTGGCACTCAGCAGTTCGCGTTGTGAGCGCACAGACACGTACTCGCCGGCGCCCATCGACAGCGCACCGGCCAGCAGGCCTGCAATGCCGCTCATGAGCACCACAGAGCTGCCAACGCCCGTGGCCGCCATGCCCATAACCAGCGAGAGGTTGCTGACCAGGCCGTCGTTGGCTCCGAAGACGGCGGCCCGGAATGTGCCGGACAGCCGGTTGCGTCCCCGGGTAGCCAGTCCGCGTACCACTTCTTCATGGATCTGCTCGTCGGCGGCCATGGCGGGGGTGGCAGCAGGATCGTCGGCGTAGGGCGAGCGGGCTTCCGCGCGCTGGGCGAGGGCAAGGACGAATACGGATCCGAAGTGCCGGGCCAGGAAACCCAGTATTTGGCTGCGAATTGATGCGGGCCGGGCCTTGTCCGCATGTTCGCCAAGCAGGGCCAGCCAATGGGCCTCATGCCGGCCTTCCGCTTCGGCCAGGGCCAGCAGGATTTCCCGTTCTTCGCCGTCGCGCCGTTGGGCGAGTTCCCTGTAGACCGCCGCTTCAGCGCGTTCGTCCGCCAGGTATTGGCGCCAGCGCTTGAGATCGGCCGGGGTGGGGCTGGGAGTCGCTGAAGGCACTGTCACTGTGTTGTCCGCTTCAACCTGCTGTGGCGTTGCGGTGTCCCTGGTGGGCGCGGGAATTTTATGGTCTTCGGTGTGCTGCTGCACCGTTTCTCCTGGGCTTGATGAGGCTTGGTCCGGCGCCATTGCATGCCCACTGTACCGCGTATTTCCGCGGCTTTTTGGCCGGTAGTCCTCACCCGAAAGTTTCGGGATCCCTCAAATTTTCCGCTAAATTTGCCATGGTTCGGCGGGGTCCGGCCCAGGAGTTGGGCCGGGTTCCGGACCTGGCCGCGGGAAGGGCGGTTCGGGTGGCGGGAATGGTCCCGGTTCGGGCCCAGGTTCGGGAAACGGCGGCTCAGGAGCCGGGAAAGGAGGAGGCGTGGGGAAGGGATCCGGTGACGGCTCAGGGGTGGGGCCGGGAGGATTGGGTTCCCGTGGCGTGTCCTCGGGGCCATGGTTGCGTGGCCCGGATTCTGGGAACGGATGCGTGGCGGTGCTCGGGAGTGCTGTGTGCGAGTCGTGCTGGTCCATGGTGTGCGCCTTTCCCCTTGCTTGACCTCTCCTTCCATGCTGATGCCGGGCAAAGGCGCAGTCAACGGCACCCGTACCTCGGGTCCCAAGGCGAGTGCCGCCGTCGTTCCCCCACCCTTGACCCGGCACCCGCCCGGTGTTGATATGGGAACTGTTCAAACGGTTTGCAGGGACGGGACAATCCGGCTCCCGTCTCATCGAAGCGGACCCGCAGGGCCCGTATGGACGGAGGTGGCAAGGATGGACCGCACGGAATCGCACGCCAAGCACCCAGACCGCCCAACGTTGGAGGCGGACCCCCCTTACGACTACGCAGAGGACGAGGAAGTCGACGAAGCCTGGGAAGAGCGCGACGATGACATCCTGGTCGGCGACGCGGAACGCATAGTGCCGCTGGACGACGACGAGAAACCCGCGGCAGGCGGGGCCGAATAGCGTCACCTGACCTTGTTGGAACCTGAATAACGACGACGGCGACGCCTCACCGAACGTGGTGAGCCGTCGCCGTCGTACTTTTGGCGGGATGCCGCGCGTGGCGGCCTGTCAGCGTTAGCGAACCGGAACCTGCTCCTGCTCTTCGCTCAATTTCGTGCCGGCCACCCGGTCATTCCACGCGGCCATAACAATGTTGTCCGTTGGCCTGCTCAGGAAGGACACAACGATGTAGACCACGGCTGACGCCGCAAGGCCGTAGTAAATGGGCTCGTTGGCGTAGATGCCGTCCAAGGGCTCCTTCGCGTTGATTTCCAGGACAATCATGGTGGTCAGGGTGACCACGGATCCGACTGCCATGGAGGCCGCTGCGGCGATGCCCGTGCCACGCTTCCAGACGAGGCCGCCGATAATGGCGACCAGCAGACCGCCCACCAGGATGTCGTAGGCAATGGTCAGGGCTGCCACTACGTCCTTCGTACTAATCGCAATGGCAATTGCCACGATCCCGAGGCCCAGGACCCAATAGCGGTTGGCCTTGACGTCGTGCTCCGGGTTGTCTGAATCGGAGGTTTCCACCTTCTTGCCGAACCAGCTGGCCACAAAGGGTGCGACGTCGGCCCGTGCCACCGTTGCGGCCGCGATGAGGGCTCCGGACGCTGTGGACATCATGGCGGCGACGGCAGCAGCCAGGACCAGCCCGCCGATGCCGATGGGGAGCAGGTGGGTGGCTACCTCGGCGTAGACGTCATCCTTGGCTTTGATCTGGACGTTGGCGAGGGCAACCTTGGCCGCCATGCCGATCAAGGCACCGGCCAAGCCGTAGAAAATGCAGTAAATGCCAGCCGTGGCGCCGCCCCAGCGGGCAACTTTGGGAGTCTTTGCCGTGAAGACGCGCTGCCAGATGTCCTGTCCGATGAGCAGGCCCAGTGTGTAGACCACGAAGTAGGTGATGATGGTCTGCGTTCCGATGCCGTCGATCTGGAAGAAGCTGGCTTCGACGCGGCTGCGGATGCCGTCCAAGCCGCCCGCGGCGTTGAGGGAGAACGGCAGCATCAGGACAAAGATGCCCATGGTCTTGATAACGAACTGGACCTGGTCGGCCAGCGTGATGGACCACATGCCGCCGATGGTGGAGTAGACGAGCACGATGGCACCGCCAATAGCAATGGCAACGGCACGGTCCCAGCCGAAAAGCACCACGAAGATGGTGGCGTAGGCGCCGGTGGACGTGGCGCAGAGCATCAAGGTGTAGGCCAGCATTACGATGCCGGAGGTCTGCGTTGCCTTGCTGCCATAGCGAAGCGTCAGCATCTGGGACACGGTATAGATCTTGAGTTTCTGGATGGTTCCGGCGAAGAGCAGGCTGAGCAGCAGCACGCCGGCGCCGATCGCCACCACCAGCCACATGCCGGAGATGCCGAACTTGTAGCCCAGGCCGACTCCGCCCACGGTGGAAGCGCCGCCCAGGACCACTGCAGCCATGGTCCCCGTATAAAGGAAGGGACCCAGCCGACGGCCCGCCACTAGGTAGTCGCTGTTGTTCTTGGTGCGGGATTTACCCCACCACCCGAAAGCCAGCATGGCCAGCAGATAGACCACGACGATGGCGATATTGATGAAGCTAGAGTCCATAAGGGGCTCCTCGGAACTGATGTGCGGGCGTATGGTGGCCGTGCTGCTTGCCTGGAGGCGGGCGACTCCCCGGGTGATCGCCTGGGCTGGCTGAGCCGGCCGACCGTTTCGTCCGCACATGATCTGGAACGGAGAGGGTCAGCGAGGAACTTGCTCGACGAGTCGACCGAAAGAACCTGCCGAAATTGCCTTGTAGGCAACCTTTGTTGCACATAAGGTTAGAGAGTGATCGGCGTAACAGTCAAGACGTGCGGTTCACAGTCCCCGGGCTGCTGCTGGCTGGGTGGTTACTATGTCAAGCAGTGATGGGCCGGACTGGGGGCCCGAAAGGTGCGTGAATGAAGGCTCTACCTGTTGAACCGAGCAATGCGCCAGTTGCTATTGGTTCTCGAATCCGTGCTGCCCGCCAGGCCCAGCGCCTGACGATCGAGCAGGTTGCAGATGCCACGGGCCTGACAAAGGGATTCCTGAGCCGCGTGGAGAGGGACCTGACCTCACCGTCGGTTGCTTCATTGGTTACGCTGTGCCAAGTCCTGTCTGTATCTGTAGGGGACTTGTTTGCCGCGCCGGAAACGCACCTGACGCGGGCAGGCACCGGGCCAAAGATCTCCCTGGGCGGCGAGGGCATTGTTGAACGGCTGCTTACAGCCCGTTCCGAGCGCAGGCTCCAGATCATCGAGGCCACCATAGAACCTCGCGGCCGTGGCGAGTCGGAGCTGTACGCCGTGGATTGCGATGTTGATGTGCTCCACGTGGTCAAAGGCCAACTCACGCTCATCCTCACCAACCAGCAGTTTGATCTCCACCAGGGCGACACCCTTTCCTTCCCCGGCCGCGAACCGCACACCTGGGTCAATCCGACGGATGAGCCTGCCGAAGTGCTCTGGATCTTGGTTCCGGCTGCGTCGAGGTAGGCCTTAGCGTCGCTGTTCCTTCCCGTTACTCGCCCGTCCCACCCGCCTTGCCCGGCAGATCCCCGGAATTCCGCCTGTGCCGTTCGAAGCTGGCGGCAAGGAATCTGGGAGGTCAGGATCCTTAGCCGACGTGAACCCAGGGCCTCCGAGTCACGTCGGGTTCGGCTTCACGCAGGACTTCCCGGGTTACGGGGGCGATCTCGCCCTCGCCGAAGAATAGGTACTTGCTCAGGTTGGCGATGGGATTGCCCTCAGTCCACCGGAAGTAGATGTGCGGCATCAGCCCGGTGACATCACGGATGTGCAGGAGAACTGCGGCCAGAGTATTGGGCACGTTGTTGCCCGTGACTTCCAGGACCCGGTAGCCGTTCCGGATCTTACCCTCCACCACCAAGGCCTGCTCAAAGTCGGAGCTGTCTTCGACGATGACCTCGATGAAGATCGCCTCGGAGTCGGCCGGCAAATGGTTGGCCTGGCGTGCGTGGGCCAGTTTGTCGCGGTATCGCTCGGCACTGAATACCTTGGGCTCGTGCGAAATGAGGCGGATGGGACCTTCCTCGCTCGCTGCTGTGAATTCGAGGGCGGCCTGGTCCATGGTGATGTGGGTTGCCCGGAGTTCAAAGGAACGGCGGATTCGGGAGGCGAAGCTCACCAGCACAATGCCCAGGATGAAGAGTGCCGCGATCCTGATGCCGTCCGGCCGTTCCACCACGTTGACCACGGTTGTGTACAGGAACACCAGGGCCACCGCGCCGAAGCCCAAGGTACGGACTGTCTGGCCCTTTCGCCGCGCGGACAGTGTCACTGCAATCGAGGCCGAGGTCATGAGCACAAGCACACCAGTGGCGTAGGCACCGCCCTGCGCATCCACGTCCGCGCGGAACACGATGGTCACCAGGAAAGCGATGGCAGTGAACACCAGGACCAAGGGTCGAACCGCGCGGGTCCACGTCGGAGCCATGCCGAATCGTGGCAGGTAACGCGGAACAAGGTTCAACAGTCCCGCCATTGCGGAGGCCCCGGCAAACCAGAGGATGGCAATCGTGCTGATGTCATAGACCGTGCCGAAACCATCACCCATGTAGAGGTGGGCCAGATAAGCCAGGGCCCGGCCGCTGGCCTTCCCGCCGGGTTCGAACTCTTCGGCGGGGATGAGGAACGTCGTCACAAAGCTGGACGTGACCAGGAACGCGCTCATGATCAGCGCGGCCACGGTCAGCAGCTTGTGGGCACCCCGGATACGGCCAACTGGATTCTCCTCGGTGTCCCCGTCAGTTCCCCGAATCTGCGGCATCACGGCAACACCTGTTTCAAAACCGGATAGGCCCAGGGCGAGTTTTGGGAATACAAGCAGGGCCACAGCGATCATCATCAACGGATCACCGTGCTGCACCGTAAGGGCTGCCCACCAGTCGCTGACCACCTGCCCGTTTGAGGCGACGTGGGCCAGGCCCACAGTCACCACAACGGCATTCAGCACCAGGAAGACGCCTACCAAGAGGACGGCGACGTTGATGGCTTCCTTGAAACCACGGAGGAAAACGACGCCGAGCGCAGCAATGAGCGCAAGCGTGATCACAACTTCCTGCCCGTGCATCCACTCCGGAGCAAAGGGGTTCTCGATGGCGTGGGCACTTGCATCCGCCGCGGACAAGGTCATGGTGATCATGAAGTCCGTAGCGGCAAACCCCAGCAACGCCAGGACGAACAACTTGCCACCCCAGCGTGGCAGCAGCCGTTCAAGCATCGCGATTGAGCCTTCGCCACGGGGACTTTCCGCTGCAACGCGACGGTAGACCGGAAGAGCGCCCAGCAGTGTCACTGCCACGAGAACGATGGTCGCCAAGGGGGACAGAAGGCCTGCGGCGAGGGCCGCAATGGCGGGCTGATAGCCCAAGGTCGAGAAGTAGTCGACGCCGGTCAGGCACATTACTTTCCACCACGACTGAGGCGTGTGCCCGGCGTCGGGCCTTCCGTGCGGGCCTTGCCGTTTTCCGGACGTTTCCGGCATGCCTTCCAAGAGCCAGGTCCGGAAAGGCGCCTGCTGCCGCCGCCGGTTCGAGGGGTCCGCTGGCGGCCTCGTCAAAGTGGTCACAGTGTCCTTCGCTCCTTCCGCGGCAGCGGAGAATCGCTGCTTCCGGAATGGAGCTTAGGGGTTCAAAATCGCCGAACTTCCGGGCTTTAACGGAATCTTTACGTTCGTGTGAGGTGGCTCTCAGGCGGCAATTCGAAAACTAGAGCGCCCGCAATATGCCGCCGAAAGGAACAAGGTGAGGTCCGTGTTACATGCCGGAAATATTGAAGTAATCGCTCGGAAACTCAACTGTGAAATACGTCACACGCCTGTAACTGCCGCGGACTGTCGCTGAAACGTGCTGTGGCTAGCCTCGGCTATGGGGGAAAAGGTCTCGCCACTTCGTTCAATCTCGCCGTTTTAGGCGTCGCAAGCGCCTCGAGCCGAGGAGGCTCCCAGATGAACACGCTAGCAATCACTCCAATGGACGTAGACCCAACAGCACTGGACCCGGGAGCTACTGCCTGGATGCTCGCAGCATCCGCCCTGGTCCTGTTGATGACACCGGGTCTCGCTTTCTTCTACGGCGGCCTCGTCCGCATGAAATCCGTTTTGAACATGATGATGATGAGCTTCGGCGCCATGGGTGTGGTCGCCGTCGTTTGGGCCCTGTGGGGCTATGGGATCGCATTCGGCCCCGATACTCTGGGTGGCCTGAGTGGTGATCCCTTTGCCAACTTTGGCCTTAACGGTCTGAGCAGTGTCATTGGCGGCAAGGCGGCCGGTTTGCCGGACTTGGTCTTCGTCGGCTTCCAGGCAACCTTCGCCATCATCACTGTCGCGCTGATCTCGGGGGCCGTGGCCGAGCGTGTCAAGTTCGGCCCATGGCTGCTTTTCTCCGCCCTGTGGGTCACGCTGGTCTACTCGCCTATCGCCCACTGGGTCTGGGGTGGCGGCCTGTTTGGTCCTGAAGGCCTGATCGGTAGCCACATCTCCGCGCTCGACTTTGCCGGCGGCACCGTGGTGCACATGAACGCCGGTATGGCCGGTTTGATGCTTGCTGTGATCCTTGGCAAGCGCCTCGGTTTCATGAAGGATCCGGCCATCAAACCGCATAACCTGCCGTTCGTGATGTTGGGCGCCGGCTTGCTGTGGTTTGGTTGGTTCGGTTTCAACGCTGGTTCGGAACTCGCAGCGGATGCCACCGCCGGCCTGGCCTGGACCAACACCCTCCTGGCCACGAGTGCGGCGCTGCTCGGCTGGCTGCTCGTGGAGCGGATCCGTGACGGGAATGCCACCTCGTTGGGTGCAGCATCGGGCGCCGTGGCCGGTCTCGTGGCGATTACGCCCGCGTGTGGTTTCGTCGACCCCATTGGTGCGATTGCCATCGGTGTGATCGCCGGCGTCGTCTGCGCACTGGCGGTCTCCTTGAAGTACCGCATTGGGCTGGACGACTCGCTCGACGTGGTGCCGGTCCACTTTGTCGGAGGGCTCTGGGGCACATTGTCGCTGGGCTTCTTCGCGGTTCCCTCCGCCAAGACTGAAGGCGGCCTCTTCTATGGTGGCGGCCTCACCCAGTTCTGGCCACAGATCCTTACTGCGTTGATCGTTACGGCCTGGACAGCCCTCATGACCACGATCATCGGTTTCGCCATCCATAAGCTCATGGGCATGCGCGTCTCCGAAGCTGACGAGACTTCAGGTATTGACGTCGCCGAGCACGCCGAGACGGCCTACGAGCTGATCATGGTGGGCGGCAGCTTCCATCCGGGGGAGCCGCATGGCAACGATTCCAACCACAAAGTTGAAGCGCAGCGAACGGCGGCAACATGAAGCTGATTACCGCCATCGTGCGGCCGGAGCGTATCGACGACGTGAGGGATGCACTGGAGGCCTATGGCGTCAACGGAATGACCGTCAGCCAGGCCAGCGGTTACGGCCGCCAGCGGGGCCATGTGGAGGTCTATAGGGGTGCGGAATACGCCTCGGACCTCCTCCCGAAGGTTCGTGTGGAGGTCTTGGCCGCCGACGATGCCGTTGACGGGATCGTGAGCGCCATCGTTGGGGGTGCCAGCACCGGGGGCTTCGGAGACGGCAAAATTTGGACTGTCGCCCTCGCCGAGGTGGTTCGGGTCCGGACGGGGGAGCGGGGAGTCGCCGCGATCAATTGATTGACCGCCCGCCGTCGATATTGAGGCCCGACGGCGGCAGTCACGGGGGTGCCGAACCGGCCCGACGGCGGCAGTCACATCGGTGCCGAACGCCCGTGAGCGAGCCGTTCGCCGTCGGCCATCACCTTCTGCACACGTTCACCGCGATGCTCCCGCACTCATGTGCGGGAGCATCGCCATTTTTTGCCCGGGTGGGACATGGGCACCCCAGCCAACGGAACTTAAGAAAAGAACAGTGCATGTAAACACCTGATGCATATAAGACAACTTTGAGTGTATGATGGGTCACAACAAGACACCGACACTCGAAGGAGAGCCGCACTGTGGAAGAGCTGCGCATCGAGGCCAATGGCAACATCGGCCCCATAGATTCCTCCCGCATCCCGCGTTATGCCGGGGCCGCTACCTATGCTCGCCTGCCGCGGCTGGACCAGGTTGCCAAGGCCGACGTCACAGTGGTCGGCGTCCCCTTCGATTCAGGCGTGTCCTACCGCCCCGGCGCGCGCTTCGGGGCCAACCATGTCCGCGAAGCCAGCCGCCTGCTCCGCCCGTATAACCCTGCGTGGGACGTCAGCCCGTTCGAGAACATCCAGGTTGCGGATGCCGGCGATATGGCCGTCAATCCGTTCAACATCAACGAGGCCATTGAGACCATCCAGCAGAACGCCCTGGACCTCACGGCAAAGGGCAGCAAGCTGGTAACCCTCGGTGGCGACCACACCATCGCATTGCCGCTGCTGCGAGCCGCCGCAGAGCGCGCCGGTGAACCCGTCGCGATGCTTCACTTCGACGCCCACCTGGACACTTGGGACACCTACTTCGGTGCTGAGTACACTCACGGAACTCCCTTCCGCCGTGCGGTGGAGGAAGGCATCCTGGACACCGAGGCGATCAGCCACGTAGGAACCCGCGGGCCGCTTTACGGCAAGAAAGACCTCGACGACGACCACCGCTTTGGCTTCGGCATCGTCACCTCGGCGGACGTCTACTACCAGGGCGTCGCCGAAGTCGTGGCCAAGATCAGGGACCGCATCGGAGACCGTCCGCTCTACGTCTCCGTGGACATCGATGTGCTGGACCCCGCCCACGCTCCAGGCACCGGAACGCCGGAGGCCGGTGGCATCACCAGCCGTGAACTCCTGGAGATTATCCGCGGCTTCCGTGGCATGAACCTGGTGGGGGCGGACATCGTGGAAGTTGCTCCGGCTTACGACCATGCGGAAATCACGGGCGTCGCCGGGAGCCACGTCGCCTACGAGCTGGTCACCCTGATGGCGGACAACGCTGTGGAGGGCAACCGCCACGGTGCGCCCACTGGCTACGCCGCCCAGGCGCTTGACGCCCGTCTTGCGGAACTCGCGTCGGGAACCAAGCGATGATTGATTTCGATCCGGGTACTGCGGCGCCAACAAAGGGGAGCAGCCAGCGCAACGGTGGAGACCTCGTCGTCGAGACGCTCGAAGCGCTCGGCGCGAAGACCGTTTTTGGTATCCCGGGACAGCATGCGCTGGGCCTGTTCGACGCCATGGGCCGCGGCAACCTGAAGTTCGTTTCCAGCCGTGTGGAGAACAACTCCGCCTTCGCAGCAGACGGGTATTCCCGGGCAACCGGCGAGGTGGGCGTGCTGTTCCTCTCCACCGGGCCGGGTGCGTTGACCTCCCTGGCCGGGCTGCAGGAAGCCTATGCCACGGGTGTGCCGATGGTTGTTGTCGCCAGCCAGATCCCGCTGGAAGGACTGGGCGCCCGGCGTAAAGGCATGTTGCACCAACTCGACGACCAGAAGGCATCGGCCGCCAACGTCACCAAAAGCCAACGCCTTATCCAGCATGCTTCCGGCATACCGTCGGCTATCCAGGACGCCTGGACCGAGGCCATTTCTTCGCCGCAGGGCCCCGTGTGGATTGAGATCCCGCAGAACGTGCTGTTGGATCCGATAATGGTCCCTCCTGTTGAGGACGCGCTGGCCGAGGCTGCGGATAACCCGCCCAGGGTCGAGCTGGTCCGGGAGGCGGTGAAGTGGCTCTCGACGGCGGAACGTCCGGCAATCATCGCCGGCGGCGGCACGCGCCGCGGCAAGGCAGAGAAGGCGCTGCTGTCCATAGCGGAGAAGCTTCGGGCGCCTGTGATCTGCACACCGGGTGGCAACGGGGCATTCCCGTGGAACCATGAGCTGAGCCTGCAGTCCTGGATCGAGGACCGGTATATGACGGACCTCCTGGAGGACGCCGACGTGCTGGTGGTCATTGGCTCGTCCCTAGGTGAGGTGACCTCCAACTACTTCACGTTTGAACCGCGCGGCAGGATCATCCAGATCGACGCCGAACCCAGGGTTCTCGAGTCCAACCGTCCGGGCTTGGGGATCCGGGCTGACGCCGGACAGGCGCTCTCCGCCTTGGACGAGGCACTGCCCGCGACGACGGCCGCGCCGGATTGGCGGGGGAGCACACCTGAGCAGCTGGTCGCCGAGACGCTTGCAAAAGTCCAGGCTCGGCTCGAATCCCAGGACCTGGCCAAGGAACTGAAGTTCATGGCCGACATCCGTGAAGCCGTCCCGGCCGACATGCAGACCTTCTGGGACATGACCATCTCCGCTTACTGGGCCTGGAGCTGCTGGGACTCCCGTGAGGGGCAGTTCCACTCCGCCCAGGGTGCAGGTGGCCTGGGGTTTGGCTTCCCCGCTGCAATCGGTGGTGCCGTGGGCTTGGAGACGGCCGGCAAACCTGGCCGCGTGCTCGCGGTATCCGGCGACGGTTCCGCAATGTACTCCATTTCGGAACTCGCCACGGCCCGGCAGCACAACATCCCTGTCACGTGGCTCATCGTGGACGACGGCGGTTACGGCATCCTGCGTGAGTACATGGTGGGCGCCTTCGGCAAGGCGACCGCTACCGAGCTCGCCCGTCCGGACTTCGTCAAGCTCGCGGAATCCTTCGGTGTCCCTGCCCGCAGGGTGGCCCCGGAGGAAGTGGGGGACGCGCTCAAGGCGAGCTTCGCCGCTGACGGACCTAACGTCGTCGTGGTTGAAACCCTGCTAAAGATGTTCGGCCCAACGCACCTGGCCACCTAGTTCACCACTTCCCGCAGCGCGGACCTGTCCCAACAGGCCCGCGCTGCGCCGTTTAAACCCCACCCGCGGACCCCTCTACCCCCGCGCGAGATGGCAATAAATGCCCATGTTGCGCGCAAACATGGGCATTTATTGCCATCTCGGCGCAGCAGTTTTGCGAGTCGGCGGGGATGTCGCTTTCGTTAGTTGCCCAAAGTAACCAATACGTATATAGTTGCTTTAGGCAATCAAAGAGGAAGTGTAAAGCCCATGGCTGTTGCTCCCACGACGGCAACCGATCTTGTCCACCAGATTTTCGATCTTCAACGGGTACTCCGCTGCATCTCCACCGCGCATCTGGCGCGGGGAGGCAGCGGGAAGGTGGGGTTCGCCCTCCATGGCGTCCTTCGCTTCATAGGTGAGGGCGAGGCCCGTGCCACCCACTTCGCCGCGCAGTTGGGGGTCACGGCTCCGGTCCTTAGCAGGCATGTCGCCGAACTGGAGGAGATGGGGCTGGTGGTGCGGCGGCCGGATCCCAACGACGGCAGGGCTCAACTGATCGCCCTGACCGAGGCCGGGGAGGCTGCACTCCAGGCGTTCGAGGATGAACGCACCGCCAATTTGCAGGCATATTTGGCGGACTGGAGCGAAGACGACGCCCTCGAGGCGTCGCACATTATCAGGAAACTGGCGGGGTCCCTCCGGGACTCCATCCGGGCAACGACGGCCGGCGCCACTCACACGACAACAACCGTTTAGGAGTAACGCATGGCCACTCACACTCAAGCCGCAGCAATGCGGCCATCAAGCGCAGAAGCAACCGGCGCCAAGGAACCAATGACGCACCGCCAAATCATGGAGGCGCTCACCGGGCTGCTGGCGGCTTTCTTCACCGCCATCCTGAGCAGCACCATCGTTGCAAACGCGCTGCCGACCATCATGTCCGAGCTGCATGGAACGCAGACCGACTTCGCGTGGGTAATCACGGCAGCGCTCCTCGCCAACGCGGCTACCACGCCCCTCTGGGGCAAGCTGGCGGACCTCTTCAACAAGAAGCTGCTGGTCCAGTTGAGCATCGTGCTCTTCGTGGCTGGCTCCATCATGGCCGGACTGTCGGACAGCATTCCGTTCATGCTGGTGGCCCGCGTTGTCCAAGGCATCGCGATGGGAGGTCTCACGGCTCTGGCGCAGGCAATCATTGGGACCATGATTCCGCCGCGTGAGCGGGGCAAGTATTCCGGTTACATGGGCGCAGTCCTGGCCGCAGGCACCGCTGGCGGGCCGCTGCTCGGCGGCTTCATTGTGGACAGCCCGCTCGGCTGGCGCTGGACGTTCTTCGTCTGCGTGCCGCTCGCCGTCATCGCGCTCATCCTGCTCCAGCTGACGTTGAAGATCCAGCATGTCAGGCGTCCGGCAAAAATCGACTGGCTGGGCTCCGTCCTCTTGACCGCTGGCGTGAGCCTGCTCCTGATCTGGGTCTCCTTCGCCGGCAACCCCGACTACTACGACTGGATTTCCTGGCAGTCCGCAGCCATGGTGGGCGGCGCCGTGGTGCTCCTGGCCCTGCTGATCCTGGTCGAGTCCAAGGTGGCCGAGCCCATCATTCCCCTCAAGATCATCTCCGAGCGGACCACCGCGCTGGCCATCATCGCATCCGTGGCGGTCGGCATCGCGATGTTCGGCTCCTCGACGTTCCTCGGCCAGTACTTCCAAGTGGCCCGCGGTGCCACGCCGACGGAAGCCGGCCTGCTGACGCTACCCATGATTGTGGGCAACCTGTTGGGTTCCGTGATCTCCGGTCAGCTGATCAGCCGCTTCGGCAAATGGAAGAAGTTCCTGATCGCCGGCTCGGTCCTGCTCATCGCCGGCCTGGGGATGGCGGGCACAATCGACCACACCACTGAGCTGTGGCAGACCTCCATCTACACCTTTGTCTTTGGTCTGGGCGTGGGCATGCTCATGCAAAACCTGGTCCTCGCGGTCCAGAACACAGTCCGCGCCTCGGACATCGGCACGGCCAGTGCGTCCGTCGCATTCTTCCGCTCCGTTGGCGGCGCGATCGGTGTTTCCGTGCTCGGTGCGGTGATGTCCAACCATGTGAAGGATCTGGTGGTTCAGGGCCTCGCCGCGGCGCATATTCCGGTTTCGGGTGGCTCCGGCGGCGGAAACATGGACATCGTGGACCTCCCCGCGCCCATCCGCGACATCATGCGCGCGGCCTACGGTGACGCGACTGCGCAGATCTTCCTGATCGCGGCAGCCATCGCCGTGGTGGCACTCCTGGCCGTCCTCTTCATCAAGGAGGTGCCGTTGCGCCGCACCGTGGACGCGGCGGCCCCCGCCGGGACCGACGGCGGAACGTCCGACGCCGGCAGCCAGCCTTCCGCCGTCGTCAAACCGGCAGCGGGATCCGAGCAGCAGGAGTCCGGGAACGACGACCCGGCTCCCGTAAGGACCGATGCGGCCGGGGCGGGTATTCCCCGGGATGCCCACCACCTGGATGCCGAAGATCTCGACATGGAATTTGCCAGGATCCTGACGCAGGAAAGGACCGTCGTGCCCGCTGGGCTTCAGGAAATCCAGCAGGAGTTGGCCCGCACGCAGCGCCTACTGTCCGAGCAGCAATTGCAGTTGAGCAGGGCCCACAGTGAACTGCAGGCACGGCAGCGTGAGCAGCAGTTCCTGGCCGAGCAGCAATCCCGGACCGCGGCTGAGCTGGCCATTCTGCGCAAAGAGCTCAAGAAGGAGCGTAAGCAGCAGGAGCGGGCCGCAATAGCGCTGCTGCACGGAGCGGAGGCAGCAGGACTCCTCCGCCAGGAGCGATCTGCCCGGACCGCTGAGCCGGGCCGGCACGCCGGCTAGCTGACTTCATGGCACGCCCGTGCCGGTCGGCCCGCACATTGGGCGGGCGGGCTGGCGCACGGCAAGGCAATCGGCCGGCTGGTGCACGGCAAGGCAATCCGGCCGGACCGGCTGGCGCACGGCAAAGCAATCGGCCGGACCGGCTGGCGCACGGCAAAGCAATCGGCCGGCTGGTGCACGGCAAGGCAATCCGGCCGGACCGGCTGGCTCACTGAAAAGCAATCGGCCGACGCCGGCCGGAACCAGGCCGGCGTCTGGCAAAACAAGGTCCCGCCGGCCCCCGGTGGCCAAAATCGCCGTTATTCCGGCCTCGAATACTCCCCGGGGATGATATTTCCCCGGGGTTGTTTCGCTGAGGCAACGGATTTCGTAAAGTTGAGTGTCTAAGTCTGTCAGACCCTGCTGTTTTGATGTTTCCATCACTTTTTCGCGCTCTGTTTTCTAAGGATTCTCTGGGCATGCTTGTCAAACTCATACGGCAATACTCAAGGCCGTATTTGCCATACATTCTGGCCGTCCTTCTCTTTCAGCTAGCTTCCACAATCGCAACGCTGTACCTGCCCAGCCTCAATGCCAAAATCATTGACGAGGGCGTTGCCCACGGTGACACGGACTACATCTGGCGCACTGGCGCCATAATGCTGGCCGTCGCCCTGGCCCAAATCCTCACCGCCATCGCGGCGGTATATTTCGGTGCCAAAACCGCCATGGCCTTTGGCCGCGACCTCCGTCGCAGTGTTTTCCGCAAGGTGAGCAGTTTCTCGGCCAAGGAAGTGAACCGCTTCGGTGCGCCAACACTGATCACGCGTGGAACCAACGACGTCCAGCAAGTCCAGATGCTGATGCTGATGGGCCTGAACTTCATGGTCTCCACGCCCATCATGTGCATCGGCGGCATCATTATGGCCGTGCGGGAGGACCTGAGCCTCTCTTGGCTGGTGTGGGTATCCGTTCCGGTGTTGGTAGCCGTAGTTGGCTACCTCGTCGTGAGGCTGATGCCGTTGTTCCGCTCCATGCAGGAAAAGATCGACGGGATCAACGGCGTGCTACGGGAGCAGATCATTGGTATCCGGGTTGTCCGTGCCTTTGTGCGCGAGCCCTACGAAGCCAAGCGCTTCGGCAGCGCAAACCAGGACCTCACCAATGTTTCCGTGAAGATCGGCAACCTGTTCGTCTTGATGTTCCCGGCCATCGGCATGATCCTGCACCTATCCACGGCCGCGGTGCTCTGGTTCGGCGGCCAGCGCGTTGACAGTGGAGACATGCAGGTCGGTGCACTAACTGCCTTCCTGCAGTACCTCCTGCAAATCCTCATCGCCGTCATGATGGGCACCTTCATGGCCATGATGATTCCGCGTGCCTCTGTCTGCGCGGACCGCATTGGCGAGGTGCTCGACGTCGAACCGACCATCCACGATCCGGAGAGCCCGGTCGTCCCCGCCCAGCGGCGGGGCCACGTCGAATTCCGCGATGTCACCTTCAAGTACCCCGGTGCGGAGGAGCCTGTCCTCAGCAACATCTCCTTCAGCGCCGAACCCGGCCAGACTTTGGCCATCATCGGATCCACCGGTGCAGGCAAGAGCACGCTGGTGTCGCTGCTGCCGCGGCTTCACGATGTTGCCTCCGGCCAGGTGCTGCTCGACGGCGTCCCGGTCACCGAACTGGACCGCCAAGAAATCACCAAGCGTGTAGCCGCTGTGCCGCAGAAGCCGTACCTGTTCTCCGGGACAATCGAGCACAACCTGCGCTTTGGGAAGACCGACGCCACGGACGAAGAACTCTGGGAAGCCCTGGAGACCGCCCAAGCCAAGGGATTTGTCGCGGAAAAGTCGGCGGGCTTGAACCGGCGCATCGCGCAGGGAGGCACCAACGTGTCCGGTGGCCAGCGGCAGAGGCTTTGCATCGCCCGGGCGCTGGTCACCAAGCCCAAGGTGTACGTGTTTGATGACTCGTTCTCCGCACTGGATGTGGCTACCGATGCACGCCTGCGCCGCGCGCTCAAGGAAAAGACCCGGGACGCCACGGTCATCATCGTCGCCCAGCGGGTCTCCACCATCGCCGATGCGGACCAGATCCTAGTCCTGGACAACGGCCGCATTGTGGACCGCGGCACGCACCAGGAACTCCTGGAAACCTCGCCCACCTATCAGGAAATCGTTGAGTCCCAGCTGACACCGGAGGAAGTGGCATGAGCGGCCAGACAGACGGCCATAACGAGCAGAAGCGCGGTTGGGCTGCCCGGGCGGAAGCGGTAAAGGCCGCCAAGCTTGATGCAGCCAAGGTGTCTGCTGCTGACGAAGCTGCCCTCACAAGCCTCCCGGATGGTGAGGACTTGGAGGAAGAGGAGTACCGGCCCACGGAAGCCGACGGCGGCATGTTCGGCCAAATGCCGGCCAAGAAGGCCAAAGCGTTCGGCCCTTCCGCCAAGCGATTGATGGGCCTGCTGAAGCCCGAGGGGCCCGGCGTCGTCCTGGTGATCGGACTGGTTGTGGTGTCCGTTGTGCTGAACGTTATTGCCCCCAAGGTCCTCGGTAGCGCCATGGACGTGATCTTCGGTGGCATCATTGGCAAGCAACTTCCGGCCGGTGTCACCAAGGAGCAGTTCGCGGAAGGTCTCCGCCAGCAGGGCCAGGACAATTTCGCGGACATGGTCGGCAAAATGGACCTCAGCAACGGGATCGACTTCCCTAAGCTGACCTTCCTGATTTCCATCGTGCTGCTGATGTACTTCGTGGCCAACATCTTCCTGTGGGCCCAGGGCTACATCCTCAACCGCATCGTTATGAAGGTCATCAACAGGCTTCGTAACGATGTCCAGACCAAGCTCAACCACTTGCCGCTGAACTACTTCGACACTCGCCAACGCGGCGACATCCTGTCCCGCGTGACCAACGACGTGGACAATGTCCAGCAAGGCCTCCAGCAGGCGTTCGCCCAGTTGGTCAGCTCGGTCCTGACGGTCCTGGGCATCATCGTGATGATGTTCATCGTGTCCTGGGAGCTGGCACTGATCGCCCTGATCGCACTGCCGCTGTCCGGCATCGTGGCAGGTGTGATCGGCTCCAAGAGCCAGAAGCTCTTTGCCGCCCAGTGGAAGAACACCGGGGCGCTGAACGGCCAGATCGAGGAGTCCTTCTCCGGGCATGACCTGGTGAAGGTCTTTGGTCGGGATGCGGACATGCTCGAGCGCTTCGATGAGCGGAACGAGGAGCTTTACCGGGCTTCCTTCGGTGCGCAGTTCGTCTCCGGTGTGATCTTCCCGGCCATGAACTTCGTCTCCTACCTCAGCTACGTTGGCATCGCCGTGGTGGGTGGCTTGCGCGTGGCCTCCGGTTCCATGAGTCTGGGCGACGCGACGGCGTTCATCCAGTACTCCCGCGAATTCACCCAGCCGCTAGGCCAGATTGCCGGTATGGCAAACATGCTCCAGTCCGGCGTGGCTTCGGCCGAGCGCGTGTTTGAGTTCCTGGACGCGGATGAAGAAGTGCGGGAGAACGCCACTGGCCACCTGCCAGCCCGCACCGATGGCCACGTCGAGTTCAAGCATGTCTCCTTCAGCTACGTGAAGGACCGCCCGCTGATCGAGGACCTGTCCTTCAGTGCAGAGCCCGGCCACACGGTGGCGATCGTCGGGCCTACCGGCGCGGGCAAGACCACGCTGGTGAACCTCGTCATGAGGTTCTACGAGCTCGACGCCGGTCGAATCACCCTTGATGGCGTAGACATCATGGACCTCAGCCGCTCCGAGCTCCGGTCCAAGGTGGGCATGGTCCTCCAGGATGCCTGGCTGTTCGGCGGCACCATCTACGACAACATCCGCTACGGCAACCTGGACGCCACTGAGGAACAGATCATGGCAGCAGCCAAGGCCACCTACGTGGATCGCTTTGTCCGTGCCCTGCCCGACGGATACCAGACGGTCATTGACGAGGAAGGCAACAACGTCAGCGCGGGTGAGAAGCAGCTCATCACCATCGCACGAGCGTTCGTCTCCGATCCCTCCTTGCTGATCCTGGACGAGGCCACCAGCTCTGTGGACACCCGTACTGAGCTTCTTCTCCAGAAGGCCATGGCCGCGCTGCGCACGGACCGCACAAGCTTTGTCATCGCCCACCGTCTGTCCACCATTCGCGATGCCGATACCATCCTGGTTATGGAAGAAGGCAAGATCGTGGAGCAGGGCAACCACACCGAACTCCTTGCCCTCGAAGGGGCGTACTACCGGCTGTACAGGTCCCAGTTCGCCGGTGAGGACGCCGAAGAGGTTGCGGTTGACGATTCGACGGCGGTACACACCTGAGCGCCGTAGACCCGGGGGTCGCCTTGGGCCAGGACGCACCCCTGACCCAGACTGGCCCTTCCGGAAAAGTTACTGTGCAGGTGCCCATGCGTTGGGGCGATATGGACGCCTACGGGCACATCAACAACGTGCAGATCGTACGAATGCTGGAGGAGGCCCGAATCGCCGCGTTCGGGCCTCCCCGCGGTGCCGGCCTGCCCGGGGTCGAGCCGCCCGTGTCACTCTTCAACGAAGTTGGCGAAGGCGTTATGGCCTTGGTGGTGGAGCACAAGGTCCGCTATGTGCGAACACTTGAGTACCGCAACGTCCCTGCCACCGTGGAGATCTGGGTAGGTGCCGTGAAGGGTGCCAGCTTTGACCTTCACTACGTGGTCATGGACCCCATCACGGGTGAGCAGTGCGTGAAGGCCACCACTCATTTGGCGTTCGTGGATGAGGGTTCCGGGCGGGTTCTCCGGTTGACTCCGGAGCAACGCGCGCGGCTGGAGTTGCACCAGGATCATGCTTCCTAGGACGTGGAGCCACTGTTCAGGGAAACCATGTAAGTTAGCTAGGTGACTCCCACCCCAAAGCCTCCCATGCCCCCTGCCGGTCCCACCGTCGGGGCTGCCGCAAGCGCTTCTGGTACGTCAAGGCCTGCCGGTGTCTCCAAGGAGATTGAGGACGCCGCATGGTTCGTCCTGGGGGCGGCGCTTAACGGGAAACCCTCCGCATTTGACGGCCTGACGCCAACGTGGACGGCCGATGCGGCAGAGGAGTTGCTGGAGCGGCTGGAGCGCGGCGTCAAGGACGCCAAGGCGCCCATGATGACCAACCTCCGGCAGAATCTCGACGGCGCCTCCCGCGAGGCGAGGCTCCTGGCCGTCGAGCTGCTCTTCCTGCAGTCGCTCCCGCTGGCACATGAGGTCAAATCGCTGCGGGTCAAGCGAGCCCGTGTGGCTGAGGCGGCGTCATGGATCGAACCTGCCGTGGTGTTGCCGGACGAGCTCTACCAGGGCATGACGGACCACGGCGTGATCAGGGACCGGACGGCCGAATTCAACTGGACCATCTGGGACCACCTGAAGTGGCTTTCGCGCTTTGTCCGTCACGTGGACCAGCAGCCCCCCAAGGTCATTGCCAAGGCACTCAAGGACCCGCTCGCGTTCCATGCCCTTGCGGCAGGAACGCCTGAGGACCAGCCGGCCATCCGACGGAGCATCGAGTATCTGGCCTGGCCCAGTTACTTCGAACCGGTGGTTGCCGACGTCGAACGCCGGGAAATCAGGGACGCCTTCGCGTCCCTGGTGGGCGGCGCCAAGGGCGACACGGAAGAAGACATTACGGCTGACATCCACCGGATCCGGCTGCACCTCGACGAACTGGCCGGTGAGCGCATCGATTGGTACTCCCGCCAACTCGTCAGCCAGTGGCGGAAGGTCGGGGACCCCGGCCGGCGAGCATGGCTGTTGCGGACCCACCAGGACAATGGTGAGTTGCTGGCCACGTGGCAGTCCGAGGAGAAGGCGACCCTCGACGTCGAACATCTCCGTTCGCTGGACGCCGGGGTGACCGCAGGCGCAGTCCAACACGCGGTTGATGAAGACTACAAGCACCTCGGCTACGTGGAGCGCGAGGACACTAAAACGGCGGTCTTCGCATTCCTGAGCGTCATGAAACCGGGCGACCTGGCCCTATACCAGCACGGCGGCACGGTGCGGATTGGTGTTGTCCTGGGCGAACCCGAACAGAACGACCGCAGGCTGCGCCGCAAGGTGCGCTGGCTGGACGAGGCCCATACCAGCACCGAACTTCCCCGGCACGTGCAGCGGCAGCTGTCCACGCCCGGGATCATCGTGGATGTCACTAAAGTCATTTCCGCGTTGCAGGCACTGTTGCCCCCGGAAGCCGAAGCGGACGCAGAGGATGAAGCCGCGCCGGAGACGGTTGCGATCCCGCTGATCCAGGGTTTCCGCCCTCTCACGGAAGAATTCGCGGCGAGCCTGCATATGCAGCTGGAGCCACTGCAGGAGATCGCCGGGCTCCTTCAGGAGAACCGTCAGGTGGTCCTGTACGGCCCTCCCGGCACCGGCAAGACGTACCTGGCTAAGCATCTGGCCGCTGAGCTGGCGGCCGATAGCACCGACGAGCGCGTGAAGCTCGTTCAGTTCCACCCGTCCTACGCCTATGAGGACTTCTTCGAGGGCTACCGACCGGACAAGACCGACGACGGCCAAGTGTCGTTCAAGCTGGTCGCCGGTCCGCTGCGGAGGCTCGCCGAGGAGGCCGCCAAGCCGGAGAATGCCAGCAAGCCCTATTTCCTGATCATCGACGAGATGAACCGGGCCAACCTGGCCAAGGTCTTCGGCGAGCTGTACTTCCTGCTCGAATACCGGGACGACCGGATCTACCTGCAGTACAGCCCCAACGAGCCCTTCAGCCTGCCGGACAACCTCTACATCATTGGCACCATGAACACGGCGGACCGTTCCATCGCCATGATGGACGCCGCCATCCGTCGCCGCTTCGCTTTTATTGAACTGCACCCGCAGACGGAGCCGGTGCGTGGTTCCCTGCGGCGATTCCTCGAGGCCCGCGGCTTGGACAGCCTCAATGCCGACCTCCTCGACGAGCTGAACAATTCTATTGACGAGTGGGACCGGGACCTGATGATCGGCCCGTCATACTTTATGAAGTCCGCTGCCCACACCCCTTCCGGCCTGCGCAGGATTTGGAAGTACGAGCTGATGCCACTGCTGGAGGAGCACTACCACGGCCAGTTGAACCGCGCGCAGCTGGAGGAACGCTTCGGCCTGGACCAGCTGCTGGAGCGACTTGGGCGCCGTTAGGCCTCCACGAGCTGTTGGCGGTCAGCGTCCTGCCGGCGCCTCCCAATCCGGGGGCGGGCGCCAGTCCACCGGCGGACAATCGACCGTCCGGCACATCGTCTTGGACGAGGCTTCCCGTGGTGTGGTGGAGCGGCTGGATCCTGCAACGGCCGCCATCCTCAACACGAGCGGCCTGGTTTCCGCGTCCCCGATGGGCATGGGCCTGTACCGCATCGAGCCTGTCGGCAAGGTGGGCTCCGTCCGCACGTCCACCGTGCAGCTCGATGTGCGCCCCAAAGGCCGCCTGGGGCTTTCCCGCCTGCTGTTCCTTCTCAGCTATGCAGGAGAGCAGGGCTTCCGTGACCAGCCGGTTGACGCCGTCGAGCATGAAGACTTGTGGAGCGCCCTGGCCGAGTCCTTAGCCCAACTGGCTGAGCGGGCGCTGGGCCGCGGCGTGCTGCAGGGTTACCGGACCGTGGACGAGTCGCTGCGGACCGTCAAAGGCCGCATCCGGATTTCGGAGCAGATCTCCCGACGTCCCGGCCTGTTGGTTCCGCTGGAAGTGTCCTACGACGAGTTCATGGAGGACATCCCGGAAAATCAGATCCTGCGGGCCGCACTGGAACGCATGGGCCGGGTGCCCGGCGTCCGCACGGATGTCCTGAGCCGCCTGCGGCAGCTCACCGGAAAGCTCGACGCCGTCACCCGCCTTCAGCAGGGAGCGCCCCTTCCCGCGTGGCGGGCCAGCAGGATGAATCTCCGCTACCACCCTGCCCTCAGGCTGGCGGAGGTGATCCTCCGGAACGCTTCGGCGGAGTCCGGTGAAGGCCTCCAGCAGTCCGCGGCCTTTGTTGTGGATATGGGCAAGGTGTTCGAGGACTTTGTGGGTGCTGCCCTGCGCCACGCTCTTGCTGCCTTCCCTGGTGAGTTGCGCCTGCAATACGGAGCACTCCTCAACGAAGCCGTGCGGGATTCCGATCGTTTGACGGTCCGGCCGGATGCCGTGCATTTCCTGGGTGGTCGGCCTGTGGTGGTGTACGACACCAACTACAACGCGGGCAGCGACGCCGGAGCAACCCTGGACGCGGACCATTACCAGATGCTGGCGTACTGTACGGCGTTGCAGGTTCCGACAGCCTGGCTGGTCTATGCGGGGCAAGGGGAAATGAAACTGCGGCGCATGCTCAATACGGATATCGACATCATCGAGTACCCTTTGGACCTGTCCCTGCCGCCATCACAGCTGCTGGCCCAAGTGGCCGATTTGGCCGAACAATCGTGGGGGGAAGTGCTCCGCGCCGCACGGGGTTAAGTGGAATTCACCGGTACTGGCGGGTGCAGGCCTCGGCTGGCGGACCGCCTACGGTGGATGCCTGTTCAGGGGTGGCAGCATCCACTAGCCTGAGGACAGACCCACTGTCCTGCAGCAGCCAGAGGAGGCCGTGCCATGGGTGGAAAGATGCGTCGTCAGAAGAAGACCTGGAAGGACATGACCCAGGGCCAGCGGATCGCCACCATCGTGATCGGCTCGATTCAGATTGCGCTCTTCGCCGCGGCGCAGCGCAGCATCTCGAAAACCCCGGCCAGCAGGATCCGCGGCAGCAAGGCGATGTGGCGGGCTGCGTCGTTCATCAATACGCTCGGTCCGTTGAGCTACTTTGTGTTCGGCCGCCGTCGAGAAACTGTGTGAGTTCTTCCTCTAGTTGGGATTGGTTGCGGAGTTCGCATTCCCAGACGGTGAGGACTTCCCAGCCTGCTTCTCGCAACTGCTTCCGTTGAAGCACGTCCCGTTCCAGGGTTCGTGTGCGCTTCGCTGACCAGAATTCGGCATTCGCAGCCGGGGCATGCTGTCCTGCCTTGCAATCGTGCGAATGCCAAAAGCAGCCGTTGATGAAGATGACTTTGCGTCGTCCAGCGAATACCAGATCCGGGTTGCCGGGGAGCCGACCCCCGGCAGCCTGGCCGTGGAGGCGGTAGCGGTAGCCCTTGGCGTGCAGGAGCTTACGGACCAGCAATTCGGGTTTGGTGTTTTTGCCCCGGATCCTGGACATGTTCCGGCTGCGCTGCTCCGGTGTGAGGGTGTCCCGGCTCTCGGCCATGGATCCAGTCTAGGCAGGAACGGTAAACGTGAACGTCGTCCCGTGGCCGGGTTTGCTGTCGAGCGAAATGTTGCCGCCGTGGGCCTCGATGATTGCCTTGGTGATGGGAAGTCCCAGGCCCACGCCGGGGATCTTGGAGTTTCGCACGCGGCCGGCGCGGAAGAACTTGGTGAAGGCTTCGGCTTGGTCCTTTTCGTCCATGCCGATGCCGCTGTCGGCTACTTGGCAGACCACTTTTCCGTCCTCCGCCCTAAGGGTCACGGTGACGTCGCCGCCGTATGGGGAGTACTTGATGGCGTTGGAGATGAGATTGTCCAGGACTTGCCCTATCCGGCTGGGGTCAACGTGTGCTTCCAAGCGCTCGGGTGCCGAAACGAGAAGCCGCACGCCGCCGTCGTCCGCTTTGGGGCGCGCAGAATCCACGCTGTTCCTGACAAGATCGGTGACATTGACTGCGTGCGGTAACACCATCACTTGGCCCGCACGTGTGGATAGCAGGTCGGTGACCAGGCTCAGCAGCCGCTCGGCGTTGCGTCGGATGATCCATAACTGCTCCAGGACGTCTCCGGGGATCTCATCCTGTTCTTCGAGCATCAAGTTGATGTAGCCAAGGATGGAGGTGAGCGGCGTGCGGAACTCGTGGGACACGTTGGCCACGAAATCGTCCTTGGCCGCCAACGCATTCACCAGCTCGGTGACGTCGCTGAAGACGATCACCGAGCCGGCAAAGTTGCCGTGCGTGTCCTTGATGGAGCGGGCGCTGGTGGTGATGGCTCGTTGGGCGGGTCCCTGTCCCAGCCAGACCAGGTAGTCCGTGAATTCTTGCCCGAGCACGGCTCGCCGGACGGGCCTCTCCTCCGGCGGAACAGGGGTGGTACGGTCCAGGTCGAACACTAGGAGTTGGGATTCGTTGGGGTCGTCGATTTCCTGCGGTGAGGCCAGTTCATGGTTCTTGCGTTGCTTGCGGTTCATCAGGACGTCGTGGCCATCGGCGTCTACGGCCAGGACACCCAGGTGGACTGTTTCCAGGACTGTGTTGAGCAGCTGACGCTGTTGCTGGCTTTCGGAGAGGGCTTTTTCGAGTTGCTCGTCCCGTGACTCCAGGTCACGCTGCTGCTGCATCATGCTTTGGGTCAGGACACTCACGGACACGCCGATGCCCAGCATCATGATCGGCAGGAGCAGGGAGCGGGAGAGGTCCTGGGGCGTGACGGATCCGTGGACGAACAGCGGGATCCAGATGATGGCCAAGGGGGCGAAGAAGGAAGCGGCAATGGCCAAGCGTGGATACAGTCCAGAGGCACAAAGCCAGATGATGGGAAGCACAGCCATGAGACTGATGCCCGTCAAGGCATCCGAGCCACCTTCACGGCCAATACTGATGGAGACCAGGTCCAGGATCGGAATGGACAGGAAGCTCGGATAGGGTAAACGATCCCAGGGAACGGCGTAGCACAGGACCAGGGCCAGCGCTTGCAGCACCAGGAAACTGATGAACAGAATGTTGGACATGGTGGCCGGAAAGAAAGCCGCCACCAGGAGTGCCGTGATGCCCGTGGTGACCGTTAGCGGGAGCTGGCTCAGCACCACTCGCTGGGTGAGAGTGTATTCGTGGAAGGCCCGGCGGAAGAACAGAACCTTGCCTGAACCTATGTTCCAATCAACTGGTACCTTCATCGGCCCCATTCCGACATTTATTAAGCCCGCTGATCATACGAGCAGGATACCTGCCTGCGGATATACTGCTACGAGGTGAGCGGGCTGAGGGGGCTAGCGATGAGCGAATCACGTGTTGGTCTAGTCATTGAAGACGACCACGAT
Organism: Arthrobacter sp. M4; assembly: GCF_020251205.1. GTDB lineage: Bacteria > Actinomycetota > Actinomycetes > Actinomycetales > Micrococcaceae > Arthrobacter. Next base: position 212,595 of record NZ_JAIWYX010000007.1, read on the forward strand.
ATCCGCGAACTGGTGCGTGTGGTTCTCACACAGGCGGGTTTCGAAGTTCACGTGGCCACCACTGGGTCCGCCGGTGTCGCCGCCGCCCGTGCGCTGGACCCCACCGTTATCACCCTGGATTTGGGCCTGCCGGACATCGATGGCTATGAAGTTGCACGTCAGGTGAGGCAGTTCTCCGACGCGTACATCGTGATGCTGACGGCCCGGGCGGAGGAACTGGACACGCTGATCGGCCTTGAGTCCGGCGCCGACGACTACCTCACCAAGCCATTCCGTCCCCGCGAGCTGCGGGCGCGCGTGGCGGCCATGATGCGGCGCCCGCGTGGCGGTGGCGCTGCGGATCCCGCCCCCAAGGCAGGGGGTTCCGACGCCGGTCCTGAGCATGAGGGCAACTCGCTGTACAAGCACAACGGCTTGGAATTTAACTACGACACGCGTTCCGTTTCCGTGGACGGCGAGGATCTGCAGCTGACTCGAACAGAGTTCGATCTGCTGTACGCCCTACTCCAGGCCGGAAGGGTAGTGCGCACCAAGGCAGATCTGGTGCGCAGGCTTCGCAACGAGCCTTACGACGTTGGTACTTACACGAGTGAGGCAGACGAGCGGTCCATCGAGGTCCACATGGGCAACCTGCGCCGGAAGCTCGGAGACACGGCACAGAATCCCCGTTGGCTGCAGACAGTCCGTGGGGTGGGCTACCGTTTGGCACCCGCGCAGAACGCATCAACGCAGAAGCCCCAGCGGGAGAGCTAGCCGCAACGGTTAGGCTGCTGGCCGGCGTACTTGCCGCCAAGACCGGGCGTTAGGCTGCGGGCTCCTGCATGAATTGCTCCACCGTTTCATGGCTGCATTGGTCTATCAGGTCCCAGAGCTGATCGTGCTCACAGAGACGGGGTAGCTCCGTGCTGTGTTCACTTTCCGGAATCGTTCGAAGTTGTGTTTCAAGTTCAGAGGCGAGGGAGCCCAAGCACACTGCGCCCACCATTCGGCTGGATGTTTTGAGGCTGAGGACCGCATCCATGGCGGCGTGGGAATCTGCGGAACAAAGAGCGCTGTGAAGCCTATTGATACGGACGGGCAATTGATGCACATAATTGCTGAGGAAAGTGTCCGTGTAGTCGGCGTCGATTCCGAGATCGTCACGCAGGCGGCGGAGGACCCTCCGGTCAACCAGGGGGAGCCGACCACCACAGGTTTGTCCCACGGCACCGCCTCCCACTCACTAAACTGGACCGATTGATCATTCGATTCCCAGCCACGGTCGAAGACCCTTCATCACAGGTTAAGTCCATTTGGTGTCGGTAGGTTCACAATCAGCTCAATATTGAGCGAATCTTGAGCGGTGCTTAGCCTCGTGTTATTGGCCCGTCACGAGTACTATTTGCGGAGCCTGAAATGAGAGTAGACGCAACCATTCAGGAACCTCCCCGGCCAACCGTGCTTGCTGTATTGCGGCGGCTGCTTCTTGAATTACGACGGCGGCCTCAAGCTCCGCGAGTTTGGCCCCGAGGCAGCGGTGGACACCCGAACCAAAGGCGAGGCTATAGTCGGTGGCCCGTGTTCCGCCGTCGGGCGTTTTGTGGTTCCCGGTCAGCTCCAGCAGGATTTCCGCTCCGGCGGGAATCAGCTCGCCGTTGAGGTGCGTGTCCCGCGCTGCGACGCGCCGCCAGGTGGGGACGGAGGATTCTCCGGCCAGCACGTGCCGCACTGCGGCGCGTGCCGGGCCCTGTGCCGCTGCGTCCTGCCATGTCACAGGGCAGTTCCCCTCGGCGAGGCGGTACAGAACAGTGCTGATGAGCTGGGTGGTAGTTTCTTGTCCAGCGATTAGCAGGAAATAGCCCAACGAGCAGATTTCCGGAAGTGTTAGCCCGTGCTGATCCAGGGCGGCGAAGAGGTTTCGTTCCTGGGATTGCGTGCAGCGCCGCACCAGGCCCCTCAACCAGTCGTAGAACTCCGCCGCGCTGTGGGCGAGCTCGAGTTGACGTTCCGGCTCGGGCCAACCCCAGAAGAGTTCCAAGGAATCCACGCTCCACGCCTTCAAAGCAAGAAGTTCATCGTGGCTGATGCTGACTCCCAGGAGTTCCAGCATGATCTGAGCGGGAGGTAGGGCGGCCACCGCGTTCACGAGTTCCACGGTGCCGGTGGCCTCAAGCTCCAGGGCAGCAGCGTGAGCGGCTTTACGCGCAAGTTCACGGATGCGCGGCTCAATCGCCTGGACCGTGGCAGGGGTGAAGAACCCGGCAACCACTTTCCGGATCCCTGGATGAGTCGGGGAATCGTTGCTGGCAAGGATGGGCGGCAGGGCGAAGGCGGCCTTTTGGAGGACCCGGAGCGAGCGCCCGCTGAGCGGGGTGACGGCCACCAGTGCGTTGGCTGGGCTGAAGTCGTCGGGTCGGTGGAGGACGTCCCGGACTACTTTGGGGTCGCGCACCACGTGGAATGGGGCTGTGTGGTTCATGGTGCGGCTCATGCGGTGGCTCCTGCTGGGATGGCGGGTTCCGGACTGGATGTGACTTCCGTTGCTAGCGCTCCAAGCCAGTCTTTGGCTTGGGCCTGGAAGTTGTCCGGCGGCAGCTGGCTTGCTCCGGCAGGGATGGCGCCGAGCATTGCGGTCATGCCGTGTCCTGGCAGCTGGCCGCGGCCGAAGATGGCTAGGTTGTCGAGTTCTGCTGGTCCCGGATGGTCCTGTGTGGATCCCACAACCAGCCCGAGAACCGGCAGTCCGCGATGCGCCAAAGCTTCCATCGTCAGCGAAGTGTGGTTCAGTGTCCCGAGGCCGGCGCGTGCCACCACAACGAATCCAAGTTCCGCGCCACGTCCCATCAGCTCCAGCGCCAGGTCGGCCAGCGTCCCTCCGTCCTGATCGAGCTCCACCAGAAGGCCGCCTGCTCCTTCCACCAAAACATGGTCATGGCTCGTGGCCAGTTCCGTGATCCGTGCGATGTGATCCGTGACAGAGGGCAGTGTGACACCGTCGACGGCGGCAGCCGCCTTGGGTGCCAGCGGCTCCTGGAGTACGGAGCCGGCCTCGGACGTTAGCGCTCCGGACAGTCGGGTGATCTCCGCGATGTCCGAGTCACCGATCGCGGCACCGGTTTGGCAGGGCTTATAGATAGCGACCCTGCCGGGGCTGGCGGCGTTGGGGTAGTCGCCGCGCAGAGGGGCTGCGTTGGGGGCGGCGTTGGGGTGGCCGCCGGAGAGGTTGGCTGTGTTGGGGTGGTCGCCGGAGAGGCTGGCTGTGTTGGGGGCGGCGTTGGCGTGGTGGCCGGGGAGGCTGGCTGTGTTGGGGGCGGCGTTGGCGTGGTTGCCGGAGAGGCTGGCTGCGTTGGCGTGGTGGCCGGAGAGGCTGGCTGTGTTGGGGGCGGGGCTGTGCGCGGCGGCGCGGTTCACGCCGTCGTTCGGGTTTGGTGTTCTCAGGGGCGCGGAGAGCACCGAGGCGAGTGCCGCCGTCGTGATGGTTTTTCCGACGCCGGTGTCGGTGCCTGTGATCATGATGATCGAAGGGAGGTTCATAGGTTTCCTTGGATAGCCGTTATGTCAGCACGCTGAGTGACCGCCAGGATCTGGCCAAGCACGGCGCAGGCGCGATCGATGTCGCGGGGTGTGAGCCCCGCGTGGGCGGTGAGTCGGAGGCGGGAGATACCGTCGGGGACTGATGGCGGACGGAAACAGCCAATCCGCACGTTTGCTGCAGCCGCTGCCGCCGCGGCACTTGCGGTACCTGCCGGCGTCGGCATCGGGATGGACAGCACCGCACCGGCGCATTCAGGGCCGTTCTGTGCACCCAAGCGTTCGGCGAGCTCCACGGCGTTTGCCCTAACTGCCTCGGCACGCCACGGTTCGTCCCTTACGATGTCGACCGCTGCCAGTGCCGCGGCTGTTGCCGGAGGGGCCAGGGCGGTGTCGAAAATGAATCCACGCGCCCGGTTGAGGAGATGCTCACGGATCAGGCTGCTGCCCAGGACTACGCCGCCCTGGCTCCCAAGGGCCTTGGACAGCGTCGCCGTCACCAGCACATGTGGATTCCCCGCCAGCGACGTGGCTGCCACGGATCCATGCCCCAGCGACCCCCCGCTGCCCGAGACTCCCAGGCTGTGCGCCTCATCCACCAGCAGCATCGCGTCATGCGCTTCCGCCGCGTCCAGGAGTTCCGGCAGAGGGGCCGCGTCGCCGCCCACACTATAGATGGATTCGACGGCGACCAGCGCCCGCGGTTCGGTGCGCTCCTCGAGGTGACGGACGACGTCGTTCACGTCGTTGTGCGCGAACGTCACCACGCGGGATCGGCTCAGCCGACAGCCATCGACGAGTGAGGCGTGCGCGTGCTCGTCGAGAAGAATCAGGGTGCCGGGGCCGCCGAGGGCCATCACTGCGCCCATGTTTGCCAGGTAGCCCGAGGAGAACACGAGGGCGGATTCCATGTCGATCATGGCGGCCAACGCTGCTTCGAGTTGCACGTGCATCTCCGTCGTACCCGCAACCAGGCGGGAGGCAGTGGCGCCGGTGCCCCATTGCTTGGCTGCTTTGGCGGCGGCCTCCGCCAAGCGGGGATCGCGGGCGAGGCCGAGGTAGTCGTTCGACGCGAGGTCGATGGCTGCGCTGTTTGCCTGCCGGGCCTGTGGTCGCCGGACCCATCCCCGGCGCTCGCGGACCGTGGCTTGCTGTTCCAGCCACCGGGTCATGGAATGGCTCATGGCGCGCCGTGCACTTCCGCCACCGCAGCCACCATCCCAGCCGTGATCTGCTCGATCTCCGCTGATCTGGTGATGTAGGGCGGCATGGTGTAGACGAGGTTGCGGAAGGGTCGGATCCAGACGCCGTGACCGATCGCTGCTCGGGTGATGGCTGGGACGTCCACGTCGTGCGCCAGTTCGATGACGCCTACCGCGCCGATGGTCCGGACGTCTTTAACTGCGTTGAGGCTACGGGCTGTTGCGAGTCCATTGGCGAGGCCGTACTCGATCCGCGCGACATCCTCCCGCCACGCCCCGCCGTCCAGGATGCTGAGGCTCGCGTTGGCCACCGAGCAGGCCAGTGGGTTGGCCATGAACGTTGGTCCGTGCAGCAACGCGCCGGCGCCTTGCTTGGATACGGTACGGGCAATATCACCGGTGCAGAGCATGGCAGCGAGTGTGAGGTAGCCGCCGGTAAGCGCCTTGCCGACGCACATGATGTCCGGGACCACGCCAGCGTGTTCAGCAGCGAACATTTCCCCGGTGCGGCCGAAGCCGGTGGCGATCTCGTCCAGAATGAGGAGGAGCCCGTGCCGGTCGGCTATTTCCCTTAGGATGCTTAGGCATTCCGCGGGGTAAGCGAACATCCCGCCGGCGCCCTGCAGAATGGGTTCTGCGATGATTGCGGCGAGCTCGTTTTCGTTTTCTGCCGCGAGTGTTTCCACCGCCTGCCGCCATTGCAGTATGGCCTCGGCATCTGCTGGCACGGCGGGCGGGCGCGGGGCGAAGACGTTCTTGGCGAGCAGGCCTTGGAAGGCCGAATGCATTCCGTCCACGGGGTCGCACACGGACATGGCACCCGTGGTGTCCCCGTGATAACCGCCGCGCAGGGCCAGGAATTTCTGCCTCCCGGGTCTCCCGACGGCTGATTGGTACTGGACCGCGAGTTTCAGCGCCACTTCCACGGACACAGACCCCGAGTCCGCCAGGAAGACGCGCTCAAGAGCCGGGCGGTCCGGGGACGACGGCGCCATCGCGGTTAGCCGCTCCGCAAGTTCGACGGCGGGCTGATGGGTTAGGCCGCCGAACATCACGTGGCTGAAACTCGCCAACTGCCGCTTGGCTGCCGCGTCCAGGAGAGGGTTGCGGTAACCGTGGATGACGGACCACCAGGAGGACATGGCGTCAAGGACATGGTGTGCTTTGGCGGGGGTGTCGCTGCTGTGGCCACGGAGGGTGAGCGTCGCGCCCTGGGCGTCCACCACCTCCCACAGGGGAAGGGTGTCCGACGCCGGGGCGTACGGATGCCACAAGCATGCCCGGTCCCGGTCCACGACATTGGGCTTCGCTTTGCCTGCTGGGGTGCCGTTCACGACGTCAGTGCTCCATGCCGTGAACACTCCGCCGTCCAGCCGAGCGGCGTGACTTGCACCTTCATGCGGCGCCGACACTGCCGGCAGTACCGCGGCGGCTCCATCTTCAGCCGCTCCCGGCACGCTCGGTGAGGCTCGTGGGTGGCGTTGCCGGCGTCCGTTTGCTGAGTGGCAGACGTCGGGTGGGTGTCCGGCGTCGGGTGGGTGTCCGGCGTCGGGTGGGTGTCCGGCGTGGGGTGGGTGTCCGACGTCGGGCCCTCCGGTTCGCCGCACAGGCCGCAGTACGCGGCCGTTTCGCCGAGTAGCTGGCTGCTCATAGCGTTTTCTGGAGTTCCTTGATGGGCATGTTCAGCTCGACCAGCAGGTTCAGGTCGGCTGTCGCGGGCCGGCCCAAGGTAGTGAGGTAGTTGCCCACGATGACGGCGTTGATGCCGCCCAGGAGGCCTTCGCGAGTGCCAAGGTCTCCGAGGGTGAGTTCGCGACCGCCAGCGTAGCGGAGGACGGTGCGGGGCATGGCGAGACGGAAGGCGGCGATTGCGCGAAGGGCGTCCTTCCCCTCCATGATCGGCTGGTCCTGCAGTGGGGTGCCGGGTCGCGGGTTCAGGAAGTTGAGGGGAACTTCGTGCGGTTCAAGAGCGGCTAATTGGGCTGCGAGTTCGGCGCGCTGCTCCACGGATTCGCCCATGCCGATCAGGGCGCCGCAGCACAGCTCCATGCCGGCGTCCTTGACCATCTGGCAGGTTTCGAGCCGCTCCTCGTAGGTGTGAGTGGTGACCACCTCACGGAAAAAGCTTCGGGCGGTCTCCAGGTTGTGGTTGTAGCGGTGGACACCCCACTCAGCCAACTGGTCCACCTGCCGCTGGGTGAGCATTCCCAGCGAACACGCGATGTTGATGTCCACTTCTTCGTTGATGCGGTCGATCGCGAACTTGATCTGGTTCATGAGCTTGATGTCCGGCCCGCGGACGGCTGCGACGATGCAGAATTCGGTGGCGCCGGTTGCCGCGGTTTCTTTGGCGGCCTTCACCAATTCGGGGATGTCCAGCCAGACGCCGCGGACAGGGGAGTCGAACAGGCCTGATTGGCTGCAGAAGTGGCAGTCCTCGGGGCAGCCTCCCGTCTTGATGGAGATGATGCCCTCCACTTCGACTTCCTCGCCGCAATGCCTGACGCGGACCTCGTGGGCCAGTTGGAGTGCGGCCGGGATGGCCTCCTCCGGGAGCGTCAGGATTTCGAGAAGCTGGGCTTCGTTGAGGCCTTCGCCACCCTCCAGCACCTGCTCGCGGGCGATGTCCAAGATGGCGTAAGCGGTGGATTCGGCTGATTCGGCCGTTTGTGTGCTGCCTGATTCAGCGGCTTCGGTCAAGGTGGTCATCTTTGTTCCTCCAAGATTGTTGCCTCCACGTGCGTGCGACGGGATTTCCGGGGTCTGTCCGGGCTCCTTCCCGACGGTATATGGGCGCGGACGGGGCGTTTTTGTGCGGTGCCTACAAAGGAGGAGCGGTGGCTTTTGGTCACTTATTGCAGGCCTGCTCTGAGCGTGAGGCGGCATTTCCGGCGCCCAGGGCCGGGAAGTTACAGGCCAGAAACACGGCCGGAATACCCCGGTTGCCTGCCGTCGGTAGCGTCGAGGGCGGTTTGTTCCGACGACGAAAGTGAGCTGGGGATGGCTGAGATGTCGAAGACCATAGATTTGCTGGAACAACGGGAGACGGTGAGGTCCGAGGCAGCGGCGAACGCCGCCATCGACTCTTCCGAGCAGTCCGGCGTCGCCTCGGGGACATTGGCGGGAGGGGCGCCGGCAGCCAGTGGCGACGCGCTCAGCGCGGCGAAGGAGAGCTTGGAGGATTACACCCTCAGGTTCGCGCCAAGGTCCTACCGTAAATGGAGTGCTGGGGTGGTAGCCACGAGTGCGCTGGGCGGAATCGCCTACTTGGCTGACTTTTCCATCGGTGCGAATATCGGGATCTCCTACGGCACCGTGAATGCAATCCTGGGAATTCTGGTGGCCGCGGTGGTCATTTTCGCCACCGGATTTCCACTCGCGTACTACGCTGCCCGCTACAACATCGACTTGGACCTGATTACTCGTGGTTCAGGGTTCGGCTATTACGGCTCCGTGGTCACGAATGTCATTTTTGCGACGTTCACCTTTATCTTCTTCGCCCTTGAGGGCTCCATCATGGCGCAGGGCCTTCAATTAGGCCTCGGAATTCCGCAATGGCTGGGTTATGCGGCGTCAACGGTGATCATCATTCCACTGGTGATTTATGGAATGAACACCTTGGCCAAGCTGCAGGTTTGGACCACGCCGTTGTGGCTTTTGTTGATGGTTGTACCGCTCGGCTATTTGCTCGTCTCACATCCGGAAAGCATTGATTCGTTCTTCGCCTACACGGGTTCTTCGGGTGGCTCGGGCACCAATTTGGCGTCTATCATGCTGGCCGCCGGTGTGTGTCTGTCGCTCATGGCGCAGATCGCTGAGCAAATTGACTACCTGCGGTTCATGCCTCCCAAGACTGCCGAAAACCGTGGTGCCTGGTGGAGGGCTGTGATCCTAGCCGGCCCGGGCTGGGTCATTTTCGGCGCTATCAAGCAAATTGTTGGCTTGTTCATCGCCGTTTACTTGATCGCCACGCTCGATCCGGCGGCGTCTGCCCATGCGAATGAGCCTGTGCATCAGTTCCTCGGCGTGTATCGGGAAATGATGCCTGCGTGGCTGGCGATGTCCCTGGCAGTTGTATTGGTAGTTATTTCGCAGATCAAGATCAACGTCACAAATGCCTATTCTGGTTCGTTGGCCTGGACGAACAGCTTCACGCGCATCACTAAGACGTATCCCGGCCGCATGGTGTTTGTGGTGGTGAACCTACTGATCGCCCTGGTGCTGATGGAATCGAACATGTTCGATTTCCTGAACACCATTCTGGGGTTCTACGCCAATTGCGCTATGGCATGGGTGGTGACGGTGGCGTCCGACATCGCAATCAATAAGTACGTCCTGAAGATTTCGCCGAAAGTGCCGGAATTCCGCCGCGGCATGCTTCATGCCGTGAATCCCGTGGGTTTTGTGTCCATGCTGGCTTCTGCCGGAGTATCGATTGCTGTGTTCTTTGGGGCATTTGGTGAAGGGGTCCAGCCCTATTCGCCCATCTTCGCTGTAGCTTTGGCCCTTGTGCTGCCGCCGGTACTGGCTGTACTGACTCGGGGCCGCTATTACCTGCGGCGTACCGACGATGGCATTGACCTGCCAATGTTCGACGCCGATGGGAACCCCAGCAGCGATCGGCTGCTCTGCCACGTGACCGGCCTGGAGTTCGAGCGTCCGGACATGGTGCGCTCAGCGCAGGACGGGCCCGACGGCGAACGCCAGTATGTTTCGTCGCTCGCCCTCTCTACCGATAAGACGGGGGAACTGCTGCTGCCAGCCCAGAAGTAGCCCTGTGACCAAGTTTTGAAGGCCCGCGGGCTCGCCTGTTTTGGCGGTGTCCGCGGGCTTCTTTTTGCCTTGCGATGGTGGCGGCCGGCCTTGGGTCTGCGGGCTGTGGATAACTTCCGAGGGGTTCTGGCCGCTTGGAATAGGCTGGCGATCTACGTGTTTGGGACCAACTATCGGGGGATTAGCTGCCCATGACATTTCTTTTTTGTGCTGCCCGACGGCGGCAATGGTTGCCGGTCGCCGCGGCCGTTCTGGTGATCTGGATGGCCGGATGTTCCGCAGAGGCGACGCCAGAGGCCTCGGGCTCAACGATTGGCTCGGTCTCTCCTTCGGCCAGCGAGACGCCGACTCCAACTGTGACTCCGAAATACAAGCCGGCGGACGCCAAAGGCAGGGCCGAGAACGTGCCTGTTCCGGTGCTGCCGGAGGCTGCGAAGGCGGAGACGAAGGAAGGGCTTCTGGCTTTCGGCCGCTATTGGTTTGATCAGTTGAATTATGCGTACGAAACGGGCGATGTGACGGGACTGAATGCGGTTACTTCGCCTACCTGCGAATTCTGCGTAAGACTTTCCACTAGTTTGAATGCAAACTACACCCAAGGCGTATGGCTCAGTGGGGGGAAGCTGAGAACACCGTCATTAAGTTCTACTTACAAATTAGATCGTACGGGGAACTTTCAAGTTATTGTTCAGGTTCAACAGGACCGAATTGATTACCATTCGATGAACGCTCCGAACTATAAACTTACGCCTCCATCTGATACCGGAAACGTGATGTTAGTCGTCTTCAAAGATGGCGGCTGGTATTTGAACGATCTCCATCCAATTCGATGACTTGGAGTTTGAACTTTCGGTACATGGCAATTCTTGCCTTCGTGGTGGTTCTACTGTCTGCAGCGCCATCCATAGGGCATTCCGCTCCCGCTCTGGCACCAACACAACCGCTGCCTAACATTGATACAGGCTTTGGTGACCACGGCTTGGATATAGGGGCGTGGGAACATGATCCCGAGGCAGGGGAAGTCATTGAGAAGCCTCCCGGCACTCCTCCGGACGATCCGTTCCAGTACAAATACGACGTACAGTGCGGTCATGGCGGAGCCGATGATATTGGCTGCTTCAATTCACGAATTCGCTGCGATGATTCGACCGATGGACGCCAGGGACTTCCAATTGTGTGGTGGCGTGCCCCAGCAGGCGTGCCCGACCCGGAGTGGACCTTCCATTCGGGCCCGACGTGCCTATACGAGCGGCGACCGGAAGACGTACTACCGCGAATCGCTGGAATGATCCAGAGCGAGTTCCAGAAGCTACCCATCAATGCCGGTGCGGTTGCTTCTCAGCCGTCTCCGCATACTCTGCGGGGCGCTGAGACGAATTTCTATGCCAATACGGCCGAGCAGCAGTTTGATGTGACGATTTTGGGGCAGAAGGTCCATATTGTGGCCACCCCGGTTGAGTTCACATGGAATTACGGCGACGGGACGGTCCTTGGACCGCAAACTTCAGCGGGCGGGGCCTTGCCCGAAGGGCAGTGGGGCGAGAAAACCAGGACCAGCCACGCTTACGCGCAGACCGGTGACTTCAACGTCGTCCTGACCAGCCATTTCCGTGGGACCTATTCGGTCAATGGTGGTCCACAGCTGCCAATCCCGGGGCAGGGCAGTTTCAGTTCGGCTCCGGTGACTGTGAGCGTGTGGCGCTCGGTCACCAGGAACTACGCCGACAACTGCCTGCAAAACCCGCAGGGCGACGGGTGTCGTGGCTCATTGGTCCGATAGAGGCGTTCCAAAGCCAACCATAGCTGCACATCGACGGCCCGAGTCAGCTGGATGTGAGCATCAAACGACTGAATCAACTTGGGGGATCAACTGTATGTACCTTCGACGTTCCTGGCCGCACCTGCGGTTTTCATATGTGAGTTGCGTGTTGTTCGCGGCGGTGATTCTGGGTGCGTGTGCCGGCGGACCAACGCCCGCGCCAGCCAGTACCAATGCCGAGTCGACCATTAGCGCCAGCCCGACGGCTTCCCAAACGAGCTCACCCACGTACAAGCCGGCGGACGCCAAAGGCAGGGCCGAGAACGTGCCTGTTCCGGTGTTGCCGGAGGCGGCGAAGGCGGAGACGAAGGAGGGGCTTCTGGCCTTCGGCGCTATTGGTTTGATCAGTTGAATTACGCGTATGAGACAGGGAACGTGGCTGGGTTTGCAGGAATCTCATTCGATACCTGCGAGTATTGCTCAAATCTGCGCAGGTCTTTGCAATCTGGATACAATTCTGGGCGATGGGTTACAGGGGGAAGGCTGACACAGCCATCAATAGAAACCAATTTCCTACCTTCAGATAATGGAAACTACGAAGTATTCGTTCAAGTTCAGCAGGAGGAAATAAAGTACTTCGAGCCCGGAGCGCGAGAATATCGGAAGCCGACTCCCAAATCGGACTCAGGCGTGGTTATGCTCGTAGTCTTCAAAGATGGTGCATTTCAACTCGTTAGCATGCACCCCCTTCAATGATTACTAATGCGGTGCGCAGATATTGGATGACGCTCTGTGTAGTCGGTCTTCTAACCCTCAGTCAATTGCTCTGCCCTTCGCTCGTTAGCGCTTCCGAAACTGAGTCTGATTTGGGGTTTCAAGAAAACGGTCTTGGTGTGGGAGGCCGTGTGCGGCATCCCGGAACCGGAAGAACTATTGCGGTTGACCCAAGAGAGCGATCGGATGATCCCAATCAGTACAAGGCCGAATTCTTGTGCAAGATAGATCAGCTTGGACGCGACGCGGCTTGTCGGGATTCTTTGACGAAATGTCCTCGGCGCGATGATGGCAAGGGCGGCTACCTGGCTGTTTGGAAGGTGGCGCCGAAGGGAATCGAGAATCCACGATGGGATGACTGGAAATCCACTGAGGCGGAACCTTTCTGCTTTTACGACGACCGTCCAGATGACGTGCTACAGCGGATTAGGGACCGAATTCTTAGTGATTTCCGGCAGTTACCCATCAATGCCGGTACGGTCGCTTCTCAGCCGTCGCCGCATACCCTCCGGGGTGCCGAGACGAATTTCTACGCCAATACGATTGAGCAGCAGTTTGATGTGACGATTTTGGGGCAGAAGGTCCGTATTGTGGCCACCCCGGTTGAATACACATGGAACTACGGTGACGGGACCGTCGTCGGACCTCAACCTTCCGCGGGCGGGGCCTTGCCCGAAGGGCAGTGGGGCGAGAAGACCAGAACCAGCCACGCTTATGCGCAGACCGGCGACTTCAGCGTTGTCCTAACCAGCCATTTCCGTGGGACCTATTCGGTCAATGGTGGTCCGCCGCTGCCAATCCCGGGGCAGGGCAGTTTCAGTTCGGCTCCGGTGACTGTGAGCGTGTGGCGCTCGGTCACCAGGAACTACGCCGACAACTGCATGCAAAACCAACAAGGCGACGGATGCCCAGCCGGACCATTCGAGAGATAGCTGAGCGTTTGTGATGCTCGTCTCACTGCGGTTCGCTGCGGAATAGTTGCACACGCGGGGCAGTTGGCTCTGGTGAACCTGCTTCTCCCACGAAAGGCAAACGCGAATGCTGTTTTCTCCCTTGACACTCGGTGAGCTTGAACTGCCCAACCGCCTGGTGATGGCGCCCCTGACCCGTGTGCGCTCGGGTGAGGAGGGCGTGCCCGGCCCATTGGTCGCTGAGCACTATCGCCAGCGCGCATCGATCGGGCTCATCGTGAGCGAAGGCGTCTTCCCGGTTCCTGCCGGCCGCTCCTATCCCGGCCAGCCCGGACTTGTAACACCCGAGCAGATCGCAGGCTGGTCAAAAGTCACCGAAGCAGTCCATGCGGAAGGCGGCCGGATCTTCGCCCAAATCATGCATGGCGGTCGCGTCTCCCACGCCGACATCACAGGCGGCCATGAAGTAGTGGCTCCCAGCGCCATCGCAATTGACGGTGAGGTTCGCACCCCGAACGGCAAGCAGCCCTATCCAGTACCCCGCGAACTGACCATCGACGAACTGCCCGTGGTGATCCAGGAAATCGTCACCGCATCCCGCAACGCGATCGAGGCGGGTTTCGACGGCGTCGAACTCCACTCCGCCAACGGTTACCTTCTGCATGAATTCCTTGCTCCGAACACGAATGTCCGCACCGACGGCTACGGCGGTTCGCCGGAGAACCGGGCGCGGTTCGTAATCGAAACCGTCAACGCGGTGGTCGCTGCCCTTGGTGCCAACCGCGTAGGCATCCGCATCTCCCCGGAACACAGTGTCCAAGGGATCGCGGAAACTGACCACGCCGATGTTCAGGCCACGTACCAGGTGCTGGTGGACAGCATTGCACCGCTGAATCTCGCGTACCTCAGCATCCTTCACCACGAACCTGCCGGTGAGTTGGTGCAGGATCTGCGCGCCCGATTCAAGGGCACGTTCCTCGTCAACACCGGATTCAGCGCCATCACCACACGGGAAGACGCCCTCGAACTGATCGACGGCGGCCACGCCGACGCCGTAGTCGTTGGCCGACCGGCCATCGCCAACCCGGACCTCGTCCGCCGCTGGCGCGACGGCCTGCCAGTTAACGAGCCGGATCCGACGACGTTCTACAGTGACGGCGCAAAGGGCTACACAGACTACCCCTTCCACGAAGGTTCGCTCAGCTAAGGTACTACCGAACGAGTCCAGGAATGCCCCGTTGTGTCACAAGAAGTGCCGCGACGGGGCATTCCTATAGGATTTGTGTATGTCTACTGCTCCCGCCGGAAACCGTTCCGGACGCTCCGTCAGCCGTCAGGTGCTGGCCGACCATGTGTATGAGGAGCTGCTCGCTTCGCTGATGGACGGCCGCCTGGAACCGGGCACCGCCGTCAGCATTGACGGTACGGCACGTGATCTGGACGTCTCGCCGACTCCTGTCCGGGAAGCCTTGGCAAGGTTGGAGCACACGGGCATGGTTCGCCGCGTTGCCCTGAAGGGGTACCGTGTTGCGCCCCTTTTCACGCGCGAAGACTTCGCCGAGCTTATGGAAGCACGGCTGGCAATCGAGCCGGTTAACGCACGGTTGGCTTGCGAGCGAATGACACCGGGCCAACTCGCCGAGCTCGAAGAAGCAGTTTCCGACTTGAAGAAGGCGCCGCGTGGGCCATCCTTCGCGGAATATCGGGATTACCTCGAAGCTGACGAACGGTTCCACCGGCTGATTGCAGAGCACACCGGCAACCAATTCATGGTTTCCGCCTACAGCGCCCTCGGTGGGCAGGTTCAACGCTTCAGGCTGTTCGGGGGAGTGGGCATCACCGACGCCGAATATGCCATCTCCGAACACCAGGCTGTGCTCGACGCGCTTGAAGCCGGTGACCCGGACGCAGCTGCCGAGGCAATGGCGGAGCACGTCCGGCGAGTCCGCGGGCGGGCTATCGCCGACGCTCCGGCAGACTAAATTCAACGCCAAAGCCTGGTTCCAGCCCCCGATAATCGCGGCCGAACAATAGCTTTTGGGTGATGTTTCCAACGAGTCCGCGGGCGGGCTATCGCCGACGCTTCGGCGGACTAAATTCAACGCCAAAGCCTGGTTCCAGCCCCCGATAATCGCGGCTGAACAACTGGCCTTTGGGCGATGTTTCCATAGAGGCAACGGCGGGGCGTGTGGCCGCGGTCGGTGAAGGATCCACCAAATTGAGTGACCCTCTTCACAAGCAAATGTAAGACATATAGGATCTTCGATGTCGCCCCAAATATGGCGAAAACCCGGTCCCGCCAAGGAGATGCAGTTGACAACCTCTCCGTGAATAATAAATCCTATAGGAAACAGGATTCCACGAAGGAGTGAAGAACATGGCTTACACAGCAGAGAACTGGCCGATCACAGCCGCGCTGTTGCAGTTCCCGGGCGTTGACGCGCAGGGTCGTCACATCAACGACGCCGACGCTGCCGAATGGGCCGAGGTGCTGCTAGAGGTCAAAGATGCAGGCTTCGCCAATGCAGACCTGACCGACAGCTGGGTCCGCCCGGGCGACCTTTCACCGCAGCGGCTCCAGGAGTTCAAGCAGACCGCGGACGAGGTTGGCGTCGGCGTACCCGTCATCTCCGCCATCCGCCGCAGCGTCATCGAAGAAGGCAAGTGGGAAGAAAACCTCGCCTACAGCCACCGCACCATCGATGCTGCCGCAGCGCTCGGATGTGAGGTTGTCTCCTTCGGCCTCCACCAGGCCATCACCCCGGAGCAGCAGAAGCAGCTTTGGTTCTGGACCGTCGAGGGGTACAAAGACCCTGCCAACAACAAGGAAGCCTGGAACAACGCCGTCACCCGACTCCGCGAACTGGGGGAGCACGCCGCGGAAGTCGGCGTCCTGGTATCCCTGGAAATGTACGAGGACACCTACCTCGGCACCGCGGACTCCTCCGTCCAGTTGGTGGAAGACATCGGACTGTCCAACGTTGGCCTCAACCCTGACCTCGGCAACCTGATCCGCCTGCACCGCCCCATCGAGGACTGGCGCGAAATGGTCCGCAAGACCATGCCCTACGCCAACTACTGGCACGTCAAGAACTACATCCGTGACGAGGACACAGCCTCCGGTACCTACGTCGCCATGCCCTCACCAATGGAAAGCGGGCTCATCAGCTACCGCGAAGCCTTCAAGGAAGCGCTGTCCGTCGGTTTCCAAGGCATCATCTGCACCGAGCACTACGGCGGCGACGGCCTCACCGTCACCGCGCGGAACCAGGAATACCTGCGCCGCTTCGTCCTCCCGAAGAAGGACGGCTACGCACTCGGCACCAGCCGCGTCGCCCAGGGCCGCCAGGTCCCCGGCCCCGCAAGGAGCCTGGATGCAAGCACGACGGCGGAACTCGCCGGAGTCTGACCGTCACCGCCCGACTTCACCGGACATACAAACGGATTCAAAGAGGAACCATGACCCAGATCTTCGACAATCCCGCGGATTTCGCGGATGAGGCGCTGGACGGCTTCGTGGCAGCCAACCGCGGCTACGTTGCCCGCGTGGATGGCGGCGTCGTCCGTTCCACCGAAGTGTCCCAAGGCCAAGTGGCCGTTGTCATCGGCGGCGGCTCCGGACACTACCCGGCCTTCGCTGGCCTGGTAGGACCGGGGCTCGCCACCGCATCAGCATGCGGCAACATGTTCGCGTCCCCCGCGGCCGGACAGGTCTACCGCGTGGCCAAGGCAGCCAACGCTGGCGGCGGCGTGCTCCTGAGCTACGGAAACTACGCCGGTGACGTCCTGCACTTCGGCCAGGCACAGCTGCGGCTCAACGCTGAAGGCATTGAAACCCGCACAGTCTTGGTGACCGACGACATCGCCAGCGCCCCGCAGGACCAGCTCGAGAAGCGCCGCGGAATCGCCGGCGACCTGACGGTCTTCAAGATTGCCGGGGCCGCGGCCGAGGCTGGGATGAGCCTCGACGACGTCGAGCGGCTGGCCATCAAGGCCAACTACCGCACGCGCTCGCTGGGAGTCGCTTTTGACGGCTGTACCCTTCCCGGCGCTGCCGAACCGCTCTTCCATGTCCCCGAAGGGCATATGTCCCTGGGCCTCGGGATCCACGGCGAACCCGGCATCTCGGACCACCCGATGCCTACCGCCTCCGAACTCGCCGAACTGCTGGTCGGAAAGCTCCTCGAGGACAAGCCGGACAACGCTGGAGACCGAGTGGTGGCCGTCGTCAACGGCCTCGGCACTGTCAAGTACGACGAACTGTTCCTGCTGTTCGGCAAGATCGACGCCCTCCTCACCAAGGCGGGCCTGACCGTCGTCGAACCTGAGTGCGGCGAACTGGTGACCAGTCTGGACATGTCCGGACTGTCCCTCACGCTCTTCTGGCTGGATGAGGAACTCGAGCAGCTGTGGGCAGCGCCAGCGAATACGCCGGCCTTCCGCAAGGGCAGCATGTCGCCTCGCGTGCTCCGCAGGGCCGAGTTGCTGGAAGCCTCGAGCGAGGCCGAGCAGGAAGCCACCACACCTGCGGCTACGGAACTCGGCGCGTTGGCCGTGGCAGTCCTCGAAGAAGTGCGCGCCACCATCGAAGAACACGAAGAGTCCCTCGGCAAGCTCGACGCGATTGCGGGCGACGGCGACCACGGCATCGGCATGCGCCGCGGGGTTGAAGCGGCCGCCGCAGCCGCGCTCGCAAAGCCAGGTGCCGGCGTCGGGCGTGTTTTGGAAGCGGCCGGTGAGGCCTGGAGCGAAAAGGCCGGTGGCACCTCCGGTGCCCTGTGGGGTTCCGCGATCATCGCGGCCGGGCAGGCGCTCGGCAACCGTGATGGTTACACCCGCGAGGACGCAGCTGCCGCAGTGCGAGCCTTTACCGACGCGATCACCAACCTGGGGAAGGCCGAGGAGGGCGATAAGACCATGGTGGACGCGCTGCTCCCGTTCCGGGACACCTTCCTCAAAGAGTTCGACGCCGGAGCTCCCGCCGACGTCGCGCTTGAAGTCGCCGCGGCTGCCGCATCGGCGGCGGCAGGGGCCACGGCGTCACTTCGTCCGTTGAAGGGCCGCGCCAGGCCCCTAGCGGAGAAGAGCCTCGGCCACCCCGATCCCGGGGCCGTGTCCTTCGGCCTGATCGCGGAAAGAATCTCAGCTTTTATCTCGTCCAATCACATCATCTCGACCCGGGCCGCCCAGGTCCCGGAAGGAGCGCAGGCATGAGCGCAGGAAACGGCTGGCGGATCGTCGTTGGCAACGATGAGGCAGGCGTCGAATACAAGGAAGCACTGAAGGCGCTGCTGGAAACTGACCCTCGGGTGGCATCCGTGGAGGACATCGGAGTCGGCACGAATGACTCGACGGCGTACCCGCATGTCGCCGTCGACGCGGCCCGGCGGGTTGCCGACGGCGCTGCCGACCGCGCTTTGCTGATCTGCGGCACCGGACTGGGCGTCGCTATCGCGGCGAACAAAGTTCCCGGAATCCGCGCCGTCACCGCCCACGACAGCTACTCCGTTGAGCGATCAGTCCTGAGCAACAACGCCCAGGTCTTGACCTTTGGCCAGCGGGTGATCGGCTTGGAACTGGCCAAGAAACTGGTGGGTGAATGGCTTGACCACCGCTTTGACCAGAACAGTGCGTCCGCTGCCAAAGTGGAGGCCATCTGCTCCTATGAACCCGAGTACACAGCATCCGAAAACACGAAGGCATCCTGATCAATGACTGAGAATCCCATGAAAAAGTTCGCCGTAGTCGGATCCGGCTACATGGGTGGCGGCATCGCCCAGGTGCTGGCCCTCGGCGGTGCCCGCGTTGCGCTGGCCGACGTCTCCGCCGAAGTGGCGCAGAAGAACTACGAGCGTCTGCTTGTGGAGTCGGACCAGTTTGTGGCGGACGGGCTCTTCCCCGAGGACGCCACCGCCGTCCTCAAGGAAAACCTGTGGGTGGCCAAGGACATCGAAGAGGCCGTGGCGGATGCTGACTTCATTGAAGAGGCCGTTCCCGAGGTCATCGAGATCAAGCACCAGACCCTGGCTCGCATCAGTGCCGCGGCCAAGCCAGAGGCAATTATCGGTTCCAACACGTCCACGATTTCCATCGCGGAACTGTCCAAGCCTGTGGCCAACCCGGAGCGGTTCCTGGGCGTGCACTTCTCCAACCCGTCGCCGTTCATCCCGGGCGTGGAGATCATCCCGCACGCCGGCACGTCAACCGAAACCGTGGCCGCCGCGCGCCAACTGGTCCACGGCGCGGGCAAGGAAACGGCTGTGGTCAAGGACGTCACCGGCTTCGTCCTCAACCGACTGCAGTACGCACTCTTCCACGAAGCTGCCCAGCTGGTGGAGCAGGGCGTGGCGACGGCCGAGGATGTGGACACCCTGGTCCGCACCACCTTCGGTTTCCGGCTGCCATTCTTCGGCCCGTTCGCCATTGCGGACATGGCTGGCCTGGACGTGTACAACTTCTGCTACAAGTCCCTGCAGACCGATTTCCCGGAGCGCTTCGCAACGCCGAAGATCCTCAGCGACTTGGTGGAGGCCGGCAAGCTCGGCACCAAAACCGGGGCAGGGTTCCTCAACGTTCCGGCTGAGCGCACGCCTGAGCTGGTCGCCTACCGCAACAAGGCCTACGTTGCAATGCAGAAGCTCATTGAAGAGCTTGGCCCGGCACCAATCAACTGACCCTTAATCAGGAGAGACCTTTGACTAATTTCCCCGCTGAACGCACCGCGATCGTCACAGGTGCCGTTTCGGAGCGTGGCATCGGCCGCGCAACCGTTAACTACCTGGCCGCCCAGGGCTGGAACATCGGCATCATCGACTTGGACGACGCCCTCTGCAAGGCAGCCGCCAAGGAAATCGAAGCCGAATACGGCGTCAAGGCCCACGGCGTGGGCGCCAACGTAGCCAGCGAAGCCGCTGTCCGTGCCGCGATCGACGAGATCGAGGCCGAACTGCCCCAGATTGTTGCGCTCGCGAATGTGGCGGGCGTCAGCTCTCCCATCGCTTACCTGGAGCTGGAGCCGGCCGAATGGGACCGCGTTCTCAACATCAACCTCAACGGTGTTCACTACGCCACCCGCCGCGTGGCTGAGTCGATGGCGAAGAACCGGATCGGCCGGATCGTGAACATTTCCTCCGTGTCTGCCCAGCGCGGCGGCGGAACGTTCTCCAAGACGCCGTACTCAGTGGCCAAGGCTGGTGTCATCGGCCTGACCCGCGCCACGGCACGCGAACTCGGAGAGTTCGACATCACTGTCAACGCGATCTCCCCGGGTCCCATCGACACGGACATCATGGGGGGAACGCTCAGCCAGGAACGCAAGGACGAACTCGTCAAGGACCTCGTGGTCAACCGGGTGGGCTCCACCCGTGACATTGCCGCCGCCATCGCCTTCCTCGTCAGCGAGGACGCCGGATACATCTCCGGCCAGACGCTGAATGTGGATGGCGGTCTATACATGCACTAGGTCACGCACGCATGAAGACCTGGAACCGAGTAACCAGTTTGAGCAAGGAACGCAAGATCTACTTGGCCATCGGCGTGCTCGCCTGCCTGGTGGGAATTGTGCTCATAGCCTATCCCCGCTGACGATCCGCCGGAAAGCCGGCGGACCCTTAGTGGGCCTACTTTCGAGGCCGGAATTCCGGCCCCCGACATCACCATGGGCCGGCACTCACCGGCACACCCCAACCCAATTACTCAATGAGGAGTTAGATGTCTGTCGCAACTACATCCACACAGGAGCTCTTAGAGACCCCGGTCCTCAAATCGGCCATCTCCAAGGCCTCGCGCCGGCTGATGCCAATGCTGGTGATCCTGTACGTAGTGGCCTTCCTTGACCGCACCAACGTTGGCTTCGCCGAAGCTGCGCTGCACGTGGACAAGGGAATCACCGCTGGTGCCTACGCCCTGGGCGCCGGAATTTTCTTCATCGGCTACGCCCTGTTCGAAATCCCCAGCAACCTGCTCCTGAACAAGTTCGGTGCGAAGGTCTGGCTGGCACGCATCGCCATTACCTGGGGCATCGTGTCCTCGTGCTTTGCCTTTGTGCAGGACGAGACGTCCTTTGTGATCCTCCGCTTCCTGCTGGGCGTCACCGAGGCCGGCCTGTTCCCGGGCGTCATCATGTTCCTTGCCGCCTGGTTCCCCAACAAGGTCCGCGTGAAGATGTTCGCCATTTTCTACCTGGCACAGCCCTTCTCCCAGATGATCGGTGCCCCGCTGTCCGGCTGGCTCATCAACATCGGTGACCAGGTCCCCGGCATCGCGGGTTGGCAGGTTATGTTCTTCGTTGAAGGTATGCTCGCGGTCCTCGCAGGCATCGCCGCGTACTTCTTCCTTATCAACGGCCCGCAGCAGGCCAAGTTCCTCAGCCAGGAGGAGAAGAACGCCCTCACCGAGGTTATGGCCCTTGAAGACACCGTCAAGGAAGAATCCGGTCCCCGTGGCGTGCTCGCCTCCATGCGCAACGGCCGGGTCTGGTACTTCACCGTCATCTACTTCTGCCTGCAGATTGCCGTGTACGGTGTGACGTTCTACCTGCCGCAGCAGGTGTCGCAGCTGACGGGCCAGAAGGTGGGTCTCGCCGTCGGTCTCCTGGCCGCCATCCCGTGGTTCTTCGGAATGTTCGCCTGCTACTTCATCGGCAAGGCTGCCAACACGGTTGCCCGCCGCCGCATCTGGGGCACCGGCCTGTTCATCTCCACCGGGGTCTGCATCTTCGGTTCGGCCTGGGCCGGCTCCAACCACCTTCCGGCGCTTGGCATCATCTTCATCACCCTGGCCGTGTGCAGCTTCCTCTCCACAGGTCCGATCTGCTGGGCCTACCCGACGGCATTCCTCACCGGTTCCGCCGCCGCGGCCGGCATCGGCCTGATCAACTCGCTGGGCAACCTGGGTGGCTTCGTGGCCCCGATCCTGCGCACCACGGTCAACGAGGTCACGGCTTCGGACACCGGCACCATGGGTGTCTACGCCCTGGGTGTGCTGCCCTTCCTGGCGGCACTGATGATGTTCGGAACACGCGTGTTCAAGAACAAGGCCGACGAACTGCTGGGTAAGTAAGCAATTCATGAAGCAGCTGTTGCCCGAAAATGCCCTCGCAAACGCCGAACTGTTTGTTGGCGTGAGCACCAAGATGTACCTCGGCTACCAGCGGTCGCTGGACTGGTTGGCGCAGCTGCGCGCAGAAGTGGACTCCCGCCCGGCCGTCGCGGCCGGGCGGGTTGTCCCGTTCGTCATCCCCTCGTTCCCTGTGTTGCCTGCGGCGGCGGAAATCCTGGATGGTTCTCCGGTGCTGCTCGGCGCCCAGAATTGCGGGTGGGCGGACGGTCCATGGACGGGTGAGGTCTCGCCATCCATGCTCGCCGAACTCGGCGTGCGGGTCGTCGAAATCGGGCACGCGGAGCGGCGCCGCCACTTCGCGGAGGATGACGCCGTCGTGGCGCGCAAGGTCCGTGCAGCGATCGACGCCGGGCTGACGCCTCTCTTGTGCGTCGGCGAAGACGCTGCGCCGGGTGCGTCTGCAACGACGAACGATTCCAGTGGAGGCCACCGCTCAGGTGGCTGTGGTACCGAGACGCAGGAAGGCCTCCTGTCCGAACGCGAGGCTGGGCGATCTTCAGAGCAAAGCGGTCCCGCCCAAGCAGCTAATGTCGTCTACCGGCAGATCGAGGCGGCCGTGGGCGGCGACTGGGGACTCGCCTCGCATCTGGTGATCGCCTATGAGCCCGTTTGGGCCATCGGCGCGGCCCAGCCGGCCAGCCCGCGGTACGTGTCCGACGTCGTTCTTCGGCTCCGCGCGCTCCTCGCCGACCGCGACCACGGCACCTCCCTGGCTGGGCTCCCCGTCATCTACGGCGGTTCCGCCGGGCCTGGCCTCCTTCCGTCGCTGGATGGGGTTTCAGGACTGTTTTTGGGCAGGTTTGCCCACGATCCTGCGAACTTCGGGACGGTCCTGGACGAGGCTCTGGCGCTGGCAGAGGGCCACAAAGCCGCCTAGGTCTTCCAAGCCGTCGGGATGGAACGGCAGGTAATTTGTCAGTTCCGGTGACCGAACCAGCACGGCTCGCCACTGACCCCGTGAGATGGCCACGTTTATTCTGTTGCGGGACAGCAGGAACCGCATGCCACGCGGTACTTCCTTTGGGGCCGAAGCAGCCATGGAAACTATGACGACTGGTGCTTCCTGGCCTTGGAACTTGTCCACGGTCCCAATACGGACCCTTTTTAGACCGGCGGTACGAAGATGCTGCAGGATGAGCTGGACCTGGGCGTTGTAGGCGGCAACAACCAGAATGTCTTCCTCGTCCAAGGGCCGCACATCGGGGGAATTCCGGGGATCCAGCCACGGTAGTCCAAGGTGCGCCCTGACTTGGCGAACCACTTCCTCTGCCTCTTCCACAGAATGGGTGGAGTTCCCGGTGTGGCTGACGTAGACGCACTCCATACCCGCAGCCGCCCCTTCAAGTTTCCGGGACGCCGTGATGGGAGCGGAGTTGAGCCGTCCGTCATAGGACAGCTCGGATACAGCTGCACAAAGATCCGGGTGCATCCGCCACGACTCCGCCAGGAAGTAGCCCAAATCCGCGGGAAGGGTGTGATGGCCGTCCGACAACCAGCCCAAGGCGGAGCGGTCGACGGGCTGCGGGTGTATGCCTGTGGTGACCTGCGGGAGTTGCTGTGGGTCACCAAGCAGGAGCATTCGCTTGGTGCAGCGGCTTACCGCCAGGGTATTGGCCAGGGAGAACTGGCCAGCCTCGTCGATGACCAGCAGATCGAGGGACGCGGGAGGCACCGCAGCTCCAGTCATGATCCAGGCGGTCCCACCAATGAGGCAGCCTCCCGGCTCGGACAGCAACTCGGCCACGTCGTCTTTGGTCCTGCGGCTCCAAGGCATTTCGCCATCATGCTTCATGTCCTTGGCCACGATGTTTGGATCAACCCCCGCCTTTTGGATGGCGGTACACAGCATGTGCTCGATCATCTCGTTCGATTGACCGATTACGCCGACCTTCCATCCGCGTTCCACCAAGCGGGCGATTACTAGTGAACCCACATGGGTTTTGCCTGTCCCCGGAGGACCCTGCACCGCCAGATAGGAATGATCCAGGTCGGCCACAGCCGCTGTGATGGCGTCAGCGTATCCATGGGGGCCAGGTTTCACTGCCGGGAGTGAGGGCAGGCTCGCAAGTCGCGGTGGCCTGCGCCGCAGCAGGTCCAGGGCAGGATCCCTCGGCCAGGACGGCAGGAGGGACCGGACCCTGTGTGCAAGCTCGGACAACGACTCCCGCTGCCCCTTGGTGTTGACAGGCGCGTCCGGAGTCAGCGCCATGGGAAGCTGCGCGAAAGGCTCTGCCTTACTGGGGAGTATCTCCCGGACCACCAACGTCTCGGGTGAATCCTCGGGGGCATCAAGGATTTCGGTGCCCCACCCGCCCGATCTTCCTGCGGCACTCAGCTGCTTGCCGTTGAAGGCCTCCGGTACCGGCGAGTCGTACATGCGGAAGTACGTCTTGCCAGCTTGGAACCCTGAACCTTCAGCCGGGTGGCCGGTCAGCCTTAGCTCCCGGGAGGGGTTCCGCTTCCCGGGCAGAAGCGCCCAATCCTGCAAAACCTCGCACTCGTGGACGACGAAACAATCCCGGGTGTTCTCCCACTCCGCTACGGGCTGGTCCAACCGATCGAAATGGCCCCACCAAAATTGCTTGTCTTCCCGCCGGTGATAGCCCACGGACGCAGCCACCATGGCAATGGCTCGTGCATCTGGAGTGGCCTGCTCTTGGTCCGGCAGCTCAGCCACATACGCCAAAAGAGCGGTTTCTTCCGGCGCGGCCTGGTACTTCGCCGGTTCGGTTTCCGGACGATGTTCCACGGCAGGCTCGATTTCACGTCCAATGGAGGCCTTTGCTGCCAACTCCAGCAGCCAGTCACGGAGCCTCAGCGTGGAAAGGCAGTCGTACTCGTTGTAGTCCCGGATGCTCTCCAGAATGAGCGCGGCTTCGGCAGGATTTCCGGTGTCCCGGGCCGTGCAATAGTCCGCGTAGGCCACCACGGAGGCACCGGCGTCGGTCACGTCTCCAGAGCGCAGGTGCTGCCCCATGTACAGCGGCTCAAGTTTCTTGATGCTGTAGGAGCGTTCGGAGATCCGGATGCTGTGGCGGACGGTGTCGTAGAGATCCACCAGGACTCCGTCCCGCAGGAGAGTGTCCACGGCGTCCTCACCCACGGTATGCCTCAACGAGAGATGCCGCAGCGCAGTTTTCTCATACGCGGCGTAGTGGTAGATGTGCATGTTCGGGTACTTCTCCCGACGGTCCGCCACGTAGGCAAGGAAGTCCATCAGGGCCCGACGTTCCTCCGAGCGGGTATGCGCCCAGAAAGGCCGGAATACGGTCTGCCCGCCATCCTCAACAGGAGGCTCGATGACCCCGAACAAATACTCCAGGCCCCACTCACTGGTCACCGGGTCCTGCCACAGCGGATCGCCTTCGAAATCAAAGAAAATATCCCCTGCATCCGGCTCAGGAAGGCGGCCAAGCGTGTTGCCTTCGCGCAGCTGGTAGCTGACGGTCCGGACGCCGCCGTCCTTGTCCGGCGCCTGAACCGTCCCGTCCGGTTCTTCCACCCCGGTTTGCATTCGGGCCTGGGCCCGAAGGCGAAGGAATACGGAGTCCCCGCTTGCTTCTGCTTCGGCCAGCTGGTCGATGGTCTGGATACCGCTTTCGATGAGCTTCTTCCGACGGGACATCCCCATACCGGCCACCAGGAGCAGGTCCCGGTGCAACTCAACCTGCTCCGCGCAATACGGGCACCGGCCACAGGCTTTATACCGAGGATCTCCCCAAACCACCGCTTCCGGCGAATCCACATGCGCCTGGGCCAAGGCCAGGAAACGTGCCCTGCGCTCACGGAAGACCGGGAGGATGTCCGCTAGTCGGTGGCTGCTGTGCTCACCGCTGCCGAGCACCAGGGTCACGTCCGATGCGGGTTGGATGCCTTCCGCCAACAATTGGTCCGCATAGGCGGCCAACTGCAGAAGGGCAGTGACCTTGGCATGGCGAGCCAGCTTTGTGTCGTACACGGCGTAGGAGCCATCCGGCATCTTTACCAGGAAGTCGGAGCGGCCGTGGAACTGGCCGTCAAAAAACGCAGCCTGGAAGACCACGTCCGCGCCGGCACGCAGTGCCGCCATGGACTCCTGGTGCTTGGCACTCAAGGTGGCTCGGTCCATGTCGGTCGCCGGAACGACGTCGTACACGCCCCGGGCAGTGGCCGGATCCCAAATACCGAAGTCCGCCACAAAGCCTTCCAGCACGCGATGCTCATGCAGGTCCCCCAGGCGTGCAGTCCGCTCCAGCATGGCGTCCTCCGGAGCCTCGAAAACCGGGCTACGACCAAGCTTTTCGTCCAGTTTCCGAAGGATCTGGTACTCGCACTGGGAAGCCGTGACAAGGTCGCTCGCCGAAAAGACGAGGTCCTGCCCGGCGGCATCCACCGACTCCAGAAAGAACATGACGTTCCCCGATTCCCTAACCCGTGCCCTTGGCGCATGAACATTCCCATGCCCGTTGGTATCTTTGAGCCAAGCTACCAAAGGCCTCCGACAAGATAACCCGGAAGGCGGACCACGATGCCCGAAACACCAGACCCAGGTTTCGAAGCGGCCTTTGACGCTGCAGTCCAAAGCCTCAGCGAGGGCGGAATCCCCATCGGCGCGGCCCTCACCCGGGAAGGCGAGATCATCGCCGTCGGGCATAACGAACGCGTCCAGGAAGGTGACCCGATAGCGCACGGCGAGATGTCCGCGCTGCGGGCCGCAGGCAGGCAGCAGAGCTACCGCGACACCACCCTCTACACCACCTTGGCACCGTGCGCGATGTGTGCCGGAACCATCATCCAGTTCAAGATTCCGCGCGTCATTGTAGGGGAGGACGTCACCTTCCCCGGCGAGCTCGAATGGCTGCGCTCGCGGGGAGTCGACGTTGTTGTGCTGGGTGATCAGCGCTGCATCGACCTCATGCGGGACTTCCAGGACGCGCGTCCGGAGCTGTGGGCCGAGGACATCGCCGAATAGGCCGCTCGTCGAAGATCGGGCAGGGCTGGGGGGCCCCGCTCAGCGGAACCCCTCAGCCCTGTGTGACGGTTTTGGCCAGCGACCCTGGCCCAGCGGATTCGGTTACTTGTTCGTCTTGCGGGTGGTCCTCCTTGCCGTGGTCTTCTTTTCAGCGGTCGGCGACGGCGCCAGCTCCCGTACTTGGGCCACCACATTGGGGTTCGCGCCACGCTGGTCCAGATCGTTCGCGAGGGTCTCCACCTCTGCCTGCGCGGCTGCGGTGTTGTCCGCCTTCACGTGCAGCGCTGCGCGGAGTTCCACGAGATCCCTGTAGGCCAGGTTGCTGGCGGGCGACGTCGACTGGCGGTAGCTTTCCAGGCCTGAATTGGTGAGTTCCAGCGCCCTCTCCGGATCCGCGGTGTGATGCTTCACCATCGCGTCGTCCTCCCGCCGGTAGAAGTCGTCACCAACGCACTGCGCGACGGCGGTGGCCGCCTTCACGCCCAGCGGCTCGCCGGCGAAGCGCTCGGCCGCCTCGGTCAGCGCGTCGAGTCCCTTGGACAGATGCGGTGACATCGAACCATCAAAGGCCAGCGTGAGCCCCACTTGGCGGGTGAAGAAGTCCGGGGCGAAGCGGTCCTCTTCCTTGCTGGCGGGATAACCGATCCGGATGGGGAGGGTATTGGACGTCTGCAGCATCCCGTCAGTGTGATAGACGGCCCGGACCAGGTATTGGCCGGGCTCGTCGAAAATGAAGCCGCCTGTTCCGAAGGCCAGTTGGATGAGTTGGCTGTGGCGGTCTTCGCCCTGGGTTTCCTGGCCCGGTGCCAACGTAACCATCTCCGGTATTCCGTAGAAGCAGACCACGGATTCGTACAGGACGGTGGAACCATTCGGCCTCTGCACGAACACCGTGGTGTTGCCATAGCGCGGATCCAGCCGGCCATCCACTTGCAGGGGCATGCCACTGACGTTCCGCAGCCGGAATTCCAGGGCAACCGGCTCCATGAAGTCGAAGTGCTTCTTGCCCGTCACCGTGAACTCGAGGTCAGTGTCCGGACTGGAAACCGACATGGCGCCGGGAGGCGATTCGAGGTGCCCGCCGGAAGCCCAGGGGTCGCCGCCCATGATCACCGAGGCACGGTCGCCGTGCCGCATGTGGATCAGTTCATCGTCGTCGAAGCGGAAGCGGAAGTTTGCCCAGAAGGTGTCCGCGCCGTTGATCTGGTCGTACTTCCAGTCGTAGTTCATCCAGGACAAGGAGCTTGGCCGGGCCTTGTTCCAGGAGTGCAGGAAGTTGAAGGCGTGCCCGGCTTCGTGGACCCAGGTGTAAAGGAAGTGGCGCATTGCCCAGGCCTGATCCTGCGTAGTCGGCGAGGACACGAGGTTGGTGAACCAGGAGTGGTTGCGGAAGACGGCGAAGCCTTGCCGGTCCGGGCCTTCGCCGGCGCCGCCGAAGCCTGCCGCGGCGTCGAACATGATGCCGCCGACGCTTGAGGTGTCGAACGTACCGGCCTGGACGCCCCAGAGGTTCCAGGCGGGCCAGCCCGAATTGAATTTGCCGAATGAGGTCTCCATGGCGTCATGGAGTTCACCCACGCTCCAGGTAGCGAAGCCAGCCGCGCTGTCATCGATGACGGTGTGCGTGGGATCGATGGTGACGTTGATGCCGGCATCCCGGTAGGCGGATTCGATGGTGAGCGTTCGGTCGGAGAGGTCGGCCGGGCGATTGTTGTGCATGTGCGTGCCGTACACGGGAACCTTTGGTTCCACGTCCACCGAAGCGCAGTAGTCGAGTTCCAGGTTTACATCCCGGAAGCAGTCGGACTTGAAGCCTAGGGCAAAGGGCTGTTCCACGGTGCCGCCGGTTGTGAACGTGGCGGTGGCACCAGTGATGGCGCCCATGAACCAATTCACTGTGATGTCCACCGTGGTGGGCGGGTGAACGCCTTGCCAGTAACGCACAGTACCCGTGATGCGAACCCGGCAGCGCGACCAGGTGACAACGGGATTGTCGACGATCCAGGATTCGACATATGTCTTGGTGACCCTGAACTTGGGGAAGCCACCCACGAACCGGCGGGCGTAGAAGTCGCCGCTGACCTTGTTCATGGCGGGGGACTCGGAGTTCTTCCTGGGGTCGATGTCCAAGCGCATGTCAAGGGAGCGGCCAAGGAGGTATCCGCCTGCCTGGTCCCCTTCATATCTCCCGCTTACGGCCGAGGCACGCCAGCACTTCCACCGGTCGTCCGGTGGGAAGGGTATGGGTCCCGGCACGGGAAAGGGATCCGGGTGGGGGAGCGGGATCGGGTGGGGGTCCGGCAGAGGTTGCGGAAGGGGCTGTGGGGGAATGGGGTTCGGGCCGGGGATGGGTCCGTCGGGGGCAGGGGTGTAGGAGGAATCTGGGACGTTGGGGATGTCCATCGTGGGTTCTCTCTCGCTGAGCCAAGGAAAAATAGGTGCGATGCCGACTGTGAACTGCGGCAGTGACGGAGTCAGGGCGGGCCCTTAGCGAGTGGCGGCGAAAGTCCCGGAAGAAGTCAGAGGTGGCCTATGCCCAGAAGCCGTGAGTAACCAAAACGGAACAATACTCCATCGAATGGATTATTGCCAGAGTCTGCGAGAAAATCCTTAAAGAGCCCTCTGGCCAGCACCGAAATTCAGCTAGCCATCGAATGCCCCTCGGCGTAGGCTGACAGCATCGGCGCCGGAGCCGAGGCCCTGCGTCGGTGAAACCATTGACGAAGGAGGACCCATGAGCGTTGTACGTGAATTCATGACCACGAATGCCCAGTGCATCCGGGAAGACCAGACATTGATGGATGCAGCAGTCCTGATGAGGGACCAAGACTTCGGTTCGCTGCCCATTTGCGGTAGCGACGGGAAGCTGAAGGGCTTCATCACGGACAGGGACATTGTGCTCAAGTGTGTGGCTGAGGGCCTTGATGCCAGGTCGACACTGGCGAGGGACCTAGCCCAGGGTAAGCCGTACTGGATTGACGCAGATGCAAACGTCGATGACGCCATCCGCGTCATGGAGGAACACCAGGTCAGGCGCCTACCCGTCATTTCCGATCACAAGCTGGTCGGCATCATTAGCCAGGGCGACATCGCCCGCAACTACACCGAGCAGCGTGTTGGAGAACTGGTCGAGCACCTGTCGGCCAAGCCCACCACTGCCTGACGCCTCACGGCGCCAGCCCGCAAACCAGCGCCACGGATGCTATCCGTGGCGCTTTGTTGTGCAATTGCCTTGGTCCGCCAATGCGCCGGCTACAGGAACGCCTCCCTGCCGGTGCCCTCCCTGAGGACCAGTTCGCCCTCCTCTATGGAAGCCAGCAGGCTTTTGGGCTTTCCGTGCAGTTTCACAGACGCCTCCAGCTTGCGGCTGGGAACTTCGACGGCGATAGTGGCGCCTTTCGCGGGCAGCTCCACAGTCATTTCCGTCGCCATTCCGAGGAGAAGCCTGGTGGACACATCCTTGTCCCTGGCTGCTTCCTTGCCATTGACAGTGACCACCACCTCATCCGACTCGAATCCGTCCTGGAGGATGACTAGGAGTTCCTGCATCCTGTCACTCAAGCACCGGCGGTGGCGATTGTCGAGTAGCAGCAGGCGGTGCTGTGGGCTGCGGGCACATCCGCCCGGGTTTTCGACAATGTCAGACCCCCATGGGCACAATGACGGAGTGAGCCAACACCTTCAGAGTCCCGACGCCGCTATCCACGCCCAGATCGCCCAGGAGCTCGGCGTCAAGCCCTGGCAGGTCAAGGCCGCCGTGGAATTGCTCGACGGCGGTGCAACTGTTCCGTTTATCGCCCGTTACCGCAAGGAAGTCACCGGCACCCTAGACGACGCACAGCTTCGCCAACTCGAGGAACGGCTGCGCTATGTCCGCGAACTTGAGGACCGCCGTCGTACTGTCCTGGAGTCGATTGCCGCCCAAGGCAAGCTGACCCCGGAACTTGAGGCCGCCGTCGTCGCCGCTGACACCAAGGCGCGGTTGGAGGACATCTACCTGCCCTTCAAGTCGAAGCGGCGCACCAAGGCACAGATCGCCCGCGAGGCGGGGCTGGAGCCGCTGGCGGATGGGCTGCTGGCCAATCCTGACCTTGACCCCGAGGCTGAGGCGGCCAAGTACCTGAATGCGGAGCACAGCATCGACGACGGCGCCGCTGCACTGGCGGGCGCTCGCGCCATCCTGGTGGAGCGGGTGGCGCAGGATGCCGACCTTGCCGAGGACCTCCGCGAGCGGCTCTGGACGTCGGGCCGTATGGTGTCCCGTGTGAAGGCGGGCATGGAAGCCGAAGGCCAGAAATTCAAGGACTATTTCGAGTTCGATCAGGTCCCCTCCGGGATGCCCAGCCATCGTGTCCTCGCGCTGCTCCGCGGCGAGAAGGACGGTGTCTTGGAGCTGGACCTCAGCGAAGCGGAACCCAACGACGACGCCGCCTTGGCGGCCGCGCGGACCCGTTACGAGAACGCTGTGGCTAAGTGCCTTGGCGTCGCCGACCGTGGTCGTCCCGCCGACGCATGGCTCACGCAGACCGCCCAGATTGCCTGGCGCGGCCGGCTCATGGACAGGCTCGCCAACGACCTGCGCGGGCGTTTGTTCGCTGATGCGGAGGATGAGGCCGTGCGGGTCTTTGCGGCGAACCTGAGGGATGTGCTCCTCGCGGCGCCCGCCGGTAACAGGGCCACGCTCGGACTGGACCCAGGACTCCGGACGGGTGTGAAGGTGGCCGTGGTTGACGGCACCGGCAAGGTGGTTGCAACGGATACCGTCTATCCACACGCACCAGCCAACAAATGGAATGAAGCCCTGGCTACATTGTCCCGCCTGGCTCGGCAGCACGCCGTCGAACTCGTGGCTATCGGCAACGGCACGGCGTCACGCGAGACGGACAAGCTGGCCGCTGAGCTGATCAAGGCAGAGGCGTCCTCGGGCGGCCGTACGCTGCAGAAGCTGGTGGTTTCCGAGGCTGGCGCGTCAGTGTATTCCGCGTCCGCGCTCGCGGCTGCTGAGCTCCCGGGAATGGATGTCTCCCTGCGTGGTGCGGTGTCCATCGCTCGGCGCCTGCAGGATCCGTTGGCAGAACTCGTGAAGATCGAGCCCAAGTCGATCGGTGTTGGGCAGTACCAGCACGACGTCACGGCGTCCAAGCTGGACCGCTCGCTGGATGCCGTGGTGGAGGACTGTGTGAACGCCGTGGGCGTTGATCTGAACACGGCCTCGCCGGCACTGCTGAGCCGTGTGGCCGGCGTTGGACCGCTGCTGAGCGAGAATATCGTGGCATACCGGAATGAGAATGGTCCGTTCGCCAAGCGATCGGACCTGAAGAAAGTGCCGCGGCTGGGTGCCAAGGCGTTCGAGCAGTGCGCGGGCTTCCTCCGGATCACCGGGGGAGCGGAGCCATTGGATGCCTCCAGCGTGCACCCGGAAGCTTATTCGGTGGCCAGGAAGATCGTGTCGGCGGCGGGTGGACGGCCCGTGAGCGAGCTTGATCCACAGGGATTTGTTGATGGCACGTTCGGTCTGCCCACGGTGCGGGACATCATGGCCGAGTTGGAGAAGCCTGGCCGCGACCCTCGGCCGGCGTTCAAGGCGGCGTCCTTCTCCGAGGGGATTGAAAAGATCTCCGACCTCAAGCCGGGCATGGTCCTGGAAGGAACTGTCACCAATGTGGCAGCTTTCGGGGCGTTCGTGGACGTCGGGGTGCACCAGGACGGCCTGGTCCACGTTTCGGCCATGTCCAACCGGTTCGTTTCCGACCCGCGGGAGATCGTCAAGTCCGGCCAGATCGTGAAGGTCAAGGTGCTGGAAGCCGACCCCGAGCGGAAGCGGATCTCCCTCTCACTCCGGCTCGACGACGAACCGGGCGCTCCCGGCGGAGGCGGGCAACGCGGCGGACGGGCTGCAGGCGGCGGCCGTGGTGCTGATTCCGGTGTCGGCGGCGGACAACGCGAGCAGCGCGGCGACCGGCGGGGCGGCCAGCAGCGCGGCGGTTCCGGCGTCGGGCAGTCCAGCGCACAGCGCGACGGCGGGCAGGAGCGCGGCAACCAGCGCGACGGCGGCGGGCAGCAGCGCGGCCGTTCCGGCGTCGGGCAGTCAGCGGGTCAATCTGGTGGTCAGCAGCGCGGCGACCGGCGGGGCGCTGCCCCGAAGCCTCCGGCTGACACGGCATTGGCCGACGCCCTACGCCGCGCGGGCCTCACACGGTAGTCAGTTCTTTGCCGATTACGTCCCTGAGCCGCAATTTCGTCGCCCTGACACATGGGGCCCTCGACGAAACAGCGGTTCAGGGACGTTTTGGTTTCACGACCTTCGCAAACGCATTTGCAAAGGAAGTGACTCAAACCACTTGCTTGCAAACACGTTTGCAGACTAACCTAATTGCAATTGAGATTGCCATCACGTTGCGGACCATCAGATCCGGATCCGGCAATACACTGCGAATAGGACCCCAATGCCCCTCGACGAATCCCCTGACGGCTGGATCGACGATCTCCTGCCCCAGAATGGGCTGTCACCAGCCCAGCGCCGGGTAGCGGACATCATTGCCAAGAACCCGCAACTGGCTTCGTACGCGGACATCGCCGAGATCGCCAAGCGCACAGCCGTCAACAACTCGACGGTGGTGCGCGCGGCCCAGGCCATGGGGTTCACGGGTTGGCCGGACCTGCAAAGAGAGTTGCGGGCGCGCTACTTGGTGCAGATCTCCACGGAAGAGACCCTCACGGTCCACGGCAACTACCGCAGTCCCGTGCATGACGCCATCAACCATGACCTTGAAAACCTCCGGCTGACCCTTGAGGCGAACGCTCCGCAGGACGTCCAGGACGCCATCAAAACCCTCGCCGATGCGAAGTCCATCATGGTGATCGGCATGGGCTCCTTTGCCGGCCCCGCAAGCGTAATGGCTCACCTCGGCTCCACCATGGGCTACAACATCACATTGGAAAACCGGGGCGGCGTGCACCTGGCCAGCGGAACCAACGCCGTGGGGCCGGGCGATGTGCTAGTGATCATCAACATCTGGCGCTCCATCAAGCAAGTCATCCTCGCAGCCGAAGCCGCCCACAAGGCGGGCGCGAGGGTAGTTGCCATCACAGACCTTCGCAAAGGACGTCTCGCCGCCATCGCGGACCACTCCTTGGTGGTTCCAAGCGAAGGCATTTCCTTCTTCCAGTCCGTTACGGCCACCACGTCAGTGGTCTACGGGCTCCTTGCGGGCATGGAAGCCGCGCATCCGGAACGCAGCCGCGCCGCAATCCGCCGTACGCAGCAGCTGTGGCAGGACCTCGATATTTACCTCGACTGAGGATTCCAACCCACCTGAGTCATCAACTCACCTAGCCAGCAACCCCAACAAGAACCACCAAGGGACGCACCATGACCAATGAACTTAACCGCCACGCCGCCGTCGTCGGACTCGGATCCATGGGCGGCGCGATGGCCGCGACGCTCCACCGCGCAGGCTGGAGTGTCTCTGGCTTCGACCCGTCATCCGAGGCCCGGTCCGCTGCGGCCGCAAACGGAATTGCCGTCGTCGAGGACGTTGCCGAGCTGGCCGGCACTCCGTACGTGGTGCTGTCCCTGCCGTCCGCAGCGATCGTCCGCGCCACCGTTCCGCACCTCCTGACGAAACCTGGCACCGTGGCGATCGTGGACACCACGACGTCGGAGCCCGCCACAAGCGCGGAAATGGCGGGGCTGGCCCAGCAACACCGGGCCCATTTCGTGGACAGCCCGGTGTCCGGCGGCAACGCAGGTGCCGCGACTGGCATGCTCAGCGCCTTCCTGGGCGGATCCGAGGACTCGATCGAAGCCGCCAGGCCAGTGCTGGACGCGCTGACTGGCGGCCAATACACGCACATCGGACCCATCGGCTCAGGGAACGTGGTGAAGTTGCTCAACAACATCCTCTGCGCCACCAACCTCGCTGCTGTTGGCGAAGCCCTGGACATCGCCGCAGCCTATGGGATTGACCTCGGAATCGCGGCTCAGGCCATCAGCGGTGCGTCCGGTGGCAGCAAAGTTTCCTCTGCCATGTTCCCCAACTGGATCCTCTCCGGCACGTTCGACTCCGGCTTCGCATTGGGACTCATGGCCCGCGACGTGTCGCTTGCCCTTGACGTCGCAGCCCAGCACGGCGCCGCGCCACAGGTGCTGTCCGGAACCAACCAAGCCTGGCAAAAGGCCCTCGCTGAACTCGGCCCTAAGGCCGACTTCGTGCAGATGCCTTCCACCGTGACCACTGCTACCGACGCGCTCTCTCCCACGGCCATCAACGCCGCCAAAGAATCCGCCTCCGCTACCCGCTAGGAACTCCCCAACATGAGCCTGACCATCCCCACCGTTTCCGGGGCACAAACCGCCCGCGATGTCCTTGCCGCGGCCTTCCCCAACGGCCTTGGCGCGTTCGTTGACGGCCGCGTCCAGCAGGGCAGTGGCGAACCTGTCACCCTGACTGCTGCCGCCACAGGCGAGGCCTTCGCCAGCTACAACGACCCCGGAACGGCAGGCGCCGATGCTGTCCTGGCGTCCGCCGTCGACGGTGCCGCGCTCTGGGGCGCCATGAACCCCTTCGAGCGCGCCGCTATCCTTCGTAACGTGTCCCACGTGGTCGCTGAACACGCCGAGGAATTGGCCATCCTGGAGTCAGCCACCACGGGCAAGCCCATCCGCGATGCCCGCACCGAGGCCGCCAAGGTGGCCGAGATGTTCGGCTACTACGCCGGCTGGGCAGACAAAGTTACCGGCAGCACGATTCCCGTGCCGGGGGAGTGGCTCGCGTACACCCAGCGCGTGCCGTGGGGTGTCGTTGTCGCGGTCACCCCGTGGAACGCGCCGCTCTTCACCGCCGGCTGGAACTCCGCGGCCCCGCTCGCGGCGGGTAACGCCGTCGTCGTTAAGCCCAGCGAGTTCACGCCGGCCTCCACCGTGCGGCTTGCCCAGCTGGCCGTCGAGGCGGGCCTGCCCGCGGGGGTCTTCAACGTCGGTGTTGGGCTCGGCGCCACCATGGGAGCCGCCTTCACCACGGACCGCCGTGTGGGCAAGGTCAGCTTCATCGGTTCGGTCCCCACCGGCCGACGGGTTGCCGTGGCAGCCGCCCAGGCTGGCATCCCCACTGTCCTCGAACTCGGCGGCAAGAGCGCCAACATCGTCTTCGCCGACGCGGATCTGGACTGCGCCGCCGACGGCGCAGTATCTGCCATCTTCTCCGGGGCAGGCCAGTCCTGCGTGGCCGGCTCTCGCCTGCTGGTGCAGCGCAGCGTCTACCGCGAGTTCGTGGACCGTGTCGCGGAGAAGGCCGCCAGGCTGCGCGTAGGCGACCCGTTGGCCTCGAACACCGAGGTGGGACCGATCATCACCGCTCCGCAGTTCGCCACAGTCACCTCGCTGATCGGACAAGGACTCGACGACGGCGCCCGTCGCCTCACCGGCGCGGCCCTACCGGAGGAGCTCGCTGCCGGGCCCTATTCCGGCGGCCACTGGGTGCTGCCCACAGTGCTCGACGGCGTGACCCCGGCGAACCGTCTTGAAACCACCGAGGTCTTTGGTCCGGTTGTGGGGGCGGACGCGTTCGACACCGAGGCCGAGGCCATCGCCCGGGCGAATGCCACCAGCTTCGGCCTCGCTGGCGCAGTGTGGACCGCCAACGTCACAAGGGCCCACCACGTCGCCCAGTCCGTCAAGGCCGGCACCTTCTGGATCAACGCGTACAAGACCATCCACGTGGCCGTGCCGTTCGGAGGCTTCGGGGACTCGGGCCACGGCCGCTCCTCCGGCCCCGGAGTGCTGGACGAGTACACGCAGACCAAGGCCGTGTGGGTTCCCACGCAGGCTGCCGGTGCACCGTTCCCGTCGCTGAGCTACTGACTTCTTGGAGGAAAACAATCGTGGAACTTACCCGGACCGCTGAAAGTCCTGAAGCCGTCAAAGGACGCATCGAGGAGACCCTGCAGGAATGGCAGGACCGCGTGCTGGCCTTGAGCCGCGCCATCCACGCCCAGCCGGAACTGGCTTTCGAAGAAGTCAGGGCCGCCGCCGCGGTCACTGCTTTGCTTGAGGAAGCAGGCTATGACGTCGAACGCGGCACGGCCGGCCTGCCCACCGCCTTCACCGCCACTGCCGGCACCGGTGAGCTGGTGGTCGCGTTCTGCGTCGAATACGACGCCCTTCCCGACGTCGGCCATGCCTGCGGACACAACCTGATCGCCGGCGCTTCCATCGCCGCTGCCCTGGCGCTGCTGCCGTACGTGGACGAACTCGGCATCACACTGAAGGCCATCGGCACGCCGGCTGAGGAACACGGCGGCGGCAAGGCGCTCATGCTGGAACGCGGAGTGTTCGACGGCGTAGCGCTGGCAATGATGGTCCACCCGGTTCAGGCGGGCATCACCTACAACCCCGCCGGCACCTCCGCGCAAGCGGTAGGCCGCTACCGTGCAACGTTCCGCGGCCATGCCTCGCACGCCGCTGCAGCGCCCCACCTGGGTGTCAACGCCGCTGATGCAGCGACTATCACCCAGGTAGCGGTTGGCCTGCTACGCCAGCAAATCCCCGGCGATCACCGCATAGCGATGTTCATCCAGGAAGCCGGTCACGCCACCAACATCATCCCGGACCTGGCCGTCGTCGAATTCGAATGCCGCGCATTCACGCTGGACGAATACCACGCCCTGCTGGAACGCGTCCGCAAGTGTTTCGAGGCCGGAGCCCTGGCCACCGGGACAACACTGGACATCGAATCCACCGAGCCGCTCTATGAACCACTGATCCAGGACGAGGACCTCGCCACCCACTGGACCGACGCCATGGCTTCGTTCGGCTATGACGTCTCCCCGTCCAAGGGCCTTGGCGGAGGATCCACGGACATGGGCAACGTGTCGCAGGTCGTCCCCAGCCTGCACCCGTGGCTCAGCATCCCGGGCGCCGACGTGCCCATCCACTCGCATGGTTTTGCGGCCCTCGCGGACACCCCCGAGGCCTACCGAATGATGTTCCAGGGCGCGCTCGCGATGGCCTGGACCGTGGCCGGAGTCGCCCACAATCCCCAACAAAAGAGCCGATTCATCGGCGCGGCAGCCGCACGGCCTGCCACGATCTAGGAAGGTGCCGCATGAGTACCAAGCCTGCTTCCGCAGTAAGGACCATTGAGGTCAAAAAGTCGCTGCCCATCGCGGCGCTAGCACTTGCAATTGCTGTGACCGTGCAGCTGATCGGGCAACTCAAACTCGACGTAGGCATCGGGTCAATCATTGTGTTCCCCATGGTGTGGGGCCTGATCGCCGGTGTACTGTTCTCCGTCCAGAAGTTCAAGCCTCTTGGCATCGACCTGCAGAAAATCGCTGCCGCACTGGTTGGCGTTGCCGTGATGCTGCTGGTGGCACGGCTGGCGTTTACCATCGGTC
This sequence comes from Arthrobacter sp. M4, assembly GCF_020251205.1. GTDB lineage: Bacteria > Actinomycetota > Actinomycetes > Actinomycetales > Micrococcaceae > Arthrobacter. The sequence continues at coordinate 250,992 of NZ_JAIWYX010000007.1, forward strand.
CCAGCCTGCCAACCTTGGTCAAGGCCGGCCCGGCCCTGCTCTTGCAAGAAGTCGGGCACCTGCTCGGTACCGTGTTCCTCGCCCTCCCGCTGGCCGTTCTCCTGCGCATGGGCAAGGCCACCGTCGGCGCAACCTTCTCGCTGGACCGCGAGCCCTCCTTTGCCATGGTTAGCGAGAAGTACGGCCCAGACTCCGATCAATACCGTGGCGTCCTGGCCATGTATGTATTCGGAACCCTCTTCGGCGCTGTGTACATCACCCTGCTCACGTCGCTGGTCTCCAACTGGCGAATTTTCGACCCGCTTGCGCTTGCCATGGGTTCGGGCGTGGGCTCCGGTTCCATGATGGCGGCATCCGCGGCCAGCATCACGGCGGCCTATCCGGGCGACAAGGACGCCATCCTGGGCATGGCCGCTGTGTCCAACCTGATCACCACCATCTTGGGCGTGTACGTGGGCATCTACATCGCGTTGCCGCTGGCCGACCGGTTCTACCGGCTGCTGACCCGCAGCCAAGGCGCTCGCGAGGAAGCCCTCGCCAGCGTTCCATCAGCGGGAGCAGCAGCTGCGGCCGCCGCTCATCTGGGCGCGGCCCACAAGCCCTCCGCGCACTCCGCAAGCCTGCGTAACGTAACCGGGCACGACGGCGACACCTCCACGGGTGGGGAGCACACCGTCGTCGAACATCGAGGTGATGCTGCACCTGCAGACGCGGAGGCTTCCGCTGAGGCCAACCGGCGCTTTCGCGAGCAGGTGGCGGCAAGCACCGAGGAAGTCCGGCTCCCGCTGTGGGCTTCGATGAGCATCCTGTCCATCATCGGTATCGGCACGGCTTCCGTGGCTGCCAAGGGCTTCAGCCTCTCAATCGTGGGTGGTTACGCAGTGCTGGTGGGCCTAGTGCTCCTGAGCATGCTGCTGGCGTGGGCAAGCCGCAAGATCTCCGCGATCGTGTGGGCCACCACCCTTGGTGCCCTGATCTCCAGCCCGTGGTCTCCCGTGGCCGGTGTGCTGGGTGACCTGGTGAAGAGCGTGGACTTCCTCTCCATCGCCACGGTTGTCCTCACCTGCGCCGGCCTGTCGCTGGGCAAGGACATCCCGTTGCTTCGTCAGATCGGCTGGAAGATCATCCCAGTTGGACTGGTTGCCATCACGGCGTCGTTCCTGCTTTCGGCAGTGATTGCGGAATTCGCGCTCGGGCTGTGGCACTAATTCGCTTAGAACCTTTGGCGCCGTCACGGCGCCGTCCATCCCCCCCAATAGGACTTCGTCCCTTGGCCGTTCTTTCGTTGCTTCCCAATAACGAAAGAACGGCCGAGGGACGAAGTTGTTTAAGAAATCATTGAACCAAACGGTTCACTAAGCTATACTGAACTACATGGTTCAGCAAGAGATCCTCGATAAGACGTTCGCAGCCCTGTCGGATGCGACGCGTCGGGCGATCCTGGTCCGGCTTGGCCAAGGGCCCGCCAGCATTGGCGAACTCGCGGAGCCAGCCGGCATGACCCTGACCGGCCTCAAGAAACACGTGCAGGTGCTGGAGGACGCAGGGCTGGTGGTCACGGAGAAAGTAGGGCGGTCCCGCGAGTGCCGCCTAGGGACGGAGCATTTGGAGGAGGCCCTGGGGTGGATCAACCGCTACCAGCGGCTGTGGGAGCGGCGCCTCGATGGGCTCGAGGCCTACTTCCTGCTCAAGAAAGGAACTGAGCAATGACGTACAACCTGACTGTTTCCCGCGTCATTCCGGCCAGCCCGGACGAAGTTTTCGATGCTTACACGGACGCGGAGAAGGTCAAGACCTGGTTCAACCTGCTCAATGACGAACCGGGCATAGCGGAAATCGCGATCGACCTCCGTGTTGGGGGCGAATGGGTGAGCGTCTGGGGCAAAAACCCCAACGAGCTCTACCAGGAGACGCAGATCTTCCGCATCATCGACCGGCCCCGCCGGCTTGTGACGACGTCCACCGGCAGCGACCCGAGCGGCGACTCGCTCACCACCGAGGTGGACGTCACCTTTGAAGAGCACGACGGCGGCACGCTGATGACCGTCGTCCAGACCGGCTTCCCCACGGAAGAGATGCGCGACTTCTTTGCAACGATGGCATGGAATGGCGCCTTCGACCGGATCGCGGCCTTCTTTACACAGGGCCACGCCTACGCGGACGGTGCCACGAAGGGCGAATCTTCCTAGGGCGCAGCCTCCAGGCAACGCTGTTCTTATCGCTGTGCCGGCGCCGGTTCTGCCGGCGCCGGCTCCTTTTGCCAGGGCCAGCGTCCGGTGATTTCGAGTTCCAGCGAGAAGCTGAGGAAGGTCCGGATCGCCACGATGATTGCCAGTACCCCAACGCTTTCAAACGTCGGGGTCACGGCGACTGTCCGGATGATGTCGGCGGCCACCAGGAGTTCCAGGCCCAGGAGGATGGACCTGCCCAGCAACTGCCGATACGTGCGATACACCGACATTTTCACGCCAGCTGCCTGGGCCCGTTTGGGCTGGTAGCCCCTTAGCGCCAAAGGGATGGACACCACGGCGCCGATCACCATCACGGCCACCCCCGCGAAATCCACCACCCGACCTGTTGTTTCAATAATCAGCTGGAAATCCATGCTTCTCCTTTTTGCGGCAGTTCACGCGGGGGATTCTGGTGAACGTTTAGCTAAGGGTGGCGGACGCCTTTTCCGGCGAGGATTGCCCGATAGCCTGCCACATAGCTCGGATACTCGAATTCGAATCCTGTTGCCCGTAGGCGCTGGCTCGAACATCGTTTATCGCCGCCCCGGGCAATTGCCAAGGGCCCGGTTTGTGGTTCCTCGTACCCCATTTCCTTGGCCAGGAATCGCAAAACGTCACCCAATTCAGCCGGGTCTTCGTCGACTCCCAGATATATGGCACCCGGTTCGCTGGCCATAGTGGCGAGGTGGACGATTGCTGCAGCTGCGTCGTCGCGGTGAATGCGGTTTGTGTGACGGGGCTGATCTGGAATTACGGCTTGTCGGCTGCGAACCTGGTCGATTAGCCGGGTGCGGCCCGGACCGTAAATTCCGCCCAGCCGCAGCGCGATTCCCGCCGTGGCTGTATTCGCGAGAGTGGAACGAAGCAATTCCTCGGCTTCAAGGATGATGCGGCCACTGAACGACCCCGGCTCCGCGGGTGTGGTTTCGTCGACAACAGCTCCGGCCGCATCGCTGTAAACCGCCGTCGAGGAGACAAATAGCAAACGGCGGGGTGTGACGCCGTCGCGCTTTAGGGCGCGCAGAACATTGGCCAGCCCCTCAACATAGGCGGCCCGGTACGCCGACTCCGTTGCGGTATCCGCCGCGATGGCAACGACGACGACGTCAACGTCTGCCGGGATCGGCGGCAGTTCCGCTGTGGCGAGGTCGGCGGCTGCGCCCTCTATTGCCGTCGGCAGCTTGCCTGGAGAGCGGCGCCAGCCGATGACGCGGTGCCCCGCCGCCGCGAATCGTAGCCCAGCCTCGGTTCCCAGGTCGCCGCAGCCGGCAATCAACACAGTCATGAAGCCAGTTTGCCATTTGCTAAAGTCATCACCCCCAATCCCCGCCCAGCCACGGCCCGGCAAGTGAGACAAAGTTGGAAGTCCACATGGTGAGACGGGGGAGACTGTGACTTGCGGAATGCCTTAAGGTAGCCGAAATCCGTTTCGTCGGATTTGGGCCGGAGAGGGTCAAAGGCGCCCCTCCTCTAGCTCTCCACTAAGTGCCGAATTCTTGAAAGTTCCACCATGACAACTTCCGACTCCATGCCGAAGGCCGCTGTCCCGGCGAATGTAAATCCGAAGTATGGCCGAAAGCTGGAGCCGGAATCCGAGGGATTTGTGCTTCTGGACGAATTCACTTTTGACCCAATTGCGGCAAAGGCCGAGCACCATCGAATTACTGCTGCCATTGCCAAGGCCGCTGCCGCAATGCGCAAAGTCCTTGCCCTCCGCGTCATCATCGCTGTTGTGGCTATTGCAAACCTCCCGCTCTTCCTGCTCAATAGCGGCTGGTTCGTTTACGCCATCGCGTTAGCCGTCGTCGTGGCTGTCCACGTATCTGTCTCGTGGCTGAACAAGCACGAGCCGCGTATTAGGCATCGCGGCCAGCAGGAATTGCGCAAGCACAGTGACAACAGCGCAAACTATCGCAGGCTTCGCGACGGCGTGAAGTATGTCATCGACAAGCCAGCACGAATCAATGAGCAGCTTTACCTTGAATTGCTCGCCGCCAAGCGTGTTGCCCTACATATGGCCGTGGGTACGCACGCGCTCCTGGACACCAGCGACGATTCCGCGTGGAAAGTGCGCATCATCAGGGAGATCCCGGGCGCGGCGAAGGCTTCGCTGAACTAAGTTCCACCGCGGAACCGGGCTCGCCGAGGCGCTGGGTTGACGGGTGTCTCAACCAGGCCGCCCACTACGGTTGAGGAATGGACACTTTTGGCGAGACGCACACCCCAGCAGCCCTGCCCGTCGCTGAACTTCATCTTCATATAGAAGGCACACTTCAGCCAGAACTGATTTTCGCCCTGGCTGAGCGCAACGGCATCGAGCTCCCCTACAAGGACATCGACGAGTTGCGCGCGAAGTACGAGTTCACGGATCTGCAGTCATTCCTGGACCTTTACTACGCCAACATGGCCGTGCTGCAAACCGAGCAGGACTTCGCGGACATGACCCGCGCCTACCTCCAGCGCGCCGCCGATGCCGGGGTGCGCCACGCCGAGATCATGATGGACCCCCAAGCACACGTCCAGCGCGGCGTGCCGCTCGCCATCTGTGTTAACGGCGTGGCTTCGGCGCTTGCGACGTCGGAACAGGACTTTGGTGTTTCGACCCTTCTGATTGCCGCCTTCCTCCGCGATATGCCCGAAGACAATGCGATCGACGTCCTGAACCAGCTCATCGCCATCAATGCACCCATCGCCGGCATAGGACTCGACTCGGCAGAGGTGGGCAATCCGCCGTCGAAATTTGAGCGGCTGTTCCGGCGGGCCAAAGACGCTGGGCTGCACCGGATCGCCCACGCCGGCGAGGAGGGGCCGGCGTCGTACATCACTGACTCACTTGACCTGTTGGATGTGGAACGCATAGACCATGGGATTCGCTGCATGGAGGATGAGGCGTTGGTGCAACGTCTCGTGAAGGAGCAAGTGCCGCTGACTGTGTGTCCGCTGTCCAATGTCAGGCTGCGTGCAGTCGACACCCTGGCCGATCATCCGTTGCCGGCGATGCTTGCTGCAGGGCTGAATGTCAGCGTCAATTCGGATGATCCTGCATACTTTGGCGGCTATGTGGACGACAATTTCCGCGAACTGGTCGGGGTCCATGACCTTTCGGTGGGGGAAAGGGCCCTTCTGGCTGCCAACTCTGTCCGCTCGGCGTTCTTGGACAATGCACGCAAGGAGGCGCTGCTGGCTCAAATCCATCGCTGGGAGATCGCGTCCGAGGACTAGGCGTGAATAAGGTAGCATCGCAAATGTTGCATTCAAAAAGTGACCTTAGCTGAGACCCGTCAATCAGTTTGGGACCTTCCAAGCCGCTTAACCCGTAACAGTCGGTCACGACACACGCTGTTAACCCATAACAGTCGCCGGATTTAACAGAACCTTGGCAGACTGCCCTTGGATCATTCGTGCCTGTGAAGGAGACCCATGGCGAAGAGCACCTTGGAAAACACCAACGCCCGGTTGAAAGTCGTTCTGGATGTCCTCGAAGAGGAGGTGTGGTCAGGTTCGACGCTCAATGCGGGTCAGGTGCTGGCTGAGGCTATCGTTCGTGTCCCGTTCACTGACCACGAAGGAGAGCTGCTCTCAGGCGGCATCCCGCGTGGACACAAGAACCTGACCACCGCAACGGCCAAGCTGGTCAAGGCTGGCTGGCTCGTGAAGGGCCGCTCTGGCTGGAGCATCACCGACGAGGGTCGCAAGGCCACCGTTGCATTCCCCAGCCCAGAGGCTTTTGACGCAGCCCTGACCACCGGTACGCCGGTTCCGGAGGACACCCCGTTGCCCGCTGAAGCCCCGAAGAAGCCTGTCAAGAAGGTCGCGGCTGCCAAGACCGCGGAGAAGGCAACCGCTAAAGCGGACAAGAAGGCGCCCGCAAAGAAGACCGCTTCCAAGGCTGCCCAGGCTGTCGAAAAGGCTGCCGAGGTTCTAGAGGAAGCCGTCGCACCCGTTGCCAAGGCAGTCCGCTCCAGGAAGGCGGCCAAGGCAAAGGACGAGGCACCCGCTGCTGAACTGGTTCCGCAGCCCGAGGCCGTTGCTGTTGCCGGTAACTTCAACATCCTGCTCGGTTCGCCGGAGGATTGGGCGCCGCAGTACGACCAGGCGCAGATGGGCTTCGAGGCCGAGAGCCAGGTCTGGAAGATCACTGCAGACCTGCCTGCCGGTGCCTACCTGTTCAAGATCGCGCTCAACCGCTCCTGGGATGAGAACTACGGAGCCTTCGGCGCTCCCGATGGAGCCAACCACGAGCTTCACCACGCGGGCGGCCCGGTCACAATCACCTACAGCCACGCCACGAAGGACATCGTCTTTTCGTAAGGGCGTGGCGGGCGCTCCCATTGCGGGCCCCGTAATTGAAGTACGACGGCGGGGGGGGGGGGGGGGGGGGGGGGGGGGCCCCCGGGGGGGCCCCCGTTTTTCCTGTGCGGGGGGGGGGGGGGGGGCCCCCCCCCCCCCCCCCCCCCCCCGCCGTTCTTGTGTGAATTGTTATGGGCCACAACTCTTTGGCGGCAATTCGCAATGGATAGGTTCTTGGGGCTCCCGGGGATTCAGAATTAAATGCATTCCTTGCGCTTTGAGGAGGCGGGGTATGCGCAGGCCACGAGTTCCATTGCCGCATCACGCGCTCCGGCCTGTGGTGGCTGCCTGGATGGCAGCGGTCGTGGTGCTCGCATCTTGCGGGTCGCCTGTTGTCCAGCCGGGAAGCGAAAGCAGGGGCGAATCCGGCCAAAACGCAGGCATGGGCGACTCAGCGGCGAAGCCTTTGCCTCCGGATTCGACTCCCACCCCGCTTGGTGTTCCAGCTAAGCCGGCCGATCCTCCCGTCGGTGCATCGGACCTTCCAGCCGCAGCCGGGCAAATCCAGCAGCCCAACCAGCAAACTGGACCAACGCAGAGCAGTGCGCCATCAGCCACACCCAAGCCGACGCCGCAAGCCACCGCAGCCGCCGGTGGCGGAGCCGCCGCCGGGGAAAGCGGAACTGAACCTGCTAACAAAACCGGCGTCCCGTCGTCGTGGGTCACCTACCGGACGCCGGATCGGACCTTGGAATTCAACCTTCCGGTGACTTGGCAGGTCGATGAAAACGCTGGAACCGCGGCTCCCGGCGGTGTTTACATCCAGGTGTCGAACGCTGCCGGAAAGCCGATGGCGACCCTCCGCACCAACATGGTCACGGGCTCTGAGTGCGTGCAGCGGTACCCCTACGCAGTGTTCGACCAAGCCAAGATGACCGCACTGGTTCAGGGCGACAGGGTTCCAACGTTCGTCTTCGAAGGGCGCGGTGACGCAACGGCCGCATCGGCGGATATCGCAACCAGCGCGGCGTATGGCATCACGTCGATTCCGTCACCCACAGGGCAACGGGCCTGCCCCATCTTCCATCTCTTTACCTGGCCACCGAGCGCAGCGATGTTCGGCGCCCAGTACGACCCCCAGAACAACGCGACACCCGGGGATCCGTCGCTGCCCTATTTGGAAAAGGCAAAAAACTACGCCGCCACCCAGGAGTACGCGGATATCAAAGCGATGATCACGTCCCTCCGCCCCACCCAATAACGAAAACTCGACCGGAAATGCGCTATCCGTGATCCAGACAACATTTCTATATCGTTTGGATTTACTACTTCCGGCGCGACACTCAGAGCCCCACAATTGAGAAATCACCCGCGGTCTCATGACATTTCAGGAGATTTACGTGCACCGTTCAGCATTATCCGTGGCCACTTCAGGCGCATTTTTCCTCGCACTCGCCTTGTCCGCCTGCGGACAAGCCACGCCCGGCCCAGGTTCCACAAGCAGCCCGACGGCGAGCAGCGCCACCACAGCGACGCCGACCGCCACGATGTCGCCGTCGGCCTCAGCTACAGGGACGAGCGCCTCAACCTCCGCGTCCTGGAGCAAGTTCACCACGAAGGATGGCAAGCTCAGTTTTGACTACCCCTCAACATGGACCATCAAGGATCCAGCCGGAACTGCCCCGGAGGGCGGATCATTCGTGACCGTCTCCACAGATAAGGGCAAGCAGGTGGCGACCCTGCGGACCAATGTGGTGACAGGCTCTGAGTGCACCAAGAAGCACCCCTACTCAGTCCTGGACACGCAACCTTTGCCGGCACTGGCCCAGGCAGGCGCGACACCCCGCTTCACCTTCGAATCGCGGATGGATTCGAGCGCCAAGGATCCCGCAAAGATGAACGTTCTCGCTTACGGAATCACGTCGGCACCGGAACCAGCCGGCCCGGATGCATGTCCCATCTTCCACTTCTTCACGTGGCCGCCCAGCGGGGCGATGTTCGGGGGCGCTTACAACCCGATGGATACAACGGGTGGCGGAATGCCGGGAGTAGATACGCCTGAGGCCTACATGCAGACGCAGGAGTACAAGGACATCAAGCGGATGATTACATCGCTGAAGCCTGCGTCCTAGCCCATGCCATCAGGGCGCACCGCCGATTCGATGGTTCCCTACGCACGCGACGTCCCTCGACACCGAAGACGCAGGGAACCATCGAACTGACCAATCTTGACAAAGGTCTGGCGTCGGCAGGGCCCCTGTTAGTGCGTGGACCCCGAGGCTAGATTTGGACCATGGTCAGTTGGAGAAGGTCCAGACCGCAAGCATCCCCGCCGGAGGTGCGACTCACCGCCCGCGTTGTTGGAATGGTCCAGGGCGTCGGCTTCCGGTACCGCACCGCGATGAAGGCTTACGAACTCTCTCTCACGGGAACTGTGAAAAACAACGACGACGGTTCGGTTGGCGTGGTTGCGGAGGGCACCACAGACGCCGTGGACCAGTTCGTGGATTGGCTAAACTCACCACGCGCTCCCGGTCGGGTGGCAAAAGTCGAGCAGTCAACGTCGCCAGCGTCGGGGGAATTCACGGACTTCGACATCATCGCCTAGCTAAGGCCGCACACCCCGGATTCTGCAGTAACGACCCAGTAGCTTGCTCCAAGTTTTCTCCAAATCCGAATTGGGACTTGGAGAGAACTTGGAGAAAGTTTTCACCGGGTTGGCGCTGCGGCGGCCACGTAGTGTTGCAATTCCTTCAGGGCAGGCTGCGAAGAAGCATCCCTCACGGCGTCCGCGCCCACGGCATTCGCCACGGCGAGCGCCTGCGAGTAGTCCAACCCAGAGCGCAGCGCCAGAACCAACGCGGCACAGAAAGCGTCCCCGGCACCAATGGTGTTGGCCACATCGAGCACCACCACGCCAGCAGCCTCCGCTACTCGAACACCGCGCTCGTAAATTGCTGCTCCGTCCGCGCCATACGTCACGGCAACCAATGCAGCGTCGCGCAGTTCCGGGATCAGCTCGTATTCTGTCTCGTTGACGATCACCAGGTCGCAGCGTTCCAGCAGCTCAGCGGGCAACGGCATGGCAGGAGCAGCGTTCAAGGCGAAGAAACCCCGTGCCGCACGCGCGGCCTCCAGCACAACTGACATGTCCACCTCGAGCTGGCAGAGCACCGCCTCGTCCTCGCCAAACTCAACCCCAGCAACAGAAACTTCAGCGTTCGCGCCGGGGCAGACAACAATCGAGTTCTCTCCCTGGCTGTCCACCAGTACCAGGGCGGTGCCCGTCGCGGCGTCCACGCGGGCCACGTCGGTTGTGTCGACACCCACCGCAGCCATTGCGTCCAGAAGGTTCCTGCCGGCGTCGTCCATTCCTACGGCACCCACCATGCGCGAGCGGCCAGCGAGGCGCGCGGCGGCTACCGCTTGGTTGGCGCCCTTGCCGCCGGGCTGCTGTCGGAGGACTGCGCCGCCGATGGTCTCGCCCGGCAGGGGGAGGCGGCTGGCGGTGGCGGTGATGTCGAGGTTGATGCTGCCCACAACCGTGAGCGCAGGGTGGTGCGTGGTGTTCATGGTGTTCCGTTTCGAACTGGGGACAGAAAAAATTCAGGAGGACTGGATGACGGAGAGGTGGCCGGCCTTCGCAGCCACCAGGCATTTGGCGAGGTAGTAGGGCGAGCCGGCACGGCGCACATACTGGGTGAGAACCAGGACAGGATCGGACGGCCGCAGTGCGAGCAACTTGGCACGGCTCGGTCCGACGGTACTGAGGCTGATTTCGCATTCACCCGGACCCAATTGCTGCCCGGGCAACCCACTGAGGACTTCGAGCAGTGTGGAGGCTCCCAGCGAACTGCTCGCGGGGCCGTCGACGGCGGCAGTTAGTTCGGGTGTGTCTTCCGGCGTCGCGGGGATGTGCTCCTGCAGGTGGGCGATCGGCTCGCCGTCGCGGATGAGGACGCTCTCCCAAAGCCAGCAGTCGACGTCAGGTTCCACACCCACGCCCGGCGCCACGAATTCCGACGCCGGCTGCCGCTCAGCGGCGACACGCCGCACCTGGAGGTTTTGCTCTGCCCCGCCGAGGAGCTGGTCGAACGGTCGGATGCGCTCGATGCCGATGCGGGGGAGCGAGTCGGCCACAAAACGACCCACTCCACGCCGGGCCCTTGTGAGGCCGTCTTCTTCGAGCAGCATCAGCGCTTCCCGGATTACGGTTCGGCTGACGTCCATCATGACGCCCAACTCGGTTTCGGTGGGCAGGAGCGATCCAGGAGGCAGCAGTTTGGTGCGGATTGCCTCGGCGATGCGCGAGTAGGCGGCCACACGCAGGGGCAGTCCCGGCTGCGGGGTGATGGGTCGGGACAGGAACTTGACGGCGTTGTCGCTCACAGGGCCTCACTCAATCTGGGTTGGTGCCACTGTACCGGAAAAGTTGCACAGGTTAGTAATACATGCTTGTATAACAACTCACATCTACATCGCGCCCTTCCCAAGAAGCCCTGTCAGGACCGGATAGCAAGCGCGAATCGGACAAAGGAGTTTGATGTGAACATCCCCAACACTGTTACCGCGGACCCAGTAAGCGCTGATACTAGTGGCGACGCGACCGCCGTCGGCGTTCATCCAGTTGCCCCCGCCAAAGCCCGCGTCGAAGGGCGCGCCGCCGCATTCCTCATCACCACGCTGGTCCTCGCAGTTTTGTCCTTCCAGCTCAATGCCAGCATGATCACTCCTGCCCTCCCGCACATCGGCGAGTTCTTCGGCGCGACGCCCGAGGCCGTGGCGCAGGTCCAGTCGATGTTCTTCCTGGCCGGTGCCATTGCCGGTCCCGTGATAGGTCGCTGGAGTGACTTCATCGGCCGAAAGACTGCGCTGCTATTGGTCCTTGGCATCATGGGCGCCGGGACCGTGCTGTGCGTTGTAGCGCCGAGCCTGCCGCTGCTGGTTGCCGGCCGCTTCATGCAGGGCGTGTCCAGCGCGATCTTCGCTCTGTCCTACATCCTCCTCAACGAGAACCTGCCCGCCCGGCTCTTCGGTACGTCCGTGGGCATCATTGCCGCGATCAACGGGGGAGTGGGCGGTGTCGACGGTTACTTCGGCGGGCTCATGGCTGAGACCCTGGGCTTCCAGTCGATCTTCGTCGCCGTGCTGGTGCTGGCCGTGATCGCGGCGGTGTGCGTCATCAAGGTGGTTCCGGGCGGCCGACCGGAAACGGCCACCGGCCGTATGGACTGGTGGGGTGCCGGATCGCTCTCCGTGTTCCTGGTCTTCATCACGTACTTCGTGACCACCGGTTCCTCCGCCGGCTGGACCGCCCCCACTACCTTGGCCCTTCTTGCTGGCAGTGTTGCGTCCTTCACCGCGTTCTGGCTTATCGAAAAGCGCCGTTCGACGCCGTTGGTCGCCGTCCATCACCTGCGGTCGCGCCAGGTCTGGCCGGTTATCGCGACGACGGTCCTCACCCTTGCGGGCATCTTCGCCATCATCAACTTCACGGTGGTGCTGCTCAGTCAGGACAAGACCGGTGGTTTCGGCTTGAGTGCATCAGTGTCGGCGCTGTTGTTCCTGACGCCTGCCGCATTGATCGGCGTGTTCGCCGCGCCGCTGGCGGGCTGGATCGCCGACCGTCGTGGCTGGATCAAGACCGTCCGCGTGGGCACCTTGGCGAGCTTGGCCTGCGCAATTGTTGCCGCCTTGTTCGCTGACAACCAGATCCTTGTGCTGGTTGCCATTGCCTCCCTGGGCATCTTCTACAACGGCTTCTTCCTGACCTCGATCAACGGCCTGTCCGTCCTGCTCTCGCCCAAGGAAGCGCCCGCCGCCCTCGCCTCCATCAACGGCGCCTCGTTCGGCATCGGCGCGAGCCTCGGCGTGGTGGTGGTGGCACCGTTCGCCGGACTTGGAACCGCTGAGGGGTATTCCACGGCCCTGTGGATCTCCGTTGGCATCACCGTGCTCGCCTTTGTGGTCAGCCTGTTCATCGCTGCGCCGAAGGGCGAGAAGCTCTAGCCCGGTATTCTCTTTCTCCGTTTCGATGGTTCCCTGCGCACACGATGCTTCGCACCATCCGATGCTCAGGGAACCATCGAACTGGCCAGTCCGACGCCGGTCGGCCGCCGAGGTGTGCAATGCGCGTGTGGCGCGTGCCGCCGTCGTACTTCCCCGACTCCCCAACCGCACCCCCTCCGAAAGTAGGAACCCATGACCCAGAGCACTGCCAGCCCCTTCTATCTCGATTGCGACACCGGAATCGACGACGCTCTCGCCCTCGCTTATCTGCTGGCCTCGCCGCGCGCTGAGCTGGTGGGTATCGGGACCGTGAGCGGCAACATCGGCGCGGCCGGGGGAGCGCGGAACACGCTGGACCTTCTGCACCTTGCAGGGCAGCCGGACATCCCCGTGGCTGTTGGTGCGCACGATCCCCAAGTCGGGACCTTTCACGGTGGTGCTCCGCACGTGCATGGAGTCAACGGGATTGGTGAGGTGGAGTTGCCGACGTCGGACCGCGAGACTGTTGCGGAGTCGGCGGCCGAGCTGCTGGTGCGCCTAGCGCGGCAGTTCCCGGGTGAGCTGCGGGTGGTCGCGATCGGTCCACTGACCAACATCGCGGAGGCGCTGCGGCTGGAACCCGAGCTGCCCAGGCTGGTAGCGGACGTCACCATCATGGGTGGTGCCGCGCTGGTGCCCGGGAATATGACTCCGGTTGCGGAAGCTAACATCGTCAATGACCCGGAGGCTGCCGCTGAGGTGTTTGCCGCCGACTGGAACGTCACTCTCGTGCCCTTGGATGTCACCATGACCAACGTCCTGGAGGAATCGCACCGGCAGGAATTGCTGTCTGCCGGCCACGCCGTTCCGCAGGCACTGGGCGAGATGCTCGGCTATTACTTCGGCTTCTATGTGAGCCAGTTCGGCCGCGAGTGCTCGGCCATGCACGATCCGCTCGCCGCCGCGATTGCCGTTGGCGGTGTGGAGCTTGCCGTGGCGCCAGTGGTTCACGTGGAGGTGGACACCACCCACGGACCGGGTCGCGGCCAGACTGTGTGCGATCTCCGCGGGATCTACCAGGGATACCCCGCTGTGGAGGGTGCCCGCTGTCGGGTGGTGCTTTCGCTGGCCGAGGAGTTCGCGCCGCACATGCTTGAGGTGCTCGCGTCGCGCTGGCCTGCTGTTCGCCCTGAAGGCGCAGCCGCCTAGCGTCGGCGCTTGCTTTGACTCCCGCCGTCGGGTTGAAAATCCCGACGGCGGGTGGTGCCGCGCTGCTGTCTGATGGGCGGCCGCGCGGCGCCCTTGGGTTCCCAGGACTGCTACGGTCGGAAACAACACCGTGCCGACAGTTGTTAGCAGTAAGTGCTGAACAAGCCGCAAACAAAAGGAGCCCGCATGAACGACATCACCATCCAACACAATCCCGAGCGCGAGCGATTTGAAGTGCTCATTGCCGGAAACGTCATTGGTAAAGCCGCGTACAAGACCTTCGACAGCGGGGAAAAGGTCCAGCGGATTTTCTACCACACGGTCATCAACGAGGAATACGGTGGCCAAGGCCTTGCTGGCAAGCTCGCCACCGTGGCTCTCGACGAAACCGTTGCGGCTGGTCTCAGGATTGTGCCGGTGTGTCCGTTCATCAAGAAATTCCTCACCAAGCACCCGGAGTATGCCGCGAGCGTAACCGCTGTGACGCCTGCGCACCTGGAGTTCTTGGATTCGGCACTTGAGCAAAGGACTCGGGCCTAAGTCGGTCCCTAGGTCCAAACCGAGGCGGCGCGGCAGCCGACGCAGCTGTCACGCCGCCGTCGTTGACTCCCGTCCCAACCCACGCTTTCCGCACGCCACGAGTCCTCAGGTGTACAGCAATGAGCCCGGCGTGGTGAGCTTTTCGCCTGTTTCCAACCAAGTCTTGAGGCCGGAGAGGATCATTGGCCAGCCACCATAGAGTTGGTCGTTGGCGCCTTCGCGCAGTTGGTCGTGCGTGACAGTGAGGTGGCAGGAGTCGTCGCCAACGGGCTCGATCTCCCACGTCACGCGTGAAGTGCCCTCTGCCTTGACGTCTTCTCCCCACAGAGCGCGCATGGATTGCACCAGTCGGCGGGGTGGATCAACCTCAAGGTTTTCACCTTCGCCCAGGGGCGCGCCGCCGTCGGATGCCATCACGAATCGCGAGCCGGGAGTCCAATCCGACTCGAGGCGCATTCCGAAGCTGTATTTGCTGCGTATCTCGCTGTTTGTAATGGCTTCCCAGAGACGTTCCGGAGTGGTCTTGATATAGATTTCGAAAATCTTTTCCATGGGACTTTCCAATCTGGATTTGAGGTCGCTGAGCGCAGCGGCCCATGGTTCTGCGTATTTGCTCACCCAGCGGTCGTGGATGAGCCGGATAGGCACTGGATTCAGGAAGTGAAGTTTCTCGCGGCCTTGTTTTCGGGCGACCACGAGACCGGCTTCCTCAAGGATTTTGAGGTGCTTAGAGATGCCGAATCGCGTCATATCGAAACCCGCCTCCAAAGCGTTGAGCGTTTGCCCATCTTCCTTGAAGAGCTTGTCCAACAGATCTCTGCGGGTCGGGTCGGCCAGTGCCTTGAACACTGAGTCCATGGCTCCAGAATAGGTGACCATTTAGTCACATGTCAACAAGGATGAAGCTGTCCTTCGAGCTTGAAGTGGTCGGGAACGGCAGTGGCTATGGTGTCGTCGCGGTCGCGGTCGCGGTCGCGGCTGTAGTGCCCGACGCCGTCCTGGCCGCCGTCGTTGCTGGTGAATTGAGTGGTCCTGCGCCCAAATTTGAGTGGTAGATCGGCCTTCGCACAGAAAGAACCGGATTGATACACGTATCAATCCGGTTCTTGACCTGGCCCGCTGCGCTTCAGACGATCATGGTCTGCAATTAGAGTCCGGCGATCCCATTCGGGGTACCTACCCCTGTTGGCCCGTCCCAACCTGTGCCGGCGACGCACCACTGGTTCGTGGGGCAGCTGCCTGTTGAGCCGGATGCGATGTCATTGAATGTGCCGGCGTTTGTGTATGGGAGGGAGTTCGCCGGCGCCGTAGCGCTGCCGGAGTTTCCGGAAAGCGCATACACAGCGGCGATCAAGGGCGAGGACAGGCTCGTTCCGCCGTACTGTGCCCATGACGAAGTCGTACTGCTGATTGGCGCGTACACCGACAAGCCGGTCTGCGGGTCTGCGACGGCGGCGACGTCCGCTGAGGCGCGCTTACCGCAGCCCGTGCCAAACGTGGCCGCCGCCTGCAAGGCGGCATTGACGCTGGAGCATCCGGATCCCGAGCCGGACCAGGCCGACTCGCTCCACCCGCGGGAACTGCTGTCCTTAAACAATGACGTGCCACCCACCGCAGTGACATAACTCGACGACGCCGGGTAGGACGAGCCAGTGTACCCGTTGTCGCCCGTGGATGCCGTTACGGCGATGCCGGGGTGGTTGTAGTACGCGCCATAGCTCGCGTCGGATAGATCACCACCGCCGTAGCTGTTGGAAATCGCGACGACTCCTGGCTGTTTGGCGGCTGTAGCCACGGCTGTACCGAGATTCTTGATGCTGGCTGTAGTGGCCTGTACAACGAGGATCTTGCAGTCGGGGCACGTTGCGGAGACTGTATCGACGTCGAGGGCGGTTTCGGCGGCCCAGCCGGAATCGAACCGCGGGAGCTTGCTCCCTCCATTTTGGTTCATGATGGTCAGACAACCGTTGTTGACTGTGCAGGCCGGAAGGCCGAACTGCGAACGGTAGATGGCCAGATCGCGCTCAAGGTTCGGATAGCCGTAAGCATCTACAATTGCCACGGTCCGGCCGCCGGATTTAAGACCTGTGAGATTGTAGGCGCTTTGGATTTCCGCAGGGGTTTTACCAGTGGAGGGCGGTGTGGTCGCAGCGGGAGTGATTTGCCCACGTTGTGGCACTTCCTTGGCCGAGCCCGTTGAATCATCGACGTACTTGAGCGCAAAACAGGACGCATTACCGGCAGGGACATCGGCGCAAACTCTCTCCGCATGCCAATTGGCCATGGGAGACGGTTGGGCAACTGCCGCCGGCGCCGCCGTCGAGAATGCACTTGTCAACAGCAACAAAGCCCCGGAAACGCTAAGAAACTTCTTCACGAAACCTCCCTGAGGATCAACAAGGTCGGCGTTGGCACACCGTCACTCGGGCGACAAGATTTACACCAAAACTCCATGCTTGTCACCACCTCATGCCGCCTTACGGTGAACGGCACAGCTTGCCGGCGCCGCTACCAAGCGGTTGAAGTCCACACCAACCCGCGTACGGGCCGCGGCAACTCTCGATGCCCCTGGCTGGCGTCGGTCAGCGGCGTAGCAGGGGAGCCATCTTGCCTGCCCTTCCAACAGGGAGGAAACTCAAAGGCACGTCCCACTAGGCTTCGCGTGGCAGGGGGACCGATGGACGCCTCCGTTCGTAAGAACGAGTTTCATATTGTCGGCGGAAATGAAGCCGGTACAGTGCTGCGCATTCCGCCGGGCAAAGTCACCATCGGCAGCGGCGATGAGGCCAACGTGCAATTGCAATACGGGGGAGTGAGCCGCCTCCACGCCTCGCTGACGCCCATGAGCCAGCGCATGATCCTCAGAGACAATGACTCCAAATACGGCACCTGGGTCAACGGCGAGCAAATCACCACTCCTACCGAAATTGTCGACGGCGACCTGCTGCAATTCGGTTCGGTCCGGGTTCGTTTTCGGCAACGGTTGGTGACCGTTCAGAAGCGCACTCGGGACAATCGCAGGATCAAGGATGTTAAGGAACCGAAAGAGAAGGTCGGCGTCGCCATTCTTTTCGCTGCCGGAATCAATATTCTGGGCCTCGCCGGCAATGCAGCAACCTCCTTCCTGACGGAATTGACCCCCACATGGAGTTGGTTCATCACCCCAGTCATTGGCCTTGTTGTTGCAGTGATTACCGAGGTCATTGGCCACTACCGCAAATCCCCTGAGCCGGCACCTCGACCATGGCCGGGCGGTCCACCGCCGCCTCCGCCAAGAAGAAGCGCGCCCCTGGTTGCTACAGTTCTCGCCACGGTGATCCTCCTGGGCGGCGGAACTTGGCTGATCACCGCCGGGGTGAGTTACGCCGTCGGGTTTTTCTCCGGTAATGAAGCAGGCGTGCAGCGCCTCGAAATGCAAACAACCCGCGAGGTGCAGGGCGTCAGCGTGACCGTTCTTGGCGTGACAAGCACTACTAATTTCACCCGGGTGGAAATTCTCATGCGGAATGGAACGGACGCCACCATCAGCGTCCCGCTGTTCCAGAATTGCTCGCTAACATCCGACGACGGCACCACGCTTGATGCCGACACCTTCCGCAGTTCGTGGGGAACCGACATCGCCGCAGGATCGCAGCGCAAGGGCATCATCAATTTCCCCGGCCAAGTCGCCAAAGAAGGCGGCAGCTATGCACTGCATTTCTCCACCATCTTCGCGCAGGGTTTCAACGCGCCTCGTTCCATTTCGGTACCGAATATTAGATTGACCGCCATCCAGGCCGAAGCCCGGCGTTGATACCGTGCATTTGGTCACGGATTTCGTAACCCCGGGCAACCATGTACCAAACTTAGGAGGGTGACTTCCAAAACCCGCCCCGGACTAGCAATCGCAGCGCTCAGTGTCGGGACGGCGTTGAATCCCCTGAATTCGTCGATGATCGCGGTTGCCCTGGTGGTGCTGCGCCACGATTTCGCGCTCGACGTAGCCGCGGTCACCTGGGTCATCACGGCCTTTTACCTTGCCTCCGCGGCCGGCCAGCCGCTTATGGGTCGGCTGGCCGACCGTTTCGGTCCGCGACGGCTCTTCACCTTCGGCATGGCGGTGGTGGCGATTTCCTGCGCCTTGGCGCCGTTCTCACCGAACTTCGCGCTGGTTTGCGTGGCCCGCGCGCTCATGGCGGTGGGTACCGCGACGGCGTACCCCAGCGCCGTCGTTATGGTTTCGGAACTGAGCCGGCAGGCGAACATCAGCACTACCCGGCCGCTCGGCCGGATCCAAATGGCAAATACTTCGGCAGCCGCCGTCGGGCCTGTAGTTGGCGGTCTGTTGGTGAGCCTGGTCGGCTGGCAGGCGCTGTTCGCGATCAACGTTCCGCTGTCCTTGATCGCCCTGCTGGTGGTGCACCGGGCAGCGCCGCCCGACGTCGGGCGGGAAACCGGGAAGCTGTCCGTCCTGATCCGCGACTCGGACATCCCCGGAATCCTGGCGTTCATCGGCTCGCTCATGCTGGCGATGATGGCGCTCCTGAACGTGGCGCCCGACTACCGCTGGTGGCTGATGGTGGGCTCGATAGTGCTGGCGGGGCTGTTTGCGTGGCGCGAGTTGTGCTTCGCCCCGCCGTTCCTGGACCTGCGCCTGCTCGGACGGAACCGGCCCCTGCTGCTGATGTACTTGCTTTTCGCCGTTTTCAGCGGCGTCTATTACTGCTCATTCTTTGGCTTGCCGCAGCTGCTTCAGGAGGCCGGAAAGTACGACGCCGGTCTGGTGGGCCTGCTGATGCTGCCCCTTGCTGCCGTGTCGGTTTTGGCGACGCCCCTTGCGGTTCGGCTGATTGAGCGTTTCGGTGTCCGTTCGGTGTTGATTGTCGGGGTGCTGGTTTTGGCGCTGGCCTCCGGCGCGCTTGGGCTGCTGACGCTCTCGTTCTGGCCGCCGCTGGTTTTGTTCCTGACGGCGCTCATGGGTATTCCATACGGGACCGTGAGCACGGCTTCGAACCAAGGTTTGTATTTGTCGGCCCGGCCCGAGGAGAGGGGAGTGGCGGCTGGCATCTTCCAGACCTGCCGCTACCTTGGTGCGATCACGGCAACGGTGGTCATAGGTGTGGTGTACGGCTCGGGAGTTAACCAACCCAATTGGGGATTGATGGTGTTGACCATGTTGGTGCTGAGCGCGGCGGTGTTCCTGTTGACGGTGGCTTGGCGGCAGCCTGCGGAGTAATTCGCTTGCGGCGTCTGGCTCAAGGATTTAGTTATCTCCAACCCGGCAGGGTATTAGAGATTCCGACGCCGGCGGAACACGAGTCCAATGCACAATGCCGCGGCCGTGGCTGCGGCGAGCGTGACGACTCCAAATGGAATCGCATTTGTGGCACCCGCAATGCCAACCAACGGAGCGGCCACGCCGCCGAAAGCGAACCGCGCCAGGCCCAGAAGCGAGGAGGCCGTACCTGCGATTTCCGGGTAGTCCTTGAGCGCCAGGGATGTTGCGGGCGGGCTGGTCACGGCGGCCCCGCTGACCATGGTGAACAGGGACAGAATGATGGCGATCAGGGGCAATTGCAGAAGTGCTGTCATCAAGAGGCCAAAAGACCCAGCGAACGTCATGACCAGGCCCACCACAAGGGTGCCCCTTTCAGACCAGCGTTCTGCCACTCGTCCGCCGATGAAACCGAAGACCATAAAGCCCAGGGAATTCAGGCCGAAAGCGAATGAGTAACCCTGCGGAGAAAGCCCGTAAAGCCCCTGCAAAATGTACGTCGCGCCGCTCAGGTAAGCGAAGATCGCCGAATAGGTAAAGCCAGTGATAAGCACTGCGCCAATAAACACAGGGTCAATGAGGAGCCTGCGAAAATCGCGAATCGTGTGGCTCAAGCCGCCGGTGACGCGCCGTTCCGAGGGTAAGGTCTCCCGAAAAATAACTATGCAGGCCACCAGGATGGCGACTCCTATGGCGGCGAGGAAAAGGAAAACACCCCGCCAGTCGGTGACATTTGCAAGCTGTCCGCCGATTACTGGGCCGACGATTGCGGCCAGGCCGCCCAGCACAGTCAACCGTCCGTAGTAGCGAAGCAGCTTACCGCCGGAATAGACGTCCCTGCCCGCTGCCTGGGCGGTCACGATGCCAACAGCCCCGGCCAAGCCTTGAACGAACCTGGCGACCACAAGCATTTCGATCGAAGGGCTGAGCGCGCAGAGGACAGAGGTGACGACGTAAGCAACAACGCCCACCAGGAGTGGATTGCGTCGGCCGAAGCGGTCGGACATAGGGCCAGCGATCACCTGGCCGATGGCCAGGCCCAGCAGGCACGCTGTAATCGTCAGCTGAGCGGCCGACGTCGAGCTGTTCAGTTCCAGCGTCAGGGCAGGGAGGACGGGCAAATAGAGGTCCATGGAAATTGGACCGAAAATGGTCAACAGGCCCAGCACGATTGCGAGAGGGCGGCCGACTGTCTGTTCTCGAGTCGGGGCCGGGGTATCGACTGCTGTCACGCGGGCTCCATTTCTACTGTGTAGGTGTTTCTGGCTTACTTCCATGGAACCGGTGAATTCCGAACGCAGGGAGAGCACTGCTTATCCGGGGTCTGCCAGTACCTCCCTCATGGAATGCAGGGGGTGTAGCGTGATTCGCGCTCGCGGCTTTCCCAGCCATCCCTGCCTCGGGCATCAGGCGAGCGACTGCGGCGGCTGGCGAGTTGGCAGCAACTCAGGGAATCAGAGCCGTTTGCGCACCACGAGACTGGTGTGCAATCATTCCCGTGATCGTGACCATCGGCAGGAGGTGAGACCCATGAACGCAGTATCCGCAATGGGTGCTCCCCTGCAGGACACGATCGCGCGACTGAGGTAGTCGCCACCGGGAGCCCCTACAGGCAATCCGCGAAAGGCGACTCCCATGAACACAACTCCTTCTTCTTCAACCCCAGACTCCACGTCGGCAACAGCCGCAGACCGGCCAGAGTCCGACCAAGATCAGTCCGACCAGGATCAGTCCGACCAAGATCAGTCCGACCAAGATCAGTCCGACCACGATCAGCCGCAAGTCGACGCCACAAAGCGCATGCGCCCCGTGGGCGAGCGAGCATTGGTCCTTGGTGGCGGCGGATCAACGGGCAACGCTTGGCTGATCGGCGTCATCGCTGGCCTGTTCGATGCCGGGCTGGATGTGACCGGGGCTGATCTGGTCATCGGGACTTCGGCGGGGTCCACCGCCGCGGCCCAGTTAGCTGGCGCGAGCCCCACCGAACTGCTTTCCGCTATCCTTGCCGCCGCACCACAGCAAAGGACTGATCCGGTCGGATCGGGCAGTGGACGCGTCAGCTCAGCGGCGGGGTACATGGACAGAACAGCCAAGATCATCGCCGCCGCTGAAGATGCGGCTGACATGCGACGCAGAATGGGCGCGGCAGCACTCGAGATGGATGCGGCGTCGGACGGTTCCGGTCAATCGCGGTGGCGCGCTACAGTCGCCGCGCGGCTGCCCATTCAGCGTTGGCCGCAACGAACGGTGCTCATCACCGCGGTCGATGCCCAAACGGGTGAACCTGTGGTGTTCGACCGCCATAGCGGCGTCGAGCTGGCTGACGCCGTCGCAGCAAGCTGTTCCAGTGGCTTCGCCTACAGGATCGGGGACCACCGATATATCGACGGCGGCTACCGACGCAACGAGAATGCCGATCTGGCAGCGGGATACGGGCGGGTGCTGGTGCTGTCGCCATTTGGAGGGAGGACACGGACTCCGTTGGACTGGGGCCTGCACCTTGCAGCACAGGTAGACGAGCTACGCGCGCGCGGCAGCAGGGTGGCAACGATCTTCCCGGATAGCGACTCCGAGTACATGTTCGGCGCCAATGCGATGGATCTGTCGCTGCGTCCTGCCGCTGCCCGTGCTGGATACGAGCAAGGCAGGGCCCTTGCCGGGCAGCTCGTAGAATTCTGGCGCTGACGTCCACTAGACGGCGCCGCGATGGCGCCGTCTAGTGTGCACCAGAAAGGGTGTGGCTGGATTCCGAACATGCACCGTTCGAATCCAGCCTGCGTCGATCAGAGCCCGTTCCGGACCACAGCTCCCTGGGCCACAACGGCGCGGACCTTCTCCAGGGCCGAACCGTCGGACAGCGGATCGGCGTCGACCACCACGGCGTCTGCGTAAGATCCAGGCACCAGTCGACCAGCGGCGTCGCCCAAGCCGAGCAGCCTGGCCGAGTGGATGGTGGCGGACCGGAGTGCCTCCAACGGGGACAGACCGGCCTCGGTGAGCAGGCGCACTTCGGTACCGATCGGCGTCACGTCGGTACCGAACGAGTCCGTGCCGGCCACTATCGTCACGCCTGCCTCGTGTGCGGCACGCACCGCAGCCTTGAGGATAGGCGTGTATTCCTTGCCGCGCGCAGCGAGGATCGGATTCGTGGAGGTCGCCATGCCGGTGATGGCATCCATGGTGGGCGTGAAGAACGTTCCGCGCCGGGCCATCTCGGCAATCGTCGCCTCGCTGACGAACACACCGTGCTCGACGCTTCGCACCCCAGCACGGACGGCGCCGTCGATCCCTTCCGCGCTGTAAGCGTGGCACAGGACGCCTGCGCCGTTGGCCGCCTTCACCACCGCGGAGATCTGCTCCTGGTTGTAGACGAGTTGGCGGGGATCCTGCTCGGCGATGCCGGCGCGCGGATTGGCCCGGGTCTTGATGACCTTGGCGCCGCGCTGGAGGTTGACCCGGGTCAGGTAGGCCAGGTCGGAGGTCTCCTTGACGCCGCCGTGGAGAGTGGCGAGCGGGGCAAGATCCGGGTCGGCAAGGACGGAATCGCCCAGTTCCGGGGAGATGAAGAGACCGGCCGGCGTCATGCGGGGTGAGACACCCGGCGCCCAGCTTGGGAGGGCAGCGAGCGCAATGTCCTGGTAGAAGCTGCTGGAGCCGCTCCTCACGCTGGTTGCGCCGCCCTGCAGAAGGAGGCGGGCATCGGCCAACGCGTTCGCGTGGACGTGTGCGTCGATGAGTCCGGGGACCACCCAGCGCCCTGTGGCGTTGAGGATTCGTGCCCGGCCAGCGACGGCGGCAACTGCCTTTCGCGTCTCGTCCCGGGTTCCGACGGCGGTCACCTTGCCGCCGTCGAGCACCAGCACGCCGTCGGCGATCGCGGCGCCGGTCTTCGGGTCCACGATGGTTCCGCCCTCAATGATCAGGGGCGGAACCGTGAGCGGGCTGCCGTGGTAGTTAGGGCCCGACGGCGGTTCTGCGGCTTGGGAGGCCGGCGCGCCGGCGAGTTGGGCGGCGATGCTGGCCGCCGAAATTCCGGCGAGGGCGGCGGCCCCGGCCAGGATGCCGCGGCGCGGGAGACCGGCGGTCGGCCGCGGGGCCGAAGAATGGTCGTGAAGGCACATCGTTGTACTCCTTGGGGAAGTGCGCTCGGGGGAGTGCGCGAATGAAGCCACGATACATTGGTATCCCAAATTGGTGCTAGTTGGCCTTTGCGCGTTCATGCACGAATGTGTCTCGGATGCCAGAATCCAAGGAAAATGCGGGATATTCTTGGTTTGAGGCGTGAGGCTGTCGGATCCGCGGCGAGTTTCTTGGTACTCCAAACTGGGGAAGTGTTCGGCGAGGCGATCTTTGATCGCGGACCCGTGGACGGTGACGACCCGGCCGGACCAGCGCCTAGACGTTTCGAGTATGTCCACAGGTGGCCCTTTTGTGACGCGTCGGTCGATGCTTGAGCACCTAATACAGCGCGTTCCACCACCTATTTTTGGTGCTTTCACCACCTAGACGGCAGTAGTGCGGATTAGCCTCTTTGAACAGGTGTGGGCAAGGGCAAGTTGGTGGATACATGGTTATTTCGGAATCGCGAATATCAGACAAGCACAGGGCGGTCTTGTGGAGTATCGTCGGTGCTTCCTGCTTGTTGACCGTTATCACGGCCCATGTGGGAGACATTCTGTGGGTGGGATTGCTGGTGACTGCTGTGATTCTGATCTTCACAATGCCAGTTCTATATATGCGGGTTGTCCTGAATACGACAGAAGAATCGGTAATTGTTCGATGCCTGCCGCTTTACTCCGTGACGATTCCGCGTGCGGATATTGTGTCCACCGCAATAGGCAGCGAGACCGGAATGGCTCACGGATTCGGATTCCGGTACCTCGGCCCGAACATCCGGGGCGTTCTTGTGGGCGGCCCGACTATCCTGCTCCAGACAGCCCGGAGGCGTTGGATCATTTCCGTTGTTGACCCAGAGCGGGCGGTCTCGAGCCTGCAGGCACAATTCGGAATTCAGTAGCGGTCACGTTGCTTCTCCGAACCACCTCGGCATATGCGCGAGCAAATCCTGCTGATCGTCCCCGACCCAGGCAACGTGGCCGTCCGGCCGCAATAGCACGGCGGGCATATCCAGTTCTTCGCTGACGTCGATCACGTGGTCGATCCGATCTGCCCATCCGTTCACCGAAAGCCTGCCGGTCTGATCGAGCAAAAGACCGCGACCAGCGCGCATCACCTGGTAGAGGCGTCCTTGCTTCAGACCCACATCCCGCATCCGCCGGCCCAATAGCGGGTGCCCGTCGCCGAAGTCATAGCGAATACCAATCGCAGCGGTCTTCTCTGCCAGGTACCGGTTCACTTCGTCGAAATCCATCAATTCCGACAGCAGCCGGCGTACTGCCCGGGGCCCCGGTTCCGTGGACAGCAATTCCATCTGGGCGCGTGTAGTTTCCAAGACGTCAGCAGCCACTGGATGCCGTTCGGTGTGGTAGCTGTCAAGAAGCCCGTTTGGCGCCCACCCATTGATTTCCGCGGCAAGTTTCCAGCCGAGGTTGAATGCGTCCTGAATACCGAGGTTAAGGCCCTGTCCGCCCACTGGTGGGTGAATATGCGCAGCATCACCGGCTAGTAGCACTCGGCCGGTCCGGTAACGCTCCGCCTGCCGGGTGGCGTCGCCGAATCGGGAGAGCCAACGCGGTGAGTGCACGCCGAAATCCGTACCGGCGACGATTCGCAGCTGTTGCCTAAACTCCTCCAGAGTTGGTGCTGTCCTGTCCTCGGCCACCCCAGCCGCGGGGACAAGGACCCGGTACAAGCCTTCCCCTAATGGCCCTAAACCAAAGCGTTTCTGGGTCTTTCGGACTTCATTCACGACGGCGGCAATAGCCTCTGGCTGCTCGGTCACCTCCATCTCGCCTATCAGCGTGTCCACCTTGGTGGGCTCACCGGGGAAGCCGACGCCGAGGATCCTGCGCACTGTGCTTCGGCCACCGTCGCAGCCCACGAGGTAGCGGGAGCGCAGCTGGGTACCGTCCGCCAAAGCGGTTGTCACCCCCTGATCGTCCTGGCTCAGCCCGACCAGCTCACTGTTGCGCCGGACCTCGACGCCGAGCTCCGCGGCGTGCTCGGCCAGCAGCCGATCAGTGATGGGTTGTCGGATTCCGAGGATGTAGGGATGGGCGGTGTCCAACTGGACGGGCCGCTGCTTTTCGATGCCAGCGAAGAAGCCACCCAGCGGGTGCTTCTGGCCGAGCGCGAGGAAGCGGTCCAGTAACCCGCGCTGGTCCATGATTTCGATGCTTCGCACATGCAGCCCAAGTGAGCGGACAAAGGTGGTTGGCTCGGGTTCTTTCTCCAGTACGAGCGCATGTACGCCGTGCAGCTGCAGCTCGCAGGCCAACATCAAGCCGGTTGGTCCGCCGCCAGCGATGATCACATCAATCATGAAAACCCCATTCACAAAGTCTGCATTTCGGCCGATTTCTTGGCGCAGTCAGAGATTCTCCGCCACACCCCCGGGCTTGCCGCAAGCCCCCTCGTGAGATGTAGATTGAAAATGCAGGACAATTCTTCGGGGAGAAACGCCCTACCTCCGCAACGCCCCTTCCCACACCAACTTGACTGCGTTCCGAAGCCGCAACCGAGTTGCCGCCTCGTCACCCACAGAAGGGGCCGGCACCACGAACTGGTAGTAATACAGCCCGTTGATGAGGTCGAACATGGCCTCGACGTCCAGCGATGGATCGAGTTCACCAGACTCGATGCCTCGCCGGATCTCGACAGCAACCGGCTCACGACGGCGCGCAACATGCCGTTCCCAGGGCAGTTTCCTGAGCTGCTCGTTTTTCAGGCCCATCGCCACGCGTTTCTTCACGAGCTTTCCCACGCGATCATCCACCGCCAACGAGGCCCGTTCATAGCTGCCCAGGATGGACTCCCAAGTGGTGGCGCTGAGCATGAGCTCGAAGCCGGACCGCATACGGTCCAGTGCGGGACTCTGAATGGCGGGGAGGTTAACAGTTGCTCGATTGTATGGCGGCGGTGCTTGAGGTCGCGTTGGCATGTCCCCGCATGCAACTTCCGATTCGTGCTGCTCGGCCGGGAGACCAGAAGGCTCGAAAATGCCGAGCCCAGGTGCTGCACACTCAGGCCTTAGAGAATTTTCTGGATGACGCCACCTACGATTCTGATCGAAAATCCGAGAATAACACTCATTTTTGCGGATTTAACCACTCAAATTTGAAGAAATACACACTCAGCCGTTCAGAACGTGTGCTTAGACTCTGCAAAAGGCGTCTCAAAACGAAGATTAAGACTTGAGGTTCTGATAAATGACTGAGCAAAGCAGGAATTTATCTATTCTCGCATTTAGCGCCTGCTTGGTGATGCTCACAAGTTGCACTCAGGACAAGCAGAAATTGTCATCTCCCGAAGCCTGTGCGTCGCTGGAACTTGTCCTGCATCGAGCAGAAGTGTCATGGCCAGTTGCAAACCAGCGAATCACCACGAGCAGTTCAGAGGCCATCATCGATGGCTTCGAGGATGTGGCTGTCCAGACGCAGGGTGATATGCGCGCGACATTGGACGCATGGATAGGTGGCTTTCGTCTAGTGTCCCCCTACCTGGTGGCGAATGACTTCGAAGGGGCCAAAAAGGCAATAAACGATGTCCAGGAGGAAATCATCCTTTTGGCCAACACAAATCTGGCTACTTTGTGTCACTGGTAGCCACAAAACAAGGAGGGTTCCATGAAAAGAAATATCGGGAGTCTGTTTATTGCAATCCTTGTTGCCGCTGGTTCCATAATTTCGGCGCCTGCGGCTACGGCTGCCCCTCGTCAGGATTCTTGGGAGCAGGATACGAAGGCGACTCCAGCAGAGGTTGCCGAATTAAAGAAGCTGCAGAAAATCGCGGGAAAGCCTGTGACCTATCAGCCATCACTCAGTGAATCGGATAATGGATTGCTTACAACTGCGTCTGTGGATCTGTTTGTGTGCGAACTCCATCCATCGGTCGTGCACCTCCGGTCATCTTCTGGCAATGGTGCCGTCGGTGCCAAACCTTACACGAAATGCCTAGCTGGAACGCCCAGCCAGATTACACACGACAGTACGCTCTACATGGTTGAGTGGTTTGGTCTGTCCTATGTATCTCTCGCAAGCAAGAGCCAGACAGCTTACAACACACTCAGCATGACTTTGACGTCGTTGGAATGGTGGTGCAGGAATACGAACAACTCGAAGTTCGTGCAAAAAACAAATGGCTCGAGCGTGCAGGCTGGCAGGACGTACTATGCGTCGGTGTCAACTGTGCAGTCGACCTTATCCTGTGGCAAATAGCTAGATAATTGCTGAGGGTGCCGCACTGATAGACGGGGCACCCTCAGCATCGCTATGGCGCCGGTCGAATAGACGATGTCAGATCTGTGGATCTGCGGACCGGAATGCATTCCAAATCTGAAAGCTGTTTCACAGTTTCCACCAGCGATGAAGATCCGGCCAGAATGCTCGAATCAAAGTCGACGTTGGACACCAATAGCCAACTCTCATCAGTAGGCCAGAGGTAGTTTGGCGTTAACCCGTTGCCCGCTTTCCACCCCAATTGCGGGAACTGCAGGAAGGCAGCCGCGGCAAGATCCAGCTGGGAGAGAACGTAAAACAAATAGGATTCGCCCTGAATAGAGACGGTCTGCCCTAGGCGAATCGCCTCGGCACTTTCAGAGTATTCCGATAGCGGTTCCCAACCGGTCCAGAATCCGGCATAAAACGGACCGTCCGAAGTTTCGGCTAGCAGGTCGGCCAGAGCCGTGAAGCCGGGGCAATCGAGTCGGCCCTCCTCAGGCGGGTACACGGTTCCAACTCCTGGCACGAGTGCGGGTTCCCCATACTTGCCGGACAAATCAGCCCAAAGGGTCTGTTCTTCAAGGTTCCTTCCCAGCGCAGAGGCTACAGTGCCCCAGCTGATCAGAGGATCGGGGCCGGTACCAAGCCCCGGCTCGGACGTTCCGTGTCCCTTGTGGAGAATACGCAGATGCGATTCGAATCCCGCCGGGACGATTCCAGCCACTTTTGCGGAAGGGCTAAGTCTTGCTAGTCGGGTGGCCAAGTCGTGGCTGGTTTCGCTGGCTGCGTTCAATTCCATAGCTGCCTCCTCCAGACCGTCTCAACGTATCTGCACATGGATGAAAACTGTTATCTGCACATTCTCCTGGTCTCCCCACAACCAGAGTGGGCGGCAAACCGGGTCCCGTGAACCCTTTGCTGAGCAGAACTAAGGAAAGCATAAGAATGGGATTCCTCGCCTAGGTGTACGTTTACGCAGGAATGAGTGGCTTCGAACAAAGAATTGAGTGCCAGCTTGATGCCGGCCGGGCGCCATGCTGAGCGTTGTGATGCCGGAGCCGAAAGCCTTCGTCTTTGTGTTGACTTTGGCACGGCGTTGGGCAGCGGCGGCGTAGCAGTTCAGCCACCTTGCCGGTCGTGTCGCCGGTTTGGCGCCCGCGCAACCGACCTCGGAAAGAGCTGGCCGTACTCGTTCAAAGCGACCGCTGGCATCGCACCTCTGTTGGCCATTGTCACACCCACCAAATACCCTGGCGCAGTGAACACATTCGATGGGGGACTGGCGGCACAGCGGCTGCCAGAGGGACTGTACGAGCTACTGAATACCAGCGCTCTTGAGATGCGCCTCGGGGAAGTGCCGGAGCTGCAGCCGGCCTTTGCTGACATTGACGAAGAAGATGCCCCGGATATCCTGTCCCGCCACGTCGCGGAAGCAGTACGGCAAACCCTTACGGCAGCGAAGCCCAGCGAACGCGTCGACCTCGCCAACCGCCTGCTCCAAGAGCTCCGGCACGAAGACAGGGTCGTAGAAGGCCCCACCCAGCTTCAATCCCTCCACCGTCCGGACAAGCTCAAGCGCCGAAACCTCCGCCGCCCTACCACAAAGCTGAGCGACTCAGCACTCCTCACCAACAGCAAAGACGATCCCAACCTTGCAGCGGAACTCCGCACAGAGATTGAATCCGCCAACACCGTAGATCTTCTATGCGCCTTCGTCCGCTGGACCGGCCTGCGCCTCCTTGAACCGGCACTGGAACAGCTCAGCGAACGTGGTGGCAGGCTGAGGGTAATAACAACCACCTACATGGGCGCCACGGAACGCCGTGCCATAGATGAGCTCGTAAGACGCTACGGCGCGGAAGTAAAGATCAACTATGAAACCCAGGCAACCCGTCTCCACGCCAAGGCCTGGCTCTTCCGTCGTGATTCGGGTTTCGACACAGCCTACGTTGGAAGCTCCAACCTCAGCCAAGCCGCCTTGTTGGACGGCCTGGAGTGGAATGTCCGACTCAGCTCTGTGGCCACGCCCGCTCTTCTCAAGAAATTTGAGGTGACCTTCGACAGCTACTGGGAACAGCGGGCCTTCCAGAGCTACGACCCGGACCGCGACGGCGAGAAGCTGGATGCAGCACTGGAACGCAACGGTGGCAAGCGCACAGCCGTGACGGACGCGCCAACAGGTCTTGAGGTCGAGCCATACCTCCACCAGGAGGAGATGCTTGAAGACTTGGAGGCTGAACGCCTGAAAGGGCACAGCCGGAACCTTCTTGTTGCCGCCACAGGCACTGGCAAAACCGTCATCGCCGCTCTGGACTACAGACGTCTTTGTGAGGCGGCGGGTCGTGACCTTAAGCTCCTTT
The DNA here is from genome assembly GCF_020251205.1 of Arthrobacter sp. M4. Taxonomy (GTDB): domain Bacteria; phylum Actinomycetota; class Actinomycetes; order Actinomycetales; family Micrococcaceae; genus Arthrobacter. The sequence continues at coordinate 281,203 of NZ_JAIWYX010000007.1, forward strand.
TCGTCGCCCATCGTCAGGAAATTCTCCAGCAGTCGCTCCGCACTTATCGGGATGTCATGCAGGATGGCGCCTTTGGCGAGTTGTATGTGGGGGACCACAAACCGTCCGAGTGGAAGCACATCTTCGCGTCCGTTCAGTCACTTAATGTCCTGGGAATTGAGCAGCTGGAGCCGGACTTCTTCGACGTCGTGGTGATTGATGAGTTCCACCATGCAATGGCACCCACCTATCGAAAGCTTTTGACTCACTTCCAGCCGCAGCAGCTCCTCGGACTGACCGCAACGCCGGAACGCGGCGACGGTGTCAACGTGGCGCAGCAGTTCTTTGAAGGCCGCACGGCAAGCGAATTGCGGCTTTGGGATGCTCTCGACGCCGACCTGCTGGTCCCGTTTCACTATTTCGGCGTCTCGGATGACGTTGACCTGCGTCAGGTCGAGTGGAAACGCGGCAATTACGACGCCGCCCAGCTGGATCGGCTGTATACAGGCAACGATGCTCGTGCGGCCAAGGTCATTCGCGAGCTACGGGACAAAGTGACTAGCACAGAGCACATGCGTGCGATCGGCTTCTGTGTCTCTGTTCAACATGCCTACTACATGGCTGAAGTCTTCAACCGTGCCGGTATCAGATCGCTGGCTGTCGACGGAACAACTAACGACGACGACCGCCGGCTCGCACTGGAAAAGCTTCGGCGTCGGGAGGTCAACTGCATTTTTGCTGTTGATCTTTTCAATGAGGGTCTGGACATCCCGCAGGTGGACACCATCCTGATGCTCCGGCCAACTCAGAGTGCTACTGTTTTCCTGCAGCAGCTTGGCAGGGGACTGCGTCGAGCCGACGACAAAGCTGTGTTGACGGTGATGGATTTCATCGGCCAACAACGACGTGAATTCCGCTTCGATCTCCGTTACCGGGCGCTCACAGGCTACGGTCGCAAGGAACTCGAAAAAGCCGTCGAGGACGAGTTTCCCTTTCTGCCCTCTGGATCACAGATCGTGCTCGATAGGGTGGCCCAGAAAGTCGTATTGGACAACATAAAGGCCCAGCTTCGCTTCAACCGCGTGCAGCTTGTGCAAGACATCGCTTCTTATGCAGAGACAGAACTGGAACATTATCTTCGGCGGTCGGGCAACGACATCAAGACCATCTACCGCTCGACAAAGGATTCGTGGACGGGCTATTTGCGCCAGGCCGGGCTCCTTGATAATCATCGCGTTGGTCTCTCGAAATCCCCAGCCGAGGATTTCATCAGGGACCAGCTAATAAGCCAAGCGGACGACGCTGAGAAGAACCTCCTGGGTCGAATGGCTGCTCTGATCCACGTGGACGACCCCGAACGTGCTGAAGCGTACTCGATGCTCGTGAGCGGCGACGCGCCCCGTTACGCGGAGCTCGGATTGCGTGAGCAAACTTTCGCTCGGATGCTGTTCTACACACTCTGGGATGATGCCGGCGGTTTTGAATCTTACGATGCTGGACTGGACCATTTGCGTCACTATCGGTTCGTATGCAGCGAGATTCAGCAGCTTGTGAAGCTTGGCGTGGCTGGATCCAAATATGCTGCGAAGGGACTAGGAGTCGGACTTCAGCACATTCCTTTGCTCTCGCACGCCACCTATCGACGTGAAGAAGTCCTTGCAGCCCTTCAATTCGGGTCCCTAGAGCTCGGCAAGAATGTCCAACACAGGGAGGGCGTGGCCTGGTGCCCGGCGACATCGACGGACGCCTTCTTCGTGACCCTGAACAAGGACGATCGCAAGCACTCAGCCACCACGATGTACCAGGACTATGCGATCAGCCCCGAGCGGTTCCACTGGGAGTCGCAGAACGCGACGTCGCCGGAAAGCAAAACAGGCCGGAGGTACCTTGACCGCGTGGCTCACGGGTCACATGTTGTCCTGTTCACCCGAGAGACTGCGGAAGACGAAACAGGTCTGACGGTTCCGTACACATGCCTTGGACAACTTGACTACGTCCAGCACTTGGGCTCGCGACCGATCTCGATCACGTGGAAGCTTCATCGGCAGATGCCTGCAGACGTGTTCGCTACCGCGGCGGCGGTGGCCCAATGACGCAAACCTATGAATGCCCCATGTGTTCGAGGGAGTCTAAAGGTGTTCACAGGCATTATCCGCGGAGGACGAGTCGAGGCGACCTGAGTGACTTCGGGGCGGCATCGCCTCCTCCGGGAGTACTGCAAACATCGAGCACGGATCTTTTCACTTAGACCCCTAAGTGAAATAGTTGAGGCGTTTCCCGACCGTCTAGAGCGGCCCGGCGACGGTGAAGGGCTTCGACAAGTTCAAATGCGGCCGACGTTGTCGCGCATGAAATACTCGCGGCATTGGATGCTTTTGCTGAACGATCGAGGCGTCGGGGACGCCGCTAAAGATCGCTAACTCTCGGCTTCACCGTCCGCAAATGTTCGCTCGGTTCCTCTGGAGCTTGGCGAAAGACTTCAAAGTCCCGCAATTCGCTCCGCGACGTATTCCGCGTCCAAACCCACCCCGCCGAGCAGTGATGAGTAGTGGCTCGTCAGCCAAGGCAATCCAACAGCATAGAGTCCCGGATGCTCCGTAACTCCCCGAGAATGCCTGGGATAGCCCCAGTCGTCCAGGACCGGTATGTCCACGAAGCGCAGATCCAGTCGATAGCCGGTGGCCCAAAGCACCGAACTGATGTTCTCCGCTGCCAGGTCCAAACGCGCAGGCTCGGAAGGCAACCAATCGTCCTCAACCTGCGTCGGCGACTGCGGGGCTGCGTCAATGCCAGCAGCCGCAATGTACGCCTCAATCGCTCCCAGCATGCGCAAACCAAAACCGGCTTCCACAGCAGCCAAGCGTTCAGGGAGGTCGTCGGTAAAGGTGACTTCGCCGTCGTCGACTCCTTCTAGGTGACCATGCAGGTGCATGCCGCGGCGGCCCAAATCCCTGAGGTGGATGTTGTGTCCGCCGTCGGTGCCGGAGACGAGCGGGTTGCACGCGAAGCGGGCGGCGGGGGAAGGCAGTGCCTCCACTTTGAGTGCGTTGATGCCGTAGTCGGGCCCTTCCTTGGCCGCTTTCAGGAGCCAATACATGATGTCCTTGCCGCGATAGCGGCGGGGTGCCTCGGGACACATGGAGACGGCCAGATGGATTTCACGGCCGACGGCTTGCAGCTCTTCAGCGATCTGGCCACCGGACTGGCCCGTGCCAACAATCAAGACGGCACCGTCAGGCAGTTGCTCCGGATTCCGGTAGTGGTGCGTGTGGAGTTGCATCACGCCGTCTGGCAACTTTGCCGCAAGGGGAGGGATCTTCGGAACCTGGTAGGCACCAGTCGCGAGCACCACGTTGCCAGCGTGCCAGGAACCGCGGGAGGTCTCCACGCTAAAGCCTCCGTCAGCCGCCGAGACCCGCGTGACATCCGTACCTGTGTGGACGGGCGCGTCGATCTTGCTCGCGTACTCGCGGAACATGGCGATGACATCGTCGCGAGGCATAAACGCCTCAGGCTCGGGACCTGTGTAGGGCATCCCGGGCAGGTCGGTCGCGAAGTTCGGCGTGTTCAGGATGAAGGCGTCCCAGCGGTCCTGCCAAGCGCCTCCCAGAGCGGGCCGTCGTTCAAGCACCACGTGTTCCACGCCCTTTTGGCTGAGCCAGTAGCTCGTGGCCAAGCCTGCTTGGCCGGCGCCGATGACGAGAGTGTGGACCTCGTTGGACGGTTCATCTACTGGGCCCTGTTCACGTTCCATGACGGGCCTCGGCGCGCTTCCAATGCTCGCGCAATAACCCGGCTAGCCGTTCCGGCTCAATCCGGTGCGGCGGGTCGAAATGGTGGCGTTCCTCGAATACCTCGAGGCGGAAGTTGTGGAAGACCTTCGACAGTCGCTCGGCCACTTCGCCGTAATCCACCGGGTTGCTGAGCCCGCCGAGCGCCAGGAACACCGGGCGCTGGAATGATGCCAGCTTTTCGCGGTCGAGATCGTAGTTCTTGAACGTCCGCATGAACGCCCTGATGCCGGCTGGCCGCTTGCTCATCCACGGCGGCGGGCTGCCGGGCGGCGGAGGCGACAGAACGACGTCGGGCTTTACACCCAACCGCATGAAGGCGGCCATGAACTCATCCGGGGGAAGCAGATCCAGCTCGTCGTAGTCTTCCCACAGCTGCCTATGGGCAGGGCTCCAATCCCAGCTTCCAGCCCACGCGGGCTCCAGAAGCGCGAGGCTCTCCAGCCGCTCCGGATGCTTGGCCGTGAACGCGAGGGCGGCAGCGCCGCCGCCGGAGTAGCCGACCAGATGGAAGGTGTCCCAACCGCGGGAGTCGGCTTCGCGGAGCACACCTTCTATCTCCGTGTCGAGGCTCCAGCCGGGTGGTGGTTCGTCGGGTGCATAGAGTTCCAGGTCCTTGGCGACCGCGTCGACGTCCGGACCCAGCGCGTTGATCAGTGCGCCATAGGCCGGCTCTGCGGGAAGGACACTACCAGGGAGGAGGATAACCCGCTTCGGTTCCATGGGAGAACTGTACGCTCGGGGGTGGTGTTGCGGGAGGTGGTTTGGTCAGGCTGCGAGAGCAAGGTCGCTCGGGAATGGCATGCAGCCACTAGGGCATCCGATGGGCCACGGAAGCTCGGCTCGGTCATAGCCGACAGGGCCAAGGCTGCGGGGCGGGCCGCGCTGCGGGTTCAGCTCACAGGTATCTGCTTAGCTGAAGTGGCGGTCGCTCATTCGAAAGGCTGACCCGGCCGGCTTGTATAGCCGACCGGGCCAACTTGTCAGTCGATGAGCATCGCGCTGAATCGTGATTCGGCTGCGTCGAACTCGATGACGCGCACGCGCACGGTCGCGCCCACCGCAGCACTGCCACCGCGGACGAGGCCTTGCACACCAGAATCAGACTCAACGAAGAGCCCGAACGGCTTGGCAGACTTGACGACGACATCGATCTCATCACCAGCATTCAGGAGGGTTCCGGCCACATGGCTCACCCCCTCTCCATCCTCAGGGTGAGTCGGACAGCGGTGCAGACCCAGCCCCAGGTTCCTTCCGCAGCGGGGCAGCGCTGGCTCCCGGGCTCTGCCCAGACCTCACGCAAGTAGAGACAGTACAGGCTGACGTCCCCGATCTACAGCCTTGACTATTCCTCGTCCGTGTCACGGGGGATGACGAGGTCCTTCTCCAGCGAGCGGCGCAGCTGCCGCGCCCCGTCGGTGCGGATCATGGAGCCGGGGGCGACGACGCGCTGGCCGAACTTCACCAGCGCGACTGCCGCACTTCGGGCAGACGAACCCCTCCGGCCAGCGCAGCCCTGCCAGATATTCAACGCAGGCATAATCTGTGCTGAACCAGTCCTGGAACTGCCCGAACTTCTTCGGATAGTCCACGCCCGCCTGCCGCATCTGCAGCCACAAATCGGCCATACCTCCGCGCACTTCAGCTAAGCAGACACCTAATACTAAATTCCTGGTGATAGAACCGTGAGGCCTGCGTCTACCGCCGCAGCTAAAAGTTCGATGTCGTAGGCAACCAAAACATCGCTCTGGAGTCTAATAGCCGTCGCCAAATGAATGGCATCCGCGCTTCTCAACCTCCCTGGAAGCGCCGCAGCGTACATCAAATCAGGGCGTGCCACATCGACGAGGTTTATGGCGGTCAGCACTTGATTCACTGGCACCGGAGAAAGACGTCGCCGCCGCGCGGCACAGTGAAGTTCCGTGTAGAGGAGCATCGAGGCAACCAAACGATGTCCTGAGGCGCTCGCCGTCGACAGGTGCTCGGCAAGGGAAGCGGATTCGGGTTCGTCAACAACAAGTTTCAAGACAGCCGACGTGTCGACGTATGTGATCATCGATCCCCGCGTAGATCTGCCAAAATATCCGCAGTCGCCATGTCGCTCTTGGCGCGCGGCACGAGAGTGAAGTCCACTGGTCCGGGCGTAGCAGGGCGGACGGCGCCCTGCTGGAGGAGGCGCTCGAAGGGCGAGACCGACGGGGGAATGAGTGTCGCGGCAATCTCGCCGTTATTAGTCACGTCTATGGTTTCACCGTTTTTAACGCGTTCGAGAATCTTGCTGCTGTTATTGCGGAGTTCCCGATGCGGGATTGTGGTCATGGTTACCTCCGTAGCAATTGTAGCAACCGCAGTCCCGGCAGTGAACTTTGCGCGTGAAGGCCGCGCAGGAGGCGAGGTTCAGTGCACGGTTGACGCCCGCCCTCGATAACCGCAGCCTCGGAGGCAACGTATGCCCGCCGTCGTTGTTCCAGCCTTTGTTGTTGGCCAGGCTAGGGGGCTGGCCCTACTTCTTGGCAGCCTTTGGCGGCAGCTGCGCAACGTATTCGAAAGCCTTCGCCACCCAGAACCTGGCGCGGGCTTCGTCCCCCTCACCTTCGGCGTTCCATACCTCGGGCAAGCCGACGTAGTCGCCCATTGGCCGCTCTTCCGGGCCGAAGGGCCTCGTTCGTTCCGTGGCCTCGAGTTCTGCCTTGTCCTCCGGGGAAAGTTTGACCCCGATGGCGGGTCCAAAGAGTCCCGCGAACATGTTGCCGTTCACGAAGGCGCCGAGATTACCGAACATGGGTTTGACGATCACCTCAGGGTTATCCGGGAGCACCGAGCGGAAGTGTTCCTTGTCGGCTTCGGACGGTTTGGGGATCTGCATGTGCTGTTCTCCTCGTGTGGAGTGGCTGGGCTCGGAGCTGTCTGCAGGATAGGGGAGTGGGGCGGCTGCGGCTAGGGGCCAGCGGCGCCCGACGGCCATCTGTTAACCTTTTGTTTTCCACACAGGGGATCGAAACTCTGGCGAATCGCTCAATCCCCTGTAAACTCGTAAACGTTGTTGTGTCTGGCATTTGGTAGTTCAGGTAGTACGTGCGGTCCGTTCGGCCGTGTCTTTCTGAAGTAGCGGTTGTTGAGAACACTCACACACCCGGAGGCCCGAAAGTCGGGAGCCACCTCCACCTTCAGTAAGGACAGAAATTATGGCTACAGGTATCGTCAAGTGGTTTAACGCCGAAAAGGGCTTCGGCTTCATCTCCCCCGAAGATGGCGGCCAGGACGTTTTCGCCCACTACTCCGCTATCCAGTCCAACGGCTACCGCTCCCTCGAAGAGAACCAGCACGTTTCCTTCGACGTCGAGCAGGGTCCCAAGGGCCCGCAGGCCGTGAACATCCGGGCACTCTAAGCCTTTCGGATTCATAAGAAAGTAGGGTCGGTTCATTTGAACCGGCCCTACTTTGTCTTTCCGGGGCCTCTGCCCCTCTTGAGCCGCGCTCACTAATCTGTAAATAGACGCCTCGGGACCCTGACCCTTCCCGCCACGCCTATTTTCGGAAAAGCAAAGCTCAAAGGAGATGGTCTCCAATGACGGCGATTCAGCAATCGAAGGGCACTCTGAAGTCCGCCGATATCGTGACGCAGGTCTTGGGCATTTGGCTGGTCATCGCCTCTTTTGGAGATGGCTGGACACACGTAAACAGGCCCGCGCCCGAGACCTTCTTCACACCGTGGCATGCCGTCCTTTACTCAGGACTTGTCGCGGTAGCAGCGTGGACCGGCGTCGTCGTCTGGCGCAACCACACGCCCGGAACCTCGTGGATCAGCGCAGTCCCCACCGCGTATCGGCTCACAGTGGCCGGCGTCGTTACTTTCGGCGTAGGCGGACTTTTGGATATGGCCTGGCACCAGGTGTTCGGGATCGAAGTAGCCATAGACGCGTTGGTTAGCCCGACGCACCTGATCCTCGGCGCGGGTGGACTTTTGATCCTCGGCACGGGCGTTAGAAGCGCCCGCTTGTCAGCGGGCCGGGGACCTATCAGGTGGACAGCCCCCGCGGTGATGTCTGTTGTCCTGATGACCGCCCTAGTTTCGTTTTTCCTGATCTACGCATCCGCGTTCATCAGGGTGGCCCCCACCCACTCCTACCTCCCCATACCCGAGGGAACGCCGGGCCATGACAAGGAAGAACTGGATCTCATCGCCGGTTTGGCCTCCTACCTGCTAACCACGGCCGTGCTGGTTGTTCCCTTTTCATTCACTGCTGTTTCCAGCCAACGTCCCCCTCGGGGCATCGTCACACTGTTGGTCGGTACATCGGCTTGGTTGTGCGTAGCCATGATGGACTTCCACACAGTCCCCGTCAGTGGAGCCGCCGGTGCGACAGCCGCCGCACTACTCGCTGATCTTGCTTTGTCCAGGCTTCCCGCCGCCCAAGTTCGCCACAGACTGCCTGTTGTCGCCGCAGGAATCATCACCCTGGTCTGGGTGGGACAAACGGTGGGGATGGCCGTGGCCCGAGGCATCGGCTGGCCACCATCACTCTGGGTGGGCGCCATCGTCCTTAGCGCCACCGCAGCCGCTGCAATCGCCTGGATACCCCTGTGGCGGCTGCATTCAGCCACCGAGGTCCAGCCTGCGCAACAGCCACCCCTCTGACGGCACAGGCCCGAACACCTAGCCACGGCGCTATGAGGGCTCCCTCCGTCCAAGATACGCAGGGAGCCTTCATGCCCTAGCTGCGGCTACCGCTCACACGCGATGCCGTCGCTGCCCTTCATCGCACAACTTTCCAACGTCACTCCGAACGGGACCTCATCACTCACCTCTACCGTGAATTGGTCATGTGCAAGGCGAGTGATCAGGACGCCACCACCACCGCTTTTGGTGGCCTCAAGCCGGGCCAGCAGCTCGGCCTCGCCGAGCCGTGCCTCCAACGTCATCCGATCAGGTCCCGATACGCGCAGCACCAGCGGCACAGCCGCCGTCGAACGGTCAACGTCCGAGGCCGGCACGTCGCCTACCGTCGATTTCTCACCAACCGTCGTCGTCACCGTTGCCGCCTCAGCAAGCCGGCCGGTTCAACACGTCAGTGGACACCTTCTGCTTCAGCAGCGTTCCCTCCGGACCGGCTTTGAGTTGCCGATCCTCAACCACCACAGTCCCGCGCAGCACGGTCATGCTCGGCCAGGCAGCAACCCGATACCCTTCCCACGGCGTGTAGTCCGCCTCGTGCAGGTCCGCGGCAGTCACACGCCGATCCACAGTGGTGTCCAGCACGGCCAAGTCCGCGTCCGAACCGACAGCAATTACGCCCTTCTGCGGGTACAGGCCCATGATCTTCGCCGCGTTCGCTGAGGTGATGTCCACAAATCGTGTCAGGTCCAGGCTACGCTTGGCCACGCCTTCCGTGTACGCCACAGCCATCCGCATCTCGACGCCGGCATGCCCCCCAGTCGCGTCCAGAATGGTCTTGCCGCGCGTCTTCACATCCAGGTCCGTGCACACACCGTCCGTGGCCAAGGTAGACAACGAACCACTGAGCAACGACTCCCACATCGAATCCCGGTCATTCTCCGACTTCAACGACGGGTACGTGTGGTAAATCGCCCCGTTCTCCTGCTTGTAATCCTCGGCCGTGAAATAGGCGTAATGCGGCAGGATTTCTCCATAAACAGCCTGACCCCGGCCACGGGCTTCGCGGATCGCGTCCACGCCCTCGCGGGCACTCACGTGCATCAAATAAATCGGCGCGCCCACGTGCTCGGCCAAAGTAATCGCCCGCTGGAAGGACAGCTTCTCGGACAAATTGTTGTGGGCGTGATGCATGTACTCGATGCCGATTTTGCCCTGATGTTGCAGCTTCTTATACGAGTACATAACAATGTCGTCGTCTTCGGCATGAACCGCCAGCATCGCTCCCGCGGCCGCGGTTTGCTCCATCAGGCCCCACATATTTCCGAGGTCCGTCTTCTGCCTGGGCCGCGTGGGCGTGGTATTTGTCATCCACACTTTCCAACTGCCATGCCCGGCGGCAACCGCATCCGGAATCTGCTCCAAAACCTCAAACGGGATTTCCGGCTCCTTGAACGTCCCATGCAGCGCATAATCCGTGTACGTTGAACCAGCCCATTCCGCTGACTTCCGCGCAAACGACTCCGACAATTCGTCGCCCGGCTTCCAATGCGCAAAATCAATCAGAGTAGTAGTACCGCCATAAATCGCGCCCTCACTCACGCGGTCCGGGCCGAAACACATAATGCCGCTCTCTGCAGCCGTTGGCAGCACCGAGTTTGTGTGCACGTGCGGGTCCACACCACCCGGAACCACCAATTGCCCCTGCAGGTCAATAACCCGGCGCGCCTCATCCAGCGAACCGAAACCCGGTTCCCGGAGCGAAGCAATCTTGCCCTCAGCAATTCCGATATCCAGGCGCTTGGCCCCAGCCGGAGTAACTACCAAGCCATTTGTCAGAAGAAGATCAAACATTCGAAACCTGCGCATTCGTATCAGAAGAGGGAAGGGCAAAAGGGGCCGTACGGAAATAACGGGAAGCCAAAGTCACCTTGGCGGACATACGAGCATTCACCAGCTGCGAAACAGAAACATCCGCCGCGGCGCTCAGTAGCATCGCCGTTTTCTCACGCGACCAACCACGATCCGCCTGCAGCAGCGCCAGCATGTCGTCCAAAGCGAGCCGCGCCGCCTCATCCAGCGAGTCCCCGTCGCCAATGGTGATCACCTGCCCACCGGACAGGACCACCGGACGCCGAGTGTCGCCGTCGGACTTCACGGAACCGGACACCAGCGGGTCCGTCACCACGCGGCAGGACAGCCGCACGCTGCCCTCAACCTCCACAGCGGTAAGGCAGCACTCGCCGTCGCCCTGCGCCGCGTGCAGATCGCCCGCGTACAGCATCGCCCCGTCAACCTGGACAGGAAGTACGACGGCGGCACCCGCCATCACGTCCTTGCAGTCCATGTTGCCGCCATGGATTCCCACGGTGCTGGAGTTGGGACGCTCACCAACGGGGGCGACGCCGATCTTCCCGACCATCGGCCGGACCGGGACAGTGATGCCGTCGTCGAAAACCACGTGGCCGTCCACGATCTCCAATGCCTGACCCGCACGGCCCAGGCCACCGGAGAAGCCACCCCTGCCGGGCATGGTGACCATCGCACCGCGGTCGGCGATCCGGATTTCGTGGATGTCCACGCGCAAAAGGTCTCCCGGCTTCACCCCACGCACGGCAATCGGACCGGTGACCGGGATGGACAACTTCTCGTACTCGCCGGTCCTCTCAAATAGCCCGCCGGTGAGCAGGCTCCGCGCGTCCATCCAGAACTGCTCGCCCTGGTCCACAGTGAGGACCGGCGCAACAGCTGCGTCGAAGGAAAGGGAGGTGTGCTCGTAGCTGACGCGGGCGAGCTTTGGGGCAGCCGACACGTCGTGCCTAGATTCGGAGCCGTGACCGGCGGTTTCGCGGGCGCCAATGTCGCCCGGAAGTTGTTCGCGCAGCACAGCCTCCCGGCCCGTGCCTTCATGCACCCAACCGTGGTGCACCGTGTCGATCTTCTTCATCGGAAGCTCCCGACCTAGGACGAATAGACCGGAGTCGCCCAGCCCTGGTCCGCAGCGACGCGACCACGGACAGCCTGCTGGTACAGCTCCTGCAGGCTCTGCGTCACCTCGCCGGCCGTGCCCTTGCCGATGACGGTGCGGTCCACCGATTTCACGTGGTTCACCTCGGCCGCGCTGCCGCACACGAAGACTTCGTCCGCGGAGTACAGCTCAGTCCTGTCAATAGGCCGGATGTCCACGTCGATCCCCAGCTCGGTGCGGGCAAGGTGCAGGACGCTGTCCCGTGTGATGCCCTCAAGGATGCTCTCTGTGACCGGGGGAGTGCAGAGCCTGCCCTGGCGGACCATAAATACGTTGTATCCGGCGCCCTCGGCAACATGACCGCTCTCCGTAAGCAGCAGCGCGGCGTCGTAGCCGTTCCGCTTAGCCTCCAGCAGTGCGAGCCGGCCGTTCTGGTAATTCGCTATCGACTTCACGCGCGGCGGCATGGAGCGATCCGACAAACGGGCCCAGCTGCTGATCTGCACGTCCAAGCCGCTGGCGCCAAAATAATTGCCCATGGGAATCGCGGCCATAAATACCGTCGACGGACCAGTGTCTTCTGGCTTGCCGTCCTTGGAATCGACGAACACCTGCGCCCGCATATGCAGGTTCCCGCGCAATTCGTTGGCCCGGATCAGCCCGAGCAACTGCTCGCTGAGGAGGCCAATGTCCTGTGGCCCGTCGATCTCCACTACCCGCATCGAGTCGACCAGGCGACGCATGTGGTCGGCGACGCGGAAAGCGTAAAGCTGCTGTTCGTCCTCGCTCCAGTACGCGCGGAATCCTTCAAAAACGCCGACGCCGTACTTCAACGAGGTGCTCAAAACGTGCAAGCGTGCGTCTGCGTACTCAACCAGTTCGCCGTCGTGGAGCAGATAGCGGACGGGCTGCTTCGCGTTCCCGACGGCGGCAGGCTGGCTTTGGGGGACGGGCTGCTTCGCGCTCCCGCCGGCGGCAGGCTGGCTTTGGGGGACGGGCTGCTTCGCGCTCCCGCCGACGCCCGCGTTCCCGACGGCGGCCTGGTTACCACGCGCGCCTTTCCCAGCGTTCTCAGTCTTGGCAGGTGCCGTAGCGGTCAGTTCTTCAAAATCAGGCATCGCTCTTGTCCATCCTCTTCGTCTTGTGCGGAGTGCTGGCGCCAATGGCAGCACCATGCTTCATCAAGATCGGCACTTTACTCACTATATTGAAGATGCTTCAGCGCCCTGTCAACGGGTTCCAAGCTCGCACGTTGCCTCTATTGGGCCCCTCGGCGAGCCTGCAGAAATGGCATACCAACCCGCACAACCCACAAAGTCGTGCATCGGATAGAAGGATTTCCTCAAAAGGGGGTGCAATAGATCACACTTGGCGCTAGAGTCCATTCAATAAAGTGATGAGACTTCAAGGGAGCTGCATATGCATCAGCAATCAGTCTTCACCCCGGCTCCTCTTCAATATGTTGTGAGCCGGCATCCTAAGGCGGTCCCATGAGCATTCAAGGACTGCCACGAACCTCCCCAGGGCTGCGCGTCACTGGCTGGCCCCGCCGCAGCCGGAACTTCCTGACTAACAAATCCAGCACCGTGCTCACCGCTATTGCGGTGGCGGTCATTGTCGGGCTGCCACTCCTGGCCCTCTTCGCCCCATTGCCCCACGACCCGTTCCGCCCAGACACCAACGCGATTGGCATTGCGCCCAACGGAATCCATTGGTTCGGCACCGACGGCAACGGAATGGACGTCTTCTCCCGAACCATCGAGGCCGCTAAACTCGACCTTCCCATCGCCCTGGCAGCAACGGCGCTGTCGTTGGTGGTCGGCGTTCCACTAGGCCTGTTCGCCACCAGCGGCCGCATCGGCGACGCCATAATGCGTGTGATCGACGCCTTCGCAGCCCTGCCGATCATCGTGATCGCAGTCGTCTCCATCAAACTCATGGGCGGTGGCGCCACCGACGTCATTCTGGCTATCGCCGTCGTCGCTGCGCCTCGCTTCGTCCGCCTTTCCCGGGCCTCAGCCATGACTCTTCGCTCTGCGCGTTACGTGGAAGCGGCAGCAGCCATCGGTTGTTCACCCGTGCGGATCGCCTTTAACCACATCTTCCGCAACGCCTACGGAGTGGTCCTGGTCCAGGCAACACTGACAGCAGCCAACGCACTGGGAACCATCGCGGCCCTGAACTTCCTTGGTGTGGGTGTGAAACCACCTACACCTACGTGGGGAGCCATGATCAACGACGGCGTCAGCATGCTGATCCGCGGCGAATGGTGGGCGGCAGCGTTCCCAACGGCCGCGATGCTGCTGGCCATAGCCTCCTTGAACGTGATCGCCGGAGCCGTAGAAAACAAGATCGAGCGAGTGGAGCGTGTTCGGTAATGACAGGACTTCACGTCAAGGACCTGGTGACGGAATTCCACTCCCGGGACAAGGTCACACGGGCCCTCCATGGGATCTCCTTCGAAGTCGGCAGCAATGAAATTGTCGGCATAGTCGGCGAATCAGGCTCAGGCAAATCCACTGTGGTGCGCTCGGTCATCAAGCTGCTGATGCCGCCGGGCAAAGTCACCGACGGCACCGTCACTTTCCACGGCACCGAGCTGAGCAATATGCCGGACCGCAAAATCCGCCAGCTCCGTGGAAAGGACATTGGCTTCGTCGCGCAGAATCCTTTCAGTGCATTGAACCCCGTGGTCCGCATCGAAAAGCAATTCGCGAACATCGCCAAGGCCCACGGCCTCAAAGTGGATAGCGAATCCCGCTCACGCGCCCTCGAGTTGTTGACCTCTACCGGCGTCAACGACCCTGAGCGAGTAATGCGTGGGTATGCGCACGAACTGAGTGGGGGTATGGCCCAGCGCGTGGTCATCGCCATGGCGCTCTACCTCAACCCCAAGCTGGTCATCGCGGATGAGCCGACGACGGCGCTTGACCTCACCGTGCAACGGCAAGTTTTGGACACCCTCACCCGGCTGACGCGGGACAGCGGCCGTTCGATGCTGGTCGTCACCCACGACTTGGGCGTCGTGGCCAACTATTGCGACCGCGTCCTGGTGATGTACAAGGGCAACATCGTGGAGCAAGGGCCCGTGTCCGAGGTCTTCGTCCACCCGCAGGACCCCTACACAGTCTCCCTTCTTAACTCCGTGGTCCGCCCCGAGGCCGCCCCGGCTGAAGCAGGGCTGGAAGCCGGTCCGCCGGAAGCAGCGCTGGACGCCCGCCCGCCGGAAGCAGGGCTGGAAGCCGGCTCGCCGGAAGTCGAGAGCAACCCACTCGCCCAGCCTCCCGCCGTCGTACTTAACCGACGAGGTCAGAGGACAGCAACGCCCGACGCCGGTGAGCCCGCTCTGGCGGTCCCGGCACCTTCAGTGCATCCCACCGAGCTCTCCGAATCGAGGAGCACCTGATGCCCATCATCGAAATCAAGGACGTCCGCAAGACGTTCCGGACTCCGCAAGGCCACACCCTGAACGCGGTGGACGGTATTTCCCTGTCTGTCGAGCGCGGCGAAACGCTGGGGATCATAGGCGAGAGCGGCTCCGGCAAGTCCACGCTCGGCCGCCTGATCCTCCGCCTCCACGAGGCCGACTCAGGCACCATCCTCCTGGAAGGCGAGGACATCCGTTCATTGTCCAAGCGGCAACTGAGAAAACGACGCCGGAGCTGGCAGATCGTCTTCCAGGAACCTTTTGCCTCGCTCAACCCGCGGTTGACCATCCGGCAGATCGTGGAGGAACCGCTAATTGTTGCCAAGCAATTCGGCGCCAGCGAATACCGCTCCAAAGCTGAACGCCTGCGGCTGGTGACATCGACGTTGGAAGAGGTGGGGCTCTCCGAGGATTTCCTGGACCGCCGGCCAGCCAACCTCAGCGGGGGACAGCAGCAGCGCGTAGGCATTGCGAGGTGCCTGGTGACGGACCCGAGCCTGGTGGTTTTGGATGAGCCCACGTCCTCGCTGGACCTGACGATTCGTGCTTCTATTCTGCGGATGCTGGCTGAGCTGCAGGTCTCGAGGGGCCTCACCTACGTGTTCATCTCGCACGACATCGACACGGTCCGGCATTTCTGCTCCCGCGTGGCGGTCATGCATCGCGGTCAGTTCGTGGAGACAGGTACCACGCACCAAGTCCTGTCCAACCCGCAACAGCCCTACACCCAGAAGCTGATGGCGGCGGCAATGCCTCCCATCCCGTACTCCGACAGCTCCACAGCGAACGCCAGCTCCGCAGTGAACGCCAGCTCCGCAGCGAACGCCAGCTCCGCAGCGAAGGCGGTCAGCGCATGATTCGCTACATCATTTCCCGCATTGCTATCGCTGCGCTGCTGCTGTTTGGCCTGGTCACGTTGAGCTTCGGACTGGTTTCGCTGCTACCCGGCGATCCGGCCGTCGCTTTGCTCGGTGAGTACGCCACCCCGGCGGACATCGCGCGGATCAACTCACAGCTCGGCCTGGACAAGCCGTTCTGGGAACGGTACTTCGACTACATCGGCAACACGGTAAGCGGCGATCTTGGGAAGTCCTTCTTCACCGGCAGCCCAGTCTCATCAGAAATTCTGACCCGACTACCGAACACCCTGATCTACCTAGTTCCCGGACTCCTCCTGGCCCTGCTCATCGGCATGGGAATGGGCACATGGGCCGCCTACCGCTACGGTCGGGCCGCAGACAAGACCTTCACCGCCGGCGTTTCCGTTCTGATGGCGATGCCCGAGTTTGTCCTTGCGCTGCTGCTCCTGTTCATTTTCTACCAGCAGCTGCACATCGCCCCGGCACCGCTGGGCATGCTTTCGAGCGTCGATATTCCGCCACCGAGGGTCACGGGCTCCGTGGCTTTGGATGCCGTGATCGCGGGCAAATGGACAACCGTCAGCTCCATCCTGAGCAGGGCGGCCTTGCCAATCGTCACAATCGGCTTGTTCTTCGCGGCTCCCTTTGGCAAAACCGTGCGAACGGGCCTGCTCCAAGTCCTCAATTCACCCCAGATCGAGTTCGCCCGAGCCTGCGGCCTGAGACCGATGCAGGTATTCCGCTATGCACTCAGTGATGTGCGGGGCGCCCTGATGACGTACATGGTGTTGCTGTTCGCTGCCGCACTGAGCGGCGCGGCGATCGTGGAGAGCGTGTTCGCGTGGCCCGGCGTCGGTGGCTGGTCACTGGACGGCGTCCTCAAAGGCGACGTTCCGGTGATCCAAGGATTCGTTCTGATCATGGGCGCCACGAGCCTGATCGGCTACGTGCTCCTGGACACGCTCATCACCCTGCTGGACCCCCGAACGCGCAACACCGTGTTGCACGCCAAGAAATGGCACTTCGGCCTGCGTTCTCCGCGCCAAGCGGCGACGACGCGTGCCTAGTTTGCGACCACCAGCCCTCACCGGCCTCCTCCCCATTCCCGCCCACTCCGCGAGATGGCATTTGATGCCAATAATTCGCAGAAACATTGGCATCAAATGCCATCTCGCGGGGGAGCGGGCGAAACTCTTGACAAACCTGCCAGATTCAATAGATTGAAGACATGTTCACTTCATTGCATGACGACAAGCTGGTCGTCCTCGGCGGATCCATCCCGCTCGACGGCCGCGTGAGCTGGGTCCCGCAGGGATCCACAGGGTTCCAGCCCTCCAACGCGTACCTCCTGACTGAGGGCGACTCCCACCTCCTGATCGACTCGGGACTCGCCCTCCACAAGGACCTCATCCTGGACGACTTGGCAGCACTCATCGGCGAGGGCGGCGGAGTCTCCATCTTCTTCACGCGCAGTGAGATGGACTGCGTGTCCAACCTCGAGCCAATCGCAGGACGGTTCGACATCGAACGGCTCTTCACCGGCGGCGTCATCAACCCCTTCGACGCCTTCGATGACCTGAGCCGCATGGCCCTCCGCGGACGCCGGCACCAGATCGACGCGAAGCGCACCGAGGAAGGCGATTCCATGGCCCGGGCCGCCGAGATTGAAGTAGCGCCGGGACGCGTGCTGGAAGTCGAGTCTCCGTTGCTTCGACTCCTGCCCACATTCTGGGGCTGGGACAAGGAAACAGGCACGCTCTTCACCTCGGACACCTTCACCCACGGAGTTATGGACAGCCCGGATGGTTCCCGAATCATCGACTCCACCACAGTGGATAACACCACCGTGGAGCAGGTAGCCGGCCACCTTTACGCGAAGTACGAGTGGATCCCGCGGTCCACCTGCGAGCCGCTCCGTGACTGGCTGGTGGACAAGTTCGCGGAGCTTGACCCGGAGATCGTCGCCCCGTCCCGCGGTTGCGTTCTGCGAGGTCGGGACGTGGTCCGCCGCCACCTGAACTTCATGCTCGACGCGCTGACCCCGCAGTTTGTATAGGAGACCGCCATGGAAGATCTAGTCGAAACAATGAGCACCGACCTTCCGCGTGAAGTCGCTCCCGGGGTCACCTGGATGAGTTCCTGCCTCCCATTCCACCTGGCGGACAGGGTGATCCACGGACACAACTCCACCTACCTAGTCCAAGGCGACCACTCATCAATCCTGGTGGACACCGGCAACCCATCCAGCTGGCCCATCATCTCCCGGACGCTCGATGAATTGCTCCAAGGAGAGCAACTCACCTACGTCTTCCCAAGCCACCCGGAACTGCCACACACCGGCAACCTTCCGCGGCTGGTGGAGAAATACCCGGAGGTACAGGTTGTGGGGGACATCCGGGATTACCACCTCTTCTACCCGCAGATCGTGCCTAATCTGCACGCGCGGGTGCCTGGTGACAGCATCGATTTGGGTGGCAAGGAATTCGTGGTGGTCGAGGCACTCATAAGGGACCTGCCCAACACTCAGTGGGGCTTTGTCCGTGAAGCGGGGGTGCTCTTCACCGCGGACGGCTTCTGCTACATGCACCGCCCCGAACTCGACGACGAAGACCCCGTCCACCTGCCGGGCGAGTGCGGCCTGACCACCGGCGAACTGTCGGTTCCCATCGCCGTCGAAAATGCCGCGTTCTTCACTGGCAGCGCGCTGTACTGGGCGCGTTTCGCCAATGACGCGGATGCAGTTTATGACCGAGTTCTTCATCTTATTGACGAACTAGGTGTTACCTCCGTGGCCCCCACCCATGGAAACTTCATCAGCAACATCCGCGACGTGGAGCCCATCATCCGGGCCGGCCACAAGCGCGCTTACCGCTATGAGACTGCCCAGTCCTAGCTGGCGACTCAACCACTCCCGTCAGAAAACGGAGTCCCCTTCATGAAAAGTCTGCGTCTACTCACCGGGGGCGCCGCCGTCGCCCTCACAACCTCCCTCGTCGGTTGCGGCGGTGCTGCCAGCCCCCAGGCCGGCAACGCCGCGATCGAAAACGTTGTTGTCGCCGTCGGCGCCCTGCCGGACAGCCTCACGCCGGCGCCCTGGGGCGGCAGCGCCTCCCACGTGGTGCTCAGCGGCCTCGGCTCCCAACTCCTCGAATACAAGCAGGGCGCCAGCGACGGCAAGAGCTGCCCGGCCCCGTCCACCGAAGTGTCCGGCCGATTGGCCGAAAGCGCCAAGCCCAGCGCGGACGGCACCGGCATAGTGGTCACCCTCCGCAAACTGACAAGCCAATACGGCAACACCCTCTCGGCCGAAGACGTCCGATGGAGCCTGGATATCGGCATGAAGCGCCAGCCCGTTATGAAGGGCACGCTGAAGAGCAGCGGCTTCAACGTCGACAACCTGGTGAAGGTGATAGACGACCACACCATCCAGCTCAACACCACCGGGCTGACCTCCTACACCGAGGAATCCCTGCAGAACAACCTCTTCTACATCCACGACAGTGTGGAAGCCAAGAAACACGCCACCGCAGAAGACCCGACGGCGAACGGCTGGCTTTCGAAGAACCTCGCCGACTACTCGGGCTGGAAACTGGAGGAGTTCACGCCGGGTGCCTCCCTCACCGTGACGGCGGACTCGAACTGGCAGGGCCAACGCGGCTCCGTGAAGCGCGTGGTGGTCAAGGCCGTCCAGAGCACCGCTACCCGCAGCCAGCTGGTTGAATCCGGCGAAGTCCAGGTTGCCAACGGCTTCGAGTACGACCAATACAAGTCGCTGGAGAAGGCCCCCGGCGTCACCGTCCTCAACTGCCCCAGCCAGACCCGCGACACCATGATGATCAACACGAAGACGGGTCCGCTCTCCGACGTCAAGGTTCGCCACGCTGTCTCGATGGCCATCGACCGTGACGCCTTGGTGAAGGGTGCCTATGCAGGCTTCGGCGAAGCGGCTGGCTCCATCTTCCCAACGGTTGAGGGTTCAGCCACCTACAAGTTCAATAAGGAAGAAGCCAAGAAGCTGCTTGCGGAAGCGGGCTACGCCAACGGCTTCCCGATGACCCTGAGCTATAGCGCAACCCGTCCGGGTCCGGTGGCAGCGAAGTCCGCCGTCCTCATCCAGTCGATGCTCAAAGAAGTCGGCATCACCGTCCAGTTGCAGAACGTCGCAAGCTCAACCGACTTCTCCACCGCCCTTCTCGAAGGCCGCTACCAGGCGGTGCTCTACTCCGAACCGATCGTGATCGCGGACCCCGCGTTCTACAGCTACGCGTTCTACGGCTCCGGAGCCCCGAGCAACACCACCGGCTGGTCGAACCCCGAATTCGACAAGGCCCGCGCCGAGCTGGCCGCGACGCCGGCCAAGGAAACGGACAAGCGCACCACCCTCCTCAACAAGATGGCCTCGCTGGTGGACGACGGCGCCCCGATCCTCTCGCTGGTCGAAACCCGCGGAGTCCTGGTGGCCAAGACCGGACTCTCAGGCGCCACACCGCTCACCAACGGCCAGATCTACTTCAACGCCCTCGGGCGCTAGCACTTTCGCTAAAGCCACAGGCGACCTTCACTCGGTGCCGGCCGGCCGTCGTCGAACCCGGCCGGCACCACCTCTACAAGGAGGAACAACCCATGATTGAAATTTGCGGCAAGCAGGTCCGCGACACCCTCCAGGAACTCCTGGATCCCGCCACCACCGCGCTGGTTGTCATCGATATGCAGCAGGGCGCGGTGCACGCCGGCGGCGCAATCGGCGACTCCGGCCACGACCTCAGCATGATGCCCGCCGTCGCCGAGCGCTGCGGACGCGCCATCGCTGCGGCGCGGCAGAACGGCGTGCCGATCTTCCACATCCGCGTGGAGAACCTGCCCGACGGCGGCAGCTCGCCGGCCGCCTGGCTCCGCGCCTTGTACACGGCTGCTAATGGTCGGCCCATCGACCTCGGACGGCTCAGCCTCAAAGGCGATCCAGCCACGGAATTCTGCGACGAATGCAAACCGGAAGAGGGCGAAATCATCATTACCAAGCGACGCCCCAGCGCATTTGTTGGGACGGAACTGGGGCTGTTGCTTCGGAGCCAGGGCATTGAGTCCGTCGCATTGGTTGGTGTTTCCACAGGCGGCTGCGTCGAAGCCACGTTGCGGGACGCCGTGCATAACGACTTCTACGCCGTGCTCATCGAAGACGCTGTTGGCGCCTACGACACAGTGGTCCACGAAGCTGCGCTGACGGTGATGAGGGCGCGGCACGACGTCTGCACCCTGGACGAGGCCATCGCCGTTTGGGAATCCGCGGGCGTCGCCTCGCCGCGCGCCTAGTCCACGGTTGAGGAGAAGACCGTGAATTCCCGAACCATTCAACCCCCAGGGCCATCCCGCACCAGGGCCCGCGCCATTGCCGCCGCGGGCGCACGTGACCTGATTGGCGACAGGGTCTACCGGCTGGGCGCCGACATCCTGGTCGATGAGAACGTCAGCTGGTGCCCGCCGGGCATTCGCACCACTCAGCCCGTCAACTGCTACGTCATCAAAGGCTTTGGCGGTTCCGTACTCGTGGACACAGGCGTCCGCCTCCACGAAACCGAGATTCTGGCGCAGCTGGACGCCGTGCTTGAGCCGGGGGAGCGGCTTGCAGTCGTCCTGACCCGCACCGAGATGGAGTGCTGCCTTAACCTTCCCGCCATCGAAGCCCGATTCGACGTGGAATCCGTTTGGTACACCGGCGGAATCACGGTTCCGCGGACCACGGCCGAGCCGCGACGGATCATGGTCAATCCCGGAACTTCCCAACTGGTGGAAGTCATTGACGGCATCAAGCTGGAGTTCGTTTCCCCACTGATGCGGCTATTGCCCACGCTGTGGATCTTCGATCCAGTGTCCGGAGCGCTGCTGACCTCCGATGCCTTCACCCATGGCTCGTATCGTCGGACGCCTGACGGCCTTGGGGCATCCGACGGCCTCTGCAAGTTCCGCTGGTTCAGCGAGGCCGACACCCGAGGGATCGCCGCCGACGTCGAATCCGTTGTCCGCGAGCGGCAAGTCACCGCAATCGGTCCTGGCTACGGCGAGCCGTTTATCGGGGTGGCACAGTGCGCCACGGAATCAGCGGCGCTCGCCGCCGCGATCAGGGAGGTGGGAGTCCAGTGAGCCCTGAACTTTTGGCCGGCCGGATCATCGACGACGGCGTCCACTGGCTGGGCGGGTGCCTGTCGGCCAGCGCTCCAAGCCATAGTGGAGAAGTCCAGGAAGTCCACTACCACGTCTCCTCATATCTAGTGGTGGGTTCCAAGGCCACGATCCTGGTGGACACGGGGGACCCGGCGCATCGTGCCACGGTGATGGACCAACTGGACGCTGCCTTGTCTGGACGGCCTTTGGATTACGTCTTCCCCACGCATCCGGAGATCCCGCACGCGGGCAATCTTCCGGCACTGCTGGAACGTTATCCGGGCGCCCTTGTGGTGGGCGATGTTCGGGACTATGCCCTTCATTTCCCGGAATATCGTCACCGGCTGCAGGCTCAATCCGCGGGCGACGTCCTGGATCTTGGTGACAGGGAGTTCCGTTTCCTGCCCGCGTACATCCGCGATCTGGAAAACACGCTGTGGGGCCACGACTCCGGCGCCGGGATGATGTTCGTCTCGGACGGCTTCTCCTACATCCACGACATCCCCGGCCCGGACGAGGACGACGAACCCGTCCATTTGCCAGGCCAGTGCCGGCTGTTCTCCAGCGAGATGCCCGTCCCTCCGACCGTGGACCAGGCGGCGTATGGGACCGGCCGTGCCCTGTATTGGACCAAGTTCGTTGACGTCAGCACTGCGTTTCAAGCAATTGAAGACACACTTTCTGCTTTTCCCACCCGGTGGATCGGCCCAGCGCACGGCAACGTGATTGATGACGTTGAGGACATGCTCGCGACGTCGCTGGCCGCCCATCGAAAGGTCTATGAAGGGCGGCTTTTGTAAGATGAATCCTCATCAATATAATGAATCGACTGTGGTTCGTGAGTGCTCCGGACCCCAGCCCATAGTTTTCGGGCTTCGCAGCCCTGAATCCCAGCAGGGATGTTGCGGCGGATGCCCACGAGCAGCAGTTGTCTATGAACAGCGAGGAGATGCACAATGCGAGACCTGATCGGGTATGGCGAGAACCCTCCGATTGTCACGTGGCCCGGCGGCGCAAAGGTGGCTGTCTCCCTTGTGCTCAATTACGAGGAAGGTGCGGAAAGTTCCATCGAAGCCGGCGATGCGCGGGACGAGGACGTCTCCATCTTCGGCGGATGGTCGGCTGATCCCACGCGCAGGAGCCTGATGAAGGAGTCCTTCTTCGAATACGGCAGCCGCGTTGGCATCTGGCGATATCTGGGAATGCTCCGTGAATACAACGTCCCGGCGACCGTTATGGCCTGTGGCGCTGCCCTGGAGCGGAACCCTGAAGCGGCGCGCGCCATCGTCCGCGACGGCCACGAAATCTGCGCCCACGGCTACAAATGGCGTGGCACCGTAGGCATGACTCCCGCGGAGGAGCGTGCCGAGATCCGAGCCAGCCTCTCCGCGATCGAAGCAACAACTGGAGTGAGGCCGGTCGGCTGGTATGTCCGCGAAGGAATTACGGAGAATACCCGCGAAATTCTTGCCGAAGAAGGGTTCCTCTACGATTCGAATTCCTATTCCGACGACCTCCCGTATCACGTGGCGGCCGGGCCCAACAGCCACCTCGTGGTGCCGTACTCGGGGGACACCAACGACGCCCGCTTTTGGGGCAACGGCAGCCTGGGGACTGCTGAGGACTTCTTCACTGTCTTGAAGGACAGCCTGGATTGCCTGTTGATCGAAGGGGAGACCGTTCCCAAGATGATGTCCGTCGGTCTGCACTTGAGGATAGGTGGCCGCCCCAGCGTCTCCCACGGCGTCCGGCGGTTCCTGGAATACGCCCTGGCCAAAGATGGAGTCTGGTTCGCCACGCGCGAGGAAATAGCCCGTTGGTGGATCGAGCATCCGCCGGTGCAACAGTCAGTTGAAAATACGACGGCGGAACGCGCCGCGGCCTTTGAAGGTGTTGCATGAGCGGCGCGGCACGTGCCGGCGCGCGGCTGGACAGCGAAAGCCGGCCCGCCGTCGTCGACCTCAAGAAACTGGTCCACAACGTCCACGAGCAGGGGTTCCAGGAACTGAGCAAGACAGGCCTTCAGGGCCAGCGGGACCAAGGCCTGGTCAGCACGCTCATCTCCCGTGACCTCAGCGGCTCCGACGATCTATGTGTCAGTTGGGGGAGGATCCTGCCCGGCCAACACCATCTGTGCCACCATCATCCCGATGCCTCGGAGTTCTACGTGGTGCTGGCGGGGACGCCCATCGTCCACTTGGGTGACACGACGTACCGTGCCAAGCCGGGCGATGGCATTTACATCCCCCGGGGGACCACGCACGGACTGACCAACGACGGCGACGAAGCGGTCGATTTGGTGGTCGGAGTCAGCAAGCCCGCCGACTGGGAGTTCGTTCCCGATGAGTGAGCAGCGAAGCGTCGGCCTCATCAGCGCCGACCCCAGTCCAACACTCCTTGCCCTCCTGGCCCGCACCAAAGTGGACTTCCTGGTCCTCGACGCGGAGCAAACCGCTGTGACCGTGTCCGAATGCGCCGGGGTGGTCCAGAGACTTGCCGGCAGCGGCGTCCAAGTTGCGGTGCGTGTTCCTGATCTTGAAACAAACACGCTCGTAGCTTTCGCGAATACAGGCGTTGCGGAGATTGTCCTCCCGCAAGTTCGCACGGTGGACGAGTTGGAGCGTGCCTACGACGCCACGCAGTATCCGCCCCTCGGGTCTCGCCCCAAGCAGGTGAACCCTTCCTCCGCCTTTGGTATGGATTACTCCCTGACGCCCAGGCTCACCGTGCTTTTCGAAACCCACCAAGCCGTGGATAACGTGAAGGAATTCGCCGCGTCTGAGGCTTTCGGCGGGGGATGGGTGGGACCCACGGATCTCGCAGCGGACCTGAAACGGCACGGGCAACATGGCCCGGATGCCGTTAGCGAAGCCACCCAACGCGTGGTGGACGTCCTGGCGGAAGCTGGGAAGAGCGTGGGGCTGCCTGCTCCTGGCCTTTCCGACGCAGCCAGCGTGTTCAGCCGCGGCGCGGATCGTTGCGCTGTCTACTGGGAGCGCGAACTGGCCTCCTTGCTTGTCGGTTTTGCCAAGCAGCGAGCCGCTTGAACCTGTCCATCACCAGTAGTCACTGCAACAAGATTCAGCCCATTAAGAAGGGTTTCGAAGACCCTTCCAGGCACCCCCATCTTCGATATACTGACGGAAAACCGAGGACTAGTGAAGGAGTCGTCGTGACGGAGACAGCAAGCAATGAAGCAGCCGAGTCCCTGGAGCGCGACTTCTGGATCGCCCATCTCGGAGCAATGATCAAGCAACAACGTCTGGGCCGGTTCACCGTTGAGGAACTCGCCGATCGCGCAGGCGTCAGCGCTGGCCTGATCAGCCAAATCGAACGAGGCATCGGGAACCCGTCCTTTGCCACCCTCCTCCGCCTCGCCAACTCCCTGGAGCTGCCCCTCTCCAGCATGTTCACGGACCCCAACGAGGGCGAGAACCACATGCTCGTCCGCCGCGCAGACCGGCGCCGGATCGAGATCCCGTCGCAGGGCATCATCATGGAGCTCATCGTTCCGGACTCGGAGCGGAAGCTCGGCGTTGTCACCATGACCATCCCGGCAAACTTCGACGGCGCCCACGTCCCGCACTCCCACGACGGCGAAGAATGCGTCATTGTCCAGGCCGGGACCCTCGTGGCGACCATCAGCGGCCAGGACTTTACCCTCGAAGCCGGCGACAGCCTGACCTATGACGCCTCACAACCGCACTGGTGGAGCAACCGGACTAACTCGGCTGCCGTGATGCTTGCGATTTCCACTCCGCCGTCCCTCGGTAAGGCCCACTAGGCGTGGGCGACCCCCATGCCGACCTGCCCGGTCCGGAAACGCGGCTGGGAATTCTTGTTCCGTCCACAAATTCAAACGCCGAGACGCTTACCGCCGCGATCCTCGCGGAACAGCCCGACGTCGGCGTTCACTATAGCCGTTTCCGCCTCCCGCCGAGCCTGGACGACACCGTCAGTGCAGCCGTCCTGGGCGACGCGCCCGGCCTTTTGAAGGACGCGGAACTCCAGGCGGTTGCCTTCCACGGAACCTCCGGCTCCTGGACGGGGCTCGACGGCGATCGTGCACTGTGCGCCGAACTCTCGGCTGTCACAGGCTCACCTGCCACAACGGCCTCGCTGGCCGTTGTCGAGGCGCTCACCTCGCTGTCGGCAAGCCGCATCGCCGTCGTATTTCCGGGGCCGGGAAGCATTGCCGAGCGTATCCAGCGCGAATATGGCACCCAGGGAATCGACGTGTCGGTGACGTCTGTCCCGGCCCGGGAAATGACCAACCCGGAGATCTCCCGCTTGAGCCGGAGCGACATCGAAAAGCTGATGCGGCCCGCCTTCACTGGCGACGTTGACGCCGTCGTCTGCATCGGCACTAACCTGCGCTCCGGCTACCTGGTGCCCCATCTCGAAGAAGAATTCGGCGTCCCCATTGTGGATAGTGCCACCGCCACCCTCTGGCACCTACTCAAAATTGCCGGAGCCAGCCGCCCCATCAAAGGCTGGGGCAGACTCCTCGCAGAGTCGTAGCCAGCACCCCAACTTAAGAACTAGTCGACGAGCGCCAAGCGCCGACGATCTCTTCGCGCGTCGCGAACCATACCTTCTGGGCGCGCGCCGACTCGAGGAACCTATCCAAGGCCACCGCATAGGCTGGCCGCCCGATCAACCTGGGATGAAGTCCGACACTCATCACAGACGGCCCGGAGCGCGTGTCGTGCAGCATCATGTCCAGGGCGGCCTCCAGGTGGTTGGCGAAGGACGCCGCCGTCGGGAATTGCTTGAAGAGACCGGAATCGTTGGTGTCCCCTGCGTAGGGGAGAAGCGGGAGCTTGGGGTTTGCGGGTCCGTGTCCCCAATGCGGCAAGTCGTCATTGAACGAGTTTGAGTCGTAGCTAAATCCCTCGTCCGCCAGGAAACTCCGTGTCCCTGGCCTGAGGCCGTCCCGTGAATACCATGTGGTCGGCTGCCGACCGGTTGCAGCGGAAATGGCCTCGCGCGAGGCAATGATCTTCTCCCACTCTTCATGGTCCGTCAGGTCCGTGTGTGTATCCCACTGGTATCCATGGTCGGCGATCTCATGCCCGTCCCTTACCAACGCGGCCGCGATATCCGGGTTAAGCTCGAGTGCCGCCGCACAGCAGAAAGCCGTGGCTTTGACATCATGACGCCGCAGGATGCGCAGCAGTCGCCAAACGCCTGCGCGGGAACCGTACTCAAAGGCCGATTCGAGCGTGAGGTTGCGTTCCGTTGAAGCATGCGCCGGGATCCAATGTGCACCCAGGTCGTCTGCTGAGTCGCCCCGCGCCCTGCTCCGCTCGGCTCCTTCTTCAACGTTGATGACCAAAGATATGGCCACCCGGGCTCCGCCGGGCCAGCAAAAATCAGGCGGACTTTCGCCGTAGCCAACGAAGTCCCGCTGGGATAGTGCCTCTTCCATGGTTCTCCAATCGGGGGTTCCCTACTCCCGTTCGCCGACGCTATAGTGAAGCAACTTCGATATGATGAATCTAGATCAGAGGGAGACAAATGTCTACGCTCGTTCGGGGAGGCACCGTTGTCACCGGCGACGGGAGCACTGTCGTGGAGCCCGGCGCCGTGGTGATGCGCGATGGCCGCGTGTCCGATGTCCTGGAGCGGTGGGAATTCCCAGCACATTTCGACGGCGAAGTCATCGACGCCTCCGGCTGTGTTGTGATGCCCGGGCTCATCAACTCCCACACCCACGGCGTGACACCGGGTGCCCTGTTCCCAAGCGCGGCGCCGCCACTTCCTGAGCACCGCTGGATGGGCCATCTGGACCGTCACCTATTGGCGGGCACTACAACAGTCCTTAACCTCTGTGGCTTCGCGAGCATGGATGACGTGCGTGAGGCCGACCGCCGACACGCCGTGCACGTACGGGGTGCCACGACGCATTTGCCCAATTGCCTGCGCGCGGCGGAAACGGCGGACGGGAAAGGCCTGCCTCCCGACGCAGGGGACCTAACAGTTGAGCGCATGCTCGAAGACGGTGCCATTGTGATCGGTGAACTCGGCGGCGGACAGACTCTCGGCGGGGGAGGGCAGGATCTGGTCTATATTCCCGCCGCGATCGAAAAGGCCAGCGGAATCCGAATCTCCAACAACCAGGCAAGACGGATCAAAGAGGCGGTCCTTGGCCGTTTCATCGACGTGAAGGCCATCAACCTCGTGGAACTCGCTGAAGCGGCGGAGGAAGCCGGACTCGCTGAAGCCTTTACCGCGACCGAGTTAATGAAGCTTGTCGCCGACACCGTGCTGCCATCCATTACTCCCGCCTTGGACGGCATCCGCGAGGGCGTGCGCGCCGCGGCTCGATTTGGTGTGCCCGCAATTGTCCACAGCGCAGCAGCGACCGGCGGCGTGATTCGCGAACTCATGACTGACACGCGCAACAAGGACGTCCGAGTGGTCGCCGCCCATGCCAACCATCCCTCGCACACTCCTGCGGAGGCGCTGGACCTCGCAAAATTGGGGCACGACGCCGGATGGGCCGCGGAGGCGTCGGTATTCGATCTACTTCACCGCAAGCACACCGTCACCACTCGCGAGCATTGGGACCTCCTGCTCCAGGATCCGGGGCTGATCTCGGTTCTCGCCACCGACTACGGCCACGACGGTCACCACGACGAACTCATCTCGGCCGTCCAGGATGTCGCCGCCTCAGGTCACCGTTCACTTGCCGGGGCCGTGGCGATGGCGGCTTCCGCCGTCGCCGACCTGATCCCGGGACTCGCTTCCGGTGGCGGCCGGCTGGAACGCGGCAGTCCAGCAGACGTTGTGGTTGCCAGCGCAGGCGACTTCAGGGACGTCCGTTTTGTTTTCGTCGACGGCGTTTGCGTCGTTCGTGATGGTCAGCTCACATCGGAGGCCCACAGATGAGGACCACTCTTTCCCAGCAACAGCTCGACATCATCCGGAATCTCGTTGGCTCCGAGCTGGCGGCCGAAGACTTGCCAGCGCTGGAACGCGCCTATGGAGACTTTAGGGCGGCGATGGACACGCTTGGTGAGGCCTTCGGGTCCCTTGCTGACGTTGACAAGGAAGTGGCGCATTGAGTGAGGCATGGGAGCTGGGCATCGCTGAAGCGGCGCGCCAATTACGACGCCGGCAGTTGGGGTCCGTAGAGCTGCTTGACTCCGTTCTGGCTCGCTTGGGAGAGACGGAGGACTATGCCCGTGCCTGGGCTTACGTCGACGAGCACGGCGCGAGGGAGGCCGCGCGAAGGGCGGATGCCTTAGCCAGTTCAGGCGCTTTCGACGGCGTCCTGCACGGCATCCCGCTAGGAGTCAAAGACGTGATCGACGTCCGGGGCCTTCCGACCGAGGCCGGTTCCGCATCACTGAAGGGAAACCTCGCGAAGGCGGATGCCGGCGTCGTTGCCCAGCTCCGCGGTAGCGGTGCGGTGATCCTCGGAAAGCTGGAAACGCACGAGTTTGCATTTGGCCAGGGCACTCCGCCGACCCGAAACCCCCGGGATCCGGAGCGGTACGCCGGAGGGTCCAGCGTTGGATCGGGCGTAGCAGTTGCCGTTGGCAGTGCGCCCGGCGCCCTGGGTACGGACACGGGCGGTTCCATAAGGAATCCCGCCGCGGTCAATGGTCTGGTTGGGCTGAAGCCCAGTGCAGGTGTGGTTGCTTCAACGGGGGTGCTCAACGTCAGTCACACACTGGACCATGTTGGGCCGATTGCCCGGAGCGTCGAGGATTGTGCCCTGATGCTGGACGGCATGGCCGAGGCGAAAGGTCTTGAGCTTGTGGGCGGCCCCCTGTTGGGCCGAATTGAAAGACTTCCTTCCTCCCTGCGCCTTGGAGTTGATCGCAGGATTTGGTCTGATTGGAGCGTCTCGGCAGGAGTTGCCGCTGCCGTTGAGGATGCCTTGGCAGTCCTCGCCGGTCTTGGACTGGAGATCGTTGATCTTTCGATTCCTGAGTTGGACATGGCGCTGCCGGCCAGCCTGGCGATCTCGCTGTCTGAATCAGTGGAGCACCACAGGGCTCGGCTCGGCGCGGCCGCCGAGCTGTACCTTCCCGCCACAAGGGTCATGATCGAGACAGGCGCGCTTGTGTCCGGCCAGGAGGTTCACTTGGCGCGGCATGCGCGGGAGTACTTAAAGGTGTTCCTTGCGGATGCGATGGACCGTGCCGGGGTTGTTGCGCTGGTTTCGCCCACCCTTCCTACTATCGCGCCACGCATTTCTTCAATGACGTCAGAACTGACCGCGGCCAGTGGCGAGGAGTCCCTATCCTCGGCGCTTCGGATGCTTGCTAGTGCGAACCTCACAGGCATGCCGGCGTTGAGCATTCCCTGCGGGCTTGTTGACGGGCAGCCGGTGGGGCTTCACCTTATGGGCCGCATGTTCTCCGAAGCCAACTTGTTTGCCATTGCGCATGCTTACGAATGCGCGACGCCGTGGCATCAAGACGTTCCAGTGAGGACGCTGCCCGAAGTGGGCGCAGCAACAGCAGCAACCAGGTAGCCAGGGCGCGCCGGATCTCATCTGAAGTAGGTTCGGGGCCGACTGAGGAAGCCCAACTTGCCCACAATCCCCGTGGAGAACTAGTCGCCCCTGCCCTCTGATTCGAATCTATATTCGAGTATAGAAAAACTAATTCGAACACATATCCACATACGCCCCACCCACCATGGAGCCTTCTCACCAAGCCCCCGTAGCCTCCTTATAAGGAACCGCCACCCGCGGAATCCACGCCCAGACGTTCACGCGAACCCAGCCCACCGACCAGCCCAAACCGCCCTCTCACCACCTAGACGCCCGCGGGGCAATACCTATTTCTGCGCCTTCAATACCTAGATGGGAGTTCCAGACCCCGGATTTTGCCCGTTTCACCACCTAGATGCTCAACCGTCACCACCTAGACGCAAAACGGGAGGCCTAACTTCAATCCTGGAAACCAATCGTTTCCTTGGGCCTTCACAGCGGATCAAAAGGGCAATCGATCTTTTGATCCCCGACGGCCCACCCAGCCTTGCCGGCATAGTCCGGCGTCAAGCTGCCGGCGTTTGCGCTGTCCCCCATGCGCGCCGGCAACCGGGGGCTGTCGGGATGGCGACCCCGGCAGCCCCCACCCACTGGGGTTAGTTAGCCAGGGAGGGTAACGGGTGTTCGAGCAGGAAGTTCAGCAGGCACTGGACTATGTAGCCCGAGGAATCAACGTGCGCATTGTTGGTCAGTCCGGCAGCGGTCGAACCAGCGTGGCCAAGCGCGTTGCGGAGAGTCTGGAAAAGTCGGGAGCCACGGTCCACTTTCTTACGGGCCTACGTACGCACAGACGCGTGGCCTTCGGAGGCGTCAATTCGGTGGTCATGGATGTTCGGGTTGGAAGCCTTGGCGTGCTGGGCGTGGCAGACGTCTTCACAGCCCATCTGCTCAAGCCGGGCCTCCAGGTAGTCATAGTCGATGACATCGAATTCATCGACAACGAATCCCTGGCTGTCCTGGAGGCCGCCCTCGCCAGGACCGGACGTCCGCTGGTGGTAACCATGGGCGAACCCAGAATGTACTCCAGTGCCCAGGCAACTGCCGTCAGTCGTGGCCCGGAAGCAGAGGTGCAGCTCAATCCGCTCCGGTATGAACAGGCGGGCGAACTCATCTCCCAGGCACTCGGCGCACCAGCGGATGCCAACGTGATAGCCAGGATCCTGGCAAAATCAGCGGGCAACCCCCGGCTCATAGTGCGCATCGTGGAAACAGCCATACTCAGCAACCAGCTGAAACTTCATAACGGCAACTGGGCCCTGACCAGCGACGCACTGTGGAATGACCACCTCCGCGGCACCGTGGAAACACTCCTTGAAGGGCTCGGTGCAGAGGAAATCAATGCGCTGCACGCCATGGCCCTGGCCGGTGCCACCCCACTCGAAGCGCTACAGGACGTGATTCACCCAGACGTGCTTGACGTGTTGGAACGTCGGGGATTCGTGTCCCTCATGGAAGACCAGTATCGAGTGCTCACCGCAGCCATAAACCCTCCAATCATCGCCGACTACTTCGGCAACCACAGCAAGCCCAACGAACGACGCATCCTCCGGAAGAGGATTGCGCGGGTACTCAACGCCCTGCCTTACGTCCCCGAGCGCGACGCCGCGGAGCCCAATCCCTTGGACCGGGTTCTCCGGGACATCCGTTCTGAAAGCAACACCGATGCGGCTGCCACCGCTAGGCACTTTCAGGACAGGATTCACATGCGGGAGCGGGCCTTCTACGACCGCTGGGAAGCCGACAGATCTCTCACCAACGCCATCCCCGTCCTTCGGACGTACTGGGGCTCGCCTATCGATTCCCACCGGATCAGCATCGTCCTCGACCATACGCAGCTCACAAGCGGTTCGCCCATCGAAGCCCTGTTCTTCACCATGACCAAGGCGCTCTGGGGCATACATTCAGGGCAAAACGTCCACGTCGCTGCATCGGGCTTGCGGGAACTCGGGCGTCGCCATCCAGAGCTGATCAACGAAGTGGAGATGGCCGCCCTGTTCCTCCAAGCTACGTACGATCGCGTCCCGCCAGATCTCCAACGCTTCTTTTCCAACAACGACGCCGGCCATCGCCACGGAATCTCGGCCGTTGTACGCGGGATGATCGAGCTTTACCGGTTCAACCCGACGGCGGCGCTTGCCGCCGTCGACTCCGTGGCCGATTCCGACGTCGAACCGTTCCCGCGAATCAGGCCGTTCATCCGGGCGATGGCGCTGTTCGCCTCTGGGCGGGCGGAGGAGGCCCTCTTCTATGCGTTGGAAAGGCGCACCGAGGCCAGGCGTGCCCTGGATCAATTCGGCGTGGTCACCAGCAGCTACGCTGCCGCCCAATCCCTCGTCTACCTCGGCTACCTCGACGAGGCCGAATACCTCATGAGCGGCGTCTTCGCCATGGGCCGTCCCGGCCTCCTCATCGACTCCCTCTACGACGCCATGCTGCGCCTTGCCGGCCTCAAAACCGCGACGACGGCTCCCGTCCCAGCCGGAACGCTCGCCTCCCATGCCAAGAGGGGAGCTGCGGACATCGGACCGCTTCCTGGGACCGGAAAAGGAGTCTTCGACCTGATTTCGAAACGCCCAGTGGATCCGGAAGCGTTCGATCGCCGCGCAGCGCGCCTGATCAAGCGGCAGATCGATCAAGGGTTTGTACTGGAAGCGGTCATGTGCGCTCTCCTATGTACATGCCTGCTTCCCGGACGGAAAGTGGTGGAACTCCTCCGTACGGCACTTCAGATGAGCGACACGCCGTCCCACGGGCAACTAATGGCCATGGCCACTGCAGTTGTTGGCCAGGATCACCGCTCGCTTGGAGCGCTGGTCAACCGCTATGAACCCGATGACGACCTGTATGCGGTGGGGATGTTGCTGAGGGGAGCCTTCACCCGCTGCGTCCTCCTCAACGATCTTGTGTTAGCCGCTGCCATGGACCGGGCATACAGCGCGTTCGCCAATCGCTTCCCGGCGTTGAACGACGTTCTGTCGTTTAGTCCCGGGGACTACATGACACTGACCGTCCGTGAGATCGAAGTGGCTGCACTTGCCGGCCATCGCAGCAATGTGGAGATTGCACAGCAGTTGGGGATCAGCACCCGCACTGTGGAAAACCATATCTCCAACGCACTTCGGAAGACGGGAGCCGCCACGAGGAACTCCCTGTTCGAATTGGTCCGGGACCTCTATTCCTCACAGTAGTGCCCCGATTTACCACCTAATTTGGCCCTGAATGCCACTCATTTTTGGCCAAAAGCCCACCTAGTGCCCTAATGCCGCCCTTAGTTTCTTTCTTGGTTGCACACAGCGCCGATGCTCAAGGGAGCGCACCTGTCCCTTGTCGATGCAGTCACTCGCACAGTCGGCCAACGCCGACCCACCGTGAAAGGAACACATCTTGACTACAAAAACCAGCTCCGGCCGTAAGCGCGCCCTCCTCACCGGCGGTTCGCTGCTGGGCGTGACCGCCCTCTTGACGGCTGCTGCGTTCACTGACTTTGCCAACCTGAACCTCGGAAATGGAACCACCGATTCCGGCGTTGGCGGCAACAACCGCTTCAACATCCAGGTTGTTGGCACGGATACGGCCGGCCTCCCGGTGGCTGGCACCTGGCAGGAAGCAAACACCGCCGCCGGTGTGAACATCAAGGTCCCGGGTGCGGACCTGATCACCCCGGGCGACACCGTGTCTGTGGAGATCCCGTTCCGCAACGAGAGCCCCGCCCTCAGCGCCGCCATCAACTTCTCGCTGCAGGACCGTGCCGGATTCACCTCCAGCCCGGCTCTCTCCAGTGCACTCCGGTACACCGTTACCCTTGACGGCGCCGCTATCGCCACGAACGTCCCGCAGTCCGGAGTTTCCGCGCTGAACCTCGGCACTTTCGTTGCCGGCAAGGAAGGCAAGCTCGGCGTGAGCATCACCCTCCCGGACCAGGGCAGCGCCTCAGCGAACAACGCTCTGCAGGGCCAGATCTCGTACGTCCAGGCCCACTTCGACGCCACGTCCGTCAAGCCGTAACGCATTGAACAGGCTGGCGGGGATCGGGCACGGGTCCCCGCCAGCCAACGGCTTTGTGTGCCCCATGACCAAGCGCTCGCACCCTTGAAGGACACAGTATGAGGACTCACCGCCGCGGAGGCCTTCGGCTACTGCTCGCAACCGGTTCGCTGGTCGCGGCTGGAACGCTGATCACCGCCGCCTCGTTCACCGACTACGCGGACGTAGACGTAGCCCTGGACGGCTCCCGCAACACCTTTGACATTGTGGCATCGGGGAAGGCTGACCCGTCGTGGCAACCCACGCAGGCAGACTGGGACCAAGCAAACCCGCGTGCCTTTCGCATCGCACTGACGAATGACGGCAGCGGATACACCATGGCTCCCGGTAGCATCCTTGATCTTCGCATCGCGGCGAAGAACAACAGCCCCCGCCTTGCAGCAAACCTCGGTCTGCGGATCCTGGATCCGCATCCCCGCGGGAACCAGACGGATCCCAACACAGGCCATTTTGTAGAGCTCTTTGACCAACTGGTCTTCACCGTCAAAGACGGCGGGACAGTCCTTCTTGATCGAGTTCCGGCTGCCCAGCTGACCACCATCAACTGGAACGATCCCCTTCAGCCGGGGGCGTTCAAGCTGCTGGATGTTCGAGTCGAGCTGCCGTACAGCGTCGACAACCGCTGGCAGATGGCATCCACCGACATCCAGTTCAATTTCCAGGCGGTGAACCCATGACAAGCAACCGTCCAATCGCTGAAGGCGCTGAGAAAGGGCGCGGCAGGAAGCGACTGATCCTCATATTGGGCGCAGGTGCTTTGGTTATCGGTGCCACAACAACCGCTGCCGCGTACACCGACTTCGCAAGGCTGAACCTGGGCACAGGTGCGGCCGGCTCCGGCCTCGGAAATCCCAACCGTTTCGACATTGCGGTCAAAGACAGCGCGAATGCCCTGCAAGATGCGGAGACACCTGCAGACGCCGTGGTTCTCCCACTGACGTCAGGTGCCGCGTTCTCTGAGTCGGCACCCGTGCAGTTCGATGTCACGGTTGCCAACCGGACCCCTGGAGTTACGGGGGACCTGGCAGTCACTTTGTACGACCCGGACGCGCAGACGGATGACCTCTTTGACACCCTTCGCTTCTCTGTGTACCTCGACGGCGCAGCCACGCCGGCAATTGCCAACGCTTCAGCCCAGCAAGTCAATCAGGCAGGACTGAAGTTTGCGGACGTAGCTCCCGGCCAGGAACACAGCATCCGGGTGACGGCGATTCTTCCAGCCGGTTCCGGTGCTATGGCTCCCGGCAAGGCCACTCAGCTTGGCGTACTCACCAATGGAGAAAGCAAATGATCGCGCTTCGAAGCCTCCGCACCCTGTTGGCGGTCATTGGGGTCGCGGTCTTGACCATGATTCAAGCAGTCGGAGCCTCCGCGGCACCTGATCTCATCGACGCCGCGCCTACAGCTGTGGCTATTGATGCTCCCGCGCCCGGCGAGGCGCACAGCTGGAACATGTCGGTAAAAAACGTTGCCGGCCAACCTGTTCCCCTGGGACTCGAGATCACAGGCCACTCGAACGTGCTGTTCACGGGGCCAGCCCCCATGGAACTCACCGTTCAAACCCGTGACGGCGTTACGGTCGTCAACAAAGTCCGGGTTGGAGACGTGCTTGGGAGGTCCATGACACTGCCTGAACTGGGCGCCGGGGCTTCTTATGACCTGATAGGGACGGTCACGCTTCCACGGGAAGCGGATAACTCCTACCAGGGTGCCAGCGGCAACCTGAAGTTCCGCTTTGTAACAAGCGTAGATAGCCCCAAGGTCACTCCGGTCAGTCCCGTGAAGGGGCCGGATCTTGCCTCCACAGGCCTCGGCAATGTACTTCCGGTGGCCGCAGCAGCGGCAGGTCTGCTCGCCCTCGGCTTTGCCCTCATCCTCGTTCGTCGAAAGAAGTCCGCTCATGAGTAAGCCGTTCAGTGTTTCTCGCAGGCAATACCTCGGTGCAGCCGGTCTGCTGGGACTGGCCGGGTTCGTAGGCGCCGCTCAGCTCCCCGTTGCCACGAGCGCCGCCTACAAAGACCGTACGCATGCCCGCTCCGTCTCGATTCCTGTGAACGCGGGACCGGTATTTATGGCAGGCCTCTCGGTCAACGCGCGCATGGTTGACACCGGAATTGGTGTCGGGTCAGACGGAAACGCCTACGTGTGGGGCCTGACCAATATTGCGATCAACGGCGACACTCTAACGGACGGCGTTCAGCAACCACCCACCAAGGTAGCGGGCATTCCCGACGGCACTGTCCTCCAAGTCACAGGCCAGATTTACGACGCTAACGCGCTGGACAAGAACGGGACAGTCTGGGGCTGGGGCACGTTCAATTCGCGGAACGGAACCGACGCAGCGGCGCCGAATGGCAACGCTAAGCAGATCCGCATCAATTCTGCATGGAATGGGTCAGGCCCAATCCTTGACAGGATCACCGCTATTTCCTCCACAGAGTACGCCGGCGCCGGCATTCGCAGCGACGGGACAGTTTGGCACTGGGGGTCACCTACCGGATACGGGGGTAACTCAGCCCCTGGAGCAAGCCAACTGCTGGGCCTTCCCGATCCGTCGGTGCCAGGTAACCGACCCGTGTATCTCAAGGGTGCGTACACCAATTTCTTCCTGATACTTGAGAACGGGGACGTGTATTACTGGGGCGGAACCGGCGGCGGTGACAGTCTGCCCGGCGCCCTGGCGAATGTTGATTCAACGCCCGCCATGGTCACCCCCTTGAGTCCTTGGTTCAAACGCAACGTTGCCGCCGGATCTCCATATATCATTGCCGTTGACGGTGGCATCAATATGGGTGGCGCCATTCTTTCCAACGGCCAGATGATCAGTTGGGGGAGCAACTACACCCGCACAGGACGGGGAACAACTCTTACACCGACAGTTCCGGACGTCGTCCCCGGGCTTTCGAACATCAAGTCCATGCAGTTCGGCTTCACCGGTGTGGCCACGATGAACTCCTCCGGCGAACTCTGGGGTTACGGCGCCAGCGATGACTACGGCAGGTTTCCCCAGACACCGACTCGGATCGATACAAATGTCGTTCAGTATGCCTCAGGCCAGGGCTTCTACTTATGGCAAAAATCCGACGGCACGTTCTGGGGGAGGGGCTACAACCCTCAAGGATCCATCGGTCTTCCCACAGGTCAAATCAACACCACACGTCAGGTGTCTTGGAACATGGGGGTCGTGGCGAAATGAGCAAGCTAACAATGAAACCACGATCGACGCATGCGTTCATCCAGAAATCCGGGCGACTCCGGCTGGTCCTTACCGCGGGTGCTCTCGCTGCGGCAACAGTAGCTGTTACCAGCGCGGCCGCAACCGACTATGCACGGCTAAACATCGTGGGCGATTCGCTGATCGGGTTTCCGGATCGCTTCGATATCGGCGTGGTCAAGGCTGATGGGAAAGTGGAGCAGGCTGACACCGAAACCGGGTTCGATTGGGCAGTTGCCGGTGCCGCCGACCTAGTACCGGGACGATCCGTTGAGACCACCATCCCGGTCTTCAACAACACCCCCACGGTAAAAGCGGATACGACCTTCAAAATCGTTCTCAGGAACGGCGATGGCACCGTGGCCGCAGGAGTGCCGAACATCCTGTCCTTCCTGAGATTCACCGCAGCGGATGAATCAG
Organism: Arthrobacter sp. M4; assembly: GCF_020251205.1. Taxonomy (GTDB): domain Bacteria; phylum Actinomycetota; class Actinomycetes; order Actinomycetales; family Micrococcaceae; genus Arthrobacter. The sequence continues at coordinate 319,192 of NZ_JAIWYX010000007.1, forward strand.
GCAAAGTCCTGGTCTCCAATGTGACTTGGGACCAGGCGAAGGGATCGCTTGGTGTCTTGGAGCCGCGATGGGGTGCTGTGCTAAGGCAGGGAGACACCTACACGGCTGCCGCAGCCGGCTCGGAAAAGAAGCTGAAGCTGACAATCACCTACGTGGACGGACCTGGAGTCGAGAACTTCAACGGCGGACAGACAGCCATCGCCGTGCACTTCGATGCGACCTCGGTCACTCAGTGAGTGTGCGTCATTCCGTCAGGGAGAGCGACAGCGTGACAAACGGCCCGGTTGAGGAGTGGGACGCGCGGGAAGACCGCGAAAGCGCCCGTGCTAAGGGGACCCACGGATCGGAGGAGGCAACGATCACCGTGGAAGGGGAACCGGGCAGCCTCCAGGAAGAGCTTCTAGGTGGCGCGGACGAGGCATCGGCCGCCTGGGAGGAGGATACGCCGGGCCGCTCCGACGAGGCATCGGACGGCCCGGCGGATTCGAAGCAGGAAGACCAAATGGACCCGTGGCTCCGGCTTTATGCGCTGGTCCGCTCGGGGGTCCTATCCCTCGGGGCTTTGCTTGGAGTCCTGTGCATCTTGGTCTTCGGCGTATCGTTGCTCTTCGGTGTTCGACCGCTCGTTGTGGTTTCCGGCTCCATGGAGCCAACGATCCCTGTGGGGTCAGTGGTCTTCTCGGCCCAAGTCGCGGCAGGGGATATCGATGAGGGAACGATTGTCACCGTGGAACGGCCACGTGGTCTTGGGTTGGTGACTCACCGAATGGTCAAGTCTGTGGAGCCGATGCCTGGCCTGTACGAGTACACGCTTAGGGGCGACGCCAATGCCCAAGAGGATCCTGAGCCATACCGGCTCAGGACGGCCGGTAAGTACCTAGGGCATGTTGTTGGACTCGGCTATCTGGCTGGTTTCCTCCAGTCGACCTCCGGGCTCTTCGTAGCTGGAGCAGTCGGTCTTGCCCTCATTGCCCTGTTCATCCTGGATCCAGTTCGGATGAGGAATGGTTTACCGGCCAGAACCCGCAGGGACTAGCGCTGAGTTAGATGGGGGTCAGCGCTGGCCACCAGACGTTACGCATCCGGTTCATGACTGGCTGATTCAATCGAGGCAGTCGGGGCGACGGGGACGCCATCGATCTGGTTCGGGTTCAGGTACGCCGGCCGTAGCCGTGGTCCTTCTCGCGGACCAATACTCGGCTAGGGCCGGCGATACCGTCTCTTTTGTCGCTTGGATCATAAATGATTCCCAAGAGGCTTTCTCCCACATTGCGGTGACTTATCTCTCATTAACCAATTCAAATCTCGAAGAGTTGGCCTTCGTCGCCCCGCCGACATTGAATGAATTGGATATTGCCTCCCTTGCTCCCGGAGAAAGCGCCCGGATCAGATTTTTGTACGTTATCCAACCTGCCGATGTCGTAGCCGGTGGAAGGATTTCGTGCACGATGCACGTACGGGCGTCCTCCAGTTCCGGGACAGTAAGGGATGAAGCTTCTGTTGACGTTCAGGTGAGAGGATCGCATCGGGGCAGCTGGTTCCGATAACGCGCCACGCTCTAATATTCCTGCACGTCAATTGCTGAATTAAATCCGAGATCTCGTACCACCTATTGTCGATCGAAATATCGTAAGTTTTCCACCTAATTTGGTCCTTTTTGCCACCTAATTTTCGTCAAACGCCACTCATTGCACCCAATGTGGTCATAATCTTTTTTGTGAGGACGTACCTGTCCTTCGCGGCGTGTTCCGGACGTTTGACCCTAACCTGGAGCGCGGATGACTGCTGATTGAGACCCGGCAGAGTCTGCAGCCGGCCAGCGCGAACGTGGCCGGCTGCACCCATCTTGTAAGGGGTCGGGAAAATCACCGGAGATTCGTGTCTAAGCCACTGCGATGTGATCCCTCGCCACTCTGGCGCGGTTCAATGGTGAAGGGCTTAGAGAAGTAAGGAGTCTTGCGGTGTTCGAGGAAGAGACCCGCCGGGCACTCGATTACGTTGCGCGGGGAATCAGCGTACGGATAGTCGGTGCCACTGGAAGCGGCCGCTCGACGGTGGCCAAAGGCATCATCGCACAACTCGAAAAGGGCGGGGCCGAAGTTTATAGCCTGTTTGGGGCACGCCTTCTTCGTCAAAGTCCCTTGGCAGGAATATCAACGTTGGCGCTGGAAATGCGTGCGCGTCACACCGGCCCACTGGGGCTGGCCGACGCTCTCGCCGAGCAGCTGGCCCAGCGCGGCTCGCGAATAATTGTGGTGGACGACATCGATTTGCTCGACAACGAGTCACTCGCTGTCATTGATATCGCCCAGAAGCGGTCGCAGCGGCCGCTTGTCATGACCATGGACGATTCGCCGATTTATCCACGGAATCCGGGTTTCAGCCCTGAACGTTGGCCGGAGGCGCACATTCGGCTTGGACCGCTCCGGTATGACCAGGTCAACAAGCTTGTGACACAAACCCTGGCCGCGCCCGCAGACGTGGACACCACCGCGCATATTCTGATGAAGTCCGCGGGCAACCCCCGGTTGGTTGTGAGGATGGCCCAGAGTGGCGTGCTAAACAAACTGCTGGCTCTCAGCGACGGGCAATGGCGGATGGCCGGCCATACCCTATGGACTCCTGACCTCCAGGGCACTGTGGAGGCTCTTTTTCATGGTCTGGGCCCGAACGAACTAAACGCGTTGCATACGCTCTCAGTCTTGGGTACGCGGACCATGAAATGTTTGCAGACGGTTGTTGACGCGTCCATGCTGGACCGACTCGAAGCACGAGGCCTGGTGGCAGTCTCCGAAGACGTCAACGGCGAGATCTGCGTGGCTGCAAACCCGCCCCTGCTTGTGGATTACTTCCGCGATAGACACATGCTGTCAGCACGCAGGGTCCTCGCCAGCCGCATCGAAAATGCAGTCGAGATGCTTTCGCGGCCGCCAGAGGAAGGCCGACACCTCACGCCTTCAGTTGCAGCGGTGGTGGGGCAGCTGAGGGAGGAAGCAGGAGCCGGAGAAACCCTGACCGGGATCCACTTCCAAGAGCAGCTCCGTGAACGTGAAGAAGCACATTACGCCCTGTGGGAATCCGAACCGAACATGGCCAATGCTTCAGCCTTCCTCAAGTTCTACTGGGGCGGTCCAATCGATGCTGGACGAATTGAGAAGGTCTTCCGACGCACCTCAACAGCAGGTGCCCGCCCTGAACATCACCTCGTCTTTGCAATGACTCGGGCCCTGTGGTCCATCGTCAAGGGCGAAGAGACATCAGTGGGCGCTGCAATTCTTGCCGACTATGCTTCGATCCATCCCGAGTGGGCGCCTGAAGCCGAGGCCTTCGCGCTGTTCCTCAGTGCTTCGTACGACCAGATGCCGGACAATCCTGATGCCATGTTCGATGAACTGGGCAAGGGCCATTCAAACACCGGAGTCCTGTCCGTCGTCCGAGGCATGCTCGAGGTTTATCGCTTCGACGGGCAGTCAGCCCTCAAAGCGCTCGACGAAGCAGACGGATTCGAGTTGGCCGCGAACATTGAGCCTTTCGTGCGTGGGTTGGCCCTGCTGGTGGCGGGTCGTTTGGATGAGGCTTTGGTCTTTTCGCTGAACCAGCGCAACATTTCGCGACGAGCACTGGATCAGTTTGGGTTCATCGCAAACAGCTACGTGGCGGCCATGGCGCTCACCCAGCGGGGCTTCGGTCTGGAAGCGGACTACATGATGAGCAGTGTCTTCGCCCTTGGGCGCCCGGGCTTCCTGGCCAACTCGCTCCACGACGCCATGTTGCGGCTAGCCGGACTCCGTGCCCTCACAGGATCGGGGAAGAAAATCTCGTCCTTGGGTACCCAGGCCCGCGGTGATGTGGCGGATATTGGGCCACTTCCTGGCACTGGTAAGGGAGTCTTCAATCTCTTTGCCCAACGATATGGGGACCCCAAAGCGTTTGACGACAAGGCAACAGAACTCATTGAGGGCCAGTTAAGCCGTGGCTACGTGATGGAAGCAGCCTACACAGCGGTATTTACCTTGTGCCTTCTACCGAGCGGCGAGGTGCTGGAACGGGCGGAGAGACTGTTCAAAGGCAAGCGCGTAGCTTCACACAATCAATTCTTGGCGATCGCGGCAGCAGTGGTGGAGAACGACTATCAGCTGGTAGGAATCCTGCTGGACCAATATGAGCCTGATGCCGATCTGCACGCCGTCAGCTTGTTGCTTACGAGTGCCTCGAAGCGCCGGCTCTTGGAGCGCGATAAGAGCTCCGCATCAAGCTTCCAACAGTTGGCGCGTGCATTCGATTCGCGTTTCCCAACGCCCGGGCCGCATGTGACTTTGAACATCGGAACGGAACAAGCCCAGCCGCTGTCATCGCGCGAGGCTGAGGTTGCGATTTTGGCCGGAAGCCACACGAATACTGAGATCTCTGCCCGGCTGCGCATCAGCCTTCGCACCGTGGAAAACCACATCTCAAGGGCGCTCAAGAAAACTGGCACCAACTCGCGGCGTTCCCTTTACGAACATGTCCGGGGATCCCGGAATTCTCAATGATGGAGGCTGGACTGGGCTAGTCACCGCATCAGCCAGACAAAAGTTCAAACCACTCAGTCGCCGCAAAAATTACCACTCAATTTCAGCGGAATCGCCACCTCATTCCTCGGTTCCGCACACCTAGTGCCGATTTACGGGCCGTAGTCTCTCTTCGTTGGGGGTGAGATCACATGGCGAAAATCATTGGCAGCTGGGTCTTCTGGGGGCACAAAACGCCTATGCCTCGAAAGTGGGTGTCCCGCTGGGAACGGAATAACTGGGTCACCCTCGATTGCAGAGACGCCGTCCACGAAGCCTGTGACATCTGCCCCTGTTATTGCCATTCAGAGGCTGGTGCCGTTGTCGGCATGTCCGTGCCAGAAGCCGCATCTGCGGACTATGGCCAGGGGCAGTCGACCACGGTGCCCTGATCGAAAGTGAATGAGATGGGGGACATTGAACGTGCCGAAATTCCCTTGGTGTCCCGCTACGTGCTGGATGCCTTGGAACTCGAAGTGCAGGACCCCACGGCGTACGTGGATTACGTCCACCGGAACCTGGACCTGTGGCCGGCCCGCTACCACCGCTTGGTGGACGCGATTCGGCGTGAGGACGAAGTGGCATCGATGGACGCTATGCTCAGCCTGCGCTCTGCTAGTGAGATGGTGGGAGCAACGGGGCTGGCGGAGATCGCACTCCACATGGAACGGGTCCTGCGGGCGGGGAACTTCGTTGAAGCGGAGGCCTTGTTGCCACGCCTGGAAGCCTGCGGAATCGCTACCGTGGATCAGCTGACTCACCAATTCCCGGCGTACGCCCTGCCAGACTTCTGCGACATCGACTGGCGCACGCTCACCGGCCAAAAAGTGGAAATTGAGATCGCCAACGGAATCACAGATGCCGGAGTAGTCGACACCGTCACCATGGACGGCCAAATCTTGTGGCTCCGCCAAGACGGAGCCATCCCGCGCCGCCTGGTAGAGAAAGGACCCGGCGTGGGCATTCGAGTTCTGTCAAGGGAATGAGCGGACGACGGCGGCGGGCCGGCTGGAGGCGTCCGCATCACCTCCGACGCCACTGCCGTCGTTGTTACGCACCTGAAGCATCCACGGCTCCGCGTCGCGACGCCTTCCGCCGACCCCACGGGATACTGGACAAGGATACGGCCAGGACCGAAGCCAGAATGAGCGCCCCGGCAGGGGCAGCGACAGCCCAAGGTGCGCGTTCTACGTAATTGATACCCTCGGCAAGGATGAGCCCCCATTCGGGAGCTGGTGGTTGCGGGCCGAGCCCAAGGAAACCCAGCGCAGCGAGGGCCAGTGCAATGCCGGGGATCCGGAGCATGGAGTGGCGGAAAACCGGGCCCACCACTGTGGGAAGAATGTATCGCCACAGGACTCGGAACCGGCTGACTCCGAGTATGGGGAGAATCCGCACATGCGGTCGGGCGCGCGCTTCCTGTGCCAACGCCGCCGTGTGTGCCGCCAACGGCGCCCAGCTTGCCACTGTCACGGCGATGGCCGCGCCATGAGCCGACGGGCCGGTGATCACGGCAACCATGAGGCCGGCAAGGATGGGTGGAGCGGCGTTAGTGACCTCCAACGGACCCGTTGCAGCCAATGGAAACAGTCCGATGACCACCCCGAGGACCAGACACGTCAGGCAAACAACAACTGACGTGCCGAGGGTTCCCACAGCCCCGTGCGCAAACCGGGCAAGCAGGTCGCGCCCACTGGCGTCGGCCCCGAAAGGTATGTCCAGGCTGGGAACTGCCAATCGCGGAAAACCGGACGTAGACGGATCTCGGAGGAGCCCGGCCGCAATCATCAGAACCAGTAGGGAAGCCGCGACGAGCGGCACAGCCGCGTCCCGGCGTCGTACTTGTTTAGGTAATTCCGGCACCGGTACCGTACCTGCACGGAGGGCAGGGCCCAGCAAGAGGTACCTTGCACCGGCACTCAGCGCCCCGACCACGATGGCAAGCAGCACAAGCGCCAGGACACCAGCCTGAAGGGCGGGAATGTCCTGGGCGCTCGCGGCGCCCAGGACAGCCCGGCCGAGTCCAGGAATTGCGAAGACCTTCTCCACAGCCACCGCCCCGCCGGTCAGGCCCACCAGCACCAGCGCGATTTGACTGACGACGGAGGGCATAGCGCGCCGAACAATTGCGGCCATGAGCTTGCCGGATCCAGCGCCTGCCATGGCCCACGTACTTACCCACTTTTCGGCGAAAGCCATAGTGATCGCGTCGGAGAGTAGACGTCCGATCAGCCCGCCCGCAGGGATTCCCAGGGCGAGCGCGGGGAGGATCGCGTAGTGCAGGCCCTGCCAACCGTAGGGTGGGAACCAGCGGAGCCATACGGCACCCAGCACCAGCAGCATCGCGGCCAGGAGAAACTCGGGGAGTGCCGTCATGGCAGCAGCCGCGGCACCCGAACCACGTGCTGGGCGGCCCTGCAGTCCATTCAGGACGGCAGGCAAGCAAAGGGCCAGGGCAAATACAGACGCCACCACAACAGCCAAAGCCATCAACGTGATGGAGACGCCCAGGCTCTCCCACGTCCCCGGGCCGACGGGCGTGTTGGTGATCCAGGAATTGCCTAGGTCACCAGCTAGAACTCCGCCGGCCCAATCCAGGAACACATGCACAGGACCTTGATCGAGCCCCAATTCGGCGCGGATCATGGCCAGCGTCTCGGGTGTTGCTTCCCGGTCGGCATAGCGAGCCCGCAGGATGGTGTACTCGGGACTTAGTCCGGAGAGCCACGGTAGAAGGCCGATAAGCACCACGATGCCAGTGAAAGCCAGAATCCGGGACGCCGCGGTCTTGATCAACGCCGAATATGTCATTGCTTTGTGATTCCTGTCCTGCCGGTGATGAGTGCCCGTTCGCGGGGATCGCGCTCGACATTGCGAACTCTGGAGGATTCGCCCTGGATCACGCGTTCATGCAGCATTGGGATCACCGCATCCTTGGAGAGGATGAGCGCCTCGGCGGCCGCTATGGCGGCACGGCGCTCTTTCCCGGCGGGAATTGCAGCCGCGGCCTGCAGCGCGGAATCTACTTCGGGTTTGCAGAATTGGGCGATGTTGAACGTTCCTGAGCAGGAGAAATCGCTGACCATGTAGGCAACCGGATCACCGGAATCGAGGACTGTGGCCCGTGACAGGATGAAGGCGTCGAACTTGCCTGCCAAGGCGTCCGATTCGATGTGCCGATATTCGCGAACGTCTTGTTCCACGATGAAACCGGCGGCTTCCAACTGCTGTTCCAGTTGCACGGCCACTTCTGGCAGCTCGGCGCGGTCGGTGAACGTGCCCAGCTTTATGCGTGTGCCTTTGACGGGGGCGGCTGCGGCTCGCTTGTTCAAAGTGCCGCTGTAGGACTCGCTCTTGCGCTCCTCCGCAACCCATGGGAGTGCCGGCCCGAGCAACCCCTCAGCCTCATTGGCGCGACCCTCGTACACGCGTTGGACAATCGACGCCCGGTCGATTGCTTCGCGCGCAGCTGCCCGCACGCCGGGATCTGAGAAAGGTCCGGACTTGTTGTTTAGGTACAGCGTGTTGGTGCGCGGCATCGGTACTTCGTGCACCAGCTTCGGGTCGATCTGGGCCACTTGCCCCACGGGGATGGCCTCGACAACGTCGGCGTTTCCGGTCCGCAGGGCGGCGGCCCGGGCGGTCCCGTCCGGGACGAATTGGATGTCCACGCCGCCGGCCGCGGCTTTCTGGCCCCAGTAGTCGTCGAAGCGGTTGAGTGTGGATGAACTGGTCCCGTCCACAGCCGTGAGCGCGTAAGGTCCGGTTCCGGCGTTGATCGGGCTGACAATGCCGCCAGTTTTGTAGGCCGAGGCAGCCAGGATGGCGAGCTGGGGGCTTGAGAGTCGCTGTGGGATCAGCGGGTCTTCGGCTTCGGTTGTAACGACGACGGCGGCCTCGCCGTCCGCGCGGATGGTGAGCTTTACGCCGTCGAGAATTCGCGGTTTGGGGCTGGCTTTCGCGGCGGCCGTCAGGGAAGCAGCAGCCTGCTGTGCGGTGAGCGTGGTGCCGTCGTGGAATTTCACGCCCTGGCGCAGTTCGAACCTCCACGTCTTGCCGTCTAAGCGTTGCCACGACGTGGAGAGTGCGGGCTTCGCTTCACCAAGGTCATCCAGGACAACCAACGTTTCTGCGGTGCTCCAGCGTGAGAGCTTGAACGCGTCGTCGCTGAGGGGCGTCAATCCGGAGCGAGGCGGCTGGAGCATAGCGACTTTGATCCGGCTATCACCGGAGCTTTCTGTGGCGTTGCCAGCCGAGAAGCAACCGCTCAAAGTTGCCGCCAGGGCTGACACCGAGAGAATGGTCAAGGCTTGTTGGCGACGTGGCCTTCGACGTGGCCTTCGACGTGGCCTTGTATTTGGGCGCGCCGAGATAGGCGGTTTGGTCATGGGACCCTGCTTTCTTTCGTTAATGGATGGTGCTACTTGACGGTTGTGCTACCTGCTCGCTGTCCAGGCGGGCGGGTTCCGCAGGGAGGAAGCGGCGGATAGCGACGGCTGAAATCCCCGCGGCGACTGCCAGCAGGAGCCAAGGCATGGCTGCGGCGAGCGTTGTTGCGGCCGCACGTTCGTAGGGGACAGCCAGCGCGATATTGGCCAGAAGCGTCATGGCCCCGCCACAACTAGCGAGGAGGCCGTAATAGGCGCCCGTCGGGCGGCCGGAAGCGAAGTGGAGGACGGCGGTCATCGCCGTGGGGGCGACGCACATGTGCCCCAGTGATACCGCCGTGACAAGCACGACGACGGGAAGGGCTTCCAGCCCCTCGGCCGCTTCCTGCGTGGCCAAGACCGCGACGGCGGCGAAGCCCACGGCCTGGATGCCGAGCCCCAGGATCAGGGCCTGGCCGGTGCCGAATCGCCGCATGGCCCTTGCGATCGGCCATTGCAGCGCGATCGTTAACACCGAAGCGTAGGCGAAGAGCATGCCAAGGGTGTCGGCCCCGCTGCCGCTTCGCTCCATTTCGATCGGAAGGCCGAAGTAAAGCTGGTTGTGGGCCACCAGATTCATTCCGTAGAAGATCGCGAAGCCGACAAAGCGCTTCTCGCCAAGGCACCGCCACACTGATTCGTGGTCCCGGCTGCCATTGACTTGGGCGGCACCGCCGGTGGGCGCTCGGCCGTCGGCGCTCACCGCCGTCGTTGTTGGCAGGAACCGCCAGAAGACACCGGCCATCACGGTGAACACAACGGCACCACATACCAATGCGACGTCAAAGCCAATGCCCAGGAGCGCCGAACCTAGCATCGGGCCGGTTACAGCGCCGAGTTCCCCTACGATCACAAGCCATGCGAAGAGCGTTGGGCGGTTGCCGAGTGATGCCTTGCGGCGCTTTTCCGCTGCGGCGATGAGGCTTTCCAGTGCCGGCGAAAATAGTGCGCCGCCGATGCCAGTGACAATGGCTCCCAGCAAGAAGAGCGGAAAGTCGGCGGCCAACGCAAGGAGCAGGTAACCGGACACGCGGATCAAACAACCGGTGACCATGGTTCGCTGCGGCCCCCATCGGTCGGACAGGCCACCGCCAAGGAGGAATAAGCCTTGCTGTGCAAAAGTGCGGGCGCCGAGGACGAATCCGATTGCCATTGCACCAAGCTGGAAGTCCTGGCGCATTGTGATAGCCAAGAAAGGGATAACGGAGTAGAAGCCGACGTTGAAGATGAGTTGGCTGGCGAGCAGGAGTTGCGGCGAGGCGTGCCGACTCGTCCCGGAAGTCCTGGTCATGGTCTTTGGGCTCGTTCCAGCGTGGGGATGGATGCGATGAGTTCCCTCGTGTGGGCGTGCTGGGGATCGGCGAACAGTTGGGCCGTGGGGCCTTGCTCGACGATATGTCCGGCCGACAGGATGATCGTTTCCGGGCAGAGAAGGGAGACTGCGGCCAGGTCATGGGATACGAACAACAGGCCAAGCCCATCCCTGCTCACTAGTTCATGCAGGAGGTCGAGAACGGAGTTCCGGAGCGGGAGGTCCAGGCCGCTGACGGGTTCGTCGGCGAGGAGGATGCGCGGCCCGGGGGTAAGCGCGCGGGCGATGGCGACACGTTGGTTCTGGCCACCCGAGAGTTCCGTGGGCTTCCGATCCAGCATGCAGGCTTCGAGGGAGACACGCTCAAGCGCTGAGCGCACCAGATGCTCGTGGTCTCCGTCGATGCGTAGCTGCCTGAGCGGTTCGAGGAGTAAGGCGCGCACGGTCATGGCCGGATTGAGGCTGCCTGCCGGGTTTTGGGGGACGTACTGCACAAGGCGGCGATACCACCGGAGTTTCGACGCCGGGCCCGGTTTGACGTGTTGACCGCCGATGGCGACCGTACCGGCGTCGGGCTTTTCCAGGGCGAGCAGCGCTCGCAGGAGAGTGGACTTGCCGGCGCCGGAGCCGCCGACCAGCCCAATGCTGGACCCCGCCGGCACATTCAGCGAAACGTTCTTCAGCGAAGCTTTGGTTTGGGGCCGCCGGAACCAGCCGTGCTGCTTGTAGCTGTGGGTGAGTCCTTGGGCAGTTAGTACGGTACTCATGCGGCGCCTGCTTTGGCGGAGGGAAGTGCGACCACGTCGGAGCCTCCACGGCGGTGAAGGGAACCAAAGCCTTCGCGGGCTGCCTCCACCAATCGTTGTGTGTACGCGTGATGCGGATGGGCGAGGACGTCGGCCATGGAGGCTTCTTCGACGATGCGGCCGTGGTGAAGAACCATTGCGCGCGTGCAGAGGGCAGCGGCGGCGGCGATGTCGTGGGTGATGAAAAGGATGGCCGGTTTGTTTTTATTCTTCCGGGTGAGGACTTCCAGGACCTTTGCCTGGCTTATGACATCCAGGGCAGTGGTGCATTCGTCCGCTATCAGGATTGAACTGCGGCAAGCGAGTGCTAGGGCAATGCAGACGCGCTGGAGTTGTCCCCCGGACAATTCGCCGCTGAAACTATTGGCTGCGCGCTCAGGGTCCTCGATGCCCACGGAATTGAGGAGAGCTATTGCGCGCTGATGCGCGTCTTTGGCGGATAGGCCGGAATCACGCAGCGGAATTCCAATTTGAAGTCCCAGACGGACCATGGGGTTGAGCGCGGTCATGGGGTCCTGCTGGATGGCAGCGAGGTTCCCGTGGCCTGGCCGTCGGCGGTTTAGGGGTGTGCTTTGCCCATGAACTTGGAGTTCACCCTTTGCCGTCATTTCGCTGGGAAGTTGACCCAGCAGGGCGGCGGCCGTGAGCGACTTGCCGGATCCGGACGCTCCCAGTAGGGCGAGCCTTTCACCGGGTTCGAGCCTGAGGTTGATGCCGTGGACCAAGGTTCGTCCGTGCAAGGACACGGTCAGATCCTTCGCGAGGAGGGCGGGTGTCATCAAGACGTCCTTCATGTCGACGGGCAGGAGCGGCGCCTTGATGCTATCAATAATCATTCTCATTAGCATGCTGAGGGGGAGTCGCAGATTGAGGAACCTGTGAGTTTTTGGGCCCTTATTGAGTGGAGTGCTTTGTGAATTGAGTGGCTACAAAGGCAGCGTTAGGTGGTGTGAGTTTTGCAAACACAGCGTGGGCGGGAATGCAGCTGTGTGAGTGCAAAGCGTCGACTTTTGTGCAGCAGTGATTGGAAATTTCGCCGTCTTCCGGTGGCAAGCTACGTCCGCGTATTGTGGCTGCGCATCGCTGAGGGGTGCATTTCGTGGGCCCTCAGGGCGCCGGATGTCACTGCAGACCGGGACCAATAACGAAAGAGGTTGGCATGGTTCGTCCGCTTGAGCCCGATGACCAGGTATCCGCGTCCGGCCATCTGGCGCTGGACTCTAACATTCCAGCCCTCTTTGCCGCGCCGTCCGTCGGATTGGGAGCCGACCTTGATATTAACAGGAACTATCCGAGTGACAAACGAGGGCCAGCCCACTCGCTGTGCGTATGTTCTGGCCGCTAATGCTGGCCGCGCCCGCGAGGTCCTAGGTGGATTCTATGGAGACTCTCTCGTTGTCCGACCGAGCGCGTACACCAAGGGACAGGTCGACGGCGTAGCAGATGCATTGCGAGGTGTCGTGGCCGTTCCATGGCTTTGGGCAAGGCTTGGACTCATCGGGGGAATCCGAACTTACGTATTTGTGCCGTCAGTAACACAGGAAATTGTTGATTGGTTGGGGAACTTTCGTGCCGGACTAGTGGTCCTTAGGCCCTGGATTCAAAGAATTAGATCAGAAAGCTAGCCGGCTGGTCCCTGTAGTGCCATCTCGGTACGTTACCTCCACTTCCATCCCCCGGCTGGACGCATTTTGAAGCTCTTCACCGGGTAGCCAGAGGGCGAAGTGTCCCAGATTCACGGTGGCCTTTACCGTTCCGTGGCTTTGGCTCTGGTAGCTAATGCCTGCGATATCCGGACCTGCTGTGCCTGCTGCCAGAGAGAGGTTGCTCCCGCTAATCGTGCCCGATCCCAAAGCCGTGGCGCTCAGTTCACGAGCTCCTGGATTGGCCCGGTGGGCCGGCTTTCCTATCGAGCCGATCATGCCTCTGTTGAACAGGTGAGTCGAGTCGTCGGTGATGCACATTGCTGAGAAACCATCCTCGCCAGCCAGCACAACCGTGGTCCAGGCGCCGCGGCGTTCACCAATAGCTAGCTTCGCGGTCTCGACATCCTGGGAATACATTCCGCTGGCTGTGTTCTTTTGGTACGCCCGGCACTGGTCAGCGGCGCGTCCACGTTCCTGCGCGCTCATGCCGGCAGGAGCCGAGGTCCAGCTGGCGAACGCCGGGTCCCCTCCGTTGAACGATGGCAGTGCAATCAGACCGGCGGTGACAGCTGTCACCGCGCCTCCGATCAGCGCCACCCTGCGGATTGTCTGAATCCTGCTACGTATTGGACGCTGCGGGCTGATGCGTGGAACTGAGGGGCGCTGCCTTGATGGCAGCGCCGGGTCGGTGGAGAGTATTCTCTCAAGATCGGCGCGGGCTCGCGGGGTCCTGTTCGATACGAGATGGTCAGCAGGGTCGAATGAGCGAAGCAGGGTGTCGACGTCTTGGCTGCGAATCATGATGATGTGGTTGTCCTTCCATGCGCTGTTGCCGGTGTACGGGTGTGGTGAGGCAGGTGTTCGAGAAGGAGTCGAAGTGCTCGTCGGGCTCGGCTGAGTCGCAGGCGGAACGCGACGGGTGAGATGCCGAGCACCGTTGCTGCCTGCGGTGCGCTGAGATCTTCGAAGACAGCGAGGGCGAGTGCTTCCTGCTGGACTTCCGATAGGAGCTGCCACGCTGTGTTTAAGTCCACGCGGCTCGTGGCCAGGTCGGCGGTTGTGTCGAATGAGGAATCCCCAGCGGCATCCGCGAGGCGGACGCCTAGCGCCTGGCGGCGCTGCTCGCCCCGTTGGGTATTCAGCAGGACATTGCGCGTGATGCCGAAGACCCATGCCCGGGCGTCATCGCGAAGTTGCGGTAATTCATCTAACCGACGCCATACGACCAGGAGGGATTCAGCAGCGACATCTTCGACGTTGTCGGGGTGCGTTCGCCGTTGCAGAAACCTGATGACGTCTGGGTACACCGCTTCAAAAATTGTTCTAAAGGTGTGCTCCCGGTCAGGAACATCGGCAAAGTGACTCATGTCCTGTACCTGTCCGCCATCCAAGCAAGTGTGTCGCACTGCTTGCCACCCACGACGTAGGCACTCATGAATGCTGTGATCTGACGCTTCGATTTGGATGGCTGCAGATGTCTCGAACTCATGATCAGCAGGGAAATCAGAGTTATCGATCACTAGCTTTCACGTCGCCTCTTCCTCCTGAATCTCCGCGTCGAGGGAAGCTGAACGCTATCGATGTAGACGTAAGCGCACAACACGGCCGCGGCGAGTGCGACCGCCAAAGCGACCAACGACGTCGTACTTTGAAGGGGAACTGCTAGCGGCGGTCCCACGACTACGGCGTTGGCAAAGCAGGCAGCGGCGAAGACGCTGGCATTCAGTCGAGGAGCGCGCTGGGGCCGGCTGAAACAGGCTGCCAGGGGGACCAATGCTCCAAGGACGAACAGGCCCCCCACTGCGCCCATCTTCACGGCGAGCGGATCGAGCACTTTCAGGTCCGCTGAAGGAGAAACCCACAGAATGCAAGCCGAGATGGCGGAGAAGCTTGCAGCGATCAAACTGCCAAGCAGGAGTGATCGCCGATAAAGCGTGGAAAGCATAATGAAGTCCTTTCAGATGTCGCCTATGCGAAAACCTATGGCCCAGAAAAGGCACTTAGGTGACCAAGGGTCAGAAATGAGTGCCTGCGAAAGCGGGACTAGGTACACGAAACCGCTAGATCATGCGGTGGGCAGCAAGGGGTCTAGGTGGTGGCCTCGTCGCATCTAGGTGGTGACAGCGCCGTCTTGGGCGATAGACGGGCCCGGTCTAGGTGCTGGCGATGCGGCTGGCAGAATTTCAGGAATGGACACACCAGCCCAGGTCCCCGCCGTCGAACTCCGCATCTCCGTCAGTTATGGTGCCCGGAGCTTCTGATTTCAGGGTATGCGCGGGAGTCAGGCTGACGGCGTCCCGGGACGTGTGGCTGAAGGCTCCGGCGAGGGCGAAACCGACGGTTCCGGGCAGGGGAATGACTCCGCCATATAGGTGAACGTTGCAGTTCCCAGAAGCAACGCTGGAAGTTCAGGGCTCGGGCGGCTGAAAACGGAAATTGAGACTGGCTCTGCGGGGTGGGCGGGAGTCACGAACTCAAAATGGTTCTCACCGGACTGCCTCACCGGGACGGAGACGCCGTCGACGACGATCTCTGCAACGCCCAGAAGCCTGCCCATCAGCCTGACCTGTTCGCCGCCGCAGATTGAACCTTGATCAGGGCCGAGACCGGAGAATCGCAAGGGACATGCCGTTCCCTGCTCCGCGACCAGGGGAATTGCTGTGGTCTCGGGGTGGAGCGAGTGAAATTCGGAAAGCCGAACCAAAGCCTCATAAACGGCCGCATCCAGACATCGGGAGGACTGTGGTCGGGCGGTCCGTGCCAGGTCTGCTGCGCCTTGAGTCCATGAGGATTCATTCCCGCTTACAAGCGCCCCACAGAAATGGACCGCCGCAGTCCATAGGGGATCCGGCGACCCGGAACCGCTGACATTCGCCGACAGGGTCTCGCACCTTTTGTCTTTGATCAGCGCGTACCAAAATTCGCCACCTGGATCCCCAGGGCTGGCCGGTCCAATTGGAAGCCATCGGACTACGGGTGCTTCTGTCATCGGAGGAACGTCCGGGATGGCGGGTCCGGGGCCCGCTGCGACAGTCGGAGCAGCTTCGATGGAAGCCGTGCTTCCCCGCGTGTTACTGGATCCGGTGGGTTCCGGAACAGGACGTGATGGAGCAGTTGCCATGCCCGTTGCAGGTTCCGCGATCGCGGTGGCTCCAGCAGCTATATCCGGTGAAGTTGTAACTCCGGCCTGCTGCCAGTTTGGCCGTGGAGCCCAAACAACCATCAGCCCTATGGCCAACAAACCTGACGCCAGGCCGATGAGGAAGTCCTCGGTTCGTCTTCCAGCTTTCATGCAAAGTGCCGCCCCCTTTGGCCTGCACACGAATTGCCGGGATCCATGTTCCCGCCACCTGGCCGAGTTAATCAAGTCGTTGACTTTATTCCCTTCCGGCGGGATACTTTTGGGTGTCTCCTTACTGACGGCCCGGGCAGGGGGCAGCCCCGGCCGCCGACAATTCTGGGGCCTCACAGCCGGTGACTCGAATCGCCGTGAAAACTATTCGCTACACCTGCGCCCGAAATCCGGGCAAATATCCATTTCCGTAATGCGGAGCATCTGACGCTGAATTGTGCCGTCCGCGCTTCGCCATGATCTCGCTCGGAGGAGCGCGCCATGAACAGGGACTACTATCAACGCGGCCAGCGCAAAAGCCTTGAGGAGATCGAGAATGTAATCTCAGTCAAGGCCCCGGCCAGTCCAGCAGCCAGAAGGGAACTGGGTGCGGAACTCCGGGCCGCAGACGTCGGAATGTCCGAAGAAACGTTCGAGGCATTCCAAAACGCCAATTGGGTGTTCGTTCAGCCGACATCGGACACGAGCCGCCGACTCGAGGCCCGGGAACTGGGGGATCTCGCAGAAAGCGCGGGCAAAGTGGTTAAGAAGGACAATGGCCGCTTCGGGATAGTGTCCACCCGGCTGAATGTTCAGCTCGAGGAAGACATTCCAGAGGACCAAGCTGAAGGCGTGCTGGCGGACCTCGGACTCCAGTTGGTCGGACCGCTCACTTTCGCACGCAATCTCTACGAGGTGGAAACAACGGCCCATGCGGACGCATTGGAAGCGTCTTTGGCCCTTCACGACGATTCCCGAGTGAAGATGGCTGAGCCAACCTTTGAAGAACACATTCCGGGCCGTTTCACCCCGACGGACCCCCGCTATGGAGACCAGTGGCAGTGGTCCAACACAGGCCAAGCGGGCGGAACTGCCGGCGCGGATGTCTCAGCTGAAGAAGCGTGGGACCGGACCAGGGGCGCAGGCATACGGGTCGCCGTCATCGACAACGGTTTTTTGGCAACCCACGAAGACCTGCAGGCCGGCGTGGTGGGCACCTCCGGATTCTTTGTTAGTGCCACACCTCGCGCCACATTTACGCAAGGAACCGCCGGAATGCCCGGAAGCAACCACGGCACTTTCTGCGCCGGCATGGTGGGTGCCCGCCAAGGCAATGGAGTCGGCGTTTCCGGTGCTGCCCCCGATAGCGACCTTATGCTGGTCGCCTGCCTTGGGGACCAGGTAGGAACACAGACAA
The DNA here is from genome assembly GCF_020251205.1 of Arthrobacter sp. M4. GTDB lineage: Bacteria > Actinomycetota > Actinomycetes > Actinomycetales > Micrococcaceae > Arthrobacter. The sequence continues at coordinate 336,462 of NZ_JAIWYX010000007.1, forward strand.
CCCTGGCGCGCGCCGTCGCCTATGCCGCCGACCCCTCCCGCGAAATCGCCGGTGCCGATCCCGCTACTGGCGCCGACATACTCGTGTCCAGCCTTGGCCCTAATGGTGCAGCTTGGGACCTGACCTCCACCCTCCAGCTCGCCTTGGAATTTGCGGCCGCCAGTGGCCGCAGTGGACGAGGGATGGCCATCTTCTGGGCCGCCAGCAATGGAAACAACGTGGATGTCATGCAGGACGAAGTTGTCTCGCATGCCGACGTTATCGCTGTGGTCCGCTCCACCAACATGGACCTGGAAGACAACGCAGCCCGTGGACCCGAGGTGGAACTCATTGCTCCCGGCGTTAACGTGGTGAGCACCACGGGGAGCGGAGGTTACGGCACAAGCACGGGCACAAGCTTCGCCGCCCCTGCGGCTGCGGGCTGTGCAGCGTTGGCACTCTCCGTGAACCCTGGACTCACCCGAGACGAGCTACGCACCATCATGCGGGAGACGGCTGACAAGATCGGCGGAGTCACCTATGACGTCGCCGGCCACAACGATGACTATGGCTTCGGACGCGTGAATGCGGCTGCCGCCGTCGATGCAGCAGAGACGGCAGGTGCGACGGCGGTGAAAGGCAAGGATATTGCGCTGGTCCGTCAGACGCCGGGGTGGGCGACGATTCCGGTGGCGTTTTCCCGGGGTGATGGTAATTGGGACATCACGAA
>NZ_JAIWYX010000080.1 GCF_020251205.1 Arthrobacter sp. M4
GCGCCGGAGAGGATGTCCAGGACGGTCTTGCCGAACTCCGTGGAGATGAACGGGTAGGCCGGAGTCTCAGGGCGCATTACGGCGTACTTCTTGGAAAACTCGCGGAAGATGCTATTTGCTCCGCCTGGCGCGTAGGCCGGGACGAGCGCGGCGGCCTCATCGGTTGCCGGGATGGTGCTGGTGGCTTTCGCGACCTTCGCGATGTTCTCAGGCTTGAGCGTGAAGGACAGGTAGTCCATCGCCGCTTCGGTGTTCTTGCATCC
>NZ_JAIWYX010000081.1 GCF_020251205.1 Arthrobacter sp. M4
CCCTCCTCGTAGGGTGAAGGTACTTCGGGAAGGGGGGTGGTTTGGATGGTTGTTGGGGCGTTCGTTGACGGCGATGACGCATGTGTTCCGGCCGAGTTGTTCACCGACCAGGAGGACTCCCTGCTCTCCGGCACCGTCCGGCTGCCTTTGGCGTCCTGCCTCACCGCGGACGGCGCCCTGCGGACGGCGCCCTGCACGTGGCCGTGGCCGCGGACCGGCTGATCGCCTGGGCCACCGCGATGAAACTGCGCGCCCT
>NZ_JAIWYX010000082.1 GCF_020251205.1 Arthrobacter sp. M4
GCAGCGGCAGGCACCGCAGCGGCAGGCACCGCAACGGATCTCACTGCCGTGGCCGAGTTGGAGGGCTACGGCCCCATCGACCCCACCACTGCCCGCCGCCTGGCCGCTCTCGCGCCCACTTGGCACCGGCTCTTCACCGACCCCGTCACCGGAGAGGCCCTCGGCGTCGGCCGCACCGTCTACCGGCCACCACAAGCACTTCGCAGATACCTCAACCACCGCGATAAAACCTGCCGCTTCCCCGGCTGCACCCGAC
>NZ_JAIWYX010000083.1 GCF_020251205.1 Arthrobacter sp. M4
GTCGGGTGCAGCCGGGGAAGCGGCAGGTTTTATCGCGGTGGTTGAGGTATCTGCGAAGTGCTTGTGGTGGCCGGTAGGCGGTGCGGCCGACGCCGAGGGCCTCTCCGGTGACGGGGTCGGTGAAGAGCCGGTGCCAGCTGGGCGCGAGAGCGGCCAGGCGGCGGGCAGTGTGCGCGTCAATGGGGCCGTAGCCCTCCAACTCGGCCACGGCAGTGAGATCCGTTGCGGTGCCTGCCGCTGCGGTGCCTGCCGCTGC
>NZ_JAIWYX010000084.1 GCF_020251205.1 Arthrobacter sp. M4
CTGTCCCGGGATGCGTGGCAGCAGGAAACGTACCCGGTGCTGGACCCGGACGGCCTGCCCCTGACGCTCCTGCGCGAGCCTTCCACTGATGGAACGGGCAAGCCCGTTGAAATCTCGCTGCCGCTCCCCAACGACCGGAAGCTGCATGCGCACATTTGGCGTGCGGATGTGGGGCGGGTGCCGTTGTTGTTGTTGGATTCGAATGTGCCGGCTAATGATGATGCGGCGCGGGGGATCACGGACCGGTTGTATGG
>NZ_JAIWYX010000085.1 GCF_020251205.1 Arthrobacter sp. M4
GCCGATACCCACCACGTCGCCCTCATCACAGACACCGGCCGACACCTGGCCGCCAGGGAATTCCCCGCCGCGGGCCCGGCGACCAAGGCATCATCGACTTCATCATCGGATACGGCCATCTCCTGGCTGCGGGAGTGGAAGGGACCGGCAGTTACGGCGCCGAGCTCTCCCGCATCCTCACACGCCGGGGCATACGCGTGGTGGAGGTCATGCGCCCGAACCGGCAGGCCCGCCGGCTGCAGGGAAA
>NZ_JAIWYX010000086.1 GCF_020251205.1 Arthrobacter sp. M4
AAGTCCGCCACGGGGTCCTTGCCGCTCTTCTGGGCCATGTAGCCCTTCGTGACGAGGCCGCGGAACCAGTTGGCCCACTCGACGGCCTTGTCACCGTTCAGGGTGCCCTGGGCGCTCTGGAAGCCGTCGCGGTTGATCAGGTCGCCGCCGGCGGACTGGAGGAATGGCGAGTACGCGTACGGCAGCCACTCGCCGGTGTAGGAGGTGGCCAGGTCAAGCGGGTTCTC
>NZ_JAIWYX010000087.1 GCF_020251205.1 Arthrobacter sp. M4
GTTCGCAGTGGTCCGCCGTCCGGGGCGGGGTGCGGGTGAAAGAGCTGGTCGTAGATTTCCCGGGCGACGTAGCGCTTGAGACAGCGCATGGTGCTGCTTAGCGGCTCGGACGGGGCACCGGCGGGTCGTGTTTTCTCCAGGGCGGCCATCAGGGCAGGGCTGGTCATGCCGCGGTATTTCGCGCGGAGGGGGTCCGGGGCGGTGACCAGGATGTCTTTGACCT
>NZ_JAIWYX010000088.1 GCF_020251205.1 Arthrobacter sp. M4
CGGTACTGGTCGTGGGAGCCCTTAGTTTCCAGGTTCCCCGCCCCCGCCGCCGGCACCCCGTTCGACACCGACACCGGCAGACTCACATCAAAACTGTCTACTGTCAGCGGCATCAACGCAAACGAATACGTCCCCTGCACATCATTGGTGCCCACAAACTCCAGCGTGTACTGCCCCGCCGGAAGGTTGTCTATTTGTTTGTCGCCTTGGTAGCAGTAGCC
>NZ_JAIWYX010000089.1 GCF_020251205.1 Arthrobacter sp. M4
CTGGCCCGCGCGGAGGAAGCCATCACCGAGGAACTGAACACCGAGGAATTGTCCCGGCGGCGCGGATCCCAGCCGGTACGGTTCGGCGGGAACGAGGCCCACGCCCTGGCCGTGTCCGAGGTCGCCACCGCCTGCGCCGAGCTTGTCAAGTTGTTTGTGTACGTGGGGTGGAATTCTTATCGGTTTAGGTGGGGTTCTATTCGGTCGGGATAGTTCAGGA
>NZ_JAIWYX010000008.1 GCF_020251205.1 Arthrobacter sp. M4
ACTCGAGTCACGCCGCGTCCGAACCTGGACCAGACTCCGGCAGCAATCGAGACGACAGCCGCTTGGGACGGCGCCCGCGGCTAGGCGCTGGACTCGAGTCACGCCGCGTCCGAACCTGGACCAGACTCCGGCAGCAATCGAGACGACAGCCGCTTGGGACGGCGCCCGTGGCTAGGCGACCGCTTAAAACGGCGCCCGCGGCTAGGCGCTGGACTCGCGTCAGGCCGCGTCCCAACCTGGACCTTGGCCCCGGCAGAAATCGAGACGACAGCCGCTTAAGACGGCGCCCGAAAACAAAGGGAAGGCCTCGCCGGTATATGGCGGGGCCTTCCCTTTCTGTGGGTTTGCGTTCCTAGCGCGTGTCCTGGTTTTCCTTTTCCCTGTCCTGGCTCTCCCGGTGGCGGGCGATAAATGTCCAGAACCTGGCGTCGTCGGTCTTGGACCACACAGTACGCTCATCAGGTTCGGTGTCGCGACGACCCTCGGTCTTCCTCTCGGTATCCTTGCGGTACCACCGACGGTAGTCCTCGTACGATCCGTAGCACATAACAGACCTCCTAACGGTCTCCCACCCGTTAATCGTCCCCCTAACGGCGGCGTAAGTCGATGGGCCAGCGGTGCTTTGCGTCGATGGCCGCGGTCAGGCCACGGATGGCTGGGCCTGATGCCCTTCTGCGCCCGGCGGCGGAGAGGGGCGCTAAGATTCTGCTGTGCAGAAGTTCCAGATCGTCAAGAAACCCACGTATGCGATCGAATCCGTGGACAACGCCCTGCAACTGATCCTGCTGCTCCAGGAGAGGGAGGTAATCCGCGTCAATGAGGCTGCCGAGCGGCTCGGTGTGGTTCCTTCGACGGCGCACCGGCTGCTTGCGACCCTGGTTTACCGCGGCTTCGCCATCCAGGACGAATCCCGCCGCTACACGGCAGGGCCTTCCCTTCGCGGAACCCCAAAGCAGGGCAGGCTGCAGGATGTTGCCGCCGCGGCCATACCGCACATGGAATCCCTCTCAGCTGCCGTGGGAGAAACGGTCAACCTGGTAGCTCGCTTTGGGACTAGCGTGCGCTTCCTGGCGGGCGTCGAGTCCTCCCAGATCCTTCGCGTGGGCAACCGAACGGGCACGGTACTGCCCGCTCGGCTGTCTTCCGGCGGCAAGGCAATCCTCGCCACGTTCAGCGACGAGGCCCTCCGACAGCTGTACACCGGCCGCGGCGCCCAGCTGTCGGGCGACCTGCTCGGTCCAGACGAGTTCGATTCCCTGCAAGCCGAAATCGCAGTCATCCGGAAGAACGGCTACGCCATGAACATCGGGCGCACGGAGTCGGACATCGCCGCAATTGGCTGTGCCGTGAGGAGCGTGGGAGGAGCGGCTCCGCAGGCGTGGCTGGCAGTCTCGATCAGTGCACCTCGCTCACGCTCCGCGGATCTCGAACGCGCCGAGACCGCCGCGCTGCTTCGAAGCTGCTGCGAGGCGGTTTCAGCGGCCTTGGAAGCCGGCAACTTGGCGGCTCCGCAATAGTTTCTTCAGGGCAGAATCGGGGCTTGTGGGTGTGGGTCGGTTCGTTCCTTCGGGATTCCGCGCACCCAGCTCCGTTCAAGCGCGTCGCCTAGATCCAGCGCGGTGGCGTCGGCACTCCAGCCGGGCTGCCGTCGTCGAGCGTTACCGTCAGCGGTGCGCCGGGCTCTTCACCCTTGCCAGAAGTCCAGCGGCCAGATGCCCAACGGACGACGGCGGCAAGCGGCCCCGCGATGACCGTCACCCCAGGCCTGGGCTCAGCCAAGGTGAAGCCGCCTTCGCCGTCGTGAACCCGAAGTGCCAGCGCTGCTGCGTCTCCGCGTGATTCCCAAGCACCCCAAATGTCGCCGAGAATTCGACGCAGGACCTCCGCAGGGATGTCCGCGAAGCGCGCACCATTGTTGAGGTCGACGGCGTGGAGCCATACCTCACGCGTCCGCATCCACACCGTCTCGGACACCGGCACCGTGCGGCCCTGTGCTGTCCGGACCAACTCGCCCCAACGCTCTGCTGGCAGGTCGCGCCACTCAACCGAGAGATGGATGGCGGAGTGGTCGAACAAGTTCTGCAGCGCGATGGCCGGCAGCGTGGCGCCGAAATCGATTTCCTGGTTCCGTGCCCCGGGCGACGCATACATGGGGTTCTCCACACCCGTGGCGGCCCATTCGACGAGTCGGGCGATGGCCCGGGCGTTGTAGCCCACGTGCGCTATGACGTGCCGGCGCGTCCACCCGGGCAGCAGCGATTGATCGTCGAGGTCCGCATAGGACAGCTCGCCGAGTTTCCGCGCGAAGAACGCGGTACCGCGCCGTGCGGTGAGGAGTCCCGCGGCCACCACGGGATCTTCGACGAGGTCGTGGCGGGCAACCATGTCAGGCCGTCCCGCCGGAAGCGGCCGCGGAAAGCTCGACGCCGGCAGGAACCACGGCGGGCAGTTCGGCTTGGGCACGGGCAACGTTGCGCAGTTCGCCAATGCCTTCAATCGCGACCGTCACCGTCTGACCATCCGTGATGTACACCTCGGGTGTCCGGGCGCGGCCCACGCCACCCGTCGTTCCGGTGAGGATGAGGTCGCCCGGGTTGAGCGTGATCATCTCCGAGATATAGGAGACGAGGTACTCGGGACCGTGCACCAGGTCCCCGATGGAACCGTGCTGCATCTCCTGACCTTCCACGGTGGTGGTGATCGTGGCGTTGCGGTCCAGTTCGTCCGGGGTCACCATCACCGGACCCACAGGAGTGGATGCTTCCCAGACCTTGCCCTGCAACCATTCCTTGGTGCGGAATTGGTACGAGCGCATTGAGATATCGTTCGCCACCGTGTAGCCGGCGATGTACTGTGCGGCTTCGTCTTCTGAGACGCGGCGGGCACGCTTGCCCACAACCACTACCAGTTCGGCCTCCCAGTCGATCGCATGGTCCGAGGCAGGCAGTTCGACGTCGTCGTAGGGTCCGGTGAGCGTTTCGGCGAATTTCGCGAAAAGAGTGGGGTACTGCGGGAGGTCGCGCCCCATCTCCTTGATATGGGATGCGTAATTGAGCCCGACGCACAAAACCTTCGACGGCGAGGGGACCACCGGCGCAAGGTCGGCTCCGCTTACGGGGTGCTTGCCGCCGTCGGCCGCTGCCGCGATCTGCTGCCAGTCCTCGACGGCGAGCAGCGCCCCGAGGTCTGCGTAACCCGGAATCTCGGTGAAAGTGCTGCCATCCTGACGCACGGCGACTGTTGTGGCGGGGGCGCCGGCCGGCGAGCCGTCTCCGGACGGCAGTCGGAGGGTGGCGAGCTTCACTTGGTTTCTCCTTCGATGAATGTGCGGTTGAAGTGCAGGCGCTCGAAGATCGGCTGGTCGCCGAACTTGAACAGGTCGAACTGCGTTACTGCCTCAATGGACCACGCGGCCCAGGACGGGACGACGATCATGTCGCCCTTCCCGACGACGGTCCGCTCACCGTTGAGAACGAAAGCGCCTTCGCCCTCAAATACCTGGTAAACGGACGATCCGACTTCGCGGGTGGTTCGGGTCTGGACGCCCGGGCGCAACCGGTGGTATTCGGCGCGGATGGTCGGCATGACGTCCCCGCCCGTGGTCGGGTTGACGTACCGGATGGCCGCGTGGCCCTGCCCCACCGTGGCGGGGTGGCCTTCATCCTCAAGGGCCAGTTGCTCCGTGAGCGCACGGTCTGTGTGCTCCCAGCGGTAGGCGCCGATCGGTGAGTTGACCGTGTTCTCAAGGCGGGACAGCGGGCGCAGGCCAGGATGGCACCACAGACGCTCAGAGCGGGAGATGTCCGGGGTGGCCTCGTCGGTAACCCGCTCGGTGCCAAATTCGAAGAAACCCGCATCCATGCCATGCACGAACGGGATGTCCAAGCCGTCGATCCACGCCATGGGCTGGTCTGTCTCGTTGTGGTGTCCGTGGAAGTTCCAGCCCGGGGTGAGGAGGAAGTCTCCGCGGCTCATGCGGACAGGGTCGCCATTGACCACCGTCCACACGCCTTCGCCCTCAACCACAAAACGGAAAGCGTTCTGGGAGTGACGGTGCTCGGGGGCGACTTCGTGGCCGCCGAGGTACTGGATCGCGGCCCACAGCGTGGGTGTCGCGTAAGGGCGGCCGGCGAGGCCAGGGTTCGCGAGGGCGATCGCCCTGCGCTCGCCGCCGCGCCCCACTGGCACCAGGTCTCCGGCTCGCTCGGCCAGGGGCAACAGCGTGTTCCAGCGCCAAACGTGCGGAACAGCTGCCGGCGTCGGGACCATGGGCATGAGCTCGTCCAGCTGCGTCCACAGCGGGATCATGTTTTCCTTGGCCATGGTGGCATACATCGCCTCGAGCTCAGCAGCTTCCTCCGGTGTGGGGTCGCTTGCCACCATCGCGTTTGTGCCTGCCGCGTGGGCGTTGGCGCCGTGGGAGTTTGTGGCGTTGCCCGCTGCCGTGCGAACGGCGTCCTCCTGAATGCTCATCGTGGCCTCCTTGCCTATTTTCTGGTCCTGTTTCCGGTCGCCAGCCTGACCTGGCAGTTCCCGCGGTGACCGGTAATTGGTGCATTACGCTAGGCACGAAGGTAATGGGGTGCGAGGTTGGGACGACACTGCATTCTGCGTTGCAGAATTCCCGGAGCTGACTCGGCTTGTTTCTGACCTCACCGCACGTGGCCGGCTCATCGACACTTTCGCACCGCAGCGGCTGGGCAGTCATTGTCTGTGTTGGTATTCGGTGTGAGACTTTGAGTGCCGGGGGACGTGCGTGGATGGGAGGACCATGAGCACCTTCGTTCTCGTCCCCGGTGCCGGGGGAATGGGCTGGTACTGGCACTTGCTTGTGCCGGAACTGGAACGCCTTGGGCACGAGGCAATTGCCGTTGACATCCGGGAGGACGATCCGCGACTGGGACTGCCGGAATACGCCGACATTGTTGTTGACGCCATCGGTGACCGGTCCGACGTCGTACTCGTGGGCCAGTCCCTCGGGGCGTTCACCGTTCCGGTGGTTGCCTGGCGAGTCCCAGTGCGGATGATTGTCCTGCTGAATGCAATGATTCCCTTGCCCGGAGAGACGCCTGGCGAATGGTGGGGAGCTACTGGTCAGCCGCAAGCACGTGAGCTCAACGACAAAGAGGACGGGCGAAGTGGTGAGTTTGACGAGGAAGTGCATTTCCTCCACGACGTCCCGCCGGACGTAGTAGCCGCAGGTGCCGGGGAGCAGCGTGAGCCTTCAGATACCCCGTTCGGCCAACCCTGCGAAATGGAGCGTTGGCCAGACGTCCCCACCAAGGTCCTGATTGGACAGGACGATCGATTCTTTCCTTTGGATTTTCAGCGGAGTCAAGCAAAGGAGCGCCTCCGATTGGTGGGTGATGAAATCCGGGGTGGACACTTAGTCGCCCTCAGCAACCCCGTGGAACTTGCTGCCCGGCTGGATGAATATTCGCGCGAATCCGACCCCGGATCCCGCGTCTCCTAGGGGCGACGGCCATGACTTCGAGTGACGAGGCAAGCGAGCCTTTGGTGCACATCAAGAATTTCAAGATGGATTTCGGGGACAAAACGGTAATCCGCGACCTGTCTTTCGACGTCAGAGCGGGAGAGACGTTCGGCTTTTTGGGCAGTAATGGCTCTGGCAAGACCACAACTCTCCGGGCGCTCCTCGGAATCCACCGTCCCACCGGAGGAGTCCTGCACATTGGTGGGAGGAACTTCGAACCCCGTGATGGATCCCGCTTGGGCTACCTCCCTGAGGAAAGGGGCCTCTATAAGAAGGAGAAGGTCCTGGACGTTATGGTCTACTTCGGCAGGCTCAAAGGATTGGCGAAAACACATGCCCGGGCGTGGTCCCTCAACTATCTGGAGCGAGTCGGGCTAACGGACAAGGCAGCGGTCCGTCTGGACAAGCTGTCGAGCGGGCAGCAGCAAAAGATACAACTTGGCGTAACCATCATGAACAACCCCGAACTGCTCATCCTCGATGAGCCCACGAAGGGATTCGACCCCGTCAACCGACGGCTGCTGATGGACATTATCGAGGAGAACAAGGAAGCCGGAGCCACGGTCATTATGGTGACCCACCAGATGGAGGAAGTGGAGAGGCTTTGTGACCGAGTGATCCTCCTCAAGGACGGTGTTTCCCGCGCCTACGGAACCGTCGAAGAAGTTCAGGAACAATTTGGCGGAACCACGTACCGGGTGGCATATAAGGGAACGTTGCCACGATCGCGGCTCTACGACCTGATTCATGAGGGAAACGGCCATGCCGAGCTGTCACCTCGCCCAGGGGCGGACGAAGCGACAGTGCTAGAGGAACTAGTCCGCGCAGGGGTCGCTGTGCGAAGCTTCACCACCGCGCGGGTTTCCCTGGATGAAATCTTCGTCCAGGTCTACGGCGAGCAGCACGAGATCGCGGAGGTTTGAGCGATGGCGCGCCGTACATTTGGGCAGCACAACCTTGGGACCGTAATTGGGTTTGAATTCACCCGGACCATCAAACGACGGGGCTTTGTGATTGCGACCCTCGCGATCCCCGTGATCATCGGAATCGTGTTCTTACTCATCTACGTCAGCAACAGCACCTCTGCGGCTAATGCCAACGCCCAACGAAACGCGTCCATACGGTTCACCTACACGGATGCGTCCGGGATCATCCCCGACCAGATGGCCGCGCTTATCGGTGGGTCCAAAGCACAGGACCCGCAGGCGGCGCTTAACAACGTCAAGGAGGGGCGCAGCGAAGCCTATTTCGCCTACCCAGCCAACCCTGCAAAGGAACCAGTGAAGGTCTATGGCATCGACAAGGGCATCTTCGAGAACGGTAAGTACGAAGCCGTAGCCAAGCAACTTCTCGAACGGGCCGCGCAAGCGCGGATCGACGCACCGCAATTGGCAGCCGCGATGAGCGGAGGCGTCAAGTTCGAATCAGAGGCATTCAAGGACGGACGGGTGTCAGGTGGAATCGGCTCGGTGATTCCGCCGCTTCTATTCCTAGTCATCTTCTACATCAGCATCATTCTGCTCTCCGGCCAGATGCTGAACAGCACCTTGGAGGAAAAGGAAAATCGTGTCACGGAGATGATCCTGACAACCTTGAACCCAACCACCCTGATCGTCGGGAAGATCGTTTCCCTTTTCCTCGTGGGGCTGGTTCAAATGGCGGTGTTCCTAACCCCCTTTGCGTTGGGTTACGCCTTTTTCCGCGACCGAGTTGCCCTCCCTAATGTGGACTTTTCGTCGCTGACGTTCGACGCCGGACGGATGGTGGTGGGAGGACTGCTGCTGCTGGGCGGTTTCACGTTATTCACAGGCACCCTGGTCGCGATCGGAGCGATCATGCCAACTGCAAAGGAAGCAGGTACGGTTTTCGGGCCGTTGATGGCACTAATCTTCATTCCGTTCTACGCAGTAAGCCTGATCATCAGTGACCCCAGTGCACTGATAGTGCAGGTCTTCACGTACTTTCCGCTGTCGGCACCTGTGACGGCCATGCTCCGTAACGGCTTCGGCACCCTTAACCCAGTGGAGGCGGTGATTGTGATCGCCGAGTTATTCATCACCGGGGCCCTTGTTCTGCGCTTGGCCGTGCACTTCTTCAGGTACGGATCCATCGAATACGGACGCAAGCTGTCCATAGCGGGAACTTTCCGGAGGCGGGAATCGGCGGGAAGATAAGGTCTCCCTGGCGACTGTGCCAATGCATAGCCATTTCTTCAGAATTTGTTTACCTGCCCATAGGGCCGCCTTCGCCGTGCCCAATACGCTGATTCCAGACCCCTGTTCCAATTGCCAGAATTTTCGAAGGATGAGATTCAACGATGAAGCGCATCGCACTTTTGAGGGAGCGCGCAAGCGCTTCCGGTTCCGTAGGCCGAACCGGCTCGCACTGCCCGTCGTCGGGCCTTTGGAGCCCCGAATCGGAACCGCAGGCGCTTCACACGTTTTTTGAGGGCCACGTCTTCCCGGCACACAACGGCTCCGCTACAGTTTGGCGGCGTCAGTTTAGTTCCCCGGAAACGCAGTGATGCAGTCACCGATGACCGCGCAGAGAATGATCCCGGGCGCTGCAAGTCACCTCGCCTTCCTCCAACGAGAGGACCTAAGAACTGAACTTGGCGAGCGGCCAGAGATCGCTGCAGAAGAGTTGTCGCCGTCGCAATGGCCTGAATTGAGCCGTGGCGAAGAGGTTTGGATCCATGAGGACGGATGGGGCTTCGACACCGGTCGGGTGGACGAAGTATCCAAGTACCAGGAAATGATCTGGATCGACCTCGCAGGACGTGGACGGCGACTAATCTGCGGCGGTGACCCCGTCCAAATCTGGACTCGCGGATGAGTCCAACCCTCGCAAAAGACAGTGGCCGCGCCTACAGGTGCGGCCACTGCCATTTATTGGTGCTTGGTTCCTGGGTCGTTTGAATTGGAGGGCATTGAATAAACGGTGCGTCCTCGACGGTCTGAGTTCGGAGTGTCGATTTGGCGATCCGCGCTCAGGCTAACTGGCTCAGAGTCGTAACTTCAGCGTTCTAGGCGGAACCCGAGCTTAATAGTGACTTGCCAGTCGGCAACTTCACCGTCCTCCAGATGGCCGCGTATCTCTTTGACTTCGAACCAGTCAAGATGGCGCAGCGTCTTCGAAGCCGCCCCAACGGCATTCTTGATAGCGGCGTCGACACCCTCGGACGAGGTCCCGACAATCTCGGAAATGCTGTATATGTGGTCAGCCATGGTGCTCCTCAAATCGTCGTTGATACTTGGACAGCAGGCCCTCGGGCAGGCCGTGCAAGCAGACTAGCCGACTACACGTGCGGGGACTAGGGCACCACGCAGCAACTTCGATGCTTGCGATTTTGAATTACTGAAAGCTGGCGCGCTTCGAATCTGCGCCCTACTCGTCGTCGGCTTGATGGTGGCTGCGTTTGTCGGCCCGCGCTGGTGCCCGATCGTTAGTGGCGCGTTTCTCGGTGTTTGCTGTGGCGGCTGGTTTTTTGCGCCGGGGCCGGGGCCGGATCGTTTAGTGGCGCGTTTCTCGGCGTTCTGTGGCGGCTGGTTTTTGATCCGGGGCCGACGCCGACGCGGTCAGCAAGCTTTCGCTCCCCCCGTCGGTATTACCTCGCGCATGGTGGCAGGTGCGGTGCCTCAGGAGGTGCGATTTCATCGTCAGGCACGCTTCAGTTTCCTGGTCTCGGTCCTTGTGGGGCGGGGCCGGGTGGGGCGCGTTCGGACTGTGTGCCGCATGTCAGACCGTGGCTGTCCGCGCTGGATGCGCGGTCTTTGTGTTGCCGGGCCGGGGTGGGGACGCGTTGTGGGTGGTGTTGAACCCGTCGGGGCGCGCGTTCGGGGTTCCTATGTCCTTAGGGGTTGGAAGTAGTGGTTTCGTCGGGGTGTTTGGTGGGGGTCGATGTGGGGTGGCGGGATGAACCAGGGTATGCCGGTTTTGACGTGGATGCGCCATTGTTCCTTGTGCATGAGTTTGTGGTGGTGGGAGCACAGCATCACGCCGTTGTCGGTGCTGGTTTTTCCGCCGCGGGACCAGTAGGTGATGTGGTGGGCCTCGCACCAGTGCGCGGGGCGGATGCAGTCCGGGAAGGCGCAGCCCATGTCGCGGGCGGTGATGGCCTTGCGGATGTGCGGCGGGAAGATCCGGCTGGCCCTCCCGATGCCCAGGACCTGGCCCTCGGAGCCCATCAGCACCGGGATGATCTCAGCGTTGCAGGCGATCTTGCGGATCGTGGCGGCGGTGATCGGGCCGGTGAACATCGCCGTCCCAGTGCCTGAACCCAAACCAGTGGCGGCACCCGCACCAATCGCCGTGCCCGAACCAATGGCGGCGCCCAGGCCGCTGGCCGTGCCGCCGGTGGTACGCGTGTCGGTGGCCGTACCCAAGCCAGCGGCTATGCCCGAGCCGGCGCCCGTGCCTTCGGCGGTGTCGGAGAGCGTGCCCGTCCCCAAGCCGCCGGTGGTGCGCGTGTTGGTGGCGGTGCCCAAGCCTCCGGTGGTGCGTGTGCCGGTATTGGATTTGGTGGCGGTGTTCCCGGTGGTGCCGGTGAGGGTGCGGTAGAGGTCGGGGTAGCTGATGGTGACGCTGACCTGCGGGCGGACCCCGCCGTGGGCGGGCAGCTTTCCGGTGGCCAGGGCCAGGGCGCAGGCATCAACAACGGCGTCCAGCGCTTTCTGGGCCTGAGTGCGCCGGTCCAGCACCGGACCGCCACCATCGCCGCGACCCGCCGCGCCGCTCTCGTTGGCTGACGCCGTCACCGCACCGTGCGGGGCGATCGCGGACGGAAGTACGCTGTTCACCCCGGCTGCCTGCCCCTCCCGACCCGCGGAGGCCCGGCCCGCCTCCAGACAGTCCGAGGCATCCCAGCCCGCGGCCGCCGTGTCCGCGGGGGTCCGGTCAGTAGATTCAACGGCCGCCGAAGCCCTGCCAGCGGATGCATGGTCTGCGGATTCGCTCCCCGCGGAAGCTCTGTCCGCCGAATCCCTGCCGGCGGATGCGTGGTCTGTGGATTCAGGGCCCGCCGAAGCCCCGCCGGTGTACGCATGGCCTGTCCATTCGCTCCCCGCGGAAGCACTGCCGCCGGCCGCATGGCCTGTGGATTCGCAGCCCGCGGCCGCTGTGTCCGTGGTGGCCCGGCCCGCGGATTCAAAGGCCGCCGAAGCCCCGCCGGCGGATGCCCGGCCCGTGAATTCAGAGCCCACGGAAGCTGTGTCCGCAGAATCCCTACCGACGGATGCGTGGTCTGTGGATTCAGAACCCGCGGAAGCCCCGCCGGCGGATGCCTGGCCCGTGAATTCAGAGCCCGCGAAAGCTGTGTCCGCCGAAGCCCCGCCCGCTGAAGCTGGGCCCGCGGATTCAAAGCCCGCCGAAGCCCCGCCCGCGGGAGCTGGGCCGGCGGATGCATGGCCGGAACCATCTGCCGCTGCCTGATCCTCTGCCGCAGTGGCTGCCGTGTCCCCGCTCCACGCTTCCTGACCCGCCCAGGCGTTGCCCGCCGCGACCTTCCCCGCCGCGGCCTTCCCCGCCGCGGCCTTCCCCGCCGCGGCCTGGCCGGGCCCGCCGGTGCTGCCGGTGCTGCCGGTGCCGTTCGCGCGGAGTCTGGGATTGGTGGCGGTGCTGATCACGGTGGCAAGGGTTTCGAACTGCTCAGGCGTGGCGAAGATCTCGATGTGCTGCAAACCCCGGTACGACCGGCGCAGGAACCAGCCCTGACGGCGGCGCAGTTCCTCCTCACCAGGCTCGGCACCATCCTGGTCCACCGCATCCACCCAGCGCTGAGCGACACGGTGCACAAAATCCGGGTCGGACTCCGCCGCGGTGCGCGTCAACGCCCGCTCCATCCGGGCCAACAGAGCCGGTTCGGCCACATGCCTGACCTTCTCCAACGCCATGCTCACAGCAGTCGCCGACGCCGAGGGCACCTCCGCCGCGGCCACCGCCCCGGCGAGCTCACCAAGCCGCGCCGGAACCAACTGCCCCGCGATCCCCCGCGAATCCAGCACCGCCCCGGCAAGAGCCAGACGCCGCTTGGCCTCCCTGATCCCAATCCGCAACCGCACCCGCAAAAACTCAGCCGCAGTCCGAAACCCGTCATCCGCCACCACCCTCACCGCAGCAGACACCACCGCAGCAGACACCGGACCCGGCGACGACACCGAGGAAACCGGCCCAGACAGGCCAGGCCCGTCCCCGGAGACCTCCCGCAGCCCCGGTCCGCTGTTTTCTGCCGCGGCCCGGCCCGGGATGTCCCCCGACGGTCCGGCCGCCCGCGAGCCGGAATCATCAGGGCCGTCGGAATTATCAGCGTCCACGGAATCATCAGGGCTTGCGGAATCATCACGGCCGTCGGGATTGCCGGGGCCGTCGGGATTATCGGGGCCGTGGGCCTCGGTCCACCCCGTCCGCCAGCCCGCAGGCGCATCCAGCCTCGACGCAGCCGCCAGCGCCTCCCGCCGGGTCCTGTCCACCGCCTGCGCGGCAACCAACTGCAGGAACTCCACCGACCGGGACAACTCCTCCACCTGCCCGGCGAAATCCGCGGCCGCAAAGACATCAAACACGGCCGCCTCCGCCACAGCCTGCCCCCGAAGCTCCACAGAATCAGCAAGCAACCGCCCAAGCAGCTCAAAACCAACCCCCGAACCAAGCGGCGCGAGATGTCCAGCACCGAAACCGGACCCCACGCCGTCTCCAGCGCCGGACCCTGCCGTACCTTCAGCACCGGAACCAACCCCCAACCCGTCCGGCGCAACCAACCCAGCACCCGAACCCGACGCAAGAACCCCGTCCGCATCCGGAATCCGCGCACCACCCAAACCAGGACCAGAGCCCCGGGAAGAGTCACGCTGCACGAACGGTTCCATGCATCAACCCTCACACCCACACGAACGGATCCCAGCACCCAAAAACCCGTATGTGCGCAAACCCCGCTATGTGCATAACTTCCCAGCGCGTGGACTCGGCTCAGCGACGCTGGAGGACCGACCTGGGGCGATATGGAGATTCACGGGCAGTTCGTTGTGCCGGACAAATCGTGGGTGGCGCGCAAACCGGCACATCATGGGATCAGGGCTCGAGTCGCCTGCGCAGTAGGCAGAATTCGTTGCCCTCAGGGTCGGCCAGGACGTGCCATTGTTCGTCGCCGGTCTGCCCGACATCGGCGGGCCGGGCGCCCAGGGCGAGCAACCGTTCCAGCTCGGCGTCCTGGTCCCGGTCGACGGGGTTGACGTCGATGTGCAGGGGCAGTCTCCCTGTGCGCGGGTCGTTGCTGGGGCTCAGGATGATGGTGGGCTGAAGGCCGCCGAACCCGGCGTCGGGCGGGCCGATCTCGATGGCACCGTCCTCCCGGTCGAGCTCGACGTAGCCAAGGACGTCGCTCCAGAACCGCGCGAGCAGTTCGGGGTCGGCGCACTTGAGGACCAGTTCGCTGATACGGGAAGTCATGTGACCCAGTGTACGGAGACGCCCGGTACGAATTCAGTCGACATCCGCATCCGCGTGAGATGGCACCGTCCCGCCGGAACCGTAACCATGAACCCCCAACGAGGACACCTCCCGCCTGCCGCCAATGCACCTGCCAGGTCAGACCCGGATCCCCGTCCCTGACCCACCGACGCCGTTCCTATGCGCTTTTTTCGCTTCTTTCCCGCGTTTCTCTAAGCGCAGAAGCCTCGTGCAGCACGTACGACTTCAGATCGTCCAGGGTCTGCTGCATGTGCGCATCCATGGCCGTTCGGGCGCTGACGGCGTTGCGGGATTCCAGTGCCTTCAGAATGGCCGCGTGGTGCCAGATCGCGTGTTCCTGGATGTCGGGAACTTCGGAGGTCTGTGTTCGGCGTGATTCCAGCACCCGGTGCAGCGGCTCAAAAAGTACCGCCACAAAAACGTTGCCCGAGGCGTGCAGGATGATGTCGTGGAAGGCCAGATCAGCCTCTACAAAGGCGGCCACATCGTTGATTTCGTGCGCGGACCGCATGCGATCAACGCGGCTGCGCAACGCTGCCAGGTCGTCGTCGGACACCCGCTCTGCGGCCAGTTCGCAGGCTCCCACTTCCAGCATCCGGCGCAGTTCGATCAGCTGAATCGCGGCTGCGGCGTCGTTGGTGCCTTCAGATGCCGCCCGGAGGACGGCCTCCAGGGAAGCCCAACGATTAAGTGGGTTGACGAAGGTTCCGCGGCCGCGCTCCACACTGAGGATGCGCTGGGCTTCCAGCGTCTTCATGGCTTCCCGCACGGTCATGCGGCTTACCTCATGCCGCGCGCTGAGTTCGAGTTCGCCGGGCACTACAGTTCCCGGCGGGAACTCCCCGGCGACGATCCGGTCCAGCAACTCATCAGCGACGACGCCGACCAGCGATTTGCGTGCCATCGTAAACGTTCTCCCTTGGTAACCGCCGTCGCCCCTTCGCGGCCGCGGCTTTAGATGTCTGACATCTTACGCGTCGCGGCGCCTGATTGACTCCAAAATTCCACAAGTGCTGCCGCGCAGGCCGCTGGCTGTTCCCAGTGAACGCTGTGTCCGGATTCGGGGATTGCGGCCAGCCGCCGCGACGGCGCGGCCGAAACGAAATCACGAACCTGATCGGGAGTCCGAACTTTGTCGCCGGTCCCCACCAGCACCAGCAGTGGCGCCTGGACCCGAGCGGGCAAATCAGCGGGGACGCCCTCCATCGCGGCCAGCCCGCTGGGCCCCAGCACGCTGAATGGCACCTCGAAGCCACGGCTGAGCAGTCGCCGGTCGTCCGGGGAGAGGGTGCCGTACCAGGCATCCATGCAGCGGTTTTTGGTGTCGTCGTCGACGAATCCCTGCGTGAGCTGGTGAAGCAGCATCGACCGGAAATTCTCGTTTGGGGGAGCGGGCACCATGCCCACCAGCGTCAAGGTCTCGACGACATCTGGGAAATTAGCGGCAATCGTCAAGGCAACACTTCCGCCTAAAGAATGGCCAACCAGGTGCACGCGGCCCGCGGCCTGTGCCCTCATGGAACCGACGACGGCGGCAGCGGCGGTTTCGAGCGTCCAACGGAAGCCCGCGGGGAGTTCATCGGAGACGTGATAGCCGGGCAGCGAGCAAATCCAAACTTCGGATCCGCGGGCTGTAAGCACGTCCGCAAGTGGCCTCCAATAGAGAGGGTCTGACGCCCAGCCATGGAGGAGTACAACGGGCGTGAGTTTCGCGCGCCGGCCGGCCGGAGGCTGTTCAACGAACGACGACGGTCCGTCGGCAGCCGCGGTGTCCGTCGCCCTTGGCGCGTCGTGCGAACCAGAACCAGTTGGAGCAGGAGGACCTGCCGCCGTCGGTACCTCAGCCATTGAGTCAGAAAGTTGCGCGCTTGGAACTGTCCCGGCAGGCCGCAAAACGTCCACGTGAACCATCGGAATGGCGCCGTCGTCCGCGTCGGAGCCAAAGTCGGGAGCGTGTTCTGGCATGGGCCCAGCGTAAGCCGGGCCCCGCACAAAAGGACGTGTTGCACCTTGCCGGGAGCTGTGTCACACTAATGGAAATGTTAGATGTCTGACATCTTACAAATCGAAGCCAGCAACAGAGATTTCCCACGATGGAGTGCCCCGTGATCCTTGAAGCCGACGTTCTGTCCGCCTTTCCCGCGGAAGTCCGGATCCCCGCCCAGCTGGTTGCCGACGCTGTAACAGCGTCCTCGGCAGAATCGCCTCGCATCCTGGTGGTCCTGGACGACGATCCCACCGGTACCCAGTCGGTCGCCAACCTGCCGGTGCTGACCCGCTGGGATGTCCAGGACTTCGAGTGGGCCTTCACGCACATCGCTGAGAGCCAGTCCAAGCCGGCCGTTTACGTTCTCACGAACACCCGCAGCCTGGACCCGGCAGAAGCCGCAGACCGCAATGAAGAGGTCGTCCGCAACGCCCTCGCCGCCGCCGGCGACAGCGTCCGCCTCGGATTCGTCAGCCGGAGCGACTCCACACTCCGCGGTCACTACCCCCTGGAACCGGACGTCATCGCAGCAACCGTGGCGGACGTTACCGGCGAGGCGACTGACGGCGTCGTTATTGTTCCCGCGTTTCCCGACGCCGGTCGCGTCACCATCGGCGGTGTCCACTACATGCGCGGCACGGGCGAGAGCGCTGGATCCCTGATCCCGGTCGCCGAGACCGAGTTCGCCAAGGATGCCAGCTTCGGTTTCGCCAACTCAGTGATGGCGGAATACGTGCAGGAGAAGTCCCAGGGACGCTTCACCGCTGACTCCGTTATTGTCCTGGACCTCAACGTCATTCGCGCGGCTGGTCCGGACGGAGACCCGGCGGTTTCCGCAAAGGCCATCGCGGACGCAATCGAAGGGGCAACAAACTCCACCCCGATCGTGGCCGACATCGTCACTGAAAACGACTTTCGCGCCCTGGCCCTTGGCCTTGAGGAAGCGGAGCGTCGCGGCAAGAAGCTGCTCTACCGCGTGGGTCCGCCGTTCGTCCGTGGTCGGATCGGCCAGGAAATCCGCGACGCCCTGACCGGTGAAGAGGCTTACGAAGGCAACAACCCCTCCACAGCAGGCGGACTGATCGTCGTCGGATCCCACGTCGGCCTCACGACCCGGCAGTTGAACGTCCTCACCGCGGAACACAGCTCCGCCAACATCATCGAAATCGACGTCGAAAGGCTGCTGACGGACAGCGCCGCGGGTGACAGCGGAGCGGACGCCTACATCGACACTGTGGTTGCCGCCGTCGTCGACGCCCTCAAGGGTGGCGACGTAATCGTCCACACCAGCCGCCTGCTGATCAAGACCGACGACGCCGCCGAAAGCCTGCGGATCGCCCGTACCGTGTCTGCCGCCGTCGTCGCGGTGGTGAACCGCACGCTGAAGACCTTCCCGCCGCGTTTTGTCATCGCCAAGGGTGGCATCACGTCGTCCGACGTCGCCGCGCATGGCCTAGAAATCCGCCATGGGATCGTCCGCGGGCCGATGCTTCCCGGCATCGTCTCCCTGTGGGAGCCGGTGGATGGCCCCGCCAAGGGCATCCCCTACATCGTTTTCGCGGGCAACGTGGGCGGCGACGAATCCTTGTCCCAGGTGACCCGCAAGCTCAGCGCCACCTTCTAGACCCTTCCTGAACCCCTAACAGTAGTAATTCAACGGAGAACGCCATGACCACCAACTACACCGTCACTGTCCTGGGACTCGGAGCCATGGGCCTGCCCATGGCCACCCGCCTGGCCACCGAGCTCAACGTCCACGGCTTCGACATCGCCGCAGAGCGCATGGACCTGGCTGCAAAGTCCGGCGTCCGCACCTTCGATTCCGCTCGTGAAGCCACCCAGGACACCGACGCGCTGCTCCTCGCCGTGCGCAATGGCGAACAGCTCAACGACGTCCTTTTCGGCGAGAACGGTGTTGCCACTGTCCTCAAGCCAGGTTCCGTGGTGATCCTCACCAGCACCGTCGGTACTGAGGCGATCCCCGCCACCGTGGCGAAGCTCGCGGAATTCGGCGTGTCCTTGGTGGACGCTCCACTGTCCGGCGGTCCCAAGCGCGCCGGTGAGGGCGACCTGCTGATCGTGGTCGGCGCTGAGCCCGTTGCCTTGGAAACCGCCCGCCCGGTCCTGGAACTGCTGGCCTCCACCCTGAGCATCGTCGGCGACAAGCCGGGCGACGGCCAAGCGCTCAAGACCGTCAACCAGCTCCTGTGCGGTGTGCACATCGCTGCCGCTGCCGAGGCAATGGCCCTGGCCGACGCCCTCGGCCTGGACCAGGCCAAGACTCTTGCCGCCCTTGAGGCCGGTGCAGCTGGATCGTTTATGCTGTCCAACCGCGGCCCGCGCATCCTCGAGGCGTACACCGAAGACGGCGCCGAGGTTCTCAGCCGCCTGGACATCTTCGTCAAGGACATGGGCATCGTTGGGAAGGCTACCCGCGCAGCTGGCCTGGCCGCTCCTGTTGCTGCTGCAGCCGAGCAGCTCTACCTGTTGGGCCAGGCGCAGGGCCTCGCGGCTGCGGACGACTCTGCCGTCATCAAGGTCGTCGCACCCACCAAGCGCACCGCTTAATTCAAGTTTGTGTACAGCTCCGTCCCCTAAAGCCGCCGTGTAACGGCACGCTCTGTACACAAACTCCCAGACATCCCCCCAAGAAAGACCGCGACGACGGCGGTCCCGTTCCCGCCGTCGTCGCGCCCTCCAGCTGGTTTTCCCTAAACTGGTATGTCAAAGGAGACTCTCCACATGATCCCCCTTCTCAATACGCTGGCGGTTAGTGCCGCCGACGCGCCTGCCATCAAGCCGGCGGTAGAGCTCGGCACGCCGTTGCTGCTCGCTATCGCCGCCGCAGGCATCGCGCTGCTGTTGGTGCTGATCATCCGCTTCAAGGTCCAAGCTTTTGTTGCCCTGCTCGCCACCAGCATCCTGGTTGGCGTCGCTGCGCAGATCCCGCTTAAGGACATCTTCACGGTTGTCACCAACGGAGTGGGCAGCACCATGGGCAAGGTTGCGCTGCTCATTGCCCTGGGCGCCATCCTCGGCCGCATGATCGAGGTTTCCGGCGGTGTGCAGTCGCTGGCCACGCACTTCACGGAGAAACTCGGCGCCAAGAGGGTTGCGATTGCGCTGACCGCCGTCGGCTTCCTTGTCGCCATCCCCGTGTTCTTTGAAGTCGGCGTTATTGTGCTGGTGCCGATCGTCTACGCTTTCGCGAAGATCGCCAACGTGCACCCCGTGAAGTTCGGCCTGCCCATGGCCGGCATCATGCTGTCCATCCACGTGGCCGTCCCGCCGCACCCGGGCATCGTTGCCGGCGCCGGCGTGTTCGGCGCGGACATTGGGCTCATCACGCTCATCTCCCTGCTGATTTGCGTCCCGCTCGGCTTCCTGTCCTACTGGGTGGCCAGCATCATGAACCGCAAGGACTACGAACTCCTCCCCGGCATCAAAGCCCAGGTGGACGAATTCGGTTCGAAGTCCCTGATCCACGCAGGCCACGTCGGTCCCGGCGCTGCAACCATCGCTCCGCCGCGTCCGGGCCTGATCATCTTCCTGATCGCAGCCCCGATCGTACAGATCCTCCTCGGCACCATCGGAACGCTCACCCTTGACAAGAAGGACTTCTGGTACGGCGTCGCATCGTTCGTCGGCAACCCGTTCTTCGCGCTCCTGGTGGCTGTAACGCTGTCCTTCTTCCTGCTTGCTGTCCGTCGCCGCTGGTCCATGAAGGAAACCGGGGAGATCTTTGAGGATGCCCTGCCGCCGATCGCTTCCATCCTGATGGTCGTCGCCTCGGGTGGCGTGTTTGGTGAAGTCCTCCGCACGTCGGGCATCGGCGCCGCACTGTCCACCACCCTGGACAGCCTTGGCCTCCCGATCATCGTGCTCGGCTTCATCATCTCCCTGGCCCTCCGTGCCGCCCAGGGCTCCGCGACGGTCGCCATCGTCACGACGACGGGCCTGCTCACGTCCGCGGTCAGCGCCGGCGGCTACACTCCTGCGCAGATCGCAGTGATCGTCATCGCCATCGGCTTCGGCTCGCTGGGTCTTTCCCACGTCACTGACGCAGGCTTCTGGACCGTGGTCCGTTACTACGGCCTCACCGTCTCAGACGGCCTCAAGACCTGGACTGTCCTCACCACCATCCTCGGCCTGGCCGGCTTCGTGCTGACCTACGTCGCTTGGATCCTGGTGGGAGGTTTGGCCCACTAATGCGCGCCAAACTCGACGAACTGGTCACCTCTGCCCTCAGGCAGGGATCCGCGGTTCCGGCCTTCACCTGCTACGACTTCACCACTGCCTTGGCCGTGGTGGCCGCTGCGGAGGAGGCTGGCCGGAGCGTGATCCTGCTGGTTGCCCCGAAGACCGCCGCTACTCCCAGCGGCCTGCGCCTGATTGCGGCGCTCCGGGCACTCGCCCACGACGCTTCCGTTCCGGTCTGCGTGCAGCTGGACCACGCTTCGGACCTGGCGGTCATCGTGGACTCCGTTGCCGTAGGAGCGGACGCGGTCCTGGTGGACGGCTCAAGCCTGCCGTTCGAGGACAACATCGCCCTGGTGCGGGCGGCCCGGGCGACCTTGGACGCCAAAGGCTTTCCCGGCGTCGTATTTGAAGCGGAACTGGGCGGCCTGGCTGGCGACGAGGACCGGGCATTCGCGTCCGATTCCGCCGGGCATGACGCCGCTGGCCTCACCGATTCATCCCAGGTTGAGGAGTTCGTTGTCCGCACCGGCGCGCAGCTCCTGGCTGTTGCCGTCGGGAATGTCCATGGCAAGTACAAGGGGGAGCCGCGGCTCCGCTGGGATGTCCTGCAGGACATCGCGGTACGCACTCGGATCCCGCTGGTGCTGCACGGTGCTTCCGGCATCCCGGCCGACGAGCTGGTGAAGGCTGCATCAATGAACGTGGGCAAGGTGAACTTCAACACCGAACTGCGCACGGGCATCCTAGCCACACTGGAGGCTGAAACCGCTTCCCACCGGGCCGACGGAGAGAACCTTCAGGGATTGCTCGGCCGCTGGACCTCGTCGGCGTCCGCGTTCGCCGGAACCACGCTGCAGACACTCAGCCGCTAGGCGCCACTCAGCCGCTGCGGTGCTCAACAGAACTGTCATACAGGGAGGCTAGGATCAGCTTATGGTCCTGGCCTCCCTGCTTTTTGCGTCCATTGCGGCGCTACTGCACGTTTACATCTTCACCATGGAGTCGCTGACCTGGACGCGGCCGGCAACATGGAAACGCTTCGGCGTCGCCAGCCAGAACGACGCCGAGACCACCCGTCCGCTGGCCTACAACCAGGGCTTTTACAACCTGTTCCTGGCGGTTGGCGCCTTTGTGGGGATCGTCATGGTGGCGGTAGGGCGGCCGATGATCGGCTGGACACTCGTGTTCAGCTGCTGCGGTTCCATGCTCCTCGCCGCTTTGGTCCTGGCCGCCAGCGGCCGCAAGTACCTCCGCCCCGCAGCCATTCAGGGTACGACGCCGTTGATCGCCGTCGTACTTGGCCTCCTGGCCGTAGGGCTGGGTTAGCATCGGGAGCCCATCCTAGTGACCCTCCCTCCACAGCGGCAGCGGGACTACATCGACCGTCCGGCCATCCTTGTCCAACAAATGACCAAGCCGCTTATAGGTCCGGACTACTGCCTGGCGTGAGAGTACGGTGCTGCCCGGTGCCCTTGCCGCCAATTCCCGTTCATGGGCCTGGACTTCCAGATAGTTGCGAACCCATAGGGTCACCAGCAGGTTGTGGGGGCCCAAAACTTGTGCGCTTACCCGGCAACTAGGCAGCGCCGCGAAATACTGACCAATGGAATCGACATGGGTGGCCGGAACGTTGAGGCTCAAGGTGACCTCGCGCAGACCCCGTTGCGCCGCAGCTGACGTGTCACACCGCATCGTTATGTAGCCGGCGCCGAGGAATCGTTCCACCCGCCGTCGTGCTGTCTGGGGCGAGACGCCGCACGCCGCACCCAACTCCGCCCAGCTGGCCCGGCCATCCTTGGCTAATTCCTCGAGGAGGGCGGCATCCAGCCGGTCCGGTGAATAGGCAGGCGGCGAGGGTATTGGGGGTTTGGCCATAAGCCTTGCCCGGGCGGGCTCCAGCGTGCCGCTGCGCCAATCGGATGCCTGGCGGTAGAGCTCCGTGACGAAGACAACCTCCCTTCGGGTCACGCCGGGTAGCTCCGCAAACGAGCCGGTCACAATTGCCATCAGGTCTTCATGGGTGGAGGCGAAGCAGTCCACGAACAGGTCATGCTGACCGGACACCAAGGAGACGGTTCCGAAAGCCGGCTCGGCGCAGAGACGTTGGATCAGCGCGTCTTGTTCGGCAGGCGTTGACTGCAGGTTGATAAAAGCAGACCAGCCCGCACTGAGATATCGCGGTCCGGGAGCCGGGGTGATCCACGCCAGGCCCTGCTCCGCAAGCGAGCTCCAACGCCTAACAACGGTAGGTGCGGACAGCTCGAGGACGTCCCCTATTCGGGACCAGTCCGCCCTCGGATTGATCTGGAGGGCATTTACGATTTCGAGATCCAATTCAGAGATCATGGCAGATTCTTTCAAAATTCTGAGTATGAATGTGGATTTTGGTGAAAAACGGCCGGTCCACGTTGCCGCGTCCTAACGTGATTCCCGTCACTTCCGAAGTGAACTGTCCCGAATCACTCCAAGTCTCAAGGAAGCATATGGCCAACAAAACAGCCCCACCGGCCACCGAAGCCCTCACTCGCCGAACGATCACCGGCATGATCGTTGCCATGGCCCTGGTGGAAGCCCTCAGCGGCGTCACCCAGGGGTACCTCAACCCGATTCTGCCCGCCTTGGGCCCGGTTTTCGCCATCGACGATCCAACCATCAACGGCATCTTCCTGATTTCCAACGTCAGTTTTGCGGTGCTCACCCCGATCATCTCCCGGTTTGGCGACAGCTATGGATACCGGTTAGTCCTTCGGTGGTCCACGGCCGTAGTCGCACTTGGCGTCACCCTGATGGCACTCTGGCCTTCCCTGTGGACCGTGACGCTTGGCGTGGTGATGCTGACCTGCGTTGTTGGGTTCATTCCGCTCATGATGGGGATCCTGCGGGTAACTGACCCCACCAGCACCCGCAGGGGAGTGAGCGCCATGATCGGGATGCTGATGATTACGGTCGGCGTTGGTGGCTTGCTTGCCGGCATCGTTGGGGTCAATGACCCTACGCTCGGTTTTTGGGTAGCGGTGCCCTTCGCCGCTGCGGCCCTGGTTTGCTCCTTCATCCTGCCCGACGCCGGCTCGCCCACGCATGAGCGGATCGCGCTTGCGCCGCTGATTGCCTGTTCCCTTGGCCTGGTCGGCTTTGTTGTGGCGCTTTCCATGGGGCCCGAATGGGGTTGGCTGGATGCGCGCACTTTGGGCTCAGGATTGGCCGGACTTGGGTTGCTGGCCTATTGGGTGCGCCTGGATGCCTCCGAGGCACGAGGGGGGAAGCGGTTCATGGACCTACGCCTGCTAGCCAACCCCCGAATCCGCGCAGTCTCACTCGCCACGTTCTTCTTCGGCTTCGCCTCCATCAGCTACTTCGGTACGAACGGCATCTTCCTGCATGCCGACCCAGAGACAACGGGCTACGGATTCGGCCTTGGGTCATTCATGATCGCGGTGGTTCTCGCCGTGGCGTCCGTAGTTTCACTGGCTTCCTCCTTGCTGACTACGCGAGCCCTGAGCATGTTGGGGGAGCGGGTCACGCTGATCCTGGCGGGCACCCTACTGGCGGCCGGTTTCGTTGTGATGATCGCGGCGCACGCGTCCCTGGTTGGGTACTGCCTTGGTTTCGCGCTCTTCAACGTGAGCCTGGGCATGTATCAGGCCGGAACCCGCGCGCTCTCGGTGGAAGGCGTGCCGTTGGAAGAGACCTCGACTGCGGCTGGGCTCAACGAACTGGCACTGTCAGTGGGCATCGCCCTGGGCGCAGCCGTCGTCAAGCTCATTTCTTCCTCGTCCGTGGCGGCCGGACACATTAGCGAGGGCGGACTCACCGCCATCTGGATCGCTCTCGCCGTAGGCGCGCTCATCGCTGCAGGCGCTGCTTCCCGCTACCCAAAGTTCAATGCAGATCAGGTGATCGTATGAAGGCCACGGCTCCCGGGGTGTCGGACTCGATGGCGGCATCGGCCAGCGCAGAGGCCCGTCCAAACCGGGTCACGCCCCAAGGTCCCTGCACGGGAGGCAACCTCGATGACCGAGTCGGCGCCGCCGTCGAACGCTGGGAAGGAGACATCCTTCGCTTGAGCCATGCCATCCACGCCGATCCGGAACTCAGCGGCGAGGAGTTCCGGGCAGCAAAGCGGGTCACCGCGTTGCTGAAGGGTGCGGGCTTCAGGTTCGACGACGGCCAGCCGGTCCTGCCGGCGTCGTTCAGCGCGCGCTTCGGGACGGGTGAGCTGGTAGTGGCGTTCTGTGTTGAGTACGACGCGCTCCCTGTTATCGGGCACGCCTGTGGACACAACGTTAATGCGGCGTCGGCGGTTGGTGCCGCCCTGGCGCTTGCAGCAGTGGCCGACGACGTTGGCGTTACGGTCAAGGTCCTCGGAACTCCGGCGGAAGAATCAACCGGCGGCAAAGTGGAGCTTATCAAGGAGGGCTACTTTGGGGATGTGTCGCTGGCGGTGATGGCACACGCCGCGGCGGAAGATGTCATCGGCGGGTCGTCGTTGGCAATGAGTATGTGGGACGTGCTCTTCGAGGGCCAGGCTGCCCATGCCGCCGCGGCACCCGAGGAGGGCGTCAACGCCTTGGATGGGCTAGTTGTCGCACAAACCGCTATCGCGCTGGCACGTCAGCAACTGCCAGCAGGGTCGGTGGTGTCCTTGATAGTCAAGGAGGGAGGGAGCGCCGTCAATGTCATACCCGATCGGGCACAGGCCAGTGTGGAAATGCGGGCACCCAGCATCACGAACCTACGGGTGATCCAAGAGCGAGTTCGACGCTGCCTTGAGGCGGGAGCGCATGCGAGTCGCAGCGCACTGACCATCACGCCGTCCGGCAACGACTACGCCGAACTGCGACAGGACCCATTCCTCTCGGAGGCGTACCGGCGCGCAATGGCTCTGAGGGGACGGGTGGTGGTTTTCGACGACAAGCCAGTGGCCTCGACGGATATGGGCAATGTCTCCCAACTGGTTCCGAGCATCCACCCAGCGTTGGGGTACGACGTTGGCGGCGCCGCCCACCATACGGCAATGTTCGCTGCCTACGGCGCTTCAGCTTCGGCAGACCGCGCCGTTCTGGACGGCGCGTTCGGACTTGCGATGGCAGCTGTCGCTGCAGCCATGGATCCTCATCAACGCTCGCGACTGCTTTCGTCGGCCGGTCCTGAATACTGAGGGAGGCTTGGAGGTTCCCCGCCAGACCCACCCGCCCGGACCCGCTGGCCCGGGCGGGTCGAGCGGCGCAAAATGGAGTCAGCAGGCGGCACACCGGCCGCCGTGCGTCGGTGGGGGAACGGAATGGAGAGCCGAAGGCACATAGGGTTCGTCGCAAGGACCAGGGCGCATGGCACAAGTGCCGATTCCGCGGTTGCGTCACCGTCCGCGGAAAAATACACCAGTGTGCCGCGGGACGTGGCCATCGACTTTGCGCGATTCATCTGCCTCGCGTTGGTGGTGGTGGGCCATTGCATGATGATGAGCCCGGTCCTGAATCCTGATGGAACAGTGACCACAGAAAACACGCTCGCACTGCAGCCCTGGTTTGTGCCGGTGATCTGGATTGTGATGGTCATGCCGCTGTTCTTCGTGATGGGCGGTGTCACGGGACTGCAATCCTGGCGGCGCCTGCGCGCACGAGGGGGAACCGGCATCGAATTCGCCCAACTGCGCCTCCTTCGTCTCATTCGCCCGGCCACAGCGCTCCTCACGTGTATGTTCCTGGGCCTGTGGGCCGCACGGCTTCTCGGGGTGGACCAGCAGGTCATCCAGCTAATGGCCAGCGGGGCGGGTATGCCGCTGTGGTTCCTCGCGGCCTATCTGACTGCCCAGTTGGCGGTCCCCGTTCTGGCCCGGCTCCACGATCGCGCGCCCTGGCTGACTTTGGGCGCGCTTGTAGCGGCCGTGATTGCCGTGGACTGCTTCCGCGGGGCGTTCCCAACATTGGCCTTCATCAACCTTGTTTTCGTGTGGTGCGCAGTCCAACAGCTTGGGTTTCTTCTTGCCGACGGTGCTGCGGACCGGCTCAGTCGAACCCAGTTGGTGGCGGTTGTGGCCGGAAGCAACCTGGTCCTGGGCGTCGTGACCGGCCTTGACCTCTACACGGGCAACATGCTGGTGAACCTGAATCCTCCCAACCTTTGCTTGTTCCTTCTGGGGATTTCCCAGGCAGCGACGTTGCAATTGCTTCGGCCCGGGATGGAGTGGCTGATGTCCGTTCAGTGGATCCAGGCGATGGTGTCGGTGTCAGGGCGAAGGGCAATGACCATCTACCTGTGGCATTTGCCTCTTTTGGTTGCCTTGTCCGGTGTCCTGCTACTGACGGATTTCCCGAAGCCGGCTGCCACTACCGCTGGATGGTGGTGGGCGCGGCCGCTGGTCCTCATCGCCGTGATCGGGTTGCTGATACCCGTCCTTGCTGTATTCGGGAGGCTTGAGGACCGGCCGATCGCGGGTCCGCACAGCAGACGCCGGCCTGGCGCCGCGGTGGTGACTGCCGTCGTCGTGGTTTTTGTCCCGGTAGTGGATGCCGCGCTGAACGGACTGACGCTTGGTCTGCTGGGCGGGGGAGCGGTGTGCTTCGCCCTCGCCGTGCTGTTGTTGGGGCGCGTTCCCGCGAGGGCGTGACGTTCCTTCCCACTTACTGGTTTGCAGACGGAACCCCGAACGTACGGAAAGCCCTGAAGCCGGGCTTGGCTACTGCCCGCCGAAGGCAATAACTGGGCATGGGCGTCGTGGCTCCATTGTGTGCGTGTGGCTGGTGCGGCTGGCGGCTTAGGCCACTCCGCTCCACTGGGGAGTGCGAGGATGGCGGACCGGCTTCAAACGCGTGTGGAAATCGTTCGGCGCAGCGCACTGATCCTTCTCAAGCGTTCGGGCAGGTAGCTGACGGGGTGCCGGCAAGGGCGCAGCCGGTTGAACTGCGGTTGCCTTCGGACAGAGGTCGGTGATCAGGCCCATGCCTGCGTACTCACGCACTGCGCTGATCCCTGCGACTGCCGCGGCCTTGTCGGGGAACGCCATGGAGAGCGCCACCACGGTCCCGTCGGGAGCCTTGAGTCGGAATCGGAAACTCGCGTCAACGTCAACAAACAATTCAAACGTGCCGGCCATGCTGTCCTCCCGATCTGGCGGCACGTCCTAGGTGGCGCCTCTGCCTACGAAGCGGCCACGGACTGCGGCAATGCGGTCCGTCCCGCTGGATGGGTGGTACTGAACACTTGATGAAGAGTCTTTCGCAATGAGGTCACATGCCGCTAGACCTATTGCGTAACCCCTTTGTAAAAACCTTGCAACGGCGTGCGCCCGCGTCGGGTGGGCGGGCCGGAGTGGCGTGCTCCTGTGGCGTCGGGCCGGTTGAAGGACTGACCGACTTCCGCCTGGATGAGTCGCCATTGCAACGGTCCGTTTTAAGTGCAAGGCTCGATCCATGACTGAGTTCACGGTACGCGACGATGCTGAGCCCTTCAGCGCGAATATCACCACAGTCAGGAACGACAAGTTCCATCGCTATGAGTTGCGCGTGAACGGCGAACTGGCAGTCTATTCGCAATTTATGGATCGGCCAGGGCACATCGACTTCATCCATACCGTGACCGCTGAGAAGTTCAAGGGGCGGGGCTTGGCGAAGATCCTGGCCCACTTCGCCTTGGACGATGTGATCGCCGCGGGCAAGCGGATCATTCCGCACTGCCCGTTCATGGCGTCCTATCTCCACAAGCATGAGGGCTACGAGCTCTCCGTTGACTGGCCGGCGGAGCCCCCGGAGGGTGAACCGGGCAACGAATAGCATCTCAAGGCAAAATGCCCTGCGCCGCCGGACCCCGGTGGCGCAGGGTTTTTTACGTCTCCTGAGCCCAGCGTTCCATTTTGGCTGAGCGTGCATCAGCTCCTCAAAACTGTGAATTTTGAATCAAATGAGAAAAGATTCTTGATTTCTCTCCGTCCCGCTTCTACGCTTGAAACAAAGCCTTTCGACCCCCGCAGTGAGGCATTGCCGCCTCGGTGAATCCGATGAAAGAAGTGCAGATGGAGACCAACCCTTTTGACCTGACGGGCCGCACGGCGCTCGTCACGGGCTCAAGCCGAGGCATCGGGCAGGCGCTCGCCGCGGGGCTTGCCGCCGCCGGTGCCAAAGTAGTCCTACACGGTCTTGACCCCAGCCGGCTGGAACTGAGCCGCAAAGCGCTCGCGGAACGCTTCGGCGATGACAGGATCGCCGCCGTCGCCTTCGACATCACGGATGAACCGTCGGTTTCGCTCGGAGTGGCGGAGGCCGAAGAGAAGGCTGGGCCGGTGGACATCCTGGTCAACAACGCCGGAATCCAGCACCGCGTACCCCTTCTTGACTTGGCGGTTGAGGACTGGAATCGAGTCATCTCCACAGACCTCACCAGCGCTTTCTTGGTCGGTAGGGAAGTTGCCCGACGTATGCTCCCGCGTGGCCGGGGAAAGATCATCAACATTGGATCCGTGCAATCGGACCTCGCCCGGCCCACTATTGGCGCCTACACGGCTGCCAAAGGTGGACTACGCAACCTCACGCGAGCCATGGCCGCAGAATGGGCCGGTTCTGGTCTGCAAATTAACGCCGTAGCCCCCGGTTACATTCACACAGAAATGACGCAGGCCCTGGTGGATGATGTGGAATTCAATTCCTGGATCTGCAAGCGGACCCCTGCCGGTCGCTGGGGAACAGTCGATGACCTTACAGGCCCTGTTCAGTGGCTGGCATCCGAGGCTTCTGCGTACGTGAACGGACAGACCATCTTCATTGATGGCGGAATGACGGCGGTGGTCTGACGATGAGTGACTCAGTCTCAACCAAGGCTGGCGAAGACACCCACAGGCACCTAAGCCCGGCAGAAGCCAGCACTGAAACTGTGGCCGACGCCGGGGCAGCCCTCGTAGTCCACGGAGTGGGCGACCTCCGGCTGGACCCGATCGAGCTCGGGACCCCGGAACCCGACCAGGCCGTCGTCGAAATTGCCTACGGCGGCATCTGCGGCTCCGACCTGCACTACTGGCTCCATGGAGCAGCCGGGGAGTCGATCCTTCGGCAGCCTTTGGTCCTCGGCCACGAAGTGGTGGGAACGGTCAAAGTGGCCGCCGCCAACGGAACCGGCCCCGCTGCGGGCACTAGAGTGGCCGTCCATCCCGCCACTCCCGGCGGCACGGGAGCCCGCTATCCGGAGGACCGACCCAACCTTTCCCCGGGATGCACCTACTTGGGCAGCGCCGCACGGTTTCCCCACACCCAGGGTGCCTTCAGCCAGTTGGCTGTCCTGCCCGTGAGGATGCTGCGGCATCTGCCGCCAGGACTCTCACTCCGGACAGCCGCCCTCGCCGAACCCGCAAGCGTGGCGTGGCACGCGGTGGCCCGAGCCGGTGACGTCAAGGGCAAGCGCGCACTGGTGATCGGCAGCGGACCGATCGGTTGCCTCATCGTCGCCGTCCTGAAGCGGGCGGGAGCATCGGAAATCGTAGCCGTGGACGTCCACGAAGAACCGCTGGAGATTGCCCGGAAAGTCGGTGCCACCCGCACAATCCTGGCAGCGGACGCCGAGGCGATTGCCGCCGTCGAAGCCGATGTCACCCTTGAATCCTCCGGAAACTACCGGGGCCTGGACTCCGCCCTCCGGGGCACCATGCGCGGTGGGAAAGTGGTGATGGTGGGGCTCCTGCCTAGCGGTGAACAGCCTGTGGCTATCTCCCTCGCCATCACGCGGGAACTGGAACTCCTGGGCTCCTTCCGTTTCAACTCCGAGTTGGACGAGGTCCTAGAGGCGTTCGCGGACGGCAGCCTGCTCGTTGACCCAGTTATCACCCACGAGTATCCCTTCAGCGAATCCCTGGAAGCTTTCAACACCGCCAAGGACTCCCGGCTCTCCGGCAAAGTCCTGATTTCCTTCAATTCCGGAACAAGCACAGGAGCAAACTGATGTTGCGGACCAGGCCAGAAACGATCACCCGTCCCGCGCAACGGCTCACCGCGGAAACCGGCACCCACTGCCCCCTGAGCGGGTTGTGGGCACCGAACGGCGAGGAGGCCGCGCCCGCCAACGTCCTGGAAGGCAGCATAATGCCCACGTACCGGAGCGACCGCGTTCAATGGACCCTGCTGAAGCCGTTCAGGGGGCTTGTGGGTTCACAGCTCGGCAGTGGTTCGCAGCTCGGCAGTGGTTCGCAGGCTGACTTTGGTTTACAGGGCTGAGCAGCGGCCTCGGCGGCAGCGCGCGGATTTTAGTTCCCGGGACAGCAGCTCCCGACGACGGCCACCCACCATTGAGCGTCGGCTCGCCGAGGCCCGCACGTCGCGGGCGCGCATAGCCAGCGACATTCGGACCCTGCTTGTTCGCAGGAACGAAGCAACGGCGATGGCACTGGCAGACCGTGTGTCTGTCGGCGCCATCGCCTCTGCTGCGGGAATCAAGGCCGCGGATGTCAAGCGCGTCGGCAGCAGCTACACGGAGTTCGATTTCTCCGGGACACCCCATCGCGTTCACTTGGCCCGGCTGGCGGATATCGCCGCCGCGCTGAAGGAAGCCCTGGAGGAACGGGAACGGGCTGAAGAGCAGCTTCGCGTGGACGTTGAAGAAGCCCTCAGCAGCGGCCAATGCGATCTGTTTCGGGTCGCCGCCGTGGTGGCAGTCACCGCAGAACGTGTCCGCGAACTCCTGCGACGGGCATCCTAACAGCCTGCTCTTGCTGTTTGAGTGGCTCCGCGGCCCTTAGCCGTCGCCGTTACGGTCGACGGCGGGGCTGCCGCCGTGGCTTTGCGCGGGATGGTGGCGTTCCGCCGTGGCTTTGCGCGGGACGGTGACGTCCCGCTGGCGGTGACGTTCCGCCGTCGTACTCTTACGCGCTCTCAACCTCTGCGGACGCGAGCCTGGCACGGTCCTCGCTCCAGCCTGACAAGGCTCCCTTGAGGGCGGAGACCAGGCGCGTGGTGGCTTGGTCCTTGTTCAGGCCGACTGTGTTGATGAGGTCGAGGATTTCGCGGGGGTCGAAGAGGATGTTCCACAGGAACATGGCTTCGTCGCCGAGGGGCTCAAGCCCGAGTTCCTCGCAGGTCTCGCGTAGGGGACGTTCCAGGGCGTCGGCCTGCACTGTGATGTAGAAAGCCCCCTGGCGAAGGCGCTTCAGGTAGCCCTCGCCGGAGCGGGTGTAGAGCATGGCGCCGCCGTGGCGAACCACAAGCTCCACCCACTTCCGGCTCACGGCCTCGAGGAGGACGAGGCCCGAAGACTCTTGCTTAAGGCTGAAGTCGCGTAGTTTCTCGCCGACTCCAAAGCGGTATTCGGAGAGGACTTCCTCCACGGAGGCGAAGTGTCGGTAAGCGGTAGCCGTGGAGATCTCGGCCTGCTTGGCGATGTCCGTCATGCTGATCGGACCACGCCGGGCTGCAAACAGCTGCCCCGCGGCTTTGACGAGTTGTCTGCGGTTGCGCTGTGTGTCACTACGCATGATTCGGCACCCTTTCGTTACCTCCCTAGCTTAGGTCCTTACGCGGTGCCCACCCTTTGAGGGCCCCCATGAAGGTACGCGTGAGGCGATCGGAGACCTGGTCCGGCGTGAGTCCGACGCTGTGGATGACGTCGAAAATTTCGCGGGGGTCGAAGAAGACATTCCAAAGGAAGAGCGCCTCATCGCCAAGCGGCCCGGTCCCCAGTTCCTGTAATGCCTCGTCCAAGGGACGCCGCAAGGCCTCAGCCTGGACGGTGAGGTAGTAGGCGCCGTCTCGAATGCGGGCAAGATAACCTTCGGCAGAGCGCGTGTGGATCATGGAACCTCCATGCCTGACCACCAATCGCACCCACTTGCCGCACACCAGCTTCAGAAGCTCAATCCCACTGGCGCCCTGCACCTTGCTGAAGGACAGGAGCTCCAGGCCCACCTCATAGCGGTAGGCCGCCAGCACTTCTTCGACGGATGCAAAGTGCCGGTAGGCGGTAGCCGTCGAGATTCCTGCCTCCGCGGCGACCTCTGCCATGGTGGCGGTGCCGCCGGCTCCAAAAAGGCGGCCGGCGGCACTGACAAGAAGCGAGCGGTTCCGCTGGGTATCTATTCGCAGGCCGGAAGCCGGGTCCGCGAGCTGCATCCGGAGTTACCTCAGGGCCGCTAGGCCAGCGGCAAGCCTCTCCACGCCGAGAGAGATCGCTTCGGCGCTTGCCGCGTAGGACAAGCGGAGGTGGTTCTCGCCGTTGCGGCCAAACTCGCTGCCGGGACGGACCGCAACACCAAAGTCGCGCAGGTGGGCCACCATCTCAGCCGCGGGCATATCGACGTCGTACTTCGGGAAAAGGTAGAACGCACCTTCAGGCGAGCTGACCGTCAGGCCGGGAATCCGGTTGAGGCCTGCGACCATGAGCTCGCGGCGGGCGGCATAGGAAGCGTGCATGCGTTCGATGTCCGGTCCGCAGGTCATAAGGGCGGTGAGCGCGGCCAGCTGGACTGCGGTGTTCATGGAGCCGTTGAAGGTGTTGTGTACCCTGGCAGCCGCCTTGATGACCTCGGAGGGACCCCACAGGTAGCCGACGCGCCAGCCGGTCATGGCATAGCTCTTGGAGAAGGTCTGGCAGTAGATGGTCCGGCCGGCGAGACCCGGAATCTCGAGTGCTGAGACGAAGGGCTCGGGCGTGTAGACGAGGTCGCTGTAGGCCTCGTCGGAGAGCACCAAGGTTTTGGTTCCCGCTACGAGGTCGGCCAAAGCCTCCAGCTCGCGCCGCGAGTGGACGATGCCCGTGGGGTTGGATGGGTTGCAGAAGACGAAAAGCTTGGCGTCCTGCAGCGCATCAGCCAATGCCTCGAGGTCCCAGTGCAGGTCTTCGGCGAGGGGTACGGGCACGATCGTGCCCCCGGCCATGCTCACCAGATCCGCATAGAGGGAGTACGTAGGGTCCGGTATGACCACTTTGTCTCCGGGGTTCACGATGCCGAGGATGGCGGCGGATAGTCCCGCGGTTCCGCCTTGGGTGATGAGCACGTCGCTGGAGCTGGCAACCCCGCCGAGGAGCTGGCCGATACGGGCAGCCAGCTCCTTACGGAGCTCAAGCTCGCCGAGCAACGGCGAGTAATGGGTGTGGCCCTCTTCGAGGGCCTTCGCCGCAGCGGCCCGGACCTGGGCCGGAGTGTCGAAATCCGGCTCGCCCATGGCCAAGGACACCAGGTCCCCCTTGGACTGGGGTTGCTGGACCCGGAGCGAGGTGCGCAATACGCGCTGTACGGCTTCGGACGGCTGGAAGCCGTTGACTACTGCGGTGGCGGATTCGAGGGTCATGGTTGTCCTGCTTTGGCTGGTTGGATGGTGGGCGATGGTGCCAGGCGAGTAGAGGCGTCGGGGTTTCATTGTTCCGGCCGATCCTCGGCGGGAGCGCCGGCCCACCTGCTGATTTCAAGGTCTCCGGACGTGTCCCGCTGCACGGTTGGGGCGATCACGAGTTCCTGGACCACGGTGCGCTGTGGCAGGGTGGCCACCAAATGGATGGCCCGGGCTACGTCCTCGGGTTGGACCATGTTCTCGCGTTCTTCCTGGCGCGGCGGCCGCGCCCTGTTGTCCAGTATTGGTGTGGCTGTTTCACCGGGAAGGATGGTGACGGCGCGGAGGCCGTCATTGCGGAACGTGTTGTGGAGGTAGGTCATGAAGTTGCGGACGGCTGCCTTGGCGGCCCCGTACGCGGCGCCACCCAGAAGGTTGGGGTTGACGGCAGCCAGGGAGGAAACCGTGATGATCGTTCCGGTTTTCCGGCCGAGCATGTCCGGCAATACGGTCTGGGTCAGGAGGTAGACTGCGTTGAGGTTGACGTCCAGGACGTTGTTCCATTCCTCCTGGCTGATCCAGCGGACGTTGAGGACCTTGCTTGAGCTGCCTGCGTTGTTCACCAGGATGTCCACGGGGCCCAAGGTGGAGCGCACCCATTCGACCAGTCCCTCGACGTCCTCTTTCGAGGAGATGTCGGCCGGCTTTGCGTAGGCGCGGCCGCCGTTGGCGGTGATTTCTGCTGACACTTCTTCCAGGACGTCACCGCGCCGTCCCACCAGTACGACGGCGGCACCCTCCTTGGCGAGGAGCGCTGCGGTGGAGCGTCCCATGCCTGTGCCGGCCCCGGTGATGACCGCTACTTTTCCTTCAAGAAGTCCCATGTTTCCGTTCCTTAGTGCGTGACACAAGCATCACATATGCGAAAAGTTTCTCATTTGAGACTCGTGGGAGTCAAGTCTTTGCCGGGGAGGATCAGGCTGCGGCCGACTGTGGCGCGGTGCTGGCCTGCAAGGGAAGACCAACCGCGGCGAAGAGGTTTCCCACCCGTTCTTCCAACGCCATCAGGCGCTGTTGCTCTTCGCGGTGGGTCTGGACGGCGTGCTGATGAGTGACCCATCGGAAGCGCATCTTTTGACCCGGACAGGCCTGGCCGAGCATGGGCAGGCAGGCCTTGGTGGCAAACGCGACGATGGGGTAGCCGGCCGTGAGGGTCCGGTACCTGCCCAGGATGATCAGCTCGTCACCGTGCGGAATCTCGAAGGCCCCGATAGGAACGCCATGGGACACGATTTCGCCCAGGCCCTTGGGGTGGACCACCGGGCCGTCGAGCCTAAGGCCCACATGGTTCGACGTCGGCGTCACGGTGTATTCCCGGGTGGCGAGCAGTTCCCTGATCCCCTCCGCGGCATCGGTTTCCGGCCCCTCTACGATGTCAACAGTCCAGGGCCCGGGACTGAAGGCTGGCACCGGGACTGGCAGCCGGAAGAGAGGCTGCGTTAGGTAGGGGTGCTCAAAGCCTGTGTAGGCAGTCCGCAGCTCAAGGGCCTGGCCAGCGGCGATCACCTGAGGGAAACCCATGCGGGCTTCAGGCGCTGCGCTGCCCATAAACAGGTCCGTGGACAGCGAACCGTTGAAAGCCAGATAGTTACGCATGCCATTCCTGGCGTTGGCGATGACCACGCGAGCCTTGGACGGAACACACACCGGCTCCCACAGCCGGACCGGCTCTCCGTTGACGGTCACGTCTGCCGGGGCGCCGGTCACGGATATCAGCACAGGGGCCTGCGGTGTGAAGGCGAATCGGCCGCCCATGATTTCGATGGTGGTGGCCGACCGGTGGTTTCCCACCAGGATGTTGGCCAGGGCGGCGGAGTGCTGATCGGCCGCTCCACCGCAGGGCACGCCCATGAATTCAGAGTGTTCGCGGCCCAGATCCTGGAAGGTGGATAGCCAGCCGTGTTCCGTAACCTTGATCGCCACCGTCTGCTCAGACTGCGCCATGGGAAGTCCCTTCATCGCTCGGGTCCACCACGTCCCGTGCATTGGCTGCCCTCAGGAATTGGCCCTCAAGTAGAGCCCATTCACTTTCCGGGACCACCTTGAAGTGAACCTTGTCTCCCGGTTTGTACGAGGTGGCAGGGTCTTCGTGGATGTCGCAGATCGTCAGTGGCGTGCGGCCAATGACCTTCCAGCCCGTGGGCCCGGGGAAGGGCTGGATGATGGCGTTTGTCCCGGCCACCATGACGGAGCCGCTGGCCACATTGGTCCGTGGCTCCTTGCACCTGCTGACCTGCCCGGGAAACTGGACGGTTCCCATCATGGGTGCCATAGCGGAGGCCAGCAGGTTGATGGACAGCTCCGATGCTTCCAGCCGGCCCAAGACCTCTTCCGGCCTGATGCCCAGCTCGGCGGCGACATCGCCAAGATCGGGTGCGAATTCATCGTTGACCACCATGGGGATGACGAACTGCGTGAAGTCCCCATCTGCTTGATGCCCGTCTAGTCCAAGTCCTGCCACCGCCAGCCGGATGGTCTGGGCTAACTGCTCGTGGCTGACTGCCAGGCAATCAAACTCCACGAGCAGTGAGTCGACTCCCGCAACCACATCCTGCAGCCCATAAGGTCGCACTTCGAGCAGGATCTCGCGCAGCCTCCGGCTGCCGGCCTGGCGCTCCTCAGCGCTCCCCGCAGCCACACTCACCATGAGTGCTGAGTCTCCAAAAGGGATGGCCTTGATGTCCGGTGGTGTTCGCCGTTGCTGGGGCGCTGCGTGGGTGCTCATTGTCCTTGGTTCTTTGTCTTCTCGCGGCCCTTGCATCGGGGCCGGGGCGTAGCAACTGGGATCAGACTGACGCCAGGCGCGCCTTTTCCGCAAGGACTTCCTGGAGCCCTGTTGCCTCGATTCCGGCCTTGTCCAAGGCTGCCCGCAGAGCCGTGCCGTTTTCCAGCACCTGCGGGTGGTCGCCATGGAGAAGGACGACGTCGGCGTCGTGGCCGAGCGGGACCACCTTGCCGGTGACGGCGCGAACCGTGCCTTCAGTGACAACCTGGACTACTCGACGCCCGATTTCCTCAGGGTCGTGAAGGAGCGCGCCCTCGGTGTTGCGCGAGACGGGCATGCCGTCTTCACCGTAGCCGCGGTCGGCTAGGAATACATAGCCCACCTGGAGTCCACGCTTGCGGGACTCTTCGGCGAGGAGGCCTTGCTGGCAGATCACAATGTAGGAGGGATCGTAGGCTGCCACCGCATCGGTAATGGCGCGGGCATGCTTGGCATCTGTCTGGGCGATGCTGCCCATGCGGCCGTGCGGAGCCACGTGGCTGATCTTGCCGCCGTGGATGCGCGCGAAGGCATCCAGTGCGCCGATCTGGTACAGCACGTCGGTGCGGATTTCCTCTTCGCTGGCTTCGATGAGGCGTCGACCGAAGCCCACAAGGTCCGGGTAGCCCGGGTGTGCGCCAAGTTCAATGCCACGCTCGACGCAGGACTTGACGGTGGCGTCCATGACTCGGGGGTCGCCGGCGTGGAATCCGCAGGCGATGTTGGAGGAGGTGACGAGGCCGAGCAGCGCTTCGTCGTCGCCGATTGTGTAGTTTCCGTAGCTTTCGCCGAGGTCGGCAACGACGGCGACTTTGTTGATGCCCAAGGTGACTCCCGATGTTTCGTGTTTGGTGACTTGCTGTTCGACGACGGCGGCTGGCTCGCAGTGGCCGGCCGGCCGCCGTCGTCGGGGGCTATTTGATTAGTGGGTCTGCAGGGGCTGGCCCTTGGTTTCCCTCAGGAAGAACACGGACGCCAGCGTGATGATCGCGGTGCCGATCGAGGCATACGCAGGGACCATGCTGTTACCGGTTGCCTTGATAATTTCCGTCATGACCAGCGGAGCACTGCCGCCGAAAATGATGGTGCTGAGGCTGAAGCCGATGCTGTAAGCGCTGTAGCGGACAGTGGTGGGAAACATTTCGGTGAGGACTGTGTGCACAACGGCCGCGTGGCCGGAGAATGCGATCGCCATGACCACGGTGGCGATGCACGCCAGGAGCATGTTGCCGGTGGTGATCATCGCGAACATCGGGTACGAAACGGCTGCCATGAGGATGGCGGACAGGGCCAGGACCGGCTTGCGGCCGATTCGGTCGGACAGGCGGGCCATCAGCGGGATGGAGATGATGATGGCCACGAGGCTGAAGGCGGTAACCGTCAGGGCCTGCAGCATGCTGAAGTTGTTGCCGCTGCCGAGCTGGGTCTTCAGGTAGGTGGGCATGTAAGCGAACAGCAGGTAGTAGCCGGGGCCGTTGACCGCGGGCAGGAAAATGGTTAGCGCGATGGCCTTCAGGTGGCGCTTGGACGTGAAGACCGTGCGCAGCGGGTTCCGCTCCACCTCTTTGCGCTCGCGAAGAGCTGCAAAGTGCGGGGTGTCTTCCATCTTGGAACGGATGTAGAAGCCGATGTAACCCAGGGGGACAGCGAACAGGAACGGAATGCGCCAAGCCCACGATTCCATGGTGGCGTCGCCAAGCGTGGTGATGAGGAGCGCGGAGAAGGCGCTGCCGAAGAGCAGTGCGCAGAAGGAACCGACTGCGATGAAGCTCATGGAGTAGTTGCGGTGGCGGTTGTGGGCGTATTCGCCCACGAACGCCATGGCACCCGCAACTTCGCCACCGGCGGAGAAGCCCTGGAGGATGCGCAGGAGGATCAGGATGGTCGGCGCCGCCCAGCTGATAACGCTCGACGACGGGATGAGGCCGATGGCGGCGGTGGCGCCGGAGATGAGCAACAGGAGCATGGCCAGCAGGTTCTTGCGTCCGAGCTTGTCACCCAGGTAGCCACAAATGACACTGCCGAATGGCCGGGCGAGGAAGCTCACAAGGAAGCCGACGTTGGTCAGGAGCAGGGATCCAAGGTCCTTGGATCCCATGATGTTGATGGCCAGGTACGTGGTCAGGAGGCCGTAGATACCGTAGTCGTACCACTCCACGAAGGAGCCCATGGTGCCGGCGAGTGTAGCCTTGCGCACCACTTTGCCGTCGGCGGTGACGACCTTGACTTGCGCGGTGTTCAGTTCCACTGATTCCGTCGATTGGTTAGTCATGGTGGGTTCTCTCAGTTTAGGTCCCGTAGTTGGGGGAAGGGATTGGGGGCTTAGGAGTATTCGCGGGTGATTTCTGCGGTCATCTCGGCTTCGTGGATTGCCACGGCCTTGACGGCTTCAAGGATTTCTTCGGCGCGGGCCTGGGGGATGATGACCACGCCGTCGTCGTCGGCTGCCACGATGTCGCCGGGAGCGCAGACAATGCCGCCGATTGCCACCGGTTCGCCGATGACTCCGGGTCCGTTCTTGAACGGGCCCGCCGGGGTGGTACCGCGCGCAAAGACCGGGAACTTGATCTCGGAGATGGTTGCGCGGTCCCGGACATAACCATCGATGACGGCGCCTGTAGCCCCGGCTGCCGCAAAGCGCTGCGAGAGCTGTTCGCCAATCAATGCCCTGTGCTCGTGGCCGAATCCGTTGATGACGATGACGTCTCCGGGCTCGATGTAGTTCAGGGACTCGATGACTGCTGCGTTGTCGCCGGCTGCACCCAGCACAGTCAGTGCTGATCCGACGCAGTGGGCGCCCGCCCACACCGGATTGATGTGGCCATCGACGAGGCCCAGACGTTCCATGGCGTCCCCAATGTGTGCCACCGGAAACTGCTCGAACGCCTGCACCAGTTCGCGCGGGGGCCGCGTCCATGGAGCCTTGCGGACGGTGAGTTCGAGGGTTGTTGCCATTTGTTCCACCTTTGGTTGGTCCAGGCTTCCCGCTGCCGGGATTGCCTTGAGACGTCAATCACATATGAGAAAAGTTTCGCGTTTCTTCCCTTCAGAGTCAATACCAATCTGTTTCAAGGATGTAAAAGATGTGCGGGACTCGTTGTTTCCGTGTGTCTTAGGGGATTTCTGGGAGCCTTGCGACGCTATAGACGTAGAGAATCTCTTCTCATTCGCGAACCATGTCTCAGTCTGGTGGGTCAGTTCGCTCGGTTTCGGTTCGATTCGCGGAAGGGCTCGCGCGACCCTTGACGGCCGATAAAGAATGAGAAAAGATTCTCATATCTTCATAGCCCTCCACACCCCTGCCGGAAGTCTGTGTTCAGATCGGTCCCCTAGAAAGCGCAGTCCCCGAAAGCGCGTCTTAGGGGCTGCCGATTGTTCACAAACTCGCCGCTCCGGCAACGAAAGGCTTCCCATGCAACTCGTCCACACCGTCACCTTTCCCGACCGGGAACTGCTCGACCGGCTCCAGCCGCTGCCGGCTTCACTCCGGCCCGCAATCTGGGATCTCCGCTCCACACCGCAGGGGACGGAGCTTCACGAAATCGACGCCGTCATCCTGCCCTACCTGAACGCGGGGGAGGTCCTCGGCGCACTCGGCACGGTGCCTAACCTCAAATTCGTGCAGGCACAGTCCACCGGCTATGACGGCATTGCAGAGGCGGCAGGTTCGGAGGCAGGCGTGGCCAATGCGGCAGGCGTACACGCGGCCGCGACGGCGGAACTCGCCGTGGGACTGATTCTCGCCAAGCTGCGCGGCATCGACGTCGCTGCCAGGGACCAACTGTCCGGCGCCTGGCGGCCCGAACGCCGGAAGTCTCTGGCCGACCGGAACGTGCTCCTGGTTGGCGTCGGCGGAATCGGCCATGAAATTGCCAAGCGGCTGGAACCATTCGAAGTCCAGCTGACCAGGGTTGGCAGTACGGCGCGGCGCGACGAATTCGGCGATGTCCATGCCGCCTCTGAACTGGCTGAACTCGCGGCCACGCACGACGTTCTGGTGACGGTGACTCCGCTGAGCGACGCGACGCACAACTTGATCAACGCCGAGGTCCTCGGGGCCCTGCCCGATGGTGCGCTGGTGGTGAACGTTGGGCGCGGCCCGGTGGTGGACACCACGGCTCTGACTGCGGAGGTGGTCTCCGGCCGCCTGCATTGCGCGCTCGACGTCGTTGATCCGGAACCGCTGCCGGCCGACCATCCGCTCTGGCTGGCCCCGAACGCGCTGATCACGCCGCACGTGGGTGGCAACGCCTCCGCTTTTGAGCCGCGGATCCGGAAGTTGCTGGCACGGCAGCTCGAAGCCCTCGCCGAAGGCCGCAAGCCGGACAATCTGGTTCAGACCGGCCCGTTCTAACCACAACTCCGCCAGCCACCAGCAGCAAGGAACACGACGTGTCAACGGATGAACCGCCCGCCCCAATGGCCACATGGCGGCCTACTAGGAAGGCCACAGCGGCATGAAGTGGGCCCGAAGCACCATAGACGGCCGGGACTGGAACGTTGTGGACTTCAGCCGGCTGCACCCTGAGCGGCTTCGGAGAAACCGACGGGAACTCGTCTGCGTGGCCTGCGGTGCACCCGCGTTCTTCCGTTCTGCCTCGGGGACTCGGCCGCCCACCTTCGGTGCCCACCACCGGGAGGGCTGCGTTGCCGTTGCTCCCGCATGGTCTGTGTTCCGCTACCTCCAGTAGGTCAGCCCGACGGCGGTGCCCCCTTGGCGGGGCACCGCCGTCGTGTCAGGGAGCCGACTCAGGTGCAGGCGCAGGGTCCACCTTCGAGGTGCCACGTGGAGCAAAGACCGCCGACTAAAAATGTCAGACCGTCCCCATAGGCTCGAAGTGATCGGAAAGCTCACAGCGTTCAGGGGAAGGGGGAGGTTTAATGACTGTTGGGCCGTTCATTGACGGTGAGGACGCGTGGGTTCCCGCCGAGCAGTTCAAGGATCGGGAAGACTCTCTCCTGCTGGGCACGGTGGGCCTTCCGCTCGCTTCCGTTCTCACCGCAGATGGCGCCCTGCAAGTGGCACAGACCGCGGACCGTCTCATCGCCTGGGCCACAGCTATGAAACTGCGCGCCCTGGCCCGGGTCGAGGGCCATCGGCGAAGAACTGAACACCGACGAGACCCTGCGGCGCCGCGGAAACCAGCCGAGACGGTTCGGCGGGAATGAGGCGCATGGACCTATGCCCACACGTCCCCTAACGGCCACCTCACCTGGCGCTCACCGCGTGGCCGGGTCTATAGCACCGAACCCAGTGATTTCGGCGTGCCCGCCTACTCGCAGGAGCCCGAGCCACCTCCGTTCTAGGGTGATCCTGCGTCGATCCGGAGCAATATTGCCCGCGCAACCTTGCCACCAAATGCCATCTCGCGGGCATAGTCTGGCCCCAT
Source organism: Arthrobacter sp. M4 (assembly GCF_020251205.1). Classification (GTDB taxonomy): domain Bacteria; phylum Actinomycetota; class Actinomycetes; order Actinomycetales; family Micrococcaceae; genus Arthrobacter. The sequence goes on from NZ_JAIWYX010000008.1 coordinate 40,598, forward strand.
GACGACTCTTGCCAATGAACGCACGGCTCTGGTCACCGGTGCCACGGCAGGCCTGGGGGCCGAGTTCGCTCGCCAACTCGCGCAGGACGGACATCACTTGGTCTTGGTGGCACGGGATGAAGAGCGGCTGCGGAACACTGCCGAGGTGTTGGAGCGGGATTTCAGCATTTCTGCCGAAGTGCTGTCAGCCGACCTGACCACCGACGACGGCGTGGCGGCTGTGGCAAATCGGCTGCGGGATGCGTCGCGACCGGTTGATGTTCTGGTCAACAACGCTGGCATCGGTTTGCTGAAGTCGTTTGAGAAGAACGAGCTGGAAGAGGAGAGGCGCCACCTGAGGCTGCACGTCCAAACGCCCATGGAGTTGTGCCATGCGGCGCTGGAAGTGATGCTGGCGCGGCACACGGGCAGGATCATCAACGTGGCCAGTGTTGCGGCATTCGCCAACCGCGGCAGTTACTCGGCGGCCAAGGCCTGGCAGGTTACCTTCAGTCGCTGGGCCAACACGGCCTATGGGCGCTCCGGAGTGCAGGTGACGGCGGTATGCCCCGGTTTCACGCACACCGAATTCCACGAGCGGATGGGCATGGACAAAACCGTGGCTCCACGATTCCTGTGGCTGACTGCTGAACGCGTGGTGCGCGAAGGGCTGGAAGACAATGCCCGCGGAAAAGCCGTCTCCATCCCAACCAAGCGTTACAAGGTGATCTCGGCCCTCTCGCGGATCATGCCAGCCCGGCTGACATCAGGCCCGCCGAGGCGGCCAGCCAAGCAGTAGGTGGCGGCTTTGGCGAATGAACGCACCGACGACGGCGGCCCGCTCCGTTCTGTGGGCGGCGCCCAGTTCGAGCTTGAATTCAAGGACGAGTTCGATGAGGGAATACTGAGCGACGAGCGATGGGTGGACCAATACCTCCCTCAGTGGACCACACCCGAGCGCTCTGAAGCCCGGTACGACTTCGACAATGGCCTTCGCCTCCGAATCGATGTTGACCAACTTGCGTGGCGGGAGGATGAGGGGCCGATGCGCGTCTCCAACATCCAGACGGGGACGTTTTCCGGACCGCTGGGTTCCCGGCTCGGCACGCACCGGCACACGGAAGGCCTCACTGTAAGAACCCCCGTGCCGGTCCGGCGCCTCTGGCTACCCGCCAGAGAAGGTTTGGTGGAAGCGACGCTTCAGGCAAGCCATGATCCGCATTGCATGCTGGCCATCTGGTTGGTCGGCTTTGAAGAGACGTCGCCAGCGGATTCCGGCGAAATCTGCATCGCCGAGCTTTTCGGCCAAGCCATGGGACACAACGCGTCAACTGTTCGGCTGGGAGTGAAAGCGATCAATGATCCGCGACTCCATACCGACGTGGTGGACCTGAATGTGCCGTTCGATGCGAGGGACTCCCACAGCTATGGCGCGGCCTGGAACGCTGATGAAGTGCACTTCCTCGTTGACGGCCAGGTCGTCCGAACTGTGCAGCAGGGCATTGCCTACCCACTTCAGCTCATGATCGGGCTCTTCGAATTCCCAGTTACCCCGACGCGTCACGGTGATGTTTATCCGAAAACCGCCTTGGTCCGCGCAGTTCGCGGCTACCGCCGTCGGGCTGAAAAGAACTGACGCGCGGGCAGCCGCACCGCTACAACCACCAGGATCCCGATCCCGGCACCCACAAACGTCTCCACTGCCCGGTCAACAATTAGAGGGCCCGGCTGTGCCGGCGCGGCGAGTTGCGTCATGAGCAGGATAACCGGCGTGAAGAACACCATCGCCCAGCCATAGTGCCGCGCCATAAACAGTTCCGTGGGGAACTGGAAAGCTATCACCATCAGGGCCAGGACGGTTGTGGTGTGGTCGGGAACCAACTGCAGCGGAGACAGGGGCCAAGGAAAAAGTACGACGGCGACAATCGCCAAGCCGAGGAATGTCCCCACGATGCGGTGGATACCCCGGTGGACGCGAGTTACGGTGTCTGGCGCTGCCAGCGGTACGGCGGCCGCCGCCATGGCCCAGTGCGGGTGGACGCTTCCGGACAAAACGCCGATGGCCCCGGCTGCGCCGACCGCAATGACGTACCTGGAAGCGTGAATCAAGATATCGGCTCGGCGACGGCTTGCTGCAGCTCGCAGCTTCCAGAGCGGGACGCTCCGCCACCGCCTCGACCGAAGCCATCCGGCAAAGCCCACAAGGAGGGAAAAGGCAGCCGACGCCGCAGCAATCAACACGGCTTGGTAGGCAGGAATCGCCACGGGGACCGACGCGCAGGCACCCAAGGCCAGGATTCCGAAGAATGGACCTCCGGGCTTGAGCCTCACGCGGTCGGAGAACCATGAACCAACACCGGCCAACAACGCTTCCACGGCTACAAGGCCCCACGAGCCGATGTGGTTGACGGACAGCGTAACCCCCACGCTGACCCCGCCCAGCAGCAGGAGCGCACCCTGCAGCTGGTGCAGCAGGCGGAGCTGGTGTGGCTCGGTGCGGCCGTACATTCCCGTGAGGCCGCCGAACACTGCGTAGATCAGCAGCTCAGGCCGCCCCAGAACCAGGAGTGCCACACCCGGCACCGCCACACTAATGCCCACTCGCAATGCGGATATGCGGTCCTTATTGGCTGGTCCCAAGGTATGAAGCGCCCGGGCATGCGCCATGGCTGAGGACACGCTAAATCACCACCAAGGAAGGAATCGGTAATTCGGAAATTATCAGACGGGCCTATTTGTAACGAATGCTGGCGTCAAACAAGGACATTGTTAGCGTGCCCTAGAATGTCCAAGGTTGTAGAAACAATCAATGGGGGTGCGGCTACGGCCGCCGTGAATGAAAGGCGGCGGCGTAATGCGCACCGCGATTTTACGTGTCCTGTCCATGGCATTGGCAGGACTTTTAGTCGTTCTCGGTATCGGCCCGGGCCCGGCAAATGCCTATGAACCTCCGTTGGCGTACGTGGAAGGTTCTGTTAGTGCGCCACCCGGAACAAGATTGGAACTGCTGAGGGCTGAGCTCACGATGCTCCAGGCAACGTCAGTCACTGCTTCGGCGGCCGTAGGCGCTGATGGTCGATTCCGCATTCCATTCCGCGGCCAGACCCATGGCAACGTTCGCATTGTTGGCGGCGACACCGGCTTGGCGAATACGTGGTACGGCAATTCGGCCAAGCAGGAGGAAGCGGCAACAATTCCTTTGTATGGTCACGGAATTCGGGACATCAATGTGGCAATGGCGCCAGGCGGATCAATTTCCGGCAAAGTAACGCTCGCCCCTGGTAGCGGTACTGACATGTGGACCGTGTTGGCCCAGAGCACGTTCACCAACCCCAGCGGGGTACAGTCGGTCGCAACTACCGCCACCGCTACCCTTGCTTCGGATGGCTCCTACTCCATCAAGGGGCTGGCCGCGAATGGCTACAAAGTGAGCCTCGTTCACCGCTACGGAGGTTGGACCGACGCCTGGTACGGCGGCGTTGACGAGTCGTCGGCCACGTCCGTGAGTGTTGGAACCGGGGCCAATGCCACGGGCATCAACATCGTTGTCAACAAGGCCACTATTTCCGGGACCGTCAGTTTTGCCGCTGGCGTCACCCCTGAAGGTGGCCGCGTGACGGCACACTCGGTCACTGGGCATGCCCTCGCGACGGGCTTCTTTGGACCTGATGGTACGTTCACGATTCCGCGCGTTCCATCCGGGCAGGTCAAACTGTCGTTTGGAACCAATTATGCTTCCCAGCTCCCGGAGTCGATTTGGTATCCGCAGGCGGGTTCGCAGGCGGGGGCCGAGGTCCTGACGCTTGCACCGAATGAGTCAAGGACCGGTGTTGTCCTGCAGATGCAGGCCTCGGGTGCCGTGACAGGCACGGTGACCGGCGCAACCGGGCCAGTGAACGTGGATTTGCTGGATTCTGCGGGTGGCGTGGTCCGGTCGACAACGTCCGATGGCGCAGGGGCCTACTCGCTGACAAGGTTGGCCGCGGGAGCGTTCAACGTCCGCTTCGGCTTTGATGGAATATCGGCAACCTCGCCACAGGCCGTGCCTCAGTACTACCCTGGCGTCCCTGAGAACCTGGGCCAATCTGCGGCTGGAGCGGTCACGGTCAACGCAGGGGGAACCTCCTCCGGCATCGACGCCCAAATGACGCCCGGGGGCAGCATCAGCGGCACAATCCTCAATGATGACGGCGGAACAGAGCCGTGGCTTTCCGTGAGCGCGATCTCCGTCAATGGCTCTGTCACGGAACGTCGGGCCGTGACGGATGGGGCGGGGCGTTTCACGATTTCGAGGCTGGCGGACGGCGACTACATCCTGGAAACCAACACCAATCCCCAAAGTTCGCACATGATTTCCTATGGTCGCATCTATTCGGGCAACGTCCGCGATAGGCAGCAGGCGTCGACGATCTCTATCCACAGCGGGCAATCTGCGGACGCCGGCACACTGTCCTACGCCACCGCCGGAAAGACCGCGTCGCCGTCGTCGGGCACGTTTGTGGCGGTTACGCCCACCCGCATCCTGGATACGCGCAATACGCCCGGCAACGTCTCGGCCGGCATCAACCAGCCGGTGCAGGTCGCTGGCGTGGCAGGAATCCCGGCGGATGCCTCCGCAGTTGCCCTTAACCTGACCGTCACCCAGCCCACGGCATACGGTTTCGTGGCCGCCTTCCCTTTCGGAAAGCCGAATCCATCGACGTCCAATGTCAACTACAGCGCCAACCAGACCGTTCCGAACTATGTTGTGGTTCCGGTCAAGGACGGCAAGATCATGCTCGGCAACGAGGGTTTCGGGTCCGCGCAGCTGATCGCCGACGTCGCAGGCTACTTCACGGGCGGGCTGCCCATCAGTAGTGGCGCATACCAGGCAGTGGCGCCGTTCCGGGCAGGCGACAGCAGGGTCAACAACGGCGGAACACCTGGCGGGCAGGAATTCGATGTCCAGATCGCCGGGCGTCCGGGGTTGCCGGCCGAAGTCGGCGCGGTGGTAGTCAACATCACCGCGGCACGGACCACCTTCAACAACGAACCCAGCGGCTTCGGATACCTGACAGCCTACGAAACCGGTACACAACGTCCCGGCACGTCCAACCTGAACTACGACTACGCGGCGGGCGACATCCCGAACCTCGCCATTGTTCCAGTGAGCGCCGACGGCAGGATCACCATAGCCAACACCTCCGCCAAGCACGTCGGCATCGTGGTGGATGTGATGGGCTACTTCCTCAAGGGTGCCGCGGCAACACCGGGCTCCTTCCAATCAATGGAGCCCAAGCGGTTCCTCGATACTAGGTCGAACCCCGCTGCCGTTGCCGGCGGGCAAGATGTCACCGTTGCCGTGTCCGGCGTCGACGGCGTCCCCGCAGGAGCGCGGGCGGTGATGGTCAATCTCACCGCCACGCAACCGTCGTCGTACGGTTTCCTAACGGCCTACCCGACGGGACAATCCGTTCCGAACGCGTCCAACGTGAATTACTCCAAGGACCAAACCGTCGCGAACTTCGCAGTGGTGCCCATTGGAGCGGACGGGAAGATCACTATCCACAACACGTCCTCGGGCTCAGTCCAGGTAATCGTGGACGTGATGGGCTACATCCGCGGTTACGACTGCGGGACGGCTGGGGCGGGCGCCCGCCCCTTATGACAAAGAGGGTTCCTCCGGCACTCGCCGGGGGAACCCTCTTTGGAATTGCGCGGTTAGTTAGTTCATCGTGGACGTGTCGATCACGAAGCGGTAGCGCACGTCCGAGGAGAGCACGCGCTCGTAGGCTTCGTTGATCTTGTCCGCCGGGATGACCTCGATCTCTGCACCGATGCCGTGTTCCGCGCAGAAGTCCAGCATTTCCTGGGTTTCGCGGATGCCACCGATTGCGGAGCCGGCGAACGAGCGGCGGCCCAGAATGAGGCTGAACTCGTGGAGCGGCAATGGCTCGGCGGGAGCGCCTACGTTGACCAAGGCGCCGTCCACTGTCAGCAGGGACAGGTAGGCGTCCAGGTTGATCGGGGCGGACACCGTATTGATGATCAGGTCGAAGGTTCCGGCCAGGTCCTGGAAGGTCTCTTCCTCGCTGGTTGCCCGGTAGTGGTCGGCGCCGAGTCGCAGCCCGTCTTCCATCTTCTTGAGCGACTGGGAAAGCACGGTTACCTCGGCACCCAGGGCGTGGGCGAACTTGACGGCCATGTGGCCCAGTCCGCCAAGCCCGACGACGGCCACCTGCTTGCCGGGTGCGGCGCCCCAGTGCCGCAATGGTGAGTAGGTGGTGATACCCGCACACAGCAGGGGAGCGGCGACGTCGAGTTTCAGGCCGTCCGGGATGGTGACCACGAAGTCCTCGTTCACCACCACGTGCGTGGTGTAGCCGCCCTGGGTAATGGTGCCGTCACGGTCCACGGCGCCGTACGTTCCGACGTTGCCCTTGAGGCAGTACTGTTCTTCGCCCTTGAGGCAGTTGGCGCACTCGCGGCAGGAGTTCACCATGCAGCCGACGCCAACACGATCGCCGACCGCGTGCCTGGTCACCTCGGAGCCAACCTCCGTGACGATGCCGGCGATCTCGTGGCCGGGCGCCAACGGGTAGGTCTGCGGACCCCAGTCTCCGCGGACGGTGTGGATGTCAGAGTGGCAGATTCCGGCGAACTTGATGTCGATCAGGACGTCGTGTGGGCCGACGTCGCGGCGCTGGACAGTAGTGGGGATCAGGGGCTCAGTGGCAGAGGGAGCGGCGTAGGCGTTAACAGTCAGCATGTTTCTCCAGTAGTAAGTGCCTAGTGAGTGGTTGGGCTAGTCATTTAGCCGGGGCCAATTGTGTAAGTCCGAGGCTGGCGGGTGAATTCCCGAGTCTGACTCCGTTTTCCACGCATTCCACCTTACGGGTGAGCCAAGACATGTGGGAGGCCCTGTCAGTACTAGGTTCGTCAGGGTCACCTTAGGGTGAGGGGCTCGAGCCCAGCCGAGACGCCCAGGGCCACCGCGGTCCAGTGCCTGTATCGACGGTCCAGTGTTCCGAAGGGCCTACTTGAGCAGGGCGACGTCGGAGACGAGCTCTATGTGGGCGAGCATTGCTTCCGCGGCGGCGTCCGCATCCTGTTTACGAATGGCCTCGGCGATCTTCCGGTGCGATGCCAGGGATTGCTCTGGCCTGCCGGGTTGTCCCAGCGACTCCATGCGCGTTTCGAGGATCATCTCCGCAATAAATGCCATCAGTTGGGCAAGCACGGAGGAGTGCGCGGCCGTTGTGACAGCCTGGTGGAACAGTTCGTCGCCGCGGGCTCCTCGGTCGCCGCTGCCAATTTCTTCGGCCATCACATCAAGGGCCGAATCGATGGCCTCCAAATCCTGGTCAGTGCGCCTCAGGGCGGCCAGGGACGCCAACTTCACTTCAAGGGTGCTTCGCGCTTCGACGATGTCCGGGAGGCGGCTTTGGTGTTCGCGCAGCCCCTTGATCACTGATGCCACGCTCGGCCGGCGGGCCAGTACTGCGCCGGTTCCGTGCTGCACGTCGATCACGCCCAATACTTCCAGGGCAACCAAGGCCTGCGCGAGGGTTGCGCGGGACACCCCCAGCCGCTCGGCAAGGTCACGTTCGGCGGGGAGGAGATCTCCGGGTCCCAGCTTGGCGGTTTCGATGTACGCCAATAGTTGTTCCACCAGTTGCTCGTAGAGCCGCGGCCGTGAAACTCGGGCAAGTCCTTGCTGCACTGTCTTCTCCACGTGAACCCCATCCGTCGACTTGGTGAATCCAAGAATACAACTAAGGCGTATTGACAGACACACTCACTGTCTAAGAGGCTAGTCCAGTGAGCCAGTTGCTCACGTCACACTTTGACCCTAGGAGGACCAACGATGTCCGCTCCTGTTTTGTCGATATTGATTTTGGCGGCCATGTTTCTGCTCGCCACCGTCCTCCCCCTGAATATGGGGGCGCTCGCCTTCGTCGGTGCCTTCCTTTTGGGCAGTGTCGTCCTCGGAATGTCCACCACGGAAATCCTTGCCAACTTCCCCGGCGGACTGTTCCTCACCATCGTGGGCGTCACCTACCTCTTCGCGATAGCGCAGAACAACGGCACCATCGACCTCTTGGTCCGCGGGGCCGTCAAGCTCGTCGGCAGTCGCGTAGCCCTGATTCCGTGGATCATGTTCGCCATCACGGCAGTCATCACCTCAGTGGGCGCCTTGTCTCCCGCCGCCGTCGCGATCATCGCTCCCATCGCCCTGAGTTTCGCCGGCAAGTACAAAATCAGCCCGCTGCTCATGGGCATGATGGTCATCCACGGCGCCCAGGCGGGCGGGTTTTCGCCCATCGCGGTCTATGGAGTCACAGTCAACAGCATCGTTGCCAAGACTGACCTCGCCTTCAGCCCCACAGCGCTCTTCCTCTCCAGCCTGCTGTTCAACGCACTGATTGCCGTGGTGCTGTTTGTTGTCCTCGGAGGGCGGAAATTGGCCTCCTCCCGGGTCAGCTCCTTTGTGGAACAGGTGGCTGAAGCCCGGATGGCGGTGAGCGTCGGTACTCGTGTTGGCACTCGCGTTGGCACTGCGGGCGGCGGCTCCGACGTCGCATTCAAAGGGTCTGGCTCCGGCATGTACGGACCGCGTGATCCCGCAGGCGACGGCGTCGCCGCCACCAAGAATCGTGCCGAACGTATGCCGCAGTTGGTCACTATTGCAGGCCTGATCGCCCTGGCTGTGGTGGCTCTAGGGCTCAAGATGGACATCGGGTTCGTGTCCATCACCATCGCCATTGTGCTGGCACTTGTTTCGCCCAAGGCCCAGAAAGGCGCCATCAACAAGATCAGCTGGTCCACCGTGCTGCTGATCTGCGGAATGCTCACCTTTGTGGGCGTCCTTGAGGAAGCCGGCACCATCAAGTTCGTCTCCAACGGAGTGGCGGGACTGGGCATGCCCCTCGTGGCGGCGCTCTTGATCTGCTATATCGGAGCGGTAGTTTCTGCTTTCGCATCCTCCACAGCCATCCTCGCCGCCCTCATCCCGTTGGCCGTGCCGTTCCTCTCCTCAGGTGAGATCGGCGCCACGGGCGTTATCTGCGCACTGGCCGTAGCCGCCACGATCGTGGACGTGTCACCTTTCTCCACCAATGGAGCCCTGGTCCTGGCCAATGCGCCTGAGGACGTGGACAAGGACAAGTTCTACAAGAAAATCCTTGCCTACAGCGGGATCGTCACCGTGGCCGGACCGCTCCTCGGCTGGCTGGTGATGGTGGTCCCCGGCTGGCTGTAGCAAGCCGCTTTGCCCGTACTGACATACAACACAGAAGGGGGTTTCAATCCCATGGGTAAAACATCAAAGGGACAGCGCGCCGGCGCTTTAGGCGGACCTCTTTCCGGCCACCTAGTGGTGGACCTGAGCCGCGCCCTGGCCGGCCCCCATGCCGGAATGATGCTGGGCGATCTCGGCGCCCGGGTGATCAAGGTGGAGAGTCCGGGAACCGGCGACGACACCCGCGGATGGGGACCGCCTTTCGTCGGTCCCGAGGACGAGCCACAGGCCACCTACTTCCTTTCCTGCAACCGGAACAAGGAATCCATCGCCTTGGACCTCAAGAGCATCGACGGAAAGGCGACCCTCACCAGCCTCCTTGAGAGGGCCGACGTCGTGATCGAGAATTTCCGCCCGGGAGTCATGGACCGTCTGGGCTTCTCGCCCGCGGCAATGCACAAGCTCAACCCGAGACTGGTTGTCCTATCCATCACCGGCTTCGGACACGACGGCCCCGAAAGCCATCGCAGCGGTTATGACCAGATCCTGCAGGGCGAGGCTGGCCTCATGTCCCTCACCGGCTCTGGACCGGACGACCCACAGAGGGTCGGTGTTCCCATCGCCGACCTGCTCTCCGGAATGAACGGCGCGTTTGGCGTGCTGGCCGCCCTGGTCGAACGGGAGCGCACCGGGCAAGGCCAGCTCGTCCGCACCTCGCTCCTGGCCTCCCTGATCTCGGTCCACGCCTTCCAAGGCACGCGGACCACCGTGGCCGGCGAGGTGCCACGCGCCCAAGGAAACCACCACCCGTCCATTGCGCCCTACGGCCTCTTCCGTTGTCGCGACGGCAGCGTCCAGATCAGCGTCGGGAGCGAGAAGTTATGGGCGGCCTTCGCCGCAGCTTTTGACCTCGACGCCGGCGCCTCCGAATTCGCAAGCAACGCCGACCGGGTGCGGAACCGGCAAAAAGTGATTGACGCCGTCGAGAACGCTTTTTGGAACTACCGCGCCGCTGAGCTGCTGGAGAAACTGAACGACGCCGGCATCCCGGCGGGCAAGGTCCGCACCTTGGATGAGGTGTATGAGTGGGATCAGTTGCTCTCGCAGGGGTTGAAGGTCGACGTCGACCATCCGTTGCTCGGCACAGTCACCTTGCCGGGGCCTCCCTTGAGGTTCTTCGCGGGGGACGATTCAGTCGAAACCACACCAACAGAGCACTCTGCACCGCCGATGCTCGATGCGGACGGCGACTCAATCCGGGAATGGCTGGGCATGGATGTCGATGCTTCCGCTTCGGCTGTCAGGAGGGCCAGCTAGCATGCCCACGCAGGAAAAAACCCGGCATCTGGACGCCGTCGAGCTTCTCAGTGCCGTGTTGGATCTGGGGTCCTTCGCACGCTGGGACGCTCCGCCCGAGCAGCCGCCGCACAGTGGGGACTATGCCCGCGACCTGGACGCTGCCCGCGGGAAAAGCGGCCAAGATGAATCCGTCATCACGGGAACAGGGCTGATTCGGGGCCATCGCGTAGCCGTGATCGTCAGCGAGTTCAACTTCCTAGCCGGTTCGATTGGCCACGCCGCCGCACAACGGATTGTGCAGGCCATGGAAAGCGCCACCGCCGAAGGCCTCCCGTTGTTGGCCGGGACCGCGTCCGGCGGGACCCGGATGCAGGAGGGGACACCCGCGTTCCTCTCCATGGTGAAGATCACCGGAGCCGTGCGGGCCCACCGACAAGCCGGGCTTCCATACCTTGTGTACCTGAGGCATCCCACCACCGGGGGAGTCATGGCGTCCTGGGGGTCCTTGGGGCACATCAACGTGGCCGAGCCCGGGGCCCTGCTGGGATTCCTGGGGCCGCGCGTGTACCAGGCCCTGCATGGGGAGCCCTTTCCGGAAGGTGTCCAAGTAGCGGAGAACCTGTTCGCGAAGGGGCTGGTGGATGCCGTGGTGGAACCGTCCGAGCTGCCGGAACTGGTGGACCGGGCCCTGCGGATTCTGATGCCAACGACGGCGGGACCAACCGAGCCGCCGTCGACTCTCACCACGCTGCCGTCCCCGGCTGACGCCTGGACATCGATCCGCATCTCCCGCAATCCGCGGCGACCGGACCTCCGGCATCTCCTCCGCTACGGAGCCGACGATGCCCTTCCCCTCAACGGAACCGGGCAGGGCGAGAAGGATCCCGGGCTCCTACTGGCGCTCGCTCGATTCGGCGGACAGTCCTGCATTGTCTTGGGCCACGCCCGGCCGTTACGCAAGGACGGCGTGGAAATGGGTCCGGGCTCGTTGAGGGAAGCCCGGCGCGGAATGCGGCTTGCTGAAGAGCTGCGGCTGCCTTTGCTGACGGTTATTGATACCGCGGGTGCTGCGTTGTCCAGGGAATCCGAGGAAGGTGGGCTGGCGGGAGAGATCGCCCGTTCTCTGTACGAATTGATCGGCCTGCGCTCGCCGTCAGTGTCTGTTCTCCTCGGCCAAGGGGCCGGCGGTGGGGCGCTGGCGCTCCTGCCCGCGGACAGGACAATTGCTGCGCATCATGCCTGGCTGTCTCCGCTGCCCCCTGAGGGTGCAAGTGCGATTGTCCACAGAACACCGGAATTCGCAGCCGCCATGGCGCAGGCTCAGGGCGTGAATGTCGCGGGGTTGCACGCCTGCGGGCTGGTGGACCATGTGGTGGAGGAACTGGGGAGCCTGCCCGGTTCGCCTAGCGGCGGGGTTGGGAACGCTGCGCTGGAACCGGTCGAATTTTCCCGCAGGATGGCGCGGGCCATCGAGTATGAGTTGGGAACCCTGACGCACCGCCCCGTGGAGCGCCTACTGGCCGAGCGGTTCAGAAAGTTCCGTTCGCTGGGGGTGTGACGTTGTTCGGGTCGCCGGAACGTCACCGGGTCGCCGGAATGTGACCAGACCGCCGGAACGCTGCCGGACCGCCGGAACGCTGCCGGACCGCTGCCGGACCGCCGGACCGTTTCGGCGATCTCAGCGCGTTCCGGCGACCGTGGAACGTTCCGGCGACCGTGGAACGTTCCGGTCTAGGCCTTGGCGAGTTCCGGCTCGCGGGAGTCGACGGCGTCAGGTGCCAGGGCGTCGTCGAACGGCATTTCGTCCAGATCGATCAGCGGGTTTTCGTCCTGCGTGGCCACCAGCTCGCGGGCCTCGGCCTGGGTGTCCACGCTCGGCATGGATCCGGGCAGAGGCCGCTGGGCGGATTCGCGCAGGAAGTAGATGGCGACTGCGCCCACTACGGACGTGGCCATCAGGTAGTACGCCGGGGTCATGTCGTCTCCGGTGGCCTCGATCAGGCCTTGGACGATGAACGGCGTGGTGCCGCCGAAGATCGCCACGGAGAAGTTGTAGGCGATGCCCATGGCGCCGTACCGGCTGGACGTGGGGAACAGCGCCGGCAGGGCCGAGGCGAGGTTGGCAACGTAGAACGTCACCGGGAAGGCCACGAGGGAGAGGCCGGCAAGCGTGGACCAGACGTCGCCCATTCCGATGAGAGCGAACGCCGGGACCGCGAACAGGATGGTGCTGCCAGCGCCGATCCACAGCACAGGGCGGCGGCCGATCCGATCAGAGAGCTTGCCCGTCAGCGGAATGCAGAGCGACATCACCACCAGCACCGGAATGGTCAGCAGAGTGCCGTGAACGGGATCGTAGCCCTTGGAATCCGTGAGATAGGTGGGCATGTAGGACGTGAGGGCGTAGCCGACCGTGTTGGCGGCAGCGGCCAGGATCATGGCCAGCAGGATCTGGCGCCAGTAGGCCTTCACGATGCCAATCGGGCCCTTGGCCACGGCCTCGTCGTTGGCAGCGGCGTCGGCGGCAACGGCTTCCTGCGCGTCAAGGGTAGCTTGGAACTGCGGGGATTCCTCGATCTTGTTCCGGAAGTAGATAGCGATAAGGCCGAGTGGGCCGGCGATCAGGAACGGCAGCCTCCAGCCCCATTCCTCCATGGCAGCCTGTCCAAACAGCAGCTGTAGCACGGACACCAGGGCAGCGCCCATGGCGAAGCCGATGTATGAGCCCATGTCCAGGAAACTGGCGAAGAAGCCACGGCGCTTGTCCGGCGCGTACTCGCTCACAAACGTGGTGGCGCCTGCGTACTCACCGCCAGTGGAGAAGCCCTGGACGAGCTTCAGGAGTACCAGCAGCGCGGCGGCCCAGATGCCGATCTGCGCGTAGCCGGGCAGAAGTCCGACGGCGAAGGTGCTTGCCGCCATCAGCATCAGCGTCGCTGCGAGCACCTTCTGCCGGCCTACCTTGTCGCCGAGCCAACCGAAGACGACGCCGCCCAGCGGGCGGGCGATGAAGGTTGCGGCGAAGGTGCCGAGCAGGAAGAGTGTCTGAACTGATTTGTCGGCTTCCGGCAGAAAGACCGGACCCATGGTGGTGATGAGGTAGCCGAACACGCCAACGTCGTACCACTCCATCGTGTTGCCAACGATGGTGCCGCCAACCGCTTTCTTGAGCATCGGCTTGTCCACGACATTGACGTCGGAAACCTTGAGCCTGCGGCGTCCGAGGAGCTTGTTTTTCCGGATCCTTCCCGGGGCGGGGGCGCCCACCGGGTTGGGCACCTCGTTAGGTCCGACGGCGTTGATCACGCCGGTCGGAGAGTCGGTCGAGCTTTGGTCTGTGGGCATTTGGGCTTCTCCTGTGGAGGTCATTTGCTTGCGACTTCTAGCTGCCCCGCTCCGGGCAGGCCATCAACTTTACGGGACTTGAGGAGTTATCCACAGCCGGAACCTTCGATTTGCATGATTTCTGGGGGCTTTTTGGTGCGAATTACGAGACCTGTTGATCGCCTTGCATCTCAGTGCTGACGCGGAAACTGGGCGGCAGCCAGGACGCGTGTCAAAAAAACTTTGTGAAGGGCGCCACGGGTGGGCGTTTCGGAGCCGATATTGGGGTGCGCGGGTCCTGTTGTGACTGCAGGCGGCCAAACTGGGAGCTAGGCGATCTTCTCGATTGATTCACTCGTCGAGAACACAAAGGACTAATTTTCTCAGTTCATCAAATTATGAGAAAATTGGATTCGGATCTTCTCAAGGAGGACACATGCACGCTTCCGCATGGCCCGCAATCTCATACGAGTCACGTCCGTGGGATGCCGATCCTATTCAAGGCGCTTCACGGAGGCAGAGGCTGCTCTCCCGCGGTCCGTATGAGGCCGCCGTTCTGCCTGAAATTGCCAGCCTAGAACCGCACATCGATTTGCGCTTGCAGGCAATTGTGGAGACGGCCACATTGGAAATGGTTCGCTTTGATGCGGAGTTGGGCCATAACTCGGCTCCGTTTGCAGCCTTGCTGCTGAGAACGGAATCGGCCTCAAGTTCCCAGATTGAGAATCTAACCGCAAGCGCCGGGAAGATCGCCCTGGCACAGTTGGGCGACACGAGCAGCACCAATGCGGCACTTATCGCCTCAAACGTACGTGCCATCCAAGCGGCCATCGAGCTATCTGAGGACTTGTCGATAGCGAACATCGCCCGGATGCATCACGCGTTGCTGAACACCTCCGATGAAAATATTGCTGGTGAATACAGAGACAGGCAGGTCTGGATCCGGGGCAATTCCCCGCACGCGGCTGAATTTGTACCACCGCACCAAGACAGGGTCCCCCCGGCCATGGCGGATTTGGTTGACTTCATGCGTCGGGATGACATTCCCGCGTTGACGCAGGCCGCCATTGCGCACGCCCAATTTGAGACCATCCACCCCTTCGCAGACGGTAACGGACGTACTGGACGGGCCATTGTCAGCGCACTGCTCAGGGCTAAGGGAGTGGCTGAGAAGGTTACTATCCCGGTCTCGTCCGGGCTGCTGACTGATACGCGGGCCTACTTTGACGCCCTGGGGGATTATCGGGACGGAAATGTCCTTCCCATAGTGGAACTGTTCGCGGAGTCGGCAATCCGTGCCGTGGAGAACGGTCGATTGTTGATTGAGGAGATCCAGGCAGTCCGCGATGACTACTACTCGCGGATCGCCCAGGCCCCCTCAGCGGTGCGCAGTGTCCTCGACCTGCTGCCCCAGGAACCGGCCGTCACTGCTGACATGGTTGCGGAGCACGTTGCGGTTTCTACCGCCACTGCTTATCGGACGCTTGAGCGCCTCGAGTCAGTAGGCATCCTGAAGGCGGCAGGGAAGGTGCGTGGTGTCCGTGTTTGGTTGGCCACCGACATTATTGCGGCTATGGATGCCTTCGCCGAGCGATCCGGACGGCGCCGCAGGCACTAAGCTGCGGCGCCGCCGTCGGGCTCTTGCGTGCCGCACCCTGCGGGCCGACGTCGCCGGATGGCACCGTGCCGAACCTTGCGTGCCGACGGCGCCGGATGGGCACCGTGCCGAACCCTGCGGGCCGACGGCGCCGGACGGCACCGTGCCGAACCCGGCCCGCCGCCGTCGGGCCTTTGACGGCAGAGGCTAGAGCGCCGACTGGTCTGACAGCTCGAACCAGCCGCGAGAGCGATTGCTCACTGACGGAGCCGCGCGGTCCAAGTCGGGCTGGGCCGCCCAGCGGACACCGTTGGCGATGACGCGCTGGATCTGCGGGTGGTGGTACACCGGATATTCCTGGTCGCCGGGGCTGAAGTAGAAAATGCGCCCTTTGCCGCGGGTGAACGTCACGCCGGAGCGGAACACCTCACCGCCGGTGAACGAGCTGATGAAGATCAAGTCGTCCGGGTCCGGGATGTCGAACAGTTCGCCGTACATTTCCTGTTCAGGGATGATGATGGGGCTGTCTACGCCTTCGGCGATGGGATGGGACGGCTTGACTGTCCACACCAGCTCGCGTTCGCCCTCGTTGCGCCAATCCAGCGAGCAACTGGTGCCCAGCAGCTTTGTGAAAATCTTCGCAAAGTGCCCGGAGTGGAGGACGATGAGCCCCATTCCGCCGAGCACTTGCCGCTGGATGCGTTCGACGACGGCGTCACTCACCTGGTCGTGGGCCTTGTGGCCCCACCAGAGCAGGACGTCGGTGCGTGCGAGGGTTTCCTCGTCAAGGCCGTGCTCATTGTTGGTGGCCAGGGTCGCCGTAGAGATGTCCGCGTCGGGGTAGTGGCTGCGAAGGCCCGCTGCGATGGCGCCATGGATACCGTCCGGGTAGATCTCGTCGATGTGGGGCGGATCGTTGAGGGCCTCGTGCACACCCTCGTTCCAGACCAGGATGTTGAGTTGTTCCGTCATTAGAGCCTTACCTCCCGCTGTTCGCGCGCCGACAAGTAGCACGCATCGATAATCTGGGCGCGATATAGTGCCTGCGACCCGTCATGCTCGCCCCAAACAGCCTCGCCACCGCGCACTGCCGTCACGAAGTCTTCCACCACCGCATCGTGGGCACGGCCAGGCAACGCCGGCGGAACGTAGTCGGCATTCTCGCCGTCCTTTTCGGTGAAGACCATCAGCTTACCGACGGGAGCGAACGGGGCGCCCTGCACCTTCAGTTCAGCGCCGCCGTCGGTCCCGTAGACCATGAAGTCCAGCAGGTCCTCCGGCTCCCGGTACGTGGCCCACCCGGCCTCGATCAGGAGCGTGGCACCACCCTCAAGACGGAGGAACGCAGAGGCGAAGTCCTCTACCTCGAACGGGTGGCTGGAGGCCATGGCCGTGTAGCGGTTGCCGCCGCCGCGGCCGCGTGGTCCCAGCTCTGAGTGGGTGGTGGCGGATACTGCCACTACCTTCGGTTCGCCCAGTAGGTGCAGGGCGTAGTCGAGTGCGTGGACCCCGATGTCGGCGAGTGGTCCGCCGCCCGCCAGTTCCGGGTTGGTGAACCAGCTGCCCAGCGTCGGAATGCCCTGGCGTCGGAGCCATGAAGCTTTTGCGTAGTACGGACGTCCCAGTGCGCCGTCGTCGATCACCGCCTTGAGCGCCTGGATATCACCGCGGCGGCGATGGTTGAACGCGACGTCCAAGACGCGCCCCGCCTTGCGGGCGGCGTCCACCATGGCTTGGCCTTCGACGGCGTTGCGGGCGATCGGCTTTTCGCTGAGAACATGGATGCCGCGTTCCAGGGCGGCAATCGCGATAGGGGCGTGGAGGAACGTTGGCACGGCAACGCTGATGGCATCCAAGCCGCCGTGGTCCAGCATCTCCTGCCAATCGGCGAAGGCGTTCGGGATGGAATACTCCGCCTGCAGCGAGGTGCGCAGATCTTCCTCCATGCCGGCCAGCGCCATTATGGTGACGCCTTCGAGGGAGCTGTAGGCCTTCAGGTGCTGCTGCCCGGCCCAGCCGATGCCAACGACGCCGACCCTTAGTTCGGCCTGGACCTTATCTAGCCCGGCGGGCTGCTCAATGCTCACGGATGGTTCCTTTTATTGAGTGGTGGTTGGTGCTTCTTGAGTAGGTGTTCAGCCCTTGACCGCGCCTGCCGTCATTCCGGACACGATGCGCTTTTGGCAAACCAGGACCAGGATGACCAGCGGGACGGTGATGATTACCGAAGCGGCGCTGATGGTGCCGAGTGGCTGGTCGAATTCGCTGGTTCCGTTGAAGAACGCGATCGCGACTGGGACCGGCCGTGCAGCGGGTGAAGTTGTGAGCGTGACAGCGAGCAGGAACTCGTTCCATACCGAGATGAACACGAGGATCGCGGTGGTGGCAAGACCTGGCACGGCCAGCGGCAGGATCACTTTGCGGAAGGCCTGAAACGGTGAAGCACCGTCCATGTAGGCGGACTCCTCGAGCTCCCGCGGGATCTCCCGGAAGAACGATGTCAGGGTGTAGATGGCCAACGGCAAAGCAAACGTGAGCTTCGGGATAATGAGCCCCAGCAGCGTGTCGTACAGTCCGATTTCACGCCAGATGGAGAACATTGGCGCCGCGATAGCGATAGCCGGGAAGGTAGTGACGGACAGGATGAGGGCCAGAATGAGCGCCTTCCGGCGCATCTTCAGCCTGGCCAGCGCATAGGCTGCGAACGAGGCGAAGACCAGCGCCACCACGGTGGTGACGACGGCGATAATCGCCGAGTTGCGCAGGGCCAGCAGGAATTCAGCGTTGCTGAACACCGAGAAGTAGTTCTCCAGCGTCGGCTGGCTGGGAAACAGCTCACCCCGCCCAAGGCTGGCACCCTTCTTAAGTGAGGTGTTGATGAGCCAGTAGAAGGGCACCAGCGAGAAGGCCATCACGGCGATGACGAACACCCAAACGAGCGGGTGGAGCCTCGCCTCGCCGCGGAGGCGGCGCTTCTTGGGGCTGACAGTGGGGAACCCTTCCCGGGTGGGACGACGGCGGGAGGCGACTGGCGTCGTCGGGCGCTGACCCTTGTTATGCGTGGTGACGGTGCTCATCGCTCCCCCTTGGCGACGTCGCGGATATTTCCTCCCGCGAAGCGGATGTAGACGATGGAGACCGCCATGACGGTCAAGAAGGTGAGGATGGACAGCGCGGAGCCTTCGCCTACCAGGCGGTTTTCGCGCAGTTGGGTGTAGGCCAGCATGGACATGGTTTCCGTTCCGTTGGCGCCGCGGGTCAGGACGAAGGGCAGATCGAAGACGCGGAGGGCGTCCATGGTCCGGAAGATAGCGGCGAGCACTATCGCCGGGCGCAGTAGTGGCAGGGTGATGTGGACGAACGTTTGCCATTTGCTGGAGCCGTCGAGTTCCGCGGCCTCGTAGGTTTCCCTGGGAATAACCTGCAGGCCGGCAAGGATAATCAGCGCCGCAAAGGGTGTGGTTTTCCAGACATCGGCCAGGACGATCACAGCCATGGCGTAGCCATGTTCGCCCAGCCACACTACGTCGCCGCCCGGGAGGCCAAGCGCCGAGAGCACGTTGGTCACAAGTCCCAGATTGGGCTGGAACATCGTCTCCCAGGTGATGGCGCTGACCACCGTAACGATCGCGTAGGGGAGAAGCACCACCGTTCGCAGCAGGGCCCGTCCTTTGAACGCGAGGTTGAGCAGAACGGCCATTGCCGTGCCAAGGACCAGTTCCAGGGATACCGAGAGCGCCGCGAAAAGGAACGTTTGCCCGAACGCCGCCCACCACGCCGGTCCGGTGAGCGCGTTGATGTAATTGTCGAGTCCGACGAAGCGGGATAGTCCTGCGGTCCGGACGCTGTACTGGTTGAGGGACAGCCAGAGCGCGTAGCCGATGGGCACCGCGGCCACCAGCGCCATCAGGATGAGGGACGGCGCGGTCATCCGGACGGCAAGGCGGCGCTCGGCCCTGTCGCGGGCGTTGGTGCGGCTGTCGCCCGTGCCGCGGCTGCCGAGGCGGCGGGTGCCGGAAGGCCCGACGCCGGCCTGTCCTTGGCCGCGAACGTCACCTTCGGACGGGTCACCGGCCCGGCCTCGGCCCGGAAAGAGTGTCTTTATTGTCATGGCTAGAACGTCGCCTTGGCCGACTTGATCTCTTCGGCCATCTTCTTGACGGCCTCATCTGTGCTCGCGGTTCCGGAGAGGACGGCGTACACGTTCTTGTGGATCGCCTGGGAGATCTGCGGGTAGACGGGGGAAATGGGCCGGGGCTTGGAACCTTTGACGGAGGCCAGCAATTCCTTGGCGAACGGCATCTTGGCAAGGACCTCCGGGTCCGAGTAGGCAGCTTCGTTCACCGGGGCCTGCGAGTAGTCCATGGCCACGTGCTTCTGCCAGTCCGGCGTTGTGGCGAAATTGATGAAGGAAACCGCCGCGCCAGGGTTGGTGGAGTGGGCCGAGATGCCAAGGTTCCAGCCGCCCAGCACGCCACTGGCCTTGGAAGTTCCGTCGAAAGAGGGGAGCGGGGCTACATCAAAAGTGCCTGCCAGTTTGGTGGCGTTCAGGAGCCGGTAGACGTGCGGCCAGTTGCGTTCGTAGCCGAAGGTTCCGGACTCGTAGGCCAAGCGGGTGGCGTCCTCGTTGTAGGTCAGGACGGCGCGGTCGGCCGAGCCCCTCTTGAGGCCTTCCGCCATGAAATCCAGGACCTTGCGGGTCTGCGGCGAGTCGACCTTCACCTCGCCCTTGTCGTCCAAGACTTCCCCGCCTGCGCTGTAAAGAAGCTCGAGGAAGTTCACGGTGAGGCCTTCGTATTGCTTGCCCTGGTAGACGTAGCCGTTCCCCGCCGACTTGGCTGCCTCGGCGTAGAGCTGTGTCCACGTTTCTGGCTTGGCCACTTTGCCCTTGGCGTAGTAGATCAGGCCTGCATTGGTGAAGAACGGGGAACCCCAGTACCTCTCCTTGTATTTGGTGGTTTCCACGGTGGAGGGAATGAGGCGGTCCTTATTGGATTCGACGAGTTTTGTCTGGTCAAGTAGCCAGCCTTGGGACGCGAACTCCGACGTCCAAATCACGTCCAACATAAAGATGTCGCATTCGGTGGATTTGCCCTCCAGCCGCTGCACGGCTTGGGTTCTGGCCTCGTCCGTGGTGGCGCCAATTTCGGTGTACTTTGCCGTGATTTTCGGGTTTTCTTTACTGAATGCCGCCGCAGTGCCCTTGTAGATGCCGCTGGCATCCTTGCCACCGCAGATGGTCAGGTTTCCCGAAGCATTAGCGCCCGACGTCGGGTCGGCGGCTGCTGCTTTCTCCGCACCCGGGGTGGCTGCACCGCCGCCACAGGCGCTGAGTAGCAGGGTGGCTGCCAAGGCGGTCGCGGCGACTGTGAGCGGGCGGCCGCGGCGAGCGGCGCTGGCGAGGGGGCGACCGCGATCGGCGACTGTGAGCGGGCGGCCATGGCGGGCGGCGCTGGTGAGGGGGTGGCCATGGCGAGCAGCGTCCAGCAATTGAGTGATGTCCAAAGTAGCTCCTTTGGTGGTCTAGGGATCGCGAGGCAGCGTTGGGGGGCGAGCTTATCCACCACGCGATGTGGCTTCGTTGCCTGAGAGTGCTTCCTTACACGGAGGGTTTGGAATCGATTCCAAATTGAAGGTAAGAGTCTGCTTTGTTCATGTTGGAATCGATTCCATAGAAGTGTGACAGCCGCCACGCGGAGGTGTCAACCTTCTCCGGAAAAGATTGTCGGAGCCTTCCTGGAACGAATCGGGACAGCGCCATCGAAGTTTGTTGCAACAACTAGTCGCACAAGATTCGGAACCAGTCCCAGCAAATCGCGAAGACCCTATGACTTCATTTCTCGGCCTATCCGACGAGCTTGTCTAACGCGACGTGGAGAACGCCTAACCCGCAGGATCACCGAGACTTGCTGTACTCACGCCCTCGTCGAATCGCGTATGACCAGTTCATGCGGCAGGAAAACGCGGCCGCGGCGGTGGGCACCGGGGACCGTCATCCGTTCCAGGAGAGAATCGAAGGCCAAGCGGCCCATCTCGTAGGCCGGCTGCCTGATGGTTGTCAGTTCCGGAACGCACATTTCCGCCTGCACCGAATCGTCGAAACCCGCAACGGCAATGTCGTCGGGGACCCTGAGGCCCGCGTCGGTAATTTCGCGGACGCAGCCTGCAGCGACGATATCGTTGCCGCAGAATATGGCGTCGGGAAGTGTGTCCGTATCTAAGAGCTTTTTGGTGAGCCGGCGTCCGGCATGGAAGTCGAAATCTCCTTGGACAAACAGCATCTGCCCTGGTGACAGGCCGGCATCGGCGAGAGCCTGTCGAAAGCCTGACTCGCGGAGGCGGCCAGAACGAGCAGCTTGGAAGCCGAGCATCGCCAAGCGTCGGGCTCCAGTTGCAATCAAATGCCGAGTGATATCGAACGCGGCCTGGCGGTCATCTATGGAGACGCCGAAGGCCGCCTCGGAGCCGGTTATTTCGCAGACTTGGACCACGCTGAGTTGCTCAGCCAGCGCCTCGACTTCCTGGTCTGGCATCGTGGGCGAAAACAGTACCAGGCCGTCCACTGAGCCGTTCCGGAGCATGTCCACCAGCTGCTGCTCCCGTTCCAGGTCGCCGGACGTTGGTGCAATGAGGCTGACGTAGCCTGACAATGCGGCAGCGTCGCCTACACCGCGGAAGGCTTCACTGATGACAGGCGAGTTCAGGTTTTTGGCCAATGCGAGGATGCGCATAGTTCGGTCGCGGCGTAGGTCCCGGGCGGACGCCAGAGGTCGATAGTTGAGCTGGCGGATTGCGGCTGTGACTTTTTCCTTGCTGGCCTCGCTGACAGCCGGACTTCCGTTGAGGACGCGGGAAACGGTCCCCACGGATACGCCAGCCGTCCTGGCGACATCCTGCACTGTCGCTCGCGCCATTCGGTTTGTCCTTTCGCCGCCAGGAACAGTGTCATTGCCGCTGAGCCTCATCATGAGCGGAGAACTGACCAGCAGTCCTCAGCTTAGCGTTGCGACAAAAGGCCGCCTGCAGAACCTACCGATGCCGGGGCAGCTCAAGTTCCGGCGAGGTGGGGCTGGCACCCACCTCAGGTTCCCTCGCTAGCCGTTGCGCTCGAGAGCCTGGCCGATAACCTTGGCGCCCTCCGGAAAGGCCGCAGGGTTTGCGCCGGCGTAGTTGAGCCTGATGTACGGACCGGCTGGCTCGGCAGGGAACCACTCATTCCCCGGGGCGATGATGACCCGGGAGCTTTCGCAATCGCGGGTGAGCTTGTCGAGGTCCGTTCCATCCGGCAGCCGTAGCCAAAGGTTCAATCCGCCCTTAGGAACGGTGGTGATGTGGGCCTGTGGTGCGTGCTCGCGGAGGCTGCTTGCCAGGAGATCCCGGCGTGACTGGAGCTGGTGGCGGAGACCGCGCAAGTGAGTCTGC
Organism: Arthrobacter sp. M4; assembly: GCF_020251205.1. GTDB lineage: Bacteria > Actinomycetota > Actinomycetes > Actinomycetales > Micrococcaceae > Arthrobacter. The sequence goes on from NZ_JAIWYX010000008.1 coordinate 63,439, forward strand.
CAACCGGGCTGCGTGACGACGTCGAGCGCTGCCGCTTGGAGGACGCCGCTGACGTACATCATCTCAGCCGCTCTTTCGGCCAGGATGCGCTCGCGGGCGGGGCCGCGGGCAATAATCCCAGCGACGCGTATGGCTGGGGACACGCTCTTCGTCAGTGACCGGATATAGATCACATGGCCTGAACTGTCGTGGGCAGCAACAGGGTTTGGAGTTGTAGTGATGCCGAAATCGTGGGCCCAGTCGTCCTCAACAAGGAAGGCGCCATGATTGCGCAGAATCTCCAGGACCTGCTCGGCCCGCTGGGCTGACCATTGGGCCCCGGTCGGGTTGGCGTAGTTCGGTTGCGCATAAAACATCCTTGCCCCGGTTTCCTCAAAGGCCCGCGACAGCTCTTCGGGATCCGGGCCTTCCGGGCCGCTGGGTACCGGGATGAGGCGGACTCCAGCCTGCGCGGCTGCAAGGATGGCGCCCCAATAGGTGGGTGATTCCACCAGCAACGGCTGTCCGTTTCCTACCAAAGCCCTGAAGATCGAGCTCAATCCGCCCTGGCTTCCTGGCACAACGATTACGTCGCTGGGTGTTGGCGGGGTTACCCCGACGGGCGTGGAGGCACCTAATTCATGAACAAACCAGGACTGCAACTCCGGAATCCCGGCTGCCGGAGGCCTGGACAGCGCCGCATCACTGCGCGCAGCCCGCGTCAACGCTGCCCGAATGAGCCGCTCGGGCAATAGTTCGCGGTCGGGGTACCCCGCGTGGAAGGCGAGGACATCGTTCGGTGTGCTGCGCATTGTCGCGGAGGCTACACGAACGGAACCTTGTGGCGACCGCAGCGCAGCAGTCTGCCAGCCGTAGTCCGCCGGCCGGACCATCCGGGCAGCCCGCACGAATGTTCCCACACCCGGCCGACTCTCGATCAGGCCCTGGGCCGTGAGGGTCTGCAGGGCTTTTTGCACCGTGACTGGGCTGGCCTGGTACTCGGCAACGAGTGACCGCGTGGAGGGCAGCCGTGCTCCCGGGGCCGCGCCTGAAATCCACTCCTTCAGTCGCACCACAATCCGCGAACTGCTATCGTTATTCATGAAAGATAATAATAGCGCTACTGTAATAGTTCGCCCAGCGATACCGGATGTTGCCCGCAGCGGCTTGGGTTGGGGTCTTGTTGGAGTAGCGGCCTTCTCCTTTACCATTCCGTTCACCCGCGTCGCCGTTGAGGGCCTGTCGCCGCTATTCATCGGGTCGTCCCGCGCAGTCGTCGCGGCATTGCTCGCCACTTGCGCCCTTGCCGTCACCAGGCAGCGCCTTCCCCGCGGAATGCAGTGGGCTCGACTGGCCGTTGTCGCTGGAGGGATCGTTGTTGGCTTCCCGCTTCTCACTTCGTTCGCCCTCACGGCCGCTTCGGCGAGTCACGGCGCCGTCGTCATCGCTTTGCTTCCCGCAGCGACGGCGACGGCGGCAGTCCTGCGTGGCAGGGAGCGGCCTTCCGTGGCGTTTTGGTGGGCGACAGCTGTTGGCGCTCTCGCAGCGATCGGATTTGCTTTTGCCCAGTCTGGCGGTTTCGGCCAGCTGCACTGGGCCGATCTCTTTCTTCTTGTCGCAGTTGCGGTGTGCGCCATTGGCTACGCGGAAGGAGGTCTGTTGGCTCGCGAACTAGGAGCGTGGCAGACCGTTTCGTGGGCGCTCGTCCTCGCATCGCCTCTAATGGTCCTATTGACCGCCGTCGCAATTGCCGAGCACCCGCCGGCTGGTACGCAAGTGCAGTGGGCTGCACTTGCGTACCTTGGCACCGTCAGTGCATTCCTGGGTTTCTTCGCCTGGTACCGAGGCCTCGCTATCGGACCCATGGCGAAGGTCAGCCAGATCCAACTCATCCAGCCCGTGCTGACCATCTGCTGGGCAGGTCTCCTGCTGGGGGAAGACCTGACCCGGCTGACCATCATCGGCGGCGTCGCCGTCGTTCTTTCGGCCGCTATTGCGGTCCGAATCCGGATACGCCCGCCCGGGTCGGCGCCAAACCCTGATTCGACTAACCAAGTGTTAGTTCTTCACCCAGAAAGGACCGCCCCGTGTACATCCCAGCCCAATGGACTCACTTCCCGAGGCAAGAGAGACCGCCGCTGATGTGGCGCGGGCCAACGCGGAGAGGTGCACAACCGTCCTAGGGCCGTGCCGTCGGCCAACGTTGCAGACTGGGCGAAGGGATGCTCACGATCAACGTCCCCCAAGGTCGAACGGGTCTCCTGAAGAGCCAATAACTGCCAAATAGCCCCCCGAAGCGAGCTTGGTGGGGAAGGTGATTGTTCTTTTCGTCTTCGACTCGGCAGTGTCAATCTCAGTGACCGTGCCCTCGCCGCCCCTGGATACGAAAACCGATTCCCCATCCTGAGTTGCAGCGATAAACCGTGCCTCGGCTTTCTTGCTGTCCTGCCCGGCAACCGGCCCTGCTTTGAGGGGTTCCAAGGCCACGGTGGACTTTTTCCCGTCGTAGAGGCCGGTGTCACTACTCCGGTCGATCATGATCAAATTGTCGCTTCCGTCCTGGGTGAGGACGACGGTTGCGAATCGTGAGGTCACGGCAGCGCGGGTTGCGATTCCCTGCCCTAATGGCGTGAGGGCCGTCTTTCCCTCCGTTACTGAACCGGACATCAGATAGGCAGGTATCTTGTCCCAAGCCGCACCCTTGTCCACGCGCCCCGCTTGGGATCCAATGAACGTCTTGCCGTCGGGTGCCATCCGTGGACGATAACTCTGCCCGATTCCTGCTTGGTAGCTGGCGGCGGCAGATTCCCCGAAGCCGTCAGCGGTCAAAGGAATGGTTTCGACGCCGGTGTGCAGCGTTGATCCGATGACGTCGCCTGTTTGGCTCATGAGGGGACCGTGCGGGTAGGCCCCCAGAGGAGTGGAGCTGTGGAGCTTTGGAGTGGGGTTCCCCGAGGTGATGTCTGAAACGAGGTAAGCATCCAGCATTCCTCCTGAAGACACAACGAGCCTCAACGGATCTCCAGCGAGAAACGTGTGCATCTCCTCAACACCTGTTTTGCCCGTGGTTGCCAGGGTTACCTCATTGATGGGCAAGGAGACGGTCCACGCACCGTTATTCTCAAGGTCAACAAGCGTCACCTCCTGCACGGTCGATGCGTCGAAATCTGAACCCACGGCAATGTAGCGTGCATTCTTGTCAGTTGCTATCCATCCAGCACGCTCCCACTTCCCCTTGGGATTAGGGATGTTGAAGCTGCGCCCAATTTTGGGTTTGCCATCTCCATCGACTTCCAGAATTTCCAGGCTTGGTTTTGACTCGTTGACGAAGGCGAGGCGCCCTTGGCCGAGTTGGATGGAGCCGGCGTGGACACCGAGGTCGATGCCCTTGATTGCGCCGGTTTGATTCCCGTCCACCACGTTGTTCACGTAGAGCGCATGCTCTTTAGGGTCGGCGGTCAGGAGCCATTGTTTGGTAGTCGTGGAGTCGTCCGCCGCCTTGGAGGATGATTCGACGGCGGCACAGCCGCCGAGCATGAAGGTGGCCGGGAGAAAGACTGCCAGGGCAACGCGGGGAAAGCTGTAACGCATGGGTCTCCATCGATAAAGGGATCTGATGGAGTGAGCTTATCAATAATGATTCTCATTAAGCATTCAGCGGTGGCACTAGGCACAATGGCGCCTTCGCGGCAGAGGGCACTGGTCAGGGATGTCCTCGCAAATCCAGCCGCCCCCGCTACGCCCGGGGGTGCTTTCGGCGCAAGGGGTCTTCGTATGCAACCGCTGCGAACCCGGCTCAGGTGAGCTGCGAGAACATGTCATTCCCGCTCGCGGTCGACGTTGCCACCTGCTGCAGGACATCCCAGTGCTCCACGATTTTGCCTTCGTCATTGAATCGGAAGATGTCCACCCCCGCGGATTGCAGCGGCTTGTAGTGCGAGTGGACCGCGACAAAGTCACCTTCCGCGATCACACGGTGAACCTCGACGTCGACCGCTCCAAACTGTGCGAAGAAGTCCTTCACGGCCTGGCGGCCATCGGCAACCAGGGGATTGTGCTGCTTGTAGTCCTCCACGATGAGATCGTCGAAGGCCGCCGCGTCGCCGGCGCGGAAGGCTTCGAAGAGCCTGGCCACTGTCTCCTTGTTCGCTTCGATGGATGCCATGGGAGTCCTCCTGTCGAGCAGTGAATGTGGCTCAAAGGCTACGCGCGGTGGGTATGGCCAACAAGGGGATTCAGACCAATAACTCGGCCTCTGAGCTAGCCACAAGCATTTCCTGCAAACGGGAGATATCCGGCAGAACGTCCAAGCCCAAGACCGTGCGGACAATTCCCTCGGCGTTCCCATCACCCACACGTGGGCTCGCCAAGCCAACGAATTTGCCGATGGTCTCCTGGTCGCTGAGCCTGTTCGTCGAAGCACCGCGCGCTCGGACCGCCTGGAGCGAGTAGCTGCCCGAATCCGTCATCACCGTCACAAACGGTTCGGCCGCGCCGCCGTGCTGGTTGGGGTCAACCTCCAGGACGATCCGCTCCATCAACTCGGCCACGCGAAGGTCAGTGCGCCCGCCGACGGTGATGTCCTCCAACCCCACGCCTCCGCGAAGCAGTGCCGTGGCTAGGGCAAACTGCATGCTGAGCTGAGCCGACACCAGCGAGGACACGACCGCTTTTCCGCACATGTCCCTGATCAGTGCGCTGGTCCGGACCGTCACCGAATGTATGGCTGACGCCTCAATGTCGTGGAGGCGACGGAGTTCCAGGACCGCATCGATGGCCGAGTGGGTACTCCGGCAGGTGGCGTACGGCTTGATCGATGCCCTCTCCACCTGCCATTCCTTGCCGAGCGTCCCGTACAGCGCCGCTTCGTCACTGAGCCGCGCGCCGTCGTCGGACCTTCCGCCATACAGGTTCAGGAAGCCGCCCCACGGCGCCGAGAACAGGTCTGCGGGGCCAGTGAAACCGGAGCGGGCGAGCAGTGCGGAGTTCAGTCCGGCTTCAGCCGCGCGGCCAACATGCATGCGCTTGGACATGGCGCCGTCGCCGATGAACGCCCAGGTTCCGCCCGTGAAGGAACCGGCCAGTCCGATTGCCGAGGTCAGCCGCTGGTCGTCGAGACCCAACACGATCCCTGCGGCCGCGGCAGCCCCAAAGGTGCCGCAGACTCCGGTGGAGTGCCAGCCCAGGTTGTTGACGGCGTCGTACCCGCCCAGCGCGTTCTGGACCCGTCGCGCCAGTTCATAGCCTCCGACGACGGCGTGCAGCAGCCGCGCGCCGCTCACCGGCTTCTCGCTCAGGGAAGCCGCCGCCAGGGCGGCGGGGAGAACGACGGCGCCGGAGTGGTCGCAGCCACCCGAATCGTCCAGTTCGAAGGCATGACTCGCGACGCCGTTGATAAACGCGGCCGCAAGGGGAGGGGCCGACGCCGGCGATCCCCAGAGCACGGCGCTAACCGACGCTGTGCCGTACCCCGCCGCCATCGCCTCCCGGCTGATTGCGACTTCGCGGGATGCGGCTCCGGCGATGCCCGCGCCGAGCGTGTCCAAGATATGGATTCGGGCCCGATGGCGCACGGATTCTGGGATCTCGTCCGGAATGAGGGACGTGATGAATTCGGAGAAGATTCCGGATGCCGTCTGCAGGTGGTTCATGCGCCTTTGCCTGTGGTTGCGGTGGTGAGTGCGTGGAAGATCTCGGCTGGGTGGCCGGGAGCGTTTGACTGTCCGTAGCCACGCCACCAGCTGGCAACGTCGCCGCACGTAGCGATCCAGACGTCGTCGCAGCTCAGGACATGGTCCAGGAACTCCCGGAGCAGTCCGATCCGGCCCGGCGTCGCGATCAGTTCGGGGTGGACGGTCAGGACAAAGCACAGTCCCTCCGCCCGGTAGGCCTCGAACTCGATCAGCCAGTTGCTGAGTACCTCGCGGCTGGAAGCGATCCGGGGGCTGCCTTTGGGGATGGGCGGATCAAGGTTGAAGACGAAGTACGGGAAATCGTCCAACTCGTGGTGCCGGGGGATTTCAACCAGTTCAGCGGCACGGCCGGCGTGAAAATGCGGAAGATCATCGCCGTGCCACGAAGACGACCACGTGAAGCCTTCATCGAGTAACGCCAACGGCAAACCGTGAGCGTAGGAGCCGCGCCCTGCACGGAAGCCTGTGGGTTGGACGCCCAGCAGTGATTCGAAGGCGGACTGGCCCCGTCGGATCGCCTCCAGCTGCCCTTCCGCGCCCAAGTTGCTGAAATCCTCAAGCGCCCAGCCCATGTTGCCAAGCTCGTGGCCTTCGGCGGCAATCGCTTCGACCTGTCGCGGATAGGCCTCTGCATTGCGGCCGGGAATGAACCAGGTGGCCCGGATCCCGGTTCGGTCCAGTTCAGCGAGGAGCCGGTCCACACCGCGCGTGGCGCCATACTGCCCGACGGACAGGCTTTTGGCGCGATCGACGGCGTCTGGCGCTGCGGCAAGGACGGCCAGTTCCGCCTCGAAGGACACCGTGAGGATGAACGCGCTGCGCTTGCCGTCCGGCCACAGTGACGTTTGTTCGCTCACAGGGCCCCCTCGGTGCGTGTGGCGGCAGGACTTTGCCGCCACCAATCCGCAACGTTCCGGCACGTAGCGAACCAGACGTCGTCGAACGATTTCATGTGTTCAATCCAGCGGTCCAGCAGCACTGCGCGTCCGGGCCTGCCAACCACCTTGGGATGGAAGATCGTGGTCAGGCAGAGGCCTTCCGCGTAATAGCCGTCGAACTCGCGGGTCCAGTTATCCAGGGTTAACTCATAGCTCGCAATGCGGTCACCGCCGGACGGCCAATCCGGGTTGGTCGTGTAGGCCAGGGAGGCATAGTCGTCCATATCCGAGCGGGCCGGGATCTCCACCAGGCGAGCGGCTCGCCCAAGCCGCGTGCCGCCGTCGTAATTCAGCGCGCCGCCGTCGTACTTCTCACCGAGCGGCTGGGAGGCGGGGTGGAAGTACGGCCGGTCGTCGCCCCGCATGGAACTGGAGTATTCGAACCCCAGCTCCGCCAGGAGCGCCGGCGTCTCCGGGCGCCAGTCGCCGGACGGTGTGCGGAAGCCGACGGCGGTGGTGCCCAGGACGTCGTGGAAGATGCGTTGGCTGGTGGTGATGACCTCGCGCTGTTGCTCGAGGGTCAAGTCCCAGTACTTCTCGTGCTTGTAACCGTGGTGCGCCACCTCGTGGCCCGCGTCAACGATCTTGCGGCACTGCTCCGGCCACGTCTCCACTACCCAAGCGGGCGTGAAGAACGTGGCTGGCACGGCGTGCCGTTCCAGGAGCCGCAGGATACGGTCCAGGGCTCGGAATGGGCCGTAGGCGCCCTGGCTGAAGTACTCGGGGCGGTCCCAAATGGTGCCTTTGAGCATGGCGTCCCCGGTGGGGCCGTCCAGGTCGAAGGCCAGCGCGACGGCGGCCCGCTTGCCGTGCGGCCAGGCCGCCGTCGCATTTGCGTTTGGATCAGGGAAGGTCACTTGACTCCGTTGACTTCCGCGTCCATGGCACCGTAGCCCAGACCCCACTTGTCCAGGATCTTCTGGTAGTCGCCGTTGGCCTTGATCTTGGTGAGCGCGTCCTTGATGGCGTTGGTCAGCTGCGTGCTGTTCATTTTCACCAGGATGCCGAAGGGCTTGGCGGGCAGCGGGTCCAGGACAGGCTGGTACTTGCCGGGCTCGGTCTTGGCGAAGTACGCCAGGTTCTCTGCACCCTGGGCGGCAAGGTCCACGCGGCCCTGCTCGATCTGGAGACGGGCGGCGGCGCCGGAATCGGTGGCCAGGATGGTGATTTCCGGGAGGCCCTTGTCCACGCAAAGGGTCTTGCTCAGGGACTTGACCTGCTCGAAGTAGTCGGTCTTCCCGCTCACAGCGAGCTTCTTGCCGCAGGCATCGCTCTGCTTGGTGAACTCAGCGGCCCGGCTTCCTGAGGTGTACAGCCGACCCTGCGACTTGAAGTAGTCCACGAAGTCCGCGGTCTTCTGCCGCTCCAGCGTGTCCGAAATCCCGGACATCACCACGTCCACGCGGCCAGTCTGGACAGAGTTGATCAGCTGGTCGAACGGCGACTCGACCACTTCAATCTGGATGCCGAGGACCTCGCCGAGCTTTTGCTGCAGATCAATGTCGACGCCGGCAAGCTTCTTGTCGCTGTCCCGGAACTCCATGGGTGGGAAGTCGGGGGACAGGCCGATGCGCAGCTTGCCGGCACTCTTGATTTCCTGCGGCAGCCCGGTCTGGGCGGAAGCTTCCGGTGCAGCGGCCGTTCCGCTGACACAGCCGGTAAGTGCCAAGCTTGCGACGGCGGCCAGCGCGCCCAGGCGGGCGGCGTTCTTGAGGTTCTTCATGAATGGCTCCAAGGGATGTTCGGGGGACTATTCGGGGGAGTATTCGGGGGATGAGTCGGAATTATTGGGGGGATGAGTCGGAATTATTGGGGGTGATGAGTGGGGGAGGGCGGCTAAAGGACGCGGCTCAGGAACGCCTTGGTGCGCTCGTGCTGGGGATTGCCCAGGACCTCCGCGGGAGGACCGATCTCAACGATCTGACCGTTGTGCATGAACGCCACGCGGTCTGCCACTTCCTTGGCGAAGCCAATCTCGTGGGTCACCACAATCATGGTGAGGCCGGAGCGGGCCAGGTCCTTCATGACGTCCAGGACCTCGCCCACCAGCTCGGGGTCCAGAGCCGAGGTGGGCTCGTCGAAGAGGATGAGCTCAGGCTTCATCGCCAGGGCCCGGGCGATCGCGACGCGTTGCTGCTGCCCGCCGGAGAGCTGGCGCGGATAGGAGTTCTCGCGGCCGGCCAGGCCAACCCGGGCCAAAAGTTCGGAAGCGTGGCGCTTGGCTTCCGTGGCCCTCTCCTTCTTGACCAACACCGGACCTTCGATGATGTTCTCCAGGACCGTCATGTGCGGGAACAAGTTGAAGCGTTGGAACACCATGCCAATGTGCTGCCTCTGCCGGGCCGCTTCCTTGTCGGAAAGCTCGTGGAGGCTGTTTCCTACCTGCCGGTAGCCAACTACGTTTCCGCCAACCCAGATCCGCCCATTGGATACTGTCTCCAGGTGGTTGATGCAGCGAAGAAACGTGCTCTTCCCGGAGCCGGAGGCGCCCAGCAGGCAGACTACTTCTCCGGCGTTGACCTCCAGGTTGATTCCTTTAAGGACCTCGTTGGGGCCGAAGCTCTTGTGGACGTTTTCCGCCCTGACCAGCGCCGTACCCGTCGGCGTGGTGCTTGCCGCTACTGGACTCATGAGAAGGCCTTTCTGTTGGTGCCGAAGATGCCCAACAGCCGCTGGAACGGAGTCGGAGGGAGCTGCTTGCTGGAGGAACCCTTGGCGAAGAATCTCTCCAGGTAGTACTGACCAATGCTGAGGAGCGAGACGGCGCCCAGATACCAGACGGCACAGACGATGAGCAGCTCCATGATCCGGTTGTTCACGTAGTAGATGTGCTGGGCCTCGGACAGAATCTCACTCACGCCAATGGCGGAGGCGAGAGAGGTGGTCTTCAGCATGCCGATCACTTCATTCCCAACTGGCGGGATGATGACGCGCATGGCTTGGGGGAGGACGATCCGCCGCATGGCCTGGAGGCGGGTCATGCCCACCGCCTGCGCTGCCTCGGTCTGACCCTCGTCCACGGAGAGGATTCCGCTGCGGACAACTTCCGAGGTGTAGGCACCCTGGTTGAGGCCGAGTCCGATCGACGCCGCAACAAATGGCGTCAGGATGTCGATCATGCGCCCCTGGAAAATTCCCGGGATTCCTATGTAAGGGAAGATCAGCGCCAGGTTGAACCACATCAGCAATTGCAGATAGACAGGCGTCCCGCGGAATACCCAGATGTAAAGCCAAGCAACTCCGGAAGTAACCGGGTTCTTCGATAGGCGCATGATCGCGCTGACCACGCCCAGCACGAGGCCGATCACCATGGCGACGATCGTGAGGACGATGGCCACTCCGATGCCCTGGATCAGGACGGGGACGGTTAGGTACTGCTGGACGGTTGGCCAATCGATCTGAGCCCGGGAGAAGGAGACCCCCAGCCAGACCAGCAGGAGAACCACGGCTCCAGCGCCCACCCAGCGGCCGATGTGGCGGCGCGGAACGATCTTCAATTCGGGCGACTCCGCTGCCCTGGCGACGCGTGGTTCGGTTTCAGTGTTCATGGCTGTTCTCGGTTCATGGGCTGTACTCGTTCCTGGGCAGTTCTTGGAGAGTGGAGGGTTTTCATGCACGGATTTTCGATCATGCCCCAAATCACTTCTACTTTGTGCCTGTAGGGGCAACTCGCAGCCCCTTGTAGTCGGCGGTCCAGGTCTTAACCTGGTCGAGGTTCGCCCGGAAACGTACAAGTTGCTCGGCAACACGGTCCGGTGCGGTTCCGCCGAAGCCGGAGTGCGCTGACAGCGCGGCTTCTATCGTCAACACTGACTTCACTTCGGGGGTGAGGCGGGCGTCTACGGCGGCCAGTTGCTCGTCGCTGAGGTCGCCGTAGTCGAGGCTGTTGGCTTCGCAGAATCGGACCAGCGCACCGGAAACGTCATGCGCCTCGCTGAACGGGATGCCTTGGCGCGCAAGCCAATCGGCCACCTCTGTGGCTAGGGTGAATCCCGCCGTCGCTTGCCGGGTTGTTTCCTCAACATTGACGGCGAAGGTGCGTACCAGCCCGCTCAGCGCGGGAAGCGCCACCTCAAGGGTCTCGACGGCGTCAATCACCGCGTTCTTGTCCTCCGCCAGGTCGCGGTTATAGGCGAGCGGCAGGGACTTGACGGCGGCCATGAGCCCCATCAGGTCGCCGAGGACGCGACCCGACTTCCCCCGCGTAAGCTCTGCGATATCCGGGTTCTTCTTCTGGGGCATGATCGAGCTTCCCGTGCAATAGGCGTCGTCCATTCGGATCCAGCGGAACTGCTGCGAAGCCCAGGAAATGATCTCCTCACAGAGCCGGGAGATGTCGATCAGCGTGAGCGAGCAGACAAAAAGGAACTCGATGGCGGCGTCGCGGCTTCCGACGGCGTCGATGGAGTTCTCCGCGCTTGCCTCGTATCCCTGTTCCACGGCCGCGAGTTCGGGCCTTAGTGCGAATGTGGACCCCGCCAGCGCTGCGGCGCCCAACGGGGACACCGCTGCCCTTCGGTCCCAATCCTGGAGCCGGTGCAGGTCGCGGAGGAGGGGCTGGGCGTGTGCCAGGAGCTGGTGTCCGAACACCACGGGCTGTGCCGATTGCAGGTGGGTGAAGCCTGGGACAGGAGTGTTGAGGTGTTGGCTTGCCTGGTCCGCGAGTGCTTCGGCCAATTCCGCAACCAGAGATGCCACAGTCCGCGCTTTGTCCCGCATATAGAGGCGAAGGTCGTTAGCCGCCTGGTCATTGCGGGATCGCCCCGCCCTGATTTTTCCGCCGTGCGGGCCCATACGTTCGATGAGAACCCGTTCAAGGAAGGTGTGGACGTCTTCATCCGCTTCCTGCGGCTGGACGGCTCCGCAAGCAATGTCCCCGGCGATCGCGCTCAGGGTACTAAGGAAGTCCTGCAACTCATCATCGTTGATAAGGCCAGCGCGGTGGAGCTCCTTGACGTGGGCCCGTGATCCGTGAAGGTCGTAGGGGGCCATGGCGAAGTACCTAGGGTCGGAGCGGGAGAAGCGCGACAGCTCAGGGCTTGACGTTCCGGCGAAGCGTCCGCCCCACAGCTTGGTCTGTTCCGTCATGAATCAAAACTCCTAGATCTGACACTATTTCGGTGTCATTCAATGCAACCAAAGTATTTTTCTAGTAAACCAGCAGGGAATGCGAAAGCATTGCGAATCAGCCATTTGGAAACAAGCAGTTTACAAAACGTATTCGCTCGAGAAACACAGCGGCGACGCGGAGGATTCCGGAGCCATCGGATCACGAGAGACCGGTATCTTGTGAATCAAGACGCTACCGGAGACCGGTGTCTCTGGCAATGTTTTTTTGATTCTCCCCTGAAGAAGTTCCGAATCGGGGCTCGGGAAAGGCTCAGCTGTGTGGTTGGTCTCTCCACCGCTCCGCGAGATGGCAGTTGATGCCAATGTTGCGCGAAAACATTGGCATCAACTGCCAAGTCGGGCGGGAGCGGGGTGCGGCGGGAGCGGGGTGCGGAGAGGGCGGGGGCGGGGTTCGGCGGGGGCGGGCGGGACCGAGTGCCTTGCCCTGAGCGAGGCGACGGTTAGCGCCAGGTGTGGGGGAGACTCAGCTCTGCCACCGACTCCCGCTCAGCGAAGGATGCGGGCAGGAGATGATCCCGGGCTTCCGGGCCTTCGCCGGCGATCCGGGAGATGAGGACTTCAGCGGCGCGTGAGCCCATCTGGTAGGCGGGCAAAGAAACCGCTGAAATTGGTGGCGCGCTAACTGTCATCCAATCGGCGTCGTCCAGGCAGACCAATGAAACATCGTCGGGAACGCGTAGACCCATGTCCCTTATGGCCTGGAAAGCCGGCAAGGCGAGCCGGCTGTAGGACGTGATCAGGGCCGTTGGCCTGTCTGCTTCCGTAGAGCCAAGAAGGGACGTTACCGTTCCGTGGATTTGCTCTGGGAGGAGAACTCCGGACACCAGGACGTACTCCAAGCCCGATGCTGCTGATTCATCCTTGATGGCACGGACACGGTCCTCGATGGTGGAGATGGGCAGCGGATGTCCGGCTTCCAGCTCTTGCGGAGTCTTGGTGGTGGCAGAGACAAACGCGATCTTTCGGTGGCCGTGATTGGCCAGGTGAGTAACAACCGCGCGGCAATCGGAATAGCAGTCGGTACCCACCCAGTCGGCCTCAACCCCATCTGGTCGGCGATCAAACAGCACGAGCGGACGGTCCATGCGGACAACGTCCAAGAGATGCGCCGAGTCGCTCCGGGTGGCAGAGGCGACAATGAGTCCATCCACGCGTTTGTCAAGGAACACTTGGACGGCCGCCCGCTCCGCCTCCACGTTCTCATCCGTGTTGGCCAGTATGACGTCGAAGCCCAACTTCTTGGCGGTGTCCGCGATCCCTCGGACGGCCTTGGAGAAATGGGGATTCTCAATGTCGCTCACCACCACGCCGATGGTGTGTGACCGCCCAGAGCTGACGCTTCGCGCGAGGGCGTTTCCCCTGTATCCCAGGGTTTCGGCGGCCGCAGCCACCATCGCCACCAGATCCGGGCTGACGGAACCGTACCCGCCCAAGGCGCGTGCCGCCGTCGAACGTGACACGCCGGCGAGGCGCGCAACATCCAAAAGGCTGGCCGCCCGGCGTGTTCGTGGTTCCATAAACTAAAATCTACAACAATTCTTCCAAGAGCCGGATGAATTCATTTCGTAGGATTTCGTGACACCGGTATCACGGATTGCTGCGGATTCTCAGTAGGCTGGGTTAGCTTCAGTTGTGGATGCGCATCCCCCTGGCACTGCAAATGCCATCCCTTACGGTTGGTTCGGCTGCCAATACCTCTTCGAAAGGGGCCGACGTCCTTCGGTTGGTGTGGACCATCCACCACAATTGCTCGTGGGGATTCCAGACGATGGTGGGCTCAGCGGCGCCGTCTTCGATGGGGTCGCGGAAGAGCGGGGAGGTTTTTTGGTTGGGGCGGGAAGCGAAAAGGTCGCGTGCGGTAACTCTGTGAACGCTAACATGGGCGAGAATAACCCTAGGAACGAGGGTTTCAAGGTGTCAATGGGATTGGTGCTCCTGCCGCGCACTGGCGGGGGAACGACAATCTCAGTTCGTACTAAAGACAAGGACTGGCCGCGGACCTAAGATGGAAATCCCTTCGTTTCAACGCAGAAAGGAAGAACTATGGCCGAGCAGATCCCTGGAGAGGGCATCAATCCGGAGGTTGCAAGCCACTTGACGGAGTCCATGGAGACGCCGCAGGTTCCTGAGCCCGCCACGCTTGCCATGGCCCTGGGGCAGCCGCAAGGACAGAAATGGCCTGACGGCTACGGAAAGAACAAGCACCCGCGTGAGCGCTCCGCAAGCCACGGCCGGATGGGCCAGGCCGCCGCAGTCAACGCCGTGCACCGGACTGGCCGCCCGCAGATGCCGCACTCCTCCTGATTCAATAACGTCAACAAACTCTGAAACCGGCCCGGGATCCCCGGGCCGGTTTGGTTTGGATACCACCGCCGAGGCCCGCTAATGGGCCAGACCGAAGGCTTGTCCTTCGCAATCGCAGAAGGCCGCCCACCGCAAGCGTCGGGAAATCGGAGTCAAGGGTCGGTCACGTGGATCAACGACGCGTGCGGGCCAGCCGATTGCTAGGTAAGCTGCTCCGCTTCCAGGCTTTCTCCTGTGGACCGCGGATATCCGGCGTTTGTTGCAGTGTCCGGCTCCACCCAGTCAAGGGCATTGATGATGTGTCCTTCGTTGGGTAGGGCCCGCTGCTCTGCAGGCGGAAGTTTGTCATAGGTGTAGGCGGCGACGGCCATGGGCGAGGTGGAGCGGCCCAAACTGTACCGGACGCTGCGGTCGTTCTTCGTGCCGCAGATCAGGATGCCGACGGTTTCATTGTGATGCTCGCGGCGGAGGACGTCGTCGACCAGGGCTACGTAGAAATTGAGTTTGCCAGCCCACTCGGGCTGGAAGCGGCCAGTCTTAAGTTCGATGACCACGTAGCGGAGCTGTTCGACATGGAAGAAGAGCAGGTCAACGTAGTAGTCGTCGCCGTCGACGTCGAAGTGTACTTGCCGGCCGACAAAGGCGAACCCGGGTCCGAGTTCCTGCAGGGTTTCGGTGATCCTGTTGGTCAGGGCGTTCTCGAGATCTCGTTCGATCACTTCGCCGGACAGGCCCAGGAACTCGAAGTTATACGGATCCTTGGCCATTTGCTGGGCCAGTTCGGACTCCGGGGCGGCAAGCTGGCTGGTGAAGTTCGATGGCGCCGCGCCGGTGCGTTCCATCGAGCGGTTCATCATCATGTTCAGCAGAACGTTCCGGGACCAGCCGTACTGCACTGCCGCAGCCGCGTACCACTCCCGCTCCTCGGGGGTCGTGGACTTGTCTAGAATTGTTCGAATGTGGCCCCACGGTAAATGTGCCACAACCTGTGGCACATTTGCTTCGGCCTCCCATGCGCGCACCATGGCCGTCATGTACTGCAGATTTCGGGCGGACAGACCGGTCATGTCCGGAAACGCTATCCGGAGGTCGGCGGCGAGCCGGTTGATGACACCGCTGCCCCAACCCTGCCTGTCCTGGCGGGCCAGAATGTCTTTCCCGAGTGACCAGTAGAGTTCGATGGCCAGTTTGTTGACGGTTCTTTGCGCCTGGATCCTTGCGCCCTTAACCCGCGTCTTCAGTGACTCCAGCAACTCCGGATAGTCGGCCGGCAGGTCGATTTCTGAAGAGGTCATGGCTCTACCCTATCGATTTCCAATTGCGCCACAGGCTGTGGCGCAATTAGAAGCGCTATCTCAGTTAGGTGGAGGTGTGGCGGCCAGATCCCAGGAAGCTCCGTCCAGGCTGGGTCATGAATCACACCATAGTTGGAAGAATTGTGCTGTTCCTTACCGCGATTAACCGTCTAGGTGGTGAAAAGCGCGGAATCTAGCGGTCACCGATTTGGGATCTAGGTGGTGGAACCCTAAAAATAGGTGGTGGACTCCATCGGTCTAGGTGCTGCTACCGCCGTCCGCGACGTCGGATCGGCTGCCCGCGCTGGAGCCAATTTGCGCGTTCAGGGAATTTTCAGGGACATGCTGTACGTTGCATAGCCGACATTCCCATCCAAGAAAGAGGAATCACTAGAAGTGGCCACTGATTACGACGAGCTGCGCACCGACGTCAAGGAGAACCAGGAACAGTCCCTCCAGGCACTGCAATCCGCCAGCGCTCCTACAGCTAAGAGCGTCGTCCTGGAACTCGACGAAGCTGACGGCTTGGACAGTGACGGTCCCGGCGGCGAGATCGTTGCCGAAGAGCTGATCGTCCACGTCATTCCGCAGGCCAGCGACGAGTTCACCTGCTACTCCTGCTTCCTGGTCCGCCACCGCTCGCAGATCGCACGGGAAAAGGACGGCGTTGCCTACTGCGTGGAGTGCGAGGGCTAAGGAGTCCCTCGATCTTGAGGAGTGGGGGACCTCAGTGCCTGCCTTAGGGCCGCGCCGTCCCCCACACTCCGGAACAGTAGGGTCAAGTGCCCTAAACCAATGGCCGTTGCGGTCCACACCTGCAATGGCCACGAGGCAAATCCAGGCAACAGGACAAGCGGCAGCAACAGTGCCGAGGCCGGTCCCGCCACAGTCACCGTGATGTCCCGCACGGCCGGCAACGGCTCCCTGGTCAACCGGAACCTGCCGTTGGTGGCACTAAAGCTGGCTGCCGCCGTCGGGCTTATTAGCCGGTAAGCGGCCACGTGGCCGATTTCGTGTACGACGACGGAGGCCAGGAACAGCGCGACGGCTGAACAGAGCAGGGCGATGACTCTGGCATCCGCCGCATAGGCGGCCGCCCAAGCGGTGGCCGTTGCGGTCGCCGGCAGCCACACGAAGCGAGACAGGACCTTGACGACGGTCATGGTGGCTGACCACAAACCGTGAGGTAGCACTACCTCCACGTGCCCAGGCCGGACTGCCATCCGGAACAGCCGCAGGAAATCAGCCATCCTGCGAGACGCGATAAACGGTGGACGCCAGGGCTCCGGCAAGTACGAGGAGCATCATGCTGGTGATGATGACGTCCCCCAAGTAGGGCGCGTCGCCAAAAAGCGCCCCCAGCTTCGGACCTGTCCAGCGCGCTACTGCCAACGAAGCCGCATATATCAGGAAGACCGTGAATCCCGTGGCCCCGCTGGCCAGCGGCTGTTCGGTACTGAACGGGACCAGGATTCCGCCGATGGACGCTGCGCACCACGCGATGGCGGCATCCCCGAGCAATTGCGGTAGTTGCTCCAAGGTCAGCAGTCCAAACCCGAAAAGTACCCCTGCAAAGGCCGAGCCGATGGTCAACGAGATGACCGCGCTGGCCACAAGCTTAGGCCCAGCCCACGCAGTGCGGGACCCATAAAGATGACGTTGGAGCCAGTGGGTCTTGGCAGTAAGGCCGTATGACTGCAAGCCCAGGATGAACGGAGCCGTGGCCAGGCCCGGCGCCAGGGTGAACGCCACCACCCCATAGCCTTCGTGCTTCGACAGGAGGACGAGCCCGGCCAGGGCGACCGTGATGAGCAGTAGCAGGACCATAAACTGTTGGCTTCGGAGGAGCTGCACAGCGTCCACATAAGCGGCAGTAGCGAAGCGCTGGCGCGGCAACGAGGCGTTGGCAAAGGTGCGAAGGGTGGAATCAGCTTGGTTGTCGAAATCCCGTCGCGCCGCCGTCAGGATCAGAACTAAGGGCACAACCAGCCACAGGAGTATCAGCGCGTAGTCTGTCCACCCGGCCGACGAAGCGCTCCACAATAGCGCCAGGCTCCGGGCCCAGACCCGGTGGGGGGCCAAGTCCCTTAGGCCGTTGGCGTGGTCAGCCATGCTGGAAGGTATGGGCAGGACGTCGGTCCACACCAGGGCGATCGTCAGTCCAAAGCAGGTGGTACCCGCGAACGACACGGCGTAGTACCGCGGCAACCTTAGAAACCGTCGGTACACGTAGCGAAGGCACTGAAACAAAGCCAGGACTAACAATTGGCTGCCCGCCGTAAACAGGACCAGAGCCGCTGACGCTGCAAGGGCTTGGCCCCACTGGGTACTGTTGCGCCACAAAGCTGCGTACGACGGGAGCGTCAGGCACAAGGCAAGCACGGCTGACACCGCGAGGATGGGTAATTGCAGGCCAAGCAGCACCGCACCGCGCGATGCCGGAAGAAGTTCAAGAACAGTAGCTAACGAATTCTTCGCCGGTGCCAACATCGAAAACAAGGCCGTGAGAAAGGCGACAGTCAAGAATGAACCGGCCATCATGAAGGACAGCGTGCCAGCCGTCATGACGGGCGCTTGATCTTCGGTCTGTCCGTTGGACATCACAGCAAGAAGCGTTCCGAAGGCCAAGGCTGCCGCAAGAGCCGCAGCGGCGAACCATCTAATTGCAGTAGGGGAGAGCCGCAATTGTTTGGCCGTTTCCCGCGTCCAGGCAGTCATAGAACTGCGGGCGATCGTGGCGGAGGCTGGCATTATTCGTGTTCCGGCGTGTGGTTTTTCTTATCGCTAAGGGCAGCAGCGATTCCACAGATCGCGGCAGTTGCAGCCACAATGAGCAGCAGACCGGTGGAATTGGGCTGGAATTCCACGGCCAATGCGTCATTTTCTGATCCTGGCGTAGCTGAGAAAATCCCGGGAAGGTCCGCGGTGGAACCCGTCACTATTGCCGTCACGATGGTGGCAACACTCATAATGAATGCCAGGGCTGCCCCTGCCAGAACGCCGCCAAATATTGCCCCAAATACTTTTGTAGCCTTATTCATTGTTCATCTCCTTCGCGGGTCCAGAACGGAGTGCGGCGTGCAGGTGCCGCCTGCGTTGCTCCTGCTGTTCAGTCAGTTTGGTGACGTGTAGGAAGACGGCCTCAAGCGTCTCCGCCGAGCCATATTCTTCTTTCAGCGCCGCAGGGCTCCCCAGCGCTATTTGGGCGCCTTGGTGCAGGATCATCACTTGATCGCAGTCCCGTTCGGCACGCAGCATGTCGTGGGTGGCGATCAAAACGGAGCCGCCTGATCCGGTGAAGACAGCTATGAGTTCCCGCAGCACCGCAGCAGCCTCAGGGTCCAGCCCGCGGAAGGGCTCGTCAAGGATCAGGAGCGACGGCTTGTGCATTACGGCTGCGATCAACTGGAGCTTGCGCTTCATCCCGTGCGAATACTCGCTGATGGAGCGCGTCAAAGCTGGTGTCAGCCCCAGCGCTTCGGCCAGCTGGGCAGCCTCGGCCCCATCACTTCGCCTCCTGATCCTGTGATGCAGTTCAAGGTATTCCCTGCCGGTCAACGAGAGCGGCAAAGGCAGATCGTCCGGCGCAAAGCCGAGGAAGACGCGGGATTTCTTGTCCTCAATAGGAAACCCGCTGACTGTGACCAGACCCTGGCTCGCCTCTAGAAGGCCGGTCAGGATATGCAACGTGGTGGATTTGCCTGACCCGTTAGGGCCGAGGAGACCAAAGACTTGTCCCGGAACCACATCGAAGGATATGTCCCGGACGGCTTTTACAGCCCCAAAGTCTTTGCTGATCCCCTCGACCCTGCAGGTGAAATGCTCAGATTTCAAGATGTCACTTCTTCAGGAATGGCTACCGTGCGCAGTAAAGCTTCCAGGTGCCGCCGGACTGCCAGCTCGGCATATCGAACGCCGGCCATGCACCCCTCTGCTGGCAGTACCAGAACCAAGCCGCAACGAATCCGAAAGCGATAATGACCGCGATGGGAATAACGATCAACAGCGGTGCGATGTCGTTGTTGCGGCGGCTCATCATGTTGTTTGAGGTTTCCTGCAGCAAACCGGGAACGGTGAGCAGCATTAGTGCGAGCTTTTGCATTTCATCTCCTTTGTTTGATTTCTTATTGGCGCTAATTACTGACTTGGGAGAAGATCCCTCCCTTTTGAAGCCACCGCGGGCAGACGGTTTCTCCAAACTCACAAAACTGGTGGATTTGCGGGGCGCCTCGACCTACGCCAGCGGGTCATTCCGACGGCCGTGGCCCCGGCGAGCGCCAAAATCAGCGCTGCGGGCAGGAACGCAAGGGATGCTCCGGTGGAGGCCAAGGCCGCAGGGATCACTGCATCGTCGCCGGGAGTGACTGCTTTGATAGCTGGCCCCGGCACAGGATCGCCAGCGTTTGGACTGTCTGGACCGGCCGGAGGCGTCACGTCCAGGGGACCGGGTTGAGGGATGCCCGGCGCGGCCGGCGCTGGCCCAGTACCCGGCGCGGAACCCGGCCCACCCGGCCCGGAACCCGGCCCACCCGGCCCGGTCGGCGCCGGAGGCGCGGCGGGCGCCGTGGTGATGACCAATCGGTAGTCCTCGACTTCGCCGGAATCCGCGGGTCCCGTGGGAGATTCAACCTGGCTGGCGTTGTACCCGACTCGGAAACGGGCGAATGTTGCGCCCGCAATTGGGGCAAGGCCAGACCACGTCAGCGACGCACCGGTAGCACCGCCCGCAAACGGTGCGCACGTCCGTTCGGCGAGGTCGAACGTTCCGTTAATATCGGCGTCGACCCAGCCGCAGACTGTGCCCGCTTTGCTGGCCCCGGCTAGGGCGACGGTCGTCGAGTAGCCGCTGTTGGAGGTAGTAAGCGGGGGCAGCGTGACGCCGTCGTCGCCGTCGTCGCCGCTTGCAGTGGGACCCGAGCTGGGCGAGACTGCGCCGTTGGCCACAGATGCGTTGTCTTCGCTAACCGCGCTACCCAACGTGACATCGGAGAGGACCGCCCGGGCGGCGTTGCCGCCGTCGTACGACGCCGGGGCGTCACCGAAGTCCTCAGGCGCGGACGCGAGCAAGGTGAAGCCGTCAATATTCTTCCCGCGATCCAGGACTGGATCGATGGGCGCTGCGGGAACAGCCGGTGTTGCTTGGGTGCGCATGGCGCCAACGTTGAATGTCAGCGAACTAGTGACGCCGTTCAGTTGAACGGATCCACAAGCGGAAGTCGCAGCAGCGGGGTAGGCGAGCGGTGGCCCGTCCTGCTGGTTAGTGTCGCAGCGGTATCCCGTGCTGTGGTTTACCGCCGTGATGGTTTTGGCGCCCAGCACGGCCAGATTTCCGCCGCTCAGCTTGGAAATGCCTACTCCGGGGCTTGCCAGAGTCAAGACCGCGTGGAGTTGCGTCTGGGCTGTGATGGTTGTTCCGGTGTTCCGGCCGACGCTCGCGCCAAGGCCCGCGACAGTGAGGATCGGGTTCCGGACTGGCTGGCTGAACTGGACGGTGATGGTCCCCAGTCCTTCGCAGGGTCCGACGTCGGGACAGTTGTTGAGTGCGTCCGTCCGGAAGGCGGTGGCCTCCGCTGTGGCCGGCAAACCAGGCGTGTAGTCACCAGGAACGTAGCCACGGTTGCCCAGTTGGGTGGCACCCGCAACGGTTGTAAGCCCGGTGGTGGCGTACGTGGTTGTAAGCGCCGAGCCGGGCATGGCCATGGCGGCAGTGCCACCACCCGATGTCGCGGGCGAAACCGGCACTTCATAGGCAACTGCCGGCGCCACGATCCCCAAGGCTGCCACGCCCAGTGCGAGTGACGCCGACCCCAGCCGCAGGACGATAGTTCTGGCTTTCATGCTCCCCTTTCAAAGCTTCATGCCGGAGGGGAGTGCCTTACTTGGAACAAAGGCCAGCGAGCCCCTCCTGCTGCGACAGTAGGGGCTCGGATTTGGGGAACTTTGCCGAGGGTTTGCGGTCTAGGTGGTAAAAACCGCGGAATCTAGGGCCTGTGGATTTTGCGTCTAGGTGGTGAAAGCCCGAATCTAGGTGGTGGAGTCAGCGCGTCTAGGTGCTGCCACGGCGCTGGTTGCGGCCTGGGCGGCGTCGAGTGTCAGGTCGTGGACGGCGTCGAGTGTCAGGTCCTGGACGGCCTAGAGTGTCAGGTCCTGGACGGCCTCGAGCGACCGCCTCAAGGGCAGTAGTCGGGCTTCCAAATCGACTTCGCCGGGGACTGCGGCAACCTTGACTCCCGAATAGAGCAGCTTCGGGCCGGCGGCGTCGAGAGTCCGGGAGATGGACTCGAGTGTCATCAGGGAGTCCGATGCTGTTCCGGCTTCCGTTCCGTGAACAGGGACATGGACATCCGCAAATGCACCGCCGTACACGGTGGACACGCCCGAAGCTCCGGAGAACATCACACCCAGGAGGTCGGAAGCCTCAGCAATCTCGCTGACGTGCTGCACCGGACCCTCCGGACCACGGGCCTCGATGGCGGATCGGCCCCAGTTCACGGTGAGGCCCAATCGTGTTCTTGTACCGGCGTTGACTTGCTGGACCGCCGCGATTTCCTCCTGGAGGCTTAGGAATCCCTTTTGGCTTTGCCCGGCTGGCAGCCCGGCGTCGCAATGCTCGATCGCCAGCGCAACGCCATTCCAGTTCCAGGACGCGATCTCCGCAAGGGAGGAGGCAAAACTCTCGGCAGAGGAACTGGCGCCGTGCCGGTTAGGCGCGGAGTGGAGTTCGACGGCGGTAACGGCGTCTGGGCCGATTGCCGAGCGGATTCGCTGGACGTCGCCGAAGAGGCCTTCGATATCCCGGACAGCCTGGGCCCTGGAGTGCTGGTCGTCTGATGCCAGGCCATAGAGCGGATTGGTGGCCACCCGCTGAGCGGTGCCCGGGATCGCCGTGACCACAGATCGCCAGGAAGGTTCCAGCAGCGACAACAGGTGATCAAGTCCCGAAGGGTGGAGGGTGCCGGTCCACGGCAGTTCGAGGCCGTCGATCAATGGTTCGGATCGAAGCAGCTCATACCACCGTGCTTCGGCTGCGGCGTCGGAGGCCAACTGGGGAGGGGCGGCGGCGTAGGCGCCGGCAATTAGGTGCGTCATTGGCATTCTTTAAATCATACTTATTAGTGATTATTGGAGGTAGCGAAAGACTGTCCAGGGGCCTTTGAGGAGGGCGCACCATGACCTGTGGCTGGCTGCGAAGAAGGGCGTGCGGCAGCCCGTGCCAAGTTTGAATACAGCTGGCTGACCGCAACCTAGGCATTGGAGCTTCCCGCGATGGCGCTCCCGCCACTGGGGGTCCAGGGCGCCGAATTCCGTTGCCTCCCAGTCAATGCCATCGGCAAGGCTGACGGCTCGCTTCATGGCGATTCTCTGTGAATTTCGCTGGACATAGGCCTGCTAGCGCAGCACGGGTTCCCTGGAGTCGAGCAGGGAGAGCTCGCTCCGGCGAGGGAATCCCTCCCAATCCCCGGGAACCAGGCAGGCGAAGGCGCCGGTTCGAACGGCCGTCTCCAGCCGCCGTCGGGTATCAAGGCCGGAAACCAGTTCAGCTAGGTAGCCAGCGACAAAAGCGTCACCAGCGCCGACGGTGTCTACTACGTCCACCGCGACGGCGGCCTGCCGGTACAACTCGCCGTCGATCATTGCGACGGCGCCCTCACCGCCGAGCTTTATCACCACCTGGGTGGGACCCATGGCAGCGATCCGCCGGGCGAGCCCTTCGGCGAGGCCGCCGTCTAACCCCTTATCGCCGTCGAACCCGGTACCCTCGTGGAACCCGGTACCGCCGTGGAACCCGGTACCGCCGTGGAATCCGGTACCGCCGTCGAACCCCGTATCGCCGTCGAACCCGGTACCGCCGTCGAAGGCCAAACCGCCGACGGCGATGGCCGCCTCGTCGACTCCGGCAAACACTATGTCTGCGACCGGAATGATGTCCCGGTACGACCGCCCTGCATCCTCGGACGACCAGAGGTTGGCGCGGTAGTTGAGGTCGAAGGAGACCGGAACGCCGGCCGCGCGGGCAGTTGCCACGGCGTAGCGGAGCGTGGCCTCGGCCTGCGTCGACAGAGCGGGCGTGATGCCGCTGACGTGCAGCAGCGCCGCCCCGGCGATGAGGGCTTCATCGACGTCGGCCGGTGAGATTCGCGATCCAGCACTGTCCCGCCGGTAGTAGCTGACGCGCTGGATGGCGGGCGTGCGACGCTCCTTGATCATCAGCCCGGTTGGGGCAGAAGGGTCGACGGCGGCACGTACCTCGACCCCTTCGGCGCGGATTTCCCGGATCACCAACTGACCGAGCGCGTCGTCGCCGACGCGGCTGCACCAGACCGCCTGGACGCCGAGGCGCTGGAGCCCGATGGCCATATTGGATTCGGAACCGCCGATTCCCAGGCCCAGGCTGGAAGCGTGTGACAGCGGACCGGGCTGGTCAGCCCGCATGAGTGCCATGGTCTCGCCAAAGGTGAGGACGTATGGCTGGGAGGGGATGCTCATCGCGAGCCTGCCTCGTCAACCAGGCCTCGCACGCGCCGAGCCCGCTCGGTGAGGGTCCTGAGGCTTCCACCCTTGAATGCATCGCCGAGGAGCGGTCCGCCCAGGCTAACGGCCAAGGCACCCGCCCGGATCCAGCCGGGCACGTCGTCGATTTCCACACCGCCGGACGGAATGACCTGGATGTCCGGAAACGGGCCACGCAGCTGCGATACATAGCCCGGGCCCACCGTGGAGGCAGGGAAGACCTTGACGGCGGTGGCACCGAGCCTCCAGCCGGAGTGTAGTTCGGTGGGCGTGAGACCGCCCGGGAACACCGGGACTCCACGCTGGGTGCAGACCGTGACAATCTCCGGATCTGTGACAGGGGTGACGATGTAGGCGGCACCAAGATCGAGCGCGGTCACCGCCTCGCCAACTGTGGTTACCGTACCGACACCCAGTTCCACGGCGTCCCCGAACCGCTGCCGTAGGCGGGGAAGCTCCTCCCACACACCTGGCGTGCTGAGCGTTAGCTCGATGCTCAGGACACCGCCGTCGCGCAGGGCGTCGATCACGGGAGAGTAGTCCATGGCGTGTTGTGCCCTTAAGACGGCGACAACCCGAGTCTGGCTAAGGATCGCGGAGGGAGCGGGGCGGGTAGGCGCGGCCGTCGGATCTTCTGTGCGGAGCATGGCTTTCCTTGGATAGTTGCTGCGTAGGGACGGGCGCCGCGGCCTTGAAGGGAGACCGGGCGCCCGCCGCTTTTCTGGGGTCGGCTGGTTACTGGGATTCGACGGCGGCGAGGTCGCCGTCTGTGGCCCGAGAAGCTACCGCGCTGGCAGGAAAGGGGTCGTGGCTTGCGTCCCGCTCTGCGGTGAGGTCGCGATTCACGGTCTCCGGTGACATGCGCGTTGCGATGAAGCTGATGAGCATGGTCACGGACATGTAGATCGCCACCGGAATCCAGGAGTTGCTGAACATGCCCAGCAGTCCGGCGCAGATCATGGGTGCCACACCGCCACCGATGATTGATGAAAACTCGCGGCCAAGGGTGACCCCGGCGTAGCGGTAGCGGCTTCCGAAGACCTCGGGGAAGTAGCTCATGTGGACACCCACCACGCCCTGGCAGGCCAGGACGAAGCCGGTGACGATCACCAGGACAATCGCAACAGGCGAACCCGTGGTCAGCAGCATGAACGCCGGGGCCGGGAAGAGCACCAGTGCGCCAGTAATCAGGGAAACAACCCGACGGCGGCCAATCTTGTCCGAGAGCGTGCCGAAGCCGATGGCTGCCACGCCGCCGCACAGCGAACCGATGAGGAGCACCTGCGGAATGAACTTGGGGTCCGTGCCCACAACGGTGATGAGGTAGGAAGCCATAAACACCTGGATGGTGTAGGACTGCGTGCTGACGCCGAGGTTCATCAGGATGACGCGCAGGACGTTGGCCTTGCCGTACTTGGCCACTTCCTTAAGCGGCGCCGGAGGGGCGGTGCGGACCTGCTTGATCTCCTCAAAGACGGGGGACTCATCCAGTTTGCGCCGGATCACCAGGGCGGCAATGGTGACAAAGATGCTGGAGAGGAAAACGAGGCGCCAGCCCCAGGTCATCATGTCATTCGGCGCCAGGGCCTGGGCCGCGATCCAGACAAGCGCTCCCAAGGCTGTACCGGCGGCTGCGCCCACCATGATCAGGGACGCGAGCCGTCCACGCGTTCCAGGAGCGGCAGATTCGGTCAGAAGCGTTGCGCCACCTGACTGTTCCGCACCCGCGCCGAAGCCCTGGGCCGCGCGGCAGACGCACAGCAGGACGGGCGCAAACAGTCCAATCTGCTCATAGGTTGGAAGGAGCCCAATAAATAGGGTTGCGCCGCCCATCAACAGCAGGGTGACCACCAGGATCCACTTACGGCCAAGCCTGTCGCCGTAGTGGGAGAAGAAGATGCCACCCAGCGGCCGGAACAGGAAGCCGACTGCGAAAGTGGTGAAGCTGGCCAACAGTGCCGTGGCCGGATCGACGTTGGGGAAGAAGAGCTTGCTGAAGACCAGGGCCGACGCCGTGCCGTAGATGACAAAGTCGTAGAGCTCCAGGGTGGTGCCGATAAGGCCTGCGACGGCGGCCTTCCGGACTTTGCGCTGGTCCACCGGGGTTGGCGGAAGTGCTGCAGTGGTCATGTCCATACTCCTTTGAATGGATGTCTGCGTGGGTGGTTGTTGCGAACGGTGGCGCAGGGGCCTGTGTTGCGCTGGAACTGAGCTAGTAGGTGATCAGGACCTTCAGGTTGGTGGGGTTGGTTACTGGTGCTGTGAGGGCGGAGGCCGCATCGGATAGTGGGTAGGTGCTGGTGATGATGGACCGCAGGTCCGCCTTCCCGGATGAGGCGAGCTCTATCGCCGTCGGGAACGCGTGGGCGTAGCGGAACGCCGTCACGAGGTCGATTTCGTATCGCTGGAGGAAACCCAGCGGGATGCCGTCAACCGTCGGCTTGGCCTGTCCAACCACGGTGGCCCTGGCAGCAGGGGCCAGCGTGAGGATGCCGTCGGCCAAGGCCCTGGTGTTGCCGGAGCATTCGATCAGCCGGTCCATAGCTGAGATGTCAAGCGCGGTGGTGGCGGTGTTGATGGTCCGGGTTGCGCCGAAGCGTGCCGCGGCAGCGAGGCGATCGTCGTTGACGTCAGTCACGATGATCTCCGCGGCACCGCGGGCTGCTGCCACTTGCGCAACAAGCAGCCCGATGGGCCCGGCGCCGGTGACGAGCACCCTGTGTCCTGGCTGGACTTGGGCGCGTTCAACTGCCCAGACCGCCACGGCCAGCGGTTCGATCGCCGCTCCGATCTCCGGAGGCACACTGTCCGGCAGTTCATGAAGCGCGACGTCGGGAACCACCACGTGCCGGGCGAACAGTCCGTCGGTGGGCGGGGAGCCGAAGCAGGTACCGGTGGCGCAAACGTTGTAGCGGCCGGACAGGCAGCTTGCGCACTTGCCGCAGGGAAGCGCCGGTTCAATCACGACGGCGGTGCCCGGGGCAAGGTGCGATTCCTCGCCTGCCGCAATAACCACGCCGGCCCCTTCGTGGCCGAGGACGGTGGGTTGACGGAGGATGTTGGTGCCGTTGCGGCCGTCGGCGAAGTAATGCATGTCCGAGCCGCAGATGCCGCCAGAACGCATCTCAACGAGGACGTCATGTGGGCCGAGCTGGCTGAGGGATTTGTGTTCGATACGAAGGTCGCCGGCTCCGTGAAGGACAGCGGCTTCAGTGGTCGCCGGCAGCTTGCCGGAACTGGTAGGGGAGAGGGTTTGGGTACTCATAGTGTGCCCTGTGCTGTTTGGAGGGATGGAGTTTGGAGGTTAGGGAGGGAAGGGCCTGCCTTGCCGCTGGCCTCGGCGATCGCCGCCAACGGGCCATGCGTGTGCAGGACGTCGATCAATTCACCCGTGCGATTGGTGAATTCAGCTCGCTCGGCCAGTTCCTCGCCGAGGAGATGGTGCTCGGCCAGCACCTTATGCGCCAGTTCGTGGCCCGAACGGGACTCATTGGCGAGCCTCGACAGCAGCTTCCTGGCAGGATCCTCCATGGCGTCGGCGTGGACGCCCGGACGGAAGCCATTGATGGGCGCAATGCAGCTGAGGTACGCCGCGGTGGTGAGGGCCAGGAGCTGAGGGACGCGGCCGTCGTCGAGCATTTGCAGTGCTGGCAACGGGATCCGCTGCCTGAGTTTCACGGAACCGTCCGAACCCACCTGGCTGGTGCGGTGACCTAGGGCCGAGTTCCGCCAGCGGGAGAATAGTTGCTCCTCGTAGGCGTTGACGTCCACGGAGGACGGGACGCTAACGCTGGGCAGGTACTCCTCCCGCAGGACCGAGCGGGCGGCGGCCTCGATGGCAGGGATGGTCACGGAGTCCGGGATGGTCGCCGCACCGGACAGCGCACCAAGGTAGGCGATCAGCGAGTGTGTGCCGTTCAGCAGCCGTACCTTGAGCTGCTCGTAGCCAGCCACTTCGTTGGAAAACACGGCCCCGCCGACTTCCCATGCGGGCCGGCCCGCGATGAAGTTGTCCTCCACAATCCACATGCTGAATGGTTCCGCCGGGACTGGGACCAGATCCCTGTAGCCGCGGTGTTCGGCAACGAGTCGCCGGTAGTGGTCCGTGGTCGCAGGGACGATCCTATCCACCATCGACGACGGGAACGTCACGTGGGTGTCAATCCATGCCAGCGTTTCCGTTGCCTCGGCAGCCGGCAGGCGGGAAGCGAATTCCCTGACCAGGCGTTGGGTGTGGTGGCCGTTGTCGGCGAGGTTATCGCAGCTGAGGATCGTTATGGGCTCTGAGTGCGTGCGGGCACGCTCCTGGAGACCACGGACCATCTGGCCAATGGATGTCCTCGGCGCTTCCCGGTGGACGAGGTCGTGCTGCACGTTGGGGTCCGTGAGGTTCAGCGAACCTGTGGCAGGTGAGTAGGTGTAGCCGTTTTCGGTCACGGTGAGCGAGACGATGCGCGTGGAGGCAGCGCCAATCGCTTCGCGAAGCTTTTCGGGCTGGTGTGCTGCTGTAAACGCGTCGGTGTGGACGCGCGGGACGCTGAACGACGAGCCCTCTGGGGAGATCTCGACCACTGTGTACAGCATGTCCTGCTCTTGCATGGCATCAGTGATCCTCGAGGAACGGCTGGAGACACCGATGATGCCCCAGTCACCACCCTGCGCTGCGACGGCTTTGTCCGTATAAACAGCCTGGTGTGCTCGGTGGAAATTGCCGAAGCCGAGGTGGACAATGCCGGGGGCCGGCGCTGTGGTTCGGCGCAGGATTCCGGGAGTCTTGGCCGTCAGCGGTGGAGTGCTAGGTGTGGCCATGGTTCACCAGTCCTTCATGGAGCCATCCAGCTCCCGTGCGATCGGCAGGTAAGCCTGCGTGTACGGGAATTGGGCAGCGGCTTCTTCGTCAACTTCCACGCCCAGGCCGGGTTCGTCGCCCGGGTGGAGGTAACCGTCGTCGAACCTGAAACTGGAACGGAAGACCTCGGAGACCAGAGGGTCGTAGCCCATGTACTCCTGAATGGCGAAGTTGCTGGTGGCCAAGCCGAGGTGGAGGGACGCGGAAAGGTTGATGGGGGAGACGTCCGAGGGGCCGTGTGGGGCGCCCTTGATTTGGTAGACCTCGGCAAGGGCCAGGATCTTGCGCACGTGGGAGATGCCACCTGCGTGCACAACCGCTGTACGGATGAAATCAATGAGCCGTTCAGTGAGGAGGTACTCGCAATCCCAGATGGTGTTGAAAACTTCGCCGATGGCCAGCGGGATAGTGGTCTGCTGGCGCAGCGTCCTCAAGAGCCGCTGGTTCTCGGCAGGGGTGACATCTTCCAGCCAGAACAGGTCCACGTCTTCCAGTGACCGGGCCAATCGGGCCGCTTCCGTGGGGTTGAGGCGGTGGTGGACGTCGTGGAGGAGTTTCAGCTCCGGCCCCACATGCTCGCGGACGGCGGACAGGACCTTAGGCGCGTGGCGCAGGTACGCCGACGTGTCCCAGTCCTCCTCCACAGGCCCGGCGCCTCGGCCGGCCGGTTCGTAACTGGCGGCGCCGCGGGTAACCCCATACACCTTGTCCAGCCCCGGCACACCGGACTGGGCGCGCACCGCGCGGAAACCCTGTTCTCGGCGCTTATCAATGGAATCCAGCAACTCAGGAAGGTCCCAGCCCGTGGCATGGGTATACGTGAGGATCTTGTCACGGGCGGCGCCGCCGAGGAGTTGGTAGACCGGGACGCCCAGGGCCTTACCCTTGATGTCCCACAGTGCCAGGTCCACCGCGCCGATTGCCGCCATGGTCACCGGACCGCGCCGCCAATAGGCTCCGCGGTAGAAGTACTGCCATGTATCTTCGATCCGGTCGGCATCCCGGCCCAGGAGGGCGGGGGCCAGATGGTCGCGGAGGTAACTTGCTACGGAAAGTTCGCGCCCGTTCAGCGTGGCGTCACCCCAACCGACCACGCCGTCGTCGGTGGTTATCTTGAGCGTGACGAAGTTGCGGCTAGGGCTGGTGATCAGGACGTCTACATCGACGATTTTTCGGGTCATCGGGGAATCACTACGTTCTTCAGCGGTTTGTTCAAGGACAGGCGGGTGATGTTTTCAGCGATCTCCCGGGCGCGGTTGCGGAAGGTTTCCGCGGTGACGCCGGAAGAGTGCGGGGTCATGATGATGTTGTCCAGCCGCCCGAATGGCAGCGTGGACGGTTCGCCCCGGCCGTCGGTGGCCGGGTACTGATACCAGACGTCGACGGCGGCACCCGCGATGCGCCGGTCCTTGAGGGCCTCGTACAGGGCGGCTTCGTGTACGACGGGTCCGCGGGCAACGTTGACCAAGAGCCCGTCCGGGCCAAGATCGTCGAGTTCGGCGGCGCCAATAATGCTGGTGGTTTCCTCGCTGAGCGGGATGCTGACCACCAGGATGTCTGATTCGCTCAACGCTTCGCCGAGCCGATCGGTGGTACCGGACCAGCGCAGGCTATTCGCGCCGGCGTCGACGTTTCCACTGCGCGTGATCGAAATCCCCTCTGCGCCGAACGCCTGAAGCAGTCGCCAGGCGGCGCTGCCGATGTGGCCGAATCCGAGGAAGGTGACCACTGCGCCGCGCAGGGTTTCCGGCTGCCGGATTGACTGGGTGTAAACGGAAGAGGACCAAATTCCGGTCCGCAGGGCGGCGTCCTGGCCGAGGAGATTCCGGCGGAGGGCTACCAGAACCGTGGCGATGTGTTCAGCGATGGAGCTCTCGTGGTGGAAGGTGTTGGCGACTACTACGCCTGCTGGCAAAGCTGCCGCGTCGATGCCGTCGTAACCGGCGCCCGCTACGTGAACCAGGCGCAGGTTGCTGGCCGCTGCCCCCATGGCTTCAGTGAATTTGGGTCCGACGTAGACATCGGCGTCCTTGAGGTCCGTGAGGACGGAGTGTTCATTCCAGCTGTCGTGCCACGACGTGACGGCTCCTTCCGGAAGTGCGGCCTCGAACGTGGAGCGGTGCGGCATCAGGTTGGGGTCTGCGATGACGATTCTCATGATTTCTTTCCCTGGAGGGCTTGGTCTGCGGTGCGGGCAGCGAAGGTGGATCCACGCACGATGAGTTGGGAGCTGAGGTGTACGGCCTCGGTGGCGATCGGTTTTCCGGCCATCTGTTCCAGGAGGAGTTCCAGGCCGAGGGCGCCGCTTCGGTCTATGGGGACTCGGACTGACGTAAGCCCGGGCTCGGCGGCTGCAGCAATGTCCAGATCGTCGATGCCCACCACGCTGATGTCCTCTGGGCAGTGGTAGCCGAGGGTCCGGGCCCCGGCCAGCATGCCGATCGCGACGAGGTCGTTGTACGCGATCACTGCCGTGGCGCCGCTGGCGACCACTGACGCTGCGGCCGCCAATCCGCCGTCGACCGTTGCATTTTGGTTTCCCACAGTGACCAGCTCGATGCCCCATTCCGTGCAGAACTGGGTCACCGCCGCGAGTCGCTGGCCATTAGCCCACGACGACGCCGGGCCGGGGATGTAGGCGAGCTTGCGGTGGCCGAGGGCGTAGAGGTGTTCGATGGCCTGGCGGAGGCCTTCGCCTGCTTCCATCAGCACACGTGCCGCGTGTTCGGCCTCGCCGTTGATGACTACCAGTGGAGCGTTGCCGGCGAGTTCGTGGATCTGTTCGGAGGGGAGGCGTGGCGAGCAGAGGATGATGCCGTCCACGCCGGTGGAGAAGGACTCCAGATGGGCGCGCTCGCGGGAGGAGGACTCGGCCGTGTCCGCGAGGACCATGCGGTGGCGACCGTGCCAGGCCTGGCCTTGGATGGCCTTGATGAGTGCAGCGAAGACCGCGTTGGCGACATCCGGGACGAT
Organism: Arthrobacter sp. M4; assembly: GCF_020251205.1. Classification (GTDB taxonomy): domain Bacteria; phylum Actinomycetota; class Actinomycetes; order Actinomycetales; family Micrococcaceae; genus Arthrobacter. The sequence continues at coordinate 95,111 of NZ_JAIWYX010000008.1, forward strand.
GACGCCGAAGGTGCGGCTGCCTGTGACACCGGGGACTTCATAGCCGAGCTGCTCGGCTGCAGCCATGACTTTCTGCCGCGTCTCGGCTGCAAGCCGGCCCGGGTCTCCGAATGCCCGTGACGCCGTGGCCAGGGACACCCCGGCCAGCTTGGCGACATCCGTGAGTTTTGCCGACATCAGTCCTCCAGTTGCTTCGTTGAAACTCTTGCTTTAGCCAGTATGGAAAAGTTTGTACAAGCTTGTCAAGAGTTTTCATGGGCTTGTATGGGAGGGCCGTCTACACGGCAGACGTTCGCATGAAATCCTCCAAAGAGTGCCGGCCTGCGGGCGGACCGAGCACGCGGACGCTAGCCTCTCATCTCCAAATCCCTCATCATCAGAGAGGAGACCTATAGGAGTGACTATGGAAGTCACAAGGAACATCACTGAGGAACCGATCGAGGGTTCCGCCGCATTCAAGCGCCGCTTTATGCAGAGGATGGTCTTTGTCCTAGCCGGCGGAATGTTCCTGGATGGCTACATCCTGGGGATCGTCGGCCCAGTGGCTGGCACTATGACTGCCGATCTGGGCCTCTCTACGTTTTGGGAGGGGTTGATCGCCGCAGGCCCGCTCTTCGGGATCCTGTTCGGGTCCCCGATCGGTGGCTGGGCCGGTGACAAGTTTGGCCGCAAACCTCTGTTCATGATGGACATGGGCCTGTTCGTCATCGCTTCGGGGATGCAGTTCTTCGTTTACTCGCCGGAACTTCTCTTTGTTGTGCGGCTAATGATGGGCATTGCCATCGGTGTGGAGTACTCGGTCGGCTGGCCGCTGATGTCCGAGTTCGCCCCGGCACGTCTGCGTGGGCGGCTTATGGGTGTGACGCTCGTAGCGTGGTACAGCGGTTTTATGCTCGCTTTCCTGTTCGGATACATCCTGGACCATGCCACCGACCTGGGTTGGCGCACCATCCTGGGCACGAGCACCGTTATGGCGGTGGTCTTGTTCGTTGCCCGGTTCGGCTTGCCTGAGTCACCGCGCTGGCTCTGGAACCAGGGGCGCAGGACCGATGCCCGGAGAGTCGCTCGCCGATACATGGAAAGTTCGCACGAAATAGTCGACGTCGAACATGAGGATACGGAGAAGGGTACCTTCGGGATGTTGTTCTCGCGGCGGTACTGGCGGTCCACTCTGTTCGTCTCGATGTTCTGGTTCTGTGGCGTTGCACCTTACTTCGCCATTGCCACGTTTGCCGACAGCGTGCTGGAGAAGTACGGACTTGGCGGCGGACTGGCCGGCGGTGTAGGCCTGTCCGCAGTCGCCCTCGCCGCGGTTATTATCACTGTCCTTCTGGTCGACAAGGCCGGCCGGAGGGTCCTGACCGTTCCCCCGCAGTGGTTGTGCACCATAGTGCTTGCCGTCATCGGTCTCTGGGCAGGAGCACCGCCGGTCGCTGTGCTGGCCCTTTTCCTTGCATTCTCGTTCTTCAACGCGATGTACAACACCCTGACCGGCATTTATCCGGCCGAAGTTTTCCCCACCGAAATCCGGGGAATCGGCACCGGATTCGCTGCCGCCGTGAGCCGCGTTGGGGCGGGCCTGGGTACCTTCCTCCTGCCATGGTCGATGGTGAATCTTGGCCCCGCGATCTCGATGCTGATCGCGGCGGGCATCGCTCTTGTCGGTGCCGGGATCTCGCAGTGGTTGGCTCCCGAGACAAAGGGTAGGAGCCTCACCGAAACGGCCGCCGGTTTTTCGCACTAGCATGCCGGGCTGTCTGCATTACCGGGCGCCAAGCCACGGACTTCCGTTGAGTCACCCTTGTCCGTGGAGTAGCGTGACCTGCACCACCAACCGCAGTACCCAGACTCGGGAGGAACCATGCCAATTCTGAGACGCCGATTCGCCGCCCTAACAGCGGCGTTCGCTTTAACAGTCACAAGCGGGGCCGTAGCAAGCCCGGCATTTGCAGACCCACGAGAGACAACAAAGACCCCAACGGCCACAGGATTCGGCGGCGCAGTCAGCACCGTAGACCCCGAGGCCTCCGCAGCAGCAATTGAAGTTCTCCGCAACGGAGGCAACGCGGCCGATGCCGCCGTCGCCGCCGCCGCAACGCTCGGCGTTACCGAGCCCTACAGCGCCGGGATCGGCGGAGGCGGGTACTTCGTCTTCTACAACGCCAAAACCGGCAAGGTCAGCACAATCGACGGACGCGAAACCGCCCCGGCAACGATGCCGAGCGACGCATTCATCAACCCGGCAACCGGGGCGCCGTATCCATTCGCCCAGCTCGTCTCCAGCGGTGTGTCCGTGGGCGTCCCCGGAACACCCGCAACATGGGAACGCGCGTTGTCCCGCTGGGGCACTTTGGGCCTTGGCGACGCCCTGAAGCCCGCCATCAAGGTCGCAACCCGCGGCTTTGTGGTGGACGAAACCTTCCGCCAGCAGACGCTCGACAACAAGCAGCGCTTCTCGGCGTTCACCTCCACCAGCAACCTCTTCCTCCCCAACGGTGACGCTCCCGCCGTCGGAAGTGTCTTCCAGAACCACGACCTCGCTGCCACGTACAAGCTGCTTGCCCAGCAGGGCACCCAGGGCTTCTACGCCGGGCCGCTAGCGGCGGAGATTGCGGCCGCTGTTCAAGCGCCGCCCAAGACCGCCGACACGACGCTGCCCGTTTTCCCCGGCCATATGACGACGGCGGACCTCGCCGGATACCGTGCCCTTGACCAGGATCCCACTCACGTCGAATACCGCGACCTGGACGTCTACGGCATGGCGCCATCGAGCAGCGGTGGCACTACGGTGGGCGAATCCCTCAACATCCTAGACACATTCAACCTGTCAGAAATGTCCACACCGTCCGCCCTGCACCACTACCTCGAAGCCAGTGCGCTGGCTTTCGCCGACCGCGGCAAGTACGTGGGCGACCCTGCCTTCGTCAACGTCCCCACCGCCGCGCTGACCGACCCCCTGTTCGGGAAAGAGCGCGCGTGCCAGATCAACCCGACCACCGCGGCGGTGAAGCCCGTCCTCCCAGGTGACGTCACCTCGTTCGACGGCGTGTGCCCGGCTGCCGCTGCAGCGCTCGCCGACGAGAAGGACACCGAAAACATCTCGACGACCAACCTCACCGTGGCCGATAAATGGGGGAACGTGGTTGAGTACACCCTGACGATCGAACAGACCGGCGGATCAGGCATCGTTGTTCCCGGACGCGGGTTCCTGCTCAACAATGAGCTCACCGACTTCTCCGCTGTTCCCAGCGCCACGGATCCGAACAGCATTGCGCCGGGCAAGCGGCCGCGCTCGTCCATGTCGCCCACCATCATCCTGAAGGAAGACAAGCCGTTCCTCGCACTCGGTTCGCCTGGTGGATCTACCATCATCACCACGGTGCTCCAGACGATCGTGAACCGCGTGGATCTGGGGATGAACATCTCCCAGGCGATCGCCGCACCGCGTGCATCCCAGCGGAACACTGTAAAAGTCACTGCGGAGCCGGAGTTCATCGCGGCCTTTGGCAGCCAACTGACCCCATTCGGTCATCAGTTCATGCCATCCGGTGACGCCTTCACATCGGCCGCGCAAATCGGAGCGGCGACGGCAATCGAGTTCAGGCCGGACGGCAGCATGGTCGCCGCGGCTGAGCCCGTGAGGCGCGGAGGCGGCTCGGCGATGGTGGTGAAGCCCTCGCCGTAAGACCGCGAACCCCTCGAGTTTGTGTACAGATCAATCCCCGAATGCAGCGTCAAAACGGGACGAACTGTACACAAACTCGATGGCGGGCCGGGCTCTACTCCACCGAAACCTCGCCTGGCTCCTTGTCCGGACGCCAGCCGCGCCAAACGGGGAAACGCAAACGATCCGAGTCTGTCCAGCTTCCGTAGCTAACTTCACCCACCAGGATCGGCTCAACCCATCGGGCCATTGCGGCGTCCTCCCGCGGCACTTCGTGGAACGGTGAGCCAGGCTGCTCGTGCTGTTCCAGGCGCTCCAGGATCTCCTTTAGCTGCCAGTCTTTGAACCCGGTCCCGACGCGGCCCAGATACCGCAACTTGTCGCCGTCGGGCACGCCCACAAGGAGGGCGCCAATGGTGCCGCGACGCACTCCAGCCCCTGGTCGCCAGCCGCCCACGACCACTTCCTGCATACGCTCCAGCTTGAGCTTGATCCAGGAATGGCTCCGTCGGCCGGGCAAATAGCGGCTGTCCGCCCGCTTCGCCATGACGCCCTCAAGGCCCAGTTCACCGGCGCTCTCCAGGATGTCGTCCAAGGCATGGTCCAGGACAAGGGATTCGTGGACGGGACAGTTCGACGGCGGCAACCGGTCCATGAAGGCTCCCAGGCGCCGGCGGCGCTCGACGAGCGGCAGGTCGCGAAGGTCGGCTGGCGAAGCCCCGGAGTCGAACATCAGGTCGAAGAGCATCAGCCGGACGGGATACAACTTCCGGGCACGCTCGATGTCGCCGGGTTTGACCAGGTTCATGCGCTGCTGGAGTCGTCCAAAACTCGGACGCCCGGAGTGGTCCACAGCCACGATTTCACCGTCAGCCACAAAATCGTGGTCCGGCCAGCAGGACGCGTCGGACAGCTCGGGGTACGTTGCCGTCATCTCGTTTCCATTGCGGCTCATGAGCCGGATGCGGCCCCTGGTTCCCGTAATGATGGCTCGGATGCCGTCCCATTTGAGCTCGTACAACCACGCGCCCTGGCGGTCATCCGTCCCCCGGACGTCCGCGGCGGTGCCGGCCGCCGCCAGCATCGGCGTCACCTTGGGCGCCTGTATCGGTACAGGTTCGACGGCGGCAGCTGGCTTGGGTGCCTTTGCTGCTGCGGCGGCTCCGGCTGGGGAAGTCTCGCGGCCCTCGGCAGCAGCGCCGGCCTTTTCACGCGGGCTGCCGGCGGCTTTTGTGCTGGGTGCGCTTGAGGTGCGTGCCGGAGTTGCGTTGCTCAAGACCGGGCTGCCGGCGGCTTTTGTGCTGGCCGTTGTGTTGGGTGCGCTTGAGGTGCGTGCCGGAGTTGCGTTGCTCAAGACCGGGCTGCCGGCGGCTTTTGTGCTGGGTGCGCTTGAGGTGCGTGCCGGGGTTGCGTTGCTCAAGACCGGGCTGTCGGCGGCTTTTGTGCTGGCCGTTGTGTTGGGTGCGCTTGACGTGCGTGCCGGCGTTGCGTTGCTCAAGACCGGGCTGTCGGCGGCTTTTGTGCTGGCCGTTGTGTTGGGTGCGCTTGAGGTGCGTGCCGGCGTTGCGTTGCTCGAGACCGGGCTGCCGGCGGCTTTTGTGCTGGCCGTTGTGTTGGGTGCGCTTGAGGTGCGTGCCGGCGTCGTTCTGGTCCCGCCTGTGGCGTCGGCCGCCGACGAACCGGTCCCGCCCGATAACCGCCGACCGCCCGGTTGCTCCTTCATCAGATGGATGAGCCACTGGTTGGGAGCGGCGCCACCTGTGTGAATCAGCGCGAACCGTTTGATGCCATGCAAGCCGCCGCCGGGTTGGCCAGTCAAGGTGGCGATGACTTCCTTGCCGTCGCGCCATTTCTCGCATTCGAACGTTCCGCTGTCCCAGATGGACATGGTGCCCGCCCCGTATTCGCCCTTCGGGATAACGCCGGCGAACGTGGCGTACTCCATCGGGTGGTCCTCGGTCTGGACCGCCAGGTTGTTCCGGGCGGGTGTCTCCGGCACGCCACGTGGCAGGGCCCACGACGCCAACACGCCGTTGTGTTCCAACCTGAGGTCCAGATGGTACCGACGCGCGTGGTGTTCCTGGATCACAAAGATGCCGCCCGGCGGCTGCTCATCCCCGGGCTGTGGCTTGGCTCCGGAAGACGCGGGAAAAGGCTCCGGCGTTCGGTCGACGTCGCGCTTTCCCACGTAGGCACTCAGCCGCGGGTCGACGCCGGCCCCAACCCCCTTGGCCGCCGCCGCGCCTTTCGCGGACGCTGCGAGCTGGGTGGCGGAAGCGTCGTCGTCGACGTCACCTCGCTCGCGACCCGTACGGGCGCCGCCGCGGGCTGAACTGCGGGAGCCGCCCTCGCCTGGATCGCCACCATCGCGGTCAGCGTCCGACGGCGGGTGGCCACCCTTCGCTGAACTGCGGGCGCCGCCGTCGCCCGGATCGCCGCCATCGCGGTCAGCGGCCGACGGCGGGCGGCCACCCTTCGCTGAACTGCCGGCCGCCCCGGTGATGGCGCTGAAGGGGTCCTTGCCCTGCTTCACCCGCTTGAGCACTTCCGTGTAGTCCAGGTGCTTGAGCGACGGCGAGAGTAGCTCACGCCACGTCCGCGGAGCTGCCACCGTGGGGTGTGCGCGGCCACGGAGTGAATACGGGACAATCGTGGTTTTGTTGCCGCTGTTTTGGCTCCAATCCACCAGCACCTTGCCGTGCCGAAGGGACTTTTTCTGTTCGCTGACCACCAGATCCGGATGGTCAGCCTCCAGGGAACGGGCGAGCTCGCGGGCGAAGGATGAAACCTGCTCCCAGGGCTGAGTCCCGTCCAGTGGCACGTAGAGGTGGATGCCCTTGCTGCCGCTGGTTACCGGGACTGGATCGAGCCCCATGTCCTGCAGGATTTCGCGGGCGAGCTTGGCCACCTCCACGCATTCGGGCAAACCGGACCCAGGGCCAGGATCCAGATCTAAGACCAGCCTGTCAGGCGGCAGCATACGACCCTCGGCGTCGACCTGCCACTGCGGGACGTGCAACTCCAACGAGGCTATTTGGGCCAGCCACGTGAGAGTGGCGAGGTTGTTGATCAACGGGTACGTATTGGTGCCGTGGCGGTGCTTGATAGTCACACGCGGCACCCATGAGGGGGTGGAGGCGGGGTCCAGGTTCTTTTGGAAGAACATCTCGCCGGGCTCCTCCGCGGTCCCGACACCGTGCACCCATCGCTTGCGGGTGGCTGGCCGGTTGGCCGCGGCGGGGATGAGGAAAGGTGCCACGGCGGCGTAGTAATCCAGGACTTGGGCCTTGGTGGTCCCAGTCTCCGGGTACAACACTTTGTCCAGGTTGGTGATGGTCAGTTCGTGGCCCTCAACATGGACTCGCTCGGCCTGTCTGGTTGCCACCTCTTCACCTCCGCCTGCTTTGTGATGTTGACTTGATGCATGAGGGCCATCTGGAAGGGTTCTATCGCGTTCGGGCTAGTTAATGTACCCGTCAAGCTCTACAGCGCCACCGAGGACCACGATATAGGCCTCCACCAGGTGCACAGTAGGGACGGCGGCCGCATCCGGTACCAGCGAAAGTGCGAGGTCTGCGGTGAAGTTGTGGCTTACGAGGATATCGACAAGGCCTATGAAGAGGAAGGCCGAACCGTCATCCTCACTTCGGAAGAGCTGAAGTCCCTTCCGGAGGAAAGCAGCCGCGAAATTGAAGTGGTGGAGTTCGTTCCCGCCGAGCAGCTGGACCCGCTGACCTATGAGCGGAGCTATTACCTGGAACCGGACTCGGCGTCGCCCAAGGCATATACCTTGCTGCGTCGGACCCTGCAGGACACCGATCGCGTGGCTATTGTTCAGTTCGCACTGCGCCAAAAGACGCGATTGGGCGCACTGCGCGTCCGCGGCGATGTCCTGGTGCTGCAGGGCCTGCTGTGGGCCGATGAAGTACGCGAGGCCAGTTTCCCGTCCCTCGAAGCCAGCGTCACGGTGACGGCCAAGGAGCGCGAAATGTCTGCCGCCCTGGTGGACTCGATGTCGCAGGACTTTGATCCGGAGCACTACACGGACAATTATCAGGCCCAACTCCGGCTGCTCATCGAGGCCAAGCTGGAGAAGGGCGAGTCCCTCGACACCGAGGAAACGTTTGGTGCTCCGGCGGCTGCCGAGGGTGGCGAGGTTATCGACCTCATGGAGGCCCTCAAGCGGAGCCTGGACAAGAAGCGCGCCGGAAAGGGCGCCTCTGCGGAATCGGCAGAAGAGGACGACGGCGGAACGGCCGCCAGCGGGACGCGAAAGACGGCCTCCCGCTCAACGCGGTCAACGTCGTCGCGCTCCGCGGCCAAACCGGCGTCGAAATCTGCTACGTCCGGGTCCAGATCATCGTCACGGAAGACCTCACAACCGGAAGAGGAACCCGAAGCCGAGCGCACTCCTGCCCGCAGGGCTCGCGCTAAGAAGGCGTGAACCCGTCCGGGCCTCACCGTACCGGGGCTCGCGGCAAGGAGGCCTGAACCCGTGCATGCCTCACGGCGTACGGGGGCAGGCTCCACCGTCCGGGCCTCACCGTACGGGTAGCAGGCCTGAGCCGGTCCGGGCCTCACCGTACCGGGGCTCGCGGCAAGGAGGCCTGAACCGGTGCATGCCTCACGGCGTACGGGGTAGCAGGCCTGAGCATGTTCGGTCTGGTGATTCAGCCCGTCCCTCGGCGGCGGAACTCGTTGACCGGGTCCTCAGTGGTGCCGCAGTGCGGAGATGAGTTCCGCCTTCTTTTTTCCGGAATATCCGGTGATTCCGAGTTCCTTGGCGCGCTTCTTGAGCTTGTCCACCGTCCAGTCCTCATAGTCACCGGCCTTGCCGCCTTTTCGGCCTACCTCGCCGCGGCCCCGCTTGGCTGCGGCATTGGAGATCCGGGCTGCTTTTTCCTTTGAAGCGCCGTCGTCTCGCAGTTCTTCGTAAAGTTCCGGGTCCTTGAGGCTCGGGTTCTTCTTGCCGGGCATTTTGTCCTCCAGACGTGGAACGGACCGATATGGAAAGTCTACTTACTATTTAGGTGAATATTGCCAGCGGGGTTCCGGGTGGCGTGTGGCCTGTGCAACGATGCCACTATGAACCAACAACCCCAGTTCCCTACGGAAGGCCATGATGACATGATGGGGTCCCCGGCCACGCGTGAAGATCGCGACATCGCCCGGCGGCGACGCGAAGCGGAGCGCAAGCTCGCAGAACACTACGAACAATCCGAGCATCCCGAGCATGTCCGGCCCGGCCATCAGGAAGAGGCTGGTGCGGGCGAAGCCCCGGAGGGCGCCGGTCAGGAGAACGCCGGGACAGCGGGTGAGGATGCCGGGTTTGGCACTCCATTGGAGGGTCAGCCCGGCGATGCCTCAGTAGGCGATGCTCCTGACCAGGCGTCTGATAGGGACTAAATGTCCAGGGGCTAAGCGTCAGTCCTTCTTGAAGGCGTCCTTGACCTTTTCCCCGGCCTGCTTCAGGTCACCCTTCGCTTGGTCCATCCGACCTTCGTTTTCAAGGCGCTCGTCATCCGTGGCCTTGCCGGCTGCTTCCTTGGCCTTGCCGCCCAGTTTCTCTGCCTGGTTTTCAATCTTGTCGTCCAAACCCATGATCTTCTCCCTTACTACAGGCTCTTGAGGCTTGTTCACGGTGCTTCTGACACTGGCTCGGCTGCTGCCAAGCAGTGACTCAATAGTAAGCACACTTAGTATTGCCGATGCAAGAGGCTCAGCGGTACGCGAGGTGGCATTTAATGCGGATGTTGCGGCTAAACATTGGCATTAAATGCCATCTCGCGGCGGGCTGGATGATCAGTAGGCTTAGCAAAATCCGGTTGTCCGCCGTAGGCTGGTTGTGACCGTCACTGACTGGAAGGGGACACCGTGAAAGCGTCGCAGAAGCTTGCCGACAACCTACAGCAGGTCCTGACCGACCTCATCGAATTGCAGTTGCAGGGCAAGCAGGCACATTGGAACATCGTCGGCCCAAACTTCCGGGACTTACACCTGCAACTGGACGAAGTGGTTGCGGCAGCACGCCAGTTTGCCGATGACACCGCAGAGCGGATGCGGTCCTTGCACGCCCTGCCGGACGGGCGGAGCTCAACCATCACCCACTCCACCAGGCTGGAACAATTCCCGGAGGGACTTACCAGCACCAAGGATGCCGTCAAGCTGATCACCAAGCGCTTGGAGCGCACAGTCCAGACAATTCGCGACGTTCACGATGATGTTGACGCGGAAGATCCCACATCGGCCGACCTGCTGCATGCCATTATCGAGCGACTGGAACAGCTCGCGTGGATGATCAACGCGGAAGTCATGACTCCGAACACGGCTGTCACTGAGCCGGCTGAGGACTGACGGACACCTGTGCCGAGACTAAGGCGCAGCGATCCTGCCGGACCGGGAATCCAGCGCCGGAAGTCCGGCAAGGGATTCAGCTACCGTATGCCGGATGGCACCTTGGCCACGGCAGAGGAACGACGTCGAATCGAGCAACTGGCCATCCCGCCAGCATGGGACGAAGTATGGATCTGCCTCCACGCGAATGGCCACATCCAGGCGGTGGGGGTGGATGCTGCCGGCCGAAGCCAGTACATCTACCATCCACAGTGGCGGCTTCAAAAGGATACGGAGAAGTTCGACAGGGCGGCCCGATTTGGGGCCGCCCTTCCTTCCCTTCGTCGGGCAGTGACCCTTGACCTGCGTGACCCAGCATCGGACCGACGGCGGGCCTTGGCCGCGGCCGTCCGAATGATGGACCTGGGGGCGCTTCGCATCGGCTCGGAGTCGTACGCCAGCCGGAACGGCTCTTATGGCTTGACGACGCTCAGATGCCGTCACGTCGCGGTGGTGGGTGACGTCGTCGAACTGTCCTTTCCGGCCAAAAGCGGCCAGGGTTGGGAGTCCACCGTAAAGGACGCTGAGCTCGCCGAGTACTTGGCCCCGCTTTCCGCGCGCCGGCCCCGGGAGCCTCTGCTGGCCTTTGAGATTGACGGAAAGCTCAGCCCGGTTCGAGCCCAGATGGTCAACGATTATCTGCGTGACCTTGCTGGCGATTCGTATTCTGCCAAGGATTTCAGGACTTGGAAGGGGACAGTGACCGCCGGTCAGGCGCTGGCCGGCCGGGAGCCGGGCAAGGACACGCGCAAGGAAGTGGCAGACGCCATCCGCAGGGTTGCCGAATTGTTGGGCAATACGCCTGCCATCGCGCGAAATTCCTACGTGGATCCGCGCGTTGTGGACGGTTACATCAAAGGTGAACTGGTTGACATTAAAGCAACGGACACAGTCCTGTCTGCATACCTGCTGGAGCGCTAGCCGGCCCGGTCATCGTGGACCAAAAGACACAACAAAAGCGGCTGCCGGTCCAGGCTCATCGCCCGGACCGGCAGCCGCCGTCGTGGTTAAGGCTGAAGCAGCAACTGCCACAGCGACATCCGCCGCGGGGCCGCCGCAAAAGCCGCTATTAGGCGTCGTGGTCTGTTTCGAGGATCTTGACGAGCTTCTCCAGGGCCTCGTCGGCGCCGTCACCATCGGCACGCAGCACCACCACATCGCCGTGCTCGGCACCAAGGCTCATCAGGGACAGGATGCTGGCTGCGTCCATGGCGTCCTCGGCGGGCTCGCCCTGTTTGGCGATGGTGACCTCGAGGTCCAGTTCCCCGGCGGCCTCGGCGAAGATCGCTGCGGGACGGGCATGCAGGCCCACGCGGCTGGCGATGGTAGCGGTACGTTCGGTCATGGTTCGGCTCCTTAGTTGCGTTGCGTTGGTGGTCAGAGTCCCAGTTCGTCCAGAACCGGAAGCTTGTCGCGCACGGCGTGGCGGGCCTCTGCGGCACTCGGGGCCGCGAGGGCGGCGGCGGCGAGTTGCTGCGCCTGTTCCACCGTGACCGTTTTGAGGACGGCGGCGACTCCGGCCAGGGCCCGCGGGCTCATGGAGAGCGTCCCCACTCCCAGGCCAATAAGTACGACGGCGAGTGCCGGGTCCGCGGCTGCCTCTCCGCATACGCCAACCGGCTTGGGCTGGCCGCTGGCATTGCGCGCCGTGGCGGCACCCTGTGCGGTGAGCTTGATGAGCTTCAGGACCGCAGGCTGCCAAGGGTCGTTCAGGGTGGCCAGGGGACCGAGCTGGCGATCTGCCGCCATGGCGTACTGGGTGAGGTCGTTGGTCCCGAGTGAAGCGAACGACACGTGGCTGAGCACAGTGTCCGCTGTCAACGCCGCGGACGGAACTTCCACCATCACGCCCGGGGTCTTGAGCCCGGCGGCCTGGCATAGGTTCGCGAACCGTGCAGCTTCTTCGGCAGTGGAGATCATGGGGGCCATGACCCACACTTCGGCCTCATGCTGGGCCTCGGCAGCGGCGATTGCCTGCAGCTGGCGTTCCAATACCCCCGGGGAGGAATGGTCGGTACGGTAGCCGCGCACGCCGAGTGCCGGGTTCGGCTCGTCGGCGTTGGTGAGGAACGGCAAAGGCTTGTCGGCGCCGGCGTCGAGGGTGCGAACAACCACCTTCTTGCCGGGGAACGCTGCGAACACGGCGCCGTAGGCCGAGACCTGCTCCTCGATTGAGGGTTCCTCGTCGCGGTCCAGGAAGCAGAATTCGGTTCGAAGCAGGCCAACGCCCTCGGCGCCGGCGTCGGCGGCCTTGACCGCGTCAGCGCCGGTGCCCACGTTGGCCAGCAGTGGTATCCGCACTCCGTCGGCGAGGACGTTGTGACCTGTGAACGCGGCCAGGGTGGAGGCCTGGACGGCCCATGCCTCGGCGGCGGCGCGTAGTTCCTCGCCCGGCCAAGTGGTCACTGTGCCGGCTGCGCCGTCCACGTAAACTTCCGTGCCGTCGTCGATCTCGTCCACGCCGGGTGCCGCGACGACGGCGGGGAGCCCCAGTGCCCGGGCCAGGATGGCCGTGTGGGACTGCGGCCCGCCGCTGGACGTGATCAGCGCGACGACCTTATTGGGGTCAAGCGTTGCCGTGTCCGCCGGGGCAAGGTCCTCGGCGGCAAGGATAAAGGGGATGTCCGAGGCCGGGATGCCCGGCGCGGGGAGGCCCCGCAGTTCGGACACGATCCGGGCACGGACGTCCAGGACGTCCGCCACCCGTTCGGCCATGTAACCGCCGAGTGCCTTGAGGGACTCGGCCACGGTGCCCCCGGCTTCCCAGACGGCGCGCTCTGCCGTGCGCGCGCCGCCTGGGGTTTCGGGCTTGAGCAATTTGATGGCGGACTTCACCAGCATGGGGTCAGCGGCCATGAGGGCCGTTGCCTCCAAGACCTCTTTGCCTTCGCCGCTGGCCTTGGCGGCGCGGGCACGCAGTTCCGCCTGGACAGCCTTGGCCGCATCTTTGATGCGTTGGCCCTGCGAGTCCACGGTGGCGTCTGCGGGGATGGCGGCTGTGCCCGGGCCCGCGGGTTCCTGGATCGGTTTGGGCATCTGCCGCACCGGTCCCAGGACCCGACCCGGGGCTACGCCGACTCCGGAAAAGGTCTGCATGGAAAGTACCTCCATCTGCATGCTTACGGCGCTGTCAGGGCAGTTGCTGGAGCAACAGTATCAACGGGCTTGCGTGCTGCCCAGCGCTTCAGGGCGATGAGGAGCAGCGCGGTGACGACGACTCCCACGGCGATCGAGACGAAGAACATCAGCACGTTGCCAATTGCGAAGAAGACGAACGCTCCTCCGTGAGGGGCCTGGGAAGTGACGCCGAAGGCCATCGATATGGCACCGGTTACGGCGCCGCCCACCATGCTGGCGGGGATGACGCGCAGGGGGTCAGCAGCGGCGAATGGGATGGCTCCTTCAGAAATGAAGGAGAGTCCCAGCAGCCAGGCTGCCTTGCCATTTTCGCGTTCAGCCAGGGAGAAGCCCTTCTTGTCCAGCACAGTTGAGGCGAGAGCCATGGCCAGCGGCGGGACCATACCGGCGGCCATAACGGCGGCCATGATCTGCCACGGGGCCTGGTTAGCCGCGCTGCCGGCGCTAAGGCCCGCGACTGCGAAGGAGTAAGCCACCTTGTTGACCGGACCACCGAGGTCGAAGCACATCATGAGGCCGAGGATGATACCTAGGACGACCGCAGCAACCCCGGTCATGCCAGAAAGCCAGTTGTTTAGGAGTGTCATGAGCTGAGCGATCGGCACGCCCAGGAACAGGACCATTGCTCCGGAAGCCACAATCGAAGCTCCAAGCGGGATGATCACCACCGGCATAAGGCCACGAAGCCACCGCGGAGCTTGGAAGCTTCCGATCCAATATGCGATGAGGCCGGCCAAGAGTCCGCCAATAAGACCGCCTAGGAAGCCCGCATTCATAAAGACGGCGACCGCTCCGGCTGTGAAACCGGGGGCGATACCGGGGCGGTCGGCGATGCCGAAGGCGATGTAGCCTGCCAGCGCCGGGACCAGGAAGCCGAAAGCCAAGGCTCCGATCTTGAACAGGACAGAACCGAGGTAAGCGCCCAACGGTCCCGCGGCGTGCGGAGGGTATTCGGTGGGCAAGTTCAGCAGGTTATTGTTTGCCAGGATCTTGTTGGCTGTGTCGCCGAGGGCGATCTCATAGCCACCCAGTAGGAAGCCCAAAGCAATCAGCAGACCGCCTGCAGCCACGAACGGGATCATGTAGGAGACACCCGTGAGAAGCACCCTCTTGAGCTTGTGCCCGATGTGCTCGCCCTTTTCTTCGGCCTGACGCTCGGCGTCTTCCTCGGCACCGAAGTGCGGAACGCGGTGGGCCCTGGGGTCGTCGGCAGCTGCGAGGGCTTCTTGGACCATCTTGTCCGGTTCGTCGATGCCACGCTTCACGGGAGCATTGATGACCGGCTTACCAGCGAAGCGCTCCTTGCCGCGAACATCGACGTCGACTGCGAAGATCACCGCGTCGGCCGCCGCGATCACAGCGGGGTCCAGCGGCTTGGCGCCGGAGGAACCCTGGGTCTCAACCTGCAGGTCCACGCCAACTTCCTTGGCAGCAGCCACAAGGGAGTCCGCCGCCATGTAGGTGTGGGCGATGCCGGTGGGGCAGGCTGTGACTGCGACCAGGCGCTTGGGGCCGGAGGCGCGGTGGGCGCCGTTGCCGGCTGCAGGACTCGGGGCAGCGGCGGTGGCACCGGCGCTTGCTGCGGCGGCTGCGGCCCCTACTGCGACGGGTTCGGCCATTCGCTTTTCGGCCAGGGCGTCGCTGACAAGGTCAACAACTTCCTGCTCGGTGGTGGCTGCGCGCAGCGCGGCCGTGAAGTCCTTCTTGATGAGGGAGCGGGCAAGCTTGGAGAGGAGCTTCAGGTGCTCCTGGTCAGCGCCCTCGGGAGCCGCGATGAAGAAGATGAGATCGGCTGGGCCATCCTTGGCGCCGAAGTCTACCTTTTCGGACAACCGGGCCATGGCAAGGGCCGGCTCGGTGACTGCGTTGGAGCGGCAGTGAGGGATAGCGATGCCACCTGGTACGCCCGTCGCCGTCTTCTGTTCACGGGCGTAGGCGTCGGTAAAGAGGCCTTCGACTTCCGCGGCGCGTCCAGACTCTGCCACGTTGGTGGCAAGGAATCGGATGACGTCCGCGGACGTAGCTCCAAGGTTCTGGTCAAGGGTGACCAGTTGCGTTGTGATGAGCTGGGTCACGTTCAGTCCTTCTGAAGGGCCGTGATAACCACGGCGTCGGGGGTTGTTTGGTGGACTGCCGGCACGGTGGAGCCGGGCAGGGAGGCGGCAGCGGCACCATGGGCCACGGCCTGTCGGAGGCAGTCCTGCGCTGAACCGCCTTGCATGGAGGCCAGCAGGTAGCCGGCCAGGGACGAATCGCCGGCACCGACGGTGCTGACGGCGGTGATCGGCGGATGCGTGGCGAGCCACGCGCCGTCGGCGGTTACAAGGACAGCGCCCTTGGAACCGAGAGTCGCCAGGACGGCCCCCACGCCGCTCTTGACGACGGCGGCAGCGGCTTCGGCGGCAACCGCCGGGTCCGCTTCAAGTTCCTCTGCCGTCCCGACGTCGGAGAGGCCGGCCGCTGCTGCCAGCTCGGCGAGTTCTAAGGCGTTGGGCTTGAGGAGGTCCGGTTTGCCTTCGGTGTCGCCGCTGAGTGCGGCTACTAGCGGGGCTCCGGAAGAATCGATGGCAATCATCGGGGCGTCCCCGCGGTCCTGGCGGTTGCGGAGGCGACGGGCGATGGTGCCATAAAAGTCGGACGGTACTCCGGGCGGAAGGGAACCTGCGAGGACCACCCAGGTGGCGCCGAGCGAGCGTTCCAGCACCAGCCCGATCAGGGCCTCCTGCTGTTCCGCGCTCAATTCGGGGCCGGGCTCGTTGATCTTGGTGGTGACGCCGTCCGGCTCGGTGAGCGTGACGTTGCTGCGGAGCGGGGCGCCGATGGGCAGCGCGGCGTAGGGCACGCCGTCGTCGAGCAGCCCCGCAAGGACGGGGTCGCCATCGCCGCCGGGGAGGACCGCGACGGTCTCCAAACCGGAGGCAACCAGGGCACGTGAAACGTTCACGCCTTTGCCGCCAGACTGCTGGTGCACGGCTGTGGCGCGCTGGACTTCGCCGCGGGCCAGCGGGCCGGGCAGCTCCACTGTGCGGTCGAGGCTCGGATTGGCCGTGAGCGTGACGATCATACGATCACCACGTCCACGCCTGCTTCGGCCAGTGCGGCCGTCAGCTCTTCGGAGGGTTCGCGGTCAGTAATCAAGGTATCGAGATCCTTCAGGGCAGCGAACTGGACGAGGGTTTCCGCGTCCAGCTTGGAAGAATCCGCCAGCGCAATAACCCGTCGGGCGGACTTGACGAAGGCGGCCTTGACGGCAGCCTCCTCGGGATCGGGAGTACTGAGGCCGAAGCCTGCGTGGATGCCGTTGGCGCCGACAAAGGCGATGTCCGGCCGGAGCCGGGACGCAGCCTCCACGGTGGATTGTCCGACGGCAGCCTGGGTGAGGCCGCGAACGCGACCGCCCAGGAGTTGGAGGGAGATGCCGGAGTTGTTGGAGAGCTTGCTTGCAATCGGTAGGGCATTGGTGATGATGACAATCTCGTCATCGTTGGCGGTGGACGCCCGACGCTGTGCCAGAAGGTCGGCCAATGCCTCGGTGGTGGATCCGGCGTCGATGAGGATGCTTCCGGTGGGGTGTTCCGGGATCAAACTGATTGCCGCCTCGGCGATGCGGATCTTCTCGAGTTGGCGCTGGACGGCCCGTTCCAGCACACTTTCTTCCCGCGTGCTCAACCGGTCGGCCGGAACCGCGCCACCGTGGACGCGGCGCAGGCTGCCCGAGGATTCCAGGACTGCCAGGTCGCGCCGGACGGTTTCCGTGGTGATGCTAAACCGCTCGGCCAACTCGTTGACGCTGACCCGACCACGCTCGGCAACGAGGGTGGAGATCAACTGCTGGCGCTCTTCAGCGAACACTTACCCTCCATTGCGTATGTTTCGGGGCGGATACGGACAGTTCACTCAGTGACAGGCATCACATCGAATGTGGAATTGCTTGACTCTATCTTTGTTTATCTGTCGTTGTCAATGGAAAAACCACATAAACACAGATTCGTGACGTGGGTTTGGGTTGATTCAGGGTTCTTGGTGTCGCGCGAGTTCGCTGGAAACTGTCTGCCACGGCTGGAAACTCTCCAGTTCATGCGACGTTTGCGGCTAATTCGACGCCTTGCCCATCTCGTGCACGCTTCCGGCGAAGTCCGGGCAGCAAGATGCCCGGATGGCTGAGGGCCATCCGGGCATTGAGCATTGACGCCTGGTGAGGGCTAGATTTCCCTCTCGCGGTGTTCAACCACGCGATCCGGGCGATGGCTGGCTGCCATGATGAGCGAGATGACCAGGCCAAGCACCCCAACGCCCATCAGGATGTAGCCAATCAGTACTTGGTCGACAAAGGGGATCAGGCCTGGTGCAACGGCCCAGGCCAAGATGGCTCCAACCGCGATCAGTACGATGGATGCTCCGATTCTCATGACTTGCTCCTTTGTTGGGGCAACTGCTTCCTTGTGGGTGGTCTTGTGCTTCACAGGGATGATAAGCCTGCTTATAAACGCAAAGCTACAGGTCCGGTGCGATAAGGACAATGGTGGCCACGCCTGCGGCCGGGTTCCGCGCCCAGGGAGTGGGTAGGCTTGGGCCATGCAAAGCGTCATCTGGTCCAAGCCTGAGGGGGAGCGGGCTGGTACGCCTTTGCTGGTGATGATGCATGGCTACGGAACAGACGAGCAGCGCATGGTCAACCTGTTTCCGCACCTGCCCGGCGAATTCACTTGTGCGGCGCTCCGCGGGCCGATGGATATTGGTGACCACTATGGTTGGTTCCTGCTGGACTACTTCCTCACCAATGACTTCGCCGACGTCATCACCGCCACCAACAAAGTGTTCGCCTGGATCGATACGTACAAAGGCAATCACAGCAGCGTCAGCCTTCTGGGCTATTCGCAGGGGATGGCTATGGCAAGCACGCTTCTCCGCCTGAGGCCTGCGGGTTTCAAGGCAACGGTGGGACTCTCCGGCTTTGTGCTGGACAACGAACTCCTTGCGCTCAGCGAGTCTTTTGATTCCCCGCCAGCGTTCTTCTGGGGGCGGGACAAAGCTGATCCCGTCATCAACGGGGATGCCATTGACCACACCAAAGCCTGGCTGAACGAGCACACAGCCCTCACCGCCCGCACCTACCCCGGGATGGGGCACAGGATTTCGACGACGGAACTCGCCGATGTGTCCACCTTTCTGCGCCATTACGTCTTGAGCTAGTCGAGGGAGCCGCGCCCAAAGGGCACTCGAAAAGGCTTGGGACACTGGTCCGTGGAGGCCCCAGGTGTTCTGCCGGTCATCCCTCACACGTGTTGGGAGTGAGGATTTTGTCACATTTGCGTTGCCTCAAATCCACGCTTGAATGACAAATTTGTAAGCGCTTACACTCTTCTTCGGCGGTTCGGTCCCGGGCCGCTGTGTTCGACAAAAGGAAGGGTTGAGGCCGTGTTGAATGGCTAGGACTCAGCGCGCGACGATCCAGGACGTGGCGGTCCTTTCAGGGCTGTCCATTTGCACCGTGTCACGGGCGTTGCGCAACCTCCCCAACGTGTCCGATCACGCCCACCGGTTAGTGGCCGACGCTGCAGAGAAACTTGGCTACAAGGCCTCTTCTGCCGCGTCACGGCTGGCAGGCGGCACCACTGGAGCCGTGGCGATCATCGCCCCGACTGCCACGGCGTGGTTCTTCGCGCAGGCTGTTGAAGCCGCGGAAGAGGTCTTCGCCGACAGCGGCCTGGACACGATTCTGGTCAGCCTCCGGAACAAGCCGAGCGTCCACCGCAAGGTCTTCTCCGACCTGACCGCTTTGACCCAGCGCGTTGACGGAGTGCTGCTGATCAACGTGGACCTCGACGAAACCGAGATCCAGGCCCTCTCCGCTTCCGATCTTCGCGTGGCGAGCGTCGGCATGCACGATGTACCGTGGGACAACGTAGGCATTGACAACGAAGACGCTGCTTGGCAAGCGACGTCCCACCTCCTTGGCCTCGGACACTGGAACCTCGCCGTGCTCGCCGCCCGGGAGAAACGGGGCTACTCAGTGGCCACGAGTCAACAGAGGCTGGCCGGGTTCACCCGGGCGCTTGAGGAACAACACCTCACCGTCCACCCGGACCTGGTCATCGACGCGGACTCCAGCATCGAGGGCGGCCGGCGTGCGATGACAGAGCTCATCGCTCACCGAAGCCTACCGACGGCGATCTTCGCCCACTGTGACGAAGCCGCCTTTGGGGCCTTGATGGCTTTGCGGGAGCACGGACTGTCGTCGCCGAAGGATGTGTCGTTGATCGGGATCGACGACCACCCGATGAGTTGGTTTATGGGACTCAGCACCGTGGCTCAGCCGGTAGCTGACCAGGGAGCCTTCGCCGCGAATCTCCTTGTGGAGCGGCTGCAGAATCCGGAAGCCAGCCACGAGCCCACACACCACCTCCTCAACACGAAGCTGATCGAACGGAAGACAACGCGCCGCAAGCGTGGAACGGAAAAGCACAAACATGACTGAACACCGCACCGCCTGGGCCGGCGCCTCCGCTGTTCTCTTCGACCTCGACGGCGTGCTGACGCCCACTGCCGTAGTGCACGAGCAAGCCTGGCAGGAACTGTTCGACGGCTACTTGGCCGAAACTGGCAACCCGGAAGGCTACCGGGAAAGCGACTACTTCGATTTCATCGACGGCAAGCCGCGGTTCGACGGCGTCCGGGACTTCCTGGCCTCCCGCGGGGTCGAGCTCCCCGAAGGACCCGCCGATGACGACCCCTCCAATGCAACTGTCCAGGGTCTGGGGAACCGCAAGAACCGCATTTTCAACGACATTGTGGAAACCCATGGCGTCGCCCCCTACGAGGGTTCGGTTCGCTTTGTCCGCGCGGCGCTCGAGGAAGGCCTCAAGCTGGCGGTCGTTTCGTCGTCGCGCAATGCGCCGGCCGTGCTGAAGGCAGCCGGCCTCGCCGGCCTGTTCCCGGTAGTGGTCGATGGACAAGTGGCGGCGGATCACGGCCTGCCGGGCAAGCCGGACCCCGCCACCTTCAAGTACGCGGCGAAGCTCCTGGACATCCCCACCGAGCAGTGCGTCATCGTTGAGGACGCAGTTTCCGGCGTCAAGGCGGGCAGCGCAGGCAGCTTCCGCGCAGTCATCGGCGTGGACCGTGGCGCGGGACGCGAAGTCCTGCTGGACGCTGGCGCAACGTTCGTCGTCGACGACCTGGCTGACCTGCTCTGACCAAGCTCCGGTCGACGGGGGACGGCGACGCCAAATCCTACCTGGATAGCGAACAAAGACAGCCCGCCAGGGTGGTCCTAAACGGGCCCTTCCGCTGGTAAACGTGAGGCCCGCGCCTCCGCTGGCGGCCGTCGTCGGACCCTCCACAGACTCCCACCCACTTCCTTGCTTTCCCCAATACTTCTCCTGTAAGGAACACACCTCCCATGGCACTCATCAGTTCTGACCGGCTGCGCTTCCCTTGCGATCCTTGGAAGCTCGTGGAGAACATCCACGTACCTGGCGACGCCGGCACGCTGGAGACGTTGTTCTGCGTCGGCAATGGCCACCTGGGCGTCCGCGGCGCCCACTGGTCAGCCGGTGACGGCGATCTCCCGGGCACGTTTATCAACGGTTTCCACGAGGTCTGGGACATCAAGCACGCCGAGAATGCATTCGGTTTCGCCCGGACCGGCCAGCGAATCGTGTACGTTCCTGACGCCAATAACTTCGCGGTAGTGATCGACGGCGAGCAGCTGAACCTCAGCGAATCCGTGGTGGCCGACTACCGCCGCACGGTGGACTTTTCCACAGGTATCTACGAGTGCTCCATCACGTGGCAGTGCCGCTCCGGCGCCACAGTCACAACCGTGGAGCGCCGGGCTGTCGGCTTCGAATCCAGGGGCTCGCTGGGCATCGAGCTGACTGTCACGGCCGACCGATACGTTTCCGTGGACATCACCTCCACACTCCTTAATCGACAGGACCAACCTGTTGAGGACCACTCGGAGCACGATCCCCGTCGCTCAGGTCGGCACGCCGGACGTGTGCTCAGTCCCCTGCACCTGCAGGGCGCGGACGGATCGCTCCGCCTGGCGTGGCGGACCTCTGAGTCGCGGCAACGCATCGGGGTTGCCGTGGACCACTGGATCTCGTCTGATCACCAGCCCTTCGAAACCACGGTTGGGGAGGACGAGTCGACAGTTCGCTACGTCCTGCCCATCGGTGAGGGCGAGGAATTCCGCTTGGAAAAGAGCGTCAGCTACGTCGTAGCCGGCGCAGCCGAGCCGGTAGTCGGCGTCGAGGGTGAGTCAACAGTCGACGACGGCGGTGAGGGGCTCGCCGCTGCGGCGGAAGAAGCGCTAATTCCGGTGCGCGAAGTCTTCGCCCAATCAACCGCACACTACCGTCGATACTGGTCGTCAGCCGACGTTATTGTCCGCGGGCAGCCGGAACTTCAGCAGGCCGTGCGCTGGAGCCTTTTCCAGCTGGCCCAGGCCACTGCCCGGGCAGGTGTGGCCGGCATCCCCGCCAAGGGCGTTTCCGGGTCCGGCTATGAGGGCCACTACTTCTGGGACCAGGAAATCTACCTTCTGCCCTACCTGACCTACACCAACCCCGCCGGTGCGCGACAGGTCCTGGAGTCGCGCCATGCCATGCTGCCGGATGCGCGCATCCGGGCAAAGGAACTCAGTGTGGAAGGCGCCCTTTTCCCGTGGCGCACTATCAACGGCCTTGAAGCCAGCGCCTACTACGCAGCCGGAACCGCGCAGTTCCACATTGCGGCAGCCATCGCCTTTGCGGCGAACCGATACGAGTGGGCCAGCGGCGACCCCGGCTTCCGCACCGAAGTGGGCGCCGACCTGCTCATCGAGACGGCGCGAATGTGGCTTTCGCTCGGGTTCTTCGGCAAGGACGGCATGTTCCACATTCACGGTGTCACCGGCCCGGATGAGTACACCGCCGTGGTGAACGACAACCTGTACACGAACGTTATGGCGCGCTTCAACCTGCGCGCGGCCGCCGCACTGGACCACCCTGGCATCGAACCGAACGAGCAGGACCTTTGGGCACAGGCAGCCGAGCGCATGGCCTTGCCCTACGACGAACACCTGCATGTCCACAGCCAGGACAACGACTTCATGACCCTGGAGCCGTGGGACTGGTCCACACCACGCTCCAAGTACCCGCTGCTGCTGAACTTCCACCCACTGGTGATCTACCGCCACCAGGTGCTCAAGCAGGCGGATACCGTGCTGGCGATGTTCCTTCAGTGGCAGGACTTCACCCCCGAGGAGAAGCAGCGCGCCTTCGACTTTTATGACCCCATCACCACGGGAGACTCCACTCTTTCCGCCTGTGTGCAGGGGATCATGGCCGCCGAGGTGGGCTACGCGGGGGTTGCGCTCAAGCACTTCACCGAGGCCTTGTTCATCGATCTGGACAACACGCACCTCAACACCGTGGATGGCGTCCACATTGCCTCTACGGGCGGCATCTGGTCCTCCCTTGTTTGCGGCTTCGCGGGCATGCGGGACCAAGGTGAGGTGCTGTACTTCGACCCTCGCCTTCCTAAAGAGTGGGAGAGCCTGTCCTTCAAGCTGCACCTCCGTGGCCGGCAGCTCGCAGTGGAACTCGCCTCTGGACGGATCACGCTAGTGCTCAATGGCCAACTGGAGGGCTTCTCACAAGAACCGATTGAGGTGGCCGTCCGCGGCCAGCGCCTCAACGTCGGTTCGCAGCCCGTCACCGTGGCGCTCGACGACGTCGCCGTCCCGCCGCCGTCGGTGTTTCCGAGCAACATGCCCACTGCCGGTATCCCGGTGATTGGCCTGCCCCGCTCCTAACGGCGCCCCAGCTAGCGCTGGGGGTGGCCCCGGCAATTCAGCCGGGGCCACCCCTACGCGTGCGGCGAGGAGTTTGTGTACAGCTCAGACCCCTTATATCAGACCCTTATAGACGGCCACATAAGGGGCACTAAGTGGACACAATCTCCGGCTCCTCGGTGGGCTCTGCCTTGTCCAGTGGATGCTCCAGCTCGTCTGTGGGCATCCGGGCAGCGGCCATGGCAACCACCGCCACGACCGGGCAGACCGTCCCGGCCACCAGGAAGATCAGCCAGAGCGGCGCCATCTGGGCAACCGGGCCGGCCAAGGCCATGGAAAGCGGCATCAGGGCTAGCGAGACAAAGAAATCCAGGCTCGAAACCCTGCCCAGCAACCTTGGCGGTACGCGGCGTTGGAGCAAGGTGCCCCAGATGACCATGCCGACGCCGCCGGAAGCGCCGAAGACGAACAGGGCCACGGCCATCACCCAGAAGTTCGCGATTATTCCGACGGCGGCAATCGGCAAGCTGCCGAGGCCCCATGACACCATCATGACGGTGAGATAGCGACGCGGCAGCGTCATCGAGGCCGTGACCAGCGAGGCCATTGCCCCGCCCACACCCATCACGGCCAGCAGGAAACCAAACATCCTGGAATCGCCGGACAACTGCTCCTCCACAACGAACGGTAGGAGGACTTCGATGGGACCGATCAGGAACAGCACTGAGAGGCATGCCCATAAAAGAGTCCAGAGCAACCACGGTGTACGGAGGGTGTAGACGATTCCCTCGTGAAGGTCATGGAAGAAGGACGTCTTCCTTGGTTGGACTGCATCGGTGTTTGTTGCGTTTGTGGTCGTTGGCCGAGCAGCGGCCGAATCGGCGTCGAGGCTGTGGCGGCCGAGGAAATTCAGGATGACGAACGCCGTGAGGTGACAGACAGCCACACCAGATACCGCGTGGGCAGGGCTCAGCGAGGCCACCACGATGCCCGCAACAGCAGGACCGGCTGCCTGCTGCAGGATTGGCCGCATGGTACCTTCCATGCCGTTGGCGGCCAGCAAGTCCTCGGGCGGCAGGATCCGGGGGAGGATCGCCGAATAGGCAGGGAAGAAGAAGGCGGCGCCAATGCCCAAAACGAAGGCGCCCACTGCAACGTGCCAGAGCTGCAGCCAGCCAAATATCGCCAACAGGCTCACGATGGCGATGACTGCCAAATTGGTCCCCTCAACGGCAATAATCAGCAGGCGCTGCGGCATCCGGTCAGCAGCAATGCCTCCTGCGAGTACAAAGGCGACCAGGCCAATGCTGGCTGCAGTGGCCACAAGGGACAGCTCCAGTGGTCCCCCGCCAAGGTGAAGGACCTCGTAAACCATGGCCACGGCCCACATGCCGGAGCCGAAAATGGAGATCGCCAGCGCGGAAATCAGCACGCGGTATTTCCGGTGCGCGAATGGGCGCAAAGCCCTAAGTTGTGCCATAAGTCCAGTCAGGTAGGAAGCGGTCAATGGCACGCTCCAACGTCACCGGTGGTTCGTTGTGCGGCCTGTCCATGGAAAGGGGACTAACCCGCAGGGGAACACAAGGGACTAAACCCGGAGGGGGAAGCATCGGGTGTCAGTGAGCGTGCTCAAGCCGAACTAGGGATGGTGCCTTAGTCAGACGAGCGGATCGGGAGCTACTCTTCCGGAGCCGCTTCGTCGGTGTCAGGGCCCTCGGCGGGATCCTGGCTGTGCAATCCGGTGTCGTGCGGAACCCAGCCTTCCGTCTCGCCTTCCGCCGGAGCATCGGTGTGGTGGCGTTCGCTGCTGAAGTTGCTGGTCTTTTCCATTCCGGATACTTCCTGTCCCTTGTTGGACTTTCCGTTGGACTTTTCCTGAAGCGCACGCTCAGTTTACGCCCGTGTTCGCCACCCAGCCATCCTTTCCACATAGGACTCGCAGCCGTGGGACCGGTTTTCGCCACCGACTAGGCTTGGCAGAGACGGGTTTCCAACCACGCAGGGGTGACGATGCCTAAACGAACCAATCCGGCCGTCAGAATCGCACACAAGACAGCACACAATGCCGTGTTCGACCAGCAGGGCCGGCCGACAGCGGGCCTCCACGGGGCGTTGCTGCGCGCTGTTGACGTCCAACGCCCGCTTGTGCTGGCAAACCTGCGTCGGCTGCAGCGCAGATACCCCGGAGCGCCACCCTATTTCCTTGCGGCAAAGCTGGAGCGCGACTATCTGGCCGCTGTTACCAGTGGCGGGGCCGCGGTAGGTGCCACCGCCGTTGTGCCCGGCCTGGGCACCGCGGCATCGTTGGGCTTGTCCGCCGTAGCCACCATAGGTTTTCTTGAGGCAACAGCGCTCTACGCGTCGTCCCTTGCGGAGCTTCATGGCGTCCGTTTGGAGGACCCGGAACGTGCCAGCACGCTGGTCATGGCCATCATTCTGGGCGAAGAAGGAACTGCGCTGCTTGGTTCGCTTAGCGGTCAGTCGCTGGGCAAGGGTAGGGGAGTCACTCATGCATGGGGAACCATCCTGGGCAAGCGGCTGCCGATCTCCGGCTTTGCTGCCATCCGCGATCGCATCCAGCGGGCTTTCCTTCGACGCCTTGTGAAGCGGCAGGGGACGGCATTGTTGGGTCGCGCCCTGCCGTTCGGGATTGGTGCTGCGGTTGGCGGTGCCGGGAACCTGATGATGGGGCGCGCCGTAGTGAAAACGGCCAAGGAGGCATTCGGTCCGCTGCCGGACACTGTCCCGGGCGAACTCCTGCCGGGCGAGCTCCTGCCGGGCGGATTCCTGCCGGGCGGACCCGTGATGGGTTCCGATCCGCTGCCATTGGAAGGTCCGGCCGGTGACCAACCAAGCTGACCACGCCGACGAGTTGCGGATTCTGGGCTGTGGTGATGCCGCTTTCCTCGCAGAGTTCCCCAACCTTGACTCTGTGCTGGCCCACTATCGAGGGCTGACAAAGGGCGGTCCGGCCGCTGGTTCCCTGCCAGCCGGTGTCATCGATGTTGTTCCGGCCGCCAGAACCATCCTGGTAACTTTCAACCCCTCGGTGATTGAAGGCGCAGCGGTCCACCATTGGATCCGTTCCACCCCGCCGGAAAGGTCGGGCGCCCCAGTCGGAAGCGAAGTCCAGATCGAGGTGAG
The DNA here is from genome assembly GCF_020251205.1 of Arthrobacter sp. M4. Taxonomy (GTDB): domain Bacteria; phylum Actinomycetota; class Actinomycetes; order Actinomycetales; family Micrococcaceae; genus Arthrobacter. Next base: position 121,231 of record NZ_JAIWYX010000008.1, read on the forward strand.
GTACGGCGGACCTGACCTGTCCGACGTCGCACATCACCTGGGCGTCTCCGAGGCGCAGGTGGTCAACCTCCATACCGGTTCGGCGTGGACTGCCGCGTTTTCGGGCTTCGCGCCGGGATTCGTTTATCTGGTAACGGATCACGCACGACTTCATGTACCGCGGCGCAGCAATCCGCGCACAACTGTGCCAGCTGGCGCAGTTGGCCTTGCCGGCGAATTCAGCGGGGTTTATCCGCGTCAGTCGCCGGGTGGCTGGCAGCTGATCGGAACAACGACGGCGGTACTTTGGGATGCGTCGCGACGGGAACCGGCCCTGATCCAACCTGGTGACACTGTCCGATTCGTGGAGGCCTAATGGGAATCCTGGTGGTGAAACCCGGAGCGCTGACTCTCGTGGAGGACCTTGGCAGGCCTGGCCACGCTGCGATGGGCCTAAGCCCCTCGGGTGCCTTGGACCGCGCGTCGCTGATGCTCGCGAATTCCTTGCTCGGCAATCCGGTGGGAACGGCAGGCTTAGAGGTCCTGATGGGCGGCCTGGTCCTACGTTTTGTGACCGCATCCGCCGTAGCCGTGACGGGGGCGGAGGGACTCGTGCGCCTCAACGGTACGGAAATGCCATTGAACAAGGGGGTCCGCGTTGCTCCGGGTTCTGTTCTGGAATTCGGGACACCGTTCTTTGGGCTTCGCTACTACGTCGCCATACAGGGCGGCCTGGAAGCTCCGGTGCTGCTTGGCTCACGGAGTACGGACGTGCTGTCCGGTGAGGGGCCGGCACCGCTAAAGGCGGGGGACACGCTGATTCCCGGCCGGTCCGGGATGGGCGTGGGAAACAGCAACGTCTACACCTCCTCCTTCCCCGTGATCCGACGTGCCCCTGACCCGGAACGACCCATCACTTTGCGTATAGACGAGGGGCCGCGGGCCGACTGGTTCGCGCCAGGTGCGTGGCAACGGCTGATCGGCCAGCACTGGACGTTATCGCCGGATTCGAACCGCATAGGTGCCCGTTTGCAAGGCCGCCCGCTGGTGGTGGACCGGGCGGAGGAGCTAGCCAGCGAAGGGATGGTGAAAGGCGCGCTGCAAGTGCCGCCGTCGGGTCTTCCCACCGTGTTCCTGGCTGACCATCCCGTGACGGGAGGATACCCGGTGATCGGCGTAGTGCGGCAAGCAGACCTTGACCTGCTGGGACAAGCCAGGCCTGGGCAGGAGATCCGCTTCCTAGGCTAAGTCGGAGTGGGCGCCAATGGTGGGCGCCCCGGGGTGCGTGAGGAGTGGGCGCCCCGGCAAAACGTGTGCGGCGGGTATCAACTGCAAGGACTCGGTCACCCGAACAGCAGGTGCGCCACAGCAAAGATGGTCACTCCGGCCAGGCTTCCCACCACGGTGCCGTTGATCCGGATGTACTGCAGGTCGCGGCCCACCTGGAGCTCGATCTTCCGCGAGGTTTCCTCGGCATCCCAGCGTGCCACCGTGTCCGTAATGACGCCGGCAATGTCTGAGCGGTAGGTCCTGACGATGTAGCCCGCAGCATCACCGATCCACGCGTTGACTTTTCCTGCCAGCTCAGGATCGTTGACCAGGCGAGAACCGAAATCACGGACCGCCGTCTTAAAGCGCTGCGTCAATTCGCTGTCCGGATCGTCGACGGCGGTTAGTAGGGCAGTCTTGAGCGTGCCCCAGGTGCGGGAGGCCAATTCGCGGACTTCGGGGTCGCCGAGGATCTGGTTCTTGATCGATTCCGCACGGGCGATCATGGCTGGATCGTGCTGAAGGTCGCGGGCCAGGTCCTTGAGGTAGGTGTCGATGGACTGCCTCACCTGATGGTCAGGGTCCGACTGAACTGCCAGCACAAACTTGTACAGCTCGGTGTACACCTTGTCGCCCACCAGACCGTCCACGAACGACGGCACCCATAGTGGCGATCGGTCCGAAACCAAGCGGTTGACCGTGGTGTGGTTGGCCTCCACCCAATCAACTGCGCGGTCCACGAGCAGGTCGATCAGGGTGTGGTGATGCCCTTCGGCAAAAACCCGCTCGGCCAAGCGGCCCACAGGAGGTCCCCACGGAGGCGCCAGCAGGTGCTTTCGCACCATGCCCTCGATGACCGCCTGGACGTCGTCGTCGTTCAACACCGTGAAGGCTCCGCGGATGATGGCGCCGCCCTCCTTGGCCACGCGCTCCGCCCCGCCCGGGGCGGACAGCCAGGCACCCACTTTGCGGGCGATGTCCACGCTCTCCAGTTTCTGCTGGACCACGTGTTCGGCCAGGAAGTTCGTCTCCACAAAGTTGCTCAGGGAGGCGCCGATCTGGTCCTTCCTGCGGGGGATGATGGCCGTGTGGGGGATCTTCAGCCCCAGCGGGTAGCGGAAGAGCGCGGTCACGGCGAACCAGTCAGCGAGTGCGCCCACCATGCCGCCTTCGGCCGCAGCGCGCACATACTCGAGCCACGGGTATTGCTTCTGCAGGGCAAAGGACACCGCGAACACCACGGCCATGACTACCAAGAGCGCCAGGGCAAAGGACTTCATCCGCCGCAGAGCAGCGGCCCTCACGCGGTCTTCCGGGGATAGCTCGTGGGAGGGGAAACGACGACGACGGGACCAGGTACCGCTGGGCCGCCCACCTTGGTCTGGGGCCGGGCCAGCGAACGGCTGGCCGTTGGCTGTCCGGGAGTCAACCGTTCCAGCATCCGTGGTTGAGGTTTGTCCAGAGTTCACCTGCATGTGCCCAGCGTAGCCCTGCATCGTCAGCCCCGTCGGCTACCCTCTGAGCATGACAGTCGACGACGCCGCCCCTGGCCGCGCCTACGAGGCGCCCTCGGAGGACGGGATTTTTGGCATGGAACCCCTCATCGGCCGCCCCAAGGTGTATGCGCACCGCGGCTCCAGCGCGGCCTTCGCTGAGCACACTCGCGCTGCCTATCTGCGGGCGTTGGCAGATGGCGCGGATGGGGTTGAGTGCGACGTCCACCTGACCAGGGACCAACACGTCGTCCTGCTGCATGATGCCAACCTGGACCGCACATCCAACGGAACCGGTCCGGTCGGAGAGCGCTCACTGGCAGAGCTGCGCGAGTTGGATTTCAGCTCCTGGAAAGGCGTCCGAATCCCGGACGCGTACGGCGCAATCTCGGAACAGTTCCTGACGCTCCCTGAACTCATCGACATCCTGCGGGGAGCGGGCCGCGAAATCGGCCTGGCCATTGAGTTCAAGCATCCCAGCCCGTACCAGCTGAAGCTGGAGGATCGGGTGTTGGCGCTTCTCACGGAGCGTGGGTGGACGCCGGAGGAATCGCGACTGGACAACATCCAGATCAGCTTCATGAGCTTTAATCCCGACTCGGTGCACCACCTGCTGCAGGTGGTTCCCGCCGAGCACATTTGCCAGTTGGTGGATGACGTGAATGTGCAGGAAGTCCGCCAGGAGTTGGGGCTCGGCGCACTGACAGGCAGCGCCGTGGCCAACGTTATGCGGCAAGCGCAACTAGAAGGCGAAGAACTGCTCGACGAAAGCAAAGTGGGCATCGCGGGTCCCGGCATCACGTACGTGCGCCGGCACGCCCTCAAGGTGCAGCGCTGGATGGAGTCCGGCCGGCGATTCCGGGTGTGGACCGTGGACAGCGAAGCCGACGTGGCACTGTGCCAGGGGCTCGGTGTCCACGAGATCACTACCAACAAGCCCGCGCAGGTTTTGGCACAGCTCGCCACTCAGTAGCACCTACTCCATTTGCGAGAGCCGTGCCGCAGTTGTGATTGCATGGAGGCGTGAAGCTGCTCGAATCGCCTGCTGTCCGGGTGGGTCTGTCCATCAGCATCGCCACCGGACTTTACGGAGTTTCCTTCGGCGCCTTGTCAGTCGCGTCCGGCCTGGACTTCTGGCAAACGATGGCCTTGAGCCTTCTGCTGTTCAGCGGGGGATCGCAGTTTGCGTTCATCGGCGTGGTGGCCGGCGGCGGTTCCGGCTTGGCCGCAACAACCGCCGCCGCCCTTCTGGGCGTGCGCAACGGGATCTATGGCATGCAGATGAATGCGATGCTGCAACCGGCGGGGCGGCTTAAGTATGCCGCGGCTCAGTTCACCATAGATGAGTCCACCGCCACCGCATCCGGCCAGGAGATAATCAGCGAACAGCGACGCGGGTTCTGGACCGCCGGACTTGGCATTTATGTGTTGTGGAATTTGTTTACGGCCGTCGGAGCCCTGGCTGGCGACGCAATGGGTGACCCAAAACAGTGGGGCTTGGACGGCGCTGCCGTGGCAGCTTTCCTGGGGCTGCTCTGGCCTCGACTCAAAGGCAAGGAACCATGGGCGATCGCCGCGGCGTGCGCTGTTGCCACGGTGATGGCTGTACCGTGGGTTCCGAGCGGCATGCCGATCCTTATCGCCGCGCTGGTCGCCGCCGTGGTCGGCTGGTTCAGCCACGGCCGCAGCGACGAAGGGCTGGAGCCCGACGTCGAACCTTACCACCGCGCGGGCCGCATAAGCGGCCCCGTCGACGGCGACCCCACCGGTGGCTCTAGCGACGGCGGCTCCTCCGGTGGAGAAGGGGAGCGGAATTGAGTCTCTGGTGGTGGATCCTCGCCGCATGCATCCTGGCCTATGCCACCAAGTTGGCAGGGTATTTTGTGCCAGCCAAACTGCTGCGTAGCCCTAGAATGATGCGAATCGCGGGCACCATGACCATTGGCCTGCTGGCCTCGCTCACCACGGTGAACGCCGTCGCGGCCGGCCAGTCCCTGGTCTTGGACGCCAGGCTGGGCGCTTTGGCTGCCGCAGGCGTCGCCTTGTGGCTGCGTGCCCCCTTCCTTGTGGTAGTGCTGGTGGGTGCCGGCTCCGCCGCCGCGCTGAGGCTGCTTGGCTGGAACTAGCTCTCAGGCCCTCCGGCTGGAACTGGTTCGGAGGCCTTCCGGCTGGAACTGGCTTTGAAGCCTGGAACCGCCGCCCATTTCGCCGTTCCGGTGGCTTAGCGGCATCTGCCAGCCTTGATTTTCGCCAGTCAAATCACCCTTCATCGGGACCTTGTGCCGCCGCTATTCAGTGTTACTATGTAGTGGTAGTTAGTATCACTGAGTAGTCCAAGGAGGTGTTCCGTGGGCAAACAAATGACCGAGATGCTCAAGGGCACGCTGGAAGGAATCGTCTTAGCGATCCTGTCCGTGCAGGCAGCGTATGGCTACGAGATCACGGCCCGATTGCGGGAGCAGGGCTTCACTGAAATCGCCGAAGGCACTGTCTATGCGTTGCTCATCAGGATCGAGCAAAAGGGCTTCGTTGATGTGGAGAAGGTCCCCTCCGAGAAGGGACCCCCGCGCAAGGTGTATTCGCTCAATGTCCAGGGACGGGAATTTCTCGAAGAGTTCTGGAGCACGTGGAGCTTCCTCGCAGAACGGCTCGAACAGCTCCACAAAGAAGGAGGTAATTGAAATGGCAGCGAAATGGATCGAGCTGGTCACCGGGTCGCTCGAGCAGAAGAAGCAATACAGGCAGTACAAGGCACGCATCGAGGCCCTTCCTGAGCCTTACGGCGCCGTGGCGAAGGCACTGCAGCGGTACTTCATGTACTACGGAGGCATCACAGACGGCGAGACCGCCATCAAGATGTTCGACGACTTCGCGGATCTCTGGGAGCGTGCCGCGGCCGACGGCACGCCAGTGCGGGCGATCGTCGGTGAAGACCCTGTTGAGTTCGCCGAAACGTTCGCCCAGGCCTACGTAGGCACGCGGTGGATCGACAAGGAACGCGCCCGCCTGACCAAGGCTATCGAGGACGCGGAGCGGGGAGAGTAGTGATGGCCACAGATGCAGCCATCTCCGTTAGGGACCTGCAGAAGTCCTACAAGGCCCTGCATGTCCTGCGCGGCGTGGACTTCGACGTGGCGCGGGGCAGCATTTTCGCCCTGCTCGGCTCGAACGGGGCGGGCAAAACCACGGTGGTAAATATCCTGTCCACGCTGCTCAAGGGCGACGCCGGGACTGCCAGCGTCAACGGCTTCGATGTGGCCACGGAGGCTGCGCATGTGCGGGAATCCATCAGCCTCACCGGACAGTTCGCCGCCGTTGACGAAATCCTCAGCGGGCGGGAGAACCTTGTCCTGGTGGCCCGTTTGCGGCACCTCAAGAACCCGGGTTCCGTCGCAGACGATCTGCTGGATCGGTTCTCGCTGACCGAGGCCGCCGGGCGGAAGGTCTCAACCTATTCGGGAGGCATGCGCCGCCGTCTGGACATTGCGATGAGCCTGATCGGGAATCCGCCCCTCATTTTCCTCGACGAACCGACTACCGGGCTGGACCCGGAGGCTCGCATCGAGGTGTGGCAGGCCATCAAAGAACTCGCCAGGAGCGGTACCACGGTGCTCCTCACCACGCAGTATTTGGACGAGGCCGAACAGCTCGCAGACCGGATCGCGATCCTCCACGAGGGCAGGATCATCGTGAACGGCAGCTTGGCCGAGCTCAAGCAGCTGCTTCCGCCGGTTGAGGTGGAATACGTCGAAAAGCAGCCGACCCTCGAGGATGTGTTCCTCGCTTTGGTTGGCCGCAACGGCAAGGATGCAAAGCCGGCTATGGCCACGGTGGCGGCACAGACCCCTCCGGCACAGACCCCTTCGGCACAGACCCCTTCCGCAACCCCTCCGGCACAGACCACCAAGGAATTCCGATGAAAACGCATTTCTTCGGTGATACAGCTGTCCTGCTGGGACGGTCCCTGCGCCACATTACGCGCAGCATGGACACCATCATCACCACCACGATCATGCCGATCGCCTTCATGTTGCTGTTCGTTTACGTATTCGGTGGCGCGATCAACTCAGGGTCGGACTCTTATGTGAAGTATCTGTTGCCTGGCATCTTGCTCATCACGATCGCCTCGGGCATCTCCTACACCGCGTACCGGCTCTTCCTGGATATGCAGAGCGGCATCTTCGAGCGATTCCAGTCCATGCCGATAGCCCGGTCCTCCGTACTGTGGGCGCACGTGCTGACCTCGCTGGTCGCTAATCTGATCTCGCTCGGAGTGGTGGTGCTAGTCGCGCTCCTTATGGGCTTCCGCTCGGGGGCGGGAGTGCTCGAGTGGCTGGCTGTGACCGGCATCCTGACCCTGTTCACCCTGGCACTGACGTGGATGGCCGTCATCCCCGGTCTCACGGCGAAGTCCATAGACGGCGCGAGCGCGTTCTCCTACCCGCTCATCCTCTTGCCGTTCATCAGCTCGGCCTTTGTGCCCACCGGCACCATGCCCGGCCCGGTGCGCGCCTTCGCCGAGAATCAGCCGGTGACGTCCATCGTCAACGCTATTCGCGGCCTCTTCACGCAGCAGCCGGTCGGGAGCGATATTTGGATGGCCCTTGCCTGGTGCGTCGGAATCTTGGTTGTCGCGTACTTCTTCGCGATGGTCACATACCGCCGCAGGATCTCTTAATGGAACTTGCCTCGGGAGCCTCAAGCGGTCATGGGAAATCCGCTTGAGGCTTCTTCGGCTTAAGCCTCTGCTACTCTCTGTATTAGAACGATTGTTTGAAACAATCGTTTGAAGTCGATGCTGATACGAACATTCAGAACGATCGTTCCAATTGGGTGAAAGATGGACAAGCGAGTTGGGGGAAGGCATGACACAGGGACAGGACCAGCGGGTACGCGGATTCGAATCGAGGGAGAGGCTGCTGGCAGCCGCGCGGGAACTCATCCCGGAATTGGGCTGGAGTGGAGTGAGTGCCCGGCTTCTCGGGGATAGGGCCCGAGTTGCTGCTAGCGCGGCGCATTACCACTTTGGTTCGGTGCAGGGGGTGCTCGCCGAGGCAGCGATCGAGTCTCTTCGGGAAGCTGGGGCCGGCCTCGTCAAGCTCCTGGAATCATACGACGACCCCGCCGACGGCCTGGCCGCGATGCTCTCTGCCCTGGACGCCCAGGACACGCTGGATGCCCATGAGGCCCAGGACCCACTGGACGCCCATGACGCCCAAGCCGCACTGGACGCCCAAGCCGCACTGGACGCCCAAGCCGCACTGGACGCCCAAGCCGCACTGGACGCCCAAGCCGCCCTGGACGCCCATGACGCACTGGACGACCATGACGCCCAAGCCGCACTGGACGACCATGACGCCCAAGCCGCATCGGACGCCCAAGACGCACACGCGCAAAGCAGTGTCGTCGCGGTGGAGCTCTATCTCGCGGCAGCCCGCGACCCCGCCCTTCGTGACAGGGTGGTTGCTCTGCTGGAAGAGTTCCGCGGCTGGCTAGCTGCGTGGCTCGCTGACAGGGGCCAACCCAACGCTGAGGTGGTCGCAGCGGTCCTTGCCGCGGCACTCGATGGCATCATGCTGCACCGGACCCTCGACTCGCGGGATCGAATTACAAGCTCTCCTGATGCAGCCGAAGTAAGAGGTACGGCACATGAAACCAGAAAGGGACCACTCAGTGCGGTATCCATCATCCCCATCCTCAATCGGCTGCTTGTTCCCGCGACAGGAATGGAGAAGGCGAAATGAGGGCGATCGTCGTCGGGGCCGGCATCGCGGGACTGGTGGCCGCCCGCCAGCTGGGGCTCGCCGGCTGGGAGGTGGACGTCGTGGAGCGCTCGCAGGCGCCGCGCCCCGACGGCTACATGATGGATTTCTTTGGCCCGGGCTACGCCGCGGCGGACACGATCGGCCTGCTTCCGCGGCTTCTGGAAACGGCGTACCGAGTTGACTCAGCGGATTACATCGACTCCGAGGGACGGACAACAGCCCGTTTCGGCTACGAACAGTTCGCTCGTATAGCGGGAGGCAAGCTGCTCAGCCTGCTCCGCCCCGACGTCGAACTCGCCTGCGTTGCGGCGCTCGACGACGTCCCGTCCGGTCGTGTCAGGCTCCACTACGGCGCCACACCGGTGAGGATATGGGCCGACGACGGCGGTCCCGGCGTCGAGTTTTCAACGTCCCGGAACGGGCAGCAAGCCAAAATGACGCTGGAGGCGGACCTCCTGGTGGGAGCCGACGGAATCCACTCGGCGGTTAGGGCTGCGATTTTCGGCGCCGAGGAGCAATTTCTGCGGCCGCTCGGCATGCGGACGGCCGCGTACATCGTGCGGGATCCTGACTTGGGGGAGCGTTTCGAGGGTCGCTTTATCCTCACGGACACCATCGATCGTCAGGTAGGGCTGTACACCTTGCGGGACGGGCGAACGGCGGCGTTCCTGGTGTATCGGGATTCCGACGGCGCCGCTGCGAACGGAACGCGCCAAAGGCTCCAGGACACCTTTGCCGGGATCGGGCCGATTGGCGAGGGACTGCTGGAGCTGTGTCCGGAGGACCCTTATGACGATGTAGTGGCGCAGGTTGCCATGCCCCAATGGCACAAGGGCCGGGCAGTGCTCATCGGCGATGCGTGCCAGGCGGTATCCCTGCTCGCGGGCCAGGGCGCTTCCCTCGCCGTCGCGGGGGCGGCACTGTTGGCCGACGTCCTCCAACCCCTGCCGGAAGGCGCGTCCAGCCGCGAGATCGAAGCGGCCCTCGACGACTACCAGCAACAGTGGCGGCCCATCGTGGAGGAAACCCAGGCGGTGGGACGGCGTGCGGCGTCGTCGTTCCTTCCCGCCAGCCGGATCCAGCTTCTTGCGCGGCGCTGGACGCTCCGACTCTCCGGGCTGCCCGGCATAGACCGCATCCTGGCGCGCCAGATCGTCGGCCGGCTGGTTAAATAGTGCGGCCGTCGTCGGGCTCTGAGCCCGACGACGGCTTGCGTTAGGTACGACGTCGGCGCGCCCGGGCGGCGGCTAGCTCGACGGCGGCTTGCGTTAGGTACGACGTCCGCGGGGCCGGGAGGCCGCTAGCTCGACGGCGGCGGGCCCGGGCGGCGGCTAGCTCGACGGCGTGCCGGGGCGGCGGCTAGCTCGACGGCGGCGTGGGGTTATGCGGGTTGTTGCTGTACGGCTGCTGGCCATACGGCTGCTGGGGCTGCTGCCCGTAGGGCTGGGGCGGGTACGGCTGCTGGGGCTGCTGCCCGTAGGGCTGGGGAGGGTAGGGCTGCTGATAAGGCTGCTGTGGGTATGGTGCGTTGCCGTAGCCAGGCCCATATTGAGGCTGCTGCCAGGCCGCGGCCGGGCCCAGGTAACGCGCGGAGCCGTAGGACAGCATGGGGACGAAGACGATGGGGAGCAGGACCAGGCCTACCGTGTAGCCCGAATCCTTGCCGAAAGATTTGGCGAGGTCGTTCAAAACGATGATGGCAAACACGATGTTGACGAACGGAATCAACAAAAAGAGGAACCAGTATCCGGGCCGTCCCGCGATCTGCACCAGTCGGAAACCGTTATAGAACGGGACGAATGCTTCCCACGCCGGGCGGCCCGCTTTGGTGAAGATGCCCATGTAGAGAAGGCCGACGATTCCGAAGATCACCACAAAGTAGATCAGCATAAAGCCGAAGACCGCGGCAGCCGTGGCGCCGCTGTCGTAGTAGTCGTACCTGCCCAGAAGAATGTCCATGGTGCCGAGGTTACTGCCGGCGGCGGGTTGGGTCGATGGGGAGAACTCCCAGTTGCGGCGGCACGTATTTCCTGCACTACGTCATCGGGCTTGGATGTGGAGCATCAGCGCATCGAGGATCGGCAGCTGGCCTTTGACCAGCTTGTTGATGGCCTCGGATGCAGATACCCATTCAGCATGGTCGATCTCCGGGAAATCCTGGATGGTTCCGGAACCTTTGGGCCACTCCAGGGGGAAGGTGTTGCTGACGATCCGTTCCGGCTGGAAGTCGGTTTCAGCAGTGAACACGGTGATGACTTTGCCGGAGGGCTGCCTGAAAGCTCCCAGTTCGTGGTAATCCGCTGGAGGCACGGGGTTGCCCATCTCTTCGGCAAACTCGCGTTGCGCAGCCAGGAAGGCGTCCTCGTCGTCGAGGTATTCACCCTTGGGGATGGACCAGGAGTGGCTTTCCTTGTGCTCCCAGAACGGTCCGCCCATGTGGGCGATCCACACCTCTACCTCGGAGTTCTCCGTTCGCCTGTACAGCAGGATTCCAGCGCTTCGAACAGTCATGGATGTGCGTCCTTCCCCGGAAATCGTACTGCAGCGGCGTCGCTCTCAGTACGCCTGCCGAAGACGCGCCGGGCCGGGATAGCTCATGCGAGACCCTGGGACTACTCGGCTTCCGGGAAGACTACTTGGCTTTGAAGCTCACCGTCGTGGATGACTTGGCATTGCCGAAGGGGTCTTTGACCACGATCCGGTAGCTGTGGGTGGACCCCGGTGCCACGATATCCAGGAACTCCAGTGTGGGGCGGTTCCAGAAGGTTGTTGACTTTGCCTGGGTGTTGACAACTACGCCATCCCGGAAGACCTGATACGTCAAGTTGGCGTTGTCGCGGTCCCAGTTGGACTGCCAGCGCACGCGGATCTGTCCAGTTGCGGGGGAAGAGGGCGACGGATTGATGGAGTCCGCCGAGGACCGTGGGCCTTCCTTGTTGGGTGCGATCGAGGACAGCGCAAAGCGCACCAAGCCCTGCTGGCCTTTGAAATTGACGTTCAGGAACTCGCCGCCCATCACCACATATTGGCTATTCCCTGTGACAGTCCACGGGCCCTGGCCTTGACCTGTGGCCGTGCCCGTGTCCAGGTCCGGGAACCACACCAATAGTTCCGGCGAAGGTTGTCCCGTGAAGCTGGGGTAGCCGTGGGTGTCCTTGATCAAGGTACGGGTGGGTTCCCGACCAAATGCGAGGGCTCGATGCCAGCTTTGAGGGTTTGTGTCCGGGAATCCGCCAAGGTTGCCGCAATAGTGCGGATGGCCCACTAGGTAGTTGGCAGTGCTGCCGGCGAAGATGCTGTAGGAGTCGCCGTGGCAGTCCTCCAGCCATTTGATGCCCAGAGTGGTCCACAGCCCCGAGAATGAACCCTCGAAATTGCCCGTTCCGCCGAAGTCGTAGCCGGTTCCGTACCAATTGGTACCGTCGGTGGTCAGTGAGGTGATGGCCGAACTGTCTCCGGCGTTCCGCACGACGTCGTTAACTGGCGTGGCGAGGTTGGCGCCGGTCACGGCGTCCAAGCCGCCAAGCCCATATCCGGGCTTGGCGGAACCGTTGAGCGAGGTGAAGTGTCCCCCGGCCACGATCTTCTTGTTGTCCGGGGACAGGACCAAAGCGTTGACTTTGCCGCCCTGGGCGTTCGGTTTCCAATCCGACAACACGCCGTTGGTGGAGTTCATGGCTGCCAAGCGGTTTCGGGCGGTGGTCCCCACAGTGGTGAAGTTGCCGCCCACGTACACCGTGGTGCCGGATGTCACGATGGCCCTGACTGAGCCGTTCACCTTTGGCGCGAAACCGGCGATCACCGCGCCGGTGCCGGGGTCAAGCGCCACGATGCGATTGCGTGTCTGGCCGCTGACGGAAGTGAAATCCCCACCCACGTAGAGCCGGGACTTATCCGGTGACGGTGTGACCGTGAGTCCCTGTGCATTCAGCGTCGGCGCAAAACCGGGGATCAGGGCACCAGTCTGCAGATTGAAAGCCAGGATATTTTTCCGGGGCACGGTCTGCGCCCCCGGAGCGGCACCGGCCGGGCGGGCAGTGCCAAAACTGCCCACCGCGTACACGGTGTTGCCGATGATGGCCTGTTGCCACACCACGCCGTCGACTTGCACCGTCGGCAGGGCATCGGCCGTCACGGTGACGGGCGTCCTTGGGTCGTTCGGGTTGACGGGCTTGGAGTCTGCTGAAGCGCGCGGCATGGATCCCAGAATGAGGAAACTGAGTATCAGTGCGGCCGTGAGGACAGCTGCGACAGCCGCAACCGGGCCTTCCGCCGCCGTCGGACCTCCAGCCGTCGGACTTCCCGCCACCGGAACTGGGACCGTTGCGGCACGTGCGGTGCCGTTACGCAGTTTGCGCATACATCCCAGTACAACGCCCTTGTGTCGCCTTGGACACGAGTAACTGGTACTCGATTCCTGTCGCAGCAGTTGCGCATCCGGACACGGCAGCCCCGGGAGGTACTCCCGCTGAAGCTAAAGTGCGAGGCCCGGGATGGGGGTCTGCGGCGGCAGTTCCCGGTCGGGACGCACCGCGCGAATCGCGTCCTCCATGAGTGCCACGGGGCGGTCCCAGGACCGGGAACCCGGCTCCATGGTGTCCACGGCACCGATCAGCATGGCGACGATGCGGACCATGTCCTCCAGGGTGATGTCCCGGCGAAGCGAACCCTGGCCCTGCCCGCGGACCAGCAGCACGCCGATCCCATCAATCAAGCCGCCCGTGATACCGGTGAGCAGGCCGCGGCGGCCAGCGACGGCGTCGAGCAGGTTGGCGTCCTCGCTGGCGACCTTCATCACGGCGTCGATTACCTTAAACAGCCCTTCCGCGGCGTCCATCCCGCCAAGGGCTTCCTCCACCACGGGGTCGACGTGGAGGCGGAGCTGGCGCGACAGCGCCGCGAGGACCAACTGTTCCTTGTCCGCGAAGTTCCGGAAAAGCGTTGCCGGACCGACGCCGGCGGTCGCAGCGATGGTCTGCAAAGGTACGTCGGGGCCCTGCTCGCGGAAGCACTGCCGCGCTGCCGTGATGATCTTGTCCACGTTGCGGGCCGCGTCCGCGCGCAGCGGTCTGCGTTCAAGGGGACGGTCCATGCTGTCAGAGTAGCAACGCCGACGGCTGGTCCTCGGGTTACTTTTTAGTAGCGGCTATTGTGACACGGCCCCATGAAACACTGGGCTCATGTTGCTTGCATTTTCTGTTGCTCCCTCGGGCCGCCCTGCCTCCGCTGAAGGCGCAGGCTACTCGGAAGATGGATCTGTCCACGACGCAGTGGCCGCCGCAGTCAAGATCGTGCGGGATTCGGGCCTGCCCAACCGGACGGACGCCATGTTCACCACCATCGAAGGCGAATGGGATGAGGTGTTCGATGTCGTCAAGCGGGCCACTGAAGCTGTGGGCAAGTACGGCAGCCGAGTCTCCCTAGTGATCAAAGCGGACATCCGCCCCGGTTACACCGGCGAGCTCACGGGAAAGGTCGAACGGCTGGAAAATGCTATCGCCGAGTCGTAGCTAGGTGCCAGACTGGGCGCATGATCGAACATGTGGCCCAGCCAGGCTGGGTGGCCGTTGAGCGGTACTTGTCCGACGTCGTCGTTCATCCGGACGCCTCGCTCAAGCGGGCGGTCCAGTCCGCCGTCGACGCCGGGATGCCACCTATCGAAGTGGCGCCCAACGCAGGCAAGCTGCTCAAGATGCTGGTCCAGCTGTCAGGCGCCCGCAGGGTTTTGGAGATTGGAACCTTGGCCGGGTTCAGCACCATTTGGATGGCCCAGGGACTTCCCGACGACGGCAGGTTGGTCACGTGCGAATACTTGCCTTTCCATGCTGGCGTGGCCCGGGCGAATGTGGACGCAGCCGGTTTGGGCGACAAAGTGGACATCCGGGTTGGTGCGGCCCTGGACACCCTGCCTACCTTGGTGTCCGAGGTGGAGCGCGAAGGGCCATTCGACTTTGTGTTCATCGACGCGGACAAGGAAAACGACGCCAATTACCTGGACTGGGCGATCCGGCTTGGCAGGTCCGGGACCGCGATCGTGATGGACAACGTCATTTGGGACGGTGCCATCCTTGAGCCGTCCAGGGACGAGGTGAACGCGCCGGGAATCGTCTCCGCGCTCCAAATGATGGGCCGGGACGAGCGACTCGACGCCACTGCCATCCAGACCGTCGGCAGCAAAGGCTGGGACGGCTTCGCCCTGGCGCGGGTGCGCTAAGGCGGGGACAGTTAGCGTCGCCTAGTCGATGCCGCCGTCGCGCTTGCCGCCGTTTAGTACCTGCCGCCGTCGGGCCTGCCGCCGTTTAGTCCCTGCCGCGGTCACGCCTGCCGCCGTCGTGCCGGCAGCCGTTTACTCCTTGCCGCCGTCGCGCCGGCCGCCGTTTAGTCCCCGCCGCGGTCACACCTGCCGCCGTCGTGCAGGCAGCCGTTTACTCCTTGCCGCCGTCGCGCCGGCCGTCCCGGCCGTCCTGGCTGGTTTCATTGTCTCGGCTGTACTGCTCGCGGAGGTCGCGCCCGTAGGCAATGTCCTCCTCCTCGCGATCCTGGAGCTTTTTGCTGAGTTTTGTGTCCCTTGGCGGCAACTGAAGTGTTTCCTCCGCCTCGATGCCAGCCTGCAACTGTCGGCCCCTTTCCATCTCGGCGTCGAGTTCGGCACCGAATAGCAGGGACATATTCGTGATCCAAAGCCACAGCAACAGTACGATCACGCCAGCGATCGCGCCGTAGGTTTTGTTGTAGTTGCTGAAATTCGCCACATAAAAACCGAAGCCCAGCGACGACAACATGAAAATGACCAGTGCAATGAATGAACCGATGCTCATCCAACGGAATTTGGGCTGCTTCACATTAGGCGTCGCGTAGTAAAGGATGGCGATCAACATGATCGCGAGCACTATGACCACGGGTAACTTTGCCAGGTCCCACGCGCTTTGGAATGCTTTGCCGAGCCCTATGAGATTGCCAACAGCCTCTGCAATAGGTCCGGTCACAACCAACAGGCTGGCCAGGATTGCCACCATAACCACGGTGACGACCGTGACCGCGAGCATTGTGCCGCGAAGCTTGATGAAACCGCGCCCCTCGTCCACTTCGTAAATCCGGTTCATTGCCCGCGCAAAGGCGCCAACATATCCAGACGCCGACCACAAAGCCACGGCTAGACCAATGAAGAACGTCAGTCCGGCCGTGGTTGATTTGGTCAATTCCTCCACCGGTTGGCGTATGAGTTCCATCGAGGATCCTGGCGCAATTCCCTGGGCCAAATCCAGAATGGCGGCCGTGGTCCTTTCGGCTTGCCCAAAAACTCCCAGAAGCGATACCAGCGCCAGCAGGGCAGGGAACATCGACAACACGCCGTAGTAAGTAAGGGAAGCGGCAAGGTCCGGACATTGATCGCTGGAGAATTCCCGCAAAGTCTTCTTGAGGATGTACATCCACCAAGGTTTGGTGATGTCCGTTGGGCTATCCGGCTTCCGCGCGTCGTCGGGTTCGGGCGCGACGTCAGCTTTGGCTGTACTGGTCTCGGCAGTCGGGGTGTCCTTGACTGCTTCCCGTTGGGATACGTCTCCGTGCTTTGCCATCGGAACCCTCCTTGGCCAACTGATGGGCGTTTATGGTTAACATCCAATAATAAGTACCCTTAGTTTCTAGTATGAATCAGCGGCCCGTGCCTGGGTGCGCACAGTCTCCACTAGGGTTGAGGGGAGACGAGGAGGCTGCTGCAATGGCTAAGCGTGGCAGGAGCGGCAAGAGCTCCGGGAGGCCCATCGGAAGGACGACGGCGGCACTCAGCGATGCGCCCGCCAGCGCCAATGCGGCGGGGCCGGTTCAGGGCATTTACTACATCGATACCGGTGACTGCGAGTTGCTCCAGGACCCGGACAATTCAAACGGTTGGCTGTTGAAGATCAACGGCGTGATGAGCTCGCACATCGACCTCGCCGACCCCCTGTTCCTGGATTTTGAGTACATGCGCTGGATCGCGGCGCTGGTGGAATCCCGCTGGCCGCAGCTGGATAAGCCCAAACTTCGGGCCCTGCACCTGGGTGGTGGCGCCTGCTCCATGGCACGTTATGTGCACGCGGCCTATCCCGATGCTCGCCAGGTGGTCGTTGAACTGGACGGCAAACTGGCCGGGTATGTCCGTGACTGGTTCGAGCTCCCGAAGGCGCCGCTGCTGCGGATCCGGGTGGGCGAGGCTCGTCAGGTCACCGAGTCGCTCACTCCGGAAACGCGCGACCTGATTATTCGTGATGTCTTCTCTGGTGCGTTTACTCCCCGCGCCCTGACCACGCGCGAATTCGTTGAGCACGCTGATCGCGTCTTGGCGCCTGGAGGAGTGTATGTGGTCAACTCGGGGGATTCTCCGGACCTGAAGAGCGCCAGGGAGGATGCCGCCACCATTGCCGACGTGTTCGAACACACGGTGATCATCGCCGACCCCGCGATGCTTAAGGGGCGCAGGTACGGGAACATCATCATCGCCGGTAGCCATCAACCGTTGCCGGATGATCCCGCTTTGGTTCGGACTCTCCTGGGCGGCGCCGTTCCGGCGCATCTGTGGCAGGACCACCAGGTGCGTGCCTTCGCTGTTGGCGCCAAGGTCCGGCACGATCCGCAGCTCCCGGAAGATCCGGCACCCGGGGAGGCGTCATAGCCGAGCCTGGAAAGGCGGCATTCACCCGACTCTGCTTACAATCAACCGAGTCGACTATCGAGGAAATAATGAAAAAACTCGCCATTACCGTGCTTGCCGCGGGCCTTGCCCTCTCCGCTACGGCCTGCTCGCCCACCAAACTTAGCAACCAGGAAACCTGCGAACGGGTCAACCTTGTGGTGTCCACTCCGGCAGGTTCCAATACCGGCAAGGCAGGAACCACGCGCCTGGCCAACGCCATCCGTCCCGTTGAGGCTGTTGCATCGGACGACCTTAAGCCGGCACTACGGGGCATCCTCAAGTTCTTGGACGAGTCCATCAAGAAAGAAACGGACCAGGCCAAACTTGAGGAACTGCGGCCCGAATACGAGAAGGGCGTATCCACGTACAACCAGTTCTGCTCGCAGGCAGGCTAGCGGGCCCACAATGCGCTGGCTTCGCCCGGCTAATCGGCCGGGCGAAGCAGTGGGTTCCCTTACCCACCCCTAGCCTCACGGCCACGGCCCATCAACGCCTCCTTATGGACCGCCATTTGCTCACGGATGGCCCGCACGACGGCGGCCACAGCGGGGCGGCGCATGGCGTCCGGGCGGAGGACCATCCAGTAGGGGAGCAGCTCCGCGAAGGTCTCGGGGAGCAACCGCACCAGATCATGGTGTAGATCGGCCATAAAGCACGGCAGGAAGCCAACCCCGGCTCCAGCGCGCGTAGCCTCGACGTGGACTAACACGTTCGTGGAGCTCAGGCCGTCGCGCATGGAGGGGACCAGCCGCCGCGGCGCATCAAGGTCGTCCACTTGCAGCATTGAATCCACGAAGTACACCAGCTGGTGTTCCGTGAGCTCCTTGATGCTCCGTGGATTGCCACGGTCCGCCAGGTACGCCCGGGACGCATACATGCCCAGCATGTACTCGCCCAACTCAAAGGCCTCCGCCCGGTGGACCTGCGGCGCACCCACCACCACTTCGATGTCCAGGCCGGACCTTTGCTGGAGGGCGCGTCGCGTCACCGTGATGATTTCCACGCTGAGTCCAGGATGGTCCCGCCGCAGCCGGGCGACCGCGGGTGCCGCGATATAGGCGCTGAACCCATCGGTCGCCGTCATGCGTACGACGCCGGTAATCGGGTCGGGTGTCTCATCGGAACCTCCCAGCGTGCCCACCGCCGCTTCCACCCGCTCGGCGACGGCTACGGCCTCCGCACCTAGTTCCGTCACCTCCCATCCTCCCGCCGCGCGGGCCAGGACCCTGCCGCCGAGCGCCTTCTCAAGGGCCGCTATCCTGCGCGACACCGTGGTGTGGTTCAAGCCCAAGGCCTGCGCCGCCGTCGTAAATTTGCCGGAGCGGGAGACGGCAAGGAGGACCAGCAGGTCGTCTGGATTTGGGTTCATATCTGCAATTCTGCACAGGCTTGGTGCCTTTTTGGCCATTGAGGACCAGTGAATATGCAGAAATACTCAGTGGAGCATTCCGTGTTGTGGATCACAGCACGTGTCGACGGAGACACCCAAGGAGATGGACATGAGCGTAGGACAACGCTCCGCAACAAATGCCGGGTCCGCCGGGAAAGGTGCCGGACTCAAAAAGATCGTCGCCGCTTCCATGGTGGGCACGGTGGTCGAATGGTACGAATTCTTCCTTTACGCAACGGCCGCCACGCTGGTGTTCGGCAAGTACTTCTTCCCCAGCACAGGCAACGAGCTGGATGGAGTGATCCAGGCGTTCCTAACCTATGCCGTTGGATTCGTGGCCCGCCCGCTGGGTGGCATCGTGTTCGGCCAAATCGGCGACAAGCTGGGCCGTAAGCCCACGCTGCAGCTAACCATCGTCATTGTGGGAGTTTCCACGTTCCTGATGGGCTGCCTGCCCGGTTTCGCTGAACTTGGCTATCTGGCGCCGGCACTCTTGGTGGCCCTGCGCTTTATCCAGGGCTTCGCACTCGGCGGCGAGTGGGGCGGCGCCGTGCTCCTTGTCGCAGAACACAGCCCTAACCGTTCGCGTGCGTTCTGGTCCAGCTGGCCACAGGCTGCCGTTCCGGTTGGCAACCTGCTGGCAACACTCGTCCTGTTCATCATGTCCAAGGTCCTCAGCAACGCCGACTTCCTTGGCTGGGGATGGCGCGTGGCCTTCTGGCTTTCCGCGGTCATCGTATTTGTTGGCTACTACATCCGCACCCACGTCACCGAGGCGCCGATCTTCCTCGAGGCCAAGGCCCAGGTTGAGCAGGAAAAGGCCGTTAGCTACGGCGTTGGCGAGGTGATTCGCAAATATCCCAAGGGAATCCTGCAGGCCATGGGGCTCCGTTTCGCGGAGAACATCATGTACTACCTGGTGGTCAGCTTCGCCATTGTCTACCTCAAGAGCGTCCACAAGTACGACACGTCGTCGTTGTTGCTTGCACTCCTGATCGCCCACGTCATCCACTTCATTGTGATTCCGCAGGTGGGCCGCTTGGTGGATTCCTGGGGCCGGAAGCCGGTGTACCTGGTGGGCGCCGTTGCCGGTGCGGTGTGGCCATTCATCGCGTTCCCGATGTTCGACACCCAGAACGCCGTGGTGATCGTACTGGCGGTGACCATCGGCCTGGTCCTCCACGCCTTCATGTATGCGGGCCAGCCGGCCATTATGTCCGAACTGTTCCCCACGCGGATGCGCTACTCCGGTGTTTCCCTGGGCTCGCAGGTCACCTCGATCTTCGCCGGTTCGCTGGCCCCGCTGCTGGCAACGCAGTGGCTCAAGGACACCAACTCCTGGCTTCCAACCGCGATCTACCTAGTGGTCGCCTGCGCGATCACGGCCGTGGTGGTACTAACCCTTCGCGAGACCAAGGGCATTGCCTTGGAGGACGTGGACACGGCAGACGCCCAGCGCCATGGGCTGGTGACCCGGTAGCTAGCTGGGGAAAACTGGCCCAACTTTGAGGCCCTCCACGGGTCCTCACGCGGGGAATTCGGTAGCCAGCCGTCCAAAGTTGGGCCAATCCGGCAGCGTATACCTCGCGTGCCGCAGACAGAGACAGGACAAAGGTTTGATGGACAACACCCTGAACGGCCGCAAGGCCCTGGTCACTGGTGGCGCAAGCGGCATTGGGGCCGCTTGCGCCCGAACGCTCGCTGCCCGGGGCGCCAAGGTAGTAGTGGCCGACGTCGATGCCTCTGGAGCGGCGGCCCTCGCCGACGAGTTGGGCGGCACGGCCTGGACGGTGGACCTGCTGGACACCGATTCCCTGGCTGCACTGAGCCTGGACTGCGACATCCTGGTCAACAACGCGGGCATCCAAAAGGTGTCACCCATCGAGGAGTTCGAGCCTCAGGACTTCAGGAGGATCCTGGGCCTGATGCTCGAAGCTCCGTTCCTCTTGATCCGGGCCTGCCTGCCGCACATGTATGCGAACGGATTTGGCCGCATCATCAACATCTCCTCGGTCCACGGTCTCCGCGCTTCCGCCTTCAAGAGTGCATATGTCTCGGCGAAGCATGGCTTGGAGGGGCTCAGCAAGGTGACGGCGTTGGAAGGCGGACCACACGGGGTGACATCCAACTGCATCAACCCCGGGTATGTGCGTACGCCGTTGGTGGAGAAGC
Organism: Arthrobacter sp. M4; assembly: GCF_020251205.1. Classification (GTDB taxonomy): domain Bacteria; phylum Actinomycetota; class Actinomycetes; order Actinomycetales; family Micrococcaceae; genus Arthrobacter. The sequence goes on from NZ_JAIWYX010000008.1 coordinate 141,973, forward strand.
AAATCGCCGATCAGGCCCGGCTTCACGGGATCCCGGAGTCCGAAGTATTGGCCAAGGTCATGTTGACCGAGTCCGCCGTCAAGCGGTTGGTGGAGCCGGAAGAAGTTGCGTCGCTTGCAGCCTGGCTGGCCTCCGACGACGCCGGCATGGTCACCGGCGCCAGCTACACGATGGACGGCGGCTGGTCCGCCCGTTAAAACACCCCGCGAGATGGCATTTGATGCCAATGTTTTGCGTAAACATTGGCATCAAATGCCATCTCGCGGAGGTTGAGGCGGGGGTGCGACTAGGGGGGTGGCGGGGCTAGGCGCGCTCGGTGACCACTGGAATGGTGCCCGTTTCGTCCACAAGTTCGGCCCGGCGTCGGCCGTTACCGCGGACCCACAAGCGGTAAGCCACAACCAAGAGCCCCAACCAGGTGCCACCAACATACAAGGCCACGCGGGTGTCCTCGAAGAAGCCCAGAACGGCGATCACCATGGCCATAAAGGCGATGGTCAGCACAGAAGACAACGGCCAGAGCGGGGACGGGAACTCCGACGCCGGCAGGCCCTTCCGAGCGATCTCGCGCTTCATGGCAACGTGGGACGCCAGGATCATGACCCACACCCACACCGTGGCGAAGGTTGCGATGGAGGCGATGACCAGGAACACATCCTCCGGGATCACCGCGTTGAGGACCACGCCTACCAGCAGGATCACGCCCATCATCACCACGGTCATCCACGGCACGCCGTTCCGCGACACCTTGCCGAACGACGCCGGCGCGTGGCCTTGCTGGGCGAGACCGAACAGAATGCGGCCCGCGCCGAAAATGTCCGAGTTGATCGCCGACAGGGCCGCGGTGATTACCACTGCGTTGAGGATGTGCGGCGCGGCGGGGATGCCCAGGCCGTCGAAGATCTGCACGAATGGGCTTCCGTTGGTGCCAATCTCGTTCCACGGGAACAGGGACATCAGCACGCCCAGGGTCAGCACGTAGAACAGCAGCACACGTACGGGGACGGTGTTGACGGCCTGCGGGATGACCTTCTTGGGGTCGGCGGCCTCGCCTGCCGTGATGCCGATCGTCTCGATCCCGCCGAACGCAAACATTACGACGGCGAACGCGGCCAGGAGCCCGCCGAAGCCATTGGGGAACAGGCCACCGTGCTCCACCAGGTTCCCCAGGCCAGGCGCAACGCTTGCCGCAGCACCGGCGTCGGCCGTTTGGAAGCCAAAGGCGACGATTGCAGCTCCGCCGATGATCATGGCGATAATCGCGGCCACTTTGATGAGGGAGAACCAGAATTCAAGTTCGCCGAACACTTTGACGCTCAGCAGGTTGATGGCGCCAAGGAAGAAGATGATGGCTAATACCCAGATCCAGCGGTCTACCTGCGGGAACCAGAAACCCATGTAAATGCTGAAGGCAGTGACGTCGGCAATGGCTACGATTGCCATTTCGAAGACGTATGTCCAGCCGGTCACGAAGCCGGCCAGCGGGCCGAGGTAGCGGCTGGCGTACTGCCCGAACGAACCGGAGACGGGGTGTCGGACGGCCATCTCGCCCAGTGCCCGCATCACCATAAAGACGGCGGCGCCGCCGATCATGTACGCGAGGAGGACTGCCGGACCAGCCTTCTGGATGGCTGAAGCCGATCCATAAAACAGGCCGGTGCCAATCGCGGATCCGAGCGCCATGAAGCGGATGTGCCGGACGTTCAGGCCGCGGTTGAGGACGCCGGCGGCGGAGCTTGATGCCGTTTCCTTTGATGTTTGCTGTGGGGACAGCGTTGTTTGTTGCATGCCAAATACCTTCTCGTCATTGGGAGGGATCGCTTTCCAGCACATCATTTTCGGAAGGGTTGTGATTGGCCTCACGACGTCTTGGTGTCTTCCATGTCAGACAGTCGGAGAATTAAGAGTGATGGACTTTCCGGGTATCGGCACGAACGGAGCGGCGCCATGGGTGATTTCATCGCATACCTCGACACTTCAGAGGTCCTCCCCGGGCGGTTGGAGGAACTAAAAACCGCCATGGCGAAGCTGGCCGAATTCGTGGAAGAAAACGAGCCCAGGATCATTAGCTATTCCGTCCATTTCGCGGAGGACGGATCGGAAATGAGCGTCCTGCATTTTCATAAAGACGTGGAATCACTGAAGTTCCACATGGACGTGGCTGGTGCAAAGTTCCCGCCCATTGCCCCCCTCATTCGGATGAAGAGCATCGAGATCTTTGGCCACCCCAGCGAGGAAGTGCTGGCCCAATCCAAGGCGAAGGCCAAGCTCCTTGGCAGTGCGACGGTCATTGTCCGCGAACTGCACGCCGGCTTTGCCCGATTCGGACGCGACTAGGCGTTCCGCGCGGCGTTGAGCTCCTGGGAGGGTAGCGCCAGCCTTCTTGAAGTCAAAGACTCTTGACCTAATGTAAGGAAAGTTTTACATTGATCGTGTCAGGTTTTTTTGACATCACGAAGACTGCAGCCCCGATGCCGGGCGGAGGAGCGGAGATGCCGTTCGAAGAGAAAAGCGCGTGGATCATGGGCTTCACCGCGGTGGGAGGTTATGCGGCCTACCTCATCGCGGTCCTGAGCATCGCAGGCACCACGCCTGGACAGGCGCTCGCAAAGGTTCCGTATATTGCGCCGATGCTATGGTCGATCGGTGGGGCGATCCTGGCGTCGATCGTGCTGCATGCCGTCGTCGGAATCGCTTCGCCCAAGGAAGCGGGCAAGAAGGACCAGCGGGACCGCGAGATATACCGCTTTGGTGAATACATCGGCCAGTCGTTCGTGGTGATCGGCGGTGTGGCAGCCCTGCTGATGGCGATGGCGGAATGGGATTACTTCTGGATTTCCAACGCCATTTACTTGGCGTTTGTTCTCTCGGCTATCCTCAGCTCCGTTGCCAAGATCGTCGCCTACCGTCGGGGCTTCCAGCCATGGTGAAGCCCACCCGTGTGACCAACTCCATTCGATCCCTGCGATTCGCCCGCGGCGAGATGACGCAGGCCCAATTGGCGGACGCCGTCGGGGTGACCCGCCAAACAATCATCGCCATCGAGCAAGGCCGTTATTCCCCGTCACTGGAAGTGGCCTTCCAGATCGCCCGAGTTTTCGCGGTGCCGCTCGATGACGTCTTCCACTACCCGGACAGCGAGGAGTGAAAAACAATGAAAGCGATCATCCAGGACATTTATGGCACGGCAGACGTTTTGAAGTTTGCTGATATCGACGAACCGGTTCCCGGTGAAAACCAGGTGAAGATTCGCGTGCGTGCGGCCGGCGTTGACATGGGCGTCTGGCATTTGATGACAGGGGAGCCGTACCTGGTCCGCGCAGTCGGCTACGGGCTCCGCAAGCCGTCCGTGCCCATCCGCGGCCGCGACGTGGCCGGCGTAGTGGAATCCGTCGGCGCCAAAGTCACGCAATTCAAGCCCGGCGACGAGGTCTTCGGAACGTGCGAGGGCTCATTCGCTGAGTTTGCCGTCGCCCGCCAGGACCGCATTGCGCCGAAGCCTGCCGAACTGTCGTTCGAGGAGGCCGCAGCGGCGCCCATTTCCGGTGTTACGGCGCTGCAGGCGCTCCGCGACATAGCCGGTGTCCAAGCGGGTCAGTCCGTGCTGGTAATCGGCGCGGCAGGGGGTGTTGGGTCCTACGCGGTGCAGCTTGCCAAGGCTTTGGGTGCCCACGTCACCGGGGTCTGCAGTACGGGCAAGGTCGAGCTGGTCCGCTCGCTCGGAGCGGACGATGTGCTTGATTACACCCGAACAGACGTCACTGACGGCTCGCGTCAGTTCGACGTCATTATCGACACTGCCGGAAACCGACCCCTGTCCGCGCTCCGGCGGACGTTGGTGCCGCGGGGGACCGTGGTGCTGGTAGGTGGTGAAGGCGGAGGCAAGTTGTTTGGATTGATGGGACGGATCCTGCGGGCGGGCCTGTTGAATCCGTTTGTCGCTCAGCGGCTGCGTCCCTTTGTGTCCACGGAGGGGCAGCAGCACTTGCAGGCCTTGTCCAAGTTCCTGGCGGACGGGTCGGTCCGCCCGGCCATCGACCGGACCTTCGCGCTCGCCGAGGCGGCCGAAGCCATTCGGTACATCCATGCCGGGAAGGCACGCGGCAAGGTGGTAGTTACAGTCTGACGGCTGTTGGCGCCCGCAAGGTTTCGACGGCGGCTGGTGGGCTCCGCTGCTCGGTTTGCCGAGCGGGTCGGTCTGTCCGGCTGGTGAGCGGACTGCGGAGGATCTACCGGTTTCTACCGGCTGGTGAGCGGACTGCGGAGGATCTACCGGTTTCTACCGGCTGGTGAGCGGACCGCGGATGATCTACCGGTTTCTACCGGCTGGTGAGCGGACTGCGGATGATCTACCGGTTTCTACCGGCCGATCCAGTGCGTGGCCATACTGCGACCAGCCGCCGACATACAACAGGCCGCGGCCCAGGCCGACATGTTCCATGGTCAGCAGGTTGTGGCATGCCGTGACCCCGGAACCGCAATAGGAGATGACCTTTTCAGCGGAGTCGATTCCCGCGGCCGCGAAGGCCTGGAGGATCTCCTCGGTGTTCTTGATTCGTCCAGAGGGCTCCAAGTTGGCGCGGCATGGCACGTTCACCGCGCCCGGGATGTGGCCTGGACGCGGATCGATTGGGTCCTGACGACCCTCAAAGCGGTCCGCGTTCCGGGCATCAGCAACTGTGACTCCCGGGAGGGCTAGTTCGTCGATGCCGGCCAGCATGGAATCCGGCCAAGGGGCAGCTTTGAACATGGCTGGCTGTGTGGCTGGTTCGACCGCTGGCTCGGCCAACGGTCCAGGGCCGGATTCCAACGGGCCCGCCCAAGCTGCCATGCCGCCGTCGAGCACTGCCGCCTGGTGGCCGGTGACGCGGAGCATCCATACCAAGCGGGCGGCGATAACGCCGCCGGCGTCGTCGTAGGCGACCACCGGGGTGTGGTTGGAAATGCCCAGGGACGTCATGCCTTCGGCGAAAACGCCTGGAGCGGGCAGGGGGTTGCGGCCCGTTTCGGGGCTGCCGGGTCCGGAGAGCCACTGGTCGAGGTCCACAAACACAGCGCCGGGCAGGTGACCGGCTTCGAAGGCTTCGCGGCCGGAACTGCCGTCCAAGTACCAACGGGCGTCGGCGACGACCACCTCGGAGTGGTGGGCAGCGAGCCACTGTGCGCTGACGAACGGGGGAAGGGTCACGACGTCATTCATGGCAAGAGTCTAGGCATGCAGACCACATTGCGAGACACTTTGTATCAATATATGGACATTCCTGAATGTTGGTCCGAACCTGTAATAGTCTGTCTGACATACAAGACACGCGCTTCTGGGTACTGCTTCCGAGCTGGCCGCCGCGGGTCCACGATTAAGTACGGGATACCGGACACTTGGGGAGTCTGCCTTTTGCGGTGCTGCCTGGTCGGCGCTGCCAGAACTGCGATTCGAAGAGGAACCATGACCACTGAGCCGTCCATCGCGAATAAGCCAAGCCCGGGTGCGAAACCAACATCTAAGGTCCCCGCGGCCGAAAACACGTTGCGCATCCTTAAGTTGCTTGCCTCGCGTCGGGGACCGATGGCGGCTGCGCAGATCGCGGCCACCCTGGGACTTCCGCGTTCCAGCGTGTACCACCTTCTTGCCGTGATGGAAGCGAACGGCTTTGTACTGCATCTTCATGAGGAACAGCGGTATGGCTTGGGCATTGGTGCCTTCGAACTCAGCTCGGCTTACTCGCGGCAGGAACCGCTGTCCAGGCTGGGACGACCCGTTCTAGCCAATCTGGTGGATGCAATCGGGGAGAGCGCCCACCTTGCCGTGTTGCACGGCCGGGACGTGTTGTACATCGTGGAGGAACGGGCCAAGAACCGCCCGTCGTTGGTGACCGACGTCGGCGTCCGGCTGCCCAGCCACCTCACGGCAAGCGGTCGCGCGATCCTGGCCGCGCTGCCCAAGTCCCAGGTTCGGGCCCTGTACCCCAACGCAGCGGCATTTACGTTCCGCCACGAGACCGAGTATCCGATCATGAAGTATTCCACGCTGTCCTCGCACCTGGACCAGGTTCGGATGCGCGGTTACGCCACGGAACATGGCGAAGTAACGCCCGGATTCGGCTCCGTCGCCGCCGCTGTGACGGACCACCTGGGATGGCCAACCGCGGCAGTCGCCGTGACATTCCTGGAAGAGAAAATACCGCCTGAGCAATGGCCGGCCCTCGCGGCCCGAATCCAAAAAACTGCGGACGAACTGTCCATTAGGCTGCACGGGCGGCCGAGCTCTTCCGCAGGCTGATTGTCATTCAGGGGCCTTTGGTAACCTTTCCTTGTCCGTTTCCGCGCGGAGTCATAGCGTGTAGTTAAGGCCATTTTAGGCCCGGAAATTTCAGGGCCAGCCGGTATCTGAAGGAGTGTTTCCGCCATGGCCAACGTACAGGAATCAATCGAAGTCAGCGTGCCATTGAGCCAGGCTTATAACCAGTGGACGCAATTCAAGGAATTTCCCCGGTTCATGTCAGGCGTGGAATCCGTGACGCAAATTGACGATACCACCGTGCATTTCACAATGGACATTGGTGGCGTTCGGCGCGAATTTGACGCAAAGATCGTGGAGCAGATTCCCGATGAGAAGATCACCTGGCAAAGCGTCGAGGGACCCCAGAATTCCGGAACAGTCACGTTCGTGGCTTTGAGCGCCACGGAAACCAAAGTGACCGTCGATCTGACGTGGGAACCGGAATCAATGCTGGAGAAGTTGGGAGCTTCCCTGCGCCTCGATGACCGCCAAATCCAGCACGATCTGCGCCGCTTCAAGGAGTTCATCGAGGGCCAGGAAGTCGAGACCGGTGGCTGGCGGGGGACGGTCACCGAAGGCGAAGTGGAGTAGCTCCCAGCCGTCCCACGCCCCCGCGAGATGGCATTTAACGCCAATGTTGGGCAAAAACATGGGCATTAAATGCCATCTCGCGCGGGAGGCAACTGGACGCACCCGGATCGCGCCGGTGGATTTGCGCCCAGTGGATCGCGCCGGTGGATTTGCGTCGGTGGATTTGCGCGGGTGCCCTTGTCTCTAATCCCGGACAGCACCCTTCAGAAACCCGTTCCTCGCCCGGAAAAATGGGGCTTTAGTGGATACAGAAGATCTTTGCACCATCTGATCCACTGACATGAAGGAGCCATCATGGCACCCGCTGATTTCACTACTGGAGCCCGCCCGGTCAAGGCTGCCCGGGGCACGGAGCTGACGGCTAAGTCCTGGCAGACCGAGGCGCCGTTGCGCATGTTGATGAACAACCTGGATCCGGAGGTCGCTGAGCGTCCGGATGATCTGGTGGTTTATGGCGGTACCGGCCGCGCGGCCCGGAGCTGGGCTGCGTTTGACGCGATCACCCGCACGTTGGAGACCATGGAGAAGGACGAGACCCTCCTGGTGCAGTCGGGCAAGCCGGTGGGTGTTTTCCGGACCAACGAGTGGGCGCCGCGGGTTTTGTTGGCGAACTCGAACCTGGTGGGTGACTGGGCGACGTGGCCGGAGTTCCGGCGCCTGGAGGCCGAGGGTCTGATGATGTACGGCCAGATGACGGCCGGTTCGTGGATCTATATCGGCACGCAGGGCATCCTGCAGGGCACCTATGAGACGTTCGCCGCGGTGGGAAACAAGCTCAGGGCCGAGGGCCGCCACCCCGCTCCTGCGGTGGAGGGTTCCACCGAAGGCCCGCTGGCCGGGACGCTGACCCTGACGGGTGGTTGCGGCGGGATGGGCGGCGCGCAGCCGCTGGCGGTGACGCTGAACGACGGCGCCTGCCTGATCGTCGACGTCGATGAGTCCCGGCTGCGTCGCCGCGCCGGCAAGCGTTACCTGGACGAGGTGGAGACCGATCTGGACGCCGCGATTGCCAAGGTCCAGAAGGCCAAGGCCGAGCGCCGCGGCTGGTCGGTAGGGTACGTGGGCAACGCCGCGGAGGTGTTCCCGGAGCTGCTGCGTCGGCACCGTGCCGGGGAGCTGACCGTGGATGTGGTCACGGACCAGACCAGTGCGCATGATCCGCTGTCCTACCTGCCCGAGGGCATAACCGTGGCGGAGTGGCACCGCGAGGCCGAGGCCGATCCGGAGGGTTTCACGAAGAAGGCCCAGACGTCCATGGCCAAGCACGTGCAGGCGATGGTGGAGTTCCAGGACGCCGGCGCGGAGGTGTTCGACTACGGCAACTCCATCCGCGATGAAGCGCGCAAGGGCGGCTACGAGCGCGCGTTCGAGTTCCCGGGCTTCGTCCCGGCGTATATCCGTCCGTTGTTCTGCGAGGGCCTGGGCCCGTTCCGCTGGGTGGCGCTGTCCGGGGACCCGGAGGACATCCGCGTCACGGACGAGGCGATCAAGGAGCTGTTCCCGGAGAACACGCACCTGCACAAGTGGATCGACGCCGCCGCCGAGCGGGTGGAGTTCGAGGGCCTGCCGGCGCGGATCTGCTGGCTGGGCTACGGTGAGCGCCACAAGGCCGGGCTGCTGTTCAACCAGCTGGTGAAGGAGGGCAAGGTCAAGGCCCCGATCGTGATCGGCCGGGACCACCTGGACTCGGGCTCGGTGGCCTCCCCGTACCGTGAGACCGAGGCCATGAAGGACGGCTCGGACGCGATCGCGGACTGGCCGCTGCTGAACGCCCTGACCGCCGCGTCCTCGGGCGCCACCTGGGTTTCCATCCACCACGGAGGCGGCGTTGGCATCGGCCGTTCCATCCACACCGGCCAAGTCTCCGTGGCCGACGGCACCGACCTCGCCGCGCAGAAGCTCGAACGGCTGCTGACCAACGACCCCGGCATGGGCGTCATCCGCCACGTCGACGCCGGCTACGACCGAGCCATCGAGGTCGCGAAGGAACGCGGCGTCCGCATCCCCATGGCAGAAGGCAAGTGAGAACTGTGACACTAACAACCCACGAACAAGGAACCGTCACCCTCGGCTCCAGTGGCGTCACGCCTGAGGACGTTGTCGCCGTCGCGCGCCACAACGCCAAGGTGACCATCTCACAGGAAGCCCTCGACACCGTCGCCAAGGTCCGTGCCCACATTGACGGCCTGGCCCACAGCGACATTCCGGCGTACGGCATCTCCACCGGCTTCGGTGCCCTGGCCAACCGCCACATCCCCGGTGAACTCCGTACGCAGCTGCAGAAGTCGCTGATCCGGAGCCACGCCGCAGGCATGGGCCCCGCCGTAGAGCGTGAAGTGGTGCGCGGCATCATGTTCCTGCGTGCCAAGACCCTCGCGTCCGGCCGTACCGGCGTTCGTCCGGTGGTCCTGCAGACCATGGTGGATGTCCTCAACGCCGGAATCACCCCGGTGGTTCGCGAGTTCGGCTCCCTGGGCTGCTCCGGCGACCTCGCACCACTGTCCCACTGCGCGCTGGTGCTGATGGGCGAGGGCGAGGCGACCGGCCCGGACGGTACCCTGTACGGCGCCGCAGACACTCCGCCGGTGTCCCAGTTGCTCGCCGAGCACGGCATCGAACCGGTGACCCTGGCCGAAAAGGAAGGCCTCGCCCTGGTCAACGGCACCGAGGGCATGCTGGGGATGCTCCTTATGGCCATCGCCGACCTGCGTGAATTGACCACGACGGCGGACATCACCGCCGCGCTCAGTGTCGAGGCGCTGCTTGGCACCGACCAGGTGTTCCTGCCCGAACTGCACGCAGCCCTTCGCCCCCACCCGGGGCAGGCTGCCAGCGCGGACAACATGCTGCGCGTCCTGTCCAACTCCGCGATCGTCGCTTCGCACAAGGAAGGCGACTCCCGAGTACAGGATGCCTACTCGCTGCGCTGCGCGCCCCAGGTGGCCGGAGCTGTCCGTGACACCTTGGACCATGCCGCCCTCGTGGCGTCACGGGAACTGGCAGCCGCCATCGACAACCCGGTGGTCCTGCCGGACGGGCGGGTGTCCTCCAACGGAAACTTCCACGGCGCTCCGGTGGCCTATGTCCTGGATTACCTGGCCATCGCCGTCGCGGACCTGTCCTCCATTGCGGAGCGCCGCACGGACCGCATGTTGGATCCCGCGCGCTCCCACGGCCTGCCGGCGTTCCTCGCTGACGACCCTGGCGTGGACTCGGGCATGATGATCGCCCAGTACACGCAGGCCGGGTTGGTTTCGGACAACAAGCGCCTTGCGGTGCCCGCCTCGGTGGACTCGATCCCCAGCTCTGCAATGCAGGAGGACCATGTGTCCATGGGTTGGCACGCTGCCCGCAAGCTCCGCAAAGCTGTTGACAACCTGCGCCGGGTCCTGGCCATCGAACTCGTCACGGCGTGCCGGGCGCTGGACATCCGCACAGCCAGCTCGGGTGGGAAGCTCACGCCGGGTCCTGCGGGTGCCGCCGTCCTCGCGGTGCTACGTGACGTCGTCGACGGACCCGGGACAGACCGGTTCCTGTCCCCGGAGCTGGAGGCCGCGGACCGGCTCCTGGCCGGCGATCGGGTGCGTACCGCCGTCGAATCCGCTGTTGGAATCCTTGCCTGACGCCGAATAAAGGCATCGGAGAGGTTAACATTTTGGGCCTCCCGGGAAATAGTGTGCGACAACTCACTCCCGGGTGGCCCGAGTGTAGTAGAACTAAGAGGGTACGGCCTGTCCATGCCAATGACGTCATGGGCATGCCGGTTGAAATTCACGAATATAGATACAGAGAACATCCACAAAGGGGTAGAGGTTCAATGAAGGCACGCGGGACTGTTATGTCCAAGCGCATCGCACACGCCGCAACGGTTTCCGACTGGGGATCGCTCAAGGTGGGGGAGCACATCGAGATCGTCAAACACGCGCATGTGATCGCGGCGGGAGAAGTGGAAGAGGTGTCGCTGAGCGGAAACGTGCTTTGGCTGGAGCCTTCGGGACATGGCGCCGATGAAGCCGCCAAGCTCCTCTTTATGAAGTCGGACGGCGTCCAGGTCCGCAGGACCTGACCCAAGACCTCGCCGCCCTGACAGCGGGGCAGTAAGCAACAATGGCAGCGGCCGCAGCCTTCCTACTTTGGAAGGCTGCGGCCGATGTCTTTTTGTTCTGAAATGCGCCCGGCGCTAGAAGTGTCCGGTTCTCATGGGCCCGGTGGGGCGGCCGTTGCTAGGCGGTGATTGCCTCGTGGGTCTGGCCAAACGGGACGCTCTGGTCCAGTGCAACCGTGTAGGTCCCCGGCTCGTGGCGGGTGACCAATATGCCGCAATCGCCGGATTCGGCTGCGGTTTCGATGAGCGTTTCCACTGCGCGATCCAGTCCTTCGTGTACCTCGTCGGCTCGCTCGAAAGAGAGGCGGATCGACGTGGCTTCGGCGGTGGTAATGCTCATAGTGGGACTTTCTCGTTGGGGATACCGCAGGATTGCGGTTCAATCATCATAAGCGCACTGTCAATGAATTGGTTAGATGTCTGGCATTTCGTATTCGGGATCACAGACGCTTGCTAGAGCGAACTTGGTCAATTTGCGGGGAAGCGAGAGTCAAATTGGTCAACCGGTTGACTTATAAAGTGATACATCCCACAATTAATTCCATTCATTTCTTGTTCACTTACTGCTGCAAGGGGCCCTGCCGTGACCAATGAAGCTAACGATGCCCGGCTTTTTGCCCCCGCGGAACCAATCGAGGTGCGAGGCTGGAAGGCAGAACTCCGGAACGACGAATTGGCCGACATCAGCTTCAACGGCATACCGGTGCTGCGAGCCATCCGTTCCGTGGTGCGTGACCAGGACTGGAACACGCTGGCGCCCACAGTGCACCGAACAGCCAGCCGCGACAGCGAGAACGGTACCACCGTCCTGTTGGACATCGACTTTGAAGGCTACGGTTCCCGCTACACCGGGGAACTCGCCATCCACCTCGCGGCGGACAGCCTGAAGGTGACGTTCGACGGCGTCGCTCCCGCCGACTTCCGGAGCAACCGCATCGGCTTGGTTGTCCTGCACCGCCCTGACGACGCCGGCCGCGCGGTGGCCATCGGCAGCCCTGGCGGCGACAGCACGCCGTCGAACTTTCCCACGAATATCAGCCCCCACCAGCCCTTCCTGGATATCGCATCCATGGAATGGGAGCGCGACGGGACCCGGTTCGCACTGGGCTTCAGCGGCGACGTCTTTGAGACGGAGGACCAGCGCAATTGGACGGACGCTTCATTCAAGACGTACAGCACCCCGCTCTCCAAGCCCTTCCCGGTCAACGTGGCGGCCGGCTCGCGGGTTCACCAATCTGTGCTGCTGACGGCAGTTGGGTCTGCTGCCGATGCCGCCGACCCTGGCCGTGCCACCGCGGCGGGCCCGCTTAAGGTGACAGTGCTCGACGACGTAGCCGCCCAGGTGCCCGGGCTTTCGGTTTCGAGCGGGTCGGGTTCCGTGGCTGACATTACCGGGCTCGACTCGCTGGTCCTGGAGGTCCAGGCTGGGACGTCCGCCGACGCCGCAGTCCGGGACGGAATTCGGCAGGCAGGGGAGCTCGGTGTCCCGCTGGATGTGCGGCTGATAGTTGCCTCGGCGGAGCAGATTGCCGGGCTCCTCGAATTGCTTCCACTGGAGAACGTAGTGAGGTTGGCCGTATTTGACGCCGCCAGCCATGTGACGGAGCCGCCGCTATGGGCGGGATTGAAAGCTGAAGCGGAACAACGGGGATTTGCGGGGACTCTTCTGGCCGGTGCCCGTTCCCACTTCACGGAGCTCAACCGAAATGCCGATCGGCTGCCCGCCGAGTCACCCGCGCTGGCCTACAGCATCACGCCGCAGATGCATGCCACGGAGGTTCCGCACATCGTCGAAACCCTGCCGATCCAGCGACTTACCGCCCTGAATGCGCTCAGGATTTCCGACGGCCGGCCCTTGCATGTGGGCCCTGTGACGCTGAAGGCGCGGTTCAACGCCGTCTCTACGTCCGGATCGCTTGGTGACGACGAATCCTTCAACGATCCGCTGCAAAATGAGCCATTCACTGCCGCTTGGCTGCTTGGCAGCGTCGCGGCGCTCAGTGTCCCCGGCGTCGAAACTGTCAGCTACTTCGAGATGTCCGGACCCCGCGGCATCAGCGACTTTGAAGGATTGACGCCCGCCGGGGAATTGCTGGCAGCCTTGGCCCCGCTGCGCGGTGCGGACGTCCTCGCAATCGACGGTAGCGTTCCCGGACTGGCGTTGTATCCAGTGCGCGACGGCGTCGAGACAGTTGTTTTCGCGGCGAACCTCACGCCCAAGCCGCTTGCCGCCGTCGTGCTTTTGCCTGGCGGCGAGGACGCCGCTGGTGAGCTGACCCTGGATCTTGAGCCGTGGACGCACACAATCCGTCGCGTGGCATCACAGTGGGCGGCGGCCTGACGGCGCTGTAGCCATGATGGCCCTTGGCGTCTTAATCTTGGTTGTCTCCGCTGGGCATCGACGGGATAACTATCAACGCTAATTAGGTGCGCCGTCCACCACCACCACATCGTCGCTCGCCCGGAAGCCCAGCCGCCAGGCACCGACCCAAATCTTTTCTGCCCGGGAGGCAACCGGCCCGGTGTAGAGATGCCAGCGGCGGCCGTCGTCGTCAGGGACCCCAGTCGCCAGCTCCAGGGGAGATTTCTCCCGCACCGGCCCCGGTGGATCCAATGTCCACGCGATAGAAGAACCTCTCCATCCACAACAGCTATGCCTTCTACGACTACTCCCGGCCGTGGGTCACGCACTGCAGCATCCAGCGGCAGGATGTCCACAAGACCGCCGAGTTCACCGGCGGATGGCGCCAACGCTGGGGCCACGCTTGACCTCTCCGACGGCAGTTCATGGCGGTGAGGCTCAGGGCCGTCTAGCGGCGAGCTGGGTAGTGTTCAAAGATCCAGCAGATCAAGCGGGCTAGGTGGCCCGAAACCCACTTGATCCGCTGACCTATTCAGCACGGAAGACGTGGTGGCGGGATTCGAACCCGCGTGCGCTGCTTTGCAGGCAGCTCCCTGGCCCCTCGGGTACACCACGTGCTTAGAGGCTAGGACTGCCCGCAGGCACACGCCAAACATGGTTTCGTCGCCTTTCGCCCCGTTGCGCGGGCTTACGTTGTGTTGCCCGAGTACAGCACAAACATTGCCCAGCGTTGCGTAGAGTTGCCCAACTTTGCGCCCCGCTCTCCCGCTTCCGGGTGGGAGCCTACGACGGCGTGCGGCGGGGGAGGAGCCGCGCCACGACGGTGAGCAGGACCACCGTCAAGAGCGCCGCCGCGGCGTGGGTATAGAGGAGCAGCTCGCTGGTGTGAATATGAGCGACGGCGGCCGCGTTGGGGGCGGCCGCCGTCGCCTGCTCCTGGGTAACCGATAACGATGCCGCAGTTACGTGGTGGCCGAACCACCCACTCAGGCCGTCGGTCCCCGCAAAGGCCGTGAAGGCAAGGTGTAGTAGCTGCTGGACCGCGGCGGAGGCCACAAGCAAGGCCCAGCCGGGCGCTCCCCATCGGACCAGCACGGTGGCGATGAGGCCTGTGAGCGCCGCAATCGCCAGCACAACGATGACCGCAGGCGCGGACGCCCCAGCTACTAAGTGCGCAAGCAGTCCCAGCCCCACCGCTACTGGCCCGCCCAGCCACGCAACCTTCCCCCACGCAGCATGGCCCTGAGCGGAGGTGCGGGAGGTGGCTCCCTTCGGGCTTGTTGTCCGGTGCGCGGGCAAATCGGGAATTGCCATGCGGGCCCTCCTTCAGGGTCAGGCATACCGCAATGCAGGCGGCGATGCCATACCCCTACTCCTCTGAGCCAAGGAAAGCCAGGCCCGCCGCCATTGCTCGCGCCGGCCCTGCCGCATGCTAGCCCCAGCGGCACTTCCCAGGAGGAGGCCTAGCGCAGCAGCGTGTCCACCAATCGCGCTGCCACGCGCGCGGTCCGCGAGTCGACGTCGAACTGCGGGTTCAGCTCAGCCACGTCGCAATGCAGGAGTTTGCCACTCGAGGCCACCTGCCGGCACACGGCGGCGATCACCGATAGCGGGACGCCGTAGGCGGCCGGAGCGCTGACGCCCGGAGCGGTTTCGGCGGGCAGGACATCCAGGTCGATGGTCAGGTACAGGACGTCAACGTCGGCTAAGAAGTCCGAGACGAAACGGTCAACGGCCTCGGCCGAGGAGTCCTCGTCGAGCAGGTACCTCACGCCCAGCCGACGGGCAGTGTCGAAGAGCGCCCTCGTGTTATTGACCTCGGATACCCCCACCACGCCATACCGGAACTCGCGTCCGGCTGCCTTCTCCGCCTGCGCCATCTGCAGGAACGGTGTCCCGGAACTCGGTTGCAGCTCGTCGCGCAGGTCGAAGTGTGCATCCAAGTTGAGAATCCCCAGCCGGGCACCGTTACGGACAGCGGCGGACCCCGCAACGCCTAGGTAGCTGGCATACGCAGTCTCATGGCCGCCGCCCAGCATCACTGTGAGGTTTCCGTCGTCGAGCAGTCCGGACAGCACTTGGCCCGCACGTTGCTGCCCGGCTTCAAGGACACCGGGGGCATCACCCTCAACGGTGACGTTGCCGGCGTCGAACACGGCACGGTGACCATGAAACGCCAGCGGCCCCAGGGCTGTGCGGATGGCGGCAGGCGCCGCAGCGGCTCCAACGCGCCCCTTGTTGCGCCGCACCCCTTCGTCACTGCAAAACCCAACGACGACGGCGGGCCGGCCCGCGCTGCCAGCAGAAGCCGGGGTGGGGATCTCCTGAGTACTGGGTGCGTAGGGTTTCACAGCCTGCCACCAGCGGCGATGCCACGAGGTGTCGCCGTCGAACCGCCCAGTCCAGGGCTGAGGGGGAACATCGATGGCAGGCAACACGGAGTACATGTTCCAAGCTCACCGTATGGCTACAGCGAAAGCGAGCCTATCCGCCGTCGGAGTGTCCGGAATCCCAGACCCACCGCCGCGCGAGATGGCATTTAACGGCAATGTTGCCGCCAAACATTGCCATCTAATGCCAACTCGCGGGGGGCGAAAGGGTGGGACCTACTTGATGCCGAGCAACTGCTCCACCGGTCCGATGCCAAAGAACAGCAGGAACGCCGCGGCCACGGCCCACATCAGCGGATGGATTTCCTTGGTGCGACCCTGGAACGTGCGGATCAGGGTGTACGCGATGAAGCCCGCGCCCAAGCCGTTGGCGATGGAGTAAGTGAACGGCATCAGCGCGATGGTGAGGAACGCCGGGATGCCGATACCCCAGTCCGACCACTCGATCTTCCCCACTTGGGACACCATCATGAAGCCGACCACCACAAGCGCGGGGGCCACGGCCTCGAAGGGAACCAGGTTGATGAGCGGCGTGAAGAACATGGCCCCCAGGAACAGCAGCCCGGTGACGATCGAGGCGAGGCCTGTGCGCGCGCCCTCGCCGATGCCGGCACCTGACTCGACAAAGATCTGGTTGGAGGAGATGGACGAGCCGCCGCCCACGATCGCGCCCAGCGCATCCACCTGCAGCACCCGGTCTACGTTGGGGATGTTGCCGTGCCTGTCCACGGTGCCTGCTTCGTTCGCGAGGCCCACCATGGTGCCCATGGCGTCAAAGAAGATGCTCAGGAGGATAACGAACGCCAGCAGGATCGCCGCCACAACACCCAAGTGCTCAAACGCGCCAATAGGGTTGGCCTTCCCAATCAGGGACAGGTCCGGGGCGCCCCATTCGGTCAGGGTGGGTGCCACCAGCGACCAGCCCTGGGGGTTGTAGGGCTTTCCCGGTTGAACGCTCGGCCCGATATGAAGTGTGAATTCGAGGATTGCTGCCAGGGCGGTGGACGCGATGATGCCAATAAGGATGGCGCCGCGGACCTTGCGGACCACAAGTCCAATGGTCAGGAGCAGCCCGACCACGAAAACCAATGTGGGCCAGCCAAGCAGCTTCCCGTCTGCTCCAAGGCTGACCGGGACGGTGGTGCCAGCGGCGTCCGGAATGCGGCGCACGAATCCCGCATTCACCAGGCCGATCAGCGCGATGAACAGGCCAATGCCCACCACGATCGCTGTTTTCAGTCCTTCCGGCACGGCCTTGAAAACCGCCGTGCGGAACCCGGTGAGGACAAGAATCATCATGGTGATGCCGGAAAGCATCACCAGCCCCATCATGTCCGGCCAAGTCAGGCCGGGGTGCGAGGCTACTGTGACGGCCACGAACGCGTTGACGCCCAACCCCGTGGCCATCGCGAACGGGTGCTTGGCCCAAGCGCCCATAAGGATGGTGAGGATGCCCGCCACGAAGGCTGTGACAGCGGCTACGGCCGTGAATCCCAGGGCCTTGCCGGACGAGTCGCTGCCGGACAGGATCAGGGGGTTGAGCACCACGATGTAGCTCATGGCGAAGAACGTGGCGAAGCCTCCGCGGATCTCGCGGGAGAAGTTGGATCCTCGTTCCGAAATCTTGAAGTACCGGTCGATGGCAGAGCCCTGTTTGAGCATGGGAGTCTCCAGGTTGGGGTAGCTGGCTCTCAAATCCTATGACGGCGGTTCGGGTTGACCTGTGGAAATCGCCTACTC
This sequence comes from Arthrobacter sp. M4, assembly GCF_020251205.1. Taxonomy (GTDB): domain Bacteria; phylum Actinomycetota; class Actinomycetes; order Actinomycetales; family Micrococcaceae; genus Arthrobacter. Next base: position 159,438 of record NZ_JAIWYX010000008.1, read on the forward strand.
TGTAAGGAAGCCAACACGAAGGAAGCCACCTCTCATGCGCGCAATCCGAACGCTGTCCGCTACCCTGACGGGTGCCCTCGCCTTGGTTGCGGGCCTGTTGTTCTCCGGTCCGGCCGCTTCCGCCCACGACGCCGCCGAGTCGAGCTCCCCGGCAAATGGATCCACGGTTGCCGCTGTTCCGGACAAAGTCTCCGTCACTTTCAACAACCGTCCTTTGTCCCTCGGAGCGCAGATCGCCGTCAATGACGAGCAGGGGCGCAACTGGGCAGACGGAGCCGTTGAGATCGTGGACAACACAGCCTCCCAGAAGGTCAAGCCGGGCGCTCCGGCAGGTGCCTTCACCGTAGTATGGCGCGTGGTGAGCTCGGATTCCCACCCCATCGAGGGAACCTTCCGCTTTACGGCTTCTGGTCAGGGTTCGACGGCGGCTGCCGCTTCCGGTGGAGCGTCACCTGCACAGACTGCCCCGGTGGCGTCGGCCGGAAGTGCGCCCGCCACAGCCGGCACAGGCCAGCCGCAGGCGGCTCCGGACGCTTCCCAGCCGTTCCCTTGGAGCATCGTGGGCTTCGCGGCCGTGGCGCTGGTTTTGCTGGTGATCCTCGCGGTGACTGCCCGGCGCCGGCTGGCGGGCGGCGACGAGGCCGCTGCGGATGAGGTCAGCTCCGATCGCCCCGAATCCTCGGATCACACCAGCGCCGAAGGCTAGCTACCCAATCGCGAGCTGCGGCATTCCCAAGGGAGACGGAAGCGTGGACGGCCGCGCCTTGGCGGAAATCGTCTGACCCACTGCTTTGGCTTGCCGCAGGAGTTCCTTTGGTGTGGGCGTGATGAGTTCGCCCACGCCCACAAGGTAGATCCCAATGGCTCGCATCGCGGCAACCACGTTTTGCCCTACGGCAATGCCCAGCTCAGCGACGATCCTGCGCAACTGCCCCTGTGCGCAGCGCGTTACCACGATGTGGTCGGCAATGAGGATGCCCTCCGCGGTGTGCACAGCCCATTGCCGGTGCATGGCAGCGGTGGTGCTGCTGCCTTCAGGTGCTGCATCGACGGGGTTGAGCTGGACTGCGCGGGTGGTGTTGCGGACGTCCAAGCCGTGGCTTGCTGCGTAGTTGCGCAGGTGCCGGATGATTTCGTTGCGTTCCTGGTACGTGGCAAGGTCGGCCGCGTCGCAACGCTGCAGTGACAGCGTGTGCGTGCTGACGGCGCTCCCCACCAGGTCGAGGCCATCCACCACGATCGAGTCGATGCCGTGCCGGCTGAGTTCGCTGGCTACGGCCAGCCCGGACAAGCCCGTCCCAATGACCACCGTGGTGGTTCGTTCCATGCCGCTGGCAGGCGTGGTTGACACAGCTGGTTCCTCCTTGAGGGCTTGTTGCCGGAAGCGTCATCGCTGGTGCGCGTCCTGGCTCTCCCCCCAAGAATTGCGGTCGCTGCCGACCCGTCAAAAGGCGCGGCTGGCCGGCTGACAAACGTTCTGTCATGTGGCCCAGCGCACACACTCCGAGGACTCGGTGCATCGAACACTACAGAATTTTTTGGGCGCTGGATAGCCTTTGCTGCCCATTCGCCAACAGCAGAAATACAAGGCTGTGATTTGACGCGGAAGACCCGGAGAACCTGCCGAAAAGCCACCAGTTTCAAACGCTTTTTGTGACGCGCTGCGGCGGTAGCGGAACAATCCGGAATCGTAACGGAGCCAAGGCGAATTGGCCCGCGGAAACTGTTGTGGTGATGGCCTTCAGTGGCAACGATGATAGTGCGGTCCAATCCGGCCGACCGGCGCAACTGAGGAGCACATCTTGGCAGAGAACATTGTTGTTGTTGGTGTTGATGGAAGCGAAACCGCACGTCTGGCGGCGGATGCCGCTCGGGACATCGCCGCGGCGCTGGGGGCAAGGCTCCACATCGTAACCGCCTTTGACAGCGATCGGATGGAGGTCTACACCGACGGCGATGACACGTGGGTGGACTCCGCTGCGGATACCGCTGAGCGGACCGCCGGCCGCGTGGCCGAGGAACTGGAGTCCTCGGAGATGCACGTGAGCTACACCGGTGCCCGCGGCAAGCCGGCCGAGGCTTTGATCGAGGAAGCCCAGCGTCTTGACGCCCGAATGATCGTGGTCGGAAACAAGCGCATGTCCGGCGTCAGCCGTGTGCTGGGAAGCGTGGCCAACAGTGTGGCGCATCATGCTCCCTGTGATGTGTACATCGTCAAAACTGACGTCTAGGGTGGCAGCCACGCAGCGCCCGCCAGCCCGCTTGATAAGGCCCGGGCAACCGAGAATAGTGGGCTTAGGACTAATTTGACAATTGCCCGCCTTGCGCCCGTGGGGGTCGGGAAAGCTGGGCGGGCCTCTGGCAGAATAGCCGCAAAGATCGCTGACAATGCGAGGAGGCTGAGCCATGGACCAGCACGACAGGCCAATGGACCGGGAGGAACCCGGCGAGGACGAAGGCGTGGCGCCCGAGGGCATCGTTGTAGGGGTTGACGGTTCGGACCACGGCCAGTGCGCCTTGGTATGGGCTGCCAGGGAAGCCCAGCGGCGACGGCGCCCATTGCACATCGTGACCGCTTATTCCGTACCCATTTTTGCCGCGTCCGGCCTCGACGGCGGATACGCAACCGTTGACGACTCCGTGATCCGTGAGGGCGCCGAGGCGATTGTCCGCCAGGCCCTGGACAAGGTCTCCACCTACGACATCGACGTGGACGCCTCCGTGGAGAACGGCGATGCGTCCGGCGTCCTGCTGGAGATGTCGGAAACGGCGGAACTCCTGGTGTTTGGCACGCGCGGACGCGGCGGCTTCGTGGGCCGGCTCCTCGGCTCCGTCAGCAGTGCGCTCCCGGCCCACTCAAAATGCCCCACGGTAACGGTGCCCCTCATCTGCGCACCCCGGCTCGGCGAGACCACCGAAGACAGGCACGTCAAAGCAGAACAGGCCAAGGCCGGCAAGCGCGACGTCGAGCAAGTGGTCGTGGTGGGAGTAGACGGTTCCGAGCAGGCCCGCGTCGCCGTACTCGAGGCGGCGGAACAGGCCCAGCGAATGGGACTGCCACTCCGGGTCCTATGTGCGGTCCCGCAGTACAGCGGCTCCCTGGCCTGGGTGCCCGCACCGCTTGACCGCGAGGCGCTCTTCGCCGACATCAAGGTCCAAATGGATGCCGGCCTTGCCTGGATCAAGAGCCATTTCCCGGGCCTGCCGATCGAAACGCGGCTGGTGGACGGATCACCCGTGGAGGTCCTCATCGAGGCAAGCCGCAATGTGGAACTCGTTGTCCTGGGCACGCGCGGCCACGGCGGTTTCGCCGGCATGCTTCTCGGCTCCACCTCGGACGGCGTGCTGCACCACGCCAAAGGACCCATCTTGGTGGTCCCGGACCGGGACGACCCCCGCCTGGCGGACCGGGCCAAATTTGGCCCGATGCTCGGCGCAGCCTAGAGCCGAACCGGATAGACGACCATGGCGGGCCCCCAGCCGTCGCCGGCAATAGCCGAACCCCTGATTCTGGATTTCGACCAGATCCGCGTTGGCATGCTGCCCGTTGTTGGCGGCAAGGCCGCGAACCTTGGCGAGCTCACGGTGGGCGGCCTGCCCGTGCCGCACGGCTTCTGCCTCACGACGGCGGCCTACCGCCGCGCGGTCGATTCGCCGGAGCTCGCGGCGATAGCGGAAGAGCTTGCGTCTAAAGACCCCACTGACATGGCGGCACTGACCTCCCTCGCTGCCCGTGCTCGACACGCAGTGTTCGACGCCGGTATGCCAGAGGACGTGGCCACGGCAGTTCGCGACGCCTACGCCGGTTTGGGCAACACCACTCCGGTTGCCGTCCGATCCTCGGCTACAGCGGAAGACCTTCCCTTCGCGAGCTTCGCCGGCCAGCAGGATACGTACCTCAACGTCATCGGGCCGGACGCCGTCCTTGAGGCCGTCCGCAGCTGCTGGGCTTCGCTCTGGACTGACCGCGCAGTCACCTACCGGGCCGCCAACGGCATCGACCCGTCTACAGTGGCGCTCGCCGTCGTCGTGCAGTCCATGGTTGACGCAGCCGCCGCGGGCGTGATGTTCACCGCCAACCCCGTGACCGGCCGCCGCAACGAGGCAGTCATCGACGCGAGTCCCGGCCTCGGAGAGGCCGTGGTGTCCGGGGCAGTGAACCCGGACCATTTCGTCGTCGACGGCGTCCTGGGCGCCATCCGGGAACGGCGGCTGGGCGACAAGAAGGTTTTGATCCGGCCCAAAGCCGGCGGCGGCACGGAACGCCTGGAAGGTGACATCATCCACGGCGACGGTCAAGCCTGCCTGGACGACCGGACCGTGCTGGCGCTCGCAGCCTTGGGCCGCCGGGTCGAGGCGCATTATGGGGCGCCGCAGGATACCGAGTGGGCCATCGACGCCGGTGGCAGGGTTTGGCTGACCCAGGCCCGTCCTATCACTACGCTTTATCCACTGCCGCGACGCGCTGCCCCTGTGGGTGGTGACCGTCTTTACCTTTGCTTCAGCCTGGCGCAGGGGCTGACACGGCCCATCACGCCCATGGGCATGGCTGGAATCCGGTTGATGGGCTCCTCGGTGGCCAAAGCAGCGCATTTCAGCGTTCCGCATCCGCGCAAAGGCCCTCCGCCGTTCGCCGAGGCTGGGCAACGGATCTACATCGACCTCACCACGGTCCTCCGCAGCTCAACCGGACGGAAGATCGTCCCGCGCATCTTCGATGTCATGGAGTCGCGCTCCGCCACACTGATGCGGAGATTCTTCGACGATCCCCGGTTCTCCGTGGAACACGTCGGACCGTGGCGGCTCCTGCGCCACGTCATGCCCGTAGCCGCCAAATACCGGCTGCCCGAAACCATTCTGCGTGCTGTCTTCCGGCCTGCCGCGGCCATGGAACGAATCCGCGATTTTGAGCGGCGGCTCGATGCTGCTCTGGTGGTCCCGGATAGGATTAGTGCCCGCCAACGGCTTGACCACGTGGAACGGATCCTCAGCAAGGAACTGTTCGCCATCCTCCCGAACACGCTGCCCACAGCGGTTGTTGGCTTCGCCATGTTCGCTCTGGTCCGCAAGATCATGGGCAAGGCGGCGCCGTTCGATGAGCTCCAGGCCATACTGCGCGGGCTCCCAAACAACGTCACCACGGAGATGGACCTGGAACTTTGGGGCCTGGCCGGGAGGCTCCGCGCTGACGCAGAATCGAAGTCCGCACTGACGAACCGCAGCCCGGAGGACCTCGCTGCCAGCTATCGGCGCGGCACGTTGCCGCCCGCCGCGCAGTTCGGGCTGCGGAATTTCCTGGAAACCTACGGTCACCGAGCCGTCGCGGAGATTGACCTCGGCATGCCTCGCTGGAGCGAGGATCCCACCCACATCATCGGCGTCTTGGCCAACTACTTAAGGCTCGACGACGACCGGCTGGCTCCCGATCGACAGTTCCGTACCGCGGTTCAGGAGGCCGAGGAATACCGTCGCACGCTCGAGGCCAAGGCTGGCCGGGGGCCGTGGGGACGGCTGCGCGGCCGCGTGGTCAGGGCGGCTCTTGACCGCACGCGCATGTTCGCAGGGTTGCGGGAGTTGCCCAAGTACAACCTCGTCAAGGGCTTTGCCGCAGCCCGCCACCACATCGGCCTGATCGGCCAGCGTCTAATGGCACTGGGGTCCATCGAATCTGCTGACGATGTCTTCTTCCTGGACCTGGACGAGGCACGGCGTGGCCTTGATGGAACGGACCTGCGGCGGCTTGTCGCCCGACGCAAGCAGGACTACGAATCGGAGCTGGCACGGCGCCACATTCCGCGCATGCTGATGTCCGATGGCACTGAGCCGGAGGCGCTGCAGGCCGCCGGCGGTCGTGGACCCGCGGGGGAGGACTATCCGGAGGGGACGCTGCTGGGGACGCCGGCATCGGCCGGCACCGTCACCGCCGTCGCACGCGTCATCCTTGATCCAACCGGCGCAAGGTTGGAACCGGGGGAGATCCTGGTGGCGCCTTCTACCGATCCGGGCTGGACCCCGCTGTTCCTGACGGCCGGCGGACTGGTGATGGAGATGGGCGGCGCCAACTCCCACGGTGCCGTGGTGGCGCGTGAGTACGGGATTCCCGCGGTGGTGGGAGTACCGGATGCCACCGGCCTGATCACAACAGGCCAGGAGATCACAGTGGATGGAGCCTCCGGCACGGTGACGCCTGCCTGAGCCTCGGCGGATCCGTGGAGGCCGAAGGCGTTCTTACCACGCGGCAGTCGAGGCCGGAACGTGTGTCCCGCGTGAACTGTTTCAGGGCTGCAACGTGCTCCTTATCCATGAGATGGCGCGATCCCGACGAACCTCGTCTTCAGAAACGGTCAGTAACCGCTCAGCGATTATTTCTGGGCGCACAATCCCGTGCCTAAGAAGTGCACCGACGAAAAGATGATCCTTCGTTCTGCCTGCAATGAGCTTGGCGACGCATAGGTCGTGAGGCTCGAGGCACAGCCCGGTGCGGCCTAAGGTGTTCTCATTGCTTAGGATGACTAATCGCTCAGTCCATCCGGCAGGGAGCACGGCTGTGCTCCGGCCAACGCCCTGGACATAGAAGCCGTGAGTTTCGTGAAAGTAGGACATTTCTCCAATCGCGGCATCCAGCTCGGTTGCTAGTGATTGGGCGTCGTCATCGTTTATCGGCGCAATATCAACCTCTTCAGAGAATGTTGCTTCGGCGGGCAACTCGTTTTCTGTGAAGGAGCCGAGAATAGATTGGCTTCCGATAACAAAGACCGATTCCTGCCTGATTATTTCTGTTGCCGCTCGGATCGCGTGTTCCAGTTCACCGCGCTGCACGTGTGGCCTTATGAATGGCTAGAAGCCGCTCTTCCTGCGAGAGTACACCGGCGAATGGTGTCATCTGGCGGAGATCGATTCCCTTTTCGTCGGCGCTGAGCATTGTGGCCACAAGCTGTCCGATGTCCCCTGCATTGATGAGTGTGATCCAATCTGTCACCCAACCCTGGGCGTGGCCACCGCGGATTCGCGAACTCATTGCCTGTAGGTTGGTTCGGGCCTTGCCGAGCACACCCTGAGGGTCTTTTGTGATCTTCTCAGCTACTGCCCGATGGAGTTCGTAGGAGACTCGCTCTTCACGACGCATCAGCTGCGGGCGACTTTCTCTGGCCTTTTCCAGTAGGCGCTGTGTGACGGCAGGACTAACGCCGGTGAGCCCAGCGATCCTGCGAACTGATAGGCCCTCGGCCCAGAGCGCGAAGACAGCCTCAGCACGCCGCTCGGAGGCCGCGTTCATCTCGAGACGGGCTTTCTCAGCAGCTTCTGCAGCTATTTTCGCCCTTTGGATTAGCTCATCCGTTAGCGGAATGGGGGACATGAATAAAGTGTATCCTACCCGGATACGGTTTATTAAAGAATATGGATTATGCCCTCTCTGGAGCCCTATTCCAGGAGGTCCAGCAAGTGCTTAATGGCGTCGTACGTGCGCACCGTCATGCTTCGGTATACGGGGCGCGGGAGGTTGCCGAGAGCGTACTTGCCTGCCGCGCGGCGGACGGGAGTTCCCACTCCTTCCCACTCAACCCCACAATGCCTGATCCGGCAGTAGGTGGGTAGAACCGCTGTTTTCCCGATGCTGGCCGGCGAGCCACACCGTGTCGGATCCGTAACCGTTGACGCCTGTGTGCCGCAGGGCCGTGAGGCGTACTGTGGATTCATAAAGGTTCCTCGAGGGGGCTGATGGTCCATGAAGCGTCCATGGTTGCGGTGGATGCCCGCCGTCGCTGTCCCGGCCGTCATCGCCGGGGCTGTCCTGATTGCACCGTTGCAGGCAGGCGCCAGTGCCCCGCTCCCTGACAGAACCCCCGCGGACGTCATCGCAATGCTGGCCAAGCACCAAGTCAAAGCGCTTTCCGGCACCGTAGAGCAAAGTGCCGATTTGGGCCTGCCGCAATTGCCCACCGCACCGCCGAGCTCCGGTGGAACCCCTTCGCAGGGTCTGGACATAGCCTCCGTCCTGGAACTCTTCACCACGCCGCACACGGCCCGAATCTATACGGATGGAGCGGGTAGCGTCCGGCTTCAAGTCATGGACCCCATGGCTGAACGCGACCTGGTCCGCAGCGGCAACGATGTGTGGTTCTACAGCTCACGCGACAACACCGCTACGCACCTAACCGTGCCCGCGAACATGGCTCCGGGCATGCCAACCAAGCCCTCCGCCTCGGCACGCACCGCCATGCCTACCCCGGAAGACATCGCGAAAAAGCTGCTCGCTGCAGCCGACCCCACCACGGCGGTAACGCTTGGTGCTGACACGCAGGTAGCGGGCCGTGCCGCCTACAACCTGCTCTTCACGCCAAAGACCACGGAGACACTCGTTGAGTCCGCAGCCGTTTACGTCGACGGCGAGACCGGCCTGCCGCTCGGCGCCGAAGTGAGGGCGCGCGGCCAGCAGAATCCCGCCTTCCGGGTAGCGTTCTCCCAGCTCACCCTGGGTGCCCCGGACGCCTCGATCTTCAAGTTCACACCTCCTGCGGGCGCAACCGTCAAGGAGTTGCCATTGACCGGTATGCCGCTACCACTTCCGCCATTTGCAGGAGGCCAGGCCGCAACCCCTTCATGCGCAAGGGAAATGCCCCCCAAATCGCCAACGGTGACTCCGGACGGACCGACCACGCCGGGACCCCAACCGATCCCATGGCGTACGGCGCCCTATATGCCGGTCCCCGTACCATGCGGTACCGTCGCCCCAGTCCCCATGCCGGCTCCCACCAAGCCGCACGTCACGGGCAGCGGCTGGGACGCCGTCGTCGAACTTCCTGGTGCTGGACTGCAACAGCTCATGGCGTCCACACCGCTGTTGGCGCAGCTGGCACGGCCCGTTCAGGGCGGGCGGCTGTTCTCCACCACCCTTGCCAATGTCCTCCTGACCGATGACGGTCGCGTTTTCGCGGGGATGGTGACGCCGGAGCGGCTACAGGCCGTTGCCGCTGTCCGGTGACGGGCGAAACCGCGATCCACACCACGGGGCTGAGCAAGCGCTTCGGCCACCAACTGGCCGTGGACGGGCTCAACCTCAGCGTTCCGGTGGGGTCGGTGTTCGGCTTCCTGGGTCCCAACGGCTCTGGAAAAACCACCACTATCCGCATGCTCTTGGGCCTTGCCTCTGCGAGCTCGGGGTCGATTTCCGTGCTTGGCCGGGAGATGCCTAATGGATTGCACGACGTCCTTCCGCGCGTGGGTGCCCTCGTGGAAGGGCCGGCTTTCTATCCCTTCCTCTCAGGGGCCGCCAATCTTCACAGGCTGGACACCGCCAACCGGCTCGCTTCCGCCAGAACACGCCGCGACAGAGTCAACCATGCACTGGAGCGCGTGGGCCTCTCCCATGCGGCGCACAAGAAGGTCAAGGCGTATTCGCTGGGCATGAAGCAGCGGCTGGGCATCGCAAACGCCTTGCTAAGCCCTCGCGAGCTGCTGGTCCTCGACGAGCCCACCAACGGCCTGGACCCGCAAGGAACGCGCGAGGTCCGCCACCTCATCCGCTCGCTCGCGGCCGGCGGCACCACGGTGTTCGTTTCCAGCCACTTGCTGGCGGAGGTCGAGCAGATTTGCTCCCACGTTGCCGTGATGCGCACCGGCCGATTGGTGGCCCAGGGGACGCTTGCGGAACTGCGGCGCAACGGCGCCAGGCGTGTGCGGATTGTCACCCCGGACCCGGGCATCGCCGCGGAAGTTCTTATTCGGCTGGGTCTGCTGCCCACCCCGGAACCCCCGGAAGGCACCGACGCCGTCCTCACCGCAATGCTCCCGGCTGAGAGTCCCGTTGGCGGCAACTACGACGGCGGCAACGGCGCAGTTTCCGGTGACCGGGATGCCAATGACAGGGGATCCAGCGGCCCGGTGAGCGACGACTCCATCACCGGCGGCTCGAGCACAAAAGACACAGCGGGCTGGGGGGCTTCAACCATGTTGCCGGAGTCCGTGGCGGAGGCTTTGGTTCGCTCGGACGTTCGGCTTCGTGGCTTCGCTGTGGTTGTGGGGAGCCTGGAGGATCGTTTCGTAGCACTTACGGGGGAGGGGTTCGACGTTGACCAGTGACGTCACGCAACCAGACGGCGCGGCTGCCGCTGTTCCAGGACCGCCTGCAATGCCCAAGCGGCCCGCCATTCCCGGGCGCCTATTGCGGCCCGCTCGCGATAAACAGCTTGCCAGGACTGAATCTCTTGCCGGGACCGAATCTCTTGCGGGGTCGGAACAGTTCGCCCGAACGGAGCCGGCCACCCCGACTGAACCGACAACCCGGACTGAACCGACAACCCCGACTGAACCGACAACGCGGACTGAACCGACAACCCCGACTGAATCGACAACCCGGACTGAACCGACAACCCGGACTGAACCGACAACGCGGACTGAACCGACAACGCGGACTGAACCGACAACGCGGACTGAACCGACAACCCGGACTGAACCGACAACCCGGACTGAACCGACAACCCGGCCGGAGTCCGCAGCCAAGGTCGAGCCGCCGTCGTTGGCTTTTTCGGTCCCTTTGGCAGCAGCGGGTGCGGCGGCCGCCGGCACGGGTACAACTGGCATCCCGGCACCAGTCACTGCGGGAACCAAGGTCCCCGGCCGCTCTGCATCCGCCACCGGGGCAGGGTGGGACCTCATGTGGTCCGAGCTCGGCGTGCTGTTCCGCCGCCGTCGGACCTGGGCCATGCTGGTCGCCCTCGCGATGATCCCAATCCTGATTGCGCTCGCCGTAAAACTCACATCCAGGGTTCCCAGTGGTCGCGGACCCGCCTTCCTGGACCGCATTGCAGAGAACGGGCTTTTCGCCGCGGTCACGGGCCTGATTGTGTCGATCCCGTTGTTCCTCCCCTTGACCGTGGGGGTGGTCGCCGGCGATACGGTGGCTGGCGAAGCCGGGCTCGGCACGCTGAGGTACCTGCTGGCCGCGCCCGCCGGTCGAGTTCGATTGCTGCTGGTGAAGTACACCGGGGCCGTGGTCTTTTGCATCACGGCTACGTTGACTGTGGCCGCCGCGGGCATGGCGATCGGGGCGGTGCTGTTCCGGGTGGGTCCTGTCACGCTCCTCTCCGGCGACACCATCGGCGTCCCAGAGTCGATACTGCGCGTCCTCTCTATCGCCGCTTACGTCACCGTGTCGCTGCTAGGGCTGTCCGCCGTCGGGCTTTTCCTGTCGACGCTCACCGACGTGCCGGTTGGCGCGATGGCCGCAACGGTGGTGACCGCCGTCGTCTCTGAGGTGATGGACGCTATTCCGCAACTCGACTGGCTGCATCCCTGGTTGCTGAGCCACTTCTGGCTGGACTTCGCCGACCTGCTTCGGCAGCCGCTGTCGTGGGAGTCTTTCGGCAATAACGCGTTGCTGCAGGCCGCGTATGTCGCAGTGTTTGGCGCCTTGGCCTACGGCCGCTTCGCCACCAAGGACGTCCTGGCCTGAGCTCGCAGGGTCAGGCGTGCTGGTGGGACTCGTGAGCCGAGTGGCTGACGGGCTCCAGCTGGAACGTGCAGTGGTCTGTGTCGAAGTGCTTGCCGAGGCAACTGCCGAGCCTGTCCAGGAGCCGGTCCGCGCCGGTGGCACTGAGCACGTCATCCTCCACCACAACGTGAGCGGAAAATACCGGCACGCCGGAGGTAATGGTCCAGATATGGATGTCGTGAACGGCCACCACCCCGGGAACTGACATGATGTGCTCCCGGATCATCTGCACCTCCACGCCCTTGGGCGTGGCCTCCAGCAAAACGTCGACGACGTCGCGGAGCAGGTGCCACGCGCGGGGGAGGATCATAACCGCGATCAGGATGGAAGCGATCGGGTCCGCGGCCTCGAAGCCGGTCACCAGGATGACGACGGCGGCAGCGATCACAGCGAGCGAGCCCAGCAGGTCGCCCAGCACTTCGAGATACGCGCCGCGGACATTGAGGCTTTCATGTTGGCCCTCGCGGAGGATCACCAGGGACACGAGATTGGCTATGGCGCCAAGGATCGCGGCGAAGAGCATGATATCCGTATGGATCTCCGGCGAATCTCCAAAGCGCCGGATGGCTTCAATGAAGATGACCACGGAAATGACGATCAGGATCAGCGCGTTGGCCAGCGCCGCAAGGACCTCGGCCCGCTGGTACCCGTAGGTGCGTTGGTCGCTGGCGGGGCGGGTTGCGATCCACGCGGCCAACAGGGCGATGAACACACCTGCGGCATCGGAGAGCATGTGTCCCGCGTCTGCCAGCAGGGCCAGCGAACCGGAGAGGATCGCGCCCACTATCTGGATAAGGACAACAGACAGCGTGATGGCAAGGACGGCGATCAGCCGCTTGCGGTGCTTTCCGGTTGCGGTGATCCCGTGGGTGTGGCTGTGGTTGTGCCCCATAAGTAGAGATTAGCCCCAGCCGAGTTCGTGCAGCCTGTCGTCGCTGATGCCGAAGTGGTGGGCGATCTCGTGAACTACCGTGACGGCGACCTCGTGGATGACCTCATCACGGCTCTCACAGATGTCCAGGATCGGCTGCCGGAAGATCGTGATCCGGTCCGGCAAGGAGCCTGCATCCCACCAGGAGTCCCTTTCCGTCAGCGGAACTCCCTCATAGAGGCCAAGCAGCACGGTGTCCGGATCTTCGCCTGGGCCCGGCACGTAGTCGTCCTCGATGAAGATGGCTACGTTGTCCATGGCACGGGCGACTTTGGGTGGAATGAGCTCCAAGGCGTCCTCGACCGCCGTTTCGAACTCCTCCTCCGACATGTCGAAGGGGACGTGTTGCGGCTGGCTGACCGAAGCCTGTGGGAGGGGAGTGGATGCCCGTTCGCCGTCGGGAAGGATCGGCAGACCGGGAGGGAGGTTCGCGGGCATAGTTCGACTCTATTTCTGCCGGGACTGCGATGACAGCCTTTGTGACAGGAAAAGGACCCCGATGACTTCTATTGGGGGTTGGGAAAGATGCTGTAGTCAGGCGCCCTGCGCCGGAAGTGTTTCTTTCACGATGTGGATGACAACGTTGACAGCCCTTGTGACGCGGGATACAGTTTCGCTCGCGAGGTTATACGAATAACCCATCGCATCGGTAACCTCGCGCAAGCCCGACCGCACTGCAACAACCAGGAACCCATGCCACGCACCAGGCCCCGCAGGTCCGGCCCGACCATGAATGACGTCGCGGCCGCTGCTGGCGTGTCCCAGGCCACCGTGTCCCTGGTGATCAATGATGCCGAGGGTACCCGGTTCTCCGAAGCCACCCGCCGCAAGGTGCAGGATGCCGTCAGGACCCTTGGTTACAGAACCAACGCTCACGCCAAGGTGCTCCGGGACGGTGTGGCGGGCATGATCGGGTTCATCGGCGACACCGTAGCCACGGCGCCATTTGCAGGGAAGATCATCGAGGGTGCCCAGGAGCGGGCCTGGGAAGCTGGCCTCCTGCTCCTCACCATCAACACGGGCGGGGACAAATCCCTGGAGGCTACGTCCCTTGAAACCATGCTGTCGTACAAAGTGGCCGGGGTTGTTTATGCAGGGATGTACCACCGGATGCTTGAGGTTCCGGACGTCCTGACCGAGGTTCCCGCCGTCGTCCTCAACTCACGGGACAAAGCCGGGCGTTTCCCGAGCATCGCCCCGGACGAGGAGGAGGGTGGTTACGTTGCCACGCGCCGACTCCTGGACGCGGGGCACCGGCGGATTGCCATGATCAACATCGAAGCCGCGGATAGCGGCCTTCCGGCCGTCACAGGGCGATTGGCCGGTTACCGCAGGGCGATGGCAGAGGCCGGGATCGACGTCGACCCTTCCCTGATCCGCTTCGGCGACGGCCACGAAGAAGGCGGCTATCTCAACACTTTGAACCTGCTCGAAGTTCCCGAGCCTCCCACCGCGATCTTCTGTGCCAACGACCGCACCGCCTGGGGTGCCTACCAGGCGCTCGCGGCGCGAGGCTGGTCCATTCCCTCCGACATGTCGATTGTCGGTTTCGACAACCAGGAGGCGCTTGCGGCACACCTGCGGCCCGGGCTGACCACGCTTGAATTGCCGTTCATCGACATGGGCCGCCGGGCGGTGGATGCGATTCTCGCCGGTGCCCAGCGGGACGGCCACACTGAATTCGTGGCATGCCCATTGGTCGAGCGGGCGTCCGTGGCGCCACCCAGGATCAACAGGCCCAGGACATTGAACCCCAGGGCCGCCTGACAGCTCTCCACTACGGTCCATCAATTACGTTCCATCAGAAAATCCGAAGGCAATCCCTACACAGATATAGGAAGACCCGTATGAACCCACCCCTGCAGGAGTCGGAGCAGCTAGACGTTGTAGTTGTCGGCGAGGCACTGATTGACATTGTCAATACACCGGAAGGATCCATCGAATACCCTGGCGGCTCGCCGGCGAACGTCGCCTACGGGCTTGGCCGCCTGGGCGTCAACACCGGGCTGCTGACGGCCATCGGTCGCGATGACCGCGGCCGGGCAATTGCAGAGCACTTGGCGAGTGCCGGCGTCGTACTCTTGCCGGGCTCCCAGTCGCTGAACAAGACGGCGACAGCGACGGCGACCCTCGCCGAAGACGGTTCTGCTGAGTATGCCTTCGACATCGAATGGGCGCTGCCGCCGGCGTCGCTGCCCTATGCACCCAAGGTTCTGCACACGGGCTCCATCGCCGCGTTCCTGGAACCGGGCGCGGAGTCGGTCCGTAGCCTCCTTCGGCAGGCGCAGGGCGGCTGCATGGTGACGTTCGACCCCAACATCCGGCCCGATCTGCTTGGCACCCACGCCCAGGCCGTGGAGCTGTTTGAGGACATGGTGCCGCTGTCCAATGTGGTGAAGCTCAGTGATGACGACGCCCGGTGGCTGTACCCTGGCAACACTGTGAAGGAGACTGCGTCCCGAGTGCTCGGCCTTGGAGCGGACCTTGCGGTTGTGACCGAAGGCGCGCAGGGATCGCTGATGGCCACGTCCCACACCCAGCTCCGGGTTGAATCCGTACGCACGGTTGTGGCTGACACCATCGGGGCGGGGGACTCCTACATGTCCGCCCTGATCCTGGGCCTGCTCACGCGTGGCAGCGAGGGCATGGCTCCGTCCGTGCTGGAACTCATTGGCCGGACAGCATCCGTGGCGGCTGCCATCACTGTCCGCAGGGCCGGAGCCAACCCGCCAACCCACCAGGAACTCGTTCTGGGCCTCGCTAACTAGGGTCGGGGCGAACTAGGGTCGGGGCGCTAACTAGGCCGGGGCGGCTCGTCGAGGTCGCCGGAACCTGCCCCGGTAGCCGGAACTATCCGGCTACCGGGCACCGTTCCGGCGGTTTTGACGTCGGAGCGCGAGCGGCGACGCGTGAGGCCAACGCCGATGAGGCACACAACGCCGCCCACCAATCCCCAGACCGTGGGGACTTCGCTGAGGAGCAACCACGAGATCAGGATTGTGGTTCCCGGAACCAGGTAGGTGGTGGCCGCTAGCTTCCCCGCCTCGATGAGCGAAAGCGCATAGGCCCACGTGGTGAACGCCACAGCCGTGGGGAAGATGCCCAGGTAGGCGAGTCCAAGCGTGGCTTGCAGCGGTGCCGCTTGTACTTCCGCGAGCAATTGCCCAGCCCACGGCAGGCAACAGATGGCACCCACCACGATTCCGAACCACGTGGCCTGGCCAGCCGAGAATTTCTTGAGCACCGGCTTCTGGACGATCACGCTGACCGCGGCGAGAACCGCCGCCAGGAGGCAGAGCAGCACGCCCGCCACGTCCGCCGTCGAACGCTGACCGGAACCCAAGGCGATCATCGCCACGCCGCCGAAAGCCACCAAGCTGCCGATAATCAGCCAACGTGGGAACCCCTCCTTGAGGACCACGCCGGCCAGCGCGGCGATCAGGATTGGCGAGACATTGATCAGCATGGCGCTTGTGCCGGCATCCAAGGTGTGCTCGGCCGCATTCAACGCCACGTTGTAACCGCCGAACCACATCACGCCGTAGGCCAGTATGGGCCACCACTCCCGCCCCTTCGGGAGCCGGCGAAGTCCGGGCACCACCACTGCGCCCAGCACAACCGCGGCAACGGCCAAACGGCCGAGAGTCAGTGGGCCGGGGGAGAAGCTGGGGCCGATGGCCCTGATCCCCACGAACGCTGAGGCCCAAAGGACCACCGTAACGACGACGGCGGCAACGCCGAGCGTGTTGATGCCGGTTTGCGTTGTGGTCGCTGGAGCGGGGATGGCTGGTGTAGTTCGCGACATGCTGCCAATCTAATCCCGGAGCCCGCCCAGTGACTGGCGGAAATCGGACGCGTATGGCCAAGAAACTGCCAACTTCTCCGTGCCTGCGTGGGCCAGGCGATAGCCGCCGAGTTCGCCTGAAACGTGCCCGGCCCCACGAAGCTCTGGAGTTCGCCTGACGCTCGCAGCGGCTCGGAGAGTTTGGGGCGAATTCGTGCATTTCGCCGATTTTGGAATCTGGCGGACTACCCTCTATAGTTTTAGAGGTCCAGTTCGGAGGAATGAAACCGGGAATGCGCTGAGCGCATGATCGTCGTGAATTCGGATTGATCCTAGCCCCCATCGTCTAGCGGCCTAGGACACCGCCCTTTCACGGCGGCGGCACGGGTTCGAATCCCGTTGGGGGTACTCAAGGAAGTGGTCAAACCGGCCTGAAAAGTCTGGTAGGCTGGAAGCCTTGAAAAAAGCGAGAAATCGCAAATGCGGTTGAAATACTGCACAGCAAGGCCCTGTAGCGCAGTTGGTTAGCGCGCCGCCCTGTCACGGCGGAGGTCGCGGGTTCAAGTCCCGTCAGGGTCGCTTTGATCGCCAGAAGGAATTCCGGCGGTCACGGTGACATGTCACCACGGCTCTGTAGCTCAGTTGGTAGAGCGTTCGACTGAAAATCGAAAGGTCACCGGATCGACGCCGGTCGGAGCCACCAGCTAGAACCCCTTAGAGATAAGGGGTTCTTTTCTTTTCCCGCCCTATTCACAGCCTTTGCCCGGGAGTACTCTGACCTCGACAAGCTCGAAGGAGCCTGGCCGCGGGTGTCCATAATGTGTCGAAGCGGCGAATGTGGCTCCACGGTTCATGGGGGAATTAAATGAGCACTACCCTCAGCCGGCAGGGACGTCGGTCGGTATTTGTATCCTCAGCAACGCTTGCTTTGGCCATGTTGCTCACCTCCTGCGTTTTTTCCGTCCCCACCGGAAGTGCCGCAAAAACCAGCGCGCCTACCCAAAGCCAATCAACGCCGTCGCAAGCCCCGCCCAGCACCAGCGTGAAGCCAAGCACCAGCCAGCCGCCCAGCTCAGCCCCGCCGTCGTCGGGCGCGTCCGCGAGCCCAAGCCCACAGGCGACTTCCGGCACCGGCGGTCTTTACGGCGCCTTCGGAACCAAAACCGAAGCGTGCCTCGCCGTCAGCGCCACGCTGCTCAGTCTGAGCATCCTGCCGCTTGCCGGAGCGTTCGGCGGCAAGCCGGAAGACGTAGCGAAGGCACAAGAGGAACTGGCCACGCTCCGTGACAAGGTCCCGGACGAACTGAAACCGCATTTTGCCAAGCTCGAGGCATTCACCAAGGAAGCCGGAACAGACTTCAGCAAATACGGCACGGGTGAATACGAGGCGCTCATCAAACCGATCCAGGACTGGATGGACAAGAACTGCTCCTGAGCAGGCTCCCAACCCGTTCGGCGCTTGCCAGCGTTCGGCGCCCGCGCGTAGCCAACGCGGCCGCCCGGCAAGCGCTAGGGTGGAAGCAAGAGAGGGGAGCGCTGATGGAAAACCAGAACACCGACGCCCTGCCCGGGAACGGCCACCACACTGCGCCCGTTGAACCCGCGTTGAATGAACCTGTGCCGGTTCCGCCATCGGTCTACACAGACCTCGACACTGGTCAGCTCGCCGATGCGGGGGACGGCGTCGAGGTTGATGCCGGCGGACGAACCATCATTTCGGAGTCGGCCGTTGCCAAGGTTGCTGGAATCGCGGCGCGGTCCGTACCTGGCGTTTACTCCCTCGGCTCCGGCCCTTCGCGCGCACTTGGCGCGATTCGCGACGCCGTGGGAAGTTCGGACCACGCAGCCGGCGTTCGGGCAGAAGTGGGCGAAACCCAGGTAGCCGTCGATATCAACCTGGTGGCCGTCTACGGCAAACCCCTGCACCGCATCGCCGACGAGGTCCGCGCTGCCGTTTACCGGGCTGTCGAGGAATTAGTGGGCCTTGAGGTCATCGAAGTGAACGTGGAAATCAATGACGTCTACGTGGCTCCGGTGCCTAAGGCCGCACCGGCCAGGCCCGCGACGTCGGAACGGGAGCCGCTGCAATGAACATGACGGTTGTTGGCATATGGATGGGCGCCTTTGTGGCGTTTATGTCCTTCCGCTTTGGTTGGTGGGGATTCCTGGTTTCCCTACTTTTTATGGGCATTGGCGCACTCTTGGGCCGCGCTGCCGACGGAAAGCTGGATTTGCGCAGCGTCCTTGACGCGCTGACGGGCCGGCGCTCTTCGTCATGACCGGAACAGCTGAGGCCGCTACTGGGGGTCCGGTCCTGGCTGGGCACAACAGGATCAGCACGCAGGCCCTCACATCCCTGGCACAAACTGTGGCTGCCGAGGCGCTGGGCGTCCTTCCGCATGACGTCCGTGCAGACTGGTCTGATGACAATGGGCTCCTGGCACTGTCCATCGCAGCCCCCATCCGCGTCCCGTCGCTGACCGCCGTGCTCCGTGATCCTGCCCGCGCACACGCATTCGGCGGATCCGTATGGGATCGAGCCGTGGCCGCGAAGTCCGTCATCCTCAAGCGGGTAACAGAACTCAGCGGTTCCCAGCTGAGCCGCGTGGATATCCGCATCAGTGGTGCCCGCGTCACCGAAGGAGGCCGTGTGTTATGAGCGAGGGCGCCCCATGAACAGGCATACCGCCGATCCTGTTTCCAACGATTTCTCTGACAGTCCGGCAGGGTACAGTGCCCCCGAACTCTCGCCGGACGCTGGCGAGTTCCGCCCCGATGCCCCCCGTATGAGTCGAATCCTCCACCGCGAGACTCATTCCTCGCGCGCAGGCATCGCAGCCCTCGCGGCGATCCTGGTCATTGGTTTTTGCGTCTACGCCCTGCTCGAGTCCGGCGTCCATGCCGTCGGCCAGCCGGCCTGGCTGATTGATCCCCAGACCGCTGCCGAGCGGATTACCGCGTTGCCGCAGGGCATTCCGCCGCTCCTGCTCGGAGCCGCAGGCGCAGTAGTGGCAATGGTTGGGTTGTTCTTTTTCCTCAACGCCATATTGCCTGGCCGCCGCGCCCGCCATGTCCTAAGGAACGCGCGGGTGGCGGTAGTGGTTGATGACGAAGTCATTGCCGCGTCGTTGGCACGGAGGGCCCGAGTGGCCGCCAACGTCACGCAGGAACAGGTCATGGTTGTGGTGTCTCAAAACCTGGTTGTGGTGAACGTGCGCCCAACGTCCGGCATTCCAATCCGTAGTGAACTGATCCGGGCGGCAGTGGAAGATGAATTGGAGTCGATGGACCTGACGCCCCGACCTGAAGTCCGCGTCAACCTTGCCGAGACGGGGGTGATCGGCGCATGAACGGCACTCCGCGCCTGCTCAACAGGATCCTGATCGGCATCCTGGGCCTGAAGCTCCTGGCCATTGGAGTCCTGCTGGCACTGCTGGCCACGGTTCCCGCTGTTGGCACGTGGTGGCACGGGTGGTCCGGAGCCGCGTGGTCCGCGATGCAGGGTGCGTTTGACCGCACCCGCTTCCCTGGCCGTTCGGAAAGCTGGCTGTGGATTGTGGCGGCCGCTGTGTTGGTGCTGCTGATCGTACTGATGATCGCCTGGGTGGCACAGCAGGGCAAAGGACGCGTGAGTGTCCTTGTGGCGGATGACGACGACGGCGACGTGCCTGGCGACGTGCGCATCGGCGGGATGCTTGCCGAGCAGGCGCTGCGGAGCGCCCTGGCGGAGCGAACGGACCTGATGGGCTCTGCCGTGTGGACTTATGAGGTCAAGGGAACCCCCGGCCTCCGCGTGCGTATTGAGCCTCGCCAAGGCGTGGCCCCCCACGCGCTGGCTGACGACGTCGGACGGTTGGTTGAAGCGCTTGACGCTGTCACCGGCAAGCGGACGCCGGTTTTGCTGCACATAGCCTCCGGCACGCGTGCACGGTTCACCCGGGCGGAGCGGGTTCGCTGAATTCCCAAAAAACATAAAGGTATGGCTCGGGCTTGAGGGCCCGAGCCATACCTTTATTTCTTATCAAGCGTTGTGATTAGTGTCCCTGCACCAAATACGCCGATGCGTCCGGGGCCAACCAGGCGACGCCGTCCATTTCGACTACCGCATCCGGGCTGCTGGCCAGCGCCACATCGTATCCGTCCGGAAGGACAGCGGCCTCGGCGCCCGTGTTGGCGAGCACCAGCACGTCGCCGTTGAGGAATGCCAGCACGCCGTGTGAGGGGTTGTGGCCTTCGGCCCACTCGAAAGTGCCGGATCCGAGTTGATGGGCCCGGCGGAACTTGAGTGCCGCGCGGTACAGCTCCAGCGTGGAACCAGCCACGCCCGCCTGCCGGTCCTCTGCGTAGTCGCCGAAAGACGCCGGTTGCGGCAGCCACGGTTCCGATGCAGCCCGACCAACGGTGCCGGCGTCGAAGGTCTCCGCGAAACCGAAACCGGGCGCGTCAGCATTCCACGGGAGGGGCACGCGGCAGCCGTCCCGGCCACGCTCTACGCCCTTGGTACGGAAGAATGTGGGGTCCTGGCGCACCTCGTTGGGGAGTGTGGTGTGCTCGGGGAGGCCCAGTTCCTCGCCTTGGTATACGTAGGCCGAACCGGGCAGCGCCAGGGAAACCATGCTGGCGGCCCGAGCCCTGGCCAGGCCTAGTGCCTCGTCCGGTTGCTCATCTTCGGAACCGATGCCCTTGGGGAAGGTGGTGGGGTCCTTGAGCCCAAAGCGGCTCGCGTGCCGGACCGTGTCGTGGTTGCTGAGCACCCACGTGCAGGGCGCGCCGACCGTCGCCGCAGCCAGGAGGGACTCCTCGATGGCGTCGGAGAGCCGCTGCGCATCCCAACCCGCCAGAAGGAAGTCGAAGTTGAAGGCCTGCTGCATCTCGTCCTCGCGGACGTAGCGAGCCAGCCGTTCCGCCGGCTCAACCCAGGCCTCGGCAACCAACATTCTGTCGCCGTCGTACCCGGACAGCAGGCGGTTCCAGTCCCGGTAAATCTCGTGGACGCCGTCCTGGTCGAAGAACGGCGACGGCGGATCCAGCGGCGGCTTGCTCCGGTGCTTTTCCTCGTTTGAGTCCGCGGAGTCGGCTGACTCGGCTGATCCGGACGTGGCAGCGAAGGCGGGCTGGCCGCCGTCGGGCATTTCTGCCGAGTCGCCCTCAAGTACAAGACCGTGCTCGTGGGCGGTGTGGGGCTCCTGCGCCTCAGTGTGCGCGCCCGGAGGGGGCACATGGGTGTCGCCCTCCACCATGGCGGCGGCGCCCTCCCAGTCCGGGAGGCCTTCCTCCTTGATCATGCCGTGGGCTACGTCCACGCGGAATCCGTCCACGCCGCGGTCCAGCCAGAAGCGCATCACTGAGCGCATCTCCTCCCAAACCTCCGGATTTTCCCAGTTGAGGTCCGGTTGTTTGGTGTCGAAGAGGTGCAAGTACCACTCGCCCTGCGTACCGTCGGCTTCGGTCACGCGAGTCCAGCCTGCACCGCCAAAGATGGACTTCCAGTTGTTCGGCGGCAGGGCGCCGTCTCCAGCTCCCGGCGAGGAGTCCTTGCCGGGACGGAACATATAACGGGCCCGTGCCGCGGAGCCGCGTTCTGCGCCGAGGGCTTCCTGGAACCAGGCATGCTCATCGGACGTGTGGTTGGGCACCAGGTCCACGATGACTTTCAGTCCAAGTTCGTGAGCTTTCTGCAACATTGCGTCGAAGTCTTCCAGGGCGCCAAAACGCGGGTCCACGGAACGGTAATCCGCCACGTCGTAGCCGGCATCAGCCTGGGGCGAGGTGTAGAAGGGGGAGAGCCAGACGGCGTCGACGCCCAGCGCCCGCAAGTAGTGGAGGCGGGCTGTGATGCCTTTCAAATCACCCATTCCGTCGCCATTTCCGTCCGCGAAGCTGCGGGGATAAATCTGGTAAACGACGGCGTGTGCCCACCATGCAGGGTTGCTGGAACCAGGGGTTGGAAGTGGGGAAGGAGCCACCGTGATCCTTTCGGTTACATTTTGATGTAAACGCTTGCATTCTCGCCCGCAACGTTACTAGTGTGAGGCTCACCACATCAACCGCATCGCGGAATTTTCTGCTTTTCGCTCATCGAGGAGTTTCCAGCATGAAATCCAACAAGTTCCTTCTTCCGGCCGCTGTTGCCGGGGTTCTTGCTATGACGCTGTCCGCCTGTGGCGGCGGCGGTGGTGGCAGCACCGCCACTGGAGGAGGTGACGCCGCAGCCAACCTCGACGGACGCGGCCCCATCACCTACGTGCAGGGCAAGGACAACTCCAACGTCGTACGTCCGCTCATCGAAAAGTGGAACGCGGCGCACCCGAACGAGAAGGTGACCTTCAAGGAGCAATCGGACAAGGCAGACCAGCAGCACGATGACCTCGTGCAGAACCTCCAGGCAAAGAACCCGAACTACGACGTCATGAGCGTGGACCTGATTTGGGTTGCCGAATTCGCAGCCAAGGGCTGGCTGCAGCCACTCAAGGACAAGACGGCAGTTCCGACCACCGGCATGCTGGAATCGACGGTCAAGAGCTCCACCTACAACGGCACACTCTACGCAGTCCCGCAGAGCTCTGACGGCGGCATCCTTTACTACCGCAAGGACCTCGTCCAGACGCCCCCCAAGACGTGGGACGAAATGATGAGCATGTGCTCCATCGCCAAGCAGAACAACATCGGCTGCTACGCCGGCCAATACCAGAAGTACGAGGGCCTCACGGTTAACGTCGCGGAGGCCATCAACTCCTTCGGCGGCAAGATCGTAGACGATTCCGGCAAGGCAGTGGTCAAGTCCGACGCGGCAAAGACGGGCCTCAGCAAGCTTGTTGACGCCTACAAGGCTGGGAACATTCCCACCGAGGCCATCACTTTCCAGGAAGAACAGGGCCGCATGGCGTTTGAAGACGGCAAGCTCCTCTTCCACCGGAACTGGCCATACGTGTACAACCTGGCCAAGACTGACGGTTCCTCCAAGGTGAAGGACACCTTCGCAATGGCTCCGCTTCCGGGCCAGAGCGGACCGGGTGCTTCTTCGCTTGGTGGCCACAACATCGCCATGAGCGTGTACTCGAAGAACAAGGCAACGGTCACGGACTTCATCAAGTTCATCGCCAGCGAAGAGACCCAGCGCTTCTACGCCACCCAGGGCTCCCTTGCACCGGTGCTGAGCAAGCTGTATGACGACCAGGAACTCGTTTCCAAGCTCCCCTACCTGCCAGTCCTGAAGACGTCCATCCAGAACGCAGTGCCGCGCCCCGTGACCCCGTTCTACCCGGCCGTCACCAAGGCAATCCAGGATAACGGCTACGCAGCGATCAAGGGCGAGAAGACGGTGGACGCCGCACTGAACGATATGCAGTCGGCAATGGAAGCCGCCGGAGCAAAGTAGCAGGAGCCTGGCCGTGGCCCGGTACCCCTTTCCCAGGAATGGATAGGGGGCTGGGACCGCGGCCACGGCCCGGCTGACAGGAGTCACCATGTCAACAGAACTTCAAAAACCCCAGACCGCAGTGACCGCCCCCAGCGGCCACCGTATGCCGGGCCGCGAGAGTGCGGACCGGAAGCAGGTGACGCAAGGGAGATGGGCCTACACGCTCCTCACGCCGACGCTGGTCCTGCTGGCGGTCGTCATTATCTACCCCGTGGTCAATGCCATCATCATGTCCTTCCAGAAGGACTCCGGCCTTGACCCTGCCACGGGCTTCTTCTCCGAAGGCGGTCCCGCAGGCGTCGACAACTACACGCACTGGATCCTGCAGCAGTGTGGCGGCGCGGCCTGCCCGCCGGGCACCCTGGGTGCGCAGTTCTGGAACTCCATGGCCACCACGTTCTTCTTCACCATCGTCACGGTGGCGCTGGAGACGGTGCTCGGCTTCTGGATGGCCGTGATCATGGCCCGCACGTTCCGTGGCCGGAGCCTGATCCGTGCAGCCGTGCTGGTGCCGTGGGCCATCCCCACCGCCGTTACGGCCAAGCTCTGGTTCTTCATCTTCGCTTTTGAAGGCATCGCCAACAAGCTGTTCAATACCCAGATCCTCTGGACCGGTTCCGAATGGCCGGCCAAGTGGGCCATCGTAATTTCGGACGTTTGGAAGACCACGCCGTTCATGGCGCTGCTGATCCTTGCGGGCCTCCAGCTCATTCCTGACGAGGTCTACGAGGCAGCCAAGGTGGACGGCGCGTCCGCGTGGCAGCGCTTCACGCAGATCACCCTCCCGTTGGTGAAGCCCGCCCTCATGGTTGCCATCCTGTTCCGCGTCCTGGACGCACTGCGTATGTACGACCTTCCCGCCATCATGACGGCCGGCGCCAACAACACGTCGACGCTGTCCATCCTGGTGGTCGACCAGATCAGGCAAGGCTTCAATACGGCGGCAGCGTTGTCGACTATCACATTCATAGTCATCTTCCTGGTGGCATTCATCTTCGTCCGCTTCCTCGGCGCCAATGCCGTAGCGGCGGCCGGCACCGGAAAGGCCAAGTGACATGGCTACTGCAACCGCTACCCCTACGCGCCACACCGCTGAACCTGCCGTGCGCAAGAGGCCTTATGACTGGGGCCAGTTCCGCACCTACATCAGCGCCGCCATCATCCTGATCTGGTGCCTCGCTCCGTTCTACTGGATGATCGTCACAGCGTTCCGAGACGTCGGCTATACCTTCGACAACACACCTTTCTTCAACCACGTGAGCCTGGACAACTTCAGGACGGTGTTCGATGAGAGCCTTGGCAACCACTTTGGACTGAACCTGGTCAACAGCCTCTTTGTCGCGGCGGTGACAACCATCGTGGCCTTGGTTGTGGGTGTGTTCGCAGCCTACGCACTGGCACGGCTCAACTTCCGCTTCAAGTTCGCCGTGATGGGCTTTATCCTGGGCGCCTCCATGTTCCCGGGCGTTGCCTTGGTGACCCCGCTGTTCCAGCTCTTCACCAACATCGGCTGGATGGGTACCTACCAGGCCCTGATCATTCCGAACATTTCCTTTGTGCTGCCGCTGACGGTTTACACGCTGACCTCCTTCTTCCGCGAGATGCCGTGGGAGCTTGAGGAATCCGCCCGTATTGACGGCTGCACCCAGGGACAGGCGTTCCGGAAGGTCATCCTGCCCCTCGCGGCACCGGCCACCTTCACCACGGCCATCCTGGCGTTCATCGCGGCTTGGAACGAATTCCTTATCGCGAGCCAGCTGTCCAACGACGCAACCCGTACGGTCACCGTGGCCATCGCGTACTTCGCAGGTGCCCAGGCCCACCAGGAGCCGTACACGGCAGTTATGGCTGCGGGCACCATCGTCACCATCCCGTTGGTGATCCTGGTGCTGGTGTTCCAGCGCAAGATCGTTGCCGGTCTCACTGCGGGTGCCGTCAAGTGACCCCAGCAGCGCACTCCGGCCGGGATCACGGCGGCAATGAGGTACATCCGGACCCGAAGCGCGTGCGCATCGGGGAGGACTTCGATCTCATCATCGGATTCCTCGCCTTCTGGGCACTCGTGCTGTTGGTGGTGACGGTCTATATGGAGCTCACGGCGCAGTCCGCTGTGGCTTGGGCCGTGGGACTCCTGGTTGTAGTCCTGATGATCTGGGGAATGGTAGTCCTGCGGCGGCGCTTACCCGCCAGGACAGGACGGCGACACTCCTAAGGAATCGTCAAGACCCGCACAATGCAGCGGGCGGTGGCCGGCCGTGCCGCCGCCCGCTGCGCACACTCGTAGCAATTCAAGAAAGGACAGCCCGGCGGATAGGGTGGATATTTGCCGCACGGGCATGTCAACGGCCACCGGCACACGCCGGAGAACGAGGCCGCTGAGGAGGGCACTGTGGCACGCACCGAAAGGGCCCAGAGGGGAGGACACCCCGGGGTCAGCATCGAAGATGTAGCCGCCGCAGCGGGTGTCTCCACTGCCACGGTTTCCAGGGCCGTCCGTGGCCTGCCGCGGGTTTCGCCCGCCACCAGGGAAAAAATCCTGCGCATCGCCGGGGAACTCGGCTACGTCGCATCATCATCGGCGTCCGGACTCGCTACCGGACGCACCCGAACCGTCGGTGTGCTGGCCCCCTACGTGGATCGCTGGTTCTTCTTCAAGGCCATTGAGGGCGTTGACCGGGAACTGCATGCCCGTGGCTACAACCTGTCCCTTTTTAACTTGGGCGGCCAGCGCGGTGCCCGGGAGCGGCTCTTCAGCAAGACCATGGTGTACAAGCAGATCGACGCTCTCCTAGTGCTCTGCATGTCCCTGACCCATGAAGAGATCGATGACCTCCAGCGCATCGACATCCCGCTGATAGTAGTCGGCGGTCCGGTGGAGGATTGTCCCAGCATAGGCATCGACGATTACGCGGCGTCCGCTTTGGCGACCTCCCACCTGATCAAGCTCGGCCACCGCGACATCGCGCTCCTCCACGGGCAGGACGACTCGGACTTGAACTTCGCCGTACCCCGGCTACGTGTGGAGGGCTTCACGGACACCATGGCAAAGGCCGGCTGTGCGATGCCCGCCCACTGGGACATTTACGGGAACTTCACCGTAGGGAGCGGCCAGGAGGGCTTTGACGAACTCTGGTCCAAGCCGGGCCGCAAACCCACCGCACTTTTCTGCGCCTCCGATGAAATGGCGATTGGTGCCATACTGCAGGCGCGCCGCCGGGGAGTCCGCGTGCCGGAAGACCTTTCCGTCGTCGGAATCGACAACCATGAGTTTTCTGAGGCCCTTGGCCTCACCACCGTGGCGCAGGACCCCGTGGACCAGGGGCGTTTGGGCACACGGATGCTGCTGGATGAACTGGCCGGCGCCACCGGCTCCGTCCGCACTACCGTGGCGTCCCATAAGCTGATCGTCCGGGAGACGACGGCGCCGCCGCGGTTGGACAAGCAAGGCTAAAGCCCGACGACGGCACGTGGCAGGGCGCCAAGTCTTGCGTTAGGACGCCCTGGCCAGTTGCCGGATGGGGATCCAGCGGGAAGCGAGTCGGCGATAGGCTGCCGCAGCTCCCGTCATGTCGCCTTCTGCCAGGCACTCAATGCCCAGCCGCACATCCATGGGAGATTCGTCCGGGTACACCTTGTCAGCCACCGCACCATAGTCCAGCTCAACCATGGACTGCACATGGAACAGCTCTAGCCACTCCGTCAGCTGCGTCAAGTCGTCCAACATGTCCAAGTCCGGGGCGGCCAGTGCCAAGTTCGCCACGGCGAAGCGGGCCCGCTCCAACGCATCGGTGAGCGGCGCCCACACACGGACCGTGACAATCCGGCCGGCAGATTCAACAACGTCCGTCCGGTCGGATTCCTGGAACAGGGAGAACCAGCTGAAGGGAATGCCCCAAGTGGAAGCCCGGGTGTGGACCGTCTTGGACCCACGCGCGGCATTGACCCTGTTGATGCGTTCCTGGTGCCGGTCTCGTTGTTCCTCGGGAATGAGGAGCTCGGCCAGCGGCCCGTGAATGCCCTCCATGAGCGCATTGGCTGCCAAGCCAGCCCGAATGACCAGCTGGCTGGGGCAGTACAGGAGGCGATCGGCGTCGTTCTCGTCCCGAATCCGGGTGACCCGCACCAAATCGGTGCGGCCTGTGGGGAAGGGGTCGCCACCCTCCCGAGTGATCCGGCCCAGCGAGGCCAGCAGCTCCGCATACTCGACCGCGTCCCTTGACCCCAGCTGCGATCCAGCGTCCGCCAGTTGCTCCTGCTCGTCGACCGGAAAGGCTTCAAGGGGCTCGTACACACGCAGCGACGAGGAGAACGGCAGGCCTGCCTGCCCGCGGTAAAGATTGCCCGTCAACGCCGGCTCCTCCTTCATCATGCCGTGAGAGTGGTCAGGGAGTGACTAATCCGCAAGTTCTACGATGACCGGAGCGTGGTCCGAGGCACCCTTGCCCTTGCGCTCTTCCCGGTCGATCATCGCACCGGTGGCCCGTGCCGCCAGGGCCGGGGAACCCAGGACAAAGTCGATCCGCATCCCTTCCTTCTTGGGGAAGCGGAGCTGCGTGTAGTCCCAGTAGGTGTAGACGCCCGGTCCTGGAGTGTAGGCACGGGCCAAGTCCGTGAACCCGGCCTCTTCGAAGGCGTGGAAGGCTTCTCGCTCGGGCTCGCTGACGTGCGTCATGAGGTTGGTGCGGAAATATTCGATGTCCCACACGTCGTCGTCGAAGGGCGCGATGTTCCAGTCACCCATCAGCGCCACCTGGGCCTCGGGTTCCTTCTCAAGAAGGGTGGCCGCGTGGCCCTTCAGGGCGCTGAGCCAGAGCAGCTTATACGGCATGTGCTCGTCGTCCAGGGACCGGCCGTTGGGCACGTACAGGCTCCACACCCTAATGCCGCCGCAGGTGGCGCCAATCGCGCGGGCCTCCTGCGTGGGGTTCTTGCCGCCCTTGCCAAAAGTGGGCTGGTCCACGAAGGTGCGTTGGACGTCCTCCATACCAACGCGGGAAGCGATCGCGACGCCGTTCCATTGGTTCAGGCCGAAGTGGGCCACCTCGTAGCCCTTGTTCTCGAAGAGCTCCCACGGGAAGTTGTCGTCCTTGCACTTGGTTTCCTGGATGGCAAGGACGTCAACATCGCTCCTTTGCAGGAAGGCATCCACACGGTCGGCGCGGGCACGGAGCGAGTTCACATTCCAGGTAGCAATCTTCACAGCCACTAACTTACCGAACTTGCCGCTTAGCGCATCCCTTCACGCCGGATGGCTACGGCAATGGCGGCGGCCCTGGTTTCCACGCCGAGCTTGGCGTAGATGTGTGCAAGGTGTGTCTTCACCGTGGCTTCGGAGATGAACAAGCGCTTCCCGAGTTCGCGGTTGCTGAGGCCCTGCGTGAGCAGGCTAAGCAGCTCTGCTTCCCTGGGGGTGAGGAGTTCGTCCGGGTTCCTGAGCTGCTGGAACAGGCGAGACGCCACCGGTGCGCTCATGACGCTCCTGCCCTGGACCGCGCCACGGACGGCGGAAAAGATTTCCTCCGGGGCAGCGTCTTTCAGCAGGTAACCCATGGCGCCGGCGTCCACTGCACGGACAATGTCAGCGTCGGAATCATACGTGGTGAACACGAGTATCGCCTGCCGCGGTTTTGCCTGCCGAAGGCGCTGGATAGCCTCGATGCCATCGATTCCGGGACCCATGGCCAGGTCCATCATCACAACGTCTGGAGACAGTTCCCGGGCAGCCTGTAAGCCTTCTTCCCCGGTTGCGGCCTCGCCAATCACGTCGATGTCCGGCTGCGTGGCGAGTAGGGCCTTGAGTCCGCTGCGCACCACCAGATGGTCGTCAACCAGCAAAACGGAAATGCGGTTCATGCGCCTTCGCCTTCCCCTGAAGACGCCGACGACGGCGGCCGCACCCCAGAGTCAGCCGTGACACTGGCGTGGGTGGTCATCCCAGGGTGACTCGCCAGCCCTGCCGGGGTTGCCAGCCTTGCCGGGGCTGCCTCGCCGGCGGCGGTTGCCTCGTCGGCGGCGGTTGCCTCGTCGGCGCGCAGCGGCACCTGTGCCGCGATCACCGTCCCCTCGCCGGGAGCGCTTTCCACGGAGAACGCTCCGCCCAACTGCTCGATCCGCTGCCGCATGGCGCGCAGGCCATACCCTCCTTGGCCCGATGGAGAAGGCAACTGCGCCGGATCAAAGCCACGGCCGTCGTCGAACACGTCCAGGGTGACGGCATCTGGGAGGTAACCCAATGTGATGCTCGCCGTGGCGGTGCCGGCATGCCGGCGGATATTGGCCGCGGCGCTCTGGGTGACGCGGATGAGGGCATGCCGGGTCTCGGCCGGAACGGGCCTGGGCTCGCCGGTCACAGTGAACATCGGAGTGTCGAGGTAGGCCGATGCGGCCTGCCTGATGGCCTCGGGCAGCGGCGCGGCGTCCAGCCCTGGCTGGGACAGTTGGTGGACAAGGCTGCGGGTGTCGGCCAGGTTGGTCCGAAGGAGCCCGGTGGCGCGACGGACGTCGTCGCGGGCATCGCCGTCGGCGTTATTCAGCCCCACAGGCCACGACCGCTCCGCCGCTTCGAGCAGCAGCACCGCGCTGGCCAGCCCCTGGGTCACGGTGTCATGAATCTCCCGGGCGACGCGCTCGCGTTCCGCAGCGATCCCTGCCTCGCGTTCCCTGGCAGCCAGCAGCTGCTGGGCCTCCGTCACCTCCCTGTGCAGCGCCCGCTGCACGGCGGCATCGTTTTCGATGCGGTCGTAGACGAACGTGAGCAGCGCGCCGACGGCCAGCGGTCCCAGGAGCATGGCGACGTCCGTCCCGCCGCTGAGGCGGAAGAGCCCGACGGCGGTGGCGGCCGCCGTCGCGCCAGCAGCCAAGTAGGCGGTCCAGCCGCTAAACGCCATGCGGCAGAGAAGGAAAATAGCCACCGAACACCACGCGAAGCTTGGCGCCAGGATGACCAGCGCGGCCCACGCGGCCACCAACGCGAACATCCAAGCGGCCCATGGACGGCGCCGTTGCGAAAGTATGGCCACCACGGCATATAATCCGCAGACCGCCAACGCCAAAGCGATCACGCCTGCATTGTCCGCGGGGCTGTGGCGGAGTATCCAGCGAACCCCCGAGGCAACCATCAGCACAGCGAAGCCGACATGAACGGCAGCGTCGATGCGGCGCTCGAGGGCGCTGCGTGCCTGGGGGCGTTGAACCTCGCCGGAGGCGCTCATTGTCTCCTCCTCCGCTGACAAAAGGCCTTCTTTCCATGCTAGGGCTGCATCTTTGCAGGCACCTCAGACTTTTGGCTGATACCTCGCCTCCGAATGGTGGAGTTGAGGTTCGACGACGGCCCGATGTGGCCGTGTGGGTGGGCCCGGAAACATTGGTCCTGTACCCACTGAGGTCCACGAACTGAGCAACCCTAGGAGTAGTCCGTGAAGAAGTCCACCAAGATTGCAAGCATTGCGGCGGCAGGTGCCCTGGTCCTGACAGGTGCCGCCACTGCCATGGCCAACGTCGGCACGCCGGCTGTGGAACAGTCAGCGGCCAAGGTCATCCCCGCCGTCGACATTGCGCCAACGCCGGAGAATGTGGTGGCACAGAACCGCATCAGCGTGGGCGCCTCGGCTTCTGCCGTCCAGGCAGCTCTGGCAAAGTGCCAGGCCGACAAGCTGCCATTCGTGACCGTTGCCCTGGTGGACCGTTTCGGCACGGTGCAGGCGCTTCTTCGCGGCGACAACGCAGCAGAACACACCATCGAGGCTGCCAAGCAGAAGGCCTACACCGCCGCGGCCTTTGGCGCACCCACCAGCGAACTGGCCAAGCGGGTCAACGGCAACGGACCCTCCATCGCCGACCTTCCCGGCACGCTCTTCCTCCCCGGCGGCGTGCCCCTCAAGGTCAATGGAGTGTCCGTGGCCGGCATCGGCGTGGGCGGTGCTCCCGACGGCGCCCTTGACGAAGCCTGCGCCACGGCTGGCGCAGAGGCCATCAACGCCAAGTAATAGCGCCCTCCGGCGCTGAACCTCCCCACCTTTCCCGAATTACGACGGCGGCGCGCCGCACCTTTAGCGCGACGCGCCGTCGTGGGGCTTCAAAGGTGGGCTATTTCAGCGCAGAATCCCGGTCTGCCTGGATGCGGCGGGCTTGGCCAGGGAATAGAAGGGAGTCATCCTAGCCCTTGATTCGGCCGGTATGTCAGAGCGTACGATGGCGGCGTTCTCTAGCGCCTTGAGGTGGGACCGCACTGTTTCCTTGGACGCGGTGAGTTCGCTGCTGACGTCGCTCAGCCGGCTGGCCCCATTTCTGGCCAGGTATTCAATGATCTGCATGCGGATTTTCTGGTGCCTTCCCCATCGTGGTTCTCCTTCAGCGTGTTCGATGGCGGACAGGGCAGGGGCGATTGATGTTTGTGTCATGGCAGGCCTTTCAGCTGCGGACTCGAGGCAGGCCAAGGGCACCCTGTTGCCTCGAAGCACGACGGTGGGCTTCGGACAATGCCCCGGCACTGCGTTTCTGGCGGATATGTAGGGTTGGCAGGAGTTGATGGCGGATATTGGGGTACTGCAACGGATTGATCGCCCTAGGAGCTGAGGGGTACTTTCCTGCCGGGAAGGACAGCGTCCAGCGTGCACTCCACGCCATGGAGATGCTCGGCCATTGCGCGGGAAGCGTCGTCCGCGGAACCACGTTCGATTGCCTCGAAGATCGCGGTGTGCTCGGTGCCGGATTCCTTCCGCCGATCGACCACCAGGTTGACCGTGTTCGACTGTTTGGACATGGCATCCTCAATATCGGACAGCATTGACGTGAAGACGCCATTGCCGCTGCACCGGGCGATCATCGCATGGAACTCCGAGTTCAGGATGACCCATTGGTGGAGGTCCTCCTCTTCGGCCATGGCGTTAAGGACTTCGCGGAGCGCCTCCACATCCTCGATGCTGCGGCGCTGGGCGGCAAGTCCCGCAGCCGGAACCTCGATGTGCGGTCGAGCCTCCAAGAGTTCCTGCGCGGAGTACTTCCCGAGCTTGAGGTCCTGGGCAACCTTGTCCGCAATCACGAACGTGCCCTTGCCGGTGTAGGTGGCGGTGAGCCCCAGCGCGTTGCATGAACGCAGGGCCTCCCGGACCATCGTCCGGCTCACGCCGAACTGCTGGCCCAACGATGCTTCGGAGTCCAGGCGAGACCCCACAGGGATCTTGCCTCCTTCTATGGCGTTGCGCAGGGAAGCGAGGACTGCCTCCGCAGCACCAACTCGCACCACTCTGTCCTGTCCAGCTGTCCAGCTGTCCAACAGGTTGATCATGCCCCTCAATATGGCACAGCTCACAGCCGGGCGTCAATCTCACCCTCAGGCAAACTCCCCACCTTTCGTTGTGAACGACGACGGCGCGCCGCACTTTTGGTGCGACGCGCCGTCGTCGGGCTTTAAAGGTGTGGAGATTCAGCGGTGATCCGCTGAAACAACCAGCTAGATGGCCTCCAGGACGCTCACATAATTGGCGATGCCCAGGCCGCCCATGTTTTGGACCGCCGCGCGGCGAGGGTTGGCCAACTGCATGTCGCCGGCCGTGCCGGTCAGCTGCATCGCGGCAATGACGTGCTGGGACACGCCGGTGGCGCCGACCGGGTGGCCCTTGGACTTCAGGCCACCGGATACGTTGACGGGGAGCTTGCCGTCTTTGAAGACCCATCCTTCTTCAATCGCTCGGAACCCCTCGCCCCGGGGCGTCAGGCCCATGACCTCGTAAATCACCAGTTCCGCAATGGTGAAGCAGTCATGGACTTCTGCGAAGTCCAGCCCGTCAAGTTCCACGCCGGCCATGGCTAGCGCCCGCTGCCAGGACGCCCGCGTGGCTGCGAACTCCACCGGGTCGCGCCGGGCGGCCGGGAGGAAGTCGTTGGCGTGACCGAAGCCTGCAAGGCGCACCGGAGCGGTGGCAGCTCCCGACGACGGTGCGACGCTGAGCACGACGGCGGCGGCGCCGTCGGACACGGGGGAGCAGTCGGTGCGTCGCAGCGGATCGGCAACCACCGGGTTCTTGTCCGAGACGGTTCGGCAGAACTCGACGCCGAGGTCCTTGCGCAGTTGGGCGTAGGGATTGTCCACGCCATTGCGGTGGTTCTTCGCAGCGATGGAGCCGAGTACGTCCCCCAGGCCGTTGGGGGTGTTGGCACTGCGGAGGGCGGTACCGTAGCGCTTGTCGTAATGCTTGGCGACATCGGCGAACAGGCCAGTGAAACCTGTGGAGGACGCTTTGCCGGCCATGTCGTAGTCAGCGCCCAGCAGCGCGGCGCCCACAACGTCAGCGCCCGCTGGCGTCATCATTTCCGCGCCGATCACCAGCACGTTCCGTGAAGTCCCCGCCAACAGGGACTTCACTCCCTGTTGGAACGCAGCGGATCCGGAAGCGCAGGCGTTTTCCACCCTGGTGGCGGGAACATTGGCCAGTTCCGGGGAGAGCTGGAGGGCCAGCGAAGAGGCGAACGCCAGGGGCATCATCCCGGAATTGAACTGGCCAAGGTAGACCTCATCAATGTCTCCGGGCTCTAGTCCGGAGTTACGGATCGCGTCTCCCGCGGCCTGCACAATGAGGCTCTCCAATGTTTCCTCGCTGAGCTTGCCGAAGCGGGTATGGCCCCAGCCGGTCAGTAGGACGTCCTTGCCGAATTGTTCCTTGAGGCTCATGCCGCCACTCCTTCACTCTCGAGTCGAACATCGAATTCCGTGCCGGTTTTCTCCCTGACTTCGTCCACCGTGACCCCGGGCGCCACGCGGGTGAGCAGTAATTGCCGGCTGCCGCCGTCGACCTCCACAAGGTCGAAGACTGCGAGGTCGCTGATGATGCGGTCCACCACGGCTTGGCCGGTCAGCGGCAGTGTGCACTCGCTGACGATCTTGGGGCTGCCGTCCTTGGCTACGTGCTCGGTGAGGACCACCACGCGAGGAGTTCCGGCCACCAGGTCCATGGCCCCGCCCATGCCCTTCACCATCTTTCCCGGGATGGTCCAATTGGCCAGGTCGCCCGCACTGGATACCTGCATGGCGCCCAGGATGGCAACCTTGACGTGGCCCCCGCGGATCATCCCGAAACTGGTGGAGGAGTCGAAGATGCTGCCTCCGGGGAGTATGGTGACGGTTTGCTTGCCGGCGTTGATCAGGTCTGCGTCCTCGTCGCCATCGTACGGGAAAGGGCCCATGCCCAGCAGTCCGTTCTCGCTCTGCAGCACTACTCGTATGCCGTCGGGTAGGTTGTTGGCCACAAGCGTCGGTATGCCTATCCCTAGGTTGACGTAGTCGCCGTCGTTAAGTTCTTCGGCCGCGATGGCGGCCATTTGGTCACGTGTCCAGGCCACGGTTTTCTCCCTTTGTCTTAAGTATTCGATCTGGGCGGCTAGTTCGGAATGATGGGTGGCACAAAGTGGAATGTCGTGCCGAGGAGCCACACCAGCAAAAGCACAACAGGCAAATGGAACAGGAATTGCAGGAAGGTGAAGCCCACCAAATCGCGGGCTCGCAGTTTCATCACGGCCAGCAACGGCAACATAAAGAACGGATTGACCAGGTTGGGCAAAGCTTCTGCGATGTTGTAGATCTGCACCGTCCAACCAAGGTTCATGTGGACGTCCGTGGCGGATTGCATCACGTAGGGCGCCTCGACCAGCCATTTTCCACCGCCTGAAGGTACAAACATGCCAAGGATGGCGGTGTAGACGGCGATAACCACGGGGAATGCGCCGTTGCCACCGATGCTCGTGAAAAAGTGCGCCAAATGCTCCGAAACGGAAAGCCCTCCCGCGCCGGTGGCTTTGGTTAGGATAGCGGCCATGGCGGCATAAAGCGGGAATTGCACCAGAATTCCTGCTGTGGCGGGTACGGCCTTGCTCACCGCTTGGAGGAATCTGCGCGGAGTACCGTGCAGCACCAGTCCCAGGACCAAAAAGACCAGCAGGTAGGCGTTGAGGGAGCTGACCACGGTGAGCACAGAAACTGTGAGAAGCTGCGAAACCAGCCATCCGAGGGCCAGGACGCCCGCCAGGATCGGCAGGATCCGGCTGTACTCGAGCCATTCGCCAGGGCGCGAGCGCTGCTCCGCGACTTCGGGCTGGTCGTTGAGGTCGACGCCGAGGTCAGCCGCCGTCCTGATGGCACCACCAGTGGGGGCGGAGAAATGCGCGATCACGGTGGTGATCACCATCAGGATGGCGAGTGTCAGCAGGGACTGCCACGTGAATATGGTTGTGCCGAAATCGAGGACCCCGGTGATTTTCAGCAATGCTGGCGGGATGGAGGCCTTGGTTGCCTGTAACTGGGCGGCCGAGGAGGAAAGTCCCAAGGCCCACACGGCGCCGAGTCCCATAAACGCGGCAGCGCCGAGTGCCCGGTAATCGACGGCGAGGTCCTTCCGTCGTGCGATGGCACGTGCCAGGAGGCCGCCGAAGACCAGGCTCAATCCCCAGTTGACGAAGGACACGGACATGGCCAGGAGCGCTACAAAGCTGACAGCGGTGCGGGCAGAACCCGGGACTTTCGCCAAACGGTCAATCAGTCGGGCAACCGGTGGCGACGTTGCCACGACATAGCCGGTCAGCACCACCATGGCCATCTGCAGCGTGAATGCAGTCAGGTCCCAGAACCCGTTGCCGAAGGAATCGACGATTGCCTTGGGTGATGCCCCGATGGCCAGTGCGGCCACCGCAACCACCACAACGCCAGCCAGGGCAAAGATGTAGGCGTCCGGAAACCACTTTTCCGTCCACCCGGCCAGCCGCTGCGCCAACCGGGCAAGGCCCCTATCCTGGATGTCCTGTTTCTTGAGTTGCGCTGTAGTCATGACCCGGTTTCTCTCCTTTGAGTGTGTGGCCTGAAGTCGGCGGCAATAGGTTCAGGCTGTTGCGAGAACTGCTTCAGCGTTCTGGGACAGGGGACGGGGCCGGACCGTGCGCTGCTCGATATCCTTGGTCCGATTGCTGGCTTGGATGAGTCGCTGCACGTACACGCCCGGGGTGACGATGTGGTTGGGATCCAGCTCGCCAGGCTCGCGGATAGCTTCGGCCTCCGCAATGGTGACGACGCCGGCCGTCGCCACTACGGGGTTGAAGTTGCGGGCTGTGTAACGGTAGATGAGGTTGCCGTCGGTGTCGGCCGTGTGGGCGTGGACCAGGGCGACGTCGGCCACGATGCCGCGTTCCTGAACGTAGAGTCTTCCGTCAAACTCCGCATGCGGCTTGCCTTCGGCCACTATGGTTCCCACGCCCGTCCGCGTGTAGAAGGCTGGAATTCCGGCGCCGCCCGAACGGAGGCGTTCGGCGAGTGTTCCCTGCGGAGTGAACTCGACTTCCAGCGTGCCGGACAGGTACTGCTCGGCGAAAAGCTTGTTCTCGCCGACGTAGGAAGCGATGACTTTGCGGACCTGGCCTGCTTCGATCAGGACTCCAAGGCCTTTGCCGTCCACGCCCATGTTGTTGGAAACCACTGTGAGGTCCTTGACGCCGGAGTCCCTGACGGCGTCGATGAGGTCAGCGGGGATGCCGCTCAATCCAAAGCCGCCAACGGCCAGGGTAATGCCGTCCTGAAGTACGTCATGCAGTGCCTCGCCTGCACTGTTCCGAAGTTTGCCCACGTGCTGGCTCCTCCTCGTCCTTGAGTTCTCATCGCTGGGTCGTCGCATTGGTGCTGGGTGGCGGCGGAGCCGCCGCTTGGTCCACTTAGTGGACAATGCCCGGGTCCGTCCCGCGAGCTGCTGTCCCAGAATTCTCTGCTAATGGAGCCTAGGTATTGCGCCAATCCAAGGTCAAGGCCACAAACACGAGTAATCCCTGTCGCTGACGACAGTGTGGACGGTACGCTGGTGGCTGTCCACATTGTGGAGGATTTCTTGAGCTGCTTTGCCAGAGGAGAGCTTCAACATGGCCCGTATTACCGTCCCGCAGGGGACGCAGCCGATCCCCGTGCAAGGCACCCAGGTAGTCCGCCGCGTTGCTGCGCTGCTCAGGATGATCGGGAGAAAACCCGGTGGCATGTCCCTGCCCGGCCTCGTCCGGGAAACGGAACTGACCCGGCCCACAGTCCACAGGCTCCTCGCCTCTCTGGCTGCGGAAGGCCTGGTGGACCATGACGCAGCCAGCGGCAACTGGATCCTGGGACCGGAGGTCTTCCTCCTTGGAAGCGTCGCTGCAGCGCGCTTCTCGTTCGACGAGCTCGCCCGGCCGGGCCTACGACGCTTGGCGGAAGAAACCGGCGAGAGCGCGTTCTACTCGATCGTCAGGGGACGTGAAACGGTGTGCGTGCTGCGGGAAGAGGGGACCTTTCCGGTCAGGTCATTTGTGCTCCACGAAGGCGTCCGCTTCCCGGTTGGCGTGGCTTCGGCAGGAATGGTCATCCTCGCGTTCCTGCCCAAGGAGGAACGCGAGGAGATCCTTGCCGATTGGGACGAGCACGCCGGGAGTTTTGGCGCCGGACATACCCTGGAGATTGTTCGAAAGGGCTTGGCCGAAACTGCGTTGCGTGGCTATTCCGTCAACCCTGGCTTGGTCCTTGAAGGCAGTTGGGGCATGGGGGCCGCAGTATTTGACCGGGATGGACGCCCTGTGGGTGCTGTCTCCATGACCGGGATAGAACCGAGATTCCGGGCGGAGCGCCAGCCGTTCCTTGGCAAGCTCCTGCTGGAAGAAGCCCATCGCATTACCGCCAAGCTCCAGGGCTGACGTCGCGGCTCATATCCGGGCGCAGCCGCCGTTAGCCAGCTATGCTGCCTGCCGCCGTCGACGTTGCAGCGCCACGGTCGCAATGGCGGCTACGGCGCACGCGATCGCGGCCACCACAAGGCCGTCTTCAGCGCCTGCCAGCCAGCCGGAGGTCACGGGATCAAGGTGCGTTCCGGCGTCGGGACCTTGCGGGGACGTGGGCAGGTGGATTGGCGCGAAAAACCAGATGCCGGCCACAGCCGCGCCCAGCGCGGAGCCGAGTTGCTGCACGGTGGACAGCGTCCCGGAGGCCGCTCCGGCGTCGCGCGGTTCAACATGCTCGACGGCGGCACCCGCCAGGGGGACGATGAACAGCCCCAGCGCGAGTCCGCCCACAGGCCTCACCCCGGGCACCATGACGGGAGTCCTGGATGCCTTGGAAAAGCGGCTTCATCCGCCGCGAACGCTCCACGACCGACCGGCGACGTGTCCTGATCTTCCCGGAAGGCCAGCAAATTCAGCCGGAGATCCTGCCGCACTATGCCAAGCAGATGGAATGGCTGCAGGAGGCGGCCGATGGCTTCACTGCCGAAGAGTTGGCAACGGTGGAACGATTCCTGACACTGTTGCTGGATACCACCGAGTCTGGCGCGGCAGCCAAGACGGACTCTGGAATTTAGTAGGAAGTCCGAGTATATTCGGCTTCAGATGACCTGGATCACATCCCGCGGGTGGGGGTGGACCGCGGTATTCCGGGCAAATCGCAAGGCATCCACAATGCGAAGGAGCATTTCCCATGGTGCGCGAACTATCCCATTACATCGACGGACAACGGGTGGACGGGACATCGGGACGCTTCGGCGATGTCTACGACCCCTGCACCGGGCAAGTTCAGGCCCGTGTCCCGCTGGCCAGCAAGGAAGAAGTCCAAAACGCTGTTTCCAACGCTGAGAAGGGCCAGCTTGAATGGGCCGCGATGAACCCGCAAAAGCGCGGGCGGATCCTTCTCAAGTTCGTAGACCTCGTCAACGAGCACATCGAGGAGCTCGCAACGCTCCTGTCCTCGGAGCACGGCAAGACCCTCCTGGATGCCAAGGGCGACATCCAGCGCGGCATCGAGGTGGTGGAGTTCGCTGCCGGAGCCCCGCACCTGTTGAAAGGCGAGTTCTCCGACAACGCCGGCGGTGGCATTGACGTCCATTCCCTGCGGCAGCCGCTTGGTGTCGTCGCCGGAATCACTCCCTTCAACTTCCCGGCCATGATCCCGCTCTGGAAGTCAGGTCCTGCGCTCGCGGCGGGCAACGCCTTTATCCTCAAGCCCTCCGAACGGGACCCATCCGTGCCACTCCGGCTGGCTGAGCTCTTCACCGAGGCCGGTGTCCCCAACGGTGTGTTCAACGTGGTCAACGGTGACAAGGAAGCCGTGGACGCCATCCTCGAAGAACCGCGGGTAAAGGCCGTCGGCTTTGTGGGGTCCACGCCGATCGCCAAGTACATCTACGCCACCGCCGCAGCCCACGGCAAGCGCGCCCAATGCTTCGGTGGCGCCAAGAACCACATGGTGATCATGCCGGACGCTGACCTGGACATGGCCGCCGATGCCCTCATCGGGGCAGGCTACGGTTCCGCTGGCGAGCGGTGCATGGCCATCAGCGTGGCCGTTCCCGTGGGAGAAGAAACAGCCAACCGGCTGGTGGACAAGCTGCAGGAGCGGATCAAGCATCTTTGCGTGGGCCCATCCCTGGAAAAGGGCGTGGACTTCGGTCCCGTTGTGGCGCCAGCCGCCAAGGAGCGGATCGAGGGCTACATCGAGTCCGGCGTCGAACAGGGCGCCACCCTGGTAACCGACGGCCGCGGCCTCACCGTGGACGGCTACGACGGCGGCTTCTGGCTGGGGCCCACGCTGTTCGACCACGTCACCAAGGACATGAAGATCTACAAGGAGGAGATCTTCGGCCCGGTGCTCAGCATCATCCGAGCCGCCGATTACGACGAAGCGCTCAGGCTGTGCAGCGAGCACGAGTACGGCAACGGCGTGGCCATCTTCACGCGCGACGGCGACGCAGCACGCGACTTCGCCAGCCGCGTGGAAGTGGGCATGGTGGGCGTCAACGTCCCCATCCCGGTGCCAATCGCGTACTACACGTTCGGCGGCTGGAAGGCCTCCAGTTTCGGTGACCTGAATCAGCACGGTGCCGACGCCTTCCGCTTCTACACAAAGACCAAGACAGTCACCACGCGCTGGCCGTCCGGCATTCGGCAGGGTGCCAGCTTCGTCATGCCGGCGGGCAGCTGATGGCGGAGGAGACAATCAACCCAAGCAATGAGGCCACGTTCGACGAGGTTCTCTTCGAGAAGCGGGGCCGCTTGGGCGTTGTCACGCTGAACCGCCCCAAAGCCGTCAATGCCCTGACGGAGCCCATGGTGGTGGCCATGCGGGAACAGCTTGAGGCCTGGGCCGACGACGACGACGTCCAGACCGTCCTGGTTCGCGGTGCCGGAGATCGGGGGCTCTGTGCGGGCGGAGACATCGTGGCTATCTACGATGACATGCTGCGCGGTGGCAACATCACCGCCAATTTCTGGGCCGCGGAATACCGCCTTAACCTGCTGATCTCCCGTTACCGCAAGCCGTACGTGGCGTTCATGGATGGGCTGGTGCTCGGCGGCGGCGTTGGTGTGTCTGCCCACGGTTCCGTACGCGTGGTCACCGAACGGACCCGCACCGGCATGCCCGAAACCACCATTGGTTTCGCCCCCGACGTCGGCGGGACGCTGCTGCTGTCGGGCTCGCCGGGTGAGTCTGGAACCCATGCCGCCCTGACCGCCACGCACCTGGACGGGGCGGACGCCTTGTTCCTGGGGCTGGCCGACCACTTTGTCCCGTCCGAGCAGCTGGACGCGCTGGCGGCGGCGCTGGAGGACGAAGCGGCGGAGACCGCCGTCGGACGCTTTGCCGAACAAGCACCGCCGTCCGCCCTGGCAACCCAGCAGCGCTGGATCGATGAGTGCTATGCCGCCGACGACGCCGAGGAGATCGTCGCGCGGCTGCGATCCGCGGGTGGGGAGGCCGCCCAGGCGGCTGAGACGATCGAGGCGAAGTCTCCGACGTCGGTCAAGGTGACGCTTGAGGCGCTTCGGCGCGCCCGCGGGCTTTCGCTCGCGGAGGTACTTGACCAGGACTACCGCGTGGGGCTGCATTGCCTGAGGGGGCCCGACTTCCGCGAGGGAATCCGGGCGCAAGTGGTGGACAAGGACCGGAACCCACAGTGGCGCCCCGCCACGCTGTCAGAGGTGACGGACGACGACGTCGCGCGCTACTTCGAATGGCTGGGCGAACGGGAGTTGGGGCTCGCCGGAGCGGACGCTGTGCGGGGAGCAGCGAAGCGTCACTGAAACGGCGAACAAGCTAGGCGACAGGCAGTGTTTAGTCGAAGGAGAGCACGATGACAGAGAACCAAGCCCCGGATGCCGTAGCGGACGCTGCCTCTTCCGGCAGCCCGGCCGTCGGAACCATCGCTTTCCTGGGCCTCGGCCATATGGGCGGTCCCATGGCCGTCAACCTGGTCAAGGCAGGGCACACGGTTATTGGCTACGACCCGGTTCCCGCCGCCGTCGAGGCGGCCAAGGAGCACGGGATTCCCATGGCTGGCACTGCGGCGGAGGCAGCCACCGGAGCCAGCGTGGTCCTGACGATGCTGCCCAGCGGGAAGCACGTTCTGGACGCGTACCGTGGGATCGACGGCCAGCCCGGGCTGCTGGAGGTGGCCGAGCAGGGGACGATGTTCCTGGATTGCTCCACGATCAATGTTGACGAAGCCCGTGACGCCGCTTCCTTGGCGCTGCAGGCCGGCCACCGCTCCGCAGACGCCCCGGTCTCCGGTGGTGTGGTGGGCGCGGAAGCGGGGACCCTGACCTTTATGGTGGGTGGTTCCGGCCAGGATTTTGAGGCCGTCAAACCGATTTTGGAACACATGGGCCGCCGGATTGTGCACTGCGGGGAACATGGAGCAGGGCAGGCGGCCAAGGTCTGCAACAACATGATCCTTGGTGTGTCCATGATTGCGGTGAGTGAGGCGTTTGTCCTGGGGGAGAAGCTTGGCCTGACTCACCAGGTGTTGTTCGACGTTGCCTCGAATGCCTCTGGCCAGTGCTGGTCCCTCACGACGAACTGCCCCGTTCCTGGCCCCGTTCCCACCAGCCCCGCCAACCGCGATTATCAGCCTGGCTTCGCGGGGGCACTGATGGCCAAGGACCTGAGGCTGGCGGTCAATGCCCTCGATGCCACCGGCGTGGTGGCGGACATGGGTAGGCTCGCTTCCAAGATCTACGACAGGTTTGCCGCCGAGGGTGGGGCGGCGAGGGACTTCTCCGGCATCATCACAGACATCCGGGATAAGTCTGAACAGAAAGGGCAGTAGTGGCTGAGGACTACAACAACCTCCTGGTGGAGCAGCGTGGACGGGTTGGCGTTGTGACGTTGAACCGGCCCAAGGCCCTCAACGCGCTCAACCAGGAAACCATGGAGGAACTCGTCACGGTTGTGACCACCATGGATCGCGACCCCGGAACGGGTGCCGTGGTCCTCGCCGGATCCGAACGTGCCTTTGCCGCAGGGGCGGACATCAAGGAAATGGCCGGACAGGACTACATCGACATGTACGCGGCGGACTGGTTCCGCCGTTGGGAGGACCTTACCCGCCTGCGCATTCCGTTGGTGGCGGCGGTGTCCGGCTTCGCCTTGGGCGGCGGCTGCGAGCTTGCCATGATGTGCGACGTGATCATCGCAGGTGACAACGCCAAGTTCGGACAACCTGAGATCAACCTCGGTGTGATTCCGGGGATGGGTGGCTCGCAACGGCTCACCAAGGCAGTAGGCAAGGCGAAAGCCATGGACATGGTGCTGACCGGGCGGCACATGGACGCTGCGGAGGCCGAGCGCAGCGGCCTGGTGTCCCGCGTGGTTCCGGCCGCAGACGTTCTGGAGGAGGCCCTCAAAGTAGCCGAGGCGATCGCGTCCAAGTCCAAACCCGCCACTATGCTGGCCAAGGAAGCGGTGAACACAGCCTTCGAAACATCTTTGGCACAAGGCGTGGTGTTCGAACGCCGTTTGTTCCATTCCCTCTTCTCCACCCAGGACCAAAAAGAGGGCATGGAAGCGTTCGTGGACAAGAGGGAACCGGAGTTCAAGCACCGCTGAGCTTTTGGTTGAGGTGAATCAAAGCAAATGGGGAGTGCTTCGTATGGCGGTGACGGCTAGGGAAGAAACGGGCAGCATTCAACGGATGCGTTTGCTCCCGGCTGCCTTGGTGTCGGCGTCCGGATTTGTGCTTTTTGCCCTTGAGAACCGCATTGTTGGGTCTGGCATCCTGGCATTGGCACTTGCCATGGCGGCATTCGTTAATAAGAAGCTCTTCCAAGACTTGGCGCTCGTCGCGATTGGCGTCACTGTGATGAGTGCCGTTCCCATCACCACGGATATCAGCACTGCGCACATGCTAGTGATGGGTGCTGCGATGATTTTCGCTGTGGCTGTTCCTTATCTTGGCTCGCGTTT
This sequence comes from Arthrobacter sp. M4, assembly GCF_020251205.1. Classification (GTDB taxonomy): domain Bacteria; phylum Actinomycetota; class Actinomycetes; order Actinomycetales; family Micrococcaceae; genus Arthrobacter. The sequence goes on from NZ_JAIWYX010000008.1 coordinate 203,288, forward strand.
TATGTTCAAGGACCACGCCATTCGCTTTCCGGTCCTTACCGGGCAGAAATGGACACCCGTTGAGAAGCTTTATCTTCCGGTAGTGCTGGTGTTGGGCTATGCCGTTCTTCCGGTGTACATGATCAGCACCGGTGTGTACGCCAACTGGCCGGCCGTCAGCGATCCAGAAGGCATTGCGCGGCTATTCCTTGGGACGAATGCCCTGGGTGTTTGGGACGAGCTGTTCTTCATCTGTACTGCGTTCGCCCTCTTCCGCAGGCATATGCCGGAATGGCAGGCCAATATCCTCCAGTCCATCCTCTTCACGTCGTTCCTCTGGGAATTGGGATTCCGCGCCTGGGCGCCATTCTTCATTTTTCCCTTCGCCTTGCTGCAGGCCCGCATTTTCTCGGCGACTAAATCCTTGTCCTACATCGTTAGCGTGCACTTGCTCTTTGACTTCGTGCTGTTCCTGGTGCTCATCCATGCCCACAACCGGGAATGGATAGACATTTTCCTTTACTAACCCCGGCCCTGGAGTGTGTGTTCAGTCGAGTCCGAACTGGACAGACAAGTCTGTCTAGTTCGGTGTATTCTTGACCCAACATGGAATCCCCCAAAAGACCTGACGTGCGCAAGGCTGTGTCTGATGCGGGCCGGGAAGCCGGAGCTCCCCCCTTTGACCCCGCTGCCCCTTTTGACCCTGCTGGCCCCTTCGATCCTGTGGCGACGGATGATGCCGCCGCTTTGATAGGCCACAACTTTGACGGCAGTCGCGGCGGGCGCGGTGGGCGCAGCCGCTCTGATGCGTCCGAGCGCGTCCTCGAAGTTGCTTATGATCTCTTCTCCCGCCGCGGAGTGCGGGATGTCGGCATCAACGAGCTCATCACCTTGTCGGGCGTAGCCAAAGCCACGTTCTACCGCCACTTCCCGTCCAAGAACGACGTTGTCCTTGCCTTCCTTGAGCGCCGCGACCAGGTATGGACCGTCGAGAAGATCATCGACCAGGCCAAGCAGCGCGGATCAACGCCCACGGAGCAGCTACTCGCCATCTTTGACGTCTTCGGGGAGTGGTTCCAGCGGGACGACTTTGAAGCGTGCTCGTTTATCAACGTGCTTCTCGAGATGGGTCCGGGGCACCCCCTGGGGCAGGCCAGCATCGACTATCTGGCAAAGATCCGCTCGCACGTCCAGGCCCTTGCGGAAGCGGCTGGACTGCAGCGGACCGAGGAGTTTGCTCGATCGTGGCACATCCTTATGAAGGGTTCCATCATCTCCGCCACTGAAGGCGACGCGGGCGCGTCCCAGCGGGCGCAACAAATGGCTTCCTGGCTCATCGAGCACCACCGCTAGCTGCGGATCGCGGACTGCTGGAGTCTCTGCTGGGCGTGGAGTTTGTGCTGGGCGGCCGCTGGGGACGGCCGCCCAGGTGAATGGTCGCCTAGGTAAGGGGACGACGCCGAATTGGGCAGCCGGCGAGGGGCGGAGCCGGCGCGCCGCGGGATGGCGTCGTTAGGCGACCACGACTTTCAGGCGCCGCTCGCGCGCCATGAGGTGTTCGAGGAGAGCTTCTTCCGGCCTGCCGGGATGGCGGGCCACGCAGTGCAGCAGGCGCTTGCGGATGTTCTCTTCCTCGGGTGCGGTTCCCCGCAATATCTCGTCGATGATTTCCTTGGCCTGATTCCGGACCTCGGTTGCCTGGTTTCCAAACGTCCCGTGATCACTGCCCCAGCCCGCTTGTGCACGGAATGGCAATACAGTGGACATTTGAACTCCTTGGACGCGCCGTGCGTCCACTAGCGATGTGATGGCGGCCATTACTTGCGACGGCGGCTTCTTTCTGTCATTTCGCTGTAATGGCCCAATGCTACTCCCGGACAGACAAGTCTGTCTCAACTTCCCGGAAAAATTCTAAGCAACCTTGCTATTTGTGAAGGGCTGCCGTCATGGGCGGCCTACTCTGCCCTTTCGGACGTGTCCGCACAGTTCAACCATCGTCAAAGTCCAGTTCAACCATCGTCAAAGTCGCCGGCATTTCGCCGAAAGATGCCGAAGATGCGGATCAGTTCCTCGACGTCGTCCTCCGAGAAGCCTGACTGGCCGAAGACCTCGGAGTTGAGTGCCGCCGTCGCGCGTTTGGACACGGTGCGGCCCTCGGCGGTGAGTTCAATCAGCGTGGTCCGCCCGTCAGTGGGGTGCGGCGAGCGCGTTACGAGGGCGGCTTTCTCCAAGCGGTCGACGGCGTTAGTTACGGACGTCGGATGGACCTGTAGGAGGGCGCTGGCCTTGTTCATCGGGAGTGCTCCGCTGCGCGCGAAGCTTAGCAGCGCCAGGAGTTCGTACCGCGCGAAGGTTAGCCCGAACGGCTTGAGCACATTTTCGATCCGGGCCAACAGGATCTGCTGGGTGCGCATGATGGCCGTGATTGCCGCCATGGGAGCTGCGACGTCGGACCAGCCATGGCGTTCCCAGTTGCGGCGGGCTTCGGCGATCGGATCGCGGGGGAGTGGAGTGCCCATGTCAGTCCTTGCCCTTCCGTCCGGGATTCTCTTGGCCCTTTAGCCCGGGGAAATCCGACTCCGAGTACTCCGTGCCAATCCCCTCCGGCAGGGGATCCGGCCCGTGCCGGACTTCCTCGTGGTGCCGCAGTTCTACTCGCCGGATCTTCCCGGAGATGGTCTTGGGAAGCTCTGCGAATTCCAGCCTTCGGATCCGCTTGAACGGTGCAAGGTGCTCGCGGCAGTAGCGCAGGATCTCCTCAGCGAGTTCCGGACCCGGCTCGTGGCCGCGGGAAAGGACTACAAATGCCTTGGGCACGGACAGCCGCAGCGGATCTGGCGACGGAACCACTGCGGCCTCCGCAACCGCGGGATGCTCGATCAGCACGCTTTCGAGTTCGAACGGCGACAGCCGATAGTCCGAGGATTTGAAGACGTCGTCATCGCGGCCCACATAGGTGATGACGCCGTCGGGGCTCCTGCTGGCCATGTCGCCTGTGTGGTAGTAGCCGCTTCGGAAGGCTTCCTCGCTCCGGGTCCTGTCTCCGTAATAGCCCTTCATCAGCCCCACCGGGCGGGGATCCAAGCGGAGGCACAGTTCGCCGTCGTCGCCCTCTACTCCGGTTGCCGGGTCCAGCAAAACAACGTCGTAGCCCGGCAGCGGGCGGCCCATCGCCCCGGTGACTACGCGCTGCCCGGGCGTGTTGGCCACCTGGACCGTTGTTTCCGTCTGGCCAAAGCCGTCCCGGATGGTCTGTCCCCACGCCCGTTCAACCTGGCCAATCACCTCGGCGTTGAGCGGTTCGCCGGCGGATACCACTTTGGTGGGAGGGGTCTTGAGTTGCGTCAGGTCGGCCTGGATGAGCATTCGCCACACGGTTGGTGGGGCACAGAAGCTTGTGACGCCTTCGCGATCCATCTGGTCCATCAATGCCTTGGCGTCAAAGCGCTGGTAGTTGTAGACGAATACGCACGCTTCCGCGATCCACGGTGCGAACACATTGGACCAGGCGTGCTTGGCCCAACCGGGCGAAGCTACGTTGAGGTGGACATCGCCGGGCTCAAGTCCGATCCAGTACATGGTGGATAGGTGGCCCACTGGATACGAGGTGTGGGTGTGTTCCACCAGTTTGGCCTTTGACGTGGTTCCCGACGTGAAGTACAGCAGCAGCGTCTGGTCGCCCGGCGTCGGACCGTCCGGCGTGAAACGGCTCGGCGCGCCCGACGACGACGAGTAGCTCAGCCTGCCGACCTCGCCGTTTGCGGCCCTGCGGTTCTCCGACCCGCCTGAGGCGGTGCCGGCGTCGTCATCTCCGACGACGATAAGGGTCACCGCCTCGAGCAGCGCATCGAACTTGCCGGCGTTGGCGGTCCCGACGGCGGCCCAGCTCGCTTCGCCGCGTTCCACTCGGTCGGCCAGGTCTGCCGGACCCATAAGCGTGGTGGTGGGGATGAGCACCACTCCGAGCTTGATGCAGGCCAGTACGATTTCCCACAACTCAACCTGGTTGCCCAACATGACGATCATGCGGTCGCCGGGGCGGACCCCTTCGTCAAGGAACCAATTGGCTACTTGCGAGGATCTTTCGGACAGCTCCGCGAAGCTTCGGCGGGTTGCGGTGCCGTCCTCTTCCACGATGACAAGTGCGGGCTTTTGGCCATTGGGGCCCTGGGCCACGTGGTCGAACCAATCGACCGCGAAATTGAATTGCTCCAGCTGTGGCCAACGGAATTCGCTCCGGGCCTGCTGGTAGTCCGTGCGCAACTCCAGGAGCCGGTCACGGGCCGCGCGAAATTCTTCAGTGACAGTCATTGTCTACCTTTCGCCAGCTGTGGATCCGGCCAGCCAAGTGATCCACATCACCCTTGCAATATACTAGGACATCCAAGGGTTTGGAAGCATTGACGAAGGGCCGCAGAAGTACCCGCCCGCGGCGTTAACGGGAAATCGGCATTCGCTTGAGCGGCATCCCGCCGCTGGCCGAGATGGTGATGTCCTCAAGGTTCGGCAGCGCCCGGCGCAACTGATGGCGGGCCTCGCGGCTCACCGCTGCCGCCTCGTCTAGCGAGGAGTCGGGGTCAACAACGACGGCGGCAGTTCCGTGAAGGCGGTGACCGCTCCACCGCAGTTGGAGTCTTTCGATTCCCCGAATGCCCGGAGTGTCCAGAAGTGCGTGCTCTGCGCGGTGGAGCAGTTCCGGTTCGATCCCGTCCATCAGGCGCCTGCCAATGCTTCGGACCGTGCCCCAAAGCAGGGCCATGATGGCCACACTGATCAGGAGCCCAACGATGGGGTCGGCGAGCGGGAAGCCCAGCATTACCCCAGCCGCGCCGATGACCACGGCAAGAGACGTGAATCCATCGGTCCGGGCGTGCACACCATCGGCAACCAGGGCCGCAGAACCAATGCGTCGGCCCACCCTGATCCGGTAGGCCGCCACGGCCTCGTTGCCTGCAAAGCCGATGAGGCCTGCGGCAGCTACCCACCACAAGTTAGCCAGGGGCTGCGGATTGAGCAACCTTTCGATCGACTGCCAGGCTGCGACAACGGCTGAAAGTGCCACCACGGCAATGATGAACAACCCTGCCAGGTCTTCGGCCCTGCCGTAGCCGTAGGTGTACCGCTTCGACGCCGGTCGGCGGCCAAGGATGAAGGCAATCCACAGTGGTACCGCGGTCAGGGCATCGGAGAAGTTGTGCACTGTGTCCGCCAGGAGGGCCACTGAACCGCTGATGAGCACAACGACGAACTGGAGCACGGTGGTGGCGAGCAGCCCGAAGAGGCTGATTTTGACGGCCCGGATTCCTTCCCTGCTTGCCGTCAGTGCGTCGTCGATTGAGTCTGCCGCATCATGCGTGTGGGGGACGAAGAACTCACGCAGCGCTCCCTTCCAGCCCGCGTGGTGGTGGGAGTGGTGGTCGTGCCCATGGGAGTGGTCGTGCCCAAGGGGGTGGTCGTGCCCAAGGGGGTGGGCATCCTCGTGGGTGTGGGTCGCGTGGCCCTGTTTGGAACTCAATTGCTGCCTCCAACCTTCGTCGCCTGGTGGTGCTGGCTTCCCCGGTCCAGGTTGGGGTGATGATGCCGGGGGATGCCGCCCAGCGAGTGCTCGGCCTGGAGGATTGCGTCTGTGACCAACTGGGAAGCGTGCTCATCTGCCAGCCGATAGAAGGCCTTTGTGCCTTCCTGCCGGGCGATCACCATGCGGGCAAGCCGCAGCTTGGCCAAGTGTTGCGATACAGCGGCCGGAGTCTTGTCCACGATCTCCGCAAGATGGTTCACGGATAGTTCGCCGGAATTGCGCAAAGCCAGGATGATGCGCACGCGCGTGGCGTCGGCCAGCATCGAGAAAACTTCAACGGCCAGCTCTACATACTGCGAATCCGGATGTTGTCCGCAAATCTTCTTATCTGCATCCATACGCAGATAATTGCACAGCGTCGCCAAGAATGCTACCTGGCAGAAGACTGACCTGCGGAGGGCCTCGCTCAGCGCCTCGTCTGGTACCTAGTCACGACCACGCCGGCGGGAAACATTCGCGTCTCCACCAGGTCCAGGTTCACCCAAGCGTCCAGCGAGGTGAAGAACGGCGTGCCACCGCCCACCAGGACCGGATGGGTGGCCAGCACGTACTCATCGATTAGCCCGGCCCGCATGGCCGCCTTGGCGAGCGTTGCTCCACCGATGGTCATCGGGCTGCCGTCTTCGGCCTTGAGCCTGGTGATCTCGGCAATCGCGTCGCCGGTGACCAGGCGAGTGTTCCAGTCGACTTTGTCGATCGTCGAGGAGAACACCACCTTGGGCGTTTCCCGCCAGTTCCGCGCGAACTCGATCTCCGCCGCGGTGGCGTTAGGCTGCTGGTCGCCGGTCGGCCAGTAGGAGCTCATTGTCTCCCACAGCTTGCGCCCGTACAGCGACAGGCCGCTCGCCTGCTCCTGGTCGAGCCACCACTGGAACAGTTCGTCACTCGGCGCGCTCCAGCCGATATCGTCGCCGGCCGCGGCGATGTATCCGTCCAGTGTCAGGTTCATGGCGTAGATCAGTTTCCGCATGGCGCCAACCTTCCGTCAATCGATCTCCAGCGTATCCAAAGTCTCTTTCATTCGGCGGGGTTGAGGATCAAAGTTGTCTTAGCGGAACTGAAGAGAACCCCGCACAAACCGCCACCGAGGAGGCGCGATGAGAGTCGAATCCTGGTTTTTTGGAGGGCTGTCCCTATTCTTCCTTCCCATCGCCGTGGTCTATGGACTGTTGACCGGATGGAGGGAGCCTGTAGGTGTGGTGGGCGTCCTCCTGGTTGGCGCGCTGGCAGGGATGATCGGGCTTTACCTCGGATACACGGGCCGCAGGATTGGTACGCGTCCTGAAGACCGCAAGGACGCCGAAATCCATGAGGGAGCCGGGGAGCAAGGACACTTCAGCCCCTGGAGCTGGTGGCCGTTCTCGCTAGGCCTCGCAGCAGCAGGAGGATTCCTTGGCCTGGCAATCGGGTTCTGGATCCTCTTCTTCAGCGCGGGCTTCGCCCTGGTTGCGCTCATCGGCTGGGTCTACGAGTACAGCCGAGGCGACCACGCCCACTAGCGTGGGAACCTCAGCTCGTCACACCGACGCGTCACGCGAGAATTCCCCAACTTTGAACCGCCGACGCCGGAACGCGTCGGCGATTCTGGCTGACACGCCGCTGTGGCAGCCCAAAGTCGGGGAAAATCAGCAAGCCAAAAGCTGTTAGGCCTACTTCCACCAGGTATCGAAGATGGTGACCGGGACGGCGCGCTTGTGGCGCGTGCGGAGGTACTTGTCTTCGATCAGGGTGGCGACGCCCTCCGGCACTTCGCGGCCTTCAAGGTAGTCGTCGATCTGGTCGTACGTGAGGCCGAGTTCGTCCTCATCGGTCCGGCCAGGGCTGCCGTCCAGCAGGTCCGCCGTCGGGACCTTTTCCCAAATACGGGCAGGTGCGCCGAGTTCGGCGAGCAGTTCACGGTTTTGGCGCTTGTTGAGGCCGAACAGCGGCAGGATGTCGGCACCGCCGTCGCCATACTTGGTGAAGAAACCCGTGACAGATTCGGCGCCGTGGTCGGTGCCGATGACCAGGTAGTTGTGTTCGCCCGCCAAGGCGTACTGGGCAACCATTCGTGCGCGGGCCTTCGTGTTGCCTTTGTGGAAGTCGGAGATTTCCGAGCCCGTGGTCTTCTCGAACTCTTCCTCAAAGCCGTCAACGGCCCGGGAGATGTTGAACGTCCATTCGGTGGTGGCCTTGATGAAGTCCATGGCGGCCTGGGCGTCGTCTTCATCGTGCTGCACGCCGTAGGGCAGGCGGCAGGCAACGAAGGTGGCGTCGACGCCCTCGGCTCGGAGCTCTTCGGCGGCCAGTTGGGCCAGCCGACCTGCCAGCGAGGAGTCCAGACCTCCGGAAATGCCCAGGACGAAGCCCTTGGTGCCCGTTGCCTTGAGGTATTCCTTCAGGAAAGTAACGCGCTTGCGCACCTCCTCGGCGGGGTTGATTCGGGGCTGGACGCCCATTTCCTCAATGATCTTGGCCTGGAGTTCGCGCATGTGCCCAGCGTAGTCAGCCGCCTTGGCAACACTCAACTGTGTCGATGGCCACATGGAGTGGCCGGAGTCAGAGCGGGGCAGGTCCCGTCGAGGAGCGCACTGTGAGGTGCGTTGGCATGACTGCCAGCCGACGGTTGGTGGCACCCTGCAGCGGGTTCAGCTGGGAAAGGAGCATGGACACTGCCACGCGGCCCGCTTGTTCGATGGGCGAAGCGATGGTGGTGAGCGGGGGATTGCAGAAGTCCGCCCCAAAGATGTCGTCGCATCCCACAATGCTCATGTCCTCCGGAACTCGGATTCCCCGTTCCCGGAGTCGTTGCAACATGCCAATCGCCAGCAGGTCGTTGAACACAATGCATGCAGTCGCTCCCGTGCGGGCCGCGGCGTCCGCGGCGGCGGCGCCCGACGTCGTTTTCGGTGCGAAAGGACCTACCCGGGAGGTAATGATTCCACGTTCCCGGGACTCCTCCTCGAAGGTCTTCCAGCGCTTGGCGTTGGACCACGACGTCGGCGGTCCGGAGACGTAGCAGATTTTCGAATGTCCCAGCGATGTTAGGTGCTCCAGGGCCTGAACTACGGCGCCCGGCGTGTCGATCACCACGGTAGGCGCATTGGCGGAAGCACGGTTGATAGTCACGATGGCCTGTGAGCCTGCCGCTTCCGCGAGTTGTGCGTCCGTGAGGCGGGACGCTGCCAGGATGTAACCGTCCACCGATCGGCGCATCTTGCTGAGGGTGTCCTGTTCCATTTCCGAGGATTCCTCAGTGTCCACCAGGAGCTGGGTGTAGCCGGCGGCCTTCAGCTGATGCTGCGTCCCGCGGATGATGTCGAAATAGAAGGGGTTGGTAACGTCGGGTACAAGGACGGCAATTGCGAGGGTGCGTCCCGAACTGAGGCTCCGGGCTTGGGAACTCGGAATGTAGTTGAGTTCCGCCGCCACCTGTTGGATGCGTTCCCGCGTGACCCGGTTGACCCTGTCCGGGTTGGAGAGGGCACGAGACACCGTGGACGTGGCAACTCCTGCTCTCTCGGCGACGTCCTTGATGGTGGGCGCTCGGTCGGGAGCCTCGGCGGGCCGGCCGGTGCTTAGGGAGTTCGACGTCAGTTCAGCCATCGTTAGGTGCCCTCCTGGGTCTCCGCCGCAAACACCACGATGGGTTGCGGGGCTTGTTATCAGACTCATTGGAGCACCTTTGGCAATTTTTGGCAATCGCTTGCCGAACGTGTTTCCACGATTCTAGACTCGACGTCAGGCCCATGTGACGCACGCCACGACCGGTGGGTGATTGGGCAACCAAGGAGGAAAACAATGAGGTTTGCATCGTCAGCCAGGCTTGCCGCGGTGGTCGCGGCCGCTGCCTTGGCTTTGACCGCCTGCGGCAGCGGAAGCTCTGACTCCGGCAGCACTGGAGGTGCCGTTGATGGCAAGGGCAAGAAGCTGAGCGTCCTGACCGGCGTCAACGCCCAATACTCGGCGCAGCAGAAGCAGTGGTTCACGGATATCGCCGCCAAGTTCAAGGCGCAGACCGGCGCCGACGTCGAATTCGAAACTTTCGCCTCGGCCAATGACGAGCTGACGCGCATCCAGACCTCGGTGGTATCCGGCCAAGGCCCCGACGTCTACAGCCTGGGCACCACGTTCACCCCCACGGCTTATGCCACCAAGGCCTTTGTCACTCTCTCAGATGACGACTGGAAGAAGGTTGGCGGCAAGGACCGCTTCAACCCCGCAGCCCTGGGTATCTCTGGACCGGATGAGCAGCACCAGGCCGGCATTCCCTTTGTGAGCCGCCCGTTCGTTATGGCGTACAACAAGGAACTGCTCGCTGCGGCTGGCATCGACAAGCCAGCCACCTCGTGGGACGAGTTGGCGGTCCAGGCCAAGAAGCTCACCAACCCGGCCACCGGCACTTTCGGCCTGGCTACGGGCTACAAGGACAACTTCGATCCGTGGAAGTTCATCTGGGCCATGTCCGTCCAGGCCGGCAACCCGCTGGTGGACGGCAAGAACCTCAAGCTTGACGACCCCGCCGTCAAGAAGGCCTACGAGACCTACTTCGGCTGGCTCACCAAGGACAAGGTGGTTGATCCTGCCTCCGTCGGTTGGAGCAACAGCAACGCAGTCGCGGCTTTCGCCGCTGGCAAGGCCGGCTTCCTCTTGATGACAACGTCGAGCTCAATCCCGACATTGGAGAAGTCAGCTATCGTCGGCAAGTATGCGTACACCACCATGCCCACCACGGCACCGGGTGAGTCGTCACCGAAGGGCGACGGCGACAAAGCCGCCAGCATCCTCTCCGGGGACAACGTTGTGGTGGCCGACTACTCCAAGCAGAAGGACCTTGCCTTCGCGTACATCAAGCTGATCACTTCCAAGGAAGAGCAGCTGAACTACCAGAAGATCTTCGGTGACCTGCCTGCCAACAACGAGGCATTGAAGTCCCTGGAGGATCCCAAGCTGAAGCCCATTGCCGACGCTGCCGCGAAGTCCAAGGCTACTCCGTTCACCGGAGCCTGGGGTGACATCCAGCTGGCCCTGCTGAACGTGACCGTCCAGTCGATTCCGGAGCTCTCCAGCGGCTCGGTTTCCGACTCGGCACTCCAGGCCCGCCTCAAGGACGCTCAGTCCAAGGCGCAGGCCTCACTCGACCGGGCGTCCAAGTCCTAGATGGGAACCCTCATGTCCACTGATTCCTTCAGGGAAGCACGGACAGCCGACGTCCCGGCTGCGGGAGCACCGCAGCCGGGCGGCGGGTCCGTACCGCCAAGCGGCCGCAGCGTCCGTCGCAAGGGGCTGAGCGAGCGCAACCGCCCGCTGTGGATGCTGATCCCTGGCGGCGCGCTGATGCTGATCATCATCGTGGCGCCGATGCTCCTGGGCATCTACATGTCGGTCCTGAACCTGGACCAGTACACGCTCCGCAAATGGGTCAGCTCGCCGTTCGTCGGCTTGGAAAACTTCGTTGAGGCACTCACCGATTCGCCGCTGCTTCACGCAGTCTGGCTGAGCGTCAGCTACTCCCTGATCGCCATGATCGTCACCGTGCCCCTTGGCATCGCGGCAGCGGTGGCTACACAGAACGCCTTCAAGGGACGGGCGCTAATCCGCTCCGTCTTCCTGATTCCCTACGTGCTGCCGTCCTTCGTCGTGGCAACCGTGTGGCGGACGATGTTCCAGCCGAACGGTGTTGTTGACTCCGCACTGGGCACCTTTGGCATCGACCCGGGCCTGTGGCTCAACGGTCCGCAAACATACTGGACACTGATCCTGGTCCAAATCTGGGCGTCCTGGCCTTTCATCTACCTCCTGGCACTGTCCGGCCTTCAATCGGTTGACCATGAAGTTCACGAAGCCTCGGCACTGGACGGTGCCCTCTGGTGGAACAAGCTGCGGTACGTGATCTTCCCGTACCTCAAGGGCCCGCTGTCCCTGGCGTTCCTGATCGGCATGCTGCACCACATCAACAACTTCACGTTGCCATTCGTCCTCTTCGGCGTTCCCGCCCCCGCCGACGTCGAGGTCCTGCCGATCCTCACCTACGTCACCAGCTTCCAGAGCTTCCGCTTCGGCCTGAGCGCTGCAATGGCCTTCGTGTCGCTGGTGCTGGTGGCCATCCCGCTGTTCATCTACCTGCGCGCCGTCAAGCTCGACGACGCCGAGACCCCCGGAGGCAAGAAGTGACTGCCACCGCCACCGCTGCCCGCAGCGGCTCCGAACAAGAGCTCCGCCCAGGTTCCAAGCGCCAGCACGAAGTCACGCGGCTCCTGCCCAAACCAATGCTGGCCATCATCCTCGGCTTCCTGTGCGCCCTGGTGCTGATTCCCGTGGCCTACATCTTCCTGGCCTCGGTCAATTCCGATATCGGGGTGGCCCGCGGTGAATTCCTTCCCTCCAGCTTCTCCATGGAGAACTACTCCAAGATCTGGACCAGCGTCGGCCTGGCCACCGGCCTCACCAACAGTGTCCTCGTAGCAGGAACTACGGCAATTGTGTCCGCCGCGATGTCCGTGGCCACCGCGTACGTCCTGGTCCGCTACCAATTCCGCGGCCGCCTCAGCATCCTGCGCGGCCTTTTGGCCCTGCAGTCCGTGCCCGGCACGCTGATGGTCCTGCCTGTGTTCGTGCTGTTTTCCTCGGCTGCCAGCTACCTCGGCATCCAAGTCATCGGCACGCAGTGGGGCCTGTTCATCACCTACCTGACGTTCGCCCTGCCGTTCTCCACCTGGGTCATGGTCACCTATTTGCGGGGCCTGCCAAAGGAACTCGAAGAGGCGGCGCGGATCGACGGCGCCAGCAACGTCGGCGTCCTGACCCGCATCATCCTGCCGCTTAGCTGGCCGGGAATCGTGGTCTCCGCCATCTTCGCGTTCCTGCTCGGTTGGAACGACGTGCTGTTCGCCTCGGTGATGACCCGCCCCGAAAGCCAGACTGCCGCCGTCGCACTCCAAATCTTTGGTGCGTCCCAGGAAGGCGGTGCCATCCCGCTCTACGGCCAGATGATGGCCGCGTCCCTGGTGTGCGCAGCACCCGTTGTCATCCTGTACCTGATTTTCCAGCGTTACCTAGTGGGCGGCCTGACCGCCGGAGGAGTGAAGTAACAATGACAGTCCCGTCACACGTCGAGTGGGAGCTCTCAGGCTTTGGCGACGAGATCGACGACGACCCGGCCATCCAGATCGCAGTGCTGCAGGCGCTCGGCGCCAACCACATCGAGGTCCGCAGTGCCTGGGGAACCAACATCGTAGACCTCGACGCAGACCAGCTGGCGCGCCTGAAGTCGCTGCTGGACGGTGTCGGGATGAAGGTTTCCGCCATCGCTTCCCCCATCGGCAAGGTGGACGTATCCCTTCCCGTGGAACACGAGGTGGAACGCCTGCGCCGGGCAGCCAACGCGGCGCACGTACTCAACGCCCGCTTCATCCGCATCTTCTCCTTCTACTACGGCGAAGGCGTCGCGGTGGACAGCATTCGTGACGACGTCATGGAGCGTATGCGCGCCCTCGCCTCCGTGGCTGAGGAAGAAGGCGTCATCCTGTTGCACGAAAACGAAAAGGACATTTTCGGCGATGTGCCGGACCGCGTCCTGGACATCATCGAGACGGTGAATTCGCCGGCACTCAAGGTTGCCTGGGACCCGGCCAACTTTGTCCAGGTGGGCGTCAAGCCCTTCGACGAGGGCTATGCCAAGCTCCGTCCGCACTTGGAGTACCTCCAGGTCAAGGACGCGCTCTTCTCCGATGGTTCCGTTGTACCGGCCGGTGAAGGCGACGGCGACGTCCTGCGCACCGTTGAGGCGCTGAAGGAAGACGGCTACGTAGGGTTCGCCAGCTTGGAACCGCACCTGACCGGTGCCTTTGGGCTCGGTGGATTCTCCGGACCAAAGGCGTTCGGCGTCGCAGCCCGGGCATTTGCCAAAGTTGTCAAGGAAGCAGGGGTTTCAACCAAGTGAGCACCTCAGAAAACACCGCAAGCGCGGCGCTTAACGTTGCCATCGCCGGATGCGGCGTGATCGGACGCACGCACGCCGCTTCCGTCCTGGAACTACCCGAATTGCACGTGACAGCCCTGGTTGACGAGATTCCGGAGGCAGCCGAGTCCCTCGCCCAATGGATCGAGGAGAACGGCGCAGACCGTCCCGCCCAGTTCCGCACCCTGTCGGAGGCTTTCGCGGGTGCCGCCGTCGACGTCGTCATCATCGCCACGCCCAGCGGCCTGCACATCCAGCAGGCCCTGGAAGTGCTCGACGCCGGCAAGCACGTTGTGATCGAAAAGCCGCTTGACGTGAACCTCAACCGCGCGGACGAGATTCTCGCTGCCGCAAAGGCCGCCGCAGCCAAGGGCCAGGTGGCCAGCGTCATCAGCCAGCACCGCTTCGACCCGGCCAGCCTGGCGGTCGACGAAGCAAAGCGGCAGGGCCGCTTTGGCCGCCTCACGTCCGCCATCGCGTCGGTCAGCTGGTGGCGGAGCCAGGGCTACTACGACTCGGGCGCCTGGCGCGGCACCTGGGCCATGGACGGTGGCGGCGCCGTGATGAACCAGGGCGTGCACACCGTGGACCTGCTGCTGTGGTTCCTTGGCCGGCCTGTGGAAATCAGCGCCAAGACCGCCCTGCTTGCCCATGAGGGCGTTGAGGTTGAGGACACTGCCGTCGCCACAGTGACCTTCGAGTCCGGTGCGCTCGCCGTTCTGCATGCGACGACGGCGGCCTACCCGGGCCTGACCGTCCGGCTTCAGGTGATGGGCAGCAAGGGTTCGGCCGTAATCGACAATGACAAGCTTGAGTACTTCCATGCCGCCGACGCCGCGGGCGGCACCGAAAGCGCGATGGGCCTGATGGGTGGTGGCAACCAGGCAGAGGCTGAGCTGGCCCGGTTCCCCGAAGAGTCCCCCACCACCCTGGACCCCACCGTTTACCCGGCCGGCCACGTCCGGCAATACCGCGACATTGTTGACGCCATCCGTTCGGGCCGACCCGCGGGCGTCACTGTCCAGGACGCCGTCACTGCGCTCGCAACGGTCCGCGCCCTGTATGTTTCGGCGACGCTGGGCAAGCCTGTGTTGATCGACGACGTCCTGGCAGGCAAGTACAACGATGTCCAGGTCCGTACCGGAGGCAACCACCTCGAGCAGGTGACGGCGTGAAGTTCTCTGTCTTTACGGCGTCGACCCCTGAATGGACGCCCGCTGAAGCCGCTGCGCAGCTGGCCGCCCAAGGTTGGGACGGCATCGAGTGGCGCGTCACGGACCAGATGGAGTCTGCGGAGCCCGGCTTCTGGGCAGGCAACCGTGCCACCTGGCCGCTGACCGGCCTGGAAGACTCAATTCCGGAGATCGCTCGGATCACCTCCGGGGCAGGCCTGGAGTTCTCCGGCCTTGGCGGGTACGCCCGCTGCGACAACCACGACGACGTCGATCGCGTTTTGGCCGCGACGGCCGCCCTGGGTGCGCGGCAGGTTCGCGTGAACGTTCTGCCACTGGGCAATTCGACCATGGGTGGCGGCGAACCAAGCGGGCTGTCCTACCCCGAGTTGTTCTCAGCGACGCGCGAGCACTATGAGTGGGTGGCTTCCCGCGCGGCTCACCATGGCGTCAAGGCGCTTGTGGAACTGCACCACGGAACCATCACGGCATCGGCGTCCTCGGCGCGGCGCCTGTTGGAGGGCTTCGACCCGAAGCACGTTGGTGTCATCCATGATCTTGGGAACCTCGTGATTGAGGGCTGGGAATCACCCTTGCCGGCCCTCCAGCTCCTTGGACCGTACCTGGCGCATGTCCACGTCAAGAACGCCCGCTGGGTTCGGCGTCCTGAGCCCGATGAAGCTGGCGGCGCGGTGTGGGTCAACGAATGGGCACCGCTCGCTGAGGGACAGGGGAGTGTCCTGGAATACTTCCGCGCGCTGGCCGAGGTTGGCTACGACGAGTGGGTCACCGTTGAGGACTTCTCTACCGACGTCCCGCTGGCCGAGCGGACTGCCGGGAACCTCGCGTACCTGCGGCGGGTCGCTGAGTTGGCCGGTATTTCGGTTGGGGCTGGTGCCGGGGCGGCTTAGCCCGCCTCCGAATCGCCTCCGAATCCTTCGCTGACGCTTCTGCCCGGTTGCTAAGCAGCGATCTCCCAGAATCCGGCGTGTTCCTCGCGACACGCCGGATTCTTGCTGTCCGAGTCGGCAGTGACCGGGCTGGAGCGTGGCAGGGCAGCGCCTGGCCTTGGAGTTTCGGCTAGCGGGGCTTGTAGACGTCGGATCGATGCTCAATGCGGTGGACGAATAGGATGTGTTCTTCGACATCCAGGGGCGTTTCCCATGCAGAAACCTAGCCGTCGGCCGCTCATGTCATTGTCCGGACCAAGAGAGTTCTCATTTCCCTCATCGAACCTGTCAGCATTCGGATCAGGGACGCTCGTCCAATCGGAACTATGCAGCTCCCGCGTCCAGACGCCTGACTGGACCGTTTGACCACCAGCCACAAGCCGTCGTTAGAGTGTCAGCGTGAGGACTCTGGGTGTCGACCTGGCAGCGGATCCGAAGAGGACCGCAGCGGCTGTCATCGAGTGGCTGGATGGTGCCGCCCGGCTTGTCCATTTGTCCCTGGGCGTCACTGACGGTGAAATCGTAGACCTGTTCGCAGAAACGGACTTGACCGGTATCGATTGCCCGCTCGGATGGCCCAGGGCCTTCTTAACGTTCCTTCAGGGTCATGCCGTAGCGGATCCGGCGGCGCTGCTAAGGCACGACGGACTTGCGGGGCGCCGGGAACTCGTTTATCGAGTCACCGACTTATTTGTCATGGCGCGAACCGGCCTTATCCCGCTGAGCGTCTCCGCGGATCGTCTCGCCCATCCGGCCATGCGCTGCGCGGTCATCCAAGCCAAGATTGCCCAGCGGTGGGGAGCACAGAGCAGGGACGGCTCGGACCGCCTGGCTGAGGTCTATCCGGCCGCCTCGCTCAAGGTATGGGGCATGCCGCCTCGGAGGTACAAAGGCGCGGCAGCATCAGAAACGGCCCAACGCGTGAGCATCCTCCGCAAGCTTGCAGAAACGGCTCCCTGGCTCAATCTCCTCGAGCATCAGGACCGGCTGATCGCTTCGGACGACATGCTCGACGCAGTTGTCGCATCATTGACGGCCCGCGCGGCCGCCCTCCACGCTACCCTGCCGCCGGATCCGGAACACCGGGGTGAAGCCCGGGAAGAAGGCTGGATGCACGTGCCAACAGGTTCGCTGACGGAGCTGATAAAGCCGCAACCGCTCTAGGCTGCGGAGGCCCTCCACCGCACTCCCGTTTTCCACGCGTGGCAACGCCATGGCAAGTTTTGGCAACCGGTTGACAAGCGGTTGCCGCGATCAAGAAAATTGATCCATGTCACAGTCGATCGCCGCCCACCCCGACCGGCTCCTGCCCGCTGATCCCGGAACGCGCAGCATCGCGCGCTCCCTGCTGGAGCGCGTCCAGGACCTTCCGATTCTGTCCCCGCACGGTCACGTTGATGCCGCAGTCATTGAGCACAACACGCCGTTCCCTGATCCGGCGGCGCTCCTGGTCACCCCGGACCACTACGTCACCCGCCTGATCCATGCCTCGGGCGTCCCCATGGACAGGCTTCGGCCGGAAAATGCCACCCCGCGGGAGATCTGGCGGACCTTCTGTGAGGCCTGGCCGCTTTTCGACGGCACCGCCTCCGGCTACTGGCTCCGTACACAGTTCGACGGCGTTTTTGGCCTCCAGCAGGAACTGGGCCCGGAAACGGCGGACTCAAGCTTTGACGCAATCTCGGCCCGCCTGTCCGAGCCGGGTTTCCGCCCCCGCGAACTCTTCAAGGACTTCAATATCGAGGTGCTTGCCACCACGGACGATCCCTTGGACAGCCTGTCCAGCCACCACGCGATCGCAAACGATGCAGCCTTCCACGGGCGCGTCCTGCCCACTTTCCGGCCGGACGCCTACATCAACATCGCCAACCCCGCCTGGGCCAGCAACGTTGAGCGCCTGATCGAGTCGGCCGGAGACGGAGCCACCGGCTACCGCGGTTACATCACCGCTCTGGAAAACCGTCGCCGCTACTTCGTGGAGCACGGCGCCGTGTCCGCGGACCACGGCGTACGCACTCCATTGACGCTCAAGCTGGACGAGGCCGAGGCCCAGCGCCTCTTCGAGCACGCCCTCAGCGGCAACGCCACGCCTCAGGACCGGGACGTCTTCGAAGCCCACATGATGTACCAAATGGCCCGCATGTCCGTGGCGGACGGCTTGGTCATGACGATCCACCCGGGTTCGTTCCGGAACCACCACGAGCCCACGTTCAAGGCCTTCGGCGCAGACACCGGCCACGACATCCCGTTCGCCGTCAATTACACCGAAGCCATCCGGCCCTTGCTGCAGGACTTTGGCACGGCCAAGGACTTCCACCTGGTCCTCTTCACCTTGGATGAGACGGTGTTCTCCCGCGAACTTGCCCCGCTGGCCGGCTTCTATCCCTCGGTGTACCTCGGCGCACCATGGTGGTTCCTCGACGCACCGGATGCCATGCTCCGCTTCCGCTCGGCCGTCACGGAAACTGCCGGGTTCTCGCGCTCGTCCGGCTTCATCGACGACACCCGCGCATTCTGTTCCATCCCTGCCCGCCACGACGCATCCCGCCGAATCGAAGCCTCATTCCTGGCCCGCCTGGTTGCCGAACACAGGATCAGCGAGGAGCGCGCCCACGAGTTGATCGTGGACATCGTGGACTCCGCGCCGCGGCGGGTGTTCAAGCTATGAGCTCGGCCGTACATCAGAATGGTGCGAACCTCCGGACGGCTACGCTGCCGCGGCTTGGCAGCTCCCAGCGGACGGCTCCCAAGCCCCCGGTCCGCATTGTCCACCTCGGCCTCGGCGCCTTCCACCGCTCCCACCAGGCCTGGTATACGCAGCATGCGGGCGACGCGGCCGAGTGGGGTATTGCCGCGTTCACAGGCCGCCGGCCGGACGCCGCCGTTGCGTTGGCGGAGCAGGACGGCCTGTACACCGTCGTCGAACGCTCCGACTCAGGCGACACCTTTGAGCTGATCACCAGCATCGTCGAGGCAGTGGACGGCGCCGACGTCGGCCGGCTCGCCGAACTGCTCGCCGCGCCCGCCACTGCCGTCGTTACCTTGACCATCACGGAGGCCGGATACGGCCTCGGCCGCGACGGCGAACTGGACACCTCGGCACCGGCCGTCGCCAGTGACATCGCGGAGTTGGGAAAGCCCGACGTCGGCACACCCTCCACGCCGCTGGGTCGCCTCGTCTTGGGGCTGGCAGCCCGACGGTCCGCAGGAAACGGGCCAATCGCCGTCGTCTGTTGTGACAACCTGGCCGACAACGGCGCGGTGGCGCGGCGGGCGGTGCTGGGGATGGCTCACGCCGTCGACGCAGGCTTGGCCGACTGGATCGGCGCGAACGCCAGCTTCGTCAGCACCTCGGTTGACCGGATCACTCCGCGAACCACGCCTTCCGACGTCGATGCCGTATCAGCCGCGTGTGGCTACCTTGACGAATCGCCCGTGGTGACCGAACCCTTCCGCAACTGGGTCCTGAGTGGCGACTTTCCCGCCGGTCGGCCGCAATGGGAAGATGCCGGGGCAATGTTCGTGGCGGAGATCGAGCCGTACGAAAACCGGAAGCTCTGGCTTCTCAATGGCGCGCATTCCCTGCTGGCTTATGCCGGGCGGCTTCGTGGGCACGCCACCGTGGCCGAGGCTCTTGCGGACACGAAATGCCGTGCCGCCGTGGAGGCCTTTTGGGACGAGGCGGCGGAGCACCTCACAACCCCCGGTTTGGACATTCCCGCATACCGGGCGGCGCTGCTGGAGCGGTTCGGTAATTCTAGGATCGCCCATCATTTGTCACAGATTGCCATGGACGGCAGCACCAAGCTCAGGCTGCGGGCTCTTCCGGTCCTGCAAGCTGAGCGGGCCGCCGGGCGAACGGGTGAGGGAGCGGCGCGAATGATCGCCGCCTGGATGGACTATGTCTCAGCCACTGTTGCAGCGTCGGAAGAATTGGCCGATCCACTTGCTGACGAGGCCGCCCGCACGGCGGCTCTGCCGGTATCTGAGCGCGTGCCGGGCTTGTTGCGGCTCCTGGATCCACAGTTGGCCGATGACATGGGCGTGACGTCGCTGGTGGTGGGCCTGCTGGGCACTTTCACTGATCGCTAGTTTGCGGGCCTGGTCCACATGAAGGACCAGGCCCCGCTTCCTTAAGGTGCGGGAACCGACGATTGGAAATCTCTGGATGGCAAGTTTTGGCAACCGATTGCCGCATCGTTGCCAGCATGTCTACACTGGCATCAGATTCACCCCGTGGACTGATCCAACCGGCAACGCCGCCCAGCCCGCAACGACGCGTAAGGACTCCCACCAATGCTTAAGCCCCAAGCGACTGCCACCCGCGAACTGGTCAACCTCGACGGCCTGTACGCCTTCAAAGTGGACGTAGACCGCACTGGCCACCAGGACGAATGGTTCAAGAAGCCGCTGGAGACAACCCTGGAAATGGGTGTTCCAGCCAGCTACAACGACGTCTTCGCGGACAAGTCCATCCGTGACCATGTTGGCTACGTCTGGTACCAGAGAGAAGTCCGCGTACCTCGCGGTTGGGCAGGGGAGCGGATCCACATTCGCCTGGATTCCGCTACCCACGAAGGCATGGTCTACGTCAACGACGTCCTGGTGGCACAGCATGTCGGGGGCTACATGCCCTTCAGCGCCGACATCACGGACCATGTCTCCCCTGGCCGCACGTTCCGACTGACCATCGCGGTCAACAACGAGCTCACCCAGGCCACCATCCCGCCGGGCACGGTAACGGTGACCGAAGATGGCCGCCGCAAGCAGGGCTACATGCATGACTTCTACAACTACGCCGGCCTCCACCGCAGTGTCTGGCTGTTCAGCACGCCCGGGGTCGCCATCGAGGACGTCACCGTGGTGACCGGCGTTGAAGGCACCGCCGGGACGGTGGAGTACAGCGCCGTCGTCGCTGGCGGTTCCGGCAGCGAGACCGTCACCGTCACGCTGTCGGATGCGGACGGCGTCGAAGTCGCCGCCGGGGACGGAAGCAACGGCACCCTGACCGTGCCCAACGCGATCCTGTGGAGGCCAGGGGCGGCCTACCTTTACCGGCTCACCATCGCCGTGAAGAACGACGACGGCACGCTGCTTGACGAGTACAGCCTTCCTGTGGGGATCCGTACGGTTGAGGTCCGCGGGAACAAGTTCCTGATCAACGCTGAACCGTTCTACTTCACGGGCTTCGGCATGCATGAGGACCACATCACCATTGGCAAGGGCCACAACGCTGCGCAGATGGTGAACGATTTTGAGCTCCTCAAGTGGGTGGGCGCCAACTCGTTCCGGACGTCGCACTACCCGTACTCGGAGGAAGTCCTGGAGTACGCGGACCGTCACGGCATAGTTGTCATCAATGAAACCGCTGCCGTGGGGCTCAATGCAGGCTTCGCAAGCTTTTTCGGCGAAGGCCCCAAGTCCACGTACAGCGAAGAGTTTGTCAACGAAGACACCGCCGCCAACCATCGCCAGGCTATTTCGGAGCTCATTGCCCGGGACAAAAACCACCCCTCGGTGGTCATTTGGAGCATCGCCAACGAGCCAAACTCTTCCGAAGACGGCGCGCGGCCCTATTTCGCCCCATTGGCCGAACTTGCCCGGAAGCTGGACCCCACCCGTCCCGTTGGTTTCGTCAACGTCATGATGGACCCTTTCGACAAGGACACCATTACGGACCTGTTCGACGTCATTATGCTCAACCGCTACTACGGCTGGTACGTCAACACCGGAGACCTTCAGTCAGCGGAGAAGGCACTCGAGGCTGAGCTAAAGGGTTGGGAAGCCAAACATGGCAAGCCCATCATCATGACCGAATACGGTGCAGACACCATGCCCGGACTGCATTCCCTGTATGAGCAACCGTGGAGTGAGGAATTCCAATCGTCATTCCTGGACATGTTCCACCGCGTCCACGATCGCGTCGAGTCCGTCGTGGGCGAGCACGTCTGGAACTTTGCCGACTTCCAGACCTCCAACGGCATCATGCGCGTTGACGGCAACAAGAAGGGTGCGTTCACCCGCGACCGCCGTCCCAAGTCCGCGGCCTTCGCCCTCCGCGAGCGCTGGACCCAGCTGGGCAGCAAGAAGCAAGGCTAAAGGAACCCCGCATGACCACACTGACAAAGCTCAGCAAGCGCAGCATCCTCGGCTACGGTGCCGGCGATGCCGCCAACAATCTCGCTTTCACCACTACCACAATGTTCCTGTTGGTGTACTACACGGACGTCGCCGGGATTTCCGCCGCGGCTGCCGGAACGCTCTTCCTTATCGTCCGGATTTTTGATGCCTTCGCGGATATCTTTGCCGGACGGATGGTGGACCGGACGCACACCAAGCGCTGGGGCAAGTTCCGCCCCTTCATCCTCTTCGGTTCCCTGCCGCTGCTGGTGTTGAGCGCCCTGAACTTCCACATTCCCCAGCTCGGCGAATCAGGGACCTTGCTTTACGCGTACGTTGCCTACGCAGCCCTTGGCCTGGCCTATTCGCTGGTCAACATCCCTTACGGTTCCATGGCGGCGTCCATGGCGCAGGATCCCAAGGAGCGTGCCAAGCTGGCGTCCGCCCGTACCGTCGGCGCACTGCTGGTGGGCTCGGTCCTCGGCATTTTCGTCGCCCCACTGCTGAAGGCCGGCACAGACCTTCAGCCGGTCTTCAGCACGGTGACCATCAGCTTCGTGGCGGTCGGATTCGTGCTTTACATGTTCACGTTCTTTACGGCCCGGGAACGCGTCCGCCGCGATGTCCCCAAGGTCTCCTTCAAGCAGAGCGTGGCGACCCTAAAAGGCAACAAGCCGCTGCTGATGCTGTGCGTTTCCTCGTTTGTGTTCCTTTCCGGCTCGCTGGCGCTGACCACCGTGCAGATCTACTACTTCCGCGACGTTCTCCACCATTTGGAACTTGTCCCGGTGCTTTCCATCGTCCAGTTGCTTCTCACCTTGGGGGCAGCGGCAGTCATGCCCGGCCTGGTGGCCCGCTTCGGCAAGCGCACCATCTATTTGGCCTCCGGACTGATGATGGCAATGGGCGGGGCTGTTGTGCTGTTCACCCCGCCGGCCATGCTGTGGCTCGGATTCACCGGTTTTGTCCTGGCGCTGTCAGGCATAAACGGCACGAACATCGTGGTATGGGCCCTCGAAGCGGACACTGTGGAATATGGCGAATGGAAGACCGGCGTTCGTTCCGAGGGGATCATCTATTCCCTGTTCTCCTTCACTCGTAAGACCGGACAGGCCGTGGGTGGTGCGCTCGCCGGATACGCCATCGCGGCTGGCGGCTACAACGGCAAGGCAGCCCAGCAGACGGCCGAAGCCATCACCGGAATCCAGGTGGCGGCGGGCCTCATCCCTGCCGTCCTGGCGGTCTTGGCGATGGCGGTTATGGTGCGCTATAGCCTCACGGACAAGGTTCACGCCACCATGGTGGAAGAGATCCGCGCCCGCCGCACCCGTATTGACAAAGGCCGCGCCTTCGACGCCGGTTCGTCCGACGGCGGTTCCCCCGCCAGCGGCGTCGCTGACCGCGGCGCCGTTCAGCCGGCGTCGAACCCTCCGGCCGCAACTCCCACCGCCTAAGCCACGCAGACAAAGCGCAACCAACCACCCAATCGAAAGGAACAGCAGTGAAGATCATTTCCGCGGAAGTGTTCGTGACCAGCCCCACCCGGAACTTCGTGACGCTGAAGATCACCACGGAGGATGGCATCACAGGCATCGGTGACGCCACGCTGAACGGCCGTGAGCTCGCCGTTGCTGCCTACCTGAAGGAACACGTTGCGCAGCTGCTTATTGGCAAGGACGCGCACCGCATCGAGGATACGTGGCAGTTCCTCTACCGTTCGGCGTATTGGCGCCGCGGGCCCGTGACCATGGCGGCGATTGCCGCCGTCGATATGGCCCTGTGGGACATCAAGGGAAAGGTTGCCGGGCTCCCGGTGTATCAGCTCCTGGGCGGTGCCTCACGGAATGGGCTGCGCGCGTATGGCCACGCCTCCGGCATGGACATCCCGTCCCTGTTTGACTCTATCCGTGAGCATTTGGAACTCGGTTACAAGTCCATCCGGGTGCAGACCGCCGTGCCCGGCATCAAAGCCGTCTACGGTGTTGCCGCGCAGACCCAGGCGTCGGGGGAGCGGTACGATTACGAACCCGCTGGCCGCGGCGCCTTCCCACTCGAGGAAGACTGGGACACGCGCGCATACCTGCGGCACCTGCCCACGGTGTTTGAGGCCGTGCGCAGCGAGTTCGGCCCGGAAATCCCGCTGCTGCATGACGGCCACCACCGCATGACACCCATCCAGGCGGCCAAGCTCGGCAAGGCGCTTGAACCGTACGATCTCTTCTGGCTGGAAGACTGCACTCCTGCCGAGAACCAGGAGGCTTTGCGCCTGGTCCGCCAGCACACCACCACCCCGTTGGCCATCGGCGAAATCTTCAACACCGTGTTCGACTTCCAAGCCCTGATCAAGGAACAGCTGATCGATTACGTGCGTGCAGCATCCACGCACTTCGGCGGCATTTCCCCGCTGAAGAAGGTCATGGACTACGCGGCGCAGTACCAGGTGAAATCCGGTTTCCACGGGCCAACCGATATCTCCCCGGTGGGCTTCGCCGCGCAGCTGCACGTGGGCCTGGCCATCCACAACTACGGCATCCAGGAGTACATGCAGCACTCGGACAAGACCAACACCGTGTTCGAGCAGTCCATGACCTTTACCGACGGCTACCTGCACCCCGGTGACAAGCCCGGCCTGGGTGTCGAGTTCAACGAGGAAGCCGCGTTGTCGTTCCCGTACCAGCAGGCCTACCTGCCGTACAACCGCTTGGTGGATGGGACTGTGCACGACTGGTGAGTGGGTCTCGCCTTTAGAATGGAGACCATGACTTCCCCCGCTGACTCCGCAGTTGACATTGCCCCTGCCCGCGCCCGCCTTCTGGAGCTGATCAAGGAGCTGGCCGTGGTTCGCGGCAAGGTGACCCTGTCCAGCGGCGCCGAAGCCGACTACTACATCGACCTCCGCCGCATCACCTTGCACCACGAGGCCTCCAAGCTGGTAGGCCAGGTCATGCTGTCGCTGATCGACGACGCCGGCCTGGAGATCGAGGCGGCCGGCGGCCTCACCATGGGTGCTGATCCCGTCGGCACCGCCGTGATGCACGCGGCGTCCGACGCCGGGCGGGCAATTGACGCTTTTGTGGTCCGCAAGGCGCAGAAGTCTTACGGCATGGGCCGCCAGGTGGAAGGACCCTCGGTTGAGGGCCGCAACGTCGTGGTGCTGGAGGACACCTCGACGACGGGCGGCTCGGCGCTGACCGCCGTCGAGGGCGTTCGCAAAGCTGGCGGCAATGTGGTGGCGGTTGCCGTGATCGTCGACCGTAACACGGGCGCCAAGGAGAAGATCGAAGCCGAAGCTGGCGTTCCTTACCTGTACGCGTTCAGCAAGGACGAGCTGGGCCTGGACTAGGAGCTTCTTGAGAAGCCGCTGCGCAGTACATTGTTCTGCGCAGCGGCTTCTTTTTTGTGCCGTGTGGAGCAGATCGGAACGTCCTTGTGGGCCTAATCTTGGCCGGACAACAAGTCCTCCTAGCGCCATGAGTGTTTGGCGGCCGCTCCGGAAGGAGCGGCCGCTGCTTTTCCGGTGGCCTTGAGGCCGCCCCAGCGACACGAAAAAATCGACCCTACCTTGGCGGGCGCTGAGAAGGCAGACTGATCCTCATAGCCGACTCAAGGAGTGCATCAATGAAGATCGTTGTCCTGGCAAAGCAGGTCCCTGATACCTGGTCAGATCGGAAACTGGACCTCGTTACAGGAATGTTGGACCGCGCCGCGTCAGATCCGGTTCCGGATGAAATCGGCGAGCGAGCCTTGGAAAACGCCTTGAGATATAAGGACGCCAACCCGGATGCCGAAGTGGTTGTCTTGATGATGGGCCCAGAAGACACAAGCAAGTCCCTGCGCAAATTGCTGTCCATGGGAGCCGATTCCGCTGTCCTTGTAGAGGACCCTGCCCTCGTCGGTTCTGACATGGTCCAGACGGCGAGGGTCCTTGCCGCCGCCTTGCAAAAGATCGGCGCTGACCTGATCCTGGCGGGCAACGAATCGACCGATGGGCGCGGGGGAGTGGTTCCTGCCATGGTCGCTGAACTCCTCGGGCTGCCGTTGCTGCCTGCCCTGGAGAACCTGGAGATAACGCCGGAGTTGGTGTCTGGTGTATGCCAGATTGACGGCGGGACGCTCGCCTTGGAGTCTCCGCTTCCTGCTGTGGTGTCCGTGACCGAGCGAACAGCCGATGCCCGCTTCCCGAATTTCAAAGGCATCATGCAGGCCAAAAAGAAGCCACTCGACACTTGGTCATTGGCCAATTTGGGAATTCAAGCAGGACCTGAGGCGGCCAGCGTGCGTTCGGTGATGGTTTCCGCCGTCGAGCGTCCCGCGAAGCAGTCCGGCCCCAAGATCACCGACGACGGCACGGCCGCCGAGCAGTTGGTGGACTTCTTGACCAGCAACAAACTCATCTAGCGTCCGCCAGCCTGCTTCCTTGAACTTTCCAGAACCGAAGGATCCTCATGGGTAACGTCCTTGTACTTATTGAAACCACGCCTGACGGCGCATTGAAGTCTTCGTCCGCCGGTTTGCTGGGGGCAGCTTCCCTAATCGGTACTCCGGTTGCCGTAGTAGTGACCCCTCCTGGTGAGGGGGCAAACCTGGGTTCCGATCTAGGCCAGTTGGGCGCCGAACAGGTCTATATCGCCGAGTCCGCGACGCTCGCGATCGAACTTGGCAGCGCTGCCGTCGGCGCGCTGGCCGATGCCGTTGCGGCGTACTCGCCCGTTGCCGTGCTGCTCTCCAACACCAACGATTCCAAGGCCGTTGCCGGGAGGCTGGCAATTGTGGCGAACGGATCCGTGGCGGCCGACGCAGTGGGACTGCGCTTCGACGCCGACGAGGCCATCGCACAGCATTCAGTGTTCGGTGGTGATTTCACCAGCGAGTCCACCGTTGAAGGTGGGCTGATGATCATCACCATCCGCCCTGGTGCCATCGACGCACGTGCCGAGGCCGTGGCAGACCCTGCCGTCACCCGTACACCGGTGGCAACCGTGACGGCTCCCGGCGCCAAAATCGTGGACGTGCAGCAATCCGCGGGCGAAACGGGCCGCCCTGCACTTCGCGGCGCCAAGACCGTGGTGTCCGGCGGACGTGGGTTGGGCTCCAAGGAGAACTTCGTCCTCGTGGAGCAACTGGCCGATGCCTTGGGAGCGGCCATTGGAGCATCGAGGGCCGCCGTGGATGCCGGCTACGTTCCACAGTCCTACCAGGTTGGCCAGACGGGCGTTTCGGTATCCCCGGAACTGTACATCGCGCTGGGCATCTCCGGCGCAATTCAGCACCGCGCGGGAATGCAGACGGCAAAGACCATCGTGGCGATTAACAAGGATGAAGACGCCCCAATCTTTGAGGTATCCGATTTCGGTATCGTCGGTGACGTATTCAAAGTTGTGCCCCAGCTAATCGAGGCCGTCAACGCGCGCCGCAGCTGAGTGGGGTGTAGCTGAGCGAGAGAGGACCAGAGTCAATGCCTACAGGGTCCAGCCCTGAAGAGCCGACCCCGACCGAGGACAACGGCCCCGCTGAAGAGCAACCGAAGCCTATCAAGCAGAGGATGGCCGGCCAGCCGGCGTCGCCAATGAGCCCGCCACCGGCCAAGCAGCGGATGGGTGCGGCGCCGGTGGTGTCGGGTGAGTCGGGTGCGGCTCCGACCGGTTCGGCACCGGCCAAGCAGCGGATGGGTGCGACGTCGGCGGTGTCGGGTGAGTTGGGTGCGGCTCCGGCCGGCTCGGCACCGGGGAAGCAGCGGATGGGTGCGGCGCCGGCTGTGTCGGGTGAGCCGGGTGCAGCTCCGGCAGGCTCGGCACCGGGGAAGCAGCGGATGGGTGCGGCGCTGTCGGCGCCTTCGGAGGCTCCCACAGCTGCATCAGAAAGCGAAACTCCAACCCTGCCCCCGAGCCAAGCACCGACGCGAATGGGAGGAACGCCCGCGCCCCGGACCGAGCCGCCCAGAACCGAGCCTGGTCCGGTAAGCCCGCAGCCGTCGACCGCGCAGGCCGCTCCCAAGACGCCAGCCGCCCCCAAGCCAGCCGCCGTCCAGCCGACCGCCCCCAAAGCGACCCAACAGCAACCGCGGCCTCCGGCGTCGGCCGCTCGTCCAGCGTGGGTGAGGCCCGCCGTCGTGACGGTCGCGCTGCTAGTGGCGGCGCTCGTCGTCGTACTGCTGGCCCGGTGGCTGCGCTCAACGCCGCAGGTGCAGGACTTCCTCGCTACTTTTCCGGGGCATTCGTCCCGTCCGGCAGCAGCGCCGATAGGCATTCCGGCGTGGTTGGGGTGGCAGCATTTCCTCAATGTGTTCTTTATGGTGCTGATTGTCCGCACCGGTCTTCAGGTCCGGCTTGAAAAGCGTCCGCCGGGCTATTGGACGCCAAACCGGAATTCATTCTTTTCTCCGAAGGGCAACACGCCAAAGAAGGTAAGTCTGTCCCACTGGCTGCATCAGGCGCTCGACCTGCTGTGGGTCCTCAACGGGCTGATTTTCATTGTCCTGCTGGTCGTGACCGGTCAATGGCAACGTACAGTTCCCACAAACTGGGACATCGTACCCAACATGCTTTCCACGGCTCTCCAGTACGCGTCCTTGGACTGGCCTACAGAAAACGGCTGGGTCCAATACAACGCGTTGCAATTGGTGACCTATTTCTTGACTGTGTTTATTGCAGCGCCGCTGGCTATCGTGTCAGGTTTCCGAATGTCCACGTGGTGGCCAACTAATGCAAAGCGCCTCAACAGCATTTACCCGATGGAAGTCGCACGGGCACTGCATTTCCCGGTCATGATCTATTTTGTGGCGTTCACGGTAGTCCATGTGGCGCTGGTCCTTTTCACCGGGGCGCTGCGCAACCTCAACCACATGTTCGCCTCCAAGGACGAAGTGGACTGGTGGGGGCTGGTGATTTTCCTTGTTTCCCTGCTGGCTATTGCCGGGTCTTGGTTCTTGACGCAGCCGCTCTTTACGCGGCCTATTGCCGGGATGATGGGGAAGGTCTCCAACAGATAGAAAACAGCGGCTGCCCGCGGAGAGGCAGCCGCTGTTTTCTCTTGCGGACTAGGCATTTAGCCGCTGTACGGCACGCGCTCCCAGCTAAGCTGCTCGGACGCGGTATCGGCGTTCGGCCTGACCGTGACGCGCAGCCATTCATTGGACGTCGCGGCGCCCTGCACAGTCACCCGGCGGAGGTTCGGCACGCTGTCCTGGCCGTAGATGCCGAGCCACGGTGAGCCGGTGGCCATCGGTGCGTCGTCGTTGTACACGTGGCTGTCTCCGTTGAACAGGTAGACCTGGCCGCCAAATTCGCGGGCACCCTCGGCGAGGGCCTTCACGACCGGCCGGAAGCCGCTCACCAATTCAGGCTTCTCAGCGGCACCCTGCCCCAGCATGTACGGATCGAACATGTCGGCCTGCATCATCACGACGACGGCGCGAGCGTTGGTCCGCTTGGCGTCGGCGAAGGTGCGCTGGATCTGCGCGACGTCCGCCGCGTCCCGGGATTCGACTTCAGCGAGCTGCTCAGCGGTGGGCTCGGTCAGGCCAAGACCGGACCACGGAAGGAGGGAGTTGTTGGAGCCCTGGACGTTCACCACGGAAAACGCCACGCGCTGCTGGTCGAAGGTGACGTTCTCCGGCAGTCCCTGTTCGGCCTGGGACTTCACGGGCATGTTGCCGCCGAGCGTTTTGCCCGGGGTCGCGAAGAACATGCTGCGCAGCTTGTCCAGGCGCTCCAAGGGGTTGTAGGAGCCGTTGTTCACCCGGTGGCAGTCCACCCATTCGTTGTCGCCGGGGGTGTAGACCAAAGGAGCCTCGAACCGGTCGAACTGCGCCTTGATGGCGGCGAAGTATTCGTCGGTGTACTGCGCAGAGCCAGCCTTGATGTCGCCCAGGTGGGTGACGAAGCGCAGCTCGTCGTGCGTGTTCAGTTCTGAGACCATCTGCGGGAAGCGCGCTATTTGGGCAGCACCGTAAGGGACGTCACCGATGACGCCGAACGTAAAGGACTCCTGTTGTTCAGGACCTGCGTCGGGAGCAGCTTGGGCGGCGGCGGGCAGTCCGACGGCGACAAGCGCCAGGGCGGCAGCCGCACCGAGGATGCGGGCGGACTTGGGGACAGGCATGACACTCTCCAATGCGATCGGGGTGGTTCGACCGCAAAGCTAGAGGCAAGAGGCAACACCTTATTGACGGGCTGGCGTCGCAGGGGTGAACGTCACTGAGCCGCTGTTGGCGACGCGGTGGCGTGGTGTTGCCAATCCGGGGCAACCGTTGGAGCTTTCCAAGACATCATCAAAGAAAATCGTTGACAATCGACAATCGGGGATTTAGATTCATAGGGAATCAAAAACCCTCGCTCGGTCGAACGAATGCCGATGGCTGACAACGACCGAGGTCCCCTCCCAACACCACTATGAACGGACGAATCATCATGGCAGACACGAACTTCCGCCCGAAGTACATCTCTTTTGATATCTACGGCACACTGATCAATTGGGATACTGATTCCACAACCCGCCGGCTGCTTGCGGGCCGTTTGCCTGAAGAGCAGTGGCCTGCGTTCAAGAAGGTGTTCCGCGGGTACCGGTTCGACGAGGTTTGCGGCGACTACAAGCCCTACGAGCAGATCCTTCAGAATTCCTTTGACCGGGTATGCAAGTTTTTTGGCATTGGGCCGACTCCTAGTGCGGGCGCAGAGTTCGCTGACGCTGTGCTCAGCTTTGGTGCCCACGAGGACGTGCCGGCTCCGCTGAAGCTCATGGGCGACAACTACAAGCTGGTGGCGCTGTCTAACGCCGACGACAGCTTCCTGGACATCAGCATTCCCAAGCTCGGCGCTGACTTCCACGCCGTGTTGACCGCTGAGCAGGCCCAGGCCTATAAGCCGCGCTACCAGGCCTTCGAGTACATGCTCGATACCCTGAACGCCAAGCCGGAGGACTTCCTGCACATCGCCTCGCACACTCGCTACGACATGCATCCGATGCACGACATGGGCTTCCGCAACCTCTGGGTCCTGGACCGTGGCTATGACCCCATTACTGGGGGCTACGACTACAACTCTGTTAAGTCCCTGGAAGAGATCAACAGGCACCTCGGTCTCTAAGCCCGGTTCCTTAGGCGAAGCGCCCGGTCCCAGCGCTTCAACTTGCGACAGCCGGCCTCCTGATTTTCTCCTTCAATCATTGAAAGGGTGAGATGTGCCCCTCCTTTGATCCCACCGCACTTGGTACCGGCCCGGCACAGGCCATAGGGCCCACATGCCGCGCCCAGGCAGCCTGGGGCGTCACTAGCGACTCCGAGTTTATTGAGGCTGTCGCATTGGAGAGTGGACTGCTGGCAGAGCAGTCCCAGCTCGCTGACTCAACTGTTCTGGTGCTCCTTGAGCAGTTCTACGGCCTGAAGGGGAAGCTGGTCCGGATTCCCACCGAAAAGGACGAGACTTTCCGTCTCCGGAACGGAGGTGAAACCTATCTGGTGAAAGTGTCGCCATCGGATGAGGATCCGGCGATCGTCCAGCTTCAGACGGCATGCATGGAGCATTTGGAGCGTTCTGCCCCCGAACTTCCGGTCCAGCGTCTAGTCAGGAGCCTTAGGGGAGATCCACAAGTTCTCATTCCGGCGCCTGATGGGCCTTTTGACCGGGTGCTTCGGGTGATGCGGTTCATGCCTGGAGATGTGCTTGCCAGTCAGAAGGCGTCGGCTGGTCAGCTTCAGTTGGTGGGTTCAAGCCTTGCGCGTGTAGGCCTTGCTTTGCAGGACTTTGATCATGCCCGTGCCGACCGGTTGCTCCTGTGGGACCTGAAGCACTTTCACCGCATGCGGCCGCTGCTTGATTACGTCGATGAGCAGCACAAACGCTCTCTGGCTGAGGACATTTTTGACCAGTTCGACGAGAAGGTGGTTCCGCTTCTCGACACCCTCACCTCTCAGGTTGTCCACGGTGATTTCAGTCCGTTCAACGTTCTGATCGACCCGGACAGGCCGGACTACGTGAGCGGGATTATCGACTTCGGAGACGTCGTGCGGACGCCTGTGATCTTCGACCTCAGCGTCACCATGGCCAACCTCCTGGGAGCAGACCCGGCCAGCCCTTGGAAACACGCTCTGCACGTCATGGATGGGTATCGGAGCATCCGTCCGCTGCCTGACCAGGAGTTGGAGGCTCTGCTCATCTCAGCACAGGCCCGTCTGCTCCTGCGGGCCCTGATCACGCAGTGGCGGGCAAGCCAGTTGCCGCAAAGGCGTGATTATCTGCTCTCCCACTCCAAGCCTGACTGGGATCGGCTCGCTTCTACAGCGGCCGCCCCTGCACCAAGACTGCCTTTCACATCCTGAACCAGACTCACAGCCTTCAAGGAGAGACCTTGGACACTTCCCAAATTCGTAAGCCATCCCGTGCAATGATCAATGGCTTTGATCCCAACCGCCTCGGTGAACTCCCGGACCAGATGCAGAAGAACATTCGGCGCCGGGACCAGAGCCTCGGGCCCGGATACCGGCTTTTCTATGACACACCGCTGGAAATCGTCCGCGGCAAGGGCGTGACGTTGTTTGACCGCGACGGAAATGACTATCTCGACGTTTACAACAACGTCCCCTCTGTCGGTCACGCCCACCCGCGTGTCATAGCGGCCGTCCACGAACAGATGCAGACGCTGAACACCAACACCCGTTACGTCCAGGAATCCATCCTCGATTACTCAGAGCAGCTTCTCTCCACGTTTCCCGCCGAGCTTGGCCATGTCATGTTTACCTGCACAGGTTCGGAAGCCAACGACCTCGCCATGCGCGTCGCCAAATACGCCACCGGAAATCAGGGCATCATCGTCACCTCCGGCGCGTACCACGGGCTCACAACCGAGGTGGCGTCCTTCTCACCGTCCCTGGGCATCGGCGTGCCCTTGGGTGCGAACGTGCGGGTCATCGACGCCCCGGACTTCCTGCGATACCCATTGGATCAAGGGTCCCTGGAGGATCACCTGCGGAACCAGGTGCGTGAGGCCATCGCCGACCTTCACCGGCACGGCATCGGAGTTGCGGCCTTCATCGCCGACAGCATCTTCTCCTCCGACGGTGTCTTCGCCGGCCCTGCAGGCTTCCTGCGTCCCATCGTGGAGGAAATCCATGCTGTGGGCGGCCTGTACATCGCCGATGAAGTCCAGCCGGGCTTCGGCCGGACCGGCGAGGAATGGTGGGGGTTCCAACGCCACGGTATCGTCCCGGACATCGTGACCATAGGCAAACCCATGGGTAACGGCATCCCCGTCGCGGCAGCCATCTTCAAGCCCGAACTACTCCAGGAGTTCGGGAAAAACATCCGCTACTTCAACACCTTCGGCGGAAACTCCGTAGCCATCGCGGCGGCCCAGGCCGTCCTGGACGTTCTCCGCGAGGAATCCCTCATGGAAAACGCCCTCAAGGTCGGCGGAAAGATCCTCACCGGACTCAAGGATCTCACTCAGGGTCTGGACCAGGTTGCAGAAGTCCGCGGGAGCGGCTTCTTTATCGGCGTCGACCTCGTCACGGACCAATCCACGCTCTTACCCGACGGGGAAGCCGCCGCCGGCATCGTGAACGCCCTCCGGCGGGACCGGATCCTCATCTCGGCATGCGGCGCTCAGGGCAATGTCCTGAAACTCCGCCCCCCAATGCCGTTCTCCAGCGATGATGCCGATCGCCTGCTCGAAGCAATGGGCCATGCCTTCAAGGCGCTGCACTAGGCCCGAATGGGCCCGGGGGAATCCTGCTCAACAAGCTCACTCATTCTGCGGGTTACACCCGCAGAAACGATTTGAAGGATTGCACCATGAAGACCAGAAACAAAATCCAGACGGCGACTGCGGGACTCGCTGTCCTGCTTGCCCTCACCGCCTGTGGCAGCACGGCAACAGGCACTGAGGCGACGGAAATCCCCAAGACGCAGAATACCCGCGACATCTCTGAGGGCGTCCAACCGGATGCGGCCGCGGTAGCGCTGCTGCCCGAGTCCTACAAAGCCAAGGGTGAACTGACGGTCGCGATGGACCTGAGTTCCCCGCCCACCACGTTCCTGGCCGAGGACAACGTCACCCCGATCGGCGTGAATCCCGACATCGCGCGCCTCGTGGCCAAAAAGCTGGGGCTGAAGCTGAAGTTCGAGAACACGGCATTCGACACGATCATTCCCGGCATTGACGGCGGCCGCTACGACTTCACCGCCACCACCATGTCAGCCACCCCCGAGCGGCTGCAGGTCCTGGACATGATCGACTACCTCAAGGGCGGCTCGGCCGTCGCGGTAGCCGCCGGCAATCCACTCAATCTGACCAACGACACGCTCTGCGGCAAGAACATCGCCGTGACCAAGGGCTCCACACAGCAACTGAAGCACCTGCCCAACATCTCGAAGTGGACGTGCGAGGAAAAGGGCAAGCAGGCCATCAACGCCGTCACGCTGCCCAACGTCCAGGAGGCACTGACGCAGCTGGACTCCAAGCGCATTGACGGCGTCTTCTACGACGCCGGTGCCCTGGCCTGGGCAGAGATCCAGCAGCCCAACCATTTCACCGTCCTCTCACCGAGGATGGATACCCGAACGAATACCAACGTCGCCATAGGTCTGAAAAAGGGATCACCGTTGACACCGGCCCTGCAGAAAGCCATCCAGTCCGTTCTCGAAACCCCGGAATACAAGAAGTCGCTGGACTACTGGGGCCTGGGCGAGTCAGCCATTACCCAGGCCGCAATCCGCTAGTACCGGGGGCGCGCCAACGCCCCAACTGACCAGTACGCCCCGGCAGTTTGTTTCCCTGCCGAGGCGTACCGTCCGTTGGCTGGAACGAACGGTCGCCGTCGAACGAGCCACGGAAGAAGACCACTTACCCCTACACAACGAATACCGGGCAGCCCCAAAACGTCCCTGTTTTGCTCTGAACTCTCATTAAGGTTGTGCTATGAGCACCATCCCCACTGCACGTGACTACACCAAGGCTTCGGTCTTTGATGCGGTCCTTTCAGAGGCGCCTTTGACGCGGAGCAGGCTGATCGAATTGACGCGGCTGAGCCAGGCGACCGTCTCTCGGAAAGTAGATGAGCTTCGTTTTGACGGCTTTCTTGTCGAGCGGGGAGTCGATGCGGTTGTGCGCCGTGGCCGGCCTTCGACATATCTGGATGTACCCGGCACGGCGGGGCACATTGTCGGTGTCTCTTTGGGAGCGCAAACCACTTGCGTCCTGGTGACGGACCTGCGAGGTCGCGAGGTTGGGCACCTGATTATTCCCAGTCACGAAGGGGGCGATGCTGAAACAACTGCCAAGTGGCTGGCGGACCTGATTGCGAAGACCAGTGATTCCGCAGAGGGGCCATTGCGCCAAATCGTCGCCGCACTGCCCGGCCGTGTACCGAATGGCACTAGGAGGTCCGGGACACCAGAAACACGGAAGAATTTCATGGATTCTCCGCTCCAGAATTGCCTTGAGGATCGATTGAACGCTCCCGTGATCCTTGAGAGCGACGCCAGTGCTTCCCTCCGGGGGATCCTGAAGGATGATGCCAGCATAGGTAACGCTGCTTTGTTCATGCTTAGTACCGTGCTGACGTTCGCTACTTGTACTGATCATGAGATCGCCCATGGGCGGACGCCTACTTTCGGTGACCTCGGTGGTGTTCTCTACTCAGGCGTTGGCAACGAGTCCCTCGAGGGGCTGTTGAGCACAAAGGGTCTCCTGCGGTTTTCCAGGGGGCGAGGACTGGAGCTGGAGGGTATCGAAGCGCTCTGGTCCCGGCCGCAGGAAGAGGCGTCCCGCGCGGAAGTGATGGAGGCGTTTACGACAGCGATTGTCACCGCTGTCGGTGCCGTTGCAGTTACGCTGGATCCCGAGTCCGTATTTTTTGTGGGTCGCCTGAGTCCGCTCCTGGATGAGGTCCTGCCCGAGGTACGCAGGCGACTGGCGCAAAACCTTCCCGTCGTTCCGGAGATCAAGGTCGTGTCGCAAGTGGTCGGACTATCGGTGGCCCGTGGAGCGGCGCATGCGGGACTGGCACTGGCCCAATCCCGGCTCCGGGAATCGATGCTGGAGGCCAGTCGCGAGAGCCAAAGCCCGTAGCAGGCAAGAAGTAAAGCATCTTCCTCGCACCCTCGGCGTGATGCTGAATTGGATCGCTTGCCTTTGAGCGCGCTCGAACCTTTAGCGTCGGGGTCATGACGACACACAACACCAAGACATGGATTATCACAGGCGCCAGTGCAGGCCTCGGCCTGGCGCTCGCCGAGGCCGCTTTGGAGGCAGGGGAGCGCGTGGTCGGCACGGCCCGGCGAATCGGGCGCTTCGATTCACTCAAAGCGCAATACGGTGATCGCTTGCTGGCCGTGGAACACGATGTGCGGGATACGGCAGTGGCCGCCGCGGTTGTGGAGAAGGCCGTAGCCGCGTTTGGGCGAGTTGATGTGCTGGTCAACAACGCGGGTGCGGAGCCGCCCCTAAGCCGCCGAAACTTGCCCGGCTGCCGGGGCCGCCGTCGAACCCCTCACGATCAACTCCGTGCCAAGTTCGATCCGCTCGGGCATGTTCTCTTCGCCGTCCAAGTGCCGCAGCAGCGTCCGCATGGCCGTTTCCGCCATTTGCACCACTGGCTGGCGAATCGTGGTCAGCCCGGGTTCTACCCACTCAGCCGCGGGGATATCGTCGAAGCCCACGATG
Source organism: Arthrobacter sp. M4 (assembly GCF_020251205.1). Classification (GTDB taxonomy): domain Bacteria; phylum Actinomycetota; class Actinomycetes; order Actinomycetales; family Micrococcaceae; genus Arthrobacter. The sequence continues at coordinate 239,684 of NZ_JAIWYX010000008.1, forward strand.
CTGATGTCCTCGGGGATGCGGAGGCCTGCCTTGCGCACAGACCGGTAGGCGCCGAAGGCCTGCGCGTCGTTCCCGGCGAAGATGGCGGTGGGGCGGGAATCCAGCGCCAGCAATTCTTCAGTGGCCGTCTCACCTGCCTCCGTAGAGAAGTCTCCGGGCACCATAAGGGATTTGTCCACCGCGACACCGCGGGCCCTGTGGGCAGCCAGGAAGCCGTCCTCGCGGGCGCTGCTGCACTGTAGGTCCTCGCGTCCCCCGATCATGGCAATCCTCGTGTGCCCAAGGCTGAGCAAGTATTCGGTGGCGGAGTAGGCACCCTTCCAGTTCGCCGCTCCGATGGTGGTGAGATCCGGCCCGGGCTGACCAACGGGATCAATCAAAACCACCGGCATGCCCAGGGACTTGATGCGCCGAATCTGCTTGGGATCCAAGTCGTAGACGGCTAGCAACAAGCCGTCGGACTTGCGTTCAGCGAGGTTGGACAGCCAGGCCCGGGTCCGCGAACCGTCGATGGAGAGGCTGCTGACCACGGTCCCGTAGCCTGCTTCCTGTGCCACGTTCTCCACGCCTTCGATGATCTCACGCGCCCATTCCGACCCCAGGCCTGGGAATACCAGGTCAATGAGCCCGGCCTTTTTGCTGCGCCGAGTGGGCCGCCTCGCATAGCCGCGTCGGGCAATGATTTCCTCGACGCGCTGACGGGTTTCCGCGGCAACGTGGGCATGACCGTTGAGCACCTTGGAAACCGTGGGCACTGATACACCGGCTTCACGCGCGATTTCGCTGATTGTTGCCCGGCTGGTGCCTTCTTCTGCCAACCCCACCATCCCCTTAGCCCATCGTGTCACTGCCCTCCGTGCCCGCTGATGCGTCGCCAGCGTCGGAAACGTTCCACGTCTCGATGCGTCCACACATACCGTATTTCCTGTGTGGTTCCCGCGCTCCGATTCTAGTTTGCGCCTCCGAAAGAAAGAAACTTTCTGCCGATTTTAGGGACATTAAATTCCGTCGAGTGAATGCTGCCTGCAGTTCCGCGCCGCGCTCTACACGATCACGCCACAGCTCGGTCCGGGCGGAAACCAGCCCCGCCGTGGCGGCGAGGAACGCCCTCAAAGCAGCGCCGCCGTCGTTCTTGGTAGCCTCACGCAGCCGGAGGTAACCGTCCAGCGCAAGGTCCCGACGACGGCGCGCGGCCGCCTCCGCGCGGACGTCGCCACGATCCGCGTTACTTAGCGGCAGCGCCGCGGCAGCCGCGTATGCCTCCGGCGACGCGAGGCAGGAAGGCGGAAAGGTCATGACTGCGTCGCCATTCTCAGGCAGCCCCGCGTTCTGCATCACCACCAGGACGCTGAGGTCGCCGGAATCGTTGACGGCCCGGTGGATCGTGCCGGGAGTGAACCATACGGTGACGCCGGGTTCCAAAGGTGTGCTGGCGAAACCGGATGTGCTGAGAGTTTCAAGTCGCCCGCTGCCGCTAAGCACCACGTATGCCTCACTGGAAGCGGTGTGCATGTGCGGAGCGCCGCCGCACTTGCCGTCAGCGGCAGGCCAGTCATAGATACTGACCCTGGAGACTGCCGTGGCTCCGGGAAACGTCGTGAAGGGAGAAGTGGAGGTCACCTAGATGCCCACTCCGCCAGCGCAGTCTTCGCGGTCGCTGCATACTCAGTAGCGCGTGCGGCATCCGAGGCGCCGTCGGCGACTACGACGGCAAAGCGGTAGCTGAGCGAACCGCCGTCGGGGACTGGGACCACCTCGCTGAAGAACGGCGCAGAACCAACACAGCCGAACGGCTCAGACCGCACGAACCATTGGTTCGGGTAGCCCGGATTGGCAGCATCTTCAATGAACGTCAGGCTCGATTTCCGGCAGTGCCCGTCGTGCTGGCCAGTGAAGGAGAGCCAAGGAACACGTGTGCCGCGCAGGGCATCGGCGCCCGCTCCTTCGGGGGACAGGACTTCTCCGCCGGTGAAGGACCTCGGGCCGCGCCAGAAAAGGCCCCCGTATCCCGCGTTGTCGCGGCCCTCCGTGGTGGGACTGCCGATTGACAGGCGATCGCCGCTGCTGTTGGTCATGGTGGTTTCGAACAGCAGCGCCCAAGCGTCTTCAAGAAGCTGGACCGCGAATTGCCGCTTCTCCGCCATTACATCGGCGCCCTGCTGGCTGAGCCAGCTCAGGGTTTCGGAAACGCTGAGGCGCTCGCCGAGTTCGACGACGGGAGGCCCGCCGACGGGCTCACCTGCGGCTTTCGCGCCGGGCACGGCGTTGAACGCGTCGTGGTGCATGCTGCCGTTGTTATCCAGATTGGCGTAACCGGTTTGCCGTGTGTAGGTGGCGCCGCCCCAGAAATTGTGGTTGCCGACGTTGGGCAGCGCCCAGGACAGGCCTTTGTGCCACACATGATCCCAGGGCCTGAAGATGCTGACCTCGTCGCCGCCGAGCGTAGTCAGCGGGTGGAAGTAGGGCCGGGGGCTCTCGTACTGGTCATCGTCGGGGAGGTAGACGTAGCGGACTATCTGCGTGTCGCCGACGGTGAATTCAAGTGCTGTTCCGTCGTCGGTCCAGCGGAGGCTGGTGGCTGTTGTTATTGTCATGGATCCTTCGCTTCGGTTGCTTGGGCTCTTGGCCCGGGCGCGATGGTGTGGGGAGCGCGGAGGCCCGCGCACGGTCGACTTAAATCGATGCTGGAGCGGCCTCAGCCAAAGATGCCGATGCCAGAGCGGATTCCGCCAACACCCGCGTGCCCAGGCCGTTTCCATCCATGCCCCCATAGAAGTCGTGCCCGGGCACTATCTCGCCCCGGCGGACCGGGGAGCCGGTGAACGCGGACGCGTAAATTGCGGTGGCGAACTCAAGCGTGTCCCGTGAATCTTCAAGGGACACCGGAAGCGGCCCGCTGCTGTTTGTGCCTTCGTCCAAAGCGTCATACATCGCGAGGAATTGGGCGGCGTGGCCGCTGCCGCGCTCCAGCGACTGCGATGCCCACGCGTCCGCCACGGATTCTTCACTCCCCGGCGCAGCGGTGACGGTCCAGTTATCCGTGGAATAGCCATATAGGTGGGACAGCTCGATGGTGGCGTGTTCGCAATCGATGCGGATGTCAGACGTTTCGCGGGGGGAGAGCAGGGAGTTGACTACGGTGGCCACTGCGCCGTTTTCGAATCTGACCAATGCAGCAGAGAGGTCCTCCGTAGAAGTCTTTCGGGCTTGCCGGGCTGCGAGGGCCGTGACTTCCTGCCAAGGGCCGAGCAGGTGGAGGAGCAGGTCGAACTGGTGGATGCCGTGACCCATGGTGGGTCCACCGCCCTCGGCTGCCCACGTTCCCCGCCAGGGAAGGTCGAAGTAGCTGTCCGGCCGATACCAAAGAGTGTCACAGCGGGCCACGAGGGCTCGGCCGAATTCCCCGCCCCCGATCAACTTGCGGGCTGCCTGCGCAGCATCGCCGAAGCGGTGCTGGAAGACACAGGCGAATTGGGCGCCGCTCACGGCCTTGGCGGATTGGATCCCGTCGAAGTCCTCGAGGCTGAGCGCCGGCGGCTTCTCCGACAGCACGTGGGCACCGGCCTCAAGGCAGGTGATGGCCTGGTTGATGTGCAACATGGGAGGTGTGCAGAGGTGGACGATGTCCGGCTTTGCCTCGGCGAGCAGTCTCTCCAGATCCGTATAGCGGCCGATGATGGAGTATCTCTCAGAGAAGGCCTCGAGCCGTGCCTGGTCGACGTCGCACGCCGCAACGATCTCCGCCCTTCCGTTGGTCCGGGCCAGATTCTCCGCATGAACTCCAGCGATCCCTCCGGTGCCAACGATGGCCACCCTGTATGTTCGCATTCCTGAACACCTTTGCTCCGAGTTTCGGGATCCAATTGCCGAAACTTTCTTGATTGTTCCAATGACCTCTGCGCCTCAGTTGGGGCCGGCACCATTCTCGTTGCTTGCCAAAATCGGGCCTTCTGACGCGTGAAAGGGCATTTCCGCAGCAAATGACGGGGTCTGTGGTGTGGCCGGTTGAGATAACCCTAGGGAGACCAAATCCCGAAAGTCAATGGAAAGTTGACTAGAAACTAACTGATAGTTTCTGATACTTTCTTATTCAATTCCACTAGTCATCCAGAACGAGCCACTCAGCAGGAGCAGCCAGTGAGCAGTGACGTCGCCGAGCAACAGACTCTTCCGCGCGAATCGCGGGAGGCCGTCGTCGAGCGCCTCATCAAGGAGATGACCCTAGACGAAAAGCTCGCCCAGCTGGTGGGCGTCTGGGTCAATGCGTCCACTGATGGCTCCGACGTTGCCCCTCTGCAAAGCCAGCTGGCTGGCGACAAGCGCTCGTGGGATGAGGTGATCGCCGACGGCCTGGGCCAGATCACTCGCATGTACGGGACTGCGCCGCTGGAACCCGAAGCTGGCGCCCGGGCCCTCGCCAAGGCGCAGGCGCAGATTATGGCGGCTTCACGGTTCGGCATTCCCGCCCAGGTCCACGAGGAGTGCCTCGCCGGTCTCGCCGCGTGGAAGGCCACCGCGTTTCCCGTGCCACTGGCGTGGGGTGCCACCTTCAACCCGGCGCTAGTCCGCGACATGGCGGAACGGATCGGCGCCACGATGCGCGGTCTGGGGATCCACCAGGGGCTGGCACCGGTGCTAGATGTCGTCCGGGATCTGCGCTGGGGACGGGTCGAGGAGACCATCGGCGAGGATCCGTACCTTGTTGGTACACTCGCCACGGCCTATGTCCTGGGGCTCGAGCAGGCTGGCATCGTCTCCACGCTCAAGCATTTTGTGGGCTATTCCGCCTCCCGCGCCGGCCGCAACCACGCCCCCGTGTCCATGGGGCCACGCGAACTCGCCGACGTTATGCTGCCGCCGTTCGAAATTGCCCTGCGCCACGGTGGCGCGCGTTCCGTGATGCACGCGTATACGGAGATCGACGGCGTCCCCGCCGCTGCGAACCGCGAGTTGCTCACCGAACTTCTCCGGCAACAGTGGGCCTTCGAGGGGACGGTAGTTGCTGACTACTTTGGGGTAGCTTTCCTCCAGTTGACCCACCGCGTAGCCGCCGACGGCGAAGCAGCAGCCGCCCTGGCCCTCGAGGCCGGAGTCGACGTCGAACTGCCCACGGTGAACTGTTACGGGGAGCCGCTCCGGCGGGCGGTGCTGTCGGGCACAGTTTCCGAGGAGCTTGTGGACCGCGCACTACGCCGTGTCCTCACGCAAAAGTACGACGTCGGATTGCTGAATCCGGACTACCGCCCGGAGCCGCTGTGCCTCTCAGAAGGTCCGATCGACCTCGACCCGAGGGAAAACAGGCTGCTCGCCCGCGAGCTCGGTGCGCAGTCGTTGGTGCTGCTCACCAACGGGCGACCGGGCCACGAACCGATCCTGCCGCTGCGCGCCGCCGGGCTTACCGGTGTTTGGGGCGCGGACGCCGGGGCTGTCGGCATCGGGCCGGTTGGCGCTGCAAGGCCCGACGGCGGGGCTGCCGCACGTGGAGGTGCCAACGTCGGACGCCTCGGCATCGTGGGCCCACTCGCGGACGATCCCTTCGCCATGCTGGGCTGCTACTCCTTCGACGCCCACGTTGGTGCGTCGCATCCTGAGGTTCCCCTCGGCGTAGAGATCCCAACGGTGGCTGACGTTGCTGCAGCCCGCTTCGACAGCGTGACCGTTGCCGCCACGGGAACCTGCGAGGCTGCGAGCGATGAGGAAATATCCCTCGCCTCCGGGGTGGTCCCCTGCGTGGATACCTGCGTTGTGGTGGTCGGGGACAACGCCGGGCTCTTTGGCCGGGGCACTTCCGGTGAGGGCAATGACGCCCCGGACCTGAAACTTCCCGGTAGACAACACGAACTACTGTCAGCGGTCCTGGATGCAGCCGCTGCGACGGGCACCAGGGTAGTGATCGTTGTCCTCAGCGGCCGCCCGTATGCCTTGGGCGACTTTGTGGATCGCGCAGATGCCATAGTCCAGGGCTTCTTCCCGGGGGAGGACGGCGCGGAGGCATTGTGGGACGTTCTGTGTGGGGAAACGAACCCCTCGGGCAGGCTTCCCGTGTCCATGCCGCGGACGCCCGGTGGCCAGCCCGGCACGTACCTGCACAGCGCGCTCGGCGGAAGGACCGAGGTCAGTGCCTTGGATCCTTCTCCTCTTTTCGGCTTCGGTCATGGGCTGAGCTACACGAGCTTCGAATATACCGGTCACGAGTGCAGCGCTTCCACGATGTCCACCGACGGTACCGCCGTCGTGTCCGTCACTGTGACCAATACCGGACAACTGGACGGGGCCGACGTCGTGCAACTCTACTTGGAAGATCCAGTGGCCGAGGTGACCCGGCCGGTTAAGGAGCTGATCGGCTATGCGCGCGTGGAACTCACCGCGGGAGAGTCGGCGCGCGTTTCATTTGCAGTCCATGCAGATCGCTTCTCGTTTACTGGTGCCTCCCTACAACGTGTGGTGACGCCGGGAGAGGTACGGCTGCACGTGTCCCGCTCCTGCACGGATGAGGTGTTCACGCATACTGTCCTGGTCGAGGGCCCGGTACGGCGAGTTGGCTTCGAGCGGGAAATGTTGACACCCGTGGAGGTCACGCCGCTCTAGGGAAACCGCCTCGGGTTACAGAGGAACCTTCGTGCCCAGGTGCAGCTGCAACTGCGCAGTTAGGCGCGCCACTGAGAGCCCTAGTCCTTCGTGGGAGACAATTCGCAGACCGGTGAGGCCCAAACGCTCGTCCCAAGCCTCCGCAAAGTAGTTGTGCCTGCGGATATTGCTGATAACCAGGCTTAGCGAAACACCTGGCACATCGAGCAGCAGCCGATCCATTTCCTCTGCGTTCAATTCGCTATTTTCTCGAAGCGACTGAAGATACGCTCCCGCCGTTTGGTCAATGACCGTTGGCACCTTGGGCACCACGACGGTGCCGTGCGGAGCACCGGCGTAAATTGTCGCCCCGGACGCGGAAGAGAGCGCCCAGTAGGATGACCCGTCTGTCGTGTTGACGGCATAGAACCGGTCTGGCGAGACGGCCAATACTTCTTCTATGCCCTTCTTCTCGGAGAAGAGCGTACGGGTTACGGGGCGGGGCCTGCCTGCGTGTGTCCAACTCATGCCCAGGAACCTTCGCGGGCGCTGGCCGGAATGCTTGTGTTGGATGCATTGGGAAAGGGCCGGTGAAACTTGAGCAGGCGCGGAGGCGGGCACGACAAAGTTCCTCAAATGAGAAGGCTGGGGTTACGCCTAATTCTATCGGTCCAGTGGGCAATTCTTGGCGAAAATTCTCCCTTGGAGGTGTACGGGCGGCGTGATTATGGACACCTCGCGATTTAACTCAGAACATGCCCCCCGCCTACCGGTGATTGGCTTGCTGATTCGAGCCTGAAGTAGGGTCAACTCGTTCCCCCTGGGCAGGAGATATTAGATGCAGACCCTTACCTTCGCCGAGATAAAAGCCGCCTCGGAGCGCATCGCGGATCGGGTCCGGCCAGTTGTTGTGGCGCCGGCGGACGCCGGGTCTGTTATCACAGCGGAACCTGGTGGGCGATGCAATGTGTATTTTGCCCTGGAATTCATGCAGCACACCGGCACGTTTAAAGCGCGGGGCGCCCAGAACTTCATCCAAGCGCATCGCGACGCCGGTACCCTCCCCGATGCCGGCGTCACCATTGCTTCGGGCGGCAACGCCGGAATGGCGTGCGCCTGGGCTGCTCGGGAACAAGGAGTCAGGGCGACTGTTTTCCTGCCGATTGGAGCACCAGCTGTTAAGGTCTCGCGGCTCCGTGGCTATGGCGCCGATGTTCGGCTTGTCGGATCCGAGTACGCCGAGGCTCTGGCGGCATGTCAGGAATTCGCTGCCTCAACTGGCGCACTTGCTTCCCACGCTTACGATCACCCGCTCATCGCAGCCGGAGCCGGCACCCTCCTGGAAGAAATACTCCAGCAGATCCCCGCGCTGGATACGGTTGTGGTGGCCGTTGGTGGCGGAGGACTGTTCTCCGGTGTAGCAACGGCCGCCCAGCACTACGGCTTGCGCACTGCGATCTGGTGGCGGCCTACTAGGTAAGCCAGGTGAACCTTGGCGTCATGCCGCAGTCGTGAACTTATCCTCAACAAATCGGAGCAGCGGTCGGGAGTTGAGGCAGACCAAATAGACCACGGCACCTGCAGTGAACAGCAGGACAAACACGCTGGTCTGCGCCAGAGCCCAGGCACCCAGCACGATGATTGCCGCATTCCCCAGCGAAGCGCGCTTTTGCGCGCCCAGGCAGGAGAATGCCAGCCGGAAGACATCGATGGTCCGAAAACGGAAACGCGACACGATCACCAGCGCATTGATCGTCACCGTGCAGACCAGTACAGCTAGAAGCAGCAGGCAAACCCGAAGCGCAGGATCAACTGGTGTTGACGCCGCGCCGAGATTCAGCAGGTTGAAAGCGAGGAGCGCAAACACACCAAAAGCAGGCACCCACACTGCCAGGGCCTCCCGGGCATTGCCCTTCAGGGCTCGCAGGAACAATCTGGCCACGGATCCCTCGGTCGCGGAAATGATCTTGTTGCAGGTCGCGGCGGCCGCCACCACGGCCGGCCCCAGCGGAAGGCAGCATAAAAGCACGACGGCGACTGCCGCCGTCGTACTCGCAGGGGAACCCGCCGCGGCGCTGATCAAAGAAACAAGCAGTGGCGAGAGTACGAGCGGAAGGTTCACCAGAACCAGCAACAGGTGGCAGACCATTACCCCGTAGATAAGGCTCGCCGCCCTGAATAAGGGTCCGGTTCCGAACTCTGTTTTGGCTGTTGTCACGGCCAGGCTTCCTTCCCATCGGTGGATAGGCGGCCGGTCCGGGCGTCACATGACTCCGACGCCCGGACCGCATACTTGCTTACTTCTTGCCGGCGTAACTCTCGTAGGCCTTGTTGGCCAAGTCCACATACTTCTGCATGCCCTTGCCTTCGAGCTCTTTGAGGTACGCGTCGTACTCGCTGATGGGGCGCTGGCCGGTGATGAACTTGAGCGTGTTCTGGTTGACGTGGTCCTTGAGCGGAGTCAGCACCAGGGTTGCCTGTTCGCGGTCCGCATCGCTGTAGGGGATGGGCGGGGGAGTTTTGACCGGGGTCTTGGACTGCATGTCTTTCTGGAACCGGATTTCCTCCTCGCTCATGGTCGATTGGAGCAGTTCGGTGGTGCCGCCGTAGGCGAAGTTGCCCCCGGAGAAGCCATAGTCCACGCGCAGGTCCTTGGTTCCCTTGGGATTGAGTCCAAGGAAATTGATGTCGGAGGCGAGGGTCCGCTTGCCGTCGGCGCCCTTGTTGTACGTGGTGCCCTTCACTCCCCACTTGCTGAACTCCAGTCCGGCGTCGCTGTAGTAGAGCCAGTCGATGAACTGGATGAGGGCCACCAGGTTGTCATTCTTGGCCACTGAAGCGTTGAGCATGATGCCGTTTTCCAGCCGCGAGCCACCGATAACGTTTCCTTCCGGACCGCCGGGCACCGTGATCTTGGAAATCGCGAATTTGCCCTCGCCGAGGGACTGGTTCATGGACGTCCTGTAAGTCACGATGTTCTGCGAGTTGGTGCTGATGACAAAGGACTTGCCGGAAGCGAATTTCTGGATGGCCTGGTCGTCGGATTGGGTGAAGCTTTCCTTGTCCATGAGGCCTTCGTCCACAAGGGAGCGGAAGTACTCCAGGAAGGCCTTGAACTTAGCTCCGGAAGCACCGAATACGAACTTCTTGGCGGAGTCATCGAAGAGCAGACCATTAACGAGTCCCCAACCGGCCACGGTCCCGAATGCCGTTCCTGCGATGTTGAGGACACTCTTGCCGTTGAAACGGTCCGAGAACGGGGTAACGTCCGGGTAAGCCTGCTTGAGCTTGCTGAGGGCGTCCCGGAATTCGTCCCAGGTTTTTGGAAGCGCGATGGTGTGCTTTTGGAAAATGTCCGTGCGCACGGCCAGTGTGTAGTCCGGCCAAAGTTCCTCGTGCAATCCGGGCAGGACGTAATACTTTCCGTCCTGCTGCTTGAGGCCCTCGATCTCCGCCTCCAGCTTCCACTTCTTCACCTTGTCCTGGAAATGCGGCATGAGGTGAACGTAATCGCTGACCGGGAGGACGGCGCCGGAGGAAACATATGCGGATTCCTGCCCCGGATACGTCTTGGCGATGATTTCCGGAGCGTTGCCGGAGCTGATGAGGAGGCTTCGCTTCTGTTCGTAGTCGCTCATGGGGACGATCGTGGGGTTCAGCGTCACGTTGGTGTCAGAGGTGAGCTGCTTCCAGAACAGCCAGTCCTTCTTGTACGGGTAGGTGGGTTGGTCGCTGAACAGGAAAGTGAAGCTCAAGGGTGCGGTTGCCTTGAACGTGTCACCAAGGCCGAAGCTGTTCATGGCGCCCGTGCGTGCCTTGCTTGTATCAACGGCGCTCTCCTGCGAACAACCGGCCAAGGCGATGCCGAAGGCGGCCAGCGAAGCTAAACCGAGAAAATCTCGACGACGGATCATGGGTTTTCCTTTCGAAAGAGGCATTGTGGAGGTGCTTTTGGTGGAGTCCGGATCGACTCCATGGAGGGGCTATTCCTTGACCGAGCCGAGCATTACGCCCGAGAAGAAGTACTTCTGGACGAACGGGTAGATGCAGAGGATAGGAAGAACGGTGAGGACTATGGTGACCGACTGGATGTTGGCAGCAATTTGGTCGACGTTTTCGGCTGTGCCTCCAGCGGATCCGGCCGTGGTGACGCCGGCGATCATGTTCCGCAAATAGATGGTCACGGGGAATAGATCAGGCTTGTCCAGGTAGAGGAATGCAGAGAACCAGGAGTTCCAGTTGGCCACCGCGTAGAACAGCACCATGGTGGCAACGATGGCCTTGCTCAACGGCAGGACAATGCGGAAGAGGATGCCGTATTGCGTGAGTCCATCGATTGAGGCGGCTTCCTCCAATTCGCGCGGCATGTTCTCGAAAAACGACTTCATGATGAGCAGGTTGAAGACGCTAATGGCATTAGGCAGCACGATGGCCCATATGGTGTCCCGCATTCCCAAGGACGTAATGAGCACGTAGTTCGGGATGAGTCCGCCGTTGAAGAACATCGTGAACACGGCCAGCCCGATAAATAGGCCGCGCCCCTTGAGGTCCTTCTTTGCGATTGCATAGGCGAAGGACGTCGTGAGGACCATGGAAATCGCAGTGGCCACCACCGTGTACAGGACGGTGTTTCCGTAATTCCGCCAGAATGCTCCGTCCGCCAAAATCACCTTGTAGGTCTCAACATTGAAGCCCTTAGGATATAGGTTCACCTGGCCGGAATTGATGTAACCCTCACTGGAAAAGGACTGGGCAATGATGTTCAGGAACGGGTACAGCGTGATAAAGACGACTGCACACAAGAACAGGATGTTGAAGGCCCGGAAGGCTTTCATCAAAGTGGATTCCCGGAGCGCGGGAGCGGTCCTGAAAGCGGGGTCGTCCCTCAGCGTGCGCTTTGGCGTTGCGTCTGTTCGCTCTTTCCGAGGAAGCATTGTTTCCTTCACGATGGTCCCTTTCACCACAGGCTCGTTCCTGCGAGGCGGCGCGACAGCGCGTTGGCAGACAGAATGAGCGTCAGCCCAATCACTGACTCGAAAATGCCGATTGCGGCCGCGTAGCTGAAATTGCTGGATTCCAAGCCAACCCTGTACAGGTAGGTGGAAATGACATCCGAAGTGGCGTAATTCAGCGGGTTGTAAATCAGCAGGATCTTCTCGAAACCGACTGCCATGAACGTGCCGATATTCAGGATCAGGAGAGTGATAATGGTCGGTCGAATTGCTGGCAGCGTCACGTGCCAGGTCTGCTGCCAGCGGTTGGCGCCGTCCAGTTTGGCTGCTTCATAGAGCGACTCGTCCACACGGGTCAGGGCAGCCAGGTAGAGAATCGCGCCCCATCCCATGGTCTGCCACACCTCTGAACTGATGTACATCGGACGGAACCAGCCCGCGTCCTGCGTGAAATTCACGGTAGTGCCGAATAGGGCCTGTGAAATCTGGTTGATGGTGCCGTTGAGCGAGAAGATTTGGAGGATCATGCCCGCGATAATCACGATGGACATAAAGTGCGGAAGATACGCCGCAGTTTGCACGAATTTCTTGAGCCGCCGCGACCTCAGCTCATTCAGCAGCAATGCAAAAATGATCGGCATCGGGAACGTAAAGACCAGGGTCAACAGCCCCAGAATGATCGTATTCTGGAATGCCTGCCAAAAGCTGGGATCGTTGATGAAAAGCTGAAAATACTGGAAACCCACCCAGGTCTCGCCAAAGATATTCCCGCCCGGCCGGAACCTGCGGAAAGCGATGACGTTTCCAATCATCGGCAAGTACCGAAAGACCAGGAAATAGAGCAGGGGAAGAATGATTAGCGTGTAGAGTCGCCAGTCACGCTTGATGGCTGCTTTCCAACCAGTTTTTGGTGCCCTGCGCCCCTTGGTGCGCCTCCCAGCGGTGGCGGGTTCCGCCGTCGTCGTTTTGTCCGCGGCCGTTTCGAGCTGCAGGGTCATTTCCTCGCCCTCATTTCGGGTCTTCTTCAATAACGAGTACGCCGTACGGAGGAAGCTCCACACGGCCACCAACATGCTGGGCAGACAAGAGGTCCGTACCGCCGTCGGCCAGGTCCACTCCGGTAGGGGCGTCATTATGGTTGAGCACCAACAGATAGTCCCTGCCGCCCCCTGAGCGGCGCCGCGCTTGGATGCCGCGCGGGGCATCAATGACGGGTTCGACGTCGGCCTGCTGCCATTCCTCGCGCAGGATGCGATCCAGTGACCCCTCGTCAAGCCGGGCTGAGATGTAGACGGCACTGCCGTCGCCAAATCGGTTGCGGGTGACGGCTGGGAAGCCGGCAAGCCGGCCGCTGCCGTAGCTGGCAAGCACTTCGGCCTCCTCGGCGTGCAGGTGCTCCGTCCAATAGCCCGCGGAGCCGGTACCGCCGTCGGCGAAGGACAGCTTCACCTGCTCGGCGTCCCCCGCCAGTGGGTGCATTTCCTCGCTCCATGCACCGATGACAGTGCGAAGGGCACCCGGGTAGCCGCCTAGCCTAATTGTGTTGTTTTCGTCGACGATTCCGGAGAGATACGAAACTACTAGCCGTCCCCCGCCGGCAACGTAGTCCGTGAACCGCTGGGCGGCCTCGTCGCCCAAGAGGAACGAGGCTGGCAGGACCACCAGGTCGTAACTGGAAAGGTCGGTCTTGGTGTCCACAAAGTCCACCGGAACGTTGGCGTGGAAGAAGTGCTTGTAGTAGCGGAGGACTTCTGCGGGGTAGTTGAGGTCGGATCTAGGGGAGTTGCCCAACTCGAGCGCCCACCAGCAGTCCCAGTCAAAAACGACGGCGACGCTCGCCGTCGAGCGGGTGCCCACCAGTTGCGGGAGGTTCTTGAGCTCCTGGCCCAGCTGGGTGACTTCGCGAAAGATCCTGGTGTTGGTGCCGGCGTGGCTGATCATTGCCGAGTGGAAGCGCTCTGTGCCGCCTTTGGCCTGCCGCCACTGGAAGAAGAGGATCGCGTCGGAGCCCTGCGCGATGGCCTGGTACGAGCCGAGGCGCATTTTGCCAGGGAGCTTGGAGACGTTGACTGACCACTGGCTGACGGCTCCCGTGGCCTGCTCCATAACCATCCAGGGCTGGTTGCCGCGGAGGGAGCGCATGAGGTCGAAGTTCAGGGCAGCCGCGATATGTGCTTCGTCTTCGCGAGGGTCGGGGTAGATGTCCAGCGCGACGGCGTCTTCCTCAGCAGCCCAAGCCCAGTAGTCGTTGTTTTTGAAGAATCGCATGAAGTTGGTGACGATCGGCAAGTCCGGGGTGTGGCGGCGCAGGACGTCCCGTTCGGCCGTGAAATGCCGGAGCATGCTGTCCGAGGTGAAGCGGTGGAAGTCCAGGCGGCGGCTCGGATTGGACCAGGTCCGCGGTTGGGCAGGGACGTGTACTTGTTCCCAGTCGGAGTAGACCTGGCCCCACACATCCGTGCTCCACGCTGCGTTGAGCTCGTCGAGGGAGGCATACTTTTCCCGGACCCACTCGCGGAAGGCTTTGTCCGCCCACGGACCGTAGGAGACCGGCCCGTACTCATTGCCGACGTGCCACATACGGAGCGCGGGGTGTTCGGCATAGTGTTCGCCGAGCCTTTCCGTCAGGGCCAGGGCCTTGGCACGGTAAACAGGGTGGGAAACGTCGCAATGCTGGCGGGAGCCGAAACCGAAGGTGCTGCCGTCGGCGAGTTCCGGCAGGATGTCCGGGTGCTGCTGGATCAGCCACGCTGGGGGTACGGCGTCCGGGATTGCCAGGTCAACGCCGATTCCGTTTTCGTGAAGGATGCCCATCACGTCATCCAGCCACGCGAAGTCGTAGAGTCCCTCCGACGGCTCCATCCGGCTCCATGAGAAGACTCCCAGAGTTACGAGGTTGACCCCCGCTTCCTGCATAAGCCGAGCGTCCTCGAGCCAGGTTTCGCGGGGCCACTGTTCAGGGTTGTAGTCGCCGCCATAGGCGAATCCGCCCAGTTGCTGGTGCATGTGTTTAAGGCGTTCCTCGGCGGCACGTCGGTGCTGCTTATCGATGGTCATCGTCGTCCTTCGCTCGGTCGCGTCCGGGCCTCGCATCTAGTCGGGCCTCAGCCTTGCGACGCGGATCACATTGCAAAGAAAGTATCGTAAAGTTTACGCAAGATCAATAGCTATTTCCGCCTTGAAATCGCTTTTCGGAAAGGGCTTACCTCCTTGCAATACGGGAAGTCGTCGCGCGTTCCAGCAGCGCCTGTAGGCTAACTGGGAAAGGTAATCGCTGAGTTAGCAATCTCGCTTTACTAAAATTTTCCGAAAGTATAATCGTCTCGATCGCGATTCGCCTTGCTCGTGCTTTGAGCTGCCAAAGCCGTGCTTGCAGGCTTGGATGTGCTTTCGGCCATGCGGACGCATGGTTTGCGGGTCCAATCCCCGGGGCCTGCACGCAGCCCGGCGTTGGTTCTAAGCTGGCTGAGTGGAGCATGATGGCAGGGGGCATGAGCCAACCGCTCCGGACGTACTGGACGTCCCGGAAGGACAGCGGGTCGGTGGCGCATTGCAGGAGCCGGACGCGCCGTCCCGCGAGCCTGATGAAAGGCCACCAAGTGAGCTGCCGACAGGTCAGCAGCCGCAGCGTGAGCGGCTGCGCGGCAAACGGCCGCGCGGCAAGCAGCCGAAGGGCGCGCAGCCCCCGCAGGCGCAGCAGCCCCCGGACGCGCAGCCCCCGGACGCGCAGCCCCCGGACACGCAGCCCCCGAACAAGCAGCCGATGGGCGCGCAGCCGACGGGCGCGCAGCCGATGGGCGCGCAGCCGACGGGCGCGCAGGCCCCGGACACGCAGCAGCCCATCCAGCTGGAACTGCTGGATCCAGCCCAGCCGGGGTTCAACTCCCGGCTATTGCGCTACGCTTCGGAGCTCAAATCATTCTCCCGGCGTACATTCCTGATTGGTGCGGGGGCCTCGTCGGCGCTAGCTGCGGACATGATTTTCACCCGCCACGTGCAGTCCGAACGCAGAAGCACCAAGATCCTGGCAGTCGGGGACGACTTCGCGGATGCCTACTATCCGGACTCGAGCTGGATCCTTTTCCCTGGTTACAAAACCAGCTGGGAGGAAGCCCAGTGGATCCTGAATTCGCTTCGGGGCGCACTCAACCAGCGCGGCCAGCTGGCCGCCGTCGGGTATTCCAACCTAGGCCTTGACATCGATGAGGTGACGGCCGCCGTCGTACTTCACATCCGCGAGAAAAAGCTCAAGCGATTGTTCTTCTACGGCCACAGTTTCGGTGGAATGGTGGCCATCCAGGTGACCGCACGCCTCAGGGAACTCCACGGCGTGGAAGTGGAGCTCATTGTGCTGGATTCCTCTCCATTCAGCCGCGGGGACGTCTTGGACCAAAGCTGGTTCGAAGGCGTGGTTTTCCTTTATGAGAGCGGATTCCGAATCCCCACTGTCTTGCGTGGCGGTTACGAGTTCGGCGAACGGGTGGTCCACAAGAATGAACGGACCTGGCGACAGGTGTGGGACCAAACGCTGGAGCAGTTGTCGCCGATCGCGCCCTCCAGTGAGTTGGTGCAGTCAGAATCGGCGTACATCTACCACTTCATTGCGGAACGGTTTGTGGGCCAACTGGGTCAGGCACGAATGGCCTATATCGGCAATCCCCGCGATGACACCGTCAATTATGAAACAGCGCGGGAAAGCTGGACCCGGACTTTCAAGGACAACATGGTCTCTTCCGATTTGCGGACCGAAGGCGCTCGGCCGCCGCATGCCAGCCCGCAATGGAACCCGTTCGTCTATAAACCGATCGTGACCTCGTTGCAGGACGAATTCTTCGCGCTGCCGGTGGGCGGCCAGCGGGCCCTCGTTTACTGACCGGGGAAGCTGTCCGCCCAGCATACTTTGAAAATAATCCCTGTCGTGTGAAGCGTGGAAAGAGGGGTTAGCCCCGGGCTGGAGCATCCTTGGTAGCTCCGCGGAATAGGGAGCCAGGGGCATCCGAGCCCTAATGGATGTTAGGCACCTGTCCCGGCTGACCGCAGTGCGTCCACCTCAACGCCGCTCAGCCCGCCGTCGCGCAGGTAACCCGCAGCGTCGCCGAATTCCCGGGAAAAACTGTCCAGGAAATACTCGATGGCGCGGTTGGGGCTCTGCAGGAGCATCAAGTCCGGACTGAAGGCTTCAGCCGTCAAGGATGGCAGGGCCTGCCGCCAAGCGGCAGCCATAAGCTCGAGCATTTCCGGCAGCTCCGCCGTCGTGGCTGTGTAATCCGCCACTATGGCGGCGCGGCCGGCACCCGCTGTTAGAAGTCCGACGGCGGCAATCACACCAGTGCGGTCCTTGCCGAGGGAGCAGTGAACAAGGGTTCGACGCCCATGGGCTACGGGTCGAAGGGACGAAGCCACCCAATCCGGGCGAGCCCTGGCCCAGCCCAAATACAGCTCCCCCAGCTCCTCCGCCGTGTGCAGGCTAAGGCTTGAGGTGGCGGTGAGGGGATCCAAGGGGTTCTCGATCAGCTCAAACCCATGATCGAGGCCACCCGGGAGTGCCGGATCGACTGGAAGTTCCAGCTGACCCGGCTGTTCCGATCCCGAGCCGGGCAGGTGCCAAGGGATCAGTGCGCGCTCGTACTCAACCCGCAGGTCCACCACCGACTGGATGTTATTCGTGCGCAGGAATTCGGACGTGGCCCACGAATCCATGTCGAAGGGCTGGCTGCCCCTTAAAAGCAGGCCGCCGAGGAGGGGCCGCAGGTTGAGCACGGCCACGGTTTGGCTCCTAGATCTGGTTCTTCAGGTCCGCCACGGAGTTGAGGACCTGGTTGGGACGGAACGGGAACGAGGTAATTTCCTCGCGCTGGGTGATGCCACTGAGCACCAGAACCGTGTGCAGCCCGGCCTCCATGCCCGCGATGATGTCAGTGTCCATGCGGTCACCGATCATGGCGGTGGTTTCCGAGTGTGCGTCGATCCGATTCATGGCAGAGCGGAACATCATGGGGTTGGGTTTGCCCACGATGTAGGGTTCGCGCCCAGTTGCCTTGGAGATCATCGCGGCGATGGCGCCGGTTGCGGGAAGGGGTCCATCCTTGGAGGGGCCTGTGGCGTCCGGGTTGGTAGCGATAAACCGGGCGCCCGCCAGGATCAGCCGAACCGCCGTCGTAATTGCCTCAAAGGAATACGTGCGGGTTTCGCCGAGAACCACGAAATCCGGGTTCTGGTCCGTCAGGATGAAACCCGCCTCGTGCAACGCGGTGGTCAGGCCTGCCTCGCCGATGGTGTAGGCGCGGTTGCCCGCATCCGGTCCGCCGGCCGCCACCTGGTCCTTGAGGAACTGGGCCGTGGCAAGAGCGGAGGTCCAGATGTTCTCTTCCGGGATCTCGAGTCCAGAGGAGCGCAATCGGGCGGCGAGGTCGCGCGGAGTGAAGATGGAGTTGTTGGTCAGGACAAGGAAGCGCTTGGATGTGTCCACCCACCGCTGGATCAACTCGGCGGCGCCCGGAATGGCTTGGTTTTCGTGGACGAGCACGCCGTCCATGTCGGTCAGCCAGCATTCGATCTCGTGGCCGTTGCGGTACACGGCGGTGGACTCGGGGGCTTCCATTGTTTTCGCCATTCTCTACCTCCGGTGTTTGGGCTGGTTCTGCTCCCAAGTCTTTCATCTTTCGGTGTCCCTAAACACACGGCGCCTTTGGGTTACGCGACCGGGCTAGGGTTGAGGGGTGAATGACGACGCCGCCCCTTCAGAAGCCCACACCCCGGCAGGGGCCGACGGCGGTACCACCGCTGGCGAGCAGCCCGCCCAGGCGGAGGTCGGCGTCGGGCCTTGGACGGGGGAGTGGCCGGAGGGCGACCATTGGGACCCGGACCTTCTGGCGGACGGCGATCGCCGCAATGTGGTGGACAAGTACCGTTACTGGAAGCACGAGGCGATCGTCGCGGACCTGGACGCCCACCGGCATGACTTCCATATCGCCATCGAAAACTGGCAGCACGACCTGAACATCGGCACGGTGGTGCGCACCGCAAACGCGTTCCTGGCCAAAGAAGTGCACATCATCGGCCGACGTCGGTGGAACCGTCGTGGGGCCATGGTCACCGACCGATACCAGCACGTCAGGCACCACCCCACCGTGGAGGACTTCGTGGCTTGGGCTCAGGGGGAGGGGCTGGCGATTATCGGCATCGACATCTTCCCTGATTCTGTGCCGCTGGAAACTTATGATTTGCCGCGAAACTGTGTCTTGGTATTTGGCCAGGAGGGTCCCGGACTGACGCCGGAGGTGCACCAGGCCGCTGTGGCTACGTTGTCCATAGAACAGTACGGCTCCACCCGCTCAATGAACGCCGCCTCCGCCGCCGCGATCGCCATGCACGCCTGGATTCGCCGCCACAACTTCCGCCAAGTCCCCCTTCCCACCGCTCCCCCCGCGCGAGATGGCATTTAATACCGATGTTTCGGACCAACATTGCTATCAAATGCCAAGTCGATGGGGTCTTCACGGCCGGTCCTGTGGATAACTGATCACGAGGTGGGGTAGGCCCTAAAGAATGGAGGATGCGTAGGGCACCGCTTCCTCCCAACCTCACAACCGGATCCTTTTCAGTCAGGTCGTCCGACAAAGCCGGTGTCACCCGTGGCAGGACGCAGGCCAAGGACCTCATCACCGTGTCACGGGGGATCAGGGTCCCCGTCCATTCACAAGTGGTTGGTTCGGCGGCTTTACGGGCATACACCGACTTGGACGATTCTTCGATTCTCACGCATGGCTCGGCTGCCCGGATTTGGGACGGACCTCTACCAGCCAGCATTGCAGGGGACTGGCGCATCCACCTGGCTCGACGCCCTGGCTTCAGTTTTCCACGTCGCGTCAACGTGGTGGGCCATCTGCTGTCCTTCCTCCCTAACGAAGTAGTGGAGTACGACGGCGTCCGCCTCACCTCGCCTGCGCGGACGTGGCTGGACATGGCAGCGGCACTTACTGTTCCGGAATTGGTTGCTTTGGGCGACTCCTTCGTCTGCCACCACGGCCCAGAGTTCCCCCGTCCCAGGGAGGCCCTGTGCACCACGGAGGAACTGAAGCGGATAGTCACCGCTCATCCCGGCATGCGTGGAGTCCGAACTGCCAGGGGAGCCTTGGAATTGATCCGGGTTGGTGCGGATTCGCCACCTGAGACGCAGGTGCGTTTGGCTCTTGTGGACGCCGGCCTGCCTGAGCCAGTCCTCAATGTGGTGGTCCGCGGATTCGACAACCGACCGGTTCTGTGGCCGGATGCGGCCTATCCCGAGTTACGCATCGCCCTGCAATACGATGGCGCGCACCACGGAGATACACACCAGTATGTTCGCGACATCGCCCGCCAGGACACCGCATCCGCTCATGGCTGGATGGAGGTACGAGTTTCCCGCGACGATCTGGAAGGTGAGCGTCCCGCCGTCGTTCGCAAAGTACGCAACGCCCTCCGCAGCCGCGGCTGGCGCCCTTAACGGCCTCGCATCCCCACGCGCTCCGCGTCCCCGCGACTTGGCATTTAATGCCAATGTTCGTGCGAAACATTGGCATTAAATGCCAACTCGCGCGGGCGCGGGGCAGGGTGGGGGCAGGGCGCGGGGCAGGGTGGGGGCAAGGCAGGGGGCAGGGCGGGGGTGCGGGGGTGGGGGTGCGGGCGCGGGGCAGGGCGGGGGCAGGGCGCGGGGGAGGGGGCGCAAGCGGGCTGCGCCGGACAAGTGTTACCAACAGGTGACCCGAAACTCTCCGTTCAGCCATCAATGGCTAGGATGGAGGCTAGCCGATTAGGTCTACTCCGGGGCGTCACCCTGCCCCAAAGACGAAACTCAGCAGAGGAGTCAGCATGCCCATTGCAACCCCAGAGATCTACTCCGAGATGATCGACCGCGCGAAGTCGGGCGGCTTTGCATTTCCGGCCGTGAATGTCACGTCTTCGCAGACCTTGAACGCGGCTATCCGGGGCTTCGCGGAGGCCGAGTCGGACGGCATTATCCAGGTTTCCACCGGCGGTGCGGCCTACTGGTCCGGTGCCTCGGTAAAGGACATGGTTGCCGGTTCGCTGGGCTTCGCGGCCTTCGCCCGCGAGGTCGCCAAGAACTACAACGTCAACATCGCCCTGCACACGGACCACTGCCCCAAGGACAAGCTGGACGGCTTTGTCCTGCCGCTGCTGGCTGCCTCCGAGGAAGCGGTGAAGGCAGGCAAGGACCCGATCTTCCAGTCCCACATGTGGGACGGCTCGCACGAAACCCTTTCCGAGAACCTGAAAATCGGCCGTGAACTGCTGGAGCGCGCCGCCGCCGCCAGGATCATCCTGGAAGTTGAGATCGGTACCGTGGGCGGTGAGGAAGACGGTGTGGAGAACGAGATCAACGAGAAGCTGTACACCACCACCGAAGACGCCCTGGCCACCATCGAGGCGCTCGGCGCCGGTGAGAACGGCCGCTACCTGACCGCGCTGACCTTCGGCAACGTCCACGGCGTGTACAAGCCGGGCAACGTCAAGCTCCGCCCCGAACTGCTCAAGCAGATCCAGGCCGAGGTCGGCGCCAAGATCGGCAAGGACAACCCGTTCGACCTGGTCTTCCACGGCGGTTCGGGCTCTTCCGCGCAGGAAATCGCCGACGCGGTGTCCTTCGGTGTGATCAAGATGAACATCGACACTGACACCCAGTACGCCTTCACCCGCCCGGTGGCCGGGCACATGCTGAGCAACTACGACGGCGTGCTGAAGGTCGACGGCGGCCTGGGCAACAAGAAGGCCTACGACCCGCGCGTCTGGGGTGCTTCCGCTGAAGCCGGCATGGCAGCCCGCGTCGTGGAAGCCGCCCAGCAGCTCGGCTCCGTCGGCAAGACCCTCAAGTAGCAGCCAATGTCGGACGAGTTCCGCAAAAACCTGCTGGGCCCCGAGCCGACGCTCCTTCCCGCTGAGCCCGAGGTGTACCAGCACCTCGCGCTCGGCAAGGAGCCGATCGAGCTGGTAGCGAGCCACCCGACGTCGTCCCTGCTCTGGGCCATCTTGGCCGAGGACGCATGGAAGGAGGGACGGACCATCGAGTCCTACGCCTTCGCACGCGTCGGGTACCACCGCGGACTGGACTCCCTCCGCCGCAATGGTTGGCGCGGCGCGGGTCCCATCCCGTGGGAGCACGAGCCCAACCAGGGATTCCTGCGCGCGCTCTACGCCCTTGGCAGGGCTGCTGCCGCAATCAACGAGGCTGACGAGCCGGAGCGGATTGAGAAGTTCCTCAACGACTCAGACCCCACCGCTAAGGCGGCCATCGAGGCCTAGCAATTTCAGAACCAACGACGACGGCGCCCCTCACCTCGCAAGGTGAGGGGCGCCGTCGTTGTTCTTTTCGGTGGTTGCGTAAGACCCCCAGTTCGCCGCAAACTCGCGAGAAGGCGGGAAGTTCTCAAGGCCACTGGAAAACTTCGCGCTACTTCGAGAGGTTTCGGCTTCCGTGCACGTTTCCGGCGAACTCGGCTATCGGGTCAGCGGCGCTGCAGTCCGGTCCGGGCCATTGCCTCCGCGTAGGCGGCGTGAATGGCGTCGAGGTATTCCTGCTGGCGCTCGGGTGTTCCGGCGAAGGAGCGGCCGCCAAGCGAGCGCACCTTGAAAGTCTTGAATCCGCGGCGGTGGACGCTCTGCGGTGCTGCCTTCATGAGCTGGTCGGCGAGGCGGTGGGCTTCGTTGCCGTGAGCCACAAGGGCCGAGGCCCTGGTAGCGATGGCCAGGAGGCGGAGGAGGGGCTTGAGGCCGTCGGCAACGTGTGCGGGCGTGAGTTTGGTCAACGGCTCGCCGGGCTCGATCCACGGGTACACGTTCCACGGGATGATGTACTCCGGTCGCAGGCCCAGCTGCCACTGCATGCCGAGCATACGCGTGGAAGCTTCCTGGTCGCCGGCAGTGACAAACCCGGTTTCAGCGTGGGTACGCGTGTTGGAGAAGAGGCTGATGATCCTGCACTCATCGGTGCTGTGGGCGGGGTCTACATACAGGACCTCGCTGCCCGGCTTCGATTCCTTGAGGGAATCGCACAGTTCGTTGACCTCGGCGATGTTGGGGTCAAAACGGCGGTTCCAAAGTTGTTCGCGGAATGTGTCGGTCGCCAGGTCTTGCATTGGGTGTTGCGTCTCCTACGGATTGCTGCTGGGCACGACGCCGGAGCGGGCGCGCGCAAAGAGCGTCCGGTTGGGGCGGGGTGCTGAGTGGGGGCTGGTTAACCTTACCGGCTCGCGGGACCTGCTGCGAGCGGCGGCGTGTTGTGACCGACGCGCCCCGGGAGCTGCCGTCAGGCTGCAGACGGGCGTGCCGCCGTCGAACTTTGGGGGGTCACGTTCGACGGCGGTGACCCGGGCGGCGGTGACCCGGGCGGCAGGTGCCGCGGAACTTAGAGGTCGATGCCGGCGTCGGGCATAAAGCGGCCAGCGCTGGCAGGTGCCGCGCTGGCCGTTACCCCCCCAGAGTCGATCAGCTCAAGGCGGCTGGCGTCTCCACGCGTGCAGAAGTTGCAGTGACGGGGTAGATCGTTTCTGCGGGCGCCCGGTTGGTGGCCTTGGCCCACGGATAGTAGACCGCCAGCGTGACCGCGATACCGACGATCCAGGAGATGTCCGCCCCGCCCAGCAAATGCGTCACCGGGCCTGTGTAAAGGGCCTGCGCCAGGAAGGGGATCTGCGCCACGACGCCGATGCCATAAGACACCAGGGCGGCCACGTTCCAGCGGCCATATCGCCCGGCTGGGTTGTACAGGGCCGGGATGTCCAGGCGGTCGCGGGAGATCTTGTAGTAATCGATGAGGTTGATGATGGACCACGGTGTGAACACCATCAGCAGGAGCAGAACGAAGTTCTTGAACAGGTTCAGGAAATCCTTGCTGGCAAAGAGGGCCACCAGGACGCTGGCCGTGATGACGGCAACGATGAACACGATGCGAACGGTGCGGGACACTGAGTCTCGCTTGTTGACCGCGGTGCTGATGGTCACGGAGCACATAAAGGCGCCGTAGGCGTTCAGGCAGTTGACCGTGAGCTTGCCTGTGACGATGACAAGGTAGATGAAGATGGCGATCAGGCCGCCGCCGGCCAGGTCACCCATGTAGCCCACTTGGTTTTTGAGGAAGTCGCCACCAAGGTGTGCCGCGGACAGGCCGCCGGCCAGGGCACCTAGCGTCATGGCCCACTGGGCGCCTCCCACCGAGCCGGCGAAGGTGTACCAGAAGGTCTTTCGTTCGCTGGTGTTCTGCGGCAAGTAACGGGAGTAGTCCGCCACGTACGGGCCGAAAGTCAACTGCCAGCCTGCACCGAGGGCGATGGCGGTGAGGAACGTGGGCCACTCGAATCCCTTGAGGAAGAGCACCTGAGTGACGTCGAACCTGGTGAACACGGCCACGGTCAGGTAGAGGAAGCCTGCCAGGCCCAGGACCGTGGCAATCCGGCCAAGGGCGTGGATGTACTTGTAGCCGAGGATAGCCAGCAGTGCCGTGGCGGCACCGAAGATCAGGATCCCCACGGCCGGCACGTTCACGCCGAGCATGAGGTTGATCGCTTGCCCTGACAGCACAGTTCCCGTTGACGCGAAGCCGATGTACATCAGGATCACCAGGACCAGCGGGATGACGGCGCCATACACGCCAAACTGGGCACGGCTGGAGATCATCTGCGGGAGGCCCAGCCGGGGACCTTGGGCTGAGTGGAGTGCCATGACCACTCCACCCAGGACGTTGCCCACGAGCAATCCAACGATGGCCCAGAAAGCATCGGCACCGAAGACCACGGCAAGCGCGCCGTCAACGATCGCGGTGATTTGGGCGTTGGCGCCGAACCAGAGGGTGAACTGTCCCCGGGGATGGCCGTGGCGCTCCCCGGGCGGGATCATCTCGATGGATCGGGCCTCGACGGCGGTGCTTCCTGCTGCCATGAATTGCTCCTAAAGCTGAACGGGTATGTTCCATGTCACAGCATGGGGATCCCGCCAACAATGCTTCTGGTTGCTACGGTGTCCCGAATACCAGACTCTCCGCAGCCCACGGCGGTGTGTCCTAGGAAGACGGTGCTCGTCGTGTTAAACCGCGGGACCGGGAGCCGATCCGCTAAACTTGGCAGGTAAGAGCCCCGGAACTCTTGCATAGTGCTGCGACGGGAACAAAGGCATTGCCGCCCGATTCCAGCCGGCCAGGCGCCGCCAGGCCACCACAGTTGTGAGATTCGGGGCGTTCTCATGTACGGCGCCCAGCCACTCCGGCCTGGCCCGAAAGAATGGGGGAGGATCCCATGCCAGCAATCGTGATCGTCGGAGCCCAATGGGGCGACGAGGGCAAAGGTAAAGCAACCGACCTGCTCGGTGGCCGCGTTGACTACGTGGTCAAGCCCAACGGCGGCAACAACGCCGGGCACACCGTAGTGGTGGGTGGCGAGAAGTACGAGCTCAAGCTCCTTCCCGCTGGCATTCTGAGCCCCAACGCGATTCCGATTATTGGCAACGGCTGCGTGGTGAACCTCGAGGCCCTCTTCCAGGAGATCGATGGCCTGGAAGCCCGTGGTGCTGACACATCCCGGCTGCGTGTTTCCGCCAACGCCCACCTTGTTGCGCCGTACCACCAGGTGTTGGACAAGGTTACCGAGCGCTTCCTCGGCAAGCGCGCCATTGGCACCACCGGCCGCGGCATTGGACCGGCGTACATGGACAAGGTGGCCCGTTTGGGTGTCCGCGTCCAGGACGTCTTCGACGAGTCCATCCTCCGCCAGAAGGTGGAAGGCTCGCTCCGGCAGAAGAACGAGCTGCTGGTCAAGGTGTACAACCGTCGCAGTGTGGTGGTGGAGGAAATCGTCCAGTATTTCCTCTCCTTCGCCGAGCGTCTGCGCCCGCTGGTCATCGACAGCACACTGGTTTTGAACAACGCGCTTGACGAGGGCAAGGTCGTCCTGATGGAAGGCGGCCAGGCGACGTTCCTGGACGTAGACCACGGCACGTACCCGTTCGTCACCTCCTCGAACCCCACGGCGGGCGGCGCCTCCGTTGGATCCGGCATCGGCCCAACCCGCATCTCCCGTGCGATCGGCATCATCAAGGCCTACACCACGCGTGTTGGCGCAGGCCCGTTCCCCACGGAGCTGTTCGATGATATGGGCGAGTACCTCCAGAAGACGGGCGGCGAGTTCGGCGTCAACACCGGCCGTCCGCGCCGCTGCGGCTGGTTCGACTCCGTGCTGGCCCGCCACGCTTCCCGCGTCAATGGCTTCACGGACTACTTCCTGACCAAGCTGGACGTGCTGACCGGTATCGAGCAGATCCCGGTCTGCGTGGCCTACGACGTTGATGGCGTGCGCCACGACGAGATGCCCATGACGCAGACTGAGTTCCACCACGCAGTGCCGATCTTCGAATACTTCGACGGCTGGACAGAGGACATCACCGGCGCCAAGTCCCTGGCGGACCTGCCGCAGAACGCCCGCAACTACGTCCTTGCGCTGGAAAAGCTCTCCGGCACACGATTCTCCGCAATTGGCGTCGGCCCGGACCGCGATCAGACCATCGTCCTGCACGACCTGATCGAGGACTGACACTTCAGGATTACGACGACGGCGGCGGGTCACCCTGGTGGGTGGCCCGCCGCAGTCGCTATTCAGCCAGCAGATAACGCGGGTCCGGGGCTCCTGAACCCGCCTGATCTGCTGGATCATCGCCCGGGTTTCCTGAAACTTGAGCCCGTGGGCGGACGGGCAGGAAGCACGTTCGTGTACCCCCCATGCCACGCTCAAACAAGCTTCGAAAAAAGTCCCAAAAAACTTTTGAATCTCGCGTAACCCTTTTGGGTGCCCTGTCGATTACCCCTATGTAAGCGCCGGGCTGGAATTTGTCCCCCATCATGTTCCAGCCCGGCTCTTCGCCTTCTGCAGCCGGTTCAGCAGCCCAACATGCTCCCAGCGGCAGTCCTCCGGCTTTTGCCAGTCAGGTCGAGAGGCTACCCTAGGTAACGTTGCCTGCCGCCTTTCTGGGGGTGGACGCTGATCGCAGTGGAGCCTTGTGGATCCCGACCCGACTGAAAGCCTTCCGTTCGTGACTGACGTACTGACTGACGAAGTTCTCAAGGCCTTGGCCGGCCGGGAAGCAGAGTTGTTCAGTGCTGTCTACCAGGAATTCGCTGGTCAGGTATTGGGTTACTTGACCGCCAAGGGCGTGGCCGATCCGGAGGCCGTCACGCAGGAGGTGTTCATATCTGTGCTTCCCAAAGTGGGGACCATTTCTGGAGGAGTTTCAGGCCTTCGGACCTTTGTTTTCTCCGTAGCCCATGCTCGGATGGTGGACGATCACCGTCGGCAAAGCAGGGCCCCGGAACATCACGAGTTTGAACCCGAGCGGGACACCCGAGAGAGCGGATCGGCGGAGGCGGAAGCCATGGACCGCCTGGCGCCCCGGGAAGTCCTTGCCCTACTAGATGTCCTTGGTGAGGACCAGCGCGAAGTGCTGGCCCTGAGGATTGTGGCTGGCCTGACTGTTGAGCAGGCTGCCGATGTCATGGGGAAGAGCGCAGGCGCAGTCAAGCAATTGCAGCGTCGTGCGCTCATTACGCTTCGGGAACACTCGGTTGTAAAGGAATATGTGGCGCCATGACATGCACAGATCGCGTGCGCGACGAGGTCATCGACGAGATGATGGCTGACGCCGGCGTCTGGCATGCCCCTGACGTCAAAGCGACGCTGGGCGTACTAGCCGCGCTCGCCACTTTGAAGGCCCCGCAGCCGGGCACGGAACTTGCCGCTGTGCTGTCCGGCGGACAGGCTGCGGATACGACGGCGGTCTTTCCCCTGGCCACTCTGGTCACGCCGGTGCAGGAAGCGGATACGACGGCGGTCCTTCCGGTTGCGTCGGCCCACATCCTTGAGCTGGGCTCCGGCCCAGAGCATGCGGATTCACTGCCGCCCCTGCGGAGGCGGACCGACGAGCTGGCAGAGCGCCGTCGGAAGCGCCGGAACCGTTCCATTGTCATTAGTGTTGCCGTTGCGGCCACCATGGGCATGGGTGTTAGCGGCGTTGCTGCCGCCACTGGCGGGTTCCCACAGGGGAGCCAGTTTGTCCAGCGGCTGATTCAGCAGTGGGCCCCGGGATGGGCGCCTGTTTCCCCGGGCAACCAGCAGCTTCCGGCTCCCGATTCGCCCACTGTGACCTCGGTGCCCTCCACGGGAACGGGCGTAACTTCTCAGACCCAGACTCCCCAGAATAGCCAAGGGACGTCGTCGAGCGGTTCGGAAAACGCCGCAAGGCCCGGCCAGGCTCCAAGCAATCCTCCGGCGCCCGCCAGCGGCGGCAAGGCCACATCGGGCGACAACTCGCAGGGCACTCAGGACGGCAACTCGCAGGGCAGCAAGTTGCAGGACGGCACGGACAAAGCGGTCAAGTCTTCAGGCGCCACGGGCCAGGCTTCAGCGCCGGCCAGCGCAACGTCAGGGTCGCAAAGTCCTTCGCCGTTGGTGTTGGTCGGCGTTGCCGCTTCCACGGTTAGCAAGGTACTCCCGTCGTTGCTGGGCCTGGCGCCGCGCTGAACCACTCCCGCTCAAAGACGCCGGGAACGGGGTTTCCCAGCTTGCCGGAGTAGGCTGGGGTTATGGATGAAGCCAACGATCCTGCCGTTGTTGAGAAGCTCATGCGAACCAAAGGCACCTGGGCCATTGTGGGCCTGAGCACCAACCAGTGGCGCTCTGCTTACGACGTTGCACTCTATGTGCGGGATCGGATGGGGATGGAGATCATCCCGGTCAACCTCCGGGGCGAGGACGTCCACGGCGAAAAGGGCTACAAGACCTTGGCGGACATCCCCGCGGGGAAGCATCCGATCGATGTGGTGGACTGCTTCGTCAATTCGCAAAGGGTGGGAGCGGTCATCGACCAAGCCATCGCAATAGGCGCCAAAGCTGTGTGGCTTCAGTTGGGTGTACATGACGAGGCCGCCGAACAGCGCGCCCGCGAGGCCGGAATGGACGTTGTGACCGATAGTTGCCCTGCGCGTGAAGGATGGCGTTACGGGCTATAAGTCAGCCGGTAAGAGGACCATAACGCCCCATGCACCGAAATGTTACGGTATGACTTGCATTCAGAGTGGCGTTGCAGTGGCGAATACCATGGCCTGCTAACCTGCAGTTGACCCACTCGCTCCAGATTTCCCATCTGCCCAGATCTTAAAGGGATCACCATGTGCTGCGATGACCAGTCGCACTCCCAGCCCGTTCCGGGCCGCCGCGCTGCACTCGGTTTCCTCGCCGCTTCCCTGGTCACGGGACTCGGAGCCTGCGCGGTGCCGATTACACAAACGGCGCAAAGCACGCCGGTGCCAAACAGCCCCACTCGGGGGCCGCTGGAGGCGGAGCCCCTCACCATCGGTGACGCCCCGTCGTCGGGCGCTGCGTCCCCATCGATTTCCGCGACGCCGTCAGCCGCTAAGAAGCGGATCCGCCGTTCGTTCATTCCGGACTACAGCCTGCCGCCGATCCAAGGCGGACTGGCACCGGTGATCACCAAGATTCCCACCGCGCACCCGGTTGTTTTCCTCACCATCGACGACGGAGTGGTGAAAAACCCTGAGATGGTGCAGTTGATGGCCCAGTACGACTATCCGGCGACGCTGTTCCTGACCAGCAGCACGGTCCGGGACAATCCTGGTTTCTTTACGGCTTTCAAGGCCCAGGGGAGCCTTGTGGAAAACCACACGGTGAGCCACAACGTCAAGATGGCAACGCAATGGAGCTACCAGCAGCAACTGGCCGACATCCAGGGAATGCAGCAGTTCGCCCAGCAGCAGTACGGCCGGACGCCCGTACTCTTCCGGCCGCCCGGAGGCGCGTATTCCAACGCCATGCGCAAGGCAGTCGCCGACGCTGGGCTGAAGGCGATCGTCACGTGGGAAGCCAAAGCGAACTCAGGCCGGATGGACTATCAGTACGGGAACTCGCTCCGCCCCGGGGACATTGTGTTGATGCACTTCCGCCAGGAATTCGCCGCGGACCTCGCAGCGTTCCGCCAGGCGCAGCTGGCCGCCGGACTTGAAGTGGTCCTCCTGGAAAACTTCCTGGGCGTGGCTTGATTTAGCGCCCGACGTCGGCGGGTCGCCATGACTCGCCGAGCTCGGCTATGTATTTGCTCACGTCGACTGCGCCTTTCCCGTGTCCGCGGGTTCGGCGGGCGCATAATGATTCTGGCCGGTGTGGGAACCGGTATGGGGTGCGCAGGAGGACGTGCGGTGCAGACAGTGTTTGCCACAGTAATGACGGTTGTAACTAGCGAGTATTTTCCGGCAGCGGCGGTGCTTTTTAGCGTGGTTCTGATGTGGATCATCGGGCTTTTGGGAGGGCTGTCGTTGCTGAGTGGCGGTATGCCGCCGCTAGCGACTTTGTCCTGGCTGTTGTTTATCTACGCCTTTGTGGTCCTGTCTCCGATCGCGGGCCTGATCGCCGCAGTCGACCTTGTCCGCCGGTGGTGGCGGAACCGCCGTCGGAAGCTGGGGCAGGCCGGGGCCTGACCAGGGGCGTCTCCTTCACGTCAGCTGGCAGCTGGTTGGCTGGTTGATGCCTCGCGTGCGGAAGGCTCTTCCGCCGGGCTGGGGATCGGTGTGTCGCTGTCGTGGGTCTTGCCATGGTGCAACTGCAGCGCGCAGTGGATAAGCGGAAAGTGGCTGAACGCCTGGGGCGTATTGCCCAGTTGCCGGTGGTTGACCGGGTCCCATTGCTCGCTCAGTAGTCCGACGTCGTTCCGCAGCGTCAGTAGCCTCTCGAACAGTTCCTCGGCCTCGGACCGGCGATGGAGTCCCAAGAGTGCGTCCACAAGCCAGAAGGAACACGCTAGGAAAACTCCCTCCTGGCCAGGGAGGCCGTCGTCCGTGGATTCGGGATGGTAGCGGAGGACAAAACCGTCCTCGGTGAGCCGCTCGCGGATGGCGTCCACAGTTCCTGCGACGCGGGGGTGGTCATGCGGCAGGAAACCGACACGGGGAATCAGCAGCAGGCTGGCGTCGAGGGCCGTGCTGCCGTACGACTGCACAAAAGTGTTGGCCTCTTCATTGAACCCATTCCGCATGACATCCTGGTGGATCTCGCGGCGCAGCGCCGCCCAACGATCCGCCGGGCCCGGAAGGCCGGAGTGCCGCACCCCCTTGACCATACGGTCAGCCGCCACCCAAGCCATGACCTTGGAGTGTGTGAAGTGCCTTCGCGGCCCGCGGACCTCCCACAATCCATTGTCCGGTTTGTTCCACGCACCTTCGAGGTACTCCATAAGCGCCACTTGAAGGTCCCACGATTCGTCGTAAGTGTCCGGCAGAGCGGCGGCGCGGGTCAAGGAGAGGCCGTCCAGCACTTCGCCCCATACATCAAGCTGGAGCTGCGAGGCAGCCGCGTTCCCGATCCGCACCGGCTTGGACCCTTCAAAGCCGGACAGCCAAGGCAATTCCATTTCCGGAAGTCGCCGAGTGCCGTCCAGCCCGTACATGATTTGAAGGTCCGCCGGGTCTCCCGCGATGGCCCGCAAGAGCCACTCCCGCCAGGCAGAGGCCTCTTCCGTGTAGCCGGCGGCAAGCAATGATTGGAGGGTGAGCGTGGCATCACGGAGCCAGCAGTAGCGGTAGTCCCAGTTGCGCTGGCCGCCTAATTGTTCGGGTAGGGACGTGGTGGCTGCTGCCACGATCCCGCCTGTCGGGGCATAGGTCAGCGCCTTCAGCGTCACCAGGGAGCGATCCACGGCTTCCCGGTAGTGGCCATTCATCCTGCATTGCGACAGCCAGGTGCGCCAAAACGCCTCCGTGGTTCGCAGCGCCTTGTTCGCGTCGATGAAACCCGGGGCCGGGTCGTGGCTCGGTGCCCACCGCAGTACAAAAGCGACACGTTCACCGGCGTTCACGTTGAACTCGCTGATGGTACGCATGTCCCGACCCTCAACAGGCGCAGTGGTGGTGAGGTAGGCAGCGTCCGGACCGGCCACCGCGCTGATGCCACCTGGAGTTTTCCGCACCCACGGCACAATGCTGCCGTAGTCGAAGCGAAGCACCAGTTCCCCGTACATCGGGACCGTGCCCCTGACTCCTTCAACGATTCGAACCAGGTCCACCACTTCGTCCCGGACGGGCATGAAATCAATGACCCTGACCGTTCCGTCCGGCGTGTCCCATTCCGTCTCCAACACCAGCGTGTCCGGCACGTACCGCCGGCGAGTACATACCGATGCGCCTGCGGGGGCAAGGAGCCAGCGGCCGGCGGCGGGAGAATCCAGCAGCCCGGCGAAGCAGGCAGGGGAGTCGAAACGCGGCAGGCACAGCCAGTCGATGGACCCATTACGGGATATCAGGGCAGCGGTGTGCAGGTCGCCGATGATGGCGTAATCCTCGATATTAGCCATGTACCAGAGCCTAGACCTCGGTTCTGCGCGGACCTAGACCTCTGCGCGTGCACCGCCTGTAGCAACGGGCCTGCGGCGCTAGGCTCTGTTTA
Organism: Arthrobacter sp. M4; assembly: GCF_020251205.1. Lineage (GTDB taxonomy): Bacteria > Actinomycetota > Actinomycetes > Actinomycetales > Micrococcaceae > Arthrobacter. Next base: position 271,686 of record NZ_JAIWYX010000008.1, read on the forward strand.
TGGACGTCGATACCCTGCGCCGTATCTGCCTGAGCTTTCCGGGATCCTTCGAGGATTTTCCGTTCGGCCCGGAGACCTCGGTCTTCAAAGTGCGGGCTGCCGTCTCTGGTGGCGCCCGGCACGAGGCTAAAATGTTCGCCCTCTCCGCCATGGATCCGGCGGCCCTGGGTGTCAGCCTCAAGTGCGAGCCGGCGTTGGCAGTCCAGCTACGTTCCGCGCATGCCGAGATTACGGGCGCCTGGCACTTGAACAAAACGCATTGGAACGGCGTCCGCCTGGATGGAAACCTCCCGGACGACATGGTGCGCGACATGATCGAGGACTCCTACGACCTGGTAGTCGCCTCGCTCAGCCGGAAACAGCAGGCACAACTTGGCTGGGCGCGGATCGCGAGGGACGCAAAGTAGCCTAGTGCCAGGCCGACCATACCGATCAACTGACCGTACCGACCGATCAGGAGCTTGCGGATGCTTGAGCAGAACACCCTGGACCGACTTTGGGACTTGAACGACCCCGCCGCTTCCGAGGCGCGCTTCCGCGTGGAGCTCGACGGCGGGACTTACGACGACGATGAACGCGCCGAACTGCGCACCCAGCTTGGAAGAGCAATAGGGATGCAAGGGCGGTATGAGGAAGCCGACGCCCTGCTGGACTCGGTGGATGCCACCGACGATCCGACTATCGCCGTGCGCGTATTACTGGAACGCGGGCGGCTGTTGAACAACAGCGGGCACGCGGCCATGGCGGTTCCGCTGCTGGAGCAGGCCGCGGAACTCGGCGACCACTTGGGCGAGGAGTTCCTGGCGGTGGATGCCCTGCACATGCTTGCCCTCGCTGATCACGAGCACGCGGTGTCATGGACGCGCAGCGCCCTGGAATACGCTTCCACGGCTCACGACATGAGTGTGCGCCGATGGATGGCCGTGCTCCACGGCAACCTGGGCCGCATTCTGTTTCGGGACGGGCATACGCACCGGGCCTTGGTGGAGTTCCAGTTGGCGGAGCAGTGGGCCGAGAGGGAAGGGACGCCGGCGGAGCAGGCCGCAGCCCGCGAGGCGATCGAGGAGTTCCTGCAGCACTAACTGTTGAAGGACGCGGAAGATTGCCTAGAGCCGCTGATAACGCGCCCGGAACAGTGAGAACACGCCGTACGCGATCAAGCCCAGCCCAACCCCGGCCAGCACCCAAACACCAAACGGCTGATCCATGAATGCCTTGAGCGCCGCGTCCAGTCCGCCTTGCTGGGAGGGGTCATGCTGGAAAGTGGCAACAATGACCAAGAGGCCCACAGCTGCCAAGGCAACTCCTTTGGCACAGTATCCAAAAACCCCGAGTACCGTGAAGGCATCCCCTGGAAGGCCGGAGGGCTTGCCGCGAAGGGCTTTCTGGTATCTGAGGGTGACTCCGAGGAACACGTATGCTCCTCCCGCAATGATCAGTGCTGCGCCGATTGCCGCCAGCAGGACAGTTCCGGCCGGGTTGGACATCAGCTGAGCACTGAATGCCCGCGACTTTTCGCTGGTGTTTGTTGGGTGTCCAAGGGCGAAGCTGCCGAACGTGCTAGCGGCAGCGGCGAAGACGAGGGCCTGCCCGGCAGCCTTGAGGCGTTTCTTGAGCCGTTCCGATTTGCCGAGGTGCCTGCCGCCCACGAGTGCCTCACTTGCCATGTAGAGCGCGAGCACTGCGCAGGCGACGAGGCAGCACCAGACTAGGACAGAGCCGGCGGGTGTTTTCGCCAACTGTCCTACCGCGCCGCTTTGGTCGGCCTGCCCGGGCTTTCCCAATGCAACGCCCAGGGCTATAGCTCCTATGAGCAGGTGGATCAGGCCCGTGGCGACGAACCCCGAACGGGCCAACGTGCGCACAGTCTTTGATTCCTGGGCATCCTCTACTGCATCCTCGGCGGTATCGGCTGCTCGCGATGCAGCACCTTTGCCCGACACCTGATCATGGCCCATACTAAGCCTCCTTATCTTCTACCCATCTTCCCACCTGCGAGCTGACCGGCTAAGCACCCATAATTGGCGCATGTGGATCGGGTGGATTGAATTCGACATTCTCCTGGGCGATGTACACAGCCTCAAGGAAAAACGCGCCTTTGTTCGGCCGCTTGTCGCCGAGTTGAAGCGCCGGTTCGAGGTATCGGCCGCCGAAGTGGGGGACCACGGGCAATACCGCCGCGTTCGACTTGGCGCGGGTCTCGTGGCAGCTGACCGGAGGCATCTCGTGGAGGTGCTTGACGCCGTCGAACGCTTTGTTGCGGCGCGCCCCGAACTGGAGCTGCTCAGCGCCCGGCGCCGGGACCTCCACAGCGAAGACTGAATTGCCCCCAGCACCCTGGTTAAACGAATGCTCCGTAACCGTCCTTTTGGGGGGGCCAAAAGACAGTTACGGAGCAATCGATGGAGGGGCTTTAGTCGAAGTACTTCGGCAGAACAGACTCGTTGGCTTCGCGGAGTGCGTCGAGGCTCAGGGGGTCCACGCCGTTGATCTCCAGCTGGCCACCGGCAGCGTCCACAACGCCGATCCGGAGGTGGGCGAAACCGCGGGCGGTGCACATGTCCTTGAAGCGGACTTCCTCGGAGCGCGGAACCGCAACGACGGCGCGGCCGTGGCTCTCAGAGAACAGCGCGGTGAACAGATCGATGCCGTCACGCTCCAGCAGTTCCTCGAGGGCGACGCGGGCACCCACGCCGTAACGCAGTGAAGACTCCACCAAGGCGGCAGCGAGGCCACCCTCAGAGAGGTCGTGCGCGGCGTCGATCATGCCGTCGCGGGAAGCGTTGACCAGGATCTCACCAAGTTGGCGCTCCAGGCCCAGGTCAACCTTCGGCGGCTGTCCGCCCAGGTGGCCGCGCAGGTTGGCCCATTCGGAACCATTCAATTCGGCAGCGGTGGTGCCCAGCAGGTAAATGGCCTGGCCATCTTCCTTCCAGCCGGACGCAGTACGGCGGGCAACGTCGTCGAACACGCCCAGGACACCCACAACGGGGGTCGGGTGAATGGCCACCCCGCCCGTCTGGTTGTACAGCGACACGTTTCCGCCGGTCACCGGGACGCCCAGCTCCTGGCATGCGTCGGAGAGACCGCGGACGGACTCGGCGAACTGCCACATAACCTCGGGGTCTTCCGGCGAGCCAAAGTTGAGGCAGTCGGTGACAGCCAAGGGCTTGGCGCCCGAGGTTGCCACGTTGCGGTAGGCCTCAGCCAGCGCGGCGCGGGCGCCGTCGTACGGGTTCAGGTAGGAGTAGCGGCCGTTTGCGTCCGTGGACAAGGCCACGCCCAGGCCGGTCTCCTCATCCACGCGGATCACACCGGCATCGTCCGGCATGGCCAGCGCCGTGTTGCCCTGGACGTAGCGGTCGTACTGCTTGGTGACCCACTCCTTGGAGCACAGGTTGGGGGAGGAAATGAGTTCGACGACGGCGGCGGCCAGTTCAGCGGACGACGCCGGGCGGCCGGCGTCCTGGACGGAGCCAGTGAACTCGTCTGCCTGGACGGAGTCCTGCCATGAGGGGCGCTGGTACGGACGCTCGTAGACCGGGCCTTCGTGAGCAACGGTGCGGGGATCCACGTCCACAATCGTTTCGCCGTCCCAGTCGATGATGAGGCGGCCCGTGTCGGTGACCTCGCCCAGCCAGGAGAACTCGACGTCCCACTTGTTGAGGATGGCCTCGAAGGCCTCCACGTTCTCCGGCTTCACGACGGCCATCATGCGTTCCTGCGACTCGGACATCAGGATCTCGCCCGGGGTCAGGGAGGGATCGCGCAGGAGGACCTTTGTCAGCTCGACGTGCATGCCGCCGTCACCGTTGGATGCCAGTTCGGACGTGGCACAGGAGATGCCTGCGGCACCAAGGTCCTGGATACCTTCAACCACTGCTGCCTTGAACAGTTCCAGGCAGCACTCGATGAGCACCTTTTCGGCAAACGGGTCGCCCACCTGCACGGCGGGGCGCTTGGACGGCTTGGCGTCGTCGAAGGATTCGGAAGCCAGCACGGAGGCGCCGCCGATGCCATCACCACCGGTGCGGGCACCGAACAGGACCACCTTGTTGCCCACGCCGGAAGCGTTGGCGAGGCGGATGTCTTCGTGGCGCAGCACACCAACGGCGAGGGCGTTGACCAGCGGGTTTCCCTGGTAGACAGAGTCGAACACAACCTCGCCGCCGATGTTCGGCAGGCCAAGGCTGTTGCCGTAACCGCCGATGCCGGAGACGATGCCGTGTACCAGGCGGGCGGTGTCCGGGTGGTCGATGGCGCCGAAGCGGAGCGGGTCCATGACGGCTACCGGGCGGGCACCCATGGAGATGATGTCGCGGACAATGCCCCCGACGCCGGTGGCCGCACCCTGGTAGGGCTCCACGAAGGACGGGTGGTTGTGCGACTCCACCTTGAAGGTCACGGCCCAGCCATCGCCGATGTCCACAACGCCTGCGTTCTCGCCGATCCCGACGAGCAGGTGCTCCTTCATCTGGTCGGTGACCTTGTCGCCGAACTGGCGCAGGTGGACCTTGGAGGACTTGTAGGAGCAGTGCTCGCTCCACATGACCGAGTACATGGCTAGTTCCGCGGCGGTGGGGCGGCGGCGCAGGATCTCGTTGACCTTGCCGAACTCGTCTTCCTTCAGGCCCAATTCGGCCCAGGGAAGTTCCGCATCCGGAGTCTTGGCAGCGTTCTCCACCGTGTCGATGTTGAACTTCTTGCTGGTGTCAGCGGAGATGGTCACTTGGCGCCTCCCACGAGCTTGTTGAGGACGGAGGTGAAGAAGCCGAGGCCGTCGGTGTCGGAACCGCCAACTCCCGTCTCACGGGAGTAAACAGTCTCGGGTCCATAGCCGGCTTCCACGGCGTGCTCCGGGTGCGGCATAAGACCCACCACGTTGCCTGCGGCGTTGGTGATGCCGGCGATGTCGCGGCGGGAACCATTGGGGTTGAAACCGACGTAGCGGAAGGCCACGCGTCCTTCAGCCTCAAGTGCATCCAGGGTCTTCTCGTCCGCGATGTACTGGCCGTCCTGGTTCTTCAGCGGAATGGTGATTTCCTGGCCGGCTGCGTAGTCGGACGTCCACATGGTGTTGTTGTTTTCCACGCGGAGCACCTGGTCGCGGCAGATGAACTTCAAGTGGTCGTTCTTGATCATCGAGCCGGGCAGCAGGTGGGACTCCGTGAGGATCTGGAAGCCATTGCAGATGCCCAGCACGGGGAGCTTCGCATCGCTGTTGGCGGCGTCGATGATCTTGGACATTAGGGGAGCGAAACGGGAGATGGCACCTGCACGCAGGTAGTCACCATAGGAGAAACCGCCGGGGATTACGACGGCGTCCACGTCGCCAAGTTCGGTGTCGCCGTGCCAGAGCGCGACGGCGGTGCCGCCAGCCAGGCGAACGGCGCGGGCGGCGTCGCGGTCATCCAGGGAACCGGGGAAGGTGATGACGCCGATCTTGGCACCTGTGAGCTCGCGAACACTACGGGCGTCCGCGGCCACTGCCGCGGCCTCGCCAATCAAGGGGAAAGACATCTTAGGCCTCGACGACCTCTACCTTGACGACATCTTCGATCACCGGGTTGGACAGCAGCGTCTCCGCGGCCTCGCGTGCCTGTGCCAGGACAGCCTCGGTCACCTCGCCATCGACTGTCAGTTCGAAGCGCTTGCCCTGGCGGACTGCGCTGAATCCGGTGAAGCCCAGCCGGGGCAGCGCGCCCACAATGGCCTTCCCCTGCGGGTCCAGAATCTCGGGCTTGGGCATGACGTCGACGACGATCCGGGGCATCCGGCAACTCCTGTGCGTGAGCGTGGTTGAACCTTAAAAAGGCTGCCGCGGAGTTGCCGTCTCACGCCGCTGTGCCGCAGCCAAACAGATTCCACCATTTGGGGTGGTTGGCTGACTGCTTTGATCGGCGTTGATCGGCTATGAGGGGCGCTCCGCGAGCTTGCAAGCCCATTCTACCGGGCGTTGCGCGCCATACCGCATTCGGGCGTTTGTGTGTGAATCTGACACGCCCGGCTGCAACGTTGATGACCGGATTCAGCCCTGCGCTGCGGGAGTCACTCCTGCTCAACAGGTTCGGCCGCGAAGCGGCGGGCCGCCCGGGCACCCCCAACGGCCGTTGCAGCAATGGTCACCAGCGCCCCAAGCAACAAGGCAGCTCCTTCGCCTGGATGCAGGACACCGAGGTGCGTGCCAACCGTGACAGCGGCGGCGGGGACTCCCAGCTGGGCGGCGGACATGACGCCAAGCGATAGGGGCGCGCCGAGCAGCCGCATTGCCGTGTGGACCACGATGGCGCCGGCCCCCAAAGAAAGGCCGAGCGCGATCATCCCCGGATTCCCTGCCAATGCGCCAAGGTCCAGCGAGGCGCCCAGCCAGACGAAAAACACGGGCGTGAGGAACCCGTCACTTAAGGCGAAGAGTTGGCGGGCCAGGCGCCTGGGCTCGCCGATGGCGGCCACGGCGAGTCCGAAGGAAAAGCCTGCCAGCATTATCGAAACTTGGGACAGCGTGGCCAGCCCGGCCAGCGTGAACAGCAAGGCCAACTGGATCCGCAGTTCAAGGGCGAACTTTCGCTCTTCGGACACTTCGTGGAGGCGATGCCGTCCGCCGGTGCGCTCGGCGAACCAGAGCCCGGCAAAAAGTACGACGGCGGTCCCCGCCACGGCGAGCGTCCCAAGGGCCGCCCGGGCCACATGGGGCGGATCGATCGCCAGGGGGAGGGCGATGATCGCTGCGGTGTCTGCGATCGCCACATGGGCCAGCATGCGCAGAACCTGTGGTCCCTCCAAATGCAGGGTGTCCACGATGGGCAGTACAAGCGCAGCTGATGATGAGGCCAGCAGCACTACATAGAGGGGCGCGTTTCCTGTACCGGCAATCGCTGCTATGGCACTCCCCACCCCGGCTGCCAAAACTCCAGCGGCCGCGGCGCGGATTGCGCCGTGGCCCAGCGCTTTCCGAATTTCGGTATTAAGGATGGGTACGTGGGTGCCTGCCACGAACATCAGCAATGCGAAGCCCAGATCCGCCAGGAACGTCAAGGTTGGGTCGCCGGAGTCGATCAGGCGCAGGCCTGAGCGGCCGACGGCAATCCCCGCGAGCAACTCGCCGAGCACCACCGGAAGGTGCCACTTCCGGGGCAGCGCCAGCAGGGGGCCCAAAAGCGCCACAAGGGCGATGAGAGCCAGCGACAGGAAGCCCATGTTCCGAAGAATAATCGGTTCCGGAGAATAATCGCCCCATGTCCAGAAGGGTATTCACTGTGGCTGTCCTTTCACGGATTAGTCCTGATTATTAGGATTGCCGCATGGCTGAGAAGGGAAAATCCATCCTCCTGCCCTTCATAGCGGCGGCGGTGGTCGCTGGTCTGGGGAGGCTTGTCATCCGCTGGATCCGGTCCCAAAGGGCGCAGCTGGAAGTCCGTATCAACGTGCCGCAGGATGCACACCTCCGGGCGAAAATCAGTGAGTTCATCAGGCAGCCAGGCGGTGCGTCCAGTTCCCGCGATTGGCGCTGATTTAGCGAACGTATAAATGCGCTAATCAATCGGGTTAAACGGGAAAATTCCGGCGTACCTTGGGAACTAACCGTTGGGGCCTGCCCCCTCAGACCAACCGGGAGGTACCATGACCGAGCACGTTGCCGAAGTATCCGCCTGTAGTGTGGGCAGCTGCGGCTTCAACCACGACGGCTGCACAGCCTTCGGCATCACTATCGGAGGCACAAAGGACCACGCGTCCTGCTCCACGTTTATCAGCACAACGCATCTGGGCGGGCTCCCCAAGGTGCTTGCACACGTCGGCGCGTGCCAGCGTGAAGAATGTGTGCACAACAACCACCTCATGTGCGACGCGCACGACGTAAAGATAGGCCCCGGTGCAGAAGCCGCCGATTGCCTCACCTACGAGGCCAGGGCCACCGTCTAGCGAGTATTTGCCTCTCGGCAAACCGAAAAAGCGGGTTCCGTCCTTTCTGGACGGGCCCGCTTTTTTTGTGTCTTTCAGGCTTTCCTTTGACTCCGCATTGTGACTGCTTGTCACTATTCCTTGGTGTCCTGTGTCATATCCGGTTACCCGTGGGTACTCTATGAATTTGCGGGGGTGCCCCGCGGACGAACTCCGCCGGCTATTCCCACATGAAAGGCCCGGACCAATCACCGGGCTGCCTTGACGAAAGGTTCGATCGCTCGTGAATTCACCAGGAAAGTGCTTGACGGGCGGCAGAGGGTTCCGCGCAGCGGCTACCCTCGCCGTGGGATTACCCTTGCTTCTTTCGACGGCGGCGGCTCCCGCACACGCCGGTCCAGCTCCTGCGGAGCCAGCCACTGCCAGCAATACAGTGGCGCAGGCATCCCAGCCCACCGCGCCGAAGAATCTGGATCCGGAGAATTATCCAAACGGCCGTTACATCGTAGTTCTGGCCGAAAAGCCGGCGGCAACGTACGACGGCGGCAAGCCAGGTTATGCGGCCACCAAACCCGGTAATGGGGCCAAGTTTGATGAGGCAGCTCCGGACGCCCAAAAATACCGAGGCCACCTCCACGACGAGCAAAAGTCCGTTGCCAGCCGGGAAAATGTCCAAATTCAACGAAGCTACAGCGCAGCACTTAATGGGTTCAGCGCCAACCTCACCACGCAGCAGGCCGTAAATCTGGCCAAGGATCCCAAAGTCCTTATGGTGGCGCCGGACAAAGAATTCGCACCTGACTATTCAAGTACGGATTTCCTCAAGCTCAGCGGGCCAAACGGAACGTGGAATACCAAGTACGGTGGACAGGAGAATGCCGGCAAGGGCGTTGTTGTGGGCATCATTGACACTGGCTACACGCCGTCCAGCGCATTCTTCGCGGGTGATCCCGTCCAGCCTTTGAACGGGGACCCCCAAGTTGGCGTGCCCTACCGCAACGCCGCGGGCAAGATCGAAATGCTCAAGGCAGACGGCAGCACCTTCGAGGGCGAATGCCAGGCCGGCCAGGATTTCGACGGCACTGCCTGCAATTCCAAGGTCATCGGGGCCCGCTACTTCGCAGATGCCTTCCTTGCCACCGTCCCGCCCGAAGGCCGCGCGCCGGAAGAGCGCATCTCACCGATCGACGTCGACAGCCACGGAACCCACACCGGAAGCACCGCTGCCGGAAACGCCAATGTTGAGGCAGTCGTGGACGGGCGAAGCTACGGTGTGACCAGCGGCATCGCTCCAGCAGCCAAGGTGTCCGTCTACAAGGTGTGCTGGGAAGACAAAGATCCCTCCACGGGCGGTTGCTACTCTTCGGCCGCGGTGGATGCCATCGAAGCTGCCTACCTTGATGGCGTAGACGTCCTGAACTATTCAATCTCGGGCTCCACAACCACCACAGTGGATCCGGTCTCCCTTGCCTTCCTCTCGGCCACCTCCACTGGTGTCTTTGTGGCCACCTCTGCAGGCAACTCCGGCCCGGCGGCCAGCACCGTCAACCACGGTGCACCGTGGCTAACAACAGTGGCGGCATCGTCGTTTTCGCAGGAACTCCAAGGCACCATTGAGCTCTCCGACGGCAGCAAGTACCGCGGCGCCAGCATCATGGGCCACGAAGTCTCCGGGGCCGGCGTCGTTCTTTCCACGAGCGCCGCATCCGGCGCCGGAAACGCCGCCCTCTGCGCACCGGGAAGCCTGGACCCCGCCAAGGTCACCGGGATGGTGGTGGTCTGTGACCGCGGTGTCATTGACCGTGTGGCCAAGAGCACCGAGGTGGCCCGTGCGGGCGGCGTCGGCATGATCTTGGTGAACCTCACGCCGTCGTCCCTGGATCCTGACAAGCACGCTGTGCCCACAGTGCACGTCAACCCGCCGGCCACCCAGGCCATCAAGAACAAGGTGACAGCCGATCCGTCCATCAAGGTGTCGCTGGTGAGCAAGGACACCACGGGCCTGCCACTGGAGGCACAGCCGCAGATTGCGGGCTTCTCCTCCCGGGGACCGCTACTGGCAACAGATTCCGACCTGCTGAAGCCGGACGTTTCCGCGCCGGGTGTTGCGGTCCTGGCCGGCGTTTCGCCAATCGGTGCGGGCGGCGACAAGTTCGGCTTCCTGTCCGGTACGTCCATGGCATCGCCACACGTCGCGGGCCTTGGGGCCCTTATCCTCGGCAAGAACCCGCAATGGTCCCCTGCAGCCGTGAAGTCGGCCATGATGACCACAGCTTCGGACGTGGTGTTTGCGGATGGCAGCAAGAACACGGATGTCCTGGCCACGGGTGCCGGCGAGATCAACCCGGCCCGTGTGCTGGAGCCCGGGCTCGTGTACGACGCAGGCATCGATGATTACCTGGAGTTCATCCAGGGCCTCGGCTACAACCTGGGAATCGACGGGCTCGGTTCCACGCCAGCCAGGGACATGAACGTGCCTTCCTTCTCGCTGGGCAACCTGGCGGGCAAGATCACCGTGACCCGGACCGTCACGGCCCTTACACCCGGCTTGTACCGTGCCAGCGCCGACGTTCCGGGCGTTAAGGTCACCGTGTCTCCCAACGTGTTGAACTTCAACCGGGCCGGGGAACAACGGACCTTCAAGGTGACCTTCGAGAACCAGGGCGCGCCGTTTGGCAAGTTCGCTACGGGTGCGCTGTCCTGGCAGGGGGCTGGCAATACCGTCACTTCCCCTGTGGCAGTCCGGCCGCAATCCGTAATTGCGGACAGGAACCTGACGTTCACCACCCCATCCTCCACGGGTTCTGCCGGGATTGACTTTGTCTCCGGAAGCGACTCCCCGGTTCCCGTTGTCCTGGATGGCCTCTCCAAGGTGGACTCCTCGGCCATCGAACTTGTTCCCGGACCATTCAGCGGTGTCACGGACGCCTCCAACTTCGTGAAGACCGTGGTCGTTCCGGCTGGTTCACCGTTGGCCAAATTCTCCGTGATCTCCTCGGATGCCGCGGCCGATTTCGACATGCTGGTGCTGACACCCACCGGTCAGCAATTGGCGTCAGCCACGGCGTCGGCCAGCGAATCCGTATCCATCGAAAACCCGGCTCCGGGTACCTACAAGGTCTACGCGAACCTCTACGCCAGCCCCGATAACCGGCCCACCAAGGCGACCGTTGACGCTGCGATCCTCCGCTCGAACGAAGGCAACGCCAATGTGGCCCCTAATCCGATCCAATTGGGCAACGGTAAGAAAGGGACTCTGACCCTGTCATGGAGCAACCTCGAGCCCGGCTCATACATTGGGCGCCTTACGTTCGAAGGCACCAGCGCGCCAACGTTCGTGAGCGTTGTGGTGACGCCGGCCGGAGCAGCTGCCGTGGCGCCGTCGTCGGAGAAACCCGGCACGGCGGGTGGTGCGGCGGGCACGCGTGCTGACAACCCAATCCAGCGCGGTGCCGTCTAGGTGACAAACCCCCACTAAGGACGACGGCCTGGCGGGAACCCCGCCGGCCGTCGTCGTTTAAGTGGCGGTTGCCGGAGTGGCGGTTGCCGGGGCGGCGGTTGACCCGGAGTGGCGGTTGCCGGGGTGGCGGAGTCGCCGCTTAGATTTGTGCTCCGCCCAGCAGCGGCGCCATTTTCTGCCATAAGGCGATTTCGCAGCCGTCGGTCCGGGCGAACTGGGCGTTGACGGGCCTGCCGTGGAGCGTGCCGGTGACCACCGCACGCTGCGGTCCGCCGTACTGTTGCGTGCAGATCCGGTCTGGCCTGGGGACAGGGAAGAAGGCTTCCTGGCCGAAGCGTTCGACGGCGGCAAGCGCTGCCTGCGGGTCCGGCACCGTGCTCGCGGCATCAATTCGGCCGCCATCTGCGCGGAGCACCAGCTCGACGGCGGGCGCGCCGGGGGACTCCCTAAGGGTCACCGTGAGGTCGACGTCGGAACTCATGAACCCACTGCTTCCAACAATGGCGCCAGCGCGGCTGCAAGCCTGGTCCGGAGGGCAGCAGCCTCTTCGGCGAACTCCCGCTGGTGCTGGACGTACTCCGCTTTGCCCGCGGGGGTCTCGATCCTGATCGGCGGGTATCCCCATTCCTCGAGGTCATAGGGGGAGGCCTGCATATCCATGGCCCGGATCCGCCAGGACAGCTCGAAGCAGTCCATCACCAGCTCGCTGGGCAGCGCGGGAGTGAGCTTGTACGCCCACTTGTAAAGGTCCATATTCGCGTGCAGGCAGCCTGGCTGTTCCAGGAGCCGCTGGTTCTCGCGCGTCGGTGTCAGCTCGTTCCGCGGAACCGCGTCCGGGGTGTAGAAGCGGAAAGCGTCGAAGTGCGAGCAGCGGATACGGTTCTCCTCGACCACACGGTCGGTCCCCTCGGAGCCGAGCCGGAGCGTCAGGTACTCGTGGCGCAGCTGGAACTTGTCCTGCCGGTAGACCATGGCCCACTCGTGGAGTCCGAAGCAGCCGAACTGCGCCGGCCGCGCGGCAGTTCCGGAGAGGATGATTCCCGCGAAGCGGACGGCCTCGGTGCGCTCTGCGAGGAAGGCCTCCTGATCAAAGGTGACGGCCAGCGTCCCCGAGGGCAGCCCAGCGCCCGCCAGCCCGTCGTCGTCGAGCTGTTTGTAGAACTTCCACTGGGCGCGTTCAGCTGCGTCCGGGCCGGATAGGACCACGCCGGCACCCGGATGCCAGCGCAGCAGCTGTCCCGGCTTTTGGGTGTAGTAGGTGAAGAGGAAGTCCTCGACGGGGTGCTTCTTGCCAGCTGAGCGGCGGGCCAAATAGGGGTCGGCGTAGCGTTTTACGCGACTGTGGTGGGCGGCCTCCAGCGGGAGCCACTTTTCCTGCGGGAGGTGCTTGGTCTCAGGATGCTCCACCGGCGGATCCCAGAATGTCCTTAACCGCGTTCCAGGCGCTGATTTGGCAGCCGTCCGTGAGGCTGTAGGAGGACTCAACCGCCTTGCCGTCAACCGCGCCCGTTACAGTGGCGGTTTGCGGTCCTCCGTACTGTTGCGTGCAGAGCTTGCCGGTGGTCACTGGACGTTCCAGCAGCGCCGGGTTCTTTTTGAGTGCGGCGCAGGCCGCTTCCGCCGTCGGATGTTTGCTTTCCGGAGCTGGTGAGCCGTCGCGGCACACCAGAGTGAAATTCTGCGGTGCCGCGTCCGCGGTGGCCTTCACTTGGATGGACAGCTCGGCGTTGCCAGCGCCGGGGGTCGGGACAGCTTCCGGGTAGGAGGACGAAGGGTTGGGGCCAAGGTCTTCCGGTCCCATGGTGGTGGGAGGAGGCGTCGCGTCGTTGGTTGCGGGAGCCGTCGACGGCGCCTGGGAGCCCGACGCCGGAGAGGTCGCCGAAGGGCTTGTGGCGCCGGGGCTGGGTGTTCCGCCGCCGGGGCCCGGGGCGCAGGCGGCCAGGACGGCAGCCGCCGCACAAGCGAGGGCTGCTTCTGAAATTCGCCTAAGGCGCATGGTTCCTCTCCGTGGTTTCTGCCAGTTTAACGCCCGGAGCTGAACACCCTTGAACTCAGGGGCTGGTGCGGGCTACGGGCGGGAGTGCTGCGTGGTCTCGATGAGGCGTGTCATGGTTGCGTGGATTTCCGCAACCTGCTGGCGGTTGAGGCCGAGGCGCTCCATCATGGTGCCCGGTACTGCCAGCGCCTGCTCCCGGAGATTCTTTCCACTCTCGGTGAGTTCGATGGCCAATGCCCGCTCGTTGCCGGGGAGCCGCTTTCGTGTGACGAAGCCCGACTGTTCAAGCCTGCGAAGGATCGGCGACAACGTGGCAGGTTCGTGGAGCAGGGCGTCGGCAATGTCTTTGAGGCTCCGGGGGCTGCGTTCCCACAGGGCAAGCATCACGAGGTATTGCGGGTGCGTCAGCCCGAGCTCGTCCAGGACTGGCTTGTAGGCGCCCACCACGCTGCGGGAGGCAACGGTCAATGCAAAGCACAGTTGCCGCTCGAGCAGGAGGTCATCTTGGTTGGCCGCGGCCTCGGGTGTGGACGGGAGCGTGTCCGTCGTTGGGAATGCCATGTGAACATCATCTCCTTCCTTGAATGTCGCCTAATAATTAGTGCACTAACAATTAGTGTACACTTGAATCATCAAGCTACGGCGGATGGAGTCACTGAGGTGTCCAAGGAATCTTTTGCGCAGAAATTCATGCGGACCACGGGCCGGCTACGCGTGGTCTTTGGCCCGGCCCACAGCAGTTCCCTCGACCATGAGATGACCGCGGAAAACAAGCGGTTGCTGGTGCAGCGCCAGGCCGAGGCGGGGCAATGGGAGACGGTGCGCAGGCCTGACGGCAGCACGTATGTGGTGCCGAAGGACCCTACGGACAAGTCCCTCCGCTAAGGGCCTACAAGGCACTTTTTCGCCGCTCGGGCGTAAAATTGCCTCACTGGGTCAGCATGCGCCAGCCCTATCGCTTTTCTTGCCGAGTGGGAAGGGGGTGGAAACGTGGGACGCGTACTCAAGGGTTTCATGCACGCTACGGAGAAATTCCAGGCGGTCTTCGGACCAGCCACCCAGGGCGACACAGACGCCCCTATAGAGCACAAGCATGACGACTTCGAAGAAGCTTCCGAGGAAGACCTGGGGCACTTCGAAGTGGAGACCGACGCGGAAGGTCACCACTACGCGGTCCGGAAAGACGATCCCGGACCGACGACTACCGACTACTACTGAGCGGCGCCTGCCGACTATCAGTCGTCTACTGAACCGTCTACTGAACAGCGTCACTGAGACGCATGGAAACACGAAGGACCGGAGCCCAGCGAATCGCCAGGCCCCGGTCCTTATCTATGTGTGCCTAGCGGCCGGTTCCGCCGTAAACGGTAGCCTCGGCTTCGCCGTCGAGGTCGAACGCAGCGTGGATCGCACGGACGGCGTCGTCCAGCAGTTCAGCGTTGGTGACAACGGAGATGCGGATTTCCGACGTGGAGATCATGTCGATGTTGATTCCGGCGTCGGAAAGGGCCTTGAAGAAGGTGGCCGAGACGCCTGGGTGCGAGCGCATGCCGGCACCGATCAGGGACAGCTTGCCGATCTTCTCGTTGTATTCGATGTTCTCGAAGCCGATTTCGGCCTCCGCCGCGCGCAGAGCGTTCAGGGCGTCGGCACCCTCGACGATGGGCAGGGTGAAGGAGATGTCGGTGCGGCCCGTGCCGTGCGTGGACACGTTCTGCACGATCATGTCGATGTTCGAGTGCGCGTCGGCGATGACCTGGAAAATCGCGGCGGCCTTGCCCGGGATATCCGGGACGCCCACAACGGTGACCTTGGCTTCGGACCGGTCGTGCGCCACGCCGGAGATGATTGGCTGCTCCAAGGCAACTCCCTCTTGAGTCTTGATCTTGTCATTGGCACCGGGCATGACCCACGTGCCTTCGTGCTGGCTGAAGGATGAGCGGACGTGCAGCGGAACGCCAAAACGGCGCGCGTACTCCACGCAGCGCAAGTGCAGGATCTTGGCACCCGAAGCCGCGAGCTCCAGCATCTCCTCGCTGGAGATGCGGTCAATCTTTTGCGCGGACGGGACAACGCGCGGGTCCGCCGTGTAGACGCCGTCGACGTCGGTGTAAATTTCGCACACATCGGCTTCCAACGCGGCCGCCAAGGCGACGGCGGTGGTGTCCGAGCCGCCGCGGCCCAGCGTGGTGATCTCGTTAGTGCTGCGGCTCATGCCCTGGAAGCCGGCCACGATGGCGATGTGCTTCTTGTCCAGCGCGGTGCGGATGCGGTGCGGGTCGACGTCGATAATCCGCGCCTTGCCGTGGATGCCGTCGGTGATCATGCCCGCCTGCGAACCGGTGAAGGACTGCGCGGAAGCGCCCAGCTTATTGATGGCCATGGCCAGAAGCGCCATCGAGATGCGTTCACCGGCAGACAGGAGCATGTCCATCTCACGGGCGGGCGCGGAATCCGTGACCTCGGCGGCGAGGTCCAGCAATTCGTCGGTGGTGTCGCCCATTGCAGACACAACCACCACGACTTCGTTCCCCGCCTTCTGTGCGTCGACCACACGCTGCGCCACGCGCTTGATGCCCGCGGCATCGGACACCGAGGAGCCGCCGAACTTCTGCACAATGAGTTGCTTGGTGGCAGGAATGTCCACGCCCGCCTGCTCAAGCTCAGAAGCGGTCTTGACTTCGGTAGTGGGCATACTCATGCGCGCACCCTCACTGGATCAAATCGGGGTTTGGGGGCCAGACGGCCACAGGGCACGACGGCGTAACTTATGGGCTCAGTTTATCGCCGCCGGGCACCGGCCAAAGAATTGTGACCGAATCCCCGGGTCACCGACCGTCACCGGCCCATTCCTGCGCCTAGCGGGCCGGCGTACGATCACGAGTACACAGTTGGCTCTTTGCTGCCGTGGACACCGAATTATCGAGGGGCGCCGGTGCGGAACGAGTTGGTAGTCCTTGGGATCACGTTTGGGTGCTCCGGGATCACGTTTGGGTGCTCCGCCATGCGCACCGGCGGCTCTGCCGGAGTCGCTTAGGCGGCCCGCGTGCCTCGCCATGCAGAGCCTGACGACGAACCGGCCTATGAGGAAATCGGTGGCGGCCTGATCGAAGACGCGCCGTCACATCAAGCGTCGGCGGGCGGCTCGCGCTCCGGCGGGGCCACCGGCGTCGAAATGTCCGACGGCGACTGGGAACCCTGGGCGGATGGCGCCGCACCAGTGAGGCGGGCGAGGCTGCACTCCGTGGTCGCCGTCCTCTCCGCGGCCGGCCGCGAATGCTGGGCGGCGATCCGCAGCGTACGTTTCTGGCTGGGTGTGGCCGCAGGATTGTTGGCGCCGGCGGCCGTCGCCGTTGGACTGGCGTCGTTCGCCATGGCAAACCAGTGGTTCGAATACGGTGGTGCCTGGATCGGTGGCGTTGTGATCGGGGCGTCCTTTGTCCCGTTATCCGCGGCGGTGCTCGGCACAATATGGGGCTTCGGGCGGCCTCGGACGGAGGGGGCAGCTGGAGCGGGAGCCCGTGTTGCTGCCAGCGGCGCGAAGGGCCTGGTGTTCGCCGTCGTGGCAGGAATGATGATCCTCTTGGCGGGCGCTCCGGCTGAGGCGAGCGATATTGGGGGACCACCCGCCCAAGGAACTGCGGGGCTGGCGGGGGCCGCCGTCGTCGTAATTTTCGTTGAAGCGTTGCTGTTTGGGGCGCTGGGAGCGGGAGCCCGCCTCCTGTTCCGGCGGGCCCTGCCTGGAGCGCTCCTTGCCGGGGTTCTGGTGGCCGTGCTGGGGGTCGTGAATGTGGTGGTGACGGTGTTGCTGCTGCCGTCGACGTTCGTTCCCGAACGTGTCTCAGTCCCCGTCAATGTTTCGCGGGACGCGAGCGGCCGCCTGGTCTCCTACGAATGTGTGGGTGATCCGGTGCGCCTGGAGCTGGTCCTGCACTCTGAGCGGGTGTTGTGGATATCGGCGGGCAATCCGGCGGTCATCTACGGCACCGTAGCTTCCGGATTGGTACCTGAAAGTAACGACATCGCTTGGCTCCTTCCCGAGTTGCAGCGCGGTTTTGAGGGTCCGGCGCGGGAAGTGGCCTGCATTAACGGCGTGGCCAGCGACGAGATCCAGCCCGCCCCGCCGTTGTGGCTTGTGGGTTTGGCAGGGCAGGCCGCCATAGCGGCAGTACTTCTGGTGCCGGGGCGTCGGTTGGCGGTGCGGCGCTTGGCGCGGGCGACTGACGGATCCTAGGTCAGTGCGTTCCGGCGGCCTTCGAACGCGCGGCCAAGGGTCACTTCGTCGGCGTATTCGAGGTCTCCGCCCACGGGAAGGCCCGACGCCAGCCGGGTGACCGCCACGCCGATGGTCTTCAGCATGCGTGCGAGGTACGTGGCCGTGGCTTCGCCCTCCAGGTTGGGGTCCGTGGCGATGATGATTTCCTGGATGGCGCCGTCGTTGAGCCGCGTGAGGAGCTCACGGATGCGCAGTTGCTCCGGTCCGATGCCTGCGATCGGATTGATGGAGCCGCCCAGGACGTGGTATCTGCCGCGGAACGAGCGGGTACGTTCCACGGCGAGGACGTCCTTGGATTCTTCAACAACGCAAATGACGCTGGGGTCACGGCGTGGGTCGCGGCAGATGTTGCACTGCTCCTGCTCGGTGACGTTTCCGCAGATGCTGCAGAATTTCACCCGTTCCTTGACCGTGGTGATGGCGGCCACGAGTCGTTTCATGTCCTCGGGGTCGGCCTCAAGGATGTGGAAGGCCAAGCGCTGGGCCGACTTTGGTCCGACGCCGGGAAGCCGACCGAGCTCGTCGATCAGCTCTTGAACTGCACCTTCGTACACACTGTCCTTCGTTCTGTGATGGTCACGATTCCGTGGGATTCACGATTCTGCGGGTTCTTGGATGGTTCGACGGGTTAGCGTCGCGGCAGGGGCGAGCCGTCCAAGGAACGTTCCTCCAGGAGCTTCCCGCCCAGAATACGCTCCACTGCAGCACGTCCAAAGACCCGTGATTCTTCGATTGTTTCGTCATCCGCGCTAGGGATGTCCTCGACATAGCTCGCTGGCGCTGCCGGCCGGACAGCAGGCGCCTGCGTGCGTCCGGCCAAAGCTTCCGGACTGCTGGTGAGTCGCTGGTACAGGCTCTGTTTCGGCGCTGCGGACGGCTGGGCACGGTCCACCACGGCCGTGGCGGCAGGCCTCGTGGCTGAGTTGGGTGCGGCCACGGACCCTGCTGGCTGCGGCGCGGCGCCCCATCCGTCAGAGCTCGGCTCGGCTGGGGCCTGCTGCAGCGCTGGGGCCTGCTGCTGCGCCGGGGTCTCGTTTTGGGTTGCGGTCTCGTTTTGGCTTGTGGCCTCTTGCTGGGCTGGGGCCTCTTGCTGGGCTGGGCTTTCTTGCTGGGCTGCGCCGTGGACTGGTTCCGCTCCGCGACCGACGTTCGACTCAGTGCCCACCACCCAGGTGCCGGGTGCGTGCTCTACAGCGCGCGACCACGGATCTTCGATGGGTGCGTCCGGTTGCTGGGGACCTTGTGGCTGCTGCGCCTGCGGTGCCTGCGCGCCCTGAGCCTGCGGTGCCTGCGGGCCCTGAGAAGCCTGCGGTGCCTGCGGACGCCGGCCGGTGGACTGTGAGGGCTCCCAATCTGCTGGCGGCTCTTCCTCCAACGGCGGGGCGTCCTCATCGCGAGGTGGACCCCAATCGTCGTCGGCGTTGGCGTAGGAGGCCTCCGAAACGCTTCCGTTCGGAGCCTGGGCCCGCGACTGGACGGTTTCACGCCGTGGCGGTGTGGAGGCAGAAGCGGGGTTGGCGGCAGGGGTTGGCTGAGCATCGGCGGTGGGAGCGGGGCTCAGCCCCCACGCCTCGTCGACCGATGCTGCCGGAACCGCCCGGCTAGTAGGTGCTTTTGGGTTTGGTTCAGAGCTCGCTACGCCGCCAGCGACGGCTGTGATTTGGCAATCGATGCCGATGGTCTTGTGGATGGCTTGGCGAAGGTTTTCCGAGTGGTCGGCCCGGCCAAATGCCCCGGCCAGGCCCGCGGTGGTGAACGATAGCGTGAGCTGCTGGCCGTCGAATTGTGCCACCTGGGCGTTCGGCTCCACCAAGGCCCATGTGCTGCGCTTGATCTTGGCGAGGGTCTGGAGGATCTCGGGCCAGGCCCTGCGAAGGACCTCAACGTCACCCCCGGAAGGCGACGCTGCCGAGGGTTGCGGAGTGGGCCGTTGTGGCTGTTTCGGCGGGGTCGCCTGGGGCTGGGGTGCCTGCGCGGGCGGCAGCGGCTTTGGTGCGGCGGCGGGGCCCTGGGCTCGATCTTCCACAGGCCAGTCATTGGTTGATACGCGCGGTGCCGTGATCGGCTCGCGCTGGGCAGCCCCATGCTGGGCTTCCGCCATCGCGTGCGATCTGCCAGCGGCGGACTCAGCACCGGAAACCGCTGCTCCGGGTGCAGGCGTTACTGAGGCGCCAGCGGGAAGCGCCGCAGTTCCCTGCTCGGGGTGTGCTCCCGTAGTTTCGGGGGCGGTGGAGCGGGCGGTCGCGATTGCTGCCCTGGCTGCATCAGGGCCGGAAAGAGGCTCGGACCCCGCGGCAGTGGCCGGAGTCGGGTGAACCGGCACGCTCTCGGGGACAGGCTGCGGTTGTCCCGACGTCGGCGTTTGGCCGTCGGCAGGGGTGGCGCCGGCGGTTCCGCCGTAGTTTAGGCGCCGTTCGACGCGATCGATGCGGGCAGCGATCCCCCGCTCCGTCTCATCCGAACCCGGAAGGAGAATGCGCGCACAAAGGAGTTCGAGGTGCAGCCTTGGTGACGTTGCACCGGTCATCTCCGTGAGGGCTGTGTTTGTGACATCCGCAGCGCGGGAGAGTTCCGAAGCGCCGAGGCTCTTGGCCTGGGTTCGCATCCGGGCAATCTGGTCTGCCGGAACGCCGCGCAGGATGGCGTTTGCGCTCTCCGGCATGGCCTGGACGATGATGAGGTCGCGGAAACGCTCCAGCAGGTCCTCAACGAAGCGGCGTGGATCATGGCCCGTCTGAATGACCCGGTCCACAGCCCGGAACACCGTGGCGGAGTCCGCAGCAGCAACCGCTTCCACTACGTCGTCCAGCAGGGAAGCATGAGTGTAACCGAGCAATGCCACAGCCAACTCGTAGTCCAGGCCGTTGGGGCCTGCGCCAGCCATCAATTGGTCAAGCACAGACAGGGTGTCACGGACCGAACCACCGCCGGCCCTTATAACCAGCGACAATACGCCGGGTGCCACCGGAACGTTCTCAGAAGCACAGAGCTGTTCCAAGTAGTTGAGCAGGGGCTCGGGTGGAACCAGCCGGAACGGGTAGTGATGCGTCCGGGAGCGAATGGTGCCGATGACCTTGTCCGGCTCCGTCGTGGCGAAGATGAACTTGATGTGCTCCGGCGGCTCCTCGACGATCTTGAGGAGGGCGTTGAAACCGGCCGACGTGACCATGTGGGCCTCGTCAATGATGAAAATCTTGTAGCGGTCCCTCACAGGCGCAAAGGTTGCCCGTTCCCGAAGGTCGCGGGCGTCGTCCACACCACCGTGGCTGGCGGCGTCAATCTCGATGACGTCGAGGGACCCGGATCCACCGCGGGCCAGTTCTACACAGCTGGGGCAGGTCCCGCACGGCGTGTCAGTTGGGCCCTGGGCACAGTTTAGGCAACGGGCCAGAATTCGCGCGGATGTGGTTTTACCGCAGCCGCGCGGACCGGAGAAGAGGTAGGCGTGATTGACGCGGTTCTTGCGCAGGGCCATCATCAGGGGCTCGGTGACATGCTCCTGTCCGATAACGTCAGCGAACGTATCCGGACGATATCTGCGGTATAGGGCGGTCGTTTGAGTCACAGCAAAAACCTACCAATCGGGCCTGACAAAAAGACCCCTCATGCACCCGCCAGAGCCCATCTACCCTTGCTACCTTCCGGTCCTGGGGGAGTTCAACAGGATGGCGCCACATGAGGGGCCGTCGAATACTTTACCTGAACTTCCGGCCCAGCCCGAATCCGACCCCGCGCGGCGAACGCGTGGGCAACCACCCGGCGTCGGACCCTCACCGGTACCCATACACCGGCCAGCTCATAAAAGCCGGCTCCTCATAGGGGTGGGCCGCTCGCAGGGCCCGCACAACGCCGTCGAGATGGTGCGCCTCAACCACGCACTCAATCCGGACTTCCGGCACCTGCTCGCCGACGCCTATGCTGCCGATGAACGGCTCGGAGCCTTGCAAGGGCGTGAAGCGACCGGTCCCGGGCGTGGCGAACGAGCAATGTGAATAATTTCCAATGCGTCCGGCTCCGGCATCACCGATGGCACGCAGCAGTTCCTCCACGTGGCTTTCCGGAACGTAGACAACCAAAGCGTGAAGATCGTTCATGACCCCATCCTGCCAGTCCTATCAGTTGCACGTGCTGGCCCGATTGGGTGCTGACGAAAACTTCAGGTAAAGTAAAACCTGCTTTTGGTTCAAAAGTACTGGAGAATTCGCCTAGCGGCCTATGGCGCACGCCTGGAACGCGTGTTGGGTTAACAGCCCTCGGGGGTTCAAATCCCCCATTCTCCGCGATTGTGGCCCCGGTCCTCGGACCGGGGCCTTTTGCGTCTCCGAAGAACGTTCTGAGCGTCCGCTGAACTTCCCCAGGTTTCCCGCTGACGGACTTTCCCCATACGGCGTGTCGTGGAGAAACGCCGGGCGGGCGCTTGAAAGGTGGGGGATTTTCAACCAAAGGCCAAAAGTCACGGGGACCTTAAGGCAGCAACACGCTCCAAAACTTCACGGCAGGCCTGGATCGCCGGGTGGATGCGCCCAGCCGTCCGCGTGGACGTGAAGATGGTCCGGCGGGGGAGCCCCGGTAGTTCCAGGAGCTGGACCGAACGGGAGCGGCCGGTCCATACCAGGTCCGGCATGATCGCCACTGCATTTCCGGATTCTATGAGCCTGATTTGCGCCTGAAGGTCGGCAGTCTCGTACCGGACGTCAGGCTCGAAGCCAGCTTGGCGGCACGTTTGCTCGGCCCAATGCCTGGACGCTGCGCCGTGCGGCTCCATCACCCAGGGCAGCCCTGCGGTGTCGGCCAGGGAGTTGATGGCTTCACCGCCCAATTCCACCGGGGGCGTTGCCAGCCTCAGCGCGTCAGTGGTGAGCGTCGCCCGGTCCAGTCCGGCGTGATGCGGTGCTGCATGGCCGGGATATTGCTCGGCGACCACAAGGTCGAAGTCCCTGGCCCAGGTCTCATAAAGGGCGGTCTCCGGTTCGCGCTGGGTCATTTCAACCCGCACATCGGGGAACTCGCTCCGCATGGCGGTGAGGAAATCAGGCATTAGGGCCAAGGCCGCCGACTGGAAGACAGCAAGCCGCACCGTACCCGTCACGGCTGTAAGGGATGCTGCAAGCTCAGTTTCCGCCTGTTCCAACGTCTTGAGCAGCTCCGCCGTATGCTCCACTAGGATCTCCGCCTGCGGTGTGAGCTGGACACGCCGTCCGGACTTTCGCAGGAGCTTGACCCCGGCCTCCTTCTCCAACAGGGACAGCTGCTGGGATACGGACGACGGGCTGTACTTCATGGCGTCGGCAACATCCGCCAGCGTGCCTCGGATCTTGAGTTCATGCAGCAGGCGCAACCTTCGGACATCCAGCACAGAGTCACTCCAAACATTCACTTGATTCGATGATTAATCATCAAAAACAATCACTTTTCCTAACGTGATTGTAGTCCCATACTGGTGGAAACAGACCCCTTCAAAACAATAGGAAGAGCCAGTTCCATGACGACTCCCACGCGAGATGCCGCCGCCCTCCACAGCTCCGGCGAGGCAAATTTCCACCACCTGGCCGACGAGGCCGTCGCCTTGGTGCGGCGCTGGCTCGCTGAGGCAGCCGAGCACCCCGTGGACATCTCTGCGCAGCGCTTGGCCGGAGTCCTGAAGGACCCCAACGGGCTTGACTTCACCGTTGGCTTCGTAGACGGCGTCATCCGTCCCGAGGACCTGTCAGTGGCGGCCCGCAAGCTCGCGGAACTCGCCCCGAAGGTTCCCCAGTTCCTCCCGTGGTACATGCGCAGTGCTGTCCGACTAGGCGGCGCGACGGCTCCCCTGTTGCCGAATGTCGTGATTCCGATCGCCCGCAAAGTCCTCCGCGACATGGTGGGCCACCTCATCGTCGATGCCTCGGATGCAAAGCTCGGACCAGCAATCGCCAAGATCCGCCAAGATAACGTCCACCTCAACATCAACCTCCTGGGCGAGGCAGTCCTCGGGGAGAAGGAAGCCAACCGCAGGCTCGAGGGGACCCTTAAGCTCCTGGCGAGGGACGACGTCGACTATGTGTCCATCAAGGAATCCTCTACTGTGGCACCGCACCCGCTCTGGGCTTTCGACGAAGCCGTAGAGCACGTCGTGGAGAAGCTCACGCCGCTGTACCGACTGGCCGCCTCCTTCCCCAAACCCAAGTTCATCAACCTGGACATGGAGGAATACAAGGACCTCAGCCTGACCATGGCGGTCTTCACCCGAATCCTGGACCAGCCGGAGTTCAAGAATTTGGAAGCCGGGATCGTCCTTCAGGCCTACCTCCCCGATGCGCTTGCCGCCATGCAAAAGCTGCAAGCCTGGGCAGCGGAACGCCGTGCCAACGGTGGCGCCCCCATCAAGGTGCGCGTCGTCAAGGGCGCCAACCTGCCCATGGAGCAGGTTCAGTCCTCCATCCAGGGCTGGCCGCTGGCCACCTGGGGCACCAAGCAGGACTCTGACACCAACTACAAGCGCGTCCTTAACTACGCCCTCACGCCGGAACGGGTAAACAACGTCCGCATCGGTATCGCCGGCCACAATCTGTTCGACATCGCTTTCGCCTGGCTGCTGGCGAAGCAGCGCGGCATCGCCGACCACGGCAAGGGTGCCATTGAATTCGAGATGCTGCTCGGCATGGCAACCGGACAGGCCGCTGCGGTCCGCAAGGAGGTGGGAAGCCTGCTGCTCTACACGCCAGTGGTGCACCCGGGCGAGTTCGACGTCGCCATCGCCTACTTGATCCGCCGCCTCGAAGAAGGCGCCAGCCATGAGAACTTCATGTCCGCGGTGTTCGAACTAAGCGAAAACGAACAGCTCTTTGAACGCGAGAAGCAGCGCTTCCTCGGCTCCTTGGAGGCGCTGGATGACACAGTCCCGCTGCCGAACCGCACCCAGGACAGGAACGTCCAGCCGGCCCCGGCCCCAAGAGACCACTTCGCCAATACCCCGGACACCGACCCGGCGCTTCCAGCCAACCGTGCATGGGGCCGCGCCATCCTGGAACGCATACCGGGTTCCACACTGGGCGACGACATCGTCGCGGAAAGCACCGTCCGCAGTGGCCACGACCTGGAACGGATCATCGCCACCGCCGTCGAACACGGCAAGGCATGGGGCGCCATGCCAGCGGCGGAACGCGCCGCCGTCCTCCACCGCGCCGGTGACGTCCTGCAGTCCCGCCGCGCGGAATTGCTGGAAGTGATGGCTTCGGAAACCGGGAAGACCATAGAACAGGGCGACCCGGAGGTCAGCGAAGCGGTGGACTTCGCGCACTACTACGCGGAACGCGCCAAAGACTTGGAAAAGGTCGACGGCGCCACATTCGTCCCAGCCAACCTCACCGTGGTGACGCCGCCGTGGAACTTCCCGGTGGCGATTCCCGCCGGCTCGACGCTTGCGGCGCTCGCGGCCGGTTCCGCCGTCGTCATCAAGCCGGCTAAGCAGGCCCGCCGCTCCGGCTCCGTGATGGTCCAGGCGTTGTGGGACGCGGGTGTTCCACGCGAGGTCTTGGCGCTGGTCCAGTTCGAGGAGCGTGAGTTCGGCACGCAGCTGGTCTCCCACCCGAGCGTTGACCGCGTTATCCTCACGGGCGGCTACGAAACCGCCGAACTGTTCCGTTCCTTCCGCCCGGACCTTCCGCTCCTTGCCGAAACCTCGGGTAAGAACGCGATTATCGTTACGCCGAGTGCCGACCTTGATCTCGCTGCCAAGGACGTCGTCCAGTCGGCCTTCGGCCACGCCGGCCAGAAGTGCTCGGCCGCCTCGCTGGTGATCCTGGTGGGTTCGGTGGCCAAATCGCCGCGGTTCCACAACCAGCTGATCGACGCCACGCGTTCGCTGGCCGTTGGCTTCCCGGAGCAGGCCACCACGCAGATGGGCCCGATCATCGAGCCGGCCAAAGGCAAGCTCCTCAACGCCCTGACTACCCTGGGCGACGGCGAGCAGTGGGCTGTTGAGCCACGCAAGCTGGACGATTCGGGCAGGCTTTGGTCGCCGGGAGTCCGTTTTGGAGTCAAGCGTGGTTCCTACTTCCACCGCACCGAGTTCTTTGGCCCTGTGCTGGGGGTCATGACCGCGGAGACGTTGGAAGAAGCTATCGCCATCCAGAACGACATCGACTACGGACTCACGGCAGGTCTCCACGCGCTGGACTCGGAGGAGATCGGTACCTGGCTGGACACCATTCAGGCCGGCAACCTGTACGTGAACCGGGGCATTACCGGGGCGATCGTCCAGCGCCAGCCGTTTGGCGGATGGAAGAAGTCCGCTGTTGGGGCAGGCACCAAGGCCGGTGGCCCCAACTACCTGATCGGCCTGGGCAACTGGGTTCCGGCCCAGCCCGAACCCAGGCCAGGCGCTACTCTCACCGGCCCGGCCGCCCGTATTGTGGCCGCCGCCGAAATGACTGCTGACGTGACGGCATCCGAAGCTGAGGAGCTGAAGCGCGCACTGCTGAGCGATGCCGCCGCCTGGTCCGAGGAATTCGGAACGCGCAAGGACGTCTCCGGCCTGTCCGCGGAACGCAACATCTTCCGCTACCGTGCCGTGCCTGTGACGGTGCGCCTTTCCGAAGGCCGGCGCCTCGCGGAACTGCTGCGTGTGGTTGCGGCCGGTGCCGTGGCCGGATCACGGGTCACCGTTTCCTCGTCCGTCCCTGTCCCTGACGCTGTTGCAGCCGTCTTCGCCGAGCTTGCGGTTTCGTCCCGGATAGAGAACGACGGCGAGTGGCTGGCTAGGGTAGCAACGTTGGGCAACGCCCTGACCAACGGTCGTATCCGCCTGATTGGCGGTAACAGTTCTGACTTGAGCCGCGCCCTGGGTGGACGGCCTGATGTAGCGATCTACCACGGTGAGGTCACCGCCGCCGGCCGCATCGAAATGCTTCCGTTCCTGCATGAGCAGGCCGTCAGCATCACCGCCCACCGTTTCGGAACCCCAAACCACCTGACCGATGCGCTGATCTAAGCCACACGCCCTTGTGGCGGGCTGCTATTTCAGCGAGTAGCCCGCCACATCCGCGATGACTTGCACGGAGGCACCCCATCCTGGCTCAGTGTTGGCGATGGTAACGGTCCCGTCCGGGCCAATCGGTACGTAGGCCATGTTGGGGACGGTCAGTCCGGATACGTAATTAACGTTGGAGGCGTCGGGCGTCGGGAGGCCGGAAGCGTACGCGGTGAGGTACCCATAGGACGTGGGCTGCGTGACCGTCAGGTTCACCCAAACACCCGCTGCGTTGGCTGGAACTCCGCCAACGCCTGCAACATGGAAGGTGACGGATCCGCCTCCGGGCACCGGCGCGGACGTCCGCGTGTCCAGGAAGCGGGTGGGGGAGATGCTGCCGAAAGCCCCGGAGCCAGCCGGAGCCCCGGACAGGAAGTAGCCGGATACATCCGCAACCAGCTGCGTAGTGCCCGCCGAGGTATTAGTGATTGCAATCTTGCCATCCGGGCCAACGGGTACGACGGCGAGGTTCGGCACGGTCTGTCCCGGACCGTAGTTGACATTGGATGCGTTGGGCAACGCGGAACCGGAACCGTAGGCAGTGAGGTACCCCGCGGCCCTTGTTTCGGTGACAGTGAGGTTGACGACGACGGCGGAGACAGTTGCGGGAACGCCGCCCACACCGCCCACCTGGAGGGCGGCCGTTCCGCCGCCGGCGATAGGGCCGGTGGAGTTCCGCGTGTCCAGGAACCGCGAAGGTGCCATGGCCACAAAGGCTCCTGCCGCCGTCGGGTTTCCTCCCTTGAAATACGCCGAAATGTCCGCGATGATCTGCGCGGATCCGCTGGAGGTGTTGGCGACGGTGACCTTCCCGTCAGGTCCAAGCGGCACAACGGCGAGGTTAGGCACTGTCTGGCCCGGGCCGTAGTTCACGTTGGAGGCGTTGGGCGTTTCCGAACCTGAGGCGTAGGCGGTGAGGAAGCCCGCGGCCCGCGCTTCGGTGACGGTGAGGTTGACAACCACGGCGGATGCGTTGGCGGGAACTCCGTTCATGCCCGCGGCCTGGAAGGAGACCGTACCTCCGCCCGGAACAGCCCCCGTGGATTTCCGCGTATCCAGGAAACGGGAGGTGGCGATGGGGATTGATCCGCCCGGGACGCCTGAGCCCGCGGGAGCCAGGACAGTTACCTTATGTGTGGTTGTTGCGGTGGCCCCATCGTTGTCAGTGACTGTAAGGGAGACGTTGTAGGCCCCGGGCAGGGCGTAGCTGTGGCTTGCGGCTATTCCATTGCCTCCCGTCGAGTCACCAAAGTCCCAGGTGTATGCCGTGATGACGCCATCCGGATCGCTTGAACCCAGGCCGTTGACCGACACGGTGAGGTTGGACGTTGACGACGTGAAGGAAGCCGTCGGCGCAAGCGTGCCAAACGCCCCGAACTGGTAGTGCGCTGCGACGGTTTCCGGCGCCAGGACCGTTGGGTAGATGGCAACGTCGTCGATGGTCCCGGCGAAGTAATGGCTGGAAGGCTGGGACGGCCAGCCGCTCAGGGTATCTCCGCCGATCCGCCAATAGCCGAGGCTGCGGGCTTCCCCGTAGGTGGCATCAGCGCGCTGGGCGACCAACTGCCCGTCAACATAAAGCTTCATTCCGCCGGGACCCAGCTGGCCGGTTGCTTGGTGCCAGTTGCCGTCATTGAATGCGGCGCCGCTGTTGAGCGTGGCCAGCAGTGGGCCGTTGGTGCCAAAGAAGACCCTGCCGCTGTTGTCCATGTACAGATGACGGTCAAAGACGTCGGAGTTCCCCGAGCTGGAGCCGCCGAATCCCACGATCTTCCCGCCGAGTGTAGTAGTGGTCTTGAACCACGCTTCAACCGTGAAGATATTCGGACCCGCGATTGGCGTCTGCGTTGAGGCATACCCGGCCCACGTGCCGTCAAAACTGCTGGCAGTGTCCGCGTCGCCCTTCAGTGCGCCAGGAACCCCAGGAGCGACCCCCGGTGCCAGAACCACGTTGGAGAGGCCTGCGAGGTCGAGTCCCGGTCCGCCGAATCCGCCCAGCCGCCAATAACCGTCCGCTCCGTCGTGCAAGACGCGTTGCGCGTACGGTCCAACGGCTGCGGTGCCTGCAACAGTGACGGTCAGTGTTTCGGAGCTCGCAACATTGCCGAACGGGTCAGTTGCCTGGATGCGGTAGCTGTGCACGGAACCTGGAGGAAGCCCGGAATCCGTGTAGCTCATAATCGGGCGGTTCCAGAACGTGGAGGCCTCGGTTGCTGAATAGATTGGAGCAGCCGCGTTGTTGTCCCTGATCAACGAGTAGCTGAGGTTTTCGTTGTCACGGTCCCAGTTGGCTTTCCACGCGATCCGGACGGTGCCGGGAGCAAGGGACTGCACCGTGGGATTGAATCGTGACCCATTAGCCCGTGGCCCTTGCCCATTAGGCGCAATGGCCTTCACTGCAAAGCGCACAAGGCCTTGCTGGGACGTGCCGTTGACAGTGGGGAACTCGCCGCCCAGGACAACGTAATTTGCGTTGCCCGTGACTGTCCACGGACCCTGATTCTGGCCCGTGAACATACCGTCCTGAAGATCGGGGAACCACGTCAGCAGGCTGGGCGCCGGAGTTCCTGCCCAGTTGGCGTAGAAGGGTGTTGTGGGGTCTCTGTTCAGGACTCCCGTAGCGTTCCGACTGAAGGCGAGCGCGCGCTGGTAGGACGGTGGCGAGGCCTGCGGGAATCCGCCCACGTTCCCGCAATAGTGTGCGTGGCCCACTACATAGACGGCCGCGCCTGCCGCGTGGGTTCCGTAGCTGTCTCCGTGGCAGTCCTCCAGCCACTTCACCGAGCCGTTTGACCAATTGGCCGAGAAAGCCCCCTCAAGGTTGCCTCCGCCGCCGAAGACGTAGCCCGAGCCATACAGGTTTGTGCCGTCTGATGACAGGTTGGTGATCCCTGCGTCCGGTCCGCCGTTGCGGATTGCCGAGTTTGCCACGAACTCCCGGGTTGCCCCGGTGACGGCATCCACCATCCCCAAGCCGTAGCCGGGGTTGCTGGAACCGTTCAATGAGGTGAATGCGCCGCCAACCGCGACCTTTGTTCCGTCAGGCGAAACTTCGACGGCGTTGACTCGCCCTCCTTCGGCCGCTGGTGCCCAGCTTTCCACCAGCACGCCAGCAGCATCCACCGCCGCCAGCCGCAGCCTGGGCGTCGAACCGACAGCCGTGAAAAGGCCACCCAGATACACCGTTCCGCCCCTCACCGCGATGTCCCTGACCGAAGCATTCATCTTGGGCAGGAACGTGGGGATCAAAGCGCCGGTTGTGGCATCCAGGGCAGCGGTCCGCCAGACTTTGGTCCCGCTGACGTCCGTGAAATCCCCGCCTACGTACAGCACTGAACCGTCCGGCGAGGCCTTGATCGTGTAGGCCGCGGCATTCAGGACGGGTGCAAAACCAGGGATGAGGTTCCCGGTAGTGATGTTGTAGGCCAGGATGTTCCCACGGGCTGTGGTCCCAACCCCGGGAGCTGAGCCAGCCGGGCGGGCTGTGCTGAACGCACCCACCGCGTACACGGTGTTGCCAACAATGGCCTGCTGCCAGACCACCCCGTCAATCTGCACCGTGGGAAGGGCGTCAGCCGAGACGGTTGGCGGAATCCCTGGGGTGGTCGGAGCCGTATCGGCTGAAGAGAGGGGAGCGGCCAGCATCGCTGCGGAGACCGCCAAAGCCAGGCCGCACAGGAAGGCCACGGCGCGTCTGCCCGTGCCAGCCGCCATGCGTGCGCCAATCCTAGCTTTTGCAGCCTCAACGACTCCCATGACCACGTCCTTTGGGCTTAGGGAAGCAACCCTCCCTCCGAGTTAACCGCCGCGGAAAGGTGCACACATCCGTAGCGGGTACTCGAACTGGCGCCCAGTGCGTCGGTACCTCGGCTACTCGGTACTCACTTTTAGGCAGGCCGGACGTTGGGAAACCAGTAGTCCCCTAGATTGCTGAGCCCTGGGCTGCCGTGTCGCGCGCTGTTGGGCTTTGGGTTTCCACACCGAGCCTTTCAAGGCGCTTTCGGGCCGCCATTTCGCTGGCGCTCACGCCGCCAAGGGACAGCCGAATGATTCCCAGCACCACGCGCGCTGCGAGGATCGCGGGGAACGGGAACGGACCAACCTTGGCTTTGGATAGGCCCAACAGCTCCCGATACTTCGGTTCAAGGCTGGCGACGGCGGCAGCGAACAGGATCCGATACCCGGGCCGTAGGACCGGGTGCAACGGAGGCCGGTGCATAAAAGCAACGGTCTCAGCCAACCGCTCATCAGAACGAAGGTCTCCAGCGTCGTACCAGCGGTCCAATTCGGCCTTCACTTCCGCCTCGGTCAGCGGCGGGTTCTCGATTCCCATCATCCGCCCGGCCTGGGCCCATTCACGGACGTAGGCATCGGGGCCGCCCGGTATCGGCCGCCCCCAGATCCGTTGCGCGGCGAGGAAGGAATCTGCATAAGCCACATGGACCCAACGGAGCAATTCCGGGTCGTTCGCCGAGTAGCGGCGCGTGGCGCCATGAGCGTCAACGTAATAACCCTGGACTTTGTCATGGATGCGCTTGACGGTTCGCGTGGCTGCATCCGCAGCCTCCCGCGATCCATAGGTGACCGTGAATATCCAGCGGATGGTGCTGGCGAGCCTGCCCAGCGGGTCACGACGGAATCCGGAGTGGTCGTAAACACCTGCCAGGGCGCCTGGATGGAGGGACTGCATCAACAGCACGCGGATCCCGGCAACGATGGTGGACATGGATCCATGGACGGCCCACACAGCGGAGCCGGGCAGGTGATAGCCGGCGTCGGACCCGTCTGCGAGCTGCCGCACCCAGTCTGGCGGCACGTCCGGCTGGCCCGTGAAGGCGCGCCGAAGCTCAGCCTTCAGGACCTTGGCCACATTCTCCATGCTCAATTCGACATCGGGCAGCCGACAAATGTACAGATCCCGCGCCGATAACGAGTACTCCCGGAACGGAATCGAGTAGGGCAAGTGGTCCGCTGGCGTGGAAATACGGCAACCGCCGCCGGTCCCCTGAGGGTCCGACGGCGGTCCGGCCGTTGAGCTGCGCGGTGCCTTTGGCGCGCGGTGCCTGTGGCGACCGGTGCCCTTAGGGGACCGGTCCCTTTAGGCGGCCAGGGCGACCGCCCGGCGTCGGGCAGGTGCCGCCGCCACCAGCAAGGCGGCGATCGCGACGCCGGCACTCAGCATGAGTCCCGGACGGAACTGGTCCAGCATGGCGGCGGCAGATGGAACTTCGCTGCCGTGGTGGCCGCTGACGATGGCGGTGGTGACTGCCAGGACCAGAGCGGCCCCAACCTGGGTGCTGGTCTGGATGAGGCCCGCCGCCAGGCCCTGCTCAGAGTCCTTGATCCCGGCGGTCGCCTGGACGTTGATCGACGGGAAGGCCAGGGCAAAGCCGATGCCCAGCAGGATGATGGAAGGCAGGATGTCCAGGGCGTAGTTGGGCGTGGTGCCAACACGAAGGAACAGCACGTACCCAAGCCCCAGCGAGACCAGGCCCGTAAGGATGAGCCGGGTTGCGCCGAACACGTTGATGAGGCGGTCAGCGAACGGTGCACTGGTGGCGACAATCAAACCGGCAGGCAGCAGGGCCAAGGCCATACCCAGGGGGCTCCACCCAAGCACGGACTGCAGGAACAACGTGACGATGAACTGGAAGCTCAAGTAGGAGCCGAAGAGGCCGATTGCACTGAGGTTGGCCCGTGCAACCCAACCCTCACGGAGGATGCCGAAGCGGATAAGCGGATGCTTGACCTTGTTCTCGATGACTGCGAAAGCCCCCAGCACGGCGGCAGAGACTACGAATCCGGCGATTGTTGCCACAGATCCCCAGCCCTGCTCGGGTGCGGAAACCAGCGTGTAGACGAGCCCCAGCATGCCGAGCGCCAGCGTGACGGCGCCCCAGAGGTCGTGGCCACCGTCCTTGGCATCCGGCGTGTCACGGGGAATAAAGAAGTAGCCAAGGACTACCACCAGCACGGCCACCGGCACGGACGCCAGGAAGGTCCAACGCCAGCTCAGGCTGGTCATCAGGCCGCCCACCACAAGGCCCAGCGAGAATCCGCTGGCGCCAAACGTGGTGAAGATGGAAAGGGCCTTGTTGCGCTCGCGGCCCTCGGCGAAGTTGGTGGTAATGATCGAGAACCCGGTGGGCGCGGTGAACGCTGCAGCCAGGCCCTTGACGAAGCGGGTGGCGATGAGGACGGTTGGGTCGTTCACCAGTCCACCCAGCAGCGAAGCGGCCGCGAAGACGGACAGGGCGACAAGGAAGATTCGACGGCGGCCCAGCAGGTCGGCGAGCCGGCCTCCCAGGAGCAGGAGGCTGCCGTAGCCAAGGACGTAGGCGGACACGATCCACTGCAGCGAATCGGTGCCAAGGTTGAGTTCGTGTCCGATGGACGGCAGGGCGACGCCCACCATGGAGACATCCAGGCCGTCCAGGGCCAGGACGGTGCAGACAACCATCAGCAGGAGCCATTGGGTGCGGGTCCAGCGAATGGCCGAGGCGATCGGTTCGGCTGTTCGTTCGAGGGTGGTGGGTGATGTCATGGCAACCAAGCTATATGACGCGTCATTCAATGACAAGGAATATGACGTGGAATTTTATGACGTGGACTTTAAATCGCTGGTCGCCTAGAATGGGGGGCATGGCAACGACGAAGGACCGCCAGCTGGTTGAGCAATGGCGCAGCATCCAGGACGCGTACTTCCGCACGTCATGCGCACTGGATCGGGTGCTGGACGCCAAGTTCAATATCGGACTCAACGAGTTCGAGATCCTGGATCTTGTGGCCGAGAACGAGCAGCCGCATTGCCGCATGAAGGAACTGGGCGAACGCACTCCCATGTCCCAAAGCGCCGTCTCCAAAGTGGTTGACAGGCTTGAGAAGGCGGGGCTCTTGACCCGCCTGTCCTGCGCCGATGATCGCCGGTCACTCTTCCTGGAACTCACCGAAGCGGGCCGAACGCTGTACGCTGCCGCCGCCGTGGAACACCGCAATCTTCTCAAAGAGAACCTGGGCTGAGCCCGATTCACAGCAAACTAACAGCCCCCTGTTCGAGCCGCGCTGTTTCCTTTTGGCTGGACTTGCCGCCACAATTGATGAAGCTTGCCGGACTGCGGTTTTCCGGCAATGGCTTCATCGGGGAGTTCGGCAGTGGGAAAACACCAGGAGACGGGCCTTTATGACCGCCTAGGGCGGTCTGGATGGTTCGGCCGGGCAGCAACGGCGGTTCTGATCTCCGGAGCTGCGCTGTTGAGCTATGGCTTCCAGTCGTGGACCGTGCTGCCCGCTGGCGCCGATGGGTCCGATGCCAGTGGTGTTGTTGCTCCGGTGCTGCTGGAAACCGGAAGTCCCGGTGCCGCTCCGGCCGTGACCTCTTCCGTCATTCCATCCGCTGCGGCAACTCCCGTAACAGTCGTCCGCGCCGACCCTGCGGCCATCGTGTCCTTCGAGCGATCGCCCGTCCAGACCATCGCGAAGGACGGAACCCACCGTTTGACGGTGGCTTCAGCGGACCTAAAGCGTCCTTCAGCTGGCTTTCTCAGTGCTCCACTGGAGGTCCTAAGCCCGAGTTCGCCGTATGGACTTCGCGTGGACCCCTTCACTGGTGTCGCCGGGGAGTTCCACTGGGGTCAGGATTTCGCCGCGGCTTGCGGAACCCGTGTTTACGCAGCCGACGCCGGCGTGGTGCGGGCCGTTGGTTGGCACCCCTGGGGCGGTGGGAACCGGGTGGAGATCGACCACGGCAACGGGCTGATCACCACGTACAACCACCTGCAGGGCATCGGGGTGACCACGGGCCAGTCGGTTCGGGTGGGCGAGGTGATTGCCCGCGTTGGCACAACGGGCTCCTCCACCGGCTGCCACCTCCACTTCGAGACCATCGTCAACGGTCTCCACACGAACCCCATGAACTGGACGCTCCTGCCCATCCGACAAGTTGATTCGCTGGACGACATCCCGATGGTCAGCTACGCGCCCGGAAGCAACACACCATCACCGACGACGCCCGTCTGGGCCGTTCCGGTTGTGGACCCCTCGTCACCGAGCGTAGGTGGCGGCGAACTTGAGCGGCCGGCTCCTACGCCGACACCAGCAGCGACGCCGACTGGCTCGCCAACCGGGACGCCCAGCGGCTCCGCGACTGGGACACCTACTCCAACAGCGACGCCGACTGGCTCGCCGACCGGGACGCCCAGCGGCTCCGCGACTGGTTCGCCTACTCCAACAGCGACGCCGACTGGCTCGCCAACGGGGACGCCCAGCGGCTCCGCGACTGGTTCGCCTACTCCAACAGCGACGCCGACTGCCACGCCAACGGGGACGCCCAGCGGCTCTGCGACCGTCACACCAACGCCGACCGCCACGCCAACGCCGCCGACCACGGCTCCAACACCTGCTGCCACACCGACGTCGGCAGTGACCACCGCGCCGTCCGCGCCCAGTCCCGCTCCAACGGCAACGTCCGGAGCCCTCACGCCGTCGAGCCCCGCGACAGCGCCGCCGGCTCCTCTGCCGGCACCAGTGGTGCCGTCCGCAACGACGTCAGCGTCGCCGTCGGGCTCCGTAGAGCAGACCACGGCCACAGCGACGGCCAGCAACACCAAGTAGCCCAAGTAGAATTGTTGGCTGTTGTCCGCCCGCCCTACGTTCCGAGGACCCAACCCACACCATGACTTCACCTCTCTACGGCATCCCGCTGACCATGAACGACGGCACTGAAGCGGAATTCGGGCAGTTCGAGGGGAAAGCGGTAATGGTGGTCAACGTCGCTTCCAAATGCGGCCACACCAAGCAATATGCCGGACTCGAGGAGCTTTACGGCCGCTACCGGGCGAGGGGCTTCGAGATCCTAGGAGTGCCCTGCAACCAGTTCGGCGGCCAGGAGCCCGGCGAGGACGCCGACATCGCAGAATTCTGCTCAACCACGTACGGCGTCACTTTCCCGCTCGCTGCCAAGTCCAAGGTGGTGGGCAAGGAGCAGCACCCCCTTTACGCGGCGCTGACCGCCGCGGGTGAGGATGCTCCGCAA
Source organism: Arthrobacter sp. M4 (assembly GCF_020251205.1). Classification (GTDB taxonomy): domain Bacteria; phylum Actinomycetota; class Actinomycetes; order Actinomycetales; family Micrococcaceae; genus Arthrobacter. The sequence goes on from NZ_JAIWYX010000008.1 coordinate 307,358, forward strand.
CGCGTGAAATGGAACTTCGAGAAATTCCTTGTGAGGCGGGACGGCAGCGTGCTGGCCAGGTTCCCGTCCGCCGTCGGGCCTGACGACGCTGAGCTTATTGAGGCAGTTGAGGACGCCATCAGCTGAGGCGCCAGAGGCAAGTGAGTACTGGATGGGACACGCCGAATTAACGAATGAATACCCAGTATATGTACTCGAATTTCCCGAATTTTGAAACATTCCGGTCAATGTTTGCCCCGTGTTTGCCTTTTGTCTGGTTTCATAAATGTAACTGGGGATTGAACGGGAGGCGCCGTCTCCCACAGATGAAATAAGGCTGTAATGCAGATCATTGAGGCCGAGTACCCTCGGCCGAGACACGTCGTACTGCACATCAGTGACCCCCACTTGCTGGGTGGACCGGAGGCCCTCTATGGGGCTGTGGACAGTGAAGGCCAGCTCATCCAGCTGTTTGAAGAAGTCCTCTCCTCCGGTGTGCGTCCTGCCGCGGTGGTTTTCACCGGCGATCTCGCCGATCAAGGCGAGCCCGAGGCCTACGCAAAGCTCCGTGCGATCGTGGACCCCGCCTGCGCGTTGATGGGTGCCCGCGTCGTATGGGCAATGGGCAACCATGACAACCGCGCCAACTTCCGGACAGGCCTTCTGGACCAGCCCGGAACGAATGAACCCGTGGACCACAGCTACTCTGTGGACGGGCTGCGCATCATCACGCTGGACACCACCGTGCCCGGCTTCCACCACGGCGAAATCAGCAAGGAACAGCTGGAATGGCTCGCCGAGGAACTCGCCACCCCGGCGCCCGACGGCACCATCCTGGCCCTGCACCACCCGCCCATTCCCAGCGTCCTGGACCTGGCGGTGCTGGTGGAGCTTCGTGGACAGGGTGCGTTGGCGGACGTTGTTCGTGGCACCGATGTACGCACCATCCTGGGTGGACACCTGCATTACTCCACCACCGCCACGTTCGCCGGAATCCCGGTATCCGTGGCCTCGGCGAGCTGCTACACCCAGGACCTGAATGTCGCCCAAGGCGGTACTCGCGGCCGGGACGGTGCCCAGGCATTCAACCTAGTCCACGTCTACGCGGATACAGTGGTGCATTCGGTGGTGCCTATTGGGGCTTCACCCACGGTTGGCGAGTACGTCAGCCCGGAGGAAACCCAGGAGCGGCTTGCCGCCGCCGGCATCCGGATTCCCGAAGACTCCGGCCGGACATCGCACCGCCGCAACACGCCGGCGCCGGTCCTCACCGGCAGCTAGGAGGGTACTTACTTTTCCCAGGGTGCCTTGACGGGGAAGTACTTTTCCAGGAAATCCGTGACCAGCTCCAGTCGTTCCGCGGCTGACACCTCGGGGAAGCTGCCGTCGTTCAGGCAGAAGAAGTCCACGTTGCGCTTGGCAAGCAGCGTCGGCAGGTAGTGCAGGCCGGACCACAGGGTGGTGTCGATGTATTTCACCTTGGCGTTTGTCTGCGTCGCGGACCTGCCCGTCAACAGGGCGTAGTAGTGGTACAACGAATTGGTCACGGAGATGTTGTCCGCAGCGCGGAAGGTGCTGGCCGCCGTGCGCGCAAATTCATTGGGGAATTCCTGTTCCATTTCAGCCACGACGCTCCGCCTAATGGGAGCCGCCGTGTGCTCCAGGTGGCGGGTGGTGATTCGGCCAAAGCGGTTCCACAGTAGTTTGCGGTTGACCCGGGCCGCGTTCTCGAAGCCGCTGCGCTCCGCGTCGTTCTCGCCCAGCCCGATCCGCGTGTCCGCTTCGATGAACTTGGTGATCCCGCCGGGCGTGAAGAACATGTCCGGGCCAACCGGGCGGCCGAAGAACATGTCGTCGTTGGAGTAGAGGAAATGCTCCGACAGGTCCTTGATGTGGTGGAGCTGGCATTCGACGGCCTGCGAGTTGTGCGTCGGAAGCACCCCGGGATCGCTGAAGAACTCCTCGCTGCGGATGATGGTCACCTGCGGATGCTCCGCCAGCCACGCCGGCGGATTGGAATCCGTGGCGATGAAGATGCGGCGAATCCACGGGGCGAACATGTACACCGAACGGAGGGCATACTTCAGTTCGTCAATTTGCCGGAACCGTGCCTCGTGTGCGTCTCCTTCGCCCAGGACAGTTCCGGCTTCACGTGCCCGGCGGGCGGCGATGTACGCAGGGTCGTTGCCATCCACCCAGGAGAACACAATGTCGATGTCGAAGCGGATGTCGCTTGCGTGGTCCGCGAACATGTTCTCGATGGTGGGCCAGGTGTGGCCGTGGCGCTGGACGGTGCCTCGGACGGCTTCGTGGGCAAACATGGTTCGCCGGGTGAGGGAGTTCTCCACGGGGAGTGTCACTTGGTTGCCCTCGAAGCTCCACAGTTCCAACTGCACACCCAGGGATGCGCCGTAGGCAAGGCCGCCCTCCGGCTCCAGACGTGGACGGTACAGGCGGAAGATGCGGGCCTTGCGATTGTGTGAGAGTTCGCCATCCGCCACTAAGACTGAGGACTTCTTCTTGGAATCCACCGTCATGGAATAGAACGGCTCATTCCAGCAGGCTTCAACGAGTGCGTCCCGGAGCTCCTTGCGGTCTTTCCAGTCAACCGCGATCACGGGTCGGTGATCGTTGCCGCGCACCAGGATGAAGTCGATCTCCGCTTCGCTCAGGACTGAGCGAACGAACAACAAGTCCTCCACCATCGCCTGCTGGGGTGTGCGCTCCCTGTTGAGCAGCGCATATCGCCCTTTGTGACGGACGACGTCGTCGCGCGTCTTAAGCCGCGCGACGGCGGCAGCCGACGATGCCTCTGCAATGGCGCCGTCGTCGTCGGACGCGGGACCACCGTGGTAAACCATGCTCTGGACTTGTTGCTGAGTGATGGCTGTCCTCCCTGGTGCTGTAGAGATGGATGGAATGATGGGCGGGCTGTCAGCCCGAATGGGCTGTACGCCAGTTGCGAAGGAAGGCGCCGCCGGCATCGTCGTGGATTACATCCTCGCCCAGCCCCAGATCGGCGGCAGTGAGGACTTCGTAGGGCTTTACTGGAATGCCGTCGGCTGGACGGACATCCACGTGCTGGACGGAGTGGTCGTTGTGATGCAGCCAGTCTGCCATGGCGTAGTCCGTCCGCGAATCACCCACGGTGACCCAGGCCTGTGGCGTAATCCCCTGGGCGGCAAGAAGTTCGACGGCGCGGCTGGCACCCAGGTCCTTGCCGAGCCGAACGGACTCGATGTCCGTTGAAATGATGGTGGGGTCAAGGCGGTAGTCGGCCGTGTCATCGGACGCGGGGGAGTGGTGGTCCAACCTCGCGCCGGACAGCCCATGCCGTCCCATCAAATCCAATGCCTCGGCGTCGAAGAGCTTCTGCTCCGCGAGGTAGTCCTCGCTCTGAACGTCGAGGTGCTGCTCCACGGACACCATGGCCCGTTTAGTCTCGTCGAAGAACATATGGCTGGAGTAGTCCTCTGCCACCATGCGGCGGACATCGTCACCGTAAGCCTTGGGAACAGCCAGCTCATGGTCGACATGCACAGGCCCCGGACCCGCGGACGTGTAGCTGAACCAGACCGCACCCTTCTCGCAGATGGCGTGGATGACGGTTCCCGGAGGCATGCCTGCAGCGATCATCGGACCCATGACCTGTTCCCGGATGAACGAATCAGAGCGGCCGGTATTAAAGACCACAGGGATGCCTGCCGTGGCCAGGGCTACAAGGTCGGCGATGATCTCCGGCTTCACATCACGCGTGACCGGGCTGGCCACCGGTCCATCTACGTCAAGGAGCAAAGCCAAGGGAGGAGTCGCGACTTTCGCGGCCGCAGGCGTGGTAGCAGTCATAGCACTATTGTGTCAGTTGCCATGCGGACTGACGGAGAGCCGATACGGTCCGACACATGATTACCGTTTGGCTACAACCGCCTTGTGCCGCGGGTCACAAGTTCACATGGACTGGCAAATTTCCTAGGCTGGCAGGGTGATCTTCAAAGCTGTGGGCGAGGGACGCCCGTACCCCGACCATGGTTACAACACGCCCAAGGACTGGGCGTCATTGCCGCCTCGGCCCGTCCGGCTGGATGAACTGGTCACCACCAAACGGACTTTGGACCTGGAGGCCCTGCTTGCCGAGGACTCCACGTTTTTCGGTGACCTCTTCCCGCACGTTGTCCTCTACCACGGCACCATGTACTTGGAAGACGGGCTTCACCGGGCCGTTCGCACGGCGCTCCATCAGCGCTCAGCAATCCACGCAAGGGTGTTGGTTTTGGACGATTAGATTCCGTGCGGCCACGCCACTTGGGTTGGTAGGTGCACGTTGAACAGATAAGGGCGCAGGCGGAAGGAGCAGCGATGGCCAGGAAGCCGAAGGACGCTATGCACCTGCATGGGCACCGAGTTGTAACCGGACCGGAGCTACGCGCTACGCTGCTCGCACACACCCCATCCGACGGCCATCCCGGCCGTTTCCGCCGGCGCCTGGGCCACAGCATCGTGCTCGCCCTCCTGTTGGGGTTGATCGCGGCCGGTGTTGTGGGCGCCCTCGCCGTCATGAGCGGGCAGATCAAGGTGCCTGCCGCCGTCGAATCCCGCGAACCGGCGGCTCTCTGTCCCAAAGCGGTGTTCGACTACCTGCCCAACGACAAGGTCAGCCTCAATGTCTTTAATGCCACGTCCAAACCGGGGCTTGCAAAGTCGGTGGCGGACCAGTTTGTGGCCCGCGGCTACAAGGTAGTGGAGGTCAGCAACAAGGGCACGAGCTATCGTGGCGTGGGCGTAGTGGTCTCCGGGGCCGGCGGGCAGGCCGCTGCCTTCAATATCCAGCGGAACCTTGCTGGCACGGACTACTTCCAGGACGCGCGGACCGACGCGTCCGTGGACCTGATCCTGACTGAAGAATTCAAGGCGCTGGTACCGCCGGAACTGGTGGACCAGACTCCGGGCCCGCTCACTTGCCCACGGGAAAACAAGCGAATCTCCGACGACTCCCAGTGGCCCGTGCTGCCAACACAAGGGGGCTGAGCCGGGAACTCGCGTGGCATGCCGTCCGTATGTAACAGTGGCTGAGATCACACTCAAATTCACAGGGGAATTGCTTTGGCAACCATGGCCGATGTTGCGCGCCTTGCTGGCGTGTCCAGGAGCACGGTGTCGTACGTCCTCAGCGGTGCCCGACCGATTTCTCCCGCAACGCGGGAACGCATCCTGGCGGCCATGGCTGAGCTCGGCTACACACCCAACCTGTTGGCCCAGGGGCTCGCCGGCAAGCGGACAGGGATTGTTTCGCTGATTTTCCCCGTGGGCGAGCATGGCATGAACATCACGGAGTTCGAATATGTCCAGGGCGCCGTTGAACAGGCCCGCGCCCACGGCTATCACTTGCTGCTGTGGCCCATCGAAGTGGACGACGTGGAGGAGATCAGGCGCGTCGTGGCGCAGGGCCTCGTGGAGGGCATCATCCTGATGGAGATCCGCTCCCGGGACCCGCGGGTACCCCTCCTGGAAGAAATGGGAGTTCCCTTCACGATGATCGGACGTCCTTTGGAAACAGCAGGACGGTCCTTTGTTGACGCCGATTTTGAGGCTATTGGCGAACTCGCCGTCGCCCACCTAGCCAGCCTCGGCCACCGTAATATCGCCCTTATGACGCATTCGCAGGAATCCCTGGATACGGGCTACGGACCCATGGTCAGGTCGCGCGATGCCGTGGACGCCGCCGCGAAAAGACACGGTGTCCACGTGAGGCTTTTTCCCGCCGCGAGTACGCTGGCCGGCGGTCGCGAAGTCTTCGAGCGGATCCTGGAGGCGGCACCGGAGACCACCGGCTTGATCGCCGTCAATGAGGCGGCCACCGCTGGACTGCTGGTGGCTGCCGCTCGCCAGGGTTGGATGGTTCCGGGCGACCTGTCCGTCATCGCCATCAACACCAGCGACGGTTTCGCTGAACGCAGCGTCCCGCCACTTACGACGGCGACAGCTGAGCCGCGTTCCATGGGTCGCCTTGCCGCTGACTTCTTGGTCAGGCGCCTCCGCGGCGAAGACCCTGGTGGGTTTCAGTCCCTTGCAGGGGCAGCGCTGACAGTGCGGGACAGTACGGCCAAGGCCCGGAACTAACCTATGTAGGCCGCGAAAGCGGGAAGCGTCCGGGTCTACGCGCCCCCGCAACTCGTATGACCGCTGCACGGAACCTGCGCCGGTTCAGACAGGCCCCGGTGGGAGTCGACGAATCCATCCAACTAACTTGTCAAGCTCTTGACCGGGGCGGATCGCACCCTTAGAGTTCTGATATATGAGTCATATGTCACATTTAGAGCAGTGATACATGACGACGCCCAAATCATCTCGCGAGTCCTGCGCGGCCATATCGGCTGGCATCGAGCCAGCCGGCCTCGTCCACCGGTCGCTAAGGGCTGCGGCTATCCGTGCATCTAGCAAACGGCGCTCTTGTGCCGTCAGCGGTTTGCGCTGAAGCCAGAAGGGAACAAATCTCAATGATCCATCCGACCAGTACGACGGTCTCCGTCGACCCCTCCATATCAAAAGAGACCAGCTCCAGGTTCAAACGCCGCTTCATGGTGCGGCTTGTCGCTGTTTTCATCGGCGGGATGTTCCTCGACGGGTACATCCTCGGAATCATCGGCCCTGTCACCGGACTCATGCGGTCAGATCTCCAGCTCGACGCACTATCTCTGGGCATGATCGCTGCAGGCCCGCTGGTTGGTATCTTCGTCGGCTCCCCGCTGGCCGGCTGGGCTACTGACAAGTTCGGACGCAAGCCCATGTTCCTCGTGGACATGGCCCTGTTCTTGGTCGCCTCGGCGGCCCAGTTCTTCGTAACCTCCGGAGAGGGGGCCGTGATCCAGCTGGCCACCATCCGGTTCTTCATGGGCGTCGCGATCGGCGGCGAGTACTCAATCGGTGGGCCATTGCTATCAGAGTTCTCCCCTCCAAAGCTTCGCGGGCGGTTGCTCGGGCTGACTCTGATCGCCTGGTACGTCGGTTTCATGATGGCATTCATCATCGGCACGCTCCTGCACGACGCCGGCACCCCATGGCGCATCGTAATCGGCACGAGCACGATACTCGCATTCGTCCTGTTCCTCGCCCGCTTGGGCCTCCCCGAATCGCCGAGCTGGCTCATTACGAAGGGACGGCGTGAGGAAGCACTCGCGATCGCACGCAGATACGTCGAATCGCCCCAGATGCACAACAGCATCACCGAAGAGATCGATCTGAGGATGCTCCAGGAGGCCCAAGCCGCGGAGAGTAGGACCAAAATCAAGGGCGCCTCCTTCGGAATGCTGTTCTCGAGGCAGTACTGGCGCACCACCCTCTTCACCGCAGGTTTTGGTTCTGCGCGGTCACTCCGTACTTCGCGATCGCGACCTTCGCGGACGAGGTGCTCAACGAATTCGGCTTCGGCGGCGGCTGGGCCGGTGGAGTCGGCCTGTCCGCACTTGCGGTCACGGGCGTTGTCACCACCGTGCTTCTGATTGACAAGCTCGGCCGCCGAATCCTCACCGTCCCCGGGCAGTGGCTCTGCGCAGGCATCCTGCTGATCATCGGAGTCTGGGCGAACGCACCAGCGATCCTCGTGCTCGTCCTGTTTCTCGCCTTCTCCTACTTCAATGCCGGCTACACCACGATGACCCAGGTCTACCCGGCCGAGGTATTCCCCGGCCACCTGCGCGGCATCGGCATGGGCTTCGCCGCGGCCTTCAGCCGCATCGGAGCCGCACTCGGCACCTTCGCCCTGCCATGGGCGATCAGCAACATCGGCATGGGCCCAAGCATGGTCGTAGCCGCCGCCGTCGCATTACTCGGCGCAGTCCTCTCGCAATGGCTCGCGCCTGAGACGAAGGGGCGCACCCTCGCCGAGATCTCATCAAACTTCTCCCACTGACACCGGACTGCACGGTGACTTCGAGTCAGAGCTAAGGCCCCCGGGGCGGATCATTGTCGGTTGGCAAATTCGCCCTTGGGTGCCCGGCCTCCTCGGAGGAGGATCAGATACGTCAAGCAGGTACAGAAGCCGCGGGATCCCGTGATCAGCTAGTTCGGGATCCCGCAGGCTCATCCGCCACAGTCCGGCGACATGACGGATCGCAGAGGCCCGGTTCGATGATCTGGCATCGCCTTCGCGAGCATCGGCAACGCCGCTCACGAATCTCAGGTCCATACTTCTTCGGAATCTATCCGACCCCTACTGGCTGTGTTTAGGTCGGCAAAACCGGCAGTGTTTTCACCCGGCGTTAACACAGTGCCAGTGCTCGGCTCCTAAGACTTTCATGAGAGCAGGAACGGCTACGTGGTCACTGCCCGTTGAAGCATTTAGCCGAGGAACCGCGATCGGTACTGCGGCGGAAGTTATTACTCCGGATCGTCTACGCGACGTCTTTGGCGTGGACGCCCCACGTTGTGGCTGAGCCCGTTGATGGCCGCCCCCATGTCATACCGCTCGGGCATGTGACGTCTGTTTTGTGACGCCGGACGGTCATATGACGTCACATGTCGCTGCATGCCGTGCTCCGATCCTTATGAGTCATGGTCGCGTCATAGTCAATGTGACGTTTGACACACTCGGGCAAGCCCTCCTAATGTCGGGTATCGAACCGCGTCGACAAGGCGCGTCGATATAGAGCAATTGAGATTTCCTCCTGGCACAACCGCGGCGGATCGTCTCTAATCCGCAGGTAGCAGGAGGTAGCCACGATGCGTGGACGCAGTCGATTCCAGCCGGGAACCATGGCGGCAGCTTGGCGACATGTGAGCGAACTCGCGGCAGCACCCCTTATGCCCGCCACCTATCCCGCGGCCCTTGGACTCCTTGCTGCCCGTTCCCTTGCGCCTGGCTCCCTTGGAACTCTTTCCCTTGCCGAGGCGCCGTAGCAGGCGGACAAGTACGACTACGGCACTCACCGACAGCGCCAGCTTCGTCTCCTGCGGCGCGAGCCTCAGCAATTACGCCTTGGCGCCGGCCGCATGGCCGCGCAGCCCCTCAATGCTCCCAGCCGCTCAGCGCATTCGGAGTTCCCCAAGCTCCTGCCGTTGGCTTGGCTCGCATCCCCCAATGAATGAAAGAAACCTCTCGGAGGTAATTATGGAAAACAACAAAGTTTTGGCCGCCGTCGAATCCGCCGACGTCCCAGTGGACGGGGGCGTGGCAAAATGAAGGCTATTCGCCGGATTAGTGTCCGCACAGTCATCCCGGAATCCATCGCATCACTGGCAAAGTTGGCCAAGAACCTTCGCTGGTCGTGGCACTTGCCCACCCGTGAATTGTTCGCGTCCCTGGAGCCGGAGGCTTGGGAGGAAAGCAACCACGATCCACTGACCTTCCTGGGTTTGATCAACCGCGACAAACTGGGTGCCCTGGGCGCGGATAGCGACGTCGTTGAGCGGGTGCGTGTGGCGGCGGAGGATTTGGACAGGTATTTGTCTGAGCCGCGGTGGTATCAGGGGCTGGGTGATGATGCGCCGCGGAGTATTGCGTATTTCTCGCCGGAGTTTGGCATCACGGAGGTGTTGCCGCAGTATTCGGGTGGCCTGGGCATTCTGGCCGGTGACCATTTGAAGGCCGCGTCTGACCTGGGTGTGCCGTTGATCGGTGTGGGTTTGCTGTACCAGGCGGGGTATTTCAAGCAGTCGCTGTCCCGGGATGCGTGGCAGCAGGAAACGTACCCGGTGCTGGACCCGGACGGCCTGCCCCTGACGCTCCTGCGCGAAGCCGACGGCTCGCCGGCGATCATTTCCCTCCCACTGCCGAACCACCGAACCCTCCGCGCGCACATTTGGCGTGCGGATGTGGGGCGTGTGCCGTTGTTGTTGTTGGATTCGAATGTGCCGGCTAATGATGATGCGGCGCGGGGGATCACGGACCGGTTGTATGGCGGTGGCGGGGATCATCGTTTGCAGCAAGAGTTGTTGCTGGGCATGGGCGGGGTGAAGGCGCTGCGGGTGTTCCAGCGGCTGACGGGCACGCCGGCGCCTGAGGTGTTCCATACGAATGAGGGCCATGCCGGGTTCCTGGGGATTGAGCGGATCCAGGAGTTGATGAGTCCTGCGGCGGGGTCCGCTGAGGAGCCTTTGGGTTTTGAGGAGGCGCTGACCGCGGGCAGGGCGTCCACGGTGTTTACCACGCACACGCCGGTGCCGGCGGGTATTGACCGGTTCGAGGCGGTGCAGATCAAGCATTTCTTCGATGCGGGCCTGGCCCCTGATGTGCCGGTGGGCCGGATCCTGGAGTTGGGCCGGGAGAATTACGAGGGCGGCAACCCGGCGGTGTTCAACATGGCCGTGATGGGTCTGCGGCTGGCGCAGCGGGCCAACGGTGTGGCCAGGCTGCACGGTGAGGTTTCCCGGGAGATGTTCTCCGGTCTGTGGCCGGGCTTTGACCACAACGAAGTCCCCATCACCTCCGTGACCAACGGCGTCCACGTCCCCACCTGGATCGATCCGAAGATGAGTGCCTTGGCTTCCAAGCACTTTGGCAGCACGGACGTTGATGCCACCGGTTGGGAGAACGTCTACTCAGTGGATGACAAGGAGCTGTGGGCCCTTCGGCGCACACTTCGCAGTGCGTTGGTGGATGATGTCCGCCGTCGTTTGCGGGCGTCGTGGAAGAAGCGTGGGGCTGCGGATGCGGAGCTGGGCTGGACGGACTCGGTGCTGGACCCGGATGTGCTGACCATTGGTTTCGCCCGCCGGGTGCCCACCTACAAGCGGCTGACGCTGATGCTGCGTGATCCGGACCGGCTCAAGGCGTTGCTGCTGGATAAGAAGCACCCGATCCAGCTGGTCATCGCGGGCAAGTCGCACCC
>NZ_JAIWYX010000090.1 GCF_020251205.1 Arthrobacter sp. M4
TAGTTGGTGAAGATGCGGTCCAGTTCCCAGATTTCGTTGAGTTTGCCCAGTTCCGCGGCCGTGTCGTAGCGGAGGTACCCGACGAGCTCACGGACCCGGGAGAAGTTCTTCTGCTCCACGTGGGCGCCGTCGTTCTTGTTGCCGGGCCGGGAGCGGGTGAAGGTGATCTGGTGTGCGTGGCAGTAGGCCAGCAGGTGCTCGTTGATGAACTCCGAGCC
>NZ_JAIWYX010000091.1 GCF_020251205.1 Arthrobacter sp. M4
GTGGCGACCTCGGACACGGCCAGGGCGTGGGCCTCGTTCCCGCCGAACCGCACCGGCTGGGACCCACGCCGCCGGGATAATTCCTCGGTGTTCAGTTCCTCGGTGATGGCTTCCTCCGCGCGGGCCAGGGCGCGGAGCCTGTCAAGTTGTTTGTGTACGTGGGGTGGAATTCTTATCGGTTTAGGTGGGGTTCTATTCGGTCGGGATAGTTCAGGA
>NZ_JAIWYX010000092.1 GCF_020251205.1 Arthrobacter sp. M4
GTTGCATGCGTGGGAAAGGGGCACGCCGGCCGGGTGGGCAGACAAGACAGTAATGGGACTCTTCGGAACAGGCTCCTGAGGTCATGTCCATCTGGCCGCCGTGTTTACTGCAGCTGTGTTGCCGTGGACGGATCATTGTGAAGACAACCCATGAGGTGTCAGCAACGGATAGAGCCACACGGCAGCACAGCAATTCCATCATTACTG
>NZ_JAIWYX010000093.1 GCF_020251205.1 Arthrobacter sp. M4
AACCAGTTGCCGGCGCTCGAGGTCGACGGCTTCAACCTCTCACTCACCACTGGCTGGCTGGACACCTACCATGTCCAAATCGTCCCGTTCGTCGCGAACGCGTTCTCGATCTACCTTTTCCACCAGTACTTCGAGTCGATCCCCAAGGAGCTGGACGAAGCGGCCCGCGTCGACGGCGCCGGATGGTTCAAGATCTACCGCCAGGT
>NZ_JAIWYX010000094.1 GCF_020251205.1 Arthrobacter sp. M4
CCAGGAGATTCTGACGAAAACTCGCGATACTTTGGACCTACCCACGGGCCCGAGAATTGCACCAGGCGGCGTCGCCGCCAGCCCGCGAGGACCGGTGCTAACCATCCATGGCGTTGAGCAGCCCGAGGAAGCCGACAAAATCCTCGATGATCTGGGAGATGCACTGGCGGCTGCAGGCGGATTTGGCACCATCCGGGCCGTGCC
>NZ_JAIWYX010000095.1 GCF_020251205.1 Arthrobacter sp. M4
TGAAGGATCCCGGTTCCGCCTGCCCGCGCCGCGGTGTTGGCCGCCGCCTGTGCCAGGGCCTGGGCAGCGGTGTTCGCGGAGTCTGCCTCTGTAATGCTGGCCTCGGTGGCCAGGGGTTCTGCTGCCTGGGTTTCTGCTGCCTGGGCTTTGGCGGTGCGGGCGTCGTGGTCCAGGCCGTTGTAGATGGCCAGGCCGGCTTCGGCG
>NZ_JAIWYX010000096.1 GCF_020251205.1 Arthrobacter sp. M4
GAGTCTCTGGATGCGTTGATCCGGGAGCAGGGTACCGAGCGTGCCCAGTTCATTATGCGGAGCCTGTTGCAGCGTGCCCGGATCGATGTTGGCGTGACTGACTCCTACGGCGGGGTCACGACCACGGATTATGTGAACACGATCCCGGCGGACCAGGAAGCGGAGTTCCCGGGCAATGAGGAGTTCGAGCGCCGGTACCG
>NZ_JAIWYX010000009.1 GCF_020251205.1 Arthrobacter sp. M4
CGGCCGAACGCGACGACATCGAAGCCGCCGCCCTGTACGAACTGCTCGAAACCCAGGTAGCCCCCCGGTTCTACGGCAGCACTGTTTCGCAGAGCGCGGGTGCTGCGGGGCCGTCACAGTCCGTCCAGGAATCCGTGCCTACCCACTGGGTGTCCATGATCAAGCACACCCTTTCCCACCTCGGCCCGGCAGTCTCTGCCGAACGCATGCTGAAGGACTACGTGGGTATCTTGTACAGCCCCGCGGCAGTGTCCGGACGGCAGGCGAGCGAGGAATCGTTCAAGGTGGCCAAGGAGCTGGCGGCATGGGCTTCCAAGGTCCGCGAGGCCTGGCCCGAGCTGCTGGTGGAGCACGTGGACTCCGTGGGTGTCTCCGAGGAACCCCAGGTGGGCGACTCCCTGCAGGTCAACGCCTACGTCGCCCTGCACACCCTCACCCCGGAGGACGTCACGGTGGAAGTTGCCTACGGCAAGGCCCAGGACGGTGACGAGCTCGAGAACGTTGAGCTGGTGGAGCTCTCGGAAACAGAAGACTTGGATAACGGGCGCTTCCTGTTTACCGGATCGATCGTGATCGACCGCCCGGGCTCCTTCGGCTACACCGTCCGGGTGTTCCCGAAGCATCCCGCGCTGGCGACCAAAGCCGAACTAGGCCTCATCGTCAACGCCTAAAAGCCAGCCGCCCCCGTTGGGCCCCTCTGGCGGGGGCGGCTTCCAATCCGTGCATACTGTCTAGCAACGCCAACACGAGGAAGTGAGGATGGCCGTGAAGAAGAAGAAGAAGGTTTTGGCGATAGTCCTGGCCGGCGGAGAAGGGAAGCGGCTGATGCCGCTCACCGGAGACCGCGCAAAACCCGCGGTACCGTTCGCGGGAGGCTACCGGCTCATTGATTTCGCCTTGTCCAACCTGACCAATTCCGGCTTCTGGCAGATCGTCGTCCTCACGCAATACAAATCACACAGCCTGGACCGCCACATCTCGGAAACCTGGCGGATGTCTGCCCAGTTGGGCAACTACGTCGCGTCGGTGCCTGCCCAGCAAAGGGTCAGCAAGAGCTGGTTCCTGGGCAGCGCTAACGCGATTTACCAGTCGCTCAACCTGATCCATGACGCCCAACCCGATATCGTCGTCGTTGTTGGGGCCGACCACGTTTACCGCATGGACTTCGAGCAAATGGTGGCCAGCCACGTTGCGTCCGGCGCCAAGGCGACGGTGGCCGGAGTCCGGCAACCGCTATCAATGGCCCACCAGTTTGGCGTCATCGAAGTTGAGCAAGCAGACCCCGCGGGAAGCGCCTCAGGGAACGGCACAAGCAGGATCGCCGCCTTTGTGGAGAAACCGCCCACAACCCGGGGCCTGGCCGACGATCCCCAGCAATTCCTGGCGTCCATGGGGAACTACGTCTTCGACGCCGACGCGCTGGAAGCAGCCCTGGAGCGCGACGCCCTGCGCGGGGACACCAAGCATGACATGGGCGGCGACATCATTCCCTACTTCGTGGACCGTGGCGAGGCCTTTGTCTACGACTTCACCAGTAACGACGTCCCGGGTGGCACTGAACGGGACCGCAACTACTGGCGTGACGTAGGCACCATCGAATCGTACTTCGAAGCGCATATGGACCTGATCTCGCCAACGCCGATCTTCAACCTCTACAACTCCGAGTGGCCCATCTACACCCGGCAGAGTGCGTCCCCGCCAGCCAAGATGGTCCGCGGCGTGAACGGGGCTGTGGGCACGGCAGTGGATTCGGTAGTGTCCAGCGGTGTCATTGTCTCCGGCGGGTTCGTGGAGAACTCCGTTTTGTCCCACGACGTCTTCATCGCAAGCGGCGCCCGGGTCACCGATTCGGTTCTGCTGGACAACGTCAGGGTGGGGGAGGGCGCCATCGTGAGGCGCGCAATCCTGGACAAGAATGTCTCCGTTCCACCCGGGGCCACTATTGGCCTTGACCCGGACCATGATCGGCGGCGCGGCTTCGCTGTCACGGACTCCGGAATTACGGTGTTGAGCAAGGGCCAATTCATACCGCCCGCGGACCGACACGACCGGGAATTCGCGCGCTTGGCGTTGGGTGCGCCCGAATCTGTCAATGTGTAGCGGTCCAGGCCCCGAGGCAACTGAATTCCTCGCGACTAAATTCCTTGCGGCTTAATTCATTGCGGCGCCGGCGGTTCACGGATTCGTGGCCGCCGGCGCCGTCGTTGTGCGGACAACCAAGTGCGGCGTCCGGATAACGTGCGACGGCGGCTGCTCGCCTTCCAGCCGTCCAACGGCGACGTCGACGGCGGCCTCCGCCAGTAGCGGCGCGTCCTGGCTTACCGACGTGAGTTGAACGTAACTCAGCCTGGCGAATTGGCTGTCGTCGTAGCCGACTACGGATACGTCTGCTGGTACGCGCAGTCCCGCTGCCCGCAGGCCTTCCATAACGCCCAAGGCGGTCCGGTCATTAAAGGCGACCACCGCCGTCGGGCATTCCGCCCTCAATAGTTCACAGGCGCGCAGGCCGTCCTCTTCATAAGGTCCGCCTGGGATGACCCGCGGCTCAAGGCCCCTGCGTTCCATCTCCCTGTTGAATTCCGCGCGGCGGGGAGCGGCAGAAACGGCGGTGCCGCCGTCGACATGCACGATCTTTTGGTGCCCCAAAGCGGCGAGGTGCTCGACGGCGAGCCTTATGCCTGCGTGGTCGTCGCTGCTGACCGAGTCCACAGCTTGGCCGACGTCGTCGCGCAGCAGGCTCACCACCGGGACACGCCTAGCGTAACCGGTCAGTTCGTCTTCCTTCAGGGTGGGCGAAATCAGGATGAGCGCCTCGCAGCCGAGATCCAGGAGCGATTGCACACCGCTGGCCTCTGACCTTCCACTGGTTACGGCGCTGAGGGCGATGTCATAGCCCCGACTTTCAGCCCCTCCGTAGGCGGCATCCACCAGTTCCGCATGGAAGGGGTGTGAGATGGAGAAGCTGACCCCCAGGAGCTTGGTGCGCGAGCTTCGGAGCAACCGCGCCCTGCTGTCCGGCCGGTAGCCGAGCTGCTCCGCGGCCTCCAGGACTTTCTGTCGCGTGGATTCCGAGGCCCCCGGTGCGCCGCGCATCACGATGGACACCAGTGCACGGGACACTCCGGCTGCCGCTGCCACGTCCATCAGGGTGGGGCGGCGATGCTGTTCGGCCATGGTCCTCCCTCAAGTAGCTCCAAGAAATCAGTGTATAGAACGATCTAGACTACGAGCCTTAGGCATGCCAATATTGGGGTGACTAGAACGATCTAGATTCCCCAATCCACTGCCCAAGGAGCAACTATGACTTATCGACAGCATCCGGTCGCAGAGAACCGGCCGGTTCGGGTCGCCGCGATCGGTGCGGGCTGGATCGGCAATTTCCACGCCGAGTCCATTTCCCGCCGCATCCCCGGAGCCCGCCTGGAAGCCATTGCCGATCCGGCGATTCCCGCCGTTGAGGCCCTTGCTGGCCACCTGGGGGTCACAAAAATCACCGCGGATCCGCAGGATGTGCTGGATGACCCCGACGTTGATGCCGTCCTGATCTCGACCCCCGTCCGGTTCCATTCGCAGCTCACCGAAGCCGCGGCCCGGGCCGGCAAGGATGTCTTTTGCGAAAAGCCGGGTGCTCGCACTATCGAGGAAATCGATGGCGCCATTCAGGCCGCGGAGGCTGCCGGCGTCGTTCTTCAATTTGGGTTCAACCGCCGTTACGCAGCAGACTTTGCCGCCGCGCGGCAGTTGATCGACGACGGTGCCGTGGGAGTTCCGCAGCTCCTGCGCTCCCTGACGCGGGACCCGGGAACCGCGGCGGGCCTGGCTCATCCGGAGCGGATCGCACCGGGGACAATTTTCCTGGAGACGCTGATCCATGACTTCGACACCCTCAACTGGCTGAATCCAGGAGCGGTTCCGGTCAAGGTCCACGCGGTGGCCGACGCGCTCGTGGCGCCGCAAGCCAAGGCTGGCGGGCTCTTGGACACTGCCGTGGTGACAGTGACCTACAACAATGGGGCTGTCGCCGTGGCCGAAGCGAACTTCAATGCACTCTATGGTTACGACGTTCGCGGGGAAGTCTTCGGCTCGGCCGGGATGGTCACCGCGGGCGGCCCGCAGGCTTCAAGCGCCACGAGTTATACCGCCGCCGGGATCGGGTCGGAAACGGTCCGTCTCAATGTGGATTTGTTCCACGATGCATACACGTTGGAACTGGAACGATTCGTGGAAGCAGTGAAGGCCCGGCGTGATGGGCTACCTGTTTCCGGCCCAGCAGCTCCCGGCGGCGCAGATGCACGGAACGCCCTCGCCGTGGCCTTGGCTGCGTGGCTTTCCGCGGATACCGGGCTACCCGTTGACGTTGATTCGATTGCTGAGCTGCGGCCGGCGGAAGCGGGTATTCAGGGGCTTCGCGCGCTCAATGTTGCCGGTGCGGGAGCATGAGCTTCCGCCTGGCCGTCTGTGCGGAGATGGTCTACGGAGAATTGCCTCTTGTTGAGCGGGTGCGCCGAATTCACGAACAGGGTTTCGAGGTGGAGCTTTGGGGTACGCGGGGGCGCGACATAGCCTCCCTTGCTGCCTCGGGGGCCCGTTTTTCCTCCATGAGTGGGTACTTCGGCGGCAGCCTCATCGATCCCGACAATGCGCACGAAGTTGTGGCCTCCGCTGAGAAGCTCATCCCGACGGCGCTCGAGCTGGGCGTGGAGCGGATGGTGGTTCACCCGGCGGAGTTGGGCGAGGGGGGCAGGGCTGTCACGCCCCGGCGCCGGTCAACGGGGACCATGTGGCTCACGGGACTGCGCACCCTGGAGCAGCTCGGGGCGTTGGGGGAGAGGCATGGAGTGACCTTTGCGCTGGAGAACTTGAACACGGTCCTGGATCACCCGGGCATTCCGTTGGCGAGGGCCAAGGACACCCTGGCCCTGGTGTCCGCCGTTGATCATCCGAATGTGAGGATGATGCTGGATCTCTATCACGCGCAGCTGGGGGAGGGGAACCTCATCGAGCTCTGCCGGGCTGCGATGCCGTGGATTGGTGAAATCCAGGTGGCTGACGTGCCCGGACGCTTCGAACCCGGCACTGGGGAGATCAACTATTCGGCCGTTGCAGCAGCGTTGGAAAGTGCTGGATATTCCGGTGTTATCGGGATGGAGGCCGAGGCATCTGGAGGAGCTGGCGTTCAGGCCGGCGATCGTGCCCTGAGTGCCTTCAGGGCGGCCTTCGCGGACTGAAATCAGCGGTCCGAATTCGGCCATTTCGTCATTACATACTAATGTCAGGACAAAGTATTGACATGCGTGATTTAAGTCACGATGATCTGAGTATTGGGAAATTCCGGTGCCCCGGAGAAGCGGGCCGGAAGCCTAAATCAAAGGAGATTGATGGTGAAGAAGTTTTCCTGGCGTAAAGCGGCCTTGGTGGCAGCTGTTGTTCCGATGGTGGCCCTGAGCGCGTGTTCGGCGCAGGGAGGAAGGCCCACTGACTCGGGCAACGCGGCAGGCGGCGGCCAGGTGGCCAACACCCAGCGCATCAAGGTTGCCCTCATCACCCACGCTGCTGCAGGTGACACGTTCTGGGATATCGTCCGGAAGGGAGCCGAGGAAGCTGCGGCCAAAGACAACGTCGAACTGCTTTACACGAATGACCCCGAGGCCGGCCGCCAGGCACAGCTCGTCCAGCAGGCTATTGACCAGAAAGTCGATGGCATCGCGGTAACCCTGGCCACGCCGGACGCCCTCAAAGACGTCCTGAAGAAGGCATCCGACGCTGGGATCCCCGTAGTGAGCCTCAATGCCGGGGAGGATGTCTCGGCCAAGCTTGGAGCTTTCACCCACTTCGGCTCGAACGAAAAGCTCGCGGGTGAGGCCGTGGGTGCCAAACTGGCTGAGCAGGGCTTCAAGCACCCGATCTGCGTGATCCAGCAGCAGGGACACGTGGGACTTGAAAACCGCTGTGGCGGCGTCAAGGCCAAAGTGCCCGGCTCGGAGACCCTTTACGTTGACGGCAAGGACATGACCTCGGTGCAGTCCACCGCAACGGCGAAGCTCCAGGCCTCCAAGGACGCCGATGTCATCATCGGCCTGGGTGCCCCGATCACCCTCACCCTGCTGAAGTCCGTCAAGGACGCAGGGAGTTCGTCCAAGGTGGCCAGCTTCGACTTGAACGCAGAGTTGGCCCAGAAGATTGTTGACGGTTCCGTCATCTTTACCGTCGACCAGCAGCCTTGGCTCCAGGGCTATATGTCCGTGGACGCGCTCTGGCAGAGCAAGCGCGGAGGCTTCAAGCTTGGCGGCGGCCAGCCTGTCCTGACCGGTCCGACAATTGTCGACAAGAACAACGCCAACGACGTCCTCAAGTTCGCCCAGCAGGGCGTCCGCTAGGACGCAGGCCATCCAGGTTGGAGTTTTCCATGACGCATACAGCAACTGCACCCGCCTCAACGGCGTTGGATGAACGGATCGGACGGCGTAGCCCGTTCCAGAAGCTCCTGGGCCGCCCCGAAGTGGGCGCGCTCGTTGGAGCGGTGGTCCTCTTTCTATTCTTTTCCCTTGTTTCCGCCACTTTCCTCCAGCCCAACGCCTTCGCGACCGTCCTGTACGGATCCTCCACGATCGGCATCATGGCTGTGGGAGTGTCGCTATTGATGATTGGCGGCGAGTTCGACCTCTCCACCGGTGTTGCCGTGATCTCCTCGGCCCTGACGGCATCGCTGACGGCATGGTATTTCTCGCTGAACGCCTGGGTCGGCGTCGCGCTGGCCCTGGTGGTTTCACTGGGCATTGGCTTCATCAACGGTTGGATCCTGGTCAAGACCAAGCTCCCGAGCTTCATCGTGACCCTGGCAACCTTCCTAATGCTGACCGGCCTCAACCTGGCACTGACCCGCCTCATTGGCGGAAGCGTTTCGTCGCCATCCATCGCCAGGCTTGACGGTTTCGATTCAGCCCGTGCGGTGTTCGCCTCCTCGGTGAGCATCGGCGGCGTCGAGGTCAAGATCACCGTGTTCTTCTGGGTTCTGCTCGTTGCCATAGCCTCCTGGATTTTGTTGCGGACACGGGTGGGTAACTGGATTTTCGCTGTGGGCGGTGACGCCAATGCTGCGCGTGCGGTGGGTGTTCCGGTGACAAAGACCAAGATCGGTTTGTTTATGGCTGTGGGCTTCTGTGGCTGGATCTTGGGCATGCACAACCTATTCGCCTTCGACGCCGTGCAGTCCGGTGAAGGTGTGGGCAATGAGTTCCTGTACATCATCGCGGCGGTGATCGGCGGCTGCCTGCTGACGGGTGGTTACGGTTCGGCCGTGGGTGGCGCGATTGGTGCGTTCATCTTTGGGATGGCGAACAAGGGCATCGTGTATGCGCAGTGGAATCCGGACTGGTTCAAGTTCTTCCTGGGCCTGATGCTGCTGCTGGCCACCATCGTGAATCTGATCGTCAAGCGGCGCGCGGAACTGAAATAGGGGACTGATGATCATGAATGCTCAACAAATAGACCAGCAGACCTTGCTGAAGGATGAGAAGGATCCGCTGACTCACACCCCGGTGCACCTGCTGTCGCTGGAGAACGTGGGGAAGCATTACGGGAACATCATCGCGTTGCGGGATGTAACCATGGCGGTGGATAACGGCCGGGTGACCTGCGTGCTGGGGGACAATGGCGCGGGCAAGTCCACGCTTATCAAAATCATCGCGGGCCTGCACCAGCATGACGAGGGCACGTTCAGGATCATGGGCGAGGAGCGTAAGCTCTCCAGCCCGCGCGAGGCCCTGGACTCGGGGATCGCGGCGGTGTACCAGGACCTGGCGGTGGTGTCCTTGATGCCAATCTGGCGGAACTTCTTCCTCGGTTCGGAACTGACCACCGGGGCCGGCCCGTTCAAGCGCATGGACGTGGCCCGGATGAAGGAGATCACCAAGAAGGAACTGGCGGACATGGGTATCGACCTGCGCGACGTAGAGCAGCCCATCGGGCAGCTTTCCGGCGGTGAGCGCCAGTGCGTGGCGATCGCCCGTGCGGTGTACTTCGGCGCGAAGGTGCTGATCCTGGACGAGCCCACGGCTGCGCTGGGCGTGAAGCAGTCCGGGGTGGTGCTGCGGTACATCCTGCAGGCCCGCGACCGCGGCTTGGGGGTCATCTTCATCACGCACAACCCGCACCACGCCTTCCCAGTGGGGGACAGGTTCCTGCTGCTCAAACGCGGCCGCTCGATCGGCTACTACGAGAAGAAGGACATCACGCTCGAGGAACTCACCGCGCAGATGGCCGGCGGCGCCGAACTGGCCGAACTTGCCCACGAACTCGAACAACTCGGCGGTCACGCGGAAGCCCTCAATGAAGTCAAAACCGAGGCCGCGGCCGTGGCTGAAGTCGCTCCGGAGGACACCACGGTGGTCCGCGACTAGAACGCGCTGACCATCTTTGTCAGAGGATTCGCGAGTTGGCAGGAAAGAGGTACCGCATGAAGGAAACAGTTCTCGGCCTGGTTGGTGTTGGGCGCATCGGCGTGATGCACGCCCGGAACATCGTGGCGCTCAACGATTCGCTGGGACGGGACGGCATCCACGTTCGACTCAAACTGACGGACGTCGCCGCGCAGCACGCTGCGGCTTTGGCCACAGACCTGGGCGCCGAGTTTGTGCCCACGGTGGACGGGCTGCTGGCCTCGGGAATCGACGGGCTGGTGATTGCCACCGGCACGGCCACCCACCCGGAACTCATCACGAAGGGAGTCGACGCCGGACTGCCGGTCTTCTGCGAGAAGCCTGTTGCAGTTAATGTGCAGGAGTCCCTGCCGGTCCTCGACTACATCAACGAGAAGGGCGGCACGGTGCAGATCGGGCACCAGAGGCGATTCGACGCCGGATACCTGGAAGCCAAGCGCGCCTACGACGCCGGAGAACTCGGCTGGATCCACTCATTGAGGGCGGTTACCTGCGACATGACCCCGCCGCCAGTGGAGTTCCTCGCAACGTCGGGCGGCCTCTTCCGCGACTGCTCGGTGCACGACTTCGACATCCTGCGCTGGCTCACCGGCCGCGAGATCGTGGAGGTCTACGCCAAGGGCTCCAACAACGGTGACCCCGCCATAGGCGCCGTGGGCGACGTCGACACGGCGCTTGCGGTGGTGACGTTCGACGACGGCACAGTAGGCACTGTGTCGGCCAGCCGCTACAACGGGGCCGGGCATGATGTCCGGTTGGAGCTGCAGGGCTCGGCGGGTTCCGTCATGGTGGGCATGGACGAGCAAATGGCCATGTCTTCCGCGGAACAGTTAGTGGAATTCCCCTCCGGAGATCCGCACAAGACGTTCGCGGAGCGCTTTGACCAGGCTTACCGATCGGAAATGGCAGCCTTCGTGGAAGTAGTGCTCGGCAACCGCAAGAACCCTTGCACGCCAGAGGATGCGGTGGCGGCATCACGGGTCGCCGATGCCGCCCAGGAGTCGCTTGAAGCAGGCGCTCCGGTCCGGGTCGCCCTTCCCGCAGTCCGCTCCTAATGTCCAGCGTGTCCAGGCCCTAGCGCAAAATGCCCAGGGCCTGGACCGCTGACAAGAGACCTTGCGGCCAGGGCTTGCCGATGTCTGGATTGGGCGTAGTCACGGATGGTATTTGCCGCGATGCCCGCAGCAGCGGCATAGGCTGCAGCGGGTAGCATCGCGTTCGACTTTCCACGCTAGTCAGAAATTGCCGCCCGACTCGTATGCGCAAGCGTAAACCTGCATAAAGAGCCCCCCAAGATGTCACGGAAGAACACGAAACACGTGATGCCGCATTTTTGGTCAACGTTAATAACAAAAACCGTCGATCAAATTGACAACCCTTTACTGGGAGTAGATTACTACTGGGCAGAGGCGGAATCAATGAAAATCCTGGCGATCCCTGCGGCCAGGGCGGAGCGCACCAAACTGTGCGCCCGCCGCAGAGATCGCCACGGCGAGGCGTCAAATGAGTGACGAAGTGCCGGTCAGTAGTGGATCGTCTCCGACTTTCCGCTGTGAAGGGAGAGCGCCGCGGCCTCGGCGATGGCCTGCGCCTTCAGGCCGTCCTCGAGAGACGGCGTGAGCGGCGCTCCGTTCTCCAGCGCTGAAACGAAGTGGGCGAGGGCCGCTGCATAGGTGGGCTGAACTCGTTCGAACCAACCGGAGTGGAGGCCGTCGTCGATGACTTGGCCGTGCCGGTAGCGGGACACCGAACCGCTACGCTGCCTGCGGGCCTCCGCCATGCCCTCGGAGCCAAAGACCTCGATCCGTTCGTCGTATCCGTACCCCGTGCGGCGGGTGCTGTCGATCTGCACCAGCCCGCCACCGGGGAGCAGCAGCGTGACTACAGAGGTGTCGACGTCGTCGTAGTCTGCCAATTTGGGTTCCGCCAAAGCGGAACCGATGGCGAAAACTTCCACGGGGTCCAGGTCGCTCAGCCAACGGGCGAGGTCGAAAAAGTGCACAGTTTGGTCACGCATCTGGCCGCCGGAGCTGGCGATGTAGGACAGCGGCGGCATGGACGGACCGCGCGTGGACATTTGGACGAGTTCAATCTGGCCCACCCCACCCGCGTCCACGATGCGCTTCAGCTCGGCATAATCGCGGTCGAAACGGCGGTTGAAGTCCATCATCACAGGATTTCCGTGCTGTGCCGCCACCGCTGCGACGTCCCGGGCCTGGCGGAGGTCCAGGTCGATCGGTTTCTCGCAGAGAACGGCCATGCCGGCCCCAGCTGCGCGGCGAAGATGCTCGGCGTGAGTGTCAGTAGAGGAGGCTATGAAGACGGCGTCGACGGAGGTGCCGTCGAAGACCTCCTCAAGGTTCGACGTCGGCCGGGCACCGTGGCCGGCTGCCAGCACCTGTGCGCGGCTGTGGTCGACGTCGTAGACAAGCTGGAAGTCAATGCCGGGATGCGCCGCAAGGTTGGCGGCGTGGACGGAGCCGATGAACCCGGCGCCGATGAGGGCAAAGCGTGGCATGGTTAGGGACTGCTTTCTGTCGAATCTACTGCGAGAGCGATGCGGACTGGGTGAGCGCCGTGGCGCTGCCTGGGACCGTCCATGCAGAGTCGTTGTCATGGGAAGCCGCGACGGCCTCCACGAACTGGACGCCGATTAGTCCGTCCACGCCGGTGGGGAAGCTGAGATCGCGTTCCGGAACCGGTGTGCCGTCGCGGCGTGCCCGCAGAACCTCGGCGAGGTCGCGGTAGAAGTTGGCGAAGGCCTCAAGGAAACCTTCCGGATGTCCCAAGCCGACGCGAGTGAGGCGAGTGGCGTCGTCGGACAGAGTGCTCAGGCCGTGAGTGAGCACAGTGGTGGCGCCCGCCAGGTCCTGGACTTTGAGGTGGTGGGGGTCCTCGTGCTGCCACTCGAAGCTTCCTTCGCTGCCGTACACCCGAATGCGCAGGCCGTGGTTGTGTCCGGTAGCGGCCATGCCGGCCCACAGCCGGGCCGGCACATTGCCGGTGAGCTCCAGCTCCACGGTTGAGTGGTCGAAGACGCGACGCCCAGGGACCAGCGTCTGGAGGCGGCCGCTGAGCCGCACGGCTTCAAGGCCCGTGATGTAGCGGAGGAGGTGATAGGCGTGCGTTCCGAGGTCACCGACAACGCTGGGGAAGCCCGCAATATCCGGGTTCGTGCGCCATTTGGCCTGCTTGTGGCCTGAGAGTTCAAGCGGCGTGGCCGCCCAGCCCGAAGCGTGTTCCACGTCCACGAAGAGGATGGTTCCCAGCTTGCCGTCGCGCGCCATGCGCGCAGCGTGGCGAACCATGGCGTAGGCGGAGTAGCAGTGGGGAACGGCCAGGACGGCGTTGCGTTCACCGGCAATCCGCACCAGTTCAGCCGCTGTTTCTGAGTCCTGAGTGAGTGGCTTCTCACAGACAACCGAGATGCCGGCCTCAAGGAAGGCGCGGGCGATCTCGAAGTGGCTGTCGTTGGGCGTTGCAACCACCACCACATCCACAGCGTCCGGTCGCGCTGCCTCCCGTTCGGCCATTTCCCGGAAGTCGGAGTACACGCGGTCTTCAGGCACGCCCAGTTTGGCTGCGAACTCCGCGGATGCCTGCGGATTTCGGCCGAACACACCGGCCTGCAGTTCGAAGAGATCGTCCAGCTGCATGGCATGGCGATGCGTCCTGCCGATGTCCGCGCCCAAGCCACCTCCAACCATTCCGGCCACGAGCCGTCGAGCATGCGGTGCAGTCATAAGTACCCTCCATTGGGTCATTTGGAATTTTCTTGGACCGGTCCATAATGGGGTTTGGGGTAATCATCCGTCAACCCTTTAGGCTTGGGCATCGGGAGGGAGGGCTACATGACAGAGACACCAGTTCCGGGCGCGCCCGCTGCCGGGCCTGCGAACCTGCCCAACGCCCGGCCAACCATTCGCGACGTCGCTAGCCGGGCGGGGGTTTCCAAGTCCTTGGTTTCGCTGGTGCTGCAGGGTTCGCCCAACGTCAGCGAGAGTCGCCGCCAGGCCGTGATGGACGCCATGGCTGAGTTGGGTTACCGCCCCAACCGCTTGGCCCAGAGCCTTTCAAGCCCCAGGACCGGAACCATCGGGGTGCTCCTTAATGATCTGCGTAATCCCTGGTATGTGGAGCTCCTCGAGGGGCTCACCGCTACCCTCCATGCCGCCGGATTCTCACCGATGTTGGCGGATTCCTACACCGACCACCGCGTTGGGCGGCGCTCCGTTGAGACGCTGTTGGAGCAACGGATCGATGGCCTGGTGGTGGTGGGCACGACGACGGAGTCGGTAGCCATTGAAGCCGCGGCCTCCGCCGTCCCGGTAGTCCTCGCAGGAACGCTGGACCCTGACCTGCCCGGCGTCGACGTTGTTGTCAATGACGACGAATCAGGAGCAGTACAAGCCACCGAGCACCTTCTGGCATTGGGACACCGGCGGATCGCCCACCTGCAGGGGCCGGGCAAGATCGGCGAGCTTCGGCGCACCGGGTATGAGCGTGCCATGGCGGCGGCAGGACTGGAGCCGCGAGTGGTCTCGGGCGGGATGAGCGAGGAAAGTGGCTACGCGGCGGCTCGGCGCATACTCTCCGCTGCTGACCGGCCCACTGCCATCCTCGCCTTCAACGACATTGCCTGCATTGGCGCTTTGTCGGCCGCTGACGATCTTGGGCTCGATGTGCCGGCAGACCTCTCGCTTGTGGGCTACGACAACACCTATCTGGCACGCATCCGGCACCTGTCCCTCACCTCTGTGGACAACGGCAACATGGCCGTTGGCGTGGAGGCAGGCAAGCTGATCCTGGAACGGATTAGGGCGCGGCAGCAGTCACAGCGAAGCCGGCCTCGGCGCGTGCATTCCGTTGCCACGCAGTTGGTGGTTCGGGGTTCTACGGGTCACCCGCCCGGGTGAGCTTGGAGCCTGACCGGGCGGCCGCCGCCGTCGAACCTTGCTCCGGCACCCAGCTGGATGAAGCGGACCGTCCGGGAAACCCGTTCCTCCAGGTCCGGAGCTGCAGCCTCGGACGAATCGCCCTCCGAAGAGGCGTTGCCCCGGGCGGCGCTGGATGACAGTGTCCCGTGGATCAGCTCGGCGAGTTGGGCAACGTCGGTGTTCGGGAGATAGCCGTCGGCAATGCCGTCGCGAAGGATGTCCTGCAGCAGAATGTTCAGCTCGCCCACGTGCCTGGCCAGTTTGGCGAACGACGACGGCGACAGCACGGCCGCCATGGCAGGGCCCGGTGGGAGGTGGCGGCGACTGAGGTCCTCCACCTGTGCACGCACATACAAGGCGAGGCGGTCCACCGGGTTGTCGAGGGCAGCCAAGGAGTCACGCAGGTCGCCGATGAAGCGTTCCGTTTCATCAAGGGCATAGGCGATGAGCAATTGCTCCATGTCCGCGTAGTAGTTGTACACAGCGGTGCGGCCCACGCCCCCATGACGTGCGACGTCGGTCATGGTCAGGCCTGGTAGACCATGGGTGAAGAGCAGCTCACCAAAGGCTTTGAGGATGCGGCGCTGCGTCTCTGCGCGTTGCGCCGCGTTGCTGGCGGCTGAGATCTTCGGCATACCGACACTTTACAGTGAATCTGTCAGTAAACCTGGCAGGGCGGACCCCGGAAACCGGGTGCGGCTAGACCTCGCGGAGGCTAAACCGCGCAGCCGTCGGGGCCACAAGCGTCCTGGCTGGCGGCGGTACTTCCGACGGCGATCAGCGGCTGGGATTCGGACCACGCCTGGCTGAGGGCCTGGCTGAAGAGCGCCGTGGGCTGGGCACCGGAGATGCCGTACTTGCGGTCGATAACGAAGAACGGGACGCCGCTGACTCCCAACGCGCGGGCCTCTGCAATGTCGTGGCGAACGTCGTCGGCGTATTTGTCGCTGGAGAACAGTTCAGCGACGTCGGCTGCGTCAAGTCCAAGGTCAACGCCGAGGCGCGTCAGGTATTCCTGGCTGCCGATGTCCTCGCCGTGCTCAAAGTGGTCGCTGAGCAGGCGTTCCTTCGCGGCATCCTGCTTCCCGTGCGCAGCGGCGAGGTGGATCAGGCGGTGGGCCGTGAAGCTGTTGGCGACCACAACGTCGTCGAACTTGTAGTTCAGTCCTTCGCCCTTGGCCTGTTCGCTGACGTGCGCGAACATCTGCTTGACCTGCTCCGGAGCCAGGCCCTTGCGCTTGCTCAGGTAGTCCAGTTCGGCCCCGTCGTAGTGCTCGGGAATGGTGGGATCCAGTTGGTAGCTGCGCCACTGGATGTCGACAGCGTCGCGGTGCGGGAACTCGGCAAGGGCATTCTCGAAGCGACGCTTACCGATGTAGCACCACGGGCACGCGACGTCGGACCAAATCTCAATCTTCACGATGAGGTTCAACCCCTCCGGCGGCTAGGGCATTCCCGCCTGCCCTGTTGCCTTGATCACGGTGCGGTCCTATTCTGTGGCCTAGGCAGCCAGCCTGCGGATGGACACCATTCGCGGTGGGTCGTGAGAACTGGGCCACGGAACGCCAATATCGCCGTGGGAGGCCACACAGTGCGTATTGGACTCATCTCGGGACCTTGGATTACGGTTCCTCCGGACAAGTACGGCGGCACGGAACGGGTTGTAGACAGCCTGGCCCGCGGCTTTGCGGCAGCGGGTCACGAGGTCCTTTTGGCGGCCCCCTCGGACAGTAAATGCCCGGTGCCCTTAGCCCCCGGAATGCGGTCTTCAGAACCCAGCGAGCTCGGTTTTTCCCTGTCTGAGTTGAGCCATGTTGTGCGGTCCTACGAGGCCATGCGGGGTATGGACATCATTCACGACCACACGCTGGCAGGTCCCTTGTATGCACACCGACCACCGGGGATTCCTGTGGTGACCACCATCCACGGCAGGCTCCTTGTCCCGGTTGCCGAGCTGTACAGGGCCATCGGCCGCAACACCAGCATCATTGCGATTTCCCACGACCAGACCACGCATGCCCCCAACATCCCGGTGACTGCTGTCATCCATCACGGAATGGACGTTTCATCCGTTCCAGTGGGCTCTGGGCAAGGCGGCTACGCGGCGTTTGTTGGGCGGATGTCCGCGGACAAGGGGCTCATGGAAGCGATCGGCATAGCCCGGAAGGCCGGCATCCCCCTGCGCATTTCTGCCAAGATCCGCGAGCCGGAGGAGCACGAGTTCTTTAAGGAAGTGGTCGAACCTGAGTTGGGGCCGAACGAGGAGTTTCACGGGGAACTGACTGAAGCCGAAAAGTACCGGTGGATGGGCGAAGCCATGGCCTTCCTCAACCCCATCCAATGGCCTGAGCCATTCGGCCTGGTGATGATCGAGGCGCTTGCGACGGGGACCCCCGTGGTTGGTACGCCGATGGGAGCGGCACCGGAGATCATTGATCACGGAGTAACGGGGTTCCTGGGCGACATTGACGAACTTCCCCAACTGTTGTCCCGCGTTTCTGAACTAGACCGGACGGAGTGCCGTGCCGCCGTCGAACGCCGCTTCAGCGCCGCGCGCATGGTTGCCGACCACCTCCGGCTCTACGAATCGCTGATAGCAAAAGCCGGTTAGCGCGCGTCGGTAGGGGGTTCCCGCCGCGCCGGGATTGGACAAGAATCGGAGGCATGACAGCCTGGAACGCCGACACTGAAGCCGGCGCCACCGACGTCGGCTCGGTCACCGTAGTGGAGGGATCGTCCTTCTGCATTTCTTCACACAGCGGCGACATCCATCGCGGGGGAGCGCAGGGAACGTTCTACCAGGACACCCGCATAGTGTCCCGCTGGATCCTCACCGTCAATGGAGCTCCGCGCGAGCCGCTGGCCGCGCGCACTCCCACTGCTTTCCGTGCCGAGTTTGTGGGTAGGGCACGGGCTGCGGACGGTCGATTCGACAGCCCGCTGGTGGTGGAACATCAGCGTCACGTGGGTCCTGGCCTCCGCGATGACCTCACGATCAGGAATTACTCCGGCGAACCGGCCGCCTGCGACATCCAATTGGTCCTCGACGCCGACCTCGCCGACCTCTTTGACGTCAAGGGCGGCAGGGAGGGCATTGCCGGCGTCGAACGCGCCAGGGTGCACAACGGCGAACTGGTCATCGAGTCCGTCCGTGCGGGCCAGAGCCGCGGCGTGGCCTTCCGGGCCGCTGGCGCCGAAGTCGACGACGACGGGCTGAGGTTCAGCGTTACGGTTCCGCCACGTGGGGAATGGTCCACCAGCGTCATCGCTGTTCCCCTGACTAACGGAGAAAGGCCCGACGACGCGTTTACGGAGAGTGCCGAGCCGCACCATTGGGAGGGGGTCAAGCGCCACATTGAATGGGAAGAGCACGTCCCACGGGTGAGCGTCGCGGACAAGACAGTGGAAGGGGTCCTGAGCCGCAGCCAGAAGGACCTCGGCTCACTGCGGATCTTCGACCCGGAGCACCCCGGCCGGGCTGCCGTGGCGGCCGGAGCTCCCTGGTTCATGGCACTGTTTGGACGCGACTCGCTCCTGTCGTCCTACATGGCCCTTATGGTTGACCCCAACCTCGCTGCCGGAACCCTGCAGACCCTGGCCGCGATCCAAGGCAATGTGGTGGACAACGATTCTGAGGAGGAGCCTGGCCGCATTCCCCACGAGGTGAGGTTGGGAGTCACCGCCGGGTTGTCACTGGGCGGCACCGCGTACTACGGCACTGCCGATGCTACGCCGCTCTTCGTGGCGGTGCTCGGTGAGCTCAGCAGGTGGGGGCTCGGCGGCGACATCATCGAATCCCTGGTTCCCCACGCGGATCGGGCGCTGGAATGGATCCAAAAGTATGGAGACCGGGACGGGGACGGCTTTGTGGAGTACCTGCGGCCCAATGCGCATGGACTCGTGAACCAGGGTTGGAAGGATTCCTGGGACGGGATCAATTTCGCCGATGGCCGCATGGCCGAGCCGCCCATTGCACTTTGTGAAGTGCAGGGGTACGTGTATTCGGCCTATGTTGGCAGGTCCCTGCTGGCGCGTTGGGCCGGTGATCCCGTATCCGAACGTCATTGGGCCAGTGAAGCGGCGAAGCTTAAGACCGCTTTCAACGAGGCGTTCTGGCTTCCGGACAAGGGCTATTTTGCGGTGGCGCTGGACAAAGACAAGCGCCCGGTGGATGCCTGCGCCTCGAACATGGGGCATTGCCTCTGGGTAGGCATCGTGGATGAAGACAAGGCTCCCCTGGTGGCGGAGCGGCTTATGTCCCCGGAGATGTTCACGGGTTGGGGAATCCGGACCCTGGGTTCGGACATGGGCGCCTACAATCCGGTCAGCTACCACAACGGTTCCGTCTGGCCACACGATACTGCACTCGTTGCAACCGGCCTGATGCGCTACGGCTTCGTAAAAGAGGCGAGCCGCGTTGCACAGGGCTTGTTCGACGCTGCCGAGTACTTCGGCGACCGCCTGCCCGAGCTTTTCTGTGGCTTCGACCGTACGGACTTTGCCCAGCCCGTACCGTACCCCACCGCTTGCTCACCGCAGGCTTGGGCTGCGGCCGCTCCGGTGCAGTTGGCCCGCGCGCTGCTCAGGTTCGATCCCGACTTCACCCGCAACGTGGTCCACCTGGCGCCGATCCTGCCCGAGAAGTTTGGCGGGTTCCGGGCCGACAACGTCAAATTAGGGCGTTCGCGGATCACAATCCGGGCCGAGGGCGATCATGGCAGCATCGTTGGCTTGCCGCCGGAACTGGAATTGAAGAGGAGCCCACGGCCGCCTCTGGACCACGGCTTGTTCGACCTGCTGGGATCCTCCGGGAAGGATTAAAGGACGTGCTCCATGACCAGGTCGTGTTCCACTGTGCTGCCGAGAGTGAACGACTTGGTTCCAACCCTGGTGAAGCCACTCTTTTCGTAGAAACGGATGGCCTTAGCGTTTTCGCTGTTGACACCCAGCCACACTCCTGCCGCTCCCTGATCCGCCGCGTGCTCCAGGGAAGCCTTCATCAGCTGGGTGGCTGACCCGCGGCCGTGGTGTTCGGGATGCACATAGCACTTGCTGAGCTCCGTGGACGGCAGGGCGGTAAGCGCGGCTGCAACGTCGGGATCGCTTGCCGGTTTGGCAATCAGCATTGTGTACCCGTCGAGCCGCCCGCCGTCGTCGAGCACCAAAATAGTGATCTGCGCGTCAGCGAGATACTCCACAAAGTTTGCCTCACTCAAAGTCCGCTCGAGATGGATCCGGATGTCCTCCGGCGAAGAGCCAGGCGGGCACGCCAAGGGAAAGGTGACGGCGGCCAACTCAGCAAGCCGCCTTGCGTCCTCTGCCGTTGCGGTGCGGACCATAGAAATCATTTGTCTCTCCTCATGCTTCAACAGAACCCTAATCAGAAATTTGCTTGGAGGACACGCTCCGACAATACTCGTTGCCCGGGTTGCCCGGGTTGCCCGGGTTGCCGGGTTGCGGGACGCAGGCGTTGCCCGGTTGCGGACGCCGGCGTTGCCGGGTAGCCGGACGCGGGCGTTTCCGGGTTCCCCCATACGACGCACGCGGGAGGCTACCGCGCGTGGAGCGCTCACGCGTTTATACGGCCGGCTTCCCCCAATCGACGCACCCGGGAGGCTACCGCGCGGGGGCGCCTCCGGTGGCGGGCTAAAAATGTCAGTGCCTCCTCGTAGGGTGAAGGTACTTCGGGAAGGGGGGTGGTTTGGATGGTTGTTGGGGCGTTCGTTGACGGTGATGATGCGTGGCCGGTGGAGTTGTTCACCGGCCAGGAGGACTCCCTGCTCTCCGGCACCGTCCGGCTGCCTTTGGCGTCCTGCCTCACCGCGGACGGCGCCCTGCACGTGGCCGTGGCCGCGGACCGGCTGATCGCCTGGGCCACCGCGATGAAACTGCGCGCCCTGGCCCGCGCGGAGGAAGCCATCACCGAGGAACTGAACACCGAGGAATTATCCCGGCGGCGCGGGTCCCAGCCGGTACGGTTCGGCGGGAACGAGGCCCACGCCCTGGCCGTGTCGGAGGTCGCCACCGCCTGCGCCGTGTCCGAACACGCCGCCGCGCGGGCCCTGCACGACGCAGCGGACCTGGACGGTCCCCGGTGGGAAGTCCTCGAAGCCCTCGAAGACGGTGAAATCTCCCCCGAGCATGCCCGGGTGATCCTGGACCAGGCCCGCACCGTCCCGGACGACCACGCCGACATCTTCACCCGCAGGGCCCTGCACGCCACCCGCACAAGGCACGGCCGGATGCGCACCCCCGCGGAACTGCGCACCGTGCTGCGCCGGATGCGGGAACGCCTCCACCCCGACACCATCCAGGCCCGCACCACCGCCGCCCGGCGGGACCGCAGCGTCTGGTTCACCCCTGAACCGGACGGCATGTGCACCCTGGGCGCCTACCTGCCCGCCGAAGCCGGCCTGGCCATCTACAACGGCCTGGACCACGACGCCCGCACCGCCAAAGCCCAGGCAGTAGAAACCCAGGCCAGCACCGCAGAAGGATTCGTAGCAGAGAGATCTGTTGCGGAGGGATCTATCGCGGAAACCACCGCCGCCACCCCGGGCGCAGCACACCCGAATCCAGCAAACACCGCGGCGCAGGCGGGCAGAACCGGGATCCTTCACCAAGGAGCCACGGGCGCCGATCAGCGCACTTTCCCCCAACCCTCCGGCACGCTCGCCGAGCCGCGCACGCTGGCAGAACACCGCACCCTCGCCGAGCTCCGCGCCGACGCCCTCGTTCAGCGCCTGCTTGGGATCCCAGGATTGGGTAATCCCGGCGAGCCCGGCACCGCGCCGTTCCAGCCCACTGTCGTGCTCACCATCCCCATCGGACTCGCCCTAGGCGCCGCATCCGCAGCCGGAACCACCGCAGCGGAAGGAACCGTAGCGGAAAGCTCAGCCGCGGCCGGTGGCACCGCAGCGGCAGGCACCGCGGCCGGAGACGGAAGCTCAGCCGCGGAAAGCACGACTGCAGTCGGAGGCACTGCAACGGAAAGCAACGCTGTGGACACCACCACCGCGGCCGGAGGCACCACAGCGGAAGGCACCGCAATGGAAAGCGCTGCCGTGGCCGAGCTGGAGGGCTACGGCCCCATCGACCCCACCACTGCCCGCCGACTGGCCGCTCTCGCGCCCAGCTGGCACCGGCTCTTCACCGACCACGCCACAGGGGAAGCCCTCGGCGTCGGCCGCACGGCCTACCGGCCACCACAAGCACTCCGCAGATACCTCAACCACCGCGATAAAACCTGCCGCTTCCCCGGCTGCACCCGCCGCGCCAGCACGTGCGAACCAGACCACACCATCGAATGGCAGGACGGCGGGACAACAGACCCCGGCAATCTTGCCCTGCTCTGCAAAAAGCACCACGCGCTCAAATCCATCGGCGCGTGGAGCTACAGACACACCTCCCCAACCGGCCACCTCAGCTGGACCTCACCCCTCGGCCGCACCTACACCACAGAACCCGCATGCCTCGGCCAAGCAGACCAGGCCTCCACACCGTTAGAGAACCGCCCGCCAGGGGACAATCTCAGATCCCAGCCACCCCCGTTCTGACATGCGGGAGAGGGTGCCGCTGCTTACTTCCCGATCGGATAGGCAACGTAGGCGAACTGGCTGGCATCCGGGGACCAACTGTTGACATTGAGCGTTCCCTGGCCCCCAAGGAGCGACCAGGTGTGGATCGACGTTGTCCAATCGGCGGGGGAGACAAGCACGACGTCGACTGGTAAATCAGCGGGATGCCCTTCTGTTCCGCTGGGAAACCGGATGTAGCTGGCCCAGCGGCCATCGGGGGAAAGATGCGGGAACCAGTCGACAGATCCGCTTTCAACCAGCCGCTCGAATCCGCTTCCGTCTCTTCGGACGCGGGCAAGCTGGGCATGCCCCGGCAACGTTGAGAACGACTCCGTGTTGATATAGATCCATTCGCCGTCGGGTGAGTATTCAGGGCCGTCGCAATGGCCTTCGCCAACGTCCATTGCCTCAGTCGCGCCCCCGGTGGCTGGCACGGTTAAGAGTTGGCCGGGCTGTGTGAAGTCTCCTGCTTGGATCCCGACGTAGGCCAGTTCCCGACCGTCCGGGCTGACGCCGTGGAGAAAGTGGAAAAATCCGTCGTCGTCGGTGATTCGCGTGGCGCGGCCTCCGGCAAGCGCGGCGCTGTAGATGTGGCCATCGTTTGCCGAGAGAAAGATGCTATGTCCATCGGGTGCCAAGACATGATCGTTGTTCAGCTCGGGTATCCCGTCCAAAGGCACCGCCTCCAACGAACCGCTCGCCAAGTCAAAGCGCCAGAGCTTTCCATCGCCGTTAAGGATCAGTGACCCACCATCAAGGGTCCAGTTCGGGGCCTCCAACAGGAGCTCGTCGCTAGAAAAGACCAACTCGGATTCACCGGTGATCGACGCAATCCATATCTCACACCGCTGACCCACACGAAGAGTCCGGATCACTGTGTCACCTTCCCTGCATTAGCGTGCTGCAGTCATCCTTAGTCCTGAGTGCTGAAGGCTGCGTCGAAGCTGGTTTGGGAGGCGGGGAAGTCGAATTTCTTGAGGGCGGCGAGGGCTTCGGGGGCGCCGTGGAGGCGGTCCATGCCGGCGTCTTCCCACTCGATCGAAATCGGACCGGAGTAGCCGATCGCGGACAGTGCCCGGAAGGCTGCTTCCCAGGGGACGTCGCCGCGTCCGGCGGAGACGAAGTCCCAACCGCGTCGCGGGTCGCCCCAGGGCAGGTGGGAGCCCAGGACGGTGTTGCGGCCGGTCTGGCGGATCTTGGTGTCCTTGCAGTCCACGTGGTAGATCCGGTCCTTGAAGTCCCAGATGAAGGAGACGGGGTCGATCCCCTGCCACATCATGTGCGAGGGGTCCCAGTTCAGGCCGAACGCTTCCCGGTGCCCAATGGCCTCCAGCGTGCGGACGGTGGTCCAGTAGTCGTAGGCGATCTCGGAGGGGTGGACTTCATGCGCGAACTTCACCCCTTGTTCGTCGAAGACGTCCAGGATGGGGTTCCAGCGGTCGGCGAAGTCCTGGTAGCCGGCGTCGATGACTTTTTCCGGGACGGGCGGGAACATGGCCACGTACTGCCAGATGGAGGAGCCGGTGAACCCGACGACGGTGTCCACGCCAAGGGCCTTGGCGAGGCGGGCGGTGTGTTTCATTTCCTCGGCGGCGCGGGCCCGGACGCCTTCGGGGTCGCCGTCGCCCCAGACCTTGGACCCGACGATGGCCTGGTGGCGGAAGTCGATGGGGTCATCGCACACGGCCTGGCCCTTGAGGTGGTTGGAGATGGCCCAGACCTTCAGCTTGTACTTGTCCAGGATCTCCAGCTTGGACTCGACGTAGCCGGGTTCGTCCCAGCGCCAGGCGTCCAGGTGGTCCCCGGAGACGGCGATCTCGAGGCCGTCGTAGCCCCAGCCGGACGCAAGACGCGCGACTTCCTCGAAGGGGAGGTCGGCCCACTGGCCGGTGAACAGGGTGTACGGGCGAGGCATTTGAACTCTCCTAGTGGTTGACGACGGTCAGCGTGCTCTTGTTATTGGCAGATTCTTCGACGGCGGCCAGGACCTTTTGGACGGCGAGGCCTTCCTCGAACGACGGCGACGGTGCCTGGCCGGCGGCGATGGCGAGGAGGAAGTCGCGGATCTGGTGTGTGAAGGTGTGTTCCCAGCCGATGACATGCCCCTGCGGCCACCAGGCATCCATGTAAGGGTGCTCAGGTTCGTTGACCAGGATGCGCCGGAAGCCCTGTTCCCGCACGGGCAGCGTAGCGTCCAGGAAGCCAAGTTCATTGATGGCTTCGAGGTCGAAAAGCAGGGAGCCTTTGTCGCCGTAGATCTCAAGCTTTAGGGAGTTCTTCTGGCCGGTGGCCATGCGGGAGACCTCCACGGAGGCGAGCGTACCGCCGTCGAGCGTTAGAGTTGCCCACGCGGCGTCGTCCACCGTGACGTCTTCCGGGCCGGAAGGCCCGGGGCGGCTGCTGACGAAGGTGTGGAGCCGGCCGGTGACCTCGGTAACTGTGCCGCCCAGCAGGTACAGGACTTGGTCGATGGCATGGGAGGCGATGTCGCCCAAAGCACCGGAACCGGCGGTTTCCTTCCGCAGCCGCCAAGTCATGGGGGACTCGGCGTCGGCGAGCCAGTCCTGCAGGTACGCAGCGCGCACGTGCCGCACGGTGCCCAGGCGGCCCTCGGCGATCAGTTCGCGGGCCAGTGCCAGGGCGGGCACGCGGCGGTAGTTGAAGCCGATCATCGACTGCACACCCCGGGCTCGGGCCGCGGCAGCCGCAGCCGTCATGGCTTCGGCCTCGGCCAGGGTGTTGGCGAGCGGCTTTTCGACCAGGACGTGCTTGCCCGCTTCGAGGGCGGCGATGGCGATTTCGGCGTGCATCCAGCCCGGGGCGCAGATGTCCACGATGTGGATGTCGTCGCGTTCAAGAACTAAACGCCAGTCGGTGGCGGACTCGGCCCAGCCATACTTGGCTGCAGCCTGGGCCACCTGCTCGGCGTCCCGGCCGACGAGCACCTTCTGCTCGAAGGCCGGGACATCGAAGTAGCTGGCCACGTTCCGCCACGCGTTCGAATGGGCCTTGCCCATAAAGGCGTAGCCGATGGCGGCCACACCCAGCGGGGCAGGGGACAGGCGGGAATTTGACGGTGGAGTGGAAGTGGTCATGATGTGGGTTTCCTAGAGTGTGGCTGCCGTGGGGTTCCAGTCTTCGGGCAGCGGAGCGGAGGCAGGAACTGAACTCTCGACGTCGATAAAGGTGCCGGATCCGATCGACTCGGACAGGGAGACCATCGTGTCCAGGACGTGGTAGCCCAACCGGCCGGTGGCACGGTGTTCCGTTCCCGCCCTCAGGGAGCGGGCCATGTCCAACACACCCATGCCGCGGCCGTTCGCCGGGCCGGTTGGAGCCACGGTGGTCCATTCCTGGTCGCCGGCGTGCCAGAGCTTTATGTCACCGGTGAAATAGTTCGGATCCGGAATCGAGATGGTGGCCTCCGTGCCGGTGATTTCCACGAAGCCTACCTTTGGGCGAGGCGACTGGAAGCTGAACACGCTGTGCGAGGACGCGCCGTTTTCGAACTCGGCCATCGCGGACACATGGGTGGGGACCTCGACGGGGAACTGCTCGCCAGCCTTGGGACCGGAACCGATGGTGCGGGTTTCCTTGGAGGTAGAGCCGACGGCGGCGACCCGCCGCACGGAACCGAACGCCTGCACCAGTGCGGTGAGATAGTACGGACCCATGTCGAACAGCGGTCCGGCGCCGTGCTGGAACAGGAAGGCCGGATTCGGGTGCCAGGACTCGGGGCCCGGGGTTTGGAACGTGGTTAGCGCTGTAAGTGGAATGCCGATGTCACCGCGCTCGATGATCCTCCGGGCGGTCTGCAGCCCGGCTCCCAGGACGGTGTCCGGGGCGCAGCCCAGCCGAACGCCCGCAGCGTCGGCCGCCTTGAGCAGCCCGAGTCCGGATTCGCGATCGAGGGAGAACGGCTTTTCCGTCCAGACATGCTTGCCGGCGTTGACCGCGGCGGTTGCTACCTCGACGTGCGCCGCCGGGATGGTCAGGTTAACAATGATTTCGACGTCGGGATGGTTCAGCGCCAGTTCCGGCGAGCCGTGCTCGGCAATGCCGTACTCCTTGGCGCGGGCTGCGGCGGCGTCCTCGAACAGGTCTGCGATCACGTGGACCTTCACGTCCGGGAAGACCGTGAGGTTGTCCAGGTACTGCTTGCTGATGTTGCCGGCGCCGATGACGGCCACGCCTACAGCTCCGTTGCCTGTGGGGGCCGCCCCGGATCCCGTGGATGTTGCGGTGCTCATGATTACGCTCCTGCGTTGGCGCCGGTGCCGGCGGACTGTTCGTTGGAAGCCTGGGCGTTCAGGAATGCCAAGGATTGTGCGACGCCATCGAAGATGTCACCGGAATAGTCGTCGAATTCAACGACTCCGACTTCGAGGCTCTTGGCCGCGGCGATGACGTCCAGGACCGGGACCTTGCCCTGCCCGGCGGGAAGCTGGGCTTTTCTGTCGTTGTCGATGGGGCCGTCCTTGATGTGGATAGCCACTACGCGGTCGCCGAGGCGTTCCAGCAGGGCCACCGGGTCCTGCCCGCCGACTGCTGCCCAGTACGTGTCCACTTCGAGTACGAGCTCGGGATCCAGCAGGGTCTCGAAGTATTCCAGCGCTGTGGTGCCCTCGATGGTGGACTCAAGTTCCCAGGCGTGGTTGTGGTAGCCGACGCGGATGCCGTATTCGGCGCCCTTCTTGGCTGCGGCGTTGAGCTTGGATGCGGTTGCCTGGATGGATTCGGCATCCTGCCAGTGCTCGGCGGGGATGTACGGATCGATGACGGTGTGAATGCCCAGGCGCTTGGCGGCGGCGAAGATTTCGTCCTGGTCAGCGCTCAGCAGCGGGGCGTGGCCGGTGGGAGCGGTGAGGCCGTTGTCGGCGAAGGCCTTGGCGAGCTCATCGGCGCGGGCAGCGAAGTTGTACGGCTCCACCTGGGTGTAGCCGATCTCGGCAAGGCGCTTGATGGCGCCTGGGAGGTCTGCTTCCACGGCGTCGCGGACGGTGTACAGCTGGACTGAGTAGGACATTTTCTTCCTTTTCGAGGTGTCTGTTTCAGGTTCGGTGAGGCTCAGCGGCCGGCGAGGGATCCGCCGATGCCGCCGACGCTGAAGTACTTGTTCAGGGTGGCGAAGACGATGATTGGCGGGAGCATCATGATCACGGCCAAGGCCATGACTCCGGACCAGTCGGTGAGGTTTTGCTGGAAGAAGGACTGTACGCCCATCGGGAGGGTGAAGATCTCGTTGGAGCGAAGGAACACGATGGCCACGAGGTAGTCGTTCCAGGCCAGCAGGAAGGCGAAGATCGCGGTGGACAGCACACCGGGCAGGGAGTTGCGAAGGACCACTTTGGTGAAGGATCCGAAGACTGAGCAGCCATCGATCCAGGAGGCTTCCTCCAGGCTGACCGGGATGGAGTCGAAGTAGGCGGCCATCATCCAGGTGGCCACGGTCATCGTGGAGCCGACGTAGATGATGGTCAGCCCTAGGAGGTTGTCCACCAGGCCCATGCCGGCGAAGAGGATGAACAGCGGCACCACGGAGGTGATGATGGGCAGGGACTGCATGACGAACAGCAGCAGCGAGTAGCCGGAGACGGCCTTGGACCGGCCGCGGGAGAGGACATACCCAGCCGGAGCCGCGACCGCGACGGACACGACGACGGTGGCCAGGGTGACCGTGAGGCTGTTCTTCAGCCAGGTGGCTGCCAGCGTTTGGGAGAACACGTAGCTGATGTTCTCGAAGGTGAAGCCGGTGGCGGTGCTGGTGGGGCCGGGGGTGAAGGCCAGGACCACGGTGACCATGATCGGGACCAGGACGATTGCGGTGATGGCCAGGATCAGGGTGAAGCGCCACCAGCGGCCGCGCATGCCTGCTTCGGAGAGGACACGGCGGGGCTTGCCGGTCTCCGTGACGCCGAGGGCGGGACCGGACTCGGGATGGGCGTGCAGTACTGCGCTCATTATTCGACGCTCGACTTTCGGATCTGACGGTACAGGATGACCGACACGATGACGAGGGTGAGGGTCATGAGGAAGGCGATGGCGACGCCGGGGCCGGTCTGGAAGTCCTGGAAGACCTTGCGGTAGGCCAGGACCACCAGGGAAGTGGTGGCGTCCACGGGGCCGCCGCCGGTGAGCAGGTAGATGGTGGGGAAGTCGTTGACGCAGAAGATCGTCATCAGGATCCACGAAATATAGGTCGAGCGGGCGATCAGCGGCAGGGTGATCTGGGAGAACTGCTGGAACCGTGAAGCGCCGTCCATGCTGGCAGCTTCATAGACCGTGTTGTCCACGGACGCCAGGGCCGCGGAGGTCATCATCATCATGAAGGGGAAGCTGACCCAGACCTTGAAGGCCATGACAGTTGCTGCGGCGAGGGTGGGGTCCGCGAGGAACAGCGGAGTCCCCAGGCCAAGGGCGCGGAACAGGGAGGGGACGGGGCTCTCTGGGGTGGCAACCAGCCAGTTCCAGGCTGTGGAGGACACAACGATGGGGACCACCCAGGGCAGCAGGAGCAGGACCTTGAACGTGCCACCAGCGGGGATTTTTGTGCGGAGAAGCAACGCCAGGCCAAGCCCCACCAGCCACGAGCCGAACACACCCACAATCGTGAATATCAGCGTGAACTGGGTGGCCTTCCAGAACGCCGCGGAGCCCAGGACATTGGCGAAATTCTCAACGCCGACAAAGTTGCCCGTCTCGATCAGGTTTCCATCATGCGTGGCCTGTACGCCGGCGTAGACCAGCGGGTAGCCGTGGATGAGGACGAGCAGTATTACGGAGGTCAGCAGGAGCCAGAAGTACGTCCTGGACGTCTGCGCGGACAGCTTGCTCTTGCGATTGAGGCCGTTGTTGCGGGGGCGGCCCCCGGACCCGCCGGGGGCAACCCCGCGGCGGGCCCGGGCCAGGCCGGATTGGACTGTTGTGGAGGACATGTGGGGCCTCCCGCTAGGACTTGACGACGGACTGGAGGCCGGACTCGAAGGCCTTAAGGGCCGTCTTGGCGTCCGACTTGCCCGTGAGGATGGTCTGCGTGAACTGGCTGAGCGCTTGGCCACCGTCCAGGACGGCCATGTTGGCGGTGAGCTTGGATCCGCGGGCCGCGAAGGTCTTGGCGATCGGCTGCCATTCCTTGACGATTTTGACGTTGTTCGGGTCGCTAGCAAACTCTGGCATCTCGGTGATGGACTTGAACACCGGCAGGGCCACCATGAGCTTCTGCTTCCAGAGTTCCTTGATCTGGCCCATGTAATAGGTCAGGAACGCCTCGGAAGCCTCCTGGGATGGCGTGTTCTTGTACATCATGATGTTGTTCGGGAACACGATGGTGGCCTTGTCGCCGTGCGGGCCTGCGACAGGGCTGGCTACGTAGAGGTCGCCGGAAGTGTCGCCCACGCGCGTTGGCAGACCTGCGACGTTGAGGCCGAAGCCGGCCTTCTTGTCCTTCCACTGTGCGTTCAGGTTGTCCGTTGTGTAGCTGACTGCGGCCGGATCGATGATGCCGTTGGAAACCAGCTCCAGGAGGAATTCAACAGCCTCCACGTTCCGGTCATTCATGACGTCGATCTGGCCGTCTTGGTTCCACACGCCGCCGCCGTTGTTGACCATCATCATGATCATGGCGTGGTTGCCAATGAAGTTTCCGGCGCCGGAGCCGGTGGCGAAACCGACAGCTCCGATCTTCTTCAGCGCCTTGCCCGCCTCCAGCATGCTCTTCCAATCGGTGGGCACTGCGACGCCGGCCTGGTCAAAGAGGGACTTGCGGTACCAGAAGACGCGCATGTCCAGCTGCCACGGTACGGCGATGTAGCCCTTGTCCGACTTGAATGGCTCCAAGACGCCAGGCAGGAAGTCGTCGAACTGCCCATTCTTCTTGAGGGCGTCAATGACCTTGTCCGCGTAGGCAATCTGGCCCTGCTGTTCAAACTGGAATGCCTGGAAACCGCCACCGGTGGATACCGCGGGACCGGTCTTGGACGCGATTGCGGAGGAGAACGTCTGGTAGAAGTTGTTCCACTGGATGAGCTGGTAGCTGGCCTTGCTGTTGTTACCGGAGAAGCCTTCCACAATCTTCTTCGCCGCGTCGTTGTACGCCGGGGCGGCCCACGGCATATCCCAGAACTTGATGGTGCCGCCAGCGGCACCTCCTCCGGCCTGCGAGGCGGAACCGCCGCCGCACGCGGCCAGGAGTGGGACGGCAGCAGCGGCTGCGCTCAGGCCAAGGAAGCCGCGGCGGGAGAAGGTACGGCTCTGTCCAGGCTGGGCATTCATGGTTTTTCCTTTCGGGACGTCCCGCGCGCGTCCTGCGCTGTTGGGGAGGTCCGGCTCATCGTTGAGATCTGAAGTGGAACGGAAGTGCTGTGCTAGTCAGGTATCGGTGCGTCGTCAGTTACGTTCAGTACGGCTCAGGTGAGGGTTTCGTAAAGGTCTGTCAGCCGGGCAAAGCCAGCCAGGTCGTCGGGGAGGGTGCCGGCGTCGAGGTGGTCTTTCAACCGGCGCCACGCCGCCCGGTGGGCGGATTCGAACAAGGTGGGCAGCAGGACTTCGCCGTGGCTGCCACGGACCCGGACCTCAGCCGGCCATGCGGCCAGGGGATCCGGAACACTAATGTTGACGCCGCCGTCGAGCGTGTACAGCTGGATGTCCACCCCGGCGGGCCGGGCTGACGTCAGCACCCCCTGTGCAGCAAACGGGGCACCGTTGGCGAGCCGGCCGGTGGCCGTGTATCCGGTGGGGTCGATCCGGAGGACGCGCACGCCGTCGAGCATTCCGGTGACCGTAAGCAGCGTGGCGAGATGCTCGCCGAGGAGGCGGTTCGAATCCGTCCCGGGAGCCGCCGTCGCCACGGAGTCCAGCATCGCCGCCGTGCCGAGGCCGCTGCGGACGGCATCGCGGGCGTCTGGCTCGCCGATGCGTGAAACGAGCGCCGGACTTGAAGCCCAGCGGAGGTCAAGCACGACGGCAGTGCGCGCGGCCTCCGCGGCGGCGGCCAAATGGGCGGTGTCTTCAGGGACCGGATTGATGACCATTACGCCACGGGCCCCGGACTCTACCGTGCGTGCGGCGTCCGCGGTCCAGCCCGGCGTTCCAGCGACGACGACGACGTCGGCCCAGTCAGCCTCGGCAGGCCCGAATGTTGCGGGCAGCGAGGCGACGGCCAGGGCGACCGAGCCCGCTTCTTCCGCCTCGGGCGTCGCGGAGACTGTGTACTGCGGGCTCATGCGTGGGCTCCTGCCGCGACGCTGTCAACCGTGGCGTCGGCGATGACGAGGGCGAAGGTGAGGTCGTCGATCAGCGTTTGCGCCGACGGTGGCTGCTTGGTGCCGCGGGCCAGTTCGGCCAGTTCGCGCCATTCCCCTTCGTAACCGTTGTGGTCGAAGGGGCCATAGCTGACGGTTTCGCCTCCGCGGGTGA
Source organism: Arthrobacter sp. M4 (assembly GCF_020251205.1). Classification (GTDB taxonomy): domain Bacteria; phylum Actinomycetota; class Actinomycetes; order Actinomycetales; family Micrococcaceae; genus Arthrobacter. Next base: position 30,367 of record NZ_JAIWYX010000009.1, read on the forward strand.
ACGTGGCGACGGCAGAACCGGCGTGGACATAGGAAGGCGTGAACTCGATGCGCAGGGCCTCGTTGTCGGAGATGGCTTCGAACGTCCATTCCGGCTTCCACGTTTGATTCATGGCGGCGCGAAGTTCGATTGTGCGCGTGCCCGTGCGGAGCGAAATAACGTAGCCGAAAAGGCGGACATGCCGGGCCTGCAGGACTTCGATGTCCTCGAAGTCTGGGGTGAAGCGGCGGACCAGCGGAAGGTCGTGGATGGCCAGGCCCATGATGCCACCGCGCATCATGTTCTTGATTACTTCAGCATCGGAGTAGTCGGGTGTGCCGCTCGCGGGACGGGTGATGATCTCCGTGGCGAAGTCTTCGAAGCGGGCATTCGGCGGTAGCACGATCGACGAACGGAGGGTGTGCGCCTTCTCAGGAAGATCGCCCCAGTTCTGCTCGGCAGCCAGCCAACCCGGATCGAACGTGTGCATGGCACCCACGATGATCGGTACGCCGGTTTCCTGGCTGACTGCGGAAATGCGGGCAGCTTCGTCGGCGTTCATTGCGAACGGCTTCTCGCAGAGGACTGCTTTTTTGCCTGCCTTGCAGGCAGCGATCACCTGGTCGGCGTGGAATTGGTGGGGGCTGCAGATCGCGACGATATCGACTGCGGGGTCGCCCAAAAGTGCTTCCATGCTGGTGCTGTGCGTGGCGCCGACCCGCGCGGCAACGGATTCGGCGACGGAAGCGTCGACGTCCATGATGTGGCGGACTTCCAGGATGTTCCGGAGGCGGGCGAGGGAGGGGAGGTGGATGGCTTGGGTGACGGGTCCGGCACCGAGAATGCCGACGCCGAGCTTTTCGTCAGTGAAAGCCCGGGTTGCCTGTGGCTGGCTGGTCAAGATCAGATACCTCTTCGTATGCGGAATCCAGTGGGTTCCGGGTGGGGTTCCGGGGCTAGTTCCCGGTTGGTGATCCTTCTCACAACAACCTAGAAGGACTTTTGTCGATCGTCAAGCAAAAGTTGAATAAGACTTAGCAGTCTTATCGATTCGTGACAGTCATAAGCAATCGTGCTATCACTAATGCATGACTCCAGCCACCGGAAACTCCCCCGGAAAAGACGCCGCCGACACGGGCATCCTGTCCCGCGCCGGTGACCTCTTCCAGTTGCTGAGAGACGGGAAGGCGCGTACGCGTGCCGAGTTGGCGTTGAGCACCGGCCTTGCTCGTTCCACCGTTGCGTCGCGGATTGACGCTTTGATGCTTTCCGGTCTGGTGGGGCCGGCTGGTGAGGCCGTGTCCAGTGGCGGCAGGCCGCCGTCGCGCTTTGCGTTTAACCCCTCCGCACGGGTGGTGCTGGCCGTCGACGTCGGTGCGACGCACGTGAATGTGGCCGTCACCGATCTGGGCGGGAAGGTTTTGGCCGAGCACCGGCTGCAGCAGGAGGTGGCCGACGGGCCGGAGGCCGTCCTGGACCGCTTGGTTGCCGAGGGCAAACGCTTGCTGGCCGCCGCGGACCGGAGTCTGGATGAACTGGCCGGCATCGGGATCGGATTGCCAGGTCCGGTGGAGCACGACACAGGGACTCCCGTGAAACCGCCGATCATGCCGGGCTGGGACGGCTTCGATGTGGTCCGTTATGTTCAGCGGTCATTGCCCGTTCCTGTGCTGGTGGACAACGACGTGAACATCATGGCTCTGGGGGAACGGACCGCGCACTGGCCCGAGCATGACAACTTCTTTTTTGTGAAAGTTGCCACGGGAATTGGCTCGGGCATCATCAGCAGCGGCGAGTTGCAGCGCGGAGCGAACGGCACGGCCGGGGACTTGGGCCACGTGCGAGTTCCGCGTGGAGACGACGTTTTATGCACCTGTGGAAATTACGGCTGCCTCGAGGCGATGGCCTCCGGGCCCGCCATCGCCCGACAGCTCCGTGAGCAGGGGCTGGACGCGTCCTCGGGTGCAGATGTGCGGCGCCTGGTCTCGGCCGGAAACCTGCAAGCCATTCAAGGACTTCGCCAAGCGGGCCGTGACATCGGCGACGTCTTGGCCACCGTGGTGAACCTGCTGAACCCGTCTGTGATTGTGATCGGCGGCAGCATCGGCGATTCGGGCGAGCACCTCGTTGCCGGCATCCGTGAGGTGGTCTACCGGCGCTCCCTGCCCTTGGCCACCTCGCATTTGCGCATTGGCCTGTCCTTGGCGGGCAATAAGGCGGCGATTCTGGGGGCCAGCCAAATGGTCACACAGCACGTGCTGTCACCGGCAGTGATAGAAGCCACGCTCCAGGCGACCGGCTGAGCGCCGCGGGGCGTGATAGCAATGGAAGGGATGAAATCGCTTTCTAGCCCCACCCGTCCATGAGCGGTATGCGTCCATGAACGGCCGCTTCGCATCGAAACTGCCACCCGCCGCCCTGATCCTCGCCTGCATAGGACTGATCGCGCTCAACATGCGTGCCCCGTTCGTGGCGGTGGCTCCCGTGGTGGGGCCGCTCCACCTGGAGCTCGGCATGTCCACCGCGGAACTCGGACTCCTCACCGGCATTCCCGTGCTGTGCTTCTCTCTGGCATCACCGCTGGCGTCGCTCGCCAGCCGACGCTTGGGTCCGGAAGTTGCCGTCAGCCTGACCCTGCTCGGGGTGCTGACCGGCGTCGTCGTTCGCTCGGCGGGAGACAGTGCCGCAGTTTTCCTCGGCACTGTGGTGATCGGCCTCGCCATCACCGTGGGCAATATAGCCGTTCCCCTCATCATTCGGCGCGATTTCTCGCCGCGGAGGCAGGGCACGGCCATGGGGATCTACACGGCAGCCTTGAACATCGGCTCGTTCCTGACGTCCGTGGCCACCGCGCCCTTGAACGAATGGCTTGGGTGGCGGCTGGCGCTGGGCTCGGCCGGCATTCTGGCCGTGGCCGCCGTCGCGTTCTGGGTCAGGACCATGGGGCTGCGCCGCGCGTTTGTCCCGTGTTCCGACGATCCCGCCCCGACAAGCACCATTGGCGCCAGCAGGGGGCGGAGTGCCTGGATCACAGCCGGCCTCACAGCCGGGTTCGCCGGGCAGGCTATTTCCTATTACGGCGTGACGGCGTGGCTGCCGAGCTTCCTGTCGGATGAGCTTGGCATGAGCGCGGCGGCTGCCGGGGCGGGGTCATCCTTGTTCCAGATCCTCGCGATCCTGGGCGGCCTCGGCGTTCCGGTGCTGGCCCGCTTCACCAGTACGACGACGGTGGCGGTCACCTTGAGCGCCCTGTGGCTGACGGTCCCCGTTGGCCTGCTCACGGTCCCCGGCCTGTGGTGGCTGTGGTCCTCGTTAGGCGGCATCGCGCAGGGCGGCGGCATCACCGTCATCTTTATCGCGATCATCAAGTTTGCCAGGGACCAGGCGTCGGCCGGGCGGATGTCCGCCGTGGTCCAGGGGCTCGGGTATTGCTTCGCTGCCGTGGCCCCGACCGCCGTCGGATTTGTCCACGAGGTGACCGGCGGCTGGACGGCGCCGCTGCTGGTGATCCTTGGCTCGGTGCTGACCTTTGCACTCTGCACGACGGTTTCCGTGAACCGCGCGTCCCGGGCAGCCTAACCAAACGCGCGAGATGGCAGTTAATGCCTATGTTTTCGACAAACATTGGAATTAAATGCCATCTCGGTGGTGTTCATTAAGGTGCGCCGACGCCGGACCGCCTTCCCCGGCCTTCGGGGTCACTTGTTGCGAAGAGTGGCGGCGGTCCGGCGTACGGAGTTTGTGGTTCCGGGAAGGGCGGATGCCTAGGCGGCGACCAGTTCTTCCGCGGTTGCCTTTTCCCGGGCTTCGGTGAGGAAACGGGCGTAGGCAGGAATGGTCAGGAATGTGGGGAAGTCCTCGGCCAAGGCAACTTCTTCGAAGATGGCCCGGGCGTCGGTGAACCGGTCTCCGTCGAAGCGTTCCAGCCGGGAGAATTCCTGCTCCAGCATTTCCTGGACCCATTCACGAGTGATGATTTCGCCGTGATCCGTGATGGCGTGGGCACGGATCCACTGCCAAAGCTGCGACCGCGAGATTTCCGCCGTGGCAGCGTCTTCCATGAGGTTGTGGATGGCCACCGCGCCGTTGCCCCGCAGCCAGGACTCAATGTAGCGGATGCCAACTTCGATATTGTTCCGGATACCGCCCTCGGTGATGGTGCCCATGGTGGAGGCAACATCGATCAGGGCGCGGTCGTCCGGGGTCACGTCCTCACGGGTGCGGTCCAGCTGGTTTGGCTTGTCGCCCAACACCGAGTCGAACACTTCACGAGCCACAGGCACCAGGTCCGGGTGCGCAACCCAGGAACCGTCAAAGCCGTCGTTCGCCTCCCGGGTCTTGTCCGCGCGAACCTTTTCGAACGCGATGGCGTTGGCTTCCGGGTCCTTACGGTTTGGCACAGCCGCTGCCATACCGCCGATCGCCATGGCACCGCGCTTGTGGCACGCCCGCACCAACTGCTCGGTGTAGGAACGCATGAACGGCTGGGTCATGGTCACCTGGCCACGGTCCGGCAAGACGAAACGCGGGCCACGGGTGCGGAAGTTCTTGATCAGGGAGAAGATGTAATCCCAGCGGCCAGCGTTCAGGCCGGAGGCGTGGTCCCGCAGTTCATAGAGGATCTCCTCCATCTCGAACGCGGCAGTGATCGTCTCGATCAGTACTGTTGCGCGGATGGTGCCCGGCGGAATGCCCAGCAGATCCTGGGCCAGGACGAAGATGTCGTTCCACAGCCGGGCCTCGAGCCGGTTCTCAATCTTCGGCAGGTAGAAGTACGGACCTTTGCCCTGTGCAAGCAGGCGTCGGGCGTTGTGGAAGAAGAACAAGCCGAAGTCCACAATGCCGCCGGCGATCGGTTTCCCGTCGATCAGCATGTGCTTTTCCGGCAGGTGCCAGCCCCGCGGACGAACCACAATGGTGGGCAACTCCTCGGCAGGACGCAGCTTATATTCCTTGCCCTCATCCGTAGTGAAGTCGATCCGGCGCTCCAACGCATCCGTCAGGTTCAGCTGCCCCTGGACCACATTCCGCCACGTCGGAGTGGACGAGTCCTCCATGTCCGCCAGCCACACTTTGGCGCCCGAGTTCAGCGCGTTGATGGTCATCTTGCGGTCCACCGGCCCGGTGATCTCCACCCGCCGGTCCTCCAAGCCAGGAGCAGGCGGCGCCACACGCCAGGACGGATCGTTGCGGATAGCCTCGGTCTCCTTAAGGAACCGCGGGTCCTCACCCTGGCTGATCCGAGCCCGGCGAGCATGCCGAGCCTCCATCAACTCCTGCCGCCGAGCCACAGTAGCCCGGTGCAGACGACCCACAAACTCCAGCGCATCCGGAGTCAAAACCTCCCCCTGCCGAGCAATAGGCTGCGCGGTCAAAGTGATGCCATTAATCGTGTAGTTATCAGTAAAGCTGTTCATTTCAAATCTCTCCTTTAAAGAGAAGAAGGGAAGTTCGACGACGGCGTGGCCCAGGTTGTGCGTACCTCCGGCCTCCGGGCCGGCACCGCTCTGCCTGCTATCCCCACGCCCACCGCGAGGGCCTCGCTGAGCTCGGCCGGCGGTAGGCGCAGGGCCCCTTTACGCAGGCTGCCGCGACGCCGGCTCCTGCGGCCTTGCGTGTGGGGCGCCTATCGACCCCGCATCCGAAGCGCCCCTCCGTGCGCTGGACAAGGTGATCCGGAAGTGTGCGTAAAGGGGCCCTGTCCCCGTCCTCGGCCGAGCTTTGCGAGGCCATAGGACGGGGATGGGGATAGCACACGGAGGATTGCCTTGTTCGGCACCCAAAACGTGTGTTGCGCTTTGGACGTGGAGGCCGCAGGCCGGACCCAACATGGCGGGTTTTTGGACCCGGCCGTGGGTTGGGTTGAGCGGGTGGGTGCCCGCCGTCGTCGGAAGTGGTTAGTGGAACTGGCCCTCTTCGGTGGATCCCACCAGGGCTAGGGTGCTGGCGTTCGGGTTGAGCGCGGTGGCGATGTCGTCGAAGTAGCCGGTGCCGACTTCGCGCTGGTGCTTGGTTGCGGTGTAGCCGCGGGACTCGGAGGCGAATTCCTTCTCCTGGAGCTCGACGTAGGCGCTCATGCCGGTGCGGGCGTAGCCGTGGGCGAGGTCGAACATCGAGTAGTTCAGGGCGTGGAAGCCAGCCAGGGTGATGAACTGGAAGGTGAAGCCCATGGCGCCGAGTTCGCGCTGGAACTTGGCGATGGTGTCGTCGTCCAGGTGCTTCTTCCAGTTGAAGGACGGCGAGCAGTTGTAGGAGAGCATCTGGTCCGGGAACTCTGCCTTGACGGCCTCGGCGAACTTCTTGGCGAGCTCGAGGTCCGGGGTGCCCGTTTCCATCCAGATGAGGTCGGAGTAGGGGGCGTAGGCCTTGGCGCGGGCGATGCAGGGTTCGATGCCGTTGCGGACCTTGCAGAAGCCCTCGGCGGTGCGTTCGCCGGTGATGAACTCGCGGTCGCGCTCGTCGACGTCGGACGTGATGAGGGTGGCTGCCTCCGCGTCGGTACGGGCGATGATCACCGACGGAGTACCGGCGACGTCGGCAGCCAGACGGGCCGCGTTCAGCGTCCGGATGTGCTGCTGGGTGGGGATGAGGACTTTGCCGCCGAGGTGGCCGCACTTCTTTTCGGAGGCCAACTGGTCTTCCCAGTGCACGCCCGAGGCGCCTGCGGCGATCATGGACTTCATGAGTTCGTAGGCGTTGAGCGGGCCGCCGAAGCCGGCTTCGGCGTCGGCGACGATCGGGACCAGCCAGTCCTCGACGCTCTGGATCCCCTCGGAGAACTCGATCTGGTCCGCGCGCAGCAGGGCGTTGTTGATGCGGCGGACAACCTGCGGAACCGAGTTTGCCGGGTACAGCGACTGGTCCGGGTAAGTGTGGCCGGAAAGGTTGGCATCGGCCGCCACCTGCCAGCCGGACAGGTAGATGGCGCGGAGGCCGGCCTTGACCTGCTGGACCGCCTGGTTGCCGGTCAGGGCGCCCAGGGCGTTGGTGTACTTGCCTTCTTTGTGCTCCTCGGTCAGCTGCTTCCAGAGCTTCTCGGAGCCGCGGCGGGCCAAGGTGTGTTCTTCGGAGACGCGGCCGCGGAGGCGGACGACGTCGGAGGCCGAGTAATCACGGGTGACGCCTTCCCAACGCGGGTTGGCAGCCCATTCGAGCTCCAGTGCTGCGGCCTGCTCCTGTGCTGTTTCCTGCGCGGATGGCTGCGTCGGCTCAAATGCTGCGGTCATTGCGGTCTCCTTCGACTTTTCCTATTCGGTTACTGCTGGTGCAGTGTGCCTCCCGCCGGATCACCGTTGATCTGGGCGGGAGGCCGTTCTTCGTGAAATCAACTATTCAGCAGGCTGCAAGGCCTCCAACAGGGGAAAATGCTGGAAATATTTGCATTTCTTCGCGTATCCTCAAGAAATGTCGCCTTCAAGCTGGACCCGCCCCTCCAAGCCCTCTGCGCCGGAGCCACAGGAGCAACTGGACGTCATCAGCCTGGGTCGCCGTGTGCGGCACTTGCGCAAAGCGTCAGGCATGACGCTGGACGCCCTGGGGGCCGCCGTCGGGACCGCTCCGTCACAGCTGTCCTTGATCGAAAACGGCAAGCGGGAGCCCAAGCTCGGCATGCTTCAAAGCTTGGCCAAAACGCTCGGGGTGAGCATCGATCAGCTGCTCGGGGCGGAGCCTCCCAGCAAGCGCGCGGCGCTGGAAATCGAGCTTGAACGAGCGCAGCGGGGTCCGCTCTATGAATCGCTCGGATTGCCAAAAGTCCGCATCAGCTCGCGGCTTCCCCTGGATGTGCTCGAGGCGCTTGTGGGCCTGCAGGCGGAGCTGGAGCATCGCCTGGATCAGCAGGCCGCCACCCCGGAGGAGGCTCGGCGCGCCAACACGGAACTCCGGGCGGAGATGCGTGCCCGTAACAACTATTACGAGGACCTGGAGCGGCAGGCACAGGACCTCCTGAAAGCAGTTGGTCACACGAGCGGTCCACTATCCCACCACGTGGCTGCCGACATTGCCGAGCACCTCGGGTTCAGCCTGCAGCATGTGAACGATTTGCCGCACTCCACACGGTCCGTGACCGACTTGAAGAACCGCAGAATTTACCTGACCCAGCAACATCGGGCAGACCATGACCCGCGTGCCGTGCTGCTTCAGGCCGTAGGCCACTACGTTTTGGGCCACCAGACCCCCACGGACTACGCAGACTTCCTCCGCCAGCGCGTCTATACGAACTATTTTGCTGCGGCCCTCCTGATGCCTGAGCACGCTACCGTGGCGTACCTGAAGGAAGCGAAGGCGGAAAAGGAAATCGCGGTGGAGGACATCCGGGATGCCTTCGCGGTGTCCTACGAGACGGCCGCGCACCGATTCACGAACCTGGCCACTGAGCATCTGGGCATCACATGCCACTTCCAGAAGGTGCACGTGTCCGGAATCATCCACAAGGCCTACGAAAACGACGGCGTGAATTTCCCCGCGGACCACACTGGCGCTATCGAGGGACAGCCTGTTTGCCGGTACTGGACGTCCCGCGTGGTGTTCGAGGTCCCGGACAAGTTCCGCGCCTACAACCAATACACGGACACAGCCGTGGGAACGTACTGGTGCACGGCGCGCACCGAGAGGCACTCCTCAGGGGATTACTCACTCAGCATCGGCGTGCCGTACCAGCACGTGAAGTGGTTCCGAGGGCGGGACACCACCGAACGCTCCAAGTCGCGCTGCCCGGACGAGTCGTGCTGCCGCCGGCCTCCAGAGTCCCTGGCTTCGCAGTGGGCGGGCTACGCCTGGCCGTCCGCCCGCGCCAACTCGCACCTGCTCGCGGCCCTGCCGCCCGGTGCCTTCCCGGGCGTGGATGAGACCGAAGTGTACGAGTTCCTGGCGGCGCACAGCGGCTCGTAAGTCCTCCCAAACATGCCGTGCGGTGCATACACTGAGGGCATGTCAACATTCTCTGTAACTCGCAACGCCCTCATCCCGGCAAAGCCTGAGGATGTGTACCGCCAGGTCATCGATTTCCACAAGTGGACCGCTTGGTCACCGTGGGAGAACGTGGACCCCAAGCTCCAGCGCAAGTACTCGGGCAACGATTCAGGCGTCGGAGCGCACTACGAGTGGGCTGGCAAGAAGGCCGGCTCCGGCTCGATGCACATTGACGATGCCGTGTCACCCAACAAAATCAACATTGACCTTCGATTCACCAAGCCGATGAAGGCGGTCAACCCCACTGTCTTCACGTTCACCCCTGAAGCAGGCGGTACCCGTGTCACCTGGACCATGACCGGGGAAACCAAGGGCCTTGGCAGGGTTTTCGCCCTCTTTATGAACATGGACAAGATGGTGGGCAAGGATTTCGAGAAGGGCCTGATCGGCCTGACCAACGCCGTCGCCGCGGATAAGTCGGAGTCCTAAAAGCAACCTCAGCCTCTAAAGGCCGCAGGCAAAAGCCCGACGTCGGCACTCACTGTGAGTGCCGACGTCGGGCTTCGTGGCTATAGCAGCCAGGCGGCTTAGCCGTGCAGGGACCGGTAGGCGGCGGCTGCCGCCGGGTGCAGCGGCACGCCGGCGGTGTTGATGAGAGTGTCCGGGCTGAGGAACTGCACGCCCAGGCTCGATTTCGGGATGAGCTCTTCGGCCCGGTTCACCAGAAGTTCCACGGTTTTCCGCACCGTGAGGTCGTCCAGGTCAGCCCGGCAGAGGAGGAGGTTCGCCACGCCTACCGTCCAAACTCCGGGCGAGCCCTCATAGCTGCCCTCGGGGATGAGGACCCTGTCGTAGTACGCGCCGAACCGTGCCCTCGTCGCTGCGATGAGGGCGGACAGATCGACAAACCTCAGCCCGAGCTCCCGATTGGCCGCCGCAATCGCCGCCGTGGGAACACCCCCGGACCAGAAGAGGGCGTCCACGGCTCCGTCGCGAAGGGCGGCGAGGCCTTGGTTCAGGCCGAGGATCACTTGCCTCATGGGCTGCTCGCCGATGGGAGCCGAGAGTCCGGAAGCGGACACGATGCGCTGGGCTGTCAGCGACGTTCCGGATCCCGCCTCGCCAATCGCCGCAGTCTTTCCGGCCAGATTGGAGAACGACTGAATGCCGCTGTCCTTCCGGACGACGCAATGGACATAGTTCTCGTACACCCTGCCGAGGGCAACAATGCCGCCGCCGCCAGCTGGCTGCGTTTGGGTGGCAGCCTTCTGGGCCGCTGCATCTGCGAGCGCGACGGCGAAAGTCGCCTCGCCTGCCAGAAGCCGCTCCATGTTTTCCAGGCTCCCGCCAGTCACCAGCGGCTCAGCTGTGTCGGCGACGCCGTGGCGCTGCATCGACTTTGCTACCAGGGTGGCAAATTCAAGGTAGAAACCACCCGTCTCGCCGCCAGCCACCGTGATTTTGCCGGGCCGGGGTTCCGCGGTGCAGCTTGATGTCGTGGAGATGAGCAACCCACCCAGGCTGGCTGACAATGCAACGGACAGGCCTGCTTTGAGGGCGGTCCTACGTGCGGTGCTTGCGGAGCTGTGGGTCTCCTTGGGCAGGGACACCGCGCGCGGCATCGAGTCACGCCTAGCCATCTGCGCTTTCCTTGGCGGTGTTGGATGGATCCAGGCTGGGGAATTCGAGGCGGGCTGTCAGCCCATGGGGCAACCGTTCCTCTAAATCCAAACGGCCGCCGTTGGCTCCTGCGAGTCGATCCACAATCGTCATTCCCAAGCCGTTGCCCGCAATGTCCCGGTGCTGGGGAGACCGCCAAAACCGGGTGGTGGCCACGGCCCGCTCGTCGGCTGGGAGGCCCGGACCGTCGTCGGACACTTCAACGGCGACGGAAGCCGCCTGCCGACGAAGCACCACGCTGACATGGGCGCCGGGGGCATACTTGATGGCGTTGCCCAGCAGCTCGCCCACCATGTGCGTCAACTCGCTTGGGTTGCATCGCAGCTGGATGGGCGGCTGTGGCGGATCCTGCAGCTCCAATTTGACGCCTGCAAGCTGCGCGGCTGGCCGTGCCCGGTCGACTTCCTCCTGCAACAGCGGAAAGGGGTCGATTGGATCCTGAATCCGGCGGGATGCGGCTCCGATGGAGCTGTGGGCGGCACCCTCTGACGCGCGATGTTCTGCAGCGGCGAGTCTAAGCACGCCGTCCAGGATGTCCTCCACACGCTCAAGTTCCTTGATGACTCCGGCCGCCGCTGTCCGTTGCTTTTCGGTGTTGAGTTCCAGTTGCAGCAAGTCAGTCCTCAACCTCAGTGCCCCGATAGGGTTGCGCAGCTCGTGCGAGGTGTCGGCGATCAGCTGGCGCTGGGATTCGATACTCGCACTCACGGTCTGCGCCATGGCGGTGAATGAACGGCTGAGCTCCCGCAATTCCGGCGGACCGTCCTCTGGAAGCCGGGCCGTCCTTCCTGTGGCCTCAAGCTCCGTCACAGCCGAATTGAGCCGGTGGACAGGACGCAGGACCCATGCCGATACGCGGGCAGCAGCAAACAGCAGAATCGCCCAGAGGGCCACCGCGCCGATCCCGACAAACAGCCAACGCTCCCGGAGTTTTTGCCGCGCCCCGTCCAGATCGACCTCCAGGACAGCTTCGCCGAGCACTTGGCTTGATGTTCCGAAGGAACGCGAAAGCACCTCGGGGCCGGCGCCAAAAGGTTCCAGGGCGGGGAGGGTGGTGTCATTCAGGTTGAGGCTTGCACGCGAAACGGCGTCACGAACCTCGCTTTGGTCCTCGCTGAGTCCGCCGGAGCGGAGCGTGTCCTGTTGGAGCCGGATCAACACGCCCTCGCCATATAGAGCGGAGTAGCGGTCCATTTCCCTTTGCAGTTGTTGGGTGTCGCCGCTGAGGGCAGAGTCGTAGGCCACTTGGGCGAACCTGTTCAGCGCCGAAACCCGGTTGATCTGGACCTCCTGGGTGAGCTCGCGGCTGGCCGAGGTCAGGATGGCGCTGGAGACGGCGATCACCATGAGGACGGATAGCAGGCTTAGGATGCCCAGGACGCGGAGCCTCACTGTGTCCTCATGCCGGTTCCGCTTCGATCCGGTATCCAACGCCGCGGACGTTGATAATGAAACCGGGCAGTTGGAGCTTGGACCGAAGGCCCGTTAGGTGGACGTCCAGGGAGCGTGACGAGGCGAGAAAGGCATCGCCCCAAAGTGCGTCGAGGATCTGTTCGCGCGTCACCACCGAACCGGCGTTCTTGGCCAGGAGCGCCAGGAGGTCGAACTCGGTCGCCGTCAAAGGCACCACGCGTGAACCGACGGCGGCGACGCGGCGGTCCAGGTCGACGTCGAGTTCGCCCAGCAGGATGTTGTGGGGCTGGCTTGGCGTGCTACCCCGGGCCATTCTTCTTGTAACCGCTTCGATCCGTGCGAGGAGTTCCACGAGCTTGACCGGCTTGACCAGATAGTCGTCGGCTCCGGATCGCAGTCCGAGGACAACACTGCGCTCATCGTCGCGGGCAGTGAGGATGAGGATGGGGGAGTCTGTCACCTGCCGAAGCTTCCTCAGCAGCTCGAGTCCGTCCATGTCCGGAAGTCCCAGATCCAGCAGGATGACCTCGTAATTCCTGTGGACCAGGAGGGCGTCCGCTGCGCGGGCCACCCTATGGGGCTTGTGGCCGGCGGAGACTACGGCTGCTTCAAGTGCCGATGCCATGGCATCGTCGTCTTCGACGATTAGCACTTGCATTTGCGTGGATCCTCTGCCTTATTGACCGCTCGTGATGGTGCGGAGCCCCTTGGAGACTATCGCTTCCTAGCCGTTTCTGCCTCCGTGGGGAAGGCGAGCGAATTCCTAAGGAAGTGTTAGGAAATGCCCCACGGCGTTGGATGTGCCCCGGATCACGCATAAGTTGGCTCGTGTCCCCCTTTCAGGGTTCCTGCCGAAGTTCAGGCAGGCGTGAGCAACGATGCCTCGATAAGCCGCCCGGGGACAATTCGCAATCCAGTGCAAGACCGGCTGCCGACGGCGGCGCCGACCAGGAAGGTTCACCGATGAGCACCCAACAAACCGTGCCCGTGAGCGAGGCGGCGCAAACCCGCAAAGCCGTGGGCAACATCCTCAAAGGCTCCGCAGGCAACCTCGTGGAGTGGTTTGACGTCTACATCTACACCGCATTTTCCGCGTACTTCGCGTCCCACTTCTTCAGCTCAAAGGACCCGCTGCAGAGCAACTTGGAAGCCATGGCCGTTTTCGCGGTGACTTTCCTGATGCGCCCCATCGGCAGCTGGTTCTTCGGCCGATTCGCAGACCGAAAAGGCCGCAGGGCGGCGCTGACCCTGAGCGTGACCATGATGTCCGCGGGATCGTTCGCTATTGCCATCCTGCCCACCAAGGACGTGATTGGTGTCTGGGCGCTCGTGATCCTGATCCTGCTTCGCCTTCTTCAAGGTTTCTCCGTCGGTGGCGAATACGGCACCAGTGCCACCTACATGTCGGAGGCAGCCACGGCCAAGCGACGCGGCTTCTTCTCCAGCTTCCAGTACGTCACGCTGATTGGCGGACAGATGCTCGCTCTGCTGGTCCTTGTGGTCCTGCAGCAGTTGTTGGATAAGAACGCCCTCACCGAGTGGGGCTGGCGCATACCGTTTGCCGTCGGCGGTGTGGCGGCATTGGTGGTTCTTTGGCTGCGGCGCTCCATGGAAGAGACCGTCTCCCAGGAGCAGGTGGCTGCCGCGAAGGCCCCTGCTGCCGGCGAAGCGCAACCTGGCAGCCTCAAGCTCCTCTTCACCAAGTACTGGAAGCCACTGTTGGTGTGCATCGGTGTGACCCTGGGCGGCACCATGGCTTTCTACACGTACACCAACTTCATCCTGTCCTTTATGCAGAACACCAGCGGTATCCCCAAGGAGACCACCAGCCAGATCAACTTCTGGGCGCTGCTCATCTTTATGGTGCTGCAGCCTGTCTATGGCATGATCTCCGACAAGGTGGGCCGCAAGCCCCTGCTGCTGTGGTTCGGTGTCCTCGGCATCCTGTTTACTTGGCCGTTGCTGTCCGTCCTGGCGGGCACGAAGGATCCAGTGATGGCGTTCCTGCTCATGATGGGCGGGCTGCTCATTGTCGGTGGCTACACCTCCATCAACGCCTTGGTGAAGGCTGAGCTCTTCCCCGCCTCCATTCGCGCCCTTGGCGTTGGCCTGGGCTACGCGATCGCCAACTCCCTGTTCGGCGGCACCACTCCGTTGGTGGGCGCGGCGTTCCAGAAAGCTGGTCGTGAGGACCTGTTCTTCACCTACGTCACTATCGCGATCGGGCTGTCCTTGCTGGTCTACATCTTCGCCCTGAGAAACAAGAAGGCAACACACCTGGACGACGAGCAGGGCAGCGCCTTCGGCTCCGCTTCGGCGGCCCGGGCGTCCTCCAGCGACGACGACAAGGAGGACCTTTCACGGGTGTAGCCCCCAGCTCAGCCGTAGTACCGCCCCAGGGTGTCCGCTTTGAACTCGAAGAATTCCCCGGATTCGATTGCCAGCCGGGCGTCGTCCACCATCTTCACCACGAAGCGCTCGTTGTGGATGGAAATCAGCGTCGCCGAGACGATTTCGTGCGCCTTGTACAGGTGCCGGATGTACGCCCGGGAATAGTTGGCGCACGTGTAGCAGTCGCAGCCCTCCATCAGGGGTCCGAAGTCGCGCTTGTACTTGGCGCCCGCCAGGTTGTACCGCCCGGTGGGTGTGTAGAAAGCCGAGTTCCGGGCCACGCGCGTGGGGGAAACGCAGTCGAACGTGTCTGCACCGTTCTCGATGGCCGTGAAAATGTCGTCCGGTTCGGAGATTCCCAGCAGGTGCTTCGGCTTATCCTCGGGAAGTTCCTCATTGCACCACCGAACGATTGTGCCGAGGTTTTCCTTCTCCAGGGCACCGCCGATCCCAAAGCCGTCGAATTCCATGGCGCCCAGGTCGCGGCAGGCCTTTCGCCGCAGGTCCTCGTACTGAGCACCCTGAATTACACCGAACAATGCTTGATACGGCTTCCCGGGGCGTTCAAGGGTGAGGCGCCGATGCTCAACGACGCAGCGCTCCGCCCATCTCCGCGTCCGTTCCAAGGCCTCGATTTGGTAAGCCCTGGAATTGTGCAGAGTGGTGAGCTCGTCGAAGGCGAACATGATGTCAGCGCCGATTTTGTGCTGCACCTGCATGGAGATTTCGGGCGAGAAGCGGTGCCGGTCACCCGTGATGTGCGAGGTGAACCAGACCCCGTCCTCGTCCACGTGCGCCAGGCGCTCCTTACCCGCGGCTACGGCATCGTCAGGCCCCGAAGTATCCACCGACTTCATGTCGATGACCTTCTTGAAGCCCGAGCCGAGGCTCATCACCTGGAAGCCGCCGGAATCGGTGAAAGTAGGCCCGCCCCAGTTCATGAATGCGCCCAGGCCGCCGGCCTCGTCCAGGATGTCTGGGCCGGGCTGCAGGTACAGGTGGTAGGCGTTCGCCAGCAGTGCCTGCGCCCCGAGGTCTTTCATCGCCTCCGGCAGGACCGCCTTGACTGTGGCTTTGGTCCCGACGGCGATAAACGCCGGCGTCTGGATCTGGCCGTGCGGCGTGGAAATGGTTCCGGTCCGGCCGAGGAATTCCCCGTCGCCAGCCGGGAACGCCGACGCCGGAACGGACTCGCTCAGGCGCGTCCCGACGTCGAACCTGAAACCCCCGCTGGCGCGGTGCGAAGGAGTGCGGCGCGAAGAGGCGCGGAGCTTAGCAGCGCGGGGCGAAGAGGCATCGGGACGTAGCGAATCGGCTGGCACGCTTCCAGTGTGCCAGCTATGTCAGCCGCGACCAGCCTCAGGTCACGGGTGCGGCTTCGGGGTAGTTCGCCACGCGCCAGTCGTCCCAGCGCTCGCGGATGGCGTCGAAGTCGTGGGCGCCCAGGCCGTATGTGGACGCGATGACCATGGCGCCGCCGTCGGGCCTGACGTCGTCGATTTTCGGCTGGTCGGCCACGATTAGCAGGCCGTCGTTGTGGTCCGCATAAGACTTTACGGTCAGGCCCACCTGATGGTTGGTTTTATACCAGACCTTCCCGGAGATCTCCTCGCCCGTTGCCAGGGTAGCGGAGTAGGCTTCGCCCGGCTTAGGCAGCTCCTTGAGACCGAGTTTGTCGATGATGGAGCCTTCGCCCCCGGTGGCCTGGAAAAAGAGCGTGCGGCGATGTCCGTGCGGGTGGTGTTCCAGGGCGAACCGCATTTGGTGAAGGAAAGTCAGCCAACCTTGGGTGATGTCCTCGTCCCACATGGCCCACTCGGAGTTGTGGTCCATGGCGGCCCTGGTCACGGATACTTCGGTTCCGGTGGGCACTGTCTTAAGCTCGAACGAATCACCACCGTCTACGGTCAGGCTGGTGTGGTTTGGGTCCTCGACTACGGTGCCTTTGAAGTAGATCTCGTTGATCTCGTCGCGGAGGTCCTCGGCTTCCCACCCGTGCCACTCGGCCACCAGCGACGGTTCACGCAGCATGGTCCAAACTTGCTGCGCGTCGGCATTGATCACAACGCTCAGATTGTTCGTCATGCCCCCGAATCTACTCGCCAAGCAGCGAACGGAACAGGCTTGAAATTTGTTGCGCTAGCCCCGCACGGCTTCAAGTTCGTTGCCAATGCGGCGGACGAGTTCCGGCTCGGCAATGGTCTCCGAACCTCCGTGGGCACGAAGGAAGAGCAGGGCTTCCAGCCGCAGCATGCGCCACTCCCGCTCGGCCTCGTGGTTGGAGTTGTCCATGGCCCGGAAGATTTCCTTGTCGTACAGATTGGGTTCGTTGAGGGCACGCTGACGTACTTTGGCGTTCATTCGCGCCTTGAATGGGTCTGTCTCTTCCGCTTCGGGGGCCCGGAGGAGCTTTTCGTACAGTTCGGCCAGTTCCGAGCGGCCTTCTTCGCGTGCGATATAGGCGGACAGGGACAGGGACCTCTCGATGGATGTCCAGCGCCCCGGATTGCCATCGAACGGCAGAACATTGAGCAGATTCGCCACGGAAATGGCGTTGCTTGGATCCTTGAGCACCACATACAGCTCATAGGCCAGGTCGCTCAGGTCCCGCAGGCAGCTTCCCGATTTTGTGTTGATGCCTTTGGTGAGCCGTTCGCTCAGGAGCCCGACTCCGTTCCTGCCGGGGTGGGCCGCCGCAGCCTGCTCTACGACGGATTCGGGAGTACCGGACGGCTCGGGGATTAGGGCAAAGTCATCCTCCGAGGGCCCCGACGGTACTGGAGGCAGTGGCGGGAGGGGAGGTACGACGGCGGAAGCCTGGCCTGCGTGTCCGGAGACTTCCGCGGTGGTCACCTCTGGGCTGGCGGAGTCCGCGATACCTGGATCGATGCCGGTAACACTGGCGTCGTCCCAGGCGGAGTAGGCCGGCACGTCCACCACACTAACACGGGACCCAACAGCCACACTCACGCGTCCGCCGTCGTCCGTTGAAACCACCAACAGAGCGGGGGCGCCGTAGTCGTCCGACTCGAGGTCAATGCTGCCGATCTGGGCCGTGCTCCCTCCTGGAAGGAGGATTTGGTCCCCGACACGCAAGGCTCCAGCCTCTTTTTCTACAAATTCCTGGGCGGCTGGGCTGTGGGTCATCGGAGTCCTTTGGTTCACGTGCTGTCCGCCCAACAGTCTATAAAGGGGACCCGGCCACATCGGGGATGCCGGCCGCGCGCGCTGCGAACCGAGGCTTAGAAGCCCACGCCTGCAAAGGCCAGGGCCTGGCGTGCCAGCGTGCCGCGGCCGCCTGTGAATTCCCGCTGGACGTCATCGCTAAGAATCTCCTGCGGAGTCATCCACGTAAGCTCCAAGGCATCCTGTCGCGGGTCGCACTCACCGGTGACAGGGACCACGTACACCAGGGATACGGCGTGCTGGCGGTCGTCGGTGAAACCCGTTTGCGAGGGTGCGGGGAAGTACTCGGCCACTGTGAACGGCACCGGGCTGATGGGTAGCTGTGGGAAGGCGAGCGGGCCCAGGTCCTTCTCCATGTGCCGCAGCAGCGCCGCGCGGATGGTCTCCCGGTACAGAACCCGGCCGGAGACGAACGAACGGACCATGCTGCCGTCAGGCTCACCCTGCAGGAGGGTTCCCACCTCATTGACGAACCCCAGCGGATCAAGCCGCACAGGGACGGCCTCCACGTAGACCATCGGAAGCCGGCCGCGGGCTTCGAAGAGGTCTTCTTCTGAAAGCCAGCCTGAGTAGGGGTCAGGAGTACGCACGTTCATGCTTAAGTTCTACAGCATCACCCGCGTCCCGGCTGTTAGGGTCAACCCCTTACAGCGCAAGGACGGGCCTGGCGATGCTTACCGAGGTGGTCAGCCGACTATGTCGCGGGGAAATGGAAGCTTCCACGCGTCAGGAAGCCTAGGCCCCGACGCCTCCCGGACCATTACTTTGACCCCGCCGGGACCGCGAAGTTCCAGGGCCCGGCGGCGTGCCGGACCGCCAACGTAGAGTGCGCGTGCCTCGATCCCGGCGGCAGCGAGGCGCTCATGCAAGGGATCCAGGCCGCCGCGGTATTCGAATTCCAGTCCGCCTGTGCCGGGAACGTCGGCTTCCGTCTCGCCCTCAGCGCCGCTTATGGTTCCTGCCCTGGCCGCCAGGACGCCGCCGTTCTTGGCGGTGAAGTAGGCTTCCTGCGGCATGGGGCTTTCGACGGCGCCGGCGCCGGTGTCGGCTTCGCCTGCGCTTGCGTCGGCATGGGGCCTGGCGCCGATGTTCTTCAGGTCCTGGCTTGCGTGCTGAAGGTCGGTGGTCAACCAGACCCCGACGACGGTGAGGTCCGGATCGGCGTCGGCGCAGACAGCGCCGTGGGCGGCTTTGTCCGCGCGGAAGATAAAGCCGTCACGGCCAGCCACGTCAGCCGCCCGGCCGCCGTCGACCACTACCGCCTTGGTGCCATCCGCTACAGTGCGGCGCACAAACTCGGCCGGGTCGCCTACTTCGACGCCGAAGACCACATTCAGCGCGTCTTCAGCCTGTCCGGGAAGCTGCCTGCGCCTGAGGGCAATGCGCCCGCCGCCGGCATCGAACTCCCGAAGATCCGGCTCATCAACCGTCCGGATCATGCCCAGGCCCTCAAGGAATGCGGACCAGGGTTCGAGGTCTGACACGAATACGGTAGGGCGGACTCGCAACATACTGCCAGCGTAGCTCGCCGGGCTCCGCAGCGTCGGGCGGAGGGGATATAGCAGAATGGCACCCATGGCCATCGAACTGCCTGAACTCTTGGTAAAGGACGCAGCCCAGTGGCGAGCTTGGCTTGAAGAAAACCACGCCAGCAGCCCCGGAGTCTGGCTGGTGCTGCACAAAAAAGGCGGAAACGTCACGAAGCTGGACTACGACGCCTTCCTTGAAGAGGCTCTCTGCTTCGGTTGGATTGATGGGCAGGTCAAGACCCGCGATGCTGAGAGCTACATCCAACGGGCCACGCCGCGCAGGCCCAAAAGCCCATGGTCCCGGCGGAACGTCGGCATAGTGGAGCGCCTGGAGGCAGAGGGAAGAATGACCGACGCCGGGAGGGCGGCGATAAACGCAGCCAAGGCCGACGGGCGTTGGGAAGCGGCCTATTTAGGCCAAGCCGATTCGGATCTGCCTGAGGATTTGAAAGCCGCCATCGCCGCAGTCCCCGAGGCGCAGGCGATGTTCGATGTGCTGTCTTCCACCAACCGGTATGCCATCATCTACCGCACCAACTCCGCGAAGAAACCTGAGACGAGGCAACGGAGGATCGCACAGTTCGTGGATATGCTGGCCAACCATGAGCTGCCCTATCCGCAGAAACAGCGCCCAGCTGGTTCCCAGTAACCGTGGAGGCTGCGGGTAGGCGCATGCGAAATACTGGACGGATGAAGCGTGTCTCCACCGAGCCGTCTATACCCCGTATCGCTGAGCGGTCGGACCTTGCCGGACGGACTAATGCCTCGCTCCGTCGCCTCTTGGTGGTGTCCGCAGGGCTCTTCGTCGCCGGTGACGTCCTGTTCTGGGCCATGTACGCCGCTGTGGCATCCCAAACCGGCCTGGCCCTGCTCGACGTTCCCGTCCATGATGCCGTGGTGGCTCTCCGAAGTGGAGCGGTGACGGCTTTGTTCTCGGTCTTCGCCACGCTGACGTCCCCGATCGCCACGGCTGTCACAGCAGCGCTGACTGCGCTTGTGTGGGCTGTGTGGCGGCGGGACTTCTGGCGGCCGGGATTGCTGCTCGGCTCCATGGCGCTGGCTGCGGTTTTGTCAGAGGTGGTCAAGCACGACGTCGGCAGGACGCGCCCATCGTCAGCGGACTTCCTGCAGGGGCCTGACGCCTCGTTCTCCTTCCCATCGGGGCACACCCTGGGGACCAGTGTCTTCCTGCTTGTCCTGGCCTACGTGCTTTCGGCAAGCGTTGCGTCTGCCAAGGTGGTCTGGGCCACGTGGGCGACTGCAGCCGTCGGGATCCTGGCGGTGGCATTTTGCCGCCTTTACCTCGGATACCACTGGCTTACTGACGTGTTGGCCTCGATCGGCCTGGCGTGCGGTGTCGCTGGTGTTGCCATGCTGGTGGACGGGATGAGGGCCAGCTTCCGCAAACGCAACGGTCAGTCGGCTGATACCGGAATGCAATCCACTGCCAATTAGTAAGCCAGCTTATGATTGGAGTAACGCACATTCCATCGTGGAAGGCGTTCAAGGGGAGCAGTAGATATGGCCCGTGCATTTGGCGGACGCAGGATGGTCCGCAGCCGATCGGGAATCTTCGGCGCTGTTTATCTGGCTATCGGTGTGGTGGTTGCAGCCACCCACGGATATTTCGTGGGGTGGAACATCCCGGGCAATGTTGTCGAAGCCCTTATGGCCATCGTTTTGTGGCCGGTGGTCGCCATTCTTGGGATCGATTTCCACGCGTTGATTCCCTGAACGAACCTGCCGTGCGTCGCCGCCGACACTCTAGGAGGGCATATCGTTGCCGAATGACCCTCAGGGTGTTCCTGTAAACTTGGTGTCCAAACACGAGCCGGCGCCGTCCTGACGTTTCAGAGACGGCGTCGGCTTTTGTTTTGTCCTGTCCCCAACACCCTCACTCAATGACTCCTTCTTTCGCTTTTGCCCTTCGCCGCCGCATGCTCGTGGCGGGAATCGCCGCGGCCGTGGTCCTCGCGCTCGTTACGGCCCTTGTCCTGGTCGCTACCGGACCTTCCACTGGGAGGATCGGCCCTGCTGCCGTCGCTGGGAGCGTCTTGGAAGATCTTGCCTCAGCTGAGGCTAAAGCCAAGGAGAAGGACGGTCGTTTCGGCTCACTGTGGCTGCGCGGCAGCGACCGCACTCTGGAGGCCCGAGGCCACGCCATCGCGGCGGATGCGGTTGATGACGCGCGTGCCATCGAGTGCGGCACGGGATGGTTGGCCGGCGTGCGCGTTGAGGGCCGAGTTTTCCTGCGGAGCAGCAGCGAAAGCAGCGCAGCCGAAGAGGACAGTTCCAAAGTAGCGCTTCCTGACTGCATCACCGCAGAAGCGCGGGACGCGCTTCTGGCGGACTTAGGCGTGGAACGGAAATGGTCCGTGCCGGACGCGTCACGCTTTGGGGCCCCGACATCGGACCCCGCCTACCGCCCCGCCTACCATCTGACTCCGGAACAGCGATGGATGAACGACCCGCAACGGCCGTTTTTCCTGGACGGGCTGTGGCATTACTACTACCTGTACAACTCCGACTACCCCGAGGGGAACGGCACCGAATGGTTCCACGCCACCAGCACGGACCTTGTCCACTGGAAAAATGAAGGCGTCGCGATCCAGAAGTACAAGAACGGGCTGGGTGACATAGAAACCGGCACAGCCGTCGTCGACACCGAGGGAACCGCCGGCTTTGGCAAGGGGGCGGTGATCGCCATCCTGACGCAGCAGCATGACGGCGTGCAGCGCCAGTCGCTGTTCTACTCGACGGACAAGGGGTACAGCTTCAAGAGCTTTGAGCAGAATCCCGTGATGAACAATCCCGGTCAGGAGCACTGGCGGGATCCCCGCATCGTGCGGGACGAGGCCAACAATCAGTGGGTTATGCTCCTCGCGGAGGGCCACAAGCTGGGCTTTTACACCTCCACGAACCTCAAGGACTGGAAGTACGCGTCCAGCTTTGAGCGGTCCAACCTTGGCATCTTGGAATGCCCCGATTTCTACCAGATGGATGTCGATGGCGACCCGGCCAAACGCACATGGGTCCTGGCTGCCAGCGCGAACGGCGCCTCCGAAGGACGCACCACAGGCTTGGCCTATTGGACCGGATCCTGGGACGGCAAAAGCTTCAAGCCGGCCGACGATCAACACCAGTGGCTTGACGCCGGACCCGACTTCTATGCCACCGTCACGTGGGACGATCCGCGCCTCACGGATGGCCAGCGCAAGGCGTCCCGGCACGCCGTCGGCTGGATGAACAATTGGGCCTACGCCCGCGAGCTGCCCACCGACGGCTGGTTCGGCGCTGATTCGGTGGTGCGGGACCTCCGCTTGGTGTCCGACGCCGGCCGGGCCACCTTGACGTCGACGCCCACCGCTGCGCTGCGCTCCTTGGAGGGACAGCCTCAAAAACTGGCGCCGCGCAATCTCACGAGCGACCCGGGCGAGCCCTGGCCGGTTCCGGCCAGCGGCGCCTACAAATTCGACGTCGAACTTGAGGCGGCGAGGAGCAACAGCTCCGAGGCTCGTGTTCTTCTGCAGAGCGGTGATCACACATACGCGACCGTGGGCTACGACTTCAAGAACGGTCAAGCGTTTATAGCCCGCGATGGGGATGCCGTGGCAAAGGGCGGGGGCGCCAAGGGAAGTGCCAAGAAAGCCGCGGTGGATGACACGTATCGCCAGATACGATCCGCCAAGAGCCCAGCCGATGCCGGCAAGGTGAAGCTGACGATCTACGTAGACCGTTCCTCCGTGGAAGTCTTCGTGAACGACGGCAAGCAAACCCTTACCGCGCTGACGTTCCCCCAAGCAGGCGAACAACAGATCAGAGCCGAAGCACCCCGCGACTCTGTAACTATCAAGGCGGCAACGATTACCCCACTGGCGACCATCCGCCAGAGGTGAGGTGGGGCACTAGCCGGGTGTGGGCATACTTACCGTGCGCCAGCCCCACTGCTACGGTGAAAGAGCAGTCACGAAACCAGTCCAGGAGGGCATCATGGACGAACACGATGCAGCCCACACCACGGAAAACGCGGAACATCATCACGGCAAGGGACCCGGAGGAACTATTCCGGACAACCCCAAGGGCGTTGGCCTCGGGGCCAGCGATGACGCCAATACCTTTGAGCCGGAGGAAGACCAGGACGCCACTGACTAGGCAGCGGGCTGAAACGAAGAACTGGTCAGTTACCCGTGGGTTCCACGGGAAACGCCACACCTTCACCGACTACCCGCAAGCTGAGTTCCGTCCCCGGCCGGGTGATGGAGGCGTTCCAGTGCCGGATGGTGATGACTTCGCCTCCGCCAGGGTAGCGGTGGTCGTGGCCGTTGCCATTGAGGGACAACCGGGGTGCTAGCTGGATACGCACTGTCGTCTCGGGGCCAAAGTAGTCAGTGTCCACCACCACGCCGCGGATCGGTCCGTCTTCGGCGATGCGGATCTGCTCCGGCCGCAGCATGAGCTGGACCTTGCCTTGCGCCGGGGGACGTCGCACGGGAATTCCACCCAGCGAGCACGTGGCCAGGGAGCCTTCCATCCAGGCGTCCAGGATCACGGCGTCACCCAGGAATTCGGCCGTGGCGCGGTCCGCTGGCCGGGTGTAGACGACGAAGGGGTTGCCGATTTGGGCGAGCTTCCCGCCACGCATCACGGCCACCTGATCAGCAAAGGATAAAGCCTCGGCCTGGTCGTGCGTCACGAGGATGGTGGTTACTCCATGTTCACCCAGCACCTTCGCAACAGCGCGTCGAGTCGCAACGCGGAGTCCGGCGTCGAGGGCTGAGAACGGCTCGTCGAGGAGCATGAGCTGCGGTTCGCGGGCGAGAGCGCGGGCCAGCGCGACGCGCTGCTGCTGGCCACCGGAAAGCTGGTGCGGGCGGCGAGTGGCCATGGACCCATCCAGCGACACCATCTCCAACAATTCCTGGATGCGGGCCTTGACCGCGCGCCGACCGCCGGGGAGGGCACCGGCGTCGAGTCCGAAGGCGATGTTCTGGCCAACGGTGAGGTGCGGGAACAGGGCGCCATCCTGGGCCACGTATCCGATGTGGCGTTTATGGGCGGGGACCCACACGCCGTCGCCGGCCACGGGCTTGCCATTCATCATGATTGTGCCGCTGCCCGGGTGCTCGAATCCGGCTATGAGCCGCAGGAGCGTGGTCTTGCCCGACCCAGAGGGGCCAACAATCGCGGTTGTCCCGCCCTTCGCCACGTGCAGGTTGACGCCTTTCAGCACAGGCTGGGAACCGAAGTCCTTGGTGACGTCGGCAATGTCCAGATGGCTGTTGGTGGTGGGTGCCACAGAAGGGGCAACGCGTGGCTCGGGAAGGCGGGAGGGGGCTTGTTCGGTCACTGTCCGGCAACTTTCTTGGACTGTTGGAAAAGCAGGTAGGTCATGGGAGCCGAGAGCAGGATCATCAGGAGCGCGTATGGAGCCGCGCCCGTGTAATCGATCTCGCTGCTCTTGGACCAAAACTCCGTGGCGAGCGTTTTGGTTCCATTGGGCGAGAGCAGGAGTGTCGCGGTCAGTTCGTTGACGATGGCCAGGAACACCAGGGCGGCCCCGCCTGCCGCGGCCGGTGCGGTGAGCCTCAGGGTCACCTTCGCGAAGGCCACCAGGGGCGGTCTGCCGAGAGCCTGGGCTGCCTCATCGAGCTCCTTGGGCGCTTGCGCAAGGCCGGAGCGGAGATTCACCAGGGCGCGGGGGATGAATAGCAGGACGTAGGCTGCAAGCAGCAGGCCGTGGGTCTGGTAGGTCCCGGGGAGCGCGCGAATGGCCACGGTCACAAAGGCCAGGCCCAGCACAATTCCGGGCATGGAACTGGTGATGTAGTTGGCGAGTTCCAGGGTTTTGGTGAACCAGCCCGGATGGCGGACCGCCAAATAAGCCAGAGGGAACGCGACTAGCGTGGTCACCAAGGCGCCGGCCAGCCCGTACGTCAAGGTCTGCAAGAGTGCGGGCAGGAACTCGTCTGCGGTCCATACCTGGGAGCCGCCAGCCAGGGTCCAGTGGAAAACGGACCAGAGCGGCACGCCGATGGCGAGTACGACGACGGCAAGCAGCGCCAGCTGTGAAGGCACCTGATAGTGGTGGAGGGGAAGTCGGACTGCCTTGGCCTGTGCGCCGGAACCGATCCGGGCGTAGCGGGCGGTTCCACGGCTGCGGACCTCGGCCAGCAGCAGGAACAGGCAGAAGATCACCAAGACGCTGGCCAGCATGTTGCCGGCGGTGCCATTGAAGGTGGATTGGTACTGCGTCATGATCGCGGTGGTGAACGTGTCGAAGCGGATCATCGCGAACGCGCCATACTCGGCCAGCAAGTGGAGAGCTACCAAGAGCGCTCCACCGGTCATGGCGATGCGCAGTTGGGGTAGAACCACTCGGAAGAAGACACGCCATGCCCCGTTGCCGAGCGAGGCCGCAGACTGCTCGATTGCGGGGTCCAAGCGTCCCAGCGTGGCGGCGGCGGGGATATAGACCAGCGGGTAGTAAGACAAGGTGGCGATCAGGACGCCGGACCACACGCCTTCAAGGGATGGCACCACGGACACCCAGGAATAGCTGTTGACGAAAGCCGGGATTGCCAGCGGAGCTGCGAGGGCCACCGCCCATGCGCGCCGGCCACGGAGCGAGGTCCGTTCCACCAGCCAGGCGCCGCCCACTCCCAGTACCAGGCACAAAGGCACCGTGAACAACATCAACAACACGGTGTTGGCGAGCAGTTCGCCTACGCGGGGCCGGAAGATCAGTTGAACGGCGGTGTCCCACCCGGTGGTGACCGTCATAACCGCCACGTAGCCAAGGGGAACCAGTGAAACCAGGGCAATAAGGACGGCTATGACAAAGATCGCAGAAACGCCGAAAGGCGGGCGGGGGCGCTTGCCCCTGCCCGCCGTCGTCGTGCTGCCGGCCAGGCCGGAAGCCGATAGATCGGTGGTCACTGTATTACAGCAGTCCTGCCGCAGTCATGAGTTCGATGACCTTCTTCGAGTTCAGCTTGGCCGGGTCAACCTTGGGAGCCTGCAGGTCCTTGACCGGGACCAGCTTGTCGTTGGCAGCGACCTGTGAAGCAATGGCGTATTCGAAGGACGTGCCGGTCTTGAGGACTTCCTGGCCCTTCTTGCCAGTGATGAACTTCAGGAAAGCCTGTGCCTCAGCGGCCTTCTTGGAGGACTTCAGGACACCGCCGCCGGAGATGGAGAGGAAGGCGCCCGGGTCCTGGTTCTTGAAGTAGTACGGGGCGACGTTGTTGGAGTTCTCGCCCGTCTTGGCCTGGTCGCCGTAGTAGTAATAGTGGTAGATCAGGGCAGCGTCCACTTCGCCGGCGTTGACTGCCTTCATCGCTGTGCTGTTGCCCTTGTAAGCCTTGAAGTTTTCCTTCATGCCCTTGAGCCACTCGGTGGTAGCGGCCTCGCCCTTGAGCTCAAGGAGTGCGGAGACGATTGCCTGGTAGTCGGCGCCCGTCGGGGAAGCAGCCCACTTGCCCTTCCACTCCGGCTTGGCCAAGTCCAGCATGGACTTCGGCAGCTTGTCCTCCGTGAGCTTTGACTTGTTGTACACGAGCAGCGTGGAGCGGGCGGCGATGCCGGTCCACTTGTTGGTGGACGGGCGGAACTCAGCCGGAACCTGGTCCAGCGTGGCCTTGTCCACGTCGGCGAAGAGGCCGGCGTTCTCAACCTGCGTCATTGCAGGGGAGTTCTCCGTGAGGAAAACGTCAGCAGGGGAGGAAGCCCCTTCCTGGATGATCTGGTTGGACATTTCGGTGTCCGAACCTTGGCGGAGCGTGACCTTGACGCCCGTCTCCTTGGTGAACTCCTCGACCCATTCCTTGGTGAGGGATTCGTGCTGGGCGTTGTAGACGGTGATGCCGTCAGTAGCAGCGGCCGAGCCTGAAGGGGAGGTGGTCGCGGCGTTGGAGCCACAGGCTGCCAGGCCAAGGGCGGCGGAGGCAGCGAGTGCGATGCCTGCCAGCGCCTTCTTGCGGATCATCATGAGGGACTGCTTTCTGCGAACACGTTCGGAGTGGATGGGACCGGGCGTCCCGGTGGGTCACGAACTCGAAGCGGACCACACGAAAGACACTGTAGGTTAGCCAAACCTAACCTTCCAAGCCTTCATGGCCTTTTGTGTCGCAAATCATGCGAATTAAGACAGAGTACCGTGACCTAATCCAGAATGCGGACTGTGACGGGTCTGTTGCGGCCCGACTGAGAGCATTTGGGCTACGTGAGTGTTGCGGCAGCTTCCAAGGTCATCCAGGCCTGAAGTTGGGTGGAAAGTTCGACGGCGGCACCCGCCGGATACGCGACGCCCGCCGGCACCGTGGGGTGGACCGGGAAGACGAGCCAGCCAGCCTGCTGCCCTGGCCGTTCCGATCGCCCAGCCCACAGCGCCTCGGCTGTGCTGGTCACCATTCGCCGGGCCGAGTCACGCGCTGAGGCGGGGAGCGCTGCATCCCTTGCAGCGAGGGCCAGGTAGCGCACCAGTATCCCGGTGAACAGACCGCCGTCGCCCCTGCCGTCGCACCGCAAGGCGGCGCTTTCCGGCGTGGGGCAGAGTCGGCGCTCGACGGCGGCAACCAGGTCCGCGGCGCGCGCCACGTTCGCTGCGCCGCCCAGTTCCAGGAGGGCTCCCAAAACGGGTCCTTGGTTGTAGGTGTACAGGCCTGGTTCCAGGATCACCTCGGAACCACGGATCCGCAGGCCATCCAGGTACAGTCCGCGCTCGTCGTCCAGCAGGCGGGAACCCAGCCAGTCCACCAACTCTTGGGCACGATCCCGCTGGCCGGTGCGGGCGAAGAACAAGGCGACAGGTCCGGTGGCAGGAGTGTTCTTGAAGTCACGCTGCCGGCTCCAGTACACACCGCCACCCAGTACGTCATCGGCAGCGGCCTCGAACTCCGGCGTGAGGATGTCACGGATCCGGTCTGTGCGCCGCCTTAGCCCCGTTGCCGCAGGTGCCATGGTTCCCAGTCTCACGGCAGCGAGGCCCAGCCACGCCATGTCGTCATAGAAGTCGTTCGTGTAGCGGAACCCATTGCGTAGTCGGACGGTTCGGAGGAGGCGGGAGGCCAATCCGGCGAAGTTCGGGCCGTCCGGGGCCGGGACGCGTTCCGCAAGTTGGCGTCGTCGCGCATCAACCAGGCAATCCAGATACTGCGCCTGCCACCAAAAGTGCCAAGGGCCCACAAGGTTATTGAAGGCTGGGACGCTGCGAAGGCGTCGCAGGCTGCGGGATGCGGCAATCTTGCGGAGGGAAGCGGCGTGTGGACCTTGGGCAGTTGGGCTGTCCCGCGGGGAATGAGCCACTGCGGCAATATGCGTTGCCGGGAGGAACAGGAAGCGGCGCCCGAAGTTCCGGATGACGGACTCGGCCGCGAGTGCTGCGCGTGACGACCAGTCGGGTCCGTCGGGCTGTGGGCTTCCGGGAGCGTCCGGCGGCGTGTTGCGCGTGACGGCGTCAGCATCGCTTGGTCCTTCAGAAGGCGCCATTCCTTCAGCCTAGCGATCTCGCCAAAGTTGACCCAGCCCTTGTGACGGGCTGGGGTGCGGCGGTACGTTCTCCTCACGGGTGCGGGACACGTGTCCGTGATGTGCTGGGGCTTCCATCGTGACCACTGTGGAAGAAGGCGCAGGCGTGACGAGAAAGAATGCACGTCATGGCAATGACCGGCGGGGCCGGCCACGGCCCCAGCGTGCCGTCATCCGGGCCGCCGTAGTTGTTATGGCCCTCTTTGGTGGGTTGGTCGGGGCCGTCCCTGCCACGGCGGAAACGCCAATCCACGCAGTATTCAACTCATATGTGGACGAGCCGCTTGGCTCCCTGCCAGGGAATGTGGTGGAGGTTCACATCTCGGTCCGGGGCCCGGAAGGCAGCCCTGCTCCCGCCGGAACGGTGACAGTCACTGACGACGCCGGTTCGCCCTCCCAAACCTTCGAGGTGTGGCAGGTCAACGAGGATGCCTTGGCCAGGGTTCAGGCCACCACGCCCGGCACGCACAACTATTGGGTGAGCTACTCGGGCGATGCCCGGTACGTGGCCCAGACCGTTCAGTTCAGCTTCGACGTCTACACAGGCCCGGAAACCCGGACATCGCTGGCCGTCGCCGCAGAAGGCACGCCTCCATCCGGTACAACCTTTCCTGCGGGAACACCCTTGATCCTCACTGCACAGGTCACGCTCCCCGGCGGAGGGGAACTAACTGGTCGTTCTGACGGGCACGTCGAGTTCTATCGCAACGACATGTACATCGGCGACGGAACCAAGACGGATGACCGCGGTTGGCGCTGGGAGTTCACTGTGCCCAACCCCGACCCTGGATCCCAAAGCTTCACCGCCGCGTATAGGGGTTCGATCTGGTACCTCGAATCGGAATCCGCGCACCATCGCGTGGATATCGAACCATCCACGGCCGGGAACGCCCTGGGCGCCGCAAGTTCGGTAGACGCGGCAAGTTCGGTGGGCGCCGCAGGTTCGGTGGGTTCTGCAGGTTCGGTGGGTTCCGCAGGTCAACCATGCAGCACGTCCGAGTGAGTGTATGAGATAACCGCCTGTCCCGCGCCTGGATGACGTGCGCCCCCGAGCCATTTCAGTTAACATTCATTAACGGAATTTGGTTCGGCGGAAAGTTCGGCAACGAGTTCGGCATCAAGGAGGATGTGTGGACATCAAAGGCGCGGTAGCGCTGATCACGGGCGGGGCTTCCGGGCTTGGGGCTGCCACGGCGCGACGACTTATGGCCGACGGCGCCTCGGTGGTGGTCCTCGACCTTCCCGGTTCCAACGGTGCGGCCTTCGCGGAAGAACTTGGCAATTCGAGTGGTCCAGGGAAAGCGGTCTTCGCTCCGGCAGACGTTACCGACGAGGCCCAGGTGCAGGCCGCCGTCGACGCCGCCTCGGCACTGGGGCCGCTGCGCATAGTGGTGAACTGCGCTGGCGTGGCGACGCCGGGCAGGATGCTGGGCCGGGACGGCGTGCTGCCGCTCGACGCATTTGCCAAGGTGGTCCAGATCAACCTGCTCGGCACCTTCAACGTCGCCAGGCTCGCAGCGGCTGCCATGGTGCAGAACGAGCCCGTGGACAGCCAGCTTGGCGGCCCGGAGCGCGGCGTAATCATCAACACTGCTTCGGTGGCCGCTTTTGATGGCCAGATTGGCCAACCCGCGTATGCGGCCTCCAAGGGAGCCGTCGCGGCGATGACGCTTCCGCTGGCGCGGGAGTTGGCGCACTCGCTGATCCGGGTAGTGACCATCGCCCCGGGTATTTTTGAGACGCCGATGATGGCTGGCCTGCCGCAGGATGCCCAAGATTCCCTCGGCAGACAGGTGCCTCATCCAAGTCGCCTGGGCCGCCCGGCGGAGTATGCCAACCTGGTTGCGCACATCGTGGACAACGCCATGCTCAACGGCGAAACCATCAGGCTGGATGGCGCCATCAGGATGGCACCGAAATGACCGCCGTGGGAGACCGGCCAGCTGATATCCAGAAACTTGGAGAACTGCCCTCAGCAGACTTTTTCGACTTCGAATCGCTGCTCAGCCAACACGAGCAGCGCAAACTCCAGGAACTCCGGGAGTTCATGGCTGTGGAAATCGCGCCCCATGCTGCCGCGTGGTGGAACAACGCCGAATTCCCTGCCCACATTCTCCCAAAGCTCGCGGCCCTGCGGCTGAGTACCCCCGCTCAACGCGGCTACAGCCACCTATTCGCAGGCCTTGTCATTGTCGAGATGACGCGGGTAGATGCCTCCATTGCAACATTCTTTATGGTCCACCACGACCTCTTCGTCGAGTCGCTGTACGAGTTTGGCTCAGAGGAGCAAAAGGGCAGGTTCCTGGATGACGCCGCAAACCTGCGCACAACAGGCGCCTTCGCACTGACGGAGCCGTTGCACGGCTCGGATGTGGCTGGCGGCATGGAAACCACCGCTCGGCGTGTTAAAAACGCCAGCGGTGACTACTGGATCCTGAACGGCGCCAAACGCTGGATCGGCAATGGGACGTTCTGCGACTACATGCTGGTGTGGGCCCGCGACGAACAGGACGGCGCCATCCGAGGCTTCATCGTCGACGCAACACTTCCCGGGGTTGCCCGCACGCGCATAGAAAACAAGATCGCCTTGCGAACGGTTCAGAACGCGGACATCACGTTCACCGATGTCAGGATCCCCGAAGCGGACAGGTTCGCCGCGATCAGCAGCTTCACGGACACCAAACACCTGCTCCGTGGCTCACGGATCATGGTGGCGTGGCAGGCGGTAGGGCAGCAACTGGCCGCCTTCGACGTCGCGCGGCAGTACGCCGTCGAGCGCTTGCAGTTTGGCCGCCAATTGGCGGCCTTCCAACTGGTGCAGCAGCAGCTGGTGCAAATGCTCGGCAACGCCGTGGCGTGCATGGGCATGATGGTGCGGATTGCGCAGTTGCAGGAGAACTCGCACCCGGGTCCCCACGGAACGCTGCACAGCGGCGCTGATATGGCTCAAGTGGCGCTCGCTAAGTCGTACACAACGGCCAGGATGCGGGAGACCGTGGCGCTGGGTCGATCGATACTGGGCGGCAATGGCATAGTCACGGACTACGGGATGGCCAAGATCTTCGCGGACTCAGAGGCGATCTACACGTACGAGGGATCCTACGAGATCAACTCGCTGATCGCGGGACGGGCCGTCACTGGAGTGTCGGCCATCGCTTAGTGCTCGGCCAATCGCTTAGTGCTCGACCATCGCTAATGTTCGGCGGGAGTTCGGGCCAGCGGAATCAGTCCTCCGGCCCGCGCTCGTCTGTCCCGTCAAGGCTGCCTTCCGGTGCTTTTTCTCCAGCCTCCACTGCCACGTCCACCGAGTTCCCGACCACCGGCATGGGGCATGTTCCATAGGGTGTGAATGCGCTGGGGTAGTTGATGGCGCGGTTGAAGTCGATAATGACGGTGCCGTCCGGCCGGGGCTTCGGAACGAAGACCTTGCGCCACTCGTCCGTGGTCCGTCCATTGGTCTCGTCATGGAAGGTGACGTTGAGGGCGCCCAGCTTTTCGGCTTCCGCGTGCAGCCTGACTTCGTGCGGCAAACCGGGTACGCGGAATACCACCTCACCCACCGAGCGGTGCACGCCGTCCACCAAGGGGTTGGCCGTACCGATGGGCACGTCGACGGGCTCGGGGTAGGGCTCGAACCGGCCTTCGAGAACCCAATCCGGGTTGAAGTCGTAGGTGGGGACGCTGGTGAATTCGGTCAGGACAGGCGAATCGTCGTCACGAGTCCGGATGGCATACTTGTCTGCCCGCATGGCCAGCTCCACCACCACGTGACGGCCGTCGTCGCCGCCGTATTGCACCCACATCAGGGACTCTTCATCCTGCAGCGTCGCTGTGTAGGTGCCATCCACCAGCTCACCGGTCTCCACGAACGTGAGGCCGTCCGCGGCGCTCGCGGTGAGAGTCGCCGTCGTACCGTCCGTGGACCACAGGCCTGGCGCGAGGTCGACGGTGGACGGCTGGCTGTCCAGCCATTGGAAGGAAGTGAGGGTCAGCCAGCCGTGGCTGACGGCCAGTGCCGCGTTGCGGCTGGTCCGGAAGCGCTGCCAGCGCTCCAGCTGTGCCTGGCTTGCTTCTGTGGCTGTACTCATCTGGCCCCTCCATTGCCTGCCTGCAGTGCCGTCACCCCGGTTCGTCTGCGGGTGCATCCCGAACAACCATGCACCGTTGAAGGGCATTCCCGGAAGGCCTTGAATATCATGGAATGCATGGAGTGGTTGTTCATCCTGGCCGCCTTCACCGGATGCGCCCCCACCCGCTACTCGGGACGCATCACTATCTGAGACACATTTCCCGCCTGCCAATCGGTGACGGGTAATATCCCCTAGGAACAAGTAAGCAGGCTCACAGTATCCAGCGCAGTGTACGAGCCACGTGCAAGACCGAAGGTAACTTTGATGGTTGACACTGCCCAGAACCCCGAAACCGACCTCGCCGCCGAACTGCGTGCGGATGTCCGGCGTGTATCCACGCTGCTTGGTGAGTCCCTGGTCCGCCAGCACGGTCCGGAACTGCTGGACCTCGTAGAACAGGTTCGCCTCCTCACCAAGGAATCCAAGGAAGCCGCCCGCGGCGGCGCTGATGCGACCGGCCCCTGGAGCGCGCACGACGTCGTAGCCCAGGTTCGCGAGTTGCTCGCCTCCCTGCCGCTGGACCAGGCGACCGACCTGGTGCGAGCCTTCGCGTTCTACTTCCACCTGGCCAACGCAGCCGAGCAGGTCCACCGCGTCCGCGGCCTGCGCACGCGGCAGGAAAAGGACGGCTGGCTCGCCAAGGCCGTGGCTGATATCGCCGTCCAGGCAGGACCACACGTCCTCCAGGACGTTGTCAACGAACTGGATGTCCGGCCCATCTTTACGGCGCACCCCACGGAGGCCTCACGCCGGTCGGTGCTGGACAAAATCCGCAAACTCTCCGACATCCTGGCCGAGTCCACGGTGGAAGGCACCACGGCACGACGTCGCCAGGACCGACAGCTCGCCGAGATCATCGACCAGATGTGGCAGACCGATGAACTCCGGCAGGTGCGACCCACCCCTGTCGACGAGGCACGCAACGCCATTTACTACCTGAACAGCATCCTCACCGACGCCATGCCGGAAATGCTTTCCGAGCTTTCCGAGTTGCTGGCGGAGCACGGCGTGGAACTGTCGTCGTCCACGGCGCCCATCCGTTTCGGCTCGTGGATCGGCGGCGACCGGGACGGAAACCCGAATGTTACCGCGGCCGTCACCCGTGAAATCCTTCAGCTGCAGAACCAGAACGCCGTACGCCTCAGCATTGCCCTTATCGACGAGCTGATCTCCGTCCTCTCCAACTCAACGGCACTGTTCGGCGCGGACCAGGAACTGGTGGACTCCATCGCGCAGGACTTGAAGAAGCTGCCGGGCTTGGACAAGCGCATCCTGGAACTCAACGCCCAGGAGCCGTACCGCCTCAAGCTCACCTGCATCAAAGCCAAACTGATCAACACCGGCCGTCGCGTTGCCTCGGGTGCCCACCATGAGCCCGGCCGCGACTACACCTCCACAACCGAGGTCCTCGCCGAGCTGGAACTGCTGGAACGCTCGCTCAAGAACCACTCGGCGTCGTTGGCTGCGGACGGTGCCCTTGGGCGCGTCCGCCGCGCCATCGCCTCCTACGGCCTGCATTTGGCCACCCTGGACATTCGCGAGCACGCCGACCACCACCATGACGCCGTTGGCCAGTTGGTGGACCGGGTGGGCGAGTTGGGCAGGCGGTATGCTGACCTGAACCGCGAAGAGCGTTTCGCATTCCTCAGCGCTGAACTCGCGTCCCGCCGCCCGCTGTCCGGACACCCAATCAAGCTCGACGGCGCCGCCGACGGCACGTACGACGTCTTCCGTGAGATCCGCCAGGCCTTGCGCACGTACGGACCTGACGTCGTCGAAACGTACATCATCTCCATGACCCGCGGGGCCGACGACGTCCTGGCTGCAGCGGTCCTTGCCCGTGAAGCCGGACTGGTCAACCTTTACGGCAGCGCCACCTACGCGAAGATTGGCTTTGCGCCGCTCTTGGAGACAGTCGAGGAACTGCGGGCCTCGGCGGAAATCGTGGACCAGCTCCTCTCCGACCCCTCCTACCGGGAACTCGTGCATCTCCGTGGCGATATCCAGGAGATCATGCTCGGTTACTCGGACTCCAACAAGGAATCCGGGGTGATGACCAGCCAGTGGGAGATCCACAAGACCCAGCGGAAACTGCGCGACGTCGCGGCCAAGCACGGTGTCAATGTGCGTCTCTTCCACGGCCGCGGCGGTTCGGTGGGTCGGGGCGGCGGACCCACCTACGACGCCATCCTGGCCCAGCCTAACGGTGTGCTGGAAGGCTCCATCAAGTTCACCGAACAAGGCGAAGTGATCTCCGACAAGTACTCCCTGCCCGAGCTGGCGCGGGAGAACCTGGAACTATCCCTGGCCGCCGTGTTGCAGGGATCTGCCCTCCACCGCACGCCACGCACATCGGACGATGAGCGCGAACGCTACGGCGAAGTTATGGAGACCATCTCCGACGCCGCCTTCGCCCGTTACCGCTCGCTCATCGACGACCCCGACCTGCCCGAGTACTTCCTGGCCTCAACGCCCGTGGAGCAGCTCGGTTCCCTGAACATCGGTTCCCGTCCTTCCAAGCGTCCGGACTCCGGCGCCGGGCTGGGTGGCCTTCGCGCCATTCCATGGGTGTTCGGCTGGACGCAATCACGGCAGATCGTCCCTGGCTGGTTCGGCGTAGGCTCCGGCCTCAAAGCCGCCCGCGAGGCAGGCAACGGTGCCCAACTGGCCGAAATGATGGAAAAGTGGAACTTCTTCCGTTCCGTCATCTCCAACGTCGAAATGACGCTGGCCAAGACGGATATGGAGATCGCAAG
Source organism: Arthrobacter sp. M4 (assembly GCF_020251205.1). Lineage (GTDB taxonomy): Bacteria > Actinomycetota > Actinomycetes > Actinomycetales > Micrococcaceae > Arthrobacter. The sequence goes on from NZ_JAIWYX010000009.1 coordinate 65,866, forward strand.
CCACTACGTCACGTCCCTTGTGCCCGCCGAGCTGCACCGGCTCTTCCACGCCATCCGGGCCGAATATGAGCTCACCGTGGCCGAAGTGGAGCTGCTCACGGGCGAGTCCGAGTTGCTGGAAGCCCAGCCCACCCTCAAGCGCTCGCTCGAAATCCGTGACCAGTACCTGGACCCGATCAGCTACCTCCAGGTGGAGCTGCTGCGACGCGTCCGCGAACAGGCAGCCAAGGCATCCGAGGGTACCCAGGCCGAGATCGACGAGCGATTGCAGCGGGCCATGCTGATTACCGTCAACGGCGTAGCCGCGGGTTTGCGGAACACTGGGTAGGTAATCTGGGTCCGCCCGCCCGGTAGGGTGGGATGGTGCCTTCTTTTCAAGCTCGACTGTTGATCACAGGGTTGAAGCCGGGGAATGCTCCGGAGGCTGTTATGGCGTCGGCCGTGGAGGCTCTAGGAACTCGGCATCACGTGGAGGCTAATCAACTGGACATCGTGCGGGGTGTGCCGCAGATCAGCCTTCGGTTCCTCGTTGAGGCGCGGGACTTTTCTGGCGAGAACAGCGAGGCCCAACTGTCCGCCTCGATGATGCGTGACGCCGTCGAACGCGTTGCGGTGACCGGGCGGCTATCGGTGCTGCGCCGGATTCGCGGGAAATGGGCGCCCGTTTAGGCGCCGATTAGGCGCGTGTTGTTACAGGGGGTTGGGGTGGCCTGGCTCGTCGACGGGGGAGCGGCCGCGTTTCCGCGCCACCACAACTCCGACGACGGCGCCGATCACCAAGCCGATTCCGGCCCCGATGAGGGAGCTGGCCCAGAAGGGCAGCCCCGTGGTGGTCCCGGCAAAGTAGCCCAGCCCTGCTTGCCAGCAACCCCACAGGATTCCGCCAATTGCGGCGCATAGGCTGAAACCGTGGACTGAAACGTCGGCAATTCCCGCGGCTGCCGACGTCGCAAGCCGGCCGCCAGGGATGAATCGCAGGCCGATAATCGCACTGTATGTGGACGAACGGCCGGCCTTCGCGATGGCCTCATGGATGCCGCGGTGGACCTTGCGTCCCCACTTCCAGCGGTCGAGCACATGGCTGAGGCGGCGCTTGAATAGTTGGAAAACCAATATGTCGCCTAACCACGACGCCGAGGCCGCGAGCAGGACCACGAGCCAGACGTTCGCCCGACCCTCAGCGGCAAGCGCCCCGCCTGTGATAACCGCAATCTCGGACGGAACAGGCGGGAACACAGCGTCGCCCAGAACCATGGGGATGATCCAGAAGTAGATCGCGGCACCCCAGCCGTCGGCGAAGCTTGTGTCCATTGGCACAAGGTACCGCACTTTGCCCCTGCGCGTTCCTGCTCCTGCGCTGAACAAAGCCCAAGCAAAAACAGCCTTCCGAATCTCTTGTCTGCCGATATTCAGCGATATATCGTTAAGTATCGTCAATAGTTTGGCGATCGCCCGCACAACGAGGGCGGACACCAAGAAGGAAGTGCAGACATGAAAGACAAATTTGAAGATTGCGGGCCCGAGTGGGGAGCCCGTTTTGGCCGGGAGAGTTTTGGCAGGGACAAGGGCCGTCGGGGTCCCCATGGACACGGCGGCGGCGGTTTCGGTCCTGGTTTCGGGCCTGGCTTTGGCCGTGGCTTCGGGCCGGGTTTTGGTCCCGGATTTGGGCCTGGTTTTGGGCCGGGCGGTTTCCGGCGGGCCAACAGGGGCGACGTCCGGTGGGCGATCCTCTCGCTGTTGGCGGAAGCTCCGTCCAACGGCTATGGGCTCATCCAAAAGATCATGGACAAGTCGTCCGGGACCTGGCGCCCAAGTCCGGGCTCCGTTTACCCGACTCTCCAGCAACTCGTGGACGAAGAACTCATCGAGCCCACAGGTGAGGGACGGAGAACTGAATTCACGCTGACCGATGCGGGCAGGGACTATGTGGCCCAACATGCCGAAGACCTCGCCAACGCCTGGAACACTGACGCCGAAGGATCAGCCCCCGCGTTCCATGAGAGCGTGATGAAGTTGATGCGGGTGATTCATCAGTACCGCTTCGGAGCGACGGAAGAGCAAAGGAACGCTGCCGTAGAGAAGATCGATGAGGCCCGCCGCGCGCTCTACCACATCCTCGCTGACTAGAAGTGTTTCGGGCTGATTCTGTCGACGCTGAGTGGCAGACTGGCACCATGCAAATCAGCATCGTCGAAGGCGACATCACCACGCGAAACGTCGACGCAATCGTGAACGCAGCCAACTCCTCGCTCCTTGGCGGTGGTGGGGTTGACGGCGCCATCCACAGGGCCGCGGGACCGGAACTGCTGGAAGCCTGCCGTGAATTGCGCAGATCCTCGCTTCCGGGCGGTCTTCCAACCGGCGCTGCAGTGGCCACTCCAGGTTTTCGCTTGCCGGCCCAGTGGGTGATCCACACCGTGGGGCCGAACCTGCACGCCGGCCAGTCCGACCCCAAACTGCTGGAGTCCTGCTTCCGCGAGAGCCTGGAAATAGCGGCCGACGTCGGAGCCCGCTCGGTTGCCTTCCCCGCCATCAGCGCCGGAATCTACGGCTGGGATCCTCGCGACGTGGCCACCATAGCGGTCGACGCCGTCAGGTCCTTTGAGCGCACGCGTCCGGACAGCGGGGTGGAACTCGTGGAATTCGTCCTGTTCAGTTCCGACACCGCCGAGATATTCCGGGTAGCCCTTGGAAGAGGCTAGACCGCTGGTGACGGCGGTGGAGTCCCAGCCCTCAGTTGCGATTCAGCAGCGTGGCTGAGATGCCTGGCCGCCTTGAAGTACCAGTAGGGCCAGGCGACCCAAGCGGCCGCGCCGGCCGTGATGCCGACGCCCACCACGGACCATTTCAGCCAGTCAGGGCCGGGCAACAAATAGCCAACGCCCGCCAGCGCCAATCCTGTCAGCAAGGCCAGGCCTATGAATCGGCCAAGCGTCGCTAAGGAGCGTGGGTAGCCCTCCACCGTGCGGAGCTTGTTGTGCGCCAGCAGGAACCAGGCAGCCTGGACGATCATCGCCGCCACTGTAACCACTGTGGACGGAACGAAGTCCAGGACGCGGAAAACCAGTAGGAAGGAGCTGGCCGATCCCGCAACGCACGCGCCAACAACCACCCACTTGGCGGGTTCAGTCCAGGCTTCCTTCGGAACCCTGCGGTGCACCTGCAGGATCACGGGAATGATGAGGAGGCTGAAGGCGCCGCCCAAGGCATCATTGGTGGTGCCAAAGTAGTAGGGTCCTCCGCGCGGAACTTCCACGGCATACATCGCACCGAGCGTCAGGACGCCCGCTGCACCTGCCGCCGCTGCCGCGTACGCGAAACGTGATGCTGTTCGGTCTCCCGGGAGTTCATGTAGCTGGTCCATGGGTGTCTCCTGACATATGCGCAATGGACCCCAGCAGTCCAATGGTAGGCCTGCTGATTCGGCAAGGGGAGATGCTTCGCGCCTACACTTCGGCAGACGGTGCTTCGGCGGTTATGCTCCGGCCGTAGCTTCGCTGAGTTCCAGCTTGCTCCGGTACTCCACTGGTTTCCCCGTGATGGGGTCGGTGAAGCGGATGCCACGGGCCAACAACTGCAGGGGCTTGGAGTAGTCGTCCGGCGCTTTGTCCAGCAGTTCAGGGTAAAACGCGTCGTTCACGATACCCAGGCCAAGGGAAGCCATGTGCACGCGCAGCTGGTGGGTCTTGCCGGTGTGGGGCTCCAGCCGGTACAGCGCGCGGCGAGCAGCGCCGCCGTCGGGCGTTTCCGGCAGCGCTGGGGCGCCGTCGAGGACGCGCAGCAGCTCGATCCGCGTCTCGGCGTTTGCTTGGCCCTCCACCACTTCGGCGAGGAGGTAGTCGCGGGACTTGACCATGCGGTTCCGCACTACCGCGGGAAACTCAACCGCAGGGTAACCCGGTGCAGGGGTGGCGGCGGAGACGCACTCGTATTCCTTGCGGACCTTCCGTTTCTCGAACAGGGCCTGGTATCTGCCCCGGGTGGCAGGATTCGTTGACAGGAGGAGCACGCCAGCCGTCATACGATCCAGGCGGTGCATTGGGATGAGGTCAGGTAGGTTGAGCGCGTTGCGGAGCCGCACCAGCGCCGACTCCTGGATGTATGTACCGCCGGGCGTCGTGGGCAGGAAATGCGGTTTGTCCACCACCAGGATGTGCTCGTCCTGATGGAGGATATTGATTTCGACCGGCAGCCGTTCCTCCGGCGGCAGCGTTCGGTAGTACCAGATGAAGGTGTGGTCGCTGAGTGGAGTGTGCCTACTGAGTGCTACGCCACCCTCGCCGACGATCTCGCCCGCGTCGAAGCGGTCCTCGATGCCTTGCGGATCAATGTGCCCCCAGCGATGAAGCATGTAGTCCATCGCGGTGTCCCACGGCCCCTCGTCCGGGAGGCGCAGGCGTGTGGCGTTGACGCCGTCGCGCACGGGAAGGGGGGATTTCATCACCGTCCAATTCTACCGGCGGTATCGTTTGGCCAATTTCTCTTCTCGCGGCCCCAGAGCTTTCCGAACATCAAATAGTTCTTGACAAGAAAAGTTGTCGGCGGCACACTTGAAGCATGTTGGACATCGAAGTGATCGAGGACCCTGCCGCGGCAGAAGTGTCACTGGATCCTATTCGCAGCCGCATCCTCCAGGAGCTTGCCGAACCGGCGTCGGCCACGCAGCTTTCCGCCAAGGTCGGGCTCCCGCGACAGAAGGTCAACTACCACCTCAGGGCCCTCGAAAAGCATGGCCTGGTTGAACTTGTGGAGGAGAGGAGGAAGGGCAACGTCACCGAACGCGTACTGCGGGCCACGGCGGCCTCCTACCTCATTTCCCCGGTGGCGCTCGCGACGGCGGCCCCGGACCCGCGACGCTTCGCCGACCGCTTCTCCGCCTTCTGGCTGCTGGCCCTCGCAGCCCGCACGGTCCAGGAGATGGGCAAACTCATCGCCGGCGCAGCGGTTGCACGGAAGAAACTGGCCAGTTTCGCGATTGACGGCGAAATCACGTTCCGCAGCGCAGCGGACCGGGCGGCCTTCGCGGAGGAGCTCGGCGTCGCCGTCACGCGACTTGTGGACAAATACCACGACGGCGGCAGGGCAGCTGCCGCAGCCGGCGCACGCAAGCACCGGATCGTCGTCGTACTCCACCCGGCGCTCAAAGCCGATGGCACGGGCCCGGCCGACACCCATGACCCAAAATCGTCAACAGACAAACACCACACGGAACAGCAGGACAAGGAGCAGCACAATGAATGACAAGCGCGAATTCGAGATCGTTGTTGATACCGAGCTTCCCGGAACGCCCGAACGCGTGTGGGAGGCGGTGACCAAGGGCACCGCTGCGTGGCTCTTCCCGTCCGATGGTTGGGAATCCGTCAATACTGTGGAGGAGTACCCGAGCCACTTGGTCAACCGCATGGACGGGCCAGATGGCTGGTTCAACCAGTTGGAACATGTCCTGGAGCCTGTTGAGGGCGGCCGGGCCAAACTGCACTATGTCCACAGCGGAATCTTTGCCGAAAACTGGGACGAGCAGTACGACGGCGCCAGCAAGCACACGCAGTTTTACCTTCACACACTGGGCCAATACCTGCAGTACTTCGACGGCAAACCGGTGACGTTCACGGACATCCAGGCTCCCGAAGCCTCGCAGAATCCTGATGGCTTCTCTGCCCTCAAACGGGCGCTCGGTATCGAGGCGACATCGCAGGGGGACTCAGTGGAACTTGATGTGGAGGGTATCGGCCCGCTCACTGGGGAGATCGACTTCTCAAACCAGTATTTCCTCGGACTGCGAACCCAGGACACCATGTACCGCATCTTCGACCGGAGCCCTTTCGGTGCTCCGGTAGGCATGACAGTCCATGACTTCAGCGGATCCGGCGATTCGGATGCTACATGGAAGGCCTGGTCAGCATTTCTGGCGAAGGTCTACGCCTGATACATTCCCGCCGAAAATTCCCGGTGGCGCTGGAAACTCCACGTCGCCGGGCTTTTTCGCGTGTTAGGCCACGGCGGCCGGTGCTTCGTGTCGCCGACGAGCCTCTTGGCGGAGCGAGTTCTGCAACTGGGGCGACGCGTCCAGCCGGTCTTGGGCAGCTCGAAGAGCCCTAACCGCACTGTCCAACTGCTCCGGCGGGAGGGTGAACGGAACTCGGAGGTAGCGCTCGAACGCGCCGCCGGCACCGAATCGCGGCCCCGCCGCCAGCCGGATCCCAAAATCGGGGGCCATAACCGTGAGGGCAGTACTCGACGGGGTGGGCAGCCTGCACCAAACCGTCAAACCGCCGTCGGGCCTCTCAAACTCCCACTGGGGCAGGTAGCGATCCAGTAATTCCATCAATACTTGCCGGTGTTCGCGCAGCGAGGCGAGCCGGGCTTCCAGCGGCTCCTCGAAGGAGCGGACCAGCCGGGCGGCTGCTAGTTGTTCGACGACGGGACCGCCCAAGTCCATAGTTGTCCGAGTGGCCGCAAAACGGCCGATTAGCGATTCGCTGGCTCGGATCCAGCCAGTCCGGAGCCCCGCCCAATGGGATTTGCTCAGCGATCCGATGGACACAACTCCGCTGCTGTCCGTGCTGAGGGCGGCGAACGGTGGCTGACCACCGCCGTCCAGATCCAGCGCACGCAGCGTCTCGTCGATGACCAGGACAGTTCCGGATCCTGCTGCCTCGCGGATTAGCCGCCGTCGTTGGAATTCAGGCATGTTTCGGCCGGTGGGATTGTGGAAATCGGGGACAAGATAAGCGACGGCGGGCCGCTGCTGCCGCAGGGCCGTGGACATTGCGTCCACATCCCACGGCAAACGTGATCCGGCTGGGGGAAGGGCCACGGGAATGGTGCGCGATCCCGAAGCCCGGATGGCATCAAGCGCGTTGGGGTATGTCGGATGGTCCACGAGGACTCTTCTCTGCCCGCCGGCCAAAGTCCGCAGGACGATGTTCAGCGCGTGCTGGGTGCCGGATGTCACCAGGACCTGCTCCGGCGTCGTGGGAGCACCTGCCTCTGTGTACCGTTCCGCGATAGCTTCGCGCAGCGCGGGAACACCCATGGTGTCGTAGCCGAAGCCCGGAAGGAGTGCCGGGACTTCCGTCAGTGCGTCGGCGAAGGCGCGGTGAACCACTTCCCCGGTGGCTGGTAGCGAAGCGTACGCGAGGTCCAGAATGCCGTCGGGAGCCGCCAGGCCCGGTGCTCCAGGACTCGCTGCGCTGGCGCCGGGCCGATGCGGGATGTTGGTGCGCCCGCGGCTTCCCTGCCCGCCGCCCAGGAAGCCCTGCTCGCGAAGTTGTGAATAGGCGGCCGTGACTGTGGTGCGGCTGAGTCCAAGCGTTTGGGAAAGTGCGCGCTCGCTGGGGAGCGCGACATCCAGCGGGATGCGGCCGTCCAGGATAAGGAGTCGCACGACGTCGGCCAACTCGCGGTAGGCGGGCGAAGCGCCTGTCCTCCATGAGCCGAGCAGGCGGGCCAGGGCGGAGGCGTTGAGGGAAGTGGACACCAGTCCAGTATTCGCAAACTGGCTATGGAAAGCAAGGCCAGTTTCCGGGGACGATGGTGGGCATGTTGTTGACTCGAAGAATCATCCAGCTCCTGCTCGGCCTCGCCATGTATGGCATCTCCTTGGCCATGTTTATCCGTGCCGGACTCGGCCTGGACCCGTGGGATGTGTTCCATCAGGGAATGGCCCTCAAAACTGGCTGGAGCATTGGCGTTGTGGTGATTGTGGTCAGCTTCCTGGTGCTGTTGTTGTGGATTCCACTGCGCCAAATGCCAGGATTCGGCACGCTGGCAAACGCCGTGCTGGTAGGTCTCTTCGCGGACCTTGGGCTCTGGGTGATTCCGGCGATGGGCGAACTCTGGAGCCAGATCCTGATGTTGACCGGGGCTGTTGTGCTCAACGGAATTGCATCGGCCTGCTATATCGGCGCCCGCTTGGGTCCCGGCGCTCGCGACGGCCTCATGACTGGCTTGGTCCGGCGCACTGGGTGGTCTGTGCGGCTGGTCCGCACGGGCATCGAAGTGTTGGTGCTCGCTGCTGGCTGGTTCCTGGGCGGTTCGGTTGGCGTGGGGACCGTGGTTTACGCCCTGGCGATAGGACCGTTGGTCCAGTTGCTGTTGCCTCGGTTTATGGTTCCCGGGGCGCCGGCTTCTGAAGTGCCTGCCCCGTCAAGGGGAGGGCTGGCAGCTGGGACAGAAGAAGATGTCCCTGTCCTCCATTCCTGACGCCGGACCCAGGACACCACGCCTGACCGGTGTTCCACAGAGCAGGCACGATCGGCCTTCCCTTCCGTAGACCCAGTACGACCCGCCGCCCGGACCTTGGCCAAAGCGACCTTGCCCGAAGCGTTGGGCGGACCCGCCCCGGAATCCTACTGTCGCCACGTCCCGGGTCGCCGAACGTGCAAGGGCAAGAAGGGTCGATCGTCGGTGCTTCCTTTCTGCGTCCAGCTCTGCGGGTTCGGCATCATCGGTGGTTTGGCTTCTTGCCGGCAGGTATCCAGGGGTGAGTTCGACGCCGACAGTTGTGCGCTTCCCCGGCACAAGGTTTGCCTGGAGGAGCCGGCGAGCGTCGTCCAGCATCAGCGGGAGGTCAGTGATCGAAGAGACGGGCATGGCCGGATGGACCCCAGCGATAAAGCAGGTTTCGCAACGGTAGATGTTCCCAATCCCGGCAACGTTCCGTTGGTCCAGCAGGGCTACTCCAATCGCAACATCCGGAGCTGCCAGGATTCGGGACGTGGCTTCTTCAGGGTCCCAGTCGCCGCCCAGGATGTCCGGCCCCAGATGTCCCAGGATTTTGTGTTCCTCCGCGGTGGGGATGACCTCCAGGATGCCGAGGGAAAAACCGACGACGTCAGCGGCGTCGGTTCGAAGGACGCACCGGGCCGTGTGGCCGGGTTTTCGCCACCGTCCGCCGGGCGGATAAATCTGCCAGCTGCCTTCCATTTTCAAATGTGAATGGATGGTCAGTGGCTTGGTGTCGGACTCTTCGGCGGGTTCCAATCGCATCAGCAGGTGCTTGCCGCGAGGCACAACCGCGGCAACGGTCCAGCCACTTAAATCCAGCGTGGCGAAGCGTGGCACCCTGAAGTCTGTTGAGGTGAGAACCTTGCCGGCCAACGTCCCGTTCAGCTGCTCCGCGGCCTGCCAGATTGAGTCTCCTTCAGGCACGGCTCTCCCAATCCCATCGACACCATGAACGGGAGCTATGCACGGATCCGCAGCCCCTTCGGCGTGGAGTACGCCCCTGCAGCGGTGAGTGCTTCTGCAATGGGCGTTCCCAGCAGATCGTTGCCGTTGACCTTCTCCATAAACAACCGGTCCACAGCACCGCGTCGCACGATTCCGACCAAAGCCTGGGCAGCGGCGCCAAGAATTACGGTGTTGTCCGTGAAGGTGAGCAGGGTCTTTCCGCCGCGTTCGACGTAAAGGATTAGTTCGCCGTCGACCAAAACAACCAGGGCACCTGCCTTACGGCCGGGGCGGTGACCAGTGCCCGCGTCCGAGGATGTTGCCGGCCAGGGGAGCGCTGCACCGTATGGGTTGGCTGGATCCGTGGCGGCCAGGGCTAATGCGCGGGGTTCCGCTTTGGCTACCTGGGCGTCCTCCACGAACGACCGCAGCCGGTCCACGGTTGCGGGAACTGCGAACTGTGCCGCTCCGAGGTGCTCAATGAAGTAGCCTCGGCGGCACCTCCCCGCCTCTTCAAGCCGGGCCAGGACTTTGTACATGAGACCAAAGCCACCCAGGATGTTTTCCGCCATAACCGCGCCGCGAGTCACCACCCCGTAACGATCCAGCAGGAGCTCGGCGGTACCCCTCGCGTGTGTGGTGGGGTCCAGGGAGGGTTCCGGCAGCGCAGACCACCGCCCCACCGCGAGCGGGGGAGTGGCCGCAGCGGCTGCGCCATAATTACCGAATCCGGGTGATCCCATCAGCCCCGTGCCGTGCGAGCGGCCCAGCCGGCTCATGCGAAGCGAACGTGATCGAGGTGGCTTGGCGACTTGCCTGTGGGTGGTTTTGCCGCCGGAGATCAGGGCACGAACGGGAGCAAACGTGTCTCCGGTGACCCGGCCGGACCACACCAGATCCCACAGCGCTGCCACCACGGCGTCGTCCGGAAGCACAGAATCCATGCCTCCGGCCACCTCGATGAGCTGCCGGAAGAAATACCCACCACCGGACCTGAGGTGTTCCAGGAGCCGGACATGGGCGTCGCCGGGCACGTAATCCGGATCCGGATTTAGTGTGAGTTCCGCAGCGTCTGCAACGTGGAAACTGATCCAGCCGTCATTCCCTGGGAGAGCTCCGGCTCCGGACCACAAGAGTTCGCCGGCAGCCATCAGTTCGTCCAGCATGGCCGGCTGATAATCCGCCACCCGGCTCGCAAGGATAAGCGGCTCCCACGCCGACGCGGGAATGGGAACGCCGGAGAGTTGGTCCACAGCGGTCATGATGCCGTCCAGGCCGCGTAGCGACGATGAGCCGCGGACCCCCGGAATGGCGACGTTCTGCCAGATGGGCAGGAAACGGCCATAGGCCGCTGCCTCTACGGGTTCAACCTCGGCCCGGAGCGCAGCCAGGGACCGCCGTCGAAGTTTGCGAAGGACGTCGGCATCGCACCATTCGCTGGCGGGAGGTGCCGCGGCGGCAAGATTTGCCGACTGGACTGCCTCCTCCTGCGCTATCCCTGCCGAGGCTGCCGCGGGTTCCCTTGGCGCCCCCACAGTGTCGACGGCGCCCGCCTCGGGGTGTGGACGGAACTCGCCCTCCACAACCCTGCCATCCGCCGCCAACCGTTTGAGGGCTGTTCCGACGACGGCGACCCCAAGTCCCAGCCGCGAGGCCGCTTCTGCGGCGGTGAAAGGTCCGTGCGTGCGGGCGTACCGTGAAACGAGGTCGCCGAGAGGGTCCTGCACAGGCTCGATGAAAGCCAAGGGGATGCCCATCGGTAGCGGAACACCAATGGCATCGCGTAGTCGGGCAGCGTCCTCCACGGCTGCGTAGCGTTCGGCGCCGCCAAAGGACACGACCATGGCGCGATTGGCTTTCCTAAGGGCAGCCAGGTGCTCGGTGGCTTCCGCAACCGTCGCATGGGGTTCTTCAAATGCCGATTGTCCGATGCCGGGCGCGTCGCTTGTGCCGGGCGCGTCGCCGGGGATTTCGTTGACGTCTGCCGACTGCAAGCGTGCGGCCACTTCTTCGGCGTTGAGCGGGCCGAGCAACCGGAGCAAATCGGCTACGCCTTCCCGGCCGCGGACCCGGCGATCGGGGGCGAGACGCTGAAGTTCGGCCTCAGTTGCCGCAATGACTTTGGGATCGAGCAGTTCCCGCAGTTCCACTCGGCCGAGAAGTTCGTTGAGGAGGGTGGAATCGAGGGCCAGTGCCGCAGCCCGACGTTCGGCCAGTGGTGAATCGCCCTCGTAAAGATACTGGGCCACATATCCAAACAGCAGTGATTTGGCGAAAGGGGAGGGTTGTTGCGTGGTGGTCTGCAGGAGGCGAAGCTCACGGCGCTCTATGGAGGCTGCAATGTCTTTGAGCGCAGGAAGGTCGTACACATCCTGGAGGCACTCCCGGATGGTTTCCAGCACGATGGGGAACGACGGGTACTTCCGGGCGACGTCCAGCAGCTGGGCCGAACGTTGCCGTTGCTGCCACAGCGGCTGCCTCTTGGCCGGGTTCTGGCGGGGAAGGAGCAATGCCCTGGCTGCGCATTCACGGAATCGCGAAGCGAATAGTGCGCTGCCGCCCACTTCTTCGGTGACTATTTGTTCGAGTTCCTCCGGATCGAACAGGAACAGCTCAGCTCCTGGCGGTTCATCCTCCATCATGGGGACACGCAGCACGATGCCGTCGTCCGCAGCCATCGCGGAGCCGTCCAGTCCGTAGCGCTGATGGAGTCGCTGACCGACTGCTAGAGCCCACGGTGCGTGAACAGGCATGCCAAACGGACTGTGCAGGACAACGCGCCAATCACCGAGTTCGTCGTGGAACCTCTCCACAATCAGGGTCCGGTCGCTGGGAACCACCTCTGTGGACTGTTTCTGCTCAGTGAGATACTGCAGCAGGTTGCGCGCGGCGAAGTCGTCCAGGCCGCTGGCCTTGCATCGTTCCACGGCTGGGTCCTGGTCTGAGTCGGCGAGTTCTCGCACGAATGCCCCAAGGGCTCGGCCAAGTTCCACAGGGCGACCGAGTGAATCGCCCTTCCAGAACGGAAGTTTCCCGGGTTGGCCAAATGCGGGCGAGACCAGCACACGGTCGTGCGTGATGTCCTCGATCTTCCAGCTGGTTGCGCCGAGGGCGAAGATGTCTCCAACGCGTGACTCGTAGACCATCTCTTCGTCGAGCTCACCGACTCGGCGCCCGCCCTTCGGGGCGCGAGTCGTCTTTCCCTCCGTGGAACTACCAACTGCCGCACCTTCGCCAGAGGAGCTGCTTCCGGTTGCGCTGCCTGCTGGCCCGACGGGGTTGGCCGATCCCTCGATCTCCGTGCCAATGATGTAAACGCCAAATAAGCCGCGATCCGGAATTGTGCCGCCCGATGTCACGGCAAGCCTCTGCGAACCGGGCCGGCCCTCGATGGTGCCGGCGTGCCGGTCCCAGATGATGCGCGGGCGCAGTTCCGCGAATTCGTCGGATGGGTAGCGGCCGGAAAGCAGGTCCAGCGTGGCATCGAAGGCCGAGCGCGGGAGGGTTGCAAACGGTGCCGAACGCCGGACAGTGGCAAACCATTCCTCAACATCAATGGTCCCGAGGGCAGCCGCGGCGACGGTCTGCTGGGCAAGGATGTCCAAAGGATTGGCGGGAATGTGCAGCGGCTCGATCTGGCCGGACAGCATCCTTTCCACAGTGACCGTGGTGTGCACCAAGTCAGCACGGTGCTTGGGGAAGAGGACACCCTCGGAGATTTCGCCCACCTGGTGCCCGGCCCGCCCGACGCGTTGCAGCCCACTGGCCACCGATGGCGGCGACTCTACCTGGATCACCAAATCCACGGCGCCCATGTCGATGCCCAGTTCAAGCGAGGAGGTGGCCACGACGCAGCGAAGACGACCGGACTTGAGGTCGTCCTCGATCATTGCCCGCTGGTCCTTGGACACTGAACCGTGGTGCGCGCGGGCAAGGACCGGCTCCGCGCCTGAGGTGCTGCCAGCTTGTGCCATCATGTGCGCTGGGGTTGCTGTGGACGCAGGGGCGAGCATCCCAAACCCATAGTCATCCGGCTCATCGAACGGACTTCCGCCAGCCATCATAAGCTGGCGTTCGGCCTGGATTTCGTTGAGCCGGGCCGTTAGTCGCTCAGCCAGACGGCGGGAATTCGCAAACACGATGGTGGACTGCTTGGACAGCACCAGATCCACGATCTTTTCCTCGACATGAGGCCAGATGGATGCCTGCGGCTGCAGGCCGGACGCCGGCCCCGAGTCATGAGACGCGGCAGCGCCCTGCAGGTCCGACATGTCCTCCACAGGTACGGTGACCGTGATGTTCCAGTTCTTCACCGCCGGCGGAGCAACAATGTCCACGGGCGCGGAAGCTGCCAGGAATTGCGCCACAAGCTCGCGGGGTTCCACCGTGGCGGAGAGGCCTATCCGCTGTGCCGGCTTGGGCAGCAGGGCGTCCAGCCGCTCCAGTGAAACCGCCAGATGCGCGCCGCGTTTGGTGCCGGCCACAGCGTGCACCTCATCCACAATGACCGTGTCCACCTCGCTCAATGTCTCCCGTGCCCTGGAGGTGAGCATAAGAAATAGTGATTCCGGCGTTGTGATGAGAATGTCTGGCGGGTGGCTCAGCAGCGCACGGCGATCTGCCGCCGTCGTATCTCCAGAACGGACGCCCACTGAAATCAGCGGTGCCGGAAGACCAAGCCGCTTGGCGGTTTGCGTGATTCCGATCAGCGGCGAGCGTAGGTTGCGTTCAACGTCCACGCCAAGGGCCTTGAGCGGGGAGATATACAGGACTTTGGTCCGGCGTTTGGGGCCTTTGCTGCGGGCGCCTGAGGCTCGAGCGCCCTGCGCCGGTGCGGCAGGCGGCACTTCGTCGAGGCCGGGCAGCGCCTCCGCCACGCCCGCCCCAGAAGCAGAGGCTTTCGCGGCGTTGGCTCCGGAGAGGAGCCGGTCCAGCGCCCACAGAAAAGCGGCGAGCGTCTTGCCGGAACCGGTTGGCGCGACCACCAAAGCATGCGAGCCGGAAGAAATAGCGTTCCAAGCGCCTTCCTGCGCAGGGGTTGGCGCGGAGAAAGCGCCAAGGAACCACTCCCGGGTGGCCCGGCTGAAACGCCCCATGGGGACGCCGGATTGCTCCTCTGCCTGCATGCCTCCATCATGCCCCACACCCCTGACAGAAAGACGGGGGCCAGCGATGAAGATGGAAACTACCTGCCAGGTGACGCGCAGAATTCCCGACGACTACGGAGCCGCCCGGATGCCCAGCGCACCAGAGATGGCCTCCGCCGTCGTAAATCGATGTGCAGCCGCCTATGCTGCCTGGAATGTGCCGATCGTCAGCAGCTCAACGTTCGAGTTGCTGCACGCCACCATTTCCTGGGAGATGAACAGGGAGGCGGTGTCCTCGGGCGGGTAGACGCGGAATCCCTTGGCTGGCGACATGGTGCATTCGGGGATGTTCCCGGGCTGGACGTAACGGAGCGTGGCCTTGCCCGAATGCCCCGGAGCGAGCACCAGTCCTACTGCCGGTACGGAGTCGTCGCGCCTTGCTGGCATGCCGATGGGATTGCCATCAGGGGTGTTGGTGAACGACAACCCCGGATAGCCCTTGAGCAGGCAATTTGCCGACCCGGAATTAGTCAGTACCAATTTCATGTACACGCTTCCGGCCGCGCCGCCGCCTTGATCGGGCTGGACGCTGGCCTGGAGTTGCGCGGACTTGCACAACCCTGGCTCGGCCTGTGGGCTGGACGCCGGTGGCGATGCCGGCGTTCCAGACGGCGTGGACGGTGAAGGCGTTGCCGATGGCGGAGTGGAGCTTTGCGTGGTGGACGGGCTGGTGTTACCGGACGGAGCACTTTGCCCCGAGCACGCCGCCAGCATCATGACGGCCGCGGCCGTCGACGTGAACAACAGGACGTTCTTCATGCGCTGAGACCTCATGCCATTACCCTTGCCTCAGCAATTGACTCAGTCAACTAAACACGGGTGAACACGCGGACATGACGCCCGGATTGTAATCATCCGGGCGTCATGTCGCTGGGGTTCGAGACGGTTATGAGTCTTGGCCTGTACCGGATTTCTGTCCTGCATTAGAGGACTGTGACGCGCCGGCCGGCTGCGTCGAGCGTGCGCGCCGGAACAGCGCAAGCCCGCCCAAGCCCAATCCTGCGACGCCAGCTATGAGTCCAATCCAGCTGCGGGCCTCAGCTCCGCTGGAGGACACCGATGACGCCTGCTCAGTCCCGGAATGCACGGTGGCACCGCTGTTAGTTGCTCCATGCCCTTCGCCCGCCTCGGACGCCGCCGCGGTGACCGCCACTGATGGAGCAGGCGCCTTCAGCGAGTGCGGGTCCTGCCCTTCCTTCGGGATTTCGCTCCAGTCGGTCTGTCCCTGCTGGCAGCTCTGGAGTGTAGGGAAGTACAGCGTCTTGCCCGCTGCGTCCGGGAGCTTGACTGACAGCACGAAAGTGTCCCGCAGATGGGGGTCCAACGGTGCTTTGGCGGTATAGACGATCTGGCTGGTGCGCTTGGTGATCGACGTCCCGTCCGCGAGCTTTTTGGGTTCTGGGAGCGTCTGAACCAATTTCTCCACCGTCCAGTTGGAGTTGACCGTGGGAGTGGCGTCAGCGAGTTCCTCGGGGAGGGAGATGGCCACTTTGGTGGTGGCTGAATTGTCACAGCCATGGGGTATACCGAACGTGAGCAGGGCGTACGAGCCTGCCGAGGTCTTGTCCGGGTTGACCGAAACGTGGGCTGAGGCTGCCGGAATCCCTGCGAGGAGAAGTGCGGCGGTTCCAGTAACCGCGCCTCCGGCAGTCAGGGCACGGCGAAGGAAGGTGTTTTTCATGATTGCTTGGCCTTTCAGCAGGCGCGCCTCAGCGCGCCATAAGAGTTTTGGGCGTGGCCCGCCACCATGAGGAAAAGTTTCAGTGACGGGCGGTGTCAGGAAAATACGACGACGGCGGGCGGGCCTCGTCGCGAGTCTTGCCTGAGGTTTCGCCACGGCTGAAAAGCCGCTGATTGGGGCTCAAGGTGGTTCCCGCGCGGGCCTAGGGGGCCGAGCGTGCGTACAGCTGGGAGCTCAACTAGCGGCTTGAGCCAAGCCATGAGCTGCCACAGGGCATCTTCACCCTTTGTGAGCAGCAGCGCAGTGGCGACCGTCGCTAGCGCGTGGCAGGCAAGCATTGCCAGGGACATTGCTGAACCGAGGCTGTGTAGGTGCGTTCCGGCGTCGAGCATGGAACTATCGCTCGCCCCGGAACCGGCACCTAAGCTGATAACCGGCCATGGCGGCACGCCGTGGTGAGGCAGGAATGCGGAAGCGCCTGCCGGGCCGCCGATGCTTCCGGAACCGGCCATGCCTCCAACATCGGGGGAGCCGCCGAAAGCAGTGAAGGCCTCGTGGAGGGCAAGCTGGCCAGCACCAAGCAGGGCAGCCATTGCCGGGAACGTTAGCCTGACGCGGGTCGCAAGAGATACCGCCAAGCTGGAGAGGGCCAGAATGGCCAACAGGATCGGGAGGACCGGCAGCGTGCCACCACCGACAACGTGGGCTCCAGCGGCCAAGCTTACGGTGGCGGCTGCCGCTGCACAGGCTCGGAGCGTCCTGGCAGGGCGTTGGCTGGCATGGGTGCCCGGAAGAAAGGCTCGTTGAGGGGAAGCAGCATGCGGTGGGCGCACGTGTCCTCCCCTCGATACTGGTCTGGAGACCTTCGCCGAACTACTGGCGGCTGGCCTCCCCAATTCTATCTGGATTCGCAGCCCGCCCGCTGTCGGATGGCTCCCGCTTCAGGGGATCCGATTTAGCCGTGTTTTCCTTCGGTCACCGAGACGCTCAGTTCCTGGACGGCATTGTTGGCCATTCCCTGGTAGTTCCATTCAGATTGCAAGGGCTGTGTGTTGCCCTCAACGTCGGTGGCCCGGCAGGAGAGGACGTGGTTGCCTGGTGCTGCGACCCACGTGAATGACCATCCGCGCCAAGCGAAGTGGCCTGCTTCCGGGTCGAGGTGGGCGTCGGCCCATTTCCCGTCGACGCAGACCTCAACACGACTAATGGCGTTCTTTCCCGCCCACGCACGGCCCTGAAGCAGCACTGGTCCGGCATCCAGCACCCTGTCGCGGGTCATGAAGTCGGGGATTCCGGGCGGCACCATCAAAGCACGGGGCCGGATGTGCTTGACGGGTTCTCCCTGCTCGGACGGCTCCTGGACGAAGTGGTAGGCAACTGCCTGCTGGTAGCCGTCGAAAGTGTGGTCAATCGCCTCGATGGACTGGAGCCATTTCACGCTCGTCATGCCATACCAGCCTGGGACCAAAAGCCGCAGCGGATGGCCATGTTGTGGCGGGAGCGGCTGACCGTTGATCTCATAGGCGAACAGGACGTCGTCGGACATTGCATCTGCAATGGTGAGGCTGCGTGCGTAGGCGTGTTCAGAACCTCCCTGAAGCCCGCGGTCCGCACCTGTGAAGACCAGTTCCACGGCTTCCGGGGCCAAGCCGACTTCACGGAGGATTGGCGCAAGCGGGGTTCCGGTCCATTCGGCCGTTCCCACCGCCCCTTGATCCCAGGGTTGGCTAATTGGCCGAGGGTCCATTCTGGAGCGGCCGTTGCCGGCGCATTCCATGGTGACCGGCAGAGTGCGGCGTTCACGGTGCTGCAATTCTGCCAGCGTGAACTCGTGGGGATGGTCCACTAGCCCGCCGATTCGCAGGCGCCATGCTGTGGGGTCGATCAAGGGGATGTCGAAGTGGATGAGGAGATAGTGCATGCCCACTGGTGTAATAGGCCAGCGGAGCATTTCCAGGGGCATCGCGTGGTTGCGCGAAGCCAGCTGAAGCTCCTCCCGGGTAATCGGGCCGGACGTAGGAACCATCGCTGCGGCGGATTGGCCGTTGGTGTCGACGCTCATCCTCCCAGTGTGGACCTGCTGGCCACGGGTGTCAGGTGCTATTTGGAAAGCCGCTCCATCAGCCCGGTAAGTCGCGTGAAGGTTGGTCCTGGGGGAGCGGGGATGGTCCACGGTTCCGTGGCGTGTCGCCGACGCCGAAGTTCCAGGGCCAGGCTCTCGCCGCCGCGGGCCATTGCCCAATGGTGGTTAGCTGAGAAGATGGGTCGGAATAGCCAGCTCAGGCGGCGGATGAGCGGTTTGGAAGCGCTGACCTTCCAGTCACAGGTGACCACAACTTCGGGACCATCCTGTTCCAGGGTCCACCGAGCCGTTCCGGTCAGGTCTCCATGCGCGGCTGCAGACCATCCCTGCTCCGTGATGGGCTCTGAATGCGTCAGCGTCCAGCGAAGCGTGTAGGGGAGCCACCCCGTGGTGTAGAGCGCAAACGAATTGCCCACGCCACCAGGATTGCCACTGGTTAGGGTTTCCACGCCCAAGTACACCGAAGGCCACCAACGCGGAAGGGCTGCCGCGTCTCCTAATACCTCGGCAACCTCGGCGGTGGTCCCGGCAACTCGCCATACGGTGCGGAACTCGTAGTCGGTGCTTTTGCGGCCGCTTTTGGCCGCGTTCTTACCCTGTGGTTTTCCGGTGTCGCTCATGGTCACACCTCCGTCTGGGATGCCTGCGTGCCCAATGTATCGCTCAGGCGCTCATGCGCCACAGCATTCCTTCCCGGTTACTTTTTTCGCCTCTGCCTTGGAGACCCGCAGAATCCGGCGTGTTGCGGGAACACGCCGAGCTTAGGAAATGCCGCGTTTCAGTAACTGGGGAGGAACGCATGGCCGATTCGGCGAGTCGTGAAACATGAACCGCCCACAATCTCTCTCGGAACTTCTTGCATTGTGAGCTGCAATCCATATTATGAGATGAGTCTTGTGGCGCCCATCACGGTTAAACCGTCCCTTCGCCGACGAAGGCACGCCACGATCGGCCGGCGCGGGTTCCCCTTCACGGTGCACGTCACAAGCAATACGCTCTGGCTGCTGCAGTGTCTGTTGGAGGCAAAGTGTGAGGGGTGCGTTGAAATCGGTGAGGCTGGCGTTTCGGTGGCGTCCGTCGTCGCGATCCTGCTGAGCCTGCTGTTCTGATCCCGCAAGAAGACAAAGGAAAACAATTGACACAGACACGCATCGCACCGCTGGAAGGCGTCCGCGTCCTGGAGTTAGGCAATTACATTGCGGCCCCGACGGCGGGCAGGCTGCTGGCCGACTTTGGCGCCGAGGTCATCAAAGTTGAGCGGCCCGGCACCGGCGACGAACTCCGGAACTGGCGGCTCTACAAAGGCGACACGTCCATGCTCTACCGGACCCTCAACCGCAACAAGAAGTCTGTTGTGCTGGACCTTCGCACAGAGTCTGGACGGGCTGCTGTGCTGGAGCTGATCGCCAAATCGGACATCCTGCTGGAGAACTTCCGCCCGGGAACCTTGGAGAAATGGGGCCTGGGTCCGGACGTACTGAATGAAGCCAATCCGGAGTTGATCATCACTCGGATCTCGGCTTTCGGACAGACCGGTCCTTTGTCAGAGCGGCCCGGTTTCGCTGCCGTGGCCGAGGCCTACGGTGGCTTCCGCAACCTGGTGGGCGACCCGGACCGGCCGCCTGTGCGCGTTGGTGTCTCCATCGGCGATTCAATTGCCGGGCTTTATGCGGCGTTCGGTTCGATGATGAGCCTTTACCAGCGTGAGGCCCGACGCCGGATGGCCGGCTTGGGTGCCGACCGCAGAGTGGGTTACGACGCCGCCGCCACTGCGGGCGTACCGCTTTCCGAGCGGATTATTGACGTCGCGCTTAATGAGGCCATGTTCTCCATGATGGAATCCCTCATTCCCGATTATTCCGCCTATGGCATTGAGCGTGAAAGAACAGGTGGCCGGATGGAGGGAATTGCGCCGTCGAACGCATATTTCTGCAACGACGGCTCCAGCATTGTGGTGGCAGGCAACGGCGACTCGATTTTTCAGCGCTACATGGAAACCATCGGACGCCCGGACCTTGGCTCCGACCCTGAGCTGCAGACAAATGCAGGCCGCTGGGCACGGCGTGAGGAACTGGATCAGGCCATCGGCGCATGGACGGGCACGTTGAGCGCGGCCGATGCGCTCGCCGCCCTGGATGCCGCCGGTGTGCCGGCCGGGCCCATCTACACCGCTGCGGATATCTGCCGCGATGCGCAGTACGCTTCCCGCAACATGATCCAGAGGTTCGATGTATCCACTGGGGAGGAGACATTGAACGACGTTGGCTTCCCGGGGATTGTCCCGGTGATAGGCGGCAGCTCACTGCCCATCAGGAACCTCGGCCCGGACCTCGGTGCCGACACGGAGGATGTCCTGGGTGGTTTGCTCGGGATGGGCGCCAGCCAGATCGCGGCCGCGTCGGGGGAACGGGTTTCAGAACAGCCCACGGGGGCCGGGGAATCGGCAACGGGTGAGCCCATCGCCCCGAGCGCACGCCACGTGGGCAAGGAGGCACTGCAGGGATGAGCACCTTCACCTTCACCCCCACTGCTGAACTCAGGGACGTCACGCTCCGCGACGGACTGCAACTGACAGGCAAACTCCTCTCCACTGAACGCAAAGTGCAAACGGTTAGGGAGTTGCTCCGGCTGGGTGTTCCGGCGATCGAGCTCGGTTCCATGGCCAGACCGGACCTGGTGCCCACGATGGCGAACACGCTGGAAGTGGTCCAAGCTCTCACTCCCCAGGAACTCGAGAAATGCTGGATATGGGTTGCGACACCCGGGCATGTGGCCAAGGCCGCTGCAGCGGGGGCCCGGAATTTCCAGTACTGCTTCTCGGCGTCGGACTCCCACAATAGGGCGAACATCGGGCGCAGCACAGAGGACAGCCTGGCCGCGCTTCCGCAGGCCGTGGAGTATGCGCGGGATGTGAACGGCCAGATTCAGCTCTGCATCGCAACGTCCTTCACCTGCCCCTTCGAAGGCCGGGTTCCCGAGGAGCGGGTGATCACCATCGCCAATGATCCCCGCGCCGAAGGCACCACGGATATCGTCATTTGCGACACTTTGGGCCAGGCCGTCCCCGCCCAGGTTTCCAGCCTCGTGGGCAGGGTCCGCGACGAAACGCCGTCGAGGCGCATTGTCTACCACGGGCACGACACCTGGGGACTGGGCGTGGCCAACACGCTTTCCGCTATCCAAGCCGGCGCCACCCTGGTGGACGGTGCCTTGGGCGGTCTGGGCGGCTGCCCCTTCGCTCCCGGCGCCAGCGGAAACACGTCCAGCGAGGACATACTTTTTGCCACAAGGCCCAGTTGGCTGGAACCTGATACCTTCGCCCAACTGGTGGAATTGTCTGAGCAGTTGCTCGTGGAACTCGCCGAGCCAAATCGCTCCAAGGCAGCGCAAGGGGCGCGGTCCAAGGCGAAGGCGTTCGAATGGGTGATCAGCCCTGAGGCCGGCAAGGATAGGCACCCGGCCGCGGCCGCCGTCGTCGGCTCCGCAACCCCGGCAACAGAAGGGGACCACTGAACGTGGAGTACCCGGAGCGGCATTATGGTCGGCAACAACGCCGGGGTCCTGACCGATGCAACGGCGGACATCGCCATGCTGCTCATCCTCGGCTTTGCGCCCCGGGAGGCCTGGGCTTAATTAGGGCAGACAGCCCCGCTAAGGCGGACAGCCTACGACGGCGACTGCGGCACCCACCGCCTGTCGTCGTCGTTTGGGGTCTTAAGACTTTCCCTCCCCGGGGAAGCGACCGCCCACCAGACGGGTCATGTGCTCGGCCGCTTCGAGGAGCGTTTCCACCCATGCCTCGCACTGCTTTTGCGGCATGCGGAGCGTGGGGCCGCTGATGGTGACGGCGCCCAGGACGTTGGCGGAGGAGTCGAAGACCGGGGCGGAGAGGCCCGAGGCGCCGTCTTCGCGCTCGCCGACGGTGATTGCGAAGCCATCGGCGCGGGTCCTTTTGACGACATCCGCTAGATCTTCCGAGCTGGTGATGGTCGATTCAGTAATGGATTCCAAAGGATCCTGGAGCACAGCTTCGAGCAGTTCGGGGTCCCAGGCCAGCAATACGCGACCGGCTGAACCTGCGTGCAGCGGCATCACTTTGCCGATATGCATTTCCCGGCGAAGGGCATGACGGGTTTCGGCGATCGCAACGCACACTCGGAAGTGCTGCTCGGCTTTGAAGAAACAGGCCGTCTCGCCGGTGGTGTCCCTTAGTTCCTTGAGGAGGGGGCTAATGACGTCCAGTATTTCCATGCCCCGGGTGGCAGGTGCAGCCCAATAAGCCATCCGGAGGCCAATTCGATACGCGTCGTCGTCGCGGTCCAGGAAGCCTTGGGATGTCAGATTGGTGACCAGCCGCTGGACTGTGGAGGTAGGGAGACCTGTGGCTTCGCGAATATCGCCGAGGGTTAGGACCGGCTTACTGAGCGAGAATGCGTCGAGAATTGCCGTGATTTTTCCGAGCACAAGGAGGGGATTGTTGGTGGACCTCGCGGAGGAATCGGCCGGCGGCATAGGACAAGACTACTTATAGACTGCCGGTGTACGAGTCCAGCGATTCGACCTAGGAGAAGTACATGGACTACACCGGAACTCCATCAGAGAAAGCCGTGACTGCCGGCGAACTTGACCGCGGCCACGTGGGACAAACAATTAGTTTTCAACCAAACGAATTCACCGTGGTTCACGGGCGAATTGCGGGTATCGCCCACACCGAGGCCCAGGTGTACCTCTCGCTTGAGGGGGTTGGCGGAGGTACGCACTTGAAGGATGAGTACGATCTGCCAAACACCCAGGAGGTGTACCTGCAACTGGATCCCTTGGCCACCGCTGAGAAGGGTTTGGCGGACGCGGGCAAGCTAATTCGGGACAAGGTGGAAGAAATCGCCAAGAACCTTGGCGGCAGGGACAAGGATTCCAAGCCGGAATCCGAAGAGAAGTCGGGCTACGACCAGGTATAAGTCCGGCCTGGTACACGGCACGCATTATTGAGGCAAAAGGCGCTGGTCCCCTCGAATTCTAGGGAACCGGCGCCTTCTCAGCTTAAGCCGTAGCCTGTTCATGCGGGTGGGTACCGGCCTAGGGTGGTACCCATGGGTAAGAAGTTCACTTACGAAGGCGGACCACGGGACAAGGAAATCAGCCAGGCGGAGGAATCTGACTTCCCGCAGATTCATCCCGGCGGTGAGTATCGTGCATCAGGTTTCTCCCGCAGCCAATTCGGCACGAACGATGACGCCGGCATGGACGAAGACCAGGCAACGGCCATCTGGCACCCGACGGCGGGTGAAAAGTGAGGCCAAAGCAAAAGCCCTGGTTCCCTTGCAAACAAAGGGAACCAGGGCCTCGCTATAGAGCGGTGACGGTGGGATTTGAACCCACGTTGGCTGTTACACCAAACAACATTTCGAGTGTTGCACCTTCGGCCGCTCGGACACGTCACCAACTGCTCTAGGGTACCGGAGTTGGCCGCTGTTCCCCAAAACGAGGGCGCCCTGCCCGCCGGTAGAATCCCGATACTTCCCCCAAACACCCGCCCCGACTACATTCATAAGCACTATGAGCAACCCTCAGGAGCTACTGTCCGCAACGGCGTACTGGACCGTCGCCCCACACCACGGCGAGCTGCGCACCGAGACCATCCACGGACCACAACAAAACGAAGCGTTGGTCCGCTCCCTATACTCCGGAATCAGCCACGGCTCGGAGCTGGTTGTCCACGAAGCGCACGTCCCCCAACGGGTTGCGAAGCAGATGCGCGCCCCGAACCAGGAGGGCGAATTCCCCTGCCCGGTGAAGTATGGCTACCTCTCCGTGGGCGTAGTCGAGGAGGGACCTGACGACTGGCCCGGTCAAACAGTGTTCTGCCTCCACCCGCACCAGGACCGCTACGTTGTCCCTGTTTCCGCTCTGACCAGGATTCCGGACGACGTTCCGCCCCGCCGGGCCGTCCTCACCGGAACTGTTGAGACCGCTGTCAACGCCCTGTGGGAGGCAGGCCCCCGCCTGGGCGACCGGGTCGCCGTCGTTGGGGCCGGGCTGGTAGGCGGAATGGTGGCGGCACTCCTCAAAAAGCTCCCGTTGTCCAGGCTCCAGCTCGTGGACACCGAACCGCGGAAACAGTCGCTGGCAGAGCGCTTGGGCGTTAACTTCACTGACCCGGATTCCGCACAAGGGGACTGCGACATCGTCTTCCACTGCTCCGCCTCCCCGGACGGCCTGAAGCGGAGCCTCCAACTGGCCGGCGACGACGCCGACGTGGTCGAAATGTCCTGGTATGCGGATAAAGACGTGCACGTCCCGTTGGGAGAGGACTTCCACGCCCGCCGCCTCTCGCTCAGGGCCAGTCAGGTCAGCGCCGTCGCGCGCGCGAGGAGGCACCGCCGCACCGCGGCGGAGCGGCTCCAACTGGCCGTTTCCCTCCTCAACGACCCCGTTTTCGACGCGTTCCTCACCGGCGAGTCAGCTTTCCGGGACTTGCCTAACGTCGTCGAGCAGTTGTCCACGCACCATACCGGCGACCTTTGCCACCTGATCTCCTACGCACAGGAAAGCCCGCCCGCCGTCGACCCTGGGGAGCGACATGTTTAGCCTCACTATCCGCCGCCACTTCATGATCGCCCACAGCCTCCCGCGCCCTGCGTTCGGCCCCGCCCAAGGCCTGCATGGCGCCACTTTCGTAGCGGAGGTGACCTTCCGACGCCGGGAGCTCACCGAAGACGCGATCGTGCTGGACATCGCGGCGGCCGGGGAACTCGTGGACGGAATACTGGCGGGCTTGAAGTACAAGAACCTGAATGAACACCCCGACTTCCGTGACGTTTTAACTACAACCGAGGTTCTCGCGCGGTACCTCGCAGAGCAGGTCGCCGCCGCAGTCAGGACAGCGCCCGACGGCGGCGGGCTGGCGGGCGTCGATGTCACCCTTCGTGAAAATCCCGACGCGTGGGCCAGCTATTCCCTTAAGCTCCCAGCCGAGTGAGCGGTGCATCGGAATGAACAGCCTACGTAGGCGAATGCGGTTCATCGTACCCGGCAACATCGAGTACCGCTCGGGCGGGAACGCCTACAACTGGTCCATTGTGGACGAGCTGCGGGAGGCAGGCGTCGGCGTCGAACTGCGGACCGTTGAAGGCGAGTGGCCGGAAGCCTCCGAAAATGGTCGCCGTGCCCTCGCTGCGGAGCTGGGCAGCGTCCCGGAGGGAACAGTGGTACTTATCGATGGCTTGGTAGCCATCGCCGCTCCGGACCTCATCGTGGAAACGGGCGCCTTGAGTGGTGGGGGAGTTCCTCCTGCGTGGGTGTTGGCGCACATGAGTTTCCAGGACTATGAGCCCGCGGAGGCCCGGCTCATGGAGGCCGCTGCGGGAGTGATCTGCCCCAGTAAGACCCTGGCCCTGGAACTGGAGGGCAGGCATCCGGAATTGACAGTGCACGTGGTCCGCCCGGGGACCGAGGAGGCCGACCAGGCCAAAGGCTCTGAGCCCCCGCACATCATCTGCGTTGCGGCCCTCCTGCCCAACAAGTGCCAGCTCCTGCTGCTGCATGCCCTGTCCCAAGTGAAGGCCTTGGAATGGACCGCCTCACTAGTAGGCACAGATCAAGCCGACCCGGACTATGCCGCACAAGTCCGGGAAGCCATCCGCGGGGCAGGTTTGGCGGAACGCGTGGAGCTCGCCGGCGAACGGCACGGCGACGATCTTGAGGCGGAGTGGTACCGCTCAGACCTCAGCATCCTTGTGTCGGTTCACGAGTCCTTTGGGATTGTGGTGGCCGAATCCCTTGCCCATGGAATACCCGCACTGGTCAGGGCAGGTACCGGGGCTGAGGAGGCGCTTGGACTGGCCGGTGCGGGAAGGGCGCTTGACCTCGTACCGGGCGCCGATGCCGAGGAACTGGCCCAAATATTGGAGCTATGGCTTCAGGACGCGGCCCTCCGGCAGACGTGGCAGGACGCTGCAGCCGCTGCCAGGGCAGACCGTCGCACCTGGAAAATGGCGGCGGACAACATCGCATCGCTCCTCTGGCCCGTATAACGTCCACCTGCCTGACACCCACCCACCGCCAAACGGGTGACCATCATCACAGCGCGTAGCAGAATGGGGCCATGACAACGGTCTCGCTCCCTGCCCAACACCTGACCACTGAGCTGCTGAGGGCCTGGTCATGGCAACGGCAGGGCCTCGACGGTTCCCTGAAGGGTGCAAGCAGCCAGGAAGTCCTGGATCGTGCAGGTTGGGCACGTTCCGTGGGTGGTGCGAACCCCTACCTCACGCTGTTTGCTCGCGCGGGCCTGCGGCGAGAACAGGTCGACGCCGACGTCGCAGCCCTGAGGATCCATGAACTCCCCACCGCGCGTGGCTGCACGTACGTGCTCGGCCAAGACGACTTCGCGTGGGGGCTGCAGCTTGGGCGGGAGGCCGCCGTCGCGCCTTTCAAGGTCCTGGCGAGGCTCGGCGTCGAACGCAGTGAGATCACGCTCCTCGAAGAGGAAGTGGTCAACACCCTGGCCGAAGCCGGAAATCCGCTTGACCCGCAGCAGTTACGCGACGAATTGGGCGGTTCCGTCCGCAGCCTGGGGGAGGAAGGGAAGAAGAAGGGCGCCTCCACCACTCTTCCCACCGCCCTGGGGCTCCTCCAAGCCGACGGCCGCATCCGCCGTGTCCCGGTGAACGGGCGGCTCGATCAGCAGCGCTACGCCTACACAGTGTGGAACCTCCCGGGCAGCGACGTCGACGACGCCACCGCCCGCGCCTGGCTTATGGAGCGCTACCTTCGCTGGACGGGCGGCGCCACGCTCAAGCAGAGCCAATGGTTCACGGCCTTCACCGTGGCCCACAGCAAAGAGGCGCTGGCCGCCGTCGACGCCGTTGAGGTGCCCACCGCGGAAGGCGCGGTGCTGTGGATGCTGCCCGACGACGTCGAGCGGCTTGCGGACTTTAGCCCGCCAGGCGATGAACAGATTCAGTTGCTGGCGGGAACCGACTCATTGGTCCTGTTGCGGCGCAACTCCCAGGACATGTTCGACGAGGCCGACCGCGACCGGAAAGTGCTTGACACCACCCTGGCCCTGCAGGCAGACCTGTCCGACCACCCAATACTGGATCGCGGGCGCATCATTGGCCTCTGGCAGTACGACCCGGAGGAGGAACGGATCGCCGCGTGGACCTTTGCGCCGCCCACAGCGGCGGTTACGCAAAGGATCGCGGAAGTCGAGGACTGGATCCGCACCGATCTTGGCGACTTTCGCTCGTTCAGCCTGGACTCGCCATCATCACGACAACCGCGGATCAAGGCCCTGGACGAGTCAGCCCGGACGGGGTCCTAGGACATTGCCAGGCCGGTTCCTCAGACCCGGTGCGCAGCGAAAAATTCCTTGAGCATCGTGGAGCACTCGTCTTCCCGGACGCCCGCGTAGACCTCAACCCAGTGGTTGAGTCGCCGCTCGCGCAGGATGTCGAACACCGATCCGGCGGCTCCGGCCTTGTCATCCCAAGCACCAAACACAACCCGCGGAATCCTCGCCAGGACAGCCGCGCCGGCGCACATGGCGCAGGGCTCCAGGGTCACCACCAACGTGCAATCGGACAGCCGCCAACCGTCCCCATGCCCGTCGCTGTGCAACCTGGCGGCGGCCTCGCGAATGGCTACGATTTCCGCGTGGGCAGTCGGATCCCCCAAGGCCTCGCGTTCGTTGCGACCGGAGCCAACCACTGCGCCGTCAGGGCCGATAACCACGGCGCCGATGGGGACGTCGTCAGTCTTCAACGCGAGTCGGGCTTGCGCGATTGCAAGCCCCATCCACTCAACATGCAGCGGGTCCGGGGGTGTCATACGTCAATGATAGGTTCGACGGAAACGGCCGGGGAGCGAGTAAGGCACGCTCAGAGGGGGTGGGAGTGAAGCGGATTTTCAACGCGGCCGCAGCATTCCTGGCCCGTTGGCTGGACCCGTACCAGGCGCTATGGCTGACGTTGTTCATCGGCGGGGCACTGACGGTGGTGTTGGCCAAGCTCAGCGCCGAAGTCTACGAATCGGTGGTGGAAGAGGACGGCATCTCCGGCGTGGACAAGCCCCTGCTGAACTGGGTCAAGCAGTTCCGCAGCCCGGCAGTCAACGCGGCCATGACGGTGTTCACGGACATTGGCAGCGCCTATGTTATGCCCGCCGTGGCGCTCGCCGCGGCTATTGTCCTTGCCCTATGGAGCCGGAACTGGCGCCCGCTGATCCTGGTGGTCGCGGCGGGCAGCGGCTCACTCCTGGCCACGGTGCTGGGGAAGCAGATCTTTGGGCGCGCACGCCCCCACCTTGCCGACGCTGTCCCGCCTTACGAGTCGTCCCCTTCGTTTCCCAGCGGTCATACGCTCAATGCCACGGTGGTGGTTGGTGTTCTGGTTTACCTGCTGTGCCTGCAGTTCCACCGGACGTCGGCCCGTATCGCCGCGGTCGCCGTTGGGGGCTTGTTTGTGGTCGCAATGGGACTCAGCCGGGTCTTCCTGGGCCATCACTGGTTCACAGATGTCCTGGCTGCGTGGCTGCTGGGCCTCGCATGGCTGTGCCTGGTAATCTTGGCCCATCGGCTTTTTCACGTCGTCCGCCAGCGGCGGCACGGTGCCGTCCGCAAAGGCAGAGAGCCGGGTTCAGTGCCCGACGGCGGGTGATACTTTGGGAGGCATGCGCACCCTCGTCGTGGACCACCCTCTCGTCGCCCACAAACTCACGGTACTGCGGGACAAGAACACCCCTTCTCCGGTCTTCCGCCAGCTCACCGAAGAACTCGTCACCCTTCTTGCGTACGAGGCCACCCGCGAGGTCAGGACGGAGCCTGTCCAGATCGCCACTCCAATCACCACAACCACAGGCACGGCCTTCACCAAGCCCACTCCGCTGGTGGTCCCCATCCTGCGGGCAGGCCTGGGCATGCTGGAGGGGATGACCAAGCTCGTCCCCACGGCCGAGGTGGGCTTCCTAGGCATGGCACGGGACGAAGAAACCCTGGACATCATCACGTATGCAGAGCGCTTGCCGGAGGACCTCACCGGTCGCCAGATTTTCGTTCTGGATCCCATGCTGGCCACCGGGGGCACGCTGCGTGAGGCCATCAAGTTCCTGTTCAGGCGCGGAGCCTCGGATGTGACCTGCATCTGCCTGCTGGCCGCACCGGAGGGCCTCGCGAAGCTCGAAGAGGAACTCTCCGACGCCAATGTGAAAATTGTGCTGGCCTCCATCGACGAGCGCCTCAACGAGAAGGCATACATCGTGCCGGGCCTGGGCGACGCCGGGGACCGCCTGTACGGCCTGGCCAAGTAGGCGTAGCCGTCCCCCTGTTGCCGCTTTGTGCGCAGCCGGGCTAGCCTGTGCCGCATGGACTGGAAACTTGAACTTGTGTTTGTCCCTGTCTCCGACGTGGATCGCGCCAAGGATTTCTACGTCAACAAGGTCGGCTTCAACGCCGACTATGACGAGCGCCCCAACGAGGGCCTCCGCTTTGTCCAGCTCACGCCCCCGGGTTCCGGCTGTTCCATCGCCATTGGGGAAGGGCTAAGCGACGCTCCCGCAGGATCCGCCCCCAGCCTGCAGTTGGTGGTGAGCGACATTCACGCTGCCCACAAACAGTTGAAGGAGAATGGCGTCGACGTGAGCGATGTCGAAGAGCTGGATTGGGGCCACTTCGTTTACTTCCAGGACCCCGACGGCAACAAGTGGGCCGTGCAGTACATCCCGCACCGCGTGTACACGGACTAGTCGGGGTGTTCACCTGCCAAGCCGTGCTGTTCGACATGGACGGGACGCTGGTGGATTCGACGGCGGTGGTAGAGGAAGTGTGGGGCGAATTCGCCGCCCGCTACGGCCTGGACATTGACGAGATCCTCCGCACCTCGCACGGCGTCCCCGCAGGCGACACCGTGCGACGTTTCGCGCCGCCGGGGGCCGACGTCGTCAGCCTCACCCAAGAGCTGGGCCGGATGGAGCGCTCGCGGACCAACGGAATCATTCAGATCCCGGGCGCCCGGGAGCTGATCGGCGGCCTTCCCGCGGAGGCCTACGCCATGGTGACTTCAGCGGACCGTATCCTCGCAGAGGCACGGATGTCCGCGGCGGGCCTCACCATGCCCTCCACCGTGATCACATCCGACGACGTGCTGCGCGGAAAGCCGGACCCCGAAGGCTACCTCCGCGCCGCTGCCCTATTGGGCGCAGAACCAGCCGACACAGTCGTCTTCGAGGACGCGCCGGCGGGTATCGCAGCCGCACGGGCCGCCGGAATGCGGACCGTGGTGGTGGGCCACGCCGACGTCGAACTCGAAGAGGGCATGTGGCGCATCCCCGACCTCAGCGCCGTCCGTGTCCTCTTCACAGCGGCGGCGGACGCTGACACCCTGTCCTTCCACTGGTAACCACCGCCTGCCCTGCCGTGAACACGCTTAGGTAGAACACGCTTTTTTGATAATCGCCAAGGCCTACTCGCTCAGCTTGTAGACCGTGGTGCCACCGACAGTCTGGGCCGTGAAATTGGCTGCCACCCAGGCAGCGACTTCGGAGTTGCCCCCGCGGCCGGCACCACCGAAACCACCGAAACCACCGCCACCCATGCCGCCACCGGCGATGAAGTAGCTAATCTGGCCGTTGGCCACCATCTCCTGGAACTGGGCCAGCGTGGGATAGGGGTCGCCGCCGTTCCAACCGCCGAGCGCGATCACATTGGTTCCAGTTGCCAGTTCAAGGCTGGCTGCCTGTGTGGCGCCGGAAACGATCGCGGACCACTTGGTGCCTGCGGACGTCAGGAGGGCATTGAGTTCGCTATTGCTCGCGGATTCGCCGCCTGGGCCGCCCATCGCGCCAGCACCTGGGCCCGCTGTGCGCGGGTCAGCAGCTGCGGAGTCGGTCGCGCCCGGAAAGTCGACGCCGTCGCGGGACAGGTTGCTTCGGCCCCCAAAGCCGCCCATCGCCGATCCGGTGGGGCCCGACGTCGGAATGGAACCGGAGTGCGGGGTTGCCGCCGTCGCGAAAGTCCATGCCGCGGTTCCCAGGCCACCAGCCAGGAGGGACACGACCACCACCACGGAGGCCGCAGCACGCCGGAACCGGGTCCCGGCGACCCGCAGCTGGTCAACCCGCAGCATCAGGGCAGCAGCGGCAACCACTGAAAGCACCACCACCGCGATTCGCAGCCACGGCAGGCACGTTGCGTCACGGCCCAGCAGGACGGCGGACCACAGCCCAGTCGCAAGCACCACTACGGCGAGAACGATCCGCGCTGGCCAGAAGGCCCGCCCCTTCCACAGTTCCACGCCACCGATGCCCACAATCGCCGCGATAGCGGGGCCCAAGGCAACCGCATAGTACGGGTGGACGATGCCGCTCATGAAGCTGAAGATGCCTCCGGTGACAAGGAGCCAACCGCCCCAGAGAATCAGTGCCGCGCGGGAGCTCGAAGTGCGGCGTTCCCGACGCGTGAACCACAGACCTGCCACCAGCAGTACCAAGGACGCGGGCAGCAGCCAGGAGACTTCGGAGCCAAAGCTCGTATCGAACATGCGGCTGATCCCGGCGGCTCCACCGAAACCTGTGTTGCCTCCACCAAAGCCGCCGCCTCCGCCTCCGGGCATGCCTCCACCCATGCCACCTTCGCCTGAACCGGTAATACGGCCCAGTCCGTTGTAGCCGAAGGTCAGTTCCAAAAAGCTGTTTCCCGTGGAACCGGCCATGTAGGGTCGGGCCGATGCAGGGGTTAGCTGGAACAGGGCCACGTAGCTTCCGGCCACCACCAGGATGCCTGCGCCGGCCGAGAGCAGGTGCAGGACACGCTTGCCCAGCGAGGTCGGCGCGGCCCATAGATATGCCAAGGCCAGTCCCGGCACAATGAGGAACCCTTGAAGCATCTTGGTAAGGAATGCCAGGCCCACAACGGCGCCGGCAGCGGCCAGCCATTTCCAGCCCGCCTTTTCGATGGCACGGGTGGTCAGATAGGCCGCCAGGACAAGGCAGAGCGTCAACATCGCGTCCGGGTTATTGAACCTGAACATCAGCGCGGCCACAGGCGTCAGAGCCAAGGCGCCTCCGGCCAGCAAGCCCGCCGCGGGTCCGGACACGCGCTTCACGGTCAGGTAAAGAAGTCCGACGGCGGCAACCCCCATAAGTGCCTGAGGCACCAGCATGCTGGTTGCCGAGAAGCCGAAGATCCGCCCAAAAAGCGCGGGAATCCAAAGGGAAGCCGGAGGTTTGTCCACGGTGATCGCGTTGCCGGCATCGAGGGAACCGAAGAGAAGGGCAGTCCAATCTTTGGTTCCGGCTTGGATGGCAGCGGCGTAGAAGCTGTTGCCATAGCCGGTGGCGGCAAGGTTCCACAAGTACAGGAACGCTGTAGCCACCAGCAAGCCGGCAGCGGACGGGCGAACCCATCGAGGTTGGTTCCCGAACGCGAGGTTGCGCAGGGACAGCTTAGCGACCGTCCGGGGCCCTGCCCGTTGCTCGGTAGATGCTGCCGTGTGGGGCGGAGTCAGTGTGTTGGTCATCGGATCGCCTTGTCTGTGCGGTTCGAAAGAGTTCCTGTGCGGTTCGAAAGAGTTGCTGGGTGGTTCGAAAGAGTTGCTGGGCGGTTCGAAGGACTTGCTGGGAGCGCATCCGCCGAGGGCGGAACCGAGCTCGCGGGAGGGGCGACTGGCTTGGGTACGCGGAACACCCAGAGCCTGAAGAGCAGGAATCGCAGGCCCGTTGCGGCGAGGTTCGCGGCGGTGACGGTGACGATTTCCGCCCAACGGTCCGGCGTCGTCGTAGTGTGCACAAGTGCAAGGGCGCCGGAAGTAAGTGCCAGGCCCAGGCCGAAAACAATCAAACCTTCGAAGTGGTGGCGGACAACGTAGCTGCCGCCCTGGATGCCGAAGGTGAAGCGGCGGTTGGCGGCCGTGTTGCCGATCGCGGTGGTGAGCAGGGCCAGAAAGTTGGCCAGTTGCGGGTCCATGAATCCGCGGCAAACCAGGAAGATCAGCATGTAGGCCAGCGTGGACATTGCCCCGATGGCGCCGAAGCGGACTAGTTGGCCGAAGAGGCTGTTGCGGCGGGTCCGCTCGGTGTATCGGGCGGCGGCGGGGAGCGGGCCACGTGCCAGTGCTGCGCGAAGCTCCGGGATGGGAATGCGGGCCGTGAGCAGGTCACGGGTCAGCCGGGCCATGCCGCGGAGGTCGGCGAGCGCAGTTCGGAGAATATCAACGCTGGAGTCGGGGTCGTCGGTCCAGTCGACCGGGACTTCGTGGACGCGAAGTCCACAGCGTTCGGCGAGGACCAACAGTTCTGTGTCGAAGAACCAGGCGTTGTCCAGTGTGTGGGGGAGGATTCGGTGGGCAACGTCGGCACGAATGGCCTTGAAGCCGCATTGCGCGTCGGTGAACCGGGCGCCCATGACCGAGCGGAGCAATAGGTTGTAGCTGCGGGAGATGAGTTCGCGCTTAGGGCCGCGGACCACGCGGGAGTTGCGTGTGAGGCGCGTGCCGATTGCCAGGTCCGAGTGTCCGGAGATCAGCGGGGCCAGCAGGGGCGCCAACGCCGCGAGGTCGGTGGAGAGGTCCACGTCCATGTAGGCGAGCACGGGGGCGTCGGAGGCCAGCCAGACCTTCCGCAGCGCGTTTCCGCGGCCTTTCTCTTCAAGGTGAACCACCGCGACTTCCGGGATTTCACGGGCGAGCCGCTCGGCGATCCTCAATGTGGAGTCCGTGCTGGCGTTGTCTGCCACGGTGATGCGGAAGGAGTGCGGGAAGCTGTCCTGAAGGTGGCCGTGGAGCCGGCGCAGGCATTCCTCCAGGTCGTTTTCCTCGTTGTACACGGGGATGGCGACGTCCAAAACGGGCGTGGTCGATCTGGTGTTCACGGGCGAGTGCCGCGCGACGGTCAGCGTCGCTGTTGCGCCTGGAGTGGGGCGGCGGTGCTGCCCGGAGTGGTCCTGCCCGGCGCGGCCACGCCCAGCGGGGTCCTGCCGGGGTTCTATTGCCTGGTCTGTGAACGTCATGGTTCAACAGTGGCGGTGATGATTATGAGGCCTTTAGGCGCAAGCTGTGCGCCTGCTGTGCAAAGTTTCGACGCCCAAAAAAAGGATGCGGTCCGGGCCGGCGCAGGGGTTGGAAGGCCTGCGCGGGCCGGGACCGCACCAATGCTATTGAGTTTTCTTTAGTACCAGTTGTTGGCGTAGTGGAAGCCCAGGGCGTTGGCAGGGGAGCCATAGCGCTCCTTGATGTACTGCAGGCCCCAGTCGATCTGGGTGCGGAAGTTGGTCTCCCAGTCAGGGGCGATGCTGGCCATCTTGTTGCCGGGCAGGGCCTGGACAATGCCGTAGGCGCCGCTGGAGGCGTTGACAGCCGTGGTCCGCCAGTTGGATTCTTTTTCCCACAGAGTGATCAGTGACTGCATCTGCTCGGGACCCCAACCGAAGGCGGAAAGGCGGCTGGCCGCGTAAGCCTTCGCAGCTGCGGGGTCGTTCACCGCCACGGGAGCGGCGGCCTGAGGGGCGACTGCCGCAGGAGCTGGCGCGGCCGCGGGAACCGGGGCCGGGGCGGCGGGAGCGGGAGCGGCTGCCGCCGGTGCGGGGGCGGCCGGCGTCGACGGCGCGGGGGTCGCCTTGAAAGTCTCGTTCGGAACCAGCGGTTCGGCCGTTGCCTGGCTGAGCGGCTTGGACGAGGCCGTGGCGTCGCTCTTTTGGGCCGCGAGCTGCGCAGCGGTGTCCTTGGCCTCAACGGCCTGCTCGGCGGCATGACCGGCGGAGCCGACGCCCATCACGAGCGCGATACCCGCCGCGACGACGGCCATGCGCTGGCTGAGGTTGCTGTTTGCTGCGCGCTTGAGGACTGTGCGGGAGTTTTTGTCCTGTTTTGCTGCTGCGGTGCTGATGGCCGTTGACTCGGCGCGATGTCGCGCGGAAGTGCCAAGACGCGACTGATCGTTGTATCCAGACATGGGTGATTGCCTCTCAACGCCTGCGGAGTTAGCTGTCGGGTTCGGATGAGGGCATCCGGCGGCGCACCAGCGAACAGGCATTGGCCATTGGCTTGGCGGCGGCTTCACCCCGAGGGCCGCGCGTGGAGCGTCGGCCCGGAGACTCTGGGTCCCCCGTCTCTGCCTGGTCAGAAGGACTCCGGGAGGCGGCAGAGCTCGGCGTCAACCCGGATGTGGACCAGTTAGAGGAGGTCCACGCTTTCGACGGTACAGGAATCGTTATCGAAAGTCACATTTAGGTAACGAAGATCACGACGGCGGCGAGTCGAGTTGTGTGCGATTGTCGCCGCCGTCGCGCGTGATGCTGGCCCATTCGGCCAGTGCACAAGGCGTGCTTTAGTACGTCTTGTTTGCCTTGCGGAACTCGAGGGCCTTGGCGGGTGAGCCGTAGCGTTCCTTGATGTACTTCAAGCCCGCATCGATCTGGCCGGGCCGCCAGTCGGCCGGTGCATTCCACAGCTCCTCCAACGGTTCCAGTTGGTCAGCGCCCCATCCGTAGCTGGGTAGCCGGGTGCTTGTGTAGGCCTGGGCATTCGCGACTTCTGAAGCCGTTGGAACGGGCGACGGTGTCGGGGCGGTTGAAGGCGGTGCGGTGGGCGACGGGGCACTCGGCGATGTGGCAGGTGAAGGTGCCGGGGACGTCGTCGAGGGCGCCGCGGCTTGAGGTGGTGCAAGACTCACCGTGATTGTTGGAGCGGGTGACGGAGCGGCGGACTCCAGGCCGCCCGTTGCCCCGGCGCTGATTCTGAGCTTCGGAGTAGGACTCGGCGTTGGGTCTGCCGTGCTGTCTCCCGGGGAATTTGCCGAAGCCACACCTCCCGCTGCACCACTGAGCGGCGTGGTGGCAGATGCGGAGGCCATGGCGGTGGTGGGGCTGGGGCTTGCCTTGTGGGAAAAGCTGTCAGTGCCATTGGCATCCGGAGACGGAGCAGAGGCTTGGGCGGACCCCTCCGCAGGCGATTCCTTGCCGAAGAAGGGGAGATCGGCAGCCTGCCCCACAGCACCGATTCCGAGCAGGACTGCCAAGGCACCTGCCACTACGGCCATCCGCTGGCTCATCAGGCGCACGGAAGCGGCGTTTTTCAGGACAGACTGGGATTCGGGGCTGAACGGCGCACGTCGCGGACCGCGGAACGAGGCTGCGTGCCGTTCAGCCGCAACCACCGTCCTCCTCTGGACCGCCGGTGCTAGAGCGCCAATGGCGGCCGTCTCCATCGGCCCGCTGTTGGGCTGGCTGGCTGGTTCGCTCATGGCGGCAACCGTGGGGAGGGCCGCGGTGGGAGCGTCAGCGCCGATAGCGGCCGTCTCCAGCGGCCCGCTGTTGGGCTGGCTGGCTGGTTCGCTCATGGCGGCAACCGTGGGGAGGGCCGCGGTGGAAGCGTCATTGGTGCCTCGGGCGCCGCGGTTGGCCCGCCTTCCCCGGGGAGCGTCCGACGTCGGGAGTTCCATTCCGGGGGCGGGCGCGGCGTGTGCGCCGGGGGAGGGATCTGTTTCCTGGGGTTCCGCCGGGCTGGTGGTGAAGATCGCAGCTGGTTCGGCGCGGTGGCGAGCGGCGCGAACGCGGCGCGACTGATCCATGGATGGGGTCATGGGTGATTGCCTCTCAACGCCTGCGGAGTTAGCTGTCGGATTCGGATGAGGTTATCCGGCCGCGCACATGGGCGGCTTCACCCCTAGGGACGGCGTCGTGATGCGGCTGCACCGCGACGCGTGGCCCGAAGACTCTGGGTCCCCCGTCTCTGCCTCGGTTGACGGGCTCCGGGATGTGGCAGAGCTCGGCGTCAACCCGGAGGCGGCCAGATGCGAAATGGCCACCCTTCGACCGTACATGAGCAGGCGGGATTAAGTCACGTTTCGGTAACGGCAACCACTACCCCACAGGCGCAACCGCGGGGAAGCGCAGGGCAAACTCCGTGCGTCCTGGCCGAGACGTGACCTCTACGCTGCCGCCGTGAGCCTGGACAATCGACTCCACAATGGACAGGCCCAGGCCCGATGTCCCTTCTGAGCCGGATCGGGCCGCATCCGCCCGGGCGAAGCGCGCGAAAATCCTGCTCTGGAACTCGGCCGGAATTCCCGGGCCGTTGTCCGTCACGGTCACCACGGCGCTGCCGTCAGCGGACCGCATAACCCCCGCCACCACGGTGGTCCCGGCTTCGGTGTGTTTGCGGGCGTTGGAAAGCAGGTTCGCCAGGACCTGGTGGAGCTGGGTGGAATCACCGCGCATCACCACCGGCTCGTCGGGCAGCGTGAGCTTCCAAACGTGTTCCGGTGCCATGACCTTCTCATCGCTCACGGTCTCGATCACCAGTTGGGTGAGGTCGACGTCGGTCACCTTCAGCGGCTGCCCCTCGTCGAGGCGTGCCAGCAGCAGAAGGTCCTCCACCAGGGCAGTCATGCGCTCCGACTGGCTTTGCATCCGCGCCAGCGACTTCCTGCCATCCTCCGTGAAGTCTTCGGTCATGCGCAGCAGTTCCGTGTACCCGCGGATGGCCGTCAGGGGAGTCCGCAGCTCATGCGAGGCATCGGCCACGAACTGCCGCACCTTGGTCTCGCTTTGTTGGCGCGCTTCCAGTGCGTTGGCGACGTTGTCCAGCATGAGGTTCAGTGCGTGTCCAACACTGCCCACTTCCGTGCCAGGGTTCGCGTCCGCCTTGGGGACACGAACAGCCAAGGCGACTTCACCGGCGTCGAGCGGCAACCGGGCCACATTGGTGGCCACAGCGGACAACTGCTCCAGCGGCTTCATGGTGCGGCGGATGATCACGGTCCCTGCCAGCCCAATCAGCGCCAGCCCGCCCGCCGAGACAAGCACCACGGTCCACACCAGGGAGGTCAGTGTGTTCTGTTTTGCGGCCAGGGGTA
Organism: Arthrobacter sp. M4; assembly: GCF_020251205.1. Classification (GTDB taxonomy): domain Bacteria; phylum Actinomycetota; class Actinomycetes; order Actinomycetales; family Micrococcaceae; genus Arthrobacter. The sequence continues at coordinate 103,796 of NZ_JAIWYX010000009.1, forward strand.
GGCCGGTGACGATGATGTCGCCGTAAGGTGCCCTTGAGGCGATGAGCCGGTAAGAACCAGCGGACAGAACCCGGTCTGCTGGGCGCTCGTCCTTGGGCAGCGCCTGCAGTATGGCCGTATCGGCGTCCGACAATGAAGCACGCGTGCCGTCCGCAGCCAGGAATCCCGCACTGCTGACAGTGTCGCCAAAGATACGCGCGTTGAGCGTTCCTGCTGCCTGTCCGCGCGCCTCAAGCGGATCGGGCCGCCCGGACGGAAAGGTCGACGGCGGCCTGCCGAACTCGGTTGCCCGGCGGGCCGCCTCCCGCAGCTGCTGGTCCAGCTGTTGCGTGAGGAACAAATCCATTGAGGCGTAACTGGCCAAACCGATGGCTCCGCAAATCGCCACCAACAAAGCCATCGCCACAAGCACTAGCCGCGTCCGGAGGTGCCAAGTGGAAGGACGGAGCCAACGACGGCCCGCGGTACGAACCGCACCTGAGAGCGATGACATCGCATGCCCTCGCTACTCGGCCGGCTTGATGACGTACCCGGCCCCGCGGACGGTGTGAATCATGGGCGAGTGGTTGGCCTCGATCTTCTTGCGAAGGTAGGAGATGTAGAGTTCCACAATGTTTGCCTGGCCGCCGAAATCGTAGTTCCACACGCGGTCCAGGATCTGGGCTTTGCTCACCACCCGCTTGGGGTTCTCCATGAGGTACCTCAGCAATTCGAACTGGGTTGCGGTCAGTACGATCTCCTCGCCGCCCCGGGACACTTCGCGGGTGTCGACGTTGAGGACCAGGTCGCCAACCACCAGCTCAGCCGTGTCCATGGCCGCGACTCCGGAGCGCTGGACCAGCCGATGAAGCCTCAGGAGCACCTCCTCCATGCTGAATGGCTTGGTCACGTAGTCGTCACCCCCGGCGGCCAGGCCCGTGATGCGGTCCTGTACAGCATCTTTGGCAGTGAGGAAGAGCGCGGGGACCTCGGGCGCGAAGGATCGGATGCGTCCCAGCAGCTCCACACCGTCGAATCCGGGCAGCATGACGTCCAGGACCAGCACATCGGGCCGGAATTCGCGGGCCAGTTTGACGGCCTCTGGACCGTCCGCCGCCACTGCGACCGCCCAGCCTGCCATGCGGAGTCCCATGCTCATGAGCTCGGAAAGGCTGGGTTCGTCGTCGACCACAAGGGCACGGATGGGCGAGCCGTCCGGATGGGTCAGGTGGGGAAGGTTGTTGGTCATGGAGTGCGATGAGGCCATGGGACAACTCTCCGTTCTGCCAGTTTGCCGCCGCTTTGCCAATGCTGTGAGCGGGCTGTGAGTTCAAGCCTAGCCACGGGGGAGCTGCGAATCACCGTTGTCAGGGGTGGTTCATGGTCACAGCGGGCCCTGCAGTCCGGCACAGGCCCCGCACAGGATTGGTGCCCACCCTGAAGGGGAGAAGCCAAACTCGTTGGAGGACATCATGACTCAGGACAACACGCCGCAGCCCGCTCCGCGCGACTCGGACCCGCGCACAACCCCCACCCAGCCGATCCATCAGGGAAACCCCGTGCCCACGCCCCAGGCAGGTTCAAGCCCGGCGCAGGCTTCGGGATGGGCCTGGGGGCCCGCTGAATCAGCTCACGACGGCGCCACGCACCAGCCGTCTGCTGGCTGGGGCTCGCCCGGGGCCGGTTCGACGGCGGATGGCCAGGTGCCGTCATCGGGCAGCGCCACCCAGATCGCCGCCAGCGGCTGGGGCTCGCCCGGCTGGGGCGCGCCGTCCGATCCGCGCAACGGTTCCTTTGGCCCGAACGCACGACGTTGGACCGTCAAGCGAGGGCTCGTCGTTGGCGGCGTCGCCGTAGTACTGGCCGGAGCAACCGCTGCCGGGGTGTACGCCGCAACCAACTCACCATCAACGCCGGCAAACGGCGTTGCCGGGGCAGGCGGGCAGCCGGGAGGATTCAATGGAACGGGTCCCAACGGTACAGGCCAGAACGGGACCGGCACGCAAGGCATGCCAGGGGGACAGGGGTTCCAAGGTATGCCTGGAGGCGCTGCGCCGGACGGGATGGGGATGGGCTTTTCCGGGCTCAATGCTGCCATTCACTCGGAGTACGTGGTCCTGCAAGGCCAGTCCTACGTCACCATGTCCGAGCAACTCGGCACCGTGACGGCTATTTCCTCCGACTCGATCACGGTCAAGAGCGACGATGGCTTCAGCAGGAGCTACCAGTTGGGGTCCGGTGTCCAAGTGGGCCAGTCCTTCACCAGGCGGGGCAGCAGCGCGACCTCGGGAACGCTGACCCTGGCTGACATAACTCAGGGGAGCATCATCCGGATTACGGCACTCAAGAACGGTGACACCTACTCAGCCCAGGTCATTAGGATTTCCACCAACGCGGGGAGCGGGCAGAATTCCACCCAGGGTTCGAGCTCCAACTAACCCCAGTCGTTATCAGCCGCGTGCCTCACGTGAGGGGGATTGGTGGAGGGGTCCTGTGTGGTCGACGGACTCTACTACCAGAAAAATCGCGGTGGAGATCACATTTTTTCTGATTTGGATTTTCAACCGTTGTTCGCCGGATTTTGAGATTCAGGTAACGAACTTGACGTTGAATCAAGCAAGACCTAGTAGATGCAGCGCCGAATAATATTCGGAAACTTGCCATCTGGTGGTCAGAACGAATATCGAGTGTGACTCAAAATAACGCGAGGCAAAATTGTGATTTGCGACACAATAGTACTTTTCGTCTCATGATGTGGACTCTTTCCGGCTTTGTTACTTGCTAGTTCCGTTTGTTACGTTGCACACTGCCAATGTGAACAAGAACTCAACAGCATCTGCAGCCGCAGCAATCGAGCCCAGCGCACCAGCTGGCGTTGAGATGAGCTGTTGTCGAATGCACGCCTAACTTTCCACCCCAAAAAGTGTCAGGCATTCGCCCCCTGCCCAGCGTCGGGCGCCTTCCCCATACTCATTGCGGGGACACCTAAGCATTCGAAGCCGCGATGACGGCTATTCACCTTGAGGTAAGCACTCCATGTCAGTTGCATCCGGATACGTCCACATCTCAGTTCGTAACGCCAACAAGGCAGCCTCCAACGCGGGGCTCCGCCAGGGCCTCGGAACCCGACCCGCCTACGCCCCCGCCGGGGCAGGAGCCAACAGCCCGGCTCCAGGCTATGTTCCCCAGGGCTACAACCCCACCAGCTACGGACAGCTCCGGGCTGTTCCGTCAGACGCCGCTCCCATGACGGCGCCCACTCCCGTCGTCGCCACTCCGGACCGCACTGTCCGGCCCGTACCCAATGACAATGTCGCCCGCGGCTTTGTGCTGTACATGGGCATCGACGAGGAGACCGCGGCTGCCGCGGGAACCTCCATCGCCAAGCTTGCCCAGGAAATCCGCGCCTACGCCCAGTCCCTTGTCAGCGGCGCAGAAAGCTATGCCGCCGTCGCGGTTGCGCCGGCCAGCGCACCGGGCTCGGCCCTCGACGTTGTTCGTTCCACCTTCGGTGACCCGACGGTCGGCAACCGCCAGCGCACAGAGGCTGCGGCCCGTCCGCAGGCCGCACAGGAAGCCCGCCCCTCCGGTGTGCTGATTGACCTTGCCCGCCGCGAAGTGCACCTCGACGGCGAATCCCTCAACCTGACGTTCAAGGAATTTGAGCTGCTGAACTACCTCGTTGAGAACGGCACGCGCACGGTTGGCCGTGACGAACTGCTTGAGGGCCTGTGGCGCAACGCCGAGGAAGTTCCCAACGAGCGCACCATCGACGTCCACATCCGGCGCCTCCGCTCCAAGCTCGGCCGCCTTGCCAACACCGTGCGCACCGTCCGCGGTCAGGGCTACCGTTTCTACGAGCACCCGGAGGTCATCGTTTGGGCCGCCCCGGAATACTCCATCTAACCCTTTCGTAAGCTACGGCACGTAAGCTGCGGCGCCCGTTCCCTCTGGGAGCGGGCGCTTTTGCGGAACCATCCCTCGGCGCCTGCTGGGACTAGGCGTCCCGCCGGGCAGGTTACTATCGACAACTCCGCGAGCTCGGATGGCGCAGTGCAGGGGTTTTTGCTTCGCTCCGCGGCCAAAAATCTGTTGGGCGTGACGCGATGATTTTCGGCGTGACGGCTCCACCCATTCGGCCTGCGGGGATAGGCTTTGGGCATGAGTGACCACCACATAAAGCGCTTGGTGATTATGCGGCACGCCAAGTCTGACTGGCCGGATGGCGTGCCGGACCACGAGCGCCCGCTGATGGAACGTGGACACCGGGAGGCTCCGCTGGCCGGCAAGTGGCTGCTCAAGCACAAAGTGGTTCCGGACTTTATCCTCTGCTCGTCGTCTCTGCGGACCAGGCAGACCTGCACCTGGGTGTGCCAGGAGTTGGGGGACAAGGCGCCCACTCCAAAGCTCGAGGACGGACTTTATGCCGCGTCGGCGATGCGCATGCTGTCCATCATCAACCACGTGCCGGATACCGTGACTACGCTCATGGTGGTGGCGCATATGCCGGGCGTCCAGGACTTGGCCATGCATCTGGCCTCCCGTGATTCAGAACATGACGCCTATATGGACGCTGCCACTCGCTATCCCACCAGCGCTTTCACTGTGTTGGAAGTGGAAAAACCGTGGGCTGAACTAGATGGCCAGGATGCCAAGCTGACCCACTTCACCGTCCCGCGGGCCAAATAACATCCCTGCGCGCCCAAGCAACATCCCTGCGCCCGAAATAACAGCTCCGCTGTCCGCGTCGCCGCGAAGGTTGAGGGTCCCATAGCGCGGCTTCAAAGCTGCTTAATTGGATGCATCGTATCGATTCGCTATGCCTTACCGTGGCAGTGAACCCGCGGTCGGGTGTTTACTTAGATAGTAAGCATGCTGAGTAAAAGGAGTGAATCGTGGATTCAGCACAGCTTTTGTGGATCATCGTTGCGATCATCGTGGTCCTGGCAGTCATTGCAGTACTCCTGTTCGTGGCGCGTCGACGCAAGGATGAAGCGGCCCGCCGCAAGGCAGCCGAAATCCGGGAGAAGGCACGCGAAGAAGATCTCGCGGCCCGTGACCGGGAAGCCAAGGCCTCGCGTGCAGCGGCAGACGCACAGCGAGCCGAAGTGGAGGCCGAGCGGCTGCGTCGGGAAGCCAGCCAACAGCGGTCAGAGGCGCAGGAAGTTAGGACACGCACGCAGGAAGAACTCAGGAAGGCCGACTCATTGGATCCTGACGTCCGCACCAGCCAGGAAGCCCGTGAAGACCGGCAATCGCGACGGGACGCTGATACGACGTCGGCCACCCCCGCACGCGACGTCACTGACCGTGAGGTTCCTCGCCGAGAGGACGATGTGCGCCACGATGACGAGGTGCGCCAAGCGGATACGGCGCATCAGGCCGGTCCGTTCCGCCGAAGGGACGCTGTGCAGGGCGACGGCTCTGTCAGGCATGACGACGACACAGTGACCCGCCAGGACGAGCACCCTCGGAGGCGCTAGCGAGGCGGTCAGCCGGAAAATATAAGGCGATCCGACCCGCGCTACCGCGGTTTGGACGTCGTTCGAGAACCAGCGCGTTGGGCTCCAGCGCGCTGGTTTGCTGTTCGCGGGGTGCTGGACCTGGTGGTCAAGCCCCTCGCGGTGGCCTGGCGGCGGGTCTGTGCGCCTGACTTTGCGCCCGCCGTCGACCCTTTCGCGCGAGGTTGCGCGCCCTTCGTCCCGGTGGTTCGTGGGCGCGCGGCCGGACGCATCCCTTTGGCTGCGGGGGCAACTCGCCGGCCGGGCAGGACAGCGCCCGCAAACAACGCTATGAGCGTGCCAAAGCCGGCGGCGACTGCCAGATAGAAGTAGATGTCGGAGTCCTGGGTGGAAACGGCAGTGCCCAACGCATTCCCGTCTTGGTTGAAAGCGATGCCCCACATCCGAAGGAATGCGATGGCGAAGGCCACACACAGCGTCGATCCGACGCATCCGAGCAACGCCACAAAGTAACGGCGCCGCGCGAACACTTCGGCAATGCACGCTACATAGCCGATGCCCACCGCCGCGAGGAAGGCAAAGAGCGCAATTTCCTCCAAGGTGATGGACAGCAACACCAACAGGCCCACCGAAACGCCGGCGGCCACCACCGCCAGCTTCCCGCTGTTCCCCATGTGACGCATGAGGTTAATGATGTACGACGTCGGCCGCTCACCAGCGGCGGCACGCGTTGTGGCTACGTCTCATTCCTAGCGGCCCTGCGCACGCGTGGTTAGACCTGCCGGCAATGGCGCCTGCACCCGCTCATCTCAGGACGCCGTGCGTGCTGGGGGTGAAAAGCATCTGCGCGCTTGCGAACTGCTCGGTGGCAAGGATGCCTTGCGTTATCACGGGGTTCAGGATCTGACCCGTGAAGTTGTCGCCGAGCCGCAGGGACCCTGTGGGGGAGGGAAGATGGCTTTGGCTCGAGCTCGCCACGGTCCAGGTTCCGGGGAAGCTAGAGTAGTAGGTCACCGAGATGCGTAACTGTTGGTTGACTTTGTCAAAGACCGCGCAAATGAACATCCACCTGTTGTCCGGCTGTGGCATGTACAACTGGACCTGTTCTGGTGAGTTGGTTGTGGTCCAAGTTGCTAGTTCGAGCCTCCCGCTCGGGTCCAGCCGCAGTGCCGCGGCGACGGTCCCGTTGTCGGCAATCTGCTCTATCAGCGACTGGGTTGTTCCATTTGCTGCTTTCGTGGGGCAAAACCACCCTGAGACGCTGAAGCTCTCCGCCGTGTTGACACCCGAGGACGAAGTTGTCCCGAAGTGTCCGGGTAGGCCGTCGAGCTGAAGGGCATCGATCTTGGTGGTTCCGGGGTGCGCCGAGCTCATGTCTCCCTGGCAGGAGCCGGATTCATAAGGTGTGCTGAAATCCGTGGCAACGGGAACCCAACTTGCAGGGCTTGGCGCAGTGATGGGGAGCACCGTATTGGGTCCAGTCGTGGAGTTGGCCACGCGGAACCGATACATAACCGGATAGCTGACATGGCCTGCGTAGTCGAACGCCCAAGCGGTGAGAAAAGTGTCGTAATCAATCGGTCCCACGGTCGCCGTCGCCGTTCGCCCATCGGCGGGACAGACCACCACGTATTCTGCTACCCGCGGCGTACCGCAACTGAGGTTGGAGGCGAACACCGTATTCGGATAGCCGGTGACCGTATATATGAAACCTTTGGCCGGATACGTGCCCGGCTCGTTAATGGTGAACTCGTATTGACCTACGCCTATAGTCCCTCCGTCGTTGACTGCGCCAGTGTTCGTTCCAGGGACGGTGGTAATGGTGGTGGGAGGTGTGATGATCGGCGTCTTCGGTGGCATCAACTTCCCCATGAAGTAGCCCGAAACGTCCGCTATCAACTGGGTGGTCCCGGATGAGCGGTTGAACAACGTGACTTTCCCGTCAGCCCCCACCGGGACAGTGACAGAGTTCGCCACCGTCTGGCCTCCGCCGAAGTTCACATTCGAAGCATTCGGACGCCCGGCACCGGAAGCATAGGCACTGATGAACCCGAACGAGCGAGGCTCCGTCACTGTCAGGTTGAACATCACTGCCGAAACGTTCTCCGGAATCCCGGACACACCACCAACTTGGAACGACACAACTCCATCAGCACCCGCCGGGACAGAACCGCGGGTGTCCAAAATCCGCGAAGGGCCCATGGGTGCGAACGCACCCGGAACGATCGGAGTCCCCGAGAGGTAGTAGCCCGAAACGTCGGCTATCAGATGGGTAGTTCCGGAAGAACGGTTGAAGAGGGTGACCTTCCCATCGGCCCCCACCGGGACGGTGATGGAGTTCGGGACGGTCTGGCCCGGGCCGAAGTTGATACTGGAAGCGCTCGGGCGCGCCACGCCTGAGGCATAGGCGCTGATGAACCCGAAGGACTGCGGATCGGTCACCGTCAAGTTGAATACCACGGAGGCAGCATTCGCGGGGACCCCGGAAACCCCGCCGACCTGGAAAGAAAGCGCCGAATCCGCACCTATAGGCGCGGTGTCGCGAGTGTCGACCAACCGGGAAGGATTCAACGGGGCAAACGCACCCGGAACTATCGGGGTCCCGGCGAGGTAGTAGCCCGAAACGTCGGCAATCAGCTGGGTGGTCCCGGCTGAGCGGTTGAACAACGTGACTTTTCCGTCAGCCCCCACCGGGACGGTGACAGAGTTCGCTACGGTCTGGCCGGCGCCGAAGTTCACATTCGATGCGTTCGGCCGCTCGGCGTCGGAGGCATAGGCACCGATGTACCCGAACGACTGCGCCTCCGTCACTGTCAGGTTGAACACCACTGCCGAAACGTTCGCCGGAATCCCGGACACTCCACCAACTTGGAACGACACAACGCCATCGGCACCTGCAGGGGCAGAACTGCGGGTATCCAAGGCCCGGAAGGGCGAAAGCGACACAAATGCACCCGGGTCCACCGGTTCCGTTGGGCCATACATTGCAATAGCCTCGGGAAAATCTTCAGGAACGCCAGCAGACGCAGGGATGGCCGAAACTCCCGAGGAAACCAGCAGTCCGGACAGAACAGCAAAAACGGCTAAGAACCTTGATCCACGCACGCCTAGGAGACCCCCGAAAATCCCGGACGGCACGATCTACCGTCAATTTGCGGTCAATTTACCAGAAAAGATGGCGCCATTGACCAACGGGAGCGGGCGGCGAAAACGTAACGGGGACGCCTACCGAACCACGTACCCGTGCATGGACGCCATGACCGCAGCAACACTCTGTTCCCGAGTTCGCTCCTGGTTGTACGTCTGGCGGTCCAGGCCAACAACAAAGATGGCACCGAAAATGGCGGTTTCGAGGCTGCCTCGGTTGATCGAAGCATCGACGGCGTAGGCGTCTGCAACCTTCGCCACAGCCGAGCCAACCACGGCCAGGAGTTCGGCACGTAGCTCGGCAAAGGTGTCCTGCCACTCGCTGGGCGTTCTCCAGTTTTCGCTGACCCATAGCCGGGCGAACGACGGGTAATCGTCCATAAAATCGATGGCTTGACCGATCATCTCCGCCATACTCTCCAGAGGGTCCCCCACCGAGTCCTCAATGTCCTTCAGCCTGCCGAGCATGATGTCCACACCGTGCCGGAGCAGCTGTCCGATGAGCTCCGACTTGCTGCCGAAGTTGTAATACACGGTCCCCTTGGAAACCCCGGCCGCAGCGGCGATCTCATCCACCGTGACGTTGGCCGCGCCGCGCTCGCCGATCAACTCCATGGAGGCTTCGAAGAGTTTTTGCCGAGTAGCGTTGGTCCGCCCTGGTCGGAGCCGCTTGCCTTGGGTGCCGTCAACATCAGGCGAACTCATACAGCAATCTCCGGCTTCAACGTCTTCAGTGTCCAATACTTGTGCTTGCGGACTGCCAGCGTGGACATCGCGGCGCCCAGCACAGTGTAGCCAAGGAGGCCCAGTACTGTTGGCCAGACCAAGGAGAGATCACCACCGTAGACAAGGCGCCGCATGCCCGACACCACGTATCCCATGGGCAGGATCTGATGAACCGCATGTAGGGGAGCGGGCGTCGTCTGCCAAGGGAAAGTTCCGCCGGAGGAAACCAGTTGCAGCACCAGCAGGATCAGTACCACAAACTTCCCAGGGGTGCCCAGCAACGCCACGATCCCTTGGATGATCGCGCTGAAAGCCATCACCGCGGCAAGCATTAGCAGCCACATAAGTATGGGGTGGGCTGGATTGAGGCCCAAGGCAAGATCCACCGCAAGTGTCAGGAGGCTGGCTTGGACCGCCGCCACGCCGAAGAAGGGCAGCCAACCGCCCAGGGCGATCTTCCAGGACGGCGCATTGGACGCCAGCGCACGCTGAGTTACCGGCCGCATGGCCTGGACCAGCATAAACACGCCGATCCACAGCGCGAGCGTCAGGAAAAACGGAGCCAATCCTGCACCGTACGTGCCTGCTTTGGCCTGCGACACGTTGTTCACCGCCACAGGATCCGCCATGACCCTGGAGACTTTGTCCTTCTGGGCATCGTTCGGATTGGGCACCTTTCCGGCGCCCGAAGCCAGCTCCGTCGCCAGCGTTCGTGCGCCGTCCGCCGCAGTGGCGGCCCCCGATGCAAGTTGTGCCGCACCGTCGTCGAGCTTTGCAGCACCATCGGCCAGACGGGCAGTGCCGTCCAAGGCAGACTGCTGGCCGGAGGCGAGGGCGGCAGCACCGCTGGCCAGCCGATCGGCGCCCGACGCCGACTGGCTGATCGCACCTGCAAGGGCCGGTGTTGCATTGGCCAGCCTAGTGGCCCCTGCGCTGACAGCAGCCGCGCCGTCGGACAACTGTTGGATCTTCGCCGCATCGCTGGCGATGGTGGCGCGTGCCTGGGCCGCAGGCCCGGAACCTGAGGCGGCGTCGACGTCGGCAATCACCTTGTCGGCCTGCTCCTGGGTGAGGATGCCCGCGGCAACGAGCCTCGCTGTGCTCGCCGCCACTCGGTCATGAAGCCCGGTGTCGACGGCCCCCAACTGCCCGACGACGTCCTGGACTTTAGCGTTGAGCTCGGCGTTGCCTATGGCGACTTGGGCGGCGCCGTCAGCCAGACGGCGGGTGTCGGTGGGCAGCGTTGCAGTCTTGTCCTGAAGCTGATGCAGCCCGGCATCGAGTTGGGCGGTGCCATCGTTCAGTTGGTTGGCGCCGTCGCGCAGCCTGGTCTGGCCAGCGAGCAGTTCCCCCGTGCCGCTACGGAGCTGGCTTGTGCCGTTGGACAGCGTGGCGGAGCCATCCCGGAGCTTGTCAACGCCATTCGCGAGTTTGTCCGCGCCCTCTGCTGCCTTAGCCAGCTGGGCATGGATGGTGCCGAAGCCCGTGAGCAGCTGGTTGGCTGTTTCCTCGCCCACTTCCCTGGCCACCGTTGCGTGCACCGCCGTCGTTAGCTTGTCCACGATTGAGCTCAGCAGATAGTTGTTCGCATCGTTGGTGGTGACATTGAGCATCGCTTGATTGGCCGCGTCGAACTTGCCGGGCGAGACCAGGTTTGCGGAAAAGTCCTTCGGGATATTCAGGGCAAAGCCGTACTTCCCGTCACGCACTCCCTGCTCGGCTTCCGAGCTGGAGGCTACAAGCTGCCAATTGAAGACGTGCCCATCCACGAGGCTGTCGGCCACTTTCCTGCCGGCCTCCAACTCCGTGCCGTCGGCAGCGGTGGCACCCGCGTCTTCCACAACGAGCGCTGCGTCGATCTGGTTGAGGTTCCCGTAGGGGTCCCAGTTGGCGTACAGGTACACGGCGCCATAGAGGAGGGGCACCATGGTCAGGGCCAGAATGGTCAGTTTGGGGAGCAAGCCGCCAGTCATGCGCTTGAGTTCCGAGCGGGCGAGGCGCAGCACGGTCATGATGCACTCCTGGTCAGGCATCGGGCCTCGGCAGAAGGTTCTGGAGCTGCTGCCTCCGGCATCGCGGCTCCCGGTTCGGGTTCGCGTTCCGTGAGTGCCTTAGCAATTACGACGCCGGCGCCGTCCCACCCGTTCGGAAGGGCAGCGACGGTGGCGACGACGGCGAGCGGCCTCCCGCCGTCGTCGGCCAATGACTGAAGCCGGGGCAGCCAATGTTCCGGGGCCAAGCCGTGACGGTCCGGCGAGTCGACTACCAGCAGGTCCACTGTCGGGTCGGCAAGCGCCAGGCTGGTGAGCAATTCGAGGCGCCGGTGAGGCGGCAGCTGTTCCACCCACAGCTGCGAGATGTCTTCAAAGCGGTTGACCTTGAGCCATGGCCCACTGAGCAGCGCGCCGCGGTAACGGCGCGGAATCAGGGCAAGGTCCTCCGTGACGAGGTCCCGCACGGTGAGATGTTGTTCCGGTTCGTTGACGCCCGGTGAATCGACCAGGGCACTGGCCCGGCGCAGGGCCTTGACGCGGCTGTTGCCGTCCCAAGTGAGGACGCCGCCCCCGGCTTTCATCCGGCCGGAGAGCGTGAGCGCCAAAGCGGTGCGCTGATCCTGATTGTCAGCGCACGCCAGAACGAGTTGGCCGCGTTTGGCGGTCAGGGAGGTCGCGGGCAGGAGATCGTCCCGCCTGCCGGGGACATGGATTTGCCGTGCTGTCAGCACAGTCAGACCTTTCGCAGAATTGATACTCTGCTATCAGTCTAAATTAAACTGACTGGTCAGTTCAAATAAGCAAGTTGGGGTGAGCGTTAGAGGTTGTACTTCTCCAGAAGGCGCAGCCACACTTCGCTCAGCGTGGGGAATGACGGCACCGCATGCCAGAGGCGATCAACCGTGACTTCGCCCACGATGGCAATCGTGGCGGCGTGGACGAGTTCGGCGACGCCCGGGCCTACGAACGTCGCGCCGACCAGTACGCGCCGATCCTCGTCAATCACCAGCTGGGCCCAGCCTTTGTAATCCAGGGAAAGCAGTTGGGAGCCGGATACGTTGATAGGCAGTTCCACGGAATTTGCCACAATGCCTGCAGTCCGGGCCTGCTCGATGGACTTGCCCACCGATGCCACCTCCGGGTCAGTGAACACCACGGAAGGAATAGCGTGTTCATCGGCCGTGCGCGCCAGCGGGCTCCATGGCCGGGGATTGCCGCGCAGCTTGCCGTGGGCGCGCGCCACAATCGCATCTCCTGTGATTCGGGCCTCATATTTGCCTTGGTGGGTCAGAAGCGCATTTCCGGCTGCATCGCCAGCCGCGTAGAGCCACAATCCGCTGGTTCCGTCACTGACATCGCCTTCCACCAGGCCCGTGGAATCCGTGCTGAGCATAATTCGCCCGTTGCTGTCGGTGTCGATTCCCACGCTTTCAAGCCCCATGTTGGTCAAGGCGGGGTGTCGGCCGGATGTGACCAGTACTTGCGTGGCCACCACGGCGCTGCCGTCACTGAGGGACAAAATGACTGTGCCGTCGTCGTTCTTGACTACTTTTTCAAGCTGGGTCTTGAGGCGGAGTTCGACGCCGTCCGCCCTAAGTCCGCCGGCGACCAGCCGGCCAGCTTCCGGCGGGTAGGTGCTGAGAAGGTTCCCGCGCGCAATGAGCGTTACGGAACTGCCCAGCCGGGCGAAAGCCTGGGCCAGTTCGACGCCGGCAACGCCGCCGCCCAGGACGGCAAGGCGCCGCGGCACCTTCTTTGCGGACGTGGCGCCGCGGGTAGTCCAGTACGGGACCTCAGCCAGGCCTGGAACCGGTGGAATGTTGGGGGTCGACCCAGTCGCAATTACGACGGCGTGGCGGGCCTTGAGTGCATAGCTGTTCCCGTCGTTGCCCTCCACCTGGACTTCACGGGGGCCAGTGATCCGCGCGCGGCCGCGAATAAGGTCGATCCCGGCTTTATTGAGCCATTCAACCTGGCTGTCATCCTGCCACCGGTTGACGAACCAATTCCGATTCTTCAGCACAGCGTCGGCGTCCAGGGTCAGGGTAACGGCCTCCGCCGAGCCAGGGAATGACTGCGCTGCGTGAAGCGCGGTACCGGGACGAAGCAACGCCTTGGATGGGATGCATGCCCAATAGGAGCACTCGCCGCCGACCAGTTCGCTTTCGATGACCACCGCCGTGAGTCCGCCACGAACCACTCTGTCCGCGACGTTTTCCCCGACGGCCCCCGCGCCGATCACTATGACATCGAATTCCCGGGAACTCTCCGCAGCCATGTCTGAAGCCTACGCCGGTGAAGCCCGTCCCGTGCTTGCGGGAAAGCAGAAGGCCCGGCAGTCATTGCTTGCGGGAAAGCAGAAGGCCCGGCAGTCATTCGACTGCCGGGCCTTCGTTCCGTGCGCCCAAAGGGATTCGAACCCCTGACCTTCTGTTCCGTAGACAGACGCTCTATCCAGCTGAGCTATGGGCGCATTTTGTGTTCTTTTGGCGGGCTTTTGAGTCGGCAAATCTTGTTTGCCTTTCCCGTTCGCCCCCCGAACCTCAATAAACTGTACGCGAGTTCCGTCGCGGTTCCAAATCGAGAAGTGTGTAACATTCGCAACTAGACCGGTATATGTGACCTTGATCACTAAACCGCGCTATTTTGCGGGACTGAACCCTGATTTCCCGCGGATAACTTTCAAAATCCCTAAAAGGTCAGACGTCAGATCCGGAATTGGTCTGGTCCGCGCCACCTAGCATTTAGGACACAGACCATTACCCCGACCGAAGGGATACGACATGGGAGATCTGGCGAGACTGCCCCTGCTTGAAAAGGCACCCACCACCCACGCGGGCCTCCTGGCCTGGGTTGAAGAGGTTGCGGAGCTGACTCAGCCCGATCGCATCCACTGGGTGGATGGTAGCGAGGCCGAAAACAAGAAGCTCACGGATGAATTGGTTGAGGCCGGCACGCTGAAGCCGCTCAACCCCGAACTCTTCCCCAATTCTTTTGCGGCGTTCTCCGACCCCGCTGACGTTGCCCGCGTTGAGGAGCAGACCTTCATCTGCTCCGAGAACAAGCACGACGCCGGATTCACCAACAACTGGATGGCGCCTGCCGAGATGAAGGAAAAGCTGCGCGGCCTGTTCGCCGGCTCCATGCGCGGGCGCACCATGTACGTCATCCCGTTCGTGATGGGACACCTTGACGCCGAAGATCCGAAGTTTGGCGTTGAGATCACCGACTCCGCCTACGTCGTAGCATCCATGCGCATCATGGCCCGCATCGGTTCCGACGTCCTGGAGCGCATCACCCAGACTGACGCCTTCTTCGTTCCGGCCCTGCACTCCCTGGGTGCGCCGCTGGAGCCCGGGCAGGCTGATGTCGCTTGGCCTTGCAACCCGGAGAAGTGGATTGTGCACTTCCCTGAAGAGCGCTCCATTTGGTCCTACGGCTCTGGCTACGGTGGAAACGCACTGCTGGGCAAGAAGTGCTATTCGCTTCGCATTGCCTCCGTTATGGCCCGGGACGAGGGCTGGCTGGCCGAGCACATGCTCATCCTGAAGCTCACCAGCCCGGAGAACAAGGTCTACAACATCGCTGCGGCCTTCCCGTCCGCCTGCGGCAAGACCAACCTCGCCCTGCTGGACCCCACCATCAAGGGCTGGAAGGTCGAGACGCTTGGCGACGACATCACCTGGATGCGCTTCGGCAAAGAAGGTGAACTCCGCGCGGTCAACCCCGAGGCTGGCCTGTTCGGCGTGGCACCGGGCACCGGTTGGGGCACCAACCCCAACGCCATGCGAGCCATCGCCAAGGGCAACAGCATCTTCACCAACGTTGCACTGACCGATGACGGCGGCGTCTGGTGGGAAGGCATGACGGAGGAAACCCCGGCACACCTGACCGACTGGCAGGGCAACTCGTGGACGCCCGAGTCCGGAGTCCCCGCCGCGCACCCGAACTCCCGCTTCTGCACGCCGATCGACCAGATCGACATGCTGGCGGACGAGTACTTCAACCCGGAAGGCGTGGAACTCTCCGCGATCCTGTTCGGTGGCCGCCGCAAGACCACCATCCCGCTGGTTACGCAGGCCCGCGACTGGTCCAACGGCATCTTCATGGGCGCCACGCTCTCGTCCGAAACCACGGCTGCGGCCGCTGGTGCCGTCGGCGTGGTCCGTCGCGACCCCATGGCCATGCTTCCCTTCATCGGTTACGACGCAGGCGACTACCTGAACCACTGGGTGAACCTGTCCGCCAAGGCCAACCCGGAGCGTTTGCCCAAGATCTTCCTGGTCAACTGGTTCCGACGCACGGCTGACGGTGGCTTCGCCTGGCCTGGCTTCGGTGACAACTCGCGCATTCTGAAGTGGGCAATCGAGCGCTTGGAAGGCAAGGCGGACGCCGTCGAGACGCCCATCGGTTTTGTCCCCACCGGTGACTCCGTCGACCTGACTGGTCTAGACATGACGCCGGCCGAAGTCGAGGATGCTGTCCGCGTGGACCGCGACGAGTGGGTCGCAGAGCTGGCTTCGATCGAAGAGTGGTTTGCCAACTTTGGCAGCTCGCTCCCGGAGGCCCTGCAGGCTGAACTCAAGGGTCTGAAGACCCGCCTGGCCTAGACCGGCCGCCTGCCGCCCGGCTGGCTAAAGAACGACGACGGGGCCCACCTTTTCTGGCGAAAGGTGCGGCCCCGTCGTCGTAGTTCTCGGGTGGGACTAGGAAGCGAGCCAGACGTCAGGTCCGAAGACCTCGTAGTGGATGCTTGTGGCGGGAACGCCAGCTTCAATAGCTTCGTTGCGGATGTTCCGCATGAACGGAAGCGGTCCGCAGAGGAATAGGGTGGCGTTGGCTGGAAGATCAACTTCGCGCAGGGTCATGGAGCCCTGCTTGCCGTCGGCGTGCGGTTCCTTGAGCCAGAGCTGAAGATCGGCGTTTGCCAGACGGTCGACGTCGTGCGTCATCTGGCCGCGCAGCGCCCAGCTTTCGAGTGTGTTCTCTGCGTGGAGCACCAGGACTTCACGGTCCGAACCTGATTCGGCGAGTGAACGCAGAATCGACGCCGTCGGGGTGCAGCCAATGCCGGCGGATGCGAGCACCACGGGACCATCGCCCTCCTTCAGGGTCACTTCACCGTAAGGGTTCGAGATTTCAAGAATGTCGCCGGGGTGAACATTGGTGTGGAGCGCCGTAGAGACCTCCCCGCCATCGTTGAGCTTGGTGGTGAACACCCGCGACGTTCCCGAGCCCTCGGTTAAGGAGTACTGGCGAACCTGGCGTAATCCGTCCTTGAGCTGGACCTTCACGCTCACGTACTGGCCGGGCTTCGCGCTGGTAACCGGTGTGTCGTCGGCGGGCTCCAAGGTGAAGCTCATTGCGGACGTGCCGGCAGGTGTCTTGGAAGCGACGCGCCACGGGCTCCACGGTCGATCGTTGGCTTGTTCGGCGTAGAGGCCCTTCTCGATCTTGATGAGGGCATCCGCCATTAGCCAGTAAACCTCGGTCCATGCCTCGGCAATCTCCGGCGTGAGAACGTCTCCGAGGTCCTCTGCGATGGCCCCAAAGAGGTGCTCATAAACAACGGCATACTGCGGCTCGGTTACGCCAAGAGACGCGTGCTTGTGTGCAATGCGCTGAAGGACGCTCTCAGGCAGGGACTCCGGATTTTCTACGAGGTGGCTCGCAAAGGCGGCAATGCTTCCGGCCAGTGCCCGCTGCTGCTTCCCGGACTGCTGGTTGGAGCGGCTGAAAAGCCCGTCGAGCAATTCCGGATAGGCGGAAAACAGCCGCTTGTAGAACTTCGGTGTAATGTCACCGATTCGTGAGGCCACCAGGGCGAGCGTGGCTTCGATGACGGGACGGGACTTTGTCGACAACATGTGATGCTCCGTGGTGAGAAGTTGATGGTGCCTGCCTTTGATATATGCATTTGAAATGCGTATATCTGACTCAATTTCTACACCTCGTAGAATTTCGAAGCAAATTCGCCAGGTGTTGGTGGGAGCCTGCGGGAATGCTGCCGCGCGGGCGGCCTGTCGGATCGGGGCGGGCCCGGATGCGGCGACGGGCGGCCTGTTCGATTGGGGCGGGCCCGGACGCGGCGACGGGCGGCATAGTCGATCGGGGCGTGTTCGGGCGGTGCCGTGTTCGGACAGCGTAATGTCCGGGCGACTTGTTCGGGCGGCGTCCTCAGACTCCGGGCAACATTGCGATTGTGCTGAATACCGGGGTCATCTGCCGCGACGTCGGGAGTTCAGAAACTGTAACGCCATCGAGCTCCCTGTAGAACGCTTCCCGCGCGCGGGCCAATGCCACGCGCAATCGGCATTCGGCGATTAGGGGGCAATCGCCATTGGGTGACTCGCATTCAGCCGGGTCACGTCGGTTATCGATGCTGCGCAGAAGACCACCGACGGTGGCGCGACGGCCGTTCGCGTTGATTCTGGATCCGCCGTTTCGGCCGCGCTCGACGTCGATGACACCCAATTCGCGGAGCCTCGCCACGGCTTTACTGACGTGGTTGTAGGGGGTTCCGACGGCGTCCGCTATGTTCTGCGTCGTGAGGAGCGAGCCCTCGGGCGCGGCGGAGAGCACCATCATGGCGCGCAGGCTGACGTCCGCAAAGGCGTTGATCTTCATGGGACAAGACTAATTAATGGTGTCCATCCATGCCTCATGGAATCTGTGAATATGTGGATGATGACCTATTTGTACGACTAGTCCACCCAAACTGTTGGCAGGTTACTGTCTGCGGCGAGTTCGCCGAACTCCCATTGTGCCTTTGCTGCGTTCGGCCAGTAAGGCAGGACAGCGGCGAATACGGATCCGTCACGATGTTCGCTTGCAACATGGATTGCGTCCGTGTTTTCCTCCACGAGGGTGATGTCACAGACCACGGCGGCGGCGCGGAAACCCCCACGTTGCTGCCTAAGCAGTTCCGTTAGGTCGGCAATGATCGCGTCCGCGTTGTATTCGCTGTCGGCCAAATCATCGTCGGTACCTGCGCCGCCGGAATCAGGCGCAACCGCAAGCATTCTCAAGTCCCCTTCGGTTTCCACCACCAGGGCAAACGGGATGAATACGCCATTCTGCTCCACCTGTTCCCGGGCAGAAGCGATGCCAGTGGCGAGGAGGGTCTCAAGATCTAGGGCGGATTCTTCCGGAACGCTGTCGCGCCATGATTCGGCTACCACGTGGTGTCCTGCTAGGCGCGAACCAGGGCCAGGACCCGGTCGCGGACCTTTTCCATAGTGGCAAGGTCCTTCGCTTCGGCGTTCAAGCGGAGGAATGGTTCGGTGTTGGATGGGCGAAGGTTGAACCACCAACTGCCATCCCTGGCAGAGAAGGTGCTGCCGTCGAGGTGATCGATCTCAATGTCCTCATCTTCGAAGTCACGCGCTACGCGGGCAACTGCGGCGGCTTTGTCTTCGATTTCCGAGTTGATCTCCCCGGACGAGACATACGGCTCGTACTGGTCGGCCAGTTCGGAAAGCGGCTTGTCCTGCTCGCCTAACGCTGCGAGGACGTGCATGGCGGCCAGCATTCCCGTGTCGGCGTTCCAGAAGTCACGGAAGTAGAAGTGTGCGGAGTGCTCCCCGCCGAAAACCGCACCTTCCTTGGCCATAACGGCCTTGATGAAGGAGTGGCCGACTCGGGTTTTGACAGCACGTCCGCCGTCTTTTTCGACCAGTTCCGGAACTGCACGGGAAGTCAGGAGGTTGTGGATGATGACGGGGGTGTCTTCACCCGATGCCTTGGCCCGGGCGATTTCCCGTCGGGCAACTAGGGCGGTGATGGCTGAGGGAGACACCGCTTGTCCGCGTTCGTCGATCACGAAGCAGCGGTCGGCATCGCCGTCGAAGGCCAGGCCGATGTCCGCGCGGTGCTCGACGACGGCCTTCTTCAGGTCGCGGAGGTTTTCCGGTTCCAGCGGGTTGGCGGGGTGGTTGGGGAACGTGCCATCGAGTTCGAAGTAGAGCGGAATGATTTCAAGGGGGAGCTCGGCCAGTAGATCGGCACCAAGCACCGCGGGAGTAGTCAGGCCTGCCATGCCGTTGCCAGCGTCGACAACTACCTTCAGCGGACGTCCGCCCCGCAGGTCCACCAGTTTGCGAAGATATTCGGCGTAGTCCTTGAGGACATCCCGTACGCTGATCCGGCCAGCCGAATCCGACACAGGGATTGAACCCGAGTTGAGGTACTGCTCGGCGAGTGCCTGGATTTCCTTGAGGCCCGATTCAGACGAAATTGGCTGGGCCCCGGCCCTTGCCATTTTGATGCCGTTGTACTCGGCTGGGTTGTGGCTTGCGGTAAATGTTGCGCCTGCGGCGTTGAGTGCCCCGCACGCGTAGTACAGCTCATCGGTGGAGATCAGGTCCAGGAGGTTGACGTCGGCGCCGCGTTTCGCGGCTCCGCTTGCAAAAGCCTTGCTGAATTCGGGTGAGGAAGGCCGCATGTCACCGCCAACGAGGACGGTCTGGCCAGTCAGGCCCAGGACATCGACGAAAGCCGCCCCGACGGCCTCAACGATCTCAGCCGTGATGGTTTCACCGACGATGCCGCGGACGTCATAGGCCTTGAAGGAGGCCGAGAGGTCGAAGGTCTTGTTCTGCTCGCTAGTCACGCGATTCATCCTACTGTGGCAGGAAGTCAGCAAAAGCTTGATAAGCACGTATGTGCGCGATAGGGCGTTCTATTGCGTTTTCTGATCCACATATGACGGAATTTTCCACATAGAAGGCCCGCGGCAATCCGCTGTCAGGGCCTGCTGGAATACTGGACCAATGGCCACCCACAGTGAACCATCAGTTATGTCCGGAACCAGGGAGCAAGCCTTAACCGTCCTTCGTGGCCTTGTCGGCAAGCCTGGAGCTGACTTCCATGACGGGCAGTTTGAGGCGATCGAGGCTTTGGTCGACGCAAAACGACGTGCCTTGGTAGTGCAGCGGACCGGTTGGGGAAAGTCGGCGGTGTATTTTGTGTCATCGTTGCTGCTTCGGCGGCGGGGGGCTGGTCCCACGCTAATCGTTTCCCCTTTGTTGGCCCTCATGAGGGACCAAGTTGCGGCTGCCGCGCGGGCTGGTGTTCGAGCCGTCGCCATCAACTCGGCGAATCAGCTCGAGTGGGACTCTGTGAGGGAACAACTTGCCGCCGATGAAGTTGATGTACTCCTGGTTTCTCCGGAGCGGCTCACCAATCCGGCCTTCAGGGAGCAGCAGTTGCCGGAACTCGTTCGGCGAACTGGTCTTTTGGTGGTGGATGAAGCACATTGCATCTCGGACTGGGGGCATGATTTCCGTCCTGATTATCGCCGTATCGCGGATCTCATCAGGCAACTCCCGGAGGAAGTCCCTGTACTGGCAACCACGGCCACGGCAAACTCCCGTGTCGTTCATGACATCGAAGAGCAGCTCGGCTCGGACGTTCTGACAATCCGTGGCTCGCTTGGTCGCGAGTCCCTGCGCCTCGGCGTCCTGAACATGGCTGATTCCAGGGAAAGACTCGCGTGGCTGCTGACGCATCTGGAAGCCTTGCCTGGAAGCGGCATCATTTATGCGCTCACGGTTTCCGCAGCCGAGGATACGGCCCGGATGTTGGCCGAGGCAGGTCATCATGTACTTGCGTACACCGGTCGTACGGACCCCGCAGACAGGGAGAATGCCGAACAACTGCTGAAGGACAACCAAGTCAAAGCGCTGGTTGCTACTTCGGCGCTCGGAATGGGCTTCGATAAACCGGACCTTGGATTCGTGATCCACCTCGGAGCCCCGTCCAGCCCGGTTGCCTATTATCAGCAGGTTGGACGCGCAGGCCGAGGCGCCTCGAATGCAGACGTCCTGCTGTTGCCGGGTCGGGAGGACCGGGAGATTTGGCAGTATTTCGCCACCGCGTCGATGCCCTCGGAGGAAAAAGCCGCCGCGGTCCTCCAAACACTGGCGGAAGCCGGGGTGGCCCTTTCCACGGTTGCCCTGGAAGCAAGGGTTGATCTTCGCCGGACCCCGCTTGAACTGCTGCTGAAGGTTCTTGCTGTGGACGGTGCCGTAGAGCGGGTAGGTGGAGGCTGGCGTTCCACTGGCCAAGCATGGACATACGACGCAGAGCGGTACAAGAGAATCGCCCAAGCCCGCGTGGACGAGCAGGACTCAATGGTCATCTACCAGGACACATCCGGATGCCGGATGGAGTACATCACGTCCGTGCTTGACGATGAATCCGCAGCAGCATGTGGGCGCTGTGACAACTGCGCAGGCCGGTGGTTCCCGGTGGACATTGCCCAGGAAGCAACTGAAACGGCAAGCCAGACGCTCCGCAGAGCTGGACTTGCACTGGAACCACGGGCCCAATGGCCCAGCGGAATGGATCGCCTCGGAGTACCAGTCAAAGGAAAGATCAAGCCGGATGAGGCAATAACGGAGGGACGCGTACTAGCCAGGCTCACCGACTTGGGCTGGGGTGGCGCACTGCGGGAATTGTTCGCAGCCTCCGCTTCGGATCGGGAAATCGACCCCGCGATGTTGCAAGCCTGCGTAGAAGTGCTTCGAGAATGGGCCACGGGGGATCGCTGGAACCAGCCGTGGAGCGGCGCCGAGCGTCCAGCAGCCGTCGTAAGCATGCCGTCGCGCTCCAAGCCACGGCTGGTGGAGTCATTGGCCCGCGGTCTAGCTGGAATTGGTCGCATGCCGTATCTAGGGGCGTTGCACGGCGGCCCTACGGGTGGCAGGGGAGGCAACAGCGCCTACCGCCTTGCGGGCGTCTGGGATCGGCTGGTGGTCGGCGCAGGACTACAAGCATCCCTCTCCGAGGCCAATTCTCCGTGCCTTCTCCTGGTGGACGACCTCGCAGACAGTCGGTGGAGCGTTACGGTTGCTGGACGGGCACTGCGCCGTGCGGGAGCGGGATCGGTGCTTCCCTTCGCTCTTGGCCAAGCCGGATGAGCCTGTATCAACACGAAGTGATCACTCTCGTCGAGCCGTTTTGACGGGACTTAGGATTAATGACAGGCCTTTTTCCGGAATGAACCAACTGCCCTGCCAAGTGAGAATCAGGCTTGCTTGTCTGCCGATGCCCCTTCGTCGGCTAGCCACGAGTCCTTGAGAACGGAACTATGAGCAAAGTCAGCAGCAACGAAGCCGAAACCGCCAGCGGAACATGGCAGCCTCGGCTCGCCCTACTGGTTGCTGCCACATTCTTTATGGAGTTCCTGGACGGTACAGTCCTAACCACCGCAATCCCAAGCATCGCGGCAGACTTTGCGGTCGCTTCTGCGGACGTGAACATCACCATGACGGCCTACCTCATGACGGTTGCCATGGGCATTCCGCTGAGCAGTTGGCTCGCCCAGCGACTCGGGGCGCGGACGGTATTCTGCCTGGCTATCGCCATTTTCACGCTCGCATCCCTGGCATGCGCCTTGAGCTGGAGCCTTCCGGTCTTGACCATCAGCCGTATCTTCCAGGGTGCTGGAGGCGCAATGATGGTTCCCGTGGGCACCCTTGTGGTCCTTCGAGGTACACCCAAACCGGATTTGCTTCGTGCCACGGCGTACTTGGTCTGGCCGGGGTTGCTGGCGCCAGTCCTCGCCCCCGTTGTTGGTGGAGCGTTCACCACGTACCTTTCCTGGCACTGGATCTTCCTGATCAACATTCCCTTGGGACTGGCGGCATTTCTTGCCGCACTCAGGCTGGTTCCCAAAGCCAGCCCGGACGGGCGGCGACGGCTTGACTGGCTGGGGCTTGGCCTGACAACACTCGGTGTCGGCGCGCTTGTGGCCGGGCTCGAATTGGTAGGCGGACACGGAGAGGGGGTTCTTCCCGTTGTGGGCATCGCATCCGGAATCGCGGCCTTGGGGGCTGCTGCGTGGTGGATGCGCCGGACCTCAACGCCGCTCTTCGATCTGGATGTCTTCGCCGCGCGAACATTCAGGGCAACCTCGACAGGTGGTTTCGTCTACCGCCTCACCATCAGCTCAGTCCCATTTCTATTGCCTCTGATGTTCCAGGACGGCTTCGGCTGGGATCCGCTCAAAGCCGGTGCCATGGTCGCTGCCGTCTTTATCGGCAACATCGGCATCAAGCCTGCCACAACCCCGCTCATCCGCCGTTTCGGCTTCAAGCCGGTGCTGGTCTTTGCGTCGCTGGCGTCGTCGGTAACCTTTGCTGCCTGCGCATTCCTCGGTGCCGGAACCCCAGAATGGCTGATTGCCGCCCTGCTGTTGTGCAGCGGTGCGTTCCGCTCGATCGGCTTCTCTGCCTACGCGTCAGTGCAGTACGCGGACGTCGTTCCTGAGCTGCTGCCTTCCGCCAACGCCGTTTCAGCCACCCTTGTACAGTTGGCGACAGGCTCAGGCATCGCTGTCGGAGCCTTGTTTGTGAGGCTGTTCGACGCCACTTCCCTGGCCGGGACTGACCAAGTGGCCCCCTATCGCGGAGCCTTTCTGGCGATGGCTGTTCTGATGCTGGCCAGCACGGTGGATAGCTTCGCTTTGCATCGGCACGCCGGCGCCTCGGTCAGCCTTGCGCATCAGCACACGTCGAACGGTCGGAAGACGGCCCAGAAAGGCTGAGCCCGGCGCCTGTGTGAAGAAAAGTCCTCGGGCGACATCAGCGAGAGCACACCAAGACGGCAGAGCTGTGGAGCGGGCACAGAACAAAACAAAACACCCCGGTCCAAAGACCGGGGTGTTACCGATGACTCGACTCATCCGTGAAGGATGTCTCGACTCACCACAAATGCGGAGACGGGGGGATTTGAACCCCCGGTCGAGTTTAACCCCGACCCTTCATTAGCAGTGAAGTCCATTCGGCCGCTCTGGCACGTCTCCATTTGCTATTGCTAGCCCACCAAGGATACGCAGATAGGGGCATGCAGCGCAAAACGGACGCGCGTCCGAGGCAGTTTTTTGGTGGCCCGGCGATCAAGACCTTCCGGCCAGCGTCCTCCACAGGAAATGGTGGCTCCTGGCTTGAAGGGCGGCGGCCTGGCGGTTGTCGGAGGCGCCAGCGTGCCCGCCTTCGAGGGTCTCGTGGTACCAGATGTTAGGAATGCCCATGGCCTGCATCCTTGCGGCCATTTTCCGGGCCTGTACCGGTCCCACACGATCATCAGAAGTCGCTGTCCAGATGAACGTCTCCGGGTATTCCACGCCATCCCGCAGAAGGTGGTACGGCGAAAAGGTTCGGATGTAATCCCATTGCGCGGGATCGTCGGGATCACCATACTCCGCTATCCACGAATACCCCGCGGACAGTTTGGTGTAACGCCGCATGTCCAGGAGGGGCACGCCGCATGACACGGCGCCGAAAAGATCAGGATATTGAGTCAGCATGTTTCCCACCAGCAGCCCACCGTTCGACCCGCCAACACAGCCCAGCCGTTCCGGGCTGGTCACACCACGTGAGATGAGGTCCTTGGCAACTGCGGCGAAATCCTCATAGGCGCGGTGACGGTTCTCCTGGAGGGCCGCTCGATGCCACATCGGCCCGTACTCGCCGCCACCCCGGATGTTGGCTACCACATAGACGCCGCCCCGTGAATGCGTTCCAGTTGGAGCCCCGTTATTGTTCGAAGTTGGTGTTTCCGGAGTGCGCCGCTCAAGCCATGCCCGGCCCACAACGCCGCTGTAGGCCGGCGTGCGGGACACCTCGAAGCCACCATAACCGGACAGCTGCGTGGGATTCTGGCCGTCCAGGACGAGGTCCTTCACAGCGATCTGGAAGTACGGGATTCGGGTGCCGTCCGCTGAAAGTGCAAAGAATTGCTGCACCTCGTATGCCGAGCTATCAAAGAATGACGGCGAGGCCTTGATCACCGAATGTGAGCCTGCCGAGGCAGCCAGTGTTCCGCGCATGAGTGTAGTAGGTGTCGTGAAGCCGGTGGCAACGAGCCAATAGTCATTGCCCCCTTCGGAAACCTCCGCTTCATCATCAACGGCATAGGCGTTCACATCGTGGAGTGGAGGGCAGGCATCCAGGAAAGTACTCTTCCATGGCACCGGTGAAGCTGACACGGAAGTGCCCGGTGTCAGGATCCGGATCTCGGACGAGACGTCGCGCAGGAGGTTCAGGATCAGGAAGTCGCGGGTCCAACTCCAGGACTGGAGCGACGTGTGTTCGTCGGGCGTGAACAGGGCCACCAGATTCCGTTCGCCGGCGAGGAAGCCATTGAAGCTGGCGGCGAGCAAGGATCCTGCCCTGTGGAGTTCGCCGCCCACTTCCCAGTCCTGCCGGGGACGGAACAGTAGCCAATCCCGGTGGGCCGAGAGGCTGACATCCGTTGGAACGTCGATGGGAGCCCAGCCACCGTTCTGCAGGATGAACGTGGTGCGGTTGTAGAAATCGATGAGGTCAACCGCGAAGGTTCGTTCGAAACCCGGCGTCGAATCGTGCGCGACGACGGCCATCATGTGGTCTTCGGGGACCTCGAAGATGCGCTCCGCATCGGCAAGTGCCTGGTTTCGCCGCAGCCTCACGGTGGTGCGTGCGTATGACGAGCTGGTCGCGGGAAGCCCCTCGGCAGTCGTTGAAACGAGGAGGGTGTCTCCGTCAAGCCAATCGACATTGCCCTTGGCCGTTGGGATGTCAAAGCCACCCTGTGAGGCAGGCACAAAGCTCAGGGTTTCAACGTCGAATTCCCGGTGACGGTTGGCGTCCCCGCCGTCGGGGGAGAGCGAAAGCATGGCCAGCCGGTACGGTTGGCCTTCCTCCGGGCGAAGGAAATCAGCTCCGTGGAACACCCACTCCTGGCCTTCTTTGGCGGCAAGGGCGTCGACGTCCAACAGGATTTCCCAGTCTGTTTGCTCACTTAGGTAGCTTTCCCAAGTAGTACGACGCCAAAGTCCCTTGGGGTTTTTCTCGTCCTTCCAGAAGTTGTAGTAGTGGTCACCCCGTTTGTTCACCATCGGAATGCGGTCGGTGGAGTCCATGACTTCAAGGATCCTGCGTTCGAGCTGCGAGTATTCCGCATCCTGCAGCAGTTCCTCTGTGCGCGCATTCTGTTCACGGACCCACGCGAGTGGCGCTTCGCCGTGGATGTCCTCCAACCAGATATTCTCGTCAGCCGGCTGACCCGCCGTGCCCGGTTCACGCTCCGGCTCGGACAAGTGTGGCTCATCTGCTGTGGTGATCATCGCCCCATCCTAGGGGCGGTTCCTGAACAGCAGCCAAGATAACTGACGTTAGGCTTGAATCCGTGAGTGAGGCGCGGATCAATACAGTGGTGCTGGTGGGCGCCGGACCGCGCGGAACCAGCGTTCTGGAGCGGCTCCTCGCCAATTATGCGGCGTCTGCATCCAGTGAATTATCAAGCACGCCTGCCGGCGACCCGGCGACGGAGGACCCAGGAACCAGGCCCCCGGCGCTGCACATCGACGTCGTCGATCCTTACCCGGCGGGGCCGGGGCGGGTGTGGCAACCGGGGCAGTCCCGCCTGTACCTCATGAACACCCAATCGTTCTACCCAACAGTCATCCCGGAGGATCCCGCGTTGGCGCCGCCGCTGGCCGGTTCCTCGTTCGAGACCTGGCGCATGGAGCGGCGGAAGGACATCGCCGACGGCCGGACAGAGGGCCTGTCAGCGGAGGAAATCGCCGAACTCCAAGGCCTCGAAGCCAGGGACTTCCCCAGCCGGGCGCTTTATGGAAGGTATCTCCGGACTACTTTGGACGCCCTGCTGGAGAAAGTACCGCCGGGGGTTTCGCTGCGCTTCCACGAGACGGAGGCGACGGCGGTGCGCAGGGAAGGCGGTGCCGCGCGGTTCGCGGTGGAGCTGGCTGACGGCGGCAGGCTGGCGGCGGATGCGGTGGTCCTCTCCCTGGGCCACTTGGAATCCAGGCTGAATCCTGAGCAGCGTTCCTTTGCAGTTGCCGCGAGCGACCTCGGCCTCAGCTACTTCCCGCCCGCAGCCCCTGCCGACGTCGATTGGTCCAAGGTTCCGGCAGGCGAGCCAGTCCTCGTTCGTGGCATGGGGCTCAATTTCTTTGATGTGATGGGGCAGCTGACGGAGGGTCGCGGTGGCTCCTTCAGGCACTCTGAGTCAGGCCTCGTCTACGAGCCGTCGGGGGAGGAACCGCGTATCATCGCAGCGTCCCGTCGCGGCACGCCATACCGTGCCAAGGCCGGCCTTGACTCCTACTACGCGCCGACGCTGCGTCTTCGCTACCTCACGGAGGCGGCTATCCGCCGCTTCACGGCTGGCGGGATCTTGCCCGGTTTCGACCACGACTTGTGGCCGTTGCTTCACCGGGACTCGCTGTGGGCGTACTACACCACCCTGGTTTCCCGGCAACCGGACGCCGTGACGGCGAAGGAGGGTTTCCTTGCGGCACTGGAGGAAGCCATGCGCCCGCACGCCCACGCCGCCGACCACTGGGAAGCCATGGCCAACGAAGTGGTAGCAGACTACGTGTCGCCGAAACACCGGTTGGATCTCCGGGCCCTCGCCGCTCCGCTGGCAGGCAAATCGTTCAACTCCAGGGACGAACTTGACCGTGCAGTCATCGACTACCTCGACGATGACGCACGCCGCTCCTTCGTGGGAGAGTCGGACCCGGTGAAGATGGCAGTGCTGGCCCTTCACGCCGGACGAGCGGTCTTGAAGAGCGTGGTGTCCGACGGCGGCATCACCGACGAGTCTTGGGTCGCCGAACTGCGTGGCTGGTTCGAATCGTTCGTCGAAGGCCTTGCCAGCGGACCACCTGCCTTGCGGGCGGAGCAATTGGCTGCCCTGGCCCGGGCGGGCGTGGTTGGCTTTGTTGGGCCAGATCCAAAGTTCAGCATCGATCGCAAGAGCCGGATGTTCACGGCTACGTCACCTTGGGTGCACGACGGTCCAGTGGCCGCACGCTGCCTTATCGAGGCTTTGGCCCCAGCAAACAAGGTGGCGGCAAGCCAGTCCGTTCTGATGCGTCAGTTGATAGCCGAGGGGCTGGTCCGGCCCAAGCTCATGATGACGCCGGAGGGCACTCCGGTGCAGACTACTGGCCTGGACGTTGTTCCGCATCCATATCGCCCGGTTGCCGCGAATGGCTCGGTGACGCAGGGGATATACGTGATCGGCTTGCAGTTGTCCTCTGCCCAGTGGGGGACGGCCATTGCTGCCCAGGCGTTGCCGGCTGTTGGGCCCGCGTTCCGCAGCGGCCAGAGGACGCTGCGGGACGCGGACGAGATCGCCAAAGCAGTTCTGGGGCTGTGAAACCAGCCCGGCGGGAATCCTAGCCGGCCTGGTTCTCCACCTGATTGAGCTTGAACAGGGCACCCGTAGGGTCGGTGAGCGTGGCCATGCGGCCGTATGGTGTGTCCACGGGCGCTTCGATCACGGTTGCACCCAGGGAGACGGCCTGCTCCACCGTGGCGTCGACGTTGTCCACGCCAAAGTAGACCTGCCACGAGGAGGGCACTTCTTCAGGCAGGTACCCGGACGCATCCATGATTCCTGCCTTCGCGTCGTCGCCCGAGCCCAAGGTGGTGTAACGGAACTCGGGGGTGTCGCTCTCAACCACCGTTTCCCAGCCGAAGACCCTTTCATAGAATTCGACCGCCGAACGGTAATCCTTGGATTGAAGGTCGAGCCAAACCACAGTGCCGGGTTCGCCGGACAGCTCGTAGCCTTGATGGTTGCCAAACTGCCACGCGCCCACAGCGGCACCGGATGAGTCTCCGTACATCGCCATCCAACCCTGTTCCGGCACATCCATCGGTTCGAGGAATACCTGGCCGCCGTTGGCGCGGGCTGCCTCCGTGACGGCGTTGATGTCTGCTGCTCGAAGATAGGTGGACCAGACATCCGGCATCTGCGCCATGTCCTGCTGTTTTTGCATGATCCCGGCCACGGTTTTCCCGTCCTTGGACGCGGTGATGTAGCCGCCGTAAAGTTCCTGGTCCCCGGTTTGGAATGTCCAGCCGAAGAGGGCGCCGTAAAACTCCTTGGCCTTCTCCGTGTCCGAGGTCATGAGGTCAACCCAGCAAGGATCTCCGGGTGTGATGTCTGGCTTGGGCATGATGTGGCTCTCCTATCCTCTCCGCGGCACGCCACGGCAGTCAGTTGTGTTGATCAAGTGTGTTTGATCGGGTGGAGACACTCTGAACCCTATTGCCGGGGTATGACAGGTTTCAATGGCCCGGGGGAAGCCTGAGGAGAAACGTCAGGGCCCCGGAGCTGATAACCAGCACCGGGGCCCTGACCTGTTGCGGAAGGTATGGGATTTGAACCCATGAGGCGGGGTTGCCGCCTACTGGTTTTCAAGACCAGCTCCTTCGGCCGCTCGGACAACCTTCCCTGCCTAGTAGTGTTTCATAGCAGTTGGCTGCAACAAAAACTTTCGGCCGAATTTTCCGGGTGGACAACATCATCGGCCCGGGGCGGCAGGGATCGGAGGTCGTAAATGAAGGCCGTGTTCATCGCCCAAGCGGGCGGTCCAGAAGTGCTCGAAGTCCGGGACGTCCCGTCACCGGTGCCTGGCCCGGGAGAGGTGCTCATCGACGTCGTCGCCGCGGGCTTGAACCGCGCGGATGTACAGCAGAGGCGGGGCTACTATCCACCTCCGCCGGGGGCATCCGAGATCCCGGGGCTGGAGGTCTCTGGCCGCGTTGCGGCCTTCGGCCCCAACGTCAGCAAGCCATTTTCCGTGGGGGACAAGGTTGTCGCCCTGCTGGCCGGCGGCGGCTACGCCCAGCAGGTGGCCGCGCCTGCGGAGCAGGTTCTCAGGGTTCCCGACGGCGTCGACCTGGTCACGGCGGCAGCCCTCCCCGAAGTGGCCGCCACCGTCTACTCCAACCTGGTTATGACCGCCCAACTGCAACCCGGTGAGACGGTGTTGATCCATGGGGCTACGGGCGGCATCGGCACCATGGCCATCCAGTTGGCCAAGGCAATGGGCGCACGCGTGGCAACAACCGCCGGAACCGAGGAGAAAGTCGGCACCGCCAAGGCTTTCCTCGGTGCGGACATCGCCATCAACTACGCTGAAGAAGACTTCCCCGAAATCCTCAAGCAAAACACCGGCGGCCACGGAGCGGACGTGATCCTGGACGTGGTTGGTGCCAAGTACCTGGCAAAGAACATTGAGGCGCTGGCGGACTACGGCAGGCTCATTGTCATCGGCCTGCAGGGCGGCACCAAGGCGGAAATCGACCTGGGCAAGCTGCTGTCCAAGCGCGCGGCGGTAATAGCAACGGCCCTGCGGCCCCGTCCTGTCGCGGAAAAGGGCATCATCATGAACGCCGTGCGTGAGCATGTGTGGCCGCTGCTCACCGACGGGCGCGTCAAACCCTTGGTAGCCAAGACCTTCCCGCTGGACCAGGTCCGCCAGGCGCATGAGTACTTTGACAGCGGCGACCATGTGGGCAAGGTCCTCCTGGTGCTGTAGGAGGAAAGATGTCCATCCGCCACAGCATTCTTGCGCTTCTGTACCATCAGCCTCGCCACGGCTACCAGTTGCGGAGCGAGTTTGAAACCCGTACCCGGCGCGCCTGGCCCTTGAACATTGGCCAGGTCTACACAACGCTGGACCGCCTGGAGCGGGACGGCCTGGTCCGCAGCGAGGAAAACTCCGACGACGGCGACACGCGCGTCATCTACGACCTGACCGCGGCGGGACGCGCCGAAGCGGACCAGTGGTTCGCGTCCGCCGTCGGGCGTTCCGACCCGCCCCGTGACGAACTGGCCATCAAAATGGCGCTGGCCGTCACTCTTCCTGGAGTTGACGTGGCAGCCGTCATCACGGCCCAGCGCGCAGCCACCCTTGCGGTCCTCCAGGACTACACCAAAGCCCGCCGTGAGACATCGGCCAACCAAAGGGCTTCGGACACGGCCACCCTCTTGATCCTCGATTCCTTGATCTTCCATGCGGAGGCGGAACTGCGCTGGCTGGACCTGTGCGAGGCGAGAATGATGCAGCTGGAACAGAACGGGGCCTGACGCTCACCGCACAACCAATGCCGCTCATCGCATTTCCTCCACACACCGGGGCGCCGTTGTGTTCTGGGTCATAGTGCTCTGCTAGCTTGCTCTCCGGCATTGCCTGCCCGGCGGCACTCAAGGAGGAGACATGGATCAACGGCCCGATGCAACCCAGCGGCCCGATGCAACCCAAATGGCGGGAGGAGCGGCGGACATACTTTCCCACGAGCCTTCGCTGCCGCCCCCGGCTTTGGACGACGACGTCCGGGAAGCTGAAGAACGCGGCTGGACACCCGCCAAGATTGGCCTCTGGGCGGTGATTTCGTTGCTTGGAGGCCTGGCATGGATCATGCTGGCACTTGTGCGTGGCGAGACTGTCAACGCAATTTGGTTTGTTTTTGCCTCGGTGTGTACGTACTTCATCGCCTACCGCTTCTACTCCAAGGTCATCGAGCGCTACCTCCTCAAGCCCAACGACCGCAGGGCCACTCCAGCGGAGTACAAGGCGGACGGCAAGGACTTTGTTCGCACTGACCGGAACGTCCTCTTCGGCCACCATTTCGCAGCCATCGCCGGCGCCGGACCGCTGGTTGGTCCGGTGATTGCGGCGCAGATGGGATACCTGCCCGGCACGATCTGGATTGTGGTCGGCGTCGTCCTGGCCGGGGCAGTCCAGGACTATCTGGTGATGTTCTTTTCGATGCGCCGCGGCGGACGCTCGCTTGGCCAGATGGCTCGCGAGGAACTGGGCGTTATTGGCGGAACGGCAGCTCTGGTCGCCACGCTGCTGATCATGATTATCATCGTGGCCATCCTGGCCCTAGTAGTGGTGAACGCCCTGGGTGAAAGCCCGTGGGGCGTTTTCTCGGTTGGCATGACCATTCCAATCGCCCTCTTCATGGGCGTCTACCTGCGCTTCATCCGGCCTGGCAAGGTCATGGAGGTCTCGCTTATCGGCTTTGTGTTGCTCATGGCTGCCATCATCGGCGGCGGATTTGTCGCAGATACGGAATGGGGTGCCGCCTTCTTCCACCTGGACCGGGTGACCATTGCATGGGGAATTATCGTCTACGGGTTCATCGCAGCGGTATTGCCCGTGTGGCTCCTGCTGGCACCGCGAGACTACCTGTCCACGTTTATGAAGATCGGCGTCATCGTGATGCTGGCTGTTGCCATCGTGGTGGTCCGCCCTGAGATCACTGTGCCGGCATTCAGCGAATTCGCCGGCAAGGAGAACGGCCCTGTCTTCTCCGGAGCCCTGTTCCCCTTCCTCTTCGTGACCATCGCCTGCGGCGCGCTCTCCGGCTTCCATGCGCTGATTTCCTCTGGCACTACACCCAAACTGATCGAGAAGGAGCGGCAAACCCGGTTCATCGGCTACGGCGGCATGCTGATGGAGTCGTTCGTCGCGATCATGGCACTTGTGGCGGCGATTTCGATCGACCGAGGCATCTACTTCGCCATGAACGCTCCCGCGGCGCTGACTGGAGGCACGGTGGAAACGGCTGCCCAATGGGTCAACAGCCTCGGCCTCGCCAACGTAAGCCTGACGCCTGACGTGTTGGCCCAGACTGCCAAGGACGTCGGCGAATCCACCATCGTTTCGCGT
This sequence comes from Arthrobacter sp. M4, assembly GCF_020251205.1. Taxonomy (GTDB): domain Bacteria; phylum Actinomycetota; class Actinomycetes; order Actinomycetales; family Micrococcaceae; genus Arthrobacter. The sequence continues at coordinate 136,594 of NZ_JAIWYX010000009.1, forward strand.
TCGGGCGGAGCCCCGACCCTTGCCGTGGGATTGGCGCACATCATGCAGCAGTTCATCGGCGGTCCGGCGATGATGGCTTTCTGGTACCACTTCGCCATCATGTTCGAGGCGCTGTTCATCCTGACGGCGGTCGACGCCGGCACCCGGGTAGCGCGCTTCATGCTGCAGGACTCCATCGGCAACTTCGTCCCGAAGTTCAAGGAAGCCTCCTGGCGCCCCGGCGCCTGGTTGTGCACAGCTGTGATGGTGGCAGCTTGGGGTGCAGTCCTGCTGATGGGCGTCACCGATCCTTTGGGCGGCATCAACACTCTCTTCCCGCTCTTCGGCATCGCCAACCAGCTGCTGGCGGCTATTGCATTGGCTGTCTGCCTGGCTATCGCGGCAAAGAAGGGAACCTTCAAATTCCTTTGGATCCCCGCCGTCCCCCTCGCATTTGCCGCAGTTGTGACCATCACGGCGAGCTTCCACAAGATCTTCTTGCCGGTTCCGGCGGTAGGTTACTTTGCCAACAACGCCGCCTTCGCAAAGGCGCTCGCGGAGGGCAAAACCTCCTTCGGCACAGCCAAGACGGTGGCCGCGATGGAAGCCGTCGTTCGGAATACGATGATCCAGGGCGTCCTGTCAGTAGTGTTCGTTGTCCTCAGCATTGTGGTGATCCTGACTGCCTTGGTAGCCACGGTGAAGTCCCTCCGCGCAGGCGGTGGAACGGACCACGAAGACCCGGCCAAGCCATCGCGCGTCTTTGCTCCCGCCGGCCTCGTTCCCACTCCTGCTGAGCGCGAACTCATGGCCGAGTGGAACGCCCTGCCGGCAGGGAAGCGGCTGCAGCAGGCAGGACATCACTGATGCGCCAGTTCGCAGTCAGGCTTCGTGGGCTGGTGGGCTACCTTGAAGGCGTCCTGGGAGCGGACGCGTACCGCAAGTACTTAGCCCACCACCACGAAGCGGGGCACGCGTTTCCGCCTATGACCGAACGTGAATTCTGGCGCGACCGGACAGATCGGCAGGATACGTCCCCTCAAGGACGGTGCTGCTGAGTCGATGGCTCAGAGCATGATCCAGGGAGCCCTGCCTGGTCGAAAAACGCTGGGAGGGCTCCCTGCCCGTTAACTCCCTGCCCGTTAAGTGGCCGGGCGCGGCGGGGCTATCCATGGCGGCGCTATTTCGCTAAGGACGAATCCCAAATTCCGGTCATCCCGCAGGTCGGGTCATCACAGCATGAGAGTATGAACAGATGAGCGATCTGCCGGACACTCAGCCCGCAAACCAGCCCACGGATGACATTCCCGTAGAGGGCACCACCCTTGATGCAGCCAATGGTCGGCCGCAGCCACACAGTGATGCCGCAGGCGGTTCCGCGGACAAGGCAGGAAGCCGAACCAAGGGAACCAGCCTGCAGGACCTCGTGGATCAACCTGCCAAGGTGATGCGGATCGGCACCATGATTCGCCAGCTTTTGGAGGAAGTGAAGAGCGCTCCCCTGGACGACGCCGCCCGGGGACGACTGGCCGAAATCCACGAGCGTTCCATCAAAGAGCTTGAGGATGGCCTGGCCCCGGAACTCGTGGATGAGCTGGAGCGGATCAGCCTGCCTTTCCCGGAAGCCGGGGCTCCCTCCGATGCGGAGCTGCGAATCGCCCAGGCCCAGCTAGTTGGCTGGTTGGAAGGACTTTTCCACGGCATCCAGACGGCCATCGCCGCCCAGCATGCTGCGCGAGAGCACGCTGCCGCACAGTTGCAAATGCGTCAGCTGCCGCCCGGCACCGTCATAGCCCCCGGCGTCGTGATCGGTGAAAATGGCGAACCGCAGCGCGCACCCGTCGGTGAGCACGCCCAGCAGGCCGCTGCCCAGGACGATCGGGACCACGGACCCGGCCAGTACTTGTGAAGTCGGTCGTGGGATTCCTGGGGGCCGTCCGCCAAGGACGGAAAGACGACGCGGAGCTCGGCAAGGGCTTATGGCGGCGCGCCCACGATCGCTTCATCCGTGGCCTTGACCGGTACCACCAGGTCCTTGAGGGCTTTGAGGACGACCCCTTGTACCTGGAACTGGTGGAAGTGGCTAACGCCTTGGCTGACCTTTCGTCCCGCGTACGGGTGGTCTGTATTGAGGCGCAGAGGCGCTGCCCCAGCGACGGCCTTGACGTTCCCGGATCCCTGGCTGGCGTTCACCGGGCGCTGTCCCGTGCCGGGAACTCATTAGCGACGACGGCGGAGGCCGCCGCGATGCTGCGGCTCGCAGTGGGTCCGGTGCCGGTGGGGGCTGTATCTGTCTGGCGTCGTGCTGAGGCCGTCGCCGAGCAGGTGGAGGCAGCCGAGCAACTACTCAACAGCTAGATCGCCCGGAAAGATAGCTGCACGTGCGGTTATTCCCAGCCTGCAACAATTTCGCGCCTAGCTTAGCTGTATGACTTTCCTTGGCCGGATGCAGTTCATGACTGGCAGGATGGAATCCATGACTTCGTCACCGAACCTGACTTTCAACGACGGCAACGCCATCCCCCAGCTCGGCTACGGGGTGTGGCAGGTTGAAGACAATGTAGCCGAAAAGGTGGTCCGCCAAGCCTTTGAGGCCGGCTACCGTCACATTGACACTGCCAAGATTTACGGCAACGAGGCAGGCGTCGGTCGGGCGATTGCCAGCTCGGGCCTGTCCCGCGAAGAGCTGTTCATCACCACCAAGCTATGGAACTCCGATCAGGGCTTCGACTCGACGCTGAAGGCCTTCGACGAGTCGCTGGACCGTCTTGGGCTCGAGACCCTCGACCTGTACCTGATCCACTGGCTGCAGCCCAAGCAGGACAAGTTCGTGGACACCTGGAAGGCCCTCATCGAGCTCCAGAAGCAGGGCAAGGTCAAGTCCATTGGTGTCTCCAACTTCACCGTTGAGGGCTTGCAGCGCATCATCGAGGAGACCGGTGTAGTTCCGGCCATCAACCAGATCGAACTGCACCCGTTCTTCAACCAGGCGGAGTTGCGCAGTTTTGGTGCCGCCAACGGAATCCTCACCCAGGCCTGGTCTCCGCTGGGACAGGGTGGTGAACTGTTGGGCGACCCGGCGATCGCCCAAATTGCGGCCAAGCACGGTGCTACGCCCGCCCAGGTGGTAATCGCTTGGCACCTGGCCATCGGCAACGTGGTCATCCCCAAGTCAGTCACCGAGTCCCGCATCCAGGAGAACTTCGCTGCGCTGAACGTCACGCTGGACGAGGCAGACATCGCGGCCATCAATGACCTGGACCGGGGCGCCGAAGGCCGCATCGGCCCGAACCCTGCGGTTTCAGACTTCGCCTAAGGCGCGGAGCCTCAAACGCCGCCCCAAAGCCTGGCGTCCGGATTAGAAACGCAGCGGCCCCGCACTCGAGTGCGGGGCCGCCGTCGTCTCCGCGTCATGTCTGAGGTGCCCGAACTATCAGCGGGTAAAAGCAAAATGGCGGCGGACCGAAGTCCACCGCCATTTCAGGAAGCTGAGCCTCCTGCCGGAATCGAACCGGCGACCTTCTCATTACGAGTGAGACGCTCTACCGACTGAGCTAAGGAGGCACCGCGTGCAATCGCCGTTTCCGGCTGATCACGCAAGACACAACTGTAGTTGAGCCCCAGCGCCAAGGTCAAAACGAGCTAGCCGCCGGTGGTGGCTGTTCGGACCGCCTTGAGCATGGGCCAAACGCGCTCCGCTGCCCAACGGTCGACGGTTTTCCAAGGTCAGCCGTTGTTTCACTGTTCATCCATCCGTCCGGCAGGGTTTAGGCCGCCGTTCTGCGCCGGGTGGACGCTGAAACCTACCGTGGCCGCACCCCACACGCGGCCGATTTCCAGGAGGGCGGAACGCGCATGGACATCAGTACTTTCCGGGCACATCGGCATGGCGGTGGGAGCGCGTCCGAGCAACACCTGAGCCTGGCAGTCCTGGACATGGTGGGCACCACGGTAACGGACGGAGGCCGCACCGAACGGGCAATGTCTTTGGCCCTTGCCGAGTCCGGGGTGGAGCCCGGTTCCGCGAGGTTCGAGGACATGCTCGCTTACACGCGCGAAACCATGGGCTACTCCAAAATGGCCGTTTTCAGCCATCTGTTCGAGGACCCTGACACCGCCCGGAACGCCAACAAGCTGTTCGAGCAGGCCTACGACGAACTCATCGCCCACGGTGGGATCAAACCGATCCCTGGGGCCGAGGAAACCATAGCGTGGATGCGCGACGCAGGAATCAAGGTCTGCTTGGCCACAGGCTTTGGCCGCCACACGCAAAACGTGGTGCTGGAGTCCCTTGGCTGGATGGGACTGGCTGACCTGAGTCTTTGCCCTGCGGACGCGGGTCGGGGCCGCCCCTACCCGGACATGATCCTTACGGCCGTGCTCGCCTTGGACCTCGACGACGTCAGGAACGTCGCGGTGGTGGGTGATACCAGTGCCGATGTGCTGTCCGGATTGCGCGCCGGGGCGTCCGTGGTGGCCGGAGTCCTGACCGGCCAGCACTCAGAGGCGACGCTGCGCACAGCGGGTGCCACCGCCGTCGTGGGTTCAGTCAAGGACTTGCCGGCACTCCTGGAGCCCCGCACGCCCTAGCACGTGGTCTTGTCCGACGGAACCTTTCCATCCACCAAGTAGTTGTCCACCGCGTTGGCGACGCAGGAGTTGGAGCGCCCGTAGGCTGTGTGGCCCTCGCCCTTCCATGTGAGCAGTGAGGCCTTGCCCAGCTGATCGCGCAACGACGACGCCCATTGGACAGGGGTTGCGGGGTCGCCGGTGGTGCCGATCACCACGATCGGGGAGTCACCCGTGTATTTGGCGGGGCCGGGCGTTCGCACTGGCTTGTAGGGCCATTCCTTGCAGTTGATGCCGCCGTATGCGAAGAAGTACCCGAAGGTTGGAGAATCCTGCTTTAGCCTTGCCTCTTCAGCACGCATGCTGGCGGTGTCGCTCACCATGGGGTAGTCGAGGCAGTTGATCGAGTTGAAGGCGAACGTCGAGTTGGAACTGTAGGTGCCGTCGGGGCTGCGGTCGGCTGCGAAGTCGGCTACACGCAGCATTGGGGTGACGTCACCCTGCATGGCGCTTTCCAGTGCCTGCGTAAGCACAGGCCAGTTTTCGTTGTTATAGAGGGGCGTAATCACGCCGCTTACAAACGCCGTTCCGGTGACCAGTCGTCCGTCGCTGGCCCTTCTGGGGGTCTGGTCGACCGCGGCGATCAGGTCACGGATCTGCTGCACGCCGTCGTCGACGGTGCCGCTGAGGGGGCATCCGGCATTGTTGAGGCAATAGGCCACGTAACTGTGGATGGCCTTCTCAAAGGCCTTGGCCTGGCCGGACGTGAGCTCCTCGTTGCTGAGCGAGGGGTCGACGGCGCCGTCAAGGACCACCCGGCCAACGTTGTCCGGGAAGAGGCTGGCGTAGGTGGAGCCTAGGAACGTCCCGTAGGAAAAGCCGATGTAGTTCAGCTTCGCGTCGTTCAGCACGGCCCTCAGGACATCCAGGTCCTTTGCCGCACTCTGCGTGTCGATGTGCGCCAAAACAGGCCCCGTCTTATCAACGCATTTGGTGATGATATTCCGGTTGTCTGCCATGGCGGCATCGAGGCCCTGATCCGTGTCCAAGCGGAAGTTCTGCTGCCTATTGGCGTCCCGCTCCGCGTCAGTAAGGCACTTTACGGGTGCCGAGCGCTTCACTCCGCGGGGGTCGAAGCCAACCAGGTCGTAGTTGGAACGCAGCTTGTTGGTGAAGTGCGACTGCCCAGCGTCTTTGACGAAGTCATAGCCGGATGCGCCCGGGCCGCCGGGATTCACCAGGAGCGACCCCTTTTTGGTTCCCTTACTGGCGAGGCGGATGGCCGCGATGGTGATGTTGCCGGCATCGGGCTTGGAGTAGTCCAGCGGCACTTTGATGTTGGCGCATTGGAACCCCTTCTCGCAGGATGTCCAGTCCACCCGCTGCGAGTAGAACTCTTCCAGACCCTTGGGAGCGGAAGCCACGATCGAAGGATCAGCGCCTGCCGAATTCTTTTGGGTGTCCGACGAAGGCGGTGACCAGGAGAACACGCAGCCACTGAGTACCAGGGTTGCAACGATGGCAGCGGCCATAAGGGACAGGACCCGCTTGAGGTTCCTGCGGCGCATGCCGGCTGTGGCGGCGGGAGCTGTGGTCCGTCGTCGAGCGGGATTCATGCTTGTTCTCCTAGGCTGACCGCGTGGCGAGCTGCTACGCGTCTCGGGGCAGGGCTGGCGGGTGGGCAGGCTACTTTTGGATCAGGCTGGTGGCCATGGACTCAACAGCCAGCAAAGGCGCGACGTTGCTGGTGGTGATCCGGACTCGCGCAGTGTTGACCGCGTCCATCCTGGCGAGCGTGGTCTCCGGGGTTGTGCGAGCCGCGTATTCCTCCAGCTCGCCCCTCAGTTCAACGTTGACCAAGTCCACGGCGTTCCCCAGCTGAATGACAAGGACGTCGCGATAGAAGGAAAGCAGATCCGTGAGCGTCCGGTCCAGTGAATCCGTGATGGAGCGCTTGGCCCGGCGCTTCTGGTCGTCCTCAAGCTGCTTCAGCTGGCTGCGCATGGCGGGCGGAAGCGTCCCCGTGTCCGGAGCCCCCAAGCTGGCCAGCAACGCGGCCTTCTCAGCGGCGTCGCGTTCCACGTTGGAGCTGTCCGCCTCGTCAGTGGCGATCTTCACCAGTTTTTCGGCCATCATGATGGCGGCGGTAACGCCCCGCAGTTGCAGGGGAGCCCGCACGGTTTCAAGTCTTCGCTCCCGGGCACCGGCATCCTGTGCCAAGCGGCGGGCGATTCCGATGTGGCTTTGGGCCGCCCGTGCGGCCCGCTCGGCCAGTTCAGGGTCGACGCCGTCGCGCCTCACCAAAAGGGCCGCGACGTCGGCCGCTGGCGGGAGCCTCAGGGTGACGGGCCGGCAGCGCGAGCGGATAGTGACCAGTACATCTGCCGGAGACGGTGCACACAGCATCCAGATGGTTCGCGGCGTCGGCTCCTCGATGGCTTTCAGCAGCACGTTGGTGGTGCGTTCCGGCATCCGGTCTGCATCCTCGACGACGATGATCCTCCAGCGTGCGGTCGAGGGGCGGTCCCCGGCCTTGGCCACCAGCTCGCGGGCCTCCGCAATGGTGATGGTCAGCTTCTCAGTCCGCACGAACGTGACGTCGGAGTGCGTTTCGCCAAGGATCGTGTGGCAGGTATGGCATTCCCCGCAGCCCCTGAGGGTGACGTCGTCCTGCTCGCAGTTCAGTGCAGCGGCAAAGGCTTTGGCAGCGTTGGATCGGCCCGAGCCTGGCGGACCGGTGAATAGCCACGCGTGGGTGAGCCCCTCGCCCTGGGACGCCTGGCGCAGCTGTGCCACAACGGGCGCCTGGCCCTGGAGGTCGTCCCAGACCGTCATCTGGACGCCCCGAGCAGCGCCTTCACCCGTTCCAGGATGGCTGCCGCCAGCTCGTCTATGGGTCGGTTGGCCGGGAGCACCAGGTATTCACGCGGACGCGTTTCCGCAAGGTCCAGGAATGCAGTACGGATTCGTGCATGGAAGTCGTCGGGCTCGGATTCCAGCCTGTCCTCTGCCGCGGCGCCAGCTGTACGGCGTTCCCTGCCATGTCCTGGCTCGACGTCCAGCAGCACAGTAAGGTCTGGCCAAAGTCCTTCCGTGGCCCATTCGTTGAGTCTGCGGACATCCTCCGTGCCCAGCCCTCGCCCGGCGCCCTGATAGGCCACCGAGGAGTCGATGTAGCGGTCCGTAATAACGACGACGCCCCTCGCCAGGGCGGGGACGATGACCTGGCTTACGTGTGCCGCCCGTGACGCCGCGAACATAAGGGCCTCGGTCCGCGTATCGATGGTGCCGTTGCCGTGGTCCAGCACAAGGGACCGCAATTTCTCGCCGATGGGTGTACCGCCGGGTTCGCGCGTACGCAGGACACTGCAGCCCATCGCTTCCAACGACTCGGCAAGCCTTGCCGCCTGGGTGGATTTTCCTGCGCCGTCGCCGCCCTCAAAAGCGATGAACAGTCCGCTGCCCTGTCCGTCAGTCACGCTGGGAGTGTTTCTATCACCGTGCGCGCTGGCGCCTGCTTCGCCAAAGTAGGGCGTGCCAGGACTGTTGATCTTCACTGCTCTAGCCTATCGAGGATCACTGACAGCCCCACATCGGCACTCGCCTGCACAGTTACCTTGGCCGACGCGCCCGCACGTAGGCTTGGAGGCATGAGTCTTTCCGAGGAACGCGCGGCGGCATTGTCTCCTGAAACCGTGGTGGTAGCCGCCGGCCGGCCTGACCGCGGCCACGACGCGCCAGTCAATCCGCCGATCGTGCTGTCCTCCACGTATTTTGGCACCGGACCGTTGGGCGACCATGATCGTGGGTACGGACGCTACTCCAACCCCACATGGGACCCGTTTGAGGAAGCCCTTGCACAGCTTGAAGGCGCTGCGCTCCCCGGATTGCTCTATGCCTCAGGCCTGGCGGCTGTCAGCTCGGCGCTATCGCTGGTTCCCGCAGGCGGAGCAGTGGTCATGCCCTCGCATAGCTACTCCGGCTCGCTCATGATGGCTGGCGAACTCGCTGACAAAGGCTTCCTTGAGCTCCGTACCGTGGACATTGCGGACACCGACGCCGTTAAAGCCATGATCGCCCCCGACGGCGGTAAACCCGCCTCCATGCTCTGGTTGGAAAGCCCCACCAACCCTATGCTGGGCATCGCCGAGGTTTCCGAGCTGACCGGGGCCGCCCACGCCGTTGGCGCGATTGTTGTTACTGACAACACCTTCTCCACCCCGCTAGTGCAGCAGCCGCTGAGCTTTGGCTCGGACATTGTCCTGCACTCGGTGACCAAATACCTGGCGGGCCACTCCGACGTCGTACTCGGTGCCTTGGTGACGTCCGACCCTAAACTGCGGGCCTCCCTGCTCCACCACCGCATCGTCCACGGAGGCATCGCCGGTCCGTTCGAAGCCTTCCTGGCCCTGCGCGGCTTGCGGACCCTTGCGCTCCGGATCGAACGTTCCCAGGCTTCCGCAGCCATCCTGGCGGAACGGTTGAAGGACCACCCCCGTGTGGAGGCCATCCGCTACCCGGGACTGCCCAGCGACCCCGGCTATGAACGGGCCAAGGCGCAGATGAAAGGGTTTGGATCCATCCTGTGTATCCAAATTTCCGGGGACCGGCGAGGGGGCGGTGCCCATGCGGCGGACCGACTAATCGCAGCCCTGGAACTCTGGCTGCCTGCCACTTCCTTGGGTGGCGTGGAGTCACTCATCGAGCGCCGCCGCCGCCACGCCGCTGAACCGCACAGCGTCCCGGACAACCTGATTCGGCTCAGTGTTGGCATTGAAAACGTCGAAGATCTCTGGGCCGACCTCGAACAAGCGCTGAAGTCCTTGGACAGCTAGGCTGGGGGAGTGGACGGAAAAATGCTGATCGATGTAGTGCAGAGTTTCGTGTTCTATGTGATGGGCCTTGTGGCCTTCGGACTCGAGCTGTGGGCATTCGTCGATTGCCTCCGGCACAGGCCGAACGCCTTCGAAGCAGCGTCCAAGCGGACTAAGCCGTTCTGGCTGGCACTGACCGGTGGTGCGGCTGCGGTTGGCCTCATCACGGTGCTCTCCGGCAGCCCCGGCGGACTGGGACTTTTTGGCCTGATCGCCGTAACCGCATCCAGCGTCTACCTCGCCGATGTGCGTCCGGCAGTCAGGGAAACCGGCCGCGGCGGCAACCGCAGCACCGGTCCGTATGGTCCTTGGTAGGGCTGGCCTCCGCAAGGCACTAGTCGGGGGCGACTGACTCCCACCCCACCGTCACCTCACCCAGACGCCATCGTGACGGCCCATCGATAAGCGGCCACCCGGCGTCGAGCATTCCGCGGCACATCGCTGCCCAGCGCTGGCGCTTTCCGAACGCCGCCAGCGGCGCAGCTTCCAACCAGGCCCGGTCCAAAGCCTGCAGGTAGCTGTGGATCTTTTCGCCCGGAACATTCCGGTGGATGAGGGCTTTAGGCAGTCGTTCGGCGACGTCGGACGGCAATTCCATGCTGCCGAACCGCACCGAGATGCTGAGGCTCAGTGGCTGGTGCCGGTCAAGGGCCACCCACGTCATGCGGCGCCCGATTTCGTCGCAAGTCCCATCGATGAAGAGTCCGTTGCTGGACAATCGGGACTGGACCAGGGACCAGATGGAGCCAACATCCGCCTCGTTGTACTGGCGCAGCACATTGAACGCGCGAACCAGGACGGGTGAACCGGGAACAGGCACCTCGAAGCCGCCCAGCGCGAAGGATAGCCCGGGCCGTTCCAGCGGCTTAGCAGCCTCCACCCGTCCAGGTTCGATCTCCACGCCGCACACCTTGACGTCCTGCCTTACCGCCTTGAGGCGTTCAAAGAGTTCGACGGCGGTGGCTGGCGAGGCGCCGTAGCCCAGATCCACCACCAAAGGGTCGACGGCGGCGCGAAGCCGCCAGGACTGTGGTCCGGCCAGCCAGCGGTCAAGGCGTCGCATACGGTTGGGGCTGGTGGTGCCCCGGGTGATGTTGCCGACGGGTTTTCCCTGCCTGCCCCGCACCCGTTCAGCCTTTTGCACCACCATCCAAGGGTAGCGGGAGTGCCGGTGCTCCCTGACGTCGCCAACTGTTCATCCTGGGCCGTCCGTAACGCCCGGCAACGCCGGGATGCGCTCGGTTAGGATGACAACCATGACTTACAAGCTGATTCTGCTGCGGCACGGTCACAGCGACTGGAACGCCAAGAACCTGTTCACCGGCTGGGTGGACGTCGATCTTAATGACCAAGGCCGTGCGGAAGCCCTCCGTGGCGGGGAGCTCCTGGTTGAGAACAACATTCTCCCGGACATCCTCTACACCTCCCGCCTGAAGCGGGCCATCAACACAGCGAACATCGCCCTGGACAAGGCGGACCGCGGCTGGATCGACGTCAAGCGCGACTGGCGCCTCAACGAGCGCCACTACGGCGCCCTGCAGGGAAAGAACAAGGCGCAGACCCTGGCCGAATTCGGCGAAGACCAGTTCATGGAATGGCGCCGGTCTTACGACACCCCGCCGCCGGCACTCTCCGACGACAGCGAGTTTTCCCAGGCGAACGACCCGCGTTACGCCGATCTGGGTGACGCGCTGCCGCGCACCGAGTGCCTCAAGGACGTGCTGGTCCGCCTCCTGCCGTACTGGGAATCGGACATCAAGGAAGACCTCAAGGCCGGCAAAACGGTCCTGGTCACAGCGCACGGCAACTCCCTGCGAGCACTGGTGAAGCACCTGGACGGCATCAGCGACGAAGACATCGCGGGCTTGAACATTCCCACTGGCATCCCGCTGGTATACGAGCTCGACGAGGACTTCAATCCGCTCAACCCGGGTGGCACCTACCTCGACCCGGAAGCGGCAGCCGAATCCATCAAGGCAGTGGCTGCGCAGGGCAAGAAGTAGGGCTCCGCCTGAATCCCGCTGGCTGCTCGGTCGTTCCTCCCCACCGTCCCCCTGGCCTCGCAAGCTCGGCCAGGGAACCCTGACGGTGTGGCCCAACCTTAGACGCAGCTCAGCCGGGATCCTGGCTCCGCGGTTAATCGAAAGCGTCCGGTCACCCCCAAGGTGACCGGACGCTTTCGTGCTTGGCGTGGGTTTAGCCGTCGCCGAAGCCCTGCGGCTGCCATTCGCCGGTCACCAGGTAGGTGACCTTGCGGGCTACGGAAACGCCGTGGTCCGCGAAGCGTTCGAAGTAGCGGCTTGCCAGGGCGACGTCCACGGTGGTGGCGGGCGTCTCGTTCCAGTCGTGGGCGGCAATGGCCCTGAAGACACCCAGGTGCAGGTCGTCCACCGTGATGTTGATCTTGAGGATTTCCCGGGCTACTTCCAGGTCCCGGGTTTCCAGCAGTTCAGTGACCTTTCCGGCCAACTCAATGTCCAGGCGGGCCAGGTCCCGGAAGGTGTTCGTAAGGGAGGCTGGAATGACCGTGGCCGGGAACCTGAGCCGGGCGAGCTGGGCGACGTGGCGCGCAAGATCACCCATGCGCTCCAGCGAGGCGCTCATGCGCAGTGATCCCACAATCATTCGAAGGTCGCTGGCCACGGGGCCCTGGAGAGCCAAAATGTCGATCGCCCGCTCGTCCAGGCTGGTCTGGAGGAAATCGATCCGGGCGTCAGCAGCGATGACATCCTGGGCAATGTCGATGTCGGCACCCTCGAACGCGTTCGTGGCCTTTGTGATCGCCTCGGTCACCAGCTTTGAGATCTCGATGAGGTCCTCACCAACTTGGGTGAGCTCTTCCTGAAAAACCTTGCGCACGTAGGTGTCCTTTCCTTGTGGCACATCGTCCCGGACCCTGGTTCGGGCATGCCGAAGCGCTGGATCCAATAGTCCAACTAATTACAGTGTCAGTGATCTATGAACTGTTAAGCACCATTAGATGAACGTTAGCTGAACCCGCCCGCCAAATATGGATATTCGCCTCCGCGGCAGTGAGCAGCACCTAAGCTGGAGCTGTGGATCCAGTGCTCATCGGTGTCATCGCCGGCCTTGTCGGCCTGTCGCTTGGCGTCTTTGGCGTGCTTGCGTTCCGGGTGAGCGAGCGGCAGCGGAAGATCACCGACGTCGAATCCACTGAACCGATGTTGCCGGAAGGCAGCGCCGAGGTGCTTTCGGTCGTCGGCAAGGCGTTTGTTGTTGTTGACGCAATCGACGGCGTGGTCCGGGCCAGTCCAGCAGCCTACGCCTACGGACTGGTCCGCGGGCACACAGTAGTGCACAAGCAGCTGCTGGACATGATCGGCAAGGTCCGTCGTGACGGCGTGATCCTGGAGGAGCAGCTTGAGTTGCCGCGTGGTCCGCTGGGCTCCAGCACAATCGTGGTCCAGGTCAGGGCAGCGCAGCTTGGCTGGGAGTACATCCTCCTGCTCGCTGACGACCGCACGGAGATCACCCGCACCGAAGCCATCCGCAACGACTTTGTCGCCAACGTGTCGCATGAGCTGAAGACGCCCGTGGGTGCGATTTCACTCCTTGCCGAGGCACTGGAAGCATCGCCGGACGACGAGGAAGCCGTTCGCCGGTTTGCGAAACGCATGCATAAGGAATCAACCCGCTTGTCTGCGCTAGTGCAGGACATCATCGAATTGTCCCGTTTGCAGGGCACCGACGTGGTCCGCGAGGGCCGCCCCGTTGACATCAATGCCGTCATCGCCGAGGCCGTGGACCGCTCCCAGCTTCCAGCCGACGCCAAAAACATCACGATGGTGGTGGGCAGCAAGGTGGAAGGCAGGGTTTACGGCGATCCCGATCTCCTGGTCACTGCCCTGCGCAACCTCATTGACAACGCCATCAGGTATTCGCCTCCCAATACGCGCGTGGGCATCGGCGCTCGCGCCAAGGAAGGCGTCATCGCCATCTCGGTGACAGACCAGGGCGAAGGCTTGAGCCCTGAGGATCAAGAACGCGTCTTCGAGCGTTTCTACCGTGTGGATGCAGCGCGATCCCGGCAGACGGGCGGCACGGGCCTCGGCTTGAGCATCGTCAAGCATGTCGTCTCCAACCATGGCGGCGAAGTGACATTGTGGTCCCAGCCGGGACAGGGTTCCACCTTCACCATGCGGTTACCGGAGATGGAAGAAGAACAAAACGGGGACGACGCCGGGACATCCGGGGCCGCGGGTCACTCACCGGCGGGTGCCCATCACCTTCCGCCGGCCGCCAGCGAGGCCGGCACAGCACCAACGAAGGGCGTACAGCACGCCCGCGAGCAAGGAGCCAGTACGTGAGCAGGATTCTCATCGTCGAGGACGAGGAATCGTTCAGCGATCCCCTTTCCTACCTTTTGGGCAAGGAAGGGTTCGAAGTCGAGGTAGTGGATAACGGCAGCGATGCCCTGGTCGAATTCGATCGGAACGGAGCAGACCTGGTCCTGCTTGACCTGCAGTTGCCAGGTACACCGGGTACAGAGGTCTGCCGTCAACTGCGTCAGCGCTCCAGCGTGCCGGTCATTATGCTCACGGCCAAGGACTCGGAGATCGACAAGGTCGTAGGCCTGGAACTCGGCGCTGACGACTATGTCACCAAGCCGTACTCTTCCCGTGAGCTGGTTGCCCGAGTACGGGCGGTCCTCCGCAGGCAGGGCGAACCCGAGGAACTTATCACCACAACGGTCCAGGCAGGGCCCGTTCGAATGGACATCGAACGCCATGTTGTCAGCGTGGGCGGGGAACAAGTGTCCCTGCCGTTGAAGGAGTTCGAACTCCTGGAGATGCTCCTGCGTAACTCCGGCCGGGTGCTGACCCGCGGGCAGCTGATCGACCGCGTGTGGGGATCCGACTACGTTGGCGACACCAAGACCTTGGACGTGCACGTCAAGCGGCTCCGTAGCAAAATCGAGCCCGATCCTTCGGCTCCGCGCTACCTGGTGACAGTGCGTGGACTGGGATACAAGTTTGAGCCCTGATCTGCCGGCTGCGTGAGCTGCGCAAGTGGCACTCAGCAGCTGACAGAACGGCTTGGATAAGAGTATGGGCCCCCTCCGCGGAGGGGGCCCATACTCTTTAGTTCTGTGTCAACGTCGACGGCGGCAGCCGCCTTGCGCCGTTACTTCCGGTTAGTGGCCAGCAGTAGCGGTGGCGTGGGCCGTGGAGGTGGACGTCGGCGAGCCGGTAGACGTGGAAGTGCTCGTCGACGTCGGGGTGGCCGACGGAGTGGGCAGGTAGGTCTTGTATTCGGCCAAGGTGCCGTCCATTACCGGAACCTTGATTTCGCGGGCGCTGGTGCCGGGGGCGCTCAGCGTCACGGGGGCCAGCGAGCCGGGCTTGCCGCCGGCATTGCTCAGCGTTGCAGCGTCGGTGCTGTCGTTAAGGAGTGTGTAGGCCCCGGCCTTCACCGACACCGAAGTCTGGGAGCCGCCGGAGCCCTTGATGGTCAGTGTCGCATCGGACTTTGAAGTGTTGTACACGGCGCCGATGACACGTCCGGGCTTGCCTTCGCCCTCAGACACGATCACGATGTTGCGCAGCTGGAAAGGACCGAAGTCCTCGCGGATGCCGTCCGAGGCTGCGTACTGGTGTGTGGTCTGCTGTGCGTTGATGTAGCCACAGCCCGTCACGGACAGCAGGCCGACGCCAACGGCGGCCGCTGCCAGGACCAGCTTTCCGCGCTGGACGCGGTTCATCGCAGTAATGCGCACGACACGTACTCCTCTAAGGGGGTTGGAATGCTTTTCAGGCATAGCCTATCGGCAAAGTACCTGAAACAAGGATTCGGCCGGGACACATTCCGGGCGCTTCAGCATACACTCGCCGGGCACTGATTGCTTGCCCAAAGCACCTTTCCCAGCTCGCGTCAAGGGGCTGGCTGGTACCGGTTGGGCCCGTCTTCCGCGTCATTCCGCGGCACAGGGCCCCTGCCGCGGCCGGTCGTATACCTGAACCGTGATAAACTAGTCTGCGGGAAAGGGGAAAGTCCACATGGTTTTTGAGGTCGGCGAGACAGTAGTTTACCCTCACCACGGCGCAGCCAAAATTGAAGAAATCAAGATGCGCACAATTAAGGGCGAAGAGAAGATGTATCTCAAGCTCAGAGTGGCTCAGGGTGATCTGACCATTGAAGTTCCAGCAGAGAACGTGGACCTGGTTGGGGTCCGGGATGTAGTGGGCAAGGAAGGTTTGGAGCACGTATTTGATGTGCTTCGTGCCGAGTTCACTGAAGAGCCCACCAACTGGTCACGGCGATACAAGGCAAATCTGGAGAAGCTGGCTTCCGGCGACGTCATCAAGGTTGCTGAGGTTGTTCGCGACCTTTGGCGCCGCGATCACGACCGCGGGCTTTCTGCGGGTGAGAAGCGAATGCTAGCCAAGGCCCGTCAGATCCTGATTTCGGAACTGGCCCTAGCTGAGAAGACGGACGAAGAGAAGGCTGCGAGCGTCCTCGACGAGGTTCTTGCTTCCTAAAGAATTGAACCCCGGTGGTTATTGCCACCGGGGTTTCTTTTTTCACCACGTAGGCTTGGACGCATGAGTCTCCCACCGACGTCACCTGCCATCGCCGTCGTAGTCGTAGCTGCCGGTTCCGGCGAAAGGCTGGGGTACGGCATGCCCAAGGCGCGTGTCCCGCTGGGGGGCGAGGCCATTTTGACGCATGCCCTCCGGGGAGTGGCGGCCGCCGGGATCGCGCGGCAGATCTGCGTAGCAGTCCCCAAGGGTGACGAGCAATTGCGCTCCCTGTGCCAGGAATTCCGCGCCGAGTTGCTTGGCGACGACGGATCGGACGGAGACGCCGAACCTGACGGTGTGCCGGAGATTACCGTAGTCAGCGGCGGAGCTACCCGGGCGGACTCCGTGCGGGCCGCACTGGCAGCTTTGGCGGATGGCACCGAAGCCGTACTGGTGCACGATGCTGCCCGTGCGCTGACGCCTGACGTGGTTTTCCATCGTGTAGCCGAGGCGCTGGCCGCCGGAGCCCAGGCAGTCATCCCAGTGATACCCGTCGTCGACACCGTCAAGACCGTGGTGGCAACGGATGGCGACGACGCACGCATAGCCCCCGAACTTGTGACCGGCACGGCTCAGCGGGAGGTGCTGCGGTCGGTGCAGACCCCACAAGGGTTCAGCCTGGAGACGCTCCGGCGGGCCCACGAGGCTGCCTTGGATTTCGACGACGCGCAGTCCGCGGCCGTGACCGATGATGCGATGCTCGTAGAGCTGATGGGCGTTCCAGTACATGCGGTACGGGGCGCCAGCCAGTCGTTGAAGATCACCACGCCGCTGGACCTGATCATCGCCGAGGGATTGCTTGAGGGTCCACTCGGAATGCGATTCGTGGAGGGCTAACCGCTGCTTGCGGCTTAGCCCGGTCACCACAACAGACCAACCATGGAGGAATCATTGCTGCTGCCCCGTACCGGCATCGGCGTGGACGTGCACGCCTACACCGCTGAGGACCACCCCAGGCCGCTCTGGCTGGGAGGGCTGCTGTGGGAAGGCGAGCGTGGCCTGGCCGGACATTCCGACGGCGACGCCGTGGCCCATGCCGCTGCTGACGCGCTCTTCTCTGCGTGCGGCATTGGCGACTTGGGCACTCACTTCGGCACGGACCGTCCCGAATTCGCCGGGGCATCCGGCGTCGTGCTCCTGGCCGAAGCCGCCCGCATTGTGCGCGCCGCCGGTTTTGAGATCGGCAACGTGGCGGTGCAGTTCGTCGCCAACCGGCCGAAGTTCGGTCCCCGCCGGGAGGAATCCCAGCGCGTGTTGTCCGAGGCCGCTGGTGCACCGGTGAGTGTCACCGCCACCACCAGCGATGGCCTTGGCTTCACCGGCCGTGGTGAGGGTATTTCGGCGGTTGCCACAGCACTCGTGTATCCGGTGAAACCGGAAAGTGACACCGGCGCCTACTCCGAGGAATTCAGATGATGAAGCGAGAAAACATGAAGAAGCACACCACAGCCGTCGCCGCGGCAGCCATAGCTGCCTCCCTGATGCTGGCTGGCTGCGCCCCCGGAAGCAACCGCATGAACGTCAAAGACAGCTGTGCCTACCTGAACAATGACACGTTCAAGCCCACGGGGAACCAGCAGCAGCAATCGGACCAGATCGCCAGGCATTACCAGGAAGTCGCGGACAAGGTAGCCCCGGAGATCTCACAGCACATCCAGAAGATGGCGGACATCATGAAGAAGGCCGCCGGAACATCCCTGGGAACCCGGACGCCGGAGCAGACGAACGAGCTGGCAACGTTGAATAACAAGATCGGCGAGGTGTGCAAGTAGGTTCCCAGCGCTTCAGCATCGGATAACCTAAAGCGGTGACACTGCGCTTTTACGACACTGCAACCGCCGAAGTCCGCGACTTCGTTCCCCTCGTACCGGGCAAGGCGAGTGTCTACTACTGCGGCGCCACGGTCCAGGGCATGCCGCACGTGGGGCATATTCGCTCCGCGATCGCCTTCGACCAACTGACCCGCTGGCTGTCCTACCGGGCACTCAACGTGACAGTGGTGCGCAACGTCACGGACATCGACGACAAAATCCTGGCCAAATCAGCGATGTCGTTCGGGCCGGACTGGGCTGAAGAACCCACTGCGCTTCCCAACGAGGAGTGGTGGGCCCTTGCCTACCGCTACGAGCAGGCCTTCGAAGATGCCTACGAGACCTTGGGTGTCCAGAAGCCTACGTATGAGCCCCGCGCCACCGGACACATTCCGGAGATGCACGCCCTCATTCAACAGCTCATGGACCGGGGCCACGCTTATACGGCACTGGATGATTCCGGGGATGTGTACTTCGATGTGCGCTCCTGGGAAAACTATGGCTCCCTCACCAGGCAAAAGATCGAAGACATGCAGGCCGCCCCGGACGCGGATCCCCGCGGCAAGAAGGATCCCCGCGACTTTGCGCTTTGGAAAGGCTGGAAGGACGGCGAACCAATCACGGCCAGCTGGACTTCGCCATGGGGTACCGGCCGTCCCGGTTGGCACCTTGAGTGCTCCGCCATGGCCAGCAAATACCTCGGCGAAAGCTTCGACATCCACGGCGGCGGACTTGACCTGCGGTTCCCGCACCATGAGAACGAAATGGCCCAGTCGCAAGCCGCCGGCAACAAGTTCGCCAACTTCTGGATGCACAACGGAATGGTGACGTACGAGGGCGAGAAAATGTCCAAGTCCGTCGGCAACACCGTCAGCCCCGCTGAAATGCTCGAGCTCGCGACCCCGCGCGTCGTTCGGTATTACCTCGGGCAGGCGCAGTACCGCTCAATCCTTGACTACCGGCCGACTTCGCTGCAGGAGGCATCTGCCGCCGTCGAGCGTGTTTATGGCTTTATCGCCAAAGCGCGCAAGAAGTTCGGTGGTGAGTTCACCGCCGACGCCGAATCGAACCCGGTGCCCGAGGCGTTCGGGGCCGCCATGGACGACGACCTCAACGTGCCGCAGGCACTCGGTGTGCTGCACGAGACCGTCCGCGCGGGCAACACCGCCCTGGCAAACGGCGACGATAACGGTGTGCAGGAGGCCCTGCAAGCTGTCTTGGCCATGACAACCGTCCTGGGCTTGAACGATGCCCGGGGTGAGGCTGAAGAGAACACCCAGACGCTGAAGGCCTTGGAAGTGCTCGTCGAAGCGCAACTGGCGGCACGTGCCGAAGCACGGCAAGCAAAGGACTGGGCTGCTTCCGACGCGATCCGGGACACGCTCACCGCAGCCGGCATCGTGGTAGAGGACGGCGTGGAAGGTGCCACCTGGAGCCTGAAACGCGATTGATCGCGCGGTTTTCGCACCACTGGGCACCGGGCCCGGGGCTGCTGACCTGAGTCAGTAGACTGGACATCAGACTTATTCATTTCAATCAAGGGTGGAATCATGGCCAACCACGGTCGCCCCGGCGCAATCCGCAAGGGAACAAAAAAGGGCCCCACCGTGGGTACCGGCGGCCACGGGCGCAAGGCCCTCGAAGGCAAGGGCCCCACGCCCAAGGCGGAGGACCGCGTCTACCACAAGGCGTACCGCAACAAGCAGCTGGCCGAACGCGCCGCAGCCAAGCGCCCCGGCGCAACTGGTCGGCCGAGCCGGGCAGGCACCGGCCCAAAGGGCCGTGCAACGGAAGAGTTCGTGACCGGCCGCAACTCCGTCGTCGAGGCCCTTCGCGCGGGCGTGCCTGCCAAAGCACTCCACATAGCCACCCGCATCGAAATGGACGACCGCGTCAAGGAATCCCTCAGGATTGCGGCCGAACGCGGCATCCCGCTGATGGAAACCGGCAAACCGGAGCTCGACCGGCTGACCGATGACGCCGTACACCAGGGCCTGGCCTTGCAGATCCCGCCGTATGAGTACGCCGACGCGTACGAGCTTGCCGAAGAGACCGTCGCCAAGTGGAAGAAGGGGCACATTGCCAATGCTCCGCTGATCGTGGCGCTCGACGGCATCACCGACCCCCGCAACCTCGGAGCGATCATCCGCTCCGTCTCCGCCTTCAGCGGACACGGCGTTGTGGTGCCCGAGCGGCGCTCCGTTGGGGTCACCGCGGCTGCCTGGAAGACAAGCGCCGGCGCCGCAGTACGCGTCCCGGTCGCCCGGGCCTCCAACCTGAACAACACGCTGAAGCAGTACAAGGACATGGGCATCTTCGTCCTTGGTCTCGACGGCGGCGGCGATGTTTCACTCCCGGACCTCACCTTGGCCACGGAGCCGGTCTGCATCGTCGTAGGCTCCGAAGGCAAGGGCCTCAGCCGCCTGGTCCGCGAAAACTGCGACCAAATCGTGTCGATCCCTATCGACTCCGCCATGGAGTCGCTGAACGCCTCCATGGCCGTGGGTATCTCCCTCTACGAAGTCTCCCGCCAGCGCTCTGCTCAGTGAAGGGTCGCTAGAACTCGACTCGGTTGGCCAGCACCGGGAGGGTTGTTCGGGCTTCCTTGACGACGTCGGGGTCCAGGTCTGCGAAGAGGAGGCCTGGTTCCCCTTCCAGGGAGTCCAGCGGGGCGCCGAAGGGGGAGATCACTGCGGAGTGGCCCACGCCGGTGGGTGCCGAGCCCTTCTGTTCGCGTCCGATTGTGGCGGGGTCTCCCTGGCCGCAGGCGAGCACAAACGTTGTTGTGTCCACGGCGCGCGCACGCGTCAGGAGTTCCCACTGTTCAACTTTGCCCGGGCCTGCTCCCCATGAGGCGCACACGATATTCACGTCGGCCCCGCGGAGGGCGTTGGCTGTGAACAAGGCAGGGAAGCGGACGTCGTAGCAAGTTCCCAAGCCAAAAGTGAGGCCGCCGGCGTCGAACGTCACCGGATCTGTACCCGGGTCTACCGTGTCCGACTCCGCAAAGCCGAACGCGTCGAAGAGGTGGATCTTGTCGTAGCTGGTTTCGACGCCGGGGCCGGTCACCAGCAGAGTGTTGCGGACTTTTCCGTTGGGAGAACCGTCCGCGTTACGGCCCGGCGTGAACATCCCTGCCACAATCACTATGCCCAATTCGGAGGCGAGGGCCCGGACCCGCTGCGCCCAAGGGCCGTCCAGGGGCTCGGCAATGTCCACCAAGGAGTTGCCGAACGCGCGCATGGACGCCTCGGGGAACACCACCAGTTCGGCACCACCATCCTTGGCTTTCCTCGCGTAGTCCTCGAGGAGCTCCAGGTTTTGGCCCAGATCCCGGCCAGTGATGATTTGGGCGATAGCTATACGCACAATAACCTCCGAATTAGTGTATACCTAAAGTATGCAGCGAGGGGATGCGGCCAGCGGCCGCCAAAAAGCCTACGAGTATTTGAGGGACCAGATCCTTGTTGACCCTACAATGCAGGGAACGTTCGTCAATGAGGCGGAGCTGGCCCGTGAGGTGGGTGTGTCCCGGACCCCGGTTCGCGAGGCACTGCTGCTGCTCGTCTCTGACGGCCTGATCGAACTGATTCCCAACCGCGGCGCCCTGATTCCAGTGATTTCGGGACGGCAGATTTCGGAGCTGTTCGAACTTCGGGGAGTCCTGGAACGGTACGCGGCAGCCTCCGCAATCGCGGCCGGAACTGTACCCACCGGCAAAATGCGGCGGGCACTCGATGAGCAGCGGGCCCTCGTTGCGGGACATGACGGCTTGGTCGAAGGCGGGCGTGGTCAAGCCACCGAGTTCATTCGCCTTGATCAGCACTTCCATCAGCTCCTTATCGATGCTGCTGACAACGACCTCATCTCCCAGACCTACAATAAGCTCCGCACCCGCCAGGTTTTCATTGGTGTAGAGGCGCTGTTCCGCACCCAGGACAGGCAGAGTAACGTCTGCGACGAACACCAGATGATCGTCGACGCCCTGACCAACGGCGACGTAGCCGCCGCCCAGAAGGCGATCGACAATCACCTGGCGGTGACCCTCGACGTCGTACTCCGCGCCTAACCGTGCGACGCCGCGGGAAGCCGCAATGCGGCCAACGGGGATCGCTGACATAATTGGGGTGCTCCTGACGGAGATTTTGGCCCTCCCGCTAAGCTTTAACCGATGGTTATGCAGATCCTTGACACCGCATCCACCGTGGACGCCTCGCGGCCCTCGCCGCTCGGGGTCAGCGTTCCGCGGGCGGGTTTCGCTGTAGCGGACCACATGTCCCGGGACAGCGTAAATGTGGCTGTCTTCGCACCGGAAGCCAGCCGCCTGGAGATTGTTTACCAGACTCCCGGCGATTCGTGGAAGGTCCGGCCCCTCCCTGCCGTCACCTCGGGCGTCCATCACGGGATCGTGGACTTTATGCCCCCGGGGACCCGCTATGGCTTTCGCCCCGCGGACGCTGAGGACGCCCTTCCCGTCTCGGTTCCGGCGCCGGAAATAGCGGACGACGACGGTCAGCAGCTTTTGCTGGACCCTTACGGCCGGGGGATCGACCAGCGCGGCGACTTCCTCACAAGCGTTCGTATGGACAGCTCCTTCGATTGGGGCGACGACCGGCACCCTGGGACGCCGTGGCGGAACACCATCATCTATGAGGCCCATGTCCGCGGGCAGACCATGCTCCACCCGGACATTCCCGAGGAACTTCGCGGCACCTACGCCGGCATGGCGCACCCGGCCATGATCGAGCACCTGACTTCCCTTGGAATCACGGCCGTGCAGCTGTTGCCGATCCACTTCCACGTGGACGAAGTGCACCTGCAGGATCTTGGCCTGACGAATTACTGGGGCTATAACACCGCAGCCTTTTTCGCGCCGCACTCTGACTACGCCACGGAATCCGCCCAAAAGGCCGGGCCGCACGCGGTGCAGGACGAGCTGAAGGGCATGATCAAGCTGCTCCACGCGGCTGGCATTGAGGTCTTGCTCGACGTTGTGTACAACCACACGGCCGAAGGCGGCCCCGACGGTCCCGAACTGAGCTTCCGGGGCCTGGGGGAGAAGCACTACTACCGCCACGACGCCGCAGGCCGGTACCTGGACACAACCGGGTGTGGCAACTCCATGAATTTCGCCGAGCCCAAGGTCGTCCAGCTGGTCTTGGATTCGCTACGTTACTGGGTCAACGAATTCCACATCGACGGCTTCCGCTTCGACCTTGCCGTGACCCTTTGCAGGAACGCTTCCAATGAGTTCGATCCCAAGCATCCCTTCTTGGTGGCCTTGGCCGCGGATCCCATTTTGTCCGAGGTCAAACTCATCGCCGAACCGTGGGACGTTGGCTTTGGCGGCTGGCAGACCGGCCGTTTCCCGGTGGGCTGGCAGGACTGGAACGACCACTTCCGGGATGGGGTGCGGCGATTCTGGGTCGCAGACCGTGCCAAGATCGAAGCCGGCGGCACTGGCGGCTCGGCTGGTGAACTCGCCGATGTGATCTCCGGCTCCGCCGGGCTGTTTGAACATTCCGGACGTTCGCGCATGGCATCGGTCAACTTCGTCACGGCCCACGACGGCTTCACCCTTGCAGACCTGGTGTCCTATGACCGTAAGCACAACGAGGCCAACGGTGAGCAGAACCGTGACGGCCACAGCGACAACCTCAGCTACAACCACGGCTTTGAAGGCCGTTCCGAGGACGAACGGATCGTAGCTGCCCGCGCCCAGGCCCGGCGTAACCTCATGGCCACACTCATGGTGTCCATTGGAGTGCCGATGATTTCGGCCGGGGACGAACTGGGCAGGACGCAACAGGGCAACAACAATGCCTATTGCCAGGACAACTCGCTCGCCTGGTTGGACTGGTCCATGCCCCCCGAGGCGCACGCCATGCTCCGCAGCACCAAACGCGTCATCAGGCTTCGCAGGGAGTTCCTGTCCCAGCAGCCACACGATTTCCCCATCCGTGAGGAGAAGGCCTACCTGCACTGGTACGACGCTGCAGGAAAGCCAATGTCCATGGACCGATGGAACGATCCCACACAGCGTGTTGTACAGCTCCTGCTAGGCTCCGAGGAAAGTGGCCTTGAAGGATTGGTTGTGGTCAATGGTGGCCCCAAGGACGTGAAATTCGTCCTACCCCGGGTCAGCAATGAAAAGGGCACAGGGAACCGGATGTTCGAGCTGCGCCTGACCACATCGGATCTTCACGACCTTCGCCAGGGAGTCCGCGTAGCCTCCGGTGAGCGGGACATCCTGCAGGCCTACAGCATCAATATTTACCGCACCTAGCCATGAAGATTTACTCCGCAGACACATGGACCTTGGACGAACTTCGTGAGCAGGTCTCGGATGCCGGCAGGCGCACCATTCTTGTACCACCTGCGGATAGCAAGACGGGCGTTCTTGAGGTTTTTGGCCAGGTGCTGGACTTCCCAGAGTACTACGGAGTGAACTTGGACGCCCTGAACGATTCCCTGCACGACTTCGTCGATTCGGTGGCAGACGACGACCAGCCCCCGGTCACGATGATCTGGCAGGTGCCTGCGGTCTACAGGGCAGACAGGTCATTCGGAGTAGTGTGCGAAATCCTCCAGGATGCGGAGGCCTATGCGGGACGGGATTTGGCTATTATCGCTGTCTGCTTGCCCTAGGTGGTCTTAATGCCAAAGGCCGCCCGCCGAGTGCATCGACGGGCGGCCCTTTGGTTTTAAGCGTTGACGATGAGGCCTAGTTCGGCTTTGGTCGCCAGCGCGGGATGCTTCGGGAACACCCGGACGGTGTAGCCGAAGGAGCCCGGGCGGTTGATGATCACGGAGCCGGCAAACAGGTGGCGTCCGTGGCCCAGATCATCGGTGGGGAGCAGCTCGGCAACCGCAATATCCCGAAGCTCATCGCTTTCCTCCGCGCGGCCATAGGCGACTTCCACGGTGACGTCCTCCGGGGTGAGGGTGTGCAGGGCGACGTAGGCGTTGACCTGCAGGGAGTCGCCCACCTGGGGTTCCTCGGAGACACCTACGGAGTCCACGTGCTCTACCAGCAGCTCGGGCCAGGCCTCGCGGACCTTCGAAGCCCACGCCGCGAGGTCCTTGGCTTCCTTGTAGGACTCGGCGGAAGCGCGCCGGCCGGAGAGCGCTGCCGGCCTGTAGAGGTTGTTCACGTAGTCCTGGAGCATGCGTTCGGCGGAGACTGCCGGGCCGAGGTGGGAAAGGGTGTGCTTGATCATGGACACCCAGTGGGTAGGCACGGATTCGGGCACTGACTGGGATGGTCCGGCGGAACCGGCGTGTTCGGAGACGCTGGCGCCGTAGAACCGGGGGGCTACCTGGGTTTCGAGCAGTTCGTACAGGGCGGCGGCTTCGATGTCGTCGCGTTCGGCCG